>NZ_QJRH01000070.1 GCF_003254545.1 Flavobacterium tistrianum
GGAAAGGACATGAACGAGTATGTTCAGGGCTTGAAAGGAGACACGGGAGCAGACGGAAAATCAGCGTTTGAAATCTGGAAAGAGCTTCCCGGTAACGACGGAAAGGACATGAACGAATATATCGCAGGTCTTAAAGGAGACACGGGAGCAGACGGAAAATCAGCATTTGAAATCTGGAAAGAGCTTCCCGGCAACGACGGAAAGGACATGAACGAGTATATCGCAGGCTTGAAAGGAGACACGGGAGCAGACGGAAAATCAGCATTTGAAATCTGGAAAGAGCTTCCCGGAAACGACGGAAAGGACATGAACGAGTATGTTCAGGGCTTGAAGGGAGACACCGGAGCGGACGGAAAATCAGCATTTGAAATCTGGAAAGAGCTTCCTGGAAATGACGGAAAAGACATGAACGATTATATTCAGGGCTTGAAAGGCGCAACGGGAGCAACCGGAGCAAAAGGAGATACCGGAGCGGATGGAGTAGCGTCACTTGTATCAGTTGTAACTACAGGAAATACTATTGCGACTTATACAGATAAAGATGGTAATCCTGCGAAACTTCAGGAAACAGTAACAACTTTAGTAGATCAAGGTATAGGTAAACACACTTATACAAATGAAAAAGGTGAAACTACCGATATAGATATTGTACAAGATATTGCAGATAATTTTCCTAATATTTTATTCAGAGAAAGACCAGATAAAGGACAAATTGTTTATGATGCAATTAAAAATATTATTGCGCAAGAACAAACTGTAACCACTTTAACTACTGGACAGGACACTTTAGGTAATGATGCATTAGTATATAAAGATGAGTATGGTAATATTAGCTATGTACCATTTTCAAATATTGTTACATCTGAAACAGCAACGACTTTAGCACATAATCCTACAAGTAAAACATTAACATATACTGGAGAGAAAGAAACTTCGATTATAAATCTTAAAGATATTACTACTAAAACTTCAGATAAAGTTCTTACAGTAACAGGTACAGGAGCAACATTTACAGATGCTACTGTAGATATCGTACCATCAACAGTTGAAGGTGATGTATTGACAACAGTTAAAGATGAACAAGGTGTTGTTAATGTACAATGGCAAGCGCCAGTTAGAAACAATGTAATGAGTATACAAATAACGAATACTGATTATGAAGTAACACCTACTGATTACACAATCATTGCAAGAAATTTGAGTGCAAATATTACTATAAAACTTCCTGAAGCAAAAGATAACAAAGGAAGAATATTGGTAATTAACCAATTCAACACAATGAAAGATGGAGTACCAGTTGTTGTTAATTTCAACACTCCGGTTATCTATTCTGACGATGCTCAGTATTCATACATAGCAGGAAGTGTCTCTGGAGGCGCAACCAATGGAAGCGCAAAAATTACTTTGCAGTCTGACGGTGCAAATTGGTATGTAATCACTTATACAATGTAATATTAATATTATAAATCCAGTCATGTATATGGCTGGTATTTATATGTCTTAATTCATAAATGTTAATCAAAAATAATGATGAAAAAAATACTTTTTAGTTTAATAATGATTTTTACCTTAATGCAGTCTTTTGCGCAAGGAGGTAAAACAGTAGTAGTAGGAGGTAATCAAACAGGAGATAGTAATGCCACTTTTGAAATACTTTCACAAAATGGCACTAAAGGTTTTATGCCACCTAGATTTACAGAAAATCAAATGAAAACTTTACAGCCAACTTTGGGTGCTGCAAATAAAGGATTGACAGTTTTTAATACTGATGAAAGCTGTTTACAGACTTGGAAGGGAACAGAATGGTCAGAATGTGATGCGATTTCTTTAGCAAAATTTACTTATGATTGCTCTGCTAGTGGTGTAAAAGGAAGTTATTATGAAGGTGTGCCGGTAGGTATTAATAATTATATTGAAATTACTGCGACAGTGGTTAAAGCTGGAACTTATACGTTTTACACAGAAACTGTAAATGGAGTACGATTTTCATATACTGGTATTGTAGCAACAGTTCCTACAGCACCTATAAAAATTCAAATTCCAGCAATTGGTACTCCTACAAGTGTAAATGCTGCAGTTGGGTACAGAGTTTATGATCAATCTGGTAAAGAGATTTGTAATGTTTCAAATTTCACAATACCAGTAACAGAGAATAACGCAGATTTTACAATTTCTTGTGATGAGACACAACCAGTTGGAACATTTACAGAGGGGCAGCCTGTAAATCCTGTTACTAACGGCGTGAGTTTACAATTAGATGTAGCCGACTCAGGTTATTATTCTTTGCACACTAATGTTGTAGGGGCTAATGGTGCTGACACAGGAATGTGGTTTGAAGGAACTGGTTATGTATCTACAGCATCAGCAGCACGTATCATTTTATCAGCTAAAGGAACTCCACAATGGGGAACAGATGGAAAACTTACCTTTACCCTATACGATAAAAATAATGTAGCAGTGGGATGTAATTTTACAATCACGTTGCAAAGTACAAAAGCAGGTTATACTTTAGATTGTTCTTCTTCAGGTGCAGTTGTAAATGGTGTTTTTGTTGAGACAAAAGGTGCATCATCAGCAAATTATTTGGCGCTTACACTTAATGTTACAAAAACAGGACCATGGAAAATGACTACTGATGTGGTAAAGGGCGTATATTTTAGTGGGGTTGGATCTTTTGACACAACTGGGTCAACTACTGTTAATTTGTATGGAAACGGTCAAGCTGAAGCTGGAAGTGCAGGGTTGTATAATTTTAAAATATTAGATGCAGCAAATAAAAATGCAGAATTATGTACTCCTGCATCAAAAATTAATATTCAGCCAAATCAAGCCACTATGGTTTGTAATTCTCCATATCCTATAGTTATTAGTACAATGAAGGTCAATACTACGATTTCTGGAGGTGCAGCAACAATCTCTATGCCAGTAGATTTTTCTTCAACAGGGCCATATAATATTAGTGCAACTTCAGCAGGTGTTACAATTAAAGCTCAGGGAACTGTAACACAAATAGTAACGCCAACTACTATTACATTTACAGCATCTGGAAAGCCAACTCAGGCAAACAATGATGAAGGTATTGCTTTTACTTTAACTGATGCTTCAGGAGAGACTTGTGTTAGATACATTACAATTGTGGCTACTAAAGGAAGTACTAAAACATATCCAGCCAATAGCTGTAAAGATGCAATGGCTGATAATGGAGGAGCGGGTGTAGCTCCAAACGGAGAATATTGGATTAAACCTGTTGCAACAGAGCCAGTCATGAAAACACTGTGTGATATGAGCAACGGTCAGACATTAGTGTGGTCTTATTCTGAACAAACTGCTAAAAATGTTTATAATATGACAACAGCATCAACTAATTCTAATACTTATAGCTTAGCTAGTGATATGCCAGTTAATAATACTAATTTTGATAATGGAATCAAATACGATAACTTTAGAATGTCTTTATTGGCAATGCGATCTATTCTTGTTGCTAATGGTTCAATCTCTAGTTTAACTAGTGCTACCACAACGGCTAATAATAAATGGAGATTTAGAGTTGTTTCCACTTTAGCAAATGCTTCAAAAATTGATGATGCAAATGCCCAGAATAACTATATTGAATTTAATCCAAATAGTGGTTATGGGTTTACCGCTAGTACTACAAACGGATGGCATAATTTTACAGGAAAATTAAAAGGAGTGTCGATTAGTAGTACATCAGGTGTTACTAAATATAATGGAGTTAATACGGGTAATAATAGTGGATTTTTTGGAACTCCTCAACGGCAAACGCTTTGGGGTTCAATAATGCCTGTAAATGTTAACTCAGCAAACTATTTTGGTGGTTTTAATACTAGCGCTGAAGTTAGCGGTCACTTTATGGATTGCAACAATGGTCAAGTAACATGTAGTGGTGCAACCTTAGTGCCAAGTTCTGCAAATAAAGTGATACAAGTGTTTGCATTCTAGTGTTTTATATTGTGATAAATAAAATATAATTAATTAAATTTACTGTCCTTGAGCTTTCTTGAGGGCAGTTTTTTTTACGCTATCTAAATATGAAAAAACTTTGCAAAGCTGTCTTACTAATTTTATCTTGTTTGTCTATACAAAATATAGTAGCGCAACGTAGTATAACATTTCAAACTGCAGGGCTTAACGTAGGAGATACCTGTTTGCTATATAACTATAAAAACGGTATGCCTGTACTATTAGATAAAGCCATTGTTGATAAACCTGAAATTATTATTCTTAAAGACACCATGAACGTTGCCGAAGGGCTATACATGGTTATGTTGCCTCAGGTAATTTCACCAAATCCTATTTCAGTTTTATATTCAAAAAAAGAAAAAAAGAATATTGATATACAGTATTTTGAAAATAATGAAAATGTTATTTTTAAAGATAGCGAGCAAAATAATGCATACGCAGCATATATAAAGCAAGCAGAAAAATTTTATAGGAATCAGCATCAATTAGAAGAAGATTTTTTGAATGAAACTGACAGTATTGAACGAAAAAAAATAAGAAATAAAGCAATATCTGAACAGCAAATATTATATGACTATGGTAGGCATATAGCAAATGCATACAAAGGATCTGTACTCGAACGGTTGATCACTTTTAATAATACTTTGCCAATTCCGGAGATGGCTTGGAATGCAGAACATTTAATGTATAAAGTAGATGAAATAGAATATCAAAATGCTATAAAATTTATTCGTCAACATTATTGGGAAGGTGTAGATTTTAAAGATAGCATGTTGCTTAATACTCCTTATTTGCCCGGAAAAACAGGTCAATATATGAGTCTGTTTCACATAAATGATGTTACGAATACAAAGGAAGCTATAAAAGATTTACTAACTAAGGCTGCTGTAAATGAAGATATTTATCGAGTAGTCGAAGAAGCTTTGCTAAACATGTATTTAATAAAGCAAAGTGATTTTTTTAATGAAGAAATAGGAATTTACATTCTGCAAAATGAGCAAAAACAGGGTTTTACACCAGAATGGAGAAAAGAAATTATCAATTCTAGAATTTCTTTTATAAAAAAAAATAGAGTAGGAAGTGTAGCAACTGACCTTCAGTTAAAAGATAAAAATGGAGCAAAACATTCTTTACTAGATGTAAAATCAAAATATACATTGCTTTATTTTTTTGATCCAGATTGTTCAAGATGCATGAAGGTAACGCCCATTGTAAAAGAATGGTTAAATAATACGACGGTAAAGAATATCACTGTTTTAGGAATCTATGTAAACAATGATAAAAAAGAATGGAATAAATATATCAATGAAAATGATTTTCCTACTAATTGGATTAATCTATGGGGAGACTCTGAGTTTGTTAAAATTAGAACGGATTATTGGTTAGAAAATATTCCCTCGATTTATCTGCTGGATGAGAATAAAAAAGTCATTTTAAAAGATGTAACTTACAAACAGTTAATAGATTATTTCAAGTAAAATAAACAGAGCTAATTTACTACGTTTAATAAAAATCAAGTTGTTTGAGCTTTTAAGGGAAATAATTTTTTAAAAAAAAAGAGGAAGTTTTACTTCCTCTTTTTTTATTTAAAAAAGCAAGATTCTATCCAAAAACTATATAAAGCATTTAGACAAGTAAAATGTTAAAAATTGGATGGTATAAAATTTATTAAAAAAATAAAATTTGTAAAGGTTTTGATAAATAGTTTGTTGATGTTTTTTAGTGTTTTTTTTTCACTTAGAAAATGACCTTATTTTAATACAAGTAAGGCTTTTACGGGGCATTCATATTTTACTATTGGTCTAGTTTTGTCCCGTTAATTAATTAGGACTCATAAAGTAATATAATATGAAAAACAATACTAATTTATATAGAATACCAATAACAGATGAGTCTGTTGTAAATCAAAAAAATAAAAAAACTTTTTTTCATTGTGCCAGTTTTTTAATCCTTTTATCATCTACAAGCTATGCTCAGTTTGTAAATAACGGAGATGTTAAGATTGCCGATAATACAATCATGGCAGTTTATATGGATTATGAAAATACACCGGCAGGGAATTTTATAAACGATGGAAAGCTGTATATTTTTCAAAACTGGAAAAATGATGGTCTAGTTACCTATGCAGAAAATTTAAACGGTGCTACTTATTTCTACGGAAGTGATGATCAGTTTATAGAAGGAACACAGGTTTCTAATTTAAAAAATGTGTTTTTCGAGAATTTATCATCTCCAGTTCCTTTTCATTTGTCAGGTAAGATAGCTGTAGGAGGTAACTCAGAATTTAAGCAAGGAGTTGTACTTGCTAATGATTATGGAGGGAAAGTAATTTTTAGAGAGAATGCAGGACATACACTAACTAGTGATCTAAGTTTTGTAGACGGTCAGGTGGAGAAAGATGGTATTGCGGCATTTGAGTTTCCAGTAGGAGCAGGAAATTATTTTAGACCTTCATACCATGCGTCAGGTGCTAATAAAGGAGATGTTTACACTACACAATATTTTAACAAAAACTCTAGTACGATACATTCTCATGACAGCAGAGATGTAAACATTATAACAATTAATCCTAATGAGTATTGGGAAGTAACTAAGGATAAAGGTGCTAACAAAATTATTTTGAGTTTATCTATGGATAGCCGTACAACGCCTTCGGAGTTTTTCTACCCAAGTGATGATTACAGCGTGGTTATTACACGATGGGATCCAGCTTCAAATAAATGGATAAACGAAGGGGGGGATGTTAGCGCTCCTATAACAGCAAAGTCTTATGATAAGCTGATAACAACGCAAGTAAGCGGTTACGGGCTATTTACAATGGCTTTGGTTAAGAAAACGCCACCACCGCCAAGCGACTTAGAAATTTATAATGCGCTTTCACCAAACGATGACGGTTTAAATGACAGCTTTGTTATAAAAGGAATTGACCAATTCCCAGATAACCAAGTCGAGATTTACAACAGATGGGGAGTTAAAGTTTATGACGCCAAGTCTTACAATGAAAGCGATAACATGTTTAGAGGATATTCAGATGGACGCGCTACAATTAAGAGAGGCGATAAACTTCCAACAGGAACTTACTTCTACATAGTGAGATATAATACTGGTAAAGAAGTTAAAGAGAGAACAGGTTATTTGTATATCAATAATCAATAATTAAAAGAACTTAGAACTAATGAAAAAGATTTCATATTTATTAATTATGTTGTTCGTAGGAATTTTGGAGACCTCCGCGCAACAGCAGTCGCAATATACGCAGTACATGTATAATACAATGACTATAAATCCAGGTTATACAGGAACTCGTGCAATACCAAGCATATTTGGGTTGTACAGAACTCAATGGGTTGGACTAGATGGAGCTCCAAAAACAGCAAATTTTTCTATCGAAGCACCAATTACAGAAAATGGTCAAGGCCTCGGATTGTCAGTAATAAATGATCAAATTGGATTTACAAAGGAAACTACCGTGACAGCCAGCTATGCTTATCCGATTCAGCTTTCAGCAGATACATTTTTATCTTTAGGTATTAGTGCTTCAGGAAATTTTGCACAAATAGATTATACTAAAGCAAAAATTCAAGATGTAAACGATCCATATCTTAGTGGTGTTTTGACAAAGAACTCTCCAAATTTTGGAGCAGGTGCTTATTTTCATTCAGAAAAATGGTATGCAGGTTTATCGGTGCCAATGATTTTAGAAACTAAGTTTTACGATGATGTAAAAGTATCTGTTGCTTCTCAAAGAATGCATTTTTATGCAATGGGAGGTTATGTATTTGATCTTAATGATAATCTTAAATTTAAACCTGCAGCAATGGTAAAAATGGTTAGCGGTGCACCTTTAGCAGTAGATTTGTCAGCAAACTTTCTGTTCAATGAGAAATTGACTTTAGGAGCGGCTTACAGATGGGATGCAGCAGTAAGTGCAATGGCTGGATTTCAGGTTACATCAGGTATGAATATTGGCTATGCTTATGATTATGATACGCAGAAAATTGGAAATTATAATTCAGGATCTCATGAAATTTTTCTTCGTTTCGATTTATTTTCTTCAACCAAATACAGACTGGTTACTCCAAGATTCTTTTAATAACTATAAATTAGGATAAAAATGATATCTAAAAAGATAAAGAAAGCGTTGGTCTTACTTTCTGTTTGTTTATTACAGATAGGAGTTAATGCTCAGGATAAAAAAGCTGAGAAAGCAAATGAAACCTATAATAAGTTTGCATTTATTGAAGCAGGTAAATTATATCAAAAACTTGTAGATAAAGGAAACTCTTCATTAGAGGTTTTAACCAAATTAGGGAATTGCTACTATTTTAATGGCCAGTATCCTAAAGCTGCAGAAGCTTATGAGAATGTTTTCAACTCAGGTCAGTCTGTAGATCCAGAATTTTATTTCAGATACGCACAAGCTTTAAATAATGTTAGGAAATATGATGAAGCTAGTGCAGTTATCAAAAAATATTATATGGTAACAGGTAAGAAAGATTTAAGTGATAACTGGAAAGAAAAAAAGTTAATGGCTGATATTCAAAAACAGTCAGGACGCTATAACATCAGAGAAGCTAGCATAAATACTCCTGTTTCAGACTATGGAACTGCATTTTATGGCAAAGACAAAGTAATCTATGCTTCGGCTAAAGATACGGGAGTTTTTATTAAAAGAAAACACAGCTGGAATGAAAAATCATTCATGAAACTGTATGAAGCAAAAATTTCTACAGATGGAGATTTGCAAGATGCTGTATTGTTAAAAGGTGACGTGAATACAAAATACCATCAAAGTAGCGCTGCAATAACAAAAGATGGTAAGCACATGTACTTTACTAGAAACAATTTTAATAAAGGAAAACTAGGAGCAGATAAAAATGGTACTACTTACCTAAAAATCTACGTTGCTGAGAATGTAAAAGGGGAGTGGAAAAACATTAAAGAATTGCCTTATCCAATCAATAGTGATGGTTTTTCATCGGCACATCCAGCACTTAGTCCAGATGAAACACAATTGTTTTTTGCATCAGATCGTAACAATACTTTTGGAAACTCAGACTTATATGTTGTAAGTGTAAAAAATGGGGTTTTAGTTGGAAACGATGTTACAAAACTTGGAGACGAAATTAATACTCCAGGTCGAGAGACATATCCATATATGGATAGCAAAGGAGTTTTATACTTTGCCTCAGACGGTCATCCTGGACTTGGAGGATTAGATGTATTTGCAGCAATTAAAGATAATGACGGAAAATACCATGTAGCAAATGTTGGTGATGATGTGAACACAGCATCCGACGATTTTGCATATACATTTGACGCGGATACTAAAAAAGGATATTTCTCTTCTAATAAAAGTGATAATGATGATATCTATAGATTTATAGAAACAAGAGCAATAGCTTTCGATTTTGATACAAGAGCAATGATTTTCGGTACTATTACGGAAAATGGTAAACCAGTTCCAAATTTCAATATTCAATTGTTTAATCCAAATAATGAAAGTATAGGTACAACTGTAACAGATAACGAAGGAAAATATAAAATGTATTTAGATCCTTATCAAAATGATAAAGTTGTTTATAAAAAAACTTCTTATGCTGATAAAACAGTCAATGTAGATCCATTAAAGCCTTTGGAGAGAAAAGAAATTAGCTTTGAAATTACCAGAGAAATGGAAGTAGTTGTTGATGGTGAAAAAATAAAAATATTTGATGGCGACGACTTAGTAGGTAAATTGAAACTTAACCCAATTTATTTTGATTTAAACGGTTATAACATCAGACAATCCTCTAAAAAAGAATTAGATAAAGTAGTAGCTTTAATGAAAGATCGTCCTAATATTTCTGTAAAAGTAAATTCTTATACAGATAGTAGAGGTAGAGATGAATTTAATATGAAACTTTCAGAAAATAGAGCAAAAGCTACAGTTGATTATATTGTTAGTGCTGGTATTGCTCAAGAGAGAATAAGTGGTGAAGGATTTGGTGAAACGAAATTGTTAAACCACTGTTCTAACGGCGTAAAATGCTCTGAAAAAGAACATGAGTTAAACAGACGATCTGAATTTATTATTAGTATCAAACAATAATATAAATTATAACAGAATTAGGGTATTCAAATTTTGAATACCCTTTTTTTGATAAGAAAACTTAGCAATGAAATTATATATTTTCACGAATATCTAGTTATAAATTATAATTCCTTTACAAATACTTTGGGAGATATACCAAAATGTTCTTTAAATTTTGCGGCGAAATAAGAATTATTTGTAAAATGTAATTGATCTGAAATCTGAGAAATAGATAACTGTTTTTTTTCAAGAAGTTCTTTTGCTGAAAGTAATTTATTTCCCATGAAGAACGCATTTGGTGTCATTCCTGTGATTTTATTAAATAAATTTTTAAATTTAGTTTCAGACATATATGCCATATCTGCAAGTTGTTTAATGCTTGGAAAATGTTCCTGAACATTGCCGATTAAATATTTTTGCATTGCTATAATAGTAGATAAATCCTGTTGATTTACAGTTTGAATTATAATTCGTTTTGTTGAAATTTTTTTTAGATAGTTAGCAATTAACATATGAACTGTGCCAACCAAATTTAAATCGAATGCAGGATCTCCTACAGACTTCTTTTTTAATTCCTCAAGCAAATGAAAGCTGTCATTGCTCATTCTGTCTAATCGCACGATTGTATTCTTTTCGGGATCGATGATTTGTTCAATGTTTGGGAATATAATATTGTTCTTTGTTGTAAAGTCTTTTATAATATCTTTTCTTATGAATATGCATAACGCAAAGGTTTTGGTTCCTGATTTTATTTTATAATTTGATTCTAGTGAGCTATCTAATACAATTAAATTATATTGCCATCTTTCAATATTATAACTCAAACCATGTACAGAAAAACTTGCTTCCCCTTCGGTTAGACTATAATAAAAACCTACAAAATCATTTTTTAAATTCTCCTGGGTTATAAGCATGTCTTTTTTATATTCGACATCAATATAATAAGCCATAATTCCTTCTCCGCATTCAAGGATGTATTTTGTCCCTGTTTGGATGTCTTCGGGGACTATTATATAATTGCCATCTATTTTTCCTTCAAATTGTTTTGCATAAGGCTCGATCCAATTTAAATCTGAGCCATAAGAATATTCAATTATTTTCACAGGATTTGTTTTTGATTTGTATAAAGTTAATATTTTTTTTGTTAATTTATTGATTTCCAGTATTTGTTTCTGTGAGTACAACTGTTATTTTGGTGACTGAAGTATTAGTGTATTGCTGTTTACTGCAGTCGTGATTGTTCTAAGGAAAAAAAAACTAGAAGACTTTAACAAACTGGAATTCAAATTCGATAATTTGTGATCATCTCTCTGTATATTGGTGAATGCAGAATTAAAGTTTCAAAAATAAGTTGTAAACCTCATTAACCTTTTTGTTTATTGGGATTGTTTCAGATTCTGTGGCACATTTTTTCCGACACATGAAAGTGCCACGATTTTGTCATAGAGATTGTGGACGATTTTAAAAAATATGAAAAGAAGAATGAAATAAAAAAAACCTGCGAATCTTACGATTGCAGGCTTTACCACGTTTTTTGCGGGTTTTTGAAAAGATTGAAAAACTTTCGTTTTAGCTTCTTTTACCCTTTTGGTGGGGAGAGCAGGATTCGAACCTGCGAAGTTCACACAGCAGATTTACAGTCTGCCCTCGTTGGCCGCTTGAGTATCTCCCCGATCTCAGCTTGTTGTGCTTTGTTGTTCTAAGCGGTGGCAAAGATAGGAAGTCTTTCTACATTTCCAAACAAAAAAATGACTTAATTTTAAGTTATTTTAAAGTTGTTTTTTAATTCGCTGGAATTGAATAAAATAAAATTGAATAAAAAATGTTTTTTTTTAAGTTGTTTCTTAAAGTAAGATTAGTACTATGTTTAATCTAAGGCTTATCTTTGAAGATAACCTTTCATAAACTTGTGAGTAATAGCTTTTGTTGATGTTTTTGAATAAATATCGAAGAAAAAAAGAAGTTATGCCATAAGTTGGGTTTTCACTTCTTTTTGGTGAATTTCTATTTCTAAGTTTATGACATGCTTTAAAACAAAAAAATCTCCACTAGGGAGATTTTTTGATTATTTAAAGATGGAGATTTATTTTGCAAGCAATTCTTGGATTTTTGCTTTCAATTCATCACCTCTTAAATCTTGAGCTACTACTTTTCCTGACGCATCTAGAATAAAAGTTGCTGGAATAGATTCAACATTGTATTGTTTAGCAATTGGGTCTTCCCAGAATTTTAAATTAGAAACCTGAGTCCAAGTTAAACCATCTTTTGCAATAGCTTCTTTCCATTTTGCAGCATCTTTATCAAGAGATACTCCAACAATATTTAAGCCTTTTGAATGAAACTCTTTGTATAGAGCCACTACGTGAGGATTTTCTTGTCGGCATGGTCCGCACCAAGAAGCCCAGAAATCTACGATGGTAACTTTACCTAAGCTTTCTTTAAGCGAAACTACTTTTCCTTCTGGATTTGGAGCTGAAAAATCTGCTCTTCATTTAGCGCTGCCTACCGCTGGAGCTGTTGCACCAACAGATGGCATTTTTGCTTGACCAAATCTAGTTTTGATTTCTTTTCCAGGAGCAGTATTCTTTAAAGACTCATCTAAACTGTTGTAAAGACCTTCTAATTTTTTCATATCAGCTGTTGGATCATTCAATAAACTTTGGATGATTAAAGCTGTAATGAAAGATTTTGGGTGACTTTCAGCATACGTTAAATATTTCTTTTTGCTGCTTTCTTGTACTTCTTTCTGGATTTCCATGTATTGTTTCATCAAGCCGTTGATAGTTGCTGTATCTTGTGCTTGTTGAGCTTGCTTCATTTTATCATTATTTTTTTTCTGGAAGTCAATTAAACTTTTTTGAGTTTTGTTCAAATCTTCTATAAAAGTAAAATACTCGTCGTTGTTGTAAGTTCCAGAGATTTTAGATTTGTGGATACTATCTTTATCAATAGCAACTTTAATTTCTCCAGTTTCTAGGATAAATGGAATAGGACCATTTGCACCTTGTAAAATCAATGTGTGGAATGCTGGTTCTGTAACTTTTCCTTTTATTTCAAATTTTCCGTTTTCAACTTTTACTGTATCAAGAGAAACTGGCATTCTTGTAGCAGGGTCTTGACCTTGTAAGATGATAGTTTTTCCATTTTCAATTCCTGTAGCAGTACCTGTAATAAGGTATTCTCCATCTTTAACTTTGCTGCAAGAAATGATAGCTGCAGAAGCTGTAAGTACAAAAAGTATTTTTTTCATTATAAAAAATTAATTAGTTAATTGATTTGTGTGACAAAAGTATCTAAAATTATAAAACATACAGAATTTTGTAACCTAAAATTTTGTTATAGTTTTTTTAGGTCTAAAATGCATAAAATCAGTGTGTTTGTTGGCTTAATTTGATGAAAAACTCTTAACGTGGAACATATTTGAGAGATCTCTATTCAATTTTTTAAATTTTAGGCATAAAAAAAGCACTCGTTTAATAGAGTGCTTTTTAGTAAAATATAGTATTGTAAAAACTATTCTTGATTTGTTTTCTTTCTCCAAGTAAAAGCATTTAAAATATGTCTTTTAGCAAATCTTGCAGGAGAATCAGCATTTACCATTTTTACGTAAGTTGCTTTAGGAACACTGATGTATTCGTAAACACTTCCGTTAGAAAAATCAATAATTAAACGGCCTTCAACAAATTTAAAATCTGTGATAGAGCAAGTAGAAATTGTTTCTGTGTACTCAGGTAAATTAAGTTTGATAGTATCAGGGTGAATACTTACTAAAAAGTGGTAAGCTTCGATAATCGTTTTACTTTTTTCTTCTGCTTCTTTTAAACCAGCTTCATTTCCCACAAATTTATCAGGATGAGATTCTTTCATCGCATTACGATAAATCGTTTTTAAATCTTTTAATTCTGCAGTTTTCTCTACGTTTAGTAACTTGCGGTATTCAACTATTTTTTTCATAAATAAAAGGTAACTACTTGTCTATTAGTTTGAAATCGTTTTGTTTTAGTTCAAATCGACAAATTTTTTGCAAAGGTACACTTTTTTTTAACTTTTCAGTTTTGATCGAAAAAATATTGAAAAAAGTTAACGGTAAGTTTATTTAACCTTAAAAAGCGCAGGGATTTTTTTAACCGCAAAGTGCGCAAAGAATTACGCAAAGAACGCTAAGAATTTTTTTGAGATTCATTAAAATGAAAAGTTCGCAAAGCTATGTCTACACAGAGCTTTGCGAACTTAATTATTCTCAATTTATAACACTCAGAAAAAAATAAACTTAGCGTTCTTTGCGTTAAAAAAAAAGCGTTCCAACAAAACATGAAACCTGAAACCTGAAACAAAAAAAGTTTATTCCGGCTTATGATTCGCTTTATCGAAGTTTCTAGATTTCTTAGGATATTGTTTGTAGCTCATGTCGCTTGGGTTTTCAATAATAGATTTTATGGTAATCCAATCGCCCTCTTTAAATTTGGCTTGAACCATTTTATAGTCTAAAAGATATTCTCCGCAGAAATAATTATTATTTTCATCTTTTTCGATAATGCCAGTAAAAACTCCTTTTTGAGGCATTTTTTGTTCTAAATCTTTAGACATGATTTTTTGTTTTGAATTAAAAAGCAAAGATAAGCAATTTAGGTTTGTTTTAGGGAGTTCGCTGTAATCTGAGTATATTTGCAGCATGCAGAAAAACTTTAAGCCACATCCTAATTCTTTTAAAAATACGTTTTGTGCCTTTAATGAAGTACTTCCAGATGCCATTAAAGGTTTAAAAAAACAATTTGAAAGTAAAGCAGGAAGCACTTATTATTATACTGAAGAAGGAATGTATCGCGTTTCTAATCATTGGGGAAGACTGGCCAATAGTAAATGGCGTTTAATTGCTCGTAATCCAGAAACCGAATCGAAAACAAAAATTGGTTTTGCAAAATGGACAGAATTTTACCCAGATAATGCAACTGATAAATTGTATTATATAGAAGCCGATTTCGAAAAAAATCTCGCCAATTATCAGCATAAAAATAATCCTCAGTATGATGGAAAAGCGATTTTAAGAACAAGTGCTGAAACTACAAAAAGATTAAAACAGATTAGAAACCTGCAACAGCTGACCAATTGGGCAAAGCATTTTGATTACGACGATATTGATGACCTGCGAAAACAAATTATCAACGAATTGATTTTTACGGAGAAAACATTAGAACAAATTAAAAGAGAAGTGTAATGGGACGCAATAACGAAAAGAACATTAAAAAACACAACGATAAATTGCATAAAGCCCAAGCAAAAGCAAAACAAGCCGAAATTGCCCGAAAAGAAAAATTAAAAGAAATCGTTAAGAAATACAACGAAAGTAAAAACGAAGACAATTAAAAGAAAAATTTTGCCACAGATTAAAAGGATTTACACAGATTATATTTTTTTGAATTAAAAAAAATCATTTTAATCCTTGTAATCTGTGGCAAAAAATAAAACACAAACAAATGAATTCAAAATTTGAAACACTAAAAGCAAACGTACAGGAAATCATTGATTTGATTGCCGCGAAAAACGACAGAGAAGCAAATAACAAATTATTGGAAGTAAGCGAAACATTGGACGAAATGATTGATTTTGCGGAAGAAGATGAAGAAGTGAGAGAAATAACTCGTTATCAGGTTTTATTAAATCAGCTTCATGTAAAAATTAATGGAGAAGAACCAGTTGATGGAGAATAAAAAATGTTTCTGCGACACAGGATTGCTTTTTGATGATTGCTGTGGATTATATTTGAATGGCAGTCAAAAAGCGCCTTCAGCATTAGCTTTAATGCGTTCCAGATATTCAGCTTATGCGACCCATAACGCTGATTATTTAATGGAAACCACTTATATCTCAGAAAGAAAATATTATTCGAAACCTGAAATTTTAAGATGGGCAGTTTCTAATAAATGGCAGAAATTGGAGATTTTGAGTTTTACAGAAAACACTGTAGAATTCAAAGCTTATTTTTTAGATTCAGATAATAAACCACAAGTGCATTATGAATTTTCTACTTTTAAATTCGAAAATGGCGCCTGGTATTATTTGGACGGAAAGTTTGAATAATTATTATATCTAACACTGTTAGTTGAGAATTTTGGTTAAATATTTTAACTAAAAATTAATAAACGATTCGTTTTTCATAATTCCAAAAAAATGTAATTTTAGATTTATGAAAAACGAATTTAAAAAAGGCTTTTATTTTAAGACTTACGAAGCTCCTTTTCAGTCTCCGTTTGACAAACTTTTTACGATTTTTAAAGAGTTAATCACCCATACTTCGGGCGATTTTGATGAAGCAATAAATTGGCTTCGGGAACTGGACAAAGAATACAAACTTACCGACGAGAATTATACTATTGACGATTTTATCGAAGATCTTAAGAAAAAAGGATATATAAAAGATGAAGTAAAAGGCGATGGAAGTTCTGGTTTCGGAATTACGGCAAAAACTGAAAGAGCGATTAGACAGCAGGCTTTAGATCAGATTTTTGGAAATTTGAAAAAATCTGGAAACGGAAATCATAAAACAAAATATGCTGGAAGCGGTGATGAACATACGGGAGAATTCCGCGAGTATAATTTTGGCGATAGTTTAGAAAGAATTTCGTTAACTGAAAGTCTTCGAAATGCTCAAGTTAATAATGGTGTTGAAAGTTTTATGCTGACTGAAAACGATTTGATCGTAGAAGATGCTCAGTACAAAGCTCAAATGAGTACTGTTCTAATGATCGATATTAGCCACAGTATGATTTTGTATGGCGAAGACAGAATTACTCCAGCAAAAAAAGTTGCAATGGCTTTAGCTGAATTGATCACAACAAGATACCCAAAAGATACGTTAGATATTTTGGTTTTTGGTAATGATGCGTGGACAATTCCAATTAAAGATTTGCCGTATTTACAAGTTGGACCTTATCATACCAATACGGTTGCTGGTTTACAATTGGCGATGGATATTTTGCGAAGAAAACGTAATACCAATAAACAGATTTTTATGATTACGGACGGAAAGCCAAGTTGCGTTCGCGAACGAGATGGTTCTTATTACATGAATAGTAATGGTTTAGACGAATATATTGTCGATAAATGCTACACTCAGGCACAACAGGCAAGAAAACTGCATATCCCGATTACTACTTTTATGATTGCTAGAGATCCATATTTGCAGCGTTTTGTGAATCAGTTTACAGAAGCTAATCAAGGAAAAGCATTTTATACCGGAATTAAAGGTTTAGGTGAAATGATTTTTGAGGATTATGAAGCGAATAGGAAGAAGAGGATTAAATAGATAAGTGCAAAGGTTCAGAGTAACAAAGGTACAAAGGTTTCTAAACGCAACGAAAATCGTAGAGATGCACTGCAGTGCGTCTACGCACAGTAATGACACAATACATTGTCAAAAAAAATAAATAAAAAAATCTATATTTCAACACAATGGAAATAAATACTATAAAGACATTAGGTCAATTAAAAGCCGCTGGATATAAAAGTACAAGCATTAAAGATGAATTGCGTAATAATCTTCGTAAGAAAATCAAATCGGGGAAACCTGTTTTTGAGGGTGTTCACGGATTTGAAAATACTGTGATTCCTGAATTGGAGAGAGCTATTTTATCTCGTCATAATATTAATCTTCTAGGACTTCGTGGACAGGCAAAAACGCGTTTGGCTCGTAAAATGGTCGAATTGTTAGATGAATATATTCCGTTTGTAGAAGGTTCGGAAATTAACGATGATCCGTTAAATCCGATTTCTCGTTTTGCAAAAGATTTGATTGCAGAGAAAGGAGATGAAACACCAATTGCATGGCTTCACAGAAGTGAACGTTTTTTCGAAAAATTGGCAACTCCAGATGTAACAGTAGCCGATTTAATTGGTGATGTCGATCCGATAAAAGCAGCAAATTTGAAATTGTCTTATGCAGATGACCGCGTAATTCATTTCGGAATGATCCCGAGAGCGAATCGCTGTATTTTTGTAATCAACGAATTGCCTGATTTACAAGCAAGAATTCAAGTAGCTTTGTTTAATATTCTGCAAGAAGGCGATATTCAAATTAGAGGATTCAAATTAAGAATGCCTTTAGACATGCAGTTTGTTTTCACTGCAAATCCAGAAGACTATACCAATAGAGGAAGTATTGTAACGCCTTTAAAAGATAGAATTGGTTCTCAGATTTTGACGCATTATCCAGAAAGCATTGAAATTGCAAGAACGATTACAGAACAAGAATCTAAATTAGATCAGAACCAGACTGATGTTGTTTACGTTCCAAGTTTGGCTAGAGATATTTTAGAGCAAATCAGTTTTGAAGCGCGTGAAAGCGAATATATCGATAATAAAAGTGGTGTAAGTGCCAGAATGAGCATTACAGCTTTCGAGAATTTAATAAGTACAGCAGAACGCCGAGCTTTGATTTCTGGAGCAGATAAAACCACTTTGCGTTTATCGGACTTTATCGGAATTATTCCTGCCATTACAGGAAAAGTAGAATTGGTTTACGAAGGAGAGCAGGAGGGAGCCAATGTTGTTGCTGAAAGTCTGATTGGTTCTGCGATTCGAACCTTATTCCCAGAATATTTCCCTAAAATTGAAAAATTAGAAAAACCAGACGAAAAAACGCCATATTCAGATATTGTTGAATGGTTTTTCGCAGAAAGCGGTTTTGAATTATTGGATGATGCTTCAGATAAGGAATACAAAAGTATTTTAGATGAAGTGGCGCCATTAGATGATTTATTGAAAAAATATCAACCTCAAGTGGCAAAAGAAGATATCTATTTTATGAAAGAATTCATCCTTTGGGGATTGGTAGAATACAGAAAGCTGAGCAAAGATCGTTTTGCAAAAGGAAATCAGTTTAGAGATATTTACGGAAGTTATATCAGTAAATTTTAAAAACATAATAT
This sequence comes from Flavobacterium tistrianum, assembly GCF_003254545.1. Lineage (GTDB taxonomy): Bacteria > Bacteroidota > Bacteroidia > Flavobacteriales > Flavobacteriaceae > Flavobacterium > Flavobacterium tistrianum. The sequence continues at coordinate 18,979 of NZ_QJRH01000070.1, forward strand.
TAAAAATTTAATCTGGTCTAGCTGGTTTTTTTAAACCGGCTGGACTTTTTTATTTTACAATAGCTACTTTTACAATCCAAAAATAAATTTATGTTATTCCTTATATTAAGTATTCTTTGCAGTGTTATTGTGGGTGTTATTTTCAAAATTTCTAGAAAATATAATGCTAATCCTTCTCAGATAATTTCATTCAACTATATCGCAGCAATTGCACTTTGCTATTTTACTTTTAGTCCAAATCTTAAAGAATTAGATCATAATGCACCATTAGAAATTTATACTTCTGTTGGGATTTTACTTCCAATATTATTTCTGTTTCTTGCACTTTCGATAAAATATATGGGAATTGCAAAAACAGATGCAGCGCAAAGATTATCATTGTTTATTCCGATTTTGGCGGCTTGGCTATTATTTAACGAAGGATTTAATAGTTATAAAGTTGTTGGAGTTTTAGTTGGCTTTGCGGCACTTTTATTCATCTTAAAAAAGCCATCAGATAACGCAGAAAACAAATGGATTTATCCAGCAACAGTTTTATTTGGTTTTGGAATTATAGATATTCTTTTTAAGAAAATTGCTTTATATACTGTTGTTCCTTACACAACATCTTTATTTCTCGTTTTTCTAATTGCTCTCGCTGTTTCTATTTTGATAGTGCTGTACAAACTGTTTACAGCGAAAGAAAATTTTGTTTTAAAAAGCATTCCTTTCGGAATATTGGTTGGAATTTTCAACTTCGGAAATATCTTATTCTACTTAAAAGCACATAAGGCATTTGCAGAAAATCCATCTACAGTTTTTGCGGGAATGAATATGGGAGTAATTATTTTAGGGACTCTTATCGGAGCTTTTTTCTTCAAAGAAAAACTATCCAAAATCAATATTTTAGGACTGTTTTTGGCTCTTATAGCAGTTGTTTTCATATTTTTATCGCAATTGCAATAATTTTTTTTAGTTTATAACCCTTTAGTTTATAGTTGTTTTTGTAATTAAATTAAAAATCTCTTAAATTAACTCTACTAATTCTATAGAATTTATAAATATATTTTTGTAGCTTTGTCTCAACAATGAAAAACTATAGTCAAAATATAAGAACGTCTTTTCCATGCAGCTTTGCGATGTGCTGTATGATGAATCACGTTTTGAAATGGCGTTAATAGAGAAAGTACTTGTTAGTTATTTTTTTTTTAGCCTTTCATTGCACCATGAAAGGCTTTTTTTTGAATCGTTAAAAAATCAAGATATGAGAACCAACAGAAATATGAAAATTTTGATGCGCCGCTGCCTAATCAAGATTCCGTGTTGCAACTAATGGACAGCATACAATAGATAAGATCTTCAGAGAGAAGATTGATAAATATAAAAAATAACCCAAACCTAAAACTATATATTATGAGCTCAGAAATTATAAAACACAATCCCTTTCAATCTATGATTGATCGCTTTAATATCGCTGCAGATATTTTGAATTTAGATGATTCAATTAAACAAAAACTACAGCGCCCTGAAAAACAAATTACGGTAAACTTTTCTATTACTTTAGATAATGGAAACGTTCAAAACTTTGAAGGATACCGTGTAATTCACAACACTGCTTTAGGACCTTCAAAAGGCGGAATTCGTTATGACACCGCTGTAAATTTGGACGAAGTAAAAGCACTTGCCGCCTGGATGACCTGGAAATCTGCTGTAACTGGAATTCCCTTTGGTGGGGCAAAAGGCGGCATTATTTGCGATCCAAGAAACCATTCTAAAACTGAATTAGAAAAAATTACAAGAGCATACACAAAAGCTTTGTCTGATATTTTTGGACCAGAAAAAGATGTTCCTGCTCCAGATATGGGAACTGGTCCAGATGAAATGGGTTGGTTAATGGATGAATTTTCGTTATTGCACGGAAGACCAATTCATGCAGTGGTAACAGGAAAACATCTTCATTCGGGAGGATCTTTAGGCAGAGTAGAAGCGACAGGTAGAGGAGTAAGCATTATTACAATTTTGGCACTTCAAAAATTAAAAATTAGACCTGCAAGAGCTACGGCTGCAATTCAAGGATTTGGAAATGTTGGTTTGCATTCTGCTTTATTCTTGCATGAAAAAGGAGTGAAAATTGTTGCGGTAAGTGATGTTTCAGAAGCATTTTACAATCCGAATGGTATTAATATTCCAGAACTGATTTTATATTACAATCTGAATAACAAAACCATAAAAGGCTACCCAAATTCAGTTGCTATTAAACATGAAGATTTACTGCTTTTAGATGTTGATGTTTTAATTCCTGCTGCAAAAGAAGATGTAATTACTCAGAAAAATGCAGGTGATATTCAAGCCAGAATTATTGTTGAAGGCGCCAATGGACCAGTTGCTTCAGATGCGGATCAAATTTTACATGATAAAAATATATTAGTTGTTCCTGATATTTTAGCAAATGCGGGCGGAGTTACAGTTTCTTACTTCGAATGGCTTCAGAATTCGCTTTTGGAGTCTTGGAGAATCCACCAGATTAATACCCGTTTGGAGGATATTTTAGAGAAAGGTTTTGATACTGTTTTTAGAGTTGCAGCAAAACACAATGTAACGCCTCGAATTGCGGCTTATATAATTGCTTTGAAAAAAGTAGCCGAAACACAATCGGTTAAAGAAGTGGCTTTGGAAGCTCCTTTATTTAAGCAAAATTAAAATCAGGTTTACTTCGTAAAAGATCATTTTCGTTGATTGCGTTTTTTGTCTGCTAAAAACGGAATTGATGGAAATGTCTTTTTCGTTTGAACTATTAATTATAATTTTTAGAATCGAAAAGTATCATATTAAATGAAAAATATTAATTTTCTAGCATTTGCTATGCCGGCCTTTTTTCTTTTTTTATTTTTAGAATATAAGCTTGCTCAACGCAGAAAAAAGCCTGAAATTTTTAACTATGAAAGTTCCGTCTCCAATATCTCAATCGGAATTGCAGAGCGTTTGATTAACCTATTTGTTGCGGCCAGCTTTTATCAGTTGTATTATTTGATTTATGACGATTATAGAATATTTGATATTCCGAGTAATGCTTTAGTTTGGTTTGCACTGATTCTTGCTACAGATTTCGTTTGGTACTGGTACCATCGATTAGGACATGAAGTTAATTTTTTCTGGGCAGCACATATTGTGCATCATCATAGCGAAGAATTTAATTTTACAGCGGCAGCCAGAATTACGACTTTTCAAGCTATAATTAGAACTGGATTTTGGTGTGTTTTGCCTTTTATTGGTTTTCATCCAAGTATGGTTATAACCATGCTGATTGTTCATGGGGCTTATTCTTTCTTTACCCATACACAGCTCATCGGAAAAATAAAATGGTTGGAATATGTTTTTGTAACGCCTTCTGTTCACGGAGTGCATCACGCCTCTGACGAAAAATATCTGGATAAAAACTATGGCGATATGTTCACTTTTTGGGATCGTCTTTTTGGAACTTTCCAGACTGAAGAAGAAAAACCAAAATACGGATTAACGCATCCATTAAAAAGCTACAGTTTCTTGTGGCAGCATTTTCACTATTATTTCGAAATCTACGAATTATGGAAACGTTCCAGCGGATTCAAAGCGAGATGGAATGCTGTCTTCGGTAGTCCAGCCGATATGGATCAGGATATTCGTCCGATTCTCGAAAAACGCTTTTTGCAAGATAAAGCAGCTCCAAACCAGAGGCTTCGATTTAAAAACTATCTTTATATACAATTAGGAATCTGCACGCTTATTTTAACTGTTTTTACGTATTATTTTGATTATTTAGAATTGTATGATAAGGTGTTCGTGCTTTCTTTGGTAATAATTACTTTGATCAATTGCGGTGCTTTATTAGAACAGCGAAAATGGATTTATTATTTAGAATATACTCGTTTGGCGATGATTTCGACTTACTTTTTATACGAAGAAGATTTAATCGCATTTTTCTTTGTTCCGATTGCAGTTATGATTTTCGCTGAGCAGTTATTTTCGCTAAGTAAGATTTATCAAAATACCATTTTGCAGCTAGAATCTGCCGAATAATTTTTTTTCCGCCACGAATTCGCGAATTTTATTTGAAATGATACGTGAAATTTATGGACGATAATTACGCGAATTGATAAAAAAAGAAAATTCGTGAATTCGTGGCTAAAAAAAACTTAGCATCTTAGAACCTTAGCAACTTAGATTGTCTTTATCTCCATAATTTTTTGCTCAAAAGTATCTTTAAAATCAGATTTGCTTTTAATTCTCGTTTTGTAGGTATAAATAGTAGCTACAGAAAGTTCCAGAAATTCTGCCATCTGACTGCTGTCTTGAATCCCTAATCTATAAAGAGCAAAAATTCGTAATTCCGTATTTAGAAGTTCGCCTTTTTTGACAATACATTTATGATCGTTTGGAAACAAATTATTGAAATCGGTTACGAATGTCGGAAACAGTTTCAAGAAGATTTCATCGAACTGATGAAACAGATTTTCACGTTCTTCCTTTACATTATAACGCTTTAAGCTCGCAATAACTTCATCTGTTTTTTTGGTAATGATTTTATGCAGCGTACTTTTCTGAATGTGATCAATTTTATTAATGAAAGCCGAAGTCGCTTTGATAAAATAGGTAATATATTCTTCTTTAATTGCATTGGCTTCACTCAAACTCACATTCATTTCCTGCAATTGCAAATAAGAATCGGCCATGATTTTTCTCGCTTTATTCTTTTCCTTTAATTGTTTGAAAATGATGCCGAGGAAAACAAAAATGATAACTGTTAAGATCGTCAAAAGAATAATAATCTTCTCCAGTTTATCATTCTTATCTTTTACATTATTCAATTGCGCTTTTTCTATAATTGGAAGAATCGACGAAATCTCAATTTTTCGGTGTCTTGCATTATAAAATGTCGCATCATCCATTGCGATGTTGATGTATTCGTTGGCTTTATCCAAATAACCCATTTTAAAGAGTTCATTGGCTAAATTTCGAAGTGCGACAGTTTCTTTTGTAGCATTTTTAACATCGGCAATTGCAGCAAGAGCCAAATATTGAATGGCTTTTTTAGTATAACCTCTTTCAGAATAAATATAACCGAGACTCGAAGTTGCGATTCCGTAATAATCGGGAGGAAGATTGTAGTTGTTAATCCAATAACTGAACGCAAATTCAGCGCCTCGCCAGTCTTGCTGTTTAAGGCGTTTCAAACTTTCTGCTGCCCAATATTCATTGGTATTGGTTCCGATTAATTCTAAAGCTTTCTTCAAGAAATGGTTTCCCTGCTGTACATAATGAATATTAAAACGCTGATCACGGTTATAATCGGCTAAATCATAGTAAGCTCGGGCTTTGATGTTGTAATATTCAAACTTGTTTTTGAGATCCAGTTTGGTATCGTCAATCACATTTAGTGTATCAATGGCTTCTTTAAAAAGTCCAGAAGACAAAAGCACAAAACCTTCTTTTATTCGGCTTTTAGATAAATACTTTGGATCTTTTAAAATTTTTGCTTTGATTTTAGATTGCTCTAAATAATAATAAGCCGAGTCGTATTTAAAAGATTTGTATTCGTCAAATAATGCCATGTAACAGTTATACAACTCTTCGTTATTCTGGTTAAGGGTAAACTTCGATACATTTTTCTTTAAAGATTCGATTTTTCGATATTTCTGTTTCAGATAAATCTCTTTTTTCAAGAGTACCTGATCTAATTCTTCCAAATAAGGATTTGTCTCTTTCGCAGTAAGAGAAAAACCTGCCAGGAAGAAAAGCAGCATCAATATTCTTTGCATGATTTTGTTTTGGTTTAGGGAAAAGTTGGTTGATAGATATAGTTAGTTAATTCGTTTTAAAATTAAGAATAAGTTTGAGATTAAGCTAAACCTGTTTTTCTAGAATTTTGTAAAATGTTTAATATGATAGCCTTTAAAGGGGATTTTCAGAGTGAAAATAAGCTATAAGTGTTAAAAACAGGTAATTTATTTGCAATTATACAATAAAAAGTGGTTATATATATGCATAGTGAAAAAAATATAGTGAATATTTTACATATTGTCATTTTTACCATTAAAAAATGTCTACTTTTCATCTAAACAGCGTCTTGATTTTTAGCTCAATTGTAAAAATGTAAACAACTGATAGTTAATTGTTTATATTTTTTATTCTTTAAATTTCATCTTGATTTTTATCAGATTTTTTTTTTAGGATTTATTTAACGGCTAGTTTCGCTGTATCCTTTTGAAGGGGATAACAAACTAACAAAAACCAAAAATTTATGAAATGTAAAAGTCTTTATTGGCTAGCTTTTATGATGTGTTTTTTTGCGATCGGATGCGATAACACAGATGACGGAAGCTACGTAGAACCGATTACCCTTTATGAAAAAGTAAACGGAAATTGGGGATTAACAAATCTGAAAATGGTTGATGAAGTTGCGAAAGCAAATAAGATCGAACCAAACGAAGAAAACTTGAGTACTTATTTTAACTACGAAGATTTTAAAATCAAATTTAACGTAGATGAAAAAAACAATCCTACAAGTTATGAAGTAACTGGAAATGTCCCTCCATTATTTGCTCCTAAAGGGTATTGGACATTAAGCTCAGAATTTCAGCAGACCAACGGTGTTGGAACAAAAATCTATTTGTATAGTGATGCGCAAAAAACTCAGAAAACTGATGAATTGAGATTGGTTGGAGTTCCGGGTAAAACCAAAGAAATGCAGATTCAATTGACGCATGCTTCTGGAGGTGTAGATTTTGTGTCTTATGTGTTTAAATTAAATGCTATTAATTAAAAAGTAATATGAAAAAGTTTATATATACAATTTTACTTGCCTTGTTGATGGCTCCTAATTTTATTCAGGCACAAGAAGCCGCTGGAGCTGTAGGGCCAATATCATCATTTCCTGTTGTTTACAAATATGATGAACAAGTTACATGGTATTTTGATATGTCGGCGTCGACATTTGCTGAAACAGAAGATTTGTACATCTGGATTTGGTCTCCATCTGAACCAGATGCTGGACACTGGGAAAATTCTTCTGACTTTGCAAAACTAAAATACGAAGGAAACAAAATCTGGAGTTTTACTTTAACTCCCACTCTTTATTTTTCTAAAACTCCAGATCAAATAGCTAAGAGTGATGGATTCTGGTTTCGTTTGAAAAACAAAAACGGATCTAAACAAAGTGATGTTGCCAATGTGCCTTATACTGATTTTTCATCTTTCTATACTTCTGGTGAATTATTTAGATCATATCCAACAAAACCATTAATTGATAAACCGGTAAGTATTTTGTTTAATGCAAATCTTAATCCTGCATTTGCGGGAACTCCAAGCGTACACATGCATGGTGGTTTAAATGACTGGGCTATTCAGCAAATGTATGAAGCTGCAAAACCAGAAATTGCCGAAAAAACAAAATTGAAAGATCTAGGCAATGGTTTTTATAAAATGGATTTTGTTCCTAAGCAGTACTTCAATGCTCCAGATGATTTTGTAATGGAAAAGATAAATTTCCTAATGGTAGCAGAGAATTGGACAGCAAATTCTGGTGATCAGGTTATTTACGCAGGAGAATTTATTCCGCCGCCGCCACCAAGTTTTGCTTTCTTTCCATCGCAAATCAGCCAAAAAGATTTTCTTGGAATGTCAAGAAAAAACAATGAGGCAGGTGTAAATAAATTGATTTACACTATTACAGCTGGACCAAAAACAATTTCTGGTGAGTTTACTGGAGGTACTGCAGAAATTAAAGGTTTTGTCAATTTAGTTTCGGAGTTAAACGGAATTCCAAGTTTAAGCGAAATCCACGTTTTGGTAAAAGACAATAAAGACAAAACGATTTCGGATACGACGATTCCGCTTAAAACTTTAGATAAATAATCACTATTAAATTAAAACACCAATTCTAATGAATAGTAAAAATACAAAAAGCGTCCTGCATCAAATGTGGACTGCTAAAGGAGCGGTATTGATGATTTTTATGCTTTTTCTTTCTGCCAGCACTTTCGCGCAGACGAAAAAACAAATCTCAGGAACCGTTTATGACAATACAGGTACGGTATTGCCAGGAGCTTCTATCATTGAAGTAGGAACAAAAAACGGAACTACAACAGATTTTGATGGTAAATTTAGCCTTCAGGTAGCCGTAGGAGGTGCAATCGAAGTTTCGTTTATCGGATCAACCACACAAAAAATCCAAATTACAGGAAGTACTTCTAATCTTGAGGTACGTTTGCAAAATGACGGATATACTTTAGCCGAAGTTCAAGTAGTTTCTGTAGGTTACGGAAAAGTGAAAAAATCAGATTTAACTGGAGCCATTTCTACAGTTGGAGCAGATGATTTAGTAAAAGGAACTATCGGTTCTACGGAGCAGGTTTTGCAAGGTAAAGTAGCGGGATTAAATATTATTCGTCCTTCTGGAGATCCTGCTGCGGGTTCGACAATCCGTCTTCGTGGAGGAACTTCTCTAACAGCTAGCAACAGTCCGTTGATCGTTGTGGATGGAATTGCTGGTGTTGATATTAACGTGGTTCAGCCTTCAGATATTAAATCGGTTGATGTTCTTAAAGATGCTTCGGCAACAGCAATTTATGGTTCTCGTGGAGCAAACGGGGTAATTATGATTACCACAAAATCTGGAACAAAAGGGGTTTCTGTTGTATACAACGGACAAACTGGGATAGGCTATGTAAATGATAACTTAGATTTATTATCGGCAAATCAATGGAGAGGATATGTTCGCCAGAATCAAATTGCAGACGCAGTAGATTATGGAGCAAATACAAACTGGCAAAAAGCAATTGAGCAGACAGCTATTTCTCAGTCGCATACTTTAAGCATTAATTCAGGTAAAGCAGACAGCGGTTTCAGAACATCACTTTCATACTTAAACAATGAAGGAGTTATTAAAAAATCTGGTTTAGAAAGATTAAGCGGTAATGTTAGCGCCTACCAATTTTTAGGAGACAACAAAGAAGTGAAATTTGATATGGGATTATTTGCAAATATTGACAAATGGCACCCAATTGATTACAGAATTTTTGAAAGAGCTTACAACTTAAATCCGACAATTCCAGTATATGATGCAAATGGAAATTTTAGTTTGGTAACAGGAAATATTTATGATAACCCAGTTGAGATTTTAACAAACAGAACTTTTGACAACGAAAGACACAGGCTTTTAGGTTATTTTAAAACAGATGTGAAATTCTTAAAAGATTTTACAGCTACAGCAAATATTTCGTTAGAGCACAATGCTGTAAAAGGAGGAACTTACAAACCGTCTTACGCGGTTATGGAAGGGCAGACTGAAGGCGGTTTTGCACAAAGAACTTATGCCGAATATACAAATGCACAAGGAGAACTTTATGTAAACTACAGCAAAGTTATTGACAAGCATAACATTAGCGCTTTGGCTGGTTATTCTTACCTTGAAAATATTTACGAAGGTTTTGGAGCGCAAAGAGGCGGATTTGTAACAGATGCTTTCAGCTATAATAATTTAGGAGCTGGTTACAATTATCGTTTAAATGATGTGTATTCATATAAAGGAAAATCAAATCTAGTTTCTTTTTATGCTCGTGCTAACTATGGTTACGATGGTAAATATTTATTGACAGCGACTGTAAGACGTGACGGATCTAGCCGTTTTGGAGAAAATAATAAATGGGGAACTTTTCCATCTGCTTCTGCTGCGTGGAGAGTTTCTAACGAAGAATTTATGGAATCTTCAAAAGGATGGTTGGACAACTTAAAACTAAGAGTAGGTTGGGGGATTACAGGTAACCAAGATGGAATCGGTGAGTACAAATCGCTTTCTATTTTAGGAGTTGGAAGTGACAGTTACTATGATCCAGTTACTAAAACTTGGAGCTTGGCTTATTCTCCAAAACAAAATCCAAATCCTGATTTAAAATGGGAATCTACAGAACAAGTGAACATTGGTTTTGATTTTGGTCTTTTCAACAGAATTACAGGATCTTTTGAATGGTATTCTAAAACAACAAGAGATTTATTATACACTTACGAAGTGCCTCAGCCTCCATATTTAGTGGGAACAATGTTGGCAAACGTTGGTGAAATGTCAAACAAAGGAGTAGAGTTAACTTTGAATGCAGATATCATCAGAGGAGATAAATTCAATTGGAATGCAAATTTGACTCTTGGACATAACGTTCAGAAAATCGAAAAACTTTCTAACCCAACTTATAAAACAGATGTTATCTACAGCGGATCTCTTCATGGCTTAGCAGGTATGTCTGGACAATATTCTCAAATTATTGCCGAAGGATATCCCGTTGGAACTTTCTGGGGATTCAAAAATGCTGGTTTAGATCCTACTGGAAAAATTCAGTATTATAATGCAGCAGGACAAGTAGTAGACGAAAGCGCTTTGGTTGATGCTGACAAAACTGATTTAGGGAACATTCAGCCAGATTTGACATTAGGTATCGGAATGAATTTTACTTACGGAAATTTTGATCTTGGACTTTCAGGATACGGAATGTTTGGACAAAAGGCTTTAAACGCAACAAACATGATGTTAAATGACCCGAACAGATTACCAGCTTTTAATGTGCCAGATTCTTTTTTAAGCAGCGGTATTACTTCTGCTCCTAAGTATTCTGATTACTGGATCGAAGATGCTTCTTTCTTCAGACTTCAGACCCTAACTTTTGGTTATACTTTACCATTAAAATACAAAAAATCGAAAGTTAGAATGTATGTAATGGGAGAAAACCTATTTGTAATTACTGGTTATAAAGGTGTAGATCCGGAGATTGGTTTAAATGCTCAGGACGGAATTAATCAGACTGGAGTTATGGATCAAACTGGTTTGGCAGCTCCTGGAATTGACAGATATAACAATTATCCTAGACCAACTACAATTTCTGTTGGATTAAATTTTACGCTGAATAACTAAGCGAATTGATAACCATAAAATATTAACAATGAAAATCAAAATAACAGCAGCCATACTTTTAAGCATGCTTTTTACGGTATCATGTACTGATTTGAACGAGCAGCTGTATGATCAGGTAGAAGATGGAAATTTCGGAAATACAACCAAAGAAGTTGATGCGCTGGTAGGTGGAGCATACTCTTCATTGAGAGGATTCAAAGATGATATCTCAAATAATTACCCAACATCCGAATATGTTTTCTTTTTGAGTGAAGTCGTTTCAGACGAAGCTACAATTCCGACAAGAGGTACAAACTGGTACGATGGTGGACAATATCAAGATGCGCAAAAGCATACTTGGAAAGCAGACAACAGAATGATTCTAACTGCTTGGCGTTACAATTATACTGGAGTTGCTAAGATCAATTCAATTATTTATCAGATTAATAAATCATCACTTAGTGATAAAGCAAAAGAACCGATTTATGCCGAATTGAAAGCACTTAGAGCCTATTACTATTATAATCTGTTAGATTTGTTCGGAAATGTGCCAATTGTAACCAATTTTGAAGATACATCTCTTCCAAGCAATTCAACAAGAAAAGAAGTTTATGATTTTGTTGAAAAAGAATTGACAGACGCTCTTCCGCATTTAAATCCAAATGTGGTGTATTCTAAAATGACTAGAAATGTTGCGTATTCTATTTTGGCTAGATTGTATCTTAATTCAGAAGCGTTTATCGGCCAGCCTCGTTGGCAAGACTGTATCAATATGTGCCAAAAGGTTACAGGATATAGTTTAACGCCAGATTTCTTTTCGAATTTTGTGACAGAGAATCAGACTTCGCCAGAAATTATTTTTGCGATTCCTTACGATTCAAAAGCGGGGACACTTGGAAACTACATGAATTCAATGTCTTGTCATTACAATCAAAAATTAGCAATTTCTGCAATTCCAAACAATTATCCTTGGAGTGCAAACGGAATGTGCGCGCAGCCAGGAGTTTATTCTTCTTTTGCTGATACAGACAAAAGAAAGAAATGTATGTTGGAAGGCGATCAGATCAATCTTGCTACAGGATCTGTAATCATGATGGACAACGGAGAACCATTAACATATACAGAGAACCTAACAAGCTTAGAAGATGCAAAAGAGAATGAAGGTGTTCGTTTACATAAATACGAAATGAAAGCGGGAGAGCAATGGGAACGTGATCATGATTTTGTATTAATTCGTTATGCAGAAATCTTAATGATGCAAGCAGAATGTTACGTTCGTTTGGGTTCACCAGATTTAGCAAGACCATTTGTACAGCAAGTAGCATCTCGTGCAGGTGAGGAATTGCCAGCAACAATTGATCTTAAATTTATTGATCAAGAATTGCTGAAAGAATTCACATTTGAAGGAAGAAGAAGAACAGATAATATTCGTTTTGGAACATTCTTCCAGCCATGGTGGTCAAAAGGCACGACGGAAAAATACAGAGCAATTTTCCCAATTCCGAGTACAGTTTTAACCACAAACAAAAACCTAAAACAGAATCCTGGGTATTAGGTTATTAAAATGTCAGTCTTCCATGTTGGTTAGTCGTGGAAGGCTGACATGTTTTTAAAATGATTATCTGCGAGGCTTTATTTAGCCACAGATTAAAGGATTTTCACAGATTAATAATCCTTTTTAATCTTTTAATCTGTGGCAAACATAAAAATAACAAACAGTACATCAATATGAAAAAATATATTACATCGTTGGTTTTTGGATTGATGAGTATTGTGATGGTTGCTGGTTGCAGCAGCGATGACAAAGGTTCAGACAAACCGGTAGAACCAGAGAAAACAGCACCTGTTGCGATTGAGAAAACCAATAGCACCAAAATTTATATGCACTATATGCCATGGTTTGAAACCAATGAGAGTAGTGCCGATAAAAAATGGGGATATCATTGGACAATGGCAAACAAAAATCCGAACAACGTAGGAGCAAACGGACGAAGAGAAATTGCATCGTACTATTATCCGCTGATTGGACCTTATCATTCAGGCGATAAAAACGTGATCGAAAATCATTTATTGTTGATGAAATATTCAGGAATTGATGGAATTCTGATAGATTGGTACGGCACTTACGATGTTAACGATTACGGAATGATTAAAGAAAATACAGATCAGCTAATTGAAATGTTGGACAAAGTAGGTTTAGAATATGCCATTGTATACGAAGACCGATTTCTGACGAATGTTGTCAATGCTGGAAAAGCAATTTCGGTAACCGGTGCAGCAAAAACAGATTTGGCTTACGTAGAAAAGAATTATTTTTCTGATGCTAATTATATTAAAATTAATGGTAAACCGCTGTTAATGAATTTTGGACCAATTGTTCTACAAACCCCAGCTGAATGGACAAATGTCTTTAATACTTTAACAGCAAAACCCACTTTCTTGACACTTTGGGATCACTCTTCAATGGCAGGAGAAAATGCTTCTGGTGAATATGCTTGGGTGTATAAAGACAACAGTTATCTAACAAATTTCTACACTAATACCAAACCAAAACTAGGAGTTGCAATGGGTAGCGCATATCCTGGTTTTAAAGATTTTTATGCCGCAGGCGGAGGAGGGGCAGCTATTGGATGGACTATCGAACATAATAACGGAGCAACACTTGACGAAACTTTGACTTTGGCAAAAAATGCCAATGTAAATTACCTGCAGCTGATTACGTGGAATGATTTCGGCGAAGGAACCATGATCGAACCAACAGTAGAATTTGGATATTCTTTTATCGAAAAAATCAAAACTTTTTCTGGAGTAAAAAATACAGAAAGTGTATTTCCAGATATCAGCAAATTGTATGATTTACGCGTACAGAAAAAAGGAAATGTCGAAATCCAGAAAAAACTTGACCAAGCGTTTAATTATTTTGTTTCGATGCAGCCAGCAAAAGCAAAACAAATAATAAGCGAAATAAAATAGAGCTGTAATTAATACAATTTAAATAATGAAAAACAGAAAATATAGATACTGTCTGGTGGCTTTAGCATCAATGCTGGTTATGGCTTGCAGTACTAAAAAAACGTATAAAATCAGTTCTCCAGAAAAAGTCTCTGAATTAACTTTTGAACTAACTCCTTCAGGACAACCTCAATATAGTTTTTCTTCTAACGGGAAATCGGTTATCGAGCCTTCGTTGATGGGATTTGAATTTCAAGGTTTAGCAAAAATGACAGATGGTTTTGAAGTCGTTTCGACAGAAGAAAAATCGGCTGATGAAACTTGGGAACAGCCTTGGGGCGAATTCAAAAAAGTGAGAGATCATCATAACGAACTAATTGTTCACTTAAAAGAAGCAAAAGGAGAAGAGCGTTTGGTGGATATCATTTTTAGAGTTTTTGATGATGGAGTAGGATTTCGTTATGAATTTCCAAAACAGCCTCATTTAGGAAAAGTCAAAATTTCGAATGAAGTAACGCAGTTTACGTTTAAAGACAATAATGAAGTTTGGTGGATTCCTGTTCACCGTGAAAACAGTTATTACGAAAGCGAATATCGCAAGACGTTAATGAGTAAAACAGATACAATTAATACTCCGGCAACTTTTGAAACCAAGAACAAATTGTATGTAGCTATTCACGAAGCTAACTTGACTGATTTTGCTTCAATGACACTTTTAAAAACTACAGACAAACAATACAAAAGTGATTTGGTGCCGTGGGCAGACGGAGTAAAAGTATATGCAGAAACACCTTTTAAAACACCTTGGAGAACTATTGTAGTTGGTAAAACTCCAGGAGATGTAGCAACTTCTACTATTATGCTGAATTTAAATGAGCCTTCAAAAATTGAAGATTTATCTTGGATTACGCCATCAAAATATATTGGAATTTGGTGGGGAATGCATTTAGAAAAATACACTTGGGGTCAAGGTCCAAAACATGGCGCAACGACCAAAAACACAAAAGAATATATTGATTTTGCTGCAAAAAATGGTTTTGACGGAGTTCTAGTAGAAGGCTGGAACGAAGGCTGGGACGGCGACTGGACTGCTGATGGTTCTGCATTTAGTTTTGTAAAAGCTTATCCAGATTTTAATTTGGAAGAAATAACTAAATATGCCGCTGTGAAAAATGTTCGATTAATTGGACATCACGAAACGGCGGGAGCAACTAAAAACTACGAAAACCAGCTGGAAGATTCATTCAAATTGTACCAGAAAATGGGAGTGAATTCGGTGAAAACGGGTTACGTAAACAAATATTTGGATAAGAAAGAATGGCATGACAGCCAATACGGAGCACGTCATTACAGAAAAGTAATCGAAACTGCAGCGAAATATCATATCATGATCGACAACCACGAACCAATGAAAGGGACTGGTTTACAGCGTACATATCCAAACTTTATGTCACAAGAAGGCGGAAGAGGACAAGAATATAATGCGTGGTCTGTAGATGGAGGAAATACGCCAGAGCATTTAACGACTTTGCCTTTCACAAGAATGCTTTCAGGACCATTTGATTATACTCCAGGAAACTTCAATTTTGATTACAAAACTCCATCTGGAGCAAAAGTGCAGACCACTTTGGCAAATCAATTGGCGTTGTACGTTATTATTTTCAGTCCGTTGCAGATGGCTTCAGATTTACCTGAAAATTACGAAGGAAAGCCAGAGTTTCAATTCATAAAAGATGTTCCGTGCACTTGGTCTGATACTAAAGTTTTAGATTCTAAAATTGGAGAATATACAACAATTGCCCGTAAAGATTGGGATGAGAAAAATTGGTATTTAGGATCAATCACAAATAGAAATGCAAGAGACTTAAAAGTTGCTTTATCATTTTTAGATAAAAATAAAGAATACGAAGCAGAAATCTACGCTGATGGACCAGGAGCAAATTATAAAACTAATCCGTATCCAGTTACAATCTCTAAACAAAAAGTAAACAGCAAAACTGTTTTAGATATCAAATTAGCAGCTGGAGGAGGAACAGCAATAAAATTTTCTCCAATCGAAAAATAAATATTAGTTAAGTTTTATTTTGAGTTAAGTTAAGTAAGTTTAAGTTTGGCAATAAACCCGATAGCTGGAGAGTTATCGGGTTTATTTTTTGTTTCAGGTTTCAAGTTTCAAGTTTGAGTGACTTTGAGTATAATTTTAACGCAAAGAGCGCAAAGAATTACGCAAAGCTCGCTAAGTTTTCATTTAGCTAAACGAAATATTCTCGCAAAGACGCGAAGTCGCAAAGTATATATAAAAGACTTTGCGACTTCGCGTCTTTGCGAGATTAAAATTCCATCAAAAATCTTTGCGAACTTTGCGAAAAATCTTTGCGCCTTAGCGGTTAAAAAAAACTTAGTGTCTTAGAATCTCAGCACCTTTACTTAGTTACTTTAACATGTTTTCCAAAAGTGTAGACCGCTGTAATCGTTGGCCCATTATACCCCCATTTTAAGAAGCCGTTTAAACGTTCTTGAACCGTATCAACTCTAAAATTCAAACCAGTATAACCAGCAGTAAGACTAAAGTTGTCTACAACATTATATAAAACCGATAAATTGTAGCTTATGATTCGGCCATCGGTATCATTAATTTTTACAGCAAGATAATTTACGTTAGCATATAAACCCCAACGTTTTCCAAGAACAAATTCTCCCCAAATTCCAACATCTGGCAATGGAGCAGTAAAATTAAAACTATCATGATATTCTACGCTTTGCGTATTAGCATTTAATTTTAGACCCAAATCAGCAAAAAGTACATGCGCACCAATTAATAAACCAGCTTGATATTTAGGTTTAGAAAGAATTGCGTATCCATAAGCGACTCTCATAATCTGAACATTAAAAGTACCACGAACACTTCCATCTACTGGATAAGTATGGTCTCCAAAATTTATATCTCTTTGCAGCGTTTTTGTTGCAGTTCTATCTAGTACAAAATATTCAAAACCTAATCGGGATCTTTTAGAAATGCGCCAGTCAAATGTTCCTAAAAATGAAGCAGTAGATTTAGAAAAACCTAAATCATTTTCAAGATCAATTTCGGTTCCTATATTTCCGTTATTGCCTTCAACTTTAACTTGGGTATTATTTACAGGAAAAAATCCTCCAGCAGTAACTTTAAATTTTCTATTGTGCCAGGGCAGATCATCTACAGTATTATCTTGAAAGTCGTCAGTTTCAGTTTTGAGAATTGTTAAGCCTTCGTCTTTACTGTTGTCAGCAACAGTTTGAGCGTTTAGCGGAATCCAAAGGAGCATCATTACCAAAAAAATAAATAATTGTTTCATCAGAGTAATTTTTAAGTTTTTATTAGGCAATATTTAACATTTAAAGTTAGTAAAAATAATCGTTCATTTTTGTTTTTTAAGCTGAATTATTTTTTAGAATGAATTGTATATCAGTAAAATAAGAATTTGCATAGAAAAATAGTTGACATGTCACTCTTTTTTGTAATTTTGCTTCATGGAAATTAAACATACAGATAAAGACAATTTTTCAAATTTTTGGAAAGAAGAAATATCAGATAGTTTCTTCTTTCAGATTCACCGTATAAAGCGGGCAATTTTCAGACGTACAAATGCGTTAATGAGTGAAGCAGGAATCACATTACAGTTAGAGCAGTTGCCATTGCTAATGATTCTACATCATAAAAGTCTTTCGCAGAGAGAATTGTCAGATAAAACAATGCGTGACAAATCGTCTATTTTGAGAAGTATTACAGCTCTCGAAAAAAAGAATCTTGTTGAGGTAGTAAAAGACAAAATGGACAAACGGAAAAATATTGTGAGTCTTACAAATGAAGGAATTACTTTGGCTAAAAGCATTAGATCTCTGATGAAAAGAGCAGAAGAGGAGGTAATGTCTGTTTTTTCTCCAAAGGAAAGAATCGAAGCGCTGAATGCTGTAAGGTCTTACGCAGACAAATTAGAAATTCTTTAATTTTTTTTAAGCTTTAAAAGTTGATATGTCAACTGATTTTTTAAATAATTATTTTAAATAAATGAAAAAAAATGAATTGTTAGAAGGACCAATCCTTTCTTCATTATTAAAATTGGCAGTCCCAATTATGATTGCTAATCTTTTACAAGCCGCGTATCAGTTGGTAGATGCTTTTTGGGTAGGGCGTTTGGGTGGAGACGCTGTTGCGGCAGTTTCGATAAGTACGCCTGTGATATTTTTAACCATAGCTTTGGGAACCGGATTGGCTATTGCGGGTTCTATTTTAATTGCGCAATACTTTGGTGCAGGAAATCAGAAAATGGTCAATCATGTGGCGGCGCAAACTTTATCGATGGTGATTATTGTTTCTGTTTTCTTGTCGATTATTGGATACATTTTGAGTCCCTATTTTTTATATCTGCTAAAGGTAGAGCCTACAGTTTATGTTGATGCATTAGGTTTTATGCGCGTTGCGTTTGTCGGTTTGGTTTTTAGTTTCGGATTTATGATTTTCCAATCGATTATGCGAGGTGTTGGCCGTGTGACATTGCCTGTTTATATAGTTTTGGGAACTGTTATTTTGAATTTTGCACTCGATCCCCTGTTTATTTATGGATGGAATTTTATTCCGGCTTTGGGCGTAAAAGGTGCTGCTTTGGCAACTTTATTCACACAGCTTTTGGCGATTATAATAGGTTTTGCGATTCTGTTTAGAGGAAAACACGGAATCCATCTTCGCATTTCCGATTTTAAGCCTGATTACAAACATATTAAAAGAGCTTTTGAAATTGGTTTTCCATCTTCGATCGAGCAGTCGATGCGTGCTTTGGGTATGATGGCCATTACGTTTTTGATTGTTCGTTTTGGTACGTTGACAGTTGCTTCTTATGGTGCAGGTTCTAATTTAATTCAGCTGATTTTGATTCCAGCTTTAGGTTTGTCCATGGCGATTGCCACTCTTGTCGGGCAAAATATTGGTGCTGGAAACGTTGATCGTGCAGCCGAAATCTCAAAACTAGGAGCATATTTAGGTTTCGGTTTATTAACTGGTCTTGGAATTATTGCTTTTATTTTCGCTCCATATTTAATTGCTTTTTTCGTTCCAAATGATCAAGCGGTTATTGAAGGCGGAACAGAATTGCTAAGAATCACTTGTCTTTCTTGGGGATTTCTTGGTTTACAGCTTTGTTTGACAGGTGTTTTTCGTGCCGTTGGAAATACCAAATTACCTATGATTTTAACCTTGGTTTCGCAATGGGTAATCCAGTTTCCGTTGGCTTATATTTTGTCTCATAATACTTCTTTGGGTAAAATTGGAATCTGGTGGGCCTTCCCAATTTCTTCTGTCGTAACAGCTTTAATTACAGTCGCAATATATGCAAAAGGCGATTGGAAAAAAGAAAGATTAACAGGAAAAACGAATAAATTGATTGATAAAGTTGAAAGCGAAATTGTAAAGGAAGGGTTTGATATTTCTAAGTAAAGATGCTAAGATTCTAAGGTTCTGAGGTTCTGAGTTTTTTTTGTAGAGATGCACTGCAGTGCATCTAACGAAAGATTGGCAGATCACGGATATCCTGCATTTTAGACGCACTGCAATTCGTCTATACGGAAATTCTTTGTCGATTTGTTTTATTGAATGGCTAAATGTTTCGGAAATTTGTTTTGAAAACGTGATGCGTGAGGGATGGGAATAAGCTGCCGAAGAAGCATGGACAGCCCGACAGCATTATAAAAAAAGGGCGAATAAGCGGTTGCTATTATTTGCCCTTTTTTTATAATGGTGGCACGCCCAGATTATTATACTTTTTACTTTTCTAAATATATTTTTATGAAAGACAAAATAAATTTTAAGTATATTAGAACCTTAGTATCTTAGCATCTCAGAACCTTAGCACCTTTAAAAAAATGGCAAAAACTTTAAAACGTTATTTTATAAAATCTTTCATTGTATTAGCCTTAATTCATTTAGCATATTTTTTATACGGTTATTTTACCTTTAAGGGACTTAAGAATATTAATGTCTATACTGAATTTTACCGTTTTAAATTTTATGATGACGTTTCGATTTCGCACTTTTTTGTAAGCGGATTGTTTTTACTTATTTTCTTGATTTTTCTGATTCGCAATCATTCGAGAGAAAACTATAAAGGCAGCAATCTTTTTAAAATTGCTATTTGTCTGCTGCTGATTTCATTTTTGACTTTTTCATTTTTTATTAGTTATAGTTTCGGAATGAATGCTAAACTGAAGACTGAATTGTCTGAAAATGATTTTAATAATGATAAAAAACTCTTGAATGTTTTAAATCCGTTCTTGTATGGATATACGTCTTACAGTTCTGAGAAATTATTCAATTACGAGAACATTCTATATCCAAAACCATATCCTGTAATTAAGCAGGAAGATACTATTTCGCCTGGCGAATATCCTATTACAGAAACAAGTTATTATAGTATTGATACAATAAAAGCGCTGACAAGCACTTTTGACAAAACGACAAATAAAGCAGACAGTATTTTTGATATTCTTGGTTTTGATAAAGAAGAATTATACAAAAGAGTTATCTCAAAAACGATTATTGGAGATAGCACAAAAATTATTTTTAAGAGTGTACAAGTGCATCCAGAGCATGATGATGACATTTGTATTTTTATAGAAAATAATTCTCTATTTAGTCCCGTTCAAGGAGATTCTATTGATAAACAAAAATATCAGGCAGCTGTAGACCGTTACAAATTGCTGTACAATTCTAAGAAAGATTCTCTAACGTATACTTTTCAGAAATTAGACACGATTTTAAAGAAATATAATATAGAAACAAACGTAATTCCGAAGCTGTTAACTCAAGATGTATATCATTACAGAGATAACCAAGATGAATCGCTTAACGGAATTAGGAATACTTTTGATAGAAAAGCTTTAGTAGAAAAATTTAAAACTTTAGATAAATTGTTTTACGAACCTAATTTTCTGCATCCAAATATTAGCGTAATTTATTTTACTGTAATTGTTGCAGTTTGTGCTGTATTGTTTTTGTTTTATATCCTTTTCAATAAGAAAAAAGTTCAATAACAAATTTCGAATGTCAATGACAATGTCAAAATTCAATGGCAATTACAATATCAAAAATCAATAATTAATTAAAAAAAATTAAAAATTAAAAATTAAAAATTAAAAATTAAAAATTAAAATTTGATATTGT
Organism: Flavobacterium tistrianum; assembly: GCF_003254545.1. Taxonomy (GTDB): domain Bacteria; phylum Bacteroidota; class Bacteroidia; order Flavobacteriales; family Flavobacteriaceae; genus Flavobacterium; species Flavobacterium tistrianum. Next base: position 40,017 of record NZ_QJRH01000070.1, read on the forward strand.
AATTGCCATTGTTATTGAATTTTGTCATTGTTAAACCCTATGGTAATCTGCTTTCCAATGTACAATTGCTTTTTTTATTGCGTCGCCAGTTAAGTTATTTTTTAAAACATCTTCTACAAGCGGAATCAATTCGTTGTCTGGTGCAAAGCGTAAAGCAAATATTTGATCATCTGTAAGTTTGTATTCAAATTCTTCGAATCTTTTTCCCGTAAGGGTAAAATAGCGGTAACGCATTTCTAAACGTACAATTCTGTTTTGCAACGTTAATGCATAGTGCTGGCGTAACATATAAGCTAGAACAAAAAGAAATACAAAAGCTACGCTTATAAATGCCCATATCAATTGATCTTCTGTTGTAATGCTTAAGTATATGCTTGCAATTAAGAATAAAATTAAAACAGGATAATATATAAAATGGTGCGGTGTATAAAACCGTATATGATTATAATATGTCTGGATTTTCATGTTTTTCAACTTTAAATGGTAGCCTATAAAAACAAAACTACTCTATATTTCTATAGAGTAGCTTTTTCCCAAAAATAAACTAACATAACCAATGTTCTCTTTATAGACTAAACTTTTTACAGTTTGCTTTGTAAATTTTAATAAGAAAAGAACCTTTTCATTTCGTTTTTCAAATCTTCACTATGGCTTACTTTTCTTTGATGTAAAATTAGATTGAGAGCAGTTGTTTTTTGTTATACTTTAAACGGAAAAAGTTACATGATTCCAATATTTGCATTTTAATTATATAAAATCATGGCTTTTATAATAAGGTTTTAATGATGCTCCATTCATCTAATTTGTTTTGGAAAGCCTTGCTAGCATTGGCAGGACTAGTTGAAGGAAGAGTAAAAGTTTTGTATTCTTTTGTTAAGTGAACATACTTTTTAAAAAATGCTGCTGCCTTTTGTCCGTTAAAAAGAATACTTTCTATTTGGGTGTGAGTTTCTAAGAAATTTTCAAAATCATTTGCGATTTCATTTTTGATGGCGCTATCCAAACTTCCAATGCGTTCGCAAAATTGTAAGACATCCCAGAGCGCGATATTATTTTCTATTAACAAGTTTTTTCGTATTTTGTAATTATTAGAAAACTCCTGCCCAAGAATCTGAAACATAAATTTCCAAAAGTTATTCTGATTATGGCCATAATATTGATTGAGTTCTAAAGATTTTGTTCCAGGCATCGTGCCTAAAATCAGAATTTTAGAAGTGGGAGAACTGATAGGAGCAAAAGAAAAACTTTCCATACTTATTATATTAAATGACTTGCGATTACTGGTAAAATAAACATTTATAAGGAATTATAAAACAAAACCAAAAAATTATATAACATTTTTGGTTTGTCTTTAAGCGAACTTTGAGTTTCAGATTTCTAGAAATAATCTGTTTAGCAAATTATAATTTTAAATCCGGCGAACCATGAAAATTGTTACTATAAATACAGAAAAAACTCAAAATATATTTGATCAACTTCAAACTAGTTTTGGCGGAAAGGTGGCTTTTGACTTAGACGAATATACATTAGAAGTAGAAAATAGTTTTGCTGAAGGTTCAATTATTGGAGCTTCTTTTAATGATAATATCTCATACGTTCAGTTTGATATGACATTTTCGACAGATGTTAGGTTGGACATTCTAAACATAAAATCATCTCCAATTTATTTTGCTTATTGTTCTAAAGGAAATCTTTCACACAGTTTTGGATTAAATGGAGAGGAGAGAAAACTAAAAACTTTTCAGACTGCTATTGTAACATCAAAACAGAATCAGGACAATGTTTTATTTTTCGAAAAAGGAAAAAAAACAAAATTGACTTTAATTATTGTTGGAACTGAGATTGATGCTACAAATGGAGCTCATTCTCTGAATCAGCAAGTAAAAGATACTTTTTTTGAAAATAACCAGATATCAGATTTCTTCTACATAGGATCTTATAATTTGCAGATTGCGGAGAAAATCGAACAGCTTAATTCGATTACACAAACCGGAATTGTTAGAAATCTATTGAAAGAAGGAATCATGAGAATCATTCTGGCAATGGAAATTCAACAACATTCAGACGATTTACATGCTTTTGCAAACGAAGCAAACGGATTGACATTAAGAGAACTAGAAGAAGTAAAAGATCTTTCTGAATTTATAAAATCAAATCCAGAGGAAGCTTTTTCTATTAAATCTCTGAGTAAAAAATCGGGTCTTTCTCCAAACAAACTTCAAGAAGGTTTCAAAATGATTCACAATCGTACAGTCAACGATTACATTACACATATGAGAGTTTTAAAAGCAGAAATCCTTATCAGAACTTCAGATTTAAATATTTCAGAAATTGTGTACTGCATTGGTTTTACCAGCAGAAGCTATTTCTCTAAAATTTTCAAACAAAAATTCAACTGCAGTCCAAAAGAGTATAAGTTTAATTTGAATTCTTTAGCAATTACTGCGTAATTGAGGGACAAAGGCTCAAAGTGACAAAGGTTTTAAACTTTGTTCCTTTGAACCTTTGCGTCTTTGGCCCTTAAAAAAAGCATTTTTTTTTAAAGTCGTTAGCTATAAAGCAAAATATATAAGTTGCAAAAGAACGAAGGTTCAAAGTGACAAAAGTTTTAAACTTTGTCCCTTTGAGCCTTTGCCTCTTTGTCCCTAGAAAAAAAGCATCGCTTTTTATCGTCCAAATCGATAATAATCCAAATCTGTATTTTTTTTGTTGTTGAGGGAATCTAAGATTGAATTCATTGCAAGAACGCTGAAGGTGATTCCGTTTCCTCCGAAACCTAGAATGTAATGTTCATTTTTCCTCGGATTTGGTTTTCCGAAATAGGGAAGACCATCTTTCGTTTCTCCAAAAGTTCCTGCCCAGGAATAATCAATTTTGAAATCTAAATCGGGAAATCGTTTGTAGAATTGTTTTAGAAGATATTGTTCTTTTTTAGGCAGCAGTTTATCACGTTTATTAGTGTCTTTAAAATCTTCATCTCCGCCGCCCATTATAATACGATTGTCATCTGTTGTTCTGATGTAATGATAAGGCGAAGCTGTGTCCCAAAATATAGCATGTTTAAAGTTTTCTGGAAGATCTGACTGACTCTCAGAAGCAATAACATAAGTGCTTTTTAAATCAACGACTTTTTCTTTCAGGGTTTCTGTGCTTTCGTAACCCGTGCAATGAATAATATGATCGGATGTAATAATATGTTTTGAGCCTGTAGTGGCAATAATTTTGCCTTTTTGATGCTGTATAGAAGCAATATTCGTACGGTCAAAAATCTGCATGCCTTTTTCATGGCAATGAAACAAAAGATCGCTTGCTAGCTTGAAAGGATCCATAACCGCTGCGGTTTTAGATTCTATTCCCGCAATGGCATTCAGCCCCATTTTTTGCAATTCTGATCTGCCCAGCCAGCTGATTTCAAAGCCATGCTGTTTCCTGGCTTTATACTCATTTTTTAAATAAGGAACATCTTTTTTTAGAGTAGTGAAATAAACACTTTTTTTGAATTCGAAACCACAATCGCAGCCCACTTCATCAATGATATTTCTAAGATCAAAAATGGCTTTTTTACCATTCTGATAACTGTCTACGGCACATCTTGTACCGCGAAGTTTAATGAGCTGGTGTAATGGAACATCAATTTCGTATTGGAGAAGTGCCGTGCTTCCAGAAGTGCTTCCGCCACAAACATCCCGACGGTCGACAAGAACAATTTTTTTTCCTTCGTTTAATAATTTATAAGCAGTTAAAGCACCTGTAATCCCGCCACCAATTATTAAAATGTCGGTGGTAATATCGGAATCTATTGAAGGGTAACTTTGTTTTATGGCATTTTTTAACGGCCAATAGGTTTCGGTAGAGCTCAATTTCATTTTTTGGTTATTTTTTTAGAGGTGTTTTTGGTAGTTTTTTTGATGTTATCTGGTTTTGTATTTTTTTCTTTTTTGCGATTATGATGTTCATTAGCTTCGGCAATAGAATGTGAGGTTCTTATGCTTATTTCTTTTTTTGCCAATTGGCTTAAATGATGATAATATTTCTGAATAATAATCATCTCTTCTTCGGTCATATTTTCAATGTCGACAAGAGTATTGCTTGACAAATCGTTGGATGCTACGAGTTCGTTTAGTTTTAACTGAATGGCAAGCGAATCTTTATTCTGTGCCTTTTGAATTAAAAAAACCATCAAAAAAGTAATTATGGTAGTTCCTGTATTGATGACCAATTGCCAGGTTTCAGAATAGTCGAAAATTGGTCCAGAAGCAGCCCAGATTACAACAAGAGCAAAGGCACCAATAAAAGCTGGGGTACTTCCTGCAGCTTTTGAAACTTTTGTAGCAAACTTTTCGAATGCACTGCTATTATGTTGAGATTTTGAATTCATTATTTCTTTGTTTTGGGTTTGCTAACTTTTTCTTCTCGAATAACTTTATTGTTTTTTTCATCATAAACAGCAGGATTGATTTCTTGTCCTGTTTTGCTGAATATTTTAATTTTTGGAGCTTCATGCGTTCCAGTAATTACGATTGGAAAACCAATGATTCCAAAAAGCGGAAGACCTAAACGCATTCTTAAATCCAAAAGTCCATCAAAGCTTGTAGTTCCTTTTATGGTTGGCCTAAAACTGGCGACACTAAAGGTAAATGGCTCAATATGTATAAGATTCTTATCGATAGTCGATTTAATTTCAATTCCTTTCATATCAGGATTATTTAAACCGCTTTGCCCAGTTTTAGAACTAATTCCGTCAAAAAGTTTAAGTCCCTTAATTTTCACATCACGCAAATTAATCGTTCCGCCACCTTGCATAGATTCATAAATTGGTCCCATATTGCCGTTCAAATCTCCTTTTACTTTATAATCGACAGAAATGATTCCGTGAGCTTTTTCGGCAGCTGTGACCATATCATGAAACATCGGTATTTCTTTGTAAGCTCTCTGAACATCAAAGTCTTTTGCCGTAAAATGAGCATCAAAATGTGCAGAGGTTGGAGACTCGTCCTTATACAATGCATTAATCCCTAAAACACAGTCAATTATATTAAAGGTAATATTTTCTAAGTAAAATCCTTCTTTTTTTATTCCTATTTTTCCGTTTAGTTTGTTAAATATCAATTTGTTGTATTCTATTTTGTCAGCATTTGCATTTAAGGCGACATTTAGGTTTTTCGGAATAATGACCACACCGCTCATTTTGGGATGATCTTCTTTGGCATATTCAACTTCTAGGTTTCGATCTTTGTTTTCGCCATCTTCAAGCGCCATAAATTCATCAACATTAATCAGTTTCGATTTTAGGTTGAAATTACCGCTTAGAGTTCCTTTTGATTCTAAGAAATAATTGATGGTATTAAGCAGATAGCCACTGATGTCAAAATCTGATTTTCCGTAAGAAGCATTAAACTTTTCAAACCACATTTTTTCATTCTGAAAACGGAAATTTCCCTGTTTGATAAAGAAAGCTTTTGGAAACAATTCTGAAGTTGCTTTTATATTTTTAAGCAATAATGTCCCTTTATTATCCAGTTTATCATACTGGCCAGTTGTAGCATAACTTTGTTTTCCTTTTAACGAAAGATCAGCTTTGGCATAACCCGTCAAATCCAAACCTTTTTGTGAGAAGACCTGATAGATTCTACCTACATTCAATTCACCTTTAATTTTGGCATTATAAGCCAAATCGCTAAAATCAGATAATGTGGCATTAACATAAACCGGATTTCCTTCAAAATCAAAAGAAAAAGGCGCCACAGCAACAATCAAATCCTGATACGTGCCTGCTTTATTCAGCACATTGGCTATAAAAGTGATATTGGTGATTGGATTTGGGTAATACTTTGTTTTAAGCCATCCGTCTCGCAAAGAAATACCGCCAATAGTTTTGGGAAATAATTTTTTTGAAGTGCTAAAAAGTCCGCGTGCCTGAATATCAGTTTTTAAAATTCCTTTCAAATCAATATTTTCCAATCCTAAAGCGGCATCTACGACAGCAAGGTCTAATGCACCTTTCACACTTGCATTGATCGACATTTCGCTTAAACCTTTGCTGTGCAGATAAGCATTAAAATAATCTTTTTCACCAACTTTAAATTTTAAAGTTCTCAGATTAACTAGCAATTGTTCGGTATCTAAGGACGGAAGCATGGCATTTAAATCCATTTGAAAATCGGTTAAAGGGACTGGAGCGTTTTTATAATTTACCGAACCTTCATTGATTTTTAAATTGAAAGCCAAGTTTGGTTTTTGTCTTTTCTGAACGTTGTAATCTCCTTTAAAACTAAGAAGCAAATCACTTCTTCCTGAAATTTCTGTTCTTTCAAGCCAGGTTAAATATTCGGGAGGCATTACAGAAAGCAGATCTTTTACGGTTGTATTTTCTGAAGCGGCTTTAATATTGATTTTATATCCGTCTCTTAAAATGGTAAATAAACCTGTAAATTTTAAAGGCAGTTTGTTGATATGAAGTTCATTTTTTTGAAGAATAAAGGTAAGTGCATGTGTATTGATTCTGGTAATCAAATCGGCACTTACTTTTTTTCTTCTCAAATATCCTGTTCGGTCATAAAAGAAATCCAGATTATCAATTTTAGCATCAGTTGCGAGGTCAAAAATATCTTCGCTTAAATTTCCTTTTCCAATATAATTAAATCCTTTTGCATCAACTAGAATCTTAGCAGAACGATCATTATATTTTACATTACAGTTTTGTAAATCAATACGTTCGAGACGAATCGCGGTTCCTTCTTCTGGAGCATTCGGATCTTCTTTTTTGTCTTTTCTGTCTTCAGGTGCAACATAAATGTTATAATTGGCTTGACCTTTTTCGTTGACCATTATATTTATTAAAGCATCAGAAACATAAAGTTTATTGATTTTTACTTCATTGTCAAAAAGCAGTCTTTTGATATCAATACCAAAAGCAACTTGATCTGCTCTTAATAAAGTATCATTACTGAAAGGTTTAGAACCAGTTAAAGACAAATCGTCTAACGAAACGGTCAATGAAGGGAAATGAGTAAAAAATGAAAGTTTAGATTTTGTAAACTCCAATTTAGTATCCAGACGTTCGTTGGTAATTTTCTTTACTTCCGAAGCGATTTTTCCAGGAAATAACAGGGGAATAATAAACAGCAAAAACAAAATCACCGCAATCGTAATTCCAGTAATTTTTAGAACTTTTATGGCGGTATGTTTGATTGAACTAGGCATATACTTTTTAATTGTGAATTGTAAATTGTGAGTTGTGAAATGTGATATGCTGGATTTGGATTTTTCTTCGTGCGTGTCCTTCGACTTCGCTCAGGAAGACATAAAATGAGAACTGGAATTTGGCATTTTAAAAATTTGGAATTTAATTTTTAGTTTCTACTTTTTTAGCATCTTCTTGTTTTTGCTTTTCTTCTGCTTTTTTAGCCTCTTCTTGTTTCTCTTGTCTTGCTTCTTGCTTCTCTTTTCTTGCTTCTTCTTTCTCTTTTTTAGCTTCCTCTTGTTTCTCTTTTCTTTCTTCTTGCTTTTCCTTTTTCTCTTTTTCTTTTTTCTTGAAGTAGCCTCTAAATAGGAAATTGCTTTTTGCGGCTTCCATGTTTTCGCTAAAACCTTTTGTTCCGGTTTCTAGATTAGAAAGCGTATTCGAAACGCTGTTTGCCATTTTATCATCTTTTACCAGTCTTGCCAATGCGCCGTTTCCGTTATTCATGCTATGACTGAAAATGGCTATTTCATCTGAAATTACACCAATATTATCAACACTTTTCTTCACGCTTTTCATAATATCATGCATCTCGATTCCGTCAACAGAAGCAATCTGTCCGTTGTCTTCAATTTCTTTTTTGGATTTTTGGCCTGGCGAAATAGTCAGTACTTTGTCGCCCATTAATCCATCAGAACCAATACTGGCTGTGGCATCGGTTTTAATAAATTTTCGAACTTCTTCTTTCATTACCAAAACCACAACTACGGTTGAGTCATTTTTTAGCTGAATTTGTTCTACAGTTCCGACATTAATTCCAGAGAAACGAACATTATTTCCGACTTCTAAACCGCTTACTGTTTTAAATTGCGAAGTAATATGAAAGGTAGATCCGAAAAGGTTTTGTTGTTTTCCGATAAAATATACGGCCATTATAAAAAGCAGTAAACCTATCGTTACAAACATTCCTAATTTCCAAGTATATCCAGATTGCTTTTCCATGATTTCTAATTAATTATGAATTATAAATTATGAATTATGAGTTATGAGTTTTGTGTTTATGGTTAATTGTTTATGGTTAGTTGTTGATTATGAGTTTAATTATATTTTATTGTTAGAGTTTACTGCGTATAACTCATAACTAATGACTCATAACTCAACTCGTTTATTCAAAAAATGAGCGTACCCATTCGTCTTCGTCTTTTTCTAATTCTTCGTATGTCCCTTCGGCGTGAATTACACCATCTTTTAAAACTATAATTCGATCGGCTGTCATTTTTGCACAAGCCATATCGTGAGTGATAATAATCGAAGAGGTTTTCTGTTTGTGTTTAATATCCAAGATTAATTCACTGATTTCTCTTGATGTTATGGTGTCCAAACCCGTTGTGGGTTCGTCGTACAAAATGATTTCTGGTTTTAAGATTAAAGTGCGGGCTAGACCAATTCTTTTTTTCATACCGCCCGAAAGTTCAGAAGGCATTTTGTCTACAGCATCGGCTAGACCAACATTTTCCAAAGCTTCCATTACTTCACTTTCAACTTCTTCTCGGCTTAAATCACGTTTGTGTTTGGTTAATGTAAAAGCGAGATTTTCTCTAACGGACATAGAATCGTAAAGTGCCCCGCTTTGGAACAAAAAACCGATTCGAACTCTAATTTCATTCAGCTCGCTTTTTGAAATATTAAGAACATTTTCATCAAAAACTTTAATTTCGCCTTTGTCTGGTTCAATCAATCCCACAATGCATTTTATTGTAACCGATTTTCCAGAGCCTGAACGTCCTAAAACCACTAAATCTTCGCCTTTATTCAAAATGAGATTTACGCCTTTTAAAACGGCATTATCTTTTCCAAAAGTTTTATGAAGATCTTTAATCTCTATAATTGGAGTCTGATCTTTCTCTTTTGTTTTGGGTTCTTTATGTAATTTTTCCTTTTCCATTTTACAAGAATAAATCGGTTATTTGTACAGCAACCATATCTATAATAAAAATGCTCAACGATGCTGTTACAACAGCAGAATTGGCAGCTTGACCCACACTTTCTGTTCCGTTCGAAGCATTAAAGCCTTTATAACAGCCAATCATTCCTATAAAAAATCCGAAGAAGAAAGTTTTGAGAGTGGCAGGAAGCAGATCTAGATATTCTAAAGATTGAACGATTTGGGTTAAAAATCTATAGAAGTTGACATCACCATGAATATTTATGCCTACATAACCGCCAATGATTCCGATGGCATCTGCAAAAAATACTAAAATAGGAACCATGAGAGTACAAGCTAAAACTCTTGTTACAACCAAATAGTTATACGGATTTACGGCCGAAACTTCCATTGCATCAATCTGTTCGGTAACTTTCATAGATCCTAATTCGGCTCCAATTCCAGACGAAATTTTTCCTGCACAGATTAATGCAGTAATTACAGGAGCAATTTCTCTAATCAGCGAAAGCGCCACCATTCCAGGCAGCCAAGATTCTGCACCAAATTTTACCAAGGTCGGACGTGATTGTAGCGTAAGCACCAAGCCCATAATAAAACCTGTTATTGCAACCAAGGGCAGAGATTTATATCCGATAACATAACATTGTTTCAGAAATTCTCTGGTTTCGTAAGGCGGAATAAAAACTTCCTTAAAAAACCTTTTGGCGAATAGGGTGGTTTCTCCAATTTCGGCGAATGTATTTTTAATGTCGAGAATCAAAATGTTTTGTTTTAATGTGAATTATGTAATTTGAAAATCAATTATTTAACAGTTTTTACCAACTCATTAAATTCTATATGAAAGTTAGCCCAATACTTGTTAAAATATATTACACAACTTTTTTTGAGCCTTATATAATTTTCATAAACTCACAATAATTAAAAGAAATTGACGTTATGTGGCCAAACAAAAAATCCCTTTCATTAAGAAAGGGATTTTCAGGGTTTAAAAAGTGAAGTATTTGGTTAGCTTCAATTTCTTTTCTTATAAATTTATAGCAATGCCACTTCGAGATTTCAATAAAGGAATTACTTTAGATTGTGACATGGCTAATTTTTCCATAAGTAATCTTGCAGTAAGATAACAAACGGTCGATTCAGCACCTTGATTTAGATTGACATTATTTTTTTCAAGTCCGTCATAACCGCCACCACTTACAGGATTATACATAATTTGGTTCAAATGATTTTTGCCTAAAAACCAGTTAAATGCCGCTCTCATTTTCTTTTTGTATTCTGGAGTTTTAAAGGCATTATAAAAAGCATTTAAAGTCTGAATAGTGTATGTTACATCTATAGGTTGTTCGCCATATTGGCTTGGTTCAGAACCTTTATGATGCCAACTTTGGTTTGAAATAGCTTTGAAAGTTCCTTTTATAAACGTTTTAGAAATCAAGAAATCTAATGAGTCCAAAGCTACTTTTTTGTAAACCGGTTTATTGGTGATTAAATAAGCATAAAGCATTGATTCTGGCAAAATGCTGTTTCCATATGTTAGATAATTTTCAAACCATTGCCAATCTTCTGTTGCTGTGTCTTCGTAATTGGCCAACAGTTTTGCATTTAGCTTATTAATAATGGCCGCAACGTATAAATTCGGAATGGTTGAATGGTACAAATACAATCCTTTTGTAGCAAAACCAATTGAACGTGGAGACTGAATGTTTTCTGCCCATTTTAAAGTGTTCAATAAACATCTTGTCGCTTTTTTGGTAATCGCTTCTGGAAGAATGTCAGACATAGAAACCACAGTTCCTAAAGCCCAAATGGCTCTTGCATTAGAATCTTCCAAATTTACTTCGGCATTTTGCTCAATATGTTCGCGGTTTTCCTGATCGACATAATTGATAAAATCTCCTTTTGGCTTCTGACAGCGTTGAATGAAATCTAAATATATTAAAATATACGCCAGATCATCTTTGTCTTGAGTCAGTTTATAATGCATGCAAAATGCTATTAAAGCTCTTGCGTTATCATCTAAAGTATATCCTGAATCTAAATCTGGAATAGAAATTTTACTGAATTGTATAATTCCTAATTCTGTAGTCAGTTTTTTGATATGTTTTAACTGAATAGGAGGATAGCTGAATCTGATTTCTGACGGATTTTTAATCAGGTTTTTATAAGTATTCATTTGAGTGATTCCGACATTTTCCCAAGATGAAGCCCTCATTTTTGTAAATGAATTGATTCCCATTTCGTGTCTTAAGTTTTCATCTTCAATCAATTTAATTGCTGCGGTCGCAAATTGATCAGCATCTCCAATATCACATAAAATTCCAGAATCTGATGTTAAAACTTCTCTAGTATGTGGAATTTTAGATGCCACAATCGGACATGCACAACTCATTGCATAAGCAAATGTGCCGCTCACTGCCTGATTCGGGTCTTTTGAGGTAAACATATAAATATCTGTCGCTTTCAAATATTCTAAAAGTTCATCAGTATCTAAATATTGATTGATAAAACGTACATTATCTTGAAGATTTAATTCCTTTACCAAACCTTCTAATTTATCTCTATAAGCATCGACACCGTCTTTAATTAAATTCGGGTGTGTTTTTCCGATAATTAGATAAAGCGCATTTGGCGCTTTTTCGATAATTTTTGGCAGAGCCTGTAAACCTGTTTCTATATTTTTACCTTCACCTAAAAGTCCGAAAGTAGAAAGCACTAATCTGTCTTGAATATTTAATTTCTCTTTTGCCTGTTGTGGAGTTTCATATATCACAATGTGAGTTCCATGAGGTACGTAAGTAATTATTTCTTCATTGATATCGTAGTCGTTAATTAGAATTTCTTTAGATTTATTTGTCATTACAAAAACCGAATTGCTATAGCTCAAAAGCAGTCTTACGAATGTTCTTAATTCGTCATTCGGATTCGGAATAACGCTATGGAAAGTATAGGTAACAGGTGCTTTAATGACATTTAAAAAATCTAAGAGATGATCTCCGTAGTTTCCTGAAAACAAACCAAATTCATGCTGAATATGCACCAATTTCACGGTTTCATCCTGATTAATTTCCTCGGCTACTTTAGCGTACTCTTCTCGGTTTTTGGTATTTAAGGTAAATGCCTGTGTTGGTTGGTCTTTGGGTTTATCAACAAGTTCACATATTTCGCATTTGATAGATTTACCATAAACATCTGTGATTCCTTTGATGGTATCTTGAGTATAGGTTGCTATGCCACATTGCGTAGGCGGAAAAGTGGATAAAAAAACGATTTTTGATTTATTTGATATTGTTTTCATGAGGATTCTTTTTTAGTTCGGTTAATAACTCGTCAAGGTTCAGAGATGCCACCGCAATCTTATCATCGGCAGCGCCATAATAAATATATAGTTGGTCATCAAAAATGGCAGTCCCAGTTGGGAAAACCACGTAATTGACATAACCATGTCGTTCGTAATACTCTGAAGGAGTAATAATGGGTTTTGGCAGTCGTGCTATAACTTTTGACGGATCTTCTAAATCCAGTAAAACAGCTGCGGCATGATAAACCAAACCTTTCTCTCTTCTTTCAGCAGCATGATAAATTAAAAGCCAGCCATCTGCTGTTTCTATCGGCGGGGCTCCAGGACCAATATGACTTGTTTCATGATCATATTTCGGTTCCATTACAATATGATCGGGAAGATTTTTCAAATAGTTTTTCCAAAAATCTTCTGTCAGTTCTGATTTCTTTTCAAACGAAAAAATCTGAATTGATGGAAATAAGCGATGCAAGGCAACAAATTTTCCATTGAATTTCTTCGGAAAAAGAACCACATTTTTATCCCAAACAAACAGATTCTCTTTGATAGTTTCCGTTAGCGGATAATTTCTTTCGGTATTAAAAGCTAAAATCTTTGCAATGCTCGGATTCTGTAAGTGCTTTCGAATTAGATTTGTAAACTCGTTAAGAATAAATTTTGGTGTTATAATTCCTTTCTTCTTAAAATCTTTCAAATCTTTAGAGACCGCCAAAGCGCCACAAGCATTAATTCCATCATAGGTAACATAAGTCATGTAAAACCTGTCATCTATTTTTGTAATCCTCGGATCTTCTACACCATGAATCTCATAAATGTAATCTGGTACAAAAATTGGCTGCGTATTTCTTTCAACTAAAGTGGTCGGACCTTCAAAACAGCAATATCCAATGGTAGAAAAATTTCCTCTCTTGGCAGCTCTGTAAAACATGTGAACAGTATTTCCGTCTTGATAAATGGCAGGATTTAAAACACCTAATTCCTCAAAAGTTCGATCTGTTTTTTCTAAAATGACGCCATGTTTTTTAGCCTCTTCCATTACCCTTGTAAATTTTATATAAAATTACTTTGAGATAGAAGTCGCAATTAATCCAATCGATCAAAAAATTAACTCAAAAGCATAAACATGGTAATTCTGTAAGGCTTGGAAATAATAGTGAAAGTGGCGTGGACTCTAGTGTTAGATTAGTTTTATTGAGACAATAATAATGTGCATAGAGTTAACAAGATTTGTAGGAATAAAAGAACTTTGAGATAAACAAAAAAGGCTTGTAAAACAGTCATATTAAGAACTTAAAATCAAATATTATGTTACGTTGGACAGTTATATTTATCATTTTGGCTATTATAGCCGGAATTTTTGGTTTTGGCGGAATCGCCGCCGGAGCCGCAAGTATTGCAAAAGTTTTATTCTTCATCTTCTTAGTGCTATTTATTATATCATTAATTACAGGAAGAAGAAAAGTTTGATTCTAAAGGTTCAAAGGTTCAGAGTTGCAAAGGTTCAAAGTTTTGCCTTGCAACTTTGTTTCTTTGCCCCTTATCTCAATTTTTTTAAGGTTCAAAGGTTCAGAGTTGCAAAGGTTCAAAGTTTAGCCTTTGCCCCTTTGAGCCTTTGTCCCTTTGCACCTCATTTAATACCATTTCGCATAATATTTCCGAGTAATAAAAGCGATCGGAATGCCTACACAAAAAATGACAATAAGTATAGAGAGCAAAAGCGCAAAATCTAGATTCTTTTCTGGTAAAACTGGAAATACGATGGGCAGTACCACGAGATTCATTACAACCCAAATAAAGAAACCATAAGATACTCCCGAGAGTAAAGTGTTTATTTTAAAAAAAGGGATATAAGGGAAAATCTTAAAATAAAACCAAGCAAAAATAAAAGCAATTAAGAAATGAAGTCCTAAACCCGCAAAAGTCATTTCTGCTCCGCCTGTATATGCTTCTTTTTTAAAAATTCCGCTTGCAATAGACTGTAAAATTTTTTCGGCTGTTGTTTTATGGAGTATTCCGGTATAAATCAAAATAGCGGCAGTAATGTCTAATGTTCCTGCAACTAAACCAGATGAAACAATGGTTCTAACTTTTGATCTCATAAAAATTATTTTGAGTTAAATACTGATTTATTGTTTTTTAATATGTTCGTAAATCGATTTTAACTGCTGCGTATGTCTCTGCGTATGCACAAGGGCAAAATGAAGCCATTCGTAAATCGTGAAATTTTCAAAACCGGGTACTTTAGCATCCATGCACGTCAGCGTCAAATCGTAAGTTTCTGCAGCTTCAAACAAATCATTTTGTATTTTTTTGACAGAAGCCAGCAGAGTGCCTTTTTCATACTCAATAGCAGGAGGTTTTATGTTTTCGGGAGATTGGTATTTTGTAGTAAAATCTAAAAAGATAGAGTCGAGTCCTTTTATATTTTGGTCGGGTTTTCTAGTAGTTTTTTCGGTTTTTCCAGCAAATAGCATGGTAAGATCTGAGCAGGCTAGAATAATATGCTGTACGGTTTGTCCGGCTGTCCAGCTTCCTTCAAACGGAACAATATTGATTTCTTCTTTTGAAAAAGAGGAAAGTAAGTCGCCTAATTTACTGTAGGTTTCCAGTATAGTATTTTGAATTGCGCTTTTCATTTTTTTTTTAATTTTAGAAATTGAAAATTCAGACAGTAGAGGTTTACCGATTGGTTAAAGAAAACCTCAGTACATGAACTGGCGAAATTAAATTTATAGAATTAGGGGAAATGATACTCTTTCAAATATACAATAAAAATTATTAAAATGCTATAATTCAGATATTTGAGAAGTGTTAATTTTTAAGGAAGCACTTCGCAGAAGTAGCCATGCGAATTTAGAATGTCGATAATTTTTGTATTCGAAATAGCGGGTGCATGAATACGGAGGATTTTGTCACAATCTTCTAAATCGAAGTTGATCGAACTATTTGGATAATGCTCGAGAAGTCTCTCAATGATTATAGAACATTGAGATTCTTCTTGAACATTTGTTTTAAAAACTTCAATCATAAAGTTTTGATTTTTAGAGCGCTATATTTTTATAACGCTGTATTCTGTGATATGTTACATACGATACAATTAAAACTGCAAAAACAATTAGAGGGAAGAAACCTTGAAAACCGATTCCGTCAACTGCAAAGTGGCTTATTGAAGCGAAAATAAAATCGAATGCAAACCCAGCATAAGCCCATTCTTTGATTCGTCCAGGTACTTGTGGAATAATCAAGGCTAAAACTCCAAGGATTTTAAACACAACTAATGCATTCCCGAAATATTCTGGATAGCCAAGGTGTCTGATTCCTTCTTTGGCTAATTCAGTTTGAGAAGTTAATGCTGGCATAACGCCTTCAAATAAGAAAATTAAAATAGTAGTAGTCCAAAAAATAATTTTTGTTGTCTTCATTGGGTATTTGTTTTAAAAGATTATTAGTTAATGTATTACAAATGTACTATTCTTATTTTTTCATGAAATACCTATTTATGACTATTTTGGGGGCATTTGGGACAGATTCTGATTTTAGATTTTAGAATGTAGAATGTAGAATGTAGAATGTAGAATATAGAATGTAGAATATAGAATATAGATTTTTTAGATTGAAAATAGTGCTAACAATCCCGATAGTTATCGGGAGCGGAGGCGCAAAGTTTTATTTTAAAGCCACAGATTAAAAAGATTTAAACGATTTGTTTCTCGCAGATATAGCAGATTATTTATTAAAGAAATCTAATCTGCTCAATCTGTGAGAGCTAAAAAAGATTGCGACTTTGTGTCTTTGCGAGAGAATTAATTTG
Source organism: Flavobacterium tistrianum (assembly GCF_003254545.1). GTDB lineage: Bacteria > Bacteroidota > Bacteroidia > Flavobacteriales > Flavobacteriaceae > Flavobacterium > Flavobacterium tistrianum. The sequence goes on from NZ_QJRH01000070.1 coordinate 56,254, forward strand.
CTGATTAAATTGGAATTTGGACTCGAGCGATAGCGAACAGGCGAAGCAATTTAAAATTTGGAATTTAATCCAATTGGTAATTCGTAATCGTAAACAAATCCTCAAAGCCTAATCTCGTATAAATGCCTTTTCCTAAAGCAGAAGCTTGCAGTTGAGCATATTCGCAATTGGCATTGATTGCTTCATTGATGGCAAATTTCATGATTTCTTCTGCGAAACCTCTTTTACGCATTTCAGGAATAACGCCTACACCGTGAATTCCCATGATGTTTCCAGTTTGAAAAAGAGTGAGCGTTCCAATTGCTTTTCCTTCAAAATGAACTAGAAAAAACTTTGTATTTTCGTAATTAGCAACCAAGGTTTCTTTACTGATTACATAATTGAAAGATAAAGGATAAATGTCTGACCAAGTTTTAGCATCTTCTTCATTTAAAACTCGTTTAAAAGTAAGATTGTCTTGAATCGTAAACTTTTCATTTAGTTTCAGAGCCATAGCTGCAAGCTGATTGCGAATTGAGAAACCGTTTTTTTCAAAAATTTCATTTGAATTGCTTTCAAAAATATCCCAATACGGAACAACCAGTCCTGGATTTTTCTCAATAGTTTCCTGAATCTGCGGAAGATCTTTTTCAGTAATATCTTCTCGGAACCATAATCTATTTGGCCACCCTGAATCTTTGATTTGAGAAAATTCTAAAAAATCATTTTGATGATAGGAAAGGAGCGGAGCTGCAACGGTTTTCCAAAGAGTAGTTAAATTATCTATATTGTCCTTGATGAGATTTATATGGTTCATTGTTTCTGATGAATTAATAATTATTAGGCAAAGATAAATTCAGTTTTTCAGGAAAGCCTTTACATATGTTGATTCACAAATCTTTTTCAAGACTTTTCCTGATTCTGCTTAACTGTGTTGGCGTAATTCCCAAATGTGAAGCAATATGCAATAGCGGAACCCGATCAGCGATTGTTGGATGCGTCTCAAGAAGATTAAGATATCTTTCAGTTGCATTCTGCATTACTAGTGCCACTTCTCTTTGTTCTTTTTCAATAATCCAGTTTTTTTCTAAATAGGCAATGTAGAAGTTTTTGAGATCATCATTTTCGGTAATCAACTGGATATATTTTTTGTAATTAAGATTAATTAAAATACAATCTTCTAAAGCTTCTATCGTAAAGTCGGAAGGAGTTTGCAGCATTGATGAAACTTTAGAGCATGCAAGCCTGTTTTCGAAAAAAAGATTTTTGTTATAGAAATTTCCTTGTTCGTCTGTAATAAAAGTTCGTAAAATTCCTTTGGCAATAAAATACATATTTTTACAGATTTCTCCATTTTCTAGTAGTATTTCTCCTTTTTTGATTGTCTGGAAATCTGTCAAGTTTTCAATCAATTTCCATGACTTTTCAGAGATAGGAGCGTAACTTTCGAAATATGATTTTAGATTGTTGAGGTATGTTTCTTTGTTGAAAGTCATTTTATTTTTTATTCGAAGCTAATTCTTAAGGTATTTTCTACTCTGGCTTTTGTTCCTTTATAAGTCCCCGGCTTCCAATTGTTATAATCTCTTTGAAGAGTATTTATAGCAAGATTAACTAAATCTTGTTTGTATTTTTCATCAATTCCTTTTTCATTTACCCAATTAGTTTCTTTTAAATTGCTTATTGTACCATCTTTTTCTACGATAAAATTTATATCAGTAAATAAAGAATGCATACTCTTTCTGTTTATTGGTAAGTCAGTTTTTATGGTTGTATAGTAATCATTTTCTATAGCAATTTTTGGGTCTACTATTTTTGGTTTTTCGTTTTGCTCTAAATCGTATATGCTTATAATTTTATTATTGAGACTAATATTTTTTATTAAAATTTTTATAGCGTCATTTTCTATATCTGATTTATAGTTTTCTCCATATTTCTCTTTCATTTTCAAGTTAATATATGCACTATAACAGCCTACAGTTTGCCCTTCATATCTTACACATCCAATATCCTGAATTCCAAGTTTAAATTTTCTTTTCTTAAGAACTTCTTTAATTTCTTCTTCATATGGTTTAAAATCACATCCAAAGCATATAGTTTGGACATAAACGCCATCGTATTTTGAAAGATCTTTTTTAGCTCTTTCAATTTCCCCATTACACAAACTATCGGTTTTAGGAACGTTTTTTAGATATTGTTCATAATCTAGTGGTGGAAGAGGTTTAACAATCTTGTTTGTATCTAACGTTGGTACATTAGATACCTCTATATTTTTTTTACAACTAATTATCAAAAAGAAAAATACAAATAGGGTGAAGCAATATTTTTTCATAGAATGATTAATAATCTAAAAGTAAATATATGAAATTATGGAGATGCATTATTATGGTTTTTTCTTTGTAGAGCTACTTGTGGAGATCTCTCCTTCGTCGAGATGACAAAAAAATGAGAATAAGTCCGTTCCAATCAGCTAAATCTACGTGAAAAACAAAACTTTGCGACTTCGCTCCCGATAACTATCGGGATTGCGAGAAACTCAAAAAAAACTTTCGCGTTCTTTGCGTAAACCTTCGCGCCCTTTGCGATTAAAAAACTAAAAAAACGCCCTGAAACCGAAGTTCCACAGCGTTTTCATCTCAAAAAATAAATAATTAACGGGTAATGTAACGGGTATTATTTCCAGCCGCCCCCAAGAGCACGGTACAAATCTGTATTGGCTGTAAGCTGCTGTCTTTTAATATCTGCAAGTTCCAATTCGCTTTGCAAAAGATTTGCCTGGGCGGTTAAAACTTCAAGATATTCTGCTAAACCATTTTTGAATAAAAGGTTTGCATTTTTAATAGCCTGCTGTAATGTTTTTACTTTTTCTTTTAAGAAAGTTTCCTGTTGCTGTAGTTTCTCTACTTTAACCAAAGCATCCGAAACTTCGCTTACGGCAACCAAAACCGATTGTCTAAAAGCTAAAACCGCTTTTTCTCTTTCTGCTAAAGCGATATTATATTGCGTTTTAAGTCTTTTGTTATTCAAAAGCGGTTGTGTTAAACCACCTGCAACAGTTCCGAATAATGAAGCCGGAATATTGAACCAATTGCTTGTTTCAAAAGAGTTAACGCCGCCTTGAGCCGTAATTCTGAGAGCTGGGTATAAATCCGCTTTCGTGATACCGACATTTGCATTGGCAACTTTAAGAGCCAACTCGGCGCTTTTTACATCGGGTCTTCTGCTTACTAATGAAGACGGAATTCCAATTGCTGTATTCTGCTTTACTTCAAGTGCACTTAATTTCACTGTTCTTTCTTTTGAATCAGGAAACGAACCTGTCAAAACACTTAAAACATTTTCCTGAATCGCAATATTTTGTTCCAATAACGGAATCAATTGCGCTGAGTTTAATTTCTGTGCTTCAGATTGTTGAATTGCTAAAGTAGTTACCTGACCAGCATCGTATTTTAATTTGATAATATTGGTTGTACTATCGTTTAAACGAAGATTCTGTTTGGCAATATCCAATTGCGCGTCCAGCATCAAAAGATTATAATATCCTCTAGAAACATTAGCGACGATATTAGTCTGCAATGCTTTTTTTACTTCTTCAGATTGAAGATATCCTGCGTAAGCTCCTTTCTTTTGGTTTTTGATCTTTCCCCAAATATCAGCCTCCCAAGAAAGAGATGCTCCAGCAGAATAATCGTCAATATGTTTAGCTCCAATTGCCTGATTTAAGTTCAATCCCGTAAAACTATTGTCTGACGGATTGCTCGTGCTTGCGTTTACAAATAAGTTAACCTGAGGCACATTTCCCCATTTTGACTGCGTAAAACGGTATTGTGCAATTTCGATATTCTTTTCGGCAATCTGAAGGTCATTGTTTCTCGCAACGGCGCTGTCAATTAATTTGATAATATCTTTTTCTGTAAAGAAGTTTTTCCACTCCACATCGGCAATACTTGTTGTATCACTCGAAACCGATGCATTCCTGAAATTCTCAGGAAATGCATCTTTTGGAGTTTCAATATCCTTCGAAACTTTACAGGATATTAAAGTCGTGATCAGAATGGCGAAGGTCACGATTTTGGTTATATGATTTTTCATTAGTCTTTTTATTAGATTTCTGTACAAGTATCTTTTCTAGTTTCAAGATCTCTTGAGATTCTGTATGATATATATCCGATGCCAAATATGATGGCTACAAGGATTGTCGTTATATAGTTTTCCATTTATTATTTTTCTTCGTTATGAATTACAGCGATTGGTTTCCCGCTCACTTTTTCTTGTAAATGCTGGAAGATGATGAATAAAACAGGAATGATAAACAAACCTAGAATTACTCCTGAAAGCATCCCTCCAGCTGCCCCAATACTGATCGAGTGGTTACCTTGTGCTGATGGGCCTTTGGCACTCATCATAGGTATTAAACCAACCACAAAAGCAAGAGACGTCATGATAATTGGTCGCAAACGTAATTTTGCTGCCATAATTGAAGCTGCTATTAAACCTTGTCCAGATCTTCTTCGCTGTGCCGCAAATTCCACAATCAAGATGGCATTTTTGGCGAGAAGTCCGATCAACATGACAAGAGCAACTTGTACGTAAATGTTGTTTTCAATTCCAGTTAAACCAATAGCAACGAATACTCCAAAAATACCTGCAGGGATTGACAAGATTACTGCCAAAGGCAAAATGTAACTTTCGTACTGTGCAGCAAGTAGGAAATAAACGAATATCAAACACAGTAAAAATATAGTTGCCGATTGTCCTCCTGACGAAATCTCCTCACGCGTTTGGCCCGAGAATTCAAACCCGTAACCTGCAGGCAATTGTTGTTTTGCTACTTCTTCAATGGCTTTAATGGCATCTCCAGAACTAAATCCAGGTTTCGGAATCGCATTAATTGAAATTGAATTAAATAAATTATATCTAGAAGCGGTTTCTGAACCATAAATACGAGTTAGTTTTACTAACGTATTTATCGGCACCATTTCGCCAGTTTTGTTTTTTACAAAAACTCTGTCAATCGCAGTTGGATCAGCTCTGTCTTCGATATCAGCCTGAACAACCACACGGTAATATTTACCAAATCGGTTAAAGTCTGATGCTTGTGCGCTACCAAAGTAAGCCTGCATGGTTTGTAAAATGTCTTTTACATTAACCCCTAATTGATTTGCTTTTTCGTCATTAACTTCCAATTGCAATTGTGGATAATCTGCTTTGAAAGAAGTAAAAGCAACTGCAATCTCTGGACGTTTCATTAATGCTCCGATAAATTCCTGAGAGATTCCACTGAACTTGTCCAGTTTTCCTCCTGTTTTATCCTGAAGAACCAAATCCAAAGCCTCAACGTTACTAAATCCTGGAACGGTTGGGAAACTGAATACAAAGAAACTTCCTCCTGAAATTCCGCCCAGTTTTCCTCGAACCTGATTCATGAATTCGTCAATATCTTTTATTTCTCCACGTTCTTCGTTTGGTTTAAGCAATACGAAAATTACCGCTGAAGATGGACTTGTAGAATTCGTCAATAAGTTGAAACCTGAAATCGCGGTTACGAATCTTGAAGCTTCTAATGATTTTAAAGTATTCTCAGCTTCGGTCATTACTTTTTGAGTTCCGTCCAATGATGTTCCAGATGGCGTATTCACTGCAATCGCGATAAATCCTTGATCTTCTGTTGGAATAAACCCTGCAGGAGTTGTTTTTACCATCACTACAGTTGCCAATGTAATTAAGGCCAATCCGCCTAAACTCAACCATTTTCTTCTAATTAAGAATTTAAGTCCGCCCACATAACGATTTGTAAGCGATTCAAAACTGCTGTTGAAAGCACTGAAGAATTTTTCTTTAAATCCTTTTTTCTGATGAGGTTCATTGTGGTCGTGTGCTCCGTGATTATCTTTTAAGAATAATGCCGCAAGCGCTGGACTCAATGTTAAGGCATTTACAGCCGAAATTACAATTGCGATTGCCATCGTAAAGGCAAACTGACGATAGAAAACTCCTGTTGAGCCTTCCATAAAACCAACCGGCAGGAATACAGCAGCCATTACCAGCGTAATCGAGATAATAGCACCCGTTATTTCGTGCATTGCTTCATGGGTGGCGATTTTTGGAGACAAACGTTTGTGCTCCATTTTCGCATGCACCGCTTCGACTACCACAATGGCATCATCGACCACAATACCAATCGCCAGAATTAATGCGAAAAGCGTTAAAAGGTTGATCGAAAATCCGAATAACTGCATGAAGAAGAACGTTCCTAAAATTGCTACAGGTACAGCAATGGCCGGGATTAATGTTGATCTAAAATCTTGCAAGAAGATAAATACCACAATGAATACTAAAATGAAAGCTTCAATTAAGGTATGTTCAACCTGCGCAATAGATTGGTCCAGAGATACTTTTGTACTATAGAAAATATTGTGTTTAATGCCTTTTGGAAAATCTTTAGAAGCTTTTTCCATCATTTTGTTAATGGCAATCTGAATATCATTTGAGTTAGATCCTGCTAACTGGATAACTCCAATTACGATTCCTTTTTTACCATTTAAACGCGTTAAACTGTTGTATGAATAAGCTCCAAGTTCAACTCTCGCTACATCTTTTAAGCGAAGTACTGAGCCATCTGCATTAGAACGTATAGCAATATTTTCATAATCTTCTGGTTTGGTTAATTTTCCTTTATATTTAATAACGTATTCAAAAACCTCTTTGCTTCGCTCTCCAAATTTACCTGGAGCCGCTTCCAAACTTTTGTCCTGAATTGCGCCCATAACTTCGCTTGGCGTAACTTTGTAAGCCGACATTTGTGTTGGATTCAACCAAACACGCATAGAGTAATCTTTTACACCACCAAAAATACTGGCAGAACCTACACCCGGAATACGTTTTAATTCTGGAATAATATTAATCTGTGCATAGTTGGCAACAAACGTCTGATCGTATTTTGCTTCATCATCAGTGTACATACCAATTGCCATGATGAAACTGTTCTGCTGTTTCGCGGTAACAATACCTTGTTGCACAACTTCTGCTGGCAATTGGCTCGTTGCTTGCGCCACACGGTTTTGAACGTTTACCGCAGCCTGATCGGCATCTGTTCCCAGTTTAAAGAAAACTGTAATAGCCAAAGTACCGTCGTTACTCGCTGTAGAACTCATGTAAGTCATGTTTTCTACACCATTTATAGATTCTTCGATAGAAGGTGCCACAGAACGTAAAACCGTTTCTGCGTTGGCTCCCGGATATACCGCCGTTACCAAAACCGATGGAGGCGCAATATCAGGAAACTGTTGTAAAGGCAGTTTAGTTAAACCCAATACCCCAAGAATCACCAATAAAATGGAAATTACGGTTGCCAGTACAGGTCTTTGTATAAATATTTTGAACATTGTCTTTTATAATTATTTTTGATTAGTTACTTCGGCAACTTTAGTTGATTTTTCAGGCTGAATTGCTTGCCCGTCCTGAAGTTTGTCAATACCGCTTAACACGATTTGGTCGCCAGTTTTTACACCTTCTTTAATTAAATAATTGGTTCCGCTTTTACCGACAACTGTAATTGGCATTTTGGTCACTTTGTTGTCTTTGCCTACAGTGAAAACAAATACTTTGTCTTGCATTTCTACTGTAGCTGCTTGTGGAACTAAAATCGCATCGTCGTGCTGTAATCCTAAACGGATTCTTCCTGTATTTCCAGAACGTAACACACCGCCTTTGTTAGGGAAAGTCGCTCTAATAGTGATTGCACCTGTAGTTTTATCAAACTGACCATCAACCATATCGATTTTTCCTGTTTGAGGATAAGCATTGTTATCAGCTAATATCAATGTTACAGGAGGCAGTTTTTTGATTTTATCGCCAAGCGAATTTCCAGCATATTGCTCTTTGAAGTTGATGAAATCAGTTTCACCTAAAGAGAAATAAGCAAATACTTCGTGAACGTCTGATAAAGTAGTTAAAGGTTCAATATCTGTTGCAGAAACTAAACTTCCTTGTTTTTTTGGCAGTCTTCCAATGTATCCGCTAACTGGAGCAGTTACGTTGGTATATCCTAAATTAATTTTAGCAGTACCAACCATTGCTTTTGCTTGTTCGATATTGGCAGCAGCAATTTTTTGAGAAGCTTTAGCAGTTTTTAACTGATAATCAGAAACTACTTTGTTTTGTACTAGCGGAGTCAGTTTATCAACTTCTAAATTAGCATTGATCAAAGCCGCTTCTGCTGCGTGAAGAGTTGCTAAAGCATTGTTTAACTGTTCACGATACGGACGCTCATTAATTTTGAATAAAGTTTGTCCTTTGCTTACATAAGCGCCTTCGTCTACATAAATTCTGTCAAGGTTTCCGCTTACTTGTGGGCGAATTTCAACATCAACAGTTCCTTGTATAGAAGCAGGGTATTCAGAGTCAGTTGTTGTGTTGGCGCTTGTGATAGCCAATACTGGTAAAACCGGTGGAGGTGGGGCAGTAGGAGCCTGATTTTTATCGGCACAGCTGCTTAAAACTAAGGCCAGGATAAAACTGGTTATAATTACATTTTTCATTTTCATAGTGGTTTTAATTGGTTGAACATTTTCTCGGATAAAATTCTTTGGTATTCTGGCATTCTCGGGATTCATATTTAATTGAATTAAATTATCTAACATTGTTAAGTAAAAGAGCGCAAATTTCTATACAGTTAAGCCTTTCCAATTTTATTCAAAATCAGTATTAAATTATCTAACGTTGTTAAGTAAAAGTCTAAAAAAAGAGCTTTTATTACCCTTATTAAATTTTCTAACAGTGTTAAGCGAAAGTTATAAAAAAAAGGATTTTATGTTATCCCGTTTAAATCATTTTACACTGTTAAGTAAAATTGAAAATTTTTTTATTGTATGGATTTAATGATACCACCAATGGCATCTTTCAAAATTTGAGCATTAATTGTTTCTAAAATATCACTTTTGTTAATGATGTTGATGGCGATTAAACCATGAATAACAGAAAAGAAAGTAAAATATTTTTGTTTTATGATATCTTCACTAGGATTGCTGTTCTTCATAATTTCAGCAATAACACCAGTAAATAATTTGTAAGGTGCCTCTTGAGCCGAACATCGTTGTGCGCAGCAAGTCATTTGAACACCAAACATAAGTTGATACATTTCAGTATTAGTAAAAGCAAAATCCCAATAAGTCATCCACATGGCTTCCAACTGATCTTCGGGTTTTTCAAACTTGTCTTTTGCAATCTGCAATTCTTTAGCCAGTTTTACAAAACCTTTGCCTGTCAATTCTTCTAATATTGCTTCTTTATTTGAGAAATATTCATAAATAATAGGAGCAGTATATTCGATTCTGTCGGCAATTTTACGCATACTCAAACCATTCCAGCCTTCATCTTTTACGATATCATAAGCAGCGCCAAGGATATTGTTCCTTGTCTCTTCTTTTTGTCTTAAAATTCGATCTTTGCTAGCCATTGTATTCAAGTATTAAATCGTTTAACACTGTTAGGCAAATGTATGGCGGATTTTCGAATTTCAAAATATTTTTATCATAATATTTTCTTATCGTGCAATAAGTATTTTTAAAAATCTTTTAGAATGCCTTATTTTATTGAGTTTTCTTCTTACGTAATTTTTTTAAGGAGCACGAAATTTTCGGTTTTTCAAGAACATTTGTCCCGCTCTACATTATATTTTTTGTGGTGAACCCCACCACAAAAAGATGCCATTTCGATCGGGGCTAGGAGAGAACATAAATTTTTTCATTAGAACTTTGTCAAAGTATTGTCACAAAGTTTGTCATTTCGAGGAACGAGAAATCTCCGTAAGTAGCTCGACAAAGATTATCGATTTAGATTGCGGACTTTCTTGTGAAGATTTCTCATTCCTCGAAGTGACAAGATTGTGAAAAATTTATGATAAAAAGAATAATTTATTGATTATTTCATTCCCCGAACGTTCATTTCTATCGTATAAACGCTTTTACCGGCAGTAATAAATAATGTTTTAAATTTTTTTCCTCCAAAACAAACATTAGCGGTCCAAGGTTCTGGAACTTCAATATGGGCTATTTTTTCTCCTTGTGGATTGAATATGCTAACTCCTTTTCCGCATAAGTAAATATTTCCAGACTCGTCTATTGTCATTCCATCTGAACCTGATTCAGTAAACAGCGCTTTTTTGCCTAAAGAACCATTACTTTCGATCATATAAGAGTATGTTTTATTAGCTGCTATATCCGCAACGTATAAGGTTTTTCCGTTTGAAGTTCCAATAATGCCATTTGGTTTTACAAGATCATTCTCAACGTTTATAATTTTGGATTTGTCAGGAGATAAATAGTAAACGCATTCTTTCTCTATTTCTTTCAAGGTATGTTTCCAGTAATCTCTTTGATAAAAAGGATCCGTAAAATAGATACCGCCTTTTGGATCAGCCCAAAGATCATTAGGACCATTTAGCCTTTTTCCTTCAAAGTTGTTTAGTATTACAGTATAATTTTTGTTCTTGTCTATTTTCCAAAGCTCGTTTTTTTCATCAGCGCAAGCCAAAAGATTGCCTTTGTGATCAAAATACAAACCGTTGGCTCTTCCTGCATTTTCCATAAAAACAGAAAGTTTGCCATTAACAGACCATTTCATGATTCTATTATTAGGCTGATCAGTAAAATAAATATTTCCTTTCTTATCAGCTGCAGGTCCTTCTGTAAAACTGAATTGATCTGATAGTTTTGTGAGAACTGCGCCTTTTGCTATTATGGAATGGCTTTTTTCTTTTGATGTTTGAGCGTATATAAAATTTGTAAAAGTTAAAACAATAAAAAATACAAGGTATGATTTTATTTTAAGTTGGAGTGGGTTCATTATAAAAAGGTTTAAAACTTGCTTTTGAAGCGGTTTTAAAAGTAGTTTTTATTTCTCATATTAAATGCAATGAAATTAGAATTTTATTATAATCTCAATTTATCAAAAGCATTTTTTCGTAACATTACAAAAAAAAATGAAAACGCTAACTATCCTAAAAACCACAATTGCTGTTTTATTTTTCCAACAGATTTTCTCTCAGGAAATCAAAAACGAAACCGCAACGCCACAATACACAATTGAAAACTGTGTCAATCATTTTGATATAAACAAAGCCACCAAAACCAAAGTGGGATATCAATATTGGTTCGCCAATAAAGATTTCACTCAAGAAAACACTTTAAAAATGAGTATTGTCGAACAAGGAAAATCGACGCACGCGCCGCATCATCATCCTGAAGAAGAATTTTTCTATATCTTAGAAGGAACTGCCGAATTCTTCCTTGACGGAAAAACGGTTACAGCAGGTCCAAATACAAGTTTCTATTGTCCGCCTAATGCCGAACACGGAATTAGCAATGCAGGTAAAACAGATTTAAAGTATTTGGTCATTAAAAAGGACTTGAGGTAAAAAATCTTTCTTAATGTTCTGTAAGAGCTACGCAAATGTCTCTGACTTTGCGCAGCTGTTCAATAGGCTACTGAATATCTTGTTTACTTCAAAATGACAACTTCTTCGGGAATCATAAACAAAAGCGTACACCCAGTTCTAGAAAATACAGAATGTGAGCTTCCTGGAGGCATATACAAATAATCGCCAGCTTTTAATTCGTCTTTTCCAGAGCGCACTTCGCCTTCTAGAACATAGATTTCTTCGCCTGCAGGATGCACGTGATTTGGATAAGAAGCACCAGGTTCAAACTTTAAAAGAAAAGTAGGAGGGCGGTTTGTGGCTGTATCAAAGCGTAAAACTTTGGCATAAATTCCGTCTGTTTTTACACCTTCTTCTATAAGAGGTTTCCATTCTAATTCAGTGCTTTTTGTGATTTTAGTTTCCATATGTATTCAAATTTAATTAGTTAATTTTTAAAAAATATTCATCCAAACTCCATCGGTATTTTTCTGCGGTGGCTAAGAGAAATGCACTCATAGAAAAGACAAATACAGAATAATCGAGAGAATCTTTTATTCCGAAGGAATAAGTCATTGCCATCGCAAACAGAAAAGTTAAGATAGAAGCACCAAACGCAATTTTTCTGGTCTGATATCCAATAAGCAATAAAACAGCAAATAGTGTCTCTAGAAAAGTGCTGACAATTGCAATTGGAGAAATGAAACTTTTGGGTAAAAAAGAATTTACACTTTCGGCGTAAGCCAGAAAATTTTCCCAGCCCGAAGATTGTTTCCCAAGCAAACCCAACCGACTTGAAACGACTGATAAAAATCCAATTGCCATTGTGATTCGTAAAAGCAAAATGGCATAATCCTGATATCTTTTCATAAACTATTTTGTTAGTAATTAATCAGATACAAAGATCAGGCAGTGGTGCTTTTTAAAGAATAGAGAATCTTAGGAAAAGCATGTAATTATGCTTGAAGTCAAAAAGTCTTTTGACTAATATAACGTACTATTTGTCATTTCGACGAAGGAGAAATCTTCACAAGTGGCTCCGTTTCTAAAAGCCAATCTTTGTCGAGCTTCTTGCAGAGATTTCTCCTTCGTCGAAATGACATAAAATGAGAAAAAACTTTGCGACTCTGCGACTTTGCGAGCAATTTTCGCAACGAAAGGAAAAAGCTTGGAAATAGGCTACACTTGCATTACTTTCTCTTTATAAGATTTCGGAGAAATATTTGTGTGTTTTTTGAAGAAGTTTGAAAAATAGAATGGATCATTAAAACCCAAAGCATAAGCAGTTTCTTTTACTGATAATTTCTCGTAGGTAAACAAACGTTTTGCTTCAGAAATAATCAGTCCGAAGATGATATTTTGCGCAGTTTTGTTGCAATGCAGTTTGGAAAGTTCATTTAGTTTGGCTTCGGTTGTGCCGATTAAATTGGCAATTTCATTGACAGAAAGATTTTTGTCAAAATTACTGCGAATAGCTTCCAGAAAATGAAGAAACAAAGCGTCTGGTTTGTAGATTTCTTCTCCCAGTTTTATTTTAGAACGATTGATTTCTATTAAAATCAATTGAATTCTAGAATGAATAGAAATGAGGTATTGATACGGTTTTTGGGCAATTTCCTGCTCGATTAGCTGTAAAGCATCGACGACCAATTTGTTGTCATCTACTTTTATTACTTCATTCATTGCAAAATGGCAGAACAAACTATTATGGAAAATAAGTTCTATGTCATTATCATTTTTACAGAAGAAATCATAAGTAAATTCGAGAACAAATCCGGTTGCATTGTTGCTGTTTTTTATAAAATGAATTTGACCAGACGTTATCGTTAAGACCGAATTTTTGGTGATTAGATATTCGTTTTCGTCTACCGAAAGCATTATTTCGCCTGATGTACAAAACAATAGCACGTATTTTAATACACGTCTAGGATACTTTAAATCTTCTGCCTGATCAAACGTCTTTATTTCAATCATTTGTTTTGGTTTTTAAATACAATTTTGATAGTTATTGGTAGCTAAGATTTTGTAAAGTTATGCATTTAAGGAAATTGTTTTTCACGATTTATTATTATTAATCTTCATGCTTTTCGAAATAAAGAGAAGCCATTTCTACAATTGCCTCTTTTGTTGTAAAACTGTATTGAACTCCATGATTGAGAGTATAAGAATCTCCAAGTTCGGGATAATGCTGTTTTCCATCTATATGAAATGAATCTAAAACCGAAAGCCAGAGATTGCGATGCCGATCTTTGAAATAAAACTGATTTTTATCTGAAACAACTAAGATTGTTCCATTGTCATCATCAAGAATTGAAGTATGGTTACTGCGTTTATAATCACCCATAATAGTAACATTGGTGTTGTATTTTTTAGATGTTAATTCTGCAATTTTTTGTGTTAGCGGCATAAGAAGTGGTATTTAATTAGTCTGAGGCCAGTAAATTTAAAGCTGTAGATTTTGTTAACATTACCCGTAGAAGTTATTTTTGTATTAAAATAAGGTTTTTTTTTGCGTCCAATTTGCCATTTTGAACGGAGGAAACTCTAGCGATAGCAAACAGCCAAAGCAAATCTCCAAAAGTAGCTCGACAAAGATTGGCAATGAATAGCCCCTAGTTTCAACTAGGGTATTAAATAAAGTTTATAGAAGTTAGACTTTAGCCAAAAGTGCACATTTTGGCTAAAGCCATCTTTGTGGTGATCTAGTAAATCTCCATCTAAAGATGGAGGCAATTGATATTTTTTAATGAGGATCAATCTTTGCGTTCCTCTGGTTGAAACCAGAGGCTATGTTTTAAATGATTGTGGAGTTTGTCTTGATTTTATTGCCTTTTGCTATTGTTAGTGTTCTCGTCTTACGTCTAGTTTGTCATTTCGACCGAAGGGAGAAATCTCCACTAGTAGCTCGACAAAGATTGGTGATTTAGATTGTGGAGTTTCTCGCGAAGATTTCTCGTTCCTCGAAATGACAAAAATGCGGTTGAAATATAGATTTCTTATATTTGATAAAAGGAATAAAGTTATTGAAAGGAAAATCTTTCAATTTAGAATACTTTTCTCTACATTTGAAGTTCCTAAAAAATTACGACTTTAAATTAGAGCAAGATTTTCCCTTGTATTATGTGTACGGTATCGGAAACGACCGTAAACGCCGTCGTAAGCGTTAGGAACACTAAGATGCAAGGGTTTTTATATTCCTAATATTACGACATTATGAGTACAAAAAACACCCTTTCCAAAGAAGCCGAAACAAGGCTGATTGATTTTTTTAACCATATTATAGATCCCGAAGATATGGCTAAAATCTTAAGACAAGTAAATTGCATTTTAGCTCTCGGCGTAATGCGACAACACGAAACCCTCCAAATCGGACTAACTAATTTTGAAGACAATTATTATTGGCTCAATGAATTGGCGGAGATTTTGAATCCTTATTTGAGTGAGGAGTAAGATTTGTAAAATGGAAAAACCTCGATTTTTTTAGGGTCGAGGTTTTTTATTTTAAGAAATAAAATGTGTTCCTTACTTTGCGGGCACGGATTGCAAATCCGCGCTATCGTTGCGGAGATATATCTGCGCAATTGGGTTTTTCTACATTTTTTAATAGTGAATTACGAACTCCAATTTCTCTAAAATAATCAAGCTGGCATATTCATTATTTTGTTTTTCTTACCAATTGATTTTTTTTACTACATAAAAATTCTCTTTCGTGCCTCTAACGGCTTTAAAATGAATAGAATCAGGAATTTTTTCAAAGTTGTTAATGAGTGTTTTGTTTTCATTTCTAAATTTATCGTATGTCACTAATTTTATTGTGTCTCCAAATTTCAAATTATCCAAAGATCTATTTTGGTTGTATTTTCTTAATAATTTTAAAGCGTCAACTTTCGATATTAGATGATTTCGTTCTTTTATGATTATATCAATTGGTTTATCAATTAATGATTTATCTGAATCTAACTGATAGATAACTTTTCTTTTATTTTGCTTTTGATATACTTGATAATCAAAAGACCCATCTCTTAATGTTCTATTATCAATTCGATAAAGCCAAACTACATAATCCACAGAAGAATCCATTGTTATCTGAAATTCAGTAGGAAGTGATAAGACTAAACTATCTTTAATATGGGTATTTTTTAAATTTGGTAAAATAGTAACTATTTCTTTAGTATCTAATTGCTTAACTTCAATCGGATCTTTTTTTTCCAAGCAAGATGTTAGTAATGTGGTTACTAAAATAAGGATATAAATATGTTTCATTTTGCTAATTTATAAAGATACAATCTACATAAGTTTTATAATCATCAATAGTATCATCTTTTATTGAATAATGAAGGAGAGTATACTCAAAAAGAGATTTGTCATAATTATTTTTGATTAATTGATTTTCATATAAGTCATTTAATTTTTGTATTGTTTTTATTTCTCCTTTTAATAGTTTGTCCAATATTTGTTGATTAATAAGAGTGTATTGATAGTTTCCATATTTTTCTTTTTTAAACCATTTTGCATCTGCTAATTCATAAATACCATTAAGCCCTCTATCCTTTGCTTCTTCAACAGCATCTGAAACCATTCCATTCCAAACTCGTTCAATAGGTTTGCTAATGCTAGGATAAACAATTGCATTTAAAAAGTCTAAAGGAGCAAACATGGTTGTAATAGTTTCCATTTTTTTTTCATCCATTGCAAAACGTAATAGATCTAGAGCTTGTAAGGTATAATCTAGTTTTTCTACATTTTTTAATAGCGCATTACGTACTCCAACTTCTCTAAAATAATCAAGCTGGCTTATACCCTTTGTGGTAACAAGTTTTCCTTCTTTTATGTAGCCAAAATTTGCAGCTTGTGTAATTTCGTAAAGTTTACCGCTGTTATCAAATACGGGTTTAGTGTAAAGTCTTTTACTAAATTCTATTTTCCCCAAGTTGTTGGCTAAAAATCCTTTTTTGAGTTTTTTTACCGCAATAGAATACCTTAGTTTATCACTGTATTTTACCATCTTTTCGCTAACATCTGCGATGGCGTTATCTTTAATATCGTCGAGAATAGTATCCATTATTTTTTCTAATTCTTTCGATGGTTCTACAATGGCAACAATTCCAGCAGAGAAAACAATAAGTTCGCCGTCTGCAGCTCTAATTTCTGGAAAGCCATAACCTTCATAGGCAGGTTTTATAAACAAATTAGTTTCAGAAGCGTAAACACTCAATAAATTATTATTTGAAATCCAATCCTGATTACGATATTTCCAAGTCCAATAAAAATCTAGACAGCCATCTTTAAAATAACCTTTGTCTGATAAAAGATCACTATTCCATTTTGGGTTCAAAAACAACTCAATGGTCATAATGTGTTTTCCGTTTACTTCTCTTACAATAGCATTTCTATAAACTTTTTTACCATCGAGTTTATCATCATCAGGAACTAGCCAATCCAGAAACATTCCGGTATCTTTATCCCATAGCTGAAACGTAATAATCGTACCGACAGAAATATCATTGCTCACAGTCAATTGAAAATAAACGGTTTTACCTAAAGAAGATTTAGGTCCTCTGTTGTCCTGTTCTAAATTTCTCATTCCTTCATAATCTGAAGTCCAACAACCTGAGAAAGCAATTTCAGGCTCTTCTCTAACTGGTCTTGGTTCAGGTTCTCCATAGGTATATTCGGGTGCGAAATATTCGATACGGCCGTTTGAGTTTATTTCTATTTCATTGGCAAATTCCTTTGTTATTCCTCTTACAATATAAGTGGCATTGCCGCCAACACGTCTGGTTTTAGTCATAAGGCATAATTATTTAAATAGTTAGTAAAAAAAATGCAATTTTTTGGATTTTATCTTACTTTCTAAATGTATGCACAAGTAGATTAGGTAAAAACCTTTAGAGGTTTTATTTGTATCAAAATAAGGTTTTTGTGAAACGGTTATTATTTTTTCTTCTATGTATTCGAATAATTGAATCTTAAATTATTTTACAAAAAAAGGACAGTCCTCACAAATCAAGAGAACTGCCCTTTTAGGCAAATTTTTAGATTTGCATTCCTAAGAATGCGTACAGTTTTTGGTAATCACTAAATTAAAGACTAAAACGCAGGTTATTCGTTTATGACATCGCCTTCCTTAGTTTCTTCGCTGGCAATTTTTACCAGTTTATCATTTGGAGTTAAGTCGCCGAAAATTTCGATTTTATCTTCGATTTCTCTTCCTTTTTTAATGTCCACTCTTGTCGCTTTGTGGTTTACTACTTTCACTACATATAAACCTTCCGCAGAATTTACTACCGCCGATTTTGGTACTACAAATGTGCTGTCTTTCGCGTTAAGCGGTAATAAAACTTCGGCAACCATTCCAGGCAATAAATTTCCTTTGGTGTTGTGAACGTCCATTTCTACTCTTTCAGAACGCAATTTTAAATCTAAAGCGCCAGACATTCTGGTAATTTTAGCTGTAAAAGTTTCTGGCAACGATTTTACATTAAAACTCATTTCGTCGCCTGGGTGCAAATATCCTGTATACAATTCTGGAACAGAAACCGCCAAACGCAATTTGCTTTGCTCCTGAATCGTCAATAAAGGCAAATCTGAACCTTTTCCTGCTGGACCAACAAATGTTCCCAAATTGACATTTCTAGCTGCTACAACGCCATCAAAAGGAGCACGAATTTCTAAGTAGCCTCTCATAATCGCAATTTCTTTATGAGCTGCAATAGCCGCTTGAAGTTGAGCGTAATCGGAGTTCTTTTTGCCGCTTGCCATTTCTAAATCGTTTTTAGAAATCGTTCCTTCAACCTTGCTCGTTTCGTACAAACGGTTGTAAGTGCTTTTGCTCGTTGCATAAATGGCTTCCATAGATTTCAATCTCGATTCGGCTGCAGCCAATTGCGAACTTATTTCTGGTGCTTCTAAAACAATTAAAAGCTGTCCTTTTTTTACTTTCGTACCAATATCAACTTTTAAGGTTTTTACGAAACTGCTCACTTTTGCATACAAATCAACTTGCTGGAAACCGGTTAATTCGGCTGGCAAACGCAATTCTGTTGTTAGTTTTTCTTTCGCTAAAAGGAAAGTTTCAACTTTAGGTTCAATTTCTGCTTTAACAGGTTCTTCTTTTTTAGAATTACAGCTGTTAAGGAAAAATACTGCTGCTAAAAACAGCGGGCTATATTTTATAATTTTAGTGTTCATTTTTTGGTTTTAATGATGAAATATAATGGATGCTTTCTTCGTCTTCAGGATCTAAAGAAACAGATTGTGTCGATGTTTTTTCTTGTGCCCACGCAAATATCTGCGGAAGGATCAATAATACGGCAAAAGTAGAAAATAATAATCCACCGATAACCGCTCTTCCTAACGGAGAAACTTGATCGCCTCCTTCGCCGTGTCCAATTGCCATTGGCAACATACCCATAATCATGGCAACAGAAGTCATGATAATCGGACGAAGACGCAACGCTGCTGCTTCTCTTGCAGATTCTAATGCATTTCCGTTTATTTTTCGAAGCTGTTCGGCATTCGTAACCAAAAGAACGGCGTTGGCAATAGAAACCCCAACCGACATGATGATTCCCATATACGATTGTAAGTTAAGCGTAGAACCTGTAAGTGTCAACATTAATAAAGCACCTAAAACTACGGCAGGAACTGTTGTTAAGATTACCAGCGAAACTTTGAACGATTGAAAATTAGCGGCCAACATTAAGAAGATTACAAACACAGCGACCAATAATCCTGTTTGTAAACTGCTTAATGTCTCTGTCAATACAGTACTTAGTCCGATTGGCGTGATAAACAAACCACGTGGTAATTCGCCCAATGAACTAATCGTTTTGCTCACATCTTTTGAAGCCGTCCCCAAATCGGTTTTATAGATGTTTGCCGTAACGGTAATGTATGGCATGGCCCCTAAATTGTCATTTTCTCCACTCACAAATCCTGGTGTAATTTTGGCAACGTCACTTAAAACCGGACGAAGCGAATTTTTCAATACTGGAATTTCTCCAATATCGGTTTTGCTTTTCATTTTATTTAAAGGCACTTGAACCTGAACAGAATACGATAATCCTGCTTTTTCATCGACCCAGTTATTTTTTTCTGTATAACGGGAAGATGAAGTCGAAGCCACAAGCGAACGAGAAATATCATTCATATCGACTCCTAATTCAGCAGCACGAGTTCTGTCAATATCGATATTCATTGCTGGATAATGTATTGGCTGACCAATTTGCACATCTCTGAAATACGAAATTGCTTTTAGTTTGTCTACGATTTGAGTCGCGTATAATTCGTTTCTTTTTTTGTCTTTTCCAGCTACTCGAATCTCAATTGGAGTAGGAGAACCTTGGCTTAACACTTTATCTGTCAATTCGATTGGCTCAAAAGAAAGTTTGGTGTCTGGAAGCAATTTTTTAAGTCTTGCTCTAAGTTCATCTTTAAAATCGTCCATATCTTCCTCGTAATCTTTTAAACTCACTTGGAAAACCGCTTCGTGGGAACCTGCCATGAACAGATAAATCGGGTTGATTGAGAATAGAGAAGGGTGCTGACCCACATATACAGATGAAATTCCGATATGATCTTTTCCGACCATTTTTTCTAATTCTTTTAAAACAATTCTCGCTTGTTCTTCGGTTCTTTCTAGACGTGTTCCGTCAACGGCACGCATTCTTAGTTGGAACTGACTTGAATTGGTTCTCGGGAAAACATCTTTTCCGATAAAACTAATAAACAAGATTGCCAAAGCAGTTGCAACAACCAGATACGTAATACTTGTTATTTTTTTATGAACAAATAAGCGGTCTAAAGTTCGCATAAAACGAATCTTGAATCGTTCGAAACTGCTAATTTTTCCGTTATTGTTAGTGTCTTCTCTTTCTACATAATCTTTTTTCTGCGTAATCAGATTTTGTTCAGATTCTGGTGTTAAACCACAGTCGTTAAACTCAGCTTCATCATCTGTAATTTCTGGTCCGTGTACGTGTTTTTCATGTCCTTTCATCATCCAGTTGGCCATTACAGGCACAAAAGTTTGAGACAACAAGAATGAAATTACCATTGAAAAACCAATTGCTAAAGCCAAAGGCAAGAACAGCGCTCCTGGAATACCAACCATAGTAAATGCTGGAGCAAATACAGCAAGAATACAAAGAAGGATCAATAATTTTGGCAGAGCGATTTCTTTACAGGCATCCCAAATGGCGAGCGCTTTTGGTTTTCCCATATCGAGATGCTGGTGAATATTTTCGATTGTTACGGTACTTTCATCCACCAAAATACCAATTGCCAAAGCCAATCCTGAGAGAGACATTAAGTTAATGGTCTGACCGAATAATTTTAGAAATAAAACACCCGAAATAATAGAAATCGGAATCGTCATAATTACAATTAACGCTGCACGACGATCACCCAAGAATAACATTACCATTAATCCCGTTAAAACCGCACCAATGATACCTTCTGTAATCAAACTTTTAACCGAGTTGATCACATAAACCGATTGGTCAAATTCATACGTAATGTTTACATCTTCAGGAAGCGTGCTTTGAATTTTAGGAAGTTCTTTTTTCAATTTCTGAACCACATCCCAAGTCGAAGCGTCTCCCGCTTTTGCAATACTAATATAAACCGAACGTTTTCCGTTTACCAATGCATAACCAGCTGTAATATCGGCACCGTCTTTTACATTGGCAACATCGCCTAGTTTTAAGTTTTGAACACCGCCCTTGAATAACGGAATCTGTTCAAAATCTTTAATTTCTTTAATCGTATTATTGGTTGGTGTAATATAGTTTTTGTCGCCCATACGAACGTTTCCTGATGGAGCCGTTTGGTTGTTTAAACGAATCGCTTCTACGATTTGATCTGGCGTCATATTATGAGAACGCAATAAATCTGGATCTACGTTAATCTCAATAGTTCTTGGGCTTCCTCCAAATGGTGCTGGAGATAATAAACCAGGAATTGAGGTAAACGAAGCACGAACATAAACGTTGGCTAAATCCTGTAATTCGTTATTTGAACGTATTTTACTGCTCAATACCAATTGCCCAATTGGAAGTGAAGAAGCATCAAAACGAATGATGAACGGAGGCTGTGTTCCTGGAGGGAAAACCGCTTGGATTCTGTTTGAAAGTGCACTCAATTCGGCTGCAGCCTGTGCCATGTTGGTTCCTTCATAATAGGTTAATTTCATAATCATTAACCCTTGAATATTTTTAGTTTCTACCGATTTGATACCGTTTGAGAAAGGTAAAACGTTTACGTAGTTTTTGGCAAAATAAGCTTCCATCTGGTCTGGCGTATAACCTCCAAATGGGTGCGCAATGTAGATAACCGGCAAATTCATTTTTGGCAGAATGTCTACCTTAATGTCTCTGATGGCACCAATTCCGAAGAAAAATAGACCCGCAACCAATACTAAAATGGAAATGGGTTTGCGGAGTGCAAAACGTATTAAATTCATTAGGATTTATAATTAAAATTCATTTATAAATAAGTCAAAATTTCCTGTTGCAGCGACTTTTAATAAGTACGACTGCCACACATTATTATTGACAATATCTCGATCGATTTCAGCACGATTCAGCGTGTAAATGGTTTGCGTTAAATCGGTTAGATCGGTTAAACCATTTTTGTATAATGTCGATTTCTGAATGTAAGCTCTTTGGGCTGCATCAACCTGAATTGGCGCTTCGGCATAATTTTCCAAAGTAATTTTGATTTTATCTTCTGCAAATGTCAGCTGCGATTTCAATTCACGATCAGCCTGATTGTATTCTTCTTGCAAAGCTTGTGATACAAATTTCTGAGCGCTTACTTGTTTGCTTGATCTGAAAGGCGTGGTTAAATTCCATGTAATTCCAACTCCAACCAAATAATTGGTGCGATCTGGATTTACGCCATCCCAATAATTTCTTGTAAATGCATTTTGATTGGTTGCGTACGAATTATCAAATCCTGAAGCTCTGGTTTGTAAAACCCCAAAAGCGCTCATTGTTGGATAATAGAATCTCTTATACAATTTAACCTGCTGGTTGCTGTAATCGATTTTAGTTTTATAAAATTGTAATAAAGGGTGAAGACTGTCCGTAGCAGTTTCTTTAGTCACCAATTCTTTTGGAATCTGAGTTACAAAAAGTGTGTCAGTAACGAAATCCTGCGGCGCAACGCCCATTAAATCGACTAATTTGTTGTTTTGTTCCTTAACAAAGTTTCTGGCTAAGTTTAAAGCGATTTTAGCTTTAGAAACTTCGGCTGTAGCCAATGTAGAATCTACTCCGGCCAATAACCCATTTTTAACTCTTGCAACAGCTGTTTTCTTAAAAACTTCTGCACGTGAAAGGTTTTTTTCTTGCGAAATCAGTAATCTTTGGCTTGCCAATAAATTCAGATAAGCAGCTGAGATTTTGATTTCCTGCTGGAATTTTTCCTGCGCTAAATCTTTTTCTTTAGCCTGAACATCAATTTTAGATAAATTGATTTTTTCCTGTGTTTTTCCGAAGGTGAAAAAATCCCAGTTCATGTTGACTAAATAAAGTGCACCAAATGCTGAGTTCCAGTTTTGCTCTGGCAAGGGAAGTCCTGATGAAGCAACTCCTAAACCTCCAAAACCATAAAGCGGTCCGTTTTGTCCGTTTACAGTTCCGTAATCCTGCTGAGCCGATAAATTCAGATTTGGCAGATAATCACGACGAGATTGTTTTAGAGTCTCTTTTGATGCATTGGTGTAATTGTTTTTTGCTCGAATAGAACCGTAGTTTTCAAGTCCTATCTTTATGGCTTCTTTTAAAGACAGGGTTTGAGCGTAGCCGGCTGAGGCAAAAATCAATAAAAATAATAAGGTAATTTTTTTGAAATACATAAACTCAAGGTGTGAATAGAAATATTTTTTGATGAAACAAATTTATTTCTCTTACACTGATAAAAGTCAGGTTAAGTGATGTACTGCACTAGTAAATGACGAATTGAATTGGTCATTTTTTGAAAAAAATAATTAGATATTTGTTCGTACTTTGTAAACTATTTCACAATTAAGAATGAACAAAAGAATTGATAACATATTGGATAACAAATGGTGGCAGGAGGTTGCCGTTGTCCTTTTTTCATTTACAATTTATACCCTAAAAAATGACTGGATGCTGTTTAGCTCTTTCGTTTCTATTGCAATGGGTGTATTTTTTTATTGCATTTTATATATGCATGCTCAATTTAATCGCTTTTTTATCCTTCCGATTTTATTCAAAGCAAACAAACCTTTTACCTATATCATCCTGACGCTTTTCGGAGTTTTTGTATTCTCGGTCATTTTGTATGAAATTACAAGGATGGATATGTTTGCCAAATGCCATTTGTACCAAAACTCGCATCAGAGAAGTTATGCGTACCAATTGGCGAGCGTTTTAGGAACTTTGGTCTGCATTCTCAGTCCAATTATTGTCTTTAAGTTTTATCGTATTCACAGAAAACAAACCGATGCGGCTTTATTGTTCAATCAAATGCAATTGAATTCATTGAAAGGACAATTAAATCCGCATTTTTTGTTCAATACTTTTAATACGCTTTACGGAATCAGTCTTCAGTTTCCAGATAGAACGCCCGATTTGATTATGAAGGTTTCACAGTTAATGCGTTATCAATTGGAAAGCAACAGCAAACAATGCGTATCTTTAGAAGATGAACTAGAGTTTATAAATAGTTATGTTCAGCTTGAAAAAGAGCGTGTTGGCTATCGATGTGATATTACTTTTGAAAGCGATGTTGATAATGAAAACGCCTACAAAATCTCTCCAATGCTTTTAATTGCGTTTATCGAAAATGCTTTCAAACACGGAACTTGCGCTATCGAAAGATGTTTTGTGAAAATTACGATTTCAGTTCAAAACGGATTGCTGCATCTTCATGTTGCCAATTCAATTCCGAAGAAAAATGATGTGATTTCTACCAAAATCGGCTTAAAAAATACCATTGAACGTCTGAATTTAATTTATGGAAAAGACTATAAATTAGACGTTAAAGACGATAAACAGACTTACATTGTAGATTTAGAAATACAGCTTAAAAAGTTTGTAAGATGAGAGAAACAAAGAAATGCATTATTGTAGACGATGAACCCGCTGCGCATTATGTTCTGGCCAATTATATCAAGCAGAATCCGCAGTTAGAATTGGTTTTTCAAGGATACAATGGCATTGAAGCGATGAATTATCTTAGAGAAAATCCAGTCGATTTGATGTTTCTAGATATCAATATGCCTGAAATTTCAGGAATGGAATTGCTTAAAATTCTTCCAACGCATCCTAAAACTATTTTGACTACCGCGTATTCTGAATTTGCGCTTGAAAGTTATGATTACGGCGTAATTGATTATTTGCTAAAACCCATTTATTTTCCAAGATTTCTAAAAGCAATTGACCGATTTTTTGCGACCGAAAGCGTGAAGCAAAAAACAGAAGAAACGGTAAATTCGGTTAGTGTAAAAGTAGATGGCTATCTGATGGATATTGAATTGGATCAGCTTTTATACGCACAGAGTTTTGGCAATTATGTAAAACTTCACACAACAAAAAGAACTTATCTAGCTTCGATAACGACAACAGAATTTGAAAAGTGTCTTCCAGAAAAGAGTTTTATGCGAGTTCATAAATCGTACATCGTAGCGCTGGATAAAATTGATGCAACCGAAAAAGATTTTGTTGTCATTAAAAACGAAAGAATCCCAATTGGAATTACGTATAAAAGAGAGCTAACCGACCGATTAAAAAAACTAGAATTATAATTGAATATTTGATTTCAAAGGAGTTTTTTCAACGAATAAAAAATGTTAATTTCTTCATGTTGTCGTAAGAGAAAAAGTATTAATTTTAATACGTTGCTAAAGTTTAATTTTAAAAAATGAAACTATGAAAAACGTGTTTTTGTCTTTTACTTTTTTGTGCAGTAGTTTTTTAATAGCCCAAGAAGGAACTAATATGAAAAAGGAAATCACGCCTCCAGAAAAGGTTCGATTTGCTTTTGAGAGAGAATATCCGGGAAAAGTGCCAGTCTGGTCTGAAGAATATGTTGGAGATGATGCAGACGAAGTTAGATTTGAAGCACGATACAATGTAAACGATAAAACCAAAGCGGTAGCGATTTACGATAATCTCGGAAACATGAAAGCGTATGAGCTGCAGATTCCGTTTAAACAGCTTCCAATAAAAGCGCAGTCTTATCTTAAAAAGAATTACAAGGCAAAAGCCATTAAAGAAATTGCAATGGTGGTAGACGATAAGAAAAAAACAACCTACGAAGTTGGCGTAACCAAAGAGGCCAAATTTTACGATATAGTTTTTGACGCAGAAGGAGATTTTGAAGTCTCAGTCGAAAAGAACTAAAAAAGCTTTACTAATTCAAATATTATTTGAAATGACAAACCCGATGAGTTTTTAATGCTTATCGGGTTTTGTTTTTTTATAATGAGTTATGAGTTATGAGTTATGAGTTATGAGTTATGAGTTATGAAGTACCGCTAACCATCAACTATAAACCATCAACCATCAACTAAATTAAAGCATCATTCCACCAGAAACTTCAATTCGTTGTGCATTTACCCAGCGAGCATCTTCTGTACATAAAAAGGCAACAACACCGCCAATATCATCAGGAAGACCGACTCTTCCTAAAGCGGTTACAGAAGCAATCTGCTGATTCATTTGCTCGTTGTCACGAACAACTCCGCCACCAAAATCGGTTTCAATTGCACCTGGTGCAACTATATTAGCTCTAATTTTTCTTGCACCCAATTCTTTTGCCTGATATTTTGTCAAAGTTTCCATTGCGCCTTTCATAGAAGCATATGCTGCATATCCAGGGAAAGAAAATCTTGCCAAACCAGTTGAAATATTTACAATTCCGCCACCATCGTTCATTACATTAAGTCCTTTTTGAGTTAAGAAAAATGGTCCTTTGAATTGAATATTAGTTAATTGGTCAAATTCTGCTTCAGTTGTTCCAATGAAAGAATTGTGAATTCCGATTCCTGCGTTGTTTACTAAAAAATCAAATTTGTCTGTTTTAAAAGTGTCTTTCAAAACTGTTTTTACTTGATCGAAGAAAGAATCGAAAGTTCCAGAATCAGCAACATTTAATTGTAATGCAGCGGCTTTCTGCCCTAAACTTTCAATTTCCGAAACTACGGTGTCAGCTTCTTCTTTTTTGCTGTTGTATGTAATAATTACATCCAGTCCTTTTTTTGCAATCGCGATTGCCATATTTTTTCCTAAACCTCTGCTACCGCCCGTAACTAGAGCTATTTTTGTATTTACTGCCATATTTTTGTAGTTATGAGTTATGAGTTTTGAATTATGAGTTATGAAATGTTTCTTGTATTTGTGATGTCAATTCATAGCTCATAATTCATAATTATTTATGCATTGCATTAAAATGATTTCTTAATTCTTCTGCGCTTGCGTTTAATCTTGTTTCGCTGGTTCCGAAAGTCAATTCTTGTTTGCCTTCTTTTAATTGTTGGAAAATTGATTCGATAAAACTGCTTACGCTTGGATGTGCATCATGAAGACCAATGCCGCCTAAATCGGTGTTTAAAGCTGGCGGAATAATTTCTACCACTTCAATCTTTTTCTCTTTTAATAAATGACGAAGCGAAATTGTAAAAGATCTGAAAAACGCTTTTGTGGCCGAATAAACTGGAACTTTTGCAAAAGGAGAAAATGCCAATCCCGAAGTTACATTCATTACAGTTTTAAGAGAAGGTAACTGTATAAATAATGATGTTAAATGTAAAGGGGCTTCAATATTAGTTGCAAGCTCATTTTTCATGTTGGCATAAAAATCAGCATCGGTTATGTTCATCCAGTTTTGAATTCCAGCATTATTTACTAAAACATTTAAATCAGGATGATTTTCCTTAATCCATTCATAAAGTGCAGCGCGTTCTTCTTCTAGAGACAAATCGCACACTTTGGTAATAATTGATGGAAATTTTGCTTTTGCGTTATTTAAAACCGATTCTCTTCGTCCGCAAATAATCACAGTATTGTTTTCTTGAATGAATCGTTCGGCAAGTCCAAGTCCGATACCGCTTGCACCGCCAGTTATTAAAATTTTGTTGTCTGATAAATTCATCTTTTCGTTCTTTAAATTTGATTAGACAAAGGTAGGAGCGAAGTAGAGTTGGGGAGTTGTAAATATCAAACCGATGTTTGCGAAATTCAAATCAGAACTGTGAAATTCCAATTTTTTAAGTTTAAAATTCCAAAGAGTTGCTTTAAACTTTGTCAAAGTTCGAAACTTTGACAAAGTTCTGGCAAAACCTGAAACCTGAAACAAAACAACTTAACTCCTAAAAGCAATCGGCGTAAAGGAAGTCTGTTTTTTAAAGAAATTAGAAAAATGCGCTAATTCTTCAAAACCAAGAGAATAGGCGATTTCAGATATGTTCCAATCGGTCTGTTTTAAAAGTATTTTTGCTTCGTTTGTTAATCGGTTTGTAATTAATTCTGTTGTGGTTTTTCCGGTGTTTTCCTTTAAAACCTTATTTAAATGATTCACATGCACGGATAATCTCTCCGCAAAATCTTTTGCGGTTCTCAATTCCAATCTTTGATTTGGGGATTCAATTGGGAATTGTCTTTCTAATAATTCAGCAAATAAAGAAGAAACCCTTGCTGCCGAATTATGTTTAGAATATAAAGCGGTAATAGGCTGTAATTTTTGTCCAAAGTGAATTAATTCAGCAACATAATTTCGAATTAAATCGTATTTATAAATATAATCAGAATTAATTTCTTTTTGTATTTTATTGAAAATCAATTCTACTTCTGAAACTTCTTCATCAGAAAGCTGAAAAATCGGATAACCGTCTGAAGCAAAAATTGGAAGTTCATCTAGATCGATTCCACTTTTGCTTTTCGATAAAAACTCATTTGTAAACACACAAAATTGTCCTCCTTGATTGGTATCCTGAGGCAAATAATTGTACGGGATTTTTGGTGTTGCAAATAGCAATCCTTGTTTTTCGATTTCGATTATTTTGTCGGCGTATTCTGCTTTGTTATGACCTCTAATCAAACTTATTTTATAATAAGCTCTTCTATCATAAGGCATTCCAGGTTTTCCTTTCATGCGCTCCAGAAGTTCTTTAATATCGAAAATATTAAAATGCCCAATTTCTTTCTGAATGTCGTTTGGCAACAATGAAGTTGGATCAATTGTCGAGCCTTCGGTAATCTCTTTGTAAAATGAATCTAGGGATTTCATATCGTAATGAATTGCGAAATTCAAATATACGAAAAAATAAGCATTGAGAGTTTAACCGCAAAGAGCGCAAGTTTTTTTGATTTAGACAGTCTATAAAAACGCAAAGTTCGCAAAGCTTTGTGTAAAATCTTTGCGAACCTTGCCTAAATCTTTGCGCTCTTTGCGGTTAAAACAAACTTCCCTGAACAAACTCTGGCTCAGGATTACTTCCGAAAGGAAAAGCATCAATAACAAAAAACTGTTTTACTTTGGGATCAAACTCTCTTAAAACAATTTCATTGCATTCAAATTCAAGATCAATTGTGGTGAAAAGTTCAGAAGCAATTTTGAGATTTTCTGGCGTTAATCTTCGTCCAATTGACAGGTGTGGATTATCACTTTTTTTGAGTTTTAAAAACTTGAAGGTTTCATGAATCTTTTTCATGATAGGCACCAGATTATTTTCAGAATCTTCGGTTACACCAATAAAAAAAGCACCACTATTTTGGAAAGAATCAAAATGATTTAATAATACTGGGAAAGGCGTAAAAGTATCCGAAACTTTAGAAAGCTTTTGTCTGATAGAATCGAACTCAGATTCCTCAATTGTAAACTCACAAATTGTAATATGTGCTTCAGAATTGCAACTGTTATACCAATTGATTTTGCTTTTTAAAAAGTCTTTCAATTTTTTAACGGGCTCAACTAACGCTCTAGAATAAAATACAACCGAATATGTTTTTTCCATATATGAAAAATGCTTTTTACAATTTTAGAATAGGAAGTGTAATGGTGCTGTCAGAATACCATTTTATTTTTAGAGGCTCTTTAGCGTCAGAAATGGTTTCGTCGCTAACGTTTTTACCAGTACCATAATTAACTTCCCAGTTTGGGTTTTTATTAGCTCCTAACACAATTACAATTGAACTTCCTTTTTCTAATTCTTTTGAAATTATAAAGGTTTGCTCAATATCAATTGTTTCTATTTTATTAGGAGTCAATAACTGCCTTTTTGTTCTGTCTTTTGCCAAACTAGCTCTTTGTAAATTGTTAGTTAAAGCAAAATATTGACCTTTTGCTGTTTTTTCGTAAAGCTGTATTTCGACATCAATATCTTTTTTGTTTGTGCTTATTTTTAACGATGCTTTCAATGAACCACTAATTATAGTTGAATTTTCAAGAGGATCACTTTCAAAAACCAATAAATGTTTTTCTGGTTTAAAAGTCGAATCTATCACTTTAGGAAAACCGTTTACATAATCATCATTATAAATATTAATTTCAGATCGATCTGTAAAATCAACTGTTTGGTTAATTATAGCTGTTTTTTTAGGAGCTGTTTTTTGCAGTGAATATTTAGAATTGCTGTTGCTCAAATAAAAGATTAGATTATCATTGTGCATTTTGTCTAAAGAAGAAACGCTTTTCCATTCATTTCTGCCCATGATTTCAAAGTTTACTTTATCCTTTAAAATTTCAGGACGTTTTGCACCTTTCAAAATATAATCAAACCATTCAAAAATAATGGCATTAATTGGAATATTTGCTACTTCATCAATAGTATAACCTCCTAATTCTTTTCTTGGAGCACCTTGTGAACCGCCATGATCGTAAGGTCCGATTATGAGATAATAATTATCGCTTTTATTATATTTTTGATATTAATTATAATAGTACATCGCACCCAACTGATCATCATCGTAATAACCAGTTGTGCTTAAAATTGGAATATTAATATTGGCAAAAGCTTCTTTTTGAGGCGTCATATTCTGCCAGTAGCTATCGTAAACAGGATGTTCCAGCCATCTTTGAAATAAAGGAGAAGAATTGCCTTCAATTTTGTCTAAAGAACGGAAACTGGCTCCAGTTTTATAATATTGCGTAAAAACTTCATCCCATTTTTTGCTATTTAAAAAGCTGTTTAAATCCGTTAATTTAGTATTGGCAACCAAATGAATCCACTTTAAGGTATAACTCATAAAAATGCCATTTTGCATAGGAAAATCAATTCCAGCTCCTACCGAAACCAAAGGCACAATTGTTTTTAAAGCAGGATGCACTTTTTTTACGGCGCTCCATTGGCTAAAGCCCAAATAACTGCCGCCGTATAATCCGATTTTACCATTGCACCATGACTGTTTGCTAACCCAGTCCAGAATATGATATGCATCGTCGCCATCGTGTTCGTAAGGTTCTATTGGGTCATTGCTTAAATGTTTGCCTCGCGTATTGGCAACAAAACCTACGTAGCCCATATTTGCAATTTCCTTACAGTCGCTGACTTCGTTTCCTGCGTAGATAGTATACTTCATTACAACGGGCTGAGGTTCGGTTACATTTTTAAGTCTGACCATAGTGGCAGAAATCGTGTTTCCGTTTGGCAATGTAATAATGATGTCACGATCTATTACATAAGTATCGGCTTCAATTTTTGCAATTATTTTGTTAGCAATTGAAAGAGTTTTGCTCAAAATAAAATACCGTGAATATTGTCGGCATAATTGCGCGGCATTTTCTACACTAATGCTGTCATTGTCTTGAACCGCTTTAAGTTGTTCTTCAAAATCATTTTTAACGTCGGATAGTTTTAATTCATAATATCCTTCGGCCCAGCTTTTTCCCTCTGCATTAAAAGTATTGTATAATTTATAAAACTCAGTTGTAAAGACTTTTTCAAAATCAGATTTTGTTTTAGGTTCTTTTAAAGCCGTCTTCGCATAAGTTTTATAAATAAATCCTAAAGGTTTATTGGCAATACTGTCTCCCAAAATTTCCTGCGAATAGGTTACAAAAGTCTCATGCATTCCTTTAAAATCTCCAGCTACAGATTGCATTCTGGCATAATAATCTAAGTAGGAAGCCCGGCTTGGATTTTTATAAAGCGGCAATGCCTTTTTGGCAAGAAGCGGCATGCTTTTGCTGAGGGTCAGACTGTCTTTGTAATTGCTTTTTTCGAAATAGATTTTTTGTGAAGTTCCTATTTGAAAGGAAAAACAAATGAATAATAGAATGAAGCTTTTTTTCATCTTAAGAAACTTACTTTTTGAGGTATTGGTTTAAATTTGTCTTCTCAAAAGTAGCATAAATTTCTTATAATTGGCAAGTAGGTTTTTATAAGAGAAAAAATATTTAGTTAAATTTTTCCCTTCAAATGTAATCGATGCAGGATTTCAGATTTTAATAATCCGCTTCCGCCACCAAAATGTTCAATGACTTCAACATCTGGCTGAGTTTTTAAACAGAAGGCAGTAAATTCTTTTTCAACATGATCTTCAAT
The DNA here is from genome assembly GCF_003254545.1 of Flavobacterium tistrianum. Taxonomy (GTDB): domain Bacteria; phylum Bacteroidota; class Bacteroidia; order Flavobacteriales; family Flavobacteriaceae; genus Flavobacterium; species Flavobacterium tistrianum. Next base: position 88,164 of record NZ_QJRH01000070.1, read on the forward strand.
TGCAGAACTTAAAAGAACAATGTCGATTTTATTGTTTTGAAAGTATTCTTGGGCTTCTTTTTCGTTATTAAAAGCAACTCCATTCCAGTTTTCATCAGCATTAACAAGACGAAGTAAAATAGCTAAAATGGCTTCATTTTTTCCGAGCAGTAAAAATTGCAACTGTTTCATTTTTCAAGGTTCTAAGGTTCTGAGGGTTCTAAGATACTAAGTTTCTTGTCTCTTTATTTATTCTTTAATTGTCCAGATTCTCTCATTCTCTGATTAAAATCACTCGCAAATGTAGGAAGGGTTTTGTAAAATGAGACTTAATCTAGGACAAGAAACATCTTTTTTTGAAAGTATTTCGTTTTAAATCTAGTATTTTCTTTCACAAATTTACGTTAAAAAGAATTTTGGCAATGTTTTGCGATACAACTATTTAAGGTTTTAAATTAAGGTTAAGAATGTTAATTTTTTCACACAATGAGGAAAACCGTAAGGTTATCTATATTGTGAATTCTAATTTTGGCCTGTAGAAATTTAAAAACTATGATAGCCTTTACCTTTTTGGGTATCATTTAATTTCTATAGAAAACTGTTTTTGGAGAAACGTTTTTACATTGAATTTTGACATATTCATTTGATCGTGGGTACTTGTATATAAGTTTGCAATATACATTAATGTCTAATTTTTTTAGGGGTTTTAAGATTAAGTCGACGGACATAATTTTAAAACCCTTTTTTTACCACAATAATGAAAAGCCAATTAGCCAGAACTGAATGTTATCAGTATTGATTTTAAACTTTTGAGGCGAGAACCTGTAATAGCTTTTAAATGCCGCAGAAAAATGCGAAACGTCTTTGTAACCGCATTTATATGCTGCTTCGCTTACTGTAGTGGTTTTATTTTGAAACAATTCTTTGGCATGTTCCATTCTTAGTTTTATGATATAACTTTTGACAGTGGTACCAAAACAAGCTTTAAAACCTTTTTTTAGTTTGAATTCATTTAGCGAAATAATTCTCGAAAGTTCTGGTAGAGTAGGTGTGTTTCTATAATCGTTTTCTAATATTTTTTTTGCTTCTAAAAGTTTATCATAATCTTCTTGATTGATTTTATCTGTTTCTAAAGGTTTGATAATTAATGTCTCAAGCTGATGAATAAGAAGTTCTTTAATTTTGCTTTCGATATAAATTCTTTTTAAAACGCCTTCTCGAGTGCAGTTTTTAATTTCAGACGTTACCCATTGAATTGCAGGTGTAAAAGGAAGGTATTTTGAAGTTAAATAACTAGATTGTTTTTCGAGGATTTTTTTCGAAAATTTTTCATGAAGTTGCCAGTCTTCATTGATGATGTTATAATAGAATTCTTTAGAAAGAATAATCGACAAATAGTTGATCTCTGTAAAAGGCGGAATTTTAAATGTTGCTTTAAAATTATTAGTATAGAAAATATTATGCGTGTTTTTTTTAGAATATTTTTCGCTTTCCAATTGATCAATATGGGTTTCGACATTACTGCTGTAGATAAAATTCATCACAACCGATTCTTCATCAATTTCAAAGATGATAGTTTTTGGAGTTGAATAATACATCTGAGTATCAAGAAGAACCAGTCCTTCAGTAATAAGATGATGGCTTATAATTTTTTCAGAATCTCCATTTTGAATGTCGACATTCTCTTCGGTTAAAATACTTTTCGGATAATATTTATTTCCAATTTGAATTCTAATTATAGGCGTTTCTGATGTTAAAAGTGTGGCGTTGATTTTCAAAATTTAATCCGTTTTTACAAAATAATAATCCGTTTTTCCCTATCTTTTTTAAAGATGTTGATGGTACTTTTGCAACAAAGTTATTTATAATTAGTCTAATTAAAGATATGTCAACTCAAAAATTTTTATTTGCCAGTTTATTTTTTCTAACAACGTTCTTATCATTTTCCCAGCAAAATGAAGGGTTTTCAGTTTCTGGAAAGGTTGTTGAAAATTCTGGAGAAACAATTCCGTTTGCAACTGTTGTTGTCGAAAAAACAGGTCTAAGTGTTGTTTCGGATGAAAACGGAAATTATATTTTAAAAAATGTACCATCTGGAAAACATACTTTAAAAATTTCTGCATTGGGATTTGCAGTTCAGAAAAAACAAATTGAAGTTTCGGACAATTTAGAAGTTTCAATTAAAATGGAAAGCGAATTGCAGGAATTAGAAAGTGTAACAGTTCTTGGAAGATCGCAAACTGATAAAGTAAACAAACAAGCTTATAGCGTAACGGCTATCGATGCTAAAAAACTGCACAATTCAACTCTCGATTTATCACATGCTTTAGACCGCGTTTCTGGTGTGCGTAACCGTGAAGCGGGCGGTGTAGGTTCAAGATCAGAACTTTCTATCAACGGATTTTCTGGAAATCAGATTAAGGTTTTTATTGACGGAGTTCCAATGGATAATTTTGGTTCTTCTTTCCAAATGAATAATATCCCAATTAATCTTGCCGATCGTGTAGAAGTTTATAAAGGTGTTGTGCCAATCTGGCTTGGAGGAGATGCTTTGGGAGGCGCAATAAATATTGTAACGAATAGCAAACCAAGAACTTTTGTAGATGCATCATATTCCTTCGGATCTTTTAATACGCATCGTTCAAGCATAAACGCTGGTTATACGGCAAATAGTGGTTTTACGACTGAAATTAATGCTTTTCAAAACTATTCTGATAATAATTACTGGGTAAATGTTGATGTTGCCGATTTAAATACGGGTGCTTATTTCCCGAATCAGAGAGTAAGACGTTTTCATGATAAATACCGCAACGAAACGGTGATCTTAAATGTGGGTATCACTGGAAAAAAATATGCTGACAAATTAATGATCGGTTTTACTGGCGGAGAAAACAAAGCCGACATACAGACAGGTGCCAGAATGGTTAGCGTGTTTGGACAGATTTACAGAAAAGGAAGCATTGTAATGCCAACTTTAAAATATCAGGTAAAAGATTTATTTACTAAAGGGCTGAATGTGAATATTACAGGTAATTACAATTTTGGTTACGAGCAGAATATTGATACCGTTTTTAGAAGATACAATTGGTTTGGCGATTACAAACAATATGATGGCGCAGGAGGGGAAAGAAGCCGAACGTTGCGTAAATTTTATAACAATAATGGGATTGCTACAGCGAATGCAACTTATACGCTAAACGATAGACATTCATTTATGGTCAATAATACGTTTAACACGTTCGACCGTAAAGAAAGTGACGAATTGGTTCCAGAATCTTTGGTTTATAAACAGCCTAAAAAAACGCAAAAGAATGTTTTAGGATTGGGGTATAAATTAGATTACAATGAAAAATGGAGCACGTCTCTATTCTTAAAAGATTATTCATTAAAAACTACTTATTCAAGAAGTTATAATCCTTCGGGAGCTACAGGAGATATTGCTTATCAGAAATATGTAGATCATACTTCGACAACGGGTTACGGTGCTGCTACGAGTTATTATTTGAGGCATAATTTACAGATAAAAGCTTCTTATGAAAAGACATACAGACTGCCAACTCCAGAGGAAATCTTTGGTAATGTCAATGATAACTTAGAAGGAAACCTTGCTTTAAAACCAGAATCTAGCAACAACTACAATTTAGGAGCGAGTTATCAAACTAGTTTCCGTGAAAAAAATGCTTTGTCTTTTGATGTAAATCTTTTGCATAGAAATGCAGTAGATTTTATTCGTCCGACATTAAATAACAATCAAACCATGACTACCAATGTCAATCAAGGGAAAGTGACCAATTATGGTATCGATGGCGAAATTAGATATTCGTACAGCAATCGTTTTACGGCTGGTATCAACACAACTTACCAGAATATTAGAAACAAAACAATGTACGAACCGAATCAAAATTATGTATCTCCTTTTTATAATGACAGAATTCCAAACATGCCTTATCTATTCGGAAATGCAGATGCTACGATGTTCTTTAATAATGTTTGGAAAAAAGGAAACAATCTGTCTGTAGGCTATAATCTGCTGTATGTTCATACTTATTATTTGTCATGGCCAAGTATGGGAAGCAAGGATAGCAAATTAGAAATTCCGCAACAGTTTAGCCATGATTTAAATGCGGTTTATACAATGGCAAACGGAAAATACAATATTGCTTTAGAATGCAAAAATCTATTAGACAATAAGCTTTACGACAATTTTTCGCTGCAAAAACCAAGTCGCGCTTTCTATATCAAGTTGAGATATTACTTCAGTAAATCAAATAATTAAATTTTAATACAAACACCATAATACAATGAAAAAAAGTACAACACTAGCGTTATTATCAGCTGTTATAGCTTTTACAGCTTTTTCTTGCAGCAGTGATTCTGATAAATCAGGAGGAGAAACTGGCGGCGGAACTGATACAGGAAAAACTAAATATATTATTACTGCAACAACTGGTGCAGCGGGAATTGCAGATTATTTGCTAACTGCAGACGATGTCTCTACTGGAACAATCACAACTACAGGAAACGGATTAGAGCAAGATGGAACGTATCGTTACTACATTACAGCACAAAATAATTTCTTTAGTTTACTTTACGGACAAGGAAATCCTGGAGCGGTAACCACTTACAACTTAAATGCTGAAGGGAAATTGGTTAAGAAATCTGACTTTCAAGCAGAAACGGTACACGTATTTGCTGCCGTAAACAAAGATATCTTAACTATTAAAGTTCCAAGAAGTGGTGCTTCTATTGCTTCTATGTACAAAATTGATGCTGAAAAATCGCTTATTACAGGTGAAGCTCAGCAAGATACTAAGAAATTGGCTGGAAACGGAGAAAGAGCTTTCTATACTTGGGCAACTCAAGTTGGAGATAAAGTGTATATGCCTTATATGAGTATCAAAGGAGACGGAGTAGACAATTTTGGTACTGCAAATCCAGATAGTACTTGGGTTGCGGTTTACAATTATCCAGAATTGAAATTAGAAAAAGTAATTAAAGATAATCGTACAAGTTATTTAGGAGCTTATTTCACAAACGGATTATTCCAAGACGAAAATGGAGACGCTTACGGATTCTCTGGTGCAATTGCTACTAGCAATGCTGTAATGACTTCTACAAAACCTTCTGCAATTGTAAAAATTAAAAAAGGAACTACAGAATTTGATAAATCTTATTTCTTTAATGTTCAAGAAAAATCTGGAGGTTACAAAATTTCATCTACAACTTATATTTCAAAAGGGAAATTCTTATTGTTAATGTACGGAAATGTGGGTAAAAACAATGGTGCTGTAAAAATGGCAATTGCCGATGTTTACAACCAAACATTTACTTGGGTGACAAATGCGCCTGAAACTTTAACTTCTGTAACGAGCCGTTACAATATTACTTCAGAAGATGGAAGTTCTGCAATTGTAGGGATAAATACTCCTGACGGAAACTGGATTTACTCAATCAACGGTACAACTGCTGTTGCAACAAAAGGTATGAAAGTTGAAGGCGGACAAATTACTGCAATTCAAAAATTAAAATACTAATATTTTTTTGCCGTAAGTCCTTATTTGATGAGGACTTGCGGTTTTTTTATTTATCCTATTTATCTATCCAATTATGTTTTCTTCTTCAAAACCAAATAACAAGAAAAAAAGTAAAAAGTCGCTTTTTAAGCGCATTATGGCCTGGCTGCATTTGTGGCTTGGTTTGGCATCTGGAATCATTGTAGTAATTGTAAGTCTTACAGGCTGTATTTATGTTTTTGAAAATGAAATAAAAGATTTTATTGAAGACTGGCGGTTTGTAGAACCTCAGGAAAAAGCATTTTTATTGCCGTCTCAATTGGTTTCGATTGCAGATAAAAAAATGAAAGATAAAAAAGCAACTAGTGTGACTTTTGGCGCAAGAGATGAAGCAGCTATTGTTGGTTATTTTGTGGAGAAAAAAGAAGAGGGTGAAAGAGGAGGCCGTGGTGAAAAAGGAGAGCATAAAAGAGGAGAAAGAAAAAAAGATTTCGCTAAAAGTGAAGGCGAAAAAGCAAAATCTGAAGCAAAAATTCAAGGGAAACCTGGAGAAAAAGGTAAAAAAGGAAAAGATGAAAAACGTAAAGGCGGAAGAAGACAGGGAACTTTTATAAGCGTTTATATGAATCCGTATACTGGAGATATATTAAACGTAAAAACCTTTTCAAGAGGAGAATCGCCAGATTTTTTCAGATGGATCCTAAACGGACACCGCGCATTATGGCTTCCTTATGATATTGGAAGACCAATCGTGGGAGTTGCAGTTTTAATTTTTGTTGTTTTATTGATTTCAGGCATCGTTTTATGGTGGCCTACAAAATGGATTAAATCCATTATTGATAAAAGTTTTAAGATTAAATGGGATGCCAGCTTTAAACGCGTCAATTATGACATGCACAATGTGTTTGGTTTTTACAGCTGCATTTTCTTGTTTTTTATTGCCGTAACAGGTTTAGTTTGGAGTTTTGGATGGTGGAGCAAATCTTTGTATTGGGTTACTTCTGGAGGAAAACCATTGGTTGAAAACCGTGAATCTCCAAAATCAGATACAACTCATGTGACAGCGTTTAATATTACAACAGCAGACAAAGTTTTGCTGAATTTAAGAAAAGAGAATCCTCAGGCTGCTGGAATCATGATTAGTATTCCCGCTAAACCTGCAGATCCAATAGGTGCTTTTGTTTACAAACAAAGACATACTTTTTATAATATGGATCGATATAGTTTTGATCAGCAGACTTTGAAGGAAATTTCGATTAAAACACCTTTTTCTGGAAAATATATTGAAGCTAATATTCCAGACAAAATCAGACGTATGAATTACGATATTCACGTAGGAAGTGTTCTTGGACTTACAGGGAAAATTATTGCGTTTTTGGCGAGCTTAATTTCTGCCAGTTTACCCATTACTGGATTTATTATCTGGTGGGGAAAACAGAAATTTGGAAAAAAGAAACCAGCTCCAAAACCAAAAGTAGCGATTAAAGCAATTCCTGTTCCTAAATTGAAAAATACAGCAGAACAAGAAGTTACTGCCTAATCATATTAAAATTGGTTTTTTAATTCCTTTTTGTTTTTTTTTTGATAAAAGGCAAAACTTGTAAAAGTTTTGCCTTTCTTTTTTTAATTATAGCCGTTTGCTTTTAGCCATTCGGCACAATCTCTTGTCCAGAATTTGCTCGTGTCAGCAACACCTAATCCAAATCCGTGGCCACCTTTTTCATATATATGTAACTCTGCTGTAACTCCGTTTTTCTTTAATGCTAAATAGTAATTAATACTGTTTTCTGGTACAACCACAGTATCATCTGTCGCATGAATTAAGAATGTTGGAGGTGTTTTAGAAGTTACTTTCTTTTCGTTTGAATAAGAATCTATTAACTCTTTTGAAGGATTATTTCCAAGTAAATTGGTTTGAGAACCTTTATGCGTGATTTCGTTTTCCATTGAAATTACAGGATAAATAAGTAGCGAAAAATCAGGACGTGCGCTTACTTTATATGCCGAGTCATAAACTTTATCATCATAATGTGTTGAAGCTGTTGATGCTAAATGACCGCCTGCAGAAAAACCTAAAATTCCAATTTTTTTAGGATCAATATTCCATTTCGAAGCATTTTGTCTGACATAACGAATGGCTTCTTGTGCATCTTGCAATGGCCCGACGTTTTTGTTTTTCATGGTTAAATTGGTTGGCATTCGGTATTTCAATACAAAAGCTGCGATTCCTAAGCTGTTAAACCATTCTGCCACTTTTGTTCCTTCTTTTTCAAATGCTAAATGGGTGTAACCGCCTCCTGGGCAAATTACAACAGCAGTTTGATTTGGTTTTACTTCTTTCGGAATAAAAATGCTTAAAGTAGGAACAGAGACTTGACTTGTACTTTGCATTTTTCCATCTTTTAACTCAGGTTTTTCCTTGTAATTGGCTGTTTTTATTTCATCTGGAATTTTATCCCATAACGGAATTACTTGGTCTTGTGCATTCATAGAAAATAGTCCTGAAAAAAGAAGAAAACTCAACGTAATTCCTCTTGAAAATTGTGTTTTAGTAGTTTTCAATTTGATTTATAATTATTTGGTTTGTAAATATTTATGTTTTGTCTTTGAAAATGCAAATTATAAGTAGAAGAAGTTAAAAATAAACAAAATCGATTTATGAAAAGCTTAGTTCTGGGACAATTTTACCCCATCAAAAGGATAAATTTCGCCTATTAGCTTTTAACAAATATATTGTTTAATGTGTAATTTTGTATTCCTTTTTTTATATAATATGTTTATTTTAACAGGCTAAATTATTTTTTTGCATAATATTATTTGGATTGTACAGATTAAAAACTATATTTGTGCAATCGATTACATTATTTGTCTTTTAAGGTATTAATTTATTGATTGTACTATTTTTAGAAAGCAGTAAATATAGTCTTATAAGATTGCCAAAAAACACAAAACTATAATACCCACTTACTATGAATCAAACCGAAACCGTTGCAGTAAATCAGAGTGTCAAAACAACTGGAAAATACCGTTGGAGTATTTGTGCATTGTTGTTTTTTGCAACTACAATTAATTACCTAGACCGACAAGTACTTTCCTTAACTTGGAGTGATTTTATCGCGCCAGAATTTCACTGGACAAATAATGACTATGGAAATATCACCGCTTTATTTTCTATCTTCTATGCGGTTTCATTATTATTTGCAGGGAGATTTGTAGATTGGTTAGATACTAAAAAAGGATTTCTTTGGGCAATCGGAATTTGGTCTGTAGGAGCTTGTCTTCATGCCTTCTGCGGAATCGCCACTTCAGGAATTATTGCAGGAGAATGGTTTGTGAGTTTTCATGGTTCAAAAGAAATAATCAGTACAATAAGCGATACTGCTTTGGTAATCAATGTGAGTGTGGCTTTATTTATTTTTGCCCGTTTCGTTTTAGCGGTTGGAGAAGCAGGAAACTTCCCAGCAGCAATTAAAACAACTGCAGAATATTTTCCTAAAAAAGACAGAGCTTTTGCAACCAGTATTTTTAATGCAGGTGCTACGGTTGGGGCTTTGGCGGCTCCAGTTACCATTCCTTTTATTGCAAAATACTTCGGCTGGGAAATGTCATTTATTATTATTGGAGCTTTAGGTTTTGTTTGGATGGGATTCTGGATGTTTATGTACGACAAGCCAGAAAAACATTCAAAAGTTACTCTAGAAGAATTGGCTTATATTCAGCAAGATGATATTGAAGACAGTAAAATCGGTTTTAAACCAGAAGCTGGAGGTAAAGTGTCTTTGGCAGATTGTTTTAAATACAAACAAACTTGGGCTTTTGCATTTGGTAAGTTCATGACAGACGGTGTTTGGTGGTTTTTCTTATTCTGGACACCAGCATATTTAAGTTCGGTTTACGGAATGGATTCTACAGAAGCGGCATTGCCATTGTTTGTACTGTATATGATTACATTATTATCTATCATTGGAGGATGGCTGCCAACGTATTTCGTTGAGAAAAAAGGAATGAATCCGTATGAGGGAAGAATGAGAGCGATGTTGATTTTTGCGTTTTTTCCATTATTAGCCTTGATCGCACAGCCATTAGGATATATTAGTTACTGGGTTCCAGTAATTATCATCGGAATTGCGGGAGCAGCACACCAATCTTGGTCGGCAAATATTTTTACAACAGTTGGAGATATGTTTCCTAAAAAAGCAATTGCAACCATTACAGGAATTGGAGGTTTAGCAGGTGGAGTTGGTTCGACATTAATCAACAAAGGATCTGGAGTATTATTTGATTATGCGAAAGATACGAATATGGTTTTTATGGGATTCAAAGGAATTGAGGCTGGATATTTTATCATTTTCTCAATTTGCGCAGTTTGTTATTTAACAGGCTGGATTGTAATGAAAACTTTGGTTCCTAAATACAGCCCAATAACCGATTTATAAAGAAAAATATACATAATTGAAATATTTTTTTCATTTCAATTATGGTTATTCCATTTAAAAAATTAATTTTGTGCAATCGATTACATTTATTTAAATTATGACAAAATATAGTTCAAGATACGCGTCAAGCCCAGAAGCTGTAAAAAAATATGACACACAGCAATTGAGAGAAGAATTCTTAATTGATGACTTAATGCAGGAAGATGAAGTGGTTTTGGTTTATTCACACTACGACAGATACATTGCAGGTTCTGCAGTTCCTGTAAAAGGAGATTTACCGCTTGAAACAATCGATCCGTTAAAAGCACCTTACTTTTTAGAAAGAAGAGAACTTGGAATTATTAATGTAGGAGGAAGCGGTTCGGTTGTAGTAGAAGGAACAACTTATGAGTTAGGTTTTAAAGATGCTCTATACATTGGAGCTGGAAATAAAGAAGTGGTTTTTAAAAGTGATGACAAAAATAATCCTGCTAAATTCTATTTAAACTCTGCGCCTGCGCACACGACTTATCCAACTAAGAAAGTAAGTTTAGCTGAAGCTAATAAATTACAGTTGGGAACGATGGAAACGGCAAATCACCGTACCGTAAACCAAATGATTATTGGTAGCGTGGTAACAACTTGCCAATTGCAAATGGGAATGACAGAATTGAAACCAGGAAGTGTTTGGAATACCATGCCAGCTCACGTTCACGATCGTAGAATGGAAGTCTATTTCTATTTGGATATTCCACAAGATCAAGCAGTTTGCCACTTTATGGGACAACCACAAGAAACAAGACATATCTGGATGAACAATCATCAGGCAGTAATTTCTCCGCCTTGGTCTATTCACTCGGGGGCAGGAACTAGCAATTATACTTTTATCTGGGGAATGGCTGGCGAAAACTTAGATTACGGAGATATGGATGTTTGTAAAATCACTGATTTAAGATAAGATGACAAATTTATTTGATATAAAAGGAAAAGTTGCCCTTATCACAGGAAGTACACACGGACTGGGAATGGCAATGGCAAAAGGATTAGGTCAGGCGGGTGCTACAATTGTGGTAAACGGAAATTCTTCTCAAGAAAAAATTGATCATGCAGTAGCAGAATTAAAAAGCGAAGGTATTCATGCAGTTGGTTACAAATTTAATGTAACCGAAGAGCAAGAAGTTAAAGAAGCTGTTGCAAAAATCGAAAGCGAAGTTGGACCAATTGATATCTTAATCAACAATGCTGGAATTATTAAAAGAATTCCGTTGCTTGATATGGAAGTATCAGATTTTAGAGAAGTAGTGGATATTGATCTTGTAAGTCCGTTTATTGTTTCTAAACATGTTGCAAAAGGAATGATTGAAAGACGTCAAGGAAAAATCATCAACATTTGCTCAATGATGAGCGAATTAGGAAGAAATACTGTTTCTGCTTATGCTGCTGCAAAAGGTGGTTTGAAAATGCTGACTAAAAATATGGCAACAGAATGGGCAAAATACAATGTTCAGATTAACGGAATCGGTCCTGGATATTTTGCTACAGAACAAACCAAACCAATTAGAGTTGACGGGCATCCTTTTAATGATTTTATCATTAGCAGAACTCCAGCCGCAAAATGGGGAGATCCGAGCGATTTAGCTGGAGCAGCAATATTTTTGTCATCCAAAGCAAGTGATTTCGTAAACGGTCACATTTTATATGTTGATGGAGGAATCTTAGCTACAATCGGAAAACCTTCAAACGAAGAATAATTCTCAAATTATATTTTAAAAGACATGAGCCAGAAATTCATACACGATAATTTTTTATTAGAAAATAAATATGCTGAAGAGTTGTATCATAATTACTCTAAAAATCAGCCGATTATTGACTATCACAATCACTTAAATCCACAATTTATTGCCGAAGATAAAATCTTTGAAAATATTACTCAAGTTTGGATTAATGGTGATCACTACAAGTGGCGTGCAATGCGTACTTTGGGAATCAACGAGCAGTTTGTAACAGGAAATGGTTCAGATAAAGATAAATTCTTAAACTGGGGAAAAACTGTTCCGTACACTATGCGTAATCCGTTGTACCACTGGACACATTTAGAACTGGCTCGTTATTTTGATATATATGATTTATTGAATGAAAAGTCGGCTGAGAAAATTTATATCGAAACTTCTGAGAAAATAAATTCTCAGGCGTACAGCACACAAAACCTTCTTAAAAAAGTAAACGCTGAATTGGTTTGTACGACAGAAGATCCAATTGACAGTTTGGAATTTCACCAAAAATTCGCAAACAATTCGACTGGAATCAAGATGAGTACGGCTTTCAGACCTGATAAAGCCATCTTAATTGCTAATGATGGTTATAATGCATATCTGGACACATTAGGGGATGTGTCCGGTATTGCAATTAACACGTACGCTGATTTACAGTCTGCTTTAAGAAAAAGAATCGAATTCTTTAATGCAAACGGATGTAAATTAAGCGATCACGGATTAAATCAAATTGATTTTGAGAACTTTACAGAAAGTGAAGTAAATGCAATTTTCAAAAAGAAAAGAGAAAACGGTGAATTGTCTCCAGAAGAAGTTTTAAAATTCCATAGTGCCATTTTAGTTTTCTTGTCAGAAACCTATCATGAGTTTGGATGGGTACAGCAGTTTCACTTAGGCGCATTGCGTAACAACAATGCTCGTATGCATAGAATCTTAGGTCCAGATACAGGATGGGATTCTATTGGAGATTATCCTCAAGCACAAAAATTATCGGCTTTCTTAAATGCTTTAGACAGTAAAGATAAATTGACTAAAACGATTATTTACAACTTGAATCCTGCTGATAACGAAGTTATGGCAACAATGATTGGAAACTTCAACGACGGAAGCGTTCGCGGAAAAGTACAATTTGGTTCTGGATGGTGGTTCTTAGATCAGAAAGATGGAATGACAAAACAATTGAATGCGCTTTCAAACATGGGTTTAATTAGCTGTTTTGTTGGAATGCTTACAGATTCTAGAAGTTTCTTATCGTTCCCAAGACACGAATATTTCAGACGTATTTTATGTAATCTTTTGGGGGACGAAATTAAACGTGGAGAACTTCCAAACGATATGGAATGGATTGGAAAATTAGTTGCTGATATTTCATACAATAATGCAAAAGAATATTTTAAGTTTTAAATAAAGTCTAACCGCAAGGTTCGCAAAGATTTACGCAAGGCTCGCTAAATGAAATCCTTTTTAATCATTGTAATCTGTGGCAAAAAAAATATATAAATAATGAGTAGAGTAGTTGCATTTGGAGAAATCATGCTGCGTTTATCGACAGAAAGACATTTGCGTTTTTCACAATCTACGGCATTTGGTGCTACGTATGGTGGCGGTGAATTTAATGTATGTGTTTCTTTGGCAAATTATGGTGTAAATGCTGAATTTGTTACCAGACTGCCTGAAAATGAAATTGGTTTTTCTGCATTAAAAGAAATCAGAAAAATGAATGTCGAGTCTAAAAATATTGTTTTCGGAGGAGAGCGTTTAGGAATCTATTTCTTAGAAACAGGAGCGGGAACTCGCGGAAGCAATGTAGTTTATGACCGTGCTCACAGCGCCATGTCGACTATACAAAAAGGACAGGTTGATTGGGAAAATGTTTTGGAAGGTGCAGAATGGTTTCATTGGAGTGGCATTACGCCAGCGATTTCAGAAAGTGCAGCTGAAGCTTGTTTAGAGGCAATTAAAATCGCTCACAAAAAAGGAATTAAAATTTCATGCGATTTAAACTATAGATCAAAACTTTGGCAATACGGAAAAACTCCGAGTGAGGTTATGCCAGAAATGCTGAAATATAGTAATGTGATTTTAGGAGATATTGATACGGCCTATTTCATGTTGGGAATTCCGAAAGTAAATCCGAATTATCAAGACGAAAAATCGCTTCCAGCAGTTTATGACAAATTGTTTGAATTGATTCCGAGCTTGAAAATTGCTGCAACGACGCTTCGTTATTCTGTTAGCGCATCTCACCAGAGAATTGGTGGAATTTTATACGACGGAAAAGCAATTTATAGCGCAGCCGTAAAAGAAGTTACTCCAGTTGTAGATCGTGTAGGAAGTGGAGATGCCTTTATGGGCGGATTAATCTATGGTTTATTGGAATATAATAACAACCAAAGAGCATTAGATTTTGCAGTTGCAGCTTGTTGTTTGAAACATACAATTGCAGGCGATTACAACTTGGTTACTTTAAAAGAAGTTGAAAATATGATTGATGGTGATGGTTCTGCATTGGTATCAAGATAATTTAAAATAAAAATGGCAAAATATTCAAGAATTGAAGTAGCTCAGACCATGAAAGACAACGGTATGGTTCCGTTATTCTTTCACTCGGATATTGAGCTAAGTAAAAAAGTTTTAAAAGCATGTTATGATGGAGGTTCCAGATTAATGGAATTTACGAGCAGAGGCGATTTTGCACATGAAGTTTTTGGAGCTTTAAATAAATATGCTTTAGCAGAACTTCCGGGAATGATCTTGGGAGTAGGTTCTATTACAGATGCGGCTTCGGCTTCTTTGTACATGAGTTTAGGAGCAAATTTTATTGTAACACCAGTATTTAGAGAAGATATAGCTATAGCTTGTAATCGCAGAAAAGTACTTTGGTCGCCAGGCTGCGGTACTTTGACAGAAATTGCAAAAGCAGAAGAATTAGGTTGCGAAATTGTAAAATTATTTCCAGCTGATACTTACGGGCCAGAGTTTATCAAAGCGATAAAAGGCCCATGTCCGTGGACAAACATTATGCCTACAGGCGGTGTTTATCCGACAAAAGAAAGTTTGAGTTCATGGCTAAATGCAGGTGCAACTTGTGTAGGCTTAGGCTCACAATTAATTTCAAAAGATATATTAGACAATAAAGACTTCGACGGACTTACTGCGAAAGTGAAACAGGTTCTTGACATTATAAAAGATATTAGAAAATAGATTAAGGGGTAATCATGCCTAACTCCTTATTTTATAAGTTTTTTTAGATTTTTAGAGATTGTAATTGAACATTACGCTTGAAAAATTTGGCTAGCCATTCCTCACAGCCGGCTTAATTTTACTCAATCGGGTGTAATGTTTCATTTACAATTTTAAAGGCAGAAATAATGAAATAGGGTTTATAAATGGTTATTTATAACGCATTAAAGAAAATTCAAAATGAAAAAATTAAATAGAGTAAATACAGGATTAGAAAAGTTACAGCCAATTAAGGTAGTTCAGTTTGGAGAAGGTAATTTTTTAAGAGCCTTTGTTGATTATGCTTTTGATAAACTAAATAAAGAAGTTGATTTTAATGCCGGTATTGCAGTAGTTCAGCCTTTGAAAGACGGTATGATAAATATGATTAATGATCAGGACGGTCTTTATACCTTGTTTATGAACGGAATTAAAAAAGGTGAAAAGATACAAGATATTGTGTTGATTAATAATATTGTAAAAACGATAAACCCATATACTGAATTTGCAAATTATTTGGCTTTAGCCAAAGAAGAAGAACTTCAGTTTATTGTTTCTAATACTACAGAAGCTGGAATTGAATTTATTGAAAGTGACACTCCAGACATGCAGCCGCCAGTATCATTTCCTGCAAAATTGACGGTTTTATTATATGAAAGATTTAAACATTTTAATGGAGATGCTTCTAAAGGAGTTACAATAATTCCTTGTGAATTAATTGATTATAACTCTGAGACGCTTAAAAAATATATTTTACAATATGTTGATTTATGGAAATTAGAAGATGCGTTTAAAACTTGGGTATCAGAGGCTTGTACCTATCATAGTACTTTGGTTGACAGAATTGTTCCTGGATATCCAAGAGCTGAAATTGAAGAATACAATAACAAATTAGATTATCAGGACAATTTAATTGTTGCAGCTGAACCTTTTTTCCTTTGGGCTATTGAAGGTGGAGATGATCTAAAAGCAAAATTGCCTTTTCATAAAACAGATTTGAATGTAAAAATCGTTGATGATATTCGTCCTTTTAAAATGATTAAAGTTCGTATTTTAAACGGTGCGCATACGGCAATGGTTCCTTTTTCACTTTTACACGGCAATAAATTAGTAATGGAAACTGTTAACGGAGATTTTACAGGAAAATTTGTGAATAGCGTTATTAGTGAAATTAGTGAAACGCTTGATATGGATAAAAATGAAATTACAGCCTATTCTGAAGAAGTAATGGATCGATTTAAAAATCCATTTATCAAACATGCACTTGCTGATATTGCATTAAATTCTGTATCAAAATTTAAAGTACGAGTTCTGCCTAGTTTATTAGGATATTATAATACAAACAAAAAATTGCCTGTTAATTTGACTTTTTCATTAGCGAGCTTAATTCGTTTCTACAAAGGAACTTGGAATGGTGAAAGTTTACCAGTTAAAGATGGTGAAGATATTACAGCATTCTTTAACGGACTTTGGAAATCTGATGATTACGAGAAAATTGCTCGTTTAACATTACAAAACAAAAGTTTCTGGGATCAGGATCTAACTGAAATTCCAGGGTTGACAAAAGCAATTACAATTGCTTTAGAAGAAATAGATTCAAACGGAATTGAAGCTGGCTTTGTTAAGTTTCAAGAAAGAATAAAATAAAAAAACACAACAAAAAGAACAAAGAACAAAGGTTAATTATGGCAACGCAGAAAAAATTAATAAAAGTTCACCCAACCGATAATGTTGCGGTTGCTTTGGTGGATCTTACTGCAGGCGAAGTGATTGATTTTGAAGGACAATCAATTACCGTAGAGTCTGATGTAAAAATGAAACATAAGATTGCAATGGTTCCTTTTAATGTAGGGGACAGAATCATTATGTATGGTGTTTTGGTTGGAAAAGCAAGCGCTAGAATCGAAAAAGGCGGACTGCTTTCTACTGCTAACGTAAAACACGAAAGTGATAAAGTTACGGGTAAAACAGAAACTATTGGCTGGACTGCACCAAATATCGATAAATGGAAAGATAGAACGTGGCAGGGCTATCATAGAGAAGACGGTCAGGTTGGAACAGAAAATGTATGGTTGTTTTTTCCATTAGTTTTTTGTGAAAACAGAAACATCGAAATCTTAAAAGATATTTTTGAGAAAGAATTGATGAAACCAAAAGAGAACGATTATCAGTTATTGTTGCGTTCTTTGGTAAAATCAGAAACTGGTGGAGCAGGAAATCAAGAAGCTTCAAACGATGCTAATTTATTCAATAATATCGAAGTAAAATTCATCACACACCAAGGAGGTTGTGGTGGAATTCGTCAGGATTCACACAGTTTAGCGAAGCTTTTGGCGGGTTATGTAAACAATCCAAACGTGGCTGGAGCAACAGTTTTGAGTTTAGGATGTCAGAATCTTCAGATTTCAATTTTCAAAGAAGCTTTAGATGCGATTAATCCAAACAGTAAAAAGCCTGTTTTGATTTACGATCAGCAATCTATTGGAACAATTGAAACGATGTTGAGTAGTGTCGTAAAAGATACTTTTGAAGCAATCAAAAAAGCAAACGAAATTAAGAGAGAACCAGCACCATTATCTAAACTAAGAATTGGTTTAGAGTGCGGTGGATCTGACGGATTCTCTGGAATTTCTGCAAACCCAACATTGGGAGTGTTATCAGATCATTTAGTTGCTTTGGGAGGAACTACAATTCTTTCTGAATTTCCTGAATTATGTGGAGTAGAACAGGAATTAGTAAATCGTTGTATAGATGATAAGGACGGAAAACGTTTCTTAGACTTAATGCAATGGTATGAAAAAACAGTTGTTGATGCAGGTTCAGGATTTGATATGAATCCGTCTCCAGGTAACATTAAAGACGGTTTGATTACAGATGCTATGAAATCGGCTGGTGCTGCTAAAAAAGGTGGAACATCGCCAATTACAGGTGTTTACGATTATGGAGAATATATTAGCGAACCAGGCTTTACGTTGTTATGTACACCAGGAAATGATGTAGAGTGTACAACGGCAATGGTTGGTTCTGGAGCTAACATGGTATTGTTTACAACAGGTTTAGGAACTCCGACAGGAAATCCAATTGCGCCGGTTGTAAAGATTTCATCAAACACACAGTTAGCAAACAAAATGTCTGACATTATTGATATCGATACTGGTGGAATTATCACTGGTGAAAAATCTATTGATGAAATGGCTGACGAAATGCTTGAGTTTATTATTGATGTTGCCAGCGGTAACATTAAAACAAAAGCTGCAATTTTAAATCAGAACGATTTTATTCCTTGGAAAAGAGGAGTGTCGTTGTAATTTTTTTAGGTACAAAGTTGCAGAGATGCAAAGTGACAAAGGTTTATATAGAAGACGCACAGTAGTGCGTCTCTTATTTTTAGAGAAAGCTTCGGAGAGCGAAATATTTATAGAATTGCAATAAGACAGGCAAAAGAAGCTCCGCTGGAGCTATATGTATGTGATTTAGATTTTTATATAAATATCTCGCTTCTCTGAAGCGAAAGTGATAAAAGTTTTATCTGTAGAGGCGTACTGCATTACGTCTCTTGTTTTTTAGGAAAAGCTCCGGAGGAGCTTAATATTTATAGGTAACAATTAGCCATTGAGAATAAAGCTCCAGCAGAGCGATATATATTTTGGTTGCAGAAAAACATGTTTCTCCGCTGGAGCTTTATATTGTAACCATTTATCTTTTGCTATAAATATTTCGCTTCTCTGAAGCGAAAGTGATAAAAGGTTTATCTGTAGAGACGCACTGTAGCGCATTTTTTTTCTAGAGAAAGCTCCAGCGGAGCAAAATATTTATAGAATTGAAATAATAGATACAAACAAAAGCTCCAGCGGAGCGATATATATTTAGGTTGCAGAAAAATATGTCGCTCCTCGGGAGCTTTATTCTCGATAACGAATTGTTGTCTATAAATATTAAGCTCCTCTGGAGCTTGCAAAAAAAAAGCCCATCCTAAAATGAGCTTATATAACTTATATGGTGAAAAAAAAAATTAAAAATTAGTTCTTGTAGAAGATTTACGAATATGCAATTCTGGTGCAAGAACGACTTTTTTTTCAATTTTAATTGTATCTGTTTTGTCTACTTGTTCTAAGAAAACACGAGCAGACATCCTTCCCATTTCAAGTGGTGACTGATCTACAGAAGTGATAGATAGTTCCATGAATTTTGTAAAAGGTTCGTTACTGAAACCTGCAACACAAAATTCACTCGGAATGCTGATATTACGTTCTTTCAGTTCCTGAATTGCACCCAATGCGGCAAAATCACTTGACGAAAATATCGCGTCGGGAGGAGTTTCTAATTGTAGGAGTTTATCAACAGCGTCTTTACCAGCTTCAACGCTACTTTTTGTGAAAATAACATATTCTTCATTAAAAGTAAGTCCGTTGTCTAATAGAGCTTGTTTGTAGCCTAAAAACCTGTTTTTGAAAATGTCTAACGATTGATCTCCAGAGAAGTGAGCAATGTTTCGGCAACCTTCATCAATTAAATGCTTTGTAGCTAGATAACCGCCTTTAAAGTCATTAATGGTTACAGAACTCACGCCATCAATGTGCTTGCTTCTATCAAAAAATATTAGCGGTACATTTTTCTCCAATACATTTCTAAAAGCGCTGTCGTTCTCATCAGAAATACCCGTTACAGACATCATAATGCCGTCAACTTGAGCATCTACAAGTGTATGAAGGTTTTCGTTCTCCCTTTTTATGCTTTCGTGAGTCTGACAGATAATAACCTGATAGCCGTGAGGATAAAGCTCTTCTTCGATTCCTCGAATAACCGAGGCGAAAAAGTTGCTGTCAATACGCGGCACAATAACTCCGATATTATTACTTCGTCCACTTTTTAAAGCTAGCGCCAGTTTATTTTGCTTGTAGTTCATCGCAGCAGCAGTCTTGATAACCAACTCTCGCGTAGCTTCCTTTATTTTAGGATTATTGTTTAACGCTCTGGAAACTGTTGCAGCTGTGATATTTAGTTTTTCAGCAATATCGTAAATAGTTACTTTTTCACTCATTCAAAAAAAGTTTATCGAATTATTTTTAAACAAAAGTACATTTTTTTTTATTACACAATAAATATTGTTATCGATTACCATAATTTAAAACTCAAACGTTTTAGGTTTTACAATGATAATAAATTATCTAATTTTTTGCATTAAATGTAAATAAAATTTGTAATAAAAATTAAATATATATTTTTTTTCTAAATTAATTTGGTGTCTCAGAACTATTTTTCTACTTTCGTGTAATCGATTACATAAAACCCGATGTTTTTGATATTCAAACAAGAAAAATCTGCACAAATGATTACAAAGGAGATTGTCACATTAAAAAAGATTCTTTTTTTAGCCTTTACAGGGCTGTTAATGCAGTCATGTGCAAAACATTCTTCTTCTCTTTCTTCAGAAAATCCATGGCAAAAAATGGATTTGGTTATCAAGAGCATTCCGCAAGTGCATTTTTCAGATAAAGTGTATAACATAAACGATTTTGGCGCTGTTGCAGACGGAAAAACATTAAACACTTTGGCTTTTCAAAAAGCAATACAAGAATGTGCAGCAAACGGTGGAGGTAAGGTTTTAGTTCCAAACGGAAAATATCTAACAGGAGCCATTCATTTGGAAAGTAACGTTAATCTGCATTTAGAAGATAATGCTGAGATTCTTTTTAGTTTAAATCCGAAAGATTATCCTATCGTTCATACTTCTTGGGAAGGAACTGAAGTAATGAATTATTCTCCGCTTATTTATGCAAAAAACAAAACCAATATTGCGGTTACGGGAAAAGGAACCTTAAATGGTCAAGCAGACAGCACCAATTGGTGGATTTGGTCTGGCGGAAAAAATTATGGCTGGAAAAAAGGCATTCCGTCTCAAAATGATCCAACAAATCGTGAAGTATTGGTTGACATGGCAGAAAAAGGAATTCCTGTATCAGAAAGAGTTTTTGGAGAAGGGCGTTACTTAAGACCAAATTTTATTGAATTTTTTGAATGCAATACTGCTTTGGTAAAAGATGTAAAAATCATCAATTCTCCATTTTGGATTTTACATCCAATAAAAACAAACAACATGATTATTGACGGCGTAACGGTTAACAGCCATGGGCCAAATAATGATGGCTGTGATCCTGAATATTCGCAAAATATCATAATCAGAAACTGCACTTTCAATACAGGCGATGATTGTATTGCAATTAAAGCAGGTCGCGATGGCGACGGAAGAAGAGTGGCAATACCAAGTAAAAACATCATCGTGCAAAATTGTAAAATGATTGACGGTCACGGTGGAGTTGTAATTGGAAGCGAAATTTCGGCAGGTGTAAATAATGTTTTTGTAGAAAATTGCGTCATGGATAGTCCAAATTTAGATCGTGCCATTCGCATCAAAACCAATTCAAAAAGGGGCGGAATCATTGAGAATATCTATGTTCGAAACCTTGAAGTGGGAACGGTAAAAGAATGTGTTCTGAAATTAAATATGTTCTACAATGTTTACGGATCGCAGACAGGAAACTTTATTCCAACCATCAGAAATGTAAGCTTAGAGAATGTAACGGTAAAAAACGGTGGGAAATACAGCGTTTGGGCAGAAGGCTATAAGGAATCTCCTGTTGAAAACATAACGTTAAAAAATGTAAAAATCCAAAAAGTAGATTCGCTCTACTTATTAAAAAACGTCAAAAACATAAATTTTATAAATACCTATATCAATGAGAAAAAAGTAGAATCTATTACTAACTAAACACTATCAATTAACCAAACTTTAAACCACATGAGTATTAAACAATTATCTGAGAAAAAAGATAAGTACTTTGTATTTTTCTTTTTCCTGAATTTTTTACTGTGCAGTTCTATATACGCACAGTCAACCACAATTGAAGGGAAGATTACCGATGCTACAGGTATGTCACTGCCAGGGGTAAACATTAATGAAAAGGGAACTAAAAACGGAACTTCGACAGATTTTGAAGGAAGTTTCAAAATTAATGTATCAAACAGTAAAGCAACTTTAATAATTAGCTATTTAGGATTTCAAACACAAGAAGTAAGTGTTGCTGGAAAATCTAAAATCAACGTGACACTTGCAGAACAATCCAATTCATTGAATGAAGTTGTTGTTGTAGGATACGGTTCTGTAAAAAAGACAGATCTTACAGGTTCTGTTAGTACAATTAGCGCAGCAACCATTACAGAAAGAAATACTACAAGTCCATTGGAGGCAATTCAAGGAAGCACACCAGGGGTTCAGATTTCATCTGCTTCAGGACGCGCAGGAGATGGGTACAAAGTAGTAATTAGAGGAAATAACTCGTTAGTTGGATCGTCGCCTTTATATATTGTAGATGGCGTTCCAGTTGATAATATTGACTTTTTGAACCCGCAGGATATTTCTAGAATGGACGTTTTAAAAGATGCTTCTTCGGCTGCAATTTATGGTTCTAGAGGAGCTAGTGGTGTTATTATCGTAACTACAAAAAGTGGTGCGAATGTTAAATCTGGAATCAACGTAACTTTTGATACTTCTTACGGTACTAAAACTGCTGCAAGAATGCCAAAAATGATGAACGGTGAAGAATGGTGGAAATTCCATCAGGTGGCTTATATGAGTGCAACACCGCTGACACAAACGCCAGCACAATTAGCTGCTTTAGCAGGAAATCAGAGTCCATTATTGGTTTCTCGTGCAAACAGCGGTTATAATTTTGATTGGACGGATGCTGTTCTTAAACCAGGTATGACTCAGAATAATTATTTGAATGTTACAGGACGTTCAGATTCTGGTTTGAGTTATAACTTAGGATTCGGAGTTCAGAGTGATGAAGGACTTATCGAAAATGATTCGACAGATAAATATTCTTTTAAATTAGGATTGAATCATAAAATCAATGATAAATTTACCACTGGAGCCAACATTACGGTAGCACGTCTTGATACACAATTAGGTAGTGATTTAGCAATGCAGGATGCTTTTAGATTAAGCCCGTTAATGTCTCCTTGGGCTGTTGATGCACAAGGAAATGAAAAAGTGGGAACGTTATTTTTTCTTCCAGGGAAATTAACTTATCCTGACGGTTCATGGGCTATTAATAAAACATCAACAGTAAATCCGTTAATGGAAATTGCTAATTCTTCTCAGACGGAAAAAACATGGCAAACTGTTGGAAATGTTTTCTTCCAATATCAACCATTAAAATGGCTTTCGTTTAAAACAACATTTGCAGGAGGTATAGAAAATACAGTTACAAGTGCGGCTTATACAGCACAGACAAATGCAGGTGTAACGTTAAACGGTAAAAACTCAGCATCAATTAAAAACTTCAACAACTTTAATTATACTTGGGATAACCAGATTGATTTGAAACACACCTTTAAAGAAGTGCATGATTTTAGTGTTTTATTATTACAGAGTTTGTACTCAAATGTTGATGAAACGTCTTATTTGTATTCTAACAATCAGCCTTTTGATGTTGGATCAAATAATATGGGATCTGGAGTTCAAACAAGTTATAACATAAGTTCAGGTTATCAAAAGAATACTTTAAGCTCTTATGCTGTTCGTTTAAATTATACTTTTAAAGATAAATATTTATTAACAGCTTCTACAAGATGGGATGGTTCTTCTGTTTTATCTGAAGGTAATAAATGGCAGAGTTTCCCTTCTGTGGCTCTAGGATGGAAAATCAGTAAAGAATCTTTCTTAGCAAACAGCTCTGTTATTTCAGATTTAAAACTTCGTGCGAGTTTAGGTTATACAGGAAACGACAACGTTGCACCTTATACTTCTCAAGCGTTATTAAACCAACAGACTTTTTATGCAAACGGAGCCAATGTCGTTTCGGGCTGGCAGTCAGAAAACTTAGCAAATCAAAATTTGACTTGGGAAAAAACACGTGAGTTAAACTTTGGACTTGACTACGGATTCTTAAATAATAGAATTACGGGTACAGTAGACGTTTATGACAGACTATCAGATAAATTAATTTACAAGCAGCAATTGCCAGCAGAAACAGGTTGGAAAAATACCTATGCCAACGTTGGTTCAGTTAGCAACAAAGGGGTAGAGGTATTATTGACTACTAAAAATATTAAAAGTAAAAATGTAAACTGGGAAACCACTTTCACCTTTACTAAAAACGTAAACAAATTAGAATCTATTTACAATCAGGATCAAGTAAGTGATATTGGAAACAAATTAATCTTAGGGTCAGAATTAAATCCAAACTACAACTACGTTTATGATGGAGTTTGGCAAGAAAGCGAAGCAGCGCAGGCAGCATCTTACGGAATGGCTCCTGGACAAGCAAGACCAAAAGATTTAAATGGAGATGGTAAATTCAATCAAGATGATAGAACCGTAATCGGAAATGCAAATCCAGAATGGCAGGGAAGTTTATATTCTAAACTTACTGTTGGCAATTTCGATTTCAACTTCTCGGTTTTAACAAGTCAAGGACAAACGGTTTTGAGTACTTTCCACCAAAACTTTGCTGATGTGAGTGACCGTGGACGCCAGAAATTAGCGATGGATTATTTTATTCCAACCAACGGAACAGGAATTGCGGCTAATGCAAATAATGAAAACCCAAGACCAGGACCAGTAGCAACAGGAGCTGGAGCATATTGGACTTCTTTATTTGGATACTATAGAGACGTTTCTTACGTAAAAATCAAAAATATATCTTTAGGATACACATTAGATTCAGAGTTATTGAAAAGACTTAAAATCAGTAATTTGAGAATTTATGTGAATGTTTTAGACCCATTTGTATTTACAGATTTTGATGGATATGATCCTGAATGGGCTGGTGCCGCTTTTGGAGTAAACCGTCCGGCATCAGTGACTACACAATTGGGATTAAGTGTTAAATTTTAATAAAGATATCAAATGAAAAAATTCATCATATTATTAGGAATCATTGTAGGAACCTTAAGTTCTTGCAGCAATTATATTGAAGAGGAAAGCTTGTCGAATGTTCCTGCAGACGGAACTTATAAGACGGCGGCTGGTTTTCAATTGCTAGTTAATACCAATTATGCTTGGCTAAAAGGAATTTATGGAGGAAATCCGTGGCTTTTTGAAGCAGGAACCGACATGTATGCAGAAGGAAGAACTCCAGAACCAGCAGGTTTAAGCCAGTATGCGCTTTTAATTCCATCTTCAGATAATGTTGCCGATTTGTATAATTCTTGCTATCAGCTAATTCAGTCTGTAAATAAAACGGTGTATTATTCTACAGTAACAGAACAGACTTCAAATCTTAATACATTAGTAGGTGAGGCTAGATTTCTTAGAGCAAATGCTTACTTCTTATTAGTTCAGACTTATGGAGGCGTACCAATTGTAAGCGAGAATATTACAAGTCCAGTTTTGTCTTTTACAAGAAATAGTGCAGAAGAAGTTTATACGCAAATCATTGCTGATCTAGATTTTGCTTTAGCTAATGTTGGGACCACTGCTTACAACACATCTGGAAAAGTAAACAAAAGAGCCGTAAATGATTTATTGGCAAAAGTGTACCTAACAAGAGGATACGAAACTTTTGGAAAACCAGATGATTTTTCAAAGGCTGCTGCGTATGCAGATGCTGCAATTGGAGGTCAGACTTTAGCAATTGCTTTCGATCAGTTGTTTAAACCAGGAAACGATTTAAATGCTGAAACGATTTTTTCTGTACAATATGACAAGGCTTCGACAAGTACAAGTCCGACAACATTAGGTAATAACCAGTTTTACTATTTCAGTTCGTATTTAGGAGGTGCAGAAACAGGAGCGCCATTAAGAAGCTATAATTTGTGTCCTACAGATTATGCTTTAGGCTTGTACGAAAAAGGCGATGCAAGATGGAATGCTACTTTTATGACTGAAATTGTAGAAGGGCCTGAAACAACAAACGGAGTTACAAAAACTATTTTATACTATCCGTACTACAGAAGTTCAAATCCAGCTTCGTTGAAAGTGAGACATTTTTATGAGCCAAAATGGTTTACAGCAGCAGATAAAACTGCTTGGATGACCGCTAACGCTTCTAGATTATCAGCAACATTCGTGTACCATCCTTGGGGAGAATATTCTGCAGCACATACGCTAATTAAAAACTTAGATTGCTACACTATTCCAGTTAAGAAATTTGACGATCCAGATCCAACTACGCCTTCAAGCACAGGGCCTGTAAGCACAAGAGACATTATAGTTTCCAGACTTGGAGAAACGTATTTAATTGCTGCAGAAGCTTATTTAAAAGCAGGAAACCCAGGAACAGGTTTAGCTCGTCTAAATGAGGTGCGCAGAAGAGCAGGAGTTGCCAATGCCACTTTAGCTCAGTTTAATATCGATTATATTTTAGACGAAAGAGGAAGAGAATTGTTGGGAGAGTACAAACGCTGGTTCGACTTAAAACGTACAGGAACTTTGGTTGCAAGAGCTTCGGCTTATAATTATAAAATTAAAGAAGCAAATTTTGTTGGTGTTGACGGAAAACTTAAAATTTTAAGACCAATACCACAATCTGCTTTGGATTTAAACCAAAATAAAGATTTTCCTCAAAACCCTGGTTATTAGTAATTGGTAGTTTTTTGAGAACTATGTTTTTTGAAGTAGTTAAAAAGGGGTTTGACTATAAGTCAAACTCCTTTCTTAACTAAAAAGTAAAGATTAGAAATGCGAAAATTTAAATTAATCTTAGTGTTGTTTTTTAATGCAATTGTAATGCAAAGCCAGCAGTACAAAGTCGATACGTCGTACACCATTAAAAGCACTTACGCTAAATTAATTAAGAAATATCCATTTATCACGATTCCAGAAATAAAGGTAAATCCAGACGTTAGAGAAACATTCGATTTGGTTTACAATCGAGAACAAGATCGCGTTTTTCATTTTGATGCTTTTATCAATACTAAAAAGAAAAAAAATCCTACCGTAATTATGATTCACGGTGGAGGATGGAGATCGGGAAATAAAAACCAGATGCAGTTTATAGGTGCAGCAATTGCAGCAAAAGGTTATTCTTGTTTTGCGATTGAATACAGATTATCATTAGAAGCAAAATATCCAACGGGAGTTATTGACGTTAAGAACGCAATAAAATTTATCAAAGACAATGCGGCAAAGTTTAATGTAGATCCAAACAAAATTGCGGTTTTAGGCTGTTCTTCGGGAGGGCAAATGGCAGCTTTGATTGGTACAACAAATAATAATCCGCTTTTTGAAGATAAAAATTTTAAAAGCAGAGCATCGTCAAAAGTCAATGCTATAATTGATGTTGACGGTGTTTTGGCATTCAAGCATCCAGAATCGTCAGAAGGAGATATGGCGGCATTTTGGCTAGGAGGAAAATCTGACGAGATTCCTGAAAATTGGAAAAATGCTTCGGCACTCACTCATACAGGAAAAGACACGCCACCTGTACTGTATATCTGTAGCAGCATTCCGAGATTTCATGCGGGAAGAGACGATATGATTCAAATTTTGAATAAATATAAAATCTATAATGAAGTGCAGACCATTCCAGATTCGCCACATTCATTTTGGTTTTATGACCCTTGGTTTACACAGACAATCTCGTACAGCGTACGATTTTTAGATACAATTTTTAAATAATATTAGAATAAAAATGAAAGCAAAAATCACCACAGCAGTTTTATTTTTCGCAGGTCTAACAGCCATAAATGCGCAAAAATATGATATCAAAACGAATAAAACGTATGCCGAAATATCTGCAAAAACAGACGGAAAATGGGAAGGAAGAAAGTATAAAGGCGGTACTGTGTTTAAAAATGTGGATCGATTGAAGCTGGCTCCAGAGCATACTGACCATTCTTTTGACATTCGTTATGAAGGGCCGGGCTGGGAAAACAACAGAATTGGATACCGTTTGTATTTAGATTGGAGAAACGCTATCGACATCTTCGGAAAAAAGACATCAGAAAATATTCTGCCAAAAGTAGGGCAGGACGGTTTCGATTCCTACCATGAAATGAGCGATTGGGGAGCAGATATTTTAAAAGCAGGAAAAGGAATCGGAATTGGTTCTATCGATCGTTATTTAAACAACGAAAAATTACACTTCCGTGAAGTAGATTCAACCATTGCAACAGTGGCTAACAAGGCGAATGAATCTACGGTTAAAGTAAATTATTATGGATGGAAAACAGCTTCGGATAAAATTGATTTTATTTCAGAATTGACTATTAAACCAGATCAATTATATACACAGCATACCATTAAAGCATCACAAGCAATCAAAGGAATTTGTACTGGAATCGTAAAACAAAAAACGGCCGAATTGCTTAAGAAAGAAAGCAAAAATAAAAAATGGGCGTATCTCGCAACTTACGGAGAACAATCTTTAGTTCCAGATAAGTTAGGAATGGCAATTTTTTATGAAATTAGTACTATCGAAAACATAGCAGATACAGATTTAGATTATCTTTTAGTTTTTAAACCAACAACAAAAGCGGTGACTTTTTACCTTTTAGGAGCTTGGGAACAAGAGGTAAACGGAATCAAAACAAAAGAAGAATTTGCTCAATATTTAGATAAACAATTAGAAGTGCTGAACAAAAAAGGGAAAATGTAAAATTGTTTTTGCCACAGATTAAAGGATTAAAATGATTAAAAAAATCTGCTCAATCTGCTAAATCTGCGTGAGAATAATTTAACACATACTTTTGAAGCTTCGGGACTGTGTGTTTAAAAAAAGCAACCAAAGAATAATCCAAATAATCCATTATCCCGATAGCTATCGGGAGTGGCAAAAAAAAATAAGTATGAAGCATAAAATAGCGATACTATTATTGTTGCTTTTCAATGTTTTTGCCATTGCGCAAAATCAGACAGAGGCATCAGACAATGTTATTCCGTACGACTTGAAATGGTCAGAACGAACAGCACTTTCTATTTTAAATAAATATCCAAATGCTTGGCAGCTGGATGGAAATGATAAACCAAAATGGGATTATAAAATGGGTTTTGTACTGTCTGGTTTTGAAAAATTATATCAGAAAACCAACAATAAAAAATACCTGAATTATATCAAAGAGTATGTTGATGGAATGATTGACAGTACTGGGAATATTAAAAAATACGATATAAAAGAATACAATATCGATTGTTTGAATCCAGGGAAACTGCTGTTTAATTTATATGATATTACGAAAGATTCGCGCTATCTCCAGATTATCGGAAAACTGAGAAATCAGTTGGAAAGCCAGCCAAGAACACCAAGCGGAGGATTTTGGCACAAACAGATTTATCCAAATCAAATGTGGATTGACGGTTTGTATATGGCAGAACCTTTTTATGCGCAGTTTACCGTTAAGTACGAAAAAGGAAAAAGCTTAGATGATATTGCAAAACAATTCGAACTTGTTCAAAAATATATTGTAGACCCAAAAACAGGTTTGGTTTATCAGGCTTGGGACGAAAGCAAGGATATTGCTTGGGCAGATAAACAAACAGGAACTTCTCCAACTATTTGGGGAAGAGGAATTGGCTGGTACATGGTTGCTTTGGTTGAAACATTAGATTATTTCCCAAAATCACACCCAAAATATAAAGTGTTAGTGGGCTATTTGAATCAGATTGCAAAAAATGTGAATCAATACAAAAGCGAAAATGGATTATGGTATCAAGTTGCCGATAAACCAGAATTATATGGAAACTACGTAGAACCATCAGCTTCTGGAATGATTATTTATGCTTTTGCAAAAGGAGCTAATAAAGGTTATTTGGCATCGAGCTATAAATCGACAGCAAAAAAATCATTTGACAGTTTTGTAAATGAATTTGTGAAAGTAGATAAAAAAGGAGAAGTCAATATTTTGAATGTTTCATCAAATGTAGGTTTGGGCGGAAAACCATTCCGTGACGGAACAAACAATTATTATTTGTCTTCCAAAACAAAAGAAAATGGTGCAATAGGCCTTGGAGCATTTTTATTAGCATCAATCGAATTAGAAAAATAGTTGAATTTAATATATGTTGAAATGAAAAATAGTAGAAAGCACAATTACTTTATGTCGGCTCTAATGGTCTTGGTTATGACTATTACAAGTTGTAAAGTAACCTCACAGGAACCTGCAAAAGATATCGTAATTGGAAAAAATGCAAAATGGTCTGATAAAATGGCCTTGACCTTGATGAAACGCCATCCAGAATCGTACATGATTGACGATGCTAAAAAGCCAAAGTGGGATTACGTTCATGCTTTAGTGCTGCATTCAATAGAAGAATTGTATAAAAAAAATCCTGATGCTAGATACAAAAATTACGTAAGAACTTATGTAGATCAGTTTGTGCAAACAGACGGAAGCATTACTACGTATGAGTTTGATAAATACAATATTGATTTAGTATTGCCAGGACGTCTTCTTTTTAATGTATATGAAGCTTCAAAAGATGAAAAATATTTAAAAGCATTACAGCTAATTCGCAAACAGCTTGCAGAGCAGCCAAGAACGCAAAGCGGCGGATTCTGGCACAAACAAATCTATCCAAACCAAATGTGGCTAGATGGTTTGTATATGGGAGAACCATTTTATGCAGAATACACAGCCAAATTTGAAAACGGAAAAAGTTTTGACGATATCGCAAAACAATTTGAAGTAATTCAGCTTAAAGCTACAGATCCAAAAACTGGATTATTGTACCACGGTTGGGATGAAAGCAAACAAATGTCTTGGGCAAATAAAGAAACAGGAAACTCTCCAAACTTCTGGTCTAGATCTTTAGGCTGGTATGTAATGGCTTTGGTTGATGTTTTAGATTATATGCCAAAAGATCATCCAAAAAGAAAAGAGCTAATTAAATATTTGAATAACGCTTCTGAGGCAATACTTAAATTTCAGGATAGCAAATCTGGTTTATGGTATCAAGTTACAGACAAAGGAGGAGAAAAAGACAATTATTTAGAAGCTTCTGGATCTGCAATGTTTGCTTATGCTTATGCAAAAGGATCAAACAAAGGATATTTGCCAGCTAAATTTAAAAAAGCTGCCAACAAAGCTTTTGACGGATTAACAACAATTTTAATCAAAAAAGTAGATGAAGATGGCGGAATTACTTTAACAAACTGCTGTCAAGTGGCAGGTTTAGGAGGAAACCCATACCGTGACGGTTCTTATGAATATTACGTAAACGAAAGAAAAAAAGACAACGATCCTAAAGCAACAGGACCTTTTATTTTGGCAGCTATTGAATTGAATAGATAATTTTTAGAAGTTATGAGTTTGGAGTTATGAGTTATGAATGCTCTGCTTTGTCTTGCTTAGCGGAGTCGAAGCATCGCAAAGAAACTCCTCAAAGAATAAGCAAGTTACAAACCCGACAGGTTTTTAAAACCTGTCGGGTTTAAATAAAAAGTATAGTTAAAAATGAAAAACATAAAAATCATCCTATTCCTCTTCTGCGTTATTCCTTTTCAAAAGAATACTGCGCAAGTCTGGACGCCAGATAACGGAGACGGAACATACACCAATCCTGTTATTCATGCCGATTACTCAGATCCAGATGTTGTTCGCGTAGGCGATGATTATTATATGACAGCTTCATCTTTTAACTGTATTCCAGGTTTGCCAATCTTACATTCAAAAGACTTGGTAAACTGGAAAATTATTGGACATGCTTTGGTAAAACAGCCACCATTTGAAATGTATGATAGCGTACAGCACGGAAACGGAGTTTGGGCACCAAGCATTACCTTTCATAAAAACGAATTTTATATTTACTACCCAGATCCTGATTTCGGAATCTATATGATAAAAGCTAAAAACGCAGAAGGCCCTTGGTCTGAACCGCTTTTGGTAAAAGCAGGAAAAGGATTAATTGATCCGAGTCCACTTTGGGATACCGATGGGAAAGCGTATCTGACTCATGCCTTTGCAGGAAGCCGTGCGCAGATTAAAAGTCTGCTTGTAGTGTGCACCATGAATCCAGAAGGAACGGTTGTGAATAATGACGAAGTAATGGTGATTGACGGACATAAAGGCGAAGAAACTATTGAAGGCCCAAAAATTTACAAACGAAATGGATATTACTACATTTTTGCTCCAGCTGGCGGCGTTCCAACAGGATGGCAGACCGTTTTAAGATCGAAAAATGTTTTCGGACCTTATGAAAAAAAGAAGGTTCTAGAACAAGGTTCGACCAAAATAAATGGTCCGCATCAAGGTGCGTGGGTTACGACACAGACAGGAGAAGACTGGTTTTTTCATTTTCAGGATAAAGAGGCCTATGGACGAATTGTGCATCTTCAGCCAATGAAATGGGTAAACGACTGGCCGGTTATGGGAGAGGATTTTGATAAAAACGGAATTGGTGAACCTGTAACAACTTATAGAAAGCCAAATGTCGGCAAAAAATATCCGATAGAAGTTCCGGCAACTTCAGATGAATTTAATGAACCTAAACTGGGACTGCAATGGCAATGGCAGGCCAACAAACAAACCAATTTTGGATTCCCAACAAGTTTAGGATATCTAAATCTGTTTTGCAACACTACAACAGCAAACATTTTTAATGCGCCAAATTTACTATTGCAAAAATTCCCAGCAGAAGAATTTACGGCTACAACAAAACTGACTTTTAATTCGAGATTAAAAGGTGAATCTACAGGTTTGATTGTAATGGGATTAGATTATAGTTTTTTGTGTTTTAAAAATATCGATGGGAAATTATACCTGAGTCAGAAAACTGGAACTTTTGACAAAACGGTTTCAGAAACAGGAACAAAACCAATTTTAATAGAAAACAATATCATTTATCTGAGAGTTCAAATTAAGAAAGACGGAATATGCAGTTTCTTTTACAGCTTAGACGATAAAAATTATCACCCAATCGGAAATGATTTCAAATCAAGAGAAGGAAAATGGATTGGTGCAAAAGTCGGACTTTTCGCTTTAGGCGAAGAAGTAAAAAATGATTCTGGAAATGTTGAAATAGATTGGTTTAGAGTAACGAAATAAGAAGGAAATGATGCAGTTTAAAAAACAAATGATACTTTTTTTGTGCCTTTGCAGTTTTGCTGTAAATGCTCAGAATACTTACAAAAGATGGCCTGATATTATTCGTAAGAACGATGCCGCTTGGTTTGCAACTGAAGATGCAAAAAGAGTAGCCGAAAATGTATTGCTCTATCAAAGAGACATTGGAGGTTGGCCAAAGAACATCCAAATGCAGGATGAACTGACCGAGAAGAAGAAAAAAGATTTAATTGCACTCAAAAAAACGGCCATAGAAACTACGACAGACAACGGAGCAACCTGTCAAGAAATGCTTTTTATGTCTAGAATGTACGCGCAGGTAAAAGACGAACGTTACAGAGAATCCTTCTTAAAAGGTTTAAATTATCTGCTTGAAGCGCAATATGCAAATGGAGGCTGGCCTCAGTTTTATCCATTAAAAAAAGGCTATTATACGCACATTACCTACAATGACGATTCGATGGTGAATATTATGAATGTCATAAAAGCTGTAGCAGACGAATCGGATTATTATAGCATTAAACCATCAAAAGAAGTTGTAGAAAAATGCCAAAAAGCTTTTGATAAAGGAATCGACTGCATCTTAAAAACACAATACAAACAAAAAGGAGTTTTAACGGCATGGTGCGCACAGCATGACGAGGTAACATTGGCTCCTGCAAATGCTAGGGCTTTTGAATTAGCATCATTAAGTGGATATGAATCAACAAAAATTGTGTTGCTTTTAATGTCAATTGATAAGCCTTCAAGCGAAATTGTAACAGCCGTAAAAAGTGCTACGGAGTGGTTCGAAAAAACAAAAATTACCAATTTAGAAGAAAAAAGAGTTCTTAATGATGCGGGAAAAATTGTTGACAAAAAAATGATTCCAACTGCAAATGCAAAACCGATCTGGGCAAGGTTTATGGATTTGGAAACCAATGAACCTTTCTTTTGTGACCGTGACGGAATCAAGAAAAAATCATTAGATCAGATTGGATCAGAAAGAAGAAATGGCTATTCTTGGTATTCAGATGCACCGCAAGAAGTTTTGAAAAAATTTCCCGATTGGGCAGTTAAAAATGGAACGAAAGTAGGTGCCGCCGAAAAGAAAAATGTCAATTATATTACAGTGGCTCAAGATGGTTCGGGAGATTTTACCAAAATTCAAGATGCAGTTTATGCAACACAAGCTTTTCCGTATGATAAAGTAACCATCTTTGTAAAAAATGGAACATATAACGAGAAAGTCCGAATTCCAGAATGGAACACAAACGTTGTTTTACAAGGAGAAAGCAAAGAAAACACCATTATAACCTTTGATGATAATTTTTCGAAAATTGCTTTGGGAAGAAACAGCACTTTTTATACCTACACGCTTTTGGTTGAAGGTGACGATTTTTCGGCATCAAACCTTACCATTAAAAATACTTCAGGGGAACACGGGCAGGCTATTGCGTTGTCGGTTACAGCAAATCGTGTCAAAATAATAAATTGTAATCTCTTAGGAAATCAAGATACTTTATATTTATCTGGAAAAGAAGCCAAACAATATTTTAAAGACTGTTACATAGAAGGCACAACCGATTTTATATTTGGTGGCGCAACAGCTTTATTCGAAAACTGTACTATTCACAGTATCAAAAGTTCATATATCACAGCAGCTTCAACTCCAGAAGGAACACCTTTCGGATTCGTTTTTAAAAATTGTAAACTCACAGCAAATACTGATGCAAAAGACGTTTATTTAGGAAGACCATGGCGTATTTATGCGAAAACCGTTTTTATAAACTGTGAAATGGGCTCACAAATTAAACCCGAAGGTTGGGAAAATTGGTCAAAACTAGAAGCAGAAAAAAAAACGTTTTACGCAGAATACAATTGCACTGGTGAAGGATTTCAACCATCAAAAAGAGTAAAATGGTCGTATCAGCTTTCTAAAAAAGAAGTGGCGCAATATTCTATTGAGAACATTCTTAAGGATAAGGCTGGTGCTTGGTATTTTTAAAAAAAAGGGACTAAGGTTCTGAGGAGCTAAGATACTAAGCTTCTTTACTAAACCTAAAATCACATAGTGCGCCCCCAAAAAAGAAAACCTCAGAACCTTAGTATCTTAGAACCTCAGAACCTAAAAAAAAATGAAATATCTTCTCTTAATACTCCTCTCCAGCGTTTGTTTTGCACAAAACGCAGGTTTTCCATCAGCAAAAGTCGATTCTATTGTAAAACGAATTCAGCTTCCTGTAATTCCTTCATATCAGATCAATATATTAAAACTAGGGGCAAAAGGAGATTCTGTTTCAGACAATAAAAAAGCTTTTGATAAAGCAATGGCATTGTGCAAAAAGAATAATGGGGGTACTATCATTGTTCCAAAAGGAATCTATAAAATAAACGGCCCGATTCATTTTGTAAGCACTGTCAATTTGAAGTTGGAAAAAGGAGCCAAAATAAAATTTAGTGACAATCCAAAAGATTATCTTCCTATGGTTTTAACAAGTTGGGAAGGCACAATGCTTTACAATTATAGTCCGCTTATTTATGCTAATAATTGCACCAATATCGCCATTTCTGGTGAAGGGACTATTGATGGAGAAGGAGGAAAGATATGGAAAACCTTTAAAGCAAAAGAAAACGAAGGTAAGAATAGAAGCCGTGATATGAATCACAACAATACGCCATTAAGCGAAAGAAAATTTGGAGAAGGTTATTTCTTAAGACCGCAGATGATTCAGTTTTTAAACTCTAAGAACATTTTGGTAGAGAATATACGAATCGAAAATTCTCCATTCTGGTGTCTGCATCTTTTAAAATCAGAAAGCATAACCGTTCGCGGAATAAGCTATAAATCACTGAATCATAATAATGACGGAATCGATCCAGAATACGCAAAAGACGTTTTAATTGAAAATGTAAACTTTGACAATGGAGACGATAATGTTGCCATAAAAGCAGGAAGAGACCACGAAGGAAGAGCTAATACAGCAACACCAAGCGAAAATATTGTTATTAGGAACTGTAATTTTAAAGGACTTCACGGTGTAGTAATTGGTAGCGAAATGTCGGCTGGAGTTCAGAATGTTTTTGTAGAAAATTGTAAAACTGCAGGATATTTAAAAAGAGGTATTTATCTAAAGACAAATGCAGATAGAGGAGGATATATCAAAAATGTATTTGTTAGAAATATTCAATTAGACGAAGTAGAAGATTGCTTGTATATTACGGCCAATTATCACGGAGAAGGAAAAGGCTATCAATCGGATATATTAAATGTATATTTTTCAAATATTACCTGTAACAAAGCATCAGAATCTGGCATCGTAATTCAAGGATTCGCTGACAAAAAAATCAAGAACATATCATTAAAAAACATAGAAATAAAAGAAGCAAAAAATGCGCTCTCAAATGAAAATGCAGAAAATGTCTTGATGACAGATGTGTTTATAGGACAACGCGCTGGAGTTCCTACAGCGGTTTCAAAACATTAGTTTTTTTGCAAAGGTTCAAAGGTTCTGAGCGACAAAGGTTCAAAGTTTTTCCTGTAGAGACGCACTGCAGTGCGTCTTTTTTGCGGTTAATTTTGTATCGCAAAGCACACAAAGAATACCCAAAGGACAGAAAGTTTTTATATAGAGGCAAAGTTCGCAGAGATTTTTACGTAGAGACACACTGCAGTGCGTCTACATAAAGAATATCCATAAAGTTTTGTGTCCTTCTTTGACAAAGAATATAGGTAAAATATAGAAAAAACACATCAGTAATAACACATAAGAAAAATGAAAAAATACATCATCCTAGCATTCCTAATCACCACAGTTTGCTTCGCCCAAAAAACATCCCTATACTGCATTGGCGATTCTACAATGGCCAATAAAAAAGATCCTGAAAAAAATCCAGAACATGGTTGGGCGCAGGTATTGCAACCATTGTTTAAAGATGATATTGTAGTAGTGAACAAAGCCGTAAATGGAAGAAGCACCAAAAGCTTCATCGCAGAAAAACGTTGGGATTCAATTTATCAAAAACTAAAAAAAGGAGACTATGTATTTATAGAATTCGGACACAACGATGAAAAAATAGAAGATCCAAGCCGTTACACCAACCCGCATACAGCGTATAGATACAACTTAATAAAATTCGTAAAAGAAAGCAGAGAGAAAGGCGCAATTCCGGTTTTGCTGACTTCTATTTCCAGACGCAATTTTAACGAAAAAGGCACGCTAGTTCCAACACATGGAGATTATCCATTAGAAACTCGATTGGTTGCGCAGGAATATAATGTACCGTTTATAGATTTAGAATATCATACCGAATTATTAGAGCAATCTTATGGGCCAGACAGATCAAAAGAATTGCATCTTCATTTTAAAGCAGGAGAAAATCCGTATTATGACAAAGATAAAGCCGACGATACTCATCTTTCCTTGTTAGGAGCTACAAAAATAGCTGAGATTGTGATTAATCAGATTAAACTTTTAGAAGATCCATTAATTAAGAATTTAAAGAACAGTGTTAAGTAGTTTCTTGTTTTGATTAATAGTTTTTAGAATGTTGCTACTGAAACTATTTACAGTCCAGTTTGCAATTAAAAATTTGTCCTAAAATATAATTTTAAAGACTTCTAAGAGTAATTAAAGGATTTAAATGATAAGATATTTGCAACTGTAAATATTAATCTGGTTGTGAAATTCTCAGGTTATTTTTATTTTTTTATAAGCCAAACTAGAAAAGAGAAAATTTTATTTTCTCTTTTTTTTATGAATTCTAATTTTAAAATATGATTTTTTGACAAATACCAGAAACTCCAATTTTAGAAAAAAGTTTGTCTGTATTTGAATAAGTTTTTTTATTAATTTCTTTTTTTTATAAAATCCTCAGTCGGTTTGGTTTTTAACTGTTCGAAGTATTTGGAAGTAAAATAGCTTAGTTTAGTATAATTCAACTCGTACATAACTGCAGATAATGTTGAATACTCGCCACTTTTTAAAAGTTTTTGGGCTAGCTTAATTTTTTCTTCTATAAATAAGTTTTTTGGAGTATTATTAAAACGCTTTTTAAACAAGCTTTTATATTTAGAAGCCGACATTCCTGCCATACCAGCCAAAAATATTAGTGAAGGAAAAGGACCGTGAAGATTATTTATCAAATAATTTTTTGTTTTATCTATAAACTCAGTTTCAATTTCGGTAAGTTCAGTATGCTGTTCTCTTGATTCGTAAAATTTGTTAAAAAAATTACCAAGGACTTTTAATGAAATTCCCTTTATGAATGAGTCAAAAGAGAGATCGGTAACAGATTTGTTTTGTAAGGATTTAATGAGAAGTATACTGTTACTGTCAATATTGCCGTAATGATAAAACACTTTTTTGTTTGTTTCATTATGATTAAACGTATTTTCCTTTTTTTTAAATTTTTGAATAAAATCATGAAGTAATTTTTTGTCTATAAGCAATCTTAAAGCAATGACTCTTTCATTGACAGTTGCTTTATATGAACTCTGTATTTGATTATCGAGAATGGCTAAATCCAATTGATTAAAAGCACCGATTTCATAATCAATATCATCAATTTTAATGAGATTGATGTGTTCGCTCAAATCGAAATGAAAAATATACAATTCATTTTCAGATTTATGCCTTGTTAGTTTAAAAGGAGCTGTTGGAATAAAATCAGCATAAACAACAGATATTCCATCCATTACCTGAGAAAAATAAAAAAAGCCTTTTCCAATATCATTTGGTAAAATAATAAGTTTATTATCAATTAATTCTGTATTTAGTTGTTTCGCTAAATCTTGTTGCCATTCTGGCGTTAAACTGTAATAATGCGTAACTTTTCTCATAGACTTGTTTTTCTAATGTTTTGTTGATACTGCTTTACAATTGTTTATAAAAGGCTTTAGGAGATAATCCAAAATGTTCTTTAAATTTTGATGCGAAATACGAATTATTGGTAAAATTTAGTTCATCTGAAATTTGAGAAATAGTCAACTGCTTGGTTTCAAGAAGTTCTTTGGCCAGTAACAATTTATTTTCCATGAAAAAAACATTAGCTGTATTTCCTGTTATTTTTTTAAATAAGTTTTTAAATTTTGACTCAGACATGCCTGACATTTTAGCCATTTGAGTTATACTCGGAAAATTGTCTTTCAAATGTTTGATTAGGTACATTTGCATTGCAATAATATGGTCTAAGTCTTTTTTGTTAACAGTTTGTATGACGATTTTTTTAGTGGCTAACTTTTTTAGATAATTTGAAATTAACAGGTGTACAGTACCTTTTAAATGTAGATCGAAAATAGCTCCTCCAACTTCTAATTTTCTTAAATCACTTAATATATGAAAGCTTTCGCTGCTAATTCTATCAAATCGAATCATTGTATTTTCTTTTGGATCAAGTATTGCATCAATATTTTGAATTGCAATATTATTTTTTTGGGTGAAGGCTTTTAATATGCTTTTTTTTATAAAAATGCACAAAGCAAAGGTTTTGCTTCCCTTCTTTACATTATATTCCGATTCCAATGATCCATCAATAACGGCTAGATTGTAATTCCATCGACCAACATTATATAAAAGAAAGTCAGTATTTACAGTAGCTTCTCCTTCTGTTAGATTATAATAAAATCCAACAAAATCTTGATTTAAATTCTGTTGAATCAATTGGTAGTTCCTTTTATATTCTACATTTATGTAATAAGCTAGAATACCGTCACCGCAATTTAAAAAATATCTAATGCCTGTTTGGGATTCCTCAGGTAGTCGGATAAAGTTTCCTTCAATTTTTCCTCCAATTTGTGCTGCATAATGTTCTACCCAAGAATCATCTGCATCATAATAATGTTTAATTATTTTCATGGAAATGTGGATTTGTGTTATAAAGTTAAGTTTTTTAAGAAAATAAATGCTTTTTTTGTTTTATAAGTTATTGATAATTAGCAAGGTGTTAATTGTTGATAACTTAATCAAGAAATAAATGCTTTAAAATTTAACTAGTGAAGGATAAGGGCCTTAAAGTATTTTGAAATAAAATACTATAAATATTTTCTTTTAGATTAGTTATAAAGTAATTTTTACTTAGTGACACAGAAAAATCACTAAAAATTTTTAAGAAGTTTATACCTGAAATTATAATTGAGCCTAATTGTTGCTTCATTTTGGGCATTTTGACACTTAATTTGATTTATTTTAATATTTTTTTGACTTTTAAAGGCAAATTATGTGCCTGTATTTATATTAATTTGTAAATCAGTAGATTGTATCCTGGGCGTTTTTAAAATATACAAAAAGTATAGGTAGATTATGGTCAGCTGAGGAATATATACCCGTTTTTATAGAATTTTTTGATTTAATGTTTTTCGATCGATTTGCAATATTTGAGCTGCTTTCGTCTTGTTATTGTTGACTGCTGATAAAACTTTCAAAATTTGCTCTTTTTCGTGTTCTTTTAAAGATTTAAAAATTGTGTCAGAAGATGGAATATGGTATTTTAGATTTGCGGGAACATGATCTAAAGTTATGATATCGTCACTCATAATTACCATTCTGTGAATTACATTCTCTAGCTCTCGTATATTTCCTGGCCAATTGTATCTTAGTAAAACATCGGTTACTTTTTCGTTTATTTTAATATCTGGTTTATTGTATTCATGAGAATATTTTTCAATAAAATCGTTTATTAATATTCCTAAATCTTCCTTACGATTTCTAAGAGGTGTTGTTTTAATATTGATAACATTAATTCTATAGTATAGGTCTTCTCTAAATAAACCTTTTAAAACTAATTCTTCCAAATTGCTATTTGTTGCAGATAAGATTCTGACATCAATTTTTTCTGGTTTTGTGGCTCCTACCCTTAAAATTTCTTTTTCTTGAATAACGCGTAAGAGCTTAACCTGTACAGACATTGGAGCATCTCCAATTTCATCTAAAAAAATGGTTCCTCCAGAGGCAGATTGAAATAAACCGATCCTATTTTCTGTAGCGCCTGTAAATGAACCTTTAATATGACCAAATAATTCAGATTCTATTAAGTTTTCTGGTATTCCTCCACAATTTACTACAATAAAAGGTTTGTCTGCTAGTTTGCTGGTAAAATGAATGGCTCTTGCAATTAGTTCCTTTCCCGTACCACTTTCACCTTCAATAAGCACAGTTGCTTTAGTGTCTTTAACTCTTTTGATTATTTCTGTCAATTCTTTAAAATGAATTGAATTTCCAGTAAGGCCTCCATAAACTTTTTCAATGTTTATATCGCGAAAATTAATTGAAGTTTTAGAAGTAGCTATTCGTTTCTTTAATGAATCTAGAACGGTTTTATGAAGTTCTTCGCTTGTAAAAGGTTTCGTTAAATAATCTAATGCTCCAGATTTCATTGCACTAACAGCATTGTATACAGATGGAATGCCTGATATGACTAATTTTGGTATTGCAGGATAATGTTCTTCTGCAAATTTTAGTAGTTCAAATCCATTGATGTTCGGCATGTTTAAGTCGCTTATTAATAAATCTATATCTGTATTTTTGAGTACATCTATAGCTTCACTTACAGAAGAGGCCTTGTATGTGCGATAATTGAAAGATTTTAATTGTCTTTGAATTAGATCCAACATATCATTATTGTCGTCAACGACCAATATATTTTCTTTTTTGAGTGTCATGTTTTTTAGAATAATGGGATTCGAATTGTAAAAATCGATCCAATAGGGGAGTTGTCTTGAAGAGTGATCTCTCCATTATGATTTTTTATTATACCATGTACCACGCTTAAACCAAGACCACATCCGTAATTTACCGGTTTGGTTGAAAAAAAAGGTTCGAATATTTTTTCTTTTATAGAATCTGGAACTCCAGTGCCATTATCTTCGATTTTTAAATACAGATTTGTTTCATCATCATCTACAATTATCTTAATAGTGCTCTTTTCTGGCGAAGCATAGATGGCATTTATCAAAAGATTAAATAGTACTTGAGTGATTTGAACAGAATCTAATGTGG
The DNA here is from genome assembly GCF_003254545.1 of Flavobacterium tistrianum. Lineage (GTDB taxonomy): Bacteria > Bacteroidota > Bacteroidia > Flavobacteriales > Flavobacteriaceae > Flavobacterium > Flavobacterium tistrianum. The sequence continues at coordinate 130,046 of NZ_QJRH01000070.1, forward strand.
CCATTATAGTATCATTCTTAAAAATCAATTCATGTCTTATTGCTTTTTTTTGAAAATTGGATTTTAGAAAGGAAAGAGCAAAAATTATAATAGGTTTTAATTCTTGCAATTCTAATTTTTGAGGCATTTCGCAAGAAAAGAACATCAGTTTTTTGACAATTTCGCGTGAATAAATAACGGAATTGATAATAATAGAAATGTCGGCGTCAATTTCAGAATTAGAATTTTGAGCTTTAATCAGTTCTGCAAAACCTAAAATATTACCTAGAGGAGTATTTAGCTCATGAGCAATCCCAGCAGTCATTTCTCCAAGCAGAGAAAGGCGTTCCATACGTTCGACAATTCGTCTTAATGCCGCTTTTCTTTCAAGGGTTTGATATTTGTCAACATAATTTCCAATTTCTATTGCAATAGTATCCAAAAGTAGCTGTTCATCCTCGCTAAAATCGCTTAAATTATATTTTTTTGCAGGATAGTGTACTTTAATATGTCCATAGTATACCTTATTTACTAGTATTGAACTAGATTGAAAAATAGTAGGTCCCATTTGTTCAGACGTAGATAAATGATAATCTTTTATATGGAGTTCAACCACATTGTCTGTACAGTAGCGCCATGCATTTTTTACACTAAAAATAATGTCATAAAACGTCTGGATATTTATCGAGTCTGATTTGGAGATGGTTTTCGAGATAGTATAGAGACAGCTAAGCTCTTTTATTTTTTCTCTTAATTCCTCTTCTGTTGAATATGGATGCATTGTAGGAAATTATTCTCAAAAATTAAATTATTTTCAAAAGTAAATAAATAATTTAAACTTCAAAATAAAACTTTGTTTTATTATAACTATTTGAAAACAAAACGAATACGATATATTTTTATGTCTTATTCTGTTATTTTTTTGTCTTTTTGGGAACTTATTTGATATATATATTATTATAGAAAAATCTCGCTTTTTAGATTATTGAAAAATATGTTTTTGAATTCGAAATTTAAAAAGTCTTATTATGATAGATTAAAGACTTTTTGGTCTACATTAAAGAAAACTCTTGGAATACTTTTGCGATTAAGTTAAAATCTGAAGCAAAAATCATGAATGCCACAAATTTCTCATTAGAGTTTCCATTAAATCTTTTCGAAATAAGAAAGCTCAACAAAATGTATTTTGAACATTTGTTCAAGGAACGTGTTATTTTGGTTTCAATATTGATTTTGTTGCTCCTGATTTTTCTTGATTTATCAAATATTGATTTAGAAACAGATTTTCTTGTTTGGTTAATAAGAAGTTTAGCAGTAATAGTTTTTTTTGTAATAATTGAAAACTCATTTGTAGATGCTATTTCAGGAATAGTTTTTAAACTGACTAAGAGATTGCTAAAATTTAAAAAACTAAACAACAGATATAGATTCAAATTTACTAATTCGAAGTTCTGTATTCAATTTCCTTTAGGCAGTTTAACTCACAAATGGACAACAATAGAAAAGGCAATCCTAACTAAAAATTTTTTATTTCTCTATATAAAAGAACACAATAACTACATTATTACTATTTCCAGAAAAGATTTCGATTGTAGGAAAATGGAAGATTTATTGGCCTTTGTTGAAAACAATGTTACTCAGGTAATAAAGATTTAAAAATACCCTATAATGTCTAATTTTTAGCCTATTAGGGTACTTATCGATTATTTGCTGGTTTAATTTTGATGTTTATTTAAAAGACAGGAAAATGAAGAAGGAAAAAGTTCTAATATTTGATAGTAATGGCACTTTTCTAAAAATGTTTAAAAGAAGATTTAAGGAAGAGCTTGACTTTATAGAAGATTCTTTTTTTGATGAAATAGTAGCTAAAGAATTTGATCGCATTGTTTTTGTGATACACAACCATAACGAATTGCTTAATTTTTTGGCACAAGAAAAAAGAGGAGCTAATATTTTAGTTTGTTTGTTTAATGTGCAGTTTTATAGGAGTTTATCTTTTTTAGAAGGTACAAATAATTTTATTCTGTTTGACGAATCTAAAACCAGACCAGAAATTTTAAAAGAGTTAAAAGCATTTTTTGATAATAAATTAAACCCTACATCAATTAAAAAACCTTTTTTGCCTCCAAAAATCTCTCAAAAGAAAATTCAGGAATACTACAAAGCCATGTATTTTTTAATGTAATTTACTTTATTTTTTATATTTTTTCATGCGAACATTTGATATAAAATGTTGCTTTTTAAGGCAGGATAAGTGTTGTTCATTATCCTGCTTTTTTTTTACAAGTATTTCTTTCTGACAAACTTTTCTGTTTTTAAGTGTTTTTATAACAATTAAAAGACTTAAATTGTTCAGAAAAATAAAGAACTAGAACGAATGAAAAAAAGAGTATTATTTTATCTTCCTGTTGCTCTGTTAACTGCTTTATTATCAAGTTGTAAAGTTTCTAAAAATATAACGGAAAAAACTATTGTTTTAAAAAATGAGAGTTCTTTGGCACTCAATCAGAAATCAATTTCTATAAAAAGAGAGCGCATTGGAGAAAACTCTATAAAAGGGACTTTCCCAATCTTATTATATAAAAGAGATACCATTGCAGCGCAGACAAACGATCTGAATGCTGATGGAAGATGGGATGAAATTTTCTTCACTGCTGATTTTTTGCCTAACGAAGAAAAAAATGTACAGTTAAAATGGTCTGAAACAGATCCGAAGTTTACCATAAAAACAAGTGTGCGTTTTGGGAAAAGAGAAGGGAAGAATCTTCCAGTTCATCCAGACATGCAGGAAGTATTAATGGCAGATCAAGTTCATAAAAAATTGGGTTATCAGAAATATCAAACAGACGGGCCAACTTGGGAAAATGACAAGGTTGGTTTTAGACATTATCTGGACGGAAGAAACTCTAAAGATGTTTTCGGAAAAAAACTTCCTGGCATAACTCCTGAAAATGTTGGGATAAATAGTAAAGGTGCAGTTGAGGATAACTATCATGTAATGTACGATTGGGGAAGAGACATTTTCCCTGTTGGTAATTCTGTTGGTTTAGGAGGATATGCATTGCTGATTAATAACAAAATAAACAGACTTGGAATTTTAGGAAATGACACTATCAACAATGTTGAAAAGACAACTTTTAAAATTGTAACCGAAGGACCTGTAAATTCAGTTTTAAGTTATCACTATCAGAACTGGAATGCTTCGGGGAATCTTTATCAAGTACAAGAAACTACTTCTATCTGGCCAGGCATGTACGGTTACAAAAACACGGTTTCTATAAATGGCATAAAAGGAAACGAAACGTTTCTGGCAGCAATTTCTAATTTAAACAATAAAAATCCGCTTCAAGTTATAGAAGCTGGTGATTGGGTGTGCTTAATTCAGCACGATTATCTGACATATGAGCGTCAGTGGATTTTAGGAACAGCTATTTTAGTTCCCGCAAAAATTTATCAAGGTTATATTGAAGCTCCAAAAACAGGGCAGCTGACAGATTCATATTTGGCAAAATTAAAAGTAGAAAACAATAAAGAAATCACCTATTATGCTATTGCAGCTTGGGAACTGAGTGCGGATAAAGGCTTTAGTGATTCTGCTTTTTTTACCAATTATGTGACAAACTTGGCCAAACAGCTTTCTGCAAAAGTTAAAGTTGAAGTAAAATAATTTTTAAACTTTTAAATGTTTTATATATAGATATGAAAAGCTCGTATTGTTTTTATATCACAGATTTGATCAAGGTTTATAAAAAAATGTATATCTAAATAAGATTAGCTTTGAGTAAAATTTTCCTTTTTTGGGTAATTTTCCGCTAAAGAGTTCTTCATTAAAAGCATTTCTAGAGGTGTTTTAGGAAAAAATATTATTTTTTACAACACTCTATTAAAAGCTCTTAAAAATAGCTTTAAAATTATTCTTACGAATAAGTTGTTGATTGTTAATATGTTGTATTTGTTGGTTTTTTTGAAAAATCAGAAGTCAATTTATTGTAAAGAAAATGAATGAAAAACTGCATTAAATTTAACAGCAAAATTGTTGTAACTATCACACAAACTTTTATTTTTGTGGCTTAATTTAACAATATATAAGCATGAAAGATTTATTAGTAAAAATCAACGCCGAAATTGAAACATTCAAAGCTGAAGCTGAATCTTTGACTGAAAAAGGAATTAAAGCTGCTGGACCAAGAGCACGTAAATCAACTTTAGAAATTGAAAAACTTTTAAAAGAGTTCAGAAAAGTTTCTATCGAAGAATCAAAAAAATAATACAACTAAAACCTCGTTCAAAAGACGAGGTTTTTTTATAGAATAAATTATCAGCAAAAAGGGTAAACTTTTAGACAAAGAGAAGAAACCTTTGTTCCTCAGAACCTCTGTGCCTTTGCACCTCTTAAATAGAATTTCTATCAATAAAATTAAAAGGAACTTTTACCTGACCCTTTTCTTTGTTCAAAATCATTCTCGCGGCGGTTTCTCCCATTACATTAAAATCGGTAGACATTACAGTGATACCCAATAATTCTTTTAAGGGAGTATCATTATAAGAAATCACGCCAATCTCTTTTCCTAAAACAAATTCTTCATCACGAATCTGCTTTACTAAATTCACCAAATCAGATTCTTCAATGGTGATAAATAAATCTCCTTTTTTTAGGATCATATCGTCATAAACTTCACTTAGAATTTCAAAGTTAATTTCATGCTCAACGCAGAATTTTCTGAATCCATGTAAAATTCTTCTTGGATAAGGATAAACGGCCTTGTCTGGATATACCAAAATCAGACGTTTATATTTTGTTATTTTAGAAAGTCCTTCTTTTAAGGCATTATAAATATCATTTTCAAAATCCTGATAAATCTTAATAACATCATCACCAGTTCCCAATTTGATGTTATCTAAAACCACCAGCTTTTCTTGCGGAATTTTTTTAATAGCGCTTACAACATCATCAGTAAAACTTAAATGCCTTAATTCGTCTGTTTTAAAGTGCGTTGTAATAACATAATAATCGTAAGCTCCTTCAAACTTATCTAAGATATTTAAAAATAAAGTTTCGTCGCAATGGTAAATTTGAAGATCAACATGAGCGTTGGCTCCTAGAGTATCAATAAATGAGCTATAAGTTTTCATTTTATAGGAACTCAATTTATTTGTCAAAAACAAAACATTGACTTTAGATTCTAGTTTTGTTCGAGTAATGTAATAACCTTTTCCTCTGATCGAAGAAATGATTTTTCTTTCTTTTAAAATATTATACGCTTTCTCAACAGTATCACGAGACATATAAAATTCTTCGCTGAAACTATTTATAGAAGGAATTTTTTGATTGATTTTTAAATTTCCGTTAGCAATGTTCTGAAGAATAGAGTCAACAATCTGTTTGTATTTAGGAACTCGAGAATCTTCGTCTATTTTAATAAGTTTAATCATGTTCATTTTGAGGAAATCTGTCTTGTATTTCAACAAGACTCTTTTTAATTCTAAAATAATTTAAAAAAATCCCTTTTTTAAAAAAGAATCTGTGAAGCAGAATCATTTTACTAATAAAAAAAGAGAATTTGACAAGGCTTGTAATCTTTTTTTTATGATTTCTGAATTTTAACCCAAATGAGGAATCAATAATTACGAAATCGATTGCTAAAATAGCCATTTTAAATCTATTTACCCAATAATTACAAGCCGTTATTTCTAATAATCTTTAGTTTTAACAAAAAATATAAAATCCGTAAAGGATAGTACAGGACAGTTTTGTTTTTGACATTCTCTTATTTTACAAAACCAAATTACTAACAAACCTAACCTTAAACCAAAAACATTAAATGGAATCATTATTAGGAATCATTTTTCATTCTATCGGAGGATTTTCTTCAGGTAGTTTTTATATGCCTTTCAAAAAAGTGAAAGACTGGGCTTGGGAAAGCTATTGGCTTGTGGGAGGTTTTTTCTCTTGGCTAATTGTTCCGCCAGTTGCCGCTTACTTAACGATTCCAAATTTTACCGAAATTATCGCAGCAGCTTCTCTATCAATAAAATCTTTTACTTTTCTAATGGGATTAATTTGGGGAATTGGCGGTTTAACTTATGGTTTAGGAGTTCGTTACCTAGGAATGTCTTTAGGAAACTCTATTACATTAGGATTCTGTTCTGCATTTGGAGCTTTAGTGCCATCCATTTATTATGATATTGTTCCAACAGAAGGGAAAATTTCATTTACCCACATGCTTTCTAATACTGGCGGTCAGTTGGTTTTGTTGGGAGTTGTGGTATATCTTATCGGAATTGCCATTTCTGGAAAAGCAGGAATGCTAAAAGAAAAAGATTTTGCTACTGGCCATGAAGATAAAGACAAAGACTTCAATCTGGTAAAAGGTTTAATTGTAGCCGTGATTTCTGGAATTCTAAGTTCATTCTTTAATTACGGAATTGAAGCTGGAAAATCTATGGCAGAGCACGCCGTAATTAATGGTGCAAATCCGTTATTTCAAAACAACGTGACTTATGTTGTACTGCTTTGGGGAGGATTGACAACCAACTTTATCTGGTGTCTTTATTTGAATTTTAAAAACAAATCAATTAAAAACTATACTGATAAATCTACTCCAATAACCAAAAATGTTTTGTTTTCTGCTCTTGCTGGAACCATGTGGTTTCTACAGTTTTTCTTTTACGGAATGGGAGAGAGCAAACTAGGAAATGGTGCCAGCTCATGGATTCTTCATATGGCAACCATCATTTTAACAGCAAATTTTTGGGGATTTTATTTGAAGGAATGGAAAGGAGTTTCTAAGAAAACATTAAATACGTTTTTCTGGGGAATCGGACTTATTATGCTTGCAATCGTTTTGGTAGGAATTGGTAACTCATTATAAATACAAGAAATAATTTAAAATACTATATGTCGAATACAAATACAATTAATAATATGAATTTTAAGCATGTAAGCTACCTTTGGGATGAAGCTAAGGCAGCAGCATTAGCAGGTGATGAAGTAGCGCTTTTTATTTATCGTTCTAACTTGTTAGGAGCTGATTTAAGATTGACCAACTATGGCGGTGGAAACACTTCTGTGAAAATTACAGACAAAGATCCTCTTACTGGAGCATCTTCTGATGTAATGTGGATTAAAGGTTCTGGTGGTGATATCGGAACATTGACAAAATCAGGTTGTGCGGCTTTGTATTTAGACAGACTTCGTAATCTTGAAAACGTTTATAGAGGAATTGAGTTTGAAGATGAAATGGTAGAATTGTTCAACCACTGTATTTTCGATTTAGCGTCAAAAGCGCCTTCTATTGATACGCCTTTACATGGTTTTCTTCCATTCAAACATATTGATCACTTACATCCAGACGCGGCAATTGCTATTGCGGCCGCAAAAGATGGAAAGAAAATCACAGAAGAATTATTCAACGGTGAAATCGGTTGGGTAGGCTGGCAGCGTCCAGGATTTGATCTTGGTCTTCAGTTGAGAGCTTGTTTAGAAGAAGCAGCAAAAAACGGTAAAAAACTACGCGGAATCATGTTAGGTTCTCATGGTTTGTTTACTTGGGGAGATACTGCGTTTGATAGTTATATCAATACGCTGGAAGTAATCGAGAAATGTGCTTCATATCTAGAAGATAATTATGGAAAAAAACGTCCAGTTTTTGGAGGTAAAAAAATCGACAGCCTTCCAGAAGCAGATCGTAAATTAAAAGCAGCAAAAATAGCTCCAATTTTAAGAGGTTTCTGTTCGTCAGAACGTCAAATGATCGGACATTATACTGACGATGCAAGAGTTTTAGAATTCATTAATTCTAATGATTTAGCAAAATTAGCTCCATTAGGAACATCTTGTCCAGACCACTTCTTGAGAACTAAAATCAGTCCTTTGGTTTTAGAATTAGATCCAAATGAAGATTTATCTGATGTTGCAGCTGTAAAAGCAAAATTAGCTCCAGCATTCGAAGGATATCGTGCAATGTACAAAGACTATTACAATGCATGCAAAAAATCAAATTCACCAGCAATGCGTGACCCAAACCCAGTGGTAATTTTATACCCAGGAGTCGGTATGTTCACTTTTGCTAAAGATAAAACAATGGCTCGTTTAGCATCTGAATATTACATCAATGCAGTAAACGTAATGAAAGGTGCTGAAGCGGTTTCAGAATATACTTCATTGCCACACCAAGAAGCTTTTGATATTGAATATTGGCTGTTGGAAGAAGCAAAATTACAGCGTATGCCAAAACCAAAAGCGTTATCTGGAAGAGTAGCTTTAATCACAGGTTCTGCGGGCGGAATCGGTAAAGCTATCGCTAAAAAATTCGCTCAAGAAGGTGCTTGTGTTGTAATTAACGATATCAACGAAGAGCGTTTACAAGGAGCAACTGCTGAGTTTATTAAAGCTTTCGGTAAAGATGCTGTTTCTAGCACTTTATTGAATGTGACTGATGAAGTAAGCACAGAAAAAGCATTAGACGAAGCTTGTTTAGCTTTTGGAGGTGTTGACATTGTGGTGAATAATGCAGGAATCAGTATCTCAAAATCTATTGCAGAACATACTCTTGAAGAGTGGGATAGATTATACGATATCTTAGTTAAAGGACAGTTTATTGTTTCTAAAGCAGGAATCGAAGTAATGCGCAAACAAGGTTTTGGAGGAGATATTGTAAATATCGTTTCTAAAAATGCTGTTGTGGCTGGTCCAAATAACCCAGGTTATGGTTCGGCAAAAGCGGCTCAAGCGCACTTAACACGTTTAATGGCTGCAGAACTTGGAGCAGATAAAATTCGTGTAAACACAGTAAATCCTGACGCTGTAATTTCAGATTCAAATATTTGGTCTGGAGGATGGGCAGAAGGTCGTGCAAAAGCATATGGAATTACAGTTGAAGAACTTCCGGCTTACTATGCAAAACGTACGTTATTAAATGAAATCATATTGCCAGATGATATTGCTAACGCTTGTTATGCTTTTGTGGGAGGTTTATTAGGTAAATCTACAGGAAACGCATTAAACGTAGACGGTGGCGTAGGCATGGGCTTTTATAGATAAAGATTGTTTAGGTTTTTTATATAAGTTTGTTTAAGCAAAAGTGGTTTTTTGTGGTCTAGCGTTCGAATTCTTTCGAACGTTAGATTTTTTTAGCATATAATAATTCGCTTTTACAACGAAAACTTAACAAAAAAGTGAAGTACAACCCGAGTTTAGTTGGTATAAAATTTTTAAGTTGAAAAATAGTAAACACATGAAAAGCATAGAACGCGGATGACACGGATTCGCTATCGCGAAAACGCTGATTGACGCAGATTTTTTTTAATTACCTTTTTTAAAAATCCGTTTTTTTCCGCGTCTTCGCGATAGCGAATCAGTAAAATCAGCGTCTAAAATTTCAGCATTAGAACAACGATGTGATGTGTTAAAAAAATATACTAAACGTATAAAATTTATACCTTGTAAAACTCTATTAAAATGTCAATAACTATGTTAATCGGATCAAACCACATTGAATCTCATAACGAAGATTTATTAAAAAAACACCAGAATAAATTAATTTTTACAGCATCAGAAATAAATGATACAGAAGCGATTATTCAAAAATTAATCGATTTTCAAATTGCTATTCCATCTTGGGCTTTAGGAACAGGAGGAACAAGATTCGGACGTTTTGCTGGAGGAGGAGAACCTCGTTCTTTAGAAGAAAAAATAGAAGATGTTGGTTTGCTTCATAAATTAAATAATGCTTCTGGAGCAATTTCACTTCATATTCCGTGGGATATTCCAACAAATTATAATGAAATAAAAGCACTAGCAGCACAGCACGGATTGAAATTTGACGCGATGAACTCGAACACATTTCAAGATCAAGCAAGTGCAGAACATACTTACAAATATGGTTCTTTACAAAACGTAAATAAAGCAGTTCGTAAACAGGCAATTGCTCATAATATAGAAGTTATTAAACACGGAATCGAATTAGGATCTGAATCTTTAACAGTTTGGCTGGCAGACGGTTCTAATTTTCCAGGACAATTAAATTTCAGGAAAGCCTACCAGAATACATTAGAAAGTTTAGAGGAAATCTATGATGCATTACCTTCAAATTGGAAATTATTTTTGGAATACAAATGCGCAGAACCTAATTTTTATTCAACAACTGTAGCAGATTGGGGACAATCATATTCGTATGTGAAAAAGCTAGGTGACAAAGCACAGACTTTGGTAGATTTAGGACATCATCTTCCAAATGCTAATATCGAGCAGATTGTTTCTTTATTATTGATGGAAAATAAACTAGGAGGTTTCCATTTTAACGATTCAAAATACGGCGATGACGATTTAACAGCTGGAGCATTAAAACCATATCAATTATTCTTGATTTTTAATGAATTAGTAGAAGGAATGGATGCAAGAGGAATGAATCACGCTAAAGATTTAGGCTGGATGATCGATGCTTCTCATAACATCAAAGATCCGTTAGAAGATTTATTGCAATCTGTTGAAGCGATTATGATTGCTTATGCTCAAGCACTTTCTGTGGACAGAAAAGCATTAGAAAAAGCACAAGAAGAAAACGATGTGGTAAAAGCACAGGAAATTCTTCAAAATGCTTTCCGTACAGATGTTCGTGCATTAGTGGCTGAAGCTCGTCTTCGTTCTGGTTCCGCATTAAATCCAGTAGCATTATATCGTTCGCTTCAAGTAAGACAAAATCTTATCGAAGAAAGAGGTTTAAAAACAGTAGCAACAGGCTTATAATTATGAGTTATAAGTTATGAGTTATGAGTTAAAAGTTTTAAGTTGATAAACTATTTTTGTTTGTGTTGTTTTTGATGTAAAATAAATTCACTAAGCAATATAATATTAAGTTTTTCAACAAAAAGCATAACCCATAACTCATAACCCATAACTCAAAACTCATAACTAAAAAAAATGAATGTAGTTGCGATTTTTGATATTGGTAAAACAAACAAAAAGGTTTTTTTATTTAACGAAAATTATAAAATTGTCTGGGAGAAATCAGTAAATCTGGATGAAACGACAGACGAAGATGGTTTTCCTTGCGAAGATATCGAAGTACTGAAAAACTGGATTTTAGATCGATTATTCGAAATAAAAGAGCTTAAAGATTATGTTTTAAAAGCCATCAATTTCAGCACTTACGGAGCCAGTTTTGTTTATATAGACGAAAACGGAAAAGTTTTAACTCCTCTGTATAATTATTTAAAAGATTATCCAGAGGATTTAAAATCGGATTTCTATGAAAAATATAAAGGAGAGAAGAAGTTTGCTGTAAAAACAGCTTCTCCCGTTTTGGGCAGTTTAAATTCGGGAATGCAGATTTACCGATTGATAGAAGAAAAGCCCGAAATATTTGAAAAAGTGAAATACTGTCTGCATCTGCCGCAGTTTTTAAGTTTTCTTTTAACGAATGAAGCATACGCTGATATTACAAGTATTGGCTGTCATACGAATTTGTGGAATTTCAAAAAAATGAAATACCATAAATGGCTAAAAGAAGAAGGTGTTTCAGATAAAATACCACCAATACATTTTGGTAAAGATATCATCATGACACGTGAAAACCTTGCGGTTGGAGTGGGGCTTCATGATAGTTCATCGGCGATAATACCTTATACAATCAATTTTACAGAACCTTTTGTATTGTTGTCTACGGGAACTTGGAGTATTTCTCTAAACCCGTTCAACAACAAACCTCTGACTTTTGATGAATTGCAAAACGACTGTCTTTGCTACATGCAGTACACTGAAAAACCAGTTAAAGCTGCGCGTTTATTTGCCGGAAATGAACATGAAGTGCAAACCAAACGTTTGGCAGAACATTTTAAAGTTCCAGTTGATGCCTACAAAGAAGTTTATTTTGATAAAAATATAGTAGCCAATTTACGAGCGCTTAATTATCAAATTATCTATCCTAAAAAATACAATTTCGATATTTTGAAAGAATGCCCTTTTCAAAAAAGAGATCTTTCGCACTATAAAAATTACGAAACCGCTTACCATCAATTAATGCTGGATTTGGTAGAACAGCAGGTTTTTTCAACCAATTTGGTAGTTCATAACAGCCCTGTAAAAAAGATTTTTGTGGATGGAGGTTTCAGTAAAAATTCGATTTATATGAATTTATTGGCAGAAGCTTTTCCAGATATCGAAGTTTATGCCGCGTCAATGGCACAAGCGAGTGCTCTAGGAGCTGCATTGGCTATTCACGATAACTGGAATCCAAAACCAATTCAGAACGATTTAATTGACTTGAAATTCTATAAACATTAGGTAAAAACGGTCTGTATGTTGTAAATTTGCTGAGAAACGTATTTTTTACATTTTTACTCTACACGCCTAATGAACAACACACTAAATACTACAATATGAAAATTGGACTTTTTATACCTTGTTATGTCGACCAATTTTATCCAAAAGTAGGAATTGCAACCTACGAATTACTTCAAAAATTAGGTTGTGACGTCGAATTTCCGATGGGACAAACCTGCTGCGGACAGCCAATGGCAAACAGCGGTTACGCTCATTTAACAAAAGGATGCGATGCCAACTTCATCGCCAATTTCTCAGGTTTTGATTATATCGTTTGCCCTTCTGGAAGTTGTGTTTTGCATGTGAAAGATCATTTGCATGACGAAAAACAGGAAGACAAAGCAACAGCAATTCGAAATACAGTTTACGAACTTACAGAATTTATTACAGACGTTTTAAAAATCGATCATATTGACGGAAGATTTCCATATAAAGTTGGAATGCACGTCAGCTGTCACGGTCAGCGTGGATTGAAGCTTTCGCAAATGTCTGAATTGAACGCACCATTTTTCTCTAAACCAGAACAATTATTGCACGGTATTAAAGATCTTGATTTGGTTGCTTTAACTAGAAAAGACGAATGCTGCGGTTTCGGCGGAACTTTTTGCGTTACCGAAGAAGCAGTTTCTGTAAAAATGGGACAAGATCGCATTAAAGATCACGAAAGTCACGATGTGGATTATATTACAGGTGGAGATATGTCTTGCTTAATGCATTTGGATGGAATTCTAAAAAGACAGAAAAGCAGAATCAAAACCATTCATATCGCTGAAATATTAAATTCACTCGAAAATTAAAAATATGAGTAGTTTATTTAACCGCAAAGTTCGCAAAGAAAAAATACGCAAAGCACGCTAAGATTAAAAATTATCTTTGCGAACCTTGCGTAAAAACCTTGCGAACTTTGCGGTTAAATAAACATTTCAAAATTGACTTTTAAATAGTAAAAAATGTCATCAGAAAAAATAATACAGCACAGCGAAGCCGCAGCAAAATTCAATAAAGATGTAGAGCGTGTCAATTGGCATGACGAAACACTTTGGTTTGTACGTGCTAAAAGAGATAAGTCAGCGCATCAAATTGAAGATTGGGAATTGCTTAGAGAAACAGCTTCTCAAATCAAATTTAATGTGCTTTCTAATATTCATGATTATTTAGTTGAATTTGAAGCGAATGCGCAACGAAACGGAATAATTGTGCATTGGGCAGCCGATGCCAAAGAACATAACGAAATTGTGCATTCTATCATGGCAAAACATGATGTAAAGCAAATGGTGAAATCCAAATCGATGCTTACAGAAGAATGCCATTTAAACGATTATTTAGCCGAAAAAGGAATTGAAGTAATCGACTCAGATTTAGGCGAATATATTGTACAGCTTCGTAAAGAACCGCCAAGTCACATTGTACTGCCAGCGATTCACTTAAAGAAAGAAGATGTAAGCGAAACTTTCCACGAACATTTAGGTACAGAAAAAGGAAATTTCAATCCGCAGTATTTGACAGAATCAGCTCGCCAGAGTTTGAGAAATACTTTTTTGACTAGAAAAGTGGCGCTTACAGGAGTAAATTTTGCTGTTGCAGAAACAGGAGAATTTGTGGTTTGTACCAATGAAGGAAATGCCGATATGGGCGCGCATTTAGCAGACGTTCACATTGCTTGTATGGGATTTGAAAAACTGATTCCGAAAAGAGAACATTTAGGCGTTTTCTTGAGATTATTGGCAAGAAGCGCGACAGGACAGCCAATTACAACTTTTTCAAGCCATTTCAAGAAACCAAGAGACGGAAAAGAAATGCATATCGTAATTGTAGACAACGGAAGAAGTAAACAATTAGGAAGAGAAGAATTTAGAAATTCGCTAAAATGTATTCGTTGTGGTGCTTGCATGAACACTTGCCCAGTTTACAGACGAAGTGGCGGACACAGTTATCATAATGCGGTTGCAGGACCAATTGGTTCTATTTTAGCGCCAAACTTAGATATGAGCAAAAATGCCGATCTGCCTTTTGCTAGTACGCTTTGTGGTTCGTGTACCAATGTTTGTCCAGTAAAAATTGATATTCACGATCAATTGTACAAATGGCGTCAGGTTTTGGTAAAAGAAGGGCATACGCCAACAGCCAAAACGGTTGCGATGAAAACCATGGCCACTGTCTTAGCAAATCCAACCGCTTTCAATATCGCTGGAAAATCAGGGCGATTTGTAATGAAGAATATTCCAGGAATGGTCAATAATAAAATGAATAAATGGTACGACCAGCGTGAAATGCCAGATGTTCCAGAAGAATCTTTTAGAGAATGGTACAAGAAAAATTCGAGAGAATCTAAAGAAAAAGGAAATGAGTAGTAAAGGCGAAATTTTAAAAAGAATAAAAGCAAATCAGCCTGATTTGGTTTCAGAACTGCCTGATCTTAAAGTTTTAGGTTCAGAACAATTTGATGTTTTAGAAACCTACAAAACAGTCTTAAAAGGCATTGGAGGTGATCCTATAGAAGTTGCTGATTATAATGAAATCATCGATTATATCAAATCGAATTACAACCTAGAGAAACGTTTAATTACGACACTTCCAGAACTTTCAGAAATTGCTTCTTTAAACTGGAAAACAGTCGATCCACATTCGCTTCAGGATGTTGAATTGACCGTTGTAAAAGCACAATTCGGAGTAGCAGAAAACAGTGGACTTTGGGTAACCGATGATATTTTAGGACAGCGTGTTGCGCCTTTCATTGCACAATATTTAGCCATTGTAGTCCATAAAAAAGACCTTGTCCCAACAATGCAGCAAGCGTATCAAAGAATTGGAAACATGGAATATGGTTTTGGAACTTTTATCGCTGGACCTTCAAAAACAGCTGATATTGAACAGTCTTTGGTTCTTGGCGCTCATGGTGCGAGAGGATTGATTGTGTTTTTATTAGATTAAATTGCATTCTGAATATATTTATAACGAAAAAGCGAGGAATGTTTCCTCGCTTTTTTATGTTTACAGCAGTTATAATTTATGCCGTTTGATCATCAATTGTCGCATCGGGAGCATTTTTCTTAACAGACTCGATTCCGTTTTCTCTGGCAGCAACACTTTCGTACATCTCGCTTGAACCAATAATTTGTCCGTTACCCGCTTTTAGATTAAAATATGGTTTTCCGCTTTTAGATTCTAATCTATCATAACGATCATCGTCTGGTGCATTTTTTTTAACAGACTCGATACCATTATTGCAGGCTGCTTTTGTAGTATAGCCTTCACTCGTTAGAATGGTCTGACCATTACCAGCTTTTAAATTGAATTGGAACTCTCCGTTGGCTCTAGTAGTGATTACAAATTTTCCCATGTAGTTTACTTTTAAAGTTAGGTATATAAATTTTGCTATTGATAAAAATACAAAACTTAGTAATATAAATCATACGTCAATTTGAAAAAATGATTACGATAATCATAATAAATTGGTTTGACGGATTAAATGAAATGTATTTTTTAGATCTAAACAAATGTACTATTAGTATAAAGAAACGATCTTCTAAAGGAATATTAACAGGATAAATGTTTCTTGCTATATGGTCTGTTTGTAATATTTTTTTATTTTTAAACTATGAAAGAAATCAGTGAAATCCTTAAAGCATATTCACAAGCTAAGTCAGAAGACAAGAAGACAGCTTTAGCAACCGTAGTAAAAGTCGAAGGTTCGTCATACAGACAGCCAGGTGCACGTATGTTGGTTACCGAAGACGGCATGCTGACAGGCGCAATAAGTGGCGGATGTTTAGAAGGAGATGCGTTGCGAAAAGCACTTCTTTCAATTAATCAAAAGCAAAATAAACTAGTAACGTACAATACTAGCAATGAAGGAGATGCAGAAGTTGGTTTACAGCTTGGATGCAACGGAATTGTTCATATTCTTTTTGAGTATATTTATGAAGAAGTTGAAAACAATCCGATTCAGCTTTTGCAACAATTGGAATTAGAAAGAAAAGAAGCAGTAGTAGTGACGGTTTTCTCTTTAAAAAGAAATGCTTCTCAGATAGGGACAACTTTATTTTTTAGAAAAGACAGTCCCGTTTTAACTTATGATAATGAAGCTTTAAATTTGATTTCGGATGTGAAAGAGGTTTTGAAAAATAAAACTACAGTAGTTAAAAGACTTCAAGAAGAGAATGATAACGAAGCTTTAATAGAATATATAAAACCGTCTATTTCGTTAGTAATTGCGGGCGCAGGAAATGATATTCAACCATTAGTAAAAATGACTTCTGTTTTAGGATGGAGAACCAGTATTGGTGAAGGACGCGCGACGCATGCAACTGAAAAGCGTTTTCCTAAGGCAAGTCAGATTTCGGTTGTAAAACCCGAACAATTTCTAGAAAATATAATCATCGACGATCAGACTTATTTTCTTTTAATGACTCATAATTACAAATACGATCTGGCAGTTTTAAAATTATTGCTGGAAACTAATTGTCATTACATCGGAATTCTCGGTCCAAAATCAAAATTCAGCCGAATGCTTGATGATCTTTTGATTGAAGGAATTACAGTAAACGAAGAACAGTTGAGCCGAATTCACAGTCCTATCGGTTTGGATATTGGAGCGGAAACTTCAGAAGAAATTGCCCTTTCGATTATTTCTGAAATTAAAGCCGTTGCCTCTGAACGTGCTGGAACTTCGTTAAAATACAAAACGGGTAAAATTCATGATGAAATTCATTATGAAGAATAAGCATTGTAATAAAACAGGTATTGTCATTCTTGCCGCAGGAAATTCTTCCAGATTAGGCAGACCCAAACAGTTATTGCTATACAAAGAATCCACTTTGCTTCAAAACACTATTTTAGAAGCTTTAAAGGTTGAAAATTCGTTTTTAATAGTAGTGACAGGATCAAATCATATTTTAATAGAAAAAGAGTTTAATTTATCCGAAGTAAAATTTTCATTTAATTCTGAATGGGAAAGTGGCATGTCTTCTTCAATTGCAAAAGGGATTTCAGAACTATTACTTTTAAACCCTGATTGTAAACAATTCATTCTATCGGTTTGCGACCAACCTTTTGTAACAAGTTTAGTTTTTGAGAATTTAATAAACGAATATAAGAAAACAGGAAAAGGAATTGCTGCATCGGCTTATGCAGAAACATTAGGAACCCCAGCTTTATTTCATCAAAAATACTTCGAAGAACTTCTAGATTTAAAAGGACAGGAAGGAGCTAAAAAACTCATTAAAAAATATGCTGACGATGTGGTTTCAGTTCCTTTTGAAAAAGGGAATATTGATATTGATACCGAAGAGGATTATTTTAAGTTGATTTCTTAAGCAAAAGGGACAAAGGTTCAAAGTTACAGAGTTACAAAGATTTTCAGGTATAGTTTGTCATTTCGACGAAGGAGAAATCTCCACAAGTAACTCTACAAAGATTGGCAATATTCTGTGTCGGAATTACCAACGAAGATTTCTCCTTTGTCGAAATTGACAAAACTGTGAGGTATGAAAAGTGATAATTAATCTATTAAAAACAAAGGAAAAAAACTTAGCGCCCTAGAGCCTTAGTGACAAACCGCCTAGCCAATTCTAAAACCCGCTCAATAGCAATATCAATTTCTTCTTCAGTAGTAAAACGTCCCAAACTAAAACGAATCGAACTCAAAGCATCTTCATCAGACAATCCCATTGCTTTTAAAACATGTGAAGGTTCAGAAGTAACAGCCGAGCACGAAGCTCCATTTGAAACGGAAATATTTCCCAATGCCAAAATCAGCTGTTCTGAATTTACTCCGGGGAAACAAATATTTGAAGTATTATAAATCCTGTTTTCAGTATTTCCATTAACAAAAGAACCTTCAAACTGCAATAAACCTTTTTCAAGTTTATTTCTTAAAATTTCAATTCGTTTTTGATCTTCTTGTTGCTCTTTCAAAGCTATTTCTGCAGCTTTTCCTAAACCGATAATTCCGGGAACATTTAGTGTTCCGCTTCGTAATTTTCTTTGTTGTCCGCCACCAAGAATTTGAGATTTCAATTTTACTTTGGCTTTCGCCGAAATATACAAAGCGCCGACTCCTTTTGGTCCATAAAATTTATGAGCTGACATTGCCAAAAAATCAATTCCTAGAGCTTTTACATCAACAGGAATTTTACCAACGGCTTGTGTAGCATCACACATAAAAAGCACATTTTTGACTTTCAGTATTTTAGAAATTGCGTTGATGTTTTGGATGACGCCACTTTCATTATTAGAGAACATTCCTATGAAAACCAGTGTTTTATCTGTGGTTATTTCTTCTAAAAGTTGAATATCTAAAAGACCATCAGAAGCAATTGGCAAATAAGTAACTTCAAAACCAATACTTTCCATAAAGTTACAAGTTTCAAGAACGGCTTTATGTTCGGTTTGAATGGTGACGATATGTTTTCGGTCTTGGTCGCTTAAACCTTTAATAGCAAGATTAATTGCCTCGGTTGCACCCGAAGTAAAAATAATTTCATCAGCATTAGCATTTATCAAATCTGCCGTTTGCCATGCTGCATTTTCAACAGCTTCGTTTACGTTTAATCCAGCTAAATGTGTGCTTGTTGAATTAGCATAATAATCTGTAAAATACGGAATCATCGCATCCAAAACGCGTTTGTCAACGCGCGTTGTGGAATTATTATCCAGATAAATGATTTCTTGCTGTGACATAATTTAAGCTTGATTTAGTAAAAATACTAATTTTATAATCTCGCAAAGTCGCGAAGACGCAAAGTTTAATTCAAAAAAATAACTATTTAAGCTATATAAGTTCAATTAAGATAAAGCTTAAATTTCTTGTATTACTTATATGGTTAAAAACTTTGCGTCTCTGCGACTTTGCGAGAGATTTTCTTTCTATTAATCTTTGCGGTTAAAAAACAGAAGTTGTAATTATTCTAAATAAGAGTAATGTTTGAATTTTATAATTTTTTCTTACATAAGATCGCTAAATTTGTTAGAAGGACAAAAGTGAATTTGCTAATTTAACAAATAGATTGCATGGCTTCTAAAAAAACAAATCAAGATAAAGTAACGCCCGAAGATGCTAATTCGCGTCGTGACTTTATAAAGAAATCAGGACTTTTTACCGCTCTTGCCCTGACGCCGCCTTCGTTGGTAATGGCTTCAGATAAAAAATGGGACGAAAAAATAGCGGAATATCTAGAAACCGTACCGCTTTCTATTGAAGTAAATGGCACAAAGCACAATTTGAATATTGAACCAAGAACAACATTACTTGATTTGCTTCGCGAACAATTACAGCTTACAGGAACTAAAAAAGGCTGTGATCACGGACAATGTGGTGCATGTACAGTTCACGTAAACGGAACTCGAATTTTGTCATGCCTTTCTTTGGCAACGATGCAACAAAATGCACAAGTAACTACAATTGAAGGACTTTCAAAAGGAAAAAAACTGCACCCAATGCAAGAAGCTTTCATTAAACATGATGGTTTTCAATGTGGATATTGCACGCCAGGACAAATCATGTCAGGAATTGCCTGTATCAAGGAAGGTCATGCTAACAGCAGAGAAGAGATCAGTGAATATATGAGTGGAAATATCTGCCGTTGTGGTGCTTATCATAATATTGTTGATGCTATAACTGAAGTGAAGGAAGGAGGGAAGGAAATATGAAAAACTTTCAAATAATTAAAGCGCTGTCTTCTTCATCGGCAGTTACAGGAAAAGCTAAAGATGATTCTTCTATGTTTATCGCAGGGGGAACGAATCTTGTTGATTTAATGAAGAAGAATATTGTCGCTCCAGACAAATTGGTTGACATTAACGGATTAGACTTAAAGAAAATTGAGTTTTTAAAAGGAAAAGTTTCGATTGGCGCACTGGCAAAAAACAGTCAGGTTGCCGAAGATGCTTCGATAAAAGAAAAACATCCTTTGTTAGCATTAGCGTTAGCTGCTGGAGCTTCTCAGCAGATTCGTCACATGGCGACTGTTGGAGGTAATATGTTGCAGAAAACAAGATGCTCTTATTACTACAATACTGATATGCCTTGTAATAAACGTGTTCCAAAAAGTGGATGCGGCGCAATTGGCGGTTCTAACCGAATGGCAGCTGTTTTTGGAACTTCAGATAGTTGCATTGCAGTTCATCCTAGTGATATGTGTGTAGCTTTGGCGGCGCTTGACGCGAAAGTTTTGGTAGAAGGACCAAAAGGAAAACGAGAGATTAACTTCACCGATTTTCACCGACTCCCAGGAAATACGCCTGAAAAAGACAATACACTTGACAGCAGAGAATTGATTACTGCTGTTGAAATTCCAGATAATAATTTTACTAAAAATGTGCATTATCTAAAAGTTCGAGACAGGACGAGCTATGCTTTTGCATTGGTATCGGTTGCTGTGGCTTTAGATATAAAAAATAATACCATAAACGATGTCAGATTGGCTATGGGCGGTGTGGCACATAAACCATGGAGATTGACTGAAACAGAAAAATTTCTGAAAGGAAAAGCAATTTCAGAAGATCTATTTAAACAAGCAGGCCATTTGTCGATGAAAGGCGCAAAAGGATTCGGTGATAATAATTTTAAACTAACGCTTGGAGAGAATGCAGTAGCAGAAGCACTTACAATAGCAACATCAAAATAATTAAATTATGAGCAAGACAAGTAATATTAATAGAGTTGACGGATTTGCTAAAGTAACGGGTTCAGCAACGTATTCAGCAGAATATAAAACAGCAGGTGTTGTTTATGCCTGTTTGGTAGGAAGTACAATTGCTAAAGGAAGAATTAAAACTATTGATACCAAAAAAGCAGAATGGGCGCCAGGAGTTTTGGCGGTTATTACACATTTGAATGTAGATAAACCGTCTGGTTACGAAAAAGCAAAGGACAAGCACAATTTTGGTCAGCCATTGCAGATTTTCAAAGATGATTCGGTTTTGTATTACGATCAACCTATTGCTTTGGTGATTGCCGATACTTTTGAGCGTATGCGATATGCAGCGAGTTTAATTAAAGCCGATTATTTTAAAGAAGAACATTCGACAGAACTTAAAAAAGCAACTGAAAAAGAAAAGAAAGTCGAAACAGATAAAGGAAATGATTACCATCGCGGTGAACATGATGGTTATAAAAATGCTGAAGTTATCCTAGAAACCGAATATACGATTCCAACCGAAGTGCATAACCCAATGGAATTGGCAAACATCATAGCCAAATGGGATGGAAATAAACCAATTTTATATACAAAAAGTCAAGGTGTTGAAGGAACACGTAGAAGTGTAGCAGGAGTTTTTGGCGTGCCTGTTGAAGATGTTGAGGTTCACGCCGAATATCTTGGAGGTGCATTCGGAATGGGATTGCATACTTGGCCGTACGAAATTGCAGCTTTGATTGGTGCGAAAAAATTAAACCGTCCAGTAAAGTTAGTTTTACATCGTGAGCAGATGTTTACCAATGTTGGTTTCAGACCTTACACGATTCAGAAAATGGGTCTTGGTGCAACCAAAGATGGAAAATTGACAGGCTTAACACATGAAGCGGTTGCGATGACTTCGAGTTATGAGGATTTCATGGAAGGAACCGTAAACATGTCCCGATTTATTTATGATTGTCCAAACGTTTCAACTCGTTATAGAATTGTGCCTTTGGATACCTGCACGCCAATCTGGATGCGTGGGCCAGGCGAAGCGACAGGTTCTTTTGCCTTAGAATGTGCAATGGATGAAATGGCGTATAAATTAAACTTAGATCCGATTGAATTTCGAAAACTGAATTATGCCGAAAAAGATCAGGAACAAAATAAACCGTGGAGCAGTAAATTTCTTTTAGAATGTTACGAAGGCGGAATGGAACGCATTGGCTGGAAGAATCGTAAAAACGAACCTGGTTCTGTTAAAGAAGGAAACTGGTTAGTGGGTTACGGAATGGGAACAGGAACTTTTGGCTGTTACAGGAGCCCAACTTCTGTAAAAGCAAAATTCTTAACCAATGGCGATTTAGTGTTGCAATGCAGTGTAAACGATATGGGACCTGGAACGGCAACTATGATGACAGCTATTGGAGCTGAAGTAATAGGTTTGCCAGCAGAAAATGTGATTATCGAAATGGGCAAAAGTGGTTTGCCAAAAGGTCCAACGCAAGGTGGTTCAGCAACGACTTCATCTGTTGGTTCTGCGGTTCATGATGCTTGTAATTTATTGCTGAATAAAATAATTGAAGTGGGAAGTAAAAATCCTGCTTTGAAAGGAATCGCTCTTACAGATTTAACTTTTGAAAACGGTGCAGTTTCTTCTAAAAAAGATAAATCTAAATCGGTTACGTTAGCAACACTTTTAAGTAGCAATAAATTAGAAGATTTTGAAGTAGAAAATCTTTCAAAAGCGGCAGAAGAAGCGAAGAAATATTCGATTTATTCATTTTCGGTTCATTTTGTAAAAGTATTAGTAAATCCGAATTTGGGTAAAATAAGATTGGCTCATGTCGTTTCTTGCGCCGATATTGGAACCGTAATCAGCCAGAAAACTTCCGCAGGGCAGATGTTCGGTGGAGCAGTAGGAGGAATCGGAATGGGATTGATGGAAGCTTTAGAAATCGATCATCGTTTTGGTCGTCCAATCAATAATAATTTCGCAGACTACCATGTTCCTGTAAACGCAGATATAGAAAAACAAGAAGTTTTCTTCGTAAATAAAAAAGACCCAATCAGTAACCCAATGGGAACAAAAGGTTTGGGAGAAACAGCGTTAGTCGGAATGGCACCTGCAATTGCAAATGCCGTTTTTAATGCAACAGGAAAACGTGTTAGGGATTTGCCAATTACATTGGATAAAATTATAGAAACTGTAAAGGTTTAAAATTAAAAAAGAATTACAATAGTCCCTTTGAAAAAGAATTTTAAAGGGATTTTTTTGTACTATGAGAAAGTCTTACAAAGCAGAAGAATAGTAAAGTTTTTTTCGACAGATTATCACACAATCTTGTCATTTCGACGAAGGAGGCTCGAGCGATAGCGAACTGGCAAAGCAAATCTTCGCAAGCAGCTCCGCAATAATAAGCCAATCTTTGTAGAGTTTCTCGTGGAGATTTCTCCTTCGTCGAAATGACAAAAATGGGGTTACTTGCCCCCCAAAAAAAAAATCGCAAAGCTTAAAAAAAAACTTTGCGACTTTGTGCCTTCGTGGCATATCTCATTAAAACTTATTTAACCGTGATTGGCAATTCAACCGTTGTTTTATCCCAACCGATAACAAGATTTGCTACGTTACCTTGAGCTGTAAATGCAATAGATAAAGCTTCGATAACTTCAGAAACTGGTTTTACAGGAACAGAAACTCTTACCACATCTTTGCTTTCGTCATAAGCATAAGAACCCCATAAATCAAGTTCTTTGTTGATGATAATAGTCCATTTGTCTTTTTCAGGAATAGCAAATAAACTGTATGTGCCTGCAGCAATTTTTTTTCCGCCAATTGTTACATCTTTGTAGAATTTAACTTCTGTGTTTTCATTAGCGCCAACTCTCCAAACTTCACCAAACTTTACAACATCACCAAAAATGGTTCTTCCTTTTACAGAAGGTCTTGCGTAAAGTACTTTGATAACTGGGTTTGGATTATCTGTTTTTTTGAATTTTACCGCTTTGTTTGGGAAATACGAAATATCAACTGGACTTGCATCAAGCGGAGCAAATTTTACTATGTCTTGAGCCTGAACTGTAAAAGCAGCAAACAAAGTAACTGCTAGTAAATAGAATTTTTTCATGGTTTACAATTTTTAGATTAACTACAAAGTAAATTAATAATGAAGAAAAATCATATAATTTGCCGCCTGTTTTTTGTTAATGAATTGGTAATGACGAATTAATTCTGATATTCTTTTTTCTTTTTAGCATACCAATCCTGCATAATATAGAAAGCTTTTTTCTTTTCGCCATCATTTGAAATTAAACCTTTACGATTGTAACCGTCCTGAATTCCTGGAAGCAATCTTTTTGGAGATCTGAAATCGACTAAAATCCAAGGGCTTGTCCCACTTAAGTGAGGAATTTTTTCAATCATTTTTAAATTCTGGATGTATAAATATTCCTGATATTCCTCTGTCCAACGTTCGTTCTTTTCGCCGTGAAAACCAGCTTTGGCATCACCACCAAATTCAGAAACAAAAACTGGTTTGTTGTATTTAGATTTCCATGTTATTTTCTCAGCATCTTCTAAGTTTCCGCCATACCAGCCCAAATATTGGTTGAAAGCCACAACATCCAAAACTTCTCCAATAGGATCATCAATAGTTTCTTTTTTGGTTAATAAGGCAGCACTAATTAATCTTGTATTATCTAAAGATCTCGTGTGTGACGCCAAATTTTTAATGAAAGTATTTCGAGCTTCCGAAATTGGAGTTTCATTTGCCATAGACCAAATCACAATACTAGCTCTGTTTTTATCTCTTGTGATAGCGGCAGTTAATTGATCTTGAGCATTTTTATACGTGTTTTCATTTTTAAATTCAACCGTCCAGTAAACCGGAATTTCTTCCCAAACCATTAAACCTAATTTATCAGCTTCTCTAACCATGTTCTCGTTATGCGGATAATGTGCCAGACGAACATAATTGCAGCCCAATTCTTTTGCCCAGTTTAATAAACGCAAAGCATCTTCCTGAGAATTCGCACGTCCGCCTTTGGCGTTTTCTTCGTGAATCGAAATTCCGCGCAAGAAGACTGGTTTTCCATTCAGCAAGATTTTATCTTCTTTTGTTTCGATACTTCTAAAACCAATCTGATCGTTTAATTTTTTTCCATTAAAGTCAACAGTGACATTATATAATTTCGGATTTTCTGGTGACCAATAAGAAATCTTTTTAGCTGGGATTTCAAAGTTTAAAATACCGTTATTATCCGCTTTTCCTTTGTAGTTGATTTTTAATTCAGGAATAGAAATTGAAATCTGATTTTTTGATGCATCCAAATTATTGATTTTAATAAAACCCGAAATCACATTTGCATTGCCTTTCTTCAGTTGAATATTATAATCTTCTACAAAAGAGGATTCTTCTTCAATTAAAGTCACATCGCGCGTAATTCCGCCATAATTCCACCAATCGGTATTTACGGTTGGAACATCTTCTTTGTGACGCGTATTATCAACTTTAATCACTAAATAATTTCCAGTAGGTTTTACGATTGAAGTCACTTCGTAATTAAATGGAGTAAAACCGCCTTCATGAGTTCCCAGTTTTTTTCCGTTTAAATAAACATCAGCTTTATAATTGATGGCTCCCAAATATAAAAACAGACGTTTATTAGCCGCTAAATTGTAATCGAAGGACTTTTTGAACCAAACATTCCCTTCATAATATTTCAGTTCTGTAACCTGCGAATTCCAATCGCCTGGAATATTGATTGTAGGCGATTTATCAAAATCATATTCTACCAATTCTTGTTTGTTTTGAGCATGATAATTGGTAAAAAAGGCTCCTTTTGCTGGTTTTTCACTTTTGTCGTATTGATCAAGGTGAAAGCTGTAAAAACCTGTTTGATATGGATCTATAATATAATTCCAAACTCCGTTTAAGGAAGTGGTGTTTCGGTTTGGTACGTTAGAAATTAAACCTTGTGATTGTCCAATTGTGAACGATGTAAGGAATAATAATGTTAGAATTTTTTTCATTTTATAATCTTTGTTTGTGTAATATATGTCGTTCCTACGGAACTTAATTGGTGTGCGTAATTTAATTTCGCCGGATTTCATCCGGTGCTACCAATCTTTCGTTCCTAACGGAACTTTTTTAATCTTTTTAAATCCTTTAATCTGTGGCAAAAAAAACTTAGCATGTTAGAATCTTTTTTACTCAACTTGAATCCTCAAATATTCTCCTTTAAAGCTTTGATTCAATGCCGTCATTTCAATCGGATTACCAGAACCATCAGGAATAACTTCGATAGAAGCTTTTCCGTTTGCCATTTTAATAGATTCGCTTCCAGTTGGTGTTCCTTGATTCTTTAGTGTTTTTCCTCCCTTTAAACATTGAAAATAAACGCTAGCTTCATAATCCAAACAGCGTAAATTGTTGTTGTCAACTGCAATTGCGGTTACAAGATAATTTCCGTTTTTTAGTTTTTCTGATGATAACTGTAACGAAACCGCCGTATCATTTTTATTAAAACGATAATTCACTTTCAACGTATCAGAAACTGTTTTACCATCTTTTGTTTTTCCAACAGCTAATAAAACATTTTCTCCTTTTTTAAAATTGACATCCCAAGTTAGGCCATTTGCTGGATACAGAGCAAGATTTCGCTGTTTTTCTCCTAACGATTTCCCATTATGGAAAAAAGTCACTTTTTCACAATTGCTGAAAACACTGATCGTTCTCGGTGTATTTTCAGGACCTTGGCGTTCTGTCCAAGTATGCGATTCAATATAAGCGAAAGGTTCTTTTGCCCAATAACTTTTAAATACATAATAAGCGTCTTTCGGAATTCCGTTTCGGTCTGTCAAACCTTTTTGGTTCATGTACGGAATATCATCTTCTGGACGTAATGGCGTTGCAAAATCCTTGAATGCCCATTGAATATTTCCCACAAACGTTGGGTCATTCTCGGATATATGCAAATGCCAGTCAAACAGATCAACTATATAGTTTTCGCTCCAATCGCCAATTTGAGCAATGTTAGCTACTTTAGTCTGTACAATCGCTTCTTCCCATCCTTCAGCTTTTATTACATTTTCGCCTGTAATTGGGTTTTCGCTGTGACGGCCTACGTGGCTGTCTCCGCCATATTCGGCATGAATAAAGTGTTTGTATTCTTTCTTGTAAACGTCAATCGCTTTTTGGTAGCTTTTGTAACTTCCAGAATACCAGCCCGACCAGATTGAAGGAGAGAAAACATCTACAATATGAGAACCTTCATAATATTTTCTAATAGCTGTTTTACGGGTTGGATCCAGTTTATGCGCAATATCATTTAATTCCGTTAAAAAGTCATTTGTTTTCTTATCGTTATCGCCATCAGGAAAATCTGGAAGCCAATTGATTTCGTTTCCTAAAGACCAAATGATAATACTAGGGTGATTGTAATTTTGATTGATAATTTCCTCCAGCATGTTTTTGGTATTCGTTTTCCAAACGTCATTCCCAATTCCGCCACGGCACCACGGCAATTCATCCCAAACCAAAAGTCCAAGTTCGTCGCAAGCTTTATAAATCTCTGGATCTTGCGGATAATGTGCTAAACGAACAAAATTAGCGCCCATTTCTTTAATCGATTTCATATCAGCCCAATGCTGTTCGTTGCTCATCGCTGCGCCAACTCCAGCTTGTTCTTCATGACGATGTGTACCGCGAATTAATAGACGTTTTCCGTTAAGGTAAAACGGGCCATGATCTTTAAACTCAAACCATCTAAAACCTACCTTTTCTGAAACGCTATCTCTAATTTGATTTTTTTCTGATAAAACAGCAGAAAGTCTATATAGATTTGGTTTTTCGGTATCCCAAAGTTCTGGGTTTTTGATATTTTCAAAAGTGATGGTTGAGGTTTTATCTGTAACCAAAACGGTTTTGCTTGCTACTTTTTTTCCTTTCGGATTTTTAAGCGTTACAGTTAATGATAAATCCTTTGAGTTATCAGGATTTACAAAAGAAGAAACAATTTGTACAGAAGCTTTTTTAGCTGAAACTTCTGGAGTTGTAACTTTTAAATTCTCAATATGATTTTTGTATTTCGAAATAAGCCACACGTCGCGTGTGATTCCGCCATAAATAAAGAAATCGCTTTTTTGAGACGGAATAATTTCGATATCATAACTGTTATCTACACGAACAAAAATATCGTTGTTTCCTTCTTTAATAAAATTGGTAATATCTATTGAAAAGCCAATGTAACCGCCAATATGCGATCCAGCTTCTTTTCCGTTTACATACACATTTGTAGTTACATTCGAACCTTCAAAGTATAAAGAATAAACGCGGTTTTTGTCGATTTGGGGAATATTTAATTTCTTTTGATACCAGCTAGCATCGCGTCTGTATCCGGGATATAAATCGGTTGCATCTTCTGCGTTCCAAGTATGCGGTAAGTTTAAAGAAGTCCAGTTGGATGCTTTTTGTGCTTCGTTTAATTTTTGAGTGTCATTTTCTAAATAAAGCCAGTTGTCGTTAATGTTCATCTTTGTCTGAGCAAAACTGCTCAGACAAATTTGAAACAAAACAAAAAGCGCAAAAATTGAAAAAGTTGTATTCGTTTTATTCATAGTTACAAAGGTTCATAGTTACAAAGGTTCAAAGATTTTTCTGGCTCAAAGGTTCAAAGATTCAAAACCTTAGTTACTTTGAACCTTTGAGCCTTTGCACCTTTATTAATGCTTCCAAAAAATAGTAATCGGCGTAAATTATTGGTTCATCAATTTCGTCGTGTTTTGGCCAGTTTCCAGTACTGTGATCAAATAAGAAAGGTGCTTTAATTTTAGCATCTAAAATATATTTATCTGTCTGTACAGAAGCCATCAGTTTATCGGCGAAAGCCAAATAACTATCATTTTTTGTATAACCATACAATTCGTATAGGGCAGACGCAATTACCATCGCTGCAGAAACATCTCGCGCTGCATTTGGAATGCTAGGATCTTTAAAATCCCAATACGGAATTCCGTCTTCTGGGAGATTTTTATTTGTCATAAAAAACTTTGCAGTCGCTTCGGCCTGTTTTAAGTATGCAGGATCTTTTGTATATCGATAAGACATTGTAAATCCGTAAACTGCCCAAGCTTGACCGCGAGCCCAAACCGAATCATCATTGTAACCTTGAAGGGTTGTTTTCTTTCTGACTTCGCCAGTCGTTGGATTATAATCGATAACGTGATAACAAGAGTTGTCTTCTCTAAACTGATTTTTCAAAGTTGTGTTGGCATGTTTGATAGCAACGTCACGATATTTTGGATTTCCAGATATTTTTGAGGCTTCAAATAGTAATTCCAGATTCATCATATTATCGATGATAACTGGATAATCCCAAATTTCTTTGTTGAAATCCCATGAACGAATAGAACCCACTTTTGGATTGAATCTTGTGCATAAAGTTTCGGCGCCTTTAATAATTACCGCTTCGTATTCTTTCTTGTTTTCCACTTTCAGCGCTTCTCCAAAACTGCAAAACACTTTAAAACCTACGTCATGCGAATTACTGTTGACACTTTCCTTTTTACTGAAAGGTGTCCATTTTTGAGCTTGTTCTTTATATTTTGAATCGCCTGTTAATCGGTACAATTGCCAAAGATTTCCAGCAAAAAAACCGCTTGTCCAATCTCTGGACGGAACTTTGCGAATTTCAAGGGTTTTGATATTCATGCTTCTCGGCATCGACATAGAATCTACTGGATAATCGAGCAGCATTTTGTAACGCGTTTCGAGTAAATTATTTGTTGCTGTTGTGTTTTTTGTTTGAGAATTAATCCCAGATTTGCACGCTGTTGCAAGCGATGCAAACCCAAGGATTAAAATGAAACTAATTTTATTCATATTACTAATTAATCTTTATTTTTAGTTTCTATACTAAAATGTTAGACGCGGATTTTACGGATTCATTATCGCGAAGATGTTGATCTGTAATTTTTTTCTCTCGCAGATTTTGCAGATTTGCAGATTTTTTTTTTCCTGCAGATTAAAAATGTTTTTATCAATCTGCTCAATCTGTCAAATCTGCGGGAAACCAATTATGCGTAAGGTAAAAAAATCCGTTTAAATCAGCTCCCGATAGCGACTCCGTTTCATCCGCGTTCAATACTAATTCTACTAAATTAATAACCAGGATTATTTGGTTTTAGATTTGGGTTAATTGCCAATTCTGTTCCTGGCAATGGCCATAAATAATCTCTGTTTGGATCAAAATTAGCATGCGGCTCCAATCCATTTGGTCCAAATACTTCTGGTCCAATTTTTAATCTCTTAATGTCGTACCATCTTACATATTCAAAAGCCAATTCTAATCTTCTTTCGTCAATAACCATTTTTCTGAAATCGGTTTGAGATAATCCTGGAGTTACGTTTGCTGGAAAAGAAACCAGTTTTCCAGCTTTATTTCTTGCTCTTGCGCGAACGCGATTTACATAACCATCCGCTTCTGTTGTTCCTGGATTAATTTCGTTTAAAGCCTCTGCAGCAGTCAGCAAAACTTCAGCAAAACGCATCGTGATGTAATTATGTTGAGAAGTTCTTCCGTTAGCACCAGCTTTTCCCGGAAAACGGAAATATTTGGCAATATGCGGACGTGGCGCTTTTTCGTTATCACTTGAAGGATAAACCTGAAGCGATCCACCTGGACCTGTTTTCTTTCTGATAATGGTATCAAAACTTACCGCTCTTCTGTAATCTCTCTGATCCCAAGTATTGAACACTTTTAATGAAGGAACAGCAACCGAGAAACCTTGCCCGTAGCTGTAACTGTCATCTTTTAATGATCCTGTAAAAAATGCAGTATAATCTTGACCGTAATTTCCTGAAGTTAAGTTGTTAAAGTCGATTGTAAATAAAGGCTCTTTTAATGAAGCTGTTTTTGTAGCATTGAATAAATCCTGAAAATCTGCATCAAGACCTAAACCAAATTTTGCTTCATTTGTAATAACAAATTTTGCTTCATCATACGCTTTTTGAAAATTTCCTAAAGTCAAGTAAACAGAAGCCAAATATCCAGCGGCAGTACCTTTTCCGGGAACAGCTTTTACTTTTGGTTTGTCATCTAGCCATTGTTTAGCAAATTCTAAATCGGCAATGATTTTTGGATAAACGTCAGCTTCTTTTGTTTTGCCAAGAGAATTTACCTGATTTACATCATTCACCACAAAATCAACATACGGAATATCTCCAAAAAGGCGCACTAAATGATAATAAGCAAATGCTCTCGCAAAATAGGCCTGAGCCACAATAGCATTTACTTTCGCAGGATCTCCAGGTGTTTTTTTAGCACCTTCAATGGCCTGATTTGCTGCCGTTATAATAACATACGATTGAGGCCAAAAGTTAGCAACAAGCGCGTTTGTATCGTTCATAGACATATCGTTTACATCGATACGGGCAGCTTGTGTGGTTCTATCGCCAATATCGGCCATATCATCACGAAGCATCAAGGCAATTGTAAATTCTCTTCCCCAATAATTGTTATGGGCAATGTTGGCAAAAGCTCCATTTACAGCAGCTTGCAAATCGTCTGTATTATTGAAAAAGTTCTCTGGACGAATAATCCCTACTGGTTTTTCTTCCAGATCAGAACAGCTGAAAAAAGTCATTGTTCCTAAGCAAAGAAGAGCTATATATTTTTTCATAGTGGTTTTAGATTAAAATTTTAAATTGAATCCTGCCGTAAACGTTCTTACGTTTGGATATCCTCCGTAATCCAATCCTAGATAAGTATTACTTCTAGCATTTGAATCGTTTAAGTAGTTCGTTTCTGGGTCTGTACCTGGATAATTTGTAATCGTCCACAGGTTTTGCGCACTGATGTAAAAACGAACTTTGCTTAATCCCATTTTCGAAACAATTTTTTCATCTAAACTATATCCTAAAGAGATGTTTTTTAGACGAATGTAACTTCCATCATAAACAAATCTTGAAGTGATTCTTTTGGTTCTCGCCGCATTTGCAGGAACATTAGTATCAGTATGAGTTGGTGTCCAAGCGTCTAGAACTTCTGTTGTTGCATTGTTATTTCCAGAAGCCAATTCCATCAAAGTATAGTTTAAGATTTGACCTCCTTCTGAACCTTGGAAGAAGATATTCAAATCAAGATTTTTATAAGTGAAATCATTGTTGAATCCGAAGATGAAATCTGGATTTGGATTTCCGATAATCGTTTTATCCTGAGAATCTAATTTTCCGTCTTGATTTACATCTCTAAATTTTTCTCCACCTGGAGCTGTTTCAAAGTTTCCTGGCACAACAGTTTCTCCTTGCTGAATTACACCATCGTAAATAAATCCGAAGAATGAACCAACAGGCTGTCCAACTCTTAAAATCTGCGATTCAGTTGCTAAGAAATGCCCAGGAGCAGAGTTAATTAAAAGATCTTTATTATCGGCTAATTTTAAAACTTTGTTTTTGTTTGAAGAAATATTAAAGTTGGTTGACCAAGTAAAGTCAGCGCCAATAAAGTTTCTGGTATTAATAGCCAATTCCCATCCTTTATTTTCCAATTCGCCCACGTTTTGAAGCTGAGAAGCAATTCCAGAAATTCCAGGAAGCGGTCTGTTGAACAATAAATCTTTAGTAATCGTTTTATAATAATCTGCTGTAATGCTGATTCGGTTATCAAATAAACCTAAATCAATACCATAATCCTGCTGATAAGACGTTTCCCATTTTAAATTCGGATTATCTAATGAAGTTAACTGAACCGCATTGGTTATCACGTCACCGCTTACATAATAGATTTCAAAGAATCTAGAAAGAGTAGAGTAGGCGCCAATTGAAGGGTTTCCTGTTGCTCCGTAACTTGCTCTTAATTTTAAGTTTGAAACCGTTTTATTGTCTTTTAAGAAGTTTTCTTTACTAATGTTCCATCCAATTGCTCCAGAAGGGAAAGTTCCGTATTTGTAGTTTTTACTAAAACTTGAAGAACCATCTCGTCTTGCTGTAAATGTCAGTAAATATTTGTCGGCATAATCAAAATTCAGCCTTCCGAAAGCAGAAATCAACTCCGTTTCAGATAAACCAGAATCAGGTTTTAAGAAAACAGTTCCAGCGCCTAAATTTCTGTAAGAGTTTGTATTCGTCAAGAATCCTCTTGAAGCTGCATACGAATTTTCGTTTTTGTTTTTTTGGTATGAATATCCTCCAAGAACCGTCAAAATTCCTTTATCGATAATTTCACGTTTAAAAGTCAAATAATTCTCTGTCAAGAAAGAAGAAAATCTAGTATTGTTCACAGAAGCTTCTCCTTTGATGTTTTTTCCAGCAATTAAAGTTGATGGAATAAATCTTCCTGTTTGCGAATTACTATCGGTTAAACCTAAAGTCGTTTTAAAATCAAGATCTTTTGTGATTTGGTATTGGGCAAAGAAATTGTTTCGGTTTGTTACAGAAACGGTTTCTAAAATATTTTCCATTGCAGTTGCATACGGATTGTCAATATCATCGCCAATTGGAGCTGTTGTAGTATAAGTTCCATCAGCATTGTAGATTCCTTTATCTGGCATAAAACGATAAGCCGATGCAATTACACCCGCAGCACCAGTTCCTCCAGCGTTGGTTTGGCTCACAATTCCGTCTTTGTTCTGTTTGCTTGTAAAAGTGTTTAAACCCACTTTAAATTTTGGAGACAAATCAGCCTCAAGATTTCCTACAATAGTATATCTGTCAATCCCTGAATTAATAACCACACCATTTTGATTGAAATACGTTCCAGAAACATAATATCTTATATTTTCAGATCCGCCAGAAAAAGACAATTGTGAATTCGAAATCATTCCATCACGATAAATTACATCTTGCCAGTCTGTATCTGCAGGGCCTTGCGTGTGCGTTGTAAAACTT
The DNA here is from genome assembly GCF_003254545.1 of Flavobacterium tistrianum. Classification (GTDB taxonomy): domain Bacteria; phylum Bacteroidota; class Bacteroidia; order Flavobacteriales; family Flavobacteriaceae; genus Flavobacterium; species Flavobacterium tistrianum. Next base: position 163,852 of record NZ_QJRH01000070.1, read on the forward strand.
TTTCTGTAAGCCGCAAACTGATCGGCATTCAATAAATGCAATTTGTTATTTACCGATTGAACAGAAGTCGAATTACTGAACTCAATTACAGGTTTTCCAGCTTTTCCTTTTTTGGTTGTTACCATGATAACCCCATTTGAACCTCTTGATCCGTAAATTGCAGTTGCCGAAGCATCTTTTAAAACCTCAATAGAAGCAATATCCTGAGGAGCTGGCATAGAAACACCTGCAAAACCGTCAACAACAATAAGAGCATCTCCGCTGGCATTGATAGAAGTTCCTCCACGAACCCTAATTTTGGTTGGAGCACCAGGTTCGCCACCATTATTAGACATTACCGAAACCCCAGCTGCACGACCTTGTAAAGCTTGCTCTGCACTTAAAACCGGATAGGCAGTAAGCTCTTTTGCCGTAACAGAAGATACAGATCCTGTTATATCGCTCTTTTTACGAGTTCCGTAACCTACTACAATAACTTCGTCCAATGCTTTTGTATCTGGTTTTAAACTTACATTGATAACACTTTTCGTTCCAACTGGAATTTCAACAGTTTGAAATCCGACGAAATTGAAAACTAAAACAGCATTTTTCTCTCCTACAATCACAGTATAATTCCCATCCATATCGGCAGAAGCGCCTACAGAAGAATTTTTGATATAGACATTAGCACCAGGAAGTCCAAGTAAATCTTCACTAGAAGTTATTTTTCCAGTCACTTTTCGTTCTTGTGCGTGCATCACGATATTTACCAGTAAAAAAGATACCAGCAAACACCATTTAAACGATTTGTTTTTGTGGTCTGTAAACATTCATTTTTTGGTTTTAGGGTTAATAAGTTAGATTAAGTAGAAAAGCAATAAACTCATTCCGATGATTAGAATGACAAATAAAATCTGCAGCAATAAGAAGCCGGTTTTTTTGATTTTCATATCGCAAATGTAGATGCCGAAAACGATATAGAAATACAAAAAAGGGTATCTAAAAATACAGATACCCTTTTTTAACCCTTTAAAACAGTGGATTCGTTAAATTACGACTGAAGATTTGTAAAATTTGTCAGCGTATTGAGATGGAGTTTCTCCGTACTTTTTCTGAAAGCATTTGCTAAAGTATTTCGGATTATTGAAACCGACTTTATAACTGATTTCAGAAACGGTCAATTTGTTTTGTTCTAATAATTGAGCAGCGCGTTTTAATCTAATTTCATGAATAAATTCGTTTGGCGTGCAATTCGTCCATGCCTTGATTTTTAAAAATAGCATAGTTCGGCTTACGCCTAATTCAGAACAGAAAAATGGAATATCAAATTGTTCGTTTGAAATGTTTTCTTCCACAATTTTGAACGCTTTTTTCAATAATTCTTCATCTAATGAAGAAACTGTGATTTCTGACGGAATAAAACTGTCTTCGCTTGAAAATTTGATTTTTAATCGTTCAGTTGTATTCAGAAGGTTTTTAACGCGAAGCCTGAATTCCATTAGATTGAATGGTTTGCTGATATAATCATCGGCACCGCTTTCTAATCCTTCAAATTTGTAAACCAACGAAGAACGCGAAGTCAATAAAATGACTGGAATATGGCTGGTTTTGATGTTTTCCTTTATTTTGGAACACAATTCAGTTCCTACCATTTCGGGCATAATAACGTCACTGATAATCAAGTTAGGAACAAATTTCAAAGCTTTTTCTAAAGCAATTTTACCATTTTCAGCTTCAATAATGTTGTAATCTTTTTTAAGGAGGTTTTTCATGAACTTTCTCAAGACTTTATGATCTTCAACAATCAAAATAGTCTGTTTTTCTTCATTTACAATTAAATCTTCGATGTCTTCATTTTCGATAACTTCTGAAGGTTCCAATTGTGCTTGATATTGCTCAATGTCATCACTAATTTTAAAGTCAGGAATAATTTCGCTGTCTAAAAGATGTTCGCGCCCTAGTGGCAAAGTGACTTTAAAAATAACTCCGCCAGTATTTTTATTCGTAACATCGATTTTTCCTTTATGAAGTTCAACAATATTTTTTACGATTGAAAGCCCTATTCCAGTTCCTTTATTGTAATTTTTCTGAACCTGATTGTGAGTTGGAACTTCAAAAAACAAATCGAAAATTTTATCAATATGCTCTTCTGCAATTCCAACGCCCGAATCTTCAACCGCAATAAAAAGATTTTGCTGATCGTGATTGATTTTAATCTTGATCGAACCGCCTTTTGGAGTATATCTAAAAGCATTCGAAATCAAATTGTAAAATACACGTTCGAGTTTGTATCGGTCAAAATAAACCAAGATTTCTTCGTTTTCAGTTTCAAACTCATAATCGTAACCGCCGTCTTTGGCATATTCAATAAATGAAAGAAAGATTTCTTTAGTAAATTTTACAATGTTTCCGTTTGCCGATTCTAGCGTAACTTGATGATTTTCTAGTTTTCTAAAATCCATTAAACGGTTAATCAAACTCAACAAATGATTGGCACTGCTTTCAATCACCAAAAGCTTTTTGTACATTTCGTTAGTTCCGTTGTAATCGGCTAAAATTTGCTGTAATGGACCTAAAATCAAAGTTAAAGGCGTTCTAAATTCATGCGAAATATTGGTAAAGAAATCCAGTTTTAGTTTATTGTTTTCTTCAATTCGCTGTGTTTCCAGATATTCCAGTTCAAGTTTTTGCTTCAATCTCGCTTTAGATTTCATAATCCAGATTAGACCATATAAGCCTAAACCAATTACAATTCCATAAAGCATAAATGCCCAAATACTGCGCCACGGAGCTGGATTTACAATAACTGTAAGCGTTGTCGGATTCTGATTCCAAACACCGTCATTATTGGCACCACGAACTTCAAAAGTATAAGTGCCTGGATTCTGAATCGCAAAATTAGCTTCGCTGTTTTTAGTTGTAGTCCAGTTGTTTTCTAAGCCAGTTAAGCGATAACTGTATTGATTATTTTTAGATCGAATATAATTAGGAATCGCATAACTGATAGAGAAATTTGCCTTGTCATAATCCAGAGTAATCGTTTTGGTAAAACCGATGCTTTGTTCTAAAATTCCATCTTTATCATGTGCATGAACCGTTTCGTTTTTAATTTTCAAATTGGTAATTAAAACTTGTGGAGCATATTTATTTAAGGAAATCTTTGTAGCATCAAAAAATGTTGCTCCTGACGGACTTCCAAAATAAAACTGATTTGAACTTAATTTTAAAGCGGAATTGTCATTAAATTCATTGCTAGCCAATCCGTCTTTTTGATCATAAATAACAATCGATTTTTTAATCGTACTGTACTTTATAATTCCTTGATTGGTACTAATCCATAAGTTTTTATCATCATCTTCTAAAATCGAATGAATGGAAGTGATAACCGTATTTCCAATTCTAAGATTAATTCGGTTGAATTTTTTTCCGTCAAAATAGTGCAGTCCTTTTGCTTTTGTTCCAACCCAGATTTTGTTTTGAGAATCCTGAAATAAAGTCAGAATATCATCGCCAGATACAGTCGAATGATCGTAAAAGAAATGCTGAATAGCATATTTCTGCGGATTGAAATTTTTTAAAGGAATACGATTCAAACCATTTTGGGTTCCAACCCAAAGAAAATTTTGCTTATCGACTAAAATTGTACGAAGAATATTATTGGTAAGGAAAACTGGTTTAGTATTATCATTTCCAATAGCATCAAAAGTTTTGGTTATGGTGTTGTAACGAATTAAGCCTTTTCCGAAAGTTCCAATCCATAAAATTGAACCTTCGGTTTTAAGGGTATAAACACCGCTGTCTTTTAATAATTCGGTTAAATCAGAAGAAATTCTGTTGTCTTCAATTCTTTTAGAAATTGTATTGTAAACCGATAATCCTTTAGAAAAAGTTCCAATCCATAAAATATGATCGTCAGAAAGACACATCGCTTTTATATCATTTTTATTGGTCTGTCCAGTTTTGCTGTTAATGTAACTTACAGATTCATTATTTCTATTATAAATTGTAATTCCGCCTCCCTCAGTTCCAAAATAGACATTCTGATTTTTATCAGCAATTATCGAACTTATGACGTCAAAACTCATCGGAATCTTTTTCGAATTCTGATTGTAATTAGAGAAATTGACATTTGAAACATCCCAAAGATTTACGCCTTTGTAATAACAGCCAATCCAGATAGAACCTTTTTTATCCATAAAAACCGACTTTACTTTGTCTATTCCGTTGGCATTATTGCTGTTATTGATTTTTTGAAGGCTTTTATCTTTCCCTAAAATGTAAATTCCGTCATAAGCGCCAACCCATAAAGAACCTTGATTATCAATTACTAAAGATCGAATGTCAGTATTGATTTCGCGGTATTTTTCAGCTGGCAAAAAAGAAACAAAAGCTTTTTCTTTTGGATTAAATTTTAAAAGGCCTTTGTTTTTTGTTCCCACCCACAAACTGCCGTCTTGGTCTTCAATAACCGATTGAACGTTTAACAAATCAGTTGTGTTTAACGGATAATTTTTAAAGAATAATTTTCCGTTCATTCGATTTGTGAGCTTGCACAAACCTTTTGTAGTTCCAATCCAGATTTGACCTTCTTTGGATTTTAAAATGCTTAAAATGTTATTGCTCGGAAGAGTAGAAACATCATCATCTGAATGAAAAACCGATGTAAATAATCCTGTTTTTTTATTGTAAATGGTTAATCCTTTTGAAGTTCCAAACCACATTTCGCCGCCAATTTCGCGAATGCTCCAAACAGCATTATTGCTTATCGTATGATTCGCTTTCGTATGAAGATATCTCGTAAAACGGTTTGAAACAGGATCATAACAGTTTAATCCATTATAAGTTCCGACCCAGATTTTTCCAGAATCGTCTTCTTCAATGGCTAAAATGTCATTGTTGCTGATCGAAAATTTATCTGCGGCATCGTTCCTAAAAATCGTAAAACGGCTTCCATCATATTTATTTAGACCATCACGTGTGCCAAACCACATCTGCCCAAATTTATCCTGATGAATGGCAATGACAGAACTCTGCGAAAGCCCATCGGTCGTAGAAAAATTTTTAAGACGATATTTATTTTGGGAAAAGATATTTCCGAAAATAAATATAATTGCGAGGAAAGCTATTTTATGTTTCATAGCGTTTATTTTTTTAGGTTCAAAGTTGCAAAGGAGCAGAGGTGCAAAGGTCAAGCAAAGAGAAACTTTGCACCTTTGTACCTTTGAGCCTTTGTACCTATTTCAAGCGTTTTTTTAATTGATAGTCATACAATGACGGAATCTTCTCAATTGGCATATTCAAAAATTCAATATATGGATCAATGTCGTATTTAATTTCAAATTTTGTATTTCCGTGAACGCCAATTATTCTGGCAAAAGCGCCATCTTTCATTCCGTACAATAAAACTGGTTTTGATGCGTCTGGATTTTCAACCTGTACATTTAAATTCCAAAAAGTGCTGAAAGGTCCATGAGAAGGTTTCCAGTAATCGGCACCTCCGCCTCCAAATAAAGCACAACTATTATTTTTATCAGCTTTTAAATGAACCTTGATATTGTCGAACAAATTTTGATGATTGGCACCTGAATGTTGATCCAAAACAGGATCTGTAAATATCTCGCAGTTCTGATACACGTTTTTAGTCGCAAAAGTGTTGAAACTTAAAGGATGAACAGCCGAATTATAGATTTTCAGATTCTTGACCAAAATATTATGCACACCGCCTAAAGTTACGGTGTAATGAGCCAAATGTGGTCCATCGGTTGTAATATCCTGAATGGTTATATTGGATACTTCTTCGGCTAGAATGCCACTGTCAGCATTGGTTATTTTGACATCTTTAACCCAGCTGTTGAACAATCGAGTTAAGAATATACCATTATTTCCAGGTTCAACATGATGCGCCACTCTCGGAATATCAGGAAAAGTAAAGCGAAGATGTTCGATTCCGACTTCGTTTAAATGTTTCCATTCTACCAATTGCGCCTGATAACTTGGTTTTATAGCAATGGTTAAAGGCGTTTTTAAAGTGATTTTTGAACCCGAAATTTTAGTGATTTCGACCTGCTGTCTCACAATTGGAAGTTTTGGAAATTTCCAGTGATGCGAACCTGGTTTTACTTTAGCGCCTTGATATAAATCTTTGATGATTTCGCCATTTTCGCCATCTTTATTAAACAATTGCAATTCAACAACATCGCCAACTTTCAATCCTTTTACATCAGAAACCGTAATGACATGTTCGCCCATTTTGCCTGAACTTACCTTCGCCAACGGATTAGATTCTGGTTCGTATTTATCCAAATACGATTTTACGCGTTCGCCCGGAACCTGAGTCCAAATAAAACCACCAGACCATGCATATTGCGAAAAAGGCAAATCAATATTATTTTCTGGTTCACGCTGTCTTTTGTCGAAAGTGGTTAAGTATTCGCGAAGCTCAGCCAAAACCTCCGAATCTTTAAGATACATCATGGGTCTTGGACAATAGATTTCGGTTCCGTTTTCGGTAGATCCAGCGCCTCGAAGTACAAAATTGCTTCTTTCGATATAAAGAATTTCACTTAAAATAATGCGCCCTGCAGGCAATTGCAGAATTACATTGCTTTCAACAGCGTTCGCAGCTTTAAAAGCTTTTAAAAGCGCTTTTGAATCGTCTAAATTATCATTGGCTTTTACGCCAAAATCTGCTGCATTTATAATTTTTCCGTTAGCTTCAGGAATCGGACTTTCGCCGAAGTGATATCCTGCGTAACTAAAATCTGGAATATAATTGGTTTTCGAAGTAATAATTTGGGGTATTTCCTGCGCCAGTAAAGTGTTTATAAAAAAGCCACAGGATATAAGAATGGCTTGGCGAATCATGGTTTTGTGGTTTTTGTGGTTAGTTAGTTTTTTTGTTTTTGCCGCTAAGGCGCTAAGATTTTTTTAAACTTTGTGTTTTTAATCTCGCAAAGTCGCGAAGTCGCAAAGTTTTTTTTGTTTCACGCATTGTAAGTCTTGATGAGAACTTTGTCAAAGTTTTAAACTTTGACAAAGTTGAACCTTCATTAAAAAAAATCACATCTTCGCGCCTTGGTGGCAAAAACAATTATAAAGATCGTTTGATCCCTATTTCAAGTCCTCGCAATTCTGCCAAGCCTCTTAAACGGCCAATTGCAGAATAACCCGGATTTGTTTTTTTCTTTAAATCATCCAGCATTTGATGTCCGTGATCAGGACGCATTGGCAAAGTGCTGTTGTTTCTTTTCTCAACTTCTAAAATTGCTTTTACAACTTCGTACATATCAACATCGCCTTCCAAATGGTTTGCTTCATAGAAACTTCCTTCTTCATCGCGTTGCGTACTTCTTAAATGGATAAAATTCATTTTATCGCCATGACGCCTTACAATTCCTGGCAAATCATTATCGGCGCGAACACCGTAAGAACCTGTACACATTGTAAATCCATTTGATTTTGAGGGAGCAGCATTCATTAATTCCATTAAATCTTCTTCTGTACTAACCACTCTAGGCAAGCCTAAAATCGGGTAGGGAGGATCGTCTGGATGAATCGCCATCAAAACGCCTTTGCTTTCAGCAACTGGAATAATTTCTTTTAAAAAGTGAAACAGATTATTCTTTAAAGCCTGTCTGTCAATATGATTGTAAGCGCTTAAGGTTACCAAGAAATCTTCAACAGTGTAAGCTTCTTCAGCACCTGGAAGTCCAGCCAAAATATTTTGCTGTAATTTTACTTTATCTTCTGCAGTCATGGCTTCAAAATAGCTTTTTGCTTTTTGTTTTTGTTCGTCAGAATATTCGTTTTCTGCGCCTGGTCTTTTCAAAATAAACAATTCAAAAGCAGCAAAAGCATTGATATCAAAACGTAAAGCTTTAGAACCGTCCTCAACTGTATAAGACAAATCAGTTCTTGACCAATCTAAAACAGGCATAAAGTTGTAGCAAACGCATTTAATGCCGCATAAAGCCAGATTGCGAATGCTTTCTTTATAATTTTCAATGTATTGCAAATAATTTCCAGTCTGTTTTTTAATGTCTTCATGAACCGGAATACTTTCTACAACCGACCAAGTCAAACCCGAAGCTCCTTTTTTAGGATCTCCGTTTTCGTGTTCGATTTCGACTTTTCGTTTAATGATTTCGTCAATGTTCCAAACCTCTCCATTTGGAATATGATGTAAAGCCGTTACAATTCCAGTTGCGCCAGTTTGTTTGATATCTTGTAAAGAAACAGGATCATTTGGTCCGAACCATCTTAATGTTTGTTCCATTTTTTATGTTTTTGTTTTATTTCCTGCAAGGTTTCCAAAACCTTGTAGGTCTGAATTTTAATTTATAAGTATCTATAATTTATACCTACAAGGTTTTGGAAACCTCGCAGGAGAAGTTGGACTAACTCTTAAATACTTGTTGCGGCAAATCCGCCGTCAACTTTTAAGATTGTTCCCGTTACGAATTTTGACATGTCGCTGCATAAAAATAAAAGCGCACCGTCAATATCTTCTGGAGTTCCAAATCTTCCCATTGGCGTATGATCTATGATTTTTTCGCCTCTTGGAGTCAGTTTTCCTTCTGGAGTCAATAGCAAAGCACGATTTTGTTCGCCAATAAAAAAGCCTGGAGAAATAGCGTTTACACGAATTCCTTCACCGTATTTTTGAGCCAATTCAACCGCCATCCATTGTGTGAAATTATCAATCGCAGCTTTAGAAGCCGAATAACCTACAACTCTCGTTAAAGGTCTTTGTGCCGATGCCGATGAAATGTTGATGATATTTCCTGATTTCTGTTTTGCAAAAAGTTCAGCAAAAACCTGAGTTGGAAGCATAGTTCCTATAATGTTCAAATCGATAACTTTTTGCAGATCATCGCTTTTCATATCATAAACAGCTTGATCTGGCTGAATCGTTGCGCCGGGCATATTTCCGCCAGCGGCATTAATTAGAATATCAAGACGTCCGTATTTTTCAGCAATAAAATCTCTTACTTTTTCTACTTCTTCTTTATTTAAAACATTGGCCTGAACAGCAAAACCTTTTCCGCCGTTTGCCTCGATTGCTTTTACTGTGTTTTCAGCTTTTTCTAAAGATTGCGAAACGATTCCGACCACAACGCCTTGCTGTGCCAAAACATTTGCAAATCGACTTCCCAGAACACCAGCGCCACCAGTTATTAATGCAATTTTTTCTTTTAGGTTGAATATTGAATCCATTTTAATTTTTAATTTTCAATACTTTAAATTCCAAATTGGAAATAAAGTATATTTTTGTATAATTAATTTTTACTTTTTAATTAGTCTAATGAATTTAAACTGAGTTTTTGGAATTTGGGTTTTCAAATTTGGAATTTATTTTCTGATAGTTTCTATCAAATCCAAAACCCTTTTAGTTTCTTTTTCAATTGTTTCATAAGCACCGTATTCCATTACTTCTTTGCTAATTAATTTGCTTCCCATTCCAACAGCAGAAACACCAGCATTAAACCAAGATTCAATGCTTTCTCGTGTTGTATCAACACCTCCAGTTGGCATAAAAATTAAATCAGGAAAAACATCTCTGATACCGCTCATAAAGTCTGGTCCTAAAATATTTCCTGGAAAAAGTTTAATGAATTTTACTCCAGCATTTTCAGCAGCAATAATTTCAGTTGGCGTCATACAGCCGGGAGCGTACAAAACTTCTTTCGCAATTAAAAACGAAGCAATTTCAGGAACAAATCCTGGGCTTATAAAAAAATCTGCTCCTTCTAAATAATAAGTTTCTGCTTGCGCTAAATTTTTGATGGTTCCAATTCCTAAAAGCATTTCAGGCATTTCAGCATTTCTTACTTCGATCATTTTTTTGAAGTTTGAAAGTGCTTCTGGACCACGGCTTGTATATTCTACAGCTCTAATTCCTGCATTGTAAAGTGTTTTTAAAACAGCAATACTTTTGCTTTCGTCAGCATTAAAATAGAGCGGAAGCATTCCTTGTTTTAAAATAACATCTATGGAATTCTGAATAGTACTCATGATTCTATTTTTACTTTGATTACAATCTTTTTCAAAGGTCCGCTTCCAATCATGGCAGAATGAACATCTTCTGGAAACAGAATTGCAAATTGTTTTTCTTTTATTTCAAAAAACATATCGGGTTTGTCATGAAAGAAGCGAACATCTCTTTCGTCGCTGTAATCACCATTTGGACTGATGCATTTTTCTCTAGGTTTCCATGCAAATGTTTCCGGACCAATTATAGAAATTTGGATATCGATGTTTTTGTCGTGGCACTCAAAACCTTTAATGCTTTCTTCTCTTGTGCTGCCTTCGCCAACAATTACAATTAATTTTAAACCTTCACCAATTTCGTAAGCTCCTTCTTCAAAATTGGCAATATCATTTTGGTTTACATAATCAAAAGCTTTTTTGAAATTTGGATGCAGACCATAGTATTTTGCTGCATTATGTAATGAGTCTATTATCATTTTGTACGGTTTTTATTTTGGTTTTTTAATGTTATGTGTATATTTGCGTGTGCGTACACGGTATTTTACAAATGTATGCAAAAAGTGATGCAAAACAACTTATTTTTAATAAAATAAATTAATTTTACCCGACTGCTTTTATATTTTTAACTTAAAAAGAATCAATATCATAACAATTAAAAAGATTGCCGAATTAGCTAATGTCTCTGCTGGAACAGTGGATAGGATTATACACAAACGCGGACAAGTGGCTCAGGAAACCGTTGACAAGGTTAACGCGATTATTGAAGAATTTGGCTATACGCGAAATATTCTGGCAAGTAATCTAGCGCTGAACAAGAAATTTCATTTTGCTGTTTTTCTTCCAAAATCTGAAACTTTAGAATATTGGAAAAGTCAGGCAGAAGGTATTGAAAAAGCGGCTTTGGAGTTTAGCAAATTCGGAATTGTTCTAGACTACTTTTTTTACGATTACAATTTGGTGTCTTTTAAAGAAACGGTGCAGAAAGTGATGCAGTTTGATTGTGATGGTTTATTATTTGCTCCAATTTTTTATGATGATTCGGTTCGGTTTTTAAAAGAATACAAAAAGAAAAATATTCCAGTTGTGATGATCGATTCAAATATTTCTGAAGAAAACCAGCATGCTTATGTAGGGCAAGATGCTTTTCAGAGTGGTTATTTGGCGGGAAGGTTAATCAGTTTTGCTGTGAAAAATGAAAGGCAGGTTTTGATTTTTAAAATAACGCGAGAAATAGAAAGCACTTCTGTCTACCAACAACGCATTAAAGGATTTTACTCGTATTTTGAAGATCATAACGAATTGACCAACTTCAAGTTCTCAGAATTTACTTTAAAAGATTCTGGAATAGATCAATTGAGTTTGGAAATGTTTTCGGGAGTAAACAGTGTTTTTGTGCCTAATTCCAGAGCTTATATTGTGGCTGAGTTTTTAAACAAAAACAATATAAAAGGTGTTCGAATTATCGGTTTTGATTTGCTGAAGGAGAATATCGAATACCTTAACAAAGGCGTAATTGATTTTTTAATCAATCAAAGGCCTGAAGAGCAGGGATACTTAGGAATCAATTATTTGTATAAAAAACTGGTGCTTCAAGAAGAAACAGAACGTACACATTATATTCCGCTGGAGATTATTTTGAAGGAGAATTATTTTCCTGCTAGAAGATAAATGCATTTCAAACATAGCCCGTGGTTTCAACCACGGGAACACAATGCATAATATCAATTCGTTTCCCGTGGTTGAAACCACGGGCTATATAAAAAAAACTTTGCATCTTAGCGTCTTAGCAGCAAAAAAAATCACTTCTTAACCTTCACAACCAAAGGATTATTAATCTTCTCAGCAAAAGCACTCAAATATTTTTCCCATTCCTGTTTGGTTTGAAACGGACTTCCTTTTTTCCATCCAAAACCAACATAATAAATAGCTTTATTGTTTTTTACTGAAATGTTTCCGTACAGATTGCTTAAATCTTTTTCGTCTGTTACATGATTGTCAAAACTAGTTAATGAACCTTTTGGAGCAACTAAGCCAATTCCAATTTCAGAATCGTCGATGGGTTCCCAATAACTCAACCAGCCTTCTTTTAGATTTGTGCCAATAGTCCCTTTTTTATCATGAAGCGTTAATCCAGCAATAATTTCTTTAGTTCCAGTAATATTAATTTCAAAACGAGAAAGTTGAGAACCATAATCTAAGCTGATTAATTTCGATTCTGTTATTTTGTTTCCTTTAGCATCCCAATCTGCATAATTCAAAATAAAACTCGTTCTGATTGGACCCGTTGTAATGGTTTTCCAACTGATGAAATTTTTAGAGAAATAATATTTTCCGTCAACATTTACTGCAATTCCGCCCACACCGCGACTGTCACCTACGTGAAAGTTATCTAAACCTTCGCCGGTATCTTTATGGTAGGTTCCTGTTCCGTTAGTGGCTTTTTCGTACCATTTATTGATGATTGGATAATCGACTCTTTTTAGCCACGCATCGATTCCGCTGGTTAGCGTTCCGCCAGGGATTTTGTCTTCCACCATTTTTTGAGCTACAGGGCCATAAGTTCTAAATGCTACTTTGTTGTTTTCCCAAGCATAATCGTCTGTTCGTTCTGGAACAAAACGAGAATAGCAACTAACAACTTTTGAGGCAGAAGGGGTTGTTCCATCTAAAATTTCAAAATCCTGTTTTGATGAAGCTTTTATTTTTGGCTGAAAAAGCAATACATCAGCATTTCCGTCGCCATCGTTATCTACGGTTTGAGTTTCTAAGAAAGTGTTACTGTTGAGATCTTTAACGACATAATTTTCAAGTTTTGAATCTGCATTTAAGCCAAGAGATTTTTTAGTCAATTCGATAGTTTCAAATTCTCGGTCAACTTTTAAATTGTTGGTAACAGTAATGATTTTATTCTGAGAAAAAGCAGCAAAATTGGCTGTCAGAATGGTTATGATAAAAAGATGTTTTTTCAAAATTCTGTGGGTTTTTAATATTTTAAAAAATAGGTTTGATAGGATTATAAAAGTACAAATCAAAACTTAAATGAAAATACAGAATAAGAGTAATTCTGTACAGAAACTTGAAAATGAACAGAAAAGCTTTGAAAATGAAATAGATTATTTTTGTAATTTACATTTCCTGATTTTGATTTCGGGATTTTATATAAATAAATGAAAATCAACAGAAATGGTTAAATGTATTATTTTCGATTGTGACGGAGTTTTGGTCGATACAGAAAAAATAGGAAACGGAATATTGCTGTCAATGGCGCAAGAACACGGATTTGAAATGGAGCTAGAAGATGCTTATCGTCATTTTAACGGTCGAAACCTAAAAGATTGCTTCAGGCATATCGAAGAAGCAATTGATCAAAAACTTCCAGAAAACTTTGAAATAGAATATCGTGAAAAGAGTTTTGAAGCTTTTAAAACTCAGGTTAAACCAATGGAAGGCATTATAGGTTTTATCGAAAATATTGAAAAATTGAAGATTCCGTATTGCGTTGCATCGAGCGGACCAGAAGAAAAAATTCGTCTAAATCTTGAAGTTGCGGGATTGTTGGATAGATTCGAAAGTAAAATATTCAGTTCGTATCAAATTGGCAGTTGGAAACCAGAACCAGGAATATTTCTTCATGCGGCTGCAACAATGGGTTTTGAGGTAAAAGACTGTGTCGTGGTTGAAGATAGTAAAGCTGGCGTTAAGGCAGGAGTAAATGGCGGATTCAAAGTGTAAGGTTTCGCAAATGGTTTTAATAATGATGATTTAAAAGAAGAAGGAGCAGAACTTTTTAGTTCGTATGAAGAATTAAGCGAGAAACTTGGATTTTAAGATGTGTTTGTTTTGTTTCAAGTTTCAGGTTTTAAATTAAACCCGACAGGTTTTTAAAACCGGTCGGGTTTGTTTTTACGATTAAATTATTCCGTTAGGAATATTTGGTCGGTAGGAAAATAAAAACGCATTTGCATAGTGTCCTGTAGGGACACCTGTTTTTGCGTAATGAATGTTATACGTATGTTCAAACGTTCCTGCGGAACGTATCGTGATAAATCCAATTAAAAAATCTACCAACCAGACATTCCTACGGAATGAAGAACATCTTTTTGCACTTTGACAAAGTTTAATTTCCTAATTGACACATTCTGTAATTGACACATTTTCTCATTATCAAATTCTCTTATTAAAATGTAATTTGTTGCATTAAAATAAAATTTTATATATTTGAGTTTAAGTATTCTCTTTTTTATTTTGATAATAATGAATAATTGTTATTGATACATTTAAAGGTAAGAATGTTTTTATCTAGAAAATGACTTTTCCCAAAGAAGCATTTTTCCAGATTGTGATTTCAAAAAAATCACAAAACTAACCTACAGACCGCTACAGAATGATGAAATTTAAAACTAGAATTTTACTTCTATTCCTATTATTTTTTCTCGTTTCCAACTCTCAAATTAAAAAGATTGGAGTTCCTTTTATAGCCAATTATAGTCCGAAAACATATAAAGCCGCATCAGAGAATTGGGATGTTTTGCAAGATTCTAAAGGGATGATGTTTTTTGCTAATCATTTCGGGATCATGCAGTTTGATGGTGTGCGCTGGGCGATTGTGACACAGCCAGAAAACCGAAGTATGGTTCGCTCTATGGCAATTGATCAGAAGGATAAAATATATGTTGGCGCTCAAGGCGATTTTGGCTTTGTAATTCAGCTTCCAAATGGGCAATATCGATATACTTCTTTAGTAAAACTGCTTCCTAAAGCGGCTCGAAATTTTGGAGATGTGCTTCATACGGTCATTCGAAATGGTGAAGTGATTTTTTTCTCTTATGAAAGAATTTTTATTTATAAAAACAATGCAATCAAGATCATAAATGCAAAAACGTCTTTTGATGATTTCTTCGAAGTAGGAAAAGAAGTTTATGTTTCGGATAACGAAAAAGGATTATTAAAACTAAAAAACGATGTTTTAGTTCCAGTAGAAAATGGTCAGCAGTTTGTTGGAATGCAGATTAGAAAGATTTTTCAAACGGAAAAAGGACTTTTGCTATTCACTCAAAAAAATGGACTTTTTACTTTTAATGAAAATCAAATTAAGCCATTTGTAACAGAAGTAGATCATTTGCTGAAGCAGAATCAGATTTCGGCAGGCATTCAGCTTTCTGATGGTTATTTCGGAATCGGAACCCGTCAATCTGGGTTGATAGTTATAGACGGTGAAGGACATTTGATTCAGCATATTGATAAACAAATGGGACTTCAGAACGAATATGTAACCAATTTTAAAATTGATAAGGAAGGAAATCTGTGGGTGACGCTTAAAGGAGGAATTTCGCTGATTCAGATTTCATCTCCTTTGTCAAAAATCATAGACAGTTCGAATTCTGAAACCAAAATTTACTGCAGTCAGATTTACCAGAATAAATTATATATCGGTACAGACAACGGTTTATTTTGGCTGAATTGGGAAGCTTATAAAAGTGGAAAAAGAGAAAATGTAACTTTTCAGCATATTTCTGGAATGTCTGAAATGGTTTGGAATGTGGGCGTTTTTGGGAATTCATTATTGGCTTTTGAAAAAAACGGAATATTCGAAATCAGTGGAAATTCCGCGAAAGCGTTAGCCAAAATTGATGGCGCTTGGCAGGGAATTCTAATTCCGAATCATCCTGATTTATTGCTTGTTGGCGGTTATACGGGATTGTATCTCTTGAAGAAAATAAATGGTTCTTGGGTTTTTCAGCATCGCATAAAAGGTTTTTCAGAAAGCAGCAGAATTATGGAAACTGATAAACAGGGAAATATCTGGATTGCGCACGGATACAAAGGAATTTATAAACTAAAATTCAATGCAGCTTTTGATTCTGTTATTGATATTCAGTTTTATAATGACAAAAACGGATTTCCTTCGAGTTTGTTTCTGAATACATTTAAAGTAGATAATCAGATTTTGTTTGGAACAACAAAAGGTGTTTACAGACAGGAGTCGTCTTCAAAAAAAATGATTCCAGATCCAGTTTTCAAAAAATATCTGGGATTAGAAAGTCATATCCGATTATTAAAACCAGACCATCAGGATAATATCTGGTATATTTCTGGCGAAAATACTGGTAAAATGAGCAGACAGACAAATGGAAGTTTTAAGATTGAAGAACTTCCTTTTCGAAAGCTTCGTTACATATATGTTCCTGGTTTTGAAAATATTCAGACTACAAAAAGCGGCGATGTTTTCTTTGGAACGCAAGAAGGATTAATTCATTACAGCGCTATTAAAAACAAAAAATATCAAACGAAGTATAAAGCCGTTATTTCAGAGGTAAAATGTATTTTCCCGAAAGATAGTTTGTTGTATTCCAGCCGTTATGATGTGCTTCCAAACAAAACAGGATCAGTAAATGATAAACTTTCGACTGTACTTTCGTATTCTAATAATGCGCTTCATTTTTCTTTTGCATCATTATGTTTTGAGGATGCAGATGCAACAAAATATGAATATTGGCTTGAAGGTTTTGAACCAACTTGGTCAGATTATAGTCTTCAGACAGAAAAAGAATATACCAATTTACCCGAAAACGAATATGTTTTTCATGTAAGGGCAAAAAACATGTATGATGTAGTGAGCGAAGAAGCCGTTTTTCACTTTAAAGTTTTACCGCCTTGGTATAGAACTTTTTGGGCTTACTTATTTTATTTTGCGCTTTATAGTATTGTGATTTATTTGATTGTTAGATATCAGAAATCTGTTGCAGAGCGTCAACGTCTTCAATTAATAGAGAATCAGGAAAAGGAATTGCTTCGAAGCCGTGCCGAACTTAATGAACAGAAACTGACATTTGAACAGCAAAATATGACTATTGTGCGCGAGAATCTTCAAACAACCATAAATCTGAAAAATGCTAAAGTGGCTTCAAATACGGTTAATTTGATTCATTTAAATGAAATTTTACTTTCGATAAAAGATTTGATCGGACAGATAGATAAGAAGAATGATCCGAATGTAAATTTCAGCCTGCTGACAAAAATCAATAAATTGATCGATCACGAATTGCAGGGCGACAAGCATTGGAACGAATTTGAAGAAATTTTCAACCAGTTGCACGATAATTTTATGCAGCGATTAAAATCGACTTATCCAGAATTGACTCCTCGTGATATGCGTTTGTGTGCTTATCTGAGAATGAACTTTAATACAAAAGAAATTGCACCGCTTTTAGGAATTTCGGTTAGAGGAGTTGAAGATACCCGTTATCGCATTCGCAAAAAATTACAGCTTCCGTCAGATACGAATATCACCGAATTCATTCTTAATTTTTAATTTTTCTCGTAAAAGTGAAATCTTAAGTGATTTTATGCATTTCATCGATGATTTGTTACATTTCTTCGATAGTACCGTAGTCAAACCGTACTCCAAAATGTAAGTCTAGCCTGATTTTTTAGTTAATATTGCCCTGTTGTTGTCGGAAAATAAATCTGTTTTTAAATAAAGCAGTATTTGTTGAAGAAATAACATTTACTAACTAAAAACCTAATTAAAAATGAAGGAAAATGACTTTTTTTTCGGCCGACCACCGAAAAGCAATTCTTATTTATTTAAACAATTTTGTGTGGCAGTTCTATTCTTACTGTTGCCATTTATTAAAACGCAAGCTCAATGTAACACGCTTGTTTGGTCTGATGAATTTAATGGCGCAACGGTAGATTTAACCAAATGGCAAAGTATTTCAGGAAACGGATGTCCGTCGCTCTGCGGATTTGGAAATGCTGAGGCACAGCGTTATGATCCCAATCAAGCTACGATTGTTAAAGAAGGTGCAAACAGCTATTTGAACATTCAGGCAAAATATGAGCCGAATGCTTCATTTCCAGATCAGCCTTACGCTTCTTCAAAATTAACAACAGAAGGGAAGTATTCTTTGAAATACGGAAGAGTAGAAGCGCGTATGAAGTTATCTAACGGACAAGGAGCGTGGCCAGCTTTCTGGATGCTTCCTGTTAACGGAAACTGGCCGTATACTGGTGAAATTGATATCATGGAAGCCAAACATAGGAATCCGCAATCTGTAGATGGAACGATTCATTATGATGGAAACGGATATCATTTTACGGGCAGAAGCTACAATTCTCCAACAGATTTATCTTCAGATTTTCATATCTACGCAGTAGAGTGGGGACCAAATTATATTAAATGGTTTGTTGATGATGTTTTGTTTCATACAGCAACGCCAAATACTACAGTTAATGGTGGATGGCCTTTTAACGATAGTCAGTTTTATATCATTTTAAACCTTGCTGTTGGTAGTGCAGGAACGCCTTACACCAGTGTAAATGGAGCTGGAGTAGCGCCAGTTCCGGGTGATTTCCCAGCAAAATTACAAGTTGATTATGTTCGTGTTTACGATGGGAGTTTTAAATATGCGGTAACAGGCGATAACAAAGTGTACCAAAATGAAACTAGTAAAACCTATTCTGTAAATGCAATTGCAGGGGCGACCTATAACTGGACTGTGCCAGCAGGAGCAACAATTGCATCAGGGCAGGGAACAAATTCGATTACCGTAAATTGGGGAACTTCTGGAGGAGATGTTTCTGTAGCTGCAACAGTTTCGGGCTGTAATGTTAATACTTATAGATTGGCAGTTACAACCGAGCCAGCATTGCCAGTAGAAAAAATACATGAAGATTTTCAAAGCAATCGAAATGTATTATATCCTGTAAAAACGGGAGTCTTGACAGAAGCCGTTGCGAATCCTTCTGCTACAGGAATTAACACATCGGCTTTGGTTGGAAAATACGTTCGAAATTCAAGCGAATTATACGATGTTTTGAATATCAGAAACGTAACCATCACCAATGCGAATGATTATGTTTACGGAAGAAAAAGGCTTTCGTTTGATATTTATACTTCGGCTCCTGTTGGAACAAAAATCTCAATGCAATTGGAAAATAGCAATGTAACGACAGCGACCAATTATCCGTCAGGAAGACATAGCGGTTTTAAAGCGACTACAACGGTTCAGAACAAATGGGAAACAATAGAATTTGAATTCGAAAAAGTAATCGATCCAAATACAAGTGCATTGGCGATTAATAATGTCGTGATTCTTTTTGAATCGAATTCGAATTCTGGAGCAACGTATTATTTTGACAATCTGCTGACAAAAGCAGCGCCAGAAAAACCGATTATTGCAACAGATGTTCTGCAAAACTATGATGGAGTCAACAAAATCATAAAAGGAACTACAACTGGAACGTATTCTGTTGTGGCAAATCCAGGTTCAAATTCAGTTAACTCTTCTGCAAATGTGGCAAAGTATGTCCGCAATGCATCAGAACAGTACGATGTTCTTTTCTTTAATACACAAACATCGATTGAAGATGCTGGTTTATTTAAAAATCAGACGAATAAAATCATGATTGATGTCTATACAACGGCGCCGATTGGAACGGTTGTGAGCATGAATTTTGAAAACAGCGCGACTTCGCTTCCAGCCAATTATCCGACAGGAAGAAATAGTAATTACGTAGCCATTACAACCAAACAAAATCAATGGGAAACATTAACTTTTTACTATAATTCCAGTCCGGATGCTGGAACTTCAAATTTGGCAGTAAATCAAATGGTTTTATTGTTTAATTCAGGTTCTTACACAAGCGATACCTATTATTTTGATAATATCAGAATTGGTTCTACTAAACTTCCAGATACTTTTACGCCAGGTGTGGTATATGAAGATTATCAAACGATTCACAATATTACATTTAGAGATGCGATTGGGACTTATACGCCAAATACGGCAAATCCAAATGCTAGCGGAATCAACACTTCTTCGAATGTTGGAAAATACGTTCGCAAGTCAACAGAATTGTATGATAACTTCTCATTCAATACGACTTTAAACAATATTGGAGATTTTAAAGCGGGAACAAAAAAGTTTGCGATGGATGTGTATACTTCTGCACCAGTTGGATCAATCATTTCTTGGCAGGCAGAAAGCAACGCTTCGGTTCCGTCCAATTATCCTGTTGGAAGACACAGTATTTATCAAGGAGTTGTAAAACAAAGCAATGCTTGGCATACCATTACTTTTACGTATGTAAGCACACCAGATGCTTCGACGCCAGATACTGATGTAAACCGTTTTGTTTTCTTGTTTGAACCGGGAACTAACTCTGGAAACACGTATTATTTTGATAATCTTAGAGCTTTAAATTTGGTCTCTACAGAAATTCCAGCAGGATTGCCTTCACCTTGGATTAGTACAGATTTAGGTGCTGTTACGCCTGCAGGAGAAGCAACACATTCTAACGGTACTTATACCATCAAAGGAGCAGGAAATGATATTTGGGATACAAGCGATCAGTTTCAGTTTGTAAATCAGTCTATAACTGGAGATGCCGAAATTATTGCTAAAGTAAATTCATTAACCAATACTAACACTTATGCAAAAGCAGGTGTAATGTTTCGTGAAACGCTTACAGCAACTTCAAAACACGCGATGACAGATGCAAGTGCGGCTGCAGGAATTGAGTTTTTGACTCGCGATACAACTTCGGGAGTAACAACTGCAGAAGTGGCTACGGGAGCAGCTCCAAAATGGATTCGTTTGGTAAGATCTGGAAATGTATTTACTTCTTACGCTTCAGATAACGGAACTACATGGACACAAGTTGGAACGCCAAAAACAATTGCAATGGCGAATACAATTTATGTGGGAATGGCAGTTACATCTCACGCTAACGGAACATTAGCAACAGGAGTTTTCAGCGATGTAACGGTTAGAAATATTACTGCAAACCCTAATGTGAATTTAGCTTTAGGAAAAACAGCAACGGCTTCTACAGAAGAAAATGCAACGCTTTCTGCTAGTAAAGCTACAGACGGAGATGGCGCAACATCAAGATGGGCAAGCTCTTTTGCGAATGCAACCGAATGGATTTATGTGGATTTAGGAAGTAATTATACTCTTAACCGTGTGGTGTTAAAATGGGAAGCAGCTTATGCGACTCAATACAAAGTACAACTGTCAACAGATAATGTTTTCACAGAAAATGAAACCATCAGCACACAAACGGCAAGCGATGGCGGAACAGATGATTTAGCCGTAAGCGGAACAGGAAGATATCTGCGTATTTTATGTACAGCAAAAGCTTTGGCTCCGTATGGATACTCATTGTATGAAATTGAAGCTTACGGATCTTCATCAACGGCTAGAATGGCTTTGAATGTTGAGGAAGAGCCTCAAACGGAAGAAACTGTTTTTGCAGTATATCCAAATCCGACGAATAATTATGTTCAAGTTTCATCTCCTGAGAACTTAGACAATAAAGTCATTACCATTTATGACAACACAGGAACTTTGATTTTACAGAACAAACCTCAAGGAAATGAAAGCGTAATTGACGTAAGTAAACTTCGCAGAGGAATTTATATTCTAAACTTCAAATCAGATCAGAAAAGCTGGACTAAGAAGCTGATTAAGAAGTAATTTTTTAAATCCGTTGGGTGCAATTTAAGGAAATGCCAATTGCACCTAACGGATTATTTAGTCATTAATTTGAAAATGGCTTTGGTTTAAAATCTATTTATTAATCCCAAATTATTTAAATATGAAAAAAATTAGACTTCAAAGATTTTCTTTACTGACAGCACTCTTTTTAGTGTTTTCAAGCCTGACGCATGCTCAAGGGCCTGTGCCATTTACAATTAGTAATAATTCCACTTTCGCAGACAGCGATCTTTATGTCGCGATTGTCGGAATTGACTATACCACAGGAAACCATGTTTGGGTAAATGCCAAAACAAGTCAGGTTTTGCCAATGAGTGCTTCTTACAATACCGTTACAGGACCAACTTATGGCGGAAATACAGGTCCGGGACAAAACTCAAAATATGCCGCTTGTTTTACAAAACTGAGTGAAATTCCGAACAAAACTTTCACTTTGCCTTTAATTGCGGGGTGCCGAGTTTTTATTTCTAAAGGCTCACAATTGTATTTTTACTTTTTCGGTGCCAGCGGAGCGCCTTCGGGATATGCTTCGCCAAATCCGCAGAATGCTACAGATCCAAATCAGGGAATTTTGTATGAAATGATCGAATTGACCAATAATCAGTACGGTTTCTTCGGAAATCCAACACGTGTAGATTCATACAAATATCCAATGGGATTAGAATTATTTGGCGCAAACGGCTACCAAAAGAAAGTGGGTGATTTGAAAAAACACGCTGATATTGTTGCCGCTTTTAAAGCCAATGTTCCAGCAGAATTTCAAGGTTGTGTAAACGATGCAACGGGAGAAATTACAGCGCCATCTAAAACACCAGCTTATGCACAAGGAGGACCGTATGAAAACTATTTAAAATCTTACATTGATGCCATTTGGAATAAATACAAAAATGAAGATTTAATATTTTATGCAGGAGATGCGGGAGTTTTTAAAGGAAGAGTTATTGGTGAGCAATTAGAAATGGTGGGACAGTCTGGAGCTTTTGTTGGAAGAACTGGACGCGTTCAAAATCGACCAACGACGCAAGAAGCTCTTGAAGGAAAAGGTGTTTTGGATAGAAGATTGGTTGACGGAGATTTGGATTTAGTAATTCAGGCACAATTGACAGCTGCAATTAACCGACATGTTGTAAACACTACAACGGCAAATCCAGGGCAGCAGAATTGGTACGATGCATCGAAATATTATCAAACAAACCCAACAAACCATTATTCTAAATTTTGGCATTTGCCAGGAATTAATATCGATAATCTAGCTTACGGATTTGCTTATGATGATGTTGCCGATCAGTCACCTTCGCTTCATTCGCCACAGCCAACTAAAGTTATTGCCACGTTTGGAGGTTATTACGGACTTACAACACCTTCGGTTCCCGCTACAACAGATGTAATCACAGTTTACAAAGATTGCAATTACACAGGGTTCTCTGGCGGATTAACAATTGGAGATTATAATCTGGCTCGTTTAAATTCTTTAGGAGTTTTAAACGATGATATTTCTTCACTTAAAATTACTCAAGGTTATCAGGCAATTTTATATCAAGATGATAATTTTGGCGGAGCTTCAACCGTAATCAATTCTGATAATTCTTGTTTGAATACGACTTGGAATGATAAAGTAAGTTCGATCAGAGTTATTGCAAACGGAACGACAACTTTAGGAAATCAGACTTTCTTTCTTCAAAACAGAAATAGCGGTTTATACATGGACGTTTGGAATTCAAGCATGTCAAACGGAGCGGGAATCAATCAAGGTGCTTTGAATTCTGGAAACAATCAGAAATTTACTTTTACGCATTTAGGCGACGGAATGTATAAAATCATTGCCAATCATAGCGGTATGTCAATGGATATCAATAATTTCAATAAAGCCAATGGCGCAAGAGTAGAGCAATATCCATACAATGCAACAACAAATCAGCAGTTTATTTTAGTTTCTACAGGAGATGGCTATTATAAAATTGTTGCCCGTCACAGCGGAAGAATTGTTGAGGTAGCAGGAGCAAGTACAGCTTCTGGCGCAATTGTGCAGCAATGGGATAATAACAATCAGACTTGCGGACAATGGAAACTGGTTCCAGCAACAAGTTCTCAAACTTCAGTTTTAATTCAAGCGGAAGATTATTCAGCCATGAGCGGAATTCAAGTCGAGGCCACTACAGACACAGGCGGTGGTTCAAATGTTGGTTATACAGAAACTGGAGATTGGCTGGCGTATAACAGCATTAATTTTCCAACAACGGGTTCTTATTTAATTGAATACCGAGTGGCAAGCGCTGTTAATGGCGGAAGATTATCTTCTGATTTGAATGCGGGAGCAATTGTTTTAGGAAATGTTGATATTCCGAATACAGGTGGATGGCAGAACTGGCAAACGGTTTCTCAAACCGTAAATGTAAATGCAGGAACATATAACTTCGGAATCTACATTCAGAATACGGGAATGAATATTAACTGGATTAAAATTACGAATGTAGCTGGAGGAACTGCTAGAATGGCTGCAACTGAAATGGTGGGACAACCAGAAGAAACCGTTTTAAATGTTTATCCAAGTCCAGTAGAAAACACCCTTTTTGTTACAACAGATCTTTCTGGAGGAACCGCAAAAATTGTAGATTCTCAAACGGGCGCTACTGTAGTTTCACAAAAAATCAACAATAATAGTTTTGATGTTTCGCACCTCAGAAAAGGAATCTATTTTATAGTTCTTGAAAAAGACGGCAAACAAACCATCAAACGATTCATAAAGAAATAGTTTTAAAAAGTGATCTCAGGCTTTAGAGTTTAGATACTAATTTAGGTAGTGTTAGTTCTACGAAAATTGGATTGCAAATCTAAAATCTAAAGTCTGAAATCTAAAATCAGAATATAGAACTCAAGTAACCGTCCCAACATTTACGAGTTTATTAATCTATTAAAACAATTATTATGAAAAACAATTACCGAAGAATGTTGCAGAAATGCATGATTATTTTAATGCTGGGTGTTTTTAATTTTTTGACAGCCCAAAAGAAAGTTATCGCTTATGTCCCAAATTGGGTCGATTTAAATTCTTTTTCAAGTACAATTCAGTACAGTAAATTGACGCATATTAATATTGCGTTCGAAAATCCCGATGCCAATGGTTATTTAAGTTTTAATTCAGGAAATAATGCCATCATTAATGCGGCGCATGCACAAAATGTAAAAGTTTTTGTATCGCTTGGAGGAGGTTCTGTTTCAGAAGGCGGGGCAATTCGCGATAATTATTTCAACCTGATTACGTCAGCCAACAGAACGGCTTTTATCCAGAAAATTTACGATTATGTGGTGGCACACAATTTTGATGGAGTAGACGTTGATTTGGAAGGTCCAGCGATTAACGGAGATTACGGCGGATTTGTAATCGCTTTGGCTAATAAATTGCATGCTAATGGCAAATTGATTTCAGCAGCGCTTTCAGAAGGATATGGTGGTGCCAATGTACCTTCATCTACTTTTGCGGCTTACGACTGGATCAATATCATGGCTTATGATGCAACAGGGCCTTGGGCGCCGAACAATCCGGGTCAGCATTCTCCTTACAGCATGGCAGTAAATCAATTTAATTACTGGACAGGAAGAGGATTGCCAGCAAGCAAAGCGATTATCGGACTTCCTTTTTACGGCTACGGATTTGGAGCTTCTGCCAATCAGGGAATTTCTTATGCGAATATTGTAGCTCAATATCCTGGAGCTGAAAATTTGGATCAGGTGGGAAATACGATTTATTATAACGGAATTCCAACCATCAAACAAAAAACGACTTTTGCGATTCAGAACGCAGGCGGAGTTATGATTTGGGAGCTTTCTCAAGATGCAACAGGAACTAAATCATTGTTGAATGCCATTAATCAAGTCATTACAGGAAGCAATCCTCCTGCAACTGGAACTTTAATTCAAGCTGAAAATTACAATACGATGAGCGGAGTTCAAACCGAAGCAACAACTGATACGGGTGGAGGTTTAAACGTTGGGTATTGCGATACAGGTGACTGGATGGCGTATTACAATATTAATTTTCCAACTTCTGGTTCATATCAAATAGAATATCGCGTTTCAAGTGCGGTTACAGGCGGTAGATTATCATCTGATTTAAATGCAGGAACGATTCAGCTTGGCGCCATAAATGTCCCAAATACAGGAGGATGGCAAAACTGGCAGACGATTACGCAAACCGTAAACGTAAATGCAGGAACGTATAATTTTGGAATCTATGTTCAAAATACTGGTTTTAATATCAACTGGTTTAGAATAACAAAATCGGGTTCAACGGCAAGAACAGCTGCACCAACTACAGAACAGTCCATTGCAAGTTTAGAAGTTTACCCAAATCCAACTGAAAGTCAGCTTTTCTTTAGCACGGAGGTTTCTGGCGGAAATGTAAATGTCATCAACACAGAAGGCGGTGCAACTGTTTTTTCTCAAACTGTAAACAATAACAGTATTGATGTTTCGACTTTAAAAACAGGGATTTACCTAATTTCAGTTGAGAAAAACGGAATCAAAACGGTAAGACGTTTTATTAAAAAATAATCATAACCCATTTGCCATAATGGTTTTAGATACATTAAATTTTAGGTTTTAATGTGATAAAGGCTGTCAGAAATGATGGCTTTTTTTTTTTACCGCAAAGAGCGCTAAGGATTTTTCGCAAAGTTTTTTTAATCTCGCAAAGACGCAGAGTCGCAAAGAATATAAAAACTTAGCGACTCTGCGTCTTTGCGAGAAATCCAGCAATACAAAAAAAAGAATCACTTCAAATTCTTAACTTCACCATTTTTCAAGTCAACTGTAAAATGATCTGCTGGAACTTCATGCATAAATTTATTGAAGATGATAAGAAATAATTTCATCTGTTTCTGTAGCGGATCATCTTTTGAAAGATCATCTTTTGAACCTTCTAAAAATAAATGAGACAAGGCTTTATATTCTTTTGCTCTTTGAATTCCAACATCGGCTAAAGCCAATTCATCGGCACTTCTAAAACGATAAAAATCTACTAGAAGATCATAACCAGACCAAGTGAAATTGTCTTTTTTGAGATTATTCTGAGCTAGGATTTTTTCTGATTTAGCTTCAGCTTGATTCCATTGTTTTTGAAATTGATCTTTATTTTTAAGAATAAAATCAAAATCTTTATCCGATTGCATATTGGCTAAAACCAATAAATCTTTCGCAGAAATATTCAATATAAAATCTTTGAAAGCAGAAGGCCAATCGTCTTTTAAGAATCTAAGTCGAACCAATTCTTTTAAGTGAAAATCGGTAAAATCGTGATAGTTTTTTGTTTTTAAAATATCAATATTCCAAATATCTTGAGCATTCTGACTTTCTAGAAACTGATATTCCATTTTATACAAATCAAAAAGTTCGTTGTATCTCGGAACATCATCGATAGTAATGGTTTGAATATCGACAACATTATCTTTTTTGAAAGTCAATAATTTATAAGCTGGAATATAAGCCGCAAGCGATGGAGTTTGTATATTAACCAAAGTGTTTCCTTTTGCTGAAGTTCTAACTCCCGTATCGTTGATATGCATATGTCCTCCAAAATGAATTTTTAATCCAGCATCTGCAAAAACTTGTGCGACTTCTTCAACAGGAATACGGTTTAACTGCCATTTGTTTGGACCAAGCAATTCTTCTATTTCTGCGGAAGCGTCATCGTTAAAATCAATCATAGGGAAATGGCTAAAAGCGATTAAAGTTTTTCCTTGCTTTTTGGCTTCCGCCGAAATAGTTTCAACCCATTTTATAAGATGTTTTTTGTTCGAAAGCACATTGTTATAACCTGTGCTGGCTTCGCTGTAATTCTTAGAATCTTTTTCAGCGGAAGCATTTTTCTTCGGAATATAAACATTTCCATCAATCGCCATCAGCCAAAGTCCGTCTATAGGTTCTACAACATAACTAACGTCTGGAACTTCATAACCAGGCGCTACTTCGTATACGCGATTTTCCAATTTTGCACTTTCTACAGCCTTTTCGAATGTATAGTTTTCACTTGTGTAGGAAGAAAATGGAGTAGCCCAGAATTTGTATTTTTTATTGGGATGAAAACCAAAATCATGAAGCTGATCTGTAATTCCTAAATAACCCATTTTAGCAATATCGGCTGTAACAACTACGGGCTGTTCGATGTTTAGATTTGGCTTATAGAGACCGTCTTTGCTATAAATGGGTTGACTTTTACCATCTTTCCCTAAGAAATCTTCTTTTCCAGATTCTTGTGCAAAAGGGCCAACTGGATCATGGTTTCCGGTAGTGATGAAGAATTCTATTCCGTATTTTTTGGTGTACTGTTCTAATATATTGGCTAATCCACGAACGTGAATGGGCTGTCCGTCATCGGTATAATCTCCTGGCAGTGCAACGTATTTAATTTTTCGTTTTGCGATATCTTCTAAAGCGGCTATAAAAGCAAAATAGTTTTCATTGAAAATGCGTGTAGAATGTAGCTGTGATGACATGGTTCGAATTAAAACATGTTTTCCCGTTTTCGGATTCAAAACGCCTTTGTAATCAGAGTCAGAAAAATTGCCGAATAAATCCTGTAGATGTACATCTGAAAGAAATGCGATTTGTGTTCCGTTGAGGTTTTTTGCTTTTTGTGCTGAAATCGTATAATTGAAAAGAATAAAAAGAGCTATTATGGTAAATTTTGAATTCATAGGTTTTGTTTTTTTACCGCAAAGGGCGCAATCCCGATAGCTATCGGGATTCGCAAAGTTCGCTAAGATTTTTGAGCGAAGTTTATAAATAAACAAGTTCGCAAAGCTTTGCTTGCTTTACGTTTTTGAATAAGATAATTGCAATCAAATTTTAACATAGCCCGTGGTTTTAACCACGGGGACACAACGTATATCGCCTTTCTATGCGTTCCTGCGGTTTCAACCGCAGGCTATATTTGAAAATCTTTGTGAACTTTGCGTATCCCGATAGCTATCGGGATTGCGCCCTTTGCGGTTAAGGAAAAAATTAAGGCACGTTTACAGGATTATTTCGAACATAACTTCCATCATCATATTTAATTTGGTAAGGAGAATTAAAGAAAGTGCTAGGAAGATAATAATCGGTTGTGATGATTTGTGCGCCTGATTTTTTAGCAGCTTCAAAATGCGAATAATCGTTTGCACGTGCTTCCTTGGTATCAGAATCGGCTCTAGTTCGTATTAAATATCCTTTTTTTACCAAATCTTCAATTTGTGGATCTTCAGAATTGTTTCTAAATAAAGCTGCGGCTTCTGGTTTTCCGGGTTCGGCATTAATAAAAACGGCGCGTCCCTTAAGGGACGGATGATTCAATGCGTACAAATCTCTTTTTGCGCCGTTATTATCTAATAAGAATAAAAACTTTCCTTTGGCCTCTTTTAGGGTTGGCCAATTGTTGTTTAATACCGCTTCTTCAAGTGTTTTATATTTCCCGCGAACCATGTCTGGCGTAATCAGTTTATCTTTTCCTAATTCTTTACGGATTACTTTATCCATTTCGTCAAAAACAGCAGCGGTAAAATCTTCTGGTTTTGTTCCGAAGAAATTGGCATCGCCATCTTTTGGTTCTAAAGTAATGAAAACAGGAACGTGATTCGGATTGGCATCAGACCATTTTTTTAATTCCTGAAGGCAGATTTCGAACGTATAAGCAGAAGTTCGAAAGTCAATATCTGGCATGTGAAAAACCTTAAAACCTGGTTTTTTCATTAATCCGTTTGGGTCGTAAGCTTCTTCAGATTTTGCAATGTCCAAACCTTTCGGATGCGTATATTTTCCGCCTTTCGCGTCAGCAAAAATATCAATTTCCAGATTGCGCAAACCTTTATTCAATTGATCGGTAATGCTAATATGAGTGTATTGTAAACCTTTAAGCGAACGAGAAGTATCTCTAGCCTGAATAAGATTGTATAAGTCAGTTTCGATCGCGTGACGATAGCTGTTATGTGATCCGATAACCTGAATTTGGTTAATCTTCAGATTGTCGTTTTGCATTTGAGCACTTAAATTTAAAGTACTGGCAAATAATAAAGTGAACAAGAATGGTTTCATAATTCTAAAATGTAATTAAAACTGTTTGACTGGGACGCATCAAAAGAAAATTCCATTTTTTGAAAGTGACTAAATTAAATGTCATGCTCGATTTTGATGTTAGTTTAATAAAAAGAAATCGCAAAGGCATTTCTATTTTTACTCAAAAAAAGTAGTATTTCTACATCAAATGTGTTTGTTTTTTAATTTAAAGATAACATTGACACAAAAAACTTTGGCTTTTCATTTTATTATTTTACGATAGTATAAAGCCTGTAATTACCGTATGAATAATCCTGAAATTTTTGAACAAACGTATAACCAATATTGGAAAAAGCTCAATGCATTTTCTTATACGATGACTCAGGACAAAGACTTGGCGCAGAACATTGTTCAGGATGTTTTTGTGGATTTATGGGAGAGAAAAGAAGAACTGAATATTAATGCAATTGAACCCTTTTTGTTTCGTGCAGTAAAAAATCAGGTTTTCAAACATTATCAGAACAATCGTTTTGATAAGACGATTTTAGAAGAAAAATTCGAAGACTATATTATTGACAATTTTTCGACCATTGATCCAGAAGTGATGGATCTGCTTTATTCTTTATTAGACAAACTTCCAGAAAAAAGAAAAGAGGTTTTGCTGATGTATAAATTTCAAGATATGACAATCGACCAGATTGCTGACGAACTTGGAATTTCTAAACAAACTGTAAAAAATCAGATTTCATCGGCAGTAAAGCAACTTCGCGAAGGCTTAAAAGACTTAGCTTGGCTGGCTCCATTCATTATTTTCAATCAAAAATTTTAAAATAACTTTCGCTTGATGTTTTCATAATATTTGGCGATAGTACGATTTCTTGTTTCTGGTACTTATTCATAACAATAAGTATTTATGATAAAAAGAATCAAACATAGTTTAGAGTATCTGCTGGATAAAAGTTCGCGAGGAAAAACTTCATTGGCAGAAGAAAATTTATTACATGATTTTGCCTTTAGCGAATATCAGAATTCAAAATGGGATAATGATCTTATGGGAAATCCAGAAATCGAATCTCAAAACATATATGACGAAATTCAGTTAAGAATTGGAAAGAAAAGATCTTTCCGTCCTTATTTAAAATATATAGCTGCTGCCAGCATTCTTTTTCTGCTTGGTTTAGGATTTTTCTTGAGACCAAATGTTTTAAACCAAAAACAAATCACATTTAAAACGTCATCGATTCCCAAATCTATCCAATTAAGTGACGGTTCGAAAATTTATCTGGCAGCAAACTCATCATTTCAGTATCCTGAAAAATTTGAAGGCGATCAAAGAACGGTTTCTTTACTAAAAGGAAATGCGTTTTTTGAAGTTGCCAAAGACAAACAGCATCCTTTTATTATTCATTCTGGCGAAATAAAAACCAGAGTTGTAGGAACTTCATTTCACATTCAATTATCAAAATTAAACTGTAAGGTAATTGTGGTAACAGGAAAAGTAAATGTTTCTGGAAAAGGGCAGAGTGTTGATTTAGTGCCGAATCAAGAAGCTTTATTTGAATCTCAAAAATTAACCAAACAAATGGCTGATAAAGCATTTTTGGTGAATTGGTATAATCAAGATGTAACGCTTGAGCAAACGACACTTAAACAAGTCATCAATATTCTACAATATAAATACGGAGTATCATTTGAGTATGATAATGAACACGTATTAGCAACGCCGTTAACGGTATTCATCAAGAAGGACGCGACATTAGAAAATGTTTTGGAACAAATAAATTATATCACAAACCTAAAATTCAAAGTTTATGGCGAAATAGTAAAAGTGGATTAAAAACAAAAAAAGCAGTTGCGGGAACAACTGCTATTAATAATTAAGCATCGTAAAAACAATTACTTAAATCATGTATTTTAAACCTTCTTATTTAAATCTAAAGAGTTTTGTCTTTTTAGTTCTAGCTTTACTAGCCTTTCAGAGCGGTTATAGTAAAACTTTATTAAAAGAGTCAAAAGTAGCAAATAAAATAGAAAAAGCTACCCTTGTTTCTATTTTTTCAAAATTAACACAGCAGACCGATTACAAATTCAGCTACGGACAAGCTGTAATTGCTGATAATACAGCTTATGCTGTAAATTATAGCAATGAGTCTATTACGGCAATTTTGAATGATCTTTCTAAAAAAGCCAATTTCAATTATAACATTAATGGAAAACTAGTTTTAATTCAAAAAACGGCTGCGCCAAAAACAGTAAATACTAAAGCTGTTGACAGAATTAAAGTAAAAGGAAAAGTAGTTGACGAAAATAAACTGCCAATTCCTGGAGCAACAATTAGAGAAACAAGTTCATCAAATTCAGCGGTAACTAATTTTGATGGAGAATTTGAAATTACAGTTGGAGAAGGAAAAACGATTGACATTTCTTATATGGGTTATAAAACTAAAACAGTTGCCGTACAGACTGGTTTTATGACGATTCAATTAGATCCAAATACAGCTGAATTAAATGAAGTTTTGGTTGTTGGTTACGGAAAACAATCTAAAAAAGACGTTACAGGAGCCGTGACTCAGTTAGAAGCAGCAAATTTCAAACAAGGTGTAAACGTTTCTGTAGATAATTTAATGCAAGGAAAAGTAGCTGGTGTACGTGTTGTAAATACAAGCGGTGAGCCGGGAGCGGGAGTAAACGTAACCATTCGTGGAGTTGGGTCTATCAGAAGCGGAAGTACGCCTTTGTTTGTTGTAGATGGTGTGCCTTTGTCTAATGATGATGTGAGTCCGTCGGGAAGTAATGTTGGATTTGGAACTTCTTCAGCAAAAAATCCATTGAACTTTTTGAATACAAGCGATATCGAATCGATTACGGTTTTGAAAGATGCATCGGCTTCTGCGATTTATGGAGCTAGAGGATCTAACGGAGTGGTTTTGGTAACAACTAAAAAAGGTTCTAAAGGTGAAGGAACATTAACTTTTGATACTTATACTGGAGTTGCAACTGTGGCTAACAAACTTGATGTTTTAAGCGCAAGCCAATATAGAAATGCAATTAAAGATAAAGCGTTTGATCACGGAGGAAATACAGATTGGCAAGATGTAATTTACAGAACAGCTATTACGACAAACAATTCGCTATCTTTTTCTAAACAGACAGATTCTGGAAACTATTATGCTTCGATTGCACAAATGGATCAGGAAGGTGTGGTTCGAAACAGTAACTTCAAACGTCTTTCTGGGAGAATTAATGCTGCTGAATCATTCTTGGATAACAAACGTTTGAAAGTAAAAATGAATCTTACGGCGAGTGAAACGAAAGATGACGGAGTTCCAACAAGTGATGACGGTGGTTCTAACGGACAATTGATTGTCCATACGCTAATGGCAAATCCAACGCGTTCTGTTTTTGATGCGAATGGAAAATACACGAATTTCAACATGAACGCGCATTACAATCCAGCCTATTTGTTGAGCATTTACCAAGATCAAACCAGAACGTTGAGAGCTTTAGGAAACTTAGAGGCTTCTCTTAGAATTATTGACGGATTAGAGTATAAATTGAACATTGGTGTGGATCGTTCGATGGCGGAGAGAAATACAACAATTTTTCCAAACTTAACCGATTTGAATCCGAAAGGGAAATATGTTCAGAATAACTTAGATTCTAAAAACTCTTTGGTTGAGCATTATCTGACTTACAATTTGAATTTAAACAAACATAAAATTGAAGCTTTAGGCGGTTTCTCATACCAAAAGTTTGAAAGATCAGGAACAAGTTTCAGCATTGACGGAATCGCAAATCAAGGTGAGGGAGTTCCGCCTTCAATCAATCCTGGTTTTAAAGGCACGCAATCTGGAACAACGGGTTATGCACAGGAAAACGAATTGCAGTCTTATTTCGGAAGGTTAAATTATGGTTTCGATAACAGATATCTTCTAACAGCTTCTATGAGAGGTGATGGTTCGACTCGTTTTGGTAAAAACAACAAATACGGTTATTTCCCATCATTTGCTTTAGGATGGAATATTGCTAATGAAAGTTTCTTAAAAGATTCTTCGACATTAAATAATTTAAAATTAAGAGCAAGCTGGGGACAGACAGGAAACCAAGAAGTTGAAAACAAAATTACGCAAGCAAGCTACTCTTTATCGGGAGCTGATGGATATTATTTATACGACGATTTAAATCTTGTGAACGGAGTTTCTGTAAACAGAACGCCAAATCCTGATTTGAAATGGGAAGTTGTAACGCAATATAACGTTGGTTTAGATTTCAATTTATGGAATGATAAATTGTACGGAACATTAGATTATTTCAATAAAACTACAACAGATGCTATTTTGAATGTTCCTTCTCAAGCTTTGAGTCCAACGACTACAATCTGGACGAATATCGATGGGAAAATCATCAATAAAGGTATTGAGTTTATGCTAGGTTCAAAAATCGTTGACACGAAGAATTTCTCTTGGAATATTGACATGAACGGTGCGACTTTGAATAATAAAATTGAAGATCTTCCGGTTTCAGAAATCTTAACAGGAACAATTTCAGGTCCTGGACAATCTGGAGTAAATGCAAATATCTACAAAAGCGGTTACGCTGCGGGATCATTCTACTTATTAGAGCACATTGGTTTTGATGCAAATGGAGGAAATATATTTAAAGATCAAAACGGAGACGGTAAAATTGACAACAGTGATAGAATTATTATTGAAGGCGCTTTACCAACTTTTTACTACGGATTTAATAGTGATATGAGATATAAAAACTTTACTTTCTCATTTTCTATCATCGGTCAAACGGGAGGTTATTTATTGAACAACACGGGATTAAATGCATTAAATATAAACAACCTTGCATCTGACCGCAACGTGGCTACAGGTTATTATGAGTCTGGCGCAAATCCTGCAAACTCACCAATCTTGTCGACTTTATTCTTAGAAAAATCAGATTTTATTAGATTGAATACGGCTCGTATTGGTTACAATTTTGATTTAAAAGGATTAAACTGGATAAACGGATTAACGCTTTATGTAACAGGTCAGAACTTAATTACGATTACGAATTATACAGGTTACGATCCGTTAATCAATAGTCCGAAATCAAACGGAGGAAACCAATCAATTGGTATCGATTATGCAAGTTATCCAACTTCTAGAACATTCAGTTTTGGAGCAACTTTAAAACTATAATTATTATGAAGACAAATACTATTTTTAATATAAAAACATTAGCAATATTTTCTTTTATATGGCTTTTTGCAAGCTGTACCAATCTTGACGAAGTTGTTTTGGATGAGGTTTTAGGAGAAGATGCTTCAAACCCTGCTGGAGCTTTAGCAGCAGCTTATGATCGTTTGGGAGACGGAACTTTTGTAGATCATGGAGGTATTTTTTCTTTACAAGAATATACAACAGATGAAGCAATCTTGCCAACTCGAGGAAGTGATTGGGGAGACGGTGGAAAATGGAGAGACATGCACGAGTTTACGTGGAAATCTGATAACGCTGTTGTAGTAGATAACTGGAATAAATTGACAAACGGAATTACGCGTTCGTTAACCGCAATCCAGTCAGTTGAAGAAAGTTCAATTCCAGAGAAGAAATTGTTTTTAGCGGAAGCGAAAGGACTTTTAGCGTATTATTTATACACAACTTTAGATTTATACGGACAAGCGCCATACAGAGATCCGATGAACCCAAATGCGCCTTTGCAGATTTTAAAAGCCGATACGCAAATTGATCAATTGATAAAAGATGTTGAAGCTTTATTGCCAGATTTAGCAGAAATGGGAACGCAGCAGACGCATCATGGAAGATTTACAAAAGAAGCGGCGTATGGATTTTTAGCACAGATGTATCTGAATCGTGCCGTTTTTAAAGATCGTTTCAATGCCTCTTCAAGCTTTAATTTTACTGAAGCTGCAGCAACGGGTACAGGAACAGATATGGATCGTGTAATTTATTATACTTCTTTGCTAATTGATTCTGGAAAATATTCTTTAGAAAGCGATTATTTCAAAAACTTCGCAAGAGATAATGACAAAGGAAAAGAATTGATTTTTGCGATTTCTCAAAAAATAGATTACATCAGAAACGGTTCAAACAGTTTTGCTTATGTATGTATGGAGCGTAACCAAAGAACATCAGCAGCAAATAGAGGAACAAACGCAGCTTGTACAACTCCTGAGTTTTTTGCAACATGGGACGGAAATCACGACGATCCGAGATTTCAGCAGAAATATCAGTATTCTGATGGAACTTGGTTTAAAAACGACGGAACAGATGTAAGCGTTCCAGCAACAGATATTGTTCCGAAAAGTGCTAATTTACCTTGGTTCCACTTTAATAGAGGAATAGAATTTGGACCTCAATACGGACCAATATTATTATCATCCGGTTCTTTAGAAATGGTTAACGGACGTATTAAAGTTTCGCCATTGTATATGGAAAAAAGCACCACAACGAGAATGGATTTTACGCCTTCTTTAACGTTTAAAAATCCAGCTCAGGCAGTTTTTGCTCAGAATGAAATCAATCAAGGAGCGCGTATTTTCAAATACGAATTTGATCCAGAAGGAGGAAACGGGAATAGTAATGTTGATATTCCGTTATTTCGTTTAGGAGGAATTTATACAATGAGAGCCGAAGCTTATTTCAGAAAAGGAAATACAGCTCAGGCAATGGAAGATTTGAACAAATTGCGTACAAGCAGAAAAAGAGAATCTCTATTCGGAAGCACGCCAGGAAAAGCTTTGACTGCAATAGATCAGACAGTTTTATACAATGAAATTGGTTTCGAATTATACTGGGAGTTATACAGAAGACCACAAATGATCCGTTTCGGGAAATTTGATCTTGCTGGAACTGCAAAAGCAGCTTCGCAACCTTATAGAAGAGTTTTCCCAATTCCGCAGTCGACAATTGACGTTACTAAGGAATTCAAGCAAAACCAAGGATACAATTAAGTTTGTTTTTTAGAGTAACAAAAGTGACAAAGGTGCAAAGGTGAAGACACAAAGTAAAGCAGTAAAATCTAACACTGAATATTTACATGAATTTTTAGCAATTAAAAAACTTTGTCACTTAAAATCTTTAAAGTTTGTGTGTTAGTTTTTTTTTATTTTTTTCCAAAAAGCCTGTTTTCAAAAAAAGCAGGCTTTTTTTCTTTAAGGTTCAGAGGGACAAAGCTCCAAAGGAACAAAGTTTTTAGGTCGTGATTTACTGGCACAGTATTTTAGATGCACTGCTGTTCATCTAAAACAAAGAATGTTCCGCAATCAAGAAACCTTTGTCCCTTTGTAACTCTGAGCCTTTGAGCCTTAAAAAAATATAATAAACGAATAGTTAAATGTAAGTGTTATCTGATTGATATTGAGTATATTTGAGTGTGTATTAAACATCATTAAAATGTTTAAAACAAAACTTCATTAAATAACTCAAAAAGTATAAAAATCATGATACATCAAATAGACACTACAGATAATATTGTTGCCTTTAGAGCATTGGCAGAAGTGACAAAAGAAGATTTTTTGACTACAGTAACTCCAGCTGTTGAACATTTGGTTAAACAAATCAATGAAATTAATTTTTTATTGGTGTTAGATACAGACATTAAAAATTTTACGCCAGGTGCTTGGTTAGAAGATGGACTTTTAGGACTTAAGCATTTAGGAAAATGGAATAGAGCTGCAATTGTTACGGATACAGAAGAAATTATCTCTTTCACTAACGGATTTAGTTATATTGTTCCAGGTGAGTTTCGTGGTTATAAAAAAATAGATTTTAATAAAGCATTAAACTGGGTTGAAGGAAATATAAACTAATTTAACCTAAATGAAAAAGAGCGCTTATAATAAAATAAGCGCTCTTTTTTATGATAGTTTAAAACAATTAGTGGTTGTATTCGATACCGCTGCTTGATTGAGCATCAATTTTTTCTTTAGATACTTGACTGTATTTTTTATAACAAGCTGATGCTAAAATTGGTAATGCAAGACTTCCTACAACAGCGCTTGCTTTCGGATGTCCGGTTTTCTTCAAAACTGCCGCTGCTAAAAGAGCACCAACACCAGCACAGACCATTTGTTTTACTGACAGATTTAATGGTTTACTTTCAGGTTTAATTCCGTGTAATAATGGGTCTATAAAATTCAAATTCTCCATAATGCCAATTAATTTTTAATTATACTTATTTGTTATTTTTTAATTTTTACTGTTTTCAGTGTCAGTTTCACTTTCAATTTTCTCAATTTCTACCTTTTCTTTTTTTATAGCTTGGCGTAATAGAGCAAAAAGACTCATATAAACATTTGCCATAAAAACCAGAGAAAACCCTGCCAAAATATACCCTCTCCAATCATTTAACAAAAGTTTATAATCGCAAATGATCAGAAAGGCAATTGTAACGTAGTGACTAAAGCAATATTCACAGGTAAGGAGATAAAAGAACTTCCTTGACAGTATGTATTTGTCATTTTTAGAATGTCTGACACACCATTCATGCGGTTCTCTAAAAATCTCTTCGTGAGTGACAGTCCAACTGATACAAGCAATTGGAATTGCAAGTACAAAAAGCCAGACAATTTGAGTTGCTAAAGTCATATCAATTATGCATTACAATTTACAAAATTTTTGCTATTCTCTCGGATGATTTTCTGGATAATGTTCTGCGTCAAAATCATCCAATTCTTCATCTTTGTCATGATCTTTATCTCTTTCCCGATCATTTTGGTATTCCAAATCAGGATCGTATTCATCATTTAGATCATCTTCAGTGTCATCGTTTGTTATGGCATCATCTTCATTGATGATTCTTTCTTGATTCGGAATATTTTCTGAACGAATAGTGGTATTGGGCTCAAAATCTCCTTTGGGATGCGAAGAATCTTCAATAAACTCTTCCTGATATTGATATGGATCTTCATCATGCGCATAATTGTCATTGTCAATTAGCGTATTTTGTTCATAATAATCAGGATCGCTTTCGCCAAATTCTCGATTGTCATGTTTTTTCAAAACTTGTTTAAACTCGTCTTCATTAGAGTAAGTTCCGTCAGCGAGAGTATTTTGTTCGATATAATCAGGATCAAATTGACCATAATCATGATTGTGTTGCTTTTCCATAATACTATTTTTTAGATTATTATTTTTTCAAGATTGAATCTTCATAAAGAAGATCTGTAAATTCTTTACAGTTTACTGCAATTGTCTTATCCTAGCTTTAAAAGTCATGGGATTTTGGCTTTTATATTTTTTCGGATTATACTATATGACTTTAAAAAAGCTGTATTTACAAATTTACTGCGTTAAGAGAAGGAAGTCCTTATAAAAAAATAAAGGATAGTTGTATAATTAACAGTTACTTATAATGTAAATATTGTAGGAAATTATGTAAGTTTATAATATTCGAACAATCTACATTTGAGATTGAAATTAATGTGCAATTAAATTTAAAATCATATGGCGTCAGATAAAGTAACCGCATGCTGTCAGACTTTAATAGAAAAGAACTTAACAATATCATTTGCAGAAAGTGCTTCTGCTGGAAAAATGTCTTATGAGTTTTCGACAGTTCTTAATTCTGGAAAAATTCTAATAGGAGGAATAGTATGTTATCATTCTTCAATGAAAGAAGATTTGCTTCATATTCCGTGGGGAACTATTGAGCAATACAGCGCCGAATCTGCAGAAGTTACCAAGTTGATGGCGCAAAATTTTTACCGATATATTAATTCAGACATTTGTGTTGGTTTAACAGGATTGACTACACCAGGAGGAAGCGAAAGCGAGTCAAAACCAGTTGGGACCATTTTTATCCATATTGTTTTTGGAGAAAAGCAAATTGCCAAACGTTATGAGTTTAAAGGAACTCCAGAAGGGATTATTGATCAGGCAATAGATGTTGTGGCTGATTTGATTTTGAAAGAGATATAAAGAAAAGAATTAGGTGTTTTAGAATAGGAAAATCCGTAAAGCAATTTCTTTACGGATTTTATTTTTTGAATCTAAAGATTTATATTTCTAATTGAATCCTTTATTTTCTAATATATAAAGAACCATTTTTGATCGTCTTTTTATCCAATTTTCCTTTGTTGCATAATTCCTCTAGAATAATTTTTGCTTCGTTAACTGAAATATTGTGAATAACAGCATATTCTTTTGGAGCAAGTGTTGGATAAATTTCAAAAACAGACAATGAATTTTTATTCTCAAACTTTTTTGCTTTAGCTTCAGGAAATAGGGCGAGTAAAGCATTTTCATAAGAAGCATAAGGCTTAGAACCATAAACCGTAAGCTGATTGTTATTGGCATCCGCTAAAAATAGAGTTGGAAATCCTCTCACGCCAAGCGCTTTTCCTAGATTTAAATCTTCTTGAAAAAGCTTTTTGGCATCACCATCATAATCCGTTTTAAGTTTTTGAACATCTAAACCAACAATTTTAGCTGCGTCGGCAATGTTTTCCCATTTGGCAATGTTCTTTTTGTTGAGATATAATTCTTCGCGAAGAACACGCATAAATTTCACAGCCTTTTCTTTACTCTGCATTTGAGCCGCTTTCATAGCAATACATGACGGATAAGACGAGTCCAACGGATCTTCAAGCCAAACATTTCCATCAATTGGCATTTCGTAATATAAACTGGCCTCATCCCAATGATGTGCCACGTCAGAAGGTTTGCTTATTCCGCCGCTATTGTAGCTCCAGTCAGGTAACAAACCGCCCATTCGATAATCAATTTCAAAATAATCGCCGTATTCTAGTTTTAATTTTCTAAGTTGAGGTTCGATTCCCCAACAAGAAGAGCAAATGGGGTCTGTATAGTAAATTATCTTAACAGGTTTGTTTTCTGTCGGAATAGCTGTTTTGGTATTCGATTTTTCGCCAGCTGGCATCTCGCACATTCCGCTTATAGGATCGCATAGTAACGGATTTGTTTTGTCTTCACTCATTTTAGAATTCGTTTGAGATTGGCAGCTTACACTGCAAATCAAGATTAATAGTATCGACAGTATTTTCATAGTAATGTTTAAAAGGTACTCTCGGTTTTATGAATTTACTGCAAAGTTGGGCCGAATATCATAACCAGTCAATTAGTCAAAAAAACATGACTAGAAAATAACGGGATTGTCATTTTTAAAAAGTGAGATTATCATTATAAAGTAATTGCAGGCTTGTAATTAATTGTCTACTTTTCACTTCCTAAAAATAGAAGCCAAAGATGAATTATATTCAAAAGATTAAACGCCTTTACAACCTATCGGAAAATGAAAACTACGGATTTTCGGAAAATCAGATTCTCGATCTTGAGAAGACATTAAACATAAAACTTCCTTCAAAACTCAAAGAGTATTATTTAAAATTAGGACTAGAAGAAAACCTCAATTACTGTTTCAATAGACTTTTGAAACCCGAAAATGAAATCGGATTCTCAGATGATGATTTTCTAGTTTTTTATGAGGAAAATCAAAACGTAGCCTTTTGGGGAATTAAAAAAGAAGATTTAAAACAGGATAATCCGCCAGTATATGGCAACTACGACACAATCGAAAAATCAGATTGGGAAATAGAAACTGAGACAGCGGAAAACTTTTTTCTTTTGATGGCAGTTTTCAATGGTACTTTGGGCGGACTTCAATTTAATGGAAATTATTTTGGAGAAATTGATTCTGAAGTTGTAAAACTTGTTGAAGAAAACTATGCGTTTGTTTCTGAAATCAGCCGAGAAAATCAAAAGGTATATACAGATGAGTTTTATAATGTAATCAGTTTGTCATTCGATCAAGAAAACAATTGCACAGGAGCTTTTATTGGATCAAGCGATCAGGAACGATTTGATGCCATTCTTGATCTTATTGATATTGATTGGTCTTATCTGTCTTATGATGATGATGAATATGATGAGGACGATGAAGAATAATCAAATTAAAAAGTGATAATAAAATAAAGAATGAGAGAATTAAATTATTTAGTAAAAATAGAAGGTAACGAATCGCTGTTAGAAAAATTCATTGAAGCGATTGATACTAATACCATTAAAATAGATAAAGCATATCCAAATCCTTATGTATTAGATTCGGGTGAAAAATTTCTGCTATCACCCATAATTGAATATTTTTTCCAGACTAGACCTTTCTCAAAAGAATTTTATATTTCATTTGTTGAAAAATTAAGAAAACTTACTGGATTTGAGAGTTACCGTTATGTATTAGGATTGCAAGCTGAGGAATTGGTTTTTAATAGTTTTGAAAGAGTAAAAAAAGGCAAATACAAGATTTTTATACCTAAAACAAAAGAAGAACTGCCGAAACCCATATTGACAGAAGAACAAAAAGAGCTCTTAAGTTTTATATGTTATATCGCTGTTTCTCATATTAAATACGGTCCAAGTTATGCCACAGTTACTGCAAATGAATATTTTGATGTTGTAACTGAATTAGGTTCTGATGAGGTAGAACAGCTTAAGAAAAACGGAACAGGAAAACTTTCAAAAGAGTTGACAGAGTATAAAGACAAAGATTTTACAGGAAAGGCAAATGATGTTTTTGCTAAAATAAATCTTAAGCTGGCTGCCGAAACAGAAGAAAGCTACGCAAAAGCATTACACTTCGTGAATAATCTTTTAAAATCTGATTTTCCTAAAAGCTTCGAAATTAGTTTTTCATCAAAAGGAAAAGAGTTGCTTCCTATAAAAGGGCTTCCAAAATGCGGACAGAATTACTTATTTGCAGGAGCAGTAAAATACCCAAATCTGCATGAAAGCATTTTAGAATACATCAATCTTACTAAAAAGAAATACGAATGGTACACCAATCTTGAAGCTGAAAATTGTGCGATGCCTTCAACTTTTGCTGTTTTTGCTTTAGGATTGCAGGACGAAAAGTATTTTGAAACATTGATAGATTATTATCAAACAATAGATGGTGAACATCAGTCTATTCAGCAGAAATTTACACCTGTGTTTTTGGAGAAATTTGGAATAAATGAAAAATCAATAAAAGTCTATATCAATGCTGTTTTATCCATGCAGGAACATCCGCATAATAAGGCTTTCATTTCTTATTTTACAAATGAAAATAGCTTGAAGTTATTATTGGATAGTAAAGCGAATTTTGTTTCGTATTATTTTACAGAAGAAGATTTAAAAGACTATTCAGATAGTGGCACTAATGTTCAGGAAATGGCAGATTATTGCTGGGAAGGTGTGATGTATACTACGTTTGGACAAAGCAAAGGTTTCGCTAAAATTAGCAAACTGCTTACAGATTCAGAAAGAGAAATATTTGAAAAACTTTTGTAACGAAGCGTTATGGATAAACAAATACAAATTGAAGAACTCAATAACAATACCTTTTTCTGGAAATATTATTTCTGCTGGTCAAGAGGTTATGATGAAAAAGAAGAAATAAATATCGATGAGGTTCTAGAAGTTGTAGAAATTAATGAAACTGAAGCTTATGAGTGGGAATGGAAGTTTTTCAATCAGAATGATATTGAAGAAAACCCAAGATATGTTTCGGGCAAAATAAATGATGATTTAAATTATGCCATCGAATTTGCCGAATATGAAATCAACTTCTTTCTTAACGATGTTTACATTGGCAATTTAGGTGGCCATTTTGAAGCTTGGTTTTTTACCTTGGAGGAATTATTGGCTTTTGAAAAATATCCGAATCTGTTTCTTCTTTTACTTCCAATGACTGGAATACAAGAAAATGAAAAAGCTGTTTTAAAACCCATAATTGTAAAACATTTAAATACAATTCCAAAATTTGAAGCACATTCAAAATATATTTCAGATTGTATTTTAAACGGATTAGCGATGCAGTCTCCATTTCTAGAAATAAAAGATATCGGATTGACAAATACCGAAAACCACAGCGTAAGAAACATAATAGATTATCCGCGTTACAAAGAAGATGTAACGAAAT
Source organism: Flavobacterium tistrianum (assembly GCF_003254545.1). Lineage (GTDB taxonomy): Bacteria > Bacteroidota > Bacteroidia > Flavobacteriales > Flavobacteriaceae > Flavobacterium > Flavobacterium tistrianum. The sequence continues at coordinate 207,279 of NZ_QJRH01000070.1, forward strand.
TGAATAAAGCGTTAAAAAAGAACTTAGTATCTTAGAAACTTAGCCACTTAGTAGCTTAAAACACTCATTAAACTTTCATTAACAAAAAGTAAGATTTCATTATTTTATATTTGTAAGACACAAATTAATCCTAAAGCATTCTTCTCATGAAAATAAAGCCTTTTTTCTACATATTTTTATTCGGTATTATTTCAGTTTCGGCGTATAGTCAGAATGTAAAATTGCTAAATATCAATCAGCTTAATGAGAGAATCAAAAACGGGAAAGACAGCACTTATGTTGTGAATTTTTGGGCAACTTGGTGCGCGCCATGCATAAAAGAATTGCCGCATTTTGAGAAATTGCAAGCAGAACACAAATCAGAAAAACTGGCTGTTTTATTAGTAAGTTTAGATTTTAAATCGAAACTAGAATCAAATGTGATTCCGTTTGTGAAAAGGAAAAATTTAAAGAATGAAGTCTTTTTATTGAATGAAAGCAGTCCGCAAGAATTTATTGATAGAATAGATCCAAGCTGGTCAGGAAGTATTCCGGCAACGCTTTTTATTAAAAATGACAAACGAAAATTTGTCGAAAGCGAATTTACCTACGAACAATTATTAACTGAATATAAAAAACTGTAAACCATTATGAAGAAAATAATCTTATTACTAGCATTAGCATTTTCTGCTTTTCTATCTCATGCACAAAATGCAGTTACACTTAAAGCAGGCGATCCAGCTCCAGATTTCAAACTGAAAAATGTGGACAACAAAGAAGTTTCTTTCGGAACTTTTAAAGATGCAAAAGGATATATTGTAGTTTTTACATGCAATACATGTCCGTACGCAATTGGTTACGAGCAAAGAATTATCGATTTGGATAAAAAATTCAAATCGCAAGGATATCCTGTAATTGCCATCAATCCAAATGATCCTGAAGCTTCTAATGCAGATACTTTTGTAAAAATGCAAGATTTGGCAAAGGACAAAAAATATTCTTTCCCATATTTATTTGATCCAGGACAGAAAATTACAGACGAGTACGGAGCAAAACGTACGCCTCACATCTTTATCGTTTCTAAAACAGCAAAAGGAAATGTTGTAGAATATGTTGGAGCAATCGATAATGATCCAGAAGGAAATAATCCTCAGAAAATAAAATATGCTGAAGATGTAATCGCATCTTTAAAAAGCGGACAGAAACCAGCAATTACGCAAACTAAAGAAATAGGCTGTACTGTAAAAAGAAAAGCAAAAGCTTAAGTTTTTTGTTTCAGGTTTAAAGTTGAAAGTTCCAAGTTAAACGCAACGGAATAAAACCTGAAATCTGAAACCTGAAACTTGAAACAAAAAAACAAAAAATCATAAAACACGAAACGCCCCAAATATGGGGCGTTTTTTTGGCATGTATAGATGAACAAGTTTACTTTTTATCTATTCTATAAAGTCTTCCTTGATCGGTAACGGCGTATAATGCTTCATCTTTTCCTTGTGTAATATCTCTAAATCTCTGTCCTTCTCCGGCTAATAATCTTTCTTCACCAGCCACTTTATTGTCTTTAAAAGCCAAGCGTACAATATGCATACCGCTTAAAGCACCAATAAAAAGATTATTTTCCCATTCTGGAATTCGTTTTCCAGCGTAAAATGTCATACCGCTTGGCGAAACTACAGGATCCCAGTAATAAACAGGCTGCTCCATTCCGTCTTTTTGTGTAATACCTTCTCCAATTTTCGTACCACTATATTCAATTCCGTAAGTAATTGTTGGCCAGCCATAATTTGCTCCCGCTTTAATTCGGTTAATTTCATCACCGCCTCTTGGGCCGTGTTCGCTTGACCATAATTCACCAGTAATAGGATGAAAAGCTAACCCTTGAGAATTTCTATTGCCGATGGTATAAAGTTCTGGCAAAGCTCCATTCTGAGTAAAAGCTGGATTTCCTGGTGCTGCTTGTCCGCTTGTGGTAATATGAACAATTTTTCCCAAGCTGCTTGTAACAGCTTGTGCCAACGGACGTGTTTCTAGAACTGATCTTTCGCCAATGCTTACAAATAAATTTCCAGTTTTATCAAATAAAACTCGGCCTCCGTAATGTAGTGTACTTGCGTTTGGCGTGTTCGAACGATAAATTACCGTCGCATTTTCAATTGCTTTTTCATCGTCTGAAATTCTTCCTTTCGCGACAGCGGTAATATTTCCGCCAGCAACAACTTCAGAGAAAGCCCAATAAATCATTCGGTTTGTTGCAAATGATGGATCAAGGCAAATACCAAGCAATCCGCCTTGGTCTGCAGGATTTACAGATGGAACGCCAGTTAAGGCATTACTGATAACTCCTGCTTGAGTTACGATTTTAATTTTGCCCGCTTTTTCAGTTACAAGCAGACGTCCGTCAGGAAGATAAGCAACTCCCCAAGGAGCGCTTAATCCGTTTGTGATAACTTTAGATTCAATTTCGGTGGTAGTCTGAATACTTCCTGCACGTGTCTGTCCTGCAAATGCAGGCTTATAAGTGGTGTTTGCCGTTCCCGTTTCTACAGGAGGTCCTGTTGGTCCTGTATTTGTGCCTCCGTCGTTATTGTCGTTATTAGAACAACCGCCTAAAGTAAGAATTCCTGCAAGAAGAAAAATACTTTTTTGAATTATCATAATGCTTTCATTTTAATGGTTAAAAATAAATTTTGCATTATCGGACATTTCGAAAGAGAAGATTATCAATGGAGATTCAGTAAAGTCGAAATGGTCAGTTTCAAATGAATGCTCTGTTTTTCAATTAAGAATGCCTAAATGCTTATGCCATTTTTATGTGAAGGATTAGAATTTCAAAAACAGAAATTAAACTTCTTTTGGAAAAGCATTTAGTGGGACATGCCTAATTGGAACGGAAAATTGTGACAAAATATTGCCAATAAGAATTGGAATGTCTTTTTCTTAGCAGAAATTTAACATTCCAAAATTCAACTGAAATGGCGTTGAGGTCTTAATTTTAAAGAAGGTTTTAAAGACTCTTTAACTTTTTCATGAAGATTGGAAAAACTTCATTTAATTCTTCAAAAAGTGGATTTTTTCTGTTTTTTAATTTGATTTCGGTAAATAATTTTAGTCCTAAAGCAAATTGAACGGCTTCTGATTCGTTTGCAAAAATGTTCTTAGATTTTATTTTTTCAATGATTCCAAAAATTTCGTCGTGATTGTCAAATTCAATTCCGAGTTCTTTTGCTGGTTCGGTTTCTCCATTTGAATATTCCTTAAGACTTAAAGTAAGGTAATATTTGTTTGATCTTTTTTCCATGATTTTTGTATTCTAACTTTTATTTAAGCCATTTATCAACCAATGTTTTAAATGCTTCTTTATATTGCTCGCCAACCGTTATTTCTATTTTATCGATAAAAATGGAATTTTTGCTGATGGCGCTTATTTTGTCTAGAGCCACAATGAATGAACGATGCACGCGCATAAATTTTGATGAAGGCAGTTTTTCTTCTAATGCCTTAAGCGAAATAAGAGACATTAAGGCTTTCTGTGAATCTTCAAGATGTACTTTTACATAATCTTTGAGACTTTCAATATAAGTGATGTCTTTCAATGAAATTCTGACCCATTGGTATTCAACTTTCAGAAAGATAAACTCATCATCGGCTGCAATGGAATTAAAGTGATTGTTAGCTTCTTCAGAGAGCTGTAAAACTTTGCTCGAAGCACGTAGAAATTCTTCGTAGCTGAAAGGTTTTAAAAGATAATCTACAGCATTTACTTTATAGCCTTCAATCGCATAATGATTATAAGCGGTCGTAAAAATAATTTTTGGCAATGGTCCGGCTTGATCTTGTATTAATCTTGCCAATTCCATTCCGCTTAAATTAGGCATATTGATATCCAAGAAAACTAGGTCAGGTTTTGTTTCCCTGATAAGTCCCATGGCATCTACAGCATTGTCGCAAGTAGAAATTAATTCTAAAAACGGAGTCTGTTCTATAAAGGTTTCTACCAGTCTTAAAGCCAACGGTTCGTCATCTACTGCTATACATTTTAATACTGTCATTGCTCTAAATTTATCTTCAACTTAATTTTATATGTTCCGTGATCGGTAACTCCAAAAGAAATAAAATGCTGATTTGGATAAATCAATTGTAATCTTCGTTTGGTGTTGGTTAAACCAATTCCGCCCACATCAGAAACTGTTGTTTTTTCGAAATAAGTATTTTCAACTTCAAATTCCAGTTCGCTTCCATTTTGCGTAAGCTTAATGTAGATTTCACTTTTATCAGTAGCATGAACGCCATGTTTAAAAGCATTTTCTACTAAAGGTAATAATAACATGGGAACAATTGGGTAATCATGTATTTTTTCAGGAATATCGGTTGTAATAGTCAGTTTGCTGTTGGCACGAAGTTTCATTAATGCAATGAAATCTCTCATAAATTCAGCTTCCTTCAGCAGTGTTGTTTTTTCTTCTGTGCTATAAAGTAAATAACGCATCATACGACTCAAGGTATGAAGTGCATTTCTAGAGTCTTCAATATCGGTGTACGTAAGCGAATAGATGCTGTTAAGCGAATTAAAGAAAAAATGCGGATTGATTTGTGCCTTAAGCATTGCAAGTTCGGCAGCTGTTTTATCCTGTTCTAATTTTTGCTTATGCTGAGCTGCTTTTTGCCAATATTGTAACATGGCCCAACTTGTGCTTATTCCTAAAACAAGCAGACTGAGCATTAAAACGTAATTGTCAAAATAAGGATTTTTATATTTTTTGAATCCTAGAATGAGACTTATTTTATTGTGAAGATCAGTCTGTGAGGTATAAAAATAGGCGATAACCTGCATGGCAAAAATTGTAATAAAAGCCCAAACCAAAAAAGGGGAAGTATTATCTTTAAAAATGGTTCTTGGAACTATAATTCTTGCATTAGAATAAAAAATAATAATCAGTAAAATAAGTAAGGTCATTTGCCAAAGCCAAAAGACCCCAGGAAGAGCTACATTCCAAGTTAAAGGTATATAAAATAGCATTATGAAGCCTAATAATACCCAGCTTAGTATGTGCAATCCGGTAAATAAATAAGGTCTGAAAAAGCTTGGTCCCATTGTAATTTTTGATATTTAAGGACAATATTACATTTTATTCGAATACAAATTTATGGGAATCGCTAAAACCTAATTCAGAATCTCTAAAAAGCATTTTAAAGCCGATAAGATAAAAATTAAACACTTGTTTAATATTTGAAAAAAATCCATCGGTTCTCAACTTACCTTTATCGATTGTTATTTGCTCTTCGTCTATTTGAAAAATTTCGTATCTTATATTTTATTTCTTTTGTTCACATATAATCGATAATTACACATTTTTCACAATGAATAAGCAATCATTTTTAAGCATTCTCGCAGCATCACTTATTATCGCTTCTTGCGGTAAAAATGATAAATCGGCTCAAGCCGGAGGTGCCCCGCAGATTAAAGAATATAAGACTGTGACTTTACAGACAAAATCAGCGACATTGAATAGCGATTTTCCTGCTAGTATTCAAGGACAGCAAAACATAGAAATTCGTCCACGAGTTGAAGGCTATATTGATAAAATTTTTGTTGATGAAGGTGCAGTAGTTAAAGCAGGACAGCCATTATTTAAAATCAGCGCTCCAGAATACGAACAGCAAGTTCGTACTGCAACCGCAAGTATAAAAAGTGCTCAAGCAGAAGTAAGTACAGCAAAATTGGCTGTCAACAAAGTGAAGCCATTGGTTGAAAAAGGAATTATCAGCAAATACGATTTAGAGTCGGCTCAATATACTTATGAATCGGCTATGGCATCGTTAGCTCAGGCAAATGCGGCTTTAGTAAATGCTAAAGTTAATTTGGGATATACTACAGTAACTAGTCCTGTAAATGGTGTTGTAGGTTCGATTCCTTTCCGTTTAGGAAGTTTGGTAAGTTCTAATACCGCTGAACCTTTAACAACAGTTTCAAGTATTGGTAATGTGTACGCATATTTTGCAATGAATGAAAAAGTATTGCTGAATTTTACTAAAGACGCAGGAGGTTCATTAAACCAAAAAATAAAAAGCATGCCAGAAGTTTCTTTGTTGCTTTCAGACGGTTCGACTTATGATCAAAAAGGAAAAATAGAAACTGTAAACGGATTAATCAATACAGAAACTGGTACAGTAAATTTTAGAGCACGTTTCCCAAATCCAAAGGGAATTATCAGAAGCGGAAGCAGCACAACGGTTAGAATTCCAAAAGAAGTAAAAGATGGAATCATCATTCCTCAAAGTGCCACATTTGAACTTCAGGATAAAATGTTCGCGGTAGTTTTAGGAAAAGACGGTAAAACAAAAAATGCTAATATCACTGTACTTGAAAATACAGCTGGAAATTATTACGTAGTAACCAGCGGTTTGCAAGCAGGTGACCAAATTGTATTAGAAGGAGTGGCTTCTCTAAAAGAAGGAACTGAAATTAAAGCCCAAAATCAAAGCCAGGAAACAGTTTACGCCGATTTAAAATAAAAAAAATGTTTAAAAGATTTATACAAAGACCCGTACTCTCGACGGTAATATCTGTTATTATCGTTATTTTAGGTGTTTTAGGCCTAATCGAGTTACCGATTTCCCAATATCCGGATATCGCACCGCCAACGGTTAACGTAGCCGCAAGTTATACTGGAGCCAATGCCGATGTGGTGCTGAAAAGTATCGTGATTCCGTTGGAAGAGCAAATTAATGGTGTAGAAAACATGACTTACATGACTTCTACAGCTACAAATGATGGTAACGCATCGATCAAAGTTTTCTTTAAAGTAGGAACTAATCCTGACTTAGCGGCGGTAAACGTTCAGAACAGGGTTTCTCGAGCTACAAGTTTACTGCCTGTAGAGGTGACTCAAGCAGGGGTTACGGTAACTAAAAGTCAGAGTAGTAACTTATTGATTTTCTCCTTATACAGTGATGATAAAGCTTACGATCAGACATTTCTTCAGAACTATGCAAAGATTAACCTTGTACCGCAAATTCAGCGTGTTGTTGGGGTAGGAGATGTAACCGTTTTTGGTGCAAAAGATTACTCTATGAGAATCTGGCTGAAACCAGATATAATGCAGCAATATAAACTGATTCCAAGTGATATTTCTGCAGCTTTAGCAGAGCAGAATATCGAAGCAGCACCAGGTAAATTTGGTGAAAACGGAAATCAGGCATTTCAATATGTAATTAAATACAAAGGACGTTTGACAAGCGCTAAGGAATTTGAAGATATTGTTATCAAATCTGTTGGAAACGGACAGATGCTGAGACTTAAAGATGTAGCAAAAGTAGAGTTAGGATCTTTAAGTTATGCTCAAACGATTAAAACAAATGGAGTAGAATCTGCAGCAATGGCAATTAGCCAGACTCCTGGTTCTAATGCGCGTGATGTAATCATCAATTCTAAAAAACTGATTGAAGAAGCTGCGAAAAGTTTTCCTAAAGGTATGAAATACACCATCATGGTGGACGTTAACGAAAACTTGGATGCTTCTATAGAAAAGGTAATTCATACTTTGATTGAAGCGTTTATTTTGGTTTTCATCGTAGTATTTATTTTCCTTCAAGATTTTAGATCAACTTTAATTCCAGCGATTGCGGTTCCGGTTGCGATTGTAGGAACGTTTTTCTTCCTGAATTTATTCGGATTTACGATTAACTTATTGACGCTTTTCGCAATGGTACTCGCCATTGGTATTGTGGTCGATGATGCGATTGTTGTCGTCGAGGCCGTTCACGCCAAACTCGATCACGGATATAAATCGGCTAAAAAAGCGACTATTCATGCGATGGATGAAATTTCGGGAGCGATTATTTCGATTACATTAGTAATGGCCGCTGTATTTATTCCGGTAACCTTTATTACAGGATCTACAGGAGTTTTCTACAAGCAGTTTGGTATTACGCTGGCAGTTGCGATTATTCTTTCGGCAGTAAACGCCTTGACTTTGAGTCCGGCTTTATGTGCGCTTTTGTTGAAACCGCACGCCGATGATCATAAACATAAAAGTTATTTACAGCGTTTTTATACTTCATTTAACGTCGCATTCGATAATGTTACGGCACGATACAAACGTTCCGTAAGTTTCCTTTCTGCTAAAAAATGGATTGCAGTAGGTTCTATCGTAATAGCAGGTGTAGCTTTAGTTTATATGATGAAGACGACTCCATCAGCTTTCGTTCCTTCTGAGGATCAGGGAACTGTTTTTGCTAACATTAGCTTGCCGCCATCAGCTTCTATGGAACGTTCTGATATCATGGCAAAAAGAGTAGACAGTATTGCGAAAACAATTCCAGGAGTAAAAAATACCCTTCGTATCGTTGGTCAGAACTTTACTGCTGGAGCTGGTAGTGCTTACAGTATGGTTATTGTAAAATTATATCCTTGGGATAAGCGTGATCTTAGTGTTGATGATGTAATCGGGCAGCTTTTTGCTAAAACAAGCGGTATTCGTGAAGCCAATATTTTCTTTATTTCGCCTCCAACTATTCAAGGTTTCGGACAAAGCGGCGGATTCGAATTCCAATTGCAGGACAAAGGTGGACACACAACTTCTGAATTTTATAAAGTTAATAATGAGTTTTTAGCAAAATTATCTGAGCGCCCAGAAATACAATATGCAACAACGCCATTTAACCCTGGTTTCCCTCAGTATATGATGGATATTAATTTAGCGAAAGCGAAAGATGCAGGAGTTTCGGTAAATACGATTCTATCAACCATGCAAGGTTATTATGGTGGATTGTATGCTTCCAATTTCAACAAATTTGGAAAACAATATCGTGTAATGGTTCAGGCTGCTCCAGAGTTTAGAGCTAATACGGAAGGGTTGAATAAGATTTTCGTTAGAAACAGTGCAGGAAACATGGCGCCAATTACTGAGTTTGTAAAAATGACAAGAGTTTTTGGACCAGAATCTATTTCGAGATTTAACTTATTTACGTCGATTTCGATTACCGGAGCACCAAAACCAGGTTACAGTTCTGGAGATGCAATTAAAGCTATTCAGGAAGTGGCTGCAGAAAATCTTCCAGCAGGTTATGGTTATGAATTCTCTGGATTAACACGTGAGGAATTAGCATCGGGCGGTGAAACAATTTTCATTTTCCTTTTATGTTTGGTATTCGTTTACTTCCTTTTAAGTGCACAATATGAGAGCTACATTTTACCATTTGCAGTACTATTCTCAATTCCGTTTGGATTGGCAGGAGCGTATTTATTTTCGATTATTTTCAAATTAAATAGCAATATTTACTTGCAGATTTCCTTAATCATGCTGATCGGACTTCTGGCGAAGAATGGTATTTTGATTGTCGAATTTGCTTTGGATAGAAGAAGAAAAGGACTTCCAATTGTACAAGCAGCCATTGAAGGAGCAGTAGCGCGTTTACGTCCAATTTTGATGACTTCGTTTGCCTTTATTTTAGGATTAGTTCCACTAATGTTTGCTTCTGGAGCAGGAGCTGTGGGAAATAGATCGATTGGTACTGGAGCCGTTGGAGGTATGTTGATCGGAACAATTTTAGGAGTATTTGTTATTCCGGTTCTGTTTATCATTTTCCAAACTTTACAAGAAAAAGTAAGCGGTCCAGCAAAAGATGGTTATGATGATGAAGACGACGATGAAGACGAAATTCATTTAATAGAAGCTCACAAAGAGTAAACTTAAATTACAACAAAAATGACGAATAGTTCAAATAAATATATTTTACTGGTAATGACAGCCGCACTTATTAGTGCGTGCTCTGTTACCAAGAAATACGAACGTCCCACAACATTAAAAACAGACCAGTTGTATCGTGATCAGTCTACAACAGATTCGACTACAATTGCAGATATGCCTTGGAATACTGTTTTTAAAGATGAAAAGCTGAATGCACTAATTCAAAAAGGATTAGATCAGAACCTGAATCTAAAAAATGCAATTGAGAATATTGTTCAAGCAAGAGCATCTTTGCGTCAGAGTAAATTGGCTTATTACCCAAGTTTGCAATTGGATGCAAACGTAACGCACAACAAACAATCTCAGGCAGCATTAAACTTTCCGTCGGGAATCAATATTAATACGTTAACGACTACTTACAAATTAGGCGTAAGCAGTTCTTGGGAAATTGATGTTTGGGGAAAATTAAGCAGTTCTAAAAGAGCAGCTCTAGCAACCTATTTAGCTTCAGATGCTGCAAAACAAGCAGTTCAAACGCAATTAATTGCTGATATTGCCAATAATTACTTTTTATTGTTAGCTTATGATGAATCGTTAAAAATTACGGAAGAAACATTAAAAAGTCGTATCGAAAACGTTGAAACCATTAAAGCTTTAAAGGAAGGAGCAATTGTAACTGGTGCGGCTGTTGTTCAGAGTGAAGCGAACCAGCATGCAGCTGAAGTTTTAATTCCAGACTTGAAACAAAGCATTCGTGAAACCGAAAATGCTTTGAATATTTTACTTGGACAAGGACCTGGACCTATTGATAGAGGAGTTTTGGGGACACAGATTATTCCTGAAAAAATCGCAATCGGAATGCCTGCACAATTGTTGAATAATCGTCCAGATGTCCGTCAAGCGGAATTTAATTTCAGAGTCGCTTTTGAGTCGACTAATTTGGCTAAAACTTATTTTTACCCAAGTTTAACGCTTACTGCAAGTACAGGATTTTCAAATTTAGAGTTGAATGACTTCTTCAGCCATTCTATTTTTTATTCGATTATTGGAGGATTAACACAGCCTTTATTTAATCACGGTTTAAATAAAATGAGATTGACTACAGCGCAGTCACAACAATTGCAAGCATACAACAATTTCCAGCAAAGCCTTTTAGTCGCTGGTCAAGAAGTTTCAAATGCCTTGTATGCGTATCAAATGGCTGTTGAAAAAGAAGATTCTAGAGCGAAACAAATTGCAGCTTTAGAGAAAGCAGTAGATTTTACGCAAGAACTTTTAGAATACAGTTCGGCAACTAACTATACAGATGTATTAACATCTCAGCAAAACCTTTTAGCGGCACAATTAAACGGAGTAAATGATAATCTCCAGAAATTGCAAGCTGTTATTAATTTGTACAGAGCGTTGGGTGGTGGTTGGAAATAATTGTTTATAATGATAAAAACCGTCTCAAAATCTGAGGCGGTTTTTTGAAAAGTACATCGTCTAAAAAACACTATTCGTCGATTAGTTTCGTAATTTTGTATAATGAATGCTTGAATCACAAATCTTTGGCATTAATTTCGATTAGTATCTATTAAAGTTAACATTTAAATTCTAAAGACGTGAAAAAGTTAATATTCGCCTCAGTGCTTTTTATGAGTGCATTTTTTGCTCAAGCTCAGGTATCAGTAAATGTAAATATTGGTACTCCTCCAAATTGGGGACCGCAGGGTTACGACAATAGCAGATACTATTATTTGCCAGACATCGATGTGTATTATGATATTAATCAAAGTGTATTCATTTATGACAACAGCGGAAAATGGGTTCGTGAAAGAAGACTTCCGTCAAGATATAGAAACTATGATTTATATTCAGGATACAAAGTAGTTTTGACCGATTATAGAGGAGATTCGCCTTATTACTATCATTCAAAACATAGAGCTGAATATCCGAAAGGTTACCATGGAAAACCTCAAAAAAACAGAGGAGAAAAGCCAAAAGGCAACAACGGAAACCACTATGGAAATGATAAAGGAAAAAACAAAGGAAATAAGTCAGACAAGAACCACGATCACGGTAATGGCAAACACCATTAATAAACATGACTAAAAGAAAACGCCTCCAATTTGGAGGCGTTTTTGATTTTATGTCATAAGAAAAATAGAAAATAGAAAATAGAAAATAGAAAATAGAAAATAGAAAATAGAAAATAGAAAATAGAAAATATATCGATTATGTATTTCGAATATAGCCCGCGGTTTCAACCGCGGGAAACGTATTGTGATGATATTGTGTAGCTCCTCCGTAGCTTTTTCTTGCGCTGGGATTTTTTGCTATAAATATTTCGCTCCTCTGGAGCTTTTGTGTTTTATTTGCTAATTTGTAGTTAGAATCTAGTAACCTCCAGCTTTAGCTGGAGGTTACTAGATTCTACTTTATTGGCTTTAGCCAAACTAGACGAAAAGTTTGGCTAAAGCCTTTTATTTGCATAAACAAAAAAACTCCAGCTAAAGCTGGAGGCAATTGATATTTTTAAATATTTAAAAAAAATTATTGCTAATTCGTGCAATTGCTTCGCAAGTTCGCTATCGCTCGGGTTGTGGCAAAACAAAAATCCTTTTTAATCCAAATAATCTGTGGCTAAAAAACTATTCAGAGGCCGTTTTCAGCTTATGGCCAAAAGCTCCAAAAGAAAGAATAATCAAGAAACAAACTAAAGGAATAATATATCCAGACTGAATATCATCATGATTCATATCAATCAAAGTTCCCATTCCGTAAGGAATAATAGCACCTCCGACAATTGACATTACCAACCAAGAAGAACCCGTTTCAGTATTCGATTTTAAGCCTTTAATTCCTAAAGAAAATATCGTTGGGAACATAATTGACATAAAGAACCCAATTCCTCCAAGAGCGTAAATTACCACGATTCCTGAACCATAAATAGCTACTAAACAAAGTAAAACGCTCATTACGCAGTAGATCGACAATAAAACATAATCTTTTACAAAACGTAGAAAGAAAGTCCCAATAAAACGTCCTGCCATAAAAAGGAAACCGTAGATTCCTAAATAATATCCAGCCGTTTTTTCGTCTAATCCGGCTCCTTGTTGTGCAATTCTGATAAAGAAACTCGTAATACAAACCTGTGCACCAACATAAAAGAATTGAGCGATAACGCCCCAGCTTAAATGTCTGAATTTTAAAACAGAGAAAAATCCAGGTTTGATTTCAGCTTCTGCATGAGTTGCTTTCATTGAGGGCAATTGTACGAAATAGAAAATTACCGCAACTAAAACTAAGATACTCCCCAAAACGATGTAAGGCATTTTTACAGAAGCCGCTTCACCCAATAAATAAGCCGCTTTTTCTGCTTCAGGCATTGCAGCCATTTGTTCTGGCGTATGATTAGTTCCTGAAAGAATAAATAACGAACCAACAATAGGAGCAACCATGGCAGCCAATCCGTTGAAAGAAGCTGCTAAATTCAATCTTTTAGAAGAAGATTCTGCTGGCCCTAAAATCGCTGCATAAGGATTGGCACTAGTTTCTAAAATAGTTAAACCACATCCAATTACAAAAAGTGCAAATAAAAACAATTCATAAGTTCTGGTATTAGCAGCAGGAACAAATAAAAATGCTCCAATAGCAAAAACCAATAATCCAGTTATAATGCTGTTTTTATAGCCAAACTTTTTAATCAGCATTCCCGCTGGAATTGCCATGATAAAATAAGCAAAGAATACAGAAGTATCAATTAAAGTAGATTGACGATTGTTTAATTCACACGCTTTTTTCAAATGCGGAATTAAAACTGAATCTAAATTGTGGGCCATTCCCCACAGAAAAAATAGACATGTAACGAGAATAAAAGGCAGAAGATATTGTTTTTGATTTCCGCCTTCTGATGGCACTTCATGTTGATCGCCAGCTTGGTTTGTAATTTGCATTGTTTAGATAGTTTTTTTAGGTTCAAAGTGACAAAGTAACAAAGGCTCAAAGTGTGGAAATCTATGTTTCTTTGTTGCTTTTTTTTTGTTTAGTATTCAGGTTTGAGTGGCAAAAAGAATATTTTCAAAGAAGAGAAACCTCTGTCCCTTTGTAACTTTGTTCCTTTGTCACTTCAAGAAAAAGTTTACTTTTTCTTAACAAATAAAAGGTGATCACATACCAAAACGACTTCACCGCGTTGGTTAATGATTTCTACATGTTCTGTGACAGCTCCCATTTCTGGATGTTTGGCTTCGCCTTTTTCAGAAATAGTTACTTCAGAGTGAATAGTATCGCCGATATGGACAGGTTTTACAAAACGCATTTTGTCGTATCCTCTAGAAAAAGCTTCAGGGTTTATTTCAGAAGCGGTTAATCCGATTCCGATGGCAAAAACCATGGTTCCGTGTGCAATTCTTTGTCCGAAGGATTGAGTTTTGCACCATTCTTCGTCCATGTGATGAGGGAAGAAATCTCCAGTATGTCCGGCATGAACAACAAAATCGGTTTCTGTAATGGTTCTGCCTAAAGTTATTCGTTTGTCGTCGATTTGATAATCTTCGAAAAAAGTCGATTTGAAATACATAATTTATTCTTTTTATTCGTCAGCTCTTTCAAATAGATTTCAAAATCAGGTTTGTTTTGAAGAGGACTTAAATTTTGTTTTTTGGTTTTGAAATATAGTGTTTTAATTACACTTATTAAAAAGAAATTCCTCCATTTTTGTTGCTTTCGTAACAAGCTTCTACAACTTTCATCGTGCCTAACACATCTTGAACACTTGCAGATAATATCTTGTCAGAACCTTCTTTATAACGCATCAGATTGGACATCGCGCCAATAAAAGCTTCTGGAAACCAAGAACCTTCCAATTTTACTTCTGTCCATTCGTATTCATTTTCATTATCTTTTTTGGGCAAAGCGTACTCAAAAACGTCGGGTAAACCGTCAGGATAGTTCATTAACAATCCCATTTTTGCTTTAACAGCGCCTTTTGTTCCTTCCCATTTGATGTAACTTTCTTCATGTTTTGGACCAAAATGATGATCGTGATTTGTATTGATGACAACATGTTTATCTTCACCATAATCCAAAATAATGGTAGATCGGCTTGACGATAATTTCTTAAGCGGATGTTTAGCTGTTTTCGCATAAACACTTTTCGGATTTCCCAAAAAAGATCGAATGCAGTCGATATAATGAACACTGTGGAAAAGAATCTCCAATCTCGGATGTTCTTTAATTAAAGGAAACAATTCCCAAGGTGTATTTACAGTTACTTTGAATTCTAAATCGTATAATTCACCAATGATGCCCTGATCGATTAAATATCGGGCAGCGCTTACAAAAGAAGCAAAACGCAATTGGAAATTGATTGCAGCAACCAAATTTTTTCTTTCGCATACTTCTACAATTTCGCGTGCCTGAGCCAAATCATTTCCCATTGGTTTCTGGATCAAAACAGCTGCACCGTCAGGCAATTGCTCTAAAATTTCGATGTATTGATCAGGTAAGACGGTAATATCGT
This sequence comes from Flavobacterium tistrianum, assembly GCF_003254545.1. GTDB lineage: Bacteria > Bacteroidota > Bacteroidia > Flavobacteriales > Flavobacteriaceae > Flavobacterium > Flavobacterium tistrianum. Next base: position 222,453 of record NZ_QJRH01000070.1, read on the forward strand.
AAACAGCATTTGATGGCGCATTTTTTACTGCATCGGCAACACTTTCAAAAACATGATCGATTTTGAATTCTTTCTGTAAATCGTAAGCTTTTGAAATCGTTCTGTTGGTAATGCCAAAAACTTTAAAACCAGCCATTTCATAAGCAGGAAGATGCGCATCTTTTACAATACCGCTTGCTCCAATAATCACAATGGGCTGTTCTGTTTGGGGAAGTAAAGGTTTATAGGGAATATTCATGTGTACTATATTTTGAAATTAAGCCTGCAAATTTTAATTTTTGACAGAGCTGTGTAATATTGTTCCTTGACTTAATTCTTTTATTTTTTTTTGAGTTTTCTCTAAAAGTATATCTGATGAAATATCAGTTTCAATGGCTTTTAAAACAGCGCCGTCAATAAGTTCGGCTACTTTTGGCCAGATTGGTGTTTGAGGAAGTGTCAGTGCATTTTCATGTAGCATTTCCAGTTTATGATAAAATGGAATTAAAGTATTAATTTCTTCGTCTTTCCAAGTTGATTTTCTGCATCCGATTCCGCCTTCCATAGTTAATAATTTATCGCTTTCGGGTGTAGTGGCAAATCGTAAAAAATCATACGCTAGTTTTTTATGTTTGCTTCCAGAACCAATCGTGTATAACCAATATACATTCAAAGAAGCCGTTTTATGACCAGGATCGGATGGGAGAGAAGTGATATCGATTTTTCCTTTCACTTTCGATTCTTCGATCACTTCTGCCATAGAAGCAAATCCGAACCAATTGATTGCCATTGCAGCTTGTCCTTCGGCGAAAGCCAAACCAGCTTCAACAGAACCAAATTCACGAGATTTTGGATGAACAGCATTTTTGTCATTGACCATTTTTCTATAAAAATCCAATGCTTTTATTGCTGCTTCATTGTGAATATCAATCTGATTTTTGTTGTTTAATAAAGAACCGCCACGTGTCCATAATTGAAGGCAAAAATCAAAAACCATATTATGTCCGTCAGGATAATTGGCAAAAACGCATCCGTACAAATTTTGTTCGGGACGATTGAAAAAGGTCGCAATTTGTGCAAATTCCTGCCAGGTTTTTGGCGTAGCAAGTTCGTAGCCAAATTGTTTTTTAAAATTGGCTTTCTCTGTTTCGTTTTCGAATAAATCTTTTCGGTAAATCAGACATTCTGGACCATCATGAAATGGAAGCCCGAAAATCCCGTTGCTTAATTTTTGTAAATGCAACAGCGATTTATGCCATCCAAAAGGGTAATTTTCTGGTGGATTTTCTCCAATTAATGAAAATAAATTTAGAACCGCATTTTCGTTTGCAGCATCAAAAATCCAATCGGTATTGATATGAGCGATATCCCATTTTCCTTCTTTTAAACCTTTTTCTGAAATAGTAGTTTCATATAAGTCATGAAGTTCCAGTGCGATCATTTCAGCTTCAATTGTTATATTGTTTTGAAGTGAAAATGCATTCCATAATTTTCGAAGTGTACTTTCGAAAGGATCGAATTTACGAACGGCGATTCTAATTTTTTCCATTAACAGTCTATAAATTCTTTAATAATTTTCTCATTGTCCTGACCTAGTTTAGGCGAACCTTTTCCTGATGTCAGATATTCGCCGTCAATTTTTATTGGACAGCGTGTTGTTTTGTATGTATAGCCATCAAGCATTTCGACTTGCTGTGTAAAATTTAAAACTTTAAATCCATCTTCTGCAAACAACTGCTGATAGTTTAAAACTCCTGCGCACCAAATATCTGCGGGTTCTAAAATGTCCAGCCAAAACTGTGTTTCCTGCGTTTGCAAATGATCAGCAAGTATATTTTTGATTTCGTCTCTAAGCGTAAATTTATTCTCAGGAAAAACTAATAAAGCATCACATTTTAGCAAAGAAGCTAAAACAGAAATCGATCCCATTGCCAATGCTAAATAGCCGTTTTTGGTTTTGTAAATTCCGTATGGAGCGCCCAAATAAGCGTGTGCATTGTTGGTTTTAGTTCGAATTGGCAATTCACCGCCGTCATTGAAAAAAGTGGTAATGGTTTCAAACTGAAAATCAAATGCCGATTCCAGCATACTTACCTGAATTTGTGCGCCAATATTATGGGTGGCTTTTCTGTATAAAGCAGCTAAAATTCCTTGTGCCAAATGCGCTCCAGCCAACATATCTACAATTGATAATCCCATTGGTACCGGACCATCTTCCTGATTTCCACTCAACCAAGTCAAAGCCGTTAAAGATTGTAAAAGTAAATCCTGCCCTGGTAAATCTTTCAAATCTGGATGTTCTCCAAAACCGGAAATTGAACCATAAATCACATTCGGATTGATGCTTTTTACATCTTCATAACTCAAACCAATTCGTTCCATAACTCCAGGTCTGAAATTATGCATGACAACATCGGCTTTGGCTAATATTTTTTTTAGTTTTTGAAGTTCTTTTGGCTGTTTAAAATCAATTGCGAAAGATTCTTTATTTCTGTTGATGGTATGAAAAACAGACGATTCGCCGTTCATAATCAAATCAGAAGTATATAAAGTACGGCAGATATCTCCCGTTCCCGGTTTTTCAATTTTTATAACGCGCGCGCCCAAATCAGCCAAGCGCAAACTCGCCGAAGGCCCCGAAAGAAACTGACTGAAATCTATAATTAAATAATCTTCTAAAGGCTTCATTTTTTCTGTTTAACCGTTTTATTGTTTAATCGTTGTATTTGTTTATTTGTTAATTCGTTGATTTGTTTAGTACGATTAAACGATTAAACAAATAAACGATTCAACAGTTTACCGAATAAACTCATTATGTATATTCAAATTATCTTGTCCTACTTTTGGAGCGGCTTTTTCACTTAACAAAATTTCACCATCCAATTGAATTGGACTTCTGGTTGTTACCATTGTTTCGCCTTCGGTATTTTTCACCGTTTGTTTCAGCTGTAATTCATTCACAAAAGGCTGATTGTCTAATTCTTCGTAGTTGAAAACTTTTCCGCACCAGATACCTTCTTTCTGTAAAATATCAATCCAATAATTAGAAGTCTGGGTTTGAATTCTTTCGCTCAAAATCGTTCTGATTTCATCTCTTTTTTCAAACCAAAGATGTTTATCCGCGAAAGCATTTAAATCCAATCCCAAAGTTTTTCCAATGAAAATTAAATCGCCCATTGCCAATGATAAATAACCATCTTGTGTTGGATAAACTCCATAAGGAGCGCTTAAAAAAGCATGTGCGCTTCCTTTTATATCGCCACGTTCAGGTAACTGACCGCCATCGTTTAAGAAAGAAGTTATCGCTTCAAATTGTACATCGAGAATAGATTCTAATAAACTGACTTCTACCAAAACTCCTTTTTTGGTTTTAGCTCTTTTTAAAAGTGCTGCTAAAATTCCTTGTACAAAATGATTCCCGCACATTAAATCGGCTACAGCCAAACCAAAAGGAACTGGACCTTGACTTTTGCGTCCGCTTAGCCAGCTTAATCCAGAAAGCGATTGCAATAATAAATCTTGTCCCGGTTTTTTGGCCCACGGACCTTCATTTCCGTAACCCGTAATGGTTCCGTAAATAATCTGCGGATTAATAGAAAGCGTATTTTCAAAATCTAAACCGATTTTTTCCATCACACCAGGTCTGAAATTATGCGTCATAATATCAGCCTTTTCGATTAGTTTTTTGATTAAAACCAAATCGTCGGGATTTTTTAAATCGGCAGCAAAAGATTCTTTGTTTCTATTAATGGTATGAAAAAGTAAACTGCTATCGTCTACAAATAAATCTTTGATGCTCAATTGTCTGCAGGCTTCTCCTTTTATAGGACGTTCGATTTTGATAACGCGTGCGCCCAAGTCGGCTAGCTTTAAACCCGCCGAAGGTCCTGCTAAAAACTGGCAGAATTCCAGAACAATTAATCCTTCTAAAGGTCTCATATGGTCTGGATTTTTAGAGATTCCGCGTAAAGCGAATTCATTTCTTCCAAAACTTTTAATTCGTCTTCGCCATTCATCAAATAATTGCGTACCACATCTCCTGCGTGATCTTGGAAATACATATGTCCGTAATATCTTGGGCGAAGGAAAGCGCGTTCTAAAGCAGGAAGTGTATTTTTGAAATAATCATGTGTCACGCCATTAATTCTGTCGCTTTTCCAAGCTTGCAAATGCCCTGGCTGACCACCATTGTCAGTATAAATATTCTGCTGCACTTGTGCTGAACACGTAAATTCAGCATATTTTATGGCAGTTTCGATATGTTCGCTGAATGAAGAAACAGCCAAACCAGTTCCGCCTAAAGACGAAATCATTGGATTATCATTCAGTTTTACTAAATCATAAAAATGTAAAAGGTTTTGGCTGTAGCCAATGCGCGAATAGTTAGAATAACCATAAGCGAAAGGACAATAGGCAATTTCGTCTGAGCTGACCATTACTTCGTAAACTTGTATAGGATTTCTATTAAAGTTAGCAGGATCAATTAATTGAGCCAATTCTCTAAACATTTGAAGCGCTTTGATTCCAGTAGTTTCAGAAATCACTTTTTCTTCAGAAAGAAAAGGAGCTTCACCCAAACTACAGCAGAACATGTAAAAACTCATTAAAACATCTACAGGAATTCCAGCAAAAGCGACTAAACCTTTTTTAGCCAATGCTAATAAATCATCGTACGTTTTAGGAACTTCTAAATTATTTTTTTCTAAAAGATCCAATCGGGCAGAGGCAACCGGAGTCGCTGCATCAATTGGCAACGCCCACAATTTGTCATGAAAAACATAACTTCCGTATGATTTTCCAACAGTATTATTTTCTTGATCTTTAATATATTCGTTTGATAAATAATCAGATAACGGAAGAATCGCTTTGGTCTGCGCTCCAAAACCTGTCCAAGGATGATCGATAACCAGTAAATCGAATCTTTTGGCTAAATCTTCAATAGAGGCATCTGCAAATTCTTGTAAGCTTCTCTTTTCCCAAGAAATTTCAACATCGGGATGTAGTTCTGTAAAACGCTGCGATGTGGCAACCATAGGAAGCAAACCTCTTGTATGGTTCCAAGTTATGCCTTTTAGTTTTATCATTTTTGTATAGGAATTTTGGATAGTGAAATCGATTGAAATAATAAATGTAAAATTTACAATTACAAAAGTAGAAATAAGATTGAAATGAACAAGAAATCCTTTCTTTTTAAGAAATCTTTTTTACAGAAATGGATAATTAGTGATATAATTTTTACAAACCATTTAAAAAATGTTATAAAAATTTAAAGTTTAGTCATTTTCATTAACGGAAATAAAAAATATATCTCGGATATTAATTTTTAAAAAGTATTTTTGTAATTGTAATTTTTACATTTATTTTTTTACAATGAAAACTAATTAACTAATGAAATATATTGTTTGCGAAAAACCCCAGGAATTTTTACTAAAAGAAACCAATATTCCAGAACCAAAAGAAGGAGAAGTTTTATTGAAAATTAAAAGAATCGGTATCTGTGGAACTGATATTCATGCTTTTGGCGGTACTCAGCCGTATTTTGAATATCCAAGAATTTTAGGTCACGAATTGGCGGCTGAGTATGTAAAGGGAAATGCAGCAGGTTTTAAACCTGGTGATAAAGTAACCTTTATTCCTTATTTTAACTGCGGAAAATGTGTTGCCTGTAGAAATGGTTTAACAAACTGCTGTGTAAATATTAAAGTTTTCGGAGTTCATATTGATGGAGGAATGGCAGAATATGTTTCTATTCCAGAACAATATTTATTGCATGGTCAAGGCTTAGATTATGATGAATTGGCTTTGGTTGAACCTTTGGCAATTGCGGCACATGGAGTTAGAAGAGCAGCTGTAAAACCAACAGACACTGTTTTGGTAATGGGAGCAGGGCCAATAGGAATTGGATTAATTCAGTTTGCTAAAATTGCCGGTGCAAAAGTGATAGTAATGGATATCAACAATTACAGATTAAACTTCTGTAAAACAGAATTAAATGCAGACGAAACGATTAATCCGTTGAATGATGATGTTGCGCAAAAATTAGCTGAATTGACAAACGGTGATATGGCAAATGTAGTAATTGATGCAACTGGAAACCAGAAAGTGATGAACAGCGCTTTTAATTATATTTCACACGGCGGAAGATTTGTTTTGGTCGGACTTCAAAAAGGCGAATTAAGTTTCAGTCATCCAGATTTCCACAAAAGAGAATCTACTTTAATGAGCAGCCGAAATGCTACAATTGAAGATTTCGAATATGTAATGAAATGCCTAAAAGAAGGAAAAATAGATCCGAAGAAATACATCACGCACAGAACCAGTTTTGCTGAAATGATTACTGATTTTGGTAAGTTGATTGACCCGAAGAATAATGTGATTAAGGCGCTGATTGAAATAGACTAAGAGTATATTGTAAAGTACTGTTTGTCATTTCGACGAAGGAGAAATCTCCACGAGTAGCTCCGTCAAGAAATTCGCCAATATTTGTTGAATTTCTTGCGAAGATTTCTCCTTCGTCGAAATGACAAAAATGAGGAAAAATATAAATTTAAATACCCACAAAAATGGATTTAAACTTAAAAAATAAAATAGTTGTTGTTTCCGGCTCGGCTGGAAAAGAAGGCAGTATCGGAGAAACGATTGTAAACAGATTAGCAGATGAAGGAGCAATCCCGGTTTTGGTTGACAGAAATGCAAGAGGTTTCGAATACGTAGAAAGACTTCAAAAAAGAGGTGTTAATTCACTATTTGTACAAACTGATGTAACAGATCCTGTTGCGATAGAAAATGCGGTAAAAGTAATCGGAGCTAAATACGGAAGAATTGATGCTATTATCAATAATGTTGGAGTGAATGACGGTGCAGGATTAGACGCTTCTTACGAGGAATTTATGGATTCATTGAAATTGAATGTAGTAAGTTATTTTCTTTTAGCTAAATATTCACTTCCATATTTAAAAGAATCAAGAGGAAATATCTTAAATATTGGTTCAAAAGTGGCTTTAACAGGCCAGGGCGGAACTTCTGGTTACGCTGCTGCGAAAGGTGGAGTTTTGGGCCTAACAAGAGAATGGGCAGTAGATTTGATTCAGTATGGAATCCGTTCAAATGCCATTATTATTGCTGAAAGTTATACGCCAGCCTACGAAGATTGGATTAAAATATTGCCAGATGGAGAGGCGGTCTTGAAAAAAATTAGTAAAACGATTCCTTTAGAAAGTCGTATGACTAAAACCGAAGAAATTGCAGATACGGCTCTTTTTGTCATTTCAGAAAAATCATCGCATACTACGGGACAATTTGTTTTTGTTGATGGAGGCTACGTACATTTAGATCGTGCATTAATCAGCGATGTTAATTAAAAAGATATGAGTAAAAGAATAGATTCCCATCAGCATTTTTGGAAGTTTGATCCCGTTCGAGACAGCTGGATCGACGAAACCATGCAGAATATCCAAAGAGATTTTCTTCCTGAAGATTTACAGCCATTATTAAAATCAAATCAGTTTGAAGGTTGTGTTGCTGTTCAAGCAAGCCAGTCAGAAGATGAAACTCATTTTTTATTGGATTTAGCTTCTAAAAATGATTTCATAAAAGGAGTTGTCGGCTGGATCGACTTACGAAATGAGAATATCAGCGAACGTTTGAATTTCTTCTCAAATCAAAAAAAACTGAAAGGTTTTAGGCATGTGGTTCAAGGCGAAGCTGATGATTTTATGGATGGAGCAGAATTTAGAAGAGGAATTGCAACTTTAAAAGCATTTAATTATACTTATGATATATTGATTTTCGAACGTCAATTACCAGCTGCAATAAGTTTGGCAAAAGATTTTCCCAATCAAAAGTTTGTAATCGATCATATTGCAAAACCAGACATCAAATCAGGAAGCATTGAAAGCTGGAAAAAAGGAATCGAAGAAATTACGAAATACGATAACGTTTGGTGTAAAATCTCAGGAATGGTCACAGAAGCCGATTGGAAAAACTGGAAACCTGAAGATTTAAAACCGTATTTAGATGTAATTTTTGAGAACTTTTCAGTTGATAAATTAATGTACGGTTCAGACTGGCCGGTTCTTAATGTTGCTTCAGATTATAATGAAGTGGTAAAAACTTTGGAAGATTATATTTCGAAGTTTTCTGTTGAAGATCAGAATAAGATTTGGTTTGAGAATGCGAATGTATTTTATAACCTATAAATAGATTTTTAGCCACAGATTAAAGGATTAAAATGATTAAAAAATCTGCGAAAATCCTTTTATTCTGTGGCTAAATATTTTCTCAAAGAATTTTCGCAAATTCAATATTTTTTAATTTGTGAATTCGTGGCGAAAAAATTATTTCAAAACATTATTTTCCGGAGCCCATTTCTTCTGCCATTCAGGATATTTCTTCAGAGCCTTTTCAGGTTTATCGGTGTACCAAGCATAACCCGTTCTTCTTTCACGGCTTACTTCGGCTAAAGAATATAAAAACTCACTGTCGCGATCAGAGAATAAAGGGCGATGTGTTTTAAGTTCATAATAACGAGTCCAAATAGGTGGAGCAGTTGTATCGTGCACGACTCTTACGTCATTTTTGATTTTCTTGTATTTGGATTCCATTTCTTCAGCAGCAAAACTTTCAACTCTGGTATTATAGATTTTAGAATCCTGAAACCATTTTATAGCACCTTGTACCGCATTAATAATTTTTGCATCTGGATTATCAATATCCATTAAAAACAAAACTACATCAACACTTTCGGCATTGCAGATGCTTGGCGGTTCAAATTTACGTGCCCATGCAGGTTCAAGAGTTATTTCGTCGTGTTGCTGGCACCAAGCAGTCAATTTCCCATTGTCTTTAATTTGCATTTTCAAAATACAATCCAATCCTTTTTGGTAAGCATTGGCTACTTTTTTTCGGGTTTTAGCGTCAATAAAAGCATAATCAGGATCATTGTTTACAATCTTTTTTAAAAGATTCATAATTCCCATATATGCCCCATCATTAAAAGTAATGTGTCTGCTATAACCTTTTTCTAAAGGAAAATATTGTGGCCAGCCTCCATTTGGATATTGTGCTTTTATGGTGAAATTAATGCCACGCAAGCATCCATCTTTGTATTTTGGATCTTTTGTAAGCGTATAAACCTGTGCGAGATAATGAATATGAGTATAAGTCGTTTCATTATCAAAAGTAGTATGTTCAATATATTTCGTTTTGACTACACTATCAATCTGCTGTGGAGTCAAAATAGCTTTCATGTCATAATTCTTTGGCCACCCGCCATTGTCGCGTTGGAAATACAGAATATTATCGGCGATTTTCGTATAATCTGTTTCAGCATATTTCGGCTGATTCGGCACTGGATTTATAATATTGGTTTTGTCTTTTATAAAGTACCAATGATTCGTGCCATCAGTAAAAGGTTTTGTGCTGATTTCACTATTTGATTGCGCATTAGAGCATAAAAATGAAAAAACACAAAACGCAGATGCCAATAATTTCGAGCTGTTTATGGAATTGAACATAGAATCTCGTTTTTAGAATTTAACAGCTTTCTTAGGCACATTTTTATCGATAGTAGTCGTCTTAGAAAAATTAGCAGAAGAACCGCTCAAATCAATATTCTTACTCGCTTCACCATTAATTGTAATCGCATTTGATGAAGAAGGGTTAAACTCGATATTTTTCAGCGAAAGATTTTTAGTATTGTAAATTTCGAATGCATTTTTAGCTTCGATATCCAATTTTGCGTTGCTGATTTTAATTCCGTTACCGTCAATTATAGAAAATCCTTTTTGTGCTTTAGCAATGAAGTTTGTGATTTCAATATTTTCTAAATTCATTTCAGGAAGACCTTGTAAAAATACGGCCTGTTGAGCTCCTTTAATTGTAATATTTTTGATTATGATATTTTTAAACTGAGGCGTTTCTTCATTTACTGGAATCGCTTTTGTACTTACCGTATTTCCACCTTCAGCCAAAGTTTCAGCTATAGATTTTCCGCCATAGTATAAATCGAATGAAATTGCTTGAGACGGAATATCAGTCATAAAAACGTCTGAGATATAAATGTTTTCCACAACACCGCCACGTCCGCGAGTACTTTTAAAACGAAGACCGACATCGGTTCCCATAAAGGTACAGTTAGAAACATGCAGGTTTTTTACACCGCCAGACATTTCACTTCCAACCGTTACACCGCCGTGACCATGATATACGATATTGTTTTTTACAATAATATTTTCGCACGGAACACCTCTGTCGCGTCCGTCTTTATCTTTACCTGATTTAATACAAATCGCATCGTCACCCACATCAAAACTTGAGTTTTCAATCACTACATTTTTACAAGATTCTACGTCAAGTCCGTCGCCATTTTGAGAAAACCACGGATTACGAACTGTAATATTTCTAACAATTAAATCTTCAATTAATAACGGGTGAATATTCCATGCTGGAGAATTTTGGAAAACTGGTCCGTCAAACATCACTCTTTTACTATTTTGAATACTAACCAAAACTGGGCGTAAAAAATCATGAATGGCTTCAAAATCTTCTTTTGTTTTTAAGTCAAGACGAATGTTCTGGTCGGCGCCTTTAGCCCCTTTTAAATATTGTTCAGAAGGGTACCAGCTGTCTTTCTTTTCATTTAAAACCCCGCCAGAAGCTACAAATTTCTTCCATTGTTCATCTGTCAATTTACTCTTTTTAACTTGTCTCCAAACTTCACCAGAACCGTCCCAAACGCCATTTCCAGTAAAAGCGATATTCTCTAAGTTTTTGCCATAGATAGGAGAGATGCATCGCCATGTATTTAAACCTTCAAAGCTCGTTTCTATAATTGGATATAAAGATTTATCGGTAGAGAATTTAATCAAAGCTCCAGTTTCAGCATGCAATTCAATATTGCTTTTTAGAATGATTGGACCAGTCAGCCAGATTCCGGGTGGGATAATTAATTTTCCTCCACCTTTTTTAGAAAGTGCATTAATCGCATCAGCAAAAGCTTTTGTATTCAAAACATAACCGCCGTTTACCGCTCCAAAGTCTTTTAGATTAACTGAATTAGCAGGAATTACAGGTTCGTTAACTTTTGGCATTTTGAATTCGACATTTGCATAAGTATCATAAGATGTGTTTTGAGCATTAGCATTTTTCGAACTCAAACAAAGCATAATTGCCATTGCAATAGAAAAAAGATTTAATCGGTTGGTTTTCATTGTTAGTAATTTTTTGGTGTTATTTTTATAGATGTGAAAAATTACTTCTCACATAAATAATAATAATTTAAATGTAATCGATTACACAAATCTATTAAAAAAGTTTAAAAGATAGCCACGAATTCGCGAATTTTCTTTTAAAACTTTATCTAAATAATATTATTTCGAATTTATTCGAATAAATTCGAATAAATAATCGCAAAGATTTTAAAAATAAAATTCGTGAATTCGTGGCTATGAAACAAACGAAACAGGAGGGTACAGGATGCATATAACTTTATGTTCAAGTAAATTGGACAAATTATTTGGTAAAAGTGTTAAAAATACATTTATTTGTAAATTATACATGCTTAAAATTGATTGCCTTATAATTTTTACCCAGAAAAAAAATCAAAATATTAAATAATGCGTTTGAATTCATTTACTAAAATCCTGAGCTTCTTTTTAATCCTCTGCGTTTCGTTTTCTATGAGTGCGGCTGAAATTTGGATTTCCCCGAAAGGGAACGACAAAAATTCAGGTACTAAAGAAAATCCATTAGCTACGGTTCACATGGCAATGCGAAAAGCCAGAGAACTCCGCCGTTTAAAAGATCCATCTATAAAGGACGGAATCCGAATCATAGTAATGAATGGAACGTATTATTTAAACGAGCCTTTATTTGTACGCCCTGAAGATTCCGGAACTGCCGACAGCCCGACAACAATTGAAGCTGATGCAAACGCAAAACCAATCATAAGCGGTGGAATTGAAATCAAAAACTGGAAAAAAGTTAGTGTTTTAAACGGCAAAAAAGGGACGTTTTGGGTGACAGATGCACCAACAAAAGCAGGAACGTTAATTGATTTCAGACAATTATGGGTCAACGATAAAAAGGCTGTTAGAGCCAAAAATACAGCTGGAACATCAATGGAAAGAATCTTGTCTTGGGATCATGAATCGCAGACTTGCTGGATTCCATTTAAAGATAAATCGGTAAAGTTCGAACCGGGAATGGAAATGTTTATCGTACAATGGTGGTCGAATGCGAATCTTAGAATTAAAAACATTGAAGTTCAAAAAGACAGCGCCAGACTTTCGTTTGAAGAACCTGAAAGTAGAATTCAAAGCGAGCATCCATGGCCAGCACCGTGGATTTCTAAAAATAACGGAAATTCAGCTTATTTCTTAAACAATGCTTTTTCACTTTTAAACGAACCGGGAGAATGGTATTTGGATAAGAAAAATGCTAAAATCTATTATATTCCAAGAGCTGGAGAAGAGATTACTACGGCTAAAATTACTGCTCCGTTTTTAGAAAATCTTTTGGAAGTAAAAGGAACAATCGATTCTCCTGTAAGTCATTTTCAATTTAAAGGAATTTCGTTTCAGTACAGCAACTGGCTTCGTCCGTCACAACAAGGTCATGTGCCGTTGCAGTCTGGTTTGTATTTGCTGGATGCCTATAAATTGAAACAGCCGGGAACGCCAAATCAGGCGAATTTAGAAAATCAGGCTTGGGTTGGAAGGCCTCGGGCTGCCGTAGAAGTGAATTATGCGAATAACATTCAGTTTGAATCGTGCCGTTTTGAGCATTTGGCTTCGACTGGTTTAGATTTAAATAAAGGAACAAATCACAATACTGTAAAAGGAAATTTATTTAAAGACATCGGCGGAAGTGCTATTAATGTTGGAATTTTCTCTGAGGAAGCTTTTGAAGCGCATTTGCCTTTAATCATAAAAGATGAAAGAGAAATGTGTTCTGATGAAGTTATAGCCGATAATTTAATTACAAACGTAACCAATGAAGATTGGGGAACTCTGGGAATCAGTGCTGGTTTTGTTCGAAATATTACAATTGAACACAACGAAATTTCGGATGTATCATACTCTGGAATCGCAATGGGTTGGGGTTGGACGCACACGCCAAACGTGATGCAGAACAATAAAATTCTTGGGAATAAAATTCACCATTACGCAAAACATTTGCATGATGTTTCGGGAATTTACACGCTTTCGGCTCAGCCAAACAGCCGAATAGAAGAAAACTATATAGACAAAGTTTACAACAGTCCGTATGCACACGATCCGTTTTTATGGCTGTATTTATATACAGATGAAGGAAGTGAAGGTTTTACGATTAAAAATAACTGGATTGCTGAAAAGAAAATCCTTAAAAACCATAACGGCCCAAAAGGGAATATTTGGGAGCACAATGATCCTTATGTAAGTTCGAAAATTAAAGATGCTGCCGGAATCAGAGCGCCATATAAAGATTTAGAAAAAGAAGTCGTAATCGATGAAAAATGGGGATTGCAGGAAATGCCAAAACCGTATGCGATTGAATTAATAGGTTCTGATTTTGATATCGAAAAAATCAAATCGACTTTGACAGGTTTTAGAATCGTTGGTCAGGAATTGTACCAATGGAAAAATCATTTGGTGATTTATGGAAAAATGAATCAGCCGGAACGAACAAAACGAAAACTGGCGGGCGCTTTTCCAACATTACAAATTAAAATCTATGAAGATTTGGTTTACGATTTTCAAAACTTCGAAAGATGTAAAGATTCAAAACCAGCATCAGATTGGGAAAATGTGATTTTAACAGCAAATCTTCCTGCTGATGAAAAATTACAAAAAGAATATGTGGATTATCACAAAACACAATTCGAAAAATGGCCAGAAGTAGCGAAAGGTTTCTGTAATGCCGATTTCCAACAATTGCAAGTCTTTAAAAACGAAAGACAATTGATTTTGGTAATTAGTATTCCGAAAGGCGAAAATCTGGATAAACTAAATCCGAAAACAACACAAAATAATCCTCGTGTAGATGATTGGAATGCCTTAATGAAAAAATACCAATCAGGAATTGAAGGCGCAAAACCAGATGAAACCTGGATTTTCTTAAACAAAGTAGAAACGAAATAAAAGAGAAATAGCCACGAATTCACGAATTATTTTTTACAATCTAAACGGAATATTAATTCGAATTATTCGAAAAAATAATCACAAAGATTTTCAAAAAATAATTCGTGAATTCGTGGCTAAAAAAACTATCAAAAACCTAAAATAAAAACCAATGTTAAAAATAGCCATTCTGGGACTTGGAGAAGGACGAAGCACAATGTCGGCTGCAATAGAAAGTTCAAAACTAGAACTCGTTAAAATATGCGACCGAAACGAAGAATTGTGTAAACAGCGCGCAAAAGAATTCGATTTTCATTCGTACACCACCAATTACGACGATTTGTTAAACGATACTTCAATTGATATTATCGCGATTTATACGCCAGATCATCTTCACGCACAACATGTAAAACAAGCTTTATTGCATGGAAAACATGTAGTTTGTACAAAACCTTTTATCGATGATCTTTCAGATGCAAAAGAATTATTGGAATTAAGTAAATCAACAGGAAAAAAAGTTTTTATTGGACAAAGTTCGCGTTTTTTCGAACCAGCCAAAAGACAAAGAGCGGATTATGAGGCAGGTTTAATTGGTGATTTAATTACGATTGAAGCACAATATCACGCCGATCACAGATGGTTTTTAAAGAAAGAATGGTCGCTTTTGCAGTCGTTTAAATGGCTCTACGGAGGTTTGAGTCATCCTGTAGATTTTATCAGATGGTATCTTCCAAATATTCAGGAGGTAATGGGTTACGGAATGATCAGTAGCAACGGACAAAATGCAGGATTAAAGAATGAAGACACTATGCATTTTATCTTTAAAGCAACTGACGGAAGAATTGCACGTGTAAGCGGTGTGTATACTTCACCAACTCAACCAGCACAACGCGACAGCGGAATGAGTACAATTCTGCGCGCTACAGAAGGTGCAAGTCAGGCGGATTATCACGAATTGCGTTATGCGGTTACAGACAAGACTGGTGAAGAAAAAGTAATTACTTGGGGCGACAGCACGATAAAATATTATTTCCGTTTTGAGGGGCAAAGTCATCATGGCGGAGAATATCAAAATTACTTAGAATATTTTGTGGATAGCATTGAGCAAGGTTTTGAGGCCTATCCAAACATGGAAGAAGGAATTGGAACGGTAGCTTTGTTACAAGCAATGGACAAATCTCTGCAAACTGGAATGCCGGTTAAAATTGCCGATATTCTTAACGAATACGGACTATGAACAGTATCTACGATAAATTAACCACACTCGATTTTGTAATTGTTGCGGGTTATTTAGTGGCTTTATTAGTCATTGGATATGTGGTAAGTATGAAGCAGAGAAAGAAAAACGAAACGCTTTTTCTGGCAGGAAATTCTCTAAACTGGTACAGCATTGGGTTTAATATGTGGGGAACCAACGTTGGACCTTCGTCATTATTGGCTTTTGCGAGTATTGGTTATGCAACGGGAATTGTAGCCGGAAATTTCGAATGGTACGCTTTTGTCTTTTTACTGCTATTGGCAATGGTTTTTGCACCAAGATATATTGCGAGTAAAGTAAGTACAATGCCCGAATATATGGGAAAACGTTATGGCGACAGTACACAGAACATCTTGGCTTGGTATGCTTTAGTAAAAATATTAGTGAGCTGGTTGTCTTTAGGATTATTCAGCGGAGGCGTTTTAGTACGTCAGATTTTAGGAATTCCGATGTGGCAGAGTGTTACGGTTTTAGTGATTTTCTCTGGAATTTTTACTTTTGCTGGCGGATTAAAAGCAATTGCCAAAGTCAATGTTTTCCAGATGATTCTGCTGATTGTAGTTTCATTAACGCTTTCGTATTTAGGATTGCAGAAAGTGGGCGGAATCGAAGCTTTAGCAGCAAAAACGCCATCAAACTTTTGGAATTTAGTTCGTCCTTCAGATGATGCAAGTTATCCTTGGCCTGCTATTTTGTTAGGATATCCTGTTGCTGCAGTGGCGTTCTTCTGTACCGATCAATCGATGGTGCAGAGTGTTTTAGGAGCAAAAAACCTAGAACAGGGACAGCTTGGCGTTAACTTTATCGGATGGTTGAAAGTAATGGCGCTTCCGTTGTTTATTTTACCTGGAATTTTGTGTTATGCCTTATACCCGGAATTAGGAAGCAACTCAGATTTAGCTTATATGACCATGGTTACGAACCTTTTCCCAAGCGGAATGAACGGTTTGGTAATCTGTGTAATGATTGCGGTTTTGGTGGGAACAATTGGTTCTTCGTTAAATGCTTTAAGCACCGTTTTTACGAATGATATTTACGTAAAGAAAATCAACCCGACGGCGACGATTCAGGATCAAATAAAAATTGGTCGTTTAACGATTGCTGCTGGATGTGTTTTTGCGATTCTAATTGCTGTTGCGATTGACAATATCAAAGGACAAAATTTATTCAACATTTTTCAGGCGGTTTTAGGTTTCTTGGCGCCTTCGTTATCTGTTGTTTTCCTTTTGAGTGTTTTCTGGAAACGCACTACTAAAAAAGCTGTAAATGCAACGCTTTCTTGGGGTTCGGCTTTTAGTTTATTTGTTGGGGTTTTATATCTATGGATTTTCCCTGCGGATAAATACCCAGTTTGGCCTCACTTTTTATTGATTTCATTTTACATTTTTGCTGTTTTAATGATCAGCGCGATTATCATTTCTTTAACTGATAGAAATCCAGAAGTGAATGTTTCAGACGAAACGGATATTCCTAAAACTAGTAAAAAGGTGAAGCTTTTGTTTGGGTTACTAGGGTTGACGATTTTGGTTTTGTATTTGGTTTTTAATGGACATTAATTAACTTAATGAATTTGAAGCATTTTGATAGATGTAGTATTATTTCTTTTGATTACTTAGAGATATAAATCATTATAGATTTATCTATAGAAAAGCGTTTATTTACTGAAATAAGCGCTTTTTTATTCCTTGCTATAGAAGAAAAGGGTGTTTTTTGTTATTCTAATCACCAATTTAGGAGGGAATTACAGTTTATAAAATTTCCAGCAAATTGTTAAGTAGTAAAAATATTACAATTTAGATATTTTTGTAGTGTTTTTATTATATTTGCATCGTTTAAAAATATGTTTAACGATAAAAATATAATCATGTCAAAAACTATATTGGCAATTGTAGTCTTCTTTGCAGTAAGTATCAGTAAGATTGCATCGCAGAATCAAAAAATTTATGTCACTCGCGTTCAAAAAGAAGACAATAGTGTTGAGTTTAATTATATTAAATCTATTCCAGGAAATTATTTTCTTGAATTTGATTTAGAAAGTGTAACTAATGTACAGGATATTTCTGCGTTCAAAAAAACTTATAATTTAAATATAACTGCTAATTCTGGTACACTTTTTAAATTGTATCCTATTGATAAGGATAGACAGATATATTGCTCTTATGCGTATAGTTACAAAAAAGGTCTTATAAAACCAGAAGTAGATAATTCTGTAGTTTATTATCTGCCATTTAAAGAAAACAAAAATGTAGAGGTATATGAGTCTTTTAGATACAATGTAAGTCCTGAGATCTGGAAAAATTATGGTATCTATTCTAAAACAAAAGATACGATTTGTGCGATGAGAAGAGGCGTGGTTACAGATATTAGAAAATTTCCTGTAACAGATAAAGGACAAACAACATTCAGAACAGAAGTCATAGTTGATCACGCTGACGGAACAAATGCGTCATATATTGGCGTGGATGAAAAATCAATCGCAGTAAAAGTTAATGATTTAGTTTTTCCAGGTTCAAGAATTGGATTAATAGATGATGTGGTAGATGAGGATAAAAACCACAATTTTAAATTCAATGTTTATTACTTCTCTGATGAAGAAATACAAGGATTGGACGGAAAAAGCCAAAAAATAGTAGAAAGATCGGTGTTTCCCGTTTTTTATACCATGGAAGGATATTTAAATTTAGCAAATGATAAAAAATATACTGTTAAACATAATGAGGAAATATTCTTTAAAGAGATGACTGCTCAAGAAAAAGAAAAATACAAATCTCAGTATAAAGGTTAGAATTATTATAAAAGCAAAAATGCTCCATAATTTGGAGCATTTATTATTTTGTAAAACTTAAATTTATTCCTTTTTTCTCCCTTCAATATTCGGCAAGAAACCAGTAATAACCCCAATTAAAGGTAGGAAAGCACAAATCTTAAACACATATTCTATACTCGTTGCATCGGCTATTTTTCCTAAAACTGCAGAACCTAATCCGCCCATTCCGAAAGCAAATCCGAAGAAAAGACCCGCTACAAGTCCTACTTTTCCAGGCATTAATTCAGTTGCATAAACTAAAATTGCAGAGAAAGCCGAAGAAAGAATCAATCCGATAATTACAGATAAAGTTCCAACCCAGAAAAGAGAAACATAAGGAAGTATTAAAGTAAACGGAGCAACGCCTAAAATAGAAACCCAGATTACATATTTACGTCCGAAACGATCTCCAACTGGACCTCCGATTAAAGTTCCTGCTGCAACAGCTCCAGAGAACAGGAATAAATAGACTTGCGACTGCTGAATCGAAATATGGAATTTATCAATCAAAAAGAAAGTATAATAACTCGTAATACTGCTCATGTAGAAGTATTTAGAAAAAATCAAAACCAATAAAATTACAAGAGAAGCAATTACACGGTTTTTTGATAAATGATGCGTTTCAATTTTATGAGCCGATTTATTTGCATTTCGCTCAGACAAATGTTCGGTGTACCAAATGGCAATTTTGTACAAAGCAAAAACGCCAACCAAAGCAATAATACAGAACCACGCCACATAACTTTGTCCGTGTGGAATTACAATAAACGCTGCTAATAAAGGACCAATCGCACTTCCGGCATTTCCGCCCAATTGAAAGATGGATTGCGCTAGACCTCTTTTTCCGCCCGAAGCCAAATGCGCCACGCGAGAAGATTCAGGATGAAAAATTGAAGACCCAATTCCGATTAAACTTACAGATAATAATAAGTATATAAAGTTAGAAGCGATTGAAACCATAAAAAGTCCGACCATCGTAAAACACATTCCAATAATCAGTGAATACGGTTTAGAATTTTTGTCGGTATACATTCCCACAAAAGGCTGAAGGATAGAAGCTACAATTTGGTAGGTAAAAGTAATGATTCCGATTTGAGAGAAACTCAAATTAAAGTTTTCTTTCAAGAGCGGATAAATTGACGGCACTACAGCCTGTAAAAGGTCATTGACTAAATGAGAAAAACTGATAATAAAAAGTATCGAATACGTAGTTTTTTTAAGTATGTCAGGATTTGCTTTGATAGTGTTCATGTTGTATTTTTTGATTCTTAAATTAGGTTTAAAAACAACAGCTGTATTATTTTTTACAAAATTGAAACAAATAACAATGTCAAAATTGCTATATTTGGACAATGAATAACCAGATTCGGACATATAGAATGGCGCAGGAGCATGGATACAGAGAAGATCCATCAATTCCTGTTATTGGTTATACCGAAATGGTAACCAACGAAATGTGTATTTCGCACTCGCACCCAAGAGGTCAATTGATTTATGCTACACGTGGCGTAATGAACGTTGTGGTGGGAAATCATATTTGGGTTGTGAATCCGTTGCAGGGTTTATGGCTTCCGGGCGGAGTAGAGCATCAGGTTACTTTTCAGAAAGACGTTAATTACTACAGCGTTTTTATCGATCCGTCTGCAATGGCAGGATTACCAGAGAAAAGTTTTTCATTTGATATTCCGATGTTTTTAAAACAATTGGTTTTTAAAATTATTTCTTTTGGAGTAGAAGGAAATTTAACGCCTCCGCAACACAGAATCATATCAGTTTTTCTGGACGAATTGGCTTTAATAGAACCAAGCGCGACTTTCCTGCCAACAACCAATCACGAAAGATTGCAAAAAGTAGTTGAACTGATAATGGAAGATATTGCCAGCAAAAACACGATCGATTATTACGCCGAACTTTCGTTTATGAGTAGTAGGACTTTATCACGTTTATTCATCAAAGAACTCGGAATGAATTTCAGCGACTGGCGTACTCGTTTAAAATTATTAGAAGCCATAAAACGCTTGGGTGAAAAGCAATCCATAAAAGAAATTGCTTTTAATCTGGGTTACGAAAATACCAGCGCCTTTATTTATATGTTTAAAAAGCATTTAGGAAAAACGCCTTCTAATTATATTCTGGAAGATGAAAATGAATCTGATAGAATGATTGCTTAACTCATATATGTATAAAATCACTCACAATCCTTGTCATTTCGACGAAGGAGAAATCTCCACGAGTAGCTCGACAAAGATTGGACTTTCGTTGCGGAATTACTTGCGAGGATTTCTCCTTCGTCGAAATGACAAAAAATACGTAAATAATTAAAATCCGTTTTCATCCGCGTCTTCGCAATAGCGAATCCACCTCATACACATCCCATAAAAATTCTAACATCATTCTTTTTAGTACTAAAAAAGTGATAAGCCGTAATTTTTCCCTTAAAAAATTATCAAAAAGTATTGTTTTTTATGAAATAGCAGGATAGTGCAGGTTGTCAAATGTAAAGATAACACTTATCTTTAGTCCCAAAATACACTAACTATGCTAAACCGCTTTTCCATTTTTAAGACTTTACTTCTTTTTGTTGCCCTTATTTTTTGTTTGCCATCATCGGCACAAGAAAAAGCAAAAGAAGCGACATGGATCTGGTACCCAGGAGATTTCGAAGTTTGGTTGAGCAATAAAATGCAGGTAAGACGCACAGAACGCGAAGCCGTATTTCCTCCGCTTTGGCAATATTACAGTCCATATGCTTTGGTCACTTTTCAGACAGAAGTAGATATTCCACAGCCAGACGAAGTGAAAATCTTCTCAGAAGGACCTTTTCAATTACTTTTAGACGGCGTTCAAATTTACGGACAGCCAAAATCAATTTCAGTTCCTGCTGGAAAACACAAAATTTCCTTTAAAGTTTACAATCAGGAAGTGTTACCAGCTATTTATATTAATGGAAAGTATGTTAAATCTGATGCCTCTTGGAAAGTAACTAACGAAGATAAACTTTGGATTGATGAAACCGGAAAAGCACAACAATCGGGTACGCCTTGGGTTCCAGTTGGTTCTTGGAATTTTAATTCGCCAGAAAGTAAACCTTCCGGATTCAAACTAACAACGAAACCTTTGAGCGCCAAAAAAACAGAAAAAATAGGAGCTGGTCAGTTGGTAGATTTTGGAAAAGAGACTTTTGGTTATATTAAAATTCACGGTTTAAAAGGAAAAGGAAAACTTGCTCTTTATTATGGTGAATCTCGTGAAGAAGCGTTGGATTCTGCGAAATGCGAAACTTTAGATCATTTATCTTTCGATGGAAAACAATCTGAAACCTATACGCATGATGGTTCAAAAGCATTCCGTTATGTTCAGGTTCAAGCAGATGCAGGTGTAAAATACGATTCGATTTCGATGCTTTATGAATATCTGCCATTAGACTATCGTGGCGCATTTAAATCATCAGACGAACAATTAAATAAAATTTGGGATGTGTCGGCTTATACGATGCATTTAACTTCTCGCGAATTTTTTATAGACGGAATCAAACGCGACCGTTGGGTTTGGTCTGGAGACGCTTATCAAAGTTATTTAATGAATTATTACTTGTTCTTTGATTCGGCTTCGGTAGAAAGAACACTGTTAGCACTTCGTGGAAAAGATCCTGTGACGGCTCATGTAAACATTATAATGGATTATTCGCTGTATTGGTTTGTAGGCGTTTACGATTACTACTTGCATACAGGCGATACGAAATTCATCAAAACTTTTTATCCAAGAATGAAATCGCTTATGGATTTCTGTTTAGAAAGAAGAAACAAAAACGGATTCCTTGAACCATTAGAAGGCGATTGGGTTTTCATTGATTGGGCAGACGGATTGCCAAAAACAGGTGAAGTTAGTTTTGAGCAAATGTTATTAGCAAGAAGCCTTGAAGCAATGGCAGTAAGTGCTGAAATTGCTGGAAAAACCGAAGACCAAAAACAATATCAGAAATTAGGAACTGATTTAAAAACCAAATTATTTGATGTGTTTTGGGATAAAAAAGAAAACGTAATGAAACACCAGCGTATCGATGGTAAAATCCAAAATATTGTAACCAGATACGCAAATATGTTCGGTATTTTCTTCAATTATTTTAATGAAGAACAAAAACAAAGCGTAAAAAATAAAGTACTACTGAATAAAGATGTTCTCCAAATCACAACGCCATATATGCGTTTTTATGAGTTGGAAGCGTTGTGCGCAATGGGTGAACAGAATTACGTTTTAAAAGAAATGAAAGATTATTGGGGTGGAATGCTGAATGAAGGCGCAACCTCTTTCTGGGAAGAATACAATCCAAATAAAAAAGGAACAGAACATTTAACAATGTACGGTCGTCCATACGGAAAAAGCCTTTGCCACGCTTGGGGCGCAAGTCCGATTTACTTATTAGGGAAATATTATTTGGGTGTAAAACCAACTGCTCCGGGATATTCTGAATACGAAATCAAACCTAGTTTAGGCGGTTTAAAATGGATGGAAGGAAAAGTGCCAACACCTAACGGAGAAGTTACCGTGTATTGCAGTACCAAAGAAATCAAAGTAAAAGCGGGCGAAGGACAAGGAAAATTGATTTTTGAAAGTGCATCAAAACCAAAAACAAATTCTGGAACGATTACAGAATTAGCAAAAAATAAATATCAATTGATTGTAAAACCGAATGTAGAGTATAAAGTGAGTTATAAGGCTTTGTGAGTTTTACGTCCAGCATGTCATTGCGAGGAACGAAGCAACCTCACTAATGATTGCGTAAAGTTTGATATAGCAAATGTGATTGCTTCGTTCCTCGCAATGACAAAAAAATAAAAAACCAATGTTTTCAAAAAATACAAAATACAACTTCAAATTAAAAACTGCTTTCCTAATGCTAATTGCTGTCTGTATCCAAGCCACAGCACAAACAACAGCATGGAAACCAGCCTCATTTGAAATTGTAAAATCAAAATACAAAACGTTCAAAACCACACAATACGCGCATGTATTTTCAGGAAGCAAACACAATATTGTTCGTTTAGCTCCAGAATTGCAAGGTTTAACGGGTATTGAACTTCCTTTAGAAGCATATAAAAATGGAACTAATGAATCCCTAAAGCTAAAGTTTGAAGAACCAGTTACAGTTTTAATAGGGGTTTTTAAAGAAAAAAACAATGAGGAATATTTTCAATTTAAAGATAATGAAAATGCCAAGTTGATTATTGAAAATGGAATTACTATAACAGGTCTTCCATCTACGGATGTTTATGCAATGTCTTTTTCAAAAGGATCATTTAATTTAAAAAGCAAAGGATTATTCGCTTTTTTAGGAGTTATAAAAGCATCTGAAAAACTAGAACCAAGAAACGCCAATTTCCCAGACGGAAAACTTTGGAATCCAACTTTTATTGTTGAAGGATTTTCAGATGAAAAACCGCTTTTCGAAATTATTGGTGGAGAAAACAAACCCGTAATTGATGAAGGAATGTCTGGAACCGAAGGAATTCAAGGTGGTTTTGAAGGCGGACGAGTAGTAAAAGTCGGCGATACTTATCATATGTTTCCAACCGAAAGAGCAGGAGAAAAAGGTGTTGATTACTATTACGATCGTGTAAAAACCAAAATTGGACATTGGACAAGTAAAGATGCCATTCATTGGAAAAGAGAATCTACAATTTATCAAGCAAGTGGAACTTACGCTGTAACGGAAGACGATAATCCGATGAATGATCGTCGTGCCGCAATTTGGTCGTACATGCCGGTTTTTAATGAAAAAGCAAATAAATGGTACGGCTATTATTTGGCTTACACCGTTAGTAAAGAAATAGAACCAAATCATTCATTCGGAAGAATTTGGCGTTGCGAATCAACTGTTGACGGAATCAACGGAATCGGTGGTCCTTATAAAGATATGGGAATCATTATGGAACCGGGATTAGATTCTCAACCATGGGAAGGTCGTCAAGGCGTTGCTTCGTTTTTTCCATATCAAGTTGGAGATAAATATTTCGGATTCTATAGCGGTGCGTATCCGTTCAATTCATGGGCAGATTATCCAAAGAAATCGGGAAAAGGCTGGTTTGTGGCTTTAGCCGAATCCAAAAGTTTAGAAGGTCCTTGGTTGAGAATGAATAAAGGTTTGGAACCAATTAAAACCATGCATCCGTTATTTGTAGAAAATCCAATCGTAAGTCAGTTGCCAAACGGAATGTACATTGCAATTTTCGACGGAGGACCAGACGGCTGGGGGCATCATTTACCAAATATGATTGCGTATTCATTATCAGCAGACGGCATTAATTGGGCAGAAGCACATTATTTACCAATCGAAACCAAAGTCGATAAATGGTGGGATATTATGAGAACGCCATTATGTCTAATCCCAGAAGGAAATGACGTTTACACAATAGTGTATAATGCGATCGATTTAAAAAGAAGATTTCATCCAACGGGAATGGTAAAAGTCAAACTGAATAAAGACGTAATGGAGTCGAAGTTAAAAGAATTGAAAAAGTAATAGACGTGGTAGAGGAAAGAAGCAAGAAGCAAGATTTTTTTGATTAAGAAGATAAAAGAATCAGCTAAATCTGCAAAATCTGCGAGAGAAAAATAAAAAAACTTTGCGCTTTAGCGACTTTGCGAGAGCTAAAAATTAAGCTTAAAAATAATCTCGCAAAGACACAAAATCGCAAAGAAAAAAAACAAACTTAGTACCGATAGATATCGGGATAATGCCTTCGTAGTAAAAGCAAACAAAACATAAGCCAAAAATGAAAATTAAGTATCTAATCCTAACCATTTCAGCACTTGCCTTAACCAGCTGTGCAACCAAATACAAAAAAAGAGAAATTACCGAAAGCGTAATGCAGGAGATTTACGAAGAAATCAAAACGCCTTATAAATACGGTTTGGTGATGGTTCCTACCGATAACTCATACAAAATGGATTGTCCGAGTGTATTTAGAAAAGACGGGAAATGGTATATGACGTATTTAATTTACGACGGAAGAGGTTATGAAACCTGGCTGGCAGAAAGCGATAATCTTTTAGACTGGAAACATCTAGGAAAAGTTATGTCTTTCTCAGAAAATGAAAAACATTGGGATGTCAACCAAAAAGCAGGATATATTTCGTTACAAGACATGACTTGGGGCGGAAGCTACGAATGGGAAAAGTACGATGACAAATACTGGATGAGTTATTTTGGCGGAGACAGTAAAGGATACGAAGCAGGCGTTTTATCAATCGGAATGGCTTATACAAAAGAAGCACCAACAAAACCGCACGAATTTCAAAGATTAGAAAATCCGGTTTTAACGCCAAAAGACAAAGATGCGAGATGGTGGGACAATAGTACGATGTACAAAAACAGTGTGATTCGTGATAAGGATAAATTAACAGGACACAATTTTATCATGTACTACAATGCCCGCGGAGATAGTTTAAATCCTGCTAAAGGGGCAGAGCGTATCGCGATGGCGGTTTCAAACGACATGAAAACATGGAAACGTTATGGTGATAAACCATTAATCAATCATCATAAAGGAATCTCAGGAGACGCTTACATTCAGCGAATTAATGATACTTGGGTAATGTTCTATTTTGGAGCTTTCTGGACGGGTTGGAATCAAGGCGCATTTAACCGTTTCGCAGTTTCGAATGATTTGGTAAACTGGACCGATTGGAAAGGAGACGATTTAATCAAATCGTCTGAACCCTACGATGATTTGTTTGCCCATAAATCATTTGTGGTAAAACACGATGGCGTTGTGTATCATTTCTATTGTGCGGTTAATAAAGCAGAACAAAGAGGAATCGCAATAGCAACTTCAAAAGATTTAGGAAAAAGCAAATTGAATTTTGTGCTGCCGCCAGAGAAGAAAAAGAAGAATTAAGTACAAAGTACAAAGAATTAAGATATAGTACATTTTAAACCTGTTAGGTTTAATTACTCAAAAATAAATAAAGACACAGTTTTGTCATTTCGACGAAGGAGAAATCTCCACAAGTAGCTCCACACAGAAAAGCTACCAATCTTTGTTGAATATCGCACGGAGATTCCTCCTTCGTCGGAATGACAAAAAAGCTAAAAATAAAATAATGTTTAAACAAAATCATATTCAGCAATTTTTCAACTTTCGACTTTCGACTTTCGACTTTTTGACTGTAATTTTATTTCTAACAACTTACACAACACAAGCCCAATCCGTAACAGGAGAACCAGCAGGAGTTCCAGAGCTTCACAAAAAATACCAGTTTGCTCCGTGGGAAGACCCAACGATTACAAGTATCAATAGACAACCAGCAAGAGCAACTGCTTATTCTTACGCAAGTGTAGAAGATGCATTAAAAGGTGACAGAACCAAAAGCCGAATCCAAATGCTGAATGGCGATTGGGATTTTAAATATGCTGTAAACCTAAAAGAAGCGTCTAAAGATTTCTATAAAAATGCTGTTTCAGGATGGGATAAAATCGAAGTGCCTTCCAACTGGGAAATGAAAGGATATGATAACCCCATTTATAAAAGCGCGGTTTATCCGTTTCGACCAATAAATCCGCCTTATATTCCTAAGGATTATAACGGAGTTGGTTCTTATCAACGCAGTTTTACCGTTCCAGAAAACTGGAAAGACATGACTGTGACTTTACATTTCGGAGCCATAAGTTCAGGTTTTGAAGTTTGGTTAAATGGAGAGTTTTTAGGTTATGGCGAAGACAGTTTTTTACCATCAGAATTTGATATTACGCCTTACTTAAAAGCAGGAGAAAATGTAGTTTCAGTTCGTGTAATTCGTTGGACAGATGGTTCTTATTTAGAAGATCAGGATCATTGGCGTATGAGCGGAATCCAGCGAGAAGTTTTCATTATGGCCGAGCCAAAATTGAGAATTCAGGATTTCTTTGTTCAAACGAAATTAGACAAAGAATACAAAGATGCTATTTTCAAATTACGTCCAAAAGTAGAGAATTTGACTGGAGCAAAAATCAAAGATTATACGATGAATGTTCAGTTGTATGATGCCAATAATACGGCTATTTTCAAAGAACCGCTTCAGAGACCTGTAATTGATTTAATCAACGAAAGTTATCCTCGTTTGGACAATGTTCGTTTTGGGTTCTTTCAGGAAACCATTAAAGATCCGAAAAAATGGAGTTCAGAAGAACCGAATTTATATACAATGGTTATTTCGATAAAAGATAAAAACGGAAACGTTACCGAAGCCAAAAGTTGTAAAGTAGGTTTCCGTTCTATTGAATTTTCGAAAGAAAATGGCAAAATGCTCATCAACGGAAAAGAAACCTATGTTTATGGTGTAAACCGTCACGATCATCATCCGACAAGAGGAAAAGCCGTTACGAGAGAAGATATCAAACAAGATATTACCACGATTAAAAAGTTCAATTTCAACTTTATACGTACGAGCCATTATCCAAACGATCCTTATTTTTATGAATTGTGCGATCAATACGGAATTATGGTTATGGACGAAGCCAATCAGGAAACACACGGAATTGGCGGTAAATTAAGCAACGATCCGCTTTGGACAAACGCTTATATGGAAAGAATGATTCGAATGGTCGAAAGAGATAAAAACCATCCGTCGGTTGTAATGTGGAGTTTAGGAAACGAAGGCGGAAAAGGGCCAAACCATTCAGCAATGTCGGGTTGGGTTCACGATTTTGACATTACACGTCCTGTGCATTACGAACCAGCACAAGGAAATGCTAAATTAGACGGATATATTGATCCACTTGATCCAAGATATCCAAAAACAATCGATCATGCTTATAGATTCGAAAATCCGCAAGATGACTCTTATGTCGATATGGTCAGCCGTTTTTATCCGGGCGTTTTCACACCAAAATTTTTAGTAGATCAAAAGAAAGATACTCGCCCAATTATTTTCGTTGAATATTCTCATGCGATGGGAAATTCAGTTGGAAATTTAAAAGAATTATGGGATGAATTCCGTTCGCTTCCAAGAGTTATTGGAGGTTGTATTTGGGAATTCAAAGATCAGGGAATCGTGAAATTTGATTCGAGATCAGGTCAAAATTATTTTGCGCATGGCGGAGATTTTGGAGAGAAATATCATGACGGAAATTTTAATACCAAAGGAATTGTAGATTCTTATGGAAAACCAAAAGGGTCGATTTTTGAAAATAAATGGGTGTACCAGCCTGCGATTTCAACTTTAAACGGAAATCAATTAGAAATTAAAAATCGTCAGGCTGTTAAATCTTTGGAAGGATATATTCCTGTTTTAAAAGTGTTAGAAAATGGAAACGTAATCAAAACTCAGATTTTAAAACCATTAAAAGTAGAAGCAGGACAATCGACAACTTTAGATATCAGTTCTTATCTTTCAAAAATGAAAGCCGATGCAGAATATATTTTAAATATAGAATTCCAGCTTTCAAAAGATGAACTGTGGGCTTCAAAAGGTTACGCTGTCGCGGAAGATCAGTTTGTGTTGAAAAAGAAAGAAGCATCAATTGACTTTAGAAATGAAAAAGATTCAGCGTATAAAACAACTGAAACAGATTTTGATTTCCAAGTTAAAGGAAAATCTTTTGAAGTAAAAATCAGCAAAGAAAATGGAGCTTTGACTTCGTATGTTTTTAAAGGAGAAGAACAAGTTTTTGCTCCTTTACTGCCAAATTTTGTTAGACCTTTAACTGATAATGATAAAAGAGGCTGGAAGTCTCAAAAATTATTAAAACAATGGTATAAAGCAAAACCAAAAGTTTTAAGTACAACAATGGGAATTGGAATTGATGGTACCGTAATTACAAGTGAATATGAAATCATAAAAGACAGTGCGAAAGTGCAAGTTGCTTATAAAATCAATGAGAATGGAGTTATAAAAGTAGATTACAGTTTAAAAGCATCAGACAAACTGCCAAACATTCCAAAAATCGGAATGCAAATGGGCGTTAAAAGAAGTTTCGACCAGATTTCATGGTACGGAAAAGGCGAACTGGAAAATTACAGCGACAGAAGTTTTGGCTCATTTGTTGGAAAATATTCGCTTCCAATAAATGATTTTATCGAACATTATCCAAAACCACAGGAAAACGGGAACAGATGTGATGTTAGATGGATGGCATTAAGCACTCCGCAAAAAAACAATGGATTTTTAGTAGTAAACGACACTAAAGTTCTAAGCATGAGCGCATGGCCGTATACGCAAGAAAACCTAAGTGCATCAGGACATACGTACGATTTGAAAGATCCAGGATTTTTAACGGTAAACATCGATTTAATCCAAATGGGTGTGGGAGGAAACGACAGCTGGACAATTGTTGCACAGCCATTGGAACAATATCAGATTAAATCTGGAAATTATGATTACAGTTTTTATTTGACGCCTTTCAACGGTTCGAAGAATGAATTGGAAAATAGTTTGAAGAAGTTTAAATATTAGTTAATTGACAATTAAAAATTAATAATTAAAAATTAAAAGATACAGTTTGTCATTTCGGCGTAAGGAGAAATCTTCGCAAGAAACTCCACAAAGTTGATCCAGCATGCGGAGCTACTTACGAAGATTTCTCCTTACGTCGAAATGACAAAAATGCGCAAGATTATCAAACATAGCCCGAGGTTTAAACCTCGGGAAACGCATAGAGAATCACGTTACATCCCAATGGTTGAAACCATTGGCTATGTTTTAAATAAGAAATAATACATCAACCCGACAGGTTTTTGAAACCTGTCGGGTTACAAACGAAATAAAACAAAGAATAATGTTTCAAAAAAAATACCTCTTTTTTATCCTCCTTTTAGCAAGCCTTGTCTCTGCGCAGGAAGTCCATAAAAAAGAATCCTTTCAGCCAACATTAGAATCCTCAAGACCTTGGGTGTATTGGTATTGGATGAAATCGGCGTATTCAAAAGCAGGAATTACAGCCGATTTAGAAGCTATGAAACAAGCAGGAATTGCAGGCGCTTATTTAATGACTATAAAAGGGCCAGCCAATCCGCCATTACTAGATCCGCCGGTTTTGCAGTTGAGTCCGGAGTTTTGGGATATGATTCATTGGGCTTTTAAAGAAGCAGATCGTTTAGGTTTGAAATTGGCTTTTCATGGAGCAGACGGATTTGCCGTTGCTGGCGGGCCATGGATTACCCCAGAAATGTCAATGCAAAAAGTAGTCTGGTCAACGACTGAAATTTTAGGCGGAAAAAAAGTTACTTCAAAACTACCAGTTCCAGCACATTACAAAGATTATTATAAAGACATTGCCACTTTTGCTATTCCGATTAAAGAATACGAAATCACTTCCCAGATGCAATTGCCAAAAGTAACGACATCCAACAATACAAATGCATCGTTTTTGGCAGATCCTAAAAAAGACGAAAACTTCAAATTTGCCGATTCAGGATGGATTCAGTACGAATTTGCACAGCCTTTTAGCTGTAAATCCATTGTAATTGAAACCAAAGGAAGAGATTTTCAGGCACAACGTCTAATTGTAGAAGTGAGTGATGACGGAGTTAATTTTAGATTCCACGAAAGAATGACCGCACCACGTCACGGCTGGCAAGATATGGATTTTCCAAATACACATACGATTACGCCCGTAACAGCAAAATATTTCAGATTTGTTTACGATCCAAAAGGGACAGAACCCGGAGCAGAAGATTTGGATTTTGCGAAGTGGAAACAAAATCTGAAAGTAAGTAAAATTACGCTTTCGAATCAATCTCTGATTAATAATTACGAAGGAAAGTCAGGAGCAATTTGGCGTTTGACTCCGCAAACTACAGCTAAAGAAATTCCAAATTCAGATGCATTCAAAAAATCAGAAATTATCAATATTTCGAATTTTATGGATGCTGAGGGAAACCTGAATTGGAAAGCACCAAAAGGAAAATGGAAAATCATCCGAATGGGACATACTTCGACTGGACATGAAAATGCAACTGGAGGAGCGGGAAAAGGACTGGAAGTAGACAAATTTAATCCAGAATTAATTCGTTTTCAGTTAGATCATTGGTTTGGAGAAGCTGTTCGTTCTGCTGGCCCTGAATTGGCTTCAAAAGTGCTGGAAATTCTTCATTTCGACAGTTGGGAATGCGGAAGCCAAAACTGGTCTTCGGTTTTTCAGGCTGAATTTAAAAGGAGACGTGGTTATGATCTTGTAGAATATTTGCCTGTAATGGCTGGAATTCCAGTAGAAAGTGCCGATTTCTCAGAGAAAGTTTTATACGATGTTAGAAAGACTATTACCGATTTAGTGGCCGATAATTTCTACGGAACGGTAGCGCAAATCGCCAAAGAAAACAGCATAAAATTAAGTGCCGAAAATGTGGCGCCGGTAGTAACGAGCGATGCCTTGCTTCATTATAAATATGTCGATTATCCAAGTGGTGAATTTTGGTTGAAAAGCCCGACACATGATAAACCTTTTGATATGGTCGATGCCATTTCGGGCGGGCATATTTACGGAAAAGATATTATTCAGGCAGAATCTTTTACGGCTCTGCGAATGGATTGGGACGAACATCCCGGAAATCTAAAAACAACGGCAGACCGCAATTACGCTTTAGGAATTAACCGCTTATTTTATCATGTTTTTGTGCATAATTCGTGGACGGATAGAAAACCCGGAATGACTCTGGACGATATTGGAACATTTTTCCAGAGAGACCAAACGTGGTGGAAACCCGGAAGAGCGTGGTTCGATTATTGCCAAAGAGTACAGTTTCAGTTGCAAAAAGGAAAACCTGTAATTGATTTGGCGGTTTTTATTGGCGAAGATTTTCCTTCGCGTTCTTTTGTGCCTGATCGTTTGGTGCCTTTTATGCCGAATGTGTTTGGAAAAGAAAGACTCGAAAGCGAGAAAATCCGTTTAGAAAATGAAGGTCAGCCAACGGCAAAAATGCCAAAAGAAGTGACCTATTCTAAAAATATTACCGATTTATCGCAATGGATTAATGCGTTAAATGGATATCAATATGATTCTTTTAACTCCGATGTTTTAATCAATCGTGCGAAAGTGGTAAACGGAAAAATTTCATTTGAGGGCGGAATCGAATACGGTGCTTTATTCTTTCCGGGAAGTCATAAAATGGCACCGAATAAGATGCTTTCTTTGGCTTCCGCCGAAAAAATCCTGCAGTTGTTAAAAGACGGAGCGACGATTTTTGTGGATGAAAAACCAAATCTTCAACCCGGAATTCATTCAGAAGCTAATCAAAAGAAATGGCAGAGTATAATTGATGAAATTTGGAATAATGCCAATTCATCAACTTGGAAAATCGGAAAAGGAACTGTTATTAAACTGCCTTATTTAGGAAATGATTTTGTTTCGATCGGAATCACACAAGACGTTTATTTTCCAAATTTAAACCGAGCTGAAGCCGAAACATTAGCGTGGGCTCACCGTAAATCGGATACAGAAGATATTTATTTCATTTCGAATCAAAAAGCAGAAAAATGTTCTTTTGAG
Organism: Flavobacterium tistrianum; assembly: GCF_003254545.1. Taxonomy (GTDB): domain Bacteria; phylum Bacteroidota; class Bacteroidia; order Flavobacteriales; family Flavobacteriaceae; genus Flavobacterium; species Flavobacterium tistrianum. The sequence goes on from NZ_QJRH01000070.1 coordinate 255,059, forward strand.
GCGTCTTTCAGAATTTCTGGAAAAGTGCCGCAATGGTACAATCCCGTTACAGATCAAATTTCGGCTTTAGCCAATTGGAAAATAGAAAATGGAAGAACTATTGTTTCGATAACTTTAGATGCCAACGAATCTGGTTTTGTAATTTTTAAAGAAGAAACAAAAGAAATTTTAGTACAAGGAAAACCATCTGATTTTGAGAAAGTTCAAACTTTGGATGAAAATTGGGAATTGCAATTTGACCCCGCTTTTAAAGGCCCGAAAGAAATTGTCAAAACAAACAAACTTTTTGACTGGAGCACTTCTGAAAATGATCAGATTAAATATTATTCTGGAACTGTAGTTTATAAAAAAGATTTTGTTTGGAAAGGAAAAAGCTCAGATAAGATCTGGTTGGATTTAGGTGAAATTTCAAATATTGCTGAAATCAAGATCAACGGAAGAGATTGTGGAACGCTTTGGACTTTCCCTTTCAAAACTGATATTTCAAAAGCTTTACAAAAAGGAAAGAATACAATAGAAATAAAAGTCACAAATACCTGGAGAAACAGATTAATTGGCGATCAAAAATTGCCAAAAGAAGAAAGATTAACATGGACAACAGCGCCGTTTCGTTTAGAAGGAGAACCGTTGTTGAAAGCAGGATTGTTAGGGCCAGTTGTGATTTTACAGGAGAAATAAATGTTAGCCACAGATTAAAAGGATTAGAAGGATTTCTTTTAAAAAATAGAAAGAGATCAATTGCCTCCAGCTTTAGCTGGAGGTTTAGAAAAGATTAGGTATTGGGCTTTAGCCAAAAGAAAGTTCGGCTAAAGCCCATTGAGAAGAGACATTTTATGTTCCTCCAGCTAAAGCAGGAGGCAATTAAAATAATATAAAAATTCGTGAATTCGTGGCGAAAAAAAATCTTTATAATCCTTTTAATCTGTGGCAAAAAAATAAACAAAAAATGAAAAAATCAATTATTGCATTATTAACGATTTTAGCAACCCTTCAAATTAATGCCAAAATAAAATTACCGGCATTGTTCACTGACAACATGATGTTGCAACAAAAATCAAATGCGCCAATTTGGGGCTGGGCAGAAAAGAACGCTAATGTCGTAATCAAAACCTCGTGGGATGCTAAAACCTACAAAGTAAAGGCTGATGGTTCAGGAAAATGGAAAACTGAATTGCAAACATCCACTTTCGGTGGGCCGTACACCATTGAAGTCTCAGAAGGAAACGAAAAAGTAACCATCAAAAACGTTTTGTTGGGAGAAGTTTGGCTTTGTTCTGGACAGTCAAATATGGAAATGCCTTTAAAAGGTTTTCAAGGACAACCCGTTAAAAACGGAAACGAAATCATCGTAAGATCAACCAATAAAAATATTCGTTTAATTACAATTCCTCGTGCAACAGTTTTAGAGCCTTTACAAGATTTTGAAGGAAAATGGGAAGAAGCTTCTCCAAAATTGACTTCTAATTTTAGTGCAACGGCTTGGTATTTTGGTTCGCTTTTACAAGAAGTTTTAGATGTTCCGGTTGGATTAATTCATGTTTCGTACGGAGGTTCAAGCATGGAAGCTTGGATGAATCAGGAAATGCTGAAAGATTTTGCAAGTGCTAAAATTCCGACCGCGAAAGAAGAATTAGCAAAAGACCCAAACCGTGTTCCAACGACTTTGTTTAACGGAATGCTTTCACCTGTAATCGGTTACGGAATCAAAGGCTGTATTTGGTATCAGGGCGAATCGAATTACGAGAGAGCTTCTGAGTACACTGCTTTAATGAAGAAAATGGTCAGCAGTTGGAGAGCGTTATGGAAACAAGGAGATTTTCCGTTTTACTATGCGCAGATCGCACCGTTCAATTATGCTTCTTTTCACCCAAAAGATTATCAGGAAAAATACAATTCAGCTTATTTGAGAGAGGCGCAGTTTAAGGCTTCAAAGGAAATTCCGAATTCTGCAATGGCGGTTTTAATGGATGTTGGAGAAGAAAACAATATTCACCCAATGGATAAAGAAAAAGGTGGAAATCGTCTGGCTTTTCAAGCTTTGGCGAGAACGTACGGAATTGAAGGTTTTGAATTCGAAAGTCCGAAATACAAATCAATGGAAATAAAAGATGGCGCTGTAACGGTTTCTTTTGATGATGTTGCAAACGGAATTACGTCTTATGATAAAGAAGTTTTAGGTTTTGAAATAGCAGGAGCAGACAGAGTTTTTTATCCAGCTAAAACAGTTGTGAGAAGAAAATCAGTTGTACTGACATCAGATAAAGTGAAAAATCCTGTTGCAGTACGTTATTTATGGAAGGATTTCGCTAAAGCGGAATTGTTTAGCGCAGGAGGTCTGCCGGTTTCTTCGTTTAGAACAGACGAATGGTAGTTTATAATTGTGAATTGTGAATAATGAGTTTAACATTTAGTTTGTCATTTCGACGAAGGAGAAATCTTCGCAAGTAACTCCGTAACGTGAGTCGCCAATCTTTGTGGAGCTTCTCGTGGAGATTTCTCCTTCGTCGAAATGACAAAAAATGAGAATAAATCTCTAAAATCTGCGAGAGAAAATAAAAAAATAAATACCTACAAGGTTTTGAAAACCTTGCAGGAAAACGAAAAAATGAAATACATAAAATACATACTTCTCTTCATAACGTTTTACCTTAAAGCGCAAATCCCTACGCTCGATACTTACAATCAGGTTTGGAATACGCAAAGCAATAATTCATCAGAGTCGATGCCTTTGGGGGGCGGTGATATTGGTCTGAATGTCTGGGTGGAGAAAGGCGATTTGTATTTCTATTTTTCGAGAAGCGGTACTTTTGATGAGCATAATACTTTATTGAAATTAGGACGTGTGAAGGTTACTTTAACGCCGAATCCGTTTGAAGGGAAAGACGGTTTTCATCAGGAATTGAAACTCAAAGACGGTTATGTTTTAGTTGGTCAGAATGATACTAAAATCAAACTTTGGGTAGATGTTTTTAAACCGATTATCCATGTTGATTTAGAAAGTAAAAATGCGTTGAAGATGACGGCTTCTTATGAAAGCTGGCGTTATCAGAACCGTTATCCGAAAGGAAAAGAAAATAATGCTAATTCTTATAAATGGGCGCCTCAGGGAGAACTTATTACGTATAAAGATTCTATTTCGTTTGAAAATAACGGAATAAAATTTTACCACAGAAACAGAGAAAATACGGTTTTTGACGTAGCGGTAAAACAACAGAAAATGGAATCGGTAAAAGATCAAATGTTGAACCCAATTGCGAATCTGACTTTCGGCGGATTTATGACCGGAAATAATCTAAAACCAAACGGAACGCATTTAGGAAAATACCAATCAACCAATTTTAAAGGCTTTAATTTATCAAGTATAAAACCTTCCAAAAAACATTCGTTAGAAATATATTTGAATACCAATCAATCTGATTTTTCTACTTGGAATAATGGTTTAAAAAGTCTGATTTCGGCTAATAAAAACAATTTCAAACAAGCAGAAAAAAACACTCAAAAATGGTGGAATAATTTCTGGAACCGCAGTTTTATTTTTAATCAAAAAAATCAATCGACTGCTAAAGATTCGGTGTATCAAATCGGACAGAATTATCAGTTGTTCCGATATATGCTGGGTTGTAATGCGTATGGAAAATATCCAACGAAATTCAATGGCGGACTTTTTACGGTTGATCCAGTTTATACCAATAAAGATCTGGATTTTACACCCGATTTTAGAAATTGGGGCGGAGGAACCATGACGGCTCAAAATCAGCGATTGGTTTATTTTCCGATGGTAAAAAGCGGTGATTTTGATATGATGAAATCTCAGCTGGATTATTACATCAGTCTTCAAAAAAATGCTGAATTGCGTTCTAAAGTATATTGGAATCACAACGGAGCGTCTTTCACCGAACAATTAGAAAACTTCGGATTGCCAAATCCTGCCGAATACGAATGGAAACGTCCCGCAGATTACGATCCGGGAATGGAATATAATGCGTGGCTGGAATATGAATGGGATACGGTTTTAGAATTCTGCCAAATGATGCTTCAGCAAAAGGAATATGCGGGAGAAGATATTCAGAAATACAATCAATTCATTATCAGTTGTCTTCGTTTTTTTGATGAACATTATCAATATTTAGCCAAACAAAGAGGAAGAAAATCTTTGGACGGAAACGGAAAATTGGTTTTATATCCAGGTTCTGGAGCAGAAACTTATAAAATGGCTTATAATTCAAATAGCACGATTTCGGCTTTACAAGTTATTACAGCACAGCTTTTAAATCTTTCTTCGGAACAATTATCAAAAGAAGATCAAGAATATTTAAAAGGATTTCAAAACCGAATTCCGCCTTTAAATTTTGGACAAATTGAAAACCATAAAGTTTTGGTTCCTGCCAAATCTTGGGAAAGAGTCAATAATTCAGAAGTTCCGCAATTGTATCCTGTTTATCCGTGGGGAATTTACGGTATCGGAAAACCAGATTTAGAAACGGCTTTGAGTACGTGGAAATATGATACAGATGCTTTAAAATTCAGAAGCCACGTAGGCTGGAAACAAGACAATATTTTCTCAGCTCGTTTGGGATTAACAGCCGAAGCTGTAAAATATAATACCATGAAAATGGCAAATTCAGAAAGACGTTTTCCTGCTTTTTGGGGTCCGGGATTTGACTGGGTTCCCGATCATAATTGGGGCGGATCCGGAATGATAGGCATGCAGGAAATGCTTCTACAAGAAACTGATGGTAAGATTTATCTTTTTCCGGCTTGGCCAAAAGATTGGAACGTTCATTTTAAATTACATGCCAAACAAAATACTACGATTGAAGCCGAACTCTTAAATGGAGAATTAAAAGTTTTAAAAGTAATTCCTGAAGAACGAAAAAAAGACATTATAAATCTGCTTGGAAAATCTGAAGCAGAGAAAACGAAATTAAACTAACTATTACTAACAGAAATGATTAAGAAATTAATAAGTGGTGCTGTTTTGTCCCTATTTTTAACCACAAACGGACAAGCACAATCAGTTCAAAATACTGATAAACAAATTGTAAAAGTCGATTTTGACTTTTTTCAAAGAAGGCAGGAAGAAGTTCATGATCCGAGTTATGATGCTTGGGTTATCAATGAAAATAAAGAAGATCAGAAAACTTTTAACGGAGTAAGTTTTAAACTAAAAGGAAACTTCACTTCAAAATGGTATAAAGTCGGAATGAACGCTCCCTTTTACAATAAACTGGGAAGCGACGGATTAATAACGGCTGAAAATTTAGAATTAAAAATCAGCGGTTTAAAAGAAGGAAAACATACGCTTTTGACGTTTCATAACGCTTTTGATGTGATTACAGGAAAGACTTTTTCGCCAATAAAAATTTATGTTGACGGAAAACTTCAGGAAACTGTAAATGCAAGTCAGAGAGCCAATGCTAAGATTGATGCTTCGATGGCGTATTTGACTTTCAATGCTTCAAAAGGAAAAGAGGTAATTGTTCGTTTTGAAATTGATCCGACTTCAAATCCTGATATCGTAAAGCAGATTGTAATCAATGGTTTTGAATTGGATACACCAAACTTAATGAATCAGGCGCGTACTCCGGAACCAAAAAATAGAGACGAACATGTTGAAGTTACCAAAAGTTTACTTTTAAAATGGGATGCTCCAAAAAATGTAGTGGTTCATAAAGTTTATTTTGGAACTGATAAAAATGCGGTAGAAACGGCAACTGAATCCTCAAAAGAATTTAAAGGAAAACAAAGCGATAAAAGCTTTAGCGTTTCTGATTTATACAGCGGTTCAACGTATTATTGGAGAGTAGACGAAATTGATAATAATGGTGCAGTAACTTTAGGAAATGTATGGTCATTTAGACCTGCACAATTGGCTTTTCCGGGTGCTGAAGGTTACGGAAGATATGCCGTTGGAGGACGTGGCGGAAAAGTAGTAGAAGTAACCAATCTTAATGATGACGGACCAGGAAGTTTACGTGATGCCATCAATCAGGAAATTGGCCCAAGAACAATTGTTTTTAATGTTTCTGGAAATATCAAACTGGCTTCAAGATTGGTTGCCAATCAGCCTTATATTACTATTGCGGGACAAACAGCGCCAGGAGAAGGAATAACGATCAGCAGAGCTCCAATTGGTTTAACTGGAAATGATGGAGTAATTCGCTTTTTGACTGTTCGCATTGGTGGTGGAACTACTTTTGACGGAATGGGATTAACAGGTGCAGATTACAGTATTATTGATCACTGTTCGATAAGCTGGACAATCGATGAATCGTTTAGTTCGCGTGGTGCGCATCATATTACATTACAAAGAACATTAATTTCAGAAGCTTTAAACGTTGCGGGACATGATAAATATCCTGCTGGAAAAATGCACGGTTTTGCAGCAACAATTGGCGGAGATATTGGAAGTTTCCATCATAATTTATTGGCACACAATCAAGGTCGTAATTGGAGTATTGGCGGAGGTTTAAACGGAGACGGTTACTACACAGGAAGATTGGATATCACAAACAACGTAGTTTACAACTGGGGAACGAGAACAACTGATGGTGGAGCAAACGAAGTAAATTTTGTAAACAATTATTACAAACCAGGTGCTTCTACTAAAATATTTGTGGCTTTAAATGCACAGCATGAAGGTGTTGGAAAAGGAATGCAGCGCTACTATTTTGACGGAAACATAATGCCGGGTTATTTTGACGAGAAATCTCAGGATAAAGGAAGAAAATCTACTATAAGCAATAATGAAAAAGTTGAATATGAAACTTTCGTTGATAAACCATTTTTTCCTTCTTATGTAAACACACAATCAGCAAAAGGAGCTTATAAAAATGTACTTTCGGATGTTGGGGCAAATCAGCCGTTTTTTGATAACCATGATAATAGAATCATAGATGAAACTTTAAAGGGAACTTTCACTTATAAAGGAAGCAAAAGCGGTTTAGGTGGAATGATTGATAACGAACAGGATGCAGGAGGATGGCCAAATTTTGCCTCAGAAACTCGTCCTGCAGATTGGGACACCGATCATGACGGTTTGCCAAATTGGTGGGAAAAAGCTTTTGGCTTAAACGAAAACTCAGCTTCAGGAGATTTCTCAGATGCCAATTCTGATACCGATAAAGACGGATTTACACAGTTAGATAATTATTTAGACTGGCTGGCTCAGCCTCATTATTTTGTGAATTCAGGAGAGAAAAAGACTTTAAGTGCCGCAGATTTTTTCAAAGGTTATGAAAATAAACCTGTGTATACTTTCTCTGATCTTAAAAATGGAAAAGTGGTTTTAAAAGGAAAAGAAATTCAGTTCACGGCTTCAGATAAAGGTTTTGCTTCTTTTGTAGTAACGGTAAAAGATGCAGACGGAGATTCAATGAGCAGAACGATTAATTTCTTTGTAAAATAAAAAGTTAGTTAGCCACGAATTCACGAATTTATATCTTCAAAGATTATCAAAAAATAATTTGTGAATTCGTGGCGAAAAAAATATTCAAAAATGAAAAAGAACATCATCCTATCATCCTTATTTCTTTCAACTGTAATCTTTGCGCAGAACAAAGGTTTGGTTGCGAATTCAGAAAGCCCGTATTCCAAATTACAAAGTGTAGGTTTACAAGATGTAAAATGGACAAACGGATTTTGGAAAGAACAATTTGATGTAGAAACCAAAAATACTTTGCCGTATATGTGGGATTTGTATCATAATGACGAAGTCTCACATGCCTATAAAAACTTCGAAATTGCGGCAGGATTAAGCAAGGGAGCTTTTAAAGGGCCTTCGTTTCATGATGGTGATTTCTACAAGATTTTTGAAGGAATGGCGGCAACTTATGCCGTTACAAAAGATAAAAAACTCGATGCCGAAATGGATAAAGCCATTGCGCTTTTCGCAAAAGTACAGCGCAAAGACGGTTATATCCACACACCAGTTTTAATTGATGAACGTTGGGGAACTTTAGGGCCAGAAGAGGTGAAAAAGCAGTTAGGCTTTGAAAAATATAATATGGGACATTTAATGACTGCGGCATGTATTCATTATCGTGCCACAGGAAAAACAAACTTTCTGAATATTGCCAAAGGAGTTGCTGATTTCTTGTATGATTTTTATAAAAAAGCATCGCCAGAATTGGCTAGAAATGCGATTTGTCCGTCTCATTATATGGGAATTGTTGAGATGTACAGAACCGTAAAAGATCCAAAATATCTGGAATTAGCCAATAATCTAATCGATATTCGCGGGACAACAAATGACGGAACCGATGACAATCAGGACAGAGTTCCGTTTAGACAGCAGACTACGGCAATGGGTCACGCCGTAAGAGCGAATTATTTATATGCGGGAATTGCCGATTTATATGCAGAAACAGGCGAGAAGAAATTGTTAGACAATTTACAATCGATTTGGGATGATGTAACGTATCGTAAAATGTACATTACAGGAGGCTGTGGTTCTTTGTATGACGGAGTTTCACCAGACGGAACTTCTTATGATCCAACCGTAGTACAGAAAATCCATCAGGCGTATGGAAGACCTTTTCAATTGCCAAATGCAACGGCTCATACCGAAACTTGCGCCAATATTGGAAATGTTTTGTGGAACTGGAGAATGCTTCAAATTACAGGAGATGCCAAATATGCTGATATTGTTGAATTGGCACTTTATAACAGTGTGCTTTCAGGAATGAATTTAGAAGGAGATAAATTCTTGTATAACAATCCGCTGAATGTTTCAAATGATTTGCCATTTCACCAAAGATGGGGCAACGTACGTGAAGGATATATTGCTTTGTCAAACTGTTGCGCACCAAACGTAACCAGAACAATTGCTGAAGTTGGAAATTATGCTTATAATATTTCTAAAGAAGGTTTATATGTCAATTTATACGGAAGTAATAAATTGAAAACAAAATATTTAAACGGAGAAGAAATCGAAATTGAACAACAAACCAATTATCCTTGGGACGGGAAAGTGACTTTGAAAATCGTAAAATCGCCGAAAGATTTGCAAGCTTTCTTTTTAAGAATTCCGGGTTGGAGCCAAAATGCTGAAGTTGCTGTAAATAATTCAAAAATTACAGATAAAATTGTTTCAGGAACTTATTTGAAATTAAATCAAAAATGGAAAAAAGGAGATGTTATTGAGTTGAATCTTCCAATGCCAGTTGAATTGATGGAAGCAAATCCGTTAGTTGAAGAAGTCAAAAATCAGGTTGCTGTAAAAAGAGGGCCTTTGGTATATTGTTTAGAATCTGATCAATTGCCAGCTAAAATTAGTGTGAATGATGTGGCATTGAAGTTGAACTCGAAATTTGCAACGAATCCTTTTACATTAAACAATAGAAATTTAGTGAGTATTGATGCCGATGCAGTAATAAATTCTAATAATTCATGGGATAAAACGTTGTACAAACCGCTTTCTGCTAAAAATGAAAATACTGTACAAGTAAAATTGATTCCATATTTTGCGTGGGGAAATAAAGGAAAAGGAGAAATGACGGTTTGGATGTCGCATTAAATTTTGGACGCGGATTAGACGGATTTACTTCGTAAAGACGCGGATTAAAACGGATTTTTTGAATTTTCTTGAAATACGATCATCTTTGTCAAAGTTTAAACTTTGACAAAGATTTTTTGCAATAACCACAAAGTTTGTCATTTCGACGAAGGAGAAATCTTCGCAAGTAACTCCGCAATGAAAAGCTAATCTTTGTCGAGCTTCTCGTGAAGATTTCTCCTTTGTCGAAATGACAAAAACATAACGAATAAATTAATTGTACACATGAAATATATTCTAATTCTACTTTTAATAACAACATTTTCACTATCAGCCCAAACGCTCGATAATAAATTAGCATTAACCGTTGCTCAAGACGGTTCAGGAGATTTTAAAACCATTCAGGAAGCGATTAACAATGTGAAAGATAATTCAGAGAAAAGAGCTGTAATTACAATTAAGCCAGGAAAGTATGTTGAGAAATTGGAAATTCCAGCTTCAAAATCTTTCATTACTTTAAAAGGAACAGATCGAAATAAAACCATAATTTCATTTGATGACTATTCAGGAAAGCCGCTTCGCGAACCAGATCCATCAGGAAAGAAAGAATTTGGAACATCAACTTCGTATTCTTTTTTAATTAAAGGGAATGACTGCACTCTTGAAAATCTAACTGTTGAAAATACAGCAGGAAGAGTGGGACAGGCGGTAGCACTTCATATAAAAAGTGATCGAGTTATTGTGAAAAACTGTAATCTTTTAGGGAATCAGGATACACTTTATTTGTCGGAAGGAAATACCCGAACTTATTTTGAAAACTGTTTTATAAACGGAACTACTGATTTTATTTTCGGTGCAGCAACGTCTTATTTTTATAAATGTACTATCGAAAGTTTAATGAATTCTTATATTACAGCAGCTTCAACTCCGCAAGGACAGACTTATGGTTTTGTTTTTGTTAATTGTAAACTAACTGCAAAAGATAAATCGGTGGATAAAGTATTTCTAGGAAGACCATGGAGACCTTATGCGCAAACCGTTTTCATCAATACAGATATTGGTTCGCATATTATTCCCGAAGGTTGGAATGCTTGGATTGATACTCGTTTTCCGGATAAAGATAAAACAGCTTATTATGCTGAATATGGAAGCAAAGGGGCGAGTGCAAAAAATATTTCGCAACGAGTTTCATGGTCGCATCAATTAACGAAAGATGATATCAAAAAATATAACAGAGATTTAGTTTTAAATGGATGGAATCCCATTCCATAATTAAAGCTGAATTAAAATGCATCTAACAAAAGCTCACTAATTACTAACATTGGTGGGCTTTTTGTTTGATTTTTTCTGTAGCTATAAATAGAAAAATAGCATTTAAATTTTGTTGGTCAGAATTTACTTTTAAAAATTATTTTTTTTACTAAAATTTATTTGATGTTTTTTTTAGCAACCCTGCCGCTTTCCTGTATAAGAATTTGTAGGTTTTTTATCTTGAAATAAATGTAATTGCAACAATTATCTCTATCGTTTTCGTAAGAATTTATATTTTGTAAGCGCTTAAATATCAGACAGCATATCGTTAAGTTTTGCAGAATATATACTAGATGTTTGTTTTTGATAATAATCTTATCGTTTTTTAGCCAAAATGCGTTTGCAAATTTTGTTTTAATCAAACATTTATCTTAAATATTTTGGTTCGTCTATTTTTTCCATTCGTTTTTTATTAATATTGTTTTTTTTGAGTCATTTTTTTTGAAATAACATGATTAAAACAGGATAGAGCAGGACGGTTCTCATGTGTCATCATCATATTTTTGGAATATTAAAATAAATGTGTTTTAAACATTTAATAAAATTAAATTAAGATTCCATTAATAAAAATTTTGTTAATAGCTAGGGCGCATTAAACATGACTAACTAACATTAATAACCTAACCAAAAAAACATTTATGAAACAAGCACTTATAAAAAGATGTAGTTTTCTTTTGTTTACACTGATGAGTGTATTGAGTTATGCTCAAAGTAATCAAGTTACAGTAACGGGAACAGTTACAGACAATTTAGGTGGACTATTGCCTGGTGTTAACGTAACTGAGAAATCTACTAAAAATTCGGTGACAACAGATTACAATGGAAAGTATGAGATTAAAGTTAAAAGCGGAGGAACTTTAGTTTTTTCTTTCATCGGAATGAAAAAAATAGAAATACCTCTTAATAATCGTTCGATCGTTAATGCAAAAATGGAGGACGATTTTAATCAATTAGAAAATATTGTTGTAGTTGGTTATGGTACTCAGAAGAAAAAGGAACTTACTGGAGCAATTGCTACAATCAAACCTGATGAACTTATGGATTTGCCTGTAACGAATTTATCAGACGCATTAAAAGGATTAGTTCCGGGACTTACAGTTACACCAAGCTCAGGTCGACCTGGAGATGCTGGTAGTATCCAAATCCGTCAAACTTTTGGTTTCTCAAAAGACGGAAACTCAACTATACCATTAGTAGTTATAGATGATATGGTTCAAGTTGATCCGGCGACCGGTAAAGCTACTTTGGATACTTTTAATAGATTGGATCCGTCTGAAATTGAGAGTGTTACAGTTTTGAAAGATGCTTCTGCAGCAATTTACGGTTCTCGTGCATCTCAAGGTGCTATTATTGTAAAAACGAAGCGAGGCAAGGCTGGGAAAGCTAAATTTAGCTACAATAGCCAATTTGTAGTTAATGATGCGGTTAGCCACACTAAAACTATGAGTGCTTATGAGTTTGGAGTTTTTAGCAATAGATTCTTAACAGCACAAAATCCTACTATTCTTCCAGCGAGTTTATTTTCTGCAGCAGAATTGGAAGAAATGAAAGGTTTAGATTATGACTGGCTAAAAGAAGCTTGGAAACCGGCTATTCAACAAAAACATTCATTTAATGTAAATGGCGGTAGTGAAGATATTACATACTTTGCCGGTGCGACTTATTTGACACAAGATGCAAATCTTGGTTACCAAAAATATGACAAATGGAATTACAGAACTGGAATTAATGCAAAAATTGCTAAAAACTTAGACTTCTCTGCGTCTATTTCTGGTAATACTGGATTTATAGATAAATCATTTACTAAAGCATCTGCAAACATCAGTGATGGAAGTTATGGTAGTGCTGCAGGTGGTGAACAAGCTGATTACGGATATTTAGTGCATATGCCAAAATTTATTCCATGGCAAACAATAGTGGATGGAAAACAATATTATATGTCTCCATTTCCTAACACGAATAAAAACTTTGGCAGCGCAAATGCAAATAATAACATCGCCGGATGGAACTATTTTGCCAACCTAAACAATGGATCGCATCAAACAACAGATGATGCTTCTTTCAATGTGAATGCTTCCTTAAACTACAAAGTTGCAGCTATTAAAGGTTTGTCTTTTAAAGCAACTTTTGCAAGAACTAAAAATTCAAGTTATTCTGAGCAGATTCAATTACCTTATGATTTAGCAAGAATTACAAATTATCAATTACAGGATAATCACTTAGCAAGCGCGGCTTATCCAAGTGCGATAACAAAGAATCCAGAAGTTGGAGGTATGATTGATTATGCTATAGAAACAAACGTTAGAAATTCTAGAGTGTATTATAACAGCAGTTTTTCTAAAAGTACTCAGGCAAACTTCTTTGCAAATTACAACAGAACTTTTGGGGACCATAATGTTAGTGGAATGTTTGGTATTGAAAGATCTGAATCAGACTGGCAAACTACTCGTTTAGCATACACAAATACTCCTAAAGATTATCTTGGAGATTGGCGTACTGCAGGAACAGTTGATACTGGTAACTCTACTGCTTTAAAAGGAAATAATGCAACACTTTCTTATTTTGGAACGGTAAACTATAATTATAAGTCAAAATACTTGGTGCAATTCCTTATCCGTAGTGATGCTTCTACGAAGTTTGCACCTGAAAATTATTGGGGCACTTTCCCATCGCTTCAATTGGGTTGGGTAGCTTCAAAAGAAGAATGGTTTGAAAGAAATTTACCAGGAGTTAATTTCTTTAAATTAAGATATTCAATTGGTAAAACTGGAAAAGATAACCTTCAGCCTTTCAAATGGTACCAATATTATGATTTAACAGTAAATAAAGGCTGGCAGTTTGGACCTGCTGTCTCTAACGGCGGTGGTGGTGTATTAGGGTCGGGTTTAACTCCTAAAGTAAATCCAAATAGAGATGCAAAATGGGATTCTACATTGAAACATAATCTTGGTTTTGATCTTGGATTCTTAAAAAACAGATTAGAGGTTAATGCAGATTTCTATTACGATATTACAAAAGACATGTTGACTGATATGGGTAGTGCTACAGGTGTGCCAATTTCTGTTGGTGGGGCTTTTGCAGAACAAAATTACGCACAAGTTGATGCTTGGGGAACTGAGCTTAACGTTAACTGGAATGATAAGATTGGTAAAGTTGGCTACAGTGTAGGTATGAACTTTAGTTATGGAGACAATAAAATTAAAAGATTTCCAGATCAAGGAAATTTACTTCCATCTAACAACACAAGAAGAGAGGGATATTCGGAAGGATTTAATCCAGTTTGGGGATTCCAAACATGGAAAGGAACTTCTACAGGAGATGGTATTTTGCGTACAGATGAAGACATTGCCAATTACTGGAGCTATTTAAGTGCAAATGCAGCTGCAGCTGGAACTACACCAAGTTATTTAACTATTGTTGATCCAACTAAAATTCAAAAAGGATCATTAGCTTATCAAGATGTTGCTGGTACGCTTAATACTGATGGAACGTTAACTGGACCAAACGGTCAGATTGTTGCAGGAAATGATTATGTTAAGTTAGCAAACAGCAGTAGAACGTATACTATTAATACTAATTTAGGTTTTAAGTATAGTAACTTATCTGTAAAAACTCAAATCGTAACTTCTTGGGGAGGAGCAAACTTTGTAGATTTGATGAGTCAGCCAACTTCTAGTGCAAGTAATATGTGGTCTCGCGAAACTTTTTGGAATGATATGTACGCGGCAGATAATGTAAATGGTAAATATCCTAATTTAGCACAAACAGGTGTATTAAGCCCTTCTGATTTTTGGCAGATTAGCACTTTCCGTTGTTTTGTTAGAAACTTAACTGTAGCGTATGAAATACCTAAACAAGTTTTTGCTAATACTAAAGTAAATAATATATCGATAGGTATTACAGGTAATAATCTTTGGGATTTCTACAACCCTTATCCGGATCATTATAGAAATATGTACGATAACTCTTCAGTAGGATATCCTACGCTTAGATCTTGGTCGTTTAATTTCAACATCTCATTCTAATCTAAATTCGATTTTAATTATGAAAACAAAATTTAATATATATATCACTTTAGCACTTGTACTTGTTCTAGGGGTTTCCTGTAGTGACAATTTCCTGGACGAAGTGAAGCCTATTGGTCAGTATGATGATTCATTCTACCAAAATCAAGCACGTGTGCAGGCGTATGTAGATAATCAATATTACGATTTTTTTGCAGCATATAAATCGCCAACATCTACTGTAATTGGAGTATATACAGATGTAAATACTAAGTTAACTGAAGAACAAGGTGGAGTTCAGGATTATACTAACCCAAGTAAAGTACTTCTTACTCCTGATGTCGCAAAAGATTATTTTGGAGCAAAGATTGGTACCGGTCTTATTAATAATGCCTATACAAGAATTAGAGAATGTAATAATCTTCTTGAAGACATCGATGTAAAAGGAGCAAGTTTGGATAAAACATTTCGTGATCGTGCAAAAGGGCAAATGTATTATATGCGCGCTATTCAGTATTTTGATTTAATGCGTACTTATGGAGGTGTTCCGATTGTAACAAAAGTTCAAAATGCATCTGTTGATGATGAAAGTATTAAGTTGCCAAGAGCAAAAGTTTCTGAAGTTGTAGCGCAAATTGTTAGCGATTTAGATATGGCGGCAAGCTTATTGCCAGGAGATTGGGATGCTGCAAACTATGGACGTTTTACAAAGGGAGCAGCATTAGCTCAAAAATCAAGAGTTTTACTAACATATGCAAGCCCTTTATTTAACAAAAGCTGGGATGGTTCAAATGAGCGTTGGCAAGCAGCTTTAGATGCTGGATTGGCTGCAGAAGCAGAATTAACTCAAAATGGTTACGGGTTGTATGGAAGTTCGGCTAAAGACTGGGAAAATATGTTTTTAATTGACAATATTAAATGTAAAGAAGCAATTACAGTTCAGCTTTTATCAAATTCTAATACTGATATTAATTTTAACGTAAATAATAACTGGGAGAAAGCAACTCGATTACCAAGCCAAGGCGGAACTGGAGGAATTTCTGCTCCTAAAGAAATGATTGATCTGTTTCCAATGGGAGATGGAAGAAGACCTACTGCGGCTAATGGATACAATGATTTTACTTTCTTCATTAATCGTGACCCAAGATTTTACAGAACATTTGCATTCTCTGGAGTTAAGTGGGGATATAAAGAAAACGCTAATGCAGTTTTCTGGTCTTACCGTTGGGTAGATAGTGCTAATAAGGCTTATTTCAATGATCTTAATACAACTACTACAAGTCCTGCAGTTGTTAGAAAAATGACCAATCAGACAGCAAGTAATGCGGTAAATTATGCTTATTCGCCAACTGATATTATGGAATATCGTTATGCAGAATTATTGTTAAACATTGCAGAATGTTATGCAGCATTAGGACAAACTGGAAGTACATCTGCTTATTTAGGAAAAATTAGAGCTCGTGTTGGTATTCCTGCAGCAAACAACTATGGAATTGGTACATTGACTGATAAATATCAGGCTATTGAAGCTGTTTTGTACGAAAGAAGAGTAGAATTAGCTTACGAAGGAAAACGTTTTTGGGATGTTCAAAGATGGATGTTATATGATAACGAAGTACTTCCTGGTATGACAGGTGGAACAGTAAGCAAGTTAGGTTTAACGCCAATTAATGGAACGCAAAGAACAGGAAATTATTTGCAATATAAAACAAATGCAACAGCAACAGATCCTTTAGCAGCTTCTCGCGCAAGCATTGTTGTTGATCCAGATGCAGCAGCTTTCCAGACACAATTGAATACTTTGGCTACTTATTATAATGCAAATTTTGTACGTACTGCTTTAGTAACTCCAATGGATAATATTAGTGGAGCAGCTGTTAAAATTAAATTCAATCCAAATTATTATATAAGTGGTCTTAATACGACTGCTTTAACTTCAAATCCTTGGTTATTGCAAACTATAGGGTGGAATGACAATTTTGGTGGAGCAGGAACATACAGCTTCCAAGAATAAATTTAACTATTAAGAAACAGAATATTATATAAAGCTTTTCACCTGTATTCGTCAAAAGATACAGGTGATTTGTTTAAAAAGAATTACCACAACTAGAAATTAACATGAAAAATTCCGCATTATTTATCGCATCATCTCTGCTTTTTTTAGGAAGCGCAAAATGTTTTGCCCAATATCCGAAGATAAGTCCAGAAGTTCAGGCTCAGGAAAAAGCTATTAAAGAAGAAGCTCAAAGACTTTCTGATGAAGCTTGGACAAAAGCTTTAGTTGTTATTGAAGAAGAAGCAAAACATGGAAAACCATATATTCCGTGGGCAGCAAGACCAACCGATTTGCCTCAAGCAGAAATTCCTGCTTTCCCAGGTGCTGAAGGTGGTGGAATGTATACATTTGGTGGCCGTGGAGGAAAAGTTTATACTGTAACAAGTCTAGAAGACCGTGGACCTGGAACATTACGTGAAGCATGCGAACAAGGAGGAGCGAGAATAGTGGTATTTAATGTTGCCGGAATTATCAGATTAAAAAGTCCGTTGATTATTCGTGCGCCTTACATTACAATTGCTGGACAAACAGCTCCTGGAGATGGTGTTTGTATCGCAGGAGAATCAACTTGGATTGATACGCATGATGTAATTATCAGACACGTACGTTTCCGTCGTGGAGAAACTTTCGTAGGCCGTCGTGATGATGCTATCGGAGGAAATCCTGTTGGAAACATCATGATCGACCACGTTTCGGCAACTTGGGGATTAGACGAAAATATGTCAATTTACAGACACATGTACAACCCTGGACCAGGTTATCCAGATATTAAAGTGGGAACTGTAAACATTACAATCCAAAATAGTTTGTTCGGAGAAGCTTTAGATACTTATAATCACGCTTTCGGAAGTACTTTAGGTGGAGAAAACTGTTCTTTCATGAGAAATATGTGGGCAAATAATGCAGGAAGAAACCCTTCTATTGGTTGGAACGGAATTTTCAATTTTGTGAATAACGTAGTTTTCAACTGGTACAACAGATCTACAGATGGTGGAGATTATACTGCAAACTACAATATTATCAACAACTTCTACAAACCTGGCCCAGTAACCGATTTAACTCAGCCAATCAGCTACAGAATTTTAAAACCAGAATCAGGAAGAAGTAAATTGCCTTATATGGTTTTTGGTAGAGCTTTCGTAAACGGAAACGTAGTTAACGGAAACGAAAAAGTGACCAAAGACAACTGGGATGGCGGAATTCAGTTAGAGAATAAAAAAGGGGAATTAATGACTTACGATGAAGCAAAAGAATATTTTGCTAAAATGAAAGTAGACAAACCTTTCCCAATGCCATGGTTCAACAAATTTATGACTGCTGAAGAGTCTTATGAATTCGTTCTTAAAAATGTTGGAGCTACTTTACCAATTAGAGATAAGGTGGATGAAAGAATCGTAAGAACTGTAAAAACAGGAGTTCCAGAGTATGCTAAAGGATTAGAGAAAAAGACTTTCTACCAATTTGAACACAGACGCTTACCGATGGATTCTTATAAAAAAGGAATCATTACAGATGTTTCACAAGTTGGAGGATATCCTGAATACAAAGGAAAACCTTATGTGGATACAGACAAAGACGGAATGCCAGACGCGTGGGAGAAAAAATACGGTTTAAACCCGAACGATCCATCTGATGCACAAGGAGATTTAAACGGAGATGGTTACTCTAATATTGAAGATTACATTAACGGTGTAAATCCTGCGATAAAAGTAGACTGGAAAGATTTGGCTAATAATAAAGAAACATTAGTTAGACCTTTATTAGATCTAAAATAGGAAGAATTTTGAAAACATAGAAAGAGCTGCAAATTGTTTTTATTTTTTTTTACGAAAGCTGAAAAATTGCTCGCAAAGTCGCTAAGACGCAAAGCTTATTTAAAAAGTGAAGACAAAAAACTTTGCGTCTTAGCGACTTTACGAGATTAAAAAAAATAAAACGACTTAAAAACTTTAGCAAACTATGTTTCTAAAATTATAAAAAGAAAAAAATCATGATACTAAATAAAATAAACGCAGGCTTATTATTGTTGGTTTTCGCATTTTCAACTTTGAATGCACAACAGCATTTAGATTCTGAATATGTAAAAGTTACCAACGAAAGAGCCGCAAAAATCGTTACCAAATTAGATTTGAAAAACGAAGCAAAAGAAAAAGCAGTTTCAAATATCATCGCGCAGCAATTCAGAGATTTAACTGAAATTCAAGATGGAAGAGATGCTGAAATAAAAAAAGTAAAAGAAGACACTTCTTTAGCTAAAGAAAAGCAAAACGATAAAATTGATAAACTGAAAGCAAAGGCAGACGAATCAATTGCAAAACTGCACAAATCTTATATCAAAAAATTAGGAAAAGAATTATCAGAAGATAAAATTACTGAGGTTAAAGACGGAATGACTTATGGTGTGCTTCCTATTACGGTTGCAGGTTACAACGATATGCTTCCAAACTTAACAGCAGAGCAAAAAGATTATATCTACAAAGCTTTAGTTGAAGCTAGAGAACACGCAATGGACGCAGGTTCTTCTAAAGAAAAACACGGATGGTTTGGCAAGTACAAAGGAAGAATCAATAACTATTTATCAAAACAAGGTTACGATTTAAACAAAGAAAGTGCTGACTGGCACAAACGTATTGAGCAAAGAGAGAAGAATAAACCAAAAGATTCAACTTCGAAAGAATAATTCTCTGAAACACTTTACACCAATAACTATTAACTAGACCACACAATACAATGCAAAATATTTTTCCAAACCGTACTTTAAAGAGAACCTTAATGGCTTTCTCATTTTGTTCACTTGTTTCATCGGCGTATGCCCAATATCCCGTAATTCCAAAAGATGTTCAAGCAAAAGCAGATGCTGTTTTGGCTGATGAAGAAAAAAGGCTAAGCGAAATCTGGAATGCTAATCTTCATATAATCAAAGAAGAAGCAAAACAAGGAAAACCTTATTTACCTTGGGCTTCTTATCCAAAAGATTTTGTTCAGGCTGATATTCCTGCTTTCCCGGGTGCTGAAGGCGGTGGAGCATACACGCAAGGCGGACGTGGAGGAAGAATATTTGTGGTTACAAGTTTAGAAGACAGCGGAAAAGGAACTTTTCGTGAAGCCTGTGAAGCTGTGGGAGCAAGAACAATCGTTTTTAATGTTTCGGGAATCATTCAATTGAAAAAAAGAATCAGCATGCGTGCGCCTTACGTAACCATTGCTGGTCAAACTGCTCCAGGTGATGGAATCTGTATCGCTGGAGAAACTTTAGAAATTGACACACATGATGTTATCATCAGACACATGCGTTTTCGTCGTGGCGCTACAGAAGTGACGAGAAGAGACGACGCATTGGGTGGAAATCCGATGGGAAATATAATCGTAGATCACTGTTCTGTAAGCTGGGGATTAGACGAAAATATTTCTTTATACAGACATCAGTTTGCAGCTAATGCAAAATCAAAACTGGAAAAACTGCCAGCTTGTAATATCACGATTCAAAACACCATTTCATCAGAAGGTTTAGATACGTACAATCACGCTTTCGGAAGTACAATAGGCGGATTGAATAGTACTTTTATGCGCAATTTATGGGCAGACAACATTTCTAGAAACGCTTCTATCGGAATGTATGGCGACTTTAATTTTGTGAATAACGTAGTATTCAATTGGTGGAATCGTACTCTTGACGGCGGTGATTATCGTTCGATGTTAAATATCATCAACAACTATTTTAAACCTGGACCAATTACTCCGCAATACGAACCTATTGCACATAGAATTGTAAAACCAGAATCGGGTTATATTGAACCAAAACAATATGGAAGAGCGTATGTTTCAGGAAACTTTATTGTTGGTTCACCTGAAGTGACAGCGGACAACTGGAATGGCGGAGTACAATTGGAAAACCTTCCAGAAGCAGAAACAAAGGAATTTTTAGCAGCAATCAAACAGCCAAAACCTTTCTCGATGCCGGCATTCAAAATTATGGGAGCCGAAGAAGCATATGAATATGTTTTAGCAAATGTTGGAGCAACAATTCCAAAAAGAGATGCAGTTGACGAAAGAATCTTAAAACAAGTCCGTACAGGAAAAATCGAAGTAAAAGACGGTTTAGAAAACTCAATCGGAAAAGAATTTATTAAAAGAAGATTGCCTGCGGATTCTTATAAAAAAGGGATTATAACACATCCTAACCAAGTTGGAGGATATCCAACATACAAAGGAAAAGCGTATAAAGATTCAGACAACGACGGAATTCCGGATGCTTGGGAGAAAAAATATGGTTTAAATCCGAATGATGCTTCAGATGCCAATAAAGATGCAAATGGAGACGGTTATACCAATATCGAAAAGTATTTTAACGGAATCGATCCAACAAGCAAAACAGATTGGACGAAAATCGAAAATAATACGGAT
Source organism: Flavobacterium tistrianum (assembly GCF_003254545.1). Taxonomy (GTDB): domain Bacteria; phylum Bacteroidota; class Bacteroidia; order Flavobacteriales; family Flavobacteriaceae; genus Flavobacterium; species Flavobacterium tistrianum. Next base: position 276,330 of record NZ_QJRH01000070.1, read on the forward strand.
ACTTTGGCGAAAGTAAAATCATTATTACAATAGTAAAGTATGAAGACCTAACAGGTTTTAAAAACCTGTTAGGTCTCTTAAACATAGAACAACCATCCAGTTTGTCATTTCGACGAAGGAGAAATCTTCGTTAGTAGCTCCGCATAGTTGAGCAACTTTGTAGAGTTTCTTTCGAAGATTTCTCCTTCGTCGAAATGACAAGATTGTGGAAAAAGACAAACCTAAAAATTATATGAGCTTATATTACTTATATGGTTTAATTTTAAAGTCTAAAAAAATATTAAGGTGAATTTTATCCAGTTTAAAAATACAATCAACCTTCCAAAAGATAAAATAATTTTGTCTGGTTTGATGTTACTTTTAAGTCTAAACATCACAGCCCAAAGCAATTTCCCAGATATCATAAAAACCAAAGAAGGAAAACTTTCTTTGACAACTGACAGTCAAGGAAATCAAATCCCTGACTTTTCTTTTGCAGGATACAGAAATTCTGAAGTTTCAATTCCAAATCTTGAAAATAAGATTTTTGTTTCCAAACAAGAAGAAGATGCAACGCAGAAAATCCAAAACGCCATTGATTATGTAAGTTCATTAAAACCAGACAAATCAGGTTTTCGTGGAGCTGTTTTGTTGGATAAAGGAATTTTCAAAATCAGCGGAACATTATACATTAGAAAATCAGGAGTTGTTTTAAGAGGAAGCGGCAATACAGAAAACGGAACTGTACTTTTAGGAACCGGATTAGAAAGAGAAGCTTTAATTAGAATTTTGGGTGTAAACGATAAAGAGTATAAAGATTCATTTGAATTTGCCAATGCTTACACACCACTTGGAACACAGAAAATCCAGTTAAAAAATACTTCAAAATTAAAAGTTGGAGACGAGATAGAAATCAGCAAACCTTTAACAGATAATTTCATTAAAGAAGTAAACATGCAGGATTTCGGGGGAGAAACTTCTTGGATTGGATGGAAAAAAGGCAATTGGACGACAACTTGGAATAGAGTTGTAACCAAAATAGACGGAAACGAAGTAACTGTAAGTGCACCAATTACGATGTCATTAGATGATGTTTTCGGAACTTCAAAAGTAACCGTTTATTCGTGGGCAGGAAGAATCGAACATATCGGAATTGAAAATATTTTAATAAAATCAACTTACAATCCTTCAAATTTAAAAGACGAAGAACATCGTTGGCAAGCAATTAGCATTGAAAACACCAGAAATGCTTGGGTAAAACAAGTAAATTTCAAACACTTTGCAGGCGGAGCCGTTACGGTTTTAAAAACAAGTCAGCAAGTAACGGTTGAAGATTGTATTGCAACAGAACCAATTTCTGAAATCGCTTCATTTAGAAGACATACTTTTTATACAGAAGGTCAGCAGACTTTATTCCAACGCTGTTATTCAGAATTTGGATATCATGATTTCGCTGTAGGCGGATTTGGAACAACAGGTCCAAATGCTTTCGTACAATGCGAATCACATTTACCATTCGAAAACAGTGGAGCAATCGGAAGCTGGGCAACCGGAGTTTTATTTGATATTGCCAATATTGATGGAAAATCTTTAAGTTACAACAACAGAGAACAAGGCGGAAGAGGTGCAGGATGGACAGCAGCCAATTCTGTAATCTGGGAATCTTCAGCATCAAAATTAGAATGTTATAGTCCGCCAACAGCACAAAACTGGGCTTTTGGAGTTTGGGGACAATTTGGAGGAAACGGACATTGGAAAAACGTAAACGAACATATCAGTCCAAGAAGTTTATTCTACGCACAACTAGAAGCGAGATTAGGAAAACTTCCAGTTCAGCCATTTATTTACGATTTAGGTTCAGAAGCCTCTTCAAGTCCGAGTGTAGAAGTAGCTGCAGAATTAACTAAAAATTCAGCAACAACCGCAAAAAGTTTACAAGAATTGATTGCAGAAGCTTCAAAAGCAAATCCGATTGACACTTACAGTAAAGGTTTAAAAAATGCAAACGATTTAAAAGTTGCTTTAAATAAAACAGAAAAATCAACTTCAAAAGTAACAACGGAAAACGGCTGGTTAACTTTTGAAGGAAAAGTAATTGCAGGAAAACAAACCAACGTAGCATGGTGGAGAGGTGATTTAAGTGATGATTTCGTTAATAAATCAACACCGCATATTACTCGTTTTGTTCCAGGAAGAACAGGAAACGGATTGACTGATAAAGTGCAAGAAACGGTAGATTATCTAACTAAAAATAATATTGTTGCCTTAGAACATAATTACGGTTTATGGTACGACAGAAGAATGGACGATCACGAACGTGTTCGCCGAATTGATGACGATGTTTGGCCACCGTTTTATGAACAGCCTTTCGCAAGAAGCGGACAAGATTTTGCTTGGGATCATTTAAGCAAGTACGATTTAACAAAATTCAATGATTGGTATTGGAGCCGTTTAGCGCAGTTTGCAACATTGGCAGAACCAAACGGACAACTGTTAATCAATCAGCAATATTTTCAGCATAATATTTTAGAAGCTGGAGCACACTGGGCAAGTTCGCCTTGGCGTTCTGCAAACAACATTAACAGCACAGGATTTCCAGAACCGCCACCTTATGCAGGAGACAAACGCATTTTCATGGCAGAGCAGTTTTATGATATTACGAATGCTCAAAGAAGAAAACTGCACGAAGGTTTCATCAGAAAATCATTTGAAAACTTTCAGGAAAACAGCAACGTAATTCAGTTAACAAGTGCTGAATATACAGGGCCATTACATTTTATGGAATTCTGGATTGATCAGGCACAAAAATGGAAAGATGAAACAGGTAAAAAAGGTTTAATTGGTTTAAGTGCTACTAAAGACGTTCAGGATGCGATTTTAAATGATGCCAAAAGAAACAAGACCGTTGATGTAATAGACATTCGTTATTGGTATTACAAAGAAGACGGCTCAGCTTACGCACCGCAAGGAGGTGTAAATTTAGCACCAAGACAGCACGCCAGAAAACTAAAAACCGGAAAAGAAACCGACAATCAGGTGTATCGTGCCGTTCGTGAATACCGAGAAAAATATCCGGAAAAAGTCATTTTATATTCAACAGACGGTTCGTCAAGATTTGGATGGCCAGCTTTAATGGCAGGTGCTTCATTGCCAAACATTCCGAAAATCGAATTGCCTCAGTTTTATTCCGCTTTAAGCGAAATGAAATTAGTTGCTGGAAATACGTTTTCAGACAATCTTTGGAAATTAGAAAACAAAGGAAAAAGCTATCTTTTTTATTTGAAAAACGATCAAGACATTACAATCGATCTAGCAAGCGAAAAAGGAACATTTGAAGTATTTGCAATCAATGCTTCAACAGGAAATATAACCAAAAAAGCAAATATCAGCGGAGGAAAACAAGTAACCATTCCACAAGCCGAAATAAAAGAAAAAGTGCTTTTTGTAGTAAGAAAGTAAAAGAAGGGTTTACCACGAATTACACGAATTTGCACGAATTTAATTTTTAATTAAATCTGCTTAATCTGAAAAATCTGCGTGAGATAATTAAGAGAAAGCAGAGAAAAAAATTAGTGAAAATTCGTGTAATTCGTGGCAACCAACCCAAAAAACATAAATTCAAAAACAACCCAAAATGAATCTGAAAATTAAATCTTTATACGCTCTTAGTATAAGCTTTATGTTGACAGCACAAAGCGGATTTTCGCAATCTGCCAAAACAAAAGCATCTCTGCCTGAAATCAAAGTATCTAAAAATCAGCATTATTTTGTTACCGAAAATGAAAAACCATTTTTCTGGCTAGGCGACACAGGCTGGCTTGCATTCGGAAAACTGGACAGAGCAGGTATTGAGAAATATTTCAAAGACAGAAAAGACAAAGGATTTAATGTAGTTCAGGTTATGGTTTTGCATAACATCAATGCCGTTAACGTTTATGGTGATCCGGCTTTGATAAACGAAGACGTTTCAAAACCATTGATTACGGCAGGAAATGATTTTAAAGATGCAAAACAATACGATTATTGGGACCACGTCGATTACACTTTAGATGTAGCTCAGAAAAATGGAATTTACGTAGCCATGGTTCCAGTTTGGGGAACCAACGTTTCAAAAGGAAATAAAGTAAGCAAAGAACAGGCAACCGTTTACGCAAAGTTCTTAGCTGACCGTTATAAAAACAGAACCAACGTAATTTGGTTAAATGGTGGAGACACTCATGGAAACGAATTTCAGGACATCTGGAATGCCATCGGAAATACTTTAAAAAGCAACAATCCAAAGCAATTAGTAACTTTCCACCCGTTTGGAAGAACCGATTCTTCAGAGAATTTTCACAACGAAAAATGGTTGGATTTTAACATGTTCCAATCGGGACACAGAAGATATGATCAGGATTCTTCAAAAACGAATTTCAAAGAAGACAATTACAAATTTGTTCTAAGAGATTTTGAATTAAAACCAACAAAACCTACACTTGACGGAGAGCCATCTTACGAAGGAATTCCACACGGTTTGCACGATACTTTACAGCCAAAATGGACAGCAAGCGACGTTCGCCGTTACGGATATTGGTCGGTTTTATCAGGCGGTGCAGGTTATACATACGGACATAACGCTGTAATGCAAATGTTCAGAAAAGGCGATAAACCAGCATACGGAAACAAAGAATTATGGACATCGGCTATCAATGCTCCTGGAGCAAAACAAATGGTTTACATTAAGAAATTAATGGAAGAAGTGCCATTTTTAGAAGGAGTTCCAGATGTTTCTTTAGTGGTAAATCAAGGCGAGAAATACGACTATATTCCAGCCATAAGAGGAGAAAAATACGCTCTACTGTATACTTACAACGGAAGAATAATAGAAGTAAAACTTGGAAAAATTGCTGGCGATAAATTCGAAGCAACTTGGTATAATCCGAGAAATGGAAAGAAAACTAAAATCGGAACATTTGATAACAAAGGAACACAGAATTTTCAGCCCGCTGGTAAAAAAGAAGATGGTAATGACTGGGTTTTGATTTTGAGATCTATTTAAGTGATTAGTGAAAAGTAAAAAGTAATTAGTGAAATGCTTTGATTCATAAAAAGAGAATACAAAGCTCTCGCAGATTTTGCAGATAAAGCAGATAAAAAATCCATTTAATCTGTGAAATCTGTGGCAGAAAAAAAAATCTGCATAATCTGCTAAATCTGCGAGAGAACAAAACACACACAACTATGAAAAATATACTAATAATACTCTGCTTCATAACCGGACTAAATACCACTTTCGCAAACGACGGCTGGATAAACATTCTAAAAGAAGGCGGAAACAACAAAGGAGTAAAATGCACACAAGCCATTCAAAATGCTATTGAGAAAGCATCTAAAAACGGTGGAGGAACCATCTTTTTCCCTGCTGGAGAATACTTAACAGGAGCCTTAACATTAAAAAGCAACATTACGATTCACTTAGATTCTGGAGCACTTTTAAAATTTTCAGAGAATTTTGATGATTTTCTGCCTTATGTAGAAATGCGTTATGAGGGAATTGTAATGAAAAGTTTCCAACCTTTATTTTATGCCAAAGACGTAGAAAATATCACTATAACAGGAAGAGGTATAATCGATGGACAAGGAAAAGCGTGGTGGAATGAAGTGTACCGAATCGAAACGGCAAAAGAACCGCTTCCTCCAACCAAATACCAAACCATGTGGGAAGAACAAAACAAAGGACTTTACACAGAACCATATTATAAAAGAACAGTTGATAAGAAATTCTTTAGACCATCTTTCTTTCAGGCTTATAACTGTAAAAACATTTTAATTGAAGGCGTTACGTTCAAAAATTCGCCTTTCTGGACCATCAATCCAGAATTTTGTGATAATGTAACTGTGACCGGAATCTCAATTTTCAATCCGCATTCGCCAAATACAGACGGGATTAATCCTTCTTCTTGTACCAATGTTCATATTTCAAACTGCCATATCAGCGTTGGAGACGATTGCATCACAATCAAATCGGGAAGAGATGGCGACGGACGTAAATACGGAAAAGCAACAGAAAATGTAACCATTACAAATTGTACAATGTTAAGCGGTCACGGCGGAGTGGTTATCGGAAGCGAAATGTCAGGCGGAATCAAAAAAATCACAATTTCAAACTGTGTTTTCGACGGAACAGATCGCGGAATCCGAATCAAATCGGCTCGTGGAAGAGGTGGCGTTGTAGAAGATATTCGTGTCGACAACATAGTTATGAAAAACATCAAAGAAGAAGCCATCGTATTAAGTCTTTTCTACGATAAAGGAACTACAGTTGAACCTGTTACAGAGAAAACGCCAATTTTCAGAAACATTCATATGAGCAACATCACGGCTTCAAACGTAAACAAAGCGGGACAAATTCTGGGAATTTCCGAAATGCCAATTCAAAACATCACTTTCTCGAACATCAATATGGACGGAAAAGAAGGTTTTACGGTAAGTACAGCAACAGATGTGGAATTTCATGATGTAAAAGTAAACGCAACTGTAGGTTCGTCGTTCAAAATCTCAGATTCAAAAAATGTGATTTTGGATAATGTTGGATCTTCAACAGCGATAAAAGGGGTTCCGGTTATCAAATTAGATAACGTTTCAAATGTATTAATCAACAATAATTTTCCATTCAATCCAACCGATATTTTTATCGAGGCGAATGGAAAAGACACTAAAAATATTTTCCTGAAAAACAATGTGTTCAACAACGTAACAACAGCCATTAAAAAAGGAAAAGATTTAGATAAAAAAGCAATTACTGAATAGATTATAATAACACCAATTTCACGAATTCACACCAATTTAATTCGTGCTAATTTGTGAAATTAGTGTTCAATTTTAGATCATGAAAAAAATATTCATCATAATAACCCTTTCACTTTTTGCTGTGAGTTATTCGCAGAAAAAGAAAGATTTATATCTTTTTACTTCATTTAGAGAACCCGCTACAGAAGGTTTATATTTGGCATATAGCGAAGACGGTTACAACTGGAAAGGATTAGAAGGATCATTTTTAAAACCAGAAATCGGAGCCAGTAAAATCATGCGCGATCCGTCAATAACAAAAGGAGCAGACGGAACCTATCACATGGTTTGGACAACCGATTGGAAAGGCGGAAACGGTTTTGGCTATGCAAGTTCAAAAGATTTGATTCATTGGTCAGAACAGCAATACATTCCCGTAATGAAAAATGAACCAGAAGTGGTAAACGTTTGGGCGCCTGAGATTTTTTATGATGATGTGAAAAAAGAATATATAATCATTTGGGCATCGACAATCCCGTTCCGATTTCCAAAAGGAGTGGAAGAAGAGAAAAACAACCACAGAATGTATTATGTAACGACAAAAGATTTCAAAACGTTTTCGGACACTAAATTATATTACGATCCAGGTTTCAGCGTAATTGATTGTGTTATTGTCAAAAAAGGAAAAAAAGATTATGTTTTGGTTTTGAAAGACAATACAAGACCGATGCGAAACATAAAAATAGCTTTCGGAAAATCGCCTTTAGGGCCGTTTGAAAAAAGTTCAGCGCCTTTGACAGAGTATTTGTCAGAAGGCCCAACAGTGGTGAAAGTCGATAAAAACTGGCTGTTGTATTATGACAATTACGGTTCAAAAAATTATAAAGCGTTAAGCACAACAGATTTTGTTCATTTTGAAGATGTATCCTCCAAAATAAGCCTTCCTGGAGGGCACAAACACGGAACGATTACAACAATCTCTGCAGACGTTTTAAAAGGATTAATTGATAAAAAATAAAAGATAATGCCACAGATTTCGCAGATTCTCACAGATTAGAATTAAAAAAAAATCTTTTTAATCCGTGTAATCTGTGGCAAAAAAGTAAATAAAATGATTGCTTTCCAAAACATAAAAAACAACATCATCACAGTCACAATCCTTTTGGCTTGCAACGCTATAAATGCACAAAATGACACGGCGCGTTATGTTGGTAAAACACTTTCAAACATCGATTACCATCACGGACAATTAAGTCCTGCGGTTGGAGTTCACGCGACACAAATCATGCGTGCGAGCCGTGAACATCCCGAAAAAGCAGATGGTTTTGGATGGACATACAATCACCAACCGATGATGGCGTATTGGAATAACACGTTTTATTTACATTATTTAAGCGATCCTTCGGGAGAACATATTCCGCCAAGCCAGACCTTATTAATGACTTCCAAAGATGGAGCAATATGGACAAAACCAGAAGTAATTTTCCCAATTTACCGCATTCCTGATGGGTGGAAAAAAGAAGGAGTTGAAGGAGTTGCTAAAAATCTCGATGCGATTATGCACCAGAGAATGGGCTTTTATACCTCAAGAGACAACCGACTTTTTGCTTTAGCGTATTACGGAATTGCAATGGATGAAAAAGATGATCCAAACGACGGAAAAGGAATTGGACGTGTCATTCGTGAAATCAAGAAAGACGGAAGTTTTGGCGAAATCTATTTCATCAGATACAATAAAACATGGGATAAATCGAAATCGAAATTCCCATTTTATACTGCATCAAAAGACAAAGGTTTAAAAAAAGCCTGCGTAGAGATTTTATCTGAACCGCTGGTTTTACAGCAATGGGTAGAAGAAGCCGATCGTGACGATGAATTAATTCCGTTACAGAAACCATACAAAGCATTTAGTTATTACCATCTACCAAACGGAAATGTTGTTGGTTTATGGAAACATGCGTTAACATCCATCAGCAGAGACGGAGGAAAATCTTGGGATTATATGCCGTTGCGTGCGCCAGGATTTATAAACAGTAATGCTAAAATCTGGGGACAAAAAACATCAGACAATCGTTATGCGACGCTTTATAATCCATCAGAATATCGTTGGCCTTTGGCGATTTCAACAAGCGATGACGGACTGAATTATAAAGATTTATTATTGGTTCATGGCGAAGTAAGCCCGATGCGTTACGGTGGAAACTACAAATCTGCAGGCCCTCAATACGTTCGCGGAATCACAGAAAAGAACGGAACTCCGCCTGACGGAAAAATCTGGGTAGGCTACAGTATGAACAAAGAAGATATTTGGGTGGCTTCGATTCCTGTTCCTGTAACTTCGGTAGTAACAGAAAATGTAAATGACGTTTTCAATAATCTTCCAGACGGACAAGAATTGAAATTATGGAATACGTACGATTTGTCATGGGCATCAACCAAAATAGAAAAGAAAGCCGATGGTAAAAAATGGCTGACGTTAAGAGATCAGGATTATTTTGATTATTCCCGTGCCGAAAGAGTGATTCCTTTCGCCTCAAAAATGGAAGCCGTTTTCACCGTAAAACCAGAACAAAATAATTATGGTTTATTGCAGATTGAGTTTCAAAACAAGCAAGGTCTGCCTTCTGTAAGATTGATTTTTGATTCGGATGGAGAATTAAAGGTGAAAAATGGTGCGCGTTTGAGTTCGGTTGCAAAATACGAAGCAAACAAAGCCTATACAATCGCAGTTAAATTAGATGCTAAAAACCGTCAGTACACTATAAAAGTAAACGATGGTAAAGAGTCAACGAAGATATTTTATGCGCCAACAGATGGTTTTGAGCGAATCATGTTCCGCACAGGAGAGCAGAGACATTCGCCAGATCCGGACACAGCGCCAGACACAGACGATTACGACGACCTGCCTCAAACCGGAAAATTAATCCCAGAAGCAGTATTCAATATCGAATCGTTGATTACTAAAAAGTTGTAAAAGTTTAAATAGCCACGAATTCACGAATTATTTTATAAACAGTGCGTAGTTATTTGCCACAGATTAAAATGATTAACACAGATTATAATCCAATTAATCCTTTAATCTGTGGCAGAAAAAATTAGAGAAATTAAACGCAAAGAAAAAAAATGAGTTAATTCGTGAATTCGTGGCGAAAAAAAATATACAAAGTGAAGTTTTTTAAAAGCATATTATTAGTCATTTGTCTTCTAGTAACTATAGTTTCTAAAGGACAAATTTTGCCTGTACGTTTAACAACAGAAATGGCAGAAAATCCATTAGCAGTGGTTGAGAATCAGCCGAGATTAGGTTGGCAATTGGTTTCAAAAGAATCTGATGCTTCTCAGGTTGCATTTCTAATTTTAGTAGCTTCATCAGAAGAAAAACTAAATAATGACGATGGAGATGTTTGGAATTCAGGAAGAGTAAATTCAGATAAAAACCTGCATATTCTTTATAGCGGAAAACCATTAAAAAGCGAAACCAAGTATTTCTGGAAAGTTAAAGTTTGGAATCAATCAGGAAAAGTTTCAAAATGGAGTAGAATCGCTTCGTTCAGAACGGCGCCAATAGAATCAGATTTAAACGCAACTTGGATTGGTGCGATTACTAAAGCCGACAGTCATTTGCCGGAAGGAAGAAACTACCACACAGCCACTTTCAATAGAGAAAAAAAGATGTCCTTTATCAATGCTTCTGATTCTTTGGCACGCAGAAGTATCATGCTTCGTAAGCCTTTCGAAGTAGAAAAAGCAGTCAAAGAAGCCGTTGTTTATATTTCAGGTTTAGGACATTATGAATTGACTATTAATGGGAAAAAAGTGGGTAACAGCCAATTTGCGCCTTTGTGGACAGATTACGACAAAACGGTTAATTACAATGTTTACGAATTAAGCTCAAAAGAATTTCAAAAAGGCGATAACGTAATTGGCGTTCTTTTAGGAAACGGAATGTACAATACGCTTGCCGAAAGATATACCAAATTCTTTGTGAGTTTTGGTCCGCCGACTTTATTCTTTAAAATGAAAATTAAGTATAATGACGGTTCAGAAGAAATTATAAAGTCTGATGGAAGCTGGAAATACAGTAAAAGTCCGATTACATATAACAGTATTTTTGGAGGAGAAGATTACAATGCCAATTTAGAGCAAAAAGACTGGAATCGTAAAGGATTCAAAGATAGAGATTGGAAAAAAGTAGTCATTCAGGAAACGCCAAAAGGAGTTTTAAGACCGCAGACAGCACCACCGGTTATGATTCAGAAACAATACGAAGTGAAAACCGTAAAAGAACTGAAACCCAATTTCTATGTTTTTGATATGGGACAAAATCTTTCTGGATTTCCAACCATCAAAGTAAAAGGAAAAAGAGGGCAAACGATTCGCGTTTGGGTTGCTGAAGGTTTAAATGAAGAGGGAACAATTGCACAGGGAAGATCTGGAAAACCGTATTATTATGATTACACTTTAAAAGGCGATGGAGTTGAAGAATGGACGCCAAAATTCAGTTTCTACGGTTATCAGTATGTTCAAATTGAAAATATTAATTATAAAGAAGATAAAAACAAAGAGCTTCCAACTTTAGTTGATTTAAAATCGAATTTTATCTACAATTCGGCTGGAGAAGCAGGAAATTTTGCTTGTTCAAATGAGATTTTCAACAAAACTCACGAATTGATTAACAACTCGATAAAAAGTAATTTCCAAAGCGTTTTTACCGATTGTCCGCAACGTGAAAAGTTGGGCTGGTTGGAAGAAATTCAGTTGAATGGTCCAGGTTTAATGTTCAATTATAATCTTCAGACTTTCCTTCCTGCAACGATGCAGAACATTTCTGATTCACAACGTGATAACGGTTTAATTCCGACAATTGTTCCAGAATATGTCATTTTTGGAGGCGATTTTACCGATTCTCCAGAATGGGGCGTAACAGGCGTAATTCTGCCTTGGATGTATTATGAATATTATGGAGATGCTTCACTATTAGAGAAATATTATCCGATAATGAAAAAGTACGTCGATTATTTAGGAACCAAAGCAACAAACAATATCGTTTCTCACGGATTGGGCGATTGGTACGATTATGGAACACATCCTGCGGGATATTCTAAAAATAGTCCGATTGCGCTTTCTGCCACTTCGCATTATTATTATGGAGCGTATTTGACTGCTAAAGCAGGGAAACTATTAGGGAAAACTGAAGATTTTGAAAAGTACAACACATTAGCTTTGGAGATTAAAACCTCTTTTAACAAGGAGTTTTTCAACAAAGAAACCAAACAATACGGAACCAATAGTCAGTTTAGCAATGCCGTTCCGATTTTCATGGATATCGTAGAACCGCAGTATAAAGAGGCAGTAATGCAAAATCTTTTAGCCGATATCAAAGAAAAAGGAGATCGTTTGACAACGGGAGATGTTGGAAATCGTTATTTATTCCAAACTTTGGCAAGAAACGGCGAGAACGAAACCATGTTCAGAATGCACAATCATTATGATGCGCCGGGTTATGGTTTTCAGATTAAATTTGGCTTGACCACTTTAACCGAACAATGGGATCCAAGAAAAGGAAATTCGTGGAATCACTTTATGTTAGGTCAGATCGAAGAATGGTTTTACCAAAGTTTAGCCGGAATCAAATCGGATCCTGAAAAACCGGGTTTCAAACATTTCTTTATTCAGCCAGAAGTGGTCGGCGATATGACTTTCGCGAAAGCGGATTATCAATCGGTTTACGGAAAAATAGCTTCTTCTTGGGAAAAGAAAGAAGGTAAATTTATTTTGACCGTTCAGATTCCGGTGAATACAACAGCGACAATAAAATTGCCGGTTGCTAAAAATTCAGAAATAAAAATGGATGGTAAAAGATTTAAGGCAGGTTTTGATGAAAAAGCACAAAAGCCTGTTTTAGAATTAGGATCGGGAATTTATACAATAGAATGTCAATTGTAGTTATGAGTTATGAATAGTAATTAAGCTCGAAAAGAACAGAAAAATCAATTGCCTCCAGCTTTAGCTGGAGGTTCAAAATAAGAAAAGTCAAAGGCTTTAGTCAAATGAATAAGTTAGGCTAAAGCCAATTAAAAAAAATCAATTTATTTCCTCCAGCTAAAGCAGGAGGCAAATCAAAAAATGCGTTGAATTATATCAAAATGAAAAAAATAAAATACATCTTCTTAGTCTCCATTTTTGCTTTGACATTTGCCAATGCGCAAAGCACTTCTGATACGAATTTTAGAAAACCAGTATCAGAAACGCTTAAAAAAATCGAGACTACTTTTAATGTAACCATCAACGACGACAGAGGATTACTGAAAGGAAAAGAACTGGACTATGCCGACTGGAGAATTGAACCTGGAAATCTGCCACTTTCACTGACTAACATTTTAGCGCCGTTTGAATTGATGTATTTTAAACAACCCGATGGAACCTACATCATACGCAAGTATGAAAACCATAAAGTTTCCATAGATAAAGGAAAAGAACGCTTGTTTTACTTAGAAAGCCTTTATTCGACCAAAGAAGAATGGGAGAAACGCAAAACGGAGTTAAAAGCTTGTATGATTGCATCATTTGGATTAGAAAAGGCACCCCCAATGCCCAAGTCTAAACCACTTTTAACTCCAAAAAGAATTTACAAAGACTACAGTGTAGAAAATATCGCTTTGGAAATTCTTCCGGGAGTTTATGCCACAGGATCGATTTACAAACCGTATCCGTTCAATAAAAAGTCGGCTGTAATTATTACGCCTGACGGGCATTTCGGAGACGGAAGATACAGAAAAGACGAGCAATACCGTTGTGCCATGATGGCGAAAATGGGCGCAATTGTAGTCGGTTACGATTTATTTGCGTGGGGCGAATCGTTATTGCAGTTTCCAGAAGAAACGCACAGAAATAGCATTGCATCGACTGTACAATTGTTGACAGGAATTCGTTTATTAGATTATTTGTCAACCGTAAAAAATGCCGACATGTCAAGAGTTGGCGTAACAGGAGGTTCTGGCGGAGGATCACACACGATGTTTTTATCGGCGATTGATGATCGTGTGAAAGTTTCAGCTCCGGTTGTGATGGTTTCGTCACATTTTTCAGGTGGTTGTCCATGTGAGAGCGGACGCGGAATCCACTTATGCGGAAACGGAACTAACAACGCTGAAATCTCAGCTATGATGGCGCCAAAACCGCAATTAATAGTTTCGGATGGAAAAGACTGGACATTGGCGGTTCCTGAGTTGGAATTTCCTTTTATCCAAAGAACATATGAATTGTACGGAAAGAAAGATTTAGTAGAAAATGCCCATTTTGCAAAAGAAGGTCATGATTTCGGAATCTCGAAACGTATGGCTTTGTATCCTTTTATGGCGAAATATTTAAATTTAGATTTAAATAAAGTGAAGAACGATAAAGGCGAAATCGACGAATCGACTTGTGTAATCGAACCAAAAGAAAAATTGCTTGTTTTTGGAGATAAAGGAGAAAAACTTCCAAAAAATGCTTTGAAAGACATCAACAAATTATATGAAATGTTCGCAGAAAAAAATCTGAAGGTTCACGAGGTAAAAAAATAGATTTGTAGCCACGAATTCACGAATTATTTTTTATAAACGAAACGCAATTTTTACCTGAAATTAATCGAATTAGCCTTTTCGGTAAAATTAGAGAAATAAAACGCAAAGAATAATTAGGGAAAATCCGTGAATTCGTGACGAAAAAAAAGACATTTATTGGGCTAAGAAATAGCTACGAATTCACGAATTATTTTTTATAAACGAAACGCAATTTTTACCTGAAATTAATCGAATTAGCCTTTTCGGTAAAATTAGAGAAATAAAACGCAAAGAATAATTAGAGAAAATCCGTGAATTCGTGACGAAAAAAAATATACTATGAAGTTAAAAATTAAAATAACAGCAATCTGTCTTGGAATTTTTTCCATAACTGCAACAGCTCAAAACGATCTAAAATTATGGTACGATAAACCAGCATCCATCTGGAACGAAGCTTTGCCTTTAGGCAACGGACGTTTAGGTGCAATGGTTTTTGGCGACCCAGCAGTAGAACGTTTACAATTGAACGAAGAAACCATTTGGGCAGGATCTCCAAACAGCAATGCCCATTCTAAATCGATAAAAGCATTGCCAATTGTTCGCCAGTTAATTTTTGACGGAAAATTTGATGAAGCGCAGGATTTAGCAACGCAGGATATTATGTCGCAAACGAATGACGGAATGCCGTATCAAACTTTCGGAAGTGTTTATATTTCATTCAACGGACATCAAAAATATACGGATTATTATCGTGATTTAGACATCAGTAACGCTACAGCGAAAGTTAAATATAAAGTAAATGGCGTCGAATTTACTAGAGAAATTCTAACTGCATTTTCAGATCAGGTTATTGTGGTCAAACTTACTGCGAGTCAGCCGGGACAGATTACTTGTAACGTTTTTATGAATAGTCCGATTGATAAAACAGTCTCTTCGACAGAAGGAAACCAGATTATACTTTCGGGAGTTGGAACTAACTTTGAAGGCATAAAAGGAAAAGTAAAATTCCAAGGCCGATTAACCGCTAAAAACAAAGGCGGTCAAATCGATGCCAGTAACGGCATTTTAAGTATCAATAAAGCCGACGAAGTGACTTTATACATTTCGATTGCAACCAATTTCAAAAACTACCAAGATATTTCGGGAGATGAAATCGCAAAAAGCAAAGACTATTTAGCGAAAGCGGAAACAAAAGATTTTGAAACCATAAAGAAAGCCCACGTTGATTATTACCAAAAATTCTTCAACAGAGTTGCTTTAGACTTAGGTTCAAACGAATTGACGAAGAAACCAACAAACGAACGAATCAGAGATTTTTCAAAACAATTTGATCCGCAGTTGGCTTCATTGTATTTCCAATTCGGACGTTACCTTTTAATTTCGAGTTCACAGCCAGGAGGACAGCCAGCCAATTTACAAGGAATCTGGAACGATATGGTGACACCGCCTTGGGACAGTAAATACACGACAAACATCAATGCCGAAATGAACTACTGGCCGGCACAAGTAACCAATTTGCAGGAAATGCACGAACCTTTTGTGCAAATGGCAAAAGAATTGGCTGTAACGGGTGCAGAAACTGCGAAAATGATGTACAATGCCAGCGGATGGGTTTTACATCACAATACCGATATCTGGCGTGTAACCGCTCCGGTAGATTCAGCTGCTTCGGGAATGTGGCCGACTGGTGGCGCTTGGGTTTGTCAGGATTTATGGGAAAGATATTTATATACAGGAGATAAAAAGTATTTAGAAGAAATTTATCCAATAATGAAAGGCGCTGCTGATTTCTTTTTAGATTATATGGTTATTGATCCAAATACAAAATATTTGGTTGTTGTGCCTTCAAGTTCACCTGAAAACACGCACGCAGGCGGAACTGGAAAAGCGACAATTGCATCGGGAACGACAATGGATAATCAGTTGATTTTTGATTTGTTTACGCATGTAATCGAGGCTTCGGCTTTGGTTTCACCAGATGCATCTTATGTGAAAAAAGTAAGCGATGCTTTGGCAAAAATGCTTCCAATGAAAGTGGGTAAACATAACCAATTACAAGAATGGCAGGACGATTGGGACAATCCGAAAGACAATCACAGACACGTTTCGCATTTGTATGGATTGTATCCAAGTAATCAGATTTCGCCAATAAAAACACCTGAATTGTTTGAAGCGGCAAAACAATCACTGATTTACAGAACAGACGAATCTACAGGCTGGTCAATGGGTTGGAAAGTGAATTTGTGGGCAAGATTATTAGACGGAAATCACGCTTATAAATTGATTCAAGATCAATTGCATTTAGTTACAGCAGATCAAAGAAAAGGAGGAGGAACTTATCCAAATATGTTAGATGCACATCAGCCATTTCAAATTGATGGAAACTTTGGATGTACTGCTGGTTTTGCCGAAATGTTGATGCAGAGCCAAGAAGATGCGATTCAGTTATTGCCTGCTTTGCCAACGGTTTGGAAAGACGGAAGCATAAAAGGTTTAGTTGCAAGAGGTGGTTTCGTAATTGATATGACCTGGAAAAATAATAAAGTTTCGGAATTGCAAATTTACTCGAAAATAGGAGGAAACTGTCGATTGAAAGTTGAGAATACTTTAAAAGGTTCTTCGCTTAAAAAAGCAAAAGGGAAAAATTCAAATCCGTTGTTTTATGATGTGGAAGTGAAGAAACCGATTATTTCTAAGGAAGCAAAATTGCCTAAAGTAGAATTGCCAAATTACAATATTTACGATGTAAATATGAAAGCAGGGCAGACTTATACTTTTACTGGGAATTAATATATGAGGTTAGACCTAACAGGTTTTTAAAACCTGATAGGTCTTGATACGTTTCCTGCAAGGTTTTTAAAACCTTGTAGGTATGAAATTGAAGGTTTAGTTTTTAATTAAAATAAAACACCTACAAGGTTTTGAAAACCTTGCAGGAGATCGAAAATGAAAAGTTCTCTTGCGTGAGTGATGGAAGTGGAGCTCTCCCGATTTTTCATTGGGAAGCGGGAACGGACAGCACGACCCGGAGGGGCACGCCCAAAATATTAAAATCAATTGAATAGAATGTTGACAAATTTCAAACATAAAATAATAACACTTTCAATAGTAATTGCATGTTTAAACAGCAGTTGCAAATCTGGTGCAGACCATTCGCAAAAAGGAAAATCAGTTATTTTAAAAGAAAAAAGCTTCAAACATTATGTTGATTACTTCAACACGATGGAAGATGAAAACTTGAAGTTTGCAATTCCAAATGACAGTGCTTGGGCTTGGATGGAAAAGAACATTCCATTGTTTGAATGTCCACAACAGAATTTTGAGGAGATTTATTATTTTAGATGGTGGAGCGTTCGCAAACATATTAAAAATACACCGCAAGGATTTGCGATTACCGAGTTCTTGGTTGATCGTTCGTATGCCGACAAATACAATATGATTAGTTGTGCTTTGGGACACCACATCAACGAATTCAGATGGGTTCATGATCCGAAATACATTGAGCAGGATGTGAAACTTTGGTATAGAGGAAATGATGGAAAACCAATGAACAAATTGTATAAATTCAGCAGTTGGACAGCCGATGCTTTGTACAATGGTTATTTGGTGAATAAAGATGAAAAATTCTTATTGGATTTGTATCCTGATATGGTTACAGATTATGCCGTTTGGGAAAAAGACCGTCAGCGCAAAGATGGTTTATTTTGGCAACATGATGTAAAAGACGGGATGGAAGAATCCTTAAGTGGCGGACGAAAAGTACAAAATGCAAGACCGACAATTAACAGTTATATGTATGGAAATGCTGTAGCAATTTCTAAAATGGCTGAAATGAAAGGCGATAAAGAAGCAGAAGCAAAATTCAAAGCGAAAGCTGATGTTCTGCAAAAATTAGTAGAAACGAAATTATGGAATCAGAAAAGCGATTTTTTTGAGACCTTTACAGAAAAAGATACTTTGGCGCAGGTTCGAGAAGCAATTGGATTTATTCCGTGGTATTTTAATCTGCCGGAGCAAAATAAAGGTTTTGAAAAAGCGTGGGAGCAAATTAAAGATGAAAAAGGATTTTCGGCTCCGTTTGGATTAACAACAGCAGAAAGAAGAAGTCCGAGATTTAGAACACACGGAACTGGAACCTGCGAATGGGATGGTGCAATTTGGCCATTTGCAAGTTCGCAGACTTTAACCGCTTTGGCGAATGTTTTGAATAATTACAATCAGAATTATGTTGGCAAAACAGATTATTTCAAGCAGATGGAATTGTATGTTCAGTCGCAATATTACAGAGGAAGACCTTATTTGGGTGAATATTTGGATGAGATAACTGGATATTGGTTAATGGGTGACAGAGAAAGAAGCCGTTATTACAATCATTCGACTTTCAATGATTTAATGATTACAGGTTTGGTTGGTTTACGTCCGAGAGCTGATGAAAAGATTGAAGTAAATCCGTTGATTCCGCAAGAAAAATGGGATTGGTTTTGTTTGGATAATGTTTTATATCATAGCAATATCATTACCATTCTTTGGGATAAAACAGGAGAAAAATATCATAAAGGAAAAGGTTTTAGAATCTTTAAAAATGGGAAGGAAATTGCGGTTTCTGATAAATTGGAGAAGTTAGTTTCTGAATAATTTTAAACCGATAATGTCGATTTAGTTAAGAATAAAATTTGGAGAAAACAGTATTAAATTATTCAATCAAAGGCGGTGTATTTCATATTGCTTGGAATATGGTATTTGTGGTTTTAGGCATTTACTTTTTATCACTCATAAATGTTGAAAAGATTACCTTTAAATTTACGGATTTAGTATTACCAATTGTTGCTGTTTTGTTTATCATCGTTTATGGAAAAAAAGCAGTGATGACTCTTTTTAATTTTCATAAAAAAATAATATTCTCACAAGAAGGATTAGAACTGAATGAGGTTTTTTATGAATGGAAAGATATTATATTTCCAAGAGTTATTGCCAAAACAGAACACACGGCAAAGTACAATTTGTCCTATAAAGAGTTTTACCTCACTTTTGTTTATAAGCAGAAAACAATCGAAATAAAAATAGATGATTACAATGTATCTGAAAATGAAATTAAGGAACTTCTAAAAAAATATACTCCAAAGTTTACACCAAGCACTATGAGCGAGAATAAAATTGTTTACGAACCTATACATGATTTTGACCAAATCATCACTTTAGAGCAATATTATAGCCTTGAACATGAGGATTCGGAAGAGGCAATACAAGACGTTCAAAAATTAGCTGTTAAAGATTTAGATGGAATAAAACGTTTTTGTGAAAATCAACTCTTTGTGCAACCTGATAAAGTCAGTTTTATTTATTATTCGCTGAGTGAAGATGAAGATATTGATAAATGGGCAGATTTTCTTTCGGATGAATTTAGCAGAGTTTTTCAGATTGCATTAAATCAGAATAAAATTAAAGAACTAACTCCGGTTTTATATGAGATTTTAGTCGAAGATATAAGTTCGTATAATACGGGACAAGTTAGAGAAACATTACTAAAAGGATTAGATCATAAAGATTTAGAAACTCGTTTAAACGCTTTAGAATTTCTTCAAGATTGGAGTGATGAAGAAGTTTTAAAGAGTAATTCAATTGTAGTATCTAAGCTGAGACAAAAGCTGAAAGATCCAGAATGGAAAATGCGCTGGAAAGCAAGTAAATTCTTAGAACAATATAAAATTGCTTTTGAAAGCTTAAGTGCGCTGGATAAACTACGAAGATTTATTAATCCGTAATTAGGTTTGAGCTTCGGAGAAGCATAATATTTATAGCAAAATATATATCCAAATGATAAAAAGCTCCAGCGGAGCGATACCTTTAGATAATTATGTCGCTCCGCTGGAGCTTATTGAACTTATTATTATAAAATCTATAAATATATCGTCCCTCTGGGACTAAATATAAAATCATGAAAAAGTTTTTTTTACATCTTACCTTAATCATTTCACTTTTCACAATTTCGGCGAAAGCCCAAAACAAAATCATTGTAAGTGATTTAAAGTGCGAAATGCTGACCAATCCGGAAGGAATTGATGTTTTACAGCCAAGATTGAGCTGGAAAATAAAAGCAGATATAAACGATGTAAAACAAACGGCGTATCAAATCAAAGCTTCTTCAAGTTTAGAGAAATTAAATGCCGGAAACGGAGATTTATGGGACAGCGGAAAAGTACAAAGTGACGCTTCTGTCAATGTAATTTATAACGGGAAAAAGCTAAAAGACCGACAAGACGTTTATTGGAAGGTAACGGTTTTTACCAATAAAGGCGAAACTCAATCAAAAGAAACGGCACATTTTAGCATCGGAATTTTGACTTATGCTGATTGGAAATCGACTCGTTGGATTGGTTATGAAAAATTGTCGAAAGATGACAGCATTTCGCAGTATTCAAAATTGTCAGCGCGTTATCTGCGAAAAGAAATCAACTTGAAAAAACAGGTAAAAAGCGCCAAAGTTTTTATTATGGGAATGGGCTTGTACGAGTTGTACATCAACGGAAATAAAATTGGCGACCAAGTTTTAGCACCTGTTCCTACGGACTATACCAAAAATATAAAATACAATGTTTTTGATGTGACTTCGCAATTGAAAGAAGGTAAAAATATGCTAGGAACAATTTTAGGAAACGGACGTTTTTTTGCCATGCGACAAGATTATAAACCCTACAAAATCAAGTCATTTGGTTTGCCGAAAATGGCTCTGCAGCTATTTGTAGAATATACCGATGGAAGCAAAGACGTTATCCGAACAGACGATACTTGGAAACTAACAACCGACGGCCCGATTTTAGCTAACAACGAATACGATGGCGAAGAATATGATGCCCGCAAAGAAATGAAAGGCTGGAATACAACCAATTTTGATGATAAAAACTGGGTAAACGCCAGATACGTTCAGGAACCAGGCGGATTCTACGAAGGACAGATGTCGGCGAATATGAAGGTAAAACGCGAAGTAAAACCGATTTCAATTAAACAGACACCAAAAGGAACTTATATCCTGGATATGGGACAAAATATGGTGGGCTGGTTACAATTGAAAGTAAAAGGAAATTCGGGAGACAAAATCACGATGAAATTTGCAGAATCGTTACAGCCAGATGGTTCGTTGTATATTGCGAATCTTCGTGATGCAAAAACGACGGATATTTATACTTTAAAAGGAGAAGGTGAAGAAGTTTGGGAACCACGTTTTATTTTTCATGGATTCAGATTTGTTGAGATTTCAGGATTTAAAACTAAACCTGCTTTAGAAAATTTTGTTGGGAAAGTGGTTTATGATGATATTGCGACAACAGGAACTTTCGATTCTTCTAATCCGATTATGAATCAGATTTTTAAAAATGCTTGGTGGGGAATCAGTGGAAATTATAAAGGAATGCCGATTGATTGTCCGCAGAGAAATGAGCGCCAACCTTGGTTGGGAGACAGAACAACTGGAGCTTACGGAGAAAGTTTTTTATTCGACAATCAGACTTTGTATGCAAAATGGTTGGATGATATTAAAAATTCACAAACCATTGATGGTGGAATTCCAGATGTAGCCCCAGCTTTCTGGCGTTATTACGGCGATAATGTGACTTGGCCAGGTACTTATATTACCGTTGCCGATATGTTGTATCAGCAATTTGGAGATGCAAAAGTGGTAGAAAAACAATATCCATACATGAAAAAATGGATGGATTATATGGAAGAAAACTATTTGGTTGACGATATCATGACCAAAGATAAATATGGCGATTGGTGTGTTCCGCCTGAGTCTTTGGAGTTAATTCGTTCAAAAGATCCTTCACGTTTAACAGATGGTGAATTGATTTCGAGTGCGTTTTATTATCAGCTTTTAAATATCATGAAGAAATTTGCGGTAATCGCGAATGCTGAAAATGATATTAATCATTATGATGGATTAGCTTTAAGAATCAAAAAAGCATTCAACGCTAAATATTTCAACAAAGACAAAAACAGCTACGCCAATAATACTGTGACAGCCAATTTATTGCCTTTGACTTTCGGAATGGTTCCGGAAGAATTAAAACAAAAAGTATTTGAGAACTTAGTGCATGAAGTGGAAGTGACTAAAAATGGTCATGTAAGTACAGGAGTTATCGGAACACAATTTTTAATGCGAACATTAACTAATTTCGGTCGTGGTGATTTGGCATTCAAATTGGCATCCAACAAAACGTATCCAAGCTGGGGATATATGGTCGAAAATGGCGCTACAACCATTTGGGAACTTTGGAACGGAAACACGGCAGATCCTGCAATGAATTCGCAAAACCATGTCATGCTTTTAGGCGATTTGCTGATTTGGTATTACGAGAATATGGCGGGAATCAAGAGTAATCCTGAAACTCCAGGCTTCAAACAAATTATCATGAAACCTGATTTTAATGCAGGATTGACGTATGTAAACGCTTCTTACGAATCGGTTTACGGAACGATTAAAAGCGACTGGAAAAAAGATAAAAAAGCTTTGGTTTGGAATATTACAATTCCTGCGAATACAACGGCTTTAGTATATCTTCCTTCAAATGATGTTTCTGCTGTTTCGATCAATAAACAAAAGTTAGATAAAACTTCATATTCTCATTCAATAGAGAAAAATCAAATATTGGTTGCACTTTCGTCAGGGAATTATGCTATATACGTTAAATAACCTTCATTTTTGATAATTCGGGACAGTACAGGATACATTGTTAATTTTTTGGTGTTATTTTTACACTTATTAAATATTTTTACCCAAAAAAATGTTGGGTATGTATTTATAGTCAAAAAAAATAATTCATAATTTAATTAAGAATGAAGGTAATAAAATTAGCATTTGTCTTGTTTGGACTTTTCCTTTTAGGAAGTTGTAAGTCGGCTTTAGAGAAAAAGACTTGGAAAGAAGGAATCTTAGTAGATCAATTTATTTACGATAAAGCGCCTTATCCATCTTGCCACGCTGTTACAATTGTCGAAGCTACAAATGGTGATTTAGTTGCCTCATGGTTTGGAGGAACGCACGAAAGACATCCTGACGTTTGCATTTATGTGGCCATCAAACCAAAAGGAAGCGACACCTGGAACGAAGGCGTAAAAGTTGCCGACGGTGTTATGAAAGAAGGGCCAAGATTACCAACTTGGAACCCTGTTTTATATCAGATTCCGGGTGGCGATTTAATGTTATTCTATAAAATAGGTCCAAAACCATCAGAATGGTGGGGCGTAATCAGAACTTCATCTGATGGCGGAAAAACCTGGTCTGAGGCTAAAAAAATGCCAGACGGTTTCTTAGGACCAATCAAAAATAAACCAGTTTTATTAGGTAACGGAACTTTATTATGTCCGTCAAGTATTGAAGGCGACGGTTGGAGATTGCGAATGGAATCTACTCCAGATTTCGGAAAAACTTGGGTAATGGGCGATACGCTTCCAAGAGGAAAACAAAAAATCAATGCGATTCAGCCAAGTATTTTATTTCACAAAGACGGAAGTATTCAGGCTATCGGAAGAACTAGAAACAGAGCGATTTTCAGCACATTCTCAAAAGATAACGGAAAAACATGGTCAGATGTTGAGTTAATCGGATTACCAAATAACAACTCAGGAACAGATGCCGTAACACTTAAAGACGGCAGACATTTATTGGTTTACAATCATGTTTTACCTCCTGGAACAGAAGCAAAAGGGCCAAGAACGCCTTTGAATGTTTCGGTTTCAAAAGACGGAATTAACTGGAACGCTGCTTTGGTTTTAGAAGACTCAAAAATCAGTCAATATTCTTACCCATCGATGATTCAAAGTTCAGACGGAATGGTGCATATTGTCTACACTTGGAGAAGAGAAAAACTGAAATATGTGAAAATTGATCCAAGTAAATTGGTAGCGCTTCCAATTAAAAACGGAGTCTGGCCAGGCGAAGAAGGAAAAGTCGTAACAGCAGTAAAAGCAGAGGAAGAATAATAAAGATATAGCGACAGATTAAAAGGATTAGAAAGGATTAAAAAATCTGCTAGATCTGCCAAATCTGCGTGAAAAAAAAATACTCTCGCAGATTTAGCAGATTTTGGAGATTAACTTAGAATAAAAAAATCATTTTAATCCTTTTAATCTGTGGCAAAAAAATATAACCATGAAATCTAAAAGAAATTTATTTATTGCAATGCTTGTTGTTCTATCAACAACATTCAACAGCTGTGCAACGGCTCAGTCTTCCAATAAAAAGCAAAAATATAAAGTGGCGGTTTGCGACTGGATGATTTTAAAAAGACAAAAATTAGGCGCTTTTGGTTTGGCTGCTGAATTAAAAGCCGATGGAATCGAATTGGACATGGGAGGTTTAGGAAACCGTCCGACTTTTGACAGTAAGCTTGGTGATCCTGTAGAAAGACAAAAATTCCTGGACAAATCAAAAGAAACAGGAGTTGGAATCAGTTCAATTGCCATGTCTGGATTTTATGCGCAATCTTTTGCTACAAGAGAAATCACGCCAATGATAACAGATTGTATTCAGGCGATGAAAAACATGAAAGTAAAGGTGGCGTATCTTCCATTAGGAACTCAAACCGATTTAGTTAAAAATCCAGAATTGCGACCAGAAGTGATTAAAAGACTGCAATGGGCAGGAAAAGAAGTGAGTAAAATAGGTGGAGTTATTGCAATAGAAACTTCGTTAAGTGCTACTGAAGAGAAAAAACTTTTGGAGGAAGTAGGTTCAAAATACATTAAAAGTTCTTTCAATTTTGCGAATGCTTTAGATAATAAAAGAGACATTTCATCAGAATTGAAAATCTTAGGAAAGAAATATGTAGGACAAATTCATGCTTCAAACACCGATCAGTTTTGGTTAGAAAATGACAAAGCGATCGACATGCCAAAAATCAAACAAACTTTGGATGAAATGAAATGGAGCGGATGGCTGATTATAGAGCGTTCTAGAGATGTGACACAAGTTCATAACGTAAAAGCCAATTACGGAGCAAATGTGGCTTATTTGAAGAAGATTTTCCAAAATTAAAAATATAGTTTTCTCATTTTGTCATTTCGATGAAGGAGAAATCTCCACGAAAAGCTCTACAAAGATTGGATTCTCGTTGCGGAGTTACTTGCGAAGATTTCTCCTTCGTCGAAATGACAAACTAGATGGGAATTTTTAACGAATTAAATTATACCATGAAATATTTACAATTACTTTTTTTAGGTCTTTACGTCTCTTTCGCGACAGCGCAGAACATCAAAGTTGTGGTTGATGCCAATTCGCCAAGAGCAAAATTTGGAGCAGAAAAATTATCTGAAACACTTACAGCAAAAGGTTTCAGTGTAACTTCTTCTAATAAATTCAAAAAATCAAAAGATAAAGTAATTGTTATTGGAGAAAAAGGAACCGATTTCTGGAAACAAAATGCTAAAAGCGCTAAAATC
Source organism: Flavobacterium tistrianum (assembly GCF_003254545.1). Taxonomy (GTDB): domain Bacteria; phylum Bacteroidota; class Bacteroidia; order Flavobacteriales; family Flavobacteriaceae; genus Flavobacterium; species Flavobacterium tistrianum. The sequence continues at coordinate 302,054 of NZ_QJRH01000070.1, forward strand.
GACGATAGCAAATTATCTAAAAAAGAAGGGTTTCAGATTCGCACTCAAAATAATGTTATGTATGTAGAAGGAACGGACGCTTCTGGAACTTTGTACGGAGCTTTGGAATTAACAGATAAAATTAAAAATTCAGGTCAGCTTCCGTCAGAGATTAATATTGATGATAGTCCAGAAATGGTTTTAAGAGGAGCTTGCATCGGAATGCAGAAACCTGTTTATCTTCCAGGACGTGACGTTTACGAATATCCATATACACCAGAAACTTTCCCGTGGTTTTATGATAAAGCCTTATGGATAAAATACTTGGATATGCTGGTAGAAAACCGCATGAATTCTCTGTATTTATGGAACGGACATCCGTTTGCATCTTTAGTAAAACTAAAAGAATATCCGTTTGCTGTAGAAGTAAGCGAGGAAGATTTCAAAAAGAACGAAGAAATCTATAAATTCTTAACAGTTGAGGCAAACAAACGCGGAATCTGGGTCATTCAGATGTTCTATAATATTCTTGTTTCTAAGCCTTTTGCAGAACATTACAACATTAAAACGCAGGATCGTTCAAGACCAATTACGCCTTTATTATCAGATTATACCAGAAAATCTATTGCGGCTTTTATCGAAAAATATCCAAACGTAGGATTAATGGTTTGTTTGGGAGAAGCAATCAATACGGTTGATGATGATGTGGAATGGTTTACTAAAACTATTATTCCGGGTGTTCGTGATGGATTGCAAGCATTAGGAAAAACTGAAGAACCGCCAATTATTCTTCGTTCTCACGATACAGACGGGCCTTTGGTAATGGAAAAATCACTTCCGTTATATAAAAATCTTTATACAGAAAGTAAATATACAGGAGAATCGTTAACGACTTATACGCCAGGCGGTCCTTGGGGAGAAACCCACAAACAATTGAGTGCTCTTAAATCAATTCACATTGAGAACGTTCACATTTTGGCAAACTTAGAACCTTTCAGATATGGTTCTCCAGATTTTATCCAAAAAACAGTAAAAGCGATGCACAGCGTTCACGGAGCAAATGCTTTACACTTATATCCGCAAGCATCGTATTGGGATTGGCCGTATTCGGCAGATAAAACTAAATCAGGAGAACGTTTATTAGAAATGGATCGTGATTGGATTTGGTACAAAGCTTGGGCGAGATATGCTTGGGACAGCAAAAGAGATCGAAACGAAGAAGTTAAATTCTGGGATAATGATTTAGCTGCGAAATTTGGAACTACGCAGGAAGCAGCAAATAATATTTTAAAAGCCTACGAAGAAACAGGAGAAATTGCTCCAAAAACTTTAAGACGTTTCGGAATCACAGAAGGAAACCGTCAAACCTTATTGTTAGGAATGTTCGAAAGTCAGTTGGTAAATCCGTCAAAATGGAGAGTTTATCCTGGATTCCACGAATCTTGCGGACCAGCAGGCGAATTGCTTTTAGAATATGCTAAAAAAGAATGGAACAAAGAACCACATTCTGGTGAACTTCCAACACAAATTATTGCAGAAATTACAGAACACGGAAGATTAGCAGTTGAAGCCATTGACAAAGCTGAAGCCAGCGTAACTAAAGACAAAGAAGAATTTGCACGTCTTAAAAATGATATTCATGCTTATAAGGCTTTCGCCGATTTCTTCTCAGAAAAAGTAAAAGCTGCTTTATTGGTTTTACGATACAGCTACTCAAACGACATTGCAGATTTAGATCAAGCAATGCCTCATTTAGAAAAAAGTATCGAATATTATGAGTTATTGGTAAACTTGACAAAAGATACGTATTACTATGCTAACAGTATGCAGACTGCTCAACGCCGAATCCCAATTGGAGGTGACGACGGAAACAATAAAACCTGGGCAGAGTTATTACCGCATTATAAGCGTGAATTGGCTAATTTTAAAAGAAATCTGGAGAAACTGAAATCCTCAAAAGACGGAAAAATAGAAACCAAAGAAGGAAAACCTTGGAAAACTGCTGATGTAACTTTCATCGATGAAAAACCTGGAAGTTATTTAGTAAAGACTGGAACGAAAGTGTATGGAACTGATATTTCTGAATTAACTAAAATTGCTCCTGAACTTCAAAACCTGAGAGGTTATTCGTTTGTAGAAAACGATCAGAACGAAAAAGGAACGCATTTGAAGTTTAGAAATACAAAAGCGGTTAAATTAGTGGTGGGGTATTTTAATTCAGATCAGAAGCGATTTTTACTACCGCCAAGTTTAGAAACAGATGCAGCAGGAAATGCACACGGTCAAGCCGAAGTAATTTTGGCAAGTGCCATGAATTTAAAAGAATTGCCTCGTGTAAACATTCATACGTATACTTTCCAGCCGGGCGAGAATAAATTGGATTTAGGAAAAGGAAAGGTATTGATTTTAGGTTTCATCGATGCAGATCAAACCATTACACCACGTGATGTAGGATATATTGATGCAGGAGAAAAAGCAGCTATTGACTGGTTGTTTTATTAATCTGCGTTCCTGCAAGGTTTTCAAAACCTTGTAGGTATCTATAAGGATTAAAATTAAAAGAATAATTTGGGCGTGTTCGCCGCGGCGAATCGGGCTGTACGTTCCCGCTTTTTTTGAGACGAAGAAAAATCGCCTCAAAAAAGAGCTCCACTGCCATCCCTCACGCAAATAAGAGGTAATAAACACAATCTTGTCATCCCGAGGAACGAGGGATCTCCGCAAGAAACTCTACAAAGATTGGCGACATTTCTATGCGGAGCTACTTGCGAAGATTTCTCCTCCGTCGAAATGACAAAAAAGCGGGGTAAGATTCGTAGAATAACTTAAACAACCTTATAATCACTTATATGGTTTAGAAAATATGAATAGAATAGTTTTTTTTATTTTTTGTTTTTTTTCAAGTCTTTGCTTTGTTTGGAGTCAGAGCAAAGATTCAGGGAAGTTTCGTAAAGAAATTTCGCTGAATTCGTCTTGGGAAACCGTAATCTTGGATAATCTTCCGCTGAAAGAAGAAGATTTCGTAGAAAATCCAAAAACTGATTCCAATTGGCAGAAGGTTAGTGTGCCTCACAATTGGGATCAGTATTATGGTTTCAGAAGAACAAAACATGGAAATTTACACGGTACGGCTTGGTACAAAAAATCATTAAAACTCGATAAAAAAGACAGTTCAAAACAGCATTTTCTTTATTTCGAAGGCGTTAGTTCTTATGCCACAGTTTGGGTAAATGGTAAAAAAGTAGGTGAACACAAAGGCGGAAGAACTACTTTTACTTTAGACATTTCCAAAGCGGTTTCTTTCGACAAAGAAAATATTATTTTAGTAAAAGCTTCACATCCATCATTTATTGCCGATTTACCTTGGGTTTGCGGAGGCTGTTCTGGAGAATGGGGATTTTCAGAAGGTTCTCAGCCAATGGGAATTTTCAGACCCGTTACTTTGGTCATAACAAACGATGTCAGAATTCAGCCGTTTGGTGTTCATATCTGGAATGACAAATCGGTTTCTAAACAAAAAGCGATTCTTCATACTACGACTGAGATTAAGAATTATGGTACTTCACAGCGAAATTTAACTATCGAAAATATTCTTTTGGATGCTTCAGGAAAGAAAGTTGTTATTATAAAAAACGACAACAAAATCAATTCGGGAGAAACTAAAGAAATAGCATTGACACTTCCTGAGATTCAAAATCCGAAATTATGGTCGCCATCCAGTCCGTATTTGTATAAATTGGTGACTTCTATTTATGAAAATCGAAAAATAATCGATCAGGTAACAACACCTTACGGAATCCGTTGGGTGAGCTGGCCGGTAAGTCGTGACGGAAAAGACAATCGTTTCTTAATTAATGATGAACCTGTTTTTATCAATGGAGTCTGCGAATATGAACATTTGATTGGAAAAAGTCATTCGTTTTCAGATGAAATGATTCATTCCCGAATTGAACAAATCAAAGCAGGCGGATTCAATGCTTTTAGAGAAGCACATCAGCCTCATAACTTATTGTATCAAAAAGAACTTGACGAAAACGGAATTCTGTTTTGGAGTCAGTTTTCAGCACATATTTGGTATGATACCCCAGAATTCAAAGAAAACTTTAAAACATTATTGAGAGAATGGATTAAAGAACGCAGAAACAGCCCGTCTGTTGTAATGTGGGGATTGCAGAACGAAAGTACAATTCCGAAAGAATTTGCGGAAGAATGCACGCAGATTATCCGAGAAATGGATCCGTTATCAGCTTCTCAAAGAATCGTAACAACTTGTAACGGTGGAGAAGGAACAGATTGGAATGTGGTTCAAAACTGGTCGGGAACGTATGGTGGAGATCCGTTAAAGTATCATTTAGAAATGGCGACTCAATTATTAAACGGAGAATACGGCGCATGGCGTTCAGCCGATTTACATACAGAAGGTGAGTTTGATCAAAAAGGAACTTTAAGTGAAAACCGTTTTTCTCAATTAATGGAAATTAAAGTTAGAGAAGCCGAATCTGTAAAAGATAAAATTGCGGGACAATTTAACTGGCTTTTTGCTTCGCACGAAAATCCGGGACGTGTACAAAACGGAGAAGGTTTCAGAGATATTGATAAAGTTGGCCCAGTAAATTACAAAGGTCTTTTTACGATTTGGGGCGAACCTTTGGATGCTTTTTATATGTATCGCGCGAATTATGTTTCAAACAAAACCAATCCGATGGTTTATATCGTTTCGCATACGTGGCCAAGTCGTTGGGAAAAACCGGGAATCCAAAACGGAATCGATATTTATTCTAATTGCGATGAAGTAGAATTGTTTAATGATGTCAATAAAATTTCACTTGGAAAACTAAAAAATCTGGGAATCGGACAGCATTTTCAGTTCAATAATGTAAATATCCAATACAATGTTTTATATGCTGTTGGTTATGTAAATGGAAAAGCAGTTGCGAAAGATTATATTGTTTTAAGTAACTTTCCAAAAGCGCCAAATTTCAATACTTTAATAACGGATAAAACTGATATTACAAAAGCCAAAAGCGGTTACAATTACATTTATAGAGTTAATTGCGGAGGCTCTGAATTAACAGATAGTTTAGGAAATATTTGGTCAACAGACAGACATAAAAGCGACCAAAATACTTGGGGTTCGTTATCATGGACAGATAATTTTGAAAAATTGCCAGACTTTTTTGCTAGTCAAAGAAAAACTTTCGACCCTATAAACGGTACAAAAGATCCTGAGTTGTTTCAAAGTTTTAGATATGGAGTTGATAAACTGCGTTACGAATTCCCAGCTCCAGACGGAGAATATTTAGTTGAACTTTATTTCACAGAACCTTGGTACGGAACAGGAGGAGGAATGGATTGCAAAGGCTGGCGTTTGTTTGATGTTGCCATCAATGATAATATCATTTTAAAGGATTTCGATATTTGGGCAGAAGCAGGACACGACAATGCCATAAAGAAAACATTCATCGTAAAAAGTGTTAACGGAAAAATTGTGATTTCTTTTCCAAATGTGAAAGCTTCGCAAGCGATAATTTCTGCGATTGCGATTGCTACGAAAGATAAAAATGTTAAACCTGTTGTAGAATCTCCAAGCAATATTCAAAATGTGAGTTTAGATTCTAAAGATTTTAAAATTGCGTCTTGGTTAGATATTAATTCAAAACAATATGCTGATTCAGAAGTTAGTTTTACCGAATTGCCATCAGAAGTTTTTGGTGCAGATTATTTACAGTTTTCAGACAATTCAAAAAATAAAGGTTCATTTAGTGCAAAAGAAGAATCGACGATTTATATTTTAGTTGACAGTAAAATCAAAACTGTAAACGGACTTTCAGATTATAAAAAAATAGAAGAAAAAGCAGAAAATAGCAACGGAATTTCATTTGATGTTTTCGCTAAAAAAGTAAAGAAAGGTGAGAAAGTTCTTTTTGATAATTCGGAGAATATAAGTACAATTGCTGTAGTTCCAACTTACGATATGGGTGAAAAAGACGATTCGAGACCAGTTGTAATTATCGAAGCTGAAAAGACAAAAACAACAGGTGACGGAATCGAAAAAGGGAATTTCAAAAAAGCCGATTATGTTGAATTTACGAAGAAAACAAATAACAGTATCGAATTTGATGTAAAACCAGGAGTTGCAGGAATCTATTTAATGCGTTTCCGTTTTATGAATCGAAACGAAACGCCATTAAAAGTAAAATTCAAAATGGAAGATGCGTACGGAATTTTGATGCGAAATGATACGATTGAGTTTTTCCCTTCGCCTGAAAAATGGAAGATTTTAAATACGACTTCTGGAGGATATATTAATGCAGGAACGTATAAAATAACATTGGAAGGTGATGATTTGAAAGGATTAATGTTGGACAATTTCGAATTTCAGTAAATAAAAAATAATCTCGCAAAGTCGCAAAGACGCTAAGAAAATTAAAGTATGTAAGTAATATAAGATAATTTTAAGTTTTGTCTTAATTGAACTTACATAACTTATATGGTTTAAAAAAAAAACTTTGCGTCTCTGCGAGAGAAAACTAAAGAATATGATTTTAAAAAAAATTACAATTGCCTTATTGTTTTCGGTATCAGTTTTTGCACAAAAACAAGCCAGAATTGTAGAAGACTTCAACAAAAACTGGAACTTCAAATTAGGAGATTATCCAGAAGCAATTAACGCCAATTTCAATGCTTCCGATTGGAGAACGTTGCAATTACCGCACGATTGGAGTATCGAAGGCACTTTTGATAAAGATGCTAAAACCAAACAAGCACAAGGATTTTTGCCTGCTGGAAAAGGCTGGTATCGTAAAGTATTTACAGTTCCTGCAAATTGGAAAAACAAAAAAGTCTCAATTGAGTTTGATGGTGTTTTTAAAAACAGTGAAGTTTTCATAAATGGAAAATCATTAGGAATTCGTCCAAACGGCTATATTTCTTTTGGTTATGATTTAACGCAGTATTTAAACTTCGGAAAATCCAATACTATTGCCGTAAAAGTCGATAATGATTCTCAGCCTAATTCAAGATGGTACACTGGTTCTGGGATTTATAGAAACGTGAGATTAGTTGCAACTAATAAAATTCATGTTGCAAAATGGGGAACATATGTCACTACAAGAATTATTTCTAAAGAAAAAGCTGTTGTTGATATTGATATCGATGTTCAGAACGATTTGAGTAAGAATAAGCTTTTTAAGTTAGTTTCGACAATTTTAGATAAAAACAATATTGAAGTTGCAAAAGGAATTTCAGATGGAAATATTCCAGCAAATTCAGAATTACAAGTTAAGCAGAATATTAATGTGAAAAAACCAATTCTATGGGATACAGAAAATCCATACTTGTATAAAATTAGCACTAAGGTTTATGATGGCTCAACTTTAATTGATACATATGAAACTCCGTTCGGATTTAGATTTTTCAATTTTGATTCAGAAAAAGGATTTTCTTTAAATGGTGTTCCGACTAAAATTTATGGAGTTTGTCTACATCACGATAATGGAGCTTTGGGTGCGGTAGAAAATATCCATGCTGTTAGAAGAAAACTGACTCTGATGAAAGAAATGGGAGCAAACGCTATTAGAATGTCTCATAATCCACATTCTTTGGAAATGATGCAATTGTGCGACGAAATGGGATTCATCGTTCAGGACGAAGCTTTCGATGTTTGGAAAAAGAAAAAAGTAACCAACGATTATCACAAAGATTGGGATGCTTGGCACAAACAAGATTTAGAAGATTTTATCAAAAGAGACCGTAATCATCCGTCAGTTATGATGTGGAGTATTGGTAATGAAATTAGAGAACAGTTTGATTCGACTGGAATTGCGATTACCAGAGAATTAGCTAAAATTGTAAAATCGTTAGATACGACACGTCCTGTAACTTCGGCTTTGACAGAAAACGTAATTGAGAAGAACTTCATTTATCAGTCAGGAGCTTTAGATCTATTAGGATTCAATTACAAACATGAAGATTATAAAGATTTTCCAACGAAATTTAAAGGACAAAAAATATTAGCTTCTGAAAGTGTTTCGGCTTTAGAAACGCGTGGACATTATGATTTTCCAGACGGAATTAAAGCGTGGCCAACGAAACACGGTGCGCCGTTTGACGGAAATGCCGATTGGACAGTTTCGGCTTACGATCAAGTAAAATCGTATTGGGGAGCAACGCACGAAGAAAACTGGAAAACGATTAAAAGTCAGAATTTCATGGCCGGAACTTTTATCTGGACAGGTTTTGATTATATCGGAGAACCAGATCCATATCCTTATCCTGCGAGAAGTTCGTATTTCGGAATTGTAGATTTGGCGGGACTTCCAAAAGATGTGTATTATATGTACCAAAGTGAATGGTCGAAGAAAACAGTTCTACATATTTTACCGCATTGGAACTGGAAAAAAGATCAGGAAGTCGAAGTTTGGGCTTATTATAATAATGCTGATGAAGTGGAATTATTCTTAAACGGAAAGTCGTTAGGAAAGAAAGACAAACAAAATGATGATTTGCATATTTCTTGGAGAGTGAAATTCGAGCCTGGAACATTAAAAGCTGTTTCAAGAAAGAACGGAAAAGTAGTTTTAGAAAAAGAAATTCATACAGCAGGACAAGCTTCTAAAATTGATTTAAAAGCGGAAAAAACTGCAATTAAAAATGATACTTACGATTTGGTTTACGTAACCGTTTCAATGCTTGACAAAGACGGAAACTTAGTGCCAAACGCAATGGATTTAATCAATTTTGAAGTAACTGGCGGAGGAAAATTAGTTGGAGTTGATAATGGTTATCAAGCCAATTTAGATTCTTTTAAAGCGAATTCCTGTAAATTATTTAATGGGAAATGTGTTGTGATTATTCAGTCGAATGGAAAGAGCGATAATATTAAGTTGAAGGCGATGGCTTCTGGTTTACAGACATCAACAATTGAAGTAAAAGTAAATTAATCTCGCAAAGTCGCAGAGACGCAAAGTTTTTGAACCATATAAGTTATATAAGATAATTTAAGTTTAAACTTATTTTACTTATATAACTTATATGGTTTATTTTTTTAATAAACTTTGCGTATCTGCGACTTTGCGAGATTCTTTATACATTTATAAAAAAAAACAAATGGAACCAACTTTCTTCGCAGATCAACAAGAATTTAGAAAGTGGCTTGAGAAAAATCATCAAAAGGAAAAAGAGCTTTTAGTTGGTTTTTATAAAGTTACAAGTGGAAAACTTTCTATAACTTGGCCAGAATCTGTCGATCAGGCGCTTTGTTTTGGCTGGATTGATGGTGTTCGAAAATCTATTGATAAGGATAGTTATACCATTCGTTTTACTCCGAGAAAACCTTCCAGCATTTGGAGTGCAATTAATATCCAAAAAATGGAAGATTTAACTAAGGCTGGATTAATGACAGAATCGGGTCTGAAAGCGTTTAGTTTTAGAACTGAAAATAAATCCAAAATATATTCGCACGAAAAGGAGCCTATTCCGCTTTTGGAGGTTTATGAGAAACAGTTTAAAAGCAATATAATTGCCTGGGAATTTTTCGAGAAACAAGCGCCTTCCTACAAGAAAGTTATAATTCATTGGATTATGAGTGCCAAACAAGAAAAAACGCAGCTTTCTAGACTTGAAAAAACTATTGCTGAGAGCGAAAAACAGAAGCGAGTACTATAAATATTTCGAATAAAATCGTTATTTTAGTCATCTGACTTTAAGTGAAATATGGAAAAAGAAAATACCACAACAATTAAAGGGGAAATTTTGCTGGGTATTATTTTTGCCTTAGAATTATACGCCTTGCCTGTACAGTTTTATTTGCTGTTTAAAAATCCTGAATTTACTTTTTTTAGCGCCGCAGTTCGCTTTTTTAGTTTCTTTACCATTACCACAAATTCTATAGTTTTCATTTGTACTGCGATGTTGTTGTTTGGCGGGAATAGTGCTATGAATACTTTCTTTAGAAAATGTACGACAATCACTGCGATAACAGTTTATATTTTGATTGTTGGAATTGTCTTTAATTTACTTCTTCGCTCAATTGTTGATTTGCAAGGGCATCATCGAATTGTAAGCGAAATTTTTCATGTCGTTGTACCAATTTTATTTTTCTTTTTCTGGCTGTTTTTTGTCAGTCCAGAGAAAATCTCTTTTATAACCATTTGGTTTTGGTTGTTATATCCCATTATTTATATGATTTATACCATATTTCATGGTTTTATTTCCAGCTTTTATCCTTATCCTTTTATTGATGTTACTAAACTCGGATTGCAAACAGCACTCATAAACGGAGTTTTCGTTTTAATCTCTTTTGTCGTTTTGTCTGTGATTTTGATTTCGATTTCAAAAATTAGGACTAAGAAGATTAGCTTGGACGACTAAAATAAAATATTCAATCTTCTACTCATAAATAGACAAAAAAACGAACTTTCTTCTTTCCTTCTTTCTCCTGAAATTTTTCTACAAACTTCCGATGGTATTAATTTAATAGATCAAAAATATCTTGTTTTTTGAACCTAAACTTTATTTTTAGATTGTAATTAATTGTTTTTTAAATTGTTAAATAAAAAAAATATCGTCTGAATGCTCCGTATTTATTAGTTTAACTAATTAATTAGTATAAATATTAATCAATTAGTTTTGCTACTAATTAATTAGTAGTTATATTTGTCAAAAGATTTCTACTATGATAAAATTAGCCAAACGAGAAGAACAGATTATGCAGGTTTTTTGGGATTTAAATAAAGCCTTCATCAGAGATATTATTCCATTGTTGCCAGATCCGAAACCACATTATAATAGTGTTGCGACGATTGTCAAAATATTAGAAGAAAAAGGATTTCTAAATCGGGAAACAATAGGGAATATGCATTGCTTTTTTCCAGTAATTAAAAGAGAAGAATATCAACAGTTTGCGCTGAAAGATGTTGTGAGCCAGTATTTTGATAATTCGTATCCACGAATGCTTGCCTTTTTTGCCAAAGAGCAAAAATTAACCGAAAATGAATTGGATGAAATCGTAAACATGATAAAAAAAGATTCTATATGATACCTTATATTCTATACACGGCGCTTATTCTTTTTGCTTGCCTTATGTTTTATAAGTTGCTTTTGCAGAAAGAAACTTTTTATAATTTGAATAGATTTGTTTTGCTTGCCTGCATGGTAGTAGCTTTTACTTTGCCGTTACTTCCGATTCCGCAGCAATTCTCCCTTCAAAAACAGAAAGTAACCGCAACTATTCCTTCCATAAAAAAAGCAGTTGGAAAAGAATCAACTGCTGAGCTGAAAACACTTCCTGTAAATGAAGTTTTAATAAATGAAACAAAGCAACAATTTAATATGGCTTTGGTCATGCAGTGGATAGTGTATTTGTATTGGTTTGGTGTCGTTGTTTTTGCGCTTAATTTTTTGATGCAAGCCGTTATATTATTTTACAGAGCGTACACATCAGAGATTATTCGGGATGGAAAATTTAGAATTGTCGAAATAACAGGCGATAAAGCACCTTGTTCTTTTGCTAATAATATTTTTATAAATCCAGAAAAATACGAGTGGGAAACGTACAATCAGATTTTGCTGCACGAAAAAATTCATATCGAGCAAAAACACACTATTGATCTTTTGCTTGCAGAAATCGTACTTGTTTTTCAGTGGTTTAATCCTTTTGCTTGGCAATGGCGAAAAGCATTAGAAAGTAATCTTGAATTTTTGACTGATAACGAAATGCTGCAACAAGGCAGCGTTGAAAAAGAAAGTTATCAATTTAGCCTGCTTAAAGTGGCGGCGCCACAATTTCCTTTGAGTCTTACAACTAACTATAATCAATCATTACTCAAAAAACGAATCATTATGATGAATTCAAAAAAATCAAACGTAAACACAACATGGAAATATTTTTTCCTGCTACCATTATTGGTATTGTTTGCCTGCCTTTTTAATCAACCGGCAGCGCAAAGTCAGACGCTAACTTCGAATCTTAAAAACGAAGAAACTAAAGCGAATCCAAACTCTCAAAGGGGTGATCAAACCGAAGGAAACTGGTTTGCCACAATCAAAGGCAATACAGTAGAAATGGAATTTAAAAACGACGAGAATAGCCACTCTACTCGTACTTATGATATTAGCGAGTTTAACGGATTATCAAAAGATAAACAAGGAACATTTTCTCTAACGCGTGAAGCGGGAACAATGAATTTTACTGGGAAATTTGACGGAAATACCGGAATGGGAACGTATAAGTTTGTTGGCAATAAAAATTTCGCCAAAGAAATGGCTGCACAAGGTATTACATTGGCAGATGATACAGATCTTATGGTTTTCTTTATTGTAAATATAAAAACGTCTTACGTAAAAATGCTGCATAAAAAAGGGTATAAAAATGTAGACAAAGAACAAGTAATTCCGTTGGCGGCTTTAAACGTAAGTGAAGATTACATTGATTCTATTAAAGATGCTGGAATTGGAAATATAGATATTGAAACGCTGATTCCTTTTAAATCCTTAAACATCGATAAAGCTTTTATTGAAGATATTATTAAATCGGGTTATAAAAATGTTTCACCAGAAAATCTGATCACTTTAAAATCTCAAAATATTGACGGAAAATATATTAATGATTACCGTTCTTCGGCAAAAACAAAAAAGAATGAAGATGGAGAACAAGATGAGAACAATATTATTGCTTTCAAAACTTTAAACATTGATAAAGCTTATATTGATTCTTTTAAAAAAATAGGATATAATGATCTTTCAAACGACGACTTAATTGCTTTAAAAGCTTTAAATGTAACTCCAGAATATGTTAGCCAATTCGAAAAAGTAGGTTATAAAAACATTTCGTCTGAAAATCTTACGGCTTTAAAATCGCAAAATATCACGGCAGATTTAATTAAGGAATATAAGGATTTGGGGTTCTCAGATCTAGATTTAGATGATATTGTGGGTGCAAAAGCGGTTGGTGCAACGCCAACTTTCATTAAAGCTATGAGAGAAAAAGGACATAACTTTAAAGATATTGGAAAGTATATAGCTTTAAAAGCAGTTGTTGGCAACTAAGCTGATATTGCTTTTGATAATTAAAGCAATACATTTTCTCTGTAAATAAAATATTCAAGTTGTAAGACTACAATCAAAATATACTAATAAAGCCCAAATCTACAGATTTGGGCTTTATTTTTTTAGACAATTTCAAAAACAGTTGTTTTAAAATAGTATACTCAAGCGAATAATTTAAATAAAACCATTTTATACCAAAACGCTTTAAAAAATGTTGTTGGTCGAAATTCTATTCGCAAGATTTCAATTTATACTACATTTATACTTTATAGACTATTCTAAAGCAAATCAGCAATGAAAAAAATATTCCTTTCCTTATGTCTTTTTGCTATAATTTCTAATGCTTCGAGTCAGGAATTTGCGAATGCTCCAAAGCCTTTTGGACCAGTTCCGACGCAAAAACAAATCGATTGGCAGGAAATGGAATTTTATGCTTTTGTGCATTTTTCGCTAAATACTTTTACGAATAAAGAATGGGGTTACGGAGATGAATCACCAGAACTTTTTAATCCGTCACAGTTGGATGTTCGCCAATGGGCGCGCGTGGTAAAAGAGGCAGGAATGAAAGGAATTATTCTGGTTGCCAAACATCATGATGGTTTTTGCCTTTGGCCTTCGGCATATACAGAACGTTCTGTAAAGAATTCTCCGTGGGAAAATGGAAAAGGTGATTTGGTTAAAGAATTGGCGGCAGCTTGTAAAGAATACGATTTAAAGTTAGGATTATATCTTTCGCCTTGGGATAGAAATCATCCGCAATACGGCAAACCTGAATACATTATCTATTTCAGAAATCAGTTGAAAGAATTATTGACGAATTACGGAGATGTTTTCGAAATGTGGTTTGACGGAGCAAATGGTGGTGATGGCTATTATGGCGGAGCAAATGAAACCAGAAAAATTAACTCACTTACGTATTATAATTGGGATGAAACGTATAAATTGATTTACGATATCGCGCCAAAAACGTTAGTTTGGGGAGTTGGACCCTCAGAAGCAAGATGGATTGGAAATGAAGAAGGTCGTGCAGGAAAAACCAATTGGTTGTTATTGCGCCAAAAAGATGAATTGGCTGGAAAAGTACATTATACAGAATTTATGTCAGGACACGAAGATGGCGAGAAATGGGTTCCTGGAGAAGCAGACGTTTCAATAAGACCAGGATGGTTTTATCATTCCGTCGAAGACGATAAAGTGCGTTCGCTTGACGAAATGGTCGATATTTATTACGAATCGGTTGGACGAAATGCCACTTTATTATTAAACCTTCCAGTTGATACTCGTGGGTTAGTTCATGAAAATGACGAAGCAAGATTGAAAGAACTGGTTGCGACAATTAAAGCCGATTTCAAAGCTGAACTATTAGCAGGAACTCAGGTTCAGGCTTCGAACATTCGTGCAAACGATTCTAATTTCGGTCCGCATAATGTTATCGACGGAAATAAAAATACGTATTGGGCAACAGATGACAAAGTAAAACAGGCTACAGTTGAATTTACATTCAAAAAGCCCACAACAATCAACAGAATTTTACTTCAAGAATATATTAAACTTGGCCAGCGTGTAAAAGCGTTTTCTATTGAAGTAAAAGTGGACGGTCAGTGGAAAACAATCGCCAATGAGACTACAATTGGCTATAAAAGAATTTTGCGTTTAGATCGTGTTACAGCTTCTACACTTAGAGTTAATGTTTTGGATGCAAAAGCTGGATTTGTAATTAGTACAATTGAAGCTTACAATGCACCAACTTTTGTAAAAGAACCACAGATTTTTAGAGATAAAAATGGTTTGGTGACAATTAAATCAGAAGAAGGAAATGCTGTTTATTATACTTTGGATGGAAAAGCGCCTAATGAAAAAAGCACTTTATATAAAGCTCCATTCGTATATAATAAAGAAGTAGAAATTAAAGCTATTTCACGAAATACTAAGGAGAAAATTAATAGTGGCATAAAGTCCGCAAAATATGGTGTCTCTAAAGAGAAATGGAAAGTGATTTCGGTTTCGAGTGGTGATAGCAAATTGGTTGAAAGAATTATTGACGGCAATGCTAATACAGAATGGAGTTTTGGAAATGATGAAAACAAGCTGCCACAAAGTGTTGTTATTGATATGGGAGAATTGATTAGTATTAAAGGTTTTACCTATACGCCACAACAGGTTGGTAACAATTTAAATTTGATTTCAAATTATGAATTGTATACAAGTTTAGACAGTTTTTACTGGGATAAACAATCAGAAGGAGAATTTTCGAATATTAAACATAACCCAATTGAACAAGTAAAGAGTTTTTCTGTGGTAAAAGCAAGATTTTTGAAATTTGTCGCTACAGCTGCGGTAGGAAAAGCGCAAACCGTTTCAATTGCTGAAATTGGAGTTGTAGAATAAAAGTCTTTTTTTTGGAAAACAAAGTTTTTTAAAAAGAGATGATATTGGAATATTCATTAAGACTATGTTATCCATTAAAACCCCGGAAGGGGTGAAATATTTATAGATTGCCATAAAGGAAATGAAGAAAGCTCCAGCGGAGCGACATATAATAAAATTGTAGAAAAATATGTCGCTCCGCTGGAGCTTTGATTTTGTAATCGTTGATTATTGCTATAAATATTAAGTTTCTATGAAGCTTTAAAAAAAAAGGAGTTGTTTTTTGAAGCTGCCTAATTTTGTCTTTTGCCGAAGCTTAGCCGTTATTAGTCGAATTTTTAGTACGAGCGGATAATATAATTCTACTTTTATCTTAGTAATTGAATGACAAGGCAAATGATTAAAGAAGATATAGGTTTTAGAGAAGCATTGCAATTTGAAGAGACAGGATCTTTGCCTATCAAAGTTTACGAAGAATTGGTAAGAATGCATAAAGGGGAAGCTTTTGCAGCAATAAAGATAATAGACTATTTCATGGTTTATTTTGGTTAGTTACCTATAATTGAGAGGAAATGCGGTCGTGGTTGGCCGCATTTTCGTTTTTATATATTTTTTTACCGCAAAGCGCGCAAAGATTTACGCAAAGGGCGCTAAGACTTTTTGCTTGGTCTAAAAAGAGTATAAAAAAGTTCGCAAAGCTTTTAATAAACTTTGCGAACCTTGCGTAAATCTTAGCGTGCTTTGCGGTTAAACCTTTATATGGAAGAGTTCAGGATTTTTTGTTTTACCTCGTCTATATAAGATCTTCCTATGACATATCTTAATCCTTCAATTTCAATGCTGTTTCCTTCTACGGCATCAATTTTGTCAATGGCGATGGTGTATGATCTGTGTATTCTTATAAAATCTCTTTCAGGTAGTAATCCTGTAAAATCTGATAAAGTGCTGTGAATGATGAATTTTCCTGAAGTGGTGCTTATTTTTAAGTAATCTTTTAAACTTTCGATTACTAGAATTTCGTTCAAGAAAATCTTCTTCATTTTTTTCTTGTCGATTTTAACGAAGATAAAAGGGTTTTCTTTATTGTTTTCCTGCGGAACTTTGCTGGCATTGTTAAGCCTTTTGTTGATTTTGTTGACCGCTTTCATCAAACGCGGAAATTCAATTGGCTTAACCAAATAATCTAAAACATCAAGTTCGTAAGTTTCAATTGCAAATTGGTCGTATGCACTCGTAATAATCAATAAAGGCGGATTTTCTAGACTTTTAATAAAATTGATACCGTCTAAAACAGGCATGTTGATGTCTAGAAAAATTACGTCAATAGTATTGTTTTTTAAGAAATTCAATCCTTCAATAGAATTACTAAAAGTGTTTACTAATTCTAAATCCTCAATCTGTTCAATATAATTTTTAATAACGTTTATTGCCAATGGCTCATCATCGATAATTAAACACTTTATTTTCATTTGTAAATACTATTTTAGGCCGATATTTGGTTTTTTGTAGGTATAGTTTTCTAAACCGATAAAAGCTAGGGCTTAAGTGACTTTTATAACTAGTTTAACGACAAAAATATTCTTTTTATTTTTAAATGAAAGCTTATAGTCATTTTTATTATATCCCAACTCAAGTCTTTTTTTTACGTTTTCAATACCTATACCACTTGCCTTGTTAAAATTATCTTTATGTACGGTAAATTCGGGCATAGGGTTTGAAATTGAGAAATATAAATAATCGCCTTTTACTTTAAATCTGATATCAATGAGAACATTTCCTGTGTTTTTGTTTACGCCATGTTTGAATGCATTTTCGACGAAAGTCAATAATAGAACTGGCGAAATTTCTTTATCGTGAATATCTCCCGAAATAGACATATCTACTTCTAAACGTTCTCCATTTCTAATTCTTTCCAAATCCAGATAATTCTGAATGCAAAGAATTTCATTCTCTAAAGACTGTTTCTTTTCTTTTGTTTCATAAAGCATATAACGCATTAGCTCTGAAAGTTTTAAAACGATTTTAGGAGTTTTGTTTGACTTTTCTACAGAAAGTGAATAGATATTGTTTAAAGTATTAAAGAAAAAGTGTGGTGAAATCTGAGATTTTAAAAACAGCAATTCTGTTTCCAATTGAGATTTTTCTAGATCGGTTACACGTCTTTGTTCTTGTAATAAATCGAGCGTGATTTTAATTGCAGTAACAAAAGTCATTACATACAATTCGCCCATCATCATATCTATTGTATAGTTTAATGTAAGTGTATTAATAGTCTGCGGGCCTTCTGGCCATACGTTGTGTGTGATTAATAAATAAGTCAGATTAAATTTTAGTACCACCATAACGAAAATGGCAGACAAAACACTCACTATATATAGGAAGTATTTTTTTTTGTAGACCAAATGTGGCATCAGAACTAAAATATTCAGATAACATAATGCCATGTGAATTGGGAAACCGAGTAAAGTGGTTTTTAATGAATAAACATAATCATTAAAATAGCTTCCCCAACGGAATGTATTAAACACAAAATACGTCAGCCAGAAGTAAACATGATAGCGAATAGGTAAACTGTATGGTTTGCTTGAGTTGAAAATCATAATCGTAGAAAAGAAATGTCGTTTGTTACTATTTTTTGATGTTTAGGGCTGTTTAAATGTCGTCCGTCTAAAAATGTTTTGGTAAAAATTGAATTTATCTAAATTTAAAGTTAAATTAATATTGTTTTGATATGAGGAAAATTACTCTGCTCTCTTTAACGGTAATTTTTACTGCAAGTTGCAAAATAAATGTAGATAAAAATACGCATCACAAAAGTTTTGCAGCAAATTATGTAGATCCTTTTATAGGTACTGGAGGCCACGGACATACGTATCCGGGGGCGACAGTTCCGTTTGGGATGCTGCAGGTGAGTCCAGATAATGGAGTTTCTAGCTGGGACTGGTGTTCGGGCTATCATTATTCTGACTCAATAGTTTCAGGTTTTAGTCACTTACACTTAAGCGGAACAGGAATCGGTGATTTGGCAGATATTTTATTTATGCCGACAAACAAAAAATTAGACTTAACCGCCAAAGCCGCTTCACGCGATTTCCTTCCGTATAAATCAAAATATAATCATGTTAACGAAAAAGCAACACCGGGTTCTTACCAAGTTTTTCTTGAGGATCCTAAGATCAATGTAGAATTAACTTCTACGCAAAGAACCGCATATCATAAGTATACCTATAATAATAACGACACGCAATCTGTTGTTGTAGATCTTGGTTTTGCGATTAACTGGGATAAGGCGTTAAAAACGTCTATCAAAATTGAAGATGCTAATACTATCAGCGGTTACCGTTACAGTACGGGCTGGGCAAAAAATCAAAAAGTATTTTTTGTAGCGAAGTTTTCTAAGCCAATAACAGAATGTATTATTACTGCTGATAAAAAAGTAGTTTCAGCTAAAAGTGCAGAAGGCGAAAATACCGCTCTTCAGTTATTCTTCGATCCTAAAAACTCTAAAGAATTAGACGTAAAAGTGGCGCTTTCTTCTGTAAGTGTTGAAAATGCAAAAGATAACTTAGATGCTGAAGGTTATAGTTTTGAAAAAGCAAAATCGGATGCCACTTTAGAATGGAACAAAGCTTTAAGTAAAATTAAAGTAGAAACGCCGATTGATTCTCTAAAAACAATTTTCTATACCGCTTTGTATCATGCACAAGTTGCTCCAGTAACATACAGCGATAAAAACGGACAATTTAGAAGAGAAGACGATAAAATTATTACGGCTAAAGATTATACCGCTTATTCTACATTATCGCTTTGGGATACTTTTAGAGCAGAGAATCCATTGCTGACGATATTAGAACCAACAAAAGTTTCCGATTTAGTGAACTCGATGTTGGCGTATTATGAAACTAAAAAGATACTTCCGGTTTGGACATTGTATGCAAATGAAACCAATACGATGACAGGATATCATTCGATTCCGGTTATTGTGGATGCTTACATGAAAGGCATCAAAGGTTTTGATGCCGAAAAAGCTTTTGAAGCGATGAAAGCAACCATGGTGCAGGACGAACGCGGATTGAATTTCTACAAAAAATACGGTTATATTCCATACAACTTATTAGACGAATCTGTTACAATTACTTTAGAATATGCTTACGACGATTGGTGTGTAGCTCAAATGGCGAAAGCATTAGGCAAAACTGCTGATTATGAGTTTTTCTCTAAACGTTCAAAAGGATACGAATATTTATTTGATTCGAAATCTGGTTTTATGAGAGGAAAATCGGAAGATGGAAAATCTTGGAACGAACCTTTCGATCCAAAACACTCGAATCACAGAGAACATACCGATTACACCGAAGGAAATGCTTGGCAGCACAGCTGGTTTGTTCCTCATAATGTAGATGATTTTATTAAACTTCACGGAGGAAACGAGATTTTCACCAAACGATTAGAACAATTATTTACAGAGAGTTCTGAAATTACTGGAAATAACGTTTCAGCAGATATTTCTGGTTTGATCGGACAATACGCGCACGGAAATGAGCCAAGCCACCATATTGCTTATATGTTTAACCATGCGGGTCAGCCTTGGAGAACACAATATTGGGTTCGCCATATTTTAGATACGCAATATAATACGACAGCAAACGGTTTGAGCGGAAACGAAGACTGCGGACAAATGTCGGCTTGGTATGTATTCAGTTCAATGGGATTATATCCAATGAATCCAGCTTCTGGAGAATACGAAATTGGAAGTCCGATTTTCGAGAAATCGACTTTAAATCTTCCAAATGGAAAAACTTTTGTAATTGAGGCTGAAAATGTTTCAGAGAAAAATTTCTATATCCAATCAGCAACTTTAAATGGAAAAGCATTCAATAAAACAGCAATCTCTCACCAAGATATGCTAAATGGCGGTGTATTGCATTTTGTTATGGGAGCACAGCCAAACCAAAACTGGGGTTTAAACTAACTAATTCAAAAATAAATTATTAATGAACATTATTGACGTATCAATCATTTTAATCTATATCGTAATGTCGGTCGGTATAGGAATCTGGATTTCAAGAAAAGCATCTAAAGGTTTAGATGATTATTTCTTGGGAGGAAAATCTATTAAATGGTATTTTCTAGGTTTAAGTAACGGCTCTGGAATGTTTGATGTTTCGGGAACTTCCTGGATGATTGGCGTTTTATTTCTTTATGGCGTAAAAAGTTTCATGTTCATGTGGCTTTGGCCGATCTGGAATCAGATTTTTGTGATGATGTTCCTCGCGGTTTGGATTAGAAGATCAAAAGTAATGACGGGTTCTGAATGGATTTTAACTCGTTTTGGAAGTGATCAGGCTGGAAAAGCGTCACATATTATTGTAGCGATTTTTGCAATTATTTCTACAATTGGTTTCATTGCTTATTTCTTTGTTGGAATTGGGAAATTTGTAACGATTATTCTTCCTTGGGATTTAACAGTTCATATGAATGGTACTGTTTTCTTAACTTCTGAACAAGCTTATGCTTTGCTAATCATTTTCTTAACAACAATTTATACGGTTAAAGGCGGAATGTTTTCTGTTGTAGCAACAGAGGTTGTGCAATATTTAATTATGATTGTTGCCGGAGTTTTAATCGCTGGTTATGCATTTATTAATTATACTGATATTCAGATTAATTCGATTATTACGCCAGAATGGAAAAATGTTTTCTTCGGATGGGAATTTGAAACGCAATGGAGCGATAAATTCGAAACTTTCAATAGATTAATTGATACGGAAGGTTATAAAATGTTTGGCGCTTTCATCGGAATGACTTTATTTAAAGGTTTCTTTGCCAGCGTTGCAGGACCAACTCCAAGTTACGATTTACAGCGCGTGCTTTCTACAAAATCAGTAAAAGAAGCGGCTTATATGAGTGGTTTTACCAACTTGATTTTATTCATTCCGAGATATTTATTAATCACAGGAAT
Organism: Flavobacterium tistrianum; assembly: GCF_003254545.1. Classification (GTDB taxonomy): domain Bacteria; phylum Bacteroidota; class Bacteroidia; order Flavobacteriales; family Flavobacteriaceae; genus Flavobacterium; species Flavobacterium tistrianum. The sequence goes on from NZ_QJRH01000070.1 coordinate 323,409, forward strand.
TGTAGTGATTGCTTTAGTAAATTTAGCTCCTGAATTAAATGCAAACGTAAATTTAACGGGGGCAGATTTAGAGTTATTGATGCCAAAAGTGGTGAATCTTTATATCCCAGTCGGAATTAAAGGAATTCTTCTAGCAGGATTATTAGCTGCTTTCATGTCTGGATTCTCTGCTTTCGTAAATGCAGGACCGGCTTATATCGTAAATGATATTTATAAAAAATACTTTAAACCAGTTGCTTCAAATAAACATTATATCAAAGTAAGTCAGATTTCTTCTTTCTTAGTTGTTGGTCTTGGAGTTTTCATGGGATTCTTCGCAGATTCTATCAACTCATTGACACTTTGGATTACAAGTGCTCTTTATGGAGGTTACGTTGCAGCCAACTTTCTAAAATGGATTTGGTGGCGTTTCAACGGATGGGGTTATTTCTGGGGAATGGTCGGCGGATTAATCGCTGCTTCTCTTCAATTTATTCTGGATCAGAACAAAGGAAATTTAGCAGCGGGGACATTCTTGCATGATCTTTCACAAGTGCCGTCAATTTATTTATTCCCATTAATTTTCGGATTCTCAATCTTGGGTTGTCTTTTAGGAACTTACCTAAGTAAACCAACTGATATGGAGGTTTTAAAATCGTTTTATTCAAACGTTAGACCGTGGGGATTCTGGACTCCTGTTTATAAACAATTGAAAGCGGAAGACCAATCTTTCCAAAAAAATAATGATTTCTATTTAGATATGATGAACTGCGTAATCGGAATTATTTGGCAGTCAAGCATGATTCTGCTTCCGATTTACTTTATCATTAGAGATTATCCGAAAGCTGGTGTTGCTTTAGCAGTGTTCTTAGTGACGACTACTGTGTTGAAGTTTACTTGGCTGGATAGAGTTCGTAAGATTGAAGAGTAGATTTTAGAAGAAAGAAAATAGAAGCAAGAAGCAAGATTTTTGAGTTAAGAATTTCTCCAAAGTTTGTCATTTCGACGAAGGAGAAATCTCCACGAGTAACTCTACAAAGATTGGCAACTTACGAGATGGAGCTTCTTGCGAAGATTTCTCCTTCGTCGAAATGACAAAACGGTGTGTGGCAGTTCAAAACAACAGTCACAAACAAAAGAATAAAAAACAAAAAACTAATAAATAAAAAAACAAAAAATGAGAACTATTCCTTGGCAAGACAGACCCGAAAACAGTAAAGATGTAATGTGGAGATATTCGGAGAATCCAATTATCGACAGATATTCGATTCCTTCATCAAACAGTATATTCAATAGTGCAGTTGTACCTTTTGGAGACGGATATGCTGGGGTTTTCAGATGTGATAATAAAGCAGTTCAGATGAATATTTTTGCTGGTTTCAGTAAAGATGGTATCAATTGGGATATCAATCATGAACCAATTGTAATGCAGTCTGGAAATACAGAAATGATCGAATCTGCATATAAATACGATCCACGTGTGGTTTGGATTGAAGATCGTTACTGGATTACATGGTGTAATGGTTACAACGGACCAACAATTGGTATTGGTTATACTTTTGACTTTAAAGAATTTTTCCAATGCGAAAATGCCTTTTTACCATTCAACAGAAACGGAGTTTTATTCCCACAAAAAATCAACGGTAAATATGCGATGTTAAGCCGTCCAAGTGATAACGGACATACGCCATTTGGAGATATCTGGATTAGCTACAGCCCAGACATGAAATATTGGGGAGAACACAGATTGGTTATGAAACCAAGTCCGTTTGAGCAAAGTGCGTGGCAGTGTACAAAAGTAGGAGCAGGACCAATCCCAATCTTAACAGATGAAGGATGGTTAATGATTTACCACGGAGTTATCAATACTTGCAACGGTTTCCGTTATGCAATGGGTTCAGCACTTTTAGATGTTGATTCTCCAGATCAGGTAAAATACAGAACACAGCCTTATTTATTAGGTCCAGCAGAGACTTATGAAATGGTTGGAGACGTTCCAAATGTAGTTTTCCCTTGTGCTGCTTTGCACGATATTAAAGAAGATAAATTAGCGGTTTATTACGGTGCGGCAGATACGCACGTAGCTATCGCTTTCGGAAAATTAAGTGAAGTAATTCAGTTTACAAAAGAAAATAGTTTATAATATAAAGATGCATAGTAGAAGTAAATTATTGTCCCTTGCCGTTTTTTTTGTTGGATTGATGGGTTATGCGCAATCTGAAAAACCGGTTACACCGAAAAGTTATATTGCCTATAAAACGTCAAGCGAAATTGTTATTGACGGTGATGAAGCAGACAAAGCTTGGGAAAAAGCAGATTGGACAACTCCTTTTGTCGACATAGAAGGCGTTGAAAAACCAAAATACAATACTCAAGTTAAAATGCTTTGGGACGATAATTACTACTATATCTTGGCAAAAATAGAAGAGCCTCATGTTTGGGCAAATCTAAGACAACGCGATACTATTATTTTTTACAATAATGATTTTGAGGTTTTTATCGATCCAGATAATGATACGCACAATTACTATGAATTAGAAATTAATGCGCTGAATACCGCTTGGGATTTATTCATCAATAAACCGTACCGCGAAAAAAACACGGTTTTAAACGACTGGAATATCGACGGATTAAAATCGGCTGTAAAGGTGGACGGAACTTTAAATAATGCTTCAGATGTAGATAAAGGCTGGACATTAGAAATCGCTATTCCGTGGTCGGTTTATAAAACATCCTATTTCGACGATATTGTTCCAAAAGATAAATTTTGGAAAGTCAATTTCTCTAGAGTGAATTGGCAGCATTCGGTTGTTGACGGAAAATATGAACGTAAAAAAGATTCAGAAGGAAAGTTTCTCCCAGAATACAATTGGGTTTGGTCGCCTATGGGAGTGATAAATATGCATGAGCCCGAAAAATGGGCTTATGTATACTTCTCTTCAAAAGAAATAGGAGCTCAGGACACTTTTACAATTCCGCAGGAAGAAAAGGTAAAATGGAAACTGTATACTTTGTATCGCGCTCAGAAAAGGTATTTCGAAAAGAATAAAACTTGGGCAAAATCATTGCAAAGTATTAGCTCAAAAAATATAATTGTTGATGGAAAAGTTTTAAAACCAGTTTTAGAAAATCATTCATCAGGATTTAATATCTTGGTAAAGAGTCCTTTTTCAAACAAAACCTTAATAATTAAAGAAGATGGTAAAATTATTACGAACGAATAAGTTGCAAAAACTATTAAAAGTTTTAGTATTAGCGCTTTCGCTGAATTTATTCTCGTGCGGACAAAAAGATGCTAAATCAGAAGAAAATGGAAAATTTACTTTTGGAGTTTGGACAACTGCTGACGCTAAAAAATCAGATGCAGATTATTCGAAAGAATTCAAAAAATACAAAGACGGTGGAATCGACGAAGTTTTAATTAACACGCAGACAGATCCGAAACTATTAGCAAGATTAGTTCCGCTTGCAAAAAAAGAAGGACTAAAAGTTCACGCTTGGATTATGGCAATGAATCGTCCAAATGATTCAGTTGCTTTACAGCATCCAGATTGGTATCAAGTAAGTAAAGAAGGAAAATCTTGTTTTGATAACCGCCCATACGTAGATTATTACCAATGGCTTTGTCCAACTAAAGAAGAATCTAGAAACCACGTTTTAGGTTTGGTTGAAGGTTTGGCAAAAGTAGAAGGAATTGAAAGTGTACATTTAGATTACATTCGTTTCCCGGATATTTTCTTACCAATCAGTTTATTGCCAAAATACAACTTGATTCAAGATGTAGAATTGCCACAATTTGATTTCTGTTATTGTGATGCCTGCGTAAGTAAATTCGAAAAAGAACATCACAAAAATCCAAAAAACAGCCACAATACTTCAATTGATATGGAATGGAAAAATTTCAGATTAAATGCTGTAAAAGCTGTAGTTGACGATGCTTATAAAATTGCTCATAAATACAATAAAAAATTAACGGCAGCGGTATTTCCTTATCCAGAAATGGCAGACCACATGGTGCGTCAGCGTTGGGATAAATGGAATATTGACGAAGTATATCCAATGATTTATCATAGTTTTTATGATGAAGAAATTGACTGGGTAGGTTACGCAACCAAACAAGGTGTAGCCGATTTAGAAGGAAAACCGACAAAAGTAAATACAGGAATTTATATTCCGGGATTAAAATCGGATGCAGAATTGAAAGAAGCAATTTTACTGGCGAAGAAAAATGGCGCAACTGGAGTTTCTTTTTTTGACGGAAACGCCTTATCAGATAGTAATTTAAAAACAATTGCAGCCGTAAAATCGGCCTTGTAGTAGATTTTACTGGGATTAAAAAGTATTACTGATTAATTTAGCAACATCAAGAATATTTTGTTTTTGAAAGTTGAATTTAAACCAAAAACCATGTCAAATAGAAGAGATTTTATCAAGAAAACCACTTTAGGAACTTTAGCAATAAGTTCTGTTTTGGGCGTAAGCGGATTTGCTGCCAATCATGAAAATGAACCAGAAGTAGAATCAAAAGAAAAAAAGCAGACAAAACCAATTATCATTTCGACATGGAACCATGGTTTGCCTGCTAATAAAGAATCTTGGAAGAATTTAAAAGAAGGAAAATCGGCTTTAGATGCAATCGAAGCTGGAATGAAAATACCTGAAGCCGATCCGAATGTCCGCAGTGTTGGTTATGGAGGATATCCAGATCGCGAAGGGAAAGTTACTCTTGATGCCTGTATCATGGATCACAATAGCAATTGTGGTTCTGTTTGTTTCTTGCAGGGAATCATGCACCCAATTTCTGTTGCAAAAAGAGTGCTTCAAAATACACCTCACGTAATGTTAGCAGGGCAAGGTGCATTGCAGTTTGCTTTGTCTGAAGGTTTTAAAGAAGAAAATTTACTAACGCCAGAATCGGAAAGAGATTGGAAAAAATGGCTGGAAGATTCTAAATACAAGCCGGTTATAAATATAGAAAATCACGATACCATAAGCATGCTAATGTTAGACCAAGATGGCAATCTTTCGGGCGGATGTACCACGAGCGGTGCGGCTTGGAAAATGCACGGACGCGTCGGTGACTCCCCAATAATCGGCGCGGGTCTTTTCTTGGATAACGAAGTAGGGGCTGCCGCAGCAACCGGTTTGGGCGAAGCGGTTATTAGAACTGCAGGAAGCGCAATGGTTGTCGAATTAATGCGTCAAGGAAAATCTCCTTATGATGCTTGTAAAGAAATTACAGAGCGTATTTACAACAAACATAAAAATCATAAAGACATGGAATACCTGCAAGTTGGTTTTATTGCGTTGAATAAAAACGGTGAATACGCAGGTTACAGCTTAAGATCAGGATTTAATTATGCAGTTTCTGATGATGTGAAAGGCCACAGAATGGAAGACGCGAAATTTAAAATGTCTTGGGAGAAATAAGTATTACGTTTAGAACTTTGTCAAAGTTTGGAACTTTGACAAAGTTTTTCGACACAGTTTTGTCATTTGAAGGAATGAGAAATCACACTAGTTGATTGACAAAGATTGAAATATGCGCAATATTTGTCATTTCGACCAAGGAGAAATCTCCACAAGAAGCTCTACAAAGATTGGCTTTTCGTTACGGAGCTACTCACGAAGATTTCTCCTTCGTCGAAATGACAAACCAAACCTAAAAAACTATGTCTCTATGTGTTTAAGTAATATTCACAAAGAGAAACCAAAAAACAAAGAATGAAAAAATTACTATTCCTATTAACCCTAATCACTTCAATTTTCTCAGCTAACTCACAGAAAATTTACACGGAAAGTGATATTCGTATCATTCCAAAACCGAGTCAGACTCTTATTAAAACAGGTGTTTTTGAATTTACAAAAGATACAAAGTTTGTAGTAAACGGTGATTTTCAAAAAGATGCTGCAAATGCTTTGGCTTCTAAATTCGGAGTTGCTGCGGGATGGAAACCAGAAGTGACTACAAAAGCTCCTGCGAGTAATTATGTTTTGTTGAAAACAGATCCAAACTTGAAGAATGAGGCGTATGTTTTAGATGTAAATCCAACCAACATTGTTATTTCTGCGAAAGGAAATAATGGGTTTTTATATGCTTTAGAAAGTATCAGACAATTACTTCCTGAAGCAATTGAAAGTCAGTTTGCGATTACTTCTGCAAAATGGGAAATTCCAAGTTTGACTATTAATGACGAGCCTCGTTTTAAATGGAGAGGTTTAATGTTGGATTTTTCACGTCATTTCTTCGATAAAAATTATGTTTTAACTACAATCGATCGTTTGGCAGCACATAAAATGAATGTTTTGCACATGCACTTAGTTGACGATCAAGGATGGAGAATAGAAATCAAAAAATATCCAAAACTAACAGAAGTTGGTGCATGGAGAGTAGATCAGGAAAACAGAAGCTGGAATGCCAGATTGACTACAAATCCTGATGAAAAAGGAACTTACGGCGGATTCTTCACTCAAGAAGAATTAAAAGAAATTGTAAAATATGCTGCAACAAAAGGAATTGAAGTAATTCCTGAAATCGAAATGCCGGCTCACGTAAGCAGCGCCATTGCTTCTTATCCAGAATTGGCTTGTTTCAATCAGCGAATTGGAGTTCCTTCGGGAGGAGTTTGGCCTTTGACAGATATTTACTGTGCAGGAAAAGAAACGACGTTTGAATTTTTACAAAATGTTTTAGACGAAGTAATGGCTATTTTCCCTTCTAAATATGTTCATATTGGAGGTGATGAAGCGACTAAAACCAATTGGGCAAAATGTCCTTATTGCCAAAAAAGAATCAAAGATGAGCACTTAAAAAGTGTAGAACAATTACAAAGTTATTTCGTAAAACGCATTGAAAAATACGTTAATTCTAAAGGTAAAAAACTAATCGGCTGGGATGAAGTACTGGAAGGCGGACTTAATCCAAGTGCTACAATTATGTGCTGGAGAGGAGAAAAAATCGGTGCAGAAGCGGCTAAACAAGGTCACGATGTAATTATGTCTCCAGAATCTCCATGTTATTTCAATTTCTATCAAGGTCCTCAAAATGAAGAGCCTTTGGCTTTTGATGCTTATAATCCGTTGAATAAAGTGTATCAGTTTGATCCAGTTGTTCAAGGAATGACGCCTGAAGATGCTTCACATATATTAGGTGGTCAAGCCAATTTATGGGCAGAACATATTGCAGGACCAAAAGATTCTGAATACATGATTTTTCCAAGATTGGCAGCTCTATCAGAAACATTATGGAGTCCGAAAGAAAAGCGTAACTGGAACGATTTTACATCGAGATTGTTCTCCATGTTTAAACGTTACGATTATCAGGGATTAAATTATGCGAAAAGCGCTTATTTGGTAACGGCTTCTTCAACAGCTGATTTAGGAAATAAACAAATCAAAGTCGAGTTGAAAAATGAGTTCCCAAATCCAGATATCCGCTATGTTTTAGGAGATAAAAATATTGATCATCACGCAGTAAAATATACTGCTCCAATTGAAATCAAAGAAACAACAGTTTTAAAAGCTTCTTTATTTCAGGATGAAAAACCGGTAGGAAAAACATTTACAGATACTATAGTTTTCCATAAAGCATTTGCGAAAAAAGTGAAATACTTAACGCCTTACAACGATAATTATAAAGGAGATGCCAGTACGATGGTAAATACCATTCGAGGAAGCAAAAATTTCCATGATGGACAATGGCAAGCTTGGCTGGTTAATGATATGGAATTGGTAATCGATCTTGAAAAAATAGAAAGTATTGAGCAAGTATCAGTTGGAGCTTTAGAAAGTCAAGGAGCTGGAGTTAATTTCCCAATTCAGATAAAAGTATTGATTTCTAATGATGGAATTAAATATACGCAAGTTGGAAAAATAACACGCTCGTATGCAGTAAATCCAGTTCCTGAATTGAAAGATTTCAAAATTAATTTCCAAAAACAGAATGCACGTTTTGTGAAAGTAATTGTAGGCAACTTGAAGAAAAGTCCGAAAGGAGAAAGCTCTTGGTTGTTTGTGGATGAGATTTTGGTGAATTAAATATTTTAAAAAATGAATAAGATATTATTTAAACTCGGAGTAGTATTGATTTGCTTGATGCCGTTTTTTACTTCGGCGCAAAACAAAGGATTTTCTATATCGAATGGAGAATTTCAAAAAGATGGGAAAATTATAAAAATACATTCGGGAGAAATGCACTATGAGCGTATTCCTAAAGAATATTGGAGACATAGACTGCAAATGATTAAAGCTATGGGATTGAATACCGTGGCAACTTATGTGTTTTGGAATTATCACGAAATTGAGCCAGGTGTATGGGATTTTAAAACAGGAAACAGAGATTTAGCAGAGTTTTTACGTATTGCTAAAAGTGAAGGATTATATGTAATTCTTAGGCCAGGACCGTATGCCTGCGGTGAGTGGGAATTTGGAGGTTACCCTTGGTGGCTGCAAAACAATAAAGATTTGGTAATTCGTACCAATAACAAAGCATTTTTAGAAGCTTGCAGAACGTATCTGCAACAGTTATATGCAGTGGTAAAAGGAAATTTTGCTAACCAAGGAGGACCAATTATTATGGTTCAGGCGGAAAATGAATTTGGTTCTTATGTTTCTCAAAGAACCGATATTAGTACTGAGGATCATAAAGCATACAAAACAGCCATTTATAATATACTTAAAGAAACTGGGTTTCCAGAGCCTTTTTTTACTTCTGACGGTAGTTGGTTGTTTGAAGGTGGTGCTGTTGAAGGCGTGTTGCCAACTGCAAATGGAGAATCAAATATGGAGAATTTAAAAAAGCAGGTTGATAAATTCCATAAAGGGCAAGGACCTTATATGGTGGCAGAGTTTTATCCTGGCTGGTTGGATCATTGGGCAGAACCTTTTGTTAAAATTGGATCAGAGGAGATTGCGACTCAAACTAAAAAGTATCTCGACGCAGGTGTTTCTTTTAATTATTATATGGCGCATGGCGGTACTAATTTTGGATTTACCTCTGGTGCAAATTATAATGAAGAAAGCGATATTCAGCCGGATATTACAAGCTACGATTATGATGCGCCTATTAGCGAAGCAGGTTGGGCAACTCCAAAATTCATGGCTATTCGTGACGTAATGCAAAAGTATTCTAAAACAAAATTAGCACCGATTCCAGAGAAAATACCAGTCACAAAATATCCTAATCAGCCTGTCAAATCAAGTATGGATGTTTTAAGTTGGATCAAAAAAGAAAAACCAGTCGTAAATGACCAGCCATTAACATTTGAAAAGTTAGGTCAAGGAAATGGATACGTTCTGTATCGAAAAAGATTTACGCAGCCAATTTCTTCTGGCAAATTGAAAATTGAGGGATTGAGAGACTTTGCCACCGTTTATGTAAACGGAGTTAAAGTGGGTGAATTGAATAGAGTTTTCAAAAATTATGAATTGACTGTTTCTATTCCTTTTAACGGTATTTTAGAAATTCTGGTTGAAAATATGGGACGTATTAATTACGGAGCTGAAATCGTTCATAATACTAAAGGAATTATTTCTCCAGTATTCATTAATGAATATGAAATTAGTGGTGGATGGGAGATGTATAAAATGCCAATGAGTGAAGTTCCTGCTGTTAAAAATGAAACGGTAAAATCGGGACGCCCAGTTTTATATGAGTCTACAGTAAACATCGATAAATCAGCCGATACTTTTCTTGACATGACCAATTGGGGAAAAGGAATTGTATTTGTTAACGGACACAATCTTGGTCGTTACTGGAAAGTTGGACCACAACAAACACTTTATGTGCCAGGCTGTTGGTTGAAAACGGGCGAGAATAAGTTTGTTGTATTCGAGCAACTTAATGAAAATGCTCAAACAGAATTAACTTTTACAGATCAACCGATATTGGACAAACTAAACTAAAAAACAAAGAATAATAAATTATAAATTAGATTAAAGATGAAAAAAGGAATATTCATTATCGCCCTTTTATTTTCAGCTCAGATATTTGCTCAGGCGATTTATGAAGATGAAAGATACGTACCAGAAACTGATCCGTTAGTTTTAAAGAACCTAGACGAATGGCAAGGCAAAAAATTTGGTTTGTTAATGCACTGGGGAACTTACAGTCAGTGGGGTATTGTAGAATCTTGGTCTATCTGCCCTGAAGATTACGGATGGTGTGAACGTAAAAAAGGAAGTAATCCATCTAATTATAATGATTATATTAAAGATTATGAAGGTTTAAGAAAGACTTTTAATCCTGTAAAGTTTGATCCTGCAAAATGGGCTAAAGCAGCGAAATATGCGGGTATGAAATACATGGTTTTCACCACCAAACACCATGACGGTTTCAATATGTATGATACAAAATATTCTGATTACAAGATTACTAGTAAAGATGTTCCTTTCCATACAAATCCCAAAGCAGACGTTTTAAAAGAAATTTTCAACTCTTTTAGAGGTGAAGGCATTTCAACTGGAGCTTATTTCTCTAAACCAGACTGGCACAACGAAAACTACTGGGATCCTTATTTCCCTCCATTTGATAGAAACGTAAATTACGATCCGTCTTTATATCCAGAAAAATGGCAGAAATATGTTGATTTCACGCACAACCAAATCTTAGAAATTCTTTCTAACTACGGAAAAGTAGATATCTTATGGTTAGATGGTGGATGGGTTAGAAAAAGAGACCAAGTGAACATCAAAGAAAACTACGACGAGAAATTTACAGAAAACGAATCTAAAAACGGTTTCATCAAGCATAGAGTAGTTGATCAAGATCCTAAAATGGATGAATTGGTTGTAAAAGCGCGTCAAAAACAACCAGGATTAATTGTTGTTGACAGAGCGGTTCACGGTAAAAACCAAAACTACTTAACTCCAGAAGGACGTGTTCCTGCTAAAACTTTGCCATACCCTTGGGAATCTTGTATCCCAGCAGGCGGCGGATGGTCTTATTCTCCAGGTGCGACTTATATGACTGGAAGACAAGGAATTCATTTGTTGATTGATATTGTGGCAAAAGGAGGTAATTTATTATTAAACGTTGCTCCAAGTCCAGAAGGAGAATGGGATAAAGGAGCTTACGATTTATTGCAAGCTTATGGAGATTGGATGAAAGTAAACAGCACAGCGATTTACAACACAAAACCAATCGAACCTTACAAAGAAGAAAACATCTGTTTCACACAAAATAAAGCAGGAAATGTATTTGCATTTTATTTAGCTAAAGAAGGAGAAGACAAAATTCCTGCTGAAGTTACTGTAAAATCAATCAGCCCTAAAAAAGGAACAAAAATTACGATGTTAGGTTCTAAAACTTCTTTAAAATGGACAAAAGAAGGAAACGGATTTAAAGTAATTATTCCAGAAAACTTAAGAAATAATCTTCCTGCAAAAGAAGCTTGGACTTTTAAAATTGAAGCGATCAACAGATAAAAATGAAACCTATGGTTTTACATACAAACAAATTTCAAACAGCATGTATTTTTTGCATGCTGTTTTTTAGCATTACTATTTTTGCGCAGGAACCTGCCGATTTTGTTAATCCGTTTATTGGAACTTCCAATTATGGCGCTGCTTTTCCCGGACCAATTGCTCCACGCGGAATGGCTAGCATCAGTCCATTTAATGTGGCGGGAGTAAAAAATACTCCGATGGAAAAAGACAGTCAATGGCTTTCGAATCCGTATGTGAATGAAAATACTTTTTTGACTGGCTTTAGTCAGGTGAATTTGAGCGGTGTTGGCTGTCCAGATTTGGGTGTTATTTTATTGATGCCAACGACTGGAAATGTAGAAATAGATCATTTAAAATATGGTTCGACCTATTCAAATGAAGTTGCGAAAGCAGCGTACTACAGCGTAAACATCGATAAGTACAAAGTAAAAGGTGAATTCACAGCTTCAAAACGTGTTGGAGTGAGCAGATTCACTTTCCCAAAAGGGCAATCTAACATTTTATTAAATCTTGGTCTAGGATTAACAAATGAAGAAGGCGCGATGATTAAGGTGGTTTCTTCTACCGAAATTGAGGGAATGCGCTCGGTTGGATCATTTTGTTACAATAGTCCTGAAGATGCATACCCAGTTTATTTTGTGGCTCAATTTTCTAAGCCTGCCTATAAATCTGGAATTTGGAAAAAAACCGCAAAATACAATGGTGTTGAAGCGCAATGGATGGGTTACAACGGAAAAGCGAGAATAATGGAAAATACTATTAAAACTGTAGTAGGTGATAGTATAGGAAGTTATTTTACGTACAAATTCGAGAAACAAGAAACGGTTGAAGTGAAGATTGGAATTTCATATGTAAGTATCGAAAATGCCCGTGAAAACTTAGCAAAAGAAGTGGGTAACAGATCTTTTGATGCAATTTACAAAGAAACCTACAACGAATGGAACGAAGAATTGTCTAAAATTTTGGTTGAAGGTGGTACAAAAGATGAAAACACGATTTTCTACACAGCTTTGTATCACACTTTAATTCATCCAAATATTTTAAATGATATTAACGGACAATATCCCGTAATCAAAAGAAGTAAAATTGCTAAAACCGATGACACCCGTTATACCGTATTTTCTTTATGGGATACGTACCGAAATGTACATCCACTGATGTCTTTGGTTTATCCAAAACAGCAATCTGATATGGTAAAAAGTATGTTAACTATGTTTGATGAAAACGGCTGGTTACCCAAATGGGAGCTGAATTCTACTGAAACTTTTACCATGGTGGGAGACCCTGCAAGTATTGTAATTACAGATAGTTATATGAGAGGAATTCGCGATTATGATGTTAATAAAGCCTATTATGCGATGTTGAAAGGCGCAGATAATGTTGAAAATAATCCGCTTCGTCCTGGATTGAAAGATTATATCAAAAAAGGATATTTGACAACCGACAATAAAGGCCCAGTTTCGACAACTCAGGAATACAATATTTCAGATTATTCTATTTCGCTTATGGCCAACGAATTCGGTGACAAAGACAATGTAAAACGTTTTAAAGAACGATCATTATCCTACAGAAAATTATTTGATAAAAACTTAAATCTGCTTCGCCCAAGAACAGCTGATGGAAAATGGTACGAGCCATTTGATCCAAATTCAGGAGCCAATTTTGAAGAAAATGTTGGTTTTATCGAAGGAAATGCTTGGCAGTATAATTTCATGGTTCCTCACGACATTATCGGATTGAAAAAATTAATGGGCGGAGATCTAGCATTTTCGGTTCAATTGCAGAAAATCTTCGATAGCAAACAGTTTGATATGGCAAACGAACCAGATATTGCCAATCCGTACTTGTTTAATTATGTAAAAGGTGAAGAATACAAATCTCAAGAAATGGTAAAGAAATTGGTTCGCGAATATTTCAAAAATGAACCAAAAGGATTACCAGGAAATGACGATACAGGAACAATGTCCGCTTGGTTAGTGTATTCGATGATGGGAATTTACCCAATATCACCGGGAGATCCAATTTATACCATTACAACGCCAATGTTTCATAGAGTGACGATCAAATTAGATCCAAGATATTATAAAAAAGAAAGCATCGTAATTGAAAGACAAGAAAATAATAGCGGGAAAATCAATTCGATAGAGCTAAATGGAAAATCACTTAATACTTTCTTTATTTCACATGATGATTTTGTGAATGGAACAAAGCTTAAAGTGATTCAAAACTAAACACGCAACACAACTATGTTACAATTAAGAATGAGAAAAACGGCCATTATTTTTGTAATGGCTGTTGGTTTTTTTAACCAGATCCATGCCCAGAAAAAGTATCCGTATCAGGATGCCAAATTACCAGTAGAAGAAAGAGTTCAAGACTTGTTAAGCCGTATGACGCTTGAAGAAAAAGTGCGTCAGATGGATATGTACAGAGGAGATTTTTTTAAAGATAAAGAAGATTTTGCTAAAGGTAAATCGGCTGAAAAAATCGGCAAATTAGGAATTGGAGCAATTCATGATTTGTATCCGCGTTCGGCGAAAATGATCAATGATTTACAAACGAATGTAATTAAAGGAAACCGTTGGGGAATTCCAGCGCTAATTATGTGTGAAATGCTTCACGGATATTTAGACGAAGGAAGTACTGCTTTCCCAATGAATATTGGTCTTGGAGCAACTTGGGATGTGGCTACGATGGATAAAGTGGGTAAAGTTATTGGTATGGAAGCCAGAGCACATGGAGTTCATTTTGGTTTTGGACCCAACTTAGATTTAGGACGCGAACCACGTTGGGGACGTGTTGCTGAAACTTTTGGAGAAGATGCTTTTTTGAATAGCGAAATTGGTTTGGCTTTCATTAAAGGATTGCAAGGAGACGATTTAAAATCAGATCGTTCTATTATTGCAGAACCAAAACACTTCGCCGTTCACGGTATTCCACAAGCGGGAGGAAATTCTTCTCCAATTTTGGTTGGAGAACGTTCTGCTAGAGAAGATCATTTGCCATCTTTTGAAAAAGCATTCAGAAAAGGTGGTGCTTTAGGTACTATGTGTGCGTATTCTGAATTGGACGGAATTCCTTGTGCAGCAAATCACTGGTTATTGACGGATGTTTTGAGAAACGAATGGGGTTTTAAAGGTCTTGTAGTTTCCGATTTAGGAGCTATTAAATACATTCAGACAACTCACAAAGTAGCTGATTCTCCAAAAGATGCTATTAGAGAAGCCGTTTCGGCTGGTGTTGATATGCAGTTTTATGATTTTTCAAACGAATTCTGGCAGAATACAGTTATTGAATTGGTAAATGAAAAGAAATTGACAACAGAAAATATCGACCGTGCAGCGGGAGCAGTTTTACGTTTGAAATTCTTATTGGGATTATTTGAAAATCCGTACACAGATAAAAATCTAATTAAGGAGCGTTTTCATACTCCAGAAAATCAAGCTGTTGCTTTAGAAGCGGCGCAGAAATCTATGGTTTTATTGAAAAATGACAACAATACTTTACCGTTAAGTAAAAACCTGAAAAACATTGCCGTTATTGGACCAAATGGAAATGCTTCAAGACTTGGGGGTTATGCTCCAAAAAATAGTGTCGCAATGACGGTTTATGAAGGAGTTAAGGAATTGGTTGGAAAAACTGCTAATGTAGTTTACGAAGAAGGAGTTCCGTTAATCGTAAAAGGACAAATTATTCCATCTAAATATTTATTTACTCCAGACGAATCTCAAAACGGATTAAAAGGAGAATATTTCAATAACAGAAACTTAGAAGGAACTCCAGCATTGACTCGTGTTGACAGCCAATTAGAATTTGACTGGCCTTGGGCGCCTGGAGATGGTGTGAATGTAGATGATTTTTCTATCAGATGGACAGGATTCTTAAAATCAGATCAGGCTCTTGATGGCTGGTTAGGTTTAAGTTCTGATGACGGAATCAGAATGTATATCGATGATCAATTGGTTATTGATAATTGGACAAAAGGTGCGACAAGCATGGTGACGACTCCAAAAATTATCGAAAAAGGTAAAAAATACAAAGTCCGCATTGAAATGTGGGAAGGAGGCTGGGGAGCCAGAGCGCATTTCCGTTGGAATTTAGAAAAAGTAAACTTACAGCCAGCAATTGATGCTGCTAAAAAAGCAGATGTTGCAATTGTCGTTTTAGGAGAATCTAACGAATTGGTAGAAGAAAACAGAGATGTGGCTTCTTTAGATTTATTCGGAATTCAACAGCAATTGATTGAAGAGATTCACAAAACAGGAACTCCGGTAGTTTGTGTGTTATTAAACGGTCGTCCGCTTTCTACAAATTGGATTGCTGAGAATATTCCAGCCGTTTTAGAAGGATGGTTCCCAGGCGAATTAGGAGGTAGAGCAGTTGCTGATGTATTATTTGGAGATTATAATCCAGGAGGAAGATTGCCAATTACAGTTCCAAAATCAGTTGGGCAGTTACCAATATATTACAATCAAAAACCATCTGCAATCCATAAATACGTTGCAGAAAGCGAACACCCTTTATATTCATTCGGTTACGGATTAAGTTATACAAAGTTTGAATATTCTAATTTAAAACTGAATACTACTGAAATTAAACCAAACGGAGAAGTAAAAGTTTCTGTTGATGTTAAAAACATTGGAGATAGAGACGGAGACGAAGTAGTTCAGTTATACATTAACGATGTTTACAGTTCAGTAACAACTCCTGAAAAAACATTAAAAGGATTCAAAAGATTAAATATCAAAAAAGGCGAAACAAAAAATGTTGAATTCACACTTACGACAGATGAGCTATCTCTTTGGAACAGAGAAATGAAGCGCGTTGTAGAGCCCGGAGATTTCGAAGTTATGGTCGGCGGAAATTCGACCGATTTGCTTAAAACTAAATTCAAGGTTTTGAACTAAAAACCCAAAAACGCCGAAGATTTTTCGGCGTTTTCGCTTTAAAAAAATGAATACAATTATAAAAGACCAAATTCTATTCAATAATAGAATTTGGTCTTTTAATTTAAGGCAGAGTAGGATTACAAATGAAAACGTTTTCTTTCAATAAAACACTAAAGATTTACCAACACCTTTTCAAAATTGTCATTTGTCGAAATAATATTTTGTTAACAGAATGTATTCTTAAGTTTAACATGTTATTAACTCTAAAAAAACAACTAATATGATTAAAAACGTACTAAAATTACTGTTGGTCATATGCCTTTTTGGTTTTCAAAGCCTTCAAGCGCAGACTACAGTAAAAGGAACGATAACAGATGCTCAAAGCGGGATTCCGATTCCTGGAGCAAATATTATTGTTAAAGGAACTAAAACAAGTGCTTCAACAGATTTTGACGGTAAGTACAGCATTAGTGTTCCTAATCAATCAGCAGTTTTGGTTTTTACTTATGTAGGATCTGCTACAAAAGAAGTTGCTGTGGGATCAAAATCTACAATTAATGTAACTCTTGGCCCAGATACGCAGCAGTTAGGAGAAGTAGTGGTGACCGCTCTTGGTATTAAAAGAGAGAAAAAAGCCATTACGTATTCTGCACAAAACGTTTCTGTAGACGAGTTATCTGAAGCAAGATCATTAAACGTTGCCAACTCACTTTCTGGTAAAGTTGCAGGTCTTAACTTCTCAACTACTTCAAATGGTGTTGGTTCTTCTTCTAGAATTACTTTAAGAGGTAACAGATCGTTAAACGGAAACAACCAGCCTCTTTACGTAGTAGATGGTGTGCCAATTTCTAACGGAACAACAAATACAAATCCTGATATTGATACAGGAGGAACTACACAGCCTGATGGTATTTCTAACATTAACCCAGAAGACATTGCTTCGATGACTGTTCTTAAAGGACCATCTGCAGCTGCTCTTTATGGTTCTAGAGCATCAAATGGTGTAATTGTAATTACAACTAAATCGGGTAAAGCTGGAAAAACTTCGGTTTCGCTATCATCTAACTTTATGGCTTCTTCTGCTTATAATTTGATGAACTTGCAAAACGAATACGGTCAAGGAACAAACGGAAATTATGTTTCTAACTCAAGCTCAAGCTGGGGTGCGCCTTTAGACGGACGTCAGGTATCTGCTTGGCAGTTGGTTCGTAATCCAAATTACGCTGGGCCAGCTACGCAAAGCTATTCTCCACAGCCGAACAACGTTATTGATTTCTACAAAACTGGTTATAACTTAGCAAACACTTTGACAGTTACTGCTGGTAACGAAAAAGCGCAAGGTTATTTTTCTTATACGAACACACGTGCTGAAGGTATTGTGGGAGGGAACAAAATGGACAGACACAATCTTAACTTAAGATTGACAAGCAAGATTACAGATAAATTAACTTTAGATGCTAAAACAAATTACATCGTTCAGGATATCGATAACTTATTAAGAACAGGTGAAGAGTCTATCGGAACATCTGCTTATTTATTGCCTCGTAGTATTGCTTACAACGATTACAAAGATTTCGAATACTTTGATGCAGCAGGACAAAGACAAGTAAACTATTTCCTTGATGAAACTGGAGCTCCTGGAGGAAACCCATTCTGGTCTGCTTTGAGAGATGATGCTCGTACAGATAAAAGAAACAGATTTATTGGTTTAGCTTCTCTTAAATATGAGTTTACAAAAACGTTAAGCTTACAAGGTAGAGCTGGTCTAGACCAAATGACAAACAAAAACGTAAGAAACAGATATGCTACGGCAGCTTTCAACAGCAACATGGGTTCTTACAGCGAATCTTATGAAACAGTAAGCGAATTAAACATTGATGCATTACTTTCTTACAATGAAAAATTCGGAGATTTCTCTGTTGGTCTTAATGGTGGTGCTAGTTCATTGCAACAAAATAGTTCAGCTTTAAATTCTGGTGGTGTTTTAAGTAAAAGAAACTTCTTTGCATTATCAAACGTACAGACAGTTCAATCTACTTCTACAGCTTCAGAAAAAAGAATCAACTCTATTTATGGATTCGGACAAATTGGTTTCAGAAACTACTTATTCTTAGATTTAACGGCTAGAAATGACTGGTCTTCTACATTGCCAGAAGATTATTTCTACCCATCTTTCGGACTTTCAGCTGTTCTTTCTGATATGTTTACATTGCCAGAAGTAATTAGTTTTGCAAAATTAAGAGCTTCTTATGCAGAAGTAGGTAACGATACAGATCCTTATCAGACACAACAAAGATTTTCATACATCGGAGGAAACGGTGGTATGTTATACGGACAAAGCACAAAAGCAAATCCAAACTTAAAACCAGAGATTTCTTCTTCTACAGAGTTTGGTGCCGATGTTAGATTCTTCAACAATCGTTTAGGTTTAGATTTCACATATTTCAATACCTTAACTAATAATCAAATTTTCTACATCAATACACCTGAGCCTTCTGGATATTCTAGAGCGATCGTAAACGGCGGAGATATCGAAAATAAAGGTATCGAGCTTACGCTTACTGCGACTCCAATCCAGACAGAAAACTTTACTTGGGATATTACAGCAAACTACGCTTCTTACAAGTCAAAAGTAAAATCTATCTTTGAAGGGAGAGATGAATTAGTTCTTGGTGAAGGACGTTTAGTAAGAAGTAAAGTGGTTGTTGGAGGCGAATATGGTGATTTATACATCAAAGGTTTCCAAAGAGATCCAAACGGAAATATCATTGTAAATAGTGCAGGTATTCCATTGGCAACAAATGGTTTTGATGTTCGTGCTGGTAACTTTAATCCAGATTGGACAGGAGGTTTTAGAAACAGCTTTAAATACAAAGATTTCTCTTTAAGCTTCTTAGTTGACTTTAGAATTGGTGGTGAAGTTATTTCATACACTCAAGCTAGACAAGCTGGTTTAGGGGTAAGTGATATTACTTTAGCAGGAAGAAATGGCGGAATTATTGTAGATGGTGTTGTAGCTAATGGAGACGGAACTTATTCTCCAAACACTACTAGCATCAATGCTGAACAATACTGGACAGCAATCGGACAAAGAACTCCTATTGCAGAGCCATTCATTTATGATGCTACAAACATCAGATTAAGAGAGCTTGTTTTTGGTTACTCAATGCCAAAACGCTTATTAGGTAACTCAGGATTTACAAGTATCGATTTCTCATTAGTAGGTAGAAACTTGTTCTTCTTCTTAAACAAAGCAAAATACTTTGATCCAGAAGCAGGAGCAGGAACAGGAAACCTACAAGGAATAGAATCTTTCAACATTCCATCAACGAGAGATTATGGAGTTAATGTTAAATTCGGATTTTAATTAAAAAAGAGATATCATGAAATATAGTTTTAAAATAAAAACATTAGGAGTTGCATTAATGGCAGTTTCGATTTTGTCAAGCTGTACTGGCGACTTTGACGAAATAAACAAAGATCCTAATTCATTGACTGAAGATCAGTTAGATGCTACATTGGCAGGGCCTGCATTTGCATCTGCATTGTACGCAGGTATCCACAATGGATCTTATTCGTCTCCAGGAGTAGATGATCAAGGTACTTGGGGTATTGCAACAGGTATTTTATCTTCAACTTTTATCCACTATTTAAACTGTGGATACGGTACTGAAAGAAATGCTTTCGTTAACGGATACGAAGGTAGAGGATGGACAAGATTTTACACCGTTGCTGCTCCAGCTTTATCCAATGCTATTAAGGCATCTAAAGGAAATGAAGAAGCATTGGCAATTTTAAAAATCTGGAAAGTTTTTATGTACAACCAAATGGTTGATGCTTACGGACCAATTCCTTACACTGAAGCAGGAAACGGAAAAGATAAAGTTCCTTACGATAGCGTAGAATTTATCTATGCAGACTTCTTTAAATTATTAGACGAAGCAAATGCAACATTAACTTCTACTTCTGCAACTTCAGTTGCTTCTCTTGCCCCAAATGATAGAGTTTATTCAGGAAGTGTTGACAAATGGAGAATCTTTGGAAACAGTATGAGATTACGTCTGGCTTTAAGAATTTCTGATAAAGAACCTGCAAATGCAAAAACTCAAGCTGAAGCTGCGGTTGCTGCTGGAGTAATGCAGACAAATGATCAAAGTGCATTCTTTAAAGCAAGTAACATTACGCCAAACAATTTAAACATGATTGTAAATAGCTGGGGTTATGTAATGACTGCTTCTATGGAAAGTATCTTAGTTGGATACAACGATCCACGTTTAGAAAAATGGTTTGCTCCACTTGATGCTACAGCTGCGACTAAAGTCTATAGAGGAAACCCAGTTGGAGGTTTAGAAGATCAATTTGGAACTACTAAATTCTCTGCTTTCAACAATGACGTTTTAGGAAATGGTGCTGCTAATACGCTTAGCGAAACTAAAAACATTGAAATCTTTATGGCTTCTGAAAACTACTTAAGTAGAGCAGAAGGAGCTTTAAATGGATGGAACATGGGCGGAGATGCTAAAACTTTGTATGAAACAGGTATTAGATTATCTCTTGCACAATGGGGAATTACAGATGCTGCTGCAGTTAGTGCTTACATCAATGGTTCTACATTGCCTACATTACCAAACATTTTGACTTTATATCCAACTTTAGATTTACAAGATATTCCAGTTAAATTGCCAGTTGCATGGTCTGCATCTACTGCTGATCAAAGAACTCAGATTGCAGTTCAGAAATACTTAGCAATTTTCCCAGAATCTTGGGAAGCTTGGGCAGATTTACGTAGAAGCGATGCTAAAGTAATTTATCCAGTTTTAAATACGGATAATCCAGATGCAGGAGTTGGTAAATCTTTGATGAAAAGAATTATTTACACTACAAATGAGTACTCATCAAACAAAGAAGCTGTTGATGGCGGAGTTGCTAAATTAGGAGGTCCAGATTCAGGTGGAACAAGACTTTGGTGGGACACAAAATAATTAATTTGGTAAAGTAAAAGATCAAACGATTTGTTACTTGAGCAGAAGGAGAGGTAACTCTCCTTTTGTTTTTTATAAAGGCCAGTGAATTTTTGCCCCAACTTTAATTCATAACATACAATAATTAATTTTCATCAAAATAAAATGATTTTAAAGACAAAATATACTGTTGCAGCGTTGTTTGCTTTATTTCTTTTTTCTAATGAAACAAAGGCACAATTAAAAGCTGTAAATATCGAAAGCAGTTATATTGCAGATCCGCCTGTTACAACCAATAGCCATGCCTCAACTTTGGTTGAATATAAGCCAAACGAAATCTTAGCAGCTTGGTTTGGAGGAAAATATGAAGGTGCAAAAGATGTCGGAATTTACATTTCGGCGTACAAAGACAAAAAATGGTCTGCACCTAAAAATTTGATTCAGCCACTAATTAAAAATGGCGATACGCTTCCTTGTTGGAATCCAGTTTTGTTTAAGAGTAAAAGCCAGAATTTGTATTTGTTTTATAAAATTGGAAAAAATCCGAGAGAATGGTTTGGCGCAATGATGGTTTCAAAAGATAACGGAGCAACGTGGGGAGAACCAAAATATCTTCCAGACGGAATTTTAGGACCAATCCGAAACAAACCAATCGAAACTACTCCAGGCGTAATTTTATGCGGAAGCAGCACAGAAAGCGTCAACACAGACCAATGGCGCGTGCATGTGGAAGAATATACAGAAGCAACAGATTCTTGGAAAAAAATAGCGGTAGAAAACAACCAGAATTTTGATGTCATTCAGCCGACATTTTTGATTCATAGCAAAAGTGATATTCAAATGCTGTCTCGAAGCAAACACAATAAAGTAGTTTCTAGCTGGTCAGGAGATAATGGAAAAAGCTGGATAAGAACCAATACTATAAATGTCATTAATTCAAATTCTGGAATTGATGCCTTAACAATCAATAAAAATCTGTTTTTATTGGTAAATAATCCGCTGCCAATTGGAAAAGACTGGTTTAACGGACGAAATATTCTAGATGTTGAATATTCTAAAGATGGTTTAAATTGGACGAAATTATTTGATCTCGAAAAACAAGAAAAAGGAGAATTCAGCTATCCAGCCATAATCCAAACCACAGACAAGAGAATACATGTTTTGTATACTTATGATCGAAAATATATTAAACATACTTCTTTTGATTTATAATCTTTGAATTGATGGTACACGGATGACACGGATTTACTTCGTAAAGACGCTGTTTTTACGGATTTTTTTTATAATATCTGCGTTTATCCGCGTCTTCGCAAGGCGAATATGTATCATCTGCGTTCCATTCTATAGACAACTAATTATGAAAAAACTCTCTATTGCAATTTTTTTCTTTTGCTACACTTTCATGAATGCACAAATGGCTAAGACCTTTTACAAACATGACAAATTTCTTTCATCTGATAAACTAGAAGGTCGTTTTGTGGGAACTAAAGGAAATAACGATGCAGCGGCATATATCAAAAAATATTTTAAGAAATATGGTTTGCAGCAATTCAATGATAGTTATTATCAGCCTTTCAAGGTGTTTGTAAAAGAAGGAATCAATAAAATGAAATCGGATAGTGTGTCAACGCAAAATGTTGTGGGTTATATCAAAGGTTCAAATCCTGCTTTGAAAAACGAATACATCGTAATCGGTGCACATTATGATCATTGGGGCTGGGGCGGACAAGGTTCAGGAAGTAAAAAGAAAGAAGCTTTTGCCATTCATAACGGTGCAGATGATAATGCGTCGGGAGTTTCGGCTTTGCTGTGTATTTTAGAAGAAATCTCAAAACAAAAAGTAAAACCAAAAAGAAGCATCATTTTTATTTCGTTTAGCGGAGAAGAAGAAGGATTACTAGGTTCAAAATATTTTGTCAATCATCTTACCGTTCCAAAAGAAGCTGTAAAAGTAATGCTCAATATGGATATGGTCGGAAGATTGAATGATAAAAAAGAACTTTATATGGGCGGAGCAGGAACTTTTCCGAATGGTGTAGAATTAATGAAAAAGCTGCAAGAAAACTCAGGATTGAATCCTGTTATTCACGCAGGTGACGTCGGCGGTTCAGATCATGTTTCTTTTTATAAAGAATCTATTTCGGCAGTTGGTTTTCATACAGGAGGACATCCGCAATACCACACGCCAGACGATGATATTGAACTGATTAATTCAGATGGTGGTGCATTGGTTTCAAAATACATTTACAATGCCCTCATACAAATTGCCAATTACGAAGAAGTTTTGTTTTTTATCAAACAGAATTAAAACAAAGCATTATTTAATACAAATAAATTTAGTTGACTAGTGAAATTAATGTCTGTTCAATTTCACAAAAGGAGCGAAGTAATTTAGTTTTTTGGCGTTATAGATTGTGAGTTGCCTCCAGCTTTAGCTGTAGGTTATTTTAAAATGAAATAAAAAAGGCTTTAGCCGAAAGAAAGTTTGGCTAAAGCCTTGCATAGCTTTCTTTTACACCTCCAGCTAAAGCTGGAGGCAATTCATAACTTACAACCCATAACTCATAACTTCTAACTCACAATTTATAAGCAAAGTTCTTAGACTTAACAATTTGCCCTTTATCAGTAATCATTACACAACTATAATCGGGAAATTTTTGAAGTAGAAGCAAACCTTCTTTCTGACCTAAAACCATCATGGAAGTGCTTAATCCGTTGGCGGTTTCGGCGTTTGGGCCAAAGACTGTTACACTGCATAGACCAGTTGCAGGATAACCCGTTGCAGGATTTATAATATGCGAATAACGCTTTCCATTAAAAACAACAAATTTTTCATAACTGCCAGAAGTCGTGACAGCACCATCTTTAAGCGGAATTGCAGCTAAAATCTTTTCAGGCTTAAACGGATTTGTAATTCCGATTCTCCAATCTTTTCCGTTGGGCTGTTTTCCCCACGTGCTCATGTCTCCAGAACCATTTATAATTCCAGCTTGAACACCTTTTGCAATCATCATGGCACGGCATTTATCAGTTGCATAGCCTTCACCTAAAGCGCCAAAACCAATTTTCATTCCTTTCAATTTCAAGAAAATGGTTGATTCTGTACTGTCTAGAATAATGTTTTTATAGCCTACTTTCTCCACCGATTTTTTTATGGCTTCCGCCGAAGGCATTTCGGTCATCGAACCGTCAAATTTCCAGATTCTGTCCATTGCAGCAAAACTAATGTCAAAACCGCCATTGGTAATTTCAGAAAGTTTAATCGCTCTTTTCGTCAATTCAAAAACTTCACGATCGACTTTTACAGGTTTTATTCCAGCATTCTTATTGACTTCAGAAACCTGAGAAGTTGGTTTCCAATCGGAGATTAAATATTCAATTCGTGTAATTTCAGCAATAACTTCATCTATATTTTTTTCTGCCGAAAGAGAATCTTTGTCTACAATAGTAATATCAAAACGTCCGCCCATTAAAAGCGTTGTTCTTTTTCGTAATACTTGCGATTGTACTGATAAACAGCAAATCATTACAAAAAATAATGAAATTTTATAGGATAATAATTTATGCATAATATATTTTATAAGCTCCAGAGGAGTAAAATATTTATAGATAATTGATTGATAACGGAAAACAAAGCTCCAGCGGAGCGATATATTTTAAGAACAATTATTTCACCCCGCTGGGGCTTTAACTGTTTGTAGATCAAATTTAATCTATAAATATGTCATCCCTCTAGGATTTGTACATAATCTAAATCAACAATTAATAATTAACCATCAACCACTAATAGCAGTCCGTTAAAAATTGTTTATTTGCTTTATATTCTTCAAGCGTTTTTAATCCTTTTGTTGCGCACAAATCACTTAAAATATTTTCTACATCTTTCTGCATTGCTAATGAGCCACAAATCATAATGACACCGTCTTTCTTCAATAAATTCACGAAGAAATTAGCATCTCTTTTAATCAAATCCATTACATAAATATGCTCTGCTTCGCGCGATAGTGCCACATGAAAATTATCCAGTTGCTCTTTCTGAATCATAATTCCAGCGAACTTTTTATACGCCATTAATGTTGGCGTTTCCATTCTGAATCCGCTATACAGATGAAGCTCCTGTTTTGCTTTATTCTGCTCGATCATTCCTAAGAAAGGAGCAATTCCTGTTCCGTTAGAAATAAAAGCTACTTTAGAAGCTTTTTTCGGAAGATGAAAAGCAGGATTTTTAACAATTTGCGCTTTAATTACATTTCCAGGTTCTAAAGCATTCAAAAATCCAGAACCCAATCCGTTTGGGTGTAATTTTACAACTAGCTGAATATTGCCAGAATGATTCCCGATAGAGTAGAGGCGTTCTCTAGAATCGTTTGCAGGATAAATCGCTAGCAAGTCGCCTGAACTGAATTTAGTTCTAGCATTAGATTTTAAAGTCAGAATAAAAGTATGTTCAGTTTCAGAAATTGGTGTTTTATCTAAAACCATAAATTTTTGCAAACCTTTTGGAACATGGTTGTATAAAGATGGAGTTGTCGTCAACGGAATTCCCGTTTTTTCGCTCCATAATTTTACCCATTCTACAAATTCAACAGCCGATTTGTCATTTACCGTTTTTAAATCCAAATAACGATCTGCCCACTTTTGTTTTCCTAAAAGCTGATCAATCTCTATAGCAAATTGGCAAAAATCTGGATATGATTTTGAACCGAAACCAACCACAGAGAAATTAATGTTCTGTTCTTGATTTTGTTTTTCTATTAAAGCTTTGAATTGTGTTCCGTTAGAAGGCGCATCTCCCAAACCATGCGTTGATGTAAAAACGATAATATGTTCTGCTTTCGGATATGCCGTAAACTTATTCAATTCGCTAACAAAAACTTTTTGTCCATGATCAATTAACTGTTTCTGAATCGAATTGGCAAATCTAAATGTACTTCCGTTTTCTGAACCTACTAAAAGAATAAATGTGCTTTCGTTTGCTTTAAATTTATTTTTAATTCGGCTTGATCTTCTTTTCAAAGTAATAGCAAAACCAGAATAAATAAAGAACAAAATATTAATGCAGGCAATGGCTAAAATGACAGCCCAAATTCCGTTAATTCTTCCCGTATGAAGATCAAGACTTAACGCTGCAAATTGCGCTGTCATTGGAGAGCGTTTTTCAGAAATAATAGCGCCTGTAACCTGATTTACTTCAATTTCTCTTTCTTTTAATTCAATGATGTAATATTCTTCAGGATCATCTGTAAAAGGAAATTCGATTTTCTTTACGTCAGATAATAAAGTAGTATTGAAAATTGAAGTTGTTTTGTCTTTTTCCGAAAGTTCTGTTTTTATAGGTTTAGCTTTCTCTTCGCTCATAAAAAAGTTGAATCTTTCTAAAGATAAATAAGTTCCAGTTAGTGCAATAATTAAGATCGGAATTAAAGCCAATCTTCCTAAAAGCACATGGTAATATTGAGCAAAATACTCTTTGATTATTTTAGAAAAGAAATTTCGAATGCCGCGCTGTCTTTTTAAAACCAACACAAAACCTGAAATGGATATTAGCAATAAGCAAAAAGAGATTACGCCCACAAAAAAACGTCCTGCCTCATGAAGAAACAGTGAACGATGTAAACTCGTAATCCAGTTTATAAAATCGGATTTCTTTGCAGGAGTTCCTAATGCTTTTCCAGTTTTTGGATCAATGTATGCTTTAACGTCATTTCCGTCTGCATCAATTGCCTGAAGCGTTACGAACTGATTGTAATCTACACTCAATTCTGTAATTTCAGAGTACTCTTTCTTTAAAACAGGAAGCGTTTCGCCCAGAGTTATTTCATTAAAATTTTCAGCTTTATACGGAAGTGTTTTTTCCTGAACCGCATCGACCGCCAGAATAATTCCGGTAACTGAAGCCAAAAGCAAAAAAATAGAAGAAAATAAGGCTAGAGCCAAATGTGCGTAACGCCAGAAAGAAAGAGTCATTGAGTGTATTCTATTATAAAACGTTTAAAGCTTTGTCAAAGTTTAAAACAATGACAAAGCTCAGATTTTAATTCTAAGCACAAAAATAAAATTTGTACTCATTATAAGGTTAAAAAATAATGTGCTAAAGATTATATTTTGTTTAATCTTACATATTTAATGTAGCCTTTACCGTCTGTTTTATCAGCCAGACCTTCAGTAGTAAGCGGAACTTCAAGATCGCTTACATAATATTTCTGATCCTCGACAGCCGACTCAAAACGAAGTTTGTAGCCTTTATTGATTTTAGAATTCTCTATTTCGATTGTTGTAACACTACGGTCTCCACCAGTTACAGAAGCTCCAGTTTTAGCACTGATATCTTCATTTTTCTTAGAGTGGAATTTATTCCATTCTTTTAATGATTTGTACCATTTTTTGTCATCGCCCATTACATAAAGCGTTTTTTCGTACTCACCATTTGCATTGATCAAAGAAACAACTATATAAGCTCCTTCGCCCATATAATTGTTCATTTGAAGCATAATTTTGTATTTGCTCGATTGTGCTTGCGATTGGAAAGAAACTAAAAAGATAAAAGCGCTTGTAAGAGCAATTTTTAATATTGATTTCATGAAAATAAGTTATGAATTATAAGTTATGAGTTATGAATTTTGCGTTTTGGATTATGACTTAGATTTTCAACTCATAATTCATAACTCAAAACTCATAACTCTTAAAAGTTATTTTAAA
Source organism: Flavobacterium tistrianum (assembly GCF_003254545.1). Classification (GTDB taxonomy): domain Bacteria; phylum Bacteroidota; class Bacteroidia; order Flavobacteriales; family Flavobacteriaceae; genus Flavobacterium; species Flavobacterium tistrianum. The sequence goes on from NZ_QJRH01000070.1 coordinate 351,382, forward strand.
AACTCAACTGAGATATTATTTTTTGTAAGCACTTCATTTTCTTTTGCTAAAGCATAAGCAGTTTCATCAAACTCTGTGCTGATGTCTTTTTTAGCGCCAGCTGAAACTAGATATTTCAAGATAGCATCATCTTTAGAAGTCATTGCCGCTCTATGTAAAGCTGTTAAACCGTCTTTGTTTTTTGCATTGATGTCTACTTTTAAATCAGTAATTTTTTTAAGAAGAGAAACATCATTTTTAGTGATCGCTAAATGATATAAAGTGTTTCCATCTTTTTGAGGAGCTACAAGATTTAAACCCTTATCCTGAAGTAATTTAGCTTTTGCATCAAAAGGGTCTGTTGTTGCTTTCTCTCTTCCTGCCGGACGATAAGATTGTACCAAATAAACACCTAAATTGTTTCCGTCTTTATCTTTCACATTCACATCGGCACCTTTTGCTAAAAGTAAATTTACAGCTTCTGGAGTTCCGTTTTTTACAGCAAATGTCAAAGCAGATTCTCCTTTTAGATTTTGTGCATTTACGTTTTTAGCTTTTGGAAGAAAAAGTTCCAAAGCTGCTGCATCTCTTGCCGCAGCTGCAGCCATTAATGGTGTGCTTCCTTCTTTATCTGCTTTATTAACATCAACACCTTTTGCTAAGAAATATTGAATAATTTGCGTCTGATTTGGTTTTCCTGCCAAGAAATGCAATACATTTTGTCCTGCTTTGTTTTGAGCAGTTGCTTTAATTTTTACTTCTTCAACCAAATATTTGTAAGTTTCAAGAGTATTTGCATCTCTTCTGCTTCCTTGCGCTGCAAATAAAAGGGCGTCATCTGTTGGTTTAATTCCTTTTTCTAGAAGTTTCTTTAAAAGCGGAATGTTTCCTGATCTTGCTGCGTATGTAAAAGCAGTATTTCCATCATTATCCACATCTTTTAACGACATCCCTTTAGTCGAAAAATATTCTGCAGCTTTCAAATCTTTATCCGATGCAATAGCTAAAAGTAAAAGATTTGCGCCATTAGCATATTTTTTTGTCGGATTAAGTCCAGCTTTGAAAAAAGAATCATAAAGAGCTGGATTTGACTGTCCGCTTGAAGCTGCAAAGTCAGCAGGAGCTGTTCCGTGGCTGTCCTCAAAGTTTACATCAGAACCTTTAGCAATTAAATATTGAACCAATTCAGTATTTCCTCTATAAGCAGCCCAATGTAGATAAATACGATTATCATGAGTCAATTTTGTGATTGAATTTCCTGGCTGTTCAACTAAGAATTTGATTGTTGCAAAAGGAGCATCGTTATTAATCGCTAATGTGGTAACGTCAAATGCATTGGCATTGGCTTCAGCTGGATTATTTCCTTTAGCGATTTCTGCCTGAACTGTCTCAAGAGTTGGAGACGTTTTCCAGAAAGCAGCATCTAACAATGAGTTTTTTTGTTGTGCATTTACAAATAAAGTAGCAGCAAATGCAAAAGAAACAAAAAGGCTCTTTTTCATATTTCGATAATTTATGGTTATTGAATTGTACAATTAATTTATTTTTGAGAATATTTTATTCTATTTAGAATAAATAAAAATAAAAGCAAATGTAAAAATTTATATTCTTAATGCAAGAATAATTTAATGTAAAAAAGGATTTAGGGTTAAGTTTTGTTTATAATTAAGAATCGTTTAAGTAAAATTTAATTTTGTTTTAATTTGACTGCTTTTTTATGGTATTAATAAATCAAGTTTTTAGATTTTTTGTTTTCTTGTATCTATTATGAATTTTGAAAAGAAGATTTAGTTAGTCTTTATGTTTTTTGAACTGATTTTACTCTGTTTCCGAGATTTTTTGAGAATGAAGTAGGCTTAATGGTTTGTAGTAAAGATTATTATGATTTTGTTGTGAATGATATTATTTAGAATAATTATTAATAAATAGCGTTTTCAGAAATAGAAATTGTCATTCAAATTTCTATTTCTGAAAAACGAATGTTGATAACTGTTTTTGTTTCGGACCTAGTAAAGCTCATTTTTTGATGTTGATAACTTGATATTATTTTTAGGGAAAATGCTAGTTCATTGCAAATTACAGAACATTATTTTCATGTTGATAAAATTTGATTTGAAATGGATTTTTGAAGAGTTGAAACTGTTGATAATTGGACAGATTTTTAACATCTAAAACTCGACAAAAGAATAACTGTAGGCTAAATTTGTAATTATAGAAATCACGCTAATACCACTCCCCAATTTGAGCGCTCGCATTTCTATTTCAAAATAGTCACTTAAAACTCTATATATGTCAATTTTCGATAAAAGAATCAATTATAAACCTTTTGAATATCCTGAGGTTCTGCAATTTACCGAAGCGATTAATAAAGCTTACTGGGTACACACTGAAGTAGATTTTACTGCCGATACGCAAGATTTTCATGCACATTTAAATCTGGCAGAGAAAACAGCAATCAAAAATAGTTTATTGGCGATAGCACAGATTGAGGTAGCTGTAAAAAGTTTTTGGGGAAATATATATGAGCATTTTCCAAAACCAGAATTCAACGGATTGGGAACTACTTTTGCAGAATGTGAATTTAGACATTCTGAAGCGTACTCTCGTTTGTTGGAAGTTTTAGGTTATAATGACGAATTTGAGAAATTATTGGATGTTCCTGTAATTCGCAGACGTGTGGATTATCTTTCGAATGTATTGAAAGACACGAAATCTCAGGATAACAGAAAATATATGGTTTCGCTGATTCTGTTTAGTATCTTGATTGAAAATGTTTCATTGTTTAGTCAATTTGCCATTTTATTGTCTTTCACAAGATTCAAAGGATATATGAAGAACGTGAGCAATATTATCGCTTGGACTTCAATCGATGAGCAGATTCATGCTAATGGTGGAATTTATATCATTAATAAAATCCGTGAAGAGTTTCCTGAATATTTCGATGCAGAAACTTTAGAACTGGTAAGAGAGACAGTAAAAGAATCTATTGGTGTTGAAGCTGATATTTTAGATTGGATTTTCGAAAATGGTGCTGTTGAAACGATCAACAAAGAAGATTTGGTAAACTTCATGAAATTTAGAATTGATGAAAGTTTGAAACAAATCAATATCGAAACTATTTTTAATGTTTCTCCAGAAGAATACTCAAAAATGACTTGGTTTGAAGAAGAGGTTTTTGCAAACAGTTTAGACGATTTCTTTGCTAAACGCCCCGTAGAATATACAAAACACGATAAAAGTATCACTGCAAACGATCTTTTCTAATACAAGCCTATAAAACATTATGAATACAACAGACATAAACCCTGAAAACAACAATTTTGAACCACAAAACGATAGTAAAATGTGGTGGAAAAATTCTGAAAGCGAACAGATTTTAAATCGCGGTTATCTTTTAAAAGGAGAAACTGTAGAAGGAGCAATCGATAGAATTTGTACAGCCGCAGCTAGAAGACTTTACAAACCAGAATTGAAAGAATCTTTCATGGAAATGATTGAAAGAGGTTGGATGAGTATCAGTTCGCCGGTTTGGGCCAATATGGGAACAGAAAGAGGTTTGCCAATTTCTTGTTTTAATGTACACGTTCCAGATAAAATTGAAGGCATCACTCATAAATTGGGCGAGGTAATTATGCAGACTAAAATTGGAGGCGGAACTTCTGGTTATTTTGGTGAATTGCGCGAACGCGGAAGCGCTGTAACCGATAACGGAAAGAGTAGTGGAGCAGTAAGCTTCATGAAACTTTTTGATACAGCAATGGATACTATTTCTCAAGGTGGCGTTCGTCGTGGTGCATTTGCAGCTTATTTGGATGTTGATCATCCAGATATTGAAGAGTTTTTGAAAATTAAAAGTATTGGAAACCCGATTCAAAACCTGTTTACAGGAATTTGCGTACCAGATTACTGGATGCAAGAAATGATTGATGGGGATGTTGATAAAAGACAAATTTGGGCAAAAGTATTAGAAAGCCGTCAGCAAAAAGGATTACCGTATATTTTCTTTAGTGACAACGTAAATAAAAATAAGCCACAAGTTTATAAAGATCAGAATCTTAGAATTAATGCCAGTAATTTATGCAGTGAGATCATGTTGCCATCTACGCATGACGAATCATTTATTTGCTGCTTATCTTCTATGAACTTAGAATTGTATGATGAATGGAAAGATACCGAAGCAGTTAAATTGGCGATCTTTTTCTTAGATGCCGTTTTACAGGAATTCATCGAAAAAACGGAAGGCAACTATTATCTTTCTGCAGCTAATAAATTTGCTAAAAGACATCGTGCTTTAGGTCTAGGTGTTTTAGGATGGCATTCTTATTTGCAGAAAAACATGATTCCATTTGAAGGAATGGAAGCTAAAATGAAAACGACAGAAATTTTCAAACATATTAGTGATAAAGCTGATAAAGCAAGTCAAGAATTGGCTAGAATTTATGGCGAGCCAGAATTGTTAAAAGGTTACGGAAGACGTAACACAACCACAATGGCAATTGCACCAACAACCTCTTCTTCTGCGATTTTAGGACAAACTTCGCCAGGAATTGAGCCTTTCAGCAGTAATTATTACAAAGCTGGATTGAGCAAAGGTAATTTTATGCGTAAAAACAAATACCTTAAAAAACTGTTGGAAGAAAAAGGCTTAGATAATGAAGAAGTTTGGAGAGGGATTATGCTAAACGGTGGTAGTGTTCAGCATATGGAACAATTGACTAAAGAAGAAAAAGATGTTTTTAAAACATTTAAAGAAATCAGCCAGTTAGAAATTGTACAGCAAGCAGGAATTCGCCAAAAATTTGTAGATCAAGGACAAAGTTTAAATCTTAATATTCCAGCAGAATTAGCAATTAAAGACGTAAACCGTTTAATGATCGAAGCTTGGCAACAAGGAGTAAAAAGTTTGTACTACCAAAGAAGTCAAAGTGTTTCGAAAGAATTGGTAACAAGTCTTGTTTCTTGCAGCAGTTGTGAATCATAAATAAATGAAAGCCGAATTTTAAATTTAAGATTCGGTTTTTTTTTATTCATAACTATTTGTCATTCTGAGGAACGAGGAATCTCACGTGAAATTCCACAAAGGTTTTCCATATAGTTTTGTCATGTCGACGAAGGAGACATTTCCACAAGTAGCACGATCAAAATCAAAAAATCAAACCTTCGACTTCAATCTACTCAAAGTTTCCTGAGAAATATTAATATAAGAAGCCACAATTTTATTCGGTAATCTTTTCACAATCGCAGGATTAATTTTTAAAAGCTGATTATATCTTTCCAAAGCATCCATTGTCGTAAAAGACATTAACCGATTGGCATTATTCACATAAGCTTTTTCCAGATAATTGCTGTAAAACTCACGCCATTGCGGAACAATTTCCATTAAATGATTAAAATCTTCATGGGAAATGCTTAGTAATTCTGATTTCTCTACAACCTGAATATTTTCAAGTGCTGGCATTTTAGTAATAAAACTGACTAAAGCTGTAGCAAACTGATTTTCAAAAGCAATATATCGTGTCGCGTCTTTTCCTTCTTCATTAATAAAAAAAATGCGCAGACAGCCTTTTGCAACAAAAAATGTTTCTTGACTAATTTGGCCTTGAGCTAGCAAAATCTCATTTTTTTCTTTTTTAGTAAGTTTAAAATAGGAGAGAATGGTTTCTAAATCTTCATCAGAAACGTTTATGCTTTTTCGAATGGAATTGCCAAGCTGTTCGTATATCATTTAATTATAATCTCTAACGAATTTGCGGTAATATATAATATCTTCAATAGATAAAACCACTAAATCGTGTTCTTGTGCAAAGCTAATGATTTTGTCTAGTTTCGCCATGCTTCCGTCTTCGTTCATTAATTCACAAAGGACAGCTTCGGGTTGTAAACCTGCCAATTTCATTAAATCTACACTTCCTTCAGTATGACCATTTCTTCCTAAAACACCATTGTCGTTTGCTCTAAGCGGAAAAATATGTCCAGGTCTTGCCAAATCTTTTGGTTTTGCATTTACTGCAACAGCTGTTTTAATGGTAGTAATTCGATCTTTTGCAGAAACTCCAGTGGTAACTCCATTTTTTGCTTCAATAGTAATGGTAAACGGCGTCTGAAAACTGCTCGTGTTTTCTTTTACCATATATGGAAGTTCCAATTGATCTGCTTTTTCATTCGTTAGACAAATACAGACAATTCCACTACATTCTCGGATCATTAGCGCCATATCATGAACGTTAATGTGATGTGCAGAAAATATTAAATCGCCTTCATTTTCTCGGTTTTCATCGTCGGTTACCAAAACACCTTTTCCGCTTTTAAGCTGTTCCAAAGCATTTTCAACACGTTCTTTACTCGAAATTCCAAATTGCACTAACGGACTTAATTTTGTACTTATCATAAAAACTTTTTAGAAATAATAAGAAGCAAATCTAAAGCGGTTTAAAACCAAAAAGTTTGATATAAGTCAATAAATTGATGTTCTATTTTTTTAAGGTTAATCTAATTTAGTTGTCATAAAATCTTAATTTAGTACCCAAATTCGATAACCCAAAATCCAATAAATACCCTCAAATGGAGAATATTACCGTAATCATAATGCTGCTTTTCGGTGTAGCTTTTCTTAGTCTTGTTAGCAAAAGATATAATTTCCCAATTCCGATTGTTTTGGTTTTGTGCGGTGTTGTGATTAGTATTGTTCCAGGACTTCCTGTAATTGCTTTAAGTCCAGAAATTGTATTTATAATATTTTTACCGCCTCTTTTATATCACGCCGCGTGGCACACCAGCTGGTCTGATTTTAAGCAATCGATTCGTCCAATAACTTTTGCCGCTGTAGGTTTGGTCTTTTTTACGACGGGATTAGTTGCTGTTTTTGCACATTGGCTAATAGATGATATGTCTTGGCCGTTAGCTTTTTTGCTTGGCGCCATTGTTTCGCCGCCAGATGCGGTTTCGGCAACAGCCATAACAAAAGGTTTGGGACTTAATCCGCGTTTAATTGCTATTCTAGAAGGAGAAAGTTTGGTGAATGATGCAAGTGGTCTTGTGGCGTATAAATATGCCTTGACGGCTATCACAGCTGGGAATTTTGTTCTGTGGCAAGCTGGGTTAAATTTTGTATTGATGTCGGTTTTGGGAATCGCAATAGGTTTGGCTGTTGGTTACGTCATGTTTTACATTCATAAAAGATTTGTTTGTGATGATATTATCGAAGTGACATTGACATTATTGACACCTTTTGCCTCATATCTTCTTGCGGAGCATTTTGAAGGTTCAGGTGTTTTGGCTGTGGTTACGACCGGTCTTTTTCTGGCGGCGAGATCAGGAACGATATTTTCTCATGAAAGCCGAATTATGACAAATACAATTTGGGATGTTTTAAATAACATTTTAAACGGATTGATTTTTATCTTAATCGGACTTCAATTAAGACAGATTATTGCAGGAATTAGCAATTACTCTGGGAATTCTTTATTTATCTGGGGTGCTGTTATAAGCATTGTAGTGATTTTAGTTCGTTTTTTATGGGTTGTTCCTGCAACGATGATTCCGAGAATGCTTAGTAAAAGGATTCGTGAAAAAGAAGCTTTTGATTACCGAAATATGATCATTTTTGGATGGTCTGGAATGCGTGGAGTCGTTTCTATGGCTGCGGCGTTGGCGCTCCCGTTAATGTTGAATAAAACGGAAGAGTTTCCGCTTCGAAATTTAATTATATATCTAGTTTTCTGCGTTATTCTTTCAACTTTGGTTATACAAGGTCTTACGCTTCCGTGGCTGATTAAAAAGCTTAAAATTGAGCGATATTCGATACTTGCAGAAGAATATAATATTCGAAATGTAATTGTTTCGGAAACTATTGCGCATATTGAAGATAATTTCTCATTGCTGAATGACGAATTGCTTCATAACATTAAAAGCAAATATGAAGTAAAATTTAACCGTCTTCAAAAGACTGAACTTCCAGCTAATTTCTTCGGAAACGGTAAACTTCTTGGAGGAGAAATTTTTAATGATTTCACTAAAATTCAAATCGATTTGCTGAATGTAGAACGAGCAAAATTAGAATCAATGCATAAATTAGGTTCTGTCAACGAAGAAATCTTCCGCAAAATAGAAAAAGAACTAGACTTGGAAGAAACCCGTTTGTGGATGGAAATGTACGAGGAAAATTAATTTCTAATTGTAAATGGTGAATTGTAAATTATTAATTTATTCTTTGCGTAAAGTTTAATTCACAATTCATCATTTACAATTCACAATTAAATAACCCCCATTTTCTGCATTAAGAAAGTTGCACTTTTATTTTTGCAGATTCCGTTTCGGAGTTTGTAATCGAAATGTAAGTCGTTGTTTTGAATCTCAACTTCGAAACATTGATTGGTTAAAATTTCAGGATATTCATTTGTAGTCAGACAAACTTCGATGTCGTGAGTTGCGATGGCTCCGATGGCTTTTTTAGAAATTATCTTTTTCACTACTTCAATTGTTCCGTTTCTTTTATCCTCGGAATTTGTACCTCTTAAAATCTCATCTAATAAAACAAAAGCAGGCTGATTTTCAAGCTCATCCATGATCTGTTTTAAACGTTTGATTTCAGCAAAGAAGTAAGACTCGCTATCAGATAAAGAATCAGATAATCGCATTGAAACTAATACTGGAAGTGGATGAACTTTAGCTTCTGAAGCACAGACTACTGATCCGATTCCACTCAATACCATATTGACTCCTAAACTTCTTAAAAATGTACTTTTTCCAGACATGTTGGAACCAGTCAAAATCACAAAAGATTGTGGGTGAAATTGCGTGTCGTTTCCAACTCTTGTCGCAGGATTTAATAACGGATGGCTTAGATTTTTAAACTCAATTTTATACTCTGAATTGATATCAGGGAAAACGAAATCTTCATTATTATACGCCAAATTTGCCAAACTGTTTAGTGCTTCAATTTCTCCAATAATAGAAACCCAATGATTCATTTCTGAAGCATAATCTTCTTTCCATTTTAATAATGCTTTTAAAACATGCAGATTAAACAAGAATGTTCCGTTGAATAAAGTGGCTGTAACAAAGTTATTTATCGTATCCATTCTTGAAAATAACTCAGAAAGCTGCTTTAAATGCTGACTTGCTTTTGCATTCTTAAAATTCAATTGTTCTTGTAAATGGAGTAACTTTTTAGATTGGAAAGATTCGTTCTCGATTTTTTCAATCAGTAAACTATATTGCTTTATGATGTTAGAAACATTATCAGCTTTTGCTATTTCCGATTGAATTCTCTTTACTGCTCTTCCTAAAACAATTAAATTGGCAATAAAGACATACGTCAAATAAGAAAGTATAATGGTTTTTGATGTAATAAAATACGCAGCCACAAACCCAAAAAAAGTTACTGGGAGAATAAATGATAATGCAACTAAAACTTTAGGTAGTGAATTGTTTGTAAATGAAGTCCAATAATTTATTGCTTCATAAGATTGTTTTGAATCTTGACTTAAAATTGCCAAAGCCTGGAATTCTTGTCTCCAATCAATTTTTGATTTTAATTCGTTTACAGCTTCCTGATTTTCTAAAATTTCCCTCTCAGGAAGTGTATGAAGCAATTGTTCTGCAAGCGTTTTTTTTCCGATGAAAGAAGCTGTTCTGTTTAAGTTTTGAAATAAAGAATGGTCTCCAAAAATATCTAAATCATATGCATACGGATGATGAAAATCGATAAATTCAGTTCCGTTTTCAAAAGGTGTTTTTTCTCTTTTTAGAAAAGCAATTTCATTCTTGTTAATTTTTAAAAGCGTTTCTGCCAGCAATCTTTGAAATGATACTCGAGAATGTATTCTCATAAAAAAAATAAAACCAGCAAAAGATAAAACAGCTAGGATAACATAAAGTATATGATCTGTTTTGATGTAATAAAATATAAAAAACAAGAAGAGAAAAATACTTAATAGCCTCAAAAGGCTTATGCTGTTGTATTTTTTGTTGGTTTTATTATAGAGTTCTGAGTATTTTGCAACGTTGTCTGGATATGCTTTCATTCTATTATTTTGCTTGAAATACAAATATAGCTTTTAAGTCACAAAATCATCAATATTGTAATTTAATCTTCATGCATAACCAAAATCGGAATGGTAACTTCTTTGGCTATTTTTTTTGAAAAACTAGAATCGAAAAGGCTTTCAAAGAAGGATCGTTTATGTGTTATGGTCGTCAGAATATCAATGTCTTTATATAGCACAAAATCAAGGATGGTTTCTTTTACATCATCACTTGGAAGAACTAAAAACTCAACATTTTCCCCGGCAAATTCTTTTTCAAATTCTTTTCGAGCTTCTTCCGTAACATCAGAATTAGATGTTTTTACATATAAGCTTTTAACCTTAGCATCTGTTTTTTTTGCAATTTTCAAGACCTTTTTCAGTTCTTTTTTGTCTTTTTCGCGATAGCGTGTTGTAAAACCAATTGTTTTAACCTTTTTGTATTTAGCATCTATAGGAATGCATAAAACAGGAACTTCAACTCCTGAAATCACAGACTCGGTATTAGAACCCGTGAAAAATTTAGTCCAGTCAGAAGCGCTGTTGGTTCCCATGATCACAAAATCGACTTGGTCTTCTTCGACTGCATTTTTAAGATTATAAATTAGGTCGCCATCCATTAAACGGTGTTTGATCACAATGTCTTCCAAATTACGTTCAGCAGCAATAGTTCTTAGTTTCGGAATTTCATCCTTAAACATTTCAAATTTTGCTAGCTCGATTGAACTGTATATGGAAGCATAATTCTCTGGAAAGAATTGGCTGTCGTAAACAGGAATCTCGAAAGTATGAAGTAAGATCAATTCGGCGTTTACCACTTTAGCAAATTCTAAAGCATGGACAAATGCATTGGTGGCAGCATCAGAGAAATCGGTTGGGAATAATATCTTTTTCATAGTACTTAAGATTAAGGTTTGTCTCTCAAATTTACTCATTCTGCGAAGAAAACAACCTGATATTTATCAGTATTTTAACAATTAATAATTTATTAATCTTAATTAATTTGAAGATTTCTTATTTGAATGCAGCTGTATTGATGTAGAAAAGAAATTGAGCGTTTTTTTATACCTTTGCAGCATGATAAATCAAGATTCTATAGTTGCTTTGGCTACACCTTCGGGAGCTGGAGCTATTGCCATAATTCGTATTTCTGGAGCCGAGGCTATTACCATTGGTAATTCGGTGTTTAAATCTATTAAAAACAAAGATTTAACCAAGCAGAAAACGCATACGCTTCACTTAGGGCATATTGTAGATGGAAGCAAAACATTAGATGAAGTTTTAGTTTCTGTTTTTAAAGGCCCAAATTCTTATACAGGAGAAGATACAATTGAAATTTCTTGCCATGGATCGACTTATATTCAGCAGCAGATTATTCAATTATTATTGCGAAATGGCTGTAGAATGGCCGATGCGGGTGAATTTACATTGAGAGCGTTCTTAAATGGGAAATTAGATTTATCACAAGCAGAAGCAGTTGCTGATTTGATTTCGTCGGATAATGAAGCTTCTCATCAAATTGCAATGCAGCAAATGCGTGGCGGATTCAGTAATGAAATTGCGAAACTTAGAGAAGAGCTTTTAAATTTTGCTTCTTTAATTGAATTGGAGTTGGATTTTGCTGAAGAAGATGTAGAGTTTGCAGACAGAACGCAGTTTCATGAATTATTAAACAGAATTGAATTTGTTTTAAAACGTTTAATCGATTCGTTTGCTGTTGGAAATGTAATTAAAAATGGAATTCCGGTTGCAATTGTAGGGGAACCAAATGTTGGAAAATCGACTTTATTAAATGCTTTATTAAACGAAGAACGCGCGATTGTTTCTGACATTGCAGGAACAACTCGTGACACCATTGAAGATGAATTGGTAATTGGCGGAATCGGATTTAGATTTATTGATACTGCCGGAATTCGTGATACAAAAGATGTTGTAGAAAGTATCGGAATCAAGAAAACTTTTGAAAAAATTGATCAGGCTCAAGTTGTAATTTATTTATTTGATGGATTAAAATTCCAAACTTCAAGTTCTGAATTTGTAAATGAAATTGAGCAGATTAAAAATAAATATCCCCTAAAACCACTTCTTATTGTAGTCAACAAAAAAGATATTCTATCTGCTGATGAAGTTTCGAATATTACCAATCAATTAGAAAATCTAAATGCAAAACTGCTATTAATTTCTGCTAAAGAAAAAATAGGAGTAGAGGATTTAAAAAATGAATTATTGTCTTTTGTAAATACAGGAGCGCTTCGTAATAATGAAACGATTGTTACCAATACAAGACATTACGATTCATTATTAAAAGCTTTAGATGAAATTCAGAAAGTAAAATTTGGTTTAGAATCGGGTCTTTCAAGTGATCTTATAGCGCTAGATATTCGCGAAGCTCTATATCAATTCGGACTTATTACAGGTCAAGTCTCAAACGACGAGTTGTTGGGGAATATCTTTGCCAATTTCTGTATTGGCAAGTAGAAGGAACAAAGAAACGCAAAACAAAAAATAACAAAAAGAGTTAAGATGTTGGTAATTAATATTTTGGCTCTTTTTTTAATGGTTTTTATTTTGGAATATTTGGTATTGCTTTGCTTAAATCTGTACCTTATTTGTACCTCGGATTTCGAGGTACAAATTTTGTGACAAAAAGGGATAAATGATGGCACAAATGTACATTTTGCTGAGGTTTTTAAAGATCGGATTTTTGGAAGAGAAATTAGCAAAAATGTTATTTTTTGAGCATATCGTTTGTCTTGTGCCCCTATATTTTGGCAAGGCAGATTCCAGAGTTTGGAAAGTAATTATGGAAGTTTTAAGGACATTTAAGTGCAGTAGGAAACTTAAATTTAAAAACTATGGGTTCAAACATTAGGATTTCCAAAATCTGTCAGTTCTGTAATAGTGAATTTACAGCAAAGACAATTAAAACAAAATTTTGCTCGCTAACCTGCGGAAGCAAGAGTTACAAGAAAAGAAACAGCGAGAAAAAGAAAGAGGCGAGACGGCAAGAAATGAAATCCATGCATGATGCGGATATCGAGCAGCTGGAAAAACTTGAAATTTTCACTATTGATCAAGCATGTCTTTTTATGGGAATAAGCAAGAGGACGCTTTATAGGGTAATTTCAAGGAATGAAATTGCCATTAGAAAAGTAGGAGCCAAGACTTTGATAAATCGTGCAGAAATCGATAATTTTTTTGAAAGGCTTTATGAAAGCAGAAAAAATGAAGAAACTGTTCAGAGATTTCCAGGAATTGAGCACTGCTATACAATTTCTGAAATACAGAAGAAGCTGAATATTTCTCCTGCAGCTTTATACGGCATTTTGCTGAGAGCAAGGATTGAAAAATACAGTGTAGGCAGGTTTGTTTATGTTTCCAAAAGAGATTTAGATTTATTATTTAACATTCAGAGCCATGAGTAAAAGTATCATAACACTTAGAAAGAAAGCTATTTCTCAGGGAAGAATGTCTCTCTATTTGGATTTCTATCCTCCCGTGTGGGATTCAAGAGCAAATGACTACACCAGACGCGAGTTTTTGAAACTCTATATCTATCAGAAGCCGGCAGATCAGCATCAGAAGCTGTCAAATTCTGAAAATCTGCATACGGCGGAACTGATCCGAGCAAGAAGACAGAATGAAATCAATAAATCGGAGATCTATTCTCCATTTGAAAAAGAGCAGCTGCAAATTCAGGCCCGCGGAAACGAATCATTTCTCCAATACTATAAAAAGCTAGGAGAGAAAAAAACAGGAAATAATCTATCGATATGGAACTGTGCCATAGCGCACTTTGAAGCATTTTTAAATGGAAATGATCTGCTGTTTAAGGACGTTACGGTTACAGTTATTGAGGACTTCAGAGATTATCTTCTCAAAGCGAGAAGCATGCGAAAAAATAATAAGCAGATTTCTCGCAATACAGCGCTTTCCTATTACAATAAAATAAAAACAACTCTAAAAGGGGCGTATAAAGAAGATAAATTAAGAACCGATATAAATGCAAAAATTGGATCTATAAAAGAAATGGAATCTCAGCGCAATTTTATGACTATTGAAGAGACCCGAAAGCTCTTTGGGACTCCATGTCCTAATTCCTTAGTGCGTAAAATTTCGATGTTTTCGGTATTGACAGGAATACGTTATGTGGATATTGCGAAGCTGCTCTGGTCTGAAATCCATTACATTGAGAATGATGGCTACTATGTCATATTCCGCCAGAAAAAAACTCAAGGTGCAGAAACAATGCCGATTTCCAATGAAGCTTTTGAGCTGCTTGGAAAAAGAAAAGGTGAAAAGGAACTGGTGTTTAAAGGATTAAATAAATGGGATGTAGACCGGGTACTTCCAGTATGGGTAGCATTATCTGGCATTAATAAGCATATTACCTTTCACTGCTTTAGGCATACTTATGCTACGCTCCAGCTGACTGCGGGAACAGATATTTTTACCATTTCAAAAATGCTAGGCCATAGGAGCGTTAAGACCACGCAGGTATATGTAAAGGTGATTGACCAGAAAAAAAGGGATGCCGCAAACAGAATATCATTAGGATAATATTTAATTTAACCTTGACGCACAAAAAATGCCTTATTTAACCAATAAGGCATTTTTTATTATTGAAAAATCCTCCCTCTATGCAGATGCTCAAGCCATCGCAGATTATATTTTAATTCCTTTACGGCGGCCTAGGAGACAGCGATAAGGTTTGCCATTGGTTTAAAGATGCCTATCAGCCAAACGTTAATCCTTCCTTCAGATCCGCCGCAGAATGCAAGGGCGGTACAAAGCCCATATTTTTGCAATAGTGCTGACGATGTTCTGCAGGCCGTTACAATGGGATTTTGAGGTTTATATATAGATTCGGCCAGAGGCATCAAGCGCGTTAAATCAGTATTGCCAAAGATTGGAAAAAATTAACAATAACAGGATTGGGAGCAGAAAAGAAGACTTTCATTAAAACCAAGTAAATGGCACTAAGCAGCTAAAGGTATGCAAGATTGGCTGTTTGGATAGCCCTTAACGTATATATAAGTGCATAATATAACTTAGTCTAGTTGCCATTTGCCATCATTGGTATTAAAATCAGTTTGTTTGGCAGTTTTGCTGATTGCAGGAGGTCTTGCTTTTATTATCAAAACCTTCAGATCGAGCTCTCTCATGTATTTTAACACTGTTTTATGCGATAGGAAATAGCCTGATTTTTGGAGTTCTGCAGCGATGCGGCGGCATCCATAAGTCTCTTTTGAAGCGATAAAAATGGAGGTGATTTCATTTTTTAGTGCTGCGTGCCATTTTTGTGTCTCCGTGGGCACGCCACGCTTCCATGCACGATAGGTTCCCCTGTTTGCATTAAGTGCACTGCACATTAATTTTATGGGGTATTTTTTTTCATTTTCTTGCATAAATTGAAAAATGAATGGTTTCCCCAAGCATATGCACTTACTGGCATTTCTAATGATCTCATACTTTATGTCTGCCTGGCAAATCTGTTTTTTAAGATCATTTATTTTTTTGTCTTCCGAAGTCAAAGTAAGGTTTCCATAGCCGGGAAAACATCCCGATCCATATTCTTTTAATTCCTTTCTCCAAAGAAAAAGCAGATTTTTATGTATCTGCAAATCTCTTGCTGTCTGGGCCGAACTCCCATTTTTATAGCTTAAAAAGACTGCTTTTAATTTGAAGTCACGGTCATAATTTGTTCTGGTCTTTTTCATCATTAATGCCATTGAATTCATCAATTGTTTTGAAATCAAGTCTGGAATGTATTCTTTTTTTATTGTACCAGTCTTCTATATATTCATATATTTTCTTTTTCATTTCTCGTGCTGACAGGAGTCTTGTCTGTTTATAAATCAATTCTCTTTTTAGCGTGCTAAAGAAACTCTCAGCACTTGCATTGTCAAATTTGTCCCCTTTGCGGCTCATGCTTCTTATACAGTTAAGTCCATCCAGTTTTTCAATAAACGCCCTATTGGCATATTGCATGCCTCTGTCGGAATGAAATAGCAATCCATCTAAAATAGGGCGATTAATTGTGGCTTTTTCAAATGCGGGCAAAGCGGTAGCCTTTGCAGAAAGTCCGAAACCCAAATGCCAGCCAACTATTTTTCGATCATATAAGTCCATAACAATAGTGAGATACATAAATCTTTTTTCAATCTGTATATAGGTGATATCTGAAACCCATACTTTAGAAGGTATGCCAACTTTAAACTGCCTGTTTAATATATTCGGGGCAATGCATAAATTATGTCTGGAATCTGTTGTCGCCTTAAATTTCTTTTTTGCTTTGCTATGCAATCCAAGCTGCTTCATGTAAAACGATACCTGACCATCAGAAATCTGGAATCCGCGCCTATGAAGTTCTTTAGTGATTAGGATGCTTCCCTTGTTCTGCTTGAACTCAAAAAAAACGGATGCTATTTCTTTTTTAAGAAGATAGACACGCGTCTCTGTTTTTGAGAATGGGTGTTTTGTCCATAAATCGTAGGTGGAATGGGAAGCCCCTAAGACTTCGCACATTTTATACAAGGGATATTGGTCTCTATTCTCATGTATGAAGCCGCATAGGGCATGTTTTCCCTTATGCATGTATTTGAGTCCCTTTTTCAATATTTCTAGCCGAAACCGGGATTCTGAAAGCTTCTTTTCCAATTCATATATCTGTCTGTTTTCAAAATAGACCCTTTTATGGCCTCTGCCAGGGAAGCTTCCTTTTGCAAACCTGGAGTAGGCGGCCCGCCATTTGGAAAGCATTTTAGGGCTAACGCCTAATTCTTCTGCAGCTTCCAGAACCGTATTTCTTACATAGCTTAGACGAACCGCATTTTCTTTGAAGGCAGGATCGTAATGTTTAATAATTTTTGCCATACTACGGATATTTTAGCTATTAAAGAGGGATATGCTAAATTTATGGAATTTTGGATCGATATGCGGCATTTTAATGCCTAATGTGTTAATAAGGAAACGGAAAAAAACAAATTTATCATGAGGCAAAACGGTATAGGAAAGATGGTTTTTCAGAAAGAGCCGTTCTGCATATGCAGAGCAGCCCAGGTGTAACATGTTTTAATGGTTCTCAAGACGTATTTTAACAGTGCGGCTAAACGGCATAAAGCCTAAATCACTATATTTGGCTACAGATTATTATCTATAACAGACAGATCTTTCACAATGGAAAAAGCTATACAATTAAAGGTGAGAAAAGATTTGGATGCCCATCAGCAGCATACGATCCTAAAGCTCAAAGGCAGCCTGATTTCAAAAGGGTACACCGAGATCATACATATCTTGGACCAGGACGAAGAGTTCCACATCAACAGCTTTGAAACGGACAAAGAGAAACGCAATGAAGTCCAGCAGTACATTGCGGCCTTCATCGATCAGGAAAACCTGAAGGACGCCATCAGCATGAAATAATAAGAGAGTCCTAAAAAAAATCGAAGCCCGACGGCCGTCAGGACTGCGGGCTTTTGGTTTTGATTTTATTGAATAAAGGAGACAGCTTATCGGCGTATCTTTTTGGCTTTCTTTTTCTCCATCCTGCCCTGAGGCAGAAGGATTTCCGTGGCACACGAGCGAAGCGAACTGGCGAAGCAATCGCGGCTATGATTTTGAATAGCCTGATTTGATTGTGAAATATGCCGGCTGTTAAAATAATTTAGGGCATCATATATTCATAATTAGCCACTAGTTTTGTGCAGGAAGCAATAAAGCATGGATTAGGCTGAATTTTAAACGGCAGTTTCCTCTTCGGAAACCGCTTTTTCAGAAGCGGCTTCTGCAATAATTTCGCCAGATGCTTCTTCTATAGGCGATTCTTCACCAGCTGTCTGCGAAGCTGCTTTTTTCATTAGAATGTAAAATTCTTTCAAGTGCCACCATGCCGGACAGCGGTCAGCAGGCCCGTTAAAGTTTCTGATGCCGATGTAGCAGCTCTTCAGGAAGAGCTGCGTATCGGAGATGTATGCCCATTCGGTCCACTTCGCTTCCTTGGGCGGAGGACTGCTTTCAAAATGGCGTTTGATGTCTTCGTAATTCATGCCGCAAAATTAGATGAAAAAGGCACATGAGGCAAGACGGTTTGGGGTGTTTATGCATTAATGGAACAGCATTTGTGCCTTCTTTACTTCCACTGTTTTGAATGCTAGCCCATTGCGTTTCCGGGTTTTTAGCCGTGTTTTTTTGCTCTGTCTGATGATCCGGTTAGTGCTTTCTGGAGCAGGCATTTCGGCGGAGAAGCCATTTGAGTTTAATCCCATCACAAAGTTCGGGCGCAGGAGTGCGGTTCACAGCAAAAAATTCCCCCATAAATGCAGGGCATCCGCCCTGCTTTATTGCGTTGCTTTTTGCGTTCGCTTTCCTCTGCCCGGTGCAGGTGCTGTTATTAATCTTAAAAGCTAAAAGCCATGAAACCGCAACAAGACAGCAGCTGGAAAACCGTATCGGAAATAGATCTGATCTATAGAACAAAAGTGAAGAGCTCCGAGAGGCCCAAGATCACTTCTTCCAAATCCGCCTATGCCATCCTGATGGACTGCTGGGATCCCGACAAGATAGAATTCATCGAGCAGTTCAAAGTCCTGCTGCTCAACCAGTCCAATAAGGTGCTTGGCCTTTATCAGTCATCCTCTGGAGGCATTTCAGGTACTGTAGTGGATATCAGGCTGCTGTTTGCCTCTGCGCTTAAAGCCAATGCGGCGGCCATCATTATATCCCACAACCATCCCTCGGGAAAGACCGCTCCTTCAGAGGCAGACAAAGCGATTACCAGAAAGATCAAGACCGCTGGCGAGCTGCTGGAGATAAAGCTTCTGGACCATCTGATCGTTACAGAGGAGAAGTACTACTCCTTTTTGGATGAAGGCGCCTTATAGCGCCTTTTTTTATTTTATTATTATTTTTCGGTGCGCTTCCGAAAAGAGTAGGAATGCTGTAATATTATCGGAAGATGCTGTAAGGGCGGGCTGTTTATATTGCCGTAAATTTGTCTTGATATTGGCAATGCTGCTGTTTAAATCAGTCAGAAAATAACAGGGGACCGGCGGGGTTCGTCTGGAGGTTCTGTCCCAAATGATTTAGTTAGTTACCGCATACCATTTCAGGCAACCGCCGGCCGCCGAAGACTCCCTTTTTTAAGGGAGTTTTTTCGTTTTGTGTAGACACTCCTATCAGAGGCTAAAATTGTATAGTAAGAGCCTTCTCAATATTGAGGATTTAGGATAGCAATAAAAAAGCCGCTAAACTTTCTGCTGGCGGCTTTTCATTTTTGTTTTTTACTGTTTTTTTTTCTCGCTAAGACAGGCCAGTTTTTCATTGAGTTCGGTCAGTCCCGCCCTGCCCAGGCAATCCGCTGAAAGCTGTCTTAATTCGATGATGTTTTCCTCTGCGGTGCGCTTTAAAAGCACCGAAGGGCTGCTGTCGTTTTCCTCCAGTCCGCGCTCAATTGCATGGTGCAGCAACAGCACATTTTTTCGTGAAATCTTCAGATCAATCCTCACCTGTTCATTCATGCCCGGGATACTCAGTATGGTATCAAAAACCTGGGCGGCATCATTTTCTGTCAGCATATTTCTCGTTTTTAAATTAATAATCCGCTGCTTCAAAGATAGCCAGAAGCGCCTGAAACACCCCATTCAAAATATGGGCGGGATGGGAGGAATCCGCAAGGCTTTTCTATTTTCGCTTTGGAGATGGCCTCAAAGCGGCGTTTTTAGGCTTTTAAGCTTTGAGGAAGTTCAAAAACTGCCTTCGTTCCTGCAGTCTGCCAGATGTCCGTTTGTTTAACAAACGAATCTGGCTGCCTTGGCTCGGAACTCGCGGCAGTGAAACTCAAAGGAGGATTGTTTGAAGAAATGAAAGGGAAACAAGATGGGAAAAGAGATTTTAAACAGGACGCGCATTGCGGCAGTGCGCTTTACGGCCGCAGAATATGCGGCATTGGAAAGAAGGTTCAAGACAACCGCCTGCAGGCAGATGAGCGAATACCTAAGAAGCTGTCTTTTGAATAAACCAATTATAGTCAAGCATCGGGATGCTTCGCTGGATGAATTCATGCTCGAGTTCATCCGTCTTCGAAAGGAGCTCTCCGCCCTTGGAAACAACTTCAACCAGAGCGTGAGAAGGCTCCATGCAATGCAGCATAATGACGAGCTCAGGCAGTGGATTTCAGAGGCCGAATCGCAGCGCGAAAGGCTCTTGGCCCAGACAGAATCCATTGCAAGAATGACCGAAAAAATGACCCGCAGATGGTTGCAGTCATAAAGACCGGACATTCGGTGCAGAGCATCTTCCGATACAATGAAAATAAGGTGAAGCAGGGCGCCGCCCAGTGCATCGGGGAAGGCAATTACCCGGCTGCTTTGAAGGACCTGACTTTCGATATGAAACTCAACCGCCTGCTGCATCAGAATGCCCTGAACGGGAATGTCAAGCGCAACAGCGTGCACATCTCGCTGAACTTCCATCCGTCCGAGAATTATTCCGCCGAAAAGCTCATGAAGATCGCCGATGCCTATATGGAAAAGATTGGCTTCACAGAGCAGCCCTATCTGGTCTACCAGCATCATGATGCAGGGCATCCGCACATCCATCTGGTCTCGATAAAAGTAAGGGAGGACGGCTCTAGGATCGACATGCAGAACATCGGAAAGAACCAGTCGGAGAAAGCAAGGAAAGAGATAGAAAAACAGTTCAATCTGATGAGGGCAGAAGGGAGAAAATCGGAGGATATGCCGCTGATAAATCCTGTTGCAGTGAGCAGGGTTTCATATGGTAAAAGAGAGTCCAAAAAAGACATGTCGGCCGTGCTGAACTCCGTGCTTTTAAACTATAAATACACTTCCTTGGCGGAGCTCAATGCGGTGCTGGAGCTCTATAATATAAAGGCGGACAGAGGAAGAGAGGATTCGAGGATTTTTAAGACGGGCGGGCTAGTATACCGCATGCTGGATAGGGAAGGCAAAACGGCAGGAGTTCCGATTAAGGCAAGCCATTTTGCAATGAAGCCTACCCTTGCTTTTCTGGAAGGGCGTTATGCCTTGAATAGCGTGGAAAATGCATTTGAAAAGAAGCGGATCCGTAGTGCGGTTGATGCCGTTTTCTTAAGCAGGAATATGGATATGGAAAAGCTGGCTGCCGCACTTCACAAAGAGGGAATCGATGCTGTAATGCGAAACAGCGGCCAGGGGCAGCTCTACGGCATCACTTATGTTGATCATGTCACCAAGTGCGTCTTAAACGGCAGCGCTTTGGGGAAAAATTACAGCGCGAAAGGGATGCTGGAAAGGTGTGGGGAGGGTGCAGGTTCGAAAGTCAAGGCAGGTGCTGAAACACTTTTGGAAAAAGAGCATAAAGAGCAAGGGGAGACTACTTTTGAGGAGACAGCAAGAGGCATTTCAGATGGAATTTCAGATGGCTTTTTTACAAACGGGCTTCAGGAACTTTTCAAAACCGAATGGCAGCCTGACAATGTTCCTGCGGCATTAAAGCGAAAACGCCGGAGAAGAAAGAAAATGGGCGGTTCGGATCTGAATTGAAAAGAAATTAATCACACTAAAATAGTGCAGCCATGCAGACGGGAGAAAACGAACAGGCGCTGAGAAAAATAATAGACATGACAAGGCTCATCAGCATCATCCTGCTGTTGGGGCATTGCTACTATTACAGTTATGGGGCTTTTAAGTCATGGAATCTTACAGGGGATTTCGGGGACAAGGTGCTGGCATCGGTATGCCGGACGGGACTGTTTGATAATTTTTATATTTCCAAGCTTGCCGCGCTTGGTTTTCTTTTGATTTCGCTTTTGGGGGCAAAGGGAAGAAAGGATGAGAAGCTGCAGTTTAAGACCGCTTTTTACAAGATGGTTTCAGGAGGGGTGCTGTATTTTTCAAGCGGGCTTTTGCTGCTGTTTTCTGCTGATGAGGTTATGGCTTCGGCGGGTTATATGGCGGTCACGGCTTTGGGGTTTCTTCTCATGCTGTCGGGAGGCACGCTGCTGTCCAGGCTGATCAGAAACAGGCTGGCTTCTGGCGATGTCTTTAACAGCAAGAACGAAACCTTTCCGCAGGAGGAGAGGCTGCTGGAAAACGAATATTCGATCAATCTGCCCGCTCGATACCATCTTAAAAGCAAGATCCGCTCGAGCTGGATCAATATTGTAAATCCCTTCCGCGGGCTGATGGTTCTCGGAACGCCGGGATCTGGGAAATCATACTTTGTCATCCGCCATGTCATCACCCAGCACATAGCCAAAGGCTTCAGCATGTTTGTCTATGATTTCAAGTACGATGATCTGTCTAAGATTGCCTACAATGCCTTTAAGAAATACAGGCATGTTTATGCTGTTAGGCCCAAATGCTACTTCATCAATTTCGACAATATCATGCACCGCTGCAATCCTCTGGATCCCCAGAGCATGGAGGATATCACCGACGCCTCGGAGTCTGCCAGAACAATTCTGATGGGGCTTAACCGCGAGTGGATCAAGCGCCAGGGCGATTTTTTTGTGGAGTCGCCAATCAATTTTTTATCGGCTGTGATCTGGTATCTCAGAAGGCATAAGGACGGGGAGTTCTGCACCCTGCCGCATGTGATAGAACTTATGCAGACCGATTATGACAGCCTCTTTACCCTGCTTCGGACCGATAAGGAAATAGAGGCGCTGATCAATCCTTTTGTCAGCGCCTATCTCAATGATGCGATGGACCAATTGGAAGGGCAGATCGCCTCGGCGAAGATTGCCATGGCAAGGCTGTCATCGCCCCAGCTGTATTATGTGCTTTCGGGAAATGATTTCACACTGGATATCAATAATCCCCAGGAGCCGAAGATCGTCTGCATGGGAAACAACCCGCAAAAGCTGCAGATCTACGGAGCGGTATTGTCTCTTTATGTGAACCGATTGATAAAGCTTGTAAACAAAAAAGGGAAGCTTAAATCGAGCCTCGTGTTTGACGAGTTCCCGACCATTTATCTCAACAATATGGACAGTCTGATCGCCACGGCCAGAAGCAACAGGGTAAGCACCTGCCTCGGGGTGCAGGACTTCAGCCAGCTGCGCAAGGACTATGGGCGCGAGCAGGCCGATGTGATTATGAACATCACCGGAAACATCATCTCCGGGCAGGTCACGGGCGACACGGCCAAACAGCTTTCGGATCGTTTCGGGAAGATCATGCAGGATAGGGAGAGCTTGTCAATAAACAGTTCCGATACTTCGATCGGCCGTTCCAGACAGCTGGATTCGGCTGTGCCGCCATCGAAGATCTCCTCTTTGAGTTCGGGGGAATTCGTAGGCATGGTGGCAGACAATCCTGACTGCAAGATCGAGCTGAAAACGTTTCATTCCTCGATTGTAAACGACCATAAGGCTTTGCTCAAAGAGGAGAAGGGATATAAGGAAATACCGCCTGTAAGAAAGCTCGATAACGGAATGATCCAGGAGAACTTTGCGCAGATTAAAAGGGATGTGCAGGAAATCATCTGCACAGAGATGGACAGGCTTTTGAATGATCCGGCGCTGGCGCATCTCATTGTAAGGAAATGATGCAATAGCCTATATTGCCAGACTGCAAAATTTTAAGTTGGTTCTGCCGCTGCAGACGAAAGCTTTTTTAAGTGCAGATGCCCGATGGCTTCCACTCTTAAGAGGCTTTCTGCGGTTCGCAAGAAGAGGCTACTCCGAAACAATGATATAATAATGGTCCGGATCCCAAAGCGTAAATTGGTTTTTCAGGGAGTTTTCATTGTAATGGATTCCCTTTTCAAGAGAGGCATCCAGCTTTAGGGCGTTTTTAAAGGCTGCATTCAGATCATCCACCCTGAAGAAAAGTATCAGTCCGTTTGCCGGGCCGTCATTTGGGCTGGCCATGGTCGGGTGCTCGTGTTCGCCCCATTTGTGGAGGCATAATATCACAGTATCCCCGCTGGTGAGGATTTCAAAGGTTTCCCCTCCGTGCGTGCCTTTGCAGCCCAATAGATTCTGGTAGAATCTTGAGCTTTCCGGCACATTGGCCACCGCAATGATTGTTTCGGTTTTTACCATATTATAAGAATGGGAGCGCAAATGATGTTTGGGCTTGAAAGCCTTTTTTCAAATGTAAGGAATAAATGGGCACGAACTGCTGGCATTGCTGCTTTTTTGCATCTTCCCAGCAATAGTGTCCATCGCTTTTTTATCAGAACCGGCAATTCTTTGCATCCTAATTATGCTTGCGGCCTTCTTAAAACTGCCAATTAATTTCGCGAGCGGGAACGGGACTCGAACCACTGATTTTTTTTTAGCTGATGTTTCATGATAAGAGCCAATTGCACTGGATTCAGTCGTTGGCTCTTTCTTTCTTTCTTTCTTTCTTTCTTTCTTATTTTATAAATTTAAATTTCTCTTTTAGATTGCATTTCATATTGTTTTGTACCCTAATGCTTGAGATGCTCATGAGGCTGCTGATTTTATTGGATAGATTGTTTTATTATCCATATATCCAATCTCATAATTGCAAAATGTGCACTTGTAAAACAATATGGCATTTTGCCAATGTGGCTTGTCCAAACAGCATAGATGGGCAGAGAAGCATTATTCTTGATTCAAAGAGTTTTCGAACCGATTGATCTCTATTCTGTCCAGTGTGAAACTCTGCTTATCCAGCTGTTCTGAAGCTGCAGCCTGCAAGAGAGATCAACGGGAAGGAACTGCAGTTTTTTTAGAAATGCTGCTGCTTTGTTTCTTGAATCAGAACAGTCGCCCATAAAAAACAGCTCTTCTTTTTTCTCTTCCTGCCCATTGATGCGGTCTGATATAAAAGGCGCCGCATTGAAAAGTTTTACCATATGGGCGGCAGGAAGCAGTGATGCCGTGTTTTGGTATTCCATGGCTTTGGTGATTCCCGTGTGAAGGGATTGCGCGTCAGAAATGAGGCCACTGGCGTACAGTACGGTTTTTCCTGACATATCAGGAAACTTTTGGATTGTGTCTTCCAGATTTTCCTTCGGCAGGAAAAGCACAATCAGGCTGGGGGCGGCCGCCTGATCGAGAGAGCCCAAGCGCACTTCTGCTCCCATTTTTCCGATGCAGTCTCTTATAAGGCTGCCACCTTTGGGATTATTTATAATGACCCTAAAGCCTGCCTTAGATGCCCTGCCTGCTAAATCAATGGTCAGGCTGCTTATGCCTATGATTCCAATTTCCATAATTTTCTTCTTTTAGTGGCTCTATAAAATATAAATCTGATGCTGTCAGATAAAGCGGCGGAAAATATGATCTGGGGGCGGGAGTTTCCATATTTAAAATTAGGGCAATTGTTTAATATGCGCTCAGGTGTTTTTACGGGTTTTAGATGCTAGTTAGTATTTTCTTTTTCGAGATTGTTTTTGTTCTTGTTTTGATTCTGGCCGGCGAATGGAGTTGGGAAAAGAGTGCAGTTGATTTTACCGGCAGATATAATTTGATAGTTATTCGATCGCAGATGGTTTCTAAAATTTTAAAGAAGTGGTTCGAGTCATGCTCTCTCTACTAAGTAAAAAAGCTCCAGATTTATCTGGAGCTTTTTTTGTTTGCTGTAGCATTAAGCTAATAGTGATTGCGGATGCCAGGTTGGGAGCTATTCGGATAGTTTTCCATAATGGCTTTCAGAAGAGCGGCCCATTGCTCTTTGTTTCCCTATCATGCCTGTCTGTATGGTGCGGGGCGTGAAAGCGCTATGAGCAGCAGCGCTTCAATTGCTACCATCAGAATTGGCCTATGCCACGAAACTGCTATCCAAAGGCTGGTCTGCTTTTGAAAGTCAATATTGTCTGCCATGTTTTTAAATGTTTCCAATTTTCTGGCAAAGAATATGCTTATTATTGTGATGTACATATAGCAGACGAATGCCGATAGTACTAATTTTTTTCGTGTTGGGATTTTCCAATTGAAAATTAATGATGGCACGATTGTAAGGAGGATCAGAAAGTGGAGCGGTATCCAAAACTTCATGGCCTGCCCCAAGCTGTTATTGCTTTTGGCTGTCATTGCTGAGGGGCTTTTTAGCATTTCCGGAATGCCGAATAAATGTTCATAAAGCCCTGCTGATGCACTTATGCCTAAAAAGATGATGCAGGCAATTAAAATCGGATTTATCAGTTTCGTTTTCATGCTATTTTATGGTTGATAGTTTATCGATTAAAGATCGCGCTACTGCTTTTTGCCCATCAATGGTAAGGTGTATGCCATCAAACTGGACGAATTCAGGATTTACAGGATTTCCAAATTCTTCTGCCGCATCAATTGCAGGTTCTGGCAGGGTTTTCAAATATCTGCCGATTTCATTTAAATCTGAATTTTTCAGACTCAATTGCTGGGTTTTGAACGGCTGGAAATCTGCCGCTTTTTTCTCGTCGACTTGTACTGGAGCAAGCCAAACAATATTTGCTTTTGCATCTCTACGGATTATTTCTTTTATGGCATTGAGGTTCGCAATTGTCTCTGTTAGGGAAACGGCTGTCTTTTGGTTTACATAGCGCATTGAGTCATTTGTGCCCAAATGGCAGATTACCCAATCTGGATTTGATTTTAGCTGTCCTGTTATTTTACGGAGCGCTTCTGTTGTGGTCTGCCCTGAAATCGCGGCATTGATTATGCGGATATTGTCTTGTGGCCGCCTTTGATTTAAAAGATGCTGCAGAATGTAGACCCAAGAGTTTAAAGCATCTGCCGTACTTTCTCCAATTACCAGAACAGTCTGGTTTTTCTTGAAGGGAAGCCTGTCAATTTTAAATGAAAAGTCCGGATCTGCCAAAAGTTCAGACGCCGCATTTTGGGCCTGGACATCATAAACTTTTTTAGCCGATTGGTATTCTTCTATTGACATGCCGTAGAGCTGCGCAATTTGCCCGTCATTTAAGTCTGGCAGAAAATTCAAGATTTTTTCCGGGTGCATATGAAGCAGCATTTTGTCTGCGTATGCGATTTTTTTTGTTTCCATTTTATTAGCTGTTTTTTCTTGTGCGTTTGCGTTTCCTATGCCATTTAAAAATAGCAGCGTGAGAAAGGTTCTGCTTAATGTTTTCATAATGATTGAATGATTTTAGTTTGTAAATAATTCTAGTTTGCATTGCAGACTAAAAAAGCAAAAAAATTAGAGATGCAGATATTTCTTTATTGCCTCCACATAATTTTCAAAGGCATTTTTCCCTGTTTTTGTCAGTCTGCAGATTGTTTGCGGATAGTTTCCCTTAAATGTTTTTTCCACTTCAATATATTTTGCTTCATTAAGCTTCTTTATCTGATGGCTTAAATTGCCCTGCGTTGTTTGGGTGACCTCCTGCAGATAGCCAAAATCGGCCTGTTTCATTTTAACAAGTGCAGAAACAATAGCCAGACGCACAGGCGCATTCAAAACAGGGTCCAGTTCCCCAAAAGTATCCGCCATCCGATTATGATTTTGAATTTTTAAGCATGTATCCCGGAATCAAATAGCCTGCAATTATGGCAAAGCCGTGAAGCAGAACTTTGAACTCGTCTGCAATATAAACGCAGCAGACAGATGCAATGAGAAAACAGATGCCGCCAAACAGCAGAGGCCTAAATTTCATTGCCATTCCAGAAACTGCTGTGCCAATTCCTGCTAATATCAAGGTATAGGCAAAGGGCTGGATTTTTTGGTAAACGCTTGCAAATACTATGGCAATAAATCCAAAAGCCAAAGCCATCCAAAGTTTTTTAAGAAAAAAATTCAAATGGGTTTCCGATGTTTTGTTTCGGCTGCAATTAATTGTCACAAGCAATGCAGCGCCTGCCAAAATGGGGAATGGCAAAAAGTGGTATTTAAAATTGGTTTTCGTTTGGATCAAAAACTGAAGAATGCTTGCAATGGCCAAAGTCCAGCCCCAAAGCAAAAATATAAAGCTGTGCGATCTGAAGTTTTCTTTTGTCTGACTGATTACCTCTGCAATAAGCTTCAAACTCTCTTGCGGGGTCAATTTGATTTCTTTTTCCATAAAGAAGAAAATTAATTTGCTCTGTAAATGTAATATGGTTTGTAATGCAAACCAAATTTTATGGCGATTTTTTTAAAAAAATAACTTTTATTTCTGCAGTCAGCCAATTAGTTAAGTGTGTTTTTCCTTTTCTCAGACTGTTTTGGCTGCTATTGGGAGGTGGCGAAAAGGATGTTTATTTGAATGGAAAGACTATTTAAAAAGTTAGTTAGTTTATTTTCTTTTTCTTTTTTATGATTGTTTTTCTTTTATTAGTTTTTCTATTTTGATTTTGGCCGGCGAAGGGAGCTTGGCTTGAAGGAGAAGTTATTTGATTGGAGGATTAGGGTAATCTTAATGTTTTTTTGCCTTGTGGCTTTTCAATAGACAAAATGCAGTATTATAACCATCCTTCTCTAATTGCTTTTGTGATAAGTTTTATGGTGTTTTTGGTCTGTGTTTTTCTAAGGATATTTCTCCTGTGGGCATTTACTGTTTCGACACTCAGAAATAGCTTATCTGAAAGGGATCTGCTGTTATGCCCTTCAATAGGATTTTTTAGGATTTCCTTTTCCCTTCTGGTCAGGATTTCCTTGGCAGGCTTAAATACGGTCTGCAGTTCGTCAATGTAGGATGGCCCGCCTTCCAAACCTATATAGGAAAGCATGGGGCTTCCGGATGTTTAAGATGCGTTATATCTGTATGTATATCCAGAACTTTTAAAGCCCTGCCTTCATCTGATGTCTGAATGGTATAGATCTGCTGCAGTATCCTTACACAATGCCCATTTTTATGTCTTAATCTGTAGTCATACCTTATCAATGGTGGAAGTTACGAGATTAAAGATCAGGTAATAATATTCGCCAATAGTGAAAATGTCTACTATTATTTGATGTAGTCAAAGCTGTAATCGGGAGGTAAGCAGCGGTTTAATTTTGCCGCTGTACCCCAGATTTTCTGTACAGAGACTGTGAATATGCTGTGCTGCTTTGGGATTGTCTTCCGTTTCTGGTCCGTAGTCCTTTACTTTGTGCTTAGCACTTGCCGAAAACAAGAGATTAGCAATAATTTGGCATAAAAATAAAGGCAGACCCAAGGCTGTTTTTATTTTTTATAATGATTATCATGAAGTTTAAATGCCAATTGGCTTTAGATTTTTTCTATCCGCTATTCTGGCAGGCGATGGGAGAGCCAATTGCTTTAATATAGAAGATTATGGGGTCATGAAAACTATTGCACGGAGAATATCCGTGCATTATTCATTTTTTAAGCGCTTGTTTTTTCTTTAAAAATCGTTGGCCTCCCATTCTGATTGCGCAGTTCTGCAAAAAAAATACGCTTGTATTTTGCATTAAAATTCAGAAAAAACTTCCAAAAAAAAATGCTCAAAAATACTTCTTTTGCGTCATTCTATGTTACCTGTATTCAGGTAATTTATAGTTTTAAGTTGCTGATTGTCATTGTTTTGTTTCTTTTTTAATTCAGTCTGAAATAATAAAAGAAAAGTTTTTCCTACTTTTATACTGATTTTTTTTAACAAAAAGTATCTTCTTAATATACTGGCATATAAACACTAATCTATGGAGAGAAAACTACTTATGGGATTGCTATTTTTATTTGGCAGTCTTTCTTTATTATCGGCAAAAAACAGTGCTAATATTCCCATACCAGATTCAGAATATCAGGCTCTGGTAGATTTCTATAAAGCTACTGGAGAAGCCAACTGGACGAACAAGTGGAATACAAAAGAAAACAATCTGCATGAAGTGCCATGGTATGGTGTTACAGTTGAGAACGGACACGTTACAGCCATTAATCTTAATGGAACAAGCAATATTTCGGGCTCAATTCCAGCTTCTTTTGGAAATTTGAAATTTCTTAAAACACTTTCCATATACGGAGGCAATTATGCAAAAGATCTCAGCACAACTGATTTGAATGTTTTTTCCGAATTAGAAGCTCTAGAATCTCTAGATTTAAGATATGCCAAGCTAAAAGGCATAATTCCGGCATCGTGGGCTAAATTGAAAAAGCTTAAAACCCTTTATTTGAGCAACAATGCCATTACCGGTCTTTCTCCTGAATTTGGGCAGCTTGAAAGTCTTGTAACGGCCGAACTTTCTGACAACCAGATCACAGTTTTAATCAAAGAGCTGGAGAATTTAACGGCATTGAGAACCTTAAATCTAAGCAGCAACAAAATTGCTTCAATTTTAGCTCTATTGCCAAGTACGGTAAATCTCAGCCTGCATTATCAGGCAGTAAACATTGAAAATATTATTTATAAGGGAGTAGATTTAAAAATAGATAACCTGCCTAATATTGTTTCATACAATAGAACTAAAAATGATTTTTCTGCCAGAAGACAGTTTGCAGTCTATGTTCGCGGCAGTGAAATTGGCAATGCCGTTATGGCCGCTGACGGCAGTCTGACAATTCCTGCTGCCTATTTATCTTCTTTAAAGAATGGCGATGAAGCATATTTGTACCAGCAGTATGATTCTTCAAGCGGAAGCGTTTCTTATTACAGCAAGGTTTATTTCGCAAACATAAAAGTAAACCAGCCAGCTGTTTCCAATATAGAATATCAGGCATTAGTAGATTTTTACAATGCTATGGGAGGCAGCAGCTGGAACAATAAATGGGATATAAACGAAAATAATCTTAATGAAGGCGCATGGACGGGTTTAAGCATAGAAAATGGCCATGTTACGGGATTAAACCTTAATAATACATCTAATGTTTCCGGTTCAATTCCGGTTTCTTTCGGCAATTTAAAATACCTGAAAAATTTATCTCTTTATGCGGGGAATTATTCTAAAAACCTAACTGCAACTGATTTAAATGTTTTATCAGAACTGCAGTCTCTGGAAACATTAGATATGAGATACTGCCGAATACAAAATGCCATACCATCTTCATGGAGCAAGTTAAAAAAATTAAAAACGATTTATTTTTACAATAACTCAATTACCGGACTGCCTGAAGAATTGGGAGAAATGGAGAGCCTTGTTACTCTTGAAGCGCCATACAATCAGATAAAAGCCATACCAGCTTCTATTGGAAACCTTCAAAATCTGGTTACGCTCAATTTATCAGATAATCAGATTCAGATTATGACAAAAGAGCTGGAAAGTGTTTTAACATTAAAAACATTAAATCTTGCAAGCAACTATATTTCAAATGTTGCGGCATTGCTTGGCAGCTCGGTCAATTTGCAGCTTCATTATCAAAATATCAATGTTGAAGGAGCGGTTTACACAGGTTCCGATTTAACGGTTTCTAATCTGCCAAATACTGTTTATTACAACAGAAATCAGAATGATTTTTCTGCCAGAAGGCAATTCGGAGTCTATGTTGGAGGCAGTCAGATTGGAAATAATGTAACAGCAGCTGCAGACGGAAGCATCGTAATTCCTGCGGCTTATCTGGCTTCACTAAAAACAGGAGATTCGTTTTATTTATATCAGCAGTATGACTCTTCAACAGGAAGCGTCTCTTATTATTCAAAAGTTAATTTTGTAAATGTAAAAGTAGACCAGCCAAAAATCCCAGATTTAGAATATCAGGCTTTAGTGGATATTTACAATGCATTGGGCGGAGCACGCTGGAATAATCAATGGGATATTGCCGAGAATAATCTGCATGAAGGAGCTTGGTATGGCGTAAGCATAGAAAACGGGCACATCACCGGGCTTAGTTTTAATAATATTTCAAATGTTTCGGGAGCAGTTCCAGCTTCAATCTCCAACTTAAAATTCCTTAAAAATCTTTCGTTTTATGCAGGAAACTACAGTAAAGATTTAAGCGCAACAGATTTAAATGTTATTGGAGAATTAGAGTCCTTAGAGTTTTTAGATTTTAGATACAGCAAAATTAAAGGTGATATTCCTGCATCGTGGAGTAAATTAAAAAAACTAAAAACGCTTTATTTAGCATACAATGCTTTAACTGCACTGCCAGACAATATTGGAGCAATGGAAAGTTTGGTAACGCTTGAAGCTCAGAATAACCAAATAAAAGCGATTCCGACATCAATAGGAAATCTTCAAAATCTGGCTACACTGAATTTATCTGATAATAAAATTCCAGTTTTGGTAAAAGAGCTTGAAAATATAGCTTCTTTAAGAGCGCTAAATCTTTCTAGCAATACGGTTTCTGATGTTGCAGGATTGCTCAATGCTAATGTTAGCCTGCAGCTTCATTATCAAGCCATAAATATTGAAGGACTTGTGTATAGAGGTGCCGATGTGAAAATTGAAACTCTGCCGAATACTGTTCATTACAACAGAAACCAGAATAATTTTTCTGCAAGAAGACAGTTTGGCGTATATGTAGGAGGCAGTCAGATTGGCAGCAATATAACCGCAGCAGCTGATGGAAGCATTCTAATTCCGGCTTCTTATCTGGCCTCAATAAAAACAGGAGACAGTTTTTATTTGTATCAGCAGTATGATTCTTCAACAGGAAGCGTTTCATATTATTCAACTGTAAATTTTGTAAATGTAAAAGTAGATCAGCCAACAATTCCAGATGAAGAATATCAGGCTTTAGTTGATTTTTATACCGTTATGAACGGTACAAACTGGAATAATAAATGGAACGTTGCAGAAAATAATCTTCATGAAGGCGCCTGGTACGGAGTAAGTATTGAAAGCGGTCATATTACAGGTCTTAATTTAAACAATAACAGTTCGGTAAAAGGAGCAATTCCAGCTTCGATTAAGGATTTAAAATACCTTAAATCTCTTTCTCTTTATGGAGGCAGTTATTCCAAGGATTTAAGCGCGACAGATTTAGGTGTTTTATCAGAACTTGCCAATCTTGAATATTTGGATTTAAGATACACCAAAATCAAAGGCGATCTTCCGGCATCATGGAACAAACTTAAAAAAGTAAATACACTGTATTTAAGCAACAATGCACTTACGGCTCTGCCTGAAGATTTTGGCGGAATGGAAAGTTTAGTAACGGTAAATTTATCATCCAATCAAATAAAAACCATTCCGGCATCTACAGGGAATCTTTTAAAATTAGCCACTTTAAATCTTTCATATAATCAGATCGAAGTGCTTGTTAAAGATCTTGAAAAAAATGCGGCTTTACAAACTTTAAGCATTTCAAGCAATAAGCTCTCCACTATTCAGGCATTGCTGCCAAATCAAGTAAATATAGAATTAACATCACAAACCTTAAGTATTCCTAATTTTTTATATGAAGGAAATGACGTGAAAGTGAGCAATCTGCCAAACATTGTTCTTTACAACAGAGCTTCAAATGATTTTTCGGCACAAAGGCCGTTTAGATTGTTCTTAAAAGGAAATCAGGTTGGAAATAATTTAAGAGTTGCTTCAGATGGAACGATAACGGTTCCGGCTGATTACCTTTCGACTTTAAAAACTGGAGACGAATTGTATTTGTATCAGGATTATGAAGGAGGTTCTGCCACTTCTTATGATTCCAGGATTTATTTTGCCAATGTGAAAGTAGATCAGCCAAAAATTCCAGATGCAGAATATCAGGCTCTAGTTGATTTTCATAATGCTATGAATGGTGTGAACTGGAATAATAAATGGGTGACCACAGAGAATAATCTGCATGAAGGGGCTTGGTACGGAGTAAGCATTCAAAATGGACATATTACAGGTTTAAATCTTAATAATAATTCGAATGTTTCTGGGGCAATTCCAGCTTCGTTTGCCAATTTAAAGTACCTGAAAAATCTTTCTTTATACGGCGGAAGTTATACAAAAAACTTAAGCGCTGCAGATTTAAACATTATTTCAGGATTAGAATCTCTAGAGTCTTTAGATCTGAGATACACAAAGCTAAAAGGGGTGGTGCCATCTTCTTGGAATAAACTGCAGGCTTTAAAAACATTGTATTTAAGTTACAATAATATCGAAGATGCAGACGAATCTCTGGCTCGTTTGCCGCTTTTAAAAACAGTCGATTTTACTTATCAAGATATTACAATTCCAACTATCGAAGTGGGAGCAAACGAACTGGCAATTAATCTGCCAGTTTTATCAACGTTTTTATTTAATGCAAACGGAGGTGCTATTAATAACAAAAACCATTTTACACTTTATATTAATGGCGTAAATAAAGCGTCGAATTATTCTAACAGCGAAGGGAAATTAATATTTAAAGACATTGCTTTATTCGGAATTAAATTAACGGATAAAATCAGAATTGTTCAAAACGATGCAACAGCTCAGGGAACAGCAATTAATTATGCTCAGGTTGTTTTTGGAAAACCATTGGCGGATGAAGAATTCGAAATCCTGAAAAAAATCTATGCGAGTACAAACGGAGCGCAATGGACACAAAAATGGGATATTTCGCAAAACAAACTTCATGAAGTAAGCTGGTACGGAGTTGGAACAAAAGACGGGCATGTAGTTTCGTTGAGTTTATCTGCCAATAACTTATCGGGAACTCTCCCTGCCGAATTGTTTCATTTAACGTATTTGGAAACTTTAAACTTGCAGTCGAATGCGATTGAAGGATCGCTTCCATCTGATTTAGGAAGATTGACAAATCTGAAAACGCTTAATTTGCAATCCAATAAATTTCAGGGAGCACTTCCTGTTTTATCTGGAGCTTCAGGATTGAAAAAGTTTTCAATTGCCGGAAATGGATTCAAAGGAACAATTCCTGGACACTTAAATGATTTTGAAAATATCGAACAAATTGATCTTTCGAACAATGGTTTTGATGCTTTAGAAAGACCTTTTACCTACGATCTGGCCAAAGTGTATATTAATCTGAGAAGTCAAGTTATTGCAAAAGAGGAATATTTATATTTAAAAGGCGACGAAATTATAGTTGATCTTCCTGCCGTTACAACCTACAACGAAACAACACAGGATTATACAGGACAATACCAGTTTGAACTTCAGGCAAACAATTTCAAAATTTCTGAAGCGACAGCTGTAGGCAATACCATTACGTTTCCAAATATTTCTGTAGCAAGCGTTCCTGCAGGAGCTAAAATTGCTATCTGGCAGAAAAATGGAACTTCTCAAGGAACTTACATTCAGTTTAAAGGTATTGCAGACGGTTCTGAAACGCCATTAATTGCTGAAGAATATGATGCTTTAGTTGCCTTTTTCCAAAGTGCAGGCGGCAGTGGATGGAAAGAAGTTTGGGACACATCATCTAACAATCTTCATGAAAAGAAATGGAAAGGTGTTACAACAAATGATGGTCATGTGGTTTCAATCAATCTTCCTGATAATAATTTAAGTGGAAATATTAATGCAGAAATTGGAAAATTCAGCGAGCTGCAAAATCTGAATTTGGCTAAAAATAAATTGACTGGTGCGATTCCGGAAAGTTTGTCAAAAGTAAGCAAATTAAAAACAGTTGATCTTTCAGAAAATGAATTGACAGGAATCGATGCGGCATTTTTACAAGCGGTAAGCTTCAAGATTGATCGCCAAAAAGTAAATTTAGGAGAACTTCCATTAACGTTAAATGCCATTTTAAAAGATCAAAAAATAAACCATTACGATCATGCCAATTCTGTTTTTAATGCGACCCAATCCTACAACATTACTTTAAAGGACTATTTCCAGATGGTAACAGTTCCCGAGGAAGGCATTAAACTGACGAATATTTTCAGCGAATGGAATGTTCCAAACAACCAGACTTTAGAGTTGAGGCAAATTGCAGGATCTGCCAGAAATAGTGTTTTGACTTATACCATTACATATAGAGAAGGAGATTCTAATTTAGACGGAATTGTAAACATTCTGGATATTCAGTCGACTTTGAACTATACTTTAAGCCAAAAACCAAAATTCTTTAATTATGGTGCGGCCGATATCAATAAAGATAAGAATCTAAATGTACTTGATATTATTTCGCTGATTAATAAAATCCAGGCCGGAACTCTAGAAAATCCTGCAAGTACAAAACGTATGGCTGTTGTAAACAATGAAGATGTTGTTTTAAGCATTGAAGATAATATACTTTATATCAACAATCAATCGGCCTTGTCAGCAGCATTTGATATTCGTTTAAAAGGCGGCAGCAAAGCCGAGATAAAAGAACTTCTTTCAGGCCTAGGTTATACAGTTTCAGTGGCTGAACGTGAAGGTGAAATCAGTATTGTAGGTTTTTCTATGGGCAAATCACTTTCAAGTAAACAAGCAATCGCTTCTGTATCGTCTAAAACATCGATCGTTTCTGCTATGATTTCTAATGCAGATGCCCAAGCATTGAGTTACAAAATATCTGGAACTTTAGGAGTTGGAGATATTGATGGGGAAAACCTTGCGAGATTAGGGAATTATCCTAATCCATTTACTGATAAAACGATAATTCAGTATTATTTACCTGAAAATGCAGACAAAGCGACTTTAAAAGTTTTTGATGCAGCAGGAAGAACTATTTACGTAGAATCAGGTCTTGATGCATCAAAAGGAAATCATGAATTTACTTTCCAACGGAGAAATCTTGCTTCAGGGATTTACTTCTACAGTATCGAAGTGCAAAATGGAGCAAAACCTGTCGTTTTTAAAGGAAAAATGTTAATACAATAAACTTCACCATAATGATATCTAACGAATTGAAAACAATGAAAATAAAGCCTGTTTTGGTCTTTATATTCCTATTTCTGGCAATGTTTGCACAAGCCCAGAATAGTTTAAAAGTATTAAATGCATCAGCGGGACCAGGCGAAAAATCAAAAATTTTAATTGATTTGGCTAATGCTGATGAAGTTGTTGGAGCTGAATTTACGCTTACCGTTCCGCAGGGATTGATC
Source organism: Flavobacterium tistrianum (assembly GCF_003254545.1). Classification (GTDB taxonomy): domain Bacteria; phylum Bacteroidota; class Bacteroidia; order Flavobacteriales; family Flavobacteriaceae; genus Flavobacterium; species Flavobacterium tistrianum. The sequence continues at coordinate 388,120 of NZ_QJRH01000070.1, forward strand.
GTAAGCGAAAAAGAAAGTAAAATTATTGAAAGCCGTAAAGGCGACCATGCAATTTATGTCAACATCGAAAAGAATAATCCGCGCAATTATCACTTTATTCTTCTTTCGCTTACAAGCACTTCATTTAAAGGAAACAATGGTGCCTTATTAGAAATTCCTATCGAAATCCCGCTAAATTATACTTCGGGGCAAATACACAATTTAGACTTAAGTGGTGTTGTTTTAAGTTCTAAAAATGCTGTTGATATCGGTTCAAACCATCTGAACGGAAAATTGACTATTGCCGCAGCGCAATATCCTGATTTGACAATTTCAGGAATTTCGGTAAATGAATCTAAAATTATTCCTGAAGGAAAAATAAACGTTTCGTGGTTAGTTGATAATACTGGAGACCGAATCGCTTCTGGCGGATGGATTGAACAGATTAGCATTGTTTCTGATCAGACAGGTTTAGAATACAATCTTGGAACAGTTTCATATAATGAAGATTTAGACAAACAAAAATCAATAAGCCGAAATGCAGCATTCAATCTTCCTAAAGTTTTAGGTATTGAAGGCAATGTAAAAGTTAGAATCAATATTATTGCTAATACAGCCGTAAAAGAACCAGAATCTTTAAGAAATAATAATAAAGTTACTGCAGCAAGTTCTGTTTTACTCGAAAAACGTTTGTACTTAACCTTAGACAAGAAAAGTATCGATGAGAATTCAAATGAAGCGATTAGAGGAACGCTGACACAAAGCGGTGACAGAAATACCGATAAAACCTATAATTTAACAGCTTCTTTAGCTTCGCAGCTTCAGTTTGATTCATCTGTAAAAATTGCAAAAGATCAGTCTTCTGTGGTTTTTTACATCAAGCCGATTGATAATACGGAGAATGATGGGAACAGAACAGTTTCATTGTCAATTGAAGGGAATGATTATCCAGTTGTTTCAGAAAATATCGAAATTATAGATAATGAATTTTCAACCATTAAGCTGACGCCATCAAAAGTTGCTGCAACAGATGGTGAAATGATTGCTGTTGCTTTAGAAACGGATTTTGCCAAAACAAAAGATATAAAATTTACAATTACTGCAGACCAGAGTTCACGTTGGACTGTTCCTACAGAAGTTACGCTTCCAGCGGGAAGTAAAACGACTTCATTTACTGTAATTGTAAAAAACAATAAAGTTCCTGAGCAGACCCTAACAGGAAAATTAACGCTTAGAGCCGAAGGTTTTCAAGCAGGAATTGCAGAAGTAATTTTAAAAAGTTCAAATGTTCCAGCTTTTGAAATGGAGATTGCACCGCAGACTATTTCAAAAGGCGATGGAGTTTACGCTACTTATGCGACATTAAAGAGAATCAATAAATCGGAAATAGGCACATCTATGCGCTTAAAATCCAGCATTGCCAATGCTTTGATTTTGCCAGATGTTATTGATTTTCCTGCCAATGTAAATTCGAAGAAATTTAATATTGGAGCGGTAAACAACGGAATTGTAGATGGTACAAAAGTGGTAAGCGTAACAGCAGATGTTTATTTGCCATCTTGTAACTGCACCATTCCTGCGGCCGACGGAAGCAGTGCCAGCAAAGATATTACCATTTTGGACAGTAACGGACCGGCTTTAATTGTAAAGGCAAATCCAGGAACTGTTAAGGCAGGAGTTCAAAAATCGGCAAAAATCACGATTTCTAGAAATACAGTTGATACCTCTAATGCCATTTTAGCAAGACTGTCATCAGATTCGCCTACAATTGTTTCAATCCCCACAGAAGTTTCAATTCCGGTTGGACAGCAAAGTGTTGAGGTAGAGATTAATACTATTATTGATCCTTTAAAAACAGGAGATCAAACCATACGAATTCAGGCAGAAGCAGATACTTTCAGCTCTGGATTTGCTTGGATTTTGGTTACAGATCAGAACAAGCCTGATGCTGTTGTGGATTCAGTTAAAACTGTAGCAGAAGCGAATGGAGAGGATACAATAGAAGTAACAGCTTCTATCACAAATCAAGGTTTCGCCGTATTGGCAAAAGGTTCAAAAATAGAATATTTTCTATCTAAAGATAAATCAACTCAAAATGCAATTCCTGTATTTGCCTCTCAGCTTGACAGTGATATTGGGGCAGGAAAAAAACTGGATCTTGTAAAATCAATTAAACTGCCTCAGCAGGCAGGTGATTATTATTTGGTTGCAGCTGTAAATTTAGATCAAAAAATAAACGAATTATCGCACACCAATAATCAGGCTTATTCGGCTATAAAATTACTCTCTAGTTATAGTGCTACAAGTACGGTTGCAAAAACGGTCTATAAATCTGGAGAAGTTGTTGCAATTACAGGATCGGCCAAAATGGCAAACAATTCTCATGCTATAAATAAAGAAGTAGAAATTATTGTTGCGGCTGGAAGTTTTACACGCTCTTTTAAAGTAAAAACAAACGCTTCAGGAAATTTTGCTTACGATTTTGAACCCTTACAGGCAGAAAGTGGGCATTATACCGTAAGTGCGGGATATCCAGGAACAAAAAATGCAGTTCAGGCAGAATTTGATATTGTTGGTTTTGAATGGACAAACAAACCGTCTGATTATTTAAAGTGGGAAGTGGTGACCAAAGTTCCGTATAAAGGTGAATTTGTCTTAAAAAATAACAGCAAAACGCCTTTAAACAATATTAAAATTGAATTGCCGGCAGATGCAGGCTTCACTATACAAACAGATCCTTTGACGTTGGCATCTGGACAAGAAGCGGTTTTAAGCTATACGATATTGGCAGAAACGGCATCGGCAGAACAAAAATATTATGAAATCAATTTTAACATAGTATCAAGCGAAGGAGCAAAACTGCCTGTCTTAGCCTATTATCATGCTAAAGCGCAAACACCCAAATTGGCAGCAAATCCAGTAAGCATCAATACTACGATGATTAAAGGAAGCTCTCGTTTTTATGAACTTACAATTTCTAATACAGGAGCAATAGACGCCGAAAACGTAAAAGTGGACGTTCCAAATCTGGAATGGATGAAACTAAAAAGTGCAGCTGTTATTGATAAAATTGCGCCAAATGAATCTGCAAAAGTGATTTTGGAATTGGTGCCGACAGATAAGCAGCAATTAAATGTCCCTTTAACAGGAAACTTGGCTTTAAATCCTTCAAATGGTGGAGGAGTAGGCATTCCTTTTAAAATAGAAACCGTTTCGGAAGCGACAGGTTCTCTGTTAGTTGATGTTGTTGACGAATATACATACAATACAGAAAAAGCACCTCATGTAAAAGGTGCTAAAGTAACAGTTCGCCATCCGTTTTCAGGTGCCGTTTTAGCAGAAGGGTTTACAGATGAAAATGGGTTATTTAATTCGCCTCAAATTCCGGAAGGATATTATACGGTAACGGTAACGGCAGACAAGCATTCTTCTTACCAGAGTAATCTATTGGTTGATCCGGGTAAAGTAACGGCACAAAGAGTATTTATTTCGTATCAGGCAGTAAGCTACGAATGGGTTGTAAAACCAACAGAAATTGCAGACGAATACCAATCTGATTTAGTGGTTAAATTCGAAACAAATGTGCCAAAACCGGTAATTGTTATCGATATCGACAATCCTGTTCTAGATTTAAAAGCGGGCGAAAGCAGGATGAGCTATGCAACTGTTACAAATCATGGTCTGATAGCGCTGTCTAATGTCACTTTCAATGTAGACAGTCAGGGGGATTATAGATTTAAGCTAATGATAGATAAGCTGGATGTTTTAAGTGCAAAATCTAGTGTTATTGTTCCCATATTAATTACAAGGCCGGTTTCAAGCGGAAGAAGCGCAGCGGCTGCGGCAGCGGCAGCTGGGCAAAATTGCAGCTATAATTTAATTACTAGGGGAACCTATATTTGTGAAACTGCTCAGGATTTAGCCGCATTTAAGCCTTATTATATATTAACATGTTCTACTCCAAGCAATCCTGTTGTAGGAGGAATTCCAAATTTTAACGGAGGCGGCTTTGGAGGACTGATTCCTATAGGGACTGCTATTGGAAACATTGTTACAGGGCTTCCTGATTTTTGCGATCCATGTTTCCTAAAAACTGTAAAAAGAGTTCTTACATGCGGAAAAACAATATATGATGTTTATAAATGTGTTGCATCGGTAATTGCTGCAGCGGAAACTGCAGGACTGGCAATACCGCTTGCAGGTTACCAATGCTACAAAGCTGTAAAATCTGTTGTTAAATGCTATAAAGCTTACAAGGAATCAATCGAGACATGTGATGATGGAGGCACTACCAGTAAAAGGTCATCAGGAAACTCTGTTATTGATGAGATAAATGGCAATATGGCAGAATATGAAAAGTTTTTGGAAGCGTATGAAAATTCGATGCTAGAATTGTTTGGAACGATTGATCCTGATCAGGAAGCTTACGGAGCATTTGCTCAGTACGTCATCCCAATAATAGAAAAACAGTCTAAGCTCGCTCAAAATGATATTGACGATTTGAATGCTATAGTTTCCGGAAAAGGAATTTCTCAGCAGCAGATTGCAACATTTTCTGCGAGATGGAACAATACTGTTGATGCTTGGGCAGAAGGAGTCTATACTCCAAATGCATCTTATCCTGATATAGTGGATAGAACTAAACTTAATCAGTATGCAGCTGAAATTTTACTTGTTGAGAAGTATGCAAAATCAAAAGGTTATGTGAGTTCAACTGACATGATTGAAAAATCATTGGCAGGACTCGATCAATATGTTGCAGAAAAATCACAGTCTAGCTCTGTTTGTGCTACAGTAACAGTTAAATTCTCTCAAAAAATAACAATGACAAGAGAAGCGTTTGAGGGCACTTTAACAATTAATAACGGAAGTGATGCCAATACGATTAAAGATTTAAATTTAGATCTAGTCATTAAAGATGAATCTGGAAATGATATGACGCATCTGTTCCAGATCAATAAAGACGCGTTCCTAAATGGAACTGGAACAGTTAACGCTAAAAGTAGCCAATCGGGAACAGTAATTTTTATTCCTACTAAAGATGCGGCGCCAACTGTACCAAAATCATATTCTTTTGGAGGAACTTTATCGTATTTAGATCCCAATACAGGCGACAGGGTGACGGTGCAATTATATCCAGTGGCTTTAGAAGTAAACCCAAGTCCAGATTTGGTCATGCATTATTTCATGCAGAGAGATATTTTGGGGGATGATCCGCTTACAGATAAAATAGAGCCGACTGTTCCGGCAGAAATGGCTTTATTAATTAAAAATGAAGGATACGGAGTCGCTAAAAATGTTCAGGTAGAATCTGTTCAGCCTGAAATTATAGAAAACAAAAAAGGCCTATTAATCGATTTTGAAATTATAGGAAGCAACTTTAACAACGAACCGAAACAATTAGGTTTGTTGAATGTTGATTTTGGAAATATAGAGCCTAAAAAATCGGCACTTGGACAATGGTGGTTTACCAGTACTTTGTTAGGACATTTTGTTGAATACGATCTTAAAATTAAACATTTAAGCAGCTATGGCAATAAAAACCTAAGTTTGATAAAAGCATCGTATGCTCACGAATTAATTAAGAGCGTAAAAGCATACGGGGCAGGTCAGGATAATATCAACGATTTCTTAGTAAATGATGTAGTCGATTTGAATGATACTCCAGATGCTATTTATTATTCAAACGGAGATAGCGATGAAGTGTATAAAGTAGCAGCAGGAACGGTTTCGAATATTATTTCTACAAGTCAGCTTATAACGACTTTAACCATGGATTCGTCTAAAACAGGATGGAACTACGGTAACACAGCTGATCCGGGAGCAGATAAGTACAAACTGGAAAGAGTAGTCAGAATCAGCGATAATCTGCAGCTGCCGATAGAAAACTTCTGGCAAACGCATGTAACGCTGAGAGACGGGCTTGAGCCAAAGTATGAAAACAGACTTCATTTCCTTGATAAAATTTCAGGATTAGAAAAATACACTTTGTATTACAGTGTCATCAATACCAACGTTCCAAAAGTAGTTTCTTTTGAAAGTTTGCCTTCAACAACCACAAAACCAGTAGAATCTGTTCAGGTAAACTTTAATAAAGCAATTAACCCAAGCACATTTACAGCGCAGAATGTCAGTTTGATCCATCAGGGAACAAAAATTCCATTTAGTGACGGTTTTATTGGCAAGGTAAACGATTCGACTTATGTTTTAAATATCAAAACATTATCACTCGCTTCCGGATATTATGAATTGGCGGTTCAATGTGCCGGAATAAAAGATTTGGAAGGAAGCGAAGGAAATGAAGGAAAAAGCATTTCATGGGTTCAGATAATAGGCGAACTTGGAATTGTTCAGTTTAAAACAGATCAAATAGAAGCACAGGCTGTAAATAGTGTCGAAATTGCATTTAACAAACCTGTAAAACCTGTTCAGTTTACAAAAGATAAACTGACTCTAAACGGGAAACCGCTGGAGAATGTTTCTATTGTTACCGATGATAATTTAAAATATACTATTGTTGGATTAAACGAGTACAACAAAGAAAATGGCCAATATGAGCTGGCAGTCGATCTTCCTTCAATAAAAGCAGAAGACAACACTTTTGGGTTGATTGTGCAGACCCAAAAATGGAAAGTAGATAGCAGTATTCCAGAAATTGATGCCTTTACTCCTAAATATCAGGGAGCAGCACACAGCCAGAACGTAACGGATGTTGCTGTAACTTTAACTAAACCAATAAGCAGTTTTGAGAAAAACTGGGTTACACTTTACAAAGGCAGCGTTAATTTAAATGCAAATCTAAATGTTACCAGACAAGACGATTTACATTATTTAATTTCTGGTTTAGGAGAATACACACAGGCCGAAGGCGGTTATAAAATTATAGTAGACCAAACTGGCTTTAAAGATTTTTCTGGCAATTTTGGTACAGGAAATTCAAGCACAATGTGGGAAGTGAAGTTTGGAAAACCTTCTGCACCTTCCAATATGCGTATTACGCCAGACAGAGGATCATCGGCTTCAGATAATATCACTTCTGGCAATGATCTATCGATTGCCCTAACCACTACCGGAAACAATCAAACTATCGAGTTGTATGCTGTAACGCCAACCGGAAGAAGTTTGGCAAGCAGACAAAAACAGGAAACGGCAAAAGAAATTTTAATTCCGATAAAAGGATATTTTGGGAAAAATACTTTTGAAGCGGTAGTTCTCGATGAGTTTGGAAACTCAAGCGATGTAAGCAAAATAGATGTTTATATTGACATTATAGATCTTAATTGTACAGTTACTCCGTTGAGCGGTGCAAATAATAATTGTTTTGAAACAGATATTTTGAAAGTTGAGTTTGCCGATGAAATTATGGCTTCGTCATTGACTAAAAATGATATTATTGTAAAGTCGGGCGGAATTGCAGTTTCTAACGAAAACATAACTTTAACTAAAGTTTCGGATAAAGAATTTGAAATTGGAAATATAGAAAAGTTTGCAGGAGATCATACTTTCGGAGTTGATTTAACAAAACTGAATAAAAAATCAAGCGGTCTGCAAGGAAAAGGAATTGTCTCTGTTAATGTTGAAACTGATGTAAATAATACAGCAGCAATTACTGGTGACATACTTATTACCGATGATAATACAACAGTTACGTATACAGCTACAGCGTCTATGCAACTTTATACATGGAATGTTACAGGTGGAGAAATTATAGAGCAAAATAACAATATGGTCACCATTAAATGGACAGAAAAAGGAAATCAGACACTTTCTCTGAATTATATAACTCAGGAATCATGCAGTAAAACAACAGCATTGGAAATAAAAGTGGATGCATCGCTGTCTGTAGAAAATCCGATTTCAGAGAAAAAAGGTTTCTTCATTTCCCCAATTCCAAATAATGGAAACTTTACTTTGCATCTAACTGGCGATCAGGGAACTTTTGATCTGATTATTTTTGATGCCGGCGGTAAAGCGGTTTACAGACAATCTAAGTTGGAAATCGATGGCGTTTTCAGCAAAGAAATAAAAACACATTTGAGAGCCTCGGGAGTTTATTTCTTAATGCTGCGAAATGCAGTTTCGATTTATAAAACGAAGTTTTTAATCAAATAGAGAAGAAAAAGGATAATGGATCAGGTGCGCTAGCGGTTAATTAATGCATCTGGCATCCATAGATCTAGATGATTTATACCTGATATCGCATGAAATAAAAAACAGCCTTTGGGCTGTTTTTTTATTCTATAATTTTTTTTTCAGGCTCCATGCGAGTTACTTTAGATTATTTCTATTCTTGATTTGGCCAGGGATAATGTGGATCAGAGAATTTCTTTTATTTAATTCATCGATTATTAAGCGGTTAGTTAGTTAGTTAGTTAGTTAATTATGTGTTTTCTTTTCTTGCAGATTGATTTTAATTTTTGTTTTGTTTCTGGCCGGCGGGTGTGGGGTTTGGTTAAAATGGAAGGGTATTTTAAAGAGGATGGAGTGTCATCCTGTTCGATTTTTGATGATAGATAAGCCGGAAGTATTATGAAAGTATTCTCCCCGCGGTATGCTTATGGCTCTTTCTCCTTTAAAAAAGAAAAAGCTTCAGATTTCTTTGAAGCTTTTTATGCATTTATTTTTTTGTATAAAATTCATAGTTTATTTCAGCAGTGTTGGATGTTTTTTCAAATTTATTTTTTTTAGTTTTCATGCTTTCTATTTTGAAAATATTTATGCTTTATAGGAATATGTCTTGAGTATAGGCTACTTTTTCCTTTTTCCTAATACCCACAGATGTTCCTGCATTCCATATAACCTTCTTTCTTTATTTCAACCCGATTTCGATCTTACATAATCCTGTACTTAACCGCAAGATTTATGACTGCCATCATGCTTGCCGCATCAAATTTTTCAATCAGATTTTTGCGATGGCTTTCAACAGTATGCGGGCTAATGAATAGTTTTTTTGCAATTTGTCCAGTTGTAAATCCCTTGCTCACCAATTTCATTATTTCTTGTTCTCTGCGGGTAATGCGTGGTATTTCTGAAAGGGAGAGATTGGTACTATCATGCATTAGCGCTTTAGTTTTGCTGCACAAGTATTTATGGCCTTTTATTGAGGTTTGTATAGCCAAAATGATCTCCCTGATGGATGAAGTTTTGAGCACATACGCATTGGCTCCATTTTTAAGGATGTTTTTGATAATTGCAGACTCATTGTGAAAGCTAAGCACAATAATGCGTCGCTCGGTGCTTTTTTTCCTGATTTGACGGCATAATTCTGCACCATCCATATCGGGCAGGTCGATGTCTAGCAAAACTACTTGGGGTGCCAATTTTTCTATACTTTCCATGCCCGAATATCCAGTGTTGCAACAGGCTAGTACTTTCATGTCATCTCTGGTGTCAATAAGACTTTTTATACCATGTAACACAATAGGCTGATCGTCTATAGCAATGATATTAATCATTTGATTGATTGATTGATTGATTGATTGATTGATTGATTGATAAAATTCATGGATGTATTCAAATAAAATTGGGCTTTATTCTGTCCATAATCATTTCAATAGCTGCCAGTAAACTGGAAAAACGGCAAATGCAATATAATGGAGCCTTGAAGCGAATAAAATATTTTTTTTGCAGTCTCTCACAGACTATATGCCGTTAGATCGCAATCTATGCTTTTAATTTTTTTCTTAATTAAAGACGCATTTCCCATTCGCATGGTATTTCATCACTTGTTTCTTACGGGAAGAAATATAAGTTTGCCCTCATTGTTTTAGCTATGCGAAGGATGCTGAAATTTTTAATCTTAAAAGAAATTTCCAGGGGGTTTTTGATCGTCATATTATGAAAAATTCCGCATCTAAGGAATAGTTTGGCTGACAGTGCGAATGTTTCCATTTTGGTTACGTTTATAATTTAATCCAAAATTCCTTTTTAATTTCTTTTAAAATTTGCTTGCATGACATATAGGCTGTTATGATAGATAAACATACTGATGCAGGCTGTCAATTGTGCTTGTGCCTGTTTTTTTCTTGCTGGTGCCTTTTTTTTGCGTGTTTGTCGACTATTGTTTTGCGGTTGGTTAACTTTTGTTCATGGCATAACATCGCAGGATGCTATTGTTAAAATTACAGGAGATAGTCCTGCTTTACTTGAAAGCATTGCCCATGATTGGACTTTCTGTTCTTTTATAAGCAGCAATATTGTAATGGAGCATAAAGCAATAGAAGTGCAGTGTTTATTGTGCAGTAAATCAATTAATTTAATGTTATGATTTTCAAGTGGCATGCTGCTGTAGCGACTATTCAGGGCAGTGCATATGGGAAAATGGATCAAAAAAAGATCAGTTGCCGCCTTGGCTTTATTTTTTCAGCGGAAATGTTTTCAGATCTTAGGGAAGCAGAAGATATGGGGATGGCAGAATGGATTGAATAGTCAGAGCTGCTGGAGAAGAAAATTGAAATTTACATTTCAATTTTGAGAAGCAAATGCAGATAGTTAGAATTTTTGCTGAAAAAGACCTATAGGCTTTATTGATCCTATAGGTCTTGCCTGTCTTAACGCCAAACGTAAGATACAATGTCGCTAAAGGAACTGTCTTCAGAATTTGATGTTGCAGTTTTTGAACCTACGAGCATTCCGTCTACATATACTTCGGTTTTTACTCCGCCAGGGCCAAAGCCCCCGAAAAGTATTGTCGCATCATCGTATGCCTTTACAGTGCGGGTAATCTTTTTTGAATAAGGCAGGGGTATGTTTTGCATTCTTTCGGTGCCGCCGCTTTCATTCGTATAGCTGACTTCTACGTCAGTGGGTGTGCCTGAAGCCACCATACACTTATATTCAATGGTCGCTTTTTTCGGATATGATCCTGAATTTTCGCCATTATTGTCATCTTTGCTGCAAGAGGCAAAAGCTAAAATCATTAAAGAGACAAATGCAGAGAATAAAACAAGTTTTGTTTTCATAATGTAGGATTTAAAAAATTAATTACAAGATATTTTTAATTATGTATGTCAAAATTACATTCCATATCAGAAAAAATGCATCCCTGAAAACAGGGATAATTGCTCGCGTTTAAAGATTGGACAATGAGTTATTTTGGGCAGAAGAGAGAAAGAACAGTTCGTTTCATGCGATAGTATAGGCTGGAAAAAGTCAAAACAAGCTATTGGAGAATCTCTATAGATTGCAGCCATCTTTTCAAGCAGTGCATTAAAGTTTGTGCGCGGCAATAAAAATATACTAGATTTACTCGAAATGCTTTATTATTTAAGGGGCAGAGGATTTAGTGCTATAAATTATGCTGATATGCAGAAAGAGGTTAAGATATGGGAGCTGCTCCAAAAAAAATAACTCTGCGCTCAGAAAAATGTAATGGCAGAGTTTGGAAAAGTCATCAGTCACCTTTTATCCCGCCCTTCTTTTTATTTATTTGCAAAACATTTTCTGATAGCTATGAATTTTTCAATACTTTGAAAACATATTCTTTATAGCTTGCCCCAATAGGAATTTCGATTGCTCCAATTTCAATGTCGTAAGAAGTAAAAGCTGTGATGTTTTTCAAGTTAATGATATATGAGCGGTGCACCCTAAGGAAATCTTTTTCCTGAAGCTCCATTTCCAGATCACTGATCTTGTATTTTGCTGTAAGTTTAGCGCCTTCCTTCTGATGGACTACAATGTAATCTTTGACGCTTTCTACAAACAGAATAGCATCCGTATTCACCTTATGGAATTTAGATCCGTTTCGGATATAGATAAAATTTTCCAGAGCAGGAGCGATAATCTTATTGTTAGCAGGCCCGCTGATGCGCAGATAGCGATCAGTGGCTTTAAAAAAACGGTCAAAAGTAATGGGTTTGAGCAGATAATCTACAGTGTCAAGTTCATAGCTCTCCAATGCATATTCCCGATAGGCTGTTGTAAAAATAATGGAAGGCGGATTTTTTAGTGTTTTTAAAAAATCGATTCCTGTTATTTGAGGCATTTTAATGTCTAAAAACATAAGGTCGACTGGGGTTGTCCTGAGGATCTCTGCTGCTTTTAAAGCATTTGGGCATGTGCCTACAATTTCAAAATAATCTAACTTGCTGATATGGTTTTGCAGCAGGTTTATCGCTAGAGGCTCATCATCGACTAATAAACATCGTATTTTCATCCTTTTTTGTTTAGTTGTTGCCGTTTTGGAGGTTAATTGTTAAATGGGCTGTAAAATACCTCTTGCTCTTTATAGTTTTAAAAGTATGGCTTTTCGGGTAAATTTTGTTCAATTGCTGAACGATATTGTTCAGTCCGATTTTACTGCTTTCAGATTCGATTTCACTTTTTTCAATTGAGTTTTTCACTGTAAAAGCAAATTGATTGTCTGCCACTTCTAGGTCAATGAGGATTATGGGGGAATTTCCGGTGTCTTCTCCAGGGCCATGCTTAAAAGCATTTTCAACCAGTGAAAGCAAAATTAAAGGAGCAATCATGCCGTTGCGGTCTATATCAGTATTGAAAATTACGCTAAGGCCTTCATCGTACCTCAATTTTTCAAGCGAAATGTAATTATTAAGCAGCGTGACCTCTTGGGAAATGGGCACATAGGTGCTGCTGCATCGATACAGGATGCAATCTAATATCTCAGACAAAATTGCAATTGATTGCGATGTAATGGGAGAATTGACAAGCGAAAGCGAATAGATATTGTTTAGCGTATTAAACAAAAAATGCGGGTTTAGCTGGGCCTTCAGAATTTTTAATTCCGTTTCGGCCTTCTCTTTTTCCAATAGCAATGTTTTTTTTTGGGCCAGATAGTGGCTCTTAACCTGTTTTGCAAAAACAAAAAATAAAGAAGTAAAGAAAGATTGGATAAAATAAGATCGAAACAGCTTTGAAACATCAGTGAAAATTTCGAAAAGGGATTCCTGTGTAAAGGGAGTAGTACGCACAAGAAATTCTAGGACATACACTACCATTACACGGTTAAGGGCCATTAAAAGATAGCTGCAGGCAATAAATTCCAGCCATACCATAATATGTTTTCGGCCTATTATCAAACGCGGCAAAGTGCGATAAGAAATAAGATAGGCCAGGAGAATTGCAAAGAAAAGATCAAATACGATTCCCAACATTTCTTTTCGAAGGTTTAAAGAAATATAATCAAAATTATTCTTGCCAAGAAGCATGATATAGAGGCAAAGCCAAAACACAAGATGCGTTTTGATACGATGGGCTGAAGTGTAGCTGATAAGTTTCTCGAATGGCGACATAATTGGCCAAAATTAGCATTTATTTGGAAAAGGAAACAGATTGTCGACAGACAGGACCAAAAAAGATATAAATGCGCAAAAAACGATTATCAATATAGTCTGCTTCCCTTATATGGTTATTTGCAGGGCCTAGAGAACTGTATGTCATCTGTCTTATTTTGGCGGGCAATTAAAGAGGAGTTGTGGCAAGAATTGTAACGCAGATCAAAAATGAAAAAGCTCTTCCTGCTCTTCTTTCCTTTTTTTTTCTTCAGGAAATAGCGCAGGCCTTCTTTCTTTCTTTCTTTCTTTCTTTCTTTCTTTCTTTCTTAGTTAGTTAGTTAGTTAGTTAGTTAGTTAGTTAGTTAGTTAGTTAGTTAGTTAGTTAGTTAGT
>NZ_QJRH01000058.1 GCF_003254545.1 Flavobacterium tistrianum
GTTATGAGTTATGAGTTATGAGTTATGAGTTATGAGTTATGAGTTATGAGTTATGAGTTATGAGTTTTGAGTTTTGAGTTGAATGAAGTGGAGTAGTCTTTTATTTATATTACTGTAGAGACGCACTGCAGTGCGTCTTTTCATTTGTGTGAAATTGTATTTATTGTTGAAAAAAAAACGCATTTCTAAAACTAAGAAATGCGGTAGTGTATTTTAAAATTGATTTTTATTTATTGAACCTGTTTTTTATAAATCGAATATATAGCATCAATAGTTTTTCTGTCTAAAACCGATGTTACATCAGTTTGAATATAATGCAGTTTAAATGCCTGAATTGCCGCTGTCAAATTTTTAGTGTTGTAACCGATAATTCTCAATGCGGGTTCAATTTTAAAATCAAACGGCGCTGGTTCTAAGACTTCGTCTGGCCAGATTCCAAATCCTTTTTCAGCTAAGGTTTTCCATGGGAACAAGGCGCTTGGATCTTGTTTTCTTCCAGGAGCAATATCTGCGTGACCCAAAAAGTTCTGTGTCGGAATATTGTAATCCTTTTTTAATTTGGTCAACAAAGCTACCAAACTGCTAATTTGAGCTTCTGTAAAAGGCTTAAATCCGTTATTGTCTAACTCAATACCAATAGAGCAAGAGTTAAGATCGGTTGTTTTTCCCCAAGTAGAATTTCCGGCATGCCAAGCTCTTAAATAATCATTAAGCATTTGCACTACTTTTCCGTTTTCAGAAATGACATAATGTGCACTTACCTGAGTCTTGGTTTTTGTGAAAGTGTTAATTGTCTGCTGGAGAGAATCTTGCGCGGTATGATGAATAATTACGAAGCTTGGTTTTCTTAAATTGAAATTTACCGTACCAATCCATTCGGTATTAATTCCGTTTTGTAAATAAGTAGAATTTGTCTTAGATAAAGTGTCTTTTACAATTCTCAACTGCTGCGCATACGAAGTATCAATAACAACAGGTGAAACTGCTGGAATTGGTTTAGCTTCTTTACTTGTAATCTGGTTTTCCAAATTTTTCAGCTGCTGATCATAAGCTTTTTCAGTATTCTTGTACGGATTTGTAGAACAAGCACTGACAATAACTGCTAAAATCAGATAACAAAAATTTTTTTTTGTCATAATTCGTTGTTTTATAGGTTAATAACGATTATTCTGATATTTTCGTATCTGGAGTTTCTTTTACTTCTTTTGAGTCTTTAGAATCTTTATCTTTTTTCTTCTTAGATTTTGTCTTTTTTATATCTTTTAACGTATCCATGAAAGTTTTGTACTTTTCAATTTGATCTGGATTCAAAAAAGAAGTGATTTTTTTATCAGTACTTTCACGTAAAGCTTTTATCTGTTCAATTTTTTGCTCTTGGTTACTGCTTTCGTTTTTTAATAAAATACCTTGTTCTCTAACGCTATCCGCTAAAACATTTGTGATTGCAATTGCTTGTAATTCGTCTAAGTTTACCTGCGGTTTCATTTGTTCAACAATATATGCTGCAGTTTCTTCAGGTGGAGTCTCCTTAGGTTTGCTTTGAGAACCCTGCTGTTGTCCAGCCATCATGCTTCTGTCCATACCCATTCCGCCACCTCTTCCGTAACCATTACCATAACCACCACCGTAACCATTATTGTATCCTCCTCCATATTGAGCAGAAACAGTAAAAGTAAATAAGCCAAAAACTAAAATAAATAAAGTTTGAAAAGGTTTCATAAAAGTATTTTTATCTGTGATTAACAATAGTTCAGCGTAAATTTAAGTAGGTTCTCCGTATAAATCAAATTCTGTAGCTTCAATTATCTTGATATTAACAAATTCTCCAGTTTTTACATAATGTTTAGAAGCATCGATTAAAACTTCATTGTCAACATCTGGGCTGTCAAATTCTGTACGGCCAACAAAATGAGCTCCTTCTTTTCTGTCAATGATGCATTTATATACTTTGCCAACTTTTTCTTGGTTCAAATCCCAAGAAATTTGAGATTGAAGTTCCATAATTTCGTTTGCTCTAGCTTGTTTTACATCATCAGGAACATCATCTTCTAATAAATAGGCATGAGTATTTTCTTCATGAGAATAGGCAAAACATCCCATTCTGTCAAACTTCATTTCTTGAACAAAATCTTTCAGAATTTCAAAATCTTCTTGAGTTTCGCCTGGATAACCAACAATAAGAGTAGTTCTAATTGCCATTCCAGGAACTGCTGCGCGGAAATCTTTTAATAACTGAGTAGTTTTTGCCTGAGTTGTACCGCGTCGCATTGATTTCAAAATTGAATCGGAAATGTGCTGCAACGGAATATCAATATAGTTACAGATTTTAGGTTCACGCTTCATCACTTCCAAAACATCCATAGGGAAACCAGTAGGGAAGGCATAGTGTAAACGAATCCACTCAATTCCTTCTACTTTTACCAAAGCTTCAAGTAACTCAGCAAGATTTCTTTTTTTATAAAGATCAAGACCATAATAAGTTAAATCTTGAGCAATTAAGATTAATTCTTTAACGCCATTTTTAGCAAGACCTTCAGCTTCTTTAACCAGTTTTTCAATTGGCTGAGAAACGTGAGAACCTCTCATTAACGGAATAGCGCAAAAACTGCAAGGTCTGTCGCATCCTTCTGCAATTTTTAAATAAGCATAATTTTTTGGAGTTGTAGTTAAACGTTCTCCAAGTAATTCATGTTTATAATCGGCTCCAAGAGCTTTTAGTAGCTGAGGTAATTCTGTAGTTCCAAAATATTGGTCAACATTCGGAATTTCTTTTTCTAAATCTGGTCTGTAACGTTCAGATAAACATCCTGTTACAAAAACTTTGTCAACAAGTCCCTTATCTTTTTTATCTGCATATTCCAAAATCATATTTACCGATTCTGCTTTTGCATTATCAATAAATCCGCAAGTATTAATTACAATGATGTTGCCTTCTTTTTCTGCAGGAGCTTCATGTTCAACTTCTTTTCCATTCGCACGAAGCTGTCCCATTAGGACTTCACTATCATAAACATTTTTTGAACACCCAAGAGTGATTACGTTAATTTTGTTCTTTTTTAAAGACTTGGTTCTCATACTTTTATAAATTGGAGTGCAAAATTACACTTTTTTTATTCAAACCGCACTAGTTTGCAGTTTGTTTTAGCTGTTTTTTATGAAGTTAACTGATTTGGTTGCTTGTGTTTTTTGAGTTGAATTTAAAAACAAGTGGTTTTTTTGAAAGTGTAAAAAAAATCCGCCAAGGAAAAACCTGACGGAAATTTTCAATCATCTATTTTGATTTTTAATTACAATTCAAATAATAAAGTCATAGTAACATTGTTTAGTTTCGAAGTAATGTTAGCTCCGTCAGTGAATCCTCTTGTAAAGAAACCTTGATTTGAATCTCTTTCTAAATAAGAGTAAGCCAAGTCTAGTTTTGTAGATCCAAAATTATAACCTAAACCTGCAGAATAGCTGTTTAATTCGCCAACTGTAATTCCGTTTTTGTAAGGGCTTCCTTCGTAGCGATATCCTCCTCTTAAACTTAATTGTTTTATTTTGTATTCAGCACCAATACGAAGCTCTCCTGTGCTGGTTAAAGTATTGCTGATGTCATTATTGATTCCTCTGAAACCTGGATCACTTGTAGGTTTGAATTTGCTGTTTCCATAATTTCTTATACCATAATCAACACTTAATAAGCCAGACTTTCCAAAAACGTAAGCGGCGCTAAATGTCCATTTGTCTGGTGTTTGTAGAGTATAGGAATCATATACGTTTACAACATTTGGATTTACATTAGCATTTAATGCAGGTCCGCCGTCTGCTTGTCTTGTTGTGTAGATGCTTTGAGAAGTTTCGTCATATAGTTCATACCAAGTATTTGATTCGTATGCTATACCAAGTCTAAAAGCCTCAGTAACTTTTCCTATTGCTCCAAGTTGGAAAGAAAAACCATTTCCGTATGTATATAGTTCATTGTTGAAGCGTAAGTTTGAAATTGTTTCATATGGTTGCAACGGATTGTTATTGTCTTCGTAGAAACTAGTAGATCTTCTGTAATCGGTTATGTGAACATTTAAATTCGCTCCAAAATAAAGGCGATCTTTATAAGAAGTTGCAATATTGAAACCTACTTTACTATTGTAGCCTCTAGTGTAAACATCATTTTCTTGGTAATAATTTCCTCCAGGAGGAATATTGCTTAGATATTGAGTATTTTCTGGATCAATAGCAGCAGGGTCAATAACATGTCCCCAATATCCCATATATGCTTGCTGTTCTGTGTAATTTAGATCTCTGTAGTCTAATCCGTCTATATATTTTAAAGGAATGCCGTTTGCGAAATCTAAGAAATAAGCACCAACTGAATTTGTAGGGTTTGTTCCTGCTGAGAAAATTTCATTGTTGAAATTATTTGTATTTTCATAAGTGGCTCCAATTGCAATTTTATTCCAGCCAACTCTTGGGTCGTGATTTTTAAATACAAAAACACCCCCTGCTTGATTTAAGATAAAAGAGTTTTCTTTTTCTGAAGTTTGAGTTCCGAAGTAATTAGAATTGTTTTTGATGTTCTGATTGCTGAATGTTACGCCAACTTGATTGCTATTAAAAATCGCTGAACCAGCAGGGTTTACGCTCAAAGCAGATATGTCTCCTCCGACAGCTCCAAAAGCACCGCTCATAGCTCTATATCTTGCAGTTCCAGTAAGATTTTCTTGAGAATAACGCAAAGCATCTGAAACTTCTTGAGAATATGACGCGCTGACAGTTAGTCCTGTTATAAATAGGAAAAGTATTTTTTTCATTTTGATGAATTTTAGTTTGAATTAAGTGTGCTGAGAAAAAATTATCTTCTTCCTCCTCCGCCACCTCCGCCAGATCTCATTCCACCACCGCCGCCACCGCCGCTGTATGATCTAGAGCCGCCGCCTCCCATGCTAGGAGAGTAGCTTCTTGATGAGCCACTGCTGCTTGGGGTATAGCTTCTAGAAGAGCCGTTGTTGTAGTTAGGAGTATAGCTTCTGTTTGTTGTGGTATTTCCGCTATTGTCGTAAGATCTTCTGTTGCTATAGTTGTAATTAGAACTATTGTTGTAATTTCCTCTATTAGTAAATGTAGGGCTGGTAGTTCCTCTATTTAAAGTAGAAGTTCTTCTAAAATCGGTATAACTGTTAGATCTATTTGTGGTATAATTTCTATTGGTTGTGTAATCTCCTCTATTGGTAGTGTATCCTCTGTTAGTGGTGTAATTTCTATTGGTTGTGTAGCCTCTATTGGTGCTGTAATTTCTGTTATAGGCATAGTTTCTGTCTCCATAATAACCAGCAGATCCTCTTCTTCCGTAGCTGTATGAATAGTTATAGCCATAGTACGGATATCCCCATCCTGGATAACCCCAACCAGGGTAGTATCCCCATCCTGGATATCCCCATCCGTAATATGGGTAGCCCCATCCGTAATAACCGTAGCCATAATAAGGATAGCCCCATCCAAATCCAAATGACCATGTTGGGGTAGTGTAGAAGTTTACAGAAACATCAGAACTGCTGCTTCCCCATGCAGGATAAGCTACAGAGGCAGTTTGAGTGCTGTCAGAATAATTAGTATAATTGTCAACGTCAGTGAAAATTTCAGTTGGTTGATTGTCATCTTGTAGTGATCTGAAATATTCCTTGTATTGGTTATTTGTTCCATTTGCTACATATTTAACAGACGAACCACCATAAACTCCGTCATTATCATAATATGAGGAATTTTGGTAAGAACCACACGATGCTAGCAATAAACTCAATAATCCAATTAAGTAAAAATGATTAGAGTTTTGGCGGAGTGAAAGGTAAGTTTTCATATCTGTGGTGTTTTTTATTGTTGCACATTACAAAATTAGTTAGTTTTGTCAAACTATTTAGTTAAAATTGTATAAAACAAAATTTGTGCCAAAATATATAATATGAGTAAGAACCTTACTACAAGATCAGAAGATTATTCGAAATGGTATAACGAACTGGTTGTAAAGGCAGATCTAGCTGAAAATTCAGGAGTTAGAGGATGTATGGTAATTAAACCATACGGATATGCTATTTGGGAAAAAATGCAAGCTGAGTTAGATCGTATGTTCAAAGAAACTGGACATCAAAATGCGTATTTCCCTTTGTTTGTACCGAAAAGCATGTTTGAGGCGGAGGAGAAGAATGCTGAGGGATTTGCAAAAGAATGCGCGGTTGTAACGCATTACAGATTAAAAAATGACGAAGAAAGACCAGGTAAATTAATGGTTGATCCGAACGCAAGATTAGAAGAGGAGCTTATTGTTCGTCCAACAAGTGAAGCTATTATTTGGTCTACATATAAAGGATGGGTGCAATCTTATAGAGATTTACCTTTATTAATTAATCAATGGGCAAATGTGGTTCGATGGGAAATGCGTACACGTTTATTCTTAAGAACTGCTGAGTTTTTATGGCAAGAAGGGCATACAGCTCATGCGACAAAAGCAGAAGCTATTGAGGAGTCTGAAAAAATGATGAATGTTTATGCTGATTTTGCTGAGAACTTTATGGCAATTCCAGTTGTGAAAGGTTTTAAAACCGAAACAGAACGTTTTGCTGGTGCAGATGAAACATATTGTATTGAAGCATTAATGCAAGACGGAAAAGCTTTGCAGGCTGGTACATCTCACTTCTTGGGACAAAACTTTGCAAAAGCTTTTGATGTTAAGTTTGCTAATGCTGAAGGAAAACAAGAACACGTTTGGGGAACTTCTTGGGGAGTTTCTACTCGTTTGATGGGAGCGTTGATTATGACACATTCTGATGATCAAGGATTGGTATTGCCTCCAAATTTGGCTCCAATTCAAGTGGTTATTGTTCCTATATATAAGACAGATGAACAATTGGCTCAAATTACAGAAGCAGTTAAGGATTTGACGGCTAAATTGAGAAAATTGAAAATCACAGTTAAATTTGATGACAGAACAACTCAAAAGCCAGGATTTAAATTTGCAGAGTGGGAATTGAAAGGAGTTCCTGTTCGAATTGCAGTTGGTCCAAAAGATTTAGAAAACGGAACTTTTGAAGTTGCAAGACGCGATAATTTGACAAAAGAGGTCGTTGCTAGCGAAAAAATCGTTGAACATGTTAATGATCTTTTAGAACAGATTCAAACGGATTTATTTACTAAAGCATTAGATTATCGTAATACTCATATTACGGAAGTAAATAGTTTTGAGGAATTTAAAGAAGTTTTAGAAGGAAAAGGAGGCTTTTTATCTGCTCATTGGGATGGAACTGCTGAGACAGAAGAGAAGATAAAAGAATTGACAAAAGCGACAATTCGATGCATCCCTTTAGATGCTGTTGAAGAGGCGGGAACCTGTGTGTTTACTGGGAATCCATCGTCTAAAAGAGTGCTTTTTGCTAAGGCATATTAAAAAAAAATATATTTTTTTGCATTAGGTGTTGCGCAAATAAAAAATAGATGTATCTTTGCATCCGCAATACAGAAGCACGGTCCGTTCGTCTATCGGTTAGGACGCCAGGTTTTCATCCTGGTAAGGGGGGTTCGATTCCCCCACGGACTACAAGTTATATTACATATTGAAAAGTTTCCAACTTAGGAGAATTTAGGTCCGTTCGTCTAGGGGTTAGGACGCCAGGTTTTCATCCTGGTAACAGGGGTTCGATTCCCCTACGGACTACAAAATTAGTTGTAAATAAGTTTTGTAAAACAAAGATTGGTGTCTCGGTTTTTGTTTTATTAGTTAAAACCAAAGTGATTGTCTAGCAATTGTGGGAGGTTTTTCTTTTTTAACTAGTATTTATAATAATTATTACATCTAAAATTAAAAGAAAATGGCAAATCATAAGTCAGCATTAAAAAGAATCAGAAGCAACGAAAAAAGAAGAGTTCTTAACAGATATCAGCATAAAACTACTCGTAATGCTATTAAAGCGTTAAGATTAGCTACTGATAAAGCTGATGCTACTGCAAAATTATCAACTGTAATCTCTATGATTGATAAATTAGCTAAAAAGAACATCATTCATGATAATAAAGCTTCTAACTTGAAGTCTAAATTAACTAAACATGTTGCTAAATTGTAATTAAAACAATTTACTGAAAATATAAAAGTCCTCCAAAAGAGGACTTTTTTTGTTTTAGATCAATAAAATTCCAATACATAAATTCCAAATTCCAATATCTGTAAAGACTGGGATTTGGAATTTGCTGTTTTGCAAATTGAAAATTTCAGTTTTAATTTTTGTTTGTTGAAGAATTTTGGAATTTGGAATTTAAGCTTTGGATTTTAAATTTTATAAATCAATTTTCTTTTTAAGGTATTCTAGCATTGGCTGTGTAATTGGTTTAGAAAGGAAATCTATTATAATAGGATATTTTTTTGCTTTGGCTAGATCTTCGGGGTCTATAGTAGAAGATAGTACGATTACGGGAACTGTGTTGAACTCTCTGTAGTCTGGAGAAGTGAAATGATCCAAAAACTCCCATCCGCTCATAATTGGCATGTTTAAATCTAAAAAAATTAATTCAGGCTTTTTTTTTGTTTTGTCTTTTGTGTATTTTAAGACATTAAAATGATGAAGGGCTTCTTCGCCGTTTTGAGCTGTAACAACTTCATGTGAAAATGAAGATTTTGAAATGACTTTTTTGCATAGCATTAATGTTATTGGGTCATCATCAATGCATAAAATCTGCTCAAGCATAATAATTAATTTTTAAATGTTATCGTAAATGTAGTTCCTTTATTAACTTCACTGTCAATAGAGATTGTGCCTCCCATTGTTTCTACCTGCGATTTTACAAGATATAATCCTAAGCCTTTGCTGTCGGGATAATTATGAAATCTTTGATAAAGTCCAAATACTTTGTCGCGATTTCGTTCAAGGTCAATCCCGATTCCGTTATCTTTAAAGGTTAAGATTGTTCTTTGTTCTATTTGTTCTGCTATTATGGATATTTTTAGTTTTCTATTCTCCGATTTATACTTTATAGAATTGGTTAGCAGATTTAGTAAAATGCTTTCAATATAAGCCTTGTTTGTAATAAGTTCAGGTACTTTGTCAAATTTAAGTTTAATTATTGGTTTATGTAGTTCAATTTGAAAAGATAATTGACTAAATACATTTTCAAAAACTTCTTTTAAAGATACTTCTTCTTTCTGCATAGAAGGGTTGTCTTTAATGATAATAACTTTTACTAAATCATTGATGGTTTCATTTAGCAAATGTGTTGATTTTGTGAAGCCGGCTAATATTTCTTCAAGCTCTTCATTTTCTATAGGAATGTCTTCTATTAAATTTAAAAGTCCAATCAAATTAGAAAGTGGTGCTCTAAGATTGTGTGATGTGATGTATGAGAATTGTTTTAAATCTTTATTGTTTTGGGTTAATTCTCGAATAAGATGTTCTTTTTCTGTTTCAAGTTTTTTCTCCTCTGTAATGTCTCTCTGTATTGAAATCCAATGAGAAATTACTCCTTCATTATTAAAAATAGGAATCATAGAGAAACGTACCCAATATTCTTCTTTGCTTTTGGTGTAAGTAATGGTTTCAATTAGGCATTCTTCTTCATTTTTTATGGCTCTTAAAAGTTTTTTTAATTCATCAGAATCTGATTTTGGCCCTTTAAAAATGTTGGGCGATTTTCCAATAATTTCATTTGACTGATAGCCTGACATTTGAGAAAATGCAGGGTTGACGTAAACTATTTTTGGTATTTTTCTCTCAGAAGAATTGGCTTCCGTAATTAAAATAGAATCTTTAGATTGCGTAATTACAGTTTCTAAAAGTTTTAATCGCTGTTCTTCTTCTTTTTGCTTTGTAATATCCTGAATAGCTCCAATCATTCTGATGGCTCTTCCATTTTCATCTTTCAATAAAAAACCTCGATCCAAAACATATTTGTATGATCCGTCTGCACATCTAAAACGGTATTGATCCTGCCATTTTTCAGTTTTTTGTTCTATAAAAGAATATAACTTTATTGACATTCGGATGCTGTCTTCCGGGTGAATTTTGTCAAACCACCATTTAGAAGTTTTACCCACTTCTGCTGGATCGTAACCAAAGACACTTTCAATTCCCTTGTTCCAATTAATACTGTCCTCTTGAATTTTCCAGTCCCAAATCGTATCGCTTGTCGCTTTCGCAACAATGTCATATTTCTCATTCGATTCTTTTATTTCTTCATTGGTCTTGTTTAATTTTTCAAAGATGGTTATGTTTCTTTTTTCGTTTTTTGAAAGAATAAGACTGAAAACCAATACTGTAATTAGAATAAATACGATGTCTTTTATTAAAGAAAGATATAAATATTCTGAAGAAGAAAAGTAGGTTATGAGTAATTTATGACATAAGACAGCCATAATTATCGAGATGATGGTATAAATAAGAGTAATTTGGAGAGCTTTACTTTTCATCACCTCAAATATAGTTAATTTAACTATAACAGAACGTATCTTAATGTCATTTTGAAAACGATATTTTTATGATTTATATTAACTAATTGATTGTATATACGCAAACTATGGCAGAAACATTTTTTTTTAAAAAATAAAGTGTACCTTTGCGCCCATTAAAAATCACAGATGGAATCTATTAGAAACATTGCAATTATTGCCCACGTCGATCACGGTAAAACAACTTTGGTTGATAAAATTATGTATCACTGTCAGTTATTTCGTGAGAACGAAAACACAGGTGATTTAATCTTAGATAATAATGATTTAGAGCGCGAGAGAGGTATTACAATTACTTCTAAAAACGTATCGGTTCAATATAAAGGAACAAAAATCAATATTATCGACACTCCTGGCCACGCCGATTTTGGAGGTGAAGTAGAACGTGTATTGAACATGGCCGATGGTGTATGTTTGCTAGTTGATGCTTTTGAAGGCCCAATGCCTCAAACTCGTTTCGTTTTGCAAAAAGCGATCGATTTGGGATTGAAACCTTGCGTGGTTATCAATAAAGTAGATAAAGAAAACTGTACTCCTGAAGAAGTTCATGAAAAAGTTTTTGATCTAATGTTCGAATTAGGAGCTACTGAAGAGCAGTTAGATTTCCCAGCTGTTTACGGTTCTGCTAAAAACAACTGGATGTCTGATGATTGGAAAGTTCAAACGCAAAACATTGAACCATTATTAGACATGGTTATTGCTAATGTTCCAGCTCCTAAAGTTTCTGAAGGAACTCCACAAATGTTGATCACATCTTTAGATTTTTCTTCATTTACAGGCCGTATCGCTATTGGACGTCTTGAAAGAGGTACTTTAAAAGAAGGAATGCCAATTTCTTTGGTAAAAAGAGATGGTAAAATCATCAAATCTAGAATTAAAGAATTACACACTTTTGAAGGTTTAGGCCGTAGAAAAGTGGAAGAAGTAGTTGCTGGAGATATTTGTGCTGTTGTAGGTATTGAAGGTTTCGAAATTGGTGATACTATCGCTGACTTTGAAAATCCAGAAGCTCTACAAACAATTGCTATTGATGAGCCAACAATGAGTATGTTGTTTACAATTAACGATTCTCCTTTCTTTGGTAAAGAAGGTAAATTTGTTACTTCTAGACATATTCGTGAAAGATTAACAAAAGAGCTTGAGAAAAACTTAGCGATGAAAGTTGGAGAAACTGATTCTGCTGATAAATTCATGGTTTTTGGTCGTGGTGTACTTCACTTATCTGTTCTTATCGAAACAATGAGAAGAGAAGGATATGAACTTCAAATTGGCCAACCACAAGTTATCATCAAAGAAGTTGATGGTGTTAAATGTGAGCCAATTGAGGAATTAACGATCGACTTACCAGAAAACCTTTCAGGTAGAGCGGTTGAATTCGTAACTATCCGTAAAGGAGAAATGCTTTCTATGGAAGGTAAAGGTGAGCGTATGATTATTAAATTCAACATTCCATCTCGTGGAATTATCGGTTTAAGAAATCAATTGCTTACTGCTACTGCTGGTGAGGCTATCATGGCGCACCGTTTCATCGGGTACGAACCATACAAAGGAGAAATTCCTGGACGTAACAACGGTTCATTAATCTCTATGGAAAACGGAAAAGCGATTCCTTACTCTATCGATAAATTACAAGATCGTGGTAAATTCTTCGTTGATCCAAATGAGGATATCTATGAAGGTCAGGTAATTGGAGAAAACACTCGTAGCGACGATATGACTGTTAACGTTACCAAAACGAAAAAACTTTCTAACGTACGTTCTTCTGGAGCTGATGATAAAGCTAGAATTATTCCAGCTATCAAATTCTCTTTAGAGGAAGCTTTAGAGTATATCCAAAAAGATGAGTACGTTGAAGTTACTCCAAAATCTTTACGTTTGAGAAAGATTTACTTAAGTGAAACTGATAGAAAAAGATACAAA
The DNA here is from genome assembly GCF_003254545.1 of Flavobacterium tistrianum. Classification (GTDB taxonomy): domain Bacteria; phylum Bacteroidota; class Bacteroidia; order Flavobacteriales; family Flavobacteriaceae; genus Flavobacterium; species Flavobacterium tistrianum. Next base: position 12,380 of record NZ_QJRH01000058.1, read on the forward strand.
ATCTAATTCGATTTAACTTTCAATATAAAAATCCCAAATTCCAATATGGAGTTTGGGATTTTTTTTGTGTAATTTTTTCCGCCACGAATTCACGAATCTTTTTTTAATTAATTCGTGAATTCGTGGCGGAAAATTACCTAATCAGTTTGGAATTTGGAATTTCAGAGTTTGAAATTTATAAAAGTTATCTTTTTAAAGAAAAGTGTCCTTTTACATTTTTTCCGTTAACAAATAAAAGAGTAAACCAATAATCATCTGAGGGCATTTCTCTTCCGTTGAAAATTCCATTCCAACCTGAGCCATTCTGGTTCATTTGTTTTAATAGTTTTCCGTAGCGATCAAAAATAGAGATGGTATAATCAGGCATTTGGTCAATGTTCTTAATTACCCATAAATCATTAAATCCATCTCCATTTGGAGTAAAGAAACGCGGATAATCTAAAACATATATTTGAAACACATTAGACGGACCGCAGCCGTTTTTGTCTCTAGCAATCGCATTGTAAACTCCAGGGCTTATTTGCGTGAAAGTAGGATCGTCTTGAAAAACGGTTCCATCAAGGGAAAATTCGTAATTTCCAACTCCAGTATATTGAATCTTAACTGAATTATCAGTTCCAGAAAAATCTTTTACATCTGCTCCTGTAATTGTAGCTGGTTCAGATAAAATTACTTTGAATTTTTTAGTTTTTGGACATCCATTTGCATCTGTTACAGTTACGGAGTAATCACCAGCACTACTAACAGGGATTGAATTTGTTGTACTGCCATTATTAGACCATGTGTAACTGCTAAAACCTGTAGCAACAGATAATGTTATTTGTTCTCCTTTGCAAAGATATTGTGTTTCATCTTCAAAATTAGGAGGGTCAAAAGTGTTTACAATCAATTCGATAGGTGTAATGTCATAACAGTTTGAACCATTAGCAGCACGAGCATAAATTGTCTGACTGTTTGGCGTAGTATTTTTAAAAATATTCGGCAATTGATTTGTTTCTGTAACTGCATCAGAAGCTGTTAAAAAGTAATTAATTACCAGTCCTGGAGGCAAATCTGTTAAAACTTGAGGAGTTACTTCTGTTGCTAAATCAAATTGATATAAACCGTCTTGTGTTTCATCTTCATCGCACTTGGCAATTGGCGCTTGATCTGGAATTACAGTACTAGAAACATTTAATGTAATTTGAGCTATTGCACTACAGCCAAACGTATTTTCAATCCTTGCAAAAACGATTTGATTTGGCATTTTATTAGTATAGCGTTGCGGATTTGAAATTGGGTTTGTTTTGGCTTGTGCATCTGCTAGAGTTTCGTAATATCCTTGATTGATAATTTGCGAGTTGCTATTTTTTACAATATTAGCAACTTTGGTTAAATCAAAAATAGTGAAACCGTCTGCGTCATCATCACATTGCAGCAAAGAAGTATTGGTAGATTGAATTTGAGGTGTAAACTCAACGGTTATTTCTCCAACCGAAATACATGTTGTAGTAGCCAAATTTGCTTCAACTTTATATGTTCCTGTTGTTTGTACAGCATAAGATGAAGACGTTGCTCCAGGAATTTGAACGTAATTATTGGAAGCATCTTTTTTGAACCATTTAAAAGTATAAGCTGTTGAACTTATATTAGTGTTTAAAACGTAATTTTCGCCAAAGCAGATAGGATTATTATTAGCCACAGTTCTATCCTCACCAAAATTTATTTTTGTTACAAAACTGCCTGCCTCAATAAAAACTGCCGAGTTGTATTGTCTCGTAGCATCATCGGCAACAACCAGCTTTAAATGGTATTTTTTGCCAGGAATTACACTTGTAGAGGCATTCATTACTACAGTTTGACCTGCATAATTAATCGGACTTGTAGCGGTATTATATCCATTAAAGTAGTTTTCATTCACAGCCTGACAGCCAATAAGTGGTTCTCCGCCAGCACCATTCATGTTGTCTATTTTTGGATGGACTGTTGTTGCCGAGACCGCTGTAGTGGTATTAGGTAAAACAGCAAGATTTTTATAGTTTTCGCTGCTTTCAGATTCTTTAATTAAGAAAGCAAATCCGTCTGAATAAATGCAAGGGAAATTAAGTTGGTATTCATTCGAAGCAAAAATATAATTAAAGCTGATAGAGTTGGTCAATGCTATAAAATCAAATTCTAAAAATGTTGCTTGGGTACTATTATTAATACCTAAAGCCTGATTGAGATCAATATCACCATTCCAGCCTGGCACTTGTGTGCCTTTTGAGTCTTGCTGAATGTAAGGGCCTTCAGCTTTTTTGCTTGGGGAAGTGCTTAAAACTATTCCGCTAGAAAATGGAAAATTTGCATCTCCCGTAAAAGAGCCGAAACTCTGCTGGTTTGGAGTTGGATTTCCTGATGCATTGACACTTTCAGTATCGATACAAGAACTATTTATTAAAACATTCTGAATTAAATCGGCAGCTGTCGCATTAGAATTTACAGAGATAGCCTGTGCACTGATTTTATTACAAAAACAGCACAAGATGAAAGTTAGAAATAAAATTCTTGAAGGACTCATAGTAACAAATATACTACAAATCTCTATTTTTTAATAATTTGTAAGAAAAATATATGAATACATAAGTCCAAATTAAAACGATCAAAACAGCAAAATAATCAACGCTAAAGTCAGCATCTGTTTCAATTCCCATTTGCGTGCCAATGTTTTTAACAACAGATAATCTCGGGCCTGGATTGACAATTAAATTTGACATTGATTCTAAAGGAAAAAACTGCATGATTTTCTGATTTGTATTACTGTCAGGAAAAACTTTAAATGCCAAAACACCTTTAATAATACCTTCAAGAATGTTCCAGACCAAAAGAAAGCCCAGTGCAAAAGCAGAGCGTTTTACTAAGATTCCTAAAAACAAACAGAACGAAAAGAAGCCTGTCAGTTTTACGAAAAAGGCTAAAAGATAGTCTAAATCACTAAAGATAATGCCAAATTCTGTGTAAGAAGAAAAGCAAAATCCTAAAATTAAACTCATTATGAAAACAAAAACAGTAGATGCAAAAGCAAATAAAACTACAGTTAAGAATTTAGATAAAATAAATTCTTTTTTGCTAAGGCCGTCAATTAAGTTTTGTTTTAAAGTTCCGTAACTATATTCATTTGCCATCATTGAAACAATTACAATGGCTAAAAAGAATTTCATCCAAGCGGCAACATAAGTATTGAAATGCCAGATAAAAGGAAAATTAAAGATTCCCATTTCTGCCAAATGAAATTTAAAAGGGCCTATGTCAAATTTTATGGCCGCAATTAAAGCTATAAAAGAAAGTAATATAAAATAAGTCAGAGTTAATATTTTACTGGCTTTATTCATCCAGATTTTTTGCAATTCTATAGAGAGAAGTCTTTTCATGGTTTAGTTTTTTTGAGCGATAGCGTTTTTGGTTAATTCTAAAAATTGAGCTTCTAGACTGTTTTTGCGTTTTACTAAATGACTTAAAACAATGTTTTTAGAAAACAAAAACTGATTTAATTCTGAAGCAGATACATTAGAATTTAGGTAAACTAAAACTTTATCATGTTCTTCAGCAATTCTATCAACAGCAGGATGTTCTGCCAAAACAGTTTTTAAAACTAAATTATCATCGGCTTGCAACTCGAAGAAGCCTTCGTTAGAAGACATTCCATCAACAGGACCAGAATATAAAACTTCACCTTTTCTTAAAACAATTACTTGCGAGCATACTTTTTCTACTTCATCCAATAAATGAGAAGCAAGCAGAATAGTAGTTCCTTGCGAAGCAATTTTTTTAATAATATCACGAATTTGATGAATTCCTTGCGGATCTAATCCGTTGGTTGGTTCATCTAAAATTAAAATTTCTGGATCATTTAAAAGCGCCGATGCAATTGCCAAACGCTGTTTCATTCCTAATGAAAAAGTGCTGAATTTGCTGTCCTTTCTTTCGCTTAAACCAACTAATTCTAATTTTTCATTGACTTTAGAATAGTTGATGTTTTTGATTTTGCAAACCAATTTTAGATTTTGTTCGGCTGTCATGTACGGATAGAAATTGGGTCTTTCTATAATAGCGCCCACTTTTTTCAACGCATCATGAGTTTCAACATTGCCATCAAACCAGCGATAACTGCCAGACGATTTATTAACAACATTCAAAACAATTCCTAATGTAGTCGATTTTCCGCTACCGTTTGGCCCTAGAATGCCATAAACGCGACCTTTTTGTATTTGAAAAGATACATTTTTCAAAGCCTGAATTCGGCCGTATCTTTTACTTAAATTCTCAATGGTTAATATGGTTTCCAAATTTTTCTGGTTTTAGTTTTTAGTATGACGAGCCAATTTGATTTTTGTTACTTTAAATTCTAACTTTAAATCGTATTGACGTAAATTTGTAATAAAGATATTCAAAATGAGCGAGCCTTTAATGGTTTTAAAAAAACCGTCTTTTCCTTTAACACAACCACTTTTAAGTTATTTAGAACGATACGAACGTATTTCTAAAGTTTCTGTGTTTTATGATGACTTGCTTCGTTTTTCGGGTTCTATAAATGTGTATGATAAACATGATACAGATACGCTTTGGATTCGTGTGTATTACAGCGAATTTGAGCGTAATGAAATTGATTTAAATCTGAAGAAAATATATTCGCTTCTTCATTCTGATGGAAATAACGAAATTATTCAATATCTAAATGTCGATGCAATTGACTATTGCACTTTCGGAAATTCGAAGCCTTTTAGAATTAAAGTTCGAAATATTCTCAATGATAACTATGTCCATTTTTATATCAAAAAGGCCGATGCTTCCCGTATTTATGGATTAGAATTGGAAGATATTCTTTCGCCAGATAAAATCAACTTTTTGGTCTATAAAGACACTCTAATTGAAGAACATATTATTGGAATTCCTGGTGATGTTTTTATGGATACGCTGCTGGACAAATGCAGTGAAATGGAAAAAGCACAAATTGCTAAAGAGTTTGTAAAATTTAACGAACGCTGTATGATTCGGCTTTTGGGTGACATGAGAGCATATAATTATGTAATTGTCCCGATTCACGATTTTGATCAGGTGGTTTATAAAATTCGCCCAATCGATTTTGACCAGCAATGTTACGAGGGGAATTTTAAAGTGTATCGTCCGCAGTTTTTTAAGGAAAATTTCCCGATGATTCAATTGATCAAAGAAAAATTGGAAGAACGTTCGATCATTCAATATAAAGATGAAGAAAGAGCGATTTTGGCAAAGCGTATACATTCTGCCGAAACGAGAATCAAAAAATTGCTGAATATTATGTGCCACGATACCATATCAACACAGGAACATTTACTGCAATTAAAAATGGAATTATACCGTTATACAAACGATATGAAATTCAAAAATGCAAAATCTATGGGACACATCATGCATGCCGCTTTTGAGTTTATTACACGTAATTTTAAAAACACTAACTTAGTTTAAAGTTTTAGCCACAGATTTCACAGATTAAAAAGATTTTGGAATCATTATAATCCTTTTAATCTGTGGCTAAGTAAAAAAATAGTTTTATGAAAAAATCTTTTTTAATAGTTATTTCTATAGTTTTATTAGCTTGCCAGAAACAATCCAGTTCTGATTTAAAAGAACTTTATTCGCTTCCGAAAAAATTAAAAGAAGTTTCTGGAATTACGTATTTTCCTGAAACGCAAACACTTTATACGTTGGAAGACAGCGGAAATAAAAATGCTATTTACGCTATTGATTCTAAAGGAAAATTGGCCAAAACCATTATAATTTCAAACGCTACAAATGTCGATTGGGAAGATATTACAAAAGATAAAGCTGGAAATATCTATATAGGAGATTTTGGAAATAATGATAACGAAAGAAGAGATTTGTGTATTTATAAAGTGGCAAAAAATCAACTGAATAATGATGTAGCTAAAGCTGAATATAAAATTTCATTTTCATACCCAGAACAAAAAGAATTTCCGCCAAAGAAAAAGGAAATGTTCTACGATGTTGAAGGTTTCTTCGAACAAGGCGGTTATTTCTATCTTTTTACCAAAAACAGAAGTAAAGGTTTTGATGGAACAGCTTTTATCTACAAAATCAAAAATGCTGCAGGAACTCAAAAAGCAGTTAAAATTGGAGAATTTAAAACTTGCAATAATTATAATCATTGTGTTTTGACAAGTGCCACAATAAGCCCCGACGGAAAAAAAGTTGCTTTATTAAGTCATGATAAAGTTCTTTTGTTTAAAGGATTTAAAGGAGATTTATTTCACAAAGGAACTAAAACTGAAATAAACTTGAACCACTTCTCACAAAAAGAAGCCATCGTTTTTAAAGACAATAACACCTTACTTATAGCCGACGAAAAAACTAATAAAATAGGAGGGAAGGTTTATGAGTTTGTTCTAAGTCGCTAAGGTTCGAAGGTACTGAGGTGTTAAGAAAAATAGCCACGAATTCACGAATGATTTAATTTAAATTCGTGAATTCGTGGCTATTTTTTTTAACTCAAAGTAGAGAAAACCTTAGAATCTTAGCATCTCAGTATCTCAGTGCCTTTTTTAAAAACTATATGCCGCCCCAAAAATCAATCTTCCAACTTCGTCTGGAGATTTGAAATATGAGATTCTTGCTGTAATAATGTTTATAGCATTCAGCCAAAGTCCGCCGCCGTAATCTTGGTGCCATTTTCGTGATTCTTCGCCATCAAGCCAAACTCTACCGTAGTCAAAACCACCTAAAATACCATAAGTAAAAGGAACAATCGTTTTGCGGATTTTTCCAATGCTTAAACGTAAATCTGAACTTTGAGAAAAATATGAACTTCCTAAGAAACGTTCGTTTCTATAACCTCGCAAATCGGTGTCACCTCCCAGAGAAGCACCTTGATAGAATTCGTAATTATTGTTAAAAATAGCCTTTCCTTTAAGGTAAGTAGCTAATATCAATTTTCCGTTGTGATCAATCTTATGCGTAAAACCTAAAATACTTTCAAGAGTTGGGAAATTCTTTTTTGTTTCGTCAAGATTTGTTGTCCAAGTTCCTGCAAGCATAAAATACATTCCTAATGTAGGTTTCGCAGCAAAATCAGAATTTTTGAATACGTACTTAACCTTTAAACTTCCGTAATTCTGACTATCAAATACATCTGGATTTACAATTCCTGGAATATTGATATATCTGTTTTCAGTATCTTCAACGGTCATTCTCTGGAAAATTGGTTGAATGCTAAACTCACTTCCGTATCTTCCAACATGACGAATAGCGCCCGAAGCATTAAATTTTCTAATGCGAACACGGTTGTAATCCATTCCTAAATCATCATTATATTGCGATTCATTTCCGTAACCAAAATAGTTCATCGCAAAATTTGGAGTCGTATATAATGATTCCACATCAATAACCCATTTACCTAATAAACCTGGGAAATGTGCGACATAATTAAACTCTAAACCGCCAGTAGCAAAATAGTAGAAGGCATTAAAAATATGTCTTTGCGTGTACGGATTTTGTTTGAAATTGTTAACAGTATAATTTACGTTAACTCCAACTTTTACGCCATCATCCGGATTATATCCAATGTTTGGAAGTCCCGCAATTACATTGTATTTAGGTTTTTCATAGTTATAAGCATTCACATCATAATCGTCTGTAAGTTGTGTTTGCGTTTTCGAATCAAGATTGTATGTGTTCTCTTTTGATTTAAAATCGTAAACAATAACCTTTCTTCCATTTTCTATGTTGTAAGTATCATTATTCTGACCTCCAATCAAACGGATTTTAATGCGAGATTTTTCGTTTCCTTTTACTTCAAAAACATCATTATCATCTAATCCGTAAATCCAAAGATTTTTGGTTTTATCATCGGTTACGTTTTTGGTATAAAGCAATTCATCGCCTTCTTTTTTGATTCTGAAAACCTGAATTTCAATTCTTTTCTTTACATTATGATTTAAAACAAACTTATCTTTTTTGTCTGTTCCCGCAATCATAACGGTTTTATCTAAAACATCAGAATACTCGCGTGCATATTTCTGAAGATCTTTTTTTCTGCTTTTTAGTTTTGATTTGATTTCATCAACCGTTTCATCCTGAACTTCTTTCGGCATGTTTTTGAAAGCTAAATCGATATCTGCATCTGTCAAATTTTCCTGAATGTATTTGGCTTGTTCAACCCATTCTTTTTCTCCAGCAGTTTTTAGAAATGCCAAATCCATTGGATAAGGTTCTCTTCCAAGCCATTTCACATTGATTCTGTCACCTTTAAAAGTTCGCATATGACGAAGAGGCGGCATATTCATTATAAGCGAAAGCAAAGCACCGTCGTATTTTACAAAAGCTTGATCACGGTCACGCGGAATAGGTCTGTAAATTACTTTTCCATCTTCTTTATATTCAGCCCAACGCCATTGATCATTATGACGATCCCAATCTCCTAATAGAATATCAAACAAACGGGCTTTTATATATTCTTTTTCATCGACAGTATATTTTTCATCTTTATGAAGGTTCAGCATCATATCATCGGTTCCGATGATGTTGCTTGGCTTTCCGAAATTTTTACCATCAAGATGATTATCTGCTGGTCTTTCTTCAACCATATATAATTGGTCTCCAAAACTTGCATTAAATTCGCCTAAACCATTTTGCTTCGGAATATAGTATAAAATTGGATTAGTATGTCGAAGTCCAATTTGATCAGACATGCTTCCGATTGCGAAAGAAGAGTAAGGGTGAGAAGTCGTGTAAAAATCAAATAAGAAATCCTCGGCGTAGGTCTTTTCAAATTCATTCACCACATATTGATCTTTAAAAGCTACTGATTGTAAAAATGTTGTCGCACTTTTTTTCATAGCGCGCATCACGTACTCACGTCCTTGAGGATCTGACATTCTCAATGAAATTGACTGATGTCCTCCGCCTTCGCGAATTGGTTTCAATCCGCCTTTTAAAGTGTCAACCGTTGCAGTTGTAGCTTCAATAGGCATACTATAATATTTTCTATAATGCTGACCGAATAAAAATCTATGAAACGCACTTTTTTGAGTCATTTTTGGAGAATAAATCGAAGTGGTAACCGTTGCAGGAAACTTGTTCGGAATATCTGAAGCCCAGTTAATTTCTTTGGCCTTTATAATTTCGCGTTCAAAAAGCAACTTTTCTTTGCCATTTTCATTTCCGTAAAAAGAAACTTTTGCATCTCCGCTTTTAAACATGGTTAGTGTCACATAACCATTTCCGCCATATGAAAAATCGTACGGACTAATAGCTCGCGCAGCTTCCGATTTTGATCCCGCACCGCTGATAATCTGCTGAATATTTTCTTTGCTGATATATTGTAGGTTATGATCGTGACCCGAAACTACAATTACATTTTTCTGCTTTTGCAGAAGCGTTTTAATTCTTTTAGTATAAATCGTATATTGTTTATTCTGGATATCCTGCGGATTTACGCCAGAAGTTTTTCGCAATAAATTAATGAATGAACCAATTATTGGAAGCGGAATTTTTTGCTCTAAAGGAAATAATTGTTTTTCTAATGAAAATTGTCCACCATGTGTTCCGTTGCTTAATAGTGGATGATGAATCGCTAAAACAACTGTCTTTTCTTGATTTTTGTTTAGAAGACCTTCTAGCTCTTCAAAAAAGGCTTCTCTGGTTTTGATTTCGCAATTATCATTTATAGTTGGATGATCATTCCAATCTTCGAGAAACCATTCACTATCAACAGCTATCAAAGTACTGGTGCTGTCAATTTTTACGTTTTCAATTGGACAGGATTTCCTTGGAAGAAAACTTTTTTTATCATTTAAATATTTTGTTACAAAATCAGCCTGACGTTCTAGACCTTTGATACCGCTATACCAATCATGATTTCCTGGAATTACGATTGTTTTTCCTTTATAGCCTTCAGTCAATTTTAATTGATTAGTCAGTTTGGTCTCTGCTAAAGCCTTGTCTTCTGGATGCTTATCACTAGGAAAGCCCTTCGGGTAAATGTTGTCACCTAAGAAAAGAAGCGTCGATTTTTTACTCGCTTTCTTAAGTTTTTGATGCAGAAGTTCTAGCGTTTGTTGCGCCTGTTCTTCATCGGCATTTCCAGCATCGCCAACAAGGAAAAAAGTATGTGCAATTTTTATGGTATCTGTTGCGTTTTCTGTTTCGTTGGCACTAACATTTTTTCCGTATTGAGGTTTGCGCGTTGCACAGGAATAAACGATGAATAGTGCTATTATTGCTAATAAACAGTTTTTAATCTTAGCAATAAAATGATTATCCAAAAACAATTTCATAATTTAGTGGTATAAAAATATTCTTTATGAATCTAATAGAACAATCCGAAGATTTCGTGAGTAATTTACTCAAAGATAAACTTTCTAATTTATATTCTTACCATAATTTTAATCATACTTTTACGGTTGTTACAGCAGTTAAAGAACTTTGTAAAAAAGAAGATGTAAGCGGAGAGGATAAGGAAGCCCTTTTGGTTGCGGCATGGTTTCATGATAGTGGATACATTGAAGGATATGAAAATCATGAAAAGAAGAGTACTGAAATTGCTGCTACCTTTCTGCGAGAAAAAGGAAAATCGGAAGAATTTATAGCTTTAGTTTCAAGTTTAATTCTGGCTACAGTCAAAGATTATGAACCTAGAACACACTTAGAAAAGATTATTCGTGATGCAGATTATGCCCATTTGATGGGAGCTGAATATGCCACAACTTGTGAATTATTGCGTTTGGAATTAAAAAACGCAGGAATTGTGAATTTCTCTAATGAGGAGTGGAGTAGAGAAAACCTCAATTTTTTATTAAATAAACACAGATTTTATACAGATTATGCGTTGAGAAAATGGCAGCCTCTGAAAGAAAAAAATCTATTATTAATTCAAAAAAAAATAAATAAGCAGGAATTGAAAGCCGCCGCAGCACTCGAAGAAGAAAATAAGAAGAAAGAGAAAGCTGAAAAAGCTGAAAAACCAGATCGCGGAATTGATACTTTATTTCGTGTCACTCTCGGAAATCATACGCGTTTAAGCGGTATTGCAGATAGCAAGGCCAATATTTTACTGTCGGTAAATGCCATTATTATTTCTATTGCTTTATCATCGATTATTCCGAAACTAGATAGTCCAAAAAATGCACATTTAGTTGTACCAACGTTTATTATGCTAATGTCGAGTGTAATTACGATTATTTTTGCGATTCTTTCTACACGCCCAAAAGTAACCTCTGGATTTTTTACGCGTGATGATGTAGAAGCTAAAAAAGTGAATTTAATGTTTTTTGGAAATTTCTACAAAATGCCTCTCGAAGATTATGATTGGGCAATGAATGAAATGATGAAAGACCGTGATTATCTGTATTCAACCATGATCAAAGATTTGTATTATCTTGGATTGGTTTTACAACGAAAGTATAATTTACTCCGAATTGCCTACAACTTTTTTATGTTCGGAATAATCATAACGGTGATTGCGTTTGTGATTGCTTTTAAGTCTATTTAAAGCTAATTAACTTTGTCAAAGTTTCAAACTTTGACAAAGTTTTTAAACGTTAAGTTGTAAAAAAAAGCTCAACTATTTAGTTGAGCTCATCTAGTAAATCTTGATAAGTTATTTTTTTAATTCCTGGGTTCGAATTATTGTTGATTACTTTCACGCGAATCGCTCTCAAACCAGAAACTCCCTGAAGATCTTCAACTTCAAATTGCTCTATTGAAGGTTCAAGAACTTTTTTGTGCTGTAGATATTTAATGTATTTTAAATATTCTGCTTCCTCACTATTTTGAGAATATACAATTGTGATTTTCTCTTTTTCAGTAATTCTTTCGTTTGTTCCTTTAATATGCGATTTGTCAATTCGTTTTTTAACGACTTCATATCTCGCATTATAAGTTCCGTCAACATCAAAACGTTTTTCGTCCATTCTGAAACGGATAGAAAGCGCAGAACTGAAAACCAGAATCAATGAAGTAACATCCAATTCGTAAGGAAGAGATTCTTTGAGTTCGTGGTGTTCTAGTTCCATTTCGCATAAAGTCTGCAATTGCCATAAACGAAGATTATGCAAATACATAATATCGAATGGTTTTGTTGGCGAAATCGAAGCTCCGATGTATAAATTATGTTCAACACCATCTGTTTTAAAGCGCTCGTAATAATGCGGATAAATCTGCTGAGCTTCAACTTGTTTTCTATCTAAAACCGTTGCCAATCTTTTATTGATGATCGACATGGCATTGTCAAACTTCTTTCTTTCCTGATAAAACATTCCTGTTTTTTCATCCAGACTATCAAAGTACAATTGCTCTAACTTTTCAGATTTAGGATTGCTTTTAGTGTTTTTCAGTATCGGATGAATTTCTTCTTCGATATAGCGCTGTATATGTTGCTCGGTATCTGCTTTTAATGGATAATCCAATTCGCTTCGAAGCGACTCTAATTCAAATTTTCTTTGTTCCAGAAGAACTAGATTGGAGTTTTCTTCTTGGTTATCAAAAATTTCCATAAGAGCTGTCAGCTGACTTTTCAAATCAATTTTTACCGTTTCATTACGATGCTCAGAAGAACCTTTAATATCAATTTGTCCATACAGCGGATATACATTTTTAAAAACAATTTCTTTAAAAATATAATCTTTAGTATGATTCATATTTTGAAAATAATTCTGCGATTCTCTTTTAAATTTCCAGTACACACTTGGGTGAATCGTAGTGTATTCACGCTGAATAATCGCTTCAATTTGATGTTGCATATCGGTATTGTAACGATCGATCGTATCAGTTAAATATGGCAGAACCAAATCTAGTTTTGTTGCATTCACGCTGTTCAAATCTCGAGGGTTTTCTGAAACCAGTTCGACAACACCCAATAAATGGCCACTTTTAATGACCGGAGCGAAAATACAGCTCTGAATTCCTTGCACTAATAAATGTTCGCCAAGTCTTTTGTTTGTTGATTCCTCAGTAAACTTGCTGACGTTTGAAATTACAAAAGGTTCTTTTTTATCTAATAGATTTTCAAAAGAGCATCCAAAAAAAGCATTTTTGCAATCTACTTCTTGATCGGCAGAAAGCAAAAAGCTCTTCATCTGATTTTCGTATTTGGCTGGCCTCATAAATTTCTCTTCCTCAGGATTATAAATAATAAATCCAACTTTCAAATTTGGAAGATTAAAAATTGACTGAAAAATATTAGAAACTTCCTGATCTGTGGCAACTGTTTTTGGACCAGGTTTTAACAAACTGCTTTTCAATATAGAAATAGCACTTTCTGTTGTTGCATCAAACAAAGAAACAATTCCGAAACCTCTTAAAATCCAGCTTCCTTTTGGGAATTTAGATTTCCATAAAGCGATATCATTATAATTATCTAATAATTGGTCAATATCTTCTTGAGTTAGCGGAATAGCGTTTTCAGTCGGAGTAATTTCCATGAAATCCGCATTATACAAAATGCGATAATGTTTTTCAATTCCATTTTCATCTGGAATATCATAGAAAAATGGCTGATTGAAATCAACATGCTGTTTGTAATAACTGCTCAAAATCAAACAGCAGTTATTGATGTAGAATTGATGGTCGCTAAAGTCACGAATTTCCATATAAAATTCGTCTCCCGCATTTTTCAAGATTTTCTTAAAACGCTCTGTATAATTAAAAGAGATATTTTGAAATGGAACCGTAACCGCTTTTATTTCATTGTGCGTCAATGCAGTCGGAAATAAATCGGCTAAAATATTTTTAATTAAAGCTTCATTGTTTTTGATAACTGAATAATCCTGGATTCCAGTCCTAAGTTCCGGAATTAGTTCAATTTGTTCTAAAATCGCTTTGGCATAATTTGATCGGTAATCAACATCTGATTTAGCAATTTCTTCAAAAGATTCAATAAGCTTATGAAATGAAATTATAGTGGTAAAAGGACTTTCTTTAAAAAATTGAATATCCATCTGAGTTATTTTTTAATGCAAAATTAAGCATAAATTAAGAATGTCCGACATTTTGCGATTTCTTTCGCTTATAGTGAAATAACGGATTGCCTATTAAATAAAGACATTAAAAAGGAGAATTTTTGTTTTAACAAAAAATTAACACTAATAATAACGGAACGATCGTTCCGTTATTATATCTTTGTATCATAATAATTGAATAATCAATAACTTAAAAACAAATAAAATGAAAAATTTAGAAAACAAAGTAGCAATCGTGACAGGTGGAAACAGCGGAATTGGATACGCAGCAGCAGCAGATTTAGCCGCAAAAGGAGCAAAAGTAATTGTAACAGGAAGAAATAAAGAAGCTTTGGCAAAAGCCGAAAAAGAATTGAATGTTACAGGAATTGTGGCTGATCAATCTGATTTAAAATCAATCGATAATTTAGTTGAAGAAGTAAAAACAAAATTCGGAAAAGTAGATATTTTATTTTTAAATGCAGGAATTGCAGCTTTTGCGCCAGTAGATTCTGCTTCAGAAGATCATTACGATAGTATTATGAATGTCAATGTAAAAGGAGTTTATTTCACCGTTCAAAAAGTGCTTCCTATTTTAAATGATGGTGGTTCAATTATCTTTAATACTTCTGTAAATGCTCATGTCGGAATGCCAAATTCTAGCGTTTATGCCGCAAGTAAAGCTGCTGTATTATCTTTAAATAAAGTTTTTGCTGTAGAATTGGCCTCAAGAAAAATTAGAGTAAACGCAGTTTCTCCTGGTCCGATTGAAACACCTTTGTACGGAAAAGTTGGTTTAGAAAAAGAAGAAGTAGAAGGTTTAGGATCAGCTTTAGGCGAAAAGATTTTATTAAAACGTTTTGGACAATCTGCGGAAGTTGCAAAAACAGTTAGTTTCTTAGCTTCAGACGATGCTTCGTTTATTACTGGATCTGAAATTGTGGTTGATGGTGGACTTATCGTAAATAGCGTGCTATAATTTTTTTAAATAATTCAGGAACGATTGTTCCGTATTTTTATATCTTTGTAAAGGATTTTAATTTGAATGTCATGGCTAGAACGAAAGAATTTAATGAAGATCAGGCTTTAGATAAAGCAATCGAGATTTTTTGGCACAAAGGTTATAACGGAACTTCGGCTCAGGATTTGGTAAATCATTTAGGATTGAGTCGTTCTAGCTTGTATGATACTTTTGGCGATAAGCAAAAGCTATTTGTAAAGTCGTTAAAAAGATATCAAAAGCAAAATCACGATATTCTAATAGAACTTCTTGAAAGTGCGCCAAATATAAAAACGGCTTTTACTGATATTTTTAAACAGGCAGTTGTAGAAAGTCTTCAGGATCGAATTACAAAAGGCTGTTTTATGGTAAATTCATCGGTTGAATTGGCGATGCACGATCCTGAAATTGCAAAAATTGTTCACGATAATCAGAAAACGGTTGAAGATATTTTTTGTAAAGCCATAAAAAAAGGGCAGGAGTTAGGCCAAATTTCTGACAAACAAGAAGCTCGATCTTTAGCTCGTTTTATCTTTAATAATTATTCAGGAATCCGTGTTTTAGCTAGAACAGGCGAGCGAGACAAACAAGTTTACGATGATATTTTGAAATCGATTTTCGCTTTATTCTAGAAAATCAGTTGCAATAAAAAACGGCGATTACATTTGTAACCGCCGTTTTTTGTATTAATAAGTAAGTAATAGAAAATGAAAACTTCTTAGCTTTTCTCTTCTTTGTTGAAGTAAACTAAGTAGTAATACATTTGTTTTTCTTCATCCCAGCCTTTTTCAACAAATTTTTCTGCACTTTCTGGATTGATGAAATCCATTTTAATCTGAATGTGTGTATCCAAATTAATTACGTTTTTAATCGATTTTCTAGCGTCAGAAACTGCTGCGTTGGCGATAGGGAATGAGGTTACATCTTCGATGCTGTATTTTTCTCCTTTATCAACTTTATAATTTTTAAATTCAGGAATCAAATCAGGATTGTCTAATACTTCATTCAAGAAATTCTGCTCTTCAAACTGATCATTTTTAGCGAAATAATTCACAGATCGGTTCATAAACATTACTTCCTCTTTCTTGTCTTCTGCTGGCAAAACAACGTCTTTGGCGAAGTTTTGACAGAATTTTAAATATTTTTTAGTGATGAAATTTTCATCCTCAAAAGCATCAACAGATAAAAAGTGCTCTAACCAGTAACGCGCATCGTAACGGTTGCTGTCTACAGTCAGGATTTTGTATCCTTCTTCTTTTTTATAGTTGAAAATCAAACATCCTTTATCCAATTTACTTAAGTTGATTCCTTGCTGTAAAATCATTTCAAGGTTACTTCCGTTTTCTTCAAACTGTAAAAAGTCTGCTTGTAACTCACTTTTAAAAATACCAATTGCATCAACTACATTATTATCAATGCTTAAGTTGGTTAAATACGTTACGTAAACCTCTCCATTTTTAATATGCGGGTGATTTGACTGCTCAAATAAATGTTTTGTGATGCTTTTAGAAACCTCATGAACATTTGACGGATTAGCAAAAATCTCAGTTGCATATTTAAACATGTCGTTGTAATCCAAGTCCACTTCGTGTGCAAACTGATAATAGTTTTCTTCCTTTTCTCTAAAAGGCTTAAAAAAGAATTCTTTTATCAAAGGAACAATTTCGTCATTTAAATTAAACGGCTGCTCCGATAAAAAAATCGCTTCGTTGCGGCTTTTGTTTCCTACACGGTGTATTGACAGCGTGTCGATGTGGGTATTGAAAAGATTTATCATTTGTGTATAGGTTCAGAGTAGCAAAGGTTCAAAGGGACAAAGGTTATTTTCTGTCTTTTATTCTGCGAATAAAAGCACTTAACATTCGTTCCAATTCTCTGCTTTCTCCATTAATTTTATTGAATTGGTTCTCCGTTATATATTTTAAATTGAATGAAATTTCGAGTTGTGTGTGCATTTCAAATAGTGATGAAATTGAAATATTTAGAAATCTCAAATAATCACTATTTCCATCTCTTCCATAACCTTCAGCAATATTACTCGGTATTGAAATGGAACATCTTCTAATTTGTGAAGATAGACCATAAATTTCTTCTTTTGGGAATGAATTTGTTAATTGGTAAATCTCAGTTACCAGATTCATAGATTTTTGCCAGATTAAAAGGTTGCGAAAAGTTTTCATTTTATATTTTAAGAATTAAAATATAAAAATAAAGAAAAATATTACATTTTTAAAATCATCAGATTTTAAGAAAACCTCTGAACCTTTGTACCTATGCCTCTTTGAACCTCAAAAATTAATTCCAATTCTCTTCAAATCCATAATCTTCGAAGCTGTCATCACCTTCAAACATGTCAAGATCGTCTTCGTCTAGGTCGTCTTCAAATTCTCCGTAGATATCGTCGTGCATGTCATCGGCTTCGAAGTTTTTTTCAAGAGCTTCGTCTGGCATTTCACCGTGAGAGAATAGAGTTTCTGGGTAAGTTGCTCCAACAGTTTCATCTTCGATAGCTGCTAATTCAACTAAGAAAGTCCACATGCTGATGAAATCGTAAACGTAGATAATCTTTGTATTTTCTTTATCTAAAATACTAGATAACGGATAATCGTTCATGGTTCTCATTTCGCCAGGAACATCTCCTGTATCAAAAAGCGGAATTTCATCTTCTTGATTCCATGTGTCATCACAAGTATAAAATGAAGCCACTTCTGATCCGTCAAAGCCAAAAGCATTGAAGATTGCATTGTGTAAATCCTCAAGAGTATCTTCCTCAAGAATTGCAATGTCTCTAAAAATATCTTCTTCGGCGTCTAGAATAACTCTAAATTTATAAACCATAATCTTTGTTTTTATTGAGAGGTCAAAGGTAAAATATAAAAAACGAAATTCGAATCTCGAATTGCGATTTGTTGAAAAGATTTTAATCTTTTGTTTTTCTGTAATTTACTTGTTTTGCAATCCTGATAGGTTTTCAAAACCTCGTAGGTCTTATTAATGCTGAAGTTTATACCTACAAGGTTTTGAAAACCTTGCAGGAGAAGAACGAAAACTACTTTCTCGCCAATCTTTTTCTAATTTTATGATAATGTTTATGATAAGTACTGTGACTTGGGTAAGTTCTGCTTGAAGTAATATTATTAAAAATCAAAGCGATTACAAATAAAATTAAAACACCAACTAGAACTGGTGAAATTACATACATATAGCCTAAACCTTTTATTTGTGCTGAACCTGTAACTGCAATTAGCGCTGTCGCCCCTCCTGGCGGATGCAGTGTTTTTGTAATTTGCATGAAAATAATGGAAAGAGAAACAGCAAGTGGAGCAGAAATCCAAACAATATCAGGTACGAGTTTATTTACCGTAACGCCTATAAAAGCAGAAATAAGATGACCTCCAATTAAATTTCGTGGTTGCGAAAACGGACTTTGTATGATTCCATAAATCAAAACACTCGACGCACCAAAAGAGCCAATTAAATAGACGACATCACTTCCTGTAAATTGTGAAGATTCAAGATAGGCAAGAATTCCAATTCCGACAAATGAACCTAAAAAAGACCAAAAATGCTCTTTATAATCAATTAAAGTTTCCTTGTAAAGAATGTAACGTGTTTTGCGATAGCTTCTTTTTATTTTTTCTGTTGGCATTATTGTGGTATTATATTTTACTCGTTATGTTTTTAAATATACTTTGCTGTATGTTCTTAATCTTCAGATCATACTAGTCTGAAGTTATTTAGCTAAACTTGGAGAATAACTGTAAACGGTGTACGGATAAATGGTTTTGGCTGTATATTTTGAAATCAAGCAAACTGCAAGAATCGGGAAAAATAAAGTGTAATCGTTTGTTAAGCCGCAAACTAAGAAAATCGCTGTGAAAGGCGCATGAATACTGGCACTTAAAACAGCTGCCATTCCAATAATCATAAAGTTAATCGGAATCACATTTACATGGAAAAAGCTGTTTAGGATAGAAGCCAGTAATAATCCTAAAAATGCTCCAATAAATAAACTTGGTGCAAAAACACCGCCGTCACCGCCAGAAGCCAATGTGATTGAAGTTACAATTGGTTTTAGTATTAAAATACCAATAAAAGTCAACGCTAAAGTAATGGTCAATTGCGCTTGATGTGCATTTCCAAAAATCCCTTTAATGGCGTGATAACCTTCTCCGTACAATTGAGGGAAAAAGAATAATGAAATGCTTAAAACAGCAGATCCTAAAATGATTTTATAATAATGTGTATCGATTTTTCCAAATTGAGATTTGAAAAATAAAACACAGCGAGTTAAGTAAACCGAATTCATTCCGGCTAAAATTCCTAAAAGAATAAAGTACGGAATTGCCTTTAAATTCCATGTCGTAATTGAAACCGCAAACAGTGGCTCTTCTTTTAAAATGGTTAACAAACCAAATGCGATAGAAACGGCAATTAAATTGGAAATGACAAATGCTCGCGTTACTTTTCTGGAAATTACTTCGAAAGCAAATAAAACTCCCGCAATCGGACTGCTGAAAAGTGCTGTAACGCCCGCCGCAACTCCTGCACAGATTAGTTCTGTTTTGTATTGACGGAAAACATTTTCTTTTTCGTGCGCTACAGAACCAATAGTTGCTGTAGCTACAACTGTAGAGACTTCGATTCCTGTTGAACCTCCAAAAATAACCGTTAATAATCCGTTTATGAAGTGAGATGGAATTTTGTATGAAGGAAGGTTTTTAGATTTTGAAGCCGTACTTTCAAAAACTTCTTTGATTCCTTTGTTTTCTTTTTTCTTAAAAAGGTATTGCCTTAAAAAATAAATTACCGACAAACCGAAAACAGGAAATATGATGTAAAATATGGGATGGACAGATACTTCGTGAAAGAAGATTTCTTCGTAATATTCGGTTATTTTTTTTAGTGAAATTCCGAGAAAGGCAGAAAGAAAGCCAATTAAGATAGAAACAATAACTAATTTTCGGAGTTTGATTAATTGATGGTTTTTTTTGATTTGCGCCGTTTTGTTCATCACTTTGAATTTGAAATCACATTTTTTTCTGCGGATCACAAAATTAAGCATCAAATTCGGTTTTTTATAGGAAATCTTTAATTTAGTGTGTTAAAATAGGTATAAACAGGAAAATTCTGTCGTGTGTTTTGCTTGGCAAAGTGAAGAGAAATTGCTCGAAAAGTCGCAGAGTCGCAAAGTTTTTTAAGTAAATTCTTTGCGACTCTGCGACTTTGCGAGATTAAAAAATAACTTAATTTATCTTTCGTAAAACTCAATCGGCAATAAATCTGGATCTGCAATAAAAGTGAAACGTTTTTCTGTAGTCTCATCAATTCTTATCGGTTCAGATTCTATGTTTTTTGAAGTTAAAAAGGCAATAGTTTCTTCCAGATTAATAACTTCAAAAGCTAAATGACGCAATCCAACCGCTTCAGGTCTTGAAGGTCTTTGCGGCGGATTCGGGAATGAGAATAATTCAACCACATAAGAACCATTCAAAGCCAAATCCAATTTATACGATTGGCGTTCTTCACGATAGATTTCTCTAATTATGGTTAAACCTAAAATCTGAGTATAGAAATATTTCGATTTTTCGTAATCGGAACATAAAATGGCAATATGATGGACTTTGTTAAGGGTAAGCATTATTTTTTGGGTTGAGGTTCTTGATTTAATTTTCGAATAACTTTCGCTGGATTTCCAACAGCAAGCGAATTGTCTGGAATATCTTTTGTAACAACAGATCCAGCACCAATAACACAGCCTTTTCCAATGGTTACGCCAGGGCAGATAACAGAGTTTCCGCCAATCCAACAATCGTCTCCAATGGTAACAGGATATGCATTTTCTAATGTTTTTCTTAATTCAGCATCTAGCGGATGAGAAGCAGTATAAATCTGAACATTTGGTGCAATAAATACATTCGATCCGATATTTACAGGTGCGCAGTCTAAAACAACACAATTCACGTTAAAATAAACATTTTCGCCAGCAAAAATATTGTATCCGTAATCACAATGAAAAGGAGGTTCAATATAAAATCCAGCTCGAGCGTTTGGAATTAATTCTTTTAAAATCTCTTTTGCTTTTTTGGTAACTCGGTATTCTTTTACATTTAAGCTGTGCAAAAGATTCTTTGCGGCGCGACGGCCTTTAATTAATTCGGGATCAAAGGCGTTATAATATTCACCAGAGATCATTTTTTCTTTTTCGGTTTTCACTATTTGAGATTGTTCTTTTTGAGGATTTTATCTAAATAATCGCTTCCCCAATTTTTATTCATGTTTTTATTCTGTTTTCTTGTTTCCAATATTCTTTTATTGATAGATTCATCCTTGAATGAAATTAACGTCATGACAATTTGTGTATATACATATGCATTGTCTTCAATTTTTAATCTTTTAAAAAGGGGCTCCACAAAATAAGAATCTTTAAGTTCTAGAACTTTATTACAATACATTTCAAACTCAATAACCTTAGCTTCTAAAATTTTATGTGTAATTATCTCATAAGCTTGATTTTTATCATTTATTAAAATGAAATTTAAGATTGTTTCATCTAAGTTTTCTCCAAATATATTGTCATTACTAATGACAGGAAGTGATATTTGATTCTCAAGGACATAATTTGGGATTAACGTTCTTTTACTTAATTGGTAGGTCCTTAATGGATCAATTTTCAAAAGATATTTGAAACCATCAAGGGTAAGAACATTTTCTTCTTCCCAAATTTTCCATAGTAAATTATCATAAAGATTGAATTTGTTCAATAGGATTGCATCATAAACAAAGTTTATATGATATTTTTTTATGTTTGGATGTTTAACTTTCGTGAATGGATAACTCAATAATTCTAATGCTTTTTGATTTTTGTAGGTTGCAATTGCGATATATAATTCTTTCCATTCGTTATCATAATGAGTATCATTGAAGGTAGAATTAAGATTGTTCTCTAAGAATTGTTGAAATCTTAAATCTGGAAAATTTTGTATTGCTTTATAGGTGTAAAAATTTCCATAATTATAGTCCTTATTATTTAAAATAAGTTCAATATCATTTTCATTTTTATATTTTGCAAGAGTTACTAAAGCACTTTGGTTATTATATTTAGTTACCAATTCTCTAACTTTTGGATATAATTCTTTAGTTATTTCTGCACTTTCAATAGCTTTAAACCTTGAATCAAGATTATTCTCTTCGTAAACTAAAAGACTGTCTACAATTTTAAATTCCTTTTCGTCTAACTTTTTGATTTCATCATCTACGTAATTTGGTGTAACAAGATTGATGAAAAAATCTCCAACTTTTTGTTCTGATGATTCGCATCCAAATTGTGTTTGAACAATTGTATCATCATTTAAATGTTCTTTTACGATCGAAAATAAATCGGTTTCAGGATGATATAATAATGCCCAGAAAGAATAACACCTTACAACCCCATTTGTATGTTTAGTAAGTATTTTTAATTCCTCTTTAGAAGCACTTTTTTTTAATTCTTCAAAGTTATCATATTGTTTTGGACGCGTTCCAGAAGCAAAAACAGCAGAACTCATTAAAACATTAATATTTTCTATTTTTTTTACAATTTGATTTGTTTTTGCGGAAATTTCAGGCTCAATATAAATGCTTCTTCCATAGCAATTTCCAGCCGAAGATAATATGACAAGGCAGATTGTAAAAAATGAAATTCTTAAAATTGATTTATTCATAAAACAAAAGAGAAATATTTTACATTTTCGTCTTGGCAATTTTTTCATGCAATTTTGGGATCTCCTGCAAAGATGCTGTGCAATACCAAGGCGTTAATTCGGCTTCGAGTAAATTAGCTTTTATTGCGGGATCAGTTGCAATAAAAGTTTTGGCTTCTTCAATCGTTTCGACATTAAAAATAAAAATGCCGCGATAATTTCTGTCATTTTTCATGAAAGGTCCGGCTACAACCAATTTTCCTTCTTTGGCCAATTTTCCAATATTCGCCATATGACCTTCAAAAAGTTTTTTGCTTTCTTCTTTAGAAGCGGTTGTATTACTTCCAGATTTTAAAAGACAGAAAACATATTTCTTCATTCCGTATTCATCGGCATGGAGAGATTTGGCTAGAGCTTCATCATATTTGACTTCAGTTTCCTGTGAAAAGCCGATAGTGCTGAATAGTAATAACGCTAGAATAAGTAAGGATTTTTTCATCTGATATTTTAAATTTAAAGATTAGCCTCAATTTTTGTCATTTCGAGGAACGAGAAATCGCACTAGAAATTCCACAAAGCAAATTATCCAATCTATATGGAATCCCGTGTGCGATTTCTCCTTCGTCGAAATGACATAAACGACGCTTTAAAGCAATTTCTTCAAAATAACAATCTGTCCCAAATGATAAACGTCATGCTGAATGATTCCGTGAATATCTTCATAAAAATTATGATTATTGTTTAGATCAATTTTCTCAAAATCTTCATCATTAAAATCATTCAGGCAAGCACTCCATAATTCCTGAGATTTTGCCAGATTTTGCAGTGATTGTTCCCAAGCGGGTTCAGATGAATCTATAATAGGCACAAAATAATTATGATCGGGAGTTGTTATTATTTCTCCTTTAACACGTTTAAGTATGTTTCTTCTCCATTGTATTAGGTGATTGACAATTTCCCAAATCGTGTTTAAGTTAGGATTGATTTTCTTATAAGCCTGAGCCGCAGTAACATCTTTTAAAGTATCTGCTAAGGTCACTTCAAGCCATGGATTTCCATTATAAATGGATTGATACAAATTTGAAACTCTTTTACTTTCTGACATAGTTAATAGTTTTTAGAAACACGTTAGCTAAGATACAAATTAGTATTTTACAACTCATCCTCGAAAATCTACAATTGGGTTATTATATATTTTTTAACATGAATTGTTAAAATACATTTGCTTCATCAAAAACCAAAGAGGACATGAAAACCAGATTATTTTTTACGATTAGCTTTTTATTTTTTACAGCTTTAATTTTTGCTCAAAATACTATTTCAGGAAAAGTGGTAGATCAAAAAGGAAAACCAGTTGCAGGTGCAAATATTTATATTGACGGAACTTACGACGGAGCAACAAGCTCTGAAACTGGAGATTTTTCTTTTGAAACTACAGAAACTGGAAATAAATTTTTAGTAGTAAGCTTTTTACTTTTCGAAACTTACAAGCAAGAAATTGATGTTGCGAATTATAAAGATCAAACGGTAAAATTAAGAGAAAATGTTAATGCTCTAGATGCTGTTGTTATTACAGCGGGAACTTTAGAATCTGGAGATAAGGCGAGAGTTTCAGTTTTAAAACCTTTAGATATTGTTACCACAGCAGGTTCTGCCGGAAATATTGTGGCAGCATTGCAGACTTTGCCAGGAACGCAAACGGTTGGTGAAGACGGGCGTTTGTTTGTGCGTGGGGGAGAAGCAAGCGAAACACAAACTTTTGTTGACGGAATTCGTGTCGCGCAGCCTTACGGTGCAACAACCAATAATTTGCCAACTAGAAGCCGTTTTTCTCCTTTCTTGTTTAGCGGAATCGCATTTTCTACTGGAGGTTATTCTGCAGAATATGGCGAAGCTTTATCAAGTGTTTTGCTTTTAAATACACAGGATGAAGAAGATCATGAAAAAACAGATATCGGATTAATGACGGTTGGTTTGAGTTTAGGAAATACTCAGAAATTCAAAAAAAGCTCTTTAAGCGTAAATATGGCTTACATCAATTTGGCTCCTTACCAAGCTGTTATTCCACAAAACGTAGATTGGAATAATCCGTATCAATCACTTGGGGGAGAGACAGTTTACAGATATAATTTCACAAACGGAATATTTAAGTTGTATGCTTCTTTTGATTCTGAAAAATTTGATTTGAATCAAAAAAACATCAATTTCGAGAATCCGATTCGAACTGATATGAACAACAATAACTTTTATTTGAATTCATCTTATAAAGGAAGTTTCGGAACGGGGTGGCAGTTAACTTCTGGAGTTAGTTACGGTTACAGTAAAAACAAACTGAAATATGATATTACAGGAATCGATAGCCAGGAAAACGCAGCTCAGCTGAAATTGAAGTTTAGCAAGAAGTTTTCAAACTATTTTAAGTTGTCTTTCGGATCCGATTATTTCATTACAAAATACGATGAAAATGTAGCAGATCATATTACGCTTGATGTTACAAACGGATACGATTCAAACATCTTTGCATCTTATGTTGAAGGAGATATTATGTTTTCTAAAAAATTAGCATTGAAGGTTGGTTTAAGATATTCAAACAACAGTCTGTTAAACGAAAACAATATAGCACCAAGAGCTTCATTAGGATACAAAGCTTCAAAAAGCAGCCAGTTCTCTTTTGCTTACGGAGATTATTCTCAAACGCCAGTTGTAGATTATATTAAGTTTTCTAAATACCATCAGTTTGAGAGCGAAAAAGCAAGTCATTATATTTTAAATTATACGTTTACAAGACCTGGACAAACGCTTAGAGCTGAGGCTTATTACAAAGATTATAGCAATTTGGTGCAGTACAATACGAGAGATATTCAATACAATTCGGTTTTCAATAATAATGGATCTGGTTATGCAAAAGGATTGGATTTATTTTGGAGAGACAGCAATTTGCACAAAAACTTAGAATATTGGATTTCATATTCATATATCGATTCAGAAAGGCAGTATAAAAACTTTCCATACATGGCAACTCCAAGTTTTATTGCCAATCATAATTTATCTGTCGTAGCAAAATATTTTATTACAGATTGGAAATCTCAGGTTAGTTTAACAAACAGTTTCAGCTCAGGTCGTCCGTACAACGATCCGAATCAGACGCAGTTTATGAACGGAAAAACAAAATCGTACAATAGTTTAAGTTTTAGTTGGGCGTATTTATTAACAACACAAAAAATCCTTTATTTCTCAGTTTCAAATGTTTTAGGAACTCAAAATATCTTCGGATACGATTACGCCAAAACACCAGATGCAAGCGGTGTTTATCAAAGACAAGCCGTTGTTCCAACAGCAGACAGATTCTTCTTCGTAGGTTTCTTCTGGACGATTAGTCAGAATAAGAATGAGAATCAATTAAAAAACTTGTAGTTTTTTAGGTGCAGAGGTTCCAAGGGACAGAGGTTCAGAGATTTTCGTTGAATGGAAAAAAAATAATATAAATAAACCGGCCTCTTTCAGCCTTTGTTTCTCTTAATCTCAAGAAAACCTTTGTCCCTTTGTAACTCTGAACCTTTGAACCTCAAGAAAAAAACAATTCAGTAACCAAAATCAACAACTCAGTATCATTTAATTTTAAAAGACTAAAAACCAGCATACTTTTGAAGTGTAAATTAAAAGGAACAAAGAAACAAAGTGACAAAGGTTCAAGGTTTTGAATCTTACATAAGTTAAAAAAAGAAACCTTTGCCACTTTGCCACTTTGTTCCTCTGAACCTTAAAAAAAGAGTTTTAATCATCAATAAAAAACTTAGAACCTCAGAACCTTAGTAACTTAGAACCTTAAAAAAAAAGAAATCATGACCAAAATTATTACAATAACTATCTTATTTATCTGCAGTTTAATGTCTGCACAGAATGTAAAATTAACTGTTGCTGTTTCAGGTTTAAAAAATGATACAGGCGTTGTTAAAGTAGGATTATACAATTCAGATGGAACTTTCCTTAAAACAACTTATAAAAGTTTGGCTTCCGAAATTAAAAATAATCAGGCGGTTGTAACTTTTGAGGACCTTCCTGCTGGAGAATATGCAATTTCAACTTATCATGATGAAAATATCAACGGAAAGCTTGACAGAAACTCAATGGGAATGCCAATAGAAGAATACGCGGCTTCAAACAATGCAAAAGGATTTATGGGACCTCCTTTGTATAGTGATGCTAAATTTAATGTCACTAAAGATTCAAAAATTGAAATTGTATTTTAATAAATAAGTAACTAATCTATAAAAACAAACCACTTAAATAACTTATAAAATGAAAAAAATCATCACATTAGTCGCATTATTGGTAGTAGTAGTAAGTTCAGCTCAAACACAATTTGAGCAAGGAATGAATAAAGCGTTCGGACTTTGGAAAGAAGGAAAAAATACTGAAGCTTCTGCATTGTTTGAAAGAATTGCTGCTGCGGAGAAAAACAGTTATTTGCCAAATTATTACGTAGCTTTAATTAATGCAACGGCTGTTTTTACAGAAAAAGACAAAACAAAAATCGATTTGTTATTGACAAAAGCGCAAGATGCCTTGGATATCGAATTGATAAAGGACCAAACCAATTCTGAATTGTATGTAATGCAGGCTTTAATTTATACAGGATATGTTGTGGCTGACCCGATGACAAACGGAATGAAATATTCTAGTAAAGTGATGGAAGCTTACGCGAAAGCTAAAGCATTAGATCCAAATAACCCGAGAGCAGTTTTTGGAGAAGCCGATTATCAATTAGGAGGAGCAAAATGGACAGGAGTAGATACAAAACCTTTATGCGCGCAAGTTGATAAATCTATTGAACTTTTTAATACTTTTAAACCAGCTACGCCTTACGCTCCAAAATGGGGATTGGATAGAGCTTTAGAAATTCAAAAAACTTGTAAATAATCAGTAGTTTATAAAATATGATGATATTAAAACCTAATTTGTTAAAAGCATGCTTAGTTGGAGGAATAGTATTTTTGTTCTCTTTCCTAATTCGGTTTGCTTCTTTAGGAACAGCAGTCTTTAACAAGAATCTTTATATTTATTTCTTGTACTGCATGCTTTACAGTGTGGTTTTGTATATCGTAAACGTCGTTCTTTTTGATTTTTTAGATAGAGTATTTAGAGAAAATCCATATTCGGTAAAGAGAATATTAATAGGTTTTGTAAGTTCATTTTTTGTGTCGATGATTATCATTGTTGTATTGCGTTTGTTTACGAGCGTAATAATCGACAACAAGACAATTATAGGTTTTCTGGCAAATGAGCGGGCAGAAAATTATATAGAATCTGCAGTAATGACCTTTATTGTCCTATTGTTTTTTCACGGACTTAATTTTTATAAACTTTATCAGGAAAACAAAGTTACCCAGCAAAAGATTATCGCAGGTACGGCAAATGCTAAATTCGAAAGTTTAAAAAACCAGATTGACCCGCATTTTCTTTTTAATAGTTTAAATGTTCTTAGTTCTTTAATAGAGGAGAATCCAGATAATGCACAGCGTTTTACAACTTCATTATCTAAAATTTACCGGTATGTTTTAGAACAGAAAGACAAAGAATTGGTTTCGGTTGAAGACGAATTGTCATTTGCAAAAACCTATATGAATCTGCTGAAAATGCGTTTCGAAAATAGTTTGTTTTACGAATTGCCAAAAGAAAACATCAATCCAGAAGCCAAAGTAGTACCGCTTTCTCTACAGCTTTTGCTAGAGAATACCGTAAAACATAATGTGGTAAGCGAACAAAAACCGCTTCACATTAGAATTTTTATTGATAAAGATTATCTGGCTATTCAGAATGATCTTCAGAAAAAAGAAGTTTTGCAGGATAGGCAAGGTGTCGGACTGCAGAATATTGTAAACAGATACGGAATTATAACCGATCGAAAAGTGAAGATTGAGGAAGATGGAAAGAATTTCACTGTTAGAATTCCAATTTTAACCAAACAAATTGCCGTTATGGAAATGAGTGCAGAATATACAGACGAAGCAAAAGCTTATTATAGAGCTAAAAAAAGAGTAGAAGAACTCAAAGGATTTTATGGAAATGTAATTTCATATTGCTGTGTAATTCCGTTTTTGATCTTCATTAATTTAAAATTTTCGCCAGGATTTCAATGGTTTTGGTTTTCGGCTTTAGGCTGGGGATTTGGAGTTGCGATGCATGCTTTTAAAGTTTTTGGATATAGCTCTGATTGGGAAGAAAGAAAAATTCGCGAGATTTTAGAAAAAGATAACAACCAAAAAACGTGGAAATAATGGAAAAAGATTTCACGGAAACAGTTCGTTATTATGATGCTCAGAAAAAAGTAAAAGAAATAAGAGGATTTTACGAGCATTTGACCGTCTACGTTTTATGCAACCCGATTGTGATTGTTGTAAATTATATGACTTCTCCAGAATACCTGTGGTGGATATGGTCTGTAATGGGCTGGGGAATAGCAATTGTTTTACACGGACTGAAAGTTTTTAGTCTTCCTCCTTTCTTCAATAAGAAATGGGAAGAGAAAAAAATAAGAGAAATTCTAGAAAAAGAAAACCAGCAACGTTTAGCAAATAGTCATGGAAACAAATTTGAATAACGATCAAGAAGAAGCAATGCTGCAAGAATTAGCCAGCAAAAAAGTAATTCAGCTGAAATATTTTTATAAGCATTTGTTCATTTACACTATTGCATTGATTATTTTCCTTTTAAAGGAATATACCAATTTGCCATTACAATTCTTCCCTATAAAATATATCAATTGGGTGATTGTAATTATTTGGACAGCTGTAATTGTAGGTTCAGCAATCGATTTGTTTGCTTCTTATAAGATTTTTGGACAAGAATGGGAAGAGCGAAAATTAAAAAGCATTTTAGAAAAAAAGTATAAAAAACAAAAATGGGAATAGTTATGGAAAGGAATTTAAGCGACGAGGAAAAATATATCCAAGCCAAAAAGAAAGTTGAAAACATTAAAGGATTTTATGGAAATCTTTTAGCGTACATTTTAGTAAATGCCATTTTAATCTTTATCAATTTATATACATCGCCTCAATATTTATGGTTCTTCTGGCCATTGCTGTGGTGGGGAGTTGGTGTTGTTTTTCATGGATTAAAAGTCTTTGAGGTTTTTCCAGGAATGGGTAAGGAATGGGAAGAAAGAAAAATCAAAGAATTTATGGAGAAGGAAAAACAGAATAAAAATAAGTGGAAATAATTAACATATAGTTATGGGACGTTTTAGAAGAGAAATGTACGAAGATTATGCAAGACATCATTTTGGAGAGTATACAGGCGATCCAAATTACAATGCAGCTTATAGAAGAGTAAAAAGACTTAAAAGGTTTTACTCGCATTTGAAAATTTTCATTATAGTAAATATTATTATCATTGTATCGAGTTTGACTCGAGACAGATCTGCAGGTCTTCTGGTAATGGATTTAAGCGGTTTAACAGAATGGCACACTTATTCTACTGCATTTTATTGGGGAATTGGTTTGTTAGGTCACGCATTATCTGTTTTTGGCGCTGATTGGATTTTTGGTGCAGATTGGGAGAAAAGAAAAATTCAAAAATACATGGAAAGAGATGCCGCAAATAAAAATAAATGGGAGTAACTTTGAATTCATATTTTTTTCAAATTTCATAGTATAGTAAATGATCACATTAATTATAGAAGACGAAAAACCAGCTGCAAGACTGTTGCAGAGAAAACTTGAAAAGCTAGATGTAACCGTAGAAACCATGCTTCATTCCGTTGAAGAATCGGTTCATTGGTTTAAAAATAATCCGCATCCCGATTTAATATTCCTGGATATCCAATTGTCAGATGGTTTATCGTTTGAAATCTTTGAAAAAATAGACATTAAAAGCGCTATCATTTTTACTACGGCGTATGATGAATATGCTTTAAAAGCGTTCAAATTAAATAGTATCGATTATCTTCTAAAACCAATTGATGAAGATGATTTGGAAACAGCGGTTTCAAAATTCAAATCGCGTCTTCCAAAAGCTGAAAGCTCAAACATGCAATTGGATTTTGAGCAGATTCGCCAAATGCTTTCAAATCCTTTTGAGAAAACATATAAAAAGAGATTTACAGTTAAAATCGGACAGCATTTAAAAGTAATTACTACAGAAGAAATCGAATGTTTTTTTAGCGAAAATAAAGGAACATACATTCATACTTATGACAATCGCGATTATCTGATCGACTCGACTTTAGAAATCTTAGAGCAAGAACTGGATAAAAAGGATTTCTTTCGCGTAAGCAGAAAATTTATTGTTCCGTTGAAAGCGATTAAAGAAATTCAGGTGTATACTAATTCACGCTTAAAAGTTATTTTGCCGAGCTACAAAGATGATGAGGTAATTGTAAGCCGAGAAAAAGTGCAGGATTTTAAAGCTTGGTTGGGATAAAATTATATTTTTAAAAGTAGAAAATAAGCAGATTTTAATTCAGTAAAAACCCCAGCGGGGTGCAATATTTATAGAATTATAATACACAAAATAAAATAAGCTCCGGAGGAGCGACATATATTAAGACTAAAAGAATATGTCGCTCCTCCGGAGCTTTTTATATTGTAAAGATTTATCTTTTGCTATAAATATTTCGCTTCTCTGAAGCTTATAAAAAAAGCCGCCCTTTTGAGACAGCTTTTTTAACGTTTTAATATATTTCGATTTATTTACTTAATCTATGCAATGTATACGTCATAGCACTTAAAAGGAAAAACGCCATAATTTGGTGAATTAATCCTAAAGCCAAAGGAACACTATATAATAAAGTGAAAACGCCAAGCAAGAACTGAATGAAAACAAAAACAACTAAAGTTTTGATTCCGTTTGATTGAGTATGAGTAAGTGTATATTTTTTGCTTTTGAAGAAAAGGAAAAGAATGATCCCCACTACAACATAAGCAAAAGTTCTGTGAACAAACTGAACACCGCTTTTTCCTTCAATTAAGTTTTTTATTAAAGAAGACTGCTCAATAAAAACAGATTCGTGAATAAATTCTCCGTCACTCATTAAAGGCCAATGATTGTGAATTAATCCCGCATTTAAACCTGCCACAAATCCACCGTAAATAATTTGGATTAGTAACACGACCAAAGCATAACGAGCAATATTTCTTAAAGGTAAAATCTTGTTGATATTTCTTTCTGGATAAATCAAATCCAACGCTACCCAAAGTGTGTAAGCGAAAGTGATAAAAGCAAAAGTTAAGTGTAATGAAAGTCTGAAGTGGCTTACATCTGGATTGTCAATTAATCCGCTTCTTACCATAAACCATCCTAAAAATCCTTGGAAAGCTCCCATTGCCAAAAGTACGATGCATTTTTTGATGGTTGGAGTATCTAATTTCTTTTTCGCTAAAAAGTAAACAAACGGAACAAAGAAAACCAAACCAATAATACGCCCGATGAAACGGTGGAACCATTCCCAAAAATAAATAAATTTATAATCGGCTAATTGAAAATCGTTGTGAATATTGATTTTCTGATATTCTGGAAATTTCTTGTATTCGTCAAAAGCGGCTTGCCATTTGGCTTCTGTTAAAGGCGGGAAAGTATCGGTTACCAAATGCCAGTCGGTCATAGATAAACCTGAATTGGTCAAACGCGTGATACCGCCAACAACAACCATTAAAAACAATAAAACACAGCCCGATAGTAACCAAATGATTACTGATTTATTCTCTTTTTTCATTCTTTTCCGATTAATTCGATTTCGTTTTCTTTTTTGGTATTTAAAATTCTTTTTAAATAGAATTTTGCTATATATAGATTTATTAAAATACTTGTTATTAATATTGAACTTCCAAAAATCAATCTATTGATGTTGTTACTAATGTTAATCTTTAAATCTGACATTTCAATTAAAGCAGGACTAGTTAGGATAGCTGCGATAATGAAAACTATAAAGCAAGGAAAAAAAATAGATATTAGTAAGTAGAATAATTTATGTTTAAAATGTTTTTTTTCGGTCTTTTTTAGCTCTTTAAAAAATATAAAATTTGAGTAAAAAATTATTAAAATAAATGTTACTAAAAAAAAGCCACCTAAAAAATCCATTACTTCTTAGGTGTTAGATTTAATTTCTCAGCTCGTTTAATCACAAAATCATAAGCCGCTTGATATTCGTTTGGAATATCGCCTTCAAGAATTGCTTCTTTTACTGCTTCTTTTAAAATTCCGATTTCTCGTGAAGGTTTTAAGTCGAACATTTCCATAATTTCTTCACCAGTAATTGGTGGCTGAAAATTACGAACATGATCGCGTTCTTCGACTTCAACAATCTTCTTGCGTACGAGTTCGAAATTTTTATGATATTTCTTGAATTTTGAAGGGTTTTTGGTTGTGATATCTGCCTCACATAATGTCATTAAGTTTTCTACATCTTCACCAGCATCAAAAACCAAACGACGAACAGCACTGTCAGTCACGATATCCTGCGCCAAAACAATCGGACGTGAACTCATGATAACCATTTTCTGAACGAACTTCATTTTATGGTTTAAAGGCATATGCAAACGTTCGAATATTTTCTTCGCCATTTTTCCGCCCAGAAATTCATGTCCGTGAAAAGTCCAACCTTGTTTTTTAGTGAAACGTTTGGTTGGTGCCTTTCCGATATCATGCAGTAATGCCGACCAGCGTAACCAAACATCATCTGTATTTGGGCAAATGTTATCGACAACTTCTAGCGTATGGTAAAAATTGTTTTTATGTGTATGACCTTCAATTTCTTCCACCTGATTCAACGCTGTTAATTCGGGTAAGATTAAATCTAAAAGTCCTGTTTTGTATAAAAGTAAAAATCCTGTTGAAGGTTTATCGGTCATGAGAATTTTGTTTAACTCATCAACGATTCTTTCTCCAGAAATAATTTTAATGCGATCAGCATTTTTGGTGATTGCATTCAATGAATTTTCCTCAATTTCAAAATTCAATTGAGTCGCAAAACGAATGGCACGAAGCATTCGCAATGGATCATCAGAATAGGTAATATCTGGATCCAAAGGTGTTTTTATTGTTTTATTTTCTAAATCGGTTAGTCCGTTAAAAGGATCTAAAAGATCTCCAAAATTATTTTCATTTAAGGATAGAGCCAGCGCATTGATTGTAAAATCACGACGATTTTGATCATCTTGTAAAGTTCCGTTTTCCACAATCGGATTTCGGCTGTCTCTAGTATAAGATTCTTTTCGAGCGCCAACAAATTCGATATCCGTATCTTCAAAACGAAGCATAGCTGTTCCGTAAGTTTTAAAAACTTGAACTTTTGGTTTATTCGGAAGTAAATCTGAAACTTTAAGAGCCAATTCGATGCCGCTTCCAACAGCCACTACATCAATGTCTTTTTTAGAACCTCGGTTTAAAAGCAAATCACGAACAAATCCTCCTATCACATAAGAGTCAACTTTTAATTCCTGAGAAGCTTTCGAAATGATATCGAAGATTTTGTTTTGTAAAGCAGTTTTATAGTTTGTTTGTATCGCCACGAATTCACTAATTTTTATAAAATAATACGTTTATGTTCAAGTGAGGTAGAATTAAAGTTTGCTAAAATCGCTAAATTGTTTTTGGAAACTTTTAGATAATTAAGACATTGTGAAATGTATTTTGGATGTAAATAATCGCTTGATTTTATTTCAAGTATAATTTGATCAAACAAAACAAAATCAGCATAAAATCTGTGATCTAATATTATGTCTTTATAATTTACCAAATATTCTTTTTCTCTTTCAAATGGAATATTGGCTTTCTTGAATTCATATTCTAAAGCATCTTTATATAAGATTTCAGAAAATCCTCCACCTAAATTTCTATGAACATCAAATAAAATTCCCATTATCTGATAGCTTTCCTGCTGATACAATATTTTTGACATAATCTAAATTTTTTCCGCCACGAATTCACGAATTTTTCTAATTTATTTTTTAAAAAGTTAATTCGTGAATTTGTGGCTATTATTTAGAATACAACTTTCAATTTTGTATTGAAAATGTTTTTGGAATTTTATGGTTGCAAATTTACAACATAGAAAATGCCTATTACAATCTATTACTCACTTTTTTGAATAAATTCACAATTTTTCAATTGAATTTTATTAAAATAAAAAACAGTGGTGGCGAACGATTCGAATTAATCTAAATTTTCCGCCACGAATTCACGAATTATTTTTAATTGATTTTAAAAAAAGGGTGTTGAATTATACGAATTAATACAAATTGAGTTAACAGATTTGAAAAAAAGAATTTGTGAATTCGTGGCAGAAAAAAAATATACGCCAATAGAACAAATCAATTGCGATAATCTATTTTTAGAAATTCAATTTGTATTTTTGAATCATACAAAAACGTACAAATGAAAATTGTTATATCTCCTGCGAAATCATTGAATTTCGAAAAAGAATTACCAACATCTCAATATACTGAACCTTCATTTTTAAAAGAAGCAAGAGTGGTTCATAAAGTAGTGAAAACTAAAAAACCAGCTGAATTATCAGAACTAATGTCTATCTCAGACAAACTAGCCGATTTAAACTGGAAACGTAACCAAGAATGGAAAACGCCTTTTACTGCGGAAAATGCGCGACCAGCAGTTTATACTTTTGATGGCGATGTTTATACAGGTTTAGATGCATATACCATTCCGTTAGAAAAATTAGATGTTTTGCAAGATAAATTGAGAATTTTATCTGGACTTTACGGACTTTTGAAACCATTAGATTTAATGCAGGCGTATCGTTTAGAAATGGGAACTAAAATGCCGGTTGGCGAATTTAAAAACTTGCATGAATTCTGGAAACCAACCGTGACAAAAGCTTTAAACAAAGAATTGAAAAAAGGAGAATTGTTTGTGAATTTGGCTAGTAACGAATACTTTTCAGCGGTTGATGTAAAAGCTTTAAAAGTTCCAGTTATTACGCCAGACTTCAAAGATTATAAAGACGGAAAATTAAAAATGATCAGTTTCTTTGCTAAAAAGGCGAGAGGTATGATGGTTCGTTATATTATTGATACAAATGCTGAAACTATAGATGACTTAAAAGGTTTTAATTATGAAGGATATCAGTTTGATGCGAATCTTTCTAAAGGAAATCACTTGGTTTTTACAAGATAGATTTTTTGAGGGACAAAGGCTCAAAGTTGCAAAGGTTCAGAGGGGTTTTAGCATAAAGCTTATAAACTGAAAACTGGCACTGAAAACTGTGACTAAAAAAATAAACGCCGAATTCTAAATGATGAATTCGGCGTTTCTGCGTATTATAAATCTATTATCATTAATGCATTGCGTCGGCTGCACTAATTTTGTTCTTCCCTTTTTTGATAAAGAGAATAATCGGTATGCAACATAAGAACATAATTCCTAGATAAAGGAAAATATCCATATAAGCCATTACAGTACTTTGTTTCATTACTGAATATTCTATGGCTTGATATGCTTTTTTCAAAGCGACATCTGCACTATATCCTTTTGCCATAAAGGCGTGCTGCATTCCTGCAATACGCTGCTGTACGTCAAATTTAGCAGGATCTAGGTTATTAATCAAATCTACTCGGTGCGACTGGCTGAAACGTGTGATGAAAGTCGTAATAATCGCGATACCAAAAGATCCGCCTAATTGACGCATCATTCCAGTAAATGCAGCTCCTTCACCAATTTGTTTCCCTTTTAATGTTGAAAGCGAAAGCGTTGTAATAGGAACGAAAAGCAATCCTAAACCAATTCCTCTCAAAATTAATGGCCAGTACATATGTTCAACTCCTGTGTCAGGTGTCATACGGCTGTACATCATGAAAGTAAAGAAGAAGAAAATCAAAAATCCTATTCCCACCATATATCCTTGAGGTACACCTTTCTGAATCATATTACCCACAAATGGCATCATAATAGCCGTTGTGATAGATCCCGGAATCAATAATAATCCTGCATCTGTTGCTGTCCATCCTAAAATAGACTGTGTGTAAATTGGGATAATTAAAGTAGAACCGTACAAACCAAAACCAAGAATAAAACACATTACAGTTCCTATTCTAAGATTTCCATCTTTTAGAACACTTAGGTTTACAATTGGATATTCATAGGTAAGCTCTCTCCAAATAAAAAGAACCAATCCTAAAACCGTAACAACACTTAGAGTTACAATTAGTGAATCATTAAACCAGTCATCCTGTTGCCCGTGTTCTAAAACGAATTGTAAGGAACCAATGAAAGTACTCAACAATATAATTCCCCACCAGTCCACCTGATTGGCTTTTAATTTTTCTCCATATTTCGGACTTCTAACAAAAGTTAAAGCCAAAATAGTAGCAATAATTCCTAACGGAATATTGATATAGAAAATATAAGGCCAAGAATAATTATCTACCAAATATCCTCCCAAAGGCGGACCTAATGTTGGACCAACAATTACACCCATTCCGTAAATAGCTTGTGCCATTCCTCGTTTTGCTACTGGATAACTTTCTGTAATAATCGTTTGGGCTGTTACTAGTAATGCTCCACCACCCATACCTTGTACGAAACGGAAAGCTACTAGTTCCCAAATATTGGTGGCATTACCACACAAAAAAGAACAGACTGTAAATATTATAATGGAAGCCACAAAATAATTACGTCTTCCAAATTGCTGCGATAGCCAGCTCGTCATCGGAATTACAATAACATTCGCAATTGCGTATGCTGTAATTACCCATGCAACATCGGTCAAGGTAGCACCAAGACTTCCGCGCATGTCCGTCAGCGCTACGTTTACAATCGTCGTATCAACAATTTCCAACAGTGCACAAAGCACTGCTGTAATCGTAATGATAACACGTCTGAAACCGTATTCTACTAAATCGTCGTCTTGTACTGCTGTAGCCATTTATCTTATTTCAAATGTACATCTACGTCAACGTTCATACCTGGTCTTAAAAGTTTCACTTTTTCAGGATCGTTAGATTCGTCTATGGTAATTTTTACTGGTAATCTCTGAATTGTTTTTACGAAGTTTCCTGTTGCGTTATCAGGAGGCAATAATGAAAAACGAGATCCTGTTGCAGGAGAGAAAGAAGATACTGTTCCTTTAAACTCATAGTTTGGATAAGCATCAACTTTTAAACTCACTTTTTGTCCCACAACCATTTTGTTCAATTGTGTTTCTTTAAAGTTAGCTACAACCCAAGCCTCATTATTATTGATAATATAGAATAAAGATTGTCCTGGCTGAACCAATTGTCCTGGCTGAATATCAACTTTAGAAACCTGACCGTCAATTGCAGCAGTAACTACAGTATAAGAAAGGTTTAAGTGAGCCACATCAAGCATTGTTTTTGCTTTTTTGATATTTGCAGCAGCAACTTCTGTCTGTTTATCAGAAACTTTAGATTTTGATTGAATAACCGATTTTTGGTAAGAACTAGCTTTTTGCTGTTGCTCTAAAACACGTACCTGATTTTCAGCTTCTTCTTTTGCTGTCAAAGCCTGCTCATACTGTTGTTTTGTAATAGTATGCGTTTTGTACAAGTTATTGTAACGGTTATAATCGTTTGTAAGCTGTCTCAATCTAATTTTTGCACTTTCGATAGAACCGCTTGCAGATTTCATTTGTGCATCAGAAACAGAGATGCTTGCGTAAGCACTTCCAATATCTGCTTTTGCTGCTTCAAATTGACCTTCAGCTCCCAATAATGCTGCATTAGCTTCATCAATCTTTAATTGATAATCTCTCTTATCGATAGTAAATAAAGTATCTCCTTTTTTTACATAATCATTATCTTTCACATAAACTTTGCTGATATATCCTGAAACTCTAGGGATAATCGGGTTCATTCTTTTTTCGATCTGAGCATCATCTGTTTCTTCGTGAGCTTGACCGTGCAGGTATTTAGATATTCCGTAAGTTCCGCCTCCTAAAATCAGAACTGCAAGTATTATGATGAATTTTTTATTTGTTTTTTTCTTTTCCATGAGAGCTATCGATTATATTTTAGAAAGATTGAATGATTGTGATAATTGTCCTGATACTGAAAGTAATTCGTAATATTTTTGAATAATGGTTGCTTTAGATAAAGCAGTTTGAATTTTGGCATTTAAATGCTCTACATCTGCTTCTACCAAATCATTAGTGTCAGATAAACCATTGTCAAATTTATCTTTTACTAATCTGTAGTTTTCTGCTGCTTGCTGTAATGCTTCTTCATAAACCACACTTTGATTAATTGCTAGGTCATAATCTTCAATAGATTTTTGAACCTCTACTTTAATGCGGTCTGTCATAATTGCTTCGGTATTTTTTACTTCCAAAGCTCTGCTTTCTGCTTCTTTTACGTGAACATTATTTTTTAAAATTCCAGATAAATCGTAAGATAATCCGATTCCAAAGTTCATCGCATATTTTACAGTTACAATGTCTTTTAAGTCAAATGCAGTATAGCCACCTAAAAGTGAAACAGAAGGATAATATGCTGCTTTTGCAATTTTGACATTAGCTTCAGAAGCTTTGCTTTGCAATCTTATTGCTTCTAAATCTTTTCTGCTTTCAAGTGCAACAGCATCAGATGTTATAGAATTGCTTGTTTTTAGATTAAAGAAATCTTGTTCGTTTACCTCAATTTTTACATTCGGGTCTAATTTAAGCAAAGTCGTTAAGTAGTAATTGATGTTATTAATATTATTATTAGCTTCATCA
Organism: Flavobacterium tistrianum; assembly: GCF_003254545.1. Taxonomy (GTDB): domain Bacteria; phylum Bacteroidota; class Bacteroidia; order Flavobacteriales; family Flavobacteriaceae; genus Flavobacterium; species Flavobacterium tistrianum. The sequence goes on from NZ_QJRH01000058.1 coordinate 51,695, forward strand.
ATAGATAATTGCGTTTTAGAAACTAATAATTGCGCTTTTAATAAATCATTTCTCGGAATAATTCCGTTTTTCTCCAACTCTGTAAAATCAGTAACACGCTGTTTTGCGCTTTTTTGATTTTCGTTTAAAACATCTAAAGTTTTTTGAGCCTTGTACAGTGCTGTGTAATAAGTAATTGCTTTTAAAGCAACATCTTCTTTAGTTTTTGCAGCATTGGCAGTTTCCGCTTCGTACATTCCTTCATAGGCATCAATGCTGTTTTGAATTTTAAATCCAGCAAAAATAGGAAGACTTAAATTAGCCATTCCAAGCATTGCGCGGTCTGGAGAAGCCAGTGAAGCACTTTCGCCTTGATTAGGCATATCAATCGATGCTTTTGTAAGACGCTGATATTGACCAGAAATCTTAAGATCTGGGTATTGATTGTTTTTTACGGTTTTTAATTCGTATTTTTTTGTGTTTACCTTAGTATTGGCAAGCGTAACTTCGTTACTCTTTTCCCAAGCCATTTGCACGGCCTCGCCCAAGGTTAAACTTGTTTTTTCTTGTGCTTCTATTGAAGATATTCCGATGAAGAAAACTCCAAAGAGCATTAATTGACTAATTTTCATAAACAAGTAGCGCTTTTATAGTTTGTTGAATGTGCTTTGTAAGATCGTTTTTAATGTAATTGTTAAACATTTCTTCTGTTTTTAAATCAAATAATTCTTCGAAGAAAGAGCGATTCATGTGAAAGTGAAAAAAGGTTCCGATAATCGTAGGCGTAATAAGTTGGATATTAACATCTTTTCTAAAAACTCCTTGGGCTTGACCTTGTTTGATAATGCTTTCAACCGATTTTAAATTTCCTTTTTTAAGTTCAGTAAAAGCTTGAAGGCTTTTTTCTCTCTTTTTGTTATAAAGTTCAAAATGTAAAACCCTGTAAATCCCTTTGTTAAGGCAAATTCTGTTGATGTAAATTTCGATTAATTTATTGACTTTTTCAAGAGGTTCGATTTCTTCTTGTAATAAATTTTCGAGTTGTAGTTTTAAATCAACAGTTTTGTGAAAAATAAGAGCTTCTAGAAGTCTTTCTTTTGACCCAAAATAATAAGAGACCATGGCAATGTTAATTTTGGCCTCTTTGGAGATATCCCGTATCGATGTACCCTCAAATCCTTTCTCAGAAAAAAGCCTTTCTGCAACATTAAGAATCTGAATTTTTTTATCGTTCAATTCGATGTGTGACATGGTATTGCTTCTAATCGGATGCAAAATTAAACACTTGTTTAATTTAAACGCTTGTTTAATTTTGTTTTAACATAATATTAACATAAAGCGTTTTCGATAATTTATGTTAATTTGTTCTTTAATTAGTTAAAATAAAAAAGCTGAAACACTTTAGTATTTCAGCTTTAGTACGTTTTTTTGTCATTCTGAGGAACGAAGAATCACACTAGAAATTCCGCAATCTATTTCGTCAATCTTTGTCGAGTTACGAGTGTGATTCTTCGTTCCTCAGAATGACAAACGGTGTGTTTATTTTGCTAAATTATCGAATCCTTCCAACAAATTCTTCAATTTTCCCACTTCCGCTTTCGCTTAAATGTTTAATGAAAGCACTTCCAATAATTGCACCTTTAGAATATTTAGTAGCTTGATTGAAAGTTTCTTTATTCGAAATTCCGAAACCAACAATTTGAGGGTTTTTCAAATTTAGATTAGCGATTCTTTCAAAATAACTTTCTTGAATATCTCCAAAACCAGATTGTGATCCCGTAACACTTGCAGAACTTACCATATAAATAAATCCGTTGGAAACGCTGTCAATAAAACGAATACGTTCGTCTGAAGTTTGAGGCGTAATCAGGAAAACATTGATCAAACCGTATTTTTCGAAAATTGCTTTGTATTCGTCAGCATAAACATCAACAGGAAGATCTGGAATAATTAAACCATCAATCCCGATTTCAGCACATTTTTGGCAGAAAGCTTCAACGCCATATTGTAGCATCGGATTAAAATATCCCATAATTATCAATGGAATTTTCACGCTTTCGCGGATGTTTTTCAGCTGATCGAAAAGAATTTGAGTTGTCATTCCGTTATGAAGCGCCTGTGTAGAACTCGCTTGAATGGTTGGTCCATCAGCCAAAGGATCGCTAAAAGGAAGTCCGATTTCGATTAAATCAACGCCGTTTTTTTTTAAATCCTGAATAATCTGCACAGTATCATTTAAGTTAGGGTAACCTGCAGAAAAATAGATCGAAAGGATCTTTTTATCTTCTTGTAATTTTTGAGTTATTCTGTTCATTTTTAGTATGTTTTTCTCCTGCAAGGTTTTTAAAACCTTGTAGGTTTTCTTATTTTATGTAATTTAATAATGCCTACAAGGCTTTGAAAACCTTGCAGGAACTTAAACTTTTATGATTTTACTTATCCAATTATCATTTTGTTTTTCAACAATCAATAATCCAGAGTCTGAGTCATTCATTTGGGCAACTAATTCGCCTTTAGTATTCCAAAAAGCACTTTGTCCAGCCGAAGGTGAACCCCAAGATTCACCGCTGAAATTAGACATCAAAACATTCATCTTGTGTTTTTCGGCATAATTCTGTAAATCTCGGTACGCATTCGGAATCCCGTTTGGCGAAAAGAAAATGCTGGCAACATAAATGTCAGCGTTATTTTTTGCAGCATTTTCAGGATGTTTCGGATTATCAATATCAGCACAAATCGCAAAAGCAATATTTTGATTTTCAATCGTAACCATCGGATTATTATCAAACGAAGACTGGAAAAATCCATCTTCACCCTCATGCAAAAACTGCTTTGTATAAATAGAAACCAAATCGTTGGGTGCAATAATATATTCGCCAATAAACAATTGATTTTCAATTAAAATTGGAGCACCAGCAATAATGACAATATTATTGTCAGTTGCTAAATCTTTCAAATGGTCTATTCTATAATCATCTTCGGCGAAAGCCATTTCCAAAGCATTTTCTCTTTCATATCCAGTAATGGACATTTCAGGAAAAGCGATCAATTGAGCTCCATTTTGTGCCGCCAATTCAATAAGCCTATAATGGTCTAATAAATTTGAAGCAATATTTCCACGTTTTGGTTTTGTTTGTGCGGCCGCTAAAATCATTTTTTCAATTATTTGTTTTCGGTATAAACCCAAGCAACTGTTCCAGATTGCAGTTTAACCTGAACTCTTCGGTACGAATTAGATTCAAATAAATCGACTTTTGCTAAATCTGCACTGGTAACATTAAAGACAACACCATGTATATTTTCTTCCGCGTTTTCACTTGCAATTGCAACCACATAATCTGCCATTCCGAATTCTTCTTCGATTTGCAAACTTTTTAGCTTATAACCCAGAAGTTGATCTGGAGTTCCAACTAGTACTTTTTTAAAAATCTGCATCTGAATTTGTTTCGATCTTAATGTTCCGTATGAGAATAACTTTTCCATAATTATATTTTCTCGTTAATAGTTGCGATTAGAGACGTGCAAATTAATACTTTTATTACAATTTAAAGTAATCAATGTAATTATCTAAATCTTTATCGCCACGTCCAGAAAGGCTAATCACTACAATATCTTCAGGCTTGAATTTCTTTTGATCCAAAACTGCAAAAGCGTGAGCGCTTTCGATCGCAGGAATAATTCCTTCTAGTTTTGTCAATTGCAGACCAGCGTTCATAGCATCATCATCAGTTACAGAGAAAAATTCACCACGTCCGGTTTGCGCTAGATGAGCATGCAATGGACCAACTCCCGGATAATCTAAACCTGCTGAAATAGAATAAGGTTCTGTAATTTGTCCGTCAGGAGTTTGCATTAAAAGTGTTTTACAGCCATGGATAACTCCAACTTTTCCTAATTTACTCGTTGCAGCACTGTGACCGCTATCAACACCTTTTCCTGCAGCTTCAACCGCAATAATTCCAACTTCTGGCTCATGCAAAAAGTGATAGTATGTTCCAGCAGCATTACTTCCTCCGCCGATACAAGCCACAACGTAATCAGGGTTTTCGCGTCCTTCTTTTTCTTTTAATTGCCATTTGATTTCTTCTGAAATAATGCTCTGAAAACGAGTTACCATATCAGGATAAGGATGCGGTCCAATTGCAGATCCTATAATGTAATGCGTATCAACAGGATTATTAATCCAATCTCTAATTGCTTCGTTTGTGGCATCTTTTAAAGTGCGTGAACCTGAAAGCGCTGGACGAACTTCTGCGCCTAACATTTTCATACGAGCAACGTTTGGTGCCTGACGTGCAATGTCAATTTCGCCCATATAAACGATGCATTCAATTCCCATCAAAGCGCAAACTGTTGCAGTTGCAACACCATGCTGACCAGCTCCAGTTTCGGCAATAATTCTTTTTTTGCCCAGACGTTTCGCTAATAAAATCTGTCCGATTGTATTGTTTACTTTATGCGCGCCGGTATGGTTTAGGTCTTCTCTTTTTAGATAAACTTTAGTGTTGTATTTTTCAGATAAACGTTTTGCAAAATACAATGGACTAGGGCGTCCAACGTAATCTTTTAGCAATTGATTGAACTCAGCTTTAAAATCAGGTTCGTCCATTATACTTAAATACTTTTGACGTAATTCTTCTACATTTGGATATAACATTTCTGGAATATAAGCTCCTCCAAATTCTCCGTAATATCCTTTTTCGTTAACGTTAAAACTCATTTTTTTAAATTTTAAAAGTTGGCAACATCAAATTTGCGTTTGAAATTGCTAAATAAATTTCTGTTTTTTAGCCCTGGTTCAATTTCAAATTTACTATTTACATCGACAGCGTAGATCGGTAAATTGGTTTTTGAAATTTCTTCAATGGCTTTTAATTCCTTCATTCCGATGCCTCCGCTTAAAAAGAAAGGCTTTTTCGAATTATATTTTTTTAAAATACTCCAGTCGAAAGTTGTTCCGTTTCCGCCAGGCAATTTTCCTTTTGTGTCAAACAAAAAATAATCGCTGACAGGTTCAAAAGGTTTTATAACTTCAAAATCAAAATTTTCATCGGCAGAAAAAACTTTTATGATTTCGACCTTTTTAGGTAATTGTTCTTTTAGTTCTGATAAAAATTCGACGGATTCATTTCCGTGTAATTGAACGGCTTGTAAATTGTATTTTGCGACTTTTTCCAGAATTTCTTCCTGACTTTGATCTACAAAAACACCTACTTTTTTGACTGTTTTTATAAGTTCAGGAATTGTTCCGTTAAAATATCGCGCGGATTTTTCCCAGAAAATAAACCCCATATAGTCAGGCAAAAGCGCGCCTACTTCGAGAATATTTTCAGGATATTTCATACCGCATATTTTGAGTTTCATTTCGTTGTGTTTTTTTACCGCAAAGTGCGCTAAGGTTTTTTGTTTTGTATTGTGTAAAATGCTAAAAAGTTCGCAAAGTTTTTCCGCCACGAATTCACGAATTTAATTTACAATCATTCGTGAATTCGTGGCTATTTTTTAAACGCCCAGATTTTTAATAAAATCCGTTGCTGCTTGTCCAGCATTATCAGTTTTCATGAAGTTTTCTCCAATTAAGAAACCTTTATAGCCATATGGTTTTAATTCTTGGATAGCTTCAATAGATGAAATACCGCTTTCAGAAACTTTTACAAAATCATTTGGAATTTGTGATGCTAATTCTTTACTAAAATCTAAACTTACTTCGAAAGTTTTTAGGTTTCTGTTGTTCACGCCAATCATATCTAAAGTCGGCATAATCGATTTTTCTAGTTCTTCCTGATTATGAACTTCCAATAGAACTTCTAAACCTAATTTCTGTGCAAATTCAGATAAAGATTTAATTTCTTCGCGGGTTAAAACTGCAGCAATCAAAAGAATCAAATCGGCTCCGTGTGCTTTTGCCTCAAGGATTTGGTATTCGTCTACAATAAATTCTTTTCGCAAAAGCGGAATATTTACTGAAGCTCTTGCCAGAAGTAAATCGTCTAAAGATCCGCCGAAATATTTTCCATCAGTTAAAACTGAAATTCCGCAAGCGCCTGCATTTTCATAACCTTTTACTACTTCTTCAACAGTAAAATTATTGTTGATAATTGATTTTGAGGGAGAGCGACGTTTGTGTTCTGCAATAATTCCAGAATTGCTTTCTTTTAATTTCTGACTAAGAGAAATCGTCTGTTTTCCAAAAAACACAGAAGCTTCCAATTGAGAAACTGGAATAATCGATTTCTTTAGAACAACTTCTCTTTTTTTGTCTATTATTATTTTATCTAAAATGTTCATTGTCTTGATTTGTTTCAAGTTTCAAGTCTTTTTAGTTTCACGTCCCAACAACTTGAAACATGAAACATGAAACATGAAACTAATTTTTACTTAATTCTTGCAATTTTTTTAACGCTTGAAGTCCTTTTCCTGATAATAAACTTTCTTTAGCCAGTTCAAATCCTTCTTTTGGAGAGCATTTTGTAACTGTTGAAATTGCCATTGCTGCGTTAGCACAAACCACATTATTTTGAGCTTCGTTTCCTTTTCCAGAAATGATATTCGTAAAGATTTCAGCAGATTCTTCGATAGTTTTTCCGCCTTCGATTTCGGTTTGAGATAAAAGATGAACGCCAAAATCTTCTGGATTTAACATTCCTTCCATATGGTTAGAAATTGTTTTTGTCGGACCAGTTAATGAAATTTCATCATATCCGTCAAGCGAATGTAGAATAGTAAAATTAACATCGGTATTTTGGTATAGATAAGCGTACATTCTTGCCAATTCTAAGTTGAAAACTCCAACCAATTGATTTTGTGGGAATGACGGATTTACCATCGGCCCCAACATATTGAAAAAGGTTTTTACAGCCAACTCTTTTCTGATTGGCCCAACATTTTTCATAGCTGGGTGAAATAGGGGAGCATGCAAAACGCAGATTCCGGCCTGATCTATACATTTTTCTAAAAATGAAGGATCGTTACTGAATTTAATTCCCATTTTTTCCATTACGTTGCTTGATCCAGAAATAGAAGAAACGCCATAATTCCCATGTTTTGCCACTTTTATCCCTGCTCCAGCTGATACAAAAGAAGCTAAAGTCGAAATATTGAAAGTGTCTTTTCCGTCACCTCCCGTTCCGCATAAATCGATTGTATTGTAAGCTGATAAATCGACACGAATGCAAAGATCTAATAACGCTTCGCGAAAGCCAGAAAGTTCATCAATCGTTATGCTACGCATCATAAAAACAGTCAAAAATGCCGAAATCTGACTTGGATTATATTGACCGCTTGAAATATTAATCAATACTTGTTTTGCTTCTTCTTTAGAAAGCACTTCGTGGTTGATTAATTTGTTTAATATAGTTTTCATTTTTAATATCTATGATAAATTCCATTTAATGGAATTGTTTTATTTTTTAATAAACTTTCCCGAATCGATTATAGTATTACCATTCATAATTGCAAATAAGTACACTCCTTTTGTTAAATGCGGAGCAACTTTCCATTGATAATCAGAGACAGAATTGGTGAATTTTATTTGATCAACAGTTTTTCCATTTACATCAAAAAACTTAATTGAATCAAATGTTTGATTTTGATTAGCTTCAAAATACAAGAAATCTGTTGTTGGATTAGGAAAAACTTTTATACCCATTAGTTTAGCATTTGTAAATTCTCCAGTAGATAAATTTCCACCTAATTCTTTTGCTCCAATATCAACTATTGTTCCATTTGAAATAGCTATTGATGGATCACCTGCATTAACAGCTGGAGAATTGCTTTTTAAAGTGCAAAAAGTATTTTCTGTTAGTATAATTGATTCAAATTCTGGACTTACAAAAATGTTGTAATATGCGTCTGCTGGGGTATTATTTTTGTTTATTGTTATTATTGTTCCAACACCCACAGGTAAATTATTATTTCCATTGCCCAAACGATTGTTATAAAATAAATTATAAGAAACTAGTTCAGGTTTATGAACTCCGGTTGAGTAAATACCATAGTATGAGTTATCCATTATAATATTGGAATTAATACTAGGTTTTGTTACTATTGATGGATTGTCATATATGCTAATACCATACTTGTTAGAAAATATTGTATTATTGACAATATTTGGCATTGAGTAAACAACATTAATTCCAACTCCAGAGTTAAAAACAATATTACGTTCTATTTTGTAAGTTCCTTGGACTTGTATAGCGTCAAATACACAATTATACACAATATTATTTTTAAAAACTGATTGCGGTGAACTTACATGTATGTTTATACCAATTATTGAATGGTTAAAAATCTCGTTATCTTCTATAGTCACAATACCTGTTGTGTAAACAGAAAAACCATATGCGCAATCATATATTTTATTTTTTTCAACTTTTACGATGCCTGCATTTCGGATACTTATAGCGCTTTGTTCTGAATTTTTAATGATACTATTAGTAATAGTCAAGTTTCCAGTAACATTTATAAGGCCGATATTATCGTCATTTTTTGCTTTTCCATATTCTATAATACAATAATCCATTTTTGAAATACCATTTATTACTATTTGATTCCAGTCTTTATTGGTTGGAGAAGTACTGTTTGATGTGAATTTAATATATTTACCAGTAGTGCCATTTGCTAATAAAGTACCATTTACAATTAAGGAATAATATCCATCAAACTTTACTTCTACGCCCTCTTCAATAGTTAAAGTTTGTCCGGCAGGAACAATTATATTTCCCGTAATTCTATAAGTATTGCCTTTTGTCCATGATCCGCTAACGTTGCCATTTACTAGAACTAAATTATTTGAGGATAAAGTAACATCGTTTAAAATCACAGTATCATTTATAAAGTAATTTAATAGCTCATAAGTTTGATAGCCATTTTTTTCATATTTAATGTTGTAAACACCGTTTGCAATATTAGCAGTAAAACTTCCATCCGATTGAGATGTTGTCTGAGCTAAAACTGCACTTGGTGAAACTGGTGTAAAGGTTACAGTGCAATTTTCATAAGTTGCAGTATTGTCTAAAAGGACTTTACCAGTTACATCGGCTGCGAATGATGAAGCAGAAACAAGAAGAGTTAAAAGAAGTAGAATTTTTTTCATAGGTTTTAATTAAATTAATTACTTACAAGGATAATATTTTGACGTTAGTTAATCCTTGTAAGTAAAAATATAATATTTGGATTAATTTGGGTAACTGAATTTCTATTTAAAAAGTTTGCTATTAACTGTTAATCCAATTCTCTAAAATCCTTTTTCCGTTTGGCGTTAAAACGCTTTCTGGGTGAAATTGAACACCCCTCACATCATAATTTTTGTGACGTAAAGACATAATTTGTCCGTTTTCATCTACCGAAGTCGCTTCTAAATCTTCGGGTAAATTGCTGTCAACAACCCAAGAATGGTATCTCCCAACCTCAAATTCGTTTCCTAAACCTTCAAACAAAATTTCGTCGTCTACTAAAGTTTTTACATTTGTTGCAACGCCGTGATACACTTTGTTAAGGTTTGAAAGCGTTCCTCCAAAAACTTCTCCAATTGCCTGCTGTCCTAAACAAACCCCAAGTATGCTTTTTGTCGGACTGTATTTTTCGATTACTGCTTTTAATAAACCTGCTTCATCTGGAATTCCAGGTCCTGGTGAAAGCAATATTTTTTCGAAACTTGCAATTTCATCAATATCAAATTCGTCGTTTCTGTAAACAGTAACTTCGCAATTTAAATCTTCTAAATAGTGCACCAAGTTGTAAGTGAAACTATCGTAATTGTCTATAACTAAAATCTTTTTCATTTTTTTTTTTTAAGTTGCTAAGTTGCTAAGGTTCTGAGTTACTAAGTTTTTTTGCTGAAAACTGAGACTGAGACTGGCAACCAATTTTTTTATTTTTCTCGAACGTATTTTTCTACGATAACACGATCTACTCCTAATTTTTCTACTTTTTCTATTCCTTTTTGAATTAAGGTGTCATTTTGAACTTTCACTACAAATTCAAATTTGTTGTCTTCCCAATCGCGGTTGTTGAAAAACTCTAAATGTTCTGTATAAATACTATCTTTTAAAGTATATTTTCCGCCTCCGCCAAAGAACAATGCTGCTGTTGTATCTTTTCCGTGTTTTAAATCATGATTAAAAAAAGCAAAATGTGTATCGTTAATAATTTTAATCATTTTTGTTTTTGAATTGAAAGTTGAAAAAGTGGAATCTTTCTCAGTCGTTTCTGCTGATATAAGACGCCAGGTTCCTTCAATCGGATTTTGTTTTTTTTCTGAATTACAAGAAGTCAGGGTAATGATTAAAACTAAAATTGATACTGCTTTTTTCATAGGTTTTTATAGTTTGTTGTTAATTGTTTTTAAGTTTCATGTTTCATGTTTCATGTTTCATGTTTCATGTTTCATGTTTCATGTTTCATGTTTCACGTTTCAAGTTCCAACAACTTGAAACTTTAAACAAAGAAAACCTGAAACAAAAATTAAATATTTTCAGCCATTTCTAAGGCTGTATTTAATGCTCTTAATTTATTGTAAACTTCCTGCATTTCGCTTTCTTCATCAGAGCTTGCCACAATTCCAGCTCCTGCTTGACAGTGCAATTGATGATTTTTAGAAAGGAAAGTTCGAATCATAATCGCGTGATTAAAGTTTCCATCAAAATCCATAACACCAATTGCGCCTCCGTAGAAGTTACGGTTTGTTTTTTCGCATTCTTCAATCAATTGCATCGCTCTGTGTTTTGGTGCGCCGCTTAAAGTTCCTGCAGGAAAAGTATCCGCTACGACTTGCATGGTTGTTGCTTTATCGTGTAAATGTCCCGTAACTTTTGAAACTAAGTGAATTACGTGAGAGAAGAACTGAACTTCTCTGTATTTTTCAACATTTACATCATGTCCGTTTCGGCTTAAATCATTTCTTGCTAAATCTACTAGCATAACGTGTTCGCTGTTTTCTTTTTTATCTTCAGAAAGCTCTTTTGCTAAAAGTGCATCACGTTCATCATTTCCAGTTCTTTTGAAAGTTCCAGCGATTGGGTGAATTTCAGCTTTTCTGTTTTTTACAATGATTTGAGCTTCTGGTGAAGAACCAAATATTTTAAAATCACCATAATCGAAAAAGAATAAATATGGAGAAGGGTTGATGCTTCTTAAAGCTCTGTAAACATTAAATTCATCTCCTTTGAAACCTTGTGTAAATCGGCGAGAAAGAACTAGTTGAAAAACATCTCCGCGGTAACAATGTTTTTTGGCTAAAGCTACATTTGCTTTAAATTCTTCATCAGTTAAGTTAGAGAAACCTTCTCCTTCTTTAGAGAATTTATAAGAAGCAATATTTCTAGATTGCAGCAATTGTTCGATTTCTGCAATATTGTTTTTATTGTCAACGCTGTGGCAAAATATATAAGCTTCGTTTTTGAAGTGATTGATTGCAATAATGTTTTGATAAACAGCATAAAAAACATCTGGAATTGAAGTGGTGTTGTCTTTTTTTGCAATAGAAACTTTTTCGAAGTAACGAACGGCATCATAAGAAATGTATCCGAATAACCCGTTATTGATGAACTTAAAATCATTTTTTTCTGATTGAAACTGACTTGAAAATTCCTGAATTACCTGAGGAATATTTGTCGAAGCATCAATAGCGATTTTTTCTGAAGTTCCATTAGGAAAAGTTTTAGAGATAACTTCATTTTCGATTTTTATAGTTGCAATAGGATTGCAGCAGATGTAAGAGAAACTGTTGTCATTTCCGTGGTAATCACTACTTTCCAACAATAAGCTGTTTGGGAATTTATCTCTGATTTTGAAATAAATGCTTACTGGCGTAACCGTATCTGCCAGAATTTGTTTGTAATGCGTATTAAGAATAAAAGGTTTCAAAATATATAGTTTTTATGTGTTGTTAACTTTATGTTCGGTTTTGATCAAAAAAAAGGGCTTGTCGTGATGACAAGCCCTTTATATTTTTATATTTCTTACAATACCATAGGAAGCTTCGTTCACGACGTCTGACGTAAATTGCTCCACCACCAAGTATTGTTTAAAATTGTTCTCATTTCTTTATTTTGATGTGACAAAGATATAAATGTAATTTTAATTAAAGTATATAAAATTTGAAAAAAATCTTTTCGAATTTGCGAATTTTGTTAAATTTTGATTTCGAATGTTTCTATAACTCCTTAATTTCCACTTGCTACCGTGTTGTTTACATTTAATCTAAAATCTGGATTTCCTTTGATGTTTGGAAGCGCAAACAGCTCGTTAAGTTTCATTTTTGTATATTCTATTCCGTAAATAGGATTGCCATAATAGCTTTTTATACCTGGAATATTGCTTCCAGATTCGCTTTCAATTTCACCTGTACAATTATTTGCGACAACATTTTTAAAAGTAATTTTAGACAAATTGGCTTCACCGTTTCCGATATTTCCTTCCAATAAAACAAATGGAGCAAATCCAGAAACTACACTATTAGTTAAGTTGAAGAAAGTATTTTCTTTAATATAAGCAGATTCTCTCACCAAACCTTGATTGTTTTCTTCTAAATTAACCAAAGTGATGTTGCTAGCATTAATTTTGGTCATTTTTTTGGTCATGTCTGTAGAAGCAATCTTCTCGTACGAATCTACCTCAAAACATCTTGAACCTGAAATATCTGAAGAAAACGGATGGCGAATTGCAATACTATTCGAAATATTAATTTGAGCACCTTGTGTAAAATCAAAATCATCGTCGGTTGTTCTATACGAAACTAAGTTGCTCAGATTTAAATCTCCACCATAACATTCAAAAGAATCATCATTTGAATAACTGATTTGAACATGACTGATAGTTGTTTTTCTTCCAACACCAGCAAGAGAAAGGCCGTTTAATTCTTTTGAAGCACTTAATTTTCTACCGGCATATTCGATTCTCACGTATTTCATGATTCCTGAATTATCTTCTGAATCTTGTCCTCCGTAATGATTTAAAGTTGGATCTAAATCGAAAGGTAAAGTGTGAATTCCTCCTAAAGAATTTATCGGAGCTTTTCCTAAAATAATAATTCCGCCCCAGTCACCTGGTTTTCTGTTGTTTATTTCATTTTCAGATGTAAAAACAATTGGGTCAGTTTCTAGTCCTTCAGCTACAATTTTCGATCCGTTCGTAATTACAAGAGTTCCGCAGGTTTTATCATCGCCTCTAATAACAGTTCCTGGTTCGATAGTCAAAGTTGCATTATTTGTAACATATACAACGCCAACCAAATGATAAATATTACGTTTTATTAATCGTGTATCCTTATCAATTGTTCCGGCAATTATATTGGTTGCTTCACTATAGTCATTAACAGCAGGTTTAAAGTTTGTCCAGTTAGTCATCCAGTTTGTAGAACCAATGATTCCTTTTGGTTGTTGCTGAGCCTGTACGAAAAAGCTGATAATGAAGATTATACCTGCAATACGTAGTTTTGTTTTCATAACTATGATTTTAATTTCTAGTTTTTGATTTTTTTAATTGTTCCAAAAATAGAAGCTGTATGTTAATCAAAGCCTTGATGCTTATTATGAAAGAGTTACTATAGTATTAAGAATGTTAAGTTTGTGAAAAGCTTATAAAAGAATAAACCCCAACAGTATAAAACTGCTGGGGTTTATTATATTTCTGAATTAGTAAGCTTGAAATATTAGAATTTTAAAGCTACAGCTAATTCAAATTCGTCGTTGATAGTTTTATCTCCTAAACCGTCGAAGAAGCTACCTGAACCGTATTTAATATCATATTTAGTTCTGTCAACTTTGAAAGCAGTTGTAGCAGTGTTTCCTTTTACAGTAAGATCAAAAGTTACTGGTTTAGTAATTCCTTTGATAGTTAAGTCTGCAGTTACCGTGTAAACGTCAGCAGATTTTGCACCGATAGTTTTGAAAACTAATTTTGAAGTTGGGAATTTGTCAGTTCCGAAGAAATCGTCAGCTTTTAAGTGACCGTTTAATTTTCCTTGGTATTCTCCAGTTAAATCTGTAGAAGTTAATGAAGTCATGTCAACTGTAAAGTTACCACCAGCTAATTTTTTTCCTTTGAAAATAACAGCTCCATCTTTAAAGTTTACAGTTCCAGAGTGCTCTCCAGTTACTTTTTTACCTACCCATTTAATAGTAGATGCTTTTACGTCGATTTTTTTAGTTTGAGCGTTTACTGAGATTCCAGCTGCTGCTACGAATAATGCTATTGCAATAGTTTTTAAATTTTTCATGTTTTTAAAATTAAATTTGAATTTGATTAATAAATAATTATATAGTGATAAATAATTCCTCGTGTGATTTTCTAACTTTTTTCTGGTGCTGAGATTTGTCATCATCATGTCTGTAACCTACAGTTGCAATAACTGAAGCATTTAGACCTAATTTATCGAAACCTAAGATTTCATTAAATTGAGCAGCATTGAAACCTTCCATAGGAGTAGCATCAATTTTTAATTCTGCAGCTGCATTTAATAAGTTTCCTAAAGCTAAATACGTTTGTTTTGCAGTCCAAATGTGTTTTGCATCTTCAGATAAATTTGAAATTACATTTTTCATCATATCGCTGAATCCTCCTAAAGCATCAACTGGAACACCTCTTACTTCGCTGATATTACTGATGTATTTGTCAACAGAACCAGCATCAAGGCTTAAGTCGTTTGCAAAAATAAATAGGTGAGAAGCATCTGTAATTTGAGTTTGTCCCCAAGCTGCACCTTTTAATTTTTCTCTTAATTCTGGATTTTCAACAATAACGACTTTATAAGGTTGTAATCCGTATGAAGAAGCGCTTAATCTAACGGCTTCTTTTAATGTATTTAAATCTGCATCAGATATCTTTTTTGAAGCATCAAACTGTTTAGTTGCGTATCTCCAATTTTGATTTTCTAAGAAATTGCTCATAGTTTTTATTATTTTATTTGTTGGTTCTATATTTTTCTAATAATTGATTTAAGAAAACTAATTCTTCTGGTTTTAAATTGTTTGCAAACGTTTGTTCATGTTCATCTACTTTCGGATCTAATTCTTTTAAAATATCCAATCCTTTTTGCGTAATCGAAACTTCAATTTTTCTTCGATTATCAGGACAGACATTTCGCGTAACAAAATCCTTTAATAATAATTTGTCTACCAAACGTGTTGTGTTGCTCGTTTTAGCAAGCATTCGCTCCTGTATCACGCACATATTAGCAGGTTTTCCTTTTTGTCCTCTTAATATACGCAACACATTATACTGTTCTCCAGATAAATCATACGGTTTGATCAACTCGTTGAAATGATCCTGAATCACATTTTGCGTGTACATGATATTCAGAATAACTTTTTTCGCATTATCCATCTTAACCGTACTCTTAATAACCTCTTCAATTGTCATAGTCGTAAGTGTATAATTTGTATATACAAATGTATAACTTTTAATAGTTGTATATACAAGTGTTGTGTTAATTTTTTGTTAATATGAATAAAAGCGTATTCTGCAAGAACGCAAAGAATAATTTTTTAGACAATAAAATTAAAATAATTTTTGGTTGTAATGTATTGATATGTTGTTAATTAATTATTTTTTAATATCAAGATGATTTTTAATTTGGAAATATTTAGCGATTGATTTTTTGTAAGATAACTTTAACCGCAAATATTCTCATAATCAACTGTTTTTGCAATTTATCGGAATTCTGACAGTAGAAAACCTTTTGCAATTTGTCTAAAATTGGTAATTTCTGAGTTTATCCAAGCTTCATCATGTCCCAATTCTTTTGCAATTACTTTTGCTGTTTTCTCCGAAACTTCAATCGCAGCTCTGGCATCTAAGAATAATAAACGAACTCGTCTTGCTAAAATATCGTCTACAGTTCGTGCCATTTCGTAACGGATTGCCCAAACAACTTCTGCTATTGTAAATTCATGATTGGGATGCAGTTTTTCTTTTAATTCAGGTTCGTTTTCCTGTAATTCAATTATTTTCGGAATATCGGTACCATATATATAAAGGTGATTTTCTCTGTCTAAAGAAGTAGTAGGCCGGTTTCCATGAATAGAAAGATGTTCTGTTGCGCAAACTTTCTTTTCTAATTTACCCATTTTGATTGCCTTGTCTATAATATCTTCGGCAATTTTTCTGTAGGTTGTCCATTTTCCTCCCGTAATAGTAATAAGACCTGTTTCAGAAACTATAATTTTATGGCTTCTAGAAACTTCTTTGGTACTTTTGCCTTCTTCTTTCGGTGCAGCCAACGGACGTAATCCCGCAAAAACAGATAGTACATCTTTTCTTTGAGGCTTTTTTGTCAAGAATCTTTGTGCGGTTTCTAAAACAAATTGAATTTCGCTTTCTAAAGCAATAGGTTCTAAACTTTGTTTCTTTATTAAAGTATCGGTAGTTCCAACTACAATTCGGTTATGCCACGGAACTGCGAATAAAACTCTTCCATCTTTTGTTTTCGGAATCATTAAAGCATTTTCGCCTGGAAGAAATGATTTATCAAGAACCAAATGAATTCCCTGACTTGGCACAATATATTTTTTATAAACTTTATCATTTAATTTCATGATGGCGTTTGTAAAAACTCCTGTCGCATTTATTACAGCAGCACCTTTTATGTCATATTTAATTCCACTTTCCTGATCTTGAATCTGAACGCCAATAATTTGGTTTTTGTTATCTTTTAATAAATTGGTAACCTTTATATAATTTAAAAGACAAGCTCCGTTTTCTACAGCTGTTTGAGCAAGATTAATAGCCAGACGAGAATCATCAAATTGACCGTCATGATAAATAACGCCATTGACCAAACCTTTTTCCTCCACGTTTGGAAGCATCTCAATAGTTTTCTTTTTTGAAAGATATTTAGAACTTCCTAAACTTAAAAAACCCGATAAAAGATCATAAATTTTTAATCCGATCGTATAAAAATAACCGCTCAGTAAATGGTAATTCGGAATTACAAAAGACTGATTTTTGACTAAATGAGCAGCGTTTTGCGCTAATAAACCTCGTTCTTTTAATGCTTCTCGAACTAAATGTACATCTCCTTGCGCCAAATAACGCACACCGCCATGAACCAGTTTGGTGCTTCTGCTTGAAGTTCCTTTTGCAAAATCTACAGCTTCGAATAAAATGGTTTTGTAACCACGGCTTGCGGCATCAACAGCTGTTCCGAGACCGCTCGCACCTCCGCCAATTATTATTACATCCCATTTTTCGGTATTTTGTAGTTTGTTTAATTGCTCGGAGCGGTTCATATATTTTACGGGACTTTTTGTTAAAAGCAAACTTAACGAAATGAAATTAAAAATTGATGAAGAAAAAGTTTCAGGTTTCAAGTTTCAGGTTTTCGGTAGGCAACTTTAAACCTGAAACTTGAAACAAAAACAAACCCGACAGTTTTTTAAAATCTGTCGGGTTATCAATTTTACGGATTGTATATTTATATCAATCGTTTTTCAAATGCTTTTCTTGCAGAGCCTCTAAAATAGACTTCTCCGCAATACGTATATTTTAATCTGTCTAAAATTTTCAACATCGGAGTATTATCGAAGTTTGTGTCTACTTTTATACTGTAAATTTTATTTTCGACAGATAAACCTTCAATGCTCTCAAATAGCTTGGTTGCAATACCTTTTCCTTTTGCCAATTTTGAAACTGCTACACGATGCACAACGGTATAATCGCCATCGGTAAGCCATTTGCCTTCGATGTTTTCGTAAGCAGGCTCTTTGTCAAAAATAATAGCTGCATAAGCCAGAATCGATTCGTCTTCTGTAAAAACATATCCGTAACCATTTTCGATATCGCTTTTAATAGAAAGTTCGTTCGGATATCCATCTTGCCATTGTGAGCTTCCGTCTAATCGTCTTTGTTCGATGGCATCTTGTAGGATTTCCCAAATTTGAGGTATTTCTGAAAGATTTGCTTTTCTTAGAGATAGCTTTTCTGTTGTATTCATTTTTTAATGAGGCAATTTATCTTTAATCAAACCATAAACCCAAGTTCCAGCAATGGCACTAACCAAAGTTACTACAATTACTGTAGCTCCTGTACCAATTTGAGCGAAAAGCGGACCTGGGCAAGCTCCTGTAATGGCCCATCCAAAACCGAATAATAATCCACCATAAATTTGTCCTTTGTTGAATGTCTTGGGCTGAATTTCGATTTTTTCGCCATCAAGGGTTTTAATGTTGAATTTTTTAATCAATTGTACCGATATTAATCCAACTGCAACAGCGCATCCAATTACGCCATACATGTGAAATGATTCCAAATTGAACATTTCTTGAATACGAAACCAGCTGATAATTTCTGCTTTTACGAATACAATTCCGAAAAAGATTCCAACGATCAAATATTTTAGGTTTGCTAAAGCAGTTTCTTTTTTCTGGCTTGCGTTGATTCCTTCGCCGTCTATATTTTTATTTTCTAAACTCATTTTTGAAATTTTAAAGTGAAAGAATATAAGGTAAAATCAAAAGCGCCATTACAAAACCACCAATCATAAAGCAGATTGTGGCTACCAATGAAGGCCATTGTAAATTTGATAATCCCATAATCGCGTGTCCGCTTGTGCATCCGCCAGCGTAACGAGTTCCGAAGCCAACTAAAAATCCTCCAACCACAATCATGATAAATCCGCGAAGTGTTAATAAGCTTTCCCAAGAAAATAATTGTGCAGGAACTAATCCACTATGATCTGTGATTCCGTAAGTGGCTAATTTCTCTGATAATTCAGGAGCAATTTCCACAGGATTTGGATTCGAAAGAAAATGAGCAGCAATAAAACCTCCGAAAAATATTCCAAGAACGAAGAATAAATTCCAGCTTTCTTTTTTCCAATCGTATTTAAAAAATGAAATATTTGCAGGAATGCAAGCCGCACAAATATGACGAAGCGAAGAACTAATCCCGAAAGATTTATTTCCGATAATTAATAAAATTGGAACAGTTAATCCAATCAAAGGGCCTGCAACGTACCAAGGCCATGGTTCTCTTATTATTTCTAATAAACTCATTTTTTTTTAGGTTCAAAGGTTCAAAGGGGCAGAGTCGCAAAGGAAAAAGCTTTGTCGCTTTGTACCTTTGTATCTCTGTACCTTAAAAATTTATTTTAATGTTTTGCTTTGGCAAACGAAATCCGATTTTGGCACATTAGTTTTAGAAATTGCTCCAAAACCGCCTTCAACTTCAGAGAAATTTCTGAAACCTCTTGCTTGGAGAATAGAAGCCGCAATCATACTTCTGTAACCGCCAGCGCAATGCAGATAAAAATGTTCATTTGGGTTAATGTCTTTTACCCAATCATTAATGTAAGCCAGAGGTTTGCTGTAAGCATCGTCAATATGCTCTGCTGCGTATTCTGTTTCTTTACGAATATCAACAACTTTATCTTCTCCGAATTTAAACTCGTTTGCAAATTGTTCGGCAGTAATTCTGTTAACAGTATCAATTTCGAAACCTGCATTTTGCCAAGCTTCAAAACCGCCTTCCAGGTGTCCGATAATGGTATCAAAACCAACACGGCTTAAACGAGTAACGGTTTCTTCTTCCATACCAGTAGCGGTAACCAATATAATTGGCTGTTTTACATCGGCAATTAAAGTTCCAACCCACGGAGCAAAATCGCCGTTGATTCCAATATTGATAGACTGCGGAATAAATCCTTTGCTGAAATCAGTTGCGCTTCTTGTATCTAGAATTAAAGCGCCAGTTTCTTCTGCAACCGCTTCAAAATCTTTTACGTTGATAGCTCTCATTCCATTGTTTAGAACCGTTTCAAAGCTTTCGTAACCGCCTTTGTTCATAGCCACGTTCATGCTGAAATAAGCAGGAGGAGGCAATAAACCATCGGTAACTTCTTTGATAAACTCTTCTTCGGTCATATTGGCACGCAAAGCATAATTGGTTGCTTTTTGGTTTCCAATAGTCGAAACCGTTTCTTTGCTCATGTTTTTTCCGCAGGCGCTTCCTGCACCGTGCGCTGGATAAACGATTACGTCATCAGCCAAAGTCATGATTTTATCTCTTAACGAATGAAATAAAATTCCAGCCAATTGATCTTGTGTCATTCCAGCCGCTTTTTGAGCCAAGTCAGGACGCCCCACATCTCCAATAAATAAAGTATCTCCAGAGAAAATCGCGTGATCTTTTCCGCTTTCATCGATAAGTAAAAAAGTTGTGCTCTCCATAGTATGTCCAGGAGTGTGCAAAACTTTAATGGTCACTTTTCCGATTTTAAATTCCTGTCCGTCTTTTGCAGAAATGCAGTCAAATTCGCAGGCAGCATTTGGTCCGTAAACGATTGGAGCTCCAGTTTCTTTGCTTAAATCAACATGTCCAGAAACGAAATCAGCGTGAAAATGGGTTTCAAAAATATATTTCAATTTCACTCCGTCGCGCTCTAAACGATCCAGATAAGGCTGAATTTCTCTAAGTGGATCAATAATGGCCGCTTCGCCATTTGAAGTGATATAATATGCACCTTGAGCGAGGCATCCGGTGTAAATTTGTTCTATTTTCATGATAGGTATTGTAAAATGATGGGATACAAAGGTAACTTTGTTTTTTAAAAAAATAGGTGACTAATGTTACAGAAATTAGGTTTTTGTGTAAAATAATATCGATTTTGCCATAAGGTCTGAGATAAATTAATTTTAAGTTGAGCAATTACGCTTTAAGCTTTAATTTTGCATATGACGAATGTCATTTCAAAACAAAAAAGAAAATGAACACAAAGGACTTATTGGATCAAATTGCTTTTATAAAAGAAATTGATAAGGTAAAATACATTCAGCGCAAAACAAAATTATTCAACAGCGACCGATGCGAAAATGATGCAGAACACAGCTGGCATTTGGCTTTAATGGCAATTGTTTTAGCAGAACATTCCAACGAACCGATTGATGTTTTGAAAGTCGTAAAAATGGTTTTGATACACGATATCGTTGAAATTGATGCGGGAGATGTATTTATTTACGATACAGTAAAAAATCATTCGAACACAGATGAAGAACGTCTAGCAGCAAACAGAATCTTTGGTTTACTTCCTGAAAAACAAAAAGAAGAATTTATTTCCATTTGGGAAGAATTTGAAGCAGGAGAAACCAACGAAGCCAAATTTGCAAAATCTATGGACAGACTTGAACCTTTATTGCAAAACACCTCAAACAATGGTGGAACTTGGAAAGAGTTTGGAGTGAAATATGATAAAGTTTACGAGAAGAAAAGCGTTATCAAGGAAGGCTCAAAATCAATATGGAATTATGCTGAAGGCTTGATTAATGAGAGTGTTGAAAAAGGGATTTTAGAGAAATAACCAATAATAACCACGCAATCAAAATCAAACATAGCCTGCGGTTTCAACCGCAGGAAACGTATCGGATATGCATTGTGTCCCCGTGGTTGAAACCACGGGTTATGTTTTTGATCATGTAAATCTATACGCAATCTTGTCATTTCGACCGAAGGGAGAAATCACGCTAGAAACTCTACATAGAATGTCGCCAATCTTTGTCGAATCCCGCGTGCGATTTCTCCCTTCGGTCGAAATGACAGACTGTACATAAATCGAAAAGCAACAAGTGTCATTTCTACCCTTTAAATTGTTGAAAAGTTTAACAAATATCGGGCGATAAACTTTTTTTAAAGGGCGTTAATTCGGGTTCTAATGGTTAAATTTGTGGAACTTCATAAACAAATTACCATTATGGAAGAAATGCTCTTTTATGATCGAATGCAATTTGCCTTCACGATCACTTTTCATTATCTCTTTCCACAACTTACAATGGGTCTTTCGCTCATCATTGTTTACTTCAAGTGGAAATATCTCAAAACTCAAGACGAACAATACAATCACGCTACCCATTTTTGGATGAAAATCTTCGCCCTCAATTTTGCCATGGGTGTGGTAACTGGAATTCCGATGGAGTTTCAGTTTGGAACCAATTGGGCAAAATTCTCCGAATTAACGGGCGGAATCATTGGCCAGACGTTAGCTATGGAAGGAATGTTCTCTTTCTTCTTAGAATCTTCTTTTCTTGGATTATTTCTGTTTGGAGAAAAACTTCTCGGACATAAATGGCATTTTGTAACGGGATTATTAATTATGATTGGTTCTTGGGCTAGCGGATTTTTAATCATTGCCACACATTCTTGGATGCAGAATCCTGTGGGGTACGAAATTCTGGAAAACGGAAAATTTGTATTGAATAATTTTCAAGCATTATTCTTAAATCCGTGGCTTTGGCCGTCTTATCTGCACAATCAAGCCGCTTCATTGGTGACAAGTTCTTTTGTTGTTGCCGGAATTGGAGCTTTATATATTTTAAGCAAAAAGAATGTTTCTTTCGGAAAATTGTTCTTGAAAACAGGAGTAATCTTCGGATTGATTTCGAGCATTATTGTGGCGGTTCCAACAGGAGATTTAGCCGCTAAAAATGTGGTGAAATATCAACCCGTAACTTTTGCCGCAATGGAAGGGATTTTTCATACCGAAAAGAAAGGTTCAGAGATTGTCTTAATCGGACAGCCAGACGTAAAAGACAAAAAACTCGATAATAAAATTGCTGTTCCAAATATTCTGAGTTTCCTGACTTACGGAAATTGGGATCAGGAAATAAAAGGTTTAGATCAGTTTGAAGAAGATTTGCATCCAACCAATATTTCAGGATTGTATTATGCTTATCATATTATGGTCGGACTCGGGACTGTTTTTATTGGTTTAATGGTAATTTCTCTTTTCCAATTAATAAGAGGGAAACTTTTTGAAACCAAATGGCTTTTATGGTCGCTTATGTTTATGATGCCATTTCCGTATATCGCCAATACAACAGGCTGGTACACGGCGGAATTAGGAAGACAGCCTTGGCTGGTTTATAATTTAATGCGAACAGCGGCTGGAGCTTCGCCAACAGTTTCTTCTGGAAATACGTTGTTTACATTGCTTGGTTTTATTGGTTTATACCTTTTGCTGGGAATGCTGTTTTTACTTTTGGTTGGAAAAATTATCAATAAAGGGCCACATCATGTGGAACTTTCAACAGAAAAAATATAAGTATGGAATTTTTTTGGTACGTAGTTTTAATGGGAATTTTGGCTGTTTATCTGGTTTTAGACGGCTATGATTTTGGTGCAGGAATTATTCATTTATTTTTTGCCGATACAGAAAAAGACAAAAAAGCAATTACAAATGCAATTGGTCCGTTTTGGGATGCCAATGAAGTCTGGCTTATTGCGGCCGGAGGCGTTTTATTTTTTGCTTTTCCAATTTTATATGCTTCTTCTTTCAGCGGATTTTACCTTCCGTTGATTATGATTTTATGGCTTCTGATTTTCCGTGCCATCGGACTCGAAATGCGTGGGCAGATTCATAATCATATGTGGGAAGCAATTTGGGATAAAGCTTTCGGAATCGCAAGTTTGCTTTTGGCTCTTTTCTTCGGAATTGCTCTTGGAAATATCGTTCGTGGTGTCAATCTCGGAATGGTTCAAAACGGCGTTTCTACGCAAGAAGCGCATTATTTCTTTTTGCCTTTATGGAATCCGACTTTTAGTCCGCAGGCAAATGAATTAGGAATTATCGATTGGTTTACGCTTTTTCTAGGAGTTGTAAGTGTTGTTGCTTTGACAATTCACGGCGCAAACTGGATTATTTATAAAACAAATTCGGCACTGAATCCGAAATTGAAAAATGTAGTTTTTAGACTGAATTTTGTTTTACTGATTTTAGTCTTTATTTCTTTGGGAATTTGGCATTTTATCGAGCCAAAGCCATTTCATAATTTCGTTGAAAATCCGATTCTTTGGTTTTTTCCTTTAATGACTTTTGTTGGAATTGCTGGACTATTTAAAGTTCGTTCCTTCAAAAAAGATGGTCACGGATTTCTGTTTTCGACTTTGTTTTTAGTTGGAGGTTTTGCTTCTACAGCAGTTTCGATTTTTCCGAATGTTCTGCCTTCAACCAATAAAGTAAATCCGTCATTAACCATTTACAATACTGCCGCTCACGAATACGGATTGAACGCTGGATTGAGTTGGTTTTTTATTGCTTTGTTTCTGGTGATTATCTATTTTATTATTCAATATCGAGTTTTCAGTGGGAAAATGGATGATGTTGGGTATGGGGAACATTGATAATTTTTTAATGATGGAAGTTGTTCAATTTAAAAATTGGAAATTTGAAGTTGATAAAGCTTTGACACTCGAAACTTATTCTCATGTTAGTAAAGGTGGAGCCGAATCATGTTTATGTAATGATTATTCAAAATCGCGAAAAAGTTTTTCCTGAAGAAGTTAAAAGTTTATTTTCAAATTTAGGAATTGATTACAATAAAGAAGTTGAAATTTTATCCTATCAAATTTTATCTAATGGATTGCATCATATTGCAGGATGGTTTCATTTTAAAGGTAAACTTATTGAAGGTAAAAATTGCAAAAAAGATATTGAAAATGAAGTTTCTCAAATTGAATTAACGGCTATTGGTAATAATTTCTCAATAGGTTTTTGTGAACAAAATAGTTTGACATTTTTTGAAAATACGGAAGGATTAATTCAGGTAGAATTTGAAACTCATATTCCTTGGGTTATTGATAAAAGTTTAGAAATTGAACATTAAGATAATGACTTGCCTCCAGTTTTAACTGGAGGTTTTTGTTTTAATTTGAATTGGGCTTTAGCCAAACTTTATGGTTTTTGGCTAAAGCCTTTTTTGTACACATTTGTTTACCTCCAGCTAAAGCTGGAGGCAATTCAAGAAAATTATTGTTCTCAATTTCAATTTTATTCTAATGAAATTGTAATAATGAAAACTTGCTTTTTACCTGAGTCTGCGTTAGGGATAGGAGCGGTATCTCCCGATTTAGAAAAACAAGGCTTTTTAGCCGTAGTTTTTGTTAATCGGGAATAAAGCGGATAGCCCGGCCGAAGGAAACGCCCAAATTAATTATCTTCTAAAAATAAATATATTTTAGCAGCTAAAAGCGTATGATAATTTTTACAAAAGATTGAATTACAACCGATAGTTATATTCTATAAGTTGGATTGTAGGAAAAAAAAGCAGTTAATGCTTAATATTGTGTTTCTAAGAATTTTTTCCCCCTAAAAAAAATTTTAGAAACGATTTTACTAAAAGCTTAAATCTATTTTTACCTACTAAAATTTATGCCATTAACAATTTTTTCCGACAAGGTTAGATTTCGTTACAAATCTAAGAATTGGCAGTATCGGTTTGATGAAATTAAAGAACTCGGACTGCTCAAAAAAAAGAAAAAGTATTTTCTAGAAAATACCGCGTTTATTGCTGTAACTGCTTTTGCATATTATTGCATGCTATTTTCTAATATAACAGACCTGCATTATGTTATTCCTGCAGTTTTGTGTTATGCAGTGGTTGTAGCTTTGTGGTCTAGCGATAAGGCCGAATTTGTATATTTTATTTTTGTTAAAGATATTTATCAAAATGAAATAAGAACTAAAATCGAACTAAAAGACCGCACATTGGTTGGCAAGCAGATTGATTATTATTTTGATATTCAGTTTGAACGCAGTATACAAAGAACTGCATAAGAAAAAATCAGAGATATTCGTATTTGATATTTTCCATTATGATGTTTTTCATGATGGCAGCATTCATATATGCTTGTTTGATCATTAAAAGAAAAAAATAATACAAAATGCTTTCTCATAATATGTTAATTGTGAGAAAGCTTAAAATAATCCCAAAAATAAGTATAGTTAAGCCGTTATTATTTAACGGCTGGCTGTTTTAACTATACATGACCTCAAATCAGAATAAAATTATGGCCACAACAATTAAAAACAAGATTAGAAACATTAGAGAGTTAAAAAACTACACTCAGGAATATATGGCAGAAAGATTAGGTGTAACTCAGGCAGGTTACAGTAAAATTGAGAAAGGAAAGACTTCTTTGAGCTACGAAAAATTGGTTGAAATAGGAAAGATTTTAGATGTCAGCGTAGAGGATATAATTAGTTTTGAATACGATAAATACTTTAATAGTTTTAATAAAATAACTGGAAATAATAACGGAAGCATTTTGATAAATGCCGATAATAGTTCGATTATAAAAGAGCTTTATGAAGATAAAATTCAGTTGCTAGAAAAATTGCTTTCCAGAACCGAAATTGAATTGGAACGTTACAAAGATAAATTTGGAGAGATTTGAAGGTTTTTAGTTTCATCTTTGTCAAAGTTTAATGCTTTGACAAAGATTACTCTACAAGTGAAACTAAATAAAACTTTTTGAAATTGCTCTTAGAATAAGACTTCTTTAGCAATAATATAAAATCCCATTACGAGGACAAACCATCCGAAGAGTGGTTTTAATTTTGCGCCGTCAATTTTTTTAGAAAGTTGGCTACCAATAAACATTCCGATTAACGCCATTGCTGAAACGCTCAATAAAAAAGTATAATTTATTGGTGTTCCGATGTATAAATCGCCTGCAAAACCTATTGATGAATTAATGGTAATGATTAATAATGAAGTTCCAACGGCTTGTTTCATAGGAAGTTTTGCGAAAAAAAGCAGGGCGGGAATAATCAGAAATCCTCCGCCAGCGCCTAGAAAACCCGTTACAATTCCGACCAAAAAACCAATAAAGCTAAGCTGTAAATAATTGGTTTCTGCCGATGTTATTTCTGTCTGATTCTTTTTAATCATAGAAATAGCTGCAGTAATCATTAGGATCGAAAAGATGATCATAATCAGAAAATCTTTTGAAACGGTATAAGAAGCAACAGAAAATAAAGTCGATGCAATTTGCGGGAAAATAACTTCACGGATGATCAGAATCGAAATAACCGAAGGAACGGCAAAATACAAGGCTGATTTCAGTTTTAGATTTCCCATTTTATAATGGCTATAACTTCCAAATAGTGCCGTTAATCCCACAATAAATAAAGAATAAGAAGTTGCCTGATCTGGATTGACTTTAAATAAATAAACTAAAATTGGAATAGTAAGTATAGAACCACCTCCGCCGATTAAACCAAGCGAGATTCCGATTATGATTGAAGCAAAATAGCCTAAATATTCCATTGCATTTATTTTAGTGCAAAGTTGCTTCGGAAATTAGAATCCTACAGTAACATTTATCACAGAAGATTTTTTTTTCGCCACGAATTCACGAATTAGCGCTAATTTTATTTGTGTAATAAATTTCACAGATTAGTTAATTTGTTTCGTTTCAGATTGAAAAAATAAAATTCGTGAATTCGTGGCTAAAAACTTTATTTCAATAACTCAATCTGGTTTCGGTTGAGTTTGACTAAGCCTCGTTGCTCCATTTTTTTTAATAATCTTGAAACAACTTCTCTTGAAGTATTTAATTCGGTTGCGATTTCTTGATGTGAAAGATTCACTTCAGAACAGCCACAAGCATCAGAATGTCTTTTTAAGTAGAATTCCAATCTTTCATCCATAGAGCGGAAGGCGATATTATCAACTACTTCGAGCACTTCTTCAAAACGGCTTCTGTAGGTTTCAATTACAAATTCGTACCAAGATCTGTGTTCCATCATCCATTTATCCATCAATTGCAGTGGAATCATCATCACAGTAACATCTTCTACCACTTTTGCCATAATCTGGCTTTTTTCGCTTTTTGCCGTGCAAATCATCGAGATGGCGCAGGCTTGTCCAGGTTGCAGGTAATACATTAAAAATTCTCCGCCATCTTCGCCTTCACGATAGATTTTGATTTTACCTTTAATAATCAAAACGGTATTTTTAATATACTGTCCGGTACGCATTAAAATGGTTCCGGCTTCAAAATCCTGAAGGCTTCCGTTTTCTTCAATTGTAGCGATAAGTTCGTTAGAGAAATTAGGAAATATGGTTTTTAATGAATGTTGCATTGTGTATTTTTTTTGCTACGAATTACACGAATTGCCACTAATTAATTCGTGAGAATTGGTGTAATTCGTGGCTGATATATTTGTCAAAATCGAATTAAAAAATGTATTTGTTTGCAAAGATAATGGTTTGAAATGGGAATAATTATCAGAAAACTAGATTTAAGATGAATTTTATGTAAATGAAAAAATCCTATTTTCTATCGATTTTGTAGGCTGAATTTTTAAAAATAGTAACTAAATTTGTAATTCACTGATTATAATACTTTCTCTAAAACGTTTTCTGAGAATAATAATCGAAATCGCATTTGGTACGTTTTTTATATATAGAAACGTCGTAATTTTACAAAAACACATTTTATTATGAATTTATCACAAGAAGATTGGGTTGCTCAGTTAGAGGCTGACGAAAATGCAGTTATACTTGATGTAAGAACTGAAGACGAATTTAATGACGGCTACATTGAGAATGCTCTTAATATTGATATCAATAAAGGGCAGGCATTTATCTATGAAATCGAAGAATTGGACAAAAATAAAAACTATTACGTATACTGCCGTTCTGGGGCTAGAAGCGCAAAAGCATGCCAAATCATGAACGAGTTAGGTATAGAAAACGCCTACAATCTGCTTGGAGGAATCCTAGATTGGGAAGGTGAAACAGTACATCCATAAAAAGAAGAAGAGGCAATAAAAAAGCCTCTTTTTTCTTTTGAAAATAGAATTACCAGACCATTAAATAACCAAATTATGAGTTTTATACCAGAAGAATATCAGATCAATAGTCTGATAAACCAAGATACTTATCTTGTAAATGGAGAATTGAAACAATGGACAGGGCAAACCACACCTGTGTTTTCTACTATTTCTTCAACAGAAAAATATTCGCCGACTTTATTAGGATCTATTCCTTTTATGGGAGAAAAAGAAGCAGCAGAAGTTGTTGAAGCTGCTACTAACGCATACGATATGGGACAAGGTTTATGGCCAACTATGAAAGTAGTGGATCGTATTAAATGCATGGAAAAATTTGTAAAGCAAATGAAAGAAACCCGCGAAGAAGTAGTGAAATACTTAATGTGGGAAATCGGAAAATCATTAGGAGATTCGCAAAAAGAATTCGACAGAACAGTAGAATATATTTACGATACAATTGCAAGTTATAAAGAATTAAACGGGCGCAGTTCGCACTTTGAAAAAGTTCAAGGAGTAAACGCAATGATTCGCCGTGGGCCTCTTGGAGTTGTTTTGTGTTTAGGACCATATAATTATCCTTTAAACGAAACTTTCTCGTTATTGATTCCAGCTTTGATTATGGGAAATACCGTAATCTTCAAACCTGCTAAACATGGTGTTTTATGTATTTCACCATTGTTGGAAGCCTTCAGAAGCAGTTTTCCAAAAGGGGTAATCAATATCGTTTACGGAAGAGGACGTGAAGTAGCTTCTCCGATTATGAAATCTGGAAAAATTGATGTTTTGGCATTAATTGGAAACAGTAAATCGGCGATTGCTTTACAGGATCAGCATCCAAACAAAAACAGACTGCGTTTGATTTTAGGTTTAGAAGCCAAAAATCCAGCGATTATTCTTCCAGATGCCGATTTAGATTTGGCTATTCAGGAATGCATTACAGGAAGTTTGTCTTTTAACGGTCAGCGTTGTACGGCTTTAAAAGTATTATATGTTCACGAATCTATTAGAGAAGAATTCAATAAACGCTTTGCTGAAAAAGTAGATAGTTTGGTTTTTGGAAATCCGTGGGAAAAAGGAGTTTCTTTAACACCGCTTCCAGAAACCGATAAACCAAAATATATTCAAGGTTTAATTGATGACGCTGTTCATAAAGGAGCTAAAGTGATCAATGAAAAAGGAGGAAAACATACTGATAATTATATTTTTCCAGCCGTTTTGTATCCAGTAAACAAAGAAATGCGTGTGTATCATGAAGAACAGTTTGGACCAGTTGTTCCTGTACTTTCTTTCAAAGATATCAAAGAACCATTGAAAGATATGGCAGAATCAAATTACGGACAGCAAGTAAGTTTGTTTGGTAAAGACATCAAAACATTGGCTCCACTTATTGATGCTTTGGTAAACTTAGTTTGTAGAGTAAACTTAAATAGTTCTTGCCAAAGAGGGCCAGACGCTTTCCCTTTTACAGGAAGAAAAGATTCTGCAGTAGGAACTTTAAGTATTCCAGATGCATTGCGCTCATTTTCAATTCGTACGTTTGTAGCTTCAAAAGATATCGATTATAATAATGAGATTCTGCAGGAATTGCTTAACAGCAAGGAATCAAATTTTATTAATACTGATTATATTTTGTAGCCATCAAGGTTATATATTAATTGTAGATGCCGTCTGTTGCTTTGGTGACAGACGGTTTTTTCTTTTAAAGATGCTAAGGTTCTGAGAGGCAAGATGCTTAGTTTTTTTAATTAAAAATTACCATTAATCACCAACCATCAACTACAAACCATCAACCACCAACAATTCACAATTAATAATTAAATTTGTAACATTATTAAAAAAAAGCAGTCTTATTACTTACCAAACAATTTAAAGTCCTAAGAATCATTTATGAAAAAGAGATTTTTGCAATTTGCATTAATAACATTTGTTCTTTTTGCCCAAGATACTATTGCTCAAGAGCTTTACATGCCACGAAATATTAAAAAAGCCTATGAGAACGGAACACGCTCTAAAGATGGAAAACCAGGCGTAAACTATTGGCAGAACCGAGGAAAATATAATATGGAAATTTCTGTTGACCCTAAAACCAAAATGGTTTCAGGTACAGAAACTATTATTTATGAAAACAATAGCAAGGATACGCTGAGAAATCTAGTGATCCGTTTTGTAAATAATCTTCATAAGCCTTCTTCATCTCGAGGCGGAGATGTGAACGACGATTTTTTAAGCGACGGATTAACAATTACGTCGTTAAAAGTAGAAAATGAAGTCTATAAAGAAGACGCTAGAAATTGGGGAACTGTTGGAAATGTGAAATTGCAGAAACCAATTTTGCCGCATTCAAAAACTATCATAAATATTCAGTGGAATTATCCTTTGTCTAAAGAGAGCGGAAGAGAAGGACAGATTGACGAAACTACTTTTTTTGTAGCTTATAGTTATCCGAGAGTTTCTGTTTTGGATGATTATAATGGCTGGGACAGAATACCACATACAGACCGCCAAGAATTCTATAATGATTTTAATGACTATATTTTTTCTGTAAAAGCACCTAAAAATTATGTGGTTTATGCAACAGGCGATTTATTAAATCCAGATGAGGTTTTGCAACCTGAGTTTGCATCACGTTTGAAAAAGTCATACACAACAGACGAAATTCTGCATATCGCTAATGAACAAGAAATGAAAAGCGGTATTGTAACCAAACAGTACGATTGGAACGTTTGGAAATTTGAAGCTAAAAATATCACAGATGTATGTTTTGGTTTAAGCGATCATTATTTATGGGATGCCAGCAGTGTTGTAGTTGATAAAAAAACAAATCGTCGCGCAAGTGTTCAGGCGGCTTATGACATTAAAGGAACAGATTTTGTTAATTCTGTAAAAAACAACCAATATGCTTTAGATTGGTTTTCTAATAACTGGCCAGGAGTTCCGTATCCTTTTTCTAAAATGACAGCTTTTCAAGGCTTCGCTGACATGGAGTATCCAATGATGTGTAACGATTCTCAAATGGGAGATCCTGTTTTTGCTCAGCTAGTGCAAGATCATGAAGTGGCTCATACGTATTTCCCTTTTTATATGGGAATCAATGAAACTCGTTATGCTTTTATGGACGAAGGGTGGGCAACAACTTTTGAATATTTAATCGGAATTGCTGAACATGGCAAAGAAGCAGCTGATAAGTTTTATCAAGATTTTAGAGTAAAAAAATATATAAGCGATCGATCTTCAGAACAAGATCAGCCTATTATAACGATGTCTACTCAAGTCTCTGGAGCAGGCTACGGAAATAATTCCTATGGTAAAGCTTCTCTTTCTTATTTGGCTTTGAAAGATTTACTTGGCGACGATTTATTTAAAAAAGCACTGCATTCTTATATGGATAATTGGAATGGAAAGCACCCAATTCCTTGGGATTATTTTAATTCGTTTAATACTGCGACAGGTAAGAATCTAAATTGGTTTTTTAATAATTGGTTCTTTACCAACAATTATTTAGATATCGCTATAAAAGGCATTTCTGCTGATAAGAAAATTATAACAGTAGAAAACATTGGAGGTTTTGCAATTCCGTTTGACGTAATAATTACTTACGCTGATAAATCGAAAATAACATTGCATGAAACGCCAGCAATTTGGGAGAAAAATCAAAAAACAGCCAAAATAATTCTGAAAAGCACAAAAAAAATAGCCCAAATTCAGCTTGATGGAGGCATTTTTATGGATGCAACACCAGAAAATAATATTTTACTTGTTAAGTAGATTGAATTAATTCTAATGAAATGGTTAATAAAGTTATTTTGTTTTAAACAATTGATATTAATTGTTTGGAATGTTTAAAAATATTCTAAAATACGGAAATACGTAAAGGTATTTGTTTAAAATAAAGTAGGTTTGCAAAATACTAAAAAACCTACAACTTTAATGAAAAAAACATGTGTGCTGATTGTATTATTAAGTACATTTCAGTTCTTTGGACAGAATGACCCAAAAACAGCATTTCAGAAAAACAAATACGAATTGGCTGTTTCTTATTACAAAAAATCAGATTTTATAAAGGCTATTGATTTGTTCTCTTTAGCTGCTAAGATTAAACCAGACAATGAAATTGGAAAAGATGCCGAAAGTAAAGTAGATACTTTGCGAGAACTTCTAAGGAAAGAAATTTTAAATCAAGTTGTTGGAACTTGGAAAAGAGCGGGGAGTCAACCGGTTTGGTCTACAGCTTCAGTAAATAATAATCAATCTGATTTTGATGAATTAGTAGAAATTAAAGAAAATGAAATATTGTTTTATGAGGAAGACAAAAAAACGAAAGTAAGGAAACTCCTAAAAACAGAAAATTTAGTTTATAATGACAATAACTCTAATGTATCTCCATTTTCAGAGATTATCCTTTCAGATGGAACAATTTGGAACTGCAGTCTGAATGAAAAGTTAACCATACTACATGTTGTTAATGTAGCGGTTAAAACAGAAGAAGGAATACGAAAGATAACGGGTGATAATGAAGAAAGTTATTACATTAAAATTTAAAAATAAATCATAAAAAAAGGGAATCAATTGATTCCCTTTTTTTATGATTTATAAAAATTTAAATCCTAGAGAAAAATTAGTTACTCCAGTTTTAATTTCACTATTAGGAGAAGCATCAATATCTGTAAGCCCCGCAAGATATCTCACATCAAAAGTAAGCCTCCAAACATCGACCCCAACACCTCCGAGAATACTATGATTGTTCCTTTCAAATGCAATAGCGTTAAGATTATTGCTACTGCTTATATCTGAATAATTTTTCCAGTTGTATCCCGCAAAAACTCTTACATTTCCTATTTTTCCGAGTGGAATAATTTTGAAGCCGGCTATTAAAGTGGCATCAGTGCCAGATAATTTAAATTCGGTTTCGCCTCGACCATCTTGGAAAACACTAAAATTAGTTTGGGCATAACCAAATTCACCCTGCGCATAAAAAACAGTAAGATTTACTCGAGCAAAAGCGGCAAATCCAATTCCTGTATTCGTATGATCGGAGCTGAAATTTTTTGCATCAACAGAAGTAATATTGGTCGAAAATTGCGGTCCGATTTGTATTAATTGTGCAAATCCATTGGCACAAATACATAAAAACGCTGCTAAAAAGAATTTTTTCATAACGGAATCTGTTTGATTTTGGTACCATAAAAATAATCATAATAGATTAAAATTGAATGATTTATCTGGTTTATTTTTTATAAGATTATGATTGTTAGTTGTGTTTGCTTTTTGTTTTACGTTCTTATATGAGATCGAAATGAATTATTTTTGAGAAGATTTAATAGGTACTTATGGAAATTAAAACAATAAAAGCATCAGATACTTGGCAGATTCGTCACGAAGTAATGTGGCCTGACCAACCGTTTGAATTTGTACAATTGAAAGAAGACGATTCAGGATTTCATTTTGGCGTTTTTGAGGATGATAAATTAGTTTCTATAGTTTCTTGTTTTATAGAAGGAAAGGAAATGCAATTCAGAAAACTGGCTTCTTTAGAAGAATATCAAGGAAAAGGAATTGCTTCCTATCTTTTAAAATATATTATTGAATTTGCAAAAAGTAAAAAAATAGAAAAAGTTTGGTGTAACGCCAGAAGCAATAAAAAATCTTTTTATGAAAAAACAGGACTTATAGATACTCATAAAACATTTGTAAAAGCTAGTCAGGAGTTTACGATAATGGAAATTGAACTTTAAAAATAATAGCTTTTTTGTTTCGGATAAATTATTGTTTTGTAGTTGTTTATATTGTGTTTTTTGAATCAAATGATGCTTTTCTTCATCTAATCTTCATATAAAAAGTTACCGAAAACGTTTTCATTTTATGTAACTGTTAAAGCTTGTTAAAAAATCTTTTTTTGTTTTAATTCTTTTATTACTTTCGCACCGAAATGAGAAAGTTAATAGTATTTTTAGTATTCATGAATATGCTTCTGTTTGGCGGAGGCCAATATTTGAATGCAAATACTTTTGGTCCTCATAATCACCATCATTTACAAAAACACAGAGTTAAGTTTACCAATCAGGATCGCGGAAGTTCAACAATTGAAGAAGCTACGGATATTGATTTAGAAGAAGATCTAGTTGGAGGTGAAGATGTTGATTTACTTGCGAACAAATATTTTACTGCTTCGTATAGTTTGGTAGACGCGTTGTATCTGGCACTTTCAGATCAGTCTGCAGCGAATGATTCTAATCGTTTAAAATTTTCTACGCCTATATTCGGGCATTCAAATCCTATTTATATTACTCAACGAGTATTAAGAATTTGATTTTATAGTATACATCGGTTACCTGAGTTTTGATCTCTGCGTATCTTGCTGTTGTATATTTTTCTACTTCTGCTTATATGAAGGTGAAGGTCTGGACTAAGGCTGACTGATACATTTTAACATCCAAAAGGAATATTCATTCCAAAGCATTCAATCGCTTAATTTCCAAACTAAATCATGAAAAAAATCATTGTTTTCACAGGCTTAATGGCCTTGGTGTGCTTAACGAGCTGTACATCTAAAAAAGAAGAAAAAGAAGAAGTTGAAAAATTCACTGTTACTAATCCGGTCAGAATTGATACTTCGTTTACAAAAGAATACGTTTCACAAATTAGATCGGTTCGTAATATCGAGCTTCGCGCTCAAGAAAAAGGGTTTTTACAAAATATATATGTTGACGAAGGACAGTTTGTAAAAAAAGGACAGCTGTTGTTTAAAATTATGCCAAACATGTATCAGGCAGAATTATTAAAAGCGCAGTCAGAACAAAAATCTGCAGAAATCGAATTGCAGAATTCTAAATTATTGGCAGACAAAAATATCGTTTCTAAAAACGAATTGAGTGTTGCTCAGGCAAAACTGCAATCTGCAAAAGCTGAAGTATCATTAGCAAAGCTTCATTTATCATTTACAGAAATCAGAGCTCCGTTTGACGGAACAATTGACCGTATTCCTTTAAAACTAGGAAGTTTAATTGACGAAGGAGAACTATTGACTAGTCTTTCAGACAACAGTCAAATGTTTGCTTATTTCAATGTTTCTGAGCCAGAATATATTAGTTATGAAACGAATATTAAAGACCGTGCAGATAACAAAGTAAATTTAGTTTTGGCTAACGGGGAACTTTTTAAAGAAAAAGGAAACGTTGAGGTAATTGAAAGTGAATTCAACAATGAAACTGGAAACATCGCTTTCAGAGCAAGATTCCCTAATTCTGGAAAATTACTTAGAAATGGAGAAACAGGACAAGTTCAGATGAATGTTCCTCTTAAAAATGCTATTGTAATTCCGCAAAAAGCGACTTACGAAATTCAAGACAAAAAATATGTTTTTGTAGTAGGGAAAGACAACAAAGTGAGTTCGAGAGAGATCACAATTACTGGAGAAATTCCTGATTTATATGTAATCAAAAGTGGCATTACAGAAAATGATAGAATCCTACTAGAAGGTGTTCAAAAAGTAAAAGAAAACGACAAGATTAAATTCGATTACGAATCTCCTAAAGAAGTAATCAATCATTTACGCTTAAAAGCAGAATAGTTTTTTGTTTCTATAGTTTCAAGTTTAAGGTTTCAAGTTGCGTACTGAACCTGAAACCTGAAATGTGAGACAATTTTAAACTTCAATAAGTTTAATCATTTAAAAAATATTAAAATGTTTAATAAATTTATTCAAAGACCTGTTCTTTCGATAGTAATATCGTTGATTATTGTCTTTTTAGGGGTGTTGTCGGTTTTAAATTTACCAATTACACAGTTCCCTACAATTTCGCCTCCAATGGTGAACGTTACCGCAGATTATCCTGGATCTAATGGTGAGTTGATGATCAAGGCGGTTGTTATTCCTTTGGAAAGAGCCTTAAACGGGGTTCCGGGAATGAAATATATGGCTTCTGATGCAGGAAACGACGGTGAAGCTACAATTAAAGTGGTTTTTAACTTAGGTACAGATCCTAACCAAGCAGCAATTAACGTACAGAACCGTGTGGCTTCTGTTACCAATAAACTTCCTCCTTTGGTAATTCGTGAAGGTATCAAAATTACTCGAGAAGTACCGAGTATGTTGATGTACGTGAATCTTTACAGTACAGACAAAAATACTGATATGAAGTTCTTGTATAACTATGCCGATATCAACGTACTTTCTGAATTGAAAAGGGTAAATGGTATTGGTTCTGGAGATATCTTAGGAACACGTGAATATGCAATGCGTATTTGGTTGAAACCAGATCGTATGTTAGCTTATAAAATTTCTGCTGATGAAATAATGGAAGCATTATCTAGTCAGAGTTTGGAGGCTTCTCCAGGTAAAACGGGAGAAAGTTCTGGTAAACGTTCTCAAGCATTTGAATATGTATTGAAATATTCTGGACGTTTTACAACAAAAGAACAGTATGAGAATATTGTAGTAAAAGCAAATCCAAATGGTGAGCTTTTGAGACTAAAAGATGTTGCAAAAGTTGAATTTGGAAGTTCGATGTACGATATCTATTCTAATTTGAACGGAAGACCTTCTGCAGCGATCGTATTAAAACAATCTTTTGGAAGTAATGCGAATCAAGTTATTGAAGAAGTTAAGGCCAAATTAGAAAAAATCAAACAAAGATTTCCAAAAGGAATGGATTATGAAATTTCGTATGACGTTTCTAAATTCCTTGATGCTTCTATCGAAAAAGTAATTCACACGCTTGTTGAAGCATTCATTCTGGTAGGTTTAGTAGTTTTCCTTTTCTTAGGAGACTGGCGTTCTACGGTTATTCCTGCAATTGCGGTTCCAGTATCGTTGGTAGGAACTTTTGTGTTCATGACATTCTTTGACATTTCATTGAACTTAATTACATTGTTTGCTTTAGTATTGGCAATTGGAGTAGTCGTCGATGACGCGATTGTAGTTATCGAGGCCGTTCACGCCAAGATGGAAGAAGAACATCTCTCGCCATTTAAAGCAACGAAACAAGCCATGCATGAGATTGCGGGTGCAATTGTGGCAATTACATTCTTAATGGCGGCGGTATTTATTCCAGTTGCGTTTATGTCTGGTCCAGTTGGAGTTTTCTATAGACAATTCTCTGTAACTATGGCTACTGCGATTATTCTTTCTGGTATTGTGGCTTTGACATTGACACCTGCACTTTGTGCAATGATGTTAAAAAACAATCATGGGCAGCCTAAAAAACCAACGCCAGCTAATAGATTTATTGATGCTTTCAACGAAAAATTCAATTTAGCACAAGGTAAATACCAAAATCTTTTAGGTAAAATCGTTGATAGAAGAGTCGTTACTATTTTGGCGCTTGTAGGTTTCTGTATCGGAACATTTTTAATAAGCAGTTCAGTTCCTTCAGGATTTATTCCGAATGAGGATCAGGGAATGTTTTATGCCGTTATTCAGACTCCTCCAGGTTCATCTTTAGAAAGAACGAACAATATTGCAGAGAGAGTTCAGAAAATTGCAGAAGAGATTGACGGAGTAAAATCGGTTTCTTCATTGGCAGGTTATGAAATTCTGTCTGAAGGTACAGGTGCCAACTCAGGAACGTGTTTGGTTAACTTGAAAGACTGGAGTGACAGAAAAGAATCTGTTTTGGAGATTATGCACGAAATGGAAGAAAAATGTAAAGATATTACAGGAGCTAATATCGAGTTTTTCCAACCGCCAGCTGTACCAGGTTATGGAGCTGCTGGAGGATTTGAGCTTCGTTTGTTAGATAAAACCGGTTCTGTAGATTATAAGAGAATGGAACAGGTAAACAATGACTTTGTTGCCGAATTGAACAAACAGCCTGAATTAACAAACGTATTTAGTTTCTATAGTTCTAGTTTCCCTCAATACATGATGAAAGTTGATAATGACTTGGCACAGCAAAAAGGGGTTTCTATCGAAAATGCGATGAATACGCTTTCAACTCTTGTGGGAAGTAACTATGAAATCAGTTTTATTAAATTCGGTATCAACTATAAAGTAATTGTTCAGGCTTCGCCAGAATATCGTGCACAGCCAGATGATATCTTGAAATTATATGTGAAAAACGATCGTGATGAAATGGTTCCTTATTCTGCTTTTATGAAATTAGAAAAAGTATACGGACTTTCAGAAATTACGCGTCATAACATGTATACCTCAACTCAGATTAGTGGTTCTCCAGCTGCTGGTTATAGTTCTGGTACAGCGATTAAAGTTATTCAGAAAATTGCTGCTGAAAAATTGCCAAGAGGATATGATATTGACTGGGCAGGTATTTCTGCCGATGAGGTGGCTCAGGGCAATCAGGCAATTTGGGTATTCTTAATCTGTTTAGGATTCGTTTACTTAGTATTAGCGGCACAATATGAAAGTTTTATTTTGCCATTATCAGTTATTCTTTCGTTACCAGCAGGTATTTTTGGAGCTTTCCTTTTATTAAAATTAACAGGATTAGAAAACAACATTTACGCTCAGGTTGCGATGGTGATGTTGATTGGATTATTAGGTAAAAATGCTGTATTGATCGTAGAGTTTGCTATTCAGAGACATGCCGCAGGATTATCAGTTTTACAATCAGCAATGGAAGGAGCAAAAGCAAGGTTCCGTCCAATCTTAATGACATCTTTTGCCTTTATTGCAGGTTTATTACCGCTTGCTTTTGCAACTGGTCCAGGTAAAATTGGTAACCGAACAATTGGTACTGCAGCTGCTGGAGGTATGCTTATCGGAACCATTTGCGGTGTATTCGTAATTCCGGGCTTGTATTTCATTTTTGCCAAAATTGCAGAAAAATACAAATTGGTAAAACATGAATTAGAAAATCCATTAACAGAAGAAATTGATAACAATCATGTATAAAGTTAAAACCTATCAATATAGTATTGCATTGGCTGTATGTCTAGCAGTTGCAGGGTGTAAAACCCCTGCACCTGAGGCAGCAGTTACAACCAGTACACCTGTTCCTGAATCGTTTGGTGCAACAGCACAGACTCAGGACGCAAACAATAATACAGCAGCATTAAACTGGAGAGATTATTTTAAAGATCAGAATCTAGTAGATTTAATTGATGCCGCATTAAAAAACAATCAGGAACTAAATATCACTTTGCAGGAAATCGAAATTGCAAAGAATGATATCCGTGTAAAAAAAGGGCTTCTATTGCCAACAGCAGGTTTAAGAGCTGGAGCAGGAGTAGAAAAAGTGGGTAGATATACGAGCCAAGGTGCGGGTGATGCTACAACAGAAATTAAGCCTGGTAAAGAAATGCCAGATCCGCTAGGAGATTTTACTATTGCGGCTTATGCAAATTGGGAAGTAGATATCTGGAAAAAATTGCGTAATTCTAAAAAAGCAGCTTTAAACAGATATTTAGCTACAGTAGAAGGTAAAAACTTTGTGATTACCAACCTCATCGCAGAAGTTGCCGATTCTTATTATGAATTATTGGCTTTAGACAACCAATTGGATATTGTAAAACAAACCATCAAATTGCAGACTAATGCTTTAGAAATTGTAAAAGTTCAAAAACAAGCGGCAAGAGCAACCGAGTTGGGAGTTAAGAAATTTGAAGCAGAGGTTTTAACTTCACAAAGTTTAGAGTTTGATATTTTACAAAAGATAAAAGAGAACGAAAACAAAATCAACTTTTTGCTAGGAAGATATCCTCAGGAAATTAAAAGAACAAGTAGCACTAACTTCTTAAGTTTATTGCCAGCACAAGTAAGTTCTGGAATTCCTTCTCAGTTGTTACAGAATCGTCCAGATGTTAAACAAGCTGAATTGGAATTGGTTGCAGCAAAACTGGATGTAAAAGTGGCTCGTGCTGAGTTTTACCCTTCTTTGGATATTACTGCTGCGATTGGGGTAAACGCTTTTAAACCTTCTTATTTGTTCACTATGCCAGAATCGCTTTTATATTCATTGGCTGGAGATCTTGTTGCTCCTTTGATTAATAGAAATGCAATTAAAGCGGAGTTTGCAAGTGCAAATGCAAGGCAGATTCAAGCATTATACAATTACGATCGTACGGTTTTAAACGCTTATTTAGAAGTTTCAAATCAGATGTCTAAGATTGAGAATCTTCAAAAAGGATACGATCTTAAATCAAAACAAGTTGACGCTTTAAATACTTCTATTGATGTTTCAAACGATTTGTTTAAATCGGCTAGAGTAGATTATTTCGAAGTTTTAATGACGCAGAGAGATGCATTAGAAGCAAAACTAGAATTAATAGACACTAAAAAAGAACAATTAAATGCTGCAGTTCATGTTTACAGAGACTTGGGCGGCGGATGGAAATAATATTGCCAATTAATTTGTAGAAAGAAAGCCTTTCGGAAGTAAAATTCTGAAAGGTTTTTTTTGTAAGA
This sequence comes from Flavobacterium tistrianum, assembly GCF_003254545.1. Classification (GTDB taxonomy): domain Bacteria; phylum Bacteroidota; class Bacteroidia; order Flavobacteriales; family Flavobacteriaceae; genus Flavobacterium; species Flavobacterium tistrianum. Next base: position 92,581 of record NZ_QJRH01000058.1, read on the forward strand.
AAATTATCTTATATTTGCAATTCACTATTCCGAAAAAAGTGACCATAAACCTCGGGAGCTATCTATTAGTTCTTGGGGTTTTTTTATACTTTTTAATTTTCTATCTATTCATAAATTTAATATTTTTCTTACTTATTTGAAACTATTTATTATATTTACAATATAATTATGTAATATTTTATTTACTTAAATACCACTTCTCATTTATTGATTAAGGTTATAAAATCTACAAAAGCCTATAAAATAATCAATACCCTTTAAATATGAGTTTTTTAGCAAAATTAGAATTAGACAATGAAGTGTTTAATGTTTTAGAATTTGATGTTCATTTTACCCAGAATGTCGATAACAACGGAAAACCTGCCAACAAAACAAAAGGCGGGCAAATAAAACTTGTAATAGAAAGCACGCAGACAGATTTGTTTTCAGATTGGATGGTGTCTCAGACCAGCGTAAAAGACGGAAAAGTCATTTTTTATCGCAGAGACGCGATGAGCACCATGAAAAATGTAACCTTCAAAAAAGGCTATTGCATATCGTTTCATAAAAGTTTTAGAAGTGAAGGATCAGTTCCTATGGTTACTGAGATTTTAATTTCATCAAATGAAGTAAAAATCGGAAACACGCTTTTTGAAAATAATTGGAAAAACTCATAGAACTTCTAAATGACTAATTATGGCATTGCAGACAATTACAAATATTAAAATTGGCGAAATTCGAATTACTAATTTCAACAAATTAGAAGTTTTTCAGACCATTCACGACCATCACACTTTTTCATTCGAAGTAAGGCAAGATTTATTGGTGGAAGAGTTTAAAAGCGTTATGCCTTTTTCTCAGAAATTATACGGAGAAAAAATAAGCATAGAGATAAAACCTATAGACGGACTGGAAGACCTTATTATTGGCGCAGATCCTAAAGATTATATTATGCAGTTTTATGGCATTGTGACCGAAATCAAACTGCAGAAATCCCGCATCAGAGACATAGAAGAAACCATTGTGATAAAAGGGAAGAGTTCTACGATAGTTCTAGAAAACGGACCTGAATGCAATTCTTTTGCCAATATGTCTTTGAGCGATATTGTAAGCAGAGTAAAATCAGGCAGCGATATCGATATGGATGTCAGACCATTTTATTTAGACAACCTGCCTTATACGGTGCAGTATAACGAAAGCAATTTCTCTTTTCTAAACCGTTTGGCAAAAAGAAACGGACACTGGCTATATTATAACGGGCGTACAACCATTTTTGGAAGCCCTGGAGGTGTTGGCGGACAGCCAAAATTAATCTACGGAATTAACATGCAGGACTTTGATTATACTATTAAACTCTTACCTGCCCAGTTTAAAATAATAGAAAATGACAATAGTGGCGGCGAGTATAGAACCGACGAAACCTTAAGATACAGAAAAGAAGCCGACGGATTCCATCAAAACTTTTTAAACAGGTCTAATGAAGTTTTTAACAAAGAAACCGTCATACAGCTTAACCAGACTCCTGTGGGCGGATCTGGAAGACGATCTTCTGAGGAATATGCCAAAAACAAAATGCGTGCTGTTTTAAGTCATTTGGTAGAAATGAAAGCATCGAGTGAAGTTCCGGGAATTACCGTAGGAAACGAAGTGCGCGTATTGGGTGTCGACATGCAGTTGGAGAGCTCTTACCGCGTAACCCAGATTACACACATCTGCGATGACGGCGGCGGTTACGAAAACCACTTTACAGCCGTAAATTTTAACGGTTCTGTATTTTCTCCCGAAACGGATCCAGATTTAGTGCCCTACTGCAAAAGCCAGACCGCCATTGTAACCGCCAATGCAGATCCTGACGGACTCAGTGGCATACAGGTGCAGATGCCTTGGCAGGCAGCAAAAGGCGAAACGACGCCTTACATTCCTTTAGTGCAGAATTACGGTGGCGATGCCAGAGGTTCTCATATCATACCTGAAATTGGCGACACCGTTTTTGTAGACTTTCAGGGCAATAATGCCGAACTGCCAATTGTAATGGGAACCATGACCAGCAGAAAAGAAAAAAGCGGTTACAGTACGCCGAATAATGATTTAAAGGTTATGAAAACCCGTTCTGGAATTACAGCGATTATGAATGATGCTGATGGAAGCGCTTCACTTGAAGACCCAAGCGGTAATAAGTATTTTATGGATGGAAAAGGAAATACTATCATTGATGCTCCTAAGAATTTAACAATAAACGCAGGGGAAGATATAATATTAAATGCAGGAAGAGATATAACAACAAGTGCAGGACAAAATATAAACGAAACTGCAATTGGATATAAAGAAACAAAAACTGGATTATTTTATAGTATAGCTGTTGGTGCTGATTATTTAATTAATGTGATAGGCAAGATGTCTGAATATATAAAGGGAGACAAAGAATCTCGTACAGAAAAGAACAGAACTCGGATTTCTAATGGAAAAATAGTCGCTCAAAGTGAAGGCAATCACGAGTTGCACTCCGACAAAGAAATAAAAAACAATTCAGCAGAGAGTACTAGCATGTTTTAGTTATGGGCAAAATATTAATATTTTGAAAAACTGAGATAATATATAAAGACCATACCATGAAATATAAAATCATTACAGCAATAATTTGTGTGCTTATTGCTCAATTAAGTGCCTGCCAAATGAAAGATTTGAATAGCGATAAAAAAAAAGAAAACATGAACGAAGAAAAATTTGATTGGGATGGCATGGTATGCACTCCAAAAGGCTATCCTGTAGTGGTACTATCTCCAAATGTGTTTTATTCGAGCGGAGGCAAATACATAACATTAATTCCAAACATGAGTGATACTGGAGGTTCAGATTGGACAGGCTCTGCACGTAGCTGGTCCAGTCAGCCGAAACCTGCACCAGATCATGTGAGTATTGTATGGTACGCACCGACCGAGATGAAAATTTATGAAGGAGAATTTGCTTTGCCACAGCAAAAAATCTACAATTTGTTTAAGGAAGGGTATATGGACTATGGCATTCCAAATGATAGTGATAACGGTAAAGAAACCTTGCACTGGGAAACTTACAGTTCTCTCACCGTAGGACTCGCACCAAAAGGAATGGTTGTGGTATGGATGAATGGACAAAACAAGGTGGAGATAGGGAGGTATCAAGCTAGGGAATTGGAGAGAAAAGAAGCTAATGAAGTATATAAAGCCCATTTTAAATTAAGTGGTGATATGCCTGATGCTGTGGTTGAAAGGGAACTAATATCTAGAGAGGTTCCTACTGAAGTTCGTGAAATAATAAAACAAGGAAAAATAAGCTGCAAGCAATGGGACGATTACAGGCTGCGCTACAATTGGAAAGTGGAGTTTAATGAGCCACTGGAAATGTATCATCATTATATTGGTTTTTTAAATAGCGAATATACCAGATGTTTAACTCCAAAAATGAGTGAAGAAGAGTTCAATAAAACCATACTTGAACCTAGCGACAAAGTAGTCCCAAATAAATTGGGAATGTATGTTACTGCCCAAAATCACAGAAACTACCTTATAAGACTAGAAACCCTCGACGAGCAGGAAACCATTGAGGCATTCAAAAAACTGGAAGAGGTAAGCCCTAAAGCCATTATAACCATTTTTATAACGGTCGATGATGATTTTAAAAGCTTTACAGTAACCTTAAAAAACGATAAAAAAGAAATCAAACTCGAAAAAGGGCTTTTGCGATTGTTCACTTTGGATAAAAGCAATGATTTGAAGAATCAAAAATAACCGATTTTAATAAAAAATCAAAAGCAGTAAATAGATTAATTATGAGCAAAATAACCATAGTAGAAGGAGATATTCTAGAGTTTACTGGAGGAAATAACATTAACTACGCCAGAGAAGGTATTGAAAATCATGCCAGAAAGGTAAAGCAAATAGGCAAAGAGAAGGGAGTTTCACACGGAGATCCTACAACTTATGAAACGATTGAAAACCTAAAAGGAGTAAAAGTAACCGCAATAGTATTTTTTGATGGAACCAAAAACAATAGAAACAATACCTCTAGGCGATTAGACAAAGACAGCGATAGCAAAACCAGTAAAGAAAGCAAAGTAATTTATAAAAAAAATTATGAGGAAGAAAGCAGTTACGAAAACGGCTATTCTAACGTTGCTGCTTTGTCTTACATGGCAATTGAAGACAAAGAAAAAAAGATATTAGTAGAATATATTGAAGGTGAAGGTACTGAGGATGACAAGAAAGGAGATGCCATGGGCTTTGCCTTTGGCTCTGGTGATACGGGGATTCCTAAAAAAGTAAAAAAAGGCTTTACAAATATCAAGACAAAAATTGATGGAACTTGTAATAATAAAAAAGAATATGTAAAAGAGCTGACTATAACCGTTTTTGGTTTCAGCCGTGGAGCAGCAGCAGCCAGAAGTTTTCTTACCACTACCAAAGAACGGTTTAAAAAAAGTTACCCCAAAGCCAAGATAACCTATGCTTTTGCCGGTTTGTTTGATACGGTATCTTCTTATGAGCCCGAAGGCCACTTAGGTAAGTTAGGCGCGGCGGCCACTTATAATTTTAACAATGATGTCAAAGAATTAGGATTGAGGCTAGATGGTATGGTCAAGAAAGTCATACACCTTACGGCAGAAAATGAATACCGAGAAAACTTTTCGCTTACTACCATTGCCAGTTCTATTGCTGCAGGGGTGGGTTTCGAGCTTCAAATACCTGGTGCACATTCTGATGTAGGCGGTGGGTATGAAGAGTATAAACATGTAGAGAAAAGAGTTATACGTCCGTGGCTTGCGAAAAAACAGGACTGGATTAATGAAGGCTGGTATAATGAAAAACAGGTAATAAAAACGGGGCAAACGTACACAGGAACAAGGGAACTTGAAAATTCTTATCAATTTGTTCCCTTGACCATCATGATGTATTTTGCTAAGAAGAATGGGGTAAAATTTAAGTCTTTTGATGATAGTCAGGAATACAAGGCTTTCAAGGTAATTCCTGAATTGGAGAATGTTAAAAACAAGCTTTTGAATTTGGCTATCGAAAAGGAAGGAGCGGTATCTTTAAAGGCAAAATTAAATAATATTCATGAGCTGAAACATATTCGTAATCGCTATTTGCACATTTCAGCAAATGATGACTCCATGGGTATGGAAACAAATAGACCTGATGGGCCTGGCACAATGAGACGCACTATTATTGAAGACAACGCATTAACGCCAAGCAAATGAAGCAAAAAATAATTATACTAATAATACTTATCCTAATTACGCAATTTAGTGCGTGCCATAAGAAGGAAAACATAATTGAAGAAAACATGAATGAAGAAAAATTTGATTGGGACGGCATGGTATGTACCCCAAAAGGCTATCCTGTAGTGGTACTATCTCCAAATGTGTTTTATTCGAGCGGAGGCAAATACATA
>NZ_QJRH01000054.1 GCF_003254545.1 Flavobacterium tistrianum
GCGCAGTTGGTCAAGCCAGCCAAAACCGGCCCCGGATCATGTGAGTATTGTATGGTATGCACCAACTGAGATGAAAATATATAAAGGAGAATTTGCATTGCCACAGCAAAAAATCTACAATTTATTTAAGGAAGGGTATATGAACTACGGTATTCCAATTGAATCTGAAGACGGAAAAGAAACCCTGCACTGGGAAACTTACAGTTCTCTCACCGTAGGTCTCGCACCAAAAGGAATGGTGGTGGTATGGATGAATGGACAAAACAAGGTTGAGATAGGGAGGTATCAAGCTAGGGAATTGGACAGAAAAGAAGCTAATGAAGTATATAAAGCCCATTTTAAATTAAGTGGTGATATGCCTGATGCTGTGGTTGAAAGGGAACTAATATCTAGAGAGGTTCCTACTGAAGTTCGTGAAATAATAAGACAGGGAAAAATAAGCTGTAAGCAATGGGACGATTACAGGCTTCGCTACAATTGGAAAGTGGAGTTTAATAAACCATTGGAAATGTATTGTCTAGATATGGAATTCTTTAATAGTGAAAAATTAGGTTATCTCCGACCTAATGAGACCCAAGAGAATTTTAATAAAATTATATTGGAGCCTAGTAGTAAAGTAGTTCCAAGTTATATGGGAATATATGTTACTGCCCAAAATCACAGAAACTATCTTATCAGGCTTGAAACACTCGATGAGCAGGAAACCATTGTGGCATTTAAAAAGCTGGAAGAAGCAAGCCCTAAAGCTGTCATAACCATTTTTATAACGGTCGATGATGATTTTAAAAGCTTTATCGTGACCCTAAAAAACGACAAAAAAGAAATCAAACTCGAAAAAGCGTTTTTGCGATTGTTTACTTTGGATAAAAGTAATGATTTGAAGAATCAAAAATAACCGATTTTAACAAAAAAACCGATAGCGCGGATTTGCAATCCGTGCCCGCAAAGATTGGTTTTCTATTTTAAGTAAAAACAAAACCCTGCAAATATCAATTCGCAGGGTTTTCAATTTTATTAGAATAATTTATCTATTACTAGCGCAAGCCTTATAGATTTGTTTCTCTGAAAATGGCGATAAAGCTTCGGCGAGATTTCGGCTGGTTCTTAAGCAACTTAGTATTTTTTGCCTTAAATTAATATCGTCGCCAAATTCGGTATGCATGAGGAGCTCGAAGATTTCCTGCAAGTACATAGGCTGTTCTTTGTAATCTCCCTCAAACAATTCGTCTGAAAGGAAATTAATTACGGATGGCATTACATCACGATGTGTTGGTTTTTGATTTTCTTTTAGCATAATCGAAAATATTAGACACACGAAACCCTCGCTTTAGATGTGCTAAAATACCCGAATAGGATAGATTTACCATTGTTTCCGCAGGTACATCATGGCGAGGGAATCGCTTATGTTAACTTATAAAGTTTTTAGGATGATATCCTAGGTATTTTAGCAAAGCAAAGATATGCTTTTTATTTTAAAAGAAAGAAAAAACCTACTTTTTTTGTTTTTTTAGATTTTAACTCTGAATTTTGGTTTAAAACAAAGATAGAAAATATTATTTGTGATTGAATTGCACCTTAAATAAGCATTCTTATTTTGCTTCGCGATTACTGCTAAAAGAATCTCTAAACATTTTCCAGCCTTTAGGAGTTTTTTTCCAAAGAACAAGAAATTTACCATCATCCATAAGTTCGCCTTTCGCATTTAAAGACTGCCATAAACCTTCTTCGGTAACATATTCTACGCCATCGCCATAAACTGCTGTCGTAATAAATTTACCGCCTCTTAAGCCATATTCATCATAGGCTTTTCTGAAAAATTTGGCAGCGCCTTCTTTTCCATAAATTTGAGGCGCGTTTGGAAGCAATATCGAAGCATCATCCGCATAACGATCTATGAAAATGGATGGATCATTATTTTTAAATGAATTAAAATAAATAGCATTACTTGCTTGAATTGCTTTTTTTGCTTCGTCTAAATTGTCTGTTTCTTTTTTTGATGCCGAATTACAGCTGCTTAATAATATGGTAAATACAATTAGTTTTAAGATTGTACCAAGAGCATAATTTTTCATAACGTTAGTTTTTAATTAAAAGAATAAATTGATATTATTTTAATCAAAGGTATTGCGCCTGAAAACTTTAAAATTGTACAAATCGGAACAGTTCTTTTTTTAGGTTCTAAAATTCTGAGACGCTAAGTTGCTAAGAAGTAGGGCTCTGAATATTGATTTTTAAATAATTAAATTATTTATTGGAGAAAGATTTTCTAGGTAAGAAGTAGGCGTAGTTCCTGTAAAAGCTTTAAAATCTCTTATAAAATGCGATTGGTCAAAATAGCCAGAATCGTAAGCAACAGACGTTAATGGAGAATCGTTGTTGGAAATCAGTTTTAAGCTGCGCTGAAAACGGGTAATTTTGTTAAAGGATTTTGGTGCAAGACCTGTGTGCTGAAAAACCAATTTATGAAGATAACGAGGTGTCATTCCGTATTTGGCTGCAATAGTGTTGATGTCGTTTCCTGATGGATTTTGGACTAAACTCGACAGTATATGAGCCACTTTTTGAATTTTCTGCGACTTGTTGTCATTCGTTATCAGTTTCTTGATTAAGAAAGATTCGATAAGTTCAATTCGCTTTTGTATTTCTGGAGTTTCCAAAAGCTGTAAATGAAGTGTTGTTATAGGTTTGCCAATAACATCTTCTAAATCTAAAATCTGATCGTTAAAGATTCCGACTTCATCATTAAAAAAATAAGCTGCAGAATGCGTGTAAAACCGAATGCCAAGCATAGTATGTCTGCCTTTTGATTTTATAGCAAGCGGTTTTGTTATTTGTCCCCACAATTCAATTTTTGGAGTTTTATGAAATTTTTCATCAATCAATGATTCCCAAATACCATCGCCAAGGTTAAAAATCATTTCCATTTCGCCACTAGGAAAAACAGTATCTTGAAATTCTATATCAGAATCCGATTCAAAAATATAATAGTGTTTTATATAAGGTTTCAGAATTTCTGATGGTAGAAAATATTGGAATTCCATTGCGTCAGATTAATGTTAATTCATTGTCTAGACCAAAGTTATGAAATTAAAGAATAGTCAAACCAGTATTTTTATACGGTTTTAAAATTTCCTCATCAGGAGAAACATTCGTTACCAAAACATCGATATCTTTTATTGGGCACACAAAATAAGATTCGGCAGTTTCAACTTTTTCGATAGAACTTAAAGCGATCACAAAGTTGGAGTTTTTAATCATATTCTTTTTCAGCACAGAATCGTCGTATAGAATTCCCGTAATGCCACGCTCATGATGAATACTGCAGATTCCTAAAATGAAGACATCTGCTCTGAAGTTTCTAAAGAAATCAATCGTTTCAATGCTTGAAGTGGCAAAAGAAGTTTTGCACATTTTTCCACCAGCAAAAATTAAATCAATATTGGGTAAATCTTCTACTAATGTAGCAATAGGAAAACTGTTGGTAATAACCGTCAATTTTAAATCATAAGGAAAACTGGCAACCAAAGCCAAAGAAGTGGTTCCGCCGTCAATAAAAACCACTTGTCCGTCTTTCAAATACGAAATGGCTTTTTGAGCAATTATCTTTTTGTTTTCGATATCGTGTTTTTCTCTCTTTCTATAATGAAGTGGAATTGGAGAAGGGGCGACCGCACCGCCACGAACTGCTTTTAAAAGTCCTTGATCTGAAAGTTCTTTTAAATCGCGTCGGATTGTATCTTCTGAAACGCTCAAATATTCACTTAATTCTACAGATGATACTCGATGTTCTTTAGATAAATATTCTAAAATTGCCTTTTGACGTTCTTCCTTTTTCATTTTAATTGCGGTTTTATATTGCAAAAATAAGTTAAAAATTGCAATATATTGCAATTTTTGCATAATTTTACCGCAAAATAAAATTATCATGAGAAAGAAAACCATTGCAGTTGATATGGACGGGGTGCTAGCCGATATAGAAACCCAATTGATTGAAGAATATAATAAAGAATACGGAATGAACCTTTCCAAAGAAGGAATCCAGGGATTAAGTGAAGAAGAAGCTTTTAAGGAAAGATCGCTTTTACACGGAATTTTAAATAAAGGCAATTTTTTTAGAAACCTGCCAGTAATGCCAGATGCAGTTGAAAGTTTGCAGGAACTCCAAAAGAATTTTGAAATTTTTATTGTTTCGGCAGCAACAGAATTTCCAATCTCTCTTGCCGAAAAAGTAGAATGGCTTGCGGAACATTTTCCTTTTATAAAATGGGAAAATATAGTTTTATGCGGCAGCAAAAGAATCATCAATACCGATTACCTGATTGACGATCACTGTAAAAATCTAGATTACTGTATGGGTAAACCTATTATGTTTACTGCCTTTCACAATATAAACAAAACGCACCACTTACGAGTAAATAACTGGAAAGAAGCGGTGGCTGTTTTAAAGGAAACATTATAAGCTAGAAAAGGTTATAATACTATTGTTTTTGAAGAGAAAAGCCTTTCAGATTAATTCTGAAAGGTTTTTTTAATACGCGAATTTTTCTTTTACCTTAATCTGTGTTTGTTCTGGCATCGATATTTTTACTTTAAATCCTTTGTCTGGTTCTGTTTCAATATCAAATGTACCATTAACGGCGAGAACACGATTTGACATGTTTTGAAGACCGTTTTTCACAATCACACTTTTTTCGCAGCCTTTACCGTTGTCCATATAACTTATTGAAATTGATTTTTGGTCACTTTCAAATCGTATTACAACAATAGTTGCTTCGCTGTGCTTTTTCATGTTTACCATTAGTTCCTGTAAAATTCGGCTGATGGTGATTTTTTTAATATCATCAATATTTTCCCAATTTATGTTTTCTAAATTGGTAATCATGATATTTCTCTCTCGTGTATTATAGGCAGAGAGCATTTCTTTTATGCTGTGGGTAAAATTTGCGCCAGTATCGATACTATTGTTTTCTCTTGAAATTCCCCGTACGCGACTATATATATCATCCAGTTTTTGCAACAGATTTTCTTTGGTGTTTTCTACAGATAATGGCTGAGATTCAGCAAAAGCAATTACTTGAAAAACATCGTTTGCCAGTTCATCATGAATTTTTTTAGCAATTCGTGTTTCGGTGTTGTACGAAGTTTTAAACTCAATGGCTTTGTTTTTATTTTTATAATAGCGTATCAAGATAAATATTAGAACAACTAAAAAAGCAAAAACAATAACCGATACAATTTTAAGGTATTTGGCTCTTTGAAGTGATAATTGATTCTCCGCCTTTTCTAAACGAAGTTTTTCGTTTTCGTCTTTTTCTTTTTGGGCATCGTACTTAATTTTTGCGGACTTATTTTTAAAATTATTTCGAACTTTAATGATACTATCATTTAGTGTAAAATACTTTTGTGTGTATTTTGCGGTATTAGGGCTATTGTCATTTGAGATTAATATTTGCAGGGCTTCTAATCTTTCGTCTATACTATTTAGTTTTGTAGAAATGTTATACGCTGTAAGAGCGTTTTTGTCTGATTTTTGAAGATCTTTGTTAGCATAATAATCGGCAAGATGTAGATAGCTTTCAATGCTTCCATAGGTATCTTTAGTATTAATTCTAATTTTTAGACCTTCAGTCATTAACTGTAATCCTTTTTTTTCTAATCCTTTTTTAAAGTAAGCATATCCTAAGTTATCTTTTATTAAGGATTCATTATAAGCTTCATTTTTTTCTTTTAACATGCTATTATTTAGAAGAGAATCTAAAAGGAGAATGGCATCATCATATTTTTTTTGTTGAATGTATACAGCGGCAATGTTATTTAAAGGAATTTGTTTTTCAATAGGGCTTTTATAATTGCTTACAGATTTTTTGTAATAAATTATTGCATCATCATATAGAGAAAGTTCTTTGTCTGCAATACCTAATATATTATTTATGCAGGCTAAATGGGGTTTGCTTTTTTCCACATAAGATAATGCATCGGTTACAGTCTCTTTACTACCATAATAATCTCCATTGATTTGTTGAATAGATGACATTTGTATAAGTGTATACGAAATATTGGCGCTGTCTTTTAAGGTTTCAAAAAGTGTTTTTGATTTATTAAATTCGTAAAAAGCAGTACTTAAATTTTGCTTTGCAAAATTCTCATCTGCTTTGTCTCTTAGATTTAAAGCTTCTTTTCGTATTGATTCTGTTCCAAGATTATTAATCTTTTTTTTATTACAGGAAAAGAGAAAAACTAGTACAAAAAAATAAAAAAACGGGGACCGTAACATATAAAATTTACTTTCCCCGAAAATAGTAATTAATTAGATACTAAAAGTATATTTTAACTTATGGTTTTATTGGAGGTGGAGTTTTCCCATCACCAGGACCATCAGGATTAGCATCTCCAGCATATGAAGGCTGGGTAGTTTTTTCAGTTTTCTTAACTGTTTGTGTCTCATACTCATCAGGAGTGCAAGAAAATATCGTGAACAATAACGCAAAAGCGATAAATAGTATTAGTTTTTTCATTTTGTTTATTTTTAAGAAATTAGACATAGGTATTGCTATCCGGAATGATCCAGAGGCTTTCTGTGGCAATACCAACATTGGTTTTGGGAAGTGAAGTGTGTAGAACAGTAAGACGTTATTTATACTTCCCGAATAAACTCGGTCTTACAGTTTTTTTACACTCTTAATTAGAACTGGTTTTCATTATTGTTTTAGTCTGCAGACAAAACCTGAACTAATTTCTTGATGCAAAGTAAAGGAGCTTCCAGGCCTTAACTGGCAAGGGATTCCCGGAATTCCTGCGTTTTCCTGAGATTCCCAGAAATTCCCAGAAAAAAGCGTAAAAGTCTAGTTTGAATTATTTAATTTTAAACAAATCTCTATTATAATAGATGCAATTTGTCAGTCAAAAGTTGGTTGCAAATCGTTTAAAAAAAATATAGAAATAGTATAGATTTGGAATAGAAATTGAATTGCTTGTAATGATAAAATTTAGAGGTTGAAAATAAAGGCATATAAAAAAGTTTTGGTTAAAAATGGAAATAAAAGGAGTCAAAAGAATTTTCTAAAAAAGCAAGATGAACAATACATTAGAAGAATATAAAAAGGCAATTAAAATTAAATATGAGATCGAAAAAGAGGGAGAATATTTTGACTTCCTAAACCACCCTTCACGCGGAAAACTCCGCGATTTATGTTGGCTTATCTTTGAAGACAATTCAACTCAAGATGATTTAAAGGTTTTTAGAAATTTACTGTGCGTAGATTTTGACTATACCCAAAAGAATAAATTTAAAACCCAAAAAGATAAGTTTAGGCCTATCGAAACTTTCTTTAAGGGAGAAACGGACCCAACAAACATCGACGCCATAAATCTTGCTGCAGTGTTGGTCGATTTTCAGCCGCGTCCTTTTAAAAAGTTCAATGAAAAATGTAGAATTGAAGAAGCAAAACAAATTAAGAATGTCGCTAAGGACGTAACGGCGGAAATTGATAGTAATGGCATAGAAGAAAATGTTTTGTTGGAAAATGAAAATGAAGAGTATAAAGAAGTTCCTGAAAAGGAAAATCTTATTTTGAATTTTAAAGAATTATTTTCTAAAAAAATGGTTCAGAAAATATATCCTCGCAAAATAATTACGGTTGCGGTTGGAGCAGTTGCTCTAGTGTCTTCTGCATGTTTATACTTAGTGCAGAAAAAAGATTAAGCGACATAATTTCTAAATGAAATCTGGACGCATTTTGAAAAATAAAATACTTGAAAAAATAAAAAGAATGATTTTTTGAAGCGTAATTTTGGCGTTTAAAAAGTGTGTTTTTTGGCATATACTTACTGTTATTTACACTATAAATATAAGGAAAAAATCCCAATAAACCTAATGAAAATCAGTGAAATAACTGATTTTTTTGTTCTTTTTTTACTTTTTTTTGAAGATTTTTTTTCTGTCTTTTTAGAGTAATAATGGATTCTGAAAATTTGTAAAATTTGGTTTTTCTGCCGGATTGAAATAAAATTATTTATATTTATAAAATACTAAAAATGGTTTTGATTTTTAATAACAATCAGTTTAAAATACCTTTATGAAAAAGCTCCTAATACTCTTAATTGTTTTATGTACTGTCAGCTGTAAAAAATATGTTGTTTCGTTTGAACAGCCAACAGATATGAAATTGGACAATTTAAAACTGGAAGTATTTCTGGATAAAGAAAAAGTTCAAGAAATTACCTTAAAAGCAACAGAAGCTTTGCCTACTTATGAAACAGTCGGATTATCAATATCTGATGAAGGAAAGCACTTGCTTGAAGTAAAAACAAAGGATACAACCTTTAGCTTTACTGTAAAATATCCCGAAGAGAAATACATTAGAATAATGGCGCACTTAAAAAGTAACGGAAAAATCAATGTTGGTATCTTAAAACAGAATTATAAATATAAGTTTTAATATTATTTAGGTCTAGGTTTTTAACCGCAAGGGCGCTAAGATTTTACGCAAAGTTCGCTAAGGTTATTTTGAGATTAAATCTAAAGATTAAGTTCGCAAAGCTTTGTGTGTATAAGGCTTTGCGATTTTTTTTTGTTTTACCTACAGTTTGTCATCCTGAGGAACGAAGGATCACACTCGTATATCGACAAAGATTGGCAACCTTTGCGATCTCTTTTATATATTCCTATTTAAGTCAATAAAAAACTCTTAGCGTTCTCTGCGTAAACCTTATAGAACTTTGCGGTAAAACCAAAACAGTTAGGATAAAAAATCCTTGAACCACAATCCGGAGTTTTTAATGGTTCTTTTTTGCGTTTCAAAGTCGACATGAATTAATCCAAATCGGGCATTATAACCTTCGGCCCATTCAAAGTTATCAGTAAGGCTCCAAACAAAATAACCTTCAACATTTAAGCCTTCTTGTTTTGCCTTTAATATTTGTTCTAGATTATCCTGAATAAAATGGGTTCGTTTTATATCATGAACTTTTCCGTTTTGAACAGTATCTGGAAACGCAGCACCGTTTTCGGTAATAATTATTTTTTTGATTCCGTCATATTCATTGAATTTTTTAAGAATATGATACATGGCAGGAGGATAAACTTCCCAGCCCATTTCGGTCGAAATTACATTTCTTTTCTCAGCGCTTATCAGTTCAGCACCAATGTATGGAATTAAAATAGAAGATTTTACCACTTCTCGAGTGTAACACTGCAATCCGATAAAATCAAAATCGAAAGCCAGATTATTTAAATCGTCTTCCAGAATATAATTATTTAATTTTTTAAGAACAGGAAGATCTTTCTGCGGATAACCTAATCCTAAAATAGGTTCTATAAAAGTTCTGTTTAATAAAGTATCAACACGTTTTGCGGCCTCAACATCTTTTGCGTTTTCAGTTGCAGATTCAATGTGCGTGCAGGAGAATGTGGTTCCGATATGTGCATCTGGAACTCTTTCGCGAATTATTTTAGCTCCAGCAGAAGTTGCCAGAGTAACATGATGTATGGCTTTAAGATAATTGGTAATGCCTTTTTTTCCAGGCGCATGAATGCCTAAAAAATAGCCTGCTCCAGTAAAAACAGAAGGTTCATTAATAACCATCCAGTTTTTGACACGATCGCCAAAATACTGTACGCAGACTTCTACATATTCTTTGAACCAAGAAACCGATTCGCGATTGGTCCAGCCTCCTTTAACTTCAAGTTCGTGTGGTAGATCCCAATGATAAAGTGTTATCCAAGGTTCTATTCCCGAAGCTAGCAACGAATCTATAATCTTATTATAATAATCTATGCCTGCTTGATTGATAGGATGAACACCAGTCGGCATAATTCTAGGCCAGCTGATAGAAAACCTAAAATTCGGAATATTGAGTTCTTTAATTAAATTAATGTCGTCCTGATAACAATTGTAGAAATCACAAGCGGTTATAGCATGATGTCCGTTTTTAATTTTTCCTTTTTGAGAAGTAAAAACATCCCAGATAGAAGAACCTTTTCCGTCGGCATCGTGTGCACCTTCAATTTGGAAAGCAGCGGTAGAAACACCCCACAAGAAATCTTTACCAAATTGGTTTTTG
The DNA here is from genome assembly GCF_003254545.1 of Flavobacterium tistrianum. Classification (GTDB taxonomy): domain Bacteria; phylum Bacteroidota; class Bacteroidia; order Flavobacteriales; family Flavobacteriaceae; genus Flavobacterium; species Flavobacterium tistrianum. Next base: position 10,063 of record NZ_QJRH01000054.1, read on the forward strand.
TTCAAAAATGAGCTTTCAATTTTATTCATTCAATAGTGCTTTCCTTTATTTATAATGGTTTATTAATGTAGGAAAGAAGATTGCATTGCTCTTAAAAAAAGCCATTCTTTGAATGATACTAGGAATTTTAGATTAAAGAATTTCATGACGATTAGTTTTATATCAAATTAAAAAAACTAATGTGAAATTATTGTAAAGTGATTATTATCAAATGATTAAATGTAAAAATGGGAAGATGATCAATCTTCCCATCCGCATAGTGTCAAGCCTAAACCTTGAGCTTGTTTAAGCGATGTTTTTACAGTCTCACTGCGGCAGCTAGATAAACCACGGCATGTTTCTTTATAATGATATTTTTTTGCTCCATTTGATCCGCAAATGTATACATTGGTTTGCGGAGGTCTAAATGAAGTTGCAAAAACAAAAAGTAACAGTAAAGTGTATTTCATTTAGGTCTTTTTTATTTGACAATTAATTGATATTCGTTTCCTTGCTTATCGGTTGCTTTTAATTTTCCGTATGAAATCCATTCTGTATTGATTTCGATTTCTGCAACCGTATCGCTGGTTAAAATTCCTGCGCCATATTTTCCCGAAACGTTTATATTGCCAGAGACAGAATCTCCTGCATTATTAATCCCTTTTACATCATAATTGTATTCATAATTTCCAGGATTTCCTGTGCGGTATTCGTATTGATAGGTTTTATTGACATGATAAGTTTTGGCTTCTTCTGGCGTGATTGTCTTTCGGTCATCTGGTGTAATTACCGATTTGTAAAATGAATTTACTTGTGGCAATGGAGGTGGAGAGGCCGCCTTCTTACACGAATAAAATGCAAATAATAAAAGTAAGATGAGGTAGTTTTTTTGCATAGGCGATGTGGTATTTGGTTAGCTGAAAAATTCTGTTTTTTATTGTTTTATTGCTTCATCAATTTTGTTAGATAAAAAGACATTTCCCAAAATACCAAAGCCAATAGTTTTGGTTTTTCCGTCGACAGTAACATCTGTTGTCGAAAAAAGAATGTAATTTGATGAAGAAACTATATTATCTACGAGCATGTTTACCATCGATTGTGCTAGAGCATTTCCCAACATTCCGCCAGCTTTTGACATATCATCGTTCTGAGTTGCATTCTCTTTATCCATTTCTTTTTCTAAAAATGCATTCATTTTCAGTTTTACTTCTTCTTTATGTTTTTCAGTTCCAGGATTAGTAAGTGCAGTGACCAACATAAATAAGCAAAGTCCAGCAATAATGTAATGTTTTGGTTTCATAGTATTTTTGATTATAGGTTAGTATTTTTCGTGATGCGATAAATCTAATTAGAATTCAGTTTTTTTAAATGAGTACTTATACGGGATTTAATTCTGTCTCATAAAGAGCCACCGTTTCTAATAATTCTTTTTCGTATTGATAAATATCATCAATTGATGAAATTGCAATTTTAGCTTCGGTTTTATTATTGTTGAAAAGGCTTATGTATTTTTTACCGCTATTTAAATGAAGTCTGCAAAGAGGTTTTCGATTATTATCGTCCAACAGTATTCCAAAATAGGATTGTGTATCACGAGAGACAATTCTGGCAACTGGCAGTTTTCGGCGTAAAATGGCAACTACTATGCGATAAGCATCAAGTTCTTCTTCGGTTGTAACGACTTTGCTGTCATCTTCAACTGAGATAATTTCTTCATCTTGCTGTTTAATAGTTTCTTTGCTTAAAGCCGCATTTAAACGATCATTAATTTTGTCATTAATAAATTGGCTAACCGATTTTTGAACTAAATCTTTAAATTCGTCAACAACTTTTTCCGTCAGCCTTCCTGCATATATTTTGCTTGCAAACAGTTTTGTAAAATCGTTTGAAGGGTTTTCTAATTCAGCATTGATAAGCTTTTTAATTTCCTTAATGTATTTTAGTGAACTTGCATTGCTTACAATATTATTAACATCAAAATTGGCTTTATGAAATTTAGCAATTTCACTTATTGTGTTTTCTTTTAAATTGCAGATATCAAATTCTAAAAATGGTTTTTCGTCCATTTTATTCTGATCATCCAAATCGGTAAAAAACTGATATTGGATTCCATTTGTTAAAAGTGCAAATCGAGTTTTGGTTACATGGAAATAGCGAAATAATTGCGAATTATGAACCGTAAGTTTTTCTTTCCAGCTTTTGCATTCTACAATAATAATTGGTTCGCCATTCTGAAAAATAGCATAATCTACTTTTTCTCCTTTTTTTAAGCCAAGATCGGCTGTAAATTCTGGGACTACTTCTAGCGGATTAAATGCATCGTATCCTAAAGCATGTATAAAAGGCAATACAAAAGCGTGTTTTGTAGATTCTTCAGTTTCAATTTTACTTTTCAGCTGATTTATTTTATCTGCTAAAGATTTTAGTTGAATGTTCATTTCCATCGGTTTGTAGTTTAAATTAATGATTCAAAAGTAAAACCAATAAAAACCAGTATTTTACGGAAATCCATAATCCGAAATTAATTTGAAGAAATAAAAAAAGACTCCCAAAGGAGCCTTAAATAATTGAATAAAACAGGAATCTAAATTATCCCCATATCTTTTGTAATAGAAACCAAGTGAATGGTATTATTGGCTTTAAAAAAATCTTTTAGTTTTGCCAATCTTTTTTCCATTGCACTTTTGCTATTTGGTTTTATGTCACTGGTTTTGAAGATTTCTATAATCTCGTCCTGAGATGTTCCGTCAGACAGATATTTTAAAATTTTAATGTCTACGTCGTCTATTTCGTAATTGCCTTTTTTTTGAAGCGCAGAAGCAACTTCTTGCGAAATAAATTTTTGATCTGAAGCAGAAATTGTTGTAAGCGCTTTTTTTAGATCTTCAATACTATTTCGCCCTTTTAGAACAAAGGCATTAATTTCAGAATCTTCAAAAAGTGATTTTATGCGAGCATTTTTATCTTCAATAGAGTAGGCGATGATTTTAATCTCAGGCTGCAGTTCACGAACTTTCTGAATCAGTTCATCTCCACTGCCAATTTTTACTTCGCGATGGTCTTTTTTAAACGAAAGATCGCTAATCAATAAATCATATGGTTCATTATCCTGAATGGCTTTTCTTATTTTGAGAAAGGCATCATCACAATATTTGGCGTGCTGAAAATTGCTAATATTGAAATCGCTCAAAGTTTGCTTTATGGCTAAATTGAATTCTTCAAAATCCTCGGCTATAATTACTTTTTTAAACATAGGCTCTTATTTAGGCATTGTTATTTTTACTTTAAAACCTTTATTCGGTTCAGTTTCAAAAGTAATAGTTCCTTTTACAGCCAGAATACGGATTTCCATATTTTGCAGACCATTTTTTATAATTTTTGATTTTTCGCAGCCTTTTCCATTATCACTATAGTCAATAAGTAAGGAATTTGAGTTAGTATCAAATTTTATGGATACGACTGGAGCTTCACTATGTTTTTTCATATTGACCATTAATTCATGTAAAACTCTCTGAATGGCAATCTTTTTTAAATCGTCGACCGAATCCCAATTTATTTTTTCAACACCATTTATAATAACGTTTGTCTGACTGCTATTATAAGTAGAAAGCATTTCTTTTAAATTATTGGGGAAATTTGGACCAGTATCAATGTCATTATTTTCTCGAGAAATTCCGCGAACGCGTGAGTAAATGTCATCGAGTTTTTGGAGCAAGTTTTCTTTATTGCTTTCGTCTGTTAAAGGTTGAGTTTGTGTGTAAGTTATAGCATGAAAAACATCATTTGCCAAACCGTCATGGATATCTTTGGCAATTCGAGTTTCGGTACTGTATGCCGTCTTTATTTTTTCGATTCGATTTCGATTCTGATAAAACTTTCTCAAATAAAGCAATAAAAGAAAAAGCGCAGTAATACCAATTATGAAAAATATCTTTTGGTAATGTGCTTTTTGTAAAGCAAGAGAAGTCTCTGCCTTTTCTAATCGCAGTTTTTGGTTTTCCTCTTTTTCTTTTTTTGAATCGTATTTGATTTTGGCAAACTTGTTTTTAAAATTGTTTCGAACTTTTATTATGCTATCGTTTAAAAAAATGAATTTTCGTGCATAAGCATTTTGAGTTTCAGAATCGTTTGAAATGAGAAAAGATAATGCTTTTAAGCGTTCGTCAATACTACGGAGTTTTGTTGCAATTTCATATGCTTTTGCGGCATACGCATTAGATTCTTGAATATTGGCTTTTGAATAATATTGGGCAAGGTGAAGATTGCTTCCGATAATGCCATATAAGTCCTGAACTTCATTTCTAATCCTAAGTCCTTCCTGCATTAAGGCGAGCCCTTTATCATTATTTCCAATTTTAAAATAGGCAAAACCAAGATTGTCTAGTACACGTGCTTTACTTTGTTTTGAAATTTGTTTCTCATTTAAAATCGATTCTAAAATCTGAATTGCTTTTCCATATTTTTTCTGCTCAATGTTAATAACGGCAATATTATTTAGAGGAGAAAATTTAGAAACATTATTTTCAGCATCTTTTATGGCCTCATTGTAATAATGAATAGCATCGTCATAAAGTGCGAGTTCTTTGTCTGCAATTCCGAAAAAGTTATTTATAGAAACGGTATAAATATCTTTCTTTTTAACATAAGGAAGAGCTTCTGTAAGTGTTTCTTTGCTTCCATAATAATCCCCATTTATCTGTTGGATAGAAGCCATCTGAATTAAGTTGTAAACAATATTGGCACTGTCTTTTAATATTTCAAAATCTAATTTTGATTTATTAAAATTATAAAAAGCATTATTGTAATTTTTGCTTTGCAGATTGGCAATGCCTAAATCTCTTAGTTTAAAAGCTTCCTCACGGCTGGGGTCTACCTTAGCAGGTGCAATTGTTTTTTCTTTGCAAGAAAAGAAAGAAAGAATAATTAACAGATAAAAAAACGGGGATCGTAACATAATCTTACTTTCCCCGAAAATAGTAATTTATTATAAATTACAGTTTTTTTTCTAAAATATTACATTATTTTTTTGGCGGTGGTGGCACCACAACTGGATCGTCGTCTGGTCCAGTTGCCTGCATATCTTTCGCCGGAGCTGTATCATTTTTTACCTCTGTTTTGTTTTTAGCCGTTTCAAATTCATCAGCAGTACAAGAAAATAATGTAGTTGACAATAGCGCGCACGCTCCCAATAGATATAGAGTTTTCATTTTTTTTATAGATTAAAAATTAGACATGAGGATTGCTGTCTGGAGTTTTTCCAGATTGTTTTTAATGACAGCAATGCCAAATTTTGTTTGGGAAGTGAAGTGCGTAGAACCGTAAGATTTTCATCTATACTTCCCGGAATAAAATCCGTCTTACGGTTTTCCGCACTCGGTACATGAACTAGTTTTGTACATTTGCTTTTGACCTGCAGATCAAAGCGATAACTAATTTTGTTGAGGCAAAGTTATGTGGGGTTTAGGGCTGTAAGGAGCGTAAAGTCAGGAAAGTCGAATATATTTTCTTAAAGTCAGGATAAGTTCCAGAAAGTCTTAAAAAGTCGAGGAAAGTACTTTGGAAAAGTTTTAAAAAGTTCAAATGCCTATGTCAAACATTACTTTTGAAGATTATAAAAAAGCGATTAAAGCTAAATATGAAGAGGAAAAAAATGGAGAATATTCAAATAATTTAAATTCTCCAACAGCAGCAAATCTTAGAAATTTGTGCATTAAAAGATTTAGTGCGAATTCTAAAAAAGAAGACTTAATAATGTTTGAATCTTTTTTTGAATTTCCTTTTGATAAGAATAAAAAAAACTTGTTTGGAGAAGATGAACTGAATAAATTAGAATCGGTTAAGAGATTTTTAATAGGCAAAACAGAGAATCCCGCAGAGGATACCATTCAATTGGCCGCAATATTAGTTGATCTTCAGCCAAGACCTTTTAATGAGTATAGAAAACAACATGGCGAAGAGGAAAGGAAATTAATAGAAGAGTTAAGAAATACTACACCACCCGCGAAGAAAGAAACTTCACTTAGTACTTTTATTGATGAGGTAGAAAACGAAAAATTTCCTAGTTTAAAAAATGAGGAAGTAGAAAATGAGGAAGTAGAAAAAGATAAAAATGAAGAAGTAGAGCAAGATGAAAATCAGAACTTGGAAGCAATTTCAGCGGGAATATCAATTCCAATTAAGATTAGAGGAGAAGATGGAATAAAAATTAGAATAAAGAGATATTTTGCAGTTACTGCTTTTCTTACTGTATTAGGTATAATCATTTACTTAAGCATGTCACAAAAAGATTGTATGCAATGGACTGGCAATCATTATGAAAAAATAGAAAGATCTGACGAGGGCTATTGTGGCACTTATTATGATGCTCGATATTTTGATTTAAAAAAGATAGAAGTATGTGATTCAACTAAATTTTTTGATGATAATGGGAGAGCGAAAGTTTTTTATATTAAGATTGGAAACTCTATAGAATGCTATAATCAATATGCTCCTTATCCAGAAAATACACAAAGATTCTTGAAACCAATAACACAGTATATTATTAATCGTTATTTATCAAATAGACCAAAATGTAATTAATTTTAATTTTTTTAAAATGCGATTTATGTAAAATATTCGCATAATCATGAAATTTTTTGTAAGTATATACTTTTAATTTAGCATTATTGAATTAAATTAATAAAAAACAAAGAAATCATGAAAAATAGAAACTTTTTATTCGTATTAGCCTTAAGCGCGGGAATGTTCGTAACTTCTTGTAGTAACGACGATAATGAAGGAGAAACAATAGTTCCAATTCAAGGGAAGTATAATCTAAGCCAAACAGGAACAATTGTTAATGGACAGGAAGTGTTAATTGATGCTCCGCAGAATCAAGCTGGATGCAACAGAGATTATTTAGATTTAAGATTAAGCAATGCAGCAGTTATTGGTGATTATAACGGAAGTGATTGCGCCTTAACAGAAACTACAGGTACTTATGTAAGGTCTCACAATGATTTGACTATTACTGTTGGAAATGTAAGCTCTACTAGCGATATCATGAATCTTACAAACAAAGAGCTAAAAATTAAAGACAAAACAACAGGTGTAATTACTGTTTATACTAGATAAAAATTGTTTTGAGAATTTCAATTTCCTTTGAAATGGAAAAACGGAAACCACTTATTTGCAGTTTCCGTTTTTTTTATGAATATAAAATTGGAATTTGGAGTTTGGAAATTGGAATTTCAGAAAAAATTATTTTACAGGAATATAAATATCAAAAGAAGCTCCTTGATTCTGAATACCTGATGCGGTGATTACTCCGTTGTGATTTTCGATAATTTTTTTCACAATCGCCAATCCGATTCCAGTTCCGTTATAGCGGTCACGTCCGTGGAGACGTTGGAAAACTTCGAATATTTTTTTGTTATATTGAGCTTCAAAACCAATTCCGTTATCTGAAACTTCTATGTAACAGTATTTTTTAGCAGGAATCAATTTTTCATTTTCTAAATCTTTTCCCAGCGCAATTTTACTTCTAATTTTAATTACAATCGGAATATCAGGATTTGAAAACTTTAACGAATTACTGATGAGGTTATACAATAATTGTTTGAATTGAAACGGAATAATATCAACTTCAACACTTTGTTCAATTTCAATTATGGCGTTTTTCTGATCCAGTTCTTCGGTTAAATCTTCTTTTACCTCATTTATAATTTGGGCAAGATCTGTTTTTATAAAAATACGTTCTTGAACATTTGTTCTCGAGTAAGCCAATAAATCATTAATTAAAGTCTGCATTCGCTGCGCGGCATTCTGCATTCTTTTAAATTTATCTTTTCCATTTTCTGATAAATGTTCAGCTTCTTTTTCAATAATTTGAGAAGCAAAAGTCTGTATTTTTCTGAGCGGTTCCTGTAAATCATGACTTGAGATATAGGCAAATGACTGGAGTTCTTTGTTCATTTCTTCCAATTCATTATTTTTTTGCTCGAGCTCGAGTGCATTCATTTTTAATTTATCGTCGGCTTTTTTTCTTTCAGTTAAGTCATGTGTAACTTTTGAAAAACCAATAACATCGCCTTTTTTATTATGCACAGCCGTAATAACCACACTTGCCCAGAATAAGCTTCCATCTTTACGTGTGCGCCAGCCTTCATGAATAACTTTTCCTTTTTCGCGAGCTAATTTTAAAAGTTTCTCTGGCAGTTTATTTTTCTGATCTTCTTTGGTATAAAAAACAGCAAAATATTTTCCGATAATTTCTTCTGCTTTGTAGCCTTTAATCTTTTCAGCTCCCACATTCCAGTTTTCTACAATACCATCAGGATTCAGGTAGAGGATTGAATATTCTTGAACTTCTTCAACCATTAAATGATAACGTTCTTCACTTTTGCGAAGCGATTCGTTAATTTGGATTAGTTCTCTAGTTCTGGCTGTAACCTGTTGTTCAAGTTCATGCGTAAAAGCTTTTTCGGTATGAATATCGGTAAAAGCGCCGACCCATTTTACAATTTTATTATCGGGTCCAAATACGGGTTCTCCAATAACAGTATGCCATCTATAAGAACCGTCTTTTCTACGCATTCTTACATCACAGCGGTACATTTCTCCCGTTGCGAGCGCATGCTGCCAGATTTTGACATTTTCGTCGAAATCATCTGGGTGAATCATTTTCTGCCACGAACCTTCTATTCCAGGTTCAATACCAGTATATTCAAGCCATCTCCCAGAAGTGAAAAGAGCATTTCCATTGGCATCGGTTTCCCAAATTAATTGCGGAATACTTTCGGTAAGCAATCTAAATCTCTTCTCGCTTTCTTCAATTTTCTTTCTGGCTTCTACTTTCTCTGTAACATCAATAAGCGTCATTCTAATTCCAGAAATCGAATTATCGCTTTCGCGGAGCGGCGCAAATTCAAAATCTACATAAAATTGATTGCCATGTTTTTCATTGTCAATAAAAAGCAAAGATTCAGATTCTGAATATACATTTCCAGATTCGTAAACTTGTTTTAGTAAATATGCGTATTTCTGTTTGTTGAGTTCTGGAAATATTTCTAATATTTTTTTTCCTTGAACTTCGCTTTCTTCTTTTTTCCAAATATTATTCAAAAGCACAAAATTGGCCATTTCGATCACAAAATCATTTCCTCGTAAAATGGCTTTCGGAACGGGCGACTGCATAATAAGATTGCGAAGTTTCTTTTCGCTTTCTTCAATTTTCTGTTGGTATTTTTTCTCTTTGGTAATATCTCGAATCGTTCCAATAAGCTTTTCAGGCTCATGGTTTTCATCATAAAAAACTTTTCCTTTTCCTTCAATCCAATGTATAGATTGATCTTTCCAAATTACACGGACTTCATAATTTAAAAAACCTGTACTTAAAGCTTCCTTAAAGCCTTTATTTCTAATGTGTAAATCATCAGGATGAAGATGGGCTAATAATTCTTCGTGAGTTAATGCCACTTCTTCCGTGTAACCTCCAAGAATTTCAAGGTATCTTTGCGAATAAGAAGGAATTCTGGTTTTAACATTCAATTCCCATGTCCCCAATTCGCTGGCTTCCACTACAATTTTGAGGCGTTCCTCATTTAATTCAATTTTTTTTCTAGCTTCTACTTTTTCAGTGACTTCAGTAGCCGTTACTAAAATTCCAGAAATGTTGCCATTTTCTTCTTTTAATGGATGGTAAAGAAAATCAAAATAAGAAGTTTCTATTTTTCCATATCGGTTTAAAGGCACAGGAACTTCAATTCCGTGATACGAAATTCCTGTATTTAAAACACTGTCTAATAATGTGCTCACGGTTTCTTTAACCTCTGGAAGAGAATCGTACAATGGTCTTCCAACAAAAGTATCTTCCTCTCGATCTACCAATTTTAGATAAGCTTCGTTTGCCATTTCTACCACATATTCTGGCCCGCGAAGAATCGTAATGCCAACAGGTGCCTGCCTTACGGTATTTCGGAATCTTTTGTCGCTTTCTTCAATTTTCTGTTTGGCTAAATATAAATCTGTAATTTCTACAGCAGTATTCATTACACCATAAATTTTTCCAGTCAGATCATACAGAGGTGTAAAGCTATAATTGAAATAAAACGATTGTAAAACATTATCGATAACAATATCAATGCGTGAATTTCTGGAGTGAAAGGATTGACCTGTATTAAAGACCGATTCAACTTGCTCAAATACCGACTGATTTTGTAGTTCAGGAAGAATTTCTTTATAAGTTTTTCCAATAACATCATGACCTTTTCCCCAGATTTTTATGATCGATTCATTTGCGAGTTCAATACGCATTTCTTTTCCTACATAAACGGCAATCGGAAAAGGAGCGTTTTCTACCAGCTGTCTTATTTTTTGTTCGCTTTCTTCTATTTTTGTGCGAGCCAAAACTTGAGCTGTAACTTCTGTAGCAATTGCTGCAACGCCAGAAATAGTTCCGTCAGGTTCACGTAAAGCTTCGTAGACAAAATTGATATAAGTATTTTCGGTTTGCCCATTTCGATTTAATTGAACAAAAAGTTCGTCTGTAGTAATTTTTTTTCCGTCTGTAAAAACGTTGTGAAGAATTTCATCAAAGCCTTGTTTTTTTAATCCTGGCAGAACTTCAAAAATTGGTTTATTAATTACATTTTCGGCTTTTGCTTCCCAAAGTTGCAACATTTGTTCGTTGGCAATTTCTACAACATGATTTTCGCCTCTAAAAATGCACATGGCCACGGGAGCTTGCATGATATTATTGACAAATCGTGCATTGCTTTCTTGTAAAGCATCTGCAACAATTTTCTTTTCGGTGGTTTCGATAACCGTGACCAAAATTCCGCCAATAGAACCGTCTTCTATTTTTATGGGACTATACGAAAAATCAAAAAAGCAATCTTCGGTATAACCATTTCGATGAAGAGGCACTTTAAAATCAGGAAAACTTACGGCATGTCCTTTCATTACATCGGCAAACATTGGCCCAATGGTGTCCCAGATTTCAGCAAATGTATCTTTAGAACTTCCGCCCAAAGCTTCTGGATGTTTAGAAACGCCAAGAATAGGGCGGAAAGCGTCATTATAGAGTTGAGTATAATTTTTTCCCCACGCAATGTACATTCCAAACGGATTGCCAAGCATCATTGCGGTCATTGTTTTTAAACTTTGCGGCCATTTTTCGGGATCACCCAAAGGAGTTTGGCTCCAATCTTTGGAACGAATTAATTCTCCCATTTCTCCACCTTCGGAAAGAAAATAATGTTCCTTTTTTTTATGGCTCATTTCCAAAGAAAGTTAGGGTTGCAGTATGAAATTAGCTCTTTCAGGCTGTGAGAAATTGTTTTGTGATGCAATAGTAAGGGCTTTATGTATAACAGATTTTAGTTTAGAAAATTCTCCAGGTTTCCTGATATAAAAAGAAGCACCTTGTTGATAAAGACTATTCACTATTTCACTATCCAATGAAGTAGAGAAAATAATGACGGGCAGATTTTTTAGTTTTTCGTCATTTTTTATTTCATCCAAACATTCCAAGCCATTTTTTCGGGGCATATTTAAATCCAAAAAAAGAACTTCTGGAAGATTTAAAATATTGCTTTTTAAATAATCCATTAATTGTACGCCATCATGAACCGTTAAAAGATCGGTGCTGACATCTATTTCGTCGAGAGCTTCTTTAAAAAAAAGGCAGTCGTCTTCGTCGTCATCAGCCAGTAAAAGATGGTAATTCTCTTTACTCATTTTGTAATCTCCTTAAATTTTAGAGTTAAGTTTGTTTCGATAAATTTAACTTTTTTAAGTAAGATTTCCTGATTTTTTATGAAGAATGTTTTTCCAAAGCCGAAAAAAAGTTGATTTTAAATCCATTTTCTTTCTCTCGGACAATTTTATTTTAGTAATTGCGTTTTATCAATTCGTATCATTTTTTCGTCAGAAAATTTGTTTTTTGAGATCTACGCTTTTTTAAAAATTAGAAGAAGTAAAACGTTCTAAACCCGCTCGGAATCTCGCTTTTTCAATTCCAATTTCTACAATTTTAGTGTATACCGTATCCAAAAAGTGTAAAATAATTACACACTCTTTTTTGTGCCTATTTTTCTAAATCACTCTATACCAGTTTAAAATCGTGTTGGCACGTCGCTTGCAAAATGTGTTAATGTCAAAATCTTTGATGTGTTTGTTTTTTTATTGTTTCTCGAACAAGAGTCGCAAATAATTAGAAAAGAAAAGATTTTACTAAAAGCCACATTAAGCAAATTAAAAAAGGAGTATAAGCATGGAAAGCGAAACAATTATCTCAGAACAATTTTACGCGAACAGCAGTTCAGCGATTAGCGAAAAAACAATAAACGGTTCTTTTTTCGGAACTAAACAAAAATCACAAAAAATACATGTAGAAAGACCAACAAGTCCGTTTGGATTAGCGGTTCTTATCGGAACTTTTTTATTACTACTAGCAGGCGTTGGAGTAGTATTTCTATTGCAAGATGATTTTGAGAAATTTCATTTTGAAAGAATTGCCTCAACTTGGGGACTGCCATTTTTAGTAATCACTACCATTCTGTTTTTCTATCAGGCAGGAGTTTTCTTGTACAGCTCTTACTTGTATTTAAGATATAAAGCGATTCCATCAGTATCAGATGATTTATTGCCAACGTGTACGATTATCGTTCCGGCATATAATGAAGGAAAATTAGTTTGGGACACTTTATTGAGTCTTGCAGATAGCGATTATCCAGCAGAAAAATTACAGCTTTTGGCAATTGATGATGGAAGTAAGGATGATACTTGGTACTGGATGCAGGAAGCAAAAGCAAAATTGGGAGATCGCGTAACGATTTTTCAACAGCCAAAAAATCAAGGGAAACGTCAGGCATTATACAGAGGATTTAAATTAGGAACGGGAGAAATCTTTGTAACCGTAGACAGCGATTCTATTGTGAAAAAAGATACTTTAAGAAATTTGGTTAGCCCATTTGTGGTAAACAAAAAATGCGGAGCAGTTGCAGGAAATGTTCAGGTTTTGAACAACAAAAAAGCCATTTTGCCAAAAATGCTAAATGTAAGTTTCGTAATGAGTTTTGAATTTCAGCGTTCTGCAGAAAGCGAATTAGGTTCTGTATTATGTACTCCAGGCGCTTTAGCAGCGTACAGAAGAGATGCTGTATTCAACTGTCTTCCAGAATGGATCAACCAGACTTTTATGGGAGAACCATCAGATATTGGAGAAGATCGTGCTTTGACTAATATGATTTTGAAACAAGGTTTTGAAGTTAAATTTCAAAGAAATGCAGTGGTATTGACAAATGTTCCCGAAGAGTACAAAGGTCTGTACAAAATGTTCATAAGATGGGCGAGAAGTAACGTTCGTGAAAACCTTATGATGGCAAAATATGTTTTTACAGATTTTAGAAAAGAATCAAAATTTGGAGCAAGAATGTTATTCTTAAACCAGTTTTTCAAAATTGCAATGACGTATCCAATTATATTGTTTATGTTTTATTTTATTGCAATTCACCCAGTATTATTTTTAAGTTCAACATTAATGGCAATCTTGATCTTTTCAAGTTTTTCAATGGTGTTTTACGCAAAAAGATACACACTTTCAGAATCATTCTGGGCTTATTCATACAGTGTTTTTTACACTTTCAGTTTATTCTGGATCGCGCCTTATGCTATTGCAACCGCCAACAAAAAAGGTTGGTTGACAAGAGGCTTATAAACAAGTACACTTTCATTCTATATATAAAACTCCACCCAAGAGAATTACCCGTTGCGAGCATTTGCAGCGGGTTTTTTGATTTTAAAAAAAGATAACCAGTACAACCCACGTTCCGCTAGGAACGTTTCGTCGGTAGAATTAAAATGTGGATTGTGGTTACACGTTCCATAGGAACGTTTGATCGGTAAACAAGGTAACCAGTGAAACCACGTTCAGCCAGGAATGTCTCGTTGATAAAAAAATGCATGACAATCAAACGTTCGTACGGAACGTAAAACAATGATGTCAATCTAATTCTACCGATGAAATGTTCCTACGGAACAAATAATGAAACTGAAATTGTGTTGAATTTTATGTGTTTTTATTTGAATCCAAAGCAGCAATAATTTGCTTTTTCATGGTCGTATTAATATAATCTAATGCCTCAGCATAAGAAATCGAATAACGTCTTTCTATATTCTGAAAATGTTCTGGAAAACTGCCTAAGATTTTATCATAATAAATATTCAGCTGTTTTTCTGAAGGCATTTCATATTTCAGACGAAGCTGAAATCTTCGCAATAAAGCACTGTCAATTATCTCATAATGATTGGTGGCACAAATCAATAAACTGTCAGAAGGAAAATAATCAAAAAGCTGAATAATAGTGTTTACCAAACGTCTCATTTCACCTACGTCTTTATCGTCGCTGTCTCTACTTTTTCCGATTTGGTCAAATTCGTCTAAAAATAAAACCGCTCTTTCTCTAATCGCTTTATCAAAAATCGCTTTCAGATTTTTAGAAGTTTCACCAATTCTCGAATCAACAACAGTGCTGAGGTTGACAATAATAATGTTTTTGCCTAATGCATTAGCAATAGCTTTTGCTGTTGTGGTTTTACCGCAGCCAGAACTTCCGTGCAATAAAATCTTATTGTCAACTTTAAGATTGTACTTTTTTAATTCTTCGATATATTGATGCTCTTTGATAATCTGAAGCAAAGCGGCTTTATTTTCATCACTAAAAAACAAATCGTCTAAAGCAATTTTTTCAGTATCAATTACAGTAAGATCATTTAGGTTCATCTGCTTATTATTTGCTGCAAAATTAAGTTTTATTCTGCAATGTTTTTTTAATAGTATAGTGATGAAAAAAACAAGCCTGAAATTCAGTGCTTTAAAAAGCTTTTGTTATTTTTAAAAATGAAATTTAAAACCATAACAATGAACGATCTTCGAAAGTTTTTAGAACAATTCAATAGGTTTAAGCCTTCAGATATTGATTTGATTATTGAAAATACAACAATCGAGTTTTTTAAAAAAGGCGATTTTGTAGTTGCAGAAGGACAGATTAGCGATAAATGTTATTTGGTTTTAAAAGGCTGTTTAAGACAATTCAAAGTGATTGACGGTGTCGAAAAAACTTCAGGCTTTTTTATAGAAGAAATGCCTTTAGTGATTTATTCCAGCTATTTAGACGGAAAACCTTCTGAATTTAACATCCAATGTCTTGAAGATACTATTTTGGTAAGTGGCACTCGAGAAAAAGAATTAGAAATGCAGTTAAAAAGCCCAATATTGGAGCATATAACTTCATTAATCATGGTTTTAGATTATCGAAAAGCAGAACGGTATATTGCTTTATTAAACAATTACAATCCCGAAGAACGTTATCTGAAATTCATGAAATCGAATCCTAATTTTTTAAATCGAATACCGCTCGTTCATATTGCCAGTTACTTAAGTGTTACGCCCGAATCATTGAGCAGAATTAGAAAAAGGATAGTTCAGAAATGAGTTTTGTGTAAAGCTAAAACGTAAATTAGACGTAGCTATCGCGAATCTGTTTTATCCGAGTTCGCTTTTATATTTAAAATAAAATCCAGTGCAAATAATTCCGATCGCAATTTCTGAAATCGCCGCATTTAGAATTGTTGCACTCGGAATTCCATCAACAATTATGGCATATAAGCGAGAAAATCCGTAAGCGAAATACAGTAAAATTGCCGTTTCGAGAGAAATTTTTGTAAATGAAGATTTGAATGCTCCCGCAACAATTACAATTCCAAACAAAATCAGCGTTCCGCCCGACGAACGGATTTCGCTTAACAGACTAAAATCATTTTTGTTAAGATAAATACCTGCCGAAGCTTCAAAAGTAATCGGAAAAAATAAAAGCGCAATCCCAATTGAAAAACCAATAAGTCCGACAATAAAAAGTAAAATTTTAAGGTAGATTGATGATTTCATAAAATGCATTTTGAGTTTTAGGTTAATAATTCTCAAATGTAATGGCTATTAAAAAGTTAAGACCTTGACTTAAGATAAGAAAAGAAGGAGAGCATTTTTTTTATTTAAGAAATTTTGAGTTAAAAAAGAAAGTCTGAAAAAACTCAATTTTGGATTTAAAGAAATTGGCTACGTCATTTTGCGGAAATTTAATAAAAATACAATTTTAACGTAACAAGAGTTTGTCTTTCAGATTTTAAAAAATTCATTTTATTTTAATTCTGAATCTTATTTATGTTTAAAAAATTGGATGATTTCATAAACAAAATTAGAATTTCTTTAAAGTTAATCTGCTGTTAAAATTAATATTTAATGTAGACGCAAGTCTCTGATGCTAAGAACAAATTAGGATTATTAAGGGAATTTATTAAGTTTGTTGCGAATTATTCAATCTTCATAAACAACCATCATTGCCAAATTCCACCTTAAATCAGGATCAGATTTTAATCGATCGTCTTCGCGACGGCGATGAATTGGCATTGACAGAATTGTATAATAAATTTTGGCAGGCACTTTTTATGTCTGCATACAATGTGATTAAAGATAAAGAATTGTGCGAAGATATCATTCAGGATATTTTCATGAATATCTGGCACAATCGCGAAAAAATTGAAATTCATATTTCGCTAAAAGGGTATATGTATGCCTGTGCGAGATATCAGGTTTTTAATCATCTGAGAAAAAACAAAGACAAAGTTCATGTTGAACTTTTTGATGATTTAGAAAAACGTTTCTTATCTACAACTCCAGAAACACAGTTAATGCACGACGAACTTGTGCAACAGCTGAATTTAATAATCGAATCGCTTCCAGAAAAATGCCAAGCCGTTTATAAACTGAGTCGTGAAGAACAACTAAGTCATAAAGAAATTGCTGAACGGCTTAATATTTCTACAAAAACAGTCGAGAACCATATTACAAAAGCGCTACATACCATTCGCTCTTCGATGGGCGAAAGCATGAGTGTGGCGATGATTTTATGGCTAACAAAAAATATCTTTTAGCAAAAAATAAAATGAAGTGTTTGGGTTGATGGTGTGTGGTTTTTCTTCTTTTTTAATTCTTTTTCAAAAAAAATCAAAAAAAATACAATTTGGACTAAGGGGTATATTCCTTTTTGGTTACTTATCTCATATACTCCCGAAATTATACAATAAAAAATGAAAAAAGAGGATTTCTTACTGTTACTAAATAGATATCTTTCCGGTGATACCAATCTCGAGGAGAATAATAAATTATTGAATTATTACGAAAGTTTCCAAACCGATAAGGATTGGGACGAAAAATTAGGGTCTAAGGAAGAACTCGAGTTTAAAATGAGAACCCGTCTTCAAAACGCCATTCAATCTGAAGAAACTCCAATACTACCAATTCAGCCATTTTACACCAAAACAGCTTTTAAACTGACTGCAATGGCGGCGTCCTTATTATTGCTGATTTCAATTTCATTGATAATAAACAAAACAAATCCGCTTAAGATTGAAACGCCGCAAGTGGCGCATAAAGAAATTTTAATCGGAAGTGATAAAGCAACTCTGACTCTTGAAGATGGTTCTGTTATTGCATTAGAAAAAGGAAAATCATACACAAAAGGAAATGCTTCTAGTAACGGAGAAAAATTGGTTTACAATTCAAACGGAAAATCTGCAGCAATTGCCAATAACCTTTTAACGATTCCGAGAGGCGGGCAGTTTTTTGTGCAGCTTGCCGACAGCACCAAAGTATGGATAAACTCAGAATCACAATTAAAATACCCAGTTGCTTTTGTTGATGGACAAACCAGACAAGTAGAATTGGTTTATGGAGAAGCGTATTTTGAAGTATCGCCAAGCACCAAACACAAAGGTTCAAGATTTAAAGTGAAGACCCAAGAGCAGAATGTTGAAGTTATAGGGACTGAATTTAATATTAAGGCTTACAGAGACGAACCTGCAATTTATACCACTTTGGTACAAGGCGTGGTAGCGGTTAGCAATGCTGCTAAAAAACAAATTCTGACTCCGAACCAGCAGTCTAAAATAACAGAGTACAACGGAAATATAAGTGTTTCTGAAGTAGATGTTTACAATGAAATTTCTTGGAGAAAAGGATTGTTTGTATTCAAAGGAATGCCTCTAAAAGATATTGCGAGAGTTTTGTCAAGGTGGTATGATGTTGATATTGTGTTTGCAGATCCAGCGCTTGGCAATGTTAAGTTTAACGGGGTTTTAAATAAGAATCAGAAACTAGAAGACATATTAACCACGATCAAGAATATTAATTTTATTAATGCCTATGAGAAAAAAGACAATAAGATTATAATCAAATAAAAAAGAAAAGGGATTAAAGTTTAGACCTCTCACCGTACTGCGCTTTATCCCTTTCTGTGTATCAACCAGTAAGTCAGTTTTATTAACCAACCAACCAATTAACATGTAAATTTATGAAATTTAAATTAACCAGTGCCTATTTCTATTTTAGAAAGCGGCTAATTATTAACATTATGAGAACTTTTATCTTCTTGTTTTGTACTACAATTTTTGGTTTTTCTCCCGTAAATCTATTTTCACAAAACACGAAAGTTGTAATTACAGCTGATAAAACAGTATCTGTTGACGAAGTTTTTGACATTATTAAAAAACAGACCAACTATACTTTTATTTATCAGGAAGATTTATTTAAAAAATTACCTAAAGTACATTTAAAAAAGGGAAAAATTAAAGTGAATGATTTATTGGAAGCCAGTTTTTCCAATAAGGATTTTGATTTTAGTTTTTCTGCTGGAAATACGATTGTTGTAAAAGAGAGGAAAGCTGTTGAAAAAGTTGTAGCGCTAGAATCAAAATTTATTGAAATCAAAGGAACTGTTACAAATGACAAGGGAGAACCAATTCCTGGCGTAAACATAAGAGTAAAAGGCACAGGCGTAGCAACTCAAACCGATTTTGACGGAAAGTATACTGTTACTGCTCCAGATGATGGACAAATTCTTTTCACATATATTGGACATCGCCCGCAAATTATAGAAGTTAATAACAGAAAAATAATTAATGTAAAACTTCAGGAAGAACGCAGAGAACTTGAAGGAGTGGTGGTAAATACTGGAGTTACAGTTCGTAAAAAAGAATTGATAACGGGTGCAGTAACTATTTTTAAAGGAGAAGAATTAAGACAAATTTCTACGCAAAATGCGGTGCAAGCTTTAAAATCATTAGATCCTTCTTTTATTGTTGTCAATAACAATATTGCAGGTTCAAACCCAAATATTCTGCCAACTATAGAGGTGAGAGGGCAGACAAGTTTAACAGCCAATCAAGTTGATAGTCAGTTTAAAGATGATCCAAATCAGCCTTTGTTTATTTTGGACGGGTTTCCGACAACTTTACAGCAGGTGGTAGATTTAGATATTAACAGAATTGCCAGCATCACTTTATTAAAAGATGCGGCTTCGACTGCATTGTATGGTTCACGTTCGGCAAATGGGGTTGTAGTTATCGAAACCAATAAACCTATTCCAGGAAAATTACAGTTTTCTTATGTGTATAATTCAGCTTACGAATTAGCCGATTTAAGTGTTTATAATTTAATGAATGCTGAGCAGAAACTGGAATTTGAAAGACTGTCAGGAGTATATACCACTTCTAATAATGCTTCTGAATATGATTTTAAAGTACAAAAAGTATATCAAAATCGTTTGGCAGCAGTGCGTAGTGGAGTTAATACCTATTGGTTGAGCGAGCCGATCCAAATGGGGATTACTTCTGGACATAGTTTGAATTTCGGTGGTGGAAGTGATGAATTTAGATTCAATATCGCAGGAAATTATAAAAAAGTGACAGGAACTATGAAAGGGACTGAGCACAATACTTGGGGGTACAATGCTTCTTTAACTTACCGAAAAGATAAATTCAGCATTAATAATAACTTTTTTGTTTCTGGAGGAGATAATCAAGAATCACCTTATGGTTCTTTTGAAACTTGGGCAAAAGCAAGTCCGTACTATCCAAAATATAATGAAAATGGAATTATAACACGTTATTTGGATGGTTCTTCATTACCACTAGAAGCAAAAGATATTGTGGTAAATCAAGCTCCTAATCCGCTTTACAATGTTTTCTTGGGAAGTTATGATAAATCAAACGTCTTCAATTTTACCAATAATTTTGCTATCAATTATGATGTAAGTTCGCATATCAAAGCAACAGGAGCTTTATCGGTAACTAGAAATAGTACGATTTCAACTGTTTTTGTATCGCCAGACGACACTAGATATATTAAGGATATTGCAACAGAAAAAGGATCTTATTTCAAAAATGAAGCAATTACAGATAAATGGAACGCCAATCTTGGTGCTACATATTCTAATGTTTTTAATAATGTGCATTCATTCAATTACACTATTAGAGCTTCAGCGTTAGAAACCAGAAATAATGCCTATGGTACGACTCTAAGAGGGTTTCCATTAGGCGTTGGCGGTAATCCTGCATTTGCTTTTGGTTACGAGCCAAACGGAAAGCCTAAAGTATTTACCGAGTTAATTAGAAGCATTGATTTAACCAATCAGGTCAACTATGCTTACGATAGAAAATATTTATTTGATTTTACACAAACCATTTCGGGAGCAACCAACTTTGGAACTAATAAAAAATATTCTCCATATTGGGGCGTAGGTTTTGGATGGAATATCAACAATGAATTCAAAATGAACGAAAACATTGTCAATATCTTTAAACTTCGTGCAAATATCGGACAGACAGGAAATCAGAATTTAGTAGGTTTTGCTTCTTTTGATGTTTACTCCTATAATATTAATACTAACGTTTTTGGTCCTGGATTAGCTGTTTCTCAATTGGCAAATCCTAATTTGGAACCGCAAAAAACCAAAGATTTATCGGTTGGATTAGACTTAGGAATGTTTAGAAACCGACTGACAGCAACACTGGGCGCTTACAGACGTAAAACCTCGCCACAAATTGTAGCGCTAAACATGGCTGCATCGACAGGAGTAAATTCATATCCGCTAAATGTTGGTTATTTAACTACACAAGGATTAGAATGGAAACTGAACTACAATTTTATCTATGATCTTCAAAAGAATTTTATCTGGGGCATTGGTATAATGGGAGCTTCGGGAGATAATAAATTAGGTGGTTTTAGTAATGCTCTTTCCTCTCTAAATGACGCTGCTCAAAAAACAACAAGCCTTACTCGTTATTACGATGGCGCAAGCAGCAACGACCTTTGGGCCGTTCCTTCGCTTGGGATTGATCCAGCAACAGGAAGAGAAATTTTCTTGAAGAAAAATGGACAAACGACTTTTACATTAGATAAAAAAGATGAAGTTGTAATGGGAAATTCGAGAGAAATTGCCACAGGAGTTGTTTCTACAAACGTGACTTACAAAGGTTTTAGTTTCGGATTATTTGTGCGATACAGCTTTGGTGCAGAAAGATTTAACAATGCCCTATACAACAAAGTAGAAAATATTTCGAAGGATAATATTTTTGATAATCAAGATGCAAGAGCTTTTACAGATCGCTGGACAACACCAGGACAAATAGCGCAGTTTAAAGCTATTGGCTTAACAAATGCTACACCAATATCTTCTCGCTTTATTCAAAAAGATGATTATATCTCAGGAGAATCTATTCGTCTAGGATATCGAGTAACTGATAGAGCTTGGTTAAAAAGAGCAGGATTAACAGGATTAGGATTGAATGCTATCGCAAACGAATTTTTCTTAGTGTCTTCTATGAAGGCAGAACGCGGTATTGAATATCCTTTTTCAAGAATCTATTCACTGAATTTAAACCTATCATTTTAATTAGTATGAAAAAGTATATATATAAAATTTCATTCCTTTTTCTAGTATCTATTACAGCTGTTGGCTGTAGTGATTTTCTAGATGTGGTGCCGCAGGATAAAATTCTAGAATCGCAGTTATATAACTCAGAGACAGGAGTACAGAATGTGCACAACGGACTTTATCTGCAATTGTCATCGAATAATCTTTATGGTAAACAGCTAAGTATGGATGCTGTTGAGATTTTGGGGCAGCAGTATAATATGACTTCGTACCCTGATAAATCGCTAATAGCAACTTATAACTATGCCGAAAAAAAGCCTAAAGAAATTTTTACAAGTATTTGGGAAACAGCATTTACAACTATTTTATCTGCTAATAAATTTTTAGAAAGCATAGAAGAGCATACTGGTGTAATTTCTGCAGAAAAAGCCGACATGCTAAAAGGTGAAGCGATTGCGATTCGTGCTATGCTTCATTTTGATATGCTGCGTCTTTATGGACCTATTTACAAAGTAGCTCCTGCTGATCCAGGAATTCCTTATTATGATAAGTACGTAACAACCAATAATCCAATTTTGCCAGCTAAAGATGTAATCACAAAAGTGCTTGCAGATTTAGATCAGGCTTTAACTCTTTTGGCAAACGATCCTATTTTGACCACTGGAAAATACGTAGGATCTGGAGCTTTTGGAGGAAACCCGTATTATTCAGTAAACAGAGGAAACAGAATGAATTATCTGGCAGTAAAATGCTTAAAAGCTCGTGTTCTATTGTATTCTGGCGATAAAACAGGTGCTTCTGCTGTAGCAAATGAAGTGATAAATTTTACAAAGTCAAATACATTTTTTCCTTGGACAACCTTTTTAGACGCAACAAATACCGCAAATCCTGATCGTATTTTTTCTTCAGAAAACTTCTTTGCATTAAGCGATTATACTTTATATACCAAACAAAAAGATTTGTTTGATTCTAGTTTGGCTGATGATAAAATATATTCTCCATTATTGACTAGAATCAACGCGGTTTTTGAGTCGAATGATAATGATTATAGAAGTCTTCCAAGCTGGAAAATTCCAATTGTGGGAGGAAAAACTCAGAAAACATTTTATAAATATGAAGATGTTACAGATAAGACTAAAATATTTCGTTTTCAGATTCCGATGTTTAAACTTTCAGAAATGTATTTAATCGCAGCAGAAACTTCAACTGTTCCCGCAACTGGAATATCGTACTTGAATACACTTCGTTTTAACAGAGGCCTCACAAATTTGGCAGCAACGGCAGTTTTGACAACTGAAGTTACAAAAGAATATCGAAAAGAATTTATAGGAGAAGGACAGTTGTTTTTCTATTATAAAAGAATCAATTCTACAGCTATTCCAAACGGTTCGGCATCATCAGGAAATGTCACTATGAGCGCGGTTCAATACGTGGTGCCATTGCCAGATTCTGAAATTAACTTTCAATAATTTAAAAGATTAAATATGAATAAGATATTGATTTTAAGTATAATCTTCGTTTCTTTTTTAGGATTTACATCTTGCGAGAAAGAAGAAATTGCAACGTACCAAGACACAGATAATATTTATTTTTCTAATGCCTTGTATGCACCCAACGGAATTAGCGAACCTGTTCGTGATAGTACGGGGTTTAGTTTCAGTTTAGACAAACCAGCTATTATAGGAAGAATTTTCAAAATTCCCATTAGAGTTCAAGGAAACTTAAGTGATGTAGACAGAAAAGTAAAACTTACTATAGATCCGTCAAGTACAGCTATTGAGGGAACCCATTTTTCGCTTCCCAAAGAAATTTACCTTCATGCAGGAAAAAGGGTAGATACAGTAGATGTTGCCTTTTATAGAACTCCAGATATGAAGACCAATCAGTATACTTTGGTTCTGAATCTCGAAGAAAATGAATGGTTTACCACAAAGATGCAGACAAAAGTAGTGAACTCTATCACGGGAAAAACCATGAGTTTTATTCGATTTAAACTAACTTTTGACGACAAATTAACGCAACCTCCAGGATGGTTTGCCGCTTATTTGGGGGTTTTTACTGCCAAGAAATTCTTTTTAATGTGCGAACTAATGAACTTAGAACCAGAAATGTTTGCACAGAAACTGGGATCTCCAGGATTAACGGTTCCTGACGTGATGTATTATCAAAATTTCATGAAGCGATATTTAGCCGATCAGAAAAAATCTGGAAATACGATTTACGAAGAAGATGGCACAGAAATGTACGTTCTATAATTATCAAATTCATTTCATATAAAAACATATTAAAATGATTAAAAAGATACAAATAAAGATCGCTTTGCTGTTCCTAATGGCTTTAGTGAATAGTTGTGTAAGCGACGAAGGCAATTATAATTATGAGAATATCAATACTTTTCATGTAACTGGTATTGATGAAGCATATACAGTTTATACAGGAGAACGTTTTCAATTGTCTCCAGTTTTGAATCCAACCAAAGATGATGGATCCGATCCTAATCGCTATTCGTTTGAGTGGGTGGCGATAAAGACTACTAGAAACGTTTTAAGTACAAAAAAAGATTTTGATGATTTAGTAAAATTAGCACCTGGAGAATACAAGGTTTACTATTTAATTAAAGATAACGTTACTGGAGTTACTTGGCAGCAAAAACCTTTTACGCTAAATGTAGTTTCTGCTATTTATGAAGGCTGGTTAGTAATAGGTGATGCTGACGGAAAACCAAGATTAGATATGGTTTCTATAATTCCGAACGGTCCTACACGTATTATTTTCAACGTTTTAGACGCAGTAGGTTCTGCTCTAAAATTGGGAGGAAAAGCAGTTGATGTCGAGTGTTTTGGAACAGCACTTTCTACTACTTCCAATACTTACGGGATTTATGTTACTTCTACAGAAACTGGTACGGCTAGATTGGAGCCAGACTCTTTTGCTTGGGCACAATCTCAAAATATAGCTTACGAAAGTGTTGGCGGTTCTTTTGACACCAATTTTGGAGTTGATTTTATGAAATCGGCGGCAGCAGCTGAAAATATAATTTACAGTAAAGGAAATATTTATACTTATGTGAGATCGAATCAAATTAGATATGGTCTGCCTCAAAATATTTTAGATACAGAGACAAAACCTTTTTATGCAGCACCTTTTATTGCTGAGAATCGAGGAACATTTGGCGGTCCTTCTGTTTTTTATGATAAAGACAAGCGTCGTTTTGTGCGCTACAATTTATCTAAAGGAAATTGTTCTGCGATGCCTCCGCTAACAGGTTCTCCAACTGTTTTAGATTGGAATAATACCAATTGCGACTTGGTATTTATGACGACCTCAAACTTTAATTCATATGAAAACTTTGCTGTTTTAAGGAATGTTACAACAGGTAAATTTCACCTGCTGAGATTTAATACATCTTTGACACAAGTGTATTACAAAGAAATCTTGAACGCCCCAGATTTTGATAAAGCCACAAAATTTGCTGTAAGTCCAGATTCTGGTTACTTGTTTTATGCAGTTGGAGGAAAATTATACGAATATGATAACGGAACTCAGACTGCAAAATTAATGCTCGACAAAGGCAGTGAAGAAATCACGTATCTAGATTGCAATGCAAGAGCCAATAAATTGTACAATAAAAAATTAATTGTTGGAAGTTACGGCACAACGGGCAAATTAGAATTATTTACAGTTCCTCCTGTAAATGGAGATTTGGTACTTGATTATAGTTACTCTGGGTTGTGTAAAATTGTTGATGTTGCTTATCGAGCTAGGTAATTAAAAATTGTTAAATCAAAGCCGAATGAATTCTCAAAATTCATTCGGCTAAATACCCACATTTTATGAAACGATTTATTAGAATCGCAAGCGCAGTTTTGCTGCTTGCCTGTCCATCTATTGCCTTAAAAGCACAAGCGCAATCAACTCAAGAAAGTTGGGAACAAGCTAAAAAACAAGCACAAACAGAGAAAAAACTAATCTTTGTAGACTTGTATTTTACAGGATGTATGCCGTGCGCGCAAATGGACAAAGAAGTATTTCCAGACCCGAAAGTTGCTACAGTTTTAAACACTGATTTTGTCACTTTCAAATCAGATATTTTGAAAGAAGAAATCGGTAAAAAGTTATGCATGAAATATGGCGTAACTGGTTTTCCGACTTTTTTACTGATGAATTCTGAAGGGAAAATTATTGATATTGAATCAGGATTTAAAAGCGTAGAACAGCTTACAGCTTTGTTTGAAAACGCTAAAGACTTGGCTAAAAAAGGAATTTTCAAAAAGTATAACTCAGAAATTCAAGAAAAAGACTATCCTGATTTTTACAAAGACGCTTATTTGAACGGAAAAAGAAATGTTTCTTTTGAAACTGCCGATGCTTATTTAAAAACACAGCCATCATTAACGGCTGAAGTTCCCTTTGTTATCATAAGCGGTTTAAGAATTGGGCGCCAATATGATGATTTTTATTTAAAAAATGCCAAACAGCTTTTTAAAGATTATGGTTCTGCAAGTGTTTCAAATCACGTGTTTACGATTCTACAGCGCAAGAAAAAAGAGTTTGAAAAAACGAATGATTTAGCTTCTTTCAAAAAAATTATTGAAGAAATGAAACCGTTTTATTCGGCAGAAGAATACACAAAATATGAAGGCATTTTACTAAAAGATTTTGGCGTAGAAAAGAAAACAGACAATCCTTATACTTTACAAAAGTAACTCGAAATGAAAAAGATACTATTCTTTTTAATATTGATTTCTGGTTGTGCAATTCATGCTCAAAACAGCATTCAAAAATCTATTAAAACTTTCGAAAAAGCTTTTCAGAACAAGAGTTTTGCCGAAATGAAAGATCTTCTGGCACCACAATTTACTGTTGGTGTTGGAGATTCTTCTGCAAACGAATTTTATTTGAACGGAATTTTTAAAGCATTTCCTGCTTTAGATTCCATTCAGGTTGGAAAATCTGTGGCGATTAAAAATGAAACTTTTGTCTTGGTAGATTTTTGTTTTAATGGAAAAGAAAAAAAGCCGTCTCAAATTGTTTTCAATTCAGAAAATAAAATGCTGTATGTGACTTTTTTCGATTCTTTGTACAAAGTTGACAGACACGCGCAAGTAAAACAAGTAGCAAGTATTCCGTTTGAAATTATAGAAAACGGAATTGCCATTAAAATAAAACTGAATAAAGCCGATCGCGAATTTTTAATGCTTTTTGATACAGGCGCCGACGGCATGGCGCTTAATCCAGACAGCGCGTACAAAGCTGGAGTTGTCGTTACCAAAAGTAAATCGGCGTCTGTAGTTGGCGGAAGTCAGCAAGTGCAATATTCTGCAGATAATACCATTTATATTGGCGATCAGGTTCTGAAAAATCAAGGTTTGGTTATTTTTCCAAAACATGGTGTTTACGACGGATTGTTTGGTGCAAATCTGCTTCGAAATTTTATCACATCGGTCAATTTTGACACCATGACAATTGACTTGTACAATTTCGGAAATTTTAATTATTGGGGAAAAGCAAAGCCATTGGTTTTTGATTATAAATCGGGACTTCCGGTAGTAAAAATGAATCTGACTTTTGAAGATAAAAAAACAGTCGAAGGCAGTTTCACTTTTGATACTGGAGCAGGTTACGACTTAATTGCTTATGGACCTTTTAATCATAAAAACAATCTAGAAGCAAGTCTAAAAACCGAATATAAATCAGTCAATTTCAGTTTAGGAAAACAAACTGGAATTGTTGGTGGCACTATTCCAAATGTTGCCATAAACGGAAACAATTTTCCAAACGTGACAATTGCTTTGCAGGAATATGACGAAGCCAATAAAAACTGGGCTTTCGCCGATGGATCTCTCGGAATTGACTTAATCCGACGATTCAATTTTACAATCAATTTATTGGATAAAACCGTTTATCTGGAGCCCAATAAAAATTTCAAAAAAGCATCTTCATTTTATTTAAGCGGACTCATTTTAGATTTTGACGAAAACCAAAATCTTATTGTAAAGAAAATTATTGATCAGGAGAATGAAGATTTAAAAAAAGTGAAAATTGATGCAAAAGTTACACAAATCAATGATTTTGAAGCCAAAGATTTATTTAATCCAGAAAATCTTAAAAAACTGAAAGAAACTAAAGAAAGAGATTTTATTATTGAACAAGGCGATCAATCCATGAGGATTTCAATTTAAAACTATCAACCAAAAAACAAAGAAACTATGAAAAAACACATTTTTTATTTCATTTTTACCTTCATCATGGTTCAAGTGAGTTTTGCTGCAAACCTTTCAGAATATGCAGTAATTAGAGGAACAATTTCAATTCCAGATTTAAAAACAAAAGAAATTACACTTTACAATGTTGAAGACGGAAAGCCAGTCGTTGCTGCTACCGCAAAAGTCAATTCGCTGGGGGAATTCGGCTTTATGACACCAGTTTCAGCTGCTGGCTTTTATTATGTAGATTACGGACAATTTAAAAGCAGAAACCAATTAATTCGCTTGTACTTAGAA
The DNA here is from genome assembly GCF_003254545.1 of Flavobacterium tistrianum. Taxonomy (GTDB): domain Bacteria; phylum Bacteroidota; class Bacteroidia; order Flavobacteriales; family Flavobacteriaceae; genus Flavobacterium; species Flavobacterium tistrianum. The sequence continues at coordinate 38,297 of NZ_QJRH01000054.1, forward strand.
CCGAAATTAGATATTAATCTTGTGGTTAATAAAAAGGATTATGTTTTAAGCGGAAAGAATATTGGACAAAATGCTTTGGTGCAAAAAGCAAATGAAATCTACAACGAATTTGCGCCATTTGCCCGTTTGGGTGAAAATCTATCGTATGTAGAATTTTATCCTTTTATTGATAAAGGTCTTGCCAAAGCAGATGAATTTTCAAAATCGATTAAAACGAAAGATGCCAACTTCAATAAACTATTAAAATTGGCTATAGCAACAGATGTTGAAGAACTAACGTATACTTTTTTCAGAATGCCAAGATCTGTGTTTCCAGACAAAGACGATCGTCCAGCAGTAATCAAAACTTGGATGACAGACAAAAAGTTTACAGATCCAGATTTGTTGAAATTAGCAAATGGAGTTTCTTTAATGACAAATTATTTTTTCTATGTAAGCATTAATGGCGGAGAGAAACCAAAACGTTTGGACTTAACAGAAGCGATTACTCATATTACAGATCCAGCATTAAAAGACGCATACCTTCGTGAAGAAGTTGCCACTTCAAGAATGAAAATTGAAGAATACGAAAAAATTGCGCCAAGCATTAAGCCTTTCATGATTTCTGATGCGAGTAAAACATTTTTATTAGAATATGAAAAAGTATTGCATAAAAATGTGGGACAAAAAGGTTTAGATTTTACATACAACGACATTAACGACAAACCAGTTTCTTTTTCTGATTTTAAAGGTAAATTTGTGTACATCGATTTGTGGGCAACTTGGTGCGGACCATGTAAAGCAGAGATTCCTCACATGAAAAAAATAGAAGAAGATTATCACGGAAAAAATATTGTTTTTGTAAGTCTTTCGTTAGATAAACCAAAAGACGCACAAAAATGGAAAGATTATGTTACAAAAGAACAATTAAAAGGAATTCAGTTAATGGCAGATAAAGATTTTGGTTCTGATGTAGCTAAAAACTACGATGTAAATGCGATTCCGAGATTTTTATTGTTTGATCCAAAAGGAAACATTATCAATGCAGATGCGCTTCGTCCGTCAAATCCAGAGTTGAGAGTGCAACTTGATAAATTATTGAAAGGTTAATATTAGCTTTATGAAATACAGCAAAAAAATATCAGTTTTACTTCTTTTTATCGGAAGTTTAACTTTCGCGCAAGCGCAAAACTTTAAAGCAACAGACCCAATTGCGGTCAATCAAAAAATTAAAAAAGGTGTACTTCCAAACGGAATGACGTATTATATTTATCCGACAGATGTCAATAAAAATACGGCGAGTTATTACATCATTCAGAATGTTGGATCGATTTTAGAAAACGACCAGCAAAAAGGTTTGGCGCATTTCTTGGAGCACATGGCGTTTAACGGAACGAAAAATTTTGAAGGGAAAGGAATCCTGAACACGCTTCAAAAACAAGGTGCTGTTTTCGGCAGAAATATAAACGCGTATACAAGCACAGACGAAACCGTTTACAACTTAGATAATATTCCGTCAAAAGATGGTGGAGTTGTCGATACTTGTTTGCTGGTTTTGCACGATTGGTCTAATTTTTTATCGCTTACGAATGAAGAAATTGATGCCGAACGTGGTGTAATTACCGAAGAATGGCGTACGAGACAAAATGCAAGAGCCAGAATCTACAATCAGTTGGCGCCGTATTATTACAACAATTCGCTTTATGCAGATCGCATGCCGATTGGCGATATGGAAATCATTAAAAACTTTAAATATCAAGTTTTAAAAGATTTTTATAAAGATTGGTATCGTCCAGATTTGCAGGCAATCGCAATTGTGGGGGATATTAATGCAGATGAAATCGAAGCAAAAATCAAAAAACTTTTTGCAGATATTCCGACACCAGTAAATCCTAAAAAACGTTTTGAAATTGCTATTCCAGAAAGAGTAGAACCAACCTTCAAATTGGCTTTAGACAAAGAAATTTCGGCTTCAGGCATCAGTTTTATGATTCGCCATGTTTCGGAAAAACCAACAGGAACTTATGCCGAATTAGAAAAATCTACTCAAAGAAGTCTTGCTTTTTCTATTCTAAATAATCGTTTAGCCGAAATGGCGCAGAAACAAGAATGCCCATTTAAAAGCGCATCAGTTGGATATCAAAGTTATTCCCGTTTGAATGATATCTGGATTTTGAGCGTTTCTCCAAAACCAGAAAAACAAGCGGAAGCTTTTGCAATGGTAATGAATGAATGGGTTCGCGCCTATAAATTTGGTTTTTCTAAAGGAGAAATTGAAAGAGCTGTTGCAGAAAATATTTCAGGTTACGAAAATTATTTAGAAAAACTAAATGAGATTTCGCATAAAGATGTTATCGGAATGGTAAAAGATGATTATTTAAATCATGAAGTCATTGCCGATCCAAAAGCAGAATTTGAAATGGTAAAAGACATCTTGAAAAATGTTGATACCAAAATTCTTCAAGAGCAAATCAGTAAATTATATACGGCACAAAATCGTGTTGTAGCGGTTACAGGCGTAGAAAACGAAAACAACTTAACGCAAGAAAAAGCTTTTGATATTATCCAGAAAGCAGAAAATGATGCTTCGTTACAGCCTTATGTGGATACTTTTGAAGGAAAAACACTTTTAGGAAATCTGAAAATCAATTCAGGAAAAATTGTTTCGGAGAAAAAAGAAAAGGCAATAGATGCGACCACTTTTGTATTGAGCAATGGCGTAAAAGTGCATTACAAATTTGCAGATAAAAATAAAAAAGAGGTAGAGCTTAAAGCAGAAAGTTTTGGCGGAACTTCATTGTACGAACCACAAGATCTTCCGTCAATTGGGCGTACGACAACTTTGGCGATGATGTCTGGAGTTGGAGAACTTTCTAATGTTGATTTAGATAAAGTTTTGAAAGGAAAAATTGCTAATTCTTCTGTAGGTATCAGTTCGCTTAAAGAAACCATTTCAGGTTCTGCAAATGTAAAAGATATTGAAACGATGATGCAATTGATTCATTTGCGTTTTGTACAGCCAAGATTTGATAATCAGATGTATGCGCTTTTAAAACAAAGATTGCAAAATTCACTTAAAAACAGAGCAAACGATATCAATGCAAAAATGGATGACAGTTTATCTGTTGTAGTTTACGGAAAAAACAACCCGAGAGTACAGCCATTCAATCAAAAATATATCGACGATTTATCTTTTGATAAAATGAAAGCTTTCTATCTGGACCGTTTTGCAGATGTTTCAAACTTTGAATTTTATATTGTTGGAGATGTTACGCCAGAAGTTTTAAAACCTTTATTAGAAAAATATATTGCGAGTATAAACGGAATCAAACGAAAAGAAAAGTTTAAAACAGAAGTTCCGAAATGGACATCGAATAAAATTGACAGAGATGTTTTCATCAAAATGGAAACTCCAAAAAGTTCTGTTCGAATTGCCTTCGTAAAAGATGTTGCTTTTTCTCAAAAAAATAGAATTTTAGTTTCCTATTTAAGTGATGTTCTAACTTTGCGTTATACCGAAAGTCTTCGCGAAAAAGAAGGCGGAACTTACGGTGCGCAAGTAAGAGGAAGTATGGATAAACTTCCGATTTCTAAAGCAAATCTTCAGATTAATTTTGATTGTGATGCTGATAAAGTGGAGCATTTACTGCCAATTGTATATCAGGAAATTGATAAAATCAAAAAAGGAGAAATTGCTCCTGAAGACATTGAGAAAACAAGAACAAATTATTTAAAATCGAGAGAAGACAGCAAAAACTTCAATAGTTATAGCATGAACTTGATTTATAACTATTTTGAGAATGCTTACGATATGAATGATCCTAAAAATTATGTTGATATTGTAAAAAGCATCACGGCAAAAGACATTCAGGAATTTGCTAATTCATTTTTAGATAAAGCTGATTCTATGGAAGTCGTTTTCAAACCATTAAAATAATCTGACCCTTTTTATTTATTAGAGTTTAATTTGTATTTCCCTATCAAATAGTATTTTGGATTAGTAAGCAATTTAACTTGTATAGCGGAATACTTAGAGGGTTGTTTTTTGCTATTCAACCCTCTTTTTAAAGATTTTTACCCATGAAAAAGAATATTTTTTTACTGGGCTTTTTCCTGCTGTTTTCCATATTCGTAAAGGCTCAGATATACAATCCCATAAAATGGAAAACCAGTGTCGAGAAAATTTCTGATACTGAATACGAATTGCAGGCAAAAGCCATTATAGAATCGGGCTGGCATTTATACAGTCAGGAAGTTTCAGACGGAGGTCCGATTCCAACCCATTTTAATTTTATAAAAAGCGCCGATTTTCAGTTAACAGATGCTGTAAAAGAAGAAAAAGGAAAAACGGTTAACGATCCTGTTTTCAAGATGCAGATTAAGTTTTTTGAAAAAGAAACCACTTTTAAACAGCGCGTTAAAATACTTTCGTCCAAACCTTTCAAAATTAAAGCCGAAGTTGAGTTTATGGTTTGTAATGATGAAAATTGTTTGCCGCCAAGTTCAGACGAATTGGAGTTTGCCATTAGCCCTTCCGCGAAAGCAAAAACTTTAATTGAAGCAGCAGTAAAAGAAGAAATAAAAACAGCTGCAATTGATTCTTCGGTTGCTGAAATAAAAGAAAAAACGGAAGAAATTATTCCTGCTGAAGTGGTAAAAACGCCTCAGAAAGAAATCAAAAAAAGAGAACCAAAAACCGAAATAAGAAGTTTATGGACGATTTTTTTATTGTCGTTTTTCTCTGGATTTGCTGCATTGTTAACGCCTTGTGTTTTCCCGATGATTCCGATGACGGTGAGTTTTTTTACCAAACAAAGTAAAACCAAATCGCAAGGAATTAGAAAAGCTGTTTTTTACGGAATCGCCATTATTGCTATTTATATCTTTTTGGGAGCGGTCGTAACTTGGGCTTTTGGAGCAGATTCGCTAAATGCGCTTTCTACAAATGTTTGGTTCAATCTGATCTTTTTTGTGCTTTTAATGATTTTTGCGTTTTCGTTTTTAGGAGCATTCGAAATTATGTTGCCAAATGCATGGGCAAACAAAGTCGATTCACAGGCAGATAGAGGCGGAATTGTCGGAATATTATTTATGGCTTTGGCCTTGGCAATTGTTTCTTTTTCTTGTACAGGACCAATTGTAGGAACTTTATTGGTCGAAGCGGCTTCTCGTGGCGGAATTGCACCTTTTGTCGGAATGTTTGGATTTTCTCTGGCTTTGGCTTTGCCATTTACACTTTTTGCAGCTTTTCCAGGTTGGCTAAACTCGCTTCCAAAATCGGGTGGATGGCTAAATTCTGTAAAAGTCTTTTTGGGATTTTTAGAAATGGCTCTTGCCTTCAAATTTCTGTCAAATGCCGATTTGGTTCTGCAATTGCATTGGCTAGAAAGAGAAACGTTTCTCGCAATTTGGATTGCTATTTTTGGAACATTGGCTTTTTATCTATTCGGGAAAATTCAATTACCTCATGATAGTCCGGTTTCCAATATAAGCGTTGGGAGATTAGGATTAGGAGTTTTGGTTTTGGCTTTCACTATTTATTTAATTCCGGGTATTTGGGGCGCGCCTCTTAAAATGATTAGCGGTTTTCCGCCACCGATGCATTACAGCGAAATTCCAAACGGATTGAATAATTCCGCTTCAAAAGAAATAACCCAAAATCTTCCAGAAGGAGCAGAGCTTGGACCGCATAATATTATGGCTTTTACCGATTATGATTTAGGGATGCAATATGCCAAAAAAATCGGAAAACCTGTTATGATAGACTTTACAGGTCACGCTTGTGTAAATTGCCGAAAAATGGAAGATAACGTTTGGTCTGACGAAAAGGTTCAGAAAATCTTAAAAGGCGATTTGGTTTTAATCTCGCTTTATGTAGATGACAAAAGAGAACTGAATCCGAGCGAGCAGGTCACTTCTCAGATAACTGGGAAAAAATTAAAATATATAGGTCAGAAATGGAGCGAATTCCAAACACTGACGTATAAAACAAACGCACAGCCATTTTATGTTTTGGTAGACCATAATGGAGAAACACTCAACGAAACTTCAGCTTATAATCCAGATATCGAAGAATATTTGAATTGGCTTAAAAAAGGAGTTTCTAATTTTGAGAAAAGCTAATAAAAAAGATGTTTCAGAAAGATTTATATGTCGCTCCGCTGGAGCTTTTTGATTCTCAAAGATAATCTTTGCTATAAATATTCTGCTCCGCGGAAGCAGTTTCAGAAATAAGGCTGATTCATTTTGAATCAGCCTTATTTTTTTATTTTTGAAGTAGAAAGCTCCGGAGGAGTTTAATATTTATCTCTATGAGGCTTTTTTACATATTTCTTTGTTCCGCTAGGAACATTTCATTGGTAGTAAAATTTAAAGTCAATTGGTCCAAATGTCCAAAGAAAAAAGTATCGAGAATTTCCTGAAAAACAGGATGCGCGTTTTCTACCTGAACAAATAAACTCATTGACGAATGCAATTTTCGAGCATCTAGTTCGCCCAAAATACCTTCAGCCGATTTCTTTTTAAAAGTTAAAAGAAGTTTCGAGATTTCAATTAAATGTTTCGATAAAATAGGATGATTTAGAAATTCTGTTGCTTCTTTTAAATCGGCAACAGCATAATAATCAGAAATGGCACTTTTTCCTAAACCTTTAATCTGCGGAAAAATAAACCACATCCAATTGGTTTCTTTTTTTCCTTTTTTAATTTCAGATAAAGCAGTCAGATAAAGTTTGTTCTGAGCATCTAAAAATCGGGTCAAATCATCTTTTGCGTAGATCATCTCTAGATTAGGTATTAAAGGGTTTCTAAATCGGGTTTCTGTAATTGGTAACACGGTATTATTTCTTTATTTTAAACTTCGTCGAATTTTTGATACCCAAAAGTAAAGTGTCTATTTCTGTAGGAGTTATAGAATTGCTGTTAGTAGTTACATAATTCCGACAGACGTGTAAGAATGCCTTGTTAATATAATTCTAAAGTTTTTAATCATTCTAAATTCTAATGTTATTTTAATGTTCTAGAAAAAAAATGGGTATAACTTGCGCGCTCATTAAAATTAGAGTAAACGCCTTAAATCATTGAGATTTTGATTCAAAAACGATGTGATTTAATTAAACTTTTAGCCTTTTTAGAATATGTTGAACAAAATTAAAAATAGCTTTTTATGCAAATGCCTTCAGGCGTTGCTTGTCGGCTATTTTCTAATTAGCAGTTTAAATATTTCTAATAGCGTAGGGAGAATCTTAAGCGATAATGCTGAAACTTATACAGTAAAAGGCATTACGTGCAACTTCCTGAAAAAAATCTTTAAATGTGATGGAGTTCCAGAAGAATTGGAAGACTACAAAACAAAAGATACCAAAACAGCCAAATTAGCAAAAGGAATTCCTCTAATGGAATATTTGGTTTCATCAGAATCACTGATGCCTAATTTTTATTTTTTAATAGAATCTGAAGGGAAAAAATATATTGATAACACAATCTTCTCGTTTGGTTTTCATGGTAAAATAGATATACCACCTCCTCGGCTGAATTCATAAATACTTGTTTTTTAAGGATTAGGACGAGAATCTTAATCCATATTTGCGGTTTTTGCCGTATATTTATTCTATGTAATAATCTTGTATTTATACTTAAATTCATGACACCATTCAAACGATTTTACAACTTATTGCAGCTAGATAAGCGCGATGTGTATCAAATTATCTTCTATGCTGCGTTTGCAGGGTTAGTAAATCTTTCTCTGCCTTTGGGAATCCAAGCCATTATTAATTTTATTCAAAGCGGACAGCTAAGCGTCTCGTGGATCGTTCTCGTAATTTTGGTTACGGTCGGAGTAGGCTTTGGCGGAGTGCTGACTATTTTGCAACTGCGTATTGTAGAGAATCTGCAGCAGCGAATTTTTGTTAGATCTTCTTTTGAATTTGCCTACAGAATGCCCTTAATTAAATTTAAAGAAATGTACTCAGAGTATGCTCCAGAAAAAGCAAATCGTTTTTTCGATACTTTGATGGTGCAGAAAGGAACTGCAAAACTATTGCTTGATTTCTGTACAGCGTTCCTTCAGGTTGGTCTGGGGATTATTTTATTAGTGCTTTACCATTCTTTCTTTATGGTAATCGGACTCCTATTTATTGTCATATTATATGTCATTTTTAAATTTTCGTACAGAGACGGTTTAGAAACCAGTTTGAACGAATCCAAATTTAAATATAAAGTAGCAGCATGGCTTCAGGAAATTGCACGTAACAGAGAAAGTTTCCGTAGGAAAGGAGCTTTTGAATATGCTTTGGAAAGAAATGATGGCTACGTAACAAATTATGTCAATTACCGTGAAAAACACTTTCAGGTAATGAAAAAACAATATATTCAGCTTACTATCTTTAAAGTAATTGTTACTGCTGCCTTATTATCGATCGGTGGTTTTCTGGTAATTCACCACCAAATGAACATAGGGCAGTTCGTAGCAGCTGAAATCGTAATTGTATTGTTGATCAATTCAGTAGAAAAAATCATCTTCGGATTGGAATCTTTCTATGATGTTTTGACTTCTGTCGAAAAAATTGGTCAGGTAACCGATATGGAAACTTCATGCATTCCTCAGACTTCAGGCAAGACAGAAAACGGAATAAATATCGAAACCGAAAGCATCAGTTACCATTATCCAGAACACAATAAAAAATCGCTTAAAAATATTAATTTGAAAATTTCGCAAGGCGAAAAAATTATTCTTACTGGAACAAATGGTGCAGGAAAAAGTACTTTGTTGCGACTTCTTTCGGGTGTTTTGGAACCAGTAAGCGGTGCCATGTATGTTACCGATAATTATATGAATCGCCTTAACGAAGATACATACAGAGCTCAGGCAGGAACTTTTTTGCAGGGAGATACGCTTTTTGCAGGAACCATACGCGAGAATATTGTTTTTGGAAATGAAGAATTAAACAGCGATGATTTAAAATGGGCTTTAGATAATGTTGGACTGACGCCGTATATTAAAACTTTTGAGAACGGATTGGAAAATCAAATCCATCCCGGCGGTCGTGAACTTTCTGCTTCTGATGTTCAAAAAATTCTTTTGGCAAGAAGTATTGTGGGTAAACCAAATATCTTATTCTTAGAAGATCCAGTTGATAAAATGGACGATATTACTTCGAGTAAAATTGTTGATTTTTTACTTTCTGAAGAAAATGACTGGACGGTTATTGTAACTTCTAAAAGTGATGTTTGGAAAAGCAAATGCAGTCGTATGATTACGATTGATGACGGAAAAATTATTAACGACATAAAGCTTTAATCATGCTCAACCTATCTAAAGATAACAACGTACTTATAACGCCGGGCAAATACAAATCGATTACAAGCGTTGCCCGAAGACCTCATTACGAAATTTTAAACAAAGTCATAATCGGATTTTTGATTTTTTGTGTTGCCTGTCTTTTTTTGCCTTGGACACAAAATATTTCTGGAACAGGTTCTGTTACGACTTTAAAACCAGATCAAAGACCGCAAACAGTGCATAATGCTATTGCTGGTAGAATCGAAAAATGGTTTGTAAAAGAAGGCGATTATGTAAAAAAAGGAGATACGATACTTTACATTTCGGAGATTAAAGAAGATTATCTAGATCCCAATTTGGTTGACAATACCAAACAGCAGGTAGATGCCAAAAAAATGGCGGTAGAATCGTATAGTGATAAAGTTAATTCTCTTGATGTTCAGGCACAATCGCTTAACACAGAAAGACAATTGAAACTGCAGCAGGCGCAAAACAAAATTCGTCAGTCACAGCTTAAAATAAAAAGTGACAGTATGGATTTGGTTGCGGTAAAAACACAGCTTCGAATTGCAAAAACACAATTTGACCGTTCGACTGCTTTAAACAAAGAAGGTTTAAAACCAATGACAGATGTTGAGCAGAAAAGATTAAAACTGCAAGAGTCAGAAGCATATGTGATTACGCAGGAAAATAAATTGCTGAGCAGTAAAAACGAATTGATAAATGCGAGAGTAGAAATCAATAGAATCACTGCTGAATATGCAGAGAAAATATCAAAATCAAGAAGTGATAAATTTACGGCTTTAAGCACGCAATATGATACAGAAGCTCAGGTTAACAAACTAGAAAACCAATATACCAATTACAGACTTAGAAATGGTTTGTACTACATTACAGCGCCACAAAGCGGTTATGTAAACCGTGCTTTATTGGCTGGTCTTGGAGAAACCATTAAAGAAGGAACTCCTGTTGTTAGCATCATGCCGTCTAAATATGATATTGCGGTAGAAACGTATGTAGATCCAATCGATTTGCCTTTGGTTCATAAAGGGGCAAAAGTTCGCGTCTGGTTTGATGGATGGCCTAGAATTGTATTTTCTGGATGGCCTGGATTGTCTTATGGAACTTACGGGGGTAAAGTTGTAGCCATAGAGAATTTTATTAGTCCAAACGGAAAATACAGAATTCTGGTTTCGCCAGATGGAGAAGATCGCCATTGGCCAAAAGAACTTAGTATTGGTGCTGGAGCACAGAGTATTGCATTGCTGGAAACCGTTTCGGTTTGGTATGAGATTTGGCGAAACTTAAATGGTTTCCCGCCAAACTATTATAATTCAGGAGAAAAAGAAGAAAAAGGAAAGGAGAAAAAGTAAAATGAGAAATCTTGTAAAGTTGTTTTCTTTCTTATTTCTATTGAGTTTTTCTACAATTCAGAGCCAGAATTTTAATCAAGAGGAACTTACTTTTATCGAGTATTTGGGATATGTAAAAAAATACCATCCTTTGGTAAAACAAGCCAATCTTGAAGTCACAAACGCTCAAGCAAAATTGATGCTGGCTCGAGGCGGATTTGATCCAAAAATTGAAGTAGATTACAATAAGAAAGAATTTAAAGGCACAGAATACTATTCGATATTAAACAGCAGTTTCAAAATTCCAACTTGGTACGGAATTGAAGTTAAAGCAGGTTTTGACGATACAGAAGGGCAATATCTTAACCCGCAGAACAAAACGCCAGAAGCAGGTTTAACTTCGCTTGGAATTAATGTTGCGTTAGGCCAAGGAATGTTCATTAACCAAAGAATGGCTGATGTTCGTGAAGGAAAACTTAATGTAAAACTAAGTGACGCTCAAAGAAAACTGAGAGCTATTGAAGTTTTATACCAAGCAAGTGAGGCCTATTTTGAATGGAGAAAAAGTTACAACGAAGCCGAACTGTATAAAAATTATTTAGGTTTTGCCAGCACTCGTTTTGAAGGTGTTAAAAAACTAATTGCAGCAGGCGACGCGCCAGCAATTGACAGTGTTGAAGCTAAAATTACAGTTAGAAACAGAGAGCTGAATGTTGAAAACGGAAATTTAAAATTGGCAAAAGCAAAATTGAAACTGGCCAATTTTTTATGGATTGAAAATGTTCCTGTTGAATTGGGAGAATTGGTTAAACCAGAGCAGAACTTAATTCAGACTATAGAAGAAACTTTAAAAACTGATGCCATGATGGTCGATGTAGAATCATTAGATTCGCACCCAAAAATTCAGTCTTTAGAAACTAAAATGGATATTCTAGAAGTCAACCGTCAGCTGAAAGCCAATTCGTTGCTTCCGAAAATAAATGTGGGATACAACTATATTTCAGAACCCAATTACTGGAGTAATTTCAACGCCGATGATTATAAGTTTAACATCGATTTCAGTTTTCCAATTTTCTTAAGAAAAGAAAGAGGAAGTTTAAAAATGGCAAAACTGAAAATTCAAGATATGCAGTTTGATATTGGCCAGCAACGTTTGGAACTTAAAAATAAAATAAAAGCGCAACAGACTGAAATTGCTTCTTTGAGAAAACAGAAAGTTGTAATTGACAATTTAGTAAAAGATTATATGACGATGCTGAACTCAGAAGAAAAATTATTTTCGTTTGGAGAAAGTTCGATTTTCTTGATCAATTCAAGAGAAAACAATTTAGTTAGCGCCAAGCTTTCGCAAATAAGTTTAGAAAATCAGTTTTATCTGTCGAATGCCGAATTGTATAAAATATTGGCAAATCCGGATTGATTTTAAAAAACATGCAGTTTATACCGTCTGCATTATATTAATTTTCAGAATTTGAGTTTAAAAAAGCTTTAGATGTTTGTCTAAAGCTTTTTTTATATAGGGTTATTTCTTTTATAGCTATTTTTTAAATTGAATTTCTCTCCTGAAATGTTTTTTTTTTTATTTATTTATTTTTTATTTGTAACTAATTAAAAATGAGTACTTTTATATTGAAATTAGTGTTTCTTTTTTGATAAAATAATTTTTATTATGGAGAATTTGAAAAAGATATCATTCTAATCATAATCTGTTTTTTTACTACAAGCCTTCTATTTAAATCTAGCATTCTTCTCAAAAACAGTTAGTTAAAGAATATTTAAATTTATATAGTTTCACTCTAGTGTATAATCTTTGAATATTATAATAGTCGGATTTTAAATTT
>NZ_QJRH01000066.1 GCF_003254545.1 Flavobacterium tistrianum
CCCGCTTTGAAGGTCTCGAAAGCGGCATCAAGTGCGGCCTGATCGGCATAAGCGCAGGCTGAGGCGCTGACAGCATCAGGCGCCACCGGAACTACGGCTGACGGAGCCGTGATCGTGAAAGTCGCAGAGCATGATTTCTGTAATCCGCAAGCATCAGTAACATTATAATTTACGGTTACGGTTCCTCCGCATAAAGCTGGGGGAGTCAAATTCTCTAATCCTGTAATTGTTAAAGTTCCGTTACCACCTGAAGCTGTAAAGCCTTGTTTAAAGGTTTCAAAAGCGGCATTAACTGCAGCCTGATCTGCATAAGCACAAGAACTTTTTATATTATCTCCAGGACAAGTGATATTAATAGGTGTTGGCGGAGTTGTTGTTACCACTACATCATCTGCCTTTTTACATCCATTTATTGGATCTGTAACAGTTAATGTATAAGTCCCAGCCTTATCTACTGTTGGTGTCAGAGTTGTACCACCTGAAACAATGTTTCCGTTCAATGTACTCCATAAATATGTAGCATTAGGTGTACTTGACGAGCCAGACAGTTTTATTGACGTTATTAAACACGTTAGAGCTTTATCTTCTCCCGCATTAACATTTGGTGGTTCTTTATTTTCAAGAACTGTGACCGTTTTTTTAGCAAAACAGCCTTCTAAACTTGTATAAGCGTATACTGTATAAACTCCCTTAACAGATACAACTGGCGCATTTCCTGGTATAAAAGGTCCATCGGCTATACCATCAGGTGAAGGGCCATACCATTTTATAGTAGCATTTGCTGGAGTTGGTGTCGCCGTTAAAGTAGCTGTTGGATTATTACAAGTTAATGGATTACTTACATTACCCACTACAGCTACATCCGTAATATTTCCGAATAAATAAGGTCCTGAAAAATCTTTTAATTCTGCAGTGAATGAAGATGATGATCTCGTTTTTACTATCAGACTACCCAATAAATTTGAACAAGGTTCTTGGTTTACGTTTCGGCTATCCAGTCCTAAAGCAGTCAAATTAAGTCCGAACTCTGTAAACTGTAAAGCTTTATAATTATCTTGAAAAGAGGCTTGTGAACCTTCTAGAGTTCCCCAAGGCGGTCCTAATGTAGCAGCCGTTACATTAACAACTGCAAAAACATTTGTAAGTATACCTCCTCCTTTTGCTTTTATTTCAGCATATCCGTAAGGAGGCGCACCATTGCCTTGGTCAAAAACACCAGTAAGATCAAATGGTCTGTCTGGTTTTGAGTTAAAACTAGCGATATCAGCACTAGACATCCAAACTCTTACACTGCCTAGTGGTTTTGTACCACCATTTTCAAAATCTATCGCGACAAGTACATCACCAGGGACAAGTGTTTTTCCAGTGGCATCAAAAGTCCATGCTGTGTGCCCTGCTTGGCTACCTGTGCCAACTAGTGCGCCACCGCTAAAGGTTACTTCTGTTCTAAAAAATTCAAAATCAAAATGTGAATTTCCATCAGAAGAGATTTTAGATGCTCCTCCATATCCCCATAAAACTCCATTAGGATTAATTGCTAGTGCGGCTGGAGATAAATCTCTTCTTAAATAACCATACACATCAACAATATCATCCTTTTGAGGAATACTACCTGCACCTAAAGCCCAAGTGGTCGGGTTATCACCATTCTTGTTAGAATTTCCAGCAAAAGTATTAGAATCGTTATTACTTTGCGTTGAATTTCCATCACGCCCATAAACAGCATCAATCCACAAAAAATTACCAACCATGGTATTTTTGGGTTTTGACATTCTTTTTTCGAATGTAAAATTATTATTAGCCTGAATTGATGTTTTTAGTCCCGCTGCATTAGTCTGCTCGATAACATTTTGACCGGCTCCATTAGCAAAAGCAGAGCTAAAAAACCAGTCATCATAAATACCAGAAACTGTTGGAGGAACCAAAAATTGTTCTTTGTTTGCATAAACATCAGCATCAATACCAAAATTAGCTTGTACAGCTGCTCCAGATATAGCTTGTGAATGCAAGTAAGGTTGGAAAGCAAATAGCATAAAAAGTATCATCACATAAAATTGATACTTTTTGTGCACAATAATTTTCACCAAACTAAAATTTGGGAAAACTAAATCGATAAAAGAACAACGAAAGATTTTACAAAATTCATGTATAATCTTCATGCAATAAAGAATAGTTTTTTTCATAATAATAGTATTTAGAATACCATTACATTAGCAAAAAAACCAGATAGTTTGCAGATTTGGCAATTACATGTAAATAATAAACCATCTTCAAAAGTTATGAAGCACAAAATCTAAAACTCTTATAAAAAAGACTTGACCCTCAGATATAAATCTGACACAATCGATCAGGGGGAAAAACATTTGTTAAAATTAGTTAATAACCTAAATGCTCTCAATTAAAAAGACATAAAATCGATATCATTCAAAAATAATCGATGAACGGAATACAATAAGAAAGAAAAGTAGTACGAGCGCTTTTTCAAATAAAAAAAAGACCTTTCATTTTTCAAAAACAAAAGGTCTTTTTTATTAATTTCTTAAAAAACACATCTTCAAAATAAGACAATAATACATATGCTAATTAAAAAACGACAATTCTGCAATTACTTCGTTTTGGTTTTAAGCAATATTTTACTAAAAAATAATGCATGATACGGAAGCGAGTTTTCCCAATAATCCCAAGTATGAGCTCCTGGACGTTCTGTATAATCATGATCGACTTTATTGTAAACCAATCTTCTGTGTAACTCTCTATTGGGTTCAATTAAAAAATCATCTACACCGCAATCTATTATCAAAGGAAGCTTATTCGATTTTAATTTATCTGCCATTCTTAAAACAGAATTTTGCTCGTACAATTCAGTATTTCCGCTTTTGTCTCCAAAAACAGGCTGCATTAATTTGACAATTTGAGCAGACGAATCTCTGTTAAGCATTGTGCTCATATCTACCGCACCGCTCATACTTCCAGCTGCACAAAACAAATCGGGATGTCTGGCTGATAAATACAAAGCACCATGCCCCCCCATTGAAAGCCCCGTGATTACTCTTCCGCCTTTATTGGCAATTGTTCGGTACGTTTTATCTACTTTCTGAATTACTTCCTGCGTAATAAATGTCTCAAACTGGCTTTCTTTATTTACAGGACTATCAATATAAAAACTAAACGTTTCACCTTCTGGCATTACAATAATCATATTATATTGATCAGCAAGATTATGCACCAATTTTTTGTTTGGAGTATTCTTTAGCCAGTCGCTAAAATGCCCGTATGCACCATGCAATAAGTACATTACAGGAAAAGTCGATTTGCTTTTCACATACGAATTTGGCAGAACTACCGCTGCTTTATAGGTTTTTCCCATTGCGGTACTAGCAACTTGAAGTGTGTCTACTTTTGCAGCGTATGTCATGGTGGTAAGACAAAGCAAAAATGCAGACAATAGCATTTTAAATTTCTTCATTTTGATATTTTTTTCTGATTAGGGTTTGTAAATATAACCTTTTTCAGAATAAAATATATGAAAAATCTCACCTGCTTACATGAACAAAAAATAGCCACGAATTCACGATTTTTTTTAATAGTAATTCGTGAATTCGTGGCTAAAAAAACTCCAGCTTAAACACTAGCTGATTATAATCTTATGTTCGTGACGGTATTGCGAAGCGCTTTTACCTGTATATTGTTTAAACGATTTACTGAAGTGGCTGAAATTATTAAAACCGCTTTCGTAACAAACTTCATTAATACTCATTGGCTGTTCTGCCAAAAGTTTAGACGCGTGTACCAAACGATATTCATTTACAAACTCAGTAAATGTTTTGTTTGAAATCTTCTTGAAATAACGACAGAAAGATGGTGTAGTCATACTTACTAGACTTGAAACCTCATCTATAGAAATAGATTCCTGAAAATGATCTTTCACAAAATTGAAAACCACATTCATACGATCATTGTCTTGTGTTTGCAATTCCATCGAAAATCCGTCGGCGTTTAAAATGGTATATTCCTCAGCTGACTCCAATTCGTCTAAAACAGTCAACAGCGTCATAAGTCTCTGAAATGGCGGTTCGTTTTCCATCATTTCAATTTTCTTTCCAATACGTTTTTTCGTTTCGCCGCCAAAAGCGATTCCGCCTTTAGCTTGTTTTAATATATTCTGAACTTTTTTCATTTCGGGAGCAACAAAAAAATCGCTTCCTAAAAATTCAGGTTTTATATGAATAACAGTTTCATTTGTATTTCCTGTTTGTTCATTTGTGAATCCGCAATGTGGCAAATTAGCTCCTATTAAAAGTAAACTACCATTGGTATAATAAGAAACATGGCTTCCTATTTGTCTTTTTCCAGCCCCACCATTTATATAGACCAACTCAATTTCTGGATGATAGTGCCATAAATGAGCTTTGCTATTGGTCTTTTCGGCGTGTTTAGTGTAGGTAAAAGAACTTCCGTATGAGTTAGTTATCACTTCTAGAGCTGGGGCAATAGTTTTCATGATAATTTATTTAAAAAATAATAGCAAATTTAACAAAATCACCTAAAAAAATTCAAATTTTAACCTACAACGGTTTCGTAAATGCGAATTTTACATTAAAATAATATACTTAGCACTGAAAAATTTATATCAAAATCGGCTTTTTTTTAGGGTCTTATTTTTTTTCATCACTTTTTTTCTATTTATCCCATTTAAAACTTGATTTTATACAGATTTAGTAAAAATTGTAAGAAAGATGGAAAATTTAAGAAGTATTCAGTTTTTAAAAAACTTTGAATAAAAACAATCAAATTAACAAAAACACAACATTAAAGTCAAATTTTAACATATAACGGTTTCGTAAATGAGAATATAGCATAGAAATTGGAAAATACAGATGTTAAAATACCACACATGCTGCTATAACTTTGCCTCAGAGAAATGAACGAAAAAAATTTAATACTATAGAATATGAAAAAGATAATGAAATTAAGTTTAGTATGTGCAGTACTTCTAACAGGAATGAGTACTTATGCAATTGATGGAAATGAAGTGTTAAATCTTCATGTATTAAAAGGAAATGGCAAGGTAATTGCATTTGGAATTAATCAATTACAAAAAGCAGTTATTAGTATATCTGATACAAATGGTAATGTAATCTATACAGAGAATGCTTCTGGTAAAGACGGAATATTAAGAACTTTCAGTTTGGAAGAATTTCCTCAAGGAAAATATATTTTAGAAGTTGCCGACAGCTTCAAAAAAGTAAAATACGATATTACTGTTAATGCAAACAGTTCTGTTTTGTCTTCAAAAGGAACAGTTTCTCTTAACTAAGAAAATATTAAGGTTAAGTGCAATTCTTCACGGCACTTAAAACTTTATACTCTAATACAGTATAAAAAGTGAGGTTAGATAGTTAGTAAGTTAAAAACTTTCAAAAGTTTTAAAAACAGCTCTTTGTGGTTACTGAGCTGTTTTTTTTTGCTCTTTACTTTTTGAGTTATAAAATTTTACCGCAATTTTTTTACCGCAAAGTTCACAAAGTTTTTTTTTCTAAGGTGATGTATAAAATACAAAGTTCGCAAAGCTTTATCTTAATATAGCTTTGCAAACTTTTTTATTCGATAAAATTTACTCAAATAAACCTTTGTGTCCCAATAGCTATCGGGATTGCGTGACCTTTTTGTCTTTGCGCTACAATACACAATCTAAATAAAAACTTAGAATCTCAACATCTTAGAAACTTAGCATCTTCTCTTCCTACATTTTTAAAGAAATCTTTATATCAATGTAAATTAAAAATTACCAAAAAAGTTAAAAAATAATAACCTAATCAAGAAAAACGATAAAAAATAGATTAAATTTTAACATATAACGGTTTCGTAAATGAGAATATAGCATCGAAATTAGCAAATATAGTATTGATTTTTTACTTACAACTGAAGTAATTTAGCATTAGAGAATTAGAACTATTAATTTAAAAACTAAATACCATGAAAAAGATTATTAGATTGAGTTTAGTAGCTGCGTTGCTTTTCACAGGAATTAGCACATATGCAATTGATGGAACAGCAGATTTTAATCTGCACGTTATTAAAGCTAATGGGAAAATGATCACGTTTGGTCTTAACCAAACACAAAAAGCCTACTTAGCTATTTATGACAAAGACGGATCTCTAATTTATTCTGAAACTGCTTCAGGTAAAGATGGAATTTTAAGAACTTTCAGTCTAGAAGAATTTCCAGAAGGAACTTACTTCTTGGAAGTAGAAAACGATACAAAAAAAGCAAAATACGAAATCACAATAACTGACGATTCTTCTGTTTTATCTAAAAATGCTGTCTCTTCAGTTTACAAAACAGGTTTTGCTAAAAATACAAGTGTGGCAACACGCTAAAAAAGTTTATGCTTTCATAAAGTATAAAGTGAGGTTAGATAGTTAGTAAGTTTAAAAACTTTCAAAAGTTTTAAAAACAGCTCTTTGTGGTTATTGAGCTGTTTTTTTTGTTTTTTACTTAAGGTTCTGAGACGCTAAGATGCTTAGGCTCTAAAGTTTTTGAAAGATTTTGAGATTCTAAGCCTTTTTTGTCTGCAGTATATTATGGACCAATATTTAAACGTCAAGGATAAACTTAGAACCTTAGCATCTTAGTAGCTTAACATCTCTTTTTTGTAAACAAATTCTTAACCTATTGTAAATTCAAAATTAAGCAAAACATTAAAAAATAATAACTGAATTAATACAAACACTGAAAATAATTCACATTTTAACCTATAACGGTTTCGTAAATGAGAATATAGCATAGAAATAGGAAAATACAGTTGCACTTTTTCATGCAATACATAAGTAATTTAGCATCAGAGAATTAGAACTAATAATTTAAAACTAAGTACCATGAAAAAGATTGCAAAATTGAGTTTAGTAGCAGCGTTGCTTTTCACAGGAATAAGCACTTACGCAATTGATGGAAATGGAGAATTTAATCTTCATGTATTAAAAGCTAATGGAAAACTGATCACTTTCGCACTTAACAAAGTACAGAAAGCTAATTTAGCTATTTATGACAATGATGGAACTTTAATCTATTCTGAAACTGCTTCAGGTAAAGATGGAATTTTAAGAACTTTCAGTTTAGAGCAATTTCCTGAGGGAACTTATTACTTAGAAGTAGAAGACAATGTAAAAAAAGCAAAATACGAAATTACAATAGATGATAATGCATCATTATCTAGAACTGCAATTTCTTCAGTTTACAAAGCTGGTTTTGCTAAAAATTCAAGTGTTGCTGCTCGCTAAGGATTTATACGCCCACAAAAGGTATAAATTGAGGTTAGAAAATTTAAAAATTACGTTTTAAGAAACAGCTCTTTGTGGTTATAGGAGCTGTTTTTTTTGTTTTTACTGCAAAGATTTTTTTACCACAAAGACGCTAAGGTCACACAAAGTTCGCAAAGTTTTTTTTATCTCGCAAAGTCGCTAAGACGCGAAGTTTTTAAATTCTTTGCGTCTTAGCGACTTTGCGAGCAATTTGCATCATTCTCAAAAAAACTTAGCGTGCTTTGCGTTCCCGATAGCTATCGGGATTGCGCACTTTGCGGTTAAATTTATATGGCATTTTTGCTTATGGAGCTGTTTTTTTGTTTAAGATTTAGATCCAAATCTTGAAACAGATAAATTTTCTGAAAATTATTCTTATTAATTACAACTGTTTGATTTTTAAGCCTTAAAAAATATTCTGAAAAAACAATCCGTAAGCCCAGTAATTACGTACATAATTCAAACAAAATACAGAAATGATTACAATTCAACAACTTAAGCATTTAAAAATATCCATTTATTGCTAAAAATTAAATTTGTATTTGTAGTTTTGCGCGTTCCACATTTAGTAATTAACAATTTAAAAAAAACATGACAAAATTTACCAAAGCTGGTTTAGTTGCTGCCTTTTTTTTAGCGACTGTGTTTACCTACGCCATTGATGGAAAAGGTGATTACATTTTAAATATCAGAACAGGAAACGGAAAAGTAGTTAGCTTTACTTTAGACACTGTCGAAAATGCATCTTTCTCTATCTACGACGAGAATCACAATTTACTTTATGCGGGAGAATCTGCAGCAGACAAATTAGAGGTTTCTAAAACAATTAGTTTAGAAAGTTTTCCTGCTGGAACTTATGTTCTTGAAGTGAAAGCAAACGACAAAGTTGCAAAACACGAAATTAAAGTTGTTGCTAAAAAAGTAAAGGCAGTAAAAATGGACGAATCTGTTAATCATAGTCCATCTTTCCGTCGTTAATTTTTTGCCCCCTAAGAAATTAGAAAAGCAGCTCGTACCAGGAGCTGCTTTTTTTGTTTTATTTCTCTATAAAATCTTATCTATACTCAAAACTTTCATAATCAATTGGTTCTAAAAGTGCAATACAACGGGTTTATTTAAAATACGTCGCCTAAAATCGATTCATGTTACTGATTTCCATATATTTGTAGCAAAAATTGCATTAAGCATATAATAAAACCATTTTTTTTGAAGTTTATAATTGCTTAATGCAATTTTTGCGTTGAAAAAGATTTTCAAAAACAATTCAAAATACGATTAAATACCACAACCAAAACTAAAACCTATGCAGAGAAAACTAGTCCTTTTAGTACCGTTAATCGTATTTTCATTTCGTGCAGCTGCGCAAAATGAAACCTATTATAAAACCGAAAAAGTCGGCGAAAAATACGCTTATGTCGACGTTATAAAAACCTACGAAAAGGTTGCTGCAAAAGGCTACAAATCTGTAGACTTGTTTCAAAAACTAGGAAACTCATCTTATTCAAACTGCGAACTCGAAAAAGCAGCCGAATGGTACACCAAACTCTTTTCTCTTACCACAGATTTAGAGCCTGTATATTATTACCGCTACGCAGAATCGTTACGTTTTATTTGTGAAAATGCAAAAGCCGATGCTATTATCGAAAAATTAAAACGTAAACCTAAAACAACGATAAAAAAGAAAGTTTAAATTTCTTTTATAAATTAAAATCAATCATATCTCGTAGAGGAAGACGACCATCATTCCATTCTAAGGTTATAAATTTAGAAGTATGCCCTTTCATTTCTTCAAAACCATCAAATAAAATGGTAGATCCCCCATTCCTTACAGTTTCTTCTACTAGCTTAAACGTTAACAAAGCTCCATTAGAATCCAAACCCACTACATCAAACACAATATCTTTTGTTTTTGAAAACGTTTTATATAAACTTAACAGCTTTCGCTGAGTTCCTCCCAGTTTATTCATTCTAGTTTCTCGAGTAACATATTTGTCTTCAAACAATTTTACAAGAAAAGGATTTGTAAGATCTGCATCTTTTTTAAGAAATCTGTTAACGGTTGAAGGGAAAAAAATATCTCTAAATTTTGACTCTTTAAAAAAGTCAACAAAAGACATTTTTCTATTTATAGTAACATTTTCATGTTTTATAACCCCACAAAAAATATCTTTAAGATACATTTCGGTATCATAAAAATGTGCTCCGTTATATAAATACAAAACAATTATTTCGCCTTCATACAAAGTAAAAGGCGGTATATAATAAGTATCTGTCTTAATTCCTTTATTTTCTAATACTATTTTCAATAATTGGAAAGTTTTAAAAATGAGAAAAGCACCCGCCTTGGCAGATGCTTTTTATTTCTATTCAATTACTATTTCTCTTTTAGCAATTTTTGTAAATATTCAATCTTATCTTTTTCTGCCTGAAGCAAACGCTCATAAAGCTTTTTATTTTCTTCTACCGTTTCCATTAATTTATCTAATGGATTGAAAGTGCAAGTATTATAATGATTAAAATTATTCCCCGAAACAGCATCATTAAAAGTGTTGAAATAATTTATCATACCGTCTTCTGAAAAATTCTTAATTGCTTCCACCGTTACACCAAGCGCTTTCGCTATTTCAGAAAGTCTATCTTCTTCTATAGTTTCGCTGTTTTCAATAGTAGATATTGTTTGCTGGCTTATTCCCAAAGCCTGCGCCAAAGCTTCCTGTTTCATGTCACGAAGTTCACGAATACGGCTTATTTTTCGCCCTATATGATTTGGTTTTGTTAGTGTGCTCATAATTCAAAGATAATAATTAAGTATGAAAACTTCCACGGGTAACAAACTTATTTAGACAAGTATGATACCAGTAGAATCGGTTTGGTAAAATACAATCTATTTCTTCCTTCGCCGAATCAAACAAAAGTACAATTTTTCTTATACATTTTTATAAAAGTCAAATTGCAAATCAAAATATACGCCTTATGGAAACGAACGAAACAGAAAAGCTACAAAAACTGCAAAAATTAACCGCTAAGTATTTTACAACGCTAAAACCAACCAATGAAGCCAATTCTTATACCGCACAATTCAAAGTGGTCAATTATTTAGAACTCGGCTGTCTTATTACCGATTTACTAAAATTATGTATTCTCGCACTTGACAATGATATGCATAACTTTTCCAAAAAAGATAATAGTTCTGCTATTAATGTTTCTCTAGTTTTAG
Organism: Flavobacterium tistrianum; assembly: GCF_003254545.1. Taxonomy (GTDB): domain Bacteria; phylum Bacteroidota; class Bacteroidia; order Flavobacteriales; family Flavobacteriaceae; genus Flavobacterium; species Flavobacterium tistrianum. Next base: position 10,520 of record NZ_QJRH01000066.1, read on the forward strand.
AAACTATTCTGCATTTGTTCCCTATGGATGAAATGGAATTTTTGGGGTTTGTTGGGGAGATGGCTGAATAGTTATATTTCAACCCAATTAGCACACAATCTTGTCATTTCGACGTAAGGAGAAATCTTCGCAAGTAGCTCCGCAACGAGAATCCAATCTTTGTAGAGTTTCTTACAAAGATTTCCTTTCGCTGGCGCGAGCGGGGAATTATTATTTAAACTATTTAAGTAGTTTGTCTATTTTGTTCCAATGTCTTTTAGTTTGGCTTTTTATTTTATTTGAAAATTTTATAGCACGTGCTTTATAGGCATATGACAAAAAATTCCCCCAATCAAAGTGTGTTGATATTTCAAAATATTTTTTTGCATGATTATAAATATACTTTCTTCTTCGAGCAGCTCCCTTATAGGTAAATCTATTTAGCAATCTGCGTTTAAACAGTTCTCCTGGATATTTTGAACTGGAAGAGCTTGAAAAATGCTTTGCCCTTTTAATTGTTCGTTTCATTTTTCTATAAAATCCAGATAAACTAGCGGATTTTATTTTTACATCAGTGCCATCGAATTCTAGTCCTAAATAAATAAAGTTTTTATCAAAATTAATTAACTTTTCAAATTCTTGACCACATTTTAAATGATTACCATCTCTATGAAAGTGAAATATCTGAGTTTTTTTATTTTGAATTTTTAAATCGATTTCTTGAATCTTTTTATCAAAAAGTGAAATGACTTCTTGTTTTTTATCTAACGGACATACTACAACCATATCATCAGAGTATCTCTTGTAAATACCGTCAATATCTTTAATGTACTCGTTAACTTCAAAATCAAAATCTAACATGTAAATATTTGCCAAAATTGAACTGATAGGTGATCCTTGCGGGATTCCAAAGTCTTTTATTCTAACTATACCATTTTCATCTCTAACATGTTTAGACTTTTTGACAAGTTTTTTATTTTTTAAAATAAATTCTTCTTTTGTACAAAATGAAACAGCATCAGATTTCTTTAAATATTTAATTTTTGAGACCCTCTTTCTTGTTATAGCTTCTTTGTGATTTTTAGTTGTTTTAACAAAAATATTATTTTGAAATTCTTTAAAAATATCAACCAAATCAATATAGCTAAATCTTGTTATATTCTTAAAAACATTGAAATGATCTTTTGGCATCGGATTTTCTAAATTACCAATAATTTCATTCCATTTTGTTCTTAGCTTTTGATGATTTAGATTATCGAAAAATCCAGTAATATCAAAGGCAATAACTATAAAATGATTTGGAGGATAATCTTTTATTGATTTAAAAACATCTACCGCAAAATCAATATTACATTTATTCTTCTTTGAATTTTCTTTAAATGGAATCTTCCTGTATGCAGTAATTACCTGAGATAATTTTTTTTCCAAAATTACTTTCTCATAATTTTTGGTTAAGAGTTCCGCATAATAACTATAAATTAGAGAATCGAGATGTCCAGCATAAAACAGTTCGCGCTCTTTAGTACTTGCAACACGAGTTTTTTTCTTTCCATTTACATCAGTATATTTTAGTATTCCAGTTTTTTTTGAATAAACCTTTCTGAATTTTCTGACTTTACTTTTTTTATGAATAAAAGGAAGAAAAGCATGTTGAGAAATTCTTTCAGGATTGGTAACATAATCTTCAATCCAAACAACACGATCTTTAGCCTTTAAAGGAAAACCAATATGAGGATATCGTTTTAATTTGAACCAATCTTTGTTTTTTTCTACTGGTATATTTACAGCCATATTAATTTTTAAAGTGAAAAAAGAGAAGGTGACTACGAAGCATTGCTTTTACAAATTTTATTATGTGAAAAATACATGCGTTATTGATGTCAGAACATCGCTCCTTCAAGTCGGGTAATTATTGTTGTAACTTTACAAATTAAATTAAATCTAATTCTATGAAAGAACCAGTCATCTATAAGTACATTCCAGTCATATTATCCCTAAGCAATCTGTTATTAACAGCGCTGGGAATAACAGATTGCTTAGGAGAAATTTATTCAATATTCTCTTGCATATCTGAAATTAGACCTCCTCAACAGCGTTTAATGTTGAGTTAGATTTACTCTATACCATAAAACGTATTTTTCGGCTCCTTCTCTTATTCACTATTATTTATTCTAATTTTTCAAATTAATTAAATATTTTTCAAATTAAATTACGGTTTTCCTCATTTTGAAATATTTTTACATACAAAAAAACCTCCCATTCACATGAGAGGTTTTTCCATAAATCTATAAAAACATTAAGTTTACATATTCCTTCTATACTGCCCACCAACTTCAAACAACGCCGAAGTAATCTGGCCTAAAGAACAAACCTTTGTAGCTTCCATTAAATGGTCGAATAAGTTTTCGTTTTTAATAGCGGCTTGCTGTAACGTATTTAAATGCTCGTTTACTTTTGCTTCGTGGAAATTATGCAGATTATCCAACATCGTAATTTGATATTGTTTTTCTTCCTCAGTTGCGCGAATAACTTCTGCCGGAATTACCGTTGGAGAACCTTTTGAGCTCAAGAACGTATTTACACCCACAATTGGGAAATCTCCGTTGTGTTTTAAGGTTTCGTAATACAAACTTTCTTCCTGAATTTTAGAACGTTGGTACATGGTTTCCATTGCGCCAAGAACTCCGCCTCTTTCAGTAATTCTGTCGAATTCTTGTAAAACAGCTTCTTCAACCAAATCGGTTAATTCTTCGATGATGAACGAACCTTGAATTGGGTTTTCGTTTTTCGCTAAACCTAATTCTTTATTAATAATCAGCTGAATTGCCATGGCACGACGTACAGATTCTTCTGTTGGCGTTGTAATGGCTTCGTCGTAGGCATTTGTGTGAAGCGAATTACAGTTGTCATAAATCGCATATAAAGCCTGTAAAGTCGTTCTAATATCGTTAAAATCAATTTCTTGTGCGTGTAACGAACGTCCAGAAGTCTGAATATGATATTTCAGCATTTGCGCTCTTTCGTTGGCTCCGTATTTGTTTTTCATGGCTTTTGCCCAAATTTTACGCGCCACACGACCAATTACCGAATATTCTGGATCTACTCCGTTTGAGAAGAAGAATGATAAGTTTGGTCCAAAATCGTTGATGTTCATTCCGCGGCTCAAATAATATTCCACGTAAGTGAAACCATTTGAAAGCGTAAAGGCCAATTGCGTAATTGGGTTTGCTCCCGCCTCGGCAATATGATATCCTGAAATCGAAACGGAATAGAAATTACGAACGTTTTTAGTAATAAAATATTCCTGAACGTCGCCCATTAATCGTAAAGCAAATTCGGTTGAGAAAATACAAGTATTCTGAGCTTGATCTTCTTTTAAAATATCAGCCTGAACCGTTCCACGAACTTGAGCTAACGTTTTTACTTTGATTTCGTTATAAACATCCAAAGGCAAAACCTGATCTCCCGTAACACCCAAAAGCATCAATCCCAAACCGTTGTTTCCTGCTGGAAGTTCGCCTTGGTATTTCGGTCTTTCGATTCCTTTTTCTTTGTATAATTTGTTGATTTTAGCTTCAATCTCTTTTTCTAAATCATTTGCTTTGATGTAAATCTCACATTGCTGATCGATTGCGGCATTCATAAAGAAACCTAACAACATCGGCGCAGGCCCGTTGATCGTCATGCTTACCGAAGTCAAAGCATGAACCAAATCGAAACCTGAATATAGTTTTTTAGCATCGTCTAAACAGCAGATTGAAACTCCTGCATTTCCAATTTTACCGTAAATATCTGGACGTAAATCTGGGTCGTTTCCGTATAAAGTAACGCTGTCAAAAGCTGTCGAAAGACGTTTTGCAGGCATTCCCGCACTTACGTAATGAAAACGTTTGTTGGTTCTTTCTGGTCCGCCCTCGCCTGCAAACATTCTTGATGGATCTTCCCCTTCACGTTTAAACGGATATAATCCCGAAGCAAACGGAAATTCTCCAGGAACATTTTCCTGTAAATTCCAACGCAAAATATCGCCCCAACCTTCATATTTAGGCAAAGCAATTTTCGGAATCTGTAAATGCGATAAACTTTCAGAATGCGTTGCAATCTTGATTTCTTTATCACGCACTTTAAACGAGTAAACTGGATTTTTGTATTTGGCTACTTTATCAGCCCAATTCAGAATAATTTCCCAATTATAAGGATCTAAATCCATTTTTACTTTATCGAATTGATTCAGTAAAAGATTTAAAAAGATTCTGTTTTCGTCATGTTCTGCTATTCCACTTGGCAAAACAGAAGAATCGTCGATTCCTGCTTTTGTAATTTGAGGAACTTTTCCAGAAACCGATTCAATCGTTTTGAAAATTCCGTATAATTTTTGAGCAACTTTTTGCTGTGCAATTGCCGTTTCATCATAAGATCTGTTATTCTCAGCAATTTCAGATAAATAACGTGTTCTTCCTGGCGGAATCACGAATATTTTCTCGCTCATTTCTTTTGTGATTGTAAAAGTCGACTTTAAATCTGAAGCCGTTTTTTCAACCACTTTATCCATAATCGCTTTGTAAAGCGTGTTCATTCCTGGATCGTTAAACTGCGAAGCAATTGTTCCAAAAACAGGCATTTCGTCTGGGCTTTTATCCCACAGATTATGGTTTCTTTGATATTGTTTTTTTACGTCGCGCAAAGCATCAAGCGCTCCACGTTTATCAAATTTATTTAAAGCCACTAAATCGGCAAAATCAAGCATGTCGATCTTTTCCAATTGTGTTGCAGCTCCAAATTCTGGTGTCATTACATATAAAGAAACGTCCGAATGATCCATAATCTCTGTATCAGACTGACCAATTCCTGAAGTTTCTAGAATAATCAAATCGTATTTTGCGGCTTTTAGAACCTGAATTGCTTCGGCTACATATTTAGACAAAGCCAAATTCGACTGACGTGTTGCCAGCGAACGCATATATACGCGAGGATTGTTAATCGCATTCATACGGATTCTATCTCCTAAAAGCGCTCCACCTGTTTTTCTCTTAGAAGGATCGACAGAAATTAATCCGATTGTTTTTTCTGGAAAATCAATTAAAAATCGACGAACCAATTCGTCAACCAAAGAAGATTTTCCTGCTCCTCCTGTTCCTGTAATTCCTAAAACTGGAATTTTAGAAGTGGCATTGTTTTCGTGGATTTTATCAAAAACTGGTTTTGCAATTTCTGGAAAATTTTCTGCAGCCGAAATTAAACGTGCAATTGCGGTTGGAATTTTATTTTCGATATGATCGATTTCTCCGTTTAGTTTATCCCCAATCGGAAAATCGGCACGCTGGACCAAATCATTAATCATTCCTTGCAAACCAAGAGAACGTCCATCGTCAGGAGAATAAATTCTTGTAATACCATATTCATGCAATTCAGAAATTTCGCTTGGAAGAATTACACCGCCTCCGCCTCCGAAGATTTTAATGTGCCCTGCTCCTTTTTCGCGAAGCAAATCATACATATATTTAAAGTATTCGTTGTGCCCGCCTTGGTAAGAAGTCATCGCAATAGCATTTGCATCTTCTTGAATGGCGGTATTCACCACTTCTTCAACACTTCTATCGTGACCCAAATGTATTACCTCAACACCTGTAGACTGGATAATGCGTCGCATGATATTTATGGCTGCATCATGTCCGTCAAAAAGCGAAGCAGCAGTAACAATTCTTACTTTATTTTTAGGAATATATGGTATTTGTTGTTCCATTTTATGAATATGATAATTTTATGCGACCAATGTACAAAATATTTTAATATTTGATTGTGACAATAGCTTTATGTTAACAAAAATAAATCGATTTCGTGACTTCAAAGGGTAACAAATCCTCTAAGTAGTTGATATAGTTAAAGAAAGCTTAAAGACATGGCAATTTCGCAACATTTAAATAAAATCTGGAAACATGTTTTGAGTACTCCGATAGTAATTTAGCAGTGTAGAAAAGCCCCAAATTTTTACCTAAAAACTTACGTAGAAAAGTAATAACGTAAAAATTAAAAAAATGAGAACATTTTATTCATTCACCGTAATTTTAGGTTTGAGTTTTTTTGTATTTTCTTTTAACAGAATTGAAAAAAGTAATTTTACATATAAGAATACAAAAGCTTCAAATCATTTAACCGTTTACAATAATTCAGATGATGTAAACGAAATTTCAAACGACTTCTTTAAAAGATATTCAGATTTGAAAAAATACAAATCAGATGTCATGTCGTTGTACAAAACTAGAACACTTGGAACTATTTGGTTTGACGAGGACGAAATCAATGAGTTTGGTTCTGTTTTGTATGAAAAAGCAAAAAAAACAAATGATCTGATTATACCTTATCAAAAAGAAATAGATCTATTATTTAGTGCTTCATCAGACAAAAGCACGATTTCTAAAACTGATGCAGACATGCTTTTAAGTTCATTATATGTATTATACACTAAAAAAAGTAATGCTGACAAAAAAAGAATTGCTTACGATGCTACACTTAAAGATTTCTTAAACTACAGTACATTAGAAGAGCAAGAAACAACAGCGGTTGCAACAAATGAAAAAGTTGAGTTTGATCAATATTATAAATTGCAAGACGCTCTAAAAAAATACAAAAGATTAGAGAAATCAAGCAAATACAAACCAATTGTTCCGGAAGAATCTCCATACAAAGAGTTGCGCCCAGATGCGGTTTCTAGCACTATTGCACAAGTTAGAACTCGTTTGTATTTATTAGGCGATTTAAAAACCGATTCTAAAAGCAATGTTTATGATCGTGAACTGATGGATGCCGTGATGAAATATAAAGTCCGTAACGGATTTAAACCTAATTATATCTTGGCTCAAGAACATATTGATGAAATGAATATTCCGCTTGAAGATAAAGTGGCAACTTTAAAACTTAACATGGAGAGATGTCGTGAAATTTCGGCTAAAATTGCTGCCAGCGACGAATATGTTTTGGTTAACGTTCCTTCTTACGAATTGTTTTATGTGAAAAACGGAAAAGTAGTTTTGACCTCTCCAGTATTTGTTGGAGCGCCTTTGACTAAAACTACCATTTTTAATGGAGAAATTGACCGAATCGTTTTTAGTCCATATTGGACAGTTCCACAAAGTATTGTACAAAACGAACTAAAATCTAAAATGGCTGCAGATCCTAATTATCTTGCAGAAAAAAATATGGAAATGGTTAACGGCCAAGTAAGACAAAAACCAGGACCAGACAATTCTTTAGGATTGGTGAAATTTATGTTTCCAAATTCTGATGATATCTATATGCACGATACGCCATCTAAAACTTTGTTCGATTTTGAAAAAAGAACTTTCAGCCACGGATGCATTAATGTGAAAATGGCCAAAGAATTAGCCGTTGCCATGTTGAAAGATTATCCAGAATGGACTCAGGCAAAAATAGACAAAGCTATGGAGGGTAAAACAGAAAACACTTTTAAGCTGTCTAAAAAAGTGCCCATTTTCATTACCTATTTTACTTCATTGGTAAATGACAAAGGCGAAATTGGATTCTTTCAAGATGTTTACGAGAAAGATTCCAATCTAAATGACGAAACGCTTCCCAGCACTACAATTGTAAATCAATAATTTACGCCAATAATTTTAAGAGAGGATTTATCAAACCAAATTTGATAAATCCTCTCTTTTTATTTTTATAACCAATAACAAAAAAACCTTAAAATGCTATTTTTAAAGCTTTTAAAGGTAATTATAGTTTGAGATTCGCCTTTATTTTGCAGTAGAATTAAGCCCCATTTTTTTTATAAATGTTTAAACTAAACTATTATGAAAACAAATAATACAGAAGGTCTTACAATGTTTGAAATAAACGTTTTAATTCAACAAGGAGGAAAGTTTATAATGTTTCCTCTCATTATTTCTGAAATGGTAAAAAGGATTAAGGAACCCAATATCTATTTTATACGCCCAAATGAAGGCACATTCAAATATGCCTTGAAACACTTTTTTCTGAATTTATCTCTTAGCTGGCGTATTTTCCCTTTTGCCCCAATTTATATTGCCAAATCATTATTTTATCTAATGAAAGGTGGAAAAGATTATACTGAAACTATATTAAAAGATTTAGATATCAACACACCCGTTTATACGCCACAATTAAAACTATCATATTGATATAGCATATAGTTTCAAAATCTTTTCCTAAAAATCATCTTATACTTTTATAAGGTGATTTTTTTGTCTTAATCTATCATTTTAAAAGCCTCTTGAGACTATTTTCATTATGTGTTAAAAAGAGATTTGCAAATCTTTTTTAAACAAGAAACTAATGATGAAAAAATACATTTTAATTCTTAATATTATTATCTCAATTCTCCTTATTTCATGCAATAATTTTAGATCGCAAAGTCCAATTAACTCTAACGGTATCAGTAAACCGAAAGCTCCAAAAGCAATTGGACCACCTCGGGTATTATTTGTAGGAAATAATCAGACAGAATATTTTGTGAGCGCTCCTACATTATTTCAAGAATTATGCAATGCAAATAACAAGAATGTAAATGTTCAGCAGCTAATTACAATGGGAGTTCCGCTTGATAAAGTTTATTATACAAATAAGACAGAAGCAAACCAGAATTTTTCTAATATCGATAAAGATGGAAACTACTATGATTTTGTAATCCTTCAGGAGTCTCCACAAATTGCATTAACCAATCTTGAAAAGTATAGATCAAATCTAAAACTATTTGCAGAAAAAATACACAAAAACAGTCCCGATGCTGTAATTTATGTATACCAAAATATGACTCCACTCACTTATACAGATCCAGAGTATAATAACTATTATAAAGAATTACGAAAAAATACAATTTTAGCAACGGCTTTTATAAAAAATGCAGGGGTATTGAAAATTGGCGATGCTGTTAAAGATGCTTATAGTGGTAAAAATGGCTACAACTATTTAAAAAACAGCACAGATAATCTTTGTTATGGTCAAAATACGCCGCATTTTTTAAATGATGGCGGATTTTTACAGGCTGTTTTATTGTACGCTACGATTTTTGAAAAAAAACCAATTATCCCTAAAAAGCTAATTTTAAGCACAGGGACTGGCGACAACGACAATATGAGAAAACAGGAGATCTCAAAAGCCATAAGTAATCCTATAGCATTAGAAGAAATTGCTTTTAGTAATCGCTAAATTTTAAATAATAACAATCTAAAAAATCATCTTATAAAATTTCATAAGGTGATTTTTTTTATACCAAACCAACAGTATTATCTTTTTTAATGTCAACATTTTAAGCAAACAAATACATTATAAACAAGAATTTATCCTTACTTTAGCTTTGTCATTTCGCTCAAAAACTCAACATATGGAAGATTCAAACGAGTTAATACAACAAAAAAGCTGGCTCAACCGAAACTGGAAATGGCTTATTCCCAGCGGATGCCTAACTCTTATCATATTAGCGGCTTTATTTATTGGCGGAATTTTCTATGAAGTTACTTCTGTATTAAAAGATTCCGAAGCTTATAAAGAATCTATGTTAGCTGTAGAAAATAATAAGCTCGTAGTAGAAAAACTTGGATCTCCTGTAGAAACAGACGGAATGGTTTCTGGAACTGTTACTTCAAACAATAATGTACGCACTTGCGATGTACAAGTACCACTAAAAGGTCCAAAAGGCAAAGGAACTTTATTTATTGTTGGCGAAAAAAGAGGCAAATGGAAATACAGCGAAATGTCTGTTTATATTGAGAATACAAATGAAAAAATAGACTTATTACAGAAATAAAATCCATTTCCAAAACAAAAATTATAAAATGAAATCTTTTATCAGTCTATTCTTTGGACTTTTTCTATGTGTCTCTTCTTTTGCACAATCTGCCAAAAATTATCAAGTTTACGCCAATCAAATTAAAAAGTTCTCAAAACCTGCAAGGATATTACGCAATGATATTAATGCGCAGGGAAATGGCTTTATTGAATTTACAAATACTAAAAACCAAATACTGCGTTTTAGATTGCAAAAAAATAAGCTTCAATTAGGATCTTGCAGGATTGCTTTTGAAATATATTATTATGAAAATAATTATTTGAGAAGAATTGAATCGCTTGACAGCAACGGAAATCTAATTGAATGTAATTTAAAATTAAACGGAGAAGCCGTTACTGAATATATTGTTGAAAAACCTTCCTTGTACCTCCAAAAAAAGAAATTGATTGATGATGCTGAAGGAAATATTGACATGAAAGATGATTCTAAAGAAAAAATCATTCGCGTTCGATATTTTGATGCCAATAATACCCCAATAGCACGGTCTGAACCCACTTATATTTCTAGCAAATCTTATTGGGAATATAATATCCGAATGGCTTGGCCATAAATTAAAATGCTAAAAAAATGAGGTTCGAAGTTACTAATTTCTCTTATGTTAAGATTACAACAAAATGTTAGTTTGCTTAAAATAAAATTGTGGCGTTATTTTTGAATAAGTAGTATTTTTGAAACTTAAATAACCCCAAATAATGAAAAAGATTTTACTATTAGCCGTTACATTTTCGCTTACTTCTTGCGCAGAGGTACAACAGACTTTAAATCAATTGCCTCAAATCGCATCTCAGATTCCAAGTACGGGAACTGTCGACATTGCTTCTGGATTAAAAGAAGCTTTAAATAAAGGAATTACACAACAAGTAAGTAAATTAACCGCTGTAGATGGTTTTTATAAAAACGAAGCTGTAAAAATTTTAATGCCCGAAGAATTGCAGAAAGTAGATGCAACACTTCGTAAAGTAGGATTAAGTTCTCTTGCAGATGAAGGAATCAAGATGCTGAACCGCGCTGCAGAAGATGCTGTAAAAGAAGCAACTCCGATTTTTGTTACAGCAGTAAAAAATATGACTTTTACAGATGCTAAAAACATTCTTTTAGGAAGTGATAATGCTGCAACAAATTATTTGCAAGGCAGCACCACAACTGCATTATACGCCAAATTTAATCCTGTAATTAAAAGTTCTTTCGAAAAAGTAGGCGCTGATGCTGTTTGGACAAAGATTATAACCAAATACAACACTATTCCATTAGTAAAAAAAGTAAATCCAGATTTGACTGATTATACTACCAATCAAGCTTTGTCTGGTGTTTTTAAAATGATTGCTGTTGAAGAAAAAGATATCAGAAATAACATCTCTGCAAGAACAACGCCTTTGTTGCAAAAGGTTTTTGCAATGCAGGATGGAAAATAGTTTTTCTTGTAAGGTTCAAAAGGGACAGAGTTACAAAGGGACAAAGCTTCCTCTGCAACTTTTGAGCCTTTGAAACTTTGCAACTAACCAAAAACCAAAAGACCAAAAATGCAAAAAATTACCATACTCATTCACTGTAAAGACCAAAAGGGAATTATTGCCGCTGTGACTACTTTTATTGCTAAAGTAGAAGGAAACATTACTTATATTGACCAACATGTTGATGTAGAACAGAATGTGTTTTTTATGCGTTTAGAATGTGAATTTAGCAATCAAGGCAGTAACATTGAAAATATAAAAGAAGAATTCAGCAAAACTATTGCCGCGGACTTCAATATGTCTTGGGATTTGTACAATCAGGAGCAAAAACCTAAAATGGCTTTGTTTGTTTCTAAATATGATCACTGCTTATTTGATATTTTAGGACGTTACAGCGCCGATGAATTGGGTGTGGAAATTCCGATGATTATAAGCAATCATAACGATTTACGTTCAATTGCAGAACGTTTTGATATTCCGTTTCACTATGTTCCTTTCACAAAAGACAACAAAGAAGAAGGTGAAGCAAGGCAAATTGAGCTTTTAAAAAGATACCAGATCAATTTTATCGTTTTGGCGCGTTATATGCAGATTGTGACTCCAAAAGTGATTTCGCTTTATGAAAATAAAATCATCAATATCCACCATTCGTTTTTACCTGCTTTTCCAGGTGCAAAACCGTATCATTCGGCTTTTAAACGCGGTGTAAAAATTATCGGAGCTACTAGCCATTACGTAACAGAAGAATTAGACGAAGGTCCGATCATTGAACAAGATATTGCAAGAGTTTCTCATATTCATTCTGTAGAAGATTTCATCATGAAAGGACGTGATTTGGAACGTATCGTTTTAGCTAGAGCTATTAAACTGCACGCTGAAAGAAAAACGATGGTTTATAGTAATAAGACGGTTGTGTTTTCTTAAACAGCAGAGGTTCAGAGAAACAAAGAGAAACGTTTTCCAAAATGGTTTTATGAAATTAAACCCGACAGGTTTTACAATCTGTCGGGTTTTATCATTATTGCTGTTTTGATCACTTGAAACGGGAGTTTATGTTTGCAGTTGTTAATTTTCTGTCTAGTTTGACAATCCTGATTTTTAACACTTTACCAACCATACAAACTTATCTTTATCACATTCATAAACAAAACTGATTGTTATTATATTTTAATAATCAAACACTATTTAAGACTGCAGAAAGCTCAAAACGGCCATTTTTCAAATCTTAACTTATGACCAACAAAGTAATAACAAAACCTTAACAGCATAAAATTGATATATGTCGGACATTTGTAATGTAATAAACTGGTTATTTATTATTTTGGTTTTGGTTAGTTAAATGATGCCGGCTTCTTCGAGATGCCGGCATTCTTTTTTGGTAGAATTTTAGTTTCACGTTGTTTTACTTTGAACATAATTTTACTGCAAAGAGTGCAAAGTTTTTTTCTCAAGAAGTTTTGTATAAAACGTAAAGTTCGCAAAGCTTTGTGTAAAAAACTTTTGAGAAACCTTGCGTTCCCGATAGCCATCGGGATTACGCTCTTTGCGGTTAAAAAAAATCTTTCGAACATTAACTTATATCCAACAAAGTAATAACAAGACCTTAACAGCATAAGATTGATATATGTCGGATATTTGTACTGTAATAAACTGGTTATTTATTATTTTGGTTTTGGTTAGTTAAATAATGCCGGCGTCTTCGAGATGCCGGCATTTTTTTTTATAGTCTTTTGTTTCAGGTTTCAAGTTTTTTTGTTTCAAGTTGCTTTCTTTTGAACATAATTTTATCGCAAAGAGCGCAAAGTTTTTTATCTAAGGGTTTTACACAAAACGCAAAGTCCGCAAAGCTTTGTCTAAAAAACTTTGCGAACTTTGTGTCTAACTTAGCGTCCCTTGCGATTAAACTTTCAACAACTTGAAACCTGAAACAAAATAAAATTAATTCTTCAATCTTTCGTGCAGTAATTTAAAATACGGAAATGCCTTTAATAATCTGCTGCCGTGCCAAGAAAACATTTCGCCATCAACAAAAATAGTTTTAGCGTGATGCGTAAACCTTCCAATTTCGAAAGCATCTTCTTCTTTGAAAGGATAAGGTTCAGAAGAAAGAAAAACAAGATCAGGATCACCTTCTAAACGTATTTTCTTTAATTCGATTTCAGGATAACGCCCTTTATCTTCGTAGATATTTTTAAAATGATTGAGTTTTAACAATTCGTTTATATACGTATCTTTTCCGGCCACCATATATGGATTTTTCCAAATAAAATAAGCTGCTTTCTTTTCCTTTATATCTTTTATATAATTTTTAAAATCGCTTAAAGCGAAAGCCAATTTGTCGCTCCATTTTTGAGCTTCGGTTCTGCAATTGAATAATTGTCCGAAATCTGAAATCATCTGGAAATTATCTTCAATAGAAACAATATTCGTAACCCAAACTGGACAAATTGCACTTAACTGTTCGACAATCTCAAGGGTGTTTTCTTCTTTGTTGCAGATTATAATATCTGGTTCTAAAAGCTTTATTTTTTCGAAGTGAATTTTCTTCGTTCCACCAACAATCTTTTTGGTAGATTTAAAATGAAAAGGATGCACACAAAACTTCGTTATTCCGATAATTTTTTCTTCTAAACCTAAATCATACAATAATTCAGTTTGCGAAGGAACAAGCGAAATGATACGTTTTGGAGCTGTTTCGAAAGTATGAACTTTGCCAAGCTGGTCGATTAATTGTTTCATTTACTTAGATTGTATTTTTTAACCGCAAAGTTCGCAAAGATTTACGCTAAGAACACAAAATTAATTCCTTTGCGAACCTTGCGAAAAACCTTAGCGAACTTTGCGGTTAAATCTGTTTTCTATTTAATTAAAATCTGCTATCAATAATAGATGCCATTTCTTTTTGAACTAATAACGCTTCTTCTCTAGCTTTTTCAGCAAAGTCTGTTCCTTTTGAAGCGTAGATAATCGCTCTTGCAGAATTTACTAAAAGACCAACTTTATCATTCATTCCGTATTTGCAAACTTCAGATAAGCTTCCACCTTGAGCACCAATTCCTGGAACTAATAAGAAACTGTCTGGAACAATTTTTCTAATTTCTGTAAAATATTCTGCTTTGGTTGCTCCAACAACATACATCAAGTTTTCGCTATTTTTCCAAGTTTTAGAAGTTTCTAGAACTTGTTTGTACAATTCCTTTCCATTTGTATTTAAAGTCTGAAAATCGAAAGCTCCTTCATTTGAAGTTAGAGCCAACATAATGGTATGTTTATTTTCGAAAGCCAAGAAAGGCTCAACAGAATCTTTTCCCATATAAGGTGCAACAGTTACACTATCAAAATTTAGATCTTCAAAAAAAGCTTTTGCATACATGCTCGAAGTATTCCCAATATCACCGCGTTTTGCATCTGCAATTGTAAAAATATCAGGATAATTTTCGTTGATATAGTTAATTGTTTTTTGCAAAGATACCCATCCTTTTATTCCGTACGCCTCAAAAAAAGCTGTGTTTGGTTTGTATCCAACAGTCAAATCATGAGTGGCATCAATAATTGCTTTATTAAATTCGAAAATAGGATCTTCGGTTTCTAATAAATGCTGTGGAATTTTAGTCAGATCTGGATCTAATCCAACGCATAAAAATGTTTTTTTTTGAAGAATTTGTTCGTGTAGTTGTTGTGTTGTCATATTCTTTTTTACTTGTGCGGCAAAATTACAAATTATAATGGTTAATTGTTGATGGTTTGTGGTTGATTGTTTATTGTTGGTGGCTAATTGTTGTTGGTGATTGTCAAGCTGAGCGGAGTCGAAGCCCTTTGTACCCTTAGACTCCTCAACGTGACATTTATTTATGCCAACATTGAATTCTATAACATCTATAGAAAATTGTGTAATAGAAAAATTGGAATCAAAAGTAATTTTGAAAATAAACCATTAAAGAGACAATTATGAGCCCAAATATTGGAATATCGCCAAAGAACTTAAAGAAAAGCGCTTCTATACTAGCTACGATTTTATCAAATGAAATGACTTTGTACGTAAAAACAAGAAAATTTCATTGGAACATTTCCGGAAACAGTTTTATGGAACTGCACAAATTGTTTGAAGAACAGTACCGTGTTCTTGAAGCCCAAATTGATGAAATTGCAGAACGCATTAATCAACTGGGAGAAAAAACAATTGGAACGATGAAAGAGTTTATTGATAATTCAACCTTGAAAGAATCTCCTAAAGAATATGCTTCTCAAAAAGACATGCTATCTGAACTTTTAGAAAATCACGAACAGCTGGTAACAGAATTTAGAGATTATATTCCGGTTTTTGAAAACGAAACTAACGATGCTGGTTCTGCCGATTTTGTAACAGGATTGCTGCAGGAGCACGAAAAGATGGCTTGGATTCTTAGAAGATACCAAGTTTAGTTATGAGTTATGAGTTATGAGTTATGAGTTATGAATTTTTAATTTTTAAATCGAAAATGAAAATGAAAATTATGCAACAGTCAGAAAAATAAATGTAACATGATGCTGACTTAAAATTTGCAATTTTACAATACATAAAAGCCTAAAAAAGATATTATGAATACGACCGAGATAAAAGGAAACTGGAACGAGTTGAAAGGAAAACTAAAGCAAAAATATGCTGAGTTAACAGATGACGATTTGATGTTTGCTGAAGGAAAAGAAGACGAAATGTACGGAAAACTTCAGCAGAAACTGGGAAAAACAAAAGAGGAATTTCATCAAATCCTGTCAGAATTGTAAAACCTTGCAACTCAATCAGGGAAATACCGTCTAGTAAAAAATATTAGACGGTATTTTTTTGAAAATTTTATTTTAAAATCGTATTTTGACGTAATTCTATATCAATTAAAAGCAAAAACACCAAATAAAATAAGTATCTTTAACCAAATTTCTATAAAATGAAACTATTTATAAAGTTCGACATTAATACTATTTGCTCTCTTTATTTAAAACAAAATCTGGAACAAAACAATGTAAATTTTACAACTCTAGGATTTGGAGAAATTGAGATTGAAGACAATCTTGATGCCGAAGCGCTGGAGAATTTAAAAAGCAAATTGGCTCCATGCGGTTTTGAAGTAGTTGAAAATCAAAAAAGTGTTTTAGTCCAAAAAATAAAAGATGCTATTATCGAGCTTGTATTTATGGATGATAACAATAATTACAAAAGTTCTGTGTTTTTGGCAGAAAAGCTAAACCACAGTTACGGATATTTGTCTAATGTTTTCTCAGAAGTAACCTATTCTTCTATTGAAAACTTTATTATTTTACAGAAAATTGAAAGGGCAAAACAGCTGATAATCATCAATGAAATGAGTCTGACAGAAATTGCTTTTTTACTCAATTATTCGAGTGTTGCGCATTTGAGTACTCAGTTTAAAAACACAACTGGAATTACTCCATCTGCTTTTCAGAGAATTATTAAGAAACGAAGAGAAAATTTAAAATAAAAACCCAAATACCACATTAAAATGCAAAAAAACGCATTACACATTTTATTGGCCGATGACGATGAAGATGACCGTCTTTTCTTTAAAGATGCTTTTGAAGAAATAAAAATTCAAACTAATGTAAGTTTTGTTCATGACGGTATGCAGCTTATGGATCATTTAATGAACAAAGACAATAAACTTCCTGATATTTTGTTTCTAGATTTAAACATGCCTAAGAAAACAGGTAAAGAATGTTTGATTGAAATCAAAAAAACGGATCATTTAAAAGATATAATTATTGCCATTTACTCCACCTCTTCTTCTGAAGAAGATATTGAAGATACCTTTATCCAGGGCGCCAATATTTACATCAAAAAGCCAAGCGATTTCAATACGCTCAAAAAAATAATTAATGAAGTCGTGACTGTAAATTGGCATTATCATACTTCAGGTTTAAACCGTGATAATTTTTTGCTGCGACTAAAATAAAGGATACCAATGAAGTGGATACCAAATTTTAATTCTTCAAACTCTTTGAGAGTTATTTTTGTAATCGCAGTTTTCATTCTGTTATTTCTTTCTTCAATTGCTTACAAACATAACCAGGACTTGAATGAATCGAGCAAATTGGTTATGCACACATACGAGATCAACATCCAGCTCGAACGATTAATGTCGGCGATTAAAGATGCAGAAACGGGTCAGCGAGGATATATTATCACGCGAAATGCCCGTTTTTTGACTCCGTATATTTATTCCCGAGACAAGGTAAATACTTCTTTTATTACCTTAAAAAAACTAACCGCTGATAATCCGATACAGCAAAAAAACCTTCAAAAACTTTTCAAGCTCATTACCCTACGTTTTGTTTCTTTCGAAAATTGCCTAAAATACAGTGATCCAAAAACATACGACAAAAGAAAATTGGACAATCATATGTTTGGCGGGCGTATTTTAATGGAAAACATCCGATTTAAGGTAGACGAAATGAATGATATTGAGAAAGATTTCTTAAAGAAAAGACTTAAAATTTATGATTCTGAAATCTCTTTAAGTCCGCTGTTTTCGATTTCATTGTTCTTGGTGGCTTTGAGTTTTATTTTATTGGCTTATCGTCAAATTAGCCGTGATTTTGAGCGTTTGAAAGTATTCAATAAAAGACTTCTTATTTCTAGCGGTTTAATTTCTGAATCTGAAAATATTGGAAAATTTAGCACTTGGCAATGGGATTTGGATTCTGATAAAATTGATTTTTCAGACAACCAATTCCGATTATTAGGTCTTGAGCCAAAATCTTTTGCTCCTAATAAAGCCACACTTATCAAATATGTTCACCCAGACGACAAAGAATCTGTTGCCAAAGCAATAGACGGAATTGTAGAAAAGAAACATCTTCCGTTTGTGTATTACAAAATTGTGCGTCCTGATTTTGAAGTCCGTTATTTTAAAACAACAGGTAAATTGGTAACAGATCAGCAAGGCAGTAAAATTTTGCTGGGAATCAATTTTGATATTACAGACGAACATCTTCTAAATATCGAACTTCAGGAACGAAATAAAGAACTGGAGAAAAGCAATAAAGAATTGGCTTCTTTTAACCATGTAGCTAGTCACGATTTGCAGGAACCTCTCAGAAAAATACAGACTTTTATTTCGAGAGTTTCAAGTGCAGATAAAGAAGTGATGTCTGAAAGTGGAAAAAATTATATTACCAAAATCGAAAGTTCGGCTAAAAGAATGCGTGTTTTAATAGACGATCTTCTTTTGTTTTCACGAACCAATACAACCAAGAAGGAATTCATTAAAATGAATCTTAATGAACTTTTGGACAACGCAGAATCTGAATTGGGCGAAGTAATTGAAGAAAAGAAAGCCGTAATTCAGCGCATTGGCAAACTTCCGAAGCTTTCTGTAATTCCGTATCAGATTGAACAACTATTTATCAATTTAATTGGAAATTCATTAAAGTATAGTCAGCCCGATGTAAATCCTGAAATTTCTATTTCGAGCGAAAAAGTAAGTTCTGCCGATTATCCAGAAATATTAGAACAGTCTATAAAGAAGTATCACAAAATTACTTTTACAGACAACGGAATGGGATTTGACCCGCAGTTTAAAGAAACAATTTTTATTCTTTTTCAGCGTCTGCATTCCAAAACAGATTACCCGGGAACCGGAATCGGATTAGCGATCTGTAAGAAGATTGTAGAGAATCATAAAGGATATATTACAGCCGATAGCACTTTAGGAAAAGGCTCAGTATTTACGGTATTTCTGCCAGACTAAACTTCATTAAAAAACCACATAAAAAACGTTATATAAACCTGCTATGGGAATTATATAACGTTTCTTTTTTATGCTGTAAAGTAAAATCTTTCATTCGTTAGCATCTTTGTAATGTAATACTTTAGGAAGTAATAATGAAAGCAATTCCCCCTTTGAAGGCTACATATTTTAGAGTCTTTTTCTTATTCGTATTAGTATTCTGTGCGACGTCTTGCAGAAAAATTAATCCGATTGAAAACACTTTAAAGAATCAAGCTTTTGCAAAAAATGACAGAGAAGAAACAGAAGTCTTTTTTTTTATTTCAACGGCGAATATTAGCAAATCTATTATTTCAAAAAGTCAAATTGCACAACAAAAAAGTTCAGATATAATTGTTCAGGAATTAAGCAAAAGAATAGAAATTCAAGAAAATCAATTGCTGGAAGCGATAACCAAGATGGCAACATCAAAGCTCATTGTCATTACTGAAATAAATGCCACGCACAAAAGAGACCTGTACAACCTCATTGATGCAAGTAATAACAATTTTAATATTATCTATTTAGATGCAGTGACAGACGCAATCTGCAACCAGATTGAGTTACTCGAGACAATTTCTAGAGAAACAAATGATAAAGAAATTCTCGAACTGGTTCTAAGATTTTTGCCCGAACAATATAAACTCTTAAGAGAGACTGAACGAATAAAAAAACAAAATCAATAAACGCCTATTATCTATCTATTAACTAAAATTTTTACTATGAAATTACAAGCCAAATTTTTATCCGCCTTAACACTTTTTTTAACAGCATCATTCGGAATGCTGCACGCTCAAAACAATAATGTAGATACCGAATTCGGTGTAAAAGGAGGATTCAACATGTCTAACCTATATGGTAGCGGAGACGATGTAGATGACAACAATATTTTATACGGGTTTAATGCTGGGGTTTACGCCACACTTCCTATTTCAGATTTCGTTGCCATTCAGCCAGAGCTTTTGTTTACCACAAAAGGTTCAAAATTAGAGTACAACAGCGCTTTTGCAAGTGGGGATGCAAAATTTAGACTGAACTATATTGAGCTTCCGCTTTTAGTGAGAGTTAATGTTACTAAAAACTTTAACATTCACGCCGGTGGTTATGCTTCCTATCTAGTAAGTTCTAAAGTAAGCGGAAACGGTACGGTTGATTTTGACCAAGATATTGACACAGATGATTTAAACAAATTTGACGCAGGTATTTCTGCAGGTGTTGGAGTAGATTTTAATCCAATCAGCATAGGATTGCGTTACAATTATGGTTTGACGACTGTAGGTAAAGAAAGAACTGTTGCGGGAACTACATACACGTTTCCTGATGCAAAAAATAGCAACCTGACATTATATCTTTCTTACAAGTTAAACTAAACAAGAATTGATTATTAACCGCTAAAATAAAAACCATGTCAAACTTATTATATACCATCGCAGTGATTCTGGTAATACTTTGGGCTCTTGGGTTCTTTGTTTACAGTTTCGGAAGCATTATCCATATTCTGCTCGTAATTGCCATTATTGCCGTATTGCTTCGACTAATTAAAGGGCGAGAAGTTTAAAAATCACAATTTATTAAATCAACAAATTATTAAATATTAATCCATTTAAAATTTATTATTATGAAAACTAGCACAACAATTTTAGGAATTTTAGGAGCCGCAGCGGCGGGAGCAGCAATAGGTGTTTTATTTGCACCAGACAAAGGGTCAAACACAAGAAAAAAAATCAAAGATAAATCAAAAGATTACGGAGATAACTTGAAAACAAAATTTGATGGCATCGTAAACACAATCACTTCAAACGGTAAAGAAATTATCGAAGAAGGAAAATCTAAACTTAACCAAGTTAAAGAAGATTACAACACGCTGAAAGACGATGTTAAAACAGTAAAATCAAACTATTAATAGCACGAAAGTATTAATTAGTGAAATTTTCAAACCATAAAACCCTATATCATGGAACCAAATGCAACAACAAACGAGAATTTAAATCTTTATGAAAAAGCAGAAAACTATGCTAAAACAAGTTTAGAATTACTAAAACTAAAAACAGTGTGTTCTGTTGCCGATGGTGCTTCATCATTAGCTTCAAAGATAGCGATTGGTATTGTTGTTGCATTTTTCACTTTGTTCCTAAATATCGGGATTAGTTTATGGATTGGTAAAGAACTTGGAGAGTATTACTACGGCTTTTTTATCATGGCGCTATTTTATCTTATTCTAGTGATTGTTGTGGTAAAATCACATCATAAATTGATAAAAACTCCAATTGGAAATACAATTATCTCCAGTATTTTAAAAGAAACAAAAAACTGATTTAACTCATTAATAAACATAAAAGACTATGGAAGCCATTTACAATATTGATCAGTTAAATCGAAAAATTGAGGAATTAGAAGTTCGCCAAGATACAGAATGGTGCGCGATAAAAGACCATATCGACGAAATTAAAGATAATCTAAAGCCGATAAACCTGATACGCAATACGGTTGAAGAAATCAACGAAACGGTTGGTTTTAAAAGCCATATCGCTCAATCGGCAATCAGTATCGGAATTGGCTATCTGGCCAAAAGATTTATTGTCGGAAAAGGCGATTCGATGTTCAAAGGAATCCTTGGTTCTATCGTTCAGCTTATTGTAACCAATCTAGTTTCGAAACCTCATCATGAATCTTCTGAAGATGAATCATCACAATATGAACCGTCTAGAGAGTAATTTGTCTAACTTAATTTAATTATTATGGAAAAGCTTAGCGAAATAGTAATAAAAAATGGTGTATACGTTTACTCGAATCTATATAAATGTTTGGAATATACTAGAGTATTTTTAGGCGTCTAATCTCATCATACGTTTTTGGGGAAACGGTTGATGGGAGTAAGACCTTCACTATATATTTTTTTAAGGGACAAAGCGACAGAGGTACAAAGGCTCTTTCCTTTGGCTCTAAAACTAAATAAAAAAGCTGAACTTTTAGTTCAGCTTTTTTATTTTATAACGCCAGAGGGAAAAACCTCTGCCCCTTTGTTACTTTGTCTCTTTGAACCTAAGAAGTTTACGTTTAGTAAACTTCAGAAGCCTCTTTCAATTTCTCCATGTTATTAACCAACTGAAGCTCAGAAACGATTTTCTGAATATCACCATTCATGATGTTTCCTAAATCGTAAAGCGTTAAACCAATACGGTGATCGGTTACACGACCTTGCGCGTAGTTGTACGTACGGATTTTAGCCGAACGGTCTCCAGAACTTACCTGAGAACTACGTTTTTTAGCATCCTCTTCCTGCTTTTTGGCCAATTCCATTTCGTACAAACGAGAACGCAATACCATTAAAGCTTTATCTTTATTCTTGTGCTGCGATTTTTCATCCTGACATTGCGCCACCAAACCTGTTGGAATGTGCGTTAAACGTACAGCCGATTTCGTTGTATTTACCGATTGTCCTCCAGGTCCAGACGAACAGAAGAAATCTACACGAACATCGTTCATATCTACCTGAACATCAAACTCCTCTGCTTCTGGCAAAACCATAACCGTTGCAGCCGATGTATGCACACGACCTTGAGTTTCTGTCTGCGGAACACGCTGTACACGGTGAACACCCGCCTCAAACTTCAAAGTTCCGTATACATCTTCTCCAGTAACCTCAAAAATAACCTCTTTGAAACCTCCAGAAGTACCTTCGTTCATATCTACTACAGATGATCTCCATCCCATAGATTCGCAATATTTCGTGTACATTCTGAATAAGTCACCTGCAAAAATACTCGCTTCGTCCCCACCCGTTCCGGCGCGAATCTCCACCATAACGTTTTTCGCGTCTTCAGGATCTTTAGGAATAAGCATAAATTTGATTTCCTCCTCCAATTCTGGCAGACGTTCTTTTGCTTCATCCAATTGCATTTTGGCCATTTCCACCATTTCAGCATCACTTCCGTCAGCAATAATTTCGTTTGCTTCGTCGATGTTTGCTAAAATTATGATGTACTCTTCTCTCTTTTCAACAAGCGCTTTTATCCCTTTATATTCTTGGTTAAGCTGCTTATAACGTTTTTGATCAGAAATAACATCCGGCTGAATAATCAAATCCGAAATCTCATCGAAACGCTGCTTTACATATTGAAGTCTATCTAACATTTTCTAATTCCTTTTATTGGACGGCAAAATTACAAAATTTTTATCGAAAATTCTAGTGTTCATTTTTTAGGGAATTTAAGTTGAATATTTGGTGGAATTGTAATGATTTTCTAGGAGCTAATTCCCGTCCCGATAGCTATCGGGATTACAATCTTTTGTGCCGAACCCCGGCACAAAAGGATTTCCACTCTATCAGGGCTAAGAGTTTAAATGTTCAAAAGAAACACTACTTTTTTCTATAAAATTATTGCGGCAAAGAAAGTCAATCTCACCTATTCGAATTAGTTAGTCATAACTTAAAATAAAATCCACCATTTTTTCTTTCCAAAATCTAAATAGCAATCACATTTTTAGTGTTTTTTATAAAAAAATCGTAATCTTTTTCCTAAAATTTAAAAATAAAGTTTATGTTTGTGAGAATTAAACTATTTAACCAATTTGTTATGAAAAAAATTATAAGCCTTATAAAGGGCAGTATGCTTCTAGCATGCGTCCTTTTAATTAAAACTGCGCTTCTGAAGATTACAGCAGTAATCTGAACGTCCAACTAACTGCAGAAGCAAAAAGCTGGTTCAATAACCACGAATCAGAATACAATAATTCCATTTTGCAATATATTGGCAATTTGCAATGGGAAAATGCCATAGTATCAGAAGGCAAGGATGGAGAGGTAATTGAAGTGCCTTTTATACTCAAAGAAAACTTAAGCACTTCAGATGAAAATGGAACATTATACAATGATCATCACCGTTTAGTGTTTATAAAAAATGAACCTAATAATTTTAAAATGTACTATGTTCAAGCATTTACAGAAAGTGAGAGTGCCGATATCTCAGATAAAAACTATAGTTATTACTCTATAAAAGATAATTTTAACGGTCATATATTTATACAAGACTTAAGTACGAACAAAAGCAATGCTTTTCAATTTAAGAATGGTCAAAAAACTCAGCCGTCATTAACTGCAAAATGGCGCGAAGAGTATTACGATTGTACTTTTATAGGTTATTGGAGCGAAGGAGGTACTTTTACACCGATAAAATTGTTATATTGTGATGGCGGAAGTGGCTCTGGTGATGGACCAACTTATGGCGGTGGACCAGTTTCTGGCGGTGGCAGTACTGGAAGTACCCCTCAACCAACTGAAATACGGATTATTGATAATCTTACAGGAAAAGCAAAATGCATAAATAGTTTATTGAGTAGTGGGGGGAATGATTTTGTCAAATATATATTTAATCAGTTTGCCGGGAAATCAGAATTTAATATTGAGATTATTTCACTACCTAATGTTTATACACCGACCAACCAAGAAGTAAATGGAACAACACGGTTTAACAAAGTGAATAGTCTTATGACTATAGAAATAAGCACAAGTAGATTAGATGGAATTGCAGCTTTGGAATCTGCTAGAATAATCTTGCACGAATATATACACGCAGATATATATCGAAAGTTAAATACAGCAAATTCAAATGATATTGATGCTAGTGATTTTAAAAAGGTTTTTGAAACATATGAAACTCAGCACAACGCAATGGCGCAAGTCTATCTTAACAGTATGGCGGGTGCTTTAAAGGAATTTCATAAAACAGTATTAAGTAGCGATTATATCAACTATACGAATTATTATGGCGAAGCCCCAAGTGATGAATTCTATGAGGCTATGGCGTGGGGAGGTTTAAAAGATAGTAATGTAAAAGCTTGGACAGATTTGCCTGCAGATAAAAAAGCATCTATTAATTCATTGGCAAGCAGAGTTCCTATTTTAGGTAAAACTGCTCCTTGCCCATAAAAGATATTACTAATAATACTTTTTGTATATTCGATACACAATTCAATTACCTGTTTTTAAAATTAAATTATGAAAAAACATATATATGTATTAGTTATATTCTTATTGGGTTTCAATTTACACGCTCAAGAAAAATTAAATGGCACATTCTTTTTTAAATTAGATGATTCGTACGTTATCGAATCCAAAACTAAACCCAATACGTTTTTGATAAAAGATAAAAATGAGGATGAGGAATTTTATTTTAAAGGAGTTGAAGTTGTAAATGATTTACAACCTAATGAAGTACTGTGTCTGAAAGATTTTGTAAGGACTTCAAAATATTATAATAAAAACAAAAAGAATAAATTAAACAATGGTGAATTGGTAAACTTTTTTAGTAACGCTACGGTTTATTTAGTTAGAAAAAAGAATAATAAAACCGAATTCATCAAAGTAAATCCAATCGTTGAAATTTATGATTAATTTAAAAATCCCCCGCTCCCCAAGGTCTTCAACTGAAAAACTGCGCAAATGTCTAAGACTTTGCGCTTTTCTTTTATATCAATACTTCAAAGAAACCGCTATTAAAAAATCTAAATATGAAAAGTAAGTTTAAAAATATCTTTTTAAAAACCAATATTAATCTTTTATTGGTGGCTATGATTTCAATAAATCTTCAAGCTCAGGAAAAAGTAAAAGACACACTTTTTTTTGCTTATGATAGTAATTATATTACTAAAGATTACACTATTGTTTTAGTTAAAAGTAACAATGGTAAGAAGAGTTATTTTCAAGTAAAATCAAATTTTGAAATTGAGTAAAAAATCAAAGCATGAAAAGTAAGTTTAAAAATATCTTTTTAAAAACCAATATTAGTCTTTTATTGGTGGCTATGATTTCAATAAATCTTCAAGCTCAAAAAAAAGTAAAAGATACATTATTTTTTAAAATAGATAATACCCGATAGCGTGGATTTGTAATCCATGCCCGCAATAGTGAGACACAATAAAAATATTTTAAAAAAGCCAACCTTTGTGGGCACGAATTACAGATCCGCGCTATCATAGTGCTATCATAGTTTGTTAGACCTGTATTAAAACATGATTAACAACTTTATTTATATATTTGAAAATAAAAAGAGTTTTTGCCTTTAATGAAAAATAAATTTATTCGCCGTTACCAATTAACCAAGTGGAATATTATCACTATTTGTACTTATTTATTGCTTTCTATTTTCTTATTCAGTTATGGTGCAGTAAACAAAATTCATTTAAAAGAAATATTATTTTACTACGGATTCGGAACTCAATTTTTTATTTATGGATTTGAATATCGGGCTCTTCGTAATTTCAATTATTTTTTAATTTGGACAGTAATTGGAATAATTCATTTTAGCATTTTTCTTTCTATCAAAGATTCATCAGAATTAGCATTCGTCAATGGTCATGCATCTCTTGGCTTAAGAAGTACATTAATTACATTATTACTTTTTCAATTCTTAAGATACTTAAGTTTAAAAATTCAAGGAAAGGAATTAGTTGTTCCTGCAAAATATGGCAAAACTGACCTTCTAGACGAGCGAAAAATTACTGTAGTTGATACAATCTTTTTTTTCATTTTTATAGGTGCAACCTTGTTTTTTCTTGTAACAGAGTAAAATTCAAAAAAAACACCACTCTTCGAAGAGTTCATTCTAAAACGTACGCAAATGTCTTCGACTTTGCACTTTTTTCATCAATATTCTAAATGAAATTTACACAAATCATCCAACAACTCCATTTCATCTTCTGGCAATAACTGCAAGGCAATTTCAAGCAAAGTCATTACATTGACATTATTGTCTTTTGTAAAACTCGACAAACCATTTGCATCTGGATTAAGCAAAATAATGCTTGCTTTTAGCAAATCTGAAACCATTAGATTTAATTCGTTATAAGAAGATACTTTTAGCGGTATTGTATACGAGTTAATTTCTTTAGGTTCTGGTTTTAGTTTGCTGAAGTAGCTTCCTTTATTTATTAATTCTAACAATTCTTCGGCTCTTTCTTTATTTTGCATTTCTATTTTCATATAAGATTTGTTTTACAATTTTAAACAAATATATAAAATTTCGGTTGAAAACAATCGATTTTTAACAATCATATCAAAACAATCCATTACTTGTAATTTCATTTCTATGAAAAGAGAAAGAAAAAGCGAAATTCCAGAAGTTGTAAAAGAACTAGGAATTAAGATAAAAGATGTGATTGACACTAATAATTTAAAACCAAGAGAAGTTGCTCATGATGCTGAAATGGATGTAGAAAATTTAAGAAAATACATTAAAGGCTCGCAAGAAATGAAAGTAAGTACTTTGTTTAAAATTGCGCAAGCTTTAAAAATTCATCCAAGCGAATTGATTAAGGATTTGTAGATTTTACCCTCTATTTCTGCAACAGTTATCATAAAGCAATAAATATAACCCTTCTAATAATTAACAATGAAAAAACTTCTATTACTATCAATACTTATAGTATTTACTTCATTTAAAACTTTTACTACCGATCAGGTTTTAAATTTTGAATACGAATTAAAATATATGATTAATAAAAAGGAACATTCTGTTTTTGTATCTAAATCTAATCCAAATGATTACTTAATACATTATAAAGAAAATAATTTTTATGCCCTTTTTTATAATAATCAGCTATTCGACATAAGTTTTTCTGATTCTGGTGAAATTAATTATCAAAGATCAAGCGCACAGAACACAATTCCTAAAGAAAAATTGAATTTATTGACGGAAACTAAAGAGACAAAAATGATTAACAATTTACTTTGCCATAAGTACGTCGCAAATTTATCTCAATTTAAATCTCGTCAAATTGAAGTATTTATTTCTAAAAACAATAAAATCAACAATGTTAACTTCTTACAGATGTATGGTTTAAAAAACAACATCAATACTAAAGGATTAGTTATGGAAATGGTGCCAAGCGAGTTTTTTACATTGATCGAAACAAAACCCGTTAAAAAAGCTTTAAAAATCGATGTAAATAAATTAAAAAGTTTGGTTGAAAAAAGAGATCATAATAGTACAAACGAGGTTCAAACAACGGTTGACAATTAACTTTCTATTGTGCTAGTAGAGGAAGCCTATCTCCTCATTATATTTTCATCTAATTCTGTCATTTCGAGGAACGAGAAATCTTCGCGAGTAGCTCCGCAATCAAAATCGCCAATCTTTGTAGAGCTACTTGCGAAGATTTCTCCTTGCGTCGAAATGACAATATTGTGCAGAGAAACTGGCGAGAAACAAACTGCAAAAAACCAACCCTCATTAAATCAGTATTTTAGTAAGAAATTTATATATTTGGTTATACCAAAAACAAATTTACTATCTAAAAACCACTATTAATGAAAGGACTTATCAAAATCGGCCGTTTATTTTACGGTATCGGCATTATTGCTCTGGGAGTACATCAGCTTATTATCAAAGATTTTCGATCTGAGATTTTATCACCTTTTCCCGCTTGGGCGCATCAATATCCTATTTTTTCTATCCTTACCGGAATCGTTTTAATATTGACCGGAATTATTATTTCGGAAATCGTTACACTTAAATTTATCGACACCAAAAAAATCTGTCTTTATTTAGGTTTTGCTTTTCTTGCTGCTTTTGTTGTTTCTCATCTTCCGTTTATTTTCATTTTTAATACCGATAAAACCAACGCCACACAAATCTGGATCAACGCTATTGAGGAACTCACGTATAGCGGCGGAGCGTTTGTATTGGCGGGTTCTTATAGTGCGAACAAAAGCGAAAGTAAATTCGACACATTTCTAGAAAAACTTATTCCAGTTGGGCGAATTTTCTATTCACTTTTAATGCTTTTGTTTGGTTTAAGCCATTTTCTTTTTGCTGAGTTTGTTTCTACAATGGTTCCGAAATGGCTGCCAGGAACTATGTTTTGGACTTATTTTGTAGGTGTTGCACTTATTTGTTCGGGCATTTCGATTATTTTCAAACTTTGGATAAAACCTATTTCGCTTCTTCTTGCTTTAATGCTTTTACTTTTTGTACTTTTCTTCCATATTCAAGATGCTGTTGCAAACCCAACTGTAGGTGGCGGAAATGAAATTGTACGCGCGATTATTGCTTTACTTTTCTGCGGAATCGCATTGGTAATTGCCCTAACAAATGATTCTAAAAAACAGGTTTTAGCGAGCTGAAATATTTAGAAAATCGAAACTGTGCTTTAGCATGTCATTACAATTATGAAAAAAAATATCGAGGAAGAAATAAAAAAACTAACAGCACAATTACTTGAGTTGGTGAATCTGTATTGCTGGAATGATATTTCGAATAACTTTATGTTTATTATTTCCGATATTTCAGAAGTAAAAGGAGAAAACTTTTTTATTCAAAACCAAAATAAAAGTAAACTAAACAAAAATAAAATACCCAAAACTTCTAAAGAGGCTGTTGCAGAACTTAACGAATTTTACGATTTAATTTATGATGTAAATTTATATGTTTATAAAGCTGAAAAGGATCAAACTATTATCGACATTAGATACTTTCTGAAAACTAATCTTGATTCAGATTTTCTTAAAACAGTTTGTAATAATCCGCCAATGCTGCATTGTAAAATTACAAAACCTCCCTATTTAAAAAACGAAAATGATAAATTTGATGTTAATTGGGAATTGGGTGGTATGCGACATAAATGGAATATGCTTTGTTGGAAAACAAACCATAAATGGGATAAAATGAATCGCAACTTTACAAAATTCAAATAAGAAAACCAAACCATGGAAAACTTCGACTGGACTTCTTTCTCAAAAAAAATAGCTATTAAAGCTCCGCTCAGCGACATTTACAATGCTTGGACAATTGCAAACGAACTGGAAAAATGGTTTCTAGAAAAAGTATCTTTTTTTGATTCCAATGAAGAACCAATCAGCAAAGACCAAAATGTTTCGGGAGGAAATAGTTATGAATGGCTTTGGTATTTGTATGATGATGCCATGAAAGGAAAAATCACTTCTGCCAACGAAAAAGACCAATTGCAGTTTACCTTTGAAGGAGCGTGTCTGGTAGATATAAAATTGAGCGAAACGAATGGTTACACAATTGTAGAACTTCGCCATCATAACATTCCGACAGATGATCATTCGAAACAATATATCAGACTAGGCTGTTCCAACGGCTGGCATTTTTATTTGACCAATCTGAAATCGGTTTACGAAGGCGGATTGGATTTGAGAAATAAAGATGAGAATCTGAATCCTATGATAAATAATTAAAAGAAATGATATCAAAAATCGGTATTGAAGAATTCAGAACTAGACTGAAAACAAATACTAAATTAGGTAATCCAAAAATTAGCGGAAGTCCATTGCACGCATTCAATATGATTGGAGAAAAAGATAAAATGTTTTATGGCATAATAAATCATAATGACTTTAAAATAACCAAAAATGCAATATTGCATCCCATTCCTTTCGTTTTGAAAGGAAAAATTAAATCTAAAAATTTAAACCAAACCGAAATATCATACGAAATAATTCCAATTCGATTTGGATATTATTGGATTCGCTTTTTACCTTTTATTGCTTTTGCTTTGTTTAATATTATTTTTATTATTGAAAATCCACCGATAGTAGTTTGGATAATATTCAATTCGTTTAACATCCTATTTGGTTTTATTTCTAATATAAGAATGAATTATCAAAGAAAAAATTTTGAGAAAAATTTTATAAAATTCTTTGAAATAGCAGATAAGGAGTAAAATGAAAAATATTAACCTCTTCTACTCTTTTCCAAAATCACGCCACAACACATTCCATATTTTTTTCTTCCATAATCTGCATGTCTATTATTTTTTGAGCAACGGTTCCTCTTTCAAACAAACGAATGAATTTGAAAACGGCGCTCACAAAATATCCCGGATTCGAAACCAATCGGGCAATTTCGGTTATTCTCTGATCTCTTAATTGCGTGCAGGCTTCTCTTTCGTTTTCTGGAACAGCTACAAATTCGTTGGCAAATTTCCATGCGCCATTTCTTGCGGTTTCCATGCTGAAATCTATAAAGAAATTGTCTACTTTGCCCGCAAATTTTAATATCCACGTAAGTGTCGGCCAAATTTTGATCAAGCATTTTTCGACACCGCCAACGAGATTGCTCAAAATGAAGTTTATTTTATCAAAATCTGCTTTTAAATCTTCTATATCTTCTGCTGTAGAGACTTCTGCTGAAGCAATTCCTAAATCGAGATTAATGTGAGCGTTGATTCCGAGAAGCAAATGCTGTAATACTATTGGCCAGAAATTTTCGGCTTGTTCAAAAGCAAATGCCCAACATTCAGATGGTTTTTCTTTGGCTTGATATTGATAATATGCTTTCAAGTATCTGTTAGCAAAAATAACATCGAGTTTTTCCATTCGCTTTCCGTTCTGAAAAGAACCAGCCAAAATACCTTCTTTTACTCTTACCGTAACTTCGCGATATAGAATAGCAAACAAACCTAAATTGCTTTGGTCTATCTTAGATTTTTCTATTATCTGATCTAACAATAGAATAACTTCGTCTATAGTTTCAGCTTGTTTCATACTCATTTATAATTGGTTATAATTAAATTGAGAAGAACGAATTTAATTATTTTAAGCTTTCAATGAACGATTTTGAAGCAATTCTCTTATTATTTCCTCTCCATTATTTCATCAAAAAAATCCCAAAAGAAAACTCTTCTGGGATTGTTACTGACTTTAAAACGAAAACGAATAATATTATATTACTCTTCTACTTTTAGAATTTCTAACTTAAGATTTCCTTTTTTAGCAGGCCATTCAATAATATCGCCTTCTTTGTAGCCCACCATTGCAATTGCTTCATCTGAAAGAACCGAAATTTTATTTTTGCTCGCTTTTGCTTTATCTGGACCAACGATAAGAATTGTCTTTTCTTCGTTATTAATATGGTCTTTATAAGTAACTTTTCGATCTATCGAAACTACATCTTCAGGTAGATTTTTTCGCAATACCTGCGTGGCATGTTTTAGTTCGCCCAATAAAAGCTCTTCTTCTTGAGCGGTTACTTTTTTTCTTCTTACGTGATCTTTAATTAAATCGTATGTTCCTGTTGTTAAAATTATATGTTGTGACATGACTTTCTTGTATGTTTCATTTTTTCATAAACATGACACAACTCTAAAGATGAGCGCGCGCGCAAAAACGTACTATTCACCGATATCATATCCTGAATAAAAATGAGATTAAATAAATAAAAACTAAATATAAAAGAATCCCCTGTCTAGAGTTGTGACAGGGCTAAAGGAATAAACTCTTTTGAGCTTTTTAAGAAAGTATCGTCATGCAAATACAACAATGCGCTTATTAAGCACATCAGACAGCTGTTTATTAAGTAAAAATTTGCAGTGATCATTATTGTATTTATTCTAATGTTTTGGCAATATACGCCTTTTTCCTACTATAAAAAAATTATAAAATTTGCTAATACGGTTTTACGTAAGGATTTTGGTTTTAAACGATTTATTTTTGATGAAACTCTTAAAACTATACGAAAAATAAAACCAATGAAGCTAACAATAACGGCATTACTTTTAATTTTAAGCTTGAATTTATTGGCACAATCCAATCAGTTTGTTGGCGATTATACGCGTTCTCTTTCTAGTGAAAATCATAAAATTGAATATAAACTGACTTTAAATCCAGACGGAACATTTGAGTTTCATTCTTATTCTAATATACAAGGCGGAAACCCAGAAGAAGGAAACTTATATGGAAAAGGAAAATGGAGTGAAAAAAACAATCTGATTACTTTTTCTGTTGATAAAAAAACAGACTTAGACCAAAAATATACTTTAGATTTTACAAATTCTACAGCGAGATTTATCGCTAAAAATCCGAGAGACAAAAGCGATAAAATAGTGAAAACCAAACTTCAGTTTTTAGAATCGGAAATCTTCTGGATGCGAAGAATTGATATTTTTAAAGTATAAATGAAATGAAAAAAAATATTTGTTTTGATTTTTCTTCTTCTATCAATTGTTACATTTTCACAAACCAAAAAAGAGAATCCAATTGATGTTTTAGAATCAAAATGTCTTAATAAAGACAATATTTCTAATACCGACATGTGCAATTGCACGATACAAGCTCGTGAATCTTGGGACAAAGAATTGAACAAATATTACAATTTATTGAAAGTGAAACTCCCAAAAGAAGCTTTTGAAACTTTGAAGGAATCTCAAAAACAATGGCTTGTTTATCGAGATAAAGAATATACTTTTATTTCTAAATACTTTTATGAAATAAAGCAAGGAACCATGTGGTATGCTGTTGCCGAAAATAAAAAGAAAGAAATTGTAAAAGCAAGAGCGCGGGAGCTGGAAGAATATTTTAAAATGTTTGAATATTAAAAACTGAATTTAATGGAAATTGTATTTTAGAAATATAAGCTAAAATTCAATACTAAAACGTCTCCTATTCGGAGACGTTTTGCTTTTATTTACTTATTCTATTTTGCAGTAGTTTCTAAAATGCAAGTATTAGGGCATTGATTTAAGGAAATTATTTGTTTATCAAAAACCTCAAGAAACAAAGCTCCTCCATTAGTTTTGTATTCTTTTACTGGCGCACTAAAATTATTTTTTTCAAAAACACTGATACGTCCATCACCTGGAACTGCAAAATAAATACGATTGTCTGAAGTAATTTTAGCATCTGCCAAATTAAGAGTCGACGAGTAACTTTTGGTTGTAACCTCCGTAAAATTTTCATAATCAACATCTGATTGAAAACCAAAATTAGTGCTTACAAAGAAACTTTTATCTTCTGACAAAGCAAATAATCTACTGTCGGCAACAGATTCATTCCAAAGTAAATCTGTAGTGACTTGATCTCCGTTTATATTCAGTCTTCTAATTGCCGACGAACTTCCATATTCACGTCCATCACTATCTAAAATGAAAAAGTAATTATCTTTTCCATAAAATAATTTTGCATTTGAAGCAGCGCCAAAAGAACCATTTCTATTTAAAACCTTATCATTTCCAACATTATAAACAAAAAGACCTCCAATGTCTGCATAAGGGTGTTTCTCTATAAACAAGATGTGTTCATTTATTGGAATTGCAGTTAAGATATTGTAATCTGTCTTAAGATTTATAGTTTTCTTAATCTGATGTGTTTTTAAATCTACTAAAAAGACATTTCCATTTATACTTGGAACATATAAGTCTTTCACTCCATTATACTCACCAATAGAGCAAAAGAATATGTAGCCATTTGTTGAAATCTTAGTACTGGTAAGGGAATTTATATCATAAAACACAATTTCTCCTTCCTTATTAATAATGATCATCTCATTTTCAACGTATGGATTTTTAAATGTTTGCCCAGGTCTAAATTTCAAACTTCTAGGATTATCTATCAATCCTAAATTTTTGCTCCAAATTGTTTTTCCATTTATAACTTTAGACACGGCATAATATACTATTTGATCTGTATATTGAGCAGTATCAGAAATACTATTTTCGTTTTGAATAGTAATACTCTTAAGTTTATTTTTATTATTCATAACATCTTCATGAGATAAAAACGGACTACTCAAGGCATAAACTGTATAGCTTTCAAAACCAGCATTAGAGTCTCTATCCCAGGTTACTTTCAGACTCCCATCTGCTGACTTTTCTACAGATGTAATTGTAAATGATAAATCCTTATTTTCGAAAGATAAATGGTTTTTACTTACTACAGCTATAACATTCTTTTCTTCATTCAAGTATTCTGTAACAACAGCATACATTACAAAAGAATTATAGGGCACTTTTGTATCGATAAAACTTGTAGTCCTATTATTTGTAGCTTCAAATACAAGCTCTCCCAAACCTACAACTCCTTCTGGTCTAAAAGATTCATTATTATAAGTATCAAATCGATAGACTTTATAACTCTTAAATTTTTCTATGAAAACAGGTTTCCAATGTACCTCTAACTGGTTTTGATTTCCTTCTAAACTTATTAATTCGGTTTGTGGCTCGAATACTGCATTTTCGGGAATTGGATCTTCGTCATTGGAGCAATTAATAAATAATAATAAAATAAAAAAACAATAAAAGTGCTTTTTAAACTGATTGATATTCATATTTCTTATTGGTTGTGGTATTAGTATAGTAGGATCGAATTAAGCGCCGAAGTTATAAAATTTATCCTCTTACTTCTTTTCTTATTATTAAATATTTTCATTCAAAAAAATATCCTTGTTCTCTTGCCCAATTGAAGCAAAAAAGAATGCATTAGATCAACTTCAATTCTTATAAATAAAAGAGGATGATAAAATGTCTTTGTCTCTTTGTTGCTAACAACCTTTGCCCCTTTCTTCAAAATTCCCTACTTTCGCCTATTAATCAAGAAAGGAGAAAATGAAGGTCTGTATTGCCGAAAAACCAAGTGTAGCACGCGAAATCGCATCTGTATTAGGTGCCAATACCAAGCACGATGGCTATTACGAAGGCAACGGTTATGCGGTGACTTACACTTTCGGGCATTTATGTACTTTAAAAGAACCTAACGATTACAAACCGCACTGGAAAAGCTGGGATTTGAACAATCTGCCGATGCTTCCAGAAAAATTTGAAACCAAAGTGGTTCAGAATTCGGGAATCCAAAAACAGTTTAAAATCATTAAAAGTCTTTTTGAAAAAGCCGAAGTGGTGATAAACTGCGGGGATGCTGGACAAGAAGGAGAACTGATTCAGCGTTGGGTAATGAACGAAGCGCATTATAAAGGCGAAATTCAGCGTTTATGGATTTCTTCTCTTACTACTGAAGCGATCAAAGAAGGTTTTGAAAACTTAAAACCCTCTTCTAATTACGATAATTTATATTATGCTGGATTTTCTAGAGCCATTGGAGATTGGCTTTTAGGAATGAATGCAACACGTTTGTACACGGTAAAACATGGCGGTTACAAACAAGTCTTGTCTATCGGGCGCGTTCAAACGCCAACATTGGCAATGGTTGTTGAGCGTTTTAGAGAAATCGAAAACTTTAAACCTCAGCCTTATTGGGAATTGCAGACTTTATATCGAGAAACGCTTTTCAGTTATGAAGAAGGCCGTTTTCTAAACAAAGAAGACGGAGAAATTATAGTGGCAAAAGTTAAAGAAAGTGATTTCGAAATTGTTTCTGTGGATAAAAAGAACGGAAACGAATATGCTCCAAAGCTTTTCGATTTGACTGGTTTACAGGTTTATTGCAATCAGAAATTTGGATTTTCTGCAGAAGAAACATTGAAAATTGCACAGACTCTGTACGAGCAAAAAGTAATCACATATCCCAGAGTTGATACGACTTTTTTACCAGGAGACATTTACCCAAAAGTGCCTGGAATTCTGCAAAAATTAACCAATTATGCCGAATTGACTCAGCCTATTTTGGAGAAAAAAATAAAGAAATCGCCAAAGGTTTTCAACGACAAAAAAGTAACAGATCACCACGCGATTATCCCAACGGGAGTTCAGAACAATTTGCCGTTTAATCAGCAGCAGGTTTACGATATCATTACAAGACGTTTTATTGCTGTATTTTATGATGATTGTCTCGTTGCCAACACAACAGTTATTGGAAAAGCTGCCGATGTGACTTTTAAAGCGACAGGAAAAGAAATCTTAAAGAAAGGTTTCCGCGTTGTTTTTGAAGATCCAAATGCCAAGGAAAAAGAACCCGATTTATTGCCGAGTTTTACTGTAGGTGAAAAAGGGCCGCATGAACCTTCTTTCCTTCAAAAAGAAACCAAACCACCCAATCAGTTTACCGAAGCGACTTTACTGCGCGCCATGGAGACCGCGGGAAAACAGGTTGACGATGAAGATTTGCGAGAATTGATGAAAGAAAACGGAATCGGACGTCCGTCAACTCGTGCGAATATTATTGAAACGCTTTTCAAACGCCAGTATATTGTTCGTAATAAAAAACAGGTTTTACCTACTTTAACCGGAATTCAATTGATTGATACGATTCAGAATGAATTGGTAAAATCGGCGGAACTTACAGGAACTTGGGAAAAGCAATTGAAAGACATCGAAAAAGGAACTTTCACTGCTGCAGCATTTATTAGAAACATGAAACGCATGGTCGAAGCTTTGGTTTACGAAGTGCGAAGCGAAACCAAACATGCCAATATTTCGCATGCAGCAACTATTCAGAAACCAGCTGTAAAAGCAGAAAAAGAGAAAAAGAAAGCCTCTGGAATTTCGGCAGAAACTTGTCCGAAATGCCAAAAAGGAAATATACTGAAAGGAAAATCGGCTTTTGGATGTAGCGAATATAAATCCGGCTGTGATTTTGTATTGCCTTTTGTTTTTCACGATAAAAAAATTACAGAAAGCCAGTATTTAAGATTGGTTCAGAAAGGTTCTACAGTAAATATAAAAGGATTTAAAACCGATTCTGGAACTGTTGAAGGTTTAATTCGTTTTGAGGAAAATTACAAGCTGAAATTAGAACCAAAGAAAACAGATAAAAAAACAGAAGCAAAAGAAAGTTCGGATGCTTTAGTTTGTCCTAAATGCAAAAAAGGAACCATCTTAAAAGGCAAAACAGCTTATGGCTGTGCCGAATATAAATCGGGCTGTGATTTTAAAGTTACTTTTGAAGAAGTTCGAGCAAAATTAAAAGACCAAAAACCTACTAAGGAATTGGTTTATTCTATTTTGAGTGAAAGCGTTTGATTTTTTTTGCCACAGATTAAAAGGATTTACACAGATTTCTTTTTGCCACTAATTACACAAATTGCCACGAATTTTTTGCTCGCAGATTCTACAGATTTAGCAGATTTTTATAATGCAGAGTACAAAATAAATCTGCTGAATCTGCTAAATCTGCTTGAGACAAAATCATTTTAATCCCTTTAATCTGTGGCTAAAAACAATTTTAGTCTTCAAAAAATTCGTGCAATTCGTGGCAAACATTTTTTTCATACATTAGTACTCTATCAAAAACCTATAAATATGTTTCAGAAAATTACTCTTTTAGCACTTGTATTAGCCGCAGTTTCCTGCCAGAAAAAAGAAACGGTTGAAAAAGATAAAATCAAAAAAGCCGACTGGTTAATCGGGAATTGGGAAAATAAATCTCCTGAAGGCGTTTTGTCTGAAAACTGGCAAAAGCTAAACGACAGTACTTTCAGCGCTTCTTCTTATTTCATTAAAGGAAAAGACACTTTACATTTTGAAACTATTATTTTAGCTCAGTTAGGCGAAACGCTTACTTACAAAGCAACTGTAAAAGGGCAAAACGATGACAAACCAGTTTTTTTCCCTTCTACTTCTGAATCAGATAAACAATTGGTTTTCGAGAATCCGAAACACGATTATCCTCAAAAAATCACGTATACAAAAGGTGCAAATAATACTTTGACAGCTGAAATTTCTGGAAATATGAATGGTAAACCGAGTTCGGAGAAGTTTGTGATGACGAAGAAATAAACTAAAATCTATCTCACAAAACATTTTTGAATGGAAAATATTGCGGTACTCTTAAATGGTTTTGAAGGTTTTGATGGAATTGTAGATAAAATATCAATTGGATATAATTCTAAAAATATCCAATTAGCTATTAAACAGTGGAGTTATGATGAAACACACAATCTTTCACTTTTAAATTTTAAAGGAGTTGTTTTTCAAAGTTTACCAGACATTTCATCTTTTAATCTTATTAATAAAATAATCAAAAATGATAATACTGCTTCTGTTTTAAAACAATTTGACGAATATTTAAATAATAATCCGAAATTATCAATACCGAATACCAAAGAAAACATTGCGAATGATATCAAAAAGGAGAAATATCTAGAATCTTATCTTTTAGTTTCTGGCTATTGCAAAGATTGGTTAATTATTTGTCAAGAAATGACTTTAAACGAGCTTGAAAATTTACCAAATAATCCTTAATTATATTTTCAAAATAAAAAAACTCAGTAAAAGAAAAGCTTAGAACCTCAGCACCTTAGTATCTTAGCATCTTTAAGTTACTCATTATCCCCGATCTTATTCACCATAAAAATCATAAGAATACCTAAAAGCGCCATAATAAGAAACGCCCATTTCATGCTTAAATATTCAGAAATAAAACCAACCATTGGCGGAACCAATAAAAATCCGAGATAGCCAATTGTAGATATTGAAGTTAAAGCAGAACCGCTGCTTAAATTTGACGATCTTCCTGCAATGCTAAACACTAACGGAACTACACAAGAAACCCCAAATCCGATTAAGACATAGCCAAAAATTGTTGGGTAAGCATACGGCAGGATAAAACAAAGTCCGAAACCAGCAGTTATTAAGATTCCGCTGTAAAGCAGGATTTTTTTAGTTCCAAATTTCATTACACCATAATCGCCAAAAATACGACCTAGAGTTACAGCAGAAGCAAAAAACACAAATGCGGCGCTCGTTAATTTTGGAGAAGCTTTTAAGATATTTTCGAAATAAATTCCGCTCCAATCGTACATTGTATTTTCGCACGCCATCGAAACAAAACAAATTAGAGAAAACTTTACCAGATTTTTTTCTGGCATTGAGAAAAACTTCTTTTTAACCGGAACAGGTTCGTTGTGAATACTCATTGGGTAAAAACAAGCCGTCAGCGCTAGCATAAAAATACTTACTCCCAATAAATGATGCGAAGGCGCAATTTTCTGCGTTACCATTACATAACCTAATCCTGCGCCAGAGAATACTGCTATACTCCAAACCGCATGAAAACGTGTAATGATCGATTTTGGATATAGTTTCTGCACTTCAAGAGATTGCGCATTTATGGATAAATTGAAAATATTTCGAGAAGCTCCGAAGAATAAAAGTATAATAACCAGCTGCCAAACAAAAGCTGCTAAACCTGGTAAAGAAAGTGCCACATTGAACATAACTGCTCCAAGCAACATGATATAACGGCTGCTGTATTTGTTTAACAGTTTTCCTGTAAAAGGCATTGTCAACATTAAACCTATTGGAAAAGCAAATAAAACAGCTCCAAATTCGGCTTCAGAAAGTTTTAATTGGGCTTGTATATGTGGGATTCTTGAAACCCAAGAAGAATAACCAAAACCTGAAAGAAAGAAAAAAACAGTATTGGCAATGCGATATCCTCGAGGCGTATTTTGAATCTTTTTAAAGAATGGTAAAATCAT
The DNA here is from genome assembly GCF_003254545.1 of Flavobacterium tistrianum. Lineage (GTDB taxonomy): Bacteria > Bacteroidota > Bacteroidia > Flavobacteriales > Flavobacteriaceae > Flavobacterium > Flavobacterium tistrianum. The sequence continues at coordinate 50,649 of NZ_QJRH01000066.1, forward strand.
GAAGTCGTTTTTCAGATCGCAAAATTAAACCTTTTTAAAATTTATCGCACTACAACTTCTAACAAGAATTTCGATTAAACGCTCTAAAATCAACATTTAACAATTTCAACAATAAATGATAAAAATGAAAAGTGCTCCTTATAATCTGTTCCCTAGTTTTATTGGTCACAATAATAAAAAAAGCACTCTTAGTTTTTTTTATTTTTAATTATTCTAAATAAAACTTATGTTTGTAAAAAATATTATTCTAATAATTTAAACTTGATCTTATGAAATCAAATACTTTAAAAACAATAAGCTTTTTATTTTTAATGCTTTTTGCTGCACCTCAACTTTTTGCTCATGCTCTTTGGATCGAAACGAAAGCAACAGGAACAAAAGGAAAAGCTCAAGAAATCTCTGTTTACTTTGGAGAGTTCTCTGATAATGACATTACAAAAGCAGATAAATGGTTTTCTGATTTAAAGGATTTCTCTTTAGTTGTAATTTCTCCTTCAAAAAAAGAAATTAAATTAACTTCTAAAGCTTTAGATAATAAATATCAAGCTTTCTTTACACCAGACGAAGATGGCGTTTACACCGTTGTAATGCACCACACAGTAAAAGATGTTTACGGAACTATGAAACTAGATTACAATTCTAGTGCAACTGTTGTGGTTGGAAATAAAACTGCTGGAAACAATATTGCTTCTAACACGAATAAAATTGCTGTTTTCTCAGAAAGCGCAGATGTTGCTAAAAAAGATACGAAAATTTCCGGTGTTGCTTCTTATGAAGGAGCTATCGCAAAAGAAGCTAAGATCAAAGTTATTGCGCCAAATGGTTGGGAAAAAGAATTGTGGACAAACGATAAAGGAGAATTCTCATTTACACCTATCTGGTCTGGAAATTATATGGTAGAATATGCTCACACGGACAAATCATCTGGTGAACATAACGGAAAAAAATATGATGAAATCTGGAAAATGGCTACATACCATATTACAGTAAAATAATATACAAAGTTTTATTCTTAGGAGTTTAATTTCGATTTAAAACCTTGCTCAACGGCAAGGTTTTTTTTGTTGCTATTTATACTAAATTAAAATAATATTGAAAAATTCTTAAGTAAATCTTAAGAAAAAAATAAGTAAGTTTTAAGTAAGAAATCGTCCTATAAATTTCATTAACATATTCTTAGCATTGTATATTTGCGCCGATCTATTTTTATTGAATCTAAATAAATACCATGAAATATAATTTACTATTTGCAATAGGTTTATTAAGTTTTGCTTCTTACGCGCAGGACTATTCAAGCACCGAATCTACTTCTTCAGTAAACGATACAGTTAAGAACAAAAAGGGTGAAATTTTAAATGAAGTAGTTGTTACTAAAACAAAAGAACCTAAACCAGTAACAGCAGTTCGTTCTGGATTAAAGCCAATGGATAATCCGCAAACAATACAAGTAATCGGATCTGAAGTTATCGAACAGCAGCAAGCAATCAGATTAAGCGAAGTTCTTAAAAATGCTAATGGTGTTTATGTAAGTTCAGCTCGTGGTGGTGCACAAGAATCTTTTTTCTCAAGAGGTTATGACATGTCGGCAAATAACATGTTTAAAAATGGATTCCGCTACAATTCAGGATCAATTCCTGATGTTTCAGGTTTAGAGAAAGTAGAATTCCTTAAAGGTGGTTCTGCCCTATTATTTGGAAACGTTGCACCAGGAGGTATTGTAAACTTAGTAACCAAAACGCCTCAATTTAAAAGCGGTGGAGAAATCTCAATGCAAATGGGAAGTTACGCTTATTATAAACCAGCATTTGATTTTTACGGAGGTCTAAATAAATCAATCGCCTTTAGAATTAATGGTTCTTACGAGAATTCTGAAAGCTTTAGAGATGTGGTAAAAAACAAACGTTTTTACATTAACCCATCTTTACTTTTTATTATTAATCCAAAAACTCAAATTACAGTTCAGGGAGATTATTTAAGTGCAGATTGGACGCCAGATTTCGGAACTGGAATTATCGGAAAAGAAATTTTAGACTTACCTCGCAATGCTTTCTACGGAGCGCTTTGGTCAAATGGTACGACAAAATCTTCTAGTGCATCTGTATTATTAAATCACGATTTCAATAAAAACTGGAAACTAAACTTCAATAGTTCTTATCAAACATACGATAGAACACAAAAATCTACAGCTCAACTATCAAATTTAGATGACACTAAAACATATCCAATTCCAGGTTACTGGAACAGAGGACTAACTCAAGGGCAAAACTTAGAGCAAATTTTAGGAGATCAATTAAGTCTTCAGGGGAACTTTAATACTGGTTCTGTAAAACATCAAATTTTTACTGGTGTAGACTGGGAAAATTCGTTTGCAACTGCTTATACTTATGCTTTTAATGAGAAATATTTAGTAACTAGCAGAAATCCTGATGGTACTCCAAAAACATACGATCCAAGTATTTATGATACTATTTATCTTTATGATTTTGATCCGTCAACACAACGAAATGACATTCCGAATGCAAGAGCTACTCAAATCACAAAAACAGATACAAATCGTTTTGGAGTATACTTTCAAGATTTCATTTCAATTACAGATAAATTCAAAGTATTGGCAGGTTTAAGATGGTCTTGGCAAGAAGCTGAAGTTAGTACATACAAAGAAACTAAAACTGGCGCTGGAAATCCTCAAGATGCACTTCCAACAGTTACACCAAAACGTTTGGATAATGCATTTTCTCCAAAAGCTGGATTAGTGTATCAGCCAACAAAAGACGTTTCGATATTCGGAAGCTACTCTACTTCTTTCACTCCAAATACAGGAACAACTGTTGATTTGCAACCTATCGAAGCTTCTATTATTGATCAATATGAAGTTGGTGTAAAAACAGATTTCTTTAAAGGTTTATTGAGCACAAATGTTACTGTTTACCAAATTACAAATAGCAATTTGGCACAGATGGCTCCAACAAAAGCTGATGGAAGCGACAACTTTGACGCAAACATTAAAATGTTAAGTGGAGAAACTAAAAGTAAAGGTGTTGAAGTTGATGTTACAGCACGACCAGTAGATGGTTTAAATATTATTGCAGGATACAGCTACAATGACATGCGTTACACCAAAACTTCAGGATTAAATGGAAGTTTTGTTGAAGGTGACCGTGTAGCAAGAACTCCATTAAATACAGCCAACTTAAGTTTCTTTTATACTTTACAGTCGGGATTCTTTAAAAATGTTTCTTTTGGTGCAATCGGAAACTATGTTGGTGATCGTTTAGGTGGATGGAATGATGATTATGTTTGGACAGAGAACAAACCTTCAACTAATCCAAAAACATACACGGTAACAATCAGAGATCGCGATATTCCGTTAGAAGGTTACATTACAATTGATGCATCTGTTGGATATACTTGGCAAAAATTCTCGATTCTTTGCAAATTATCAAACATTACAAACACATTAAATTATACAGTTCATGAGAACTATAGTGTGAACCCAATCGCTCCTCGTCAGGTTATGACAAGCTTGCGTTATAAGTTCTAAAAATATTGAATTAGATGTTTTTTTTATCCCAAGATTTTCTGTCTCTTTAAAACAGAAAATCTTGGGATTTTTATTTTAATTAAAAAGTAATATAAAACTTACTTTTATTTTATTTTTTGATAAAATGCACTATTTTTGCATTTAATAATATGAAACATGAATTACAACTTATCATTTCAGGAAAGAGCGAAGTTAAGCATGGAACAATTATCCAAGCAGCAGCCAGTTACCTTAGAAGAAGCCAAAGCTCAAGTACAGTGGCTAAAGAATTCAAGCATTTCAAAAAACAAGAAAAAGAGACCTTAGAAAGGTTTATAGAATTAAATAGTCTTTGGATTTTAGATCTCAATCTCGATAATTATGTTTCTGAAGGAGCAGAACAAAAAGTCTATTTAAAAGACGGAAAACATGTAATCAAACTTAACGATTCTATTTATTATAGCTCTTGGATAGATTATTTCAATAATTTATTATTAAACAACTTCTTTTTTCCAGATACAGCTTACAATTTATTAGGTTTCTTTAAAAATGAAGATATCTTATATGCAGTTGTGGAACAGCCTTTTGTAAAAGCAACTGAAACAACAGACTTAGAGCTTGTAAAGAAGTTTATGCTTGTAAACGGCTTTCAAAATACCAAAAATAACGATTATTACAATCCTGATTTAGGAATTATTCTTGAAGATCTTCATGACGAGAATGTACTAACAGAAAATGGTATACTTCAATTTATAGACACAGTTTTCTATATTAAAGATAATTTCTACGAAAATTAAGAAACTAATTTCGCAAAAAAACACAATTTCTGCTGACATACCGTTGTCACTTTCTGTTATTTAATTTGCATTATAAAACACAAAAAAGATGAGCAAATTAGATTTAACTAAAACAGACAAAACTTATTATAATGCCAAAACTACTCCTGAAATTGTTTATATAGAAAAAGCGAATTATATATCGCTTACAGGTCAAGGTGATCCTTCTGGAAAAGATTTTTCAGACAAAATTCAAGCATTGTACACTACGGCGTATGTTATTAAATTTATGCAGAAAGCATTGGACAATGATTTTGTTGTTCCAAAACTAGAAGCATTGTGGAGTTTTGATAATGAAAAATACGCATCAATCTCAATGGATGAAGCTCCGCTGAAAATACCTCGTTCTGAATGGAATTACAGAATCATGATTAGAATGCCCAATTTCGTTACGAAAGAACAGACTGAAGAAGCTATTGCCATAGCGGTCAACAAAAAACAAAATGAATTAGCCAAAACAATTGAATTCTTTGAAATGGAAGAAGGTAAAGTAATCCAGGTTCTTCATATTGGCCCTTTTGATGCAGAACCGCAAACACTAAAAAAAATTCTAGAATTTAGTACTGAAAACAATCTGCAACAGAACGGGTTGCATCATGAAATTTATCTTTCAGACTTTCGTAAAACAGCTCCCGAGAAATTAAAAACAATACTGAGAGAACCTGTAAAATAGCTCTTTTTATTAGCCACGAATTCACGAATTATTTTTCTAATCGTTGAGTAAAGCAATAATTTGCGAATTATTCACGAATAGATTTTAAAATAATTCGTGAATTCGTGGCGAAAAAAAAAAAAAAAGGACCTAACAGGTTTTTAAAACCTGTTAGGTCTGCTTATAAAAGAAATATTTCTCATTTCAAACCAGCCAAACTCTGCTCGATTGTAGCAATTTTTGCTAAAGCATCGGCTTGTTTTTGTTTTTCTAAATTAAGAACTTTCTCTGGAGCTCCGTTTACGAATTTCTCGTTTGAAAGTTTTGCTTCAACCGATTTCAAGAAACCTTTTGTGTAATTTAATTCTTCTGTCAGTTTAGCAATTTCTGCCTCAACATCGATATTTCCTGTAATTGGAATGAAATATTCATTTGATTTTACACGGAAAGAAAGTGCGCCATCAACTTTTTCAGAAACATATTCGAAAGCAGAAACATTTCCTAATTTCGTGATAATTGAATCAAAATAAGTAGAAACATTTTCGCTGTTGATTCCTTTTAATTCGATTGCATCTTTAAACGGAATATTTTTGTCTTTTCTGATAGTTCTAATTCCAGAAATTACTTCAATTGAATTTTCGAAATCAGCAATTAATTTTGCGTCAAACGGTTTTACTTCTGGCCAAGTCGAAACAATTAAAGCTTCTTCTGGAGTTCTTTCCGTAATTAACTGCCAAATTTCTTCTGTTAAGAAAGGCATAAATGGATGCAATAACTTCAAGTTGTTTTCTAACATTTCGATCGCTTTCGCGAAAGTTACGCTATCAATTGGCTGTTGGTATGCAGGCTTGATCATTTCTAAGAACCAAGAACAGAAGTCATCCCAAACCAATTTATAAATTGCCATAAGAGAATCTGAAATTCTATATTTCTCAAAATTATCTTCAATGTCAACTAAAGTCTGCTGTAATTTAGCTTCGTACCATTCGATTGCTACTTTTGATGATTCTGGCTGCGCGATAGTTTCTGAAACTTCCCAACCTTTAATCAATTTGAAAGCATTCCAAATTTTGTTTGAGAACGCTTTTCCTTGAAGACATAACTCTTCGTCAAACATGATATCGTTTCCTGCCGAAGCACTTAAAAGCAATCCTACACGAACACCGTCTGCACCAAATTTTTCAATTAAATCTAAAGGATCAGGAGAATTCCCTAATGATTTAGACATTTTACGACGTTGTTTATCTCGAACTAATCCGGTCAAATATACATTAGTAAATGGTTTTTCTCCTGCATATTCGTAACCTGCAATGATCATTCTAGCAACCCAGAAAAATAAAATATCTGGCCCCGTTACCAAGTCGTTTGTTGGATAATAATATTTAAAATCTGGACTTTCTGGATCCATAATTCCGCCAAAAACTGACATTGGCCATAACCAAGAAGAAAACCAAGTATCTAACGCGTCAACATCCTGAATTAAATTGTTAATGGTTAATTGTGAATTGTTAGTTTTTTCCTGTGCTAACTTTAATGCATCTTCGATATTTTCTGCAACTACGAAATCTTCTTTTCCGTCGCCGTAATAGTACGCTGGAATTTGCTGTCCCCACCATAACTGACGAGAAATGTTCCAATCACGAATATTGTTTAACCAATGCGCATAAGTGTTTTCGAAACGTTTTGGGTGTAATTTAATATCTCCCGTTTCTAAAACCGACTTAATTGCTGGTTTTACTAAATCATCCATTTTCAAGAACCATTGGTCAGATAATCTTGGTTCGATTACCGCTTTTGTTCTTTCAGAAGTTCCTACTTTATTTAAGTGTGTTTCTGTTTTTGCTAAAGCTCCAATTTCTTCAAGTTCTTTCTCGATCTCTTTACGAACTACAAAACGGTCTTTTCCTTGATAATGTAATCCGAAACTATTTAAAGTTGCATCTTCATTAAAAATATCAACGATTTCAAGATTGTGTTTTTCTCCTAACGTTTTATCGTTCATATCGTGAGCAGGCGTTACTTTCAAACATCCTGTTCCGAATTCTACATCTACATATTCGTCTTCGATAATTGGAATTACTCTTCCGCAAATTGGAACAATTGCTTTTTTACCTTTTAAATGTGTAAAACGCTCATCGTTCGGGTTGATACAGATGGCAGTATCTCCAAAAATAGTTTCCGGACGAGTTGTAGCAATGGTTAAGAAATCTTCTGAACCTTCAATTTTATATTTTAAGAAAAATAGTTTTCCTTGCTGTTCTTCGTAAATTACTTCTTCGTCAGACAAAGTAGTTTTTGCTTCAGGATCCCAGTTAACCATACGGTATCCTCTGTAGATTAAACCTTTGTTATATAAATCAACAAACGATTTAATTACAGATGCAGACATATCTGGATCCATAGTAAATTTGGTGCGTTCCCAATCGCAAGAAGCACCTAACTTCTTAAGTTGTTCTAAGATTGTTCCGCCATATTTATCAGTCCATTCCCAAGCATGTTTTAGGAATTCTTCGCGGGTCAAATCGTTTTTATTGATTCCTTCTGCTTTTAATTTTGCCACAACTTTTGCTTCAGTTGCAATAGAAGCGTGGTCTGTTCCAGGAACCCAACAAGCGTTGAATCCTTTAAGACGTGCTCTACGAATTAAAACATCCTGAATCGTATTATTCAACATATGTCCCATGTGAAGGACTCCAGTGACGTTTGGCGGCGGGATTACAATGGTGTACGGCGTTCTATGATCTGGTTCTGAATGAAAATAATTGTTTTTCATCCAGTAATCATACCATTTACTCTCAATCGTCTTAGCGTCAAATTGTGCTGGAATTGTCATTTATATATGTTTAATCGTTTATTTGTTTAACCGTTTAATCGGTTTTGATCATTGGACTTAAATTAATTCATTTTCTTGTTTTCTGTTTTCAAAAAGATCATTTATAATTCAATCTCAACGATTAAACAAATAAACGCTTAAACAGTTAAACAAAAAAATGGTTCAATTTTTGTATTTATAACTGACAGCAAAAGTAAATAATTAAGTAGACTATAAAAAGAGAAATAATAATTTGTGTGTTAATTAAAAGAATGTATATTTACTTACAATTAAAAAAAGATTTCATATGAAAAATGCAGCCTCTTTTATTGCAGTCTTATTGTTTAGTGCAATAAGTTATGCGCAAAATGGCCCAAAAATTGAATTTGATGCTCCTGATAATACAATTGATTATGGAAAAATTTCTAAAGGTGACAATGGACTTCGCTCCTTTGAATTTACAAACACCGGAGATGCTCCTTTATTGATTACTGGTGCCGAATCTACAGTAAGTTCAATCATTGTAACAAAACCTGCGGCAGCAATTTTGCCAGGCAAAAAAGGAAAAATAGATGTAAAATATAATATGGTCGCAGGACCTATCCGTAAAACGATTACTGTTGAAACAAATGCGGTAAACTATCCTGACGGAAGAGTAGCTCTTAAAATTAAGGGTGAAGTTCAATAAGAATTAAATAATCTTAAAATAACAAAAATAGCTGTCTCGAATAGACGGCTATTTTTTTTAAAAAAACTTCAGAGAAGCGAAATATTTAATAAATGTTTACAATATAAAGCTCCAGAAGAGCGACATATTTTAAGTCTACGGAAAAATATGTCGCTCCTCTGGAGCTTTATCCATTTTTGACATTATCAATTCTATAAATATTTCACCCCGCTGGGGTTTTTACAGATCAAAAAAATGTTATAAATATTTCTGTCCAATAAAAAAACTGTCCTTTTGAGACAGCTTCGTTTTATTTTTGTAAAAAAACATCTTGCCTCTCAAATCTTTCTTCTCTATTTCTTCTCAGCGCATTCAGCTGTATCAAACTTATACTTTACGCTTTCAAAATCAATTGGTTTGTCTTTTACTAAATAAGTAACTCCCATCGTTGTCTGCATAGTTCCGTTTCCTAAAATAAGCTGATTATTACGTTTTAAAAGTGCCATCGGATTTTTGAAAGTTTTTTCTCCGTTTACATTGTCTTTAAAAGTATAATCTACAAACAGCGTATCACCATGAAACTCCCCTGCAACTTCTCCTGTTCTAACAGTTGAAGGCGCAACTTTCATAATCATATCTCCAGTTAGTTTTCCGTTTTTTAAAGTATTCAATTTTAAATCTATTGTATCCTTTTCATAAATTGCTTTGTAGCATGCAGTGCTTACTACTGTTTCACCTTCCGCTTTTGCAGCTTCAGCGGCTTTTTGTTTTTCTTCATTTTTACAGCTTTGCAATCCGATGAAGGATACAAGTAAACAAGATAAGGTTAGATTTCTCATAATATTTTTCATTTTATTGATATCACTATAAAATTAAAGAAAAAAGAGTTTCTTCTTACTATAATTTTACAAATTTTTGATTACAAATTCAGATCTTCTGTTCAATTCATGTTCTTCTTCAGAACAAGATTCATCGGTTTTGCATTTTATAATTGGCACTGATTCGCCATAGCCTTTTGCAGAAATTCTTTTGGCTTCGATTCCAGATTGAATGATAAACTCTCTAGTGGAGTTGGCTCTTTTCTGAGATAATTCAGCATTGTATTTTTCGTTTCCTCTTGAATCGGTATGCGATCCAATTTCGATTACCATTTCAGGATATTTTTTCATTAATTCTACAACTCTGCCTAAAATCACTTTGGATTCTTTACGAATGTACCACAAATCATAATCAAAGTAAATCGGATCTGTTTTAATGATCAAGCGGTCTTTGTCTTTTACGACATCTTTTTCTTTCGCTAAAATGTCTTTTACTTTTTCCTGCTTTTTAACTTCAGCTGCAACAATTGCGGCTTCTTTGGCTTTTTTTTCTTTTTCTTTTAACTCAACTGCCACCAAAGCTTCTCTTTTCTTATTTTCTTCTTCAATAATAATTTCCTGCTTTCTCTTGTTTTCTGCAATTTGTTTTTCTTCTTTTTTAATAGCGTCTAAAGATCTCAAAGCCAAAGAACCATCATTAACTTTGTCTCTCGTTTTATCTAAAGTCAGTATTTTAGAAGCATTAGTATAATTTTCTTTGAAAGCACTAATTTTATACGAAGTCTCACAGGCTACCGTAAAACTAAATTTTCCGTCAGCCGAAGTTGTAATTGTATTTAAAGTTTTATTATCTGAATCCTGCAATAAAACCGTTGCATTTTCTAAAGCCAATTGCGTATCAATATCTGTAATCGTTCCAGCAATAAACTGTTTGCAATCTTCAACAATCAAATCTTTGATTTCTTTGAATTGATAAATATCGTCGCTTCCCTTTCCTCCTTCTCTATTCGAAGCAAAAAAACCTTCTTTAGTATCAGAATCAATATTAAAGGCAAAATCGTCTAAATTAGAATTTAACGGAAGTCCAACATTTACTGGTTTTGAATATTCATTTCCGTTTATTTCAGAAACAAAAACATCAAATGACCCATATCCTAAATGTCCGTCTGATGAGAAATATAATTTTTTATCTGCCGAAGCAAAAGGAAACTGCTCTCTCTTATTGGTATTGATTTGCGGTCCTAAATTCTTCGGAGTATCAAATGCTCCTTTATTTATGTTTACCGAATAAATATCAAACGAACCTAAAGACCCCGGCATGTCAGAAGCAAAATACAATACTTTTTCATCAGCACTCAAAGCAGGATGTTCTACAGAATAATTCGGACTGTTGAACGGAAGCGATGTAACGTTTGTCCACTTTCCTTCTACCAATTCTGCTTTAAAAATCTGAAGGTTTGAGATTTTCTTATCGTCTTTTTTCTTCTTGCCATTTTTAGAATTGTTTCTGGTAAAATACATGGTTTTGCCATCTTTTGTAAAAACAGCATTCGATTCGTGCATTCCTGTTTTCAATTCTTTAGCAAAATAATGAACAATAGAATCTGCCGAATTGATGTTTTTTAACGGAATTGAAACCAAATTTAAATAGGTTTCATTATCCCATTTGTATTTTTTATCAAATAAACCAGGTTTCAATTTAACTCCTGCAAAAACTAGATTTTCTTTGTATTTCACTGCTCCAAATTCAGAATTTGGCGTATTTATCGCAAGGTTTTTAATTTCAAAACGTTTGCCAATTGCGGTCACATTTTCTAAAGTTTTAAGCTCTTTTTCAAAATTGACAATATCTTCTGAATTCGCAGATTTAGAATAATATTCCTTTAAATTGGCATTTGCATCATCGTTGCTATTTGTTGCTTTTAAAGTTTGTGCGTATCTGAAATAGTATTCTCTATCTAAATTATTGCTGTAACTCGAAATCAAAAGACGGTAATAGCGCTGCGCTTTAACCAAATCATTGGTATAGAAATAAGAATCAGCCAAGTTTTTAATGACTTCTTGCGAAGGTCTTTCGTCAGCTAATTTTTGGTATAAAATAATGGCTTCACTGTAATACGTTTTATCAAAAAAACGTTTTGCTCTAATCAATTCCTGATCCTGTGCATTTATAAACTGTATTGAAAATACGAATATAATAACGAGTAGTTTTTTCATATTTTTCATTTTAGAAGAATCTTGGTGATTTATCGAATCCTTTCCCTAACAAGTCCAAATCGAACAGCAACATGATTTCGTGTGTTCCAGAATTAAACTGACCAAAATTTGTGAGCGTATAATCATAGGCGTAACCTACTATCAAAGTTGGCGTTACATTAATATTGAACAAAGCACTTACCGAATCATCAATTCTGTAGGCAGCTCCAAATTCAAACTTTTCATTATACAAAACATTAGCTGTAACATCTAAAGTAATTGGCGCTCCTTTTACAAACTTTGACATAAATGCTGGTTTCAACTTCACCTTATCGCTAACTTGAAAAACATAACCAGCCGTTAAAAAAGTGTGTATTTCTTCAGAACCAAAAGCATTGATTCCTGATTTTTCTTCAATGTATTTTGATTTTAGCAAATTCGGTGCAGATAATCCAACATACAAATTGTCCCTAAAATAATAGGCTCCAACTCCAATATTTGGTTTTGTTGCGTTTATATTTTCTGAAAAAGCAAAATCAGTCTGTGGATCTGTAAAACGAAATCCATTAAAATTGGTTTGCATGGATGAAAATCCCGCTTTTAAGCCCAACGATAATTTATTTTTTCCGCCTAATTTTAAAACATAGGCAAAATCAGCATAAACATTATTTTCTTTTTTGGCGCCGTCTCCAATATCATCTGAAATAAAAGAGATTCCCGCTTCTATTTTATCATTGATTGCTGTATGTCCAAAAAACGTAAATGTTTTTGGAGCTCCATAAGCGCCAACCCATTGCGTTCTATACAATCCGCCAAAATTCATCATGGCAGGCACTCCTGTCGCATAAGCAGGATTGACTACGCTCATATTGTACATATAATGCGTATATTCAGGATCTTGCTGTGCAGAAATGGATAAACAGAAAAGGAAATTTATAAGGAGTATTATTTTTTTCATTTGAAAATTATATTAAAATGTAAAAAGAGATTTAGCGATTTAAATAAAGACGGCCTTGTTTGGGCGGTTTATTGTCTTTATTAAAATGCAGTACATAAAAATAAACTCCGTTAGGTGCTACGCCACTTGCGATGCCGCTCCTTTCATAATTTTTGCCATCCCAAGCTGGTTTACTATTATCTCCTTTATACATTCCGTTTCCGTATCTATTATAAATTTCAAGTGTATAATTTGGATATAAAAATTCAATATCTTTTATCACAAACGAGTCGTTTACCCCATCTCCGTTTGGTGAAAATCCGTCTGGAATAAAGAAATCGTACTGAGCCACTTCACAGTCTTGCAATGAGACTTTTACTTCTCTATAACTTTCAGATAAGCATCTTGTTACTTCATTTAAATCATATCCATAATAAGTTGCATTATGGACTAATAATGTGGTTGAAGACAATAAATTTCCGTCCACAGCATCATACCAAGCAACGGTTGTGGGAACATTTGTTTTATTAGAAAGATCACTTATTTTCGGATTTGCCAATCCACAAAAATCTGGTGTTTCTGTCATTTCCGGAGCTGGCGTATCGTATATAATTACTGAAACTTTGGCCGGTTCTGAAGTGCAACCTGCTGCCGAAGTTTCTCTAACGAAATAATCTTCTGTTTTTAAAACATAATCAGTCGCGAGCGGTGTCATTGCTGTTGCAGAATTATACCATTTATATTGTACCCCTTTTGGTTCTAAATTGGCTATTACCGCTTCATCCACTTTACAAAACTGCTGATCTGCAACAATCGGTGCTGGCGGAATTGGATTTATTACAAAATCATCTGTAACGTTGATTAAATTAACATCGCAATTTGTTACTGTATTAGTTAAATTTAGCAATGTAATCTTTGTCGTACCAGTATTTAAGAGCAGTTCTGCAGGAATAATAAAATCTAATTTTCCATTTGTTACTGCTTTTGCAATGGTTTGCACAGATGAAGAATTACTCTCAGACAACACATAAGAAATACTGGCATTAGTTAAATTTCCTAAACCGGAAACTGCAACGGTAACTGGCGCATTCAAACAGAAATCATTGACTTTTGCAACCACTGTCACTGCATTTGGAAGTGGATTTATGTTTAAATTTCCTGCAACATTTGCTGTATTACTGCATTGAGGCGTTGGATTTGTAATATTTGTAATACTATAAATAGTAATTACTGATAATCCGCTTCTTGTACTTAGATTTCCTGGAACAATAAAAGAGGCTTTTCCTCCAACGGAAAGCATTTCTGCTGTTTCACCCAGAGACAGATTATCTCCATTTACGTTATAAAAAATACGATAATTTCCATCAAGCAAATTGGGTGCAGTAACTTGAATTATTGCATCATCATTTTGACAAACTGGAAGCGCCGTCAATGAGGCATTAGTCAATCTTGGTAACGGATAAATCGTTAAAATAGTTGAAAACGGACTAAAGATATTTACACACGTTTTTTTACTTGTTGCAGAAACTATTCCCGTAACTGTTATAGTATACTCGCCTACTTGCTTAAAATAAGACGATTGTATTGGAAAATTAAACTCTCCATTCGCAAAATTTCCCTTCACATTTTGAGAAGCTGATACTCCCGGTCCAACAACACTAAAACTGACATTATATGTACCATCAGGAATAGTATTTGGGCCTTGGGTAATTTTTGCTGAATAAGTCGCTGTTGGAATTTCAGATTCACAAATATCTTTACGAGCTTCAATTTTTGATCCTGTAAAATCAAGTCTTTTTTCGAGAGTAATATTTACTGTTGCATTTTTATTTGGACATATATTGTTACCCGGAACTGCTAAAACAGTATAGGTATAAGAATAAACGCCTGGTCCATTTGTATCAAACAATTCTTGAAGATTAATATTATGATCTGTAGGAGAAGTTAATCCTACACCTGACCAAGTACCTCCTTTATCACCTGCACTTAACTGGTCAAATAAATCTAAATCGGTGTACGCTGCCAAATCTGTAGTGCCACATAACTCCAAATCTTGTGGCTCACCAATTTTCGGAGCTATATAAATGGTTACTTGTACATTAGTCGACTTTGAATTCGGAGAACACGCAACCACTGGCGGCACAGTGTAAATGAAGTTAAGTGTTGTTTTGGCTGTATACTGTCCAATCGTTATTACAGGGTCTACAGGTTCCCCTGCAGTAGTTGTAAATTTTCCATTTACATGCGGTCCCATTACTTTACTATCAAAAGCCGTAAAAAGATTAAAAAAGTCACTTTCGTTACAAACTGTTGCTTGAGATCCAACTCCCGCATAGGCACCTATCGTAATCGTAACTACAGCTTTATTATCTGTACATCCTGAAGTTGCTGGAGCAGTATAAGTATAACGATAAGTTCCACCGCCAAGAATAAGCTGCGCGTTCAAAATACCATTAGAAGCATCTAAACCTTGCTGACTACTTCCTGTCCATGTTCCGCCGGGAACGGGAGAACCGCCCAATAAAGAAAATAAATTGACCGATTGATAAATTGGATTCGTAACATCACAAATCAATTCGTTTGTGTTGTCAATACCAGCGCATTGCGCAGTTAGTTTTGAAGAAAATAGCGTAAAAAAAATAAAAAACAATACAAAATGGTGGTAGCTAATGTAGTTTTTTGCCATAGATTAAATTTTCCTTAAACATAAGAAAATATTTAACAAAAATTAAATTTTTTAGTAAACTTATTTTCACAAAAAAAGCACATTCCTGCAATACAACATCGTAGGACATGGTTTTATAATAAATCGAAAAAAATGTAATTCAATATTTTTTTACAATTCATCTTCCAATTTAAATCTAAATTTAAGAACTAAGCTATTTCGTTCTACTTCCATATTTATCCAAACATCATCTTCAGATTTTAAAAGATTATTGATTTGCTGAAGACTGTATTTATAAGGTTGTGTATTATTAATACTGACAATAATATCTCCTTTGCGTAATCCGCATTTTTCGGCGGCAGAATTTTGGCGCACATTTACAATTTCATAAACAGGTTTAAGAGCAAATTTATATTTAAAATTATTGTTGTTTTTGTCTTTTTCCTGCAATTCATCCATTGAAGTAGCAACTCGTACAGTTTCTAAATGCACAGTTTCCTGTACCCATTGGAGTCCGTTGTGCTGAATCGTAATTCCGCTCTTATTGTATGTAAAGGGTTCTCCATATTTACTATTTTTTTTCAGGTACAACTTTTTCCCTTTATAATCCAAAACCAAGGTAAATCGTTTTAAGACTTCACCTCCTACAGATCCGATACGTCCTGGAACCATCTTAACGTTACGTATTGAGACAGAATCGGGAAAAGACACAATTGGTTTTTTAAAATCAAACTCGTCAATCGAAAACTTATCAATTTTAGCGCGATGCCCTTCAATATCTCCGCTAAATCCTTTTCCTAAAAAGTCTGGAAAGTTTTTGTTTGGGAGCTTAATTTTATTGTTTTCAAAAATCCAAAAAGCATCACTATTTCCAATATCAATTAAAAGCTTTGCCGGAATTTCTTCATTATTCACAGTTGCTGTGGTCATGATATAGGGTTTTGCTTTTTCTATCGTAATCGGAATCATTCTAAACTGTTTGTTTAGCTTTTCCTCATATTTAGCACTTTTAGCATGAACAATTATTTTCTTTTTCTGATAATTGACTTCAACATAATTATTTCTAAAGAATTTATGGCCGATAATTCCGTTGACAGGAATTCCAATATGAGACGATAAATTGAAGCTTTGATCTAAAATAATAAAGACCATGTGATCATTTGATTTCAGACCATGCGTTTCCAAAATATTCTTTGTCGATTTTAAGCCTTCTATTTCTTCTTCACTTCCTAAACCACGAAGTTTGATTTTTTCAACATTGTTAAAACTCACTTCCTGTTTTTCTTCCATACTAAACAAAATGGTTTCTTCAACTCCAGAATCTAAAAGGAAATTTAGCTCAACTCCATTTACTTTTATAGGAATAAAAACAAGGTTATTTATCAATTTAAAAGGTATTGTGGCCTTTGTTGCATTGTTTTCCAATAAAAAATCGCCTTGTCCAAAAAGCAAAAAAGGTAAGAATAACCCAAAAAACAATACTATATATTTTTTCATTGACAATATTTTATTATAAAATTAGTAAATATATTTATTATTGTTACATTTTCGCAAGTCCTTGTATTGTTTACGTTAAATTGGAAAAAAAAATGCAAATTTGCACTTCAATAATTTATACTCATGCCGACAATTTCACTCAAGGGAAAAAACATGCCCGAATCTCCGATACGCAAGCTGGCTCCTTTTGCTGATTTAGCAAAGAAAAAAGGACACAAGGTGTATCACTTAAACATTGGTCAACCGGATATCAAGACACCGGAAGTGGCCATCGAGGCGGTAAAAAATATTGATTTGAGTATTATAGAATACAGTCCGTCTGCCGGATATGAAAGCTATAGAAAAAAATTAGCTCATTTTTACCAGCGCCAAAATGTAAACGTTAACACAGAAGACATCATTGTAACTACTGGTGGTTCTGAAGCCTTACTTTTTGCACTGGCCACAATTACAGATCCTGGAGATGAAATCATTATCCCGGAGCCTTTTTATGCTAATTATCACGCGTTTGCTTCTTCAACAAGTGCAACTGTAGTGCCTCTTGTTTCTACTATCGAAACAGGTTTTGCTTTGCCAAGCATTAACGAAGTTGAAAAACTAATAACACCAAGAACAAAAGCCATTCTGATTTGCAACCCTGGAAATCCGACTGGATATTTATACTCTGAAGCCGAAATCAAACAGCTAGCTCATTTAATTAAGAAACACGATTTATACTTAATCGCCGATGAAGTGTACCGTGAATTTTTATATGATGGAGATGATGTGCATTTTTCTGTTATGAATTTAGAAGATGTACAGCAAAATGTTATCATGGTCGATTCTGTATCTAAACGTTACAGTATGTGTGGAGCAAGAATTGGCTGTCTGGTAACTAAAAACAAAGACGTCTTGGCAACTGTTATGAAGTTTGCTCAAGCTCGTTTAAGTCCGCCAACTATAGAACAAATTGCTTGCGAAGCTGCAATAGACACTCCACAGAGTTATTTTGACGAAGTAATTGGCGAATACAAAGATCGTCGTGATACTTTAATTGCCGAATTAAACAAGATTGAAGGCGTTGTAGTAACAAAACCAAAAGGCGCTTTTTATTGTATTGCCGAACTTCCGATAGAAGATTCTGATGATTTTGCACAATGGCTTTTAGAAAGCTATAGCTTAAATAACGAAACGGTAATGATTGCTCCAGCGAAAGGATTCTACTCAACACCTGGAATGGGACTAAATCAGGTTCGTATTGCTTATGTTTTGAACAAAAAAGATTTGATTACAGCCGTAAATATTTTAAAAGAAGCTTTATTGGTGTACAACAACAGATAATCAATTCATTATAATACACCTTAAAAAAGGCAATAACGTTTTTCGTTGTTGTCTTTTTTGTTTTTAATAACAGTATTTCTCTTCAAATTTTAAATTATATCCAAAAACGAGTAATTAAATCCTAAAAACCATAGAAAAGGTTTCCCATTTATTAATTATCTTTACCGCCTTAAAAAGATATACCACATTATAATAGTAGTTCTTAATGATAAATAACGAAGATTTTTTAGACGAAATAGGTGACAGTCATTTCAGCAGCAATGCCAAAAACCCTTTAAGAGAGGATGCTTTTGACATCACTGATGAAGAAAAAATAGAAAAAATTAAAAAAGATGTCGAAAACATCCTGCAAACTTTAGGAATGGATTTGACAGATGACAGCATTAAAGGAACTCCAAACCGAGTTGCAAAGATGTTTGTAAAAGAAATTTTTGGTGGTCTTAACCCAGCAAAACAACCAAAAGCTTCTACTTTTGACAATAATTACAAATATGGCGAAATGCTTGTAGAAAAAAACATCACGGTTTATTCTACTTGCGAACACCATTTACTGCCAATTATCGGGCGTGCTCACGTTGCTTATATCTCAAGCGGACGCGTTATCGGTTTATCAAAAATGAACCGTATTGTGGAGTATTATGCAAAAAGACCTCAAGTACAAGAGCGTCTAACTATGCAGATTGTTCAAGAACTTCAAAAAGCTTTAGGAACAGAAGATGTTGCCTGCGTGATTGATGCAAAACACCTTTGCGTAAACTCTCGTGGAATTAAAGATATCGAAAGCAGTACTGTAACTTCTGAGTTCGGAGGAAAATTCAAAGAGCCACAAACAAAAAGAGAATTTTTAGATTATATCAAACTAGATACTCAATTCTAAATATTTGGGTTAATCGTTTATTTGTTTAATCGTTTAATCGAAAAAAACAGTTGAACAAATAAACGGTTAAACGATTAAACTAAAAAACATGTACATTTTTTCTTTTGAGAAACTTGAAGTGTGGCAAAATGCAAGAATGTTCATTTTGGATATTTATAAATTGACCAGTAAATTTCCATCAAATGAATTATTCGGAATAACATCTCAAATAAAAAGAAGTGCATCTTCGATTGCAACAAATATTGCTGAAGGAACTTCAAGAAATACAAGTAAGGACAAAGCTCATTTTTTAACGATTTCTTATTCATCTGCAATGGAAACTTTAAATCATTTAATCATTTCAAAAGATTTAAATTATGTTTCAGAAACAGATTATGTAGCATCAAGAGAAAAAATTGAAAAAATTTGTAATCAAATAAATAATCTAAAAAAATATTATCTTTCACAACAATAAATCCGATAATCCGAATTAAACAAAATTAACGATTAAACGATTAAACGATTAAACAAAAATACTATGCCACTATATAGCAGTCAGCCTTTAAAAATATACAATTCACTTTCGGGTGAAAAAGAAGATTTCAAACCAATCCATGAAGGAAGCGTTGGAATGTATGTTTGTGGACCTACCGTATATAGCAATGTCCATTTAGGAAACGTGAGAACTTTTATGTCTTTTGACGTAATCTTCAGATATTTTCTGCATTTAGATTATAAAGTTCGTTATGTTAGAAACATTACCGATGTTGGACATATCGTAGATGATGTGGATGAAGGTGAAGATAAAATTGCTAAAAAAGCACGTTTGGAGCAATTGGAACCAATGGAAGTTGTACAGCGATATACTGTAGATTTTCATAATATTCTAAAAGCTTTCAATTTTTTACCTCCAAGCATCGAGCCTACAGCAACGGGACATATTATTGAGCAAATAGAAATTATCAAAAAAATTATCGATAAAGGTATTGCTTATGTTGCCAATGGCTCTGTTTATTTTGATGTTGTAAAATATAACGAAACCAATAATTACGGCATATTAAGCGGTAGAAATATCGACGATATGCTGGCAAACACGCGTGATCTCGACGGACAATCAGACAAGAGAAATCCTCAAGATTTTGCGCTTTGGAAAAAAGCAGAACCGGAACATATCATGAGATGGCCTTCTCCTTGGAGCGATGGTTTCCCTGGATGGCACTTAGAGTGTACTGCCATGAGCACCAAATATCTTGGCAATCATTTTGATATTCACGGAGGCGGAATGGATTTAAAATTCCCTCACCACGAATGCGAAATTGCTCAAAATGAAGCTTGCACAGGTCAGGCTCCAGTAAATTACTGGATGCATGCCAACATGCTTACCTTAAACGGAAAGAAAATGGCGAAATCGACTGGAAACAATATTCTTCCGGGCGAGATTCTTAGCGGAGACAACAACATCTTAAGCAAACCATTTTCTGCTTCTGTAACTCGTTTTTTCATGCTTCAAGCACATTATAGAAGTATTTTAGATTTTTCTGATGATGCTATTGTTGCGGCTGAAAAAGGATACAAAAGATTAATGGAAGCACTAGATGCTTTACCAAATATTACTGCAGGAAATTCTAGCTCAATAGATTTCGCATCATGGAAACAGCTTTGCTACGATGCAATGAATGATGATTTCAATACGCCAATTTTAATTGCGCAACTGTTTGAAGCCGTTCGTTACATCAACTTATTGAAAGATGGCAAAGAAACAATTTCTGCCGATGATTTAACCGATTTCAAAAAAGCTATAAATGCTTTTGTATATGACGTTTTAGGACTTAATGACGATAAAGCCGCTGATGGCGATAGCGATAAATTAGACGGCGTGGTAAACATGCTTATCGGAATGAGAAATCAGGCCAGAGCAGATAAAAACTTTGCGCTTTCTGACCAGATTCGCGATCAATTAATCGCTTTAGGAATTCAGCTTAAAGACGGAAAAGAAGGAACTACTTTTAGCATTCAATAAAAAAAGTGATCAGTGTACAGTTTTTTAGTGTTCAGATTCAAACTTTGAGCCTACTGAATACTACAAACTGAACACTGAGCACTAAACTAACTGGTACAAAAAATATGTTTTCAAAAATTCTGATATATCCGTTTGTATTGTTAGTCCGTTTTTATCAGACTGCCATTTCACCTTTTACACCGGCTGCTTGCAGATTTGAGCCAACTTGTTCAACATATATGATTCAGGCATTGCAAATTCACGGATTGTTTTATGGCGGTTATTTAGGCATTAAACGCATTTTGAGTTGTCATCCTTGGGGAAGAAGCGGTTACGATCCTGTACCAGAAAAAAAATGCAACCACAAACATTAACTTTTTAGAAAGCGGTACTTTACATTAAATATTTACTTTTACAGCTATATAAAAACATTTATACATGACACACGCCTTAAATTTAGTTTGGAATCCTTCTGAGGGAATCAACTTAGGATTTTTTATGATTCGCTATTACAGCTTAATGTTTGTAATTGCTTTTGGTTTAGGATGGTTCCTAATGAAAAAGATGTTCGAAAGAGAAAACGAATCAATTGAAAAACTAGATTCTTTATTTGTTTGGACCGTTTTAGCCACTTTAATAGGCGCTCGTTTAGGTCATGTTTTCTTTTACGATTGGGAATATTTCAGAAATCATTTACTTGAAATTTTCTTGCCGTTTAAATTTGAACCTGAATTTCAATTTACAGGTTTCCAAGGATTAGCAAGTCACGGAGCCGCTATCGCAATCATTGTTGCGATGTATTACTACAGTAAAAAAATATTAAAACGTCCGTTATTATGGATTTTAGACCGTGTTGTAATTCCTGTTGCAAGCGGTGCAATTTTTGTTCGTTTAGGAAACTTCTTTAACTCTGAAATTATTGGTCACGAAACTACTTCTGCATTCGGAATCCGTTTTCTTCATGACACGTTCAGCAAAGCCGAAGCAGTACAAAAAACAGGTATTGCAGACCCAAAAGAAGCTTACAATGCAATCGCAACTGATCCAAAATTTGCAACATTATTAGCAGAAGTGCCTTCTAGACACCCTACTCAACTTTACGAAGCGATCTGCTACGTTTTTGTATTTGCTATTTTATACTTTTTATATTGGAAAACAAACGCTAGACTTAAATCTGGACTTTTATTCGGATTGTTTTTAGTTCTGTTATTTGTTGTTCGTTTTATTGTAGAGTTTGTAAAAGAAAGCCAAGGTGGTTTTGAGAGCGAATTAGGCTTGTTTTCAACAGGACAATGGCTAAGTATACCATTTATCATTATCGGACTTTTCTTTGTCATTAGAGCACAGAGAAATCCTTTAGCTGAATCATAAGAATATTTCAATTCATAAAAAATGCCCAATATTTGAAATATTGGGCATTTTCTTTTTATAATTGATACGATATACCAAATTCGATATTCTTTGTATTATATCCCGCATTACTGCTTCCTAAACCAGCATTAGAAACATGCCTTACGCTTGGGCGAATATCAAACTTTATTTTATTATAACCAACCGTAAAACCAAGCGCTAAAACATCGGCAAAAGCAAAACCTTTAGACATTCGTTCCGTTTCTGTATCTGTAATCATTGGTCCAATACTTCCTAAAACATAAAACGAAAACATTTTACCAACAGGCTTACGAACTAGAAAGCCACAATTAAGTACATATTCGCGAACATCTTTTAACTGTATATACTCGTCTCTTTTTTGCTGATAATTGGGCGTTTCAGGCTTAACAAAATAGAAATTCAATAATTGATGCTCAGCAAAATTAATCTCAGGTTGGACTAAAATCTGATATTGAAAACGTTTTGCTTCTTTTACCTTATAATATATCTGAACTTTATAAAAGTGATTTGTAAACGTATAGTTTCTATTACTAAATTCACTTCCAAAACCATAATTAAAACCTATACTGAAATTACTGCTTTTTTCTTGCGCTTTAAGATGCATTGTAGCAAATAACACTACAATAAAGAATATTCGTTTTGAAAGCATAATGTGGTTTTGGTTGACACATACAAACATAAAAAAAAGATCCAGCTTTCGCTGGATCTTTTTTTTATAATTAAAACAGTAATTATGCTTTATTATGCTTGTCTTCGATAGTGTGCTTCTCATCACTTGAAATCGTGTCAACCAATACTGGCGTAGCGATAAATAATGAAGAATAAGTACCAACGATAATACCAATTAACATTGCGAAGATAAATCCTCTGATAGATTCTCCACCGAAGATAAACATCGTTAATAATACGATAATCATCATTAATGAAGTATTCAATGTTCTAGATAATGTAGTATTAATAGAAGCGTTTACGATATCTTCGAAACTTCCTTTACGGTTTCCGATGATAAACTCTCTTACCCTGTCAAATACAATTACCGTATCGTTCATAGAGTAACCAATTACAGTCAAGATCGCAGCGATAAAGTGCTGATCCATTTCCATGTGGAATGGCATGAATTTGTAGCATAATGAATAAACTCCTAATACGAAGATTACGTCGTGAGCAACAGCTGCAATCGCACCTAATGAATATTGCCATTTACGGAAAGATACCATTAAGTATAAGAAAATAACTGCCATTGCACCAAGAACTGCCCAGTAAGAGTTAGTTTTAATATCCTCAGAGATAGAAGCTCCAACTTTAGACGCTTGCAATACACCTACTTTTTTACCATCAAATGAGTTGATGAATTTATCGTAAGTTGTATTTGGGAAATACTTCTGTAAAGCAGCATATAATTTTTGGTTTACTTCCTCATCAATAGCAACACCGTCTTCTTTAATTTTATATTTAGTAGTGATTTTCAATTGATCATCATCACCCAAAATTTTAGCCTCAACCGGAGTACCGAAAGCAGCAGATAATTCATCTGAAACTACAGTCGCATCAACTGGTTTTTCGAATTTAACTTGGAAAGTTCTTCCTCCAACAAAATCAACACCTTCATCTAATCCGTTAACGAAGAAGATAGAAACTAAACTTACAACAACTACAATTGAAGAGAAGATGTAAGTGAATTTTTTAATCTTAATAAAGTCAAAGTGGAAGTTTGTAAACCAATTTTTAGTAATGTTTGTAGAGAAAGTTAAATCTCCTTTTCCTGCAATATTTCTGTCAATGAAAATTCTAGCAATAAAGATAGAAGTAAACAATGAAGTTACAATACCAATTAATAATGTTAATGCGAAACCTTTGATAGGACCTGTTCCGAAAATGAATAAGATAGCCCCAGTTAAAACGTGAGTAACGTTCGCATCAATAATAGAACGCATTGCACCATGCCATCCGTAAGAAGCTTGAACTGCCTCAGAAAGAGATTTACCTTCACGCAATTCCTCTTTTGCTCTTTCGTAGATAATAATGTTCGCATCTACCGCTGTACCTAATGTAAGTACGATACCTGCAATACCTGGCAATGTTAATACAAAACCAAAACTTGCCATAATTCCGAATAAGAATAGTAAGTTTAATAATAAAGCAAGATTTGCATACCAACCCGCTTTACCATAATAGAATACCATCCAAACACAAACTAATAAGAAACCTAATACAGAAGAAATTGTACCTGCATCAATAGCTGCTTGTCCTAAAGATGGACCAACAACAGTTGATTGGATAATATCTGCAGAAGCTGGTAATTTACCTGCATTTAATACGTTAGCTAAATCTTTAGTTTCAGCTACGTCAAATGAACCTGTAATCTCAGATCTTCCTCCAGCAATAGGACCGCTTGTTACACCTGGAGCAGAATATACGATATCATCTAATACAATAGCAATGTAGCTTTTTTGAGCAAATGCTCTTCCTGTCAATTCTTCCCAAACTTTAGCACCTTGGCTGTTCATTTGCATAGAAACAGCTGGTTTACCCATTTGGTCAAAAGTATCTTTAGCGTCAGTTACAACACCACCACTCATTGCTGGGTTATTGTCTCTGTTTCCTTTTAAAGCATATAATTCAACAGCTTCGATATCAGCTGCGCTTTTAATATCTTTAGCTTTAGGATCTTTTATAGTTGTTGGCTTGCTCCATACAAATTTTGCATAGTGTTGATCAGCAGCCAATAATACTCTAATTTCCGGTCTTTTGAAATAATCATTGATAGCAGCAGTATCTTTAGGAGCAAAATAACCTAAAACTGGTCCACCACCCTGAACGATCATTTTATCAAATAAAGGATTGTTTCCTTTTTTAACATCAGAAGAATCTTTAGCATCTGTTAATAATGCATTTAATGAATCTTTAGCAACTGTTTTAGCTTCAGTCTTTTTAACTTCAGTTTTCTTTAAAGCTTCGTTTGCAGATACTAAGAAATTACCAATTTCTTCAATTTTGAAAGTTTCCCAAAATTCTAATTGAGCTTTTCCACCTAATAATTTTTTAATTCTATCAACATCCTT
Organism: Flavobacterium tistrianum; assembly: GCF_003254545.1. Taxonomy (GTDB): domain Bacteria; phylum Bacteroidota; class Bacteroidia; order Flavobacteriales; family Flavobacteriaceae; genus Flavobacterium; species Flavobacterium tistrianum. The sequence continues at coordinate 75,878 of NZ_QJRH01000066.1, forward strand.
AGCACCTGGAAGCTCAACTAAGATTCTTCCTGTTTCTCCTAATTTTTGGATGTTTGGCTGTGTAACACCAAATTTATCGATACGCTCTCTTAATACTTTAAAAGCACTTTCTACAGACTCATCAACTTTTCTTTTGATAACTTTTTGAACTTGCGCATCAGACATTTGAAAGTCAACTCCACCTTCTCCTTGAAGACTTCTGTTAGCAAAAATATCTGGAGATGCTAATCTTACAGTTCCTTTTGAATTTGCTTCAAAAGCTTCAAAAAACTTATTTAAATATGTTTTGTTTCCTTCTAAGTTTGCAGATGCATCAGCTAATGATTTATTAAAAACTGGATTTTTAGAATTATTAGACAAACCTTTTAATACATCTTTAATAGAAATTTGAAGAATTACGTTGATTCCTCCTTCTAAGTCAAGACCTTTATTAAGCTGTTTGTTTTTCACTTCATTGTAAGTGAAATCAGTAAAACCAAGATTTAATACTTTTTCTTTACCAATAGAATCTAAATATTTCAGCTCCTTATCAGGATTATCTCCTGCAAAAGCTTTAGCTTCACTTTTGACACCATTTGCCACAAAAGTGAAGGATAGTTGGTAAATACTTACCAATGCAAATAGAATTGCGAAAAATTTAATAAGTCCTTTATTCTGCATTATTACTAAAAATTAATTATGTTTTATTTTTGTTTTTGTTTTAAAGTCCCATAAAATAAGCCCTGACATGATTTTTCAAAACAAAAAAACGAGATCACGAATTACCAATTTTTTTTTAAACCGAGCAAATATATAATTAACGAAAATATTAACCAATTTATTTATTAATTAATCTCAAAAAAAAAGCTGCAAAAGTGCAGCTTCTTTTCTTTTTTGCCGTTTTTATTATACTAAAATCGTTTTTAGGGCATCATTCATACTACGAACTGCATCTGCACTTTTAGCAAATAATGCCTTTTCCTGATCGTTTAATTTTATATCTACGATTTCTTCTACACCGTTTTTACCAATTATACATGGTACTCCTATACAGATATCATTCTGCCCATATTCTCCTTCTACAAAAACAGAACATGCAATCATTTTTTTCTGATCGTTCAAAATGCTATCTACTAAATAAGCCACAGAAGCACCTGGCGCATACCACGCTGAAGTTCCTAGAAGACCTGTAAGCGTTGCTCCTCCTACCATAGTATCAGCTGCAACTTTTTGCAATACTTCTTCCGAAAGAAACTGAGATACTGGAATCCCATTATAAGACGCTAAACGTGTTAACGGAATCATCGTTGTATCTCCATGACCCCCAATTACCATTGCTGAAATATCATTTGCTGGTTTATCTAAAGCTAATGAAAGATACGTTCTAAAACGAGAACTATCCAAAGCCCCTCCCATACCAATAATTCTATTTTTCGGAAGACCTGTAGCTTTTAAAGCCAAATACGTCATCGTATCCATCGGATTGGAAACTACAACAATAATTGTATTAGGCGAGTACTTTAATACGTTCTCAGCAACTGTCTTAACGATTCCTGCGTTGATGCCTATTAATTCTTCTCTTGTCATTCCTGGTTTTCTCGGAATTCCTGATGTAATTACTACTACATCGCTTCCTGCAGTTTTAGAATAATCGTTGGTAACGCCAGATACTCTAGTATTAAAACCAGTATTTGTCGCACATTGTGTAATATCCAATGCTTTACCTTCGGCAAAACCTTCTTTAATATCCAACAACACTACTTCGCTAGCAATTCCTCTATAAGAAATAACATCTGCACATGTAGCTCCAACATTTCCTGCTCCTACAATGGTAACTTTCATATTTTTTACTTTATCGGTTATTAATTTTGTCTATTCTTTAAAAAGACAATTCGTTTAATTGTCTAGTAAATTTAAACAATTAAACGAATTGAAATTATTAATTTTTCATTTTATGCGTCGATATTTGCGTAAACTGCATTTTTCTCGATAAACTCTCTACGTGGCGGTACTTCATCCCCCATTAACATAGAGAAAACTTGATCAGCTTCTGCAAGACTTTCAATATTTACTTGGCGTAAAGTTCTGAAATTCGGATCCATTGTAGTTTCCCATAATTGTTCTGCGTTCATCTCTCCAAGACCTTTATAACGCTGGATAGAAGCACTTCCTCCCATTCTTTCGTTAGCCTGATCACGCTGAACATCATTCCAAGCATATTCTTTTTTGTTTCCTTTTTTAACTAAATATAAAGGTGGCGCTGCGATATATACGTGACCTTCCTCAATAAGCTCTTTCATGAAACGGAAGAAGAACGTTAATATTAAGGTAGAAATGTGGCTACCATCGACATCGGCATCACACATGATGATTACCTTATGATATCTTAGTTTTTCTAAGTTAAGCGCTTTACTATCTTCTGCAGTTCCAACCGTAACTCCTAAAGCCGTAAAGATATTTCTGATCTCTTCGTTTTCGAATACTTTATGATGCATCGCTTTTTCAACATTCAAGATTTTACCACGTAATGGCAGAATCGCTTGAAAGTTACGATCACGTCCTTGTTTTGCTGTTCCACCAGCCGAATCTCCCTCGACAAGGTAAACCTCACATCTTGCTGGATCTTGTTCTGAGCAATCTGATAATTTACCTGGCAATCCACCACCGCCCATAACGGTTTTACGCTGCACCATTTCACGCGCTTTTTTAGCTGCGTGACGTGCCTGAGCTGCTAAGATTACTTTTTGGATAATTACTTTTGCATCATTTGGATTTTCCTCCAAATAATTTTCAAGCATTTCTCCAACTGCCTGAGAAACTGGAGAAACAACCTCTCTGTTTCCAAGCTTCGTTTTAGTTTGCCCTTCAAATTGAGGCTCAGCAACTTTTACCGAAATAATAGCTGTTAATCCTTCACGGAAATCATCTCCTGAGATTTCAAATTTCAATTTATCCAACATTCCAGAAGCATCGGCATATTTTTTAAGCGTTCTTGTCAAACCACTTCTAAAACCTTGCAAATGCGTTCCTCCTTCGTGCGTATTGATATTGTTTACATAAGAAAAAATATTCTCAGTATAACTTGTATTATAGATCAAAGCAACCTCAACTGGAATTTCACCTTTTTCGTGATCCATGCTGATTACGTGAGAAATAATTGGCTCACGGTTTCCATCTAAATAACGGATATATTCTTTTAATCCTTCATCTGAATGAAAAACTTCGCTTCTAAATTCTCCTTTTTCATCAACTTCTCTCTTATCTGTAAACGTAATTGTGATTCCTTTATTCAAGAAAGAAAGCTCACGCATACGAGCTGAAAGCGTATCGTATGAAAACTCAGTAGTCTGCTGAAAAATAGTATCATCTGGAAAGAAAGTCTGACGCGTACCTCTTTTCTCTGTTTCACCAATTTGTTTTACAGGATATAAGGCTTTTCCTCTTTCGTATTCCTGCTCATAAATTTTACCTTCTCTAAATACAGTAGATTTCATGTGAACAGAAAGGGCGTTTACTACAGAAACCCCAACCCCGTGCAAACCTCCTGAAACTTTATATGAATCTTTGTCGAATTTACCTCCGGCACCAATTTTTGTCATTACAACCTCAAGTGCAGAAACACCTTCTTTTTTATGCAAATCAACTGGAATACCACGTCCGTTATCTTCAACCGTAACAGAACCATCTTCGTTTATTGAGACACTAATCGCATCACAATGTCCTCCCATGGCCTCATCAATAGAGTTATCAACAACCTCATAAACTAAATGATGCAGTCCTCGAACCCCTACATCTCCAATATACATTGATGGACGCATTCTTACGTGCTCCATTCCCTCTAATGCCTGAATACTATCTGCTGAATAATTGTTCTTCTTGATTTCTTCGCTCATATAATTTATTCTAAAAATGTATTTACTGTCTAACACGCAAATATATAAAAACGCGAGCTATATACCCAGTAAATTACGACCTAAAGCACTTAAGTTATTAACACAATTGTCTGAAAAACCAAAAAATAATTAAAATTAAATTCCAATTTCTCAAATTACAAATTCCAAAAATGGAAATAACATAAAAAGCGATGCTTTTAAAATTCCAAAAATCAAATTCCAAATTCCAAAACTCAAACATACATTAAAATAAAAAAACCGAAACACATTTTATGCATTTCGGTTTTCTATAACGGAATCCAACTTGGAATTTGGAATTTAAAAATTTTGGAATTTCACCCTTAAGCAATCACAGTAGTTTTTACAGTTTCAAAATTTCCGTTTAAATGGGCAGCATTTGCTCTTCCGCTCGGATCTTGGTTTTCTTGCCATTTTGGAATCCATTTACGAACTGTTTGTGCCGCGCTGACCTGCGGATAGAATTTATGGAAAATCGATCTGTATAAGTACGCTTCTTTCGTTGTTGGTGAATTATATGGAAACTCCGCACTCGCTCCGGCCATTTGCTCGTCTGTTACTTGCGAGGCACAATATTCAATTAGTTCATCAACCCAATTATATCCAACTCCATCCGAAAATTGTTCTTTTTGACGCCATAAAACTTCTGAAGGTAAATATGGATCTTCTGGAGTATCAAAAGCTTTTCTTAAAATGTATTTTTCAACGCCATCATAAGTTTTTGGCTGTTTTTCTTCAGTTTTAATTCGAATTGCAACGTCTAAAAATTCTGTATCTAGAAACGGAATTCGCACTTCTAAACCATTTGCCATTGTCGTTTTATCTGCACGTAGCAAATCGGCTGTAAATAGTTTCTGTACTCTTTCTATAGTTTCATCTTGAAACTCTTCTTCCGATGGTGCATTTCTAAAATACAGATGTCCTCCAAAAATCTCATCTGCTCCCTCTCCAGACAAGATTACTTTTATTCCTTGATCGGCAATAGCTTTTGAAAGCAAATACATAGGAACACCAGATCTAACCGAAATGATATCATACGTCTCGATATGATAAATTACTTTTTCTAAAACCTTAACACCTTCTTCTACAGAAAAATGAATTTCATGATGCTCAGTTCCTAAAAATTCAGCTGCTTTTCTTGCCACAACATTATCAGGGGCATCAGCATCCAATCCGATAGAAAAAGAATGCAGTTTTTCGCCTTTCTCTTTTAGCAATCTTGACGTAATTGCCGAAATTAACGAAGTATCTAAGCCTCCTGACAACACAACCCCCAAAGGCACTTCTGCCAATAAACGTTTGCGCGTTGCCTGAATTAAACTTTCGCGAATTAACTCTAAATCTAATGGCTGAGTAGCATTTTTATGATCTTCGTATTCTGGACGATAGTATTTTACAAAACCTGTTTTTGCTGTATAATAATGTCCCGGAGGAAAAGTAGAAAACGATTTGCATTGGTCTGCAATTGATTTCATTTCTGACGAAAAATAAATTCGCCCTCTTTCATCCAGACCATAATACAAAGGTTTCACACCAATAGGGTCACGTCCAGCAATATATTTATCACCATCGATTACAACAAAGGCAAAATCTCCATCCAATTTGTTACAGAAATCGTATCCAAATTCTTCGTAAAGATGAACAATTACTTCTGAATCAGATTCTGTTCTAAAAGTATGATGCTTTAAAACTGTATTTTTAAGCTCTTTATAATTGTAGATTTCACCATCATGCACCATCCAAGCTTTACTAGTTCCTTGAATTGGCTGTTTCCCCGAATTAAGATCAATAATTGATAGGCTCTCATGGCAAAGTATACTGCCATTTTCCATAATATGAATATCGCTTTCATCAGGTCCGCGATGTGACATTCTCTCAGAAAGTTCTTTTACAAGCTTGGGGTCTTTTCCTTTGCCAATAACGGCTAACAATCCAGACATACTAATTTATTTTTTATTTTATTCTAATGAAGGAGCCTTAAATACGCTGTACATTAAAAAATCATTAAAATTTCCGCTTAAAAGCAAAACTAAATATTATTTTCTGCTTTCCTACATTTTGCATCCTAAAATTTCATGGTTTAACTTTTATTTCCACGAAAGTCAAACATCAAATAAATTTTAATCGATTACCAAAACTTTTTATTTTAACATATTGAAATACAGAAACTTTTTTAGACAAGAAAGACGCTCTCATAAAAGAACGTCTTTCGGCAATATATATACTAATTCTAAAAATTAAACTCTTAATTAGGCTTTCACATAAGCGTCATCATGAACATTTGCTACCGCTCTTCCTGATGGATCGTTTAGGTTTTTGAAAGCTTCATCCCATTCCAAAGCAATTTTTGTACTACATGCCACACTTGCTTCCTGAGGAACGCATAATGCCGCAGCATCACTTGGGAAATGTTCTGTAAAAATTGAACGATAGTAATACTCTTCTTTAGAAGTTGGCGTTTGCAATGGGAATTTAAATCTCGCATTTGCCAATTGCTCGTCTGAAACTTCTCTAGCTACTACTTCTTTCAAAGTATCAATCCAACTGTATCCTACTCCATCAGAAAACTGCTCTTTTTGTCTCCAAGCAACACTTTCTGGAAGCATATCTTCAAAAGCTTTACGAACAACCCATTTTTCCATTGGGTGCTCTTTGTTGATCATTTTATCTTGTGGGTTGATGCGCATGGCAACATCCATAAATTCTTTATCTAAGAATGGCACACGACCTTCAATTCCCCAAGCAGCTAAACTTTTGTTTGCACGTAAACAATCGTACATGTGAAGTTTTCCTAATTTACGAACGTTTTCTTCGTGGAATTCTTTAGCATTTGGCGCTTTGTGGAAATATAAATATCCTCCGAACAACTCATCTGCACCTTCTCCTGAAAGAACCATTTTGATTCCCATAGATTTGATCACTCTCGCCATTAACCACATTGGAGTCGAAGCTCTAACTGTAGTTACGTCGTATGTTTCTAAGTTGTAAATTACATCACGAACCGCATCTAATCCTTCTTGGATAGTAAATTTGATTTCATGGTGAATAGTTCCGATATGATCTGCTACTTTTCTCGCTGCAGCTAAATCTGGAGAACCTTCTAATCCAACTGAGAAAGAGTGCAATTGCGGATACCAAGCATCTGTAGTATCATCTGACTCAATTCTTTTTTGAGCAAATTTCTTAGCTACAGCCGAAGTAATAGAAGAATCTAAACCTCCAGAAAGTAAAACTCCATAAGGAACATCGCTCATTAATTGTCTGTGAACCGCGGCTTCTAATGCTTTTCTGATTTCTGGAATACTTGTTTCGTTGTCTTTCACTGCATCATATTCTGTCCAGTCTCTTTTGTACCATTGTACAAATTCACCATCTTTACTTGATAAATAATGTCCTGGAGGGAATAATTCGATTTTTGTGCAATATCCTTCTAAAGCTTTTAACTCAGAAGCTACGTAGAAAGTTCCGTGTTGATCCCATCCAATATATAATGGAATAATTCCCATGTGGTCACGAGCAACGAAATACTCATCTTTATCAACATCATAAATTGCAAATCCGAAGATTCCGTTTAATTCATCAACGAAGTCTACTCCTTTTTCTTTATATAAAGCTAAAATAACTTCACAGTCACTTTCAGTTTGAAAGTTATATTTACCAGCAAATTGTTTACGAAGATCTCTGTGGTTGTAAATTTCACCATTCGCAGCCAAAACCAATTTTTTATCTTCAGTAAATAAAGGTTGTTTTCCTGACGCTGGATCTACAATTGCCAAACGCTCGTGAGAAAGAATCGCTTTATCATTGCTGAAAATCCCGCTCCAGTCTGGTCCACGGTGACGAATGATTTTTGACATTTCTAATACTTGAGGTCTTAACGCTTCGGCTTTTTGTTTAAGATCAAAGGCACATACAATTCCGCACATAATTTTATATTTTAATTCTTTAAATTTTATTTTGATAGGGCAAAGATGTGATATTAGTTACAATTGAAAAACACAAACTCAAATATCAATTACAATTATCAATCAAAAAAATCAATTTGCATATAAAATGTAAAATTTTAGCATTAAAAAAAGGCCTAAACTTTAAATCCTTAATTTTAAGCACAAAACTGCTTTCAAATTGAAAGTTTAAAGCGGTTTTTTGAAATAAATTTTGAGTTATTTCAGTCCGAATGAAGAATTCGTAAAGAGAAGAAAGAAAGTTGTTCTGGAATTGTAGTTTATATAAATTATTCTATTTCAGCTAGTTTGTCATTTCGAGGGACGAGAAATGACAAATTGTATGGAATTACTTTATGTCTGATCTTTATAAAACTTTGTCAAAGTTTGAAACCTTGACAAAGTTGTTCATAGACTGATACATTATTCAACGCTTTGAATAGTATAATGCGTCTTATTTATTTCAAACTGAAAACCTGCTTTATTTCCCATTAAATGATTCCCCAAAGGAGATTGCGGAGAAAGCGCAATAACATTGATTCCGTCAATTGCAATTTTTGGAAGCGCAACACTCACATATAAATAGATTCCGTTTGCTTTTACTAAACTGCCTAGAACAATATTTTCTGTTGTTTTAAGTGGATCTATTTTATCTAGAATTGCTTTTTGTTCTAATGCTTCTTTTAATTTATTGGTCAGTTTCTCCTGTTCGATGTGCATCATTGACAAAGCGGTTTCGTGTTTATCACCAGCTGAACCTTTGGCATCGTTTTTTGAATCTTCGGTCAAGCCTGAAATCATGTCTTTAAAAACATCGATTCGATCTTGAACCATTTGAGTATAGTGAGAATATATTTTTTCTTTGAAAGTCATTTTTTTTAAAGGTACTGAGGTTCTGAGGGACAAAGGTGCAAAGGTTTTTCTTTTTTGTCTAAATTTTTATTCGAAAAATTGACTCGGATAAATTACTTCTCCGCTAATACCTAATAAAGCGTTTTCTGTTAATGCGATTACCATACAGTTTTCAGCTGGAACATCAAAAGGCATTTTGATATTGTATTTTTTGCAAAGTTCATATCCGAATCTTGGATAATAATCTTGATGTCCTAATAAAATGACTGATTTATAACCTAGACTTTTTGCAATTTCATGTCCTTGTAAAATAAGTTTAGAGCCGATTCCTTTTCCTTGAAATTCTGGAAGAACTGAAACTGGAGCGAGCGCCAAAGATTCAAATGAGTTTAAATCATTTTTAATTTTCAGTTTGGTAAATAAAATATGTCCGACTATTTTATTATCAAGTTCTGCAACAATAGACAGTTCTGGAATAAAAGCATCCGATTTTCTTAATCTTTCTACCAAAAACTGTTCTTTATGATCGCTATATTCTTCCTTTTCAAAAGCTTTTTCAATCAAATGAAAAACACTTTCAAAATCATTTTTATTTTCTTGACGTAATGTAATTTCCATTTTATAAAATTAAAAAAAACAGCCACGAATTCACGAATCTACTCCAAAAAATTCATGAGCTCATGGCTGAAAAAAAAAGGCACATTCATTTAAAATGTTTTAGTGCCTAGGTATCTTTATGGCAAAGATGTCTTAAAAATCAAATTTATAGTTTGCGCCTCCTAAAACCTGGAATCCTTGTACAGGATAATTCAACCATTTTTCGTAAGCCTGATTTCCTATATTATTCAGTTTCAAGAAAAACGTCAATCTTTCGTTGAATTTATAACCTACATGCGCATTCGCATCAAAATAGCTCTTTAAAGTAATTGGCGTTTCATCAATTCCTAAAGAAGTATTGGTCTGCATATCTTTTCTTTCTCCAACATAAAACACATTCAATCCTGCATACCACTGCTTAGTAATATTAACGTCTAAAGTCGAGCTTAATTTCATTGTTGGCAAATTCCATGCTTCAACTACGTTATCAGTATTATAACTATTAAAAGTTCCGTTGATTCCGAAAGTTACATTTTCAGAGAAATCGGCTTTTAATTCTCCGTAAAAACGGAAAGTTCTAATATCCTCATATACAACTCCAAATGAGTTTCCGAAAGCGTAATCTTCGTTTGTAATTACTTCTGTATAATCATTTGCCTTAAACAGCGCTTTGTCTTTTTCGTTTAAATAAGAAGCAGTCAAATTATAATTTACATTGTTCGCCAATTTTCCTTTTAATCCAGCAAAAACATTGTATTGCGTGCTCGACGGACGCATGTTTAAAGTTGGAGACAAAAACGGATTTTCAGTCACAAAATCAGCATAAGAATTCTGATTCAAACCTCCATTAACTCCTGTATAGAAAATCATTAAATCGCCAACCAATTTATAAGAAGCATTCACTTTTGGATAGAAATAAAATTTATTACCACTGTTTTCAGAATCTGCACTATAATAAATTCCAGCTCCTAATTCTAATGTCCATTCGTTTTCATTGATTACAAAACTTGGTTCTATTCCAACATTAGTAAAACTATATTTTAAAGCTTCTGTATTATCTTGGAAATAATTGTTTTTGAAAGAACCGCTTACGTGATCTACAATAACATTAGTTTTAATTGCCTGATCCATAACATCAACAGTAAAAGTTGGCTTTACATAAAATCTGTTTTCAGAAGAAGAATAACTGTCTGAAAAATGAGTGAATTTAGTAGATATTTTGCTAAAAATACTTTCTGTAAATTCTGCATTTCCGCCAACCCAAATGGTATTATACGAATGATCTGGATTGATACTATTTACCAAATCATAACGCTGATCTGGAATTGTTGATCCAAAATCTGATGGAAGTCCGTACCAGTTGTAAATCTGATTTTGATATCCTAAATCTACGCCCCAAGTATTATCTCTATTGTTTTGACCGTAACCAACATTAATTGATGTATCATAAAATTCATCATTCAATTCCACGTCTTTAATTCCACCTTGAGAAGAGTGATGACGAAACATTCCCGCCACATAATCATTATTCCCTAAATCCTGATTTACGAATAATTCTCCATTTAAAGTACCATAATTTCCAACTCCTAAAGTCGCATAATTATTAAACAATTTTTCTCTTTTAGCTTTCTCCACACCTTCTGCTTTTCCTTTTGAAGGTGTAAAAGTCGAAGCCACAGGAACAGACAAAATACTGTATTTAATAACTTCTTTCGGCTGATTACCGCTGTCGTCAAGCGAAGGTGTTTCTTTCACTTTAAAAGCATCTGAAATAGTCGGCGAATACGGTTTTACTACGTTTACAGTTTCGGTCCCGATACTTTCATTTTTTTTCACTTGCGAAAACGAAAACTGGACAGCAAATAATACTAGTAAAACGATAATTTTATACTGGCAATTTAATTTCATATTTCTTTCTTTTAAGAGGTTAAGAAGAAAGAAACAAGAGAAAAGATCTATATTAAATCTTAATTTCTTTTCTCAAAACTCTTTGTTCTATCCTCTATTCTATTATCTAAATCTAAAAATTCTTTTTTCTTGACTCTTGATTTTATGTCTTTCTTCTTGCTTCTTTCTTCTAAAGTCTAAGCTTCCCATTCGCCTTTTGCAATAAATTGAGCTTTCCCTCCTATTCTAATATCAAAAAGATCTCCGGTTAGTTTTCCATCAAAATAAATCTCAGAAGGACGACCAATGTAATCTCCCTGATGGTTTGTTACTTCAATTTCAGGAGAATGATATTTTAAAAGATATGCTTGCAGACAAGTACTTGCACTTCCCGTTGCCGCATCTTCTACCAATTGATTATTTTCTATACATAACATTCTGGTTGCCAACTTCGAATCTTCAAAACTATAAAAATACAGTGCTCTGTGATCTGTTTTACAATGCTGTTTCAACCATTTATCGGTTTTATCTTTATCTAAAACCAAATTCTCTAAAGCTCTTTTGCTGTTTAACGGAACAATCACAAATGCACTTCCCGTAGTGACTTCTTGTATCAAATATTGATTATCAAAATCATCAATTGTCAAGTTACTGAAAGATGGAAAGTCTTCTTTTGCAAAAACATCCCAAAACTTTGGCTGAGCTGCTTTTAGCCAAATCAAATCTTCGGTTTTATTGATTGCAATTGGTCCAATTGGCACTTCTAATTTTATTTCGTTAGGCGAATTATCAAAAATCTTATTCATCAGAACCCAAGAAGTCCCAATGATTGGATGGCCTGCAAACTGCATTTCGTGAGCAGGAGTAAAAATTCTAATTTCTGCTTTGTTATTGGCTTTATCCAGTTTTGTTACAAACGTGCTTTCCGCAAAATTAATTTCGCGTGCCATATGCTGCATTTGTTCTGTACTTAGATTTTCTGCATCCATAAAAACCGCCAACTGATTTCCAGCATATTTTTTATCGGCAAAAACATCAACTATATAAAAAGGTAAACTCATTTCTTTCTTTTTTTTCTTTAGAAGCAAGAGAAAAGACTTTATCTAAAAATCTTGCTTCTTGTCTCTTTTCTCTATTTTTCTCTTTCTTATCTATTAATCGACGAATTTGTTTTAGACTCTTCTGCTTTAATAGCTCCTAATTCTTTTTTCGCTTCATCAACAATATCTGGGTAATCTGTAAAATTGTTGATTACATTATCCAAAATATATGTCGCCTGATAACTGTCTTTTAATCCGTAGAAGTTTTTCGCCATTAGCACCAAACCTTTTGCTCCGTAATATTTGTAAGCAGAATAGCTTTTTGCTAGTTTTTGGACTGCAGTATTCGAAGCATCAAATTTCCCTTCTTTAGTTTTAAAGTACGCATCGTAATATAAAGCTTCAGCAGCCAACTCTCCTTTTGAAGTTGTCATTAATTTAGCGTAAGCTGTTTTCGCTTTATCTTCATTTCCTGTTTGAATAGCCGCTCTTGCTACAATGATTTGAGCATCGGCTTTTACTCCTGCATCAGATTTTGGGTTTTCTAAAACTTTCTCTGCAGCTGTAACCGAATTGTCATAATCTTTTTTGTCATAATAACATTTCATTAGGTTTGCTTGCGCGAAAGTTTTGTTCTGCGGATAATCAGCTTCGCTTTCTAGACGTTTTAAAACTGGAATCGCTTTATCACAATCTTTTGCTTTCAGATATATTTGAGCCAATCTATTTAAAGCTTGTTCTGTAAATTCATTTCTTGGCTGATCGATTACATATTGATAATTTGATGTCGATTTTGTTTCAGAACCTTCAGCATAATACAATTGCGCCAGATAGAAATTAGCTTCTAAAGCGTGTAATCCCGCTGGGAATTTGTTCACATAACCACCGAAACCTGTAATCGCAGCTTTGCTATTGTTTTGGCTATATTGTTTAAAAGCAGCATCATAAGTATCGTTGTCTAATTCAGCATCTGAAACTTCAACAAAATCTAAAGTGCGAACCCAAGTTGCATATTCGTCTACTTTTCCTGAATCTACATAAATTAATCTAGCGGTTGCAACTGCCTCTAAAGCCTCTGGAGTTTTCGGGAATTCGGCAGCCACTTTTTTGAATTTTGTTAAAGCTTGTTGGTCGTGATCTGAATTATAATAAATCAGACCTTGTTTTAAGATTGCTTTTGAAGTAAAAGATCCGTTTTGGAATTCTGAAATTAACTGATCATACGTTTTCAAAGCCTGATCGTTTTTCTTTTCTGCAACATAAGTATTTCCTAATTCGAACAAAGCATCATCTCTGTAAGACGATTTTTTGTACATCTGAAGGAAATTATTCAATTCATCAACTTTCTTCGCATTATTTGACATGAATCCGTAAGAAAGTGCTTTTTGGAATTGCGCATAATCAGCATCTACACCTTTTGCAGCGATTGCTTTTGCATAGGCTTCATTTGCTGCACTATATTTTGAAGTTACAAAACGACAATCTCCTAAACGCAAATAAGAATCGTTTAAACGAACTTTATCTGAAGGCGAATTATCAATCTGAGCTTGAAAAGAATTTGCCGCTTGATCGTATTCTTTCAGTTTAAAATACGTGTAACCAATATTATAATTGATGTTTTTATATTCGTCTGTAGATTTTGCAGCGGCCATTCCTGCAAACTGCTTGTACGTTAATAAAGCATTTTGCATATCGTCGTTCAAATATTCTGTTTCTGCTTTCCAGAAAGTGGCACGCGCTGTAAACTCAGGAGTTTTTTGTTCACTGATGGCACTTTTAAATAATTTACCTGCTTCTTGGTAATTATTTTCGTTATATAATTCCAATCCGCGGTAAAAAAGCACTTTTTGGTATGCCGCTTTGTTTTCAGCACTTCTATTTTTTTCTAATAAAACTAACGCTTCTTTGTAATTTTTAGAAGAAATATAAGAATCAACCAAAAGTTTTTCTACTTCTGCACGACTTGAATTATTTGGATATTTTTTAAGGAACTCTAATAAAATCCCTGGAACAGCTTGATAAGCATTTCCGATATCATAACTCAATTTAGCATAATTTAAAGCCGCATCTTCTTGAATCTGTGTATTAAAATCCATTTCAGAAGCATTCTTGAAAGCATTTAAAGCCTCTTGCTTTTTACCCGTATTTAAATAACTTAAACCTAAATGATAATAAGCATTTTGAGCTACGAAATCTTTTCCTTCAATAATTTTATTGAACTGAGAAATCGCTTTTTCGTAGTCTTTCTGCTCATAATACGCATAACCTAACTGATAGAAATCTGTATTGTTCCATTTCCCTTTTTTACCAGCATATTTCTCCAAATACGGAATTGCTTTTCCGTATTGTTTTAAGTTGAAATAACTTTCTCCAATAATCTTATTCAGTTCCGATTTTTCAATATCGTTCGATTTATTCATGGCTACCAATCCTAAATCAATCGCTTTTTGGAAATTTCCTAATTTGAAATTCATGTCGGCTTGATAATACGACAGCTTTTCTTTGTATTTCTCCTCGCCCGAAACCTCATCAAAATATTTAGTCGCTTCTTTGTAATCATCGCCTTCATATGCCATAAATCCCAAGTAATATTTGGCCTGAGAACCATATTCTTTAGAATTAACAACTTTATTGAAATAATTGGTGGCTTCTTTTTTCTTTTTAGCATTAAAATAGCTGTAGCCTTTCATGAAGTTAAACTTATCCGATTCGGTTTTACTCATGTAGCTTTCGTCTACTTTATCAAACCATTGCAATGCTTTTGGGTAATTTCCCTGTTCGAAGAAAAATTGAGCAGCCTCGATATAAGCTTGATTTTGTTTGGTGCTCGTTGGATAATCATTAACAAATTGTTCCACCAAAGCATCGGCATTTGCTTTGTTTGTTCTTATAGCACAATTGGCAATATAGAAAGCACAATCCGATTGAACTTCTTCGTTAGTCGCATTGTATTTTACTTTTTCAAAAATCAATTGAGCCGAAGCATATTGTTTATCATTATATAAAGCCAGTGCTTTGTCAAAATCCTTTAATTCGTAAGTATAAATAGCCGATTTCTGTGCCGAAGCTATAGTCGAAGCAAGGATAATTTGGAATAAAAAGAACCTGGAAAGTTTACGCATTGTAATAATATTTAGTATTCAAATGTATCATTTTATACGGGTTATAACGAAACGTTTTGCCGTTTTATTATGAACAAATATTCCATAATTCCCATTTAAGCGTATTACAAAAATTGATTCTGAACTACAATTAGCACTATAAGTTATTCTAAGCTAGGAACTTTTGGAAGATCAATCAAAATGATCTCACATTGCTTACATGGTTTAATTTTTCCTCTCTTTTTCTAGAATTTTTCTTAAGAAATGATTGAAATTTATTTTGAATCCAAGCGTTATCTTATTACTTTTACCATTCAAACTAATTTTATTATGTCACAAACCGTACTGTCTCTTAAAGAAGTCACTATATATCAAGAAGGAAGAAAAATTATATCTCACATTAATTTAGATGTTAAACATGGTGAGTTTATCTACATTATCGGGAAAACTGGTTCTGGAAAAAGTAGTTTCCTAAAAACTTTGTATGCTGATTTACCGTTAATTGAAGGTGAAGGACATATTGTTGAATTTGATTTGGCTACTTTAAAAGAAAAAGATATTCCTTACTTGAGACGTAAAATCGGAATCGTATTTCAAGATTTCAAACTGCTTCCTGACCGTTCTATAAAAGACAATATGCTTTTTGTTCTTAAAGCAACTGGCTGGACAGAAAAAGAAGCAATGGAACATAAAATTGATGAAGTTTTGGACAAAGTAGGCATGAAAGATTTTGTAAACAAAATGCCTCATCAGCTTTCTGGTGGAGAACAGCAGCGTGTTGCAATTGCAAGAGCATTGCTTAACGATCCAGAATTTATTTTAGCAGATGAACCAACAGGAAACCTTGATCCTCAAACAAGTTCTGAAGTATTAGAAGTGTTAAAAGCAATCAACGCAGCTGGTAAAACTGTTATCATGGCAACTCACGATTATGCTTTATTAATGAAATTCCCATCTAAGACTTTGAAATGTGAAGATGAAAGAATCTTCGAAGTAGTGCAAAGAAGCGTGTAATGCTTTCTATTTTAATTCCGGTTTACAATTATGATGTTTTTAAACTTGTTTTAGAACTTAAACATCAGGCTGATGATTTAGGAATTATATATGAAATCATTGTTCAAGATGATTCCAGCAGGAAATTTATTGAAGAAAACAATCAAATAAATTCTTTAGAAAACTGCCTTTTTTCTATTAATAGCGAAAATTTAGGAAGAGGCAGAAATATCAACTCTTTGTGCTCTAAATCAAAATTTGATTATGTTTTGATTATGGAAGCTGATGCCTTTCCGGAAAATAAATTTTATCTCAAAAATTATACTGATTTGCTATCAAAAGCGCCAGATGTCATTTTTGGAGGCGTTAAGTACTCAGATAGTATTCCTTCACAAGAAAAAATACTTCGATGGAAATATGGCAGAAAAAGAGAAGTTAGATCTTTGAGTCAAAGACTTCAAAACAATTATGATTTTGTTTTTACATGGAATTTGCTTTTAAAAAGAGAAATTCTTTGGCAATATCCGTTTCCTGAATTTATTAACGAATATGGTTATGAAGATCTTGTTTTTATAAAAAAGCTTCAATTAAATTCGGTGCCTATTACTCATATTGAAAATTTACTAATTCATTGTAATGATGAAAATAGTACTGACTTTATCAATAAAACCGAAAAAGCTGCTAGAAATCTTTACAACTTAATTTCTTCTGGAAAAATTGATTCTAAAGATGTTAAACTAACTAAGGTTTATCTCATTTTAGAAAAGTTTCATTTAAACCGAATTTTTAGATCAATTTATAGAGGAAGTAAAAAACAGATGCTTCATAATTTAACTTCAAAAAATCCTAATTTGCATGTATTAGATTTTTATAAATTGGGTTATTATTGTGATTTAAAACAATAAACTATTATGGCTTTCTTTTCTGTTGTTATTCCTTTATTCAATAAGGCAAATCATATCGAAAATACCATTAAAAGTATTCTAAACCAAACTTTTACTGACTATGAAATTATTATAGTAAATGATGGATCTACTGACAATGGCGAAACTTTAGTGCGTGATTTTAATGACGAAAGAATCCAGATTTACAGTCAAAAAAATCAAGGCGTTTCTGGTGCACGAAATCTAGGAATAGAGAAATCAAAAGGAAAATTGATTGCGTTTATGGATGCAGACGATTTTTGGTTTCCAGATCATTTGCAGGAGTTAGCCATTTTATATCGCGATTTTCCAGATTGTGGCATTTATTGTTCACGCCATAAAATCAGAATATCAAAAAAACATTTTCAAATTCCTGTTTATAATGGAATAGATCAATCTTTTAGAGGAATTGTTCCTGATTATTTTTTCTCAAACAGACCTTTTAGGATTACGTGGACTTCATCTCTGGCAATTCCGAAGGAAATAATAGAAAAAAATGGAGGATTTACACCAAATGTAACAAATGGTCAGGATTTAGAATTATGGACTAAAATAGGAATAAGATACCCAATCGCTCTCACAAATAAAACAACTGCCATTTATAATTACAATATACCAAATAGTCTTTCAAAAAATAATCTCAACTCAATGAAGTTGATGGATTTTGAGCAATTCAAAATTTCAGAAAAAGAGAACCCATCTCTCAAGAGTTTTCTCGATTTATACCGAATTGAATACGGTCTTCGCTATTATACTTTTGGGAATAAAGAAAAAGCAAGTTTTTATCTAAAAGATGTTGATCAGCAAAATATCAGTTTAAAGATTAAGCTTTTACTAAAAATGCCTGCTGTTTTTCTGCGCTCGTTTTTAAAACTAAAAAATACTTTAAAAAGATTTGGGTTTGACTTTTCTATTTACAATTAACGTATTTTACAAATTCATCAAAATCGCGAATATATTCCTCTTCAATATACACTTCCGAAGCTACAACCAAACAAATCGAACCTGACGAAAAATTTCTAAGTTCTCTCCAAATCCCAGATTTGATCAAGAGACCTTCATAAGGTTTGTTTAAAGTAACAATTGTTTCTTCTTTCCCGTCATTTAAAACCACATCAAAACTTCCGCTTAAAGCGACTAGAAACTGCTGCAAATCTTTATGCGCATGCCCGCCTCGCTCCGATCCTGTTGGCACGTCATATAAATAATACACTCTTTTGATATCAAAAGGAATTGTGTCGTTCTCGATTACAGATAAATTTCCTCTTCGTTCTTCAATTTTCGGGATTGGAATAATTTGGAAACCGCTATTATTTATTTTCATTTTGGATTTGTTCAAATTTTATATGTCCTTTTTTTGCACCTAGCAAAACGGTTTTGATGTCTTTCAATTTTATTTTGTTTTGTTTTAAATCAAAAAACAGTTTGAGATACAGCCAAAAAAGATATTTCTTTTTAAAGATTCTCGAAAACAAAGCGCCTTGTATATAATATTTATCATCTATGCTTTTCTTTTCTGAAGAAGTCTTGCTTTCATGCATTACAATTATCTGAGGCTCAAAAACAAGCTGTTTCTGGTTTGCTTTCAAATCTGATAAAAAAATGGCTTCTTCTCCTATTTCGAAAACGGCACCTAAACCAAAATTTTCATCAAATCGTATTTTAGTTTCATCTATAGACTTTTTACTTAAAGTCATTTCAATTGAACTTGCATTCAGAATATCGAAAATACTCAAATTGGGTTTAAAATCTAAAGGATATTTTTTAATTAAATTTCCACCTGTATTTTCCGCTTCAAAATTTATTACAGCTGCTTCTGGAAATTTATTATATGTGTCAATTATTTTAACTGCAAATCCATCTTTATAAACAATATCATCATCAGCAATAACCAGAATTTTTCCAATTGCATTTTCGAGAGCCAAATTTCGGCTTTTTGCCAAACCTTTTTCAAAGGAATTTATAACTCTAATATTAGAATAATCAGAAGTTAAGATTTTCTCTTTTTGAGTTTGATTTATAATTAAAATAGAAAAATTAGAAAAATGCGAATATGGAAACATTGGAATTAAAAAATCTAATGAATCTTGGTTCATTGTAGAGATTAAAATTTCGATGTCACTCTCTTTAAAAAAGTTATCCAAATTATTCTTCATAGTTAAACAAATATAGAAATACTAAATAGTAGTTTCGATTTAATTTTTACAAAACCGTTATAATATTCTTTATTTTTGGCTCTATAAAAGCAATCTTTTCTATGCAAAATTTACCATTGGTTTCTGTTATCTGTTTATGTTACAATCATGAGAAATTTGTAGTTGAAGCATTGAATTCGGTTTTAAACCAAAGCTATCAAAACATTGAACTAATCATTGCAGATGACTGTAGCAATGACGATTCTAAAAAAGTTATCGTAGATTGGCTTAAAGACCATCCAACGTTTCAGTTTATTTCAAGCAAAACTAATTTAGGAAATACTAAAACATTTAATAAAGCATTACAATTTGCAAAAGGAGAATATATAATAGACTTGGCAGCTGATGATGTTTTATTGAAAGACTGCATTGAAAAACAGGTGAATGCTTTCTTAAATTCCAACAAAAAAAACCTTGCCATAGTTTACGGAAATGCAGAGGTAATATCTGAAAATAATAATCACATTCGCTATTATTACGAAGTTGATACAGAAAAAAAAGCATTAAAAAAGCCAGCGTCTGGAGATATTTATTTGGCCATGTTAAGCCAAAGCAGCATGATTTGTTCTGTCTCTTCAATGATGAAAAGAGAAGTTTTGGAACAACTTACTGGTTATGACGAAAATCTTGCTTATGAAGATCTTGACTTGTGGATTAGAGCTTCTAGAAATTACAGTTTTGAATTTGTTGATTCTATTTTGGTTCAAAAAAGAGAAGTTAGCAATTCTCTAGGAAATCAATTTTATAAAAAGTTTAATTCGCGAACCAGAAAAATAAACCATTCCTCCTATTTGGTCATAAAAAAAGCAATTGCATTAAATAAAACTAAAGAAGAAGACAAAGCGCTAATGAAAAGACTGCATTTTGAAATGGAAAAAGCGTATAGAACACGAGATGTTTGGTTATTTATAAAATATATCCCTCTTGAACTAAAACTTCGATTTTAAAACAAGCTCTTTCTAAAGTAAAAAACTAATACTAGAAGATAAACTAAATTTTGAAAAGCATAAGCAATTACAACACCTTCAATTTGAAATTCTCTTATAAAGTATAAACTAGAAAAATATAAAACTGATAAAGAAAAGAATTCGGTTAAAATAAACATCATAGTTTTTCTTTTTGCAAAGAATTGGTAGCCCAAGATTAAAGCGCAAACTTTAAAAACATCGCCCAAAAGCTGCCAAAAAAACAAATGTGCTACTGGTAAAAACTCTTCTGTAAAAAGAAATTGAATAACAAAAAAGCGACTAAAATAAAGTACTGCCAACGCAAATATAAAAACCGGCAAAATATATTTATAGTACTGAAAAAAAATACTCTTAGTTTCCTGATTATTTTGGGCTTTGGATAATTTTGGCAAAAAATAAACGCTCAAAATTGCACTGATAAACATTAAGTAATAGCTCGAAATACGTATCATCGTTTCCCAATATCCAGCTTCTTGTATTCCTAAATCTTGAATAATATGGTTTCGAATTGCGAGAAACACAAAAGGGCCAAAAACAGAAGAAACCAGCGTCATTAAAGAATAAGCTGAAAGATTTTTCAAAACTTTGAAATCGAAGACATCTAATTTTATAAATTGAAAAATCTGAACCTCTTTTTGAACCAAATAAAGCGTAATAAAAAACAGCAATGCTGGCGCAATTATAATTGCCATTAAAGCACCTGTAGTCTTAAATTCTAAAATCAAAAAAACAGAAGTCACAAGACCAATAAGGTTTCCGATGATATTAATACTAATTACTTTTTTAAACCTGCCTAAACCATTGATTACAGCTATAAAAAATACAGAAAGCCCATAAGTTGGTAAGACGAACGATAAAACTTTAAAAACAATTAAATATTCCGCGTTATCTCCAAAGATCTTTTCATTCAAATAAGAAGCCGAACAAAACAGAATGATGCTTAAGAGAATTGCAACTCCTATTAGAGAAATAAAAACGGTTGAAATTATTTTTTGAAGTTCAATTTTGCTTTTTTCGCCTTCAGCAGTATATTTTACAATTCCATTTTGAAAACCTAAAGTGGAAATATTTTCCAATGACGTCAAAAAATTACGAAGATTTCCAACAAGAGCCATTCCGCTTGGCCCAACAAAAACGGCTAATATTTTTGAAGTTATTAATCCAATTCCGATTTTTAAAGCAACACTTAAACTGTTTAAAGAAGTGATCTTAAACAAACTTGTTTGAATTATTTTTCTATAAAAATTCAAATTAGTATTGATTTAAAATTTCAATAATATAATTCACTTCAGATTCTGTCAGAACTGGGCTTATAGGCAGACTTAAAACCTCATTATGAATCTTTTCAGTAATAGGAAATGATAAGTTATTCCAGTCTGAAAAAGCTTTTTGCTTATGTGGAGGAATCGGATAATGAATTACCGTCTGAACATTGTTTTGAGCCAAATACTCTTGAAGTTTTTCTCTGTTTTCTGTTCGAATTACAAACAGATGAAAAACATGATTGTTGGAAAAATCCCAAAACGGCAATACTATTTTACCGTTTTTAATTTCAGACAAATAACGTGTTGCAACTGCTCTTCGCTTTTCATTATCAGAATCTAAATTTGGTAATTTTAGATTCAAAAACCCAGCCTGCAACTCGTCAAGTCTTGAATTTACACCAACATATTTATTATGATATTTCTTTTCAGAACCATAATTTCGAAGCGAAAAAAGGACTTTTGCTAAGGCTTCGTCATTTGTTGTAATTGCTCCACCGTCACCTAAACAACCTAGATTTTTTCCTGGGTAAAAACTGTACGCTGATGCTGATTTTAGATTATAGATTTTAGATTTTAGATTTTCGTTCGGTTGGAATTTGGAATTTGAAATTTGAGATTTTTTAATTCCATGAGATTGTGCAGCATCTTCTACAACAATCAAATCATGCTTTTCTGCAATCTCATTTATTTTTTGCATTTCGGCCAATTGTCCGTATAAATGAACTGCTAAAATGGCTTTTGTTTTTGAAGTGATTTTTTCGGGAATTAAATCTGGATTTATGTTGTAAGTTTCTAATCTTGGTTCGATCAAAACAGGAACTAAATTGGCTTGTAAAATGGCTAGAATACTAGCAATATATGTATTTGCTGGAACAATAACCTCATCGCCTTTTTTGAGTTTACCGAGTTCGATGTAACCTTTAAATATAAGAATCAAGGCATCAAAACCATTTCCTACTCCAATGCAATATTTTGATTGGCAGTATTCAGCAAATGCTTTTTCAAATGTTTCCAATTCTTTTCCTAAAATATACCAGCCGTTTTCTAAAACCGATTTCAGTTTTTCCTGAAAAGCGGTTTCATACGGTTTGTTTATTTTTTTTAGGTCTAAAAATGGTATCACTTTATTTCTATTTTATAAAAATCCTGATTGTAAACAGTACAGCCTAATTCTTCTTTCTGCGCTAAAAGTCCTTGGTTATAACCCAATTCATTTTCTTCGCCCACAATTCCCATATCAAAAAAATGCTTCCCTTTTCGTTTGTATTTATGAATCAGGTTAATGAATAAAAAATCTAGTGCTCTAAATTCTTCTCCTGTTTTTGAAGTGGCGCCGTATTGTGATTTTACAATATTTTTGGTTTCAAAAATTGTTATTCCTGCTATAATTTCATCATTTCCGTAAGCAGCATATTGTCTTATATTTTTCGGAAATTTAGATTTCAAAAACGCAATTTCTTCTTTGGAGTGGACTGGTTTTACATTAAATTTTTCTGCTAGTCTTGGCTCCAAAATTTTTTCCCAAAAAGAATCAAAATTTTCTTCTTCAAAAATATCTAAATCTAGATTTTCAATTCTTCTAAAATGTTTCATTTTGCTTTTCGAAATCTTCAAAGGAACTGTCAGATTAACTGCCAGATTCATTTCTTTTCGTTCTAAAACTGCTCCCCTTTTCAACAGAAAAAAGTCTATTGCCGCGTTTCCTTCTGAAAAATAAAAATCTGGAATTGGCCTATAATAAAAAGTTTCAATCTTGTTTTCTTTCAAAAAAAACAAAATCTCATCTAAAATTAATTCAACTTTAGATGCTTTCATTTTTGGCAAATAAACCAATCCTCCATAAGTAAGTCCTTGATGCGAATAAATAGCATTTCCTTTTTTATTGGCTGGAAGAATGGCACGCAATTTTTCATCTTCGAAAATTAAAAGCGAAAAATCTTCAAAACGATCTTTGTGGTATTCCATAAAATCGCGATGAAATAAAAATGTAGCGTTTTTAGACTGTGCGACAAAATTATTCCAGATAGGATAATCAACTTGAGAATACTTTTTTATAATGTATTTCATATCTATTTGTGATCAAATGCTTTTAAATGCCATTTATACTTAACTGCCATTAATCTAACCACAATAATCACAAGAGAAGTAACTAAATATATGATATCGTCATTTAAATTTAGCTTCCTCAATCCAAAAAATACCATCCCGCCCAAAATACAAATCGTTGCATAGATTTCTTCTCGAAAAAGGTTTGGAATTTCATTACATAATATATCTCGTATTACACCGCCAAAACAAGCTGTCATAGTTCCTAATGCAATACAAATTGCGGGATGAAGTCCCGTTACAATTCCTCTTTCTAAACCTATTAAAGTAAAAACTCCAAGCCCAATTGTATCAAAAAGAAACAATGAGGTTCGAAGTTTGTCGAATCTTTTTCTGAAAAGAATCGCTAGAAAAAATCCTAAAATAATCACATACACATATTGCATGTCGCGCATCCAGCCAACAGGAGTTCTTCCGATTAAGACATCGCGAAGCGTTCCGCCTCCAACGGCAGTTACAAATGCAATGATAAAAACCCCAAACGGATCTAGTTTTTTGTGCATTGCAGTTAAAGCGCCAGACATGGCAAATGCCATTGTCCCAATAATATCAAGTAAGTGAAACATTTTTTTTTGAGTTGCAAAGATGTAAAGGGTCAAAGTTACAAAGTTGTGACGAATAATCTTAACAACTCTCGCTCATAAAAACGTTCCTTATTTTTTCACGTAAATCGGACTTCTTTTTAATAAATAAGAAATAGAATCCATCCAACCGTCTTTTACAGCCAACAAAGGTTTACGGGTTTGCGAGTAAATCTTATCGGTGTTTCTGTACATGTCAAAATAAACGGTATAGTAATAGTACTTCTGATCGTTTGCTGTTGTTGTAGAAATGTCGTTTGTAGTTACTTTTTTGTTATTGTTGCTCACTTTAGCATTTCCGCTGTTATAAGTAGTCGCTGTAGTTCCTGTTCCAATGGTATAGGAAACTTTTGCGGCAACAATATTATCAACTCCTAATATTTTTTCAAGATCTTCTATTGGCGTTTCGTCAATATTATTGTGATCAATTCCAGCTTTGTGCAATAAACTATTTGTTGTTCTTAAATCCTGAACCGTTAACGGAAAAATGTTCGAAGATTTATCCAACAATTTGTTATATAAATCATTTTGAGCAAATTTTGCCATATCTTCAGAACCTTGCTGATTATCTGCATTTACATAAGGAATTGGCAATACCGCGATTGTATTGTGTTTCATATCTGCACTCGCCACACTTTGAGAATCATTCTCAACTGGAGTACTTGTACTTGAAGAAATATCAAAAGTTTGAGATCTTCCGCTTGCAAAATCGATTTTGGCAATTTGTGAAACGTCCAGCGAGATTTGAACGGTTTCGCCTGGAAGAGAATATTCTACTGTTTTATCAGACATTTTTAGAACAGTGCATTCAATAATCTGATAGTCTCTTTTTATAATTTTATCTAATTTTTTTCCGCTTTGGGCAAAACTAACACAAGCAGATAATAGCACTAGTAATACGAGAAAAGCCTTTGTAATTTTCATTGGATTGGAAATTTATGAATTAATTATCTATATATAAATTTACAAAGAAATTTTAAAAAATTATCAGTAAAAACCATAAAAATTCAATAATTCCTCAAAGAAAAAAATTACATGTTTTGCGTGTAAAAATTATAGTCTTTTAAAATCACTCTAATAAAATCATTATTGTTTCCAGATTGATTTTTAATTCCTGTCACACTTTCGATTTTTGCAACTAGTTTATAAATAATTTCATGATCATTTTTAGCTGCCGCTTTTTGATAGGTTTCTTTAATAATACGCATATCATTGTCTGAAAGCTTAATCACGAGAGGATATGTAGGCACATAAGATTCTCCGATGTCTTCTAAAATCGTATGGCTGATGTTGATTTTATTCTTTAAAGTAATCACTGCTGTTCCTGCTGCCATATCGCCCAATCTCTGTGATTTCTGACTTGTAATAACTGAAATAAGCCCAGGAAGTCCGAAAAAAGTAAAAAAGTCAATTACTCTAAAAAACCATCGAATTAAATAGTCTCCAAAACCAGCTTGATAACCGTCAATTTTAACGACTTTAATTTTTAGTATTTTTTTGCCAAGTGACTGACCTTCAAAAACACTTTCTAAAACCAACGAATAAATTATAACTGGAGAATACAATACTAAAAAAATCGCACCACGAGACCAGCCATCCAAATTAACCATCAATTTTTCCAGTTGAAGCCAATCAAAAAGTATTATTGAAAGTGCTGTTATATAACAGATTACAATAAACAAATCGATAAAAAAAGCACCTAGTCTTTCGCCAATCGAAGCAGCAATAAAATTTATTTTGACATTTTGTGTCGTATTAATAGATAATTCTGACATATTTCATATTTTAGCCTACAATGAGAGAAATCGCCTTTATAAAACAAAATAGAGAAAAATGGCTCGAATTTGAGCTGGCAATTTTCGGTAAAGCTAAAAAAAATCCTGATGAATTAGCAAATTTGTACATTCAAATGATGAATGATTTGTCGTATGCCCAAACGTATTATCCTAAAAGTAAAACGGTTGTGTACCTCAATCATCTTGCTTCTCAGATTTATCAAAAAATTTACAAAACCAAACGCACCGATCAGAATCGGCTTATAGATTTCTTTAAAATCGAAGTCCCTTTATTGGTTTACGAATACAGAAGGTATTTGGTTTATGCATTTGCCTTGTTTTTTGTTACCGTTTCTATCGGAGTTCTTTCTGCTCGTTATGACCGTGATTTTGTACGTCTCATTTTAGGCGACGATTATGTAAATATGACTTTAGAAAACATCAAAAAAGGCAATCCGATGGCCGTATATGGTTCGGGCAGCAATTGGGGAAGTTTTATTGGCATTACGGTCAATAATCTTTTTGTAGGTGCGAGATGTTATTTCTACGGAATTTTTGCAGGAATCGGAACTTTTAATGTTTTTCTTCAAAACTGTATTATGCTTGGTTCTTTTCAGTATTTTTTCTACGAACAAGGTGTTTTCTGGAAAAGCGTTCGAGGAATCTGGATTCACGGTTCTATGGAAATCTTTGCCATAGTAATCGAAACTACAGCTGGATTTATTTTAGGTGCTTCCATCCTATTTCCTAAAACTTTTTCTAGATTAAATTCTTTTAAACTCGGTTTCAAAAACAGCTTTAAAATATTCTTAAGCACTTTTCCTTTCACCATAAGCGCAGGATTTTTAGAAGGTTTTATTACACGATATTCAATCGATATGCCCAATTGGCTAAGCAGTTTTATTATCTTATTGACACTGGCAATAATTTCGTTTTACTACTTGATATACCCTTTTATTGTACACAAAAAAATAACTTCAAAACCAATTCATTTATAATGTTCGAGCTTTACAGAAAAAGACAATTAGGTGATAATCTAGGCGATACTTTTACTTTTTTCAAAAATTACGGAAAGAACTTTTTCAAGATATTTTTTATTACAAATGGAGCATTTTTACTTCTTTTTGCCATAGTAATTTATACGCTCCTTAAAGTCAATTTTGAACATATCCAAGAATCTGGTCTTGAAAACAATCAATTAAAAAGCGATCTTCTTGAATACTTCAATCATAATGAAGGATTAGTCGTTGCATTGATATTTATCTGCGTTTTTTTATTCTTTATCATGTCATTGTTTAACTATGCTTATCCGGTTTTATATTTAAAATTGATCGCTGCTGGCAAAGAAGATCTTGAAGTGAATGATCTCTCGGCAAGTTTTTTTAAAGTTCTTTTTAAATTAATAAAATTCAGTATCGGCTATTTGTTTTTAGTTTTTCCGGTTTTAATAATTGCCTTAATCATCTTGTTTTTTCTGTGCTTTATTATTATCGGAATTCCATTGATAATGATTGCATTACCAGCATTATTCACCTTTTTAAACCTGCATTTTTACAGTTATCTGACAGAAGACAAACGTTTTTTCGAATCTCTAAAACACGCTTACGATTTAGTAAAATTAGATTTTTGGAATACCATTGGAACGACTTTTATTATGATGATGATAATGCAATTTGTTCAGTTTGCTATAACAATGTGTTTATACTTTGTGGGTATGTTTATTGCTTTAGCGTATTTAATTGGCAATTCTGCTTCAAACCATACAAATTCTATTGAACCTTCGCCGTTATTGATAGGTTTTATAACGATTGTCGTAATTGTGCTAATAGTTCTTGGCAACATTTTCAACAACATCATTATAGTGAATCAGGGAATGATTTATTATAGCTTAGAGTCAGGAGACAAACAAGAATCGAAAGCAATTGATTTAATTGGAGATACTACAAATGAATAGATTTGTTATTATTTTATATTTTCTTTTCTGCTTGAGTCCATTATGTGCTCAAGATACTCTGATTAAGGAAGATCCGCCAAAAATTATTGGAATTAAATATACCGAAAAAGATATCAAAGTAGATTCTGGAACGGTAGAAGCCAGACATTTTGAAAAGGATTTCAAGAAAAAATATACCGATAAGGACTTTGTTTACGAATACAAAGAACCAGAAAAAAACTGGTGGGATCATTTTAAGCATTGGCTCGCTAGGCAAATTGCCAATTTGTTTAATTTCGGAAGTGTAAAATCATCTCTAAACTTTGTTTCAATTTTGTTTAGAATAATTGCCATTCTGGTAGTTGTTATCTTGATTTATTTTATTGTCAAGGCATTAATCAAAAGAGAAGGAATGTGGATTTTTGGAAAGAATGCAGATAAAAGAGCTTTGTTTTATTCTGATGCCGAAAAAAACATCCATCTTTTAGATTTTGAAAAACTTATTAAAGAAAGCATCGAAGCAGGCGAAAAAAGAATTGCCGTTCGATATTATTATTTATGGCTTTTGAAAGTAATGGCGCAACATCATTATATTGAATGGGATATCGAAAAAACCAATTCCGATTATTTGTACGAACTGCATAATCCTGCTCACAAGGAAGAGTTTACTTATCTTTCTTATCTGTACAATTATATTTGGTACGGCGAATTTGAAATTGACGATACAACATTCAGAAAGACAGAAAATAGATTTAAAAAAGCATTAAAAACCTTTGGTAATGGATAATAAAATTAAAATATACATTGCTATTCTGGTTTTAATTTTCGGAATAACATTACTTGTAGACAAAGGACAGCCAAAACCTATTGATTGGACTCCAACGTATTCTGTTGAAGATAAAATCCCATTCGGATTATACGTTTTCGACCAAGAAGCTGATGCTATTTTTAAGCAGAAAGTACAAAGAATTTCTACTCAGACGCCTTATGAATATTTGGATTCTCAATATAATTCTAATGAGAATGCAGAATCCTATAAAATCAAAGGCTCTTTCATGAATATTTCTGAAGTCGATAATATTGACGAGGGATCAATGCGAGAAATCTTAAATTTTGTTTCTCACGGAAATAATGCTTTTTTGAGTATGAAAGTGTTTCCGAAAGTTTTGCTAGACTCTTTGAAAATTGAACTGAAAACCGATTTTATGCCCAATGACAGCATTTCGGTTTGGATGGCTAACAAAAAAGTAAGCGCAAAAAAATATACTTTTAATACTGGATTGAGTGATTATTTTTCGAAAATAGATACTTTAAACACAAAAGTTTTAGGGTATCAAATGAACCGTAAAAAGGAAAAGCAAGTCAATTTTATTGAAGTTCCTTATAAAAATGGCTATCTCTATCTGCATACGCAGCCAGTGGCTTTTACCAATTATAATTTGTTGAAAAAAGATTATTATCAGTATGCCGAAAATGTACTTTCTTATATTCCGAAAGGAAATATTTTCTGGTATAATAAGACTTTAAATGATAAGAGAATTTCAAGTTCTCCGCTACGTTACATCTGGAGCCAACCCGCTTTAAAATCAGCTTGGTATTTAGGTTTAATCGGAATTCTTATTTTTATGATTTTTAATGCAAAACGAAAACAGCGAGTTGTTCCGATCATAAAACCATTGCAGAATCTAACTGTTGATTTTACCAAAACAATTGGAAACTTATATTATCAAGAAGGAGATCATACCAATATTATTGATAAAAAGATCATTTACTTTTTAGAAAAAATTAGAACCGATTATCTGCTTGATACAACCAAACTCGATGACGATTTTATCACCAAATTACATTATAAAACAGGAAAAGATGAAAAAGATATTCGCGATGTGGTTCAGTTAATCAATGACCACCGAAATAGTTATCACGGAAGTCTGGAAGAAGATTTAATTAGAATAAACACAGCAATAGAAAAGATTTTACATTAACCAGAAATATTAAGCCACAGATTAAAAGGATTAAAAATGATTTTTTTTTTATTAAAACTCTTTAATCTGTGTTAATCATTTTAATCTGTGGCAAAAAAAATAAAAAACATACCAATTATGGACGACATCAATACAACATCAAGCGAAATCACAAATGAAAATGTGAATTTTGAAACTAGAATCAACTTAGGACCTCTTTTAGATCACGTTAATACGATCAAAAAAGAGATTGAAACTGTAATCGTAGGACAGCACAAAATGGTAGATCAGCTTTTGGTTGCTATTTTGTCCAACGGTCACGTACTTTTAGAAGGTGTTCCAGGAGTTGCTAAAACAATTACGGCTAAATTATTGGCTAAAACCTTAAATATTGGTTTCAGCAGAATCCAGTTTACTCCCGATTTAATGCCTTCTGATATTTTAGGAACTTCTATTTTCAATCTGAAAAATTCAGAATTCGAATTCAAAAAAGGGCCTATTTTTTCTAATTTGATTTTAATTGATGAGATTAACCGTGCGCCAGCAAAAACACAAGCCGCTCTTTTTGAAGTAATGGAAGAACGCCAAATTACAATTGACGGTTCTGCTTATCAACTAGAAGCGCCATTTTTGGTTATCGCAACTCAGAATCCTATAGAGCAAGAAGGAACTTATCGTTTGCCTGAAGCACAATTAGATCGTTTCCTTTTTAAAATTACGATTGATTATCCAAAATTGAACGAAGAAATTTTAATTATCCAGAGAGAACATTCGTTGCAAGATCATGGAAAATTAGATGCTATTAAAACGATTCTTTCTGCAGAAGAAATTAAAGAATATCAAGGTTTGGTAAAACAAATTAGGGTAGAACAAAACTTACTAGAATACATTGCTAGAATTGTAGTAAATACTCGCGAAAATGCCTTTTTATATTTAGGTGCTTCACCTCGTGCTTCTATCGCGATTTTGAATGCGGCAAAAGGTTTTGCTGCAATCCGCGGACGCGATTTTGTAACGCCAGAAGATATTAAAGAAGCAGCAATTCCAGTTTTACAGCACCGTGTTATTGTAACGCCAGAACGCGAAATGGAAGGCATTTCTAGTCCAGAAATTATTAAACAGATTATTGAAACGGTAGAAATACCTAGATAATTGTGAATTGTGAATTGTGAATTGTGAATGGTTAATGATGAACAAACTTAAAAGCTAAATTGTCACCCTGAGCGAAGTCGAAGGGCGCAAAGGGCTTCGGCTCCGCTCAGCCTGACAAAGAAGAGCAAAACCTGAAACCAGAAACTTGAAACTAAAAACTATAAAAAATTGAAACCGTCTAAACTTCTTATATCATTCTCTCTACTATTGTTGATTGCTTTTCAACCATCAAATGCTGCTTTTTTAAAAGACAAAAAAGATTCTTTTTATTTCAAAAATGACAAACAGGAAATTGAAACTTTAGTAAAGAAATTGTATGAATGGGTTGAAACTAAAAATAGCAATAATGACTTCAATCCTCTTGCAAATAAAAAAGGAGATAAATACATTGGCTTAGATTTAAACTCACATAAAAGAAGATTGGAAGAACTGAAGAAAACCAATTTCTTTTCGCAGCAGTTTTTAGACAATTACAATAAAATTGCTTTGAGAATAGATTCTAATCTTAAAACAAAAAAAATAGAATGGTTTGAGGGAGAATTGCCTCCTTTTGGAAATGATTCTAATCCGTGGTGCAATTGTCAAGACAATCCAGAAAATTATTGGAAAACTATGACGATTAATCATTTGAAGATTGAAAACGACAAAGCTTCTTTTGATTGGACTTGGTCGTGGAAAGGCGATTTTAAATACAGAGTCAAAACCATTAAAGAAAACGGAACTTGGAAAATTGCTTCTTTAGAAGGTTTTGATTTTAATGACTTCACCAAAATTTATTAGAAAAACATAAAACCGAGAAAACTTGAAATTCATAAAAAGTCTATATCTGAACAATTTCTTTTTCTATGTGCTCATTGGCATTATAGGATTGTTTGTCTGCGCTTTTATTTTTCCGAACATGTATCACGCAGTATGGCTACTCGTTTTAGGTTTAATTACTTTTTTAGGACTTGATATTTTGCTTTTGTACTTGGCACGAACAGGACTTGAAGCTGAAAGAATTACACCCGAAAAATTATCAAACGGAGATTTAAATCCGATAAAAATTAATTTAAAAAACCATTATACTTTTCCTGTTTCGGTTAAGATTATTGACGAGATTCCGTTTCAATTTCAGATTCGAGACTTCAAAATTGTAAAAACAATAAAAGCCACGACACAAAAAGAAATTGGATACGACCTTCGCCCGACAGAACGCGGAGAATATCATTTTGGTTCTTTGAACATTTATGTTTCTTCGCCCTTAAGACTCGTTTCAAGAAGATTTATTTTCAATAATGGTCAAATGGTTCCGACGTATCCTTCATATATTCAGCTAAGAAAATATGATTTGATTGCTTTCTCAAACAATTTATTTCAATACGGAATCAAAAAAATACGCCGCATTGGCCATACAATGGAGTTTGAGCAGATTAAAGAATATGTTCAAGGCGACGATTTACGAACTTTAAACTGGAAAGCTACAGCAAAAAGAAATTCATTGATGGTCAATCAGTTTCAGGACGAAAAATCACAATCTGTTTATATGGCAATAGATAAAGGGCGCGTTATGCAAATGCCTTTTGACGGATTAAGTTTATTGGATTATGCGATTAATTCGGCTTTGGTTTTATCCAATGTCATTCTGAAAAAACAAGATAAAGCAGGGCTTTTTTCTTTTTCTAAAAAAGTAGAAAACAGAGTTTTTGCCGAAAGAAGAGGCTCGCAAATGCAGAAAATCCTCGAAACTTTGTACAATGTAAAAACCGATTTCTTCGAAAGCGACTACAGCAGATTGTACGTTGACATTAAGAAAAACATCAATCAGAGAAGTTTAATAATTCTGTACACCAATTTTGAAACCATGGACGGTTTAAATCGTCAACTTCCTTATTTAAAAGGAATTGCCAAAAGCCATTTATTGGTTGTGGTTTTCTTTCAAAACACTGAACTGAATTCAATCATAAATAAAAAAACAGCAACAATTCAGGAAGTTTACGACAAAGTAATTGCCGAAAAATTTATGTTCGAAAAACGATTAATTGTAAACGAATTGAAGAAATACGGAATTCATTCGGTTTTGACACAACCCGAAAATCTTACGCTTGACGCAATTAATAAATATTTGGAGATTAAGTCGAGAGGGATTTTATAGGCGTTTTAATCTGTTAACTTAAGGTTATTTTACAGATTGGCTTTACTGTTATCTTTATTATTAATTTAGTTTTGAAAGAAAATAACAATCTTAGTACAACAACTTAAAAACAGATAAAAATGAAAAAAGCGGTTCTAATTCTCTTCATTTTATTAAGCATTCAATCTCAAGCACAAAAAACAGAAAACATCATTATCATTACAACTGATGGTTTTAGATGGCAAGAAGTTTTTAAAGGAATTGATCCTGCAATTGCCAATGATAAAAAATTCAATCAGGGAGACAGCGCTTACATTTATAAAAAATATAGCAGTGCTGATGTTAAAGAAGCGCGTAAAAAACTAATGCCATTTTTCTGGTCCGAAATTGCTTCTAAAGGTCAGATTTATGGAAATCGAGATTTAGGAAACAAAGTCGATGTTGCTAATCCGTATTGGTTTAGTTATCCTGGCTATAGCGAAATCATGACCGGAAATGTAGATGTAAAAGTCAACTCAAACGGTTACAAAGCCAATCCAAACGTAAATGTTCTGGAGTTTTTAAATAAACAGTCTAAACTAAAAGACAAAGTTGCTGCTTTTGGCGCATGGGATGCTTTTGACCGAATTTTGAATGAGGAAAGAAGCGGATTTCCTGTAATTTCAGCCTTTGATAAAGTGGGTGGAAATAAACCAACAGCAGCTCAGCACTTATTAAATGAAATGCGTGACAATTCATATAAACCATTTCATATGGATGAATGTCTAGATGTTTTTACACATTATCAAGCTTTAGATGAATTAAAAAATAAAAAGCCAAAAGTACTTTATATTGCATACGGAGAAACCGATGAATGGGCGCATCATGGACAATATCGTTCGTATTTGGACGCAGCCAATCAAGTGGATAAATGGATTCAAGAAGTCTGGAATTTTGTCCAAAATGATCCGCAATACAAAAATAAAACCACTTTATTCATAACCGTAGATCACGGACGAGGAGACAAAGTAAAATCGCAATGGACAGATCACGGCTCTGATGTTCCGGGAGCATCTGAAATTTGGTTTGCTGCAATGGGACCAGAAATTGCACCAAAGGGCGAAATCAAAACAGAATCACAATTCTACCAAAAACAATTTGCACAAACATTAGCAAAATTAATGGGATATTATTTCAAAACCGATCATCCTGTAGAAACAGAGATTAAAGAAGTTTTTGAGAAATAGTTTTTTATAGCCACGAATTCACGAATTATTAAAATAAAATTCGTGAATTCGTGGCTATAAAACTTTTGAGACAAACCTACAAGGTTTTAAAAACCTTGCAGGAAGAAAAAAACTCTGTACCTTTGCCCCTCTGCAACTTTGAGCCTTAAAAAAAATGAAACAAATTACTTCAGTTCAAAATCCGTATATCAAATCTTTGGTTTTACTTCAAGAAAAAGCGAAGGCCAGAAAACAAACCGGAACATTTTTGATTGAAGGACAACGCGAAATTTCATTAGCTATAAAAGGCGGTTATGAAATTGAAACGGTTTTATTTTTACCAGAATTAGTTTCAGAATCAGAAATCAACAAACTGATTCAGAATCCATTTCAGATTATCGAAATCAACAAAGAAGTTTACCAAAAGCTGGCCTATCGCGATACTACAGAAGGAATTTTAGCAGTAGCAAAGACCAAACCTTTAAAATTATCTGATTTAAAATTATCCGATAATCCGTTGATTTTAGTGGTAGAATCTTTAGAAAAACCTGGTAATATCGGTGCTGTTTTACGAACTGCAGATGCTGCCAATTTAGATGCTGTTTTAGTTGCCAATCCGAAAAGTGATTTATACAATCCTAACATTGTGCGCTCTAGCGTTGGATGCCTTTTTACCAATCAGATTGCAACTGGAACATCGGAAGAAATTATTTCTTTTTTGAAAGAAAAAAAGATCAATTTCTACAGTGCCACTTTACAAAATTCAACTTCATATCATACCCAAAACTTCACCACTCCAACCGCTTTGGTAGTTGGCACAGAAGCAACTGGTCTAACCCAGCAATGGCGTGACGAAGCAACTCAAAATATCATTATCCCGATGCAGGGAGAAATTGACAGTATGAACGTATCTGTCGCTGCAGCTATTTTAATTTTTGAAGCAAAAAGACAAAGAGGATTCTGATTTTAGATTTTAGATTTTAGATTTTCTAAAAATTGCCTTGCTCTTTTGGAATTTGGGATTTAAAAAATTGGAATTTATTTTTAATGATCTTTTTGTCAGGCTGAGCGGGGTCGAAGCCTTATTCCTACATGCAAAAATCCAAAATCTACACTATAAAATCAACAATCTAAAATCTTGTATATGTTCAAACTAATTCTTATTTTTAGTACTTGAACTATGCCGTTATGACAGAAATAGATATAGAAAAAGAAAACAAAGCTATTGCGCAGGAATACAAGGAATTACTTCGAATAAGTTACCAAACTTTAAGCCCTACTGACAAGAAATTAATTAGAAAAGCTTTTGATGTTGCCGTTGATGCTCATAAAGATCAGAGACGTAAATCTGGCGAGGCTTATATCTTTCATCCTATTGCAGTTGCAAAAATTGTTGCCTCAGAAATTGGTCTGGGCGCGACCTCTATCGCTGCGGCTTTAATGCACGATGTTGTAGAGGATACACCAATGACTGTAGAAGATATTGAGCGTTTATTCAATCCGAAAGTGGCGCAGCTAGTTGAAGGACTTACAAAAATATCTTTGGTTCAAAAAGACCTAAATGCTTCAATGCAGGCTGAGAATTTCAGAAAAATGATTCTGACATTGAATGATGATGTTCGTGTAATTCTGATAAAATTAGCCGATCGTCTTCACAACATGCAGACTATGGATTCTATGGCGGAATACAAACAGACCAAAATCGCATCTGAAACTTTATACATTTATGCTCCCCTTGCCCACCGTTTGGGACTTTATAACATTAAAACCAAACTTGAGGATTTAGGATTAAAATATACTGAACCTGCAGTTTATGAAGATATCGTAAGCAAAATTCGTGAAACTAAGGAAGAACAGGACGCTTATATCAAGGATATTTCGGATGTTTTAAAAAAATCTTTAGACAATGAAGGTGTAGATTATATCATCAAAGGTCGACCAAAATCTATCTATTCTATTCGTCGAAAAATGCGTGCGCAAAACGTAACCTTCGATGAAGTTTACGACAAGTTCGCACTTAGAATTGTCTATAAAGCCGATCCACACGAAGAAAAATTTATTGCTTGGAAAATATATTCGATCGTAACAGACCATTACAGACCTAGCCCAAGCCGTCTTCGTGACTGGATTTCATCTCCAAAATCAACTGGTTATGAAGCGCTTCACATTACAGTTATGGGACCAAAAGGGCGCTGGGTTGAAGTACAGGTCCGAAGCGAACGTATGGATGAAATCGCCGAAAAAGGGTACGCAGCGCACTATAAATACAAAAATAACGGTGCTACCGAAGAAAGTGGCTTAGATACATGGCTTAATCTCCTTCGCGAAGCTTTAGAAAACCCAGAAACCAATGCAGTTGATTTTGTAGAAGATTTTAAAATGAATTTATATTCTAAAGAAATCTTCGTCTTTACTCCAAAAGGAGAAATCAAATCGTTGCCAAAAGGTGCTACTTCTCTTGATTTTGCCTTCAGCATTCACTCTGAAATCGGAATTAAAACTCGCGGAACTCGCGTAAATGGACGTTTGGTTCCGTTGAATTACGAATTAAAAAGTGGTGATCAAGTTGAAGTAATTACTTCTCCAAACCAAAAACCAACAGTAAACTGGTTGGAATACGTAACGACTTCACGAGCTAAAAATAAAATTAAAAACGTTCTTAACGAGAACACCAAAAAAATTGCAGAAGAAGGAAAAGAATTACTTGTTAGAAAATTAAAACATTTAAAAGTTACGTTTAACGAACAAGTAACAAATGAGCTGGTTAACTTCTTCAAACTAAAAACCAGTTTAGATTTATTTTACAGAGTTGGAATTGGTGCGATCGAAAATCAGCAGTTGAAAGATTATGCGGCACAGAAAAGCAATTCGTTTATCAATTTCTTCAAAAATAAAATTAAGCGAACAAAAGATACTGCGGATGAAGATATTCACAAACCAGTCATCAGCAGCAATTACGATATGCTGGTTTTTGGAACCGAGCACGACAAGCTGGATTATAAACTTTCGCAATGCTGTAATCCAATTCCAGGTGATGACGTTTTTGGTTTCGTTACGATTAATGAAGGAATAAAAGTGCATAAAAAAGATTGTCCAAACGCAATTGGAATGCAGTCGAATTATGCTTACAGAATTATGAGCGCCAAATGGATTGACTCTTCTCAAGAAGAATTCAAAGCCATTATCAACATTACAGGAATGGATGTTTTAGGACTTACCAACCAATTGACAAAGGTAATTTCGAACAATATGAGCGTAAACATTCAGAGTATTTCGCTTAGTACCGATGCTGGAATTTTCCACGGACAAGTTGCTGTAATCGTTAAAAACAATACGATTTTGAAAAAAATGATTAGCGCCATCAAGAAAATTGACGGGGTCGATAAGGTTACTAGAGAGTATAGAACCTAACTTTTTAGGGAAACTATAAGAATTTTGTAACGAAACTTTAAACCCGAAACTTTTATTCATTAAAAATAAAAAATTATCTTTGCCGGATATGACACTTATTTCAACTGACAACACTAAGAATCAAGAAATTGTAAAAAATGTTTTTACACTATATCTTGAACAAAAAGGGCATCGCAAAACTCCTGAGCGTTATGCTATACTTCAGGAAATTTACGATAGCGAGGAGCATTTTGATATAGAAAACCTTTATATCAAAATGAAAAACAAGAACTATCGTGTGAGTAGAGCTACTTTATACAACACGATCGAGTTACTGTTGGACTGCGCTTTGGTTAGAAAACATCAATTTGGACAAAATCAGGCTTATTACGAAAAATCATATTTTGATAAACAGCACGATCATATCATTATGACGGATTCGGGAGAAGTAATTGAATTTTGTGATCCAAGAATTCAAACTATTAAAAAAACTATCGAAGAAATTTTTGATATTGAAATCACTAATCATTCGCTTTATTTCTACGGAAACAAAAAGCAGAATTCAAATTCATAGTCTATTCAATTAGACTTTTTCAAAAAAATAAAAAAAGAAAATTAACTACATAATCAGTAGGACAACTGAGATTGTCCCAACGCAAATTAAAACAGAATGACCGTAGATTTATTACTAGGATTACAATGGGGAGATGAAGGTAAAGGAAAAATTGTAGACGTACTTACCTCAAATTATGATATTATTGCACGTTTCCAAGGAGGACCAAACGCAGGACATACATTAGAATTTGACGGAATTAAACACGTACTTAGAACAATCCCTTCTGGAATTTTTCATAAAAACTCAGTAAATGTTATCGGAAATGGTGTTGTAATTGATCCTGTAGTTTTTCAAAAAGAAATTGAAGGTTTAGAAAAATTCAACCTTGATATCAAAAGCAAATTAATCATTTCGAGAAAAGCACATTTAATTTTACCAACTCACCGTTTATTAGATGCTGCTTCTGAAGCTTCTAAAGGTAAAGCTAAAATCGGTTCTACCCTTAAAGGAATTGGGCCAACTTATATGGACAAAACGGGTAGAAATGGTTTACGTGTTGGAGATATTGAATTAGAAGATTTCAAAGAGCGTTACAGAGCTTTAGCTGACAAACACGAAGCTATGATTGCTTTTTATGACGTAAATATCCAATACAATTTAGCTGAATTAGAAAAAGAATTCTTTGAAGCTATTGAAGAATTGAAAAAATTAGATTTCATTGACAGTGAAGAATACATGCACCAAGCTCAAAAAGCTGGAAAATCTATTCTTTGCGAAGGAGCTCAAGGATCTTTATTAGATGTTGATTTCGGAACTTATCCTTTCGTAACTTCATCAAACACAACCGCTGCTGGAGCTTGTACTGGTTTAGGAATTGCTCCTAACAAAATCAAAGAAGTTTACGGAATTTTCAAGGCTTACGTTACACGTGTTGGTAGCGGACCTTTCCCTACTGAACTTTTTGACGAAGTGGGTGCTACAATGGCAAAAGTGGGTAACGAATTTGGTTCTGTAACAGGAAGACAAAGACGTTGCGGATGGTTAGATTTAGTAGCTTTAAAATATGCTGTTCAAGTAAATGGTGTTACGCAGTTAATGATGATGAAAGGTGATGTACTTTCTGGTTTTGAAACTTTAAAAGTTTGTACTGAGTACAACTACAAAGGACAAAACATTTCTCACTTCCCTTACAACATCGAACCAGAGAATGTTACTCCTGTTTACAAAGAATTTAAAGGATGGAAACAAGATTTAACTGGATTAACGTCTTACGATCAATTGCCAATTGAGCTAAAAGAATATATTGAGTTTATTGAAAAAGAAATCGAAGTGCCAATCAAAATTGTATCGGTTGGACCAGATAGAAAACAAACAATAACAAAATAATACATTTAAACGCTCTGATTTTCAGAGCGTTTTTTTTGACTATTACTGACATGAGAAAAAATCCTAAAATTGAGATTACAGAAACCAAGTTATTATCAGACAATTGGTACATCTTAAATAAAGTTACTTTTAACTATACAAAAGAAAACGAAAAAGTAGAATCGCATATTCGTGAAGTTTACGACCGCGGAAATGGTGCAGGAATATTGTTATACAATACAGCCAAAAAAACGGTTATTCTAACAAGACAATTTCGTTTGCCAACTTATCTTAACGGAAATAAAACCGGAATGATGATTGAAGTTTGCGCAGGTCTTTTAGATAAAGACAATGCAGAACAAGCTATTATTCGTGAAACTGAAGAAGAAACAGGATATAGACTTTCTAAAGTTCAAAAAGTTATTGAAACGTATATGTCACCAGGTTCTGTAACAGAGATTTTGTATTTATTTGTTGGCGAATATGACGAAAGCATGAAAGTAAGTTCTGGCGGCGGACTTGACGCAGAACAGGAAAACATTGAAGTTTTGGAATTTACATTTGATGAAGCTTACGCCATGATTGAATCTGGCGAAATTACAGATGCTAAAACTATTATGCTTTTGCAGCATGCAAAAATTAAAGGTTTGATTTAAAAGTTTTTTGAGTATTTTAGATTTAGTAATAAAATAAATCTAATCTTTTTAAATAATAAAATGATCAAATTTAATAAGCAAAAATGTATTAGGATAACCGTACTATTTTTTCTGTTCATAAATATTATTGCATTCTTTCATGCTTATAAATTTACTCATTTCACAAATGATAATTCTGAAAAGACTAAAACTCCAGCTAGACTTACAAAATTTGAAAAAGTAAAGACATTATTGTTTGGAGTAAATAATCCAAAACCAAAAAACAAAAAAGTACCAAGCCAAAAATATCAAACCATAAAACTGAAAAGCAATAAAGAAATAGAATGCTGGTTAATTAAAAATCAAAAATCTAGTGGTACGGTTATACTATTTCACGGCTATGGCGGAGAAAAATCTTCAATGCTAGACAAATCAAATGAGTTTCTAAAATTAGGTTATAGCACTCTGTTGGTTGATTTTATGGGAAGCGGTAATTCTGAAGGAAATCAAACAACAATTGGTTTTAAAGAAGCCAAAGAAGTAAAAACGTGTTTTGATTATATTTTAGCAACAGGAGAAAAAAATATTTATTTGTTTGGGACTTCTATGGGAGCTGTGGCCATAATGAAATGTATTAATGAAACTGAGATAAATCCAAAAGGAATAATACTAGAATGCCCCTTTGGTTCGATGTACCAAACTGTTTGCGCCAGATTTAAGAAAATGAATGCGCCAACTTTCCCAATGGCAGGAATTTTACTTTTTTGGGGTGGCATGCAAAATGGCTTTTGGGGGTTTAGTCATAATCCATCAGAATATGCAAAACAAATAAATTGTCCTACATTATTACTATATGGAGAAAAAGACAAAAGCGTCAGTAAATCAGAAATCGATGAAATTTATAAAAATCTAAAAGGTCTTAAAGCTCTTCGTATTTACAAAAATACAGGACATGAAAACTACCTAATAAAAAATAAAGCTCAGTGGAGCTATGATGTTAATTCTTTTTTATCGTCATTTTGACAATTTAGAACCATTATTTATTCAATACAACAACTTAAAAACCAGCATCTTACAATTGAAAACAAACGGAATTTTAATTAATTTTACAGGAATATAACAACAACCAAAAACAATAGTTATGTCTGATCAAGTACAATTAGTTCCAAATGATTCGCTGATTA
Organism: Flavobacterium tistrianum; assembly: GCF_003254545.1. Lineage (GTDB taxonomy): Bacteria > Bacteroidota > Bacteroidia > Flavobacteriales > Flavobacteriaceae > Flavobacterium > Flavobacterium tistrianum. Next base: position 117,489 of record NZ_QJRH01000066.1, read on the forward strand.
CCAGTACTCCTGAAGAAGGTCGTCAGCTAGCCGTAAAAATGGCGCGTTTAATTATCAAAATCACTCAGCCTGATGAGGCAATTAGAGAAAAGTTAAGGCCAATTTATGCTGAAGATGCAGCAATGCTCATAGCTGTAGGACAAACTGTAGCAACTGAATTTGCAACTATCGCTGCTGCCAATAATTACTGGAGAAAATAAGCTATTTGAGATAACAGAATTCTTATTGAGTTTTGTTATCTCAAAACATAAGTCGAAATCTCTAAAATGAAAATCCCGAAACCAATTCAAAAAATTATGTAACCCTTTTCAGCTATCAGATGTATAACTTTATATTCATAAAAATACCAACCTATGAAAAAGTTATATTACACAGCAAACGCCCTACTGATTTTAATGTTAGTCTTATTAGGTTCTTGCAAAAAAACCGATACTATAACATTGACTGAAAATAAAAAAGAGAAAAAGAAAGTAATTGAATATAAAAAGCCAGAAACGTTTTCTTATCAAATAACAGATACAAAAGAATGGCTAAAGCTAAATGAAGCCGACAGTTCTAAAATGGATATTGTTTACGCTTTAAACCGAACTGATTATGCTAACTTCAAAAAATTAGATTCTGTGGTAATCCCTGCAGATTTTAGCGGAGATTTGGTTTATTATCTTCCGTTTCCGTTACATGTTTCGGCTCTAGAAGAAGTTTCAAAGATTATCCTTTTTTCTTATCCTACGCAGGCTTTTGCTGCTTACGAAAATGGTGAATTGGTTCGTACGGGCCCAACCAATATGGGAAGAAAAAAAGATCCTACTCCTACTGGATTGTTTTTCACCAATTGGAAAGCCGAACAAACTACAAGTACATTTAATGACGAATGGGACTTGAAATGGAATTTTAATATCGAAAATAAACTTGGAGTTGGTTTTCACGAATATGCTTTGCCAGGATATCCAGCATCACATTCTTGCTTACGACTATTAGAAAAAGACGCTAAATACCTTTACACATTTGCTGATGAATGGATTTTAAAGGATAGAGAAAATGTAAAAGTAAAAGGAACTCCTGTTGTAGTTTTTGGAAGTTATGATTTTGATGGACCAAAACCATGGCTAAAATTAGCATCAGATCCTGAAGCTTTAAATATTTCTGAAGGTGATATAGAAAATACTGTAAAACCATTTTTAAAAGAGATTTTAGAAAATCAGAACCTAAGAGAAGCCGAACCGACAAAAACAATATAAATGTATTCTTAATATAAAAATCAGCTGAAAATAATATACTTTATTTCAGCTGATTTTTTTGTGCTTGCGAATTCAATATGTAAATATTAGCCAATTCATGTTTTCAAAACTTTGAGCCTTTGTCACTTTGCCTCTTTGCATCACAAAAAAAACAATAAATAAGCGATCGTTCATTTATTATTTATATCTTTGTACCATAATTAGTTAGAATTATGAGAACGAGAGACACTAATAAAGAAGAAATTGTAAAACAGAAAGCAATAGAAATGATCGTTAACCAAGGCATAGAAGGCTTTGGAATGAACCGTTTGGCAAAAGAATGCGGCATTTCTGTAGCTACACTTTATATCTATTATTCAGACAAAGAAGATTTGATTCGTAAAATTGGAATCGAAATTGGTCAAAACTTCTTTGAAAAAATGTTTAACGGTTTTTCTACAGATATGTCTTTTAGAGACGGATTACGAAATCAATGGGAAAATCGTATTTATTTCAATCAAAATTTTACCCTACAAGCTACCTGTTTTGAACTTTTAAGGCATTCTACTTACGGCGATGCAATCATACAAGAAGTGACAGGAGAATACAAACAAATGATGACTGAATTTATGGTTTCAGCAATTGAAAGAAAAGAGCTTATCTCTATTTCTTATGAAGTCTTTTGGAGCATTGCTTACGGTTCGCTTTATTCTCTTTTAGAATTTCACAAAGATGGAAAATCAATGTCTGGAAAATCTTTTGTTCTTAGTGATAAGATTAAAGACGAAGCTTTTAATCTGGTTTTAAAAGCGCTGACTCCATAATTTTTCAATTTCAATTTCAAAAATCAATTACAATTAAAAAACTTATTTCAAAAATTTCAAAATCAAATACTTTGTCACTCTGAGCGAAGCCGAAGAGCAATTACAATATTAATTTCAATAAAAATGAAAACTTCAATTATAGAAAATAAAAAAATAGCCATTATTGGCGGCGGTCCAGTTGGACTGACTACAGCTAGAATTCTTCAAATTAATGGTGCTGATGTCACAGTTTACGAAAGAGACATTAATGCTCAAGCCAGAACTTCGGGCGGAACTCTTGACATTCACTCAGATTCTGGCCAATATGCAATTCAGAAAGCGGGTTTAATGGATGAATTCTACAAATACGCAAGACCAACTGGAGAAAAAATGGCCGATATGGACGGAAATATTACTTCTGATGAAATGCCCGATAAAACCAATGCTTTTTCACGTCCAGAAATTGACCGAAATGATCTTAGAAAAATTATGCTGGATAACCTCAAAGAAGGCACAGTTCTTTGGGACAGTCAATTGGTCAATATTAAAAAAATAGAAAACCAATATATTTTGGAATTCAAAAACGGTACAAAAACAACTGCCGATTTTGTTATTGTTGCAAATGGAGGAAGATCTAACGCTAGAAAGTTTGTTAGCGATCAAGAACCTCAGCTTTCGGGAACCTATATTATTCAGGGTGAAATTGCAAATCCTGACCAAGATTATCCTGAGTTTAAGCCGAAATATGGAAACGGAAATGTTATGGCAATGGGCGAACACAAAATGTTTTACACACATACTATGCGTGATGGCTCTGTTCATTTCGGAGTTTCTTTTAAAGCAGATGAAGATTGGATTTCGAATCACGGAATCAACTTTGAAGATGACAAAGCTGTAATTGCTTTTTTAAATGAAACTTTTAAAAACTGGAATGATGATTACAAAAAATTCTTTGCTTCTTCGACTGAATTTTCTGGTTTGCCTTTAAGATTATTTTCTTTAGAAGAACCTTGGAAAGAACATTCAAACATTACGCTTGTTGGCGATGCCGCACATCTAATGCCTCCGTTTGCAGGTGAAGGAGTCAATATGGGATTATTTGATGCTTTTCATCTAACGCAAAATTTAACCAACGGAAAATTTAAAACAATTGACGAAGCAATTGCCGATTACGAGAAAAAAATGTTTGGTTACGCTTTAGAAGCACAGCGCATGACAAAGAAAATGGAAGATTTACTGCATTCTGATATTGTGGCTGAAGATATTTTAAATAGCCGTTTTTAATTATTAAATTTTTTTATCAAGCATAAAAAAATCATAATCGCGTTAAATTTCTTATTTTCGTTTATTTATGTATCATTCAATTTAAACTAATGCTAAAGAAATTAACCTTCTTGTTTTTATTATCTGGTTTTGTAATGACTAGCCAAACTAAAAATGATGAAAAAACTGAAACTTTTACTAGCCGAAAAGAGATTTATCAGATAAAATACAATCCTAATCATTGGATTAAGAAATTTGAATCACAAAATTGGGATGCAGAATTTCATGATAAATACAATTTGGTAACAGCCTATTTCATAGAATACGATTATTTCGTTTCCAATCAGAAAATTAAAAACACTCTTGAAGATCAATTTAAAGAATTTGGTAAAATAAAAAAAGTAAAATTTTACAAGAAAAGAATAAATAATATCGAAGTTAATTATTTTGAATGCGAACTAAACTACAATTCTTTTCTGTACAAATACCAAGGCTTTTTCTACAACGGCAAAGGTGGCACGGTACAAATTCAATATGGAGGACAAGATAAATCAATTGAACAAAACCTAAGTATTATCGAAGAATTTAATAATGGTTTTTCATTAATCGAATAAAAAAAAGGCATAAGATTTAAAACTTACGCCTTTCATTTTATAATGGAAACCAAAAATTATCTAGAATAATTTGGAGCTTCTTTTGTAATTGTTACGTTATGCGGGTGACTTTCAGTGATTCCGCTAGAAGTGATTCTCACGAAACGTCCTGTCTCCTGTAAAGTAGGAATATCTTTTGAACCACAGTATCCCATACCTGCACGAAGACCTCCAATAAACTGAAGCATACTTTCGTTTAATTCTCCTTTGTAAGGAACACGTCCAACGATTCCTTCTGGAACTAATTTTTTAACGTCGTCTTCAACATCTTGGAAATAACGGTCTTTTGAACCAGTTTGCATAGCTTCAACAGATCCCATTCCGCGGTAAGACTTGAATTTTCTTCCTTCAAAAATAATAGTTTCTCCTGGAGATTCTTTTGTTCCTGCTAATAACGAACCTAACATTACACAGTCAGCACCTGCAGCAATAGCTTTAGGAATATCTCCAGTGTAACGAATTCCACCATCTGCAATTACAGGAACTCCAGTTCCTTTGATTGCCGCAGCAACTTCTAAAACTGCTGAGAATTGAGGGAAACCGACACCTGCAACAATACGCGTAGTACAGATAGAACCAGGTCCGATTCCAACTTTTACTCCATCTGCTCCGTTTTCTACTAAATATTTAGCAGCTTCTGGAGTTGCAATGTTTCCAACTACTACGTCTATTTGAGGGAATTTTGCTTTTACTTCTTTTAATACATTTACAACACCTTCTGTGTGTCCGTGAGCTGTATCGATAATGATGGCGTCTACACCTGCAGCAACTAAAGCTTCTGCTCTTTGAACAGCGTCTCCAGTAACTCCAATTGCAGCAGCAACTCTTAAACGGCCAAAAGAATCTTTGTTTGCGATTGGCTTTTGAGTCAGTTTTGTAATATCTCTGAAAGTGATTAAACCAACCAATTCGTTTTTATCGTTTACAACTGGTAATTTTTCAATTTTATGACCTTGCAAAACTACTTCTGCCTGCTCTAGTGAAGTTCCTTCAGAAACTGTTACTAAGTTTTGGCTAGTCATAACCTCAGCGATTGGTCTTGCTCCGTTTTTCTCAAAACGTAAGTCACGGTTTGTAACGATACCTTTAAGGATTTTATTTTCGTCAACGATTGGAATACCACCGATTCCGAATTCTTTCATAGCGTTTTTAGCGTCAGCAATTGTAGAGTTCATTGGTAAAGTTACCGGATCGATAATCATACCTGCTTCAGCACGTTTTACTTTTCGAACTTTTCCTGCTTGCTGTTCGATAGTCATATTTTTATGTAAAACACCAATTCCGCCTTCTTGTGCCATAGCAATTGCCATTGCGCTTTCTGTAACTGTATCCATCGCAGCTGATACAATTGGAACGTTTAATGTAATGTTTTTTGAGAATCTTGATTTAATGCTCACTTCGCGAGGAAGCACATTCGAGTAGTTAGGTACTAATAATACATCGTCGTAAGTTAAACCTTCGCCGATAATCTTGGAGTTGTGTGCTATCATGGTGCAATTTCTAGTTGAATTGCGTGCAAATATAGTGAATAAATTGCTAACTTGAATACTAACTTATTCATAAATTTGACTTTACACGAATCGTCTTACAAAACTATATATCCTAGCCCAGATGGAAATGGAAAGCCACGAAAAGCTAAAATACATTTTTTTCTGGCTTAAAAAAGCGACCAACGGAAGCTCTTTTTATGCCTTGAAAAAAAGTATTTTGGCTCGAGTGCTTGAAATGGACAGCTGGAAATAGCTTCTAATTACCAAACTAATCGTCTTTGTCTTGAAAAACAAAATTGATTCCGAGCTGAAAGGCCGCACTGCTAGCTTTGGAAATGTCTTTATATTCTAAAACATTATTGACCAAAGCATAAATATTTACTGGACCAATTGTTCCTGCAAGTCCTAAACCAATATTGGTATTTGAAAAAGTATCTAAAGTGTAAGTGGCTTTTAAATCTAATTTCTTAAAAATATTTCTTCTATAAAAAGCTGTCAAGGCAAATAACGGTGTTCGAGGGGCTGACATTGCGAAAAGCTGCGCTCCTACCGCATTTTTATAATATTTATTAACTTTTCCGCGACAATTGCACTCGTCATCAGGACGCGCTTCTCCAAATGAATATTGAATGGAAGAGTAAATCTTTGTCGGACGCCAAGTGGTATACTTATTATAAAGTGTATCTCTTGGTATTGCCTTGTCAAATTCGTCAAAGACATTTTCTGGATCATCTGTACCCATAAAATCTGGATTGGCTCCATTGTATTGGTAAGTTCCTTTATACGTAATCGTTTCTATGTCTTTGGTTTGTCGCACAAAACCCAAATCTATAATACTTGCCGTTAGCTGTAAATTGTCTTTTATATAATAGGTAATTCCGGCATCGACACCAAAACCTAGGCTTCCATTAAAAAAGGTATTATTGGCAATATCACGCGCTATATTTCCTTCGTATTCATCTTTAGTAAACCGAGCAATTCCAGAGGTTTTTAATTCTAAATTGGAAGAAATAATCTGGTTATAAAGGTTTGGAGTTCCAGGTTCTTGCCCTGTATATATATACCCTGAATTTTTGGTTGAAGTAGCATTTGCTCCACTCGAATAGATTTTGGCACGTCCTCCGTAGACAAATTTATCATTGACCTTTTTATGAAAACCGACGTGAAAAACAGAAAGCACTTCGGCTTTCATATTTAAATCGCCTAGATTAAATGATTTTCCGATATAATTTCTATTTCCATCTAAAGCTAATAATGCGAGATCTTTTGGAACAAACATAAAAAAATCGAATTCCTGGTACAATCCGAAAGAAATATAGGAACGGCTTTCTCTTCCTCCTATTCTGAATCCACCAGAAAATATTTCCAATTGTTGATTGGTCACAACTTTGTCATTGCTGGAAGATTTATTAATGACGTTTCTAACTTTTTGATTAAAATCGACACCATCATTGGCGAATAAATCATAAGCAGAGAAGCTACTAGAACCCACATTAGCGGAAATTCCAGATAAAACCGGAAATCCGAAATAATATTTATACGAAACATCTGCCCCAGGATTTACAAGCGAGGATTGTGGAATTGAAGTGAAATTATATAACAACTCTCTGTTTTGGGCAAAACAGTAAAGATGAAAAAATAAGCAAAGAATTAGTGCCTTTCTCATTCGATCACTAAGTAAGCTGTTGCACTTGATCTTAATTTTAAATTTCCTGTACTCTCACTATTCAATGGAGGTCCCGCAGCGATTATTACCACAAAACCAATTTTTTGGGTTTGTTTTAAAAGATCTAATCGTGCGTTTTCAAAAACTTCTGTTGGGTATTTTATAACATTTGGCGTTCCTTTATAAGATGGTACTGTAAAAGATATGGTCTGTAAGATCTTATTTTCTGCATCAAGCAAAAGCATGTTTATGACAAAAGAACGATTTATGTTATTCTCTATTTCAAAATCAAACTCGGCTTTTTTAAGGCGTTCATTAAAAAATTTATTTTTAAAAATATCAAAATCTCTTACGTCGGGATAAATATTTGTACTTCCATCATCTTCAAGTTTATTTGCCTGAATATCAAAATAAGCAAGATTTGCCACAAACACAGGCTCAAGCTTAAAATCGTTTACCTGATTAAAATCTAAATCGCTTGAACAGGAAAACAATAAAAAGACTGAAAATAATATAATTGAAATTTTACTTGAAGGGCTTGATTTCATGATAATAGTTATATCGATACTAAATGTAACGCATTATATTTATAATCATTATCTAAGGTAAGAAAATATAACTATTTTTTAATGGAATTTTCCGAACAATTTTGAAGCTTCGTTATAAGCACTTTCAAAACTAAGAGAATTAAGTCCTGTTACTTTTTTATTGGCTGTAAAATACGAAATCAGCTTTTCTGTCGGCATGTTTCCTGTCAGTTTATCGGTTGCCATTGGACAGCCTCCAAAACCTTGAATAGCACCATCAAAACGAGTACAACCTGCTTTTGCTGCAGCATCAATTTTTTCGAACCAGCTTTCAGGAGTTGTGTGCAAATGAGCACCAAACTCAATTTCAGGATATTTCGGGATTAAATCTGAAAATAAATAGGTAATTACTTCTGGCGTAGAAGTTCCGACAGTATCAGAAAGCGATAGGATTTTCACACCCATTCCAGCCAATTTTTCAGTCCACTCGCCTACAATTTCAACATTCCATGGATCTCCGTATGGATTTCCAAACCCCATAGAAAGATAGGTAACCACTTCTTTGTTTTTCTTATCTGCGACTTCAAGAATTTCTTCGAGCGTAACCAAAGATTCTGCAATGGTTTTATGCGTATTACGCATCTGAAAGTTCTCTGAAATAGAAAATGGAAAACCTAAATATTGAATCTGCTCATAATTTGCTGCTGTTATCGCTCCTTGTGTGTTGGCAATAATTGAAAGCAGTTTACTTTCTGTCTGCGAAAGGTCTAATTGTGCCAAAACCTCAGCTGTATCCTGCATCTGCGGAATAGCTTTTGGAGAAACAAAACTTCCAAAATCGATTGTATCAAAGCCAACTCGCAACAAAGCTTGTATATAAGTTGCTTTATTTTTTGTTGGAATAAAATCTTTAATGCCTTGCATGGCATCTCTTGGGCATTCAATAATTTTGATTTCTTTGTTCAAAGCTTATTCTTTTGTAAAGGCTAAGTTAGTTTCTTTTTTAAAGAAATAAAAGATAATTTTAGCGGAATCCAAATTATTACGAAATATCGTAATAGCCTTAATTATTACCCAAAATTGTAATAATTCAAAATATTACCAAAAAACGTAATATCTAATTTTATTACTTATATTTGTAATAGAAAGTTCATTATTTTTTAATTATATTTGATTATGACTAGTATAATTACGGGCGACATAATAGGTTCAAGACAACAGCAATCTGAACACTGGGTTGAAGATTTAAAAAAAATATTAGCTCCGTTTGGCCATACGCCAAGTCAGTGGGAAATCTATCGCGGTGATGAATTTCAGGTCGAAATAGCAAATCCTGAAGATGCACTGATTACTGCTATTTTAATAAAAGCACATTTAAGAGCCATTAAATCTGATGCCCGTATGAGTATTGGTTTTGGAGATAAAACGCATAATGCAAAAAGAATTTCTGAAAGCAATGGTTCTGCATTTATCAATTCTGGAGAGCTTTTTGAAACTTTAAAAAAACAGAAAGTCACATTAGCGCTTCGAACCGGAAATACTGATTTTGACGAAAAATTCAATTTATTGCTCCAATTAGCATTGACTTTTATGGATAGTTGGCTGGCACAATCAGCAGAATTTGTAGCTGTTGCAATCGAAAATCCAACCTTATCGCAGGAAGAAATTGGTCAAAAACTAGGCATTAATCAAGCTGCTGTGAGCAGAAGGCAAAAACGTGCTCAGTTTGATCTGGTTCAGAATTTAGACAGATATTTTAGAAAACAAATAAAACAACTTACAGCCCCATGATTTTATTTATAAAACTGCTTCTTGCTCATTTATTAGGCGATTTTATCTGGCAACCTAATTCTTGGGTCGCTAACAAAGAAGTCAAAAAACATAAAAGTGTTTACTTATACATTCATATTTTACTGCACGGAGTTCTCGCAGCGATTTTAGTAGGCGAAATCAGTTTTGTGCCTTATGCTGTTTTAATTGCTGTAACACATGGAATTGTAGATTTAATTAAACTGAATTTCCAGAAAAACAAAACCAAACGCACTTGGTTTGTAGTTGATCAAATTGCGCATATTTTAATTTTAATCGGAATTGCACTTCTGTACGAAAACAAGCCTATTCCTGATTTTTGGAAAGATAATCAATTCTGGATTCTGCTTACCGGATTTTTATTGCTCACAAAACCAACCTCTATTTTTATAAAGACTATAATCTCAATCTGGGCGCCAGAAAGCAAAAACAGCAATCAGGATAACTCACTAATTGCTGCTGGAAATTATATTGGCATTTTAGAACGCTTGTTTGTTTTCGGATTTATCTTAACCGGACATTTTGAAGCAATCGGATTTCTATTGGCTGCAAAATCCATTTTCAGATTCGGAGATTTAAAAGAAGCCAAAGACAGAAAATTGACCGAATATGTTTTAATCGGTACTTTAATCAGTTTTGGAATTGCAATACTTGCCGGATTAGCCGTTCAAGCGCTGTTTTTACAATTGCTCTAAAACTTTTTTATTGATTGCTTTTATCAATGCTGGACCTTCATAAATAAATCCAGTGTACAATTGCACCAGACTTGCTCCTGCGTTTAATTTTTCAATCGCATCGTTTGCAGAATGAATTCCCCCCACTCCAATAATTGGGAAAGCTTTATTGCTTTTTTCAGATAGAAAACGAATTACTTCTGTAGAACGTTTCGTTAATGGTTTTCCAGATAAACCTCCCATTTCTGTTTGATTAGCCGACTGTAAACCTTCTCTAGAAATAGTGGTATTTGTTGCAATTACACCTGCAATTTGAGTTGTTTTTACAATATCAATGATATCTAATAATTGCTCATCTGTTAAGTCTGGAGCAATTTTTAAAAGAATTGGCTTTACTTTTTGAGTACTTGTTTTTTGCTTTTCGATATTTCTGTTTTGCAATGTCTGCAATAAAGCTGTCAACGGTTCTTTATCTTGCAAAGCTCTTAAATTTGGCGTATTTGGTGAACTCACATTTACTACAAAATAATCTACATGATTAAAAAGCGCATCAAAACAAATGATATAATCTTTTACAGCATCTTCGTTATCAGTCACTTTATTCTTTCCGATATTTCCACCAATCAAAACACCTGAATTCTTTTTCAAACGTTCTACAGCTTCAAGAACTCCGCCATTATTAAATCCCATTCGGTTAATAATTGCCTGATCTTCTTTTAAACGGAACAGACGCTTTTTAGGATTTCCTTCTTGTCCAACTGGCGTTACAGTTCCGATTTCGATAAAGCCAAAACCAAGATCACTTAGTTCTTCGTATAGCTTTGCATCTTTATCAAAACCAGCCGCAAGTCCAACAGGATTTTTGAATTTAATTCCGAAAACTTCTCTTTCTAATCGAGTGTCTTTTACTTCATAAATCGATCTTATAATTGCCGAAACTCCAGGGATTTTTGAAATGAATTTTAAAAATGAGAAAGTAAAGTAATGTACTTTTTCAGGATCAAAACAAAAAAGTATCGGGCGAATTATCAATTTATACATAAGAGTTGTGTTGTTGTTATTTTGGCTGCAAATTTAAATATTATAGTTTAAAAAGGTGTCTTTTTTACAAAAACAAATACTTTGCTTTTTGTTTAATTATTTCGTTTATAACTAAAACAATTCCAAAAATCCATTCAGATCATTATTTAAAAACTTGTTTTTTATGTTGCAAATTATAAAATGAAACGAGTTAGAACTATTTGAAACACCTCTCCAAGTTTTATATATCTAATTTTGAGATATTACGTTCCAAAAACTGTACTCCTACAAACATTTCAATTCAGAACAGAGTAAAAGCTTCATTTTTTTTCAGATTATTTTATGCCAAAGTTCAAAAGAATGCCTTCATAAGAACCATAACAATTAACAACTTAAATCATGAAAATCAGTAAACAATTCATTCTGAAAAGTATTTTCACACTTATACTTTGTTTTTCATTAAGCGTACCTTCGAAAATATTTGCTCAGGCTGACCCTCAGCAGGTTACAAAAGAAACTTTCAAAGGCAAAATAGCATTGGATGTACGTGATTCAAAAGAAGATTGGGGACCTTATTCTCCAAAAAAAGCACCAGCTGGAGCACCAAATATCTTATTTATTTTATATGATGACACTGGTATGGCTGCTTGGTCACCTTATGGAGGAGCTATCAATATGCCAACCATGCAAAAATTAGCAGATAACGGAATCACGTATTCACAATGGCATACTACCGCTCTGTGTTCTCCAACAAGATCAACATTATTAACAGGAAGAAATCATCACCTAAACGGAATGGCTGCCATTACTGAAGCTGCAGCTGGTTTTCCTGGTGGAAGCGGAAGACTGCCAAAGCAAGCAGCAACTATAGGTCAAGTTCTTCAAGACAATGGATGGAGTACTTTTTGGATTGGTAAAGATCATAATGTTCCTGAACAGGATGTAGCTTCTGGTGGCGACCGCAGCACATGGCCTTTGCAAATGGGATTTGATCGTTTTTACGGATTCCTTGGTGGTGAAACCAATCAATGGTACCCAGATTTAACAGAAGACAATCATTTTGTTGAACCGCCGGCTACACCAGAAGAAGGCTATCATTTGTCTAAAGATTTAGCCGATCATGCTTTGCAATTCCTTAAAGACCAAAAAGCTACAAATCCTTCTAAACCTTGGTATATGTGGTATTGTCCAGGCGCCAATCACGCACCGCATCAAGCTCCAGAAGAATATATTGCAAAATACAAAGGTAAATTTGATGAAGGTTATGATGCTTACCGCAAATGGGTTTTGCCTCGTATGATTGCGAAAGGTGTAATTCCTAAAGGCACAAATTATGCAAATTTCAACCCACTGCCTCCTAGTATTTCAAATCCTGGCGATGAAGTTTTAGATTGGAATAAATTAAGTGCAGATGAAAAGAAACTATTTTCTAGATTGGCTGAAGTCTACGCTGGTTTCTCTGAATATACAGATGCTCAAGTTGGTCGTGTAATTGATTATCTAGAACAAACAGGTCAATTAGAAAACACACTTATTATTTATGCTGCCGATAACGGAGCTTCTGGCGAAGGTTCACCAACTGGATCTGTAAATGAAAATAAATTCTTCAACGGATATCCTGACGAATTAAAAGAAAACTTAAAATATCTCGACAAATTAGGAAGTCCTGATACATATGAGCACTATCCTACAGGGTGGGCAGCCGCTTTCTCTACTCCTTTTAAAATGTTTAAAAGATATAGTGAATATGCTGGAGGAACTTGCGACCCTTTGGTTATTTCATGGCCAAAAGGAATCAAAGCAAAAGGTGTAGTTCGTGATCAGTTTCATCATTCTACAGACATCGTGCCAACAATACTAGATGTCTGCGGACTTCAAATGCCAAAAGTTTATCGCGGTGTTGAGCAATATCCTTTATCTGGAGTTTCAATGCGTTATACTTTTGATGCCGCACCTGGCACGAAAACACAAAAACACATTCAGTATTTTGCCATGTTAGGAAGCCGCGCTTTATGGAAAGACGGTTGGAAAGCTGTTGCTCTGCATGCTCCATTAACAGGAAAAGGAAACTTTGATAAAGATGAATGGGAGCTGTATAATACAGATGTAGATCGTGCCGAAGTAAATAATCTAGCAAAAAAATATCCCGACAAACTAAAAGAATTAATAAAAGACTGGAACGATGAAGCGGCAAAAAATCTTGTATTGCCTCTAGACGACCGTACAGCGGTAGAACAATTAGGAATTGAAAGACCTTCATCTGAAGCACCTCGTGATCTTTATAAATATTACCCTGGAACTTCAGCAGTGCCGGAAGGTGTTGCTGTAAATGTTCGTGGAAGATCTTATAAAATCCTCGCCGATGTTGATGTTAAAGATGCTAAAGCTTCGGGCGTACTTTTTGCTCATGGATCTCGTTTTGGAGGACATACTTTATTTATAAAAGATGGCAAATTAAATTATGTATACAATTTCTTAGGAATTGCTCCTGAACAAAAATTCACTTCTAATGTGCCAATTACAACTGGAAAACATGTTTTTGGAATGGAATTTATCCGCGAAAAAGCAGGTCCAAATGGAGAATCTCTTGGTCAAATGAAACTTTATATTGACGGAAAAGAAGTTGCTTCTGGTCCTATGAGAACACAATCTGGTAAATTTACTCTTGCTGGAGACGGACTTTGTGTTGGATTTGACAGCGGTGATTCTGTTAGTAAAGAATACAAAACTCCAGGAACTTACAAAGGAGGTGAAATCATTGGTGTAGGTGTTAGTGTTGGAAAAATTGAATATACTGACTTAAACAACGAAGCAAAAAGAGCTTTAGGAAGAGATTAAAAATACAGCAAAGAGGCATTTTCGGTTATAATTAAACAATCGAAATGCCTCTTTTTCTTCTTAAATAACTGTTTTAAGAATGCATATAACCTCTTGATCTTATGTACAGCTCAAATAAATCAAATTGTCTTTCTAAAAAACTACTCTTCATTTTCCTTTTATTAATTGGTTTTAAAGGGTTTTCGCAGCAAGAAAAAGATACTACCAAACTAATGAATGTTCGGTATGGCAGTAAAGGAATTGAACTGGAAACCCGTGACAAAAAATTCCTGTTTCAACTGGCAAGCCGTCTCCAATTTCGTTTTTCAACACCAAATGATACAGATCCATTAACTTATGATGACTACAGCCAAGATGCCAAAACGACTTTCAAAATAAACCGCGCCAGATTAAAAATTGGCGGTCATGCTTTTGAACCTTGGCTTAAATATTACTGGGAATACGAATTGAGTCAGTCCAATTTGCTTGACTTCAGAATAATGATTGAAAAATGGGATTGGCTAAGTTTTAAAGTCGGACAATGGAAAACAGAATTTACGCGTGAACGTTTTATAAGTAGCGGCGAGCAGCAAATGGTAGATCGATCCCTAATTAATCGTCCTTTCACAGTCGACAGACAATTGGGAGTTGAAGTTTATGGCCATTTAAAAGGAGCTGGAATTGCCGATTTTAATTACTGGGCTGCAGCCCTTACAGGAACAGGACGCGGAAGCACTTCAAACGATGATAATCATTTAATGTATTTTGGAAGAGCACAATGGAACTTTCTGGGCAGATTTCTTGATTTTGAAGGCTGTGATTTAGAATTTCATGAAAAACCAACTCCAATTATTGCTTTTTCAGCTGTAACCAATCGAAGCCCGTATACTCGATTTTCGCAAGCAGGAGGAGGTTCTTTAGATGGATTTGAAAATGGTTTACCAGGACAATACAGAGTCAATCAATGGAATTTGGAAAGTGCTTTTATGTATCGTGGCTTTTCCTGGCAAAGCGAATGGCACACCAAAGAGATAATTGACAAATACAATAACAATAACATGACTGTAATGAAAGGTTATTATGTTCAGGCTGGATATTTCTTTCATAACATTTTTGATTGGTGGCCAAAACACTTAGAAATGGCAGGCCGTCATGCCGCATACAGACCTGACAATTCTATCAGAGAAAATAGACAAGAAGAATCTACGTTGGCATTTAATTGGTTTTTTAAAGGACATAAAAATAAGTTAACTTCAGAGGTGACTTACTTCAGTTTTCAAGACAAAACACTTCCTCTAGAACAAGGCTGGCGTTTTAGAATACAATGGGATATCTCATTATAATTCAAACTTTTAGGCCATTAACATAAATTGAACCTTTTTTTTCATAACTTTAAATCACATAAATTACTGAATATGAAAAACATATCCAAAACAGTAAAAAAACTGGCACTTTTAATGTGTTTGACTGCAAGCTTTTTCTTTATTTCAATTGATGGCTTAGCGCAACGTCACCGTGGAGGCGCAGGCGGTGGAGGATTCAATAGATCTGGCGGAGGTGCAACGCATACTCGACCTGCAAGACCTGCTACACAATCCAGACCAAACGTAACAAGGCCAAGCACAAATAGACCTACGGCGACAACTAGACCTGCAACAAGCAGACCAGGGGCAAACAATTATGGCACTCAAATAACCAGACCCGCAAACAATTCAAACAGAAACAACACTGTAAATAGAAATAACACAATAAACAGAAATAATCTTGGCAACCGAAACACCAACATAAGTGGCAATACAGTTAACCGAAATAGAAATAATATCAATGTTAACAATAACATTTATGTGCAGAATAATCGAAATACTGTAGTTCGTCCAGGATATAGACCATATACACGCCCACCGTATGTATATGGCGGTTACAGATACAATTGTTACCATCCGTATTATCCGCGTCCGTATGTACCTTTCTATTGGGGACCAGTTTGGCATCCTTGGGGATTTTTTGTTGCAACTCTAGCGACTACTGCTATAATTGTTAGTGTTGAAAATAGCAAATATCATTATGATCAAGGAGTTTGGTACACCTCATCCAACGGTGGCTATACTGCAGTTCCTGCGCCAGTTGGCGGTACGGTAAACAATATTCCAAGCGGAGCAGAAGTAGTCAATACGGGAACAGTAAACAATTACTATTATGGAGGAACGTACTATGAAAAAGATGGAGGAAAATACACAGTAGTTGCTCCTACTGCAGGAACGATAGTAGAAAATCTGCCAGAAGGCGGAGAAGAAGTGACAATTGGCGACGCTAAATATGTAAAGTTTGGTGAAACTTATTACCAACCCGTACAAATTGATGGGAAAAATAAATATGAAGTAGTTTCGGTTGAAAAAGAATAATAAAATTTTATTAATTCTATAAAACTACTATACTTTTAAAGATTATTTTATCTAAATTTATCCACGCTATTGACAACCATTATAAGCTCAAAATAATAAACCATGAAAAACAAAACCATTTGGATTTTTGCGTTGCTCACATTATCCATTATTTCAATTGCTTACAGTTATACTAGATTCACAAATAAAGCAGAAAAAACAGCTGTTGAATGTCATGAAACGCCAACTGCGGTAGAATCTGAATTCAAACCAACTATTGAAAATAAATTTAAGCCTGCCGAAAAAGCACCAAAAGGCATGGTCTGGATTCCTGGAGGTGAATTTTCTATGGGCAGCAATGTTGAGGATGAGAGTTTATGCAGCATAAAAGGCGTCACTAAAGATGCCGCTCCTATTCATAGGGTTTATGTGGATGGCTATTATATGGATGAAACAGAAGTAACCAATGAAGAGTTTGAAAAATTTGTAAAAGCGACTGGTTATGTTACTGTTGCCGAACAAAAACCAACTAAAGAAGAATTTCCAACGGCAAACGAGGAAGATTTAGTAACAGGCTCTGTAGTCTTCACTCCTACACCATCTGCAGTTAATTTGAATAACTTCTTGCAATGGTGGCGTTACGAGCCAGGAGCTGATTGGAGACATCCAGAAGGTCCGCAAAGCACCATTATAGGAAAAGAAAAATACCCAGTTGTACATGTTGTCTACGAAGATGCGGCCGCTTACGCTAAATGGGCTGGAAAAAGACTCCCAACAGAAGCAGAATGGGAATTTGCGGCAAGGGGTGGCAAAACGGGAAATCTATACGCTTGGGGAAATGATTTAAAACCCAAAGGAAAATTTCAAGCCAACATTTACCAAGGACATTTCCCGATCAAAGATGGTGATACTGGAGAAGATGGTTTTAAAGGAATTGCTCCAACAAAACAATATGCTCCGAACGGATATGGTTTGTATGATATAGCTGGAAATGTTTGGGAATGGGTAAATGACTGGTACAGTGTAGACTATTACAAAACACTAGCAGAAAGCGGAAAAGTAACAAAAAATCCGCAAGGGCCAAGTTCTTATTACGATCCTAATGATCCTTCTGAAGTAAAACGTGTACACCGTGGCGGTTCATTTTTATGCACTGACCAATATTGCACTCGATACATGGTGGGAACAAGAGGAAAAGGCGAAATCAGATCTGCCGCCAATCACGTTGGTTTTAGATGCGTAAAAAGCAAATAACATAAATATACCAGAAAGGGATTCAATTTAGAATCCCTTTTTTTATTAATTCAGATATTGAAAGCTAAATTTCCTAGCAGAAAAATTTTTCTATATTTGCTAAAAATCTAAAAAAATGCAACATATTATAGATCGCTTTATCAGTTATGTAACAATTGATACCGAATCGGATCCAAATTCACAAACAACTCCAAGCACACAAAAACAATGGAATCTTGCCAATAAATTAGTTGACGAACTAAAAGCAATTGGCCTTGAAGATGTAACTATAGATGACAAAGCATATATCATGGCAACGCTTCCTAGCAATGTTGATCATGAAGTTCCCACGATCGGTTTTGTTTCTCATTTTGACACTTCACCAGATTTTAGCGGAGCAAATGTAAAACCTCAAATAGTTGAAAATTACGACGGAAAAGACATCGTTCTAAACGCTGAAAAAAACATTGTTTTATCTCCAGATTACTTTAAAGATTTATTGCAATATAAAGGCCAAACCATCATTACAACTGACGGAACAACCTTATTAGGAGCCGACGATAAAGCTGGAATTACAGAAATTGTTTCAGCAATGGAATACCTAATTCAGCATCCAGAAATTAAACACGGAAAAATAAGAATCGGCTTTACTCCAGATGAAGAAATTGGTCGTGGTGCTCATCATTTTGATGTAGAAAAATTCGGAGCACAATGGGCTTACACTATGGATGGAAGCCAGATTGGCGAATTGGAATATGAAAATTTCAACGCAGCTGGAGCTAAAATTACTTTTAAAGGAAAAAGTGTTCACCCTGGTTATGCAAAAGGAAAAATGATCAATTCTATGCTTTTAGCAAATGATTTCATCAATGAACTTCCTAAAGACGAAACTCCACAGGAGACTAGAGGATATGAAGGTTTTTTCCATGTTCATCATATTAAAGGAAATATTGAAGAAACTGTTTTAGAATTAATAATCCGTGATCACAACAGAAAGAAATTCGAAAAACGTAAAGAATTGATTCACAAATTAGCGAAACAATTCAATAAAAAATTCGCAAAGAAATTTGGCGAAGATATTGTGATCGCTGAAGTAAAAGATCAATACTACAATATGAAAGAAAAGGTTCTGCCTGTAAAATATATTGTAGATATTGCTGAAAAAGCAATGAGAGAATTAAACATCAAACCGATCATAAAACCAATTCGTGGAGGAACTGACGGTTCTCAATTATCGTTTATGGGATTGCCTTGTCCGAACATTTTTGCGGGCGGACATAATTTCCACGGAAAATACGAATATGTTCCCGCAGAAAGCATTCAAAAAGCAACTGATGTTATTGTAAAAATTGCTGAATTAACAGCAATTCCTGGAATTTTTGACGCACCAGAAAAATCTAAAAAAAGAAAATAATGGAATCAAAATCCGAAAATAAAGGCATGTGGAAGTATGGCGCACAATGGGAAGAAGAATTGATTCTCCTTAGAGCCATAATTGACAAAACAGAACTCACCGAAACTACAAAATGGGGAGGTCCAGTTTTTGTTTATGAAAAGAAAAATGTAGTCGGAATTGGAGGATTTAAGGATTATTTTGCCTTATGGTTTTTTAATGGCGTTTTCTTAAAAGACGAAAAAAAGAAATTGATAAATGCTCAGGAAGATGTAACCAAGTCATTGAGACAATGGCGATTTTCGTCAAAAGATGAAATAAACGAGGTAATCATTTTAGAATATATCAAAGAAGCAATTGAAAACGAAAAACAAGGAAAAGTCATAAAGCCCACGAAAAAAGAAGCAATAGTTTCAGAACTTCTAAATGCAGAAATGGCTAAAAATCCAGATTTAAAATCTGCTTTCGAAAAATTTTCTCCGTATAAACAATATGAGTTTTTAGAATATATCGAAACGGCTAAACAGGAAAAAACTAAGATTTCAAGAATCGAAAAAGTGGTCCCGATGATTTTAGCAAATGTGGGATTGAATGATAAATACAGGTAATTTAATTTTCAATATTTAAATTCCAAATTCCAATCTATACGAGACCTTTGTCAAAGTTTTAAAACTTTGACAAAGGTTTTGTCTTTTTTCATCTCAAACTAAACCCACTTCAAACCCTATCCATACAGCTTGTCATTTCGAGGAACGAGAAATCTCCATAAGTAGCTCTACAAAGATTGGCTACATAGATTATAGAGTTTCTCGCGAAGATTTCTCGTTCCTCGAAATGACAAACTGTGCGCAAAAAAAAATCCCAAACTCCATTTGGAATTTGGGATTTAAAATATTGTAATTTAAAATTTAAGCTTTCTTATTCAAAGCAGCGCTCAATTCTAAAGAGATAGCAGAACGCTCTAATTTTAATTTTCCAGACATTGTTTCGATTACAACAGTAGTTTCTGCTAATTCAGCGATTTTACCGTGGAAACCACTTTTTGTAACTATTTTATCACCTACTTTTAGGTTGCTTTCAAATTCTTTTTCGTTTTTAGCTCTTTTTTGCTGTGGTCTGATCATAAAGAAATAGATTACCACAAACATTAGTAAATAAGGAGCAAACTTTAATAAATCTTGCATGGTATTTTGTTTTTATTGTTGTTATTAATATTTTTTTTCTTTTTCTCTAGCTGGTAGCTTGCGACGCTAGACGCTCAAAGCGACAATTGGGGATTTAGAATTTCGGATTTTTCTTTTTTACATTAGTCCTCTTCCCGTTTTTAGCATCTTTTTATTAGCAGTAAGCTCTTTAACAAGATTATCTAAAATTCCATTGATAAAAATACTACTTTTTGGTGTAGAATACTCTTTTGCAATTTCTAAATATTCGTTAAGAGTTACTTTTACAGGAATTGAAGGAAATTTAACAAACTCGCAAATTGCCATTTTCAAGATAATGGTATCAATTTCAGCAATACGATCACTGTCCCAATTTGGTGTTTTGTCTTCGTATTCTTTTGCGAAAGCAGTTTCATTTAAAATTGTTCTTCTAAACAAATCTTTAGCAAAATCTTTATCTTCAACATCTTTATACAATTTCGGCACTCTAAAATCGTCAGGATCTTCCGTTTTAATGGCTTTTAACTGTTTAACGATGTGCGTATTTACAACCGGAATATCATCAACCCAAGTTAATTTATCATCCTCTAAATACTCATATAATTTTTCATTAGGAACAATAACATTTTCAAACAAATCAATAATAAATTGTCTGTCTTCTTCAAACGTATTTACGTTATTGCTCATGTATTTTTTGTAGATATCACTTGCTTTAACATCATTTAAAAGCAAAATAATATAATCGTCGTTTAAAGACCAGTTATTGATTTTACGATTTTCTAAAGCAATGCTAAGAGAATTACTTTCTGCTAAAAGCTGGAAGATTTTGTTTTTGATGAACTTTTCGTTCGGATTACGTTCTGCTGCAGTAGCAAGGTGTTTTTTACTTGACAGATGCAAAAAGACAGCTTCTTTTTTGCAAATTTCTATCAATGAAGAAAGCATTATAAGATATAAGTCCTGAATATTGTCAATGCTGTAGAAAAGAAATTTCTCCTCTTTTTCCATATTTTCAGAACCGCTTTGGTGCATTGCATAAATGGATTGCATTACTTTAACGCGTATGTGTCTTCTATTTACCACCTTGTAAGAACATTTAAAAATTAGTCTGCAAAAGTATAACTTTTGATGCGTATTTTAAAATTAATTCGTAAAAAAGTCACAGTTTTCAGTCCTATTTTTATTTAGTTTTCAGCCGCAGTAGCAGTTTTCAGTATTAAGCAAAAACAAAAAGTCTCAGTTTCCAGTAGATCTGAAAACTGAGACTGAAACTGTAAACTTAAAAAATTACTTCTTAGCGTTCTCGATTCTTCTTTGATCGATACGGTTTTGAGCAATTGTAAGTGCCGCTTTATGAGTTGTGATATTATTTTTAGCAGCAAAATCTATAATTTCTAAAGTTGTATTATAGATATTTTCTGTTTTGCTCATGATTTCAGCTTTACCGTAGTTTGCCAATTCAGCATAAACATTAATAATTCCACCAGCATTGATTAAGAAATCTGGAGCGTATAAAATTCCTCTTTCCTGTAATCTTGCTCCGTGAACATTTTCGTCAGCTAATTGGTTGTTTGCTGCACCCGCAATAACTTTAGCTTTAATTTTATCTACTGTACTATCATTGATTGTTGCTCCCATTGCACATGGCGCGTAGATATCAACATCTGCAGTGTATAAATCTTCACCAGTATAAATTGTTGCATTGTATTTTGAAGCAACTTGGAATAATTTTTCTTCGTTGATATCGGTAATTGTTACTTGTGCTCCTTCTTTAGTTAAATAATCAACCAAAGTTTCTCCCACGTGTCCAATTCCTTGCACCAAAACTTTTTTACCGTCTAAAACATCAGTCCCAAACTGACTTTTAGCAGCAGCTTTCATACCTAAATAAACTCCGTAAGCAGTAATTGGAGAAGGATTTCCAGAACCACCTCTTTCTTCAGAAATCCCAGTAACATAAGGCGTTACATCTCTTACAGTATCCATGTCTTTAGTTTCCATTCCGACATCTTCTGCAGTGATATATCTTCCGCTAAGCGAGTGAACAAATTCACCAAACTTACGCATTAATTCAGGTGTTTTTTGAGTTTTAGCATCGCCAATAATTACAGCTTTACCTCCACCAATATTAAGTCCAGTAATGGCAGATTTAAACGTCATACCTCTAGAAAGACGTAAAACATCATTTAAAGCTTCCCATTCTGTGTTATAATTCCACATTCTGGTTCCTCCCAAAGCTGGCCCCATAACCGAATTATGAATACCAATAATTGCTTTTAAACCTGTATCTTTGTCATTGCAAAATACAATTTGTTCGTGATCGTCAAAAGATAATTGACCAAAAACAGGATCCATTTTTTGAAGTTCCTTTCCAGTTGCGAAAGTTGCATCCATAGCGCTAGTATTAATTAGGTTAAAAATTATGAATTTGTCAAAAAGACATCTCAAACATAATTAAAAAATACACATGTGCTAATTTTTTATCTTTAAAATAACGATTTTACAATATAATTGTTTTGATTAAATCGCAAATTATTATAATTTTATTTAATAATAATTCTTAAATACAAAACAATTCAATATCATATTTCTTAAAAAAATGAAAGAATTAAGCTATTTAAACAAATATTTCATCAAATATAAATACAGTTTTTCACTTGGAATTTTAATCACCATAATCGCACAAATATTTTCTCTTTTTACTCCAAAGCTCATTAGCAAGTCTTTAAACGCTATTGAGAACTTTGATAAGCTTTCTGCTGCAGAGCAAAAATCGGAAATAATAATTGCAACTTTTCGTCAGGATCTCATTCATAATGTGCTACTTATCATCGGAACTACCATTGTTGCGGGTTTTTTAACATTTTTAATGCGCCAAACTTTAATTGTAATGTCGCGCCATATTGAGTTTGATCTAAAAAATGAAGTTTTCAGACAATATGAAAATCTTTCGCAGAATTTCTATAAACAAAATAGAACAGGAGACTTAATGAATCGTATTAGCGAAGACGTTTCAAAAGTCCGCATGTATGTTGGGCCAGCCGTAATGTATACTATAAATACAGCTATCCGTTTTGCCATTGTTATATTATATATGTATAATGTATCGCCACTGCTTACCTTATATACTATATTGCCGTTACCAATTCTTTCTTATTGCATTTTTAAATTAAGTTCAGAAATCAATAAACGAAGCACCACGTTCCAACAATACCTTTCTAAGGTTTCGAGTTTTACACAAGAAATATTTTCAGGAATTCGAGTTATTAAAGCGTATTCTCTAGAAAACCAGCATCAAAACAATATGGTTGACCTGGCTGAAGAAAGCAAACGCAAGAGTTTAAGTTTGGCAAGAGTTCAATCTTTATTCGGTCCTTTAATGATTGCGCTTATCGGAATCAGTAATTTGGTTGTAATATATTTTGGAGGCGTAATGTACATTAACGGAAGTATTCCAAATATCGGAACTATTGCCGAGTTTATCTTATATGTAAACATGCTGACTTGGCCAGTTGCTTCTTTAGGATGGGTTTCTTCTATGGTTCAGGAAGCAGAAGCTTCTCAAAAACGTTTGAACGAATTTTTGAAAATTGAACCAGAAATCAAAAACAATAACGAGAATTCATCAGATATAAAAGGAAATATCTCTTTTGAAAATGTTTCTTTCACTTATCAAGACACTAATATTGAAGCTTTAAAAAATGTTTCTTTCACCGTAAAAAAAGGAGAAACACTGGCTATTCTTGGAAAAACTGGCTCAGGAAAATCGACTATTCTTTCTTTGATTTCAAGATTGTATGACGTAACCGAAGGAGAAATTAAAATTGATGAAAACGAAATCAGTACTTTAAACTTAAATGATCTTCGTAATAATATCGGAATCGTGCCTCAAGATGCTTTCTTATTTTCTGATACGATTAAAAACAATATTAAATTCGGAAATCAAAACGCAACTGATGAAGAGGTTATCGAAGCAGCCAAAAATGCTGTAGTCCATGATAACATTATTGCTTTTAACAAACAGTATGACACCGTTTTAGGAGAAAGAGGAATCACACTTTCTGGCGGACAAAAACAACGCGTTTCTATAGCAAGGGCCATTATTAAAAACCCTGCAATTTTACTTTTTGACGATTGTTTGTCTGCTGTTGATACCGAAACCGAAGAAATGATTTTGAATAATTTATTTGAAATTTCTAAAGACAAAACCACTATAATTGTAAGCCATCGAGTATCATCGGCCAAGAATGCAGATAAAATTATTATACTCGAAGATGGTAAGATAATTCAACAAGGTTCTCATAATCAATTAATAAATCAAGAAGGTTATTATGCATCGTTATATTTAAAACAACTTTCGGAAAAAGAATTACTTTAATTGTTGCGTAATAGATAATTTTTTATGATTTTTGAGTACTATTAATTCCAAAAATGATAGAACGTATTATGAGAGAAAATGACATGTTAGAAAAAGAAGAGATTTTTTCTAAAGTATTACGCGCAGGAAGAAGAACTTATTTCTTTGATGTGAGAGCTACCAAAGCTGATGATTATTATATCACGATTACAGAAAGCAAAAAATTTACTGAAGAAGATGGTTCTTTTCACTTCAAAAAACACAAAATCTATTTATACAAAGAAGATTTTAGTGCTTTCTCCGAAATATTAGAAGAAATGACTTCTTATGTTTTAAACCACAAAGGCGAAGAAGTAATTTCTGAAAGACACCAAAAAGATTTTAAAAAAGAATATAGCTCTGAAAAGGGTGAAAGCCAAAGATCTAGTTTTACAGATATTGATTTTGACGATATTTAATCAAAAATCATCTACATAAAGTAGGAGTCCAATTTGTTCTGCATTTTGGGCTTTTTTTATATATTTAGTTTTCTTATAAAGTTAAAAATTATAGATTAAGAGTTAAACGTCATAACTTGCACCTAATAACTTATAACATTCAATTTCCATAAAATGAAAAAATTAATTATCCTCCTAAGTTTCTTCCTTTATGGAATTTCTCTTTCTGCCCAGAATATAGAGTATGAAACGAAAAATAATATTCAATATTATAATGCCGCTGTAAATAAGTCTGACAAATACATCAACGAAAGATGTGTCTTGGATATTTATTATCCTAAAAATAGAACTGGATTTGCCACAATCGTTTGGTTTCACGGTGGCGGATTGACGGGCGGAAATAAAGAGATTCCAGAAGCTTTAAAAAACAAAGGTTTTGCGATTATTGGTGTAAATTACAGATTATCTCCAAAAGCAAAAGCTGAAAAAGCGATTGAAGATGCTGCTGCAGCTGTTGCTTGGACTTTTAATAATATTGCAAATTACGGTGGCGATAAATCCTTAATTTTTGTTTCTGGACATTCTGCCGGAGGATATTTAGGAATGATGATTGGTTTGGACAAAAAATATCTTCAAAAAGAAAACATTGATGCCAACCAAATTGCTGGTCTTATTCCGTTTAGCGGACAATGCATTACGCATTTCGAAATTAGAAGAGAAAACGGAATTCCTGAAAAACAGCCTACAATTGATCAATTTGCTCCTTTATATCACGTTCGTGCCGATGCTCCGCCAATGTTATTAATTACTGGAGATCGCGAACTGGAAATGCTTGGACGTTATGAAGAAAACGCATACATGGCCAGAATGATGAAGCTGGTTGGACATACGCAAACTAAATTATATGAATTGGACGGTTACGGTCACGGAATGACAGAACCTGGTTTTCCGCTTTTAGTTAATGAAGTAAATAGAATTTTAAAAGAACGTAAAAAATAATCACTAAATAAAATCCACGGCAATGGAGACACAACTATTAATTATACCAGGACTTGGAGATTCTGGAGAGAAACACTGGCAAACCTTTTGGCATAAAAAATTCGAAAACTCAATTCGCGTTGTCCAAGACAATTGGGATGAGCCAATTCGCGAAGAATGGCTTGACCGATTAAACGAGAATATTTCTAAACTTAACAAACCAACAATTTTAGTCGCACATAGTCTGGCTGTTTCATTGGTTTTACATTGGGCAGAAAAATACAACAATCCGAATATTATTGGCGCTTTTTTAGTCGCTCCTGCTGATGTCGATTCACCTCAACATACACCTGAATGCATAAGAAATTTTTCTCCTATTCCGCTTTATAAATTACCTTTTCCATCTGTAGTCGTTGCAAGCGAAAATGATCCTTATGCTTCTTTTGAAAGAAAAAAACTCTTCGCTGAAAAATGGGGAAGTGACTTTGTAAATATCGGACAGCAAGGCCACATTAATTCCGATTCTGATTTGAAATATTGGGAAGAAGGACAAATTATTTTACAGAAGCTAATTGAAAAGATAAACCTTTAATTTAACCGCAAAGTTCGCAAAGGTTTACGCAAGGTTCGCAAAGTAAATAATGCAAAGCTTTGCGAACTTTAACCGACAAAAACTTCGTATAAAGCCTTGCGTTCTTTGCGTAAACCTTTGCGAACTTTGCGGTTAAAACTAAGAACAGAAACTACCCAATCCTTAGCCCATTTGGTATTTTAAAATCTGGAGCTAATAAAATTACATCTCCCTCCTCACCTACAGCACCAAGCACTAAACATTCACTCATAAATTTTCCAATTTGTTTTCTTGGGAAATTCACAACCGCAACAATCTGACGATTTACTAAATCTTCTTTTTGATATCTTTTGGTAATTTGTGCCGATGATTTTCTAATTCCTATTTCCGAACCAAAATCAATCGTCAGCTGATAGGCTGGTTTTCTTGCTTCAGGAAAATCGTTAGCTTCTAAAATTGTTCCTACGCGCATATCGGTGCGCTCAAATTCGTTCCAGGTTAAATCCATTTTTAAATTGTATTATTTACAAACCTATAAATTTTGTAATTAATGCGCCTAATTCTATAACCATTTTCTTTTGCTTTAAATCTAATTTTACGAGAAGAAAAATGAAAAATACTCACGTAAAAGATATAACATGGAACATACTGAACCAAATGCATGCATGTCAATTAAAGATTTTGAATCTAATTTAAAACAGGTTCACACTGATAAATATATAGAAACTGCTCAAAATGTTAGGCTTTATGTGAAGGATTACGGCCAAGGAAAACCTGTAATCTTGATTCATGGCTGGCCTCTTTCTAACGAAATGTGGGAATATCAAATAGATCATTTGGTGCAAAACAATTGTCGTGTAATTGCGTACGATCGACGCGGATTTGGAAAATCTTCTCAACCTTGGGATGGTTACGATTATGATACTTTGGCAGATGATCTTAAAGAAATTATTGAGCAACTAGAATTAGAAAATGTAACGCTTGTTGGTTTCTCTATGGGCGGTGGCGAAGTAGTTCGATATTTTAGCCGTCATGGCGGAAAAGGCGTTACAAAAGCTGCTTTGATTTCGTCAATTATTCCATTTCTATTAAAAACTCACGATAATCCTGACGGACATCCAAAAGAGAAAAGCGAAAATACTGCAGCAGCAATAAAAGAAGATAGAATAGGATTTATTGATAATTTCGGGAAAACGTTTTTCGGTGTCAATATTATCAACAAGCCTTTAAGCACACCTTTGTTAGAATATTACAGATCTTTATGTTCTGTGGCTTCTCCAAGAGCTACTTTAAAATGCGCTGAATCATTTTCTTACACGGATTTTAGAGATGAATTGGATTTTATAAAAGTCCCAACTTTGATTATTCACGGTGACGACGACAAAATTGTGCCAATCGATCTTACTTCAAGAAAAGCGGCGAAATCTATAGCAAACAATACTTATATTGAATATGAAGGAGCACCTCATGGTCTTTTTTATACGGATAGAGAAAAGCTAAATGAAGATTTATTGGAATTCTTGAATTCATAAAAAAACAAAAAAGTATCCCAAAGAAGCAAGCTGAATAAGCTAACTGCTTTCTTTGGGTATTTTTTATTCTTGTGCGCTTTTATTTACAGATTTTTAAACTATTTTTGAGAATCAAATTTCGAATAAAATGGCACGAACCGAATCAACAATGCTTCCTTTAGGAACAATTGCACCTGATTTTTATTTAAAGGATACTAACTCGAACAATACTTTTTCTTTTGAAGATTTAAAAGGTTCGAAAGGCACTTTGGTTATGTTCATTTGCAACCATTGTCCATTTGTGCATCATGTTATTAAAGAAGTTGTAATGATTGCCAATGATTATCGTGTTCAAGGAATTGGAGTAATAGCCATTTCTAGCAATGATGTTATCAAATATCCTGAAGACAGTCCGGAATTAATGGCTGATTTTGCAATGGAAAATAAAATTGATTTTCCTTATTTGTATGATGAAACTCAAGAAATCGCAAAAGCATATCAGGCAGCATGTACTCCAGATTTTTATTTATTTGATAATCAAGACAGATTATTTTATCGCGGTCAGCTGGACGATTCAAGACCTGGTAACGGAATTCCTCTTAGCGGAAGCGATCTTAGAGGCGCAATTGATGCCTTAATTTACAACAGAAATTTAAAAGAACCGCAGAAACCAAGTTTGGGTTGTGGCATTAAATGGAAGTAAAACCTCACTAAATTCAAAAAGATTACGTATCTTTGCCGTTCAATTTAACAATCCTTATGGGAAATATAATATCACATACAGCCTCTCTGAAGCCGTTTTGCATAGCAAAACCAATTCCTGCTGTAATTATTTCGCATAATAAGGCCTTTATTTTTTAGGCCTCCGTCTACTTCACTTTTCTTCTTTTTGACGGAGGATTTACATCAACTTAAACATTTCTATTATTTGACAAAAATCAATTTTTGATCAGATATTTTTTTGTTTTTCAGATTAAACATTTCGATTCTGTCTTTTAAAAGTCGGAGAAATTTTTACTTGTAAATTATTCTAAGAAGAAAAAATCATTTAAAATTTTATAACAATAAATTCAATATAGATATGAAACCAACACCCACATTCTGTAAATCAGATTATCAATTTTTAAGAGAATTGATTTTAAAAAGTAAAAATTCAACAAATACTAAAGAAGCTAATCTACTTTCGCAAGAATTAGATCGCGCTATAATCAGCAAAGAAAGCGAACTTGACAGTTCGGTAATTCGAATCAATTCATTTGTAACGATAGAAGACGTAAAAGCCAAGAAACAAATGAAAATTCAGATCGTTTTACCTTCTGCAGCAGATGTAAAACAATCTAAAATTTCAATTTTAGCTCCTTTAAGTGTTGCTATAATTGGTTTTAAAGAAAATGATGAAGTAGATTGGGAATTGCCTGCTGGAATCAAAACTTTAAAAGTAATAGCTGTAGACAATTCGGCTGTACATCATTCCTAAATTTTAAAACACCTCATTCTGTGACGGTGTTTTTTTTTATATCTATTTGAAAACAAAAAAACTGTTCGATTGAACAGTTTTTTTTATGCTTTTTCTCAAATTCAGATTACAATTGCGAATCAATATAGTTGGTTATTGAAGCCATTTGAGTTTCGTCTAATTTTGCTTTTTTACCCATTTTCACCAAAATTGGCGTCCATTCTTCTTTCGTGAATTTTTTAGGTTCAAACAGTTTGTGGCATTTTGCACAATTATTTTCGTACAAACTTTTACCTGCTTCCAATTCAGGTGTTAGTGCAACTGCTTTTGCCGTTTCGTTAGCTTGCTTAGATGCTACTGGAGCTGCTTTCTTACTTCCACAAGAAACCATAAATAAGGCAAGTCCTGCAAGGATTAATATATTTTTCATTGGCTTTGTTTTTTTAGTAAATATAAAAAAAATCCCATTCGGCGTTCGAATGGGATTCTATTTATAACAATACTAAATTGCTTCTAAACTCTTATTTTACGTCCATTAATTCAACGTCGAAAATTAAAACAGCGTTTGGTGGAATAACTCCTCCAGCTCCAGATGGTCCGTAAGCTAAATCAGAAGGAATTACAAAACGAGCTTTGTCACCCACTTGCAATAAAGCAATACCTTCGTCCCATCCTTCGATAACTTGTCCAATTCCTAATTTGAATTCGATTGGTTTTTTACGTGGGTAAGAAGAATCAAATACTTTTCCGTTATCTAAAGATCCTTCGTAATGAACAGAAACAGTTTTTCCAGCTTCAGCTTTTTTACCTTCACCTTTTTGAATCATTTTATAACGTAAACCGCTTTCTGTTCTATCAAAACCAGCAGCTAATTGTTCCATTTTTGCTTCAGATTCTGCTTTTAAAGCTGCCTCACGTTTCATACGAGCACCTTTTAAACCAATGAAAGCTTCAATTGCATTCCATTTTTGAGCTTCTTCTCCAACTCTGATAATTTCAACAGACTCTAAATTATCACCTTGAGCAACAGCATCAACAACGTCTTGTCCTTCAACAACGTGTCCAAAAACACTGTGTTTGTTATCCAACCAAGGAGTTGGAACGTGAGTAATGAAGAATTGAGAACCATTACTTCCTGGACCAGAATTTGCCATAGACAAAACTCCTGGACGGTCGTGTTTTAAACTTGGGTGAAATTCGTCATCAAATTTGTAACCTGGATCTCCAGTTCCAGTTCCTTTTGGACAACCTCCCTGAATCATGAAATCTGCAATTACTCTGTGGAAAGTTAATCCGTCATAGAATTTTTGTCCTTGAGGTTTTACTTTATTTTCCATATTTCCTTCTGCAAGAGCAACAAAGTTACCTACAGTTCCTGGTGTCAAATCATGTGTCAATTTTACTAGAATTGAACCTTTGCTAGTATTGAATTTAGCGTATATTCCGTTTTCCATTGTTGTTATTTTTTTATTGAACGCAAATTTACAATTAATTTCTTAATCAATTTGTGCTTTCTGTCTTTTAGATTTTGATTTATAAGTAAGTCCGTAAATGGTTAATGATAGTAAAGATAAGACCATACAGCCAATTGTTACTGCTGGCCATCCGCCTAATTTCCATAATAACAAACCGTATGCAGATCCTGCTGCCGTTCCTAAAAATGTCAGCGACATAAATACGGTATTTAACCTATTTCTTGCTTCTGGCAATAACGAATATACTCTTGTTTGATTAGAGATATGAACACCTTGAATTCCGATATCAATAAACACAATTCCAATTGCGATTCCGATCACACTTTCGATTGAAAAATAAAAAATCAAAAAGCTGATTAAAACCAATAAAATACCATAACCAACTGCAATTCTTGAGTTTCCTTTATCTCCCAATTTCCCTACAAGAGGCGCTGCAAGAGCTCCAGACGCACCAACAATTCCGAACAAACCGATTGTAGCACTATTAAAATCAAAAGGTTTTCCCGAAAGCAAAAGCACCATTGTGGTCCAAAACGCTCCAAATTGAGCAAAACTGAAAACATTAATTGCTGTTGCTTCACGTAAAACAGGTTGCGTTTTTATAAGCGTAAACAGTGACTGAATTAACTGCCCGTAAGTTCCTTGAAATTGCGGTTTGTTTTGTGGAAATTTACTTTGAATAACAAAAAAGATCAAAAGACAAATTCCTGCTGCGATATAAAACATCGATCTCCATCCCAGAACCTGACCAATAAATCCACTTAAAGTTCGCGAAAGCAAAATTCCAACTAAAAGTCCGCTCATGATAGTTCCTACGACTTTTCCTCTTTGTTCAGGCGCGCTCAAAGAAGCCGCCAAAGGCAATATAAGCTGCGGTACAATCGATGTAATTCCGATTAACAATGAAGCGATTTGTAAAACGAGAAAACTTTTGGCAGTTGCCGCAATTAATAAGGCAATTACAGTAGCAAAAGTAGTCATCAAAATTTGCCTTTTTCGTTCTATTTTATCGCCAAGCGGAACCATAAAAAACAATCCGATAGCATAACCCGCCTGAGTAAGATAGGTTATCGTTCCGGCACTCTCTTCTGGAATTTTAAATTCGTTGGCTATTAAAACAATCAAAGGCTGGCAGTAATAAAGATTTGCAACTATAAGACCAGTGCAAACTGCCATAAACAGTACATTAGTTTTAGATAAATTCATGCTGCAAAAATACCACTCTAATCTTTAGCAAAACTTTAAAAAAAGTATAAATTTTAAGTTTTTTTTTAACCATATAAGTGATATAAGTTCATTTAAACTTAAATCCTTTATAAGTTTTATTTCTTCAAAAACATATTAATAGTTTAAAAAGTCTTCTCTTGCAGGACTAAAAACATCTGTAAGCATACCTGTTTCTAAACAAACCACACCATGTATAGCGTTTGGCGGAATATAAAAACTATCGCCTTCTTTTAATGTCTGGGTTACACCGCTAATCGTGACATCAAATTTTCCGCTTGCAATATAAGTAACTTGAGAATGATAATGGTCGTGCAAAGTACCGATTCCGCCTTTCTCAAAATGAACGTTTACCAACATTACTCTTTCGTCAAAAGCCAAAATTTTGCGTTTGATTCCTTCACCGACTACTTCCCACTCTATTTCGTCTCCTTTTATAAATTCTTTGCTAGTACTCATTTCTATTTATTTTTAATTTTTTCAAAGTCTTTTTTCATCAATGCCAATCCTTCCTCTAGATTATTTTTTTGAAAAAAGGCTTCAAGCTCTTTTAATCTCTTTAAATTATCAAAATTAAATCCCGAATTTAATTTTCTTTGGCAGAGAGAACACAATCTAATAGAATGCGAATCTGTTTCTATCATACTATTGGTTCCGTTCATAACGCAACTGGCTTCAATACAATGATGCAGACCAAACATATGACCAATTTCATGCGAACAAATTTTCAGCAAGCGTTCTAAACCTAAATTAAAATCGGCTTCTTTCTGCATTCTATACATCGAACTTACTGCGATTTTATCTCTATAAGATGCCAATCCAAAAACGTAATTCCATTCGGGTTTTGGATACAGATCTTTTTCAGTTATTGCCATTAAAGCAATTCTTTTATTAGGGTTTTCTTCTTTTAAAACATCGGTTAAAATATATCCCGCTAAAAACTGTTCTTGTCCAATGTCTCCCATTCGTCTAGCATGATTCGGAATTATATCATTTGAAACATTACCTAAAACCTTAGTTTCAAGCTGAAAAAATATTTGCAGATACTGACGAACTAATTCAATTTGTTTTATCTGCATTGAATCAAACTTTCCTATAGGCTGCAAATAAATAATATTTTCCTCTTTGGTTGGAACAACATGTTTAGTTCGAACAAATTGTTCAAAACTCTGTCCATTTTCTTTATGAGAAAACAACCAATCTCCATATGTAGGCTTCCCCAGTTTAATATCATTAACTTTAATGTCTACAAAATAAGGTTCAGGCGGTAAAATTTGTTGTGGAATTGATTCTGCCTTTGAATTTGTTTTTTCTTTTTTATCAGATTGACAAGACAAAATAATCATAAATACCAGCAAAAGAAGCTTCTTCATATAGATGAATTAGATTAGATTTTTCGAAATAAAATCACAGCTCTTTTTAATCGAATCAAAAGAATCAGAAGCAAAATTATTTTCCTGTTCTACAAAAAAATGAACTATTCCTGATTGTTTTGCAGCTGCGAAAAAGGGTTTAAAATCAATTGTTCCAGAACCAACTTCGGTATTCAAATCGCTATTATTCTTATCCTTATCTTTCACATGCCACATTTTAAATCGACCTGGATTTTCATTGAATAGTTTCAAAGGATCATTGCCAGAATGAACTACCCAATATAAATCCAATTCAAAATAAACCAAATTTTTATCAGTTTCCTTTAATAAAATCTCATAACCCGTAACACCATCATATTTTTTAAACTCAAAATCATGATTGTGATAAGCCAGTTTCAAGCCTTCTTTTTTGCACATTTTTGCTGCTTCATTTACACGAGCAGCAATCTTTTTATAATCTCCTATACTTCTCCTAAAAGGTTCATCGACCCACGGAATAGTTAGAAATTCACTTTTTAAAATTTTCGCTGCTTCAATTGCTGCAACTACCTCTTCAGTTTTTCCATCATACAAAAAGCTTCCCAGATTATAATGCCCACTAACGGCTTTCAGTCCATTATCATCTAAAATCTTTTTTAATTCTTGAGGCGTTAATCCCCAAAACTGATCTTTTATTGAAAAACCGTATGTTTCGACAGTCGTATATCCCGCTTTTGCCACTTTTTCTAAAGTTCCTTTTACATCTTTAGGAAGTTCATCACGAAGCGTATACAGCTGTAAACCTATTTCTTTTTTATTCATAGAAAATGCAAATGATGGTGAAGCCAAAACTGCAGTTGCAGCAAGACCTGTGGTTACGATAAAGTTTCTTCTGCTAATCATTTTTATGATATAATTTTCAGAAAGTAAATATATTATAAAAATTGATTCTTAAAGTTTTTTGCAAAGTTTTGAAGTGCATTTGCAGTTTGTTCCGAAACTATTTCTCCTTCAGCATTTACTTTTCCGCGTACTCCTTGAATCAAAAGCTGGGTTCCATTATCAAATTTAGCTTCGAGTGTTTTCATTACCAATAAAAGCTGTTCGTGTCCCATTTCACCTGAAGCCGAAGCTGTGATAAGACCTGTTTTTTTGTTTGAAAAAATAGTAGTTGAAACACACCACTCTAAAGCATTTTTTAAACTTCCAGGAAGACTGAAAACATATTCGGGAGTGCAAATGATAATACCATCGGCGTTTGTAATTTTATTTCTAAATGCAATAATTTCTTTTGAAGGATTATCAGTATCTAAATCTGGATTAAAATGAGGAAGGCGCTCTAAATCTTCAAAAAACTCTACTTCAAATTCAGGCTTTAAGTAATTTGAAATGTATTTTAGAATTTTGAAGTTACTGGAGTTATTTCTTGTACTTCCAGATATAGCAAGGATTTTTATTTTTGGTGAAGTCATTAAATAAACAATTCGTATTTCTAAATAAATCTAAAAATACGAATTGTTTAAAAATATTTCGGATAAATTTATTTAGATGTCAATAGATTCAATCCTTCCATTTTTACAGAATCAATTGCTTGAGGTGGATAATTCTGTTTCTCTTGTCGTGTTGATGTAACTTTACCTTCTTTATTTACATATACATAATTGTAACGCCAGTAATGCGATCCTGCGATCTGAGATCCTTCTGAATTGTCTTTGTCAAAAACCTGATCGGCATAAACAAGGATTTCTCCATTTTGATTATTATCTAAAGTCCTTACTGGGTTTCCTAAGGTTTTAAGCACTTTCGATTTGGATTCTCCTACAGCTACTGTAGCAGAATTAGTGCTTGCACAGGAAAAAAAGAGCGCAAGTACAGCTGGTAGCAATATTGTTTTCTTCATAATAAATGTTTGAATTTATGTTTGGATTTGGTTGTGTGAGTACTGATAATCAGAACCGTAATAATACCTAAAATTAAAACATTCAATCTTACATAATTTAATAAGTATGTTATATAATTATTACCAAAAGACTCAATGGCATTATTTGTATCTTTGCTAGCAAGAAAATTATCGAATTAAAGATGCGAATTGACATTATTACTCTTTTACCTGAATTATTAAGAAGTCCGTTTGAGGCCTCAATTATGAAACGCGCCATTGATAAAGGTTTGGTCGAAGTGCATTTTCACAATCTTCGTGATTATAGCACCAACAGACAGAAAAGTGTAGACGATTATCCTTTTGGCGGAGGTGCCGGAATGGTAATGACAATTCAGCCGATAGATGACTGCATTACACATTTGAAAAGCCAGCGCGAATATGACGAAGTAATTTACATGTCTCCCGACGGCGAAACTTTAAACCAGAAAATGGCCAATAAAATGTCGATGTATGAAAACATCATCATTTTATGCGGACATTATAAAGGTGTAGACCAAAGAGTTAGAGATCATTTTATCACAAAAGAAATCTCAATTGGCGATTACGTTTTATCTGGAGGAGAATTGGGCGCTATTGTTTTATCTGATGCTTTAATCCGATTAATTCCAGGAGTTTTAAGTGATGAAACTTCGGCATTGACAGATAGTTTTCAGGACAATTTACTTTCAGGACCAATCTATACAAGACCTGCAGATTATAAAGGATGGAAGGTTCCAGAAGTTTTAACCAGCGGACATGCTGCCAAAATCGACAAGTGGCGAGAAGATATGGCTTATGAACATACCAAAAACAGGCGTCCAGATTTATTGGAAGGACATTAATACAAATGTAAGATTTTACACCTTATAAAATAAAGAGTTAATTTCTCAATTTAAAATTATAATTAAGTAGCAAACAAAAATAAAATCGTCATTGTAAAACACATTTTATCAGACAGTTAAAATAATTTACAATTTATAATTCATAATTTATAATTATTTTTTACATTTGCACCCGAATTTGACCAACCTCTGGCGAGATCCGTGAATGTTGCTCTAATATAAAACCATAATTTAAATTATCATGGCAGATTTATTAAAATTCGTTCAAGACGAATTCGTTGCTAAAAAAGATTTCCCAGATTTCGGAGCTGGAGACACAATCACTGTTTTCTACGAAATTAAAGAGGGTGAAAAAACAAGAACTCAGTTCTTTAAAGGAGTTGTGATTCAAAGAAGAGGTTCTGGTGTTACAGAAACTTTTACTATCCGTAAAATGTCTGGCTCTGTTGGTGTTGAGCGTATCTTCCCAGTAAACTTACCAGCTTTACAAAAAATCGAAGTTAACAAGAAAGGTGCTGTACGTAGAGCTAGAATTTTCTACTTCAGACAACTTACTGGTAAAAAAGCTAAGATTAAAGACAAAAGAAGATAATCATTTATCAAAATGTTATAAAAAACTCGTTTCATACTCTTTGAAACGAGTTTTTTTTATGTTCCATTTTCAACACTAACAAAACCGTAATTTTTTAATACCAAAATCATCGATTTAGCAATTTAACGAGCTCGAAATAACAATCTGTTAATTTCGTCTTTTCTCGGGAAAACTCAACCGTTTTCGTTGTGATTTTATTATATTTGCTCCGCTCATTTTGAGCCGAATATATCTTTTACATCGTTAACTCCTGACGATACGATTATAAAAAAAAAAGAAAATGACAAAATCAAAAATTTTTTACACCTTAACTGATGAGGCGCCTTTATTGGCAACTTACTCTCTTTTACCAATTGTTCAAGCTTTTACAGCAACAGCTGGAATTGAAATCGAAACCAGAGATATTTCGCTGGCAGGAAGAATTTTATCAAACTTCCCAGATTCTTTGACAGATGCTCAAAAAACTGGAGATGCATTGGCAGAACTTGGCCAATTAGCAACTCAGCCAGAAGCTAACATTATTAAATTACCAAATATCTCAGCATCTGTACCGCAATTAAAAGCGGCAATTGCTGAATTACAATCACACGGATACAATGTACCAAATTTCCCAGAAGATCCGCAAAACGATGCTGAAAAGGAAATTAAAGCAAAATATGCAAAAGTATTAGGCTCTGCTGTAAACCCAGTTTTACGTGAAGGAAACTCTGACCGTAGAGCTCCAAGAGCAGTTAAAAACTTTGCAAAAGCAAATCCACACTCAATGGGTGCTTGGTCTGCTGACTCAAAAACTAAGGTGGCTTCTATGTCAGGCGGTGACTTCTACGGAAGTGAAAAATCATTGACTGTAAACGAAGCTAATGATGTAAAAATCGAATTTGTTGCTAAAGACGGAACCACAACTGTTCTTAAAGCAAGTACTCCATTAAAATCTGGAGAAATCATTGACAGCTCTGTTTTAAGTGTAAACAAATTAAAAGCTTTTGCTGCTGACGTAATTGCTGAAGCTAAAGCTGCAGGAGTATTACTTTCTGTTCACTTAAAAGCTACCATGATGAAAGTTTCTGATCCAATCATCTTTGGCGCTATCGTTGAAGTATATTTTGCAGATGTTTTCAAAAAATACGCTTCTTTATTCGCTGAATTAAACATTGACACTAGAAATGGTTTAGGTGATATCTACGCTAAAATTGCTGGAAGACCAGAACAAGCAGAAGTTGAAGCCGCTATCGATCAAGCAATCGCAAACGGGCCAGCTTTGGCAATGGTTAATTCTGAAAAAGGAATTACAAACTTACACGTTCCTTCAGATGTAATCGTTGATGCTTCTATGCCAGCAATGATCCGTACTTCTGGACAAATGTGGAACAAAGAAGGAAAACAGCAAGATACATTTGCAGTTATTCCAGACAGATCTTATGCTGGTGTTTATACTGCAACTATCGATTTCTGTAAAAAACATGGTGCTTTTGATCCAAAAACTATGGGAAGTGTTCCTAACGTTGGATTAATGGCTCAAAAAGCTGAAGAATATGGTTCTCACGACAAAACTTTCCAAATTAAAGGTGATGGTGTTGTGCGTGTAGTTGACCAAAACGGAAATGTTTTAATGGAACAAAACGTTGAAACAAATGATATTTTCAGAATGTGTCAGGCAAAAGATGCGCCTATCCAAGACTGGGTTAAATTGGCTGTAAACAGAGCTCGTTTATCTAGTACTCCTGCTGTTTTCTGGTTAGACGAAAACAGAGCGCACGATAGAGAATTGATCGTAAAAGTTCAAAAATACCTTAAAGACTACGATACTACAAACTTAGATATCCGTATTTTAAACCCAGTTGCTGCTACTGAATTTACTTTAGATAGAATCATCAAAGGTTTAGATACAATTTCTGTAACTGGAAACGTATTACGTGACTATTTAACAGATTTATTTCCAATCTTAGAATTAGGAACTTCTGCAAAAATGCTTTCTATCGTTCCGTTAATGAACGGTGGTGGATTGTTCGAAACTGGTGCTGGAGGTTCTGCTCCTAAACACGTTGAGCAATTTACAGAAGAAGGATACCTACGTTGGGATTCTCTAGGAGAGTTCTTAGCTCTTGGTGCTTCATTAGAGCATTTAGGGCAAACTTTAGACAATTCTAAAGCAATTGTTTTATCTGAGACTTTAGACCAAGCTAATGATAAATTCTTAGCAAACGATAAATCTCCAGCTCGTAAAGTAGGTCAGATTGACAATAGAGGTTCTCACTTCTATTTAGCATTCTACTGGGCTCAGGCTTTGGCTACTCAAACTAAAGATGCTGAATTGAAAGCCATTTTTACTCCAATTGCTGCTGAATTTGAAGCTAACGAAGCTAAAATCGATGCTGAATTAATCGGTGCACAAGGTAAACCTCAAAACATTGGAGGTTACTACCAGCCAACTCCAGAATTGGTAAGCAAAGCAATGCGTCCTAGCGAAACTTTCAACGCTATTGTTGCTAAAATCAAATAATTCAGAATACATCTGTATTTGTAAATAAATAAAAGGACAACTCGAAAGGTTGTCCTTTTTTTATCTTAACTTATGTTTAACAAAAGTTCCGCGAGATTATTTAGTAAGAATTGTTAACTATGTAAATCAAAATCAATATAATGATTACAAAAAATACCTGCACATTTTTTCTTTTTATTTTAACGATTTTCACCTCATTTGCGCAGGAAAAATTCACTCTAAGCGGAACTATCAGCGATAGCAAAAACAACGAAACTTTAATTGGAGTAAATATCTTTATTCCTTCCTTAAAAATAGGAACTACTACAAATGAATACGGCTTTTATTCACTTTCTGCACCAAAAGGAGAATATGAAATTGAAATTAGTTATATTGGTTATCAAACCATTCAAAAACACATTTCCTTAAATCAGAATACAAAAACCAATTTCTCTATCAGCGAAGGAAATGGCGAAGAACTTCAAGAAGTTGTCATTACAGAAAACAAAGGCAAAATAAATGTCAAATCACCAGAAATGAGCGTAAATAAACTCTCCATTTCGACCATAAAAAAAATGCCGGTTGTTTTAGGAGAAGTTGATGTTTTGAAATCTATTTTATTGCTTCCAGGTGTTACCAATGCCGGCGAAGGTGCTTCAGGATTTAATGTTCGCGGAGGCGGTGCAGATCAAAACTTGATTCTTTTAGACGAAGCAACGATTTTTAATTCTTCTCATGTTTTCGGATTCTTTTCTGTTTTTAATCCTGACGCTATTAAAGATTTAAAACTATATAAAGGCGGAATTCCAGCACGTTACGGAGGAAGGGCTTCTTCGGTTTTAGAAATTTACCAGAAAGACGGAAGCAGTAAAGATTTTCATATGAATGGCGGTATTGGATTAATTTCAAGCCGTTTATTGGCTGAAGGTCCGATTGTAAAAGACAAAGGTTCTTTTCTGATTGGCGGACGAGCTTCTTATGCACATCTTTTTCTAAAGTTCTCTGAAGATGATAAAGATAATGCTGCCTATTTCTACGATTTAAATACCAAATTAAGCTATAAACTCAACGATAACAACAGTTTATATTTATCTGGATATTTTGGAAGAGACGTTTTCAGACTAAACAAAAGTTTTACCAATACTTACGGAAATTCGACTTTGAACCTGAGATGGAATCATTTGTATTCTAATAAATTATTCTCCAACCTTTCTTTAATCTACAGCGATTATTATTACGGATTAGATCTTGATTTTGCGGGATTCAATTGGGATTCTGGAATCAAAAATTACAACATAAAATACGATTTCAAACATTATCTTTCAGATAAACTGAAACTGAATTATGGCGTAAACGGAATTTACTATGATTTTAATCCTGGAACTATAAAACCCACTGGCGAAGATTCAGGCATAAATCCTGATCAATTGGATAAAAAATATGCTTTTGAACCTTCTGTTTACTTGGATGCAGAAAGTCAGCTTTCTAAAAAAATTACGATTGCCTACGGATTGCGTTATAGCTTATTTTACAGATTAGGCGCTTCGACTATTAATTATTACGAAAATAATCAAGCCGTAACTTTTAATACTGATATGCAGATTTACGAAAAAGGCACACCAACCTCAACGCAGTATTTCAGCAAAAACAAAGTCATTCAGAGTTATGATAATTTTGAACCTCGTTTTTCTCTTTCTTATCAATTAAATGAGGATCAATCTATAAAAGCGAGTTACAACAGAATGGCACAGTATCTTCAATTAATTTCTAACACCTCTTCTCCTACTCCGCTTGATGTCTGGATGCCGAGCGACAATTATATAAAACCTCAACTTGCAGATCAGGTAGCTCTGGGCTATTTTAGAAATTTTTCAAATGATGCCTATTCCTTAGAAGTAGAAACGTATTATAAAAAATTACAAAATAGATTAGATTATATAGATGGAGCCGATTTAATTGCCAATAATGCCATCGAACAGGTCATTTTAAACGGCCATATGCGCTCGTATGGTTTAGAACTTATGGTAAAGAAAAATAAAGGCCGATTTAATGGCTGGATTTCGTACACATTATCAAGATCTGAGCAGCAGAC
Source organism: Flavobacterium tistrianum (assembly GCF_003254545.1). Classification (GTDB taxonomy): domain Bacteria; phylum Bacteroidota; class Bacteroidia; order Flavobacteriales; family Flavobacteriaceae; genus Flavobacterium; species Flavobacterium tistrianum. The sequence continues at coordinate 158,885 of NZ_QJRH01000066.1, forward strand.
TCCCGGAAGAACGCAGGAAGAAACCGGAATCAACAATGGTAAATGGTACGCATCGGCCTACGATAAAACACACAATCTAGCAATTACATCTGCTTATAATTTAAACGAAAAGTGGTCATTTGGCGCTAACTTTATATTGCAGTCGGGACAGCCTGTAACATATCCGAATGGGCAATATGAATATTTAGGAATTGTAGTTCCGAATTATGGTTTACGAAATGAAAACCGTCTTCCATCTTACAATCATTTGGATATTTCTGCAACTTTAACGCCAAGAAAAAACAAAGACAAAAACTGGAAAGGCGAATGGGTTTTCAGCATCTATAATCTTTATAATCGAATGAATGCGGCATCAATCAACTTTAGGCAAAATGTTGATACAGGCGTAAATGAAGCGGTGCAATTATCCATTTTTGGAATTGTGCCAGCAGTAAGTTATAATTTCAAATTCTAAAAAATCTTTCAAAAACTAACGATATATTTATGAGAAAATTAGTTTTTTTTATCGTATTTTTTACATCGCTTTTCTTTACAAGCTGCGAAGACGTAGTCGATGTTAATTTAGACACCGCTCCTCCAAAACTGGTTATTGAAGCATCAATAAACTGGGAAAAAGGGGCAACGGGAAATGAGCAAATCATAAAGCTGACAACAACAACTGGCTACTTTGAAAATGTAATTCCAGTCGTTTCTGGCGCAATTGTTTATATAAAAAACAGTCATAACGAACAGTTTAATTTTATAGAAATCAAAAAAACTGGACAATACTCATGCATTAATTTCAAGCCTGTTATAGGCGAACAATATACACTAACAGTCATTAGCAGAGGAAGCAGGTACATTGCAAATGAAACTTTAAAATCGGTAGCGCCTATTACAAGAATTGAGCAAAAAAACGACGGCGGTTTTACAGGAAAAGACATTGAAATAAAAAGTTATTTTACAGATCCAGGCGACGAAGAAAATTATTACTTGTTTAAGTATGTTTATTCTAGTAAAGTGACTTCCAATTATTATGTTTCTGAAGATAAATTTTACCAAGGAAATGAAATTTATAGCGTAACCGACGATGAAGATTTGAAAGCTGGAGACGAAATTCTAGTAACACATTACGGAATTTCTAAACAATACTACAATTACATGAATATTCTAGTCAGCATTGCGGGAACAAATGTAGGGGGACCATTTCAGTCTCCTCCAGCAACCGTAAAAGGAAATATTGTTAATGTAACTAATAAAGATAATTATCCTCTTGGCTACTTTTCTTTAAGCGAAACCAGTACAAAAAAGTACAAAATCGAATAATCATGAAACCGATAATCAGAACCTTAAACGAAAAAAAACTCATTGGGCAGTTTTTAGAAATGTCTTTTATCGAGAATAAAACTTTTCAATTATGGAATGGTTTTATGCCAAATCGAAAAGAAATTAGAAATACAATTAATGCCAATTTATATTCTCTAGAAGTTTACAAAGAAAATCATTTTGACAATTTCGATCCTAATGACAGTTTCCAAAAATGGGCTGCTGTAGAAGTCTCAGATTATTCAACTATTCCAGAAGGGATGAAAACTTTAATTGTTCCTGATGGTCTTTATGCTGTTTTTCTTCATTTAGGCCCTGCTTCAGAAGGACATAAAACCTATCATTATATTTTTGCAGACTGGCTTCCCAATTCTGAATATACAGTAGACAACAGACCACATTTTGCTGTAATGAATGAAAAATACAAAAAAGATGATCCAAGCTCTGAAGAAGAAATCTGGATTCCGATAAAAAATAGAAATTAATTATGATACTAGAAACTTTAAAAACACTTTTCAATCGAGATTTAAACAAACTAAAAAGCGAAATCGAATCCTATCAAAATGAAAATTCAATTTGGGCGATTGATAAAAATATTTCCAATTCTGCTGGAAATCTCTGCCTTCATTTGATTGGAAATATAAATGCCTTTATTGGCGCTGAAATTGGAAAAACGGGATATGTGCGAAATCGCCCTTTAGAATTTTCTTTAAAAGATATTCCTAAATCAGAATTAATTCAGAAAATTGAAGACACAATTTCAGTTGTAAATAACGCACTAGACAGTTTAAAGGAAGATGATTTAGAAGCGATTTACCCGCAGATTGTTTTCGAAAAAGAAATGACAACTGGATTTTTCTTAATCCATCTTTCAACGCATTTGGCTTACCATTTAGGGCAAATCAATTATCACAGAAGACTGCTAGATTTTTAGTTTTTTTGCCACAGATTAAAAGAATTAAAATGATTAATCCCATTAATCTGTGAAATCTGTGGCAAAAAACCAGAAATCTAAAATTCTAAGCTGTACTTTTACACCACATTCAAAAAAACGCACATGTCATCACATCATATAGTCCGCGACGATCAGGAACCCGCTTTAATAATTGCAAATGGTGCTGCTTGCGATCCAGAATTATTAGGACAATTGTTAGAATGGTCTCCGTTAGTTATCGTTTTGGATTCAGCTATTGAAAGAGTGATTGAACTAGGCATAAAAGTTGACGTTTTACTGGGTGATTTTGACCGTGGTTTCGATCCAGAAATTTACAAATCACAATTCCCTATAGAAATTGTTCATACACCTGATCAAGACAAAACCGATTTGGAAAAAGCTTTTGATTATCTTATCGAAAGAAAAATTCCTGCTGTAAATGTCGTTTGGGCAACCGGAAAACGTGCCGATCATACAATAACAAACCTTACACAAATTGTTCGTTACCGAGATTTACTAAAAATTGTAATTCTTGATGATCATTCTAAAATATTCCTGCTGCCTACAAAATTCGAAAAATGGTATACCGCCAAAACACCAATTTCACTAATTCCGATTGGTGTTGTAAACGGAATTTCTTCAGCCAATTTAAAGTACGAATTAAACAACGATACGCTCACAATGGGTTACAGAACCGGAAGCAGCAATTCTGTCGAAAAAGATGGAATTGTAACCATAACGCATAGTAATGGCGATTTACTATTAATGGAGTGTTTTGATTAGAAGCAATTTCCTGCTGTCCGCTATATCTTTTGTGGTGAACCCCACCACAAAAGGATGTCACTTCCATCAGGGCTAGGGTACCCATTTTCAAAACAAGTCTTTCCTCAAAAAAGGAATACCTATCTTTGCCAATCGAAATCAATGAAAATGAAAGCAGAAAACAATTCACAAAAAGACAATTTACACCCAAGAAATCTTCATAGAAACCGATATGATTTCGAAAAACTGATTTCAAATTGTCCAGAATTAAAAGCTTTTGTTTCCATCAATAAACACGGAATCGAAACTATTGATTTTAGTAATCCACTTGCTGTAAAAACTTTAAACAAGGCTTTACTTCAAACCTATTACGATATTCAAAACTGGGATATTCCTAAAAATTATCTTTGTCCGCCAATTCCGGGGCGTGCCGATTACATTCATTACATAGCCGATTTATTGGCAGAAAGCAACAATAATCAAATTCCCAACACTTCTTATGTTTTAGGATTAGATATCGGAACAGGCTCAAATTTAATCTATCCAATATTAGGGAATTCGATTTATAATTGGAGTTTCGTGGGAACAGATATTGACAAAAAATCAATTAAAAATTGTGCGAAAATTATTGAAGCCAATCCAGAATTAATTGATTCAATCAGTTTGCAACAGCAGACAGAACCTCGATTTATTTTTAAAAATATTATCACACCTGAAGATCGTTTTACATTCACGATGTGTAATCCGCCATTTCATGCATCTGCCGAAGAAGCAAATAAAAGCACTTCTAGAAAAGTTTCTAATCTTAATCCGAAAGAAAAAACAAGCACAAATCCAATTCTAAACTTTGGCGGGCAAAATGCAGAATTATGGTGCAACGGCGGCGAAATCGGATTCATCACACAAATGATTTACGAAAGTGCTAAATATCCTTCTCAAGTTTTATGGTTTACAACTTTAGTTTCTAAAAAAGAAAATCTTACTTCGATTTATAAAACTTTAAAGAAAGTAAATGTTGCTTCGGTCAAAACAATTGAAATGTCGCAAGGGCAAAAAACAAGTCGTATTGTAGCTTGGAGTTTTTTTGAAAACACAAATTCTCAGAAACATTTCTTTTAACACTCTCATTTCCAATACCAAAATCTTGATTTTACAGTTTACTTTTGCTACATTTATTGTAAACTATTTAAAATCAAAATCATGGCAGAATACATTGGTTATCTCGCATCTGTATTTATTGTTGGAGGATTTTTGCTGAAAAATCTTCGAGCAATCCGTTTCATTAATATGTTTGGCTGTATCTGCTTTGTCATTTACGGCATCTTCTTAAACGATTACAGAGATTTCAATCAATGGCTTTGGCCAGTAATTATTCCGAATGCTATTTTAGCATTTGTTCAGATTTATTATCTGACTTCCAAAAACGACAAATCTTAAAATTATGATATTTTAAAATAAAATTCTGATACACTTTTCGCCCACTCTACTCGTAACTTTAAGCTGAAAATTGAATTTTATTGCCATGTTAAAACTATATTCCCGATTAATCATTGTACTTTTTTTAGTGACAAGTTGCGCTTCAAAAAAAACAAAATTTGAAGATTACGTTTTTAAAACCAAAAGCGAAGAAGTAAATTATCAAACCGCTTATGACAAAGCTTTGAAACTTTGGAATATTCCGTATACTGAAGAAGATGTAAAAACAAGTTTCGGAACAGCACACGTTATAATGGCTGGACCAAAAAATGGAAAAGCTCTGGTTTTGCTTCACGGAATGGACGCCAGTTCTACTATGTGGTATCCTAACATTCAAGCTTTCGCTAAAAATCATCGTATTTACGCCATCGATTTTATAATGGAACCCAACAAGTCCAACTTAACTACAAAATCGCTTTCATCAGATGATATTGTTGTTTTTTACAATGAAGTTTTCACTTACTATAAATTAAAGAAATTTGATATTATTGGCGCTTCACGAGGCGGTTGGATAACAACTTTACTAGCTACTCAAAAACCAAATTCAATTGATAAAATTGTTTTGTTAAGTCCCGCGCAAACTTTCAAATTTCTGGATAAACCCAGAAAAACGACTTCAGCATTAATGCTTAAACTTTTTCCAAGTGAAAAGAAATTCAGCAAAACCTTAAACACTTTTTCAACTCATCCAGAAAATATAAGCCGCATTTACAAAAGACAATTTTATTTGGCCAATAAATATGCAAAATCAAATTCCAGCATGCTTAAAATGATGCCCTTTTCAGACAAAGAATTAGAATCGATTCAAAATCCTGTTTTAGTTTTAATTGGTGATAAAGACGTCATTAATTCGGAAGAAAGTCTAGAACGGGCGCAAAAACATCTAAAAAACAGTAAAACCAAAGTTATACAAGATGCTGGGCATTTTCTAACTATCGATCAGCCGAAAATTGTAAATGATGCGGTAATTGATTTTTTAGATTAAGAGTTTTTTTTCACAAAAATGCGCTTTGCATTTACATTGGTTCCATAAACAAAATAGTGCAAATTAGTACAATTCGGAACAGACTTTAAACTACTTACTTATACAAACTTCGTATCTTTACAAAACCAAATTTTCAGTATACGCAAATGAAATTTCAAGTTTCCTCAGAATATAGTCCAAAAGGAGATCAGCCTCAAGCCATACAAAAATTGGCGCAGGGAGTGGTTGACGGAGATAAATATCAAACTTTATTGGGAGTTACAGGCTCGGGAAAAACTTTTACCGTTGCCAATGTAATTCAAGAAGTGCAAAGGCCGACTTTAGTTCTGGCGCACAATAAAACTTTGGCTGCGCAATTGTATTCAGAATTCAAACAGTTTTTTCCAAATAATGCGGTTGAGTATTTCGTTTCGTATTACGACTATTATCAGCCAGAGGCTTTTATGCCTGTTACTGGAGTTTTCATCGAAAAAGATTTATCTATCAATGAAGAACTAGAAAAAATGCGTTTAAGCACCACTTCTTCTCTACTTTCAGGAAGACGTGACGTTTTGGTTGTAGCATCAGTTTCTTGTCTTTATGGTATTGGAAATCCTGTCGAATTTCAGAAAAATGTAATTGAAATTAAAAGAGACCAAGTTATTTCGAGAACTAAATTATTGCATAGTTTAGTTCAAAGTTTATACGCCAGAACAGAAGCCGATTTTAACCCAGGAACTTTTAGAATTAAAGGAGACACGGTTGAAGTCTATCCGAGTTATGCAGACGATGCGTATAGAATTCACTTTTTTGGAGATGAAATCGAAGAAATTGAATCATTTGATGCTAAAACTTCTCATGTCATAGAAAAATTTCAACGATTAACTATTTATCCAGCCAATATGTTTGTGACTTCTCCAGAAGTTTTACAAGGCGCAATTTGGCAGATTCAGCAGGATTTGGTAAAGCAGGTTGATTATTTTAAAGAAATTGGAAAACATCTCGAAGCCAAACGTCTGGAAGAAAGAACCAATTTTGATTTAGAAATGATCCGCGAATTGGGTTATTGTTCTGGAATTGAAAATTACTCACGCTACCTTGACGGGCGTGAAGCGGGAACCAGACCTTTCTGTCTATTGGATTATTTTCCAAGTGATTATTTAATGGTTGTCGACGAAAGTCACGTAACCGTTTCGCAAGTTCATGCTATGTATGGAGGCGACCGAAGCCGAAAAGAAAACCTTGTGGAATATGGTTTCCGTTTGCCAGCTGCTATGGACAACCGTCCGTTGAAATTCGAAGAGTTCGAAGCCTTGCAAAATCAGGTAATTTACGTTTCAGCAACTCCTGCTGATTACGAACTGCAAAAATCAGATGGTATTTATGTTGAACAAATCATTCGCCCAACCGGATTATTAGATCCTGAAATCGAAGTTCGTCCAAGTTTAAATCAGATTGATGATTTGATTGAGGAAATTCAAGTTCGATGTGAATTGGATGAAAGAGTTTTGGTTACCACTTTAACTAAAAGAATGGCCGAAGAATTGGCCAAATATTTAACCAAAGTAAGCATCAGATGCCGTTATATTCATTCTGAAGTGGACACTTTAGAACGTATCGAAATCATGCAAGATTTACGAAAAGGTCTTTTTGATGTTTTAATTGGAGTAAACTTGCTTCGTGAAGGTTTAGATTTACCAGAAGTTTCGCTTGTTGCCATTTTAGATGCAGATAAAGAAGGTTTCTTGAGAAATCACAGATCTTTGACGCAGACTATTGGTCGCGCGGCGAGAAACTTAAATGGTAAAGCCATTATGTATGCTGATAAAATTACAGCAAGTATGCAGCGAACAATTGACGAAACCAATTATAGAAGAACCAAACAGATTAATTTCAACGTAGAAAACAATATCGTTCCTCAAGCATTAAACAAAAAAATCGAAAGCGCGTTTACTAAAAATCCGTTGGTTGAATATGAATTAGGACATCCGATTCCTGTTGCGGCTGAGCCTGAAACGGCTTATTTGTCTAAAACAGAATTGGAGAAAATGATTCGCGAAAAGCGTAAAACGATGGAAAAAGCAGCCAAAGAATTAGACTTTTTGCAAGCTGCCAAACTTCGTGACGAAATTAAAAAACTACAGGAACAGCTAGCTTAATTATGCTGTTCCTTAAAAATTTCTAACAAAACTATTGGATTAACTACTGTATTCGGAGATTTTTTCATCATTTCTAAAACGCGTTTTACCGCAGAAAGATTCAATCCCATTTGCAAAGCAATTTGCTGAATGGTTTCGAATTCTCTTTCGTGCAAAACACCATCGCAATGCATTAGCAAAGCCAATCTATAAAACTGATTGATACGCTGAATCTCAGATGGTATTGGCAATGATTTTGTTTCCTGATGAAATAAATCCTGAAATTCTTCTTCGCTAATACTTAATTCCAAAGCTACAAGCCTTAAAAATTCAAGCTCACGTTTATGCAAATACCCGTCTACAGTGGCGAGGGTAATCATTTCTAAAAGTAAACTTCTTTTTTCTGCTTCTGTATTCATCAATTTCTTATTTTTAGCTAAAATATTGCTTTAAAATAAAAATACAAAATACCGATAATGAAGAGGATTTTCTTGCTGGTTTTACTTCTATTTACTCTTATCGGCAAGGCGCAAAGCACTGCTTCAAAAAATGTATCAACCTTTACGATTGAAGCACCTCAACTGAATACTTCAAAAAAAATCTGGATTTATCTTCCAGAAGATTATTCTAAAAACATTAAAAAGAAATACAGCGTTATTTACATGCATGACGCTCAAAATCTTTTCGATGCTAAAACCTCTTATTCTGGCGAATGGAATGTTGATGAAAAACTTGACAGCTTAAAAGCTCAAGTAATCGTTGTGGGAATTGAACACGGAAATGAAAAGCGTATTGATGAACTGACTCCTTTTAAAAATGAAAAATATGGTGGCGGAAATGCAGATAATTATTTAGAATTTATCGTAAAAACATTAAAACCACATATCGATAAAAATTACAGAACCAAGACAAAAGCTAAAAATACCATTATTTTTGGAAGTTCTCTTGGCGGATTGGTTTCGTATTACGGCGCTTTAAAATATCCAGAAGTTTTCGGAAAAGCAGGCGTTTTTTCTCCTTCATTCTGGTTTTCTCCTGAGATTCATTCTTTTACAGAAAAACAATCTAAAATCAAAACTAAAATCTATTTTCTTTGTGGCGACAAAGAAAGTGACGATATGGTAAAAGATTTGACTAAAATGAAACGTTTATTAGATACCAAACGTTGTTATTGCCTTCATCTTGACAAGAGTAAAATTGTAAAAAATGGAGAACACAACGAAAAACTTTGGCGTGATCATTTCGCTGAAGCAATACTTTGGCTGGGCTATTAATTGAAAAAATAAAAACATCGCATACCAATGAAACTAATTTTAAGAGAATACAATCTCAAGCTAAAACACACTTTTACTATTTCAAGAGAATCAATTGATTTTCAGCCTTCACTAATTGTAGAATTGCAAAGTGATGGTTTTTCTGGTTTTGGAGAAGCCACTTCAAATCCGTATTACAACACAACTGTGCCAATGATGATGCAGGACTTGGAAAAAATCAGAAACATTATTGAGAATACTGAAAATGAAACACCAGAAGTATTTTGGGCAAAAATTCATCCGTATTTAAAAAACGATATGTTTGCTTTGTGCGCGCTAGATTTGGCTTATAACGACTTGTATGCTCGCAAAAAAGGCAAGAAACTTTATGAATTATGGAACTACACTACCGAAAGAAATCCTATGACGGATTACACTATCGGAATTGCTTCTATTGACAAAATGGTTGCTAAAATGCAAGAACTTCCGTGGCCTATTTACAAAATTAAATTAGGAACCAAAGAGGATATTGAAATTGTAAAAGCGCTTCGTAAACACACTAATGCCGTTTTTAGAATTGATGCCAACTGCGGATGGACGGTTGAAGAAACCATCAACAATGCAGTCGAATTAAAAAAATTGGGTGTAGAATTCTTAGAACAGCCAATGAAAGCTGATAATTGGGAAGGACATAGAGAAGTTTTCAAACATTCTGTTCTTCCTGTAATTGCAGACGAAAGTTGCATTATTGAAGAAGATGTGGCAAAATGCCACAATCATTTTCACGGCGTGAATGTAAAACTGGTAAAATGTGGAGGTTTAACTCCGGGAAAACGCATGATAGAAGAAGCTAAAAAACTAGGTTTAAGAACTATGGTCGGTTGTATGACAGAATCTACTGTTGGAATTTCTGCCATTGCGCATTTGCTTCCTCAATTGGATTATGTAGATATGGACGGCGCGCTTCTTTTAGCAGAAGATATTGCAACAGGCGTTACTATAAAAGACGGCGTTGTAAGTTATTCTGATTTGAACGGAACTGGAGTTACATTGCTATAAAATGAAAATCAAAAAATTTCCAGATCGAGTTATTGAAATTGACCAAGAACAGTATTTGTATTTTGGAGGAACTGCGTATTTGGGACTTCCGACTAATGCGAAATTTCAGGAATTAGTAATTCAAAATATCTTGAATTGGGGAACCACATACGGAAGCTCTAGAACCGCCAATATTCAGTTAACGGCTTATGATGCAGGCGAAAGCTTTTTAGCCTCTCATATTGGCTCAGAAAAAGCTGTAACAGTTTCTTCGGGAATGCTGGCTGGAAAATTGGTCATTGATTTAATAAAAAAACAAACCGATTGCTTTTTTCATTTAAATGATACGCATAATGCTATCCAAACTGAAAATAGTGTCTCAATATTCTTAAACGGAGATTTGAATGGCCGTTTATTAGATTCAAAATCTGAAAAAATAACGATTTTAACTGACGGTGTTCCTTCTTTTGAAACAAAACCAGCCGATTTATCATTTTTAGAAAAAATATCAAAAAGCAAAGAAATCACTTTAGTAGTTGACGAATCGCATTCGCTAGGAATTACAGGCAAAAATGGTTCTGGAATTTATGCTTCAATTGAATTTCCAATTAAAAGAAAAATCATGGTTTCGTCTCTAGGAAAAGCTTTTGGATTAACTGGCGGCGTAATTGCTTCAGATTCTGAATTTATAAATCAAATCAAAGAATTAGAAACTTTTACAAGCGCGGCAGGAATGAACCCTGCTTTTGTACAGACACTTTCTGATGCTAAAGAAATTTATAAAATACAGCATCAAAAACTGAAAGACAATTTAAGCTATATTGATCCGATTTTGATCAAAAACAACAATGTCTTATTTGATAAAAACTATCCTTTAATTTATCTTTTATCGAATGAATTAGTTGAAAAACTAAAACAAGAAAAAATTATTATCGCGAGTTTTAAGTATACAAAAGATGCAGAACCTTTAAATCGCATAGTCATTACAGCAAATCATATTAAAGAAGATTTGGATAAACTTGTAAACGTTTTAAATGATTTTAATTCTCGTTTTTAATCATTTTAAAAAACTACCTTTGCAAAAAGTAAATAATGAGTTTTAGGTTCTCGTAAAGATTTGAAAAACTTGAAACTTTAAACATGAAACAAAAATTATGACAAATAACGATATACTTAAAAAACTTCGCGTAGCTCTGATGCTCCGTGATGACCAAATAGTTGAAATTTTAGATTTAGTAGATTTTAGAATTTCGAAATCAGAATTGGGCGCTTTTTTTAGAGCAGAAGATCATCCTAATTATATGGAATGTGGCGATCAGGTTTTACGCAACTTCTTAAACGGATTGGTGATTCATTTAAGAGGAACCAAAGAAAACCCTAAAAGCCCAAACGAGGTTTTAGCCAAACATAAAGCTCAAATTCCTAAAAGAGAAACTTCTAAGGAAAGACCAGAATTTAAAGCCATTCCAAAAGATTCTGAAAAATACAGAGGTGATAAAAGTCCGTCAAAATCAGGTTCAGCAACCGGAAAGCCTAAAAAGAAATCATTCCCAAAAGGAAATGGAAAACCGGTTGTTGTAGAAAAAGTGGTTTTTAAAAACGGTAATAAGAAAAAGTCTTAAAGATTTACCGCAAAGAATGCAGACATTATCTAAAAGCTCGCAAAGTTTCATGAATAAAACTTTGCGAGCTTTGTGTTTAAAAAAAAATCAATTATAATTTTCAAATATAGCCCGTGGTTTCAACCACGGGGAAGCTCAGTAATTTTCAGATTTGATATGCGGATTGTGACATACATTGTGTACCCGTGGTTGAAACCACGGGCTATATTTAAATAAAAATCGAAAAAATTATTGTTTAAGCTTAGCGAACTTTGCGTTTATATTCACAATCCTCGTAAAAAAGCTTGCGTTCTTTGCTGTTAAATCACAAAAAAAAATCCACTCCTTTCGGAATGGATTTCTATATAAATTGATTTCCTATTTTAATTAAGAAAGAGCAGCTTTAACTTGGTCAGCAGCTTCTTGGAATTGAACTGCAGATAAGATTGGCATACCAGAGTTGTCAATTAATTCTTTTGCAATTTCAGCATTTGTTCCTTGCAAACGAACGATAATTGGCACATTGATAGCGTCACCCATGTTTTTGTAAGCGTCAACAACACCTTGAGCAACACGGTCACAACGAACGATACCTCCAAAGATGTTAATCAAAATAGCTTTTACGTTTGGATCTTTCAAGATAATTCTGAAAGCTGTTTCAACACGTTTCGCATCAGCAGTTCCTCCTACGTCAAGGAAGTTAGCAGGCTCAAAACCAGCGTATTTAATTAAATCCATAGTTGCCATTGCAAGACCAGCTCCGTTTACCATACATCCTACAGTACCATCAAGGTCAACATAGTTAAGACCAACTTCTTTAGCCTCAACTTCGATTGGATTCTCCTCACGGATATCTCTCATTTCAGCATATTTAGGTTGTCTGTATAAAGCGTTATCGTCGATATTAACTTTAGCGTCAACAGCTAAGATTTTGTTATCAGAAGTTTTAAGAACTGGGTTGATTTCGAACATAGATGCATCAGAACCAATGTAAGCATTGTAAAGTGCGTCGATGAATTTAACCATTTCTTTGAAAGCATTTCCAGAAAGACCTAAATTGAAAGCAATTCTTCTAGCTTGGAAACCTTGTAATCCTACAGAAGGATCGATTTCTTCAGTAAAGATTAAGTGTGGAGTGTGCTCGGCAACTTCTTCGATATCCATTCCACCTTCAGTAGAATACATAATCATGTTGCGTCCAGTACCTCTATTCAATAAAACAGAAACATAAAATTCAGAAGTTTCGCTTTCACCTGGATAGTAAACATCTTCTGCAACTAATACCTTATTTACTTTTTTACCTTCAGGCGGAGTCTGAGGTGTAATCAACTGCATTCCGATGATTTGTTCTGCTAACTCTTCAACTTGTTGTAAGTTTTTAGCCAGCTTAACTCCACCACCTTTTCCACGACCACCTGCGTGAATTTGTGCTTTTATTACATGCCATCCTGTACCAGTTTCGGCAGTTAATTGTTTTGCAGCAGCTACAGCTTCAACCGCATTGTTAGCCACAATTCCGCGTTGTACGCGTACTCCGTAACTCGCTAAAATTTCTTTTCCTTGATATTCGTGTATGTTCATAATATAGAATTTGTCTGGTTCTGAATTTATTTCAGAATAAAAGTGCGACAAAAGTAACAAAATACAACTTAATAGTAAAATCTTTTTCAATTAAATAAATGTTATATATAGGTATTCGGCGTTGATAATTTTTCAAAGCAAACAAATCGTTAACGGAACAATTTGTTAATGTTAACACAATTCGCATAAAAAGTTTGATATTTAACAAAAAATTCATTGGTTTTATTGGCCTGCCGACGATTTTTCCTAATATATTTTAAGAGTAATTATATTTTTAGCAATTCGAGATACCTAATATAACAATATTAATAATTAAGAACCCTTTTTCTAATATTACAACAAAAATGTAAGCAAAAGCACTATTTCAATACATTATATTTAACGAAATCTTTATTTTTGTAAAAAAAATATCAAGAATGAGAGTTAAAGAACAAGGGCTTTATCTGCCTGAATTTGAACACGACAATTGTGGTGCAGGATTTATTTGTAATTTGAATGGTATTAAGTCAAATGATATTATTCACAAAGCATTAGACATCTTAATTAAATTGGAACATCGTGGTGCCGTAAGTTCTGATGGAAGAACTGGTGACGGAGCCGGAATTTTATTCGACATTCCTCATGATTTTTTTAAGAAAGTATGTGACTTTGAAATCCCAGAAGCGCGTGAGTATGCAGTAGGAATGGTTTTTTTACCAAAAAGCAAAAACCAGGTTTCTTTTTGCATTAATGCATTTGAAGCAACTATCAAAGATCAAAACTTAAAGGTTTTAGGTTGGAGAGATGTACCCGTTGACGTTGAAAATCTAGGTGAAATTGCCGCAGAAAAAGAACCAACAATTAAACAAGTTTTCGTTTCTAAAAACGGACAGGATTTAACTGAACAAGAATTTAATGCAAAACTTTTTGCTGCTAGAAAAATTGCTGAACATGCCGTAAGAGGATCTAAAACCTCAGAAAGCCACATGTTTTATTTTACTAGTTTATCGACAACTACTATAATATATAAAGGTCTATTGATGCCAGAAGACATCAGCCGTTATTATATAGATTTGAAAGATCCGGACTTGGTGACGCGTTTAGCGCTTGTACACCAACGTTTCTCTACAAATACATTCCCATCTTGGGATCTAGCTCAACCGTTTAGATACATGTGTCATAATGGTGAGATCAATACACTTCGTGGAAACGTAAGCCGTATGCGTGCTCGTGAAGAGCTTATGCAGAGCAAAGTTTTTGGAGAAGACATCAAAAAATTATTCCCAATTATCTTAGAAGGAAAATCAGATTCTGCTTCTATGGATATGGTAATTGAACTTTTATTAATGACTGGCCGTTCTCTTCCAGAGGCAATGATGATGGTGGTTCCTGAAGCTTGGGAAAAACACCAAACAATGTCTCCTGAGAAAAGAGCTTTCTACGAGTACAATGCTTGTATCATGGAGCCTTGGGATGGTCCTGCTTCTATTCCGTTTACAGACGGTAACGTAATTGGAGCTTTACTAGACAGAAATGGTTTACGTCCTTCTCGTTATACATTAACCCATAGCGGATTCGTAATTATGTCATCTGAAATTGGTGTATTAGACATCGATCCAGAAGATGTGATTCAACACGGTCGTTTGGAGCCAGGAAAAATGTTCTTGGTTGATATGAACGAAGGGCGTATCATCGAAGACGAGGAAGTTAAAAAAGCGATCGTTACAAAACGTCCATACAAACAATGGGTTGAAGAAAACTTATTGCCACTTGCTAAAGTTCCTTACACCAACAATCCTACTCCTGTTGAAAAATTAGATTTCTTAACAAGACAGCGTTTGTTTGGTTACACCATTGAAGATTTAAAAACAATCATCAACCCAATGGGAAGCGACGGAGCTGAAGCAATCAGTTCTATGGGTAATGATACGCCTTTGGCAGTTCTTTCAGATCAACCTCAGTTGTTGTACAACTACTTCAAACAATTGTTTGCTCAGGTTACTAACCCGCCTTTGGATGGTATTCGTGAAGAAATCATTACTGATATCAGTTTAGCAATTGGTGGTGATTTCAATATTTTCGAAATTGAATCTAAACAATGTAAAAAACTAAAAATCCAAAATCCAGTTATTTCTAATGAGGATTTGGATAAAATTAGAAATATCGATCACGCAGATTTCAAATCGGCTACAATTTCTACTTTATACAAAATAGAAAAAGGAGTTAACGGTTTAGAGCGTGCGCTTGAAAAATGTGTTCAAGCAACTTTTAAAGCGGTTAATGAAGGATGCAACATCATCATTTTATCTGATAGAGGCGTTAGCGAAGAATTGGCTCCAATCCCAATGTTATTGGCTTGTTCTTATATTCACCACTCTTTGAACATTTTACAAGTTCGTTCTAAATTCGGAATCATTATCGAATCTGCAGAACCACGCGAGCCTCATCATTTTGCTTTATTGTTCGGATACGGTGCAAGTGCAATCAATCCTTACATGGTAAACGAAATCATTCACGATCAAGTTGAAAAAGGTTTCATTACAAAAGTAAAAGCTGATTATGCAGTTGTTAACTACAACAAAGCGATCGCAAAAGGAATCGTGAAAATCATGAACAAAATTGGTATCTCTACTTTACATTCGTACAGAGCTGCTCAGATTTTCGAGATTTTAGGATTAAACAAAACATTTACATCTAAATACTTCCCTTACACTCCATCTAGAATTGAAGGAATTGGTTTAATGGAAGTAGAAAAAGAGGTTAAAAAACGTTTCCAAAAAGCTTTCCCAAATTCAAAAATTGCAAACTTGCTTTCTCTTGAAATTGGAGGTATTTACAGATGGAGACGTGGTGGAGAAAAACACATGTTTAACCCAACTACGATTTCTAAATTACAACAGGCAGTTCGTTTAAACAGCCCAGAAAGCTATAAAGAATATGCTAATGCGGTAAACGAGCAAAGCTCAAACTTAATGACGATTAGAGGTTTGTTTGAATTCAACAATTTAGATCCAATTTCTATTGACGAAGTAGAGCCTTGGACAGAAATTGTGAAGAAATTCAAAACCGGAGCAATGTCTTACGGTTCTATCAGCCAAGAAGCGCACGAGAACTTAGCGATTGCAATGAACAGAATTGGTGGAAAAAGTAACTCTGGAGAAGGTGGAGAAGATCCAAGACGTTTCCAGAAAGAAATTAACGGAGATTCTAGGAACTCTGCCATCAAACAAGTTGCTTCTGGACGTTTTGGAGTTTCGATCAACTATTTGACAAACGCAAGAGAAATCCAAATCAAAATGGCTCAAGGTGCAAAACCTGGAGAAGGTGGACAATTACCTGGAGAAAAAGTAGTGCCTTGGATTGCTGAAACTAGAAACTCTACTCCTTATGTAGGTTTGATCTCGCCTCCGCCTCACCACGATATCTACTCTATTGAGGATTTATCTCAGTTGATTTACGATTTGAAAAACGCAAACCGCGAAGCTCGTATCAACGTGAAATTAGTTTCTGAAGTTGGAGTTGGAACAATCGCTGCCGGTGTTGCCAAAGCAAAAGCTGACGTTATCTTAATCTCTGGTTATGATGGAGGAACAGGTGCTGCACCATTAACATCATTACAGCACACAGGTATTCCGTGGGAGCTTGGTTTAGCTGAAGCACAGCAAACGCTTATTTTAAACGACTTAAGAAGCCGTGTAGTTCTTGAATGTGACGGACAGTTGAAAACAGGACGTGACGTGGCGATTGCAGCTTTATTAGGTGCTGAAGAATTCGGTTTCGCCACTGCTCCGCTTGTAGCTTCTGGATGTATCATGATGAGAGCTTGTCACTTGAATACTTGTCCAGTTGGTATTGCAACTCAGGATCCTGAATTGAGAAAAAATTTCAAAGGAACTCCAGAGCACGTAATCAACTTCATGTATTTCATTGCTGAGGAGTTAAGAGAAATCATGGCGCAGTTAGGTTTCAGAACTTTAAAAGAAATGGTAGGTCAGTCTCAAAAATTAAATGTAGACAAAGCTATCAAACATTATAAAGCTAATGGTTTAGATTTATCAACTATTTTATACAAACCGGAAAAAGCGAAAACAGTTCCAAATCACAACACAACAACTCAAGACCACGCTCTTGAAAACGTATTGGATTTTGACATCATCAAAGAAGCTATTCCGTCTATCTATAGAAAAGAGAAAACGAGAGTTACATTCAAAATCAAAAATACAGACCGTTCTGTAGGTGCGATTTTGAGTAACGAAATCTCAAAAATTTATGGCGCACAAGGATTACCAGATGACACTATTTTAGTTGATTTTGAAGGTTCTGCCGGACAAAGTTTTGGTGCATTCGCAACAAACGGATTGTCATTTAAAATTCACGGAAACTGTAATGACTATTTAGGAAAAGGTCTTTCTGGAGGAAAACTAATTGTAAAAGTACCTCCTACTGCGACTTTCAACCCTGAAGACAACATCATTATTGGAAACGTTGCCCTTTACGGAGCTATTACCGGAGAGGCTTATATTAATGGTATCGCAGGAGAGCGTTTCTGTGTGAGGAACTCTGGAGCAACAGCAGTTGTTGAAGGAATTGGAGATCACGGATGCGAATACATGACTGGTGGTACAGTAGTAGTTTTAGGAAAAACAGGAAGAAACTTCGCAGCTGGTATGAGCGGCGGTGTAGCTTATGTTTACGATCCAAATAAGAAATTCGATTCTACAGTTTGCAACATGGAAATGGTTGCATTCGATCCAATGGAAGAAGAAGAAGATCTTACGAAACTAAGAAAACTGATCAAAAATCATTCATTGTACACCAGCAGTCCATTAGCAAAAAGAATTTTAGCAGACTGGGAAAACCAACAACAGCACTTCGTAAAAGTAATGCCGACGGATTACAAAAAAGCATTACAAAGAATTGCAGAAGAAAAACAAATAGAAGAATTAATAGCTTAATTAAAGGTTCTGAGATACAAAGGTGCAGAGGTGCTAAGTTTTTAACTCACCTCTCACATTTTACAACTCACAACTAAATTTATTAAAAATGTCATGGGTAAAATAGGCGGATTTAAAGAGTATAATAGAGCCGACGAAAGTAATTTAGCAGTTGCAGAACGTGTTTCGAACTACAACGAATTTACTATTCCGGTTCCAAAAGATAAATTAAAAGAACAAGGATCAAGATGTATGGACTGTGGAATTCCTTTTTGCCACAGCGGTTGTCCGTTAGGAAATTTAATTCCTGACTTCAACGACATGGTACATCAGGAAGAATGGCAGAGCGCGTTAGAGATTTTACAATCTACTAATAACTTCCCTGAATTTACAGGACGCTTATGCCCTGCTCCATGTGAGAAATCATGTGTATTGGGAATCATCAAAGATCCGGTTTCTATCGAAAACATCGAAAAAAGCATCGTAGAAAGAGGTTTCGCAGAAGGATGGATTAAACCTCAGCCACCAAAATCAAGAACTGGCAAAACAGTTGCCGTTATTGGTTCAGGACCTGCAGGTCTTGCAGCTGCGCAACAATTAAACAGAGCGGGTCATACTGTAACTGTTTTTGAAAGAGACAACGCAATTGGAGGTTTATTACGTTACGGAATTCCAAATTTCAAATTAGAAAAAGGAATTATCGACCGTCGTGTAGCTATTCTAGAAGCAGAAGGAATCACTTTCAAAACAAACGTAAACGTTGGGGTAAACTTCAGCGTTGAAGAATTAAACCAATTCGATTCTATCGTTTTATGCGGAGGAGCAACTGAAAGAAGAAGCTTGCCAACTAAAGGAATCGAAAGTAAAGGCGTTGTTCAGGCAATGGATTTCTTAACGCAGCAAACTAAAGTTTTATACGGAGAATCAATTCCAGACCAAGTTAAAGCAACTGGAAAAGATGTAATCGTTATTGGTGGTGGAGATACTGGTTCTGACTGTATCGGAACTTCTAACAGACATGGAGCAAAATCGGTAACTAACTTCGAGATTTTACCAAAACCTCCTGTTGGAAGAAGCGAGTCAACTCCTTGGCCTTTCTGGCCGTTGCAGTTGAAAACATCTTCTTCTCACGAAGAGGGTTGCGACAGAAACTGGTTGATCAACACTAAAGAATTCATTTCTAACGAAAAAGGCGAATTAACAGGACTAAAAACAGTTGAAGTTCAATGGAAAATGACTCCAGGAAATAGACCAGAATTAATCGAAAAAGAAGGTTCTGAGAAAATCTGGCCTTGTGATTTAGCTTTATTGGCTCTTGGGTTTACTGGTCCTGAGAAAACTTTAAGCGAGCAATTAGGTATCGAAATTGACGCAAGAAGCAACTATAAAGCCCATAATTACCAAACAAATGTTCCTCACATTTTCACTGCTGGTGATATGCGTCGTGGACAATCATTAATCGTGTGGGCTATTTCAGAAGGTCGCGAAGCAGCAAGAGAAGTAGATTTATTCCTTATGGGATCTACAAACTTGCCTACTAAAGGAAAAGGAGATTTACCGAGTCTTTAATTTTTAAGGTTCTGAGATGCTAAGGTGCTAAGTTTTTTTCCTTGCATTTTATTTAATCTTTATTCCGATAACAACATAACTACTACAAACCCTTGAATTTATATTCAGGGGTTTTGTTTTTTTGTTTTGCCACAGATTAAAAGGATTAAATGGATTTTTTCTGTTGCCACGACCCGAGCGATAGCGAATTGGCGAAGCAATCGCTCGGGTCGTGGCAAACAAAAAATAATCTGTGAAAATCATTTTAATCAGTGGCAAAAAAAATAATTTCAACGTCACGTAGAAATTAGAAAAATTCGTGAATTCGTGGCGAAAAAAACTTTGTATCTTAGCATCTCAGTCCCGATAGCTATCGGGATAGCACCTTTAAAAAGGTTACAAAACTCCAAAAACACCAACTTTTTGTTTAAAATAAAACAATTTGTTATATTTTGTTATTTTTCTGCAAATTATTTGCTGGTAATCAAAAGTGTAATAACTTTGCTCAAAATAATTTGAAAAATGCAAGCAAAAGATTTACTGCAGTTAGCAGACCAATTTGGAAGTCCATTGTATGTTTACGATGCTGAAAAAATCCAATCTCAGTACAATAGATTAACTAAAGCTTTCTCTAAGGTAGAAAACTTAAGAGTTAATTATGCCATGAAGGCATTGTCTAACATTGCAATTCTTCAGTTATTAAAGAACATGGGGTCTGGATTAGACACTGTATCTATTCAGGAAGTTCTATTAGGACTTCATGCTGGCTATGAACCCGAAAGAATTTTCTTTACACCAAACGGCGTTTCTTTAGAAGAAATCGAAGAAGTTGCCGCAATGGGTGTACAAATCAATATCGACAATTTATCTATTTTAGAGCAGTTCGGAACAAAACATCCACATATTCCGGTATGTATCCGTATCAATCCGCACGTAATGGCAGGAGGAAATGCTAATATTTCTGTTGGACATATCGATAGTAAATTCGGAATCTCTGTGCACCAAATTCCGCACATTTTGCGAATTGTAGAGAACACAAAAATGAGCATTATCGGAATTCACATGCACACAGGATCTGATATTTTAGATATCGAAGTATTCTTGTATGCTGCTGAAATCTTGTTTGATACAGCTAAACATTTCAAAGATTTACAATTCTTAGATTTCGGAAGCGGATTCAAAGTGCCTTATAAAAAAGACGATATCGAAACAGACATCGAAGAATTAGGTAAAAAATTATCTAAAAGATTCAATGCTTTCTGTACAGAATACGGAAGAGATTTAACACTGATTTTTGAACCAGGAAAATTCCTAGTGAGTGAAGCAGGTCATTTCTTAGTAAAAGTAAACGTAGTAAAACAAACAACCTCAACAGTTTTCGCTGGAATCGACAGTGGTTTTAACCACTTAATCCGTCCAATGTTTTATGGATCTTCGCACCATATCGAAAACATCTCTAATCCAAAAGGAAAAGAGCGTTTTTACTCTGTTGTAGGATACATTTGCGAAACGGATACTTTTGCTAACAACCGTAGAATCGCTGAAATCACCGAAGGTGACATTTTAGAATTCAGAAACGCTGGAGCATATTGTTTCTCAATGTCTTCAAACTACAACTCAAGATACAAACCAGCAGAAGTTCTATGGAAAGACGGAAAAGGAATCTTGATTCGTCAAGCCGAAACATTTGAAGATTTACTTAAAAATCAAATTCCGTTGCCAGAAGAAATTGCTGCTACGGTATAACAATAGAAAAAAAGAGAATATCAATTGTTGAAATCCCGTTCCCGAAAGGTGAGCGGGATTTTTTTTTTGCTCAATCTTGTCATTTCGACGGAGGAGAAATCTTCACAAGAAACTCCGCAGTGAAAGTCAAAGTTCACGCCAGTTTTGTCATTTCGACGTAAGGAGAAATCTTCGCAAGTAGCTCTACAAAGATTAGAAACAAAATCATGAAAAAGAAAGAAAAATCTTAAATAAATTTTATCTCTAACATCAAAAAAATGCTACATCAAGAAGGCTATCATACTTACTACGTATACATCCTAACAAACAAATACAAAACCGTTTTCTATACAGGAGTGACAAATAATTTAAAAATCCGTTTGAGTCAGCACAAAGAAAACAATACAACTGGAAACAAAACCTTTACATCAAAATACAATGCTATTTATTTGCTGTAATACGAAAAATTTACTTGGATTCAAGAAGCCATTGTTCGCGAAAAAGAAGTAAAAGACTGGCGCAGAGAGAAGAAAATCGAATTAATAAAAACTATTAATCCTGATTTGGATTTTTTGAATTATTTATTTGAATAACATTTCCAATCTTTGTAGAGTTACTTGCGAAGATTTCTCCTTCGTCGAAATGACAAGATTGTGGGTAAACTTTACGTAATCAAAACAAAAAAATTATTTAATACCTAAACAAATGAGCTTTGAAGTACTTAACATACGTAAAATAGACTCTTCAACAGGAAATTTCAAATTACATGAAGACTACATTCTTTCCTATGATCATTTTGATGGTTGGTCAGAAAGATTATTGAGCTTAGGGATTTATGTAGATATCATTTTTGAATGTAAAGTTCGATTACATTTTCTTGATAAAAATATGGAACAATTCGAAAAACAATTTGAATGTGAAATACCATCAGAAATTAAAACCTTAATTTTAGGATTCATAAATCTCGACCAAGTAGTATTAAAACATTACTATGCAGATATGTTTTTAGAAGATGAAACTAGACAAAATTATGTTATTAATCATTTAGGAAAATCACATAACATTACCATAGGGACTTTGCTCAAAAAATTGCAACCAGAAAACTCATCCGAAGAATTATTTTTTAATCTAATAGATCTTTTCAAAAAATGGCGAGAAGAAATTTATCATGAATGCTTAAAGGAATTAGCACCATCCAATCAAATTCCTATTAATGAAAAGCGGAAACGAAAAAGATAAAAAGTTATTCAAAAGCATAAATCAAATTACCTCAGAAAAATCATATATTTACTCTTCAATAAAATCAAAAAAATTAAATACCTTTGAAACTATGAGCACGACATCAAAACCAAAACATATCGGCAGAAACATCAGCCGAATCAGAGAGCTTAAAGGTATGAAACAGGAAGCGCTTGCAATTGCAATTGGTTTAAGCCAACAGACTGTTTCTAATATTGAAGCAAGCGAAACTATTGATGAAGATAAACTTGTTGAAATTGCAAAAGCTTTAGGCGTAACTAAAGAGGTGATTGAAAATTTTTCTGAAGAATCAGTTTTTAATTTCTTTAATAACTTTTATGACAATAGTGCAAATAACGGAGCGCAAGGAAGTGGAAACACTAACAATTCTTGCACTTTCAATCCACTTGATAAAGTTGTAGAACTTTACGAACGTTTGGTTCAGGCTGAAAAAGACAAAGTAGAGTATTTAGAAAAATTACTAAAAGGAAAATAATTCCTTCAAATTATAAATTTTAAGAAAGCACAAATATCTTTTTATTTTGTGCTTTTTTTAATGTGACCTTTAAATTTAGTTATTACTAATCTATTTCTAAATGTCAAAACTTCAATTCCATTTTATTGCTTTTCTATTCCCGCTCTTATTATTATCACAAAATAAAATCTCCAAATCTGAAGTTCAAAAAATAATTAAAGACAGTCAAGCAGCAAAGAAAGATGGCTCTATTAGTTTACCTTCAATAAAATCATGGAAATTTAATAATGTTGATAGTTTATATTTTAAAAGCGATACATTAATTGCAATTCAAAATAAGGCAAATACACAAAATGATTTTTGCGAATTTATTGATTGGACTTTTTATCAAAAAAAGGCATTTATTTTAGGTCGCTGTTCTTTTTGTAAAGAACCTCCGTCACGAATAGTTACAAAATATCCTAAAGATTATTTTTCGATTGCAATCTATGAAGTTGAAAACAAAACAATGATAGATATTCTCAGATATGACAAAATGATTGTGGAATCATTTAATGTAATAAAAATTGAAAGTGACGAAAAATTTATTAAAATAAAACTAGTTCGAAGATTTATTCCCGAACCATATGATGAAGTTTATTAGATATATTTACATTCTAAATCCAAACCCCAAAAATCAAATGAAACCTACAATCCTACTATCAACACTATTACTATTATTTGCAACCAATTCATTCAGCCAAACCCTTGGTGATTTAAAACTAAAACCAAAAGAAATTCCAAAAGGCGGTTATATGGTAAGCGACGGAAATATTTGCATTACGCCGCAAGCTTGTAGTTTTTATAATGATATTGAAACCTACAGTAACATTGTTGGAACTATAAAAAGTAAAGCTATTCAGAGTTTTAAAAGCAAAGCAGATCGTGGTTCTATTATGTATTTTGAATTTGATCACGTTTTTAAAGGCGATCGTTTTCTGCAAGGTTTACTTTGGGGAAAAGCAGGCGAGCCAACAGATGAGCATCCAGAAGAATATGTTGTAAAAGGAAAATTTCTAATCATTTGGAGTTTGAAAGCAGATAGTCCGCTAAAGGAAAAATCGGAAACCAAAATAGAAACGCTTTTGCCATAAAAACCTAATCAGAGCTTCATTTTAAATGCTTAATTTTGCTCGATAAAAAAATACAAAATGAAACCACAAATACGAATCTTAATTTATTCTATCCTCTTCTTTTTATATCTTACTTCTACGCACCTTCTGCTTGAATTAAACGAAAAATTTAAAGGTGATCCTTTTGTAACTTTAGGAGCTGGTTTCGGTATTTTAAATCTTATTTATGCCTTTACAGCTTTAAAATGGAAACCTTTGCTTAATGCACTTTGTGCCATCGGAATTGCTGCTTTAGCAATGTTTTTGGCTCTACAATTTACCAATTTGCATCTGTTTGTCAATTACGATCCTTATCAGGTTAAAACTGCCATTTTTGCTAATGCTGTTTTCTCAATTATCTTTTGGGAGATTGTGTATCAGGTGAAAATTAGGAAATCTAAATAATATATTCAATTGCCTCCAGCTTTAGCTGGAGGTTCATAAAAAGTCTCAAAAGGGCTTTAGCCAAATCGCTTTTTGGGCTAAAGCCTTTTTTATATCAATACCTATACCCCCAGCTAAAGCTGGAGGCAATTCATAATATGATTTGCGAGGATGGGATCCAATAATTCATAAAACCATAAATTTTCGTACGTATTTTTTTATATTCGCATTTTAAATTTATCTAAGCCTAATATGAAAATTATAAGTTGCGGTGGCTTTATTTATCTGAAAAACGGAAAATACGAATGGATTCAGCAGGAACAAATTCTCAATAGTAACTCCTAAATTTATGGAACATGAAAAGTACAGCAGAAATCGCTAATCGTTTTAGAGAAGTCATTTTAAACGGAACTTGGATTGCAAACACCAATTTTAAAGATCAGCTAGAAAATCTAGATTGGAAAATTGCTGTTAGTCCGATTCAGAATTTAAATACGATTGCATCTTTGGCTCAGCATGTTCATTATTACATAAACGGAATCAATCAGGTTTTTAATGGTGGAACTTTGGATATAAAAGACAAATTTAGTTTTGATTTTCCTCCGATCCATTCGCAGGAACAATGGAATAATTTTCTAACTAAATTTTGGAATGATGCCGAAGTGTTTGCTTCTTTTGTAGAACGATTGCCTGACGAAAAACTCGATGATGTTTTTGTAGATGCCAAATACGGAACCTACAAAAGAAACATAGAGGCTATGATTGAACATAGTTATTATCATTTAGGACAAATTGTATTAATCAAAAAACAACTCGCACATTAAAATTGCATATAAACCTTTTATGAAAAAAATCACGATCTTATTATTGTTTATTGTTCTGTTTTCGAATTGCAAACCAGAGAAAAAAGATGAAGTTAAAACTGTTGTTTCAAATGAAAAACTTTCAATTGAAAAACCTTTTATTTTGACAGTTGAAAAAATCGATTCTACTCAATTTCCCGCTTCTATAAAATATGAAGGTTTTATAAAAAATGCGGTTAGATGGAAAGATAAATTGGGAGATAATATTGTAATTACTACAGAAACTGGCTACCATTTCAACAAAAAATTTGTACACGAAACTGATGGTTCTGATGCTGAATTATTTGCCTATCATTTTATAGTTTCTGGCAACGAAGTGAAACAAACTTGGAAAGTGTACGATTATATTTCAGATTGTCCGGTTGATATTGTTGCTTCATTTGTTAAAAACACTTTTCAAGTCACAGATTTAGACAAAAACGGAATTGCGGAAACTTGGCTCATGTATAAAACCGTATGTCATGGCGATGTTAGCCCTTGTGACATGAAGATTATTATGTACGAAGGCAATACAAAATATGCCATGCGAGGTGAAAACAAAGTTAAAATTGGTATAGATGACAACGGTAAAAAACTGTTTGAAGGCGGCGAATATAAATTGGACGAAAACTTTAAAAAAGGTCCAAAAGTTTTTAAAGAGTTTGCTGAAAAATTATGGAGTGATAATGTAATTGAAACTTGGGAAAATTAATTTTTTCTTTCACATCAAAATCTCCATCCTGCTCCTCAAATAAATTAGAAAAAGGCATAGTTGTTGAAAGTTAAATAAAATATATTTGCAACTTCAAAAAACAAACTATGCAAAAAATTACTTTTCTCGTTTCTATATTGTTTTTAGCCCTTTCTTCTTGTGGGGTAAAAACAACACAATCAATGCTTAGCGATGGAAATTACGACGGTGCAATTGATCGCGCTGTTGAAGCGCTTCGCACCAAAAAAGATTCTAAAGGAAAACAAGATTATGTCTATTTACTAGAAGAAGCTTTTGCAAAAGCCAAAGATCGCGATTTGCGTAATCTTGAAATGCTGAACAAAGAGAATAATCCTGCTAATACTGAACGCATCTACAACACTTATTTACAATTAAATAATCGTCAGGAAAAAATTAGACCTATTCTCCCTTTGCCTTTATTGAAGCTGGGACGAAATGCAAATTTTCCGTTTGATAATTATTCGAATGAAATTGTAAACAGTAAAAATGCACTTTCGAAATATTTATATGAAAATGCTTCGGGACTTTTAAAATCAAACAATAAATTGGATTTCAGAAAAGCGTATGATGATTTTGCATATTTGGAAAGCATTAATCCAGGTTACAAAAACACCAAAAAGCTAATGGATGATGCGCAGTTTAAAGGAACTGATTTTGTAGATGTTTACGCTAAGAATGAAACCGAAATGGTGATTCCAAAAATGCTTCAGGACGATTTATTAGATTTTAAAACCTACGGATTAAATGATAAATGGACAGTTTACCACAGCGCGAGACAAAAAAATGTAACCTATGACTATAGTTTGATTTTGAGTTTTAGACAGATTGCAATTTCGCCAGAGCAAATTAAAGAGAAAGAATTTGTTAAGGAAAGACAAGTTAAAGATGGTGTAAAAACGCTTTTGGACAGTCGCGGAAGACCTGTAAAAGATAGTTTAGGAAAAGAAATTAAAGTAGATAATTATAAAACGCTTCGTGCCACGGTTTACGAATTCAGACAGTTTAAGTCTTGCCTTGTAACAGCAAAAGTCGATTATATAGATTTAAAAAGTAATCAGCTAGTGCAGACTTTCCCGATAAGCAGCGAATATGTTTTTGAAAATATTTATTCTACTTACAAAGGAAACAGAGGCGCTTGTGATGATAATTATCTCGGGTATTTTGACAAACGTGCTGTTGCGTTTCCTAACAACGAACAAATGGTTTATGATACTGGTGAAGACTTGAAAGCCAAGCTGAAAGACATCATCGTAAAGAATAAATTTAGACGGTAATTATATAACAAGATTATAGAGAAAAAGACGCATTTTTGATGCGTCTTTTTTTATTTAGGTTCTTCTCATTTAAAAAAAATCATGTTTTTATATTGCGCAACCAAAAAGTTGCGTATATTTGCAACTGATTAGTTGCGAATAAATATTCCAAAAACATGAAAAGAGATATTTTTCAAGCTATTGCCGATCCGACGAGAAGAGCAATATTAGTTTTGATTTCTTCGAGTGCATTAACCCCAAATGCAATTGCAGAACAGTTTCAAACTACAAGGCAGGCGGTTTCTAAACACATTAAAATATTGAACGAATGTGATTTATTGGAAGAAAAGAAATTGGGCAGAGAAATTTATTATCAGCTCAAAATTGAGAAAATGAAAGAAGTTGATCAATGGCTGGAGCAATTTAAAGCAATTTGGGAACAGCGTTTTAGCCAATTGGATCAAGTATTACTTAACTTAAAATCTAAAGAAAATGAAGACTGATTTATTAATGAATTTTTCTGTAGACAAGGAAAATAAAATGGTGAATGTAAAACGCGAATTTGATGCACCATTGTCAAACGTTTGGTCTGCATGGACAGAACCTGAGATTCTAGATTTGTGGTGGGCGCCAGCTCCGTTTAAATCTAAAACTAAAACTATGGAATTTAAAGAAGGCGGACGAAGATTGTATGCCATGGTTGGTCCTGACGGCACTGAGCGCTGGAGCTATTTTGAATATTCTTCGATTTCTCCTAAAACTAACTTTAAACATTCTGCTACTTTTTCTGATGCCGATGGAAATCCAAATTCAGAATTTGGCAGTTCATATTGGGATATCACTTTTTCTGAAGAAGGTGGTTCGACAATTGTTGATATTGTGATCAAAAGAGACAGTTTTGAAGAACTGCAAAAAATAATCGAAATGGGCTTTAAAGAAGGTTTCACTTCTGCAATGCAAGGTTTGGACAAAGTCTTAGCGGAGAAATAAAAGCTGTTTTAATTGAATTAACTATTTAACAAACTTTAAAATCTAAAAAAATGAAATCAAATCTTTTAATGAATTTTACTGTAGATAAAGAAAATAATACTGTAAATGTAAAACGCCAATTTGATGCGTCATTGCCTCAAGTTTGGTCAGCTTGGACAGAACCTCAAATTCTAGATTTATGGTGGGCGCCAGCTCCATGGAAATCTAAAACAAAAAGCATGGATTTTAAAGAAGGCGGACGAAGATTATATGCAATGCTTGGGCCAGAAGGCGAAGAACATTGGGCCATTGCTGATTTTACTTCAATTAGTCCGAAAACTAATTTTAAATACTCAGATGCTTTTAGCGATAGCGAAGGAAATTTAAACAACGAATTTCCGCGTTCTGACTGGAATGTAACTTTCTCAGAAAAAGACGGTTCTACTTTTGTAGACGTTGTTATTAAACACGAAAAACTATCTGATTTGGAAATGATTATTCAAATGGGATTCAAAGAAGGCTTCACCATTGCAATGGAAGGTTTGGATACTATTTTTGCTGAAAAAAATAAGAACTAAATAAATTCTTACTATTTGTTAAATCCTGCATTTTTGCAGGATTTTTTTGTATTTTCGATTTGAAAATTAATTTTATGATCTAAAAAACTAAAAAAAATACAAATGATGAAATTCTTCACTTTCCTGTTTTTATTTATAACAGCTACTGTTTTCTCTCAAAACAGATACGAGCTTTCTGACGAAGGACAAGACAAACTCTATCTTTCTGACTCTATTTCAAATCTTGCTAAAGCCGGAAAAATTACAGATCATCCGATTGTGGTGGTTGACGGAATTCCGCATCGCTTTGAAGATCTAGAAAAAGAAAAACTTGTTCTTTCTAAAATTGAAATCAAAAAAATTATTGCTCTTGAAAAAAAAGCTGGAATCAGTATTTATGGCAATTACGGAGAAGCTGGCGTTTTAATTGTTACCACAAATAGAAGTAGTTATTATAAGCCTGAGCAAGAAGTAAAACAAGAATCACTACCACAAAATTTTAAAAATTAATGACCAAATTTATTGCCCTAGCTTTTTTACTTTTTTCTTCCACTTTAACATTCAGCCAAAAGAATAAAGCTAAAACTATAGAAACTCCGAAGCCTTTTGTATTAGGCGTTATCGACGAAATTCAGTCAAAAGAATTAAACGAAAAAAGGATTTTAAACATCTATCTTCCTGAAGGTTATAATCCTGCCGAAGCGACAAAATATCCAGTCATTTATTTGCTGGACGGTTCTGCCGATGAAGATTTTATTCATATTTCGGGATTGGTTCAGTTTAATAGTTTTGAATGGATTAATCAGGTTCCGAAATCAATTGTTGTGGGTATTGCAACTGTTGACAGAAAAAGAGATTTTACTTTTCCTACTACTCTTGAAAAAGATAAAACCCGTTTTCCAACTACAGGACATTCCGATCAGTTTATTGCTTTTATTGAAAAAGAATTACAGCCTTTTATTGAAAAGAAATACAAGACCAATAATTCTAGAACCATAATCGGCCAGTCTCTTGGCGGATTATTAGGAACTGAAATTCTGCTTAAAAAGCCAAATCTTTTTAATAAATATGTTATAGTAAGTCCAAGTATATGGTGGAACAATGGTTCTTTGCTTGACTTGGATTCTGAAATGCTAAAAGAAAATTTTAATCAGCAAACTGAAATCTATATTGCTGTCGGCAAAGAAGGATTAGCCCCAACAGAAATTCCGCGCGTTATGGAAGTTGACGCTAATTTACTTGCAGAAAAATTAAAGGAATCTAAAAGCAAAAATGTAAAAGTCTATTTTGATTATTTCCCAGAAGAAAACCACGGGTCGATTCTACATACAGCTGTTTCTAATTCGTTTAAATTCTTTTATTCCAATATTAAAGAATAAAAAAATTGCTTTTATAAAAAACAACTCATTTTGTTTAACTAAAAAATCATAAAGGAAGAGTTTCTTTTATGATTTTTTGTTTTAACACTATAAATCAAAGAATAACAAAAAATTAAAAGACATTAAATAATTTTCTGAAAAAACAAACAAAATTACGGTTTCCCGTAAAGATCATAGATTCTTATTGCATTATATTTGGCTCCAAAAAAAGTCAAAAACTAATCAAAATAATTTAATCTAAACACCACTATTTTTATTACTTAATTAAATAAAGAATAACTATACACCAAAATAAAACAAATCTATTTAACCTAATTAACTTAATGAAAAAACAAATTTTATTTATTGCCTTAACTCTATTTTTAACTATTAAAAACTACTCTCAAATAACTTTCGAAAAAGGGTATATCATCTCAGAGAACAATCAAAAAACAGAATGCTTAATTGAGAATGTTGATTGGAAAAATACTCCAACCAATTTCAGATACCGACTTTCTAATGATTCGCCTATTATCGATGCAGATATTAAAACTGTAAAAGGTTTTGGAATTTCTGGTCAAAACAAATTTATAAGATCAACTGTAAATATCGATCGCTCCACAAAAAACCTGCAAAATATGAATAAAGACAAAAATCCTGTTTTTAGACAGGAAAACTTATTTCTGCAAGTTTTAATGGAAGGAAATGCTTCTTTGTATTTGTTTGATGATGGAACTGTAAGACGTTTCTTTTACAAAATGAATGATTCTGAAATAAAACAGCTTGTTTACAAAACTTACTTTGCAAATGACGACCAAATTGCTAAAAATAATCAATTTAGAGAACAGCTTTATCTTGACTTGAAATGTGATAATATTCAACAAAATGAATACGAGACATTAAGCTATACTAAAAGTTCTCTATTAGGTATTTTCACAAAATACAATAAATGCACGAATTCTGAATTTGTTGATCTTGAAGTAAAAGAAAAGAAAGACTTATTCAACCTTACACTTAGACCTAGATATAATAATAGCTCACTATCTATGGACAATTCTGTTTTTAAAGGAATGGATTTTGATTTTGGCGGAAAATCAAGCTTTAGCGTAGGGATTGAAGCCGAATTTATTTTGCCATTCAATAAAAACAGATGGTCTGTTATTGTTGAGCCAACGTATCAATATTACAAAGGAGAACAAACAATACAAAGCCCTCAAGTTGTTGGCGGAACTCTGACAGGCAAAGTAGATTACAAATCTATTGAACTACCAATCGGTCTTAGACGATATTTCTTCATCAATAAAAATGTCCAAATATTTGCTAATGGATCTCTTGTTGTAGATTTCAGTAACAACTCTAAAGTTAGCGTTACAAGAAAAGATGGATCTGAATTAAATAAATTGGATGTAAAATCAGGAATCAATTTTGGTTTTGGTTTAGGATGTAAATTTTTGGATAAATTTAGTGCAGAAGTAAGATACCAAACTCCGAGAGGTGTATTGGCTGAAAATCCTAACTGGGGTTCTTCTTACCAAACCACTTCTTTAATTGTTGGATATTCTTTTTTTTAATTTCAATTTAACTAATTATATATGCTAATTGAGAATCTTATCAATTAGCATATATAATTAAATAATAAACTATCCCAGCCACCCTTCTCGATCCAGACTTCTATATTGAATCGCTTCAGCAATATGAGAAGAAACAATATTTTCTGAATGATCCAAATCTGCGATGGTTCTCGAAACTTTTAAAATTCGATCGTAAGCTCTTGCGGAAAGATTCAATCGTTCCATTGCTGTTTTTAGCAACTCTTTTGAAGGTTCGTCTAAAACACAAAATTCTCTAATTAATTTACTGCTCATTTGGGCATTATAATGGACATTTTCGACGTTTTCAAATCGTTTGGTTTGGATTTCTCTCGCTGCGGTAACTCGTTTGCGAATTTCGACACTGCTTTCTGCTTTTCGTTCATCTGATAATTTCTCAAACGGAACAGGCGTAACTTCTATATGAATATCGATTCTATCCAATAAAGGTCCAGAAATTTTACTCATATAACGCTGCATTTCGTGTGGCGAAGAAGTATTCGGCATACTAGGATCGTTAAAAAATCCGCTCGGACTTGGATTCATACTGGCCACCAGCATAAAAGACGAAGGGTATGTAATTGTAAACTTGGCTCTTGAAATAGTTACTTCACGATCTTCTAATGGTTGGCGCATTACTTCTAAAACATCGCGTTTAAATTCTGGTAATTCATCTAAAAACAAAACACCATTGTGCGCCATGGAGATTTCGCCAGGCTGAGGATAACTTCCGCCTCCGACTAAAGCTACATTAGAAATAGTATGATGCGGACTTCTAAATGGTCTTTGATTCATCAAGCCGACTTCTTTTAATTTTCCTGCAACGCTATGAATTTTGGTAGTTTCCAATGCTTCGCGCAAAGTCATTGGCGGTAAAATACTTGGAACACGTTTGGCCAGCATCGTTTTTCCTGCTCCAGGCGGACCAATCAAAATTATATTATGACCGCCAGCAGCTGCAATTTCCATACAGCGCTTAATGCTTTCTTGTCCACGAACATCTGAAAAATCATGTTCGGGAAAATCTAATGTTTTGTAGAATTCTGCTCTTGTATCAATAACCGTTGGCTGTAACGCTCCTTTACCAGCAAAAAAATCAATGATTTCTTTTAAATTTTCAACCCCATAAACATCTAAACCCGCTACGATAGCGGCTTCTTTTACATTCTGAATTGGTAGAAAAAATCCTTTATAACCTTCTTCTTTGGCTTTGATTGCAATGGGTAATGCTCCGCGAATAGGCTGTAAACTTCCATCAAGAGAAAGTTCGCCCATAATAATATATCGTTCAATTTCAGGCGCTTTTATCTGATCTGAACCGACTAAAATTCCCATTGCCAATGTTAAATCATATGAAGATCCTTCTTTTCGAAGATCGGCTGGCGCCATATTGACTGTAATTTTCTTTCCTGGAAAATTAAATCCGTTATTTTTTAAAGCAGCGGCAATTCTAAAACTACTTTCTTTTATAGCATTATCTGGAAGTCCAACTAAATGATAACCAATTCCTTTATCCATATGAACCTCAACTGTAATCGTTGTGGCCTCAACACCAAATACGGCGCTTCCGTAAACTTTTACTAACATAATTATCTTTCATTAATAATTTTTAAAACTAATGAAAAATAATTAATATGTAAATATTTTATTACAAATAATTAAATCTAAAAAGGCAGTTGGATTTGATTCTTTATCTCCTCCACTATCCTACTCAGATCCAAACTACTCTGGTGTGACCAAAGTTTGCTTTCAATTTCATTATTCAGAATACAATTCTGGCATTCCATTATTTCATGAGAATATCCTTTTCCTAAAGTTGGCAAAGTAAAAGTGGCTTCTTTTTCTTCATTAATAAATAAAGAATAACCATCAGCAACATACCACGGAGCATTTAATTCTATTCGTCCTTTAGTTCCTGAAATAATCGCTTTCATATCAGATTCAGAGACTATAGAAGCATGCAAAGCCGATTGAGCAGTTTCGTATTGCAAAACCATTGAAGTTTGCAAATCGACATCGTTTTTATGTTTGATTGCTTTTGCTAAAATCTCTTTTGGTTTTCCTAATAGTATGTAAGACAGGAATAAAGGATAAACACCAATATCAAATAAAGCTCCTCCGCCTAATTCTTTATCAAACAGTCTTTTGTTTTCGGTTTCACTTCCGTGAAAGGCAAAATCGGCTTTTATATAATTTACCTCTCCTATTATTCCGTTGCCAATTTTCTGAAGAAGATTTTGAATTGACGGAATAAATCTTGTCCAAACAGCTTCCATAAAAAATACATTATTTTTTTTAGACGCTCCTATCATTCTCTGTGCATCTTGATAAGACAAAGCCATTGGTTTTTCGCAAAGAACATGTTTACCTTTTTCCAATGCTTTTATAGATAATTCAGCATGCGAATTATGAGGAGTTGCAATGTAAACAATCTCAACTTCTGAATCTTCAAAAAGCAAATCATAAGAATTGTACATTCTTAAAGCATTAAATTTTCCTCCAAATTCCTCAGCTTTAGTAAAATCTCTAGATGCAACTGCCGTCAATTCAGCATTTTCAATCAATAATAAATCTGACGCAAACTGAGTGGCAATATTTCCCAATCCTACTATTCCCCATTTAATTTTTCTATTCCCCATGTTTATAATATAATCATAAAAAGTGTTAAAATGATTCAAAAATATCCTTCACAATCAACTTCAGACGTTTTTTAAACAACAAATATCTATTATCCTACAAAAAATAGCAATCAATTACCCCAAAAATTATCAAAAAGGGTTGTAACTGAGAAAAAAATGTTGCCAAATTGTAAATTTTAAGTTTGTTTTAAGAAATTCACGCAAAATCATAGGGGCTAAATTTTAAATTTAACAAAAATTAAACATCAAACCCTATTTTTCTAGGGGGTATTAAATCATTTTATACTTTTATAAAAAATTTAAAACTAAATAACTATGCGAAAAATTATTTTAAGTGTGATTCTTATCACGATTTTGGTCCTAAGCTTTATTTCAAACTTTATCATTGCAGACAACCCAATTCCTGCAGAAGCGGTAAAGTTTGATACAGGAGATACTGCCTGGATGATCGTTGCTACTGCTTTTGTATTGTTAATGACACCTGGATTAGGATTCTTCTACGGAGGTATGGTAGGTAAGAAAAACGTAATTAGTACTATGCTTCAAAGTTTTATGGCTATGGTAATTGTTACTATACTTTGGACTGTTGTCGCTTTTGGATTGGCTTTTGGACCAACAATTGGAGGAATTATAGGAAACCCGTCTGAGAATTTGTTCTTTGCAGGAGTTGGAACTAATACAGCTTGGAGCCTTGCACCAACAATTCCATTTATATTATTCGCATTATTTCAGGCAAAATTCGCTATCATTACTCCTGCATTAATTACAGGTGCTTTTGCAGAACGTATTCGTTTCTGGGCTTATTTGTTATTCATGGTTTTATTCATATTATTGATATATGCTCCATTAGCTCACATGACATGGCATCCTGATGGAGTTTTCTTCAAAATGGGAGTTCTTGACTTCGCTGGAGGAACTGTAGTTCACATGAGCGCTGGATGGGCTGCATTGGCTGGAGCAATTTTCTTAGGAAAAAGAAAAGTTCAAAAAGTTAATCCTGCTAGAATTACTTATGTATTATTAGGAACAGGTTTACTTTGGTTCGGATGGTTTGGTTTCAACGCTGGATCTGCTTTAGGTGCTAATGGTCTTGCTGCTCAAGCTCTAGGAACAACTACTGTTGCTGCTGCCGCTGCTGCAATGGCTTGGGTTTTCCTTGATAAAATATTAGGACACAAATTATCTGCTCTTGGAGCTTGTATTGGAGCTGTTGTAGGTCTGGTTGCTATTACACCTGCTGCCGGATTTGTAAGCATTCCTCATGCAATCTTCATCGGTTTATTTTCTGCAATTGTAAGTAACATTGTAGTAAGCAAATTCCCTAAAGGAAAAATCGACGATGCTCTAGACGTATTTGCTTGTCACGGTGTTGGCGGTATGGTAGGTATGCTTTTAACTGGAGTTTTCGCTTCAAAAGCAATCAACCCTGCTGTTGGAGATAATCAAGGTTTAATCTTCGGAACTCCAACTTTATTCATCAACCAATTAACCGCTCTTGTTGTAGTTTCAATCTTTGCTTTTGTTGCTTCTTATGTATTGTTTTTTATTGTAAACAAAATCACTCCTCTAAGAGTTACAGAAGAAAAAGAAGAACTAGGATTAGACATCTCTCAACACGGAGAATTCTTATAATAAATTAATTTTCACTTTCGCTTGATAAATAAAAAAGCACTCTAAATTTGACTTAGAGTGCTTTTTGCTTTTGAATTAAATCCCTTTTATATTTTAGATTTTAGATCGCAGATTTTAGATTTCTGAATCATCATCCCACTTCTATTATCTTGCTTCTATTATCTTGCTTCTATTCTCTTTTCTCTTAATTACTTAAAATTCGAAATTCCTTCGTCCAGCCATTGCAAATATTCTTCTGTACTCACGTAACTGATAGTTGGTTTTGTGCTGTTCAAATTATTCCCTTCTAAATCCGTAATTACATACAAAGGCTGTGTGTTTGTTTTATATTTAGAAATCATAAAATCGGTCCATTTATCTCCAACTGTAATGATTTTGTCTCCAGATTCTGTTGTAAATTGCTCTTCTTTTGGCAATTCACGCTTATCATCAACATAAAGCGAAATCAAAACCACATCGTTCTTAAGAATTGGTAAAACTGAAGGATCTGACCAAACATTGTTTTCCATTTTTCTGCAATTCACACAAGCATAACCTGTAAAATCAAGCATAATTGGCTTATTGATTTCTTTAGCATAAGCTAAACCATCTTCGTAATCATGGAAAACCATAATTCCATGTGGGCCTAATTCAGCTCCTTCTGGCATACCTTTAATAGATCCTGCCGAAACCGCTCCGTTTCCTGAACCTCCAACCCCAAACGGACTTTCACTATATTGCGGCGGCGGCGGGAATGCACTGATTAATTTTAAAGGCGCTCCCCAAAGTCCCGGAATCATATAAATTGTAAAACTTAAAACAAGTAATCCTAATGATAATCTTCCTACTGAAATATGATGAGTTGGGCTATCGTGTGGCAATGTAATTTTTCCGAATAAATAGAATGCAAGAGTTCCAAAAATAGCAATCCAAATCGCTAAGAAAACTTCTCTTTCCAAGAAATGCAATTGTAAAACCAAATCGGCGCTTGACAAGAATTTGAATGCTAATGCTAATTCTAAAAATCCTAAAACAACTTTTACAGTGTTTAGCCATCCACCAGATTTTGGTAACGAATTCAACCACCCCGGAAACAATGCAAATAGCATAAATGGCAAAGCTAATGCTGAAGAGAATCCTAACATTCCAACGATTGGCGCGATCCCTCCATTTGAAGCTGCTTCAACCAACAATGTCCCTACAATTGGCCCTGTGCACGAAAACGACACGATTGCTAAAGCCAAAGCCATAAATAATATCCCAACCAAACCACCTTTATCTGCTTGCTGATCAGCTTTGTTTGCCCATGAATTTGGAAGCATAATTTCGAATGCTCCTAAAAATGAAACCGCAAAAATGATTAAAATCACGAAGAAAATAAGATTGAACCAAACATCTGTCGATAACGCATTTAATGCATCCGCACCAAATATTTTTGTTACAATCAATCCTAAAACCACATAAATAGCAATGATTGATAATCCGTAAAAAATAGCATTTCTAATTCCTTTTGCTCTGCTTTTGCTTTGTTTTGTAAAAAAACTCACTGTCATTGGAATCATTGGGAAAACACATGGCGTAAATAAAGCTGCAAAACCACCTAAAAATGCAAGAAAAAAGATCGACCACAAACTTCTCGAAGTCGCTGGCGCAGGAATTTCTTCTTTACCAGTTTTGGCTGTTTTCTCTACTTTTGGTTGCACAGCTTCTTCCTTTTTAACAGTATCAACCGCCAAACCAGCAACTTTTGTTTCGTCCAATTTTGCCTCAGCTACAACTGGAACTTCATCCATTTTAAAAGTTGAAGGAACTGCAATAGAGAATTTTTTATTTGAATTGATGCAAACTTCTTTACAAACCTGAAAATCAAACTCTACATCTACCGTTTTTAAATTTGGGTTTATGATTTTTATTTCTTGTTCGATATGTGCTTTGCCTTCAAAGAAAGTTTCATCTACGCCAAAAACATCGTTAAAAGCTGTTCTGGTTTTACCTTCTTTTGCTTTTCCAACCAACTCGTAATTTCCTTTTTGATTTTTAAACGAAATTTCTAATGCAAGCGGACCGCCGTCTGGCGTAAACTGAGAATACATATGCCAGTCTTTCTCGATTGTTCCATCAAAAATTAGAATAGTCTTATCTGCTTTTTTCTCCATTCTAGAAGTCCATTTTACTGGCTCTAATATTTGAGCGTTACTAGCTAATGCAAAAAAGAAAAAGAGTAAAAAAACGGTTATTTTATTCCAAATACTTTTCGAAGTTATCGACTGATGGGCTTGTGTAAAGTTCATTATAGTAATTCTATTTTTAATATTTTATTTGTGGCTTTTTCTATTTTAAAACGTTCGTCTTGTCTCATTCCGACGACCCAGACTATTTGATCTTCTGAGCATAAAATCCAAGTTTTTTCTTTTTCGATCAATGATAGTTTTTCATCTTTAAAAAGTTTACTTACTTTTTTAGACTTTCCATGCATTCCAAACGGCTGAAAAACATCTCCTTCTTTCCATTTACGCAAAATCAAGGGATAACGGATTTTATCAGAATCGACAAATATAACTTTATTTGAGCCGAATGTTGTGTGATCTACGTTACAAAGACTCATTTTTAAGGGAAAATTAACTTCTGTATCGTTTTCACTAATTTCATATTCGTCTTTTTCTGATGTTTCAGAAAACGGACTTAAAATAAGTGTTTCTCTGTTTTTTAGTAACCTAAATTCCTCGGAAAGAACTTGTTTGCCAGATTGCCCTTCAACCAAATCATAAATATCATTCCATGACGAAAAACCAAATTCTTTCAGCCACTGATACAAATACGATTTATAATTTGGAAGTTTTTTTAGATGATTTAAATCGAAATGAATATCATCGCCAGCTTCTTTTGCCACTTGCTGATAAACCATAATCGACGCATCTTCAACCATTTCTTTTGACTCTTGAAGAAAAGATTGCGTTTTCTGAAATGCGTCTAAAAAATTAGGATTGATTTCTTTTAAAACTGGAACCAAATTATGGCGAATCTTGTTTCGCAGATATTTCGTAGAAGCATTACTGCTATCTTCTCTCCATTCTATCTTATTTTCCTCAGAATATTTCAAGATTTCTTCTCTAGAAAAAGGAAGTAACGGACGAATAATTCTATCATTTTGTTCTGGAATTCCAGTCAAACCTTCCAATCCAGTTCCACGGGTTAAATTGATGATGAAAGTTTCCAGATTATCATCGGCATGATGAGCTGTCAGAATATAATCAAAGTTTTTTTCTTCTAATAATTCGTAAAACCAACTGTAGCGAAGTTCTCTTGCAGCGACTTGCGTCGATAGCTTATAATCTTTAGCGAAAGCTTCTGTATCAAAATGAGTGGTAAAAATCGGAATATTATTTTGATTGCAATAATCCTGTATAAATTCCTGATCTCCAAAACTTTCTAGTCCGCGAAGCTGGAAATTGCAATGCAAAACAGCAATTTCATAAGGCAGTTGATGCAACAAATGCAACAAAACCATACTGTCTAAACCTCCACTTACAGCCAGAAAAAGTTTTTTTTCGGCTAAAAACGGAAATCTTGAAACGATATGATTTTGAAATTTTGAAAACATCTGATAAAAGTAAAAAATTAAATTTGATCTATTTTTAAACGAAATGTTAAGCGTTATTTTTTTCTGCCACGAATTACACTAATTAGCACGAATTATTTTTCTGCCACAGATTAAAAGGATTTACACAGATTTTTTTAACCATTTTAATCCTTTAATCTGTGGCAATATTTTTTTACCTTGAATTGAAGAAAAAATAATTCGCGCAATTCGTGGCAATTTTTTTATCGCAAAACTTCATGCATTGCCTTTGCCTTCAGCAAACATTCTTCATATTCTTTTTCTGGAATTGAAAGCGATGTTATGGCACTTCCAACCGAAAAAGAAACATATTTATTTTCCTGATTATATAAAATACTTCTAATTACGACATTAAAATCAAAATCACCTTCTGGAGTAAAATACCCAACCGTACCACTATATAGTCCTCTTTTGGTTTCTTCTATTTTTTCGACGATTTCCATTACCGAAATCTTTGGCGCGCCAGTCATACTTCCCATCGGAAATGTTGTTTTCAAGACATCTACCACTGAATATTTAGGTTCTAATTTTGAAGTAATCGTAGAAATCATCTGATGCACTTGCAAAAACGAATAAATTCCGCAAAGCTCTTCAACCTCAACCGAACCTTTTTGCGCTGTGTGCGACAAATCATTTCGGACTAAATCGGTTATCATGATGTTTTCAGCGCGTTCTTTGGCATCAGAGGCTAAGATGTTTTTTGATTTTTCATCTTCAATTGGATCTGTAAAACGCTTAGAAGTTCCTTTGATTGGCTGCGAAACAATCTTATCCCCTACTTTTTTCAGATAACGTTCTGGTGAAGCAGAAAGCAGATATTGTTTGTAATTTTTAAAGAAGACAGAAAATGGCGCTTGTGAAATCTCATTCAGTTTCTGAAATTTTTCTAACGGATTTATAACTGCATTTTCAGCATAAAACTCCATACAGAAATTGGCTTCATACATATCACCAATATGAATATGATGAAGCATTTGATTCACTTTTTCAACATACAATTCTTTCGAAATGCGTTGCTTCACTTCGACTCCGCTCAGTGTGACAAATGTTTCGGTCTCAATTTTTAAAATTTCTTCAAAATCCTCATCAAGTTCATCATCGCAAAGCATTAAATATTGAATTTCGAGTTCATTTCCTTTTAGTATAAAAACTTTTTTAGGCTGAAAGAAAAACAAATCGGGAAAATTCAAACCATCAAAATTATTAGACTGAAGGTTTTCGATATCATTCTTTAAATCATAAGAAAGATATCCAAAAAGCCAGTCTTTTGTATTTTGCTGATACTGTTTTAAATCTTCAAAAGCATTATAATAATCTGTTTTTAAAGAAGTAAAAGCATCAACTGCTAAAATGCAGTCAAAACTAGAATATTGTTGCGGATAAGAATTACTGTCTAAAAAAACGACTTCACGAAATTGTTGCGCCCAACTTAAAAGCTGTTCTTTAAACAGTTTCGGATTGGCAATATTTTTACGGATGGAAACTCTCAAAAATGGTAATTTTAAAGGTCAAAATTACGACAAAATTATTTCATTAGAAGAAAACAGAAAAATAATCAAATGTTTTGAATTACATTACAAAACTGTTAAAAAGACATTCTTTTTATAAGAAAAAATTCGTTATATTTGATATACAATTAGATTAATCCAAAAACGGTATTGATTTGATTGTAGAATCCTTAAAAAAGAGCCTTAAAAAAAATTAATTTATGATTCTCTTTTGAGCTTTTAGATTGCATTTCTTCCAATAACTTAATTAATTTTTTTAACCTTAAAAAATCCTAAGTATTATGAAAATTGCCACAATTATTGTCCGCGTTTTAATTGGCCTTTTGCTACTGTTTGCCTCTATCAGTTATTTTTTCCACCTAATGCCTGAACCTGAAACTACAGGGAATTTTAAAGCATTTAATGTAGGTTTAATGGCCTCGACGTATTTAATGCCTCTGGCAAAATCTATCGAGTTATTGTGTGGTATTGCATTTGTATCTGGGCGTTATGTAACTTTAGCAAACATCTTGATCTTACCGATTACGGTAAATATTTTGTTTATCAATTATTTCCTTACTCCAGACGGTCTGCCAATTGCAGCTCTTCTTTTTCTAGGAAACCTATTCTTGATTTACAGATACTGGGATAATTATAAAAGTGTTTTTACCGCATAAGCATTTTTCAAATCGAAATAAAAAAGTCCGTCAGTGTTATTATCTGACGGACTTTATTTTTTAATTTACCTTATCGTGTTTTACCCAAACCAAATCGGTTACATTATACCCAATTTCCTGAGCTTTGATAAGAAAATCTGCTTTTACACTTTCCGGAATTGTTTTTTCCCTAGAAAGTATCCACATATATTTTAAGCTTTCTCCGGCTACAAGTGCGTATTTATAATCAGAATCGATCGCTACGACATTGTAACCAGAATAAAAAGGACCAAAAAATGAGACTTTCAGCATACCAATGTTGTCTTTTTTGACAAATCTAGCTTTCCCGACACTTTGTTCCCATTTGTCTTTTTTGACATTATAGCCCTTATTATCGACTTTTATTGTTTTATCTTCATTTAAAGAATACTCGGCAGTTACATTGTTCAGATCTCTTTCCCATTTATAATCTAATCTGGCAATTTCATACCATTTTCCGAGGTATTTTGCGCTGTCAAAGTTTGTTACAGCTTTTGCATTTTTTGGAATTCCGCCTCCGCATGAGTACAGAGCGATTCCGATTCCTGCTCCAATTAAAACTGGAACGATATATTTAGTTTTCATAACACTATCTTTTTAATTTTCATAAAGATAGCTACTGAAACATCCATCTAATTTACAAAATTATTTTTGATTATTATATTATGTGAAGCATAAAAAAACCGTCTCATTTTTTAACGAGACGGTTTACAAATATCATATAACGTAAAAATTATACGTGTAGAGCTCTATTTTCAGTAGCTGCCAATGCTGCTTCTTTTACCGCTTCCGCGAAAGTTGGGTGCGCGTGGCTCATTCTTGAAATATCTTCGGCAGAAGCTTTGAATTCCATTGCAGTAACCGCTTCAGCAATTAAATCTGCTGTACGAGCACCAATCATGTGAACTCCTAAAACCTCATCTGTTTTCTCATCAGCTAAGATTTTTACAAATCCATCTAAGTCAGCACTTGCTCTTGCACGTCCTAAAGCTTTAAATGGGAAACTTCCAGATTTGTATTTCACTCCTGCAGCTTTCAATTGCTCTTCTGTTTGTCCAACAGCAGCAACCTCTGGCCAAGTGTAAACTACACCAGGAATTAAGTTGTAATCGATATGTGGTTTTTGACCTGCTAAAATTTCAGCAACCATAACCCCTTCTTCCTCTGCTTTGTGCGCTAACATTGCTCCACGAACAACGTCACCAATTGCATAGATATTTGGAACATTAGTTTGTAAATGATCATTTACTTCAACTTGTCCTCTGTCTGAAATTTTCACTCCAGCTTTGTCAGCGTTTAATCCGTCTGTGTAAGGACGACGACCAACAGAAACTAATGAATAATCTCCTTCAAGAGTAATAGTTTCTCCTTTTGCATTTTCAGCCTGAACTACAACAGCGTCACCGTTTCTTTCAACTGATTTTACTTTGTGAGAAACGTAGAATTTCATTCCTTGTTTTTTCAATACTTTAGTCAATTCTTTAGAAAGCGCTCCGTCCATTCCTGGAATGATTCTGTCCATGAATTCCACTACAGAAACCTGAGCTCCTAAACGAAGGTAAACTTGTCCAAGCTCGATTCCGATAACTCCACCACCGATGATAACTAAATGTTTTGGAACTTCTTTTAAAGCTAAAGCTTCAGTAGAAGTAATAATTCTTTCTTTATCAATTTTGATGAATGGTAAAGAAGATGGTTTTGATCCTGTAGCAATTACAGTATATTTTGCTTCGATAGTTTCAGACGTTCCGTCAGCTTTTGCAATCGCAATGTGAGTTGCATCTACGAAAGAACCTAAACCATTGAAAACAGTAATTTTA
The DNA here is from genome assembly GCF_003254545.1 of Flavobacterium tistrianum. Classification (GTDB taxonomy): domain Bacteria; phylum Bacteroidota; class Bacteroidia; order Flavobacteriales; family Flavobacteriaceae; genus Flavobacterium; species Flavobacterium tistrianum. Next base: position 202,544 of record NZ_QJRH01000066.1, read on the forward strand.
TTTTTATCCATTAGGTAGTTAATTCCACCCACAGTTTGATCTACAACTGCTTGCTTGCGCGCGATCATTTTCTCTAAATTGATTTTTACATCACCAGAAACTTCGATTCCGTGATCTGCAAAATGAGCGATTTCTGAATAATGGTGAGAAGAAGATAATAATGCTTTTGAAGGAATACAACCTACGTTAAGGCAAGTTCCACCTAATGAATTATATTTTTCTACAATTGCAGTTTTGAAACCTAATTGTGCGCAACGAATTGCTGATACATATCCTCCAGGACCTGAACCTATAATGACTACGTCAAATGAACTCATAGTATTTTGTTTTTATTTTAGCGGTTACAAAATTAAGCAATAAAGTTCTGTTTGAGGTTTAATTTTCAATGTTTTTTGTGTGAAATATTAGCCTGTTTCAATCTTGAAGCTGGTAAGATTGTATAAGGTCCGCTAAGTTTTGTTTTTAATCTCGCAAAGACGCAGAGTCGCAGAGTCGCAAAGTTTTTTTTAAGACAAAGATTACCACTCACTATTTGTCATTTCGACGAAGGAGAAATCTCCGCGAGAAGCTCGACAAAGATTAGAGCCTCTCTTTACGGATTTACTTGCGAGGATTTCTCCTTCGTCGAAATGACATAAACTGAGAATAAAAACCTTTGCCCCTTTGTTACTCTGAACCTCTGCACCTCAGAAAGAAATCACCGTCGAATTCTTCACTTCACTAATCATAAACATACTTTGGGTACTTCCAATATGTTGCAACGAAGTAAGTTTGGTTACTAAAAATTCTCTATAAGCTTCCATATCTTTTACCAGAACTTTTAAAATATAATCGTAATCGCCACTTACGTGATGGCATTCTAGAACTTCATTTAGTTTTATGACTTCACTTTCAAATTTGGTTAGAAATTCTTTGGTGTGTTGAATCAGTTTTAAATGGCAGAAAACTACAAATCCTTTTTCGATTTTAGATTTATCGACTAAGGCTGCGTAGTTTTTTATAATGCCTTCTCTTTCGAGCTTTTTTATTCGCTCGTAAACAGCTGTCACCGATAAATTAAGTTTTAAAGACAATTCTTTATTCGTCTTTTTACTATCGGTTTGAAGTAAAACCAGAAGTTTTTTATCTGTAGCATCTAAAGTCATTTTTAGTTGATGGTTTTTGGTTGATGGTTGATGACTATTAAAAAGAAATAAAATCTATTGAATTGCAATTTCAGAATCAAATTTAGATTAAAAATCATTACAAAAACATATTTATAGTTTTAAAATCTAATTTTTCATTTTATAATTGATTAATTTTCTTATTAGACATTATTTTGACTAGAATTTATTTTGAAAATGAGTGTCCTAGCCCTGATAGAAGTGGAAATCCTTTTTGTGCCGGGGTTCGGCACAAAAGATTGGAACGGATAGCAGGAAATAGCTCCAAAAAATTAATACTAACTATGAGGATGAGATTGCTTCGTTCCTCGCAATGACATAAAAATGAAAAACTTCAACCCAGCAGATAAAATTCAGGATTTGCAATATTTTGGCGAGTTTGGCGGTGTAAATCCGTCGATTTCTGATTCTTCGACTTATACTTTTCTTTCGGCTAAAACTATGTTTGATACTTTTGAAGGCAACGTAGAAGGCTGTTATTTATATTCTCGTCATTCTTCTCCAAGTAACTTATATTTAGATCAGGCTTTGGCAGCGATGGAAGGAACGGAAACGGCAAATGTTTCGGCTTCGGGAATGGGCGCTATTACGCCTACTCTTTTGCAATTATGCGGTGCAGGTGATCATATCGTTTCGAGCCGAACGATTTATGGAGGAACTTATGCTTTCTTGAAAAACTTTACACCAAGATTCGGCATTGAAACAAGCTTTGTTGACATCACAAAATTGGATGTTGTTGAAGCGGCAATTACTCCTAAAACTAAAGTTTTGTATTGCGAAACGGTTAGCAATCCGCTTTTGGAAGTAGCTGATATTCGTGGCTTGGCTAAAATTGCTAAAAGACATAATTTGAAATTGGTTGTTGACAATACGTTTTCGCCATTATCGGTTTCTCCTGCAAAATTAGGTGCCGATATCGTGATTCATAGTTTGACAAAATACATTAACGGAAGCAGCGATACGGTTGGCGGTGTGACTTGCGCTTCTAAAGAATTTATTAATTCGCTGAAAAACGTCAATTCGGGTGCGAGTATGCTTTTAGGACCAACGATGGATAGTTTGCGCTCTGCGAGTGTGATGAAAAACCTTCGAACACTTCATATCAGAATTAAACAGCACAGCCATAATGCGCATTATTTGGCGGATCAGTTTGAAAAAGACGGTTTAAAAACGGTTTATCCGGGTTTGAAAAGTCATCCAAGCCACGAATTGTACAAAACAATGATTAATCCTGAATATGGTTTTGGCGGAATGTTGACAATTGACGTAGGCTCTTTAGAAAAAGCTAATGAATTAATGGAATTAATGCAAGAACGAAACTTAGGATATCTAGCAGTAAGTTTAGGGTTTTATAAAACATTATTTAGCGCGCCGGGAACTTCAACTTCGAGTGAAATTCCTTTAGAAGAACAGAAAGAAATGGGATTAACAGATGGTTTGATTCGTTTCTCTATCGGACTAGACAACGATATTCAGCGCACTTACGAAATGATGAAAGCTTGTATGGTTGAGCTTGGCGTATTAAAACAGGAAACATTACTCTATAAATAAATTTGCACATTTTTTTTAGATTGTTTTGAATCCGCTAGAGATCTTTCTCAAAGCGGATTTTTTTGGAGATAAAAAGCCGTTCTGAATAATCCAGAACGGCTTTTTGTAATTTATCTTGGCTCAAAATGTCTAAATGACTGCCAGTATTTATCTTTGTAGATTTCGTAACTTATTTCAAAAACACCGCTGTATTTTTTAATTAGCTCGTCAGCTATTTTGGCTGGTTTTCTAAAGTCTTTGCAAGTAAAAAAGATTTCTCTTTTATTGTTTGCGGTTTCTCTTCCTACATTTAAATAACCTTCAGAATCTGGAAGACTGTGGATAATTTCTTCTTCAATTTCCTCTAATAGCTTGTATGTTTTTTCATCTGGCAACCCACCGTTATCACAGTCATCAAAAGGAATTCCTACTATAAAAACCCAAGGATGAGATGCTTTTTTATCCCACTCAATAATTGTGGTATTGATTAGAGCCAAAACGATTGAACCATCTTGCTTTTTACCTTCAAAATTGGCATAACTATCATTCTCTGTATTATGTCGAGTTCCTTCGTATTTCTCAACAAATTCTTTTTCTCTCCAGATTAAATAGTCCTTTAATTTTTCGATTGGTATCAACTCTTCCGAAGTTTGATCTGGTCCCGTAACTACAAGATTATCAATTAAAGTAACTGAATGAAGTTCACCTAAATAATTATCCAGAAAAATATAGACTCCGTTAGATATATTGGATTTTTTCTCTTCAACAAAGTGATCATAAACAATTACCAAATCTATCTCGTCTGGATATCCTTCATGAATGCGAGGATAAAATTTTAGGCTTTCTTTACTGAATTCAAAATCCTGATACGTAATTCCTATATTATTGATATCCGAAGCTGGTTTTAGAGCTGTAAATTTCCAGCCGTTAATTTTAGGAGCGTCAGCAACTAATTCTTCAATTGCATAAATATTTCTAATTGCTCCGTCTGGCGTTAAAACTAATTCGGCTGTCTGATCATCGAACATTCCGGTAAGAAAGTAAATTCCTTCATGCGTTTCATCCAGTTTTGGAGCTAGTTTATCAAAAAAATCTTTGTGTATATTTTCTCCGCTTTGAACGGTTTTGAAAAATGCTTTTTCATTTGCTGAAAACCAATTCCAGAAATCATTATAAGATTGTATTGGAGCTTCTTTTTTGCCCAATATTTTATCAATAAAACCCATGTATTACTAATTAAATTTAAAATTTTACAGAAAACAAACTTAAGGAAAAGCGTTTTTAAAACATAAGAATATTTCTATAAAATATCAAGAATGCAAAAAGCCGTTCTGAACTACTCAGAACGGCTTTTTATGATATATAATTTTACTTTTATCCTATATTTTCCGTATTCAGTTTACTGTTTTTTCGGCTGTAGCCAAAATAAATTAGAAGTCCGATTATTAACCAAACTGTAAAATAAATCCAGTTCCATACGCTTAATTCAGCCATCATATAAAGACAACAGATTAATCCTAAAAGCGGAATTAAAGAAAGATTTTTTCTGAAAGCCCAAACTGCCAATCCAACCAAAACGAATAAGAATATCCACATTGGAATTTTGTGTTTGAATAAACTGAAACCTGATTCATATTTTGCAGAATCAGCAATTGGAAGGCCTTTTACAACCTCAGCATATTTTACTTCGTCATCTTGATATTGTCCTAATAAATGTTCTAAATCTGAAGTTTCTGCAGTTTTATTGTTTACCTCAATACTTTCCAAATATTTAAAAACTTGCTCAGATTCTGATTTATCTAATGAAGTAACAATCGAAGTGGCATCGTAAATCTGTGGATCATTATTGATAAACGCCATTGTCGCCTTATTGTTGAATGCAAAAGCATAATACAATCCAGCAATCATTAAAACCGGCAAAATAAATTTTGAATTGATATAAGGCGTTTTGAATTTTCCTCTTGGAATTTCAGGTTTGTTCTGCAATACTAAAACACCTGCACAAACCAATACAAAGGCAAATAAAGTCCCGATACTGCATAAATCGGTTACCATTGTAAGGTTTAAGAATAATGCTGGAATCGCCACAACAAATCCTGTAACGATAGTTGCAAATGAAGGTGTTTTGAATTTCGGGTGAACAGTTGAGAATTTCTTTGGCAATAAACCATCACGGCTCATACTCATCCAAATACGTGGCTGTCCCATTTGAAAAACCAATAAAACACTCGCCATTGCTACTACTGCACTAACAGCAATAATTCCCGACATCCATTTTAAGTTTAATTTATCGAAAACAAATGCAAGAGGATCACCCACATTCAATTCATGATATTGTACCATTCCGGTTAAAACTAATGCTATGGCAATATATAAAAGCGTACAAATAATAATCGCCCACATCATACCGCGTGGTAAATCTCTTTGCGGATTTTTACATTCTTCGGCAGTTGTCGAGATCGCATCAAAACCAATGTAAGCAAAGAAAACGGCAGAAACTCCTTTTAAAACTCCGCTAACACCATTTGGTGCAAACGGACTCCAGTTTGCTGTATCGACATAAAATATTCCAACTGCAATTACTAAAAGCACAACGCAAAGTTTTACGACAACCATTAAGTTGCTTGCGTTACGAGATTCTTTCATTCCTCTGTACACCAAAGCCGTAATCAAAATAATGATGAATAAAGCTGGTATATCAGTAACAAAATGAAAAGATCCTATTGTTGGTGCTGTCGCCCATGCTGTATGAGCCTGTTGCAAAGCAACACTTAAATTTTCGAATGATTTTCCGCCTCGCATTAAAGCTTCAGCATCTTTAAATCCGTTTGAAGCAGTTAAATAATCCATCTGAATCCATTGTGGCAAATGAATCCCGCCGCTCTGGAGAAGTCCCGTAAAATAATCACTCCACGATATGGCGACGGTTATATTTCCAACGGCATATTCCATGATTAAAGCCCAACCTATAATCCAGGCGATTAACTCTCCAAAAGCAACATACGAATAGGTGTAAGCACTTCCAGAAACCGGAACCATTGAAGCAAATTCTGCGTAAGCAAACGCAGCAAAACTACACGCCAAAGCCGTAAATAAGAATAAGAAAATTACAGCTGGTCCACCATCTGCACTCGCTTTTCCGATGGTACTAAAAATTCCCGCTCCAACAATCGCCGCTATTCCAAAAGCTGTTAAATCCCTAGTTGTCAAATGTTTCCCTAAGGCATTATGACCGTCTGTTTCGTTCTGTGCAACCTGCTTCAGAATATCCTGTACTGTTTTCTTTCGGAATAAACTTGAAAATGCCATATAATGTTTTACTGTTATAAATTAATTTAATTCAATTCTTTTTGTTTTATTTTGCAAATAATGCAAAAATTATCCTGATTTCAAATATATAAAACGATTTTGTTTTTACAGGTGTTTTTTTTCTGCCACGAATTCACGAATTATTTTTTCAAATATTTGTCTATAAATTTTCTCTCGCAGATTTAGCAGATAATGCAGATTTTTTTCAAATTAAATCTACAAAATCAGCTCAAATCAACAATCCCGATAGCTATCGGGAGCGTAAAATAAATCTGCTCAATCTGCCAAATCTGCGGGAAACCAAAAAATCTTTGCGCTCTTTGCGGTTAGAAAATCTTACTTCAAGCAATTTCTCAAAATACTAACTGGATGTTGCGCCTCACGTTTTGTTCCGTCATAAATTTGATGACGACAGCTTGTTCCTGCAGCAGCGATTTTTACGTTTTCAGCCGTGTTACGTATCTTCGGGAAAAGCGTATCCTCTCCCATTTGCATACTCACTTGATAATGTTCTTTTTCATAACCAAACGAACCTGCCATTCCGCAACAGCCCGAATTGTAAATTGTAACTGTATTATTTTTAGGAAGATTCAGCATGGCGAAAGTCGCTTCAACAGAACTTAATGACTTTTGATGACAATGTCCGTGAATCTTGATTTCTTTGGTTTCTTCTGAGAATGAATCAGATGTTATTTTTCCGTCGATGATTTCTTTTTTGAAGAATTCTTCGATTGTAAATGCATTTCTAGATAATTTTTCTGCCGCTTCTTTGTCATCTGCTAAACGAAGATATTCGTCTCTGAAAGTTAAGATAGCAGAAGGTTCAATTCCGATTAAAGGCGCATTGGCTAAAACCAAATCTTTAAAAACATTTACGTTGTAATTCGCAATTTTCTTCGCTTCTTCCAAAAATCCTTTTGAAAGATACGTTCTACCACTTTCTTCATGATCTACAACTAAAACCTGATAACCCAATTTAGTCAACAATTCGAAAGCATCAATTCCTATATTGACGTCGTAGTAATTCGTGAATTCATCCACAAACAAATACAATCTTCCATTTGGAAAATCTGATGTTGCAGGTTTGTTGTTTTGATACCATTTTCTGAAAGTCTTTTTCGCCAAAAGCGGAACCTTTCTTTCTGGAGCAATTCCCATTGTCTTTTTCACCAGTGACTGATTCGAAATAAAATTCGTAATCGACGGGAATTTACTTCCCATTTTATTCAATTTGGCGTTATTCGCAAAAATCTTATTTCTAGTCGAAAATCCGTTTGCTTTTTGATATTGGTATAAAAATTCTGCTTTTAAAGTTGCGACGTCGACATTACTCGGACATTCGCTCGCGCAGGCTTTACAACTCACGCACAACTCAAAAACTTCGTATAATTCTTTCTGGTCAAATTTGTTTTCTTTTTCAGAATACGTTAAATATTCTCGTAAAGCGTTTGCACGTGCACGAGTCGTTTCTTTTTCATTTCGTGTCGCACGATAACTCGGACACATTGCTCCTCCAGCTGATGGCATTTTTCGGCAATCGCCAGAACCGTTGCATTTTTCAGCTGCACGCAAAATTCCTAAACTATCTGAGAAATCCTGAAATGTTTTAATATCTGGTTCTACTCTTCCCGAAACTACACGATGATTTTCGTCCATTTTCAAGGCATTGACAATCTTCCCGATATTTAAAACCGAATTCGGGTCAAATGCCAATTTTAATCTTTTCAGCAATTCGTAGTTTTTATCACCAATCATAAACGGAATAAACTCTCCGCGCACAATTCCGTCGCCGTGTTCACCGCTCAATGAACCTCTGTATTTCTTTACCAAATGCGCCACTTCGGTCGCAATGGTTCTGAATAATTTTAAGTCTGATGTTTTCTTCAAATTCAAAACAGGGCGAAGGTGCAATTCTCCCGCACCTGCATGCGCATAATAAATCGCTTCTTGTCCGTGGCGCAACATCATCGCAGAAAATTCTGCAATATAAGCAGGCAAATCATTTAATTCTACTGCTGTATCTTCAATAGAATCGGCAGCTTTGTCATCGCCTACAATACTTCCTAAAAGACCTAATCCTGCTTTTCTAAGTTCGTTAGCTTTGTCAATATCTGGTCCAAATAATTTAACGCTGGCATAACCAAAATTGTGTTTTCCTAAATCGGCAATTAAAGCGTTTGCTTGATTTTCGGCATCTTCTAAAGTATGCGAAGCGACTTCAAAAAGCATAATCGCTTTGGGTTCACCAACCAAAAAGAATCGGTTTTTAATATGTTCTCGATTGGTTTTGGTACAATCCAAAATCGTGTCGTCAATCATTTCGCAAGTGTACAAATGATGTTTCATCGCCACAACAACCGATTCTAAAGATTCCTGAATTGTATGATAATGCGCCACAACCATAATGCTGTGAGGTGGCGGCAAATCGTCAACTTTTAGAGTTACTTCAGTTGTAAAAGCTAAAGTTCCTTCGCTTCCGCAAAGTAATTTTCCTAAATTGATTGTAGGTTCAGTTCCGCCAAACAATTCTGATTTTAGCAGGATATCTACAGCGTAACCCGTATTTCTTCTGTGAATTTCTGGCTTTGGAAACTCTTTTATAATTTCTTCCTGATTTTCCTTAACCGAAAGTTCGTCGTAAACACTTTTATAGATTTTATTTTCTAAAGAATCGCCTTTAGTTTTCTCGACAAACTCTGCCGAAGTCAATTCGCCAAAAGCCACTTCAGTTCCGTCGCTCAAAATCGCTTTTACCTCAGCAATTTTATCGCGCGTAACGCCATAACGAATCGAAGTTGTTCCAGACGAATTATTTCCCACCATTCCGCCAATCATCGCGCGGTTTGAAGTTGATGTAATTGGTGCAAAAAATACACCGTGAGGTTTTAAATATAAATTCAATTCATCGCGAATAACGCCAGGCTGAACCGTAACCATTTTTTTCTCGGCATTATAACCTAATATTTTCGTGAAATGCTTCGAAACATCCACTACAAGTCCGTCACCAACTGCTTGTCCTGCAAGTGAAGTTCCTGCAGTTCTTGGCGTAACCGAAATATTATGTTCTGCCGCAAAACGAATTAACCTGCTGATATCTGCTGTAGATTTAGGCAAAGCCACCGCATTTGGACGAATCCGATACACCGATGCATCTGTCGAATAAAGTGTTTTATGAAGACCATCGTATAAAAGTGTGCCTTCGAGTTCGCTGGCTAATTGCTCTAAATGAGATTGGGTCAACATGTTAAATGGTGCTTTTTCTTTAAAATAATTCCTCAAAAATTGAGACAACAAATATAAAGATATAGCAGTTTAAAATGTACAAAATGGGAATTTATCTAAACCTCAGCCTCACATTTTTATAAAATTAAAGCCGAATTCTATAAACGCTCCCAATATCGAAATCGTAATTTTAAGAATTTACATTTTACGCCTTATTATCATGGAAAATTTCGTTCAGGACGTCTTTAAACATTTAGAAAGCTATTATTACAGTATTGTCGATCTTACGCCAAAATTTATTCTGGCCGTTGTCGTAATTCTTGTTTCATGGTTTATCGCAACGAGAATTGGCCTTTTCGCAGGAAACCGACTCAAAGCCAGAATGCACGACCGACTTCTAGCGACTTTTATTGCCCGTTTAATCAAATCGGTTCTGATAATTATTGGAGCTCTCTTCATGTTTAAAATCATTGGTCTTGACGGCGTTGCACAAAGCATGCTTGCTGGCGCCGGAATCTCAGCTTTTGTTATTGGTTTTGCGCTTAAAGATATTGGTGAAAATTTCCTTGCCGGAATTCTGCTCGCTTTCAAACGTCCATTTTCTATTGGCGATATTATCGAAAGCAATGGCGTAAAAGGCGAAGTCATCAACCTCAACCTGCGTGATACCGAAGTAAAAAGCGATTCTAAAATCATTTATATTCCGAACGCACTTCTCATAAAAAACACTTTAATTAACTACAACAGCGAAGGTTTTCTACTCCAGACTTTCACGGTCGGACTAGAATATGGTTCTGATTATACCCGAGCCATCGAACTCGTAAAAGAAGTTTTAGGCAACAGCGAAGAAGTAACCGAAAAAGACCATGAAAACGCGGCCGTAATTACCGATGTTATTGCGGGCGGTATTATTCAGCTCAATATTCGTTATTGGGTTAAAACCGCATCAACGATTCAAAATTCTGAATGCCGTTCTAAAATTATTGCTGCTGTTTTGAAGAAGTTGAAAGAAAATGAGTTTGTGCTTAAGTAAGGTACAAAGGCTCAAAGTTGCAAAGTGACAAAGGTTTTCTCTCTAAATAAATTGTCATCTTGAGCGATCTTATATCCATCGAAAAGGCTCATAAAAACATAAAAAACGATTGTCATCCTGAGCGGAGTCGAAGGCTTATGAAACCTAAAAATTGACACAACGAATTCCCTCAAATTTTGTCATTTCGACGAAGGAGAAATCTTCGCACGTAACTCCGCAACGAAAAGCCAATCTTTATCGAGTTTCTTGCGAAGATTTCTCCTTCGTCGAAATGACATACTGTGTGGAAATTTAGTCGAATTTATCATTTTTCAAAATATCGTTTTATATTTACCAATTAGAGAAAATATACTACAGCAATAGTATTGTTTTTTCTATACAAGAAATAATCTTTTTCCTACTTTAAAATATTTTTTTGATATCTTTACAGTCCTAAACACAAAGAATAAACTAATATAAACTTATCCAAAGAAGTGAAATGAGTAAACAATTCCACTTCCTAGGATTATTATTCTCAAATTTAGGAATATGATTAACAACACTTTTTCCAAGGAAACCGAAATCAAGCTTTTGAATTTTTTCAACGACAGAATCGATCCTGTAGAAATGGCTAAAACATTAAGGCAAGTAAATTTTACGCTCGCTTTATGTGTTTTGAGCGAACATGAAACATTTCAAAGCGAAATCATCAAATTAAGAGACAGTTTTTACTGGCTCAATGAATTAGCAGAAACTTTAAATCCTTATTTGGAGTTGGAGTAAAAGTTTAAAAATGAAAAACCTCGATTTTTTAAGTCGAGGTTTTTTATTTTATTGAAACAGATAGCGCGAATTTGCAATCCGTGTCCACAAAGTATATGTTTTTTTAAAACTTAATTCAGCCCAATCTATGCGGGCAAGGATTGAAAATCCGTCCTAGAGGGCTTCTTTCATTTAACGAGCATCGATTTTTTTTATTTTTTGCAATTTTTCTATACCAAGTAGAGCTTCAGCAACATACAATTCTGAGTTATTTTTACCAATAATTTTTTTTAATATAACATCCAATTTCATATAATTATCTTCATACATAATTACGTATAAAGTTCTAATTTTCTTCTTCATAAACTCTTTATTATTATCTAACTGATTGATCAAATCAATAGTTTGTTCAAATATAACAGTTGAATAAATAATCTTATTTAGGGCATCACTATTTATATTATAAACAAGTGGCTTAGCTTCTCCAATTCGCGTAGTATGAATATTAATAGATCCGTTAATGTTCTTTTTTATTTCCTTAATTACTTCATCGAGATCTATAAAATTATCTTCTAGTCTATAAATTTGTTCTTGAATATGCTGAAAATATTGCTGTTCTTTTAGTAAATTATTTGCATTAACCTGTTCTTTAAAAGCAATGAAAACCAAAATTGCCGCAATTGCGTTAATAAATGGTGCTGTAATTCCATCAAACGTACTTCCTAATTGATCTTTTTCAATAAGAGCAAAAAAGTCAAAAAATGCAGGTTTAAGCAAAAGGGGAGGAATTATTAATATAACAAAACCAAGTAAAAAAACAAGATGATATGTTTTTATTCTATTAAATTTCATGATTGAAAAATAATTTTATTTCATTAGTTAAATTTCTATTTTAATCATTTTTTTTATTTTTCTCCGCCAAATATTTAGAACGAAATTTTGAAAATTTAACAGTATCAATAATACACATCCATGTCGCAAACATTCCATATAGAAATAAAAATTCTAACACAAGAAGAAATATTTTACTTTGCCACCAAATACAATTAGCCTCTTCGTAGGTTTCCAACCAATATGAGGTAGTACAATACATCAAAATTGATAAAATTAAACTAACAAAGAGTACTAATAGAGTAAATTTAAAAGACCATAATAGCTCTGTAAATGTATTACGTTCCTCTAGAAATTCAATAAAATCATTATCTGAGGAAGACATAATAATTGCCATTGCAGTAAAAAACAATGAAAAAATTATTGATAAAACTGTCATTGCTACATTATAAAATGACAGCGTAAATTTCATAATTATAAAATCTGGAAGGATAAAAAAAGTCAATAGAGTTACCAAAAATGTTAACCCAAAATCCCAACATAATATTATTGACTTTATACGCCTTTTCATTCTTGATGATTTGTTCTTTTCTTAATTTTATCAAATGTACTAGATAAATAATTTATAATATTATCAATTCCACTTTTTTCAATAGAATAAGGCAAAGTGTGAGTAACTTCTTGGCTCTTTTTTGCGGTGCTAATTGTTATGGGATCCCCTTGTTGGTCATAACCCGTTGCCTCTGCAAAACCATATCCATCTTCAGACATTGCCATTTTCGCAATAGTCTCATTATCAAGTAAAATCCCTGCATCACTTGAAGATTCCTGAATTTCTCTATATTTTGTTATTCCATTATCTCGCATTCTTTCATCAGTAGCTCTCCATAAATCTGCATTATTAGGATTTGAGGGTACTAATCTTATTGATACGCGTTTAATGTTTGTTAGTTTTTTTGCCTTCTCAATAAAAGAGTATTTTTCACTAATGCTAGAAATAAAAAATTCAAAATTCTGACCTTTGTGATTATTCTTAAAAAGATTTGTAAAAATTCTTACAAACATTGTTTTGGAAATAACATTTTTAACTTCTTCAAAAGCAATGATCATTTCATCTATATTGACTAAAAAAAGAGATTTTGCTACTATATTATTAACCATCCCTCCTTTTTTTACAGTACCTGTCGATTCATCCACAACTTCACCTCTTCCATAAGGATCGTATTTTACAAGATATCCTTTAATATAAGAACCTTTGACCTCTACTTCAACTATTTTATACGAATAATTATTAAATCCTTCAGAGGCTACACTTTTTATTCCATCGATTATGAACGGCTTCTTTGGTCGGTTATCATTAATATTAAGATGTAACCTGTTGAAAAACATTTTAGACATTTTTTTTTATTTTTGGTTATATTAAGATCAAAAGTAAATTTTCATTGTAAGGTAATTTTACGGAAATCCTTACTCGATAAAATTCAAATCAATTATTATCAAAAATATCAATTAGCGGAAATAATTAACTAAGTATTTTTACGTGATTATTATAAAACAGAAAACCTCATTTTAAATGAATAAAAACATAAAAGCTCTCTACGAAATTGCTCAAAAAGAGACCAGAAAAATATTAGGTTTAATGTCTGGAACTTCGCTTGACGGACTCGATATTGCTCTTTGCGAAGTTTCGGGCGAAGGCGGAAATACGATTGTCAAAATCCAGCAATTTGAAACCGTTGATTACAACGACGATATTAAAACCGAAATCAGAAAAGTATTTGCACAGAAAACAATCGATTTTCAGCATTTGGTTTTGCTAAACGAATGGATTGCAGATTTGCATGCTGGAATGATAAACGATTGTCTTTCAAAATGGAATATTCCCGCAAACGAAGTCGATTTGATTGCTTCGCACGGACAAACGGTTCTGCACGCGCCAAAGTTTTTGCATCAGCAGGAAAAATTTCCAAATGCGACTTTACAGATTGGCGACGGCGATCATATTGCGGTAAAAACGGAAATTATTACACTTTCAGATTTTAGACAAAAACATGTTGCTGCAGGTGGCGAAGGTGCGCCTTTGGCGGTTTATGGTGATTATTTGTTATTCAGCAAAAAAGGCGAAAACCGAATTATGCTCAACATGGGCGGAATCGCAAATTTTACCTATTTGCCAGCTTCACAAAATGCCGAAGAAGTTTTTGTAACCGATACGGGAACAGCAAATACTTTAATCGATATTTTCACCAAACAATTTTTCCCTGGAAAAAGCTTTGATAAAGATGCTGAAATCGCTAAAAAAGGCACTGTAAATCAAGAACTTTTAAGCGAATTAAAATGTGATGCTTTCTTCCAGAAAAGTTTTCCAAAAACGATTGGTCAGGAATTATTTAACCATGACTTTGTCAATTCTGCTTTGGTAAAATTAGGTTTACAGAATATTTCGGCATCAGATTTGCTGGCAACTTTAACACGTCTGAGCGCAGAAACGATTGCCGAAGCGGTTTTGTTTGTTGTAGAAAATACTAAAACACCAATCGAAGAGTTTACAGTTTATATGTCTGGCGGTGGCGCTAGAAATCCGTTATTGGTGAGCTGGTTACAGGAATTATTATCTTGTAAATTTGAAAAAAGCGACATTCTCGGAATTTCAGGCGATGCAAAAGAAGCGGTTTTATTTGCCGTTTTGGCTAATGAAACTGTTGCAGGTGGCAATTACAATTTTGGCTCACAAAAAGGAATTCCATCGGTAACCATGGGAAAGATTTCGTTTCCTGATTAAAAAAGATAGCCACGAATTCACGAATTATTTTTTAAATACTTTGCGTAAAATAAAAATTCGTGACTCAAGAGACAGCGAACAGGCGAAGCAATTCGTGGCAGAAAACACGCAATCATTAAAAAAAAATAATTCGTGAATTCGTGGCGGAAAAAAACTATTTTTGGTTTTTGTTAAAATAAACATTTGAAATGCATAAAAATCAGCACTTACTATACTCTCTCCTATTTTTACTTTTCTTTGGATGGAAATCTATTTCACAGGAAAAAACAATGTATCCTAAAAATGAATTTAGAGGAGTCTGGATTGCAACTGTAGTAAACATTGACTGGCCACAAAAAGCGACAGACAACGTAGAAAAAGAAAAAGCTGATTATCTTGAAATTTTAGAAGCTTACAAAAAACTAAATTATAACGCCGTAATTGTTCAGATTAGAAGTGTCGGCGACGCCATTTATCCTTCAGAATTTGCGCCTTGGTCGCGATTTTTAACAGGAAAAGAAGGTTTGGCTCCAAATCCATACTACGATACTTTGGCTTGGATGATCGAACAAGCTCACAACCGCGGATTTGAATTTCACGCTTGGTTAAATCCATACCGTGCCACTTTCGATTTAAATAAAAATCTTTTAAGCCCTGGCCATGATCTTTTTAAACATCCAGAATGGATGATTGAATACGGCGGAAAATACTATTATGATCCTGCATTGCCAGAAGTTCAGGCGCATTTAACAAAAGTGGTAAAAGAAGTCGTTGACAAATATGATATCGATGCCATTCATTTTGATGACTATTTTTATCCTTACGCTGTTCCAGGAAAAGTATTTAACGACAATGCTTCTTACCAGAAATATGGCGCAGGTTTAAGCCGTTCAGATTGGCGCCGTGCGAATGTGAGCAATTTTGTTCACGCCATTTCAGCAACTATTAAAGAAAGTAAACCTTGGGTTCAATTCGGAATTAGTCCGTTTGGGGTTTGGCGAAACAAATATCAAGATCCAAGAGGTTCTGAAACACAATCTACATCAAATTACGACGATTTGTATGCAGATCCAATGCTTTGGATGGATCAAAAATGGATCGACTATATTCTGCCACAACTCTATTGGAGTATGAACAATACCAGAGCTTCTTATTCTAAATTGGTAAAATGGTGGTCTGAAAATGCTAATCCTAATACTGCTATTTATATCGGGCATGCTACCTATAAAATTAGAGCCGACGGCGATAAAAATTGGAATTATATGACCGAAATTCCAAATCAGATTGATCTTCTTAGAACCTTTAAAAATGTTTCTGGAAGTGCTTATTTCAGTTCCAAATGGTTTATGGGTAAAAACTTCGATGTAGTTCGTCATTTAGAAGAAAATCAATATAAATATCCTGCGCTTCCTGCAGCAGTTCCGAATTTAAAACATGTTATTATCGATACTCCAAAAGTTTTGGAGTACATCAAAGACAGCATTAAATATAACTTTACATTCCAAAGTCCGCTTAATACAAAAGTTCGCTATATGGTGGTTTACGGAGGCGACCATATTTCTAAAATCGATATTAATGATGCTACAAAAATCATTGAAAAAGTAACTGTAAAAGAAGTTGACGGAAAAATCAATTTTGCGATTGCGGCCGGAAAACTGAATCTTTACAAAGCCTGCGCTGTAACTTTTATTGATTATTATGCTAATGAAAGTACTCCAACTGCTATTGACCTAAAAAAACCTTATAAAAACTATACACCAAATCAACCTAATGAAAACAGATAATAAACCTTGGTTCTGGATTCCGCTTCTTAATTTCGCATCTGGATTACCGTATGCCATCATAATTTCGGTTTCGGTAATTATGTACAAAAACCTAGGAATTTCCAATGAAGACATTGGAGTCTACACCAGTTTATTATATCTCCCTTGGGTAGTAAAACCACTTTGGAGTCCGCTTATTGAATTGATCGGAACCAAAAGAAAATGGTTTTTATTGATGCAGTTAATAATCTCTATTTCCTTTTTGCTGGTCGGATTTGTCATTCCAACAAACGGATTTTTTATCATGTCTTTAGCCATATTTTGGGTTGCCGCTTTTGCTTCTGCCTCTAATGATATTGCTACTGACGGCTTTTATTTATTGGTTTTACCAGAAGACAAACAGTCTTTCTTTATCGGAATCAGAAGTACTTTCTACAGACTTTCTATGCTTGCCGGAAACGGATTAGTGGTGCTATTTGCTGGATACTTAGAACATAAATTTGGCGACAATACAAAAGCTTGGTCGTATACCATGATTTGCGTTGGTTTATTAATGACATTTATTACCGCTTACAATTTCATTTTTACGCCAAAAAATGAAATCAATGTTGTAGAGAGTAATAAAGAAACATCGCATCAAAACTTTGGAACGATATTTATCAGTTTCTTCAAGAAAAAACAAATCGGATTAATTCTTGCCTTTGTTTTAGTTTTCAGATTAGGAGAATCGCAATTGCTAAAAATGTTAAGTCCTTTTTTACTAGATTCTAAAGAACTTGGAGGAATGGGATTAGACACCGAAGCTGTTGGAATTATTTACGGAACATTTGGAGTTGCCGCATTGACTTTAGGAGGAATTCTGGGCGGAATTGCCATTTCCAGACATGGCCTTACTAAATGGATGTTTCCAATGTTTTTAGCGATGCACTTACCAATTATTGGTTTTATTCTTTTAGCATTTTTCCACCCAACATCAATTTATTACATTTATATCGTCGTTATTTTAGAACAATTTGGTTATGGTTTTGGTTTTACGGCATTTATGATGTATTTAATTCATGTTGCCGAAGGAGAATCAAAAACGGCACATTATGCATTGGCAACAGGATTTATGGCAATGGGAATGATGCTGCCAGGAATGTTAAGCGGTTATATACAACAATATTTAGGCTATGGAAACTTCTTTATATGGGTTTTAATAGCTACAATTCCAGGTCTTATTTTATCACGTTTTTTAACTTTCCCAAAAGATTTTGGGAAGAAATCAGAAGAAGTTTAAACCCCAAATCAAACTTTACCTATGGAAATCAATGAGAATTTGCAGAACGAACGAAATCTGAAAGGATCTGAGTTCGAAAAAAATGGAAATCTTGAAAAAGCGATTGAGTTGTATGAAGAAAATGTTGCAGAAGGCTTTAAAGGAAATCACCCGTATGATCGATTAGCAACGATCTACAAAAACGAAAATGACCTCGAAAATGAAATTCGGGTTTTAGAAAAAGCTATTGTGGTTTATGAAATCATCACAATTGAAGACCGATTGGAAGGTTTGCCAAAACTTTTCCGTTTTAAAAACAGATTAGAAAAAGCTATTGAAACCAAAAAACAATTGGCTAAACAAAAAAAGGCAAAATTAAAGTAAGTGAATTTAAAGGAAGCTTAATTTTCTTTAACCATTAAGAAATTAAGTAACTTAAGCTTTATGAACTTTATATCTTAATGGTAAAAAAAAATCGAAATGAGCATAAAACGAACTAACTCAGACGATACCGATTTTATAAATCTGGTTGTTTTATTAGATCAGGATTTAGCGATTCGAGATGGCGAAGATCATGCGTTTTATAATCAGTTTAATAAAACCGACAAAATAAAACATACAATCGTTTATTATGAAAACGGAATTCCTGTTGGCTGTGGCGCTTTTCGCGAAAAAGAACCCGAAACAACAGAAATCAAACGAATGTACGTTCATCCCGATCATAGAAAAAAAGGAATCGCTTCTGCCATTTTAGCAGCACTTGAAATCTGGGCAAAAGAAGTCGGTTATTCTTATACCATTTTGGAAACCGGAAAAAATCAGCCGGAAGCTATTAACTTATATCAGAAATTAAATTATACCATAATACCTAATTATCCGCCTTACGAAAAAATGGATAATAGTGTTTGCATGAAAAAGACTTTATAATAATGAAAATTACAGCAGAAGCATTACGACAAAAAATAGGACAATTTTTCTTTCCAGCAGTATTTATAAACGATACCGAAGAAAACATTCAAGAAACGGAACGCCTTATAAAAGAGTATAATATTGGCGGACTGACCTTTTTTCACAGCCGTGCGAGCGCTGCAACCAATTACGAAAGCAAGAAAAAAGTAGTTTTCAACGATGACAGCTACGAAAAAATCAAAGCTTTAATTGTTCGTTATCAAAAAGCCGCTTCTACTCCACTTTTAATTAGTATTGATGCGGAATGGGGATTAGCAATGCGAATTGAAAAAACACCGCAATATCCGTACGCAATTACACTTGGTGCTTTACCTGAAAACAAATCTGATTTGGTTTATGAAGTTGGAAAACAAATTGGATTGGATTTAAAAGCTGCCGGAATTCAGTATAATTTATCGCCTTTGGCAGATATTAATAACAACCCAAATAATCCCGTTATTGGATATCGTTCTTTTGGAGAAGATAAAAAGAAAGTAGCCGATTTTTCTGTCGAATATTTAAAAGGAATGTCGGAAGTTGGCGTTTTAGGTTGTCTGAAGCATTTTCCTGGACACGGAAATACAAATGTGGATTCGCATTTAGGATTACCGGTTTTAAAAGAAACTTTAGAAGAATTATTGGATAACGAATTATATCCATTTATAAAAGGAATTGAAAACAATGTCGATTCTATTATGATTGGACATTTGGCTGTTCCGAGTTTAAATGACGGAAAAGATACTTCGGCAACTTTATCAAAAGCAGTTATTCAGGATCTTTTACGCGATAAATTAGGTTACGACGGTTTGGTAATTTCTGATGCCTTAAACATGCACAGTGTTTCTAAATTGTACGAAACCAAAGGTCAATTAGAATGGGAAGCTTTCAACGCTGGAAATGATGTTTTATGTTTCGCCGAAAATGTTCCTGAAGGAATTGAAGCTATTTATAAAAACGCTTCGCCAGATCGTATTTTCGAAAGCTATAACCGAATCATGAAAGCCAAAGAAAAAGCAGGAATTCTTTCTGGAAATACCGCTGTTTCGGGCGAATTAGATTTCGAAAAAACATCAAAATTAAATCTGGAAATTGCTCAAAATGCGATTACCTCAATTATTGATAACTCTAGCGCAGAAGTAGTTTTTGAAGCTCAGAAAAACAACCAATTAGCTAAACTAAGTTTATATAAAAACACTGAAAATACATTCTTCAAAACTTTAAATACAAAACTGCCATCACCAGAATTTGCTTTTGAAAATTTAGAAGTTTCGGATATTTCATCTATTAAAAAAGAATTAGAAAATTTTGAAACGATTATCATTTCATTATTTGTTCCAAAAGCAAAACCGCTAAATAATTTCGAAATTGATAATGAAGTTTTAGACTTGCTTTCTAAATTATTGGATACAAAAAAATGCACTGTTTTTGTTTTCGGAAATCCATACGCATTGCCTTTAATTCCTAACTTGAAAAAAGCGTCAGAATTAATTCAGGCGTATCAGGATTTTGAAGAATTTCAAAAAACAGCGGGAGTTCAATTTTTAGAAAAAAATATTTTCAATGGCGTTTTACCAGTAAATATTGACATTCAACAAGTTAAAACTTAAAATAACCAAAATTTATCAACTTATAAGTTTTTATAATCACATCTTATTGTAAGAACCTGTACTTATGCCCTACTTTTGCACCAATAAATTTTTAACGTAAAACGAATATTATGTCTTTAGTAGGAAAAAAATTCCCAAGTATTGCAGTAGATGCTATCTCAGAAATGGGTGACAATTTAAAAATCAACATTTTTGAAGAAGCAGTAAACAACAATAAAAAAGTACTTTTATTTTGGTACCCAAAAGATTTTACTTTTGTATGTCCAACTGAATTACACGCCTTTCAAGCTGCATTACCAGAATTTGAAAAAAGAAATACTATCGTAATTGGTGCTTCTTGTGATACAAACGAAGTTCACTTTGCTTGGTTAAATACTCCAAAAAACAATGGTGGAATCGAAGGTGTTACTTACCCAATCTTAGCTGATACAAACCGTAACTTAGCTAACATTTTAGGTATTCTTGATATCGAATCTACAAGCTACAGCGAAGATACTGATTCAGTTATCATTGAAGGTTCAAACGTTCCTTACAGAGCTACTTACTTAATCGACGAGACTGGAAAAATTTTCCACGAAAGCGTAAACGATATGCCATTAGGACGTAACGTAAACGAATACTTAAGAATGGTTGACGCATACACTCACATTCAAACTAAAGGTGAAGTTTGCCCAGCAAACTGGGAAGCTGGTAAAGAAGCTATGACTGCTGATAGATTAAGCACTGCTGAATACTTAAGCGCAAACTAATTCTTTTTTAAGGTTCTGAGATTCTAAGATACTAAGGCACTAAGCTTTTTTACTGAACTTTAAATCTTAAATAAAAATTCTACAATATAGTTATCGGGTTCTAAGATTAAAACTTAGAATCTTAGAACCTTGATGACTTTAGATCTCACAAAAATAATTTTAACGTTAAGTCATTTGTGGACTAAGGGCTAAAAAAACTTAGAACCTTAGCACCTCAGCGACTTAGCACCTTAAAAAATAAACAAATGTTAATCGACTTAAACGAAGATACGTTAGCAGATTTAGTTGCTAAAAACGAAAAAGTAGTAGTACAATATTCAGCTTCATGGTGTGGAAATTGCCGTATTATGAAACCAAAATTCAAAAAATTAGCAACAGAAAATGAAGCTATCACTTTTGTTTTGGTTGATGCAGAAAACTCTCCTGAATCAAGAAAATTAGCTAATGTGAGTAACTTGCCTACATTCGCTACTTTCGTAAACGGACAATTGGTTGGCGAAACTCAAACTAACAAACAAGAAGTTTTAATCGATCTTGTAAACGCTATTGCTTAAATTTAGACGAGTTAGACTGGCTTAGATTTTTAGACTTCTTAGAAGTTGTCTACAAACTAAAAAAGGTCTAAGAAGTCTAAGTATGTCTAAAAATCTAAGAAGTCTAAACTATGAAATTACCAGTAATTAAGCATTTAACACAATTCATCGAAGAAAACGATCAGGATTATATCATTGAAACAATTGAAGTTCTAGAAGCGATGACCGAAATTCCTTCTCTTAAAGACGAAGAATTAGACGTGATCGGTGAATTGATTTCAAATATGTATGGTGCTCTTGAAGTACAAAAATTGGTTGCTCAAGGAACAGATAAAAAAGAAGCTTTAAATACGTTTATGAAACGTGTGTTAGGCTCAATCGATAAGTAAATCGATCCCCTCCCAAGAATAAAAACAAAAAAAAGGCTGAGAAAGCGTTTCTAATTTTAGGGACGCTTTTTTTAGTTTACAGTGTTCAGTCGCAGTTTTCAGCCAATCTTTGTCAGGCTGAGCGGAGTCGAAGCCCACGCAAAGCAAATCAAAAATCTACATTCTAAAATTTAAAACAATTTGGGCGAGCCACCATCCCAATAAAAGGGCTAACTCACTTTGCGCATAT
Source organism: Flavobacterium tistrianum (assembly GCF_003254545.1). Classification (GTDB taxonomy): domain Bacteria; phylum Bacteroidota; class Bacteroidia; order Flavobacteriales; family Flavobacteriaceae; genus Flavobacterium; species Flavobacterium tistrianum. The sequence goes on from NZ_QJRH01000066.1 coordinate 224,610, forward strand.
ACGCCCTTTTATCGGGATGCTGTCGGGCTATCCGCGCTACTTCGGTAGCCAGCTCCTATCCCTCTCGCGGATAAAAGGTTTCAATTTACTTTTATATTTATCGACAAAGAATTGTCAGGCTGAGCGGAGTCGAAGCCCAAACAAAGTAACTAGACAAAAATCACCAATTACAATGTGGAGCTACTTACGCGGGCTTCGACTCCGCTCAGCCTGACAAGCGTAATAAATCTAAAATAATTTGACAAATTCGTCAATTAAAAGCCATCCAAAAACGATCCTTAATCTCTCCTTAAACCCTCAACAAATACTTTTAGATTCAAATATTAATCCTTACTTTTGAGCCTCATTAATTTTAATCAAAAATCATGGCATCTATTACATTAGGAGGAAATCCAGTTCATACATCAGGTGAATTACCAGCAGTTGGAACGCAATTAGCTGACTTCAAATTAGTACAAAACGATTTATCAGTTGCTTCTTTAAGCAATTTCGCTGGTAAAAAATTAGTTTTAAACATCTTCCCAAGTGTTGATACCGGAACTTGCGCAACATCTGTTAGAACTTTCAATGCAAGTGCAAGCGGATTAGAAAACACAACTGTTTTATGTATTTCTAGAGATTTGCCTTTTGCTCAGAAACGTTTCTGCGGTGCTGAAGGTTTAGAAAATGTAGTGAACTTATCAGACTTTCAAACTGGTGCTTTTGGTAAAGCAAACGGATTAGAAATCGTTGACGGACCATTAGCAGGTTTACACTCACGAGCAATCATTGTTGTTGATGCCAACGGAAAAATCGTTCATACAGAACAAGTTTCAGAAATTGCAAACGAACCAAATTACGAAGCAGCTTTAGCAGCACTATAATATTTTCCCATAAATGGAGTTTCAAAAAGATAACACATTTGTTACAGGCCGTTTAAAAAGCATGACATATGCTTTTAACGGCGCTGTAAAATTAATTAAGACCGAACATAGCATTATGGTCCAATTTTCATTAGGAATCATAATGACTATTTTAGGTTTTTATTTTCATATTTCGCAAACCGAATGGCTTTGTCAAACTCTGGCAATCGGTTTAGTTTTGGCTGTAGAAGGACTAAATACAGCAGTTGAAAAAATTGCCGATTTTATTCATCCTGATTACAGCAAACGAATCGGATTTATTAAAGATATTGCTGCCGGAGCGGTATTTTTTGCCGCAATGACTGCAATTGCAATAGGCTTGATTATTTATATTCCAAAATTTATTTAGGCAAAGGAAAACGCAAGAATGGCAAAAAATAAAAAAGAAACTGTAGATAAAAAAAACGACAAACAAGAAGGAAACAAAAGATCTTTTAAAATATCTAAACAACAAAAATTTGTTTTAGGGTGTCTTTTGGTTCTTTTTTCTATTGCACTATTAGTTGCATTTATTTCTTTTTACGTTAACGGACAATGGCAAAATGATCAAAGTGTTGTAGACCAACTTGGAGATCGTGCTGAAATTGCTGAGAACTGGCTCGGAAAATTCGGAGCTTATCTTGCCGATCTGATTATTTACAGAGGTTTCGGACTTGCCTCTTTTATTTTTGTGCGTTTGTTTTTCCTTACTGGGATGTTTTTAGCGCTGGATCTTTCGACTCAAAAACTTAAAAACACTTGGTTCTGGGATATTTTTGCTATTATTATAGTTTCTGTATTATTTGGTTTCTTTGCTACTTCTGCACCAGAATTAGGAGGAACAATTGGTTATGAACTGAATTTGTTTCTGCAAGATTACATTGGAAAAACTGGTACTCTGCTTACACTTCTTTTTGGTTTGATTGTTTATCTGATTTTCAAAATCAAATTATCGCCAGAAAAAATTCAATCGTATTTTGATTCGACCAAAAAAGAATTCAAATCAGAATTAGACACTTTAAAGCCAGCTGTAAATCAGCCAGAGAGCGCTTATAATCTGGAAGAATTTGCTATTGTGGAAGAACAGCAAGAAGAAAATGACCCTGAGTTGGATAACATCCACATTAAAACAGTCGATTCTCAGTTCGAACTTAACAAAGAAGCTTTAAAGCCAACGATTTCTCATCCTTCGGAAATTGAGTTAAATCCAGTATTAAAACCAATTACTCCAAAACAAGAACTGCCATTAGTTTCTCCAGACGAAGCTTTTGTCATTGAAAAAGCGGAAGAAGAAGATATTATCGAAGAAAATCTAGCTTCACGTTTAGTTGCCGATTTCGGTTTATTTGATCCGACTTTGGATTTATCCAATTACAAATTCCCGACAATCGATTTATTAAAAGAATATTCGACTGGCGGAATTACAATTAATCAGGAAGAACTAGAAGAAAACAAAAACAGAATTGTAGATACACTTCGTAACTACAAAATTGAAATAGCGCAAATCAAAGCAACCGTTGGACCATCGGTAACTTTATATGAAATTGTACCAGAAGCGGGAATCAGAATTTCTAAAATTAAGAGTTTAGAAGACGATATCGCTTTATCATTATCAGCACTAGGAATTCGTATCATTGCTCCAATTCCAGGAAAAGGTACTATCGGTATTGAGGTTCCGAACAAAAACCCAACTATGGTTTCTATGAAAAGCGTTATCGGTGCGGCGAAGTTCCAAGAAGCTGAAATGGAATTGCCAATTGCATTAGGAAAAACAATTTCAAACGAAACTTTTGTTGTCGATTTAGCTAAAATGCCTCACTTATTGATGGCCGGAGCAACTGGACAAGGAAAATCGGTTGGGTTAAACGCGGTTTTAACTTCGCTTTTATACAAAAAACATCCGGCTGAAGTAAAATTTGTTTTGGTAGATCCGAAAAAAGTAGAACTTACGCTTTTCAACAAAATTGAAAGACATTATTTAGCCAAACTTCCTGACACTGAAGACGCTATTATTACAGATAATGCAAAAGTTGTAAATACTTTAAACTCACTTTGTACCGAAATGGACAATCGTTATTCTTTATTAAAAGATGCGATGGTTCGTAACATCAAAGAATACAACGATAAATTCAAGTCTAGAAAATTAAATCCAGAAGCTGGACACCGATTTTTACCATACATTGTTTTGGTTGTCGATGAGTTCGCCGATTTGATTATGACCGCAGGAAAAGAAGTTGAAGTTCCTATTGCTCGTTTGGCCCAGTTAGCCCGTGCCATTGGTATTCACTTAATTATTGCAACGCAGAGACCATCTGTAAACGTTATTACAGGTTTAATTAAAGCCAATTTCCCTGCTAGAATTGCGTTTAGAGTAACTTCAAAAATTGACTCTAGAACTATTTTGGATACTCAGGGTGCAGACCAGCTTATTGGACGCGGGGACTTATTATACACCAACGGAAATGACGTGATTCGTGTTCAGTGTGCTTTCATTGACACTCCTGAAGTAGAAAAAATTACAGATTTTATTGGAGGACAAAAAGCATATGCCACAGCTTATTTGCTTCCAGAGTTTGTTGGAGAAGAAAGTGGCATTAATCTTGATATAGATATTTCCGAAAGAGATACTTTATTTAGAGAAGCGGCAGAGATAATTGTCAATGCACAGCAGGGATCTGCTTCTTTATTGCAACGAAAATTAAAATTAGGATACAACAGAGCTGGTCGTTTGATCGATCAACTTGAGGCAGCAGGTATTGTTGGTCCGTTTGAAGGCAGTAAAGCACGCAGTGTAAACATCTTAGATTTAAATGCTCTTGATCAATTTTTTAATAATGAACAAAATTAATCCAATCATGAAAGCAAAAATTCAAGAAATCAACAACAATTCTATCACAAACATGACTAAAAAGTGTTTCAAAATGGCAATTATATTGCTTTTGAGCTTCACTTCTATTCAGGCTCAAGATAAAAAAGCTAAAGATTTATTGAACGAAGTAACTTCTAAAATAAAAAGCTACGACAATATTGTTATCGATTTTAAATATTCTTTGAATAACGCGAAAGAAAACATCAATCAAGACAGTAAAGGAAACGTAACAATGAAAGGAAATCAATATGTTTTGAATTTTATGGGTGTTACCAAAATCTTTGACGGCCAAAAAACCTACACTATTGTTCCTGAAGACGAAGAAGTGACTATTTCTAAAGTAAACGAGAAAGATGATAACGCAATCACTCCTTCAAAAATGCTTACTTTCTTCAATTCTGGCTACAAATACAACATGGACATTGTTCAGAATGTAAAAGGAAGAAAAATTCAATATATCAAATTAGTTCCAACTAGCGGAAAAGACCAAAGAAAAGAAATTTTGTTAGGTGTTGACGTTCAGACCAAACACATTTACAATTTGATTGAAACTGGAAAAAACGGAACAAAAACAACTTTAACCGTTAATTCTTTTAAAACCAATCAGCCATTATCAAAAAATCAATTTACCTTTGTAGCGAGTAAATACCCGAAATACTACATCAATAAATTAGATTAATCAGAAGGTTGAAAATTCTAGACAAATACTTATTAAAAACATTCTTACTTACATTTACCACGGTATTTGTAATCTTATTTTTCATATTCATACTGCAAACAGTATGGCTATTTATTTCAGAACTAGCAGGTAAAGATCTCGACTTAATATTGGTCGTGAAATTCCTGCTTTTTTCTATGCCCCGAATTATTCCGCTGGTTTTACCACTTTCCGTTTTATTGGCATCCATCATGACTTTCGGAAATCTTGCCGAAAACTACGAATTCGCAGCCATGAAATCTTCAGGAATCTCGTTGCAAAGAGCAATGAGAGTATTGATTATTTTTATTTTCGTTTTAAGTATTGTTGCTTTTTGGTTTGCGAACAATGTTATTCCGTATGCTGAATATAAGTTTGTCAACTTTAGAAAAAACATTGCCCAAGCCAAACCAGCTATGGCAATTGCTGAAGGTCAGTTTAACGATGTTGGCACTTACAATATTAAAGTAAACAAAAAAACCGGCGAAAATGGCAATCATTTAACTGGCGTAACGATTCATGAGAAAGCAAATAATTTGGGCGAAAACAAAACCGTAATTAAAGCTAAAACGGGAGAACTTGTCAGCAATGAGAAATCTAGTATTTTAAAATTGGTCTTAAATGACGGCTATTATTACCAAGACGTTACTCCAAAAAAATATGAAGATCGCGCTAAAATGCCTTTTATAAAAGGAAAATTTAAAACGCAGATTATCAATATCGATTTATCTGAATTAAATAAGGTTGATGACAGCAAAGAAAGTATTGCAGGAACAAATGGAATGCTTAATGTTAACGAACTGCGCTATACTTTAGATTCATTGAACAAAAATTTAGATAATGAAATTGTTTCTTTTTCTGAAAATATTAATCAACGAGTTGGAATTAAAAAATTTCCTGTAAATACTCAAAAGAACATTAAGAAAAAACCGCTTCCAAACGATGTTTTGTCTATTTATTCTAACAAAGACAAAGTTGATATTTTAAAAATGGCTGGAAGCAATATCACCAGCAATATTTATTCTATAGAAACTACACAAAAAGATTTGAAAGATAAGGAACGAGAAATCAACAAACACTATAATGCATTATACGAGAAATTCGTTATTGCTTTTGCTTGTTTCTTAATGTTCTTTATTGGAGCTCCGCTTGGCGCTATTATTAGAAAAGGAGGACTAGGACTTCCTATTGTATTTGCAGTTTTAATCTTTATTACTTTCCATTTCATCAATACATTCGGAAAAAGATTATCTCAAGAAGGCGGTATGACTCCGTTTATGGGATCATGGATGTCGTCTTTTGTTTTGTCGCCACTTGCCATATTATTAACCTATCGCGCTACAAACGATAATGGATTAATTAATTTTGATGCGATTACAACCCCAATTTCACAACTAATTCAGAAAATCTCTGAGCGGTTTTTGCCAGCTCAAAAGCAAAAATAATTATGTCAACAACAAAAATACAACTGAATACCATTGAGGAAGCTATAGAAGATATTCGTCAAGGTAAAGTAATCATTGTAGTCGATGATGAAGATCGCGAAAATGAAGGTGATTTTTTGGCAGCTGCCGAAAAAGTAACTCCAGAAATGATCAACTTTATGGCTACTCATGGACGTGGTCTAATTTGCACTCCACTTACAGAAAGCCGATGCAAGGAATTAGATCTTCGCGCCATGGTTACCAATAATACTGATCACATGGAAACTGCTTTTACTGTTTCTGTTGATTTAAAAGGTCAAGGCGTTACAACTGGAATTTCTGCTGCTGACAGATCAAAAACAGTTCAGGCGTTAGTTGATCCAAATACAAAACCTCACGACTTAGCACGTCCTGGTCATATTTTTCCTTTAATTGCCAAACAAGGCGGTGTTTTAAGAAGAACTGGACATACTGAAGCAGCAATTGACTTTGCACGTCTAGCAGGGTTTAAATCTGCTGGTGTAATCTGCGAAATCTTAAATGAAGATGGAACTATGTCTCGTTTACCAGAATTAGTTAAAGTAGCGAAGAAATTCGACTTGAAATTAGTTTCTATCGAAGATTTGGTCGCTTACAGAATGCAGCACGATAGCTTAATCGTCAAAAAAGAAGATTTTGATATCGAAACTCGTTTTGGAACTTTCCGTTTAAGGGCTTATGAACAAACAACAAACAAACAAATTCATATTGCTTTAACCAAAGGAACTTGGAATCTTGGCGAACCAATTTTGACAAGAATTCACTCTTCTCAGGTAAATAATGATTTATTAGGCACATTGACTAACAATGCGGAACAGCAGTTAGACGATATGTTTAAAGTGATTAATGAAAACGGAAAAGGTGCTGTAATCTTTATCAATCAGGATATGACTGCGGTAAACCTTTTAAATAGAATTTCTGAGCTTAAAACACTACAAGCTAACGGAACTTTAAAAGCTCCGAAAGTTATTATTGACAGCAAAGATTACGGAATCGGAGCTCAAATTCTTCATGATATAGATATTTCTAAAATCAGATTGGTTTCGAACACAGAGCAAACAAAACGAGTGGGTATGATTGGATACGGACTTGAAATTACAGAATACGTTAATTACTAATATGGGAACAGTAGAAGAAAGAATTCAAAAATCAGAAACTCGTATTTTTAAAGCCGTTTTTCCTAGCACAACGAATCATTACGACACTTTATTTGGAGGAACTGCTCTTCATTTAATGGACGAAGTTGCTTTTATCTGCGCTACACGTTTCAGCCGTAAAAAAGTAGTTACAATTTCGACAGGTCAAATTGATTTTAAAAAAGCAATTCCTGCAGGAACTTTAATTGAATTAGTAGCAAAGGTGGATAGTGTTGGAAGAACCAGCTGTAAAATTCATGTTGATATTTTCATGGAACAAATGTATACCGAACTTCGCGAAACGGTAGTTTCAGGAACTTTTTCGTTTGTTGCTGTCGATGAACACAAAAAACCAACGCCAATTTTAGACGATTTAGATTAATTTTAAAAAAAACTCACTTTCGGAAATACTGATAATTAGACACTTGAAAATTATCTTAAAAAACTTCAAAAAAAAGTCCGAAAAAAGTTTTGAGAACCAAAAAACCGTCTTATATTTGCACCCGCAATCAGCAATGATAGCGACATACTGGAGAAATGGCAGAGCGGTCGAATGCGGCAGTCTTGAAAACTGTTGACTGTAACAGGTCCGGGGGTTCGAATCCCTCTTTCTCCGCTGAATTTTAAAACCCTTGACTTTGTTAAGGGTTTTCTTTTTTATAACATATTTTTTTAAGAAATAATTCAAAAAAAATTTTCTCAATTCAAAAAACAGCTTATCTTTGCACTCGCAATCAGAAAATGAGAGCAACATACTGGAGAAATGGCAGAGCGGTCGAATGCGGCAGTCTTGAAAACTGTTGACTGTAACAGGTC
>NZ_QJRH01000056.1 GCF_003254545.1 Flavobacterium tistrianum
ATTAAAACCCTTAACTTTGTTAAGGGTTTTTCTTTTTACAGACTTCTCAAAAACACATATTTTACCAAATAATAGTTACCCGATAGTTCATCTTTCTATTTTTTCCAAGAATTGAGGAAAATTAACCAGAAAAAATGTAAGTTTATTTATACTTTTAACTTTTTAATGGATAATTATTATTTTTATGTAAATTCCTATATTTTTTACTAAACAATAACTTTTTATTTATACTTTTGGGAAATAACTTAATAAAATTTCCAAATACATGAAAAAATTACTATTAATTGCGTTAGCGCTAAACTTTGTGGCTTGTTCGACTGATGACAGCTCGGAAATCTCAAACTCTACAATCGCAACAGTAAAAGGAGAAACTTTTAATCCTAACCCTACTCCGCAAGATTATCTGAATGCAAAACACCCAGACTTTATGGCTTCAATAGAGTCATTAAAAGAGTCTCCTTTATCAAGCAGTACCGCAAAAACTGCAGCTTTTGTTAGTACGTACATTCCTGATCCAATTTTAAGAACAGCGCTATTTAATTTAGGAGCTGCACAAGATGCTAATCCATCAGATCAGTATATGGAAGTAGATACTACAAGAGGAGGTTTATACCTTTCAGGTTTAGGCATTAATGATTTAACTGGAATAAATGGATTTACAGGTTTAAAGCAGTTAATAGTTTCAGGAAACAATTTAACAACTTTAAATGTTTCGGGATTAGCAAATTTACAATGGCTTGAATGTCAGCAGAACCAATTGACAACTTTAAATTTAGCTGCGAATACTAATTTACAGCAAGTTTGGTGTCAGCTTAATCAATTAACTAGCTTAGTTCTTCCTAATTCGCCTTCTTTGTTTGGTGTATGGTGTTATAGCAATCAGCTTGCAACTTTGAATCTAAACAATAACATTGGTATTACACAATTGTTTATTCAAGGAAATCAACTTACTTCATTCAATTTTGCACCTTATGTGAATATCGAGCAAATGAATGTATCATCTAATAAGTGGGTAACATTAAATTTCAACTCTAATCCGAAAATAAAATCAATCTGGGCATTTTCTATTACTACTCTTACTGATTTAAGCATAAAGAATGGCGCAAATACTTTAGTTAATATCCAAGATTTTACAGGAAATACAAAAAGACCTCCTATTCATGTTGATGCATCGTTTTTGCCAAATGCAAATACTGCATGGCCAAATAGAGGAGCCTCTACTTACGTTTTATAATTAGGAGTCTCTTATACAAAAGAAAACCCTGCTCAAATGAACAGGGTTTTTAATGACTCTAGGCAAAGAACTGAAATACCACTAAAATAAAAACGGATGAGCATAATTCTCATCCGTTTTTACTTTTAATCACAAAGAAAACTGACCGCTCCTAATAAGGCAGCAATTTCATTATCATTTGAAATGGAAACCTCAACTTTTAAATCAGATTCTTGAATTGTTTTATTGAATGAGGACAAAAACAAATCGCTCGCATTCGCTATTTTTCCACCGATAATAATATGATCTGTTGTAAAGTTTTTTATCCACGGAATAACAACTTCTGCTAAGTACTCTCCCATTCTTTCAAATACATGAATTGCTAACTGATCTCCGTTTTTTGCTAAATTATAAAGTTCTAAGCCAGTGCTAAGATCTCTACCATTTAGAGATTTGTAATGTGATAAAAGGCCTCTAGCAGAAACATAATCTTCAGCTATTCCATCTTTATAAGGCAGATTGTAAATTTCTCCATCAGCTGGAACAGAATTTCCTGAACTGATTGAAGTTCCTTTATCAATAAAGCAAGCTCCTAAACCTGTTCCTAATGTTACGGCCATTACTTTTTTAGAAAGGTTTTCTTGCTGTTTAAAAACCTCTCCTTTTCCAAAACAAACAGCGTCATTTTCAAAAAGAACCGGAAAATCTAATGGAAAACCGAGAGTTTCTAAAAGCAATTCTCTAATGTTCAATCCGTAAAAATGTTCGTATTTAGACTGATCTTTAATCCAGCAGATGCCGTTTTTATAATCAAATGGTCCAGGCATGCAAATCGCTATTCCTGTAATATCTTTAATCTTAGAATTTTCAATTGAAGTGCAGATCACTTTTTTCCAAATATTCATAACCTGATCTGCTGGTAAATTCGAATCGAAAGATTCTTTACAGAGCGAAAAGTCAAGAACTTTCATTTCTGTTTTATTAATAACCGCAGCTGTAATATGTGTTCCTCCTATATCTAGCCCAATGGCGTGTGATGTATTCATTTTTAAGTCATTGCGAGGAACGAGGCAATCTCATCCTCAAGATTAGTACTAGATATTTTTATCTTTTAAAATTTGCGGATAATGCATACTGGTGTGTACGATCATTTCACCAAATAGTGTATTTGCCCAAGCAAACCATTTGCGGGTAAATTTATTCACATCGTCTTTATGGAACGATTCGTGCATAAATCCTGTATCGGCATTGGTTTTAATTAAATTGCTTATACAGGCTTTTATTTCTTTTTCGTCTACACTTGTAATGGCTCTCAAAACAATACTCATAGGCCAAATAGTATCAACTCCCGTATGCGGACCTCCGATACCTTCTCCCGCTTTTCCTTTATAGAAAAATGGATTATTCTCTGACAGCACTACTTTTCTGGTGTTAAGATATAGCGGATCGTTTGGAGCAATCGCGCCTAAATATGGCAATGATAACAGAGACGGTACATTGGCATCGTCCATCATGTGAAAACTTCCGTATCCGTTTACTTCAAAAGCTATAATTTTTCCGAATTTAGGATGATTGATAATTCCGTGATCTTCTAATCCCTTTTGAACCTCATCTCTTAATTTTGTGGCTTTAGCAACCAAATCATTATCTTTTAAAGCTGGAAGAGAAAAAATCTCGATCAGATAGCCTAATATTTCAATAGCGAACATATTACTCGGAATCAGATAACCGAATAAAGTAGAATCATCGCTTGGTCGGAAAGTCGAAACGATTAATCCGCAAGGCTTTACTGGATAGCCATAACCGCCTAAAGGAACACCATCTGTCGCCCAAGCCGTCTGACGTTGAAAACTATAAGGGCCGCCCTTGCCATCCATTCGCTGCTGTTCTTTAAAAGTCTGCAGGATTAAAAGCATGGCTTCTTTCCATTTGGCATCAAATAAACTGATATCTCCTGTTTCTTTCCAATATCCGTGCGCTAATCGAACGGGATAACACAAACTGTCAATTTCCCATTTTCTTTCATGAATTCCGGGCTGCATTTTGGTAAGGTCGTGTTTCCATTCACTTTCCTTTGTAAAATCTTTATAAAAAGCATTTGCATACGGGTCTAGCAGAATACATTTCGCTTGACGATTAATAACACCTTTTACCAATTCTGCCAGTTTTGGATCTTCTTTTACAAACGGAATATACGGCCAAATCTGTGCTGTACTGTCTCTAAGCCACATGGCATCAATGTCTCCTGTAATTACATACGTATCTGGTTTTCCGTCAATAATTTCAAAATCTACTGTTGTATCTAGTGTATTTGGAAAACAATTTTCGAATATCCATGCCAATTCTGGATTGGCAATTTGTTTTTTAATGCGTACAATAGCCGCTTCAATTGCTTTACTAGTAAATTTTCTTTCCGCAAAAGGAGGTCTTTTAGAAACAAAATCTTTTAGCGGAAACGGAAAAGCATCTGATTTAAATCCGAAAGCTTCCGTTTGAAGTGCCAATAATCCTGCCGAAAAAATACCTGCGTTTTTTATAAATTTTCTACGTGACTGCATATATTTTATTTTGAAGTTGAATAAGAATATGGGTATGCTTCTTTTGTTGTGCCTCTTTTAAAATTTGGAGAACTTGTCATATCGAAATTTAGTTCACCTCCTTTTAATACATCAAAATGGTTGATGTAATTTTTAGAATGAGAAGCATTATCCCATTTCAATTCGTTTACATATTTGTTTGTTTCTGAATTATTCGGTGCATCGATAATAAGCTGTTTTCCGTTTTCTAACTGTAAAGTTGTTTTCTTAAACAAAGGCGCTCCCAAAACATATTCGTCTGTCGCTGGACAAACTGGATAAAATCCCATTGCTGAAAAAATATACCATGCAGAAGTTTGTCCGTTATCTTCGTCTCCGCAATAACCATCTGGAGTTGGTTTGTACAAACGGTTCATCACTTCTCTTGACCAATATTGCGTTTTCCAAGGCTCACCTGCATAATTATACAAATAAATCATGTGTTGAATCGGCTGATTTCCATGAGCATATTGTCCCATATTCATAATCTGCATTTCACGGATTTCATGAATAACGGTTCCATAATAACTGTCATCAAAAACCGGAGGCATTGTGAATACGGCATCTAATTTTGCTGTGAAATTCTTTTCTCCGCCCATTAAATCAATTAAACCTTGAATGTCGTGAAAAACGCTCCAGCTGTAATGCCAGCTATTTCCTTCAGTAAAAGCATCTCCCCATTTAAACGGATTAAAATTGGCTGGAAAACTGCCGTCTTTATTTCGTCCGCTCATCAATCGTATTTCTGGATTGTAAAGCTTTTTGTAATTCAGCATTCGTTTTTCATATAGACTGATTTCTTTTTTCGGACGATTTAATGCTTTTGCCAATTTCCAAATCGCAAAATCATCGTAAGCATATTCTAGTGTTCGCGCTGCATTTTCGTTGATTTTCACATCATACGGAACATATCCTAAAGTATTATAATACTGAACTCCTTTTCTTCCAACAGCATCCATCGGACCTTCGTTGTTCGCACCATGCAATAAAGCTTCGTATAAAATATTGATGTCATATCCGCGTAATCCCTTTGCATAGGCATCTGAAACTACAGAAGCCGAATTATTTCCGACCATTACATTTCTAAAACCTGGACTTGACCATTCTGGTAGAAATCCGCCTTCTTTATAATCATTTATCAATCCTTCCTGCATTTCTTTATTAATAGACGGATAAACCAAATTTAGCAAAGGATATAAGGCTCGGAAAGTATCCCAAAATCCTGTTCCTGCGTACATATATCCCGGAAGAATCTTCCCATTGTACGGACTATAGTGCACAACTTTTCCATCTTTATCAATTTCATATTGTTTTTGAGGAAAACAAACTGTACGGTATAAACAGGAATAAAAGGTCTTTAGCTGATCTGTATTAGTGTCTTCAACGGCAATTTTTCCTAAAACTTTATTCCATTCTGCTTTAGATTGTGAAACGGTTTCTTCAAAAGTTGATGTGCCTAATTCGGTTTTCAGATTTAATTCAGCTTGCTCCTGACTTATAAAAGAAGATGCTACTCTAACATTTACTTTTTCTCCTTTTTTGGTTTTAAATCCAACAACAGCTCCTACATGATTTCCATTTGCTTCTAATTTATCAGCCGTCAGAACTTTATCAATCCAAGTTGAATTTACTGCGAATGGTTTATCAAAAATTAGCACAAAATAGTTCTTGAAATTTTCAGGAACTCCGCCACTGTTGCGCGTTGTATAACCTATTATTTTATTTTCTGAAGGAATTATTTTGATGTAAGAACCTTTATCGAATGCGTCGATTACGATAGAAGATTTATCATTTTCAGGAAATGTAATCTGAAAATGAGCTGCCCTTTCTGTTGTTGTAATTTCGGTTGTCACATCATGATCAGCAAGATAAACGCTGTAATAATAGGGTTTTGAAACCTCAGCTTTATGGCTGAACCAGCTTGCTCTTTCATCTTCGGCGAAAGCCAATTTACCTGTAACCGGCATAATCGAAAACTGTCCGTAATCGTTCATCCAAGGCGATGGTTGATGTGTTTGTTTAAATCCTTTAATTTTTTCTGCGGTGTAAGTGTACGCCCATCCGTCTCCCATTTTACCTGTTTGCGGCGTCCAGAAATTCATTCCCCATGGTCTGCAGATTGCGGGATACGTATTTCCGTCTGAAAGATTATGCAAAGATTGCGTTCCCATTAATGGGTTTACATATTCTACAGGATCTAAGGCTTTTACCTGTGCATTTAGAAAAAGACAGGACTGTACTATTCCTAAAAAAATTAAACTTTTTATTTTCATACTCTATGTTGCTATCCTAACAGGTTTTTAAAACCTGTTAGGTATTTATTTTTTTTTATAAAATTCGAATCTCTAACTGTCTAAACTTTGTCAAAGTTTAAAACTTTGACAAAGTGACCATAAATCTTAAACTTTAAATTATACCTAACAGGTTTTAAAAACCTGTTAGGAAATCTAAAATCAGAACTCTTAAATCTTAAATTATTGAGGTCTATCTTCTTTTTTCACTCCAAACGTCGCTGATGGCTTACTTCCCATATACAATTTTAGTTCTCCGCCTTTTACAATCATTTCTTGTGTGATGTATGATTTTGCATAGGGTTTTCCGTTATATTCTGCTTTTTGAATATAAATATTTGAAGCACTGTTATTAATGGCATTTATAGTAAATGAAATTCCTTTTTTATAATGAATCACAGCATTGTTTACCAATGGACTTCCTAAAACATAAATTCCGTTTGCTGGATTAACCGAATAGAATCCCATAGAAGATAAAACGTACCAAGCCGACATTTGTCCTAAATCTTCATTACCGCACAATCCGTCAGGTTTTGTTGAATAGAATTTCTCGTCGATTTCTCGAATTAATTTTGCTGTTTTCCAAGGCTGTCCAACATACGCATACAAATATGGAATATGATGATTTGGCTCATTTCCATGAGCGTACTGGCCTATTAAACCGCTGATGTCTGGCGAAACATCTTCTCCTTCTACTTTGTCAGTCAGTAAGAACAGCGAATCCAGTTTTGCGATAAATTTATCTTCGCTTCCAAATAAATCGATCAAACCGTACGGATCTTGCGGAACCAGCCAAGTGTATTGCCAAGCATTTCCTTCAACATAATCGTCTTTACGATGCGCTGAAGAAAGCGGATTAAATGGCGTTCTCCAATTTCCATTTGTCAATTTACCGCGCATAAAAGTGGTTTCTTTATCAAAATACTGTTTGTATAAATTGGCTCTTTTGGTAAAGTAATTATAATCTTCTGTTTTGTTTAAAGCTTTTGCCATTAAAGCGATACAGTAATCATCGATTGCATATTCTAAAGCATTTCCAACAGATTCTAATAATTTATCAGCTGGGATATATTCTAGTTTCTGAACATAATCCATTCCGTCGCGGGTTTGCATTGCCGTTTTTTTTATCGCTTCGTATGCTAAATTGGTATCATAATCTCGATATCCTTTTAAATATGCATCGACAATAACGGCAATAGAATGATTCCCATTCATTGTATTGGTTTCGTTACCCATTAAATGCCAAACTGGTAATCTGCCTTGTTGTTCGTAAATAGCTAAAAACGATTTTACAATATCATTGATTTTTTCTGGCTGCGTAATGGTGTATAATGGATGCAGTCCGCGGTAGGTATCCCAAAGTGAAAAAGTCGTGTAATTGGTAAAATTGGCTTTTTCGTAAACCTTTTTATCTGTTCCTAAATAATCTCCGTTAGCATCATTAAAAATGGAAGGTGCAAACATCGTGTGATACAATGAAGTATAGAAAACCTTCATTGTTTTGTCGTCTGCTTTTATTTGAACTTTATTTAGTTCCTTGTTCCATTTTGAATTTGCTAATTTCACAACTGCATTAAAATCCCAATTCGGAATTTCTGCTTTTATATTGGCGGATGCATTTTCTGTGCTAACTGGCGAAATTCCGACTTTTACTAGAATTTGTTTATTTTTTAAAGTTTTAAAATCTAAAACAGCTTTTATTTTTAAGCCTTCTCCTTCTGTTCCTTTAACTACGGTTGTACTGTCATAAACCATCATATTTGCGATTGGTTCAGAGAATTCCATTGCAAAATAAATGCGCTGATCTGCTGCCCAGCCTGCAGAATAGCGATAACCTTCAATTTTGTTTTCGCTTACTTTTTTAATGAAAGTTTTTACCGGTCTGTCCCAACCGATTCCGTCTGCAAGATCAATCAAAATGTGTGAATCATTGGTGTTTTCAAAAGTATATTTATGAAAACCAACTCTTTCGCTGGCCGTTAATTCAGCTTTGATTTTATATTTATCCAATAAAACGCTGTAATATCCAGGTTTTACAACTTCATTTTTATGAGAGAAATAGGAACCGTAACCGTTTACCATATCTTCTTTTGTTCCTTTGGTCAAACCTACTTTTCCGCTGACAGGAAGTACAAGAATATCATTCAAATCTCCAATTCCTGTTCCGCTCAAATGAGTGTGCGTAAATCCTAAAATAGTATTGCTGGCATAATTGTAACCGCTACACCAGTCCCAGCCTTCAAAAATATTTACCGGTCCCAACTGTACGGCCCCAAAAGGAACATTCGCGCCCACAAATACGTGGCCGTGTCCCGCCGAACCAATAAGCGGATCTACATATTGCATGTAATTTACATCTATTTGTTTTCCCTTTTTTTGCTGTGAAATTGCTGGATTGGCAAAAAGTAAACCTAAAGCCAAAAAACCGCTAAATGCTATTCTCATATATTTTAATTTTTTATTCTGTGTGTTAGACGCACTAAAGTGCGTCTCTACGAAAAACCTTTGTCCCTTTGCAACTTAGAACCTCAGCACCTTAGAACCTTAGTGCCTTTCCAAAACCTCATACAAGGAATAAATCTTAATCTCTGGCTTCGCTATTTTCCCTTCAAACGAAATTGTTTTTTCTTCTCCCGCTTTTAGATCAAAATAATTATCACTCCATTTTCCGCTATAGCCTTTCATCGAAATGCAAACATATTTTGCCGTTTTCTGAGCTTTTACAATTACTTGATTACCTTTTATTTCCCAACTGATTTTTGGGTCTTCTAATGGCAAATCTTTCGGATGCGTAAAATCAATTTCTGGTTTTATGTCGTCTCTGTATGCTTCTTTTATGGCATACCAAGCAGCTTTTGGCTGTCGATTATTGTAATCTGTAATGCTCCAACTAGCTACGGGCCAACAGTCATTTAACTGCCAAACTAAAGTCCCCATATTATAAGGCGCTTTAGCACGATGTGTGCCGACAATATTTTTTATGGAATAATAATGCAGACACTGGCTCAAATAGGCATAATCTTCCAAATTCATCTTTTTTATTTTAGATTCATCGATAAAATATTTGGCGAGATAGTAATCTAATTTTTCAAAACCTTTGCCTGCTTTTAAATGTACTTTTAGTATATCTGAATATAATTGTCGATCTTCTGGCGAAGTGAAACTTTCAATTGAATTATAATTTGGTAAAGACAGCATTCCGTATTCGCTCACAAAACGTCCTGTCTTTTTCTGAACGGCTTCAATATCTTCTAATCCCCACCAAATTCCCCAATAATGGCTATCTCCTTCGGTTACGCTTTTTGCTTTTGACCAATGGTATAATGGTGAAGAGCTCAGATACGGACGTTTGCCATCGACTTCTTTTACCCATTTTGGAATACTATCGTGAAATAAACGCGTGTAATCTTTCCACAAACGGATTGAATCTTGTTTTGAAATTTTGAAACTTTTCATCCAGCCCCAATTTTTAAAAGCTTCGTCAGATTCATTATTTCCACACCATAAAACAATGCTTGAATGATGACGCAATCTCTTTACCTGATACTGGACTTCTTTTTTAACATTATCAAAAAAAGCATCGTCTCCCGGAACCATTGTACCAGCGAACATAAAATCCTGCCAGACATTTATACCGTATTTATCGCATAAATCGTAGAAATAATCGTCTTCATAAATGCCTCCGCCCCAAACGCGAAGCATATTCATATTGGCTTCTTTGGCAGATAAAACTATTTTCTCGTATTCTTTTTTGGTTACTCTCGAAAGAAAAGCATCTGATGGAATATAATTTGCACCTTTCATGTAAACCGGTTTTCCGTCAATTTTAAAATAAAAAGAGCGCCCAAGACTGTCTTTATCTTGTATTAATTCAATTTTTCGATTTAAAACATAAGGTTTCTCAGGTTCTTTTTCATCATAAGCTTCAAATCTTGGCGTTTTCCAAATTCCGCAAGTGGTGAATTTTGGTCCCCAATCCCATCCAAAATGGTATTGCGCTTTACGTACATAAGCGCGAGGATTGTCTGGAATTACAAATGGATAATCTTTTTTTGCCAATGAATCGACTACATTTTGTGCTGATTGAAATACGATTCGCAAATCGTTATTTCCTGATTTCAAAACTTTTTTAACGTCAACTCGCCATTGACGGAACATATTATCGGCTTTTAAAACCAGCTTATTGTTTACATAAACTGATGCATAAGTATCTAATCCGTCAAAAACCAATTCTGTATTTTTCTTTTTCAGCATATTAGCCGAAACCTGAAAAGCAGTTTTATATTCCCAGTTTTTGCGTTCAATCCATTGCAGTTTTTTCTCGTTATCTCTGTAAAATGGATCTGGTATTAATTTGCTATTTAACAAATCGGTATGAATTTCTCCTGGTACAGTAGCCGAATACCATTTTTGTGTTTTTTCTTCACGATAGGTCCAATTATTTTTTAAATCAACACTTTGTGCAAAAGCTGTTGACGTAAAAGTTGCCACAAGTAGACATATTAGCCAATGAAGTTTTTTTTGATAATTCATTTTACGGAGTACTATATTAATACCTTCTAAAATTACTAAAAAAGGTAAGTAATTGGGCAGTTTTAGAGAAGGAAAGAACTGACCGCACCATTCCTTCTCTTGAGAATTTATTCTTTGTCAGTAACTCTAAAATACAACTAGAAATATCTTCTTTACCACTGCCTTATACTTTATTTGATTTTGGTATGGATTGTTTTTAAACTCAAATAATTGAAATAAACTTTAAGTATAGTATTTTTGAAATTTTTAAAATACAGAAAATAAAATCCATCTTTTTCAGCAGAACCAAAATTTGTTTTATGCGAAAAAAAGGGTATTTGAATCTGTAAAATAACTTTTCAAATATTTGCTTTTCAGACCATCAATTAACTGATTTTAAAAATAAGCCGGGTATGCTCAGTACCCGACTTATCTTAACTAACCAACCAATTTAAAAATTATTTATCCCACCAGATTCTTGTGGTCATTAAATCTAAACCTTGACGTTGAATTGCTGCTTTATAATTAGCCTCATTTGTGATAAGTTCTGACTGATCATAAATTAATCTTCTCGGAATTGTTCCTTGTGTTTCTCCAGTTGGATCATTAACAGGAACTAAAACTGGATAACCTGTTCTTCTGTATTCTGAGAATGCTTCAAAACCGTTGAATAACAATACAATCCATTTTTGAGTGATAATCTGTTCGATTTTTTGCGCTTCTGTTCCTGCAGATTTAAATGGATACGTTGTAATATAAGTGTTGTATTCTGCTGGGGTAACCGCAGGCACTTTATCTCCAAAAATCGTTAAAATATTCATAGCCGCTCTTACTCCATTTTCATAATACGTTTGAGCCGATCCGCCAACGTTCCATCCTTTTACTGCAGCTTCTGCCAATAAAAACTGAACCTCAGCATAAGACATAATTAATGTTGGTGCATCTAAACGCAATACTGTAGATGTATTTGGGTCTGAGAACTTTTTTTTGTCTCCTCCAGGAAATTCTTTTGCATCATTTGCCAAACCTTGCTGACTTGCTGGGTTGTTGTCTCCTGTAGCTTCAAGTTTTGCATAAATTCTTAAACGAGGATCGTTTGTGTTTTTCAACATATCGATAAACGTTTTACTGAATTTAATGTTAGATTCTCCTCCATTCAAATCGTTTCTAACCCATGAAGACGTAATCGGATTGGTTTTAACTCCTGCAGGACCTGCATCATGTTTTAAAACCAAACTGTCATCATTTGAAGTAAAAACTCCTTTTGCATATGCTTTTTCTACAAATTCTTTTGCTTTTGCAGGATTTACTTTAGACAAACGCATTGCTACTCTTAGCATTAAAGAGTTTGCCAATTTCTTCCATCTTGTAACATCACTTTGGTAATACAAATCGGCGTTTCCAACAAATGGTTTTCCTGCATCAAGTGCAGTTCCAGCTTCGTCCAATTCTTTTAGAAGATCATTGTAGATGGCTTCTTGCGTATCATATTTTGGAGAAAACACGTTTCCGTTGTATCCTTTTCCAGCTTCAAAATAAGGAACTTCACCATAAGTATCCGTTAATTTTTGGAACAAGAAAACTTTCATGATTCTACAAGCTTGAATCATATTTGAATTCTCTGGTGTATTCTCTACTACAGATAATAACTGGAAAATCTGATTTAATCCTTTTCCGTATGTTTCACCAAAAAGTGCTGCTGAATATTCAGAAGAATACGTGTATTTTGAACCTGGACCTCCAAGTGAAGAAAACTGCTGCACGATTTGCGCTGCGTATAAGTTGTTTCCTCTTGTATTAGAAAAATCTTGCCCGTCTACATAAATCTCAGCAAGCGTAAACATTGATTTTACAGCTGGATCTGTTAAAGCATTTGGATTCTTATTCATTTCTTCGAATCCTTTATCGCATGAAGCTAATGTCAAAGCACCAACAATTGCGACACAAAATATTTTGATATATCTATTTTTCATCTTTTTTAAGAATTAGAATTTGACATTAAGCGAAAAACCATAGTTTCTTGTCAATGGCATAGAAGCTCTCTCCATACCTTGAGCATTACTGTTTGAGTAATTTGACTCAGGATCGATGTTTGGAACTTTGTCATAAATAGTCCATAAATTATGAGCAGAAAATGCTAAACTAACAGACTGGAATGGTGTTTTTTGCAAGTATGCTTTTGGGAAATTATAAGCAAATGAGATTGCTCTAAGCTTAACAAAATCAGCGTCGTAGACAAAGTTTGAGGTTACATCACTGTAACTTCTCCAGTAATTGTAAGCCGAAACGTTTGTATTAACTGGATTTCCGTTAACGTCTGTCCCGCTTACTTGAACACCGCCTTCACGACCTGGAAGTGTAATTTCAGATAATCCGTAACGTGTTCCTAACTGATTTGTAGCCGAATAAATTTCTCCTCCAAATTTAGCATCAACAAAAACAGAAAGTGTAAAGTTTTTATAAGAGAAATCATTTGAAAGTCCCATTGATGTTGGCGCAACACCTTGTCCTGCAATGATTAAATTTCCTCTTAAAAATTTTCCGTCCGTACCAAGCACTATATTTCCATTAGCATCTCTTAAATAATCATAAGCTTTGATCACTCCAAAAGGCTGTCCTTTTTCTAAAACTACATTAGCTCTTCCATCTCTATTTCCTTCTAATGTTTTCGTCGTAATTTTATCAGAAAGATTCAACACTTCACTATGGTTATAAGCAAAATTGTAACCTACGTTCCAAGAAAAACTTGGTGTTTTAACTGCTTTCACATTAACCGCAAACTCCACCCCTTTGTTTAGGATTTCTCCAACGTTGATTTTTGTAGTTCTATATCCTGAAGCTTGAGAAACGTCAGCATCTGTAATATCATTTGTAGTTTTTTTGCTGTAGAAAGTCAAATCTGTACTTACTCTGTTATTGAAGAATGTATTTTCGAAACCAAACTCAATTGTACTTACATTATAAGGCTTCAAAGTTCTGTTTGGAATTGTTTCTCCATTTACACCCAAAATTGGCTGCCCTAACGAATCTGTCTGTCCGTCTGGAGTAGTGTAAGTCAATGCTAAAGCATAAGCTTCTGGCAATGCTCCTCCAACGTTACCCCAACCTACTCTAACCTTACCATATGACATCCACTCAGGAAGACCGATAACTTCAGAATAAATGAAACTTGAACTTACAGAAGGATAGAAAGTACTGTTGTTTGCAGGATCTAATGTTGAGAACCAGTCTTCACGACCTGTTAAACTCAAGAATAAAAAATCTTTGTATCCAATATCTGCAGAATAGAAAAGAGAATTTACTTCGCTTTCTGAGAATAATTTTTCAGTTTTATCAGGTTGTGTATTTCCGTAGAAATATTTGAACGGAACAATAAAGTTGTTTCCTTTCATTTTGATTCCGCTGTATCTGTTATGCTGACGGTTTGCTCCAATAAAAGCGTCCAATGAAAAATCTTTAGCAATATCTCCTTTGTAGCCTAAGAAACCAGAAGCATTTACTTCAGAACGAGTTTCGATTCTGTTTTCGATAGATCCGCCTGGGTTATAATTTATTCCAGTAGGCTCAATTTCAGTATATTCATAATTAACATCATCAATACCAATAACAGCTTTAGCATAAATTTTGTCTGTAATGTTATAGTTTACTTTTGCCGAACCGATAAAACGCTTTCTAAGGTCATCATTTAAAGGAGATTTTGTCGCAAAATAAGGATTTGTGTGATATACGTTTGCTCCCAAAAAGTCTTCTTCTCCTCCGTTAGCATCATAAGGATTGCTTAACCATCTGATATCTGAACCTGTAGTCATGAAAGTAGTCGGGAAAGACGGGTTTCTTGGCGAGTCATTTAAGTATGGACGGTTATGGCTTTTCTCTGAAATGTACTGAGCGTTACTCTCAATGCTAATTCTTTTATTTGGAGCCGAGTTTAAGCTCAAAGCCACGTTGTTTCTTCCGAAAGTAGTTTCTGGCATAATAGATTCGTCTTTAGTATTTCCGAAAGACAATCTGAAATTTGTTGATTCATTTCCTCCAGAAATTGCTAAAGTATTGCTGAAAGAATATCCAGTTCTGTAGAAATTCTCAACATTATTTTTTCCGTAAGGCTGATAAGGTCTTGTCTTACCATCAAGAGATAAAGATGGTGTTCCGTCGTATTTATCTCCCCAAGAAAAATAATATGAATCTCTAAGTTCCTGTAAATTGGTAAATCTGGTTGGCACACCGCTAGCATTTGGAGCTCCGGCACCATATTGATCCTGCCATTTTAAAAGGCTTGCAGGCGTATTAAAAGAAGAATTTGTATTGAAATCTACTCCAATTCCTGTTCCGTTTTTACCTTTTTTAGTTGTAATTAAGATAACACCATTTGATCCTCTGTACCCATAAAGAGCAGAAGCAGCACTACCTTTAAGAACTGACATAGAGGCGATATCGTCTGGGTTAAAAGACGACATACCGTCTCCTTTATCAGCACCACCCCACATTCCGGCATTTCCCTGTTGCGTATTGTCAATCGGAATTCCGTCAACAACATACAACGGCTGATTTAATCCTGATGCAGAAGTTGCTCCACGAATTACCACACGGCTAGAACCTGAAGGCCCTGTAACTGGCGCCGAAACGTTTACCCCAGCAATTTTGCCTTGAAGAGCGTTTCCTAAGTTAATTTCTTTATTTTTTGTCAGATCCTCGCCTTTTAGTTCTCCAACTGCGTAACCTAAACTTTTCTTTTGTTTTTTAACTCCAAATGAAGTTACAACAACATCTTTTAATTCCTGCGTAGTTTCAACTAACGTAACTGCAACTCTTGTATCTTTTTCTTGAACTGCCACTGATTGTGACTGAAACCCTATAGAAGATACTTTAAGGGTAACTTTACCTTCAGGAACATTCATTCTAAATCGACCTTCAGCGTCTGTAATAGAACTAAATGGTTTTCCCTGAACTTCGATTGATGCACCGACAATTCCCTTGTTTTCTGCATCTGTAATTATTCCGGTTATTAATCGATTTTGCGCGGCAGCACTCAAACTGCTAAGCAATATCACTCCTAACACTGCTAATATTCGTCTCATAAGCGTTTTTTTGGTTATTGGTTTTGATTTTGTTTTGTTGATTTGATCTGTTGTTTGTTTTTAAATAATTAATAAAAAATTGTACTCTGTTTGCAATATCTCGGTAAGTAGCTTTTTGAATTACTACTGTATTTTTATTCTTACTAAATCGTTTTAGTGAAATGGCTAAAAAAAAGCCTCAACTTTTTAATTCAATTTTTAAACAGATTCCCTGATAATTAAAGTTCCTCTCTTGAGAACTTTTTCAATTTTGAAATCTTCAAAGTTTGTCATCTGACTCATTAACAGCTGTATCGATTTGACAGCAATTTCTTCAATGGGCTGCGCAATGACTGAGATTGTAGGCGTATGCAATTTGAAGCTGTCATGATCATCAAAGCTTATAACAGAAACGTCTTCAGGAATTTTATATTTCAGGGCCCTGAAAGCTTGAAGTCCTGCAAGTCCAAGATAGTTGGCCGAAAAAAGAACCGCATCTATTTCTTTATTTTTTTTGAAAAAGTTTATAATAGCATCGATTCTATTTTGTTCACTTATATGATAATCTAAATGAAGTGTATAATTTTCGTTATAGATTCCTTCTTCTTTTAATGCATCTACATATCCTTTTTCTCTTAACTTCATCTGAACCATTCCAGACTCATTATTCACAACGGCAATATTCTTTTTTCCTTTGCCAATTAAAAATTTAGTAGCCGAGTAAGATCCTTCATAATTGTCCATTAGAACGTGACTTACTTTTTGATTGGCGAAATATCTATCGATTAAAACCACTGGCTTTTGAAGTTTTAAAAGCTGACCAATTGTTTTCTCTAAATTTCGAGTTGGTGTAATTATAAAACCTTCAACATTTGCCTGCAAAAGACTTTGCACCAATTCTTCTGAACGATTATTATCATCGCCTGTACTGCAATAAAAAACTCTGTAATCTATATTTTTTGCTTCGTCTTCTATAACTCTAGCCAAATCTGCAAAAAACTGATTGGAAATATCTTCTACAATAAGTCCGATTGATCTTGTTTTTCCTGTTCGCAAACTGCTTGCAATCATACTCGGCTTATATTGCAGTTTTTGTGCTACATCTTGAACCTTTTTGATTACCGTTGGACTAATAGCCATTTTTTCGCCTTTTCCATTGATTACAAAAGACACAGTAGAAATAGAAACTTCTGCTTGTTTAGCAATATCTCTAATTGTAATCTTTTTCATCTAGCAAAAAATTTATTGTTGAATATTTAAGTACATCGCAAATATATGCAACTGAAGCTTACAAAAACGTTTTAGTAAAATTTTTTTTCAATAAATCTCTTTTTTAATGCCAAAATAAAATGAAAAATTCAGTAAATACTATATTTTACCTAGTTATTGTCATTCTGACTTTTAATGTAAATTTTATGGTTTTTATGCGCTTTTAGCTGAATTTTGATGGAGTTTTTAAAGATTTTTAATCTCGCTTACAGAGAAAACAATTCAAAAAAAAACCAAAAAAAGCCTCTAAATATCAAATTTAAAGACCCTTTTTTTTTATTTTAAAAACTAAAACAGTTTACATCATTGTATTAATCCTGATACTGGCTTTTATAAGTGCCAATGCTGATATTTTTGAAATATGGATATCTTTTGACTGATGATGCGAATTCTGGCTTACCAATTTTACATATTCCGAACCTTGATCAGATTTCTGGACATATTTTACCGTAATATATTCCTCCCAATCATTCAATTTTACGCTCAAAAGATACATTTCTCCAAAAAAGATATTCTCGAATTCAGTTTCTTTGTACAAAACAATATCTCCTGATTTCAATAATGGATACATACTATCTCCTGTAACCGAAATTGCTCCATCACATTTTGGCAGATTTGGAATTTTTATGGTATCCAAAACTCTTTGCGGTTCACCACTATTAAAAAGCTCTCTTAATCCAGCAACAGCTTCTAAATCATACAGTGGAATCTCTTGATTTACATGAATTGTATCGGCCGTTTTTCTATCATTTTTCATGATCATGACACTCGTATTGTCCTCTTTAATCATAGGTCCATTTCCTGTTAAAAGCCATTCAGAATTTATTTCTGGATAGTAGTGTAAAATTTTACATGCCTTATCTGTTCCCATATTACTGCTATTATCTAAAAACTTATTAGAAAAGCCTAAATCATTACAGAACTTATATTTACTTATCCCTTTATAATCAAGGTATTCGCGCATTCTTTCAGTTGACCCCATAAAAAGACGTATTTTTTTACGTTAAAAATTTGTTTTAATGTATTATTTTACATTATATTTGCAAAGTAAAGAAAAATAAATTTTAAAAACAACAGAAATTTTAACAATTTTAAGAATCAAGCTTTTGAACAACAAATCACAATACAACAACAAATCATTGAATAACAAAAAGTTACACACTTATTAAGTAGTAAAAAAAGCAAAAAACTAGTCACTACGACTAATAGGAATAAAACTACGATTAAAATGTAATATTAATCATTAAAATAAAAAAACTAGTAATCCCTACTTAAAAACTATAAAATATGGAAGCAAATCAAATCAAGGAAAAAATTCGGGAACTGGAAAATTGGCTAATCGAAAATCCCAACAGTTCCGAGAGGAATTTAATAGAATCTGACATTAATAAATTAAAAAATCAATTAAAGAAAAATCATGAATAAAACACAAATCGAAGAACGTATTGCATTATTATATCTGACACTTCAGTATTGTTCAGAAAGAACCAAAACTTTTACAGCTGGCGAGAGAATCTGCATCAATCAGGAACGCTTTCAACTCATGCACATTTTGGAAGACGAAACTGCTTCTCCACGTCCTGTTTCGCCAAATATTGAAAATAAAATAAAAGAGGTTTCGAAACTTGCTTTATACCACAATTTCAAACCTTATTACGCAGATCCATTTAAAGAAGAAATATTAATTTACTAAAAGCCAATTATTATGAACACTACAACTGCAAATCATTTTAAACCTGTTATGGATTTAACTCAATTTTCTGCTCAACAATTAAAAGAAGCGCTTCAACGAGTTGAAAACAAGAAAAACGAAGAAAGAGATGCTTATAAAAAACTTGTTGCGGAGACAATTCCAAAAGCACTTTCGAGATTACAGGAAACTTCTGAAATGATGCAAAATGCCAAAACTGAAACTTTCAGGCTGTTTGAAACTATTCTGGATTTAAAAAATCAAGTTTATGGTTTTAAAGAGAAACAAATGTCACACACTTTTTCTAATGACAAAGAAGAAATCACGATAGGATACCGCATTAATGAAGGTTGGGACGACACAGTAACTATTGGAATCGAAAAAGTACAGAATTATATTTCGTCTCTTTCTACTAGTAAAGAAACTGCTTCGTTAGTCAAAATTGTTTTCAATCTCTTAAAAAAAGATGCCAAAGGAAATCTAAAAGGTTCTAGAGTTTTAGAACTTCAAAAACTGACAAAGGAGTTTAATAATGAAGAATTTACAGATGGTGTAGAGATTATTGCTTCGGCTTTTAAACCTGTCCGTTCGAGCTGGTTTATTGAAGCTTGCCGAATTGACGAAAATGGTGTAAGAACCAATATTCCGTTATCCATGTCTTCTGTAGATTTTTTACAAGGATATGCTTTTGATTTCTTTAACCAGCAAAACGAACAAAATCATGCAGCTTAATCTCGACGTTTATCTTTCGCTATTATTAACTATTTTGTTAATTCTGACCAATTTAAAGCCTATTCTTTTATTTAGAGAATGGTTTTATTTCAAATTAAAAACAACTTTTAAACAATATTTAAATGAGCGTAAAAATAAAGCCAATTACAGATCATGAAAGCTACAAAGTAAACGAACATACCATCTTTAAAGACGGTCTCGGAAACTGGAACTGCAACAATGACTTATCTCACAAAGAGCGTCTGGCTTTTAATCAGTACGAAAGTACTGTAATCAAAAATCCGAGATTCAAAAAACACACAACAGCCACTTACAAAGGCTAAAACGACCTCCAAACTGCAACCGAAAAAGCAGCTAAATAAAAATGGTTCCTGTTTCTTCTTCTATATGAAGAGAATCAGGAACCGATAAACGGGCGATTTCTGCCCTTATAATAAACAGCCAAAACTCATTCTTTCTATTGGAATCCAGACCTAAAAGGTTTTGGAAACAGGATTGTCATGCGGGGTTTGCTGACCTAAATTGTTAAATAAAACCTTTAACAAATACAACCTCAGAACGAGGTACAATATAAAAATGGCATCGGGAAGTAAAACCATTCATTAAAAAATGATCAAATGGTTTGGCTGTCTTAAATATCATGTCATTGTAAAAATCCAACTTATTAGTAACTCTTTTAAAACTTCGTTCTTCTTAAAACTTTTCTTTTTTCTATCATTCAAAATATTATCTCTCATGCCTATATCTTCAAACAGAAGTCTCGGAATTCAAAAAAATAAATTAATGCGTTACAAACTCATTAAAGAACTATATCAAAAACACAAAACGGAAGATATTCCGACCACTGTTGTGTGGCGTAAATACGTATATCCGGTTTACCCGATTTCGAGAACTACTTTGTATGAAATTCTATGTACACCTATCACTTCTGAACTAAAAAAAATCGAAGAACTTATGAGCAATCAGGAAAGGTCTTTTTAATACATATAAAAGAAAAAATCATTCTTTTTTTATCTTCAAAAACATCCTTTTTGTGATGCAAAGATGTAACATTTACATCATCTAAACCGACTTCTGTTCGCTTTCCTTACAACTCTGTAAAGCCCTAGAATACAAATGTTCGCAGACCTTGCATTCATTTTTTTTAGGGCTTTTTTCACCCAATCTTTGCAATCGAAAAAGGAAATAAATGAACCCCGAAACTGGAAAAAAATCCAGATAAAATTCCTTTCTAAAACAACTCTCAAGTTGTCTTTCAAAAAACAATTTTTAAACCCAACATTTCAACTTTAAACACATTCAATGGAGCAGTTTTTATACCCCACTCTAACCGCATTTTTTGCCGCTTTTATTACTTGGTTTTTCTCTATGCGAAAATCATTGGCAGAAGACCGCGCGGCCGAACTCGACAATGCCGTAAGCGCTGTAAAATATTACCGTGATCTTCTAGACGACATTACCGCACGACTTACCGCTGCGACAGAAACCATAAAAAAAATGGAAATACAGCATAAAGAACTCATGCTAATCAACCAACAATTGGTTGACGAACTACAAAATTTTAAACAATTAAACGGAAAAAGCTCATGACACTAGCTCAAAAAACGATCGAAATCGCAACGGCACAGATTGGTGTCGAAGAAATACCAAGAAACAGCAATTCAGGCCCTGAAGTCGAAATTTATCTACGAAGTGTCGGACTTGGTAAAGGATACGCCTGGTGCATGGCTTTTATTTATTGGTGCACACAGAACGCCGCCGCCCAAATGAACGCTAAGAACCCTTTAAAGAAAACTGGGGGCGTTTTGGATCAATACAACTCAAGACCGCTTTTGGTAAAAAAGACACCTCAGCCTGGAGATGTTTTCATTCTAGACTTTAATAACGGCACAGGTCACGCTGGATTTGTCGAAAAGATTGCCGGAAATACGATTTATACCATCGAAGGAAACACCAATGATTCTGGCGGACGCGAAGGCTATAAAGTAGCCAGAAGAAAACGTGACATAAAAACAGTTAAAGGCTTTTTACGCCTCTAAAACCAAAACTTAAAAACCAATTTTAATTATGACAAAAAAACTAAAATATCTTGTTTTTTCACCTTTCATTATCCTGATCATGATTTCGTGCCGAAGTCCAAAACCAGTGCAAAATGAAAACAAGATTCAGACTATAACCATTACAGAAACTTTACACGATACCATCTTTAAAATCGCAAAAGACAGCAGCTCCTACAATGCATTATTAGAATGCCTTAATGGAAAAGTAATTCTTAAAAATGTTATTCAGGCCGAGCCAGGGCGTACATTAAAAAGCCCAAAGGTTCGACTTGATAACAATAAACTTCAAGTAGACTGCAACCTCAAAGAACAAGAACTCTATGCACATTGGAAATCGAAACAGGTTAAAGATGTTCAAGAAAAAACAATCACAATTACCCAATTTACCAACTATCTCACTTTTTGGCAAAAAGTACAAATATGGTTAGGAAGATTACTGCTTCTCATCCTCCTCTTTTTACTTGGAAGATTCATCTCCAAAATCTATAAATCTGAATGGTTTAAATAAAACTTTTATTACTAATACTTAAAATATGTCCGCAAAATCCCATTTTTTTATAGAGTCGGGAGGTTTTCCCGCACAGTTGTCAGCTCAGGGCTTTGGACCTCAATCTGAAACTGTTTTTAACCTGACTTCTAGATTTTCTTTAGACGCACCTAAAAAGGCCTTTTCGATCTGCAAAGGAGTTGTTTTGGTTCAGCCTCAAACTGGCAATCCTGATAAAGTGAATCTATTTCTTCGTCCTTACAACCAGCCTTTTCCTGGACTGAACATCAAATATTTTGTTTACAGAGGTTTACAGAAAAGCGATTTTTTCACAACTGATTCCGAGCCATTAATTATTGCTAAAAGCAGTTCAACTTCTGATTTTATTAATAAGATAAACGAGGATTTCAACGCTTTTCATAAAGATCGTGTAAAAAAAGAAGGAGAAACAACAACACCTATTCCTGTTCCTCCTTTCACAGCTAAATTTATTGGCTATGAGAAAGAAAAAGAGGATGATGCCACTAATGGAACTTTATTAATACCTCTTTCTGACTTCTTTTTCAAAGAATCAAAATTTGTTGCCGCTGGCGATACTTTTGATGAAAAAGACGATTTCGAATTACCTCTAATCGATATTGGAAAATCATTAGGAAATTTCGCTGAAGGCATATGCGGAATTGATGTTGTTCTAAATTACGGCGATTACAAACATGATTTTGACAATACTGAATTTACTTTCAATTTAGAATATGCCCGTAAACCTTTTGCAGAAATTACAGTAGATGGTTCAACAGATTTTATTAAAAAATTACAACGTGAGCAAAGCACTCAATTTATTGATATTGCAGCTTTTTATGGATTATTCGCTAATGAAGGCAAAGTTGAAACAACTATTTCTTCAAACGAAATTATTTCAAAAGCTGGAACAGCAATTTATACTGATTTACTTTTTAATTTCTTTAATAAAAATAAAGTTTATGTATACATTCAAAGCAACAGACATCGCTCTTATAACTTTTACAATAATTATAAATTATCAGAAACAAATTATAGCAATATTAAAATAGGAACATGTGATAATTTAATTGAAACAAATTATGGAAATTTAAACTGGCCAATTTTAGTTTTTGACAACAATCAGTTAAACTCAAATGATTATAACGACATATCTATAGCATTAACTGCCTCTCTAAGTTATGAAGAAATTTCGTTATATATTTTAACGGGTTCTATTAGTACTGAATCCGAAAGAGACTTTGTAATTAAAGAAAATCTTTTAGATTTAGAAAATAATAGTTTAGATTCAACTTTTACTAAAACAATATCGTTTAAAGTCCCTAATAGTAATGAAGGCGGACAAAAAAAGAATATTAGTTCCTTAATCAGATTTACATATATTGGAAAAGAATTGGATTTTTCTTCTGCAAATAACTATACTATTTGGAGCGATAAAAAAAGACATTCTTTATACAATAATATTTTTCCAAACTTAACGATTGTACCTGTTTTTAATAATAGTCAAAACTTCTTAACAGCTTCTTTTAATAGAGAATCTTTAATCAATTATAAAGGGTTCTCTAATTATATGAATGAATCTGTATTAAATGGTCTCGTAGTTTTTCAGGAGGGAAAAAAAGATGTTGCAAATTCTGACTCTAGCATAGAAACTTTTAGTAAAGAAAAAGTATTATTTATTGCTAAGAAAATTGAAACTTTGGATGAATTCTCTATACATAAAACAGAAGTATTTGCACAAGGAGTATTTGCTAAAAAAGCAGATATTGACTCTAGTTTAACGGATTATTCAAATTACTTTTCTTCATTATATGGTTCTAAAGATTACAACTTAAAACATTACATTATTAATGATTTGGACACAGATATTAAAATATTGTCCTTAAATCTTAAAGAAGATCTAGATTTCGATTATTATAATTTAGGTTTAACCAAGGAAGAATTAAATATCTTAAGGGAAATTGTACCATATAATTCATCAAACATTAACTTCTATTTAAAAGAAAATACTGAAAATTCAGCTTCTAGTTTAGAAATGAATACAAATTATCTCAAATATTCTCTTGGAGTTGTTTTTGAAAATAACAACGGAAAACTATCTGTCATGATGCCTTCCGTTCCAATCTATGTATATGGAATAAGCCATAATTTCTTAACTACCGCAAGCTACACTGAATATGAAGAAAAATCTATTACAGGCAGTATCATTAATACAACAGATATAATATGAATGCAAAGAAAATAGCAAGACAGCTAGAACTTATAAAATATTTTACGCTACGAAAATCAGCAATCTATTTTAATATTAACGCTGATATTGATCAAGATAAAGAAATTGAAAATGAATATGTCCAATTATCAGGTAACTATAGTTTTAAATTTGAAAGCATTATAGTTGATTATGCCAAAAGCTATAGTTCCAACTTAAAACAAAAAACACTTCAACTTTATTTTTATAAAAAACCGAATTCTAATTCTTCAAATTTTGAGCTCATTGACGATCCAAATGGATTGATGACTCCTGCAATCATTAATGACTATATAAAAGACGGACAAAATTATAAAAGATATGTTTTTCCTTCGCACTATAATCATCAAAAATATTCAGAATGGTATAGTGATGCTTCAATGGATGTTGATAAAAGAGATACACGTAGCTACTCCATGAATATTATAGTAGATGAATTTAGTGTTCCTGCTTTTAACAGCTTTTTAAATGAATCATCGTCTCAATGGAAAGTAAGATTCAATACGGCTAAAGATCAAGCTATTTTAGGTAATTTTTATTGGCTGAGTTTATACGATCCTAGAATATATCAATATGAACTTTCTTTTGAAGATAGAAAAAAAATCTTAGATTATATGGTTTATTCCTTATACTGGCCAATTATTATCGACGGTATTGAAGGAACAAATAAAGTTGATGAATATGAACTTTTTGCTTTTCTTGTTACTAATATAAGTAAAGAAGATGGTGTTAATTTATATCATTACATGTTTACAAGAGAGTCTTCATCAGGAAAAACTAATCTGCAAATTTATAAAGAAAAACTACCTAGCAAACTTTATGATATATTACTAAAAGCATTAATTAGTTCATTTTATTGGACGAAAGACCTTTCGGAACTTAAAAATAGCTTTGAAGAAAATTTATTATTTCCTATTGGTCTTTATGAAAAAGGAACATGGGAAATGAGATACTTTACTTATTATGACCTTAACGAAAATAAAGAAAAAGGCACAGGTCCTTTTCGATTAGGAAGTAAATATAGTATTGAAATAACAGAAGAATTTTCAATAAATGTAAAATCAGCGGTGCAATATCGACATGACCCATATTGGAACAGAATAGAATATAAACGCCATGCAAATAGCGTAGGGACTAATGGAGCCATTTTAAATTATGATGATGTTATTTATGTATCACCTGCTATAATTAACCAAGAATTTAATGGCCTAAATTTACCCTATGGGGATATTATGCCTATACCGGCCTTTGCCCTTAAATGGTTAATAGATCAAAATGAAGATACACAAAATATAATTAATCTCCTGGAAAGAGGAGCCACAATGGCAGGAGTTATATTCCCTATTTTAAAACTTTATCAAGCTGTTTTTTTAAGCGAGATTATTTATGAGTCCTTAGGATTAGGTTTTACAATAATTAATAATACATTAGGTGCTGGACTTCAGGATCAAATCAAAAAATATGACGAATCAAAATCAACATCAGATCATCCATATAGATTAGGGCAAGAGCTTTTAAGTTATTATAATTTGCTATCATCTATATATGGGGCAAATGGAATAAAAAATGCTATTTCAGAAGCAAAAACTATAAAAAACAAAATTAAAGTTCTTACTGAATTCGAGAACATACTTTCACTAAAGGGCGTTAGAGATGATTTTAGATCTTTTATGTCTGTTCAATTTCCAAATGATAATATTGACGCATTTAATATTATGAGTGAACATATTGATCAAATAGAAAAAGAATTTAACCGATACAAATATCTAAAAAATCAAAATTTACAAATAAATTAAAAAGTAAAAATGCTACTAACTCATCATTTTTTAGTTTTATTGGCAAGTAAATGAAGGGAGTATTTCAGAAAAAGTACCAAATAAATTACCGCCTCGGTCTTTGAAAATCTTAATACTAGGATGATTACATATGATGAAACTATCTATATAAAGTCTCGATAATTTATTAGGGTTAATAATAACAATAGTATTACGTAAGTTATTAATACAATTAAGCTCAATTAATGCTTTATTTTTAGTTACATCTAAAACAGCAAGTTTATTATAGGCACAGTGAATGTTCCTCAAAACTTCATTATTCTCAAACTTAAGAGTTGTGATTAAATTATTATAGCAAATAAGATCAGTCAAATTATAGTTTTTACTTAGATCAAGAGTTTTCAGTTGATTATTACTGCAATTTAATTCTGTTAAATTTGTATTCTTACTTAAATCTAGTTGCGTTAATTTATTATGAGTACAATAAATTTTTGTCAAAGCCTTATTTTTACTCAGATTTAAAGTTGCAATTTTATTATCAAAGCAATCCAATGTACTCAAAGATGTAAAATATTCGATTCCCGATAAAGATGTAATATTCCTTCTTCTAACACTTATTGTTCCATCATAAGAAGCAACAGAAGAATGATTTGAAATGAATTTACCATCAGGAGTAAAAGCCAATGGAGCTATTGTCTTTAAATAAGCTTTAAAATTTGCATCTGGTATTTCGGCGTATACTGGAGGTGGGTCATTTTTTTTAAAACAACTATAACTCATATTACTTATTACAACCAATACAGAAAAGATTATTATCCGCGTTAAAACTTT
Organism: Flavobacterium tistrianum; assembly: GCF_003254545.1. Classification (GTDB taxonomy): domain Bacteria; phylum Bacteroidota; class Bacteroidia; order Flavobacteriales; family Flavobacteriaceae; genus Flavobacterium; species Flavobacterium tistrianum. The sequence continues at coordinate 26,760 of NZ_QJRH01000056.1, forward strand.
ATTAGCCTTCTTTTGGGCTGTAAATATATTTTTTACCATTATTTCTTTAAGATCTTAATTATTGTATGCAAGTTTATAAATTAAATCATTTTAGAACAACATATTTGTAAGTTTTTTCAAGAAAATATAAATTACCTTATACCCGATCGCGCAGATTTATCTCAGCAACGATAGCGCGGATTTGCAATCCGTGCCCGCAAAGATTGGTGAGTATTATTTGAAAAAATGTCCCCTGCTGGCGCGAGCGTCCCGCTCGTGAACGCAAAGTTTTTCTTACATTAGCTCAAAAATAATAAATGAGCAGAAAATACAAATTTGGAGATAAAACTGGAGCTTACTTTATAAGTTTTGCTACGGTATATTGGATAGATGTTTTTACAAGAGAAGAGTATTTTGGGTGCATTGTAGAATCATTAGACTATTGCAGAAAGAACAAGGGAATGGAGATTTATGGCTACTGCATAATGCCAAGCCACATCCATTTAATTTTCAGATCTGAAAATGGAGACCCTTCTGGTCTAATAAGAGATTTTAAAGGTTTTACTTCTCGAAAAATACTCAAAGCAATTGAAGAAAATCCGCAAGAAAGCAGAAAAGAATGGATGCTCTGGATGTTTGAAAGAGCCGGAAAGAAAAACAGCAATGTAAAATTCAGGCAATTTTGGCAGCAAAACAACAAACCTATTGAAATCTGGTCTTTTAAAAGTTTGTGAGCAAAAGTTAAACTATATTCATAATAACCCTCTCGAAACTGGTTTTGTAACTAATCCTGTAGATTGGAAATACAGCTCTGCTAGAAATTATGGCGATAACGATCAAACTGTTTTAGAAATTGATATTAATTGACTTCCTGTGTGTGCACGAGCGAGACGCTCGCGCTAGCAGGGGGAATTATATTAGATTAAATGAAGTTGATAATTATATTGAACTTGAATTAAAATTAAATAAAAAACTTAGAGCTTCTTTGAAACATGAAGCAGGAGACTTAATTGATGATATTACTGGTCTTAGTTATGATACAATGGGAATAGGTCAAAATGTAATTATTCCTTGGACAAAGAATGGAATAGATTCTGTGAACTATTGGTTTGAAGAATTTAAAAAGTCAATTACTGTACACTTTAATAAGATTAATAAAACTCCGCCCTTAGATTATGTAGTAATAGATTATAAATATTTTGATCAAATTTCATTAGCAGTGAATTCTAATCCAAATTTTTTAAAAAATCAAATAGATCAGTTTATTATACAAAATCATAATCAATACATTGATAAATTAATAAAATTAAACTACTAATAATATGGCATCAGCATTTATTCAATACCAAAATGATAAAGGTTTCAATATTGCAGAAGAATTTATGCAATTAATGATATACTATATTCATAAAGAACTTGAAAAACCTCAATACGCTTTTATAAATAAAAATTTATTTATTATGGGACATGAAGGTATAATTAATGGTATTTCAAGTGGTTATTTAACTCTTCCTTGGAAAAGAATTTTAGTAAGTACAGAAGAAGAACAGACGATGATTCAAATTTTGCAAAATGTTAAAATAACTTTACAGAATAAAGGGGCTTTTATATCAGTTTCTGAATTACAATCAATTCAAACTAACGATAAAGATTTTAAGCATTTATACAGTAGAAATCCGTTTCCTGTAGCAGAATTAATTAAAATAATAGAGGTTTTAATTCAAATGTTACAAGGTACATGGGCATCAAATAATTATGATATGGATGTTAATTATAAGTATTAAAATATGAATTAACCCGATCGCGCTCCCCGCTGGCGCGAGCGTCTCGCTCGTGAACGCAAAGTATTTCTTACATTAGCTCAAAAATAATAAATGAGCAGAAAATACAAATTTGGAGATAAAACTGGAGCTTACTTTATAAGTTTTGCTACGGTATACTGGATAGATGTTTTTACAAGAGAAGAGTATTTTGGGAGCATTGTAGAATCATTAGACTACTGCAGAAAGAACAAGGGAATGGAGATTTATGGTTATTGCATAATGCCAAGTCACGTTCATTTAATTTTCAGATCTGAAAATGGAGATCCTTCTGGCCTTATTAGAGATTTTAAAGGTTTTACCTCTAGAAAAATGCTCAAAGCAATTGAAGAGAATCCGCAAGAAAGCAGAAAAGAATGGATGCTCTGGATGTTTGAAAGAGCTGGAAAGAAAAACAGCAATGTAAAATTCAGGCAGTTTTGGCAGCAAAACAACAAACCTATTGAAATCTGGTCTTTAAAAGTTTTTGAGCAAAAGTTAAACTATATTCATAATAACCCTCTCGAAACTGGTTTTGTAACTAATCCTGTAGATTGGAAATACAGCTCTGCCAGAAATTATGGAGATAACGATCAAACTGTTTTAGAAATTGATATTAATTGACTTTCCTGTGTGTGCACGAGCGAGACGCTCGCGCTAGCAGGGGGAAGCTACATTACCTGGGGGTAAAAAATACTATCCTGGCCCTTTGCCTACTGTAAATGCAAATATACAAACAGCCATAAAAGATGGAACAGAAATTCCAGGCGTAGGAGTAAAAGATTGTGAAGTATGGATGTGGGGTTATGTTACAAAAAAAGTAGATGGTGTAGAAAGCCTTTATCTAGATACTAATGGAAACCCTATAAAAACATGGGTTAAAAAATCTAATTCGAATAAAACAACTATTTTTACGGGGATGAATGAAGATAAGGTTCTTGTTGAAATAACGTATGCCAGACACAATTTAACTTTGAGTGACTGGATTCCACATCGTAGTCCTGGAAGACCTTCAAATACATGGCAAGGCTGGAGTAGTGAAGGAGTAGAACTTCATATTTGTATAGGTTTAGAACTAATAAATCCCCCAACAATAATGCCTAGTCGAGCATTACCTTACGGAACAGTAATTCCAAAAAATAATTAAACATTTAAACAATATATTATGATTTATGAATATCAGATACTCGTAACAAAATATTCAATAAATAGAGCAGTAATGATTGGAGTAAGTACTTCAGATTTAAATCAGGCATCAGCTTTATCAGATATGAATTTAAACCATATAACAGAAACTTTAGACGAATTAAATGCGGTTATTGCAGGACAGTTAGATTATTTGAATTGGGGTACAGATTTATTTTATGTATCTTCAGATACTACAATATCTCGGTACGGAGACTTTGACAAAGTAGAAAGATACGAAGTGTCTACCTTAGGCTTGAGAGATTTTTTAATAGAGCTAAAGAATTTTAAAGAACAATGTCATGCAGGGGATAATTATAAAACCATAATTGGTCAGGCATTTACCGCAATAAAAGCCAATCCACTACAATATAAAAGATGGCCAACATCAGATATATACTATTTAATTACCTTGAATAATATAACATTTACTTTGGTCTTGGAACCTAATGATTTCAATTTAACAGAAAGTCAATACGTTGCTCAATTAAAAAGTGAATTTTAGTCCCCCTGTCTTATACTAAAATAGATTTACAAAAAATAACAACAACTCAAAGACCAAAAAACTTTGAGTTGTTTTAAAATCAAAAGAGAAAACCATATCTCTTAAAATCAAGAAAAAAATACATTTTAAAAACTCTGGAAACTTAAAATTATTAGTTTCCCTGCTCTACTATCGGCTATATCTAAGCCAATGCAAAACTTATTTCTTTGTTTTACAGCTCTGTAAAACAAAACCCTATTGTGACGCCACTAACACAATTTTTAAACATTCAGATTACTTGCAATCATCCAAAATCAACAACTGTTTGTAAGTGTCTTATATATCTGAATGAATTACGGTAATCCCCTATAAGCCCGATTAAAAGTCTATAAATTATTTAAAAACCCGTAAAAATTAATTAAAAATGAGTACAAATCACAACAGAATCAGAGTGGCGGACTTAGAAACAAATCAGCCAAACAAAATTTTAAAAACAAATCAGAATGGTGAATTAGAATTTAGTGATGTAAACAATCTTCAAGAAGAAAATTATAATGCCTTAGATTGTACAACAGAAGGAAAATCTTTAGATGCCAGACAAGGGAAAGTATTGAAGGATATGATTGATAATAAAACTGTAAATCTTGCGTCTGATGCAGAAACGCAGATTAACACTGCTGTTTCTGAAGACAGTAAAGTAATTAGCCGTGCTAAGCTTTTTAATTGGTGGCAATGGATTAAATCTCAAACTCAAACTATTTCTGGAGCTTGGAATTTTACTAATAAGGTTAATTTCGCTCCAGCTACTACGACAAGCCCTTCTTTAATTATACCAAATGGCACACTAACAACCATACCTCAAAATGGAGCGATTGAACGTGATTCAAATGGTCAATTATGGGAAACTCATGGAGGTATTAGAAGTAAAATTGGTTTTGGAAAATCTGATATTGAATTAAAAGGAGAGTTTGAAAATAATGCTCTTGCAATGGCCTCAAATTTGAAAGTTGGAGATTACTATAGCACACCTTTAGGTGGTGCTACTGGAATTTCTTTCGTTGCAGTTGTCAGAAATACTCCAGGATGTATGTATCTATCTTTTTCTGATCTAGATGAAGCTACAGCATCATTAGGCATTAATGATAAAAATAGTATTGTAGATTGGAATTCATATTTTGAATCTAAAAATTCGGCAATTTTTAAAAGCGTTCAAATTGATCATAATAGTGCTGCATTTTACGGTATCGATAACAAATTTATTACTGAAATTAGATTATCCAATACACAACTTGAAAATTTCTATATGTATGATCTGGAATACCTTACTGAACTTGACCTGTCTGATAACAATTTAACTCATTTTGACACAAGCAACCTTTCTCAAATCTTGAATGATTTGATTTTGAGTAATAACAATATTAATGCATTCAATCTATCAAAACCGTTACCAAACTCATTAAAAAAATTATATCTCAATGGTAATCAATTAACAGAATTTTTACCTAATTATGATCTTCCAGATTCAATTACAGACTTGAATTTAGAAGGAAATTCCATCGAATTAATCGAAGATAATGTGCACATGCCATTAAATTTAAAAACGCTTAACCTGAACAACAATTTGTTAGGTAAATTCCAGATAGACATTCCTGAAAACTTAGAAACATTGCTTCTATCTGGGAATAAACTATCGGATTTTGAAACCGATGCGGTTCAACACAAAAACCTTCGTTTATTAGATCTTTCAAATAATGAATATTCAAGATTTGATCCAATGTATGGTTTACCAGATGAAATTGAAGTTTTAAAATTGTCTCACAACGGAATGAGTGATTTTGACCCACAATCTTTACCAGTAAGACTAAAAAGATTAGAATTAAATGATAACAATATAGAAATTTTTGATCCTTTACATTTTGCAGAATATCTAAAGGTTTTAATGTTACAAAATAATAAGATTATCAATTTTAATCCAAAAAACTTGAATGATAATTTAAGTGAATTGATTCTTAGTAATAACAAAATTGTTAATTTCAAACCAGAATGGTTACCAAGTGAATTAGTTGTTTTAAGTCTTGAAAACAATCCTACTACTACAACTTCATGGAACACTAATATTGATTGGTGTGAAAGTAGATATGAAAACGGAATTTTGTATGCTGGTAATACTGCGGGATCTATTAATGGAACTAAGACAGAATCTCTTTTAAAAGAATTAAATTGGACAACTCTTAAAACTCCATATTCTCTTTAAAAACTTTTCTAGTTTAAAAAACTTAATCTAAAATTCTGATTACTCATATATGTTTTAATATTATTATATGAGTAATCTTATATTATTTTTCTTCACTTTTTAAGGACACGAAAACCGAAAAAACCAAGTTTTTGGTTACTTCTTACTCTAAGCAAATTTGAAAATTTTGTCTTCTCACTTTACACATCTGTAAAGCCCCAGAACATCCATGTCAAACCACTAAGCAGCTCTTTTTTAAGCTCCATTTTTAAGCTCATCTTTACACTGTCAAAAGAAAAAAAGAGAATAAAAACCTCTTATAAACAAAGTCTTTTGAAAAAAATACTAACCGAATAAATTGTTCCAACTGCTTAGAAAAATCCCTGAAAAAATTATGCGTTTGCACCCCAAAGATTGGTTCAATCTAACTACAATTTAATCATTCTGAATACGAACAAAATTAAAGTCAAAAACAAAATAAGAATATGCCAACTAATCCAATTCCTGCGGTTCCAATTCCTACAGCGAGATATTATCCGAGATTGTCCGAGATAATTACTGTAGACGATTTACCAGAATTCTTATCGTTTGTCGAAGATGGTTTGAATTCCATTTTTGATAAAATTCACTACAAAAACTTACAATATTCAAAAGGATATCGTGGTGATTCTGCCTTTTATAGTCTTGATATTATATCGAGCAAAAAACTGGCTTTGCCTCTTCCTTTTGGTATGGGTTTGGTATTAAATCCAAATCTAAAAGACGATGATTCTTCTATATCATCATTTCCCATTACATTAGAATATCAGTGGGAAATTCTGGCTTTCTTAAAAACATTCAGTTCAAGCAGTTTCTCTTTTTCTATGGAGGATTTTTATGCTGTGGGTCTTCAGGTTTTCCGCATCAGCGAAGAACAGGTTATAGCCCATATGATGAATATGTTTGTTGAAGCTCAAGAAGGAAAAACAAAATACGAACAGCTTTTAGAAGATATTAATGCGCTTCAAAATACTAATCTAGAATTTCCAACAAATGTAGAACAATCTATTGGCGGTATTATTGACCTCATCAAAAACAGTGCTGTAATTACAAAATCGATTCCGCTATTACTATTCGGAACTTATATCGCTAAAGAAGGTTTTACTTTAGACGAAATCAAGCAAAAATTACAAGATTTCTACAACATTGTAGCTCCAGATGGAATCGAAGCTCACATTAAAAGAATTATTACTCCAAAGGCGAAAGCAACTTTAGCTTTAAGTGCCGGTATTGAGTTTCCTAGAAATATCTTAAAACCTGTCGAACCTAATGGTTCTAATTATGGTACTGGAACTGAAAAATCAATGTTTTTATTTGGTCAAGCGCAATTGTATGCTGATACTGAAGAAGGCATTGGCTATCAGTTAGAAATGGGAGGATCGCTTGAGCCTAAAACTGCCATGATTGGCAATACGGGTTTACTTCTTCAATTAGACACTTTAAAAGTCGATTTAAGCAAGAAAACCAATATCCCAGAAGCCGATGCTGACGGACGCCCAAATGATTTCGTTGGAGTTTATGCTCGTGCTGTTTCTGTAACCCTTCCTTCAAAATGGTTTAATGAGATTCCTAAAACTCCAGGAAGCACAGCTCCTACATTACAAATTGGTGCTTCAGATTTGTTAATTGGTACAGGTGGGCTTTCTGGAAATATCTATCTGGAAACAGTTCCGAGTACAGATGGTGCTTTTAGTTATTTCAACGACAAATTCAATTTTAATTATCCAATCACCATGTTCGAAAAAAACGAACAAAATGGTGTGGCCAATAAAAAAGAAATTGCTGATTATTCTTCTTTACTTGTCTTTTTGCAAGAATTGAACAGTAAAAATTTGCCTTATGCATTTGATTATCCGTTATCGTTAACAACTATTAATGACTCGACCACTTATGTTTTTACTGATGCTAAAGATTATCAAAGCTTTCTGGCAGAACTTTACGATAATACGCTTTGGAAAACTATTGGTTCTGAGAAAAAAGGATTCAAAGTAGGCTTTAATAAATTTGATATTACTTTCAAACAAAATAAAGTTACGAACTCTAACATTAAAGGTGCTTTAGAAATTCCGAAACTTAAAGAAAAAAATGGAGATCCATTAAAAGTTAACCTTGAAGGACACCTAAATGATGACGGAGATTTTAACCTTACTGCCTCTTTCCCAAAAGATAATAAACTAAAGGCAAATCTATTTGACCTTGTAAATATCGATTTTAACAGTTTCGAACTCGGAAAACAGGATGAAGATTACTATTTAGGAACGTCTTGTTATATTTCTTTTCCTAAAGGAACTTTAATGGGAAGTTTATTAAAAGGAAAAGGATTTGAAGTTGAAAAACTGCGTGTATACAGCGATGGAAATATTGAAGTTGAGGGAGGGTCTATTCCTATCCCTGTTAGTCTTTCGGTTAATTTAGGTCCAGTTCAAATGGCGGTTACGAACATCAACTTTGGTTCTACCCAAATTAACGGGCGTAAATATAATTTCTGGGGATTTGATGGTGCAATCAGTATTAATCCGCTTGCGCTTGATGCCCGTGGTGAAGGGGTTAAATTTTATTACTCTACTGATCAGAACTCCGAAAACGGTCTTAAAAAAGATTCCTTTTTAAGAATACAAACTATCGAAGTCGATTTAATCATTCCCGCAACAACTGACAAACCCGTACTGGCAATTATTAACGGAATGCTTTCGCTTCCTCAACCTGGTATTAATAAAGAGTTTGTGGGTGAAGTTTCATTAAAATTGCCAAAAGCTAAAATTTCAGGAAGTGTTGGCATGCGTTTTATGCCCAAATATCCTGCATTTTTAATTGATGCCAGTATTGATCTTCCCGTTCCTATTCCTCTTGGATTTTTAGCCATTAATGCCTTTAGAGGTTTATTAGGATTTAGATATGTGGCCACCAAACAAGCTGTAGGATTAACAAAAGACGATTCATGGTATAAATATTACAAACATCCGAAACCGGGTATCAATATTAAAAAATTCAGCGGGCCTCCAGACTCTATGCAGTACAATTCTCCGTTTTCTATTGGAGCTGGAGCCACTTTTGGAACAGTTGCAGATGGTGGGCATGTATTGTCGTTGAGAGCCATGCTTTTATTGTCTCTGCCTACTCTCTTTTATATTGAGGCGGGACTAAATGTTATTTCTTCAAGATTAGGATTAATTGAAGATGATCCTAGCAATCCGCCATTCTTTGCCATGGTTGCCTTTGGAGACGATTCATTAGAATTAGCAGCTGGAGCAGATTTCAGCATTCCGAAAGACAGCGGACAAATTATAAAACTTCATGCGTTGTTAGAAGCCGGATTCTTCTTTAAGAATCAGAAGCCTTGGTATGTAAATCTGGGTTCTAAAAAAGATCCAATTACAGCAGAAGTTTTAACCTTATTTACAGCAAAATCTTTTATCATGATTTCTGCGCAAGGTATCGAAGCTGGAGCAAGATTAGATTTTAAATTACAGCAGAGTTTTGGTCCAGCCAAAGTTAAATTATGGGCTTACTTAGAAATGGGTGGGAAAATCTCATTCAAACGCCCTCAAATGGGTGGTTACATTAGCGCTGGTGGAGGAATCCAAATTAAACTTTGGATTATTAATGTTGAAATTGCTTTAGACACGATATTCTCTGTAGAGTCATTTAAACCGTTCTTGATTTATGCCAAATTAGAATTAAGCGTTCGTGTAAGAATTGCCATGATTAAAGTACGTAAAAACTTTACAGTTGAACTTCAATGGGACATTAACAGAGTTGTTGATCGTACGCCGTACAGCCCTCTTCCAAAAGGAACTGCTGGAGATGGTGAAGATAATAGAACATTAGAAAATGTCAAAGGAGTTCATATGCTAACCAATCAAGCATTTGCTTTGGATTATTTCAAATCTGCTGGAGAAAAAGATTATGACCCAACAAAATTTGATAATCAAGGAATGCCTAAACAAGAGCTCATTACTTCAATTATTCCTTTAGATACTTATATCGACATTAAAATGGCTAAAGGACTGGTTCCTAGCACCGAATTAAATAAAAAAGTCGGAGGGTATACGGGTGAAGCTAAAAATTATACTGATATGATGCCTCCTGAAGGAACTACAAAAGCGGGTAGAAAAATACGTCAGGTTAAGCATGAATACGGAATTAAATCGATCAACTTAAAATCATGGAATGGCGCTGCATGGGTAGATTACAACCCTTTTGAAGCTGTTGTAGAAAACAAAGAAGAAACTCGTAATCAGGTAAAAGATTTGCCTTGGGCACATTGGCAGAAAGCTATTGATCAGTATGATTCTATCCGAGTATTGGCGACAAACCCGTTCTCGTTTTTAAGTGCGGCAGAACCTGGATGGCATATTCCTGAACAATTGGGAATTACATCTACAAAATTGTTCTGTGCTTCAACAGAAATTGACAAACAGCATATGGATTTCCTTAACAAACAAATTGGAAAGCGTTACTATGTGCCTATGCAATATGAAGCTGACAAAATTAACGGATTGTTTTTTAGACTTATTGGAGAACTTCCTTTAATTGTTGGCAACTACACTATGGAAGGCGGTGATTTTATGAGTATTACTGCTGATCAAAATAATTTTGGATACCGCAGATCTTTAGCGTTTAAAAACGAAAACGAATTAGAAATTATTTTCCCAGAATCTGCTATCGATCCTGAATTAAGGCTTACAACTCAGGCAAAAGAAGTAAAAATTACAGCTTATACTGCCAAGTTTAATGATGGCGACAAATTAGTATCATATATGCCTGTAGGATTTAACAAAACCAAGACAGATGTATTTTCACCAGAACAAACTTATTCGAAAGCGGAATTTTCAAATGCAATAACCTTATATACTGAGGAAATTGATGGTCAGAAGAAAAAAATAGATAAAATTGTAATTAGTCCCGTTTCAGCAAATGCAAAACGTATTAAAGAAATCAGAAATGAAATTGCAGCATTATTTGACGATACATATGGCGAATTAACCGGAAATACTGAAATTACATTAACAGACCCTGTAAAGATTGCCAAATACACTTCTCTTATGGCTGAATTGGCAAATCTCAAATTGGATGCTGGTAATGAAAATCCTAATGCCGAAAGTAATCCAAATGCATTGACTTTTACTCATTATTATGGTTATAATGGAAAAGCTTTATACGATTTTGATCAGGTAATTAAATTTAATGATTCGTACGTAATAACATTCCATCCAAAAGAGGATGCTAAAACTACTATTCTATTACAAGTCAATTCTGATGGAACTATTATCAGAGAGCGTTTAATTAGCGGAATTGTAACTTCTCTTCAGGTTGTAAATGGCAACTTAGTTGTAACCCAAGCTTTGAATGCAGAACAATGCAAAGGAATTGGAGAAGCAACAATCGATCTTGATTTTATTGTAGGATGTACCTCTCCTATTGCTGCAACAGCAATTGTTGAAATGGATGAAGAACTAAATCCGATTCTAGGAACGCAATATTTGAATACTTACTCTTTAGGCTATAACAAAGTTCTGCCATTAGCCAATAATGATCTTCTTTGGATTAATACATTATCCAATGAAACTCAAATGAGCTGGATAAAAGGAAGTGACCGAACTGTGATGTATCGTTCTAAAGTTAACGGAGAAGCAGTTAAAGTTCTACAGCATAATGAGAATGAATTTAGTTTAATTACTAAGGATAAAAAAGTTATTCATTTAAGCGTCAACAATGTATCAAAAGTAATTTCTGTAACGGATACAAAAGTAATTCCTACAAATGAAATAGTTGAAATTGTCGATGCCATAATTGCGAATAATAAGACGTTGCTTTCAGTAAAACTATCGAATGGTAAATATGCTTTTGCGCAAATTGATGGAAACACTATTGTCTTGGTAAAAAACGACACCATTTTTGATTCGTCAATTTATTTGTCAAATCAAACCTTAAATGATCATTCAATTATCGCATACAATACACATTATCTGTTTGTTTTTAATGAAGCTCTAACACAAGCAAGATTAATTAAAAGAGAAACAAATGTTGCTGATGCTTCAATCATTCAAATTCAAAACGAACCGTCTGTAAATGAAATCTTGATGCTTTCTAGCAAACCAAAAGAAAAGGGCGTTTATTTTTCATTGTTTAGCGATGCGTTTAATAACTGTTCTTTACATTCTGCTGAGCAAGTTTCTGTTACTTCATCGACAGCTGTTTTGACAAATGGAAGTGTCAATTATACAATATTGGATTTAATCAACGGATTAGATTTTAGAAGAAGTATTAAAAAATCAAACATAATTACAACTGATGCTGTTATTTGTTCAAATCTAGAGAATTCTGAAGATCCAGAACTTGATTACTCCACTTATATTCAACGTATAGACTGGTTTAGCAAAGAAGAGTATTATCATAATAAAACGATTTTGGATATTCCTGCCGTAGCTGAGCAATTACAAGCGATGAAAAATGCGATTGAGACAACAGTGCAGCCAATCTGGAGGCCAAATACAACATATTGTTTAGATTTTACTTTAACAGATACAGTTGATGATAGTAAAAAGAGTCCTGCAGAATTTAAATATTATTACGGTTTTAAAACCCTTGGCCCGATTGGACACTTCCCAGTTAAGGATCCTGAAGCAATTGATCCTCAAAATCCGCCGGCGAAAAATGAATTGACAGCATTGTCTAAATCTCCGCTGACATCATTAAGAAGTTATCTAGATTATAACCGTTCTTATCCGAATGCAGATGGAAGCTTGCTACAATCTAAACCTTCATTCTATGGCAATGAACAGTGTGACATTTCTTTATTCTTTACGAGTACTTATACTTCTCACATGTTTAAAGATTGGGCTCCTTATGGAACTGGAAAACCTGAAATTGAAGGAAAACTAAATCTTTTCATCAAAGACCCGCTGACTGATCTGCTTATTGAATATCCGATAAAACCATTGGAAGAAGGTGAAGAAGAAATCGCTTATCCACAATCAATACAAAAAGATAATAGCCAAGAATGGACTGATGATAATGATCCTAGAATTCCATTAGGCGTAAGAATGTTAAATAATTTTATTGAAGATCCTTCTAAAACCCGATGCACTCTGGAGTTAGGAAAGCCTTTAAAACCAAAATCATTAAAATACAAAACAACTTTAACCAATTTAAAACCTTCTAAACTGTACACCGTTCTGGTAAATAACTTCTTTGATGGTGCTCAAATAGGAATTTCAAGCGAAAGCAAAAATATCCTAGTGCATCAATTTGGATTCCAAACTTCACGCTACAAAGATTTTAAAGAACAGGTTCAAAGTTATTTTGTTGATGAAGAAAAAACTAAAGAAGCCTTATATGATGTGAATGTTAATCTGGATCAGGAACGTATTGATGCTCTGCATTATTTAATCGCTCCTAAAACTGATAATGCTACAAATGCATTGAGCGATTCAATGGCTACAAAATATCAGCATTTATTTGATCGTGCGATCGAAGGAGTCCTAAAACTTTCTCCTCTTGATCCTGCACAGGGTACTGAGGTAAATAGAATTATTAACACGAATACTGGAGCAACAATAGCACTTTTAGTTCGAAACCCAGAGCCATTTAATATTCCAAAAATGCCTTTAGAGGAAATTCAAGATACTATTTCTGTTTTAGATGAATTAGAAAATCCAATATCTGGATACAGTGTACTGCATTCAAAAGATTACTCACAAGTTTTGATTATGCACAGCAGCAAAATCATTTATGGAATAGAAAACTTGAAAATCAGGTTTAAATACAAAATGTGGAATAATGAAGGAAGTGGTCCTTTAACAAACACAATTGATACGCAGATACTGCCATTATACAATACAAATCTTTAAAAAAATAAGAAAAAAATGAGTTCTATAAATCTTCAGGAAAGCCAGCTCTCGGGCTGTGCCACTTATGTAGCAATTGTAGTCGACGAATCTGGTTCGATCAATGGAAACGAAGCACAGCAAATCCGCGACGGGCTAACTTCATTTATCAATTCTCAGGCACAAAGTAATATTACACTTTCGTTAATCGGAATGTCTAACAGCGATACTGCTGTTAGACCCGATAACGTTATCCAGAAAAAAATTTCAAGTAATAGTCAGGACTTTATTGATTGGATTGATTTATATGGTCTTGGAAATGAAAGCATACAATCAGATTATTGGGCTTCTGGTTTAAATGTTGCTAAAAATTTATCTGTTACTCCAGATATCGTTTTTGTAGTTACTGACGGTCTGCAAGTTAATAATTCTGAGTTTTTAAAAAATCTGTTTACTGAGTTAAATCTTAGCTCGAAAGTTTTTGTCTACGGAGTGACAAGCTCTTTTGATACTATTGAAGAACTAGCAACACCTCTGACAAACTTTTTAGGAAGAACACCAATTTTAAAAAATGATCAGACTTCTGCATTAGATTCAGATTATATCAGAGTTCCCGATTTCAGTACTTTAGGAATTGAATTAAACAGACTTGCTACTAATTTATCAGATTTACAAATTGGCTGTTTTCCTAGCGTCAGCGTTATTGATGATAATTTAGTTTATCCTGCTTTAAGAAAAGGCATTAGAATTAGTAAACCATGTGGAACTTTAATTCTAAAAAATAAAAGCCGTGTTCCACTAACTTTAAGTGGTGGAACAAAAATCCATAAAGAAAAAAATCTAAACGGACTTATTTTTAAGCTTGACAACTCGGTAACTATTCAAGGAAAATCCGAAGTTGAAGTTCCAATTCGAATTGAAGGAAAAGCTGTATCTCTTGGTCATTTTTCTTCTCTTGTTTCACTGGGCAATATTTTTAATCCTTTAGGAATTAAAATTGATTTTAATGTTGGCAGAGAATCATCAATTATTGATATTTCTTCAGAAAAAACAAATCTGCAATCATCTTATTTACAAATTGCTGCCGCTGGTTCAAGAGGTCTTGACAGTACAAAAGGAATTCATCTTCGATGGATGCTGAATGGCAAGTTAGGAGAAAATCATCTTCCTAAAGGTAATTTATATACTGGACAAAATTCAAACTCTAGTTTTAATAAAACTGATGACTTTGTAAAGGTCTACAGAGCACCTTATACAAAAATCAGCCAAATGGTAGATTTGACCCAAAGTCCGAATGTTGTTGACAACAAAAAAGCGCTTTGGATTTATAAAACGGCAAATCCGCAAAGATCTGTTTATGTTAATTTTAAAGACGACAAGAAATATAAAGCTATTAAAATCAGCATTGATCCGTTGACAAATCCAGTTGCTTTTATGCAAGCTTATGGAAATGCTTTGATTGAGATTGAAACCAAAACCGATTTATTCTTTGCTGCCGAACTAGATTTTTCATCTTCAAATACTTCAAAAAGCGTAAAACTCGAAACTTTATCGGTTGCTGAAAACAAAATCACAGCTGCTAAAAACGTCAGCATTCGTAAAACATATACTTCTGCGCAATTAAACAATAAGATTCGCGTAGTTGCTGAAAATGGAAGAAGTATTCGATTTAAAGCCAATTATTGCCTTTTAAACTCCATTCAATTTGAGTTCTATTCTGATTTCATTACTAATGCTAATACTAACGGAGACTGGATTCTAAAAGGAAAATATGGTCTTGCCACAGATGATTTTAAAGTTTTCGAACAACTGGAACCAAAGTTAAATGCTGTTCACGGAAAATGGTTAAAATACAATGATGGCGAATATGTAAACATTAAAAATTACAAAGCAAAATGGAACAGGCCAACTGTTGCAAATGATATTACGGATGAAAATATCAAAGATATTGTACTGGAATATATTGAGTTAAGTAAATCAGGAAATCCAAAAGCAGAAAAAGAAATTACTTTTGGCGATCGTATCCCTATCAATGATCCAAAAGATGGAGAAGTACAGCAATACGCTGATAATTTAACCGAAATATCATATCTGGACATCTTAAACATTGCCGCAAACGATTATCACGTTGCGCGTATGTTGGGCTTGGGCTGTTTAGATCTTGATGACGAAGTTTACAATGGCGAATATGTTTATTTAACAGAATATACCACTTTTGGAAGTTTAGAAGATGGCATAGAAGGAAAAGAAATGCAACATCTTTCAATGAGTGTTCCAACTTCTGTAGATACAGAACGTATGCCTCTTCCTGTTCAGTTAAGTAAAATTGTTCCTGGATTAAATGTTGATTCGGACGAAAATCCAAATAACAGAATTACAGATCCTGAAGGTTACAGTTTTGATGGAAAGAAACGATTTGTGAGTTTATTTATGGATGATGTAATGGATTATGATACTGTCAATCCTAATTCAAAAAATGACTTTTTCAAATCTTCTTTAGAGTATGATGGAAGCACTTTTACCTTCCCTGTTTATTTAGGGATTGATCATAAAATTGCCTCTGAAACAACATGGAAAAATCCAGAACTATCGCATGATGTCGAGTATAATAGTGTCAATCAAAATCTAAAAGAATCCGAATTTGAAACCGTTCCAATTAATATTCCTGAATCTGGAAAATCAGTTTTAAATGCTATTCAGGAAAAAACAGGTGAAAACACCTATATCTATCAAGGATACGGAATTAATATTTTCTCGAGAGCAGCATCTGGACGTCAAATAAGCATTAAATCTGACATTAAACCAGCCAATAATTTAATGCCTCCGAGCAATATGAATGCTCTTTTGGTTACAGAAGAAAATCCGTTATTGTTTACTTCTCAATCAGAGCAACAATTATTAGGCAAGATTGCCGGAGCAGACAAAACATTAGTCAGAATTATGTTTGATTATTATTCTGCTCAAGAATTGTTAAGCTATCCTGTTCCAAAAGAAATATCGGTTAAAGATGCAGAAACCGATAAGAATTCTATTTTTCCTGATACTGAAGAAATACTTGCAGATCATTTTAAACTGTACTACAAAGACGGACTTCCGGAAGTTGAATATGGTGAAATTGAAATTATTGACAACGATACTGTCAATAACCTTACTGCAATTGTAAAAATAAGAGAGTATAAAATTATCAGTAGTGGCCAGGAGATTAAAATTGGATTAGATCATGCTAATAAAACAAGATTTGCTGGGGGAATTTTGACTATTGGAGATCAAAATTATATCATTCAAAATATCGAAGTCACACTTAAAAAAGATGCAAATTCTAATGATGTTTTTGATTATGCTCTAATTGAAGTACTGAAAAAAGAAGTAACCGACAAACTTCATGCTGATGGAGATGCAACAATCGATTCGGAACAAATTCTAGACATTAAATATCCTGAAAGCAGATTATGTACACTGGTGCAAAACATGCAGACCATTTCTAATTGGCACCAGCCTCAAATTGATTTTACAGTTCAATATCCTGAAAGCTTAAATGCTATTCATCGTGAAGTTATAGATCACACCAATGAAAACGGAGAGAACCTGCAAGTCGAAAAAACAAGAGGGGTTTGGGAGAATGCTGTAATTGAAAGAGTTTTTGAGGACTCATATGAAATGGATGGAAAAGGAGAGTATAAACTGGATGAAGAAGGTAATCTGATTCCGTTGAATACTGAAAGAAAACATTTAGGTTTATATAAAATTATTTTCAGAAACTTTAGTTTACCTCAGCATACTCAATTTAAATCTGAGAAAGAAAACTCTGTAGAATGGTCAAATGGTATTGTGAGATTGTTTACAAAAAGCGCTTTTAAAGAAGGAAATCCTGTCCCAGTAAAATCGAGAAAAGAGTTTAAAGTTTATAAAACTGAGAACATCGGTACAACAGGAAATCTAGCCTTATATATTGATGATCCTGATTTTAAACTTGGTGATTACGCCACACAAACAATGGCTGAGGACTATGATGAAATTTTAGGCGCAGAAGATGGCCCTCGCATAAAAAATGGCTCGTCAAGTTACCCTAATGATTATGTGTCTCAGTGTGTTAACTACTATCCTAGTTACAAGGTTTATTTGTATGCAGATCCTGTTTCGGGAATTACAAAAGAAAATATTCAGCCAAGAGAAAATGAAAGTACGCACTACTCTAGTTTCGGAATCAGCACACATTCAAAGCCAGCTATCTGTTACAAATCAAAAATTAGCATTCCTTGTCCAATGTATGCGGTCAAAGTTGAAAAGACTGAAAAGCCCGAAGAGATCATTGGAGGTAGTTTGTATGCAACTCGACCAGATTTTTACAATCGTTCGACTTTCACTTTTACGACTAAATATAATGAAGAGCGAAAACCTTATGGACTATTGCATTACAGAGCTAATGATGAAGATTTGCTGAATGTTTTATACAAGCCAACAACTGTAAGTACAATTCGTGAAGAATTGAACAAATTGGGAGGAAATGATGAAATTGATTTCAACAGACGATGGGTGGACTTTTTAAATTTTAATGAGCTTACCATAAGAGGCCAATATGACGTTTTTCCAAAAAATGAATCTGAAGAAAATTATCAGTTTCCAATGCCTGACAATGATGAATTAATAGAACTAATCAATGACTTTATCAAATGGCATAATCAAACACAAGATACAGATGAGGAAACAATAACTTCTATTACATCATTAAATAAGGTTTTAATTTCAAAAAAAGTTAAAGAACCAATGTTAGCTGTTTATTTTATTGAACAAGCCATTTATAATGCCTTTGTTCCTTTAACGGAAGTGCCTGTTATTTATGAATACATTAAAGGCAATAACTATAAGCCTGTTAATAAAAAACAAACCATTAAAGATAAAAATGGAAATGCTTTAAAACCAACCGATGCTGATTTTGATATTGCTCCAATGATGAAAGTTGTAAATGAGAGCCAAAACAGAGTACAATTTACCGATTTTAATCTAGATGGAAACTCTCAAAACATCTATTTCTACGCTGTTCGCGAAATGGACATTAAGATGAATTTTGGAGAATTCAGTGATGTTTTAGGACCTGTAAAACTAGTAGCTTCTACTCCACCTAAAACTCCCGAAATTAAAAGAATTATGCCAATTCTTGAAAATGAAGTATTAGGAATTAAGCCTGCTGTTCAGATTGAATTAAATGCGTATCAGCCAGAATATAAAATCAGAAAAATTAATGTCTATCGCGCTACAACAATGCTTGATGCTCAGTCTATCAGAACGATGAAACTAGCTAAAGAAATTGTAATTGATGAAGATACTTTATCTGCAGATTTTGAAAATGTCTGGACGGTTTATGATGATTTAGAAGATTTGGAAGAAGTTCCATTTGGAGATGGTCTTTTCTATAGAATTACGGTTTCCAAACAAATTGAGTATGCAGATCCAGAATCGACAACAGAAAATCCAATTATAAATACTGATTATGCACCATCTCAGCCATCAAAAATTACAGCAACGGTTATTGTTGATAGTGTTTCACCTGAGTCTCCTCTTTTAGAAGTAACAGCAACTCCAACAGGAACAAATGGAGAAATCTTAAAACCTGTTGTTTTCAACTGGAATAAAAAAGTATACAATGGAAAATATCATTTGTATAAAATGAATAGTCAAGGTAGCTGGGAGAAAATTGATGAAATTTCAACAAATCTCGAAAATCCTGCCTTACCGCTTATGCAGACAAAATTAAAGACAGATGAATTGATTATCAAAAATGAAAATGGAAATAGAATCTACCATCATTTTAAAGTAATCTCAGAAAACTCATCTGGAATGTTAAGCAGTGATGAAAAAATCCTAACTCTTTAAAATTAATAAATACCAATGAATCAAATCGTTGGTATTTATTTCAGGCTAATTAAAACATTTAAAAGCAAAGAAATAAAACTAAATAAAATGGCAACACTTAGAAACGACTTTTACAACAAATTCAAAGATGGAGATATTCCATCACACCTTGACTTCGTAGAAATTTTTGACAATTTTGTTCACGGAAATGATGACAAGGCCGATTTACAAATGGTCGAGAAAGGAACAGATAATCAGCATTATATCACTCCAGCACTTTTAAAAGCAGCATTTCAAAATGCTGGAATTATTGCCGGTAATTGTTATATTCCCTTCAAAGAATTTCAGGATAACTTTTCAGGATCATCAATTCAACTGGATTCTTCTCCCATTGCAGACAGTGCCAAAGTCTATAAAAACGGACAACTATTAAAAGAAATTGATGATTATAATCTAAACTACGATAGTGGTGTACTAACTTTTACTGATCCAATAATTAGTCGAAATATTGAAATAAATTATTGGTCTAAAAATTCAGATACTGACTCTGAGGAAAGTGGCTCTAATCCAATTCTTGGAAGTTTATCTATTCCTTATAAAGAAAATTTTGACGAGGATACTTTCACTAATGACAAAATCACTTTAAAAGAAATCCCTGTAAAAGATAGCATCAGAATCTATAAAAATGGCCAACTACTTAGAGAAGGTCAAGGCAAAGATTATGCTGTGGATTACAACAATGGTATTATTACATTTTCGGCAGTAATAAGCAACCGTAACATCGAAGTCGATTATTGGTACAAAAGCACTGTTACTTTATCTGATTTGGAATTAAACACTAAATATGTCGATTTAACTACAGCTCAAACCATTGGCGGAAATAAAACTTTTACAGAAACAGTTGAAGGTAAAAGCTTTATTAAAACAGGCGGAACTTCAAGTCAGTTTTTAATGGCAGATGGCTCCGTTTCTACCTCTCCTGGCTCTGATTATGATGCTGGACACTCTATTGGCGTAATTCCTTTTACTGGCGGTTATCAAAAATTCAGCAACGGATTAATACTACAATGGGCTCATTTAATGAGTAATGCTAATACATACACTTTCCCTTTAACCTGGCCACATGGTGCTTTGAGTGTTATGGTATCAACTATAAGAACAAATTCAGGAAGCAGAGGATACAATCACGTAGCTAATGTTACACAGAGCACTTATTATGCCCTTATCGATGCCAACGAAGGCTACATGTTCGCAATTGGATATTAACCATAAACTAAAAAAATTAAAATTATGTATAAAGCAACATATAACGAAAACGGAGAATATACAGGTTTTTATGTTAAAGAAATTCACGAAAACATTCCTCAACCTAATATTGAGTTAACTGAAGAAGAATGGCAGCAAGCGTTGTCAAAAAAATATAAAGTAATTGAAGGCAAACATGCTTTTTCTCCTTTTGTCCAAAACAAAGAAGATCTTTTAGCAAGCTTAAGAATTACTAGAAATGGACTATTAGCTGAAAGTGATTGGACCCAAGTAGAAGACTCACCTCTTTCTGATGAAAAAAAAGAAGCTTGGAAGAATTACAGACAGGAGTTAAGAGATTTAACCGATTTAGAAGATACAGCAACAATTGTTTGGCCGGTAAGCCCTATGTAATGAATACTCAATTATGACTCTTCAATGAGCGCAAAATCAAATAATTATTATTTATTAAAAAAATATGGAAGAAAACTCAACATACAAACCTTTTGCTTATATAGCCCAATATGTTCCTGAAGAAGGAACATTGGTTTACTATAATTCTGAAAAGACTTTAGCTGTAAAAAAGAATGATTGCTCCTATGGGACATCTGGAAACCTAGTTACTTTAACATCTCCTGCTAATAAATTTATTTCAACTATAAGTGTCGCAGATGCAGACCAACAAGCAGAATCTTGGTTAAACTCAAATGCGCAAGCTTATGCAAATAATATTGGAACTTGCACTATTAGAGCTACTGCATGGCGAGGAGAAAATCCTTCTTGTGTATTAGAACCAACTACAACATTATCACCATTCGATTACATGATCATTAAATACAAATGGGCATTTGGTGCAGGTACTGACCTAGATACTTTTACAGGTTTTGTAAATACTGGCATCAATACTTTAGACAATAAATGGGTCGGATTTGGACTTGGTAGTGAAGTTCCTGCAAGTGCTTTGGCTCAAAATTCTTATGTAATGTGGGGTGGGGATGAAACGGATAAAACTGGTGTTGAAACCTGTCTTATAAATTTCAAAAAAATAAAAGAGGATTACTCTACTTTAAATGACATCCAAGTAAGAATGGCTGGGGTCTGGTGGGATTCAAAAAACACTGGAAACATCGATGTAGAAATCACAACCTACCTTGGTGGAACTATGGAGAAAGCAGGCAAGGACATTGTAAATAACAACGGACAGCAAGTTCAACAGTTGAATTTTTCAAAAAATGTCTCAATACAAGGAAAGCGCTTAACTATAGACCAAGTTAGCAATATTGGCTACATTAATTATTCTAGCAACCTCTCAACTGCAAATGTTGTAATAAATTATTAAAAATATGGGAAATACAGGATATAAATTTTATGAAACATTAGAGCGCTATTATACAGATGATGGCACTTCAACAGGAGACACAAAACCAAATGTAAAAACAGATCCAGATTATATTGCTCCATTTAAAGATGAAGTAGAGTGTCCGCCAAGTGCTCGTTTCTATAATACCATACAAACTAAGACTGCAACTAGAAACAATTGTGGGGCTGGATATTTAGGTAGTGATGTCATACTTACAGCTTATCCAAATCAGTTTGTCTCAAGCGAAAGTGTATTAGACGCAAATAATCAAGCAATTGCTTGGTTAGATGCTAATGCACATATTTATGCTAATAATATGGGAACATGCATACTTGATACAATTCCTCCAAGTGCTAGTGTTTTAACGGCATCTTCAATCACTTCAAATTCATTAAAATTATCTTGGACTGCTGCGACGGACAATCTAGGGATTGTTGGTTATGAAATATACCAAAATAACGTTTTTTTAACCTCAACTACAACCAGTATTCTTCAGTACGATGTAACAGGATTAGCTTCAAACACAAGTTATAATTTTTATGTTAAAGCAAAAGACACTGCTGGAAATTCATCTACATCTAATACAATAACTGCAACTATAAATGCAGCGGCAGCAGATACAACTGCGCCAACAGTACCTGCTAATTTCTGGTGTGTTCCTGTTGGTTCAGATAATGTGCATCTTGAATGGACTCCTTCAGAAGATGAGAATAGTCCCATAAACTATGAGCTTTCCCGTGGCTTCTACGGTTCTTTTGTAGTTTTGAAAACAAATCCGGACACTTTTTATAGTGATAAAGTTTTATCGAACGGAACATACACCTACAGACTTCGCGCAATAGACCCTAGTGGCAACGCATCTACTTATAAGGAGGTCTCTATAACCATAAATTCCTTATAAAATTGCATCAACTAATAATCTTTGGGGCATAAAACCCCAAAAGATTATTTCCCTTCCGAAAAAAAATAATAAAAAATACCACAAAAATGAGCACAAATCACAACAGAATAAAAGTTTCTGATTTGGAAACAAATCAGAAAAATAAAATTTTAATTACAAACTCTAACGGTGAATTGGAGTTTGGTGATATAGCTTCAACATTAGATTTTAAAACAGTCAATGGAGAATCAATTCTTGGAAATGGTGATATTGACTTATCTAACAAAGTTGATAAAATTGAGGGTGAACGCTTAATCACCGCTACAGAAATAGCAAAGCTTGAAAGGATTGAAGATGGCGCGCAGGTAAATCAGGACATTAGTGGCAAACAGGATTTAAATAATCAAATTTTCGTTAGTGCATCTGGATTGGTTCAGGACTCTTGGCATGGTAAACTAGTTATCTTCACTGCTAATGTAACTATAACTGTTCCGCCAACCGGATTAAGAACTGGTTTCAATTTTGAAGGCATCGTGGATCCATCTTTTACAATAAACACTGTAATAATGGCACCTAAGGGATGGTATGGGACATATACTGGAAATCCAATTCCTTCAGATAGTATTTTTTCTTTTGTCCAAAGAGCTAATGATAGTAATAAAATTTCAATTTATGGATTATGAGACAAAGAAAAACGATTTTTTCTCGTAAACGAAGCTATTATCTCTACTTCAAAACAAAATCAAATACTCCCATTTTTACAATATATTTACCTATAATGTCAGCAAGCTCAGTACGGGTTAAACTTATAGGCTTATCATCAAATTTGGTTTATTATGAGGGATTGCAAACTGACACACAAAGTTTTAATTTAGAAAACAATACCATTTCTGAAGAAATTGGCTACTACCTATCTGTAAAAGATTTACTAACAACTTATATAAATCTGCCAGGTAAAAATATCACAATGATAAATTTATCTAGAATTAGAGGAACTTGGAGTTCAGTTTGCGATTTAAGCAATAATGATATTAGAACATGCATTTGGAAAGAAAAACAACTTCTAACAAATACAGTTGGATATAACTTTTCTGGGAATTCAAATTTTACCAGTGATTTACTTCCTAATGATACTCAGTCAACAAATAAGTTTAAGGTATTAAATGTTGTTGGAACCAAAGTGACAGATATTAATTTTTTACTGACTGCTTTCCAAAATTTAACTGAACTGTATATAGGAAATCCTCTTGATAAATTTGAATTTCTTTTTCCTATTACACATACAAAACTTTCAAGATTTGCAATTAAACAAGTAAAAACTAACATTAATAATTTAATGCTAATAAATTGTCCCATGCTAACATACTTAGAAATATATGAAATTGACATCTCAATTATTACAATTGATAATTGTCCTTTATTAGAAAACCTTAATGCATGGAATAATCGAGGAATGCTAAATATTAATAGAACTGGCACATCTAAGTTTAAAAATGTTAACATAGGGCTTAACAGCTTCACCTCAATAATCAAAGATAAAATCATAAATTATTGCATTGATGACGGAATATTAAATGGAAATCTCGCAATTGGAAAAACTCCTAATCCTCCAAACAATAATTCAGGTCTTTCAGTTTTACAATCAAGAGGCTGGACTGGGACTTCATTTTAATACCATAAAATAGATTATTATAGTAAACTGTGCTGTAAGCCTGTTCATCCATAATAAAAAAAAAAACACTTTTACACTTTTTAGATAAAAAATACGAAAATGGATACAAACCACAACAGAATAAAAGTCGCTGATCTAGAAACAAATCAAAGCGATAAAATTTTAATAACAAACTCCAGTGGTACACTGGAGTTTAGTGATATAACATCTGCTTTAGATTTTAAAACAATTAATGGAGAATCAATTCTTGGAAACGGAGATATCGACTTATCAAATAAGCAGGATGTTTCGAACCAACTAGAAATCGGTTCAAGCCAAACCATTCCGTCTAACTGGCATGGCAAAACTGTACTTTTTACAGCCAACTGTACAATTACAGTTCCTGCTTCATTGCCACAAAGTTTCATTTTTAACGGGATTACATTGCCAGGAGTAATTGTAACTTGGGTTATTACAGCACCCCATACATGGCTTTTTGGAACTCCATCTGTAACAGCCGAAAAACAGATTTTTACTTTTACAAAAAGGGGAGCAACAAATAGCATTTTATTATTAGGAGTATAATTATGGGAAGTTTAATTCAAAATACAGTTTTCGGGAGAAGCAAAAACTCTTTTGTTTCTACTTGGAGAACCAGTAATACCTCTACTGGATCTAGTAGTTCTACACAGATAAAACTTCCATTAGTTGCATCAGGAACATACAACTTCACGGTTGATTGGGGTGACGGAAGCTCTAATAAAATTACTGCTTGGAATCAAACCCAAGCTACTCATACTTATGCGACAGCGGGAGATTATACAATAAAAATAAACGGAACTTGTACAGGATGGCAGTTTAATAATACTGGAGATAGGTTGAAAATATTATCTGTTCAATCGTGGGGCATTTTAAAACTAGGAAATATTACGAATCAATTTAATGGTTGTGCTAACCTAAATTTAGCATTGGTTAAAGACGTTTTAAACTTAACTGGAACAACAAATTT
This sequence comes from Flavobacterium tistrianum, assembly GCF_003254545.1. Classification (GTDB taxonomy): domain Bacteria; phylum Bacteroidota; class Bacteroidia; order Flavobacteriales; family Flavobacteriaceae; genus Flavobacterium; species Flavobacterium tistrianum. Next base: position 52,303 of record NZ_QJRH01000056.1, read on the forward strand.
AGTAGGATGTTTTGTTAGTTGCACAACATTAACAACTATAAACAGAATTAATGAATGGGATACCTCATTGGTTATAAATATGTCGCAAATGTTTAATGGCTGTAGCAACTTTAATTCATTAATAGATTCGTGGAATACTGTTTCTGTTACTGATATGAGTGTAATGTTTAGTGGCTGTCTTTTATTTAATCAACCTTTAGGAAATTGGAACACTTCAAGAGTTATAAATATGGCTAGTATGTTTAGTAATGCTACAAATTTCAATCAAAATATTGGTGCATGGAATGTATCTGCTTGTGCATTTTTTGGACTTATGTTTGTTAATGCTACAACATTTAATAATGGTGGGAGTCCAGATATTCAAAATTGGCAAATAAAAACAAATGGTTCTGTTGATATGAGAAACATGTTTCATGGTGCAAGTGGATTTAATCAGCCAATTGGAAATTGGAATGTTTCAGCAGTTACAAATATGTCCACTATGTTTTACACAGCTCGCAATTTTAATCAAGATATAGGCACATGGAATGTTTCATCTGTTACAAATATGTCTAATATGTTTGGTGGCGCTACGAATTTTGATCAAAATATTGGAAATTGGAATGTATCTAATGTAACTAATTTTGGCGGTATGCTTAATTATTCAGCATTTAATAATGGTGGAAGTCCAGATATTCAAAATTGGCAAATAAAAACAAATAGTCCCGTCGATATGTCTAATTTATTTGTTGGTACTCCGTTTAATCAAAATATCAGTAGTTGGAACGTGTCAGCAGTTACAACTATGTTACAAATGTTTAGTTATGCCAAATTTAATCAAGATATTAGTAATTGGAATACCGCAGCAGTTACAAATATGACTGGTATGTTTTCTAATAATGAAGATTTCAATCAACCAATTGGAAATTGGAATGTGGGTGCAGTTACTAATATGTCAAGTATGTTTACTGGTGCCACAAATTTTAATCAAGATATAGGAAATTGGAATGTATCTAACGTATCTAATTTCTCTAATTTCATGTCAGGAAAAACTTCAACAACATTCTCAGCTTCAAATTTAGATGCTATTTATAATGGATGGAGTTCAAGACCAGTAAAAACTCCTATTACAATAACATTTGGAGCAACGAAATATACATCAGCATCAAGCGCAGGAAGAGCTTTGTTAACTGGCTCTCCTAATAATTGGGTTATTACTGATGGTGGAATTTAATCCCTGATAAAATACTTTTTTCAAAGAATAAAACCTTCAACTTTGTTGAAGGTTTTATTTTATTCTAATTATACTCTTTTTCTAAAGCTAAAAGCAGCATATAACAATCAATCAAAAAAATCACTATTTTTAAACTAACCTTCACCCTTGTATTATGAACGATAAATCACAGCTTTTAGGTTCCATTTTCAGACATCTTGACGGATTAGTAACTGCTCCAGTAGCAGTAGCATTCAAAAATAAATCAGTTTTAGAATTTATATTAAGCAAAGAAAAGCTCACGTTATCTGAGCTTACTACTGCTTTTAAAGCCAACGAAGGTTATTTGAATGTCGCACTGAGAGTTTTGGCTTCTCAGGGATTTCTGGATTATGAAGTTGATAACCAAAAGCAGGAAATCACAATTTCAGTAAACGAGAAAACAAAAACAGCATTTTCATTATTTTATCTCTACGAAGATGTTGTTGAATTGCTTCAGTTATCTATCCATTTTCATCCACGTTTATTTGAAGATACGCCGTTTGAAAAACTCAATATTATTTTTGAAAAATATAAAAAAAGATACGGAATTGAACCTTCAGAAGACCCTCTGAAAAACAGTATTCAGGAACAGATTTTAAAACATATTGAAGGTTATCTGATCGGTCCAACAATTGTTAGATTGGCAATGAATGGAATGTTTCATAAATATTTTATGGAAACTTCTTTCAGACCCGAAGAGTTTCATAAATCACCAGAAAATTTTAAAAAGATTTTAGACTTTTTTGTTCATCTGGGGTGGTTTCTGGAAAAAAATGGTAATTATCAGTTTACTGAAGCTGGTTTGTTTTTTGCCAAAAGAGCCAGCGCATACGGCGTTACAGTTTCTTATTTACCGACATTTGCTAAAATCGAAGAATTAATTTTTGGCAATCCAGATATTTTGAGAACGGCTGAAGGCGAAAGCGAACTTCATGTGGATCGTGAAATGAATGTTTGGGGAAGCGGTGGCGCTCACGACACTTATTTTAAAGTAGTTGACGAAATTCTGATCAAGCTTTTTAATCTTCCTATTGATGAACAGCCTAAAGGAATTCTAGACATGGGGTGCGGAAATGGCGCTTTCTTACAGCATATTTTTGAAGTAATCGACAGACAAACTTTAAGAGGAAAAATGCTCGACGAATATCCGCTATTTATAGTTGGAGTTGATTATAACCAAACTGCCCTAAAAGTAACCCGAGCCAATCTGATAAATGCAGATATTTGGGCAAAAGTAATTTGGGGCGATATAGGACGTCCTGATTTGCTAGCCAATGATTTGAAAGAAAATTATAATATCGATTTGAAAGATCTTCTAAATGTGAGGACATTTCTAGATCATAATAGAATATGGCAAGATCCGAAACATATTAACGCAAACAGAGTCAGCACCTCAACAGGTGCGTTTGCTTATAGAGGAAAAAGAATTAGCAATAATCTGGTTGAAGATAATCTTTTGGAGCATCTTCAAAAATGGTCTCCGTACGTCCGGAAATTTGGTCTCCTTCTGATTGAACTTCATACCATAAATCCTATCCTTACGGCCAATAATTTAGGCAGAACTCCAGCAACAGCTTATGATGCCACACATGGTTTTTCTGGCCAGTATATTGTTGAAATTGATGTTTTTAATGCAATCGCGGCAGAAGCAGGATTATTTCCGGATAAATCTATTTTTAAACGATTTCCAGATGCAAATACAGCAACTGTTAGCATTAATTTGTTGAAAGGAAAATAAATAAAATGTAACATTTAAAATTAGCCGAAATAATATATTTCACCCCGCTGGGGCTCTTTCTTAAACCGCAATTCTATTTCTATAAATATTTCGTCCCTCTGGGACTTTTCTAAGACACAATTTAAAGTTAATATAATGTTTCATTGGGATTTGAAAAACGTTTTCAAGCTGTGGAAAAGCGATATATTTATAGAAAAAAATTCAAAGACAACCATTAAAAAGCTCCAGCGAAACGATATATTTGACTAGTCCTAGAATACCGATACAGGATTAATAATAATAAAAATACATTTTTTAGACAGAAGTAGCTTTCAAGTTACTTCTGTTTTTTGTTTTATAGGTTTTCATTTTAATAGTGCTTTGCAAATGCATTTGATTAGGAGTCAGCATATAGTTTGACCAATGCGGTCTAATTTGATTATATTTATTAATAGTTTCAGCGACCATTTTTTTCATTAAATATAGATCAAGATGATAAGAGTTAATCCTAAACTCCTGTTTTAATATTCCATTTATTCTTTCAGCTACGGCATTTTCATAAGGATCAGAATTTTGTGTCATACTGCATTTTATGCTATATTTCTTTAAAAAATACTGATACTCATCTGAGCAGTATTGTATTCCCCTGTCTGAGTGATGTATCAATGGTTCGGTTCTAAACACCCTGTTCTTCTGTGCCATTTTTAAAGCATTGACGCATCCTTGTGTATTAAGAGAATCAGACACTTCATAGCCCATAATCTTTTTTGAATAAGCATCTGTTATTAAACTTAAATAGCAAGGTTTCTCACGTTTGCCGATATAGGTAATGTCTGATACCCATACTTGTTCAGGTCTTTTTATATCTAACTCTTTTATGAGATTAGGATGTTTTCTAAAACGATGATGCGACCATGTGGTAACATGATAGCTCCTTTTTGGCTTTATCAGCAAATGATTTGCTTTTAAAATACTGAAGAACTTATCCCTGCCTACCTTTAAGGTTTTTAACTTTAGATTCAGAATATGGTATAGTTTGCGCGTACCAAGCCGAGGCTGTAACGCACGCTGTCCATTGACAAGTTCTACAACCTGTTCTGCCAGGTTTCTCCTAAACTTGGTACGTTTGATAATCCGATAATAAACCTGTCTGTTTATCCCGAACAAGCCACAGATGAAGCTTATGCTTTACTGCCTTTCTTCTCTGAAAGATTGGATTGTTCGGGTGGTGAGTTTTTTCGAATATCAATATTATATTCCTTTTCAGCCAGATCTATCATCATATCAAAAATAATAGCTTTAGAGTCAGAGATATGGTTTTGTTTTTCAAGATGGGCTTTTTGTTTTTCCAAAAGTTTTACCTTGGCCTCAAGCTCCATAATTCTTTGTTCAGGTGTCTTTGGCATATTTGATGGCGTTTGATTTTCCCAATCAAAGTTACCATATTTTCTGAGCCAATTTACAACCGTGGAACGGCCTTGGATTCCATAGTGTCTTTGAGCGGAGGTTACTGAGAAAATCCCAGATTCGACCTCTTTAACAACACCAAGTTTAAAGCTAAGTGTGTAATCTTTTTGGGTGCGTTTTGTGTAATTATCCATACGATGCTTTTTTGTGTATCGCTATTTCAGGACGAGACAATTTCTGAAATGAAAAAGGAGCTGTCTTTTCAGATGCTCCTTTTTGAATTTTATATCAATTGAAAACAAATCATTTCCCTCCAATCAACTCCATAATCTTGTCATAAATCGCTGTATTCTGGTAAACTCCCATAAATTTTTCAGAACCTGGACCGTAAGCAAAAACAGGAACGGGAATTGCCGTGTGATCGTTCGTGCTGAAACTTCCATGAACGTAGCCTTTTTCGATACTTCCATCGATAAGAGATAATCCTCCTGTTTCGTGATCTGCGGTTACGATTAATAAAGTTTCTGGGTTTTTATCTACAAATTCCATTGCTTGACCAACCAATTTGTCAAAATCAAGCATCTCTCTTACCACATATTCTACATTGTTTTGGTGTCCGCCGTAATCGATTTGAGCGCCTTCCGCCATAATAAAAAATGGATTCTTTGTTTTTGAAAAAGTAGTTGTCGCTTTCGCTAAAGATTTAGTCAAAAAATCTCCTCTCCCATTTTTCATAGAAACTACAGCTGCATCTTCTAAAACTACAAATTTGCTATTTTTAATGGTATCTAAACTCGAGAATTTATCCGAGAAAACATATCCTTTTTCGATTAGAGTTTTAGACAAATCTTTACCATCTTTCCTGGAAATAAATTCTTTTTGTCCTCCTCCAATTAAAATATCTGATGGACTCGAAAGGAAATCATTAGCAATTGGTTCGCTTAAACTTCTTTCTGGCTGATGTGCATAAAATGCCGCTGGAGTTGCATCTGTAATATTTCCGGCAGAAATAATCGCCGTTTTATAGTTTTTCTTTGCCAACTGTTCTGCAATTGTCTGAAGCGGTTTTCCCTGTTCATCAACGCTTATAAAACGATTATTGGTTTTATGCCCTGTAGCCATTGCCGTTGCACCTGCCGCAGAATCTGTAATATAACTATCTGAAGCTTTTGTAATCGAGAATCCCTGTGTAGGAATATTAAATAAACTCAATTGCCCCTTGTTTGCAGTATATCCAGAATAAATCTGCGCTAATCCCATTCCGTCTCCAATTAAGAGAATAACATTTTTTGGACGTTTATTCTTGAAAACATTTTTAGGAACATAAGCCTGGTGAAATTCTGTATTCTGATAAAATGTCGTTTTAATGTTATTTATAAATTGAGTCAGCTCGGTAACTTTATCTGTTCCGATAAAATCAACTTTTAAATTCATCAAAGTCATATATGTATTCACGTTGTCTTGCGTAGCCCAGAATCTTATCTTTTTATTTTGATCGTGGACTTTTTTGATAATTGCCTGAATTTTTTCAGAATCTGGCTGCGTCAAAACACCTTTTCCGTTCCAAACCGTGATTTCATGTAGATCTTCACTGATCATCTCAACTCTAGCTAATTGATCAGAAGTATAGTTTTCATTCAGCCTTCCGTCAAAATAAATAAATTCTGGAAATGTTGCCCAAAGTGACGCTATAGGTCTGTTTCCAGAAATAACCACTTTTATGTTTTTATTTGAAATAATATCTGGAAAAGCCTTTAACTGCTGTGTAATTGCTTTCAAAGTCGAATCGGCATCAGACTTAATATCAATCATTAAAATCAATGGTTTGTTGCTCGGATACGCTTTTCCTTCCAACGTTTTTAATTTGTTAGAAAGAGGTTCTAAATACATGCTTTTTAGTGTATTGTGAGCAGCAATTTCTTTAGAAGTGTGAGCCACAAACAACTCATTATTTACTAAAAAAACATCGGCTTCTATAACACCAGTTTCGTTAGAATAAGCTTCGTAAAATGGTAATTTACTTTCGTAATCGTTATGAGAATGAATATTTGAAGAAGTATATTCCTGCGCTTGAGCGAACAAGCAAAATTGAAGGCAAAAAAGAGTGATTATTTTTTTCATCGAAAATGATTTTTATTCTTTTAAAGCTGTAGGTAACTTTATTAGAATTTGGTTTATGCTATTTATTAAGTTCTATTTGTCATTCCGAGGAACGAGGAATCACACGAGAAATTCCGTATAGAATTTCCCCAATCTTTGTCGAATCCCGAGTGTGATTCCTCGTTCCTCGGAATGACAGACTTTATTTTTTTACAACTGCAGTCTCCTGACTAAGACTGCAGCGTAAAAAACTAAAAAAACACAACGAAATTTTTTATTACCAGCCTTGGTTTTGAGTCAAAGCTCCTTTACTCACAGCAATTTCATCTGGCGGTATTGGCCATACATGATGAATTGCAGGATTGAAATTACGAGCAGGATAAATTACGCTTCCGTTATAATGGTGTAATGGTTTTGCGTACGTTTCTTTTGCATCTCCCCAACGCACTAAATCAAAATGACGATCTGTCCATTCACCTGCCAATTCGCATCTTCTCTCTCTTTTTAAATCAACCATTGTTGCTCCAGAAATATCTGCAAGACCTGCACGGTGACGAATCATATTGATTTCTGTATCTGCGTTTTGGCCTTTCATTAATTTCGCTTCCGCTAACATCAAAATCACATCAGCATAACGTAAAAGAGGCACATTTAAAGCTGTTGAAGGTTTGTCTCCATTCGCATTTACATAACGAATATCCACTCCACCCGATGTTGTTTTTGGATAACTGAATGGTTCCATATATTTTTTAAACTGATAACCTGTTCTGTTACTTGAACTTACCACATGATTCCCTTCATTGAAGGTTACTGTCTCTCCGAAGTAAACAAATTTGTCTCCTTTTTGTAGAATTGTAGCGCTGCGTCTTTTATCGTTTGGCGCGTAAGTATCAAATAATTCTTTTGTCGGATAAAAATTCCCCCATCCGTTGTAAGCTCCCCAACCTTTATCTTCTAGGCAAACTCCAGGAAAAATAGAACCTAAAGAAGTATTTTCTGCACTTGAAGTTACCGACCAAATATATTCTGAAGACCAATTGTTGCTGATTTTAAAGACATCTTCAAAATTGTCCAATAATTTGTGTTTTCCGCTAGCCACAATCATATTAGCATATTTGATGGCATTGTCCCAATCTTTAGCATACAAATAAGTACGCACTAAATATGCCCAAGCTGCAGTTTTGTGAGCACGCCCGTAATTGTCTGGCGTAAGCTGATCAAAATAAGGCAATAAATCAGCTGCTTTGATTAAATCTGCGGCAATGTAAGCGTAGTTTTCGGCCACATTTTTTGCGCGAGGTACATAAACATTTGTCGGGTTTTCTCTGTCTTGAATTGGAATTCCTGCACGATCATCTCCATAATGGTATGCTAATTCTAAATGCATTACAGCATGGTTAAAATAAGCTTCTCCCAACATTCCGTTTCTTGTTTTTTCATCCAAGGCAATATTTGGCACGTTACGAATAACATCATTACAACGTTTCATAATTTCGTAATGGATTCTCCAAATATCCTTAGTATCCGATTCTGATCCGTCTACAATAAAATTTTTGATTCTTTCTGCATTTTGTCTTGGTTTTGTTCCTATATCATCGCTGGCATTATTCAGCCAAAAGAAACCACGACCATACATATTATCATCTGAATACAAAGCATAAATTGCATTTACTCCTGCTTTTGCGTCTGCTGGTGTTTTCCAGAAATTCCCGCTCGAAGGAGCTCCTTGCGGCACAACATCAAGTTCGCTTTCGCAAGCCGTACTTACTAAAAGCACAAAACTCAATAATAAAAGACTTATTTTTTTCATTTTAATTGTTTTTTATTTTTTAAAAAGTTGCGTTAACACCTGTCATGTAAATACGAGAAAGCGGATAACGTCCTAAATCCATTCCGAAATTTTTAAGTCCAACTTCAGGATCCATTCCAGAATATTTCGTGATTGTAAATAAGTTTTGTCCAGAGATAAAGAATCTCAATTTTGCTTTTCCGTTCAGCCAGCTTTCTTTAACAGTATAACCAATAGAAACGTTTTTCAATCTTAAGAAAGAAGCATCTTCGATAAACAAATTAGAAATACGCCCAAAGTTGTTGTTGTTATCTGTTGACGAAAGAACAGGAACATTTGTATCGGTATTCGTTGGTGACCAAGCATCTTTTGATTCAGCCAATAAATTGTAACCTGGGAAAGAAGCATTTAAACCTGTATGTTTTACAGCATTGAAAACGCTATTTCCTGCAGCTCCACTGAAAAAGATATTCATATCAAATCCTTTGTACTTGAAATTAGCATTCAAACTATACGTTGTCTTTGGGAAAGGACTTCCTAAAACTACTCTGTCGCTGTTATTGATAACGCCATCACCGTTTTCATCTCTAAATTTAATATCTCCGGCAACCGCATTTGGCTGATACATTACACCATTTTTATTTACATACGCTTTCACCTCATCGTTACTTTGAAATAATCCATCCATAGCATATCCGTAGAACGCGCCAACTGGGCTTCCAACTTGGTAAATATTCGCCAGTGGCAAACTACGAACTCGGCTTAATCCTAGAGGTTCTAATGAATTTAAATCGTCTTTAATAGAAACAATTCTATTGCTTAAGAATCCAGCATTTGCTGTAACATCAAATTTAAATTCTCCACGAGTTTTTTGATACGTCAGACTCACCTCGATTCCTTTATTTTCAACATCTCCAGAGTTTACAATTCTTCCTTGTGGCGTTCCAGAAACTCCTGGCAATTGGTCGCGAACCAACATGTCTTTGTTTTTCTTTACGTAAGCATCAACAGATCCTACCAAAGTATTATTTAGCATCGTGAAGTCTAAACCAATATTAGTCTGCTCAGAACTTTCCCATTTTAAATTCGGATTTGATAATTCGCTTTCAGCATAACCATAATTGATTGATGGAACTGCTCCAATTAAAGCTTGAGTTTGAACTAAAGGCACACTAAACTGGTATGGCCCAAGGTTTCCTAAATTTCCAATTTGTCCCCAACTTGCTCGAAGTTTTAAATTACTAATGATTGGTTCAATACCTTTCATGAAATTTTCTTCAGAAATTAACCAACCTGCAGAAACTGAAGGGTACACTTTCCAACGATTATTTTCTAATAGTTTTGAAGTTCCGTCACGACGAACAATTCCTGAGATTAAATATTTCTGATTGAAATCGTAATTGATTCTTCCTACATAAGAAGAAATAATTTCATCTGATCTTCCGGCTGCTGTCTGCTGAATTAATTTTGCATTTAATAAATAACGCTGCGATGGATCTTCGTTGTCAAAACCAGTTCCTTCAACTGTATAGAAATCTCTTTTTGTTTCTTGATAGGTATATCCTGCCAAAGCTTTCAAATTGTGTTTTCCAAAAGATTTCTCATAAGAAATGGTTTGCTCGCTCAATAAATCGGTAACCGTTAAATTTTTCAACGTCAATCTATTAAAATCGAATATTTTTCCTGGTTCAGTAACTTTTACTGTAAAATCTGTTGCATTGTCCTGAATTCTAGTATAACCCCAATTCGATTTTACTTTTAAACCCTTAACAATTTCCCATTCTGCGTACGGATTGATTAAAATGGTCGAAACTGGATTTTTATTGTCTAACCTTTTCAAATATGCCACCGGATTAATAACGTCTCCGTATGAACCAATATATTTTTCTGGAACACCACCAAATTGCCCCGAACCATCTTCTCTATAAATCGTTGCGTTTGGAGGATATAAAATTGCCGCTTGGATTGCTCCTGTGTACGAACTTGAAGTATTGGCTGTCTGTCCATCAGTTAAAGAGTACGAAATATTTTCTCCAATGGTGAAATTATCTGCCAATTTGAAAGAAGAATTTGCTCTTACTGTGTAGCGCTCTCCGTAAGTATTTAACAAAATACCTTCGTTTTTTCTGTAGCTTCCAGAAAGAAAGAAATTAGATTTTTCTGTTTTTCCATTTACCGAAAGAGACAGATCTTGAATTTCTCCTGTACGGAAAATTTCATCCATCCAGTTAGTTTTTGTTGTTCTTGCAGTTGGCTCAAATGCTGGATCAAAAGCAGGAATTCTCGGCAAACCTGCATTATCTCTTGCAAGATTCATCGCATCGGCATATTCTGCAGCGTTTAAAACCTCTAATTTTTTGGCTACATTCTGAAAACCTCCTTGATAGTTTACATTCACATTAATTTTATCTGAAACTCCTTTTTTAGAAGTAATTAAAATTACCCCACCAGAAGCTCTTGCTCCATAAATTGCTGCCGAAGCTGCATCTTTCAACACGTTTATAGATGCAATATCATTTGGATTTATAGTGTTTAAAGAACCGCTGTAAATAATTCCGTCTAAAACGATTAAAGGCGTTTCAGCGTTCAAAGATCCAATACCACGAATATTGATTGTTGGTGATGCAGTCGGGTCACCACCATCGTTAATTACCGTAACTCCAGCAACCGTTCCCTGCAATAATTCTGCTGCATTGTTGTATGTTCTGCTTGATGTTTCTTTCATAGAAACAGAACCAACCGCTCCTAAAACTTCATTCTTTTTAACACTTCCGTATCCCATTACCACAACTTCTTGAAGCTGTTTTACATCGGCTGCTAATTTTACCGTGATGTTTTGTGAACTAGTTACTTTTACTTCTTGCGTTATATAACCAACATAAGAAAAAATAAGTGTCGCTTCAGAAGCGTTTACTTCCAATTTAAATGTTCCATCAAAATCAGTTGCTGTTGCTGCGTCTGAGCCTTTATCTTTAATTCCCACACCTGGTAAAGGCATATTGTCGTCTCCTCCGAAAACAGTTCCTGAAACAGTAATTTTATTCTGATCTGAAGAAGCAACTTTCTGATTTTTCTTGATTACGATATTGTTGCTCACAATCTCATATCGTAGCACATTTCCGCAAATTTTATCCAGCGCTTGTTCTAGAGTTACATTATTCAGTTTTAAAGTTAATTTCTGATTGGTGTTTACTTGGCTGCTTTCGTACATAAAATGCACATCAACCTGATTTTCAATTTTTTGAAATATATTTTTTATACTCTCATTATCAACTTTTAAAGTCACTCGTTTGTTAATGTCAACATTCCCAGCTTTTACTGTTAGTGCAGCAAAAAACAAAGTCATAAATAGGAATAATTTTGTTCCTATTGTCCTTATGCTGGCATACCGCATTTGTTTTTCATTCATAGTTTTTAGATTTAGTGTAATTGTTTTGTTTATTAGTTTGCTACGTAGTTTTATTTTTATTGTTTAAAGAATTACTCGATTTTATAAATTCCAGAATCCATTTTGTATTGGGCATTGATGATATTGCACACCAATCCAATTACCTGATCGGCAGGAAGTTCTTTAAAATAAGCGCTAATCTTTAAATCGTTTAAATTCTTGTTTTTGACTTCAATCGAAACATTATAATTGCGGTTTATTGTGGCCACAACTTCTGGCAAAGGCGTTTCTTCAAAAACCATAATGTTTTTACGCCAAAGTGAAATGGTATTTACTGGAATATCCTTGAAAGCCTGAAGCTTGTTGCTTTGCGATTTAAAAACCACTTTCTGTCCTGGAGTTACATAAACATTCTCTTCTGTAACAGTCGATTTCACGTTTACTCTTCCTGTTGCGACCGAAACTTCTTGCGTGGTCTGGTCTGGATAAGCTTGAACATTAAAACTGGTTCCGAGAACTTTGGTATCCATTTTATTGGTATGAATAATAAAAGGATGTTTCTTGTCTTTGGCTACGTCAAAAAAAGCTTCTCCGCTCAAATACACTTCTCTCGTATCGCCTTTAAACTCTTTTGGATATTTAAGAATACTTCCTGCATTTAGCCAGATTTTTGTTCCGTCACTTAATTCTATCTGAGCATGTTCGCCTAGTTTTGCGGCAAATTGTTTGCTTTCAACAACATTTGATGTTTGATAAAAGAACACCGATAATCCGATCAAGAAAATCAAAGAAGCTGCAACAGCCCAGTTTTTGTATGAAAGAGCAATAACTTTATTGGTATTTTTTATTTGTCTTAATTCTTTTTTCAGTTTTGAACGGTCTGATTGAACCACTTCCATATTATCAAAAAAATCATCTGTACGATCGTACCATTTATTCCACATTTCTTGTCCTTTTGGGGAATACTTTCCTTCTAAAAAATTTTTGATTTCGTTATTTGAATTTTCAGGCATTATAATTTCTTTATGTCTATACTAGTATGTCTTGGGAATTGTAATTTTAGGTAGGCGCAAAAGGTTACGCTTCTGTTAAGAAAAAAATTGGATTCTTAATCTGAAGTTTACTTTTAATTGAATTCGCCCAAATAAGTGCGCATGAATTTCAGCGAATATGTAATATGGTATTTTACCGTTTCGATCGAAACATTCAGTTCTTCAGCGATTTCTTTATTTGTGTAATGTTTTACACGGCTGAGAATAAAAACCTCTTTTGATTTTTTAGGAAGTAATGATGCCGCTTCGTCAACCGCTTTTTGAAGTTCATCATAATAAATAGAATCTTCGATCGCATTATAGCTCGTTTGCGAAACGGTATTTTTTTCTAAAACTTCTTGAATATACTGATCGGTAACTTCGTGTGATTTGATATAATCTAAAGTCATGTAGCGAACCGAAGTATAGATGTACGCTGCAAAACTTTTCTGAATTACAATTGTTTTGCGTCTTTCCCAAATAGAGGTAAAAACTTCCTGCACAATTTCTTCTGAAATGGCGATTGATTTCATTCGGAGATATACAAACCGAACAAGCAGATCTCGATATCTAAAATAAAGTTCATCAAAAGCTTTATCCTTGCCTGATTTTAATAATTCGACAAGTTCTTCGTCTGTAAACTTCTTATACATGATCCATTATTTTATGATTAATCAAATTAAAAGTGTGAGCCAAAACACTTTCTCTGATTTTGTCTTGATAATGATCCTGTTGTTTTAAAATTGGCATATACAAAGTATTGGTTTCTTCTTATATGTCTCCAAAATTAAAGCTGAGGGTAGGTCGATTAGGTTACGTTTACATTAATAAAACCTCTCTGAAACGAAACATATTATTAACATTTGAAGTCAAAAGCAAACTGAAAAATAAGGGTTTGTAGTATTTCGCGTAAAAATTGAAATACTTTGTTTGGTATAATAATCTTTCTCTTATAAAAAGCAGAAAAAGCGCTTAACATATAATTAATGGGAATGCAAAATAATATCGAAATAAATCTAAAAAAATTAAAAAATTTCGCTTTTAAAGGTCTTGGAATTGGTAAAAAACTCTTAACTGAAGCTGTAGATTTTTGTAAAGAGAAAAAGTTTAAAAATGTGTTTCTGCTAACGACAAGCATGCAGGACAAAGCCCTTCAAATGTATAAAATGATGGGATTTGAACTTACGAAATCGGAAGAAGTTCACGAATGGGGGAAAACGTTTTATGAGGAGCGATATGATCTTAAGCTATAAAATAGTAATTGATATACTTTTAGCAACTTTTTTAAGTAACCTTAATTATTAAAAAAGCTCTTTTCGTTCTGAAAAGAGCTTTTTTAATTTGTAGTTTATTTTAGTCTAGAGATTCATCTTTTTAGCATCTTCAACAAACTGTTTCAATCCGATATCAGTCAGCGGATGTTTCAATAATCCTTTAATTGCCGATAATGGTCCAGTCATAACATCTGATCCAATTTTAGCGCAATTGATAATATGCATCGTGTGTCTTACAGAAGCTGAAAGGATTTGAGTTTGATAATCGTAATTATCGTAAATTTCTCTTATTTCAGCAATTAGGTTCATTCCGTCTGTAGAAACGTCATCTAATCTTCCTAAAAACGGAGAAACATAAGTAGCTCCTGCTTTTGCAACCAATAATGCCTGACCAGCAGAAAAAACTAAGGTCACATTGGTGCGAATTCCTTTTGAAGAAAAATATTTACAAGCTTTTACACCGTCGCCAATCATTGGCAATTTAACTACAATCTGTGGATGTAAAGCCGCTAGTTCTTCACCCTCTCTTACCATTCCGTCAAAATCGGTCGAAATTACCTCAGCTGAAACATCACCATCAACGATATTGCAAATAGCCAGATAATGGTTTAAAATATTTTCTTTTCCTGTAATGCCTTCTTTTGCCATCAAAGACGGATTGGTGGTTACACCGTCTAAAACACCTAAAGCCTGCGCTTCTTCAATATCTTGAAGATTGGCAGTGTCAATAAAAAATTTCATAAGTTTTTTGGTTTGTGGTTAATTGTAGAGACGCACTGCAGTGCGTCAAAATTCTAGTAAAAAAACTTTGTCAAAGTTTAAAACTTTGACAAAGTTCTCAGCGTGTTCTAGTGGTGAAAAATGTGCATTTCGATTGATTCTGCTCTTCAAAAAACCTTCAATAAAAAAATATCTTCTTATTATTTTATCAAACTGACTTTTGATTCTATTTGATTCTTAAAAATAGCAACTAAACCTTAAATCTATTTTTTTTTCAAATCTCAAGAAAAAAGCCATAATCTTAATACACATTTTCAAAGTTTTTAGATTTTCCGTCTCACTAAATATTTTGCAGAAACCTAACAGGTTTTCAAAACCTGTTAGGTTATTTAAAATCTAAACCAATTAAATATATTGGTTGATGATATTTTCAAACAATTCTTGTTTACCGCTTTGAAGCGTTAATTCTCCGTTTTGGTTTGCAATATCATAAAGATCTTTAAGGTTTAATTTTCCTTCAGCAAAATCTTTACCTTTTCCAGAATCAAAAGAGCTATATCTTTCTTTTCTTAATTTCTCGTAAGGAGAAGAAGTGATGATTTTATCTGCCGTTAATAATGCTCTTGCAAAAGTATCAGCTCCGCCAATGTGTGCTAAGAAAACATCTTCTAAGTCTGTAGAGTTTCTTCTGATTTTAGCATCAAAGTTAACTCCACCGCCTTGCAATCCGCCAGCTTTTAAGAAAACCAACATGGCTTCAGTAGTTTCTTGGATGTTATTTGGGAATTGGTCTGTATCCCATCCGTTTTGGTAATCTCCTCTGTTGGCATCGATGCTTCCTAACATTCCAGCTTTTGCTGCCACTTCCAATTCATGTTGGAAAGTATGCTGTGCCAATGTAGCGTGGTTTACCTCAATATTGATTTTGAAATCTTTATCTAAACCATAGTTTTTCAAGAATCCAATTGCTGTAGCAGAGTCAAAATCGTATTGGTGTTTAGATGGTTCCATTGGTTTTGGCTCGATGAAGAAAGTTCCTTTAAAACCTTGCGCTCTAGCGTAGTCTCTCGACATTGCTAAGAATTGTGCCATATGGTCTAATTCTCTTCCCATATCTGTGTTTAGTAAAGACATATAACCTTCTCTACCACCCCAGAATACGTAGTTTTCTCCGCCTAAAGCGATTGTTGCATCCAAAGCTAGTTTTACTTGTCCACCAGCTCTTGCCACTACATTAAAATCTGGATTTGTAGCTGCTCCGTTCATAAATCTTGGATTAGAGAAACAGTTTGAAGTTCCCCAAAGCAATTTAATTCCAGATGCTGCTTTTTTCTGTTTTAAATATTCTGTAATAAAAGCCAAACGTTTTTCTGATTCTGCGAAAGTTGGCCCTTCGTTAATCAAATCGTAATCGTGGAAACAAAAATAATCAAATCCCATTTTGCTGATAAATTCAAAAGCGGCATCTGCTTTATCTTTTGCTGCCTGATAAGGATCTGATGAAGCATCCCAAGCAAAATTTTGAGTTCCTGGCCCGAATGGATCGCTTCCTTGTCCGCAGAAAGTATGCCAGTATGCAATAGCAAATTTAAAGTGCTCACGCATTGTTTTTCCGGCTACAACTTGGTCTGGATTATAATATTTAAATGCCAACGGATTGTCAGACTCTTTTCCTTCAAACTTAATTTGGCCAATACCTTTGTAGTATTCTTTATCTCCTAAAACTATCATTTGATTCTTTTATTTGTTTGTTAATATTAATTCTAATTCTTGTTTCCATTTTTTATAAGCCGCTTCATAAGGTTCTTTGTTATGAAGTGGTAAAAACGTCATAACGTGATCGTTGTCGCTGATATTCTCTCCAAATTTGGCATAATCTCCATCTTTTAAGCCAACCGCTCTCGCTGCGCCAACTGCTCCTGTTGTATTGTAAATTTCGATTTCATAACCAATTAAAGTTGCCACAGTATTCGAGAAAATCTCCGAACGGAAAAGATTATCATTTCCAGCTCTAATCACGTTAATTGTAGCATTATCCTCTTTTAAACATTCCATTCCGTACACAAACGAAAAAGCAATTCCTTCAAGAGAAGCTCTAAACAAATGTGCACTGTTATGAATATTCAAGTTGAGGTTTAAGAAATGAGTACCAATAGTTTTGTTGTTAAACATACGCTCAGCGCCATTTCCAAACGGAATCACAACAACGCCTTCTGAACCAATTTCAACGTTTGAAGCCTTTTCATTCATTACTTCATAACTTTCGTTACCCATATTATTGCGAAGCCATCTGTACTGAATTCCAGCTCCGTTAATATTCAAAAGTTTACCCACTCTTGGCGTTTCCAATTCGTAGTTTACATGAACAAAATTGTTTACTCTTGTGCTTTTTCCAGAAGACATTTCGCTTACCGCATAAAACACACCCGAAGTTCCGCCAGTCGCAGCCACTTCTCCAGGATTCAAAACATTTAACGAAAGCGCATTATTTGGCTGATCTCCTGCTCTATAAACAATCGGAATTCCTGCTGGAAGACCAGATTCAGCCGAAGCTTTTTCTGTAACAAAACCCTGATTCGTAAAATTTTCTACGATTTTTGGAGTCAATGCTGTATCAATTCCATAATATTCTAAAAGCCAGTCGGCTACTTTGTTTTCTTTATAATCCCAAAGCATTCCTTCAGACAAACCATTTTTTGTAGTCGTTACTTCGCCCGTCAATTTCAAAGCGATGTAATCTCCCGGAAGCATGTATTTCGAGATTTTACTGTAAAGTTGAGGTTCGTTTTCTTTAACCCATTTCAGTTTTGAAGCGGTAAAATTCCCAGGCGAATTCAATAAATGCGACATACATTTCTCTTCTCCAATTTCGGCGAAAGCCTTATTCCCAATTTCAACCGCACGGCTGTCACACCAGATAATCGAATTTCGAAGCGCATTTCGAGCCTCATCCACAATCACCAATCCGTGCATTTGGTACGAAATACCAATTCCCTGAATTTTAGAAGCATCAATATTCGCTTCTTTAATAGCTCTTTTAGTCGCCGTGCAAATGTGCTGCCACCAGATTTCAGGATCTTGTTCTGCCCAATCTGGGTGAATCGAAAGAATTTCCATTTCGTTCTGAGGCTCGTTCAAAACGATTACTTTTTTACCTGTTTCTGCTTCCACCAAGGCTGCCTTGACAGAAGAACTTCCAATATCATAACCGATATAATACATACTTACAATGATTCTCTAATTATTAATTTTGTCGGCACATAACACTTCGTTTCTTCGTCATGTGTAATAAATGCCGCTGCTTTGGTTCCTAATTCGTTAAAATCAGTCGAAACAACCGAAATTCCTTTATATATAAATTTCTTCATCGGGGTCTCGTTGTAGGATAAAAATCCAACATCTTTCCCTGGTTCAAAATCCTTCTCTTTGCACTGTTCTAAAAAGTATCCTAATATCCTGTCGCTTACGCTGATATATGCGATTCCTTTTTCAATATTAAACTTTTTCGGATCGGTTATAATGCCATATTCAAAACCAAAATCGGCACAGAATTTCTTGAAATATTCTACCGTCTCCCACGGATGATTTGTAAAATCTGGATATACAAATTGTATCTTTTTATACTTTTTAAACAAATCAACCGCTTCTGTCAAAGACTCATAAAACGCTTTCCCGAAATCCTGAAAAATGTAATTATTCGTTTTATCAGCCTGAATATTCCAGTCTATTAAAAGCAATTTATCTTTTGAAATCGCCGATAATGCTGGAGCAATATCCTTGTGATCAAAATTCATCACCACATATTTGTAATACTTCCCGATTCCGTTATTGATGATCGTTTTAAAAACATCAATATTATAATGATGAAACTGCACATCTGTAATCACATTATCTGGCAGATTGTTCACAAACGAATGATACAAAACCTCTTTATAAGCCTTAAACGTATCCAAAACCAAAAGCACTTTTCTCGTTTCGCCTGCCACATAATAGCCTTTATTCGGTACAGATTCAATCGTATTCTGATCTTTTAAAATCGTATACGCCTTAAAAACTGTATCTCTCGAAAGCTGATATGTTTTGCAGATTACATTCACTGACGGAAGCAAATCTCCCTTTTGCAAAATATTCTCCGCAATGGCATTTGTAATTCCGTCAACCAACTGCTGATACTTCGGAATATCACTTTCGTGATTTATTATAAACTCAAATTTTTCTTCTTCTTTTAGCATACCGTTCTGTTCCGTTCTGTTATGCTAAAGTAGCTAAAAATCTTTTATAAAAAATTATTTTTCAGATTAAAATTGTTATTTTTTTATGTCTTAATCTTAATATTTTGGGCGTGTCCCGCCGAAAAAGGCGGGTCGGGCTATTCGCTTCAAGTCCTCTCTCTTCCTTCGTCAGGCTCCGGGCTTTCCACTGCTATCCCTCACGCAAAACGGTTTCATAAGGACATTTATCATAAAGTTTGTCATTGCGAGGAACGAAGCAACCTCACTTCAATTTGATTCAGCAAATGTGATTGCTTCGTTCCTCGCAATGACAAAAAAACGAACCTAAAGAACACAACCGATTGTATTTTTCGCTAAATTTTTTAGCAAAAAAATCTCAATCAAATAATCTTCTAATTCCATAAGGATCAATCGTAACAATAGAACCGTCTTCCAAATAATCTATCTTAGTCATCTTCATGCTTCTCAAATGCGTCACTCCTTTTGAAAGGCTTGAATCATGATAGAACAGATACCACTCGCCTTCCACTTCACAGATCGAATGGTGCGATGTCCACCCGATAACCGGATTCAGAATTCTTCCCTGATACGTAAACGGCCCATAAGGACTGTCTCCGATAGCGTAGCAGATGAAATGCGTATCGCCTGTTGAATAAGAGAAATAATATTTTCCGTTGTATTTATGAACCCAAGAAGCTTCAAAAAAACGTCTGGCATTATCTCCAGCAAGAATCTCATTTCCATTTTCGTCCAAAATTTTAATCTCTTTCGGATCTTCGTCAAATTCCAACATATCGTCTCTTAACAAAGCTACAATTGGTCCCAGAGCTTTCTCT
>NZ_QJRH01000004.1 GCF_003254545.1 Flavobacterium tistrianum
TAAGCCTGCCCGTTTGCATTTACATCATTCTGCGCAAGTGCATCGGCTTCTGCTTGGGTTGCAGCGATGTATGTTCCTGCGTTGACAGTGTAGGTTACAGTTGAACCTGTTCCTCCAGCTCCGCAGTTATTTCTAGTGAAAGTTCCGCTTTTTGCCACGTTTACAAAAGTGCAAGAACCTTGAGCATTAGCGTAAGCCTGCCCGTTTGCATTTACATCAT
>NZ_QJRH01000047.1 GCF_003254545.1 Flavobacterium tistrianum
GCTTCGAAATTGCCAGATTATTGATTTCTTCAAAATTAATGTGCTCAATGCTGTCTTCAGGCATAGGGATATTTTCTTTAAATAATTAACTTCTTCTTTCTTTCAGTTCGGTTTCAATCTGCACTTGAATATTATAACAGCTTAGAGCTAGTTCTAAAAAACACTTAAAATCTAAGTTCTCTGAGCTAAATTTTACTCTTCTATGTAATAAAAGAGTGTCGATTTTTTTTTAGACTGACAAAAATAATATTACTTTCGACAAAAAGCAATCGGTTGTGTAAAATTATACAAAAAAATATAATGCAAATTTAGTTTACTTTATTTAGACGGTTAACCGCCAGCAACCGATTGTTAATTAATAACCAAAAACTAGTTCCGTTTTGATTTGACTAGTATTTTCGCACTTTCAAATACAAACTTTAAAAACCATCTTCCCCTAATTTGTTGTAAAAAGAAAACATTATTAATAAAATAGAATTCTAAACTTTTTTTGAAGATTCGCGCACAAGTACTTCAGTATTTAGAAATGTGATTTCTTTTGCTTCTTCTTTATGAGATTCTATCGTATCAATAACAATATTGGCGGCTGCTTTTCCCATTTTTTCCGCAGGATGCGTGATAGTTGTAATATTCGGCTCGATTATTTCTGAAATGGGATCATTATTAAAACCAATTACAGCAAAATCCTGAGGAACTCTAATTCCTTTCTTTTTTGCTGTTTGCACGGCACTTACAGCAAGAATGTCTCCTGGCGCAAAAAGTCCGTCGGGCGGAGTTTTTAGTCCAAACAATTTATTACAGGCTTTAACTCCAGCATCATAAGTCATGGCTTTCAAATTTATAACCAATTCTTCTTTTAATGGAATGCCATAATCTGCAAGCGCATCTATATAACCTCTTTTTCTTTCATTATAAAGATTGCCAAATTCTGCACCTGCGGTCATATGCGCAATTCTTTTACAACCTTGGTCTATAAGGTGTTTTGTCGCTTTATATCCTGCCGTATAATTATCAATCACTACCCTAAATGTGTTAAAGTCCTTAGGCACACGATCTACAAATACGAGAGGAATATTATTATTTGAAAATTGCTGAAAGTGAGAGGTGTCTTTTGTCTCCATAGCCAGCGAACAAATTACACCGCTAACTCTGCTGCTATAAAGCGATTTCGTCATATTAACCTCCTCCTCATAAGAGTCATGCGACTGCATAATAATAACAGAGTAGCCTGATTTTCTAGCAGTGATTTCGATACCGCTAATTAAAGATGATAGGAAAGGCTGTGTGATAGTGGGAATTAAAACACCAAGCGTTTTAGATTTATTGCCTCTTAGTCCTGCAGCTAAAGTATTTGGAACAAATCCCATTTCTTCGGCTGTCTTTTTAACTTTCCTAATAGTTTTATCACTTATGGTATGATGATCTTTTAGAGCTCTTGAAATTGTCGATGTAGCCAGATTAAGTCTCTTTGCAATGTCATAAATTGTTACATGTCTATGTTCTTCCATTACTATTATGATTAGTCGTAAATTTTAAAAATAATTTAAAAATTGCTTAGTCAATTCAACAACACCATCTTTTATTTTACACAACTAATTTACTTACAATCAATACAAAACACAATATTTATCATAAAAAATCATCAATAAAACATAAAAATGGCATTATTTTTAAAATAATAATCTAAAGTTAGATTATTTTTCTTTTCTTTACACAATCGGTTGCAATTTATTTTTTTATAAAAAGAACAGCACTCCATCAGTCGCAACATCAGTAAAAATTATTCATATGAAAACAAAAAAATTGAAATATCAGATTCTGATATTAATCTCACTTTGGTGCACTGCACAGAAAAATGACTCTAAATATCCATTTCAAAATACTAATCTCACTTTTGAAGAACGAGTAGAAAACTTAATAGAGCAATTAACACTAGAAGAAAAAGTAGCGCAAATGCTAAATGCGGCACCTGCTATACCAAGATTAGGAATTCCTGCTTATGACTGGTGGAACGAAACGCTTCATGGAGTGGCAAGAACTCCTTTTAAAACAACGGTTTTCCCGCAGGCGATTGCAATGGCGGCTACTTTTGATAAAAATTCACTTTACAAAATGGCCGACTATTCTGCTCTCGAAGGAAGAGCCATTTACAATAAAGCAGTTGAACTTAATAGAACCAACGAACGCTATTTAGGACTTACCTATTGGACTCCAAATATTAATATTTTTAGAGATCCCAGATGGGGACGCGGACAGGAAACTTATGGAGAAGATCCTTTTCTGACAGCTGTTTTAGGTGATGCGTTTGTAAAAGGTCTCCAAGGAGATGATCCAAAATATCTAAAAGCGGCAGCCTGTGCAAAACACTACGCAGTACATAGTCTTCCTATTAATCTTGAAAGTTTAGCGGGTTCTCGAGGAATTGTTTATGGTTTAGATCATTTTGGTTACTCTGCTCCTGCTTCGGTTTTAGATCAAAAATTCGGTTTTACAGCTGAAAATATTAGCAATGAGATATTAAAGTATTTGGAAATTGCTCAAAAGCCGAATATTCAATATAATAACAAATTGTAAGTTAAAATATTTCATAAAAGTCCTAATCTTTGATTAGGACTTTTTTTATTATACATTCCTATTTTCTAACAGGCAAGATTTGTCATCTATATTTCTAAATTCTTATGAAAAAACAACTCTAAATACAACCTATAAGATAATTGCTAACTTTTATAGATTTACAATTTATTGAACTAGAAAATAAAGCATTTTAAAATCTGAAGTCTTTAAATTCTTCATCAAATTTGAGAAATAAAATCTACTACACCTTTAGATGAAATGTCATTATTTTTAAAGAAAAATATTCTTTACATCCGTTTTTATAAACTAAAAAAAAACTTTTTTTCAAAAAAACAACCAAACAAAACTACTAATAATCAACACATTACCTCTTATCTATTCAAAAATATCTTAAATAGTTGCCCTTATTGAGGAATTACGTAAAGATTTTATGAGAATAACATATAAGTTTGGCAGGAAAATTTTAACAGAGACAATTTTAACATTTTTAATAGAAAAAAATACCACGGAATGCTATTATTAAAATTTAATCAAGGTCTTTTAACAAAAAGCTGTTAGTGTTTTCAAAAAAAGTAGAATAATAAGAATTTCAATAATAATTTTTACCAAAAATTTAAAAGACATACCTCAGTGAGAACAATCCCCAAACCATCACTATTAATAATCAACATCCTGCTGGTTATTATTTCAACAGTTCTAATAGTGTTGCATTTAATGCAACCAAAAGCAAAAATCCTATATGTTGACAATGCTAAAGTATTTAAAAGCTTTAGCATGACAAAAGAACTTAAAAGAAATGGAGAAAAAGAATTCAACAGCCGAAAAGCTAATATTGACGCTTTGTATTCAAAACTAGAATCCGATCAACTCTCTAACTCCCAAAAACAAACCTTAATGAAGCAGTTTATTCAGGAAAAAGAAGAGTTAAACCAGTTTAATGATTTCTACAGTTCCGAACAGTCTTCTAAAATATGGTCTAGAATAAAGAGCTATTCTGCCGAGTTTTCAAAAGAAAACAACTGCAACATTATTGTTGGTTCAGACAGTAATGGCATTGTCCTTTTTGCAGACCAATCTATTGACGTCACAGACAAATTTATCACCTATATAAATCAAAAGTATGAAGGACTTAAATAAAGTTATTTTTGTCTTATTCGTTTGTATTTTATCATCTTGTAAAAAAGATCCTCAATCAGCAGACGATTCAGAAATCAGAGATCGCTATTTCAACCTTGAAAAATTGGGTTGGAAATCTCGTGCTTATACGCAAAAAATTGAAGACATCGGATTTACTGCCACAGAAGTCCCTATCCAGTACTATTTACTTAAAGACATGGGAACTGATAGCCTTAGAACGGTAGACTCACTTTATGAGCAAAACAAAAGAGAGCGCATTGTTGAATTTACATTTCAGCAAGAAGAAGAAAAAGATTTACTGGCTAAAGATTTTACTGGCATCGAATATACTGATGCCGTTAAATATATGTCTTTTGGCCTTGAGAAAGACTTTTATGTTGTGACTTCTAAAAACGATACTATTAAATGTTCGGGAGTCACTTATGAACGCACCTATAAAATTGCGCCTTACCAAAGAGTTTTATTGTTTTTTTCTGGAATTGATCCAAATGAAAAAATACAACTTGTCTATAATGATTTTCTTTTTAGAAAAGGAACTCTAAAATTCAAATTTAAAGATACCTATACCAAAATAGCCTTATGATTAAGCAAAAAAAAGTAAGCAAACTAAAAAAGATTGTTGCTATTTATTTAGCATTGATGATTTTGTTAGAAACTGTACAACCAATGCAAATTTATGCACTGACAAATGGTCCATCTCAACCAGAATTTGAAGCCTTTACCCCTATAGGCACTTCTGACATGGTTGATTTAGCAAGCGGTGATTTTAACTACAATATTCCAATAATGGATGTTGGAGGTTACCCACTAAACTTAGCTTACAACTCTGGAGCTACAATGGATCAAGAAGCTTCATGGGTAGGATTGGGATGGAATCTCGATGTTGGACAGATTAATAGGCAAGTACGTGGTTTACCAGATGATTTTAATGGTGATGAAATGATCTATGAAAATAATCTAAAACCTAACATTACTATTGGAGCAGATTTTAATGCTTTCGCAACTCTATTTGCTATTAAAGAAAATGACGACAAAAAAGGCCCTAGTCTTAAAGGGAGTGTAGGTCTAGGTGTAAAATACAATAATTACGATGGTATTGGAGTAAGTTCAAGCGCTGGTTTGAGTTATCAAATTAGCGATAATTTATCTGTGGGAATGAATATCTCATCTTCTGCCACCGAAGGTGTTTCAGTTTCTCCAAGTGTCTCATTTTCTTCAAAACTCAAAAGCACTGCAGATAATGATTATTTTTTAGGCACTAATGTGGGAGTTAGTTACAATAGCCGAAAAGGAATAGAAGGCTTTACATTATCAAATTCTACTAGTAGAACATTCAATAAAACTTCAACCGACTTTAAAACAAAAGGTTCGGATAGTGAGCAATTAACTTCAGGGTCGGTATCTTTTGTAGATGCTTCTTTTACACCCTCGAAAAGAGTTGGCATGAAATCTTCAAATTATATGTTCAGCGTCAATGTTGAAGGCGAAATTTGGGGAATTGAACCAGGTATGAAATTCTCAGGATATGTTACAAGCCAAGGAATCAAAGATTCAGAAAAACACAAGATTGAAAAAGCATACGGTTTTGAAAATATTTATAATGCGGGGAAATCTGATGTCTTAGACTTTAATAGAGAAAAAGACAGGACTTTTAATAAAAATACAACTTCTTTGCCTATTACCAACAACACTTATGATGTTTACAGCATTCAAGGACAGGGAATCTCAGGAATGTATCGTCCGTACAAATCTCAAATTGGTTATGTTTATGATAACGAAACAAAAGACGAAACCTCTGGAGGAAGTTTAGGTTTAGAGTTTGGAGCTGGCGGGGGTGTTCACGTAGGAGTTGATGCTACAGTTACTTTGGGAAACAGTAAATCTAATGTATGGGAAAATTTAAATCCAGCTTTAGGAAGATTTAGAGAGAAAAAGAGCGGCAACCGCCCTGATTACGAAAAAGTGTTCTTTAAAAACATTGGAGGCAATCATGTTGATAAAGAATTAGGTCTTTTACAGAATAATTTAGGAGGATATAGCCCTGTAAAGTTAAATATAGAAGGAAGTAAATTCTCACGAAAAACAAGTCAGAAATATTATATCGGTTCAGGTACAAATGCCATAGCTGAGACAGGATCTATTTTAAGAACAAAACGTCTCTCTAGAAACCAATCAATAGAAAAACTAAACCGTCTTGAAGCATCTCAATTTGGCTTTGCTAGATATGAAAATAAAAATAATAATCAATTCAGTCCATACTCTATTAAAGGGAAACAAGATCATCATACCTCTGAAATAAAGATTACCAAAGATGGCGGAGAACGATATATTTATGGGAGAGCTGCCTATAACTCTATCAAAAAAGAAGTAACATTTGATGTAGGAAATTCAAATCCTAACTATCAAAAAGGGCTTGTACCCTATAATCCTGGAGTTGACAATTCTCCTAACAATAACCAAAGTGGCGACAGATATTTTAATAGAACCACTACGCCAGCTTATGCTCACACTTATTTATTAACATCTGTTTTATCTTCTGATTACCAAGACTTAACAGACGATGGGCCGTCAGACGATGACTTAGGAACGTATACAAAATTTAACTATCAGAATAAAAGCGGTGCAAATGCTTACAAATGGAGAGTTCCATTCGAAAAAAATGCAGCCAATTACGATGAAGGCCTTCGTTCTAGTGCAAAGGACAACAAAGGAAATTATCTATACGGAGAAAAAGAATTACTATACGTAAAACAAATTGAAACCAAAACCCACATTGCAATCTTTCATATTTCGGAAAGGAATGACGGGTATGGTGTGGCAGATGAAAATGGAGGCCGTGGAGACAATTCAAAAATGTATAAGCTTGATAAAATTTCTTTGTACTCTAAACCAGAATATTTAACAAAAGGAGATAAAGCAATTCCAATCAAGGAAGCATATTTTGAATATGATTACAGTCTATGCCAGGGAATTGACAATAATAAGAACAAGGACGTTGAACAGCAAAAAGGACAGCAGGGAAAATTGACTTTAACCAAGGTATATTTTACTTATAAAAACTCAAAAATGGGGAAATTTACTCCATACCTTTTCAAATATGCGCCTACAAGTCTTACCCAAAAAGCAGATGGCTCAGATCAGTCCGATTATAATATTTCAGAAGATACAAATCATAATCCTTTGTATGATATGAAGGCGTATGATGTATGGGGAGGATACAAACCATCAGAAAAAAATCTAAACGGAAGCACAACAGGCAAATTGTCTAATGCTGAATTTCCTTTTGTGGATCAAAATGATCGCAAAACCGCTGATAAATATGCTTCTGTTTGGCATTTAAAATCTATTAAACTCCCTTCTGGAGGTTTGATTGAAGTAAATTTTGAAGCTGATGATTATGCTTTTGTGCAAGACAAACAAGCTATGCAGATGTTTAAAATTGTAGGAAGCGGAAATCAGACTCCTTCAAATTTAAGCGCAATTGACAGCTCTATTAAAACTGTTGCTCTAGGCGATTATATCTATGTGGAAATAGATAAAGATTTTGATATTACAAGCTCAAATGCAGATAAAATTTTTAAAGACACTTATTTAAAAACTATTGGTACAGCAGACAACCCTATGTATTTTAGATTTTTACTAAATATGGTAAGCCCAAACCCAATTGCTGGTGGAAATACAGACAAATATGATTATGTAACAGGTTACGTAAGAAGAGAAGGCACTTGTGGCTTTTTTCAAAATCCAAGCAACGGAAAAAAATATGCCTCTATTCCTCTTCAAAAGGTAAGAGGAGATGATAAATTTACTCTTAATAATGATAATAACAATAACACTAATCCAATACAGAAAGCAGGATGGAATTTTGGACGGCAGAATTTAAACAGGCTTATGTATGATCTGAAAAATGAAGAGAATACCGATGATGTGAAAGGTGTTGTCATGCAACTGATTGGACAAATGTCTGCTCTTTTAGAAATTTTCTCAGGTCCTAATGAGAAATTAAAAAGAATTGGAATTGCCAGCAATTTTGTTACTGGCAAATCCTGGATTCGCTTGATGAATACAAATGGACATAAAATTGGAGGAGGCAGCAGAGTCAAAAAGGTTGAGCTTAATGATCAATGGAACATCATGACTGGAAATGTCACTAATGATTTATACAAGCAATCTTATGGACAAACCTATAACTATAATGACAAAAACGGAAACTCATCTGGAGTTGCAACTTATGAACCATTGGGCTCGAAAGAAAATCCATTTGTAAAGCCTTTTTATGATAAAAATAAAAGAGATCTTTTGTTAGGTCCTGATAGCGATAACTATGTTGAAGAACCTTTGGGAGAATCATTTTTCCCTTCACCAAAAATAACCTACAGCAGGGTAACTGTTGCAAATCTTCCTAGAAAAAATGAAACAGAGAACAAAGTAGTCAAAAAGCATGCAACTGGCTCTGTTGTAACTGAATTCTATACTTCAAAAGACTTTCCTACTATTGTGGACAAAACATTATTGTCTTCAAATTTTGACACTTCAAATGTTTTAGCAAACCTTTTAAATTTAAATGTAAAGAATCATATTACAATGTCTCAAGGCTTCTCTATTCATACCAATGATATGGATGGAAAAATGAAAAATCAGAGAGTTTATGGAGAAGGACAAACGCAAGCTATTTCAGGAGTAGACTATAATTACAGTACTGTTTCAAATCCTCAAAGTCCAAATTCAGGAAGACTAAACAATACTATAGAAACTGTAGATTCTCAAGGAAATATCTCTAAAAAACTAGTCGGAGTGGACTATGATGTTATTAATGATTTTAGAGAAAACACTTCTACAACCACAACAGCTGGTATTCATTTTAATATTGCAACACTTCCTATCACCATATTTGTGATTGTGGTTCCAACTCCAATTCCAAGCTATTCAAAACATGAAAACTTGATAAGAACAGCAACTACAACAAAAGTAATCCATAGCACAGGAATACTTTCTGAAAAAGTGGCATACGATTCCGGGTCTAAAGTTTCAACTAAAAATCTGGCTTGGGATGCCGAAACAGGTGAAATTCTATTGACTCAAACCACTAATGAATATGATGATAACTACTTCAGCTTTAGTTTTCCTGCCTATTGGAAATACCGTGGAATGGGTCAGGCAGCAAAAAATGCAGAATTTACTACTGGAATTGAACCATTAAACGGAAGTTACAAATTTGCTTCGACTAGCACTTCCACACAAAATAAGCCTTCAGACTACTTAATCAATGGCGATGAAGTATGGGTAACAGGGCGTGATAATGAAAATGCCAAACTTCTTATAAGAGCTTGGGCAGTAAAAGTATCTGACACCGATTTCAAACTTATTGATTCAAAAGGAAAATTGGTTCAAGATGTCAAAACTGAAGGAAAAATTAAAGTAATTCGTTCGGGCTATCGCAATATGCAGACAGCAGGTATGGCAAGCGTTACTTCTATGAAGAATCCGTTATACAATTACGATGCTAACAATCAGATCACAGGAATAAAATCAAATATTGGCAACACACCTTTCCAATCTAATGATTCATCCAATAGGATCGTAAATGCTTCGGCTGTAGAATACAATGATATCTGGCCTGCGCAATGTGAATGCAATCTGCCAAAAATGACTTTTGATGCTCAAGGAAATCTGAAATTCGGATTTGAGAATGCAGAAACAGAAGACAGCGATTCTGATACATCATACAACCCGTACTTGTACAACATTCTTGGAAACTGGAGAGCAGATAGATCTTATGCTTTCTTAACAGGAAGAAATTCTACAGAAGATCCTACTCCACGTAAAACTGGATTCTTTACAGATTTCTTTCCATTCTATGTTTTGGATGCTAACTTAATTTGGCAGATTTCAACTGACAATAAACAGAAATGGACTGCTGCATCTCAAGTGACTCAATATACCCCTTATGGCCAGGAAATAGAAAACAAAGATGCTTTAGACCGATACTCCTCTGCCATATACGGCTATAATAATCGTTTCCCTGTTGCTGTAGGCTCTAATACAGAATACCGCGAATTAGCTTCAGACGGGTTCGAAGATTATGACAGCAACCCGAAGGACTGCGACAAAGCATCACATTTCGATTATAAAGCGCAATTGAGGAAAAATGAAATAAGCATCTCTTCTGATCAGTCTCATACAGGAAGAAAAAGTTTAAGAGTTGCTCCGAGCAAAAAAGTCGTAGTAAAAAAACAAGTTATTTCTTGCAATTAAAATTAACCAAACAGATGAAAATTATCTATAAATTAGTTTTTACCCTTTTAAGTTTTTTTGTTTTTTCCATCTCTTTTTCTCAAAACACAACTGAGAAACCAAATGATTTTGATGTCATTAAATTAAGAGCTATTTTAAAAAAACGAGGTGTTGCAGATAAAGACCTACCATCAGAAATCAATGCTTTTCGTGCAAGACTTCAAAAAATTAATAGAGTACAAAAAACTAAAAATCTCTCTAATAAAAAATTGCTTACGCAAAAAAAAGCGTTAGCAGTAAATAGTACAAATACTTCAACTTTGCGTTCGGCAGCAACAGCTTCGTGTGTTATAGATGCTAATGAGCGTGGAGGTTACATTATGCTCTCTGATTATGAAATTCTTGTCTCCTCTACGCCTGTTACCGCTTCTCTAAGCGGAACATATTTCCCCTCTAACGTATACACCTACAGCTGGAGTCTATTAGATCCTCAAGGAACATTGGTTAGTAACAGTACAGATCAAAATTTTACTTTCACTCCAAGTACATTGGGAGAGTATATAATTGAACTTGTACTTACAGATCAAAATGGATGCACAACATTTTATGATAATGCTGTCAGATCTCTTGATGAATGCGGCATTACTGAAAATGAACGTTCTTTTGGAATAATGGCTCCTGGCGATTATTCAAATTCCACAACATCATTAAATATGAACCAGACTTATGACCTAACAGCAGATTTCTGGCGTCCCCAAAATTCTTCTCTTACTTTTGATTGGAACCTTTACAGTCCCAATGGCGCATTAATAAAAAGAGGTAGCTCTCCCGAATTTCCAATCACTCTTTCAGTGACTGGTTACCATAAAGTACTTTTAAATGTCACTGATAACCTTACTGGGTGTAAGGCAACTAATTCTAAAGTAATTATTTCTTTAATGTCTGGAAGTTGTACAGAAGAAAATCCAAAATCAGAAACTGTAAAAGGACTTTTATTAAATGTAGTAAAAAAATTGGTAGCAAGGACTTTAATGGGTGAGACTGACCTGCAAATCAACAATAGCGGTCCTGGTTCTGATTATAGTAGTTTATTGCCTTATTTAAAAAATAATACTGGAACCTCTTTTTATAACTATGTAAGCAATAGAGAACAAAGCTTCAATACTGGCTATTTGTCAGAGATAAAATTTTCATTTTCTCCTGACAGACAATATGATGCTCATTTCTACATGGGATACGGAATTGCACCTTTTCAACCTGAATATGAAACAGTTGAAGAACTCTATGAGAGAATTGAATATGAATTGTATGTAAATACTAGCCAGTACATCTCTTACAATGAACAGCTAAACTCTTGTAATGTAAGGATACTTTCGAGAATAGCTGGTGCAACTTCTCCTCTATTTGATCCTGATGATTGCAGATCAAAATCAGAAATTGTTAATATAGATTTTTGCCCATCAAACTGCGATCCAATAACAGGAATCATCAAAATTATAAAAGACACTGGTTATCCATTTCAGTTTTCAAATTCAGGCATTACATCCATACTGGCATGTAATGAAACAGCTTTTCCAAATAAATTCTATGCCAATACAGCAGCTCTAAACATTGGGACTAAATTATTTACAAATCAGAGTTTATCAACTCCTGTACCTGTAACTAATAGCTTCGCATGGTATAAAACTCAAAATAATGCTACGGCTTACAAAATTGATGCAACAGGTAAAATAACTGAAGTTTATACATGCTCTGCTTCTACTTGCAGTAAAAGGTTCTTAGATTATGTTACTGTTGTGGCTCAAGAACCAATTACACTTAACTATTTCCTTCCAAACGGAACAGAAGTTAATAAAACTTTTGAGCCCGTACCAAGAGGTGGAGATCAAACTTACACATTCTCAATTGGCGCTTGTATCAGTGAAACTTCACTAACAATTGATGGTCCCGTTTTAAGTCAAACCGTTGCATGGAACGACAATCAGAATTGTTGCCAAGCTACATCACGAGCATACCGTTTTTCTTCTCCAGGAAGAGACTCTGCAAGTGAAGCATGTTCAGCAATAACTTTTCCTGACACATTTTATGCAGCTTCTACTTCTTTAGGAATAGGAACCCAGCTTTATTTGGATCCAGAGTTAAAAAATAAAGTAGGAAGCGGAAACACATGGCGTCAAGAAGGAATTGATGGATATACGATTAGAATCGCTAATGATGGTACGGTAGCAGAATTCAGCAATTGTGGAGCAGAACAGCCAACTACAACCACATATGGATATCGTGCCATGCACCCTTACGAGCATACAGGTACAGATTCTGTTATTTATATAGACGTAAATGGAGTAGAACAGCAGATTGATCTTCCAAGAGCAGGAGCAGGAGAAAATATTGATACTGCACCATGTATAAAAATTGTAGCGCAAAGAATTGTAAGCCATTCAGGAGTTACTTCATGCACGCCATAAACTGAAGTCAATTACATATTAAATGGCTTTGTTAAACACAATAAGCCTGTAATAAATTAAAATTATAAAAAGCATTTTTAAAATGAAAAAACATCTGCTATTGCTAGCTTTCATAATTTTTAATTCAATGGTTTTGCGAGCTCAAGACTGTCCAGCAATTACTGGATCAATAAAAGGTAGCTCTCCATCCTATCCTGCAATCTGCGAGGCAAATGTTACTGCAACCCCTTCGACTCAGAGCATTTTATCTGGAGAAGCTACATCCATTAGCCTAACAACCTCTAAAATTGGGACAACATTCTCATGGACTGTAGTTCAGACAGGAGTAACCGGAGCTTCATCAGGAAGTGGTACATCAATTGCTCAAACTTTAGCCAATACTGGTGGTGCAGATGGAACGGCAATTTATACCGTAACGCCAAAATTAGGAAACTGCTCAGGTACGCCAATCAATATTTCGATTACTGTAAAATCATTATATAAAAACTTAATAGCAAGCGGAACTTTCACTAGAAATAACTGCGGAGCTGGAGGAACAGGTTCAACTGTAACCTACACTGTCAACGCAGGAACATACATCGCTGCAACCCAAGCAGAAGCCGATGCACTTGCGCAGAATGATGTAAATGCAAACGGGCAGGCTTACGCTAATGCTCAAGGTTCTTGCACTTTTGTAAACGTGGTAAAAAGCGGAACTTTCACTAGGAATAACTGCGGAGCTGGAGGAACAGGTTCAACTGTAACCTACACTGTCAACGCAGGAACATACACTGCTGCAACCCAAGCAGAAGCCGATGCACTTGCGCAGAATGATGTAAATGCAAACGGGCAGGCTTACGCTAATGCTCAAGGTTCTTGCACTTTTGTAAACGTGGCAAAAAGCGGAACTTTCACTAGAAATAACTGCGGAGCTGGAGGAACAGGTTCAACTGTGACCTACACTGTCAACGCAGGAACATACACCGCTGCAACCCAAGCAGAAGCCGATGCACTTGCGCAGAATGATGTAAATGCAAACGGGCAGGCTTA
>NZ_QJRH01000049.1 GCF_003254545.1 Flavobacterium tistrianum
ATGCGGACGGAGATGCGCTTTCGATTGCTTCAATCAACGGAACGGCGCTTACAGGCGGAGTTCAGATCATAGCGGTTCCAAACGGAACGGTAAATATTTCAGCCTCGGGAGCAATTACTTTTACGCCTGCGGCCAACTATAACTCAACTGTACCAATCAGCTTCCCATACGCGGTTACCGATGGCACATTGACTTCAACAGCCAATATTGAAATCACTGTTACGGCAGTGAATGATGCTCCAATTGCAAATGATGGTACAAATAACGCAATTGCGTCAACAGCAGGAGCATCATCCATCAATGCTTTGACAGGAAGTGATATTGACGGGACAATTGCCAGCTATACAATTCTGAGCTTACCGGCAGACGGTATTTTAACGCTGGCAGGCAATCCGATTACAGTGAATCAGATTTTAACGCCAGCAGAAGCGGCAATGGTATTTTATACTCCAAGCGGAACTTTTTCAGGCAATGCATCATTTACTTTTACAGTGACAGATGACTTGGGATTAAAAGCGCGGCTGCCAGGGACAATAACCATTCCAGTTGGCAATAATGCTCCAGTCGCAAACGATGATACAAATACGGCAATTCCGTCTAGTGCTGGTGCAACAGCTATTAAAGCTTTATCAGCAACGGATACAGATGGAACGATTGCAAATTACATTATACTGAGTTTGCCATCAAACGGTACATTAGCTTTAAACGGTTCGCCCGTAGCTGTTGGCCAAATTTTAACACCGGCGGAAGCAGGAATGCTGACTTACGACCCAAGCGGTTCTTTTTCAGGAAACGATTCATTTGCCTTCACGGCAACAGACAATAGTGGAGCTGTAGACGCAACGCCTGCCGTAATTACAATTCCTGTTGAAAAAAGAATGATTGCTGCTGTTAAGGATGAAGCGGGGCCTATTACAGGCATTAATGAAATAGTTAAAGTTATCAATGTTTTAGACAATGATAGATTAGACAGCAATCCATTAACACCTGCTGATGTTGATCTGAAGGTATTAGCCCCAGATCCAGCTCAAGTGTTGTCATTAAAGGCAGACGGAACGGTTGAGGCAGCTCCAAATGCTCCTGCAGGAACGTATACTTTGACTTATGAAATCTGCGAAAAAGCAAATTCAGGCAACTGTGCATCAGCTTCAGTTACAGTTACTGTAGCGGCTCCAACTATGACAATCAAAGCAGAGAGCTACTGTCTTAATAATGCTCCTTATGTGTCTTACAGTGTAAAGGCAGATAATTTCACGCCATCTGGTTTACTGACAATCAACTGGATTGACAGCTCTAATCGTGTTGTTGCGACACAGACAGGAATGCCTTTAAATGGCAATGTATTGTGGCCGGGTGCAGCAGTTGACGGAAATAATATGCCAACCGACTGGCCAGGATGGATATTGGCTAATGGACAATGGGTTGAAGGCAATGACGGATTTGAATCGACAAGACCTGCTGTTACAATGCAGTTCAGCTTGAACCCTACACAGTCATTGACTGTAAATTATCCTTCGGCAGCATCAGGCTGTAATGCTAGACCCCATTTTGGAATCAGTGCTGGAAATGATGATGATTTTACCACTGCAGACGGAATCAATGGTTCAGTGGAAGCAATCAATGTTTTAGCAAATGATAAATTAAATGGCCATCCGGTAAATCCTGCAGATGTCATTCTAACAGCAGAAAAATTCCCGCAAGGAATTACATTGAATCAGGATGGAACTATTGACGTTGCTCCAGGAACAAATGGAGGCGATTATATTTTAACATACCAAATTTGCGAGAAAGCAAATCCAGACAATTGCAGTTCGGCAACTGTCCGCATTTTTGTTGAAAAACCGTCAGTTTCCCTTGTTATGAAAGCGAAACTTAACGATGAAAACGGAAACGGAAATGTTGAGGCAGGCGAAACAGTGACTTATACTTTCACTGTTACAAATACAGGAAACACGACTCTGAATAATCTGCTGATTTCTGATATTCTTCCAGGGATTACAATTACTGGAGGTCCAATATCATTGGGTGCAGGACAGAGTGACAGCTTGACTTTTACTGGAACTTACACGTTAACTCAGGCAGATATAAATGCAGGCCATTTAACCAATCAGGCAACAGTTTCAGGAAGAACGCAGAGCGGGATTGTTGTGACGGACCAGTCTGATTCTGAAAATTTAAATGGAGATAATCCGACAGTTATTGAGCTGAACGGCTGCAGCATAAAAATTTATAATGCGGTTTCTTTAAATGGCGATGGTATGAACGAGAGATTCTACATCAAAGGAATTGAGTGCTATCCAGACAATACCGTGCAGATTTACAACAGATGGGGAGTTCTGGTATTCGAAAGGGACCATTACAACAATAATGATATTGTATTTAAAGGCTATTCAGAAGGAAGAACAACGGTTAAAGGATCGGAAGGACTGCCTGAAGGAACTTATTATTACATTTTGAAGTATAAGGACAATGCTTCTAAACCAAATCAGGAATCAGGATACCTTTATCTGGCTAAATAATATTTCCATATAAATAAAAATGGCTCGGCCATAGCTGAGCCATTGTTTTAAAAATATATAAATGAAAAAAATAATTTTACTATTATTGTTCTGTTCTGCAGCTGGTTTTGCACAGCAGGATGCGCAGTACACACAGTATATGCACAATACAGTCAGCATCAATCCTGCCTATGCTGGTTCTAGAGGCGTTATGAGCATTTTCGGGCTTTACCGCACTCAATGGGTCGGTCTTGATGGAGCTCCTGAAACAAGCACTCTTTCATTAAATGCACCAATTAGCAGCAGCGCTTTAGGATTGGGTTTCTCTCTGGTTAATGATAAGATCGGCCCTACAAGCGAAACTGATTTTTCAGCAGACATTTCCTATTCTATCCAGACATCGGCTGAAGCTAAATTATCTTTCGGGATTAAAGGATCAGCTAATGTTTTTAATCTGGATCCGAACAAGCTGACTATGGAAAACCAAGGCGATCAGCAGTTTTCAAATTTTAAAAATAAGTTTACTCCAAACATTGGAGCGGGAGTCTACTATCATTCAGATAAAGGATATGTAGGTTTGTCGGTTCCGAATTTTATTCAGACAAACCGTTACAATGATAATGATTATGCCATTTACAAAGAGCGCATCAATTATTATTTAATAGCAGGATATGTATTTAATCTGGACCGTTATGAAGAGATTAAGTTCAAACCTGCAGCCCTTCTTAAAATGGTTGACGGCTCGCCGCTGCAGCTTGATGTTTCGGCAAACTTTCTGTTCAATGATAAGTTTGCGGCAGGTGTGTCTTATAGATGGAGTGCCGCTTTAAGTGCGATGGCTGGATTTCAGCTTAGTAAAAGTATGTACATTGGATATGCTTATGACCATGAAACAACCCAGCTGAGGCACTATAATTCAGGCTCTCACGAGATCTTTCTGCGCTTTGAGTTCATGAAAGGCTATAACCGAATCACATCACCAAGATTTTTCTAATTATGGACTTTAAAAAAATACTGTATACGATTATGCTGTCTTTTTGCTTTTTGAGCACAACAGCACAGAAAGCACTATTGGATAAGGCAGAAAAAGAATATGATAACTATGCCTATGCTGATGCTATAAGCATTTATGAAAAGCTGGCGGCAAAAGGGGTTGAAGATGAAAAAATGTTCCAAAGGCTAGGGAATGCTTATTATTTTAACGCAGAATTGCCGAAAGCGGCCCTATGGTACGACAGACTTTTTGCCCTCAACCCAAACCAGGATCCAGAGTACCTGTACCGTTATGCGCAGTGCCTCAAATCAGCTGGCGATTATGCAAAGGCAGATAAAATACTGGAACAGTTTAACAAGAAGAATGCGACGGATAGCAGGGGAATTCTGTTTGAAAACAACAGGAATTATCTGGAAGAGATACAGATGAATTCTGGCCGTTTTGAAATTTCTCCTGCTTTGGTAAATTCAGAGAGTTCAGACTTTGGAAGTGCATTTCTAGGGAATAATCTGGTATTCAGTTCAGCAAGGCAGATTGAAAATAAGGACGGAAAAACATTTAAGTGGACCAATAAGAATTTTACCAATTTATATATTGCCCCAATCAATCCTGACGCGAGTACAGGCAGTCCGGTTCTGTTAAACAAAGAAATCAATTCTAAGTTTAACGAATCGACTCCTGTATTTACTAAAGACGGAAAAACCATGTATTTTACCAGAAACAACTATTTGGACGGGAAGCGCGGCAAGGATGATAAAAATATTACGCTTTTGAAATTGTATAAAGCAAGTTTAATCGATGGGAAATGGACCAATATTGTGGAACTTCCTTTCAATAGCGATAAATATAGCACAGCACACCCAGCCCTAAGTCTAGATGGTAAAAAGCTATATTTTGCATCTGATATGCCGGGGACTCTAGGCCAGTCAGATCTATTCTGTGTCCTGATCAGACCAGACGGATCATATGGCAAGCCGGAGAACCTCGGCCCTCAGATCAACACAGAGGGACGAGAAACCTTCCCATTCATTTCAGAAGACAATGAGCTTTATTTTGCAACCGATGGGCGTCCGGGACTTGGTGGGCTTGACTTAGTGGTTTCTAGAATCCTTGAGAACGGAAGTTTTGACCAAGTGCAGAATATTGGAGAACCGATAAATACAAAGTTTGATGATTTTGCTTTTATTATACATAGCAGCAGCCGTAAAGGATATTTCTCTTCAAATAGAAAAGGAGGCATGGGGAGCGATGATATTTACAGCTTTACAGAAACCAGAAAACTTGTTTGTGAGAGAACTTTGAACGGAACCATTTCTGACAGCAAGTCACAAATGCCTATTGAAGGAGCAGCGGTTACGCTCTTTGACCAGAACAGTCAGGCAGTTGAAACAGTAGAAACAGGAAAAGACGGAAACTACAGCTTTAAGGTAAACTGCAGTAAAAAGTATTTAGTGTCAGCAGTTCGAAAAATGTATCCTCCAAAAGAGAACATAATTACAATTGGCACTGCACTTGACAACAGGTTAGATCTTACCCTAGAGAAAGAAGAGATTGCTGCTATAGCGATTCCAGCGATAACGACAGTTAAAGTAGGAACGGATCTTGCTAAAACGCTTAACATCTCTATGATTTACTTTGATTTAGGAAAATGGAATATTACAGATCAGGCAGCCATTGAGCTGGAGAAAATCTTAGCTGTTATGCAGGAATATCCAAATATGAAAATCGATATTCGCTCGCATACTGACAGCCGTTCTTCGGCTCAATCTAATATGGTTTTATCAGATAAAAGGGCAAAATCCATTATGGCATGGTTTAAGACAAAAGGCATTGCCGCTGATCGCCTTAAAGGAAAAGGGTATGGTGAGAGCA
The DNA here is from genome assembly GCF_003254545.1 of Flavobacterium tistrianum. GTDB lineage: Bacteria > Bacteroidota > Bacteroidia > Flavobacteriales > Flavobacteriaceae > Flavobacterium > Flavobacterium tistrianum. The sequence continues at coordinate 5,365 of NZ_QJRH01000049.1, forward strand.
GGCTTCTTAACAGATGTAAAGATGGAGTTAAATGTTCAGAGCAGGAGCATCTTAAAAACCGCAGAAGCGAATTTTTGATTTCCTCCATGTAAATTGGAATGCAGCTATGCAGCTTGGATTTGGCTGGTCTTGAAAATGTTGGCCGCAGGCCTGTCGATTTCCAATTTAAAGATATTTAAAACGTAAATTTGGAAGATTGCGTTTTATGGACAGCTCTTTCCGCACTGATTATGCGGGAAGAGTTTTGCCTTTAAAGAGCCTAAAAGCCCCATTTGGGGCTTTGCGCTTTTTTATTGTTATGGATAAATGGCAGACTCTAAATGCAATAAATGGAAAAATATTTCTAATCTATTTATCCTAGTAGATTAGTATACAGTAAAATAAGATTTTTTTTGCCAAAAATTCAAAAAAAATGTTTCAAGCTTTAAGTATTTTGCATATAATTCATTGAGAATAATTAATTATTTGTAATTCAGTATTTTGGAAGTAAATTAATGTTAAATTATTTATAATTTTGCGCCTCGAATTTAACTAGGGAATAAAATTACCAAATGAGTAAAATAACATATACAGCAAAAAAAATATTGCTTACCGCTCTATTAATGGGGGGCGTTACCTATGCTGCCAATAGGGAGGGAGACTGCACTTTAAAAATAGAAACAGGAGATGGAAAAGCGGTCAGCTTTACCCTAAATCCTGCGCAGGAAACATCTGTATTGATCTACGACCAGCAGCATAATCTGATTTATGAATCGCCAATAGGCAGATTGGACGTTTTAAAAACAGTCCGTTTAGGAGAATGCCCTTCAGGGATCTATTATATGGAGGTGGCCGGTAAAGAAAAAACTAGAAAACATAAGATCAGGATTTCAAAGGATCTGAAGAAGAGCAGAATGGAGGAATCGGTAAATTATAGTCCGTCTTTGCGTCGATAAAATTTTGCCCTAAATTTTAGACAGCTCATAATTTGAGCAATTATGCAGCAGCTCATTTTTTGGGCTGCTTTTTTTACCTTTTTTGCATATCTGATAATATGGCTAATGATTAATGATTAATGATTTAAAAGCATAATATGAAAAAGCTGTTTTTGAAAAATTGGATTCTGATTTGCTGTTTCTTTCTATTTATGGCGTTAGCCATACTGATGCAAGGCGGCTGGGCGCTATGGGATTATTGGTCTGCTGGCGGCAGATGGCACAATTGGAATGTTTTGATTGATTTGTTTTTGATGTCGCTTCCCCCCATATTTTTTATCTGCATACTCAATGTTTCATTTTTCATGATAACAAGCGATAGGATTTTATCAACAATCGTTACCGCATTTATCCTAATGGCATCCTGCCTAATAATTGATACAGAAATATTTGCCAATAGGGAAAGGGGATTGCAGGTATATGAAAACATTTGGAATGAAGGGTTTTGCCTGGCTGCTCGGCCAATCTTTATTACCGGGCTGATTTTCTCCTATCCGCTTTTTATGATATCAAGAAGAATCGCTTTTTGCACTGAATGCTGAGCACTTGCTTTAGGCTCAGGATGCAAGTTCCGTAGTAGCCTTTGCTATTATATGAATGTCGCTGAAAATTACTGTATTATGCGAATTTTAACATTTTTTGTTATATTTTTGTTTCAAGTATTGTATTAAATGTTCTCTTAAGCACATTACCGATGGTGTTTTTGTAAGATTTTAAATTGTAATTTTCTGCACCTCATTTGCACCTCGAGATTGCTGAACCCTTATGAAGTGAGGAAGTTAATTTTCGGAACTATGGCTTATAAACAGCTATATCTTAACTGGCTAGAGCTTCTCTCTGTTTTTTTTTATTTCAGCCACAAGATCCAAAACAAAATTTACTTTAGAGTAGGTTATGTCCTTTTTTATTTTTTGGCTGATATAGTTGTTGATCCAATTGATATCCTTCTGCGGAATTAGAAGGGATGTTGCAATTAATGGCGGCCTTTTGTCTTTTTTCATTCTTCTGTAGAACCTTCTCTCAGACGCTTCGCCGGAGGTGATTCGGGGATGCTTTTTTTTCAGGAATCTCAGCCCGTCTTTAAATATACGTTTGAAATTATACCTGACATCGGATTGGATTTTATGGCTGATTTCTGAAAACAGGTAGGCATACGATTCTTCGGGAATCTGCAGGCTGAAGCTCTTTGTCTGATTTTTGGAGTTGGCCGCTTTCGGATTGCCGGTCTTGATCTGCTTTGTCATAATCCAAAAAAAAATGAAGTTATACTGTTAGTTCAAAATTAATGTTTTTCCTAATTCTAAATTAGGCTATTTTTAATTTTTAATGCGCTGGGAAGATTTTTGCCAATAATGGAGCATGGGCGGAGCTTGGCTATTTGAGAAAAAAACAAAGCGGGCAATCAGTTTTTTTCCGTTTTGGGCTGCCGGTTTACGCGGTTTGCAAATATGCAGTCTGAAGCTAAAATAAAGGCATTAATTCGTTATTCCTCTATCTGCACAGGCAGCCCTAGGTAATATCTGATATTCTAAGTTCCCTTTAATTTTCTTTGTTCTGATTGTTAAGCCCAGTTCATTCATATATTTATTTACTGTAAAGCTTGAAATTTCATATCCCATATTCTGAAGTTCGGCTGCAATCCTTTTGCTGCCATAGCGCTTCTCATAAGCATGGAATATATTGGCTATTTCTTCCTGAATTAAAATTTTTCTTTTTTGCCTTTCGGAAAGCAGGGGATTTTTCCATTTATGGTAGGTAGCCCTGTTTACTTCCAAAACACTGCACATTAATCTTATGGAGTATGTTTTTTCATTTTCCGCAATGAAGGAAAAGAGTTGGGCTCTTTCTTTAAGGAGAAATCTGCCCGCTTTTTTTAAGATTTCAAATTTAAGATTTGTTTTTATTATTTTTTTTTCAAGATCATGGATCTGCCGGTCTTCTGGACTTAATTTAAGTCTTCCAAATCCTGGAAAACTTCCGCTTCCATATTTGAGAGAGTCCTGCCGCCATCTGCATAATGTGCATCTGAGAATGCCAAGTTCTTTTGCTGCTACGGCAATATTGCCTTTTTCATAACTTAGCGCAACTGCTCTGTTTTTGAAATCACGGCTAAAAACTCTTTTTCTTTCTTTCATATTACTAGTTGATCTTTAGCGGTCCGATTTTTCATTTATGATCAAGGGTGCATCTTCTGATTTGATTTGAGCGGCATTAAATTCTTCTATTGTCTGATAATCCAATGAAGAGTGTCTCCTTTTTTTATTATACCAGTTTTCTATGAAATCAGATATTTCAGCTTTAAGCTGCATATGGGGAAGCAGTTTTATTCTATATATCAGTTCTTTTTTTAATGAACTGAAGAAGCTTTCGCATACGGCATTATCCCAATGAGTCCCTTTTCTGCTCATGCTTCGCGTACAGCCATATAATTCTAATTTTCCAGAGAAAGCTTTGTTAGCGTACTGAACCCCTCTGTCGGAGTGAAAGACCATTCCTTCTTTAATTTTTCTATTGTTCACGGCCATTTCCAATGCTGGCAGTGTGGTTGCGCTGGTCCGCATTGTGCTGCTGCAGCTCCAGCCGATTATCTTCCTGTCGTATAGATCCATTATGATGGTCAGGTATAGGAATCCTCGATCAGTTTGGATATACGTAATGTCGGAAACCCAAACTTTAGATGGGGAATCTGTTTTAAATATGCCGTTAAGAATATTTTTGGGAACATAATTATTATGATTAGAATCTGTTGTCTTTTTAAACTTTCGAGTGGTTATGCGGCGCAACCCCAGCTCTTTCATGTAAAAAGAAACCCGACTTTCTGATATTGCATATCCTAGCGCTTGCAGCTCTCTGGTAATTTTGGTTTTTCCGTACTGTTTTTTATGATGGCAGTAAATTGAAGCGATGTCTTTTTTTAATGCAATTATATTTTCCCGCCTCTCGGAAATGCCACGCTCTTTCCATTTGAAATAGCCTCTTAAACCAATTTCAAGGACTTTGCACATTTTTCTAATAGAATACTTCTTTTCATTATTCTTTATGAATTCATAAATTGTCGACCTGTTTTGGAAAAGATAACTGGAGCCGTCTTTTAAGATTTCATATCTTAATTCGGATTCTCTGCATTCTTTAGAAAGTTCAAAGCGTTTTCTGTCTTTAGGGAGGACTCTAGCATAACCGGGACCCTGAAAACTTTCAGAGCCATATTTTTCATATTCACTTTTCCATCTGGAAAGCGTGCAGGGGAGCACCCCAATTTCTTTTGCAATATCCTTTAGCGTTCTTCCTCTGTAATGTGCTAAAATAGCGTCTTCTTTAAATTTTCGGTCAAATTTTCTTCGCTTCTCTGCCATTTTTTAAAAAGATTTTGGTTGGTAGATCTCAATTTTCGAAGTTAGCGTACTTCTTGGCCGCTAAAATAATCTTTACAGTTTGGACTTATATTTTTTTATCTTAAAGTTTGATTCAAAAGCATTTCATGTCATGAATAGAGGAATTTGGCCAGCATGTGGAGATGCGACTGCGCTATTGCGGGAAAGTGTATTTTCGTTTTTCATTTGAGAATTTTCATTCGTGATCAAATAGTTTTTTTAGCTTAAAATTAGAAAGGAGATTTATAAACTTACTAGAAAGACTCTTTTAATTTAACATTTATTTTTATATTTTTGTTTCAACTACTAGGTTAAAAGTTCTTTAGAAAACCATATTATTCTGCAAAATTATTGGACACATTATTAATGGTTTTTTTGTAAGATTTTAAATTGTAAATTTTTGTACCCTATTTGTACCTCGACATTGCTTAAGCCTTATTAAATAAGGAAAGTTAATTTCTGTATTGGCAAGTAGAAATAAGAAGTGAACAAAGAAAGCAAAGCGGTTTGAAGATTCATATTTTTAATGTATAGATTACTCAGCGAATATATTCCTAAAAAAAGATAACAATTATGCAGATTACAATATATAGGATATAAAGTAAAGGAAAGAATAGCTTAAAAAAGGTATTGATTCTAATAGTTGTTTGATTATTTTTAGAATAAGCATAAGTGAAAATTATCGTTATTAATGTTAAGAATATTGATATGTAGCCAGATATAATTATCAGTTCAATAAAAGTATTATAAGGCAATGCCGGCAATAATGACGAAGTATAAAAATTGAAAGTTACCATGGTAAGCATCAATGTAAAAGAAATGTTTAATTGGTTTGCAAAATCTTTGACCCAAAAAACTAACCACGAGGCTACAACAAGAATCCCTATCGGTAACATTACTTTCCATATATAATATTCTATTTTTCGCTGCGCATAAATCTCAAAATTACAGCGTGAAAATATTTCTCCTTTTTTGCTTGCACTCAGATGATTGTAAATCATTTGATTGACATAATCTTTTTTGCCTAAAATGTTCCATTCTTCAAAATAGGAGGAATCCAATACTTTTGGAAAAAGTTGCGGATTGACAAAAATCAGATCATTTTTTTCCATCGAAAATGATTCTAGCTGTATTGTAAAGCATTGTCTGTCGTTTGGATATTTATGAAAATCCATATTAGATGTAAATCTTCCATGAAAACGTTCGTTGTAAACTAGCGTTTTGTCAGGATTAATGATTAATTGCTTATTAATGATTTCGCGATTGCCCAGAATATTGATAAATTCAAAAGAGGGAACTGCAATTGTTTCAGGAAATTTTTCATTTTCATATATAATCCTAGTTTTGTTATTTTCATGAATCCATTCAGAAACAGAGGCATCATGCCATAGAAGCACTAAATAAGCGTCTATCATATAAGTTTTATTTACAGAGTTGATATCATAAATTTTATTAAGATGAATCGACACGGTAACTTTAAGAGGATTTGAAGACTCTTGTTTTCTGGATAGTTTAGCTTCTGTAGAATATATTGATACTAAAAAGAATAGTATGAGATAGTAAAACTGTTTCATAAACGATAATTGTTTAAGTTTTGATATACATTAATTAGATCATCGCACAAGTGGGATGCCATTGCACGGTTAAAATTTTCTTTTATAACTATTCGCATTAGTTTTTCCGGTTCGAAATTTCCGGGGCTATCATAAACTGGAAGCATCCAATTTCTTGCCTTAAGATGTAATTGAAATTCATTAAGATCTATTGAATTGTTCAATTTTAATTTAAAAACAACTATGGGCAAAATAGCTTCATCAACAACCTCAAAATAATCAGATTGACTAAGCTTTTCTCTAATGATTTGCGCTATTTGACAGCAGTTTTTTATTATTTTTTTATACCCAGAGATACCGTGCTGAAGTATCGAAAAATATTGAGCCAAAATCATAGAAGCTCCTTTAGAATAGTTAAGGGTAAAGGTTTCTATTGGTTTTTCAAGATAATGTGAAGAAAAAATTAAGTCTTTTGGCAAAAAAAAAGCATCTCTAAAAATGAGCCAGCCAATTCCAGGATATACCAATCCGAACTTGTGCCCCGAAAGATTAATGCTTCGAACCAGTGGCAAGCTAAAATTCCATTGAGATTTGTGCAGTTTTAAAAAAGGAAGCACAAATCCGCTAATGGCTGCATCTACATGTATACCAATATCCCAGTTATTTTTTGAATTGATTTCTGATAATTTGCTATTGAGTTCTTCAATAGGATCTATACTTCCTGTATAGGTATTTCCTGCAATGGCACCTACACAAATGGTGTTTTCGTCTATACTGTTCAATATTTCTTCTAAAGGATAACTGTGTAGAGCTGAAACAGGAATTTTTCTTGGTTCAACATCAAAATATAAAGCAAACTTATCCCAGCAGACATGTGCATTGCCACTGTAAACAATATTCGGTTTTGAAGTGTTTAAATTTAAGGACTGCCGTCTTTTTTTCCAGTTCCATTTGTGAGCAAGCAGAGCAAGATGTATTGCCTCTGAAGACCCCAAGGTTGATGTTCCATTTATAGATTTGCGATTGGGTACATTTAGCAATCCTGAAAGTATGGCTATAATTCGATCATGAATTTTTTTGGTCTGTCCGTATTCGCCATAATCAATGAAATTTTTGCCTATCTGTTCTAAAATAAGCTTGTCGGCATACGAATTCATTACGGTAGTGCTAAAACTGCCAAGATCAAGATGTACGTTTCCATCTAGAGCAAGTTCTGAGCAGATTGCTTTATAAGCTTTTGCTGGCTTGTTTCCTTTTTTGGGAAAGATGTTAAGTGAATTTTTACTATTCTTTTTCATGAGAATATGGGGTTTTGATCTTAAAAAAAGAAATATCCGTAAAAGAGCAGGGTGGGAATATTTCGATATAAATGCTAAAAATTAATTTCAGGCTTCAAAAGGAGATGCAAAAGAAACTATAGATGCGCAATTGCCTGAATGTTACCGTAGAGAACATCAGCAGCAAAAGCGCAGGCTGCGGCAATAAAAAGGTTGTGCAGGAATGTATCGTCTATAAGGAAAGGAGCAAATACTTTTGTATTGATTAATATTATTGAGCTTAAAGCGCCAAGTAAAATTGCCAACCAGTAAAACGGAATTTTATTGGCTGTTAAAGTGTTGTTGTCGATTTGCTTAATTAGTTTTGTAATGAAATACAGCATTGCACCAAAAAAAGCTGTAGCCACAATATAAAATTGGTTTATAATAAATAATGCAGTCTCTGTAAAGATGTATTTGTCTGTAAAAATATCGGATTCAATTACAGCATATCCAAAACTGGCAAGCATAACACTGATTATGGCAATTGCGATAAATTGGCGAAATATTTTGATTCTTAATAAAACAACTCTTTCATTTAATCTATCGCGATATTGATTGAGATAATTTATGCTTTTTGGAGTTGCAGGATGTATCGCATCTTTTAGCATTTCATGCAAAACTATTTTATGGGATAGTTTTTTGGTTTCTGCCATTGAGCCAATGTCTGATGTTATTTTTTTGCCTTTTCTAACATTGTATTGTAACATTGTTTCAATCTCTTTTTCGATTAGATTTTCAAAAGGCATTTTAGCATCTGCGATAGGTAGTGTTTTAATTTCAGCCGGAATAAAAGCATCTTCTTCAATAGGTTTTACGATTATAATTTCTTCAGGAGTATTATCTAACTCTAATTCTGAGATTCCTGAAGTGTAACCAGAACGATTTTTTATTTTATTATATATTGCATTCATAGATCTTCCTTTTTAATATTATAAAGTTGTTCCTGTATAAAAGTCAAGCAGCTTTGCCTGAGCAATAGTTTCGTATTTAAGTACAACAGCCTGCAATGCATTCTGCTTGTTCCAATTTCGCAGTACTAGATAAGCTTCGTACGTAGAATTTCCATCTTCCAGTTTTTTTGTGCTTTCGTTTAGTAAAAGAGTTGTTTTTTCAAGAACAAGAAGTGCATTTTTATAGTCAGTTTCTTTATTCTCCAATTCATTTATAATAAAATCAACAGTATTTAATAAGGTCCTTTTTTGGTTTTCGAGCTGTGTTTTTTGATAGTTAAAATTGATAACGGCTCGTTCAATATTCGCATTCTGGCCTTTTAAATTGAATACAGGTACAGTAAAATTTAACCCTAAGTAATACTGAATTCCAGATAAATTATTTCCATTGTTAATGGCATAGGATGCATTTGTCTGAAAGCTTAAAACTGGAGAAAGAAAACTTTTTGCAATAGCAATATTTTTTGCCGCAACTGTAGTCTCTAACTGATTCTTGCTTATTTCGGGATCTGCTAGAATTGCTTTAGGGAACGCTTCTTTAAGCTCTCGGTATGTTGGTATAAAAGGAGGAATTTCTTCGATATCAAATTCGGTTGAATTATCTAAGTTAATAAGCTGCTTAATTTTTAATAATGCCAGTTCATACTGCATACTTAAAGATTCGATTTCATTTCGATCCTGTTGAAGCATTGCTTCAAAAAAAGTTTTGTCTGCATTGGTAAATATGTTTTTATTTGATAGTTCATAGCGCAAGTTCAAAGCCTTGTGATAAAATCTAATGTTAACAAGAAACTGTTCTCTTTTGGAAAGCGCATCTGTGTAAGCATATAAAACCTGAAGTTCAATATCATTTTGGGCACTAGCAATATTAAATTCACTTTTTAGGGCTATCATATTAGCTTTTTCAAGTTCATATCTTTTTCTAAATCCAGCATATAGGATAGTGTTGGCTTCTAATCCAAAACTAGAGAACCATAAATAGTCTGCTTGATTTCTAGAATAAGAGGGGTTTAATACTGCACTGAATTGAGGAAGGTAAAGTGCTTCAATATTCTTTTTATCTTCTTTATAAGTTGCATTTAATATTGTATTCTCTTCTGCCTTAAAACTTCGTTTTCTGCCATAGGCAATACAATCTTTAAGAGTCCATATTTTTTGAGCCATTAATTTTGGAACTAGGCACAGCAGGGCCAGGCAAATTAATGCAATACGTTTTTTCATGATAAATGATTTAAATGAAAACTAGTTCTTTGCTAACTCATCTAGGTCAATGAGATTTAGTCCGCCGATGTCTACTTTTTGTCTGATTTCACAGTTAGGATAGGGAACGCCATTTTTAAGAGCAAAATCGGCTATTGCATAAATGCACAATTCATCATCAAGCGATAGCTTGTTAATACAGGTTTTATACTGTATTTCTTGTTTGTTTCCCTTCACAATAATTATACTTCCCATATTATTATACTTTTAGTGAATAGATTTCTGTTAACCTCTTTTTACATCCGGATGTTTTTTTTGAGGAACTCTTTTGGAGTTTTTAAATTTTAATTACTTATTGAAATTAAGTTCTATTGCTAGTCACTAGCTGTTTGCTTTTTTTGTCGAAATAAGTAATCTTAATAATCTTTGGCGTTCCATCTGGATTTTGAACAATATAAAAGTGGAATGCCGTGTTAGCAGAATTTCTTCCTGTAAAATGTAGACAGAACCCGCCTGCTGGTAAATCTTCTGCTTGATGCGTGCCTTGCTCAATTGTATAGACGTCAGCTGAAGCTACAACTGTTCTAATAAAATCGGCGGCTAAAGGATCTGCAAAATGAGGGTTAGCATCACTAAATGCTTGTTCAATTAACAATGGTGTCAACGTATCAAGAAAAGCTTGATATGGACCATATTTGCTAACATACTTTGCTATGGCCGTGTTCCAGCCAGGTTTAAAATTAAGTGCCATAATGTTTATATTTAAAAGTTAATAATTCATGTTATACCACACTTTTTACCAGATAGTCATTGATCCTTAAAAAAGATTCTGACGGATCTCCGGCTTCAAATGTTATTTCAACGTTTGCAGTAGCTTGTTTTTTTCCAAAAATTCCACCGCCACCTCCCATATCAATATCCAGACTTGGTCCATTATTACTATCGCTCTGTTCGACCTTAATTTTGCCAAGACCAACTTTAAACTTTAGTTTGAGTTCTTTAATTTTGATTGCCGATGGTGGCAAAAGACTCAATAAAGGAACACTTAGCGTTGTCATTGCTGCAGGATCGTCATCAGGATCTAGAGTTGGTACATGAAGTTCTTGCACAAGCGGTTTTCCATCTTCGTCAAAATATTTCGCAATTTGCATGATGTGCTGCTCCTCGGTTAATTCCTGAGCTTTTAGTACTGCACTGTGGATAGCCTGTAATAAATGGTCAAATCTTTGTTGTGACATGGTTTGTTTTTTTATTATTATTTTTCATCCAGCCAGTATGGCTTTCTCGTAAAACCTACGTGATAGGTTGTGCTCTGCATGTTAAGTTCATGCTCTCCCAGCTTAAAACTTCCTATGGAAATATCTTTTCCTATTATTGTTCCTTTAGGATGTTGCGATAGACATTTATTAAGCAACACCAATTGATCTTCCCGCATTTCGTCTGTAAAAGGCGCACTTGGATTTATAGATCCTATGGTTATCTTTTTTATATATCGTATATCTGCGATTGCGATCTTTTCTGATTTATTTGGTAGCATACAATTGGTGTTAGATTACTTAATCAATTATTCATTTCCTTTTTCTGAAGATGGCGTGCTTTCACTGCCATCTGCACTAACTAGTTTACCTTGTTCTTTAGGTTTGCCATCTTCGCCTCTTTCAATTTCGCCGTTAGCATTTGGTTTATAAGCCATAATCTGACGTGGTTTAGCGGCATCATTCATAATGTCAAGCACTCTTGCTAAGCCTTCGGGCATGCCATGATTGGTTGCCTTTACTTCTACATGATATTTGGCAGAATGATCTGTTGAGCGTGTGTTTTCTTTGCTCGATGAAATAGAACCCGAAACGCTTGCATTGATAGAGAAAAAAGCAATTTTTGCACTCATCGAGGCACTAAACTCTCCTTTAGAAGCAGATGATTCAACAGATTTCGTAGAGCTTTTAACCTCCATATCAAAAGTGATGTCAACCAAATCTACTTGCAGGTTCGGAATGGGTACAATGGCAAGCATTGGCACCTTCATTTTAACTTCTTCAACAGTAGTGTTTCCTTCTTTATCAAGTCCTGGGCGTTCAAAAACAAAATCTACCATTCGTGCAGGACCGGGAACTATAAGCCCTTCTGCATCTTTTACTTTCTCAAAACCAATATCATTAATAAATGCTGCTGTAGCTTTAGCCAAATCGGTATTCGATTTTACAGCGGCTGATAGTGGTCCACCGATCAGGTCCTCCATAGGAAGGCCTTTAAATTGATCTCCAATGTTCATAATAATTTTTTTAAAGTGTTAATAATTAAGTTGTAAAGTCTGATTCCTCCAATAGTGTATAAGTAAAAGAATTACCATACAGACTTTTAGATCTGTTGCAGATGCCCATAAAGAATTTGAAATCGGCTGCTTTTTTGAAAACCGTGCATCCGGCAGACCATTTTTCTACCGTTTGTGATTCTGTGTCCGGATTGCTACGATGAATATTAATTCCGAAAATGCCTTCGTGATGAGGTCCTGAAAAGTCCAGTTTACCGTCTTTATTAGCGTCTCGCCATACTTTTACAGGGGCTTTTTGCACCAATGCTTCATATTGCCCTTTATGTAGTCCGACTTGATGTGAGCCTTTGTATTGGCCTGGAACCAAAATAGCAGTACCGCTCACGTTTAATGGATTTTGCAACCAAAATAATCCAGGATCTGTGGTAGCTGCAAAATAGAATACTTGCAATGTAAGGCTGTCGTCGCTAAAGATTAAACACAATGTGTCATCAAAAGAGTTGGCGATTACATTTTTACTTCTAATACCTATAATGTTTAGATTGTAAGGTTTTTTTGTGTCAAAAAACGTATATCCTTTCTTAGCATATACGTTTTGGATTTCATTAATAGATGGTTTCATAGTCCTATTTTTTTATTTGATAGTTTGATTATCAATTATTTATAAGGCAATATTACTTCGGTCTAACAGATTTTTTTCTTTTTATGGCACGAACGGTAAAGTTTTAGTTATGAACGGTTTAAAACATATTATGTAGGATTTTATTTCTTATTTTTGATTTATTGTATAACCCCAAAAACAAATCATAATTATGACTATTAAAGAAATTAATGTTGAAAAAGGGATTCAGACATCCGTACAAAAAAAGCAGGATTTGAATCAAATTGTTTTTTTTAATGCTACATTCAAATTAGATCAGTATTGCGTAAGCAGTTCGCGTAGAATGTTTGAGAGCAGAAATTGTCTGCATTTAAAAACAAAAACAGCACGGGAAATACCTATTATTATGACGGCATACATTGGTTTGCCACGGCCATTTTATTAATGGTTTGTTTTTAGAATCAAAGAAAATTGATGTCATATACTATAAAATTTGGTTAGAAATGAAAGTATAGTTCCTGATTTATAGTTGTGATTAAATAAAGACATGAAAAAGAGGAAACTTTAAGGACTCAATATTTCATTGCTTAATGGATACTGAATTGAAATCAGCTGTTTAATTTTCAATAGCAAGTCTATTGAATTCTCAAATAATATTTTTATCCAATACAAAAAATAAATGTGATAATGTTTGCCATTATCTCAATCATAATATTTATACCAATTCCCTGAAAGAATGGCGCTATAATTTTTTTAGGAAATTGTTACTGATATTTTCCATTTTTTTAAGCTTAGTTTCATTTCTGTTTGAGATTCCTCTGCAGGCTTTCCTTCTTTATATTATTTACTTTTTGAGCTCATCAACAGTTTGGTGGAGGATTTTGCATGCTAATTTTTTAAAAATTAAAAAATGGCTTTAAAATCTTGTGCCTGTAAATAGATGGGCTAAAGCATTGTTGGCTTGATATAGAACTTTTAATCAGCCGGATTTTTCGGGGAGATTTTAAAGGTCATAATAGAGATGGTAATCAATGTATTTATAATAATCAAAGACATGAAAATATGAAAATAAGAATACTAATTATAGAAGATGAAGCTTTACAGGCACAATCTTTAAAAGAGGCCCTCGAAGAAAGAGGATATGAGGTTACAGCTGTAGCCAATAATTTAAAAGATGCATTGGGATATTATTACGCACAAAAACCAGATATTGTTATTGTAGATGTGTATTTGAACGGCAAGCCAGACGGAATTGTATTTGCTCAGCGAATAAATGAGAACCAATTTACATTAAAACCTTTCGCTTTTTTAACAAGTTCCATAGACAGAAAAACTTTTGAATTGGCCAGAATTACAAATCCATATTGTTATTTAATTAAACCTATTAATGTTCTTGAATTGGAGTTTGCTATTGAGCTTGCTATTGAAAAGTTTATGGACATGCAGGGTGTCTTTTCAAGGAGTCAGTCAGGAGCCATTATAATGGATGGCTTTTTTTTGATTAAAAGAAAAGACACATTAGTAAAGGTATCTTTCAATTGTATAGAATACATCTATGTCGAAGGAAAATACACTTCGATTATTACGAGAGACGAATCATTTTTGACTGAAATATCCTTGAAACAGATTCAGCAAAAATTACCAGATAAACAATTTGTACAAATACACCGTAATCATATGGTCAATCTAAATGTCATTAAAAGAATTCATATTTCTGATAACCATATTGAATTATTATCTGGCAAAACAGTATCTATGAGTCGAAGATTTAAAGAGAAAATAGGAATGCATTACTCGATTTTGAAGTAAGATTAGAAGCTGTTAGAAACGAATTCTTAAAGATGCCTTCTCGTCATATCTTTAATAAAGTATTCTACTTTGGATAAATGAAGTGAATTTTTGAAAGTTATACCTAAAAGGTCGTGACGGCAAGGTGGCTTTCAGAAAGATGCCTTTCCATATATTACGGAAAACCGTAGAATTTCATGAGAAGCTTTCTTTATGTTTGCCTAAAATAAAACTATTTAGCCATGATAAAAACATTATCCCTTTGTATCATATTCTTTTTTAGTGCAGTTGGATCCAGCGCGCAGAGCGGTAAACTGGTAGCAAGCTGTTGTGATGCAAAACTAAAAGAAGCGGGAAGATGCACCGGAAGTGCTTACTGCAGTGCGTGTTCAAACTGCAGTAGGTGTGCTCACTGTTCCAATGGTGGTAGCTGTGGTGTATGCGCTTCGTATTCGCCTCCTGTTAGATATACAGCTCCACGCACAGCCACTTCTTTAAAGAGTAAGGTTGCAAGTCCGTCTAAAAAATCAGGTGCAGTTTCTTTTACTTCTCAGCAATCTGTTGAATCCAAAGAAAAGAAAGTGCCAGCGCGTTTAAAATCGACACTTGCCTATCGTCCGGAAGACATGTTAGCAGTTAATTCTGAAATTTTAAATCTTAGAGAGGGACCTGGGAGTGAATATGATATAATAGAGACGCTTAAGAGATATGATATCTTGATGGTTATCGCAATTGATGGGGAGTGGCTACAAGTAAAGGTAATCCAATCTAGTAATTTTGGATTTGTGAAGGCGGAGTATGTATATAAGATGTAAGAGGGATAGTTTGTAGTTTGAATTATTTGTATTATGATTGGATGAAGTAATGTCATTTCAAATAAATAGAGTTTAAGCGTTCTTTTAATTTAAGGAACAGGCGAGAGTTCTTTATGGAAACGTAATATAATTACTAATGTAGTTGAGAATTTACTAAAATATGTTTCTGTCAAATGATTTTTTTAGAATAAAAACATATATAAAAGAAAAATCTTACTTTGTAAAATAAATTTATAATATCTAAGTTTTATGTTATCAGCGCGTTAAGAAAAAGAATGGAAAAAGAATGGAAAAAGGCGATAAAAAAGCTTGCGCAA
>NZ_QJRH01000052.1 GCF_003254545.1 Flavobacterium tistrianum
AGAGAAAGCTCTGGGACCAATTGTAGCTTTGTTAAGAGACGATATGTTGGAATTTGACGAAGATCCAAAAGAGATTAAAATTTTGGACGAAAATGGAAATGAGATTCTTGCTGGAGATAATGCCAGACGTTTTTTTGAAGCTTCTTGGGTTCATAAATACAACGGAAAATATTATTTCTCTTATTCAACAGGCGATACGCATTTCATCTGCTACGCTATCGGAGACAGTCCTTATGGGCCGTTTACGTATCAGGGAAGGATTCTGAATCCGGTTATCGGGTGGACGTCACACCATTCTATCTGCGAAGTGGAAGGCGAGTGGTATCTGTTTTATCATGATTCAAGTTTATCAAAAGGCGTGACGCATTTGAGAAGCATGAAGGTGGCTAAGATTGATTACTTGGAAGACGGCTCGATTGTCACAATTGATCCTTACGGGATTAGAAGATTAATTGATTAAAAGGCAGTTTAATTTTATTTTCTATGAAAAAAGAAGATTCAGAAGAGGGAATAGGGCTTAATTCATATCATGAAAATAAGATAGAAATTGATTGTGTAATATTCTGTTTTGAAGATAGAAGTTTGAAAGTTTTGCTTGTCAAAAAGGAAAATGATATTTTGAATGGTAACTGGAGATTGCCGAGTTCCAGTTTAGAAGAGGGAGAAACAATATTAGAAACAGCACAAAAGATTTTGAAGAAGTATATCTCAGAAGAAGATTTCTTTTTAGAGCAATTGCGAGCATTTGGTAATTATTCGTCATCATCACTTCAAGAGATTATTTCAATTGGCTATTATGCAATGATTAGAAGAGAGAAAAAAAATGAGGATGATGAAGAATTTAAATCTGATGCAATCTGGATTGATGTGAGCAATATAAAAGGTTTAGAAGATAAATACATGGCAATAATTGATTTTAGCATTAAAGAACTGCGAAAGAATATTTGCTGCAGTGCGGTTGGTTTCAATCTTTTGCCCGAAAAATTTACTTTGCTTCAGGTGATTCATTTGTATGAAAAAATATTAGAAATTGAAATCAACAAAACGAATTTCAGAAGAAAGATTTTGCAGAGAAGATTAGTTCGCGGTCTTGCTGAAAAAGAAGAAGGCGTATCAAACAGAGCTGCTGAATTTTATAGTTTGAATGTGCCGAAAGATGAACTGTTTTGGAATGTAAAATTCAACTTTAATTTTTGAGGAAAATATTATTTTGATTTGATGAGTCAGAGTCGTTTATTTCTAATTTAATATATGTGATAGTCTTAGAACGTTATTTTATGTCTTAACTAATAAAATTTATTATCAGTTTGAATATTTTATAAAGATTTACCATCAGGCTAAAGTTTCATCTATTTTAAAAATTTTGCAAAAGGAGATGATTTTAGAAGATGTAAAAAGCTAATTTTTTTAGAATTTGTTTTAAAAGAACCTTTCATGAAAATGAAGGGTTTTTTTATGGGAAATAAACAATCGATTGTTTTTAAGATGGTTTTTTACAGCTTTAGTGATTAGTTTATCAGATAGTTACTTGGTAATGTACGATTTTACTGGAAATTTTTATTAATAAGTTGTCTTTTAAACTTGATAATTGGAGTTTTTTCAAATAGAAAAGAAGGTTTTTTCATTTTTATGTTTTCTTTAAGAATATTATAAGAACTTAAAATTTTTATTAAATATAGCTACAACGTTGTAGTGTAATTTATGATATTTTTATTATTTTTAGTGAAATTATGAAGTAAATATTTTTTTATCGGGTGTTTTTTTCGTACTTATCAATAAAAAATTACACAACCGATTGTGTTTGAAAGATATTTTTCTATATTTGTAATAGTTACACTTATAAAGTCGGTGTTCCATTTTAACTTTTTAAGTGTTGAAAATTACTAACCAACAAAAACCAAATTTTAATAATTAAATCAATTTTTATGAATAATTTTTTTATTACAAGTAAATCGAAGCATATAAAAAGCTTCGGTTTTTTGATCCTATTGTTTTTGGTCTCAATGCAAATTAAGGCGCAAACAACAATTACAGGAACAGTTTCGGATGCAAACGGTCCAATTCCTGGCGTGAATGTTAATCTAAAAGGAGCAAAAAACGGAGTAAGTACAGGTTTCGACGGTAATTATTCTATAAGTGCGCCTTCAAATGGTATTCTTGTCTTTAGCTTTATAGGCTTTAAAACCCAAGAAATTAGTGTTAATGGAAAGACGAAAATCAATGTGCTTTTGGAGGAAGATTCCAATAACTTAAAAGAAGTAGTTGTAATCGGATATGGTACTCAAATTAAAGAGGCGGTTACAGGATCGGTTGCTTCATTAGGAGGAAAAGAGTTAAATGAAGTGCCAGCTGCCAATATTACCCAAGCTTTACAAGGAAGACTTGCAGGGGTAGAGATGACGCAAACTTCTTCTAAACCAGGTGCTGCAATGCAGATAAGGATTCGTGGAACAAGATCTCTTACGGGGAGCAATGATCCTTTAGTGGTGTTGGACGGAGTTCCGTTTGCAGGTTCTATAGGAGATATCAATCCTGCAGATATTAAATCTGTAGATATCTTGAAAGATGCTTCTGCTACAGCTATTTATGGTTCCCGTGGAGCCAATGGTGTAATTTTAGTGACTACTTTAAAAGGAAAGAAAAATCAGAAAGCTACATTTTCATACAATGGTTTTAGCGGAATTAAACAGGTTTTCTCAAAATATCCGATGATGGATGCTACTAAATTTGCTGCTCTTCGTGATTATACAGGTTTATATGTAGATGGTGTTGACGAGAAAAGAAATGTAAATACAGATTGGCAGAATTCATTGTACGGTTCTGGCGAAATGATCAGCCATGATGTTAGCGTTTCGGGCGGAACTGAAACTGGTGCTTACAATGCAGGTTTAGGATATTACAAAGAAGAGTCGGTTCTTCCAGGTCAGAGCTATGAGCGTTTTAGTCTTAGAGCAGGTTTAGATCAGCAGATTAATAGATCTATTCGTATAGGATTTAACACCAATAGCAATTACAGCATTACAAATGGTGATAATATCGGAACAGGAACTATTCTGCAGACTTCACCCCTTGCGAATCCGTATAATGCAGATGGTTCTTTGAAAAGAACAGTGAGCATGGCAGCAGATGACCAATGGGTTTATACTAGAAAATCTATTGAAAATTTAGGAGATGCTTATGTGAATTTAAATAGAGCTTTTAGTTCTTACAATAACATTTTTGCAGAAATAAAAATTCCAGGTGTTGAAGGTTTGAAATACAGACTTAATACTGGTTTAAATTTGCGCACATCAAATGCTGGATATTATGAAGGTCAGGGAGTTTTTGACGTAAACCCAACGACACTTTCTAATGCGGCAATAACAAACGGCTGGTCTACACAATGGCTATTGGAAAATTTACTGACGTATGATAAAACTTTTGCACAAAAACATACTATAAATTTTGTCGGTCTATATTCAAACGAACAATATACAGGACAAAGTTCGAGAGTGACTCGAAACGGAATTACTTCTGATGCTTTTCAATTTTATAATTTAGGACAAAGTGAGGAAGAAGCTGTAATTAACCCTGCAGATCAAGATTATACACAGTGGGGATTGACATCGTATATGGCTAGGTTAATGTATTCTTATGATAACCGTTACTTTGTATCTGGAACAGTTCGTTCTGATGGTTCATCAAGATTATCTCCTGGAAACAAATGGGTAACTTATCCTGCAGTATCTGCTGGTTGGACACTTTCAAACGAGTCATTCCTTAAAGATGTAAAATACATCAATTTATTGAAATTGAGAGCTGGTTATGGAGAAACTTCAAATCAGGCGGTATCTCCTTATGCAACGTTGGGAGCTTTAAGCACAAGGCCATACAATTTTGGAAGCAATAATTCAACTGGAGTATATGTTACTGAGCTTCCAAATCCTAATTTGGGATGGGAGTTTTCTACTACATGGAACTATGGTTTAGATTTCGGATTTTTCAACAATCGTTTATCAGGTACAGTCGAATATTATAAAACAAACACAAAAAATCTATTGCAGCGTGTGGGACTTCCAGCGACGTCTGGTGTAAGCAGTTATGTGGCTAACGTGGGAGAAACAGAAAACAAAGGTTATGAAATTTCATTAAATGGAGTTATTCTTGATAACCCTAAAGGTGTGACATGGTCTGTGGGAGTTAATTTCTATAAAAACGAAAACAAGCTTGTTGCTTTAGCATCAGGTGCTAGCCGTGACGAAGCAAACAACTGGTTTGTTGGATATAATATTAATTCAATCTATGATTATGAAAAGGTCGGAATCTGGCAGGAAGGCGATCCATATATGTCAATTCTTGAGCCAGGACCAACTGGAATTAATCAGCAGGGAACAGTTGTAGGATCGATCAAAGTGAAATATACCGGAGAATATAATCCAGATGGTTCGCCAGCTCGTGCCATTAATGCAAGTGATCGTCAGATTATAGAAACAGATCCAGACTTTCAGGGAGGTTTCAATACGAATGTAACTTACAAAGGATTTGATTTTAATGCAGTAGGAGCGTTTAAAAGCGGAGGTGTATTAATAAGTACATTATATGGAGGAGCAAGTTATATGAACCTTTTAAACGGACGTAGAAGTAACGTTGATGTAGATTACTGGACTCCAGATAACAGAGACGGAGAATTTCCTAATCCGAGAGGTATTAGAAGCGGTGATAACCCTAAATACATGTCGACTATGGGGTACTTTGATGCTTCTTATGTAAAAATTAGAGCAATGACTCTTGGGTATACTCTTGATCAAGACTTTACAAGAAATTTAGGAATCGATAAATTAAGACTTTATTTCACAGTGCAGAATCCGTTTGTTTTATTTTCTCCATATCACGATAAATCTGGAATGGATCCTGAAACGAATTCATTTGGTGACGAAAATCAGGCCGTTGCCTCTTATCAGAGAAGATTTTCGGTTATCGGTACAAACACTCCTGCAACCAGAAATTATTTATTTGGACTTAATTTAACATTTTAATCAGAACAGATATGAAACGATATATTTTTAAAAATTTAATCATAGGATCAACGGTTTTACTTTCATTAGCAGGCTGTTCCGATATATTAGAGGAAAAACCTCATGATTTTTACGAACCAGGTTATTTTAAAACTGAACAAGGTGTTAAACAGGGATTAACTTCTCACTATGCACATTTACGCTGGATTTACGGACAGGCTTATTTTTATAATGCTTGCCAGACAGGGACAGATGAAGCAACGTACGCGCAGAGTGCAGACGGAAATTTTAAAGATCACGATTTGTCTGGTGTGGGAGTTATAAATCCAACTTCAAGCCGTTCAGATGTTTTGTGGAATAACTCTTATTATGATATCAATACTGCCAGCGGTATTATCGAAAATGGTGCAGCCGTTGGAGTTGCCAGCAGTTTAATTGCAGAATCTAAATTTTTTAGAGGGTTTGATTATTTTCTTTTAGTGCAGACTTTTGGAGGCGTTCCTTTGGATTTAGGAGCTGGAGAATTAAAGTTTAACAGTAAACCTTCAAGATATTCTAAACGTAATACAGTTCCTGAAGTATATACTAAAGCCATTTTCCCGGATTTGGTTACAGCGGTTAATGATCTTCCAGATACGCCTAGATTGACAGGAACGGTAACTAAAACTGTAGCGCGATTATTTCTGGCAAAAGCATATCTTACTTATGCTTGGTGGTTAGAAAACCCAAATAATATACCAACCTATCCAGATACTCCAAGAACAGATCCAGATGGACATAATGCACAGTGGTACTTTCAAAAGGCTTATGATTTGGCTGTAGAAGGAATTAATAATCCAGGTGTTTATGGGCTGCTAGATTCTTATTATGATGTTAATGCTGGAGCAAATGACAGAAACAAAGAAGTAATGCTTTTTGCAGATCATACACAGGAAAGTGAGTATTACAATGGTGCCAGTCTTACGTACGGTAGCGGTGGTTCGCCAGATAACTTTTCAGGTTGGATGGTGACTTGGAACTATACTGCTATAAGAAGTAAAAACGGTTCAGCAGCAGTTTCTTCAGTACAAAGAGAAGCTAATCAATTTTTAGGACGTCCGTGGACAAGAATGGCTCCACCTATTGAAGTTTTTACGAATACTTTTGCAGATAAAACAAATGATTCAAGATATGACGGAACGTTTGCGGCAGTTTTCAGAGGAAATTGGAATCTTCAAGGAACTGGTCTTACTGGCGTAGCAACATTGACCAATGCAAATGGTTTGACAATTAAACCCGGTGATGCAGTTTTAAGTTTTCTTAATGATGAACCATCAACTGCAATTACTTATCCTTCTGGACAAGGTGAAAGTGGAGTTGGCGCAGGAGTGTTGCCAGGAAGAGCAGATTATGTGATTTCTCCAAAAGGCATTAGCAGAATTGTATACCCAGGTTTCTGGAAACTTGGGCCATACAGAACAGACAACGCGGGAGGATTAGGACAGCCAAATGCAGGAAGCACAAGACCATTTCCAGTAGCAAAATTCTCTGAATTATATTTAGTTGCCGCAGAAGCAGCTGTTAAAGGAGCTACAGGATCTTTGAGTGCCAGATCTCTTGTAAATGTATTACGAGCTAGAGCTGGAAAATGGAAATGGGATAATAATGGAAATACAGCTAAAATTCAGGATAATAGCGCCGCTATGACCAATGCGACTCCAGCTGTAATTGATATTAACTACATTCTGGCCGAACGTTCACGTGAGTTTTTTGGCGAAGGATACCGTTGGTATGATTTAGTAAGAACACAGAAATGGAATGAAATTGCAGGGAAATATTCTATAGGAGGATCTAACTACGGACAGCATACTCCAGAAGTAGTAACCAGAACAATTGATGCGCATCATTATCTAAGACCAATTCCGCAAGGACAAATGGATGGAATGGAAATGTCTGCTGACGAAAAAGCAGCTTACCAAAATCCAGGATATTAAATTATATTTTTCTGAAAACTAATTCTAAACAAATAAGATCAATTTTATAAATTATCTTATTACGGTTTATTAATGTAGTTTTAAACAAGCCGGGAGTAACCCTCTCGGCTTTTTAATATTTTTCGAATGTACTTTAACAAACAATATAAAATGAGCAATAAAAAAAAGATTCTTATATCGGTTGCTGTTCTGTTTTGCTCTATCCTTACGCAGGCTCAGGAAACCACTATCAAAAAAAAGAAAAGCAGTAAAGATCCTATTTTTTCAAATGCAACTTACGTGGGAGATGACCAGATTTATAAAAGCAATCCTTTAAAAGAAGATGAATTTTATTCTCCCATTCTACAGGGATGTTATCCTGATCCTGCCATTACAAGAAAAGGCGACGATTATTATATGGTGTGTTCTTCGTTTGCTATGTTTCCTGGAGTGCCCATTTTTCACTCTAAAGATTTAGTAAACTGGACCGATTTGGGAGGGGTATTAAATAAAGTTTCAGAGTTTAATCCTCATGATACAGGAATTAGCGCTGGTGTCTATGCTCCGGGAATTACTTATAATCCGCACAACGATACTTTTTATATGATTGTTACTGCTTTTACAGGCGGTTTAGGAAATATCATAGTAAAAACTAAAGATCCAAAAAAAGGATGGGGAAGCCCGATAAAATTAGCTTTTAATGGAATAGATCCTTCTATCTTTTTTGATGATAACGGAAAAGGGTATGTCGTGCATAATGATGCTCCTGATAAAGGAAAAGAATTGTATAACGGACATCGTGTAATTAAAGTTTGGGAATATGATTTAGAAAAAGATCAGGTAATTCCGGGAACAGATAAAATTATTGTAGATGGTGGAGTTGACCTTTCTAAGAAACCAATTTGGATTGAAGCTCCTCATTTGTATAAAAAAGACAATCATTACTATTTAATGTGTGCTGAAGGAGGTACAGGAGGAAATCATAGCGAGGTTGTTTTTATTAGTGATAATCCAAAAGGACCTTTCAAACCAGCATCAAATAATCCAATTCTCACACAAAGATATTTCCCTCAAAACAGACCCAACAAAGTAGATTGGGCAGGACATGCCGATTTGGTACTTGGGCCGGATAACAAGTATTATGGTGTATTTTTGGGAATTCGTCCAAACGAAAAAGATAGAGTAAATGCAGGACGTGAAACCTTTATGCTTCCAGTAGATTGGTCGGGTACTTTTCCTGTTTTTGAGAATGGTTTAGTGCCAATGGGACCAAAATTAAAAATGCCAAACGGTGTTGTAAACAAAACGGGCAAAGATGGTTTTTTCCCTAATGGCAACTTTACATTTACAGAAAATTTTACATCACAGAAGTTAGATTATAGATGGATTGGATTACGCGGACCAAGAGAACACTTTATTTCTATTGTTAAAAAAGGTTTGCAGATTACGCCATTTGCTGTAAACATCAAGGAGCTAAAACCAACTTCTACCTTATTTTACAGACAGCAGCATAATACTTTTTCTTTTACAACAACTTTAGAATATAAGCCAGAGTCAGAAAAAAATCTGGCAGGAATTGTATGTCTGCAGAACGAAAGCTACAATTACGTTTTTGGTATCACTAAGAAAGGAAAAGACACCTATATACTGTTGGAAAGAACGGAAAAAGGACAATCAGAAATTGTGTCAAGCGCAAAAATAGAAATCAAAGGAGCAATACGTTTGCAAGTTAAAGCAACAGGCGACGATTATCAGTTTAGCTATGCTTTAAACGGTGCTGATTTTGAAAATCTTGGAAATCCAGTTTCAGGAGATATTCTTTCAACAAATGTTGCAGGCGGATTTACAGGAGCGTTGGTGGGTTTATATGCCACTTCATCAAATAATTCACATCCGAAATAAAATTTACAACTCCCATTTATTTCAATTTGAAAATGATTTATGGGAGTTGTTTTTTTAGCATAACAGCAGTCATCAAATTTTAGTAGAAATGATAAAAAGATATTTAAAATATATATTGCTTTTACAGCTTTTCACTTTAATACTAGGATGTAAAACCAATCAGCCTTTAGCAAATTCTTCTGAAAAGGCGAAAGCTGAAAATTGGGTTGGATCGTGGGCTTGTGCACCAATGCTTGTAGAACCAAACAATATGCCTCCAGCCCCAGGTTTGGCCGAAAATACACTTCGTCAAATTATAAAAGTTTCGATTGGAGGAGAGCATATTCGACTGCGTTTTTCAAATGTATTTAGTGATGAGCCTACCGTTTTAAAAAAGGTGAGCATTGCCAATGTTCTTGATGCTCCAGCAATTGATAAAAACACGCAAAAAAATCTCACTTTTAATGGAAATCAAGAAGTAACATTACATCCAGGTCAGGAAGTATTTTCAGATAAACTGAATTTTCAGCTAAAACAAGGTCAATTACTTGCCATAAGCATTTATTATGGAGCTGCGTCGCAAAAAACAACAGGGCATCCTGGATCGAGAACAACATCTTATATTTTACAAGGAGATAATGTCAGTAATGACGTTTTCTCAGGAGCTGTAAAAACAGATCATTGGTATTCTATCATTGGATTAGATCTCCTCGCACCAAAAAATACATCTAATATTGTTTGTCTAGGAAACTCTATTACAGACGGTCGCGGATCAGGAACAAACAAACAAAATCGTTGGACAGATATTCTAGCCGCTAGATTGGCTGCCAATAAAGCAACTCAAAATATTGGGGTTTTAAATTTAGGTATAGGCGGAAATTGCGTTGTAAAAGGCGGATTGGGTCCAACAGCATTAGACCGTTTTGATCGTGATGTGCTTTCGCAAGCAGGTGCAAAATGGCTCGTAATATTGGAAGGAATAAATGATATTGGCGGAATTAAACGTCCAGAAGATGCTCCATTAAAAGCACAGGAAATTATAGACGCTTACAAAATCATGATAGAAAAAGCACACGCCAAAGGCCTAAAAGTGTATGGCTGTACGATTCTGCCTTTTCAAAAATCATTTTATGATGCCCCTTTCAAGCAAGAAGCAAGAGATATTGTAAATGCCTGGATTCGAAACAACCATTTTGATGCAGTAATAGATTTTGATAAAGAAATGGCTTCAGAAACTGATTCGAAAACCATTTTATCAAATATGCACGACGGCGATTTTTTGCATCCTAATGAATTGGGATATCAGAGAATGGGCGATGCAATAGATTTAAATTTATTTAAATGAAATTCCATTTAGTATTAAAATAATTTTAATAAGAAATCATGAAATCAATAATTAGATTTTTCGCAATAACAGTTCTTTTTTTAATAGGACAGAATGGATATTCTCAGGATCCAAATTTTCATGTTTATTTAAGTTTTGGACAGTCCAATATGGAAGGGGCGGCTCCGATAGAAGCTGAAGACAAAATAAATGTAGATTCTCGCTTTCAGGTTTTAGAAGCAGTAAACTGCCCTGATCTAAATCGCGAAATGGGAAAATGGTATACGGCAATTCCTCCATTATGCCGATGTAAAACAGGATTGACATTAACAGACAATTTTGGAAGAACGATGGTGGCCAATCTTCCTAAAAATATAAAAGTAGGAGTGGTAAATGTAGCTGTTGGAGGATGCAAAATAGAACTTTTTGATAAAGATAACTTTGAGAATTACATGAAAACAGCGCCAGATTGGATGTTGGGCATGATCAAAGAATATAATGGAAGTCCGTATGCAAGACTTGTTGAATTGGCAAAAATTGCACAAAAAACAGGAGTGATAAAAGGTATTTTACTGCATCAGGGCGAATCTAATACAGGAGATACACTATGGCCGAAAAAGGTTAAAATAGTATATGATAATCTGATGAAAGATCTAAACCTTGATCCTAAAAAAGTGCCATTGCTTTCAGGTGAAACCGTTCATGAAGAACAAAAAGGAAAATGTGCGAGCATGAATAAAATCATTGCAACATTGCCTCAGACCATTCCAACCTCTTATGTGATTTCATCAAAAGGCTGTGCTGTGTCGTCAGATTTCTTGCATTTTAGCGCCGCGGGATACAGGGATTTAGGCAAACGTTATGCAGAAAAAATGCTTTCATTATTAGGCTATAAATCTGATAACACAAATGAGCCTTTTGTAGTTCAGGCACCCGTTGGTTTTGACCAGTTAAATCCAGCAGTTCCAGCAGGAAAAGTAGAAACGGTAAGCTATGATTCAAAGACAGTTGGCACAACTAGAAAGGCAACAGTTTATACACCGCCTGGATTTAGTAAAAACAAAAAATATCCAGTTTTATACCTTTTACACGGAATTGGCGGAGATGAAAAAGAATGGCTTAACGGTGGAAGTCCGCAGATTATATTGGACAATCTTTACGCAGAGGGAAAATTACAGCCTATGATTGTGGTAATGCCAAACGGAAGAGCCATGAAAGATGACAGCGCTACAGGAAATATAATGGCGCCAGACAAAGTGCAGGCATTTGCAGATTTTGAAAAAGATTTATTGAAGGATTTGATTCCTTTTATCGAAAAAAAATATAATGTTTACAAAGACAGAGAACATCGTGCCATTGCAGGATTATCTATGGGTGGCGGACAGTCTTTGAATTTTGGATTAACAAACTTAGATAAATTTGCTTGGATTGGCGGATTTTCATCAGCTCCAAATACTAAGAAAACAGAGGAGTTAGTGCCTAATCCTGAAGAAACCAAAAAGAAGCTGAAACTGCTTTGGATTTCTTGCGGAGATAACGATTGGCTTCTTGAAAACAGCAAACGCACCCACGATTATTTATTCAAAAATAATGTACCGCACATTTATTATCTAGAACCAGGAGTTCATGATTTCAAAGTATGGAAAAACAGCTTGTATATGTTCTCACAGTTATTGTTCAAACCTGTTGATGAATCAAGTTTTGCTAAATATACGGTTCTAGGAACCACAGCTCAAACCAACATACGAAATGCTAAATATCCTCAGATACTGCCAGATAACAGAGTAATTTTTAAAGTCAATGCGCCAGAAGCCTCAAAAGTGCAGATCGATTTGGGACGAAAATACGATATGCAGAAAGATGGACAAGGAGTGTGGAATGTTACTACTGATGTAATAAACGGAGGATTTAATTATTACTCGCTTTTGATTGATGGTGTAGCAGTTGCAGATCCGTCAAGCGAGACTTTCTATGGCATGAGCCGTATGGCAAGCGGAATAGAAATTCCGAAAAGAGATGGTGATTTCTATGAATTAAAAGCAGTTCCGCATGGTGAGGTAAAAATAATGAAATACTTTTCAAAAGGAACTAATTCATGGCGTGAAATGTATGTGTATACGCCGCCAGGATACGAAACCTCTTCAGAAAAATTTCCTGTGCTATATCTTTTACACGGAGGTGGTGAAGACCAAAGAGGATGGAGCACACAAGGAAAAGCAAATTTGATTTTAGACAATTTAATTGCCGAAAACAAAGCAAAGAAAATGCTTATTGTAATGCTTGACGGCAACATGGGAAATACAGGCGGAATAGCAGGTTTTGGAGAAGAAACCTTAAAAGCATTTGAAAACGAACTGAAAAACGGAGCAATACCTTTTGTTGAAAGTAATTTTAAAGTTGCAACAGACAGTAAAAATAGAGCTTTAGCAGGTTTATCAATGGGAGGATTGCAGACGCTTTACGCTGGAATAAAAAACTCAAATATGTTTTCAAGTCTAGGCGTTTTCAGCTCAGGCTGGTGGGCAAACAATCCAAAATTATCAAATCCTCAATATGAGTTTATGAAAAACAATGCACAGTATATCAATGCCAACTTGAAGGATTTTTGGATTTCGATGGGAGGAAAAGAAGATATAGCCTACGAGAACTGTAAAATTATGACGCAAAAATTTGATCAATTAGGAATTAAATATAGTTACAGTGAGTATTCTGGCGGACATACTTGGCCAGTATGGAGACATGATTTGTTCTTGTACTCACAATTATTGTTCAAATAATAAAAAGCAGAAATAAAAGATTTTGATTTAAAATAAGCTCAATCTGGAATGAATGATAAAAAATACCTGATGAAAAACTATTTGAAATTTATAAGCACCGTAATTATTATTTTAGTAAGTACTATATCAAAAGCTCAGCCTTTTATAACAGAAGATAAAAGCCAAAATGTTATGGTGCTGAAAGAAAAGTCTTTGTCACTTTCTTTTTTGGTAAATTCAAATTTAGACGCAGGTATTTTGCGAGCTGTAAATAATCTTCAGTCAGATTTTGAGAAGGTTACAGGCCAGCGTCCGCTTATTTTAAACCAAAATCCTAATGCATCATCACCGCTCATTATCATCGGAACGATCGGATCTAATTCGGTTATCGATGAATTAATTAAACAGAAAAAAATCGAGGGAAAAGAACTTAAAGGTAAAAATGAAAAATTCATTATACAGCACGTTAAAAATCCTTTCAAAGGTTTAAATGAAGCACTTGTAATTGCAGGAAGCGACAAGCGCGGCACGATTTACGGAATTTATGAATTATCGAAACAGATTGGCGTTTCTCCTTGGTATTACTGGGCTGACGTGCCTGTAAAACAAAAAGAAAATATCTATTTCATTAAAGGAATGTATACCGATGGAGAACCAGCTGTAAAGTACAGAGGCATTTTTCTTAATGATGAAGCTCCAGCTTTAAGCGGTTGGGCAAAAGCTACTTTTGGTGGTTTTAACAGCAAGTTTTACGAAAAAGTTTTTGAATTAATCCTTAGACTGAAAGGCAATTACATCTGGCCGGCAATGTGGGGAAATGCATTTTATGATGATGATGCAGCCAGTGGTCCTTTAGCAAATGAAATGGGAATTATAATGGGAACTTCCCACCATGAACCGATGGCTTTGGCACAAACAGACTGGCATCGATACATTAAAAAAAATAATTTGCCTAATATTTGGGATTACTCGAAAAACAAGACAGTTTTGGACGAATTCTGGAAAACGGGGATTCAGCGAAGCAAAAATTGGGAAAAACTGGTAACCATTGGGATGCGTGGCGATGGAGACGAAGCGATGAGCGAAGGCACCAATATAAGTTTACTGGAAAATATTGTAAAAGACCAGCGCAGAATTATCGAAAGTGAAACTGGTAAAAGCGCCAATAAAACACCTCAGGTTTGGGCTTTATATAAAGAAGTTCAGGATTATTACGATCAGGGAATGCGCGTTCCTGATGATGTGATTTTATTGTTTTGCGATGATAATTGGGGAAATGTCCGCAAACTTCCAGATCTTTCTAAACCCTTGCATAAAGGAGGTTACGGAATGTATTATCATTTCGATTATGTGGGAGGGCCAAGAAATTCAAAATGGATAAACATCAGTCCGATACAAAGAGTTTGGGAACAAATGAATCTTAGTTATGAAAACGGAGTCGATAAAGTCTGGATTGTGAATGTTGGCGATTTAAAACCAATGGAATTCCCGATCAGCTTCTTTTTAGACATGGCTTGGAATCCTAAAAACTTCAACTCTCAGAATTTATTCCAATACACAGAGAGTTGGGCAGGAGAACAATTTGGAACCAAATATTCCAAAGAAATTGCCAGATTATTAAATACCTATCCAAAATTCAATCGTCGTGTTACGCCAGAAATGCTGGACAGCAAAACCTATTCATTAGAAAACTATAATGAGTTTGAAACAGTTGTGAACGATTATAAAAACTTGGCATTGGATGCTTATAGAATTTATAACGAACTTCCTAACGAATATAAAGATGCTTATTTTCAGCTGGTTTTATATCCTATAGATGCTTGTTGTAATCTTTATGAAATGTATTTTGCACAGGCTAAAAATAAGAAATTGGCAACCGAAAAAAATAGTCTTACCAATTATTATGCAGATGAGGTTAAAGTAAAATTTGAACGCGATTCTATTCTTCAAAACAAATACAATAATGAAATTGCAGAAGGCAAATGGCCTCACATGATGGATCAAATGCGAATAGGTTACAAAGCTTGGCACGATGGTCCTAAAAATATTCTTCCAGAGGTAAAATATCTTTCTGATAGCGAAATTATTATTCCAAAAGTTTTTGTAGAAAAAGACGGCTATGTCTCTATTAATGCAGCCCATTTTTCTAAAATGAATAATTCAAAAAAGATCCATTGGGAAGTAATTCCAGATTTCGGAAAAACGTTGAGCGGTATTACAACATTTCCGCAAAATAGCTATTCCATGTCAGAAGATAATGTCTTTGTAGAGTACGAAATAAATTTTGCTTCAACTGGAGAATTTGCCGTTGAACTTTTATTGGCTCCAACGCTGAATTTTAACAGCAATAAAGGACTTCGATATGAAGTTTCTTTTGATGGAGAAAAACCGCAACTCGTAAATTTTAATGGACATTATAAAGGAGAATTAGGAAAGTGGCAGGCAGAACACATGATTCATTCTGTGACTAAACATACTATTCTGAAATCAGGAAAACATACGCTTCGTTTCAAGGTTTTAGATTCTGGAATTGTACTTCAAAAAATATTAATCGATACTGGGGGGTTAAAGTCTTCTTATTTGGGAGCTCCAGAAAGTGATCGAGTAGCTGAATAAGTTTTACAATTTCTTTTTTGTTAGATAAAAGAATATTAAAATGACTAAAAATATATGAAAAAGCATTTGTTTAATCTGCTGTTTTTCTTCGGAATTTCAGTGTTAGCTCAAGCGCAATCCGATCTAAAAGCTAATTTACCAGCTCAAATGAAGTTATTTGATTTAAGCGAAGTAAAGCTAAAAGATGGACCATTTAAAAATGCTCAAGATGTAGATCTAAAATATATTTTAGCCTTAGATCCCGATAAACTTTTGGCACCCTATTTACTAGAATCTGGGCTTAAGCCAAAAGCAGATCGTTATGGCAATTGGGAAAGTATAGGATTGGATGGACATATCGGCGGACATTATCTTTCTGCTTTAGCTATGATGTATGAATCTACTGGAAACAAGGAGCTAAAAGATAGATTGGACTATATGCTTTCAGAATTGGCGCGCTGTCAGGCTAAAAATGGCGATGGCTATGTTGGGGGTATTCCGCAAGGCAAAGTTTTTTGGGATCGAATCCATAAAGGAGATATTGACGGAAGCAGTTTTGGACTCAACAATACTTGGGTTCCTATTTATAACATTCATAAACTTTTTGCTGGTTTAATTGATGCGTATCAATACACCAGAAGTGAGCAAGCAAAAAATATAGTAATAAAACTTGGAGACTGGTTTATAGAATTAATCCATCCGCTTTCTGATGAACAGATCCAGAAAGTTTTGGCAACAGAGCATGGTGGCATAAATGAATCTTTTGCTGATTTGTATATCATTACAAAAGATAAAAAATACCTTGAAACCGCCGAAAAATTATCGCATAAAGCTTTATTAAATCCGTTACTGCAAAAAGAAGACAAACTCACAGGACTTCACGCTAATACTCAAATACCAAAAGTGGTTGGTTTTGAAAAGATTGCCGCTCTTTCTGATAATAAAGAATGGTCAGATGGTGTAGATTTTTTTTGGAATAATGTGACTCAAAAAAGAACAGTTGCATTTGGAGGAAACAGCGTTGGAGAGCATTTTAATCCTGTAAACGATTTCAGTGGAATGGTTAAATCAAACGAAGGGCCAGAAACCTGCAATTCGTATAATATGGAACGTCTTGCCAAAGCTTTGTTTCTCGATAAAAATGATGTTCGTTATCTGGATTTTTACGAAAGAACACTTTACAATCATATCCTTTCAAGCCAGCATCCCGAAAAAGGAGGTTTTGTATATTTTACGCCTATTCGCCCTAATCATTATCGTGTTTATTCTCAGCCTCAAACAAGCATGTGGTGCTGTGTGGGAACAGGACTTGAAAATCATACCAAATATGGAGAATTAATTTATAGCCATACACAAAATGATCTTTTTGTAAACCTTTTTATTCCATCGGTTTTAAAATGGAAAGAAAAGGAAATAGAATTAGAACAAAACACAAAATTCCCTTATGAGAATCAGACAGAATTAGTTGTAAAACTTAAAAAATCAAAACACTTTGCTTTGAATATCCGTTATCCAAAATGGGCTGAAAGTTTTGAAATACTCATTAACGGGAAAGAACAAAAAATAACATCTAAACCCTCTGAATATGTTGCGATTTCAAGAAAATGGAAGTCGGGAGATAAAATAAATGTCAGATTTAAAACATCAATACATTTAGAAAATCTGCCAGACGGTTCCAATTGGAGTGCATTTGTCAAAGGGCCAATTGTATTGGCTGCCAGAACTTCTACTGAAGGATTAGACGGATTGTTTGCAGACGACAGCAGAATGGGACACGCTGCAAGAGGAAAATTTATTCCGCTTGATAAAGCCTATGCATTGGTTGGAGATAAAGCAGATTATATATCGAAACTTAAAGAAACAGGGAACTTAAGATATAGGTTAGATTCATTAGAATTGGAGCCTTTTTTTGAAGTGCACGATGCCCGCTATCAAATGTATTTTCAGACGTATTCCAAAGAAGAATATAAAGAAAAGCAGGAGTTGCTGAAGAAGCAGGAAATTGAAGCAATGGCACTTGAAGCCAAAACAATAGATAAAATAAATTGCGGTGAACAGCAGCCAGAAGTCGATCATTTGTATAAAGGAGAAAAAAGCAATTCGGGTTACGAGGACGGAAAGTTCTGGCGAAATACACGTGATTATATCTCTTATCAAATGCTGAACAAAAACAGCAAAGGTCAGTTTTTGAATATAAGTGTTTTAGATGAATTCATTAGCGATAACATTACTATTTTAATCAATGAAAAGCCAGCGGTAATAACTTCAGCAGATAAAAAGACAATCAACATAAAAATAGATAACAAGGAAGTGCTGAACATTAAAATTCTGGCAAAAGAAGGCAAAGTCAGCCCAAAGTTTTCTCAGCTTAGAATTGTAACGGATTAACACATAATATTTCCTTTAGAAATGTCAAAAATCGAAACCGAAATGAAGACAAAAGATTTTATATATGCCGTTCTGGTAATTGTATTGAACATATTGACAAACCAAGCTCAAAAAGGCAAAGCCCAGAACCCCATTATTTTTGCAGATGTCCCCGATTTATCTATAATCAGGGTTAATGATGCTTATTACATGAGCAGTACCACAATGCATATGAATCCCGGAGTTCCTATTATGAAATCTAAGGATTTAGTGAATTGGCATTTGGTTAATTATGCCTATCAGACCTTAGAGGATCATGATGACCGACTGAATTTGGATCATGGCAAAAACGACTACGGAAGAGGTTCATGGGCAAGCAGTCTGCGTTATCACAATGGTGTGTATTATGTAAGCACTTTTTCAGGAACGACAGGTAAAACCTATATATTTTCCACAAAAAATATTGAAAAAGGTCCATGGAAGAAAACGGTTTTAAAGAATTCCTATCACGATCATTCTTTTTTCTTTGATGATAATGGAAAAGTGTACTTAGTTTGGGGAGGAGGAAAAATTCAAATTGTAGAATTAAAAGAAGACTTGTCAGAAGTTAAAGAAGAGACTAAGAAAGTATTAATAGAAGATGCCAATGCTCCAGCGCAGAGCGATATCATGCTTTCGGCAGAAGGATCACAGCTTTTTAAAGTTAACGGAAAGTATTACTTATTTAATATCTGCTGGCCTAAAAACGGTATGCGCACTGTAATTATACACAGAGCCGATACTATTGCAGGGCCATGGGAAGGAAAGATTGGATTGCAGGATTTGGGCGTTGCTCAAGGCGGACTTATTGATACGCCAGACGGGAGATGGTTTTCGTATTTATTTAGAGATGCAGGGGGCGTAGGGCGTATTCCGTATCTGGTTCCTGTAAAATGGGAAAATGGCTGGCCAATATTGGGAGAAAATGGTAAAGTGCCTCAAAATTTAGATCTTCCAGCCAATAAAAGCCTTATTCCTGGAATTGTAAACTCAGACGAATTTAATCGTAAAAGCGGAGAAAGTGATCTGCCTTTGGTTTGGCAATGGAATCATAACCCAGATAATGCAAATTGGTCGGTAAAAGAAAGAAAGGGATATTTAAGATTAAAAACATCCAGAATAGACAGCAGTTTCACGCAGGTAGAAAATATTTTGACACAGAGAACATTTGGTCCTGTATGTTCGGGAACTACTATACTTGAGCTTTCAAATATGAAAGAAGGAGATTTTGCAGGTCTTTCGCTGCTGCAAAAAGATTTTGGCTTGGTTGGAGTAAAAATAGGTAATGGGGAAAAAAGAATTGTGATGATGGATGCTGAAAAAGGACATCCAAAAGAAGTAGAAAGTGTTCCATTAAATCAGGGCAAAATATATTTTAAAGCCGAATGTGACTTTAGGAGTCAAGCAGATCAGGGAAGATTTTATTACAGTTTAGACGGCAAAAAATGGATCAGCATTGGAAAATCCATTAAGATGCCGTATACCATTCCGCATTTTATGGGCTATAGATTCGGACTGTTTAATTACGCTAGTAAAACTGCTGGAGGTTTCGCTGATTTTGATTATTTCAGAATTGATGGAAAGATTTCAGAAACGAAATAATCCCTAGAAAAGATTAACAATACTATTTTTTGCAATACGAAGACTTCAATCATTAACAAAAGATAAATCTTAAAAGGTTATGAATCTTAAAAAAATAATATTCTTGTGTTTAGTTAGTTTTCTTAAACTAAACGCCCAATCAGTAGTAAAAAGTCCGGATGGAAAACTTGCCGTATCGGTTTCTGCAGATAACGGAATGCCCCAGTATAGCGTAACATTCAGTGAAAAAACATTTATAGAAAAATCGCCATTAGGCTTAAAAACAAATGCGGGAGATTTTAGCTCTGGACTAACTTTGAAAGCAAATAGCATCCAGAACAAAATTGACGAATCCTATCAGCTGCGCAACATCAAAAAAAGCAGCGTGCATTATACAGCCAATGAAGCTATTTTTTCATTCACAAAAGATGGAAGACCAGCTTTTGACGTAATCTTTAGAGTAAGCAATAATGATTTAGCATTTAGATATAAAGTATATCCGCAGAAAGAAACACTTTCCTGTGTGGTTCAGGAAGAAGTTTCGGGATTTTTAATGCCAAAAGGAACAACAGCATTTCTGTGTCCGCAAAGTAATCCGATGACAGGATTTGCGAAAACAGCTCCAAGTTATGAAACTTCGTATTCGCTAGATGACGCTGTCGGAAAAAATGGTTTAGGAAATGGATATACATTTCCATGTCTGTTTAAATTAAACAACGGATGGGTTTTAATTTCTGAAACAGGTGTAGACAGCGGTTATTGTGCCAGCCGATTAATAGGACATGAGAACGGATTATATTCCATTGGATTTCCGATGCCGGGAGAAAATAACGGAAACGGAACGACATCGCCAGGAATCCTGCTTCCGGGAGAAACGCCATGGCGAACTATTACAATTGGGGAGACACTTGCTCCGATAGTTGAAACTACGATTCCGTTTGACTTGGTTAAGCCAAAATATGAAGCATCTAAAGAATATCAACACACAAAAGGAACTTGGAGCTGGATTATCAAAATGGATAATAACACTACGTTTCCTGTGCAAAAGCAATATATTGATTTTAGCGCCGCGATGGGATATGAAACCATTTTAGTTGATGCACTTTGGGATACGCAGATAGGCCGCGATAAAATAGAAGAATTAGCGGCATACGGAAAGCAGAAAGGCGTTGGGCTTTATTTATGGTACAATTCAAATGGGTATTGGAATGATGCTCCGCAAGGCCCAAGAGGACTGATGCATAATACAGCCATCAGAAGAAAAGAAATGGCATGGATGAAAAGCATCGGAATTAAAGGCATAAAAGTAGACTTTTTCGGAGGCGACAAGCAGGTGACCATGAAACTGTATGAAGATATTCTGACGGATGCCAATGAATTCGGAATCATGGTTATTTTTCACGGCTGCACATTGCCTCGAGGCTGGGAACGCATGTATCCAAATTATGGCTCTAGCGAAGCGGTTCTGGCAAGCGAGAATCTGCACTTTGGACAGCAGAGCTGTGATAATGAAGCAATAAATGCGGCAACGCATACTTTTATTAGAAATGTGGTAGGAAGTATGGATTTTGGTGGAAGCGCTCTAAACAAATTCTACAATAGTGAAAACATTCCTAATAAAGGTTCAAAAAGAATGACTTCGGATGTATTTGCTTTAGCGACTTCTGTGCTTTTTCAAAGCGGTGTACAGCATTTTGCTTTGGCGCCTAATAATTTAAATGATGCTCCAGACTGGGCTATAAAATTTATGAAAGAAGTGCCAACCATATGGGATGAGGTTCGTTTTTTGGAAGGATATCCAGGTAAGTATGTTGTGCTGGCAAGAAGAAATGGAACAAAGTGGTATATAGCCGGAATTAACGCTGAAAATAAGCTATTGAAAATAAAGTTAAAACTAGAAATGCTTAGTTCTGGCGTGACAGTAAATTGCTACTCAGACGATGATCAGTTAAACGGAAAAGTAAACACACTGATGATAAGCAAAAACAAAGAAATTGAAATAAAAATACCTAAAAATGGAGGGATAGTCATTACAAATTAAAGTACAGCCTAATTTACTTAACATATATAAACCGGTTCTTAAATGGAGTCCGGTTTTTTTTATGCAATAAATTTTCGAGATTGAAATGTTGGTTATCATCGTTTTAGATGTGAATTAAGTATATGAAAAGGATAGATACTTTTTAATTGATTGTTAAATGCAAGCTGAATGTGATTATGTCTGTTTTGCTTTTCTGACTCATTTTTTCTAAAAAGGATACATTTTACAACAACCGATTGTTATTTAAAATGTTTTAACTCGCTTTTGTATGCAAAATGAGAGATTATTTTTTTGAATTTATGTCTAATTAATAGTTTTTTACTTATAAATATTTGCATTTTTTAAGAATTTTATACTGTTTTTTAATATTGTATTTTTTTTGTAAAATTCATTATTTAGCTAATAAATCAGTATTTTTTAATTTAAAATTTATTTATTGAATGAATTATGTTTAATAAATTGTTTGAATAAATATTTTATATGTTTTTTATTTCATGTTTTTTTAAGTTTTTTCTAAATAAAACATAAAACAACCGATTGTTTTTTATGTTGTTTTTCTATATTTGTTATCAAGTAACTCAGATTAAAAAATATCACATGTAGCTTAAACTCAAAAAACAAAAAACCATTAACTATTTAAACCAAACAAAAACCATTATGAAGTTAAAACTCAAAATTGCACTAATCGGACTGCTGATAGTTAGCAGTCATAGTATAATGGCACAATCAAAGACCATCACTGGAGTGATTACCGACCCTTCAGGATTTCCTTTGCCAGGTGCCAGTATTAATGTAGAAGGGACGCAAAATAGCGCATCAACAGATTTTGACGGTAAATACTCATTGAAAGGAGTTAACCCGACCGATAAAATAACATATTCTTATGTTGGCTTAATCTCACAAACGATTACTGTGGGAGAAAGAAATTCAATTAATGTCACTCTTGTTCAAAACACACAAAATTTAAATGAAGTTGTAGTAGCCTATGGTACTCAAAAGAGAGCTAAGGTTACGGGAGCGGTTTCAACAGTAAGCTCAAAAGATATTGCCGCAGT
Organism: Flavobacterium tistrianum; assembly: GCF_003254545.1. GTDB lineage: Bacteria > Bacteroidota > Bacteroidia > Flavobacteriales > Flavobacteriaceae > Flavobacterium > Flavobacterium tistrianum. Next base: position 22,586 of record NZ_QJRH01000052.1, read on the forward strand.
GCCTATTACCAATGCTGAATCTGCTTTACAAGGACGTGCAGCAGGTGTTACAGTTGTAAATGGTGCACCAGGTTCTAATCCGACTGTTAGTATTCGTGGTTTGGCTACTATGGGAAACAGTGCTCCTTTATATGTAATTGACGGAGTTTTAACTGGTAACCTTTCTGGTTTAAGCCCTAACGATATTGAGAGTATATCTGTTTTGAAAGACGCTTCTACTACAGCTTTATATGGTTCTAAAGCTTTTAATGGTGTAATTATGGTTACTACCAAAAAAGGGAAAAAAGGCCCAGGTCAGTTAAACTTTAGCACTTATGTTGGAGGACAGGAAATTACAAAGCGATACAATGTTTTAAATACACAACAATACCTTCAGTATGCTAAGGATTTAGGAAGTGATTTAACAGCTAGAGCGGCTGAGTTTGGAAACATAAATACAAACTGGCAAGATCAGATTTTTCAAACTGGAGTTATGCAGGATTATAACTTAAGCTTTTCAAATGGTACAGAGACTTCTACAGGACGTTATTCTGCAGAATATATGAAACAAGATGGAGCTGTTATAAAAACTGGTTTCGAACGTTATTCTTTTAGAGCAAATAATACACAGGACATTGGCAAACTGAGAATAGGAAGCAACATGGGAGTTTCTTTCAGTACTATTAATCCAGAACGTAGCTCAGGCGGAAGAACATTATTAGAACACGCTATTAAAATGGCTCCTTATTTGCCAATTTATAATGAAGATAATATCGGAGGATATCAGGGACCTAGTGCTATTGATGGAAACGATGCAGAAAACCCAGTACGTGTAGCTAATTTAGGATTTCAGAAAATTAATAATTTATCTATTATCGGAAATATTTATGCTGAGTTGCAAATTTACAAAGGTTTGAAATTCAGGTCACAAGTTTCTTTAGACTATTATACAAGCAAAGACCATACTTTTATTCCTGGTTTTCAGGATGGTTCTTATCACAAACAGGCATTTTCTTCAACAAACGAAACAAATTCACAAGGACAAACTATCGTTTTTGATAATAGCTTAACATATAAAACGACTATTGCTCAAAAACACAACCTTGAAGTATTAGGAGTTATTACTAAAATTGATGGAAAATCACAAAGCTTAGCCGCAGGGAGCCGTTACTATATTTCAAACGAAATTGATCAGTTGCGTTATAACGAAGGAAGTTTAGGATCTGCTAATTATGAAGAAAAAAACTTAGGATATATTGCACGTATCAATTATGATTATGATGAAAAATATCTTTTAGCTGTTTCAGGACGTAGAGATGCATCTTCTCGTTTTGGATCAAATAACCGTTGGGGTAATTTCTATTCTGTTGCTGTAGGATGGAACATAGCTAAAGAAAGTTTTATGGAAAACTCTGTTTTCAGCACATTAAAACTTAGAGCTAGTACAGGAACAACAGGAAATGACAGAATAGACAACTATCAATATAGCGCTACTTTATTGGCAAATTATAATTATCCAATTGGAGGAGCAAATGCGCCAGGGGTTTCTTTAGGTGTTGCAGCTAATCCAGACTTGAAATGGGAGTCAAAATTAGATCGAAATATAGGAATTGATTTTGGTTTGTTTGATGATAAACTAACAGGTTCGTTTGAATATTTCAACAATAAAAGTAGTGACATTCTTTTTGCAGTTCCTCTTGCTGCTTCTGTTGGATCTGCTGGTGGTGGAACTCAAATTCAAAATATAGCAGACGTAAAAGTAAGCGGTTTTGAAGTCTCTCTTGGCTATAATGACAGAAAAGGTGATTTTACATGGTCTGCTGTGGCAAATTTAGGAACAAGTAAAAATGAGGTAACGAGTTTAGCACCTGGTGTGACTAGCGTATTAGGTGGTCCTGCACCAAGAGCGGGTCTTGAAAACTTCTCGAGATTAGAAGTAGGACAACCATTATTCTATTTTTATGGATATCAGACTAACGGAATTTACCAAAACCAAGCAGAAGTTGATGCTGTTTTTGGACCAGGCCAGACTGCTATAAAACCAGGTGATATTAAAATTGTGGATCGTGATGGCAATAAAGTGATTAATTCTGAGGATAAAACAAACATCGGAAATCCATATCCAGATTTCACTTACGGATTAAACTTAAGCGCTGCCTACAAAAACTTTGATTTTAACTGTTTTATAACTGGAGTTGCGGGCAACGATATTTATAATGCGAATACTTTTGATTTAAAAGGAATGAACCGTTTGTTTAATGCAAGCACAGATGTTTTAGACAGAGCAATTGTTCAAAATGGTGTTGTAACAAACCCTTCTGCTACTTTGCCAAGAGCTCAAGGAGCAGATATTAACTGGTCTTCTGCGAATCAGCGTTATATTGAAGATGGTTCTTTCACAAGATTAAAAAACATCGCTTTAGGATATACGTTAACTGGAGATGCATTTAAGAGTTATTTCTCAAAAGCTAGATTCTATATAAGCGGACAGAATCTTATAACAATTACAAATTACTCTGGTTTAGATCCAGAAATTGCGCGTGCAGATGCTAATGCAAATTCAGCAGGTATTGATTTAGGAAGATATCCACAGCCGAAATCGGTAATTTTTGGAATTGATGTTACATTTTAATACTTAAAGATGATGAAAAAAATTAAATATATACTTATAGTACTGTCTGGAGCTTTAACGATGACTTCATGTGACAGTAGCGAATTAGAATTGACTAATCCCAATACTTTATCTCCTGAAACTTTCTTTAAAACAGAAGCACAGGTGCAGTCTGCAGTAAACGCATCATATGCAAATCTTCAGACAAGAGGACTTTATGGAAGAAATCTTTTCTTTGCTATGGATCTTATGGGGCATGATGCTTTAGGAAATCCTCAGTTAGAAGGTAACAAAAAGCCTTTTCAAGATTTTTCTTTTAATGCAGGAAACGATATTATTCAATACTACTGGGAATCTTGCTATATAGGAATTTCAAGAGCAAATTTTGTGTTGGATAATGAGCAGAAAATCAATGCTCTGCCAGCTGCCGTTTTATCTCAAGAAAAAAAGAACAAATATCTAGGAGAAGCTCATTTTTTAAGAGCGTATTATTATTTCCTTTTAGTAAAACGTTTTGGCGATTTGCCAATTTACAAAACAGGTACTATTGTCGGAAACGCAAGAAGCCCAAAAGCAGAGGTATATACTTTGATTGAAGAAGACCTTGTATTTGCATCGCAGAATCTTTTGCCAAAAGCATCAGAAGCGGCAGGAAGAGCTAATAAAGAAGCTGCCTTTGCACAATTGGGTAAGGTATTATTATATCAAAAGAAATATAATGAAGCTTTAGCTGCGCTTAATAATGTCACAAGTTTCAGTCTTGAAGATAAAGGGAATTTCTACAACAACTTTATGGAAGAAACTGAACATGGTAAAGAATCTATTTTTGAAATTGAGTTTGATGAAAAAAATGGAACTGGAGATCAATGGGGTGCTGCTGGTGATAGCCAAGGAACTGGTTTTGAGGAGTCAACACTAAGAGGGCAGGAGTATGGAAATCTTAGTTGGTACAATGTTTATCCGTCAGATGATCTTTTAGATTCTTATGAAGCAGGTGATAACCGTTTTGGAGATACTTTTTATGTGCCGGGATCATCTTATTTAAAAGGAACTAAGGTAATGGTGGCAAGTAATTTTACTACCTCGGCTGGTATTAGAAGAGCGGGTTGGAAAAAATATCAAAACTATTACAATAGAGAAGATGAGGCAACACGTTCAAGCATTAACTTTAAAGTGATGCGTTATGCAGATGTATTGCTTATGAAAGCAGAATGCGAAAACCAAAGAGATGGCGGTTCGCAGACAGCGGCTATTGCATATATTAAAGAAGTTCGTGACAGAGCAAACTTGACAACGAATATCACAGCATCAAAAGACGCAGTTTTCGCCGCAATTGTTCACGAACGTCAGGTAGAATTTGCTGGAGAACAATCTCGTTTTGATGATCTTATAAGATGGAACATGGCAAGCACTGTATTGCAAGGCACAGGTTTTACAGCTGGCAAAAGTGAACTGTGGCCTATACCAAATAGAGAAACATCTTCTAATCCGAAAATAAAACCAAGCGATAACAATCCTGGTTATTAAGATATTTAAATTTTTGGTTAGTTTAAATTAAATTAAATTAAGTCAAGTTAAGTTAGTTTTTTATAAACAGCGCATTTTTGCGCTGTTTATTGTTTAGAGTAATACAATTGAAGAAAAACTGACTGCATTTTCGGAATTATTTCAATTAAATCAAATAAAATGAAAAATACAGGCAAAATTTTATGTGTGCTCTTTTGTAATTTATTTGCAATAAATATAGAAGCACAAAATCCTATTATCAAAGATATTTTTACTGCAGATCCAGCTCCTCTCGTGCATAAAGGCACTTTGTATTTGTACACAGGACATGATGTAGCGACTCAGGAAGATACCAATTATAAAATGGCTGACTGGCACGTTTTTTCTACAACCAACATGAAAGATTGGAAAGATCATGGAGTTCCTCTTTCACCAAGCACATTTTCTTGGGCAACAGGCGATGCGTATGCAGCTCAGTGTATAGAAAGAGACGGAAAATTCTATTGGTTTGTTTCTACATTTCATAAAAAAGATGAAGTAAGTCAAGGCGGTGCAGCGATAGGCGTAGCAGTTTCAGACAGTCCAACGGGGCCTTTTAAAGACGCAATAGGAAAAGCGCTTATCATAAATGAAATGACGACAGATATGATGTATGGTTGGGATGATATTGATCCAACGGTATTTATAGATGATGATGGACAAGCTTATATGTTTTGGGGAAATGGAAGTTGCAAGTGGGTAAAGCTTAAAAAGAACATGATAGAGGTGGATGGTGAAATTACCACTTTCACACCTAAAAATTATATCGAAGGACCTTGGGTCTATAAAAGAAAAGGACTTTATTATTTAGTGTATGCCAGTGCTGGAACTAAACCCGAAATGATAGAGTATTGCACAGCAAAAAGTATAACTGGACCATGGAAGTATCAGGGAATTATTCAGGAAAATGTACCGAATAGTTTTACCACACATCCAGGAATTATTGACTACAAAGGAAAATCATACTTCTTTTACCACAACGGAAGTTTACCAACAGGAGGGAGTTACAGACGTTCAATTTGTGTAGACTATATGCATTATAATAAAGACGGAACTATTCAAAAAATTATACAAACTAAAGAGGGTGTAAGTTCTGTAAAATAAATCTCATTTTGTTTTTTCGGATGAAGAAATACTATTTAAAAAGATAAATATGATGGTATATAAAAAATTAAGCATTAAAATTTCGGCTTTAGTGATGATCTTCATGCTGACAACGCCTTTATCAATAATAGGGCAGCATAAAAAGGAAACTGCAAAAACAGAATCTGAAAGACCTCAATACAGAAATATCTTTAAGGAAGCGGGTTATAGTCAAGATGAAATAGACAAGAAAGTTGCCAAAGCTTATTTTGATATATTCGAAGGTCCAAATAAAGTATATTTTGAAGAAGGCGACTCGCTCGGATATATTTCTGACGTTAAAAATAAAGATGCTCGTACCGAAGGAATGTCTTATGGTATGATGGTTGCCGTTCAGCTCAACAAGAAAGAGGTTTTTGATCGTTTATGGAGGTGGTCTGTAAAATACATGCAGCATCAGGATGGACCAAGAGAAGGCTATTTTGCTTGGAGCGTAAATCCAGTGACCAAAAAGCAGAACTCCGCAGGTTCGGCTTCAGATGGTGAATTATATTATATTACGAGTCTTCTTTTTGCTTCTAACAAATGGGGCAATAATACAGGAATTGACTATTACAAAGAAGCCAGAAGAATACTTGATGCCATGTGGAAAAAAGATGGCACAGGCAATGTACATAACATTATCAACATCGAACATAAACAGATTTCATTTGTGCCTGAGGGAGGCGGTTATAACTGGACAGATCCTTCTTATCATGTTCCTGCATTCTTCGAAATTTGGGCACTGTATGCTAGAGATGGACATGAACAATTTTATAGAGAATGTGCAGAGGTTTCTCGTAATTTTTTGCATAAAGCCTGTCATCCCGTAACAGGTCTTAATTCTGATTACACCGAGTTTTCTGGAGAACCGCACCCAACACCTTGGATGCCTGCGGGATTTCGTTATGATTCATGGCGAGTTCCCATGAATGTGGCAATGGATTATACTTGGTATGGGAAAGATAAAAAATGGCAGGAGGGATATGTGAAGCGCTTTCAAAATTTTCTTCGATCTAAAGGATTAGACAAGTTCGAAGATCAATTTAATCTAGATGGCTCACCCCCTGATTTTATCCTTCAAGCCGGTCCTGTAAAAAAGCTTAGGCATTCTATTGGGTTGGTAGCCACTTCAGCAACTGCGTCATTAGTTAATTCCGATAAAGAAAGTTTAGATTTTGTTCATGCGGTCTGGAACGCAAAACTTGAACCTTATGAAGACGGTTATTTTGATCCCTATTATGATGGACTGATGTATCTTTTTAGTCTAATGCATCTTAGCGGAAAATATCAAATTATTGTTCCAGAAGTAAAATAAGATTTAAAACAAAAAATATGATAAAGACGGAATTGTTTTGAGCAAGCAAATTAACTTTTCTGGCTCGGATTAGGAACAAAAGATTGCATCTAAATTATTTAAATAAAAACAGTATAAATATTTAGGTCTGGCCTGTTTATCATTAGTAAAAAATAATGGTAAACAGGCCAGACTTCATTTAGTAAATTGATAAAATAGAGTGAAAAAAAACTTTAAATTTTTCTAATAAAAAATATTTAAAAAATGAGATAGTTTTTGCTTCGTCGAATCTTAGTTTTTTGATTTTCTATCTAACTTGCAATCTTAATGAAGTGGATAATTTGTACTATATTAACCTTAAATGAGTATATGTTATCCGATTAGAGGTGAAATAGTATTATGGTGAAATAATCTTCTATTTTTAGTGAAATTTCAACACAATACATGGAACCAATACAACTTATTTCAGATCATTTCATTGAAGAAAAATGCAATTTTAAAGAACTTATAGAAAGACTTCGGGCAGGATTTTCAGCTTCAGATATCAATGTGCCCATGCGCCATCATCATGATTACTCTAACCCTGAAGAGGGCAAAGATTCAACATTACTATTGATGCCAGCGTTTCAAGCAGGTAAAGATTTAGGTGTAAAAATAGTTACCGTAAGTCCCAATAACGGTAAATATGATTTGCCTTCGATTCAGGGAACTTACATTTATCTTGATGGACACAAAGGGAATATAAAGGCAATTCTTGATGCAAAATCATTGACGGGGAAGCGCACTGCGGCAACATCTGCCTTAGCTAGCAGTTATCTTTCACGAAAAGATGCCTCCTCTATGCTAATGATTGGAACAGGAGCATTAGCTATTAATTTAATTCAGGCGCATGCAAGTATCAGACCTATAAAAGAAGTTTATGTTTGGGGAAGAACCATAGAAAAAGCTCAATTGGTTTGCAACGCACTTAAAAACGCTTCATTTATCTGTAAACCAGTTTCCACCATAGAAGAAATTATTTCTCAAGTAGATATTATTTCGGCAGCGACTTTATCACCCGTTCCGCTTGTTTTAGGAAAATGGCTGAAAGCAGGACAGCATTTAGATCTTGTTGGAGCATATAAAAAAGATATGCGTGAAGCAGATGATGAAGCAGTTTTAAAATCAAACCTATTTCTTGATACTTATCAAGGCGGATTAAAGGAAAGTGGCGATATTTTGATTCCGCTCACCAATGGAATTATCTCCAAAGAAACAATCAAAGCAGATTTATTTGAACTGTGCAGTAATGCAAAACAGGGCAGAACATCAGATGAAGAAATCACCTATTTTAAATCCGTTGGACATGCGTTAGAAGATCTTGTTGCAGCGGGATATTTTTATGAAGAGTATAATTTTAAAACACAAAAAAATGTCTAATACCTACCAAAATATTTGTAATAATACAGATTATAAATCTGACAATTCTGTACTCCAGATAAAAACCATTGATATGCATACAGGTGGTGAGCCCTTGCGTGTAATTGTCTCTGGTTTTCCAGAACTTAAAGGAAATAATGTTTTAGAATACCGAAGAGATATAAAAGAAAACTACGATTATTTAAGAACAGCATTGATGTTTGAACCGCGCGGTCATGCGGATATGTATGGCTGTATTTTGCTTCCGCCAAATGATGAAGATGCTGATTTTGGTATTCTTTTTATGCATAACGAAGGTTATAGCAGTATGTGCGGTCATGCTATTATTGCGATAAGCGCACTGGCAGCAAAAATGAACTGGATCAATGTAAAAGAAGGTGAAAATGAATTGAAGATAGATGCTCCTTGCGGTCGAATTTTTTCGTATGTCAATATAGTGGATGGCGAAGTAATAGGAGTGAGCTTCCATTGTGTGCCAAGTTTTGTAGTAAGTTTGGATCGTCTTGTAAATGTCTCAGGAATTGGCGATGTTATCTATGATCTGGCGTATGGCGGTGCTTTCTATGCTTATGTTGATTTGAGAAAAAATACCCATTTGAATTTTGGACTAACCGAAGAAAACTACAGAGCGATTATTCAAGCTGGAGTAGATATAAAACACGCTGTAATGAATTATAATAAAGATATCCAGCATCCATTTGAGGAAGATTTGAGCTTTTTGTACGGAACTATTTTCATTGATGAACCAATGGATATCTCTAATCACAGCCGAAATGTTTGTGTTTTTGCTGATGGAGAAGTAGATCGTTCTCCAACAGGTTCAGGGGTTTCTGGAAGAATAGCTATTGAAAAAGCTAGAAATGCAATAGATATGAATGAATTTATAACGATAGAAAGTATTACAGGAAGCACATTTATCGGATCGCTTGTGAGAGAAGAAAAATTTGGTCCTTTTAAAGCTGTAATTCCACAAGTTGAAGGAACGGCTTTTGTAACAGGAGCAAATACATTTTTAATAGACCCGAAAGATCCTATGAAAAATGGTTTTATACTTAGGTGATTAGCTACCAGAGAGATCTACACTTCTAATATTGTTAAAATAAAAGATTAATTGTAATTTATTTAGGAAACTAGAAATTCCACCTCTAACTCCATAAAAATGGGTAGAAGTTTAGTTTCATGGACCGCTCAAGTCCAAGTCTGAAAAATTAAACAGTATAAGATGGTGTTTTTATGTATTAAAATCAGGTTACCCGTTTATTATTTCAAGAAAGCATAACTACAAAAAGAAAGATGGTAATTATATAAGTAGATATTCTTTAAATCGATATGTACAGCGTCGGATCAATACGGAAATCAAACTTTCATCACGTAGATAGTAAACATATCTTGCGTAGAAGAGATATGTAATGCTGTATCTGCAAACGGTGATGGTCTAAACAGTAGTTTTTTATTAGAGGAATAGATTGCTATCCATACTTTAATAGTTAGTTTGTTTTTAGGAATTTTTAATATTTTGATAGTTTTTGCTTAAGCGAGAGAATGTAAGGTTCTCTCGCTTTTTTATTATTAAAAAATAAATGATTACTTATTATATTTTGATGTCTTCTAAAAAAAAATACCCTAATCTGTAACTTTTAAAACTTTTGGTGGTATTTCTAAAAATACTTTCGAAAGAACTTTGCATTCTCAAATTAAGTGTTTCTAAAAGTCTATTTTGTTTTGATTGTCAATAAGTTATTTGGGATTGTACTGTAGAAAGCACTTTTTTTTGAAAAAAAAAAATTAATCAATAATTTTTAAATGCTATGAAAAATAAATTACTTCCTTTACTATTTGTGTTAGGTGGTTTTTCTGCTTACTCCCAAGTTGTGATAGGAAAACAACAAGCAATCCCTTCTGCTCAGTTGGAGGTGTATGCAAAAGACAAAGGTCTATTGATTCCACAAATACCATTAACAAGCAGTACCGACCGTACAACAATTAAAAATGGTAATGTCAATAGTCTTTTGGTTTTTAATACGGCAACAGTTGCTGATATAAAACCAGGGTATTATTATTGGTATGTCGACAGATGGAGCAGAATAGCCCTCTCTGATGAAATTGGTACAGGTGGAAAAACTATTTCTAATACTATAATTAATCCTGCTGGAAACCTTATTATTACTTTTTCTGATGGTACTACTATTGATGCCGGAAAAGTAAAAGGAAAAGACGGAAAAGATGGATTGGATGGAAAAAGTATCAAAGGTAC
>NZ_QJRH01000064.1 GCF_003254545.1 Flavobacterium tistrianum
TGTGGGAGAGTATGTCGTCGCCTTTCTTTTTAGAATCCTCATCATGAATTTGATGGGGATTTTTTTGTTTTATATGATTTTGCATCCTCCTGACTGAATAGTAGATTTAAATTAATAATGCGCTCCGTTGACAGTCTATCAACATCTTTTTCAAACTGCATTAAATGTAAGAATTAATAATAGAATGATATTTATTATATTTAGATTTTAAAATTTAAGTGTAATATAAATGGAATGCTTATGGTTTACAGAAATATCTTAATGGCTGTTATTTTTGCGCTTCTCTTTTCGGCGTGCAATAATAAAGGTGATTTAAAAAAGCAAGATGCAAATCTTAGTTTATATTTAAAAGATACAACTCAGGGTATTAAGACAGGAGGAATAAAAATTGTAGAAATAAATACTCCAAAAGGAAAGTTTAAGGTATGGACTAAACGAATTGGGAATAATCCTAGAATAAAGTTATTACTGCTAAATGGAGGACCAGGAGCTACTCATGAGTATTTTGAGTGTATGGAAAGTTTTCTTCCTCAAGAGGGAATTGAATTTATTTATTACGATCAGCTGGGAACAGGTAATTCCGATAATCCTAATGATCCGACGTTTTGGGATTTGTCACGATATGTAGAGGAAGTGGAACAAGTGCGTAAAGCTCTTAATCTGGATAAAAGCAATTTTTATTTATTAGGGCATTCATGGGGCGGGACTTTAGCATCTCAGTATGCTCTTAAGTATCAAGATAATTTAAAGGGACTAATTATTTCGAATATGATGATGAGTGCTATTGATTATGATAGATATGCAGATGAAGTGTTGGCAAACCAAATGGATCCAAAAGTACTAGCAAGAATCAGAGAAATAGAAAAGAATAAAGATTTCGAAAACCCTGAATATATGAGGTTGCTAATACCTAATTTTTATTCAAAGCATATATTACGCTTAGATTCTGATAAATGGCCTGAACCAGTGAATAGATCTTTTAGTAAAATAAACCAGTCGTTGTATGTTACCATGCAGGGACCAAGTGAATTTGGACTCTCAGGAAAACTTGAGAAATGGGATATTAAAAAAGAGCTTCCAAAATTGATTGTTCCTACATTGTCTATAGGAGCCAAATATGATACAATGGATCCAGAACATATGAAGTGGATTGCGTCTCAAGTAAAAAACGGCACTTATCTATATTGTCCTAATGGCAGCCATATGAGTATGTATGACGATCAGAGTATCTATATGAATGGATTAATTAAATTTCTCAGGGATACTGACAACAGTAGCGAAAAATAGTATAAACAGATTGGAGAATTTTGAAAGAGATATTTTAAACTCATAAAAAGAAGAAAAAAAATAGATTTTTTTAAAGTAAACGAGGCTTAATTTATTCCTAAATCAATAGTTAAAGGGGATTATTAATATTTAATTTGATATTCTTATTTTTTGATGCTTAATGCTTTCTCTTTTATCCATTGAACTGAAATATCAAAAGGTACTATAATATCGCCAGAAGAAGTATTGTGGCCTAATGATGGAAATAAAGAATACTCAAAAGGTTTACCTTGAGCTTTCATTGTGTTTAATTGATCTATGCACAGTTTAACAGGAATCTGTATGTCTTTTTCGCCAAAAAGCCATATTCCAGGAATGGAAAGAATGTTTAGAGATTTTTTTGGGTCGGTCTCAACGAATTGATATTTGTCGGGATCATTTTTAATATGTTCACGAGCATCTGTTTCCGTATGGTTTTCCCAAAAATTATTGTTTCCGTTAGTGTAAAACTGAAATCGAAGTTGCTCTAGAGTTGTAATAGTAGGACAGCTAAATAAGACCATAAACTTTATTTTAGGATTTTTGCTTGCAGCAATTGGAATTATCCATCCCGCTTGACTGAAACCAACCAATCCAATAGGTGTTTTTTTATCCTTCAGATAGGTCTGGAAAGTATTTACTGCTTGGCTTGCATCTTGAGATAATAAATTAAGATTAGCAGTGTCAATGTTATTTGTACCAACAGATGGACCCACATATATGCCACCAGATTCTCCAACTCCACGTTTATCATATGTTAGTACGGCAATGCCTTCGCTTGCGAGACGTTTTGCAAATTTCATTTCTCTTTTTACAGGATCTGAACCATGAACAATTACAACTGCTGCAGATACTTTTTTAGGAGTTAAAATTGAACCTGAAAGAATCACACCCTGACTTTCAAACTTTACATCTTGAATGGTAAAATCAGTCGATTGGGAAAATGTCATCTCTGGCAGAGTTATAAATAACAGCGAAAAAAATAAAAGTTTAATGCTCATCTTACTTAGCTTAATATAGTTTTTTAACTAATTAGTTATATTACTGAAAATTTGTTACAAAAAAGTATTTATTTTTCTACTCTTTTGAAGTCTAAATCCTGAAAATCAAAACTAAAATCTATATTTGGCGAAATACCCTTCATTTTCATAGATTGGGCTTGACCTGTTTCGTCGAGCGAAAATAGAATGAAAGCATCACAGTTCATAGCTTGGTATTCCCATTTTACAGCAAATGTATTAGCATTATAAAAAGCCATTGGACCATTTAATTTAGGTGAACGCAGGCATTTGATCCATAATTGCTTATCTTTTAAAAATACTTCTGCTTTACCAAACCAATTATCTTGGTAAATACCAATAAAATCTTCATTTTTTATTTTTACTTTTTTTTCTGTGGCTACTTTCTGCCATACTTTTTGGCTTACTTCGTCACCCGTATGCTGGTCATCTTCGAGCCATTGAGCCATTTTATCTGTCCAACCAAAATCGTCTAGACCTAAGTAGCTATCTGCAATAGTGTTGGATACTGCAGTAAAAAGACCGCCGCCACCATTTTCGGTATTAGTCAGAATAACGATGCCCAAGTCAAGATCAGGAAATAGAGTAACAATTGATAACATGCCAGGAAGTCCTCCTGTGTGTTCCACTTTTAGCTTTCCTTTTACATCTGTTAAAAACCAGCCTAAACCGTAGCCGTTAAAATGAGAATTATACCTCGGATCGGGGTCTGTCGCCATAATGGTATGCAGACGCCACATTTGGTCATGATTTTTTAAAGAAAACAAGGACGATTTAAGATCTTCTCCATACTTACCTTTATTGAGATGCATAATGATCCATTTAGACATATCTGTCGCGTTTGAGTAAATGCCTCCTGCTGCGCTTGCTATTCCTATATTATAAGCGGCAATAGGTTTAATGGTTCCAGATACAGAAGAGTGAGGTGTAGCAAGATTTGTTTTATCCTGAAGCAGACTTCCGACAAAAGTATGGTTCATCTGCAGGGGAGCTATAACTCTCTGCTGAACAAACTGTTCATAGGTCATACCACTAACTTTTGCAATTAATTCTCCAGCAACTATATATAATAAATTATCATAGTCGAATTGGGTTCTAAAAGCGGAAACTGGTTTAAAATGCTGGAAGCTTTTCATTACATCCTGAACAGTAAAATCAGCTTCGTCTGGAAAAAACATTAAATCACCCGCACCTAATCCAAGTCCGCTACGATGTGTCAATAAGTCCTGTATATTAAAATGCTCTGTTACATAATTGTCATACATTTTAAATTCTGGCAGGTAATCTTTAACCTTATCCGTCCATTTTAACTTGCCTTCTTCTTCTAAAATAGAAAGTGCTGCAGAAGTGAATGCTTTCGTATTGGATGCGATCTGAAAATTGGTGTATTGATCCACCATTTTATTTGTTTCGATAGAACTTACTCCATAACCTTTAGAATGAACTACTTTACCATCTTTGACTATGGCAATTGATGCTCCAGCAACCTTAAACTTCTTGAGAGCATTCTGCATCAGAGAATCAATTTTTGCAGAAGATAATTGAGCAGATAATGTAGATGATGCAAAACAGATAAAAAATAGCAAAGCTAAAGAGGTTTTTCTTTTTGTCATATAAATTTTATTTTTTACAGTTTGATGTTTTGGCAGACAGCCAAAAGCATTGTAAATAGTGTGAATTACAAGACTTTTTTATAAACTACGGATTAGCTGATTGCTAATATAAGAAATATCTTTAATTGAAAAATATAAATTAAATTTAAAGAGACTTCTTTCTTTTTCTTATTTGATAAAGTAAATCTATTATTAAATAGACGACAAGTTTATTTAGATTAGTTTTTATATAAGAAATAGGTTTTAATATTTAGTTATAAAGAGTAGGCTTGTAATGTTTTTTTTGCCCATTTTCCCCAGTCTTTCAAAGCTTCCAAAAGTATTTTATTTAGTCCTTTATTGTCAGTAGGTTTGCCTTTAATTGGTGGAGCTAAATCTTTGTCAGAAACTGGAATTTCAGTAACTTTTGTAGCAAACCATGTCATATTTTCATGTGGCAGAGCCAAACCTAAAATTGTTCCAGGTAAGCCTGTAAAAGATTCGGGGCCACCTGAGAATGGAATTTGAATTGTGTAATAGGCAACAACATACACAGAATCGATAATTATAGCATTTGCTCTGCGGCATTCATAACCCGCAATTTCTCTTGTTTCATCGGTAATTTTCCAGTCAATTTTTCGCAAGCTATCTTTAACTATGTATAAATCATCGTATACATTTTTTTGAGTAATACTGGTTTGGGTATCTAGATCTGTGGCAATGACATTTTTTAAATTAGCCATTGCATCGTCGGCAATCCAACTGTTGCTTGTTGTTTGATTTGTTTCATCCCATTTGTATAAACTTTTGTTTTTTGAAAAGCTTAGTGTGCTTTTTACGGTTTTAAATTGGGGATTGTTTTTCTTATAACTTTCAAAAGCTAATTGATAATAGCTATCAGTTTCTCCTTTTATTTTTTTTGAAATCAAAGCGTACATATTTGATTTTTTTTCAAATTCGATTACCCCATTTTCAATAAAGTGATTTTGGGCAAAAATATTGAAGCCTGTTAATGTAATAAGCAATAATAGGATGTGTTTCAGTGTTGTTTTCATAGTTTAGTTTGCTTTAATTTCTCCCGCGCCCATTTTGCTAAAATCCCAGCTAACGGAGAACATAAAATATCTTTGGATAGTAGTATAAGTGCTTTGGCTGATATTTCCATTGAATGCAGAACGATTAAATCCTACATTTTGGTTCAAAAGATCTCTTCCCGTTATAGAAACTCTTAAATTATCGGTTTTTAAGAATTTTTTGCTGATTGATGCATTCCAAATAAAACGTTCAAAAGTTTCCTGAATCACTTGCGTTTTTCCATTGTATAGATAATTACCATCTGTGGTAATTTCTAGTTTGAAAGGTAATTCTATACTGGCCCAGAAATTTCCATTAAACCCCCAACCATTACTATCACTATTTTCATTGATGCTTGCATCTGCAACGTTGTATGTAGGGCCGAAACTGGTATTAAAATTGTATTTTTTTTCTTTATATTTTGATAAGTTTAAATTCAAGGAATAACTTGAATTTTTAGTTTGATTCAGCTGCGTATTGATGTAATTATAATTTACATTTTTATTGGCGCTTATGCCAATACCCGCTGTCATGTCTATGGCTTTTATTGTTTTACCAAAATTACTATTCAAATAATAACTTGTTGTAGCTTTGTTTTCTAAGTTTACAAATTTTGATATGCTTTCTCCTCTTTCATTTGTAACCACACTGCTTATTATTGGATTTAACGTAAAAACATATGATCCATTGACCGAAAAATATTGATTGGTAAGCACTTTATACGAATAATAACTACCTCTTAAAGTATTTTTAAAAGATGGGTCTAAATTAGGATTGCCTACAATTGTATTCAATTGATTTTGATTGTTTCGGATAGGCTGTAACTGATCTAATGTGGGCTGTTCAGTGTTTCCGTTATATGACAAACGCAGTGATTCTCTTTGTTTGAAATTATATTGATAGTTTATCTGAGGCATGTAGTTGATAAATTTTTGCTTAAAAGAACTATCGCTATAAACATCATATTGTTTGAAGTGTACACCACTAAATTTTGAACCAAAAGAAAAAACAGTTTTATTTTTTTTATAGTTAAAAATTGCGCCGATCTGGTTTATCGATTGGTCTAATTCATAATTATTGCTAAAAATAGAATCGAGAACATTATAATTTCCATCTGGAGACTTATTAAAAGATTTCCGATCAGCTTTTCCGTTACTAATGTTGAATCCATAATTAAGAATTAGAGATAGGCTCTTGGATAACGGTTCGGTATAGATTAAATTTGATTTAAAAGCCGTATTGCTAATAGTATTGACTTTATTTTGATCCACAACTTTGGTGCTATCTGGGCTAATTACAGATGTTGCAAAAAATTCGGCTCTAGAATTTAAATAGCCATCACTCTTACTACTTGTGCTTGATTGGCTTAAATTAAGAGACAATGTTCGGCCTGTTTTTTTTAGCCTTTTGGTTAACAGAGTATTTATATTAAATATTTTATCATCAGCTTCGTTTGTAGTTGCCTGTTTCAGATTGTTCAATAGGTTACCTTGTTCGTCAGTGCCTTTTCTCATTTCTGCTTCACTTGAATTGCTGTTTTTAAGTAATCCGTCTACATTTAATTTTAAGGTGAGGGTAGTGTCAATTTTAATTTCATAGGTCAGGTCAAGCTTGTTTTTAAGCATGTTTTTTTCAAAACTTTTATCTGAAGTATTATAAATGCTGCTAGAACTTAAATTTTGCTGGTTAATATCATTTCGGGTTCCCGAAAGTTTGATATCGCCAATTTTATAATTTATATTTATAGATTCTTTATCCTTATGCCATTTATTGTCAAAATGTATGCCGCCGGTTTGTACAATAGGAATTCCTTCACCATTAAATTGGCCATTCCAACTGTCAAATTCATCATTTCCATTGTTTGAAAAATAAATACCGCCGTCATCAGTTATTTGATAACTGCTTTGGCCATATTTATCTTTATCTCCCCATCCTAATCCTACCTGTCCGGTATTGGCTAAAATGCCATAAGCTGCTAATTTTTTCTTATCCCAAAATTTATTAAACATGGCTTGTCCATTATAAAAGCCATCAGTTCCAATTCCAAGTTCCACTTTCCCAAAATGACCATTTTTTTTGTCTTCTTTAAGCTTTACATTTAGCGTTTTGGTTTTCTGTCCGTCATCAATTCCTGTAAAAGCGGCCTGATCACTTTTTTTGTCGTACAATTGAACTTTGTCAACCATATCGGCACGCAGATTTTTTGTAACTAGAGTTGGATCATCTCCAAAAAATTCCTCTCCATCAACCAAAACTTTGGTTACAGTTTCGCCTTGAGCGGTAATTTTCCCATCCTTATCAATTTGTATTCCTGGGAATTGTTTTATCAGATCTTCGACTTTTGCATTAGGTTCTATTTTAAATGCTTTTGGATCAAATTCTAATGTATCTCCTTTGATTTTCATGGCAGCTCTATTGCCTTTTATAATGATTTCTGACAGAAGCCTGCCTTTATCAGCCAAATTAATTTTGCCATAATCTTTGGTTAGCTTTGTTGAATCAAGAGAAAATTTATCTACAAAATCAGCATATTTGGGATAAGAAACTAGCAAAATAAATTTGCCATCTTTAATATTATTTAGTTCAAAATAACCATTTTCTTTGGCTCGGGTAAATTTTATTAAAATGGAATCTTTTGCTCTTAATAAAGAGACGGATGCTTTCGACAAAGGAGAATTATTTATGGTGTCTATTGCATATCCTTTAACTGTGCCTAATGTTTGTGTGTGTAAAATATTCGATAAAAAAAGGAAGCAGCATATAACTAGAATGGTTTGTCTAATTGATTGGCTGTTTTGGGTTTTGGTAATTTTCTTCAATTTTATAGATTGTATCGGGTTGATTGTTTATTATGGTGCTAGTATTATTGCCAAAGCAAATAAAGAGAATAATTCAAGATAATTTTTACGGTTTTCCTCATTCTGATGCAATTAGATCGGTATTACTTTTCTAGATAGTTGTTTCTTTTCTTTTTGATTGTTCTTAATTTTTTTGTTTTGATTGTGGCCGGAAATAGGAAAACAGGTAAGGTAGTGCAGTGTATTTAAAAAGTATTTTTTTAATAATGAAAGGAGAAAAAGTATTAGAATTGATAGCTTATCCTAATAAACACAAGATGTTTATCACTTATCAATTTTATGCTCACTTAAGATGATAACTCCGTAAGTTGATTTGAATTATTACGCTACTCTCTAGTTTCTTTGCAAATCAACCTATAAGTGTTTTCTTTAAAAAAAGAATCAAATAACGTACTTATACGGTTTTTATTGTGTTATTTAACAAAAAATTATCATTTAATATTTCCTTTTATTACTTTTACTATGAATTTAACAGAAAAGCAGGAAATTATGATCAATTTAGCACGAAGAAATTTTATTAAAAATGTCGGATTTGTTGGTGCAACAACTCTTTTTTGTGGCTCTCTGGTAGCTAAGAACACTTTGGAAAATTTTTCGATTTCAGAAAATGATGAAGAAAATATTTTAGCCAAATTCTCAAAAATAACTTTTTTTGATGCTTTCCTTTTAGATCAATCTCTTGCAGATTGCTATAAAAAATCTATTTTAAATTGGGAAAAAACGGGATACGCTGCTTCAGGAAATTATTGTTTCAGTTCTTCAGACGGCCTGTTAAAAATGTTTCCTATGCATCTTCAAACTGAGGCTACTGGAAAAATAGATAATGTTTTGCTATGCTTGGGAAAAGATTCAAATGGTAACTGGAAATCTCTTCGATCTCTATCAGGATTTGATTTGGAAGCTATTACTATAGCTATGCAAGACTTGAATATACATCGTAATGATGTTAATTTATCTCATTATTTATTTCCTGCTCCAGTACAGCAATTAAATTCTGATGGCTTTTATACAAGAAAAGGAAGCGTTTATCTGCAAACTTATTTAGCCTCAGAACAAACCGTAACAAAAATTATCATAAAAGAAGGTAATTCTATCGTGTACCAAAAGGAAATAATTTCTAAGCATAGTTTTGCTTCAGATTCATTTTTGGTCTAATATAATTTACTTCGAAAAAAACTATAAATAGTCAATATTATGGCAACACCTTATTTAGGAGAAATACGTATTGTGTCTTTTAACTTTGCTCCAAAAGGCTGGGCTTTTTGCAATGGGCAGTTTTTGCCCATAAACCAAAATCAAGGTTTGTTTTCTTTGTTAGGAACAATGTATGGTGGCAATGGACAAACGACATTTGCTTTGCCAAATTTACGAGGAAGGATTCCTATTCATTTTGGAAATGGGCATACAATAGGAGAAAAAGGTGGAGAAGAAGCTCATACCTTAAGTATATCAGAACTTCCTCAGCACACTCATGTGCTGCAGGCGAAAACAGATTCGGCAAGCACTAATATACCGAGTTCTTTAAATTTATTAGGTAATACCGTTCCTAATTTAGTTTATAGTGGTCAAAGCCAAAATTTTACTTCGATGAACCCTAGTTCTCTTAGTAGTGTAGGCGGAAGTCAGCCTCATTTAAACATGCAGCCATTCCTTACCTTGAATTTTTGTATTGCTTTACAAGGTGCTTTTCCTTCTCAAAATTAATTATTAATTGTAAAAAGTAAAGATATGGCACAACCTTACATTGGGGAAATCAGAATGTTTGGAGGAAACTTTGCTCCTGTAGGATGGATGTTCTGTGAAGGGCAGATTCTCTCTATTTCTGAGTATGAAACATTATTTCAATTAATTGGCACTACATATGGAGGCGATGGACAAAGCACTTTTGCTTTACCAGATTTGCAAGGAAGAGTTCCTATCCATTCAGGTACATCCACTAGCGGTACAACATATACATTGGCAGAAACAGGAGGAGCAGAAGGCATTACATTAACCACTAATCAAATTCCTGCTCACAACCATAGTTTAATAGCAACTACAGATTTGGCAGATACTGCAAGTCCGTCCAATGCTCTATTTAGCACTAATCCTCCGGGAAGTAAAATGTTTTCTAGTGCTGCACCAACAACAGCTTTAAGCGCAACTTCCATTACAGCTACAGGTGGAAGTCAGCCCCATACTAATTTTCAGCCTTATTTGTGTGTCAATTTTATTATTTCGTTGTTTGGTGTGTTTCCTACTCAAACATAGAAAATTAAAATTTTCAATACTTTTTAAACAAAAATAAAACAATATATCTATGGATCAATTTGTTGCCGAAATACGTCTTTTTCCATTCAATTTTGCACCAGTAGGTTGGGCAATGTGCAACGGGCAATTATTGCCTATATCTCAAAATACAGGACTTTTTTCCTTACTAGGAACCACATATGGAGGCGATGGAAAAAGCACTTTTGCTCTCCCGAATTTGCAAGGAAGTGTTCCAATGCATCCAGGACAAGGAGCAGGATTATCTTTACATGATTTAGGAGAAACAGGAGGAAGTGAAAATGTTAGCTTGCTTGAGTCTGAAATTCCATCTCACAATCATTCATTAATGGCTGCAACTTTAAACTCACAATCAACATCTCCAACTAATAATAGTTTAGGTCGCGGAAATCCTATACGAGTTTATAGTCAGACAGGAAACAATGCCAATATGAGTTTTAACTCTGTATCTATCGCTGGCTCTGGATTTCCACACAATAATATGATGCCTTATTTGACAATGAATTTTTGTATTGCTCTTCAGGGGATTTTTCCAGCAAGAGGCTAATTTAACTGGATTTGAATTTAGAAATAAAAAATATCGGTTTTCGAGATATTGAAGAAAGTGATAAAACTCTTCTTAGGGAAATATATGGCAGTACCCGTCAAGAAGAACTTGATAAAGGAACTGATTGGAATGATGAACAAAAAAGACTTTTTATTGATCAACAATTTTCTGCCCAGCATGAATATTATCAGAAGAATTTTTTAAATGCAAAATTTTATATAATTGAAAAAGAAAAGGTTCCAATTGGAAGATTGTATATTGATTTTCTTTCTGAAAATGAACCTGTCAGAATTATAGATATTACAATCTTGCCTGAATGGAGAAACAAAAACTTTGGCAGCTCTATTTTAAATGAAATTCTTAAAAAAGCAGGCAGTAATAATTTAAATGTCTCGATACATGTTGAGGCTTTTAATCCTGCAATGAATTTATATAAACGATTAGGATTTAAAAAAATAAGTGAAACAAATGGTGTTTACCACTTGATGGAATGGAATTCTAATAACTGATATTAACGATTAACAAAATTATATGGATATATCTTTACTCACTTTAAATAACTTTAATTCTCTGCTTAACAGAGTGTTTATTATTAAATTTTCGGACGAGATTCAGCATAAGGCTGAGTTAATTTCTGTAACAGAATTTAATAGTTATTCTCCGCTACAAAGAACTCCATTTTCTCTTGTTTTTCGAACTCAACAAAAAGACGAATATTACGAACAGGGCATATTTACTGTTATGCACCCTGAAGAAGGCAATTTAGAATTATTTCTTACACCGCTAGGGTTTGATGAAGTGGGAATGAAATATGAAGCAGTATTTTCTTAATTAGGCTAATTAAAAGCAAAAAAAATGAAAAATAACAAACTCTTAGTTGTAATAATACTAGTTGGATTTCTAAGTTTTGGAATGAAATACAATACTATTATTAAGAAAAATTTTGTTGCTCCTATAGTTGAAAGTTTTGTAAAAGCTGAACAAACTTTTATTGATGAAAAAAAAGAAAATAAAGTTGAAAAAGCTGTAATTAACACAAACCAAACTAGCACATCTGCTGTCGCTGCTGCGGTTTCTGTAACAAACGCTGTAGTCGTAAATGGAGGTGGAAATGCTCAGCCTGGCTCTCAGCTTGATTTTACTGTAACTATAACTAATACAGGTATAGATGATGCTTTAGGAGTGAATTTTCAGGATATTTTGGATTCTAATCTAACCTTAATTCCAAACTCTTTTAAAGCAACGCCAATAGCAAACAATAATTCTTATTCCTGTATTGGAAATGTTGGAATTAATGTAGATGCAGCAGGAGGTGTTTTAGCAAATGATGTCAGCCCTGATGGGACTGCTTTATCGGCTTCTATATTAACAGGAGCAACAAACGGAACTGCAATTCTAAATGCAAACGGTTCTTTTACTTATAATCCAAATGCTGGATATTCTGGATCTGATAGTTTTACCTATACTCTAACGTCAGCCAATGGTAAAACTGCAACTGCAACTGTAAATATAACGGTAACAACTCCTATAATCTTTGTTAATAGTGCAGCGGCAACAGCAGGAAACGGAACTTTAGCTACACCTTATAAAGCCTTAAATAGTATTACTGGCAGCACTGCATATCCTATTTTTATCTATACGGGTACAGTTACGGGACTATTAACATTAAATGATAATCAAAAAGTAATTGGACAAGGGGCAACTGCGAGTCTGACTTCTATATTAGGCCTTACTTTACCAGCCTATAGTAACACTTTGCCTTCTACAGGTGGAACAAATCCTACTATTGCCGGTGTCAATTTAAAAGCAAATAATGATATTCAAGCTGTTGCGTTAACAGGAACTTTATCTGGTACGGCTGTTGGAGCTTTAAAAGTAAGGAATACTACTATTAACACAACAAATGCACAGGCCGTTAATATTACCAGCGGTGGTGCTTTAGATTGCATTTTTACCAGTATTTCTGCTAGTGGAGTATCTAAAGGAATTTCAATAAGTGGCACATTAGGAAGTTTTCAGGTTACTGGAACAGGATCTACTGCGGGATCTGGCGGAACAATACAAAATATATCTTTAAGAGGCGTTGAGTTTATATCATGTGCCAATGTAACGCTTAAAAACATGAACTTTACTAATGCAAATAATTCTAGCACTGTAATTAGCGATCCTGAAGATGATAATACAAATTCTTATGCCGCACTGCATTTTAAAACTATCTCTGGAGGTGTTAATTTAGATAATATTGTTGTAACGGGTACTACAAACTCTGTCGGAATCAATTTAAATGATGTTAATAATTTCGTTTTGGCTAATAGTACAATTACAGGCTGCGGAAGTGCAAATGGAATGAATGTAAATGTTGGAGGAATATTTGCATTAAATTTAAAAGGGACCTGCTCGATTACAAACACAAATGTTAATGATTCTTGGGGAAGAGGCTTTTTTGGATTTAATGGTCAGCTTTCTCAAAATCCTACGCTTAATTTGACAGTAACTGGCTGCCAATTTAAAAACTCTTTTAATAAATCAAACGGAGACAGTAATTTTATTTTTCAAGCTAAAGGAACTACAAACAATACATTAGTTTTTAAAAAGAATGATTTTTCTAATTCAAAAACTACTGGTCTAGCATTGAATTTTAGCGGATCTTCTGTAAATACTGTTCAAATTGGGGGAAATAATGCTTCTACGGATGCTAATATTATAAATGCCGCAATTACAAGTCCGGGAAGCAATGGTTTGTCTTTACAGGTAAGCGGTGGCGCAACTTTGAACTACAATATTATAAATAATACATTAAAATCAAGTTATAACGGCCTTTTTGCATGCAATGTTGGAAATCAAGGCTCGGGAACTATAAAAGGACGTATAAATAATAATATTATCGATGGTGGAGGCTCGAGTTCTTCTAGTAACGGCATTAGCGTTGCTGCTTATGGAAATGCTAAGCATATCACCGAAATATCTAATAATGTAATTACAAATGCCGCCAATTACGGAATTTTTTCTGAAGCAAATGATAATGCCGTATTAAGTACAGGAAGAATTGATGCTTCTATTACTAATAATAACATTAGTGTTATAAATAATGCTTACACTCATATAGGAGTAGTTGCCTATGCTGATAATACTGCTAGCACAATGATTAGTGCTGCAAAGGTTACCGGCAATATAGTTAACTCTGCAAGCGGATTGGCAGCTGGAAATTTTGATGTGCTCTCTCAAGGGCCAAATTGTTCGGTAATTTTGCAGGGCAGTCCGGGCTATGTTTCAGGTAGCGGAAACAGAAGCGCCGCTTTAACAGCTTTCTGGAATAGTAACAATCCTAATACTCCAACTGGGGTAGGAATGGATGAAGGAGGTACTGGAACTATAATTTCAGGAACTGTCACTATTCCTGATAATGGAAGCGCTTCAAAAATGACTATTCAAAAAGAAATAGCACAAGAAGAAACAACTACTCCTGCAGCAGAATCTGTGAATGGTAATATCACTAATAATTCAGTATCAGCTAAAACTGTAGCAGTAAATGCGGCTAATGAGACGCTTACTGCCGGACCATTTACTTTAGCAGCCGGAAAAAGCACTGTGATTACTTTTAGTGCGACAATTAATGCTGCGGGTACGTTACCTCAAAATACCTGTTCAGTTACAAATCAGGCAACTGTTAGCGGTACTAATTTTACAACTGTAAATTCTAATATTACCACAACATCAATTAAACCAGGAAGCGCAACAGTTACTGCAGATACGCAAAATATTCCTTGTTTAGGAAGCACATCTGTTACTTTAAACGCTTCTTGTCCGCTTGGTACAACTGCTACATGGTATACAGCCATGGCTGGAGGAACAAGTTTTGCAACAGGAAATTCAGTTTCTGCGACCCCTACAGAAAATAATACTACTTATTGTGTTGCTTGTGAAACAGCTTATTGTGCAAGCGACAGAGTTCTGGTAAAGACTGTAACAGGAACTCCCTCAACAGCGTCAGCGCCAGTAACAGTAAATGCTTGTGATTCTTATACTTGGAATGCAAATCAAACAACCTATACAGCTTCTGGAACATACACAACTATTATTGGATGTGATACTAAAACTCTAAATTTAACTATTACTCCATCTACAGCTTCTGCACCTGAAACAATAACTGCATGTGATTCTTACACATGGAGTGCAAATGGAACAGTTTATACATCTTCGGGAACATATAGTGCAGTTGTTGGATGTGATACTAAAACTCTAAATTTAACAATCACTCCTTCAACTTCCTCTCCAACTGAAACTATTTCCAGATGTGATTCTTATAAATGGCCTGTAAATGGTACAACTTATACAACATCAGGAACTTATACTCATAAAATAGGATGTGACACTAAAACTTTAGCATTAACGATAACTAATTCTACAAGTTCCACACAAACTGAAACCGCTTGTGACAGTTATACTTGGCCAGTAAATGGCACTAAGTATACCGCTTCTGGAGTTTATACTTATTCTTCGGGATGCGATACGAAGACTTTGGTGTTAACGATCACTAATTCTACAAGCTCTACACAGACTGAAACTGCTTGCGACAGTTATACTTGGCCTGTAAATGGCACCAAATATACCAGTTCAGGAACTTATGCTTATTCTTCAGGATGTGACACTAAAACTTTAGCATTAACGATCACTAATTCTACAAGTTCAACACAAACTGAAACTGCTTGTGATAGCTATAAGTGGCCAGTAAATGGCATTACTTATACAGCTTCAGGGAATTACACTTATTCTTCAGGATGTGACACTAAAACTTTAGCATTAACGATCACTAATTCTACAAGTTCGACACAAACTGAAACTGCTTGTGATAGCTATAAGTGGCCAGTAAATGGCATTACTTATACAGCTTCAGGGAATTACACTTATTCTTCAGGATGTGACACTAAAACTTTAGCATTAACTATTAACAATTCTTCTGCAATTCTAAAAACAATAACATTAAATTCTGGAATTTTAACATCGGATCATTCTGGAGCCATTTATCAATGGTATAAATGTCCTAACACAATAATGGCGAATGAAACAAATCAATCATTTACACCATCTGCAGTTGGAGACTATAAAGTTGAGATTACCGTTGCAGGCTGTACAATTGTTTCTGACTGTATTACTGTAAGCACTTTGGGACTTGACGATTTTAAAGTATCCGACTTTAAAATGTACCCTGTTCCAAGCAAGGGAATTTTAAATATCATTACTAAATACAATGGAAATTACACCATAATAGACGCAGCTGGAAAAATTATAAAATCAGTAAATCTAGATGCAGATATTCTAAATACAATTCACTTGGAAAATCTTACAGATGGGGTTTATTTAATTAAAAAAACAGATCGCAATTCATTTAAAGCTCAGAAATTTATTTTGAAAAAATAAGGTGATCTATCAGATTTGCGAGGGTAATTGCTCCACCTAACATTTTTGGGAAATCAGAGATTTATAATAAGATCGTGAAAAAAATAAAACAGCCTTTGGGCTGTTTTTTTATTTATAATCTTTCTTATG
Organism: Flavobacterium tistrianum; assembly: GCF_003254545.1. Taxonomy (GTDB): domain Bacteria; phylum Bacteroidota; class Bacteroidia; order Flavobacteriales; family Flavobacteriaceae; genus Flavobacterium; species Flavobacterium tistrianum. Next base: position 16,211 of record NZ_QJRH01000064.1, read on the forward strand.
CAAGCTTCATATCAATAAGCTTGAGATTTTTTCTATTCTTTATTTTGGCCAGTAAGGAAGAAGTTGCTTATAAAGATTCATTTATTTAAAAGGGGAGAGTTAGTTGTAAACCAACAAATTTATGTTTGAAGGGATTTTTATTTTGAAATAACATATATGTTTTTTAAGAAAAATTATATAATGTGGTTTCATTTTATAATTTGAAACATAATTGGCTTAGTATTTTAGCTGAAAATCAATTATGTAGGATAACTTTGGTGAGAAATAAGCCACTAATGCAAACTCTAATTAATTTTTGATTAAGCTGACGAGGCTTGAGAATAATAAATCCCTTTATTACAAACTAAAATTAAAAATTATGAAAAAGTATCATTTATTAATTGTCTTTTTTTTCTTTTCACTGGTGATATCAGCACAAAGCAGCCAGTCATTTTTGCTTAATCTGTACGGAGGGTATACTTTTTCCGACAGAGTAGATTTCGATTCCTCTTATGCAAAGGTAGAAGATGGTTTTGAGTATGGAATAGGTTTCGAATATTTTATAATGGACAATGCTTCGGTAGAATTAAAGTATAACAGACTGGATACACATATGCCTTTGTATACAAAAGTTCTTTTACCTAATAATGGAAACCCTATTCCTGCAGGGACTCAGCTTAATGCTGGAGATGATAAAGGCGCCATTAATTACATTTTAGCAGATTACACTTATTATTTTGGTTCAAGCTCTCAGAAAGCGCTTCCATTTCTTGGCGCAGGTCTAGGGGTGTCAATTCTTGAGACGCCTAGAAGTGGCAATGGAACTTACTTTGCATGGGAGATTAAGGGCGGTGTGAAAGTAAAAACCGATTCGCCAATATCGATTAATCTTCATGCTTATCTGCAGTCTATGTCAGCAGCTGTCGGATATGACTATTACTGGGATTACTATTGGGGTCCAGTAGCAGTAACCGATTATGCATCAACATTTCAGTTTGGGCTTGGCGCTACGTTAAGCTACGATTTTAGCAAATGATAATCACATATAAAACATTTAACTAAAAGAAAAGGCCAAAAAATGTTTATTAATAGCATTTTTTGGCCTTTTTTATTAAGCGCTTTAAAGTTACTTTCTTATAAAAGAAACTATTCGCTTTTTCTTTTCAGTATTAAACCGATAGAATGAAGATTAGATTTTGCTTTCGTCTTCAACAGCATCCTGCCATTTGTCCCAAACTTTTACACCTGCATCATATCCATCATATCCAAAATTCTGGCTTAACTGGCCTTTAATATTAGGCTCTATAGCAAGTCTGTATGGAATTGGCCAATAGTTATTGCGTTTGTCCATAGAATAAAACTTCACACCTGGTTTTAGAGAAATTCCTGCCGGATATTTGTTGTACAGTGTGTAGTGAACAATACGTTGCCACCAGTAGCTTCCGCCAGTTGCATCTTTTCCTGATTGTTTATCCCAAGTGTCTTTGCTGTAAGTGTTTCCCCATTCATCTGCTTTTCCGCTTAGAGCCAGACAGTGAGAGATACGTTTCAACTCTACATTTCTCCATTCTTCCATATAAAGTTCTCTTCCTCTTTCTGCACAAATATCACCAATAGTTACTGTAGTATACATTCTTGAGGCTTTAGCTCTAGCTCTAACCACATTTACATCTTGAGCGGCTCCAGAAACATTGCCTTGATAGAAACGTGCTTCAGCACGCAATAGATAAGTTTCTGCTAAACGATAGATATACATGTGTGCACTTGCTCCTGCAGTAGCTCCTTGAAAGTCATTTGCTGCTGGATTTGCTTCAGCCACAACGTCATGATAAAAGATTTTATAATGCGGAAAATCAAACCAATCGCGAATAGAATCTTGAGCTAATAGTTTGCCTGCAGCATCTTTCATTCTGAAATTTTGACCTGCCCATGTAGCACTTCCGCCTGCACCAGGAGCATATTTCAAATCTTCCATGTTTACCCAGTTGCCAACTGTACTGTTATGTCTAAGGTCTACTTTGTCCTCAACGCCATTTACAACCCACATAGGATGTTGTGAATAATAAGAACCGCTGATTGTACCAATTCCACGTCCAATTGCTCTTTGATAATCATATTTTGCATTATAATTTGTTTTATCAGTCAATGGGAAACGAGGCGCCGCTGTTTTTCCGTCAGGAGTAATTAGATTGGCATCATTCCAGTTTGGACCAAAAATTCTCATAGATGAAAATGCTAAAAATGATTGTGCTCCTCCATTTGGTGCTACTAAAATAGCTTCAGTATTAGCAGCAATCACTTTGTTTTCAGGTCTATGCAAATCCCAGATTACATTTCTTGTAATTGGCCATGCTGTAGGATTTCCTCCTGGATCAAAAATTCCTAAATTTCCTTGTACCAAAGAGTAGCCAGATTGATTAATCAAAATATTAGCTTGCGCTTCAGCTTCAGCAAATTTACCAGATGCCAAATAGCACTTAATTAGTAACTGACGACAAGCACCTTTGCTCACCATTCCAACATATCCAATTTTTGCCTGTTCTGGAACCCATTCTACAGCTTTTTCCATATCTGCCGTAATCATTTCTATGATGGCTTCTTTTTTAGTAGAATAATAACTTTGTTTTGGAACTTCCAGAATTTTAGTAATCAATGGTATGTCTCCAAATTGATATACTAGATTAAGATAACGATATGCTCTGTGAAAATAGGCTTGACCAATATATTTGCGTTTAACCTCTTCTGATAAAGTTGTTACTTTGTCAATATAAGTCAATACAGTATTCGCGTTTTTAATACCTGTGTAGGCTTCTGTCCACATAAACCCAAGATAAATATGTTCTCCACCAGCATCTCTTCTAAAATCTCCAGTAGGAACAATGGTATTGGCGTAATCGGCAATATTGCTACCCGTGTCTGTTTTTCCATATTGTGCCATATCAGAGAAAAGATACTCAGTACCAATTGGCACGCTAACACCAGAATAGCCAAAGTGAATATAGTTATTACGAAGCTGTTTATCACAAAGTGCTAAAGTTGCCTGCAATCCAGCTTCTGTAGAAAATGTAGTTTCTGGTTCGTAGAACGAAAGCGGGTCTGCTTCGAGAAAATCTTTTGAACAAGAAACAGAAAGCACTGCCAATGCTACAAAAGGTATTAGTCTTGAAATGCTATTTTTTATATATTTTTTCATTGTTGTGTAATTTTAAAGTTGGAAATTAAAACCTAAATTAAACTGTCTCGTAGCCAGCCCGCCTGTTTCTGGATCTCCAAAATATTTCCATTCTTTAGAAGCAGCCCATGTTGCTACGTTTTGAACTGAAGCATAAATTTTTATGTTTTTAATGCGCACTTTATCCATAAGATCTCTTGGAAGCGTATAGGCTACAGAAATATTGTCTAGACGAATAAAAGTACGGTCATACAATCTTCCCGGAGCAACAGGAGTTCCCGCAGGCCCTTTAGCATCAAGACGAGCCCAATCGTTAGTTGGATTATCCAATGTCCAATATGGATTTACGTATGGATTGAAGTTAAACTTGTATAAACTGGCATCATTGAATGTATTCATATAATTTGAATTAAGCGATTTGCCTCCCATATTAGCATACATGCTAATGCCTAAATCCCAATTTCTGTAAATCTTAAAGTCATTACGCAACATCCATTGTACTGGCGGATTTGAATTACCTAAAAACTGTTTGTCTTTTTCATTATAAACTGCTTTTTTATAAGGTTTTCCATCAGCATCTACAGCATCTACATCATCTGCCGTATAGCTGTTAGCCACTTTTGGATCTCCTGGACGTTGTCCATATTTCTGAGCTTCTTTCCATTCATCTTTCTGCCAGATTCCAGTTACTTTGTAATCCCAGATTTGTGTAATTGGTCTTCCTATAAACCATCCATTAGCAGAATCGTCACCTTCTTTTTTCCCAATAACATTACCATTAGCATCTTTAATATCAACCATGTTGCCATACAATGACACAATTTTGTTCTCGTTATAAGAGATACCAAATGAAGTACGCCATTCAAAATTTGGCTTTTTCATATTTAGAGTATTTAGGCTCAATTCGACACCTTGATTTTGAATTTCTCCAAGATTAGTAGCAATTGTCGAAAAACCAGTAAAACCAGGCAAAGATTGACTCATGATCATATCGTGAGTAGATGATCTGTAGAAATCTAATGTAGCAGTGATGCGATCCTGTAAGAAACCTAAATCAAGACCAATGTTTGTTGACGTTGTTTTTTCCCATTCCAAATTTGGATTTGCCATACGGTCAAGCGCAAGATATTTTATTTCAAGCGCTTTACCTGAACCATCTAGATACCCCATTGTTCCTGTATTTACCAAGTTTGCTAAAGAAACGTACGGATCTACAAGCGTTCTGTTTCCATTTTGCCCCCAAGACAAACGCAATTTACCTGTGCTCATAGGCTCCCAGTTAAACCATTTCTCATTTTTAAAATTCCATGCAACTCCAAAAGAAGGGAAAACTGCGTACGGATTTGAAGCTCCAAATGCTGAATATCCATCTCGACGTACAGTTGCCGTAAGCATATAGCGATTATCAAACGAATAGAAAAGCCTAGCCATCAATGCATCTGCAGTTTCATGTGTGTCATTTGATCTCAATGCACTATTTGCCATTGTTGCCGTATTAACAAGGTGAAAACCTAAAGCGTCTGATGGCTGAATATTATAAGCGTCCATTCCGTCAGACCAGAAACGACGTTCTTCTGCTTCTTGAACAAAAGTGGCAATAAAGTGATGCTTTTGAGCAATTGTGTAATCCCACGTGATGGTATTATTCAAGTTATAATCAAATCTTGTTGAATTATTTCTATTTACCCCTGTAGTGGCTGCTGGCCAGTTTGGATTCTGTGTTGATCTAAAATAGCGATCATGAAAAAATTGATAACGGGGAGCAATATTGAATGCATAGGTGATACCTAATGGCAGACTTACTTTGGCATTGAAAATAGTATTCAATGTAGTATATCCCGTCTCTTTATCAATAAATTGACGCTCGTAATAGTAGTTATAATTTTGTCCGGAAACATTTTTACCCATAGGCTGTCTCTCATAATTGCCATTTGCATCAATGAAGGTTCCAAACGGACTCGTTCTCATCATGTTATTGTCTCCAGCATTTGTACCTAAAGAAGGCGTAACATCTCCATCTGATCGATCTTGGAAATTAACATTTACTCCAAGATCAAGCCAATCTGTAACTTTGGCGTCAACTTTCATGTTAGAGCGAGCCGACTTATAATCATTTCCAACAATTGCTCCCTCAGAATTTAAATAACCAAAAGAAACATAGTAGTTTACTCTTTCTGCAGCTCCAGAAATACTCAAATTATTATCGTGATTTATGCCTGTTCTAAAAGAGCTGTCACTCCAATCATGTGTTTTGTTGGCTAAGAAATTTGCCATTAGCGAAGGATCAAAATTTAGTCCTAAGCGATTTCCCCAAACTTCTTTACTGCTTTTTCCATTTGTTTGAGAAGCAGGCTGATAGGCTAACCATTGTGCTTCTGTAATACCCCATTTAGATAAATCATTTGGATTTGAAAAATAGCCAGGTTTTCCATTAGCCACTGTTCCGGCTATAAACGCTTCGTACTGTCCTGTTGCGGTGTTGACACCATACGTTTGAGCAGTTTCCCAATCTTCACGGTATTTTAAGTAACCCTCAGGAGAATACACTTTACGATAAGCACTTTTATTACTGATGGTTGTGTTGGTCGTAAAATTGATCATAGGTTTACCAGTTTTACCTTTTTTAGTTGAGATAAGAATTACCCCAGCTGCGGCTCTCGATCCGTAAACAGATGATGCTGAAGCATCTTTTAGGATATCAAGCTGGGCAATATCGTCAGGATTGATTTCTGACAGTTCACCATAAAACTGCATTCCGTCTAGAATAATAAGCGGTTCATTATGAGGCCCACTTTTATCGTCCTTATTCGTACTGGCGGTATAGACAGAAGTTTGTCCTCGAATTTGTATCTTTCCGCCTCCTTTTGCAGAAGGATCGTAACCTACTCGTACACCAGGAGTACCTCTTAAGATATCCTGAACAGTTTGCGGATTTTGGTTAACTAATCTATCAGGAGAAACCTGAACAACAGCTCCTGTTAAATCTTTTTTCTTCATTTTGCCGTATCCTACAACTACAACTTCTTCTAATGAAGCTGTTGCTCTCTGCATTTTTACATTTACAATAGTTTTTCCTTTTATGGAAACTTCAGTATTGGTATAACCTATGAAAGAGAATACTAATACAGCATTTTCATTTTCTACTTTTAAAGAAAATTTTCCGTCAAAATCTGTTAAGGCAGCATTTTTACTTCCTTTTTCTACAATAGTAACACCTGGTAGAGGCATACCAGTTTCATCATTGACTTGTCCAGTGATGGTTTTTTGTTGTTGTACATTTTGCGATTTCGCCGCACCTTTTGAACTAAGAGCATATCCGTGGACTTGAGATAAAGAAAACAAAACGCAGCATAACATCAATTTTGTTTTCAAACTAAATCCAGATACCCCATTAGGACCCATTTTAATCCTGATAAAATTTGTCATTTTGGTTGGTAATTTGGTTAATTGAATAGTTAGTTTTGGAAATTCCTGAAGACATAATTTCTTGTGGAGGTCTTCAGTAGTTTCGTGTGCAAAATTGACTAATAATGATTTTTGGAAGGAGAAATAAAATACATTTTTGGGTGCAATAAAGTCCTGAAAATGTATTTTCATGGTTTTTTTACCAATAAAAAATATTTTCTGTAAAAAAAATATTAAAAAAATGAGAATAAGGCGTTTTACAGATGGGAGGGAAGTATAGAAAGAAGTTCTGGAGTTTGTTTAATTGATTATTGCTTTGGTAACAACTTGTAACCAGTTTAAAGAAGAAATAATTATTCTTTGACTTTTGCTTAACTTTTTAAGAACGTGGTTTGGCCAAATTTCTATCGTACATAACAATAGTTCCCGCTACGGCTACATTCAAGCTTTTTTCTGATTTAAACTTTACTAAATGATGGCATTTTTCCATTACTTTTTTAGATAAGCCATGATCTTCTGCGCCCAATATATAAACGCAGCGTCTAGGATGTTCGAAGGTTTCCAGATCAGCAGCTTTTTCAGATAATTCGACGCCAACTAATCTTGCACCTTTTGGTAAATTTTCGAAAAAAGCTTCGAAAGTATCGTAATGAAAATAAGGAATTGCTTTTACTGCATCGTGAGTATCACAAGCTTGTTTGGCATATCGGTTTCCAATGGTAAATATAAAAGTTGCACCTAAGTTTTGTGCCGATCTCCATAAAACCCCTAAGTTTTCTGGTGTTTTACCATTTTGTATTCCTATACCGAAGTATTCATTTATAAAATTATCATTCATAACGGCAAAAGTACAAACTGTATGCAGATAAATCAATATTTTGTTAGTGTCGTTGAATAGTAAAATCTAAAAGCAAAAAGAGTTAATATATTTCAAGTATATTAACTCTTTTAAATTAGTTTAAAAAAAATGACATCTTTTAGCCTTTTTTGTAATATTTTAGGACAACATCATTTAATGGGTTTGGTATTAAAGCGTTTACCGTCAAAGGAACATTTTTGCAATCTTTGTCCCAATGCGTAAAATCTCCATTATCAAAATTAATGGTACACATTATATCTCCGCCTTGGTTGCGTGTACCATGGGAACCGTCAGAAGTTCCAGGAATCCAAACTTTATCGGCAAACTGAAAAAAGCATATGCCTAATAGAATGTTCGGTTTTTTAGCGCCATATTCTATACTTCCTGCCAATTGTCCATCTGCTACTTGCTGGTAATTTGGCTTTGTCCTATCATGGCCAATTTCTGTAAACAAAATAGGTTTTTGATATTTTTCGTATGCTATATCAACATAACCTTTGCCAGATCCTTCTGCATTTTCAAATAGATAGATACGATCGTTATAAGTTTGTGGAGCAAGAAATAGGCGTTTGTTTAAGTTTTTAGCCGTCACTTTATTCAAAGCATCAAATAATGGGTCCCAAAAGCCAAAACAAGGATATTTTCCGCCATAAGTAGCAAAATCAACAGGATGTCCAATCATTAATTCTCTATAGTTTGGATATTGTGATGCTTCAATGTTTGCCCAAGATGTTGTGAAATCGATGCAGTTTTGAGCGCTAAAACCGCTAATTCTAGGTTCGTTTCCAATAACAATTCCAGCAATTGCACTATGGTAATCTGTTTTTTGTGCATTAGAAAAGGAATTTATTAACTTCGGAATTTGTTCATCTCTAGCATTTAAACCTTCATCGGGTTTAACAAAGTAATTAGAAACCGATACCAATACTTTTATATTAAATGAATTGCAGTAATCTAAAAAGTTTAAATGATTGTTTCTTGGTTCCCAATCGTACAATCTGATAAGTGTAACGCCCATATCAGCCAATGTCTGAATATCATTACGAGCTTTATTAGGACCGTTAAGATCACAATGACTTCCACTTAAAGAAGTATATTCTTTTCCCCAAGCGGGAGTCATACAATCGTAAGCAACATCACTTCCAAAGAAGATATAAGTATGATTTGCGATTGATGGATTATATCCCTGAGGATATGGTGCATAACACATTCCGTTGAAATTTGCATTCATAATGGTTGTTTTTTAGTTATTAATTATGTCATTTATTTAAAAGTTAAAATTTGAATTCATTCATTATTGCATTGATTCTAATATATCAGTATATAAAAACAGTGCGTCACTAAGCGAACTTGATTTTTTTAATGAATAATTAAAAAGATGTTCATCAATAACATGACTATTTCCAAGCTCTTTTTGTATGGCTATTTTTAAATTGTTTTTCATTTCGGGTGTTATCTTTTTTTTGACTACTAATTGCCAATGTATGCCTACATGATTCGCAAATATTTCGGTGCTTGGGGCTACAGTGCCTAATTGAGGCAGCTGGACAACGGGTGCAATGTTGCCCTGAGCGCTACTGCTAGCACTACTTTTTTTTGCTTTTACTTTTTTTGGTGGAAATTTTTTTTCTGTTCGTCGGGCTATATTGATTAAGCTACGCATTCTTGGCCCAAGTCCAGGCTCGTTTCCAAAAACTGCTGCAGAGATCAGAGTTTCGAGAGACGTATCATCTATATTTTGAGCAATAAGTCCCCTTAGCACTTTCGTTCTGGTAGAATCATGATGGTCTATATCTTGACTCAGTTGACCACTTAAAATAGAACGGGCAGTATCTAATGTGTGAATTAAACAATCACCACTTCCAGAATTTTGAATAATGTGATATTCTTCAGGATCAACTTGACCTTCTAGTATGGTAAGACCAATTCCGAGTTGAGTGGCTAAGGTGTGTCCTTCCCCTTCGGTTAAATAGGCACTGCTTGTAGCCACATCTTGAGAATAGGCTTCTTTGAATAACGGAATTGCTTCAGGATTTATAGCAACATCGCCAATAGGGTCATAATACCACAGATCTGGTGTCTCCATTTCATCTTGTCGACCTTCAGGTCTATTGTCTCTTTTTTCAGATCCCGTTCTTTTTTCTTTAGAGTCTTTTTTAATATCTCTATTTTTTCTTTTTTTAGAATCTTTTCTTTCATCTCCAGAAGAATAGCCATCATCATCGCTATCTGAAGAATCTGATATTGTAGAGGCTGTTTTTCCTTTTTTAATATCTAATCTTTGCCAAGAGTAAGATTTCATTTCTTTTTTGAAAAATCTCCTTATTTCATTAGAAATACTACTTCTTGGAAATTTTTTCTGAAGATCAGCAAAAAATCCTTGAACTACTTCATGGCCATCTTTTTGATCAGTTTTATGCGCCCAATGTATCAAACCATGCGGATTCATGTTTTGTCCGCCTTCCTGTTGTTTTATTCCTGATACTCTAGTAACTAATAAAGTTGAAGCTTTGGTACTTTTCCATTTAAGATATACTTGTTCCTGCTCTTTGGAGGTAGAGGATGTTAAATCGACTACCCATACGCTTTTTTTGCTCTTAGTTAATTTAGCCAGTTCGCTATTGAAACTAATTTTGATTGTAGAAGACTGCGTAATATTTGGATTAATGTCCAACATTATAATGTCTTTTGGTTTATAGCCTTTAATTCCAGAACCATGCATTATATCTATTACATCGTGATCTTCATAATAAACCGAACTGTCTCCAGGAATCATTGCTTTCATTACAGATTTATTTGGTTTACCTCTTTGAGCAATTTCTTCCTCAAGTTCTTTTATTTTGGCCGCTATTTTTTCCAAATCCTGATCAGATAAAGATTTTCTGTTTGCTTTCTTATTTTTATGCTGCCTTTTTAGTTTTGTTCTTTCTGCTTTTAGAGAAACACGATCGTCTTCAGTTAATAATTGTGATAATGCTGCCATTCCAGAAGGAACTACAACTTTGCCGGTTTTTATATTTATTGGCTTTTGATTGTCTGCTATCTCATCTTCATAATCACTACTACTAACGGGATCATCATCAAAATCAACGTCGTCTTTTAGAGTGCTCAGTATGTGCTGAAAAATTGCAATTCTTTCTTCTAGTAGCTCATCACCAATTTCATCTCTTTCTTGTACACGCTTGTCATAGTCAGGGTCTAAATTTGGACTAGATATGCCTGTAATTTTACCATGAATGTTGGTATTGATGTTTGCATGAAGTTTTAATTTTTTACTCTGTTTAAAAATTTTCCTTGCCATTTGCCCCAAGGTAGCATCTTGCTCGGCAAAGAACATTATGTTATCATGATTGCGTTCTAGAACCTGTCCAATCATGCTTAAACCTTTTGATCCAGTTTCTATCTGGGTAAAAACAAGATGTTTAAGAAGTGTTTTCTTTTTATTATAACTTTTCATCAAAGTAGATGGGCTAACTTCTTTTGTTTTTTTTCCAGTCTTCCAATATTTATAAAGCTGGTCCGTTTTAGCTACTTTATCTTTAAATTCAAATTCAGATTCGTCTTGAATCAATTGTTGTAATTCGCTATCTATTATACTCAATGCTTTTGCAATAATTATTGAGATGTTTTTATTAATTCCAGGGCTGAGTCTGATGCTTAAATTAGGTCCGAGATCTGCCAAGGTTGCGATTTGAAATCCAAAGCTGCTTTTTTCAACTAGACGCGGTAAATTTCCGCCTCTGTTTTGATTGTATAGGCTCATTAATCTGGCTGAAAGAAGTTTTGTCATTCCTTTAGCCTGACCTGCTCTAATTTTTTTTCCTTTTAAGCTCTGTCTTTCCTGATGGTCAATTATAAATTTTCTTAATATTGGAAAATGAATGATAAGGGGAGGATAATTTCCATCGTGTATTAATTCGATATTTCCTGTGGGACTTTGAAAAAGCTCTTTGATTGATCCTGATATTTCTCTTTGAATGGTAATGTATTCATCAATACTTTTTATTTTTTTGGGTCCGCTGTCTTCTTCCTGCATGCCTACGGAAATTTCTTTGACGATTTCTGAAATTACTTCATCCAGAATTTCCGCATTAATTCCTTTAAAAAGATCGGGTAGAAGACCGAGTTTATTTTCTTTAGAACCAAATTTGTCACCAATGAGCTGAATCAGTTTATTTTTATCACTTCTGATATAACGTGGGTTTAAGCCTTCGCCAATGGCATTAAATATTCCTTGTTTTAAGATTCTTATTAATCTTTTATGTTCATCACTATCAAGATCATGCATAACTATATTATGATCGTCATTTTGTTCATCATCAAAAACAGAAGAATCATCGTCTGAACCTGAGGAATCATTATCAGAACTGGAAGATGAGTCAGAATTAGTGGATGAGTTAGAGCTAGAAGATTCACCTGAACTAGAATATTCATCTGAACTAAAAGATTTTTCGTTGTCTTCAGAATCTTCAACTTCTTCAGGATTATAAATATTGTATCTTTCATCATCAGCTGATATTCTAGCTTGTTTAAAAAATCTTCCGCTTTCGTCATACATATCATAAGTTCCATCTTCGTTTTTTTTTGCCATATATATTTTAAATGCGGGAGCAGTTACAAGCTTTCCGTCTCCATCAGGACCAATTTTGCGTTGAATAATTTTATTTGTGTTAGATGTTCCAGTTAATGAATTATTATTTTGCGAGTTCATTTGTTGAATAACATTATGAGAATTTTGTGTTAGCAAAGCTTTTTGCCCCATAATATCTGCTTCATTCTCCAAACCTTTATCATCATTCACATTCACTTTTCCCTTCATTTGCAAAGTAGGTTTTACTCTGCCTTGTTTTTGTTGTACAACGTGCCAAGCTTCGTGAGGTAGATGTTTTTCCTGTCCTGATGCTATGTGAATATCCGAACCTTGTGCATAAGCATGCGCATTGAGTTGTGCAGGTTTATCAGAGTTATAATGAACTTTTACGTCATCCATAGAATGACCAGAAAGATTTTCTATTCCAGATTTCAAATTGTCGGGTAGGCCAGTGTTATTTGCTTTTCTTTGTAAGATAGAGGCAGGGCGATTGTCCTGTAAAGCCATTGCTTTATTCTGAATGGGTTTTTCATTCAGACTGCTCGCAACAAATGACGTTTTGGCTTTTTCATAACTATTTTCCATATCATATTTTATTAGAATATTGGGAACCCATTATTAAATCTGTGAATTGGCTTTTTGTTTTATTGTGTTTTGTATGTATAAGTTTTCATTTTTTTTTAGGTTTATTCTAGTTTTTTTTGAAAATGAAGTTGCTTACTACTTAGGAGTCTAAGAAAAACTAGTGTTAACACTTAAAAAAATATCAAATTTCTTATTAGCTAGTTTTTGCGGCCGCTGCCGCTGCTGCTCTTTTTTGTTGTAAATGCTTTCTTAGTTCAGCCCTTTTTGCTTCTCTTTTTCCGTCTAGTCTTGCTCGAGCGGCTGCATGCTGTTTACTTTTTACTTGTCCATGACCTGGGTCTTTTCTATCCATCCCTGTACCTGAAGCTTTTTTAGGATGGTCTGCTAGTTGTATCACATTATTATTAGATATTCCATTTCCTATTTTTCTTTGCAAAACAGATTTTGGACGGTTATCCACAATTGCGGAATTCTTGCCATTATTTTTTTTCTGTGCTACAGCATTTGCTACAGATTGGCTTCTATTATCAGATGTTTTGTTAATGTAAGTATTCATATTTTCTTTAAATTTGGTTAATTAGTACTCTGCTAGGTTTAGTTATGGAGTTTAAAGGTTGTATTATAATTTCATAGATTAGTTTCTTTCAGTTTAGCTCCTTCTATTGTATACTGAGGAGAACCTATAGGTTGAACATGAAGGGTTTGTTTAAATTCTGTTGGAAGATTTTTAACTGTTTTTAATTGTTTTTTTACAGTTACTCTTTTAAGAATTTTCATTTTGTATTTAATTTGAGTGCCATTATTCGCACTTAGTAGATTGTTTGCTCTATTCTCAATGGTTTTATGTCGACCATTCATTGAAGAAGTAATGGGAACAATATTTTTGAAATTTCCAGAGCCCCCCAATTGATCATTAACCATGTGTCCTCCAACCCAGCTCCCTCCAAGAAATTTCTTTACCTTTTGCGCTTCCGCTCTTGGTCCTTTTTCAACACCAGTCGGCAGAGATATACTATTTATCCATCCAGAGGTATAATCGTCTATTTTATTTCTTACAGTCATTGTTTGTTTTTTTAAAGCAACCTTAGGGGGGGAAGCTTTCTTAGCATTTAGCTTAGCCTTTTTCTTTAACTTTTTAGCTTTTTGTATGATAAGAGATTTTAATTGATTGGGTTTGTTGGAATTGTTACGGGGAGACTTTTGATCTACAGAATAGTTTTTATTTTGAGATCTTAAGCTATTCTCCTTTGTTTTAGTTTGCAAAGCTTTAGCCCCCATAACATCAGCTTCCTTTTCCAAACCAATATCATCATTTATATTTACTTTGCCTTTCATTTGCAAAGTAGGTTTTACTCGTCCTTGTTTTTGTTGTACTACATGCCATGCTTCGTGAGGCAAATGTTTTTCTTGCCCAGAGGCCAAATGAATATTTGATCCTTTAGCGTAGGCATGAGCATTAAGTTGTGCAGGCTTGTCTGAGTTATAATGAACTTTTACGTCATCCATAGAATAACCGGAAAGATTTTCTATTCCTGATTTTAGATTATCGGGCAGACCAGTGTTGTTTGTTTTTCTTTGAATAGTAGTAAATGAAGAGTTGATTGCTGTTGAATTTTTAGCAAGTTTTTGCTGTACAACAGAATATTCCCGATTATTTCTTAACTGTATAGCATTGGCACTGCTGCTATTGTTTGAAGCAGTTTCAAGCGTTTTATCTTCTAATATTTTTTTGTATTGTCGTATCATTTTCTAAGCTGTTATACCTGCGCCACCAGTGCCTGGATCAGGATCGTAACGAAAATCTTTATAAAAATCTTTGTTTTCAGGTTCGTCATCTGGTGTGTGGTATCCAGATTCGTCATCTTCACTTTCATAGTCGACTTTTTTCTTTTTCTCATATTTATGACTTTCATTGCATACTTTGCAAAAAGCCCTTAGACGATCTGGATCATTGTGATCTTCTTTTATTTCTGCATCAGTTGCACCTTTGGATTTTAAATCACGTTCACGTTGCGCCCAAGTAGGATAGTGATCTAATGTTAAAGCACGCTGCTCGTGTTTATTTCCTCCCTTACTCGTATAAGCAAATTTGGTTAGCTCCAGCTTATTGCTTCCTTTTTTTGTAAAGGCGAGTGGGCGTCTACAGCCAGGACAAGTATAAATTGCATCAAAATTGCTATTTACATTGGTACGTTGATGGGCAGTCTGTTCAATAACATGGTCTCTTGTGTCATTTGGTATATGAAATCTTTTTTGTTTTTTAGCTTGCGGCGGAACATAATCACCGCTGCCATCGTCGTCACTTTCTGAGTCTTGTCTTTTTCTTTTCTTTTGATTCTTTTTTCCATTTAACTGTGTAACCGAATTATCTGATAATGTATTCTCTTGAAGTTTTTTCTGTACGATAGAATATTCCCGATTGTCTTTTAATTGAGCCGTGTTATTACAGTGAGTAGCATTCGCCGCAGCAATAGAGGATATGTTTTCGGATATTTTTTTGTGTTGTTGCGTCATTTTCTTCTGTTTTGAATTATATAACTGCTTATTCTTCCTCGTCTTTTTGATCTTTAAAAGGTGTGATTTTTACAGGACCAATTCCTCCTAGATAATTTATAGCCGAACAAAAAGGATGATTATGAATCATAGTTTTTAAATTTTCAAGGTTTTGATCGAAATAGGGGAGTTTTACCTTTTTTCCTGTAATGAGTTTTATCAAATGATCATTTTCTAAAGGATATATTTTAAATAGAGGTTTTCGTGCGGCATAAAAAAGACTTTCATCATCTGCAATAAAAGAAATTTCACCACGATTTTCTTTTAGTTTTTGTGGATTGGTTTTTAATAAATGAATAATCTTAGCCTCAATTTTACTCACCATTTCATCTATACTTTTTTCTGTAGTTTGTACGATCAAATAAAGATTTTGGCTCGTAATAAGATATCCGTTTATATAAAAGAAAATCTTGTCGTCAAAATCATTCAAAGCCATTGCGATTATGGTGTTTATATAATTGGAATCGAAGTATTTTTTCCAGTTCCCAATTTTAAGAGTCATTTTAAGGCGATGCAATTGAGGCGCAGCAACGGCAACTTTTTTTATGTTTTCGTTCTTTTTCATAATGCGTCAATTCATTTGAGTAACCATAAGAGTTTTGTTCTCTTTTTTAAATTCACGCCTAATGCCTTCCAATAAATCCTGCTGACTCACTATAGTTTCATTTTTTTGAATGGCAGCCAAAGCGCAAAATCTCAGAATGTTGATAATTGCTCCGCCAGCCAATTCATAGTTTTCGGCAATATTTTCAATATCAATGTTGGGATCAAGCTGGCATTTTCCTGAAAAGGCTTTTTCCCACAATAGCATTCTTTCTTCGGCGGTTGGCATTGTAAAATGAATCATCGATTGAAACCTTCTAGAGAAAGCATCATCCATATTTTCTTTTAAGTTAGATGCCAGAATAACGACACCAGGGAAATCTTCAATTCTTTGCAATAAATATCCCGTTTGCTGATTGGCGTGGCGATCGTTTGAAGACGAAGCATTAGTTCTCTTTCCGAAAAGAGCATCGGCTTCATCAAAAAATAAAATCCAATCTTTGTGTTGTGCGACATCAAATATTTTGGATAGATTTTTTTCGGTTTCACCAATATACTTAGAAACAATCATAGAAAGATCTACTCGATAAACTTCTCTGTTTGTGCTTTTTCCGAGTAAAGTTGCTGTAAGTGTTTTTCCTGTTCCTGGTGGACCATAAAAAAGTGTTCGATATCCGGGTTTTATTTTATTTTCAAGACCCCATTCTTTCATAAGGGTTTCTCCATGATTCAGCCAAGCATTGATTTCCATGACCTGATTCATAACATGTTCTTCGAGAACCAAATCGTCCCAATTTAAATTGGTCGAAATTTGCTGAGCTGGAAACGAAACACTATGCTCAAGCTTTGGCAAAATGCCCGTTATGAAAAAGTTTAGCCAACGCTCGTTAATCGAAAGAACCTGATTCAGAATAGGAACATTAGATTCGGTACTTTCCAAAACCAAAACCTGTTCTTTGGCAAGAATATTAGATGTGTTCAGAATATGGAGCAATTCAATTCGCAGTTCAGGATTAACAGCTGTTATCAAAAAAGAGAGTGTTTGACCAGTTGGAAGAAAACCGCTGTGATTTTTATTGACAACACCGCCAAATTCAGTAAAACCGCGATCGTACATGGCATTTTTGCTAAAGAAAATATCAAGAACTTCTGGTTTAATCTGAGGCGCTAGAATCAAAGCAAGACAAAGCCGCTCGTAGAGATTTAGATTCCATTCGGTTATTTTTTTGTAATAAACACTGTCTTCAGTATCGTCATCAGCTTCAGGAAATGGAATATCCTGCCATCGGTTTTCGTGACCTTCTTGAAGAAGATAACTGCAAATAACCTGATCGATTACCTTCTGCAGCCAGTCCATTTCATTATACAAAACGATAATATTGGAATTAGTTTCCATAAGCTCCGAATAGTTTTTCTACATCGTCCAAATTAGCGTCAGCCCATTTAAAGTATAACAAAGCCGTATTAGGATTTAACTCATTGCATTGCAGCATATCCAGATAAAAACCTTGTGCATTTTGCATAATCATCTGAGTGTTGTAATCAACATCATTATGAAAATTTGAATCAAAAAAAGAATCTGTCCAAGCGCTTACATTGTTTTCTCTTGAAATAAAATCACTAATGAAATAGGATAGTTTTTCGTCCTGAACGACTAATTTTTTAGCCTTAAAATAAGCGGGTTTTCTTTTGGTTTCCCTGTGGTAATATTCAATATCTTTTGACTGGATGGTTTTGGTTTTAGAATGCCCAAAAATATCTGTCAGACCAAAATTTTCTGCTTCGCACGCCAATTCCAATTCTGCATTAGCTTCGCCTGCTGTAGCTAGAGTAGTATTTTTGGCTGTAGCGCTTTCTGTTACTACATACAATTCTCTGAAAGAGTATAAGGTCTGCGTTAGTTTTATAATTAACTGCTGTTGGATTTCGTTCCAATTATTAATCTTTACAGATTCTGGTTCTTCGGCTTTAAAAATGAAACTTCCTTTATGGGCAAAGGCTAGTATCTGCTTGCTAAACTCAAAATCGCCTTCTATAGAACCATGCGCAAGCGATCGTCCAGAATAAGGCTTTGAAATGCCATCGCTAAAATTCCAATTGGCGTCATTTAATGCAATTACTTCGCTTATTTCAGCATCATGATGAGATATAATACCATTGCGATAAATGTTCCCTAAAAGAATGATTTCGCCATTTTTAATTTGGAAATAATCACCAGGAAAAAGACTTTTATTCAGCGGTTTTGTAGGGAGAAATCCTCCTGTTTTTAGATAAAACTGTCTGTAAAAATTCTTGTTAGTATGATCCATAACCTTAAAAAATTAGGATTAAAGTCCACTGAATGCAGGATTGAAACAGTGGACATTTTAATTTATTTTAAGAAGCATAAGCCGCAGCAGTTGCCGCAGCTAAACTAGCTTGAAGCGATTGAAGTTTGATTTGAGCTTTGCTTAAATTACTTGTAGCAATAGTCAATTGTCTTCCAGTTTCGTCATTCGCAGTATTCGCCTTTTCATAAGCAATCTGAGCATTTTTATACGCATTGTATATTAATCCTCTAATCGAAGAATCAGAAGGAGACGGTGCAGGTAAAGTTGCATCTAAAGATTTGCTGTTTGTTAAAGTAAAATACAATTTAGCAGCCTGTTTAGTCTCTAGAGTGATTGCTTCTTCAGATTCAAGAACAGAAGCTTCTGCCGCCAAAGTAGATTTTAACGCAACAAGCGTAAGAGCAACGGCATTGTTAGCGTCTGTGCCTGCAGTGTTGATTCTGGTAATTAAATCATCAGAAATTAACGGATTAAGCGCTTTTTTGCGAATAACAAGATTAGACAGTTTATTAATTATTTCTACAGAATAAATTAATTTGCTAATCAGATCGCTAATCCAAATGCTCACTCTTTTTGAATCCTGAGTTGCAGTAGCCATTTTTGAAAAGGCATTTTCTGAATTAAGTGCCAAATCGTATGCATTTTGAACAACTTGATCTATTAAGTTTTTATTGCTTAAAGCATGAGAACGATTGCTTTCTGAAACCAATAAATAGCCTTGATATCTCGTTGCTTTTTCATTCAGCGAGTTTACAATGGTTTGCTGCTGCTGTACAATTGCAGTTGCATCAATTACTTGATTTTTAATTAAATCTAGTTCAGCTTTTTTCTTTTCTGTAATTCCGTATTTCTGCAAATTAGGACTTGGTGATAATATAGTTTCCATATGGTTGAGGTGTTAAATGGTTGGTGATGATTTCAAATTTTCTTTTGTAGAATAAGGTATCGGCGTAGTGTTTTGCCAATCAGAAAGACTGTTGGTGTATTTCGTTTTAGAATTTTCACTGCCTTTATAATAAGACAACACAACAGGAATGTAATTTTTATCCTCAATTAACGGATTTCCAAAATTATCTGTTGTTGTGGTATCAATATGTACAATAAATTCTTGACCAGAAGTTGCTTTGTGATGTTTAGCACTGGTAAAATTGCCAGCCGGAATGTTTTCTGCTAAATTTAAATTGAAGTAGAAAGCATTGCTGTTTTTAATTGGTTTTGGAAATTTCTCTTTAACATCTTTCAGTTTAGCATTCAAATCTGTTAATTGGCTTTTTGCAATGCGCAGTTTTTCTTTAGCATCTGCCAAAGCACTTTTCAAGCTAAGATTCTTTTGTTTGTCCTGATCCGTTTCTTTATCTTTTTTAGCTCCGTCAGCTTGACTGGCAGAATTGTTTAAGGTTTCTATTTCTTCGTTAAGAGATTTAATTTCTGCATCGACAGCTTTAATTTCTTCTTCTAACTCCATTGTTTCAATTTTGTACTCTAGAGTTTCCAAATCTTCATTTGTTGCAATATCATCAGGATAAGGCAAGAAGAAACATCTGTAATCAATTTCATTCGATTTTAAAACATCTTCTTTGTCTACGACAAAAGTGATTTTAGACAGGTCTTCAGAAGCGTGCTCTCTAGAATTTGCAATGTTCTTAGCGGTTTTTAAAGTGTAAGTTAAAGCAAACGTCTCGGAAGGAGCAGACAGATATTCATCAAACGTATTGATTTCTTTTTTGTAATTTTCTGTAAAGATGATTAAAAGAAATGCAACATAATTTTCGCCAAGTACTAGAGGATCATTGTCAGAATCTCTAAGTTCTTTGTAGGCTATAGGTGATTTATATTTTCCTTTGGCATCTGGATTCTGAGAAGCCGGAATACTTTTGCATTGAGCTGGATTGCCTACTAATAATTCGGCATTAGAAGCACTAAAAAATGATTTCTTGCTATCTTTTACCATAATAATATTATAACTTAAAACAGGATTTGCCAATCCTTTGTTTTGTGTCGCAGGATCTCTGTCTTCTGGTGAAAAAGGACTTCTGTAAGCATCAAAAAAAACGTTAAAAGTACCTGCTGTGGGATCAAACTGTTTTGGCACTTCTACAACCAAGCTTTGGTTAAATAATGCATTGTTGTAGTTATATGCTTTTTTAGAAGCATCATATTCTACTTCACTACATTTTATGGCACCTTCTGCAGCTCTTGTGGCAATACTTGCTTTGGCTTTTGTATCATTATCTGTTGTTAATATTGCAGTAGTGGCTGTTAAGTCAGAAGTTGTTACCTGCAATAAATTGTTGACAGAAGTATTCGTTAACTTAGCTCCGTCAGCAACTGTTGAGGTTGAAACTTCAGAAATCGAAGCTGTAGCTTCCATGGCAAATTGCGAAGTCTGCTCAGCAATATAAGCCGTCTTGTTAATCAGATTGTAAGCTTCAAGAGCCTGCTGATAAATTTGAGTTCCATAATCTGCAGCATTAATAATGCTGTAAATACTTCCGATATCACTTGCCAAACGCACAATAGAATTTGATGCAATCTGAATGTTAGATGCACAAACCGCCATATTGGTAACGGCTTGTGTTACATACGTTTTCTGCTGATTTGCAGATAATAATAAGTTGTCTGCCATGTTCTTATTCTTAACAACTACATTGTTTATATGTTGCTGTTCTTTGTACATTTTGGTTGTTGCATCTAGTTTTTCCTGCGCAACAATTTCAGCCCCTTCGGCATAATAAAGAGTAAACATTGAAGTGCTCAATTGTGAACTCAATTGTTTTTTGGTCATCTCCTGACTTTCTAATGATGACAATACACTAGAATGCAGATTTTCATTGTAACTGTTCATAATAGTTTTTTTAGTTGATTAATTTATATTTCAAGATCGTATTCAATGGTTTTGTTTTTAATTCATCATTCACAATCGGAATCTGATTTTGTCATTTCGACCGAAGGGAGAAATCACACAAGAAAATCCGTTTTCGTAATCGACAATCTTTATCGATCAACTAGTGTGATTTCTCGTTCCTCGAAATGACAAAAATGTGCGCTGACTAACATAAGCGTGAATGATTCTTAAAAAGCTGTTTTAATAAGGCCAAATGACATGCAAAGGCTTATCCATCCAATGGTATTTCATAATAGAAAAGGCAAAAGGAGATTTATTAATCAATATATCATAAGCCCTTTTCTCTACTGTGAGTTCCCATTTGTCTTCCAGTTCTACCAGAATTCCGTCGCGAACAAGCCAGTTTCCTCGAAAACCGTCTATGGAGCAATCTCCAATTTCTGGCCAATGCGAAATTGCTGCTTGTATTAAACCATTAATTAATTGTTTTTCCTGGTCAGATATTTCTACAAAATCGGGTACTGTGTCTGTCAATGGCAGACCGCACAAAACTTTATTCAACGGCAGATAAATCTCTTCGGTTTCCTGCATTCCCGTAATTACATATTGCAAATACTGCACAGCTCTAACCTGATGTTCGTTGCTTATAAATTTATTTTCTGAGGTCAGATTCAATCGGTCAAATAGCATTGCGATATAATCGTTCAAGAGCACAATTCCTGCGTTTCTAACCGCTACGCCTTGTTTGAGGTTAGTTTTTGGTTTTTCTTTAATTTTAATTGATTCCATTTTCGATAGTATTTCGGTTTGTTTTAAGATTGGCGAAGTTTGTTTTTCCGTTCGAAGAATTTCTTTGAAACCAAGCTGTAAAGCGGGCGGGAATTGGTAGATATATTTTTCCATGTCTGCTAAAAAGTTCTTCTTAGAAATTCCTTTTTTAGTCACCACTTCCCAGATCAATTCATTCCAGATTTTATCAATGGCAATGAGTCTCCAATTGTCATTGACAACAGCTTTTAAAAGTTTTCGAAGCAAAAGATGCTGCATTTCTTTAGAAGCCAAACCTTTGATAGTTATAGATCCCAAAACATGATTGAATTTTTCCAGAATTCTCAAATACGATTCTCTGTTTTTATCCAATTGGCTTGCGGCATTGCACAAATTATGAAAGCTGACAGTACGGCAAATCCAATCCATTTGGGCTTCTGGAATAAATTCTTTTTTCATGATTCTAAAGAAAATCTGAGGCTCTTTTATCATAATAATATTTAGAATCTCTTTGATTTCTAAAGTTTTAGAAATGCTGAAAACAGATGGAATCTGACGTTCGATAATTATGGCAGAAATCCATTTATATTTTTCTTTTTCTGATAATTGTTGAATTTGAAAAAGTAAATCTGAATTGATGGATTCTGAAATTGTATTAGAAACGACATAATCAGAAATCATTTCGTTTTCAAAAAAATGTTCTAATTCTGTGACAGAGTTTGCAGATTCAAAAGATTTTGCTTCGTTTTCAGACTGTATTTTCTCCTTTGCAACAGTCTTTTTCAAATACAATTTCAATTCTTTCTGAAGCAGTTTTTCAAATAAGATTTCATTGCCTTTATAAGCCGAATATTTTAAAATCGTGTTCCAGAAAAGTTCGTTTAATTCCCAAGTAATTTTAGTTTTTGAAACCGATTTTACGCTATTAATAATGACAGCAGATGTTTTCTGAATCCAGTTCTTTTTCAGAGCAACGGCATTTGTTAAGAAATACGGCAATAGATTTTCACTTTCTTTTCTGTCTTGTTTTCGCAACATGACAAATCCCGAATCATTAAAATTTACAGTTAGCAATTGCGCCAATTCCTGCTGATCTCGCTGTGATGTGTTTTGAATTAACAATGCAAGCGCAACGGTATCAATTGAAGTTGTATTTTTTAATTGGTTTAAAAATGTCTTTTTGATTGCCACTCCAAAAGATTTGATTCGTTTGGACTGAATCAGTTTTGCGATAAATTGAAAATAGTCGTTGCGTCTTGTATCGGTTACTTTTTTCGATAACTGCACAATAATGGTTTCCAGAAACAAAGACGAGTTATGTTCTGGATGAAACAGTATTTCCTGCATTCCGAGAAACAATAAATTATCCGTCATTAATTCTTCAGGAAAATCATATTTGTCCTTTTCATTCAGGATTTCATAAACAACCTGAATCGTCTGTACCAATTTTGTCTTTTTATAATTGGCAGTTTTTACCAATAACTGCAGCATTTCTCGGTTAAGAATAAGCGGAAGTATTTTCTTTAAAACTTCTTTATTTCCGTATGAAAGCATTACTTCAAAAGCCATTTTAGGATGCAGTAAAATGGTTCTCGTCAATGATCTTTGTAAATCGATGAAAAAGGCACTTTTGGCGCTGTTTTTTTGCAGTTCCAGTTCTAGTTTTGCAACGAGATTCTTAAAATGAACGGCTGGATAATTAGAATTGTTACGATTTATTTCCTTGCAGTAAATCGCATTGAGATTGGTATAAATGGTTGCCGAATTATTGTTTTTTACCGCCGCAGGAACTTTAGCATTGGTAAATAAAGCCAATAAATGCTCGTGGCTCAGATTGTTTTTTCTGCCTAATTCCTTAATACAGAAAAGCAGAAAAGTACGATTGTCAGCATTTTTATTTTTGATTAGAAAAAGCATTCCAATTTCCCACAAAACCTTACTGTTTGTTTTGAGTTTAAAAGTCTGGCTCAGCTTATTCAAATAAATTACAGATTCCATTTGAAGGAGCGATGGAGTAGTGTCTAATCTTGAAAAAAGTACTTTTATAGAAGCTTCGTTTAAATCCTGAAGCAAAGAAGCAAGTAGGTTTTTGTCTTTAAAAATAGGTTGAATGAGTGCATTAAATTTTGTTTTGTTTTCAGTACTTAATGCGACAATCAACTCGTTCAGATTGTCTTTGTCTGCCTTAAGTTTTCTACTATTTTTATCTTTAAGTAATTGTTCAAGTAAACTCCAATAATTTATATTAAAATCAGGTAAATGATTTTCATTTTTTTGTGTTTCATATTCTTGAGTTAGTATTTTTAGGCAAGCAATAAAATTGTTGTTCTGAGAAGTTTTATCAGAGAGTTTTACAATCGTATTTTCGATCAAAACAATAAGTTCTGCGTAAGCAATATTGTAATGATTTGCCATTTGCAGAATACTGCTTTTCATGAAAGCGAGTTTATTAAACAGAGTGCCTCGTTCTAACAGTAAAAAGTTAAGAATAAAGAACCACAGATTCTTTTTGAAACTTATTGTGCTGGTCTGGATAATAGTTTCTTTGACCTGAATGTTCACCATAATCGAGCTAAACTCAATAATAGAACTGCTATTATTAGGTTCAAGCGCCGCAATTATTTTGGTTATATTTTTTTCATCAAACTGCCAAGCAATTCGTTTTCTAACTTCTTCATGCGTCATTCCAGTTTCCTTGATGATTGCAATAACCTCAGCGAGATTATTCTGAAGTAGTTCTGCCATAATTTGGTTTACAGAACCTTCTTTGTTTTGGTAATTCCATGGCAGATAACCTTCTAAGAGAAAGACCATAAGGTTTTCCAGAATCGATTTTTCTTTATTATAAACTGCGATTCCATTTTGCTTCTGGCTGTTTTGATACAGAATTAATTCGGCAATTTTCTCTCGCAATAAATTGCGTATTTTTCGGCTTAAGTCAAATTCGAGATCGCCATAATCGCAAGCACCAAGATCAAGTTCCAGTGATTCAATTCGCCAGCTTTGTTCCTGCGGACACAATTCATTAAAAATAGTCGCAACTTCTCTAGGCAATGAGATTTTACTCCAGGCACTCAAACGTTCCTGAAGTCTGTAGCTTTCTTTCTTTTGGTCAAAAGTTGTGTCCCACTTTAGACTCGATACAATATGGCTATTTATTTCTTCCATTTTTCGTTCCTAAAATTGAGGTTAAACTATTGATCAAATTCACTGAAGAAATCTCAGGATTTGTGGTTTCTATGTTATTTTCCTGTTTATTGAGTAAATCCTGAGTGTTTTTAAAACGCAAACTGTCATGCCAATTACTGTAATTAGGTATAATAGTTTCTAGTTCTTGAACACTCACAAATAGGCATTCGCATTTTATGTTTGTTGGAAGGCATATTGAAAGAAACAGTTTTAAGCGTTTTTTGAATTCAGGAGTTTGTAGTTCAGGAATAAAATCAGGAAATGCTAAAATTGCATTTTTCTTAAAAAGTTCGTCATTGATTGTAATGAGTCCGTTTCCAGAAGAAACCGTAATACGAAATGCATAATCGGATAATTTACTTTTTGTATAATCTGGAGTTGTTACAGTTTGAGAAGTGCCAGAAATCAAAAGATATTTCTCCGAAGCAAACTCCAAATAACCGTTATGAAATTGAGCATCCAAATCAGTTTGGTTCGAAGTGTTTAAAATGTAATTTATGTTTGTTATTGATTTAAAATCAATATTTTGAATTGTATAACTTGAACTATCACTTTGTTTAATAATTTCAACATTATATTTTAACTGACTTAAAAGAATCGAGGTTTCAATAAAAATGCTTCCTTTTCTTTTTTCTTTAAACCAGTATACTTTTTGTATAGTTTTATTGGCGTTCAATTGGTCTTCGATAGAATTTTGTGAAGCGTCAAATTGAGCCGTAATAAAGTTGTTGTATATATTTTTTAACCCGAAAAGCAAATTCAGTTTTAACTCAAAACCCGAAAAATTGCTGAAATCGGTTTTGCTTAATTTTTCCTTTTTATTAAGTTGTTCTGATTTAAAAATAAAATCAGAGGTGTTTTCATTTATGTGATCGTAGTGATCATTTTTAATATTGAGATTATGAGTCAGAGTTATTTTTGAAGCCGTCAGAAAATTGCAGGCTTTAATTCTGTTGTACGTTAATAAATCAAGGTTTTGAAGATATAAACTCTTTAAAATGATCTGATCTTTTTTCTTATTTCCAGTATAAATTGTTCCATCAATTACAGCATCAATAATTTTAGGAGATTCGCCATGTCTCGCAAGCAGATGATCCAGTATTGAATTTCTTCGTTCGAAATTGACATCTTCTTCTTCCATGATTTTCATCATTCCAAAGATGTAAGCATTGTAAGGATCTTGCTGATATTCTAGCCAGCTTTTTTCTTTTAATTCCTTTTTAGTTTCGTCGCCATAAGTGTATTCAAAGACATTATTGTTTTTTAATAAAGGTTTGATGTGAGGAACATTGTACAGCGACTGATAAAAATAGCTTGGAGAAAACATTTTGTACGGAACAGGATATTCTAAATGTTTTTTCTCGTACTTGTCTTTTAGCGCATAAAAAGCATCTTTATCTGAAGGCGAACCACATACCGAATTGGTAAAAGAAAATAGATTGGAAACATTTGCCAATTGCGAAAACTGATTGGCCAGAACTTGATCAAATAAGGTTAAATAACCTTTTAGCTGACGTGATTGTGCGACTTGGATAGGAGCAGAATCATCTTCAATTTTATCATCGCCAATGCCATATTGTTGCGGAAATGTATTTTGGATAGAATAATAACTGTTTATGTCTCTAAAACTGCTTTTTGGTAATTTTATAGCCGGCTTGTTGTTTAAACTTATCGCGGTTTCTTGATATTTGGACAAATTAATTTGCAACGGACTTAAAGCATCAGTTTGCACTTCTTTTCCGTTACTGATTAGCAATAGTTTTTTCTCTCTATAAGAAGCTAAAATGTCTATCGCTATTATTTGACTGACAGTTGATTGCAACGCTTGAACATGATTGTTGTTCTGATAAAGCTGAAGCCCTGAAACTGAAATAATACCAGCCACAGTCTCAATTACAGGAATTAAATCAATAGTTTTGAGAGTATCTTTTTTATCCGATAAAGATTCGTTTAAAATCCAGCCATTTTTAAGATACGGGCCGTCATATATTTCGGCAGCATTATATCCATCTTCTTTTAGAGCGTCATAATTTACTTGAGCTATTTTCGGAAAAATATATGCTCGAATTTTGTCTTGCAGTTCTAATAAAATGGCTTGTTCGTCTGCGTCTTTTTCAATTTCAATTTTTCCGCCAATCAAGCAGTTTTGCGGCTGCAGAGCAATTGGCATATTAAAAAGTTCGCCAATATTTCGGCTTTGATTAAGGTAATAAAATACCGATTTACAAATAGTATCACGCTGAATGCTATCGGTAATATCCGAATTTATATAAAGAAATACTTGATATACTCTGCTAAAAGGCGGAAGATTGCCATTGTAAGTTGTTATTACAGCATTATAAACCTCATCGATGCCATCGATAATATACTTTTTGTAATCATCAAGAGTATACGGCGAAGTGGTCAGGATTTTATACGGAAGATAAAACTGATTTTCTATTTCCATTTTCCCTGTAGAATCGGTCAAAATATCGGGAATAGAAAAATCTATGCAATAGCCTAATTCTGTGAGCGCATAACAAACCTGATCTAGAATGGTCATTCCAGGATCACTCGGATTAAAGTTGGTCCATTCGGTACCAATATGATTTTGGATATAATCAATAGCTTCGTCTTTCAGGAAATTAAAATCCTGATGCGGCGGAAGCTGTGTTTGTGTTATTTGATTATTGGTATCCATCATGTCAGATTTGAGATATTATGATTGGGAGCAGAAACCAAAAGCGTTGCCTGTCCGTATGGCAGTAAAGTTTTTTTTTCGCTTTTTAAAGCGGTTTGCACTCCTGTAACGGGATTGATGTAATAGCTTGAAAAGGAAACATTCTCAACAGTAAGAACTCCTTCAATAGTTTGAATAAATGTGCTCACTTTGGCATCAACAAGCGGTTTGTCAATTTCTATTTCAGAAGGGCAATTGGAAATCCACGGCGATAAATATTTCTTTAAAGCTAGATTTACATTTTTGTTTACCAACGTCTTTTGATAGTTGGGATCGACTATAATTGAGATATTGATGCAAACATATTCCAGATTAAAATTGGAAATGTTCAGGTTTACAAATGGCGATGAAATGGCGCTTAAATATTGCTTTACCTGGATCTCAAGTGCATTTGTTACCAAAGGAATAAAAGCATTTGAATCGTTATCTGATGCTATTTTTTTGACCAAATAAACATTGGTACTGTTATCGCTTTTTTTAGTAACTACTTTTGAATAATATACAGTATCAAATTTTTCTGCTATCAGCGTATAATAATCGGTAAAGGTGCTGGCTCTGTTTTTGGTTTTAATGCTATTGCTTACTCTTTTGTTTCTATCGGTTTTGTCTTCGGCAGCTTTTCCTCCAAAAGAAGCAAATGGCTGTATGATGGTGCCTATTTCTGGAATTTTGATTTCTGGTTTTGTGATTACATTGGCATCTATTTGCGGACTTTGTGTATCGGTCAAAAATGAAGTTCCTGTTCTTTGTACACTAAAACCGTTGGTTTGCATAAAAGTGGTTTTAGAAAACGAAGAAAGATTGCCAATAGCCGCAATAGAAATCCAGTTTTTAGTTCCTGGCATTATGGTATTGTTATTATTGCAATCTACTGGAATAGGAATTTCTATAATTCCAGAACATCTAAACTGGCTGGTTTGATCAGACAATGGCTGAATATTTTTCCATCCCGAATCGCTTAAATAGTAATACGAAATGCTATTCTGATTGGTAAGCGCAGTCGAATTTCTAGCCAATTCAAAATAGAGATTCAAAGTACTATCACAAATGAGATTATCTAGTTCGATAAATAAAGCGCCGTTATAATTAAAAGAAGGGTAAAGCGGAAAACCTTTTGCGGCATCGCTTTCAGAACTTCCAATGATTTGGGTATTCAATGTATTGGTTTCAGTTTGGTCAGCTGTTTCACTATCAAATACAGTATAGTTTGAAAATGGAGCATAAATAAAATACTGCAGCGGATAATCGCCAGCTGTGCCATCAAGCTTGTAGGTTACACTAGCATTATAAATGGCTGAAAAGGTTTGTATTTTTGGTGCAAAAGGTACATTGGCTGCAGTAAGAAAATCTGTTACTTCTTTGTCTTTGGCCATGGCAAGTTTATTGCCGTTTTGCAAAGCAATACTAGCCACGACATTTGCATACAATTCTGAGCCAAAACCGTATTCGGGACTTGATAAAGTCATTTTTATAAATCCAGATGAACTTTCTTCAGTAAATTTTAAAGCTTCTTTTTG
This sequence comes from Flavobacterium tistrianum, assembly GCF_003254545.1. Lineage (GTDB taxonomy): Bacteria > Bacteroidota > Bacteroidia > Flavobacteriales > Flavobacteriaceae > Flavobacterium > Flavobacterium tistrianum. The sequence goes on from NZ_QJRH01000064.1 coordinate 45,266, forward strand.
AATATCTGGATCAGGCTGCCATACTTTTGCATTAGTTCCTGTAGCACTTGAAATTGGAAGGGGCTTAATATATATATAGTAACTGCTAGATGCATTTAGAATATTATTTGGAACTCCTAATAGAAAAGGGTCAAATAAACAAACAGGCTGTGGAATCTCATCAGTTGGAATAAATACTTTATCAACGTTACTTTTTTCAATTTTGGTCATTTTCAAACCTTGCCATGATTTGTCCTGCATAATATTGAAATTGGCAGTAAAACTGGCGTTTGTGAATTCGCTTGGAAAAACAACATCCTCCTCAGGTTTAGATAATATGCTTCTAAGTGTTCTTCCAAGTCCTGTTTTTGGAGTTGTTTTAGTTGGATGCAGGTATTCATTATATTGCTGATAATACATTTCAAAATTGGCTGGTCTTTTATCCCAATCTATTTCTACAATTAGACTATCGAGCGGTTTGCTCAAGATTTCATTGTTTCCGATAATAAAATTGGCATTTACCAGCGGAATTGGTCCAAAAGGAGTGTAGGGATTCTTGATGCTTAATTCACCAAAATCATTATATAATTGAAAGGTTTTTACACCCGTTACTTTCAAAGCAATAGTTATCGAAGTAATTTTAGGAGGTTCTTGCGGATTTGGAACATTCTGAAACAAAATCTTCATCATTGGCCAATCGCTTTTCAATCCGTCAGGATTAACTAAAAAAGGTTCGATTGCGGTTACGGTCGCATCAAGAACTATCTTTAGGGTAAAAGCAGTATTTTGCTTTGTAGCGTCTGCAGTAAAATCTGCAGGAGCCAAATCCAGTTTTAGCCATTCTTTTTGTGTGCTCAAAAAATAACTGGCTTCTTGCAGGATTTTTATATCTATGGAAGAATCAAATTCCAATGTGAGGTTTACTGTTCTTTCTCCTTCACGCAATAACAACATTGGCGAAGCAAAACCAATTCCGATTAAAGAAGGATTTGGTGAAATATCATCTGAACCAAAAGTCTCCCAACTGATTGCTTTATTTTCTGCATCTAATTGAATTTCGGTTGGTTTATCAACAGTCTGTAAATTATAAGATGCGTTATTCTTATCCTGATAAAAAAGCTTATGCACGCTTGTAATCGTAGCAGGATTTAAGTTTACTTTTTTTTGGGAAGCAAACAGAATAGGATTCTTTTGCGCATCAATTCCTGCATTAAACAAAGTTCCAGCTGGTAAAGTAAATACTGAGGTTGGCTTTGTAAGCGTCGCGCACAAAAACGTCTGATCTGCGATTGCAGGGAGCTTAGTCTGTTTTAGAATATCTCTATAATAAAAATCAAGATGTTTTTCAGAAAGGCCATTCATACGATCTTGCTGCACTTTTAAAACTTTTACAAAAGAGCGCAAAAGAACGGTGTCTGGAAAATGTCCTTTTTTAAGATTTAATTTCTTGAATTCTTTTCCCGCATGATGAATTATGGTTTCTAAAAACTGAAATAATTTATCGCCGATTTTTGTTAGAATATCTAGACTGAATGCCGTTATTGAACCTGTTTCCTGTAAAATGGGATGTTCTGTTTCGAATCCGAAAACTTGCCAGAATGGTGTCTTGTCTTTATTGGCGAACCAGATACTTTTATCAAAAGAATTAAAGTCTTGCAGTGGCGCTGGAACTATAAACAAACCATCTACAGATAATTTATATAAATATTCCCTGAAGGACTGAATTGCCCAAAAATCTACGCTTAGTCTGGTTTTTACTTCCTGTAAAATATACGTTTTAAGATCGTAGATTTCGCTATTTCGTAGCATGTAATATGCCCAGCGTTCTATAATTTTATAAACGGCCGTAATGCGGTCAAAGAGATTATTTAAAGCATTTGAATGCGGAATTCCTCCGTTTTCTTTTTGTACTAATCTTTGAATTTCTGTACAGCTGTTTTTATAATCTGTATGTAGTTTTTTGTAGTTTGTTTTTGAAATTGAAGCCATCAGAAAAACGGGATCTTTTAGCAAAAACGGACTCCAGTTGCCATGAATGGAGTTGGTGTCATTATAGAAATTGATCAATTTGCTGAATTCTGTCAAAAAGTATAGCCAGTCTTGCTCAGTTCTTCCGTCTATTAAATGCGGGCTTGGAACGAGTGCTTCGTTGAGAGAATTTATAGCGCTATTTTGATCAATTAAAATCATTTTTTCTTGTCTAAGTTTGTTCCTTCTTTTACATAAAATGGGAACACATAGTTGTGTCTTGTATTGGTTTTTGAATAGATGTAGCTAATCAATATTTCAATTGTTCCATTTACAATATCAGTCGATGCGACTTTTACGTCCTGTACTAATATTCTTGGTTCGTAACGCAATAAGGAAAACTTGATAGCTTCGATAATTTCGCCTTTAAGCGTACTATCAATTTTTCTAAACATAAACTGCTGTATTCCTGAACCAAATTCAGATTCAAGAGTGCGTTCACCTTTTCGAGTGTTTAGAATGACATTTATAGATTCGTTAATGTTGGTTTCATTGGCAGACAAATTCAGCATATAATTATCTGCAGAGAAAGACACCGGAAATGCCCATCCTGAACCTAAAAAGGCAGTATCGTTATGTGCTATATTATCCACCGATCATTACATTAAATGCTCCAAGCATAATTGAACCTCCATGAGCTGTTGAATCTCCCATTCTTGCGGCTGGCATACCGCAGATCATAACTGTCGCAGATCCTTTTATAATAGAATCTGGAGGTCCTACACAAACCAGCGTATCGCCAACTTTGGCTGCTGGTAATCCGCCTATTAAAACAGTTGGCGCACATGGTCCTACGATGGGTCCGCCTACATGCGGAACTGGTGGCACTCCCGGAGTAACCATAGGACATTGATGAAAGTCTGTAAGTCTTGCTGCTGGTGGCATAGTTTTTTATTTAATTGGTTAATCGTCTATTTGTTTAATCGATGCTGTGTAGCTTTGTCAAAGTTTTAAACTTTGACAAAGCTTAAATTGTAATTATTCGCAACTCATAATTCATAACTCATAATTAGTTAATCATTACCATTGCGCCTTTCAATGTCAATTGCATTCCTCCAGATACTTGAGCCATTTGTCCGCCTTGAGCGCTGTATTGCATATCTGCATTTTCTTTGATGTTGAGGCCTTTTATAGCGACATCTCCGCCGCTTGATTGTATGTTAACGCCTTGATTTCCTTTGATGGTAACATTTTGATTCGCCGAAATGTTGATGTTTTTTTGGCTTGTCAAATCAATACCACTACTAGACATTACAATACTGTTGTTGTTTTCGTCCTGAATCGTAATTTTCTTGTCTTGATCGTTAATGATGATGGTGTTTTTATTGGGTGTAGCAACAGTCCATATTTTGTTTTCATCATCAAACTGCACGGAGATTCCTGATTTGGAAACAATGGCTTTTATTGAGTTTTTCTGATTTGGATCTAAGCCCGCAAAAGGTTTTATGCTTGTACTGCTATAAACGCTTCCGAGAATTATAGGATAACGCGGATCTTCATTTATAAAACCCAAAATGACTTCATCCCCAACTTCGGGCATAAAGAAAGCTCCAGCTCCGCTTGTTGAATAAAAATTGGTAAGTCTTGCCCAGATTCCTTGACCTTTCGGGTCTAACAACGGAACATCGACTAAAACTCGATATTGAGAATCGGGATCTTCATACATTTGTTTTACGGTTGCGTTAAAGAGACCTTTTGCCCCAGGAACTAGACCAGAAGCGGGTGGTGCCATAACATCTGGTTCTTCGGTAAACCAAAATGGAGAAAGTCCAAGTGAAACTTCAGAAACCCAGTTTCCTTGCGACAAATCGTGCACAACGCCTCCAATTAAATAATCGCCATTAAAACGATCTCCAAGACCGGCGAAGGTCATATATTTTCCGGGATCGACTAAATTTGTGCCTTGAAATTTGGCTTCACCCATTATTTTAGAATATTCACTTTTAATAATCTGTGCTTTCGACCAATTGGTTAAATCTGCGTTTTCTAGTGGGGCAGAAGTCTGCAATTGATACGTAGAAAGTCCGACAACTTCTGAAAGTTTTTTTGTAGTTAAATTTCCAGTTCCAGAAACATTTGGTGCTGCATTACCCGTGACAACAGCTTGAGTTTTGAAATCCCAGCTATTTGCAGCTACATTTCCTAACTGTGTAACGGCATTTAGTTTGGCATTAAATTCAAGCAGCGTATCACCATAGGTTACCGTAAGTACAGAAGTGGTAGTTTTATCAGGAGGAAATACAGAAATTTTTCCGTTTAATGTGGTTACGATTAGTCCATTTGCTTCGGCAAGAGCCAAAAGGTAATCCCAATCGGTAACATAAAATTGTACTTGTTCTGGCCAAGTTGTGCTTGTAGCAGTAACATCTGCGCTTAATCCCGAATAGTTTCCTATAAGAGACGTCATAATATCACTGTCTTTTTGTTTTGAAAAAGTAAGGCTTTTTCGGCCTACAATCATTTTTATGGCATTATCACGACATTCAACTTCAAGAGCCGATCCGACAAGATTATCAATGCGAATGGTCTGGCTCATGATTACACCAGAGAAAATAACAGTATTATTACTGTCATATCCTGCTTCAATGCTAACCGTTGCGCCTGGTACAAAAGTAGCAGAAGAACTGGCATCAAATTCGCCTGTGTTGGGTTCTCCGTCTAGAATTGTAATTTTTGCAGAAGCAATTCGGTTTACTTTTTTTTCTATATGAACAGAAAGCACGCTTAGTTCATCGGCTATTGGAGAACCATTGACTTTCACGACAAATGTTGCGATTCCGCCACTTTTTATTTCGGTTGAGGCACTCATTAATTAGAAGGGTTTATAGGTGGAAAAATTAATTTGTCGATACCATTTAGGTTTCTGAATTTGTTAAGTTTATTATACTGTGCAACTTGTATGTAATACGAATCATCGTTCCATACTTTCTTGCATAGCTGTGGTAAAGACATTCCTTCAGAAACGCTTACAATGTGTGTAAGATCTGGAGATTCTGGAGCATCAGTCCTAGTTACTGTTTTTGGAGAAATGTAACGGCTGAACGATAATGATATCTTAGCTCTCAGCGGACTTCCATCTGGTTTAAAAAGAGTGTAAGAGATGTCAATAGAATCTAGTACACCGTTGAATGTAATGTTCTGTCCCCATTGTACTTTTACAAAATTAGGACGGTGTATTTTGCCATTGTACGTATAAATAATAGTTTCCAAAGCTGTTATTTCTTTGGCCATATTGGTACGTTTGGCATCTACGATTCCAGTACAGTCTATCACCATTTCAAAACTCAGTTTATCGCTTGGAGTGCTTTTGTACTTTTGCGAGGCCGAACTTGTTGCCGGAGCTTGCTGTTCGTTGTATTCGATGCTTTTCTGCATTTTGATATTGTCAGGATTAATCATGAATGCATACGGACTTCCAGAGAATTTGTTTTGAAATTCTTCATCTGTATATCCCGTAATTTTCATTAATTCTAAACTTGCCATTGGGGTATTCTTTAACGTTTATAGCTATTCTCCTGATTTTTCTCTGCAATTAATCTTTTACATTCTTCCAGCAGCTGTTTTCTCAAAATGGATAATTCTCTTTCTTTAGTCAGAGCCGAATTTTTCGCATTCGTTGTTACAATTTCCGTTTTGATAATGAGTTCTCTTATTTCGATTGGCATAATGGTTTACGTAAAAAGTTTATCGAATTTGGTATTCTTAGAAATGTCAAAATAGGTGTAAGCCAGTTCAATAGATTCTATTGCAATATTGCTTTCCTGAGAGTTTAAGTCAGAAACGGAATATTTTACTGGATAAGCGTTGTTAAAAGTCCATTGCATGCAAACTACACCAGAGGCATTGAGCAATTTTAAAATCACATTTTTGGGCTGTATCGGGTTTGATAATCCTTGATCGATACAGTTGGCGCACCAATTGACCAACTGAGATCCTACAGGCACCATAGCTCTTTTAAGCACCAAGTTTTGACTATTAGAAATGGTTGGGAGGCGATATTTAAATCTATTTTCGCCTCCGCAAACAATTTCTTCTACGCTTAGTTCTTTAGAAATTCCAGATACCTCTTTGAAAGCCGCATCTACACCCGCAAAAGAGAGTGTAAAATAGAAGCTTACAGGATAATCATTACTTACCGCCATTTTTAATGATCAGTTGTTCGTGTGCAATTTCTATAGTATCTACCGCAACCTCGTTACCGTCAGATTTTAAATCGGTGCTGGTAATTTTGGTTGGCCAAGCATTGTTTAAAGTCCATTGCATGGTTACACCGCCTTTTTCATCTAATAATTTTATTAGAACCGTTCTTCTTTTAATCGTATTCATTACGACTTGCTGATGCCAATCCCAAAAAGTATTATCATTTACAAAAATTCCACGTTTCATGGTTACGTTTCCGTATTTGGTAATACCAGGCATTTTTTCTACTGAAAAAAGAGGACTGTTACTTTTGCGATATTCTATAATTTGATTTTCGACATCCATTCCTGTAACTTCCTGAAAAGCTACTTTTGTCAATTCTGTTCCAAGATCTACTTCGAATCTAAACTTTGGCATGGGCCATGTTGCGCCTTGTACGCTTCCGTCATCTGTTGGCATAATATTTTATTTTAAATTAAAAAATTACTTGATTTATGAGAGTCTTTATTCTGTTAACTAGAAGTCGCCATTTGCTGTTGAAATGTCAGAACGATAAATTCTGCAGGGTGTACAACCGCAACTTTTACAGTTACATTCATGAAACCATTCAATAGGTCATCTGCAGTCATTGTCGAACCTAATCCGCAGGCTACAGAGAAAGCTTCAGAAGCACTCGCTCCCTGCAAACCTCCTTGTTTCCAGATCGAACTAAGAAAACTGCTGATCATAGAAATTACAGCTTCCCAAGTATTTTTATCATTAGGCTGAAATACGTAAGCCTGAGCTGCGAGTTTACAAGATTGCTCTAAGAAAATCATAGTTCTTCTCACAGGAATATATCTCCAATCCTGGCTGTTTCCGTCTAGTGTTCTTGATCCCCAGATTAGAATTCCTAAACCGTTAAATGTTCTAATAGCATTGATCGATTTACCAGAAACAGCATCAACGTTTAAATTGGCTTGCTGGCTTTCAGAAAGAGAAATTGGCAATGATGATACACCTACAAAAGAAGTATTTGCAGGAGCTTCCCAAGGACCAACGGCATTATCTACAGTAGTAATAACTCCTGCCATAGCCCCACTTGGCGGTAGAATATTGGCATCGGCCAAAATATGCTTAATCATGAGAGAGTAAGTCTGGCTGGCAATAAGCAATGCATTGTGATTTTGTGTCACAGTCAAAGTGCTTGACGGACTTTGGATATTGGCAATAATAGATGCAGCGGCTGGGTTAGGAGCACTTGGAGGATTAAGAACCGCTTCGAGCTGTTTCAAATCTCCGCCAAACAAATTAGTATAATCAATATCAGAAGTTTGCATTATCGTAGTTCCTATAAAAGGATAATACGCCATTCCGTAGTTTAACCCAACAGAACCTGTGTTCATTCTGAAATTGCTAATATCCTCCGTATACAAAATAGGATCGGGAGCGTCACCGCCAATAATGTCAAACAAACACATTGAAGTTTGCATTTGTGTCGCCTGAAGAAGCATAGATTGCATTAGAGTTCCGTTGTTTTCTACACTTAGTAAAGTAGCTTCTGGGCAAATGTACATGGTTGGCTCTTGTTCATTCAGCAATAAAGAAAGACCTTTTGTCAAATCATTCAGCTGTACATTTGGGTTTACAACAGGAATGCCTGGAGTTCCTGCTTTTTGTGACGGAGGGCCATAAGAACCAACAGAAACAATATAAGCATCTCCACCGCCATTTTCATAAAATAGTCTTACGCTATTGTATAAATAATACACCGTGTTAGGATCTGGAACAATTGAATAATACGTTCCTGCAATCAGCATGTAGTCTCCCTTTAGGGGTTGACTCTTTTCTGCTACCAGATAGTATTCAGGGCTGTATTGTTTGGACGGACTTGCTGGCGCAGGTGGATCCGGCAAACAGAAAAAAGCCTGAAAATCAGCAAAAGATGTGATTTTTACTGGCACATTCGTATACGATTTTCCTTCGTATGCGGCCTGTGGTGTGTACCCTATAAATGCTGGTATAGCCGTAGCAACTCCAACAACAGAATTGGGAAAAGCATTTAATTCTTGAATGTAAACACCAGGAGTTTGAATGGTAGATAAATTCATTGATTTTAGTTTTTAGTGTTCATTTTTAATAGTTTTTTATAAATAGATATACATTGGTGATGCGACTTCATTTTGGTCGCTATTTTCGATAATTCCGACTCGGGAGACATCAGGACACGGAAGTCCTTTTATAATTACTTTTGGCCTTGTATTGTTTTGATTGGCAGATGCTGAACTGCTTACCAAATCAAATTTATATTTAGGTTTTTCGCTAAGCGTGATATAGGTTTTATTGGAAGTAAACAATAATGCCGATTCTCCGGTTTGGATTGTTACATTTTGAGGTCCGTCAAATTGTATGTTTTCTTTTTCGGCAATCGAAGGATTGTTAAGCTGTACAGCATTTTTATTAATAAAATAATATTGCCATTGTGTTGCTCTTGCAGTAAAGTTTATTTCAAAAAGAGGAGAATAGACAGTTAGTATATCTTCAAAATAAATTTTTAAATGGCCAAAATGAGAAGATGCTGGCTTGTTTTCTAATGTTTGATTCAATAGTATTTTACCATTATTGTTTAAGTTTTTAGGATCCTGACTGGAATACGTAATAGCTCCAATCCAGTTCATGGGCAATGTGGTAAAGAGAATAAAATTGGGATTGCTGCATTTGATATCAAACTCAAAATAATCTTGCTGTGATGCTTTAGAAATATAATCTAATAATTCTGATAGCGAAGATTTTGTATTAGAATACAAATCAAATCCGTTTGAAACGGAATTCATTTTGAATCCGAATTTTTTCAATGTTTTATCGGTTTTATGATTTGGAATAAAGTGAAGGCAATTGCATTTTCCGTTATCAAAAAAAGTATGGTAAGCCGCAATGCTGAAAATCTTTATGTAATTACTCTGTATCATTTGACAATGTTATTACTGGTGTTTTTTACAGACGGTATGATTTCCATAGTTTCGTGTGCCTGAACTTTTATCAGTTTCATTTTATAAATAATCGAAGGCTGATATTTTGCTGCCATCGCTGTCCATAAACTGTGCATCTGATGGTACGAGATTTTTTCGTATTCAAATTCTAATCTGCTCAAACCGTCTGGAATAGAAGATGAGGACGAAGCATCTATATAATTGTTGATCTGAAAAAAGACAATTATCGCATCTAGAAATTTTAAAGATTCGGTGTAATCCTCAAAATTGCTGCTAATGAGCAAGTCTATATTATATCTTTCTGTTGGATTAAAATTGGAATAGTTGCCACTTTCTAATTTCTGATTTCTGATATAAAAAGGCTGATTGGTTTCTTTTTCAATATTGATAAGAGATAAAACCACTTTGTTCTGATTTGCTTTTGGCAAAGTCCCACTTGGTTCAATAAGGTAATTCAAGACTGTTTTGTCTTCGGTCAAACCAAAACGGTTTTTTAAAAACTGTCCCAGTAATTTATTCGTAAATTGAAGTGCCTGATTGATCATCGCATTTAACTCTTAGAATTAATTAAGTGCCATAACTAATAAATTAGCTATTGGTACTTGTAAAATTAGCTGAGAATTAGATTTGTACGAAAAATTGGCTATGCACTTTTTGTAGACAGAACCAGAAGAGATTATCTGTTTTTTGTAGACAAAATGTAGACAAAGTTTTTTTTTGTCTATACTTTGTTGCAGATTGCGATTTAAAGCAATAAAATTTCGTGTTATACTTATAAAAATATCTTTAGAATAAGTATAGATTTAAAGAAGTAAAAAGTAGAAAAATTGAAAGCACGAAGCTGTTTCTTGTAATGTTGAGGTACAAGAAAAGCATAGAAATATTAAAGGTAAAACAGAGGAAAAAAATTTTAAGAAACTGTTCTTAAGTATGAAATAATATCATCTTCTTTTTTAAGCGTTAGTTTCTTTTTAAGACGATATTTATGAGTTCGAACACTGTCTTGATTTATACCCAAAAGATTGGTAATATCGTTGTTGCTCATATTCATTTTAATGTAGCAGCAGTATTTTAAATCTCTAGAACTCAAAGAAGGATGTTTTTTGGCAAGAGCCAAAAGAAAATTAGGATTGGACTGTTCAAAATAGATTTTAAAGTCATCCCAAAGTTTATTGTCGTTTGCCACCGTTTTGATAGAATTTACAATAGACATTAATTCAATTCTTGTTGCATTGTCAACATTAGGATAGAGATAAGAAATGCGTTCTTTTATTTTTAATAGAACTTCAACTTTCTGGTCAAGTTCCATTACGTAATGGCTTAATTTATCTGAATCGTTTTGCTGAATTGCTGCTTCTGCAAATGATGTAACGGACACATTTTGTGATTCTGTTTTTTTTAAGAGAAAAATAGAACGTATTCTATAAATTAAAAAGTCGGTATTTTGAATCTGATTATGCGGATAAGTGAAAACAATATTCTGCTTTGACCAGCATAAAGATTCGCATTCATAATTTTGAGTCAAATATAAAATTGGAATATCCCTTTTATCAGAACTGAAATTAGTGTCATTTAGAACAAGCTTATTTTGTTTAAAACCCAAAATTACCAAGTCAGGATTTAGAGAGTTTATCGTATTTTTTAAATCTACTCCTCTGGAGACAGTAACTGTAGAAAATGCATAGTCTGAGACTATAGATATGGCATTCAATATCACAGTCAATATTGTGATATCGTCACATCCAATTACTATAGATTTTTTTTCGAGCATCTTTTGGGGGTGTTGCTTCTTATGAAATAGTATTGCTAATACATCATACGAAATGAAAAATAAATAATAACATTTTCTTGCTATAAAGCCGTTTTAGTATCTGATAGAGTTTAACCGATAGTTTTTGATACACAAAGTCATTTCTCTACTAAACATTAAAATGGTTTATAACTTGATTTAAAAGAATTAAAACATTTGGATTAAATAGTGGCTTGTAAAAAGGAGTGTAAATTTATTCAATCTATAGGAATATTACTATGAGTAGTATTACGTGTTTTTGCATTTTCTGTGTTAATTAACATTTTTTTAATCAAATAGGAAAGACCTTCAATTAGACCGAAGTTTGTTTTGGTCTAATTGATTCATAAAGAGAAGTTTGAAGAGAATAATTAGGCAGCCCCTTTGTGGTATTTCTTTTTGTATTCCATTGGCGGAATTCCAGTAATTTTTTTGAAAGCATCTCGAAAGGCTTTTACATCTGAATAGCCAACTTCGTACATCACTTCATTTACAGTTTTGCGATCTGTTTCAAAAGCTTTTTTGGCAGCTTCAATTTTTACTCTCTGAAGATATTCGCTCGGAGTATTTCCTGTTGCTTTTATAAATCTTCGGTCAAAATTCCTTCTACTTACATTAAATTTAGAAGAAAGATCACTCATAGATACTTTCTCTCCCAAATTTTTTTCTAAATACGACTGCGCAAGAAGCACCATTTCGTCTTCATGTTTCTTCTGACCCGAAAAGATAATAAACTGCGATTGTGTGCTTCGGTTCATTTCAATCTGAAATACCTTTGCACAATATACAGCAGTAGCTCTACCATAATATTTTTCGATTAAGTAAATCATTAGATTTAGAAAAGAATAAGCACCGCCATTGGTGTAAATTCCGTTTTCATCTGTAATCAATTCGTCAATTTGCAGGTTTATTTTTGGAAACATTTTGCTAAAATTTTCCTTGACAGACCAATGAGTAGAACAGCTTTTTCCGTCCAGAAGCCCAGATGCGGCAAGCATAAACGCGCCAGTACAGATAGTGGCAATTTCGGCTCCTTTTTTATATTGTTTCTGCAGCCATTGCACCAGTTCGTCATTATGTTCAAGAGCAAGATTATAATTGTGGTTTAATGACGGAATAATGATAAGATCAGTTTTGTTGACCTGAGAAATATGAAGATGAGGTTTTACAGTAAAGATTCCTTGGTTGAATTCTACTTTTTCAGAAATTCCGGCAAGCTGGATATGAAATAATTCCTTTTTGCCATTTGCTTTATAAAAGGCATTTGCTTTGGTAAAAATTTCGTACGCGCCAGAAATGCTTGAAAGATTATTATCTCCTTCAGGAACTATAATGGTAAGCTGTTTCATTTTCTTTTTTTTATATAAAGGTACTAAAAGTTACTGTCCAAATACACCATTAAGAATGTCTGGTTTTCACATCAAACAATTTAGGATTTGCTTTTAAATTTACTCTAAACAATTGTCTAACATTATAAGCAAATCAATATTATGGCAAAAATGACAGTAATCTACAAAACGCCAAAAGACATCAGCTCGTTCGAAAAACATTATCACGAAGTTCATATTCCGTTAGCGAAGAAACTTCCAGGATTAATAAAATATGAAATAAGCAATGGAGCAGTAAGATCAACAACTGGACATTCAGATGTATATCTTGTGGCCAATTTATATTTCGATTCTTTAGAAACGATGATGGAATCTTTTAAGTCAGATATCGGACAGCAATGCGCCGCTGATCGTAGAATTCTAGCTAGTGACGATGAGGTGCAGATTTACGTGTATGATGTGAAAAACACCTGATTTTTCATTGTTTCATTTTAACGGTTCAAGGTTCATTTTACTATTTCTGGTTTCAGATTATAATCTGAAACCATTTCCAGGGGTTCAGAAAGAAGGATTAAGGTTTTTCATTATAATTTTAAAAATTATTTCAATGCAGTTTTTCTTACGCAGCAGAAGAGCTGATTTCAATTGAGTATGTAATGAACTTATAAGGTAAAATAAAGTATTAATTTAAATACACCAAACCTATGGCCGCTATTCCTGACGAATTGTACAATGTTAAATTTGCAGCATACTTCGATTCAATGAAAGAATTGTATATACTAGATCAAAAATTTAAAGTAATGTGCGATGCTTACTGTGCAAGTACGGCTAAAACGGAACTTTATAAGGATAGAAGCGAAAAAAATTTCCGACGCAGAATGAAATTCGAAAATCTGTCAAGAGAATTAGAAGAAGAAATTCTGTTCTATATCATGCGAAATAGGTAATTCCTCAAATATTGCCTGAAAATTAATCTTCATCTTTTGAAAGCCTAACTTGCGATACAGCTTTCCATTGTTCCATTTTTTCAGTTTTGGTCAAACCCGCATTTAGTCCGCTAGTGGAAGGCAGGATTGTATAAGTAATTCCTTCTTGCGGTACAGTATGTTTATGAAAGTATTTTGCGGCAGCTTTGCTTTCAAAAAAAACATATTTGATATTCGGAAACTGTTTGTGCAGACTTTCAAAATCGTTAAGGGTTTCTTCTGTTATTTTGGCGTCACTGCTTCCTTCTCTTTTGCAGCTTTTAAGAACATTCCAAAGACCAATGTTGTATTTAGCCACTAACGCTTTTCGATCTTCATAAGAAGCACTGAATTCTTCCTCAAAAATAGCAAATAGAATTTTCCAGAAAAGATTGCCTTTGTTCGCATAGTATTGCTGCTTCGCAATAGACTGTTCGCCCGCCATAGTTCCCATAATTAAAATAACTGTGGAATTATCTATTAAGGGTTGAAGGGCTTTTTTTAGCATTGGTTTTTCTGATTTTCTTTGATTTGTAAAATTAGAGATAAAGATTTGAAATGAGAAGAGACTTAAAAATCAATAAATGTCTTTAACTTGTATTGGATTTTGTTTTAAAAGAAAAAACTTTTAGATATTTACGCCTTAAAAGAAACTAATGTGGTGCAAAGTCAGTCCTGAAAGCTTTCGGGATTGCGCTGCGCTAATTAAGAACATTTTGCGGGGCAGGGGGGGATGAAATAAAAGAACAAAAAGTAAAAAATAATGAAACAAAAATTAAAAAAAGAATTTTGTAAAACGATTGGATTTGCAGTGTTTATATTTGTATTAACATTTTTCTTTTTTAAAGAATATGTTCTCCAATCTTCTTCAACTTTAGCAAGTCTTTTTTCTAGTATTATAGGTGTACTTTTAACTTTTGGTCTTACATGGTTCTTAAAAAATAAATCCCTCTTTCAAATGCTAATGGTTATCCTGATTTATATTATTTTTATTGTGGTCTTTGCTTACTCCCAAAAAAACAATTCAATAACGGATAGCCCTGTTAGTAAAACAAATATAAATTCTGTTTGTGGTAACTGGGTTACAAAGGAAAATGACTTAATTCTTAAACTGAATATTAGCGGTAAGGCAATGAAAATGAATTTTTATCCTAATAATAAGCAATTGTTTTTTGAGTATGAAATGAACGATAATGTAATTGATTTTTTTAATGATGATGATGTATCTAATTTTCAATGGAAAATTTTAAAGCTAACAAGTGATTCATTAGTTGTACTTGAAAAAAAACAGATTTTAAAATTCAAAAAGGAAAAATAAGGGAAACGTACAACGCTCCCTCCGCTCTCCGGAGAGTTCAACTGAAAAGCTGCGACAATGACATTTGCGCAGCAAAGAAAAGTTTTTCACAAAAAAAACTGCACTATCCTGAAAGTTTTCGAGATTGTGCAGTTTTACGGGCTATAAAGGGTGATAAAAATTTGTTTTAGACTATCGAACAAGCACTTTTATTTTCTTTTACCAAAGGCTTAAGCCCAAGATTTTGAAACATCTGCATATCTTCTGAAAGTCCTGGATTTGGCGTTACCAATAAAGTTTCGCGTTCACCTGTAAAAATAGAATTGGCACCAGCCATAAAACACCAAGCTTGCTCTTCTTCGGTCATTTCGATACGCCCAGCACTTAAACGAACAATAGATGCTGGCATAACAATACGCGCTGTAGCTATCATTCGAACCATATCCCAAATAGGCACTTTCGGATTATTTTCTAAAGGCGTTCCTTTTACTCTTGCCAAAGCATTTACAGGAACAGATTCCGGGTGAACAGGCATGGTTGCCAAAGTTAATAACATAGAAACTCTATCAGCATTAGATTCTCCAAGACCAATGATTCCGCCTGAGCAAACTGTGATTCCTGCTTTTCTTACGTTATTGATAGTGTCAAGACGTTGGTCAAATTTACGCGTGCTGATTATTTCATCATAATAACTTTCAGATGTATCCAGATTATGGTTGTAAGCATACAAACCTGCTTCTTGAAGACGTACTGCTTGTTCTTCGGTAAGCATTCCGAGCGTGCAGCAAACTTCCAAACCAAGATCGTTTACACCTTTTACCATTTCTATAACACGATCAAAATCTTTATTATCTCGAACTTCGCGCCAAGCGGCTGCCATACAAAAACGAGAAGAACCGCCATCTTTTGCTTTTTGCGCATGTTCTAATACTTTTTCTGTGGGAAGAAGTGCTTGAACTTTGATATCCGTATGATAACGTGCTGCTTGTCCGCAATATGAACAATCTTCTGGACAACCGCCTGTTTTTATAGAAAGTAATGTGCTAACCTGTATTTCTGAAGGTTTATGCCATTCTCTATGTACGG
Source organism: Flavobacterium tistrianum (assembly GCF_003254545.1). Taxonomy (GTDB): domain Bacteria; phylum Bacteroidota; class Bacteroidia; order Flavobacteriales; family Flavobacteriaceae; genus Flavobacterium; species Flavobacterium tistrianum. The sequence continues at coordinate 60,847 of NZ_QJRH01000064.1, forward strand.
TTGCCGCTTGATAAACCAATTCTAAAAGTGGCTGATCGTAGATAGCTTGAATTTCTTCTTTTTTCCAGTCGTGTCTAATTTGAGTGTTCATTTATTTTGATATGCTTTAATGATTTTTGGTCAAATGTATCATTTTACTGTATCATCAAAATGTACCACTTTTTATATTTTGGGTAGACCGGTTAGAATATCAAATATTTTAAACTGGAAGATTTTTCTCAAAAGCAGAACCAAAAGAGAAAAAAGAATCGGTGCTTCCTACGCCTTCAATCTGATGCACTTGTTCGTATAAAATTTTACGGAGTTCTTCATTATTTGCCGCTACTATTTTTATGAATAAGGCATATTTTCCAGATACCCAATGGCATTCTATTACTTCTGGTATTTCCTTAAGTTTTTCAGCAATCGAGTATGAAAAACGAGCCTCTTTCGTAACAATTCCGGTATAGGTAATAGTTTCAAAACCAAGTTCTTTCGGATTTAATTTTACAGAAAAACTATTAATTACTCCTGCTTCTTGCAATTTTTTAACTCTAAGATGGACCAGCGAATTTGAAATATTCAATTCTTTAGCCAGATCAGAAAATGGTATTCTCGCATTCTCACTAAGTTTTTGTATGATTTCTCGATCTAAATAGTCAGTATTTTCATTCTTCTTGACCTTTGCCATAAGTGCTTTTTAATTGATGATTCTATTATTTTGACAATTCTTTTGTTAAAAATGGTTTTTAAAGTGTCAAAATTACAAAAAATAATATAACAAATGTCGAATTGTAAATAATCGTATTGTTATACTGTTATAATAACAGTTATATATATAGATTTGTGTCATAATAACACTATTTTAACTTAACTGCAAAATGAATAAAGATCAATTACTTACAAAGCTATGGGAGCAATACGTTGAAATTACTCCGTCAGCATTAAAAATTCATGAACTCCTGGAAAACAAGGGGGAAGAAATTAAAAATGATCATATCGCGATTCGTACTTTCAATGATAAGCGTGTGAATATTCAAGTTTTAGAAAAACCATTTCTGAATGTTGGTTATGAAGCAAAAGGAGAGTATCATTTTGAGACTAAAAAGCTTTATGCAAAACATTATGAGCACGCAACTGACAAAGACGCGCCAAGAATTTTTATTTCTGAATTGGAATTAGAAAAATGTTCTGCAGATTTACAGACAACAGTGGAGAATTTGCTAGACAGCTGTGATCAGAATGCGTTTAATAATCCAGAATTGATTTTAAGCGGATCTGTTTGGAACGGAAATTCACAAGCGGTTTACAAATCATTGTTGGAAGAGTCTGAATATGCAGCATGGATGTATGTTTATGGTTTTAGAGCCAATCACTTTACAATTAATACCAATGCTTTAAAAGGTTTTAAAACTTTAGAAGAATTGAATAATTTCTTAGAATCTAGCGGATGGGAACTGAATGCTTCTGGAGGAAAAATTAAAGGAACTCCAGAACAGCTTTTGGAACAATCGAGCACATTGGCAGATTTATACGATATTGATTTTGAAGAAGGAACGTTAAAAGTGCCGTCATGCTATTATGAATTTGCATTGCGTTATCCGATGTCAAACGGAGAATTATATCAAGGTTTTGTGGCTTCATCAGCAGATAAAATATTTGAAAGTACCGATGTAAAGCTTCAAAAAACGTTATAATATTCATTTAGTATAAAAGAACAACTTAAAAGCCACAATGACGAATACAGAATTGCAGTTTGGGATAAAAGAAGCTTTAGAGCAATTAAATATAAAAGAAGTTAATAATGGAACTTCGACAGGGCTTAATAATTTTTCGGATGGGGAAATTTTAGAAAGCTACTCGCCAGTAGATGGAAAATTAATTGGAAAGGTTAAAACATCAAGTACAGCTGATTATGAAAAAGTAATGGAATCGGCTACTGATGCTTTTAAACAATTTAGATTAATGCCAGCTCCTCAGCGCGGAGAAATCGTGCGTCAATTTGGAGAAAAATTGCGCAAAAATAAAGAAGCCTTAGGAAAATTGGTTTCTTATGAAATGGGAAAATCACTTCAGGAGGGTTATGGTGAAGTTCAAGAAATGATTGATATCTGTGATTTTGCAGTCGGACTTTCACGTCAGCTGCACGGATTAACAATGCATTCAGAAAGGCCAGGACACAGAATGTATGAGCAGTACCATTCTCTAGGAGTTGTCGGAATTATTTCGGCATTTAACTTTCCAGTGGCTGTTTGGGCTTGGAATACCGCTCTAGCGTGGATTTGCGGCGATGTTTGCGTTTGGAAACCTTCAGAAAAAACACCTCTTTGTGCAGTTGCTTGTCAAAATATTATGGCAGAGGTTATAAAAGAAAACAATTTGCCTGAAGGAATTTCGTGCTTAATTACAGGAGATTATAAAATTGGTGAATTGCTAACCAATGATAAACGTATTCCGCTAATCTCGGCTACTGGTTCTACGCGAATGGGTAAAATTGTAGCGCAGGTAGTTGCAGGACGTTTTGGAAAATCGTTACTGGAATTGGGAGGTAACAATGCCATTATTGTAACGCCAGATGCAGATATTAAGATGACCGTTATTGGTGCTGTTTTTGGCGCTGTTGGTACAGCAGGACAAAGATGTACTTCTACACGCCGTTTAATCATTCATGAAAGCATTTATGAAAAAGTTAAAGAAGCTCTGATTTCTGCTTATGGACAATTGCGCATCGGGAATCCTTTAGACGAAAAAAATCATGTAGGACCTCTTATTGATAAGCAGGCAGTTGAATTGTATAATGATGCTTTGAAAAAAGTTGTAGAGCAAGGTGGCAAAATTTTGGTTGATGGCGGAGTACTTTCTGGTGATGGATATGAAAGTGGATGCTATGTAAAACCAGCAATTGCAGAGGCTGATAATTCTTTTGAAATTGTACAGCACGAAACTTTTGCTCCTGTATTATACTTAATAAAATATTCAGGAACTGTTGAAGCGGCAATTGAGATGCAAAATGGTGTAATGCAAGGACTTTCTTCTGCAATTATGACAAATAATTTAAGAGAAGCCGAATTATTCCTGTCTGTTACAGGTTCTGATTGTGGTATTGCAAATGTAAATATAGGAACCTCTGGAGCTGAAATTGGAGGTGCCTTTGGCGGTGAAAAAGAAACTGGTGGTGGCCGGGAATCTGGATCTGATGCCTGGAAAATTTACATGAGAAGACAAACCAATACAATCAACTATACTACAAGTTTGCCTTTAGCTCAAGGAATAAAATTTGACTTGTAAACGCTTTAGAGCCAGCTAAAGCTTAACAAAAAATATCAACGAGAATACTGCATTTTGTTTGATAATGTTTTTACGGCATTATCAAGCAAGATGTATACACATGCAATACAAAAACTAAAAATTAAAAACCTAAAAAAATTACTAACTTAAACCATTACCAAGATGAACAAAAAACTAATTAGGGTAATTTACTTTATTCCTCTGCTGTTATGTTTGTGGCTGCCAAACATAAGCTTTGCACAAGCCCAAAAAACTGTTTCAGGAAAAGTTACAGATGATAAAAATAATACGCTGCCAGGCGTAAGTATTTCAATCAAAGATTCTAAATACAATGCGGCAACAGACATTGATGGAAATTATACTTTAGTGTATCCTTCGACATTAGCGAATCCCGTTATTGTTTTTTCATATATGGGATTTACCTCAATTAATCAAGAGATAAACAATCGAGCAGAACTTAATGTAACTATGCAGGAAGAAACCAATAAGCTGAATGAGGTAGTCATTATTGGTTATGGTACTCAAAAGAAAAGTAATGTTACGGGAGCTATTTCTACTGTCAAGAAAGAAAGCATCGAAACTCGTGCTACAACTAGTCCAGCTGAAGCGCTTCAGGGCTTGGTTGCTGGGGTCAATGTACAAAAAAGCGGCGGTGTTGCTGGAGCTTCTGTAAGCGTAAAAATCCGTGGAGTAAATACCTTTGGCGCAACAGAACCACTTTATATCATTGACGGTTTTCAAGGTTCTATTAACACTGTAAATCCAACCAATATAGAATCTATAGAGGTTCTTAAGGATGGCGCTGCAGCTGCAATTTACGGATCTGTCGCTGCTAATGGTGTAATTATCGTAACGACTAAAAATGGACAAAAAGAAGGCGTAAAAGTAGATTTTAGTTCTTTTTTAAGCATTACAAATCCAGCAAAAACATTAGATATGCTAGATGCTGATGGCTATAAAACTGTTAACAAAAGAATGTACGATGAATACAATAAATATGCAACTTCACCAAAACCACTTCCAGCTTATATTACAGCACCATCTGATGTAAATACAGATTGGCAGGACGAAGTTTTCCGTTCAGGACTTACACAAAACTATGGCTTAGGTATTCAAGGAAGACAAGGTGATTTTAAATTTGCATTGTACGGAAATTACGTAAAGCAAAAAGGTATCGTAATTGACAACGAATTTGCACAGCAAACAGGTAGTGCCAGAGTTAGTTTCAAAAAATCAATTTTTGATATCGATGGAAAAATGGCTTACATGGGAACGCAAAATGCATTGCCAAATTTCCAGTTAAAAGAAGTATATACCATGGCTCCTTTGGTTCCTGTTTATGACGATACAGAGGAATACGGTTTCGGACTAGCAAATAAAAATGGTTTGCCTGCAGGAACAAATCCAGTTGCAGAAGAGCATTTCAAGAAAAGCAATGATATCGGACAGGACATAACGGCAAATATTTCGGCGACAGCAAACATTGCGCCTTGGTTAAAATACAAACTGGCTTATTCTTACCGTGTAAAAAACAACCAACAGACTGCACATTTTCCCCCATATATTGCAAATCCAAAAGAAGTGCATCTTTATCCAATGCATACAGAGTTAAGAACGACTTGGAATGAACAGATTTTAGATAATATTATCACTATAGATAAAACTTTCGGAAAACATGTTTTTGGTTTAATGTTGGGTAATACCTTTAACAGTCAGGCATCAAATTGGAATCAAGTAAGTGTTGAAGGAAAAACAACAGATTATACTGTAGAAAATGGGCAGCTAGTTTCTATTGATCGTCCATCAGGATTTCTTGATCCTGGTTTTGAAACAATTGGTGCGGGAAGAGGAGGAACCTATTCTGCTGATGGTTCAAAATTTGAATATAACAGAGTATCGTTCTTTAGCAGGTTAAACTATTCATACAATGATCGTTACTTACTTCAGGTAACAGTTAGAAAAGATGGTTCTTCTAAATTTGGAGAAGATAGCCGTTGGGGAACTTTCCCGTCTATTGCTTTAGGATGGAAAATTGAACAAGAAGATTTCTTCCCAAAAGATATGATCCTTTCTACTTTAAAATTGCGTGCAAGCTGGGGACAATTGGGTAACGAAGCAGCTTTAGGATATTATTCTGCAAATACATTAATCAAAACAGGCAATTCTTTAGGAAACGGTTATGTTCAGGGTATAGGAAGCAATCCTTGGCCAGGAAGTATTGCAACAGCATTAGAAAATAGAAATCTGCAATGGGAAACTACAGATTCTAAAAATATCGGTTTAGATTATACGCTTTTGAATGGAAAAATTAGCGGATCTATGAATTACTACTACAATGTAACAGACAACTTGTTGATTACAAAAAAACTAGCTCCATCTGCTGGAATTGATGATCCCGTTCTTAACGTAGGTAAAATTAGCAATAGAGGATTTGAGTTTGAAGTAAATTACCGCGATCAAGTAAATGAATTTAAGTACAATGCAGGATTAAATCTTACGACGCTTAAAAATAAAGTAGAAGAATTGGCTAATGACGGTCAAACTATTTATGGTGAAGGATTAAAATACGGAGCCGAGCACTTTCCAACACAGGCGCGTGTAGGAAGTCCAATCAGCGGATTCTATTTGTATCAAACAGATGGTATTTTCCAGTCAGTAGCAGAAGTAGCAGCGCACAGTAAAAACGGTGTTTTATTACAGCCAAATGCACAGCCTGGAGATATTCGTTTTAAAGATTTGAACGGAGACGGTGTTATAGACGAAAATGATAAAGCGTATTCTGGGACAGGATTGCCAAAACTAGAAGTAAACCTTAGTTTAGGTGCTAGTTATAAAGGATTTGACTTTTCAGCATTGATAGGAAGCGGATGGGGCAATAAATTATATAACGGAAACAGATATTTTTATGAGTCTATGAATGCTGGAACAAATATGTTGGCTTCTACATTAAATTCTTGGACACCAGAAAATCATAGTAATATTCCGCGTGCCGTATTGCAGGATCCTAACGGAAACAGCCGCGAATCAGATCGTTTTCTTGAAAGCGGAGATTTTATCAGAATGCGCCAATTGCAATTAGGATATACTATACCAAGCAAAATGTTAGGTAAAGCAAAAATCGACAAACTTAGATTTTATGTAAGTGCCGAAAACTTGTTTACTATCACCAATTATTCAGGAATTGATCCAGAATTCTCACGTAGTTCGGTAGTTAACACAGGTGTTGACCGTTTTGTTTATCCATTTACAAGATCATTTGTTTCTGGAGTTCAGTATATATTTTAATTCTATTTAATAAGACATTATCATGAAAAAGATATTTTTAATAGTATCCGCTATAGGTTTATTCACTTTTGCAAGCTGTGATGACTACTTGGATAAACAATCTCCAGATGAACTTACATCAGATAATTTCTGGAGAAATAAAGCTGATGCGGAATCTGCTTTAGCGTCAACTTATTCGCAATTAGAATGCGCTGTTGATGAATGGGCTTTCGCCGAAGTAAAATGGCCGGTTGAAGCGTATCGCGAAGACATAAACGAATTAGGAAGCGATGCATTGAACTACCAAAACTGGGTAGAACTTTCGACTTTTACCTATACAAACGGAAACAGCCAGTTTACCAGCTATTGGAAGATTAACTACAGAGGAATTAGTAATGCCAATCAGGTTATAGATAAATTGCCACAGGTTCCTGCATCAAAAATAAGCGATGAAGACCGTAAACAAATTGAAGCAGAAGCTCGTTTTTTACGTGCCTATTATCACATGAAATTGATTCTAAACTGGGATAAAATTTATATCAGAAATAAATATGTTACTAAAGAAAGTGATTTAAATATTCCATTGTCAAGTCGTGCAGAAGCTTGGGATTTTATTACGAGCGAATTTAAAGCTGTAGCAGCTATTTTGCCTGCAAAACAATCTGCAGATAAAACAGGACGCGCAACAAGCGGTGCAGCAAACAGTTATTTAGGATTTGCTTATTTGACAAGGTCTTATGAAGAAGCATCTCAAAAACAAGCTTTCCTTAATGAAGCGCTTACTGCATTTAGCAAAGTGCAAGGATATGAGCTTGTTAAAGATTACGTGTCTATGTTCGACGGAACAACCAAAAACACTAAAGAATCGATTTTTGAACTTCAGTTTTCAGAAACTACAGCAAACGGAGCGTTCTACCGAAATGCACTTCACTACTGGATGGCAGCGGCTGAGCTTGGCGGATGGGACGAAATTCTTCCAAGTGCAATGCTTGTAAATGAATTCAAAAAAGAAGGAAAAATTGCGACTACCGGAAACTACGATTCACGTTTATACAGCACGATTTTCTTCAAAGATCCATATTTTAATGATACTAATAATCCATTAGTATTAGGAACAACATACGATGATAAATTTGGAGATACAGACAAACCAGTGTACCGTAAATTTATTCCAAGCACGCAAGAAAAAATGGATCAGGAATTTACAGCAATTAACATTCCTTTAATGCGTTACTCAAATGTATTATTGATGCAGGCTGAAGCTCTAAATGAATTAGGACGTCCAGGTGAAGCAATTCCCTACATCAACAAAGTTCGCGCTAGAGCCGATATGCCAGCAATGACTGGAACAACTGTAGCTCAGGTAAAAGCGCAAATCGAGCACGAAAGAATTTTAGAATTCCCTCTTGAAAATTTCCGTTTTTACGATTTACGCCGTTGGGGCAAAACAAAAGAAGCTCTTGATGCTGTTGGACGTACAGGATTTGATGTAGCAAAAAACAACTTTTACCCAATTCCATTGACAGAATTACAAACGAATTAATTCTCAAAATGATTTAAATATTTGAAAAGAATAGCCTATATTTCTTGGCTATTCTTTTTATCTAAAGATATTGGTCTTCTCAGTGAAATGAGCTGACCTCTAGCTATATAATAACACAACACAAAACTGACACGACATGAGCAAAAAGAAAATATTTTTTATTCTTTCATTCCTCTTTCTAATACAATCAGGTTGGTCTCAAAAAAGCTTTCCAAATTTAGAATCTGCTAAAAATAGCATTAATTATAAAGGAAATCCAGCAAACGCAACAGACAGAAAACCATTAGCATTCTCAGATAAAGGTGCTTGGTTTGGATTTGGATTTTTAGAGGGTTCAAATGTTCAGGCAGGATTTTCAGGACCATTTTTAATGACAGAACAAAATGGAGTATGGTTAAGTCCATCATTTGTTTCACTAGAATTAAAAGACGAGAACAAGCAAAATATCATCGACTGGAAAAGTTCAATGGTTACGCAAAACAGTTTCAACAGCCATTTAGAACAACAATTTAAAAATGACAAATTAGAAGTAAAACAGCAATTGGTGTTTTTATCAGGCCATTCGGCTTTGCAAAAAACAAACATTACAAACAAAAGCACAAAATCAATCACTATTTTCCCTTCTTATAATGCGTCTCTTTTTTTAGATGATTTACAATTGTCTAATGAAAAAAACACTTTAAAAATTGTTTCTGCAAAAAGCACTGCAGTAGGATATATTCAGTTTTTAAAATCAAATCCTGAGATTGAAATTACGAAACAAGGATTCAAATCACAGACAGAAAAATTGGTTTTAAAACCAAATGAAACTAAAGAAATTGTAGTTTCACAAAGCTTCATTTTTCCGCAGTATTCTTGGAAAACAGAAAATGAAACGATACAAAAAACGGTATTTACTACACTGTTAAACAACACACAAAAAGAAAAAGAAAAACTGTTGGCAGACCTTATTGCCAAAAAGAAAAATATTTACAAAGATCAGATTTATTCAGATTTTGCAGCAAAATTGGTATTGACTTTACAAAACAATACAAGAATTGCAGCAGAAGGATTAAAACACGGAGGTCTTTTCCCGAGTTATAATTACGAATGGTTTCACGGTTTTTGGGCTTGGGACAGCTGGAAGCATGCTGTTGCAGTAGCGAATTATGATACTGAATTGGCCAAAAATCAAATGCGTGCTTTGTTTGATTATCAGGATCCAAATGGTTTTATCCCTGATTGTATCTATAGAAATAATCTTCTTGAAGAAAACAATTATAGAAATACAAAAGCGCCTCTTGCAGCTTGGGCAATCTGGAAGATTTATGAAAAAACGAAAGATGCTGATTTCATAAAAGAGTTTTACCCAAAGCTTACATTATATCATAACTGGTGGTACAAAGAACGCGATCATGATCAAGATGGTTTATGTGAATTTGGTTCAACAGATGGAACTGTAATCGCTGCAAAATGGGAAAGCGGAATGGACAATGCTGTTCGTTTTGATGATAGCAAAATATTGAAAAATGGTGAAAAAGCGTATTCGTTAGATCAGGAAAGTGTTGATTTAAATTCATTTTTATTTGCTGAGAAAAATTATCTCAGCAAAATGGCAACAGTTTTAAAATTAACTGAAGAAGCTAAAAAATGGAAGGATGAAAGCGAAGTATTAAAACTGAAAATTCAGAAGCAATTTTGGGATGAAACAACAGGCTGGTTTTATGACACGACAATTGACGGCAAAACATTGATAAAAGCAATGGGATGCGAAGGTTATTGTCCTATTTGGGCAGAAGTTGCTACTGCAGAACAAGCTAAATCAGCAAAAAATAATATGATTGATCCAGCTAGTCTAAACACTTTTGTGCCTTTGCCAACATTGGCTGCCAATCACCCAAAGTTTAAACCAGAAGGCGGATATTGGAGAGGACCTATTTGGCTTGATCAAAGTTATTTTGGTATTAACGGATTGGAAAAATACGGTTACAAAAAAGAAGCAAATGAACTAGCACATAAACTGATGCATAATGCTGAAGGTGCTTTAGACAAAGGGACTACCATAAGAGAAAACTATCAGCCTGTAACGGGAAAAGGATTAGAAGCTTTTAATTTCAGCTGGTCGGCTTCACATTATTTAATGCTGCTTTTAGAAGATGAATAATTTGAATTTAACTATTCAATTTAATAACGAATACAAGAACAACTAACTATGTTTAACCACAATATATCTGTAACAAAATTAGTATTGGCGGGATTGTTTATTGCAGGCAGCCATTCAACACCTGTTTTTGCTCAAAATAAAAAAAGCGCAACTACAGAAAATAAAGATCCGCAACGATTTTTCTCAAGGCCTGATTTAATGCAGATCGGAGTATATTATTATCCCGAGCAATGGCCAAGAGAACAGTGGGAACGCGATTTAAAAAATATTAAAAAACTAGGTTTTGAGTTTACGCACTTTGCTGAGTTTGCGTGGACATTTATGGAACCAGAAGAAGGAAAATACGATTTTAAATGGCTGGACGATGCATTGGCAATTGCCGAAAAACAAGGTTTGAAAGTAATCATGTGCACGCCAACGCCAACCCCGCCAGCATGGATGGGAGAAAAATATCCTGAAATCTATTTGGTAGATGCAAGCGGACGAAGAAGAGAACACGGTAACAGAGCAAACCAATCTGTTTCTAATGAAAAATACAGAGAATTTGTTGCTAAAATTGTTACTGAACTTGGAAAAAGATACGGCAATAATAAAAACGTTATTGGCTGGCAGGTTGATAACGAACCAGGAGCGCCAGACGATTTTAGTCCATCGGCACAAAAAGGATTTCAGAAATGGCTTAAAGCAAAATACGGAACAATCGAAAAATTAAATGCGGAGTGGGTAGCCAGTTTCTGGAGCATCAGATACAATAATTTTGAACAGATTGCGATTCCAAATGCAGAGATTTATTTTGAAGACAAACTAAGTCCGCATGCTATTTTAGATTTCAAAAGATACACAGCAGATTCTCAAGCTGAGTATTTGAATTTGCAGGCTGAAGTACTTCGAAAATACATTGATCCAAAACAATGGATTACTACAAATTATACTAATGTAGTTTACGGTGCTGATCCAAGAAAAACAGATAAAATGGATTTTGCAACCTATACGATGTACCCAGTAAGTGGCAGAAATAATTTAGGCGGACAAAATTTCAGAATGGGGCATCCTAATAAAATTTCAGAAGCCAATGATTATTACAGATCTATAAATGGTGTTACGGGAGTAATGGAAATGCAGCCTGGACAAGTAAACTGGGCAAGCATTAATCCGCAGTTATTGCCAGGAACAGTCCACATGTGGATTTCACAAGCTTTTGGTGGAGGCTGTTCATTTACTTGTACATATAGATATAGACATCCGCTTGGAAGCAGCGAAATGTACCATGACGGAATTGTAGGAACAGACGGCGTGACTTTGACAACAGGAGGAAAAGAGTTTGTCCAGTCAATTGAAGACATGAAATTGCTTCGCAAAGAATATAATCCAGAAGCACTAATTCCGCAGGAAATTGCAAAAAGAAAAACGGGATTTTTATGGAGCCACGAAAATCTGTGGGATTTAGAAAACCAAAAACAGACCGAATTCTGGAGTACTTGGAGACATAGAAATACGTATACTTCAGCAATAAAATCGACTGGTGCGCCAATGGATTTTATTACCGAAGAAAGCGATTTTTCAGCTTATCCATTTATTGTTGCACCAGCGTATCAATTAATTGATCAAAAACTGGTAGACAAATGGACGAAATATGTTGAAAATGGCGGAAATTTAATTCTTTCATGCCGTACAGGACAGAAAGATAAAAACGGTCATTTCTTTGAAACCAACTGGAGCGGACCAATTGTACCTTTAATTGGTGCAGATATTGAGTTTTTTGATATGCTTGTTGAAGATGTGAACGGAACTATAACTGCTGGAAACAATACTTATAAGTGGAACGTTTGGGCAGATGTTTTAAATCCGAAACAAGGAACAGAAGTTTTAGCTTCTTATGCCGATCAGTTTTACAAAGGTAAAGCAGCTGCGATTACTAGAAAACTTGGAAAAGGAACCGTTACCTATATTGGAGCAGAAAGTAAAGATGGAAATCTGGAAAGACAAGTAGTAAGAACCGTATACGAACGTGCAAAAGTTGCTATTGAAGATTTGCCAAAAGGGGTTTATCTAGAATGGCGAGATGGTTTTTATGTGGGTGTAAATTATACCAATGAAACTATAAATCTGCCAATTCCTGCTGGAAGTAAAATATTAGTGGGAAAAAATCCATTAGAACCAGCACAGGCTGTAATTTGGAAATAATTATATAGCTCTTCTGCAAGATTTTCAAAACCTTGTAGGTATTTAAGTATGACGCGAGAATATCGTAGAATCCTTTAAAATACCTACAAGGTCTGAAAAAGACCTTGCAGGAAAGCAAAAAAATTAGTGCAAATTAGTGTAATTAGTGGCTAAAAGAAAAAGAATAAATAACTTAAAAGAATAGCAATGATTTTTTCAGAAGCAGTTATTCAGGACTTAGTAAAAGAACATTACGGATTAAACGTAACCGTAAAAGCATTAAATGGATATGATGAATTGAATTTTCTTTTATCCGATGATAAAAATGAAAAGTACATTCTTAAAGTATCAAATGAGAGCCACTCGTTTCCATTTTTGAAGGCGCAGGCTTCTATCTTAAGGCATCTTGGCAATAGTGCTATTTCAGATTGTTTTCAGCATTTCTTTCTAAATAAAAAAGAAGAAGGATTGACAGAAGTTAAGACAGATTCTCAAACCTATCATATTAGAATTTTAAACTTTTTGGAAGGTACTTTTTGGGTAGACCAAAAGAATAAAAACAGCGAACTGCAGTACAATTTAGGTTCTTTCCTAGGAAAAATGGATAACGCTTTGGCTGATTTTTCTCATCCAGCAATGCATCGCAATTATACTTGGGATATTAGCCGTGCCAGTGAAGCAGGAGATAATTTAAAGTATATTCTAAATCACGAAAGAAGACGTATTGCTGGCTATTTTTTATTGCAGTTTGATACAGAAGTAGTGCCACAATTGCACAAACTGAGACATGCCTATATTCATAATGACGCCAACGATTATAATGTTTTAGTAAAAGATAATCGCATTAGTGGTTTGATTGATTTTGGCGACATGGTGTATACGGCTTTAATCAACAATCTAGCGATTGCTTGTGTGTATGCGATGCTTGATGAAGAAGATCCTCTGGCTGTAGCAGCAAAAATTGTTGAAGGCTACCATAATTCGTATGCACTTACAGAACAGGAATTAGATCTATTGTATTATCTCATTGCAGGAAGACTTTGCATTAGTGTAACACAATCGGCTTATAATGCATCATTGGATAGTGACAACGAACATCATTTTGTGACCGAAAAACCAGCTTGGGATTTGCTTTATAAATGGATAAAAATAAACCCAATTAAAGCGCAGGACGCGTTTAGAAAAGCATGCGGTTTTGACGGATTAATCAACAATGACGATTATTCTGAACTTCTGGAAGTTAGAAAAAAGAAAATAGGACGAAATTTAAGCATTGGCTACAAAGACAAACTTAAAATCGTAAAAGGAGCTTTGCAATATTTGTATGATGACAAAGGAAGAACTTTTGTTGATTGTGTAAATAATCCATCGCACGTAGGGCATTGTCATCCCGTTGTAGTTAGAAAAATGCTGCATCAAATAGCGACTTTAAATACGAATACCAGATATTTAAATGATGCCATAACCGATTATGCACAAAAACTGACATCAACTTTACCAGAAAAATTAAGCGTTTGTTATTTTGTAAATTCTGGAAGTGAGGCAAATGATTTAGCTATTCGTATGAGCCGTCATTTTACCAAACAAAAAGATATTATCGTACTCGATCATGCGTATCACGGAACTTCGACCGTAGCAATGGAAATGAGTCCGTATAAATTTGACAGCAAGGGAGGTTCTGGCCAAATGCCGTGGATTCATAAAGCGATTAATCCAGATTTGTATCGTGGTCCTTATAAATATGGAGATGCAGAAGCAGGAGAAAAATATGCTGAAGATGTACAGCGAATTATCGAAAACTTAAAAAAAGAAGATAAAGCGCCAGCAGTTTTTATCTGTGAAACTTTATTGGGAGTTGGAGGTCAGATTCCATTGCCGGAAAATTATTTAAAAACAGTTTACGACTACGTTCGGGCAGCAGGAGGAGTTTGCATTGCAGATGAAGTTCAGGTTGGTTTTGGAAGAATTGGCGATCATTTCTGGGGATTCGAATTGCAAAATGTTGTTCCTGATATTGTTGTCTTAGGAAAACCAATTGGAAACGGACATCCGCTTGCAGCTGTAATTGTAACCGAGGAGATTGCAGAAGCTTTTAATAATGGCTTGGAATACTTCAATACTTTTGGCGGTAATCCTGTTTCTATGGCTACAGGTTTAGCCGTTTTAGAGGTTATTCAACAGGAAGAAATGCAGCAGCATGCTTTGGAAACGGGTAATTATTTGATGGACGGACTAAAAGGTTTAATGGCTAAATATCCTATTATCAGTGATGTTCGAGGACACGGATTATTTATTGGAGCAGAAATGGTAAAAGATAGAATAACTATGGAACCAGCCATTCCTGAAATAGATATTGTAGTTGAAAAACTGAAAGCAAAAGGGTATTTATTGAGCACAGACGGACCTTTGCATAATGTTCTAAAAATAAAACCGCCAATGCCGTTTAATAAACAAAATGCTGATGAAATGGTTGAGTTATTAGACATTGCATTAAGCGAATTATAAAAGCTTTCTTTAAAATAAAAAGGCTTCCGCTGCAAAAAGGCGGAAGATTTCATTAGTTCTACACAACGATTTAAGCAAACCGAAATTAGCCAGCTTTTCTCTTTTATCATTTTTGATAGAAGTGGATTTGTATACAATAAAGTAAAAAAATGAATGATAATAAACTTGCCAACTTAGAAAAGCAATTAAAAGGAAAATTATTTTACGATCATACCATGCGTCTGCTTTATGCAACAGATGCAAGCGCTTACAAAGAAATGCCTCTGGCTGTAGCTATTCCGAAAACTAAAGAAGATATCCAGAAAATTATTGCTTTTGCAAAAGAAAACAATAGCAGTGTCATTCCTCGTGCAGCTGGAACTTCACTGGCTGGACAGGTCGTTGGAAACGGAATTGTGGTTGATATTTCGCAAGAATTTACCAAAATTATTTCGGTAAATCAGCAAGAAAAGTCAGCTTGGGTAGAACCAGGAGTTATTCGTGATGAATTGAATCTTCATTTAAAACCATATAAACTTTTTTTTGGACCTGAAACTTCCACCAGCAATCGCTGTATGATTGGTGGAATGGTGGGAAATAATGCTTGTGGGGCAAGATCTGTGGTTTATGGATCAACTCGAGAGCATGTACTCGAAATAAAAGGTTTTTTGGCAGATGGAAATGAAGTTGTTTTTGGTTCGTTGACCAATGCCGAATTTGAAGATAAATGCAACGGAATTAATGTAGTGAGTCCACTGGAACAGGCCATTTATGTTCAAGCTAAAGAAATATTATCATCTGAGGCTAATCGAAGCTTATTTGAAGCCAATTTCCCTAAGAAATCTATTCCAAGAAGAAATACTGGTTATGCTTTAGATTTATTAGCGGATAGCAGTCCGTTTACTGATGCTGATGAAAAGTTTAACTTCTGTAAACTGATTGCAGGCTCTGAAGGAACACTGTTTTTTTCTACAGCAATAAAACTAAATCTGGTTGATGCTTTAAAACCTTATTCTGCTTTGGTTTGCGTGCATTTTGAAAGCATTCACGAATCTTTAAAAGCTAATATTGAAGCATTGCATTTTAAGCCAGATAGTGTAGAATTAATTGACCATTATATTCTGGAATGCACTAAAGAAAATATAGAACAAAGCAAGAATCGTTTTTTTGTAAAAGGCGATCCTCAAGCTATTTTAGCAGTCGAATTTTTGAGAGATTCTCAAGAAGAAATAGACCGTATTGCGAGAGAAATGGAAGCTTTGATGCGTTCTAAAAATCTGGGGTATCATTTCCCAATTGTTTACGGCGAAGATACCAATAAAGTATGGGCATTAAGAAAAGCAGGATTAGGCCTTTTATCGAATATTCCGGGAGATGCTAAAGCAGTTGCTGTAATTGAAGATACAGCTGTTGATGTTAATGATTTGCCTGATTTTATAGAAGATTTTAATGCCATTCTAAAAGAGAGAAATCTAAACTGTGTGCATTACGCGCATGCTGCCACAGGTGAATTGCATTTACGCCCTATTATAGATTTAAAAACTCATGAAGGGACGGCACTTTTCAGAACCATTGCGACTGATATTGCGCATTTGGTAAAAAAGTACAAAGGTTCGTTGAGTGGAGAACATGGAGATGGAAGGCTTAGAGGAGAGTTTATTCCGCTAATGTTGGGAGATGAAATATATCAGTTATTTGTCCAGGTGAAAAAGGTTTGGGATCCTTGGGGTGTTTTTAATCCTAGGAAAATTGTGAACACGCCTCCTATGGATACGAGTTTGCGTTACACGGCAGGACAAGATACGCCGATGCCTGAAACGTATTTTGATTTTTCGGAACACAACGGAATCCTTCGCGCGGCAGAAATGTGCAACGGATCTGGCGATTGCAGAAAAACAGAGAAAAGCGGTGGTACCATGTGTCCAAGTTATATGGCGACGCGAGACGAAAAGCATACAACTCGAGCGCGTGCCAATATGTTAAGAGAAACCATTACAAATTCTACAAAAACAAATCGATTTGATGATGAGAATCTGTTGGAAGTCTTGGATTTATGTTTAAGCTGTAAAGGCTGTAAGTCGGAATGTCCTTCGAATGTGGATATGGCAAAACTGAAAGCAGAAACATTACAGCAATATCATGATAAAAATGGTGTAAAGTTTAGATCTAAATTGATCGGAAATACGCCAAAGGTGAACCAATTGTTTGCTTCAGTTCCGTGGCTCTATAATTTGTCAACTAAAGGAATTCTCGGAAATTGGATTAAAAAAAGTACGGGTTTTGCGGTAGAAAGACAGTTGCCTTTAATGCATAAAATTACTTTTGCAAAATGGATAAAAAACTATAACCAAAATGGCAATTTTAGAAACGGTAATGTGTATTTGTATAATGATGAGTTTCTGAACTATTATGATGTCGAAATAGGGCAGACAGCTGTCAAACTTTTAAATAGATTAGGTTATAAAGTTTTAGTTCCTAAAATTGGAATTAGCGGAAGAACCTATCTCTCAAAAGGAATGCTGAAAGAAGCCCGAGAAATTGCAGAACAGAATATCAAAGATTTCGAAAAAGCAATTCCAAATGATGGTATTTTGATCGGAATTGAACCTTCAGCAATACTTTCATTTCGTGACGAATATCCTGATTTGTGCCGTGGAGATTTAAAAGAAAAAGCAAAGAAAGCAGCAACTAAAACTTTTTTGATTGAAGAATTTCTAGCTCAAGAATTGGATGCAGGACGAATTACATCGGATAGCTTTACAGAGCAAACAGAAAGAGTTCGTATGCATGGACATTGTTTTCAGAAAAGTTTATCTTCTTTGGTTCCGCTTAAAAAAATACTTTCTCTTCCAAAGAATTACACTGTGTTAAATATTCCAAGCGGTTGCTGCGGAATGGCAGGATCTTTTGGTTATGAAAAAGAGCATTATGATATTTCAATGAAAATTGGAGAATTGGTATTATTTCCAACAATTAGAAAAGAAGAAACGGTTACTTTAATTTCTGCATCAGGAACGAGTTGTAGACATCAAATTGCTGATGGAACAGGAAGAAAAGCATTGCATCCGGTAGAAATATTGTTTAAGGCTTTGAAATAAAAAAACAAACCTCCAAAATATCTTGGAGGTTTGTTTCAAAAACAATAATTCAAAAAAAAAATTATAACTTAATATTTATTGTGCTGCCATCTTTAATAACTTTACTGATAGCTAGCTTTTTTCCATCATTTATTTTTAACTTTAGATTTTTGCCGGCTCTCTCAACTGTAATATCAAAATCGCGCTCAAAAGCATGAATTTGCTTCAGTTTCATAGTTGACCAAGATTTAGGAAGTCTTGGCGTAAAATCGAAACCGTGTAAACCTGTCGGACGAATACCAAATAATCCTTCTGTAAAAATTCTGCAATACAAACCGCTTTCAGCCGAAAGATGACGCTGATCGCCTTCTGGATAAGCTTCTACAGGGTATGGCACGTGATCTCCCAGTAAACGTCGGTTAGAATAATAATGCAAGAAATCTAGCGCCTTGTCTGTTTCGCCAGCAGCAAGAACTCCTCTTAAAGCATACAAAGTAGAACGATCCCAGAATATTTTATCTCCAGCAACGCTTGCCAAACCATCTTTAGTCCATAATCTAGAAGAAAATAATGCATCTATAGTTCCGTCTTTTCTATCATAAATGCCCATTGTAAGTGGCGTACAGATCCAAGCTCTTAAGATATCATTTTCTTTATAGTATTTGTAGGTTTCAAAACCGTCAACTTTAGCTCCAAAATACTTTTCTATAGCTGTTCTCAATTTTTCAGCTTCGGCTTTATAGGCTTTCAGTTGTGCTTCGTTTTTTCCTAAAACCTTACCTAGATAAACAGCAGAATTTAAAGCATCATAATACAAAGAAGAAGTATTAAGATTGGCTTTTCCGGCAGGAAGACGTCCTTCTAGTTCATCAGAATCAGAAGCCACTACGCCATCAGCATTTATTTTTCGGTGGCAATATTCTAAACACCATTCAATTAATGGCCATAATTGTTTTGCTTCATCTGTATTTCCTCTCGAAAGCGCGTAACGTGCAGCTCCATAAGCAATCATAGCACCATCTCCGCGGTCTCCTGCACCTGCCCAAATATCTGTTCCTTCGGCAACAATAGAACTCGGAATAGGTTTGTATTCTTTGTTCATGAATTTTGCAAACTGAAGATAGGCATTTAATGAAGCTTTATTTCCATATTCGTAACCTAGATACGGAAAAAATGGTCCAATATATTCCGCCTGATCATTTGCCCAAATAGCAGCGTAATACGATTCTCCGCCTGGACCGTGCATTGGTCCACCTTTAGTTTCAAAAATACTTTCTGCCGCTCTGATTTTCGCGAAAGCAAATTCGGTATTCAAAACCTGATCTGGTGTTTCCAGAATCAATTTGCTCCAGATTTCACTGATAAATTCTAGGCGTTTCGTTTTTTCTTCTTCAGCATTTACTGCAGGAACTGTTTCGTTTGCTTTAACGCCTGAATAAATAACAGAAAAACTAACCGTTTCATTTGGCTTCAGATTAAAACTTCCGTTATTAATAAGATCTGCATGAATACTATAACTGCCTTCAGTTCCTTTTGCTGGATCTGTAGCATAAACCGCGTTCGATTTTGGAATCTCTACGATGCAGTTTTTATCAGAACTGTTTTTAATAGTATAGATTTCATTATAAACGGATAAAGCTGTAGAAGGAAAAAACTGTCTCGTAAGTTCAAGTTTGTCTGTCTTGCTTTTAACGAATAATGTTCCGTTTAATGTCAATGAAACTGTTTTTTCTGCTGGAATTGGCTTATAATTTACTGTCACAAGATCAAAAGCATCCTGAGCAAACTGACGCGTTAAACTCGCATGCGTATTATTCGGAATGGTTCTAAGCATTGGCCAGACTAAACTGCGTGTAGCATGAAATGAACCATCAGCCGCGATGCCATATCTTAGAACACACGAGATTCTTTTACCGCTCATTTCTATGTGATCGTCATGCGGAATCGTATTGTTTATTTGCCAAGAAATCGAGCCGTCGGCATTAATTTGCCAACGTTGGTCTTCCTGCGAAAATGCTGTATTTGCCATAAAGCATAAAGCAATAAGGACAAATAAAAGAGGTTTAAGTTTTTTTCTAGAAGATATCTTCATAGTGTTTTAATTTTTTAATTGTGTCCATTGTATTAGTAGTACATTGAACGAGTTGTTTTAGCGAGTGGCCGCCGTAATTTTCTGTCCAGGATTCACACGAATTGTAATAGCAGTGTAGGGATTTCCCTTGTTGTCCTTTTCATGAATTACGGCAGCTTTTTTATCATTTATAAAAATAGAATTGTAATTTCCAGTAAACATAGCTTTCCATTCTATAAATTTTTCGCCTTTGTTGTGTAGTGTTGTTGTTTGGTTTTTGTGTTGGACAGCTAATGTTGTCTGTAACACTGGTAAATTGTCGACCTCAGAAATGCTATCTTTTTTTCCTCGATTTACTGTTGTTATTGTTTTTTTTGATGCATCTGGCTCTATTCCCATGTAACCGTGTATGATGCCTTCGATTACGCCATATGAAACTTCTGGATATTCTCTTCTTTTGGTTTCAGGGGCTGTTAAGTGTAAAATGTATTCGTATGCTTTATCTTCGTAACCATATTTATATAATAAAAAAGGAAGATAAGAGGCGTTTTCTACATTGCTTTTTGATGAAAGAATGTTCTTAATTGTTTTTTCGGTTCTGTCTGTATTTGTCAAAGCATCAAACCATAATAAAAATAGTTCGCCCGTATCTTTACTGAATTTTCCGTCAGCGGTATAAATTACATTATAAGCAGAAGCGTTTTGATCCCACCAGATATGTTCGATCTGTTTTTGGTATTGTATTGCTTTTTTTTCGAAGAATGCTGCTTTTTCAAATTGTCCTTTTTCTTTTAAAATAGAAGAGTAGGTAAATAATCCTCTGTAAATTGCTGCAACCAGATCAACTCCCATTTTTAAACCCGGAATGCCTTCAGAATAAGAAGCCAGTCCGCGACATTTATGAAAATCGTCTTTGATGTTGAATGGAGAAGGAGAGTTTACAAATTCGGGTCTAGTTAATAACGAATCAACTTCCAAAGACCAACGTTCTATATAGGCTGTTGATGATTTTTCGAAGAAATTCTCAAACTCAGGATTTTTTATATAACCTTCATCGCCGGTCCATAAATATAATCTCCAGCAAGCAAATATGACATCAAAATTACTGTTCAGGTTGTACCAAAATTCTTTGTCGTTTCTGTAATCCTCAGGAGCTGGTTTTCCGTATTTGTTGATTTCCCAATACGAGCACCAGTCTTTACTTTCTGAAATGTTTTTAGCAAATAACGAAAGCATATTTTTATTTTCCTTACTTAGTCCAAGGATTTCTGCGCCAATGCTCTGATGCGACACATCGCGCATGCAAAATGCAGATCGCGAAGGCAGAGCCGCTTCATACCATGGCCCAACAGGATCATTAGAATCTCCTTTATAGCTCAATGCCATACTTTTGGCACGCTCAAAAGCCAGTTGAAGTGTAGCATCAGAAGATTTAAAAGTAACGGTTTCTTGACTAAAGGCATTCAAAAAGAAACAGCAATTGGCCAGTAAAACTAAAAAATGATTTTTCATAAAGCTATTTTCGATTTGGATTTTGGTCTGAATACAATTAAAAGCAAACCCATCCCCCTAGATGGGTTTGCTTAATCGGTTATAGTTAATTATAACCTGGGTTCTGGGGTAAACCTGTTCTATTAATCTCATCCCTAGGAATAGGAAGCAGATAATGTTGTGGTTTGAAAATCCTTTCCTGAACTTTAGAATAGGTGTAAGTTTTAGAACCATCATTGTTTTTGGTAATAATTACTCCCATTAAAGGTTTATTTTCAGTTTCTTCTGCTATTTTCCAACGACGCACATCGTAGTAACGGAAACCTTCAAGACATAATTCAACTTGTCTTTCGTTACGGATTTTGTTTTCTAAAGCTGTTCCAGTTAAACCTGTCAAAGGATTTGTAATTCCTGCGCGTTGTCTCAATAAATTAAGATATTGAATGGCAGTTCCTTCATGTCCTAATTTAAATTCTGATTCAGCATAGTTCAGGTAGATTTCTCCTAAACGAGAAATAATCCAAGCTTTATTAGTTTGCGTTTCATTATTGTAATTGTATGTTGTATCGCAATATTTGCGGAAAGTATAGCGCGTTTTACTAGCGTTCCAAGTATCCCAACCTTGAGGAGAATCTAAACCTCCTTCGTAGAATTCGGCTTTATTTGAACTTCCTGCATCATAACGATCTTGAAAGAATTCAGGTTTTCCGTAAGCGCGTCCATCATAAACAATATTTTTATAAAAACGAGGATCTCTGTTTACATAAGGTTTCTGAGGATCGTAACCAGACGTTGGATCTGTAATGTCTTTTCCGTCAGCTGTTCCGTATGCATCAATATGGCTTTGGCTTGGAGCAAAATTTGCCCATCCGTGGAAACCGCTTGGCGAATTAAACATTTCTACACCATTAAAAGCACTCCATTGCGGATCTTTACTAGACAAACGGGAAAATATAATTTCTGAATTGTTTGTAGTAAAAAGATCTTCATACTTTTTGTCGTAAAGAGAATACATATTTAAGTCCATAACTGCTTTTGCAGCGTCTGATGCTTTTTTCCATTTTGCCAAATCGTTAGAAGGATTCCATTGCGGACTTGCGGCATACAGTAAGGCTCTAGATTTTATGGCAAGTGCAGCACCTTTTGTTACTCTTCCTAAATCTTTAGCTGTTAAAGGAAGCAATTCTGCAGCTTTGTCTAATTCTCCAACAACGAAATCAACACATTGATCATACGAACTACGATCCACTTTAAAATTACTGTTTAGTTCAAAAGGTTTAGTAACAAGAGGAACTCCTCCATAATCACTAATTAATTTAAAGTATGCATACGCTCTTAAGAAAAGGACTTCACCTTTTAATCTGTTTCTCCAAGCTTCATCTCCAGGAACGTTATCAATTCGGGACAAAAAGATATTGCAATTTTGAATTGTAGCATAAGTAGGTTTCCAAGTATTGAAATCTCCTGCGTTGTCTGGAGTAAGCGCTCCTGAATTTAGATTCCACACATCATAATCGTTAAAATTATTGAAGGCTTCGTCACAGGCAGTAGATAATATCCAGCTTCTGTTTGTTCTATCGTTCCAGTTGTGCTGAGTGCTTGGCAATACTGTGTAAAGATTATTAGCGAAAGCTTCTGTAAGTTTTAAGTCATTCCATACATTTTCATCTGTATAAGAATCCAAAGGAGCTTTATCTAAAGGATCTTCACTACAGGATGTCACCGCCGAAAGGCTGATAAAAAGAGCAGCCGCAATAACAGCTTTCTTTTTTATGTTTATTAGTTTATTGATTTTATAATTTTTCATGTCTTGATCTTTTACCTTGTTATAATTCAATGCTTACACCGATTCTGTAAATACGGGTTTGTGGATAAATTACACCTGTTCTGTTGTTTGTTTCAGGATCTAAATTGTATTGTTTCATGTGGTCAATAGAGAACAAATTGGTTCCTCCAGCATAAAACCTCGTATTTAGTATTCGGAATCTAGACAGCATTTTTTCAGGTAATGTGTAAGAAACCTCTAAAGATTTTAATCTGAAGAATGAAGCATCTTTTAACCAAAAGTCTGCGTCGATATTATTTCTAGGATCAGAATCATTGAATGCAACAGGGTATTTAGAATTTGGATTTTCTGCTGTATATCTATCTTCGTACAACCATCTTGGTGGCGCTACGATCGCTCCCTGAGCTTGCGGAAGAATCATTTGTCTAGCTTTTGCCTGACCTGTCCAAAGCATGTCTACAGAAAAACCTTTGTATTCAGCTCTAATCGGAATACCGTAAGCAATTTTTGGCGTTGCAGATTCAGGAATTCTCACTTTATCATTAGAAGTGATGCTTCCGTCACCATCAGTATCTTTTACCCAAAGATCACCCGGTTTTGCTCCTTCAAAATGTGGTGAATTGTCAACTTCTGCTTGAGTACGGTAAATTCCGTTTGTTTGGTAAACTAACCAAGAATCGATAGCTCTTCCAGTTGATTTTTGCCAAGCAGGAATGTTTGCTGCTTCATCGCGAAACAATACTTCACTTTGTGCATAAGTGAAATTAAAGCCAACACTATATTTAAAGCTATTGATACGATCAGCATAATTAATAGACCAATCAGTACCTCTGTTTACCGTTTTTCCGATATTTTCTTTTGGAAGAGATAATCCTGTGTACAATGGCACAGAAGCATTTCTTGCCGCTAAGATGTCAGATCTTTTATTGCTGAAATAGTCAAAAGTTGCCGTTAATTTATTTCCGAAGAATCCAAAATCAAAACCGATGTTTTTAGAATCTTGTATTTCCCAAGTGATATTTGGGTTAGGAGTAGAAGAAAGATAGATACTGTTGTTTAACGTATAATCTGATCCAAAGTAGCTGTAAAGCTGCTGATCTGTTGTTAGTTGATATCTTGTTAAGAAAAGATATTGGTTAAGGTAGTCAACTCCGTTAATAGTTTCTCTCAAATCGTCGTTACCCATTCTTCCCCAAGAAGCTCTTATTTTTAATAAATCAAATCCTTTAATATTGTTTTTGAAGAAAGGCTCTTCAGATATTTTCCAACCTGCGCTTATCGAAGGGAACATACCCCAACGAGTTGAAGAAGGGAAATTGAATGATCCGTTATAACGAGCAGTAACTTCTGCAAAATATTTATCATCATAATTGTAAGCTGCTCTTCCAAGGAAACTCTCGCGTCCGTCTTGATATGCGCCACCCGTAGCATTTTGTCCTTTAGTACTTCCAGTAAAAATCTGATCCAATTGATCACTCAATAAATCTCTTCTATAAGCATACGTTTGAGTTTTGTCCATTGTAGTTTGCTCGTATCCAACAAAAGCATTTACAGAGTGTTTGTCGAATTTACGATCGTAGGCAAGTTTTGCGAAATACGTATTTTGATTCGCAATTCGCTCTTCTTGCATTACGCTTGTTATGCTAGTGCTGTTTTTTACGTTGTTATAACTATCGTTTGTTTTGTCATAAGAATAAGCATCCCAAGGTTTTGTGAATTTCTTTTCACTACGCACATTATAATCAAATGCTGCATATCCGCTAAGAGATAATCCTTCAGTTATTCTTGGTAATTTTAACTCAAAACCGATTTTAGGATTTACAATTAAGTTTATCACATGATCGTAACCTGCCGATGGAGAAGACATTAAAATTGGATTTCTACCATTTGTGATACCCGATGATGGAGATCCGTTTTTCCAATATGCAGGAATAAAAGGATACATACTAACCGTTTCGTGCATGATACTTCCAATACTTACTGCTGGGTAGTTTCTGTCTTCTTTACGAGTAGCAATATCTAAGTTTACTTTAAAGTTCGAAGTGATATTAACATCAATATTTGATCTCAAATTGAACTGTCTGTATCTCTCGTCACTGTATCTAAGGTTACTTTCCTGATTTAAATATTGTCCAGAAAAGAAATATTTTACTTGCTCATTACCACCATTTACAGAAAGCGAAAGGTTGGCCTGTGGAGCATCTTTTCTGTAAACCTGCTTCATCCAGTCTGTGCTGGTATAATTTGGATCGGTTCCTGCTTTGTATTTGTCAATTTCAGCCTGAGTATACGGAAGTGTTGTTCCTTTATGAGCATTAAGTTCGTTGTAATACGTCATGTATTCCCACGAATTAACTCTTTCGCTCATTCTAGTTAACTGCTGAACACCGTAAGATCCGTCAACTTTGATAGTTGGTGCACCTACTTTTCCTCTTTTAGTCGTTACCAGAATAACTCCATTTGCAGAACGAACTCCGTAAATAGCAGCCGAAGCATCTTTCAAAACCGTTACAGATTCAATATCGTCAGGATTAATCCTGTTCAGGTCACGGTCTGGAATACCATCCACAACTACAAGCGGACTTGTTCCTCCTCCAAAAGAGTTGAATCCTCTAATTAAAAGACTTGAACTGTCATCACCAGGCCTTCCCGAACGGTTATTAGCAATTACTCCAGACATACGTCCAGCGATTCCGTTAGAAACGTTTGCAGATGCATTTTGAGTCAGAACGCCTCCTTTAATCGATGCAATTGCTCCCGTTGTAGAAGCTTTTTTCTGCGTTCCGTACCCAACGACAACAACTTCGTTTAGAGTTTGATTCTGCTCTTCAAGCTGAATGCTTGTTGCTTGATCTGCAGGAACTTCTTTGGTTAAAAATCCAGTGTAAGAAAACACAAGAATGCTGTTAGAATCTGGAACTTCGATAGTAAAATTACCGTCAAAGTCAGTTGTAGCTGTAATTTTTGTTCCTTTTACAAGAATATTTACACCAGGAAGCGGTTCTCCTTGTGAGCCAGTTACTTTTCCTTTTACCAGTTTTTCTACAAATAATGATGCGTTTTCAGCTTTTGTTAAAGTTAGATCATTACTCACTTTAGTAGAGAATCTTGCTTCTTTTGACTCAGCGGCAAAAGAAGTTTGTAAAGTAAGTGCCAGTAATGCTCCCGATGTTAGTTTGGTGATCTTCCATGTCTCAGAAGAAAGCCAATCTTTTGTTGGTTTTTGTTTGGTCATGTTTCTTAATGGTTTTTGTTAGTTAGTAATTTATTCTCTCGTGGTCCGTTTTTTCTTTTTCATTTGGAGAAACAAAATGCCTTGAGCTCCTGCACATTGTTTATGAAAAAAGAGATAAATGTGAAATCCAAATGTATAAATGTTTCTAAACCAACACATACCAGTACCTACCAGTTTTTTATGATATGTTTAAAAAATGAGTTTCATTTAAAAGAATATCTAAAATAAACTGGATAATATATGCATAAAACTCAAATTTGGAAGATTTGAGATATTATATAGGGTTTTTCTTGTTTTTTGAAGCCTCTTACATTTAAATTTTATTCCAAAAGCCCTTTTTTTTGAAATATATTAGAAGTTCAAATTTCAAAACCATGCATTTTGATTTTTAAAAGTGGATAATATAGTATCAGAATTTTTTTTGCTGAATAATTTTTGATTTTTTGAATGCTTTTCTTTCATTAACCATACCAGTCAGTATTTTTGAGCTAATATGTAAGAGTAAACTTGTTTATGTTTATTCGAATTTTATTATTCAGGAAGATTTTTAGGTAATAAAATATCAGAATCAATAAAAAATGATAAAATTTTTGTCAAAAGTCTATTTTTGAAAGGAATCTCTTCGTCGTGAAAAAAAGAAAATAATAAGGCAAAAAATTGGATTTAATTATTTTTTGCTATTTTTGGACTTCATTTCTTCATAATAAAAAATGGTCTTAATTAGAGCTCAAAGCCATTTTTCTTATGAATTACACCAGTTACGTTCCACTATTGGTGTAATTAAATGAATTTTTTCTCGTGATTTTATTAATAAATGTGAGGCAAGAAGTTTCAAAAAAAGAACTACAATACGATCTGAAAATGATTTGTTTTGACTTCTTTTAGAATCTTCAATAAAAGAACATTCACTATTGTTAATTAAAATTTTATGAAAAAAGTACTATTCCTATTAGTTCTGACTTCTTTCTTTTGGAAGGCTAATGCACAAAATGATCCCATTGCGATTGAAACCCAGAATACGGCACTAATCTTAAAAGTGGCAAAAAACGGATTGCTTTATCAATCGTATTTAGGGACAAAACTCGAAGCTGCGGCTTACAATACGCTTTCTAAAGAAACAGAAAGAACATTTGTTATAAACGACGGAAATCCATTGCTTAATTTAAGACATCAGGCTTATCCAACTTACGGGACAGATAATTTGTTTGAATCGGCTATCAGAATGACTCATAATGATGGAAATCCTGCTTTGGAGCTAGTGTACGTAAGCCATCAAACAACAAAAATAGATGGTAACACAACTGAAACTGCCATAAAAATGAAGGATCCAGTTTATCCAGTAGAAGTTACACTTCATTATAAATCTTTTTACAAAGAAAATGTAATTGAACAATGGACAGAGATTGTGCATGGCGAAAAGAAACCAATAACGTTGTACAACTATGCTTCGTCTATGCTGCATTTTGATGCGGATAAATATTGGCTGACTCAATTTCATGGCGATTGGGCAAAAGAAGTTAGAATGCAAGAAAGCGAATTGACAAGCGGTGCCAAAGTAATCGATTCTAAATTAGGTGTAAGAACCAATATGTACCAGACGCCAGTCTTCTTTTTGGCATTGAATGACAAAGCAAAAGAGAACACTGGAGAGCTTGTAGCAGGAACTATTGCCTGGTCGGGAAATTTTAAGTTTACTTTTGAACTTGACAATAAAAAATCACTGAGAATCAGTTCTGGAATTAATCCGTTTGCTTCAGAGTATAGTCTTCAGCCAGGAGAAGTATTTACAACGCCATCTTTTATTTATACTTTTTCGAACAAAGGAAAAGGACAAGCGAGCAGAAATTTGCATTCTTGGGCAAAAAACTATGGCGTAAAAGATGGTGATAAACCTCGTTTAACTTTATTGAATAATTGGGAAACTACTTTTTTTAATTTCGACGAAAAGAAATTGACCGATATGTTTGAAGACTCTAAAACATTGGGTGTTGATATGTTTTTATTAGACGACGGATGGTTTGGAAATAAATATCCGAGAAGCGGAGACAAATCTGGTTTAGGAGATTGGGAAGCAACGAAAACAAAACTGCCAAATGGTTTAGGTTTTCTAATGCAGCAAGCAGAAAAAACAGGAGTTAAATTCGGAATCTGGATTGAGCCAGAAATGGTAAATCCGAAAAGTGAATTGTATGAAAAACATCCAGATTGGGTTTTAAAATTGCCAAATAGAGCAGAAAGCTACTATCGCACGCAACTGGTTTTGGATTTATCGAATCCTAAAGTGCAGGATTTTGTCTTTAAAACAGTTGATGATATTATGCAGACAAATGGAGGCGTAGCCTTTTTTAAATGGGACTGTAATCGTATGATGACCAACGCATATTCTACTTATTTAAAAAATCAGCAATCGCATTTGTTTATTGAATATACCAGAGGTTTATATAAAGTTTTAGAAAGAATTAAAACAAAATATCCGCATTTGCCAATGATGCTTTGCGCTGGCGGCGGAGGAAGAACAGATTATGCTTTCTTAAAATATTTCACAGAATTTTGGGCAAGTGACAATACAGATCCTTACAATAGAGTATTTATTCAGTGGGGATTCTCGCAGTTTTTTCCAGCTTTTTCGATTTGCAATCACGTAACATCATGGGGAAATCAGTCTATTAAATTCAAAACAGACGTTGCCATGATGGGTAAATTAGGTTTTGATATTAATATAAAAGAACTGAAAGAAAAAGAATTAAAATATACTCAGGATGCAGTAGCTAACTATAAAAGATTAAGTTCTGTAATCTGGCATGGCGATATATACAGAATTGTTTCTCCTTACGAAGACAGCCGAGCTGTATTAATGTATGTTGACGAATCAAAAAATAAAGCTGTTTTATTTTCTTATACACTTCATCCGCTTTATGATCCGCAATATAATTTGGTTCGTTTTCAAGGTTTGGACGCCAATAAAAAGTATAAAGTTGAAGAAATCAATTTAATGCCTGAAGCAAAGAAAACGCTTGAAGAATCTGGCGAATCTTTTACAGGAGATTATTTAATGAATGTAGGTTTAAGAGTTTCTTCTTCGAAAGTAGAATCGAGTGTTGTGCTGGAAATAACAGCATTATAGAAGAATTAGAAAACATTTTTTCTGAAATAAATCAGCTGTTTGATCGCGTTTAAAATAATGAGATCAAACAGCTGATTTGTTTTTAACCCAATGTATATCTGTAGAGACGCACCGCATATCCACAATAAATTATACGCAATGCTAGTGCGTCTCTACGAATGTTTTCTTCTTTCACAGATTTTAAAATCCTTTTAATCTTAATAATCTGTGGCTAAAAAAAATGGCGACTTTGCGTCTTTGTGAGCATTTTTCTCTAGCAGATTTAGCAGATTTTGGAGATTTTTTTATGTTTTAATCCCGATAGCTATCGGGAGCTTAAAACATTTGTGCTCATGAATTACAAATTCAGTTTTCTATATTGCAAAGGCGAAAGCTGTTTTAATTCCTTAAACTTTCGATTAAAATTGGAAATATTATTAAAGCCGCATAATTCGGCAATTTCCAAAACAGAGAGTTCTTCATTATTAGATAATAACTTTGCCGCTCTCTCAATTCGCACTTCAATTAAAAATTGAAAAAAAGACTTGTTGGTCCGAACTTTAAAATACCGGCAGAAAGCATTTTTTGTCATACTAGCAATCGAAGCAATTTCATCAAGCGTAATATTTTTATGGAAATTGGTCATGACATATTCAAACACAATCTGCATTCTTTTTCCTTCGTTATCCGTTATTTTCTTTTGATATAAATAATTAGAAAGCGGAGTAGTTTCTGATGTAGAAAGCCATTTTAAAATATCCAGAAATAATATAAAACGCGTATAACTGTCGGCTTTTTTTAGTTTCTTAAAATATTTGACTACTTTTTTTGGCGCGTTATGAATTATGAATCCGTTTTTACTGCTTTCTAGAATTGGATGAATGTTTCTAAAAGTAGGCAATTCGAAAAAGTCTTTTCCGAACGAGTTGAAAGTAAAGAATAAAGTGCGCATTACAGAAATTACATTTTCCTGAACATCGCTTCTAAAAACATGCGGTAGATTGCTTCCAATTACCAGTATATCACCCTCACGATATTGCGAAATAGTGTCTCCAGCAAAAACGGCTCCTTCTCCTTTTTCTATAAAACTAATTTGTATTTCTTCATGCTGATGCAGTTTATCATAGAATGATACTTCGATATCTTCTTGATATATAAGGGGATCTTCTCCAGATTTTGGAATTTTAAATGGGAAAACTTTCATATAGTGGTTAGTTAGTTATAATCAAATATATTGCATTTGAATAAAAAAATGATGCTATAATGTTCAGTTTTTTAAAATTTACCACTATAGAGGGTAATA
Source organism: Flavobacterium tistrianum (assembly GCF_003254545.1). GTDB lineage: Bacteria > Bacteroidota > Bacteroidia > Flavobacteriales > Flavobacteriaceae > Flavobacterium > Flavobacterium tistrianum. The sequence goes on from NZ_QJRH01000064.1 coordinate 91,777, forward strand.
TAGTATCATTTTGTGGTAATTTTTAAAGGGTGCGCTCTATTGTTTCTAGATAATTTTGGCCTTAATAAAAAATTAAAAATATGAGTATTCAATGGAATGGCGTTATGCCAGCGGTAACTACAAAATTTACTGCAGATGACAAATTAGACTTCAATATGTTTGAAGTTAATATGAAGGCACAATTAAATGCTGGAGTTTCAGGAATTATTTTAGGAGGCACTTTAGGTGAAGCCAGCACACTTTTAGAAGAAGAAAAAAGAGAATTAGTAAAACATACAGTTTCGCTAACAGAAAATAAAGTGCCTGTAATTATGAATATTGCAGAGCAGTCTACAAAAAATGCAATTTTAGCTGCCAATAAAGCTGAACAAGATGGAGCAAAAGGATTAATGATGCTTCCTCCAATGCGTTATAAAGCATCTGATTTTGAAACAGTAACTTTCTATAGTGAAGTGGCAAAAAACACTTCTCTTCCTATTATGGTATACAACAATCCAGTTGACTATAAAATTGAAGTTACGCTAGACATGTTTGAAGAATTATTAAAATATGATAACATTCAAGCAGTAAAAGAATCTACTAGAGATATCTCTAACGTTACTAGAATGATCAACCGTTTTGGAGATCGTTTAAAAATATTATCTGGAGTTGACACATTAGCATTAGAAAGTTTATTTATGGGCTCTGATGGATGGGTTTCTGGATTAGTTTGCGCTTTCCCTGAAGAAACAGTGGCAATTTACAAATTAGCAAAAGCAGGAAGATTTGATGAAGCTTTGAAGATCTACAGATGGTTCTTGCCTTTATTAGAATTGGATATTAATGCATTTTTAGTTCAGAATATTAAACTAGCAGAGGTTGCAACAGGAATTGGTTCAGAATATGTTCGTGCGCCGAGATTGCCATTGCAAGGAGCAGAAAGAGAAAGAGTATTAGCAATTATTGCTGAAGGATTACGTACAAGACCAACTTTGCCAGACTATAAAAATTTATAACAGCATATTTAAAAGATTGGCTTTGCTTTTTTAGTTTTCAGTCTCGTTTCTCAGCTTTCAGTCGCAGTCTCAGTTTTTCAGTTTCCATTTACAGTCAGGGTTTTCGGATACTGTGTTTACTGGGGCTGCGACTGAAACTTGAGACTAAAACCGCGCCTGAAAACTAAAATGGCACTTAATTCATTTATAAGATAAAAACATGATTACAGGAAAAAATTATATAGGAAGCCAGCTAAAAGCAGGCGGTTCAAAAATACTAAAAACGTTTAATCCAATATTAAACATAGAAAATCCATGGGTTTTTACAGAGGCAACTCAAGATGAAATTGAAGAAGCGGTTGCGCTAGCCAATCAAGCATTTGCGAGTTATAAAAACTATTCAGGTGTAGAAAAAGCTAAATTTTTGAACGCTATAGCTGATGAAATTTTAGCATTAGGAGATGATCTTTTAGTTCAATATTGTACCGAATCGGGTTATCCGAGAGGAAGGGCAGAAGGAGAACGCGGAAGAACAATCGGCCAGTTAAAAGCTTTTGCCGATATGCTTACAGAAGGAAGCTGGATACAAGCAACAATAGATACTGCAATAACTGATAGACAGCCTGCACCAAAAGAAGACTTACGCAAAATGTTAACACCTTTAGGGCCAATTGTGGTTTTTGGATCAAGTAATTTTCCTTTTGCATTCTCTACAAGCGGAGGAGATACAGCTTCAGCTTTGGCTGCAGGTTGTCCAGTTATTGTAAAAAGCCATTCTATGCATATTGGAACGGGTGAGATGGTTGCTTCTGCGATTATAAAAGCAGCTCAGAAAACCAATATGCCAGAAGGTGTTTTTTCTAATCTTATTGGTGATGGAAGAACACTTGGGACAAGTTTGGTAAAACATCCATTAGTAAAAGGAGTAGGTTTTACAGGAAGCATTAAAGGCGGACGTGCTTTGTGCGATTTAGCAGCACAGCGTCCAGAACCAATTCCAGTATTTGCCGAAATGGGAAGCATTAATCCAGTAGTATTATTGCCTAATGCTTTGAAAAAAAATAGCCAAAAATGGGCAACAACTTATGCAAGTTCTATCACTTTGGGAGCAGGACAATTTTGTACTAATCCAGGTTTATTGCTGGCTTTAAAAGGAGAAGAATTAAATGAATTTGCAGAAAACCTAGATCAGGCAATCGAAAAAATTCAGCCAGGCTGTATGCTTCATCCTTCTATTTATGCTGATTTTAATAACGGAATTGCAAAAATAGAAGAGCAGAATGGAGTTTCAAGAATAGCTCAATTTAAAGGCGAGTCAATACCAAATCACGGTGCTTCAACAGTCTTAAAAGTTGATGGAAAAGAATTTTTTAAAAATACAGTATTACATAATGAAGTTTTTGGACCTTTTTCAATTTTAATTGAATGTGAAAATGAATCTGAATTAATAGAAGTAATTTCTAAGTTGGAAGGACAGCTAACAGGAACAATTATAAGTGAAGAAAACGAAATTGATACCCATAAAGGAATAATTGATGCTTTGCAGAATCGAGTAGGCCGTTTGATCTATAATGGTGTTCCAACAGGAGTAGAAGTTTGCGCTTCAATGCTTCACGGCGGACCTTATCCTGCATCTTCAGATTCGCGTTACACAGCAGTTGGTATAGATGCAGTGTATAGATGGGTACGCCCAGTAAGTTTTCAGAATTGGCCAGATCATTTGCTGCCAGCTGAATTACAAAACGAGAATCCGCTGCAAATTGTTCGTACCGTAAATAATAAACTAACACTATCTCAAATATAAAATGGTAAAGAAAACTTTTTTTTGCGTAGATGCTCATACGTGCGGGAATCCAGTTAGGGTTGTTGCCGGTGGCGGACCAAATCTACAAGGCAATTCGATGAGTGAAAAACGGCAGCATTTCTTAAAAGAATATGACTGGATTCGTAAAGGATTAATGTTTGAACCAAGAGGGCATGATATGATGAGCGGAAGCATTTTGTATCCGCCAACTAATCCTGATAATGATTTTGGTATTCTGTTTATAGAAACTTCTGGCTGTCTGCCAATGTGCGGACACGGTACAATTGGAACTATTACAATTGCTGTCGAAGAAGGTTTGGTTACTCCAAAAGTTCCTGGAATTATCAAAATGGAAGCTCCTGCAGGTTTAGTGCATATCGAATATCAGCAAACTGGCAAAAAGGTAGATTGGGTACGTCTGACCAACGTAAAATCATATCTAGCAGCAGAAGGGCTTACTATTGATTGTCCAGAATTGGGCGAAATTGTTTTTGATGTGGCTTACGGAGGAAATTACTATGCCATTGTAGATCCGCAAAAGAATTTTTCTGGCGTGCAAGATTTTACAGCAAGCAAAATTGTTCAGTATAGTCAGGAAGTGCGCAAAAAGATTAATGAAAAATATCCAAATTATTTCATCCATCCAGAGAATGATACAATTCGAGATGTATCACATATGTTATGGACAGGAGCGCCTATTGATCCAACATCATCAGGCAGAAATGCTGTTTTTTATGGCGACAAAGCAATTGACCGTTCACCATGCGGAACAGGAACATCTGCTAGAATGGCGCAATTGCACGCTAAAGGAAAATTAAAAAAAGGAGAAGAGTTCATTCACGAAAGTTATATTGGAAGTAAGTTTATTGGAAAAGTGGTAGAAGAAACTTCTATTGGAGATATTCCAGCGATTGTTCCAAGTATTCAAGGGTGGGCAAAAGTATACGGATATAATAATATTATAATTGATGAAAGCGACGATCCATATGCATTTGGATTTCAGGTTATTTAAAAATCAGTTTATAATATAATTAAGCTGTTGGTTAAATTAAATTATTGTTTTTTTGAATAGTCCCTAGTTTTAACTAAGGGATTTAGAAATTGTAAATAGGATGGGCTTTAGCCAAATTAACGTGGTTGTTGTTGAAGCTAAAACCATCTTTTACAATTTTAATTATCACCGTCGTTAAATCAAGAGATTTTTGCATTCAGATTGGAGCTGAGAATTAAATAATAATATTCAGATATAGCCTGTGGTTTCAACCATGGGTTCATATAGATTGTTTTTTGACAACGTACCCGTGGTTGAAACCACGGGCTATGTTTAAAAATAGAAAAAAACAATTGCTAAGTAAAGACCAAGTCAATTGATTTTTAACGTAATGAAACATATAATCTAATTCAACAGATTTAAAATATAATTAGTAGTTCAAAGAACTCTTAACGAAATAAAATTTATGAAAAAAGTTGCTGTTATTGGCGGTGGAATTATTGGTTTATGTTCTGCCTATTATCTTGCAAAGGAAGGTTACGAGGTGAGCGTATTTGATGAATCTGATATGAACAATGGCTGTTCGTACGGAAATGCAGGTATGATTGTACCATCGCACATAATTCCGCTGGCACAGCCTGGTATGATTGCCCAAGGAATAAAATGGATGTTTGACAGCCGTAGTCCGTTTTATGTAAAACCGCGTTTAAGTAAAGATTTAATAAACTGGGGAATGCAGTTTTACAAACATGCCAATTTACGTCATGTAGAAAATGCAATGCCTGCTTTACGAGATCTTTCTTTATTAAGTAAAGAATTATATCAGGATTTTGCCAAAGAAAATAATTCTTTCTTTTATGAAGAAAAAGGACTTTTAATGCTTTATAAAAGTGATAAAGTAGGAGAAGAAATGCATCACGAAGGAAAAGAAGCAGAACGTCTAGGACTTGAAGTAGATTATCTGTCAAAATCTGAAGTGGCACTTTTAGAAAAAGGAACCAATACAAATGTAATTGGAGGAGTTCATTATAAAAGCGATGCCCATTTGTATCCGCAAAAATTTATGGCTTTTATTAAAGAAGAATTATCTCGTTTAAAAGTCGAAATTCATTCGCAAACCAGCGTTAAAGATTTTGTTCTAGAAGGAAATAAAATTGAAAAAATTGTTACCGATAAAGGGCTTTTTAGAACTGACGAAGTGGTTTTGGCATCAGGATCTTGGAGTCCTTTTTTGGCTAAAAAATTAAATATCTCAATTTCTATTTTGCCAGGAAAAGGATATAGTTTTACATTAAAAGATAAATCAGAAAAACCAAGCATTCCATCTATTTTATGTGAAGGAAAAGTGGCCGTAACTCCAATGGCAAATGATATTAGATTTGGAGGAACTATGGAAATAACACACGCCAAAGACAATAAAATAAATGCAAACAGGCTTCAGGGAATTATAAACAGCATTAATGATTTCTATCCTGATATGGAAGTAGAAATGCCAAAAACTGAAGATACTTGGTTTGGGTTTAGACCATGCACGCCATCAGGAATGCCTATTATTGCCAGAGACAAAAAAGTTGTAAATTTGACCTTAGCAACAGGACATGCCATGATGGGATTAAGTCTCGCACCGGCAACAGGAAAAATTATAACAGAGATTATTTCTGGTAAACCGACTTCTGTAGCTATTGACAGATTCCAAATATAAAATATGAGATACAACCAGATTCCGGTTTCTTTGTTTGCAGAAAACCGAAAAAGATTTGCCCAAAAAATGCAGTCGAATAGTTTGGCTATTCTGACTTCAAACGACGTAATGCCAAATAATGCAGATGATGTTATGGGATTTGCGCAAAACAATGATTTGTTTTATTTATCTGGAATTGATCAGGATGAAACCATTTTGGTGCTTTATCCAGATGCTTTTAAAGAAGAAAATAGAGCGATACTTTTTGTAAAAGAAGCAAATGAACATACACTTCTTTGGGATGGTAATTTTTTGACTAAAGAACAAGCAACTGCTATTTCCGGGATCCAGAATATCAAATGGCTTCACGAATTTGAAAAGACTTTACAGCTTTTTGCTTTTGAAGCTGATAGTATCTATTTAGGTCACAATGAACATATTAAAAGAGTAACTGCCGAAATTGAAACTAGACAAGACCGAATGATAAAATGGTGCAAAGAAAAATATCCATTGCATCAATACGAGCGTGTTGCAAAAATAACGCGCGAATTACGTCCAATTAAATCGAACGAGGAAGTTGATTTAATTAAAAAAGCAACTGCAATAAGTGTTGAAGGTTTTCATAGAGTTTTACACGCAATTCGTCCGAATATAAAAGAATACGAATTAGAAGCTGAATTACTTTACACCACCGTAAAAAACGGAGGAACAAGACAAGCCTTTAGGTCAATTGTAGCATCTGGCGGAAACGCTTGTTCACTTCATTATAATACCAACGATGATATTTGTGAAGAAAATGAAATGGTTCTTCTTGATTTTGGAAGCTGCTATGCCAATTATAACTCTGATACAACAAGATGTATTCCGGTTAACGGAACTTTTAGTCCGAGACAAAAAGAGGTTTACGAATCTGTTTTGTATTGTTTGAAAGAAGGTTCTAAATTGCTAAAACCTGGAGTTTTATCGAAAGATTATGAACTTCAAATGGCTAAATTAATTGAAGCTGAATTAGTAAAGTTAGGGCTTATTACAGAGGAACAGATTAAATATCAAGATCCAGAAAAACCTGTTTACAAGAAATATTTCATGCATGGAACTGCGCATCATTTAGGATTAGATGTTCACGATGTTGGTTTGTATTCAAGACCTTTTGAAAAAGGAATGGTGCTTACGTGCGAACCTGGAATTTATATTAGAGAAGAAGGAATAGGATGTCGCTTGGAGAATGATTATTTGATAACAGAAGACGGAAATATCAATCTAAGTGAGGCCATGCCTATTGAAATTGCCGAAATTGAAAATTTAATTAAAAATAAAAAGTAAGATGAAAAAGTATTTGTTGTTTCTTCTGTTTATATGCACCTCTGTTTTTGCACAGAAGATTGATATTAACAATCTAAACTGGTTGCCAAATTCTCATTCTTTTTGGGTGAATCAAGACAATAATGTAGTCATTTATGATGTCGATAAGCTAGATAAACAAAATACTATTTTATCAAAAGCACAATTAGCGGCATCTGGATTTAGTGGAGAAATTGAACAATTGGTTTGGAACGATTCAAAAACAAAAGTATTAGTCTATACAAATTCTAAAAAAGTATGGAGAGACAATACCAGAGGCGATTATTGGTATTTTGATTTAGCTACAGGAAAAGGAAAACAATTAGGCAAAAACTTGGATGCTTCATCCTTAATGTTTGCTAAATTTTCTAGCGATAATGAAAATGTTGCCTATGTTTCAAAACACAATATTTATGTTGAAAATCTTAATTCTGGAAAAATTACACCAGTAACAACAGATGGTACAGATAAAATCATCAACGGGACTTTTGATTGGGTTTATGAAGAAGAACTAGCTGCGCGTGATGGATTCAGATGGAGCCCTGATGGAAAAAGCATTGCTTTTTGGAGAGTAGATGCAACGTCTACCAAATTTCATTATATGATTAATAATACCGATTCGTTGTATCCGACAATTATTCCTGTAGAATATCCAAAAGCAGGAGAAAAACCATCTTCGGTTAAAATCGGAATTGTAAATATTGATTCTTTGCAAACCAATTGGCTAAACATTCCGGGAGAGCCAGATAATAATTATTTGGTTCGAATGAAATGGATTAGTAACGAGTCTGTTATGGTGATTCAGTTAAACCGGAACCAGAATCAGGTAACTATGTACGATTGCAATGCAAAATCGGGTTCTGCTAGGGTTATTTATAAAGAAGAGTCAAATTCTTGGATAGATGTTTTTGACATTTCATCGGGACTATATGATACTTTTCCTTGTCAATTTGTGGATAATGGAAAATCCTTTTTATGGAGTTCTGATGCCGACGGATGGATGCATATCTATAAAATAAGTTTGGATGGAAAATCAAAAGAATTAATAACCAAAACTAATTTTGACGCTTATTATAAAGCATATAACGAAAAAACAAAAACAATATATTTTACTGCAAGTCCAGAAGATGCAACACAGCGTTATTTGTATGAAACCAATTTAGGTTCTAAAAAGACAAAAAGAGTAACGCCTGCTATTTTTGAAGGTTCAAACCGATATATCTTTTCTACAGATGCAGCTTACGCACAACATACCAACGCCAGCATTTCGAGAGATTATAATCAGAGATTGATCGCTTTGTCGGGACATCAAAAGATTTATCCAAAAGAAGCAGATGTTTTTGCAGCCCCTCATAGAGATTATTCGTTAGAAAAATTTAAAGTTAAAACAGTTGATGGTATTGACATTGACGGAATCATGGCAAAACCATTAGATTTTGATGCTTCAAAAAAATATCCGGTTTTCTTTTATGTGTATGGAGAACCAATGGCTACGGTTGCCAATGACAGACCTTATTTTAATGAATTTATCGCTGCTCTAATCCCAAAAGGATACATCGGAATTGCTATGGATAACAGAGGAACTCCTGCAATGAAAGGAACACAGTGGAGAAAATCAATTTATAAAAATATCGGAATTATCAACACGCACGATCAGGCAATGGCGGCTAAAGAAGTTCTAAAATGGAATTTTATTGATGCCGATCGCGTAGCAATTCACGGTTGGAGCGGCGGAGGTGCTGTAACTTTAAATTTAATGTTTCAATACCCAGAAATCTATAAAACGGGAATTGCAATTGCAGCCGTGACAGATCAGCATTTTTATGACAATATCTACACAGAACGTTATATGGGATTGCCAGATGAAAATGAAGCAACCTATATTAAGGCTTCTCCAGTAACTCATGCTAAGAACTTAAAAGGAAATTTGCTTTATATTCATGGTACTGGCGATGATAACGTGCACTATAAAAATGCAGAAGTTCTAATCAATGAATTGGTGAAGTACGATAAAATGTTCGATTTAATGATTTATCCAAACCGTTCGCATAGCATTGATGAAGGTGAAGGAACCTCACAACATTTAATGGATACATTTGTGAGATATACAGAAAAAAATTGCCCGCCAGGAGCAAAATAAAAAAAGTAATATAATATAAAAAGAAAGGAGAATTTCAACTTGATGAAATTCTCCTTTTTTTTTGACTTGTTTAGTTTTGAAATGATTTAAATGTTTGATTTTGAAATCTTTCCAAAAAGGTAATATAGTAAATGTGTAATTGCGAAATTGATATTTATAGGGTAATATAAGCAGGTTTTTCGGTAATATATTATCAGAAAAATTATCTAAAAAGCAAAATATTTGCCACATTAATTATAAAACCATTTTATGAAATTCAAGATTAATGTTAGAAAAATTGCAGTACTCTTTTTTGTACTGTTGACTAAACTGACCTTTGCCCAAGATCGGGTGGTGTCAGGAATTGTTTCAGATGAGAATGGGGTTCCATTGCCAGGTGTTGGAGTACTGGTAAAAGGAACTCAAACAGGTTCTCAGACTGATTTTGATGGGAAATATTCAATAAAAGCTGATGCAAATGCGGTACTTGTGTTTAGCTTTATTGGAATGCAAACTAAAGAAGTTCCAGCACGTGGTAATAGCGTAAACGTAAAAATGAGCGCAGGATCTACACAATTGCAAGAAATCGTAGTTACGGCATTAGGACTTAAAAGAGAGAAAAAATCTCTTGGTTATGCCACACAAGAAATAAATGGAGATCAGCTAACTAAAATAAATACAGGTAACGTTTCTAATAATATTTCCGGAAAAATTGCCGGAGTCGAAATCAGAAGAAATAATAATATTGGCGGTTCTACCAATGTTGTAATTCGTGGTACAACTTCTTTAACTGGAAACAATCAGGCTTTATGGGTTGTTGATGGAATTGTATTAAATAATGATAATACTAATTCGGCAGATCAAAAATCGGGAGGAAATGTAGGTGGTTACGATTACGGAAATGCTGCTTCTGACATTAACCCTGATGATATAGAAACGATGAACGTTTTAAAAGGTGCTGCAGCAACCGCATTATATGGTTCTAGAGCATCAAACGGTGTTATCATTGTAACACTTAAAAAAGGAAGCAAAACAAAAGGCGGATTAGGATTCGATTTTAGTTCGGGAGTTAACGTTGGTGTTGTAGACAAGAAAACTTTGCCAGAATATCAAAACCAATACGGAGGAGGTTATGGCGATTTTTATGGGACAGTTGATTTAGGCAGTGGAGTTCATCCTTACACAGCTACCGATGATGCGGCATGGGGACCAAAATTTGATCCTTCATTGCTGGTTTACAACTGGAATTCGTTTTATCCAGAATTGCCAACTTATGGAAAAGCAACGCCTTATGTAGCCGTAAAAAACAATCCAAATAGTTTTTATCAGAACAGTTTAACATATATCAATAGTATCGCTTTCTCGGCAGCAAATGATCAGGGAGACTTTAGATTTGGTTATACGAATTACAATCAACAACAGGGAATTCTTCCTAATAGCAACAACAGAAAAGACAATTTTAATTTTTCTGGAAGTTATAAAGTTGCACCTAAAACAAGAATTTCAACTTCAGCTAATTATTTGACATCTGATGCTGTTGGAATGAATGAAACGGGATATGGAGATGGAGGAAATAACTATTTAAGCAGTGTAAGACAATGGTACACGACTAATGCTGATTTTCGAGATTTAAAAGAGGCTTACGAATTGACAGGGAAAAATACGACTTGGAATGTTGGTTCGCCAGATAATTTAGCAGTTCAGTTTCATGATAACCCATACTTTCAACGTTATAACAACTACAACTCGTTAAAAAGAGATCGCTTCTTCGGTAATGTTGTGGTAAAAACAGAAGTTAACAATTGGTTTGATATTATGGGGCGCGGTGCAGTAGATTTTTACCATCAATTGCAGGAAGAGCGTATTGCTGTAGGTTCTAAAAGAACACCAAATGCTCTTGGTCAATATTCAAGATATGATAAAAATTTCCGCGAAATCAATTTAGATTTAGTATTGAATTTCAAAACGGCTATCACTGATGGTATCAATTTTACTGGTATGTTAGGAGGAAACACCAGACGTTCTGTTAATAATTCTATCTACGCAGTAACAAATGGCGGATTGGTTGTACCGGGAATTTATGCCTTAACTAACTCAATTGACCCGATTAACAGTCCTGACGAGATGCAGCAAACACTTGGAACTAATAGTGTTTATGGTATGGCAAGTTTTAATTTCTTAGATACATATTTTCTTGAAGGAACTTATAGAGTAGATCAGTCATCTACATTACCAAAAGATAATAATACTTATTCTTACCCATCAATTACAGCCACTTATATTTTTAGTAATCATATAAAAGCAGATTGGCTTTCATTTGGTAAACTACGTTTGAATTATGCTGAAACAGGAAACGATGCTCCGTTTGCAGTAACTTCTACGCTTTATCCTAAAAACACCAATTTTGGGCCAGGTGGAATCCGTTTTTCTACAGATAACAGCAGAAGCAATTCTGATTTAAAAAGTGAGTTAACCAAAGGAGTTGAAGCAGGTCTTGAACTTAAGTTTTTCAAAAATAGGTTAGGGGTTGATTTTTCATATTATAAAACAAACACAACGAACCAGATTCTATCTATTGAAACGCCTACACAAACAGGATATACAAGAGCTTGGATAAATGGCGGAGATGTTCAGAATAAAGGATTTGAGGTAACAGTAAATGCTACTCCTATAAAAACTAAAGATTTTTCATGGCAGGCTACAGTGAACTGGTCAACCAATAAAAATGAAGTAATCTCTTTAGGAGGAGCAAGTCAGATTTCGTTAGGATCATTTCAAGGAGTAAATTATGTTGCAGAAGTAGGGAAGCCAGTAGGGCAGTTGGTTGGTTCTGGTTTTACTTATTTAAATGGAGAAAAAGTAATTCGTTCTAATGGAAGATATCTTCAAAGTGCAGGAGTTGTGATCGGAAATGTTGCGCCAGATTGGATTGGCGGTTTCAATAACGTTTTAACGTACAAAAACCTTTCTTTCAACTTTTTAATTGATGTGAAAAAAGGTGGAGATGTATATTCTCTAGATCAGCAATACGGACATACGACAGGAATTTACGAAAGTACGGTAAGTAAAAACCATAATGGAGTTCCTCAGCGTGAACCAGTTGCTCAAGGCGGTGGTGTATTATTGGACGGTGTAAAACAAGATGGAACGCCAAATGATGTTACAGCTAGTGTAACTGGCACAAACGGATACAATTTTTACAATTCTATGCCACAGCAGCAATATGTATATGATGCATCTTATGTAAAACTTCGCGAAATAGGTTTGAGCTATAAACTGCCAAAAAGATTTATAGAAAACACCTTTATCAGCAATATGGTTTTTGCTGTAAACGGAAGCAATTTATGGATCATTCATAAAAACCTGCCTTATGCAGATCCTGAAGCAGGAGCGTCTTCGGGTAATTTACAGGGCTTTCAAACTGGAGTATTGCCAACAACAAAAGAGTACAGTTTTACTATGAAAGTTCAATTCTAAAAAATAAAGACATGAGAATTATAAAAACAATATTTTTTGCAGGAGCCGTTTTATGTGCAGTAGCTTCATGTGATAATTTAGATGACATGAACAAAAATGAAAAGGCTTATGAAACTGCTCTGCCAAGTGCATTGATGACTAGTGCACAGGTAAATTATGCCTACTTTTTAACTAATGCTTCGGTAAATTCAAATAATTTTAGAGCCTATGCGCAGCATTGGTCTACATCTACCTATACGGATGAAGCAAATTATAATCAGGCGAAAAGAAATTTAGGGAGCTCGCATGCTGTACTGTTATATCGTGACGTGCTTCAAGATTTAGTAAATGCACAAAAACAAATTCAAAATACAAAAGTATTAGGGCCAATTGAAGAAGGCATTAAGAAAAATCAGCTTGCTATTTTAGAGGTGCAGATTGTAATGGCTTATCAAACTCTAGTCGATTTATTTGGAAATGTTGCGTATTCTGAAGCATTAGATATTAAAAAATTTCCGCTTCCAAAATATGACGATGCAAAAACAATCTATTTTGATTTGGCTTTTCGTTTGGATGCTGCCATTGCGGCTCTGAATGATGAAAATGGAAGTTTTGGAAATGCCGATTTGATTTTTCACGGAAATGTGGCAAAATGGAAAACATTAGCCAATAGTGTAAAACTAAAAATGGGATTACATCTTGCTGATGTTGATGCTTTAAAGGCAAAAGCAATGGTAGAAAGTGCTTTTAATTCAGGTGTTATGAGTAAAGAGGCTGATACAGCACTGTTTCAGTATTTTTCTTCAATAACAGACATGAATCCGTTGTATGACAGTTTGGTAAACGAAAGCCAGATTAATATTGCTGAATTTTTTGTAAATGAATTAAATGGAAAAGAAGATCCGAGACGCGATTTTTTCTTCAATCCAAATTCAAAGGTAAATGGCCAATATAAAGGAGCTCCTTATGCAAAACAGGTTAATTATGCCGACTATTCAAATACCGGTGCAAGATTAAGACAGAAAACAAATCCTGGAGTAATATTCGATTATACTGAAACTTGTTTTTTATTGGCAGAGGCGGCAAGCCGAGGTTTTAGTGTCGGAGCTGATGCTGCAACTTATTATACTAAAGGGATAGAAGCAAGCATGAAATTTTGGGGAGTTTCTGATGCTAATATCCAAACTTACTTAGCTCGTCCTGATGTGGCTTTTGCAACAGCAACAGGAACAGATAAACAAAAAATTGCTTACCAGCTTTGGATCGCATACTACAATCGTGGTTTTGAAGCGTGGACAGAATACCGCAGATTAGATTATCCAATTCTGGTAGCACCTCCAACAGCGGTGCAAGAAGCTGAAGGCAAAGTTCCAGTTAGAAACATTTATTCTACATCTGACAAAACGCTGAATGCAGCTAATTATGAAGCAGCTTCAACAGCAATAGGAGGAGATTTAATGACAACGAAGATTTTTTGGGACAAATTTTAATTTTGAGTTAGTTTAATTTGTTTTTTGAGACCAGCACTTTCTAAGTGCTGGTTTTTTATTTTCCTAGTATTTGCAAGGGTAGACTGATGTTTATGATTTGTTTTGTAAGGTTTGTTTTTTATATTTTATTGTGATTATTTTTTCATTATGTGTTTTTTTAAGGTTAAAAATATGATAATTATGTATTATTTCTGAGTAAAATACTATCAAAAAGATTGAATCTTGTGCGGTAATTTTGATTGTTACTAATTAAAAAACCTAAACAAATGAAATTAAAATTACTAATCTGCTTTCTGATTTTCAGTTCATTGAAAGTTAGTGCACAAGGTTTGCCTTGTCGGACAAGCGAAGAAAACGAAAAAGTGTACCGGAATAATCCACATGCACTTCAAGAGAAAAAGAACTTTGATGTTTTTAGTAAAAATTTTGCGGCCCAGCGCAAATCTTCAACAGCAAAAACAGCTGCTACTACTTACACAATTCCAGTAGTATTTCATATTTATGGTGATGTACAAGGTGGAAAAACGGTTACCTACGAAAAAATTGTCAACCACTTGGCTCAGCTTAATGATGATTTTAATGGACGTAATGCCGATTTTCAGACAGTTGAACCGTTTTTTCAAGCACGCCGTGGAACGCTGAATATAGAATTTAAACTGGCTAAAAAAGACCCGAACGGTGGCTGTACGACAGGTGTTGTATTTCATCCAACTAAAAACGGTTACGGAAACGGTGGAGGCTACGATGACCAGATTGCTGCCGACGCTTGGGACAATACTAAATATATGAATGTTTATATACAGAATGATTTGTATAATGACGGTGCTACGAATAATTCAGGTGTGGCTTGGTATCCAAGTTCAGACATGACAGCAAACAATACAGCTCGTGTTGTTTTCAACGGAGCTTATTTGTATGACAACTCATATAGTAAAGAATTCTCAGCAACGCTTACTCACGAATTCGGACATTTTCTTAATCTGATTCATACTTTTGAAGGAGGTTGTACAGGAACTGATGAAGTTGCTGATACTCCTGCGGAAGACGGAAAACATACTTTAGGCTGTACTCCAGGAACCAATTGCAGTGGCGATAAAGTGAATTTTGAAAATTACATGGGATACAATGGAGCACAAGGCTGTTATAAAATGTATACACAAGGTCAGATTGATAGAATGCTTGCTGCCTTAGAACACCCTGCAAGAAAATCGCTGTGGCAGGCACAAAACTTAATCGATACAGGTGTCAATGCTACTGGCAGCACACTTACTGCTTCGGCTGTAGCTTTTAAAGAAGCGATTGTTAATGACGGTTCTTTTGATACTTCATCCATAATCAAAATAAACGGAACTAAAACTTTTGCGGTTTCTTCTGGAACATTGACAGCAGGAACTCATTTCACTCATACTTTCCCAGCTGGAATTACACCTGTGCTTACTGTAAATTCTAATAATCAAATTACAGTTACATTAACGGGAAAAGCAACAAATCATGCATTAAGCAATAATACTTCTGGTGGAATTAGTTTTTTACCAGCAGCTTTTACTGGCGGAACAGCTGATTTATCTTGCACTTCTTTATACTTCAATTTTAAATTTTCAGATCCATACGGAATCTTCTTTGTAGACATGCCAGATGTTACGGTTTCGTCAGCATTGACATGGAAATATTTTGAAATTGCAAAAGGAGACGATCGTGCATTTGGAGGTTGGCGTTATGCTGCTAATGCTTTAAAAATTGAAACGTATGCAAAAAGACTAGTTTGCGAAACAGGCACAAGAAATATCTCTTTATTGAATTCAAACACAGCCGTTGGTCCAGCTAGTAATATGACTGCTCCGGGTGCATATCCAAATCAGTTGGATTTAAGAACAGCGAGTTATACAGCTTGGGATGGAAAAACTGGTTATGTAGGATTTGATTATTTAATGGATGGTCTTACATGTTATGGATGGTTTAAAGTAAAAGTAAACGCTGATGGAGATGGCTATACAATTTTGGAATATGCATACAATACAAAACCAAACACTCCGATCTATACAGGAATGACCGATAAAACGGCTACAACTTTATCGCCAGAAACATTATATGAAGCTGAAGTAAATGATGGAAGCATAACTTCAACAGCGACAATTGCTTTGAGTACCAATAATGGCACATTTACAAAAAGCAGTGGTACTTTTACAGCAGGAACCGACTATACAATTACAGGTGTGCCAGCTGGTTTAACTGCAGTTCTAACTCTTGAAAGCAATTCTAAAACGGTACTTTCTTTTACAGGAAAAGCAACGGCACACAACACAACAAACGATGCTGTTGTTACTATTACGCTTAAAGATGCAGCAATTACAGACGGAATAGCGACTTTGGATACCGCTACAAAAACAATCAATTTGAAATTTGATGCGCCTTATGGAGTATTTTATGTAAACAATCCGGATTATACGGCCAATGCAGCATCGACTTGGCAGTATTTTGATTTGGGTATTGGAGACAATACGGAGTATGGAGCATGGCAATATGCTGCAGCCGCTTTAAAAATGGAAACGTATGGAAAAAGATTGGTTTCTGAAGCGGGAACAAGAAATATTTCATTCTTAACACAAGGTACTTCTATCGGAGCTTCTAGTAATTTTGCAGCACCAGGGGCATATCCAAATCAATTGGATTTAAGAACAGCTACTTATACGACTTGGGATAATAAAACAGGATATGTTGGTTTTGAATATACAAGCAGAGGGCGTGTTTGCTACGGATGGATGCATGTAAAAGTAGAGGCTGGCGGAGTAGGGTATACCGTTTTAGATTATGCTTATAATACCAAGCCAAATGAACCAATTCTAGCAGGAGTACAAACGACAAATACGGTATTAGCTCCAACAAATTTAACAGCGACTGTGACTAATTTACAAGCTGTGCTTAACTGGACTAATAATGCGACTAATGCAACAAATGTAATTATCGAAAGAGCAGGTTCAGATGATGTTTATGCAGAAATTGCTACACTAGCTAATACTGCTGCCACATATACCAATACAGGTTTAACTGCCGATACTACTTATAAATATAGAGCTAGAGCAAAATCAGGTACTGATTATTCTGCTTATTCGAATGTGGCTACTGTGACAATTCCTGCAGCTCCATTATGCAGCGCGCAAGGAACAAACGGTTACGAATACATAAGTTCTGTAGCAGTAGGAAGTTTTGTAAATGCATCTGGAAAAGAAACAAACGGTTATGCAGATTATACTTCAAAAGTAATTACTTTGAATCCGAATGCAAATACAAGCGTTACTTTAACTCCGGGTTTTAGTGGTTCTGCATATACAGAATATTGGGGAGTTTGGATTGATTACAATAAAAACAATCAGTTTGAAGCATCTGAAAGAGTAATTAATAATATTTCATCAAACGCTGCTGTAACTACAAGTTTTACACCTGCAACATTTACAGGAACTACTAAAATGAGAGTTGTGATGAAGTATAATGCCAATCCGTCTTCAACTTGTGGAAATCTAGGAGATGGTGAAATAGAAGATTACACTGTTCAAGCAGGAACTTCTGTACCACCAAATCCAGCAACTTTGACAATTCCGGCTAATCTTGGAAATGCAGGTGTGTACTCATCAGGATTTTATGCTTCTTGGGCAACATCAACAGATGCGGCATCTTATGAAGTGCAATTAAATACTTCATCAGGATGGACATCGGCTGGAACTTCTACAACATATTATTTATGGATTCCGAAGCAAGGAACTCAAACTGTATATGAATTTAGAGTACGAGCAATAAATGGAACAGCTTTCAGCGATTGGAGCGCTTCTCATACAATTGATTTGCAATCTGGAAGTGCAGGATTGCCAGGCATAAATACAAATACAGCAAAAGCATTCACAATGTATCCGAACCCAGCTTCAGATGTTGTAAACTTTACTTTTGAAAACATTGATATCAATAAAGTTAAAGTGTCAATTTACAATAGTACGGGCCACTTGGTAGATACGACACATAATACAACGGTTTATTCTCTTAAACATTTAAATAAAGGAGTTTATATTGTTGTCGCTACAGATGGAAAGTTTGTAGAAAAGAAAAAATTATTGGTTGAGTAATAAGTTAATTTAGTTAAAATGAAAAGGGCTGTCTACGAAAATGGACAGCCTTATTTTTTATAATTCTTTGGGGTAAAATATTTCACTCCTACGGAGCTTTCTCTGGATTTATAAAATTTATTTCTATAAATATGTCGTTCCGCTGGAGCTTTTCATTTCTATAAATATTTTGCTTCTGCGAATCACTTAGCTTACTTTAAAAATTTTCACAGGGACGCGATACTTAACGAAATGTTGGAAGAAAAGTATAGCCAATGGTTTCAACCATTGGAACACAAAGAGAATCACCAGATGTTCAATAGCTTCGGAGAAGCATAATATTTATAGAAAAAAATAGCATTAAAGGTCAAAAAGCTCCAGCGGAGCGACATATATCTAACAAAAGAAAGAGCCATCTTAATAGACAGCTCTTTGTACTTATTAAATAAAAAATGTTTTTAATCTATAATCCAAACGGATTATCAATACTCTGCATTGGTTCAGTAAACCATTTAGGACCTTCAGCCGTCATATAAAAATGGTCTTCATGACGAATTCCAAATTGTCCTGGCATACAAATCATAGGCTCATTACTAACTACCATTCCTTCTTTTAAAATGGTTTGATTGCCTCTTACTAAATAAGGATATTCATGAATATCTAAACCTGTTCCATGACCCACTCGGTGTGGCAATCCTGGAATTTCGTAATCTCCACTTAAACCCGCTTCTGCTAAAACTTTACGAGCAGCATCATCTACAGAACCGCATGTTGCTCCAATTTGTGCGGCATCGAAAGCTGCTTTTTGAGTTGCTTTTTCAAGGTTCCATATTTTTCTGTGCTCATCGCTTGGAGTTCCGTATACGTAAGTTCTTGTAATATCAGACAAATAACCTTCTAAACGGCATCCGGTATCAATTAAAACGACATCATTATCAACTAAATTTTGAGGAGCAGTAACTCCGTGCGGATATTGTGAATCTTCTCCGAAAAGAACAATACAGAAATAAGAACCGGATGCAATACCAGCCTTAATGTGCGCTCTATGGATAAAATCGACAACTGTACTTACAGAAATGCCTGGATATAAAATACTTGCGGCAGCTTTTTGAACCGTCATTGTAATATCTTTTGCTCTTTGAATAATAGCAATTTCATTAGCCGATTTATGCATTCTACAACCCGCAGTTATAGGTTGAGCGTTTACAAAACTGAAATTTGTATTTGCTTTTGAGATGGCATCAATTAGAAAAAAAGCTGCCGATTCATCTAGCGCAATATTGCCATCAGTGATGTTTTTACTTTTTAGAATGTTGCCAAATAATTCAGAAGGACTCTCATGTTCTTCCCAGAAATTTAGATTTCCTTCAATTTTCATGAAAGTTTTAAAAGTTCCTTCTTCAAATTTTGGAACAATATATTCAACCGTTTCGTCTTCAAGAATTATGGCGCCAACCATACGCTCAGACGGATTCCATTTTGTTCCTGTAAAATAATACAGATTAGTCCCCGCATTTACATATAGCGCTTTGCAATTTTGTTCTTTCATTAAAGAAACTGCTTTTTTGATACGCTGTTTATACTCTAGAAGTGCGATTGGCACGACATCAAGTGTCATGTTTTGTATTTTTTCTAATTCGATGTCTATAGTTGATCCGCCAACTCCAATTGCCATTTTTTTATTTTTTAAGTTAGTATTTAATATAGTGTAAATTGTAAAACTGAAGTAAAGTTCAATTTTTCAATAAAATTAAAGGATTATTTTTATTTTGTCCTATGTTAATGTAAACTAGATAAAATATTACATTTTAAGGGTAATATAGTATCAGTTTTTGCTTTGTATTGCACTTACTTTTAAAAACTCAAAATAACAAGATTAAAAATGAATCGAAAATCCTTTATTATTGCGCTGTTCTTTCTTTTCCTGAACTTTTTTGCCGTTTCTGCGCAGGAATCTTCAGTAAATCTTCAGCAAAAACTAACCGAATTATTCCCAAAAGCCATCATAACTCGAATTGATAATTTAGAAAATTACACGGAATCGTATCAACTAATTTTAGACGAACCTCTGGATCACAAACACCCAGAAAAAGGAACTTTTCAGCATTATATTTATCTGTCGCATTTAGGTTATGATAGACCAACTGTAATTGAAACTCATGGTTATAATACTGAAAACATTAAGAGCGAAGTGAGTAGTTTATTGCAAGCCAATCAGGTTGCTGTTGAATATCGTTTTTACGGAAAATCAAGACCAAATCCTATTCAATGGGAATATTTAACCAATGATCAGGCGATTGAAGATTATCATAACATTGTTACTAAACTGAAAAAAATATATTCAGGAAAATGGATTTCGACAGGAATAAGCAAAGGAGGTGAAACATCCCTAATTTATAAATCAATATATCCAAATGATGTTGATGTGGCAATGCCTTATGTTGCGCCGCTAATTAATACCTGCGAAGATCCTAGAACAATAACTCACACCAGAACAGTGGGAACGGAAGAATGCAGAGCCAAAATAACAGCTTTTCAAAGAGCTGTTTTACAAAATAGAGAAGCTGTGTTAGCGGTTTTTAAAGACTTTTCAACTGAGAAAAAGATGCAATTTACAGAAGTTCCTTTCGCGGAAGCGTTGGAATATGCTGTTTTAGAATTTCCTTTTTCGTTTTGGCAATGGGGAGGAAAATGCGATGAAATTCCGCCAGTAAATGCCTCTGCGAAAGAGCTTTTTGATTATTTGAATAAAATTGTTGGAGTAGGAACTTACAATGATAAAATGTCGTTTGTGTATTTGCCTTCTTATTATCAGCATTTAAGCGAATTAGGTTATTACGGTTTTGATCTTGAACCGGTTGCTGATTTGCTGACTATTGTAAAAAGCAGTTCTAATGAACGATTTGCTCCAAAAGATGTTGTGATTAAATACAATCCAAAATACATTAAGAAAGTGCGCAAATACGTTGAAAACAAAGGCGATAAAATACTTTATATTTATGGAGGCTATGATACTTGGTTCTCTTGTTCTCCAACACCTAAGCCAGATGTTGATGCCCTAAAAATGGTACTTCCTAAAGGAAGCCATTCAACCAGGGTCAAACATTTTTCTGCAGAAGACCAGAAATTAATTATGGATACATTAAAAAAATGGCTTAATTAAAAAAAAGCAACGGATAAAATATTACACTACTAATTGCGTTTATGTTTCTAATAATTTTTGTCAAGTGAAATTTCACTTGGCAGAAATTATTTTTTTGCGTTATTGATGAAGTAAAAAATGCCCGTAGCTAAAAACGGATAATATTAACAGTAGATGTAGCATTTCAACATTAAATCAGGTATTTTAATCGAATATTAACATATAATGTTGTTGTTTTCAGATATTTATAATATCTTTAACTTATGATATGGGAATTGTATAAGATTTGTGTATAATTTTGCAACAGAAAATTTATCAATGACCCCAAGTCATAACTATTAACTTAACATTTTGCCGGATATGAGAGTATTTTTATTGGCACTGCTTTTTTCCTTAAGTTCGTTTGCCTCACTAAGTATGAGGGATGAGGATGAAATTTTAGACGAAGTCGAATTTGCAAGACTCACAGAGCATGTAAATGAGATTAAGGCTTTTACGGCGACAAATCACAAGTATAGTAACAAAATTGCTTTTCTTGTAGATATGAAAATTAAATCAGGAAGAAATCGTTTTTTTGTTTACGATCTAGAAAACAATCAAATCCTTGATCAAGGTTTGGTTGCACATGGAAAAGGATCTGAAACTGGAATAAAAGGCGACATTTTACAATTTAGTAATGCCCCAGAATCTAACTGCACTGCACTAGGAAGATATTCAGTAGAGAAACCATATAAAGGTATATTTGGAAAAGCTTTCAGATTGGCTGGACTAGACGAAACCAATAATAATGCCATGAAACGTGCCATTGTATTGCATTCTTACAAAGAAGTTCCAACTGACGAAAAAGAATACTATATCATCAACAGCCACGGTTGCCCAATGGTTAGCCAAGAATTTTTGGGTAGACTTTCAAAATATATAGAAAGTACAAATTCTAAAATTTTATTGTCTGTATATTATTAAAATAATATGACCAAAATATAAATAAATGTAAAAGAGAGCTTAGGCTCTCTTTTTTATGTTCAAATTGCAGTCATTATTCTATGAAAAAGCTTGTCATTGGCAATAAATTAGGATAAACTTAACTTGTGTGACAAACCTTATAAAAAATACAAGTTGTAAATTAGTAGAGTAGTAATCTAAAAGTTTATTTTATGAAAGCAGTACGTTTTTTTGGACACAAAGATGTCCGCGTTGTTAATGATATTGAAAGACCTGTTCCTAAAGGTGATGAAGTTTTGTTAAAAATTGGCGGAGCAGGTGTTTGCCACTCTGACCTGCATATTATAGATGAAGGAACAGTGGTGGGAACCGTTTTTACGTTGGGACATGAAAATGCTGGATGGATTGAAGAAATTGGCGAGAATGTAGAAGGATATAAAAAAGGAGACGCAGTTCTCGTATACGGTCCTTGGGGTTGCGGACATTGCAAACCTTGCCAGCAGTCCAAAGAAAATTATTGCGATCATCAATCTGAACAAGCTTATGGTGGCGGTTTAGGTTTAGACGGCGGTATGGCCGACTATATGCTTGTGCCATCTTCTAGACTTTTAGTGCCTATATATGATTTAGATCCTGTTATTGCAGCTCCATTGACAGATGCTGCACTTACACCGTATTCTGCGATAAAACGATCGCTTCCAAAATTAATGGCTGACGAATATGTGGTAGTAATTGGCGTTGGAGGATTAGGCCATGTTGCATTACAGATATTAAGAGAAATAAGCGGAGCTGAAATTATTGCCTGCGATGTTACAGAAGATAAATTGGCTTTTGCAAAAGAATTAGGGGCTGCATATACAATTAATTCTAAAGACGCTGATGCTGCAGAGCAAATTCAGAAAATTACCGGAATCAAAAAAGCAAAAGTGGTTCTAGATTTTGTTGGAGCAACTTCTACAATAGATTTAGGAACTAAAGTAGTAAGCCTCGATGGAGATCTTACCATCGTTGGTCTTGGCGGAGGACATTACCAATATAGTATGAACGGATTGCCTTTTGGGGTAAGCATGACCAATCCGTATTGGGGATCAAGAACAGAACTGATGGAAGTAGTTGGTTTGGCAAGACAAAAGAAAATTCATATCGAAATTGAAAAACATAAACTTGATGAAGCCAATGAAGTTTATGATAGAATGAGACAAGGAAAAATAAAAGGTAGAGCTGTTTTAATACCTTAAAAATTAATATTTATAGATTAAAAAATTGCTTTATATTTGTTGCATCAAATCAAGCAAATGAAAAACAGCATTAACATCGCTTCAATTATTATCACAATTATCATTCGATAGTAGTGAAGGGGTGTTATATAAATAAGTAAAATATACAATTTAGAAAAACCTCCCTTTTACGGGAGGTTTTTTTGTTTATAGCAATATGAAAAATTCAATTCAGAATAACATTATTATTTCAACTATCATTATTCGTATCACATGACGAGTCAGGATTCTATTGTCTATTCATAAAAGCCTTTCTCAGTCAAATGTGAAAGGCTTTTTTATTTCTCAGTAACTCATTAAAAAGCACAAATAAAAATCAACAATGAAAAACGAATTTACGCTAACTATTTACTCCGAAGACCAGATCAGATTACTAAGCAGATTATCTAGTATGTTTTTAAGAAAACAAATCCAGATTTTAAGCCTTAACATGTCTATTTGTGAAATTGAAAATATGTACAGACATACTATTGTAGTAAATGAAACGCTGGATCAAGTCATTAATCTAACGGCGCAAATAGAGAAAATTATTGAGGTTTATAAATGTTATTATTCATTGAATGAAGATGTTATATTTAGACAGGTTGCATTATTTAAAATCCCAACATTCATATTTGCGATAGATATGAATACAGATGTGATGCTTCGCGAAAACGATCTTAAAATTTGTGAAATTCAAAGAGAATATACCATATTACAGGCCATAGGAACAGATGATGAAATAGTTTGTTTAACTGAAAAATTAAAGTCATTAGGATTGATTGAATTTGTAAAAAGTTCAAGAATTGCTCTTATAAAATCGAACGAAGGTTTTTGCGTAGAATTTTAAAGAATGGCAGGAGAAATATGTTGCTTTGTTTCTGCTTTTTCTGATGGAAACGTTTTGTATATCTTCAATATTTCTTATTTTTAAAGGTCATTACTAAAGCAGATAGAGTATGATTTTAGGTACAAAACGGTTATTGTTTTTTTTCTTGTTGATTTTGGTTTTGTTGCTAAAACCCAGCACAGCAGAAGCACAGCTTTTAGGCGGAGCAAAGACTACAACAGAAGAACCAGTTAAGATTCCAGATGATTCGCTTGGAAGAAGAACACCTCAAGGAACAGTCAACGGATTCATCAAAGCGCTTGGCGACCAGAATTATCTGCGAGCGAGCCAATATCTTGTTCTAAGCAAACGTTCCTATCGCAAAACAGCTGAGAGAATGCGAATAGCAAAGACCTTTCAGCAATTATTGGATCAGGGAGGAAATTTCTCGCCATCGTCCATTCTAAGTAATAAAGAGTTAGGACGCATAGACGATAATCTGGCAACAGGAATAGACTTGGTAGGAAATATATCTACCGATAAAATAAACATACCGCTATATTTAGAAAATCAGTCAGATGATACTCAGCCTGCTTTATGGCTTTTTTCTGCTGAAACTATAGAAGCAATTCTTGCCGCAGATGTTAGTGGCGAAAAAACGTTTTTAGATAGAGTTTTACCCAAATTTCTAAAAGATAGAAAATTAGGAAACGTTCCTATTGGACATTGGGGAGTAGTAGTGGTAATGGCAGTTGTCACTTATCTGCTTTCTAGACTGTTAATTTTTGTGCTCATTTTTCTGATTCAGAAAATATGGAAGAAAGCGGATACCGAAAAGGGAACCGCAATTATAGATGCATTTACGTTGCCAGTTCAGATGTATCTTACGGTTATGTTATTTGTGGCATTTACGCAGCGAATGGGAATTTCAATAATTGTACGCCAGCGATTTAGCATTATAATAGTCACAATCGGAATTGTAGCTTTTCTAATCCTGCTTTGGAGAATGACCGACTTTGTAAGCATGTATACTCGAAGCAGAATGAATAATCGAGGACGTGCTTCAGCAGTATCTGCGGTTTTGTTTTTGAGCCGCACCATGAAAGTTGCCATTGTTGTTATCGGGATTATTGCTTTATTAGGAATTATTGGTGTAGATGTTACAGCTGGACTTGCAGCACTAGGAATTGGGGGGATTGCATTGGCACTAGGAGCACAAAAAACCATAGAAAACTTTGTTGGAAGTGTGAGTCTTATTGCAGATCAGCCATTGCGTGTAGGCGATTACTGCCGAGTTGATGATATAAAGGGAACTGTGGAAGCTATTGGTATGCGTTCGACAACACTTCGTACGGCAGCGCGCAGTATTGTCACAATTCCGAATGGGCAATTATCAGCAAGTAAAATAGAAAATTATGCGCATCGAGACCGTTTTATATTCAATCCGATTTTTGGTTTTAGAATGGAAACCACTCCAGATCAAATGCGTTATCTGCTTGTAGAACTGAGATCTTTGCTGTATGCGCATCCAGCTATTCTAAACACACCTCCAATTGTACGCTTTACGGGTATTACTGCGGATGCTTTAAAAGTCGAAATCACAGCTTATATTGAAGCTATAAATCTTGAAACATCACAAGAAGTTCAGGAAGATCTTTTATTGAGAATGATGGATATTATAGAAAAAAGCGGAACCTCATTGGCATATCCATCACAAACATTATATATGGCGCGTGATACTCCTTTTTCTAAAGAAAAAGCAGATGAAATCTCAGAAACAGTTAAAAAGTGGAAGGAAAATAGTGAATTGCAGCTTCCAAAATTCGACCCAAAACGAGTGGAAGAATTAAAAGGAAGTATAAAATATCCTGACGAAGGCAGTTTTAATCCAGAAGATGAGGAGACTTTATTGTAAAAGAACAGAATGCGAAACAAAGTTTTTTGTAAGCTTCGTAGAAGCGAAATATTTATAACAAAAGATAAATAAATATACAGCCACAATTGTTTTTATTTATACGCATTTATATTCAAACATCACCCGTGGTTTCAACCACGGGAACGGTATAAAATTCCTGCTCGCGTGTCCCCGTGGTTGAAACCACGGGCTATGTTTCGAGCTTTTAGGCGGAATAAAAATGACAGGTGTAAAAGTCAAGATAACTTTTTTTTGTAGTTATCAATTACCTTTTTGATTCTTTTACAATTTCCATGTTTCCGTCATTTTGTTTTACAATTTTCCAATCGGGATTTAGTTCTATTTCGTAAAATTCGCTTATAACTTTTGTTCCTTCAATTTTAGAAGGAAGTGGAAATATAAAATAAGTTTTCCCTTCTTTATCATAGCTTAAAATTCCCGCTTTTCCCAATTGATTTTTACCTTCGATTGTGGTGAAATTTCCAAAGTTATTACCCGATTTATCACGTCCTTTAATGCTAGAGTACACAATTCCTTTATCATTTAAAGTCAATGTTCCATTCATATTAAAAGTGCGTCCGTAATGTTCAATATCGGTAAGAGCGACTTTAAGAGTTGGTTTGTTAATTAGTAAATCAGTATAATAAGAGATTATCTTTTTTTGTTCTTCTTCTCGCGCAATTTCCTGCTTGTTTATTTCAGTAAAATTGTTTCTTGATTTGGCTAACTCCAGTTGTTTTTTAGTAATAGTTAATTTTGATTTTAAAATCATAACTTCGTAAATATCAGTGAAATTGTAAATTTTATCTAAACTTTTTCTCCAAGTAATATTTAAATAATCAAAAAGCAATCCGTAGGCTGGACCAGTGGCATAAGGAAAAGGTCTTGTGTAGGTTTTGGCTTCTTCTCGTTGGTTAATTTCTTCAATTGCTTTTTCATATTTATTGTCATAAGAAGAGAGAACAAAACCAGTATAATTTGCCAAACCTTCCAAAGTTTCTATTTCCAGTTCATCATTCAAATATTTTGAATATTGCTGTTGTCTTTCTTTTCTAAAAACTACCGCATCCTTTAAATAATTTTTGCTCTCATCTGTTTTTCTTTTTTCAATAATTGCTTTTAAAGCATTTTTTAATGCCTGATATTCCAATCGCAATAAAATACGAGCGTTGGTTTCGTCAAGATATTCAATCGGATTTCCATTAAACTTTCGATACTCCATTTGAAGCAAATGAAATAATTCATGAATAATCGTGGCACTTTTATCATCTAGATAATTATTCAGAACCGTGGCATATTCTTTACCTTCATATTTCTGTGTGGTATTAACAAAAACAAGCGAATTAGGTTCCATAATTTTAGAATACAAAATTCCATTATCCGTTTTGCTATTCGGTAATTTTGCCAAACTATAGATTGAATTGTCAAAGTCGATTACAATAATGCTATCGTTCCAGATTGGTTTTCCCCAAAGTTTTCCGTTATCTTTTTCTAAAAGTGCTTTTGCTTCCACAAGCTTTTCTTGAATGTTTTGTCTGTTTTTAAAAGCTTTGTCCGTTTCTTGTGCGGCAGAAAATTGAGATATTCCAATGAAGATTAGTAATAAAAGATTTCTTTTCATTTCCAATTGATGTTTAAGATTTCGGAAACAAAAGTAGAGTGGGATATTCTGAAAATCGGTTAAGTAGAGGCTGAAATTAGGACTAATCCCAAGGATGATTTTTCAATTTAGCGGCCAATTCATGACGGTTTGCAACATCCAATTTCGCATAAAGATTTCGAATATGGGTTTTTACCGTACTGAGCGAAATAAAAAGCTCATCGGCAATTTCTTTGTTTGATTTATCTTCTAAAATCAATTTGGTAATTTTCTCTTCTTGATTGGTCAATGCCAGACTTGAAGTTTCTAGTATTGTTTTTTTGGGTTTAATAGCTTTTAATTTTCTGAATTGGTAAATAGAAATAAAAGTCAAAATTAAAACCAATATACCCAAAGTATAATTCAGCTTTTTCTGAAACGCATATTTTTGTTGTAGAATGACATTTGAAATTTTTGAAATTTCATCTTGATATTGGAGATAATAAGAAGTTTCTCCGTAGTAGTTTTTTAGTGAATTTGAAATGCCATCATAAAATGCTTCATTTTTTTCAAAGTCATTCTTGATATCAAAATCATTTCGTTTAATGTCTGAAAAAGCCAAAAGTTTCAACAGCGGATGTTTAATGCTCTTCTCACTATAGGATTTTACTTTTTTGGCAAAATCATTTACGGCCTGTTGCTGTGCTTCTTTGTTTTTGATTTGTGCATTGTTTTTTTCTAATTGATCTTCAAAAGACTTTAATTTTCGCCATTCTTTATTTGTCAAATTACTGTTTTTAGATTCGCTAAACCAATTGTTCCCCGATTTAGGAAAATAGATTGTATCTCTGTTGGAAAAAATAAAATTGTGATAATTGTTTTTTTCGTTATCACTTACTAATTGCAAGCCTTTGATTGTATTAATATTGGAATGAATTCGGTAAAGTTTGTCTTTTTCAGATAAGAGCTGGCCTTTGAATTCAAAATAACCTGAGCTATCGGTCTGAGTCGAAAAAAGAATCTGATTTTCGGTAATCATAGTTTCCTCATCATATTTCAGCAAACTGAGATAGACAGTTTTGTTTTTTTGTTCAGCATCAATATATCCCGAAATCTTGTACTGTCCGTAACAAGTAGAAATCGTAAAAAGAATAAAGATTGTCAAAAATAAAACTCTGAATGTTCTTTCTTTTAGCATTTTAAATCAAGTAATAGAAAAGCTTATGAATGATTAAAAATACAAAAAAAAGATTAAGGTTATTGAGATGCTTTTTTTGGGACTCGATTATACATCAGATATGTCTAAAGAAAAATCTCCCCGTCTCAGCACTCAGAAACGGGGAGATAATCAAAAATAAAAAAAAACACATTTTTTAGAACGAATACCTTAAGCCAAGCTGACCTTGGAATCTTGAAGCTAATTGATCTACAGTATAGGGTGCAGAAGTTGGTTTTTGGAAAGTGTAAGTAGGGTCGCCTGTCGCCAATCCGCCTAAGTTTCCAGATTTTGTTAAACCAAGACTTGCTGTTGAATTATAAGTGTTTGGAACGAAATAACTTCTTCCCCAATCTTTATTGATAAGGTTTCCGATATTGGCCATACTGAATGAGATTTGGAATGTTCCAACTTTAGCCACGTTAATTTCATCCATCAATTTTAAATCGGCTTGAATGTTCCAAGGAGTAGTATCTCCATTTCTTTGTGTGAATGTTCCTCTACGGCTTTTTAAATAATCATTTCCGTTAATGAAAGCTTCGTAATCTGCTACTTGTTGTGCTGCAGTTGCAGAAGGAACTCCCGCAGAGTTTACACCAATATATTTTGCCGCTTCTGCTGCATCTTTAAAGATATATGCTAAACCAGCTGCTTGTCCTGTTCCCGCAATTGTTGAGTTAACAAATCCCCAAGAAAACGGATTTCCTGATTGAGCATTGAAATACACATTAGCAGATAAAGTATTGTTTGGAGCCAATTTCACACCATAGCCTACATTAGAAACAATTCTGTGCTTGATGTTAAAGTTAGAAGTTGCCAATTGTGGATTGTTAGGCGTAAGAGATTGATTCATCTGGAAATTACTTTCCATAGAGTTGCGAATTCCGTTTGTGATATCACGAGAATCTCCATACGTATAAGCCACCATAAAGTTGAAACCAAAATCGTAAGTTTTAGAAATCATTTCAGTAATACTGTAACGGTATCCTTTACTTGTATTTGATAACAGATAAGCATTTGAAAAAGCTGGATTTATGTTTGCAGCATAAATTGGCATTTCGTGTTTTGTATCATAAGAGAAATAAGTCGGATTATCGGTTTTATTTACTTGTTGAAACTCCAAATCGCGAATTACTTTAGTGTAAATACCTTCAATAGTGAATTTATATCCGTCAACTGTTTTATCAAAAGCCAATGAGTTTCTTAAAACAGCTGGCATTTTAAATTTATTGTCAATTAAATCGGCTTGCACTTTTGGAGTAGCATCATGGTAACCGTTTAAACCTCCTGTTGCTAAAGGGTCTCCTGCCGCAGCAACCTGAGCAGCTGTTAAGTTGTTTTTGTCATAACTTCCGTATCCCACACCATCATTGTAATAAGCGTAACCTAACCAAGCAAATGGAATTCTTCCTGTAAATACTCCAGATCCACCTCTAATAACGAATGTTTTGTCATCGTCTACATTGTAAGTGAATCCAATTCTAGGAGAAACTAACGCTGAACTGAAGAAGTTGTTTTTAATTTGGTTTAACGGAGTATACGTATATGTTGTTCCGTAGTTTGGATCTTCAGGAGAGTTCTGTACTTGCGTGCTTAATTTAGGTTTGTTTGGCAAATCGGTATAATCTATACGAACACCAGGAACTACTTTTAATTTGTTTCCAACTCTAATTTCATCTTGTACATAAGCACTAAACATGTTTATTTTGAATTTAGCATAAGGGTTATCAAAAATCTCATCTCTAGTAGAACCGTCAAAAGGATAAGTTCCGCGTACACGAGTAGGCAGTTTATTGTAAAAATCTGCAAGAGATTTATAGGAAACTCTTCCGTTAAGTGCATTTACAAAACCATAGTTGATGTCGTAAAACTCATTGTGAGTACCAAACAGTAAAGTATGATTTCCTGTTTTATAAGTAAGATTGTCTGTAATTTCAGTCGTGTTTTGCTTCATGTTGAAAACAGTTGCTTCACGATCATTTCCTAAGAAAATAGTTCCTCCATTGTAACCAATTTCTGTCTGAGGAAACATAATATTGTTAGATTTTGGATCACGGTAATCTTTTATTGCCGAATAGCTTGCAATAAATGAGTTAGACCATTGGCTGTTAAAGTGTGTCTTTAATTCTAAAACCGTACTGATGGCTTGGTTTTTCTGAGTAAAATCCATGCTTGCAAATCTAAAGTTTGCCGCATCGCGCTCTAAGTTTGTGGCTTGAGAAATTACAGTATTGTTTCTTAAAGAAAGTGAGTTTTTCTCATTGATTTTCCAATCAATCTTATTGAAGAATTTCTGGCTTTTAGAGAAGTTGTTATAAGAACCATAAGTTCCTGGATCAAACCCATAGTTTGATTTTACGAATTGAGAAATCTGTTCTGCAGTTGCATTATCTACTAGAGAAGTCAGTTTTCCATTAGAATCTGTTGAACCTGCATTATAAAAAACAGGATCTGTTCTCTCAGCATATTCCATATTGGTAAAGAAGAACAATTTGTCTTTAATAATTGGCAATCCTAATCTAAAACCAACTTGATAATCTCCAAAAGAACTTGGCATTTTAGAACCGTCACCAGCGTTGTTTGGTCCCGTAAGAGCTGCATTTCTTCCGTAGCTGTAAATAGATCCGCTAACTGTATTTGTACCGCTTCTTGTTACAGCATTTACGCTTCCGCCTAAAAAGTTTCCTAATTTAATGTCGTAAGGAGCAATGTAAACCTGAATATCTTGTATCGCATCTAAACTGATAGAGTTTGAACGTGTGCTGCTTCCTGGCATTCCAGAAGTTCCAGATTGGCCTCCTAAAGATGGACTAAACCCAATTGCATCGTTATTAATAGAACCATCAATTGTAACGTTGTTGTATCTAAAGTTAGTACCTGCAAAAGAGTTGTTTGAACTTTGAGGCACAAGTTTGGTAACGTCCTGAATTCCTCTATTGATTAAAGGAAGTGCATTTACTTGTTTTTCATTAATACTTGTACCGTTGCTTTTAGAAGAAGGTTTAGAACTTGTAATAACTACTTCTTCCAAAACATTGTTATCTGCTTTTCCAACTACAATTGTTGGCAAGTCATTTTCTCCAAGATTTAAATAGACATTTGCATTTGAATAATCTTTGGTGTCTGTACTTTTTATTTCTAATTCGTAAGGACCGCCAGCATTTAAATTTTCGAAGCTAAAACGACCTAATTTGTCTGTTGTCGCTCTGTAAACTGCATTTGTAGGCAAATGTGTCAAAGTAACTTCTGCACCTATAACTGCAGCTGTTCCATCATTGACTTTTGCAGACAAGGACGAAGTTGTAATCTGGGCAAAAATACTTCCTGCTGTAAGGAGCATTAAAGCCGAAAAAAAGAGTTTTAGTTTTGTCATGTTATTTATTAGTTTTTTATCCACGACAAATAAACTCTCTTTACTTTGATTCGATTTAAGGCTTATGTTAACGAAAAATCAAAAAACAATTCATTGTTAATTTATAATGATGAAGGTGTTATTTAGAGAAAAATCGATTATTGCTTTAAAATCAAGTAGTTTGTGTTAAACCCCATAAAATAAGGTATTAGAGATAGATTTAAACAAGATTAGAGATAGATTAGAGTATTATGTGAATGTTATTAAATGAGGAAAAATACTTTCTAGATAAGATAAACAATCAAGTTATTTATGCAAAAATCAAGGAAAAATCAAAGAGAAAACTGTGCCTTTTTCAAGTTCAGATTCTACAGATAAACTGATATTATGGCGCTTAAGAATCTGCATGGTAATAAAAAGTCCTAATCCTTGACCTTGAATATGTCTAGTGCGATCGCTTCTAAAGAATAAATCGAAGATAGATTCGATATCTTTTTCGGCAATTCCCGAACCTTGATCTATAAATTTTAAAAGAAGTTTTCCATTTTTTTCAGAAGCTATGACATTAACCTGCGAAGGAAAAGAAAATTTAATCGCATTGTCTATAATATTGTAAAGTGCAATAAAAAGCATATGCCTGTTAGCATTTATAGACAACAAATCTTCGTTGTTGGCAATTGCATCCAAATTTAGCGCTACTTTAACTTCAGGATATTCAATTGCTTTCTTTTCAAGTATATTCCACAATATTTCATCTATTCTGACAATTTCCATCTGGTCAGGCTCTGAAAGCTCTAATCCTGACAGAATAAGTAATCCGTCTAAAGTCGATTTTAGATGGAAAGTATCTTTTCGAAGTGATTTTAATACTTCTTTATATTCTTCGTTAGTTCTTGGATGCTGTAACGAAACATCTATGTCGCCAATAATAAAAGTTAGTGGAGTTTTTAATTCGTGAGAAGCATTTTTAAGGAAATTTTTCTGTATTGTAACGCCACTTTCGAGTCTTTCCAAAAGATAATTAAAAGTTGTAATTAGCTCTTTAATTTCATCTTTTCCGCTCGCAGTTGGCATTTCAAGTCTAGAATGGAGGTTTTCTGTAGTTATTGTGTTTACTTTTGAAATTACATCTGCAAAAGGCCTGAAAGTTTGTCTAGCCAAAAATCTTCCTAAAAGATAGTTAAGCGCAATTCCGGCGAGATAAAAACCGAAAAAAACTATGGCAAGAACTTCTAACTGCTGATTTCCAACATCATCAATGCCAGAAACAACTATTATAAAGTCACCTTGATTGTCTTTGTAATATAAACCGCTAAATTGTCTTTCTTCTATAGTAAAATGCAGTATTTTGTCGTGAGAAATAGCTCTCAACTCCCGATCATTTAACACCAGAGGAAGATCATCTCGCAAATACAGTTTTTTTGTTTTAGCATTGTAAATCCTGATAGACTGGTTAACAATTTTATTAAACTGCGATTCTATTTCTTTATAGCTGATGCTGTCAATTTTTCTAATTTCATCTTTTTCAAAATAGAAAAAAGCCGTAATCAGAGCATTGTCTTCGAGTTTTTCGTAATACAAATCTCTTCTATGGCTTTTAAAAAGCAAAAAAGAACCGATCAGAACGAGTCCGAGAATAAAAGCAAATAAGAGAGTCGAATTTATAGCAAGTTTATTCTTGAGATTCATTAACTTTATTTTTAAGCATATATCCTGTGCCTTTTACAGTATGTATAAGCGGAAAAGGAAAATTCTTGTCTACTTTATTTCTTAAATAATTAATATAAACATCAACAGTATTTATGCTCATATCAAGATTCATATCCCAAACGGCTTCAGCAATGGCAATTCTAGACAAAGCTGTTTCTCGGTTTTTCATGAAAAAAATCAGAAGTTTTAGTTCTCGAGAAGAAAGTTTTAAATCTATACCGTCTCTGGTAGCGCTTTGTTCTTTCATATTAATTTTGATTCCGGCATAAGACTGAAAATCTAAAACACCAGAACTAAATTCAGTACGACGGAGCTGAGCATTGATTCGTGCAAGAAGCTCTTCAAATAAAAATGGTTTTGCCAAATAATCATCGGCTCCAGCTTTTAGCCCTCTCACTTTTTCCTGCGGAGTATCAAGAGCACTTAGAATAAGAATGGGAACAATTATTTTTCGATTTCTTAAAACTTCACATACTTCAAAACCAGAAAGATCAGAAAGCATAATGTCAAGAATTATAATATCATAAGTGTTTTCCATTACTTCATTAATGGCGTCAAAACCTTTGCTGACATTTTTTACCTGATACATTTGTTCTTCGAGTCCTCTTGTGATAAAAGAAGCAACTCTTGGATCGTCTTCTACTAATAATACTTTATTCATTGCCGATTATTATTGCTGAGAAAAATAAAATGATTTTTTATGCTGATAAAAGTAATTAAAAGTTAATGCATTCTCTGAAAAAGTCGTTTTTTCCTGAGGCTATTTTATTAGCCTTCTGTATAAGGTTCGTTCCACAACGAATTTGGTTTAAGATAAACTTTGTTTTCCTGAAAATCCAATATCGTATTAAATCTTTTTAAAACTTCATTTCCAAGAATATGAGTTTTAAATTGAGCAGGATTACTTGTTGCTAGCAATTGTACAGGCACATCATTCAAACATAAATTTCCAAAATAAATTTTTTCGTTTTTGACCGTCAGCACTGGGATTTCTTCTCCTTGTCCGTTCTTTAAAATAACTTTTTTCAGAACAGGCAAGCTCTCTTTCGGGTATTGCTGCTCTTTCATTATCTCCTGATCGAGCATTACAGTGCGCTGATAGCCATTATCAAAAAGAAAACGTCCTTTATAAGCTGTATTATTTATTTGAAGCTTTCCTTGAACACAAAATAGAGTACGAGTAAATTCCATATCAAGTTTTGTATACTCTTTGTTTCGTTTTGATAATTTAGAATGAATTATAAAGAGCTTTTTATCATAATCGATTTCTACTATTTTTCCGTCAAACAAATTCCATCCAAAACGGCCCACAGTTCCTTGTCCCGATAATTCGACAGGAAAAATTTCCTGATCTTTCCAGATTTGATTGCCAAGTTGAAAACTATGACTTTTTAAACTGCTTAATTTTAACTTATTGAGTGCCTCATTAGTTAAAAGAAAATCACTAGTTCCTGAATCAAATTTTAAGTCTAGAGTTTCCTTATCGTCTAGTTTTACTTTAAAAATGATGTTGTTATACTCTGAGAGCACAAATGGAATTGTATCGTGAATTTCAGGTTTGAGTTTTGAAAAGTTTTTTAATGACGGACATTCAACACGTGTAAAACAGCTATCGGTATTATTTAAAAGTACGGTGAAATCAAACTTTTTTCCAGGTCTTAATTTTATGCTGATAGAATCTTCATTAGTATAAAAAGCAACGATTTTCTCCTTGGGACTTTTATTTGTAACATATATATCTGGTTTTGCTTTTGCATCTAAGTACCATTTCGTTTTTTCTTCATTGTCTTCTTTTATATAGCAGATTTTTGAAGAAGCTTTAATTATACGATTTTTTACTTGAGCTTGGCTAACCGTTACAGCTGCCAACATTAAAATAAGATATATCCTCATTGGTTTAAAATACTATTGATAGACGAAAAGTAATCAATTTTAATTAAACAAAATTGTTTCGGCCAATTTGATGAGTTCATTTTGTGTTTTCATATCAGAATCATTTGCAAAAAGGATAATTCCGGAATTGATTTCTGGAGAAAAAACGACATAAGAACTAAAGCCTAAACTCCCGCCAGTATGCGAAATTCGTATTGAACCATTTTCAGGTTTGGTTATTTTCCAGTTTAGCCCAATTGCACCTTTGTTGATATCTCCAGTTGTTGGCTGATGGCTTAGTTTGGCATCTTCATTTTTTTCATTCAAATGATATTTGATGTACTTCAACATATCTGAAGTTGAAGAAGCGATAGATGCTGCAACCTGCATGTCTTCCCAATCTATAAAAGGCATTTTTCTTCCTTTTGCATCATATCCAAATGCCATTGAAGACGGAATTTTACCATTGCCTAATAAAACGGTGTTTTTCATTTTAAGCGGAGTTGTAAATTGGTTTTTTATCAATGTTCCAAATTTTTGCCCATAAACTGTTTCCATAATATGTCCCAACAATTGAGCAGCAGTATTGCAATGTCTAGGTAATGCTCCTGGAATTGTATCTAATTTTACTTTGTGCAAATCGGTGTAAAATTGCTGTCTGCTGTATTTTCTATGTACAGCATCAAGTATATAAGCGATAGAATCTGAATTTGCCTTGGCAAAAAGTTCTCTGCTGTCAGGCATCCAGTTTGGAAGGGCAGAAGTAAGATTGGCAAGATTTACCAGAGTAATTGGAGTTCCGTTATATTGAAGATTCGGATAATCTTGATTTAAATATTTTCTAATATCATCTGTGAGACTTACTTTTTTGTTCAGAACAGCTCTTGCCAATAATGTAGAAGAAAATGTTTTACTGTTTGAAGCCAATTCATAGATTGTACTTGCAGTTGGCAGGATTTGTTTTTCTTTTTGGGTCGAACCGTAATTGTAGAAATATTCTTTTCCGTCTTTGATGATTCCTATGGAAAGGCCAACTCTAGAACTTTCGGACATAAACGGAAGAGCAGATTGGTTTACTAACGAATCTAGCTTTGTTTGGAGTTTGTTGTCTGTCGGAATTGTATTTTTCTGAGAATAAGCCACTATATTACATAGAATTAGGCTTAATGTGAGAAAATTTTTCATTTTAAGAAGCTGTTTTTATGTTAGTGGTAATTCAATTATCGAACTTAAAGCTGAGGCGGAACCAAATTGTCTAAATCTGAAAGACGGTAGAATTTGAGATCATTCAATTTCATGTATTTACAAATAAATTCTAGAGTTTCTATTTTTACCTGATAATTTTCGGTTACTTCTTTAACGGGTTTATGACCACATAGAAGAAGAATTTTATTGTTTTTTTTGGCATAATCTAATAGTTCAAGCACATATGGAATACTAAAATGAATATGGCTATTGTCAATATCAAAAGCAAATACAATTTTTGAATTATCGAAATAACTGTCTTGTTTCTCTGGGATTTCACCTCCAAATGCTCGTCCTCTAATAATTTTGAATAAAGGAGATAAAGCCTGATCTAAGGAATCTGATCGTTCTCCATAAGGATAAGCAAAAGAAGTAACATGAAAACCTTTCTTTTTCATAGAAACGATCATTGGATCAATTTCCTGTTTCAGATATTCCTTAACACTATATTTTTGGGTAAACTTAACGGCATTGTAATGATGATAGCCATGGCCAGCTATTTCATGACCATATTTTTGCATTTCTAACAATGTTTTAATTTCTGGATCGCCAATAGAATCTATTCGGCAGACATTAAAAGTGGCTTTCCAAGAATACTTTCGCAAAGCTTGATCTGCCTCCGACCATTCGTCGACATAAGCATCATCAAAAGATAAAATTACACCGGCTTTATAGGCTGGTTTTGGAACCGATTTTGGTTTCTTATTCTCGCAGGAAATTAAAGATAAGAACAATAAAAACAATACTGTTTTAGAAAAAAGTAATCTCATAGATTTCAGGTTGCTAGCAAATAAAATTCAGAATATAACTTACTTCAAATATAAAGAATCTTCTTAATAACTGATGCGCTGGTTATTCAAAAAAGATTTTCGTAAAATTATAATTAATAGATAATTGTCGTAAATTTATACAACTCAAGACCTTTTTTTTCATTACTAAATTTTGTTATAGTATAAATATGAAAGTACAATCCATTTCCAATAGATTTCTTGTTTTTTTTAAAGCCAAAAAAGGAATTTCTTTTATACGCGAAAATGATAAAATTATTAGACAATCTATCTTTACCATTTTCTTTCTCGGAATCGGAATATGGTTTATCAAACATGAAAATTCAGAATTAAAAGAAGTCAAAAATGTAATTGCAGATGCCAATAGTTTTTGGGTTTTATGCGGTGTAATTCTAACCGCAATTTATATAACATTACAAGCATTAATGTATTATGCTTCGTTTATGGCGGTACAAAGTAAAATTGCATTTAAAGACGCCGTTATTCTCTTTTTGAAACGAAACTTTATTAGCGTTTTCCTCCCAGCAGGCGGAATTTCTTCTTTAGCTTTTTTTACAAAACCTATAAAAAAGAAAGGCATAAAAGCAACTCAGATTCATTTTGCATCAATCGTTTATGGCTTTGTTGGAATTCTTTCGGTGATAATTGTGGCAATTCCGGCTTTAATCTATTCTTTTTTTCAAGGAACAACAGGTTCAGGCGAATGGTATGCTTTTGCAGGAGTTATTGCCTTAAGCGTTATGCTTTACTTTATTTATGTTTCGGTTTTAGAAAAAGGATTTGTCTACAAAATGATGATAAGATTTTTTCCTTCAGCCGAGATTTTTATGGAGGATTTGAGCAATAACAGAATCATAAAAAATAAATTTCTGCTTGTTGTTCTTTATTCAGTAATTATTGAGTTGGTCGGAATAGCACATTTGTATCTTGCCATGATTGCTTTAGGATTTACTCCATCTTTGACAGCGGCCATAATGGGTTATATCATTTCAGTTATATTTTTGATTGTTTCTCCTTTTCTGCGCGGACTTGGAGCCATAGAAATATCCATGAGTTTTATTTTGATACAGTTTGGCTTTCAGAATGTCAATGCAATAGCCATAACTTTCCTGTATCGTTTCTTTGAATTTTGGATTCCGCTATTAGCAGGAGCTGCATTATTTTTATTAAGTGCCAATAAACTTTTAATGCGTATAATACCTTCTTTCTTGATTTTTATATTAGGGCTAATTAATATTATTTCTGTTTTAACGCCCGCAATTTCAGAACGTTTGGATGCGTTAGAAGATATAATTCCTATTTCTGCCATCAAAGTGTCTAATTATTTTGTGATAACTGCTGGATTGTTTATGCTCGTTAACGCCGCTTTTATGCTCAAAGGATTACGAACCGCATGGTGGTTTTCTGTTTTCCTGACCGGTATTTCTGTTATTGGAAACCTTGCCAAAGCAATTGATTATGAAGAAGCTATAATTGCGCTTGTCGTTTTAATTAGTCTGATTGTCACCAGAAAAGAGTATTATGTAAAAAGCAATTCACACTTGCAGAGTGTAGGTTTAAAAACCGTTTTAATAAGTATTTCAGCTGTTTTAATCTATGGTGTTTTGGGCTTTTATTTCTTAGACAAAAAACATTTTAATATTGATTTTAATTGGATTAAATCGATAAAATATACATTGCAAAATTATTTTCTGATAGGAAGTTCAGATCTAGTGCCTTTAGATCGCTTTGCAAGACGTTTTATTTTGTCGATAAATATCAGCGGATTTCTCTCGTTAGGATTTTTACTTTACGCTTTAATTCGTCCATATTCTATTAAAAAAGAAGCCGTTGAAGATGATTTCGCTACAGCGAATGAAATTCTGAAACAATACGGTTCGTCTTCTTTGGATTATTTTAAAACCTATGACGATAAAACCATTTTTATTTCTAATAGTAAAAAGTCTTTTTTAGCGTATCGTGTTGCTGATAATTTTGCGGTTGTATTAGAAAATCCTGTTGCAGAATCCGCAGCAGAAATAAAACAATGCATAATAGAATTTGATTCGTATTGCTACGAAAACGGATTAAGAAGCCTCTATTATCGCGTGTCGGAAGAAAACTTAGACTTGTTTACTTCATTGCAAAAAAAGAATCTATTTATTGGTCAAGAAGGCGTTGTTGATTTGACTCTATTTTCATTAGAAGGTGGCGCAAGAAAATCGATGCGAAATGCCATAAGCAAAGTCAAAGAAAAAGGTTTTAGAACTACTATTTATACGCCGCCGATAAAAGATGGCGTGCTTCAGAAAATTAAAGCAGTAAGTGATGAATGGCTGGATAATACAGGCAGAAACGAAATTATTTTTTCGCAAGGAAGATTTGATTGGGAAGAACTAAAACAGCAGACTATTATTACTGTAGATAATGCCGAAGAAAAAATTGTTGCTTTTTTAAATGTAATTCCTGATTATGCAGAAAACGAAGGCACATACGATTTAATTCGTAAAACAAGCGACGCTCCAAATGGTATTATGGATTTTATTCTTGTTGAACTTTTTACCTATTTAAAATCACAAGGATATACTTCTGTAAATCTCGGATTGGCAGCTATGAGTGGAATGGAAGAAGCAGATACTTTTCCAGAAAAATCAATGAAGTTTGCTTACGAAAGAATCAAATTCTTTGCACATTACAAAGGTTTGCGAGACTTTAAAGAAAAATTTTCTCCCGTTTGGCATAACAAATATTTGGTATATTCTCATGATTACGATTTGCTTCAAGCTCCAATTGTTTTAAATAAAGTTGTAAAACCTTAATTTTTAGCGCTATGAAAACTGAGCAATTCAATTGGGCAAGAATAATGGCGGTACTTTGCATTATGACTTGCATTTTCGATTTTATTATTGTGTTTTTATTAGGAAATCATTATTCAGGTTATAGTCAGCTAAAAAATACGATGAGTTCTTTGGGAGCAAGCATTAGCCCGGTTTCGAATATAATTTCGACTTGGTGGATTTGTATCGGAATGGTATTTATTTGCTTCGGAATTATTTTTAGGAAAACGCTTCATGGTAATTCTAAAAATATAAAACTAGGTTCTCTGCTGATTATACTTTATGGTTTAGGAGAAGGAATTGGATCTGGCTTATTTAAAGCAGATAAAATTGACGGAAAAATGACTAATTCTTTTATGATGCACAGTTTGGCTGGAGGCGTTGGAGTTCTTGCAGCATTATTGCTTCCTTTAGTGTTGAGAAAAGCAATTGTAGCACAAAAAAAATCTCAGTTTTATATTTTTTCATGGATCATTTTTGCTTTTGGATTTATTACGACAATACTGTTTACATTTCGGTTCTCACCAAATGAAGATAATTTTATTTCGCTTTACAAAGGATTGTGGCAAAGGCTTTTCATGCTAAATCTTTATGTCTATTTTATTGTTCTTTCGGTTATAATGTATCGTAAGGAAGCTTAGTTTTAATTTAAATATTGATTATGATGAATCAAACAGCTCTTATTTTTGTTTTCGTTTTAATTTTTGGTAATAGTGTTTTTGCTTCTCAGGCTGACACAATAAAAGTTGGTTCATTTGGAAAAGTCACCATTTATAAGCCAAAAACTACTCCAAATGCAGTTGTACTATTTATTTCAGGCGATGGCGGATGGAACAGCGGAGTTGTAGATATGGCAAAAAATATTGTAGATCAAGGCGCTTTGGTCGCTGGTGTTGATATTCAGCATTATTTTAAAAGCATTAAGAAAGAAAAATCAAAATGTTATTATCCTGCAGGTGATTTTGAAGAATTAAGTCTGATTTTGCAAAAAAAATTAAAACTAAAGCAATATTTTAAACCCATTTTAGTCGGATATTCTTCTGGAGCTACTTTAGTTTATGGCATGTTGGCTCAAGCTCCTGCCAATACTTTTAGCGGCGGAATTGCTTTAGGATTTTGCCCAGATATTGAAACCGATAGAACTTTATGCGATGGTTCTGGATTGACATCCCATGTTTTAAAACCTGGAAAAGCGTATTATCTCGAAAAAACAGAAAAACTTACTGCGCCTTTTCTTGTGTTGCAAGGAACAACAGATCAAGTGTGCAATTATGCAGATACAAAAAAGTATATGGACGGACTGAAACTGGGGAAATTAATTTCGCTCGCTAAAGTTGGACATGGATTCTCGGTTACAAAAAACTGGTTGCCACAATTTATTGAAGCTTACAAAGAAGTTCTAAATACACCTAATTATGCAAAACAGAAATCAGAGCAGAATTCATTATTAAAAGAACAGCATTTGGCTCCGCTTCCCTTTGAAATGCCTTTAACATTGATTCCGACAAAAAATAAAGACGAAAATCTTCCCATTGCATTTTTAATTTCAGGTGATGGAGGTTGGACCAGTTTTGACCAATCTGTTGGAGAAACTTTAGCAGAAAAAGGAATTGCAGTTATCGGACTCGACGCTCAAAAATATTTTTGGAATGCTAAAACGCCATCAGAAACTTCAATTTCGATTTCAAAAGCAGTTGATCATTATTTACAGCAATGGAACAAAAAAGCTTTTATTCTTGTCGGCTATTCATTTGGTGCATCTGTTGTTCCGTTTGTGGCGGGTGATTTGCCTGAAACTTTAAAAGAAAAACTAAAAGGTGTTTATTCGCTATCGCCAGATGTAAAAGCCGATTTTGAGATTCATATTGCCGATATGCTAAGTTTAGAAAGTTCAAATGATAACTACGATGTAATTTCAGAAATGAAGAAAATTAAAGCCTATAATCCAGTTTGTTTTTTTGGAAGCGAAGAAGATCAAGAAACCAGAAAACGCTTTGAAGAAGCAGATATTAAAACCATAGAAATTCCTGGCTCGCACCATTTCAATGATGATTATACTAAAATAGCAGAAAGTATTTTGAAGGAAATAAAGTAAATTAATACTTTAAAATTACCCGTTTTTCAAAACATCCATGATGACTGATTGAAATATCATGAAGTATATTGGATGTTTTTAAAAATGGAATCCCGTTCTCATCTTTTACAATTTCTTTATTTTCAACTTCAATTACATTATTGATGTTTGCAAAATTATCTACCGCAATTGTATGGATGTTTTCTAATGAAAATATACTTTTGGTATAATAAGTGTTTTCATTGCAGATTACTTTTCCTAACGAAAGATTAGAGCTTAAAAAATCTATGGAACAGCAAAGTTTTTTGGGACTGAATTCCCGTATTTTAGTCTGTCGATTATAGATTTTGTACGCAGCTTCTTTCATGCTCCATAAAAGCCAGACCATAATTTCAGGTTTTTCAGAGTCTTTTATATATTGCTGTTCTTCTTCAGTAAAAAGCTTTTCTATAAAACCTTTGCGCTGCCAACGGCTTTCTATGCGTGACTGCGCAAGATCTATAATGTCATTGCCGATCATTTTTCGGCGAGTTTAGTTTCGATAATTTCAACAGCCGCTTTTACACTGAGCATTCGTTCCATATCTGCGTTATCAATCACGACATCAAAGTTTTCTTCAATGTCCAGTACAATATCAACCAGATTGGCCGAATTGATATTTAGATCTTTTATAAAATCCGTTTCTTCGGTAAGGTTTTCAAATGCTTCTGTGTTTGTTGTGAAAGGTTTGATAATTACTTTTAATTCTTTGATAAGTTCAGTTCTGTCCATGTTAGTTTTCGAATTTTTTAAATAATATACATGCATTTACATCGCCAAAACCAAAACTGGCTTTTGCAATTATTTTTGGGTTGAATTTTATAGTTTCTAAAAGCACTTTTGACGAGTCAATAAGCGTTGCAATTTCAGGATGAAGATCAGAACAATTTTTATTTCCAAACAAAAATCCTTCATGAAGCTGTAATACAGAAGCAACACTTTCGATACTTCCAGAAGCACTTAAACAATGACCAGTTAAACTTTTCAAAGAATTAATGTACGGAAAATCAGAACCTTTTCGATCAAGAGCTTTTGTCCAGTTTTCAATTTCAAGACTGTCTTTTGTTGTGGCTGTCAAATGTCCGTTTATAGCATCAATTTCATTTGCACTGATTCCTGCATTTTCGATGGCTGTTTTAATGCATCTTTGTACGGCTGTGCTGTTGGGGGCAGTCATAGTTCCGCCGTCTCTTTGTCCGCCAGAATTGACGTTTCCGCCTAATATTTCCGCATAAATTGCAGCTCCACGATCTAAAGCTGTTTCCAAATCTTCAATAACAAAAGCGCCAGCACCGCTTCCAGGAACAAATCCTGCTGCCGAAGCGCTCATTGGTCTTGAACCTTCTTCTGCTTTGTCGTTAAATTTGGATGAACAAACACGAAGTGCATCAAAACCGCCCCAAATATAAGGGCCGCTATCAGATGTACTTCCAGCCAAAATTCGTTTTGCCTGACCAGATTGTATTCGGTCGTAAGCCATTAAAATAGCTTCGGCACCAGTTGTACAAGCCGAAGAATTGGTAGTAACCTGATTTCCTAATCCGATTTTGCCTCCTAAATAAGCGCTGACACCGCTATTCATGGTTTGAGCCACAACAGTGCTTCCAAGTTTACGAA
Organism: Flavobacterium tistrianum; assembly: GCF_003254545.1. GTDB lineage: Bacteria > Bacteroidota > Bacteroidia > Flavobacteriales > Flavobacteriaceae > Flavobacterium > Flavobacterium tistrianum. The sequence continues at coordinate 136,116 of NZ_QJRH01000064.1, forward strand.
TTTGAAGTTCATCAATTTTATAAATACTTTCGCGAAATTTGTCAATTCCAGAAGTGCCAGCTCCAAAAATGGCACCGCTGTCCCAATCTGGAGTCTCGTTTAACGGTAATCCTGCATTATGCCAAGCTTCCATGCCCGCAATGACACCGTATAGAATACCAGTACTGTTTAATCCGCGAAGTTCGAGTTCTGTAAAATACTGCGATTTCAATTCCTCAGAAATTTGAGGCTGACCCGCAATCTGACAAGAAAATTGTAGTTCTTGCAGTTGAGCATCATGCCGAATTCCTGAAATTCTATTTCGCAGCGCATGAGTAAACGCAGGAATGCCAACTCCATTTGGTGCGGCAACTCCTAAACCTGTTATTACAACTCGTTTTTTCATAATCTTTTTGTTATCATTCCGGCCAGAATACCTCGACAGACTTCTTGTCCAGCTTCATTTTTCATTATTGCATTGCATTTTAATTTTCCAAAACGAAAGAACAATTTCTCAGAAGTAACCGTTACTTTTTCATTTGGATAAACAGGCTTCAAAAACTCCATATCGGCAGAAGTAAAAGCGATTACAGTGTTTTCTCCCAAATCATTTCCTAAAAGAAATATTCCCAAACAAACCATTCCGATTTGAGCCATAGTTTCAGTTAGAATAACGCCTGGAGTTACAGGATTGTCTTTAAAATGTCCTTTATAAAAATCGAGATTCTCTCTGAAGGTATAGGTTCCAGTCACACCATTTTCATCAGCATGAAGCAATTCATCCACAAACAAAAAAGGTTCGCTGTATGGAAGTTGTACGATAATATCATCTAATTTCATAAGCTTTCAAATTACCATTGCAATAAAACTCTTTGTGCCGAAAATCCTGGACCAAAACTCAACATTAAACCTTTTTCTCCTTTTTTCGGATTTCGGTTCATAATATTTTCTAAAACATACAAAACGGTAGCGCTCGACATATTGCCGTATTCCCTGAGGATTTCTTTCGTATCATCAATATTTTTTTCCAGTCCAGCAAAAAGCGATTCTACAGTTGTGACGATTTTTTTCCCTCCTGGATGAAATATCATGTGGTCAATATCTTTAATTTCTAGATTATTCTGTTTTAAGAATGGATGAATAATATCGCCGAAATGTGAGGCAATCGTATCGGGAACTTCAATATCAAGGACCATTTGCAATCCGCTGTTCGTTAGTTTGAAGCCCATCATGTGTTCGGCATCATAAAAATGATACATCTGCTCGTTAAGAATTTCGGGGCCAGAATCTTCTTCTTTGGAAGATAATAAACAGCAGGCAGCACCATCTCCAAAAATGGCAGCGCTGACAATATTTGGCATCGAGAAATCATCGAGCTGAAAAGTGGCAGTTGGAGATTCTACAGCAATTACAGCCGCACGTTTTCCAGGATTTGATTTCAAGAAATTCTTCGCATAAATAATTCCTGATATTCCAGCTGCACACCCCATTTCGGTTACAGGAAGACGAACGATATCTTGTCTTAATTTCATTTTATTAATAAGATAAGCATCAAGCGACGGAATCATAATTCCGGTACAGCTTACTGTAATAATGTAATCTAAACTCTGCGGATCCCAACCAGTTTTTTCTAATGCTTTCTCTAGAACCTGATGTCCTAAAACAATCATTTCACGGCTGTAAATATCATTTTTTTCTTCAAATGAAGTAGCTGTAAAAACTTCCGAAGGCTGCATAATAGAATAACGTTTGTCCACTGAAGCACCTTCAAATATCTTTTTCACTTTCTTGACAAAACGTTCTTCTTGTCCTTCAAGCCATACATCGACAAATGGAAGTATTTCTTCTGTGGTACGTGAATATTGCGGAAGCTGTTTAACAGCTGTAATTATCTTTACACTCATATTTTTGTAATTATCCACTGGTAGCGAAAAGCCCATTTCCAGTTTATGGAGTAGTTTTTTAGATTTAATTTTTTGGATAAATGCTCTAATTCGTTCTTTTTAAAACCTTTTAAAATAGATATTAATCCGTCATTGCGTGACATGTTGTTGAGATTGAAAACAACCCCAATAAGTTCGAATAGTCGATACGCTAATTTGCTTCTATGAAGATCATTTACCACAATTCCTATCGAAGCATTTTTGTTTAAAGTATTCATGACATCTGCAATCTGGTTTGTTGTAAAATGATGCAATGTGAGCGTACATAATACAATGTCATACTTTAATTGATGGAATTCTTCGCTAAAAATATCCATACAGAGATATTCAATGTTTGAAAAATCTTTAGAAAGTTTCTTAGCATAGTCAATCGTAAAAGCGTTGGCGTCGATGCCAATTAGCTTAAAGCCGAGATTATTTTTTTTCCCATATTTGGCAAGCATTCTGAGCATATCGCCATTTCCGCAACCAATATCGGCAATGGTAATTGTTTTAGAAATATCAGTCTTTTTAAAAAGCTCTTTTATGCCGTGAAGCGTCAGTTTATTTCCTCCAAGCAATTGATTGATAGAAGCAATCTGATCTAAAGCGCCAATTAGTTCTTCACCTCCAAGTGAAAAATCGTCCATGATTTCAATTTCTTCTGTTCTATATTTGGTGTTTACACTCATTTATTCAACTGTTATGGGGCGGCCGTGTGTTTGTTTTACAATAAGGGAAAGCAATGACGGAATTGAAGCCGCTATAGTCGTCATTACATGCGTAAAATTATTGTGTGTCAGTGCTTTAGATAATAGACGCCCAAAGAATAATCTTTTGCTGAAATGCTTTTTCCATTCTTGAATATACTTCTTTTCAAATTCGTTTCTTGATGCTATCCTTCCATAATAGAAATCCAATACCAATTCAGAAGCTATTTTTGCGCTATGAATTGCCATTGCCATTCCGTTGCCACACATAGGGTGAATTAATCCTGCGGTGTCGCCAATCATTAAAATATGATTTTCTACGGGCTCTTTTCTGTCAAATGAAATTTGGCTTATCGTTAAAGGTTTTTCAAATAGGGAAGTGCTATTTTCGAAAATAGCCTTCAGTTTCTTGTTTTTATAAAGTACCGATTTCTGATACTCTTCAATGTTTTTATATTTTTTGAAAGTTTCAAAATCTGCCAGATAGCAAATGTTTATAACGTCATTTTCAACTTTTGAAACTCCGCAATAACCGCCTTGAAAGTTGTATAGAGCGACAAGACTTTCGTCAAAATTTCCGGAATAATGCCCTTTTACAGCCAGCCATGGCGATTTTTTTGAAATAAAATCTCTTGACAAAACCTGATCGATATTGGATCTTTTTCCGTAAGCACCCAATACTATTTTAGCTGAAAGCATTTCTTCAGAAGTGGTTACGGTAAAAATGTCGTTTTCAAAAGAAATATTCGTAACTGTTTCTGTTATCATAATACAGCCATTTTCTACAGCTTTTCGAAATAGAAAATTATCCAATTCGAAACGGCTTATGCCAAAACCTCCCAAAGGAAGTTTAGTTTTTGCTGTTTTGCCATTTTGGGCTGTAAATTCAAAATTTGAAATACTAGTAGGGTGCAATTTTGAAACATCAATATCAAGCCAAAATAAATAGGGAAGTATTTCATTTGAAATATATTCTCCGCAAACTTTATGTTTTGGATACATATTTTTTTCGATAAGAACCACCTTTAATCCTTTTTTGGATAAGTGTATAGCGCCAGCAAGACCAGCAAGACCGCCACCAATAATAAGCACATCAGGATTTGTTCTCATACTACCAATTTAGTCATAAAATCTTAAACGACATTTACTTAATTCGATAAGAAGTTAACAAAATTTCAACTTTTATCTTAAAAAAAATGAAAATGCTTTTTGCTTAGAAAAACAGAATAAAAATTCGTTTAAAAGATAATTTTTACTTTTGCAGAAAATAGCAGCATTATAAATGACAATACAAGATTTAATAGGCACTTTTTCGGTTTCGGGAAGCAATCAGGATGAAAGCAATGAAATAACATATAAAGGTGTTTTAACTTTGACTTTAGATAAAAACAACCGAATTAAAGCAAATTGGGTTATCAATTCGCATCAGCAAAAAGGAACAGGGTTCTTTAAGGACAATATTTTGGTTATTAATTTCAATTACAAAGGCGACGACAATAAAATTTATAAAGGTGTTGTAGTTTATAGATGCATCACTAAAGATGTTTTAGACGGATTCTGGTCTGAGAAACATGGAAATCCGCTTTATCTTGGGAGTGAACATTGCTTAAGAATGGAAACGACAGAAAGGCTTAATTAAAATAAAAACAGCGCAAATCTTGAAGTTTGCGCTGTTTTTTTTGCCACAGATTAAAAGGATTTTCACTGATTTAAATCTGTATAATCTGCATAATCTGCGTGAAAAAATTATTTTCTTAGGTTTGCAGAAAATATCTTAATTGCCTGCAGAATTAAGTTAAGCTGGATTTACAGCGGTTTTGTATTTTCTGTTGTAAAGAATAATAAAACCAATCCAGATAACTAACAAAACTGCGATTAGCGTAAGTTCTGTTTCATGTAAACCGTTACGAAAGAAATTGTTTAGCGAATGAACTCCTGCCACAGCCAGCAATGATCCTGTAGAAGAATACACTTTTCCAATTCCCCAAGTTCCAAAGAAAATGATTCCGAAGAAAATCATATTACTTGGAGTTGTTTCGAAGTTTAAATGCCATGCAAACCAAAGGACAGCAATAATCAATATAGAAGTAAATTTAGGAAGCGATTTCAATTGTTCTTGTAAAAATCCACGCCATCCAATTTCTTCCAAAAGACCATAAACCAAAACCGTAAACATTAATAAAATTGGAAATTTACCAATTGTAGCATAATAAACTCCAGCGATTAAAACTGCTGGAAGAATCCAATAAACCGCAAATGGAACAAGAGTATTTTTGTATATTCCTTTTAGAGACATTGGATTGTGAAGGGAGAATATTTTTATTGCAGCCAAAGCTCCTAAAGCTGGCCCAGCGCCGCGCAGCAAAATCACTAAATAAGGATTTTCTATTTCGGCTAATGAATTGGTTTTTACAGCAGCATATCTGCAGATTACTGCGATTACATAAAAAACTATAATGGCTCCAAAGTTGATTTTATTTTTCATGGTTTAAATTTGTTTGGTTTAGTGAAGCAAACTTATGGCGCATAAATGAAAATAAAATTGACTTTGGGTAAGAAATCATTTTTCCATCACTCTTTTTCGAATTCGGCTTAGACTTTCGGCTGTTAGTCCGAGATAAGAGGCAATGATTTTTAAAGGTGTTCTTTGAAAAATTTCTGGTCGGCCTTCAATTAGTTTTAAATAGCGTTCTTGAGGAGAAAGTGTCAAAAGATTAATCTGTTCCTGCTGTTTGCGTACATAAAGCATTTCAGAAATAGCTTTTCCGATTCGTAAGCCTGTTTCCGATCTCTGGTATAATTCATTTAAATCCTGATGAGAAATAGACCAAAGCGTTACATCTTCTAAAGCTTCAGTTTTAATAACTGATGGTTGTTGATTTAAAAAAGACATATAATCGCTTATAAAACTATTTTCATACAATAAATTAATGCAGATATCTCTTTTGCCATCCCAAACAAATAAACCCGCCGATCCTTTAATGATGATATTTAGATATTTTTCGATGCCATGATAATCTTTTATGATTTCTGATTTTTCAAATTCTCGGACTTTAATTTTCTCCGAAAATCCCTTCCAGATATACATATCGGCAGTAAAATACTTTTCGAAAATTCTTTTTACATCTTCTGGAGAGGGGCTATGTAGCATTTTAACAAATTATGAGTTTGGAATGCCAATATAAGTTTTATCTTTCAAAATAAAAAAAGCTTTGTTATCCTGTTATTTATATTTTTTGTTAAGAGAGTTCAACTTTGTCAAAGTTCAAAACTTTGACAAAGTTTGGTAAGTGAAAAACTTAAATTTTAAATTAAAGAATTAGGCTGTAATTCATTATCATATTTTTCAGGATCTGAAGCTGCGTATTCGTTTTCTGGTTCTGGAATCACATGAATTTTAGAATCGCTTATAGATATAACTGCCGAACAGACATAAATGCCAATTTTTCCTTCACTGTATTTAAAATCCAATAAAGTCAGTTTGACAATATCGTTAATCGAAAGTTCGTAATAATTTCCGTAGCGGATAATCTTAAAAGAAATTTGTTTTTCTTCACTTATCTCAAACTGATTGGTCTGAATGTTTTCGAAGATAAAATTATTTTTGACGTCTTTTTCATTAAATCCCCAAGCTCTAAACTGCACAAAACCATTCATGAAGTCAATCGAAATATAATATCCCGTTCCTTCTTTGTCACATTCAATTACAAAACCTGTTTTGCCCATTCCTTCAACAGACAAAGTTCCTTCCCAGACAAAATCGTTAGAAGGTTTCTCGAAACCGTATATTTCATAACCGCTTCGGCATCCAAAACGCCATTTGCTTTCATTTTCTAAAACAAAATCGGCTGTTGGATTTCCCAAAATCGGCAAGGGAAGAGGAAGATCTTTTTGAAGAATGGTTTTCTGATAGAGCTTCTGCCAGTAATAATAAGTTTTTAATAAAAGTCTTCCGCTTTTGTCAACATCCAATTCTTTTGGAGGCGGCATTACACGATGTGTATTTACGTTTCCATCTGCGAAATAGAAATTATAAACCAAAAAATGTTTCCCATCTTTAACTACTCTTGCCGCGTAGTTTCCTTGAGGCATTAGCACATTATTGTGAAATGCTGAATATTCTCCTCTAAATTCTGGCGATGACCAATAACGAATTTTAATATCTTCTCTGATTGATCCCAAAAGATAATGTGTTCCTTTGATCTCAAAAACGCAAGGACATTCTACATCATCGTAAACATACGGGATATGAAGCGGTTTCTGAAGTACAAAACCTTCTTTTTCTCTTTTTGCAACACCAATACAACCTCTGCGGTATGTTGGTCCAGAGGCGCTTCGGGCGCAGATTAATAGATAATCTTCGCCTTTGTATTGGTATTTAAAAGGATCGCGAAAACTTATCCATTGTCTTGGATTGTTGTTTGGACCTTCATAGTGCGGTGCTTCACTTTTAAAAGGAAGTCCATATAGGTTTTCTTTCTTCCAAGCAATTAGATCGGCAGAAACTGCTCGTCCGACTTTTTGTTCAATTCCTTTATCCTGACGTTTTAGACCGGTATAATACATTTCATAACCTTCACCATCCGATTTTTTGCTAATGTGCATAGTCCATAACATATCGTCGTCCCATTCGCCGGGATCGCCAACAAATAAGGCATTTTTTACTCGTTTCCACGAGAGACCATCTTTTGACACTGCATGTGCTATATAATCGTGATTGGGAATAATTAAATGAAATAAATGATGGACTCCTTTTTCATCTATAAATACATCAACATCTCCAATTTCCCAGTTGCTAAATCCTGAACCTGAATACATTTTATTATTTATTTTAAACTGTTAGTATATTTTCTTGCCACGAATGGCACGAATTTTCCCGAATTCTAATTTGAAAAACTTTGTCAAAGTTTAAAACTTTGACAAAGTTGCCGTTGTGCTATGTTTCTATGTGTTTATTTTTTTTCCACGAATTACACGAATTAAAAATTTGTGAGAATTCGTGTAATTTGTGTTTTTTTATTTAATGATCTTATAATATTTTAAGCCTTCCAAAATTCCTTCTGAAGCCGAAGTTTTAGCAACATAAATACTTTTTGTGGTTTCGTAAGTGATAAGTTCTGCGCTTCGGTTTCCAACGATAATTCCTTTCACTGGACCTCTAAACATATCGACATCGTTTCCAGAATCTCCTGCCGCAATTACATTGCTTAACGAAATAGACCATTTTCTGCACAAGAACTTAATTGCATTTCCTTTTGAAGCCCTTTTAGGAATAAAGTCTAAAAACTGCCCGTGACTCGGAATAATATTGACTTTGTACCAGCCTGGTCCTAAAACAGCAATCAGTTCATCATGATTGTATTGTTCGTTGTTATAGTAATAAGAGATTTTATACGGATTTTGCGCTTCTTCTTCCTGCAGTTTGATCCATTTAATGCCTTTTAGTTTATTGACAATTTCTTCTCTTTTCCATCTTCCAGAGAGGAATTTTGCCCAGCCTTTATCCAAAATATAATCTTTTCCGTTGGTATAATAGATTTCGGTTCCGACCGAACAGATTATGAAATCGGGTAGGGGAAATTCTTCTTCGTCAATTACTTTTTTTACTAAAGCCAAGTTTCGTCCAGAAGCCATTGCAAAAGCCATTTTATCGGTACGATTGATCAAATGCGTTTTGAGTTCTTTTAGACCTGGATTTGCCAATTTCGGTTCAATTAATGTTCCGTCAATATCAGAAACCAATAAATGATCGATTTTCCTTTTTAATCGACTAATGTTGATATTGGGATAATGCTGTTTTTTGATTCCTGCTCCAGAGGAAAGTGAAAGGTTTTCTTTAACCAATTCGACATAATGATTGACATGGCTAATCCAACTGTAATATTTCTGAATATTGATTGCTCCATTATTAGAATAATATTTCCATTGATTTTCATCGGTTAAAATGTTTCTCAGCGCTTTTTTGATCTGGCTTTCTTCCTGTGGATTTACTAGTTCTCCATTTTGGCAAACCGGAATAATTTCTGAAGGTCCTCCATTTTTTGTCACCACAACCGGAAGCCCTGAACTAGCTGATTCTATAACGGTCAAGCCGAAATTTTCATGCAAGGCTAAATTGACAAATACACCTCTTTTTTCTGCTGCATAACGATAAATAATCGAAACTTCATTCTCGACATCATGTTTTTTCGGAATAGCCATTTTTCCGTACAAATCATATTTGTCCATTAAAAGAAGTAAATCGGTCAAAACATTTTTTTCAGATTCAGGCATTTTAGCAATGTCTTTACGAATACCTGCGAAAATGACCAAGTTGGCTATACTTTGCAGTTCTTTATCTTTTCCGTAAACTTCAATCAAAGTATTCAAGTTTTTATGTCGGTCAGGTCTTGAAAGCGCCAGAATAATAGGTTTATGCGGATTGGTTAGGAATTTAGAAATACTTTCCTGAACCCAATATTTTCGTTGTATTTCTTCCATATTTTTCTCAGAATCATTTTCCTGATAATAATAAGGAACAAATTTTCGGGTATCAATTCCTGGAGAAATAGCGTGATATTTTCCTAGTTCGAAGTTTTTGTAGGCTTTGTAGGTTTCAATTTCCTGTTCGGTCGAAGTAACGATAAATTCTGCAAGTTCTAAGGTTTTTTCTTCTGCAGCAATTCTGGTTTTGAATTTGAATTTCTTTTCTAGATCTTCTTCAGTTTCTCCGCTTTCAATTAGTTTTTTCTTTTTATAAAATCCTAATGAATGTCCCGTGTGAGCAAAAGGAATATTTAAAACGGCTGACAGTTCGGCTGCGGCGTATCCCGCGTCTGCATAATGGGAGTGAATCCAATCGGGGAAAATATTATGCTGTTTAATGTGCTGCATTGCACCATTTACAAAAGTGTCGAGACCCTCCCAAAGCTGTTCTTTGGCTTTGTATTTTTTTCCTAAAAACGGAATCCTTCTAATGTCTAATTTATCATTGATAACTTCTACAGGCACAGCATATTCGGGCGAAAGTGCGGGATCATCTATTAATCTGGTAAAAAGATGAACGTGTTCTACATCTTCATGCTGCGATAAAAATTCGGCTAATTCGTATATGTATTTGGTCTGGCCTCCATTGTCTGCATCTCGTCCGATTTCTAAACCAGAACCTTTTAAAAGTCCGTGAATATTGATAAGTGAAATTCGTAATTTTTTCATCATTCTTCCTTAAATTATTTGGATTCACAAGTTACTGCGCCCATATTGATTAGGAAGAAATAATTCCATTTTAAATTTACATAGTTCCCATGTTTCAAAGTTGAATATGATGTTTTAACTATAAAAGAGAGATAGCTTAAGTAAAAACAATTCATAAAGATTAACTTTCCATATTTTATAGCAAAACCCGACAGGTTTTTTAAAACCTGTCGGGTTTCTGAACGAAATTTTATTCGAATATGAATTTTAATTTTTATTGATCAAATTCTCAATGTCAAATATTGAAATTTTAGGATTTCCGCCAGCCGATCCAGCAACTAAAGCTCCAGTAGCGCAGGCAAAATTTAGAGCAGCTTGGGGTTCTTTTCCGTTTAAAAGAGAAGTGACCAATGCACCTAAAAAAGAATCTCCAGCACCTACGGTATCTTCAACTTTTACGGTATAGCCTTCATTTTCATAAAGATGTTTGTCCCATAATAAAAGAGCGCCGTCTTTTCCCCTTGTCACGCAAATTGCAGTGGCATTGCTCAAAGAACAGATGAAATTCATGTTTTCTTCTAAAGTTTTATAAGGAGAATTAAAAGCAGCACTAATTTCCATAATCTCTTCATCATTAAATTTGATGAAATTGGCAGACTGCATTAAATGTTGCAGAGTTTCATAATCATAATGTGGTTTTCTAAGGTTCACATCAAAAACTTTATAAGTGTGGGTATGAAGCAATTCGTCTAATGCTTCTCGAGAAACTTCATCTCTGCAGACCAAGCTTCCATAAATTAAAACATCTGAGTTTACAACGAGTTCTCTCGCTTCTTCGTTAAGAATAATTTTATCCCAAGCAGAAGGATAAAGAATTTCGTAAGTAGCAGATTTATTTTCGTCTAATGTTACGTTTACCAATCCAGTAGGGAAATCATCGGATTTTAAAATAGTATTGGTATCCAAACCCAATTTATTGACTTCGCTTATAATGGCTTCTCCATCTGCATCATTCCCTACACAGCTAATCATATTTGAATCAACTCCAAGGGCTTTCATGCGAAGTGCTACGTTTAATGGCGCTCCGCCAATTTTTTTTTCATTGCCAAAAATATCCCAAAGTACTTCTCCGAAAGCTACAGCTTTTAGTTTTTTGTCGTTGTTCATTTTAATTTTTGCTTGTTTTTAGAAAATTATATCAGATAATTAGTGTTTTATCAGATTTTATAAAAATAGAAAACAATAACGGCTTATGCAACCTGTTTTTGGTATGAATTGTATTGATTATTTGATTTAATGATTTAGTATAACTAAGAAAGGCAACCGTATACGATTGCCTTTCTTAGTTTTAAAAATCGAAAATGAATTAGCCATGCGCTTCAACCGAAACATCGTTCCATTTTTTCCAGCTTTCTAATTTTTGGTCATAGCTTTGTTTTACGAAAGGAAATGCCACTTTTCCAAGTAATAAGCGTAAAGGAGGATTTTCGTTTTCTACTAATTTTACCACTATTGGAGCAGTTGCTTCAACTTTACCGAATATGTTTTCATTCTGTGCAAGAGTTTTTTTGATGTTATCATATGCAGGAATGCTTTCACTGCTAATTCCTGTATGCCAGATATTAGAATCATATCCGTTTGGCTCTAATAAAGTGACATTGATTCCGAATTGTTTCACTTCAGAGGCTAGAGTTTCGCTTAAACCTTCAATAGCAAATTTAGAAGCGCTGTAAAGTCCCATTCCTGTTGGTAAAGTTGCCAATCCTAAAATAGAAGAAACTTGAATAATATGACCGCTTTTTTGCTCTCTCATTATTGGTAGAACAGCTTGTGTTAACCATAAAGTTCCGAAGAAATTGGTTTCGAACTGTTCTCTAGCTTCTTGTTCGCTTGCCTCTTCCACAGCTCCTGTAAGCGCATAACCCGCATTGTTGATTAAGACATCAATTGTTCCAAAATGTTCTTTAACTTTTTGAACCACTTGTAAAGATTCTTCACGATCGTTAACATCAAGTTTTAATGGTAAAATGGCATTTCCATATTTTTCTTTTAGATCGTTTAAAGTATCTAAATTTCTAGCTGTTGCGGCTACGTTGTAACCTTTTGCTAAAAAGGCTTCTGTCCAAGCTCTTCCAAATCCTTTTGAAGCTCCTGTAATTAAAATTGTTTTTGACATGGTGTTTATTTTTATAATTAATTGATTTTTAAATATGACCAATCGGTCATATTTATGATAAAAAAAATTATATCAATTTTTCAGATATAATTTTTTTAAGCGTTTTCTCTATTGTTTTCATGTTATCGTTATTTCCAGATACTCGAGACATTAAATGTCCGCCTTCAAGCATAGCAAAAAGTGCAGTGGCAAATTCAGATGCATTCCAATCTGGATTAAATTCTTTATTAGCAATTCCTTTTTCTATAATCGAAGTTAAAAGAGATTGGCCTCGTTTGATAGCGGCATTTACTTTTTCTTTTACAATCGGATTCGTATCATCTGCTTCTGTTCCAAAGTTTAACAAAGGACATCCGCCAATTACGGGTGGATTTATCGGATTGCTAAAAAATTCGATATAAGCAAAAAGCTGTTCTTTGGCGCTTTTACTTTCTCTTAGAGCCGTTTCTAGTTTAGTGCTTAGTATTTTCATGTTATGATCTACAGCTGCGCAGGTCAAAACATCTTTGTTTTCAAAATGCACATACATGCTTCCTTTAGACAATTTGGTTGCCTCCATAATATCGCTCATAGAAGTAGCTGCAATTCCTTTTGTATTAAAAATAGGAGCGGCCTTTTCTATAATAAATTGTCTGGTTTCTTCACCTTTTGTCATGATAGATTGTATTTAACGATGTAAATATATGACCGATTGGTCATAAAAACAAATAAATGATGAATTTTTTATATAATTATTGTCTTTTAAAGTGATAAAACAGCTTCAAACATTTGGAAAAGCCAATGTTTAAAGCTGTTTTATCTAAATTGAGTTTATTGTTAAAAAATCAATTCGCTCTATTTCTTTCCTCTTCATTTCCAAAGTTTCTTTCCTTAGATTTTACATTTTGATTTCCGAACTTATAACTCAAAGCAATTCTGAAAGCTCTAGAATCATTGTAGTTTTTCATTGTATTTTTAATTCCGTTTGAATAATAAGAGATTAATGGTTTTTGAGCATTCAATACATCTTCTCCTGTCAAAGTAACCGAAAGATTCTTTTTTAAAGCCAGAAATTTGACAGAAACATCCAAAATATTCAAAGTTGATATATTAAAAACCTGATAACGTCCTGGTAATTGCAGACCATAATTTAAACCCAAGAAAAGAGTTTTAGATTGATTTATTGTAAAATCGTTATTGCTGTAAATATAACCGTTGTAACCATCAACAGAGGCAATTAAGCTGGTTCTCGATTTAACGTTTTGATAATTGAAATTGAATCCCATAAAACTGTTCCACCAAGCATATTTATTGAAATTGTAATAGGTTGACAGTCCGATTTGAAATGTATTTGCATAATTAATTGGCCTGCTTTTCGTAATGTTTGTTTCAGGATCGATAATCGCTAATTGTTGCCCAAAATTTGAAACCTGAGAAAAATAAACCGTATTTACCCATTTTTGATTTCTGATATATGAAAATTCTAAATTATCTATAATAGAAGGTTTCAAAAATGGATTTCCTTCAGAATAATAAAACGGACTTGTTCTAATCACAAACGGATTTAAATAATCAAAATCTGGCCTGCGGATTCTTTGGCTATAGTTTAGCGAATAAGTATTATTGTCATTCGCATTGTAAGTCAGATAAGCCGTTGGAAACAATTTGATATAATTATTTTTGTTGGTTTGATTTAGATTTTCAGAATAACCTTCTGTTTGTGTTGCTTCGGCTCTTAAACCGATTTGCGTTTCCCATTTTTCGCTTAATTTTTTATTGGCAGAAAAATAGATAGCTTCGTTATATTCTTTGTAAGTGAATATATTAGAATAGTTTACATCAAGAATTGGAGTTCCACTTTCGTTATCAAAAACGGTTAAGTTGTTTTTGGTATTCGTATAAAATCCTTTTCCGCCAAAGCTGATATTCGCCCAAGAATAGGGAAGCGAAACATCAATTTTTGCTGAATAATTTTTTAATCGGTTTAAGTTAGAATTGATTGCAGTGAAATAAGTTCCTGGAATATTATCTTTTTGATTATTCATTTCATTGCCTGAAAATACACGAAAATCGTCTTTTTGATAATTGAAATAATCTAAATCTACTGTAATGTTTTTGCCGTCATTATTTAAATTGAAAACGTTATTCCAGTTAATCGAATTCATTTGAGGTTTGTTCTGTGCATTGACATCAGACAAAATATATGAATTGATTTCGCCAGAAGTATTATAACGAGTTGTCAGCGGATTATTTGCTGAAGTTCTGTTATTAAAACTTCCTAAATATTTTATTCCAGAAGTCCATTTTTCCGTTAATTTATAATCGACGCCAAAACCAATGCTCAATAAATTGGTTTTTGATTTAGAGGAAATATCTTGTTTCCAGATTTCATTTGGATAATAAATTCTATTATCTGAAGTCGTGCGAAATTGATCTATTCCTTTATTAATTGAAGCTTGAAGCGACAATTTATTGTAATTGTAGATAAATAATCCGTTTATGTTTTCGCTTGCGTAACTTCTTTGTACATAAGTAGAGCCAAGATTTGCAGTCCAAGAATTCGCTTTAGCAGTTTTCAGTTTAATATTGATTAAACCGCTGTTTCCTTCCGCTTCATATTTTGCTGGAGGCGTTGTGATTACTTCGATACTTTTGATATTATTAGCAGGAATCGATCTAAGAAATGCAACGAGATCTTCCTGCGTCATTTTGTTCAAACGATCATCAATCATAACTAAAACTTCTCCTTTTCCAACAATAGAAATCGTTTCATTCTGAACTCTCACTGTTGGTGTAGATTTTAAAGCATCTAAAGCCGTTCCGCCAGTTGCAGTAACCGAATTTTCGACATTAAAAACCAGTCGATCTACTTTTTGTTCTACTAGTTTTTTTCTTGATTTTACTGTTATGCCGTCAAGCTGAATCTGTTCTTTTACTTCTATTTCTCCTAAATCAAGATCTTGATTTACGATTATTTCTTTGGTATTAAATTCATTTCCAAATTGTTCTATAATTAATCTATAATTCCCTTTTTCAGGATTTAAAATAAAGTTACCTAAACTATCAGTTGAAGATTGCTGATATAACGTTTTGTCGGTTTTTAATAACGTCGCTGTTGCAAATTCTAAAGGTGTTTTGTTTTGATTTATAATTTTTCCTTTTAAAGAAAATTGCTGGGCAAACGTGTTACTTTGAAATAGAAATAAAATTGATGCTAAAATGATTCTTTTCATGGTTTAAAAATTAATTACAGGGCAAAACTGTTAGAATTAAAACCTAAAAACCATTTTTATCGACAAACCCCGCCAATTAATCTGCAAACCCGTTAAAAAGCTTTTTACTGAATGTATATCTTTGTTTTAAAAATATACCGAATGTATAAAGGAACTATAACCAAAAGGCTCGAATGTCTAATTCATATTATTTATTGGCTTTTAATTTCATATTTCACTTTCGTCAAAAATCCGATTGGAGCACGATTTTCTGTACCCGATCTATTTCTTTGCACTTATTTTATAGTTTTTATTATTACGTTTTATTTTCATTACTTGATCGTAATGAAAACCGTTTTCAAAGCTTTTAACTGGAAAAGACTTTTTGCAGGAGTTTTTGTTTCGTATCTCATTTTTACTTCTTTAAGATTCTTTTTTGAGCAGATCATTACCAAATTTTTATTTGATAAAGTAAATTATACCGACGTTAATTTTCTAAATTATATGCTGGACAATTTGCATTATAGCAGCATGGCCATTATCTTAAGTTCGTTTCTTTGGTTTGTGATTTATTCAATTCGTCTTTTGGAATACAATAAGGTTATTTTGGAAGAAAATAAGAATACCGAAATCAAATTTTTGAAAGCTCAGATTAATCCGCATTTTGTATTTAATACTTTAAATAACATTTACTCAATGGTTTATTTTCAGTCAGATAAATCATTGACTGCAATTGATAAATTGAGTCAGATTATGCGTTTTACGACTTACGAATCTCAGAAAGAAAAGATTAAACTTTCAGATGAAGTTGCGTATATAAAAGCGTATATTGAACTCGAAGAATTGAGGCATCAGGAAAGCCTTTTTGTTGATTTGAAGCTGGAACTGGAGAATGAATTTGAAGAAATTCCGCCGTATATTTTATCACCTTTAGTAGAAAATGCATTAAAGCACGGAGCTGTTTCTAACAGCGAACCGATCGAAATTTACTTGAAAGTTTTATCAGGAAAACTAGTTTTTAAAGTGAAAAATGCAATCGGAACGCAGAAAAAAGATAGTTTGGGCGGAATTGGATTGGATAATTTACAAAAGCGTCTAGAGATTCATTATCCCGAAAAACACCAACTTAAAATTACAAACGAGGAAAACCATTTTACAGCCGAACTTGAAATAGATTTAAAATGAATAAAAAAATAAACTGTATTATTCTAGATGACGAACCTTTTGCTGTAAAATTAATTGCCGATTATGCTTCTAAAATTTCGAGATTAAATGTTTTATATGCTGACAGTGATGTTTTTAAAGCAATTGAAGTTCTAAATACAGAATCGGTTGATTTGATTTTTATTGATATTCAAATGCCGCAATTAACGGGAATTGAATTGATGCAGATGTTCAATCAGAAATATAATTTCATCATTACGTCAGCTTACCCGCAATATGCTCTGGAAGCTTTTCAGTTTAATGTGATTGATTATTTATTAAAGCCTATCACGTTTAATCGTTTCTATCAAAGTGTTGAGAAATTCATTCGCTGGCAGGAAAGTTTTCAGGTTGCTGAAAAAGCAGATAACGATTATTTATTTGTAAAAGCAGACCGAAAGCATTATAAAATTGCTTTAAACGATATTCTGTATATTGAAGGATTACGAGATTATATCCGCATTCATACGAATGACGAAAAGATTATGGCATTGGAAAACATGAAAGATATTTTAGAAAAATTACCATCTAATCAATTTATTAGAATTCATCGTTCGTATATTATTCCAAAGGATAAAATTAAGGTTATTGACGGAAACCAGATTGTAATGAATAGTGGAAATGCTTTGCCAATTGGAGAAACGTATAGGAAGTTGGTTAGTGAGTGGTTGGTTGGTGTGATAAATTTGTAATACATCAATTTGGCTGAACGATTAATTCATTATGTTTATCCTTTAAAAATATTATCTGTAAAAATTAAATGAAAAAACTTTTCCTAGCAGTTAGCTTTCTTTTTTTTAGTATAAATTATGGGCAAATCAATCTTTCAACAATTGATGGGTATTGGATAAAGTATAAAGGAGAAATGAAAGACGGTAGTGATCTATCTGATGGATTTACAGAGGATTCAGGTTACATGGAATATAGGATTAATCGAGGGAAATTATGCATTAATTCAAATCCAGTTCATAAGGTAAATGAGAGTTGTTTAGATTTTACATTGATTAATAGTTTTATGAAAACATCTCAGTACTCTGGATTTGTAGTTGAAAAAGTAACAAGAGATTCTTTAGTATTATGTGAGAAAATTGATGGACTGGCAGATGATAAACTTAAAAGATCCTATTTTGTCAAACAAGATTTAATAATTTCAAAATTTAAGGAAGAGAATAAAAATGAGAAACACATAATTGCTTCAAAATTATTCTCACCAAAAACAAATGGTACTATTGAAATAGATTTAAACAAAGCGTTTAAAAATAATTATTCGAATTTTGAACTAGTTGGAAACTTGAAAATTTATCCTGACAAGAAAAGGATAAAGACGGAAATTACATTTTCAACACAAAAGGATTCGTCAAGGATAAGATTAGTAAAAAAGGTCATTGATGGTTCTTTTGAAAAATGGAATTTAAAAGATTTTAGAGATTATGAATCAATAGAAATTCCTTTTGTTCTAAAAAGTGAAATTACAAAAACATTTTGGGGAATTTCGGTAATATTTTATACAACGGATTTAACGGAATTTGAAAGAATCTACGGAGTAAAAATGGAAGATATTAGAAAATCAGCAGACTACTTTAATAAAGGATTGATTGCTTATGAAGAGAAAAAATATTTAGAATCAATTGCCTATTTTTCAGAATCATATAAATTTAATTCCAAGAATATAGATGCTCTATATAATAAAGCAGCGATATATTTTGAATCTGGAGATAAAGAAAGTGCTTGTAAAGTATGGCTAGAAATTTCTGTACTTGGTCAAACAGAAGGAAAACAATTGTTCTTAAAAAACTGTGAATAGTTTTTAATAGATCGGTATATGAAATGGAGCGTTATTATTTTAATTTCCGTACTATTTTCTTGCAATGAGAAGAACAATGATGTAATTGTAACCTCAGATGATAATTCAGGGAGTTATTTTCGGAGAAAACTCGAGAATAAAAAGCTTATGGACAGTTTGGATTATCTTGTTCTGAGTAAGGGAGATACTTTGGCTTACAATGAATTAAAAGCTATTCATTACATTGGTGAGCATAAGTTTACTGGATTTCTTTATTATGCATTGATAATGTCAAACAAGTATAATTATAAAGTTGCTTCTTTTGATGTTTACGATATTTTAACTACTAATGAGAAATATTTAGATGTAGAAACGAGAAAAATAGCAGATGAATATTTGTTAAAAAGCAAACGATCTAATCCTAATCCTATCATAACAAAGCGTTGATCTCCCTATCGCTGGCGCGAGCGTCTCGCTCGTGACCGCAAAGTTAAGCACGAGCGAGACGCTCGCGTGAGTAGATATGGTTATAATTTGTTGTTTACAAGTACTTTAAGTGTAATATGTTCTTTTTTTGATTAAATTTATCTAAAAAAAATGCAATATGGTTACAGCTATACTTAGAGAACATCCAGAATTGGCACTTTTTTTATGCTTGGCTCTTGGATTTTTAATCGGACGCATTAAAATCGGGACATTTAAAATTGGTGTAGTATTAGGGACTTTATTTGCTGGAGTGCTAATTGGCCAGTTGGATATTGAAATTCCTGATATTGTAAAAACTATTTTCTTTGATTTTTTCCTTTTTTCAACAGGATACAAAGTTGGCCCTCAATTTTTTCAGGGTTTTAAAAAGAATGCATTTCCGCAATTATTGCTCACTTTAGTGATTTGTTTATCCTGTCTATTAGTAGCATATTCAGTATCTACTTTTTTAGGTTATGATATCGGAACTTCAGCTGGATTATTAGCAGGAGCGTTTTCTGAATCAACTGTAATTGGGACAGCTTCAGATGCTATAAGCCACTTAAATCTTGATGATGCAGAAAAAACTAGATTAATTAATAATATTCCGGTAGCCTATTCTGTAACTTATTTGGTAGGAGCAGCTTCTTTTGTTTTTTTTCTTACTGGAATTGCTCCAAAATTGCTTGGTATTAATTTAGTTGAAGAAAGTAATAAACTGGCAGAAACCATTTCAGGAGAAACTGAATATGGTCCAGGAATGAAAAGCGCCTATCAGCGATGGATTATTCGCGCATATAGAATAACCAATGAAAAATGGATTGGAATCAGTATTAGCGAATTTGAGAGATTAATTTCTAACAAGAATATTGTTATTCAGAGGATACGTCATAAAGATCAATTGTTAGATCCGAAACCCGATACTATAATTCATAAAGATGATATACTGGTTATTATGGCGCAGCACGGAATCATTTTAGACAGCCTGTTTTCTATTGGTCCAGAAGTTTTAGATGAAGAATTGTTGAATTTTCCGTTAGCACATCTGGATGTTACAATCACCAATAAAGCAATTGAAGGAATGACAGTAAAGTCTCTTCGAAAAAGCAGTTTTTATCATGGACTAATGCTAAATAAGATAACGAGAGAAAATCATGAAATACCACTTGAGTCAAAAACAGTTTTGAATAGAGGTGATATTTTGAATCTTTCAGGCCGACCTGCAAAACTGGAGGAAGCGGCAAAAGAAATAGGTTATTTGGATCGTTTAAGCCCAGAGACAGATATTATTTTTGTTGGTTTGGGTATCGTACTTGGAGGACTTTTAGGCTTGCTTTCGGTTACCTTATTTGGAGTTTCAGTAACTTTAACAACAAGCGGTGGCGCACTGGTAATGGGACTAGTTTTTGGCTGGCTGCATTCAAGAACGCCAGTTTTTGGCAGAATTCCAGAGCCCGCCTTGTGGATATTTGACAATGTTGGTCTTGCTGCGTTTATTGGACTTGTTGGTCTTGCTGCGGGACCAAGTTTTATTTCAGGTCTTAAAGAAACCGGATTTGGTATTTTGCTTGCTGGTGTGGCTGTTGCCTTAATTCCTCATATCATCGGAATGTATTTTGGAAGATATATATTAAAAATAAATCCAATAATTTTACTTGGCGCGCAAACAGGCGCAGGTACCTCAACAATCGGTTTAAAAGCTGTCCAAGATGCATCAGGAAGCAAATTTCCAGTTTTAGGCTACACTATTCCTTACGCATTAGCTAATATATTATTGACTGCTTTTGGACCAATACTTGTTGGTATGATGTCTTAACATATTAAATCAAATGTAGCCTCTTTATATTTAAAGTTTATCTCTTAACAGCCTTCGGGCTGTTTTTTTGTGGTTTATAGCAACCTTAAGAAAATCAATGATACATTAAAGATTAGAAAAAAGTTTATTGTTTACGGGAAAACGTACAAAATTGTGATTTTATTGAATTATTTTCGTACATATTGTGCTGATTGAAAAGAATATTGCTTTTAACTAAGATGCTTAATTATTATAAATTTTGGTCGGAATAACCGAAACAGCGACCCTAAACTAACTGAAGGTAGGTAAATATAAATTAAATTATTATGAAAAATTTTACTTTTTTTATTGTTTTTTTATTTCTTGTTGCATTTAAAGCAAATAGCCAAGCCACATCAAGTGGTTCAACGTTAACTATTAGCAATGTGGCAGGTACTGTTATTTACTATGAGCATAATATAAATTTAGCTGGAGGGTATATTAGTAGTTCAGGACCTGGAGCGCCATTAAACACTCCTATTAAAATAAAAATTTCATCAGCTGGAACGAGTGTTAATCCCTATTTTGTTACTGGTGAATTAAATGGAGAATGTGATAGCTACTTAGCTGGAAGTATGAATTCCACAAGTACGGAATTTATCACTACTTTAAATAACTGTTGCAACTCTGTAGCTGAAGGATTTGCAAATGGGCTGCGTTTCGGAATTCCAATAAAATGTACTACTTCGAGTCAAGGCAAATGTATCACGTATAATTTTTCTACTAATTGCAATCTATATTGCGCTTCATTTTATATGCAAACAAATGATGCTATATGCAGAACAAAAAATTATACTGCACAAATAGGATTTACAGATGGTACATCAACGACAATTACAATCAATTTTAATGCAAACAATACTGTTTTTTGCTTTGTTAAGCCTATTAGCGGTATTTTATCATCTTCTTTTGCAGGCTGTAACGCATGTAATACAGGCCCAAGCCCTGAAAGGATAGCTGCTACTGCTGACGAAACAGAATCTGACAGTAAGTATAAGATTGTTGTTTCTCCTAATCCAACAACATCTGTAGTAAACTTTACAGGCAAAAACTTAGAAAAATATGTTGTGTCCTTATTTGACTCAGAGGGTAGGGTTTTAATTAAAGATGCTAAGATAACTTCTGAAATTAATGTTGGCAAGTTTATTAAAGGAATATATGTTTACGTCATTACGGATCAAAATGGTTTTAGACAAGAAGGAAAAATTATCAAAGATTAATTTTTGAATAGTAATTGATTTATAATAATAAGCATAGAAAAACAGCCTTAAGGCTGTTTTTTTTTTATTGTATTTGATTTAAGATTTTAGTTTGTTTATATCCCGCCATAACGCAACGTTGACCCCAAAACAAGCATTGTAACACCAATTGAAGTAACAGTTAATATAATAACAGCCATTTTATTGATATTATCTGGTGTAAGTTTTGGAATAACAAAAAATTGTGCGCAAACTGCACAAAAGAAAGTACAGAAAAGCAAAATCAGTTTTATGGAAACTGTTTTCTCAAATCCGCTTGAAAAATGAAACCAGGTTTCTGCTGTTACGCCAAAATCATACGCCATCAAGATTCCCGTTATGATAAGTAAAGCGAGAGAAGACATGCCGAGTTTTTCATATTTCTTTTCAAAATTTAAAATAATTTTAGGGTCTCTTTTCTTAAATGCGGTTGGTAGATAACAAATAGCTAAAAGCAAATGTCCGCCAACCCAAATTGTGGCCGCCAAAAGATGAATTATTAATACAAAATGATGTGAAGTCATAACGTGTTCATTTTGAGTTGTCAATCTCTAAAAATGACTTTTATTTTTGGAGTAGAGAAATTTTTAAGTTCGATTTCTTTTTTTGAATGATCTAGTTTTGAAAGTGTTGGTACATTATTAATGAAATGCTGTACATAATAATTTCCTTCAAAATTTTGTTTTTCTAAGTATTCAATCATTCGAATAAAATCACTTTCAGAAATTAAAGAAGAATGAAAAGTGGTTCGGACTTCAAATTGAATTTTCGATTGAATTAAAAGTTTTAAACTTTCTTCAAATTCAGAAAATAAGCCTGACTGCGTTAGGTGTTTAAAGGTATGAGGAAGACTTTTATAATCTAACGCGACGCAATCAATTAATTGACCACGAATCAGGCTATTCAATATTTTTGGACTGGAACCGTTGGTATCAATTTTAACCGAAAATCCCATTGTTTTGATCTCTTTTATAAAATCAATTATATTTTTGTGTAAAGTGCATTCGCCACCGCTTAAAACCACTCCGTCTAATAATCCTTTTCGAGTTTTAAGGAACGAAAGAACTGAATCAAAATCAATCTTTCCTTTTCCTAAAACAATATCAGGATTGTAGCAGTATAAACACCGCATGTTACAGCCTGCAAACCACACAATGCAGGCTGTTTTATGCGGATAGTCTAATAAAGTAAAAGGTGTGAGGCTAAATATTCCTTTATTAGATAATGGTTTCTTCGAAATGTGTACGCTGTTGGTGTTCACCTTTTTTTCCAATATTAAAACTTTCTACAGGTCTATGATACCCCATTACACGGGTGTAAACCAAACATTTGCTTCTTTGAAATTTGTTTTCTTCTAGAACTTTAAGCGTTTTCGTTTTCATAAGCCAAGTGTTTTTGATTGTTTTTATTGAGTAAAATTTCATCGCATTTTGGACAATATTCATGTTCTCCGTTTAGATAGCCGTGAATAGGGCAGATGCTGAAAATTGGTGTTACGGTTATATATGGCAGTTTAAAGTTGGTTAAAACCTTTTTCACAAAGTTTTTACAAGCTTCTGGACTGCTTATTTTTTCTCTCATATAAAGATGTAAAACTGTACCGCCAGTATATTTGCATTGCAATTCGTCTTGGAGCAATAGCGCTTCAAAAGGATCGTCGGTATGATCAACAGGAATTTGTGAACTATTCGTATAGTATATGTTTTCATTTTGTCCTGCTTGCAGAATCTCTGGAAAGCGTTTTTTATCTTCTTTTGCAAAACGATACGTTGTTCCTTCAGCGGGAGTTGCTTCCAGATTGTAAAGGTTTCCAGTTTCCTCCTGAAATTCTTTCATTCGCAGTCGAATATGATCGAGAATTTCTGTTGCAAAATGAATTCCTGAAGTGTCGGTTATATTTTGTTTTCCTTTAGAAAAATTCAGCACCATTTCGTTCATTCCGTTTACGCCAATGGTAGAAAAGTGATTTCTAAAATTTTTCAAATAGCGCTGTGTGTACGGATAAAGTCCGCGGTCGTACATCTGCTGAATAAAGATTCTTTTCTTTTCTAAAGTCGATTTGGCTATTTGGAGCAACTCATCTAAATGCTCAAATAAAGTAATGATGTTTCCTTTGTGCAAATATCCAAGACGCGCCATATTGATGGTTACCACACCAATACTTCCCGTCATTTCGGCGCTTCCAAAGAGACCGTTTCCTCGTTTTAATAATTCTCTTAAATCGAGCTGTAATCGGCAGCACATACTGCGTACCGCATTTGGTTTATAAGCATCTGGATTTTCGATTCGATTTCCATTTTCATCCAAAAGATATTGGCTTCCAATAAAATTCTGGAAATAAGACGAGCCAATTTTAGCGGTGTTTTCAAAAAGCAAATCTACATTTTCTCCGTTCCAATCAAAATCTTCTGTAATGTTTACTGTTGGAATAGGGAATGTAAATGGCTGTCCGTTTGCATCGCCTTCAGTCATAATGGTGTAATATGCCTTATTGATAAGATTCATTTCTTTTTGAAAATTAGCATATTTTAAATCTATCAATTTTGAAACGCCTCTTTTTTTAGCTTCTTCAATCAGATTTTCATCAGTAACTTTTAGAAATAAATGTTCGTCATTTCGAGTCGGAATCTGTTCTTTTAAATCTTCTGGAACATTCCAATCTAAAGTGATATTCGTAAAAGGCGATTGTCCCCAACGTGCAGGTACATTTAGATTGTAAACAAAACTTCTGATTCCTTTTAGCACTTCTTCATAAGAAAGCTGATCTTTAAAAACATAAGGAGCCAAATAGGTGTCAAAAGAACTGAAAGCTTGAGCGCCTGCCCATTCGCTTTGTAAAATTCCTAAGAAATTAGCCATTTGGCCTAATGCTTCTCTAAAATGAGAAGGAGGTCTGCTCTCGACACGGCCGCGCACGCCGTTAAAACCTTCATTTAACAGCACACGCAAGCTCCAACCAGCGCAGTATCCGGTAAGACAATCCAAATCATGAATGTGTATGTCGCCATTCCTATGAGCAGAACCTTCTTCTTTATTATATATTTTATCCAGCCAATAATTGGCGATTACTTTTCCTGTGGTATTACTGACTAGTCCCGCATTTGAATACGAAATATTCGCATTAGCATTAATTCGCCAATCTGATTGGTTTATGTATTCTTCGACAGTTTGTGTACTGTCTATATAAGTGGTATCATCGTTTAAACCATTAATATGTTCTCGCTGTAATTTTCTCGTATGGCGATAAATTATAAACGAACGCATGGTCTGGAAATATCCGTTTTCAAAAAGCACTCTTTCAATCATGTCCTGAATTTCTTCTACAGGCCACGAGTATTTTGCCTCAAGACCAGAAAGAATAGTTTTAAATATTCTCTTGTCTACTGGTTTATTGACGCTCTCAAAGGCTTTTTGAATGGCATCCTGAATTTTATAAGCTTCAAATGGCTTATAATCTCCGTTGCGTTTGATTACATATTTTTCCATGGTTTTGATTTTATTTAAGACACTTTTTCAAATGTTTTTTCAAGCTCAATTGCTTTTGGAAATAGGATATTGTTTTCCAAATGAATGTGCTTTTTTAAATCTTTATCAAATTCTTCTAGCATCAGAAAAGCTACTTTATAAGTATTGCATGAATCAACAGGCGGCGTATAATTATTGGTTAAAGCTGCAATTCTTTTAAAACGCTGTGCTTCTGTAATATGATCATCTTTTAAGGTTACAATTGGAGTTTCGATAGATAAAAAAGGCGGTGTTTCTAGTTCTGTACCTTTACTGTGAGCGGCTTTCATTTTTTTAATAAAAGGAAAAACAACCAATTCTTCTCTTTTCATATGAACCGTCAGATCTAAATACGATTTTGAAAAAATAGTATGAATTTCATGAAGCTCAGGATGAATCGCACCATGAACGCTGCATAATTTATTTAAATACTCCAAAATAACAGGAGATTTTTCTTCTACATATCTGTGATGGGTTTTGGTTATATAATCTGCAATCATATCTGCCGTCCAGTTTTTATAATCAAAAGATTGATTGGCAGAACTGTTTTTTGCTTTTTCAATATGCTCGATAAGAACACTTTCTTCAATATTCCTTTTTTTGCAGACTTCTTCGATAGTTCGATGTCCCTTGCAGCAAAAGTCAATATGGTATTTTGTAAAAATGGCTGCTGTTTTGAAATCATCTGCCACGATTTCACCAATGGTTGTTTTACTTGTTAGTTTCATAATGATTGGGGTATAGATTATTTATGGTTTTAGCATATTTTTTGATCTTCAGCAGCTTTACATTGTTTAATGATTAACAAAGAAGCGGCAATCATATTTGAAAATTCAATAAACGGAATCGTAATTTCGTGTGCTTTTGTAAGCGAAACAGCATAATTATGAAGCTCTTTTATTTTTTGAAAAGCTAACTCAGCATCACGTTCTTCACTTGTGTAGAATGTGGTAACCAATTTTTGCAATTCTTTTTTAAGGCTTTCAAAAGCAAGGTAATCATCAATATTATGAGCTTTCGGAAACTTCGGAATTAGTATTTGGGATGAATAAATAAATTTTGCAATAGTTTTATCGACATTTTCTGAAGCTTGATGTGCAAAGACCAGACCTTCAAGAAGAGAGTTTGATGCCAGACGGTTTTTACCATGAAGTCCTGTTCTCGCGCATTCCCCAATTGCGTAAAGATTTTTTATTGAGGTAACTCCGCTCTGATCCACTTTAATTCCGCCGCATTGATAATGTGCCGCAGGAACAACAGGGATTAAATCTTTTTCAGGGTAGATTCCTAACTCGTTGCAATGTGCTGTGATGACTGGAAATTGATTTGCAAAAGCTTTCTGATCTAGATGTCTGCAGTCTAAATAAACATGATTTTTTCCACTTAATTGAAGCTCTTTACTGATGGCATTAGAAACCATATCTCGTGTAGACAATTCGCCTCGGATATCATATTTAAATAAAAATCTTTTTCCCTCTTCATTTACAATATGAGCGCCAAACCCCCTAACAGCTTCAGAAATTAAAAACAGCTGATTTTCTTTACCTGTATACAAAGCCGTTGGATGAAACTGAATATATTGCATGTCAACAATTTCTGCACCTGCACGAGCTGCAATTGCTAGTCCGTCACCTGTTGCAATTTTCGGATTTGTGGTGTTTTCAAAAAGCTGACCGCATCCGCCAGTGCACATAACAATTGTTCTTGCTCGGATGTATTTTATGCGGTTGTGTTTCTTTTCAAAGAAAAAGGCTCCGGTACAAGTCGTTTTAGCTTTTTTTGTTTCGGTATTTAAATCAATGACCATATGATTTTCTAAGAGTTCAATATTGGACATTTTCTTGATGATTTTGAGCAGTTTCTGCTCTATTTCTTGTCCGGAGCTATCTTTATGATGTAATATTCTATGCTGTGAATGTCCGCCCTCTAAACCTAAATCCCATTGGCCTTTTTCATTTTTGTCAAAAGAAGCTCCTATTTCAATTAATTCCTGAAGTCTTTCAGGAGCTTGTTTAATGACCATATTGACCACTTCTTTATCGCATAAACCGCCTCCCGAACGAAGCGTATCATGTATATGTTTATTAAAACTGTCTTTTATAAGGTCTGTCACCACAGCAATACCGCCTTGTGCCAGTGTTGTATTGGTGTTTTTAGCTGCTTCTTTCGTCATTATAACAATGGATAGATCTGGGCGTTTTTTTGCCGTTTTCATAGCAAAAAATAATCCCGAAATACCAGAACCGATGATAAGTATATCTGTTTTAAGCATGTTATTTTGATTTAAGGTTATTGCATTTTTATGATAGTGCAAGCATTCTTTCGATAGGCTTTAAAGCTTGTATTCTCAGCTCATCTTTAATTAGCATTTCTGGTCTTTCGTTTTTAAGGCACAAATACAGTTTTTCGAGTGTATTCATCTTCATATAAGCACATTCGCTACAAGCACAGCTGTTGTCATCTGTGGTAGGAGCCGGGATCAACGTTTTATCAGGTACAGCTTTTGCAAGCTCATGCAGGATACCGGCTTCTGTGGCCACAATGAAAACGGCAGCAGGATCCGTTTTAATGAAATTAATAATTCCCGAAGTCGAGCCAATGTAATGTGCTGCTTTTAAAATATGGTCTTCAGATTCAGGGTGTGCTGCAATTTTTGCAGTTGGGTTTTTGTTATATATTTCTATTAATTTGTCTAATGAAAAGGCTTCGTGCACAACACAAGAGCCTTTCCATAAGACTAGTTCGCGTTTGGTTTCTTTCTGTAGATATTTGCCTAAATTTTCATCTGGAGCAAATATGATTTTTTGTTCTACTGGAATAGATTCGATTATCTTTTTGGCATTTGCTGATGTGCAGACTAAATCGCTCATAGCTTTTATTTGTGCAGAACAGTTAATGTAAGTAACCACAATGTGATCGGGATGCTGTTCTTTAAACAATTTAAATTCTTCTGGCGGACAGCCGTCAGCAAGTGAACAACCAGCATTCCAATCGGGCAAGACCACTTTTTTGTTTGGGTTTAAAATTTTTGCGGTTTCTGCCATAAAATGGACTCCAGCAAAAACGATGATATCTGCATTTGTATTTTGAGCTTTTTTTGCCAGTTCAAGACTATCACCAATAAAATCTGCTATTTCCTGAATATCCTCATCTTGATAATAATGAGCCAGGATAATGGCATTTTTTTCTTTTTTCAATCGGATTATTTCCTGTACTAAAAAGTTCTTGTTCATATTTTTTTTGAATCTTTGGCTTCACTAACCTATAAAAGTGATGGATGTTTATCTTTTAAGATTGTATAAAAAGTATGTTTTAATACATAATTTTAATAGGGTAAATATATTATCATCATTTTTTTCAAAACATGATTCTAATCATACTGTTTAATTTTTGTTTTTTTATATTACGCGGTTACAGATTTTTAATGTTGAAGTATAATTTTCATTTTGACATCTTCCTTAAAGGTGTAGAAGATGGATTGTGATTGAATTGTTTTTAAAAGAAAAAGCATGATAAAGAGAACTAAGCTCTTTATCATGCTTTATGCAATTGTAGAATTAAAAAAATTATTTTGCGTCTATCAGCGTAAGTGAAACTCTTCTGTTTTGAGGTTTATTCTCTGCTGGAGTATTTGGAACTAAAGGTTCGCTTTCTCCTTTTGAAAATAGATGCATACGGTTAGATTCTATTCCTTTATTCTGTAAATAATCTGAAACTGCCTGAGCTCTTTTCATTCCAATTTCAAGATTGCGTTTTTCAGTTCCTATATCACAAGTATATCCAGTAATATTCAGATCTGTATCTTTATTCGATTTTAGAATTTTAGCAATTTCATCTAATCTTGAAGCCAATTCTGGAGTTACGCTCGTGTTTCCAATTTCTTGAAATGCAAGAGGCTGTTTTTCGATATAATTGCGTTCCTCTGTAGTCAATTCTTTTTTAGCAGGTGGAGTTTCTGCAACCTTTTGCTGTACAGGAACCTCTTTCTGAATTGGAGCTCTTTCTGTCTGAGTAAAAGTTTCTTCTTTCGCCTTTACGGGTTCTGGTTTGTCTTTAGCTAATGAAAAACCTAATTTTAATTGAATACCAGCAGATAGATAACGGCTTTCCTGAACGATTCTGCTATTTCCAATTGTGCCGTTTGCCTGAATATTGTCAAGTCCGTTCGGATTGTAAGCTACAATATTGGTATTTGGAGTTTCTTTTGCCAAATCTGTTAAACCGTAATCAACGTATAAACCTGTATAAAGCTTTGTTTTTTCTGCTAGTTTGAATGTTAGACCAGTTTCAAAACTTAACATAAAAGCTGGATCTAAGCTTACAGTTGTTTTATCCTGCCAATTGGTTACTTTTCCGAATCCGTGAGATGGTAAATCGTCAACCAAAAGATTTACATCAGGATAGTAGCCACTCAGCTGTAGTTCAGAAGCTGAAGCTTTTACAGTTTGTTTTCCCGGGAACATAATTTTTCCTCCAAATCCGAAATACAATTGTGTCTGAGAAGCAATTGATGTTCTATATTGCATCATTAAGGGAATTGCAAAACCAATAAAGTGCTGATCTTCTTTGTAATTAGTAGGGGTTACTCTATACTCAAATGCAGAAGTTTGATCATCGACCTCATAAGTTGAGATTGTAGTTCCGTTATTTAATTCAAAACTATTTTGATTGTAAGTGACATCAACCCCCGTTGAGATTCCCCAGTGGTTGCTGAAGAAATAGGTGTATCCAACACCTA
The DNA here is from genome assembly GCF_003254545.1 of Flavobacterium tistrianum. Taxonomy (GTDB): domain Bacteria; phylum Bacteroidota; class Bacteroidia; order Flavobacteriales; family Flavobacteriaceae; genus Flavobacterium; species Flavobacterium tistrianum. Next base: position 166,032 of record NZ_QJRH01000064.1, read on the forward strand.
TTCCTCCGCCAAATTTTAGTTTACCGTCTCCGATATTGCTATCATAAAGAATTCCAGACGGACCGCCGTTAATTTTAAAATTAATTTCCTGTGCTTTTATCGAGACGCTAAACAGTGTTAGTATAGCTATAATCGTTTTAATCTTCATTGCGTGTAATTTTAAATTAAATCTCATTTTTATTTAACCAATAAGTTGATTGTCTTTAGCTGACCATCAGCCAGTTTAAGAACAACAATGTATAAGGCTGTCTGCGAAGGAGCGGTAATTTGATTTTTGGCTTTTACATTTGAAATAGTCTGCACTAATTTTCCTGCGATGTCATAAATAACTACCTCAGATCCGCTTAGTTGAGATTCGCTAAAATCACATTCTAAAGTAAATTCACTTCCTGGTCTAACTGGGTTTGGATAGATTTTGATTTTTTTGCTGAAAACCGTTCCAGTACTTTCAATTGGACATGATTTGATTGAATTTCCGTTTTTGTCTTTTGCAATTACGTGATAAGTACCGTTTAAAGGTAGTACTTCGCTATAATATTGACGAGTTGCGCCAGAAATGGCTGCTCCGTTTTTGTACCATTGCCAAGCCACATAATTATTTGATCTATTATCAAAGAATAGAACATTTGCCCATTGCTGTATAACAAGTCCAGATTGGCTTATTTCTATTGGTTTCACAACGGCTGTAGCGGCATTATGATTCTGATCACCATTTTGCGTTGCTGTAATGGTAGAATTTCCTGATCCTGTAATATTTAAAGTTGATCCAGAAATTGTTCCCAACGTTGCATTTGCAATGGCATAAGAAACTGGTAAACTGCTGTCTGTTGTAGCAGTTAAAGTTACGTTGTTTGAATCTGCGCAACCGAATTCTAAAGTCTGATTCCAAGTAATGGTTTGGTTTGCTTTAGTAATTTCAAATTCTGCTCCAGTAAATGCAATTACGTAATCTGCACCAGCATTAATTGTTCCTAGTTTAATGTTATATTTTCCAACATTTTCGCCTGCATCTCTCGAAAGAAAACCTGAAAGTATTGAACTTGTGTCTCCGTTAGCAAAACCTAATGCTGTATAGTTGAATACAGGATCTGCTGTGCCATAAACTTTTGTATGTCCTGTTGCTGTTATAGTAAGAGTATATTTTTGTGTTGTAAAACTTACTTCATTTCCATAATTGACAAAACCATTGCTATTTATTGCATACGCTCTAACGTAGTACGTTCTATTCCCTCTTAAACTAGATAAAGAATTTGTAAATGTTCCTAAAGTTGAAGTAACATTAATTTTAGTATCGGCTGTAGTTGGATTGGTATGTTGAGCATATACAAAACCTACTTCTGTTAAACAAGATCCGCTATCAGTGTTTATTCCATCAGAAGATGCAGTTCCAGATAAAGATGCACCTGTTGTGGTTATTCCAGATATAACTGCAGTGTTTAAATTAACTGGATTAGCAGGTTGAATTACCTCAACAGTTGCAGAAGCTGAGCATGAATTAGCATCTGTAACAGTTACAGTGTAAGTTCCAGCTACAAGACCAGTTGCAGTTGCTGCATTTCCACCTGATGGAGACCAAGAGTAGGAGTAAGCCCCCGTTCCGCCTGTTACACTTACTGTAGCCGATCCGTTATTTCCGTTATGACAAGATACAGCTACAGGAGTTGCAGTTAAGGTTAAAGGGTCTGGTTCTGTAATGGTAATGGTATTTGTTGTAGAACATGAATTTTCATCTGTAACCGTTACGCTATATATTCCTGCTGTAAGGCCTGTCGCTGTTGCTGCATTTCCTCCAGACGGAGACCAAGAGTAAGTATAAGCTCCAGTTCCTCCGGTTACAACTACAGATGCTGTACCATTATTGCCTCCGTTGCAAGACACATTGGTATGTGTGTCTGTTGCTGAAAGTACTGTCGGTTCTGTAATTTGTACAGACTCTGTTACAGAGCATCCGTTTTCATCGGTTACAGTTACAGTATAAGTGTTTGGACTTAATCCAGTTGCTGTTGCTGCAGTTCCTCCAGATGGTGACCAAGAGTACGTATAAGTTCCAGTTCCTCCAGAAGGAGTTACTGTTGCAGTTCCGTTGCTTGCCTGATTACATAAAACATCTGTTTTGGCTATTGTTGCGGTAAGAGCAGATGGTTCTGTAATAGTTAAGCTTGCCGTAGTCTGGCATAGGTTGGCATCTTTGACAGTAACTGTATATGTTCCAGCTGCTAAACCAGAAGCAGTTGCGGCAGTTCCGCCAGAAGGTGACCAAGAATAGGTATAAAGTCCTGTTCCTCCTGTAACATTTACAGTTGCAGTTCCGTTAGAACCTCCATTGCATGAAACATCAGTTTGAGATGTTGTTGCTATAAGTGCATCAGGTTCTGTTATGGTAATACTTTGTGTTTTAGAGCATGAGTTAGCATCTGTTACAGTTACAGTGTAAGTTCCTGCTTTAAGGCCAGTTGCAGTAGCTGTTGATTGAGCAGGTGTTGTATCCCATGAATACGTATATCCGCCAGTTCCTCCAACTACAGAAACACTTGCAGAACCATTGTTTCCTCCATTGCATGTAACATTTGTCTTGGCGCCTGGTGTTATTACAATAGCTGATGGTTCATTGATTGTAAAGTTTTTTATAATGGAACATCCATTGCTAGCAATAATTTTTACAGAATAATTTCCAGCAGTAAGATTATTTACTGTATCAGTACTTCCTACGTTTGGAGTCCACTCGTAGGTAAACGGTCCAGCAGCTCCTGAAGGAAAAACTGAAGCAGACCCAGTGTTTCCACCACTACAAAGTACATCAGTTTGGTCAGTATTAGCGACTAGAGTATTAGTTGTATTGATAGTAACATTTCTTGTAATAGAACAACCATTTCCATCTGTGATTTTACAGCTATAATTGCCTGGGGACAAATTAGTAATCACTCTTGTTGTAGCATTTCCTGGAGTCCATAAATATGTGAAATTGCCAACACCTCCAGAAGGTATTACCTCAGCTTCTCCACCTGTTGAACAAGTTGCATTTGTTGGAGATATGGTAGCATCTAATACTGAAGGCTCGCCTATAATGAAAGTTTTCGTAATAGAACATCCATTTTTATCTGTAATTTTACAGTTGTACGTATCAGCAGGAAGTCCTGTAGCTGTAGCGGCACTTCCTCCAGATGGCGACCATACGTAGGTATAGTTCCCAGCTCCTCCAGAAGGAGTTACAGTTGCTGTTCCCGTTGCCCCGCCGTTGCATAAAACATCTGTTTGAGATTGTGTGGCGGTTAAAACAGGCGGTTGTGTAATTTCAAAAGTATGCGAATCTTGGCAATTATTCTCATCTATTACAGTTACAGTATAATTACCAGCCATAAGACCATTTATTGTTGTGTTATGGGATCCAGTACTCCAATTGTAAGTATAAGCACCAGTACCACCTGTGACAGATATCGTAGCAGAACCATTTGATCCTCCATTGCAAGAAACATCGTTTTGGCTAGGAGTTATGATAAGCGCAGATGGTTCAGATATGGTAACATTTAATGTTTTTACACATTGGTTCGCATCTTTTACAGTTACAGTATAAGTTCCAGCAGAAAGCCCACTTGCAGTGGGAGTTGTTTGGATAGGATTAGTATTCCAAGAGTAAGTATAATTTGGTGTACCACCAGAAGCAATTACCTGCGCAGTTCCATTAGCTCCACCATAACAAGAAGTATTTGATACAGTGCCTTTCGTAAGCGTAAGAGGAGCTAAAGGTTGTCCTACTGTTACATTTGCAGTATTTGAACATAAATTTTCATCCGTTACAGTTACTGTATAAGTTCCTGCGACCAATCCTGTGATAGTAGCAGTATCTGCTCCATTAGACCAAGAGTATGTATAGTTGCCAGTTCCTCCACTTGGAGTCGCCGTTGCTTGGCCAGTAGTATCGCCAAAACAAGCTACATCAGCTTTAGACATGATTATACTAATATGATTAACAGTTAGAGTTGCATTACTTGAAGTAGCAGCCGGAGTACATGTACCGCTTGCGATAGCTCTATATTTATATCCGTTAAATGTAGCAGGCGCTCCAGTTATAGTCAAGGTAGAAGTAGTTATACCTGAGTAAGGAAGGGAATTTGCAACATCGACAAATCCTCCGCCTTGACCATTATCTACTTGCCACTTGTATGCTGTTGCATTTGATGCAGTTACTGAAAAAGTTGTATTGCCGCCAGAGCAAATCGATACTGATGAAGGATTTGATGTAATAGCAGGAGCTGAATTTACAGTAAGACTTGCACTATTTGAAGTAGCTGGTGGAGTACAGGTTCCAGATGCAACAACTCTATATGAATACCCGTTCATTGCCACTGTTGCTCCAGTTATTGTAAGAGTTGCGTTAGTTGCTCCAGAATAAGGGGCACCGTTTGTTATATCGACAAATCCTGCACCATCACCTTTGTCTACTTGCCATTGATATCCTGTAGCATTAGAAGCATTAGCAGTAAAAGTAGTATTAGCTCCTTGACATACAGAGCTTGCAGAAGGCTGTGCTGTTATAGAAGGCGCAGAATTTATTGTTAAGTTTACATTAAATGAAGTTGCGGTAGGAGAACATCCTCCTGTCACTACTACTCTATATGCATAGCCACCTAGTTCGGCAGTTGCTCCAGTTATTGTAAGAGTAGAAGTAGTGACACCAGAAAATTGAGCATTGTTTGATATGGCGTTGAATCCTGTCCCTTTATCTACATACCATTGGTACCCTGTTGCATTAGATGCGGTAACAGAAAAAGCTGCATTACCTCCCAAGCAAACAGATGTTGATGATGGGTGCGCTGTTATTGCTGGAGCAGAATTTATTGTCAACAAAGCATTATTAGAAATAGCAGAAATACAAGTTCCTATTCCAGTTGCTATACCTCTATATAAATATCCATTCATTGCAGCTGTTGCTCCAGTTATCGTAAGAGTAGAACTAGTGACACCAGAATAAGGAGCACTATTTGGGACATCATTAAATCCTCCTCCTTGATCTACTTGCCATTTGTATCCAGTGGCATTAGATGCAGTTATACTAAAAGTAGTATTGGCACCTATACAAATTGTACTTGAAGAAGGCTCTGATGTGATGGCAGGAAGTGGATTTACCGTTCCTGATAGTGCTACATTTTTTGTTGGTATTCCTGTAGAAGAAATAACTAAATTTCCAGAAGGTGTTCCTGTAGCAGTTGCTGCTAGACGCACATATATGGTTCTGTTTATATTACCTGAAGAAGGTGTTAATGATAAATTAGTAATATAAGTTCCACCAACTGTTGTAGATATCTCATATCCTGTCGGAGGTGATAAATCTAAATTTGACGTTAATTGGCCAGCGGTTAAAACAAAACTTTGTGGAGGCGAGGCTGTACCAGCACAAGTTGTAAATCCGCTTAGAGAAGCTACACTAGTAGTAGCCCCAGGAGATTCTGCTATTGTAACGGGATACATTACAGAGCATCCTCCAGATCCGTTTGGAGTGCTGTCTTTAATAGTTACTACGTAATTTCCTGGAGCGAGTCCAGATGCTGTAGCTGACAAAATACCAGAAGGTGCCCATTCATAAGTATATGGTGGGGTACCTCCCGATGCTGTAACTGTTGCGGTACCATTGTTTGCTCCATAAGCACTAGGAGTGTTAGTTGCAATCGAAGGTGAAATTGCAGTTGGCACTGTTAATGTCGCTACATTAGAATTTACAGATCCCGAACCTGTTGCCACACAGCGATACTGATAACCATTCATAGCTGAAGTTGCTCCTGTAATTGAAAGCGTATTAGTAGTAACACCGGAATAAGGTGCTGTATTTGAGATATTTGTAAACCCGCTTCCTGTGTTAACTTGCCATTGGTAACTTGTAGCATTAAGAGCCGTAATTGAGAACGAAGTGTTTGCGCCAGGACATATTGTTTTGTTACTAGGGTGACTGTTTATAATTGGTGTAGTAGCAATATAAGTATATCCTGTTGGCAGTGTTTGTGCGGTTATTGCTTTTATCCAGTTTGCTTGAGTCATTAGTGCCGTTCTGGCTGCAGCAGCATTAAGAAATGGAGCTCCAGTACCATTAAATTTAGCTGATGTTGCTATAGTAGTACTAGATACAGTTCCAACATAAAAGGCACTAGTTCCATTCACGAGTCCAGGAGGAATAGTGGAAGAATTTGGCCCCGATGGGCAAGTAGGGGGAGGAGCTTCCCACCCAGCTTCAGTTGTGTTTCCATTACAAAAGGAATAGGAAATTCCAGAAATTAAAGTTACTCCTCCACCAGTGATTGAACCTCCGCCTCCTTGAAAGGCAATAATTTGATCGCCACCAGCTGATAATGATAATCCAAAAGTAATATTGCTTTCCGCACTATTGTATGCTACGGTTCCATTAGTATTTGAAGTAGAAGTGGATGTATCGTACGCAGAAGCGCTTAATCCAGTGATAGTGACTTCTGTTCCAGCAGCGAGTGCACTTGAGCATGTCCATGTGATAGTACCTTCTGTTGTACTGGTATTGGGAATGGCTAACCAGCCCGATCCAGTATATCCTCTATCTGTAAAACTAATTGTTGTAGTTGCGGAAATATCCTTAAGTAAAACAAAGGAAAATGAGTCACTAGAAGTAGGTGGAGTAGGATTAGCATCATATCCTGAAAAGGCAATATCTCCCGCACTCAAAGTAGTCTGAGAATTACCTAAGTAACTCTGTGTAAATATCCCTAAAAATAAGGCAATATTTAAGATTTTTTTAATTTTAGAGTAAAAATGTTTCATAATAAGCTAGTTAAATTATAGAGGCAAATTGCTCACCGTTTTTAAGACCAAAAGCGAGCAATTTATGCCCACTCATAAAACCTTCATCGGTATAAATAGTATTTATACGTAATTGTGTATTATTATAGCATTGTATAATTAGACCTTTATTTTCATTTATTTCTAATACAGTACCTGGCGCTTTGGTATTGTCTGAAGTTTCTTGTGTTTGTGAAACTTCCAAAAAGCGAATATTTAAACCATTCCATTGAGTATAAGCCCCCTTATTCCAAGGATTACAAGCATTTACCAAAGCCTGTATCGATTTAGAATCTTGTTTTTCCCATTGTATGGATACGTCAGTTATGTTTGGTTTTTTATAATATTTAGCTAACGTTTCATCTTGTGAATCTCCTTTATCATTTAAATTAAGCCTTGTAAAAAGTTCAGGCAATAGATAAGAAGCCAGATAAGATAAATGCGTGCAAAGCATGCCATGAGTTAAATCAGCATGAAGTGGAAGTGTTTTCTTTAAAATAATTTTGCCATTATCTATTTCTTTCTCAATGGCATGTACAGAAATTCCAGTTTCATTTTTCTGGCTTCTAATTGATTCAAAAATAGGGTCGGCGCCACGCATTTCTGGTAAAAGTCCGTAATGGAAATTATAAAACAAATTTGGGTTCTGATCAATAATTTCATCTGGAACTTTCCAAGAAAAAGTCATTGTAAAAATATATTTTAAGTGATTTATTTTTAAAATTTCTTTTATTTGAGGTATTAGTTTTGCTTTTTCAAACCAAATTAAATTGATGCCCGTGTTTGCGGCAAAAGCAGAACAGAAAGCTTTTACTTCTTCATTTTCGATAGGAACGGCTATTGTATGTAACCTACCGAAGCTATGTAATGTCTGTATAGCTGGAAATGCCATTCGGTTGTTACATAATACTACTATGTCTCGTATTGGACTCATGAATCTAAACAAGCATAAGAGTTAAACCATGAATTGGTAGTAGTGTTTTGAAGCGCCAGAATATGATGATAGAGACGATGGCGTTCTTCTTCCAGATTAGCAACTTCTTTTATATTCGTCAATATGCAATTTTCTGTTTCTTCATTTTTAGCTACTGTTGCGTAATATATTGGGGCTTCAGAGAATCCAGTATCAGGATTCATATAAACTCTTCCTCTAGGAGAATCAATAACGATATTATCTAACGATAGGTCATTTGAGTTAACTATAAATAAGGCAGCTTCCCAGCCTAAAAGAGAAAATACATTGGCCTTGTGCATTTTAATGCCATTTAAGGTCGTATTAAAAACGTCATTCTCTTTAGAGATTATATTCGTTGACCACGGTACAGCACAACTCCAATCATATTGAGGATAAGGAATTTTAGACAGCCAGATTTCTTCAGCAGTAAAACCGCTTCCATAAGTTTTGCTTGATGCAAGATTTTTTAATTTAGCAGATTCTCTAAAAAAATCTTCCGCCATATCGCCACAAAATGATGCTAAAATAGTTGTGTTATTATTATTTTCAAGAAACTCTTCTAATGGTCCCAAATTAAAGTCAGATCTTTGAAGAGCAGTCACATGATTGTACGTAATTTTCGCCCCCTTGTCTTCAATTGCAGTAGCAAAAGAATAGGAAGGACGATAACCTGCATCGTAGAAAGAACAGGTTATAGCAAAATTATTTTGTCCATCTTCAATAGCTTTATTTACTATTGCACGTGAACATAAACTACCCTGTAATGAGATAAAATAAACATTGGATAGTTTTTTTTCAGAATTTTGAAAATGATAGCCACTGTCCAATACAATAAGCAATTTCCCAGAACTTTCAAAAAGTGGCTGTACGTATTGGGCTGCTTCAGGATTGATGTAAGCAATAATAATATCTACACCATTTAACAGCAGTTGTTCACTGCAAGAATAAATGTCTTTATTATTTGCGCCAACACCTATACTAGCTGTTACGATTTCATGTTTATCATCTTGTCCCATTTTTTTTAATGAATATTTAAAACCATCCATTATATCAAATGACATAGAAGGATAAATAACAGATCTAGGCAAGAGTAAAGCTATTTTCATAAAGATTATTTTTAAAATAAAAATTACCCATTAGAATATCTAATGGGTATAATAAACGGTTAGTTTCTTGAGGGAAACACTCCCTGAAGGCATATTATATAATTCATTCCCAAATAAGGTTGTTGAACTGAAATAGGTTGATTGTTGCCCGTCAAATTTACTGTTACTGTAGGAACAACAGGTTTTAAAGCCGCATTGGCTGCTTTATTTGAATACAAACCTTGTAGGATCGCGAGAGTATTATTTGTTGCTGATGAACTGTCTCCTGTATCTGAGTAGGATGGCATTGCAAAAGATCCGCTTGCACCATGATTATGAGCAGGTAGATTAGATAAGAGAGCCGTTACAGAATTACTCCCCATTACAGTACCTAATTGAAATGGTGTAATATTTGCAGGAGTAGTTCCAGTTCCAGCAGGAATTCTTCCTCTAAAATCAGGCAAGCAAAAAGTGTTAATGCCATTGCCTCCAAATGTTGTTCCTAATAGGCTGAATAAAGCCTGGTTTGTACTTATGTTAAGGATTTGACCATAACAAAATGCCCAAGTTTTTGGCGCAAAGTTTGGTGCAAATAAACGAATTTCGGATATTGTTCCTTCCATGGTTCCTTTTTTTAGTTAGTTTCTACTTGGAAAAATACCTTGTACACAAATAATATAATTGGTAGCAAGGTATGGTTGAATTATGCTGAAAGGAATAGAACTTCCCGCGTTTTGAAGTGCCACTGTTGCATTTTCAACTTTTAGATCTGTGTCAAAACCTTGTGTTGAGTAAGCCTGTGGTAGTCCCGCTAATATATTGCCAGTAGGGGAAGCTAACTCTCCATTTGCGTTATCAGCAGGAATAGCCAATGAACCTGTAGCAATATGTGTATGTGCTGGCATTTGATTAATAGTCATCGTAACATTTTCTGTACCGCCAATTTGGCCAAGTACTATATTGGGTAATCCTGTACCTTGACCTGTACCTACTGGAACTCTGCCTTGAAGATCAGGTAGTTTAAATGTATTTTCACCATCACCGCCATATGTAGTGCCAAGTAAAGCATAAAGTGCGTCGTTGTTAGCAATGTCTATTGTTGCTCCATTGCAAAAAGCCCAACCTCTTGGAGCAAAATTCCCTCCAAATAAGCGGATCTCTCCTAAATATCCTTCCATTATATACTTTTTTTTAGGTTATAAATTGTTTGTCTTTTGAAGATTAATTACGAGCCGGAAATGTACCGTCTAAACATATAATGTAATTCATCCCTATAGAAGGTTGCATAATAGACAGTGGTTGATTTTGACCTGTAAGGCCTGTGGTTACAGTAAAACTAGCTGTTTTCAAAGTCGTATCACCTGGAAGTGTAGAGTACATGGAGGCTTTAGCCGCTAAAACATTACCATCTGGAGTACCAGAATCACCTGTGTCAGAGTAAGCGGGAATCTTAATAGTTGCAGCGGCGGTGTGATTATGTATTGGCAGATTTGAGAGTGTTAAGGTAACCCCATTTGTTCCTGCCATTTCTCCAAGTGCATATGGACTTAGACCATTTCCGTTTCCAAAGCCAATAGCTACTCGTCCTCCAAAGTCAGGTAAACCAAATGTTGTAGAGCCATTTCCACCATAAACAGTGCCAATTAAAGAAAATAGTGCAGTATATCTTTGTATGGGTAAAATTTGCCCGTTGCATGATGCCCAAGATCTGGGTACAAAATTTGCGGCAAAATGCCGAATTTCTCCAACTGTTCCTTCCATAATTTTTTTAAGATTTAATAAGTTAGTATTAGTTTTTTGATCGTGTTTTACTTAAGTGCTAAATTACTTTATAACTAAATTATGGGTACAAGGGTTTATACGTGTTTTTGCTAAAATACTATTATTTAACACTTTATCTTAAAAGTAAGAAAATAATTTCAATATTTTAATTGAAAAAAGAAAAGTTTTGCGCAATAAAAAAGGCAGTAATTAATTACTGCCTTTCTTTGCGTTTTAACTTGAGAATGTCAAGCCTTTATTTTTGAAGCTTACGTAAAGCTCTTGTCTTGCGGAACTTATCGTTTCTTCAGTTCTGTAAATACTACACCAGAACTTGATTAAAAGTTTATATTTTCCATCAGAAATTGAGCTGTAGTATATTTGTGATGGTTTTGAATTGTTTACTAGCGGAAGGTTGGAAAGTGTGTCATTTACTATCGTATTAATTTCTTCGGGAATCGTTTCTCCGTTAATTTCAAAAGTAATTTCAACCAATTTAAAATTGTCGGTATATGTCCAATTGGTAATATTTTGAGATAATAAATTACCATTTGGAATAATGATTTCGGCACCGTTTGGAGCATTTATTTTAGTTGTTCGCAATCCCATCGATTTGATACGGCCAGATTCTGAACTAATTTCAACAACATCTCCAACCTGAATAGGTTTGTCAAAAATCAAGATAATTCCCGATACAAAATTATTGACAATGTTTTGAAGCCCAAGTCCAACACCGACACCTAAAGCTCCTAAAAGAATACTCAGTTTATCTAAAGGCATTCCAGAAGCCGCAACAGCGAGGAGATAACCACTTATAAGGACTACTAAACGTGTAATAAGTAATTTTGAATGCTGTCTTTTGTTGATGTTTTCTTCGTTTTCATCATCAATTTCACCAAAGAAATACGCAACATATTTTTGAAGTAAGTGCGCAGCCCAGATAATAACAAAGAATAAAACGATATTACCCAGTGTAAATGTAATGCTTCCAATAGTGTTTGGGTGACTTAACAGTTTAGTTAAAGAAGCACGAAGCGACTCCCAAATATTCAAATTGGAAGCAATCACAATCAGCCACATATAACTAATCACAATGATAAAAGGTCTTTTCAAAGTATCTGATAAACTTTCGTAATCAAACATTTTTTCAATTCCTCTTTTTACTCTAGTGGTATAAATTTGAAGTAAAATTATTTCTAAAATAATCTTCAAAAGCACACTTAAAGCAACAATTTGAGTAAGCGATATAAAAGCTGTAAGACTTAACATATTAGAAAGAGAAACTCTTCCGAATAAATTATAAAGAATTGACAGAACATTTAGGCCAATAAAAATGATGCTTGCCCATTTGAAAAAGCCTTTTATATAAAGTTCTTCTTTAAGTGTTTTGATTTGAACTAAACCGTAACGGATTCCTAGAATATTTATAGCTACAAAAGCAAAACGCTGCAATAATCCAATCGTGATAAACAAATCTAAAAAACAAAGCGCAAAAAATAATCCTAAAAGGAAAAGCCAGTTTCTCATAGCAACGCCAGACCACTGATTTTTGAAAAGAAATATTAAAACCCCAAGCAAGAAAAGTTGAATCAATTCTAGAAACAGGGCAGGAGCATACAAATTGGTAACGACAGCAATATTTAAAGCTATAACCAAAACCGGAAGCAATGCACCGCGATTTAAGTATTTGAAATTTAAAAGCAAAAGGTTTTCGGCATAACCATTTGTTTTAAGGTATTTGATATTTCGGGAAATGTACCAAAACAAAAGTCCCATAAAGAAACACAAAGTGATAAGTCCGCCTGCTTTATAGCTTAGATAATAAGCCGCAACATTTTCTTCAATTATAATTTTTGCTTTAATATTGTGAGTTACCCTTTTTTTAGCTGCAGTGTCATTAATTTGCCATAAAGAAGGATATTCTTTCTTGAAAATACTTATTCCAGATTTTTCCAGTTTGCTTTCAACAGTTGCCAAAGCATTAGAAACCGAAATTTTTCGCTGTACGGTTAGTCTTTTTTTGTTGTTTAAAGTAGTCTGGTTTTTAGTCATCAAACTATCAGTAGCAACATATCTTTTTCTAAGATTTCCAAATTCTTTCTGGAATTGTTTGCGACGAATCGTGTCTTTTAATAAAGTAATTAACGTTTTGTCTTTGCGAAGATCAATTACACGTTTCTTGATGTTTTCAAGATTTTGATTTCGGTCATTGATGGCGTTATTTTGTTCTTCCAATTCCTGCTGAATTTCTTGAAGTACAATGCGGTACATCTGCTGGTTTCGCACATTGGGATTAGCTCCTTTTAAACTCGCTAAAATTAAATCTAACTTGCTTTCAGTACGTTTCATATCGCCAAAAAGATGACGGGTATCGCCCGCAAAATCAATATCATTGTAAGCAGATTCTAATACTTCTCCAGCTTTTTCAATTGCCATTAAGTAATCGCTGTCTGTAGCTGTCGTGTCGTTAAATAATCTTCCGCGACTTTCTTTTTTGATAGGCTTTTGCTCTTGAGCAAAGTTAACTTGCGAGAAAAAAAGAAGTAAAAATAAAGAGAAAAAATAAAGGGGTCTTTTTTGTATAATCATAATTTTGGGGCTTATATTGTGGTCCCAAAATTAAATTTTTTTAGTAGACTTTCAGTTAAGAAAAATTAAATTTAAACAATAACATGCTTCTTCATAAGGTTTTTACTCAAGATCTCTCGAAGTAATTTCTTGTTCAATTTCTTCAAGAGAATTAGAATGGCTAATCATAAGGAACGCCATCACGAAAGGGAATAATATTAAAATGAGAAATCCCTTTTTTAGAAATAGCAATAAAATAAGAATGAATAATATTATAGCAACTAAGATCAAGATTTTAATTGTAGATTGAATCGTTTTCTGCATTTTTAAAAGCTCTTCAATGCTCATTTCGCTTGGTTTCTTTGTTTTCATTTTCTATTTTTACTTTAGAATTACAACAAATTTTATTTAAAAAACTTTCCAAAACAATAAGTCAGATTTTTTTGACTACTCATAAAAATTATGGAAGAAAAAGAAACTTGCCCCGCTCAAAGATTGTTAAAAATGTTATCTGGAAAATGGAAGGCTGAAATTTTTCGTCTCGCTGTAGAATCTCCTCTGCGTTTTAACAACTTACTTCGTCAGATTCAAGGCTCAAACAAACAATCGTTAGCTACAGCCTTAAAAGAGCTGGAAGAAGAAGGGCTTTTGGAAAAAACTACAATTAAACTAAAACCTCTGCACATTGAATATTATTTGACTGAGAAAGGAAAAGCTCTAATTCCTGTTTTCCAACATTTGGAAGGGTTATCCCAATAAAACTAAATTGTTAAAAGATATATTCAAACTATTTTTTATAGTGAAAAATATATTATTTAAGCTAAATTTGCCTTGTGCGAAAACAAATTGTCTACATATTCATTTTTTTAATAGCTTCAAACAGCAGTTTTGTACAGCAGTTTTATAAGTTGCCAATATTGATTGAGCATTATCAAGAGCACAAAAAAATTATGGATTTAAGTTTTGTCGATTTCTTGTCAATGCATTATTGGGGAGAAGATATAAAGGATAATGATGCAGACCGCGATATGCAACTGCCTTTCAAAACGATTAGCAGCAGTTCATTTCACTTTGTTTTTATTTTAGATGACAAAGATTTACTTCCTGTTCCTTTTAATCTAGAATTACCGCAATTAAAAATCCCAACTTACAGGTCTAATCTACATTCAGATCCAAATTCACTTTCTTTATTCCGTCCACCGGTAGCATAAATATTTTTTTAAATTTTTATTGAAGTCGCTGAAATGTATTGTTTTCAGTCGCTCATCTATTATTTTTTAATTAATATAGTATGCTTAATAAAGTAATTCAGTTCTCAGTTAAGAACAAACTGGCAATTGGAATCTTTACACTGTTGTGGATTATCTACGGCGTGTACGAGGTTACCCAATTGCCAATTGATGCCGTACCCGACATCACAAACAATCAGGTACAAATTATTACGACAGCGCCTTCTCTTGGAGCTGAAGATGTAGAAAGGTTGATCACTTTCCCAATTGAACAAGCTATTAGCAATATTCCGCATCTTAAAGAAAGCAGAAGTATTTCTCGTTTCGGACTTTCATTAGTAAGTGTTGTTTTTGAAGACGATGCCGATGTGTATTGGGCCAGACAGCAAATTACAGAAAGACTGCAGCAAGTAGAAATAGACCGAAATGCTAACAGGCCAGAAATGGCTCCAGTAACCACTGGTTTAGGAGAAATTTACCAATATGTTTTAAAGCCAAAACCAGGGTTTGAAGAAAAATATTCTTTAGAAGATTTAAGAACAATCCAAGATTGGACAATTAGAAGACAGCTTTTGGGTACTGCTGGAATCGCCGATGTATCTACTTTTGGAGGAAAATTAAAGCAGTATGAAATTGCCGTAAATCCTGCAAGATTGAAAGCTCAAAATCTAACCATCAGCGAAGTTTTTACAGCTCTAAACAGCAGTAACGAAAACACTGGCGGAGCTTATATTGAGAAAGGCCCAACAGTTTCCTATATTAGAAGTACAGGTTTAGCTAAAAGTATTGAAGATATTGAAAATATTGTAGTTAAAAGCACGCAAAGCGGACTTCCAATTTTAGTAAAGGACGTTGCCGATGTCAAAATTTCTTCAGCAATTCGTTACGGTGCATTAACAACAGACGAATACGGAGAATCTGTTGGAGGAATCGTGATGATGCTGAAAGGCGAAAACGCGAATAACGTTATTGTCAATGTAAAAGACAAAATTGCCGAAATTGAAAAAATCCTTCCCGAAGGTTTAAAAATTGAACCTTTTCTAGACCGAACCAAAATGGTAGACAACGCCATTGGAACGGTAGAAAAAAACTTAATTGAAGGAGCTTTAATCGTGGTTCTGATTCTGGTTTTATTTCTTGGAAATCTAAGAGCCGGTTTTATTGTAGCTTCAGTTATTCCATTAGCCATGCTTTTTGCTATTATTATGATGAATACTTTTGGCGTAAGCGGAAATTTAATGAGTCTCGGTGCATTAGATTTCGGATTAATTGTAGACGGAGCCGTTATTATCGTAGAAGCCATTCTTCATCATCTTCATAGTTCAAAAAAATACAAAGCAATAGATTCTATTTCGCAAGAAGAAATGGATAAAGAAGTGACAGGATCTGCCGCACGTATGATGAATGCAGCAGTCTTTGGACAAATTATCATTCTGATTGTGTATTTGCCAATTCTTTCTCTGCAAGGAATAGAAGGTAAAATGTTCAAACCAATGGCGCAAACCGTTGCTTTTGCCATTTTAGGAGCTTTCATTTTGTCATTGACTTATGTGCCAATGGTTAGCGCTTTATTTTTAAGCAAAAAAATCAGCCATAAAAAGAATCTTTCTGACCGAGTTATGGAAAGATTAGAAAATGGTTACGAAGGTTGGCTTAGAAAAGCTTTAAGCATTAGAAAATCAATTGTTATTGGAGCATTTGTACTTTTTGGAATTGCAGTTTTATTGTTTGGAAGAATGGGAGGAGAATTTATTCCGCAATTGGAAGAAGGAGATTTTGCAGTAGAAACTCGTCTGCTTTTAGGAACGAATCTTTCTACAACAACAGAAACAATCACTAAAATTTCTAAAGAATTAAAGAAAGAATATCCAGAAGTTCAGCAAGTAGTTTCCAGAATTGGAAGTGCCGAAATTCCAACCGATCCGATGCCAATTGAAGGTGGAGATATGATTATTGTTTTAAAAGACAAATCAGAATGGACAAGCGCTTCTTCGTTTCCTGAACTAGCAGATAAAATGACTAAAACCGTTAAACGAATTGCGCCTGGAGTTACTACAGGGTTTCAATTTCCTGTTCAAATGCGTTTTAACGAATTAATGACTGGTGCTAAACAAGATTTGGTTTGTAAAATTTACGGAGAAGATCTTCAGAAGCTTTCAGAATATGCCGAAAAACTTGGAAACATTAGCAAAACAGTTGAAGGTGCAGCCGATCTTTATGTAGAAAAAGTAACAGGAATGCCTCAAATCGTAATTGATTACAATTGGGCAGAAATGGCGAAATACGGTTTGCGTGTTGCTGATGTGAATGCAACGATTAACGCCGCTTTTGCAGGTGCTGTTGCTGGAAGTATTTACGAAGGTGAAAAGCGTTTTGACATGGTAATTCGTGTAGAAGACAACGGAAGAAAAGGCATTGAAGACGTTAGAAATCTGTTGATTGCAACACCATCAGGAATGCAGATTCCGCTTTATCAAGTCGCTAAAGTAGATGAAGTGGAAGGGCCAAATCAGATTCAGAGAGAAAATGCCAAAAGAAGAATCATTGTTGGCTTTAATGTTCGAGGTAGAGACGTGCAGTCAATTGTAGAAGAATTGCAGAAAAAAGTAAATCAGCAAATCAAATTTGATCCAGGCTATTATATCACTTATGGCGGAGCTTTTGAGAATCTTCAACAGGCAAAAGCCAGATTGGGAGTTGCAGTTCCTGTCGCTTTATTGATGATTTTCGTCTTGCTTTATTTTGCTTTCAGATCGTTTAAGGAAGGAATTATCATTTTTACAGCCATTCCGCTTTCTGCGATTGGAGGTGTGTTTGCTTTATTCTTGCGAGATATGCCTTTTAGTATTTCGGCTGGAGTTGGGTTTATAGCCCTTTTTGGTGTTGCAGTGCTAAACGGAATCGTATTAATATCCGAATTTAACCGAATTCAAAAACACGGAGAAATCACAAATCCTTTTGATATAATCCTTTTAGGAACCAAAAACAGATTGCGTCCCGTTTTAATGACAGCGGCTGTGGCTTCGCTAGGATTTCTTCCAATGGCTTTAAGTAATGGTGCAGGAGCAGAAGTGCAACGTCCTTTAGCGACGGTTGTTATCGGTGGATTGGTTACAGCAACTCTTTTAACACTTTTCGTACTTCCAGCCATTTATTTAATGACCTACCACGCAAAAGGATTTTCTAAAAAAAGAAAAAAACACATGAATAATCTAACTATTTTATTGAGCATTCTTTTTATTGGTAATGTGGCAAAAGCGCAAGAATTACCAATTTCGCTTGACGAATCAATTTCAATTGCGATTCAGAATAACAGAACGATTAAATCGGCTAAATTAAACGAACAGTCTAAAAGCCATTTGCAAAAGACGGGATATAATCTTCCGCAGACGCAAATCGATGCCGATTACGGACAGTTTAACAGCGCACAGAAAGACACGAGATTTGGCATCAGTCAGACTTTTGCGTTTCCTACCGTTTACAGCAATCAGAAAAAAGCATTTCAAGCTGATTTTAATAAAGCAAAAGCTGAAGTGCAGCTGACTTCTCAGGAAATTAAAACCAGAGTCAGAAATGTTTATTATGACTATTTATGGCTTCAAAGCAAAAAAGAACTTTTGGTTTACGCTGATTCCATTTATAGAATTATGGAAAAGAAATCAGATTTAAGATTTAAAGCAGGTGAAGCCAATGTTTTAGAAAAAAGCGCTTCGCAATCTGCCAGACAGTTTTACAGCAATCAATTGGTAATGGTAAACAGAGATATCGAAATTGCTTTAAATTCGTTTAATGCCATTCTTCAAGATAAAGTTGAACATACTCCTAAAAAGCAAAAACTAAAAGCGGTTTTAAATCGTACATCAATCGAAAATTTAAAGACAGAAAATCTTCCTTCTGTTCAACGTTCGCAATTTGAATCGGAATCTGCCAAATGGAGATGGAAAACTGAAAGTGCCAAAATGCTTCCTGAAATTACTTTAGGTTATAATAATTTAAGCATTATTGGAACTCAAACTAATACTTCAGGTCAAGAAGTTTATTATGATAGTTCACAAAGATTTAATTATGTAAATGCTGGACTTTCAATCCCTATTTTTTTTACAAGTCAGTCAGAACGAAAAAGAGCCGCAAAAGCAGAGTATGAAAGTTATGCGGAGCTGTCTGAAGCTTTGAAAATTGAAGTAAAAACTAATATTGAAAACGCTGATCGAGAACTCAAAAAATACGAAGAAAGCTTGGCGTATTATGAAACGGACGGATTGAAAAATGCTCAAACGATTATCGAAGCTTCAAGCAGTCAATTGCAAAACGGAGATATTGACTATTTGCAATGGGTTTTAGTAGTAAATCAGGCCATTACAATTAAAAGTGAATATCTGGATGCGTTGAATGCTTATAATAAAGCAGTCGTGACACTTCAAAATCTAAATAACATCTAAAATGAAAAAATATATTGCAGCGTTTATAGGCGCTATATTTCTAATTTCTTGCGGAAATAAGAAAAATGAGGAAACTAAAAGTGCTGAAAATAAAAGCATTGATATTATCAAATTAAGTCCTGAACAAGTAAAAAACGCTGGACTAGAAAGCGGTAATCCGACTATAAAAAATGTCAAAGAGATTTTACAGCTTCAAGGAACTGTAACGGTTCCTCCAAAAAGTGTGATAAGTATTAGTATTCCGCTGGGAGGTTATGTAAAAAGCACAAATCTTATTGCGGGTATGAATGTTCAAAAAGGTCAGATTTTGGCTGTTTTAGAAGATATGCAGTTTATCGAACTACAACAGGATTATCTTATGGCAAAAGAGAAGTTTGAATTGGCTCAAAATGAACATAGAAGACAGAAAGAATTGAATTTAAACAAAGCGGCAAGCGATAAGGTTTTAGAGCAGATTACTACCGAAATGAGAACTCAACGAATTACAATGTCTTCGTTAGAACAAAAATTAAATTTATTAGGAATTAATGCTAAAACATTAAATGTAAATACTATTAGCAAAACCATAAAAGTCATTTCGCCTATTAATGGTTTGGTTTCCAAAGTAAATGTCAACATCGGAAAATATGTAAATCCGACTGATATGCTTTTTGAACTAATCGATAAAAAAGACATTGTTTTAACTTTAAACGCATTCGAAAAAGATGTTACTTCTCTTTCGATTGGGCAGAACGTGACGGTTTATGCAAATGCTTCTGACACTAAGAAATACGGAGCTAAAATTGCGTTTATCAATCAAAGTTTAAATGGAGATCGTGCGGCTGAAATTATCTGTAAAGTAAATACATATAATCCGGCTTTACTGCCAGGTTTGTTTGTAAATGCAGAAGTTGAAATTGAAAACCAAAAGGCATTAACCGTTCCAGAAGATGCCGTTGTGCGTTGGGAAGGCAAATTTTATGTATTTACAGAACTTGGCAATAACCAGTTTCAAATGGTAGAAGTGAAATCTGGAGTTAAAAACGAAGGCTATAATCAGATTATCTCTGATGCTATTTCTAGTTCTTCAAAAGTGGTCATAAAAAATGCTTACACTTTATTGATGTCTGCCATGAATAACGATGAACAATAATGTTTAATTTCTGATTGCAATTTAGATTAAACATGAAAACCCAGTAAATTTAGTTTTACTGGGTTTTTTAATTTAAATGTTTTTAAATCTTGAATTGCCTCCAGCTTTAGCTGGAGGATTTTAAATTAAATTATTAAAAAGGCTTTAGCCAAAATTGCGATTTGGCTAAAGCCTTCTGTATTGCAAATCATTTAACCTCCAGCTAAAGCTGGAGGCAATTCAAATTTAATTATGTTGCTAAATCCGACAGGTTTTTAAAACCTATAGGATTTTAGATTATACTTTAAGCGGATTGTTTTAAACGTTTGTTGGTGGTAATATTACATGATTTTAATTGTTTTTATTTATCAAAATAATTTCATCTCCTGCTATCGCAAAAACAGTATGCTCTGATTCAGGTTTCATAATAAATTTTCCTGTAAATTCTCCAAAAGCAGGTAGTATCATTTGGTTCTTTTTCTGGAAAAAACATTTCAGTTTTAAACTTTGAAGCCCTAATCCGCGTAAAATTATTCCTGGATGAATATGTCCAGAAAAATTGAAAAAATCTTCTTTTTCTGTGGGATGATGCGTAAACAGAAAATGGTCAATTTCTAGAGAATCAACAACAAGAATTCCAATTTCATAATAATGTTTCTGATCTATTATATCATGATTTCCTGCAACTAAATATGTTTCTTGATTATGATTGGAAATCCATTCTTCAAACAAATCCCATTCTTTATTTTTTGAACTGTGAAATAAATCGCCTAAAAAAATGATTTTTTCGGGTTCAAAATAATCCAAAATTTCGGTGATCTTCCTAAAATTTTCTGAAACGGCACTTTGCGGAACTGCGATTCCATGTTTTCTAAAATGTGTCACTTTTCCTAAATGCACATCAGAAATAATAATCGTTTTTTTTCTTTCCCAAAAAACAGCGCCGCTTGGATGAAGTATAAAGTTTTCGTTTTGTATTTGAATATTCATAAATATTATTTCATGTAAGACGCAGTCATTTTCTGGATTCTTTCAGCTAGAGTTTCGCTCGAAAGTTTTTCTCTTAATCGATCGGTGATAATTGGAAAACTAAAAGGAGTTGGTTTCAAACATTGTTTCCAAACAATTTTTTGATTTGCAATTCTTTCTAAAGCTAAAATTAAACGTCCTTCTTCCAGCTGATGTTCAAAGGTTTCGCGATACGCTTGATGCAATAATAAATTATCGGGTTCAAAATCTCTGAAAACTTCAAACAGCAACTGCGAACCGCTTTGCAAATGTTTTGTTTTAACCATTTTTCCTGGAAAACCGGTAAAGACTAATCCCGAAATTACTGCTATATCTCTAAACTTTCTTCGAGCCATTTCGGTTGAATTTAGACTTTTCTGCAAATCATGATGCACATATTCCGTTGAGAATAAATTATTGTCTAAAACGGCTTCTATATCTATTTCCTGATCCGAAAGCAATTCAAAACCATAATCATTATACGCCAAAGAAAAGGTGATGGATTGCAATAAACTAATTCTGAATGCCAATAAACTGGCTAAAGCTTCATGCACAAAACGTCCTTCAAACGGATAAAAAATAGCATGAAATCCTTCTCTGGTCTTAAAAGTTTCGATTAAAAATTCATCTGAACTTGGCACAATAGACTCTTTTCGTTGTCTTTTGAATAAAGGCTGTAAAGCTTTTAATTCTGGCGAAAGATTATCGGTATTGGCACGATATAATTCTTTTCGAAGCAATTCGCTCATTTGGGAAGATAAAGCCAAACGTCCGCCCATCCAGCTTGCAATTTTAGATTCTTTCTTCGGACTCGCTTTTTTAACCAAAACCTGCATATTCCTGATTTTGAATAATTCCAGTTTTTTACCAGCAAAAATAAAAGTATCGCCAGGTTTTAGTTTTGAAATAAACCACTCTTCAATCGTTCCGATATAACCGCCACTGACATATTTGACATTCATCACAGCATCACCAACAATAGTTCCAATCTGCATTCTATGATGCATGGCAATCATTCTGCTGTTTATTTTGTAACAGCCGTTTTCATCAATTTCAACTTTTTTAAATTCGTCATACGCATGAAGACTTTGACTGCCTTGAGTAATGAAATTTAAAATCCAATTCCAGTTTTCAGTTGTAATGGTTTGATAACTAAAAGTTCCTTGAATTTCTTTGAAAATTTCATTTGGATAAAATCCATCAGAAACGGCCAACGTATTAAGGTATTGAACCAAAACATCCCAGCTGTTTAAATACGGAACGCGATCTTCTATAACGCTGTTTTCAACAGCTTTTTTCAAAGCAGAAGCTTCTATTAATTCAATGGCGTGAGTAGCAAGGAAATAAATAACACTTTCCTTTCCGGGCTGATGCCCGCTTCGTCCGGCGCGCTGCATAAAACGGGCAACGCCTTTTGGTCCTCCAACTTGAATAATCGATTCGACAGGAGCAAAGTCAACACCCAAATCTAAACTCGAAGTGCAGACCACGACTTTTAATTCTTCATTCCGAATGGCATTTTCTACCCAAAGTCTGGTTTCTCTGTCAATACTTCCGTGATGCATGGCCATTTCCCCTGCGAATTCAGGATATTTTTCTAATAATCTCTGATACCAGATTTCGCAAGCCGAACGAACATTGGTAAAAATAAGTGTCGTTTTACTGGCTTTTATAATTTTTGCTGCTTCATCAATTAGATGCAATCCCATGTGTCCGCGCCATGGATACGTATCCATTTTTTCTGGGATAATCGAAACGACTTTTATCTTTTTGTTAATGACAGCTTTGATTAAAACAGAATTATGATACGCTTCAGAATCTACTCCAAGTAAAACTTCCTGCGCTTGCTGTAAATTTCCAATTGTGGCTGAAATTCCCCAAATTCGAATGTTTTTGGCAATGGTTTTCAATCTTGATAAACCTAATTCTACTTGAACCCCTCTTTTTGTTCCAAGTAATTCATGCCATTCGTCAATTACAATTGAACTGCAATTTTTAAAAATACTTGCATAACCTTTTGTTACCAAAAGCAATTGCAAACTTTCGGGAGTTGTAATCAGCAGATCTGGCATTTTTCCTTTTTGCTTAGCTCTTTCTGAAGAAGAAGTATCTCCAGAACGAATTCCAACCGTCATAGGAATGTCTAAATCTGTCAAAACTCGCTCTGCAGCTTGTTTTATTTCGACAGATAAAGAACGCAGAGGCGTAATCCAAATCGCTTTTAATCCTGAATTGTGTTTCGTCCTGTAATTCGGATTTTCTTTGATGTAGTTTAAAATAATGGGAAGCCAAAGCGCATAGGTTTTCCCGCTTCCTGTTGGAGCATTTAACAAGCCATTTTTGCCTTGCAGAAAAGCAGTCCACGTTTGCGTCTGAAACGGAAAAGGTTTCCATCCCTGACTTTCAAACCAATTATTGGCAACGGTAAATAACTGCTCTCTGTTCATTATGAAATCATATTTTTTAAATCTTCTATCGAATTGGCATCTTCAATTTTTTTGTCGTGTCGCCACCTTAAAATTCGCGGAAAGCGAGTTGCAACTCCGCTTTTATGTCTTTTGGAAAGCGCAATTCCTTCAAAACCAATTTCAAAAACCAATTTCGGCGTAACACTTCTCACTGGGCCAAATCGCTCTAAAGTATTTTTTTTAATAAAATCATCTACCATTCTAAATTCTGCATCGGTTAAACCAGAATACGCTTTCGCGAAAGTGACGAGTTCGC
This sequence comes from Flavobacterium tistrianum, assembly GCF_003254545.1. Lineage (GTDB taxonomy): Bacteria > Bacteroidota > Bacteroidia > Flavobacteriales > Flavobacteriaceae > Flavobacterium > Flavobacterium tistrianum. The sequence goes on from NZ_QJRH01000064.1 coordinate 189,707, forward strand.
GTTCCTTGTTTTCATTTTCCTGCCAAAGGGCAAAAGTATAATCGGTAAAGAGATTGGATCTTCTTCCGTGTCCGCGCATGGCGTAGGTGAGGACAGCATCTATGGTTAGAGGTTCTATTTTCCATTTCCACCAATCGCCTTTTTTTCTGCCTACTAAATAGGGAGAGTTTTTTCGTTTCAGCATCAAACCTTCGCTTCTCATTTCACGAGATTTTAATCTTTCGTTTGTGACATCTTCCCAAGTCGAAAAATTGATTCGCTCTGAAAGCTGTAACGGAATTTCTTTGCCAATTAAAGTGGTAAATAGTTCTTCTAATAAAGTACGACGTTCTTCATACGGAAGATTCCGAATATCATTTCCCTGCCATTCCAATAAATCGTAAGCTTTAATAATTACAGGCGTATTTTTTAAAACCGAAGCGGATACATTTTTGCGACCAATTCGGGTTTGCAAATCGTTAAATGTTCCAATTTGATTGTCTATATAAGGAAGAATTTCACCATCAATAACAGTTCCGTCTGGAATATTTCCGATGAAAGTTTGAAATTCAGGATATTTATCGGTTACCAATTCTTCGCCACGGCTCCAGACGTAAATTTCATTATCACGAATAATGGTTTGAGAACGGATTCCGTCCCATTTATGTTCAGCGCTCCAATCTTCTGGATTTCCAAGATTTTCTAATTCTCCTTCAATTGGATAAGCCAAATAAAACGGATAAGGTTTCGATAAATAATCGCTACTTTTTTCATCCAAAATCAATTCTTGAAACGTAATCGTATTCGGATTCCAATCGCCCATTAATTTATAAGCCAATGTATCTTCGTCAATATTTTCGGCTTTTGAAAGTGCGCGTGTCATTAACTTCTGACTTAAGCCAATTCTGAAACTACCTGTTATTAATTTAGTGAAAACGAATCTTTCGTAATAATTTAAATTGAGCCAATTGGTTTGTAAGTATTCTTTTTTCTCAAAATCAGTTTTCTTTTTTAAAGCAATAATTTCTTGTAGAAATTCAGTCAAACTTTTATCGGAGTGTTCTTTTGTGGTAGGAATAACCAGCGCAATTGTTTCTGCCAAATCACCCACGATATGATAACTTTCTTCAAAAAGCCAAAGTGGAATATTAGCCAATTCGTTTGCCCATAAGCGCAATAAAGTAGTATTAACTGGTCGGGGAGGGCGACGGTGCGAAAGAATGGCAATTGTCCAGACTTTATCTTCGTCGCTTGCTTTTAGAAAATAATTAGTCAGCGCATCAACTTTTACCGATGTTTTATTAGAACTATCTAAGGTTTTTATAAGCTCGGCAAAGTTTTTCATTCTAGTTTTGAATTATGAATTATGAGTTATGAATTTGTCATTAATAAGTAACCATTTACAATTCATCATTAATTACGTCATTCGTTTCTCCTTCGTATTGTGTGTTTGCGGTTCTGGCGTCGTAACCTAATTCTCTTAGATATCTCGAGAATATATCTGAATAGCCGTGAGTACAGATTACTTTTTCTGCGCCTGTGGCTTTTATGCTTTCCAATAAACCTGTCCAATCGCAGTGATCGCTTAAGACAAATCCGCGGTCGACGGCACGTCTTCGTCTTGCTCCTCTAAAAGCCATCCAGCCGCTTGCTGTTCCTGTTACAAAAGGAGTCATTTTTCTAATCCAAGTGCTTCCGTGTGCGCTTGGCGGAGCAATTACAATATTGCCTAATAAATCTTCTTTTTTTGTTTCGGAAGTTATTCTTATGGTTGGAGGCAAATCAATCATTGGCCGGACAATATTGGTTATATTTTCAATTGCGCCATGTGTGTAAATTTGACCGATGCTTGTGTCTAAATTTTTTAATAATCGTTGCGCTTTTCCTAAAGAATATCCAAATAATACAGATGTTTTTCCTTCTGCACGATTCTCAGTCCACCAATTATTAATTTCAGTCATGACATCTGCTTGCGGTTCCCATTTAAAAGCTGGAAGTCCGAAAGTGCATTCGGTGATAAAAGAATGACATTTTACCACTTCGTACGGAACAGAAATTCCGTCATCTTCGGTTTTGTAATCACCGGTAAAAACCCAGATTTCGCCTTTGTATTCTACTCTTATTTGCGCAGATCCAATAATATGACCCGCAGGATGAAAAGAAAATTTCACTCCGTTTATCGTAAAAGTTTCATTCCAATTTTTTCCTGAAACATTAATTTCTCCTAAACGATGTTTTATAATGGGAATATTCGAATAATGTGTAATGTAATTTTGATGTCCCCATCTGGCATGATCAGAATGTCCATGTGTGATAATGGCATTTTTAACTGGCCGCCACGGATCCAGATAAACATCTGCCTGTTGGCAGTAAATTCCTTTATCGTTAAATTGTAATAATGGCGGAGTCATTTTTTAATAAGATAATTAGAATTTAGCAATTAGATAATTGTTCTATGCGCTTGCTGCGATGATTAGATAGGCTATAAGAGATATACTTAATACAAATAGCATCATTGTAATAAAGGTAAGCATTGCTGTTGAATATTGATACTTTCCTCTCTTTAATAGTTTGATAGTGTGAGCATAACGCAGATAAGAGAGCAGAATGGTCATTGCGCCTGCAATAAGTAGACTTATGCCTAAATAGATGGTGAAATTGCTGTTTGGCGGTACAGTTTCGGCTATATATTTTGTTGGAAGCTGTTTTAGAAATAATGAAAATTTTACTGCTACAAATCCAAAAACCATTATTCCAATTCCCGTGCGAAGCCATGCTAATAAAGTTCTTTCATTAGACAAGTATTCATTCATAACTTCCTGATCATTTTTTGGCGACATATTTTTAAGGAATTTTTAATGTTCAAAATTTCGGTAAGGAGGGCAGTTATATTTATCGTCTTCGTTATCTAGATTATAACTGTTATAAGGATTAGCATCGTCATAAGTAGGATAAGGAGTATTATCTTCAGCCAGATTAAGTCCGCTTTCTATAATTTCATAGGAATCTTCAAAATGACTGCAATATTTTCTGTAATTGTTATCGGGGTTTTGTCCCGAAGTAAATTCATCGTCCATTGCTTCATTTTCATGTGCTGTATCAACATGATCTGGCTTACTGCATTTATAATTATTTAATTTTGCAGTTTTTCTGTTGTCTTTATCTGTTCTCATGGCTGCTATTTTAAATTAGTAAATGTCTATTGTGATTTATACAAAATTGAAAATTAGATGATTGAAAAGTTTATAAGATTCGATTTTATTTTTACATGATTTATTTCTCTACTTGGTTTGGGGTAATTCCCATTTTGTAAAAATCAATTATAATTCTGTAAAATAACGACTTACGTATTTTGCAACTTTGTACATATTAATAATTTAAAAAATTATAACATTATGGAAACTTCAAGAAAAGATTCGAAATCTGGAATGAAAGATTCTGGAAAAACTCAAAAATCAACTTCTGGTTCTAGAGGAAAAAGCACTACAAAATCTAACGATACAAAAGGTAGAGCTGGTCATTAATTTTTAGTTTATTGAAAGACTAAATAATAAAAGCGTGCTGTTTAAATGTAAACAGCACGCTTTTAGGTTATATAAAGTTTATTTTTACTTTAGAACCTCTTGAATTGTTTTAACAAATGTTTCTACAGGCTGAGCACCCGAAACAGCATATTTGCGATCAAAAACAAAGAAAGGAACTCCTTGAACACCAATTTCAGCGGCTTCTTTGATATCTGACTCAACTTCTTTTAAGAATAAAGAATCGCTTTCAAGAACTTCTCTGATTTCTTTTTCTTCTAAACCAGCCTGAACTCCTAATTCTATTAGCGTTGGACCGTTGTTTAAATCTCTTCCGTCAGTAAAATAAGCTTTAAAGAAAATTTCTTCCATTCTATCGCCCATATTTTTGGTTTTAGCCAATTGAATAATTCTATGCGCGTTTAAAGAATTTGAGATAACAGCTTTGTCAAAGTTATAATCTAAACCAACGCCTTTAGCGCGTTCTGTGACGCCTTTGTGCATTTCTTTAGATTGTTCAATCGATATTCCTTTTCTTTCTGCTAAGAACGTATAAACGTCCATCCCAGGTTCTGAAGTAATTGTCGGATCAAGCTGAAAGCTTTTCCATTCAATTTCAAAATTATCATTAGGAAATACAGCAAGTGCTGTTTCCAATTGTCTTTTTCCGATATAACAAAACGGACACATGATGTCCGACCAAATTTCTATTTTCATATTACAAAGATACGGAAATTTGTTGTTTCAGGTTTCATGTTTCAAGTTGATATGCTTTATGTTTTTCTTACCGCAAAGCACATAAAGGTTTACGCAAAGTTCGCAAAGTTTTTTTTAAGCTGGATGAGATAATCTCGCAAAGTCGCGTAGTCGCAAAGTTTTACATAAAGCTTTGCGATCTTTGCGTTTACTGTAGATTTAAGCATATTTAAATACCTTGCGATCTTTGCGTTAAAATCAACACAAAGTAAAGCAACTTGAAACCTGAAACCTGAAACAAAAAAACTCAAATAAAAAACCGCAACTCTTTATGGGAATTGCGGTTTCTAGGTATAAAAAATGGTTGGTTAATAGCGATATCTTTTTTTTTTTTTACAATGATAGATCTTTTATTTAAAACTAAAAAATATCCCTGTAACAGAAAGAAACTTTAATGTTAACTATTTAACATTACAGGCATTACCAACATAGTAACTGTTTCTCCTTCTTCTAAACCATCAACTGGAGTTAAAATTCCAGCTCTGTTTGGTAAAGACATTTCAAGCATAATCATGTCTGATTGTAGGTTTGTCAACATCTCAGTCAAGAAACGAGAGTTGAAACCAATTTGTAAATCATCACCTTGATAATCACAAGTCAATCTTTCTTCTGCTTTGTTTGAGTAATCGATGTCTTCCGCAGAAACGTTTAATTCTGCTCCAGCAATTTTTAAACGAATTTGGTGTGTAGTCTTGTTAGAGAAAATCGCAACACGTTTAACTGAACTTAAGAATAAAGAACGGTCAATCATTAATTTGTTTGGATTTTCTTTTGGAATTACCGCTTCGTAATTTGGGTATTTTCCATCAATTAAACGACACATTAAGATATAATTGTCAAATGAGAAAGTCGCATTTGAATCGTTGTATTCAATTTTTACTTCAGCATCAGAAGTTCCTAAAATACTTTTTAAAATGTTCAAAGGTTTTTTAGGCATGATAAAATCGGCAACTTGAGACGCTTTTACATCTGTACGTGAATATTTTACCAATTTATGAGCATCTGTAGCTACGAAAATTAATCCTTCTGGTGAAAACTGGAAGAATACTCCAGACATTACTGGACGTAGATCATCGTTTCCAGCTGCGAAAATAGTTTTGCTTACCGCAGTTGCTAAAACTTCTGCAGGAACAAGAGTTACAGATGGATCTTCAAGACTTACTGCTTTAGGGAATTCTTCTCCTGCAGCATAAGCCAATGCATATTTACCAGAATTAGAGCTAATCTCTACTGTGTTGTTGTCTTCAACAGTAAAAGTTAACGGCTGCTCTGGAAAAGTTTTTAAAATTTCAAGCAAAAGTTTTGCAGGAACTGCTACACTTCCTTTGCTTGTAGAATCGATCGATAATGTAGCCGACATTGTCGTTTCAAGATCTGAAGCCGAAACGGTCAACTCATTGTTGTTTAGTTCAAATAAAAAGTTGTCTAAAATAGGCAACGTATTATTACTATTGATTACACTACCTAAAACTTGTAATTGTTTTAATAAGTATGAACTCGATACTATAAATTTCATCTGTTTTATTTTCTAAATATAAGGATTACAAATATATCTTAAACTATCCAAAGTATTACATTTTTTTATTAACATCTATTTGCTGTATTTTCTCTTTCTTACAAAAGTAAATACAAGCCCAAAAACTGTTAAAATTAGAATTGGAACTCCGATAGTTATGAATTGTGTAAAGGTATAGCTTTCGTATACTTTTTCTTTGTCCAATAAAGGCAACTCAACATCTTTACTTCTAATGTTAATAAGTCCAGTATCATCAAGAAGGTAATTGATACAATTCATGATGAAATCTTTGTTGTCATACAATTGGCCAGTTCTTTGATCGTAACCTAATTCTACAGGCATCATATTTTTGTCTAACTGGTTTCTTGCGATATCCCCGTCAGCAACTACAATCATTTTGTTTGGTTTTCCTTGTGCTGTGAAAGAATTATCTTTGAAAGGCAGAATCCTATTTTCGAAAGCTGAATGAAATGAACCTTCAAGCAAAACAGCGAGGGGTTTATTTCCTTTGTTTAAATAATCCTGTGGAGTTGTTTTTTCGGTAACCATGTTCAGGTTAACTTCTACAGGAGAACCAATTGTTTTAGAATATTGAGAAGATTGTAATAATACGGTTTTCTTAATTCCGTTTTTCAAAGTATCAATTGGATTTGCAAAATCGAATCTAATTCCACCCAGATTTTTAACAATAGGATGCTGGCTTGTTGGATAAACCTGCGGAGCAAATTTCCAGATAAAATCCTGATATTGTGTTGCACTTCCTTGTTCGCCAGTTGCTAATTTAATAGGACTTCCTTGCTCATCTTTAATCAAATCAGGATTAATTCTGAACCCGTATTTGAAGAACATATCATTTAGATTTAAATCTCTTGGATATGCCAAAGTTGCCCCCATATCATTGTACAAACTGTCCATGTCAGCAGCCACTTGGTCAATTAGCCAAAGCGTTTTTCCGCCATTCATAATAAACTGATCCAGAACTTCTTTTTCTTCGTCAGAGAATTTTTCTGTTGGTTTAGAAATAATGGCTAAATCATATTTTTTCAGCGCATTTAAAGTTCCGTTTGGATCTTTTGCCACAGAATCTAAAGTGAAAGGACCAATAAAATAACTTTCACGAATCTGCATCAGCATTTTGGCAATATGAATTTCGTTCAATTCACCATTTCCTTTTATGATGGCAACTTTTTTCTGTTTGTTTTTAGTCACTTTATTGATAGCGTCAGCAATAGAATATTCTAAATGCTGAATAGATCCAATTACTTTTTGTGTAGTTGATGCTCCCATTATGTTTTTCAACAAAGGAATATTAACTTCTTTGTTGTTGTAAACCGCAACTGCCCAAGGAAAAACCATTGCTTGCGATTGTTTTCCTTTATCGTCAACAGTAATGTTTACAGGAGTTAATCCTTTCTGGAAAAGTGATTTTGTCAGTTCCTCGCTTTCGTCTTCATTTTCTAACGGATCAACAAATTCGAAAACTATATTGCTATTATAAGCTTGAAATTCTTCCAATAATTGTTTGGTTTCCTGCTGTAAACGTCTGAAATCGGCAGGAAGATCTCCAGCCATATAAATCTTTATAGAAAGCGGATTTTGAACTTGTTTTACAATTCCTAACGAAGTCGGAGACAGTGTATAACGTTTATCTTTAGTTAAATCAAAACGATGAAAAAATAGAGTTCCAAGAACATTTAGAACGACTAAAATGAAAATAGTAATGCCTAATGTCTTTAAATTTTGCTTTGTAGATAGTTTCATTAGACTTTAAAAGATTTTAATTGGTGAACAGTAAAAGACAAAAAAGCAATGGCAATGCTTAAAAAGTAGATGATATCGCGAGTGTCAATAACACCACGGCTCATACTTTTAAAATGATTCTGCATTCCTAAAACCGAAATAAAATTGTTTGATCCTGGAATTAAAGAAGCTAAACCTTCAAAACCAAAATAAAAGAAAAAGCAAAGAAAAACGGCCACAATAAAAGCAACGATCTGATTTTCTGAAAGGGTAGATGTAAAGATTCCGATTGCAGAATAAGAAGCAATTAAAAATAATAATCCGAAATAAGAACCAATTGTGCTTCCCATATCGATATTGCCTTCTGGCGAACCTAAATCTGAAATTACTTTTACGTAAATTAAAGTTGGAATAATAGCCAAAATAATCAGCAAAAATGAGCCAAAGAATTTACCATTTACGATTTCCCAGATTGATAAAGGTTTTGTTAGAAGTAATTCTAAAGTTCCTTGTTTTTTTTCGTCAGAGAAACTTCTCATGGTTACGGCTGGAATTAAGAAAATTAAAATCCAAGGAGCCAATGTGAAAAAAGGTGTTAAATCGGCATAACCTGTATTTAGGATATTATAATCTCCTTCAAATACCCATAAAAATAGTCCGTTGCTGATTAAGAAAATCGCAATGACCAAATAGCCAATAGGAGAACCAAAAAAGGATTTTATTTCTCGTAAAATGATTGATTTCATGTATAACGTTTAATTATTTTTTTTGTTTCATGTTTCACATTTCAAGCTGCTTTACTTTGTGTTTGTTTTTTAAACGCAAAGGACGCAAGGTTTTACGCTAAGTTCGCAAAGTTTTTTTTTGCAACGCTTTGCGAACTTAGCGTTTTAAAAAGTATCTTAAAATAATAGCTTTGCGTGCTTTTCGGTTAAATCGTTACAATTTTCAGATTCAGTTAAATAACTTGAAACCTGAAACTTGAAACTAATTTAAACTAACAAGCTTATCAACACTCCACGCTTCTGCTTTTGCATTGAATAGTTTTTTTGTAAAATCCCAAACGGTATTAAACAGTTCAGAATTTCGGTAATTTTCTAAATCTTCTTCGGTTTCCCAATAACTGTAAGTGAAAAAGATGCATTTGTCATTTTTATCCTGGTACAATTCTAAAAAACGATTTCCTTCTGCATTTCGTATTTTCTCTTTCACCGATTCAAAATTCTCCAGAAAATCAGGAATTTTTTCTTCGTGAAAACTCATTTTTACTATTCGAACAAACATGTTATTATTTTAGATTTTAGACTGTTGATTTTAGATTTTTTAGAATCACCTAAAGTCTTACAGGTGCGCAAAAATACCAAAATAGATTATTGTTTTAAATAAAAAATGAAATATTATAAATGTCGATTTTTAAATTTTATTTTCACAGTATTTTCAAACATAGCCCGTGGTTTCAACCACGGGAAACGTTAAGAGATATGCGTTGTGTTCCCGTGGTTGAAACCACGGGCTATATTTATCATGAAAACTAACGCAAATCTGCTCAATCAGCAAAATCTGCGAGCTAAAAAAAAACTAAAATCTAAAAAATATTTAAGAAAACTTAATCGTAATCACATCACGATAATTCAATCCCAATAAACTATTTGCAGAACCCACTTTAGAAGGATTGCTTCTGAAAATAGCAATTTCAAGAAAACCCGCTTCATTAAAAATGGCCAGTTTTTCTCCTTCATAGGTTTTAATCGGATATTTGTCTGAAGTGGCAATTGCCGAATAATTAGGAAGAATCGTTTTGATGTTTTTAGGTTTCATAACAATTTCATACGGACGTCCGCGTGAGATTTCTAAGAATTGTTTTTTAGAAATATTAGTTACAACGTTTCCAAAATGATCGATGTAAATGATGTTTCCTTTTATAGAATTTCCGTCATCAGCAACCAGAGCTTGAAGTTCTGTCGCTTCCTTAATAGATTGAATTTCTTTTCCAATTACATTCAATAAACCACCTTTTGATAAGTGAGAAGCGACTTGAATAAAAATATCCAAATCTGTAGCTTCAATTGGGAAACGATCGTGAATATTAATGGCCACAATCTTTTGAGGAACGATTTTCTGCGTCAGCATGCTTAAGATTCCGTTATCGGCGCAAATAAAATAGTGATCGTTCCACTGCATAGCAATATGTTGGTTCTCTTTATTGCGTTCAACATCGACACCAATAAGGTGAACAGTGCCTTTTGGGAAGCTCATATAAGCTGCGCCAATAATGTAACTTGCTTCGGCAGTATTAAAGGGATCAATGTCATGAGATATGTCAATGATTTGAACCTCTGGATTTTCAGAAAGTATTTTACCCTTCAGCGACCCCACAAAGTGATCTTTCAAGCCGTAGTCTGTAGTAAGGGTAATTATTGACATATTTTTGTTTATAACTATTGATAGTATTTAAATCTAATTTTCATTAAATTTGAGAAATGCAAAGCTAATAATAGTAAACACAAATTGAAAGAAAGAAAAGACAAATTGTGATTTTTAAAGTTTTTGCAAGTTACAATATTCAGAAACAAAGTTTTAAGATTATTTGCATAAACTGAGACTGCGACTGATTACTGCGACTAATAAAAAAGACCCGACAACCACTAAATATTAAAAGGAATTTTTAATTTAAAACTACTTCATTTGAACGAAAGAATAATCGAGCTAGTAGACATTGCTCCAAAAGAGTTTTGGGGCGCGCAAGACAGCCATTTAGAAATAATTAAAAAGTACTACCCAAAGCTTAAAATCGTAGCGCGAGGGACAACTTTAAAAGCATTTGGCGAAAAAGAAGTTTTAGACGAATTCGAAAAAAGATTTCAAAGATTAATGCTTCACTTTACACGTTACAATAATATTGACGATAATGTAATTGAGCGTGTAATTATGAGTGATGGTCAGGAAGAAAAAAGAGCTTACGATCATGATAAAATCTTAGTTCATGGTGTTGGCGGTAAGATTGTGAAAGCAATGACTCCAAATCAGCAATTGCTGGTTGATACTGTCAAAAAGAACGATATGGTTTTTGCAGTAGGTCCTGCCGGAACAGGAAAAACGTACACGGGAGTCGCAATGGCTGTAAAAATGCTGAAGGATAAAGAAGTAAAAAGAATCATCTTGACGCGTCCTGCAGTTGAAGCAGGAGAGAACTTAGGGTTCTTGCCAGGTGATATGAAAGAAAAACTCGATCCTTATATGCAACCACTTTATGATGCATTGCGAGATATGATTCCGAACGAAAAACTGGAAGATTATATTCTAAAAGGAATCATTCAGATTGCACCATTAGCCTTCATGCGCGGACGTACCCTTGATAATGCTTTTGTAATTCTTGACGAGGCTCAGAATACAACTCACTCACAAATGAAAATGTTCTTGACCCGTATGGGAAAAAATGCCAAATTCATGATTACTGGAGATCCAGGTCAGGTCGATTTGCCACGAAGAACAATTTCTGGTCTTAAAGAAGCGCTTTTGGTTCTAAAAGACATTGAAGGCATCGGAATTATTTATCTAGATGATAAAGATATTGTTCGTCACCGATTGGTTAAAAAGGTAATCGATGCTTACAAACAAATTGAGAATCACGATTAATTATAAATTTTTAGTGAAATGTTAGACGTAAATCGTGAATTGTGTTTTAACATTTATTAATATTCGTTTTGTATCTTTTCTTTTGAAAAGTGCAAAACGAATATTTTTTTTGAATTTTAATTTGGAAAAATGAAACAGCTAGATGACTTTTATTTAAATCAAGAAGAACCTATAAAAGGAATATTTCTTGCGTTAAAAGAAATTATCCTAAAACAAGATCAAGACATTACAAATACATTAAAATACGGAATGCCATTCTTCTCTTATAAAGGAAAAATGTTCTGCTATTTATGGATTCATAAAAAACTTAAACAACCTTATATAGGAATTGTTGAAGGAAAACATTTTGATGAATCTTTTCTCATTCAAGAAAATCGTTCAAGAATGAAAATTATGATGTTTGATATAAATAAAGATTTGCCCTTGAAACAAATTGAATCAGTAATTCAGAAAGCGATAAAATTGTATAAAAATGGAATTGTTAAGATTTAATTGTTTAAAAAGCAATATTTAACGAAATAGTTAAATAAATAATAAACTTACCTCAAATCTAGTTTTCAAAGCGTGTAATCTTTGGCTAAACGGTCATAAAGCTTTAAATTTGCATTTATAGACATTTGACCATTATGACGAAACTTAAAAATATAAAAGTTATAGTAAGTGACCTTGACGGAACATTACTTAACCCACAACACACTATTTCAGATTACACTAAATCAATTTTTCAAGAACTTCACAATCAAGGATATCTAATTGTTGTAGCTACAGGCCGTCATCATTTAGATGCATTGGCGATTATCGATAAATTGGAAGTTCCAGTTTATCTAGTAAGCTCAAACGGAGCCAGAATTCATTCGCCAAACAAAGAACAGCTTTTTGCTTTCAACCTTGACAGCGATGTAGTTAAGACCGCTTTAAATGTCGAAATTGATCCAGAAATCACTGTAGTTTTATTTAAAGAAAATGTTTGGCAAACCAATAAATGGAACGAAAAACTTAACTCTTTTCAAACAGAATTAAAATATCGTCCCGAACTTGTAGATTATAACAATTTAGAAGATTTTGGAGCCATTAAAATTTTCTTTTCATGCAGCGATCATGATAAATTAGTAAAACTAAAAGATGCAATTTTAGCTAATTCTTCAGAACATTTACATCATGCCTTCAGTTTGCCGACTTGCTTGGAGTTTATGGATAAATCTATAGATAAAGCAGTTGCAATTGAGCAGGTATTAGAAAGAGAAGGATATACACTTTCAGAAGCGGTTTCTTTTGGAGACGGATTTAATGATGTGCAAATGCTATCTTCATCTGGAAAAGGATTGATTATGGGAAATGCCCCAGCTATTCTAAAAGAAACTTTACCAGATTTAGAAGTTATTAAAACCAATGCCGAAGATGGTGTTGCAAAATATATCGCGTCTAAAATTTTAGACAAGGAATTTGCAACAAGTTAATATAGAGTATTTTATGTTCAGTTTGTTGCTGAATACTAAATAATAGTTATTTTTATAAGAGCTAATTCACAGAGAGTTAGCTCTTATTTTTTTAACCTTAATTATTTAACCATGAAAAAATTTCTACTTCAAGCCGAACGGAACTTGATTTCGGGGGCATTGGTTTTATTACCGCTTTTAGTTTTTTTTATTCTATTGGGAAAAGTCTGGAAGTTTTTTCAGAATTATGGAGAAAAATTTGCACACTTTCTGCGTCTGGATTTGATATTGGGAAAATACGCAACTGATATTGTCGGTGGAATGATTTTGGTAGTTTTAATTTATTTAAGTGGCTTTCTGATGCGTTTATCTATTTTAAAAAGATTTACCAATTGGGTAGACGAGAAGCTGATGATCTTTTTGCCTGGTTATGAAAAAAATAAAAAAGAGGCAGAAGAAAAGCTTTTGAAAAGAAATCATGAGCCTAAACCCGTTACAGATTTACCTATTTTGTTTAAAAATGGAAATTTTTGGCAACCCGCACATTTAATTGAAGAGAATGAAAACGGTTCTGCTGTGATTTTTGTTCCTACGGCACCAACACATAATCAAGGGCAGATTCTGATTGTGCAATCAGATGATTTTAGAAAGTTAACTGATACTACAATAGGAGCTTTAGATGAATCGATTAAATCTTTTGGCAAAGGAATTTTAAGCTTTAAATAATTCACTAAAATTGAAGTAATATTTTCTTTGTTTGCTCTGCCAAATAGTTTTAAATTTGCCTTCATAAAAAACAACACAACTAGATAATGAGTAATACAATCACAACTACAAATTTTAATTTCCCGAATCAGAAATCAGTTTACCGCGGAAAAGTTAGAGAGGTTTACAATATTAACGACGAACTTTTAGTAATGGTAGCAACCGATAGACTTTCGGCTTTTGATGTAGTTTTGCCAAAAGGAATTCCGTACAAAGGACAAATCTTGAACCAGATTGCAACAAAATTTATGGAATTGACGCAAGACATTGTTCCAAACTGGCTGATTGCTACTCCAGATCCAAACGTTGCTGTTGGACATTTATGTGACCCTTTTAAAGTAGAAATGGTTATTCGCGGTTACCTTTCGGGACATGCAGCGCGTGAATATGCAGTTGGAAGAAAACAAATCTGTGGCGTTACTATGGCTGAAGGTTTAAAAGAAAATGATAAATTTCCAGAGCCAATTATTACACCTACAACAAAAGCTGATAACGGTTCTCATGACGAAGATATTTCTCGCGAAGATATTTTGGCAAAAGGAATTGTTTCTGAAGAAGATTATGTAGTTCTAGAAAAATATACAAGAGCTTTATTTCAAAGAGGAACTGAAATCGCTGCAAAACGCGGATTGATTTTAGTAGATACAAAATATGAGTTTGGAAAAACTAAAGATGGTGTTATTGTTTTAATTGATGAAATCCATACACCAGATTCTTCTCGTTATTTCTACGCTGACGGATATGCTGAAAGACAAGAAAAAGGAGAAGAGCAAAAACAATTATCTAAAGAATTTGTTCGTCGTTGGTTAATTGAAAATGGTTTCCAAGGAAAAGACGGACAGCAAATTCCAAATATGACAGATGAATATATCGAGTCTGTTTCTGAAAGATATATTGAATTATATGAAAATATTTTAGGAGAGAAATTTGTAAAAGCTGATATTGCCAATATTGATCAGCGTATTGAAAAAAATGTCTTAGAATATCTTTCTTCAAAATAATATTTTCGAACTTAAATGAATATTTAAGCTTTAAAATTTATAAAAAAATGCCCTGCTGTTTTTACAGCAGGGTATTTTTTTTGGGCACAAATTAAATTAAAAACACAATTCAGTATGCTTAATTGAGGTTTTTAACCTTACTCCAAGAAATTTTATCATTTTTTTTCATTTTTAATGCAACGTTTTATACATAATGTGCGTCTAACAAGTAATCATCACAATCATTAATCATAAAACAAGCAATCAATCATGAAAAAAACAGTAATCGTTTTCGGAACGGCTTTGGCCGTATTTGCAAATTTTGCAACAGCTTCTAATTTGAAGTTGGAAAGTAAAAATCAAATTGAAATTCCTTTTGATTTAGCGTCACCTTTACATGCGGCTGTATGTAATGGAGTTATTGACAGTGTTAAGAAAAGCATTGAATATGGAGCAGATGTAAATAAAATTGTTCGAAACATGACACCTTTAATGTTGGCAGCTCGTTATAACCATGTTGAAATTGTAAAAATTTTGTTGGCAAATGGAGCTAAACCTTCTATAGAAAATGATCACGGACTAAGAGCATTGGATTATGCTAGATACGCAAAATCTACGGAGTCTGCAGCCATTTTGAAAGGGCTTAGGTAAAATTTTAAAGCAAGAAAAAAAAATGAAAAGCACCATCTTTTAAAAGGATGGTGTTTTTTTTATTCTTTTTTTTTCAATAATCTGAAACCAAATCATTTGTTAGTCGTCTATATTGTAAATGCATCATCATCAATCATTTAACAAACAATCATTATGAAAAAAGCAGCAATTATTTTAGGAGCAATTTTCATTTTTGCAAATGAATCAAAGGCCTCAACTTACACATTAAGTATTAAAAATCGAACTGAAATTCCAACTTATTTAGAATCACCTTTACATAGAGCCATATGCAAAGGAGACATTGAAAAAGTGAAAAAATGTATTGAATATGGAGCAGATGTCAATAAAATGGCGAGAAAGATGACGCCTCTAATGTTGGCAGCGCGCTATAATCATGTTGAAATAATTAAAATTCTATTGGCAAATGGCGCTAGATCGTCAATTATAAATGAACAAGGGTTTAAAGCATTAGATTATGCTAATTATGCTAAAGCAGCTGAATCAATTGCTATTCTGGAAAAGTTGAGATGAAATTTTTTTTATATAAGGAAAAAAAGGATAGATCTTTTTTGTAAGCTTCAGAGAAGAGAAATATTTATAGCAAATGATAAAAGGCTATGAGATAAAGATCCAGAGGAGCGACATATTTTTTTCTATTCTTAATATATGTAGCTCCTCTGGAGTTCCTTTCATTTGCCTAATTGTAATTCTATGAATATTTACCCCGCTGGGGCTTTACTGGTAAAATAAATTTTATAAACATTTCTCTCAACAAAAAGCTGTCCTTTTGAGACAGCTTTTTTATTTTTTAGAGACAATTTAGTTTTCTTCCATTATATCTTTTAAATTCTCCAGACCTTTTTGTAAATCATTTCCAACCATCTGATCCATTTTTAACATTGGAAGCATAATGTTTGTTGGATATGGAATTACTCCACTGATTCCCCATTTTACTTTTGTCTTGTTTCCAGAAATCGGTTCGGTAGACATAAACCCGACAGCAGTGTCATCCATTGGCTTTTTAAAACGGAGAGCAAAATCTAAACGTCTGTTTTCTATTATTTTTGTAATTTCCTGTTCGCCAACACCAACCTCTTTTACATTACTTTCCCAAGAAGAAACTGAACCAACCATACCATCAACTCCTCTATAGTGGACTTTCATTTTTGGGTCCATGTTGGCCCAAACGCTAAACTCATTTTGGTTCTTTAGCGAACGAACATATTTAAAGATGCTATCCGCCGGTTTACTTATTGTAATTTCCCTTTCTACGGAATATTCCTTTGGCATAAAATAAGCAGCAATTAAAACAATCGAAATAAGTAAAATTAAAACAACTAAAATTCTTTTAATAAAAATCATGATTCGTGGTTTTTAGGTTATTATTTTTTATTGATTTTATTTGTGGGGGCCTGTAATTATAAGACTTTAGCCGTGAAATGTTATTGTTGTGATTTCTAATGATATAGTAAATTTAAAAAAAATAATTTATGCGTTGGAAGAACATTGATTTTAAAATGAATAAAAAAATAAGATTTATTGTAACATTTTTCTTTTTCAGTAGTCTATTATAGTAAAATCAATAATTTGATAACGTTAAGGTCTTTTGATTATCGTTCTATTAAGTAACTGTTAAGAATTGGTTAAAACATGGTACTTTGTAATACATAATACGATAAAATGATTTACCTTTACATCATCAAATTAGAATCATCATCAATCATTTAATAAACATCAATCATTATGAAAAAATCAGTTATTTATTTAGGATTAGCCTTAGTAGCATTTGGAAATGTAGCAATGGCTTCAAATGGAGTTTCAACTGTTAAAAACTCAGTTGAGCTTAAAAGTTATGTAGGAACTCCTTTAAATGTTGCTATTAGCAAAGGAGATCTTGAAACCGTTAAAAAATTTATTGAATATGGCGCGGATGTAAACCAATTATCAGAAGATTTTACCCCTTTGATGACGGCTGCACTTTACAATAAACACGAAATAATAAAAGTTTTATTGGCTAATGGAGCAAATCCGAATGTTAAAAATGAAAAAGGTTATACTGCATTAAAATATGCACAAGGATCAAATGCTTCGGAAGCAATTGCGCTTTTGAAAGATTTGAAATAACAGTATAAAAGTTTTGAGTTAGTATAAAATGACCTTTCTGAGCAAAAGGTCATTTTTTTTTTTTGCACATTTGCAAAATCTTTTTAAAGCAAAAAAGCATCATTACGAGAATGATGCTTCTTCATTTTTAAATCCCAACAAATTGATTTAAAACTAAATATTTTAATTGCTTATTCTATTGGCACATGTTTTTTTCTGTTGAATATCCAGAATAAAATTGGAAATACCAATAGTGTCAAAACAGTTGCCGTCATAAGTCCACCGATAATAACAATGGCAAGCGGTTTCTGGGATTCTGAGCCAATTCCTGTAGAAATTGCAGCAGGCATTAATCCGATTGAAGCCATCAAAGCTGTCATTACTACTGCTCTGGTTCTGGCTTTTACTCCTCTAAAAATAGATTCTTCGAGAGTATACTTCGCTTTCAGATTATGGTGAAATTCAGATATCAGAATAACTCCATTTTGAATACAAATTCCAAGAAGTGCTATAAATCCAACTCCAGCAGAAATTCCGAAATTCATTCCTGTAATATGAAGTGCGATAATTCCACCAATAATAGCAAAAGGCACGTTAGCTAAAACAAGAAGAGAATCTTTAAAGTTTCCAAATAAAATAAACAAAAGCACAAAAATTCCGATTAGACTGATTGGTACAACTTGCGCCAGACGTGCACTAGCACGAACCTGATTTTCAAATTCACCAGTCCATCCAGTTGTATAACCAGCAGGAAGTTTAAGCTGATTTACTTTTTGCTGTGCTTCGGCAATTGTACTTCCTAAATCTCGATCACGAACAGAGAATTTTACTCCAATAAAACGTTTGGTATTATCTCTATAAATAAATGCAGGACCTGTTATGGTTTTAATATCGCAGATTTCTTTTAAAGGAATTTTGATTCCGCTGATGGTTGGAACTTTAATTTCTTCCAAATCTTTTTCATCTTTTCGATATTCTTTCGAAAAACGGACGCGAACATCAAATTTCTTTTCGTCTTCATATTTCTCAGTAGCGGTTTTTCCTCCAAAAGCTAATTCCAAAACTGCTTGCGCATCGCTTAAAGTTACTCCATAAGCGGCCATTTTTTCGCGATCCAAGATTACACTGATTTCAGGCTGTCCAACATTTCGTAAAATACCAACATCTTTTATCCCTGGAATATTTTTAATTTGAGCTAAAACTTCATTGGCAAGCTGATCTAGTTTATTCAAATCATCGCCATAAATTTTTACGGCATTTGAAGCTTTAAATCCAGCTACCGATTCTGCAACGTTATCAATTACTGGCTGAGAATAATTATATGTAATTCCCTGATGCACTTTTAGTTTGTCATCCATTTCATTAATCAGATCATCCATAGAAATTTTACGTTTCCATTCTTTTTTTGGAAGCAAGTCTACTTGAAGCTGGATAAATCCAAAACCATTCGGGTCGGTTCCGTCATTGCTTCGTCCAGTTTGAGATAAAACTTTTTTTACCTCAGGAAAGCTTTCTAAGTCTTTTCTAATTATGGCTGCAGTCTTTACACTTTCAGGAAGAGAAGTACTCATTGGCAATTCTGCCGTTACCCATAATGCGCCTTCATTTAATTGCGGTAAAAATTCTGTTCCTAAGAAGCCTGCTGAAAAGAAAACAGCAGCTAGTAACCCTATAGATGCAATTAAGGTTTGTATTTTATGTCTAAATGTCCATTTAAAACCTTTGCCCACAATTCTATCCCAAAAATTCACAAACGGATTGTGTTTTTCTTTTACATTTTTATTTAATAGGATATGCGAAAGAACTGGAACCAAAGTCAAAGTAAAAATAAGTGCTCCTAATAATGCAAAGCCTAATGTAAAGGCTAGGGGAGAGAACATTTTTCCTTCTACTTTTTGGAAAGAGAAAATTGGAAGTAAAGCCGTAATAATAATCAGTTTGGAGAAGAAAATAGCTTTACCCATTTCTGTTCCTGTTTTCTTAATCAGACTTCCTTTTGCAATTTTATTAAACTTTTCCATTCCTAGCTGATGCGCTCGATGGTCTAATACTACAAACAAACCTTCAACCATTACGACGGCTCCATCTATAATAATTCCGAAATCGACAGCACCTAAGCTTAATAAGTTGGCGCTCATTCCCATCATTTTAAGACATAAGAATGCAAATAATAAAGAAAGCGGAATAACAATAGAAACTGTAAAAGTCGTTCTCCAGTCGGCCATAAAAAGAAATACAACAACAGTAACCAGAATAATACCTTCAAATAAGTTATGCATTACGGTTTCGGTCGTGAAATTCATTAAATTATCACGGTCATAGAATGTTTCAATTTTTATGTCTTTTGGTAAAACATTATCATTAAGATCTTTGATTTTTGCTTTTATCAAGGCAAGAGTCTCCTGAGGATTTTCTCCTTTACGCATTACAACAATTCCTTCAACGGCATCATCATTGTTTCCAATACCAGTTTGTCCAACTCTTGGCATAGAACTTTCGTAAACATCTGCTAGATTTTTAACCAAAATTGGATTTCCTCCAGCATCATCAACAATAATATTTCCAATATCATCTTTCGATTTTAGTAAACCTACACCACGAACAACAAAAGCTTGTCCGTTCTTTTCAATAACGTCACCGCCAACATTTAAGTTACCGGCATTTACCGCGTTATAAACTTGTAAAGGCGTAATGTTGTATTTTGCTAATTTGATTGGATCAACTCCAACTTCATAAGTTTTAGTTTGGCCACCAAAAACATTTAAATCGGCAACACCAGGAAGAGAACGCAATTGTTTATCGATAACCCAGTTTTGGTAGGTCAATAATTCTCTACTATCTCTGCTGCTACTTTTTACAATATATCTGAAAATCTCACCAGTTGGACCATATGGTGGCTGAACGTCTGGTTCGACATCATCTGGAAGAGAAACATTTTTTAGTAAGTTGTTTACTTGAAAACGAGCAAATGTGTCATCAACTCCGTCATCAAAAATAATTTTGATAACAGATAATCCAAACATGGTAATACTTCTTACGCTTGTTTTTTTCTGAACGGAGTTCATCGAAATCTCGATTGGAGAAGTCACAAAACGCTCTACTTCTTCGGCACTTTTTCCATTCCATTGTGTAATAATAATGATTTGCGTGTTTGTAACATCCGGAAAGGCATCAATAGGCATATTTTTGAAAGAAATGAATCCTGCAACAGCCAATATTCCCACCCAGAAAAAGGTAAACGCTTTGTTCTTAAGGGAAAAAGCAATAATGTTTCTTATGAATTTGTTCATTTTAAAAAGTATTTTTAATGATGAATTTTTATTATTTAATTATAATGCTTCATTTTAAGCATAAATATTTTATTGTATTAGAATTCTGTATGGAAGCGTATCGCTAAGAATTGAACTGGCCCTCGATCTTTGTTATATGCAGGATTTATTGCAAACTGATAATCTGGAGAAAGCGTAATTTTGGAATTGGGAACCAAAAAAGAATAAAAAACTTCTACGATTTGTTCTGTTCCATAATTTAAAGTCCCGTCACCAATCATAAATCCATTACCACCCAGTTTTTGATATTCTTTATGAGGATCTGATAATCCATTGGCAACTATTGCAATACCTCCAAAATCGTCTTTTCTATTCCACATTTTACCTTTTAGATTAATACCTAATTGTGCCGATTTATCAATTTCTGTAAATGCCCATGTTTCATTTTTACCGTCATTATAGCTCATTCTTGCAAAAAGTCCCCAATTGTCGCCATGGGTATAATCTATGTTTAAACCAATTCCGTATTTTGTACGGCCGGTTTGCCTCGTACTTTTAATATCTGGAATTGTTGTAGAACTAGAATTTGCCATATCGTAATTCCCCATTCCTGCTATATTTCGAAATCCCAATAATTTAATGTTGCTTGTATCATTATTTTTAAAAACAATTTGTTTTTCGATTTCTACATTTATAGCATTAGAATCTTTAAAATTAAACTCGACATTTGGCCCATTTGCATAAGTTGGTATGGCACTCAAACAAGCTCTAATTTGCCAACTGTTAAATTGATAATTTGCATATAATCCGTCTGTGTATCCTCGTGTATTTGCTGCATAATCCCAAGCGCCATAAGTCATAAGTGACCAGTTTAAAAATTGAGTTCGAGGATCATGAGAATAGGTGTTGTTGTCGAAATAATCTGATAACCCAAATTTTCCAAAAACCAATTGTAGCGATTTGTTATTTTTAAACTGAAACTTTTGTTCTAAAAGCATTCTTGCTACATAAACGACTGGTTTTGCATCTCCAATTCTAAATGTTTCTCCATTAGGAAAGCCTCCTAATCCTTTAGCTTGTGACAAACCTTGTCCGCCAGACATTTCAGGATTAAAAGTTGCGGTAGCTCCTTTCCAAAGTGGAAGATCGAAAAATAAGGTAGACGTTAACGATAAAGCTCCTTCTTCTTTCGGATCCATACTATTTGTTCCTGAGTAATCGGCATGAAAATCTGGATGATATTGATATATGGACGTCATTTGAAATCTCAGACTATATTTTCGTATCGAATCGGTTTCTTGCGAAAATGAAAACGTCGAGATAAATAACGTTACAAAACTCAATATGTTTACAGATTTTCCCATTTCATTTACTCATTTAATGCGCGATAAATAAATAACTGATTATTGGTAATTACTTTTTCGTTTTCTTTTAGTCCAGTCGAGATATACGTAGTGTCGCCTACAACTCTGTATACCTCTACCTGTCTAGTTTCGATGTTATTGCGATCTTTAAATATCATAACAAAGTTTTTGCTTTTGTCAAATACAATAGCTTTACTAGGTATGGCTATCATAGATTGATTTTCATCAAAAGACAATTTGATATTAGCATTCATATCAGGTTTAAGCATATAATCTGGATTGTTCAGCTTAATTCTTGCCTGCATGGCTTTAGTTTCAGGATCAATTACGTTGTAGATTTTATCAACTTTTCCGTTAAATGCTTTGTCAGGATAACTTAAAGTCGTTACCGTCGCTTTGGTACCCAGTTTTACTTTATTAATATCAATTTCATTAATATTGGCCATTGCCCAGACTTCGCTAATTTCTGCTATATCAAATATATTTTCAGAACGATCATTTCGCAAAAGCATATCCTGATTGATGCTTTTCTGGATAATAAAACCGCTTATCGGAGCCGTTACTTCGTAGATCGAACCCGCTTTGATGTTATAAATTTTATACGTTTCCTGAATTTTGCTTAATTGAGACTGTGCTTTATTTACTTCAGATTTTGCCTGAAGAACATCACTTTCAGAATTCAGTTTTCCATCAAATAATTCTTGAGCTACTTTTAAGTTATTTTTAGCTACAAGCAAATCGCTTTTAGCATCGATGGATTGTTTTTCAAAATCGGCAACATCGGTACTTTTTATCGTGGCAAGAACTTGTCCTTTCTTAACATAATCCCCAAGTTCAACATTTACTTTCATTACATTTCCGCCGACTAATGGGTAAACATCAATCATTTTGTTATTGTCAGCAGTGATTTTCCCGTAAAAACTAAGTTCGTTTTTTAAAGGTTCAGTTTTAGCTTCTGCAGTTGTAGTGGTTTTAAGCATATTGTCACTCAAAACAAAAGAGCTATTGGTTTGAGGGTTTTCAACTTCTTTTTTGCAGCTTGTAAGAGATAAACCCGCTAGTGCGATTCCGATGAATAATATATGTTTCATTTCTGTAATTTTTTAAAATAAATCTTTGTTGATGGTACTATTTAGTTCTTCGCCTGCGATTACTACTTTTTTCTTCAATTCATTTAACTGAATTATCGCCTGATTGTAGCTTTCCATAAAATCGGTAAATTCTAGAAGACTTACATTTCGTTTTTGAAAATTGGTAAGCATTCCGTTATAAACCGCTTCAAAATCTGAATTTACCGTTGGTTTGATTACACTATAGTTTTGTCTAGATTCGTCCCATTTTGTCCATGCTGAAGTGATTTCTGTTTTGAGCTGTAGTTCGAAGTTTTGTTTTTCAATTTTAGATTGTTCCAAAATTGTTTTTGCATACTTAATGTTTCCTTTATTTTGATTCCAAAGTGGTAAAGGAATACCAACCGTCAAATTGGCTTCATTATTGAAAGCGCCGCTTCGCTGATCATAATTTGCTCCAAGAGTAATATCTGGAACTGAAAGCGATTTTTGTAATTTCACATTCAGCTCATTAGCATCGATTTCTTTTTGTTTTGCCAAATAATCAGGTCTATTTGCGATGGCTTGTTCTTCAAAATTTTTAAGATCAAAAGCTATAACTTTTAGATATTTATCAGAATCATCTTTGCTAACAACTGGAACTACATTTTCAGTTTCATTTAATAGCAATTTTAAATTAGCCTGTTCTTCTATGTTGTTATTAATAACCTCTAATCTTTCGTTTTTGAAATTAAGATAGAGTGATTGTAGACGAACAACATCTTTTAAAGGAATATTTCCTTTTTGAGCTTGAACCGAATAAGAATTAATTAAATTTTCGATATGAGCTAATTGCTTGTCTGTATTGTCAAGATTTTTTGTGTTGTAATATACAGTAAAAAAACTTTTACGCAATTGCAGTTTTAAAGTCCTAAGCAAATCGTTAAACTGAAGTTCTGCCAGTTTTTCATTAGTTTGCGCTAATTTAACCTCATTGCGTTTTTTACCGCCAAGATAGATTAGTTGTTCTATTGCAAAAACTTTCTGACCCTCTTTGCCAATATCAAAAAATTTGTCTCTTTCAGGATTGTAGGCATTTAACTCTGCTGATAGAGTGGGATTGTCCCAAATGCGAGCCTGAATTGTGAGTGCTTTCGAGGCATCGAGATTATATTGAGACGCCAGTAAAAATAGATTCTTTTTTAAAAATTGGCTTTCACAGTCTTGGAGAGTAACTGTTTTTTGTGCTATTGCAACTTGATTTAAAAGTGCAAATAACAGCAATGCAAATAACTTTTTCATTGTATCATCTTTAAGTTGTACAAATATGCTATCAACAGGCTTTAAGAGAGCTTAAAATCTACCTTAAAAATAGCTTAAAATTGTTTACAAATTAAAGAATAATTGAAAAAAATTCGTGTTAATATTTGGTGTAGAATAAGTTATGTTTGCTTTGTGCAATAAAAGGATGCGTTGTACAATTCGTAAGCCAAGCCCAAAACCAGAAGTTCCTTTTGAATTATGGCCACGCATAAAAGGCTGAAAAAGATTCTTTTGTTCTTCTTCATTTAAAGTTTCTCCTGTATTGGATACAGAAACGATAAGATGATAATGATCGGTGCTTATTTTTACTTTTGCCTGTTTGTTGTCGGAGTAAACGCAGGCATTTTTTAAGATATTGCTTAAAGCTATTTCTAAAAGATTTTTATTTCCATTAACTTCTAAAGCGGTGTCTAGATTGTCACTTTCTTCCATTTCAAAAAGAATGACAAAATCAGGATAGGCTTTGTTTATTTTTTCGATTGAAGAAAATAAAATTTCGTCTATTCTTTGGACTTCGTGATTATTAGCATTTCGACTGTCAATTTTTGAAAGTATTAATAGAGAGTTTATCAGTTCGCTTAAATGATTGACATCGGCTAATATGGAATTTAAAAACGATTTGTTTTTAGATTGCATCTCAGGATCGGCTACAGCATTTTCAATCTGAGAAGTCATTCTAGAAAGTGGTGTCCTTAATTCATGCGATGCATGAGCGGTAAATTCCTTTTGTTTTTGATACGAAAGCTCAATACGATCCATCATGAAATTAAATTCATTAGCAATTAAATCTACTTCATTTTTTGTGCTTTTTGATTCAATTCTAGTATCGAGATTATTTTCGTTTATATTTTTTATTTTCTGATGAAAAGCATGAAGCGGATTCATGGCTTTTCTAACCATAAAAGAAGTTAAAATCCAGCAAACACAAGTAAAAAAGATGTATGATATAATTAACGTATATCTCAAGAAAAGCAGCTTTTTCTTGCCATAATCATCGGTGGCAGAAATTAAAGCATAAAAATCTTTGTCGTTCGTGTCGTAGAAAACGCCATAAACTTCATAATCGCCCTGCTGTTTAAAAAAAGTTTTATTCTTTTTAAGGTATTTTAAATCATCAACAGACCAATTGATTTTTGCGTCGTCAATGCTGCTGTAAATCAGTTTATAATTAGAATCAAAAACCAAAGTTTTTTCATCATACAATTTATTGATAGAGTTTTGATCTATTATTTTTAGTAGCTGATTATCAACCTGCTTTACGTTTACCAATAATTTAATATTAGATAAAGCTTTGATTTCTAATCGATCTCTAAATTCTTCTTTTCGGTAATTGGAATACAAAATGAATATCACTGTAGATGCCAGCCCGAAAAGGATGGTAAACAGTAAACTTACTAAAAGTGATATCCGATTTTTTAATGTCATTCCTGATCGCTAAGATAATATCCGTAACCTACTTTGGTTCTGAGAAGTTTAATTTCATGGTCTTTATCAATCTTTTTTCTTAAAAAATTAATATAAACCTCAATAGTATTCTGATTGGTTTCGATATGATAATCCCAAAGTTTCTCGGCTATAAACTGCTTAGAAAGCACTTTTCCTTTAGCATGAGCCAATATTAGAATTAATTTGAATTCTTTCGGAGTTAGTTTAATCTCTTCACCACCCCTAAAAACTTTCATATCGCTCTCAAAAATTTCTAAATCTTTGATAGCAATTTTACTTTCTGTTTGTTGCGGAACTTCTTTTCTTCTTAAAAGTGATTGCACTCGCGCATACAATTCTTCAAAATGAAAGGGTTTTACTAGATAATCATCAGCACCATTATCAAAAGAGGATAATTTATCTTCAATTTCGCTAAAAGCCGTAAGCATTATAATTGGTGTTTTTTTATCAGTTTCCCGAATGCCTTTGCAAACGTCAATTCCATTTATTCCCGGCACATTTATGTCTAGAATAATTAAATCATACTCGTACGGAAAGTATTTTTTTAAAAGCAAAGAACCATCATAATAAGGAACACACTCGAATTCTTTTGAAGTAAAGAATGCGGAAATTTCTTTTGATAAAGTAAAATCATCTTCGAGTAGTAATATTTTCATGTGTGGTTTTATAATTGTAAATCCGATCTAATAACTCAAATCGGATTTACATTAAAAGTATATTATTTAAAATAAGAAAAAGTCTCGTTGTTCTCGATTTTCAACAAAGTTTCATAAATAAGCTGAATCACATTTTCTACATCATCTTTATGAACCATTTCTACAGTAGTATGCATGTATCTTAACGGAAGCGAGATCAATGCAGATGGTACGCCGCCATTGCTATATGCGAAAGCGTCAGTATCTGTACCCGTTGCGCGAGAAGTCGCATGTCTTTGAAACGGAATTTTGTTTTCCTCAGCAGTATCAACAATTAAATCACGCAATTTATTTTGAATAGCAGGAGAGTACCCAATAACAGGACCTTTACCCATTTTAAGATCACCTTCAACCTTTTTATCGATCATTGGAGTAGTCGTATCGTGACAAACGTCAGTCACAATAGCTACATTTGGTTTAATGCGATGTGCAATCATTTCAGCACCACGAAGACCAATTTCTTCCTGAACAGAATTTACGATATACAAACCAAAAGGAAGTTTCTTTTTATTTTCGTGCAATAAACGGGCAACTTCTGCAATCATAAAACCGCCCATTCTATTATCAATAGCACGACAGACAAATTTATTCTCGTTCAAAATCATAAATTCATCAGGATATGTAATTACACATCCTACATGAACGCCCAAAGCTTCGACTTGCTCTTTGTTTTCACAGCCTAAATCAATAAATATGTTACTCAATTTAGGAATCTCTTCTTTGTCACGCAAACGAGTATGAATGGCAGGCCATCCGAACACCCCTTTTATAATTCCGTTCTTGGTATGAATGTTAACTCTTTTTGAAGGAGCAATCTGATGGTCAGAACCTCCATTTCGTATTACGTAAATTAAACCATCTTCCGTAATATAGTTTACATACCAGGAAATTTCATCTGCATGTCCTTCAATTACAACCTTATATGGTGCATCAGGATTAATTACCCCAACTGCCGTCCCATAAGTATCTGTAATAAAAGAATCTACATAAGGTTTTAAATAATTCATCCAAAGTTTTTGCCCTTCACTTTCATAACCTGTTGGAGAGGCGTTATTTAGGTAGCTTTCAAGAAAAGCGATAGAAGTATCATTTAAGATAGATTTCGTACTCATAAAAATATTTTTTCGCTAAAATATAAATTTGGTATTAGAGTTGTGTATAAATATATAATTTTACATTTAAATTATGATTCAATGAGACTAACCACCTTTTTATTTTTATTACTAATTTGTTTTTCTTCTAAAGCCCAAGTCACTCCAAAAGAGAACGAACAAATGGGATATATATTAACCGAGAAGGATTCTATTTTAAGCGATACCATTCAGCTTCCAGAAATCATCATTTCAAAAGGACAGAAGATGAGTCCAGAAGAAATGAAACAATTTCAAATTCTTCAAAACAGAGTATATAAAGTATATCCTTATGCAAAATTAGCTTCAGAAAGATTAACTGCTTTAAATAATGGAATGGCTCGTCTAAAAACAAGTCGTGAAAAAAAGAAGTACTTTAAAATAGTAGAAGACTACTTAAATAACGAATTTGAAGAAAGATTAAAAAAACTATCTCGAAAACAAGGACAGATTTTAGTGAAATTGATTCATCGTCAAACTGGAATTACAACCTACGAATTGATTAAAACCCTAAAAAGTGGATTCAAAGCCTTTGTTTCTAATACAACCGCCAATTTATTTGATATAAGTTTAAAAGAAGAGTATAAACCGTACGATGTAAACGAAGACTATTTGATAGAAACAATTTTAGTGAGGGCTTTTGAATCTGGGCGATTGGTAAATCAGAAACCAGCTAGTCCCGTAGATTATGAAGATCTATCGGAGAAGTGGCAGCAGAGAGCGAAAGAGCAAAAAAAATAATGGTATACATATATATAGTATAGCAACCCGACAGTTTTTCAAAACCTGTCGGGTTTGTTTTTATATGCATATATAAGGAGAAAACTCC
>NZ_QJRH01000026.1 GCF_003254545.1 Flavobacterium tistrianum
CGCAACGCCATCAGTGGGAACCTATAACGGAACTGTTTGGACAATAGGAAGCCTTGCCAACGGAGCTAGCGCAACCCTAAACATTGTTACAGCAGTTAACGCTTCAGGATCGTATGCCAATACGGCAACAGTCTCTGCAAACGAGCAGGATCCTACCCTGGCAAACAACACCAGCACAATAACTCCAATACCGGTTCCAGCTTCAGACCTGTCGGTAGTGAAAACAGCCGATAATGCAGCGCCAGCCGTTGGAGCCAATATCACTTTCACGATAGCAGCCACCAACAGCGGGCCTAGCGATGCCACAGGAGTGAGTGTTGCCGAAACACTGCCGTCAGGCTACACTTTTGTCAGCGCAACGCCATCAGTGGGA
>NZ_QJRH01000016.1 GCF_003254545.1 Flavobacterium tistrianum
ATCTCAAAGCGGGTGCAAAACTAAAACTTCTTTTTGTTTCTCGCAAGAAAAACTTAGATTTTTTTTTGAAGCTTTCTTTTCGCCCCATATTTCCGTTTTTCTTTCAATCTCTCAAGGAACCTTCCGTGTTTTGCGGGGCGCAAATGTAAAAAGCTTTTTCTTTTCCCGCAAGCTTTTTCGAATCTTTTTTTTTTGGAAATTTCTTCCCGTTTTCAATTCGTATGCTGCGGAATGTCTAAGAGCGTTTTTCGCTGTTGCGGGTGCAAAAGTAGGCACTTTTTCCGCTT
>NZ_QJRH01000010.1 GCF_003254545.1 Flavobacterium tistrianum
CGCAACGCCATCAGTGGGAACCTATAACGGAACTGTTTGGACAATAGGAAGCCTTGCCAACGGAGCGAGCGCAACCCTAAACATTGTTGCAACGGTTAACGCTTCTGGATCGTATGCCAATACGGCAACGGTATCAGCAAACGAGCAGGATCCAACCCTAGCAAACAATACTAATACAAGCACGCCAATACCAGTGGCTAGCAGTGATTTATCAGTTACGAAAACAGTTAATACCAGTTC
>NZ_QJRH01000040.1 GCF_003254545.1 Flavobacterium tistrianum
TAGTTAGTTAGTTAGTTAGTTAGTTAGTTAGTTAGTTAGTTAGTTAGTTAGTTAGTTAGTTAGTTACGTTTTTTTCTTTTCTTGCACATTGATTTTGGAAGGTGATATGGCTGTTTTTTTTTGATAAGCAGAAGATTATTTTATCGTTGTCTAATTTCTGATGATTAGATAAGACTGTATGAAAAAAAATTACAATGCTATATTCGATTCTTTTCTTCTTGCAGGCAAAAAAGCTTCAGATTCTCAAAGCTTTTAATAGATAGTTAACTTAATTATAAGCATAAAAGGTAAAAATTATTCCAGCACTCTTCAGAGTTTTTGTTTCCAAAATTATGTTGATTATGCGTAAAACTTGCACTAGCAGAAATCATATGCATAAAATCTACAAAAATAAGCAATCTAACTGTTTTATGGTAAAGGCTGGCCTAAATGATTTTGTCAATAGATTCTATTTTTTCGAAACCTAAGGCCACGCTTTTTTACTGCAAAACAAAGCTTTCTTTATTAGCTTCTAGTTATTTAATTATTATAAATTCGCTTCGTCTGTTTTTTTGGTGTTCTTCTTCAGAGCATTTTACCCCATCAGAACAATCGTTTACCAATTGAGATTCGCCATAACCCTTAGCTGTCAATCGATTGGCGGCAATGCCATGCGCGATTAAATAATTTCGGGTCGATTGGGCTCTTCTATCCGATAATTTAATATTGTATTCTTTAGAAGCTCTGCTGTCGGTATGCGAACGGATTCCGATTTTTAAAGTTGGATTTTCTTCAAGAACAGTTAATATTTTTTGCAATTCAATTTCCGAATCTTTACGGATATTGGATTTGTCAAGGTCAAAATAAATAATAGGTATGTTTAGCACTTTGGCCAAATCGGTTCCTTCGTCAAGAGGTATAATGGTCTGTTTTAATGCTATAGTAACCTGTTTTTCTTGAGATTGATCTGTTTTGAGCGGTACTTCGGCAGTTTCAAAATTCTCTTTTTCTGCTCTTACAAAATACTGCTCATTGCAATTTGCTTTAAACTCAAATCTTCCAAAATCATCTGCCGTTGCCTTTAAAATTTGTTTTTGCATCTTGTCAAAAATGTAAACAGCAGCATTTGCAAGTGGTGTATTTTTGTTTTCGTCAAGAACTTGTCCCTTTACATTTACGATGCATTTTTTAAATTTATAAATATCATCAGAGCCATTACCTCCATCACGATTAGAGCTTAGAAGTCCGTCGGTCTTATTTTCGTTAAGAAAAAAAGCAAAATCATCCATTTGTGTATTGATAGGCATGCCAATGTTTGTAACAGTGGCATTACTCTCATTTAAGTTAGTGGTAAAAATGTCTAATCCTCCAAGTCCCAAATGCCCATCTGAAGCAAAATACAATTGGTTGTCTGAGGTCACAAACGGAAAAGTCTCACGAGCCTCGGTATTAATCGATTTGCCTAAATTTTCTGGTTTTCCAAAAGTTCCATCTGGATTAATCGCCACCTTGAAAATATCAGACAGGCCAATAGTTCCAGGCATATTAGAAGCAAAATAAAGCGTTTTTTCGTCTGGGCTCAGAGTTGGATGTGCTACGCTGTAATTCTCTGAACAAAACGGCAATTCGATAATATCTTCCCATTTTCCGTTTACTTTTTTACTTCTATAGATCTTAAGAAGGGTTGTTTGGGTTTCATCTTTGCCTCTTTTTCCATTATTAAAATTATTTCGCGTAAAGTAAACGGTTTGCCCATCTTTAGTAAA
The DNA here is from genome assembly GCF_003254545.1 of Flavobacterium tistrianum. Taxonomy (GTDB): domain Bacteria; phylum Bacteroidota; class Bacteroidia; order Flavobacteriales; family Flavobacteriaceae; genus Flavobacterium; species Flavobacterium tistrianum. The sequence continues at coordinate 1,746 of NZ_QJRH01000040.1, forward strand.
AACAGGTGTTGACTCATTGTATTTGCTGCTGATCTCTTTAGAAAACAATTCAGTGTTGCTGAAAGTACCATCTTCATTTACATTCGCGGCAAACAGGTTAGAAAAGTTTTGTCCCGTCCAGTTTTGCTTTTTGTTCTTTACCGAACTATCATCTCTAGTGGAAGTAAAAATTATCTTTTTGTCAAAATAAATCGCACCATAATCTGACTGCTCCGTGTTAATTGCTGTGCCCGCATTCATTACTTCATAATTTCCAGAATTGGCCTTAATTTCAGCCAGGTAATCTCTCTTTCCTAAAAACTCGATAGCTCTGGAATCATTAGGCGCCAAATTACTAAACTGCGCCATTATTGCGTCAGCTTTTTTAGTATTTCCCGTAGCTTTAAGACTTTGGGCATAGCGGTAATAATATTCAGGCTGTGCTGGAGCTCCTGCTGCAAATAATTTGTCATACCATTTTGCAGCGGTTGGGAGTTCTCCGTTGAAATAGTAAGAATTGGCCAATTTCTCAAAGATTTCTTTAGATTCGTAACCTTTTTGGGCTACATGTTCATAAACCTTTATTGCATCCATATACCCTAAACGATCATAGGTTTTGTCTGCTTTGGCAACTTTTATCTTTTGAGCCAACAAATCTGGGTTTGCCAATAAAAGGAGTGCTGCTATATAAATAAATTGCTTGCTTTTCATAATCTTTCAGTATTAGAAGAATCTTGGAGTTATGATTTTGACTATCCTTGGAAATATTTCATAACGCAGGAATATTTCGTGTGAGCCTGAATTATAATTGGCCAAATTAGTAGTATCATGATCATAGGCATACCCTATATACATACTGTTGGAAATTTGAAATCCTGCCATGGCGCTTACTGCCGCACTCCAACGATAAGCGGCTCCCAAAACAAATTTTTCGTTGAAAAGAAAATTGGCTGATACATCAACCTGCAATGGTGCTCCTTGAACCATTTTTACTAGAGTGGCCGGCTTGAATTTTACCGAATTGGAAAGATCAAATACATATCCGCCTATCAAATAATAATGCATCTTTTCTTTATATACAGCCACCTCGTTTGTAGAACGTTCGGTTTCTAGAAAATAGGGTACTGAGAGGCCAACATAGGCTTTGTCAGAGTACCAATAGGCTCCTGCTCCAAAATTAGGAGAAAACTCATTGTAATTGTACAATCTAGTATCGTTACTTTGCTCTGGGTTTAATTTTGAGATATCCAAATTAAATAGGTTGGCGGATGCTTTAATACCAAAAGAAAGTTTGGAATCTTCGGAAACAGGTATTGAATATGAAATATCTCCAGAAAAATTATTCTGAGTAGTTGGACCTACTTTGTGATTTTCAAAAGTAAAACCAATCCCGACGCGGCTTTCGCTATTAAATGGAGCATTTATCGAGAAAACGTTGTCTTTTGGCGCACCATCCAATCCAACCCATTGGGTGCGATATAATCCAAAAATGCTGATAGCTTCTCTAGTGCCCGCATAAGCCGGATTGATAGTGACTGTATTATACATATATTGTGTGTACTGTGGAATTTGCTGGGCATAACTGCTACAGCTTATTGCCAGCAAAACGTATGATAGTACCCTTATTTTCATATATTTTATATTTTTCATGGTGTAGAATTTATTTTATGATAAAAGGATTTTTATCTGGTTAAATACAAATAGCCAGCAGCATTTTTGGCCTTTTTATTAGATTTGACATATTCGATTACGTAATAATAAGTCCCATCAGGCAGTCCTTCTGACTTGTTGATTGTGGTTCTTCCTTCAGAGAATCCTTTAAAAGCTACCGCTTTGTTATCATATCCATGCTGTTCATAAACTAAAACCCCCCATATATTATAAATCTGCACTCTATTGTCTTTATATCGTTCGATATTTTCTATATAAAAATAATCGTTTACAGCATCGTCATTAGGAGTAAAAGCATTGTGAACAATAATATCGCAGTTTACTGGCGAATCGTCAAAATCGCACGCATCGGCTACCCTAAATTCTACAATAGAGGTACTGCAAACGTTTGGATTTAGCTTGTCGCATATTTGATATTCAATAGAATGGTTGCCAATATCTAAGTCCTCCGGAATAGTTATATTTCCGTTGGCATCAATTGAAAAACCAGAAGGAGCATTTATCAGCGAAATGGTTACATTGGCTGGATTCACAGGCTGGCCATTAAATAAATCGTTGCTTATTACATTTGGCAAAATGCCTCCTAAAGTACTAACTGGATTGGCTGTAAAATCATCTTTAACAGCTACTATTTTATTGGTAGGAATTGGGGTAACACTTTGATTGTTGTTGGCATTTACAGGATCAGACTGATTGCCAGAGATGGCAGCACTGTTGGTATAGGTCCCGTTTGCATTTACTTTGGCTGTTACAGTCAGCACTGCAATGCCTCCGTTGGCAAGATTTCCAATAGTCCAAAGTCCCGAAGCGCTGTTATAAGCAGTGCCTGTTGCTGCCGTTGCGCTGACAAAAGTGTAACCCGATTGCAATAACTCGGTCACTTGAACTCCTGTAGCATCATTAGGGCCTAAATTAGAGGCCGTAAGAGTAAAAATAACATTATCTCCAACATTTGGGGAAGCGTTATCTACAGTTTTTGCAACACTTAAATCGGCTTGTTTAAGAGGAGTTGCTATTGGTGCTGGAGTAATGGTACTGATATTGTTTGACAGGGTCGGATCATGCTCGTTTGCTGATACCGTTGCCGTATTGGCATACGGTCCAGAAGCGTTAACT
>NZ_QJRH01000037.1 GCF_003254545.1 Flavobacterium tistrianum
GGAGTGAATCTGATTAGAATGTGCCTGAATATTGTTTATTCGGATGAACTGGATAACAGGGACATTTATATAGGCTCGGTTCTGGAGCTTGCGCTTCAGCTGATTCCAAGTTCTGAAATAGAGGTTCTGGATGAAATATACAGAATGCTCAATGAAAAGAAAGAAGATAAATGAATACTGGGCATATCAATGGTTTAAGTACCGTTTTCATGAACATATTATGTCCATGACATTGAGGGAAAAGCATTTTATATTTGTTAGAATCAAAAATTGGATTGAGTGATGATAAGTAAATTTTACTTATGATCCTCAGTTGATTAGGTTTTATATTTGTGTTATCCTACCCAAATTTTGCGCAGGGTAAAATGAGAAAAGTGTTATAACTTTATAGCGATGAATGATTGTGGAACAAAAAAGACCGAGGCTCGGTCTTTTTTTAATGAAGAGGAATTTCAAATGGAGAAGGATGGAAGAGAAGAAAGAGGAAAAATGACGGCAGAAAAGACCAGAAAAATGCTGAAAGATGAAGGAGTGGAAGTGACGCTGGAACAGGCTGGAATGATTTTAGAATTTTTAAGAAAACTGGCAAACATGGCAGTTTCAAACTATTTAAAGAAAAAAGATGAGAAAAATAGCAGACCTATACGTGAGAGTGAGTACAGATGAGCAGGCAGACAGGGGCTACTCACAGAGAAATCAGGAAGAAATGCTTCGCAAGTACTGCGAAATAAATGCAGTTGAAATAAGACACGTTATTTATGAAGACCATTCGGCAAAGACATTCAACCGTCCGCAGTGGAAGAAACTGCTTGCGGATTTAAAGAAGCATAAGAATAAAACTGATCTTCTCCTGTTTACCAAATGGGACAGGTTCAGCCGAAATGCAGGAGATGCATACCAGATGATCAGTATGCTCAGAAAATTGGGAGTTGAGCCTCAGGCAATAGAACAGCCTTTGGATCTATCAATACCCGAGAACAAAATGATGCTGGCTTTTTATCTGGCTGCTCCCGAGGTGGAGAATGACCGTAGAGCCCTTAATACCTTTCACGGAATGAGAAGAGCTAGAAAAGAGGGAAGATATATGGGAATTGCTCCTATCGGTTATGTTAACCGAGTAAAAGAGGATGGAACAAAATACATTGCATTCGATCAGCCAGAAGCCTCTATTTTAAAATGGGCTTTTGAAGAACTTTCCAAAGGAATTTTCAATACGGAACAGGTGCTTCACATGGCAAAAGAAAAAGGGCTTAAAGCAGGCAAGAACCATTTCTGGAGAGCGATCCGCAATCCACTTTACTGCGGTAAGATCGAAGTTCCTAAATACAAGGATGAGGAACGCACTTTAGTGAGAGGACAGCATGAAGCATTGATTTCGGAAATGCTTTTCTATAAAGTTCAGGATGTTCTTGACGGGAGATCCCGCAAATATCTTCCAAAAACTCTATCAGCCAAGCCTTTTCCACTGAGAGGTTTTTTCATCTGTCCCGACTGCGGGAAAATATTGACTGGAAGCATATCCAAAGGGCGACATAAATATTACCCGTATTATCATTGCAGTGCAGGTTGCAGATACAGGATTAATTCGGAAACTGCCAATGAGATATTTATACAAAACCTTAAAAAATATGTGCCAATTCCTGAAATCAAAAATATCTATGCCAATGTCATAGGCGACTGTTATAAAGAACAGATCAAGGATGTGCTGGAAGAAAAAACTAAAATCATAAGCCAGATCAAGGATTATGAAGCCAGAATCTCAAATGCAAGAGATCTTCTTGCAACAAAACAGATAGACGCCTCGGATTACCGAGATATGAAGTCAGATTACGGTGAGATGGTAAGAAGGCTTGAATTAAAATTATCTGGTATCGATGATGAGAATAAAGATATTCAAGAGCTTTTAAAAGCGGGAGTAGACAACTTGATGAAGCTTAACGAATATTATGAAAACGGCAATTGGATTGAATCGAGGGATTTATTAGGTTCGATTTTTCCTGAGAATTTTACGATCTCAGAAAACGGGTTTCGAACAGCAAGAGTAAACGAAGTGGTGCATCTCATCTACAGTATTAACAGGCTAATAGGGCTAAATAAAAAAGGGACAAAGAAGAAATTTTCCTCTTTGTCCCAATTAGTAGCGGGAACAGGACTCGAACCTGTG
>NZ_QJRH01000068.1 GCF_003254545.1 Flavobacterium tistrianum
CGGAAATACTTCTGACACTTTCACTCAAGTAATCACAATTCAGGATACTACAGCGCCAACTTGGACAACTGCTCCAACAGCCTTAAATGTAACTTTAGAATGCAATGACACAGAAGGTCTTGCTGCTGCCCAAGCTCAAATCCCAACAGCTTCAGATTTATGTGATGCTGATGTTTCAAACATCACTAAAGTAAGCGGTCAGTTTGTGGCTTCTCAAGGATGCGGAAATGCAGGAACTTATACCAATACTTGGACTGTAAAAGATGACTGTGGCAACACTTCTGATACTTTCACTCAAGTAATCACAATTCAGGATACTACAGCGCCAACTTGGACAACTGCTCCAACAGCTTTGAATGTTACTTTAGAATGTAGTGATACATCTGGACTTGCCACCGCTCAAGCTCAATTCCCAACAGCTTCAGATTTATGCGATGCTGATGTTACCAACATCATTAAAGTAAGCGGACAATTTGTTGCAGCTGAAGGATGCGGAAATGCTGGAACTTACACCAACACTTGGACTGTAAAAGATGACTGCGGAAATACTTCTGATACTTTCACTCAAGTAATCACAATTCAAGATACAACTGCTCCTACTTGGACAACTGCTCCAACAGCCTTAAATGTGACTTTAGAATGCAGTGATACAAGTGGACTTGCTGCTGCTCAGGCTCAAATCCCAGTAGCTTCAGATTTATGTGATGCTGATGTTTTAAACATCACAAAAGTAAGCGGACAGTTTGTTGCAACTGAAGGATGCGGAAATGCAGGAACATACACCAACACTTGGACTGTAAAAGATGACTGTGGCAACACATCCGATACTTTCACTCAGGTGATAACCATTCAGGATACAACTGCTCCAACTTGGACAGCTGCTCCAACAGCCTTAGATGTGACTTTAGAATGCAGTGACACGTCTGGACTTGCAACAGCTCAGGCTCAAATCCCAGTAGCTTCTGACCTTTGCGATGCTGATGTTCTAAACATCACAAAAGTAAGCGGACAGTTTATAGCTTCTGAAGGATGCGGAAACGCGGGAACTTACACCAATACTTGGACTGTAAAAGATGATTGCGGTAATACTTCTGAAACTTTCACTCAGGTGATAACCATTCAGGATACTACAGCGCCAACTTGGACTACTGCTCCTACAGCTTTAAATGTAACTTTAGAATGCAATGACACAGAAGGTCTTGCAGCTGCCCAAGCTCAGATTCCTGTAGCTTCAGATCTATGTGATGCTGATGTTTTAAACATCACAAAAGTAAGCGGACAGTTCGTAGCTTCTGAAGGATGCGGAAACGCGGGAACTTACACCAACACTTGGACTGTAAAAGATGATTGCGGTAATACTTCTGAAACTTTCACTCAGGTAATTACCATTCAGGATACTACAGCGCCAACTTGGAATACTGTTGCTGGTTCTCTCGATGTGACTTTAGAGTGTAGTGATACTGAAGGTCTTGCTGCTGCTCAAGCTCAATTCCCAACAGCTTCTGACTTATGCGATGCTGATGTTTCAAATATCACTAAAGTAATCGGACAGTTCGTTGCTTCTGAAGGATGCGGAAACGCAGGAACTTACACCAATACTTGGACTGTGAAAGACGATTGCGGTAATACTTCTGAAACTTTTACTCAAGTAATTACAATTCAGGATACTACAGCGCCAACTTGGAATACTGTTGCTGGTTCTCTAGATGTGACTTTAGAGTGTAGTAATACAGAAGGACTTGCCGCCGCTCAAGCTCAGTTCCCTACAGCTTCTGACTTATGCGATGCTGATGTTCTAAATATCGAAAAAGTAAGCGGATCATTTGTTGCCTCTGAAAGTTGTGCAAACGCAGGAACTTACACCAATACTTGGACAGTTAAAGATGACTGCGGCAACACTTCTGAAACTTTCACTCAGGTAATCACAATTCAGGATACTACAAAACCAACTTTCGTTGGCAACCTTCCTGCAGATATTACAGTTTCTTGTGACGCAGTTCCAGAACCATTTAATATGGAAGCCTCTGATAATTGCAGTGGAAATTTACCAATTGTTTTCAATGAAACTAAAAGCGATATTAGAAACGAATGTGGTACAGAATATACCTTAACTCGCAACTGGTCTACAAGTGATTGCGGAGGAAATTCAATTTCTTATACTCAAGTTATAACAGTAAGAGATACTACACCTCCAACAGGTACTGCAGCAGCAGATGTTGCTAATCTACAAAGTGCTGCAGACATTCCAGCAGGAAGTCCAGACGACATAAAAGATGCCAAAGACAATTGCTCAGGAACTGTAAATATCACTGTAAGTGATGCTAACAATGGAGGAACAGGATGTAATGGACAATCTTACATCTTAACTAGAACGTATACTCTAACAGACTGTGCAGGTAACAAAACTGAATTAGTTCAAACCTTTACAGTTGAAAATAAAGTTTCTGTGAACGGTATTGCTACAAATGTAAGCTGCCAAGGAGAAAGTGACGGTTCAATTGCAGTTACCAGTACTGCTGGAGCTACTGTCGTTATTACCAATCAAAATAATGAGGTAGTTGGAAATACCAATTTACCAGCTGGAACCTATACACTTACTGCAACATCTGCGGTAAATACTGAAAAAGAAACCTGTACTGCAACTGCAACAGTGGTGATTACAGAACCAAATTATAGAGTTAAAGTATCTGGACAAGTAATAAATGTAGATACAAATACTCCTCTTGCAAATGTACCTGTAACATTGATTCCTCAGGGAACAACTACAGGACCAATACAAATGCGTATCACAGGTGCAGACGGTATGTACAATTTCACAGGAATGCCTGCTGGAAGTTATTTGGTACAAGTACAAGATGCGAATTTAAATAGTGCATATCAATTATACCCTATTAATTCAAGTTTATTCTTTACGACTCTTAATGAATGTGCCTTCCAAGTTCATAACTTCGAATATGGAGCTTCAAAACTTCCTGTTCTTGGAGATTATGTTTGGTATGACACTAATAGCAATGGAATTCAAGATGAATGGTACGACGCCAATAACGATGGCGTGGTTACTAAAAACATTCCAGATTCAAATGGAGCTATTGACTATAGCCAATGGGAATGGATAGATCTTAACGGAGACGGAAGCTACGCTGGCCCACAAAATGTTGGGGAATTAAATGCGGGAGGCTTTGGAAACGCGCTTAGTGCTAATGTAATTGTTGATGGTCCAAATGGATACCATGCTGATGTTATTGTAGGAATTGAAGGATTCTGGAGAAACCGTCCAGAAACAGCAAATCCTTACGGACAATATACAGTAAAATTGGTAAGAGATGCTAATTTTGACACTGTGGCAGCAAACTTAGGATTTACTGGTTTAGTAAAAGTGCTTCCTTCTGTATCTGCTAAAAACATTTCAGGTAAAACAAGTAAAGCGCAATTGCACACAGTATGTAAAACAACTACAGATGCTGGCTATGTCGTAACAGTTACACCAGAAGATTTAGTTCATTTAGATCTGGATTTTGGCGTAAGCTGTAAAGAATACAAAGACATTGTGGCTAATGATGATAGTGCTGGTCCGATTGCTGGTGTAAACCATACTACTACTAATGTATTAAATGTATTGCCAAATGATACTTTAGAAGGAAATGCTATAACTCCATCTGATGTAATCATAACAACTGTAACACCAAACGAGTTTTTACAATTAAATGCTGATGGTTCAGTTGATGTACTGCCAAATGCTCCAGTAGGAACATTAACAATGGTTTATCAAATCTGCGAAGCCGATCAGACAGATAACTGCGATACTGCAACTGTTACCATTACAATAGAAGCTCCAGTAATGACTGTTACTGCAACATCGATATGTGTAAATGACGTTCCTTACGTTGACTATGTCGTAACACCAGTAAACTTCACTCCTATAAACGGTGTAACTATTGCTTGGAAAGATAGTAATAATAACGTAGTAAGCACAATGACCGATCTGCCATTAAGCGGGCGTGTGCTATGGCCTGGTGCAGTAGTAGATGACCAAGGTAAAGGAATTGATTGGCCAGGATGGATTTTTGAAAATAATAGATGGATTGAAGCAGCTGATGGATTTGAAAAATTACGTCCAACGGCAAATGTAACAATATCAGTAAATCCTAGCGAAACTATTACGCTTAACTATCCTCCAGCAGATCCGTTCTGTACTGCAAGACCAACATTTGCTATAGTAGCAAATGATGACAATCCTGCACCAATAATAGGAAATTCAGGACAAACTACTCTAGGAAATGTATTAACAAATGACACATTAAACGGTTCTGCGGTAAACATCAATGATGTAACATTAACAACAAGTGTTGCCGACCCAACAGGATCAATAACGATAGCACCTGACGGAACTATAAATGTCGCTGCAAATACACAAGGAGGAACTTATACATTGACTTACCAAATTTGTGAAAAAGCCGACTTTGGAAACTGTGATACTGCTATAGTAACTGTTACTGTAATCTCGCCAGTAATTGCAAATGACGATATATATAACAATATAGGCTGTAACACTTTTGGATTGGTAGGTAATATATTAAGCAATGATTTAAAAGGAAAAACTCCTGCGACAATAGAATTAGTAAACTTTAATCTTGTCACTGAAGGAAATAATACAAAAACAGATCCAAATATCACTGTTGACGCTTCTGGAAATGTAAATGTATCAAGCCTGACACCTGCTGGCACTTATGTTTACAGCTATACAATCTGCGACAAATTAAGTTCTCAAAATTGTGATTCTGCAACTGTTACTATTACGGTAATTCCAAATGGTGTTGTAGAAGTAAGTGGCACAGCATGTACTGATGATTCGACATTAGTTAACTTAAACAGCCTGCTTCCTCAAGGAAGTCCATTGACTGGAGTTTGGCAGGATAGAAACAATACTAATGCGCTTCAGGGAAGTGTTCTTAATCCGTTTGGTTTAGCATTAGGCAATTATGCTTTTGAATATATAATAGCTGACGAAAAATGTCCGAGAAGCATAGTTTTAAACATGGAAATCAATGATGATTGTAAAGTCCTAGCTTGTGGTAATGTCTTAGTGCATAATGCTTTTTCTCCAAATGGTGATAACATAAACGATTTCTTCAAAATTGACAACATCGATGACACAACTTGTTATCCTGGCAATACTGTCGAAATATATAACCGCTGGGGAGTTTTAGTTTTTGAAACTACAAACTACAATAATACAACGAATGCTTTTGATGGAACTTCAAGAGGAAGAACAACTGTTAAGCAATCTGACGGACTACCAACTGGAACTTATTTTTACATTATTAACTATAAATCTCTGGATGGAAACAACAATATTCAAAATCATAAATTAGACGGATACTTATATTTATCCAAATAGTTAAAATACGCTGTAAATACATTTTTACAGCGTATTTAAAAACATACAACATTTTTGATTAATTTTGAATAGAAAACATTGAAATTCAGACATTTAAAAGTCAATAGTAATTATTAAATTAATAAAATCTACTATGAGAACAAAATTATTTTTCTTCGTCATTCTGTTAGTTACATGTTCTGGGTATTCGCAACAAGATGCACAATATACACAGTATATGTACAACACAATAAACATAAATCCTGCCTATGCAGGTTCTCGTGGAGCGTTTAGTGTATTTGGTCTTTACCGTACTCAGTGGGTTGGCCTTGATGGAGCACCAGAAACAAGCAGTTTCTCAATTAATACTCCGCTAAACAATAGCAGACTCGGTATAGGAGCTTCGTTAGTTAATGACAAAATTGGCCCTACAAATGAAAACAATATCTCAGTTGATCTATCCTACACAATTCAGACATCTGCAGATTTTAAACTATCATTCGGTATTAAAGGAACTGCAAACATCTTCAATTTAGATGTAAACAAATTAAATCCTGCAGATCAAGGCGATCCGCAATTTCAGGATTTAAATAATAAATTCAGTCCAAATGTTGGAGCTGGAGTTTATTGGCATTCTGATAAAGCGTATATTGGTTTATCTGTTCCAAATTTTATAGAAACAAATCGTTACGACAATAATGACGTAGCAATTTATAAAGACAAAATCAATTATTATTTGATTGGAGGTTATGTATTCAATCTTGACAAATACGAATATGTAAAATTTAAACCTGCTGTTTTAGCCAAAATGGTTCAGGGCGCACCACTTCAAGTAGATCTTTCGGCCAACTTTATGTTCTATGACAAATTTATGGCTGGTATAGCTTACAGATGGAGCGCTTCATTAAGTGCTATGGTCGGTTTTCAGATCACAGACGGACTTTATTTAGGTTATGGGTATGACCGAGAAACCACACACTTAAACAATTATAATTCAGGATCACACGAAATTTTCCTTCGCTATGAATTCTTCTCAAACAAAGGCAAAATGACAACTCCTCGTTTCTTCTAAAAATTAGGTATCATGAAAAACTATACACTACTTTTAATTACAATTATAGGTGCTTTTTCATTTAGCAGTTATGCACAGCAGTCAAAAATAAACAATGCAGACAAAAAATATGATGGCTATGCTTATATTGATGCAATAAAAACCTATGAAAAAGTTGCTGCAAAAGGCTATAAATCTGAGGACATGTTTAAAAAACTGGGAAATGCCTATTACTTTAATTCAGATTTTCAAAATGCAGCAAAATGGTATGGCGAATTATTTGCAATGAACACAAAGGTCGAGCCAGAATACTATTTTAGATATGCGCAATCTTTAAAATCTACTGGTGATCTCGGCAAAGCCAATAAACTTCTGGATGAGTTTAATGCGATCTCCAAAAATGACAGTAGAGGAAAACTTTACAAAGAAGATGTAAACTACTTGGATCAGATTAAAGCAAATTCTGGGAGGTACCAGATAGAAGACGCCGGCATTAATAGCAAATACTCCGATTACGGATCATTCGTTTACAATAATAAAATATATTTTGCTTCAGCTCGAGATACGGGAAATTTTATTAAGCGCAAACACAAATGGACAGGAGAATATTTTACAAATATTTATGATGCTGATCTAGACCCTGCAACAGGAAGCACATCAAAAGTAAATAAATTTAAATCGGCTATTAATACCAAATTTCATGAGGCGTCTCCTGTTTTTACAAAAGATGGGAAAACAGTTTATTTTACCAGGAACAACTATCTTGATGGGAAAAAAGGAAAAGACGAAAACAAAGTTACCTTAATAAAGCTTTACAAAGCCGAACTTGGAAAAGACAACAAATGGACCAACATTACCGAGCTTCCATTCAACAGCAATAATTATAGCGCAGCTCATCCAGCACTTAGCCCAGATGAAAAAACACTGTATTTTGCTTCTGATATGCCAGGTTCTATTGGAGAGTCAGATTTGTATAAAGTAAGCATAAATCCAAACGGAGGTTATGGTCCGCCTGAAAATCTCGGAAATAGCATCAATACCGAAGGAAAAGAGACTTTTCCATATGTTACCAGCGAAAATGAAATTTATTTTTCATCTGATGGGCACCCAGGTTTAGGAGGCTTGGATGTTTTTGTGGGTAACATTGACAATAACGGAAAAGTTAGCAATATCCAGAATGTCGGAGCAGATGTCAATTCTCCAAAAGATGATTTTGCATACATTATTGATCCCGAAACAAGAAGAGGATTTTTCAGTTCCAACAAAGAAGGTGGACACGGTTCTGATGATATCTATAAATTTTTAGAAACCAGAAGACTCAGATGTGTTCAGGAATTATATGGTGCCATAACAGATGCTGAAACTGGAGCCGTCCTCCCTGGAGCAAAAGTTACCTTGTATGACGATCAGATGAATCTAAAAAACTCTGCTGTTGCAGATGGTTCTGGACTTTATTCCTTTGATGTAGAATGCGGAAAAACATATTATGTAAGAGCCGAAAAACCAGAATACACAACAAAAGAAGTAAGTATAACTATAGATAAAACAAGCGGTAAAACAAACTTGCCAATTGCATTGGAAAAAGCAACCTGCAAAGTTACTGTGGGCGATGATTTAGGAAAATGTTTCGGAATTAAAATGATTTATTTCGATTTGGATAAATCAAATATTAGAACCGAAGCAGCATTGGATCTAGAAAAAATATTGGCCGTTCTAAACGATTATCCTAATATGAAACTAGACATCCGTTCGCATACAGACAGTAGAGCTTCTCACCAATACAACGAAGCTTTATCTGACCGAAGAGCAAAATCAACTATTCAATGGCTGGTTAAAAATGGAGTTTCGCCTAAACGTCTGACCGGAAGAGGCTACGGCGAAACAGAACTTGTAAATAAATGCGCTGATGGCGTTCCATGTACTGAAGAAGAACATCAGGCCAACAGACGAAGCGAATTTATTATCACTGCTTTATAATCTAAAAAAGACATAACAAAAAAAGCTGCCTAAATGGCAGCTTTTTTTAATTTAAAAAGTCGTTGCAATCCTAAGAATCACAACGACTTCTAAAAAACCAACCTGTTCAATAAATCTTTAAAGCTTAACAAAAATGTTAGTATAATATTTTTTTCCTGTAGCCGGATCTGTCGTTACAGACAATCCAAAATGAGTAAAATCTCCTTCAATATTTTCTTTGTGCCCTGGACTATCCAACCAAGCTTTTAAAGCCGCCTCGGGAGTTTTATAATTGTAGGCAACATTCTCCCCTACTTTCTTTGCACCCAATACACTAGTCATATTACTTGATCTTGCCACAAAATCATTATGATCCACAACATTATTCGCAATCATATATTTATTATGCTCTTCGCATTTAAATGATATATGATTAACTCTTTCCAAGGAATTCAAACCAATACTCATACGGTATTCGTTTATCAGTCTCATCGTTTCTATTTCGGTATCGTTGTATGTGTAATTGGCAACAAGCGTTTCTGTTGGAGTAGCAGTGTCCAAGCTTGCTTCGGCAGAATCAGCAGAACATGCGTTCATTGCGAACAAAATCGCAATGAACAACATGGTGCGCGTAATCTTTTTCATAATCATCAGCATTTTAGCGGTTTAAAGTAAATGTTGGGGCAAATCCTTTAAATTTATCTTTGTATAAATATCGTTTGCTTTATTGTATTCCAAACGTATTCAATTTACCGTTAAAGTGCAAAAATAATCGATGAAATGCACTTATTTTTATATTTTAAATATAAAATTCCTACGTAAAAATACTTTTACGAAGATAGCCTTTCAATCTTCCAAGAAAAATCTGATTGACTTGTGTATCGAATTCTATCATGAAGTCTATTTGGTCTTCCTTGCCAGAATTCAACTTGCAGCGGAGTTACAATATAACCGCCCCAGTTTTCAGGTCTAGGAATTGGTTTTCCGTCAAATTCGGCTTCAAGCTTTTTTAAGTTTTCTTCTAAAAATGTTCTTGACGGAATCACTTCACTTTGATGAGAAACTATGGCTCCTAGCTTACTTCCATCAGGACGAGAATCAAAATAATTGTCGGATATAATTTCAGATGTTTTCTGAGCAATTCCCTTTATGATAACTTGGCGTTCCATTTCCTGCCAAAAAAAAGACAGACAAATGTTTGGGTTTGCTTCAATCGCTTTTCCTTTTTCCGAATTGTAATTGGTATAAAATATAAACCCTTCTTCTGAGAATTTCTTCAATAAAACCACACGAGATTTAGGAAAACCATCCAATCCAATTGTAGAAACCGTCATGGCATTTACCTCCCCGCTTCCGCCAAAATCTTCCACTTCATGAAACCATCGGTTAAAAAGATTAATAGGATCTTCTGGAATATTCGTTTCCAGTAATTCACTTTTCTCGTAAGATTTTCTATAATTACTTAAATCGTTCATAGTTTTTGATTTTAGTTTATTTTGTTTCTAGTTTCAAGTTTCAAGAAAACTTAGTCCCGATAGCTATCGGGATAACATCTTAGAATCTTAGCATCTTTTTTAAAACTCAAAACTCACCCCATCATCTGCCAAAAGCACATTTGGAAAAACTTCTTGCGCTTCTTTTTTAAAAGGCTCCAAACCATCATAACGAGTTGAATAATGACCTAAAATAAGCTGTTTTACATTTGCCTTTAAAGCAATATTTGCCGCTTCTTTTGCTGTCGAATGCAGTGTTTTTTCTGCTAGTCTTGCTTCAGATTCTAAAAACGTAGATTCGTGATACAAAATATCGGTGTTCTGAATAACTGGAATTATCTCTTCGTTATAAACTGTATCCGAACAAAAGGCATAACTTTTTGCTGGTGGTGGATCAAAAGTAAGTTTTTCGTTTTCAATTAAAGTACCATCGTCAAGCGTAATGTGTCCACCATTTTTTATTTTCTGATAATAAGCAACATGAATGTTATAGCGCTGAACAGCCTCGACATCTAATTTTCTCTCATCTGGTTTTTCCTGAAAAAGATAACCATTCGTATAAACACGATGCTTTAGCGGAATTGTTTTTACAATGACCTTCTTATCTTCAAATATAACTTCACTTTCTTTCGATTCTAATTCGTGAAAAAACAAAGAATAGGTTGTCCAAGATTCAGTCAATTTTAATTGAATTAAAATCAATTCTTTAATTCCTTTAGGTCCATAGATATGCAAATCTGTAGTTCTGCCTAAAAGCGAAAAAGTCGAAATAGTTCCTATTAATCCAAACAAATGATCTCCATGAAGATGTGAGATAAAAATGTGATTAATTTTAGAGAATTTAATCTTGTTTTTTCGAAGCTGCACTTGAGTTCCTTCGCCACAGTCAATTAAAAATAATCTGTTTTTAATGTCTAAAACCTGCGAAGTCGGATTAGTAAGCGTTCTGGGAGTTGCGGCATAACAGCCAAGTATAGTTAATTTCATTTTTGATTTTAGATTGCAGATTGTAGATTTTAAATTGACAAACTATTTTAGATTTAGTATTAAAAAAATCTAAATTCTAAAATCAGAACTCTAAAATCTAAAATCCTAGGTCTCTTTCGATTTCTTCCATTTCGATAATATCGTGAGCTTCTAGAAGAGAAGGCACTACAACCAATTTATCCGAAATAGCATTAAAATCAAGGTCAGTTGCTACAATTACAAACGATTTTTTTGCTTTTTTCTGAACTTTAGAAAGCGGTAAAAAAGCTTTTAAATCATTTTCTGAAATATTAGAATCTGATGATAAATCGATTATAATATTTTGTTTTTCAAAGGTTTTAAATTGTTGCGTTACTTTTTCCAAGAAAGCATTTACATCTCCTTGCGTATCTTTAATCGTAACAGTATGTCCTTTTTGATCTACTTTCATTTTATATTTTTGAGGGGCTTATATTTGTTTAGGCTAATTTACTAAGTTTTTTTGTTGTTTCACGTTTCAAATTTATGTTGCCAAACTTTGTGAGCTTAACCGCAAAGTTCGCAAGGTTTTTTCGCAAAGTACACAATAAAAAACAAAGCTTTGCGAACCTCGCGTAGCTCTTTGCGAACTTTGCGGTTAAATTTTAAACCAGAAACAAAATTATTGCTGAATCTTAGAAGCCAACAGATAAATAACCGCCATTCTAATCGCTACACCATTCTCAACCTGATTCAAGATTACCGAATGATCAGAATCAGCCACTTCAGAAGTAATCTCTACTCCTCTGTTGATTGGTCCTGGGTGCATGATTACGATTTCTTTTCCAAGCGAATCCAAAAGCGGTTTATCTACTCCGTATTGCTGTGCGTACTCACGTGTTGATGGAAAGAAATTCACATCCATACGTTCGTTTTGTACACGAAGCATATTCGCTACGTCGCACCATTCTAAAGCTTTTCTTAAATTCGGTTCAACCGTAACACCAAGCGATTCAATATATCTCGGAATCAATGTTTTTGGTCCGCAAACTTTTACTTCAGCGCCTTGCATCTGCAAAGCATATATGTTAGACAAGGCAACTCTCGAATGCAGAATATCGCCTACAATAACTACTTTTTTACCAGCAACATCACCCAATTTTTCTCTGATAGAATAACTGTCTAATAAAGCCTGAGTTGGATGTTCGTGCGCTCCGTCTCCAGCGTTTACAATACTTGCTTTGACATTTTTAGATAAAAAATAAGCCGCTCCGGGATTAGAGTGGCGCATTACAACCATATCCACTTTCATCGAAAGGATATTGTTTACAGTATCAATCAAGGTCTCTCCTTTTTTAACCGATGACTGAGCTGCAGAAAAACTAATCACATCAGCAGATAAACGTTTCTGCGCTAATTCAAAAGAGAGTTTGGTTCTGGTACTGTTTTCGAAGAAAATATTGGCAATGGTAATATCTCGTAATGAAGGAACTTTTTTAATCGGTCTATTAATGACTTCTTTAAAATGATCTGCCGTTTCAAAAATCAGGTTAATATCATTCTCGTTGATATATTTGATTCCTAATAAATGATCTACGCTTAATTCTTTCATCTTTTTTGTTTAATTGTTTATTTGTTGAATCGTTTAATCGTTTGCTTTGCGATTAAAGAGCTAAACGATTTAACGGTTAACCTATTTTATAATTTTTAATTTAGTAATCGAAATAAATCGATTAAACAATTAACCGATTAAACGATTAACCAAATTTAATTTGTCACTAAGTGAACAACATCTTCACCATCATTTTCTTTCCAGCTTACAATTACTTTTTCACCATTAATAGCATCTACCTGACGACCTCTATAATCGGGTTGAATTGGTAAATGACGGCTGAAACGTCTGTCAATTAAAACCAATAATTCAATCTCTGAAGGTCTTCCAAAAGATTGAATGGCGGTTAAGGCAGAACGAATGCTTCTTCCTGTAAACAAAACATCATCGATAAAAATGACTTTTTTGTCTTCGACTATAAAATTGATTTGTGTCTTATTGGCTTCAAGCGGTTTATCAGTACGACGGAAATCATCTCTAAAAAAAGTGATGTCAAGATATCCTAAAGAAATTTCAGGAACCTTGTATTCGTTTTCTAATATTTGTTTTAAACGTTCAGCTAAAAAAACACCTCTTGGCTGAATTCCAACTAAAATAGTTTCAGAGAAATCAAGATGTTTTTCGATTAACTGACAAGCCAAACGATGGAGTATGATAGTAACTTCTTTCGAATTAAGTAATACTTTTTGACTCATAAGTGATTGTAATGTTTGGTTGCGCAAATATACGGAATCTGATTTTATTTGTTGGGGTGTTGGGGTCGGAAATATTTTTACAAGTTTTACAAACTAGCAACTGAGCAGTTAATTCTGTTTTGCATTTTAAAAATCTTATCTTATCTTCGGTTTTTAATAAAATAACTAATGGTTATAATAGATATCATAGCAAATCGTAAAAGCTACTTTTTTACAAAGGAGGTTAAAACCATTAATCTAAGATTAAGTGGTGATCTCGATTTGCTAGAAGAAAAAAACAAAGTGATTTTTTGTCTAGATAACAAAACATTCCACTTAACTTCTTCTAAAGATTTATATATTTTAGGTAATGAGATTAAAGGCAAAAGAGAGAATGAAATAATTCCAACTGTTTCAAAATATATTATTGAATCAGAATCATTTAAATTGATCCCATTTAATGGCGTAATAGAAATTGAATTAATAAAATCGGTTTTTCTAATTTATGGATGGCTAGATTTATTATTTAAAAGTCCTTATGATCAACGCATAGAGAGTCTAATTTATAACCAATTTTTAGTTGATTTAACCAATAAAATAGAACCTCAGAAAGATATTTATTTCATTGACAAAAAATACGACGATAAAAAATATCATCATTTTATAAATAGATTAATTGATTTAAATCTTCTAGCCAAAATCACGATTACAAGCCAAGGGCAAAATTACAACTCTTATTATATCCCATTAACAAAACCTGGAATAGGAAAAGAAGAATTTAAAACCGTCGGTGATGAAAAAGGAGAAAAAACTCACGAGTTATGGAAACGTATTTTATTTGAACGCGATCAACGTTTAACCAATTGGATAAAAAACCGCTATTAATATGTTATATTATAATGAAGAAATTCTCTTTTTATTCTTAGGAGGCATATTTTCTGTTATTCTTCCATCTATCATTACCTTTTCTAAAAGAGAGCTTTTAAGAATAAACAAAAAAAAAGAGTTACTTGCTGAAAACTCTGAAAGATATGGAGATATTGATGCTTATTTAGATGATACAATCCAGTATAAAAGAATTAACCTTTTTAATTATTTAATTGAACAAGCAATTCAACCTTTATTCATTGTATGTCTATTTAATTTATTTACGTACTATGGAAAAATTGAAATATTCTTAGTTATAGTTCTTATAATTGTAATGATTTTGCATGAACTTTTTGCAGCAGAAGTCTATTCTGGAAAAAAAATCTATAGGTTCTTTATTATTGCTTTATGGTTAATATCATATTTGGTCTTTTCATTTAAATCTTCTGACAAACAAAAAAATAATGAATCAGCTTCAATTAATTCTCAAATTATTTCGTCACCAGGAAAGTAAATAGAAACGAATCCAAATCCTAAAACATTTCCAAAAAATTCTATAACACATTTTCATGATTCGTGAAGTAATTTTAAGTATCAATTTAAAACACCAGAAGTCATGCAAAATAAAATACTAAGATTGTTAATGGTATTTGTAATACTGTTTTCATTTACAAGCTGCGAAGTTATTGGAGACATTTTTAAAGCCGGAATGGGATTCGGGATCTTTATCGTAATTTTTATAATTGCGATTATTATCTGGATTTTTGCAAAAATGTTCGGAAGCAAATAGTGGTAAAATAAACAAATAAAAATCCCAAATTCCAATTTAAAACTTGGAGTTTGGGATTTTTTTATCATTTAAAACAAAGTCAAATCTTTGTCGAGCTACTTGCGAAGATTTCTCCCTACGCTCGAAATGACAAACTATGCGTGAAAGGTATAAAATAGAAAATCCCAAATTCACAAAAATTGGAATTTGGGATTTTAAATATTGTAATTTATAAAAGATTAAAGATTGTACATCTTCTTTCTTTGTTCTTGAATTTTATCATCATCAAGATATTCATCAAATGTCATGTAACGGTCAATTACTCCGTTTGGTGTCAATTCTACGATTCTGTTACCAACAGTTTGCGCGAACTCGTGGTCATGCGTTGTGAAGATTACAGAACCTTTAAAGTTTTTCAATGAGTTATTGAAAGCTGTAATAGACTCCAAATCTAAGTGGTTTGTTGGCTCATCTAGCATTAAAACGTTAGCACGCTCCATCATCATTCTAGAAAGCATACAACGCACTTTTTCTCCTCCAGATAAAACTCTAGACGTTTTTAAAGCTTCTTCACCAGAGAAAATCATTTTTCCTAAGAAACCTCTAATGAATACCTCATCACGCTCTTCTTCTGTTTTAGCATATTGGCGTAGCCAGTCTACTAAAGTCAAATCGTTTTCGAAATATTTATGGTTTTCAGCTGGCAAATACGCTTGGTTGGTTGTAATTCCCCAATCGAAAGTTCCAGAATCTGCTTTTTGTTCACCGTTTAAGATTTCGTAGAAAGCAGTTGTTGCACGTGAATCTTTAGAGAAAAGAACGATTTTATCGCCTTTTGCCATATTCAAATCAACATCTTTAAACAAAACTTCACCATCTACAGAAGCAGATAAGTTTTGTACATTCAAAATCTGATCTCCAGCTTCACGATCTTGATCAAAAATAATCGCAGGATAACGACGGCTAGATGGTTTGATTTCGGCAATGTTCAATTTCGAAATCATTTTTTTACGAGAAGTTGCTTGTTTCGATTTCGCCACGTTTGCACTAAAACGACGAATAAATTCTTCAAGTTCTTGTTTCTTCTCTTCTGCTTTTTTGTTTTGCTGTGCACGCTGTTTTGCCGCTAATTGGCTAGACTCGTACCAAAACGTATAGTTTCCTGAGTAGTGATTGATTTTTCCGAAATCAATATCAGAAATATGTGTACAAACCGCATCCAAAAAGTGACGGTCGTGAGATACTACAATTACAGTGTTTTCGTAATTTGCCAAGAAGTTTTCCAACCAAGCGATTGTCTCGAAATCCAAATCGTTGGTAGGCTCATCCATAATTAGCAAGTCAGGATTTCCGAAAAGTGCCTGCGCCAAAAGCACACGTACTTTCATTTTTCCTTCCATATCTGCCATTAAAGTATAATGATCTGCTTCTGTGATTCCTAAGTTAGATAACATCGCAGCTGCATCAGAATCGGCGTTCCATCCGTTCATTTCTTCAAACTGAACTTGTAACTCCCCTATTCTGTCTGCATTAGCATCATTATAATCTAAATAAAGCTCATCCATTTCTTTTTTAACAGCGTATAGAACTTTATTTCCCATTAAAACGGTTTCCAAAACAGTGTGTTCGTCGAACATGTTGTGGTTCTGGTTTAAAACCGACATACGTTTTCCTGGCTCCAAATGAATATGTCCAGAAGTTGGGTCGATATCACCCGAAATTACTTTTAAGAAAGTAGATTTTCCTGCACCATTTGCTCCGATAACTCCGTAAATATTTCCATGAGTGAAAGTTGTATTTACTTCATCAAATAAAACTCTTTTACCAAACTGAACTGATAAATTATTGACTGTTAACATGAATGTCTTTTTAATTAATTTGGTGCAAAAGTACGGAAAAAGGTTCTAAGTTGCAAAGATGCTAAGGTGCTAAGGTTTTTTTCTTTGCGTGAATATTTTCTCGCAAAGTCGCGAAGACGCAAAGTTTTGTTTCATCCAAAGTATTACAAATGCAATCATGAAGTGTTATTACACAATCTTGTCATTTCGACGAAGGAGAAATCTCCGCGAGAAACTCTACAAAGATTGGCTTATTGTTGCGGAGCTACTTGCGGAGATTTCTCCTTCGTCGAAATGACAAAAATGCGGTTACTTTGCTTAAAAAACTTTGCGCCTTCACGACTTTGCGAGATTCAATTATAGCTTACTTTCTTTCGCTAAAGCCACTTCCAAACTCTCAAAATTTGGAAGCACTTTCGCAATCATTCCTTTTTTGTTTATAATAAAATGTGTTGGGAATGAATTCAATTGCAACGATTCATTCATATAGATTTTCATATCGGGAATTACAGAATACGAAAGTGGTTTTCTAGCCAAAAATGTTTTTAATTGTTCTGCTGAATCTTCGGCTAAACTCATAAAGACAATATCGTTTCGGTCTTTGTATTCTTCGACTAATTTGTTGACTTGCGGAAATTCTCTAATGCATGGTGTGCAGTGAATGTACCAGCACTTAATCACAATGATTTTTCCTTTCATGGATTCGTTGGTTACCAGATTTCCGTTTAAATCTTTAAAGGAGAATTGTGGAAAAGCGGTTCCTTCCATTTTATAGTTTTTATAAGCATCAAAACTGATTTGGTTAATTGTCGCTTTTATACTTGTATCGGTTTTTGGCTGAATTTTGAAAAGTTTATAAACATAAATATTCGCTTCAGATTTTAATCTTATTGGAATGTAGTTTTCGTTTGCTAATTTATCTAGAAAAACTTCTTTTGAGATCTCTTTCGAAGCAGCATCCAAAGCTGTAAAATCTCTAGAAAGCATGATTTTTTTACTTTGATAAGCAGACCAATCTGTATATGTTTTTTGAATTTGAATAGGATCAACTTCTGGATTTCCAAATTTAGTTTGAGCTGAACTTATTGTGAAAATGAAAAGAAATGTAATTAAAGTGATAAATTTCTGCATGGATTCTGAAACAATTGTATTTGATTTCAAAAATAGTGAAAGTTTTTTAACCGCAAAGACGCAAAGGTTTACGCAAAGTTCGCGAAAGGTTTCTCGCAGATTTTGCAGATTGAGGAGATTTTTTTTTGATTATTTTACTTGAGAACGAAGTAATTCAGCAAGTTCAATATCTAAAGCATTTGCAATTCTAATAAGAGTTTTTATACCTGTATTTATTTTGGCTCTTTCAATTCTGCCAATCTGATTTCTCGGAATACCACAATCATCAGCCAAATCCTGTTGAGATAAGCCCTTTTTTTCACGCAATTGTCTGATGTGAACTCCAAGATTTATAATAAAAGCTTCTTCTGAAATATTCATATTTCAAAAGTCATAACAATTATTTTTTAATTTGACACAAATTTGTGTCAAATTTCAATATATTTACAAAAATTATAAGATTATGATTACAGATAAATTTTCAACCGAAGTTGAAACAAGATTAAACGATTTCTTTACAGATAAAATTGATTGTAAAGAAATGGCAAAAATGATACGAGAAGTAAATAATGTACTTTCGTTATCAGTTATGAGAAAATGCGAAACGATAGAATCGGGAATAAAGAATGTCGATGATAATTTTTATTGGCTTAATCAACTTGCAGAAGTTTTAGATCCTTATTTGGAGGTATAAAAAAATGTTTTAGTCATAAAAAAACCTGGCAACAAAAATTGCCAGGTTTATAATGCGCTACATGAGGCAAAAACCAAATAACAAATTACCTCAATTCACAGCATTTAAGAAATAAAAATTAGGCTAAAAAATAAATAACCAAACTCAATTTTAACCGTCCCAACTTTCTTATTTCTAAATTTTCAATCATTTTATTTTAGTTTAAAAAGTTCATTACTTTCAATGACTTTTTGTGTCCAGATTTATCTGTTACTATCACAACAAAAATTTGTTTGCTAGCAAAACTTGGACTATTAAGCAATACTTCTTTATTGTTTTGAATATTTCTATGGCTTGTAACATTCTGCCCAATCGTATTGAATACATCAACTTGAGCAATATCTCCTGTGTCATTAGCAACAGATAAGGTATTGTTTCTAAAATAGGCAACAGTTGCATTACTCTCAGGCGTAATATCGTTTACAGCCAATGTTTTTGCTGTACCTTGAGATGCAAAATAAGCCGCATACGCTTTAGACAATTCAGATGAATTACCACAAGAAGAGGCATCCCAGTTTACAGACCAAGTCATTAAACCTCTTAAAGAAGGATATGGTCCGCCTGGCTGCATAGTATATGTTCTTCCTGTGAAATTGGTTCCATTTCTTAAATAGTCCATTGCATTGATTCCTTCGGTTGGAGTCAGATAACCGCTACCTGCCGCACTCGGACACGCTGGCAGTGCAATAAGAACTTTCGAAGCTGGCAAACCATCAAAATGCATTCCTGTTGAAGCAATGTTATATCCTTTTATGATCATATCCGTCAACGCTGTAACCATGTTTGCTTTCTTAGCCGTACCATAATATTGACCGTCTAATCCGTTTTCTCCTCCTGTGTTATACAATTGTACCGCTAACAAATCCAATTCGTTACGCAAGTTTTGAATGATTGGCAAGAACGAACCGAAAGTATCCGTGTAAGTAGTATAACCTCCTTGCACATATTGCGTTTCTGGAGCTGCAGTTAACAAGAATCCAGGTCCATAGTACGCTTTTAATTCTTTGAAAGCATCTACTACGTTTTTCAATCTTGGATAAGCAGAAATACCCGCATAAGAAATATCTCTTAAACCTCCTGCGCTAAAATTCATAGATCCACCTTCAAAATCAATATCAACTCCATCGAATTGATATTCGTCGATAATTGCTTTTAAACCATTAACAAAAATATTTTTCTGAGTTACATTTTCTAAAACAACATGACCGTTTTGACCTCCAATAGAAACAATAACAGGAACACCACTGTCTCTTAAAGTTTTGATATCATTTTTCAATAATTGCTTATCGAAAACACCATTAGTCAAATATCTAGCGTCATTTGTAGTTAGGATTGGCGTATAACCATCACGATTAACGGTTTCTACGAAAGAATAATCCACAACATTAAACTTACTTCCCTTTATTTGAGAAAAATATAAGAATGGAGCTGAAGTGTTTTCCCAAGAATGCGCATATCCTAAAATAATTTTAGATGGAAGCGGAATAAATCTATTACCACTTATTGTAGCAATTTTAATAGTATTGTTTAAAGTAGTCACAGCAGCTTTATTATCTGTTGCTTTGATTACAATTGGATAATCCTGATAAGCAGTTGGCGTAAAATTGTACGTATAAGTATTATTTGTACCTGCTATCATATTAAATGTACCGCCGTTTATGGTAATCGTAACACCAGAAACCGTTCCGTCGCTATCAACAGCTGTAACTGAAATTGGCACAGCTTGGAAAGAGCTTTGGTATATTGTAGTATTTGATGGTGAATTCCAAGTAATTACAGGTAATGTATTTGGACAATTTGCACCTGAACAATTTAATGTAAAGCTGTAAGTTTTTGCATCTGTTTGTCCGTTTGATGCAGTAGCAGTAACGGTTAACGTATGAGAAACTCCAAACTGATTTGCTACCGGCGTCCAAACCGAAGTATAAGTTCCCGAAGAATTGGTAGCACTTATAGTTTGTCCGTCTAAACTAAATACAACAGATGAAATTGTAGTAGCATCAGCAGCGCTTAATCCAACACTTGCAACAAAATTAATTGATGATCCTAAATTTATAGCTATAGCCGAAGCTGTTGGTGCTGTAATAGCAACTACGGGCTTAGTCACAACTGTCGTTTGTGTATTAAAATTATAAACTGTTGGCGTTGTAGGAACAGCAAAGTTTGCCAAATTATTTGGGTAATAAGCTACCTCTCCATTTTGCCAAGAGTTTAATTTCAAGCTTAAAATTTGTGTATAACCTGCTACAACCGAATCATCAAAAGCATAATTTCCTGATGCATCTGTTGTTGCCAGAACGCTTTTCCAGTTGTGTGTGTTGTCTGTCCATGGTAAAACGATTTCTACTTTAGCATTTACTACAGGCGTTGAACCATTTTTCACCGTTCCGCTGATTAAATTTGCAGCTGCAGCTAATGCTACTCTCGCAGTTGAACTTGTATTAAAGTTGTAAACCGTTGGAGTTGATGGAACAGGAAAGTTTGCCAAATTATTTGGGTAATAATTTACTTCTCCGTTTGACCAAGTATTTAATTTTAAACTTGTAATGGTTGTATAACCGTCTGTAACAGAATTATCAAAACTGTATTTTCCTTGTGCATCTGTTGTTGCCAGAACACTTTTCCACGGATGTGCATTATCTGTCCATGGCAAAACGATTTCTACTTTTGCACCCGCAACAGGAATAGTTCCGTTTTTAACCGTTCCGCTAATTTTACTTGTAGTTGTTGCAACGTCTTGAGTAAAATTCAATGTTTTATTCGCATTCAAATTAGAATAAACTGTAGATGCTGGTGTAAATGTCTGACCAGTTAAAGCTGCTGTTACCGTATAATTTCCTCCTGAAGCTAAAGTCAATGAATAAGCTCCACTTGAATTAGTTGTTGCAGAAACATTTCCAGCTGTAGAAGATGCTGTCACTGTTACACCAGAAACTGGAATTGTTCCGTTAAGAACTGTTCCGCTTACTGTGTAGGTTACAACTGCTGCTCCTTGAGTAAAATTAAGCGTTTTGTTGGCATCAATTGCATTGTAAACTGTTGAAGCTGGAGTATAAGAGAATCCAGATTTTGCAGCTGTAACTGTAAAGTTTAAACCAGCTGTTAAACCTGCAACGCTATAAGCTCCACTTGCATTTGAAACTCCTGTTAATGTTGTAGTCCCAGAAACTGCAGAAACTGTTACCCCAGAAACTCCTGTTGTTCCGTCTAGAACTGTTCCGCTTACAGTGTAAGTTGGCTGAGATCCGTTGATTGTAACACCTGTCTGATTTACTGTAACATTGTTTAAACTTACAGGAACAAATGTATAACTAGCTTTTACTGCTGTAAGCGAATAGTTTTGCCCAGAAGTTAAATTGTTGAATGTGAAATTTCCTGTTGCAGAAACTACTGTTTGAATTACTGCATTGCTTGCATTTCGCAATTCAACTGTAACGTTGGTAACTAAAGTTGCTCCATTTTTTACAGAACCAGAAATGCTTACAGTTCCAGGAACAACGCTTCCAAATGAAGTATCCACTTGGTTTAATAATGAATTTGGAATTGCACCTCTTGTGTCCTGAGATAATTCCCAAATCATACCTCCAGCTAAATTTTTCGATTTTATATACTGCACTTTTAAGTCCATTGACTGTTTATCTTCATAAGAGATAAATCCTTTTGTCGTAGCATTATATAAGTAAGGGACTTTAGTAGTATTATCAAAATAACGAACCCATCCTGCCGAAGCTGCAGATGGTGTTACCATCATCGTGTTTGGATCAAGATAAGCATGTGAATTGGTAACTGGATTTCCGACTAAATCGCAGATTTCGATACTTCCAGATTTTTCACAAGCTCCAGAACCATCCCATGTTCCTGTTGGATTTTGCGGATTTGTACATCCAGGAACTACATATCTTGGTGCTGAAACAAATAATCCGTTTGTTGAATTTGCAGCAACGTTATCGAATTTCTTTCCGTAAAAAGGCAATCCCATAATTAATTTATTCGCAGGAAAACCAATTACATTTAAATATTGATTAGTTAATTCATCTAATGATTCTGATTGCGTTGCGCCATACAACGGGTCATTAGGGTTTCCGCTTGCATATAAAGGTGCGTTGTAACAAGTTTTATCGTACCAGTTACCGCCAAAATCATATCCGAAATAAGTAATGTAATCACAATAAGTAGAAATGTCTTCTGTCATTCCGTATTGTGCTCTGTTGTTTGGTCCTAAATACTGTTTAGCAACATTTCTAACATTGTTTCCAGCAGCAATCGTAACCAGTTTATTTGGCATTGCCTGACGCATTGCTTTCAATAAAAGCACTAAATTTTTATTATCGTCTGGGCTATATTTTTGTGGAGGAACAGGCGCACCATTTACTATTTCTGTACCGTCAGTCCCACCCGAAAGAGGATATTCCCAGTCGATGTCGAAACCATCAATAAACGGATATGTAGTAATGAAGTTTGCCATATCTGCCGCTAAAGCTGCTCTTGCTACAGGGCTTGCAGCAATTGGAGAAAGATCTTGACCTTTTGTCCAGCCTCCCACAGAGATTAAAATTTTTAAATGCGGATACTTTTCTTTCAATTTCATTAAATCATAAAAGTTACCTTTTACTGGCGCATCCCACGGAATACCGCCTTCCATATGCTCAAAATCAGCATAAGTGTCTAAACATTTTAATTTTGTATTCTCTGGATGGGCAGGATCATAAGTAGTCCCATAAAAAGAATAATTTAAATGCGTCAATTTACTTCCATCAATCTTCGGAACATTAAAATCCCGGGCATAGATAGACCATTGAGCATAATACCCTACTACTTTTTTTCCGTGGGCTGGTTGTGCCAACGCAAGTAAGGGAAACAGTAACAAAAAGAGCAATCTGTAATAATGTTTCATAATTAATAAATATTAGTTAATAGAAAATAAGTAATTGGGCCACAGCAGCTCTAAGCTTCTGGGTTTCGCTCAACTGCAGGTTGGAAGGCTGCTGTCGATTGGAAATAAACTCAAATTAAATTCTATAGATAAATATTACTATTACCGATTTTTACATAATCATTAGCCAATAGTAGTGATTGATATTTATTTATAATTTTTAAAAAATTAATGTTAAATACAAATGATAAATTTGGGACTACTCATCAATCTATACTCTTTTTTGTCATGTTTTGTTTTATTCTCTCTATTTGGTTTTTAAAAGGTTAATACTCCGTTATTGGTTATTTTTAGTTTGTTATAATTTATTACTTAATTGTTGTCTCGGTCTAAAAAAAACAGAATTCAAAATTTTAATCGTAATTACCTCTGCCATAATCATGGCAGAGATAATCAACACTCTAAAAAAACATTAGTAACTCAAAAACGTACTAAATACTAATTCAAATCCAACTCTAAATTAATTTCTTTAAACTCTCATAAACAGACAGTTCTACATCTGCATGATCTTTTGTATTGCATTGTTCAATCAATTTTTTAAGATCTGCCGGTGCTAAAGTTGATTTATTGTCTAAAACCAATAACAGTTCCTGAGAAGCATCATTCAGTTTTTTAGACAATGGTAATATTGGCTGTACTAGTGGCGCATTATTGCTTAATTCTGTTAACCCTTTATGAACTGCAATCCACTTGGTAAAAAATGCAGTTACTTTGGCTTTATTGTCTGCTGATTTATTTGTCAAATATTGATTTACCGCTGCATCAAATGCTAGAGAATCTTTCGCATCTGGACCACATGCATCTGCAAATAAGGTAAATGGAGAATACATTTGATATTCTGTTCCTCCTTTATTACGAGTATATCCTTTTAATGGTTCGCTTACATTTGAAAACTCTTCTAATAATTTGATATCTTGATTGTTTGCAATATTTCTTAAAATCACATCTTTATTACGAATATGTGTAATACCCAATTCTTCCAATCTAAAAGAAATATTTTCTAATCGTTTGCGCATATTCTCAACATCCACTACATCTTCTGCCGACCACAATCTTTCTGCAATTGCCGCTGTTCTTGGCCAGATTCTAGAATCTATAGTTGTTGGTGTAGCCAATTCTGACCACATTGTAGCTTCTCCACCTAGGATCCTTGCTTTTTCGTCACTAGTTAAATTAGCACCTTTTGGCATTGGGTCATTTAGGTAATGACTTGCAATTGGATACATCAAATCGATATAGTATCCATTAGACAGAACTGTTTTATATCCTTTTTTAACGGCATCTACAAGAGATTGCCCTGCTGGCATTCCTTCGTTTGGACCTCTCCAAGAATGTACAATGGCTTCTTTAGATAAATCTTTAGTCAAAATTTCTTCCCAACCCATTAATTGTTTTCCGTGTTTCTTCAACATTGGCGCCAATTGCATTGTGAAATACGTTTGTAATTCGTGGTTGTTTTTTAAATTATGTTTCTTCATGAATTCTTGAATTTTAGGATTTTCATCCCAGTCTTTTCCTTCGTTTTCATCTCCACCAATATGGAAATAGGCACCTGGAAATAATGGACAAACCTCATCAAAAACTTCACTTAATAATTGGTATGTTTTAGGATTTGAAGGATCTAATGTTGGAGAAAAAATTCCAGCATTTCTTTCAATTCCATAGGTAGCAATTGCTGTACCTTGAATATTTTTTTCGGATGTTCCTCCTGTCAGCGTAATCACTTTGCTTCCAATTTCTGGATAAGCTGTTAAGATTGCAGATCCGTGACCTGGAACATCTATTTCTGGAACTATTAAAATACCGCGCTCATCGGCATATTTTACGATATTTTTAATTTCCTCTTGTGTGTAATACATTCCATCCGAAGCTACTTGTGTAAACCTTGGATGTTTTTTCATTTCAATTCTCCAACCCTGATCGTCAACCAAATGCCAATGGAAAACATTCATTTTCATGGCGGCTAATGCATCAATATTTCTTTTAACTACATCAATTGGCTGAAAATGTCTTGAAACATCCATCATTAAGCCTCTCCATGTAAATCTTGGAAAATCTGCAATTTTTGAAACTGGAAAGTAAAATGTTCTTGAATTATTCTGAAGCATTTGAAGCAATGTCTCCAAACCATGCAATGCTCCTAAATCGCTTGAAGCATTTAGAGTGATTTTATTAGATGTAATATCTAAATGATAACTTTCGTCTTCATACAAACCAATTTTACCACTTTTGGTGCAGTTAATCTGTAATTCTGCATTTGGAACTTCATTTAATTTTTGAATAAAACCTTGTTCGAAAAATATACCTGTTCTACCATCTAAACGGCGTAAAAAACGAGTTACTCCTCCAAAAATTCTTGGATTTGGATTTCCTGTAATGTTAACTTTAAAGTTTTTGCTTAAATTAAAATTACCTTCATTAATAACAACATTCTGAGGCCAAGGCATAAGATTCAGTTGCTCTTTCTGAACTTGAGCTCCTGCCGATATACCTGCAAATAATAGTACAAATAAATATTTCATTTTTCTTTTTTTTTGGAGAGTCGGATAATTATAAGTATCCTGATTTATAAAAAAACAAAACTCAGAGTGACTTCAGCTTTTACCTCACTTTTGCTATGAGATCATTCTGAATTTTGCTATTTGATTCATTTTGAAAATAAATCGGGAATTTTTTTAGTAGTCAAAACGTTTAAAGGCTTCAATCGCTTCATACTCAGCCAAACCTAACTCATCATATAATATGGCTGTGTTTTTATTTCGATCTTCTGCCCTAACCCAGAATTCACGAGAATCATTTCCTTGGAACATCACTCTATCTTTTTGAGATTGGTGATGCAAAATGGCATGACGTTTCAATAAAACCTCTGATGGGCTTAACGGAACTGCCATATCTATTTCATGAATATCCCACTCGTGCCAAGCGCCTCTATAAAGCCACAACCAACAATCATCCATGTACGGTTCTGGTTTAAGTTCTTTTAATGCTGCAAAAATGGCATTAAGACAAACTTCATGAGTTCCGTGCGGATCTGCAAGATCTCCAGCAGCAAAAACCTGATGTGGTTTTATTCTTGCAATGATATCTTTTACAATAGCAATATCTTCTGGCCCTAACGGATTCTTTTTAACTTGTCCTGTTTCATAAAAAGGCAGATCTAAAAAGTGTGTATTTTCATCTTTCAATCCGATATATCTTGTTGCTCCGTAAGATTCTCTTCTTCTGATAAGTCCTTTCAATTTTCGAACTTCCAAAGAATCGATCTGATTTTCAGATTTGTTATTCAAAAATTCGATAACCGATTTGAAATTGATATCTGCTTGACCTTCTCCAATAAAATCACTGGCTACTTCTGCAAATTTTAAGGCTTCATCATCTGAAACTGCGATATTTCCTGAAGTCTGGTACACTACATGAACATCGTGTCCTTGTTTGATTAACTTTGAAAATGTTCCTCCCATAGAAATCACATCATCGTCAGGGTGCGGACTAAAAAGAATAACTCTCTTTTTTGCGGGATTTGCCCTTTCTGGACGAAATGAATCATCTGTGTTTGGTTTTCCTCCTGGCCATCCTGTAATGGTGTGCTGTAAAATATTAAACATATTAATGTTCATATCATAAGCAGAACCTTCCTGGGCCAAAAGATCAGACATTCCGTTATTATTATAATCTCGGTCTGTCAATTTTAGAATAGATTGTTTTGTTTTTTGACAAAGCCAAACAATTGCTTTACTTTTTAATTCAGGTGTCCAAAGACATTCGCCAACTAACCAAGGTGTTTTGAAACGGGTTAATTCTGAAGCCGCAGATTGATCTAAAACAAAAGTTGCATTTGGATGATTCTGTAAAAATGTTGCTGGAACTTCTGAACTAATATCGCCTTGAACTGTTCTCTTGATAATGTCTGCTTTGTTTTGTCCCCAAGCCATCAAAACAATACGTTTTGATCTCAAAATAGTCGAAACTCCCATTGTAATGGCACGTTTCGGCACATTATCAATACCATTAAAAGCAGAAGAAGCATCTACTCTTGTGATATGATCTAAAGTAATAATTCTTGTTCCTGAATTGATATGCGAACCTGGCTCGTTAAATCCAACGTGTCCTGTTCGGCCAATTCCAAGTAATTGAAAATCAAGACCTCCTGCATTTTTAATATTCATTTCATAATCGATGCAGTATTGATTGATTTCATCAATTGCCACTGTACCATCAGGAATATTAATATTTTCGGGTTTGATATCAATATGATTAAAAAGATGCTCATGCATGAAATAATGATAGCTCTGATTGTTCTCCTTAGTCATTGGATAATATTCATCCAGATTAAAGGTGATTACATTGCTAAAACTTAGTCCTTCTTCTCTGTGCATTCTCACTAATTCCTCATAAACTTTTATAGGAGAAGAACCTGTTGCCAGACCTAAAACGCAAGGTTTATTTTTTTCTTGCTTAGATCTAATTAGCTGCGCAATTTCCTGCGCTACAATTACAGAAGCTTCAATAGAATTTTTGAAGATTTCGATGTGAATTTTCTCAAAACGAGTTTCTTCAAATTTTCCAGCGCTTTTGTAACTAATATCAGGTTTTATTTCTAAAGCACTTTTCATTTTTTTCTTTTTTGTAGTATTTACCATTTTGGTTTTAAGAATGGTATAGACAGCTTTCACCATCTATACCATACCACTAACCAAACTTAATATTCCATTTTTTTTCTAGAATTTATTTACTCCAGTATCCCACCAAAGTCTTGTTGCTCCAGTATCAGGACCTCCTAAAAGCTGAACCCCTTGCGCATAACCTGTTGGATTCGAAGTTTTCTCATTTACATAGAAATTCAATCTTCTTACAAAAGTTCCATTAGGAATTTTTCCTCCAGAGAAGTTATTTACTGGCAAGAATAATTTTGGATATCCAGTTCTTCTTGTCTCAGCCCAAGCTTCTTGTCCGTCAGGGAAACCAGCAATCCATTTTTGAGTAATAATTTTTTGTAGTTTAACTTCATTAGAAGCCGATTCTGACCATTTAACTGTTACTAAATTTTGTGCTGCAATATTATTCGCTGCATTTAATGGGTCAGTAAAGTTTGCTGGCATTGAAGTATCGTCATTAATGTAAGCAGACGCATCACCTGCTGCTAACTGAGCAAATGAAACTGCAATTCCTGCTTCATAAAGTGACTGAGCAGATCCACCAACATTCCAACCTTTTAATGCTGCTTCAGCTTTTAAGAAATAAGATTCAGATGCATTAAACCAAGGAATCAAGTTGTTTTCTACGATTGGTCCAACTTTAGAGAATAAATCAGCTTTTGCTGTTCTATAATTAGCATCAACTAAAGTTCCCATTCTAATACCTTGATAAACACCTCCAGTAGCTTTATGGAAGAATACATCTCTTCTTGGATCATTATAACCATTCATAATAGATGTAATTGCACCACCTGCATTGATATCTGCCCAAGGGCCAGTGTATGTTTTAACAGGATGCTCAGCAATATAAGCCATGTTATCAGCATTAGAAGTAATTACACCTAAGCCTGCCAATGCAGCTTCTCCTTCAGTTTTTGCTTTTACAGGATCAACGTTAGAAATACGCAATGCTAAACGTAATCTTAAAGAGTTAGCAAATTTTACCCATTTCTGAATATTTCCAGCAGCAGTAGTTCCATCTGTTGCGTCTCCTGCTGCAAAGAAAGTTGCAGAAGCATCTGCCGCTTTTGGAGTTAAAATATCAATCGCAGTTTTTAACTCTGCAAAAAATTGATCATAAACCGCCTTTTGAGAATCGTACGGAGTTGTTCCATCAGGATTTCCGAAACCTGAATAAACGATTGGCCCGTAGTAATCTGTAGTTTTATGCATTGCATAAACTTTTAAGATCAAAGACCAAGCATAAAACTGAGGATATTTATCTTTTGTTAATTTCTCAAGATTATAGGCATTTACCATCTCTTTTTGGTACTTCTGAACCCATTCAGCACCATTCCACCCATCCAAAAGCGCATACGTTGAGTTATTTGCGTTTCCTTCAAAATCGTGAGGTGTTCCCATATATCCTGAAAAGATATCAGCATTTAAGTTAAATTGGATATCTCCTTGCCAGTCATCAGCAACCAAGATATACATTCCTCTCTGCATTGTTTTAAGAGGCGCTTTAACTTGATTAAAATCTTGTTCCAATTGTTCGTTGCTAAAGCCACTCTCATTGGTATTTATTTGTTCAAAGTCTCCTGTACAGCTACCTAACGAAAGAGCTAAAACTGAACCTAATATTAATAATTTATTTTTCATCTGTGAATTTTTATCGTTAATTAAAATCATTTTTATTGATTTATAAGCCAACCCATTCAAAGGGTTACTTGTTTGTTATTTTGCATTATTTCTACATTCAATCAACAAACAAGAGTCTTACAACAACCAGAAGGTTTTGTCCTTTTATTAATTATTTTAGAAAGTTAAATTCAAATTAACACCTATACTTCTTGTTGAAGGCAATCCGAAAATATCAACACCTTGCAATCCTTCTCCTGAACTTAATGTTACGTTTGGATCAAACGGAGCATCTTTGTAGAAGAAAAATAAGTTTTTACCAACAAGAGAAACATTCACTGCTTTGAAGATTGTAGTTTTACTGAAATCAAAAGTATATCCAAGAGAAAGCTCGCCTAATTTAACATTTGTCGCTTTGTACATATACTCTCCAGTAGCACCAGCTCTATCCCCAACTGAACTATAGTAATTTTGTGCAGACATTGTAGTTACTGGAGCTCCGTTAGCATCAATTGCGTCTACTTTAATTCCTCCAGCAGCTCTTGCATCACCACTTGCTTTAGATACACCATAAGAATCAAGCATTGCTTCTGTCATACTCATTACATTACCACCAAATCTTCCATCGATAAGCACATTTAAGAATATTTTTTTGTATTTGAAAGAGTTTGAAAAACCTAACATAAAATCAGGGTTTGAGCTTCCCATGTCTACCCAGTCAGTTTTCTGAACACGAACATCATTTCCAGAACCAGCAAGTAACATTTGACCTTGCGCATTTCTCAAAATATTTTTCCCTTGAATTGTTCCGAATGGCTGTCCTTCTTTCATAACGTATCTATAGCTATTTGGATCACCATTAGTCAAGATAACTGTATTAAGTTCTCCATTTGCACCTGTACCTAAATCAAGTACTTTGTTTTTATTTGAGGCATAATTCAATCCAAGATCCCAAGAGAAATTCTCATTTTGAACTGCTTTGGCAGTTACTGTAATCTCAAAACCTTTATTTTCAATACTTCCTGCATTAAATGCGTAGTTAGTATATCCTGTAGTATTTGGGATTGGAGCTGGAGACGTGATTAATTGATTTTTAGTTTCGTTATGGTAGTAAGTAAAATCAAATCCGATTCTGTTGTTTAAGAATCTCCACTCTGTACCAAATTCATAAGAATTTTGCATTTCTGGCTTCAAAGAAGTTCCTGGTTGTGGACCAACTAATGGTGGTGTAAGAATACCACCAACTAAAGTATTTACTGGTGAAGTTAAGAAAGGAGAAATATCATTACCCACTTGAGCAAATGAAGCTCTAACTTTTGCATAACTAATTGCTTCAGGTAAAGATACCATTTGACTTAAGACAGCTGATAGACCTACTGAAGGATAAAAGAAGCTTAAATTATCTGTATTTACCAAAGTTGATGACCAGTCATTTCTTCCAGTCAAATCAAGATAAATCATGTCTTTGTATCCAATAGTTGCACTTGCAAAAAGTGATTGAACTTCTTTTTTACCTCCAATAGTATGAGCATTTCTTTCTGCAGATACAAAGTTTCCTGTATTAAACCAGTTTGCATATACAAGTCCATTTTTTTGACCTGAATCGCTTAAGTAAGCATCATTGATTGTGGATTTTGTGATACTTGTACCAAGGTTAGCACTGAATGAAAAATCTTCACTGAATTTTGTATTGATAGTAGCAATTAAATCACCATATAATTGATTACTTTCACTATCTGAATAAATATATCTACCTGTTGATGGTGCCAATGTCTCATTTGTACCAGCATACATTCTTTTATCAAAAATGTTATCAAATTTATTATAACCACCTCTTGCTTTAATACTCAACCAATCAGTTGCTTTATATGTAATAGCTGCAGAAGTAATTAACGATTGGTTTTTATCAATAGATTGATTTCTGTTTAAGATCCAACCTGGATTTTGAATAATATCCGAAGTTTGAGAAGGCCATCTTTGAGTCATCAAGTTTCTTGCTGGATCGAATACTTCAAAGTTTTTATAGTAATCGTTAAAATCATTTCCTCTTGGGAACAAATAAACTCCTGTCAATGGGTTGAAGTACAATCCGTTTGTTGGTTTATTTATAATTTTTTGCTCCGCATAAGATATCGCGCCATCAATAGTTACTTTATCATTAAATAATTTAACGCTTTGACGAAGTGCAATGTTATTTTTCTTAAACTCGTTTGTTGGAATTACACCGTCAACTTTAGTGTTTGCATAAGTAAGACTAGTTGACATTTTATCAGATCCACCATTTACAGATACAGAGTTGATCATAGTAAGACCTGTATTGTAAAAATCTTTTACGTGGTCAGGAGAATTTTTAGGATCACCCCAAGTTTTGTCAGATGATGGCGCTGCTCCATAACTAGTTTGAAATTTAGGTAATGAAACCACATTATCTACAAATACACTCGCGTTGTAAGATGCTGTTACGTTTCCTTCTTTTCCTTTTTTAGTTGTAATTACGATAACACCATTTGCTCCTTGAGAACCATATAAAGCAGCTGCAGAAGCTCCTTTAAGAACTGTCATCGATTCAATATCATCAGGGTTCATCATAGAGATTGCATCTCCACCATCTCTATTTCCTCCTGCTGTATCACCAAAAACCTGATTTGCTTGAGCTGAGTTAGAGTTTAACATTGGAATCCCGTCAATAACATATAATGGCTGGTTATTTGTCGCAGATGAGTTACCACGTATTGTTACTTTTGCAGCACCTCCTGCGCCAGCAGAACTTTTTCCAACAATAAGACCAGCAACTTTACCAGATAAACTGTTCATTAAGTTGGCATCCTTAACTCTTGTTACCTCCTCACCTTTAACCTCTTGAGCTGCATAAGTCAAAGTCTTTTTTGATCTTTTAAGTCCCAATGAAGTTACTACTACTTCATTTAATGCATTTGATGCAGCCTGTACCATTTTTACATTTATTGTAGCAGCATCGCCTACAACTATGTTTTGTGTTCCAAGACCCACATAACTAAAAACTAATGTCTGTCCTTTTTGAACTTCAATAGTATACAATCCGTCAAAATCGGTAGTTGTTCCTTTTTGACTTCCTTGTACCAAAACAGAAGCTCCTGGTAATGGCATACCTTCAGAATCTGTAATCACACCTTTGACACTTTTTACTTGTGCAAGCGAAACTTGCGCCGTAAAAACAATCATAAAGATTAAGAAAATTTTTTTCATGTTTATTTTATTTTGTTAGTTATGAAGTAAAATTATTCTTAAGGCATTGTTAAAAAAAATAAATTAAACCAACGACAACAAAATTTAAACGAACGACATAAATCATTCAATAATACGCTTTACGAAAACGTTCTAATAGAAAAATTAAGCACCAATATCCTTTTTTTGCGAAATTTTATTCAAAAAAATTGGCTTTTTGCAGTTAATTGTTTAAAGTTGCACAATATTTTAATATTGTTAAGAAAAACTAAATTTATCTAACCAACCAAACCAATTGAAAGAAATACGAAAAGTTAAATTTGATATTAAACTGCAAAATCATATTTGGTTTTGGGGAGTATATTTTACTTTAAACTTTTTAAGATGGGGCGCTTACTTTAATGATTATCCTTATTCATTTAAATCCAACTTAATCGAATTCTCACTAGTTATTCCTTTAGTGTATTTGAATTTATTTGTTCTAGTTCCAAAATATGTACTAAAGCAGAGATACATCATGTACACTTTTCTACTTCTATTAAGTTTATTTGCGATTTATTTGGCTAAAACAGCCCTCACCTATTATATAATATCAGAAAATATCTGGCCTGAGGCCAATAGAGAATACCATCCTTTTGAAATTAATCACATAGTTGCCGTTTGCATTGGAGAGTTGTATGTACTAGCAATGGCTTCATCGGTTTATCTTACGCTAACATGGCTAAGAGAGCGTGAAAGAAATAGATCTTTAAGAGAAAACCAGTTTAAAATAAAACTTAAGTACCTTGAAAATCAGATTCAGCCACACTTTTTCTTTAATACCTTAAATAATCTCTATGCTTTATCGCTAGAATCTTCAAAGAAAGTTCCAGATGTTATCATAAAACTTTCCAATTTGATGGAGTATGTTTTATATGATGTTAAAGGAACCAAATTTGTTCCCCTAATAAAGGAAATCGATTATATCCAGAATTATATAGAAATTGAAAAGCTTCGTTTTGAAAATGTAGAAGTAACGATAAACCTTGAATCAAATATCGAAGATGTTGTTGTACCTCCGCTAATCTTTATTTCATTGGTTGAAAATGCCTTTAAACATGGAGGCTTAAACAATAAAAATTTAAAAATAAAAATCAATTGCAGAGTTTTAGATAATAAAACGCTCGATTTTGAAATCTTAAATAATTTTGTAATTTCACAAACTCACAATCCAAAACGAGGAATCGGTTTAGTTAATACAAAAAAGAGGTTAAAATTAATTTATAGAAACAATTTCAGCCTTAAGCATACCACTAAACTAAATTTCTACATTATCCGATTACAAATACCTACTCAGAATGAAGATTAAATGCGTGTTAATTGATGATGAGCCTTTAGCTATCAAAGTCCTGCAAAATTATTTTACCAATTTTACAGATTTTGAAGTTATAGCAACATTCAATAACTCTTTAGAGGCACTCGATTTTATCAACAGCACTTCTGTTGACGCTGTCTTTTTAGATATTAACATGCCTATGATGACTGGTTTTGAATTGATCAGTCTTATTGAAAACAAAACTAAAGTTATCATTACTACTGCCTTTAGAGAATTTGCAGCAGAAAGTTATGATTTGGATGTATTAGATTACTTGGTAAAACCGATTCCGCTGCCAAGATTTATAAAATGCATCAATAAGATCACCACCGAGTATAATCTCAAAAACAATATTAAAGTCGAAACCACAAAAGGCGATTCTCATATTTTTATCAAAGTCGATAAAAAAATGATGAAAATTAATATTGAAGAAATTTTGTTCGTTGAAGGAATGAAAGAATACATAAAAGTTGTCACACCTGATAAAACTTATATTACACATAAATCTCTTACATCACTATCGGAAGAATTGCCAGCAGATCGTTTCCTAAGAATACATAAATCGTATGTAATCGCCCTAAACAAGGTAAAATCTATAGAAGGAAACCGCGTTCAAATACAGTCATATAACATTCCGATAGGTCGAAACTACAGTAAAGAAGTTAAAAACAAGATATTGGAATAAAACATAATTACGAATTACATTTTCTAACTGGGTTAAAATTAACACTTTGTTGAAAAAACATAGTCGTTGGTTTAAATTTAACATTATTTATACCTTTTTATTTTTTTTTGAGAATCCTAACAAATATATTTACGGTCTTCAAAAAACAATAAAATAAAAAATTAACCTTATTATTATGAGTTCAGAAAATGTGCAAACCAAATGGGGGCAATTTATCTCTTTGATAATCGTCTTCTTCTTTTGGGGTTTTGTTGGATCAGCCAATGACATCCTGATTCCAGTATTCAAAAAAGTATTTACGTTATCGCAAGTACAATCTCAATTAGTAGCTTGGGCTTTCTACGCTGCTTATTTTGTTGGATCAATTATATTCTTTATCGTTTCTTTAAAAGTAGACGTTTTACAAAAATACGGCTACAAAAGAACTTTATCTGCAGGGTTAGTTCTGTCTGCTATAGGTTCATTTTTATTCGTTCCTGCGGCTACAATTCAAAGTTTCCCTTTCTTCTTAACAGCTTTATTTACAGTAGGATT
The DNA here is from genome assembly GCF_003254545.1 of Flavobacterium tistrianum. Classification (GTDB taxonomy): domain Bacteria; phylum Bacteroidota; class Bacteroidia; order Flavobacteriales; family Flavobacteriaceae; genus Flavobacterium; species Flavobacterium tistrianum. The sequence continues at coordinate 35,411 of NZ_QJRH01000068.1, forward strand.
AGGATTTTCAATTCAGCAAATTGTAGCAAACCCGTTAGCAATTAAAATGGGAAGTCCAGAAACTGGAGCACACCGTTTAACACTTGCAGGAGGAATCAACTCTTTCGGAACAACAATCGGAGCTATTTTACTGGGTATTGCTTTATTCGGAATGGGAGATAACAAGAAAACATCTCTTTCATTAGAAGATATCAAATTGCCATTCATCATTTTAGGTCTTGCCTTTATTGCGGTTGCTGTTTTCATGAATTTTTCTAAAATTGAAGACCCTGTAAAAGAGGAGGAAGCAATCATCAAAGACAAACACAGCAATTTTAATATTCTTGACTATCCGCAATTATACTTGGGTATGTTAGGAATTTTTATTTATGTTGGAACTGAGGTTACTATTATCAGTAATTTACCTGCCTTATTGCACACACACGAATTCGGAAACATTTTAGAGGATGCAGTTGCGCCATTTATTGCGCTTTACTGGGGAAGTTTAATGATTGGCCGTTGGAATGGTGGAGCAAACGTATTTAATACTTCGAACTTGGTAAATACGGCTCTTAAATTTATCGTGCCAGCTGCAGCATTTGGAGTAATTATCGGAGCAAATATCTTTGCTGCTCACGACGTTTCTTCATTCTACATTTACCCAATCTGGATTTTACTATTTATCGCTGTAAGCTTTGTTGGTGGTAAAAACGCAGGAAAAACATTAATGCTTTTCGGAATTTCAGGATTAACTATGATGGTTTTAGGTCTTGCTTGGCCAGATCCTTCTATAGCTAAATTCTTCTTTATTTCTGGAGGATTGTTCTTGTCTATCATGTGGCCTTCAATCTTCGATTTAGCGATTGCAGGATTAGGAAAAAACACAGGAAAAGCATCATCTTTCTTGATTATGATGATTCTTGGTGGTGGAGTAATTCCATTGTTACAAGGAAGTATCTGTGATTTAGATGCTACAAATCCGAACGGAATTTTCGGTATCACATATACGCACTTCTCATACATTGTACCGCTTATTGGTTTTGCTTATTTAGGATTCTACGGCTTCTACTGTCCAAAAATCTTGAAAAAACAAGGAATCAGCCATATCGAAAGTGCTGGCAGCGGACACTAAAAATTAAAAAAATCCAATATAAAAAAATCCAAATTCCAATCTCCAATAGGAATTTGGATTTTTTATTTTCAAAAGAAAAGAAACTTTGAGCCTTTGCAACTCTGAGCCTTTGAACCTTTTTATTTCGCATTAATAATATTGCTCAAATTCTTCTTAAAAATAGCCTTATTTTGCGCCGACAAAGGATAAACAACATCTTTATCCGCATGAACAATTACCTTATCAATATCCGCATTTAAAAGCGCTTGAGGATCCTTTATTTTCAACGTGCAAGCTCCATCAAAAAAGCCATCATCTTCAATAGTTTTTCTAGCTTCTATTTTTGTGCCATCACTTAAAACTGCCGAGATTGTCATTTCGCTATTTAATGTCTTAGAGTAAAATCCGTCCATCACCAATAAAAGTCGATACGTATTTTTCAATTCCGGACCTTTAAACTCGTGTCTCGTAATGTTATATCGAAGACCTTTAGCAAGAGTTTGAAATTTAACAGAACAATCCAACTCATAAGTTGCAACATCTCCGGCTTCATTAACCGAAGTAATAACTTTAGCGGCTTGGGCATTTATCGAGAAACTCGCCGCAAAAAATGACAACATAAATAAGACAACTTTCATATTTAACTATTTAAGATTCAATATAAAAGTAAAAAAAATCGCCTTTTCTCGTTAGAAAAAAGACGATTTTAATTTTGTAAATATCTAAGGATTATTTGTTTCCTTTTTCAAAGTCAGCTACGAATTGAGCTAAACCGATATCAGTCAATGGGTGTTTCAACAAACCATAAATTGCAGAAAGAGGTCCTGTCATAACATCAGCACCAATTTTAGCACAGTTTACAATATGCATTGTGTGACGTACAGAAGCTGCTAAAATTTGAGTTTCGTAACCATAGTTATCGTAAACTTCTCTAATTTCTTGAATTAAGTTTAATCCATCAGTAGAAATATCATCTAAACGTCCAACGAAAGGAGAAACATAAGTAGCTCCCGCTTTAGCAGCCAAGATAGCTTGTCCTACAGAGAAAACAAGAGTTACGTTAGTTTTAATTCCTTTATCAGAAAAATATTTCGCTGCCATAACACCTTCCTTAGTCATAGGAAGTTTTACAACAATCTGCTCATGCAATTCAGCCAGCTCCTCACCCTCTTTAACCATACCTTCAAAGTCAAGAGCATTAACTTCAGCACTTACATCACCTTCAACAAGATTGCAAATATCAACATAATGCTTAAGGATATTGTTTTTTCCAGTGATTCCTTCTTTTGCCATTAATGACGGATTAGTCGTCACACCATCCAAAACACCTAAAGCTTGTGCTTCTTTAATTTGAGCTAAATTAGCTGTGTCAATAAAAAATTTCATAATTTATATTATTTAAATTGTGTTGATTTACTCTGGGCGTGACCAGATTTGTAAAAGGCGCACTTACCAAACCGCTTACGAGCGCCTTTCCCAAATCTGGTCGGGCTATCCGCACTACTTCGGTAGTTCACTCCTATCCCTCACGCAAACGCAGCTGCAAAATTACGAAATCAATACCAATAACAATTTCAAAAATCAAATCAATTTGTGATTTAAATCTAAAATCAAGCAAATAATTGCGATTTATAACTTATAATGATTCATAAGCATCTTCTCATACATCTTATCTGGAAGCGCACGTTTTAAAACGATCGAAAACTTTTGCATAAATGCACCAACTTTATAATGCACATTCGGTTTTTTGGTTTGAATGATTTTGTAAACCGCTTCTGCCATTTCATTTGGATTGCTTCCTGCATCAACATGATCGTTCATGGTTGCCAAGACATCTCCATAAACTTTTTCGTAAGCAGAATCTTTAATCACTGGCGCATGATAACGTCCTGCTGCAATATTAGTCGCAAAATCTCCTGGCGCAACATTTGTAATTTCTACACCAAAAGCTTTTACCTCCATCCTCAAAGCTTCTGTAATTAATTCCAAAGCTCCTTTTGAAGCCGAATAAACACTTCTATACGGAAGTCCCATATAACCAGCAATCGAAGTAACATTAATAATAAGTCCAGAATTTTGTTTACGCATTTGCGGAAGCGCAGCTTTCATAACTTCAATTGGACCAAAAAAGTTTGTTTCAAAATTATTTCGAATTTCTTCAGTCGGAATTTCTTCCAATGGCCCCGTAATTCCAACACCAGCGTTATTAATTACAATATCCAATCTTCCAGAAGTTTCTATAATTCGGTTTACAGCATTTTTAATGGAATCTGAATTTCTAACATCTAAAGCAACCAAAGGAAATACAGAATTTAAAACTTTCTCAGGATTTCTGCTTGTTCCGTATACCACAAAACCTTTATGGTGTAAAAATTCACCAATAGATTTTCCAATTCCTGATGATCCTCCGGTAATTAAAACGACTTTACTCATTTTTTTAGTTATAAGTTATGGATTATGAGTTATGAGTTTTGGAAAATGGTATTATTTTGAACAATACATAAAATGCTCAAACATTTAACTTTTAACCAATAACATCTAACTTCAGATAGGGTCAAAAATAAAAAAATCCTCCTGAAAAGGAAGATTACAAATTAAATTTATTCTAAAAAAAATGGCAAGCGACCTACATCGCACCGCTCAACCGCGTACCCTTGCTATGTTCCCATCCTGGGGGAGTCTGCAGGAGCTGGTCGTGTAGGACTTGCCGGTGCAAATATACAACCTTTTTATATTTTTGCAAGACCTTTGCTGCTATAAAAATAACGTCGTATATTGGCTTATTCAAATTTTAAACTATGAAAAAATATAACTTCCTAACTGTCATTTTATTAGGAATCACATTAATTGGATGCAAAGAAAAAAATAAAGGTGAAAATTCTTTATTTACTATCGATGATTCTGCTTTTCCAGCTCATTTTACGCAAAAAGAAGTCCTTAATATTGGAATTTTAAATCCAAATTCGAAAGAAATCGACAGCGTTGCTTACTTTATAAATGATAAAAGAGTTGGAGGTACAAAAGGTGCCGAAAAATTTAAATTTGAATTAAAAGATCAAAAATTAGGCTACCAATACCTAAAAGCTTCTGTATATTTTGGTGGAGATTCTTCTGATGCTACTAAGAGAATCGAGGTCGTTTCAGATATTGAACCTAAACTATTAAAATATAAAGTTGTAAATACTTATCCTCACGACAAAAAAGCTTTTACAGAAGGGTTTGAATTTTACAATGACACTTTATATGAAAGCACTGGACAAGAAGGCGCTTCATTTATTAAAAAATACGATTATAAAACAGGCAAAGTTTTCAAACAAATTGATCTTGATCAGCAATATTTTGGAGAAGGGATCACTTTCATAAATGGCAAATTATTCCAATTAACATATAAAAACAAAAAAGGTTTTATCTACGATGCTAAAACATTAAAACTGGAAAAAACTTTTGATTACGAAAAAGATATTGAAGGTTGGGGAATGACGAATGACGGAAAATATATCTATCAGACTGACGGAACAGAAAAGATTTGGAAAGTTGATCCAAATACTCAAAAAATGATTGATTACATTAATGTTTATTCTGGGAATTCAAAAATCAAAGCTGTTAATGAGTTGGAATGGATTAATGGAAAAATTTACACAAATGTATGGTTTAAAGACGCTATTGCAGTTGTAAATCCAGAAAACGGTGCTGTTGAGGGAATTTTAAATCTTTCTGATTTAAGAAAAACCATGAACGACATTACAACTGAAGATGTATTAAACGGAATTGCCTACAATCCTAAAACTAAAACTATTTTTGTAACAGGAAAAAACTGGAGCAAAATGTTTGAAATTACAGTTTCAGAATAACTTTAGACAAAAAAGAATTTTACGAATTTCACAAGTTTTCACATATTAATCCGTGAAAATTTGTGAAATTTGTGTTTTATAACACTCCTTAATAATGATAACTTTAATCACAAACATACAAGAGTTACTACAGGTTCGCGAAACTTCTATTGCTAAAGTTTCAGGTTCTGAAATGGCTAATCTACCAACAATTAAAAATGCTTTTTTAGTTTTAAAAGACAATTTAATTGAAGATTTCGGCTCAATGGATAATCTTCCAAAAATCAATGCTGATAAAACTATTGATGCAACAGGAAAAGTCGTTCTTCCATCTTGGTGTGATAGTCACACACATATTGTTTACGCAGGAAATCGTGAGCAAGAATTTGTAGACCGCATCAACGGACTTTCTTATGAAGAAATCGCCAATCGCGGCGGTGGAATTTTAAATTCGGCTAAAAAACTAAACGAAACTTCTGAAGAAGAAATCTACGAGCAATCTAAAATCCGTTTAGAAGAAGTAATGCATTTAGGAACTGGAGCGGCAGAAATAAAATCAGGTTACGGATTAACAGTTGATGGCGAATTAAAAATGCTTCGTGTAATTAAAAAACTCGCTGAAAACTATCCTATAGCCATAAAAGCTACATTTCTAGGCGCACATGCATTTCCTCTACATTACAAAGATGATAAAGCGGGTTATTTGGACGAAATCATCAACGAAATGCTTCCAGAAATTTCTAAAAATAAGCTAGCTGATTACGTAGATGTTTTCTGCGAAAGCGGTTATTTTTCTGTAGAAGAAACCGAAAAAATTATGGAAGCAGGTTTAGCATTCGGCTTAAAACCAAAAATTCACGTAAACCAATTCAATTCGATTGGCGGAATTCAGTCTGGAGTTAAATTTAATGCACTTTCTGTCGATCATTTAGAAATTATGAATCCAGAAGATATTGAAGCTTTAAAAGACACCGAAACAATGCCTGTGGCTCTACCTTCGTGTTCTTATTTTTTAAGCATTCCTTACACTCCTGCTCGCGAAATGATTAAAGCCGGTTTACCAATAGCATTAGCAACAGATTTCAATCCAGGTTCTACTCCATCCGGAAATATGAATTTTGTTGTTGCAACAGCTTGCATTAAAATGAAAATGACTCCAGAAGAAGCTATAAATGCAGCAACAATTAATGGCGCTTACGCAATGGGACTTTCAGCAACTCACGGAAGTATTACAAAAGGTAAAAAAGCCAATTTGATCCTCACAAAACCAATTTCTTCTTATTATCAAATTCCTTACGCATTTGGAAGCAATTTAATTGAATCTGTTTTTGTAGAAGGAAAAATTTTAGAATAATTATTTCAACGATTAAATTTAAATATAGCCCGTGGTTTCAACCACGGGAAACGTATTGTTAAGCACATTCCTAAGCAAAACCATTCAATTTCATGCATAAAAAAAGGTCTGTGAAAATCACAGACCTTTAATATCTTAGTGGTATTTTTTCCCTTTGGCAAAATTATCTTAAACTGAAACTAGTTTTAGAAACTAACTCATCATTATCAAATACATTGATAAAATAAGTTCCTTTAGCAAAATCTTTTCCTGGAAGATCTTCACTAACTTGTACAGTTTTATTTTCATATTTTACTGTAGTTTTGAAACTGTAAGTCAATGTATTATCTCCAAAACTTTCTGTTTTCTTTTCTCCTAAAACATTGTTTTTAGAATCGATAACTTGAACATAATACGTTTTATCGCCAGATTTAGCAATTTGGTTTTCAGCAATTGTAAAACTAACTTTTAAAATGTCTGCACGGCTTGCTTTATCAGTTTCGATTTGCTTACCAGAACTTTTCAATTTGTAAGCTGAAGTTTTAGTATTTAATACAGACAATTTAGAACCTTTTTCTACAGTTTTAGCAAGTTCTTCGTTTTGACCAACTAATACTTCGTTATATTTTTTAGATTCTCCTAAAACTACAATAGTACTATCTCTTTGAGTAGTTAAAACACCATTTTGTTTTTTCAACTCATCGTTTTCAGCAACTAAAGTTTTCATTTTGCTTTGCATTGCCTGAACTTGAGATCTGTATTTAGAAACATCTCCTTTAGACTTGTTCAAATCATCCATTAAAGCCACTACTTTATCTCTTTCTTGGATTAATTCGTCAGACATCGAAGTGTTTTCAGCAATTGCAGCATCATAAGTCGCTTTTAACTCCTGTAAATCTTTCATTACAGATTCTTTTTCTGTCAAAGTTGTTGTAAGCTCAGTTTTAACTACCTCTGTATCAGAAGATAATTTAAAAATATACACTAAACTACCGATCAGTAGGACTGCTAAAACTGCGATTACCGCCTTTAGACTTGAATTGTTGTTCTTTGGGTTTTCCATATTTAAATAATTTTCTTTAATAACAAATTTAAGAATTAATATAAGGTAATAACGTAAGTTTCTACAATTATATTATTTTTGGAAAATAAATTTTTTTCATGGAAAAATTAATCCCTTTCACCATAAATGATTTAGCAAAAGTCACAAATCACAGAAGTGGTGAATTAAAGTTCGGAGAAAAAATGATTGTCATTCCTTCTGGAGTTGATAAAGTTAATTTTCTCAAAGAAAGCGAAGCAAAATATGTTCTTTTAGGAATTCCTGAAGATATTGGTGTGCGCGCCAATTACGGAAGGCCTGGGGCAGCTTCGGCATGGCAGTGCGCTATAAAAAGTATTGCAAACATTCAGCATAATCGTTTTTGTAAAGGAAGCAATATTATTGTTTTAGGGCAAATTAATGTTGCAAATGAAATGCGGGAAGTAGAAAATCTTGATTTTAATGATATTGATGATCGTTCAAAATTAAGCCAGCTGGTTGAAAAAATAGACAAAGAAGTTTCTCATATTATCTTTACCATAATTAAAGCTGGAAAAACGCCAATTATTATTGGCGGAGGGCATAACAATGCGTACGGAAATATTAAAGGTGCCGCTCTTGCGAAAGGGAAACCTGTAAACGCCGTAAATTTTGACGCACACTCTGATTTCAGAATTTTAGAAGGCCGCCATAGCGGAAACGGATTTTCATACGCTTATGAAGAAGGTTTTTTAAAGAAATATTTCATTTTTGGACTTCACGAAAATTATACTTCAAAAAGCGTTTTAGATATTATAAAAAAACTCGAAGATCGCGTTCGATATAATACTTATGACAGTGTCAATATTAGAAAAGAAAAAGATTTTAATCGTGAGATGATCACAGCTTTGGATTTTATTAAAAATGACGCTTTCGGAATCGAAGTTGATTTAGACGCAATTCCAAATATTGCTAGCAGCGCTATGACGATAAGTGGTTTTTCTGTTGAAGAACTAAGACAATTTGTCTCTTTCTTTGGCGAGCATAAAAATGCGGCTTATTTACATATCTGTGAAGGTGCTCCAGATTTAGATAATTCTCCAAACAACAACTTAATTGGCAAACTAATTGGTTATTTAGTAACCGATTTTGTTAAAGCAAATATTGAAAAAGACTGATTTTAAAAAGCCAATTGCAAGCATAACAAATTGGTTTTGCCAAATAAAAGCCAATTCAAACAAACGATTGACTGAATAAACCTATCTTTGCACAGCATTTTAGAATTAAAACTAAAATCGTTAATCACTAAGATATGTTATTCGAAGATTTATCACTTTCAAAAAGTATACAAAAAGCCGTATTTGAAGAAGGCTATTTAAATCCGACTCCAATTCAGGAACAATCTATTCCGGTTGTTTTATCGGGAAGAGATTTAATAGGCTGTGCGCAGACAGGAACTGGAAAAACGGCAGCCTTTGCCATTCCAATCATACATCAATTACACCGAATTGTTGGCTCATCAAAAAAAGCAAAACAAATTCGTGCGCTAGTTGTTACACCAACCCGTGAACTTGCTGTGCAAATTGGAGAAAGTTTTGACACTTATGGCAAATATACCAATCTAACACAATTAACAATTTTTGGAGGTGTATCTCAAAATCCGCAGGTTGAAACCTTAAAAAAAGGAGTTGACATTCTAATCGCTACTCCAGGTAGGCTGCTTGACTTACACAAACAAGGCTTTTTAGATTTTGACCATCTGCACACTTTGGTTTTAGACGAAGCAGATCAAATGCTGGACATGGGTTTTATAAACGATGTAAAAAAGATTGTAAAACTAACGCCTAAAAATCGTCAGACGTTGTTGTTTTCTGCAACAATGCCAATTGCTATTCGCGAACTGGCAGAAATGTTTCTTAAAGATCCTGAAAAAGTAGAAGTTTCTCCAGTTTCTTCAACTGCTGAAAATGTAGAACAACGCATTTATTTTGTTGATAAAACCGAAAAAAGAAACTTATTATATAGTTTAATTAAAGACGAAAATTTATCAAACGTGCTTGTTTTTTCGAGAACAAAACATGGCGCTGACAATGTTGTAAAGGCCCTTCGCAAAAAAGATATTCCTGCTGAAGCAATTCACGGCGATAAATCGCAAAATGCAAGACAAAGAGTTTTAGATGCCTTTAAAAACAAAGAAGTTGGCGTTCTGGTTGCTACTGATATTGCAGCGCGAGGAATTGACATTGAACAGCTTCCGTATGTAATCAATTTTGATTTACCAAATATTCCTGAAACTTACGTTCATCGTATTGGTCGTACAGGTCGTGCTGGAAATGGTGGAATTGCAATTTCTTTCTGCGGAAAAGATGAACTTCCTTATTGGAAAGACATTCAAAAACTGATTAAAGTTGACGTAAAAACAATTGCAGACCATCCATATCAATGGCATTCTGGAAGTCCAGAAGCTGGAGAAAAACCTAAAAACTCGAACAGAAGCGGTGGTGCTCATAAATCAAGAAAATCAACAAACGCTAAGAAAAATAAAAAACGCTGGTACTAAACAGCGTTTTTTTCTTTTATAAGGAAATTGATTATTTTAAATAATTTAACCGGTTCAAAAGGCTTTATAATAATATCATTCATTCCAGACGAAATCGCTTCGTCTGTAATTTCATCTTTATCAAAAGCAGTCAAGGCGACAATTGGCGTTTCAATTCCTTGAAGACGTATTCTTTTTGTAGTTTCAAATCCGTTCATTAAAGGCATATTGATATCCATCAAAATCAAATCGAAAGTTTCGTTTTCTAAAGCTTTAAGCGCCGCAAAACCATCGTCGACTACTTTGCAGGAATAATTATTCTTTTCGATAATCTTTTTTGTCACAAGCTGGTTAATCAAGTTATCTTCTACAACTAAAATTTTATAAATTTCGCTCGAAGTCAGATCAACTTCAATTTCATCAATAATGCTTTTCGTTTTCGCTAAATCATGTTCGAAGGCAATTGTAAACGAAAATGCAGTTCCTTTTCCAATATCACTGTCAAGTGTAATTGTGCTTCCAAAAAGCCCAAGCAATCTTTTTACAATGCTAAGCCCTAAACCAGTACCTTGATAATCTTCATCTCTTCTGCCAACTTGGACAAATTTTTCAAAAATTTTATTCTGATCTGCAACTGCAATTCCGATTCCGTTATCTTTAATTAAGAAATCCAAATAATACAGCTTTCCCTCTACTTTATTCAGCCTTACGTTAATTTCAACTTGCCCGTCTTTAGTAAATTTTAATGCATTACTTACCAAATTCATTAAAATCTGAGCAAGACGCAGTTTATCTCCAATTAAATACTCAGGAATATTTGAGTCAATATTGGTGGAAATTCTATTATTATTTTTCTGTGAAAGAAAGGAAAGCGAGTTTTTGATTACCGTAATTTCATCTGAAATATTAAAAGTCAGATTTTCAAGTACAATTTTATTTTCTTCAATTTTATTGATCTGCAGAATGTCATTTACAAGAGACAATAAATATCTGGCAGAAAATTTAAGCGAACTTAAATGCTGGCTTCTTGAAATTTCTTTATGCTCTTCGAGCAGCATATTCGTAATTCCCACAACACCATAAAGCGGTGTGCGCAATTCATGGCTTATTGTGGATATAAATTGTGTTTTGAGCAAAGAAGCTTCTTCCGCAATTTCTTTTGCTTTAAGAAGTTCTAAATTGTGTTTTTTCTTGTATCTGATGTTCTTTATCAGTGTGATAATTAAAATTAAAAGAATTAGAGAAATCAAAATGAAAAGAATTACGATAATTTTTGATTTCCTTAAGCTTTGAGACTGCTCTACTTTTTCTCCCTCAACTTTATCAATCTGCCTTTTATATTCGTCCAATTCTAGACTTAAACCAGCTTGAGAAGCCTTTTTAATTTTCTTAACATCATATAGTGTAGCCGAAAGATCATAATGTTTAACAAGTGCATCGTACGCTTCTTTATGCCTATTGGTTTTATTCAAAAAATGTGAATATTCTAAATAGGCACGTGACAAATCAATTTTCTCCTGACATTTTTTGCCTGACTCAATAGCACTCAAAAAATAAGCATTCGCTGCTTTATTATCATTTTTGTAGCTAGAGTAAATACCATTCAACATAGCAACAATAACCTCTGTTGATTGGTCATTGTACTTTATTTTAGTACTATTTACATACTTTAAAAAGAGATATCCTTGATTGTAATTTCCAATATCAAAATAAGCCCATGCAATATTTACGTTTGTAAAATAAACCTCTTTTAAATCATTTATTTTCAAAGCATAAGCTACTGCTTTTTTATAACTACGGATTCCTTCATCAAATTGTTCTTTTCCAAAACAATACATGTTTCCTAAATTATTATAAAGGTTACATTTCAAAGAATCGTTAGTAGTTTTATTAGCATAATACAAACCTTTTTTATAGAAAAAAATGGCTTTATCATACTCTTCCAATTCGTTATAATTGGCAGCTATAATATTATACGAACGAGCTGTAAGGCAATAATCTTTTATTGCTGTTGCAGCATTTAAGGCTGCTCGAGAATAGACAAGTGATTTTTCAAAATTGGATTCTCTAAAATTTAAAAGTGCTTTCTTTACATTCTTATCAATTTTAGGATCGAGGTTGCAATTAGATTGCGCGATTGCTGAATTGGCAAAGCAATTCAGAACCAATAAAAAAAGTAAAAAAATCCGTTTGTGGGGCATTAATCGGCTAATTTGATCAAATATACACTTTAAAATAAAAAAAAGCTGTATTTCATAAAAAAATACAGCTTTTCAAATATTATTTCAATAACTAAGATAAAAAATTAAAATCTCAGTACTATTATTTATTCTTTATTGTTCTCCCATTGTCCTACAACAGAAGTTGCTAACGCATTTCCTAATACATTAGTTGCACTTCTAAACATATCGCAGAAGTGGTCAATTGGAAGAATTAATGCAATTCCTTCAATAGGTATTTTAAACATACCACATGTTGCCGCAACAACTACTAGACTCGCTCTTGGCACACCTGCAATACCTTTACTAGTAAGCATTAAAACTAAAAGCATTGCCATTTGTGTTCCTAAATCCAGATGCACATTGTAGAATTGGGCAATAAAAATACTCGCAAATGTCATATACATCATACTACCATCAAGGTTAAACGAATATCCAAGCGGCAGCATAAAAGAAACAATTTTATCTTTTACCCCAAAAGCTTCTAGTTCTTCTGTCAATTTAGGAAATACTGCTTCGCTGCTCGTTGTTCCAAAAGCAATTGCCAAAGGTCCTGTAATACGTCTTAATAATTCGGTCATTCTTCCTTTAAGGAAAATATATCCGATTAGGATTAAAATAGCCCATAACGTACTGATTCCAATTAAAAACGATCCGAAAAATTTAAAGTAAGTAATTACCAGTTCTTCTGCATCACGTATAGCAAATACTCCTGCAATTGCACCAAAAACTCCAATTGGCGCAAATTTCATGACGTAGTTTACCATTTTCAAAACAACGTGAGATAATTTATCAAATGCTCCAATAATAGGCTTTACCGTATCTCCAAGAGAAGCAGCTGCCAATCCGAAGAAGATTGAGAAAACTACAATTTGAAGAATCTCGTTAGTTGCCATTGCCTCCACAATACTTTTTGGAACAATATGCTCAACGAAATTATCAAAAGACAAGTTTTGTGTTTTACCAGTAACTTCAGTAGCCGCTGACATATCAACGTGATCCAATTTTAGACCAACGCCTGGCTGCAAAATATTTACATAAAACAATCCGATTAGAAGCGAAATAAATGACGCTGTAAAAAACCATCCAATAGCTTTTCCTCCAATTCTTCCAACAGTTTTAATATCACCTAATTTCGCAATTCCAACCACCAAAGTCGTAAAAACCAATGGAGAAATAATCATTTGCACCAAACGAATAAAGATGGTCGCCAGCATTTTAATTTTACTGCTAAATGCCTGCGCTGCTTCGGGCGAAATGGAATTGTGCAATATAATTCCTAAAATGGCTCCTAGAACCATCGCAATTATAATTTGCCCTGTTAATCCCGAAAGAAATGATGTTTTTTTAGTTTCTGTAACTTCTTGCATTAAATTATTTTTTAATTATTAAAATAATAAGACCCTCACTGTCTTACCTTTTATTAATATGTTTTGTTGATTAAATGAAAATCTGCCAAAACAATTGCGGCCATCGCTTCTACGATTGGCACTGCGCGAGGCACTACACAGGGATCATGACGTCCTTTTCCTGTCATTGGTGTAATGTTACCTTTATTATCTAAAGAATCTTGAGTCTGCATAATAGTTGCAACAGGTTTAAACGCCACTCTGAAATAAATATCCATTCCGTTGCTTATACCACCTTGAATTCCTCCAGAAAGATTTGTTTTTGTAGTTCCGTCAGGATTGTATAAATCGTTGTGCTCGCTTCCTTTCATTTCAGAACCAGAAAAACCGCTTCCATATTCAAAACCTTTTACTGCATTAATAGAAAGCATTGCTTTTCCTAATTCTGCGTGAAGTTTATCAAATACTGGTTCTCCTAAACCAACTGGAACATTCTGAATAACGCAAGTTACAACACCACCAACGGTATCTCCTTGTTTACGAATGTCACGAATATATTCTTCCATAATCGCTGCAGATTTTTCATCTGGACAACGCACTGGATTGCTTTCAATTTTAGAAAAATCCAATTCCTGATATGGTGTTTCTAAATGAATTGGACCAACAGAAGAAACATAAGCATTGATTTTAATTTCAGGCAACATTTGTTTTGCAATTGCACCTGCTACTACCCTACTTGCTGTTTCTCTTGCAGAACTTCTTCCGCCACCGCGATAATCACGGAAACCATATTTCTGATCGTAAACATAGTCAGCGTGGCTTGGTCTGTAGTTATCTTTTATATGAGAGTAATCATCTGATTTTTGATTGGTATTAGGAATAATGAAACCAATTGGAGTTCCTGTCGTTTTTCCTTCAAATATTCCTGATAGAAACTGAACGCTGTCTGGTTCTTTTCTTTGTGTAACAATTGCTGACTGACCAGGCTTTCTACGAGCCATATCTACTTCAATTGCTTCAAAATCTAGTTGTATTCCTGGAGGACATCCGTCGATAATTCCGCCTAAAGCTTCACCGTGAGATTCTCCAAATGTTGTTACTTTATATAGTGTGCCGAAGCTGTTTCCTGCCATTGTGTTTTGTTTTGAGCAAATGTAAGTTTTATGAATTAAATTAAAAAATTTAAAACTGGTATTATTAACGAAACATTTAACGGGATAAAAATCACGATTTGGTAAAATTAGCCTCTTTTTGATAACCTTTTAATAAAATCGAATTTCACAAATTTTCATTCATTTGTAAAACTTCAAATCAAGAAAAATTGAAAAAAAGAAATGTCGAATTGGTCATTCTTTCTGATGTCCATTTAGGAACTTACGGGAGTCACGCAAAAGAGCTAAACAACTATCTTTCAAGCATTAAACCAAAAACTCTAGTTTTAAACGGCGATATAATTGATGCTTGGCAGTTTCGCAAATCTTATTTTCCAAAAGCACATTTGCGTGTTATCCAGCGTATTATCGGAATGGCTTCTAAAGGAACAAAAGTGTATTATATTACTGGAAATCACGACGAGATACTTCGAAAATTCAGTGATATGAATATGGGAAATTTTGCCCTAGTAGATAAATTAGTCTTAGAATTAGACGATAAAAAAGCATGGATTTTTCACGGAGACGTTTTTGATGCTTCTGTTCAACATTCCAAATGGATCGCAAAACTAGGCGGTTTAGGTTACGATTATTTGATTCTAACAAACCGATTTGCCAACTGGTGCCTAGCAAAATTAGGACGCGAACCTTATTCTTTTTCAAAAAAAATAAAAGCAAGCGTTAAGAAAGCAGTAAAATTTATTTCAGATTTTGAAACTACTGCAACCGATCTGGCTATAGAAAAAAAATACGATTATGTTATCTGTGGGCACATTCATGAACCAAAAATCATGACCAAAGAAAACAAACATGGCTCCACTTTATATTTGAATTCAGGCGACTGGGTAGAAAACTTAACAGCTTTAGAATATCATAAAAAACGCTGGAAATTGTATTCTTATAAGGCTAGCAATTTTTCAGAAGAGGAAAACCTTTTAGAAATGGAGGATCTCCTTACTTCTCAACTAATTTCTTCGATAATATTAAAATAAGCACCTCAAAAGCAGGTTTTTAAGAATTTTAACACTCCAATTTCTCGAAAATGTAAATTATATAACAATTTTCAAAAATGTTATACGTTTTGTATTTAACTGTAATAATACATTTGAAGAAAATTAATTTACCATTTTTATGAAAAAGATACTTTTATCTGCCATTATGCTTCTTGGTTTAGCATTTACGGCTCAATCGCAAGAAATTTCGAAAAACGCTTTAGGATTACGTTTAGGTGACAATAACGGTTTTGGGGGAGAAATCTCATATCAATTAGGGTTAAATCAAAAAAACAGACTTGAATTCGATTTAGGATGGAGAAACAGTCATGATGTAGACGCAATAAAAGGAGTTGCTCTTTACCAATGGGTTTGGAACATCGACGGAGGTTTTAACTGGTATGCTGGTGTCGGAGGAGGACTAGCTGCTTGGGATTATGATTATTACAACAATAACTACAGATACAAAGATAGCGGAACTTATGTTTTTGCAGCTGGAGATATCGGTATAGAATATAGATTTAAAGAAGTGCCGCTTACTTTATCATTAGACGCAAGACCAGAAATTGGTTCAGGATATTACGATGATGATAATTTTGGATTTGACGTTGGTTTAGGTGTCAAATTTAGATTCTAAAATAAATTAAAAAATAATTGTAAGAAGAAGCCTGTCGTTTTAAAGCGACAGGCTTTTTTTATTACTTCAAAACATTAAGCTCTTAATTAATGATAATCGCTTTTTTAGAATGGATTTTTACAACCGTATAAGGATATGAAATCACCTGCATGGTCATGGCATCTTTTGGAGGATTGTTTTCTTTTACCGTTATAATGATATTTTTATCTGTTTCTTCCACCTTTTCAACATCGATCGTATAACCGCTTGTGTTTTTTTCACCCATATTCAAAATCACATAATTATAATCTTGAACATCTGGATCTTTCATTTTATGAGTCAAATTTGGATCATTTTCAAGCATTTTAATCTCATTTGGTTCAGTCAGAATTTCAAAAAACTTAATATTTCCACCGCCGTCAGATTGTGTTGTCAAAACCTCATACAGCGATGTGTTTGAACTTCCAGCTTTCTTCACTCCGCAAGAAATCAAAACAAAAACCGCTAAAATAGAAATTACTTTCTTCATTTTTTCCTTTTTAAATTAGTGCTTCTCCAATTTGTAATCATCAACCGCTTTTTGATATAAAGCTTCATATTTAGGCAATATGTTTTTAATATCAAATTTTCTTGCAACTTCTAATGCATTTGCTTTGAATTGACTTAAAACAGCATCATCTTTTAAAATCTTCAAAGCATTTTGTGCCATTTCCTCAACATTTCCAACATTGCTTAAATAACCTGAAAAACCGTCGTAATTAACCTCAGGCAAACCTCCAGAATTACTCGAAATTACCGGAACACCACAAGCCATTGCTTCCAAAGCCGCCAAACCAAAACTTTCAGTTTCTGAAGGCAGTAAAAACAAATCGGTCATACATAAGATTTTATCAATTTCATGGCTATTTCCAAAGAAGATCACTTTGTCTAAAATTCCTAATTCCTGACATAACATCTCTGCTTTTTCTTTTTCAGGTCCGTCTCCAACCATCATTAATTTAGCTGGAATTTCTTTCTGAACATTATAGAAAATCTTAATGATATCTGGAATGCGTTTTACTTTTCTAAAGTTACTAATGTGAGTAATAATACGTTCATCCTCATTAGCCATTACATAACGATGACAAGGCGCGTTTGGATCTTTTTTGACCTTGTCCAATTCAATGAAATTCGGAATAACCTTAATTTTATTCTTGATTTTGAACAATTTCAAAGTATCATCTTTCAAACTCTGAGAAACCGAAGTCACATAATCTGATTTATTGATACTGAAAGTCACCGCAGGTTTATAAAACGGATGATTTCCAACCAACGTAATATCAGTTCCGTGAAGTGTTGTAATCATCGGAAGATTTATTCCTTCATTTTTAAGCATCTGTTTTGCCATGTATCCTGCATACGCATGCGGGATAGCATAATGCACATGCAGAAGCTCTATTTTGTACAATTTCACCATATCAACCAATTTGCTAGATAGCGCCAATTCGTAAGGCTGATAATGAAACAAAGGATATTCCGGAACATTTACTTCGTGATAATGAACATTCGGATTTAAAAGTGCCAATCTAACTGGCTGACTATATGTAATAAAATGTATTTCGTGTCCTCTTCTGGCTAATTCGAGACCTAACTCCGTGGCTACTACCCCACTACCTCCAAAAGTCGGATAACAAACAATTGCTATTTTCATGGATTAAATTTAATTCTACGAAAATACTCAAAAATAGCGTTTCATCAGGCTTTTAAACTGTTAGATTTTTGACAAAATTAGATTAATTCCAGTTAATAACTATTTTCAGAAAAAGTGGCTTTTTCCAACTTTGTCAAAGTTTCAAACTTTGACAAACTTCACAACAAACATAATACAGGAATAAACCTGACAGGTTTTAAAAACCTGTCAGCTTTCAGAATCCAAACTTTAAACTTGAAACCTGAAACTTTAAACAACAAAAAAGGCACAAAATCTATTATTTCATGCCTTTTTAAATATCTTAATATTTCTTCTTAGAAAAATCTACTATGCCAGCTGTCAGCAGCAGGAACTTCCCAAGCTTCATTAAATTCTTCGATATTGGTAACCAAATTATTAAAAACAATTGTATTTGCTGTTACCGCTTTATCTTTAACCATTTTCTTGAAATCAATTAATGGTTTGTGTGCAATATGCTCTCCAAGTTTAAAAGTGACATTCATTTTGTCCAATAAATCAACATCATACTTTTTTTCTAAACTTTGAATAAACTCAACAGAACTATCTATAGAACAACCTGTAGCAGCTTGAACATCTTGATTTACCGCCAATATTATAAATCTGTTGTATTTCAATAAATAAGAAGCTTCAAGACTTGTGCCGTGTGCTGCCCATTGTTCTACAAAAGCTTTTAAATCAGTTTCTATTTCAGAAAATTCTTCCTCAGAAAATTTTCTGTTAGACTGGTAAATCCAAACTCTAGATTCACCTGGTAAATTTTCAAAAGGTATATACATTTAATTTTAGATTTTTAGATTTTTAGATTTTAGATTGTTGATTTTAGATTGTTGATTTTAGATTGTTGATTTTAGATTTATGAAAGTTTCACGTTTAGGTTTCAAAAAAACTTAGCGCCTCAGAACCTTAGCATCTTAGAACCTTAAAAAACTATAGATCCTGCGCATTCGCTATTAATTCAGCGATATCCAAAACTTTAACCTGACCTTCTTTTTCTTTATTTTTAATTCCGTCTGTCAACATTGTATTACAGAATGGACATCCTGCTGCAATAATATCAGGTTGAGTTTCCAAAGCATCTTCTGTACGAAGAACGTTTACTTCTTTGTTTCCAGGTTCTGCATCTTTAAACATTTGCGCTCCACCTGCTCCACAGCATAATCCGTTTGCTTTAGAACGTTTCATTTCTACTAATTCAACGTCCAATTTCTGAATTAAATCTCTTGGCGCTTCGTAAACTTTATTTGCTCTTCCTAAATAACAAGGATCATGGAAAGTAATTTTTTTACCTTTAAATTGTCCGCCTTCAACAGTTAATCTTCCTTCATCAATTAATGACTTCAAAAATTCTGTATGATGAATAACTTCGTAGTTACCTCCTAATTCCGGGTATTCATTTTTTAAAGTATTAAAACAGTGCGGGCAAGCTGTAACAATTTTTTTTGCTTCATAAGCATTCAAAACCTCGATATTCATCATGGCTTGCATTTGAAACAAAAACTCATTTCCAGCTCTCTTTGCAGGATCACCAGTACAACTCTCTTCTGTACCTAAAACCGCAAAAGAAACATTCGTACGATTTAAAATTCGCACAAACGCTTTAGTAATTTTTTTTGCTCTATCATCAAAACTTCCTGCGCAACCTACCCAAAACAAAACCTCTGGCTGTTTTCCTTCGGCAAGCATTTCTGCCATTGTTGGCACAACTAAACTTTCTGACATCTCTCTCTTTGTTTAAAGTTTAAAGTTCAAAGTTTCAAATTTTATTCTGAAATCTGAATTTTTAATTTTTTTTTTGAATTAAAATTAATTCTCGTTTTTCCAATTTAAACGGTCTTGCTGACTGTACTGCCAAGGAGCTCCGTTATTTTCAATATTAGTCATCATTGCATTTAACGACATCGGAGCAGCACTTTGTTCCATAACCAAATAACGACGCATGTCCATAATAATCGATAATGGACTAATATTTACTGGACATTCTTCAACGCAAGCATTACAAGACGTACAAGCCCATAATTCTTCTGGCGTTATATAATCGTTTAAAAGTGATTTGTTGTCTGGAACAAAAACTCCTTTATTAGCATCGATATTTTTACCAACTTCTGTCAAACGATCTCTTGTATCCATCATGATCTTACGCGGAGACAATTTTTTACCTGTTTGATTTGCAGGACAAGAAGAAGTACAACGCCCACATTCCGTACAAGTATAAGCATTCAACAACTGAACCCAGTTTAAATCCTGAACATCACTTGCACCAAATTTAGCTGGATGAGCATTTTCATCAGCGGGCGCAGCCGCAAACGGATCTGCATTTGGATCCATCATTAATTTCACTTCTTTCGTAACTGAAGCTAAGTTATCAAACTGCCCTTCTGGTTTTAAGTTTGCAAAATAGGTATTTGGAAAAGCCAAAAGAATATGCAAATGTTTAGAGAAGTATAAATAGTTCATAAAAACTAAAATACCAACAATATGCAACCACCAGAAAACTTCAAACAATAATCCAACAACTTCGTTGGATGTACCATTAAAAATTGGCGCTATAAACTGGCTTATTGGGTAACTTCCTGCTTTATGAAAATGAGAATATCCTCCTGGAACATTCTGCAAATGCAAATCAGACGCATTCATCAATAAAAACAGAATCATCAAAACTGTTTCGAAATACAAAATGTAATTAGCATCGCTCTTTGGAAAACCAGTTAGATCTTTGCTTACAAAACGTTTCAAACGGATTACATTTCTTCTGATCCAGAAAGTAACTACAGCAATAATTACAAGTATCGCCAATATTTCAAATGAAGCAATTAGAACATCATAAACTACGCCTAAATAAGGTGCAAAAACTCTATGTGTTCCAAAAAGTCCATCGATAATAATTTCTAATAATTCTATATTAATTATTATGAAACCAACATATACAAAAATATGAAGAATTCCTGCAACAGGGCGTCTCACCATTTTTGACTGCCCTAAAGCAATCAATGCCATGTTTTTCCAACGAGCTTTAGGATTATCTTTTCGATCTACATCGACTCCTAGATTAATATTTCGGATGATTTTTTTTACGCTCGCTGTAAAAAAACCGAAACCTACTATAAGAAGTATTGCGAATAAAATATTATCTAAATAACTCATTTATAATTATTTTTTATCGGTTGAGTTTGTTTCTTCTGTTGGTGCTACGTATGGTTTATTTTTCTTTCCAAAAAGAGAAACATTTACGTAACGGGTTGGGTAAAGACGAAGGTCTTGCAATAACAATTCAAGTTCTTTTGAAGTTTTTGTCAAGTTATTATACAAAGCCTCATCATTAAGTATTTTTCCTGCTGTACCTTTTCCAGAATTCAAGTTGCTCATTAAAACATCAACTTTAGCCAAAGTTTGATTCAAGTTGCGAACCGTTTTTCCTAAATCTGCTTTATTTAATGAATCTGAAATTTTATTGAAGTTGCCAGACATCTTATTGAAGTTTGTAACCATTCCATTAATCTGTCCTTTATTAGTATCCAAGATATTATTAAGACTTCCAGAAGCTTTATGAAATTGTTCCATTGTCTGACTTAACTCAGCAATTGTTTTCTTTAGATTTTCTTGAGTGTTTTTATCTAAAGTATTATTTAATCCTGTAACCAAATTATCAATATTCAAAAGCATTTTATCAAGCTTTTGTTGAATTGGTTCAATTTTTCCTCCTAATGATTCTGTCAATCCTAATTCAACAGAAGAAACTAATTTTTGTCCGTCTTCTGCCAATTCTTTATCTGCAAAATTTGGAATAATTTTAATTTGTTTCCCTCCAATCAAACTTGGAGAATAAATAGAAGCTGTACTTGTTTTAGAAATTGGAAAATCTGTTTTAAGCTGAAGCTCAACTAACAATTTACCTGTAACTTCATCAATTGTAATTTTATTTACTTTACCAATCGCAAGTCCGTTAAGGGTTACTGGCGCTGATGGTGCCAAATCTTCAACATTATCATATTCAGCATATAATATTGTATAATTAGTAAAAAGGTCTCTTCCCTTTAAAAAACTATATCCCCAGATAAATAGTAGAATGGATGCGATGACTAAAATAGCCGTTTTAATTTCTCTTGTTAGTTTCAAAATTCTAAGTGTTTGTACAAAATTAATATAAATATTCGAACTTATGCTTATTATTTAATCGCGTCCTGAATACTGATTTTTTCGCCATCTTTAGTTGCCACTAAAAATGCTGCGCCATATCCTTTACTTTTAGCTTCTTGCAGATATTTTTGCGCTGTTTCGTAACTTGGAGTTTCTTCGTAGAAATATTTATAAATATTATTTTCGTACACCATAGTTACATTTTTAAGACCTTTAAAGTTTTTTGGTTCTAAAGGTGTTTTTTTTATGCTTGCAATAAGCTGCACTTTAAAGAATGTTCCTTTTGGAGCATTTTTAACAACAGCAACTGGAGTAGTTGTTTTTGGTTTTGCCTTAGTTGAAGTATCTCTTATGGGCCGACTATCCTCTAACTCAGTTCCTGAACCAAAGTATTCTCTTTTATAACTTAAAATAGCTTCTGCAATCGCTCTTGCAATATCGTCTTGTCCTTCTTCTGAATTCAAGATATTCCCTTCTGCTGGATTAGAGACAAATCCTGTTTCAACCAAAACTCTAGGCATATATGCTTTATGAAGTACCATAAAAGGTGCTTGTTTCACACCTCCATGTCGAAGTTTTTTTCCTAATTTTTCAAAGTTTTCTTCGATTTTAGTTGCTAGAGTAATACTATTATCCAAATATTCTTCCTGCATTAGAGTCATACCAATCATAGATTCTGGAGAATTTGGATCGTACCCTTCATATTTACGTTTATAGTCTTTCTCTAATGTAATTACCGAGTTTTCTTTTTTCGCAGCTTCAAGGTTCGATGCTACTTTACTTAAACCCATTACATAAGTTTCAGTTCCGTCGGCCGCAGTATTTTTATTGGCGTTACAGTGAATAGAGACGAAAATATTTGAATTTGCTCTATTTGCAATATTGGCTCTTTCGACCAAATCAACAAAAACATCTGTTTTACGAGTATAAATTACATTAACATTTGGATTTAGCTCTAATATCTTCCCTACTTTCAAAACAATAGCTAAAGCAATATTTTTTTCAATTCGCCCACTGTAAACAGCACCAAAGTCATGATCTCCATGTCCAGCATCAAGTGTTACCTTAAATACATTTGACTGACTGTGAGCACAAAAAGACGATATCGTTAGAAATAAAGTAAATATTACTTTAAATTTGTTAATTCCATTCATAAATCTAAAAGTTAATTTTAATAAAACGCAGCTGTTATAATTTTTAGAATTGATTATTTTTGCCAAAAAATTATATGTAAGTTTGACGTGTCAAAAAACAAGCCATAATTTTACAAAAATAGCATTTAAACCTTTGCATACAAACTTATTTAATATCGTTTTAATATCATTTTTCCTAACTATAGGTTGTGGTAATTTATATTCGCAAGAAATAAAAAACAAAAAAAAGCCTTTACCTGCTGTAAAACAAACAGATAAAGAAACTGCTGCGATTACAGATACCATAAAACTAGATACTGTTAAACCAAAAAAGACTTTTTTGGACGGAAAAGTTAGATATAAAGCCAAAGATTATGCTAAAATTGACCAGAAAAAAAAGCTGATTACTTTATATAATGAAGCTGAATTATACTATAAAGATGTCGAATTAAAATCGGGTATAATTGTACTTAATTATGAAAAAGATGAAGTTTATGCAGGAAGAATTAAAGATTCTGCTGGCGTTTTAACGCAATATCCAAATTTCAAACAAGGCTCAAGCGAAGTACAGCCTGATTCTATCCGTTTTAATTTTAAAACCAAAAAGGCTTTAATTTATAATTCGAGAACAAAACAAGGCGAATTGAACATTAAGGCTTCTGTTACTAAAAAAGAAAACGACTCTGTTTACTTTTTAAAAGGAGCGCGTATTACAACTGCTCAAGATATTGACAATCCTGAATACTACTTTCAAACTAGTAGAATTAAATTTGTGCCAGGCAAAAAAATCGTTGCTGGCTTAACACAATTAGTAATTGCTGATGTTCCTACTCCGCTTGCATTGCCTTATGGTTTTTTCCCTTTAAGTAAAGAAAAAAGCGTTTCGGGTATTATCATTCCAAGTTATAATGATTCTAACACAAGAGGTTTCTCATTGCAAAATGGAGGTTATTATTTTGCTCTTAGCGATAATTACGACTTAACTGTACTTGGAGATTATTATACGAACGGAAGTTACGCCATGCGATTTGAGTCGGCATATGCTAAGCGATATAAGTATAGAGGAAATGTCAATATCCGTTTTGAGAATTTAATTAACAGTGAACGTGGTTATCCTGACTATTCGAAACAGAACATTTACAATATTCAGTGGTCACACTCTAAAGACACAAAAGCAAACCCGAATTCTACTTTCTCTGCTTCTGTCAACATGGGTAGTAGTAAGTACTTTAAACAGTCTATCAACCAAGCAAATATTGGATCAAACTTAAATAACACTTTAAGTTCTTCTATTTCATACAATAAAACTTTTAATACTATTCCTGGTTCTCGTATTTCGTTATCTGCAACCCACAGCCAGAATACGCAGACAGAAGACATTATTATGACGCTTCCGTCTCTACAAGGAAGTATTGACCGTGTATACCCGTTTGTTGGAAAAGATGGCGTAAAGAAAGGATTAATCAAGAATATCAACTTGCAATATAATGTAAGCGGTAAAAATTATTTTAAAACAAAAGATTCGCTATTCTTCAAACCTCAGATGTTTGATGATGCACAGTTAGGTTTACAACAGACTATTCCGTTGAGCACCAACTTTAAGATTTTTAAATATTTTAGTGCAGGAGCTTCCACAACTTACCAAGAAACGTGGGTTAATAAAACTATCCAGAAAGAATATGATCCAGCTGCTGGACAAACCATTAATAAAACTGTAAATGGTTTTGATGCTTTTAGAACATATAATTTCAGCACCAATTTAGGTACCACTATTTACGGAACTTTCAATTTTGGAGCTGATAAAAAAATCCAATCTATTCGACACGTGATGCGTCCGAGTATTACATATGCTTACACGCCAAGTTTTGAAAAATATTACGACACATATGCTGTAGACGCTTCTGGAAGAATTACTTCTGAATACACCAGATTCGAAAACGGATTATACGGAGCGCCAGGAAAAGAAAATTCTAACATTGTTGGTTTTGCTTTGAGCAATACTTTTGAAGCTAAAGTAAGAGACCGTGACAGCACAAAAACTGAGCCTAAAAAGATTATGCTGCTGAACAACTTGAACTTCAGCACAAGCTATAATTTCAACGCTGACGGAAAAAGCACATTTGGATGGCAACCTGTATTGGTTAGTGGTGGAACACAGTTTTTTGACAACAAAATGAACATGAATTTTGGTGCCACATTAGATCCGTACGCGATTGATAACGGTGGTAACAAAATTGACAAATTCAATATTGACAATGGCGGAAGTTTGTTTAGAATGACAAGTGCAAACGTAACTGTAAACTATTCATTCACGAACAAAGGAACAGGAAAAGAAAAAGAAAAAAATACTCAGAGCCAGCGAAATGGTGGTCGAAATGATGATTTGTTTGGAACAAATACAGATTTAAATGACAGCCGTAACAGCCAGTTTGCCAATGAACCTGAGAAAGAAGATGCCATTACGGAATTCTTTAATTCTAAAGTCCCGTGGGACATGACGCTTGCGTATTCATTAACGTATTCAAACGTAAAACGAGAGAATACTATTTCTGGAAACTCTATCATGATTTCCATCAATACCGATCTTACTCCTAAATGGAAAGCAGGGGTTTCAACTGGTTACGATTTTGTACAAAAAGGGGTTACCTTTACACAATTCCGTTTTGAAAGAGACTTATTGAGCTGGAGAATGGCCTTTAACTGGCAACCTCTTGGAACAAATTCTAACTGGAACTTCTTTATCGGAATTAAATCTGGTATGCTGAGCGATATCAAATGGAACAAACGTAGCGTTTCAAACAGATAAACAACTTTCGAATCAAAATAATTTCATTATGAAAAAAATCATTTTTACCGAGAAAGCTCCGGCTCCAATCGGGCCTTATAATCAAGCTGTATTATCTGGAAACACACTTTATGCTTCTGGACAGATTGCAATCAATCCTGAGTCAGGAAAATTGATTACAGACAACATTAATGATGAAACTACTCAAGTTATGAAAAATATTGCCGCTATTCTTGAGGCAGCAAATATGACTTTTGAGAACGTTGTAAAGTCAACTATTTTCATCATGGACATGAATAACTTCGGAGCAATAAATACCGTTTACGGTTCTTATTTTAACGAAAAAACCGCTCCAGCTCGTGAAACGGTTCAAGTGGCTTGTTTGCCAAAAAATGTTAATGTAGAAATTTCTATAATTGCTGTGCAATAGCATCTAATAATAATTGTGCCGTTGCTTCATTGGTTGCCAGCGGCACATTATGCACATCGCAAACACGAATTAGCATATTAATATCTGCTTCATGCGGATGGCTTGACAAAGGGTCTTTAAAAAAGAAAACCATTTGCGTAATTCCTTCCGCTACCCTTCCAGCAATTTGCGCATCGCCTCCAAGAGGTCCAGAAAGCATTCTCTGAGTTTTAAATCCAGCAGCTTCTGCTTTTCCTCCCGTAGTACCAGTACCAATAAGTCTTATTTTTTCATTGTGCAAAACAGCTTCATTTTTAATCAAGAAATCAATTAAATCAGCTTTTTTTCCATCATGAGCAATAATGGCAATTTCCATAAAACCAGAACTATTGATTAGCGACATGGTAAGCAATTAATCCATCAATAGGCCTTCTTAAAACATTACCTAATTGAAGTTCATATTTGTTAAATGTCTCTTGTAATTCATCTTTCAAATAAAACGCAATAGAACCAACAAAATGTACCGGAACTTCCTTGCAGTTATCGAATTGTTTGATGTAATTCTTAACGAAAGACTTCATTCCTTTGAAGATGATTTTTCTGCAGAATTCTGTGTCTTTATGCTTAATCAAGAATTTAGCGTAAGTAGCTAAATAAGCATTCGGGTTTGGCTCTTTATATAATTTGTTTTTAATAAAATCTGGATCAACGTCGTACTCTTTTTCAAGCTCAACAGCCAATTCTTTAGGCATTTTATTAAAATAGTACTTTCTAATTAATTCTTTTCCAAAAACGTTACCACTGCAATCATCCATTACAATATAACCTAATGATTGAACTTTTTGATGCAATGCTTTTCCATCAAAATAACTGCAGTTAGAACCTGTTCCTAAGATAGAAACAATTGCTTCTTCTCCTTTTGGAGTTGTTGCATAAACAGCAGCATAAGTATCTTCTTGAACGTCTACAATTGCGTTAGAAAAATATTCTTGAAAAATTCTTTTCAACCACTCTTTCATTCTGTCTGTACCGCAACCGGCACCGTAAAAGAATAAATGTGTAGCATTTTTTTTGTTTTGTAAGATATCAAAACGGTCATTTAATCTTTCGATAATTTCTGGCTCGTCTAGAATTTCAGGATTTAATCCTAAAGTTTGTGTTGTGAATAATACTTTTCCATTATCATCTATCGCAATCCAATCGGCTTTAGTAGATCCACTGTCAACTATTAATTTCATTTGTTTAGTTTTTGGAATTAGGTTTTTCTATCTTTAACTTAAAAGTGTATTTTTTACATTAATTATAGAAGTGACAAAATAAGAAAATCCCGTTATTGTAAAGTAACGGGATTTTGCAAAAATATATATTATTATTTTAAACCTGCAATATGTACAGATAAATCAATTAATTTGCTTGAGTATCCGTACTCATTGTCATACCAAGATACTAATTTGAAGAAAGTAGAGTTTAATCCGATTCCTGCACCAGCATCAACGATAGAAGTTCTTTTATCTGAGATAAAATCTTGAGATACAACAGCATCTTCAGTATATCCTAAGATACCTTTCATTTCGTTTTCTGAAGCTTTTTTCAATACAGCTAAGATTTCTTCGTAAGTAGTTTCTTTAGCCACTTTAACAGTTAAATCTACTACAGAAACGTCAGCAGTAGGAACACGGAAAGACATTCCAGTTAATTTTCCATTCAAAGATGGAATAACTTTTCCAACCGCTTTAGCAGCACCTGTTGAAGAAGGAATGATGTTGATTGCAGCAGCACGTCCACCTCTCCAGTCTTTTCTAGAAGGTCCGTCAGCAGTCATTTGAGTTGAAGTAGTTGCGTGAACAGTAGTCATTAAACCTTCAACAATTTCGAAATTATCGTGGATAACTTTAGCTAATGGAGCTAAACAGTTTGTAGTACAAGAAGCGTTAGAAACAACTAAATCAGAAGCTTTTGCAGTTTCGTGGTTAACTCCCATTACAAACATTGGAGCATCAGCAGAAGGAGCAGAAATGATAACTTTCTTTGCACCACCTTTTAAGTGCTCACTTGCTGTTTCGATAGTTGTGAAGATACCAGTACATTCAGCTACTACATCTACATCAACTTCGTTCCATTTTAAGTCAGCTGGATTTCTTTCTGCAGAGATACGGATGTTTCTTCCGTTTACATACAATTTTCCTTCTTTAACTTCTACAGTTCCGTTGAAACGACCGTGAACTGAATCATATTTTAATAAATAAGCTAAGTGATCTACGTCTAACAAATCGTTGATTGCAACAACTTCTACATTATCTCTATTGAAAGACTCTCTAAAAACGATTCTTCCGATACGTCCAAATCCGTTTATTCCTAATTTTACTTTTGACATTTTACTAAATTTTTTGCTTTTGTTTTTATTACACTATTTCAAAGTCTAATTTCCTCACAATAAACTTCTTTTCTTTTTTAAACTTTTTATATTAGTTATGTCGACATAATGTCTGACACTCTTAACAATTCTTTGTCAATCTCTGATTTTCCTTTAATAGCCTGCTCAAGTGGAGTCAAGATTACTTTATCTTCGCGAAGTCCCACCATATAGTTAGATTTTCCTTCAATTAAAGATTCTACTGCTTTTACTCCAAGACGGCTCGCTAAAACACGGTCAAAACAAGATGGAGAACCACCACGCTGCATGTGTCCTAAAACAGAAACTCTTACGTCGTATTCAGGAAGGTTGGCTTCAACATAATCTTTTAATTCGAATACGTTTTTACCAATCTTATCTCCTTCAGCAATAACAACTATACTTGATGATTTTCCTGATGCTTTACTTTTTTGAAGTGAATCTAAAAGACGATCCAAACCCAAATCTTCTTCAGGAATAAGGATTTCTTCTGCTCCTGCACCAATACCTGCATTAAGAGCGATATGGCCAGCATCTCTACCCATAACCTCTACAAAGAAAAGACGGTTATGCGAACTTGCTGTATCTCTAATTTTGTCGATACAGTCTACAACAGTATTCAAAGCAGTGTCATACCCTAAAGTAAAACTTGTACCATAAATATCATTATCAATTGTACCTGGAATTCCCATTACCGGGAAACCAAATTCTGCATTAAAAATTAATCCTCCAGTAAAACTTCCATCACCACCAATAACAACTAAAGCATCTACACCAGCCTTAACAAGATTCTCGTGTGCTTTCTTTCTACCTTCAGGGGTTCTAAACTCAACTGAACGAGCCGATTTTAAGATCGTTCCACCTTTGTTTACAATATTATTTACGCTACGTGGTCCCATCTCTTTGAAGTCACCCTCAATCATTCCCTGGTACCCTCTATAAATTCCGATACATTCTATATTGTGATATGCGCAAGTTCGAACAACTGATCGTATTGCAGCATTCATTCCAGGTGAATCTCCTCCTGAGGTAAGAACACCTACTTTTTTTATTGTTTTTGGCATTATTTAAGTATTAAAGTGTAAAATTAGCAAACATTCAGCACTTTTCGGGTTACGATTATCATAAATTAATAAAATCTGTTAAATTCAAACGTTTTCGTTAATAAGTTTTTTCTAGGAAAAAATTTCATTAAAAATAATAAAACGCTATTTTTTTAATTAAATCGTCAAAATTAACAATACCCTAATGAAGTGTTATAAAAATAGAATTTCCCGCTCATATGGAAAATTTTAAAAGAGTCCCTAAATTTAGCACAAAAAAAACCATTATGAGAATAATGGTTTTATAAAAGGTTATTTTTAACAAAGTGTTAATAATCGTTATCAGGAATTAGTCCTTGATTATTGCTTGGAGTTTGTTCCTGTTCTTTTTTCTTTTTCTTTTCTTCTTCTTTTTTCCTTTTCTCTTCGTCTTCCTTTGCTTTCTTTTTATTTTTTTCTGAATCTTTCTTGCTTGAGAAATTCATATATTCAGGAAGATACGAATCTTGAAGATCGTCATGAGAAGAATTTTTTACAGCTTTTTCTATTTTATGATTTTTAAATAGCTTATTTACAAGCTCGCTAAAGGTATCAAAATCTACTTCGTACGAAATACCGACACCTTGCGTATACCCAATTCCTTGTCCTATATAATTAATGTCGTTTTCTTTATTAAACAAACGAAGGTTCATTGTTCCGTCTTCATTTACTCGATACAGAATTTCGATATCTCCAACAATTGCAGATTCATTCACACCTCCAACAGGAACTCCTAATTTCCCGTTAATAGTAATTCTTTCATTAATCTGAGAAGATATATTAGCCACAAACTGACCGTCAACCTCCTGCCCCGTTCTTCTGTCTGCAGCAATGTAATTTAAGTCAATATTTACTTTATCATTGTCCGACTTGATAATGCCACCCAACAAACTTGAAGCGGTTTCTGTCAATGTTCCAGAAAAATCTCCTTGGCTAAATCCGTCGGTACTCATAAACGAACCAGTCGATAATAAGTAAAGTGCTTGTGTCTGACGAATATCTTTATCGTCTAATTTATATTGTATCTCCGATTTTAAAACATTACTTACAGACGGAAACTGAATATCAAAATTAGGTTCTGGACTCGCCAAATCTCCTCTCAATCCAATAACCACTTCTACTGGAACTTTTTTATTGAATGAAGAAGTATTATCTAAAAGTACTGCTGGATTGGCTTGCGTCTTATAAACTGCTTCTAAATTCAGCTGGGCACGCATTGGGTTTCCTTCCCAAATAATCGAACCTCCTTTTTTAACCGTAAACTTTTTATCGATAAGTCCACCGTATTTAAAATTATAAGTTCCTTCATATGCCTGGAAATCCCCCCACATATTAAATTTACCTAACGTATTGATTTTAAACAACAATGATCCGTATCCTCGACCTTTCATACCATGCCCCGAATTTCGATCTAAAATAACTTCTACTTCGGCATCTGGCGTAATATCGAAATCAAATTCCAGTTCAAGTCCGTTATAGTCTCTTGTTTTTTCAACAATTCCGTTCTCTAGATTATACTTTTCTTTCGGCGTCACAAAATGAATCCAGCTGCTTTCTCCAACACTTTGTGCATTATTAATTGGAATCTTAACTTCTGTGCCTTTTTCAGATTTCGCATCTACCTTAATAAATAAACCTTCTACAGGACCTTTTATACTAGCCGTTCCATTTATAAAGGCAGTTCCAAAATAAGCAGCATCTTCACTGTCTTTTGTATCCAATGCCACTAATCGTTTAGAAGTGATATTTAAATCCAGTTTCCAATCGCCAAAATTATTATGCTCGATAGTTCCATTCAGCAAACCTTTTGTACCATATTTTGTATCCGTTAACTGATTATTTCTAAACAAGAATTTTTCATTGGTTAAATCAATAACCGTTCGATCGCTTAATTCATAATCGGTATTAAGGTACGGAATCGTCATTCCCGCTTTTTCGACATACAAACGACCATTGATTTCTGGTTTTTTCAAATTTCCGACAACAGCGGCATTTCCAGAAACAGAACCGCGCACATTTGACAAAACATCTCCGCCGACAGTTCCTAAAGTAGCCAGATTGAAACCTTCTAATTTCAAACTCATATCCAAGATGGTCTCCTTATTCTCTACGGCAAAAGTTCCGTTAGCTCTAAACGATTCAGTAAAACCATTCTGAATTGAAGAATTAACCGTAAATTTTCTAAAAGATTCATCTCCCGAAATATCAAAATTTAGCGTACCGAGTTCTGTCTTGTTCATCACAAGATGATCAATTTTTATGGATGCAGTGGGCTGATAAACATTTTTGTTCTGCTTATAATTGACACTTCCATTCAAGTTACCATTAAATACAAATTTGGAATTTGCGGGGGTTATTTTATTAATATCAACATCTTCAAAAGTAAGTTCGAGATCTTTATAATCTTTCCCTTTTATAACTCCATTTAAATCAATTTTCTGATTTTCATGAGACAAAACGATATTGTCGAATGTGAAGTTTTTAAAATACTGATCAATAACAATCTGATTATCCTTTTCTGCATCTTCGTTTAAGTACCAGATATAATCCTTAAACTTCATTTCAGACTTTTTGATTCCGACAATGTTATTTTTGTTCTTATCAATGGTATGAAACAAATCAAGATTAAAGTAATCTTCGCCCTTATCTCCTCCTTTAAACTCAGAACGAACAAAAAGCGTGTCATTTGCCGTAACATTAATCAAATTAAAATCACGTATTTTATAATAAGGTGTTTTTATACTGTCTAATTCGACATAAGCATTGTAAAGCGGATTTTTATTATCGATGTTAATTCGAATGTTATCAAATGTACTTTTGTCTGCTGTAATTTTTTTAGATCTAAAACGGAATTTAAATTCCTGCAAATCAGAATCTATTTTTCCTCTCACAACGGTCGAAGAATCAATATTTATTTCCGGGTAAAGCATTTCGACCACTTTATCATAAACACGGAAATTGAAATTCAAGAATTGTCCTTTTCTAACTTTATAAGGCTTGTAATTGGTATACAAACTACCAACAGAATTCATGACCAATTTATCCAATTGATCAAATCTAAATTTACCTACAATTTTTCCGTCTACAACATCATTCGAACTTACTGTAATGGTTCTTAAGCGATCTGCATCAAAACTTGAATTTAAATTTACCTGATCAAAAACATAAGTTGTTTTTGGATTCTGATATTCTGCATCGTTTATAAAAATATCACCTTGCAGATTTTCAATAGAATTTCCAGACAATTGAACTACAACATCTCCTTTAAAGTGCGAGATAGAATCATTGATAAATTTAAGTTTTCGCAAATCTGAATTTTCAACATTAATATGAAAATCATAACGGTTTTCTCTCTTGCTCAAATCCAGCAAACCATCAAAATTCAAATTTAAATTCGGATCATTTATCGCAATTTGTCCTTTATAATAAGGCAATTTGAAATTTCCGTTGACTACTATATTATTATAGGTGTATTTATTATAATCCAGCTTTGCAATATCTCCTTTGATAACCGTATTCAAATATTTCTCAGTAAAACCAACGCCATCTACATCAAGATTCAAAGTCGTCTTGCCAATATCTTTTCTGTTTAAAACCGCACCAACATCAAAATTATCTAAAACAATATTTCCAGAATAAGAAGCCTTGTCAATAAAATCCATATTATTCAAATGAAGATCGACTTGACCATTTCCTACATCTGTAGCCATTTTAAAAGCGGTTTCTAATTCTGTTGTCGTTACTTTTGCTTTTCCGACAATATTAAACTTGCCGATTCGCTTCATTTCTTTCGGAAGCCTTTTACCTAAAACTCCAGGAAGTAAAACTACCAAATCATCATAACTAGAAAGCAGTTTGCTAAACTTTCCGTCCATAGAAAACTTCTGCGTTTTACTGCCTAGAAGATTTCTGAAATTGATTGTTCCGTTAATTTTTGACCCGTTTGTGTCGCTTAGTCTCAATCCTGTAAGCGTCATATTATTCAACGGACCGTCTAATTTGGTTTTCAGTTTAAAATGCTGATTTTTACCTAAACCATCATAAAAATGACGAATATCGTTTGTTGCAATTGAAGAAGAATCTATTAAAACATCAAATCGAACTTTATCTGTAAAATCAAGAAAATCTGATGGTTTATAATTCAAAATTGCTACACCATAAATAGAAGACCTTTTGGTTTTAATAGCCAGATTTTCAACTTTAATCTGTTTTTTGGTATAACTGAATTTCCCAGCAAAGTTAGAAACATACAAACCGCGATGATCCATAAAAGAAAACCTATGAATGTTTGTATTTACATCTGGGCCGTACAATTTAAACTCGCTGATATAAGCGTTTAATTTTGTAAAATCTAGAAATTTAGGTGTCGTTTTATTTTCGTCAACAACAGAAAATCTTCCTTTTTCGATGTAGGCATTTTTAGCCGTTAGAAGAAAATGCTTGGTTGATTTTTTCTTAGGTGTATTCTCTACCTCAAAAGCTTGGATAAATTTATTGATATTATTTTCATCTTCACCTTTGTAGGTTTTCAAATTAAAAATCAAACCTGTCAAACGTAAATCGCCAAAAATTAAATCTCCGTCTAAGAGCCTACTAAAACTGGCAATATCAGTAGTGATGATATCCGAATAAATCATCGTTTTTTTATGATGATCTAGGATTGTCACTTTCTTCAATTTTACTCCACCAAAAATATTGATTGCCGTTTTTTCAACGTTAATATTAACCTTGTAATCTTCATTTAATCTGTTGGTAACATAATTGGCAATCTGTGTCTGAACGACAGGAAGAGAGAGTATGATAGCGAGTGCTAACAAAAGTAAAATCAACCCAATTAGGGTTCTAGATATTATTTTCTTTACTTTTTTGATAGCTTCTTTAATTTTAGTTTTTCTTTTAATTTATTTGAACAGACAAAGAACGGCTGTTTTTGATAAAAATTCTTTAATTTTGGGGCACTGCTTAAATCAAAGAGATGTAATCATTTGATTTGTCAAATATAATTCAAAATTTGTGCCTTTATATGCAAAATCCAGAGGTTTTTATTCTAGCCATCGAAAGT
This sequence comes from Flavobacterium tistrianum, assembly GCF_003254545.1. GTDB lineage: Bacteria > Bacteroidota > Bacteroidia > Flavobacteriales > Flavobacteriaceae > Flavobacterium > Flavobacterium tistrianum. The sequence goes on from NZ_QJRH01000068.1 coordinate 70,259, forward strand.
TCATGCGATGATACTGCTGCCGCGGTTTTACATAACGACAAAGTATTGTCAAATGTTGTAGCCAATCAATTAATTCATAATCAATACGGAGGTGTTGTTCCCGAATTGGCTTCCCGAGCGCATCAGCAGAATATTGTACCAGTGATAGATGCTGCACTTCGTAAAGCAAATGTACAAAAAGAACAGTTAAGCGCAATCGCATTTACGCAAGGACCAGGATTAATGGGCTCTTTATTGGTGGGAACTTCATTCAGTAAATCATTATCATTAGCTTTAAATGTTCCGTTAATTGCTGTAAATCATATGCATGCTCATATTTTGGCTCATTTTATTGATGAAGAAGGTTACGATAAACCAGAATTTCCTTTTTTAGCTTTAACAATAAGTGGCGGACACACGCAAATTGTAAAAGTAAATAGCTTTTTTGATATGGAAATTATCGGGGAAACTACAGATGACGCTGTAGGTGAAGCATTTGATAAAAGTGCCAAAATTCTTGGACTTCCTTATCCTGGTGGACCTTTGATTGATAAATATGCAAAAGAAGGAAATCCGAAAGCATTTCCTTTTACAAAACCGAAAGTTCCAGGATTAGATTTCAGTTTCTCTGGACTGAAAACGGCTATTTTATATTTCATTCAAAAAAACAAACAGCAGAATCCGAATTTTATTGAAGAAAACTTAAATGATATCTGCGCTTCTATTCAGCATACGATTATCGAAATCTTGATGGATAAAATTAAACTAGCTGTAAAAGAAACTGGAATTACACAAATCGCTATTGGCGGTGGAGTTTCAGCAAATTCTGGCATTCGAAATACTTTAAAAGAAACCGAAAGCAAATACGGCTGGAAAACTTTTATTCCGAAATTTGAATATACAACAGATAATGCTGCAATGATTGGAATTGTAGGATACCAAAAATACTTATCTAATCGTTTCGAAACTTCTTCTGTAGTTTCTAAAGCCAGAATCGAATTTTAATCATGCAGTTATTTTTTAATCCGAATATAGACTCGACGACCGAAAGTTTTTCTTTTGATAAAGAAGAAAGCCGTCATATCATAAAAGTTCTAAGAAAAAAAGACGGAGATATTCTGCATGTTACAAATGGCTCTGGACTTTTGTTTGAAACTCAGATCACTCTGGCTTCAGACAATAAATGTACCGTAGAAGTGCTTTCTATAACAAATGCCGAAAAGCCAAAATTCCATTTGCATTTGGCCGTTGCTCCAACCAAAATGAATGACCGTTTTGAATGGTTTTTAGAAAAAGCGACTGAAATTGGCATTCAAGAAATTACACCCATTTTCTGTGATCGCTCTGAACGAAAAGTAATTAATCGGGATCGTTTTGAGAAAATCATTCTTTCGGCCATGAAACAATGCAATGAAACTTTTTTGCCAAAATTGAACGAAGCCATTTCGTTTAAAGAGTTCATTAAACGAAAGCAAAATGGTTTATCTCTAATTGCACATTGTGAAGAAACCGATAAAAAATCACTAAAAGAGGTTTTAAAACCCAATGAAGATGTAACGATTCTAATTGGTCCAGAAGGCGACTTTTCTGAGAAAGAAATTGCATTGGCATTAGAAAACAATTACAAACCAGTAACTTTAGGAAACACGCGCTTGAGAACAGAAACAGCTGCAGTTGTGGCTTGTCATAGCGTTGTTTTTTTTAATGAATAAACAAATTAAAGACAATTAAATTTGACATTTCAAGAGAATAAATCAACTCAATTTTGTCATTTTGACGAAGGAGAAATCTCCGCGAGAAGCTCCGCAACGAAGAGCCAAACTTTGTAGAGTTGCTTGTAGAGATTTCTCCTTCGTCGAAATGACAAATAAAGATCTAAAAGAATGAAAAAAATATTCTATCTATTTTTACTAATTTCAATCTCTTCTTTTTCACAAGAAATCGCTTTGCTTAAATACAGCGGTGGCGGCGACTGGTACGCAAACCCAACTTCTTTGCCTAATTTGATCAGTTTTTGCAATGCTAATATTAATACCCGTATTAAAAGTAAGCCTTCAACTGTAGAACCAAGCAATCCAGATTTGTTTTCATATCCGTTTGTACACATGACGGGGCACGGAAATGTGGTCTTTAGTGATGCAGATGTGACAAACTTAAGAAATTATCTAACTGCTGGAGGTTTCCTTCATATAGATGACAATTACGGAATGGATCAGTTTATTAGAAAAGAAATCAAAAAGATATTTCCGAATAATAATTTAGTTGAGCTTCCTGCAAATCATCCAATTTTTCAGAAACCTTTTCCTTTCCCAAACGGGTTGCCAAAAATTCATGAACACGACGGAACGCGCGCTCAGGCTTTTGGAATTTTCATAGACAATAAACTGGTTTTGCTTTATACATACGAATGTGATTTGGGTGACGGCTGGGAAGACCCAGAAGTTCATAACGATCCTGCAAACGTAAGAGACAAAGCGCTTAAAATGGGCGCAAACATTATCAATTATATTTTTACTAATTAAATTTTAGAAAGTGCAGCTAACTCACGAAGAAAATCAATTTGAAAGAAAAACATTTCCCATTACTTTGGTATGCGATCATATTTACTTTCAGCAGAATATTGGTTCTTTGTTCCGAATTTCTGAAGCTTTTGGAGTTGAAAATATTATTTTTTTCGGAAAAGATATTCCGCTTACACCTCGCAAAATCAATAAAACTTCTAGAAGCACACATCTTCATGTGCCTCATTCTGTTATTGAAGATTATACGGAGCTTCAATCCTATTTAATTGACAATAATTTTGAAATTATTGCCTTAGAAATTGCTTCTAACAGCAAGCCTCTAAAAGAAGTTATGATTCCTTTCGACAAAAAAATTGCACTTTTGATTGGAAGTGAAATCAATGGAATATCAGACGAACTTTTACAGCTTTCTCATCAAATTGTGCATATCAATATGTTTGGCAAAAATAGCAGCATGAATGTGGTTCAAGCAGCGAGTATTGCTCTTTATGAGATTACTTCTTTGTAAAAAAATGCACTCTAAAAATCTCTTATAAAGCAAAACTCCAATTTTGCTTCAAATTTATTTGTTAAAATTCATCGTTAAACAACAGATAATCACGACGAAATGCATTTAAAAAACAAAAAGAAAGAAAATACTGTATAATTTTTAGAAGATAATTTTTGTAGGAATCAATGTTTGTAAGGGATTGTAAAATTTCTCACAAAATTTTTATTCTAATATTTTGCACGAAAGGTATTTTGTTATAAAATTGCTACATTATTCAACTAATCAACAATTTTATAACAAAAACCCAAATTATTATGAAAAAAGTTATTATTACCACATTTGCAGCATTAATGCTGTTTGCTTGTCAAAATGAACAATCTGATTCTGCTAATGCAGATGCAAGCGTTCCTGCCAGAAGAGGCTGTGCAACGCAAGAAGTTTTAGAAGCTCAATTGAAAGCCGATCCTATGTTGGCGATTAGAATGAACGAAATTGAAACTTTTACGGCGCAACACGCAGGTTCAAATTTCACAGGCCGTTTGGTAAATGGTAAAATTGAAATTCCTGTTGTCGTTAATGTTTTATACAGAACGGCTGCTGAAAACATTTCAGATGCACAAATTCAATCTCAAATTGATGTGCTAAACAAAGATTTCAATGCTTTAAACTCAGATTACAATAATGTGCCAGCACTATTTGCAGGAGTGAAAGCAAACATCGGAATCTCATTTGTTTTAGACCAAGTTATTAGAAAATCAACAACTAAAACTTCTTGGGGAACAAATGATGCAATGAAGAAAACAGCTCAAGGCGGACTTGCTCCAACTAGTCCAACTACAAAATTAAACCTATGGTCATGTGTTATTGGCGGCGGAATTTTAGGTTATGCACAATTCCCTGGTGGTGCTTCTGCTACTGATGGAGTGGTAATTGATCCTAAATATTTCGGATTATCTGGTTCTGCAAATGCTCCATATAACTTAGGAAGAACAGCTACACACGAAGTTGGTCACTGGATGAACTTACGTCACATCTGGGGAGATGCAACTTGCGGAAGCGATCTTGTTTCAGATACTCCTACTCACAACACAGCAAACTATGGAGTTCCTGCGTATCCTCATTACAGCACTTGTACAGGTACACCTGTAGAAATGACAATGAACTACATGGATTATGTAGACGATGCTGCAATGTACATGTTCTCAACAGGACAGAAAAACAGAATTTCAGCTATTTTTACAACTGGAGGAGCGAGAGCTGCTTTTGCACAATAAGCTGAAACTAAAAATATCAATAAAGCGAGATGATTCATCTCGCTTTTTTTGTTTACCTCTAAATTTTAGAATGCTTTTTCCTATATTTATAGTCTAAATTTTAAGCATGATCACATCAAAAACTATTTCTAACGGAATATTAAGAGCTTTAGCTACGATTTTAATAATTGGCATTGTTTTATATTTTTTATATGAAATCCAGACCGTAATTGTCTATTTGTGCATTTCGCTAATATTGTGTTTAATAGCCAATCCGATGGTATTGTTTTTAAAGAACAAATTAAAATTCAGCAATTCGATGGCAGCGTCGACAACCATTATCTTTTTCATTTTTCTAATTGTTGGCTTTATTCTGTTGTTTGTCCCTTTAATTATTTCTCAGGCAAATAATCTGGCACTTCTAGATACAGCACATCTTCAGGCTCAATTTATGGAAACAGAAACCAGTCTTGAAAAATATTTTAATATTCCGCATATCGATTTAAATAAAGTTATAAAAGATTCTAAGCTAATTTCTTTCTTAGATTTTAGCTATTTCACAGGATTTATAAATACTATAATCAACTTTATGGCCGATATGGGCATGGGATTAGTATCGGTTTTTTTCATCACATTCTTTTTCATAAAAGATCAAGATATCTTTAAAGATCAGGCTAGAAGAATATTGCCAGATTCAAATGAAGACAAAATTTTAAATTCCATCGCAAAAATAAACCATTTATTAACTCGCTATTTTATTGGTTTGTTATTGCAATTAATTGTTGTATTTATTCTATATCTTATTGTATTGCTAATCTTCGGAAATAAAAATGCATTTGTAATTGCTTTTTTATGTGCCATTTTAAACATAATTCCATATTTGGGACCAATTATTGGAACAACTTTAGCTGCGATTTTAACTATGATAAGCATGATTGGAAAAGATTTTCAATCAGAAATTCTTCCAACAACCATTTATGTTGTGATCGGCTTTTTATTGGTACAGGCAATTGACAACAATATTAGCCAGCCGATAATTTCGTCAAAAAGCGTAAATTCGCACCCGTTAGAAATATTCTTGGTTATCTTAATCAGTGGTATTACGTTTGGAATTGTAGGTATGATAATAGCCATTCCTGCGTTTACAATGATTAAAGTAATTTTAAAAGAATTTTTCCCTGACAACAAAATCGTCTCCGTATTAACCGAAAGAATTTAGCTTTGAACAATCCTATTTTGCATCCAGAAATTCAAGAATATATAATTCAAAATACTGGTGCAGATATAACAAAATTGGCGCTCCAAAAAAATCCATTTCCAGAAATGGATTGGATTTTAATTTTAAATCAGATTGAAGCCCGATCAAAAGCAAAAGAAAAACTTCCGACTTGGTTTGCGGCCGAAAATATTATTTATCCAAGCAAAATCTCAGTAGAACAAACCTCTTCAGAGAAAACAGCTGCATACAAAGCTTCTTTAATATCTGGCGAATCTCTGATTGATTTAACTGGAGGTTTTGGTGTTGATGATTATTATTTTTCAAAGAAATTTAAATCGATAACGCATTGCGAAATAAATGAACAATTATCTAAAATTGTATCGCACAATTTTAAGCAGATGCAAGTTGAAAATTGTACTTTTTATGCTGGCGATTCTATTCATCTATTAGAAGAAACCAAACAAAAATACGATTGGATTTATATTGATCCTTCACGAAGAAATGACAGCAAAGGCAAAGTTTTTATGCTGAAAGATTGTCTTCCTAATGTTCCTGAATTGCTTGATTTTTATTTCGAAAAATCAAATTCTATTTTAATTAAAACCGCACCTTTATTAGACATTTCGGCAGGATTATCTGAATTAAAAAATGTAAAGAACATTCACATCATTGCTTTAGAAAACGAAGTTAAAGAACTGCTTTTTGAGATTCACAAGGGATATTCAGGCGAAATAACTCTAAAAACAGCCAATATTTTAAAAGAAAAAACAGAAACTTTTGAATTTGTTTTGGGCGATGAAATCTCATATCCATCTTTTGATTTTCCCAAGAAATATCTTTACGAACCCAATGCCGCTATCATGAAATCTGGCGGTTTTGATGAAGTGAGCATCGCTTTTCAAATTGATAAACTTCATAAACACTCTCATTTATATACTTCAGAAGATTTAATCGATTTTCCTGGAAGAAAATTTGAAGTTCAAAAAGCCATTTCATACAATAAAAATGAAATGAAAAATGAACTTGCCAATAAGCAGGCTAATATTACCACTCGAAATTTTCCTGAGACTGTAGAAAACATCCGAAAGAAATGGAAAATAAAAAATGGAGGAAATTTGTATTGTTTTTTTACGACAGATGTAAAAGATAACAAAATAGTTTTAATTTGCACCAAAATAATCTAACGCAATGAAACAATTAATTACATTAACTCTTTTCTTATTAACGATTGCCGCATTTGCACAAAAACCTTGTGAATATAGTGTAAATGTAAATGATTCTATCGGATCTTATAAAATAACAAATGAATATTTGATGAGTGAGAAATATTTTGGCGGAAGCTTTAATTATATCTTCTTCTCTTTGGCTCAAACAGATGGTTTACCAACATTAAACCTTCAATCTATCCAAAAGAGCAAGGATTTCATCAAAGCAAACTGTTTTGATAAGAACTCAAAAATATTTTTGCAATTAGAGAACGGAAAAATTGTAACCCTAATGCACATCAATCAAGAAAACTGCGGTACACTTGTTCGTGATGAAAAAGGTTTTGATAATCGTATCAATACTGGGATTTTTATGTTTATGAAAGATAATTATGAAGAGCTGAAAAAATCTCCAATTTCTATAATGCGAATAAAATACCTTACTAATACAGAAGATTATATCGTAAAGCGAGAACTTACTTCCGAATTAACAGGAAAGGTAACCAATCCGAATACTTATTTTATGGATAATATCAGGTGCGTTGAGTAATTAATTGCACTTCCATTTCTGGTTGGACACATTATCTTTTAAACCGGTTTTTAAATTATAATGCCACCACTCAGAATCAAAAGAGTTAAAGCCATTTTTAATCATGTTTTTTTTTAAATAAGCTCTATTAGAAAGTATTTCTTTTGAAAGCTGTTTAAAATTATGACTCGCCATAATTCCGAAAAAATCAAAAGAAGTTCCCATATCAACTTCTTTTCCGGTTATATCTACTAAAGAAATATCTACGGCTCCTCCTCTATTGTGGATGGAGCCTTTTTTTGGATCTGCCACATAAATAGGATTCGATACAATCTCCCACATTTTTTTCTGGATATCCAAAGGCCTGTAACAATCATATAATTTGATTCTATAGCCTTTCTTCAAAAAATCCTTATTAGCCGCAATTAATGCTTTTACAGTCTTTAAACGAAGCATACATTCGGCACAATCATAAACTTTTGTCTTTAAGAAATTATCCTCGGTCGCATACTTCATATCATAGACAAAATCATTGCTGTAATCTCGCAGATTCACAAATGTAGTGTCAGAAATTTTAACTTGAGCTGGAGAAGTATAAGTTTCATTCTGGGCTTGCAAAAAGCTAATTCCAAAAAGAAAAAAGACTAATATTTTGAAAGTATGATTCATTATAAGACGGTTTTAAAAATTGAAATTAAACAAAAAAAACGTAAAAACCGATTCTATCATTTCTCTATAGAAACAAAAGTTCTCTTTTTACAAATCTACAATTCGTCATAAATTCCTTTCAAACCAAACACTATTTTTAATATCTTTATGAAAATTAGCTCTTTACGACTTTGTAAATAAAATTATTAATTCTAAAAACCATTTATATTATGAATTACAGAGCCAAATACATTTCAGCAGCACTTGTAAGCAGTTTAGTCCTGTTTTCGTGTAAAAAAGAAATTAGCAAAGAAGTTCCTAAAACAGATTCAACTTCCGTAAAAACGGAGGCTTTAAAGGCAGACAGCACTGCTATAAACCCGAACGATTCTCTATATGCTCTAGTAGATAAAAGTGTTGTTGGCACTCAGTTTTTAACCAAAAGCAGTTTAGCCCCGAGATTAAAAAAATTATTAGGAGCAGATTATGATCAAATGGTAAAAAACTGGAATACCGAAACTCCTTTTGAAAAACAAGATAATATACTTCATGCTTGGGGCTGCAAGCAACATGACTGCAGCACGTATTCTTATGATTTGTATATTGATGTTAAAAACAATAAAATCAATGTCTACAAATTTTCAGAGTCTAAACTGACGATTTTTAAAGAAGATAATTTTGATATTGAAATAAAAGGCAACTTCTTAAAAGATTTAAATATTAAAAAGGAGAATATCCAAAATAAAAAATAATTCAAGCGTAAAAAAAGCGGTTCAAAAAACCGCTTTTTTTACTGGATATTTTTAGAGTTATATTTCCCCTGTCGCTAAAATATTTTCTTTTACACCTTTGTCTCTCAACATTCTAAAATGAGAACGAACAGCGTGATAAAACGGATATGAAGTGTATGGCAAATTGTATTCTTCTGCATATCGTTTTATAATTGGCGTAATATAAGGATAATACGTATGTCCAACTGCAGGGAAAAGATGATGCGCAACGTGGTGCGTAAATCCGCCGTAAAGAAAATTAGCCAATTTGCTTTCTGTACTAAAATCTTTAGTCACAATCATTTGATGCATTACCCATGTATCCGAAAGATTCCCATCTTCATCGGCATGCGGAAAGTGAGCATCTTCATCAACGTGTGTCGAAACCAATGCCACAACACCAATTGCACTACCGCATAAATGCATAGACAGCCACGCAAAAAGCACCATATACCAAGGCTGACTTAACAACATCATCGGGATAAAAAGTAAATAAATAAGGTTGATAATCTTAGCTGCAAACAGTCTGTAAACTTCTTGTCTCGGGATTTTATCCACTACTTTTTTTACATAGTTATCCTTTGTGCCAAAAAAGTCTTTAAAATCTCTAATATAAAGCCAATTGAGGCTGTAAAGAGGATAAATAAACCACATGTAAATGTGCTGATACTTGTGGTAATTAAACAACGGACTATTTGGAAATATTCTAATAATATCGCTCTGTTTAATATCGACATCCCAATCTGGTACATTTGGATAAGCATGATGCAGGCTTATATGGCGTCGCATCCAAAGCCAGTGATTGCTTCCAAATAGTTCCAAAACATATAAAAACCATTCATTATGCTTTGGCTTTTTGAACAAAGCTCCATGTGCAGCATCATGAAAAGCATTTATAAATAAAACGATCATGGTAATACCAGACAAAATGTAAAAAAGAAATAACAAAGGCGTCTGGTTGCCGAAAATTAAAATACAGGCGTAGAACAAAAAAAATACTGCCAGAAGTCCTAGCGACTTCACAACATTTAATACATACAAAGACGAGTTTTTTAAGACCGTTTCATTCACTTCTAAACGCATCTTTTTAAAAAAATCATCTGCTCCTGGTTTAACATAAACCGGTCGTTTTAATTTTTCCATATTGGTTACTGCTAGAAATTGTTAATCAAATTTAGTAAAAAAAAACTTAAACTGTAAGTGTATAATTAAATAAAAAAGGAGTATTTTAAACAAAAAAACCACTCAGAAAGAGTGGTTTAAATTAAAATTGTGACATTTTAAATTGTTAGATACTTTTGGGAAAAGTTTTTGTTATTCCTCAAACTTTTTGTCCGCCAGACGCAGTCGAATATTATGAATACGTCCTTCAATTTCTTGCAAGTCATTCAGAATATTCTGCTTCTCATAAACTGGTCCAGCCTCATTAACCTTATTTTGCTCATCAGCAAAAAGATCATTCAAATCCACATCCGGAAAATTTTTACTTAAGCTAAGTATAAATTCAGAACCTATACTAGCCGTTCCGTGTAAATATCTTCCAATCATTGCAGGGCTAAATCCTAAAATTGCTCCTACTTCCTTTTGCTTTAATCCTTTATCCTTAAAGAATTTACTTAGTTTCTCGTGATACATCATTATTAAAATTCAAACAAAATATAGCTACAATATATTTTTTAACATTAAAAAGAATAAATAATATAATAATATTCTTACATTTACACGTAATAAAATACATACAAATAATTATTAGCAAATATATGTCAAAATTAATCAATAATAGCAATTTTAAAGAAGATAATTCTCACAATAAAAAAGCTTATGAATTTATAGATAGGCATTTACCAGTTACCTATGTTGATCTTACTATAGCTTGTATTATTAAAAAAGGGCATCCTGCTCCAAGCAAATCGTTGATTAGAAATGTAAGAAACAAAACCATACTCAGAAATGATATTTTGCTTGCATTAGTAGAAGTTGCAAACGAGAATAAGCAAGCGATAGAAAAAATAAAACTCTTAACGTCACAATCTTAAAAAGTATACTAAAAACCATTTTCAACCAAAGCCCATATTTTATGACAACCCATAATACCAATAAAAAGGAAAACAACCATTTAGATTCTATTCAAAATCAATTTAAAATCTCATTAAACGAGAACAATTTAGAAAACATTCCCAATTTATACGGAATGAGTCTCGAACAATACAAAGAAGGTCTTGAAATTCATTCCAGATGTTTTAATCAGATGGAAAAAGTGCAAAGAATAGTGAATTAAAATAATCTTAATCCGTTCGCAAAAATCACATCAAATACACATCATTGATTTCTTAACTACGGCATAAACGCCCATAAAACTTGTTCGTAGTGCAAATTCCACGTTTTTAGCACAAACCTGTTTAGCTTAGAAAAATTTTCTCTTTTTTGTAATTTGCCATTTCTAGTAGCTAAAAAAACTAAAACCATGCTAAAACTTAGAAAACAATTAAGATGCGTTTTAATAGTTTTGTTTATTTCTATTTCAGCTTATAGCAAAACTATCATCTTTGTAAATCAAGTAGGCTTTAATCCAAAAAGTCCAAAAATTGCTATTATTGAATATCACAGCAATCTTTTAAATTCAACTTTTGATATTATAGATGCAGAGTCAGGAAAAACAGTTTTTACTTCTAAGATTGGAAAAGCAGAAAGTGTTGACGAATGGAAACTTGGCAATTTTTATTATAAAGCCGATTTTTCATCTTTTCAAAAACCAGGAAATTATAAAGTATCATTTAAAATTGCAGATCAAATATACACTTCTGCCCGTTTTTCAATTGAAGAAGATATATTGGCAAAACACACCATTTCTTCAATCGTACATTATTACAACAAACAAAGAGCGAATACTCCTGAAGAACTCGAAGCTGACAAGAACATGTTATTGTTTGGAAGCACAAAAAAAGTAGATGTTCACGGTGGATGGTGTGATGCGTCTGGAGATGTGAGCAAATATTTTTCGCATTTAGCTTATGCAAATTTTGTATCGCCTCAACAAACTCCTTTGGTAACTTGGTCACTTATAAACACTTCTGAAACCATTTCAAAAAAGCTCGTGCAATGGAAAATAAAAGATTCTTTAGACAATGAAGCCATTTGGGGAGCCGACTACATGATGCGCTGTCTATCTGATGAAGATTATTTCTATATGATAGTTTTCAGCTATTTTGATAAAAATCCTGCAGCAAGAAGAATTGTGGGATTAAAAGCCAATAGTGTTACTACTGACGAGTATCAATCTGCTTTTCGCGAAGGTGCAGGAATGGCAATAGCATCACTTGCTAGAATTTCAAAATGGAATAAGAGTGGAGATTTTACTTCAAAACAATATTTAGACGGAGCAAAACGAGCTTACGCACATCTACTAATCAATAATACAAAATATGATGATGACGGAAAAGAAAACATTATAGATGATTATTGCGCTTTGATGGCGGCGACAGAATTATGGATTGCTACTAATGATAATTTTTATAAAGATGAAGCTAAAAAATGGGCTCATAAACTTGAAAACCGAATGACAGATAAAGGTTGGTTTAGAAGCAATGACGGAAATCGTCCGTTTTGGCATGCAGCCGATGCTGGTTTGCCTGTCGTAGCTCTAACGAGATATCTTAAAAAAGAATCTGACAGCAAAGAAAGAACTGCTGCAGAAAATGTTATTAAAAAAGCTTTGCAATACAATCTTGCTGTTACAAACAATGTAGCTAATCCGTTTGGTTATGCGAGGCAAAGTTTTTTATTTAATGATAAAATTCAAGACGGATTTTTTATTCCGCATGATAATGAAACCGGCTGGTGGTGGCAAGGCGAAAATGCCCGATTGGCTTCATTGGCAACCGCAGCTATAGAAGGCGGAAAAAGTTTTTCAATTCAAAAAAATAATAATACAAAAAAATCGCTCGACTTGTACGCTTCACAGCAACTATCTTGGATTTTGGGATGCAATCCGTATTCAATGTGTTTTTTGTACAAATTTGGCGAAAACAATGTTCCTTATATGCATTCTAATTACGGACACGGATCTGAAAAAGGTGGCATTTCTAACGGAATTACTGGTAAAGACGGAAACGCTGACGGTTCTGGAATCGATTTTAAAATGGAAGACAAAGGCAATGAATGGCGGTGGACAGAACAATGGATTCCGCATTCAGCATGGTTTTTACAAGCTATAACCGCAATGGTTGAACCATAATTATTTCATCATCATAAAATTGCTTTCATGAAAAATTCAATAGTATTTATTTTACTTGTTTTAAGCTGTTTGCTTCATCTGGATTGCCAAGCTCAAAAACAAAAAAAGTCACGATTTAAAGCTTTAGTTTTATATGAAAATGGCGGACATCATCTTCCGTTTACTAAAGCAGCTAAGCCTTGGTTAAACAAACTTGCCATTGACAGCAGTTTTACCATTGATTATATTGAAAGCACCAAAACAATCAATGAAACACTTTTAAAACAATATCAAGTCTTTATACAATTAGATTATCCGCCTTATACTTGGAGTGAAGAATCGATGCAGGCGTTTCAGAAATACATGAACAGCGACAAAGGTGGATGGGTTGGTTTGCATCATGCAACTTTGCTTGGCGAATTTGATGGATACCCGATGTGGAACTGGTTTTCTTATTTTATGGGCGGAATCAGATTTGTAAATTACATTCCAGATTTTGCAAGTGGAAAAGTAAATATCGAAGATAAATCTCATCCTATAACTAAAGGCATTCCTGCTGATTTCTTAATCAAAAAAGAAGAATGGTATATTTATGACAAAAGCCCAAGGCCAAATGTTCATGTTCTGGCTTCGGTTGACGAATCTACTTATCAGCCAGACTCAAAAATAAAAATGGGAGACCATCCTGTAGTGTGGACAAACGATAAATTTCCTTCAAGAAACGTTTATATTTTTATGGGACACGCACCAGAATTATTCCAAAACGAAGCATACACTACCCTACTTCGAAATTCTATTTTCTGGGCAGCAGGCAAAAGATAAATTCAATATTACATATAATTGCTATTTTTGCCAGTCATCAAAAAAATTAAACAATCAAGACTGTGATTCAAAAAGTAAATAAAACAGAATATCCTGAATTGATTTCGGTTTGGGAATCTTCGGTAAAAGCGACGCATGATTTCTTAAAACCTGAAGATTTTATATTTTACAAAGAGCTAATTCCAAACTTTTTTGACAATGTGTCATTGCACTGTATAAAAAATGAGCAACAACAAATTATTGGTTTTGTCGGAACTCATGAAGAAAACTTAGAAATGTTGTTTGTAACAGCAAACCAAATTGGAAAAGGAATTGGTAAACAACTATTATTGTATGCAATTGAAGAGCTTAAAATCTCGAAAGTTGACGTGAATGAAGATAACCTTACAGCAACCGCATTTTACAAGCATTTCGGATTTGAGATACAATCGACCTCTAATTTAGACGGCTGTGGAAAACCATATTCAATTTTGCATTTAGAACTAACAAAAGAGCCACTTAACTAAAGTGGCTCTTTAAATTTTATAACAGATTATTTTATTTTTTCCAGTATTTTAAAATCAGCTTATACAATTCATCTGCATTAATTTCAATTTCTGAAGCCGAGTACATTATATTCAATTTTGAATTTTGCTCGTTATAAGCCATTTTCCAAAGAAATTTAGAAACACGACCATCATACTTAGATATATCATCAATCGTAATGGCTACCAAAGTATCGCCTCCTACTTTTTGCAATTGCACATCGGTAACATCTTGCCACTCTATTCTTCCGAAAGCTTTAGCTACTGGAGTTGTTCTTCCAGAAAAACCATTTGAATCTATTTGAATTAATGGAGATTTGTCTTTTATACTGGCAAGCATTTTAAATATCAAAACAAGCATTATCAAAAGAATAGCACCTGAAGCAATCGATAGTTTTATTTTAAATACTCCGTCAAAAGTTCCTATGCCATATAAAAGCATAATCGCCAATAATACACTGATTGCGCTAGCATATAAAAGTAAGCTTCTCGTTTTCTTGGCATTTCGGTAAAAATTTATTTCTTCATTCATGGAGTGTAGTAAAAATTTTATTTGTTATTAGAATTAAATGAAGATGCAATTTACCTCAAAATAATTTAAAAGACCATCTCTCTTAGTAGCAATCTTAAAAACACATACAGCCTACTTTATCGGATTTTCTCTATATTTTCAACTTATTTATTTGATTCTGAATTTGATTTAGTCTTTCAGACAAATTTCCCTTAACTTCAATTACTTCCAAATCAAAATCATCAATTAATTCTCTAATAATTTCATTTACTTCATTTCTCAATTCAGGTAAATCTGATTGCGGACATAAAATTCGATCTGGTTCTTCAATGGGAACAAACACAAAAATGTCAATTTCTTTAATCACATTTTGAATTTTATTAAATACGGATGAAAAGTTTAATGTATTGTCAACTGCTAAAGCATATCCTAAAAGATCAATTGGACAACGGTCAAAAATAGCATCTCTATTACTTCTCATGATTTGTTTTATAGAATATTCCAACTGGATCACATAATCATCTGCAGTGGGTTCTTCAGAAAAATCAAAACCCATTTCCTGTAGTTCCAAATAAGGCTCTGGATAAAACTCATAATCAGGAAAAGATTCATATAATTTTTCTGCCAATGTAGTTTTACCTACCAAATGAGCCCCTAGTATTGCTATTCTCATACTAATAATCTTTTTATCTCGAACAACTAAAAATAAAGAAAATAGATGTAAAACAAAAAAGGATGATCGAAAATGATCATCCTATAAAGTGATCCCAGAAGGATTCGAACCTTCGACCTACGCATTAGAAGTGCGTTGCTCTATCCAGCTGAGCTATGGAACCATTATTTTTTTAAATTTCTAAGAATAGAAATCAAACCTATATACATAAAAGCAAAAAGTCACTCGATTTGAGTGACTTTTTGTGAACGCAGAAGGATTCGAACCTTCGACCGCCTGCTTAGAAGGCAGGTGCTCTATCCAGCTGAGCTATGCGTCCATTATTTCAATTGTAGTCGGGGTGGCAGGATTCGAACCTGCGGCCTCCTGCTCCCAAAGCAGGCGCGATAACCGGGCTACGCTACACCCCGAGGCAAAATTTAAGCGGAGAGACAGGGACTCGAACCCTGGCGACGGTTACCCGTCGACAGATTAGCAATCTGCTCCATTACCGCTCTGGCACCTCTCCTTGCTAGTGGAATTGCTTCCGTTTTGCGAGTGCAAATGTATAACAACATTCCTTTTCTCACAAGCTTTTTTTTGAGTTTTTTTAGTTTTTTTTCATCTTTTTTCAAAACCACTTCACAATCAAACAAATAGAATTAACAAAAATTTCACCTTAAATTTAAAATCATTACGATTCAATACAAAATTTGAATTTATTCAAATAAACAGTAAATTTGCTTACTAACTATTATTAAACAGAAAATGAACAAAAGAGTTGTTATCGTTTCTGCCGTTAGAACACCTATCGGAAGTTTCATGGGCGGGTTATCTAGTGTACCTGCACCAAAATTAGGCGCTGCTGCTATAAAAGGAGCGCTTTCAAAAATTAATCTTGACCCAAAATTAGTCGATGAAGTTTTCATGGGGAATGTAATTCAGGCGGGAGTTGGACAAGCACCAGCGCGCCAGGCTGCATTGTTTGCCGGATTATCTGAAGAAGTTGCTGCTACAACAGTAAACAAAGTATGTGCTTCTGGAATGAAAGCTGTAATGTTTGCCGCTCAAGCAATCGCATGTGGAGACGCTGAAATCGTAGTAGCTGGTGGAATGGAAAGCATGAGCTTAATCCCTCACTATGTACAAATGCGTGCTGGAAACAAATTTGGTCCTGCAACTATGCTTGACGGAATGCAAAAAGATGGTTTAACAGATGCTTACGACAACAACGCAATGGGAGTTTGCGCTGATTTGTGTGCTTCTGAATATAAAATCACTCGTGAAGAACAAGATGCATTCGCAATTCAATCTTATGAAAGAAGCGCCAAAGCTTGGGACGCTGGAAAATTCGACAATGAAGTTGTTCCTGTTGAAGTTCCACAAAGACGTGGCGAGCCAATTATATTTTCAAAAGATGAAGAATATACTAATGTGAAATTAGATAAAATTCCATCTTTAGCTCCGGTTTTCACAAAAGACGGAACGGTAACCGCTGCAAATGCTTCTACAATCAATGACGGAGCTGCTGCTTTGGTTTTAATGTCTGAAGAAAAAGCAAATGCATTAGGCTTAAAACCTTTAGCATACATAAAAGGCTATGCTGATGCGGCTCAAGAACCAAAATGGTTTACAACAAGTCCAGCAAAAGCATTACCAAAAGCTTTAGACAAAGCTGGAATTTCAATCTCAGATGTTGATTTCTTCGAATTTAACGAAGCTTTCTCTGTTGTTGGACTGGCTAATGCAAAAATATTAAATTTAGATAACGACAAAGTAAACGTAAACGGTGGTGCTGTTTCTTTAGGACATCCTCTTGGAGCTTCTGGAGCGCGTATTATTGTAACTTTACTAAATGTTTTAGAACAAAACAATGCAAAAACTGGAGCTGCTGCAATTTGCAACGGTGGCGGTGGCGCATCGGCAATTGTTATCGAAAGAGCTTAAACAATATCTCAAAAAATCAGGAGTTACAATATGACTCCTGATTTTCAACTTTATAAATTTCCTTAGATGTTTGGAATTTGCAATCTAGCCATAGTACCTGTTCGCGCTGAAGCCAGCGACAGAAGTGAAATTGTTACACAGCTCTTATTTGGCGAGCATATCGAGATTTTAGAACGTCATAATCAATGGGCGCGAATCAGAATTCAATATGATGATTATGAAGGCTGGGTCGATTCAAAACAATATCAGGAAATTACCAAAGAGCAATTTGATCTTTTGAGTAAAGAATCGATTATTTTAAATGCAGATTTAATTGATTATATCACTGCACCAAATAATCTGTTGCTTCCTATTCCGCTTGGAGCTTCCTTATCTTTTTTAAACAACAGTGAAATCAATACTTCAAACTTTGATTTTGAAGGAACAAAAACCAGCGGCATCAAACCTAAAAGCGCCTTAATCAAAACCGCTTTTATGTATTTGAATGCTCCATACTTATGGGGCGGAAAAACACCATTTGGAATTGACTGTTCTGGATTTACTCAAATGGTTTATAAATTAAACGGCTATAAAATTCATCGTGATGCATCGCAACAAGCGCTTGAAGGAAATCCGTTAAGTTTTATTGAAGAGTGCGAACCAGGCGATTTAGCTTTCTTTGATAATGACGAAGGAAACATTACTCACGTAGGCATCATAATGGAAAATAACTACATCATTCACGCAAGTGGAAAAGTTCGCATTGACCGTTTGGACCACACCGGAATTTACAATCCTGAATTAAACAAACACACTCATAAACTACGTGTAATCAAGAAAATTATCTAATTAGGACTTTGAGTTAAAGTACACGGATAAAACGGATTCGCTTTGCGAAAACGCTGATTTTTACGGATTTTTTTTCTTTTTTTTCTCTCGCAGATTAACAGATTCATTTTTAATTTTTAGTGTTATATGTGAAATGAAAACAGCCAAAAAGTTAGAGTAAATTCGTGAATTCGTGGCGAATAAAAAAATTAAGCACTCAATCGAATCGTCTTTCTAAACTCAGACGGACTATACCCTTTTTGTTTTCTAAAGAACTTATTGAAATGGCTTTCATCCGTAAAGCCAAATTCGTACGCAATTTCATTAATACGCTTCTCGCTAAATTGCAAACGATGTTCAATCAGTTTTGTTTTATAATTACTGATATACTGCTGCATCGTTTCGCTGGCATGCTTCTTAAAATAACGGCCTAAATACGTGTTCGAAATTCCGAAATAATCGCTGATTGATTCCGCTTTGATTTTTTCAGGATAGTAAATATTATTCTGAATGTATTGCAGAATATCCATTGCTTTAGCTTCAGTATTTATGGTTACTTGTTCTGGAAGATATTTCGCAATATTTCTCGCCACAATAATAATCAATGTATTTACCAATTGCTGAATTAATTCCTGATTATAAACATCTTTATCCTGATGTTCACGGCAAATCGCTTCAATCATTACTTTCACCAAACATTTATCAGGATCATTTTTAAGAATACAACCCGGCTGATGATTCGCGTTTTGAAGAATATATTCTAATCGCTGAATATTTTCATTCTGCAGACTTGAGTTTTTTAAATAAATATCATTAAACCTCAAAAAGAAAAATTTCGTTTTAGTTTCAATTGTAAAATTATGACAGTCCTCAGGTGTTAATAAGAACAAATGTCCAGGATCATATTCAAAAATATTCTTATTGATACACTGTCTCCCTGTCCCCTCTAAAATATAAACCAGTTCGAAAAAATTATGACGATCTCCAACGTCTGGATATTCATTCAGCGTCTCAAAAGAAACCGTAAAAGGTTCGTATAAGTTTTCTTTTTTCATAATCCCATTTGTTTGAAGATGCAAATATACCTAAAAAAGACAAATATATACCAAGTAAGAATCATAAAAACAGTATAATTTTGCCTCATCAATTTTAAACATAAAAAATCACAATCATGGAATATAGAAAATTAGGCAACTCAGAACTTGAATTATCAGCTATTACATACGGTGCATTTGCTATTGGCGGAACCATGTGGGGCGGAACAGAAAAGAAAGATTCAATAGAATCTGTTCAAGCTTCAATCGATCACGGTGTTACTACAATCGACACCGCTCCTTTTTACGGATTTGGTTTAAGCGAAGAAATGATCGGCGAAGCTATAAAACCTTATGATCGTTCTAAAGTTCAGTTACTTACAAAATTCGGTTTGGTTTGGGATGGAAGCAATAACGGAAAAGGTGATTTCTTTTTCGATGCAGACGATAATGGAAAACAAGTTCCGATTTACAAATATTCATCAAAAGCAAATGTCATTAAAGAAGTTGAAGAAAGCTTAAAACGCCTTCAAACCGATTATATCGATTTACTGCAAATTCACTGGCCAGATTCAACAACTCCAATTTCTGAAACAATGGAAGCTGTTGAGACTTTGATTCAGCAAGGAAAAATCAGAGCATTCGGAGTCAGCAATTACAACGTTGCACAAATTCAGGAAGCACAAAAAACAATTCAAGTCGCTTCAAACCAAGTAGCATACAGTATGTTAAACCGCGGAATCGAAGCTGATTTAATTCCGTTTACAGTAGCAGAAAATATCGGAATCATTGCGTACAGCCCAATGGAAAGAGGATTATTGACTGGAAAATATTTCTTAGACAGCAAATTAAAAGAAAACGATCACAGAAACGGCTATTTCGGGAAATTCGATTTACAGCAAGTAAAAACCCTAATCGAAGAATTGAGTTCATTAGCACATTCAAAACACATTTCAATTTCGCAATTGGTTTTACGTTGGACAACTTTACAAAAAGGAATTTCAATTGTTCTAGCAGGAGCAAGAAACGCAGAACAAGCCATTTCAAATGCCAAAACAATGGATTTTGACTTATCAACTTCAGAATTGGAGTTTATCAATCAGGCGATTGCTAAAATAAAATAATTCTCTTTTTTAAATACATAGCCCCGATAGCTATCGGGGATAGTTTTGGTTTGTCAACAAAGGTGTTTCACTTGTTTAAATACACATAGTCTACGCAATCTAGTCATTCCGAGGTACGAGAAATCACACTCGTTGGCCGTCTAAGATTGGCGAAATACTTTGCGTAGTTTCTAGTGTGATTCCTCGTTCCTCGGAATGACAAACTTTGATAGTCTATGTGTTTAAAAAAATCTCAACAATTTAAATAATTAGAATTTGGGCGTGTTTCACAGCGGCGAACCGGGCTATCCGCTAAATCTTTTTCTTTTTAAAGAAAAAAGAAAAAGGATATCGCTCCTATCCCTCACGCGTCCATTTTCAAAAGAAATAACAATTAAAATGAAAAAGATATTTATAATCAATGGCGGGCAAAAATTTGCTCATTCAGGAGGACAATTCAATAAAACCGTTCAGGATTGGACAGTTGAATTTCTTTCAAAAAACAATAATTACGAAATAAAAACAACCCACATCGAAGATGAAATAGATCTTCAAAAAGAAGTAGAAAAATTCGTTTGGGCAGATGTAATTATTTATCATACACCAGTTTGGTGGTTTCAAATTCCGAATCTTTTCAAAAAATACATCGATGATGTTTTCACACAAGGGCACAACAACGGAATTTACAAAAGCGACGGAAGAAGTCGTATAAACCCAGACATCAATTATGGAACAGGAGGTCTTTTACACGGACGTAAATATATGCTTACTACTAGCTGGAATGCACCTGCAACCGCTTTTACCCTTCCAGGAGAATTCTTCGAACAAACTTCTGTTGATGACGGCGTTATGTTTGGTTTCCATAAAATGAACAAATTCACAGGAATGGAAAAAATAAATGGATTCCATTTTCATGATGTAGAAAAAGGCGCAACAACAGAAAATATTGCTATATTTAAAGAGAATTATACGAAACATTTAGAACAAACTTTTAAAAACTTATAATTATGATTTCGATTACAGCAATTTTAAAAAGTAAACCAGAGCATTTAATTGAAGTTCAAAACCTGCTGACACATCTAGTAACCGAAACTAGAAAAGAAGCTGCATGTATTCGTTACGATTTACACACTTCAGAGAATGTTTTTATTCTTTGGGAAGAATGGAAAGATCAATCAGGATTAGACTTGCATAACAATCAGTCCTACTTGCAAGAATTCATCAAAAAAACCGAAAATCTGGTTTCAAGCCCGATTCAGGTGTACAAAACTGCACAGATATTATAAGTTTAATAGCCACGAATTCACGAATTAATTTCAAAATCTTTGCGCATAGATTAAAAAAAATAATTCGTGAATTCGTGGCTATAAAAAAGCTAAATTGCCTAAAATTCAGAAACCTATATTTTATGAGCAATTATCACCTTGCAGAAATTAATATTGCCAAGATGAAAGGTGTCGATATTAACGACCCAATTATGAAAGAATTTGTAGATAACTTAGATGCTATAAACACTATAGCTGAAGAAAGTGAAGGTTTTGTCTGGCGTTTGAAAGATGAAACCGACAATGCTACAAGTCTGAATCCGTACAATGATGAACAAATAATTATCAACGTTTCTGTTTGGGAAAACATCGAAACTTTAGAACATTATATGTACAAAACTTTTCACAGTGATTTTTTAAGACGTCGAAAAGAATGGTTTCAGAAATTCGGAAAAGCACATACTGCCATGTGGTGGATTCCAAAAGGTCACATCCCTACGCTTGGAGAAGCTGTTGAAAAATTAGATTATTTACAACAGAATGGAGCTTCAGAATTAGTTTTTGATTTTAGATCTAAATTTCCTTCCCCGAAAGTAAAAAATACTTCAGAAATAGAATAAATAATATATTTAGAAAACAAAAAAAGACTGCAATCTATTACAATGCAGTCTTTTTTGTTTCATTTAAATATGGAGTTATTGCTTTATTATTTTCTGACTAAAAGTCTTTTTAGGCGAAGAAGTTAAATTTAAAAAATATACTCCTTTTGCTTGCCCTCCCAAATTAATAGTTTTACTGTTATTATTTTTGGTTTGGAATCTTTCATTATAAATAACTTGCCCAGCAACATTAAGAACCGTAACAGTATAATCATCTCCAGAAGATGGTGTTGTCAAGTAAAATACATCGCTTGACGGGTTTGGATATAATTGAACGCCATCCAAATTAATTGGCTTCTGAGGTTTTGCCGCAGATAAATTTGGTCCATTATCTATTTTCAAATTATCAAACCAAATTCTTGTTCCGTACCCAGAAGTATTCTTTATTTTAAGCAACACATTCTTTTGATTCTTTACAATGCTTAAATCAATTTTCTCTTCTCTCCAATCAGAATTCTTGGTCGGAATCCAGTCATTTGTTTCATTTGTTGATGGAGTCGACTTATCATCTTCAATTGGAGGCGAAACAGTCTGCAACTGCAATTGATTTTTTGAATAAACTGAAGTCCATGTTGCTCCACAATCTGATGATGCAAATATCTCAATTTTATCAGGAGCAGGTGTTGGATCAAAGGCATTTAAATATTGGGTATATGCTAAATCGAAATATAAAAACGGAGTTGAAGCAGAAGAAAAATCAAATGGTTTTAAAATCAGCTCATCAACTAAACCCGCAGGATTATCAGCGTTATTAATAACCAGACAAGACAAATCTCCTTTTCCAACATCAGAACGTTTCTCCCAAGTTATAGCATCTTTATCAGGGTTAATAATTTCCCAGTCCTGAATAGGAAAACTTGATTCAAAATTCTCAAAATACGGAATACTGTTTTTTCCTTTTACAACCACCACTCCTGTTTTATGCATCACTGTTCCGGTTCCATAAGAGTTCATAGCCGTTAGCGTAACATCATAAGTTCCTGGATTTTCATAAATAACATTTGGCGTTTTGCTTGTAGAAGTAGACGGAGATCCACCTGGAAATGACCACAACCAAGAAGTTGGTTCTCCTGTTGAAATGTCCTTAAATGCAATTGGCAGATCGCTGCATATTTTATCATTCTCAATGGCAAATTCTGAAAATGGACTTTCTTTACTGTCAAAAGTAAATTTAACATTGTCAATCCATATTCTAGATCCATATCCTGAAGTGTTTTTAAATTTAAGTAAAACATTCGAAGAACCTTTAAATTCTGTCAGCAATACTCTTTCTGTTCTCCAATGCGAATCTGCTGTCGGAATCCAGTTATTTGGGTCAGTGCTTACAAATGTTTCCAACTCTGTATGCGTTTTCAAATAAACACTTTTCCAAGTAGCGCCGCAATCATTAGAAGCCAAAATTTCTAAAACATCTGGACTTTCAGCATCAAATTTTGCATAAGCAACATCAAATGAAAAATCGGTTACTCCAACAGACATATCGATTGGTTTTAGAATAATTTCATCAATCGCGCCAACCTTATCATTATCGGCATTATTCATTACCATGCATGATGAAGAATTATGGCCTGCATCTGTTCGTTTCTCCCAAGTCAATTTATTGTCTGGATTCACAATCTCCCATTCTGCAGGAGGAAAAGAGTTTTCAAAATTCTCAGTATAAGAAATCCTGTCTGGATCAACTATCTTTACAAAGTTGCTTTTAGTTAAAATTGTTCCTGCTCCGTTTGCATTTTTTGTAGAAAGTGTAACCGCATAAGAACCTGGCGAATTATAAGTTACCACAGGATTTTTGTCTGTAGAAGTTGCTGGTGTTCCTCCAGGAAAAGACCATTCCCAAGATGTAGGATTTCCTGTTGAAACATCTAGAAACGGAACCGTAAGATTTGTACATCTTGTGTCTCTAATATTTGAAGTAAAATCAGAAACTGGAGTCGTTGCTTGCGTTACGGCTACATTTACGTTATCAATCCAAATTCTAGTTCCATAACCTGAAACATTTGCAAATCGAATAGAAACATTTGCATTTCCTTGATAAGCACTCAAATCTACCACTTCTTTTCTCCAATTGGCATCAGAAGTTGGCACCCAATTATTTGCTAAAGCAGTTGGCACTTCGGTAGTCTGCAAAACCGTATGCGTTTTAGAGTAAACATCATTCCAAGTCTGTCCGCAATCTGTTGAAACCTGCACTTTTAGAACATCCGGACTCGCATCGTCAAATTTTGTATAAGCCACATCAAAAAACATCTGACTGTTTTGCCCTGCCGTAAAATCAAAATATGGCAATCTGATGTAATCTAAAGAACCTAAAACAGCATTATCTGCATTGTTCATAATCATACAAGAGCTGTCGTTATGTCCAATACCATTTCGTTTTTCCCATTCTAATCCATTATCAGGATTAGAAATTTCCCATCCTCGTGGAGGAAAAGTTCCTGAAAAACTCTCCGTTAAATTTACAGCTGCTTTTTGGTCTACTTCAGTATAATTAGGTGTTTCTTTGGCATTTGTTCCTAAAGAATTTGTAACCTCCAATTTTACCTTGAATACTCCTGAAGTATTATAAACAACAGTCGGATTAGATTCTGTAGATGTAGAAGGAGTTCCGCCTTCAAAAGTCCACAACCTTGAAGTAGGCAAACCTAAAGAACGATCTTTAAAAACAATTGCTTTTCCAGAACAAACCGCTGTAGTACTACTAGTAAAATTGGCTACAGGTGCAGATTCTATCACGCCAACAGAGCTAAGATTACTTTGCTGCCATAAAAAACCTCTTGGATATCGCGCCACAGAAGTATCGTCTAACCAATACGTCATCGCATTAGTCTGATCTCTAGTAAACATATTTTGACAATCTGTATTGTAATCCATGTGATTCTCAGCATTGGCATAAACCCCACAGCTATTGAGCACATTTCTAGTACAGCCTTCACCAACTTTTGTGGGCGGAGTGTCAGCCATACCGTCATTTATAGGATCGCAATCATCTTGAAAAGTATGTTTTAATCCAAAATAATGGCCAAACTCATGCGTCATTACTTTTGCAAAAGTAGCACTGGCATCAGATCCGCATGTACTTCCAATGTATCTATGATTGTAAGTTACTCGGGGAATAGCATCTTGTATTGGCAAAAATGCATGTCCAGACCCCACAGATCCTTGACCTGTATTAGGCTCATCAACAACTAAAACATCTAGATAATACCTGCTATTTTTACCGTACCAAATATAATTGTAGATTTTAGGATCATATCCATCACTTACATGTGCCTCTGGATGCCAGTCTAAACCTGGTATTTCCAATGGATTTCCGTCTGGATCGACAGTTGCCAAAACAAACTGAATATTCATCTTACTTTTAACGCCATCAAAACGCGGATCTGTATTGGCATATTCTGGAAACAAACCATTAAAATCTTTATTTACTGTGAGCAAAGCATCATCGATCCTGCATTTCATTTTCTCTTTAGTTAAGCCACTACTAACATTGGTTCCATCAGTAAGAATATGAAATACTACCGGAATAATATAAGGTGTAGCAGTCATTTTAGCCGTACTTCCTTTTTTCCAGGTTTTAATTTTTGATAATGATTTTACAAAAGCGGCCTCTTCTTTTTGAGATAATTGAGTACCGCAGCGGGTCGGATTTTGTCCAAAGGAAACAAAAAACTGAAGCAGAAAAACTGCCCCAAAAAAGTAGTGTTTTTTCAAAATGGTAGTTATTAGGTTAGTGATACTAGTTAATTCCCATAAATCAATAAAAAGACGTATCATTTTATCTTTTCATTATTTTACAGATTGCTATTTTTTTTGATAAAAATATTTAAATGAGATACAAGAAAATGATATTATCTTATTGTAAAGCAATTGTATATTAACTAGTTCCGATTAAATTTTCAACTTACTACCAGAAAATAAAAAACTGCCCCTTAAGGCAGTTTTATTAAAATATCTATACTTTTTTATATTTAATTGACGTCTTATTTTATTCCTCCAAACGCCCCAAAACACATATTTTTATGCAAAATTTCTACTTTAGAAAAACCTACTCTTCTCATCAAATCCAATTGATAATTCATAGATCTTGGTGAATCTTCTTTTTCGATATAACCCAAAACTTTTTGGCGGTACTCTGCCCCTCCTATTCCTTCCAAATATTCGCCGTAACGTTGCCAAGTATATTCATTCAATAATTTCGTGTCTTGCGTGATCAAATCAGAAATCATCAAACAACCGCCAGGTTTCAACAATTTGAATAATTTTGTGAAAGTAGTTTCCCAATCTTGATCGTCTCTTAAATGATGCAAAACCGCTCCAGCCAAGATGATATCAAAACTGCTTTCTTCTAAATCTACTTCACGAATATCACCTTGCTTAATTTCAACCTTGCCCTTTGTTTCTTTTGAAACTCTTTCAAAAGCGCGATCTAACATTGGTAAACTCAAATCGACCAAAGTGCAATTTAAGTTTGGCACTTTTGACAACATTTTTAAAGTATAATTTCCAGCTCCGCAACCTACATCCAAAACATTTTTAGCGTTTGGAACAATGCGTTTTGAAGCTTCAGTTATTAATTCTAAAGAAATAGTAGCGTCGATTGTAGCGACTTGTCCTGTTTCTAAATTTGAAAATCGTTCGACATCATTGTCAAATCGTTCCTTGATTTCTGCAATAGTTGATTTTTTCATGGTCTTTTGTTTTTTTTATCTCTCGCAGATCAAGCAGATTAGGGGATCTTTTTGCTATTATAGATCGGAATATGTATGATTAAAAATGATTTTTAAAATTAATTAATAATCTACCCTATCTGCTACATCTGCGAGAGAATTATTTTTTCTTTAAAAGTTAGGAGTTATTCGTTAAGGGTTACATGCCATTTCTTTCACGCTTAACTCATAACATTTAACTTTTAAATCATAACTTCTAAAACCAAAATTATTTCTTTCATAAATACTTTAAAAATACTATTTTTATCAATTAACAATACTTTAAAAGTATCATGGAAATACGTCACTTAAAATATTTTTTGGCTGTAGCCGAAGAATTGAACTTTACCAAAGCCTCAGAAAAACTATTTATTTCTCAACCTCCATTAAGCCGACAAATCGCAGAATTGGAAGAAGAACTTCAGGCAAAACTTTTCATCAGAAACAATAAAAAAGTAGAACTGACTGAAGCTGGAAAATATTTTGAAAAAGAAGTTAAAACTCTTTTCCAGAATTTGGAACAGATTTCTGCGAAAACAAAAAAAATAGCAGAGAATGTTTCAGGCGAATTCAGAATCGCTTATATCAGTTCTATATATTCTTCAGTTATTTCAGATTTAATCAAACATCTGAAAGCGCAGTTTCCCTACGTCAATTTCAAATTATTTGAAGTTTCCACTACCAAACAGATTGATGCCTTAGAACAGGGAAAAATTGAAATGGGAATAATCAGATCACCCATTCATTCTCCAAAAATAAAATCACATTTATGGTTTAAAGACGGATTCTCATTAGTTTATAATAAAAAATCCATTCAAATAAAATCAGAAAATGAAATCGCAAATCTAAAAGACGAAACGTTTGTATTCTTCAATAAAGATTACGCTCCACATTATCATGAAGTTTTATTAGAACTTTGTGCTTTTTATGGATTTACACCAAAGATTATTCACGAAGCGAATAACATCAACTCCATCGTACAATTGGTCAAAAACGGATTAGGAATTTCGATTGTTCCTTCAAACATTGCAAAGAATAGTCAAGATCCTGAAATTGGTTTTATTGAATTGAAGAAAGTAAATCTTTTTACAAATGTTTCGATTATTATTTCAAAAGAAGATGATTCTGAGATTACACAATCTGCTGTTGCGTTTTTGTTGATGAAGAATAGTTTTCTCTAAGTATTATTTTTTTTAATCTCGCAAAGACGCAGAGGCGCAAAGTTTTATTTATTAAGTTACGTTCAGCTTTAGCTGGAGGCAATTCAAAAAATCCTTTTAATCCTTTAAATCTGCGGCAAAAAAACTTTTACGCCTCTGCGACTTTGCGAGAGACACATTCAGAATAGATTGTCGTTATAACAAAAAATCGTTACAAATTAGTACAGAAATCAACACTACAAAAACAGAACTTTTAAATATCTTAGCAAATTCAAATTCTACAATAAAAATTTCAATATAAAATGGCTGAGCAATCTTCAATTCAGTGTCCAAACTGCGGAACTCCTATCGATGTCAATGATGTTTTAAAACATCAATTGGAAGATAGCATTCGTAAAGAATTCCAGCAGAAAGCGAATATTCAAAACCGTGAATTAGAGCTTAAAAACGAACAATTGGATAAAGCCAAAGCCGAATTTGAAGCCAAAAAGAAACAGGAAAACGAACTTTTTGCAGAACGTTTAGAGCGTGAGAAAAAAACAGCTGAAAAAGAAATCTCCGAAAAACTAAAAGCAAAACTCGAAGAAGAAAACAAAGATCGTTTGCTTTTAATGGAAAAAGAACTCTCTGAAAAATCGGAAAAAATCAGAGAATTAAATAAAATGGAAGGAGAAATCGCCAAATTGCAGCGCGAAAAACTGGAAATGAAAGAAGCTATTCAAGCCGAAGCCGAAAAACAATTGAATGCTCAATTGGCTTTGGAACGTGAAAAAATCAGAAAACAGGAAGACGATAAAAACGAACTGAAATTCAAAGAACTTCAGAAACAGCTTGAAGAACAAAAAAAGCTGACGGAAGAAATGAAACGCAAGCAGGAACAAGGCTCGATGCAATTGCAAGGCGAAGTAATGGAATTAGCGATTGAAGAATGGCTGGCCAACAATTTTCCTCTTGACAGTATTGATGAAGTTAAAAAAGGTGCCAATGGTGCTGACTGTCTTCAAGTTGTAAATACACGAGAACATCAAAACTGCGGTTCTATTTATTACGAAAGTAAAAGAACAAAAGCGTTTCAGCCTTCGTGGATTGAGAAATTCAAAAACGATATTAGAACCAAAAGAGCCAACATTGGAGTTTTGGTTACCGAAGTCATGCCAAACGGAATGGATAGAATGGGCATGCGCGACGGAATCTGGATTTGTACCTATGAAGAATTTAAGGGTTTAAGTGCCGTTTTACGTCAGTCACTTATTCAAATAAGTCAAGCCGTAGAAGCTCAGGAAAATAAAGGCGATAAAATGTCAATGTTATATGATTTCTTGACCAGCAACGAATTCCGTTTGCAGATTGAAGGAATTGTGGAAGGTTTTACCCAAATGCAAAACGACTTGGATTCTGAAAAAAGAGCAATGCAGAGAATATGGAAGCAACGCGAAAAGCAAATCGAAAAAGTCGTTCACAATACTTTAGGAATGTACGGTTCGATTCGCGGCATTGCTGGAAATGCCGTCCAAAGTGTGAAAGCTTTGGAATTGGATTTTATTGAAGAAGAGTTGGAAGATGAAGAACCTAAGGAATTGTTTGAATAAAAATAAAATCTACCATTTTTTCTCGTTTAGCAGGGACTAAAATCCCTGCCTACAATATAAACCGAGCCGAAGGCTCTTTAAAGAAAGTTCCAGAGGAACCATTTACTTTATATCAACAGATTTCAATCCGTTGAAGACAACGAATTCAACACAATATTGTCATTTCGACGAAGGAGAAATCTTCGCAAGTAGCTCCGTTCCTATAAGCCAATCTTTGTAGAGCTTCTCGTGGAGATTTCTCCTTCGTCGAAATGACAAAAAAATGCGTAAAATAGACATAAAAGTTAATCTACCTTCTTAAAAACCAAAAGTTTCCCAGAAGGATTTGACAGAGTCAATTGATTGTTTCCAATGGAATAAGTTGTAGTACTTTGCAACGCTTTCAAAAATTCTCCTTCTTTATTTCCTTGCGGACAAGCCATTAAAGTTGAAACTACTTTAGTGAAGCGCAATAGGTCTTTTTCAAAAAAGATTTGCCCCGTAATCGAATTGCAACCTCCAAAACCCGAAAATCGATTTTCAGCAGAATTAATTTCTATTCTTGGAAACTCTTTCTGAAAATCTGTTGCAAAAACTTTATAACCATTCAATTCTTCCAAAACCCATATGTCGTGAAGTCGATAATCAGTAAGATATTTTCCGCATCCGCTTAATTTCTTAGTTTCTAATTCTGAATTATTTCTAATTTCAACCTTTACACTATAAGGAGAAATCGCACCAGACATAGAATCTTGACAATCCAATTGTTGAATCGTAATCGTTGCTGCAGAAGTTTCATTACTTGCACGATACATTTTCACATTAGTATCCATTGCTCTAATCGCATCAACGGCAGGAAAAATGATTTTTTCTTTTCCTGCTATTAATGAGGTAAAAACGATTTCTTCATTTCCTATTTTGATTCCCCAAAACGGTTCATTTCCTGTTCCTTTAAAATAATATTTTAAATCTTCTTCTGTAGAAATTGCTGAAGTCGTCCCGTTAGAATCTTTGTTTGCCACTGTTTTACATCCTATCATAAAAATTGATAATAATAATATTGAAAGTATTTTTTTCATGAGATTTTAGTTTAAAAACATTCTTTTTCTATAAAACACTCTTAAAAATTCTTATGAATTTACGACATTTTTTTGAAACGCTTACATCTTGCTTCTCACTTTTCACATTTGACTTTAGGGTTCCTCCTTTCAACTTTCACACTAATTTACTTATCTTTGAAATCTATTATCAAGCCAAAAATGACTACACCTTTTCAAAAAGCAAGCGAATGGATTGATGCCGAAAATGCGCAAGATCCAAATATCGAAATCGATCAAAACAAAGAATATCCAAAAGAATTCTTGTATTCAAACAGGATGTATAAAAAATTGATGGAATTTGAACCCAAGGCATCCGAAGAGATTCAGATTGCTTCAAAAGCACAGCATATCTGCCGATGGAAAGTCGCTCGCGAATCATACCCAATGGATCGTGTGGGTTATTTGAAATGGAGAGAAGAACTTAAAAAATTTCACTCCAAAACTACTGCCGAAATTCTGGCAAAAGCAGGCTACGACCAAACATTTATTGATCGCGTTTCTTTTTTAATTGAGAAAAAACTACTTAAAAAAGACGCCGAAACCCAATTATTGGAAGATGTTATATGTCTGGTGTTTTTAGAATATTACTTAGAACCTTTCGTTCACAAACATGATGAAGAAAAACTTAAAAACATCATCAAAAAAACCTGGGACAAAATGTCTGAAAAAGGGCATCAAGAAGCTTTAAAAATCAATTATACTGAAGAAAATCTTAATCTTATAAAAGCCTCTTTAGGACTTTAGAAAAAAAACAAAACTACCTCATACTCCTTACACATTTCTACGATTGGCGGTCAAACTATTGCATTAAAATAAGACTGTTTTTTTTAATGTTATTTTAATTTTTAGTTTCTGCATTAAAGTCTATTTTAAAGAATTACGTATATTAGCGTCTTCTTCATAGATGAAAATACGTAAAAGCCAGAATAAAAATTAAGTAAGTTATGAGTAAAAACATTCGTGTAGTATTGGTAGATGACCATGTTTTTGTAAGAGATGGAATCAAATCATTACTGGAAAATGAAATCGGAATAGAGGTTGCAGGAGAGGCTACTGATGGTCTTGATGCTCTGGAAGTAATTGCAAACTGTAATCCCGACTTACTTATAACAGACATTCGCATGCCTAATTTAAATGGTATCGAACTGGTTGAAAAACTTAAAAGTAAAAACAGCACTTTAAAAATCATAATGCTTTCAATGTATGAAACTGAAGAGTATGTTTTAAAATCTGTAAAAGCAGGTGCCGATGGCTATTTACTTAAAGGTTCAAGCAAAGATGAATTTTTAAAAGCACTTCACACGGTTGTTGCCGGCGGAAAATATTTCAGTGGGGATGTTTCTGGCATTTTAATCAACCAGATAACAAATTCATCAGGTTCATCAGAATCAAAACAGAATTTGGGAGATAAAATGATGATTACAAAAAGAGAAAAAGAAATTCTCACTCTTTTATTATCTGGAAAAGGGAATAAAGAAATCGCTGAAAATCTAAAGATTAGCAAAAGGACTGCCGAGGTACATCGATTTAATTTAATGAAAAAATTAAAAGTGAAAAACTTGATGGAGCTTTCTAACAAAGCTGCTGAATTTTCTTTGGTTTAAAACTTACGTACTTATACGTAATTTAGTTCAGCATCTTCAATTTTTAATATTCTTTTAATCTTTGAAAATTAATATGCCTTAAAGATAATTATTCCGATAATACTGAAAACATTCTGGAATGATGCATTTTTAGCTAAGCATACCATTTCTCCAATCAAATAAAAACCGCAATAACTCAATTAAAAAAAAAATAATCTCTTAAAAATAAGAGCTTGTTTTTCTTATAAATTTACTACAGAAAAAAAATTCAAACCAATGAAACAAATCAGATTTATAATTCTATTACTCCTAGGATCCGTAACTTCTTTAGAGGCACAGGAACTAGATATTAACTTGCAACTGCGACCGCGTTTTGAATATAGAAATGGATACAAAACCCTTCTTCCTGAAGGCCAAAAGGGAACTTCTCAAATTTCTCAGCGTTCTCGTCTAAACATTAACTTCAAACAAGATGATTTAATTGTAAAATTAACTTTCCAAAATACCAGAACATGGGGAGATGTACCAACCACAGCCGTTGCCGATAAAAATGGCGTTGCTGTTTTTGAAGCTTGGGCACAGTATAATTTTACCGAGAATTGGAGCGCCAGAATGGGACGTCAAGTTCTTTCTTATGACAATCAGCGTATTTTGGGTGAAATGGACTGGGCGCAGCAAGGTCAAAGCCACGATGCACTTATTGTTACTTATCAAACTGAAAAACAAAAGTTAGATTTTGGAGGCGCTTACAATTCAAATGCTGAAAATGTATTTCAAACTCCTTATACCATTTCCAATTATAAAACAATGCAATATGCTTGGTATCATAACCAATTTAACGAAAAATTAGGTGCGAGCTTTTTAATGCTTAACACTGGTTACGAATATGCAAATGCAGACGCGAAACTTTTGGTTGATTACAAGCAGACTTTCGGACCTTATTTGACATACAAAACAAATAAAATAGATAGTAACTTTTGGGTATACGGACAAACTGGAAAAAGTACCGATCTACAAGTAAGCGCTTGGAATGCTGCCGCAAATTTTAATTACAACATTACAGAATCATTTAAAGCTGGTTTAGGATACGAATTTTTATCTGGAAAAGCTTCAAATGACGGAAGTACAGTAATCAAATCTTTTAACCCGATTTTTGGAACCAATCATGGATTTAACGGTTATATGGATTATTTTTATGTTGGAAATCACTTAAACAATGTTGGTTTGCAAGACGCTTTTATAAAATTGAATTACAACATAAACAAATGGCAGTTTGCTTTGATTCCGCACGTATTTTTATCTGCAGCTGATGTAGTCAATGTTCCTCTTAACGAAAAAATGGATTCGTATTTAGGAACTGAGATTGACGCAAGTTTTGGCTATAATTTCAGAAAAGATATCACAGTAACAGGAGGTTATTCTCAAATGTTTGGTTCTAAAACAATGGAATTTATCAAAAATGGAGATGCAAACCATACCAACAATTGGGCTTGGTTAATGATTTCTGTTAATCCTAGAATTTTTAGCTGGAAAAAATAATTTTTCTTAAAAATTAACTCATAATTTTTACCCTTTTCCTATTTCTGGAAAAGGGTATTTTTTTTATTTCATAATAGCTTTGATTATATGTTTAATTATTTATATTTGAAGTGATTATGAACCCCCAATTCTATCCTAATGAAACCATTTCTAAAATTGTCATTGCTGACTTTTATTGTCACGCAAACAGGTATTGCCCAAAAATATGACGATGCCTTAATTTCGAAAAACTCAGAAATTAATTTTGCTAAAACGCAAAAAAGAGGAATTAAAAAAAACAACATCGTTTATTATGTTGAAAATGATTTGCAAACCATTTCTGCCTACAAAAGAAAAAAACTAAAATGGCAAACCAATGTAATTTCTATCTGCGGAAAACCTAAAAAAGGCGAACCTGAAATTAGATATGTTGGCTACAACTCAAACAAACTGCTTATCGTTATCGGAAAACATAATTTTGCCGAAATTGACATCAATAGCGGAGAGACAAAATTTGTTGGTTAAGATTAAAGAAACTAAATATATTAACTGCCCTTTTTCTATTTTGAGAAAGGGCTTTTTTTTTGATAAATCACAAAAATATTCTTCTCTTTAATCATTATATTTGAGTAAGAAATAATTTAGTTTCAAATGAAAATCATCGCTTGGAATTGCAACATGGCATTCAGAAAAAAAGCAGAATTCATTCTGGCTCATAATCCTGATATTGTCGTTATTTCTGAGTGTGAAAGTCCTGAAAAGTTAAAATTCCCAACGAACATAAAAGCGCCAAACGATATTCTTTGGTATGGCACAAATCCAAATAAAGGAGTTGGCGTTTTCTCTTATAGCGATTATCGGTTTCAACTTCTTGATTGCCATAATCCGGATTTTAAAAATATTCTACCAATAGCCGTTACTGACGAAAAAGTTGATTTTATGCTATTCGCCATTTGGGCAAATAATCCTGCGGATAAAGATGGCGCTTATGTAACCCAAATTTGGAAAGCGATTAATTATTACGAAAATTTAATTAAAGAAACCAAAACTATTTTAATTGGCGATTTCAACAGCAACACCATTTGGGACAAACCACGTCGCGAAGGAAATCATACAACTGTTGTAAATAAATTGGCTGAAAAGAATATTTTTAGCACGTATCACAAATACTTCAATCAGATTCAAGGTAAAGAAGAACATCCAACTTGGTATCTGTATCGTCACGAAAACAAACCTTATCATCTTGATTATTGTTTTGCTTCAAATGATTTTATTGAAGTTTTAGAAAGTGTTAAAATCGGTGCTTACAAAGATTGGACAATGCTCAGTGATCACAAACCTTTAATAATTAAATTCAATCTCTAGTTTGAAGTCTGCAATTTAAAATACACCTGACAATCGAATCAATAATCCAATATGAAGAAAATCGTATCCTTTCTATTTATTACATCTATCATACTATTTATAAGCTGTAAAAAAGAAATTTCAGATTTAGAATTTGAAAAAAAAGTAATGACTGAAATTTTTCCAAGCTTAATTGATTCAACTTGCATGGATACAAGGCTATTTATTAACTTTCCTCCAGAGTATGGTGAATCAATATTTGATAAAACAGGTCATTTTATCGGTGTTGACAGCACTAAAGCAACAAAAGAACAAAAACAAAAATTGTTAGAGTGGAAAATTAAAACTGAAAAAATAAAAAAAGATACTTCTAAAATCGTAATTGCATTTGATCCTATAATAGAGTATAGTAACGAAGATTTAAAAGAATATCTTGAAAAACAATTTAAAAACGTAAAAGCATTTGTTCCAAAAGAAAAAGTGTACAATGAATATATTTTTGACTTTAAAAAGATTAAACTTAATAATAGATTTGAATTAAGAAACAAAAATCAGTTTCCTAAAGAAAGAGGCAAAATTTGGGAAACTAAATACAACTTCAATTTTTCAGGAACCGTTTTCTTTACTAGAATACAATTTGATCAAAATAAAAAGTTTGGAGTTCTAAATGGAGGCTTTGTTTGCGGAAGACTTTGCGGACAAGGTTTTAGAATCTATATAAAAAAAATAAATGAAAACTGGATTATAGATAAAATTGAAGAGACTTGGGTTTCTTAAAAACTATTCTTTAAATAATTAAATTCAATATATAAACCATGAACAACTGGACTCAGCGTTGGGACGACCGTTACAAAAGCGTAGAATTTGCATACGGCGAAGAACCCAACAATTACTTAAAAGAACAACTAGAAAAATTAAACCCTGCTTCTATTCTTTTTCCAGCCGAAGGCGAAGGGCGAAATGCCATTTTTGCTGCAAAAATAGGCTGGGACGTTTCGGCTTTTGATATTAGCGAAGAAGGAAGAAATAAAGCCTTAAAACTTGCAGAAGCAAATGATGTTTCAATTGATTATCAAGTCGGCGAATTAGAAACTCTTGATTTCGAAGCAGAACAATTTGATACAATTGCTCTAATTTATGCTCATTTTCCTGCTGAAATTAAATCGGAAATTCATCAACAATTAAATAAATTATTACGCAAAAACGGTATCATTATTTTTGAAGCTTTCAGCAAAAAGCATCTGGAATATGTAACCAAAAATGAAAAAGTCGGCGGCCCAAAAGACATTGAATCTCTTTTTTCAATAGAAGAAATCAAAGCTGATTTTCTAAATTATGAAATCATTGAATTGGAAGAAAAAGAAATCGAACTAAACGAAGGTTTATTCCATAACGGAACAGGTTCAGTAATTCGCTTTGTGGGAAGAAAAAAATAATTGCATCCGACAATTCAGAACATGAAAATTAAACCTGGAACAATTGAACATTCGTGCTTTCTACAAAAGCTTAACATTTCTGTATTCAAAAATTGCGTATATTTAGCTTAACTAAGAATTTATGGTAAAGCAACATACTTCAAAAGCTTTAAAACCACTTGGTTAACATCTATTTATTCAATAAAAAATACAATTATGATAAAAAGAACAACACCATCTTCTGCCGAAAAAGTTACCGATATTCCAGCAGAAACAGCTGTAGAAAGCACTACAGAAATACAACCAGAAACTAAGACAACAATTAAAAGAACCACTAGAACAGCTGTAAAACCAACAGCTACGAAGACCTCAGCAGCAAAAACGGCGGCTACAAAATCGACTGCTACGAAAACAACAACAAAAGCTCCCACTGCTACTGTAAAACCTGCAGCAAAAACACCTGTAAGAGCTGCCTCTAAAGCAACTCCTAGCGCAACTGTCAAAAAAGCAGCTACAGCACCTGCAAAAAAAGAACCAATAGTTTCTGAAATTGTAGAAATTAAAACCAATGATGCTGCAGAAAATAAGCCTGTTGTAACTGTTGAAAAAATTGGCAAAGAAAAAAACGATATAAAATCAAAGCTAAAAGCTAAGCTGAGAGCCAAAAAGGAAAAAGAAAAGAAGAGAGAAAAAGCGATTAAAGCTGTAATTAAAAAATTAGAAAAAGCTAAAAAAGCAAAACTAAAAGCGGCTGAAAAGAAAAAAGAAAAGGCTAAAAAAGCAAAAGAGAAAGCTAAAGCTAAGAAAGTTGCCGACAAAAAAGCTAAGGCTCAGAAAAAGGCAAAAGCTAAAAAGAAAAAATAATTTTGAGAAAGGTTTGACTTTTAGTTAAACCTTTTTTTACCTTCCAACGAGTCATTGCGAGGAACGAAGCAACCACATTAATAAAAGCTACGTTGCAAATAGTCGTGTGATTGCTTCGTTCCTCGCAATGACAAACTATGCATGAACTTTGTCAAAGTTTCTCTCGAAACTATTACCCCCCGATTGCAATCATACTACGATTATCTGAATGAAGTGTTGGATCATTAATTTCATTAACTTTTGCCATTCCTGCCCTTACTTTCTTTTTATTCTGAATCGATTCTGAAATCAAATTAGTGATGGGTTCTCCATTTCTAAAAGCCGTTAACAAATCAGTTTCAGAATTGGAGAAAAGACAGTTTTTAATTTTCCCATCAGCCGTCAAGCGAATTCTATTGCAGCTATCACAGAACGGATTTGTAATGGAACTAATAATTCCGAAATCGCCTTGAAAATCTTTTATTTTATAATTTCTAGAAGTGAAGTTTTTTTCGTCTTCTAATTTCAGAATTTCATCTGATGAAAATTGGGTTTCAACTAATGATAAAATCTCTTTCTGCGAAACCATTTTACTTCTATCCCACTCGTTTCCTGCAAAAGGCATAAATTCGATGAAACGAACTGAGATTGGGAGAAACTGAGTCAATTTTACAAAATCAACAATTTCCTTCTCATTAAAACCTTTAATCAAAACTACATTTACTTTTACCTGAAAATCATGATTCAAAAGCAAATGCAGATTATCAATCACTCTCTCAAACTGATTTCTAAGCGTTATAGAATGAAATTTAAACGAAACCAAAGTATCTAAACTCAAATTGATTTTTTTGACATTAAACTGTTTTAAAACCTCAATATAACGATCAATTAAAATTCCGTTTGTAGTCAAAGAAAGTGAAATATCTAACTGAGATAGTTTAGAAACTATTTCTTGAAAATCTTTTCTTAGTAAAGGTTCACCGCCTGTTAACCTGATTTTGTCAACACCATTTTTTACGAAAGTTTGGGCAATGGCAAAAATCTCGTCTGACGTCATTAAACTGGCCTTTGGAGAAAGTGCAATTCCATCAGCTGGCATGCAGTACGTACAACGCAAGTTGCATTTTTCCAACAACGAAATGCGCAAATAATTGTGCTTGCGCCCAAAACCATCCGTTAAAATAGTGTTAGAGGCTGTCATGATTTTTTCCTTTTAAAATATGAAAGACGTGCATTACATGCGGAAAAACAGCATCCATCGATTCTCTTACCCCGTTTGTTGAACCCGGCAAAGCTAAAACTAGACTTTTGCCCAAAATTCCCGCAACACTTCTCGAAAGCATTGCATATGGCATTCTTTGCTGACCATAATTGCGAATCGCTTCTTCAATTCCCGGAATTCTACTTTCTAAAATCGGTTCTAAAGCTTCTGGCGTAACGTCTCTTGGAGACAAACCAGTTCCACCTGTAAAAATCACCAGCTGATTATCTTTAGCGAAAGCTTTTGTTTTTTCTTGAATAATATCCAATTCGTCTGGAATGATTTCATAATGAGAAGTCTCGACTCCGTATGAACCTAATTTTTCTACAATGGTTTTTCCTGAACGATCTTCTTTATCGCCCGCAAAAATCGAGTCGGAACAAACGAAAACTGCTGCTTTTATAGCATTCGGGAATTTATTTTTAAAGGACGATTTTCCGCCTTCTTTATTGATTAATTTGATGGTTGAAATTTCGATTTCTTTATCAATTGGTTTCAACATGTCATACATTGTAAGCGCTACAATCGACGCACCATGCATGGCTTCAACCTCAACTCCTGTTTTATAAACTGTTTTTACATTGAAGATAATATGAATTTCTAATCCTTCAATATTATATTCAACAGAAGTATATTCAATTGGAAGCGGATGGCAATCTGGAATGGACAAATGGGTATTTTTTACCGCAAACAAACCCGCAGTTTTTGCCATTTCCAGTACATTGCCTTTTGGCACTAAATTATTGACAACAGCATCAATTGTTTCTTGTTTACTGACTTTTACAATTGCAGTTGCGGTTGCTTTTCTTAATGTGCTTATTTTATGCGTAATATCTACCATTATAATTTATTAGGTATTTTGTTTCCAAGTGAACGTATCGTTTTCAAACATTTCTTTACCAAAAATTGGAACATCTGTCTTAATCCAGTTTACAATGGCTTCTGTCGCTTCATAAACCTGCTTGCGGCGCGTAGCCGATACAAAAACAAACAAACAGATTTCGCCTGCTTTTACAACGCCCAAACTGTGATAAATGTGCATACAAGTTAAATCAAATTTGGCGAAAGCTTTTTCTCGAATCGCATATAATGCTTCATTTGCCATATCTTTATATGCCGAATAATCAATTGCTACGACTGTATTATCGTGAATAACATCGGCGCGGACTTGCCCTAGAAAAATATTGTGGGCCCCAATTGTGTGTTTAGATTGATGTTTGGCGATCGATTCGGCTATAAATTCAGGAGAAATCGGTCCTTCTACAAATACATTTTTACTCATTTTTTACGTTTTTTCCGCCACGAATTCACGAATTAATCCAATACTTTGCGGATAGATTTTAAAAAATAAAATCGCGAAATATAAATTACACAAAGATTACATGATAATTCGTGAATTCGTGGCTATATCATTTCTTCTTTCAATACATTTTTCATTGCCAAAGCTCCGCCTGCAATACTTTTTATATTTTTAAATCGATGCTTCTGAAGCAATTCGAACGCAATTTTGCTTCTAATTCCATATTGGCAGAAAACATATATTTTTTTATTCTTATCCAGTTTTTCGATTTCCTTTTCCAAATTCATTAACGGAATCTGAATTTGATTTTTTATATTAATTTTTGGTGATTCATCTGCATTTCGAACATCGAGAAAAAGAACCTCATCATTGTCCATTTCATTCAAAACCGATTCAAAACTCACTTCTTCAACTTTGCATTTATTATATTTTTCTTCGAATGTTTCTCTAGTTATGATTTGAAAATCACTTTTATCAAAATCATATTTTTGCTGTTCGTTGTTCAGCGTATTATAAACCAATATTTTTCCGTTTAAAACTTCTCCAATTCCGAGAATCATTTTTAGTACTTCATTTGCCTGAAACATCCCGATAATTCCAACTGAAACACCAAGAACTCCCGCTTCTTCACAATTTAATGTATTTAAATTTTCATCAGGATACAGACATCTATATGTTGGGCCATTTTGATAATTGAAGACGGAAACTTGCCCTTGAAATCTAAAAATTGATCCGTAAACCATTGGTTTATGAGTTACCAGACAAGCATCGTTTATTAAATATTTGATTGCGATGTTGTCAGTTGCATCAACTATAATGTCATAGTTGTAAAACAACGAAATGGCATTTCTTCCCGATAATTTTTCTGAAACCGCTTTTACTTTCACTAAAGGATTTAATTCAGTAATCATCGCTTTTGCTTCCTTTACTTTTGATTTTCCAACGGCAGCGGTTTTATAAATTACCTGTCTTTGAAGATTTGAAATTTCAATAACATCTTGGTCTACAATTCCGATTTCACCAACTCCAGCTGCAGCCAGATACGGCAGAATCGCGGCTCCCAAACCTCCGGCGCCTATTACCAAAACTTTTGATTTTGATAATTTCTCCTGACCTTCTTCTCCTATTTCAGGAAGAATTATTTGTCTGTTATATTGGCTTATTGAACTCATAAACTAATTTTTATCCTCCTGCAAACGGAGGCAATAAAGCTACTATATCATTGATTTTCAATGTATAATCTGTCGATTTTGGAACTATTTTTTGATTGACAGCCACGCTGAAAGTAAGTGCTTCAAATTCATATTTTTCGTTTAAATCTTGCAATAGTTTTTGCAATGATAATTCTTCAGAAAAAGATAACTTTTCAAATTCGCATTTTGTCTTTTCGGCAACAGCTCCAAAATATTTAACCTCAATCATTTTTATAAATTTAAATTCTGGAAAATAAACTCATCATCAAAATGTTCCTGAAAATAAGAAATCCAGCTTGATGTATTTCTAACCACTTCGCCAATTACAATAATGGCTGGTGATGATATGTTTTTTTCAGCCACCAATTTAGTAATTGTACTTATAGTTCCTATTACTTTTTGCTCAGAATTTTTCGTTCCGTTTTGAATAATGGCAACTGGCAGATCGTCATTTCTGTTTTCTTGATAAATCGAAACAATCTCTTCCAATTTATGCATTCCCATTAAAATAACAACCGTTGCTGCTGATTTTGATGCCAATTGAATATCTTTTGACAATTTATGATCTGAAGTTGTTCCTGTAATAACCCAGAAACTCTCAGCTACTTTACGTTGCGTCAAACTAATTCCAACCGAAGCGGGAACTCCCAAAGCAGATGAAATTCCAGGAACAATGGCAGTTTTGATTCCGAAATCTTCTGCAAATTCAATTTCTTCACTTCCTCTTCCAAATACAAACGGATCGCCGCCTTTTAAACGAACCACATGTCCATGAGTTTTTGCCATTGAAACAATCAAATCGTTAATCTGATCCTGAGTGTAAGCGTAACAACCTAAACGTTTTCCAACAAAAACAATTTCTGCATTTGGTGCATAATTTAATAATTCTTCGTTTACCAAAGCATCATACAAAACTACATCGGCACTTTTTAAAGCTTTTATGGCTTTCATTGTAATCAGTTCAACATCGCCAGGACCTGCGCCTACGATTGTCAACTTGGGTGTTTTTAAAGTTTCCATATTGCTTTAAATTGAATTGATATTTAAATCATCTAATTCATCTGGCGAATTAACATTGGTGAAATGATAATTTTCACTTTCTTCTATATTGATAATCTGATGTGGCAATTTTGCTAGCAGATCCATCATTTTTAATTCATTAGAATCAATTGCTTCTTTTATAACGGGAACAATACTTTTTGAATAAATTCCGATTAAAGGATGGGTTTTACTTTCGGAAGCAAAAACTGTAATTCCAGCTTCACTTGTATGTTTTGAAATTAATTCTTGCAATAATTCAGTTGAAATTAACGGAATATCACAACTTAAAATTAAATTGAATTCGGTTTCAGAGTGTGTAAGTGCCGTATAAATTCCTCCTATTGGGCCTTTGTCTAAAATAAGATCGGGTATTTTTTCATATTCAAGATAATCGTATTCTTTTGAAGCTGTTACCAGTTTTATTTTATTTGTAATAGGCAAAATTGCCTGAATTATATGCTCTATAAATGGTTTTTCCTGAAACAAAACCAATCCTTTTTCTGACTGCATTCTGGAGCTTTTTCCTCCGCAAAGAATAAATACTGTTAGTGTTTTCATAGTTTTCTTATTTCAGGTTTCTTTTGTCTATTCTTGCCACAGATTAAAAGGATTAAAAAGATTTCTTTAAATGCTTTGTGTTGATTTTTTTACCACGAATTACACAAATTTTCACAAATTATTTTTTTTAAATATGTAACTGAAATTCGTGTAATTCGTGGCAAAAAAAAAATCCTTTTAATCTGTTAAATCTGTGGCAAAACCATATCATTATCATGGAAAAATCAATTTCACGCTTGCCATTAAAATTACTGTTCCTAGAACCATTTTTAAAGTTCTGTTGGAGAAAGAGCCGCTTCCATAGAATCCGCCCAGCATTCCTCCTATAACTGCGATTGGAACTAAATAAAAACTTTCCATTGGAATTGTTTTTCCTCCTAAAAAGAATCCTAACATTCCGGCAAATGAATTCACAAAAATGAACAGACTCGAAATCGCTGCCGATTCTTTTACCGATGCCCATCCTAAAAATAACAGGATCGGACTCAAAATGATTCCTCCGCCAATTCCTAACATTCCAGATAATAATCCGATCGCAAAACCAATTGCCAGAGCAAACGGAAGATTTATTTTTACTTCTTCTTTTTCTTTAAAATTAAATACTCCAAACAATCTCAAGGCTGCAAAAACCAATACAATTCCGAGAATTATTTTATAAATCGCATTATCTAAAGTGATAAAACCTCCTATAAAAGCTGCTGGAATCGAAGCAATGGCAAACGGATAAAATAGCTTGGGCTTGAAATAATTATTTTTATAATAAAACAAAAACGAAATACTTGAAACAAACAAATTCAGCAGTAGAGCTGATGGTTTCATAATAGAAACTGGAAAAGCAAAAATGCTCATCAATGCCAAATATCCCGAAGCTCCGCCATGTCCAACACTTGAATATAAAAATGCAATTACAATTAATGCGAAACTGAATAATAGTATATTTTCGGAAGTTAGGAGACTCATATTTTTTGTTTAATCTTTTATTTGGTTAACTGTTTAATCGTTTTTTTGCTATGTGTTTTTATTTATATAGCGCTTTTTACTTTTTGCCGTAAAATTTATTTTTTCAAGAACTTTAATCGATTGGGAGAATCGTTACCGACTCGCCTTTTTTAATATTTTCAACATCCTGCGGCACAATTACCAAACCATTTGCAATAGCAAAAGAATTTAACATTGAAGAGGCTTGTCCTTCTAAAATTGTAACACTTGTTTCATTATATAATGCTTTTAAAAAAAGTGTTTTTCCTGTGTCATTGACAATGTCATTTTCTAATTTTCGAACAATTTTTGGCAAATGCGTATTCGAGAATCCCATTTTATTTTTAACTGCAGGATATACATAAATATAAAAATTAGTCAATGACGAAGCTGGATTTCCTGGCAATGCAAAAACTAAAGTATCTTTTTTAGAAC
Source organism: Flavobacterium tistrianum (assembly GCF_003254545.1). GTDB lineage: Bacteria > Bacteroidota > Bacteroidia > Flavobacteriales > Flavobacteriaceae > Flavobacterium > Flavobacterium tistrianum. The sequence goes on from NZ_QJRH01000068.1 coordinate 114,417, forward strand.
CAAAAAACATCGGCTTTCCAGGTTTTTGATTGATTTTATAAAAAAGCTCTTCTACACCATTTTTCAGCAAAGCTTCTTTTACAAAATCATAATCTCCAACAGAGATTCCACCAGATATTAGCACTATATCATTCTTTTTAAGTATTGGCTTCAATGCTTTTTTCGTTGCTTTCAAATTGTCCTTTACCGTGTGAACTTTAACTTTATTAATTCCGATGGTTTGCAAAGCGGCTTGCAACATTACAGAATTACTCTCATAAATTTTTCCTTTAGGAAGTTTCTTGCCTGGTTTCACCAGCTCATTTCCAGTAACCAAAATGGCCACTTTCGGTTTTTTATAAACTGTTATTTCTGTGATTCCTAAACAGGCTAAAAATCCGATTGCTGCTGGAGTGATTAATGTATTGGCATCAAAAACAACATCCTCCGCATTAATCTGCTCTCCTTTATTTCTAACATTGGCCAAAGACTCTGGCATTTTTGCAATCAAAATCGAATCTCTGTTTACCATTACATGCTCCTGCATTACTACAGTGTCTGCATCATTAGGAACATACGCGCCAGTAAATATGCGAACAGCTTGATTTTCTTTTAGTTTTATATTGGCATGATCGCCAGCCTGCGAAATTCCAACCACATCAAACTGATGTCTTCTTGAATGAATAAAAGCATAACCATCCATTGCTGATTGGCGAAACGGAGGCATTGAAATCGGCGAGTAAATTGTTTCTGGCAAAACATATCCGAGCGCTTTTTGAACAGAAATTTTCTGAGTAGACAAAACTGAACTATTTGCAGCCACAATTTCTAAAGCTTCTTTTACTTCTATCATTTCGTTTAATTATAAAACTAAGTAAAAATACTTAATACACATATAAGTATTTATTCGTAAGTTGATTAAAAAATTTTACTTTTCTTTTTATAGTCTATAAAATTACTCTAATTTATTCAAAATCAACTTGAAATTTAAATTTAGATTTTAGATATAAGTGCCAAAAGAGTTTTTGAAGACTCTTTTTATGCTTTTGTATCCATTTGAGTCTATTAAAAGTGCTGTTTTAGAGTTAAAAACAAGTATAAAATACTACAATTTTAATCCAAGCGCAAAATTTATTTTAACATTTATCTGATTACAGAATTCTTTGTGATCCCTTTTAAAATAAGGGATAAACAAAACAAATCCTTCTTACAGCGCTTCGACAAACATATATTTTTCAAAAAAAACTCCTCAAACTTTTGGTTTTTATTATATAAAATTTAACTTTGTCTATAGGATTAGTAGAGTTTAAAAATAATATTTCAAACCATAAAAACTATTATTGTGAAAACAACAGAAAGCATATCGCGTAACATTCTTCCTAAAAATTACACTTATAGCACTATTTGTTATATGTGTTTCTGTTGTTAATAATCTACTTTCATTTTGTTTGCCTTTCGAGTTCATATCAAAGCAAAACATAAAAAACACCACCAAAAATATTTACTGAATTTTAACCAAGAAATCTCCCTGAGACATTCAAAATGTGTTTGGCAGATTCTTGAAACCATACCTATTATTCAACAAATTAAATGACTAACAACTAAAAAGACTAAAATGAAAACAATGCAAAGCTGTTGCTGTAAATAAAAAAAGCCATTTCTGCGGCAACAGAAATGGCAAGGCTTAAAGAACATTTATCACTAAATCAAGAACACTTTTAGAGTGCTGTATATACAGTGCTCATGGCGTCTTGTTAATTACTTAAAACCAACACAAAGAAATGAAAAAAAAGTTAAACATACACATACTGCTGTTTCTACTCTTGATAACGGCAGGAATACAAGCCCAGAATACCACCCCACTCATTCAATCAAAACTAGATGGAACTGTTGTTGATGCTATTACAAATCAACCTATTATAGGCGCTTCTGTCAATATTAAAGGAACAACTCACGGCGTTGTAACAGATACTGAGGGAAAATTCTATTTTCAAACGGGACAAAAATTTCCTTACACCTTGATCGTAAGTTACATTGGATATAAAAAATTAGAAGTAATAGTTGAGAAAAATCCAGTCATTATTAACCTTAAAGAAGAACGTCAGGAACTAGACGAATTAGTAGTTGTAGGTTACGGAACTCAAAAAAGAAAAGACATTACAGGTTCTGTAGCTTCTGTACCAAAAGCCAATTTATCTCAGGTAACTTCATCGGCAGATAATCTTTTAAGAGGTGCTGTAGCAGGAGTTGTAGTTACACAAAGTTCTGGGCGTCCAGGCGCTTCTTCGAGTGTTCGCATTCGCGGAGGAAACTCTATTACTGCTGGTAACGAGCCTCTTTATGTGGTTGACGGAATCTTAATTTATAACGATAACAGCAATAGCGGCGCTGGAGTAACTTATGCCGGGGCAAGTGTAAATGTTTTATCTACTATAAACCCTGCCGACATTGAATCTATAGAAGTTCTTAAGGATGCATCTGCAACAGCAATTTATGGTTCTCGCGGTGCTAATGGTGTTGTAATTATTACAACTAAAAAAGGAACCAAAGGACAAGATAATATTTCGTACCAAGGCTATTTTGGTTTCCAAAATATTTCCAAGAAACTAAAATTAATGAATGCCAGCGAATGGGCAAGTTTAAGAAATGACGTTCAGGCTAGTATTGGTCAGGCTCCTTCTTTTTCTCCTGCACAAATCGAAGCTTTAAAAACTTCTGGAAATTACGATTGGCAGTCGGCTGCTTTTGTTACTGCAGCACCTGTACAAAATCATAATTTATCTTTTTCGGGCGGAGACGAAAAATCAAGATATGCGGTTTCTGCAGGATATTTCGATCAAGACGGTATTGTTTTAGGCTCTGACTTTAAACGTATTTCGCTTCGAGCAAACTATGAAAGAAATTATTCTCAGAAGTTCAAATTTGGTGTAAATGCCAATTATACCAATTCGATTGCAAATGGTGTTGGTACAAATGGAGGCGCAGCGGCCGGAAGAAATCCGAACCCGCTTGTTAGTGTAGTTTTGACAGCTCCTGTAGTTCCTATTAAAAACGCAGATGGGAGTTACAATGTAACCAACAATCCTTACGCAACTTCTGTAAATGGTTATGTTCCTAATCCGATTAACGATTTGGATAATACGACAAACGAAACCAAATTAAACAGAATTCTAACTAGTTTATTTGGCGAATATAAATTCAATAAAGAATTGACAGCAAAAGTGGCTGTAAGTGGTGACGTTTTAAATACAAAACAAAATTACTATGCTCCTTCAAACACTACTACAGGTGCGGGAACAAAAGGTTTGGCATCTATTGGAGAAAGACAGGTAAGTTCAGTTTTAAACGAAAATACGCTGACTTACAACACTAATTTTGGAGAAAACCATAAATTTTCAGCTTTGGGAGGTTATACACTTCAATATACAAAAGGCGAAGTTGTGAATGCTGGTGCTCAGACTTTTGTTAATGATGCCAATACATACAATGCACTTCAAGATGGTGTGGCGGTAAAACCATACAGCGAAGCATACGAAAGTGTTTTGAAATCTTGGTTGGCAAGAGTTAATTATTCATATAAAGGAAAATACAACTTTACGCTTTCTGGACGTGCAGACGGTTCTTCTAGATTTGGTTCAGAATCTCTTTGGGGCTACTTTCCTTCTGCTGGATTTTCTTGGAATATTACTGACGAAGAATTTGCCAACAATATTAAAGGCGTAACCGAAGCAAAACTGAGAATTACGGCAGGAACGACAGGAAACCAAGAAATTGGAAATTACCTTCCTCTGGCTTCAATGGGTTCTGTAAATTATTCTTTTGGAGGAACTTTATACACAGGTCTTGCTCCTACCCGATTGGCAAATCCAGATTTGAAATGGGAAAAAACAAATCAGTACAACGTTGGACTTGATTTATCCTTATTAGATCGAAAAATTAACTTTGTATTTGATGTTTATTATAAGAAAACAAAAGATTTGTTAATCAATGTTCCAGTGCCATTGAGCTCTGGTTATGCAACAGTACTTCAGAACATTGGAGGAGTTGAAAATAAAGGTTTTGAGGTTGGTGTAACAACTGAAAATATTAAAACAGAAAACTTCGCTTGGAATTCGAACATCGTTTTTTCTTTAAATAGAAATAAAGTTACAGAAATCGGAAATGGTGTAAACGAGTTTTTTCCTGTAGTGCCAAACGGATCTTTGCTGCAACAACAACCCGTAATTGTAAAAGTAGGCTTGCCTTTGGGAAGTTTCTGGGGATATAAAACCAACGGAATTTTCCAAACTCAGGAAGAAGTAAACACACAGCCAAAAATCAATAGTTTGGCAAATACAAAAGTGGGAGACAGAAAATATGTAGATACCAACGGAGATGGCGTAATTACAGCTCTTGACAAAGGAAACTTAGGAACCTCTCAGCCAAAATTTGTTGGAAGTTTCAGCAACACAGTTTCCTATAATGACTTTGACTTGAATTTCTCTTTTCAAGGCGCATACGGCGGAAAAATCTTCAATGCTTTAAATCAACAGTTAGAGATTTCTACCCTTGGAACTAACGCGGCAGCGACATTAAATGACCGTTGGACACCAACAAATCCAAGTAACGAAATTCCGCGAGCTTCTAGTTCGCCACTTGGAATTGTTTCTGAACGCTATGTAGAAGATGCTTCTTTTCTAAGGTTAAAATTAATCACTTTAGGATACACTTTGCCAAAAAGCACTTCTAAAAAATTGGGTGTAAAAGCGGTAAAAATATACGTCTCAGCAGAAAACTTAATTACATGGACCAAGTACACTGGCTACGATCCAGAGGTAAGTTCATACGAACAAAACAACTTATATCCGGGAATCGATTTTGGTTCTTATCCAAACTCCAAAACATTCATCTCGGGCTTGAACGTAACTTTCTAAGTAAAAGATATTAAAATGAAAAAGACAATTATAACATTACTTTTAAGCGCTGGTCTACTTGTATCTTGCGCTGATCTAGAGGTAACACCTACCTCTTTTGTAACCGAAGACAATTACTTTATCACTCAAGATGATGCTACGGCTAGTGTAACTGCTGTTTATGCTTCTTTAAGCCTTGATCCAGGTGAGCAGAGTTTATTTGGTCGAAATCTTTATTTCTTGACTGATATGGGATCTGATTATGCAGCAGCGGGAGTTTCCGCAACAAATCCGCAAGTTAGAGCAATGAGCAGTTTAACCCACGATGCTACTAATGACCGCGTTCAGGTAGCATGGAGACAAATTTATAACGGAATCAATAGAGCTAATGTTTCGATTGACAACATCCCAAAAGTATCTGGTTCTGAAGTAATCAAAACTAGATTGATCAATGAAGCTAAATTCATCAGAGCATTGCTTTATTTTCAAGCAGTTCGTCTTTGGGGTGGAGTTCCAATTGTTTTGCATGAAGCTAAATCTATCAATTTGGGAGATTTAAAAACAAATCGCTCAACAGTTGACGAAGTTTACGCTCAAATCGTTAAGGATCTAACCGATGCCGAAGCTCTTCCGAAAACGTATACAGCAGCAGATGCCGGACGTGCAACTTCTGGAGCAGCAAAAGCGATTTTAGCAAAAGTATACCTGACTAGAAAAGACTGGCCAAATGCTATTGCAAAATCGAGAGAAGTAATTAATGGCGGTTACGGATATGCATTATTTGAAGATTTTCAAGATATTTTCACCAAAACAAAAAAGAACGGAAAAGAGCATATTTTCTCTGTTCAATTTGAGCCAAATCAGGCAGGAAACGGTTCTAGCGGAAGTACTTTCCAATCTACTTCTTTTACCGGATTTACAGCAACAGAACCAGCAGATATTATTTCAGATGTTGCTTTGTTTTACGACATCTATGCACCTGGAGATAAAAGAAGAGATGTTAGTTATGCCAAACAGCTTCTAAATCCAGCAACAGGAACGCTTTATACATTTCCTAAACCTATCTTCAAAAAATACTTGGATTTAAGCAATCTGGCAACTCCTGGAAATGTCGCGATCAACTTTCCTGTTATACGCTATGCAGACATCCTTTTGTCTTTAGCGGAAGCGATAAATGAACAAGGCGGACCAACTACAGAGGCATACGAATTGATTAATCAAGTGCGAAGAAGAGCTTTTGGAAAAGCTATTACAACTCCAGATGCAACTGTCGACTTAGTTGGATTAAATCAGACTTCTTTCAGAGCTGCAATTCAAGAAGAACGCAAAAAAGAATTTGTGCAGGAAGGACAGCGCTGGTACGATTTGGTAAGGTGGGGAACATTGGTTACCGAAGTAAAAAAAGTAACGGCTAAAAATTCAGTTTCAGAACGAAATAATCTCTATCCGATTCCGCAAAGCGAAAGAAACATCAACCCTGACGGGTTGCCTCAGAATCCTGGATATTAATTAAAACCATATAACTAAAAAACTATAAAAATGAAAAATTTTAAAAATAGCATTTCAATCAAAGGCTCTAAGAAAGGGCTTTTGATTACTGCTGTCCTAATTGCACAATTAGGATTTGCACAGGAAAAACAAGAATTTAAGGGTACAATAGGGAAAACTTTAGCAGATTCTAAAGAATATTGGCCAGATCCTGTAACGGCACCAAAAGGCGCTCCTAATATTGTTTGGATTTTATTGGATGATGTTGGATTTGGAGCTTCAAGTGCTTTTGGAGGTTTAATCAACACGCCAACTTTCGAGAATCTGGCAAATAACGGTTTACGTTATACAAACTTCCATACAACAGCAATTTGTGCTCCTACCCGCGCCGCTTTATTAACTGGAAGAAATTCTGGAAGAGTTCACGTAAGCGGATTTTCTCATACCATTTTATCAGCTGGTTTCCCAGGTTGGGACGGAAGAATTCCTTCTGATAAAGGAACAATTGCAGAAATCTTACGCGACAACGGCTACAATACATTTGCTGTCGGAAAATATGGAGTTACGCCAGACGAAGATGCAACAGATGCAGGTCCTTTTGACAGATGGCCGACAGGAAAAGGTTTTGACCATTTCTACGGATTCTTAGGCTCTCAGACCGATCAGTACAATCCTGATTTGGTAGAAGATCAAGTTCATATTAAACCTGATGGGCGTCATTTGAATGAATTGATTACAGATAAAGCAATCAGTTATATTCAAAAACAGCAAAAAGCTGCGCCAGGAAAACCATTTTTCTTGTATTATGCGCCGGGAGCAGTTCATGCACCTCATCAAGTGGCTGAAAAATGGGTTGAACCGTACAAAGGTAAATTTGACGAAGGCTGGGATGTTTACCGCGAAAAAGTATTGGCTAACCAAAAGAAACTGGGAATCTTTCCTCAAAATGCAGGTCTTCCAGATCGTAACGCTTTAATTACAGAATGGAAAAAATTATCACCAGATCAAAAGAAAGTATACGCAAGATTCATGGAAGTTTACGCTGGATTCTTAACGTATACAGATTATGAAATTGGAAGAGTTGTAGATTATTTAAAACAAAGCGGACAATTGGATAATACTTTAATTTTTGTTGCCATTGGAGATAACGGCGCAAGTAAAGAAGGAACTCTTCAAGGAACAATTAACCAAAGTTTATTTGCTCAAGGAAAAACCGACGAAGAAAACTTCCAAAGCAATTTGAACAATATAGGCGAAATCGGAACTGCAAAAGGCTTAAACACGAATTATCCTTTAGGATGGGCACAAGCAACAAATGCTCCTTTCAAAAACTGGAAACAAGATGCACAATCAGAAGGAGGAACTCGTAATCCGTTGATTGTTTTTTATCCAAACGGAATTAAAGATAAAGGCGGTATCAGAAATCAGTACAGTCATGTAACAGACCTATTGCCAACTACTTTGGATATTGTTGGAATTAAAGCTCCAGAATATATTAAAGGAATCAAACAAGACATTATTCAAGGTTCAACTTTCAAAGCTTCTTTAGACAATCCAAAAGCTGAATCATTACATAAAGTGCAGTATTACTACATTTTTGGAAATAGAGCAATCTATAAAGACGGATGGAAGGCTTCTGCAGCACACTTACCAGATTCTTTCGCAGTAAAAAAGTCTTTAGGAAGCAACGAAAAACCTGCTCCAAGTAACTTCGATACTGATGTTTGGGAATTATACAACCTAAACGAAGATTTTAACGAACGTAACAACTTAGCAAAAAAATATCCTGAAAAACTGGCTGAACTTCAAAAATTATTTGACGAACAGGCAAAAGAAAATAATCTATATCCTTTAATCGATTGGCAGGATGTTTATAACAGAAGAATTCACAATACTGGTGCTGATAAAGGAAAAACAATTTCTGATTTAATCAAACAGGCAACTAAACCTGGAGGAACCAATAACTAGTTACACTTAACCTGCAAGGTTTTTCAAACCTTGTAGGTTTCAAATCTTATAAATAAAAAACACCTACAAGGTTTGAAAAACCTTGCAGGACATAAAAAGAATAATTATGAAACGAGTAGATTATGAAATTATAGGAAAAAAGATTGTCGTTGGGATAATCTTGTTTTTAGTTCCGCTTGCCATTTTAGCTGGCGGATTAGCAGTAGTAAATCAATTTTTAAAATAAGAAATCATGGCAATAGTTCAAAAAGAAAAATTAACAAGAGATTTGACGATAAGTTTCTTCATTTATTCATTGCCTGTAGTGGCAATTTACCTTTATTTTAAACTAACTGGCGGTGCAGTAAGCGAGTCACATATTGCATTACCTTCATTCTTAGAATTTGCAAAACCAGCTTTCGAAAACATCCGCACTTGGGGATTAACCGTTTTTATGCTAGTTTTAGGAGTCATCGAATTTGCGGCAGGCTTATACGATGATGAATGGACAGGCGAAGAACGCAAAATAGATATCGTTTGCTTCTTAGCTCCAAAATTGCTTTTACCTCCTGTAATTGCTTTTTTTAGTTTAACTGCTTTGCCTTATTTATTGCCAAATCTGGCTAATTCATTATCATGGGTTCCGTTTTGGGGAGGCTTTTTCTTAATTGCAATTGCCGACGATTTAACGCAATATTGGTATCATAGATTGCATCATCAAGTTCCGTTTTTATGGCGTTTTCATAGAACACACCATTCTGCTCCGTATATGGGAATGGCTATGGCTTCTAGACAAAACTTTATTTATACAGTTTTCTTTTCTCAAATTTATTTGACAGCCACTTTAACCTATTTAGGTTTAGGACTTCCTGCTTTATTTGTTTTAGTAATAAAAAGTTTCATCACTTTAGGAGCGCATTCAAGCATTCCTTGGGACAAACCTTTTTACAAATACAGAATATTGCATCCAATTGCATGGGTTTTAGAAAGACTGATTTCTACTCCAGCAACGCATCACGCACACCATGCTGACACAAGCGGAGACGGTGTTGGACATTTTAAAGGAAACTTCGGAAACATGTTTTTTATATGGGATGTCATTTTCGGAACAGGATTGATTACTCGCCAATATCCAAAATCGTTCGGAACAAAATCATACAAGCAAGAAGAATGGTACGCTCAATTTCTTTGGCCAATTTTCAAATCTAAAAAAGAAGGAAGTTCTCTTGCTGAAGGCGTATTATCTCTTCCTTTAAAACCTAAGGCAGTTGTTGCTGAAGAAACTCCCGCACCAGTATTAGAACAAGTATAAAACTTTTCGATATGAAAAATTACATTTTAAAAACCAGTATAACAGCAATTGCCTTTTTATGCGCAGTTGCTGCTTTTTCGCAAAATGAAATTCATAATTCATTATCATTAGATTCATTTTATTCGAAAATAAAAAGTCAAAAGAATCCGCAGATTGTCGATGCCAGAACGCCTGAAGAATTTGCTCTGAATCATATTGAAGGTGCTGTAAACTTTAATCTTCAATCTGAAAATTATGCGCAATCTGTTGCTAAACTAGATAAGTCAAAACCTGTTTTTATATATTCTATTGGAGCTGGCAGAAGCGTTGCTTTAGAAAAAGAATTATTAAAAAATGGTTTCTCAGAAGCCTATAGTTTAGAAGGCGGAATTGCCAATTGGATTGGAAACGGAAAACCTTTTTATTCCAATCTAAAGAGCAAATTGTCTCTGGCAGAATTCAATAAAATTATAGCTGAAAATAAAACAGTTTTAGTTGATATTGGTTCGAAATACTGTGGTGCTTGCAAAAAAGTAAAACCAGTTTTAGAGAACATAAGATCAGAATATAGTTCGAACTTAAAAATCGTAGAAATTGAACTGGAAGACAGTCCGCAAGTTATTGCCGATTTAAAAACCGTAAAAGTTTTTCCAACCTTGATTTTATATCAAAATGGAAAAATTGTTTTTAAGAAAGAAGGAACAAATGACTTGAAAAATGAAGTTGATGTTGCGTTGGCTTCGAAGTAGTCTTGAAACTTTAAAACTTTGTCAAAGTTTCAAACTTTGACAAAGTTCTTATAGATACTTCCATTCCATTCAAAAACTAACCAAACCAAAATATGGCAACCTATAAAAAAATAACCAAAATTGTAATTCCGATTTTAATATTGCTTCTTATTCTGGCAGCATTTTTATTCTGGCCAATTAATACAGACGAAACATTAGTCAAAGAAGATCAAAAATTGGCAGAAGGCAAAAAAGAATTTTTAGCCTCAAAACCTAAAGATTCCGCTATAGGAAAAAAGACAAATATTATAATTCTCCTTGCAGATGATTTAGGCAAATATGATATTTCGCTCTATGGCGGAAAATCAACTCCTACTCCACAAATCGATTCTTTGGCAGCTTCTGGAGTTACTTTTACAGATGGTTATGCATCAGCAGCAATCTGTTCGCCTTCGCGCGCGGGATTGATTACGGGAAGATATCAAGAACGTTTTGGACATGAGTATCAGCCTGGAGATCGTTATCCGAAAAATAATTTGGAATATTATGGTTTTAAATATTTAATTAATACAAATGGCTGGAGATTAAATGATAAAATCGATTATCCAAACGAAGCTTCTATTAAAACGCAAGGACTTCCAAAATCTGAAATCACTTTTGCTGATTTAGCCAAAAGACAAGGGTATGCTACAGGAATTATCGGAAAATGGCATTTAGGACACAACAAAGGATTTTTCCCTTTAGACCGTGGATTCGATTATCATTACGGATTTTATCAGGCATTTTCGCTTTATGCTCCTGAAGATGATCCTGATATTATAAATCATCATCATAAAGATTTTACAGACAAAACGATTTGGGGAAATGGCCGTGTTGGAATTGGACAAATTCGTCGAGACAGTACTATTATTGACGAAAAAGCCTACTTAACCGAAAAATTTGCTGATGAAGCAGAAGCTTTTATTGATAAAAATAAGAATAAACCTTTTCTACTCTATATTCCTTTTAATGCGCCTCATACGCCATTTCAGGTTCGCAAAAAGTATTATGACCGTTTCCCGAATGTAAAAGACGAAAACAAACGCGTTTATTTTGCCATGATCAGCGCTTTGGATGATGCCATCGGAAGAATTCGCGAAAAAGTCAAAAAAGAAGGTCTTGAAGAAAATACTTTAATTGTTTTTGCCAGCGACAATGGCGGTGCCGATTATACTTTTGCGACAACAAATGCACCATTAAAAGGCGGTAAATTTTCACATTTTGAAGGCGGAATCAATGTTCCTTTTGCACTTTCGTGGAAAGGAAAAATCAAGCCGCATACGGTTTATAAAAATCCTGTAAGCACTCTGGATATTTTTACAACCATTGCATCGGCAATTGGATCTGATTTACCAAAAGACAGAATTTATGACGGGGTCGATTTAGTGAAAACAGTAAATGATAACAAAGTCGCCCACAAAGACTTATACTGGCGCTCAGGTGATGCAAAAGCCATTAGAAGTGGTGACTGGAAATTGGTCATCAGCGGAAAAACACATGAAAAATGGCTGTACAATCTTGCCTCAGATAAATCGGAAACAACAGACCTCTCACAAAAAAATCCAAAAAAAGTAAAAGAATTGCAAACTGCGCTGCAAACTTGGGAAAAGGGTTTAATTAAACCGCTTTGGCCAAATTTAACTTATTACGAATTTGACTTTGGAAAACAAAAATACTTTGTCGATTTGTAAACTATCTATAACATTACAGACGAAATAATTCCAATATCCTAACAGGTTTTTAAAACCTGTTAGGTATTTACTTTTAAATCAGTCTAAAGCAAATAGGAAATCTAGCGGATTCAAAATCAATTGTATAGCAGCTATTATTTTAATTGCCTACAAATAATACCTAACAGGTTTTAAAAAACCTGTTAGGATAACAAATTAATTAAGAATACAATGTCAAACTCAACAAAATTTACTATTCACGAAGACTGGACCGTCGTAATTCTTGGTTTTCTAATCATCGGAATCTCTCTTTTTATTTTTCTTCCCGAAATTCCCATTTTTAAATGGACGAACGGAACAGACTTAATAAACAATATTTTCGAAATCAAAAACCTTCAAACAATTGGATTTCAGTTTCTTTATTTTATTGTCATTGGAATAATCGGAACTATTTTAGTTGGAAAATCGGTTAAAAATTTCGTTTTAGGATTTCCAATAGTTTATTTCCTCACTATAATTGCACTAATACTTGCCGGAAATACTGAAGTAAAAGCACTCAATCTAGAAGCTGTAATTTTTAGTTTAGCCATCGGATTGATTATTGGTAATTTTTTCAAACTTCCAGAATGGTTTCGTTCTGCTCTATCAACTGAGCTTTTTGTCAAAATCGGATTGGTTTTATTGGGAACGAGTGTTATTTTTTCGGATATTCTAAAAGCAGGTTCGTTAGGTTTAATACAGGCTTTGGTTGTCGTTTTATCGGTTTGGTATTTTGCTTTTTGGCTTTGTCGAAAACTAAAAGTTGATGACGAATTAACCATGATGATTTCAAGTGCTGTATCCATCTGTGGAGTTTCGGCTGCCATTGCAACTTCTGGCGCAATCAAAGGCGACTCAAAAAAATTATCTTATGTAATCTCAATCGTTTTGGTTACCGCAATTCCGATGATGATTTTCATGCCAATTATTGCTAAATATTTTAATTTCCCTGAAGAAGTAACAGGTGCTTGGCTCGGAGGAAGTATTGATACTTCTGGAGCTGTTGTAGCATCTGGAACTTTGGTTGGCGAAACTGCTTTAAAAATAAGCACAATTGTCAAATTTTCTCAAAATGTTTTATTAGGATTAGCCGCTTTTGCCATTTCTATTTATTGGACTTACACTCACAATAAATCTTCTGAAGTTCAAGAATCTAAACCAACTCTTGGAGTAATCTGGGAACGTTTCCCAAAGTTTGTTATTGGTTTTATCGTGGCTTCTGTTGTTTTCTCCTTTTTTGTTGCACCAGAAACTCGCGATGAACTTAAAGAAAGCTTGAAAAATCTGCAAGGGCTTTGGTTTGCTTTAGCTTTTACAAGCATTGGTTTAGAAACCAATTTTAGAGATTTATTTCAAAATAATAGTAGAAAACCTTTATTTGCCTTCTTAATTGCACAATTATTCAATATTATTATTACCCTTTTCATTGCTTTTTTACTTTTCAATACATAAAAACCAATGAAAATTAACAAAAAACAATACCATGAATACTAAAATAAAAAACATTTTACTGTCTTTTCTTGCATCTGGAACGGTTGGTTTTTACCAATCGAACGCACAGAATAATTCATCAAAACCAAATATCATTTTGATTATGGTAGATGATATGGGATATTCTGATTTAGGAAATTACGGCTCCGAAATTAGCACTCCAAATCTAGATCGATTGGCAAAAGAAGGAACGCGTCTTCGCGAATTTTACAACAACTCAATCTGCGCGCCTACGAGAGCTTCATTATTAACGGGACAATATCAGCATAAAGCTGGTGTTGGCTTCTTTGATGTCAATCTGGGATTACCAGCTTATCAAGGTTACTTAAACAAAGAATCTTTGACTTTGGGTGAAGTTTTTCGTGCAGGCGGATACAGTACACTTTTATCAGGAAAATGGCATGTGGGCTCTGAAGATCAAGCGCAGTGGCCTAATCAAAGAGGCTTTGATAAATTTTATGGTATCTTAAAAGGAGCTTCAAATTATTTTGACACCAAACCTCTGCCTTTTGGAAAAACGCCTTATCCAGTGAAATTAATTCGCAATAACGAAGAGCTGCACCCAAAAGATGATTCTTATTATTTTACAGATGAAATCGGCAATAATGCGATTACTTTCTTAGATGAGCAAAACAAAGAAAACAAACCTTTCTTCTTGTATTTAGCTTTTACTGCTCCACATTGGCCATTACAAGCAAAACCTGTTGATATTGCAAAATATAGAGGCAAGTTTAATGAAGGCTGGGATGTATTAAGAGAAAAAAGAATTCAAAAATTAAGAGAAAATGGCATTTTGCTTCCTAACCAAACTATTGCTCCTCGTGATCCTGAAGTTCCAGAATGGGATAAATTGACTTACGATGAAAAACAATTCTGGAAAGCCAAAATGGAGGTTTATGCCGCAATGGTGGACAATATGGATCAAAACGTGGGCAAAGTTTTGAACAAACTAAAAGAACTAAAAAAGGATAAAAACACATTAATTATTTTTATTTCCGACAATGGTGCTCAAGGTGGGTTTAATACTTACAATCCGCTGGGGAGAGGTTTGGTTCGAAATGACGGACCTGTGGGTTCTTCTGGCTCTTTTGATTATCAAGAACAAAACTGGGCATATTTATCGAATACACCTTTACAGGATTATAAAAACAATATGCACGAAGGCGGATTCAGTTCTCCATTTATTGCTTGGTATCCATCAAAAATTAAAGCAGGAAGAATCGATAAAGGAACTGGACATATTATTGACCTTGCTCCTACTTTCTACGAATTGGCTGGAATTGAATATCCTAAAACTTTAAATGGGGTAAACTCTAATCCGCTTCCTGGTAAAAGTTTATTGCCTGTTTTATTTGACAGCGCATCAGAAGTAAACCGTGGTGCGCCATTATTCTGGGAAAGAGCTGGAAACAGAGCCGTTAGAGAAGGAAAATGGAAATTGGTTTCAATTTATCCGTCTTACCAATGGGAACTTTATGATCTAGAAGCAGACCGTGGAGAAACAACAAACGTTGCAGCACAAAATCCAGGAATTGTAAATGATCTTTCTGCAAAATATTTTGATTGGGCAGACAAAACAGGAGTGGTAGAATACAGCAAATTCAAGCAAAAGAGCGAATTGATTCCAGGTGCTGCTCCCAAAAAATAATTACTTTTTTGATATTTTAGTAATTATAACAAAAAGCGATTGTTGTGACAGCAGTCGCTTTTTAAAACAAAAAAATGGTCTACAAAAAAAGCTGTCTTGTTATGAGACAGCTTTTGTTTTTATCTTAAAAAAGAAATCAGATTATTTTTTAAACTCATTCAAAGATTTCTCGATAATCTCCAAACATTCTTTGATCTGCTCTTCGGTCATTACCAAAGGCGGTGCCAGTCTGATTTTATTTCCGTGAGTTGGTTTTGCCAATAATCCATTGTCTCTGAATTTCAAGCAGATTTCCCAAGCCAAATCAGATTCTTCGTCTATATTGATTACAATGGCATTCAAAAGACCTTTTCCGCGAACTAGTGTAATTAAGTTATTTTTTTCAGCGATTTTATTCAATCCGTCTCTTAAAATTACACCTAGACGTTCTGCGTTTTCAGCCAGTTTTTCGTCTTTAATTACTTCTAAGGCTGCAACCGCAACTGCTGCCGCAACAGGATTTCCTCCAAAAGTAGATCCGTGTTGTCCTGGTTTAATCACATTCATGATTTCGTCATTACATAAAACAGCCGAAACTGGATAAACTCCACCAGAAATTGCTTTTCCTAAAATCAAAACATCTGGCTGTACATTCTCGTGATGAACTGCCAATAATTTTCCTGTACGTGCGATTCCAGTCTGCACCTCATCGGCAATAAAAAGCACATTATGTTTTTCACAAAGTGCTTTCGCTTTCGCTAAATATCCTTCGGAAGGAACATAAACTCCTGCTTCACCCTGAATTGGTTCAACTAAAAATCCAGCGATATTTTTAGATGAATTTAAAGCGTTTTCAAGAGCTTCAAGATTATCATATTCTATTTTGATGAAACCATCTGTAAAAGGTCCGAAGTTTTTGCGCGCTGTGTCATCATTTGAAAATGAAATGATAGTAGTGGTTCTTCCGTGAAAGTTATTTTCGCATACAATAATCTGCGCCTGATTTTCTGGAATTCCTTTTACTTCATAGGCCCATTTTCTAGAAATTTTTAAAGCTGTTTCAACTGCTTCAGCACCTGTATTCATTGGAAGGACTTTATCGAAACCAAAATATTTCGTTACATATTCTTCGTAATTTCCTAATTTATCATTGTAAAAAGCACGAGAAGTCAAAGTCAGTTTTTGCGCCTGCTCTACCATTGCATTCACAATTTTAGGATGGCAATGACCCTGATTTACCGCAGAATAAGCAGATAAAAAATCATAATATTTCTTTCCGTCAACATCCCATACATAAACGCCTTCTCCTCGTTCTAAAACTACAGGAAGCGGATGGTAATTATGAGCTCCATATTTGTTTTCTTTTTCAATCAAAACTTCTGATTTTGATGAAAGTGTTTTTTCTGTACTTGTCATAATATGCTTTTTATTTCTACAAAAATATTAAAATTAAACGAATAATAATCAAAAAAAGAATATTTTGACTTAAATATAACAAAATAAAAGTCAAAACTTAAATTTAAGCACATCAAAAAAGACATATTTATTTTTGAGAAATGTGATTCAATGTCTGTTTATTAAAAAAAAGAATTACTTTTATGAATCGCAAAAGACTCAATTTTAAAACGATTTTTACTGAATGGAATTATTAGACGAATTTGATATTAGTATCCTAAAAGAATTAGAAAAAGACGGAAGAATGGCTTATTCTGCTATCGCCACTAATCTTAAAATATCAAATACAATGGTGCACCAGCGTATTAACAGAATGATTGAACAAGGTGTAATTGGCGGAATTAAACCCATTATTCAAGAAAAGAAAATTGGGTACGACTGGGCCTCTTTTACTGGACTTACCTTAAATAAAGATTCTGATTCTGAACGAATTATTGAAGCGCTTAAAGAAATTCCTGAGATTACCGAATGTTATTATGTAACAGGTTCCTTTACGCTTTACATCAAAATCATAGCCAAAAATCATGAGCACATGCGCCGTATTCTTTATGAAAAAATCGATGGAATACCAGGTATCGATAAAACCGATTCTATTGTAGAATTGGGTTGCGCTTTTAAACGAAATATATCTTTGTAAAAAAGAAAAACATTCTTTTAAAGTATTGGTTACAAACCTCACAAGAATTTACTTGCGAGGTTTTTTTGTAACATAATATTTCTGATATTTGTTAAAAATTGAAGAAATCATGAAAAACTCCATAATCATTTTATTCAGTGCAATCTTATTTTCAAATCTTATGAATGCG
Organism: Flavobacterium tistrianum; assembly: GCF_003254545.1. GTDB lineage: Bacteria > Bacteroidota > Bacteroidia > Flavobacteriales > Flavobacteriaceae > Flavobacterium > Flavobacterium tistrianum. The sequence goes on from NZ_QJRH01000068.1 coordinate 131,869, forward strand.
CAGTTAAAACCAGTAAAATATACAGAAGGAAGCCAACAGCTAAATGGCTTATTCATAAAATCTGCTAAAAAAAGCGCTAACAATCCGGGAATCTTACTTTTGCCAGCTTGGCTTGGAATTGATAATGCTTCTAAAGGAATTGCGGAAGAATTATCTAAACTGGGTTACCACGTTTTTATTGCTGATATATACGGCGAAGGAAATTATCCTAAAAATACAAGTGAAGCTGGAAAACAATCCGGATATTATAAAACAAATTATGAAGAATATCAAAAACGAATTGATATAGCACTACATGAATTAATCAAATTAGGCGCTAATAAAGATAATATTGTTGCTATCGGCTATTGCTTCGGCGGAAGCGGAGTTCTTGAAGCTGCCCGCGGGCATTTGAATGTAAAAGGTATTGCTTCTTTTCACGGCGGTTTAGGAAAAGATGCCAGCAGAAAGAATGAACCAATTTCTACAAAAGTTCTTATTTGTCATGGAGCCGATGATCCGTATGTTTCAAAAGATGAAATTGCTGCTTTTCAACAGGAAATGCGTGATGGTAAAGCAGACTGGGAAATGATCTATTATGCAAATGCAGTTCACTCTTTTACAAATCCAGAAGCCGGAAATGATAATTCTAAAGGCGCTGCATACAATGCTGTTGCGGCAAAAAGATCTTTTGATCATTTACAGCTTTTCTTAAACGAAGTCTTGAAGAAATAATTTCAAAAATTAAATACCTAAAAACTACCAGAACAAATCAATTAATACAAACCAATGTCACATAATAAAATAAGAGAAGACAAAACTTGCCTAAACTGCAGACATGTTGTTGAACAAAAATACTGCCCCAACTGCGGACAAGAAAACAGCGATAGCCGAAAAACTTTTCATCATTTATTTGTTCATTTCTTTGAAGATTTGACCCATTATGAAAATGCTTTTTGGAAAACCATAAAAAATCTGCTATTCAAGCCTTCTACGCTTACCAAAGAATATCTTTCAGGAAAACGTTTGTCTTACCTTGCACCGGTTCGACTTTACATTTTTATAAGTTTTATTACTTTTTTATTGATAGCAATGTTTCCAAACAATGTAGGTGAAAAAATTGACAAAAGTGAAGAAGCGCTTAACAAAGAGCTCTCTAAGGCTACTGACAGTCTAAATATAAGCAGAAAGGACGATAAAAGATACTTTCATTTTAAAACAATGAAAGAAATTGATTCGATTCAAAAATATGGAAAACCACATGAGAAGCTGAACGCTTCTTCTTATTGGTTTTCAGAAAAAGCAATACATGTTACGGAAAAATATACCAAAAAAGAGATTTATGAAAAATTTGTCGAATCGTTCTTTCACAACCTTCCTAAAATCCTCTTTATAATAATGCCGTTTTTTGCTTTTTTCCTGTGGCTTTTCCACAACAAAAAGAAATGGTATTATTTTGATCATGGCATTTTCACGCTCCATTATTTTTCTTTCCTATTACTGATTTTTCTCATCATGTTTATCATCGACAGAGTAATTGGTCTTTTTGGAGAAGATAGTCCATTATCATTTATTTCAGGCATTACCACTTTTGCGGGAACCATTTGGATGTGTTATTATTTTTATCCTGCACATCATCGTTTTTATGGTGAATCTAGAATAGTCTCATTTATTAAAAGCTTCTTCTTGTTTATTATAAATTCTCTTTTTATTCTATTTTTACTAACCCTTTACGTTCTTTACACATTTATTAATTTACACTAACTATCTAGAATGAAAAAAATACTCATTTTATTTTTAATTGTTACTGCGTATTCTTGCAAAACTGCGCAGTCAACGGCATCAAAAGACAATTCAGATCCATCAAAATACGTTAAAGCCATCAGTGAAAAAGATCTTAAAAAAATGCTTTATACTGTTGCGTCTGACGAAATGGAAGGTCGCGAAACTGGTTCTAAAGGGCAAAAAAAAGCAGGTCTTTATATGATCGAGCAATACAAAAAAAGCGGGATTTCTTTTCCAAAAGGAGCTTCAGATTTCTATCAGCCAGTTCCTGCTGCATTTATGAATGCAAGACGTAATCAAAACCTTCCTGATTCAGAAAATATCTGGGCTTATATTGAAGGAACTGAAAAACCAGATGAAGTTTTGGTAATTTCTGCACACTATGATCACGTGGGCGTTAAAGATGGTGAAGTTTACAATGGAGCTGATGATGATGGTTCTGGAACTGTAGCGGTTATTGAAATGGCTAAAGCTTTTGCTAAAGCTAAAAAACAAGGCCATGGTCCAAAACGTTCTATTTTGTTTCTTCACGTAACTGGCGAAGAGCACGGCTTACACGGATCTCGTTATTATTCTGAAAATCCATTATTCCCAATTGCAAATACAATTGCTGACATCAACATCGATATGATCGGACGTCGCGATGTGGAGCATTCTAATACAAATAACTACGTTTATGTAATTGGTGCTGACAGATTATCTTCTGATTTACACAATGCGGTTGTGGCTCAAAACGAAAAATACATCAAAATGGACTTAGATTTTAAATTTAATGATCCAAAAGATCCAAACCATTTCTATGAGCGTTCTGACCATTACAACTTTGCAAAACACGGTATCCCAGCTGTTTTCTTCTTCAACGGAGTTCACGAAGATTACCACGGAAAAGGCGATGAACCTCAAAAAATTGAATACGACGCTTTAACAAAAAGAACAAAACTGGCTTTCGTAGTAGCCTGGGATTTAGCTAATAGAGAAAATAGACCGGTAGTTGATAAAAAATAGGTACAAAGGTTCAGAGGTACAAAGGTTCAAAGATTACTCGATAAGAACCGATATTGCAAAAATTATAAAAAACCAAAAAGGGATGAATTTTAAAATTCATCCCTTTTTTATATTATAGATTCCAAAAAAAAATCTCTGAACCTTTGTAACTTTGAACCTTTGCTCCTTAAATTAGTCATTCATAGAAATCAAAAACTCCTCATTATTTTTCGTTTTCTTGAAACGGTCGTTTACGAAATCCATAGATTCTACTGGGTTCATATCTGATAGATACTTACGCATAATCCACATTCTTTGTAATGTTTTCTCGTCTAATAACAAGTCATCACGACGTGTACTTGAAGATGTAAGATCGATTGCAGGGAAAATACGTTTATTAGCTATCTTACGATCTAATTGAAGTTCCATGTTACCCGTTCCTTTAAATTCTTCGAAGATAACCTCATCCATTTTAGAACCTGTTTCTGTTAACGCAGTTGCGATGATACTTAAAGAACCTCCGTTTTCTACATTTCTAGCCGCTCCAAAGAAACGTTTTGGTTTTTGTAATGCATTTGCATCAACACCTCCACTTAATACTTTTCCAGATGCTGGTTGAACTGTGTTGTAAGCTCTTGCCAAACGTGTAATAGAGTCTAATAAAATCACTACATCGTGACCACATTCAACTAAACGTTTTGCTTTTTCCAATACAATGTTAGCAATTTTTACGTGCTCTTGTGGCTCTCTATCAAAAGTTGAAGCGATAACTTCACCACGAACACTTCTTTGCATATCTGTAACCTCCTCAGGACGCTCATCAATAAGAAGAACAATTAAATAAACTTCTGGGTGGTTAGCTGCAATTGCGTTTGCAATATCTTTAAGAAGCATTGTTTTACCTGTTTTAGGTTGTGCAACGATCATACCGCGCTGACCTTTACCTATTGGTGAAAACAAGTCTATAATTCTTGTTGAAATAGAACTGCCTTTTTCGGCTAGTTTGAATTTTTCTGAAGGGAAAACTGGTGTCAAGTGTTCGAAAGAAACTCTATCGCGAACCACTTGCGGATCGTGCCCATTTATTTTTAATACACGAACCAAAGGGAAAAACTTCTCACCTTCTTTTGGAGGGCGAACCACTCCTTTTACTGTATCCCCAGTTTTTAAACCAAATAATCTGATTTGTGAAGTCGATAAATAAATATCATCTGGAGAAGCTAAATAATTATAATCTGATGAACGTAAGAATCCGTAACCGTCCGGCATCATCTCTAGAACGCCTTCACTTTCGATAATTCCGTCAAATTCAAAATCAGAATCTCTGAAATTATTGTTATTCTTTTTATTCTTGTGATTAGGATTTTGGTTATTGTGATTTCCGTTTCCATTGCCATTCCCGTTTTGATTTTGGTTCTGATTCGGGTTTTGATTTTGATTTTGGTTCTGGTTCTGATTTTTATTCTGATTCGGATTAATCTTTTTTGCAGGAGATTGTGTAGTTTTTTCAGCTGTTTCTGCTGTTGGCTCAGAAATAATTGATTCTGATGGAGTTGAATCTGCAACTTCTTCAGCAGTTACTTCTTTAACTGCCTCTTTCTCTTTTTTAAGAGCTACTTTTTTCTCGTATGCCTGTTTATTGAATTTTACTGCTTTAGGTTCTTTTTTTCCTCCTGCAGGTTTATTTTCCTGTACTGCTTCTGTCACCGTTTCTGCAATTGGCTCCACTTTTTCTGCAGTTTCTGTATTTTGAACAGTTTCCTCTACTTTATCAAATTCTAAAACAGGTGCATTTTTGGTATTTGCTGCTTTTGCTTTGGCTGGTGCAATTCTAGCACGTTTTGGTTTCTCTTCTTTAGTTTCTGCTGCTTCAGTTTTTGGAGTTTCTGTCGGCGCAAGAGATGCCTCTTGGTGTGCTAAAATCTGACTTATTAAAGTCTCTTTTTTGACACCAGTAATCTTTATTGTTTTAGCTAACTTAGCTATTTCTTGAAGCTCAGAAAGCTTCATTTCTTTTAATGCAGAAATATCAAACATGAATGTTCTATGAATTTAATTATTTTAAGGAATACTGTAAAAAGAATAGGTAGATAATTAATTTGAATTGACCGCAGTATGAAGTGCTTACGGTATTATGATGCAATAATACGAATAAAATTTTATCATACAATAGTATTTTAAAAAAAGAAAATATATTTTTGTAAAACATTTTTAGACCATGATACAAAGAATTCAGACTGTATATTTATTTCTAGCTTTTGCTGCAACTGGCATTTTAATGCTTTTTGTTCCGCTTTGGACAACTAGTGCAGGAAAACCATTCTTTTTTATGCAGGATCAACTTTATACTGTTTTATTAGGCTTAACAACTATGCTTAGTATTATCAGTATTATTTCATTCAAAAAGAGACAAAATCAGTTTGTGCTAAACAGACTTAATATAATATTAAATTTAATTTTATTAGGATTATTTGTATATCGATCACTAAATTTATCTGGAGGGACTGAGGTCTCTGAGAAAGGTATTGGGATGTTCATGCCGATTGTCGCTATCGTGTTATTAGTTTTAGCTAATAAGGCCATCAAAAAGGACGAAGATCTTGTAAAATCTGTTGATCGTTTGAGGTAAACCTATAAACTTAGTTTATTTTGTGCGAAGAAGAACCCGAATTTTGATTCGGGTTTTTTTTGTCCTATTATATTATAAATCAAACTTAAAGAGTATTATAAAAATATACTTTGCATGATAAATTTGTATTTTCAAATTCAAATAAATCATGGCACCAAAAATAAGGATTCATCTAGCAGATGATCATCAGGTCTTAATTGATGGATTATCCAACTTACTTCAGACCGTTTCAAACTTTGAAGTAGCAGGGACTTCACTAGACGGCACCACTGTCTATGATGATGTTTTGAAAAACAATGCCGATGTTTTAATTTTAGATATTAGCATGCCTAAAAAAGATGGTATTGAAACGCTGAAAGAATTTAATGAAAAACAATTGTCCTGCAAAGTAATTATCTTGTCTAGTTATGATGATTTAAAAATCATTAAAGAAGTAATGAAACTAGGCGCAAAAGGTTATCTGACAAAAAATTGCGCAGGAGAAAATATTATCGAAGCTGTTGAAGCTGTTTATCAAGGACAGGAATATTTTAGTGATGCTGTCAGAGAAAAAATCTTCAACTCTTTTATGGACAGTCCAAAACTGAATCATAATTTGATTATAGAAAATCCAATTTTGAGCCCACGAGAGATAGAAATTATTATTCTAATTGCCTTGGAATATAGCGGAAAAGAAATCAGTGAAAAACTTTTCATCAGTTCGCATACTGTCGAAACGCATCGAAAAAACATCATGAAAAAATTGAACATTAAAAGCACAATCGGCTTAGTTAAATATGCTCTTAAAAACAATCTAATCAACCCTTAATAATTCCCTTTATGTTTGGTTTTCGTTTTTTTATCTCTTTATTATTATTTTTTGCTGTCAAAGGAACAAATCTTGAACAGCCAAAAAATATTGTAAATGCAAAGGCACCACAAACCCAAGTTGATAATAAGACTTCTCTTAAACCTATTAGCAAATCTGAACAATTACGAAATAAAAAAATCGTTAGTTTATCCATCATACTCACCATTATTATTTTTCTTTTGTTTTATTTTTTATATCAAAACAATAAACTAAAGCAAAAAATAAAACGAAAAGACACAAAACATAAAATTCTTCTTGACATCATCAATTCGGGCATTGATTCTCAAGAAGCAGAACACAAAAAAATTGCTTCTTTTCTGCATGACAATATCAATTCGCTATTATCCTCAGCTGGATTACATTTAAATACATTTACAGCTCAAAACAATGTAGAATCTAATGAAATACAGAAGGCAAAAACTATTTTATCTGAAGCTCACGAACTTTTGAGAGATATGTCTCATGATCTTGTTCCATCGCTTTTAGTGCGTTTTGGGCTGATTTATTCCTTAGAAGATTTATGCGAAAAGAACTCCAATTCTGCTATTGAATTTGAATTTTCAAGTTCAATTCCGACCAGCAGACGATATGCTGAAAAATTCGAAATGAAGATTTATTTTATTGTAAGTGAATTGTTCAGCAATATTATGAAGCATAGCAATGCCCAAAAAGCAAAACTTACTTTGAATGAAAAAGAAAACCAATTAATCCTGCGTATTCATGATGATGGAATTGGTTTTAAAACTCAAAAATTAAAAGAGGCTGAAGGTTTCGGCTTAAACAGAATTAGAGCTAGAATTAAAAAATACAAAGGTTCTCTATCAATTGTTTCAAAAGAAAATCAAGGAACCAAAATAAAAATTGGAATTCCGTTGCCGCATTGATTACTTAGCTCCTATTTCGACAATTTCCAAATCTTTGATTTTATCATCGTCAATTACAAATCGAAGCATGGTTCTTACTTTATGGAAACCACTTTTTCCTGCTGCACCCGGATTCATGTGTAGTAAATTATTCTTTTTATCAAACATGACTTTCAAGATATGTGAATGTCCGCAGATAAACAATTTAGGCGGATTCAGAGTCAATTCTTCTCTAACATTCTGATTATACTTTCCTGGATAACCGCCAATGTGCGTAATCCAAACTGACACATTTTCACACGAAAAACGATTGTTTAACGGAAATTCTAATCGTGCTTTCGCATCGTCGATATTTCCATAAACTGCTCTCAGAGGTTTTAGCTTTTTAATAGTATCTGTCACAATCAAATCTCCTATATCTCCAGCATGCCAGACTTCATCTGCCTGAGCAACATATTTTAAAATTGTATCATCGATATGGCTATGGGTGTCTGAGAGAAGTAGGATTTTGGTCAATTTTTTTTAGGTTCAAAGGTTCATAGTAACAAAGGTACAAAGGTTTTTCTGTAGAGACGCGATGCAGTGCATCTTTTGTAAAGTTTTGTCTGCTTTATAAAGATAAAAAATCCGACCTGTTTTCCAGATCGGATTTTTGTAAACTATTATACCTGTCAGGTATTTTGGGAGCTAATTTATTTTTTAGTATTTTGATTTTTACCTTCTTTCGATTCTTTGGTATCCATCATTTCCATCAATTTCAATCCTAATAAACCGCTAATAGAACCGTCAGAACCTCCGTTTCCTGAAATTAATACATCAGGAATTACTTTGATATTTCCTTTACCAATTTCTTCGGTTACTTTGTAGCGCGTAAAGTTATCTCCGCCCATTGCACTAACTTGCAATTGATATGCTTCCGCAGTAGATTTACCAATCGCCATAATTTTCTCCGCTTCAGCCAAACCAGTTTTTGAGATTTTTTCAGCTTCTGCGCTAGCGTTCAATCTTGTTGCTTCGGCTTGTGCTCCTGCTCTTGCTTTTGTAGCTTCAGCTTCTGCACTTGCACGCATTTTCGTAGCTTCTGCTTCAGCATTTACATTCAGTTTTAAACTTGTTGCATCTCCTTCAGCTTTCTTAACAGTTGCATCTGCGGTACGCTGTGCGATTTCAACACTTTGCGAAGCTCGTACAATTTCTTTCTGCATATCTGCAATTGCCGTTTCTTTTTCCATTCCCTGGCGTTGTTCTTGCGCCAGTTTTTGGGTTTGATATGTTTTCTGCTCTTCTTCTGCCAGTTTCCTGTCTGTCAAGGTTTTCATTAACGAATCTGGCGGAACAATATCTCCAATTAAGGTATCAACTGCATTTACGTTATATTCATCAAGAACTAACTTAATATGGTTTTTAGCCGATTCCTGACGTTCTTTTCTTGTAGTCAAAAATGAAATCACATCGCTATCTTGAGCCGAGTTTCTAAAATAGTTACCAATTGTTGGCTCTAAAACCTGAGAAACCAAGTTGTTCATACTTCCGAAACGTGCAATTACTTTTGGTGCTTCGGCTGCTGGAACGTGAATAATTTGTGCAACGTCTAGATTGAATGGGAAACCGTCTTTTGAACGAACCGTAATTGTAGATAGATTTTTATCTAAATCATGCGATTCACTTCTGGCATTAGCCCAGTTTAAAACCAAATTTGTTGTTGGAACAGGCTCTAATTTAGTTGTATATTTATTCAAAGCATATTTTCCTGGCCCGAAAGGCTCCATCCAAACACCACGCTGTCCTTTTGAAACAATATTTCCGTGTTTAAAAGTGTCGCCTGTAACGTCTTGCCCATCTTCTCCTATATAAGAAATCACAACTCCAACGTAACCAATTGGCACATCTGTCATTGGATTTTGCTCAATTAAAATTCCCCACGTATTAATATAATAAGAACCTGCCAACATAACCTGAGGCTGTAAACCACGGTTTCCGCCATGCTCAAGGAATTTATCAAAATCCTGAAAATTGTTGTGATTATCAACAAATTTACCCGCAATCTGTCCTTGCGGAATTGGTTCACCATCAAGAGCTGTAACAATACCAATCATGTTTTCGTAAATCTTAATTTGATCTGTAATTATGATTTCAAACAAAAACGTATTGATACGATACGATCCTGTCGTAATAAAAGCAGTCTGACGTCCTTTTTGTCCGCCGTTGTCTAAAAATGCTGTTGCATCCTGAAAGTTGTCACTTTCTACTTTTCTAGCTAAGATTCTTCCTGTCGGAATTTCTTTTCCGTCTTTACTTAAAACCAGTCCAATTTTTCCTTCCGGAATTAATGTAAAACTAGTCATATCAATTGAATACTGCCAAATCCACATTCCCCAGTACAACCCTGGAGCGAGTGTTTTGGCCTGATATCCCGCTTCGCCTTTTGTTGCGATAATTCGGCCGTCGGGTAATGATTTGTCTGCGCCAAACAAAACAAACTTTTTGGTTACCAAACCAATTTTATCTTCAGGAACAATCACCATTCCGAAGAAAACGCGCAAAATAAATTTGTAAAAAAGAATGGCAAATACAATTAAAAGTATCCACCAATAAGAGGTAATTTCATTCATCGTTTTTGTTTTTTAGTGATACAAACATAGGAGAAATATGAAATGTTAAAATGAAAATTTTAAAAATTTAACATTTAGAAATTTCTGACTAAAAATGTTAAAGAATCATTTTAATTAAATCGTTAGAATTGTCAATTTCTGACACGATTTTTAGTTGGACAAACTATGATTTGCATTTTGGGTTTTAATGGATTTTAACAAAGTTTCTGAGATCCTAAGATGCTAATCAACTAAGTTTTTGTTTTTAGATTTTATTGAAACAGGTGTTTATCAGTTAGAAATCATATCGCAAATGGTATACCTATATATAAGTACATTTTTCCAATCTGGCGTTAGACGCACTGCGGTGCGTCTCTACAGATAAAAATACCCAAAAACCTCTGTTACTTTGAACCTTTGTAACTTTGCAACTAAAAAAGAAAAAACCTTTGTACCTTTGTGCCTTTGAACCTTTGAACCTCAACAGTGAGATATTTTATTCAATTCGCTTATAACGGAACACATTATCATGGCTGGCAAATACAGCCAAATGCTTCTTCAGTTCAAGAAACTTTAAATAAAGCTTTTTCGGTTTTATTAAATGAAACTATCAGCATTATGGGTGCTGGAAGAACAGATACTGGCGTGCATGCGAGTGAAATGTATGGTCATTTTGATACAGAAAAGACTTTGGATATTCCGGTTTTGATTTATAAACTGAATTCGTATTTACCAAAAGATATTGCGATTTTTAATATCATTGCGGTTCATGACGATGCGCACTGTCGTTTTGACGCAACAAAACGAACGTATGAATATCATATCAATACCGTTAAAAATCCGTTTTTGCAGGAATTGAGCTGGTATGTTACACAGCAACTTGATGTAGATTTAATGAATGAAGCGGCGCAATTATTATTGAAACACACCGATTTTCAATGTTTTTCAAAAGTTAATACGGATGTAAATACTTTTGATTGCACGATTTTTGAGGCGTTCTGGAAACAAGAAAATTCAAAATTGATTTTTACCATTTCGGCCAATCGGTTTTTAAGAAATATGGTTCGTTCCATTGTGGGAACTTTAATTAATATAGGATTGCACAAAATCACATTGGCAGATTTTGAAAATATTATTGCCAGCAAAAACAGAGAAAAAGCAGGGTTTTCTGTCCCAGCACATGGTTTATATTTAACCAATATTTATTACGATTACATTTAATAGCCCTGATTGCAGTGAAAAGCTTTTTTGAAAAAAATATAGTTTTTGTAATTTTTATGGAGCGACCAACGGAAGCTTTATAAAAATTAAAACAAAAACATATTTTTGAGAAAAACTTGTAACGGAAAGCAGGAAACAGCTCCTAAAAATAAATGAAAGCAAAAGCATTCGACACAGGATTATTCAAACGAATTTTAAAATATACCCGCCCTTATAAATGGCGTTATTATGGCGTAATTATTTTTGCCATTTCGCTGTCTATTTTTGCTGCACTTCGTCCTTATTTACTTAAAGAAACAGTTGACGGTTACATCAAAACTCATGACAAAATGGGATTGCTGCTGTACATCATTTTGATGGGAGTGGTTTTGCTTATGGAGGTCTTTTCTCAGTTTTACTTTGTATATTGGGCAAACTGGCTTGGTCAGGATATTGTAAAAGATATTAGAACCAAACTTTTTCAGCACATTTTGAGTTTCAGAATGAAGTATTTTGATCTGGTTCCGGTAGGGCAATTGGTTACAAGAGCCGTTTCGGATATTGAGTCGATTGCTCGTATTTTCAGCCAAGGCTTGTTTATGATTATAAGCGATTTGATGAAAATGGTTGTGGTTTTGATTTTTATGTTTTACATGAACTGGAAACTGACTTGGATTGTGGTAATTGCGATGCCAATTTTGGTTTATGTCACGAGAATTTTCCAACGCAAAATGCAGGTGGCTTTTGAGGAAGTACGAACTCAAATTGCCAACATGAACTCTTTTGTACAGGAGCGCGTAACAGGTATGAAGATCGTACAGCTTTTTAACCGCGAAAAAATCGAAGCTGAAAACTTTAAAGAAATCAACAACAAACATAGAGTAGCTTGGATTAAGACGATTCTGTACAACTCGATCTTCTTCCCGATTGCCGATATTATTTCGTCTATTACTTTAGGTTTAGTTGTGGTTTATGGTGGTTTTAGAATCTTGAACGGAGATCATTTTACCACTTTTGGAGATTTGTTTTCTTATACCATGTTTATCGGAATGCTTTTTAATCCGTTAAGGCAAATTGCGGATAAATTTAATGAGATGCAATTAGGAATGATTGCTGCCAATCGTGTTTTTGATATTATCGATACGCAAGATCATATTCAAGATACTGGAAAAATTGAAGCGCCTGTTTTTAATGGAAGTATCGAATTTAAAGATGTTCGTTTTAGCTATATTCCAGAAGAAGAAGTCATAAAAGGAATTGATTTATCGGTTTCAGCTGGACAAACTGTTGCAATTGTAGGTTCTACTGGTGCAGGAAAATCGACTATTATTAATTTATTGAATCGTTTTTACGAAATCAACAGCGGAACAATTTGTATTGATGGAGAAAATATCGAAAACTATACTTTGGCTTCTTTAAGAAAACAAATCGCGGTGGTTTTACAAGATGTCTTTTTGTTTGCCGATACGATTTATAATAATATCACATTGCACAATCCAGAAATTACTCGTGATAAAGTAATTGATGCGGCAAAGAAAATTGGTGTTCATAATTTTATTATGAACTTACCAGATAATTATGATTTTGATGTAAAAGAGCGAGGCGTTATGCTTTCTTCTGGCCAGCGTCAGCTTATTGCTTTTTTACGTTCTTATGTGAGTAATCCGAGTATTTTGATTTTGGATGAAGCTACTTCTTCGATTGATACGTATTCAGAAGAAATGATTCAGCGCGCAACAGAGACGATTACAAAAGGAAGAACTTCTATTATTATTGCACATAGATTAGCAACAATTGTAAATGCAGATAAGATTGTGGTGATGGATAAGGGATTGATTGTTGAACAAGGGACGCATCAGGAGTTATTAGTTAAAACTGATGGTTACTATAAAAATTTATATGACTCACAGTTTGCTGTGGCAAACTAAGTCATAATGTTACTTTTTGAAATTTAGATTAAAAAATATTACTTCTAGACGTGCTTTTTTAATATACGTTATTGTCTCGATTCTAATTACGGTTTCGGCGGTTTACATTCTAAGTAATCTGATTACTGATTTGACCGAAAAAGCCAATGATGATGCTTCGCTGCGAACGTTAGTCAAAAAGCAGGAGTTTATGTCTGAGGAATTTTCTAAGTTTCTGGAGCAGGAGAAAAAAATTCAGCATGTTTTAGAAATAAGCAGTCCAGCGAATCTCCAGAATAACCTGCAGCTTATGTCACTGCTCCAAGCCAACAACAGATTAGTTGAAAACAATTGGTTTCAGATTAATGAAAATCCGATTCAATACGGAAAAAAAGTCATTTCCAATGAAACCAAAAATGATTTAAAAACTTTTCTGCTTCAAAATAAAAATGCAAAACATATTAGCGTCGTTGTCCGTCAAGGGAAAGAATTGGTTTGGCGTATTTTCTTCAAATTAGTTTCTAATGATAATACGGTTGTAAAATATGGTTACGATATTAATTTAGGATTACTTCATACTTATTTTTCTAAAATAGATAAAACCGCTTCCAACTACGCCTTTGTTTTTGACAAAAAAGGAACCTGCGTTTACCATCCAGAAGCTGCTTTTATTGGAAAAAACATTTTTAAAATTTCGTCGTTTGTTTCTTCTGATACGATTTTCAAGAAGAATGAAGATTTTGCAAAAAGAATTACCATGTCTGAGTTTTTAAAACTAGATGTGATCCGTTATACGCAAAAACTAGATGTTAAAAATTCTAACTGGTTTATCTGCGTCAATTTCCCTAAAATTTTTGTTGATGAAAACGTAGCTGTCATTAAAAGGTATTCGACTTTAACGTATTCGATTACGACCATAATGCTGCTTTTGATTTTTTATCTTTTCTCTTATGCCAACAGACGTGCTTACAGAGAAAAAGGAATTGTCATAAAAGAGAAAAATAAACTCTTGGTCGAAAATGAAAAGATCATCAAAGAAAAAGCTTTGATTCAGCTACAGCAACTGAAAGAGCAGATTAATCCGCACTTTTTATTTAATTCGCTCAATTCACTTTATATGCTAATTGGAAGTGATATTAAAGTCGCGCAGAAATTTACTTTAAACCTATCTCGTATTTATCGCTATTTAATTGATCCGCCTGAAAAGAACATTGTTCCTTTGAAGGACGAATTATTATTTATCGAAAAATATATCTTTTTGCAGCAAACTCGTTTTAAGGAAGAGTTATTCTTTTCTATCGAAATTGAAAACGAAGCTGCATTAAACAAACACATCCCCTATCTTGCTTTTCAGATTGTGGTCGAAAATGCTATTAAGCATAATAGAGCCACACAGGAAAGTCCACTTACTACAAAAATCCTGATTAAAGAAGATCAGGTAATTATCAGCAATACTCTTCAAAAGAAATTGACTGCTGAACCAAGTACTAAATTTGGGTTAAATTACCTAAAGAGTATTTACAATTATTATTCAAAAACAGAATTTAAGACATCAGAAAAAGATGGCTATTTTGTTTGTATTCTTCCATTAATATCCATTCACTCCTAAAAAAAAGCCACTCACTCCTTTTTGTTTTTTTTCCGAAGTAAAATAAAATAGTTTCGGATCGAAAATTAACCTAAACTTAACATCTAATGAAGGAAAAATCATTCCTGCATAATTTGATAACAATTTGCATACTCCTATTATTATTATCGCCGCTTACCGTTCATTCTCAAAAGAAAAAGAAAGACAAAAAAGAGGACAAAACTGAAATTAAAAAAGATTCTACCGATTCTAAAAAAGGTAAAAAATACGATGACCTTGTAAAAAAAGGTTCTGTTAAAAAAGGAATCTTCAATGTCATTCAAGTAAAAACCGATGTTTATTTTGAAATTCAAGACAGTTTATTTCAAAGAGAGTTTTTAGTAGTAAACAAATTATCTCAAGTTCCTTTTCAAGTAAACGAAGCTGGACTAAACAAAGGAATGAATTATGAAAACAAAGTCATTAGTTTTTATAAAGATACAATTGCAAAGAAGGTTTGGGTAAAATCGTATGTTCCTAAGGTTTCTTCACCAAAAGAAGATGCGATTACACAATCGGTTCAAAATAATTTTGCAGAATCTATTATTGAAGTTTTTGATATTGAAACCAAAAACAACGATTCGACTTCTGTTGTTATTAAAGTAAATAAGATTTTTGACGGAAAACAAAAAAGCTTCAATGATGTTTTGAGCAATATTGGTTTTGGAGGTTCTGTAAAATCTGATCTCTCTTATATTGAAGGTGTAAAATCTTTCCCTAAAAATATTGTTGTAAAATCTCAACTGACAACTTCTGTAAGCGAAGGCGGACCGGCATTATCGGTAACGCTTGGCGTAACAAGTAATATTATTTTATTGGATAAAACGCCAATGAAACCTCGTTTTTCTGATAACCGAATTGGTTTCTTTTCTGAAAAGCATTGGTATTTTACCGATGCACAGCAAGCAATGGTTGAAAAAGAACTCATTACACGCTGGAGATTAGAACCAAAAAAAGAAGACGAAGAAAGATATTTGAAAGGTGAATTAGTAGAGCCGAAAAAACCAATCGTTTATTACATCGATCCATCGACTCCAAAACAATGGAGAAAATATATTATTGATGGGGTACACGATTGGCAGGCAGCTTTTGAAAAAGCGGGTTTCAAAAACGCTATTATAGCAAAAGAACCTACTGATAAAGATTTGGATTTTGATATTGATGATGTACGTTACTCTGTAATTACGTATGCTGCATCTCCAAAATCAAATGCAATGGGGCCATCTGTGGTTGACCCAAGAAGCGGTGAAATTATCGAAGCCGATATTATCTGGTGGCATAATGTAATGACTTCTCTTCAAAGCTGGATGCGCATCCAAACAGGACCAATTGACCCAAAAGCTAGAGGAAATAAATTTAGCGATGAACATATGGGAGAAGCAATCCGTTTTGTTTCGTCTCACGAAGTGGGTCATACTTTTGGTCTAAAACACAACATGGGTTCTTCTTTTGCTTATGATGTAGAATCGTTGCGTTCTAAAGAATTCACAGCAAAAATGGGCGGAACTGCTCCATCAATTATGGATTATGCGCGTTACAATTATGTAGCACAGCCAGAAGACAATGTTACAGTTATTACTCCGAAAATTGGAGAATATGATAAATATGCTATTGAATGGGGTTACAGATGGTACTCGCCTAACGACAACGAAACAACAAAACTAAACGCCTTAATTACAAAACATCAAGATGACCCCATTTATTTTTATGGAGAACAGCAGGAAAATATAATTGATCCTCGTTCACAATCTGAAGATTTAGGAAATGATGCTGTTAAAGCAAGCGAATATGGTTTGAAAAACTTAAAACGTGTTGTAGATAATATTTTAAGCTGGACTTACGATAAAGATCAGTCGTATTATGAAACTGGTAAATTATACATTGGGACTATCGGCCAGTGGCAAATGTACAACCGTCATGTAATGAATAATATTGGTGGTGTTTATTTGAATGCTACCGTTCACGGCGACAACAAGCAAAGCTATATTCCAGTTCCAGTAGCAATGCAAAAAAGAGCAGCAGATTATCTGGCTAAAAATGTGATTACAATTCCGCAATGGCTATTCTTTAATGACATTTTAGACAAGACAAATCCGTTGAAAGATTCTCCTCTTGGGCCTTACGAATATACTCCGTATACACTTTCGAGAGAATTGCAGTACAGTATTTTGTATGATTTATTAAGCGATGATCGCTTGCTTCGAATGACTGAAAACGAATTATATCAACGTAACAAAACCAAAGATCCCGTTTTTACCGTAAATGATTTGTTTAAAAAAATGCACCAAAGTGTTTTTGCAGGAACTATCGCCAATAAATCATTATCGATTCTGGAGCGCATGACGCAAAAGAATTATGTTGATGTGTTAATTGTTTCGACCAACAAATTATTTGAGAAAACAGATGCAAAAAAATTAGTAGACATTCAGCAGACTTTAAATATGCCTCATTTGTGCACTTATTTGGATGATGCTCATATGGCAAGAAACATTAATCAGTCTTCTTTAAAAAGAGTTACAGAAGTGACTTCTGATAAAAAAGGAGAACTAAATAAAATCCTTCAATTATTAAAAACTAAAAAGAGCACTGGAGATCAATCGACCCAAAATCATTACCGCGATTTGATACAACGAATCGAAAAAAACCTAAATAATACAACCTTTTAATACACAACCCAAAAACATGAAAAAAATTTTACAAGCCTTACTGCTGTTCCTGGCCATCGCAGGATACTCGCAGGAAACCCGAACCATCACGGGTATCATTCA
Source organism: Flavobacterium tistrianum (assembly GCF_003254545.1). Lineage (GTDB taxonomy): Bacteria > Bacteroidota > Bacteroidia > Flavobacteriales > Flavobacteriaceae > Flavobacterium > Flavobacterium tistrianum. The sequence continues at coordinate 149,052 of NZ_QJRH01000068.1, forward strand.
AGATGCAGCAGATTCATCGCCAATTCCTGGCGCATCGATCTTCGTTGAGAATAATTCGATATCAAACAAAACTGCTATGGCAGGTATTATTCATAGTGAAGCAATTGGAACTACCTCAGATTTTGATGGTAAATTCAGCTTGAAAATCGCAAAAAACGTTACTACTTTGAGAGTTACTTTCATGGGATACAAATCGTATACTCTTGAATTATCTGCTCAAAAAGATTATACTATTGCCTTAAATTCTGAAACAGCAAAACTTCAAGAGGTTCTTATAACAGGTTACCAAAAAATTGAAAAAAGAAAGCTAACATCTGCTATTACAAAAGTAGATATGGCTTCAATTCAACAGACTGGTGTCTCTAGCATTGACCAGTTATTGATTGGACAAGTTGCCGGAGTTGCTGTTACTACTCCATCAGGAGCGCCAGGAGCTGCCGCAAAAATCAGAATTAGAGGTACTGCTTCTTTAAACGGAACTCAAGATCCTTTATGGGTATTAGACGGACTTCCGTTAGAGAGCAACGATGTACCTAAAAATTACGACAAAGACAATATCGATGTATTAAACAACTACTCTATCGCTGGTTTAAATCCAGACGATATTAAAGATATTACCATTTTAAAAGATGCTGCGGCAACTGCTATCTATGGTGCCCGTGCGGCAAATGGTGTAATCGTTGTTACAACTAAAAAAGGAAGAAGCGGTAAAATGACTGTTAGCTTCAATACCAATACTTTTATCACGCAAAGACCAGAATTTTCAAAATTAAACTTATTAGACTCAAACCAAAAAGTTGATCTTGAATTGAATATGGCGAGCCGTGCAGATTTGACTTACAGAGACACCGGTGGTGATGTTGCTCGTATCCTGAATGGAGCGAATGAATTAGACGCATACAGAGCCGGTGGATTCTCTTCTTTGAGTCCGCAAACACAGCAATCAATCAATAACCTAAGAGGCATTAATACAAATTGGGGTAATTTATTATACCAAGCTGCCATTAACACACAACACGGATTAAGTTTATCTGGAGGTAGCGAGAGATCTGATTACTATTTCTCTTTAGGATATTATGACGAAAAAGGAACAACTATTGGAACAGGTCTTAAACGTTATAATTTAACCTTAAAAAACAGCTACGATATTACTGATAAATTTAAAGTAGGTATTGGTCTTTTTGGTTCAGACACTAAAACTACGTCTTACGTTACAGATACTGACGGATTTACAAATCCTGCCAACTATTCAAGAAACGTAAATCCGTATTTGACTCCGTACAATGCAGATGGAAGTTATAAATACGATCCAGATATTGCTTCATATTCTGATATTAAATTGCCTTTTAATTTCTTAGAAGAAAGAAACAATACTTCTTACGATTTAAAAACAAGAGCTATAAAAGCATTGCTTGACGCTGAGTATAAAATCACAAAAGATTTGAAAGTATCAAGCCAATTAGGTTTACAGTTGGACAACTCTTCTAGCGAAAAATTTGCTGGAAAGGAGACATTTTACACTAGAAAACAAAAAGAAAAAACAAGTTATTATTCTGGCGGAGTTCAAAAGTATTTCCTTCCTGAAGGCGGTATTATTCAAAACACAAACACAGACTTTTTTCAGTACAACTTAAAAACAATGGTGAACTATTCTAAACTTTTAGGAGAAAAACACGAAATTGAAGTAATGGTTGGTAATGAATTAAGAAGAAATAAAAACACTTCGATCTTAACAAGAGGTTTTGGTTTTGACGAAAAGAATTTGACAACTCAGCAAATTATTTTCCCGAACTCAAATTCTGTTAATGATGCTATTTACAAAACTTTCATAAAAACAGAAAAAGAAAATGCCTTTGCATCATTCTTTGCAACAGCAGCATATACTTACAACAGAAAATATAGTTTCTACGGAAGTGTTCGTTATGATGGTTCTGATTTATTTGGTGTAGACCCTAAATACAAATACTTGCCACTTTGGTCAACATCTGGATCTTGGTTAGTATCTCAAGAAGATTTCTTAAAAGACAGCAAAACGATTTCTAATTTAAGACTTCGTGCTTCGTACGGTTTACAAGGAAATATTGATAAAAATACTTCACCTTATGTAGTTGGAGAAAATAAAACTACCACTATTTTGCCTGGACAGACAGAACCTATAATTGAAGTAACGACTCCACCAAACAGCAAATTACGTTGGGAAAAAACAGAAAGCACCAACTTAGGTTTAGATCTTGGTATGTTTAACAACCGTATTAGCATTGTAACTGATGTCTACGGAAGAAAAAGTACCGATTTAATTGGTATGAAAGCGCTTCCTTTAGAAAATGGTTTTGAATTTACCAATATGAACTGGGCGCAGGTAAGCAACAAAGGTTATGAAATTGCTTTGGCTACAAAAAACATCGATCGTCCTAATTTTAAATGGAATACTACAATTAATTTTGCTCATAACAAAAGTAACATTGACCGTTTAGAAATAAGAGATAACAGTTATTTGCCAAACCAAGAAGGTCATGCTGTAAACGCTGTTTTTGGATTTAAAACAAACGGAATTGACGAAAATGGTTATCCATTATTCGTAAACAAAAAAGGAGAAACTGTAAATGCACAGACTTTCTTTGGTTTGTTTGATCCTTATGCAGACTTTTTACCAGGAGAAATTACGCAGTCAAGTTTAACACCTGCAGAGTTTAGAGATCTATTTGTTTACCTAGGAGACAAAGATCCTAAATTTACAGGAGGTCTTACAAACACCTTTAAGGTTCGTAATTTTGATCTTACGATTGCCGCATCATTCAATATCAAACAAACGGTTACCAAAACACCTCCTTACAATGGAACAATAGTAGACAGAGGACAGAACTATACAACTGATATTTTAAACGCTTGGTCACCAACAAATACGTCATCAAATTTGCCAGGTATTACGAGTAAAGATTCTGGTACAGGCGATTCATGGATGGCATACAGCTGGTTTTCTGGTGCAAATCAAATCAATACTTACAATTACCTAGATACATGGGTTAGCGAAATGAGTTATATGAGATTAAGCAGTGTTCGTTTTGGATACACTTTCCCAAAAACATTCACAGATCATATCAATATTCAAAGTATTCGTTTAAATCTTGAAGCAAGAAACTTGTTTGTGATCAGTTCAGATTACAAAGGTTACTTTGATCCAGAAACTTTCGGAAACATTTATGCACAGCCAGTTCCTAGATCATTTACTTTAGGACTTAATGTTACTTTCTAAAAAACTAAAAAAGATGAAAAAATTCTCAAAATATATAACACTATTCGTTGCTGCTATTGCCCTTAGCAGCTGCGATGACTATCTAGACATTACTCCGATAGGAAAAGTAATTCCAGAATCGCTAGAAGAATTTCGTGCAGTTCTAACCAAAGGATATGCATCATATCCAGAACACAAATCTTTATCGGCAGTTCGTACAGACGAATTGTTGATGAATGAAGACAACAGCGAAGTTTCTATTTATAAAGATGTATACTTATGGAAAGATGCAAATCCTGATAAGAGCACGTTAGAGTTTCACTATCAAGATTTATACAATGTTATTTTTTACACGAATGTAGTTATAAATGAAGCTTCAAAAAAAGTAGAAGCATCTAAGGAAAAAGATCAATTATTAGGAGAAGCTTATGCTTTGAGAGCAATGGCAAACTTTGATTTGGTTAACCTTTTCGGGAAACCTTATAATCCTTCAACTGCAGGGACAGACAAAGGAATTCCATTAGCTTTAGAAATTGATTTGGAACAAGTTTTTGTACCTCAGAGTGTAGAAGTTGTTTACAACCAAATTATTTCTGATACTAAAGAAGCTGAAAAATTAATTAACATTAGCACACAGCCAAAAGGATTAAACTACCGTTTCTCAAAAGCAGCTTTATTCAGTTTAGAAAGCCGTGTGTATCTATATCAGCAGCAATGGCAAAAATCATTAGATGCTGCAAACAAAGCTTTGGAAATCAACAATACTTTAATTGACTTAAAAGCAACTCCTGTTCTAGCTACAAAATTTGACGGAAAAGAATCGATTTTAGCATTGGAAGACGGATACATAATTGGTCTTCAGAGAGCTTCATTTGCATCTGCCGATTTAATTGCTGCTTACAATAAAACAGCTGATTTACGTTTCCCGCTTTATTTCTCAGCTAGCGGAAGCCGTTACCGAATTGCGAAAGGCGGAAATGATAATCAAAAATCATCTTTCAGAACTTCAGAATTGTATTTAACAAAAGCTGAAACTTTATTGAAATTAGACAATATTAACGATGCTAAAGCAACTATTTTAAATTTCATTAAAAACAGATATTCAGCAACTGGATATGCACAGCTAGAAGGCGAAGTTAATGCAATGAACAAAGCAGATTTAACGAATTTCATTTACGAAGAAAGACATAGAGAATTTGCTGTCGAAGGTCACCGTTGGTTTGATTTAAGAAGAACAACTCAAAAACAAATTGTTCATAAATTCTTGACAACCGAAAGCACTTTAATACAGAATGATCCGCGTTATACCATTATTTATCCAGCAAACGCGAGATTGAATAATCCCAATCTATAATTTTACCTAATTGTTTTTTTTTAAAGAGGTCTAGTTTTTTTATAAACTAGGCCTTTTTTTTATAAAATCAATGCAACAAAATGCGCTCTTTATTGCGTATAAGAATTCCCGAATTTATCTTTGCATTATAAATATCTGCAAAATGAAAATTGCTATTGTCGAAGACGAACATCTTGCTTCCAGCTATCTAAAATCTATTTTAGAACAGCAGGACGTCTTATCGATTGATGCAATCAGCGTTTTAAAATCGGTAAAAGAAGCTGTAGCATTTTTTAGCGAAAACAAAGTAGATCTCGCTTTCATGGATATTCATTTGGGTGACGGAAAAAGTCTAGAAATTTTTGAAAAAACTGATATCTCCTGCCCTGTTATTTTTGTAACCGCTTACGATTCTTATGCCATTTCGGTTTTCAAACATTTCACAATAGATTATCTCTTAAAACCATTTGAAGAAGAAGAATTATGGGAAGCACTTCAGAAATTCAAAAAAATAAAAGACAGCTTTAACAGCGATTCTACGCTGCAATCTTTGGTAGCAATAGAAAATCCTGAAAGCAATAAAATACAGCGACATTTCTTAGTAAATCATGGCTATAAATTGATTTCTATTAATGAAAATGAAATCACTTATTTTTCCGCAACTGGAAAGCATCTTTTTATTCATATAAAATCTGGAAACAGCTATTTGTACAATAGCACCTTAACCGAAATCATAAACAGTCTTGATCCGTTCCATTTCTTCAAAATAAATAGAAAATACATCGTAAGACGAGACAGCATTAAAGAAGTTATAAAACATTCTAACCAGAAAGTTGAATTGATTTTGACAGTTCCCGCAGCCGAATCTGACGCAATTTTCATCAGCAAAAAGGAAATTAATAACTTCAAGAAGTGGCTAGATCAGTAATTTAATAATTATTTAGCTATAAATTAATTCCAATTCAAAAAACGCAAAAACTGCATTTTTGATAAATTGTGATTTAAAATCCGACTAAAAACTGTCAAAAACGTTTTAAAACGTTAAATTAGCGTTATAGAAATCATAAAATTGCCCTTTCACAATCAGCAAGATAGCTGAAATTTTTGGTTTATTATTTATCTTTGAGAATATAGAAATCAAATGTAAAAGACAATGCCACAAAATAGATTTTATCCTGATGAAAAGTTCAAAGAAATAGAAATAAATGCCTCATTACAATTAAGATATGCCATTTCAAACAGAGGAAGATTAATAAGTTTTACCGACAATATTGAAAACGGACGCATCTTAAAAGGCGGCTTAAGCGACGGATATCCAACTTTCCGTTTTAAGGTTAAAAAAGACGATAAAATCGTAAACAAATATCTTTTCTTATACAAATTAGTTGCCCAATATTTTATTCCGAAAGAATCGGAAGAGCAAACCTATGTGCTGCACTTAGATTACAACAGAGCTAATGATGATGTAAGCAATCTTCGATGGGCAACCAAACAGGAAATGATGGCGCATAGCCGTAAAAGTCCGCGCGTTATTCAGGCAAAAAAGAACTTAATCGAACACAATCTTAAAGCCGACGGACGAAAATTAACCACAACAAAAGTGATGTTAATCAAAAAAATCCTTGCTAGACCAGAGCAAAAAACACGTCTTAAAATGATCGCCAAACAATTTGGCGTAAGCGAAATGCAAATTAGAAGAATTGCCAGCGGAGAAAACTGGGGACACGTGAAAATTTAATGGTTAATTATTAATGGTTAATTATTAATTCTAAAAAATATAATAGCCACAGATTACACAGATTAACACAGATTTTTTAAAAATCATTTTAATCTGTGTAATCTGTGGCTATTTTTTTTGACAACAACCATCAAACATCAAACAACAACCACAAACCATAAACCATAAACAATTACTCACTAAATCACAAAAATCAATTCATAATTCACAATTTGCAATTCACAATTCATTCGGTTTCTGTGAAAAGACCAAAATCTGCTTCTTTAAAAACAAAATTTCAGGTGTTCATATAAAATAAATCCTTAAATTCGCAAACACAAATAACAAAAGAAGAAATCGAAAGATGAGTTTCGGAAATATAAACTTCATTTTCGATAGTTAATACTAAAAGCAAAAAAAATGAAATACGACGTTATTGTTTTAGGAAGTGGTCCTGGAGGATATGTAACAGCGATTAGAGCTTCACAATTAGGCTTTAAAACTGCTGTAGTAGAAAAAGAAAATCTAGGTGGGGTTTGCCTTAACTGGGGATGTATCCCAACAAAAGCGCTTTTAAAATCTGCTCAGGTTTTTGATTACCTTAAACACGCTTCTGACTACGGATTGAAAGTTTCTGAATTTGATAAAGATTTCCCTGCAGTTATTCAACGCAGCCGTGGTGTTGCAGAAGGAATGAGCAAAGGTGTTCAATTCTTAATGAAAAAAAACAAAATTGACGTTATCGAAGGTTTTGGAAAACTAAAACCAGGAAAAAAACTTGACGTTACTGATAAAGACAATAAAGTTACAGAATATAGCGCTGATCACATTATTATCGCAACTGGAGCTCGCTCTCGCGAGTTGCCAAACTTACCTCAAGATGGTGTAAAAGTAATTGGATACCGTCAGGCAATGACTTTGCCAACGCAACCAAAATCTATGATCATTGTTGGTTCTGGAGCAATTGGAGTTGAGTTCGCTCACTTCTACAACTCAATGGGAACAGATGTTACTATCGTAGAATTTATGCCAAATGTAGTTCCTGTAGAAGACGAAGATATCTCAAAACAATTTGAGCGTTCTTTGAAAAAATCAGGAATTAAAGTAATGACAAACTCTTCTGTTGAGCGTATTGACACTACAGGTACAGGAGTTAAAGCTTTCGTTAAAACTGCAAAGGGAGAAGAAGTTCTTGAAGCTGATATCGTACTTTCTGCGGTTGGAATCAAAACAAACATTGAAAACATCGGATTAGAAGAAGTTGGAATCGCTGTTGACAGAGATAAAATCTTAGTAAACGCTTACAACGAAACTAATATTCCAGGATATTACGCAATTGGAGATGTTACTCCAGGTCAAGCTTTAGCGCACGTTGCTTCTGCTGAAGGAATTAACTGTGTTGAGAAAATTAAAGGACTTCACGTAGACCCAATCGATTACGGAAACGTTCCTGGTTGTACTTATGCAACTCCAGAAATCGCTTCTGTAGGTTTAACAGAAAAACAAGCAAAAGAAAAAGGTTACGAATTAAAAATTGGTAAATTCCCATTCTCAGCTTCTGGAAAAGCAAAAGCTGCTGGAAATGCTGACGGATTTGTAAAAGTAATTTTCGATGCTAAATACGGAGAATGGTTAGGATGCCACATGATTGGTGCTGGCGTTACAGATATGATTGCTGAAGCAGTTGTAGCTCGTAAACTAGAAACTACTGGTCACGAAATCTTAAAATCTATCCACCCTCACCCAACTATGAGCGAGGCTGTTATGGAAGCTGTAGCTGATGCTTACGGCGAAGTAATTCACTTGTAAAAATATACCGTTTTACGGTTATATATAATTCTCAATTTATAAAATCCGATTTGTGAAAGCAAGTCGGATTTTTTTTTGTGCCTATAGTTTTGTCATTTCGACCGAAGGGAGAAATCACACTAGAAATTCTACAAAGTGAATCGCCGATCTTTGTCATTTCGACGTAAGGAGAAATCTCCACAAGTAGCTCGACAAAGATTGATAAAAATCTTTATCAATAACTCCACTTTGCGGAATTTCTAGTGTGATTTCTCTCTTCGGTCGAAATGACAAAACTTTTCTTAAACAATCTTGCTTTTTAAGTTAGTAAAAAATAACATTTCTCATCAAGTAATAAAAAGATTACTTTTATAAATCAATATAAATAAGCATTGTAATGGAAGAAACAAAAATATTCTACGTCGACGGGGAAAACCCGAAAATGATCGAAGCTTACAAAAAAGCTCAAGAAACATTTAAATATTTCTGGAGAGAACTTTCTTGGGAATACAGAAGAATAGTTCCAGGATTGGACGTTGCTTGCGTGAAACTAGCTTTTACTCAAGAAATTGACAATGAAACTGTTGTAGAACACATGTGGATTAATGATGTAAATTTTGATGGAGAAAATATCTACGGTATTTTAGTAAACGATCCAAATGAACTTACCAATGTAAGTAACGGAGACGAAATTGCAATTCCGATAAATCAAATCAGCGATTGGTTATTTGCCATCAATGGACAAACTTTTGGCGCATTTACAATTCAGGCGATGCGTTCTGAAATGAGCGAAGACGAAAGAGAATCTCATGACGAAGCTTGGGGACTAGATTTTGGCGATTTTAATGATATTCTAGTTGTAAACGAACAAAAAGAAAAGCCAGAAAATCTAATCGAACACCCAATGAGCAAAAACATGAAAGAAAGTCTTATTGAATTTGTTACCAATAATCCAGAAGAAGTATCCAACCAAGATGAATTAGGCTATACTTTTCTGCATCGCGAAACTATTGCGGGAAATCAGACTTCTGTTGAAGTTTTACTAGAATCTGGCGCAGATAAACATGCTAAAACAGCTACAGGCAAAACTGCTTTAGATTTTGCCACAGAATTAAAGTGGGATCATTTATTGCCTTTACTTCAATAGAAAACTTTAAAATCCGATTTGTGAAAGCAGGTCGGATTTTTTATTTCTTTCTATTAAAAAAAGTAGTAAAAAACTTATATATTTGCAATCTCAATGCAAATAATATGAATACATTATTACCAGAATTTTTAAAGAAATTTGAAAAAGATCTATTAGATTATAAACTTAATTACATTGAAATCAACACTTATGAATTACAAAAAAATGAAATAATAGGCATAACTGATAGCAAATATTTAGGAAATCCTTATATACCAATTTCCGCAGAATATCCTAAAGATAAAAACGGAAATCTCATGCCTTTAATAATACAGATAAATTTCTCCGAAATGCCTAAACTCGAAAACTATCCAGACAGCGGCATTCTACAAGTTTATTTAGATAAATCTTATATATCTAATTCTGAATTCCATATAATATATCATGAGAAAATAGAAGAATATCATACAGATTTTAGCTTTCTTCCAAATGATTTTTACGACGAAGTATACATTGTCGATGAAGGAAAAATATCCTTTTTTTTGAAAGAAGAATATGCTTCTACGGGAGATTTTAGATTTGACTATAAATTTAATGGCCTAAACGAAGATCTTTTAAATGAAATAGAAAAAGAACAATTTAGTAAATTGTTTAATCATTGTTCATATAAAATTGGAGGCTATGGAAGTTTTTATTTTGAAGAAGATCCAAGAATTGATGATGATGACTCAAAAGATGATATTTTACTATTACAGTTAGATAACGACGTAGAAATCCACCAAATTTTTATTAACAAATTTGACTTGATAAATAAACAATTTGACAAAACATATTCATTTTATCAAAGTTAACTATCAAAATCCGATTTGTGAAAGGAGGTCGGATTTTTTTTCCATTTAAAACCAAAACTATTCTACTTTTCATCTGTTTAAAATTAAAGAATGTGCTACTTTTGCTGCACCAAATCTAAACTGCCACAGAATGAAAAAATTATTCTATACGCTAGTACTGTTAACCTCAGTTCTTTTATCTGCCCAAACAAAAAACGACACCGATTTTGCTGCTCAACTAAAAAACTCTTTTTCAGGATCGACAGACTGTGTCAACGACTTCGAAAAAATATTAACTCCAACCGAGCTTAAATCTTTGAATAACACACTAAACGGTTTCGAAAAAAAATACCTTTATAAAATTGTTGTTATCACTACTCCTTCTTATTCTCCATTTAAGTCCTTGGAAGAATATACATTGGAGCTCGATAAATTTCTATCAAAAGACCCGCGATTAGACCCTACTCTTTTAATAATAGTAAGCAAAACATTAAGACAAATTCAGGTTATAAGTGTCGATTTTATAAGATACAAATTAAGTACCGAAGACACACAAAACATAATTAGCACCTATTCAGTTCCTGAACTTAAAAAAGGAAACTATTACAAAGCATTAGAACTGGCTTCAAATGAATTCATGAAAAAGTTACAGCCCTAAAAAATACCAAAATCCGATTTGCATCAGCAAGTCGGATTTTTTATTTAACTTTCATACGCTTAACGAACAATAAATATATTCGAAATGCTAATTGTAGAAGAAGCGAAAAATATCAATTTACCACATTTAAGAACCATATTCTTAAATGAAAGACAGCGAACATTTACAGAGCAAGACACATCTGAATTTAAACTTGAAGATTTTGACAAACAGACAAAAGGAGAATATATTCTAACTGCAATTATAGACGATATTCCCGTCGGATTTATTTCTATTTGGATGCCTAACCATTTTATTCATCATCTTTACGTTGATAGTGCCTATCAAGGAAAAAACATTGGCACCCAATTATTAAAAGCCGCAATACAGAAAACAGCATTTCCAATTACCCTGAAATGTCTTGTAAGCAACACCAAAGCAACTGAATTTTACCTTAAAAAAGGATTTATAGAAAAATCGAAAGGACATTCAAGCAATGGAACCTATATTTTATTTGAACTTACAAAAGATATAAATTAACCTAAATGTTTAAGATATGAATCAGATTCAGGACTACAACGATTCTCAAACAGCAGAAAATAAAGAAATCTGCGACCTTCTTTATAACATTATAAATAAAAACTTAACTGAAGCTGAAAACAAAATCTGGCATGCTCACCCGGTTTGGTTTCTAGATGGAAATCCTATCGTGGGTTATAGCAAATTAAAAGATTCGATTAGACTGCTTTTCTGGAGCGGACAATCTTTTGAAGAAAAAAAACTTCATAATGAAGGCTCGTTTAAAGCTGCTGAAAAGCGCTACACAAACATCGATCAGATAAATGAAGAAGATTTAAAACGCTGGCTTGACAAAAGCAGGGAAATTCAATGGGATTATAAAAACATTGTTAAACGAAAAGGTCAATTACTTCGGTTAAAATAATCAGACTTATTAACCATTTAATTTTCAAAACTTTATTTTAATTTTATTACTGACATACTGTTGTCATAAAGGCATTTTATTTTTATAAAATAAAAATTAAAAAGATGGAAACTAAAGACGGAAAATTAGCTGTTTATGCTCCAACTAGACAAGATTGGCGCAACTGGCTCGAGGCAAACAGTCAAACAGAAAAATCGGTTTGGCTAATCTTGTTTCATAAAAAAAGTAAAACGCAAAGTGTGAATTTAGTTGAAGCAACCGAAGAAGCGCTTTGTTTTGGTTGGATTGACAGTCTCTGCAAAAAACGAGATGCTGAAAGTTACTACCTGACCTTCTCTCACCGAAATCCCAAAACCAGTAAATGGAGCAAACCAAATATCGAAAGAGCCGAACGCATGATTCAACAGAATTTAATGACAGAACATGGTCAAAAATTAATCGATATTGCAAAAGAAAAAGGAAAATGGATTATTGAATAAAAGAAGTTTTTCATAGTAAAAAACGTACATTTGAAAATTATAAAATCTAATTTAAAATGAGTAATTTCAAATTCATTCCAGAACAATATTCTTCAACTCTATCTACAGAGATTGCTAAAGGAGAATTCAATTTGGGAAGTAAAAACGAATAAAATAATTCGTATTTTCGTACAAATCAGATCTGAATTTTAATTAGTTGAAAATCTAAAAAAATCTAGCGATGAATGTTTTAATTGTTTATGCGCATCCAAGCAAAAAATCGTACACTTTTCAGGTTTTGGAAAGATTAAAATCGGTTTTAAGAAATGAAAATTGGAATATTGAAGTCTCCGATTTGTATGCCTCTAATTTTGTCAGCGATATGTCTGAAGCAGAATATGAGCGTGAAGGATTTGCCAAAACACAGCTTCCTATTCCTTCTGATGTTTTAGCAGAACAGGAAAAAATAGAAAAAGCAGATGTCATTATTTTCCTGTATCCAGTTTGGTGGAGCGATTGTCCTGCAAAATTAAAAGGCTGGTTTGACCGAGTTTATTCTGTTGGATATGCTTACGGACAAAATGAAACTTCGAGAAAAATGAAAACCATTCCGTTTGGACTTGTAATTTGTACAGCGGGTCATCCGAATGATTTTTTACACGAAATTGAAATCGCACAAAGCATGGAAAAAATAATGCTCGAAGACAGACTCGGAAAACGTTTTACACATAAAGAAATGATTATTCTGGGCGGAACATTAGAACTAGAAAATGTAATGGCAAAGCATTTTGAACTAATTAATAAAATTCCAGAAAAAATTAAAGCAATACAATAAATTACAAACCTCAATTCGTAAAATGACATCAGACAATAATTTAGAAAAATCAGTTTTTGAAGAAATTCCAACCGAAAAAATATATTCAGAAAAAGCTATAAGAATAGGAACATTCTTTGCTGGCCCACTAGTTGCAGGTTATTGCATTGCAGAAAATTTTAAAGCATTTAATGACTTTGAAAAAGCAAAAAACACATGGATTATTACAGCCTTATCAATGATTGCAATTATTGGGCTTATATTTATAATTCCCGATAACTTTCCAAATATTCTATTTCCAGTGCTTTATTCAGCTGTAGCCTCTTATTTCTTGAAAAAATTTCAAGAACAGAACATTCAAAATCATATTCAAAATGGTGGTGAAACTTTCGGCGGGTGGAGAGTTACTTTGATTGGCTTATTGAGCATTCTAATATTTTTTGGAATTATTATGAGTGTAGTTCTATTGACAGAAAGTTCCATATAACTTTTGTAAAAAATATTATAGCAAAACATTTCGGACTACGTTAATCACATTCTTTAAAAAATAACACAATAGATTATGCCTTTCAACAAAATAAAAGTTTACCACTTATTTTGGATTGTTTCTATTCTAGTTCTAATTATTGGTTTTATAAAAAGTTTTTATCCCAACTCTTTTCTGGATATTAATATTCATGATACTTATTATATAATTTCCAATCTTGCAATTACTGCTAGTCTATTTTTTCTCTATTTCTTTATGGGCTCAGGTTATTGGTTAATTGAAAAAGTTTTCAAAAAACAGCTTACAAAACCTTTGACCGTAATTCACTCTATTATTTTGATTGGAAGTTTTATGATTTATTGGTTTCTTTTTCTTTATTATAAACTAATTGCAAATAATGATTTCTCTCTCGCTGATGATTCTTTAGTTCTAAATTTAGTATTAATCTTAGAAATTTTTGTTATCCTTTTTGTTGCCACTCCTATTTACATTGCAAATTTTATGATGTCTTTCTTACGAAAAGAATAAGAACAGAGTTTGTCCGAAAAGCACCTCAAAATTGTCTTTTAAACACCTTAATCAATTGATTTTTAGATTGTAATTTTACCTAACTAATTTAAAAAATCAATTGATTATGAACTCACACGATTTTACCACAACAATACTTGTCAACCAATCGCCAGAAGAAGTTTTTAAAGCTATACAAAACGTTAAAGGCTGGTGGTCTGAAGAAATTGAAGGAAAAACAGCAAACGAAGGAGACGAATTTAAATACCACTATGAAGACGTTCACCGCTGTAAAATAAAATTAACAAAAGTTATTCCGAACCAAAAAATTGTCTGGCTCATTGAAGAAAACTTTTTCAGTTTTACCAAAGACGATACCGAATGGACCAATACGACAGCTGTTTTTGATATTTCTAAAGAAGACAATAAAACAAAACTCACTTTTACCCACATTGGTTTGGTTCCAGAATACGAATGTTTTGATGTTTGCACAAAAGGCTGGAGCAACTATATCGAAAACAGTTTGAAAAAATTAATTGAAACTGGAAAAGGTCAGCCGAATGCCACTGGAAAACCTCAAATAGAAACCGAAAGAGCTTTATCATCAAAAGAATAAATTTCATAAATTCGTTACAATAAAAAGAAACGAAAATTATGAATCCTATTTTAAGAAATACTTTGGCCGTAATTGCAGGTCTTGTTATCGGAAGCATTGTCAACATGAGCATCATTTTAATAAGCGGTTCTATAATTCCGCCTCCAAATGGTGCTGATGTTACTACAACAGAAGGTTTACAGGCTACTATGCACTTATTTGAGCCAAAGCATTTTCTATTTCCATTTTTAGCCCACGCAATCGGAACTTTTGCTGGAGCACTTACAACTGCACTATCAGCTGCCTCTCACAAAACAAAATTAGCTTTTGTTATTGGAGCTTTCTTTTTATTTGGTGGCATTACAATGGTTTTCACACTTCCATCTCCAATTTGGTTCAGCATTGTCGATTTAGTTTTTGCTTATCTTCCAATGGCATATCTGGCTTCTAAAATCGCTGTAAAAAAGAAAATATAAAGAAAAATGGAATCAAAAAACACTATAAAGCCAGCCAAAAAATGCTACAGCCACATTGGCGGTAAACTCGGCGAATTGCTTTTTGAAACATTCGCAGACAAAAAATGGATTGCTAAAAATGAAGCCTCGGACAAGCATTTTTATATTACGGAATTGGGCGAAAACGAGTTTGCCAAACTTGGAGTAGATCTCTCTAAAATCAAGTCGGAAGAAGTTTAATTTTATAAATTTCACATTATTTTCTACAAAATTTATAGCGCTTAATTTCATAACTTAGTTTGCTTTAAAATCTTGAGTTATGACTAATAAAGAAATCGCTAAAAACTTCCTGAAACTAGCAGCAAAAGGGCATCCTCATGAAGGTTTTCGATTATATGTCGGAAAGAATTTCAAACATCATAATGCCTATTTCAAAGGCGATGCTGACACATTGATGCTTGCCATGGAAGAGTCTGCCAGAACAAACCCGAATAAAGTTTTTAAAATCCATCATATTTTAGAAGACGGAAATCTTGTTGCCGTGCATTCGCATCTCAAACAAACTCCTTCAGATATTGGCTTTGCAGTTGTGCATATTCTCAAATTCAAAGAAGATAAAATTGTAGAACTTTGGGATTTAGGACAAGCCGTACCAAAAGATTCTATTAACGAAAACGGAATGTTTTAATTTTTGTTTCACGTTTCAGGTTTCAAGTTACTTACAAAACGTTAAACCTGAAACTTGAAACTTGAAACCTTAAAAAATTCACCATTAACAATTATAAATGAATTTCATCGCCAAAATCTCCTTATTATTAGTTTTAATCTTCGCTTCGTGCAATTCGTCGGCTCAAAAAAAAGACGATTATAAAAAAAGCATTGATAGTATACTTCAAAACGCTAATCCTAAATTTAATGGTGTTGTTTTGATTTCTCAAAACGGAAAAACATTGTATTCAAAAGTTGAAGGTTTTTCAAATTTCGAAAATAAAAAGACTTTGAAAATGAATACACAATTTGAAATCATGTCGAACAGTAAATTAATTGCTGCGACTTTGCTTTTATTGGAAGTTGAGAAAGGAAAAGTAGATTTGAATGCACCAATAAAAAAATATCTTCCCGAATTAACTCAAACTTGGGCATATTCGGTAACGGTTCATCAGCTTTTAAATCATTCTCACGGAATTGTCGATTTACAAAAACCTTTGGCTTTTAAGCCAGGAACACAATTCAAATATGGAAATTTGAGTTTTAACTTGGTTGCCCAAATTGTAGCCTCAAGCACTAAAAAAAGTTATAGCGAAGTTGCCGAATCGCTTTTTAAGAAACTACAAATGAATCATACTTTTTGCTATTCTGAAGATAAAACCCAAAACCTAGCAACAGGATATTTTAATGCAAATAATCAGCTAGAACCTATTACAACGAGACAAATTACCGACGAAAGCTTGGGAGCAGATGGCATTATTTCTACAGCATCAGATTTAGCAATTTGGAATAACAATCTTCATAAAGGAAAAATTCTTAAGCCAGAATCGTATCGATTATTGATTAAAAACACCATTTTGTCTCAACATAATTTTTTCGGTAAACAAGAAGACGGTTATGGATACGGAATTAGAGTTATTGAAAAAGAATCCATTAAATATCTCGGACATACAGGATTAGGTGACGGATTTTCTTCTGTAAATTTGTATTTCCCTGAAAGTGATGTGAGTTTGATTGTAATGGAAAATCAGATGCCAGAAGATTCTAATTTGTTTTATGCGACTGAATTTAAAATCAAAAACATGCTTTTGAAAAGCGATTTATTAAATAAAAAAATAAACTGAAATGGCAAAAAATAAAACTACAGAAACTCAAAATAGCGTGACTGATTTTATTAACGCTGTTGAAAATGATGTCAGAAGAAATGATGCTTTTGAACTTCTAAAAATAATTGAGGAAATAACAGGTTTTGAACCCAAAATGTGGGGACCAAGCATTATTGGTTTTGGAAGTTATCATTATAAATATGAAAGCGGTCACGAAGGCGATGCTCCGTTGGCTGGTTTTTCGCCAAGAAAAACAGCAATGACTGTTTATTTTTATCTGCCAGAAGAAAAAAGAGAAGCACTTTTATCTAAACTAGGAAAACATACTTCTTCAAAAGCCTGTATTTATATTAAAAAATTGGCAGATATCGATATTGAAATCTTAAAAAAGATAATTTTACTTTCAATTCAATATACCCAAAATTTATATCCTAAAAATAAATGATAACATTCTTAATTCTATTATGCCTGACTGCTTTGGCATTTTACATTTTCCTGCAGCATCCCAAATTCGGAAAAGCACCTTCTGGTGAAAGATTGATTCAGATTCAAAACTCACCTCAATATAAAAACGGAAAATTCGAAAACCAGAGCTTCACGCCAGATTTAGCTGAGGGAGCAAGTATGGCAGGAGTTTTATTTGAATTTTTCTTTAAAAAAGTAGATCGAAAAATCCCGGCAGATTTAATTCCGTCAATAAAAACCAATTTACTAGAACTTCCCTTAGATCGAGATGTTTTAGTTTGGTTTGGGCATTCGTCTTATTTTATTCAGCTGGAAGGAAAGCGTTTTTTGATTGATCCTGTTTTCAGCGGTAACGCCTCTCCTATTCCTGGCACAACAAAATCGTTTAAAGGATCAGATATTTACACAGTTGAAGATCTTCCAGAAATTGATTATTTACTGATTACGCACGATCATTACGATCATTTGGATTACGATACGATTTTAAAATTAAAACCTAAAACCAAAAAGATAATCACAGCTCTTGGCGTAGGTTCTCACTTGGAATTCTGGGGCTTTGCTCCTGAAATTATTATTGAAAAAGATTGGTATTCTAAAATCGAATTGGATGAAAATCTAACGATTCATACTGCTCCTTCTCGCCACTTTTCTGGCAGAGGTTTTAAAAGATGTAATACGCTTTGGACTTCTTTCATTCTGGAAACAAAAGATTTTAAAATGTATTTAGGCGGAGACAGCGGTTATGATTCCCATTTTGCTGCAATTGGCGAGAAATACGGTCCTTTTGACATTGCTTTACTTGACAATGGCCAGTACAATGAAAAATGGAAATATATTCACAACATGCCAGAAGATGTAATAAAAGCGATGAAAGATCTGAAAGCAAAAAGAGTATTTCCAGTACATTCATCGAAATTTGCTTTATCGCTACATTCTTGGGACGAACCTTTGAATAAAGTAACTGAATTGAATAGTTTATCAGAAAATCCGATTCCGTTAGTAACGCCAATGATCGGTGAAGCGGTTGAATTAAAAAATGATAAACAAGTTTTTAAACAATGGTGGAAAGAGGTTAAATAATTATGAGTTATGAGTTATGAGTTATGAGTTATGAGTTATGAATTGTGAGTTCTAAATCTATCCAATAGTCACCCTGAGCGAAGTCGAAGGGCGTTCCCATTAATACTAGGGCTTCGACTTCGCTCAGCCTGACAATGTGGGCAAAACTTGAAACCTGAAACTTGAAACAAACTTAAAAACCGTGAAAAACAAAATATTTTTTTTAGCACTTTTATTTCTCGTAACAACCAGCATCTTTTCTCAAAGCACATATGTCTTTTTAGGATCTTATAATCGTGATAAATCGGCAGAAGCAATTCAGGTTTATCAATTGGATACGGTGAAAGGAAAACTAATTAA
Source organism: Flavobacterium tistrianum (assembly GCF_003254545.1). Classification (GTDB taxonomy): domain Bacteria; phylum Bacteroidota; class Bacteroidia; order Flavobacteriales; family Flavobacteriaceae; genus Flavobacterium; species Flavobacterium tistrianum. Next base: position 167,672 of record NZ_QJRH01000068.1, read on the forward strand.
ATTTACTTCGGTTAAAAATATTGTGAATCCGTCTTATTTAACGGTTTCTCCAAACGGGAAATATGTTTATGCATGCACAGATACCAAAACTCCAAATGCAGGAAGCGTGAGCAGTTTTGAATTTAATACAAAGGCAAAAACTTTGACATTTTTGAACAGCCAGAGAAGCGGTGGCGAAAATCCAGTGTATGTTAGCGTGCATAAAAACGGAAAATGGCTGGCCAATGCCAATTATACAGAAGGAAGCGTTTCTATTTATCCAATTCTAGAAAACGGTAAAATCGATTCGATCGCGCAAAATTTTCAATATTCAGACGGAAGTGTAAACAAAGAAAGACAAACCAAATCTCATGTGCACTCGGCAGTGTTTTCTCCACAATGCAATTATTTGTTTTTACCTGATTTAGGCGCCGATAAAATACGTTGTTATGCTTTTGATGAAAATCAAAAAAAACCTTTAATCGAAACTCAAAATCCGTTTACGAAAACCGATTTAGAAGCTGGGCCAAGACATTTTACCTTTCATCCAAATCAAAAATGGGGTTATTGTATTGAAGAAATGGCGGGACAAATAAGCGTTTACAATTACGAAAATGGTGTATTGAGCAAAATTCAGCGCATTGCCACACATCCCGACAAAATCAAAGAAGGTTTTGAAAGTTCTGACATTCATATTTCTCCTGACGGAAAATTTCTTTATGCGACAAACCGAGGTAAGGAAAACAATATTGCGATATTCTCTATTGATGAAAACGGATTCTTGAAAAACATTGGTTATCAATCTTCATTAGGAAAACATCCTCGTATTTTTGCTATTGACGAAAGTGGAAAATTTCTAGTGGCTTCGAATGTTCAAACTAATAATATTGTTGTTTTTAAAAGAGATCCTAAAACCGGATTATTAAAGAAAGCAGGAAAACAGATTAAAATGCAAAATGTTTCCTGCGTGCAGATTAAAAAAATTTAACTTCAAACCATCAATCAAAAAACCAAAACAATGCAAACATCAAATTTCAATTTACAACCAGATTTCTTAGAAAATGAAATTTCAAAATTAATTCCTTTAGAAGAAAAACATTTTGAAGCATTATTTGAAGCTGCCTCTGATCCACTAATTTGGGAACAGAACCCTGTAAAGGATCGATATACAAGAGAAGGTTTTAAAACTTATTTTGACATAATAATCACAAAAAGTTCGTTTTTAATTCTTGACAAACAAACCAATGAAGTTATGGGAACAACAAGTTTTTATGACTACAATCCAGAAAAATCGAATGTTGGAATTGGCTACACTTTTATTACAAGAAAATATTGGGGTGGACCATATAATAAGTCAAACAAAAAACTAATGATGGATTATGCTTTCCAGCATGTTAATTCGGTGCTTTTTCACATTGGAGCAGAAAATTTCCGATCTCAAAAAGCCGTTTTAAAACTCGGTGCAGAAAAAATTAATGAGTTGACATTTTCTATTAATGGCGCTGATTTCCCCTATTTTGAATATGAACTAAAAAAAATGATGAATTATGAGTTACGAATTATAAGTTGACAATAACTTGTAATTAGATCCAACTCATAACTAATAACTCATAACTCAAAAGAATGAAAAGAATAACTGTTTTCTGCGCCTCTAGTTTTGGCACTGAAAAAATTTACGAAGAACAAGCCGTTGCTTTAGGAAAAACTTTAGCTGAGCAAAATATAGAATTAGTTTACGGAGGAGCAAATGTAGGCTTAATGGGTGCTGTTGCAGACGGAGCTTTAAATGCAGGCGGAAAAGTAATTGGTGTGCTTCCGAACTTTTTAAGATCAAAAGAAATTGCGCATTTAGGTTTAACTGAATTAATTTTGGTAGAGAGCATGCACGAAAGAAAAACCAAAATGAACGATTTGTGCGATGGAGTAATTGCGCTTCCGGGAGGTTTTGGAACACTAGAAGAGCTTTTTGAAATGTTGACTTGGGCACAATTAGGATTGCACAAAAAACCAATTGCTGTTTTAAACGTAAATGGCTATTACGATTCCCTGATTGAGTTATTGCAAACTATGACCGAAAAAGGATTGCTCAAAGAAGTAAATCGAGAAATGCTTTTGGTAAGTGACAATATTGATGATTTGTTGGATCAAATGAAAAATTATGTTGCGCCAACTGTTGGAAAATGGATTGATAAAAAGAACGTTTAATTTTAGCTAGTAAAAGCTAAATACATATATTCGCCCTTCAAAATTAACTAGCCAATTACTAAATGAAAAAAATTACTCTACTCCTTTTTACAATTACTTTAATCACATTCAAAACAACTGCACAAGAATCAAAATTTAAATTTGGTGTGCAAGCAGGCTTAACTTACTCAAGTTTTAGAGGTTATGAATCTTTTGCAGATGAAAAACCTGGCTTTTCTTATTTATTTGGAGTTTCATCACAATACCAAATAAATGAAAGCCTATCTTTAAGAGCAGATTTAAATTACGACAGAAAAACACAAACTTCAAAAGGAGAAGGTACTTATACTTCGGATACACCATATAACCGTTATAGCATTAAAGCAACTAACTACTTTAACTATATTACACTTCCTATAATGTTAAAATTCAATTTTACCCGAAATAAGAGTTTTTATATTAATGGAGGGCCTTATTTTGGTTATTTGCTTAAGTCTGGTTGGAAATATGAAACTTCTGGCATACAAAACTCAAATGAAAATTTAGAAGACACAAAATACAGTAAATCAATGGATTTTGGAATTTCAGCTGGATTCGGAAAAGAATTTAAACTAAATGACAATCACAACATCTATATTGAATTACGAGAAAATTTAGGTCTAACAGATATTGCTAAATACCCTATTCGATCTGATGGATCAATGAAAACAAATTCTCTTAATTTAATCGCTGGATTTACATTTTAATTAAATTTTAGCACATAATAATATCTGAATTCCTAAATTAGAAGTTTAAAAGTAAATTAATTTAAAATTTACTTTTAAACTTCTAACAAATAACTTCTAATCTAAAAAAAATGAAAACAGAAAACAACAAATATGCAAAGGCCGAAATGCTGATTAGAAAACCTGTTTCAGAAGTTTTTCAGGCTTTTATTGATCCACAGATTACCAGTAAATTTTGGTTTACAAAAGGATCGGGAAAATTAGAAGAAAACCAAAAAACCGAATGGACTTGGGAAATGTATGGTTTCTCTCTTTCTGTAACGACACTAGTCATTCAAGAAAACAAAAAAATTGTTATTGAATGGGGAAATCCAGACGAAATTACTTTAGTCGAATGGGTTTTTAGTCCGTTGAACGAAAATGAAACTTTTGTGAGTATCACCAATTCTGGTTTTCACGGAGATTCAGATAAAATAATCGATCAGGTTCGTAATTCAACTGAAGGTTTTACTTTGGTTCTTGCTGGAGCAAAAGCTTATTTAGAACATAATTTAAGATTGAATCTGGTTCTAGATCGTTTTCCGAAGGGACTCGCTTAATTTTTTTAACCGCATAGTCTTTTTTTTTTACCGCAAAGCACGCAAAGATTTACGCAAAGTACGTTAAGTTTTTTTGAGAGTCATTTAAAATGAAAAAGTTCACAAAGCTTTGTCTAGACAAAGTTTTTTTATAGACTATGCTTTACGGCCTTTGCTTTTAAATTTTACCGCAAAGAACGCAAAGGATTACGCAAAGTATCCTAAGTTTTTTTGAGAGTCATTTAAAAATGAAAAAGTTCACAAAGCTTTGTCTAGACAAAGTTTTTTTATAAACTATGCTTTGCGAACTTAAAATATAGATTTTGCTTAGTTGTTGTAGTAAAAAAAACTTAGCGCACTTTGCGGTAAAAATTTAACCGCAAAGAAAGTCAACTTGAAACGTGAAACCTGAAACAAAAAACTATGGAAGTTAAAAAACCCGAGAATATAGACGAATACATTGGCGGATTTCCGAATGACGTTCAGGAAATTCTTGAGAAGGTTCGAATGACGATTCAGAAAGCGGCTCCAAATGCTAAAGAAAAAATCAGTTATTCGATGCCGGCTTTTGAGCAGAACGGAATTGTGGTTTATTTTGCGGCTTTCAAAAACCATATCGGACTTTACGCTCTACCTTCTGGGCATGCTGCATTTGCCGAAAAACTTTCGAAGTATAAATCAGGGAAAGGTTCTGTTCAATTTCCTTTGAAAGAGCCAATGCCTTTTGACTTAATTGCTGAAATTGTTAAGTTTAGAGTAAAAGAAAACCTTGAAAAAGTAAAAAAGAAATAATTATTAGATTCAATTTTCTTATCATTTGTAAAGTCTTATTCAATGAAAAAAATAAACTTTCTTTTTTTACTTTTTGCCTTTTTTGTAACCTTTTTGAGTTTTGCTCAAGACGAAGCCACAATTGAAAAAGAAATTTTAGAACTTCATAAACCCACAAAAAAAGTTCGTGATTCAATCGTAAAACTGCAAAAAGAAGTGTATTCAAAAATTGCAATTGAAAAAGACTCCATAATTAAAAACCAATTAAATCTTCGTTTGGATGAATTGGAAAATGCAAAAGATCAAAATGATATTGACGAATTAAAACTTGATTTTGTTTTTGCTAAAAATCATCCTAATTCATACTGTGCGTTACAACTTATACGAATTCATGTTGGTCGTTTTATCGGAATGAATTTTTATGACACTTTCGTGGAAGTTTTTGAAAATTTCACGCCAGAAATAAAAAATTCTGAAAAAGGGCAAGAAATGTTCGAGAAACTTAAATATTTTAAACAAAGTAAAGTTGGAAGTCCTGCTCCCTACTTTAATCTGAAAGATATTGATAATAAAGACATTTCGCTTGCCGACTTTAAGAACAAACAATATGTTTTAATTGATTTCTGGGCGAGCTGGTGTGCTCCTTGCCGCGAAGAATTACCGTATATTAGAGAGTTATACAAAAAATATAATTCACTAGGTCTTGAAATTATTAGCATTACAAAAGATGAAAAATCAGATGCTTGGAAAAAGGCCATTGAAAAAGACAAAATCGAATCTTGGAAACACATTTCGATTTTAGAAAATAACAGTTCTATAGACACCGATTATTTCGTTAATGGAATCCCTCACAAAGTCCTTATTGATAAAAACGGCATTATTATTGGAAAATGGAAAGGTGGCGGAGAAAACAATAAACATGATTTACAAAAGCTTCTAAAATCAATTTTTGAAGCAGAATAACGTACAGAAATGAATTTAACCGAACATTACGATCAGCTTTATAAAACATCTTCTGAAATCATTTCGGCAGGAAAATATTCTATTGACTCTGAACTTAAAAATGAATCAGATTTCCGTTTCGGAATTACGTTGCTTATTCGCCCAAATGATGAGATTAAAGCTAACATTCAGACTTTTATCAACGAATTAAAAAAAGCTGAACCTGAGCAGTATTTTTATCCCGATTCAGATATTCATATTACGGTTATGTCGATTATTTCTTGTTCAGAAAATTTTAAGTTAAATCAGATTTCTCCAAACGAATATATTGAGGTAATTTGCAGAAGTCTTGTTGAAGTGGAGAAAATCAAAATCCATTACAAAGGTATAACCGCTTCTCCATCGGCCATAATGATTCAAGGATTTCCAAGTGATGAAACGTTAAATAATCTTAGAAATAGGCTTAGAGAGAATTTCAAAAAATCGGAATTACAGCAATCTATAGACAGCCGATATGAAATTTCTACCGCGCATTCTACGATAATGCGTTTTCAGGAAAAACTTCAAAATCCGAAAAAATTAATTGAAATTGCAGAGAAATTCCGTGATTATGATTTTGGAGAATTTGAAGTCAAAAATTTAGAATTGGTTTATAATGACTGGTATCAGCGAAAAAGCACAACTCGAGTTTTGGGTGATTTTGGATTGAGGTAGTTTTTTTAGCCACGAATTCACGAATTTATGTTAATAAAATTAAGTTGAATTGTGAATTCAATTTCTCAAATCGTAAACACAATCCATATATTTATTTACTTGAACTTTCCAAAATGCCATAAAACTCCCGAAGGGTCATGCAGAAAACACTCGCTTCCCCAATCTAAATGGCGAGTTGGCGTTAATTTTACACCATATTTTTCAGTCAAATTAAGCGCTAACAATTCATTATAATAACGATCCACATCATCCACTTCAAGAAAAATCATAGTATTTTCGTTCCAGCTTTTATCATAATAATCTTGAAGATAAAAAGCAATTTCTCCCGTTTTAAAAACAGAAAAATTAGATTCTAAAACCGTTTCTTCAAATCCTAAATCTCGATAGAAACTTCTTGATATTTCAAAATTTCTAGAACCTATAAAGGGGCGTATTGACTTAGCATTATGATTCATATTTATGTCTTTTTGAAATTACTCTTCCAATTTTCACTTTTCAAAACCAAGCTGTTTTCTCAAATCAAGATTAAGACCATACTGTTCCTGAATTGGGATCACCTTTCTTGTATTTTTATTTACATCGCTTCCTTCAGCAGTCCAGAGAAAAGGATAAAAATTAAAAACTTCATCGCCTTTTAACTTTGACACTTCTTCGCGCCAGCCATTCCATCTGTTGCCTTCATAGAATTTATCCAGATCATTATTAAAACAAAAACCTAAAAACTCCGAGTACGTAATATCAAGTGGCTCGTATTCTAAATTATCAGGCGCGAAATAATAAATCTTTCCCAAATCATTTCCTAATCCGCCACCGTTCAATAAATAAAAACCGCCAATTGCGTCATCAGCAATCAACAAAAAACTTGGCGTTTCGCCAAACTCGTTAAATGACTTTCCTTTATTCCAATCAGGTAATGTTCTATTAAATTTTGCACTTCCAGAACCCAAAATCCTAATCCAGCCATCATCTACTAAAAGACCTCCCGTCATAAAAATTACGGCTCCCATAGTTGACCTTGTCGTAACTTGAGTTTTAAATAAAGTTTCATTTGCTCTCACTGGATCAACTGGTAAAATCTCAACTTTATTTTTGGCAGTTTTAATCCACTCTTCTACAATTGGCCAACCTGGATCGGCTTTATCTATAAGTTCTTTTGTGTTTTTCATTTTATTCTGTGCATTTACTGTAAAAGTAATTGCGATTAATACAATTAACAGAAGTTTTGGTTTCATCTATTCGATTTGCAACTTTAAAAGATTGTCTAGTTTTTCTTCAAAATACTTCCAATACCTCGCCCAATCTGCTCTATAGCTTCAATTCCTTTTGCTAAAGGTGATGCCGTAAAATCTTCGTAAGCATCCATTGCGCTTTCTTTACGATCGTCTTGCGGATAGACCAGTATTACATTATTGCTGTCAAAATATTTCTCAAATTTCTGTGGCAGTTTATCAAAAATAGACTGATACGAAACAGAGCCTTTTCTAGAAAGGTTGAAGACAACTAAATCGGTTGGTTTTATTTCATCTGAAATATTTTCAAAATCTTCCCAATCTGAAACATTTTTGAATCCTAATTTTGCATTTAGCTTTAAATTATTAGCGATCTGCTGAATAGTTTCGTGCGTTTTGTATTCGGCATGAAGCACAATCGGAATGCTTAATTCCTGTGATAAGCGACATATTTTCTGAAGCAACAGATGAAATCCAACACCTCTTTCAGAAAACGGAGGACAGATAAAAATCAGTCTTTTTTCTTCGATAAAATTCTTCTGGAATCTACAGATAAACAAAGTCTTGTCGACATTATTAATTATAGAATCTACATTTTCTCCAAAAATTTTATCGATAAATCCTGTTTTTCTTGGCCATCCTACAATCACAATATCAGACATGATTTCTTTTGAAGTTCTAGCAATTCCGCTTGCGGGATTATGATCAATTCTGGCAATGGTATTGATTTTAACTTCTGAAGCCGAACCTTGAATAACAAATTTATCAGCTGCTTTTCTGTACTTCAAAATATTTTTTTCCGCCTGATTGTTATTAGGAACAATTGTCAGTAAAGTAACTGGGTTAGAAGATTTTTTATCTTTTATCAAAAGGGCAAAATCTAGTAAACTTGCCGCTGCCGAAGTTTTAGCCAGTGGAATCAAAATATGCTCGTCAAGGATTTGGTCTCTTCCTGTATCTTCATGTGAAAATTCTTCTTCGCAGATTGCAATTTTCTTTGCTGCCTTTTCAGTGGCAAACGAAGCTACAATACAGGTAATCAGAATTAAGATAATGGTTCCGTTTAAGATATTTTCGTCTAAAATTTTAGCTTTATACCCTACCAGAATTACAGCTAACGTTGCTGCCGCGTGCGCACTGCTTAATCCAAAAATAAGCTGTCTTTCGGTTCTGGTGTACTTAAAAACAATTTGAGTAAAAAATGCTGCAATCCATTTTCCAAATATCGCCACAACACTCAAAGTTCCGGCCACGATCAAAGCTGTTGGTCCACTTAAGATAACGCTTACATCAACTAACATTCCAACTGAAATTAAGAAAAACGGGATGAATAATGAATTTCCAATAAATTCTATTCTATTCATTAAAGCAGAAGAATGTGGAATAAGAGGATTTAACGCCAAACCAGCAACGAAAGCTCCAATAATTGGCTCCACTCCTGCTACTTCGGCCAAAAAGGCTGCAAAGAAAACGACAGAAAGCACAAAAATGTAATGAGCATGTTTTTCACTTTCTAATTTCTTGAAAAACCATTTTGCAACACGCGGAATAATTACAAACATTATGGCAGAAAAAATAGCTAAAGAAATTATTAGTTTTACCCAAAATGCTTGATTTAAATTCCCTTGAGCGCTTCCCATAATTACGGCCAGAATAATCAAAACGGCAGTATCTGTCAAAATAGTTCCTCCAACGGTAATGGCAACCGCCTGATTTTTGGCAATTCCCAATTTACTTACAATAGGATACGCCACTAAGGTGTGTGTTGCAAACATACTCGCAGTTAAAAAACTGGCATTAAAATCATATTGAAGCAAGTAAAAACAAACTGGAAAACCTATAGAAAGTGGCAGAATAAACGTAAAAAAACCAAAGAGCAAACTCTTATTTCGGTTGGCTTTAAACTCATTCATATCCAATTCCAATCCTGCAATAAACATAATATACAAGAGCCCAATTGTCGAAAATAAATCGACCGCAGAGTTTTTTGCTAAAATGTTTAATCCGTGTGGACCTATAATAACACCCGAAATAATAAGTCCGATAATTCCCGGGATATTAATCTTTTTAAGTAAAATCGGTGAAAGCAGAATTATAAAAAGTATTAATGAAAAAATTAATACAGGATTGCTTAAAGGTAACTCGAATTCTTGTAATAGATGTCTGAAAAATTCTATCATATGGTAACTTTATCTTCTTGTGGTATTATAATTTGTAAAAAGACATTTTCAAACAAAATCCATGAAGTATTAATATTGAAGAATCGAGTATTTTTTACAACTCGTTCTTTTACAAAAATACCTAAAAATAGCTAACTTTTTACGCAAAGCGCATATTAAGGTTTTAAATTTATTTCGTTGCCGAATTATTAAATTTTAATATCTTTTTTAACAAATATGCAAGATTAACATTCAAAAAATAATCATAATTGCATTATTCGATTATCTTTGTCTTAATAAAAATTGAACAATGGAAGAATGTATCTCTGTTTTTGATATGCTTAAAATTGGCGTTGGCCCTTCAAGCTCACATACTTTAGGTCCTTGGCGTGCTGCCGAACGTTTTCTTGAAGAGCTCAAAGACGAAGCAATTTTAGACGATATTACTAGAGTAAAAGTCGACTTATATGGCTCACTTTCTTTAACTGGAAAAGGCCACGCAACAGATCTTGCCGTAATGCTCGGATTGAGCGGACAAGATCCTGAGTATATTCCTGTTGAAGATATCGCAGGAATTATTAAAAAAATCGAAACTACAAACGAAATCAATTTGGGCAACCAAAAAGTGATTCCGTTCTTTTTCCTTCAAGACATTGTTTTCAATAAAGACTTTCTTCCGTTTCATGCCAACGGTTTGAAATTTACAGCTTATAAATCTGATGATTCTGAATACGAATCTACTTTTTATTCTATCGGAGGCGGATTTGTTGTAAAAGAAGAGCGTACTAATGCGAAAGAAAAGAAAGCCATAAAATGTGCATTTCCTTACCCAATTCAAAATGCAGCCGAATTATTGAATTATACGATTACTGAAAACAAAACAATTTCTGAAATTGTATATCAAAATGAAATTTCGATGCGTCCGGAAGCCGAAGTGCATTCTGAATTAATGCGTATCTGGAATACAATGCTAGAGTGTATGTACATAGGCTGCCACTCTGAAGGTATTCTTCCTGGTGGGCTTCACGTACGCAGAAGAGCTTTTGACATGCACCAAAATTTAATTGGATTATCAAATTATACTGATCCGCAAAGCTGGTTGGAAGAAATCAGAAAAACTGAAGTTAAATTTCGTCAGATTTTAAAATGGGTTAGCTGTTTTGCACTTGCCGTGAATGAAGTTAATGCTTCTCTTGGACGTGTTGTTACAGCACCTACAAATGGAAGTTCTGGAGTAATTCCGGCCGTTTTAATGTATTATATGGTTATTGAAAACCATAATGCAGGCGAAAAAGAAATCAAACAATTTTTGATGGTTGCCGGAGAAATCGGAAGCATCTTCAAAAAAGGTTCTACTATTTCTGCAGCAATGGGCGGATGTCAGGCTGAAATTGGTGTTTCTTCTGCAATGGCAGCTGGAGCTTTATGCGAATTAATGGGCGGAACTCCTGCTCAGGTTCTTATGGCTGCCGAAATCGCAATGGAACATCATTTAGGTTTAACCTGCGATCCTATTGGCGGCTTGGTTCAGATTCCTTGTATTGAAAGAAATACCATGGGCGCCATTAAAGCGATAAATGCAGCTGAATTAGCTCTAGAAACTGATTCTAAAAATGCTAAAGTTCCTTTAGACAAAGTAATTAATACGATGTGGGAAACAGCAAAAGATATGAATTCAAAATACAAAGAAACTTCTGAAGGAGGTCTTGCAGTTGCCGTAAATATGGCTGATTGCTAAAAATTAAGTTGCCACGAATTCCACAAATTGCCACGAATTATTTTTATATAAATTAGTGCCAATTTGTGGAATTCGTGGCAAAAAAATATAGAAACATTCATGAAAAAACTTTACTTTCTATTTGCTTTTTGCTCTTCTTTTTTACTGCACTCTCAAGAAATATACTATATAAAATCGGACACAAGATTATTTACTTCTAAGAACAAATCATCTGATTTTCTGGGCTATTTTAAATATGGAGCATCTATAAAATTACTATCTAAAAACGAAAACGGATGGTATAAAATACAATCTGATAATTTTTCTGAAGGCTATGTTGAGGCAAAATATATTGCAGAAACACTCAATGCATCTGATATCAAAACAAAAGATAAAGAAAACCCAATCATTGAAAGTGGCGATAATTATTATGGTAGCCCTCATTTATTTGTTTTAGCTGCAGGCTTGAAAGCACGCGCAATGCCTGATAAAACTTCAAAAATCAGAGAAATTTTATTTACTGGAGATCCTATTCCTGTAAATTATTACCCTAAAAACCAAGATGAATGGGTTAATATCAGCGGTACATTTAGAGATGAATATAACAAATTTGTACAAAGAAAATATATTGGACAACGTCCTGATTTTGACAAATTAATTAATGAATTTGACAAACTGGATGTTTCAAAAATAAATGAAAGAAAAACACTAAGCGAACGAATTGTAGAGCTTGCTTGGAATAGTGGTTACAAAAAACTAGCACCTGCTTATCAGCGTTATTCTGCTGTTGTAAAGCAGATTAATGATGAAAAATTAATTTCGGAAACAGAACTAAATGAACTTTTAGCTAGAAAACTAGGACAACAAAAGACTTTTGATGAAATTACAGCTATTTCTAAAAAAGCAGAATTTTTACTAAAAGGAGTCAAAACCAAAACATTCAATCTTCCGCTTAGCGAACTTTTAAAACTGTATAATCAGCCTTTAAAAAAGAAAACCATGGAAGACGGATGTGGCATTTATTTAAGTGATACTTTTTATTATTATTCCGATTTGGAAGTTTCTGTAGATGAAAGCAAAAATCTGGTTGAAATTGTAAAAGTTTTTTTAAATGAAAACAACAAATTTATTCTCAATTCAAAAACCGTTTTTGATTATAAGCTCACTGAAAGAGACTTTATCGAAAAATATGGGACCTATATTGAAACTTCTCTAAAAACTCCACATCACTACTCATTAAACTTAGAAGATGGACAAATTCAGCTACAATTTAAAGACGGAAAACTATTTTCTGTCGAAATATTCTATAATTGCTGATTCCCCTTTTACAATTATTCAATACTTTTACATTATCAAAAAAACAATAAAATGTCAGTAGCAAAAAAAGATTATAAAAGAATCACAACAAAGTCATTAATTGAAATGAAAAGCAATGGAGAAAAAATCTCTATGCTTACTGCGTATGATTACACAATGGCAAAAATTGTTGATACCGCTGGTATTGATGTAATTTTAGTTGGTGATTCGGCATCAAACGTAATGGCTGGTCACGAAACTACTTTGCCTATTACTTTAGATCAGATGATTTATCATGCTTCTTCTGTAGTTCGCGCTGTAGAAAGAGGTTTGGTTGTAGTTGACTTGCCTTTTGGAAGTTATCAGTCAGATTCAAAAGAAGCTTTACGTTCTTCTATCAGAATCATGAAAGAAAGTGGTGCACACGCTGTGAAATTGGAAGGCGGAAAAGAAATTAAAGAGTCTATCAAAAAAATATTAAATGCTGGAATTCCAGTTATGGGACATTTAGGACTAACTCCTCAGTCTATCTATAAATTCGGAACTTATACGGTTCGCGCTAAAGAAGAAGAAGAAGCTGAGAAGTTAATCGAAGACGCTCAAATGCTAGAAAAAGTAGGATGTTTTGCTGTTGTTTTAGAAAAAATTCCTGCTGCTCTTGCTAAAAAAGTAGCTGATAGTATTTCTATCCCAGTAATCGGAATTGGAGCTGGAGGCGGTGTTGACGGTCAAGTTTTAGTAATTCACGATATGTTAGGAATGAATAACGAATTCAGTCCACGCTTCTTGCGTCGCTACTTAAATCTTTACGAAGAAATGACAAAAGCAATCGGACAATATGCTGCAGATGTTAAGTCTAGTGATTTTCCTAATGCTAATGAACAGTATTAAAGTTAGACTTGCTTAGATTTTTAGACATACTTAGACTTCTTAGATCTTATTCTTAAATTTATATAATTGAATAAAACTCTAAGAAGTTTAATTTTTGAAATCTTAAGCTCATACCAAAAACCATCAATAATTTAAGCCATGCATCAATTCAAAGAGCTTTTGATCTGGAAGAAAAGCAGATCATTTTGTTCTAAAGTTTATTCTGTAACAGCCACATTTCCTAGTGAAGAAAAATTTGGAATAATTAATCAATTAAGAAGAGCTTCAGTATCAATCCCTTCAAATATTGCAGAGGGTTCTTCAAGAAATTCAAATAAAGATTTTGCTCGTTTTTTAGAAATTGCTATCGGATCAGCCTATGAAGTTGAAACACAACTTTTAATTTCATCTGATTTAGGATTTATAAATGAAGAAAGCACAACTGAATTAATTAATTTACTGGAAGAAATCACTAAAATGACATCCCGATTTAGAGCGACATTATTGTAAAAACAAAAAAAAGTCAAAATCTAAGAAGTCTAAGTATGTCTAAAATCTAAGCAAGTCTAATATGAAAATTCTTTCTAACAAAAACAATCTCCAAATTTTACACGAAGACAATCACATAATTGTGGTTAACAAACGTGTGGGAGATATTGTGCAGGGAGATAAAACTGGCGATAAACCATTATCTGATGTAGTAAAAGAATACATTAAAGCAAAATATAATAAACCTGGTGATGTTTTCTTGGGTGTTATTCATCGTTTAGATCGTCCTACAACTGGAATTGTGGTTTTTGCTAGAACTAGTAAAGCGTTGTCCCGAATGAATGAATTATTCAGCAATCGTGAAACGAAAAAAACATATTGGGCTGTCGTAAAGAATAAACCAAAAGAGGCAAAAGCTAAATTGGTTCATTATTTAAAACGAAACGAAAAAAATAACACTTCAAAAGCACATTTAAAAGAAGTTCCAGACAGTAAATTAGCTAGTCTAGATTATACAATCATCAAAGAACTTCAAAATTATACCGCTCTAGAAATCAATTTACACACGGGGCGTCATCATCAAATTCGCGCACAGCTATCTGCAATTGGTTCTCCAATTAAAGGAGATTTAAAATATGGAGCAGACCGAAGTAATCCTGATGGCGGAATTCATCTTCATGCCCGAAAATTAACTTTTGTGCATCCTGTTTCAAAAGAGAATATCACAATTATTGCTCCTACTCCAGATGATTCGATTTGGAATGCTGTATGATTTTTATGATTTAATTGTTAAATTTTTAAATTTTATCGATTAACTTGCAGGGAGAAAAAAACAAGCTAATCGAAAAATGGATTATAAAAGCAACATCGGATATCGAAAGGAAACTCTAAAAAAGTTATTGTATAATATTCAGAAAAGCGAAGATTTAATTGTAAAAGCTTTATACGATGACTTTAAAAAACCTGAGTTCGAGGCTGTTTTGACTGAAACCAATTACGTCATTTCAGAACTGAAAGATGTTATAAAAAACATTAATAAATGGGCAAAACCCAAACGTGTCCTTCCGTCAATTCTCAACTTTCCTTCTAGCGATTACATTTATAATGAACCTTACGGAGATGTACTGATTATCGCTCCTTGGAATTATCCTTTTCAGCTAGCTTTATGTCCGTTGGTTGCTGCAGTGGCCGCAGGAAACAGAGTAGTTTTAAAACCTTCTGAACTTACACCTCATACCTCTGCCATAATTGCAAAAATTATAGAAAAAACGTTTCATGTTAATCATGTAGAAGTTTTTGAAGGAGGAATCGAAGTTTCTAATAAACTCCTTGCACAACGCTGGGATTATATCTTTTTTACTGGAAGCGTTGCGGTAGGTAAAATTGTTGCAAAAGCGGCAGCAGAAAATTTAACTCCAGTTACACTCGAATTGGGAGGAAAGAATCCATGTATTATTGATGAAACTGCCAACTTAAAACTCGCTGCAAAACGAATTGTCTGGGGAAAATTTATTAATGCCGGCCAGACTTGCATTGCACCCGATTATATTCTGATTCAGAAAAATATGAAGGTCAATTTCATTTCATATTTAATTGAAGAAATCATTAAAGCTTATGGAAAAAAAATTGACAAATCTCCAGATTTTGCACGAATTATAAATACAAAAAATTGGTATCGACTAACCAATATGATTCAAAACGAACATGTTTTGTTTGGTGGAGAAAGCGATGCCAACAAATTATATATAGCACCAACAATTCTTGAAGAACCAGATTTGGATAGTCCTGTTATGAAAGAGGAAATTTTTGGTCCTATTCTGCCAATTCTAGTTTACGAAAATGAAAATGACATCGAAAAAGTTGTCAGTCGTTATGAGAAACCTCTTTCATTTTATATTTTTAGCGAAAATAATTCTTTCGTTCAGCAATTACTGGCAAAATACTCCTTTGGAGGAGGCTGTATCAATGATTCTGTTATTCATTTTTCTAATAATAGATTGCCTTTTGGCGGTGTCGGCCACAGCGGAATTGGAGCTTATCATGGTAAACGAAGCTTTGATACATTTTCTCACCATAAAGCAATTGTCAAAAAAGGAAATTGGCTTGATTTACCTATGCGTTATGCACCTTACAAAAACAAACTAGCTTCCATCAAACGAGTTTTGGACTGGCTATAAGTCAGTTAAAACATTTCGGAATGTTTTATAGATTTTTATACCAAATTGATTAAAAATATTATATTTACGTCAAGATACCTTTAAAATATTACAAGTCTATAAAACAATTTTACATAAAAATGAAATCTACACGTGACCAAATTGAGGACATTAAAAAAAATGGCTTTTCCCTTGATTTTTCTACAGTTTTTAATCACGCATTCGAAAACTATAAAAAAATAGCTCTTTATTCGGGACTTATCATTTTGGTCTTAACCATTATCATTGTGATGGCATATGTGGGAATATTGATAGCTTATTTTGGAATCGAAAGCCTAAAGCAAGATTATCTAAAGGAATTCGCAAATCAAAATTTTACAGCTGTTGAGCTTTTAGTCCAAACTATTGGATTTTCTGTGCTAGCAGCATTAATAGCTCCTTTTGGCGCAGGATTTTTAAAAATGGCAGATTCTGCTGATAAGGATATTGAATTTAACGTCTCTACAATGTTCTCCTATTACAAAGGAAAATATTTTGGACAGATTTTCATCGCAGCTATTATCGCCGCTATTACAGGAAACTTACTTTCTAATTTAATTAGAAGTTTAAATATTCCATTTGGAGAATTAATTGCTTTTGCAATTCCCTACATTATATCCTATTTCGTTTATTTGTCGACCCCTCTAATTATTTTTGGAAATTTAACAGGAATAGAATCTTTGAAAGCAAGCATTAGAATAGTTACTAAAAATCCACTAAATATATTTGCATTTTTCATCATAGGTTTTTTGGGTGCTTTAGTAGGACTTGTTGCATGCTGTGTAGGAGTAATATTTACTGCAGTTTTTAACAGTTCAATGCAATATGCAACTTATTTTGCCATTTTTGGAACACAATCTGAAGAAGAGGATTCAATTGATTCAATCGGAAAATACAATGTAGATTAAAATCGAAAATTCTTAATCATAGAGAACCTAACCACTTCTTTTAAGAATTTTCAAACGCTATTTACTTAACTAACATACCCAAATTCTATGGTCGCAAACTGTAGTTTTTTCAATTCGGTTATCTCAGGAATTTCCGCTAGCGGAAATGCCTTCGAATCAATTATGACCGGATGGTATGTGTTTAATC
Source organism: Flavobacterium tistrianum (assembly GCF_003254545.1). Classification (GTDB taxonomy): domain Bacteria; phylum Bacteroidota; class Bacteroidia; order Flavobacteriales; family Flavobacteriaceae; genus Flavobacterium; species Flavobacterium tistrianum. Next base: position 184,615 of record NZ_QJRH01000068.1, read on the forward strand.
CTGATATCATTTATTACAACAACCATAAACTTGTTGTTTTAGGTTTATCGCTCATTGCCTTTCTTTCGCTTTTAGTCTACCAATTTTTTAAGATTAAAGCCAAAATTGGATATTTCATTGAAAAAAAGAAAGAACAAGAAACCGTAAGCAAAGAATACCAGCTTTATATTCTATTTTTCGGTATCGCAGTAATAGTTATCGAAATCATCAATGAAATTTTCAAAATCAGACCCAAAAGTCTTTTACTGGTAAATGTTCTAATTGGTATTTTTGTTCTTATTATTTACATGATAACAAACAAAATCAAATGGATGAGAGATCATATCCAGCAGATTTTTATTTCATGTTTTTTCATTTATATCAGTTACGTTTCTTACAATATTGTCACTTTACGAAATGATGTTGTACCAATAATTGTATTCCTAATTTCCTTTTTCTTTTCGTACAATATTCTCAAGCCCATAAAAATTTATTGGTCTTTTGTCGGTTTAACCTTTACCTTTTTAATTGCTACATTAGCATTTCATCTCATTCCAATAAAATCTTCTATTTTATTGCTTAATTTCTGCATTCTAATCTTCATTATAAATCAGGTAAAATATGCTGTTTTATTAAACAATCGAGACAATTTTAGGTTTGCTAGCGAAATCGTTCACAAAGGAAATTCGCTTACAATAGCCTCAAATCAAAAAAGCGAAATACTCTTTTGCAGCGAAACCATAACTCCTATTTTAGGATATCAGCCAGAAGAGGTCATGGGGGTAAAATTCTGGGAGCTAACTCAAGATTCTGAAGAAAAATTAAATCCTATCAAAAACCACGAAAACAAACTCTACATCAGGAAATTAAAAACCAAAAGTGGCGAATACAAATATATCCAATGGAAGGACAAAAAGTTCTCAGAAGATTTAATCATAAGTATCGGGCAAGATGTTACAGAGCAGGTTATCGTTCAAGATCAATACAAAAATTTAATTCAGACTGCAACCGATATCATTTTTGAAATTAATGCAGAAGGTTATTTTACTTTTATAAATGAATTTGGTTTTTCTACTCTCGGCTATACCGAAAGCGAAATCATTAAAAAACACTATTCCAATTTTATTCATGAAAACTACATCACTAGTGCTGTCGATTTTTATGAAAATTTAGTTATAAATGAAAATAATTATCCGATTATTGAAATCCCCGTTCTGAAGAAAAATGGTGAAGAAATGTGGATTTCGCAAAAAATCATTGTACGTAAAAATGATTTAGGATTAACAACTGGTTTTTCTGGTATTGCAAGAGATATTACTGAAAAAAAGAATATTGAAAACGAGAAAAAAAGACGTCTTAAAAAAATTGAAGCTTACAATAGTTCGACCAAAAAATTATCGACTACTGATTTTAGCAAATATGACGAACTAAACACAATCATTAATTTAATATTAAAAGAAGCTGCCACGATAAGCGATGTCAATCGTGTAAGTTTCTGGAAATATGATAACGATCTCATTACTTGCAAAAATCTCTTTAGCCTTGACAATCAAAGTTTAAGTGACAAAAACATTTTAAACAAAGAGTCCTATCCTATTTATTTTGAAACATTAAATAACAAAGCCATTATAAATGCTCCAGATGTATTTAATAAATTGGAAACATCTGAATTTCAAAAACTTTACTTTACAAAAAACAACATAAAATCAATGCTAGATGTTCCTATTTTCTTAACAGGACAATTGGCAGGAGTTGTATGTTTTGAAAGCACGGAGCATAAACGCGAATGGGATAATGAGGATATTAATTATGCAAGAACTATTTCAGATGTAATTTCGCTTGCTATTTCTTCACAAATGCGATTGGAAGCAGAAAGGAAATTAGAACTCAAAAGCCAACTTTTGTCTGCACTTTCTCTATGCACAGAAAAGTTCCTGCTAAGCAAAACCACGCATCAAATGTTTCAGGAAACGTACAACATTATTGGAAAAGCAGCCAAAGTAGACCACATGTATTACTACGAAAAAGATGCAATCTACAATACAGTAAGCCAGAAATATAAATGGTCGCGCGAAGGAGTTACTCACCAGATAACACCACTTCGCCATATGACAGAAGAAAATCTGCGAGAGATTTATGACGTGGCCTCGCAGAGAAAAATCCTAAATACGTTAACCCGAAATCTTAATGATGGTTTTTTCAAAAAGCTTTTAATCGATAACGAAATCCAGTCGATTTTAATTTTGCCGATTTACATAAATGACATTTTCACTGGCTTTATTGGCTTTGATGATTGTACGACAGAAAGAAAATGGTCTGAAGACGAAATTAATATCTTTCAGGTTTTAGCAAATAACATTTCGTCTGCATTAGAAAGAAACCGAAATGAAACTAAAATTATCGAAAGCGAAGAAAAATTCAAACTGATTGCCAACAATATTCCAGGAACGGTTTATTTATCAAAATTTGATGCTTTCTCAACCAAAATATTCTTAAATGACGAGGTCTCAAACCTTACAGGATACTCAAAATCTGAATTTATTGAAAATAATTTATCTTTTCTATCGTTAATTCATCCTGAGGATAAAGAAGAAGTAATTAACAATCAAATCGATAATCTCCAAAACGGAATGCCTTTGCATAATGTATATCGCATTAAGCGCAAAAGCGGAGAGTATATTTGGATAGAAGAATTTGGAGACGTAATTAAGCGAGATGATGAAATTGAATTTGTTGGCGGAATTTATTTTGATATTACAAGTAAAAAAGAAATTGAAGACGCCATAAAAGCCAAACAGCTGGCAGAAGCCGCAAGCAAATCAAAATCTGACTTTTTAGCCAATATGTCGCATGAAATTAGGACTCCTCTAAACGGAATTATTGGTTTTACACATTTATTAATGAAAACAGATTTAGAGGAAATTCAAGAAAAATACATGACCACAATTAACCAATCGGCTCATTCTCTTCTTGAAATTATTAATGATATTCTAGATTTCTCAAAAATTGAGGCCGGAAAATTAGAGCTCTTTATTGATTTGTATGATATCAAAAAAATCTTAGGGCAAGTTTTTGATTTAATTATCTACGAATCCAACAAAAAAAACCTGGAACTTGAATTGAATATTGATCCTGAAGTTCCTAAATATATCTGGACAGATATTGTGCGTCTCAAACAGATTTTGATTAATCTGCTTTCTAATGCGGTTAAATTTACAATTGAAGGCTCCATCAAATTAAATGTTTCGGTTTTAGAAAAAAAGCACAATAATTTCGTGATCCGCTTTGCTGTAATCGATACAGGAATTGGCATTTTAGAAAAAAACCAGAAGAAAATTTTCAGAGCCTTTTCGCAGGAAGACAGTTCTACTACTCGAAAATTTGGAGGAACTGGACTCGGTTTAACCATATCCAATCAGTTGCTTGCTTTAATGGAAAGCCGTTTACAGCTAGAAAGCAAAATTGATGAAGGAAGCACTTTTTTCTTTGACTTGAATTTAAAAACAAGCAACCAAAGCATTAATGACAAATACAACGCCGAGCTCAAAAGCTTAAACATCGATCTGGATTCTGACGAAATCGAGACAAATGGCAACAATATTACTTTTTTAATCGTCGAAGACAACAAAGTAAACATGCTTCTTCTTAAGACGATTATAAAAAATCTGTATAATAACGCTTTTATTTTCGAATGTGAAAATGGATACGAAGCCATTCAGCAATTTGAAAAAATTAACCCGACCATCATTTTTATGGATATTCAGATGCCGATTATGAATGGTTATGAAACAGCCAAAGCCATTAGAAATACTAAAAAAGGACGCGATATTCCAATAATAGCAGTTACTGCTGGCGCAGAAAAAGAAGAACGCAACAAATGCATTTCTGCTGGAATGGACGATTATATTTCTAAACCAATTATGAAAGGAAGTGTTGAAGAAGCTTTAATTAAATGGCTGGGATAATTTTTAGTTTTATTCACAGACCATTTGTCGAAACTGAAAACTAAACATAAACGTTTCAATTGTAAAATTTATCATAAAAAATCTATAAATTCGTACAACGTTTCAATCAAAAAATAAAAAAACAATTCAATATGAAATGGCAAGGCAGAAGACAAAGTGATAACGTCGAAGACAGAAGATCAATTTCCGGCGGAGGTAAAGCAATAATTGGCGGTGGAGTTATCGGAATCATTGTTTTGCTTCTGAATGTTTTTGGCGGTGAAACTGGCCAACAGATAGCACCAATTCTTGAACAAATGCAAGGCGGTCAAGGTCAGCAGACAGAAGCTGCAGCTCCTTTAAGCAAGGAAGATGAAGAAATGGGAAATTTTGTTAGAGTTGTTTTGGCAGATAATGAAGACATTTGGAGTAAAATTTTTACTGAAAATGGCATGACCTACGAAAAACCCAAACTAGTACTTTTTAAAGGATCTGTACAAACGGCCTGCGGAGGTGCATCATCGGCTTCCGGCCCTTTTTATTGTCCAGGAGATAGAAAAGTATATATGGACTTAGGTTTCTTTGAAGAGCTAAAAAGTAAATTTGGTGCAAAAGACGGTGATTTTGCCATTGCCTACGTTATAGCGCATGAAATTGGCCATCACATACAAACTTTGCTTGGTACGTCTGCAAAAATGCGTCAGGAACAGCAAGGAAAAAGTGAAGCCGAAGCTAATAAATTATCTGTTGCTCTAGAATTACAAGCTGACTTCTACGCTGGCGTTTGGGCACATTACAATCAGGAAAATTTAGATACTGGAGACATCGAAGAAGCATTAAGTGCTGCAAATGCTGTTGGAGACGATGCCATCCAGAGTAAAATGCAAGGACATGTAGTTCCAGATTCTTTTACCCATGGAACTTCAGAACAAAGAATGTATTGGTTTAAAAAAGGTTTTAAAACTGGCGACATTAAACAAGGAACTACATTTGAAGAAATTCGATAATACATAAACCAAAATATAATAACCACCAGAAAAGCCCAACTATACAGTTGGGCTTTTTTAATTTCCAATATTTTAAAAATTCTAAACTCTAATTATGTTTAGGGATAAGAAATCTCATTCTTTTCAATTACCTCTCAATATTTAAAACATAGCCAGCGGTTTCAACCGCTGGAACGCAACGATTGCACAATCCGTGCCATTGCATATGCGAACGTTCCCGTGGTTGAAACCACAGGCTATATTCGAAATTTGGATTTTGGAGTTAAAAATCGATCGAAATTTTAGATATTAAAAAATTTTGAAGTCCTCTCTTTTTGGAGATCGCAATTTTCAGTCTTACTCTAAAATGATCTTATATAAATTTAATTTTTTCAGCGCCATACAAAAAAACATAAACAGCGGTCAACCGCTGGAACACAACGATTGCGCAATCCATGCCCTTACATATGCGAACGTTCCCGTGGTTGAAACCACGGGCTATATTTAAAATTCGAAATTTGGATTTTGGAATTAAAAATCTATCAAAATTTTAGATTCTAAAAAAATTAAAGCCTCCTCTTTTTAAACTTAATAATTTCCAGTCTTACTCTAAAATGATCTTATATAACTTATATGGTTCACAAAATTAAACGCACAAAAAAAGCCTTGAATTTCTTCAAGGCTTTAAATCTGGGTGGCTGACCGGGTTCGAACCGGCGACCCGCGGCACCACAAACCGCTACTCTAACCAGCTGAGCTACAACCACCATTTTTCTGCTTAGCGAGTGCAAATATAGAACAAAGGTTGAGTTCTACAAAGAAAAAAATGAAAAATTTTCATAAAAATTACATCAAATTTTCTAAGCTATTGACTGCCAAACATCTTTCAACTGTAAAACCTTCGGCAAAATCTTTACCAACTAGTCTTCCTAAGTCTTTTGCACGATAATTTAAGCTTTCAAAAAAGTTTTTACTCGTTATTGGCGTTGCAGGTTCATTTGAATTTGGATCATAAAATTGGGTTTTATAAGCCATAATCGCTTCCACTTTCTTTTCTTCGAATCCTGTAATATCCACAACGAAGTCTGGAGTAATATTTTTCCACTGAATATAATGGTAAACCACTTTTGGTCTCCACGCTTCTTGTGGCACTTCATCTATCGAAGTTTTGATTTTCATCAAACCAGATAAAAAGGAAGCATCAGAAACCAGTTTGCTTCCTTTTCCGTGATCGATATGGCGATCGTCAACTGCATTACATAATACAATTTCAGGTTTATACTTGCGAATCATTTTAATGACTTCTAATTGATGCTTTTCATCGTTAACGAAAAATCCATCGCGCATGGCTAAATTTTCACGCACAAGAACTCCTAAAATCTTCGCAGCATCTTTTGCTTCCTGATCTCTAATTTCTGCAGTTCCGCGAGTTCCTAACTCACCACGCGTTAAATCTACAATACCTACTTTTTTACCAAGCGATACTTCTTTTAAAATGGTTCCAGCGCAACCTAATTCTACGTCGTCTGGATGTGCACCAAAGGCTAATATGTCTAGTTTCATAATTTTTAATATCAATGCCAAAAATCAATTTCAATAACAATTCTGATAAATTAAAATTGATTTTTGATTTTTTTGTTTGTTTTGTTTCAGGTTTCAGGTTTCAAGTTTAGTCGCAGTCTCAGTAACTGCAAACTGCGACTGCGACTGAAAACTCATAACTAATAACTCATAACTCATAACTCATAACTCTCAAGACTCTTTTCATCGTCATCGATTTATTGACGCTTTCTTCCCATTCTTTTTCAGGAATACTTTCTTTTGTGATTCCGCATCCCATGTACAGAATGGCTTTATCTTCCTGAATCTGCATGCATCGTAAATTTACAAATAAATCAGAACTTGCATTATTTCCTGCAAAAGTGCTGTTTAATTCGCCTAAGAAACCTGTATAGAAAGTTCTGTCGTAATTTTCGTTTTCCAAAATAAATGCTTTCGATTTCTTTTTAGAAAGTCCGCAAACAGCTGGAGTTGGATGCAAAGTATCAATTACTTCTTCTAAAGTTGAATTATCTTTTAAAACTCCAGAAATATCCGTTTTAATATGCCAGATTGACCCTGCTTTTAAGCTATAAGGTTCAGAAACTACAACCGAAGCGGTAAATTCGCGAAGGCGTTTCACAATAAAATCGGTCACAAATTGCTGTTCGTCTTTTTCTTTCTGCTGCCAAACAATTTCAGTTTCCTGATTATCTTTTTGTGTTCCTGCCAGAGCCATGGTTTCAAAAACATTTCCGTTTGCCTTTAAAAGTTTTTCAGGCGTTGCTCCCATCCAAAGTCCTATTTTCGGATGAAAAAAGCAATAACAGAATGTCGCTGGATATAATTGAACCAAATGCTGAAAAGTTTCAATAAAATCAAATTCAGCCAAAGGCACTTCTTCGCTTCGCGATAAAACTACTTTTTTGAATTCTTCGTTTTTTATGGCCTGAATTCCCTGAGCCACTAAATATTCATATTGAAATTTAGCTTCAGGATCAAAACTTAAATCATCAATTTCAATTGGTTCAAATGAAGTCATTTCTTTTTCAGCAGTAATAATTTCAGATTCATTTTCTGGAATCAGGATCAATTGTCTTTCATCAAAAGAAGCAAAAACAAATCCTTTTTCGCTGTAATCAGAAACCGTATTTAAATTATTATTTTGCTGTAAAATCCCAACGTAATTTTCTGTATTGGGTTTTAAATAAAGCACAAAAGGTAAATTCTGTTCTTTATGATTTTTAATTTTTAAGAAAAATGAATTCATAATTTATTCACTTTTCTTTCTATCCAAAACCATATTCGTCAATTTACAAAGCGAAACTAAGTTTCCTTCTTCATCGGTAATTTTAATTTCCCAAAGATGAAGACTTCTTCCTTTGTGAATAATTCTGGCTGTTCCGAAAACGTAACCTTCACGAATACTTTTTAGATGATTTGCCGAGATTTCAATTCCTCTTACCTCCTGCTCTTTCGGATTGATAAAGAAGAAAGAAGCTGCACTTCCTACGCTTTCTGCCAATGCTACAGAAGCTCCGCCGTGAAGCAATCCCATTGGTTGGTGAACACTTGGATTTACAGGCATTTTTGCAGTTAAAAAATCTTCTCCGGCGTCGATATATTCAATTTTCAGCGTTTCCATTAATGTGTTTTTAGAAAACTCATTACAGCGCGCTAAAATCTGTTCTTTTGTATAATTCATTAAAATAAACTTTAAAAACGTAAAATTAAAGAAAGATAAGACATAAATCTAAAATCAGATTCTAAAATTTAAATATCAACTTCAAACCTGTAGGTTTTTTGTTATTTTTACAAAAACAATCAAAATCAATCTTTGGCTGATTTTTCTGCCACTGATTACACAGATTAAAGGGATTTTAAAATACTTCGTGCTGAATTTTTCCGCCACGAATTCACGAATTTTTCTAATTTAAAAAATAAATAATTCGTGAATTCGTAGCAAAAAAAATCTTTTTAATCCTTTTAATCTGTGGCAAAAAAAGAAAAACAACAATGCGTCAATACTTTACAATCTTTGTTCTGGGTTTAATTCTAACATTCAGCTCTTGCCGAACTGATTTTGATACTGTTGCCAGTTCTGGAGATTTAAAGTTCTCAAAAGACACAGTTTATTTGGATACTGTTTTTAAAAATATTGGCTCAAGCACTTACCAATTAAAAGTATACAACCGAAGTAAAAATGATATTTCGATTCCAATTGTGCAATTTAAAAAAGGCTTGAATTCTAAATATAGAATGACTGTTGACGGAATGAGTGGCAACAACGGAAAGATTTTTAAAGATGTTACGCTTTTAGCCAAAGACAGTTTGTACATATTTATAGAAACTACAGCAGACATTACAGATGCCAATCCAACAGATTTTTTATATACCGATGAAATCCAATTTGACAGCGGAGCCAATCTGCAAGAAGTTGCCTTGGTTACTTTAATTCAAGATGCGGTTTTCTTATATCCCAACCAAAATCCTGATGGAACCAAAGAAAAAATTAAAATAGACGGCAAAGATGTTGATGGATTTTATTTAAGTGAAAATGATCCGACAAACGGAAATGAACTTCTTTTTACAAATAAAAAACCATACGTAATTTATGGCTACGCGGGAGTTCCTGAAAATAAAACCGTAACTTTTGAAGCTGGCGCAAGAGTCCATTTTCACGCCAATTCTGGATTATATGTTGGAAATAAGGCTTCTCTAGAAATTAACGGAACAAGTTCTACAACTGATAAACTTGAAAACGAAGTGATTTTTGAAGGCGATCGTTTGGAATCTCTTTATTCTGATATTCCAGGACAATGGAAATCGGTTATTTTTGAAAAAGGGAGCGCCAAACATGCTATCAATCATTTGACTTTAAAAAATGCTGTTATTGGTTTAGATTTTAGAAGTCCTTCAAATACAATTGAAATTAAAAATTCACAGATTTACAATTGTGCTGAGTATGGAATTTTAGCTCAAAACGCTCAAATTAATGGAGAAAATATTGTGATTAATTATGCTGGATTATCGAGTTTGTCTTGCGTTTATGGCGGAAACTATAAATTCACGCATTGCACTTTCAACAATAACTGGTCAACACCTTCTCAATTTGCTGTCAACTTAAGCAATTCATTGGCAGGGGCAACTCCAGAAACGAATCCGCTTATTCAGGCAACTTTTAATAATTGCATTATTTATGGTTCGGCTACAAACGAATTTAATTTAGATAAAAATACAAGCGCGCCATTTGTTTACCAATTAAACAATTGTCTACTAAAATTTAGCAGTTCAACTAAAGATTCTAATTATCAATTTAAAACTGATACAGAACATTATACGAATATTATTCTAAATGAAAATCCGAAATTTTATAATGTTTCTCAGAATAAATTTAATATCGATAAAACTTCTGCCGCTTTCGCGAAAGGAAATCAAGCGTATATCATTCCAATAGATATTTTAGGAATTACAAGAACTTCTCCGCCAGATGTGGGGGCTTATCAGAGTCAGGATTTTCCAAAGTAAGTATTTTTTTAAGCTCAAAATGATTTTTGCTCGCAAAGACTCAAAGTCGCCAAGTTTAATCTTTTAAGTAGAAAAACTTAGCGACTTTGCGTCCTTTGCGAGATTAAAAAACCTAATTATTTAGCTCGTAAGAAAATATATCCAAAATTAAACATCACTTAACGTATTGCTTTCATAAAAGTAGTAGATTTGTTACAATACATTTTTAACTTTCTAAAATTCAAACATTTAAAAAGTTTAAAATTCAATTCCAAACCAAATCTTAAAAACTTCACTTATGAAAAAAAACTACTTTTTATGGTTATTGATGTTTACTGCAATTGGTTTTGCTCAAATTCCTTCTGGATATTACAGCACTGCAACTGGAACGGGCTACACTTTAAAAACTCAATTGTACAACATTATTAAAGGACATACCGATAATGGTTACGCAGGTTTGTACACCACTTACCAAACTTCTGACGTTGATAATTTCTACGAAAATGATGGAACTGTTTTAGACATGTATTCTGAAAATCCTTCTGGAACAGACCCTTACAATTATAGTACAGGAAGCACACAACGCTGTGGAAATTATTCTGTTGAAGGCGATTGCTATAACAGAGAACACATTATTCCGCAATCTGTTTTTAATGAGCAGTCGCCAATGGTTGCCGATGCTCATTTTATTACTCCAACTGATGGTAAAGTAAACGGAATGCGTTCCAATTATCCGCACGGAAATGTAAGTTCTGCAACCTACACTTCTCAAAACGGGAGCAAATTAGGATCGAGCGCCGTTTCTGGATATTCAGGAACTGTTTTCGAACCGATAAATGATTTTAAAGGTGATATTGCTAGAATGTATTTCTACTTTGCGACAAGATACGAAAACACCGTTGCAGGTTATTCTTATGCCATGTTTAATGGCACAAGCAACCAAGTTTTTACAACAGCTTTCTTGAATATGCTTTTGGCTTGGCACGCGCAAGATCCTGTGAGTGCAAGAGAAATTGCTAGAAACAATGCCGTTTACGCACGCCAAAACAATAGAAATCCGTTTATTGATCATCCAGAATATGTAAATCAAATTTGGGGCGGAACATCTTCTGGAGATACTCAGGCACCTACTGCTCCTGCAAGTTTGGCTTCGACATCTACAACAGCAACTTCAATTGCGCTTTCATGGACAGCTTCTACCGATAATGTTGCTGTTACAGGTTATGATGTTTATGCAAATAGTGTTTTAAAAACAACTGTTTCCACTACAACTGCAACAATTACTGGTTTGACAGCTTCAACAGCTTATTCTATTTATGTAAAAGCAACAGATGCAGCTGGAAATGTTTCTGCATCAAGCAATACCATTTCAGTCACAACCAATAGTAGCGGAACAGGAACTGCAACCGATTTGCTTTTCTCTGAATATATTGAAGGTTCTGGAAACAACAAAGCTTTAGAAATTGCAAACAATACTGGAGCTTCTGTTAATTTGTCTGCCTATACAATCAAAAAACAAACAAATGGCGCAGGTTCTTGGAGCACAGGATTAGCTTTAAGCGGTACGTTAACAACTGGTAGCAAATTTGTAATTGTAAACAGCTCCATGTCATCAAGCTGCTTCTCTACAAGCGCGGCCAATATTTCAACAACAGCAACCGAACTTACTTTTAACGGAAATGATGCTGTAGGTTTATTTAAAAATGGCATTTTAATTGATATCATTGGAACTTTCAATGGCGGAACAGCCAATTTTGCCATAGATGTTACTTTAAGAAGAAAATCGACTGTAACTTCTCCAAGTACCACATTCAATTTAAGTGCGCAGTGGGATTCATATTCTCAAGATACTTGCAACAACTTAGCGAGTAAAATGGTTCAGACTCCTGAAATCGAAGAAGAAGTTATTGCTGACGAAATTGCAATTTACCCAAATCCGTCTAATGGAAATTTCAATATTCAGCCAGGTATTGTAAATAGTCCTTATTCTGTTGAAATTTTCTCATTCTCTGGACAGAAAGTTTTCGAAAAACAAAACACAATTTCTCCAGAAGTTTTGGTACATAATCTTCCAACAGGAATCTATATTATTAAAATTATAAAAGGAGAAAAAACAGCTTTTAAAAAGGTTATTATTAATTAAAAATTAGATTTTCAACAACTAAAAAAGCGGCAAATTGCCGCTTTTTTTATAAAGGCTGAAAGATTTTTCTTTAGAAACGTATTTTTTATCACTTTCTGCATTTCGTAAATTTTGCAAATCTGCTGAAGTGTAAGCATCGAAATTATGCCGTTTTATTTTTGATTTTTTCCTTTCTAAAAGTTTAATATTACAGAACATATCAAAAAAGAAATTTTACTAAAACATTAAATTTCGCGAAAGACCGAAACCTCTTGATATTGCGTCTTTTTGGTAGAAAAAATGCAAGAAAAAAGCAATTTCATTTTTTTTGAAAAGAGATGGTTTTCAAATTTGCGCTTACTATTTATTTACATTAAATTTGCAGCTCAATACAACAAACTACACAAATGATCCATTTCTTTGAAAACCAAAGCAAAACTGTTTTTGCCGTACAAACGCAAAACGAAATTTCAGCTCAAGACATTTCAAAATTAAACTGGCTTTTTGCCGACGCGAATAAGATCGAGAAATCTGCATTACCAGGTTTTTTTGTTGGACCACGCGCAACCATGATTACACCTTGGAGTACAAATGCTGTAGAAATTACTCAAAACATGGGAATTTCTGGCATTATCAGAATCGAGGAATTTCATCCTGCAACGGAAGATTTTACTGATTTTGACCCAATGCTTTCTCAAAAATTCAATGAATTAGATCAAGAAATCTTCACTATCAACATTCAGCCAGAACCAATTCTGGAAATTGATGATATTGCTGCTTACAACAAAGTGGAAGGTTTAGCTTTAAGCGAAGAAGAAGTTGATTACTTAAACAATCTTTCGACTAAACTAGGAAGAAAATTAACTGATTCTGAGATTTTCGCTTTCTCTCAAGCAAACTCAGAGCACTGCCGTCACAAAATCTTCAACGGAACATTTGTGATCGACGGAGAAGAAAAAGAAACGTCTCTTTTTAAATTAATCAAAAAAACATCTCAGGAAAATCCTAATGATATTGTGTCTGCTTACAAAGACAACGTTGCTTTTGTAAAAGGACCAAAAGTCCAGCAATTTGCACCAAAATCGGCTGACAAACCTGATTTTTACGAAATAAAAGAATTTGATTCTGTAATCTCATTAAAAGCAGAAACACACAATTTCCCAACTACAGTTGAGCCTTTCAACGGAGCTGCAACAGGTTCTGGAGGAGAAATTCGTGACCGTTTAGCTGGAGGTCAAGGATCGTTGCCATTAGCTGGAACTGCTGTTTACATGACTTCTTACTCTCGTTTGAAAGAAGACAGAAAATGGGAAAATGCTGTTGAAGAAAGAAAATGGTTGTACCAAACGCCAATGGATATTTTGATAAAAGCTTCAAACGGAGCTTCTGATTTCGGAAATAAATTTGGTCAGCCGCTTATTACAGGTTCTGTTTTAACTTTCGAGCACGAAGAAGAAAACAGAAAAATTGGTTATGATAAAGTAATCATGCAAGCAGGTGGAATTGGTTACGGAAAATTGGATCAATCTATCAAACACAAACCAAAAGAAGGCGATAAAATCGTAATTCTTGGAGGAGAAAATTATAGAATTGGAATGGGTGGTGCTGCGGTTTCGTCTGCAGATACAGGAGCTTTCGGTTCAGGAATTGAATTAAATGCCATTCAGCGTTCAAATCCTGAAATGCAAAAACGTGCTGCAAACGCGATTCGTGGTTTAGTAGAAAGCGACAATAATCCAATTGTTTCGATTCACGATCACGGAGCTGGAGGACACTTAAACTGTCTTTCTGAATTGGTTGAAGAAACTGGAGGTTTGATCGATTTAGATAAATTGCCAGTTGGAGACCCAACACTTTCTGCAAAAGAAATTATCGGTAACGAATCTCAAGAAAGAATGGGATTGGTTATTGGTCAAAAAGATATTGATACATTACAAAGAATTGCCGACAGAGAGCGTTCCCCAATGTATCAGGTTGGAGACGTTACGGGAGATCACCGTTTTACTTTCCAATCAAAAACTAACGGTTCAAAACCGATGGATTATGCTTTAGAAGATTTCTTCGGAAGTTCTCCAAAAACGGTTATGACTGACAATACTGTTGACAGAAAATATGCTAAAGTTGCTTACAACGCTGCAGATTTCGAAAGCTATTTAAAAGACGTTTTACGTTTAGAGGCTGTTGCTTCAAAAGACTGGTTAACAAACAAAGTTGACCGTTGTGTTGGAGGAAAAGTGGCGAAACAACAAAATGCTGGTCCGTTACAATTGCCATTGAATAATGTTGGAGTTATGGCTCTTGATTATTTAGGTAAAGAAGGAATTGCAACTTCTATTGGTCACGCTCCTATTGCTGCTTTGATCGATCCGGTTGCGGGATCTAGAAATGCGATTGCAGAATCGTTATCAAACATTATTTGGGCGCCAATTAAAGATCAGTTAAAAGGAATTTCATTATCTGCAAACTGGATGTGGGCTTGTAAAAACGAAGGTGAAGACGCTCGTTTATACGAAGCTGTACAAGGATGTTCAGATTTTGCAATTGAATTGGGAATCAACATTCCAACAGGAAAAGATTCACTTTCAATGAAGCAAAAATATCCAAACGACGAAGTAATCGCTCCTGGAACGGTTATTATTTCAGCGGCTGGAAACTGTACAGATATTAGAAAAGTAGTTGAACCTGTTTTGCAAAGAAACGGAGATTCAATCTATTATATCAATTTGTCACAAGACGATTTCAAATTAGGAGGTTCGTCTTTTGCACAAATCAGAAATACAATTGGGAACGAAACTTCTACAATTAAAGACGCTTCTTTCTTCAAAAACGCATTTAATACGATTCAGGAATTAATCGGTGAAAACCAAATCTTAGCGGGTCACGATATCGGAAGCGGTGGTTTAATCACAACTTTATTAGAATTGTGTTTTGCTGATGTGAATTTGGGAGCTAAAATTGATTTCAATGCTTTCGCAGAAAAAGACTTATTGAAAATCCTTTTCGCAGAAAACATCGGAATCGTATTCCAAGCTAAATCGGATGCAGCTGTTGAAGCTAAATTAAATGCCAAGAATATTGAATTCTTCAAATTAGGTACAGTTCAAAGCAAACCAAGTTTGGAATTTGGAATTTATAATTTGGATATTGCGGAGTACAGAGACGTTTGGTTTGAAACTTCTTATTTATTAGATCAAAAACAATCTAAAAACGGAAGAGCTCAAGCACGTTTTGAAAATTATAAAAATCAGGTTTTAAATTATACTTTCCCTGCGCATTTTACAGGAAAGAAACCAGAAATCGACAATTCTAAGCCAAGACCAAAAGCAGCTATTATCCGCGAAAAAGGAAGTAACTCTGAGCGTGAAATGGCAAATGCTATGTACTTAGCTGGTTTTGACGTAAAAGACGTTCACATGACGGATTTAATTTCTGGTCGTGAAACTCTTGAAGATATTCAGTTTATTGGAGCTGTTGGAGGATTTTCTAACTCTGACGTTTTAGGTTCTGCTAAAGGTTGGGCTGGAGCTTTCTTATACAACGAAAAAGCAAAAACTGCTTTGGATAATTTCTTCAAAAGAGAAGATACATTATCTGTTGGAATCTGTAACGGTTGCCAATTGTTTATGGAATTGGAAGTAATTAATCCAGAGCACGAAGTTCACGGAAAAATGCTTCATAACGAAAGTCAGAAACACGAAAGTATCTTTACTTCTGTAACTGTTCAAGAAAACAACTCTGTGATGTTATCTACTTTGGCTGGAAGCACTTTAGGAGTTTGGGTTTCTCACGGAGAAGGTAAATTCAAATTACCTTATGCAGAAGATCAATACAACATTGTTTCTAAATATGCTTACGAAGGTTATCCTGCAAACCCTAACGGCTCTGATTACAACACAGCGATGATGTGTGATAAAACAGGAAGACATTTGGTTATGATGCCTCACATTGAGCGTTCTACTTTCCAATGGAACTGGGCGCATTATCCAAAAGATAGAAATGACGAGGTTACGCCTTGGCACGAAGCTTTTGTGAATGCCAGAAAATGGATTGAGAAAAACTAAAAATATATTTTTACTAAAGCGCCCGAATTTATCGGGCGTTTTTTGTTTAAAACTCCTGCAAGGTTTTCAAAACCTTGTAGGTGTATAATTCAAATTCTTTATATAGAAGACCTACAAGGTTTTGAAAACCTTGCAGGAAAACTCAAAATCATTGAAAACTAATTTAATTGATAGCAAAAAAAAACTATTTAAAACTATTCTAAGATTAATTTAATGGTATCTTAAGACAGCTTAAGCAAGCACAAACATTCGGATAAATATCTTTGTCTCATGAAAAAAATGTTGCAAAAATTATCCGCCCTTATTCTCTTATTTTTAATGAGCCAATTTTCTTTTGGCCAAACAAACCCTTCGATAAAAGGAAATGTTTCTGATGGAAAACTGCCTGTTGAATTTGTTGATGTCGTTTTAAAAAGCGTCAACGATTCTACTAAAGTTGCCAATTATGCTGTAACAGATGTTTCTGGAAATTTCTCTTTAGAAAATATTGTTCCTGGAGATTATCAGCTTCAATTTAAATTAATAGGCTTTAAGACTATTTCCCAAAAAGTAAAAGTTTCTGAGAGTCCAATTTCTATTGGAACAATCAAACTACAAAACGACACTAATTTATTGAATGACGTTGTTGTAAAATCACAGAAAAAACAGATTCAAAAAACAAATGAAGGATTTGTTTTTAATGCTGTTTCGAATATTTCACAAACAGGCGGAACCGCTACAGATATGCTAAAAAGCATTCCCACTGTTGCCGTTGATGCCGAAGGCGGTATCACGTTAAGGGGAAAATCGCCACTGATTCTGATAAACGGAAAAAATTCTGCCATTACCAACATGGATCAGATTGCAGCGAGCAGTATCGAAAGCATTGAAATCATTACAAGTCCGACGGCAAAATACGATGCAAATGCAGAAAGCGGCATTATTAATATAAAGCTTAAAAAGAACAACCTCAGCGGTACAAATGGCGCTGTAGCTTTAGGTGCAGGTTTTGGAGCAAAAGGAAGAATTAATAGTTCTGTTCTTTTTAACCATAAAACAGAAAAATGGAATTTTGGTTTAGGATATGACAATCGTTTTGCCGGAAGAACAAAAAAAATAAATGCTGACCGAACCAATTATTTTATTAATGACGAGCACTATATTCATCAAAATAGAAATGATGAACGAACTGAGGGCCTTCAGAATTTGAAATTAAATATCGATTTTTCTCCAAATGAAAAAAACAGCTTTTCATTTGAAGCATTGGGAAATATTGAAACTCAAGACAATGATGAAACTTTATACACACAAGTAAATACAAGCACTAATGCATTTTTCTCTAGCAACAGAAGACATTCTTTAGAACTGGAACGTTCAAAAGTTGGTGAACTTGCTTTTACTTATGATCATAAATTCGATGATGACCGAAAAAGTTTAAATACCTCAATTACTTCTTCTTTCGGGAAACACAGAGAAAATACCGATATTGATACTTATAATTATGATGAGTATCAACAGCAAATTGGTGAAGCTAAATTACAACGAACGCACAATTACGAAAACCAAAATATTTCTAATGCAATTGTAAATTATACTTTTCCAATTTCTGAAAAATCAATTATAGAAACGGGTTACAAAGGAACTTTCAGGTTTTTTAATTCAGATTTTGAAAGCGCTGATATGATCAATGGCGAATATGTCGTAAATCCGTTAGCGAGTAATACTTTTAAATTTAACGAACAGATAAATGCCGTTTATGGTCTGATGAATTCTTATATTGGCGAAAGCGAAAATCCAAAATGGAAATATAATTTAGGTTTACGCGCAGAAAATGTTTCTAATACTGGAGCAACGCAAAATAATAGTGACCGATTCAGCAATAATTACCTGAAACTCTTTCCGTCGGCTTCCTTGCAATTAAATTTAAAACCTGATGAATTTATCAAATTAGGATATAGCAAACGAATTAATCGTCCTGATCTCGATGATTTAAATCCGTTTATTGATATTACAGATGCACTAAATCCGCATGGAGGAAATCCGTATTTAAAACCAGAAATCATTCATATTGCAGAAATGAGCTATAACAAAAACTGGAAAAATTATTCCTTTTCAACCAATGCCTTTTACAGAAATGCAACTGATGCAATTAGGCAATATGCACAGCTTTTAGATAATGGAGTGGTTTTACTTCAGCCACAAAACATTGGAAGTACTATCACGTATGGTTTAGAAACCATTTTTACCCTTAAACCAGTTGGCTTTTATGACGCTAATATTAGTTTGACAGCTTTTCAGCAAAACATCAATGCAGACAATTTACCACAAGCACAAGACATTGTAAACAGCGCTTTCAGCTGGTACGGAAAAGTGATCAATAACTTTGTTCCGTGGAAAGGCGGAAAACTTCAAATAATTGGAAATTATAATTCGGCTGTTGCAACTCCGCAAGGAAAAAGAATTCCGATTTATAATGTTGATATGGGATTTCAACAGAAATTAGGAAAAGGAAATGCTCGATTAGGTTTGGTTGTAACTGATATGTTTAATACTCTAGAAAGTGGTTATAAAAACAATACCCTTTTGTTTAGCAATCACCGAACCAACAAATCAGACACACGTGCATTGATGGTAACTTTTGCCTACACTTTCAGATCTGACTTTAAAGAAAAATTACTCGAAAATCAGTTTTCTACTGAGTAAAAACTTACCTAAAATAAATAAATCATAAAAATTTCATTCTTGTATTTTTAAGCTTCCATTCTATAAAAAAATTGGATTATATTCGCCCAGCAAAAAATCAGCCACTCGATTTTTTCGGCCCAAAAACACTTAAACCTACATAGAATGAAATTTTTAAAATTACTTTTTGTTTTCAGCTTATTCTTTGCTGTTACGCCATCACATTCGCAAGTTCACGTAGATCCGATTACCTACAATTCAAAACAACGTTATATTACCACAACAATCGGATATCCGGTTCCTGGAACTTATGCGCCTTTAAATCAAAAACAGCCTATTACGGTTTTAAATCCTGATGGAACAGGTTTTATTCAGGCTGAAGATTTGAGCAAACAAAAAATCAATTGGGGAATAGAATGCAATGAAGAAGGTGTTCCAGTATTCAAAGAAGGATTTAACAGCGCTTCTTACACTTTCTGGTACAGACCAAATGATAGCGAAGAATGGTATTATTCTCAATTTTCTATTCATTTTGCCAAGAAAAAAATGTTTTTAATGGGCGAAAGAGTGAAAGAATATGTAGATTACAACGTTCAGTAAAGTTCAGAAAACAGTCCTCTTATTAAATATTTATTCAATTTTACCCTCATTTTCTACCAAAAAGAAAACGTTTTCGTTGAATTTTAATGGTACCCGTAAATTTTCCGATTAAATTTTATAAATTTAAAAATCATACCTGATTTTTATTTAATTTGCAATAATAATTCAATATATTAAACATGGTTTCAATCACACGCCTTTTTGATTTTCCCTATTATCAACAAGAAACTTACAACCTTCCAGTTGCTCTCGCAACCAAAAAAAATGGAGTCTGGGAAAAAACATCTAGCGAGGAATATATTGCAAAAGCAAATGCTATTTCAAGAGCATTATTGCGCATGGGCGTTCAGAAAGATGATAAAATTGCTTTAATTAGCTCAAATAACCGCACTGAATGGAATATAATGGACATTGGTATTTTGCAGACTGCTGCGCAGAACGTTCCAATTTATCCAACTATTGCAGAAGAAGATTACGAATATATTTTAAACCACAGTGGCAGTATTTATTGCTTTGTTTCTGATGAAGAAGTTTTACAGAAAGTAAATGCAATTAAAGCCAACGTACCTTCTTTAAAAGAGGTTTATTCTTTTAATGAAATTGATGGCTGTAAACATTGGTCAGATTTATTGATTTTAGGTGAAGATGACAGTAATCAAAGCGAAGTTGAGGCTAGAAAAGACAGCATTCATACAGATGATTTAGCTACTATTATTTATACTTCTGGAACAACAGGAAGACCAAAAGGAGTTATGCTTTCGCACAAAAATATTGTGTCGAATGTTTTAGACAGTTCGCCAAGAATTCCGTTTGATCCAGGAAAAAGTACAGCATTAAGCTTCTTGCCTATCTGCCATATTTTTGAAAGAATGATTTTGTACATCTACCAATATTATGGTGTATCGGTTTATTTTGGAGAATCTATTGATAAAATCAGCGATAACTTAAAAGAAGTTCGTCCAACTGTAATTACGGCTGTGCCAAGACTTTTAGAAAAAGTTTACGATAAAATCTATGCAAAAGGAGCAGAATTGACAGGAATCAAGAAAAAACTATTTTTCTGGGCTATTGATTTAGGTTTAAGATACGAACCGTACGGAGCAAATGGTGCTTGGTATGAATTTCAATTAAAAATTGCCCGTAAATTGATTTTCAGCAAATGGAAAGAAGGTTTGGGCGGAAATTTAGATTTAATGGTTTCTGGAAGTGCCGCATTACAGCCACGTTTGACAAGAGTTTTTGCTGCTGCAGAAATTCCGGTTATGGAAGGTTACGGATTAACTGAAACTTCTCCAGTAATTGCTGTAAACGACCAAAGAAATAAAGGTTTCAAAATTGGAACTGTTGGAAAACCAATCCGTAATGTAGAAGTTAAAATTGCCGAAGACGGAGAAATTTTAATAAAAGGTCCTAATGTGATGTTAGGTTATTACAAAGATCCTGAAAAAACAGCAGAAGCTTTACAAGATGATTATTTCCATACCGGAGATATTGGAGAGATTGACAGCGAAGGTTTCTTAAAAATTACAGATCGTAAAAAAGAAATGTTCAAAACTTCTGGAGGTAAATATATTGCTCCGCAAATGATCGAAAATGCCATGAAACAATCTCGTTTTATTGAGCAGATTATGGTTATTGGTGAAGGCGAAAAAATGCCAGGAGCTTTTATTCAGCCAAACTTTGAATTTGTAAAAGAATGGGCAAAAATCCACAAAATTACTTTAGGAAGTTCTGATGCAGAAATCAGTGCAAATCCAGATGTAATTAAACGTATCGATGAAGAAGTGGAAAGCATCAACAAAAAATTTGGACACTGGGAACAAGTAAAACGTTTTGAGCTTACTCCAGATGTTTGGTCTATTGATGGCGGACAGCTTACTCCTACTTTAAAACTAAAACGTAAAATTATTAAAGAAATTTATAAAGATCTTTACGGAAAAATCTACGGAAACAATTAATAAATCAGAATAACATAAACCAAAAAGAAAAGCTGTCTTAGAAATTAAGACAGCTTTTTTAGTTTATAAAACAGGTATTTTTACTTTGAATACTAAACCATAAATCGTTTATTTTAGCTTTTCTCTAAAACTGAAAGCCATGCCTTGGAATGTACTAGAACAAATGTGGAAACGCACCGTAAAAAAGGAAAACTCCAATTCGAACAATACCAACTGGGATAACGAGATAAAAACCCTTTACCAATTGGGCATCGGCATGGAAGATACTTTGCAGTTCTTATATTTCGAAAAACCCGATTTTGAAACTTTTAAAATTTGGATTAATAACAGAAAACGAGATTCTGCTTCTGAAACCGAAGATTTAACTGAAAATGTCCTGTCTGAACACGATTTAGAATTCTGGAATCAAAACGGCTATATTGTAGTCAAAAATGCCATTTCTAAAGAAGATTGCGAAGACACTCAAAAAGCTATTTGGGAATATCTCAAAATGAATCCTGATGACAAAGAAAGCTGGTACAAAAGGCACGAAAATCAAAAAGGTCTTATGCTCAATTTTTCTGATCATGAAACTTTAAACCGTAACCGTTTTTCTCCAAGAGTAAAAAAAGCGTATGAACAGCTCTATAAAACCACTCAAATTTACAAAACGATTGATAAGGTAAGTTTTAATCCGCCTGAAACAGAAAATTTTAATTTTCTAGGAAGTCCGCTTCATTGGGATATGAGTCTGAAAAAGCCTCTGACTTTTGGCCTTCAAGGTTTACTGTATTTAACCGATTGCGGACCAAATGATGGTGCTTTTCATTGCGTTCCTGGGTTTCATAACCAAATCGATCAGTGGTTGGACGAAGTAGAACCTCATGAAGATCCGAGAGAAAAAGCGTTGCAGACACTCAAAGCAAAACCGATTGTAGGTGATGCGGGAGATTTTATTATTTGGCATCAGGCACTTCCGCATTGTGCGACACCAAATAAAGGTGAAAAACCGCGAATGGTTCAATATCTCACTTATCTTCCAGATGACTATAATGCAGCTGGAGAGTGGATTTAAACCATTCTAGTTTTTCAGACACCAATGCAAAATCTTAGCGATGTTTTTAGCATCGTCAATTCCGCGGTGATGTGTTCCTTCTAGCGGAATATTCAGCAATGCAAGCGCGCCGTTCATTCCGGTTGGTTTAACCAAGCCAAACTTTTCGGCAAAATGCTCTTTTACATTGATATGCTCCTCTCCCATCGGATATTGAATACCAAACGATTTACATTGTTTTTTCAGCATATTTAGATCGTACTGGCCGTAACTCGCCCAAGTGTACAAATCTGGATTGTATTCGTCAATTAACAAATCAACGGCTTCTTCAAAACTCACTCCGTTTTTATCCAGTAAATCCTGAGTAATAGTGGTCAGTTCAGTACAAAACGGACTGACGTTTGAACGCTGTGGTTTGACTAAAATTCCTTTGTTCTTTGAAATTTCTCCGGTTTCGGTATCTAAAACCGCCAATCCGATTTCAATAATTTCATTTTGCTGTCCGCTCGGGACTGCGCCTTGCCAACATGTGGCTTCTAAATCGATAATAATAATTTTATCTGTTGTTTTCATTTTTTTAATTTTTTAATAATTCTCTCATAGAGAGAGATTTTATTTCACGAAGATTTCTTTTAATTGACCAATTACGTTTCCGCCGCCAGAAATGGTTATTTCACCAATCTTATCTGCGATTTTCTCAACGTACTCCATCTCTTTCAATTTCCATAACATTTCGTTTTCTTCCATCAGCTTTGCTGTGTTAAGCAAACTTCTTGTTGCAGCAGTTTCTTCTCTTCTCATAATGCTGTTGGCTTGCGCTTTTTTCTCAGCAACCAAAACCTGATTCATAATCTCTTTCATATCTCCTGGAAGAATTACATCTCTAATTCCAGCATCTGAAATTTTCAACCCTAAATCTTCGATTTTAGTTTTTGCTTCTTCTAAAATAGCTTCGGCAATAGCATCTTTTTTAGTTAATAATTCATCTAGAGTCAAGCTTCCAACAAAAGCTCTTAAAGCCAATTGCATTGCTACATACAATTGTTTTTCAAAATCTTTATTTTCAGTCAAAGCTTTCATGATATCAACTACTTGGTATCTCACAAAAAAATTGATTCTTAATCCTGCTTTATCTTTAGTCAACAGTTCTTGACCAGAAATTTCTAATTGTTGTTGTCTTACATCAACAGTTTTCACTTCAATTGTAATGGCATTATTCCAGAAATAATGCGTCCCTGATTTCAATTCTTTCACGAAAGTGCCATTCACAAACAACAAAGCTTTATCGTTGCTTGCCACAATGAATTTTCTTGTAAAGTATCTCATCTTAGGATTTTCCAATAAGTTAACTTGAATATTTTCTGTGATTTCAATCTTAGACAAATCTGCTTTAATGAATTCATTTTTTACAACTCCTTTCCAAAAAGCATATTTCCCTGGTGTTAAAACTTCTTTGAAATTTCCTTTTACGAATTGTAATACAATTTCGTTATCGGCAACCTCAACAACTTCCAAAAGAGATGCTAATACTTCATTTTGCAATAAAATATCCAACTCAAAAGGAGCCTGAAAAGATCCGTTTAGATCGTAAATCATAATGTTTTTGTTTCCAAAAATCCAGTGCAATCCTTCTTTTAATACTTTTTCTAATTTTCTATTTTCAAACACCAAGCCTACTTGGTAAGTTTCGATTTTAATTCTTTTTATCATGGTTTATGTTTGGTTTTATTTGTTTAAAGTTTCATGTTCCAAATTCTAGTACCTATAAAACTTCTATTTCTTCTTTATTCTATTCTCTTTTAAATAAAAAAACTCTTTGCCTTTCTCCTCTAAGAAAAACGGACGAATAGTTTGTTACTTGTCTACCTGAATTGTTTCTGATTCTATTTTACTGAGAGAATCCCCAAATTCTCTTAACAATCAAATCAAAAAGAAAACAAACTTTTCAAAGTACGTTTCTATTCGCACTGGCTTTATCAGAGTGTGAAACATCAGATTCTAAAATCTTAGTTTCACTGACAAAGACAAATCAGTTTTTTCTAATGGTCATCTTTTTAAGAGTGATGGTCTCTACTGTTACAGGTTTTTGAGACCCGTTGACTTACCGGATTCGTCCAACCAAAACGCGTTCGGTGCAGGATTCGAACCTGCATAAACATTCTATTACTCTACCAACTGAGTTACCACATTACTGCGGATGGGAATCGAACCCATGACAAATAGATCGTGAGATAGTTTTTTGGAAAACCATCAAAACCTCCAAACCAAGCTGCATAGAAAAACATAATACGCTTTCGCGGAAAGTTCTCTACAATGGTGCTATACAGAAACACGCAACTGGGCTTGTTTGATATTTTTAGCCAAAGCCGAAACTTTGATATATTTCATTTTATAAAGAACTTGTTTTATTTCTTGAGCAAATATTCAAATTGAACTGCGCAATTATTCTGCGTAGAAAATAAAAAAATTAAACTCGGATAGATTTATATTACTCGGTGATAGACGCACTGCTGTGCGTCTCTACCGAATATCTTTTGTTTTTAGAAGAACATGCTTTTAAAATCTAGAAAGAAACTTCTTTTTTTAGACTTCTTTTCATGCTTTTCCTTTTTAGCAGATTTCTTTTTTTCAAAAACTGCTTTAGCTTTCTCAATCCGTTTAACTGGTTCTATTTTTTCAGTTTTAGACATTTCGTAAAACTTTTTAAAAGGACGTGGCTCAAAATCTACCAAAATAGCTGCCATGTTTATAGCATCAATGTTTGACGGATCTGTTTCTCCCTTGAAGAAAGTTTCGATAGGTCTGAACTTATCTTTTTTCTCTTTAAACTTATTCTTTTTACTATGATCGAAATCTAAGCCCAATAGGTTACTGAAAACGTTCAAGTCATCCTTTGTTGGGTTGTTTTCGAAAATTAGCCAGCACAAATCACGAAGTTTTCCACGAGAAGGCTTGTACAAATAATCAAAGTATTTGCCTTCTTTTTCTATTTCGTATTTTTTTCTAATTGCTTTTTTATATTGTTGTAATGTATTGTTTTGCATGGTATTTTGATTTTGTAATTCTTGGGAATCTCAGGAAATCGAAGGCTTTTCTAAGAAATCCAATATCACAAAAGTTCAAAAGCACCATTGCTTTACCAGAGAAAAATCTCTAAATGATATATATAATTTCCTTAAAACTCACCTTCTCTTTCCATAGGTTAATCAGTTCCAAATCTTTCTTTTTAATTGAGGCAAACGACAGTTCACCTGTTTCCAGTTTATCTGTTTGACCACTATGGTCCGACGCAAATCCTATTTCTTGATTCATCCTTAAATTTTTATTGTTAATTTTTTAGCTTCTAAGTCCCTAAGATGCTAAGAGACTAAGTTTTTTAAACCTTTGTTCCTTTGGACCTCTGTCCCTTTGCACCTTAAACAAAAAAAGCACCCAATTAAAGGTGCTTCTATAACAAATACGATATAACTATCCTATTGCCTATATTGATGCACCGACATGTAAAAGCATTCACGAAACGAAGTCGCGGCTACTAATCCTGGGTTATGTATGTATAATTTAAAACTCATTTTATTTATTTTTTTAATTGTTGTTGTATTGCTATTGTTGTTTTATTGTAATTGTTATTGCTATTGTTATTGCAATCTGTTTCAATTTTGTTCGGCAAAGATATGATGGAAAAATTCATATTTCCAAATATTTTTAAATAATAATTTTCTGATTACCAGTAAGTTAAACTCAAAATAAAGACAAAGAAATTCCTGTCCGCAAACTGGTGCAGATCTCACTTTTGTATCAAATGACTGTTACTCATCAGATTACTTTCCAAGACTATATCTCTCTATTTTTATTAATCATTAAACATTTTGGTTAAATATTTTTTTAGTTTTTTTAGTTCTGGTTTGTTTTCTTTATCATTTTCTTGTTCACTTTTGTCACACTGAGCGAAGTCGAAGTGCTTTTTAAGCGAAATCGAAAGGCTTTAAAACAAAAAAGCGTCCTAAAATAAGGACGCTTTTCTATTCTATGATGAGTTTGACTCTAAATTCTAGATCATAATTTCATAAAAATACATACGCATCCTGAGCAATTAGCTGGAAAATTTCCCGCTAAAGGTTCAAAAAATTGGCTTGATGAATATTTCATATGTATTTTTTTCTATTATTAATTACAGATACAAATGTAGTATATTTTAGATTAATTTAACAAAACATACTGAAAATATATTTTTTATAACAAAAATCCCGACAAATAGACATTGTCGGGATTTGAGTTTTTATTGAGATAATTTACGATTGCTACTACAAGCCTTATAAATCTGTTTCTCTGAAAATGGCGATAAGGTTTCTGCCAGATTTCGGCTGGTTCTTAAACAGCTCAGTATTTTTTGCCTTAAATTGATATCGTCGCCAAACTCTGTATGCATTAATAGCTCGAAGATTTCCTGCAAATACAGGGGCTGTTCTTTGTAATCTCCCTCAAACAATTCGTCTGTAAGGAAATTAATTACGGATGGCACTACATCACGATGTGTTGGTTTTTGATTTTCTTTTGACATTTTCGAAAATATTTAAACGCACGAAGCCCTCATCTTCGGTTGTGTCAAAACACTACAAGGAGTGGAATTAGGGCTATCACTAGCTCCAGCAACGTGAATGAGGGCTCGTTATGTTAACTTATTTACTAAGTTTCGGATTTCTCCTTGTATTGTATTTTGACATTACAAAGATATATTTTTATTTTAAAAAGAAAGAAATAACTCACTTTTTAACGTTTTTTGTTTGTAACGATTTGCATCTTATTTTTGAGTTATAAACTCATAAATTTCAATAGTTAATTTTTCAATCTCTTTGTTTTTAGATAAAGTTTCCCATGAAAAATTAGCATTAAAAACTAGTTCGCTTAATTCTCTTTTATTAATTATCGTACCAAATGATCCATCTAATTTTACCTCATAAGCAGATTGATTTAGAATAAAAGTAGAAGAAATTCTCCCCATTTTATTTCTTATCTTTTCAAGAAATTCTCCAACATATTTTTTTTCATAATCCGAATATTTAACCTCTGACAACGCTTCATCAATTTTTAATAAAATCTCAGTTTTATTTGATTTAACCAATGTTTTATTGCAAAGCTCAATTAGAATTTCCTTCCACATTTCGTTTGTCAAAAGATTCTCAACCTCTCTAATATTCCAAACAACTTTAGGAACAAAGTTATCTGTTTTTGCTTCTTCTAACTCTTTTAATCTAATTCCTTTTTTACTGCTTTGTTTAGATGCATCAGAATCCGCTAAAAGAAATATTCTATTACTAATTGCTAAAGCTCTTATATCTTCCAAAACAATATCTGCATCTTCTTTTTCAACCTTATTATCAAAAATATAATGGTCAATATTTGAGCCTGCATATTCAAAAAACGCAAAATCTATATCTTCCTTTGGATAAGATTTTTTTTTATAATTACAATATGATTTTAAAAATGCTTTTATATAATTACGGTCTGATATTCCCTCTAACCAAATACTACAATTTGCCATAAAGACTGAAGAGTTATTTACTCCTAACTCTTTTAGCAAACAGTTATTACCTCTGTTCACATTTTTAATTACAAATTGTGTTTCCCCAACATCTGATTTTTTTTGAGCAAATGAATAAATAGACACATTTTCCTTTTCAATTGTCAAATCCAAAAAATGATTAGAATGAGTTGTTATAACATAAGTTAAATTTTTCTTTTTTAGATCCTTATTATTTGTAATTTGCTCTAAAAATAATCTTTGCATTCCTGGATGAAGATTTAATTCTGGTTCATCAATAAAAATGAATGAATTATCCTCTACCATAAAAATCTTATACATTAAAATTATTAATGCCTGAATTCCATCTCCCAAATCACAGAGATCTCTCGATTCTATTTCACCTTCAATATCAACGCTTATTATTTCATTATCGTTTTTTCCATCAAGATTATATTCCTTCTTAAATTCCGCTACAATATCTATTTTTTTTCCATCAAAAAAATTCTCACCGACAAAATCTTGAAATTTTTCAAATTTATTTCTAGTTTCTCTTTTTGAATTTCTTGCGTTTAAAATTTCTCTATATAAATGTAAGCCAGTAAATATTTCAACACTATTACTTATTTTATAATTCTTTAAATAAGTATGTAAATAGGCGTCATCTTCAATCTTAGAATATTTTTTTAAATCTGAGTCAAAATTAAATAAGGAATGTGCTGTTCTTAAAGTTGGAATATAATATTTTTTAGGATTAAATTCTGTCCTAAATGTTCCCTCGATTTTAGAATAATTTTTCAAAAACTCATCTTGTAAATTGGGATAACCTTCCATTTCATTAAGTCTCTTTTTATTTCCATTTATTACAGAAATAACATTCTTTAATTCCCCCTCTTCCAACTTAACAAGTCTATTATTTTGAATTTTAACAGCTCTCTGCTCCACTATATTTGTCCCTGACATCCTTCGAGTATACTTATCTACGAAAGTTTGTATTTTGTCTCTATTAAAAATTTCAACAGATAAATTATACTCTTGAATCAGTTGCCTTGTTAACAATATATCATTAATTCCATTATATGAATTTAGCGACATCAATTGTCTCATAAATCTACTTTTGCCGCAATTATTAGCTCCAACAATTATATTTATTGAATTAAATTTTGGAAAATAATTTATCGAATGATCTTCATCATTTAAAAAATAATCTTTAAATAATTCTGAGTCTAATATTAAATCGCAAATTTTTTCCATAATAACTATTTTATTTTATTAACACGAAACTAAATCCTGTATATCAATTTTCTTGAATTGCATTTTTTTCTAATTGAAAATTACTAATCAAAAATGCAGAAAATTTTGCAATGTATTTTACGGCTTTCCATAATCAATAATGAATTGTAATCATCTAAAAATAAAAGACCTTCCAAACGCAAATAAGTTTTTTACTCACAACAAATTAAATTTTCATTCACATTCGTTTTCAATAGTATATATTTAATCAGATTAAAATTAGCTGATGCATTATCTAAAATCCAAGCATCAGAAGTCACAGCAATCCAATTACTTTCTGCAATGACGTTATCTGGATTATAAACCAATTCTATTTTCCAATCGTATTGATTTTCTAAAGCTATTTCTTCAATCATCTTTTTCAATCTTCCACTATTTGAAACAGGTTTATCAAAAAACCAATAGATTGTTTTAATCTTTTCTTTTTTATAGAAATCAGCAATCATTTCTATTGCCTGTGACGTTTGTTTTACTCTCTTATAAGTTCCGTGAACGCTAGACAAATCGCGAATAAAACCATCTTGTCCTTTAAAAACATAAGCGTTTGACAAAATACTTTCTAATAAAATCAAAGCGTTAAAACCATCTATAGCAATTTCTTTTCCTTCTAAATCGGAGCTTTGAATTTCTTTAGATTGTCGGTCTTCAATCTGACTTTGAGAAGCGCTCATTCCCCGAACTGCCTGTTGCTGGCGGGAGTTTAAACGATATCGGTTTCCAACTAAAGCTAATGTTGCTTTTTCGCCATAACCTCTGCTCAGAAAATAAGACAAATCTGTCACAGCTTCTTTTAGTTTTACCTGTATTTTCTCCGTTCCGAATAAGTCATCGTCACTTGCTTCTTTTCCTCTATTTTTAAGATTTGTTATTGATATTTTTTTTCTCTACTCGTCTAAGGTTTTGGAAATTCTAAATATTTTTAATTTAAAGGATTCATTTCTAACCACAATTTAGCTTTCTCAATAACTATTTGCTCACTATTATTTATCTTCATTGCATTATAGCAAGAATCTACATTATATTTCATATCAAGCCACATTTCATCAAGAAAATTAAGATTCTGTTCGGCTTGCATACCATTGCCAATGTAGAATTTTTCAGCATATATAAAATGTCTCCTAATGTCTTCTTTTTTTGCGATTTTAGAAAGATGATAACGGATATAACATACTTTAGTTTCTTCTTGATCTTTTTCTTTTAAATTCAGCTCTAAAAAAGTACGTTTTAAATAAGGCATAATTTCTTTAGAATTAATGGGTTTATAAAAGGTCGCTAATGTATAAAGAGCTTCACTTTCGTATCCTAAATTAATAAATTCTATTGCCCAATCTTCAATTAAATCAAAATCAAAATCATCCCATAGATTCATTGACAATATATAATCTGTAAGTATCTTGAAATCTATATTTTCTTGGCTCATAGTTGATTTTTATTATAAATTTATAAACTTTTTAAAATTCTAAATCCCAAAAAAACTTTTAGAATTTCGAGTCGTTTCTTCCGCCACTTTATCCAAAGTAATTCCTTTAAACTGTGCAATTGTTCCGGCCACATACGGCAGAAAAGCAGGTTCGCAACGGCGTTCGTGGTATTTCTTCAAGAGGCTGTTCGGGACATTTTTAGGAAGCATAAACGGCGCATCGGTTTCAATCATCATTCGGTCGAGCGGTACGTACTGAATGACTTCTTTTAAATGGCTGAAACGTTTGGCATCTGAAATCGCTCCCGTAAAACCCAGATAAAATCCGTTATCGAGATAGGTTTTCGCTTCTTGCAGAGTTCCCGTAAAACAATGCACAAGGGCTTTTGGCAGTTTCGGCAGATAGTCTTTTGTGATATTCATAAACGAACTAAAAGCACTTCTTTCGTGCAAAAACAAAGGTTTCTGTACTTCAATCGCCAATTCGAGTTGGGCTTTATAACAGTCTTCCTGTTTGTTTCGGGGCGAAAAGTCACGATCAAAATCGAGTCCGCATTCCCCAACCGAAACTACGTGTTTCAGTTCTAATAATTTCTTGAGTTTCGAAATACTCTGCGCATCAAAACTCTTCGCATCATGCGGATGTATTCCCGCCGTAGCGTACAACACACCCGTATACTGTCTCGCAATCTTTGCAGATTCTTCGCTATTTCGTACGCTGGTGCCTGTGAGTATCATTTGCGATACATCGGCGTCAAGTGCGTCTTGTACGACATCGTCTATGTCGTTTTGGAATTGTTTGTTGGTTAGGTTAATTCCGATATCTATATAATTCATATTTTTTTAAAGTTACAAAGGCTCAAAGGGACAGAGGGACAAAGGTTTCTTCTCTTTGAGTCTTTTTGGTTATTGTTTTTAAGTTGCAAAGGTTCAAAGGGACAGAGGGACAGAGGGACAAAGTTTTTTAAAACATAATATTTGTCATTTCGACGAAGGAGAAATCTTCGCGAGAAACTCTACAAAGATTGGACTCACGTTGCGGAGCTGCTTGTGGAGATTTGCTTCGCCAGTTCGCTATCACTCGAGTCTCCTTCGTCGAAATGACATAAAATGAGGATATTCAATGTGATGAGAAACCTTTGCTCCTTTGTTACTCTGTCCCTTTGAACCTAAAAGAAGAACTAATCTTCCTTACTCCCATCATCTGCCATTCTCACTAATTTCGGTGTAAACTTCGCTACAACATCTACCAAATCTTTCTGCGCTTCCATCACCTGATTGATATCTTTATACGCCATTGGGGCTTCGTCAAGACCTGCTCCGATAAGCGTAACGCCATGATCTCTCAAGATCGATTTCATTTCGGTTTGGGTGATATTTTTTATGGCTTGGGTTCTGCTCATTTGTCTTCCTGCTCCATGCGAAGCGGAGTTTATTGCATTTTCTTGGCCTTTTCCTCTCACCAAAAATCCCGGTGCGGTCATACTTCCCGGAATGATTCCCATAACGCCTTTTCCGGCTGGAGTTGCTCCTTTTCTATGCACGATCACTTCTTCGCCGTTCCACGTTTCTTTCCAAGCGAAATTATGGTGGTTTTCGACTTTGGCTAAAATCGTCGCACCCAAAGCGCGTTCCATTTTGTTATGGATAATCTCATGACAAGCCGAAGCATAATCTCCCGCCAAATTCATCGCCATCCAATATTCCTGACCCAATTGTGAGTTCATATCTAAATACGCTAAATTTTTGGCTACTTCTGGAAGTTTACATTCGTCTTTGGCAATTTTAGTATAATGTCCGGCAATTGTTGCTCCCATTCCGCGTGAACCTGAATGCGTTAACAAAGAGACATATTTTCCTTTTGGGATGTTTAAAACTGTATCGTCTTGAGCAAATTCCATGATTCCGAATTCCACAAAGTGATTTCCACCACCCGAAGATCCTAATTGCGACCAGGCTTTATCTTTCAGATTTTTCACAAACGGATTCATATTGAATGTTTCGTTTTCCAAAACCGCATGATCTGATTTGTACTGACCGTGAAATCCGTGACCCGCTCCAAAAATAGAATTCGCGATTAATTCTTTTTTGAATTTGGCTTCGTTTTCAAAGTAAAAATCTTCTGGAATATCGTAAACCGATAACGCCATTCTACACCCAATATCAACTCCAACACCATACGGAATAATGGCATTTTTTGTGGCTAAGACTCCGCCAATCGGTAATCCGTAACCTTGGTGCGCATCTGGCATTAAAGCTCCGGCAACCGTCACAGGCAGTTTCATGGCGACTTCCATTTGTTTTCTCGCTCCGTCTTCGATATGATCCAATCCGTAAACCGAATACGCATTCGGATTCTGATTTAAAGCAATGAAATCTTCTGGTTTTTCATTCGATTTTTCGATTAAAGCCACAGCCAGTTTGCTGAAGATTTTATCGTCTATATAATTCTCCGGAGTTTCTAAGACGTTTTTGAAATTTGTGATCATTTCGTCTCTTGTGAATCCGTTTCTTTTGCTGTTTATTTTTAAGGCAATTCCAATTATTTTTCCTTCTGGAAATCCTAATTCTAATATATCTGTACCGTTTATTTGTGTTTTCATTTGTTTGTTTTATTTTGATAGTACAAAGGTTGTTCCGTACTGCGCAGTTATTTTGCGTAGGCTTTTTATTTCTAAGTTTTTTTGCTCAGCGAAAGAGATGGTTCTCGCAATCCCGATAGCTATCGGGAGCAGAGTCGCTAAGGTTTTTCTTTTTTAAGCCACAGATTATGAGGATTAAAAGGGATTTTTTTTCATTTCGATGTAAGGAGAAATATTCGCGAGAAGCTCTACAAAGATTGGCTTCTCTTTGCGGAGTTACTTGTGGAGATTTCTCCTTACGTCGAAATGACAAACTTTGTGGTTACTACATTTCAAGATCATTTTCCCGCAGATTCCGCAGATTTAAAATAATCTTTTTAATCCTCATAATCTGTGGCAAAAAACTTTAAGCCCTTTGCGAGATATAAATTTACCAATCTTTGAGGAGACGCACAGCAGTGCGCCTCTACAAAACCTTTGAACCTTTGCCTCTCTGAACCTTTGTACCTAATCTATTAACAACTGCGTAACAACCGCTGGGTTCATCGCCCATTGCGCTGTATACACCTCATCGGCAATTTCATTTTCGGTGATTGTTAAACCTTGAGCTTCTGCTTTTAGCTGTAACAAACTACCAATATTCAATTTGCTATTTAGTTTTGACAACAACGCTTGAACGCCTTTGAAATCCAAACCACCCACAACCTGACCTCCGAAAGTCATCTCTAACCAAACGATTTCTCTTTTGGCTACATCCAACACTCCAAAAACCAAACCTTTGGCAACATTCTGCGTCACACGAACCTGATGATCTACACACGACGGATCGTACGCTACACCAGTTTTCTCCGAAATTTTCATCGGATGTTTGCTGTTCATCCAACCTACGATTAAATTTGGCGTAATACTTCCGTTACTGTACGCGTTGCAAGTAAAAGTTACAAATTTGGCTTTGGCTTTAGCCAATTCGTCGATATTGATGTTGATATATTCGGCAGTTCCAATTTTATTTGGAATGCTTCGGATATCTCCACTATGCTGACAACCTGTAGTCGTCAATCGGCTGAAAGAACAAATATCTGAACGGTCTTCGTAGGCAAT
The DNA here is from genome assembly GCF_003254545.1 of Flavobacterium tistrianum. GTDB lineage: Bacteria > Bacteroidota > Bacteroidia > Flavobacteriales > Flavobacteriaceae > Flavobacterium > Flavobacterium tistrianum. The sequence goes on from NZ_QJRH01000068.1 coordinate 218,919, forward strand.
ATGACAGCTTAAATCCATATCCAAATGTTGTGCAGGAAGATCTTTACCCCACTGCATAAACAATCGCACTTCGTTTCCTTCAACCGGGAAACGTGTTCCCATTAAAGCAACTGGCAAATCCTGAACAGTTTCGCTTCGGTCACCTATAGAAACCGGAATATTAAACAATTGCTGATCGATATAGATTGTTTTATTCGTGTTCGCAATTTTTGCAAATCGTTTTTTCATGGCCAAAAGACACAATTGTTCGATTTGATTTTTCATTGCTTCCAACTGAAAATCTTCGTATAACTTCAATAAAGCATTTGCTTCGATTCGTTTGTTTGTTCCGCCTAAAGGTTTCACACTTCTCTGCATGTTTTTATCAAAATAATTTTGAGCATACATATTTAATGTAAACACCAATCGAGCCGGAACTTTATCGATGATTTCCTCAAAATGAGCAATAGTTTCTTCTGCTCCAAACCAAAGCATATTCGAAAATAACGAACGTGCAAATAATCCTGGACGCTGTTTTAATAACGCAAATGTTTTATCTGCATCAAATTTCAATCTTGACGAATCTACTTTACTTTGCCAAACGTCATACACTTGGTTGTAGAATGCATCCATTAAAAAGTTCAATTTCTCAAACCCTTTTCTTTTGCTGTATTCTGCCAAACGAAGCGCTCGGATAAAACGAACCCACATTCCTCTTTTTGGATGCATCGTTTCGCACATCGCTTCAACATCCATATCCATATTATTCAACCAGTTTGCCACCATTAAACATTCTTTTCGGGAATATTTTAGTTTCAAATCTTTTTGAGATGCAATTCTCGCCTGAACGCTTGTATCTAAGACATTGTAGAAATGCTGAGCGTTTTTTGATGTTCTTTTGATAATCGTTTTTGGCTCAATAATCTGAAGCATTCCTGTGTTTTTGTACCACAAGTATCGTAAGATATCTGTAGGCGTTTTCAAAAACTGAGACGCTTCGGCTTCTTTACCATTTTCAATCAAAAGATCAATAACTAGCATTAAAGTTTCCTTCATGGCCACTTCGGTTTTTGGTAAAGGCAAATATTGCATCGCCATTTTTAAACTATCTACCTGAGTAGCGTCTAAAGCGGTTTTTGATTGCAATAACGATATATAGAAATCATTTAAATCTTTTTCTGACCATAATTCCAACATTTTCAATTTGCTTCCTTGCCCGATATTTCCCAGTTTACCGAATTCAAACGGAGTTCCGCAGAACGGACAACCGTTATATCTTTCCAATGGAAAAGTATTATCTGGAATGATATGTCCACATTGTAAAGTTGTTCCGTTTTTAGTCTGAAAAACATTTCCGAAAAACGTGATGATATGATCTACAACAGATTCATTTGTTGGCACATTCCATTCTTTTACCAAAGGCGTCCAGTTTTTATCTGTTCCTAGGACTTCTCTCAAAACTTCTAAAACCTCGATTTTATAATTCGGACTTACATTGTTCAAAGCATGAAGCAATGATTCAGAAAAGGTGAATCCAAGTTTAGAAACATTGGCCAACAAAACTGAAGTTGTTCCTGATATATTTTTAACGTCATTCGTAATCATTTCTGATGGAATGAAAATAGCATTTTGACGTAAACTAATTTTTAATAATTCTTTTGTTTTCATTTTTTTTAATTTTTAAAATTTAGATAATTGTGCTTCTGAGTTCTACCTAAAAGATTTTTGAAGTAAGAAACACTTGACCTGAAATTTGACGATAATTGATTAACTAAGCTAAAATGGAGCGGGCTACCGCGAAAGAAGTAAGTTAATCTTGACCCTCGTTTTTATTAATGATAATTTTAAAACTTGCCGGACTCGAACCGTAGTAACCAATTTTCTGTAGTAAGTTTTAATTGACCATTAATTGTGGAGCAGGTGGGATTCGAACCCACGACACGGACATTAAAAGTGTAAGAAGTAAATTTTGATTGACCTTTGATTGATAATTTCAAAACTACCTGCTCTACCACTGAGCTACTGCCCCAATTATAATTATAAATAAAAAGGTAATGGTGTAAGTGTGTACGTGGAAAGTGTTTCGAAGTAACTCAAACTTAACCTGTTTTATTCCTTTTTTTATTTCTATGAACGTTTGTTTTTATTTCTTGAACAAAGATTTCAAAACTACTACGCAATTATTTTGCGTAGTAAAATTTTTGTTCCATTTTTTAGAAATACTATTTGTTTTATTTCTTGAGCAAAGATTTCAAAACTACTACGCAATTATTTTGCGCAGTAAAAAAAGAATTTTAAATTTGAGTAAAAAACAAGATGAATTTAAAAGAAATTTATTCTGATTTGCTCTTAAATATTGGCTTTTCAGCAAATGAAATTCAGCAAAACTGGTTGGATTTAGAAAAGGCATATTCCAAAAAGTCAAGACATTACCATAATCTCACGCATTTAAAAGAAATGATTGAGAGTTTTGAAATTTATAAAGACAAACTTCAAAACCCAGATGAAATATTATTCTCAATCTTTTATCATGATTTTGTGTATTCGGCTTCCAAAAAAGATAACGAACTCAAAAGTGCCGAATATGCTTTGTCAATTCTATCTGAAAATAGCATCCTAAATAAACAATTAGTTTTTGATGCGATCTGCGCCACACAGCAACATCAGCAAAATGCAATTGAAGATATAAATTGGTTAATCGATTTTGATTTGAAAATCCTTGCAAAAGATTGGGAAGATTATAAAATCTATTTTGAACAAATTCGAAAAGAATATCGAATTTATCCTGATTTTCTATACAAACCTGGACGTGCAAAAGCTTTGAAACATTTTCTGGAGAATGAATTTATTTTTCAAACGGCTGAGTTTAGGATTTTGTATGAAGAGAAAGCGAGAATTAATATTGAGAAAGAAATAAAGTTATTAAGCTAAAAAATTGAATCTCACAAAGACGCAGAGTCGCAAAGTTTTATTTAAAGTATTAATTAAACGCACAGTTTGTCATCCTGAGGAACGAAGGATCGCACAAGGAACTCTACAAAGATTGACGATTCTCTTTGAGGAATATTGGGTGTGATCCTTTGTCCCTCAGGATGACAAAAAAGGAAAAATCATTTTAATCTTTATAATCTGTGGCAAAAAAACTTTGCGTCTTAGCGACTTTGCGAGCAAAAAACAAAAACCATGTCACAAAACAAAAACGCCTTAATTCGGTACAAAACCATCGATAAATGCCTTCAAAATAAATACAGACAATGGACGCTCGAAGATTTAATCGAAGAATGTTCTGAGGCTTTATTTGAATATGAAGGACGACAAAATCCAATAAGTAAACGAACGATCCAAATGGATATTCAGCTGATGCGAAGTGAAAAATTGGGTTATAATGCACCAATCGTGGTTTACGATAAAAAGTATTATAAATATGAAGACGAGGATTTTTCGATAACCGATATTCCGCTGACGGAAACGGATATGAATGTTTTGACAGAAACGGTTTCAATGTTGAAACAATTTAAAGATTTCTCTTTATTTAATGATGTATCAGATATTCTACAGAGATTGGAAGATAAAATCTACGCCGAAAAATCGCATACTAAACCGGTCATTTATTTGGATAAAAATGAAAAACTAAAAGGACTGCATTATTTGGATGAAATATATCAGGCAATTATCAAAAAGATGGTTCTGATTATTACCTATAAATCCTTTAAATCTGCTGAGGAAACGAAATTCCATTTTCATCCTTTTATATTGAAGGAATTCAATAACCGCTGGTTTTTAATCGGAAAGAAAAAAGCCTCACAGCCGATTACCAATTTAGCATTAGATAGAATCATTTCGATTGACTATGATTTTAATCATCCATATTTAGAAGAAGATTTTGATGCCGACATTTATTATAAAGATGTAATTGGCGTTACGGTTAATTCAGGATTGAATGCAAGACGTATTGAATTATGGGTTGATGCTTCGAATGCGCCTTATGTGCTTACGAAACCTTTGCACACTTCTCAGCGATTAATCAAAGAAAATGAAGACGGCAGTATTATTATACATATATATGTAATACCAAATTACGAAATGGAAAGACTTCTGTTAGGTTTTGGAAGCTGTTTGGAGATTTTAAGACCAGAAGGTCTGAGAAATCGTATGAAAAAAATGCTTCAAGACGCTATTTCACGCTACGATTCTGAAAAACCAACTGAAATAAATGCATAATTTTTTACAGAATACAGAATTAAATGCGTTTTAAAAACTAAAAAAGGATTTTTACCGCATTAAAAATGTTAAAATCTAAAAAAAGAATAGTATATTACACTTAAAATAAACAACCAAAACCCTCTAAATCAGGGATATTTTATAACTAACCAAAAAATTATTAAAAAATTATATGCATGCATAGTATTTTTTAATTATATTTGAAATCGATATAGTTACCTATGAAAGATAAAACGATAGATTATATTTTGAGAGCTACATGGCAGGCTGTTTCAAGAATGTATAATGAAGAGGCTGCAAAATATGATGCAACAATGGCAACAGGATTTGCTCTTTTAAGTATGGACAAGGAAGAAGGAACTCCGTCAACGGCTCTCGGCCCAAGAATGGGAATGGAAGCCACAAGCTTAACAAGAACCTTAAAATCTATGGAAGAAAAAGGTTTGATTGTTCGCAAAAAAAATCCAAGCGACGGCAGAGGTGTTCTAATCTATCTAACCGACTTTGGAAAAGAAAAAAGAGATTTATCTAAAAATACAGTTCTAAAGTTTAATGAAACCGTGAGAAAACATGTTTCGGAAGAAAAACTGAATCATTTTATCGAAGTTTCTGAAATCATAAATGAACTGATTCACGATAAAAACATATTTAATCAAACAGAAAACACAGAAAAGGAATAGACTTTTTTTAGAAAGAAAATTCATTTTCTCCTACAAACAAATAGTAACAAATTATGAAACGCACAATTAAAAAAGTTGCTGTAATTGGATCCGGAATTATGGGTTCAGGTATAGCTTGTCATTTTGCTAACATTGGTGTCGAAGTTTTACTTCTTGACATCGTACCGCGTGAACTGACCGAAGCTGAAGCTAAAAAAGGATTAACACTTGAAAGTAAAGCCGTTCGCAACCGTGTGGTAAACGAACATTTGGCGAATTCATTAAAATCAAAACCATCTCCTATTTACAGTCAGAAATTCGCAAACAGAATTACGACTGGAAATACTACAGACGATATGGCAAAAATTGCCAATGTAGACTGGATTATTGAAGTTGTTGTAGAGCGTTTGGATATCAAAAAATTGGTTTTTGAACAAATCGACAAATTCCGTAAACCGGGAACTTTGGTTACTTCTAACACTTCTGGTATTCCAATTCACTTTATGAGTGAAGGAAGAAGCGAAGATTTTCAACAACACTTCTGCGGAACACACTTTTTTAACCCTGCGCGCTACTTAAAATTATTTGAAATTATTCCTGGTCCAAAAACTTCAAAAGAAGTATTGGATTTCTTAAATGACTACGGATCTAAATTCTTAGGAAAAACTTCGGTTGTTGCTAAAGATACTCCGGCGTTTATTGGAAACAGAATTGGTATTTACGGGATCCAAAGTTTATTCCATTTGGTAAAAGAAATGGGATTAACAATTGAAGAAGTTGATAAATTGACAGGACCAGTAATTGGTCGTCCAAAATCGGCTACTTTCCGTACGGTTGACGTTGTTGGTTTGGATACTTTGGTGCATGTTGCCAACGGTATCTACGAAAACTGCCCGAACGACGAACAACACGAATTGTTCAAACTTCCTGATTTCATCAACAAAATGATGGAAAATAATTGGTTAGGAAGCAAAACTGGACAAGGTTTTTATAAAAAAGTAGATAAAGATATTCTTTCTTTAGACTTAAATACACTTGAATATAGAGCTGCAAAAAAAGCTAATTTTGCAACTTTAGAATTAACTAAAACTATCGATAAACCTATTAATCGTTTTAAAGTTTTAGTAAAAGGAACAGACAAAGCGGGAGAATTCTACCGTAAGAGTTTTGCTGGAATGTTCGCTTACGTTTCAAACAGAGTTCCTGAAATCACAGATGAATTCTACAAAATTGACGACGCTATGAAAGCTGGTTTTGGATGGGAAAATGGTCCTTTCGAAATCTGGGATGCAATTGGTGTTGAAAAAGGAATTGAAATCATGAAAGCGGAAGATTTAGAGCCTGCTGCATGGGTAAACGAAATGTTGGCTTCTGGAAGCAAAAGTTTTTATACCGTAAAAGAAGGCGCTACTTATTTCTACGATATTCCAACAAAATCGCAAGTAAAAGTTCCTGGACAAGATTCATTTATTATTCTGAACAATATTCGCGAAAGCAAAAAAGTTTGGAGCAACAGTGGAGCAATCATCCAAGATTTAGGAGACGGAATTTTGAATCTAGAATTCCAATCAAAAATGAATACTATTGGTGGAGACGTTCTTTCGGCAATCAATAAAGCAATAGAATTAGCAGAAAAAGAACACCAAGGTCTTGTTATTGGTAACCAGGCAGCGAATTTCTCTGTTGGAGCTAATATCGGAATGATTTTCATGATGGCAGTTGAGCAGGAATACGACGAATTGAACATGGCAATTAAATTGTTCCAAGATACGATGATGCGTGTTCGTTACTCTTCTATTCCAGTCGTAGTAGCTCCTCACGGAATGACTTTTGGTGGTGGATGCGAAATGAGCTTACATGCTGATAAAGTGGTTGCTGCTGCAGAAACTTACATGGGATTAGTTGAATTTGGTGTTGGAGTTATCCCTGGTGGTGGTGGATCTAAAGAAATGACTTTAAGAGCTTCAGATTTATTCCGCAAAAACGATGTGGAATTGAATGTTCTTCAAGAGTATTTTTTGACAATCGCTATGGCTAAAGTTTCAACTTCTGGTTACGAAGCCTTTGATACTGGACTTCTTCAACATGGAAAAGACATTATCGTAGTAAACAAAGATCGTCAGATTGCTGAAGCAAAAAAACATGCATTGTTAATGGCAGAAGCAGGTTATACTCAACCAATCAGAAGAAATGATATTAAAGTTCTAGGAAAACAAGCTTTAGGGATGTTCTTAGTTGGAACAGATCAAATGGAAGCTGGAAAATACATTTCTGAGCACGACAAGAAAATAGCTAACAAACTGGCTTACGTAATGGCTGGTGGTGATTTATCTGAAGCAACTTTAGTATCTGAACAATATTTATTAGATATCGAACGTGAAGCTTTCTTGAGTTTATGTACGGAAAGAAAAACTCTGGAGCGTATTCAATATATGTTAACTAAAGGAAAACCACTTCGTAATTAGAGAATAAGATGAAAGAGCCAAGAAGCAAGACTTCAAAACAAAGTTTTGTCTTTTCTCTTGCCTCTTGCTTCTTTAAAATCTTAAAAAAACAAAAACAAATGAAAACAGCATATATAGTAAAAGCATATAGAACAGCAGTTGGAAAAGCTCCAAAAGGTGTTTTTAGATTTAAAAGACCTGATGAATTAGCTGCAGAAACCATTCAGTTTATGATGGACGAGTTGCCTAATTTCGACAAAAAACGTATCGACGACGTTATGGTAGGGAATGCCATGCCGGAAGCAGAACAAGGTCTTAACGTTGGACGTTTGATCTCTTTAATGGGATTAAAAGTGGAAGATGTTCCTGGAGTTACAGTAAACCGTTATTGCGCATCTGGATTAGAAACTATCGGAATGGCGACTGCTAAAATCCAATCAGGAATGGCAGATTGTATCATCGCTGGTGGTGCAGAAAGTATGAGTTATATTCCGATGGGAGGTTACAAACCAACTCCAGATTATAAAGTTGCAGCTGCAGGTCATGAAGATTACTACTGGGGAATGGGTTTAACTGCTGAAGCAGTGGCGAACCAATACAAAATCTCAAGAGAAGATCAGGATGAGTTTGCTTACAACTCTCACATGAAAGCTTTGAAAGCGCAAGCAGAAGGAAAATTCGATAAACAAATCGTTCCGATTACTGTTGAACAGACTTTCATCAACGAAAATGGCAAAAAAGAAACTAAATCTTACGTTGTAAACAAAGACGAAGGCCCAAGAGCAGGAACTTCTAAAGAAGCTTTAGCAGGTTTAAAACCAGTTTTTGCTGCTGGAGGAAGTGTAACTGCGGGCAACTCTTCTCAAATGAGCGACGGTGCGGCTTTTGTTTTAATCATGAGCGAAGAAATGGTAAAAGAATTAAACCTTGAGCCAATCGCACGTCTAGTAAACTTTGCTTCTTCTGGTGTTGAGCCAAGAATTATGGGTATCGGACCTGTAAAAGCAATTCCGAAAGCCTTAAAACAAGCAGGATTAACATTAAACGATATCGAGTTAATTGAATTAAACGAAGCTTTTGCTTCACAAGCTTTAGCAGTTACTCGTGAGTTAAACATTAACCCAGAAATAGTAAACGTAAACGGTGGAGCGATCGCTTTAGGTCACCCTCTGGGTTGTACAGGAGCTAAACTTTCTGTTCAGTTATTCGATGAGATGAAACGTCGTGGTAATAAATACGGAATCGTTTCTATGTGTGTGGGGACTGGGCAAGGTTCTGCGGGGATTTACGAGGTATTGTAGTTTTTTTATGAGAGGAAAGAAGCAAGAAGCAAGACTTACATTTGGAATGTAGATATTCTAAAGCGTGTTTTTAAAAGTAGTAAAAAACTTACTTTTAATTTTTCTTCTTATCTTGCCTCAAAAAACATGAGACACAATTTTAAGAATTTGAAAATTTGGATTTTAGCAATGGAAATCACTAATGATATTTATAAACTAACTACCACTTTTCCAAAATCAGAAACGTATAGTTTGACAAGTCAAATGAATAGATGTTCTGTTTCAATGCCTTCTAATATTGCTGAAGGCTCTAACAGAGGAAATAGACACTTTCAGCATTATTTGAATATTAGTTTAGGTTCGTCATTTGAATTACAAACACAATTACTGATAGCTTTTCAAAATGATTATCTATCCAAGACAAAAACAGAAGAAATAGAAAACAAAATAATTGAATTTCAAAAGATGACAACAGGTTTCATAAGTAAGTTAGATCAAAATCTTTCTTCTTGACTCTTGCATCTTTTAATCTAAACAAAAAACAAAATGGCAGATACAATCGAAAAAAACGTGACTCGTGGTGGTCAGTTTTTAGTTAAAGAAACAAAATGCGAGGATATCTTTACACCAGAAGATTTCTCGGAAGAGCAGTTAATGATGCGTGACTCTGTAAAAGAGTTCGTTGACAAAGAATTATGGGCGCATAAAGATCGTTTTGAGAAAAAAGATTATGCTTATACAGAAGCTTCTATGCGTAAAGCTGGTGAACTTGGACTTCTTGGAGTTGCAGTTCCAGAAGAATACGGCGGATTAGGAATGGGATTTGTTTCTACAATGTTAGTTTGTGACTACATTTCTGGAGCAACAGGTTCTTTCTCTACTGCTTTTGGTGCGCATACAGGAATTGGAACTATGCCAATTACACTTTATGGTACTGAAGAACAAAAGAAAAAATACGTTCCGTTATTAGCTTCTGGAGAATGGTTTGGAGCTTATTGCTTAACTGAACCAGGCGCAGGATCTGATGCAAACTCAGGAAAAACTAAAGCCGTTTTATCTGAAGACGGAAAATACTACTCTATCACAGGTCAAAAAATGTGGATTTCGAATGCAGGTTTCTGTAGCGTTTTCATCGTTTTTGCTCGTATTGGAGATGATAAAAATATTACAGGTTTCATCGTAGAAAACGATCCTTCAAACGGAATTTCTATGAATGAAGAAGAACATAAATTAGGAATCCGTGCTTCTTCTACTCGTCAAGTTTTCTTCAACGAAACTAAAGTTCCGGTTGAAAACATGTTGTCTGAAAGAGGAAACGGTTTCAAAATTGCTATGAACGCGTTAAACGTTGGTCGTATTAAATTGGCTGCGGCTTGTTTAGATGCTCAAAGAAGAGTTACTTCTGGAGCTGTAAAATACGCTAACGAAAGAATTCAGTTCAACACTCCTATTGCATCTTTTGGAGCAATTCGTGCTAAATTGGCTGAAATGGCAACTAACGCGTACGCTGGAGAAAGTGCTTCTTACCGTGCTGCAAAAGATATCGAAGACAGAATCGCTGCTCGTGAAGCTGAAGGAACTTCTCACCAAGAAGCAGAATTGAAAGGTGTTGAAGAATATGCTATCGAGTGTTCTATCTTGAAAGTAGCAGTTTCTGAAGATGTTCAATCTTGTTCTGACGAAGGAATTCAGATTTTTGGTGGAATGGGATTCTCTGAAGATACTCCGATGGAAAGTGCATGGAGAGATGCTCGTATCGCTCGTATCTACGAAGGAACAAACGAAATCAATAGAATGCTTTCTGTAGGTATGTTGATCAAAAAAGCAATGAAAGGTCACGTTGATCTACTTGGACCAGCAATGAAAGTTCAAGAAGAATTAATGGGAATTCCATCTTTTGATACTCCAGATTTCTCTGAATTATTCTCTGAAGAAAAAGTAATCGTAGCTAACTTGAAAAAAGTCTTCTTAATGGTTGCTGGAAGCGCTGTTCAAAAATACGGTCCAGAATTAGATGCTCACCAACAATTATTGATGGCAGCTTCTGATATCTTAATCGAAATCTATATGGCTGAAAGTACAATTTTGAGAACTGAAAAATTAGCAAAAGCTCAAGGCGAAGATAAAGTTCAAGAGCAAATCGCTATGGCAAAATTATACTTATACAAAGCGGTAGATATTGTAAACTTAAGAGGAAAAGAGGGAATCGCTTCTTTTGCTGAAGGTGACGAGCAACGTATGATGCTAATGGGACTTAAACGTTTCACTAAATATACTAACCTGCCAAATGTTGTGGCACTTAGAGAAAAAATTGCAGCAAAATTAGTAGCAGAAAACACTTACTGCTACTAATTTCAAAATAGTTTTTAGCTTTTAATTTGTTATAAACCCGCGCAAGTCCGAAACTGCGCGGGTTTATTTTTTCTTATATTTTCAGTAAAAGATATTTCTTACATGTCGCAATATTTTTGCAGTTATTTGCAAAATATTTGTTAAAATTAGCTTTTAGATTCATACAGAATAGTTAAACATCAAATGGATTACATTATATTTAGCATTCTAAAAACTATAAAAACAAAATAATGAAACAAATTAACCTAATTGCATCATTTTTATTGTGCTTTTGCTTCGCAGCTGCTTTCGCACAGAAAAATAAAAAAATGGACATTATTGCCTATTATACTGGCGATTCTCAACTTATTGACCAATACGAAGTTGGAAAATTAAATCAGATTATTTTTAGTTTTTGTCATTTAAAAAATGGCAAATTAAGTGTCGATTCTGCAAAAGATTCTATTACGATCAAACATTTAGTTTCGCTTAAAGCGAAAAATCCACAACTTAAAATTATTGTATCACTTGGCGGATGGGGAGGTTGCGAACCTTGTTCTGAAGCATTCTCAACTGCTGAAGGGCGCTTAAAATTTGCAAAATCTGTAAAAGAAGTTAGCGATTATTTTAAAGTTGATGGTTTAGATTTAGATTGGGAATATCCATCTATTGAAGGACTTCCTGGACATTTATATCAAGCTGCTGACAAACCTAATTTTACTGAATTGATTAAAATATTACGTTCTACTTTGGGTAAAAAATATGAATTGAGTTTTGCTGCAGGAGGTTTCCAAAAATGTTTAGATGAATCTATCGACTGGAAAGCAGTTGCTCCATTTGTAAATCGCATTAATATTATGAGTTACGATTTAGTAAACGGATACTCAAAAGTTACAGGGCATCATACACCATTATACAGCACAAATCCTAAAGAAGAATCTACAGATAGAGCTGTTGAGTTTTTATTAAAAGCTGGTGTTCCTGCTGAAAAATTAGTAATTGGAGGTGCATTTTATACTAGACAATGGAAAAATGTGGAGAATATCAATAACGGATTGTATCAAGCTGGAGAACACTTTCAAGGTGTTGATTTTAAAAACTACGCTACAACATACACAGAAGCAAACGGCTGGAAATATTTTTATGATGAAAAAGCTCAAGCACCATATTGGTACAATGCATCAACTAAAACTTTTGCAACATCAGATGATTTAAAATCGATCAAAGCTAAAGCTGAATATGCAAAAGCAAAAAAATTGGGAGGAATTATGTTCTGGGAACTTACTCTGGATAGTTTCCGCGATGGAATGGTAAATGAGATTTACAAAGTTAAAACTGAAAAATAAAAAAAAAAAAGGGAATCAAATTGATTCCCGTTTTTTTATAGACGAACATTTTACATCGTTTTTGTCTTATTTTTATCCATTTCACCAATAAATGGAATAGCCTCTAAAATTTCGCTTCTAATTATGGTTTGAAGATAAACTTCAAGCTGAATAAACTTTGCTGCATTTATTGACCCAATCGCTTTTTTTGCCTGATTATAAGTTTTAGAGTAAAGTTTCTCATAGTCAACATGGTTTTTCAAAGTAGCTTTTGCCAATTCATCCGCTTTAGCATCAGTTAAAGTTTCATAATTAGCCGCATAATCATTTAGCAATTGAAACTTTGTCTGCCCTAAAGCTTTTCTCGACGTTTCGTAATTATCATAAACTTTAGCAAAGGCTGCCGCTTGTGCGTCAGATAAATTCATGTACTGTTTTACCAGGTCAGCTTTAGATTTTCCATAAACACTTTGTACTACTTCTAAATCTTCTTTGTAAGAAGACTGCGCATAAGATGAAAACGAGGCTACGGCCATGATAAGAATAAGACTTAATTTTTTCATAGTTTCAATTTTAAATTTGTTTTTAAAAATATATGCATATTCAAATATACTGATTTTAAACACGTTAAATGAAAATTATATTTTAAAAGAAAGAATATTGATAAACCGCTGAAAGCGCATAATAATTTAGTCCGTTGTTTGTATAGGCTCCAATATGATATTGAAATCTAATGGACTGCCCTTTTGCGATTGGAGTAGAAAAAGTACCTCCTACTCGCCAGTTATCAATCTGGCTATCATCTGAAACTCCATCAGTAATAGTTCGACCTCCAAAAAACCAAGTCGTATTGAAACCAACCCACATTTGGTTTTTAAAATAATAGCTTGCATGCGCCTGAAGGCTATAAGTTGGTTTTTGCTCTAATTTTTTTCCTAGATAATTATTATTATCTGTATAAAACCACATTCCGCCATAGGCCTCTGCATATACATGAGCAAATCGTTTCGACACCCCTATTTCGGGCTTAAAAGCCCAGCGATTTGTGCCAATGTTCACTTGTTTATCGCCATAATATCTTCCTGTTGGAACAGAAGTAACCAAACTAACCCCAAGAATTGTTTTTTGCTCAAAACTTCTGAATTCAGATTTATCAAGTGCAGGAGAACCTAACAGATTAATTCCAAAACGCACTTTCATATCTGCAAAACCAGTTCTTGAGCCAGTAACCAACTGATCACTAATTACAGCAGATCCATCCATAAAAGTAAAAGGTAGCGCTACCTGTATACGAGCCAGTTTATCTGCCAACCCAAAAGTTCTAATATAATTTACAGCCATATTATGACTTTGAAGTGTAAAATCTTTTATGGGTAAAGAAGGATCTGTAAGCACATTTCCATTCATGAAAACATAACCTGCAGCAATTACATTTAAGTTCTTTGGAACATTAGCATACACTCTGGGTTCCAAATCCTGACCAAATACAGAGAACATACCAAAAAAGAAAAACAAAACCGAAAACTGCCACTTTAATAACCAAAAAAAGATTCTTACCATATATTCAGATGAATTTGTGACAAGTTTAATATTGAATTATATCATTATTTCTCTGCTGTTTTTGGAGCATAAATTACTCCATCATAACTAATTGGACCTCTATTATTGCTACTCACAGAAAGTGTTGTGCTTCCGTTATAAAAAATAGAAAACGTTAAATCGTACACATCACTGGCGCCTCTTACTGTTGCCTTTAGAATGGTATTGTTCTTTTTACTTTCAACCCTAATATTCTCGGGCTTTCCTTCAAATTTTATTCCGCCATCAGTATTATAGCCAACATTATAGCCTCGGCCAAAAAAAGGAAGATCACAAGTTGTATTATCGGTTTTAAACTTTAAAAAATAAGTATTATAATCGAGCTGAATCAATCTCCCGCCTTGAGGTGTTGTTTTTTGAGCCTCAAACACAAAATTCTGAGAATCAATAAGAACTTTTATCTCATTTTGCTTCTTCAGCTCCCTTTCTTGCTTGAGCTCTTTTTTTGTTTTTTCTTGCGCAGAAACCGAAAAACTAACAACATTTATCAGTATCAACACAATAGATAATGTAGTTTTCATAACATTATTTTTTAGTAAAACGCATCATGGCAATATCCCCAGAAATAAAGTTTAAAGTCTTACCATCATCTGTAATATCGTAAGAAGTTATTTTTTGAAGCGTACTCAAATAAGTCTGTTCACCTTTCAATCCATCCAAACACATCATTTTGGTTACTGCCATTGGCTGAGTAAAATTTATTTTATTGCCATTAACAGCCAATCTTCCTGAGTATGAATTACAGCTTGCGTTACCAGAAACCTGACTTACTTTGGTGTCAAAATTTATGGTTGGTTTTTTATTTGGATATAAGGCATCAAAAGTAGTTGAAGGCTCGGAAATATAATTCAGTTCCCATGTTCCGTCAAGTTTTGAAACTGCGTCCGTTTTTGCGCATTTACAAGAAATTAAAAACGAACTAAAAAAAACGAGGGTAAAAATCTTTTTCATCATAACATTAAGGATTAAATGTGAGCGAATTAGATAAATGGTTTTCAGAAATTATTCGTTAAAAACCTATACGAATTTAAACAATATTTTCGGTTTTTAACTCAATCAATATCAAATTATAAAGTATAGTTTGACTTTTTTTTAACTTTTAGAGTTAATCAATTCCGTTATTTTATGTTAAATTTACTTAATCTTTAACTAAAAATGCCCGTAGATATGAAAAAACTAATTGTTTCTTTCGCTATAATTACAGCCTTAGTCATTGGCTGTAAAACAAATAACAAATCAAATGACGCTAAAACTCTAACTGTTGCATTAGAACCAAAAAGCAACAGTAAAGTAGCTGGAACTGCTACTTTTGTTGAGAAAAATGGCAAAGTAACTTTTACAGCAAAAATTACAGGATTAGAGCCGGGAGTTCACGCCATCCATATTCATGAAAAAGCAGATTGCAGCTCTGCAGACGGAAGTTCTGCTGGAGGACACTGGAATCCAACTTTCAAAAAACACGGAAAATGGGGAGTTGGAGAATATCATAAAGGTGATATCGGAAACTTTACCGCTGACGCAAAAGGTAACGGATCTATCACTTTAACTACTGACGAATGGTGTGTTGGATGTGGAGATTCTAACAAAGATGTTCTTGGAAAAGGTTTAATTGTACATGCTGGAACAGATGATTTTACCACTCAACCAACAGGAAATGCCGGAGGAAGAGTTGCTTGCGCAGGAATCATTAAATAAGAAAAATTTGAATAACCGCTATTTTTAACAAAATCTAGCGGTTATTTCATTTTAAAATGAATTCTAAAACAAGAAAAAGACATAGCTTTGCATCAGCAAAATAAAGTCAATGATTAACCCATCAGCACCAGGCTGGATCGATAAGTTTTTTAGTGAACAGAAGTTTTCAGAAGCAATTCCTTTTGAGACTATAGATTCGTTTTACTATAAAGTGAGAGAAACGGGATTTATTTACGGACATATTATTGCTATTGATTCTCAAATTCCGATTCCAATTAAGGGTTGGTTTAAAACCGAAATTTCAAAAGTAGCTTTACTTAATACGCTCTATCATGTTTTTTGTTTAGAGAAAAGAAATTCGGAACCTAAAAATTTTATTTCAGAAGTTTTAAAGTTTTACAAACAGATGAATCCCGAAGGATTTAATTTGTTTAAAATTTTATTGCCAAAAGATACTCCTTCTCTGTCTCTGGAAAATATTATTGATCAGAGAGTTCAAACCAATGACAGTATTATCAGTAAAAACTTTTCGCATTTGGTTACAAATGCACTTTTGTTTATTGATGTTTTAGCTTTCAGACAATATTTGGAGCATGGAGAAATTCCTGAAAAATATTTAAAACGAATAGAAGAAACGGTTCTCGGAATTGTTGGTTTGGCTTTGAAAACCAAAACCGTAAAATCACAGCATGACGACCTTCTGATAAAGCTTTTTGAAGCTTCTATACGTTATTCAAAATTTTCAAAAGTTACAGTTGAAACTTTAGAGACCTTACATCTAGAGTATTTCAAAAACGAATTAGAGCATTATTATCTAATTGATATGGCCGGAATGGCTTTATGGAGTGATGGCGTGGTAGAAAACGAAGAATCGTATTTTCTATATGCTTTAGGATCAACAATGGGAGTTCCTGATGATTTTGTAACAAAAAGTATGGATACGACCAATACTTTTATTACAACACACAAAAAGAAAATTCCGTACTTTAATTATTCAAATCCTGTTAAGCATTTCTATGATCAAATGACGCACAGTGTAGTCAAATTAATCATACGAAATAAAAATAGATTGATTAAAGAAATTGTTCAGAGTAAAGAATTAATGGTTTTGCTTGCCTATTCTACAACAAGAGATTTGGATGCAAAGGAAAAGAAGAAAGTCAAAAAACAGCTTTTGGATATTTGTAAAACCATTCCGTCATTGACCATATTTTTACTTCCTGGGGGAAGTTTACTATTACCTATATTGATAAAGTTTATTCCAACAATGCTACCATCAGCATTTAATGAGAATTTAGACGAAAACGAATAAAAAAAATCGCCCTTTTTGAGGGCGATTTTTTATTTCTACCATTATCTATTAAAGATCTAATTGATAAACTGAATCCAATTCATCGTTTGAACTGATGGTTACGTTTAAATCGGTTACAAAACCAGAATTTAATCCGTAAACCCATCCGTGAAGCATTAAATCTTGTCCATTTTTCCAAGCATTCTGAACGATAGATGTTTTTGCTAAATTGTAAACTTGCTCTTTAGTATTGATTTCAACAAAAGCATTAAAACGCTCTTCTTCATTCTCAATAGAATTCAAGTATTTATCGTGCAGACGGTACTCATCTTTTATATGACGCAACCAGTTATCGATAATACCAACAGACTGATGTCCCATTGCAGCTTTCACACCACCGCATCCGTAATGTCCACACACGATAATATGCTTAATTTTTAAAACGTTTACTGCATAATCCAGAACACTAAGCATGTTCATATCAGAATGCACAACCATATTAGCAATGTTTCTGTGTACAAAAACTTCACCTGGTTTTGCACCAACAATTTCGTTAGCAGGAACACGGCTATCAGAACATCCAATCCATAATAATGGTGGCTGTTGTCCTTTTGCTAAATCAGCAAAATAATTAGGGTCTTTTGCCAATGAAGTTTCTACCCACTTTTTATTGTTCTCTAATAACTGCTCATAAAATTTTCTCATTTCTTTTATTTTTTGTGTGGTAATTTCTAAGTTATAATAGTCTCAAAAAATGAACTTGATGTAAAGTTACCTAATTTCAACATTTCTACTGCCTTAAAAACACCTTATTTTAATTATTCGCTTTTAACAACTTCTCTTTTAACCAGTTCCCTTTTTGCTACATCATAATAATGTTCAATCGTAACATGATTACTATTTTCTGGTGTATTTTCTAATTCGTACGCTTCTTTAAATCCTTTCAGCTTCACTTTGATGTTTTCATCTACAGCTCTGGTTTCTTTAAATTCACGAATTAAATCCAAAACATCATGCGCAATATACTCGGTATCATGAGCATTGATAATTACTTTTGAATTTTCTGGAATTTCCGCCAACGTTTGTTTGATTGCCGCTTTATTTAAAAATGAAACTTCTTGGGCTAAATCGATGTGAATGATATCTCCATCCTCATATTCTTCTTTTTTAAAGACATAAGCTCTTTTCAGGTTTCCTCTCAAAACAAAGATGATACTGATGATAATTCCCAGCGCAACCCCTTTTAGCAAATCTGTCGCAACAACAAAGACCAAAGTTGCAATGAAAGGTACAAACTGGTATTTCCCCTTTTCCCAGAAATGCATAAAGGTTGCTGGTTTTGCTAATTTATATCCGACCAAAATTAAAACGGTAGCCAATGTTGCCAAAGGAATTTTGTTTAGAATTGCTGGTATAGACAATACACTTATTAACAAAAGCACACCATGAATAATGGCAGACATTTTAGATTTTGCTCCCGCATTGTTATTCGCAGACGATCTTACAACCACAGAAGTCATAGGCAAACCTCCTAAAAGAGAACTTACCATATTACCCACACCTTGCGCTCTAAGTTCAACATTGGTATTTGTGTAACGTTTTTGCACATCCATTCTATCAGAAGCCTCGATACATAACAGCGTTTCAATAGAAGCGACAATGGCAATTGTAATAGCAACTACCCAAACTTGCGGATTTGTAACAGCGGTGAAGTCTGGCATAATTATAATTGATTTAAAGTCTTCAAAAGATTTTGGAACTGGCAAAGAAACCAAATGTTCTTTTGCAATTGCCAAAGTGCTTCCTGTAGATACAAATATTTCGTTTAAAACTACTCCAGCAATAACAGCAACCAAAGCTCCAGGAACTAGTTTTATTCTTTTTAAGAAAGGAACTTTTTCCCAAGCCAATAAAATTACCAATGAAACTGCAGAAACCACAACAGCTCCTAAGTGAATATGATTTAAAAGATTAAACAAAAATGAAAATGAATTACTTCCATCATTTTGAATAAATGCCTGATCTCCTTCGAAATCTGCATCATAACCAAATGCATGCGGTATTTGTTTTAAGATGATAATGATTCCGATACCGGCTAACATTCCCTCGATTACGTTTGTCGGAAAATAGTTCGATATACTTCCGGCTTTTAAAAATCCTAATGCTAATTGAATTAATCCAGCAATAAAAACAGACATTAAAAATACATCGAAAGCTCCTAAATCGGTAATGGCGGTTAAAATGATAGCTGTTAACCCAGCAGCTGGACCCGATACGCTAATATGTGACTGGCTCAAATATCCTACAACGATACCACCCACAACACCAGCGATAATTCCAGAAAATAATGGTGCTCCAGAAGCCATTGCAATACCTAAACACAACGGAAGAGCCACCAAGAAAACCACTAAACCTGAAGCAAAATCAGATTTAAGGTTGGCAAAAAGATTGATTTTTTTTGTCATAATATAATACTAAAAAAATTATTCATTAAAGATTTACCCCATCTCGATAGAAATGCGGCTAAAGTTCAAAATAATCGGAAGTATTATGCTACGTTAGGTGGTGGAGCAAATATGCTCGGAGAGATATTGTCTAGTTTGACAATGTTTTCTGAAATGATTGTTTTTTTCTCGATGTAAACCGGAATCAAAACTTCATGCTCAAGAATAGTAGGGTGAACTACATTTTTAAGTTCTTTATGCACTTCTTCTTCAGCGATACTAAAAGATATAGCCGTATTATTCCCTTTCTTTAACGCCTGAACAATTGTCGGGGTCGATAAGAAGGCAATAAATATGAATAATAATATGCGAGCTATAAATTTCATTGAAGCAAAAATAGCGTTAAACAAATAAAATCAAAGAGATTTTTATAGAAATTTAACATAAACAAAAAAGCAGAATGCAATTTCCATTCCATTCTGCTTCTATTTTATTAAAAACCAATATTTTATAATGATTCTTCTAACCAAGCATTCATCATCCAAATTGTTTTTTCCTGCTCAGCAATGAAGTCACTCATCATAGAATTGGTACCTTCATCACTAATTTCACCAGATTTGTTCAATATTTCTCTTTCAATTTTTAATAAATCTGATAAAGAATGAACAATAAGCTGCACTGCTTTTTCATCGTTAGAAATATTCTTTCCAACCGTTAATTTATTATTTTTAATATAATCGTCAAAAGTATGCAGAGGCGTTCCTCCTATTGTTAGTACTCTTTCTGCGATCATATCTATTTTTAATTGCGCATCTGTATATAATTCTTCAAATTTTACATGCAAATCGAAGAAACGTTTTCCACGAATATTCCAATGAATACCTCTCAAGTTCTGATAATATACTTGAAAATTTGATAACAATACATTCAGTTCTTTTACTAATAATTCTGATTCTTTTACTGGTAATCCTAAAATATTTGTCTTCATAATTTAATTTTTTACACTAATTTACTACAAATTTAGAGTAACTTTATTAAAATAAACATAAATAAAAATTATATTTTCCTATTTTTGCATCACAAATTACTATCAACATGACTATAACTCAATTGCAATATGTGTTAGCGGTTGCTGAGCATAAAAACTTCACTCTTGCTGCAGAAAAATGCTTCGTAACACAGCCAACATTAAGTATGCAAATACAAAAAATTGAAGAAGAACTTAATATTTTAATTTTCGACAGAAGCAAAAAACCGATTCAGCTTACTGATATAGGACAGAAAATTGTAAGTCAGGCAAAAAACATCGTAAACGAAGCTGATCGTATAAAAGATATTGTAGAACAGCAGAAAGGTTTCATAGGAGGAGAATTTCGCTTAGGAATAATTCCAACGATTATGCCAACTCTTCTACCAATGTTTTTGAATAATTTCATTAAGAAATATCCAAAAGTAAAACTCTTAATCGAAGAGTTGAATACAGAGGAAATTATTCTGAAACTAAAAAATGGACACCTAGATGCTGCAATTGCCGCAACACCGCTTGAAGACGAAAAAATCAAAGAAATTGTATTGTATTTCGAGCCATTTGTCGCTTACATTCCAGAACATCATGCTAGTTTCCAGAAAGAAGAAATTGAAGTAGCCGACTTAAACCTGAATGAAATACTCCTTTTACAAGATGGCCACTGCTTTAGAGACGGCATTTTGAATTTGTGCAAAAGCGTCTCAGACGTCGACCAGACTAATTTCCAGATTCAAAGCGGAAGTTTTGAAACCTTAATTAAATTGGCAGACGAAGGTCTTGGTACAACGTTACTTCCGTACTTGCACACCTTAGACTTAAAAGAATCCGATAAACTGAAGCTCCGTAATTTTAAGGAGCCAAAACCTGCTCGAGAGGTAAGTTTGATTTACCCAAAGAGCGAATTAAAAATGCAAATCATTGATGCACTTAGATCTACAATTGCAGGAGTTGTAAAAGGCGCAATTGTTTTTCAGAATGTTCAAATCATTAGTCCATTACAAAAGAAAGCATAATAAAAAAGGAGCCAAATTGGCTCCTTTTTTTATACTTTAATTAGCTGTAGACTTTGTTTTAATTCTGGTTTTCCGACAACGAAATTCAGTAACCATTCTTGCAATTGTTCCATTTCGTAAGGTAACAGCGTTTTGATAGCTTTTTCTAGCTCTTTGCAGAAAAGTACCGGATCGAAACTAACTCTTTCAAGTATTGATTTCGTGTAATCAAACATCATTTTTGACATAATAAAATAAGATTTTCGGGGGTTATCTATTTTTTTAAACTCGAACCAAAATTAAACAAATAACTAACATAAATATTACTTTTAACTTATTTTTTTAAAAACTTTAGCAACGAATACGTTTTCTTAAAAGAAATAAATCAATGTAGAATTATTCTAAATTATTCATTTAAACCTTTTTAAAAGCTCGAAACATTTCTCTTTTTCCTGGAGGCCCTGTTAATTTTTCCACGGTAAATCCGACTTCGATCATACTTCTTTTAACAACTCCTCGAGCTGCGTATGTAACCAAAACGCCGTTTGGTTTTAAACTATTGTACATTTTCTGAAAAATTTCGGTACTCCAAAGCTCCGGCTGCACTCTATATCCGAAGGCGTCAAAGTAAATCAAATCAAAAATCTCAAAATCGTTTATTTCGTGAAAAAATTGTTTCCTTTTGGTTAACGAGAACAGATCGCAAATTTCTGCTTTTTCATTCCATTCACTTTTATGCATTTTCTCAAAAATGTTCTCAAATTCCAATGCGTCAAGTTCAGCTGCATAATTCATTTCCAAGATTTCATCTGAATCAACAGGATACGCTTCTACTCCAATATAATCAATTTTCTGATTTTTTCTAATAGCTTCTAAATACGTGATAAAAGCATTCAAACCAGTCCCGAAACCTATTTCCAATATACTTATAGGAGTATCAAACAACGAAAGTCCGTTTTTAATAAAAACATGTTTTGCTTCCTGAATTGCACCATGTTTAGAATGATAACATTCGTCCCATTCAGGCAAACGAATTGTAGTTGAGCCATCTAGCGTTTTAATTATTTCCCTTTTCACCTTTTTAATAATTTAATAATAGCTTTTTATTGATTTTCAAGCTATTTCAATAATCAAATTTAGTCAAAACAAATGCGTAAAGCCTTAAAAAACGACACTTTTTTCATAAATTCTTTATAAAAACTAACTAAATATTTAAGTTTATTATAGGATAAATAAATCTCAGTTAAAACCCATAAATAATGAATTTTCACTAAGCGTTTTACAGATTTTTACGTAATTTTGCATTCAATAAATTCCATTTTACACGATATCATCACTTTAGATTTCTGATAGTGAAGAATATCTCACAAAAAACTTACATAACTATGAGTACAACTCAAACGAGCAAAATTGAAATCATTAAAGCTGCTTCTACAAAAATAAACGAAGTAGATTTTGACAACTTAAGTTTTGGTGCTGTATTTACAGACCATTTATTCGAATGCGATTTTAAAAACGGGCAATGGCAAAATCCTGTCATTAAGCCTTATGCTCCAATTTTAATGGATCCGTCATCAAAAGTCTTCCATTATGGGCAAGCAATTTTCGAAGGAATGAAAGCTTATAAAGATGACAATAATGATGTTTGGTTGTTTAGACCAGATGAAAACTTTAACCGTTTCAACAAATCTGCTATAAGGATGGCAATGCCGGAAGTTCCTGAAGCTATTTTTATGGATGGTTTAAATGAATTATTGAAATTAGACAAAGATTGGATTCAGAGAGGAAACGGAGCTAGTATGTACATTCGTCCATTTATGATTGCTACAGGTCCTGGAGTTATTGCAAATCCTTCTGACGAATATAAATTTATGATTTTACTTTCTCCTGCAAAAGCATATTACGGAGGTGAAGTAAAAGTTATCATTGCAGAGCATTTCAGTAGAGCTGCAAATGGCGGTATCGGTGCAGCAAAAGCGGCTGGAAACTACGCTGCTCAATTCTATCCAACTAACTTGGCAAATAAAGATGGTTTCCAACAAGTTATTTGGACTGATGATGCAACGCATACAAAACTTGAAGAAGCTGGAACAATGAACGTTTTCTTCAGAATCAACGATACTTTATTGACAGCTCCAACAAGCGAAAGAATTTTAGATGGTGTTACCAGAAAAAGTTTGATTGCAATGGCTGAAAAAGAAGGATTAAAAGTTGAAGTTCGTCCAGTAATTGTTTCAGAATTAGTAGAAGCTGCTAAAAACGGATCTTTGAAAGAAATCTTCGGAGCAGGAACTGCTGCTGTAATCAGCGTTATAAAAGGATTCTCATATAAAGATGAGTATTTTGAAATGGCTCCAATCGAGAATTCTTATGCTTCTTTCTTAAAAGAGAAATTAACAAGTCTTCAAAACAAACTTTCTGAAGATACTTTTGGATGGACAGTTAAAGTTCAATAATTCCGAGATTAACATAAAAATAAACCCGACAGATTTTTAAAAATCTGTCGGGTTTTCTATTTTCATTATTATTAAATTTTACTGCAGAAAACACCAAGATCAAACACAATCTTGTCATTTCGACGGAGGAGAAATCTTCACGAGTAACTCCCAATCAGAATCATTAATCTTTGTAGAGTTTCTTGCAAAGATTTCTCCTCCGTCGAAATGACAAAAATGAGACAAAGCTTTTCGTTCTTTGCCTTTTTTTACAAGAACTGCAGAAAAAAAACTTAGCGTTCTTTGCGTTAAAAAAACTTCTTTACAACAATTTAGAAAAATCAGGTTTAAAATAATTAGGCCCTTTCATTACTTTTCCGTCTTCTCGATAGATAGGTTTTCCATCTTCACCTAATTTACTCATATTGCTACGCTGAATTTCATCAAAAACAGCCTCAATTTTATCTTGTAATCCATGCTCGATAATGGTTCCGCACAAAATGTACATCATATCTCCAAGCGCATCTGCAATTTCAACTAAATCATTATTTTGAACCGCTTCGTAATATTCTTCATTTTCTTCCTTCATTAAATTATAACGAAGTAGTTTTTTCTCTGCTCCCACATCGGCAATTGGAGTTACACTGTGGCCAATTTTAAAAGCAGTGTGAAATTCGGTTACGGCGTCAAGTTGTTTTTTCATACAGTAGTTTTCTTTTTTTTGCTAATTTAACTCACTTTCTAATAAATCTGAAAATTTATTCAATGAAATGAAAAGGCAATTTAGCAGCAAATCGTTTACAAATCTCTAAATTTGCTAAAAATTTTTATCACTATGTTCAGTCAAGGTCAAATACTATTTGGAGTATGTTTTTTTATTGCATTTGTAATCATTATGATATTTGCTTATCGAAAAGATTTGAAATTACACAAAGTCTTTTATAAAGGAAATTACAAAGTACTCCTTGCCTTTCTGCTTTTCATTGTCCTTTTGTTCGTAATTAAAATCTTTCTAAAAAGATAAATTATTCTGGTAACAATAAAATAAAACCTAATAATTCTGGGTTATTAGTAAGACTCATAATAAAATTTATAACTTTACCGAAACCAATTAATCTGCCATGAAAATTCTAAAGTATTTATTTCTTTTTGCACTTTTAAGCTTTGTTGCTCTTACTGTTTTTGTTGCTACACAGAAAGGAGATTTTTCTGTAGAAAGAAGTAAAGTTATCAATTCGCCTCGTGCAACGGTTTATAACTACCTGAACGACTTTAGAAATTACGAAGATTTTGAATCATGGTCGGTTGAAGATCCTTCTATCAAAATGACGTATGCTAATAAAACTAGCGGAAATGGCGCTACATTTTATTGGGATGGTGCCGACGGAAAAGGAAATTCTATTATTCTTAAAACGAAAGATGGCGAAAGCATCGATCAGAAAATGCAGTTTGATGGTACAGAAGCTGATGTAAATTGGACTTTAAAAGATACTTTGAACGGAAAAACAAAAGTTACTTGGAAAGGAAAAGGAACTATGAGTTTTCTATTTAAAATATATACTGCTCTTCATGGCGGTTCAGATAGAGTTATTGGAACTATCTATGAGAAAAGTTTAGCCAATATTGACAAAAACTTAGATTACGAAACTAGAACTTTTGCCGTTACAGTAGACGGAGTAGTAAAGAAAACAGAAACTCCTTATATCAAACAGACTTTTACTAGCGAAATTGCCAAAGTAAGTAAAAATGCTAGAATTGTAATTCCGAAGCTTATTCATTTTAGCAAAACAAATGGATTGTCTGCAGTAGGAAAACCTTTTATCATTTATCATACTTACGATACTAAAAATGGCTTAGCAAAAATTTCGATCTGTCTTCCTATTAATAAAGAAATTTCAACTAGCTCAGGAAGTGATATTCTAGCAGGAAAATTAAATGGTTTTGATGCCGTAAAAACAACTCTTAACGGAGATTATTCTCATAGAAATGAAGCAATTGCAAAAACAACTGCTTATATCAACAATCAAAAGATTATTCCAGATTTAAGCTGGTCGCATCTTGAAATTTTGACATTAAGCAAATTGGATGTAAAAGCTTCATCTAAATTGGTTACTGAAATTTATTTCCCGATAAAACCAAAAGTAGTTCCTGCTGCTGTTGTTACCGATCCTGTTTATGTTCCAGAAAATACTAGTGAAACTCCAAGCGAGCCACGCACTGAACAGCCACGCACAGAACCTGTAAAACGCAAACCAGCCGCACCAGCTCCTGCTCCTGCACAAACACCTGCACAAGAAGAAGATTCAGAGTTTTAAATAATTTCTAAAGGTTCATTAAACCTTTTGCTTTAAATTCTGTCTAACTTCTATTAAAAAAGTTTACAAAACAAAAAGTTTGATAGACGAGAAAGAATTTATAAAACAATTATTAACCCCTGAAACGCAAAATGTTGCGTTTCAAAAACTCTTGTCTGATTATCAGAAACCTTTGTATTCTCATATTCGAAACATTGTTTTGAATCATGATGATGCCGACGATGTATTGCAGAACACTTTTATAAAAGTCTTTCAAAATCTTAAAAACTTTAAAGGAGAAAGTAAACTTTTTTCCTGGATGTATCGTATTGCTACCAATGAAGCTTTGACTTTTTTATCGCAAAAAGCAAAATTAAGTGGGATTTCGTCCGAAGACCTTCAAAATAAAACCATTGATGGCTTAAAAGCCGATCTATATTTTGACGGAGACGAAATTCAAATCAAACTTCAAAAAGCAATTGTAACACTTCCAGAAAAACAACAATTAGTTTTCAAAATGAAATATTTTGAAGAATTAAAGTACGAAGAAATTGCAGATATTTTGGGAACATCTGTCGGAGCTCTTAAAGCATCTTATCATCACGCAGTAAAAAAAATCGAATTATATGTTACATCAAATTAAACCTTTTGTAACTAAAACTGTCTTATAAGTATTATGAAAACATTTAAATTAGAAAACGAACCCAAAATAAAATCTGGCTTTAAAACTCCAGAAAACTATTTTGATAATTTTTCAGATAAGGTTTTACAGCAATTAAATGAAAAAGAAGTTAAAGTAATTCCTTTTTACAAACGTAAAAAAACACTTTGGGCAGCTGCCGCTGCTGTCGTGGGCTTTGCATTATTAATTCCTGTTATCAATAATTATAAAGCAAATTCAACCGATCTAGACGAAGCTACTTTAGAGAATTATTTATCCTATCATTCTAATATAAGCCAGTACGATCTTATTCAAAAGTTGGACGACAGCGATATCGAAAAATTAGGCAACGATGTTACTCTGGAAGATGAAACTTTAGAAGACATTTTAGTTACCAGCCCAAACATAGAACACTTAATTTCAGAACAAAATTAAATCAAACTTAACTCAACAACTTAGCTTAACAATGAAAATAAAAAACATTTTACCGCTATTGCTATTTCTGACAAGTTTTTCAATTTTTGCCCAAAATGGAAAAATTGATGAAAAGCGAGAAAAGATTAAAGCTTTTAAAGTGTCTTTTTTGACAACAGAATTAGAATTAACTTCAACTGAAGCTGAAAAATTCTGGCCGATTTATAATGCTTATGATGATAAGCAATATGAATTGAAGTATTTAAAAATGAAAACGTATCTGAGACAATTAAAAGACGACAATCTTGCAAATCTTTCAGATAAAGAAGCAACAACTTTATTATCTCAAATTGAAAGTACAGATAAAGAAATATATCAGCTTCGTGAAAAATACATGAACAGTTTGAAAAAAGTACTTCCTGCAAAAAAGATTTTATTGCTTAAAAAATCTGAAGACGATTTTAATCGTAAATTATTACAGCAATATCGAGACAAAGGCAAAGATTAAACTTAACGATACAACAGCGATAAGAACCCTATATAATAATACTTACTTTATTATTTAGGGTTCTTATTTTTTTATTTAAAATTCAATCGAACTACTTTATTATGTCCAGCTGCGATTGCAGTATTTCTATTCACAAATCGAATAGTAAAAAATCTGTTATCTGTAGAAAGCTGCATCCAGTTTTCTCCTCCATTTTGAGAATACTGTATTCCTTCAGAACCTACACAAACAATTTCTCTCCCATTACCTCCTGGAACATATTGCACACATGATGCATAACCAAATCCCATATTCTGTCCAATTAATTGCCAAGTCTTGCCTCCATCTTTTGTAAAAGCTTTATTATTAGCTTTATTATTAGGAAGATCATAATCGCCTCCTGCAATAAAACCTTGCTTAGAATCGTAAAAATCGGCAGTAAAAATTCCTGTCATTTGTTTTCCTTGTACGATCGGAGTTTCTACAACTTTCCATGTTTTTGCTTTATCTGGAGAATAAAAAACACGCGCTTTTTTTCCGCCTGATACTAACCATGTATCATTACCTTTTATGACAATATTAGTGTTACTAGCAGCAAAAGCAGCTTCTCCTGTGCTATTTGTTGGTAATTTATCAGACAACAATTTTGTCCAAGTTTCTCCTCCGTCACGAGTTACAATAATAGAAAAAGTATCTTCTGTTGGATCTCCAATTGCAATTCCTTCCTTATCGTTCCAAAACTGCATGCTATCGTAAAATACTTTCGGATTAACTTCTTTGTAGACCAGTTTAACTTTGCGCTCTTTTTTAGAAACCGAATAAAGAAGTGCCGGATTTGCAACACTCAGCAAAAAAATATCTTTTGAAGTTTGCGCTATGCTTCTAAATTCCAATTTAAGCGTATCGCGGTAAATATGTTCTTCAAATTTTTCTTTTTTATCCAAATCGTAATAACCAAAACGAGAATTATCGGCTCCGTACCAAACTTTATTTTTATCAATTAGAATCGCTCTAATACTAATTCTGTCTTTAAATAATGTATCTATCGTCATTGATGTAAAGCCATTATTGTAAACAACGTCAGTTTTATAATTAAATGTCCTAAATGACATCAGCAAAATAAAAATAACACAAAATAAAGCGAGTTTTTTCATAGGAAATTTAAAAATTTGGTTAACGCTAAAATACAATTAATTCCCACATAGAAAATTAATTTTCTAATTTTTTTCAAGAAGATTATTTATTATTTCGTCTCCAGAACTTTAAATAAAAAATTCGCCAATACACTCTTTTAAACTTATAACAAACTAAAAATCAACAGCATAAATCCTAATTTCTAACAAACAAATTTTGTGGCACAGTAATTGGATATCTCATAACACAAAATAATTTAATACAAATTAGCCATGAAAGCGAATTTACTTTTAATAGCGATATCAGCCTTAGTTTTGGGTTCTTGCTCTGCGCAAAGTCAAACTACTGTTTATGCAAAAAACTCAGACATAAGCGATAACTTAGATTTAAGAGCCGTTGCTTCGATGTTTGGAGAATCAGCTAACCTTCAAGATTTTGAAAGACGTTTGAATGACCCAAAATATCAAATATCAAATCTCGACCTTAACGGTGATGACGAAGTAGATTATCTTCGTGTAATCGAAAGTGTCGAAAACAGAACACACGTTGTTATTATCCAAGCGGTTTTAGATCGTGATGTTTATCAAGACGTTGCTACAATAGATGTGGAAAGAGACAATTACAATAAAGTAAGTGTTCAGATTGTCGGAAACTCTTACTTGTATGGAGCAAATTACATTTATGAGCCTGTTTATAGTGTTGTTCCAGTTATTTACACTTCGTTTTGGGTAACCAATTACAGACCTTACTATTCAACTTGGTATTGGGGTTATTATCCAACTTACTATACTGCTTGGAGACCATATCCAGTTTACAGATATAGAAACAACATCAATGTTTGCATCAATGTACACAACACATACAATTATGTAAATACGAGAAGAAGTTACAGAGCTCCTTCAATCTATGAAACAAGACGTACTTACGGTTACGAAAGAATGCGTCCAAACTATAGCTTTGCTGAAAGACATGCCAACACATCAAACAGATATGAATTAGACCAAAGACGTGTAGCGAGCAGAGAAGCTAATAGAAATACATACAACACAAACAGAAATTATACCGGAAGAACAACATCTGACAACAGTGTTTCTAACAGAACTTATGCCGATAATAGAAGTGCAACAAACAGATCCTCTGTTGACAGAAGCATCAACAACAACAGAGATTACAACTCTACAGGAAGAAGTTCTGAAAGCGTAAACACCGAGAGAAACACCAATCGTGGCGGCTATTCAAATAATGGCTATAATTCTCAAAGAGCTGAAAATAGCGCAAGAGTACAAAATACTCAAAGAGGAGATTATGGAAACGGAAATACTTCTAGCCCATCAAGAGATTATTCTAACCGAGAAGTGTCTGCTCCAAGAGCTGAAAGAAGTTCAAGAAGCTATTCCGAAAACCAATCTAGCAATTCAAACAGAGATTACTCTGCTAGACCACAACAAAGCCAGCGTTCAGAATCTCCGCGAATGAGCCAAGAATCTTCTAGAGGAAACCAAGAATCTAGAGGTGGGCAAAGCCAAAGAGATAATGGCTCAAGTTCTAGAGGAAATGGTAGAAGAGGTTAATTTTCAAAATAAATAATACTCAAAAAAGAAAGCACAATTTTACGATTGTGCTTTTTTTTATCTTTTTAATTATAATTGCCACTAATTTGTTTTAAAACAGTAAATTTGCAACCGTCTTTTTATAAAACTATACATGAGCGCATCGCATAAAAACTTACATAGTAAGTTGTCTATTGGGGGTTTATTGATTACTTTAGGGATTATTTATGGAGATATTGGAACCTCTCCATTGTACGTAATGAAGGCTATTTTGGGCGATCACACGATAAATGCCGACATTGTTTTAGGTGGTATTTCTTGTGTTTTTTGGACCTTAACATTACAAACTACAATAAAATATGTACTTATCACCTTAAGTGCAGACAACCACGGTGAAGGAGGAATTTTTGCTTTATATGCATTAGTCAAGAAAACAAAAATTCAATGGCTCATAGTACCCGCGATTATTGGAGGTAGCGCCCTGCTTGCCGACGGAATTATAACCCCGCCAATTTCGATTTCTTCTGCTGTAGAAGGAATTAGAGCATTCTACCCGACGATGCAGACACAAACTATTGTGTATATTGTCATTACAATTTTGTTCGTTTTATTTACCATTCAGCAATTCGGAACAAAATTGGTTGGTAAATTCTTTGCTCCAATGATGCTAATCTGGTTTGCCATGTTAGGAACGCTAGGGGCGATTCAGGTAGCAAATTATCCAGAAGTAATTAAAGCGATCAATCCTTATTACGCATATCATTTATTATCGATACATCCCGATGGTTTCTTCGTTCTTGGTTTCGTATTCTTATGTACAACTGGAGCTGAGGCTTTGTATTCTGACATGGGACACTGTGGTAGAAAAAATATCAGAATTAGCTGGATGTTTGTAAAAACGACTTTAGTTTTAAACTATTTTGGTCAAGCAGCTTATTTAATTCACCATGAAGGAAGTACATTACAGCAATTAGGAGGAGAAAATGGAAATCCGTTTTACTTAATCATGCCGCATTGGTTTTTACCGTTCGGAATTGTAGTTGCCACTCTTGCGGCTGTAATAGCCTCTCAAGCGCTCATCTCAGGTTCGTTTACATTAATTAACGAAGCAATGCGTCTGAACTTCTGGCCAAAAGTAAAAATCAAATATCCAACAGAAGTAAAAGGTCAATTGTACATTCCGTCAATCAACTGGCTGTTGTTTTTTGGTTGTGTTGGAATCGTTTTACATTTCGAGAAATCAGGAAATATGGAGCATGCGTATGGTCTTGCCATTATTTTGTGTATGATCATGACGACGATTCTGTTAAACTATTACTTAATCATGAAACGTGTAAAACTGTACTTTATGGTGCCGTTGATCACTATTTATTTATTGATTGAGTTCAGTTTCCTTTTTGCTAATATTACCAAATTTGCAGAAGGTGGTTATGTAACCTTGATCATTGCGAGTTTACTGATTTCTGTAATGACAATCTGGTATTTGGCTAAGAAAATCAACAAAAACTACACTAAAGTGGTTAAAGTTGACGATTACAAACAAGTTTTAGTAGAATTAAGCCAAGATTTATCTATTCCGAAATATGCTACGCATTTGGTTTATATGACCAATGCAAATCGTGTTGATGAACTGGAGGAAAAAATCATTTATTCTATCCTTCAAAAGCGTCCAAAAAGAGCTGATATTTATTGGTTTGTTCACGTAAATATTTTGACTGAACCATATAAAACGCAATATAAAGTAACCGAAATTGCTAAAGATGATATTTATAGAATTGATTTCAATTTAGGTTTTAGAGAACCAACCAAAATCAATTTGATGTTTAGAGAAGTTATCAAAGATATGGTAAAACGAGGCGAAGTAGATATTACGAGCCGTTACGAATCTTTGAACAAAAACAATATTATTGGAGACTTCAAATTTGTATTGTCTGAGAAATTCTTATCAAACGACAACGATTTAAGATGGCATGAGAACATTATCATGAATTCTTACTTCTTTATCAAAAAACTGAGTTTATCTGAAGAAAGAGCTTTTGGTCTAGACAGCAGCTCTGTTAAAATAGAAAAATTCCCAATGGTGCTTCATGCTCCAGAAAATATTGGATTAACGCGTATTACAAAATAATAGGCTTTTAAATAATTCAAAAAAAACACTCTAATTTGGAGTGTTTTTTTCTTTTAATACGAGTTAGATTAAGATTCAGTATTAAAAATTTAACTTTCAATCAATTAATAGTACCTTTGCAACTCAAATTATAGAAATGAGATTACACAGAAATTTAGTTTATACTACCATTGACTCTTTGAATGCCATTTTCAACGAAGGAGAATATGCTGACAAAGTGGTAGCCAGAGCATTAAAAAAAGACAAACGTTGGGGAAGTTCTGACAGGAAGTTTGTTGCTGAAACCATATACGAAATTGTTCGCTGGAAACGATTATACGCTGAAATTGCCGAAGTAAAAGAACCTTACGACAGAGACAATCTATGGAGAATGTTTGCGGTTTGGGCTGTTTTACGCGGATATCCAATTCCAGATTGGAGACAGCTGGAAGGAACTCCAGAAAGAAAAATTAAAGGACGTTTTGACGAATTATCTAAAACTAGAGCCATCAAAGAATCTATTCCCGATTGGATGGATGAATTGGGCGTAAAAGAACTTGGAGAAAAAGTTTGGGCAAAAGAAATTGCAGCGCAAAATCAGCCTGCAAAAGTTATCTTGAGAACTAATACTTTAAAAGGCACCAAAGAAAGTCTTAGAAATACTTTAATGGATTTAAATATTGAAACTGAATATTTAAAAGACCAGCCAGATGCTCTTGTTTTAAAAGAAAGAGCAAACGTATTTTTGACAGACGCTTTTAAACAAGGCCTTTTTGAAGTTCAAGATGCCAACTCTCAATTAGTTGCAGGATTTTTGGATGTAAAACCAGGAATGCGTGTGGTTGATACTTGCGCAGGAGCGGGCGGAAAAACATTGCACATGGCTTCTTTAATGGAAAATAAAGGACAATTGATTGCAATGGACTTATACGAAAGCAAATTGAAGCAATTGAAATTAAGAGCTAAAAGAAATGGCGCTTTTAATATTGAATTCCGCATTATTGATAGCACAAAAGTGATTAAAAAATTACACGAAAAAGCTGATCGTGTTTTAATCGATGCACCTTGTAGCGGATTAGGTGTTTTGAAAAGAAATCCTGATTCTAAATGGAAATTACAGCCTGAATTTATCGACAACATTCGTAAAGTTCAAAGTGAAGTTTTAGAAAGCTATTCTAAAATTGTAAAACCGGGCGGAAAATTAGTTTATGCAACATGTTCTGTTCTTCCATCAGAAAACCAAGAACAAGTTGAGAAGTTCTTAAAAACAGAAATTGGACAACAGTTTACTTTTATTGAAGACCGTAAAATGTTAGCTTCTGAATCTGGTTTTGACGGATTCTATATGGCACTTATGGAACGTAAGAAATAAGAAATTCCAACCTTGGAATTGCTTAATATTTAAAATCCCAAATTTCAATCTGAATTATTGAAATTTGGGATTTTTTATTTTTATTCCAACTTTGTCAAAGTTTAAAACTTTGACAAAGTTCTAAACGCACAGCATTGGAATTTGGACCCGAGCGTTAGCGAACAGGCGAAGCAATTTTAAATATTGACATTTTAATACTGAAGGGTAGGTTTACGAAGTAATTTCCCATTTTCATTTTCTTTGAATTTTGAAACGAAAACTATTTCTTTTGGCTTTTCGTACTTCCCTAAAACATCGAAAAAATCAGGAGCAAATTCTTGTTTTTCTCCTTCTACAACCAAAACTAATTTTTCTCCTAAAGTAGTGTCTGGAAGTCCCGTTACAAAGAACCTGCTGTTTATTTTACCAATAAGTTTAGCTTCAATCTGTTCTGGAATCAGCTTTACTCCTCCACTATTTATTACGTTATCAATTCGCCCTAAAAACTTAAATTGCTGTTCATTCACCAATTCTACCAAATCATTGGTTACAATTGGCTCATCAGAAATAGAAGCGACATTAATCACCAAACACTGACGATCATCTTGAGATATTTTCACATTTGGAAGAATCGAAAAAACAGAATCACCCAAACGTTTTGCTGCGATATGCGTAATCGTTTCGGTCATTCCGTAGGTTTCGTAGATTTCTGTTTTAAGCGGTAAAAGCTTTTCCTCTAAAGCAGAATCTAATTTCGCCCCTCCTATAATTAACTTACGAACTTTAGAAAGTCCTTCAATAGAGTTTTGAACTTGAAGCGGCACCATTGCCACAAAATCGTATATTGTTGTATTGAATTGCAACGGATGTAGACTTGGCGAAACCACATCTAATTCCAATCCTAAAATTAGGCTTCTTACCAACATCATCTTTCCTGCAATAAATTGCGTTGGCAGACACAATAAAGCTTTATTTCCTGGTTCTAAACCAAAAAAATCACCTGTTGCCAATGCGGACTGAATCATAGCCTGTTTCTTCAATCTAACCAATTTTGGAAGTCCTGTTGTTCCAGAAGTCGTCATTTCGACATAATCTTTTTTATCGAACCAATCCAAAAAGAATTCTCCAATGGATTGTTCGTAAGCATCACCTTCTTTTATGTAACTATAAGCGACACGGCACAAGTCTTTCGCATTTAGGTGATATCCATTTAATTTAAAATAATTGTGAACTTTATTATGAGTTAAGTTTTGCATATTCTTAAGCATTTAATTCAACATTACTAATTTTTCCTGTTAGCTTTTCTTTCCAATTGGTCCAGCCATATTTTTTACTAAAAATAAAAAGCAAGATTGGGTAAACAACAACAACTGGCAGAATCACATCAATTCCTGCTGAAGGTTCTGAAAGATCTTTAAATATAGAATTGGTTTGAAAAACCGTCCAATCTGAAGTAACCAATAATGCTCCAACAAGATTATTTGCAGCATGGAATCCTAGCGCCAATTCCATTCCCTCATCCATTAAAGTGATAATCCCCAACAACAATCCAGTTCCGATATAATAAATCATGATAATACTTCCCATTTTTTCAACTTCCGGATTGGTCCAGTGCATCGAGCCAAATATTAAGGAAGTCATAAGTAGCGGAAACCATCTATTCTGAGCTAAATTGGCAAACCCCTGCATTAAATAACCTCTAAAAACATATTCTTCCGTAGAAGTTTGGATCGGAATTAAAACGCATCCTAAAACCGCCAATATCAAAAAAGGAACTAATTTAAACTGTAATACAAATTGCTCCGGAGATCTTAAATATACAAACAAAAAACTAAGCATTGAAAAAAATGACCATAAAAAGAACGAGAACCAGATTCTTTTCCAATCTACTTTAGATCTTGAAGTTGTCACCGACAAGAGAGTTTGATGATGGATATATTTTACAACAAAATAAATTCCTGCAAAAGCAAAGACAAATGAAATCATCACAAGAAAAAGAGTGGTATTAGATTCAAACATTTTCATCACACCTTCGTTTGTTGTTGGAAAGGCGATATGATCTATAAATGTTTTATAAAATACAGCTGCAGTAATTGGAATTTGCCCTATAAAAGAGGCTGAAATAATAAAGACTGATCCTAAAAGATATTTCCAAAATTTGTTTTCGGGTTTAATCCCTTGTTCTAAAAACATAAATTTAAAATTTTAAAAAATGAGAATTCAAATTCGATAAGTTAGTCTTACTTTTGATATTGCTAAAATATCTCCTTTTTTATTGTACGAATATTAAACATTTAAATATAACAAAATGATACAAATTTACCACAATCCGAGATGCGGAAAATCGAGAAATTGCCTTGCTTTTATTGAAAAATCGAATCAGGATTTTGAAATCATACCGTACTTAACTGAAACTCCATCTTTTGACCAGTTAAAAACATTATTAGGACAATTAAATCTTGAACCAATTCAGCTAATTAGAACGAAAGAAAAAATCTGGATCGAAAATTTCAAAGGCAAAACCTTGAGTAATGATGAGATTATCAATGCCATGGTACAAAATCCTATTTTAATCGAGCGCCCGATTGTTGTAAAAGACGGAAAAGCCATCATTGGTCGAGATCCAGAACTTGTCGCTTCTTTTTTAGATTGATTCTAAAATACCCTATTAACATTTTTTTATGATTTTTCTCTTTAAACCAAAAACTACATTTGGCGTCTAAAGAGAAAAAGAAAACCAGAAAATGAAAAAAATCAAATTTGCTGTATTACTTGTATTCTTGTTTACAAGTTTTTACAATTACTCTCAACAAGGTCCGGGAGAAAGCCCCAAAGTAAAAGTCACCGGAAAAGTTTTCGAGAAAGTAAGCAAGCAACCCTTAGAATACGCTACAATTTCGCTTACCAAACCAAATGACACAAAAGTTGTTGCTGGTGGTATCACAAACCCGAAAGGAGAATTTGAAGTTGCAGTTGCACCCGGAACTTATGATATAAAAGTGGAGTTTATTTCATTTAAATCTACTGAAATTAAACAAAAAAGCATTCAGGATGACACCAATTTAGGTGTTGTAAACCTATCTGAAGATGCTGCACAATTAAACGAAGTTGTAGTTCGTGCTGAAAAATCGACAGTAGAAATTAAGCTTGACAAAAAAGTTTATAACGTTGGTCAAGACATGATTGTAAAAGGTGGTAGCGTTAGCGATGTTTTAGACAACGTTCCATCTGTTTCTGTTGATACTGAAGGAAATGTAAGTTTGAGAGGAAGCGACAACATTCGTATTTTAATTGACGGAAGGCCATCGCAGGCGATTAACGTTGCAGAAGCCTTGAGACAGCTTCCGGCAGATGCCATTGATAAAGTAGAAGTAATTACAAATCCATCGGCACGTTATGATGCAGAAGGTGGATCTGGAATTATCAACATTATTCTTAAAAAAGGTAAAAACCAAGGTTTTAACGGAACTTTTATTGCTTCAACAGGTTTACCAGAAACGTATGGCGCAAGTGCCAACTTAAACTATAAAACTGAAAAGTTAAACTATTTCACGACTGCTGGTTACAACTATAGAACTACTGAAGGAGCTGGTAAAACAAACTCAGAATATTTTGATCAAAACGAAGTAACAAAAAGCTATTTAGATGAAAACCGTGATACAAAACGTGTCAGAAACGGATTTAACGGACGAGCTGGTGTTGAATGGACACTGACTCCTTCTACATTTTGGACAAATGCCATCAATTACCAAAAAAACACGGGTGATGATAGAGATTTGATCAATTATTACAACTACGATGCTGCACATAATTACACTGGAACATCTTATCGTTTAAATGACGCAGATACTGGAAGCGAAAACTTTGAGTATACTTCGAACTTGATTAAAAATTTTAACGATAAAGGACATAAACTTACTGCAGATCTTTCTATTTCAAGAAATACAGATGACAGTTATAGTACCATTACAGCTTCACCAAATTTCAATAATACGCTAAACGATCAGGTACAAAAGCAAGTATTATTTCAAGCAGATTACGTTCTTCCATTAGGTAAAGGTGGACAGTTTGAAGCGGGTTATAAAGGAAGTTTTGGAGATTTAAATAACGAATATTATGTAACGACAATCGAAAATAATGTTCCCGTAAAAGATCCTAACCTATCTAATACTTTAGAATACAAAGAAAACATCAATGCGCTTTACACGCAATATGGTTTCAAAGTAAATAAATTCTCTTATTTATTTGGTCTAAGATGGGAAGACACAGATATTCATGTTAATTTGCTAGACAACAGTAATTTCAATACTAAAAAATACAACAACTTGTTTCCAAGCGCATTTATTAGTTATGAAATCTCAAATCAAAGCAACTTTACTGCAAGTTATAGCAAACGTCTATCTAGACCTAGAGGCCGTTTCATGAATCCTGCCGTAAACTATGCGAGCAACATTAATATCTTTCAAGGAAATCCAGATTTAGATCCTTCTTTAACAGACAAATATGACATTGGTTATATCAAAAAATGGGACAAAGTAACCTTTAATACATCGGCATATTTTGAAGACACAAAAGACGTTTTCAGCTTTGTAAGATCTCCTACTGGTGATGTAGTAACTCCTGACGGCGAAGTAGTAACACCTGCTCCAGGTGAGGTAGTTGACGGTACTCCAGTAATCAAAAGTCAGCCTATTAATTTAGGAAAAGAACAAAAATTTGGTTTCGAATTTACATTCAATTATACTCCATACAAATGGTGGAAATTGAACAGTAACTTCAATTTCTTTAATGTAAAAACTACAGGAGAGCACAGTTATGTAGATACGCAAGGAAATACTATAGTTCAAAATTTAGACAATCAGGCTACCTCTTGGTTTGCAAGAGTAAACTCTAAAGTTACTCTTCCATACAAAATTGACTGGCAATTAACTGCAATGTACAACGGAGAACAGAAAACAGCTCAAGGTAAAAACTTAGGGCAATTTGGGATGAATACGGCTTTAAGCAAAGATGTCATGAAAGATAAAGCAACCATTGCTTTCAACATTAGCGACGTTTTCAATTCAAGAAAAATGAGATCTTACACTTATTTAGATGGAGTAACTTCTTATAGCGAATTCCAGTTCCGTAAGCGTCAATTCAATTTATCATTCACTTACCGTTTCAATAAACCAAAAGGCGAAAGAGATAAAAACGCACAGCCACGAAATGACGGCGGCGGAGACGGCGGTGGAGATTTTCCGGGATAAAATGTTTTAAATTCCAATACTGAAAATCCAAATTCCAATCTGGATAAAAATTAACAATACAAAAATTCCAAATTCCAATTTTATCATTGGGATTTGGAATTTTTCTTTTTAACCTATTTACTTAATTATCCAACTTTGTCAAAGTTTAAAACTTTGACAAAGTTCTAAACGCAAAGGATTGGAATTTTGGAATTTGGATTTTCAGTATTGGAATTTCCTTTTTTTTGGAACAAAAAAAGAACCCAAATGGGTTCTTTTTTTATGACATCAATCTAAAATTAAATAGATTGTTCTTCTTGTCTTTTTCTAGCTCTTTTCTCTTTGATCATTTCCCAGCTAGCACCCGTAACCCAGTAAGATACGAAACCAACTAAGAAAAACATTAACCAAAACCCTATAGTTAGTATGGTTAAGAAAAGTAAAAAGCCTAAGTACTGTGAAAATTCAAACATGTTTTCCGGAATTTTTGAATGTTACGACAAATGTAGGGTATATATTTTTTCTCAGCAATAAAATCTAAATCAATTTTCGTTAAATAACATTTATCCGTATATTTATACTCATTTTAAATAAGCTTTTTAGAGCATACAATCCCTTTGCTTAAAAGAGCTCAGATGAAATTCATCAAAACATTTTACATTTTACAAATAACATTTTTACATACAACATAATGAAATACAGAATAGAAAAGGATACCATGGGCGAAGTTCAAGTCCCAGCCGATAAATATTGGGGTGCACAAACAGAACGTTCTAGAAATAATTTTAAAATTGGACCAGCGGCATCTATGCCAAAAGAAATCATAGAAGGTTTTGCTTATCTAAAAAAAGCTGCAGCTTATGCCAATTATGATTTAGGAGTTTTACCAATCGAGAAAAGAGACGCGATTGCAGCCGTTTGTGACGAAATTCTTGAAGGCAAACTAGACGATCAGTTTCCGCTTGTAATCTGGCAGACAGGTTCTGGAACGCAGAGCAACATGAATGTGAACGAAGTAATTGCTAATCGCGCTCAAGTTCTTAAAGGTTTTAAAATTGGTGAAGGCGAACAATTCATAAAAGCCAATGACGATGTCAACAAATCCCAATCATCAAATGATACTTTTCCAACCGGAATGCACATTGCAGCTTACAAAATGGTTGTAGAAACTACAATTCCAGGCGTAGAAAAACTTCATGCTACTTTAGCAAAAAAAGCAACCGAATTTAAAGACGTTGTCAAAATCGGGCGAACACACTTAATGGATGCGACACCATTAACTCTTGGCCAGGAAATTTCAGGTTACGCCGCTCAATTAGCCTTCGGATTAAAAGCTTTGAAAAATACTTTAGCTCATTTATCTGAAATTGCTCTTGGAGGAACCGCTGTTGGAACTGGACTAAACACACCAAAAGGTTACGATGTAAAAGTTGCTGAGTATATTGCCAAATTTACCAATCATCCTTTTGTAACAGCAGAAAACAAGTTTGAAGCACTCGCAGCACACGATGCCATTGTAGAAACACACGGAGCTTTAAAACAATTAGCAGTTTCCTTAAACAAAATTGCTAATGATGTAAGAATGTTGGCTTCTGGCCCACGTTCTGGAATTGGCGAAATTCACATTCCCGAAAATGAGCCAGGTTCTTCTATTATGCCCGGAAAAGTAAATCCAACACAATGCGAAGCCTTAACTATGGTTTGTGCGCAAGTAATTGGAAATGATATGGCAATTGCCGTTGGAGGAATGCAAGGACATTACGAATTGAACGTTTTCAAACCCGTAATGGCTGCCAACTTTTTACAATCGGCACAATTACTGGGCGATGCATGTGTTTCTTTTGACGAACATTGCGCACAAGGAATTGAGCCAAATCATAAACGCATCAAAGAATTAGTAGACAATTCGTTAATGCTAGTTACAGCTTTAAACACTAAAATTGGTTATTACAAAGCAGCAGAAATCGCTCAAACCGCTCACAAAAACGGAACTACTTTAAAAGAAGAAGCTGTTCGTTTGGGTTATGTAACTCCAGAAGATTTTGATGCTTGGGTAAAACCTGAGGATATGGTGTAATTTTAAATTATAAGTTATGAGTTATGAGTTATGAGTTTTTACTCTAACGTAAATATAAAAGGAGAAACATTTATGTTTCTCCTTTTATATTTATAGACAAAGTCGACTAACTCATAACTCATAACTTATTTACCGTCCACATAATCCTGTAAATAGCTAAATCTTTCTGTTAGTTTTCCATTTTCTGTGATTTTTGCGCGTTTTAGGATTCCATCTTTATCTCCGTTGAAGAAAGCTGGAATTACGTGTTCCATAAATTGTTCCCCGAAACCTTCACTGGCATCTTTTGGAATTTCACATGGCAAATTATCTACAGCCATTACTGCAACCGCAGCTGGATGAAACAAATCTACTTCTCGATCTTCTAAAGGAAAATATCCATACAAAGGCTCTTCGATTGTTGACGAACGTATGGTACAAGCAATCGGTCCATTAACATCACAAGAAATATCGGCAACAACTTTCAATTTACAGTCGCTTGCGTTCAGCATTTCTTTAGTTAAAATCATTGGAGCATTATTGGCATGGAAATGCCCAGCGAAATAGATATCAGATACTTTTGTGAATCTTTCAAAATCAGACTCATACTCTTCTGGATGCTTAACAAAATCTACAAAATCTAAAACCTGACCGTCTTTTCTTCTGTTATACTCTAAAACATCCAACTGAACATAAACCGCTTGAGCGTATTTTTTAGTCAAATAATTATCAATCGTAATTTCTTTCACTTTTATAGCATCCAAAATTTCTTTTGCCCCGCTCCCAACCTTTCCTGTTCCAGTAACTACAAATTTTAAAGCTGGTATCGTAATGCGTTTTAAGTGCTTTATTAAATCCTCTTTCCCCGAAAGTGATTCTGCTTTTGGCAGTTTAAACAATTCGAATTTAATTCCGAACGCACGAATTCCGTTATAAACGCCAACCATTCCCGCATATTTTCCAAAACCAATTAAGCGGTGATCGTGTTCATTTACAATCGTTTCATGATCATATAAATCGATATTTTTTTCTAAAATGGCTTGAAGCAATTTTCTATTATGAGGCTGTTTTTTAATCGTATGAGAAAAAAAGAAATAAGCTTTGTTTGGAATCAAATCATCTACAGGAACTTCTTTTACACCAAATAAAACATCGCAGTCAGATACGTCGTCAGCAACGGTAATTCCCATATTTTTATAATCATCATCAGAAAATATTCTGATATCAGAACTTTCAACTTTTACAGAGGCGTCGTGGTAAAGCTGTTTTAACCTTGTCAATTCATTTGGAGAAAAAACAACTCTTCTATCAGGCGGGTTTTTTCTCTCTTTTATGATTCCAAATTTCATTTAATGTGGTTTTTTAGTATTTAATAATATAACTTTTTAAAACATATTTGTTTCAAATATAACAAATTTAGTTAAAATTTTGTTTCAAAAATTCCATTTAGAATGTTTTAAAACCGTTATAAGCTGAAAAACAACTGACTAAAATTTACTTTTCTTAAAAAAACGTTAAAAAACACAAAATAAAGCCTCAGAACCAAGAATACAACAAAATTGAATTCGATATATTTGTTTTTAAAGAACGATGCAAATGATTTTCCTTAAAAAGACAAAGATACCACAATTACTTTTTTCAATACTTGTTTTAAGTTCTTGTGGTCAAAACAAAACAACAGCAACAGATACAACTCAGACAGTCGAAGATACCTTACCTAAAATGAAGCCGTTAGGAGCTGAACCAAAAGTTTCTCAGGCTTATAAAAACTCTGTTGTCGGCAGAATAAATCACTTTTATAATAAAAACTGGCCAAATAATAACATGAATGGAAGCTTTTTAGTTGCCAAAAATGGACAGATTTTATTTGAAAGATATAATGGTTTTGCCAATAAAAATGAGGGTACAAAAATAACTCCCGAAACACCAGTACAAATTGCTTCTGTGAGTAAAGTGCTAACTGCTACAGCAGTTTTAAAATTGGTAAATGCTGGTAAAATTGAATTAGATCAGAAAGTAAATACTATTTTAAAAACTTTCCCTTACGAAGAATGCACAATAAGAATGCTTTTGGATCATCGTACAGGAATGCGTAATTATGCATATTTCACAGACCGTGATAAGTCAATCTGGGACAGACATAACCAATTGACCAATAAAGACATCTTAGATATTTTGGCAACAAAAGATATTGGTTTGGAGTCTAAAACTGGAACACGTTTTAGCTATTGCAATACCAATTATGCAATGCTAGCTCTTATTATAGAAAAAATTACTGGTTTAAGTTATAAAGAAGCAATGTCTGAAATGATCTTTAAGCCTCTAGGAATGACTCACACTTATGTTTTTGATGACGATAAAGACAGAAAAAAAATTGTTCCCTCTTATAAAGGCAATGGTGTAGAAATCGGTTTTGATTATCTAGACAATGTTTATGGCGATAAAAACGTATTTTCTACAGCACGAGATCTTTTAAAATTTGATCGTGCGAGACAATCACCAGATTTCCTAAAGCCTGAATTGCTAAAACAAGTTTATACGGGTTACAGCAACGAACGCAAAGGAACTAAAAATTATGGTCTTGGAATTAGAATGATTAATTGGGAAACTGGACAAAATTTCTATTTCCATAACGGCTGGTGGCACGGAAATACCTCATCTTATATTACTTTGATGAAAGAAGGAGTTACGATTATTGCACTATCTAATAAAATGACAAGAAACACTTATGCAGTTCGCAAACTAGCTCCAATCTTTGGAGATTACCCATTTAATTTTAAAGACGAAGAATAACAAAATTTTTCTGAAAATTTTAGCAGAAAGTAATTTCAAATACTCTAAATTTGCAGACTTATTTTTTGGGGTCGACTGGTTTTGACAGCAAGTCGAATTGAACAGTAAGCACGTCGAGCATTGAGACCTTGCTCGTAAATATAAGATCTCAAACTTTTACACGGCGAAAATAATTACGCTTTAGCTGCATAATCCGAATCATAGTAAGATTACGCCACGTCTCTACAAGGTAGAGAAGCTGGATTCTCCTGGAAAGCCTTGGTTTGTGGCGTTCCGTTCAGGGGAACCGTAAAAATAAACCTAGATTTCCATGAGCTTCGGGTGGATTTCGAAAATTAAGAAGATAAGTGTTCGGTGGCTGTTTCTGGCCTAGCTTAACATCGAAAATTCAATCAGGAAATAAGCGTGTAGAAAGCTCTTTAGTTGCTTGTTTGGACCCGGGTTCGATTCCCGGCGACTCCACAAAAAAGCCTGTAAACTCTTTGTTTACAGGCTTTTTGTTTTTTGATTGACAATTTCGCTGACACTTTCATTGTTGATAAATTTAGTAAGTCTGTTTTGAGATCTTTTAAGTTTTTCATTAGCCTTTAGTGGATTTAAAATTGCATTCACAAATATATTTTCTTATCCTCGTAAGCTTTCTCTACAATTTCATTCTCCTTAATAATTTTGTTAGCCTCCGAATTTATACAACATACTATTAATTCGCTTAATTCTTTACATCCCAGCAATGTTAATATATACTTAATTAACCCCTTTTGATATTTGCAAATACGAACATCTATTCGGTCGTTATATTGTTTTAAATTTTATTACTGTATCTGTTTAGCAGTTCATTCTTTTTTATGATACCTATCTGAATCCTTCAATTAAGAAGCTAGATTTCATATTAGCTTTTGAAAATGCACGTAAGATAAGCGTAAAAAAAATATTTATAAATTTAATTAAGTGGCAATTATTATACATACATATAAATATACTATATTTGAAAGACTTATTTTACAAATATTATAATTTAAGCTAATGAAGATCAATCTTAAAAAAACCGCCAACGCTCTTCGAGAATT
The DNA here is from genome assembly GCF_003254545.1 of Flavobacterium tistrianum. Lineage (GTDB taxonomy): Bacteria > Bacteroidota > Bacteroidia > Flavobacteriales > Flavobacteriaceae > Flavobacterium > Flavobacterium tistrianum. The sequence goes on from NZ_QJRH01000068.1 coordinate 263,783, forward strand.
TTATCCGAGTAACTGTAATTGCTCGGATAAAAACCGTAAAAACACTCGAAAATTATTAATACAATCAAATTATAATGAAAAAAAATTTATTTAAATCTTTTCTCATAGTCATAACTGTGACTTTATTTTTCTCCTCTTCTTCATGTGAAAAAAGTGAAGAAATATTAACAAATAAACCCGAAAGCATCTATAGATTAACTGATCAGGATATTATTGCTGCAAGCACTCTTATAAAATTGAAAGATGACAATATTCAAACTAAAAAATATGGCAAAACTAGTAAAGCCAATTTTGATGAACAAGAAGCTCCTGAACAGCCATATTTAGAATATATGGCTTTAATAGCCGATCAAGATTTACAAGTTGAAATTGATTATAGAACTGAACATATTTTAGATAAAACATATGAGGAGAATATTGAATATCTAAAACAATTTAATTTATATAGTGAAAATGAGCTTGCAGCTATAACTGCATTTAAAGATGAGTTAATAAATACAAAAAACTTCAAAACATCAATATTTCATTTTGAAAACGCAATTTTATTACTTCCAAAGACTCAAAAAAAATTACAGCGTTTTTATAACTTAATTGATGGCTTAAAAGTTATCAACGCATATGACCCAGAATTTTTTACTAAGGATAGCTATACATCTAAAAGTACAGGTTTTTTTGGAAGTTGCTTATCGTCATCAATCGGATTAGGAGCAGCATTCGTGGGACTTGCAACAATACAAGTTGGTTCTTTTGGACTGGCAACTGGAGTTGCTGTTGCGGGCTTCATATGGGCTAGTGCAGAATGGGGTGCTGCTTGTAAAGGGGAAAGCGGAAATAAAAGAATATATCCTGCAGATGTCAATAAAGCAACTGTTCGACATTCATCAGATCTTTTCATTACTTTAGATGAAAATGGAGATTTGGTAGAATCTCCCATTTTTGTGTATTATGAACCAAAAACTTTTATTCCTCTTGAACCATAAAAATTATGATTAAAATAAATTATAAAATTCAGTTCTGCTTATTCGCTATTTGTCTTTTTTTCATCGGTCTAGGAATTTTCCAAACTTTTGATGAAGGATTAAAAGAAGGAATGGAGCTATTTTGGCAAATTTCTCATTTTGTCCCGTTTGTTATGGGAGCAATAATTTTTGGAAATAATATATATTCTAAAAAAGTAGAAAACTTCAAAAATTAATCTAGAATTACATTAGAAATTAATAAGTGCGTAAATATCTTACAGTTTACGCACTTATACATTTATAGACTTCAGTTAGAGAAAACAACATACCTAAGTAATAGTTCCTCTTTAAACTAAATTTACTTTTCAGTATCTTTCTCAATCTTCATTCGGAAATAAGCCTCTGATTGTTTTAAATTTTTATTATAATGATCTAGAATACTTTAAATTTTAAGCATTAAAAAAATAAATAATTCCTTTCTCTTTAAACTTAAGCAGCATTTCTTCATGACCTTTAAAATCTCCATTTTTGATATCAAGTTTACCTAGTTCAGTATCATTTTTTAAATCAGCTATTCTATATTTCTCACTCATTAATAGATTAACAATTTCTTATAATTTAGAATTTGCAAAACTTTCGTTAACCAGATTGGTAGTGAATCCGCTTTCAGTAAATGAAGAATTTTTCAATATAAAATTTCGTGGCTATTTACTTATCAACAGCAAAATAGGTTATAAAAAAGTGTAATAGCCGTGACTCCACAAAAAAGCCTGTAAACTCTTTGTTTACAGACTTTTTTTTATCCTAAAAGGTACTTTTCATTAATCTTGGATCAAGGCAAACCTAATTCACTTATATCTTTAATAGAATAATAGCCTAACTTGCGATAACTCTCAAACTGTGCTTCATCAAAAAATTGATCTCCTGTTGATTGTTGTGGAAAATCTGGATTAGCCAATGCATATTCTCTGATATCCGCTGGTTCTTCTCCTGTCACTACAGTTTTGATATATACGAGTGTTCCAACGTCTTTTTTATCGCCTGGATACTTTATAGTTCCTTTGGCTATATGACTCTTTCCTTTAATAATTTCATCAATAGAAATATCAATTTCAACTCCAAAATCTATTCGACATCTTCTTATGGCGTTCGCTAACCCCTCGCATGTGCCTTTATTATCCTGCTCTGCGTCACCTAATAAAATATACTGACAACGCCTTCTAATAAGTTCATATAGACCACTATTGTCAAAATGACCTCCATCAGAAAGACAAACATATTTCATATTAATATCTGACTTACCAATAAGATCTCGCATTAAATATAATAAGCCAAATACTGGATCAGGATTCTTCCATTTAGCCAATCTCGGATTACCAATCCACCAGCCCAAACGCAGATTAAAAAGCGTAAGTAAAAATGCCATGGTAGAAGAAGAATGATAGCCCCAATTCGGGTTAACTGCAGCGCCCGATATAGCCATTGCTGTTCCCATAGTTGGTCCGCCATTTTTATTAGAGAACTTATTTGTTGGTCTGTAGCCATATTCATAAATTCGATCTACATTGTAAGTCGAAGAACGCGTTGGACTAAAATCATAGCCACAATATAATGGAGAAAAAACAAATGATTCTCCCTTACGATCCTGTCTATCTAATGCAAAAACTACGGTAGCATTGAGTGTGGCATTTATAAGTGGAAACGGTCCAAAATAACCATCCTTAACAGTCATTGAGGACAATAAAATATCATCATAAGCATCAAATCCTGTAAATGCATTAGCAGTCTTTATTCTTTCTTCCCTGCTTCGTGTTGCTCCCATAAAAGCTCTAATTAGTCTGTTTCTATAAAAATGATGCAATGAAAATTCATTGACTCCCACTCGCCAACTTACTAAGGCTGTAATAGTAGCTAAACATATCATAATACAACCAAATTTAATCCAGTCCTTTTCTATAGTCGGAAAAAAATTAAATCCTTCTATTTTGTCTAAAATCCAAGAACCTATCAACAGCACTCCTACCATAAAAACAAACGGCACGACTTTAAGCAAAATATCAATATAACTTTTCTTTTTGCTTTCAGTTTCGTCCGTAGCTTCAAAAGCTTTTTTCATACCCCAACCAATAAAGCCAGCCCATCCGGTCCAACCTGTTAAACTCTTCCAGTCAAAACCTTCCAAATCGTTTTTTGGATATTCTCTCCATAGATCAGGCATAATCAAGGAAGCAAAACTGATGATAATCCAAAAAAGTATGAAACGATGAACCAAACCACCTATTCTGCCCCACCATTCTCTCCGATAGTCTGGAAACAGATTTCCCATAAGTGCCATTCTGATAATCACAGCTATCGAAAATATTTCAAGGATACAAGGAATACCTATAACAAAAAATACTTTACAAGAATTTGAATAATACTTAGTAAACAAATTGTAAATAATATTTGTATTTGACCAAAAAACCATCAAAAGAAATACTAGCGCTGCCGATGCGACAAGAGAAGATAAAGCAATGGCCCAGCCAACTTTTTTCTCAAATATTTTTTTAGATTCTTGAATTTCATCTTTACTATAAGCGTTTTTCTCTTCTTTTGGCGTCACATTTCCTACTCCTCTTTTCATAAGATCCCATCTTTTATGGTAATTGCCCCATATAGCTACCCAGAAAAAACCTAGTAATGCCGCACAAAAAATTAAACCTATAAACCAAAATTTATCGTTTCCAATAAAATTTGGATTATATGCCGCAAAATAAGTGCTAATAATTAATGCACTAAATCCGCCCCAAATCAGAATTATATTAGGAATAAAAGTTCCTAATTTAAATTTCCTTGTAAAGTTTATTATTGATTTCTTCAAATTTATTAACCAAACTTTATGCGATTCTTTTTCTTCATCACTATAAAAAGTACGCATAGGAATCGCAACAATGAGAGAACCTATTAACAATATGATACTGCTCCAAATAGAAACACATAAAACACTTTGTTCGGTTATGTCTTCTCTAACTGAATCCCAAAAAGAATAAATAGTATAAATGAAAGATAGGATAGTCAATAATGCTAGTAACAATACAGTCTGATTAATCATTGTATTACGTACCCAAGTCATTCCAGAAGTCCATGCATCTGGAGACATTATTCCAACATTTGGAGATAAATAATTACTGAACATTCTGAGCCATCGTATTGGACGGACTTCATCAGCCAACGGATCACCAGATTTTTCGGGAGAAAGACGGTCATTAATTTTACTGAAAGAACCTGATCTTTTTACCCATGAATTAAACCAAGTACCAATATAACCACCACCAGAAACAGTTGAGATATAATCAAATCTGTGAAGCGCATTTAATGCTGCCAAACGTTGCAGAATTCCGAGATTAAAAGTTGCGGATCTGATTCCACCTCCTGAAAAAGCAAGCCCCATAAGTTTCATCTCACTTGCTTCTCCCACAGCATCAAAAACTTGTTCAGCTTTAATAGAATGAGATGCTAAGGTTTCACTTTTATAATCATTGTTTACCGAAGCTAGATTTAATTCTTTGTCCCTTGCTTTTCTTGCCCTAGAAATTTCTATTAGCTCATCTCTAAAAAGTGTTTCAAAAGGAAGCGAACATCCGTTTTTTATTAATTTTTTGAGCAATTCCTGATCATTTTTTAGGTAAGATTGAGCAAACTCTGCCTCTTCACTCTTCCAAAACTGAGCATGTGTGTCCTTATCTTCTCTAGTCAATAAGTCATGATCATTAAAAGTTACTACTGTTTCTGATTCCTTTTCGAATATTTTCTTTATATAAAATTGATAAAGCCTTATTGTATAATCTTTTTCTTTTTTTAATGTTATAGCCAAAATTATCTGTACAGGCATATATTCTAATAATTCTACCAGTTCAAGACGTTTATCTGACTCCTTATATAAGATGTGTCTTATTTTCTCCCTCCAAAAAAATGGCGGTTTAAACAAAATTAGTTCCGACGTTCCCTCAGCAGATAATAGATCGATCTTTTTTTTGCCAATCAATATATTTTCAGAAAGCCAATCCAAAAGCGAAACGGTCCTCTTAAAATATATCCGGGCAAGATCTTTAGTGTTTGCTTTTGTAGGGCTATGCCAGACTAAATCTCTAATCTTCTCTTTTTGATTAGGAGTTAAATTATCAATAAGTAAATTACATACATTAAGCGATTTCCACTCTGTATTATTAATCAAATTGTTTGGTACAGTTGATTTGGGCTGGCTTTTTAAAATATCTTGAAATAAAGTGATATAAGAAACCGCTTCTGCTGTAAGATCTGTTACTATATCCATGGCTATTTTTGTTTTTTAGAATCTATCAAATTGGATATCAAGGAATATCTAAAGAATTTTTGATGCTTTTTTCTAACCTATAATCGATAAAGAATATGCTAATCGCATGTAGTAAAAAAAAATTTCGGCAATAATATTTTATAACTTAAAAAATGTCTTTTTGACTATTAGCATCAGTATTGTTTTGCTCAAATTTTTCTAAAATTGCAGGAATTAGGCTTGTAAGAAACTGCTAATTTGTAAGAACAAATTTAATATTAATATCCGAAAAAGAAACAAGTATAATCACTTGTTTTTCAAACAATTAAACCCGTTATTTTTTTTACCAATAAAGTTCAGAATAAATCAAAAAAAGATTTCAATCGATATAAATCGCGATATTTCTTTATATTTAATACTGCTTCAAATAATAACAAGGAAATTCCCCAAATCCTTTTAAACAAAATTATAAAACTCCTGTTTTTGACTTAATTTTTCGTCTCAGATGAAAATTTGACAAGACTGTTAGAAAATTATATAAAACAGCGAGCGGTCTTACAATGTAATTTTAAAATAATCTAATTTGAAGAATTAGATATGATTATCCATTCATTAAAAAATTATTTATATGAGATTAGAAAATTACACATCAGAGGAATTTGGATTTGAAATGAATTCTTATGAGGAACAGCTATTATTAAATTATGATGATTATCTAGACGGCGATTATACCAATAGACTGACCGCTTCTAACCATTACAATTTAGAACTTGGAGAATTAGAAGATAATCTTGAATATGATTTTCATTCAGAGTATGATGAAAATGACTGGGAAGAAGAAGAAGATTTAAATGAAAAACCTGCAGGAGAATATGATGAGAACGAAGAAAAACCTGGAAGTTTTGAAATGTTAAGCTAAAAAATAGTGCTATGAAAAACTGGTCTGTACTTCTAATTTCAATTTTCTTTTTTTCATGTCAGCAGAAGGAAAACAAAAAAACTTCTGCTGAATCACCAATGCCCGTTGTTCAAAAAGAAAAAAAGCAGGAGAATAAGCAAATTGGCGACAGTATCGCTATGAATTTTAAGAATGAAGAAAATGCGTTTTCGGCTGAAGGCCATTTAGATTCTTTAAATTCAAAAGTATATGTTCAATTCAAAAATGAAGATTTGGGCGAATTAAAGGCTCAAATAGTTCCAGACGGAGGAAAAGGAAACATTCGATTTAACCAAATTATTTTTCCTGATAAAACCTCAGACGGACCTTTTGGAATGGTCATGCAAATTCCACTCAAACAAAAAGGAAATCATATTTTGGTAATTGGACATTCTTTAATGGCCGACAATCCGTATTACGGCAATTTTAAAGTGCAGTTAAACATTCAAAAAGAATAAGCATTAGAATTATGCTTTAATTCTCTTTTTATTTTTTGCCCAATAAGTAAGATATACAATTCCTAGAATTAGCACGAGAATGTCAAATCTAATGATTTGCGGTATACGGTTAATTTGATCGTTATAATAAGTTCCGCCTAAAAGAGCTCCCAAACCAATTCCAAATTCCATCGAAATATACATTGTTGCAACAGCTTTTCCTCTATGTTCAGGATTGCTCATATCAATTGTCCAAGCGCTAATTGCTGGCGACAAAATACCGGTACCAACTCCGTAAATTCCAGCTCCAATCAATAACATCTCAATGTCTCTTCCTGCACTTATTACAAAAAGAGCGATAGAAGTTATAATTAATCCAGCGAAAATCACTTTTGGTCGTCCGTGTCTGTCGGAAACTTTTCCTGCACCAAAACGAACCATAACCGAAGCTACCGTAAAGGCCGTAAAAAATATACCTTTATTTGTCGCTCCCAAATGCTCGCTCCAATCTGGAATTAAAGTTAGAATAAGTCCGAAAGCTGTATAAGAAAGAAAAGTAATAATTCCTGCCGGAAATACATTTTTGTCTACAATATCTTTTCGGCCAATAATAAACATAGATCTGTTCAGTTTTTCTTTAGCGACAAGCGTCTCTTTCATGTTCAATACAATAATAATCGAGAAAAAAGCCAGAAACGACGAACTGTAAAACATTACATTAATTCCAAAATTATTGACAATCATACTTCCCAAGGCTGGCCCAAGTGCCCCACCAATACTAAAACACAATCCATGCATTCCAAGTGCTTCTCCCCATCTGTGCTGCGGAATAATATCTGCCACATAAGCCGATGTTGATGTTGGTTTAAATCCTGTAGAAAAACCATGCACTAAACGTAGTAACAAAAATCCTGAAACAGAACTTAAAATAGGATACAAAAATCCGCACACCACACATACCGAAGAGCCAATTGCCATAACAGGAACACGACCCCATTTATCGGTAAGCTTTCCGCTAAATGGACGAGAAATTGCAGCTGTTAATGTAAATAATGAGATAATAAGTCCTTTGTACTCTGCTCCTCCCAAACTGCTTAAATAATTAGGAAGTTCAGGAATCATCATATTAAAACTTGAAGAAAATAATAAAGAACTCAAGCAAAGTAAAATGAACTGTAAAGTATAAATTGATTTTTCGTTTTGTGACATTATTGGATTTTTAAATAACTAAAGGCTGATAGAAAATTATAATTTTTAGAATAATTCCAGCTGATTGTTTGGGTTTATGGGTTTCTTTTTAGGAGGTTTTGCATCGCCAAAAACGGTTTTTCCGCCATACTTGTACGATTCCTCTCTTTCTCTTTGAATAAGCGCATCAAAATTGGAGTTTGGCGTAAAACTTTCTTCTGCTTTCCGCGAAATCTCAGATAGTTTCTGAATGGCACTCAATTTATCGCTATTTCCTATTTTAGCACGATTAATAGCTCTTTGAAGCGTATCAATAGTTTCATCATAAATTTTGACGGGAACAGGAAACGGATGTCCGTCTTTTCCGCCATGAGCGAAAGAAAAACGAGCTGGATCATCAAATCTTGTTGGAGTTCCGTAAATGATTTCACTTACCAATGCTAAAGACTGCAAAGCTCTTGGTCCCATTCCTTTTAAAAGCAGTAATTCTTCAAAATCTTCTGGTTTGTTTTCGTGAGTAGCCCAAAGCATTGCGCCCAGTCTTTTCATATTCACATCTTCCATTCTCACATCGTGATGCGCCGGCATAGAAAGATGCTGCATTTCTTTTATGATTTTAACAGGTTCTTCTTTTATCAATTCTAAAATACCTTCGCGAGATTTTGTAGCGGCATTTGCAGTAAGATTTAAAATTGCGCCTTGATTTTCGCCATAAATAAAAGTATGAGGTTCATTAATAAAAGACTTTAAATCTTGCGAATGCCAATGATATCTTCTGGCAGTTCTAGAATTCGGATTCATTCCCTGCTGAATAACAGCCCATTGTCCTTTATTATCGACGATAAAATTATGCTGATACAACTGAAATCCGTCCTGAATGGCGGTATTGTCAACTTTTGCGGTAAGTCGGCTACAGCTGGCAAGATTAATTCCGTCTAGACCTGTTTTTTCTCCAACAAATAAAAGCTCCTGTGGCGTTGCCATAGAATGTTTTCCTTTTCCTCCGCAGATATAAATTCCGAGTTCTTTGGAGTGCGGATTAACCGATTTTTTCAAAGCTCCAAGCACCGAAGTTGTAATTCCAGACGAATGCCAATCCATTCCCATAACAGCTCCAAAACTTTGAAACCAGAACGGATTGCTTAATTTGCTGATAACTTCTGCAGTCGAAAATTCCATTGCAATCGTTTCCACAATCGCAAGACCAAGTTTAGACATTCGCTCAGCAAGCCATAACGGAACATGTCCATAATGTAAAGGAAGATCTGCCGTGCCTGAACGTTTCATTTGCTGGAATTATAATCCTGCAAAAATACTTCTTTTAATTGTGAATTATAAATTGTGAATTGTTAATTCAAGTGTAAAACTTTATAAATAATCAATTGCCTCTATCTTTGGGGAGATACACAAAATTTGCACAAAATTCGATTGTAATTTGGCTAAAGCCTTCTCTATCGGCAATTCTGAAATCCCCTAGTTAAAACTAGGGGCTATGCAAAAACATATCAACGATTGACAATTCGTAGCTAACCATCAACAATTAACCATTAACCATCAACAATCAACCATCAACCATCAACCATCAACAATTTAAACAATCTCGATATCGTCCGCTGGTTCTGCAACAGGTACCGGGTTGTCATCAAGCCATGCCACAAACAATTTATATCCTATTGAAAATACAATTGGTCCGACAAACAATCCTATAAAACCCGACATAATGAAACCACCAATTACACCCAGAAAAATTACAAGCATCGGCACAAGCGCACCTTTTCCTAATAAGAGCGGTTTTAAAACATTATCTGACAATCCGCTGATGATAAAAAATATCGTCCAAAAAACGGCATGACCAGAATCTCCTGTTGAGAAAAGATAAATAATAACTCCAATATTAATTATAATTGGTCCAATTTGTAAAATAGAAAATATGAGACAAATCAACGTCAAGATTCCCGCATACGGAATATCGGCCCAAAACAATCCGATGGCTTGAATAATAGTCTGAATAACAGCAACGCCCAAAATCCCTTTCACCACTTGATAAATAGTTGAAACCGAAATCGTCATAATTTCCTCGGCTTCACTTCCAGCAATTTTCTTAAGGAATTTCATGAAGAAAGCTTTACCGCCTGGCGATACTAATAAAACACCAGCAATAATAACCGATAAAATAAACTGAAGAAATGCAGCACCAGAACTCAAAATACTTGCCATGATTTTAGACGACAATTCTTTTATCTGATCTTGATACTTAACAACACCTTGTTCTAAATCTGTTGACATGGAAAGTAAAAACTCGTAAAGAGGCTTCCCAATTATAGGCCATTCTTTTATAGAAGCCCCTGGCGGACTAATTTTTAGTGTTCCCGCTTCAAAACTATCTTTTAGTTCTAAAAAATTTCCTGTTGCTGCTTTCAGAAAATAAATAAGAGGCAGCACCATAATGGCAATAATCAAAATAGTAATGACAACCGATGCCAATGCTTTTCGTCCTTTTAATATTTTCTGCAATGAATTAAACAATGGATAAAATACGACAGACAATATTACTGCCCAAAGAATAGGCATAAAAAAAGGCAACAGCAGTTTGAGACAAAACCCAACAAGGAGAAATATGAAAAATAACTGCAAAATTGTATCAAAGAGTTCTTTCTTTTTATTCGAATAAGTTGTTTTCATGGTTATTGTTTTTAATGGTGAATGGTAATTATGAGTTGTGAATTGTTAATGGTAAATGAATTCTCTTTATAAATCTCTTTTCTAACTTCTTTATACTTTATACGCTAATCTTGGTTCTTGCCTCTTGATTCTTCTTTACTCCCAGTCTTATTAATAGAAAAATTAGCATCTGAAACCAGTCTTCCAATTAAGATTATGGGATATAGAACTCCTGTAAGCACCTCAATCTGAACCAGAGAACGAGCCAAAGGATGAAGAGGCGCTATTTCGCCAAAACCTGTTGATGTGATACATATATAGCTGAAATACATAAAACTAGCCAAATCGCTATTGCTTGTAAATTTGGATTCGGTTATTTGAAAAGAACCTTCAATATGCTGAAAAAGAAACAAATAAAGTGTAGACCAAAAGTGAACTAACAGCATATACACGACAATCGAGCCCACAATTCGATAAGTCGTTACAGGACCAGGCTCTAAAACTTTTATTAAAACCAAAGTAATTAGAAGCAGCATAATGGCAACCGAGAGAATTAGATCGGCAAATAAGATGAAAATATTATGTTCAAAAAAATTAATCCACTGTATGATTATAAATAAGATAGGGATTATTGAAATAAGAACAGCCTGTTTCTTATGTTTTGACAATGCTACAATTCCAGCAAAAAGAAACAGCATCCAAAATATATTAACAGCCACCATAAAGCGAGTGTAACTGCCAAAAAACGGAATGGCAATAAAGTGCATAATAAACAGAAGTATCAGCATACCGCTAAGTCCTTTCTCTTGAGTCCAAATGCGATATAAAAAACGGTCTTTTTGTGCTATCATAATATAAATCAATGGTTAATATTTCTTTCTTCTCCAGTCTCTACTCTTGCTTCTTTCATCTTTCCTTTTTCCTCTCCACTCTCAAATCGGTATCGGCTCCACTTCTACTCTTCCTATTGGTCTACGCCAAAGTTTGAAAAGCAGAATAATGAAAATCGGCAGAAAACAAACAGCCGACATGACGAGATAAATATCTTTGTAAGCCAATAATATAGAAGCTTGCGAAGTCTGATTAGAAAGACTTTTTTCTGCTTTTTTCTGCGCTTCGGCATCTGATAATCCCATATATAAAAATTGCCTTTTCGAATTTTCCAGCTGATTTTCGGCTTGTTTGTTTATCGGACTCAACTGTTGGCTTAGACCTGTTTTATGCTGTACATTCATATTCGAAATAAAAGTTCCTAAAACAGCACCTCCTAATAAAGAAGCAAAAACAGCCTGAGCAATAATTCCAGTCATCATGCGCGATGTGCTCAAAAACGGAGGAATTCCCTCAGAAATGTAAAGCAACGAAACAGGAAAAAGAAACCCCATTCCTAAACCTTTAAAAATCAAAGGCAGATAAAAATCAGATGCATCGATTCCTGGATAGAATCTGAAAAACAGTATAATATGGTACATTCCGTAACAAGCAAAACCAATTACCCAAATCGTAGCCAGATAAATGCGTTTGTATAAAAGATAAGTCGAAAGCGGAATCGAGATACACAATCCAATCAGCAATGAAAGATGTGTGACAGCTCCCAAAACAGGGTCAAAACCTAAAATATTAGTCATATAGCCTGTTACAACACTTCCTGTTCCATTCATTATTCCGATATAAAACATCAAAAATGCACCGGGAATAACATTTTTAAATTTGTAAACATCTGGATTTATTAATGGTTCTGCTGTAAAACGAACATGAAGCAGATAGATTCCTGCCACAATAAATAAAACTGCAAAAGCCAGCGTTATTTTAGGATCACTAAACCAATTTCTGGTCTGTCCTTCGGCACATAAAAAGAGAATTATCGTAAAAAATAAAATCAAGATAATCCAGCCTCGCCAATCAAATTGAAATTTGGTTTTTAGAGGCGCAACATCGGCTTTATAAAAATACCAAGCCAAAAGAATACAGATTAAAAAGTTGACATTCAGGAAATAAATTCCAAAAGTCCAATTATGAAAACTCACAAAATGCGCTCCTAAATATTGATACAAATGCTGGCTTCCTTTTTGAATAAACTGAAAAATGCCATACATCAAAGCCATATTTAGTGCAGGATTATACTTTAATAAAATAGGCACCATCGAAGCAAATATTCCGATAATGGAAACCATTGCCAAAAGCGAACGGCATAAAACAAACCAAGCAATAGTAGGCGCAAACAAGGAAGCGGTATTAAACAACAGAGACAAAAACGAAACCGATAAAATCATGGTACGAACCTTAATTTGTTTCCCTAATTTTAATCCTAAAGGCAAAAAAGCCAACATTGCAAAAATGGGAATGTAAACTGCATAACTAAAAGCAGTTGTAGAAGGTCCAAAATGTCCTAATATCTGCGAGTTGTCATAAGTCGTAACATTGAGTCCGTTAAAAAAAGGAATCGTCAGGATATACAATCCTGTCAGTGTAAAAACGCTTCCTTTTTTTCCTGCAAACATCTCTTATTTTTTTACATCAACTGTTACATTCATTCCGGGTCTTACTTCCTGAAGCTCTTTCGCTGGAGTTTCAAATTCAATTTTAACTGGTATTCGTTGTGTGATTTTTACAAAATTTCCGGTTGAATTATCGGGTTCTACCATTGAAAATTTAGCTCCCGTAGCTGGAGAAAAACCGACTACTTTCCCTTTAAATTCTTTTCCGTCCAAGGCATCAATAGTAATAGTCACTTCTTGTCCTTGTTTTATTTTCTCGATTTGAGTTTCTTTAAAATTCGCCGAAATCCATAATTTTTCAGTCAGCACAATTGTTGCAATGGTTTGATTGGCATTGATCAATTCTCCAATAGACAAATTTCGTTCGCCAACAAAACCGTCTGCTGGAGCCATAATAGCCGTATAAGACAACTGCAATTTTGCCGCATCCAGATCTGCTTTTTTTCTCGCAACTGTGGCTGTTGCCGCTTCTAGGTTAATTGAACTTTGTTTGGTAATCGAACTGCTGGCTTCGAGACCTTTTCTGCCAGCCTTCACATAAGCTTCTTCCGATTTTAGTTTAGAAATAACTTGATCGTACTGATTTCGTGTTACAGCCGAATCGGCATACATATTTTTGAAACGCTGATAATCTTTTTGCGCTTTTTCTAAACTCGCCAAATCACCCGCCAGCTTTTCTTTTCCCGAAGCCTGATTAGAAACCGAAGTGGTTATATTTTGCTGCAGCGAATGCAGATTTCCTTCGGCTATAGCCAAATCTGCTTCTGCTTGTTTGACTTTAATGATATATTCTTCGTCATCTAAAACCACCAACGTATCTCCTTTTTTTACCTGCTGATTGGACTCAAATCGTATTTCTTTTATATGGCCAGTCGCTCTTGCCACAACATTATTGATATAAGCTTCAACTTGGGCATTATTTGTAGTTTCATACGAGCTGAAATCAAAGAATAAACTTAAAATCCACAATCCTCCTGCAATTAAAAAAACAAAAGACAATACCGTGAGAATTGTGTTTCTCTTTTTTTCATTTTTCTGAACTGCTCCATTTTGTGTTTCTGCTTCGCTCATAACAAGAAATTTTAAAGTTTGCCCATTGCATATTGAAGTGAGTAATATTGAATGATTAAATCTAAATTGGCGTTTACAAGTGAAATTCGAGAATTGTTTAACTGTAATTCTGCATCTACAATTTCGCTGATTAAAGCAAAATCATTATCATATCGGCTTTTTACAATTTTATAGTTGCTCATTGATAGCTCGACATCTTTTTTGTAGGTTTTGATATTTTCTTTGCTTTCTGCATATCTAACAAATGCATTTTTTACTTCTGTAGTAATCTGATCTTTGGTCACTTGTAGAGCGATATTGCTTTTATCAATTTCCAATTTATCACCGCTTATGCGATGTTTCAAATTATAAAAACTCGAAATATCCCAGTTTAAAGAAAGTCCTGCCGCCCAATAATTGAGAATGTTTACATAATTGGGCCATTGTGCTGGATATTCTGTATTCAGAATAAGGTTTGCATTTAAGTTGGGTTTAAATCCGCTTTTGGTCAAACTCAGCGAGGATTCCGATAACTTGATTCGTATTCCTGCCCGCTTTATTTCTTCTCTGTTTTGAAAAGCCTCTTCCAAACTTTCTTGCAGGTTCATATTTTCTGTCGGAATCATACTTTCTGTCACTACAGGTTTCAGAATTGTATTGGTTGGAAAACCGATTAAAATGTCCAAATAATTGCTGATGAGCTGAATAGTATTGGTACTTCTAAAAACCGAAACTTTAAAATTAGATTGCTGCAATTCGGTTCGCAAAAGATCACTTGTCAGATTCTGCCCATTTTTCACACGCGATTTCAGCTGATTTATTCGGATATCGGTATTGATAATATTCTGTTTCGTAACCTCAATTTGGCGGTATAATTTCTCAAGCGTAAAATATTGTTCTGTAATGGCATTCTTGACGTCGGCTTCAGTCATTTTTACCGCAGATTCCTGCATCTCACTAATTAATTCCTGCTGATTAATTCTAGTATTAATGGCATTCCCGGCATAAATTGGAAGTGAAGAAATAATAGTAGCAAAAGCTTGATGATCGTAGTAATCTACCGTAACATTTCTGGCATAAAATCCTTCATAAAGTTTAGGATCACCAATATAATTGTATCCGCCATTTAAACTTATTCTTGGCGCTTTTGCAATTTTTGCCTGACTGACATTTTCGTTCGCAATAGCCAAATCAGCATTTGCCAGTTTTAATTGCCGGTTATTTTTAATGCCTAATAAAATTGCTTCATCGAGTCTTATTTTTTTTGCAGATGCAAGACTGCTGGTATCCTGCTGCGCAAAATTAAAGTTACAGCAGCACAATAAGACAAGAGTCAAATGTTTTAAATTTAAAACTCTAAATTGCCAATAACACATCCGATTATATTGATTTAATTTTTCATTTTTGGGAATCTGTAATCAATATTCTTCAACAAGCCTTTTGGTAAAACTTGAAATCTTTCTTAAAAAAAGTCACGGCGTAAAATCTGAAATTGTTTTTTGCAATAATTATTCTGACAATAAATTTAAACAATTATTATTCAACACTTTATAGTACAAATACTCAAATTTGTTTCATTTTATAAATTGGAACAATTTTGAATGGTTTAGCACTTATTTTAAACCAAAAAAAATTGCAACAATCAGATGGATCATTGCAATTTTAGAAAGAAATCAAAATATAATTATCGGCGTATAAGCATTATTTTTCTGTTTTCGCTGCGTCAAGTAAAACCGCCAATTGAATACATGGCGAATCCGATCGATTGCTCCACGCATGATTGGTTCCTCGCTGAATGACAATATCTCCAGCTTGCAGTAAAGTTTCTTCTTCGTCAACAATCAGGTAAATTTCGCCCGAAATAATGATAATGTAATCTAAAGTATCGGTCTGATGCATCAACGGATGCGGTTCTCCTTCTAAAGCTATCACTCCCAAATCTTTGTCGGGCGGAATCTGGACATAACGAAAATAACTTCCGTTTTTGGGCGTATTTGGAAAAGCGGTATTTTCTATAATTTTTTCTTCAAATTTTGCTGGAGTCGAATCTGTCGACCAAATATCAGATATAATTAATCCTGGAAAATGCTCCGATACATTCGTTACAATTTCATCTTGTTCTATAATTGATTTTCCGTTTCGTAAACCTGTTACAATTCTTCTGGGTATTGTTCTCATTCTTTATGGGTCTGCATGATTAGTTTTCTGCCATTCGTTTTATTTTCTCTAAGGATTGCAAGTGCTGTATCAACTGTTTCTTTATTCAATCCTCCAATTACATTGATATTTGGCGGACTGATTATTTCGTTTTCTATCAAATGGCTTAATTCTTTCAATCCGTGTTTATAATAATCATACTGCTTTTCAATACCATACGCATAATTTGAAATGTTATGAATTGTGGCTCCTTTTGAAAAAAGTATGTTTCTGGATTCTGGAGTAGAAAAATTCGTGACATCAATATACTTTCCGTTTATTTTCAAAAGTTTTGCTGCAATTTCAGCAACTTGATTTCCGACAAAATCTACTGCGATATCAAATTTTTGATTTTCATTTAAAGAAAGAGCGGCTTTGTAAATTTCTTCTTTTTTATAATTGATAATCTGTTCTGGTCTTACGCCAAGATTTATCAAAGAGGCAATACTTTCTTCGTTTCCAGCTGTAACCACAAAATTGGTAAAATCTTTAGCGATAAGCAGTTTAATAAAAATGCTTCCCACTCCGCCAGCAGCTCCCGTAATCAATATTGAATCCGTCAAGGAAGCATTCATTCGGTTAAAAGACTGTAAAGCCGTAAGTCCAGCTGATGGAATTCCCGCTGCTTGTTCAAAAGAAATATTTTGAGGTTTCTTTACTGCAATTCCTTCTGGAACGCAAATATATTCTGCATAAGTGCCATTAGATCCCATACTTCCTGATCCGCAGAAAACAGCATCGCCAATTTTAAATTGGGTTACCTCTGCTCCAATTGCTGTTATGATTCCCGAAAATTCGCGTCCTAAAATTGGCGAATGGATCAGCTTTCTTTCAGAGCCGTTTTCGGTCATTTGATAATCAATCGGATTAAATCCTGAAGCCATAATCTTTACCTGAATCTGATGCGATTCTGGCTGTGGAATTTCTACTGTTTCCAGTCTAAATTCACGGTTTTCCTGTAATACAATTGCTTTCATTTTTATGATTTTAGTTTACAAAAGTATCGTCGTAAAATTATATTTTTGTTATGGGTTAACCCAAGGTAACCGGTTACCAAAGAGAAACTAGTATGGCAAAAATTAACGATAACGGAGTCCTTCGCGAAGCCAATTGTTCTGAAGAATTGATGGCAATGCGTGACAGTCTTGATGTTTTGGGAGGCAAATGGAAATTGATGATTCTAAGGTTTTTAACCAATAGAACGCATCAGATTATTCATTTTAAAAAAATGCAGCGTGAAATTGATGGTATTTCGGCTAAAATGCTTAGCAAAGAACTTAAAGAACTTGAAACCAATTTACTCATTACGAGAACTGAACAAGATACCAAACCCGCAACTGTCGTTTATGCTATTACCGAATATGGAAAATCAGTTCTTCCCGTTACCGAAACTTTGGTCAACTGGGGATTGGCGCATCGAGAAAAAATTATTGAATCGCTTAAATAATTCTTCTTTTATAAACCTAACAGGTTTTGAAAACCTGTTAGGTTTGCTACTAACTAATCTAACTTAAACCATTCATTTACTTCTCTTGCGATGGTATCTTTAGTTTCGGGATTCTCAAATTCATTTGAAACCGAATTATATACATAATCTTTTTTCCACTTTTTATAATTAGAAGCCACTTTTTCAATCGCATCGCAGATATAAAAAAGTTCTTCATTGGTTGTAATTGGATGCAGTGACAAACGTACCCAACCCGGTTTATTGGTCTGATTTCGCTGCAATAATTCATTTGTAATTTCTGCCGATTTCTTTTCGTTGATATTGAACAGATAATGCGCATAAGTGCTCGCACATGACCATCCGCCACGAACCTGAATTCCGAAACGGTCATTCAGCAATCTAACGATCAGATTATAATGAATATCTTCAATAATAAAAGATACACAACCAATTCGCTCTGATTTTAAATCCCCTAAAATGGATAAACCTTGTATTTTTTGAAGTCTTGAAAAACAAAGATCAAGCAGTTCTTTTTCTCTTTTTTTGATGTTCTCCACTCCCATTTGCTCTTTCAATTCTAGAGCCAATGCCGTTCTAATTACTTGCAGAAAACCAGGAGTTCCGCCATCTTCTTTCACTTCTATGCTATCGCTGTAACAATATTTTCCAAGCGGATTGGTCCATTTTACATTTCCTCCACCTGGATTATCTGGAAAATCAGATTGGTATAATTTTTCATTGAAAACCAGAATACCACAAGTTCCCGGACCTCCTAAAAATTTATGCGGAGAAAAGAAAATCGCATCCAATTGTTCTTCTGGATCATTTGGGTGCATATCAATTTCAACATAAGGCGCCGAAGCAGCAAAATCTACAAAACAGAGTCCGCCGTTTTGATGCATGATTTTGGCCAATTCGTGATAAGGCGTAATAATTCCTGTAACATTTGAACAAGCTGTAAACGAACCTATTTTTAAGCTTCGGTCTGCATATTTTTTAATTGCTGACGAAAGAACTTTTGGATCAACTAAATTATTTTCATCTGGTGGCAGAATAACTACTTCGGCATTTGTTTCATACCACGAAACCTGATTGGAATGATGCTCCATGTGCGTTATAAAAACCACAGGTCTATCTTCTTCAGATTTTGTTCGAAGCGCCATAATACGCTGCAATTTGGACAAAGCTGCCGTCATCCCGCTTCCGGTAGCTACCAAAACATCCGATTCGTTGGCGTTAACCGATTTTTTAATAATATCTCTCGCATGCTGATAAGCATAAGTAGAGGTTTTTCCTGTCTGACTTGAAAGTGAATGCGTATTGGCAATCATTGGACCAATTTTATTGAGCATTATATCTTCAATCGGGGTGTATAATCTTCCGCTGGCAACCCAGTCCGCGTAAACTAGATTCTGTTCTCCGTAAACCGATTCGAAAGTATGATCAATTCCTACTGTATTTTCTCTAAATTTAGAAAAGTAACACTCAGGTTCTGTTGGTTTTGTTGTTGGCTCAATAGCATTCATATCCTTGTCATTTTAAATTAAATTATACTGTTTAAGTAAACTTTACCACAATATTTGTCATTCCGACGAAGGAGGAATCACACACGTAACTCGACAAAGATTTACGACTTTCTGTATAGATCCACTAGTGCGATTTCTCCTTCGTCGAAATGACAAGTTGTGCTTTTCTTTTTTAAATTTTATTCTCCAAAAGTCTTTTCAATGTAGATTGCAATTCTTCTCCATACAGGTTTTTCGCAACGATTACCCCTTTAGGATCCACCAAATAGTTTCCTGGAATGGCTCTTACACCATATAATTTTGCAACAGCGCTGTTCCAGAAAAGCAAATCAGAAACATGTGTCCAGGTTAAATTATCGTCTTTAATTCCTTTAATCCAGTTTTCTTTCTTTTTATCAAGAGAGATTGCCACAATGTTGAATCCTTTGTCGTGAAATTCTTTGTAAGCCGCTACAATATTCGGATTCTCTCTTCGGCAAGGTCCACACCATGAGGCCCAAAAATCAATCAAAGTATAGCCTTTTAAGTTATCATAAAGACGAACTGGCTTTCCTTCCGGATCATTAGCTGTAAAATCTGGGGCTTTTTTACCTACCGATAATCCGTCTAAAACAATAGCCAGTTCTTTTAATTCTTTCACGTAAGTGGTGTTCTGAAGACTTTTATCCAGCAAAGCAATATTTTGTGTAATCTGCTCTGGCGTTAATCTGTAAGACCAGTTTCTGTACAATACATAAGCAGAAACAATAGATTTTGGATTTTCTGTTATGAATTTACTGATTTCAACATCTTTGCTTTTTTTATAGGTTTCAAATAAATCCTGAGAAGCTGAGCCCTCAACCACAGAAGTGGTATAATATTTCTTCGGACTCAGTTTTACTGTAATCGGATTTTTTTCGAGAAAAATATACAATGGCGAACTTTCTGTGTTGACGCTTAATCCGTATAAATCTGGCGTTTTTACTTTTGTTTTAAAACTAAAGTTTCCGTCTTTTACTTTTGCAGAATCAATCGTGGTAAACATTTTATTGTGAAACTTCTGCAAGTAAACATATTGCGCTACGGTATCTGCAATCGTACCTTTTAATTGTAAATTATTTTCTTGCGCTTGAGTTTGAAAAGCTCCTAACAGAAGAGCAAAACCTAGTATTATTTTTTTCATTTTATTTTAAGTATTTAAGATTAGACAAAAGAATTTCAGGCCAATGCCAAAGGGCACTAGCTACTTATTTATTATTTTTTAGGAATCTGGAATAACTAATATTCTCTCATTTCAAAAAAAAGCAAAACTGTTTTCTTCAAAAATGGAATTTAAGAGTTCATAACCTGCGTATAAAATAGATTCTGCTTTCATTTTAATAAAGATTTTATTGGATGATCTTAAACAGATTTATGGAGAAATCTTTCTTATCTGCCCGCATCTAGCGGAAGGATTTAGCACCTTATTCGGCAACAGGTTGCTAAGACTTCAATGGGCCTATTCCCTCAGTCTTTCTGGATAAGTATCATTTATAATTTTTCTGATACAAATATATATTAATTCTACCGAATTAGTCAAGTTTAATTTGTATTATTTTCAAATTAATTACAAAATCGCTTTCCTACAAAGAATCAAAACACTAATAATCAAAACATTAAACCGTAAGCAAATTCTTTTTGAAGATCTTATTTATAAAAGAAATTCATACGTTTTTAAAATCTGAATTGAAAAGTATTTTTAAATTCTAAAGAAAAAGATGCAGGTATTTATTCTTTTCCAGATTTGAAATAGGTTCTTTTAATCCGTTTTCGAGATTTGAAGTAATTAATTCCAATACCTGTTTGAGATCGTTAAAATTATTTGGCTTTACAAAATAACAGAACGCTCCCAGATTGCCGGCAGCTTCCATATCATTTTTATGTGAAGAAGTAGAAATCATTATTACTGGAATATCTTTGTAACGTTCTTCCGATTTTAATTGTTTCAAACATTCCCACCCATTCATAATGGGCATATTTAAATCCAAGAATACAATTCTTGGAATCTCATCTTGATTGTGTAGCATTTTTAACGCTTGATCTCCATTTTCTGCACAATGACAAATAATACTTCCATCTATATCAGCCAGTGCTTCGCAAAACATTTCTGCGTCGTCTCGGTCATCATCGGCTAATAAAATTATTTTATTACTCATCATTAAATGTCTTTTTCTGTTTGTTCAAATGGCAGCATAATTGTAAAAACAGCTCCTTTATCAGCAATTCCAGTTGCGGTGATGCTTCCTCCGTGACGCTCTGCAATTTTTTTACAAAGCGATAATCCTAATCCAGTTCCTTCATAACGGTCTTTAGAATTTAGGCGGGTAAAAGTTTCAAAAATGCGTCCCGTGTGATCGAGGTCAAATCCGATTCCGTTGTCTTCTACCGTAATTACGGCTGTTCTTTTTCCATTCTCAATAAGTTCTTTTGCATTAATGGTAATCTGCGGCGGAACATTTTCTTTAGCAAATTTAATCGAATTGTTTATCAAGTTATAAAATAGCTGATAAAGCAAAACAGAAGCTCCTTCAATAACAGGAAGTCCGTGATAGTATATGTTTCCGTCTGTTCTCTGAAGCGAAATCTCCAAATCGGTTTCTATATTTTTAATGACTTCATTGAGATCAACAATTGTTGCTTTTTGCGAGTCTGCGTTTATTTTAGAATATGCGAGCACACCGTCGATCATAGTAAACATGCGGTCTGCCGCGACATGGATTCTTTCGATATATCTCGTTGCCGATTCGTCTAGCTGACTTTCAAGGTGATCTTCTAGACGGCTTACAAATGTCTTTATTTTTCTGACAGGCTCTTTTAAATCATGCGAGGCAACATGGGCAAACTGCTGTAAATCATCATTAGAACGTTGGAGTTCTTTAGTGCGGTCTGCCACCAAAATTTCCAGTTTTTCGGTAATCGATTTTTGTTCATGAATATCAGTACAAGTTCCAAACCAATTGGTAATGATGCCTTCCTTATCTCTGATAGGAAGTGCTTTACTCAGAAACCAGCGATATTCTCCTGTGCTCGCATTTTTTAAACGAAATTCTTTCTGGTAAGACGAGCCCGCATTAACGCTCTGATACCAAGTTCTTAAAACATCGTAAACATCGTCGGTATGAAGCGCCGGAACCCAGCTGGAATCGCCAAATTCATGTTCGCTAAAACCAGTATATTCGTACCATCTGCTGTTGTAATAATCTATAAATCCGTCAGGGTGTGCAGTCCAGATAATTTGGGGCACCAGATCTGCAAGCTGCCTAAATTTCTCTTCGCTTTCTGCAATAACATTTTGAAGTTCTTTTTGAGAAGTGATATCACTAGCGGCGCCAAACCATTCTACAATTTTTCCTTTTTCATCTAATATCGGAACCACTCTAGAGAAAACCCATCTTACAGAATCATCTTCTTTTATAATCCTGTGCTCCATTTCAAAAATGCTTTTCTCTACTATCGATTTAGAAATCAGATGAACTGCTTGTTCCAAATCGCTGGGATGTACAAATTTATCCAGCCAATTGATGCTATGCCCTCCAGTACCAGAAAGCCTTCCTCCTCCTTCAAGACTTTGCATCACCATCCAGTCAGCATCCATACGGTAAACCAAATCAGACGATGCGTTGACTAAAGCTCGAAAACGGTTTTCGCTTTTTTCCATTTTCTGGCGGGCTTCAACTTGTTCGGTAACATCAACCGCCACCTGTATCATTCCCGTTATCTGATCCTCTTCAATTAATGGTCGATATGTTAAGTTATAATAATAGTTTTTTACTTCTCCAGTTCGATTGTGTGGTACGAGAACCTCGCTTTGGTCAAAAGGAATTCCTTCGTTATAAACCTTTAAAACCTGTTTCCATACATATTGCCCTTCAAGTTCTGGCAATACATCAATTAATCGCATGCCAATAATTTCTTCGCCACGGCCTATCATTTGCAGCATGTGTTTATTTATCTGCTCAATAATTAGATCGTCTCCTTTTAACACCAAAGTTGGAGCCGGCGTCTGATGAATCATTTTACGGAAACGATTTTCGCTTTGTTGCAGTTTTTCTTCGGCCTGTTTACTTTCAGTAATATCTCTTGTTGTTCCAACTACAAGCTCAACCTCTCCTTTTTCGTTAAAGGCTGGAACTAAAATATAATCGTAAATTCTTCTTCCCAGTTCTGCGTGCGGGAAAGAAACAGTTCCTCTCACAGCTCTTTTTTCTGCTGCAACAGTATCGATTTCCTTTTCGTGCATTTCGGCATGCCAATCTTCATAGCCATTTTCAATTAGCCCGCGTCCTATAGCATCCTCTGCCGATTTGCCCCACATGCTCAATAAGGCTTTGTTTGCATAAGTAAACTTATAATCCAGATCAAAAACATACACCAGATCAGGAGTTCCGTTTATTATAGAGTTGTAAAGTCTTTTTTGTTTTTCGGCATCGAGTAATGCATTATTCAGTTCCGTTTCAGCAAGTTTCTTTTTGGTAATGTCTTCCATTGTCACTACCAATAGACCATCCTGCGCGACAACAGTAAACTTCAACCAGTGTTTTCCTCTTTCATCATCATAGCATTGCTCAAAGCTGGATGTAACTTCTTTTTCTGAAGTTTCAATACACTTTTCGAGAATAGCGTTTCCTCCTATTTTAGAAATAATTTTACTGAATCTCTGCCCTTTGTAGTCTTCGTTACTGATCCAGTTTATAAAGTGATCATTAAGCAGCAACACTGAAAAATCATCGATCTTATTTTTAGTATTATACAAAGATTTTAAAACTGCAATACCATTTGGCGCAGCATTAAAAACGGTTCTAAAAAGATCTAAATTATTTATTAACTCCATTATCTTATTGAGTGAAAATAATTTTTAAATGCTGTCTAATTTTATGAAATATACTCGAATTTGTTAAATTCTTTCTCAAATATAAATAAAAACGCATTTACTATAAACATTCTTTAAAATGATTTTTTAACTAAAAAATATAGTTAAAGTCTTTTCTGACATAACATCAAAAAAAGCCGAATCCTGGATTCAGCTTTTTGTTTTACAGATAGAATAAAAACAATTATGGCTTGATAGAATCGGTTTTAACCGTAGAAGTAGTGTCCATATTAATCGTATCTACTTCTGGTCCGACTGTATCTATCGTATTCTGAATAGTATCATTTTCGTATGATTCTATTTTAGTGTTCTCATTCTTTTTGCAAGAAAATACTAATCCTGCTAGCAGAATTAAGAAAGCTGCTTTAGTTATTATTTGCGTTTTCATAATTATATTTTTTAATGAATAGTACCTAATTTAACTTTTATAAAAATAGCAGTTTTTACAAATGTGCTTTTTACACAATTTTAAAAACTTCTTATATAATGCGGTTATTTCTTTCTCTTTTTGATGCTGTCTTTTTTAATTCTCACGCTATCTTTCTGTACACCAGACTCACTCGTGTAAGTTGCTCCGTCTTCTGCACTTGCGCTCGGTCCCGTTCCCGTTCCTGCGGTACTCTGTCTTGAAGCATCTGGACTACCCGAATTATTATTTATGTTAGTTGTGTCTTTTCTTGTAGCGCCAGTATCAAGCGGTGTTGTGCTAGTTTCTATTTCATCGCTATAACCGTCATTATTATTTTTACATGAACTTATCGTTGCTATTAAAATGATAAGAATCAAAACTTTTATTTCCTTCATAATTATACGTTTTACAATTTTAACCAAGAAACTAATATTCAAACATTTATGTTTACAGCATTTGACATAATTTTTACATAAAATCGCACTGGAAATCCTATAAAATTTTATAAACAAAGCTGTAAGCACTCTCTAATTTTTACTTAGTAGTTTTGAAATGAATGGATTACATATCTAAATAAGGATTAAAAAATGGAAAATTCAAATCAAAATATAAATGAAGGCAGCATTACTTCTGGCGATAATGTTTCTTTCTGGATTGATTCTACTGATATAATTGCTTTTGAGAAACCAACTCAGGATATCAAAACTGAAGTTCTAATTATCGGAGGTGGTATTGCCGGACTTACAACTGCTTACAAACTTTTAAAGGCAGGGAAAAAAGTGGTTTTGGCAGAAGACGGTTTTATAGGAAGCGGAGAAACCGGAAGAACTACAGCGCATTTAACTTGTGCCTTAGACGATAGATATTATTATCTTCAGAATACTTTTGGCAAAGAGAACGCTTGGCTCGCCGCCGAAAGCCATTCTGCTGCTATAGACGAAATCGAGAAAATTGTAAATGAATTACAGATTGATTGCGATTTTGAAAGAGTTAATGGCTATTTATTTCTTCATCCTAATGATAAGGAAAAAAATTTGGATAAAGAATTTGAAGCTACTCAAAACGCAAGATTAGAAACTGTTCTTTTAAACCACACGCCTTCTCTAGCCAATTCTCAAAATCAAAGATGTCTGGCATTTAAAAATCAGGCGCAATTTCATATTTTACATTATCTGAAAGGACTTTCTAAAGCCATAATCGAACTTGGCGGCACT
Organism: Flavobacterium tistrianum; assembly: GCF_003254545.1. Taxonomy (GTDB): domain Bacteria; phylum Bacteroidota; class Bacteroidia; order Flavobacteriales; family Flavobacteriaceae; genus Flavobacterium; species Flavobacterium tistrianum. The sequence goes on from NZ_QJRH01000068.1 coordinate 289,484, forward strand.
ATTTATACTGAAGCTCATGCCGAAAATATAACCGAAAAAAGCGCCACCGTAAATGGTTTTGAATTTAGTGCCAAATATATTGTTGTAGCAACTAATACGCCAATTAACGATGTCCTAACAATGCATACCAAACAGCATGCTTACCGAACATATGTTATTGGAGGAAAAATCCCGAAAGGCAGTCTGCCGCATGCTTTATGGTGGGACACTGGTGATCCAGAATCTAAATGGGTCGCACAGCCTTATCATTATGTTCGATTGCAAAATTTTGATGATGAATATGATTTGCTCATTATTGGAGGCGAAGATCATAAAACAGGACAGGCTGATGAAGAGGGAATTTCTGCATTTTCACGTTACGAACTATTAGAAAATTGGGGCAAAAAATATTTTCCGCTATTAGATGAAATCAGCTACAAATGGTCGGGACAGGTTATGGAGCCTTTTGATTCTTTAGGTTTTCTAGGCAGAAATCCAGGCGATCAAAATGTCTTTATCATTACGGGAGATTCTGGAAACGGAATGACGCACGCTACTATTGGCGCCATGATTATTTCTGATATGATTCAGGGAATCGAGAATAAATGGCAAGATTTGTACAGTCCGTCGCGAATTACCTTTAAAGCAATTGGAGATTATATGAAAGAAGCTGGAAATATGGCTTCTCAATATCTTGACTGGATTACCGGATCTGATCTTGATAACACAGCCGATTTAGAACCTGGAGAAGGTGGTATTCTTTCTTTCGGATTACGAAAAGTGGCCGTTTATCGAGATTACGACAAAACGCTTCATGCCTTCTCTGCTGTTTGCCCTCATTTGGGCTGTATTGTGCAATGGAATTCAGACGAAAAATCTTTTGACTGTCCATGCCATGGCTCCAGATTTGCGTCTGACGGAACAGTATTAAATGGTCCTGCGGAAAGCAATTTAAGCAATCTTCATATTAAATAAAAAAACATATCGTATGGAAATCTTATCAAAATACTTTACCGACAATATCTCACAAAAACGAATTGTAATAACAGGCGGCACAACCGGAATTGGGAAAGCAATTGCAGATTTGCTGGTTTCACTCGGCGGACGAGTTTTTATCTTTGGAAGAGATGAAACCGATTTTTATTATGCCATGGATGATATTAAGTGCAAATCATCTAAAGGTGAAATCTTTGGCGAAACGGCAGATATTACTCGCCAAGAAGATATTACCAGAATTTGGGAAAGGATTGATAAAGTTCTTGGCGGAATAGATATTTTAATCAACAACGCTGCTCTGCCTGCCCACGGCATTATTGAAGGCGATTATGAGGATTGGAAGTATGTCCTAGAAACTAATATTTTGGGATACATTGCTTTTGCAAAAGAAGCTGTCAACAGAATGACAGAGCAAAAATGGGGTCATATTGTAAACATTGGTTCTATGAGTGCTGAAGCAAAGGAAAAGACGGGCGTTATTTATGTTGCCACCAAAACTGCCATAAGAGGTTTTAGCACAGCATTACGCAAAGAAATTAATCCGCTGGGAATAAAAGTGTCTCACGTTGAGCCAGGTGCAGTAACGAGCGATATGCAACAAGATCCAAAAGAAGTTCAAAAAGAAAAAATAAAGGAAATGAAAATGTTAGAAGCAGAAGATATTGCGATGAGTGTTTTGTTTTGTTTATCGCAACCTAAACGCTGCGATATTGTTAGTATGCAAGTAAGACCTCATCTTCAGATTATTTAACCTAAAAAATACCCCACTTTTTCATTTTTTTTTACTTGAGAACACTTGTACATTTTTTGTACAAGTGTTTTCTATTTAATCACAAATGAGAATTATATAATTTGAATTGGTAATTGTGTAAAAAACCTCCTGCACATAATCTTACATTTAACGTACCATACAAAAATCATTTTTTTAAAACTTCATCTTGAAAACCAAAAACTAAGGCTGTTCTATTTACTAGCCTTTAAGTTTTTTACAAAACAAAAATTCAAAGCAGCTGTTTTAATCGTTTTAGGTGAAGTAATCTCGTTTATAAATCTATACTATTCTGTCGTCTGTTTTGTTGTTGCTTTTTACTGATAGCATCAGTTTTTTGCATTGCAATTAATTACTCATAACTATTTGATTATGATCTAAAACTAAACGACCATGGATATTGTACATTTAAATAAAATTCAAAAAACAGCCGGATTTCCTGTTGTAGGAATTAGTACTGCGACAACTGAATTTGAAATTCTAAAAAAAATAATTTCAGAATTTCCAGCAGATTCAGGAATGGCCTTTATTATTATTGAAGATTTGCATTATGCTCAATCCGAAAAGCTTGCCGAAAAGCTTACAGAACATTCCAAAATACCAGTAATCGAAATTGTAAATACAATTGATCTTCATCCCAATCACATTTACATTATTCCTGAGAATAACTTTCTTGAGTTAGAAAATGGGCTTCTTATCCTTAAATTGCGAACCAGAAGCAGCATTGCCACAAATTGCCTAGATTTATTTTTTGACGCACTTGCGACGGTTTACAAAAGTTACACTATTGGACTCGTAATTTCGGGAACTTCTCTGGATAGCTTTGCAGGATTGAAAAAAGTGAAAGAAATGGGCGGAACTTCAATTGCCGTTTCACACAAAAAAGGGATCCCAAAAAATGATGATACTTCAGATTTTATAGATCATTTTACTGCAGCAGATCGAGTGGCAGAAAAATTAGCAGAAATACAAAAAAGCTATATTGCTAATCATGCGTATGAAGAAAGTGAAGAAAATGTTACAGCAGATGAAAAAAAACTGCTTAAAGAAATTATCTCGCTATTATACCTTAAAACCCGTACCGATTTTTATCATTATAAACATCAGACAATCCGGAGACGCATTGCCAAAAGGATGGTCATTACACATCAGGAAACTACTCAAAAATATCTCAATTTTCTTAAAAATAACAATGCAGAACTAGAATATTTATTCAATGACATCTTAATTCCTGTAACCTATTTTTTTAGGGATCAGTCTTATTTTGATCACTTGTGTAAAACTATTTTTCCTGCACTCTTAGAAAATTTTGATACAGGCACTTTAAGGATCTGGTCTGCAGGATGTTCGACTGGCGAAGAGCCTTACTCAATGGCAATATGCCTTCACGAATATTTAGAACAGCATAATAAATCCAATATTTCAATTCAAATTTTTGCTTCCGATTTATCAGAACATTGCATTGCAAAAGCACGTTCGGGAGTTTATACCCAGCAGGACGTCAAAAATATTGAGAGCGAAAGACTCGAAAAATATTTCATCAAAAGAAATAATGGGTATCATATCACTAAAATTATTCGAGATATGTGCGTTTTTGCTGTCCATGATTTGACACGCGATACTTCATTTTCAAAAATAGATTTTATTTCCTGCCGAAATGTTCTAATTTATTTTGACACACAATTGCAAAATCAGGTTTTGGCTTCTTTTCATTATTCACTTAGAGATAATGGCATTTTGTTTTTAGGGAAATCCGAATCGGCCAATGGTGTTTCCGATTTATTTACGCCCATAAACAAACAGGAAAAAATCTATATCAGAAAAAATGATATTAAACGAAACAAAACCATTCGATTAGGACTGAACGAAAAATCGAAAAATGATGTTCCTGAAACTAATGAAACTGATTATAAAAAAATTGCCTCTGATATTCTTCTTGAAAACTTTTCTCCGGCCGCAGTAATGATCAACGAACAGCTTGAAATTGTGTATTTTCATGGAGACACGAGTCCGTTTTTACAGCCGGCATCGGGGAAACCAAGTTTCAATATTTTGAATATGGTTCGTGAAGAAATTAGTTTTGAACTAAGAAATGCCATTTTAAAAACCCGAAACGAGAAAAAAAATAGTTCAAGTGGCCATATTTCTGTAAAAAAACAGCCTTTTTTAACTTCTTTTGAAGTCATTTTTCTTCCGTCAAATCATGATTTATTGCTGATTGTTTTCTGTAAAAAATCAGCCGCACATTCTGAAAAAGTGATTTTGGACGAAAACCATTCTAGCGAACTCGAAAAAGAATTGCATCAGCTTCAAGGCGATTTTAAAAGAGTTACAGAAGAACAGCAGATTTATTTTGAAGAGTTGCAAACCACCAACGAAGAATTACTTACAAATTCAGAAGAATTACAGCTTATAAACGAAAAACTATCTGCCTCTGCAGAAGAGCTTCAGTCTAACAATAAAGAGCTTTCGTATGTAAATGATGAACTGCAAAATCGTCGCGAAGAACTAGCTGTAATGCGTAATTTTTATGAATCTATTGTAAAAACAATTCGTGGTCCGCTAATTATAATTGACAAGAATGCAATAATTAAAACTGTCAATCCTTCCTTCTATCATTATTTTAAAGCATTACAAGAAGAGACCGAAGGACAGTCGCTCTTTGAGATTGGATCATGCCATTGGAACATACCTGAATTTAAAGAATCGGTTTTAAACAAGGTGCTTCTGGGTAAAGTGATTGAAAATTTCAAGATCCAGTTTAATCTCGACAACGGCATAAAGAAAACAATGCTTCTGAATGCTGCTCCTATAGCTGATTCAGTTCCTGAAGGGATGATTTTGATTGCGCTTGAAGATGTCACCGAATTAGAGTTTAGCAACGAATTGATAAAAAATAAAAACCAAGAACTTCAAAGTTACAACAGACAATTGGAATCTTTTACCGATGCTGCCAGCCACAATCTTTTAGAACCTGGCCGTAAAATATACATGTTCGGAAAAAAGATTTTAGACAACGAAAAAAATCTATCAGAATCGGGCAGACATAATCTTAACCGTCTGCTAAGTTCGGCAGTAAACCTGAATCAGCTTATTGAAGATTTGATTGACTATTCTAAAGTGAATTTTAGCGAAAAGTCTTTTAAAAAAACGGATCTAAATGTTGTGGTAAAAAAAACCGTTACTGAACTCAAAAGCATTATTCAAGAACACAAAGCAGAGATAACTTTCGATCTGCTTCCTGTTTTATATGGCATTCCTTCTCAGTTGAAACAGCTTTTTTCGCAATTAATAACCAATTCCATCAAATATGCAAAGAAAGAAACAAACCCGCAAATTCAGATAAGTGCTGCCAATCCATCTCCAGAAGAACTCAAGCACATAAAAGCAGATTCTAATCTAAATTATGCTAAAATCATGATTAGAGATAATGGAATGGGTTTTGCAAAAGATTTTGAAAATCTAATTTTTAATCCTTTCTATAAACTCCACAGTAACGAAAATCATTATGGCAGCGGACTAGGTTTAACTCTCGTGCACAAAATTGTTTCTAATCATAATGGCTTTATTCAGGCATCGAGCAAACCAGAAATAGGAACGGCAATTTGCATTTATCTTCCTGTATAAAAAAGAGCGGATATTTTTCCGCTCTTTTTACTCTTTAATCCGTTTTTGTATCTTCATTTCCAAAGGTTTGAATATTCATCTCAGAATTATCTTTATGTCTGAGTTCTTCATAATCAGCATCATCTCCCCAATCTCCTGTATTTTGTTTTTGAATTGGACTCGTTGCTTCATTTAATTCTTCTGCCTTATTCTCATCATTCGGAAAATACATATGATATCCTAAAATAGGATCCCAATTTGCTTCTTGCGTACGATCAATACCTTCTTGGAATAAATCGTTTTTTTCATTTCTTGTATCCATTTTCTGCTGCTTTTTATACCATCAAAAATTGAAAGTATGATTATTACTTTGTTTTCATAAAACAGTAAAATTCAACAAATTAAGCAAAGCATTTGTTATATCATTTTGGAGAAATTTTATATGATTCTGGTTATAATGTTTTGATTTTGTTTCGCCATTTTGATTTGTATTGTTCAGCAGAATGTTTTAATGACCAATATTCTATTATAGTTTGTATGGTTTCTTTAAATTTTTCATCACTATAAGGCGTAATAAAATAACTCTTTGCTGGTATTGCATAAGTGTCTATGACAAAAGAACTGGTAAACAAAATAGAATAGAAAAGACAAGGACATTTCATTTTCCTTAATATTGTTTTTTTATAATTAGATTGACGGTCATCTTCATTGAATTGCAATACATTCGAAAATAACAAAAAAGGTATATTTTTTTGAGTCGTCATATGCGACATAGCTTCTGCAAAAGTGTTAAAACAAAGCAAATTATTTCGAAGTTTCAAATCTGAAATAATTTCCTGAAATAGGAGACGATTCTCTTTATTTTCTTCTATTACTATTATGTTTCCTTTTATATTCATGATTACAATCTTTTGGGTTAGACATTCAGAATATTCTCTATTTTCAAAGTTCCAACTTTTAAAATCGTTTATTTATACAATTTTTATACAGATTTATATAATTCCCATATTTATTTTTATAAAACACTAAATATCAAACAAATAATCTAAGATTTAAAAATGAGAATAATGAAACAATCTCTAATAATTATGTAAGCGACAGAATAACGATCCCTCTATTTTGGGAAAAATTTTAAACCAATAATCCCGACATATGAAAAACTTATCTCTGAAAATTTTCGTAATCATTATTTCAATAGGAGCTCATTATAGCTGTGAAGCGCTCTGTGAAGATGAAGATTCTCCTCGCAGTCAAAAAGAAGCCTCAGTATACAAAAAGGCAGATAGCTTAAATGTTTCTACACTTGACTAAAAAACAAAACAGCCTGCAAACATAAAGCTTACAGGCTGTTTCTAACAATCTAAAGTTCTGAAAAAAATTCTCTTTAAAAAGTAACTAGTTTTACCCCCAAAGTAAACCAGCGTGAAGGCAATGGCACTGCCCCTACTTCGTAATAAGTGGCATTAAAAATATTCTGTCCATCTAAGAAAATGGTGAATTTATTAATCGCCTGACTTACTCTAAAGTCATTTATCCAATAAGATGGGCCTGTAATTCTTTCGTTAAAACGAGTGGCAAACATTACAGATAAGTTTTTAAACTGATAATCTATCGTATTGGTAATTTGGTGTTTTAATGAAGAAATTGCATATTTTGAATACGTTTCTGTACGCGCACTTTTGAACTCAGAATCTAAATAGGTGTAGGCCAAAAGAATGCTTAATCTTGAATCTTTAGAGAAATCAAATCTGTAATTTCCGCGTAAATTAATTCCGTTTGTATTCAAATCTCCTGTATTTTGACTTTGCCAAGGCTGTGTTGTTAGATTTCGCATCCAATCGATATAATTGTCGATTTTTCTGTAGAAATAATTCGCATTCAAACTCAAAGCTCTTTTGTTGTATTTGAAACCAATTTCACTCTGAAAAGCGTTTTCCGAATCTAAATCTGGGTTTCCAACATTTCCTGTCTGTTTCAAATATAAATCTGTAAAAGACGGAATTCTTTGGCTTGTTCCAACATTTCCAATAATCTTAAAGGCATCTGTAATGGCATAACTTGCATCGATTCCTGGATAAATCTGCCATTTATAATCAGAATTGTAATTTAAATATGTTCCGATATTTACATCTAGTTTTTCAGTAAAGCTTCTTCTGTATTCTGCATAAAGTCCAACATTTTCGCGATCGTGATCTCCAATGTTTGAAGAGTGGATGTTTTCATTTCTAAATTCAGCTCCAAAACCAATTTCTCCTTTCGATAATTTTACTGTAGAGTTCAATTCTCCTGCGATAGAATTGGTGTAATGCTGGCTTCTTCCAACAGCCAAATTTGAGTTTCCTAAATAACGGTAATCATCATAATTGTAACGATATGTTATTCTCGGCATAATTTTCCAACTCTCCGTAATTTGATGATTGGATTGAAGATTGGCAAAAGTAGTCTGAACAATTTCTGTTGAGTTTTTATCTCCTGGCGCAGCGTAGAATCCGTTTGCTCCAAACCCGTTTTTGATGTAGCCTGCAGAACCCTGAATTTCATTTTTATCATTGATCTGAACATTTCCCTGATAGAAAATTTTATTGTTTTCGAATGCTGTATTGTAGTGGTAACCGTTGCTTTTATCATGGGAAGCAAAAAGTAAATGCTGCTGTTTCTCTTTACCTAAAACTGCTCCAGCCTGAACTCCTGTTCCGTAAAAAGTATCACCTGTATCTTGGGTATCTTTTTCGAAGTTAGAACCTGCATAAGTGCTTACCATAAATCCAGAATCGGTTGGCTTTTTGGTAATAATATTAATTGCTCCAGTTAAACTGTTGATTCCGTAAATTCTCGCTGCTGGTCCGCGAACTACCTCAATTCTTTCAATTGCCTCAACCGGAAGAGGCAGATTTAGCATATTATGGGCAGTTTGCGAGTCAATAACTTTTGCTCCGTTTAATAGAACAACAGTCTGCTCAAAACTTCCACCGTCAACACTAATGTCAGCTTGAGTTCCGAATGGTCCTCTTTGTCTGATATCAACTCCATTAGCATATTGCAATACTTCTTGCAATGTTCTTCCTGGCAGTTTTTTAATGGTTTCGCTCGAAATAACATATACATTTCTGTTTTGCTTAGAAATTGGTGTATTAAAACGGCCTTCATTAATAACGACTTCATCCATTTGGTTGATGGAATCTTTTTTTGTCTGTGCGTAAAAATTGGTACAAATTACTGCAAAGGCAGCAAAATAGATTTTTTTCATTTTGGTTTACTATTTTTTTGGCAAAAGTAATGGCTTACCGTACCAACAAAGTATACCAGTTCAATAATTATAAGTGGTCCGGTTTGTTTTCTATTCTATTTGGTGTAAAATTAAATAAAACGAATACAAACCTGAAAGATATTACTTATAAATCAAATATTTAGCTCGCATTTTTTTGCACATCGCTAAACCTTTTTTCCTCTAATCTATTATAAACGATTCGTAAATTATTGTGGTATTTTTTTTTTGCCACGAATTCACGAATTATTTTTTTATAATCTGTGTGAAAAATAATGTCTAGAATTACACTAATTAATTTAAATAATTTGTAGCATATTATAGACAATGTATTGAATTAATAATTCGTGAATTCGTGGCGGAAAAAAGCTTTTAAGACCTATTAATCTGTCTCCAGATCTTTGCACTAAAATCGTCTTTGTACATTAATCTGTTTGTTCTAGTTGGATTAACTCGATTTGTTAGAATGATTAAAAATCGATTTGTATTTCGATTCATAAAGAAAAAAGTTCCTGTAAAACCAGTATGTCCAAAATCATCTTTTGTAAAAAACTCGTCTGGTTTTCTTTTATCAAAACCTAAACCGCGATAAATTCCTTCTTTTACAAGAGGAGAATCTGTAAACTCTTTTACAACTTTTGCTTTTAGAATCTGTTTTCCTTTATAATTTCCGTTGTTCATTAGCATTTTGCAGATTACGGCAATCGATTCTGCGTTTGCAAACAAACCTGCATTTCCAGAAACACCCCCAAAAATAGCCGCAGCTTCATCGTGTACATAACCTTTTACAGTATCTTTTCTAAAGAAATTATCTACTTCAGTTGGCATGACATTATCTATAGAAGTCCATTTTAGCGGATTATATCCAATTTTTGAAATGCCCAATTCGGTATAAATTTCATTTGTAAACTGATCCAGTTTTTTTCCTGTTTTGGTTTCAATCATTTGTTTCACCAAAAGCAAGTTTAAATCGCTGTACAAATATTTCCCTCTCGGATTTGTATTTGCCTTTGCAATCCTTTCATAAACCGACGGATAAAATTCTGGATTGAGCCACATGTTTTTATAAATCTGAACCCAGTTTTCCTTTGGTTCAAAAACCAAATATTTTGAATCGTAAACTATGTTTTTGTTCACATACATATTATCAAAAGGCTCAACATATTGCTCAGATTTCTGATTGCTCAAAAAAGGCGAATTGTCTGGCGTAGAAAGCAATGCTTGATAAAAAGTAATACTTGGCGTTAATCCAGAAGTATGCGTTAAGAGTTCAAAAAGCGTTAAATCTGAAATAGCTGTGTTTTTATACATTGGAACAATTTGTCCAACTTGATCTGTCAATTTAATTTTTCCATTTCCGACCAAACGCATTGTTACAAGTGTTGCGCCCAAAACTTTAGACATTGAAGCCAAATCAAAAACGTCTTCTGATTTTACTAATTGCTTTTTGGTATAATCGTGATAGCCATAATTTTTAGAAATCAGATTAAAATCTCCTGTACCCACGATAATTTGTGCTCCTGGGAAAAAGCTTTTCTCCAAAGCATTTGTCATCATCGAATCGATATAAACTTCATTTCGCTTTACATCAAAAGATTGCTTTGCGTTTTTCTGTGAATAACCTTTTGCTCCCAGAAAAATCAAGGAAACCATTATAATTTTAATACCAATATTTTTCATAACACTATGGATTAATTTTTAAGTCCTGTCCTGCCATCAAAGGCTCATTATTGGTTCCTGTAATTTGTATTCTTACTGCTTTTACAGGCTGTTTCGGATAAATGGATGCATTTCCGTAATCAAAATTATCGCCTTTTATAAAATCAGTTCCATTGTATGAAAACTCAACATAGCCGTTATTTATTATAAATCTTGGGTGATGCGGAATTCCACTTAAAACATCTATTTTAGAAGAAGTTACAGGGTTCGTAAAAGTATATAAAATCCAATCGCCGTTTTTGCAGGCAACATCGGTACGCAAATACGATTCTTCGTTATAATCTTGCAGATTCGAAATTGGAAACTTTGGATTTTCTGCCATCGACGAAGTCACTTTTACTTCTGGTTCCTGATAGGGCGAACAATTGAATTTTACGTTTGCAGCAGACTTTTTCTCTTCTTTATTCTCAACCGTAAAATCTAATCTGTACGTATTTTTTTCATTGTAATTATCAATCAGAAATCTCAAACGAGGTTTTGATTTTAAAGCTTTTTCATCTGCATAAGTCTGCACTACTTTATCATTTTCAAAAAGCGACACATTTTTGATTGTTCCGTTCGCACCATCATCTGTTGGGTTAAAAGTCAAATACCAAATGCCTTTTTTATCCACATGTTCTGAGATATTCTCAGAAATAGTCAAAACTTCAGCTTTTGATGTATTCCAATTGGCAACAGGCATTTTTTCAGCTTTGACTGCAGGACTTGCCGAATATTCATTAAAAAATACTCTGAACAAATAACTCTCATAATCTTTTGTCTGAATTGGTCCTGTATACAAAGGCGATTGTCTTGTTGGCTCATTTCCATCTTTGTCAAAACGTACAAAGGCACCTTCATAAGGCGGCGTTACCGTAATAGTTCCGTTTTTATAAATCGCTGTTGGCGGAAAATCTCTGAAAGCAATTCCCATATCTGCCAATCTTTTCAAATGGCTATTGGTTAATCTTCCATAAAAATCATCCCAATTTTTATCTTCTTTTTTAGACCAGCCAATTTCAGACAACGCGCTGATTCTTGGATAACTTTGGTATTCCATAATTCTTGCAGGACGATCCAAATACTCGCTCCACAAAGCACCCTGAACTCCAATTATATTTTTCTGCTCTTCGGGAGTTAAATCAGTATCAGGAATTGGTTCAAACGAATAGGCTCTTTTGGTATCGGTGATTGCTGCCCAACGGTGACCGCGTTCTGTTTCAGATTGCGCCATATCATAATACGTAAATTGCCCTGGCATCATGATGGTTTTATATCCTTTTTTTGCCGATTCGATTCCGTAACTAATTCCCTGCCACGCAGAAATTAATGTATTTGGATCAATTTCTCCGCCTTTCAGAATCTCATTCCAACCATCCGTTTTTTTATGGTATTTGTCTACAATTTTTTGAACTCTTTTAAAGAAATAGTTCTGAAGCTGAAAACTATCTGTAAATCCTTCTTTTGCCATTAAAGCTTGACATTTTGGACAATGTTCCCAATTGGCACGATTCACTTCGTCTCCTGCCACATGAATATATTCAAAAGGAAATAATCCTGAAACTTCTCTTATAATAGAATCCAAAAGATCATAATTTTCTTCTCGCCCAACGCACCAAACATTTTTTACTTCTCCCTGAACACTTTTAAGCTCTTGCGTTATAACACAACCCACTTCTGGATACGAAGCCGTTACGGCGCGCGAATGTCCCGGAATTTCGATTTCTGGCATTACAGAAATACCACGATCTGCTGCATAAGCCACTACTTCTTTAATGTCTTCTTGCGTATAAAAACCTCCGTAACGTTTGTCTCCAGAACCATAAGATGGCAATAAAACTTCACCTGGACCTCTCCAAGCGCCTTTTAAAGTCAAATCTGGCATAGATTTGATTTCGATTCTCCAGCCATTATCGTCAGTTAAATGCCAATGAAAAACATTCATTTTATGTGCCGCGAGCCAATCGATATAGTTTTTTACAGTCTGTTTGTCAAAAAATTGTCTTGAACAATCCAGCATCATGCCACGCCAATCAAAACGAGGATAATCTTCTATTTTCACAAACGGAAGAATTCCTTTTTTAACTTCTTTCGCAGAGCAAATTTGCAGTAAAGTTTGGAATCCGTTTAAAACGCCTTTATCTGTTTTTCCTTTTACGAAAATTCCTTTTTCATTTATCTCCAATTGATATCCTTCGTTTGGAAGATCCAATTTCTTATCTACTAGAAATGAAATGTTATTTTTTCCGTGTTTTTTTCCAATCGAAACAATTGGGGTAATTCCGCTATTTTTTGAAAAATCTGAAGTAATATAATCGACACTATTTTTCAGTTTTTTGTCTACAACAATTTTTAATGGCGAAGGAAAAACAAATTGTCCTGCAATTTGCTGAACTGATACAGGTTTTGGAATTATGTCTAATTTTTGGGCTTGTACAATACTAAGCGAACTTAGAAATAGGGCTAATAGAAGAATACTTTTTCTCATTTCTTTTTATATTTTATTTTACTGAAAATTCAATTGGACTGCTTTCCGTCTGAGTTTGACTCAAAGCCGTGAGCGCATAAACGTAGTTTTCCAAACCGGCATTTGGCACTTCTAGTTTTAGAGACGTTGTCACATAATAAATATTCTCAGGATTTGAGAAATCGGTTATTCTTCCTTTTGGAAATCTGTAGATTACATATTTTTTGTCATTTAGTGCCGCTTTCCAAGTCAGAACTGCATTATTGCCTTTTTTAGCAATCACAGCATTTGTTGGCGGTTCTGGTTTTAATCTTGTAATTCTGTTGGCTTCAGGAGTTAAAGCGATGTATTTATATTCTTTTTGAACAAGAGCATTTCTTAATGTATCTCCCTTTTTAAAAAATGAATTTGCAGTAAAATGCATCGAACCATCAATTTGTGGCAGTTTACGAATCATTTCGATTTGTTTTACAATCTGGTCTGGACTTCTCCATTCTGGTTCTTTGGCAGTAGTTGAAATTTTGTAATCGCCATGACCCACATAAACATTTGCTCCATATTTATGTTCTGCCCACCATTTTGCCAGAACTTCAAAATTGGCGCGGTCAAAACCAATGTGCCAATATATTTGAGGCGTAACATAATCGATCCAGTTTTCTTTTTGCCATTTTAAAATATTGGCATACAAATCATCATAATTGGTTGCACCCGCTCTAGTATTAGAACCTTGCGAATCTTTGGCAATATTTCTCCAAACTCCAAAAGGTGAAATTCCGAATTCAACTTCTGGTTTATTAGCAATAATAGTATCTCTAATTTGTTTGATGATTAAATCGACATTGTCTCTTCTCCAATCGTCTTTGTCTTTAAACTGGCGTGGTTCTTTAGCGAAAGCTTTTTCATCAGGAAATTCTTGTCCTTCAATTTTATACGGATAAAAATAATCGTCCATGTGAACGGCCTGAATATCATAATTTCTAACTATTTCACCCACAACAGACGAAACAAAATCTCTGGTTTCTTTATAACCTGGATTAAAATATCTTGATTTTCCGTAGGTTAGAAATAATTCTGGTTTCTTAAAAAACAAATGCGTTTTTGTCAAAACATCTTTTAAAGTATCTTTTTGTACACGATAGGGATTCAGCCAAACATGAACGTTCATACCACGTTTTCCTGCTTCATCAATCATCATCTGCAACGGATCAAAACCTGGTGCGACGCCTTGAGTTCCTGTTATCCAATGCGATGCTGGTTCTTTTGTAGATTTGTAATAAGCATCGGCTGTTGGGCGAATTTGAAAAATTACGGTGTTCAAATTATTCGATCGCAAATTATCTAAAATGCTAATCATTTCAGCTTTCATCTGTTTATCTGATAATCCTGGTTTTGATGGCCAGTCGATATTATCTACGGTAGAAATCCACGCCGCACGCATTTCTCTTTTTGGAGATTGCTGACTGAAAATTTTGGTCTGAATCAGCACTATTAGGATTAGTAATTTTAGACTTTTCATAAGATTGTATTTTTGGGTAGTTAACTGCTGTTAAATGTTTTAACCGAAAAGTTCGCAAAGATTTACGCAAGGTTCGCAAAGTTTTTATAATCTCGCAAAGTCGCGAAGTCGCAAAGCATTATTAAAAACTTAAAAAATGAAAAACTTTGCGACTTTGCGACTTTGCGAGCAAAATTTTATGCCCGAGAAAAAAACTTGAAAAATAATCTCGTAGAAGTTATTCCAATAAATAAATTCCGCCTTCTATAAGTGATGCCCAAACTTGTCCTTTATCATCGAGTGTAAAGCCATTTATGCTTGAACTTCCCAAGTTAATTTGTTTTATGATTTCAAATTTTGTGGCATCAACAATTACAACTTCACCTTTTCGGCTTCCTAAATATATTTTATTGTTTTTCTCTAATATTGCTGCTGGATTGTGTTCATAGCCCCATTTTAAATCCAAAACTTTGCTTTGGTTTACAACATTTTCTTCAGTCAATTCAATAGTATCATTAAGAGGCACTCTTACCAGTTCTCCCTCCATTGTTTTGCCATAAAACCATTTTCCGTCTTGGCTTTTACCCATTGATTCTCTGATTTTCCACTTCGAAGTTCTCAAAAGCGTTTTGCCCGTTTCAATATCTAAAATGGTTAAGAATCTTTGGGGCGTAACAAAATAAAGTCTGTTTTTTGATGCAACCATATTGACATTTCCTGCAGAATACAAGATTTGTTTATCATTGCCATTATTCCATTTCCAGATCAGTTTTCCTGTATTTTTATCCAAACAATACACATACGAATCCCACACTCCAAAAATTATTTTATCGTCTTGTATTAGCGGAGTTCCCTGCGAATAAGAAGCTGGTAAATTGCTCTGCCAAATGACTTTTCCAGTCACAGCATCTGCACAAATAAATGCTGTAGAACTTGCGGTATAAACTTTATTGTTTTCTGCAATTGGCGAACCTACCAAAACGCCACCAACAGGAATTGTCCATTTTTGTTTTCCTGATTGAGTATCAAATCCTAGTAGATTTCCTTCTATTGTACCAATAACCAAATTATTTTTTACAATTATTGGAGAAAAATAAATTGAATTTCCTGTTTCCGTTTTCCAGCTTACACTTTTATTTTTCAGGTTAACCGATTTTATTTCGCCAATTGAATTGGTGAAATAAAGATTCTTTTTATCGAATGCAGGAAGGCTGTAAATAGAAGCAATATCTTTATAGAAAGGAGATTGGAATGCAACAGTATCTTTCGGGATTTCAATTTTAGAAGGTTTTGATGGCACCGAAAATTTAAAAACTCCCGGTTTATCAATTTCTTTTTGATAGATACTGATACTGTCTTTGCTGATGATTACTTGATTATAACTTTTTGTTTTTCCGTCAAGCGAAGTTATCGAAGTTCCCATAATACCACTCAGACCTGAGAAATTATATTTTTTTAAAGTGTGTCCATGGCCGCAAAAAGTAGCAACTGTTGGATATTTTTCTAAAACAGAAAGCACTTCTTTGTAATTACTCACACTGTTATCTAACGGGTAATGAGCAAAATTTAGTACTTTTTTATTGTTGTTTTTAAGATTTTCTTTTAAGGTTTTATCCAGCCAAAGTACATCTTCGTGTTTCACAAAGCCATCTCCCATTTTCATGTAAGGTCCACACGGAAAACCAATAAAGACATAATCCCCTTTTGAAAAAACAAATCGATCCTCGCCAAAGATTTTTTTATACGTCAAACCGGCGCTTTCACTCCAGTTCGTTTCATGATTTCCAGAAATTACATAATATGGAATCTTCAATTGAGAAAGTATCGAATGCACTTGTTTTAATTCATCATCCGCACCGCGATTGGTCAAATCTCCGGTTACAACCGCAAATTCAAAATCTGAATTATTGATTTCTTTTACAATATTCTGCAATAAAAAGTCATTGTCATTTCCTACTGAAACGTGCAAGTCTGTAAGTTGCACAAATTTGATGTTTTCTGATTTTCCTGCATTTTGAGAGAACCCAGAAACTATCACAAAAAGCAATAATATTCTTAAAAATAGATTTTTCATTGGTAATTTTAATTTTATTAAACTATAATTTATTTAGAATCATATCGCAGTTCGTGTTAGACATAATTTCGTGCCTCTCTACAAATCTTGCGGAAAACTGTAATTGTTTTCTATTTTAAAAATTTGATCATTGGCGAAAAAAATACCTAACAGGTTCTGAAAACCTGTTAGGATAACCAACCAAAATTTATGTATTGCCATAAATCAACAAAATGGCAATACACTCAACGTTTACTGCGTTTTTTCGGCATTATTAAAATAATTGTAAAAAAACAGCAATTGATATTTTAAGGAATTCTCCCAGTATTTTAAATTATGCTCGCCTGGGCGTTCTATATAATCGTGATTTATCTTTAAGTCTAACATTTTTGCATGAAGTTCTCTGTTCACTTTCATAAAGAAATCGTCAACTCCACAGTCAATAATCAGTTTTAATTTATTGTCTTTTACCAAATCCAACATATTAGTAACTGTATTTTTATCCCAATTTTCAGGATATTCTGTTATTGGACCTAATCTTTTTTTGATATCCCAATTTTCAGGAAAAGGACGAAAATCTACTCCTCCGCTCATGCTTCCTGCCGCACCAAATACATCTTGATGTTTGAATGAAAGATACAAAGCACCATGTCCGCCCATGCTTAAGCCTGAAATGGCTCTTGCTTTACGGTCTGCAATTGTTCTGTATTGTTTGTCAATAAACGGCACTAATTCTTTTACGACATAAGTTTCATATTTAAAACTCGGATCTATTGGACTATCGAAATACCAGCTTGAATAATTTCCGTCTACACCAACCACTATAAAACCATATTGATCAACCTGTTTTCCTAGTTCTTTAAAATCTTTTGCCCAAGATCTATAATTTCCGCTATAGCCGTGAAGCAGATAAACCACCGGAAATGCTTTCTTGCTCTTTTTATAATTATCTGGAACTACCACGCAAGTTTTAATATTCTTCTGCATCGAAGCACTAAAAACCTGTAAAGTATCAACCTTAGCAGCTTTGGCTGTAAAAACGAAAAGCAGTAATAAGATTGAGTAAATTATTTTTTTCATAATTGATGTTTTATAAAATAATATTTTTGAAATGCATGAGTAAAATACAAAAAATTACTTCAAACAATCTCTCAAAATAGTCACGGGATGCATAGCTTTTCTATTCGTTCCGTCAAAAATCTGATGACGGCAACTGGTTCCTGCAGCAGCGATTTCGGTTGATAATTCTGTCGCTCTAATTTTCGGAAACAAAGTGTCTTCTCCCATTTTCATACTGATTTCGTAATGCTCTTTTTCATATCCAAATGAACCCGCCATTCCGCAACATCCAGAATTATAAATCGTAACCGTATTATTTTTTGGAACATTCAACATCGCAAAAGAAGCTTCAACTGAGCTTAATGACTTTTGATGACAATGCCCATGAATTTTTATATTCTTCTCTTTTTCAGAAAATTGATCTGCGTGAATTTTTCCGTTTGCAATTTCTCTTTTGAAAAACTCTTCAATTGTAAAAGTATTTTTAGCTAATTTCTCTGCGCTTTCCTTATCTGCAGCCAATCGAATATATTCGTCTCTAAAAGTTAATATTGCCGAAGGTTCAATTCCGATTAAAGGCGTGTTTTCAGAAATTATATTTTTAAAAATATTAATGTTTTTATTGGCAATTTCCTGCGCTTCTTCTAGAAAACCTTTTGAAATAAAAGCTCTTCCGCTTTCTTCATGATCAATTACAATTACTCTGTAACCTAATTCTGTTAACAGTTCGTACGCATCAATTCCGACTGAAACATCGTAATAATTGGTAAATTCATCACAGAAAAGATAAACGCTTCCATTCTCAAAAGAGCTGTTTGTGTTATGCTTTTTGTTCTTTTCATACCATTTTCTAAATGTTTTTGGAGCCAATAACGGAACTTGTCTTTCAGGTGCAATTCCCATTTTTGTTTTAACGAATGAAAGATTGGAAACCCAATTGGTAACTGATGGCGCGATACTTCCCAATTCATTCAATTTCGAATTGAAAGCAAATATTTTATTTCGGAAAGAAAAACCATTTGCCTTTTGATATTGGTATAAAAATTCAGCTTTTAAAGTTGCTACGTCAACATTGCTCGGACATTCGCTTGCGCAGGCTTTACAGCTTACACACAATTCAAAAACCTTATATAATTCTTCGTGATCGAATTTATTTTCTTTTTCTGAATTTGTCAGATATTCTCGTAAAGCATTCGCACGTGCACGAGTTGTATCTTTTTCATTTCTTGTCGCACGATAACTCGGACATAAAGTTCCGCCCGCTGAAGGCATTTTACGGCAATCGCCCGAACCGTTGCATTTTTCGGCAGCACGTAAAACTCCTAAACTATCCGAGAAATCTTGAATCGTTTTTATTTCAGGCTCTACTCGTCCTGCTTCAAAACGAAGATTTTCATCCATTTTAGAAGCATTTACGATTTTCCCAACATTCAGAATAGTATCAGGATCGAATGCTTTTTTTACTCTTTTCAGCAATTCGTAATTTTTATCGCCAATCATAAACGGTAGAAACTCTCCACGCAAAATTCCATCACCGTGTTCACCGCTCAACGAACCTCTATATTTTTTTACCAAATGCGCTACTTCAGTAGATAAATTCCTAAACTGATGCAATCCTTCTTTTGTCTTCAAATTTATCTTCGGACGCAAATGCAATTCTCCCGCTCCAGCATGCGCATAATAAATCGCACTTTGTCCGTGTCTTTCCATCATCGCTGCAAAATCGGCAATGTAATTTGGAAGATCGCTCAATTCTACGGCTGTATCTTCAATAGAATCGGCAGCTTTATCATCTCCAACAATACTTCCTAAAAGTCCAAGACCTGCTTTTCTCACCTCGTTTACTTTGTCAATATCTTCTCCGTAAATTTTTGGCAAAGCATATCCGAAACCATTATTTTCAAGATCTTTAATTAATGCATCAGCTTGCAGTTCGGCATCTTCCATACTAATGTGCGATCCCACTTCAAGCATAATAACCGCTTTTGGTTCGCCAACAATAAAAAATCGGTTTTTGGCTTGTTCTCTATTGGTTTTGGTACAGTCTAAAATTGTGTCGTCCATCATTTCGCAAGTATACAAATGATGTTTCATTGCAGTAACTACGGCTTCTAAACTTTCATGAATCGTATGAAAATGCGCTACCACCATAATATTGTTTACTGGCGGCAAATCATCTACTTTTAAAGTGATTTCAGTCGTAAATGCCAAAGTTCCTTCACTTCCGCAAAGGAGTTTTCCTAAATTAATGGTATCTTCTGTTCCCGAAAAAAGTTTCGATTTTAGTAGAACATCAATCGCATAACCCGTATTTCGTCTATGAATTTCTGGTTTTGGAAATTCTCTTAAGATTTCTTCTTGGTTTTCTTTGTTCGAAAGTTCTTCGTAAATGGTTTTGTAGATTTTATTTTCTAGAGAATCACCTTTTGTTTTCTCAATAAATTCTTCAGAAGTCAAATCTTTGAATATTGCAGTAGTTCCGTCGCTTAAAACGGCTTTTATTTCTACAATTTTATCTCGGGTAACACCGTAGCGAATTGAGGTTGTTCCTGACGAATTATTTCCGACCATTCCGCCAATCATACATCTATTGGTTGTTGATGTAGTTGGAGCAAAAAAAAGTCCGTGAGGTTTTAAATATAAATTCAGTTCATCACGAATTACTCCAGGCTGAACGGTTATGGTTTTCTTTTTAGGATCAAAAGAAACAATTTTATTAAAATGTTTAGAGACATCTACAATGATTCCGCTTCCTACAGTTTGGCCAGCTAATGAAGTTCCTGCCGTTCTTGGCGTTATGGAAATTTTATTTCTGGAAGCAAATCGAATAATATTTATAATATCATTTTCTGATTTTGGAATAGCCACAGCAAGAGGCATAATTCTATAAGCAGAAGCATCTGTGGCATATATTTTTTTATGAAGGTCATCATAAAAAAGAGTTCCTTCTAAAGAAGTTTCTAATTCTTGTAATTGGAGAGAATCGGACATTTAATTGGTTCTGTTGCTTTTGGTTCTTTAATACATGTTTCGTTTCTGCTTCGCTAAAAAGCTATTCGGCAAAAACAATACATTCTAAATTTTATTAGAATTGAAATATTTATTAAAGTTCCTCTTGGAAGCTTTGAACCTCTTCAAATGCAGAAAAATGGTCAGCAGACGAAGAAAATATTTTCATAAATATATCCGACTAATAAAATTAGTTTTAACAAATATAGATACAAAAAGCATACAAATACATTATTTTGCGTTTTTTAACATAATTAAATTCAAATAACGCAACAAAACGCAAAAATTACATTAGATAAGTTTAAAGTTATAAGATAAAGACTCCAGATTTTCTATATTCATCTAGTTTTTCATCTTCTGGATCTAATTCTGTCACAATAGTATCCAACTGTGTAAGATCGCAAACACCGTGTGGCATTTTGGTATTCAATTTATCCGAAGAAAACATCGAAACTACTCTGTCAGAAGCTTCTATCATTGCTTTTTTAACAATTGAAATTTCATAACCTACTTCTGTAAGTCCTTGTTTTATATTAATGCTGCTGGCGCCAATGAAACAAATATCGGCTTTAATTTTAGAAACTACCTGAATCACATCCATACCAATAGTTACCATTGCGTTTTTCTGCATTTTTCCGCCAATAAAAATCAAATCGATATTTGGGTGTTGAGATAATTGCATAGCTATTGGTAAACTATATGTATATATTGTAGCTTTTAAATCTGCCGGAATTAACTTTGCAAAAACGAGATTGGTGCTTCCTCCACTCATTATAATAACCTGATCATCATGCAGAAGAGACAATGCTTTTGTCACGATTTGTTTTTTCTGTTCTTCTGCCGATATTGCAATATCAAATACATTTGCAGATTTCTCTTTAACTTGAACCGCACCGCCATACACTTTCTCTAAGAGCTTTTTACTGTCCAATTCATTCAAATCTCTTCTTATCGTATCTTCTGACAAATCGAGAGCCAAAGCTAAATCTGTTGTAACAACTTTTTGGTCTTCAATAAGTTTAGTCATTATGTATTTATGTCTTTCGGCTTTCAGCATATTTTTATAAAAGTTAAAATTCATCACAAATATATCAAATATTTCATTCCATCTCAGAAAAGGCATTAAAAACTGCAAAATCATGCAACGGAAAGATTTTGAAAACAAATTCAGTTCTTATTTTTTTACTAAAATTTGCGTTATTTTGCGTTTTTTAAATTATTTTTCGAAAAAAAATTCAAAATAATGCATTTATATGCAATAAATAAATATATTTGCTCAACAACAACCATAAAAAACCAGATTAATCATGAAAAAGTTACTCTTTATTTCAGTGTTGGTTTTGTGCATTCAAACAGCATTTGGACAAGCAAAAACAGTTACTGGAACAGTAAAAAGCAAAGCAGACGGAATTCCAATTCCTGGAGTCAGCGTCGTTATTCAGGGAACAAATAGCGGCACTACAACTGACTTTGATGGACACTACAGTATTTCTGTAGCATCAGGACGAACTCTAAACTTTAGTTACATGGGTTACGAAACCCAATCAATTAAAGTGGAAAACCAACAGAAAATAGATGTTGGTCTTTCAGAAAGCACTTCGAAACTAGACGAAGTTGTTGTTGTAGGTTTTGCTTCTCAGAAAAAAGCTAATCTTACTGGAGCGGTTGCAAAAGTAGATGTAAAAAAAGCTCTAGGAAGTGTTCCTATCACTGATATAACAAGAGGTTTACAAGGAACCACTCCAGGACTTAATATTACTTTTAATTCAGGTAATATAAGTAAAGGATCAAATGTTAACATTCGTGGAGCTGGAACTATTATAAATGGAGAAGCTAAAGGATCACCACTTATTTTAGTAGACGGTGTTCCAGGCGAGTTGTCGATGCTAAATGCTGAAGATGTAGAGTCGATGTCTGTGCTTAAAGATGCTGCTTCAGCTTCTATTTATGGTGCTCGTGCTGCATTTGGAGTTATCTTAATTACTACTAAGAGCGGTAAAAATTCAAAAGGAAAAGTAAGATTTGCTTATAGCAATAACACAGGTTGGAGCAATCCAATTTCTTTGGTTCAATTTAATGATCCAACTGTAGAGCTTCCAGCAATGATAGACGCGCAAGCTAGAGCTGGAAATGCAAATCCAGAATCTTTCGGTATGAACTACAAAACATTATTACCTGGTATCATTAACTGGAAAGAAAAATATGCTGCAACTAGAAATCCAAATGACAAAAACATGATCTTAGGAGAAGATTTTGATGTTATTGGAGGAAAAGAATATTTCTACAGAATTTGGAATCCGCATGATGAAATGTTGAAAAAGAATGCGGTACAAACACTTCATAATTTATCTGCTCAAGGTTCTTTGAGTGACAAAAGTTCGTTTATTGTTTCGTTAGGACTTTCTAATCAAGATGGTGTAATGAAAATCAATAATGAAACCAACCAAAGATTCAATCTTAATCTTGGTTTGACAACGGAGTTAGCAAGCTGGCTTACTGGAGATTTTAAAGTATTGGGAACTTTCCAAGAATACGATTCTCCTTTTAACTACTACAACAATGGTATTGATACTGCTGGTAACGGATATTTCGGGTACTATATGCGTTGGGGTTCTTATTTCCCTTATGGTACTTATAACGGTACTTACTTTAGACATGCGCCTGGTTATATGGCAAATGCATCTCAAAATGAAAGTAAATCAAATGATATGAGACTAAGCGGAAGACTTACTGCTCAAATTACAAAAGACTTTAACATTGTTGGAGAATATAGCTTTAACAGCAATTTTTCAAGTCTAAAAATGAATGGTGGTCAGGTACCGCTTTGGGACTGGTGGACAAGTGCTGCTGACTTAGTTGCCGGAAAACCTACTTCAATGGAAACTGCCAACGATTTTGTTGCGCAAGCCAAAACATCTTACACTAGAAATGTAGCCAATATCTTCGGAAATTATACTAAGACATTAGGAGAAAACCACAACTTTAAAGTATTAGGTGGTTTGAATACAGAATGGTACGATCAAGAAAGAACTTATGCTCGCAGAAATACACTTTTGGACAAAACCAAACCAGAATTTAACTTAGCTATTGGCGACCAATTTACTTCGCCTCTTGTTTCTAATGACATTCTAAATCCAGGTTTATCAAGATATGCAATTGCAGGATTTTTTGCACGTGTAAACTATGATTATAAAGGTAAATATCTATTGGAGGTAAACGGACGTTATGATGGTTCGTCAAAATTCCCTACTAATGAGCAATGGGGATTCTTCCCTTCTGCTTCTGTTGGATATAGAATTTCTGAAGAGAGCTTTATGGAAGGAACAAAAAGCTGGTTAAATGATTTGAAAATTCGTGGATCTATTGGTTCAATCGGAAATCAAAATATCGCTAACAATGCATTTTTACCAGTTATGACTAACGTTACTACTAATCCTAACCCTTATTGGATAGGTAGCGGTACAACTATTCCTCCTACTGTTAATCAGCCAACAAACGTTGACCCGAATTTAACTTGGGAAAAAGTAACTACTCAAGATATTGGTATTGATATTAGAATATTTAGCATGTTAGGTTTAACATTTGATTACTATCAGCGTGATACTAAAGGAATGTTAGCTCCGGGTAAAACACTTCCAGGTTCATTTGGTCAGACTGCTGCCAATACAAACTCTGGAAACTTAAGAACAAGAGGTTGGGAACTTGCACTTAACTTTAATAAACAAATAAACAAAGACATTAATGTTTATGCAGATCTTACACTTTCTGATAACACTACAGAAGTAACAGAATGGAACAACTCTTCTAAACTTTTAGGATCTTTTTATGCTGGTCAAAAATTGGGTGAAATCTGGGGATTAGAAACAGACCGATTAATTCAAACAACAGATCAAGTAGATGCGACAGGATTAATAGTAAACGGTGTTGATTATAAAAATATCAGAAGTGGAGCGTTTAAATTTGGCGCAGGAGATGTAATGTATAAAGATTTGGATGGAGACGGAGTAATCTCAAGAGGTGACGGAACAGCTCTTAAACCAGGAGATTTAAAAGTTATTGGTAACACTACGCCTCGCTACCAATATGGAGTTCGTTTAGGCGGTGCTTTATACGGATTTGATATTGATGCTTTCTTCCAAGGAGTTGGAAAGCGTGATTACTGGACAACTTCAGACTTAGTATTGCCTTTCTACAACAGAACAGATGCTATGTATCAGAACCAAAATGATTACTGGACACCTGAAAATACAGATGCCTATTTCCCTAATCCATACCCTGGACATGCAACTAATGCTTTTGGAACTTATGCGCCTGGATCAAACAATTTTGTGGCACAATCTCGTTATTTATTAGATATGTCATATTTACGTTTAAAATCTATGACTCTTGGATATACTTTCCCAAAAAGCATTTCTCAAAAGGCTGGATTTGATAAAATTAGACCATACGTTTCAGGTTTCAACTTAGCTACTTGGAAAAGCAGCAAATTACCAGTAGACCCAGAAATTAATGAAAGTGAATCAATGTGGGGAAGAACTTTCCCTTACTCTAAAACATGGTCAGTTGGTATACAACTTGCGTTTTAATAAAGGTATTTAAAAATCAAAAATTAATTAAGATGAGAAAATTAATCATAAACTCTAAGATAAAACTTTCAGTTGCCTTGCTTACTTTTGCAAGTCTAACTGTTAGCTGTTCAGATTTTTTGGATACACCTCCGGAAGATGTATTCACTGATAAGAATTTTTGGACTTCAGAAAATAACGTAAAAACATTTTCTTGGTTGAACTATAATACCTTTAATGGATACGGAAATAATGCTGGTACTACAGCAGATTTTTATTTCCATGCTTCGGCTACAGGTTTAATAGATGACAACTTGGCGATGAACGTTTTTACGAACTTTCTAACAGCTCCAAATGCAACTAACACAAACTGGAATGAATATTACACTTTGATTCGTCGTTGCAATCTTATGTTAGAAAGAGTTCCAAATGTTCCTATGGATCAGACGAAGAAAAATCACTACATAGGTGTTGCTAAGTTCTTTAGAGCCCATACTTATTTTCGTTTAGCACAGCAGTTTGGTAACGTCCCTTATACAGACAAGTACTTAGCACAAAGCGATGCAAATGTTTACAAACCTGCTTTATCTAGAGCAGAAGTAATAGACAATGTAATTAAAGACTTAGAAGAAGCTATTCCGTTGTTATTAAACGTTGATGACAGCAATGTAACTGTAAATAAATATACTGCTTACGCATTATTAAGCCGAGTATGTTTGGGCGAAGGTACTTACAGAAAATACAACTTGGCTCAAAATGGAAATGCGTATCTTCAAAAAGCTAAAGATGCTTCTTTAGCTGTAATGAATAACAACGCTTATAAATTAAACACAGATTGGAAATCTCTTTACAATTCTGTTGAATTATTAGGAAATACAGAAGTAATCTTGACAAAAAGATACATAAAAGGTGTTTTAGGAAATGGAATCCAAGCCTATACTAATACCTCTACTGTTCAAAACGGATTAACAAAATTTGCCGCAGAAAGCTATGTAACTACTAACGGATTGCCTATTAAACAAGCTGGCAATACACAATATTTAGGAGACAACACTATCGCGAATACTTTTGCCAACAGAGATCCAAGATTTGCTAAAGCTTTCAGTACAGCAGATTACGCTTACTCTGACAAACCTTACAACGGTTTAACATCTATAACAGGTTATGTTTTCCAATTGTATAATAATCCTGCTACAACAGGTACAGAGGTTACCACAATTGGGCAAAATCAAATTGATGCTCCAGTTTTCACACTTAGCGAAGTGTATTTGAATTATGCTGAAGCATGTGCAGAATTAGGTACAATTACTACGGCTGATTTAAATTTATCACTTAACAAAGTTCGTACACGTGCTGGAATTGCAACTTTGACTACAGATGGTACAAATGCAAGTGCAAACGGCATTCAGATCGATGACCCGCAAAGAACAACTGCATTAGAGCAAATTTCAGGAATTGTGAATCCAATTATATGGGAGATTCGTCGTGAGCGCAGAATCGAGTTTATGGCTTGGACTACAATGAGAAAAGAAGATCTAATGCGTTGGAAAAAAGGAGATTATTTGGACACTAATTCTAATCCAGATGTTATTTTAGGAGCTAGAATAATGGCTTTAATAGGAACTAACTCTAAAACAAAAGTAAACGCGCAAGGATATGTAATTCCTTATGCTGCTGGTGTTTCAAGATTATTTATATCTCCAAAAAATTACTTGAGTGCAATTCCAACAAATGATATCAATTTATATGCTGCAGAAGGTGTAGAATTGAAACAAAACCCAGGCTGGTAATTCGGTAAAAACTGAAAAACCTTATCTTATAATACTGCCTCCAACGTGAGACTTTTCGGAGGCAGTATTTTAAAATACTCTTTTTAAAGACTGTGACTAATAAAAAGATCAAATAGAAAAATTAATCCTGATTCATGCAGGTTATATCTTGTTAGTTTTTAGATTCCCCAAATCTGCCTAAAACATTCATATACTCCGATAAAATAGTAATTTTATTAGTCCAATTCGTCTTTAACTAATAACTGTATTAAAATGATAAAATTTATAGCAAAAAGTGCTTTTGTTACAGCATTTCTGTTTCATGCTACGTCATATTCGGCAGTCATTCGGCCATATAAAACCATTATTTCAGCAGAAATAAATAATGCTGTTATAAAAACGGGCGCTGACAATTACGAAAAATACCTGCCGCTTTTAAAAGATAAAAAAGTTGGTATTGTAACCAATCAAACTGGAATTTTATCCAACAAAACTCATGTGGTTGATTTTCTGTTGGAGAAAAAAATTGCTGTTCAGACTATTTTTGCTCCAGAACACGGATTTAGAGGAACAGCCGATGCTGGCGAACATGTTGTTGATGGAAAAGATCCGAAAACAGGTCTGCCGATTATTTCCCTTTATGGCGACAACAAAAAGCCAAAACCAGCGCAGTTATCTGGAATTGATGTCATGATTTTTGACTTGCAAGATGTAGGAGCACGATTCTACACCTACATTTCTTCTTTGCATTATGTAATGGAAGCCTGTGCAGAAAATAATGTTCCGCTTATTGTTTTTGATCGTCCAAACCCAAATGGTTCTATTGTTGACGGACCACTTTTAGAAAAAGAATTTACAAGTTTTGTTGGCATGCACCCTATTCCGCTTCTACACGGAATGACAATTGGTGAATATGCTCAAATGATAAATGGAGAAAAATGGCTGAAAGATGGCGCTCAATGTAAGCTAACCGTTATTCCTTGTGTAGATTACAGCAGAACAATGCCTTACAGTTTATTGGTAAAACCATCTCCGAATTTGCCAAATGACCAATCTATAAATTTATACGCAAGTTTATGTCTTTTTGAAGGAACAAATGTGAGTATGGGACGCGGAACTGAAAAACAATTTCAAATCTACGGTTCTCCATATTTAACCAAAACCAATTTCAGTTTTACTCCGAAACCCAATTTTGGTGCAAAAGATCCTTTATATAACGGAAAAGAATGCTTTGGCGAAGATTTAACAGCTTATCCAAAATTAAAGCAACTAGAATTGAAATGGCTTATTAAAGCGTATCAGAATACGAGCGATAAAACAAAATTCTTCAATGCATTTTTTACCAAACTGGCAGGAACAAAAAAACTGCAGCAGCAAATTGAAAGCGGAGTTTCTGAAAAAGTCATAAGACAATCTTGGCAGAAAGATTTGGAAGCTTTCAAAAAAATGCGAACAAAATACCTGATTTATAAATAACATTTATAATTCAGTCCTCTTAGACTTAATTTTTTAAACACTAGAAACATAGAACTTGATAGACCTACAAAAAAGCGTTCCATTAGCATACACACACACATATATATTGCTAGCAGAAATGTAGTTCTCTTTGTTTGTTTTTTTAAAGATTGGTTACCTTTTTAAACAAAAATCAAAACCTGTGTTTCTATGTTTTAAAATTAAATTCCATTCAAGATAAAACAGCAAACTATTAATGTAAAATAGAGATTCTAAAATTGAAAAATTTTAGGTTCAAAAATCAAAAAAAAGAAAAATGAAAAATAAAAATCCTGAAACTGAACAAGAATCTTTGTACAAAGACTTGGATCAAATGAGCGTGAAAGAACTTCTTACAAACATTAATACAGAAGACAAAAAAGTTCCGCATATTATTGAACAGCAAATTCCTAAAATAGAAAAACTGGTTAAAGCCATTGTAAAAAAAATGCAATTGGGCGGAAGATTATTTTATATCGGAGCTGGAACATCTGGAAGAATCGGAATTTTAGATGCATCTGAGTGTCCGCCAACTTTTGGGGTTTCGCATGATATGATTATCGGAATTATTGCTGGTGGAGACACTGCCATTAGAAAAGCGGTAGAAAATGCAGAAGATGATACTGAACAAGCATGGAAAGATTTAGCTAAGTACGAAATTTCAAGCCTAGATATGATTATCGGAATTGCGGCTTCTGGAAACACGCCTTACGTTTTAGGAGCCCTTAAAAAAGCTAAAGAACACAATATTAAAACAGGAAGTATTTCTTGTATCAGCAACGGACTTATTGCTCAAGAAGCTGATTATCCAATTGAATTAATCGTAGGTCCTGAATTCTTAACAGGAAGTACGAGAATGAAAGCAGGAACAGCTCAAAAACTTACTTTGAATATGATTTCAACTTCGGTAATGATCAAACTAGGAAAAGTAAAAGGCAACAAAATGGTTGACATGCAGCTTTCTAACGAAAAACTAGTAAAACGCGCTATCAAAATGATAATGGAAGAACTAGACTTAGAATATGAGGCAGCCGACGAATTATTGCAAAAGCATAAAAGCGTAAGAGCTGTTCTTTTGGCACACACCAAAAATCAGGAAAACTAAAAACCACACTATCAAAATCTTTTTATAGATTTATACAAATTCAAAAGCTGAATAAATTCATTTTTTGGAGTTTTTAACACCGACCTGATAGAGTAAAATCCGTCAGGTCAATTAAAAAAATCCACATTTGAATTATTTATAAAAAACCAAAAATCACCAAAACTATAAAATGACACCAAGTACCATCCTTCTCCTTATTATCATTTATTTCGGAACATTATTTTATATTTCTCATCGAGTAAGTAAAAAAGACAGCGGAAACGAGGCCTTTTTTACTGCCAATAAAAATTCAAAATGGTATTTAGTGGCTTTCGGAATGATCGGAACAGCTCTTTCTGGAGTAACCTTTATCTCTGTTCCTGGAGAAGTTGGAGCACCAAGCGGTGAACAATTTAAATATTTTCAGTTTGTTTTAGGAAATGCGCTTGGATTTATTGTCATTACAAAGCTCTTATTGCCATTGTATTACAGAATGAATCTGACTTCGATTTACGGATATATTGAGCAAAGAATGGGTGTTTTTAGCTATAAAACAGCCGCTTCTATTTTCTTAATCAGCCGAACTATCAGCTCAGCGTTCAGACTTTATCTTGTGGTGATTGTTTTACAGCGTTTTGTCTTCGATTTTTACCATGTTCCTTTTGCTTTTACTGTTTTAATTTCGTTGCTGTTAATCTTCTCTTACACATATAGAGGCGGATTAAAAACGATTATTATTACCGATACTTTACAGACTTTCTTTCTAGTGACTTCTGTTTTCCTAACTATTTATTTCATTTGTGATCGAATGGATTTAAGTGCTATCAGCGCATTTGAAGAAGTAAAAAACAGCAATTATTCTAAGATCTTTTTCTTTGATGATTTTATGGGAAGTAAATTCCATTTCATAAAACAAATTCTTGGCGGAATGTTCGTAACCATTGCCATGACAGGTTTAGATCAAGATTTAATGCAAAAGAACCTAAGCTGTAAAAACATTGGCGAAGCACAAAAAAACATGTTCACTTTTACAGGAATCTTTGTTATCATCAATATTTTCTTTTTGAGTGTTGGAGCGCTTTTATACATCTATGCCAACAAAAACGGAATCGCTGTTCCAACCGATTTAGTTACAGGAAAACCAAGAACCGATTTACTTTTCCCTGAAATTGCTTTAAACCATTTAGCGCTTATTCCTGCAATTGTATTTTTACTAGGAATTATTGCTGCCACTTTTGCAACCACAGATTCTGCCCTAACAGCCTTAACAACTTCTTTTTGCGTTGACTTTTTAGGCATGGACAAAGCAGAAAACAGCCATAAAAAAAACACCGTAAAAATTAGGCATTTAGTTCATATCAGTTTTTCAGTTTTAGTCTTTTTTATCATCCTGATTTTTAACTCAATCAATGACAGTTCTGTAGTCGGAATGATTTTTAAAGTTGCTTCATACACGTATGGTCCATTATTAGGATTATACGCTTTTGGTTTATTCCAAAAATCAAGACATGTAAACGATAAACTCGTTCCGTTTATCTGTTTGCTTTCCCCATTATTCACCTATTTTATCAATGAATATTCTAAAGTTTTATTTGCAGGATATGTTTTTGATAATGAATTAATTATACTAAACGGATTAATTACTTATTTAGGACTATTTATTACCAGTTCACGCAGTGAAAAAGAAATAAGTTTTTAATTCAGCTTAATACTATTAATGAATCAATTTGATTTTAATGCACTTAAACTCAAATTGATTATTAAAAAAAATTATATGAAAAATTCATTCATAAAAATTAGTTTATACGCCGCTTTTATATTTTTAATTACCAATTGCGCATCCAAAAAAAATAACGGAATAACAGATGCTAAAAAAGATATTCCTTTAAAAGACACTGTTGTTTATGTACAAAAAAATACTTCAGAGAAAAAAACTTTCTTTAAAGATTCTGATAAAGAAACCGCTTGGGTTGACAGCATTTACAATAAAATGACCGTACAGGAAAAAATCGGACAATTGTTTATGGTTTCTGCCTATTCAAATAAAGATTCTGTACATGTTAATCAGATCAGCAAATTGATTGAAGATTACAAAATAGGAAACGTTATTTTCTTTCAAGGCGGACCAATTCGTCAGGCGAAATTAACCAACTTATATCAGTCAAAAGCAAAAGTGCCTTTGATGATCGGAATCGATGCCGAATGGGGATTAGCCATGAGATTGGACTCTACATACCGTTATCCTTGGAATATGACTTTGGGCGCTATTCAGGATTTAAGTTTAATTGAAAATGTGGGAAGAAATATGGCAGCCGAAAACAAACGAATCGGCGTTCATTTCAATTTTGCACCTGTTTTAGATATTAATACAAATCCGAAAAATCCAATTATCGGAAACCGCTCTTTTGGTGAAGATAAAGTCAATGTAACCGAAAAAGCGCTTGCTTTAATGAAAGGAATACAAGGAAATGGCGTTTTCTGTACTGGAAAACACTTTCCTGGACACGGAGACACTTCAACCGATTCGCATCACGCTTTACCAACCGTTAATTTTTCTAAAGAGCGCTTGGAGTTAGTTGAATTATATCCGTACAAAAAATTATTCGACGAAGGTCTAGCTTCTGTAATGGTCGCGCATCTTAATATTCCGAGCTTAGAATCGCAGCCAAACTGCCCATCTTCGGCTTCTTACAATGTGGTGACAAATCTGCTTCAAAAAGAATTAGGTTTCAACGGATTGATTTTTACTGATGGTTTGGCAATGAAAGGCGCAGCCAATTTTAAAGGTCCTGGAGATCTAGAAATCGCTGTTATTTTAGCAGGAAATGATATTTTACTTTGTCCAGAAAATGTACCAGTTGCGTTTCAGAAATTGGAAGAGGCTTACAATACGCAAGTAATTACCGAAGAACGCTTGGCACATTCGGTTAAAAAAATTCTTCATTTTAAATACAAAGCAGGATTAAATAAATACAAACCGATTGATTTAAATAATTTATACAATGATTTAAATCCGTCCCAAAATGATGCCTTACATTATAAACTGTATGAAAATGCGATTACGGTTTTAAAAAACGAAAAAGAAATTCTTCCAATAAAAGATTTAAGTGAAAAAATTGCTTACATAAAACTAGGCGAAGATACCAACAGTACTTTTGTTTCTACGCTGAAAAAATATACCGAAATCACAGAAGTTAAAGACAGCAATCTTGACAGTCTGAATAAAGAATTGAAAAAATTTGACAAGGTTATTATCAGCTATCATAAAGTAAATAAAGCTTGGGAAAAACAAGAATTTACGCTTCAAGAAATGCTTTGGCTGAAAGAAATTGCAAAACACAACAAAGTAATTTTAGACATTTTTGCAAAACCTTATTCATTATTGTCTATTAATAATTTTGATGATATTGAAGGACTAGTGGTTTCATATCAAAACTCAGATATCAGTCAGGTTGTTTCGGCAGGATTGCTTTTTGGTGCCATCGAAGCCAAAGGAAAATTACCCGTTTCTATAAATGATGCTTTCCATGTAAATGATGGTTTGAGTACCGAAAAACTAAATCGTATGGCTTTTACAGCTCCAGAAAATGTAAATATGAATCCTGCAATATTATCTAAAATTGATGCCGTAGCGCAAAAAGCAATTGATGGAAAAATGGCACCAGGAATGCAGGTTTTGGTGGCTAGAAAAGGAAATGTGATTTTTCAGAAATCGTATGGAGCGCAAACTTATGATAACGGGAAAAAAGTAACTGATACCGACTTATATGATGTTGCTTCAATTTCAAAAATGATTTCGACATTGCCAAATGTGATGCAATTGTATGATAAGAATAAAGTAGAACTGGATACCAAATTGAAAGATATGTTGCCTTTTTTTGCCAAAACAAACAAAGAAAACATCACTTTCAAAAATCTGCTAAATCACTACGCAGGACTTCAGGCATGGATTCCGTTTTACAAAGCAACTTTAGACAGCAATAATCAGCCTTCTGAAAAATATTATCGAAAAGTAGCCGAAAATGGTTTTACAACAAAAGTAGCCGACAATCTTTATATCAGAAATGATTATCATGATACAATTATGAAAATCATTGCTGAAAGTCCTGTAGCAATAAAAAAAGAATACAAATACAGCGATTTTACTTTTATCATTCTAAAAGAATATTTAGAAAGAAAAACACATAAAAAACTAGAAGATCTGAGCAAAGAAAATTTCTACAGTACACTAGGAATGACCAATACGCTTTACAATCCGTTGGATAGATTTGAAAAAAGCAGTATTGCTCCAACCGAAATTGATAACTATTTCAGACACCAGACTATTCAGGGTTACGTGCATGACATGGCAGCCGCAATGGAAGGCGGAGTGGCAGGTCACGCGGGAATTTTTTCTAATGCGATGGATGTTGCCAAAATGATGCAGCTGTTTTTACAGAAAGGAAATTACGGTGGCATTCAATATTTTTCTCCGCAGACTTTTGATGCTTTTAATACTTGTTATTATAAAAATCAAGGCGTTCTAAGAGGTTTAGGATTTGACAAAAGAGTACACAAAGGCGGACCAACCTGCGACTGTGTATCTGAAGCAAGTTTTGGCCACACAGGATTTACAGGCAATATGGCTTGGGCAGATCCAGAAACCGAAATTGTGTATGTATTCCTATCCAACAGAACGTATCCGGAAGTAGTAAATGAAGAAAATAAATTAGCCAAAGGAAAAATCAGAGAAGAAATTCAACAGATTATTCAAGATGCAATTATCAAATAAATTCCAAAAAAAACAAAAAACAAAAATCTATAATCTTGCTTCTTGCATCTTTCATCTTTAAAAAAATCTAAACTATCAAACCCAATGACAAAAGAACGTTTAACTTCACTCGATGTCTTTAGAGGATTTACCATTCTCTTAATGACGATTGTCAATAATCCGGGAAGCTGGTCATCTATTTACCCGCCTTTAGAACACGCCGAATGGCATGGTTGCACGCCTACTGATCTAGTTTTCCCGTTTTTTGTATTCATAATGGGAACTGCAATTCCGTTTGCAATGCCCGTAAAACATTTTGACGGAAGCGTTTTCAATAAAATTTTAGTACGCTCGCTTCGAATTTTCTGTTTAGGATTATTTTTAAGTGTTTTCAGCAGAATCCATTTATTTGGTCTAGAAGGAATTCCGTTATTAGGATTAAGATTGGTAATTGCTTTTGCGGTTGCTTATGCCTTTTTAGGAAACTTTTCAATGAAAGTCAAAACCATTCTTGCCGTTGGAGTATTTCTAATTCTTATCTCATTATCATTTAGCGGTTTGGAACATTTTGAAGATACCAGAGTCCCAGGCGTTTTACAGCGAATTGCGATTGTGTATTTCTTTACTTCTATTTTGTATTTAAAGACTAATTTAAAAACACAGCTTTTAGTTTTAGCCACACTTTTAATTGGATATTGGCTTGTAATGGCTTTTGTTCCCGTTCCTGGATTTGGTCCAGCCAATTTCGACAAAGGCACCAATCTTGCGGCTTGGATAGACGATACACTTCTAAACGGACATTTATGGGCTTCATCTAAAACTTGGGATCCTGAAGGAATCTTAAGCACTTTACCAGCCATTGGAACTGGAATTTTAGGAATGTACATTGGTCAGCTATTAAATTTATCTGTTGATAAAATGGAAATCGTAAAAAAGACCGCCATTGCAGGAACTGCTTTAGTAATTGGAGGTTTAATTTGGAACATCTTCTTCCCTATTAACAAATCACTTTGGACAAGTTCTTATGTTTTATACACAGCTGGAATTGCAACAATATGTTTAACGCTTTTGTATTATATAATTGACATTAAAGGACATAAAAAATGGACTAAATTGTTTCTGATCTGGGGTGTAAACCCGATGATTGTATTTTTCTTTTCTGGAATAATTCCGAGAGTTTTAAGTGGCATAAAAGTAGCCGATCCCGAAAAAGCTGGAGAAGAAATTGGACTTCAAGCATATATATATAACCACGGAATTGTTCCTTGTTTTGAAAACCCATTAAATGCATCACTCGCTTATGCTTTATCTTATGCTGTTTTTTGGTCGTTTATCTTATGGATTTTCTACAAAAAGAAACTGATTTTTAAAGTGTAAGTCGGTTAGAAAATATTTCAGCCGGACTTAATAGTTTGATTTGGTCATCGTTCTAGCACTTATGTAAAGATCTTTTTTCTTTTTTCCTAAAAATTTTAAGAAAAGCAGTATCTTGCCGTACCAACAAAAGTGTCAGTTTATAAATTATGGATAGTCCGGTTGAAATTCCTTTTAAAAGCTTTATTCAGCTTAAACCAGAAGAAAGCACTGCTATTTACTTACAGCTTGTTTTTGAATTTATCAAAGCCATACAAACGGGTTTTCTTCCCGAAGGCACCAAACTTCCTGGCACCAGAATTTTATGTAAAGTGCTTTCTGTTAACCGAAACACTTTAATCAAAGCCTTTCAAGATTTAGAATCACAAGGCTGGATTGAAACTCTTCCAAACAAAGGGACTTTTATTTTATCTCAGCAAAAACAAAAAAACAAAGCTGAATTTACTGTTTCAAAAGAACAAAATGCATCTCAAGATAATATTGGATTTAATTTTCAGCGTTCTACGATTCTTGAAAGTCCAATAGAAATCAGTAATATTCCATGTCAGTTTAATGATGGAATGCCCGATTTACGATTGGTTCAAACCGATGTTTTGGCAAGATTATATGTCTCAAAATTAAAAAGACGAAAAACGTCTAAGACCTACGAGCAGATAGAGTTGCGTTCACATTCGAATTTTAAAACTCATTTTTCTAATTATCTGAATCTTACCCGAGGAATTCGTATTTCAACTTCAAATCTTCTTACGGCAAGCAGTCACGAAATCGCTTTGTATCTGGTCACAAAAGTACTTATTACTCCAGGCGATAAAGTCATCGTAGCTTCGCCGGGATATTATATGTCAAACATGACA
The DNA here is from genome assembly GCF_003254545.1 of Flavobacterium tistrianum. Lineage (GTDB taxonomy): Bacteria > Bacteroidota > Bacteroidia > Flavobacteriales > Flavobacteriaceae > Flavobacterium > Flavobacterium tistrianum. The sequence continues at coordinate 325,770 of NZ_QJRH01000068.1, forward strand.
TTGACCAATACGGGAGCGCAGATTATTTCTATTCCCGTAAATGAAGACGGAATTGATACCAAACGTTTAAAGGAAATTTGCGAAACATCAAAAATCAGGGTTTTATATCTGACATCCAATTATCATTATCCGACCACCATTTCGCTTAGCGCTAAAAAAAGAATCGAAGTTCTGGAATTGGCCAACCAATACGGATTTGTGATTTTGGAAGACGATTATGATTTTGAATTTCATTACGATAATAATCCTGTTTTGCCATTGGCCGCTTTTGATTCCAACCAAAAAGTGGTTTATATTGGTTCTTTCGGAAAATCATTGCCATCTGGATTCAGTTACGGTTTTGTCGCCGCGCCTGCCGAATTTATAAAAGAACTAGAAAAGCATCAAAATATTCTCGAACCAAGAATTGATGTTATAAAAGAACAGGTTTTAACCGAATGGATTACTGAAGGTGAAGTGCATCGTCTATCTAAGAAAAATAAAAAAATCTATAAAGAACGACGGGATCATTTTGTTTCGATTCTTAATGAAAAACTAAAAGGCAAAATCAAATTTAAAATTCCGCCAAGAGGTTTGGCCATTTGGGTTGAATGGCTGGATCATTTTAATCTAATTCAGTTTCAAAAAGAATGTTCCAAACAGGGTTTATTTCTTCCAAAAACTATTTTATATCAAACCAAAGATCTTACTGCAACACGTTTAGGATTTGGGAATTTTGAAAAAGAAGAAATGGAAAAAGCGGTTGCTATTTTGAGTGAGAGTTTGGCGATTATTCTAGAGAAATAATTTTTCAATCCATATAAACATAACCCGTGGTTAAAACCATGGCAAACACAGCGGGATTTCTTATGCATGCGTCCCCGTGGTTGAAACCACGGGCTATATTGAATATAAATGCGTATTAAACAAAACGGCAAATCAAAAAAAATTGCATTACTACGTCCAGAATTTCAAAACATAACCCGTGGTTTCAACCACTGGAACGCAACGATTATTTCTTATGCGGATGTCCCCGTGGTTGAAACCACGGACTATGTTTGACTATAAATGAGTCCATTTTTTATTCTAAACAAAAAAATGGCTGTCTTTTGAGACAGCTAATTATGCAATAAATTACAAAGTTTTTTCTCTTTCCCAGAAGCGATGTCTTCCTAAAGCTTTTATAAAAGAAACGCTTAAGTTTTTATCAGCAGCATTTTCACTTATTAGAACTCCCGAATCTTTGTCTTTTATATCACTGTTGTTTTTTAGCACCTGTACTCCTTCGGCTTCAGCTGCAATAAATTTACAGTGATGATAAGAATCGTTTAAAAATTCTTTTACTTCTTTAATTTTTGAAAGATCGGAGATTCCTTTTCCAGCTGGAATAAAAACACCATCAAAAAGTACCGATGCTGCAATTTTATAAGTTTGCTCTACCGGAATTTCTGTTCCTTCCGCAGAAACAATAGTTCCTAGATGCGGTGCTATAATAACGGCTTTTGCTCCAGCATTTAGTAAGGCTGTTTTCATTACTTTTATAGAATCTGCACTTACACCATCAGCACATAAAAAAGCTATTTGTCGAGTTGCAATCGTATTTGAAATAGTGGGATTTTTAAGCATGCTCAAAGCATCTGAACTTCCTATATTTTGCTTTACTTTTGCAGGTTCTTGATTTCCTTCATCATCTGCCCCAACACCATGATTAATTGGTTTTTCAACATCTTTTGGAACTGGAATTCCTAAATTTTTAGCAACCTTTGCTCCTAAATCAGCGTTTACTTGATTTAAAAGTCCGAGCATTCTTTCTCTTATTGAAACCGTTTCTACTTTTCCCAATTCAAAAGACAATGCACTTGCAATATGATCTTGTTCTATAGGAGTCTGGCTATTGTAAAAAAGCGCTGCCTGACTAAAATGATCCGAAAAGCTTTTACTTCTTGCTCGCACTTTATGAGCGTCAACACGTTCATTAAAACTCACAAATCCGCCCTGATCCATTTTGGCTTGAAACGGGCATCCGCCTCCTAAAGAATTTGGATGATAGCTCACCTTGCCTTTTGCAATTTCTTGGCGCATATGTCCGTCACGCTGATTGTTGTGCATTGGTGCGATGGTTCTGTTAATTGGAATTTCATGAAAGTTCGGACTTCCTAATCTTGATAATTGCGTATCGGTATACGAAAATAATCTTCCTTGAAGTAAAGGATCATTTGTAAAATCAATTCCCGGAACTATATGTCCTGGGTGAAAAGCCACCTGCTCTGTTTCTGCAAAAAAGTTATCTGGATTTTTATTCAAAACCATTTTTCCGATAATCGTAACTGGAACTAATTCTTCTGGAACTAATTTGGTCGGGTCAAGAAGATCAAAATCAAATTTATGTTCGTCGCTTTCAGGAATAATCTGAACACCCAATTCCCATTCTGGAAAATTTCCTGCTTCTATGGCTTCCCATAAATCCTGTTTATGAAAATCTGAATTTTTTCCTGATATTTTCTGTGCTTCATCCCAAGCAACTGCGTGCGTGCCTAATTTTGGTTTCCAATGAAATTTTACAAAATGCGATTCGTTTTGATCATTAACAAATCTAAAAGTATGCACGCCAAAACCTTCCATCATTCTTAAACTTCTCGGAATCGCCCTGTCGCTCATTACCCACATAATCATATGCATCGATTCGGGCATTAGCGAAATAAAATCCCAAAAGGTATCATGTGCCGAAGCGGCTTGCGGAATTTCGTTATGCGGTTCTGCTTTTACGGCATGAATTAAGTCTGGAAATTTCATGGCATCTTGAATAAAAAATACGGGCATATTATTTCCAACCAAATCAAAAACGCCTTCCTGAGTATAAAACTTAACGGCAAAACCACGAACATCTCGAGCCAAATCTGTAGAACCTCGTGAACCCGCAACAGTCGAAAATCGAACAAAAACTGGAGTTTTTATACTCGTATCATTTAAGAAACCTGCTTTGGTATATTTTTCCATCGTTTTGTACAATTCAAAATATCCATGAGCACCAGAACCTCTTGCGTGAACAATACGCTCTGGAATTCTTTCGTGATCAAAATGCGTAATTTTTTCTCGCAATATAAAATCTTCTAAAAGAGATGGCCCTCTTTCTCCAGATTTTAAAGAATTGTTGTTATCATTTATCTTAACTCCTTGATTGGTAGTTAAAAACTCATTCTCAGCACTTGATTTATTAAATTCTAAATCATTCTGTTTGCCATCAGAATTGTCTTGGTTTGTTTTCTTCGAATTTTTCATTTTTTATTGCTTTTACATTTGTCATTCAATGAACTGATTTTATTAGATTGTGAGGTATTTCTCAAATAATAGACTAACAAATTTAGAATGCTTTTGGGCTTAAAACTTATACAATTCCCTTTAAGGATTATAACATTTAAACCATAAGTTAATTGACAATCAATACTTTAATTGTAATTATATAATTACTACTTTTAATCCTATAACATAAAAAAGCCTTTTAAAAAATAACTTTGAAATAGAGTTTTAATTCAAAAAAAGGACGATATGGTTTACATCATTATACAGCTAATTTTAGTTTCTATTGGGGCTACATCGACTATGACTTGGTTTAGTTACGCGATGTCGAAAAACTTTAGAGAATTGTATAAAGAACCCGTTTTATTGAGTTTTGCTCTTAGAAAAACAAACATTAGCCTTTCCGAAAAATCTCAGAAAACATGGGGATGGCTGATACATTACATTATTGGTTTTCTATTTGTTATGGGATATCACATAGTATGGGTGAAGAATATTTTGCCAATTTCTCCACTAAGTGCGCTTATATTAGGCGTTATCAGTGGTGTAATTGGCATACTCAGCTGGATTATCATATTTAAAATGACCGATCATCAACCCCCAATTGATTTTAAAGGTTATTATATTCAGCTGTTCTTTGCCCATATTATTTTTGCGGTTACAGCAACGGCGCTTTACTCTATTACATTAACCATTTTAATACTTCTGAAAGCTTATGTCACTGTCTAAATACAATCAGAAAAGAGATTTTAAACAAACCCGAGAGCCAAAAGGAAAAGTTGAAAAATCGGCTAACGAATTGATTTTTGTCGTGCAGAAACATGCCGCGTCGCATCTCCATTATGATTTTAGGTTAGAAATGGATGGAGTTTTAAAAAGCTGGGCAGTGCCAAAAGGTCCGTCAATGGATCCTGAAGTAAAACGTCTCGCCATGATGGTTGAAGATCATCCGTACAGTTATAAAGATTTTGAAGGTACTATTCCAGAAGGAAATTATGGTGCTGGAAATGTAATTGTATGGGATAACGGAACCTATACTTCGGATGAAAAAACCGCTTCTGATGAAAAACAATTATTAAGCGATCTAGCAAAAGGTCGTTTGAGTTTTGTTTTAAAAGGAAAAAAACTAAAAGGCGAATTTTCGCTGGTTAAACTTCATGGCAAACAGGAAAATGCTTGGCTTTTAATCAAGAAAAATGATAAATATGCTTCGACTGAAGATATTTTAGAAAAAAACAAATCGGTTATTTCTAAAAGAAGTTTGGAACAGCTTATTGAAAAATCTGAAAAATTGGCTTCAAAAACTGAAGAAAAAACAGCTGAGAAAAAAACCGTAAAAAAAAAGTCCAATCCAAAAGTTGAGATAGCTGAATTTATAAAACCAATGCTTGCCAGTGTTCGAGAAAAGCCTTTTGATGATGAGGAATGGATTTTCGAAAATAAATACGACGGCTATAGAACTATTGCGGTTATTAATGCACAGCAGGTAGATTTGTTTAGCAGAAACGAAATTTCTTTTAATGCTAATTTCAGACCCATTGCCGACGAATTAAAACAAATAGATCACACCGTAGTTTTGGACGGCGAAATTGTCGTAGAAAATGATTCTGGCAGAGCCGATTTCCAATTGCTTCAAAATTACATGAAAACGGGAATAGGGAATCTCAAATATTACGTTTTTGATTTATTGAATCTAGACGGAAATCTGATTACCGAATTATCGCTTTTGGAACGAAAAGAACTCCTGAAAATTCTCTTTAATAAATATCCTTTTTCGAATGTTTTTTATTCTGAACATACAGTTGGAGATGGAATTAAACAATTTGAAAAAGCGGTTAGAAATAAAACCGAAGGCATAATTGCCAAAAAAGCCGACAGCACTTACACCATCAATCGAAGAAGTACAAACTGGCTCAAAATAAAAACTGCTAACGAAGAAGAAGCTATTATTATCGGAATTACAGAACCTAAAAATTCAAGGAAATATTTTGGTGCTATTCTTCTCGGTCAATATGATGGCAAAAAACTGCAATATATTGGCAAATGCGGAACAGGTTTTACAGAAACCGTTTTGAAAGATCTTTATACTCAATTAGAACCTTATTTCATTGACAAATCTCTGCTTGACGAAAAAATTCCGATACGAGATAAAATTCAATGGGTAAAACCAAAAGTCGTTTGTCAGGTAAAATTTTCGGAATGGACGCAAGATCAGTATCTGCGACATCCTGTTTATCTCGGAACAAGAGTAGACAAAAAAGCAGAAGAAGTTTTTTTATCCTTCACAAAAGACTATTCAACTCAACTAAATTCAGATGAAATGACAATTACTCCAGAAAATAAAAAGGAAAAAACAGAGAACGATTACGATTTAAAAGTCGGTAAAACGGTATTGCATCTTACCAATCAAAACAAGGTATATTTTCCTAAAGACGGCATCACGAAAGGCGATATTATTCATTATTATGATGAAGTTTCAGAACTCATTCTTCCGTATTTAAAAGACCGTCCAGAATCAATGAATCGTTTTCCGAACGGAATTGATTCTCCAAGTTTTTATCAAAAAGATGTTGATGTCGATAAAATTCCGAAGTGGCTTAAAACCAAAAAAGTTTTCTCAGAATCCAACAATGCCGATATTGATTATCTTATTTGTAATGATAAGGAAACGTTGCTTTATATGGCAAATTTAGGCTGTATCGAAATGAATCCGTGGAATTCGACCATCAAGCATATTCAGAATCCAGATTGGCTCGTAATTGATTTAGATCCTGCAAAAGACGATTTTAAACAAGTCGTTCAGACTGCTTTGGTCGTAAAAGAAGTTTTAGACGAACTGGAAACGGAATGTTTGTGCAAAACTTCTGGAGCTTCTGGACTACATATTTATATTCCGCTTGGCGCTAAATATGATTATGATTCCATTAAAATTCTTGGAGAATTGATTGCGAAAGAAGTGCAATCCAGACTTCCTGAAATTACAACGGTTGATAGAAGCATTAAAAAAAGAAACAATAAATTATATATCGATTTTTTGCAAAACAGACGCGGGCAAACTTTGGCGGCTCCGTATTCTGTTCGTCCAAAACCTGGCGCAACAGTTTCTACACCTTTGGAATGGAGCGAAGTGAATGAAAAACTGCATCCGTCGCAATTTACCATCAAAAATGTATTAAGCCGTTTTGAGAAAAAAGGAGATTTATGGAAACCCGTTTTATCTAAAGGCGCAAATATTAAGAAGATTATCCACAAACTGGAAAATAGCCAAAACAGTTAAGACGATTTTTTCTTTTTGGTTTCCAAACTCGCTTTCAGCATTTCCATTAAATCGTCGCTTTGTTTGTGTACGACTTTTAATTTTGGAGCTGCTTTTTGCGGTTTTCCTTTGGCTTTCTTTTTAATGATGTCTAAAAGCTTGGCTGTATATTCATCTTTAAAACCAGAAATATCAAATTTCTCCGTCAGCTGATCAATTAGTTTTTCGGCCATATCCATTTCTTTTGTTGATTTTTTGGACATTGGCGGAAGCTTTAATTCAGCTGTACTTCTAATTTCCTGTTCAAAACGAATTCTATTTAAAACAATGACATTTTTATAAGGTTTTAAAATTGCGAGACTTTCTTTGTTTCGCAATACAAATCTGGTAACACCCACTTTTCCTGAAGCTTCAAGCGCATCGCGAAGTAATCCGTAAGCATTCATTGCTCCTTTGTCTGGCTCGAGATAATACGGCTGTTCGTAATAAATGCTTTGAATTTCTTTTTCGAAAGCAAAACTTTCAATATCGATTGTTTTGGTTTTAATGGCATCTGCTGCTTCAAAATCGGAATCTTCCAGAATAATATATTTGCCTTCCAGATTATATCCTTTTACAATATTGGCAAAATCAACTTCTTTTCCCGTATTTTCATTGACGCGTTTAAACTTTATGTTGGCATGGTCTTTTGCGTCGAGCATGTCCATATCCAAACTGCTTTCCTGCACCGCCGAAAACATTTTTATTGGAATATTAATTAATCCAAAACTTACCGAACCTGTCCAAATTGATCTCATGGCTTTTGTTTTAAAATTGAACATTAAATTTAGTTCAACAAAAAAACGTAAGCCTTACAAAATCAACAGATTGTTTTATATAATTATTAATGTTTGTGGTTTGTGGTTTGTGGTTTGTGGTTTGTGGTTTGTGGTTTGTGGTTTGTGGTTTGTGGTTTGTGCAACCGCGTATTCCCGTGGTTGAAACCACGGGTTATGTTTGAATAAATATACACATAGGGCAAAAAAATATGGGTTATGAATTATAAGTTAGGCAACACTCCTAACTCATAACTCATAACTCATAACTTTTAACTCTTTAACTTAAAAAAATTACCAGCCTTTTACTGCTCCGCCTTTAAATTCCTGCTCGGCTGCTTTTTCTACTTCTGGAGATTGAAAAGCTTGTAAAAACTGTTTTACTTTTTCTTCGTTTTTATTGTCTTCACGGCTTACTACCAAATTCACATAAGGCGAATCTTTATCTTCAACAAACAAAGCGTCACGAGAAGGAACCAATCCAGCTGCAGATGCAAAAGTATTGTTGATAATCGCGATAGAAACATTTTGGTCATCTAAAGCTCTTGGCAATTGAGGAGCTTCTAATTCTAAAATTTTTAAGTTTTTAGGATTGCTTACAATGTCTGTTACTTTTGGCAATAAACCAACGCCATCTTTCAACTTCAATAATCCGTTTTTCTGTAAAAGCAATAAAGAACGTCCGCCATTTGTTGGATCATTTGGAATAATAATCGTGCTTTCGTTTTTCAATTCAGAAAGGCTTTTTATTTTTTTAGAATAACCAGCAATTGGGTATACAAACGTATTTCCAATAATAGCCAATTTGTATCCTCTTTGTTTCGATTGCTCGTCTAAATATGGTTTGTGCTGAAAAGCATTTGCATCGATATCTCCTTGACTTAAAGCTTCATTTGGAATTACATAATCGTTGAAAGAAACCAATTCTACTTCCAATCCGAATTTTTCTTTTGCTACTTTTTTAGCCGCTTCCGCTACTTTTAATTCTGGACCAGAAGCCACTCCCACTTTAATAAAATGAGGATCATTGTTTTTACTTTTTCCGCAATTTGATAAAACAAGCGCCAAAGCCAAAACCCCAGCTATTCTTAAAATATTTCTTTTCATGATAATTGTATATTTTTTAATTTTTAATTCTAAATTTTTAATTGATTATCGGTGATCAAATCGTTTTGATAATTTGTCTCCCGCAAACTGAATCACGAATACCAAAATGACCAATAAAGCCAAAACCGAGTTCATTGTCAGGGCATCATAACCAATATATCCGTACTGATAACCTACTTGCCCAAGTCCGCCAGCTCCGACAGCTCCGCCCATTGCAGAATATCCAACAAGGGTAATTAAGGTAATTGAAGCTGCGTTGATTAAAGAAGGTAAAGCTTCTGGCAGTAATACTTTGTACACAATTTGCAAAGGCGTTGCGCCCAATGCTCTCGCCGCTTCGATTAATCCAGATGGAAGGCTTAGTAAACTGTTTTCTACCAATCGGGCAATAAATGGCGCTGCACCAATGCTCAATGGAACCAAAGCCGCACTCACACCAATTGAAGTTCCAACAATGGCGCGTGTAAACGGAATCATCCAAACAATCAGAATAATAAATGGAATAGAACGAAAAACGTTCACCACAACCGATAATGTTCTATTTAAAACAGGCTGTTCTAGAATTTGATTTTTACGGGTTAAGAACAGTAAAATTCCTGTTGGAAGTCCTAATAAAAAACCAAAAAAGCCCGATACAAAAGTCATAACAATGGTTTCCCATGTTCCTTTTAACAATAAATCTATAAGAGAATCAGACATAACCTAAAATTTCTGTTTTAATGTGTTTTGAATTAAAATATTGAATTGCCGCATCGTAATTTTCGCGTTTCCCTGAAAGTTCAATCAGCATCACGCCAAAATTAACTTCGCCCGCCTGATCCATTTGTGCGCTGACGATTTTAAAATCGGTATCAAAAAGCCTTGAAACTTCTGAGATAACAGGCTCGTTAACCGATTTTCCTGTCATTTCCAGCTTCAATAACGGATTCAAATTCCCGTCATCTTGTTTTTGCAATTTCTCCTGATAAACAGACGGAATTTCGATATGAAGTGAAGAAGAAATAAACTCTTTTGTCAGTTCATGTTTCGGATCTGCAAAGATTTCGCCCACACTTCCCTGCTCTATCAATTTTCCGTGACTGATTACCGCAACTTCATCACAAATAGATTTTACCACTTCCATTTGGTGCGTAATCAGCAAAACAGTAATGTTTAAGCGTTTGTTGATGTCTTTCAATAAATTTAAAATTGATCTTGTTGTTGCAGGATCAAGTGCGCTTGTTGCTTCATCAGACAAAAGCACTTTCGGATTATTGGCTAAAGTTCTTGCAATGGCAACTCTTTGTTTTTGTCCACCAGAAAGACTTGCAGGATAATCGTTTGCTTTTTCTGCCAAACCAACCAATTGCAATAATTCTAAAACACGCGTTTTGATTTCGCTTTTTGAAGTTCCAGTCAATTCTAACGGAAAAGCCACATTATCAAAAACTGTTCTCGAAGAAAGCAAGTTAAAATGCTGAAAAATCATTCCAATTTGTCTTCTCTCAATCGCCAATTCAGCGTTTGATAATTGCATTAAAGATTTGCCATCAACGATAATTTCGCCAGAAGTTGGTCTTTCTAACAAATTCACACAGCGAATTAAAGTACTTTTTCCTGCTCCGGAAGTTCCAATTACACCAAAAATTTTTCCCTCGGGAACCTTTAAAGAGACATCAGATAGAGCAGCAACAATTCTGTCTTTCTGATGAAAAGTTTTGGTTACATTTTTTAATTCAATCATTCTTTACAGTTTAAAAACAAAAAAGCCTTCCATTAATTACTTGAAAGGCTTTTTTGAAATAAATTTTATCATTTTATATATTAAGCCAGATCAATAAATACCATTACAATAGCACAGCACATCATGCTGTAACGATAATAATTATTCATTTTCTGGTTATCTTTCCTCATAGCGAGTGCAAATTTAAATAGTTATTTCCAATTTTTAGCTATAAATCATTAAAACTTTTATTAACCTATCAATATAGTAGGCTATTTTGAAATTCCAACCTTTAAAATCTAAATTCCAATTTTGAAAATTCCAAATTCCAAATCTTATTTCAATTCAAAAAAAAAATCCAAATTCCAATTAGTTTGGAATTTGGAATTTAATTTTTTGGAATTTAAAAAACCTAGTTGTTTTGTTCTGCAATCGTAGATTTATTCAGTTTTACAATTCTGATTTTCTTATTCGTATTATCCGACAAGAAAATGCGATCGTCAAGCTGTGCAGTTCCTACAATAGTTCCAAATGCATTTTGACCTAAAATATCTGATGCATTTACAACTGCCTTATAATTTTGTCTGATAAACTCTTCTTTTGGATACAATCTTAAATACGAAGTGCTTCCAACATTTTCTGAGGTCAAAGCCCAATCTTTGCTGAAAGAAACGGCAATTGGTTTTATGTCTACAAATTGCACTTTTTCTGGCTCAATCGGAGTTGTTAATGAATTTTTAGCGTTCGCTTTGATGTTCGCAATATTATAGAACAAATAACTTTTTGCATCTCTTCCTGCTACCACAAGGTTTCCGCCATAAACATCCATAGAATATACTTCTGTGTAGCCATTTAAAGTATTAAGTTTTGCAATAGGTTCTAAATTCCAATTACTCGTTTCGGTAATCTGAGACGTTTCAAATACTTTGATGCTTTTTTCTTTTTCTTTAACGAATATCAATCCGTCTTTTACTACAACGCCAAAAACGTGTACAAAAGTCTGCCACCATTGTCCGTTTCCAACTGTACTAATTCCTGCATTGGTAGTTTCATCAAAAACAAATAATCTAGATTCTGTACTTCCAACATAGATACGTCCGTTGTCAACAGCAACCGAAGTCAAGCTTGTCAGCGGAATCGTAGTTGTACCTTTTACATATTCTTTAATTGTTTTGATATGCTGTAATGTCAGAGCATTAAAGACTTCTAAAACATTTCCGTTAATAACGTATAGTTTCTCGTTTGAAACTGCTATTCCTTTCGGATCAAATGCTTCTGCGCTTCCTGGAATATTTTCGGCCGTGATAGAAGCTTCGTCTGTTGGATAATAATAGGTATAATCTTTGGTTTCATTGTCGTCTTTGCTGCAATTGGTAAAAAAACAAAGCGCAAATATCAGGGGCAAAATATGTTTCATTGTTGTTTTATATTTTAGTTCCATTTTCCTTCACCTTTATATTTAACTAAGAATGAATTCTTTGGATCAATTTTAAACACTGGTTTTTTATAAGTTTTACTTAGATATTTTGATTTCTCGTACGTTTTTAAAACATCTGGATCTGTAAAAGGAAGATCATTTAAATAAATCAAATACTTATAAAATTCCGTCAGCATTTCCTGCTGGCCACCGCCTTCTCCGCTATTTGCTAAATTACTGCTGTGGCTAAAACCAATATGATGTGAGTATTCATGCGACCAAACCGACATTTCTCCAACCCAATGTCCCGTTACATATCCCGATTCCCATTGCGACGCTAGATTTCCTCCGCCCCAAGCAGAATCTCCTCCAACCATTGCCATCCAAACGGTTCTTTTATCTAAATAATTCCAGTATATTTTTTCTATTTCTTCTTTAGAATAATAATCGTAAACTCCATCTACATCATCAGCATTTCCGTGCCAGTTTAAAGCTCCGTTTATTCCCGTTCCAGCTGCTACAGCTTGCTCTTGCTTGTATTTATCAAAATTGGTAAATGTGCTGTAATACAATGGGTGGCTCAACGCATAAGAATAATTAATGATCATTGTGATTGCTTCTTTTGCCAAAGCAGGATTCATAGGAAGAAATTTCCCTAGTTCATTAATATGGTATCCATCATGAAACTGAACTAAATGATTTGATTTTATTTTTTTGAATTTTTGAAATAAAGGATCATCCGATTCAACTGAGAACTGAATTGCGCCAGAAGAAAATCCTTCAATTTTATCTATCGTTACTGTACTTCCCGTTTCCAACAGATAATCGTTTGCTTTTTCGGTCAAAGGAAGTTTATGAAATGAACGATGAAAAGCTGGTATTTTTGAAAAAGTATAAATCACAAACTTTTTATCGTAATTTGGCAGTTTTGCATAGATTTTCACATTTGTAAGTCCAACTGGAGAATACAACGAAATCTGCACAGAATCTTTTCCTTTCTGGATAACCTGAAGCGGTTCGTTTACGCGAAACCATCGGTCTACTTTATCGTACATTTTTGAAGGACTTTCGTCATCTTCAAACATTGTCATCGGTTTATTTTCTGCTGGTAAAGTCGTAGCATCTATAGTTGGCAGATAATTTGGTTTGTACGAATCTCCGTCGTCGCTACAGCCAAAAAGGATACTTGCCAATAGGGCAAATACAAAAAAGTGAGTGCTTTTTCTCATCATTAAGTAAGTAGGTTTGGGGTTAAATATCCGTGCAAAACTATAAACATACTTTGTATATACAAGTAAATTGCAAGAAAAATACGAACCAAAAGTTTACTGAAAATATTTTTTTAGTAAACTCCCACTATACTTAAAGGTCAGATTTTAAAGTTTCTATTGCCTAAAATCTAAAGTTTTTATTGTAGCCAAATCAGAATCAAACTGCACAAAGCTTGCAGGAAAACCTTCCTTGATTTTTCCTACTTTTTCTTTCATCCCAATTGCTGCGGCTACTCTTGTGGTTGCCATTTTTATCGCTTCATCAGCAGAAACCTGTAGATGATTATAAGCATTTTGCACTGCTTCTGTCATTGAGATTGAGGCGCCTGCAAGATTTCCGTCGTCATTTCTATAGAAACCATCTACTAAATGAGCATCAAAATTATCCCATTTAAAATTGGCTACTTTACGTCCTAGGAATGTAGCATCGCTAATTAAGAAGAATTTATCTTGTTTTAATTTGTAAGCAATTTTAGCTGCAGCGTAATCACAATGCACACCGTCTAAAATTACTGGAGCATAGACCTTTTCGTTCTCAAAAACGGCTCCCACCAATCCTGGCTCACGATGTCCGAATTGTGACATAGCATTAAACAAATGGGTCACGAGATTGATTCCTTTTGCGAAATAAGGCTGTGCTTCTTTATGAGTAAGAGTAGAATGTCCGATTGAAATTGTAATGCCACTTTCAATCAGCATATTTAATTGTTTTTCTGTAAAACATTCTGGAGCAATGGTAATGACTTTGATAACGTCTTTTCCTTTACTGATGATTTCTTCCAGTTCTTCATCAGTCGGTTTTCGAACCTGATCGATGCTATGTGCTCCACGTCTCTGAGGATTCAAGAAAGGCCCTTCTAAATGCATTCCAATTACACCATTCTGATGTTTTTTCATGTAATTGCGAACTGCCTCAATTCCTTCTAAAATGGTTTCTCTTGATGAAGAAATTAAACAAGGTAAAACATGCGTAGTGCCGTATTTCATGCTGGCATCGTAAATATCTTGAATGGTTTTTTCGTTTGGCGTTTGGCTAAAATAATACTTTTCTCCTCCATTAATCTGAATATCTATAAATCCTGCCGAAAGATGATTTCCTCCCAAATCAATTGTCTTAATATCGTTTGGAATTTCTTTTTGAACCGAAATAATAGCTCCGTTTTCTACAACTACAACTCCATTTTCTATTATTTCTTCTCCTGTGTGTACAACAGCATTTATAATCGCTTGTTTCATTTTGTTTATTTCTTATAACGTTCCCAAAGTTAAATATTATAAGTTTTTAGCAAAATAAACTCTTTTAAAATCGTCAGAAATAATTTGGTTAATCTGCACCGCCATCAACGCTATCAAAAGTTTCGCGTGCTTTTGGTTTTACGCTATATTTTAATGAGACCATTAGTCCGTAATAAACATCAAATTGAGTTCCGTTGGTTCGCAGCTGCATCTGACCTATTACACCCGCCAAGAAGTGAATGTTTGGCGTAATTCCAGCAGTATAATAAACTGAAAGTCTGAAAATATCAAAATGTTCCTCGGCATAATCTTTTGAAGCAAACTTCAGCATTAATTCAGTATAATATCCAATATTCGGCGCTAGAAAAATTGGTTTCTCCTTGCTTTGTCTCAAATAATGATTGACACCAAAACGAGCCCTTATTCTTGGTATCGTTTGATGATTGCCATTTCTGTCATCAAAAAACTTAGTTTCAAAACGCACTTGCTCAAACAGAGATCCTTTGGGCATTTCCTGAGTATAGGTCCCCATAACAATAAGCCTGTTTTCTAAAGTTTTGTAATTGCCCGCTTCTTTTATCGCATATTTCTGGTTATGTGCATATCCCAACCAAAGCTTCATATTTTTTAAACCTGAATAAACAATCCAAGGTTTTATCACTTTACGCTGGGTATATTCAAAAGGATTTTCGTTTGTGTAAGTGCCTTGTGTAACGAGCTGCATATCTGCTTGACCACTCAAATGCCATTTTTCTATTAAAGGAAAAGCAACGTCAACTTCGCTTATAGATGCCGGAATAAATCCCATGGCGTAAGGAGCATCTTAGGCTTTTAAAACTTGAGAAAGAAGGATGCAACAGAATAAAAGAAAACTTCTTTTTAAGAAACTCATAACGGTCAAATATTAAATTACATGGCTTCGAAATAGGAAAGTCTATCAAATTTAAAGAAAGAAGCTTTTGGCTTTAAAAAAAAGCGGTTTCATGTTATAATATGAAACCGCTTTTTTTAGTAATTCTATTCTATTGGCTATTGACATAAAGATATCCGGCTTTTTCGACTTTTCTTCCGTTGCTGTCATATTCTAAAGTGTAGAAATAGGTTCCGGTTGGAAGCTTGTTTCCTCTGGCAACTGTTGCACGCCCGTCTGAGAAGCCCTGAAACGGATTGGTAACATTATCATAGCCATTCTTTTCATAGACAATAACACCATATCTATTGTAGATTTTTACTTTATTGTCCGGATAGCAGTCTATCCCTTTAATAAAAAAGCTGTCGTTTAGCCCGTCTCCATTTGCCGATATGGCATTGTAAACTTCTTCAACACAAGAAACATTTACTGTCTGCACAAAGGAACTCTGATTCCCGCACTTATCAGAAGCTGTCCAAGTCCTAATTAGCGAATATCTGCTGGCGCAGTCCCCGTCAACTCTCTGCTCGTCATAAGCAACTGCCGCACTGCCGCAGTTATCTGTCGCTGTAAAAGTTTGTGCAGGCGGAATTGTATCACAATCTGCCGATATAACCTTCTCAGGCAATGCTTCTGCAAAAACAGGAGCTGTAGTATCGCGAACCTGAATAATCTGCGTGCAGACTGCCGTATCCAGAACGGTGTTCTCTCCCGCATCTCGGACACCATTATTATTTGTATCCGCATACTCTGTTATAGTATAGGTTCTTGTAATATTGGCATTACAGCCTGTATCTGCACTGTTTGATGCTGTAATATCCACCACTCCGCATCGGGTGTCTGCAATGCGTCCGTCGCCGTTTCCTAAAGCTTCGAACTGTGCCTCTGTCAGACTTCCCGCTGAAGGGAGCTCATCATAGCACTGTACCGAAGTAGGCTGGAAAGTTGGGCAGATCACACTGAAACGGCAGCAGTTTGGCGAAATTCCGGATACGGCTACCGCATTGCAGGCATTCGCATCCTGCAGGCTTACGCTATAATTGGTTCCCGAACTGATAAGCCCCGATGTCCAAGTATTTCCCGACCATGTTCCCGGTGCTCCGGTTCCTGTAGCAGTATAAGGCGCCTGGCCTGTTACTGATAAAGTGATATTGTATCCGGGCTGCACTGCAGAACAGGCCGCAGTTTCTGCTCCTGCCAAAGCAATATTGCTAATGATTACATTCTGGTTGGCCGTTACACTATTACCGTTTCCATCATTAAAAGTCCAGGCAATAACTGTTGTTCCAGCAGCTGTTATCGGAAAAACAGTAGTTGTCGTTCCCGTAATGACTCCTGCACATGCATCGGTAGTTGTTGGAGCAGCTGGCGTCACGTTGCATTGTCCTGTTATATCTGACAAAATAGGGATTGCAGGTGCAGTGATATCTTTTATGATCACATTCTGGTTCGCTGTCGAGATATTGCCGTTGCCGTCATCAAAATTCCATGCAACGACCGTTGTTCCCTGCGCTGTTATTGGGAAAACAGTCGTAGTTGTTCCCGTTATAGTTCCCGCGCAATTGTCTGATGCGGTCGGTGCTGTTAATGCCGTCACGGAACATTCTGCCGCAACATCTGCCAGTACCGGAACTGCCGGAGCTGTAACATCTTTAATTATCACATTCTGGTTCGCTGTCGAGATATTGCCGTTGCCGTCATCAAAATTCCATGCAACGACCGTTGTTCCCTGCGCTGTTATTGGGAAAACAGTCGTAGTTGTTCCCGTTATAGTTCCCGCGCAATTGTCTGATGCGGTCGGTGCTGTTAATGCCGTCACGGAACATTCTGCCGCAACATCGGCCAAGACTGGCGCAGCTGGCGGCGTAACATCTTTAATTATCACATTCTGGTTCGCTGTCGAAATATTGCCGTTCCCGTCATCAAAACTCCATGTCACCACTGTTGTACCCTGCGCGGTAATCGGCAATTGCGCTGTTGTGGTTCCCGTTACGGTTCCCGCACAATTATCTGCTGCGGTCGGAGCTGTTAATGCCGTCACGGAACATTCTGCCGTAACATCGGCCAGTATCGGAACTGCTGGAGCTGTAATATCTTTTACAACCACATTCTGGTCTGCTGTTGAAATGTTTCCGTTCCCGTCATCAAAAGTCCATGTCACCACAGTTGTCCCCTGCGCGGTGATCGGCAATTGGGCTGTTGTGGTTCCCGTTACGGTTCCCGCACAATTATCTGCTGCGGTCGGAGCCGTTAATGCTGCCACGGAACATTCGGCTGTAACATCGGCCAGTATCGGAACTGCTGGAGCTGTAACATCCTTTATGATAACATTCTGGTCTGCTGTTGAAATGTTTCCGTTGCCGTCATCAAAAGTCCATGTCACCACAGTTGTCCCCTGCGCGGTGATCGGCAATTGGGCCATAGTCGTTCCCGTTATGGTTCCCGCGCAATTGTCTGTTGTGGTCGGAGCCGTTAATGCTGCCACGGAACATTCAGCCGTAACATCTGCCAGTATCGGAACTGCCGGAGCTGTTATATCTTTTATAATCACATTCTGGTCTGCTGTTGAAATATTCCCGTTCCCATCATCAAAAATCCATGTTACCACAGTTGTCCCCTGTGCGGTGATCGGCAATTGCGCCGTTGTTGTTCCCGTTACGGTTCCCGCGCAATTGTCTGTCGCGGTCGGAGCTGTCAATGCCGTCACGGAACATTCTGCCGTAACATCGGCCAGTACCGGAACTATTGGCGCTGTTATGTCTTTGATTATGACATTCTGCACGGCTGTCGAGATATTTCCATTCCCGTCATCAAAAGTCCAGGTCACCACTGTTGTTCCCTGCGCGGTGATCGGCAATTGCGCCGCAGTGGTTCCCGTTACGGTTCCCGCGCAATTGTCTGCTGCGGTCGGAGCTGCCAGTGCTGTAACGGAACATTCTGCCGTAACATCGGCCAGTATTGGAACTGCTGGTGCTGTAATATCCTTGATTATTATATTTTGGTTTGCCGTCTGGGTATATCCGTTTCCATAGTCAAAAGTCCAGGTTACTGGGGTTGTCCCTTGGGCTGTGATTGGAAAAAGTGTCGGTGTTGTGGCAGTTATTAAGCCTGCACATGGATCTGTTAGGGTCGGAGCCGTTAAAGAGTTTATAGAACATTCAGCTGTTATATCGGCCAAAGCTGAAGGAAGCGCTGTTGGATTTATCGTAACTGTCGCTGTGGTGCTGTTTGAACAGGTTCCGTTATTGAATGTATAGGTAACCGTGTAAGTTCCAGGCACAGATGCTCCCAGATCAATATCTCCCGTAATTTGATCAATGCTGAGCCCTGCATCTGAGCTGTACTGCCCATTTGTTATGCCTGTCTCTACAGATGAAACAGTTCCTCTGTTGCAGTAAGGTCCGTTCGGATAATTTATTGAGGCCGTCGGAAGGGCATTAATTGTGACATCTGTTGTTATGGAATTAGAACAGCTTCCGTCGCTGAATGCATAAGTAATGGTGTGGACCCCTAATGCTGATGCAGCCAAATCTATTTCTCCAGTGTTTGCGTCAATTATTAAGCCCGGATCCGAAGTGTAGGTTCCCCCTGCAGTGCCCAGCTCTTCGGGAAGCGCTGTTCCCGTCTGGCAGTAGGGGCCGTTTAGATATGTTACAGCAGCCTGCGGAAGCTCATTTACAGTCACTTCAACCGGCATGATGCTGAAGCATCCGTTAGCGTCCGTTCCTTTTATATAATAGGTGTCGCGAACCGAAACTGCCGTTGGATCTGCAACGGGAATCGTGGCCTGTTCGTCTGAGAAATAGGCATACGTCAGACCCGAAGCGCTTCCAGCCGTAACGGCAGGATCGGTAAGATTGACCGTATTTGGCGTGCAGACAGGCGCAGGCGCATTGGTTGCAACTGTCGGCCTTGCATTCACATTAATGGTCAGATTGGAGACCACGCTGCTGCTGCAGGGCGCACCGAGAGTAACTGTGCAGGTATAATTATTTGCACCGACTGTTAAATCCGAATAATTGACCAGAGGGTCTTTCTCATTCCGGTTTGATGCATTGATTCCCGGGCCTGTCCATAAGTATGACAGGGCTCCAAAGATATCAACATCCAGATGCACGCTGCCTGAGGTCTTATCGCAGATCACCGCAGGAGTGTTCAAGCCGTCTGCCGTCGCTTCAGGCGCTGCGGCAACACCGATCTGAACCGACTGTGTGATCACATTTCCGCAGCCATCTGCTATCCTGAAAAAATAAGTGTTATCAGTAAGGCCGCTGAAGGTGTTGCCGCTCTGATAAGCCCCGAAAGTCGCTCCGCCGTCCGTGCTTAAGGCATATTGGAGGACATTCCCAGGAGCTGGAGAATTGGAAGCGGCAGTGATCGTTAAAACCCCATTTGTGGCGCCGGAAGCGCACACGAAACCTCCCGTATTTGTCTTGTCTACTATTATGGCATTGTTCGCGTCGTAGGTTACCGTCTGGGTTAATACGTCTGTTGTTCCTCCTTTTATACGAAGACCGAAAACATAAGTGCCGTAACCTAACCCATTAAAAGGAAGTGATGCTGTTGCACTGGCCATGTCTCTTGTCTGCCCTACGCTTGATGGGCCGGAAATAATACGCACCTCATAGGCAGTTGGAACATCAAAATTGCCGTTCATCGTATAGTTAAAACCTCCGCAGACTGGAGTTGTCGTATAGCCCGAAAGGCTGGCAACATATCCTGAAACGGTTACATTTAAAGGTGCCGAACCGCAAAGGCTAGTGATTTGTAATCTATAAGTTCCCTTTGGCCAATAAGCTCCCGGATCGGATGGATTTACTGATGGTAAATAAACACTAGATGCAATATTGGTAAATGTCGTGCCAACAGGAACAGCTGTAGGGTTGCTTGATGCAATTACTTCCACTGTTGCATTTTGACCAGGAATAGTGGTAAAACTTACTGCAAGGCGTCCAAAACCTAATGTATTTAAATTAGGCTGAACACCACTAGATACTTGCCCCACTGTATAAGATGAAGTTGCAGGAAAACCAACTGTATTAACATTCCATAATCCTGAAGTATATCCAGCGCCATCAGTGTAAGAAATATTATATGTAGCACCTGGCGTAAAACCACCAATAATATCTCCATTTCCAGTTGGAACTACTGCCAAAACTACATCTGCTGAATTTGCTCGATTAGTAAAAGTCATGGTCATTGGAAAACAAGACAATCCTGAATTACGATGAGTTATCAAGTATGGGGTTCCTCCACAATTTATTTGGGCTAAATTTGAATATGTTCTATTGTAATTTATAAGAGGAAACACTTTTTCATTCCCGCAATTATCTATCAATACAATTGCTGAGGGTGTAGCACCGCCTTCATCAGCTAATATTACATCACGAGTAGCTCCTAATGGAGCTGGTATATCTTTTGTAGAAAGTGGATATCCTGCGCCTCCTACAACATTTCCCAGACCATACAACTGATTTTGAAATCGTAGCTTCCAAGTAAAGTTGGCAGCATCGCTTGTTGAAACAGGAACTCCATTTGCTGCATAAACGAATCCCACTTCTATTAAAACATGTGCCGAAGCATTACAATCTGTACTTGGATTTTTATAAAAATAGGCAGGTCCTCCTGTTTTTATTTGTGATAAACTGACTGTCGGATTGGTAATAGAAGTTGCACCAGTTATAGTTAAACCGCAGGAATCTGTGACACTGACGATATAACTGTCTGCTGCAAGTCCATTAAAAGTAAATGAATTGGCAGAAATGGCACCGCTGCTCTGTAAAATAGTTCCTACTGCTGTCTGTGTGGCAATAGTATACGTAAATGGAGCCTTCCCTCCTGTTACTGTAGATGTTAAAACTGCTGTGCCTCCAACGCAATTGGCAACTTTAGTTGGTGTTGTTACCGTCATTGCTGTATATCCATCCTTAACAGTTATATTGCTGCTGGAGAAAATGGTTCCTCCAGATGTCGCCCTTCCTTTTACTGCATAGGTTCCAGAACTTAGTCCTGAGTACTGCTTGCCGTTACAATACCGCTATTCTGACATCCTGTATTGCTTGCAACACCTGAAACAGTTTGAGCCCGTAAACTAATGCCAAAA
>NZ_QJRH01000067.1 GCF_003254545.1 Flavobacterium tistrianum
AATGCGGCAGGATGCGTATCAACATCAAACAATTTTACTGTTACCGTAAATCCTTTGCCGACAATAACGTTGGGCGCAACTACGGCGGTCTGTACAAGTTCGAATGCGCAGAGTACAACATTGCCTTACAGTGGAGTTGCAAATTCGCCAACAACTTATAGTATAACCTGGAACGCGTCTCCTGCAAATAATTTTGTAGCGGTTATCGATGCAGTTTTAGGTGCTAGCCCAATAAACATTGCAGTTCCAGCTGGAACATCTGCAGGCACCTATACAGGAATCTTAACGGTAAAAAATGCTGATGGATGTATTTCGGCACCAAGTAATTTTACAGTGACGGTGAATCCATTGCCGTCAATCACACTTGGAACAGCGAGTGCGGTCTGTTTTAATGCTTCAGCCCAAACTTCGAGTTTAAGCTATAGCGCCTCAACAAACTCGCCGACTTCTTACAGCATTGTCTGGAATGCTACTCCAGCAAATAGTTTTACAGATATTACAGATGCAGCTTTAACCGCCAGTCCTATAAGCATTGCAGTTCCGGCTGGGACTGCAGTAGGAACTTATACAGGAATATTAACAGTAAAAAATGCGAATGGCTGTATTTCTACAGCAAGTAATTTCACAATAACAGTTAATCAAGCTCCAACAATTACTACATCAGGAAATTTAACTCCTGTTTGTCAAAATACATCAGCGCAAACAGCTTCTTTACCATATTCCGCAACAAGTGGTACACCAATTAGCTATTCAATTGATTGGGCTGTGTTAAATGATCAAGGGACTACCGTTTTTTCTTTTGATCCTGCTGGCGGAATTATCAATACTATTAATGTTCCTGCAAACACTGCCGTTGGAACTTACAGCGGTGTAATGACAATTTTTACATCAAACGGCTGTCAAACAACACAAGCAATTTCTTTGACTATTAACGGTCTTCCAACTATAAACACATCAGGAGTCTTTACTCCAGTTTGTCAAAGTTTATCAGCTCAAACCACTACTTTGAGTTATAGTTCAACCACAGGTTCTCCAATTAATTATGCTATTGACTGGGTTGCCTTAACAGATCAAGGAACTACACCATTTCCTTTTAGTTCGGGATCAGGAGACATTATAAATGTAAATGTGCCAGCAAATACAGCCTCAGGAACTTACAACGGAATAATGATCATTACAACTTCAGGCGGTTGTCAAGCAAGTCAAAATGTTTCTTTAACAGTAAATGCGGTTGCAGCTGCGCCAACAGCTTCTGTAACTCAATTGCCAACCTGTGTAAATAATACAGGTGTAATTACAGTCACTTCTCCAGCTTCAGGAACTGGATATACTTATAGTGTAGACGGAGTAGATTTTAGTAATACTTCTGGAGTATTTACAGGACTATCTTCTGGCGGTTACAGTGTACAAGTAAGAAATAGTACATCAGGCTGTATATCAGCAGCAACACCGATTATGATAAATGCTTTTGTTACTAAAGCATGGAATGGAAGTGTTGATGCCAATTGGGGAAATCCAGCAAATTGGACGCCCGCAAGTGTTCCTATTGCTTCTGATTGTGTAGATATTCCAAACGTAGGGGTTCATCCTGTTATCTCTGGAACTAATGCCAATTTTTTTGTCAGCAGATTAACAGTTGAGAATAATGGGTCTCTCGTTGTACAAGGCACAAATTCAATTACTGTAACAAATGAAGTAAATGTACTGGGTAATGGAAGTTTAATTTTTGAAAACAATTCAAGCTTAGTTCAAATTAATGATGTAGATAATACAGGAAATATTACTTACAAAAGAAATACAACACCAGTAAGACGTTATGATGTTACGTATTGGTCTTCGCCAGTAACTCGTGTGCCAGCTTTTACGTTACATGATTTATCGCCGAACACGCTTTGGGATAAATATCATAAATTCAATTCTGCAACTGAAAAATGGATACTAATTAGTAATGGCGCAGAAGAAATGGTGAAAGGAAATGGCTATAGTATTAGATCTCCTCAGTTCTATGATTTGAATTCGACTCAAATTTTCGGAGGCCAATTTATTGGAGTGCCAAATAACGGAACGATTATAGGACCGTCAGCTATAGCTGAAAAATTAGTTTTTCTAGGGAATCCATATCCTTCAGCAATGTATGCAGATCAATTTATTCATGACAATGCAGATCGTCTTTATGGGACATTGTATTTTTGGACACATAATAGCCCTCCTACTTTAATTCCAGGAACCAATACCTTTACTTACACTAGCAGCGACTTTGCTTATTATAATTTATCTGGAAATATAGAAGTAGGTCAAATGGAAGGAACAGGAGCAACAACTCCAGGAAATCAAAATGCCCCATCGGGATATATTGCTGCAGGACAAGGTTTTTTTGCTAAATCAAGAACAGGGCAGAATCCTGTATATACAAATTCGATGAGAGTAGCTAGTAATAATACTCAGTTTTATAAATCTGCCAGTACAGCTCTTATTGAAAAACATCGCGTATGGCTGAATTTTACAAATACAGAAGGAGCTTTTAAACAATTACTAATTGGATATGTAACGGGAGCAACAAATTCTTTTGATTATAATTATGATGCAGTTACACTGAATGCAAATCCTTATGTTGATTTCTATAGTATAAATGAAGATAAAAAACTTGTCATTCAAGGTCGTGCAGTGCCTTTTGTTGTGAGCGATACAGTTCCTTTAGGATATAAGTCTACTATTCCAGAAGGTAATTTCACAATTGCAATAGATCATACAGATGGAAATTTAAGCACTCAGAATATTTATCTGCAAGATAATGTAACAAATACGATTCATAATCTTAAAACAGGAGGTTATACGTTTAGGTCAGCACCGGGAACTTTTCTTAATCGTTTTGTTTTACGTTATACAAATGGTGATGATGATAAAGCGCTTGGCAATGAAGATTTTGAAAATCAAAACCAAAAAATTGTTGTTTCTGTTAAAGATAAAAATATCAAACTGCAATCTATTTCTGAACAAGAAAATCTTCAAGAAGTCACTATTTATGACATGGGAGGAAAACAGCTATATCTTAAAAAACAAATAGGAAGTAAAGAGTGGGTTATAACCAATTTTCAATCGGGACCTCAAGTTTTGCTCATCAAAATGACTTTAGATAACGGAAAAACAGTTACTCAAAAAATAGTATTCAGGTAAAATAAAAAAAGCGGTTGAGGGAAATCTCAACCGCTTTCTTATTAAAGTGCACGCTGTAAATTTTGATGTGTATCTTTAAGAGCTTTTTTGTTTTTATAGTCAATCCATTTTTGACCTTGAATTTTTCGCATCATAATATCAAAATGGCGCATAATAAAAACATTGTATGCCGCTTTAGATAAATTGACTATGTTTTTTGGAAAAGAGCGAAGACTCATCGAAAATCCTGGTGTTAAATATTTCATATAGTGCCAGTATCCTTCAGGCATGTATAGCATTTCACCATGCTTCAGGTTAGTAATATAGCCTTCAACATTTTTAAGTGCAGGAAATTTTTCGTAATCAGGATTATCAAAATCAATGTCTTCTCTTGAAATTAAAGCGTGAGGCACTTTATACATAAATTTCGACTGGCTAGGAGGAAAAATCATGCATTGTTTTTCGCCATGGAAATGAAAATGAAGAATGTTTGAATAATCAATATCATAGTGCATAAAAACCTTCGAATTTTCTCCTCCAAAAAACAGCATCGGCATCTGCTTGACTAATTTTAAGCCAATATCGGGCCATAAGAAGTCGTTTTTTAAAGAAGGAACCTCTTTCATGAGATTATAAAGGAAAATACGGTAATTAGTAGGCTTTTCTTCTAATAAGTCAATATAATCACTCATCTTCATTGTGGTATGCGCCTCGTTAAATCCGTCTTCATGATTTACAGGTCTGTCATCGTACAAAGGAACGATTGAATTTCCTGCGATTTCTTTTATATAAGATAATTTCCATTTGTTATAAGCTGGCCAGTCTTCGGTCAATTCTTCGATAACAACAGGAATTTGTTTTTTTACATATTGGGAAACAAAATCTGCTTTAGAGATTTTTTTAACCCTTTCTATTTGTTTTAACTTCATTCTATTAAATAAAAAATTGCTTATAGCTCTGAGCTACAAGCAATTTAAAAAAAAATGTTGAAATTTGCGAACTCTTTAGACTAATTTTTTAATCTAATCGATTTCAAAATCAATCAGCTGCATATTTGTTATTCCAATACAGCATCATCATTAAAGTTACTATTACAGAAGAAGCGATTCCTTCAAACAATAGACAGATACAATAAGTTGGTACTGATGGATTTCCTCCGAACATAAATGTTTCAGATAAAGTTCTAACATAAGCATCTCCGCCTCGGGCGTAACTATAAACTAATAAGCCAAAAACACTCATGCATACACCAACCACAGAAGTCGTCATTGCAGAAATGGCATTAGATAAAAAATTGGTTTCCCCTTCATGGAGATTCATCTGCATGGTCCTATTAACACCGTAGAATATAAAGAAAACGTTAAGTGTTCTCAAATAAAACAAATCGGCCAACCCCAATACATTCATTAATAAAAAATAAATGCCAATTCCGAGGAAAATCAAAAACCCGTTGGTAATTTCTTTAGGTAGTTTCATAGTGGTTATTTTTTAGAAGTTAATAGTAAATGTTTGAAAAACAGTCTTCTATCAAATTTACTAAAAAAATAGCTACGATGATTTAAAAACGGTAAAAACTATGCAGTCTGGTTTTTTAAAGAAGAGTTTATAAAAGCTAAAGAATCGGTTTGATCTTGATTAATCTGAGCTTTTAAAGCATCTAACGAACCAAATTTTTGTTCTTCACGAATATAATGCAGTAAAGAAACTTCAATCTTCTGATCGTAAATGTCTTTGTCAAAATTGAACAAATGGACTTCAATAGTCTGTTTTTCACCATTAACTGTCGGATTGAAACCAATATTCATCATACCGTAAATAGTTTCTTCGTTTACAACAGCTCTTACAACGTAAACACCAATTTTCGGTATTAGTTTATAATCTTCTTCAATGTGAATGTTTGCTGTTGGAAAACCAATTGTTCTTCCAAGCTGTTTTCCTTTTACAACTTTTCCGTTCAAGAAATAGCTATAACCTAAATATTCATTGGCCAAAGCCATATTGCCTTCATTTAAGGCTTTCCTAATTTTGGTCGAGCTCACCGAAACGTCTTGGATTTCTTCAGCAGAAATCTGCTCTACTTCAAATCCGTATTCTAATCCAAAAGCAATTAAATCATCAATATTTGCAGTTCTATTGCGGCCAAAACGATGATCATGTCCAATAATAATTTTTTGAATCTGGAATTTTTCAACTAAAATCGTACGAACGAATTCCTCGGCAGTTAATCTTGAAAAACTTTCGTTAAAAGGATGAACAACTAGATTTTCTATACCAGTTGCTTCCAAAAGTTTTATTTTTTCATCAATAGTATTCAGCAATCTTATTTCCGATTTTTCTTGAAGAACCATTCGCGGATGCGGAAAAAAGGTAAGTACTAAACTTTCATATTTTCCGTTTTCAGTATTTTGAGTAATTCGCTCAAGAATTTTTTTATGACCAATATGCACGCCATCAAAGGTTCCAAGAGTTAAAATTGTTTTCTTGGTTGACTGAAAATCGTTTATAGAATGAAAGAGCTTCAAAACAAATTATTTAAGATGCTGCAAATTTATACTATTCTCTTTTAAATTTAATGATATGTTAAATCGAATTTTATTGCATAATCTATCTTTTTGTAAAAATAAGACGACTCGTCGATTAAAAAACAATAATTGCGATATAAATAATATGATTTCAAATTAATTGAAGTAATTTTGATTATATATTTTAAGAGTATGAAAAAACAACTACTTTTTATTTTTTTAATTTTCTGTTCTGCAACAATGAATGCACAAGATGCTTTATGGCAGAAAGTAACTTCTTCATCGCTTTCTCGAAAAGCAGATGGCTTAAGTTCCAATAAATTATATTATAAATTAAATACAAGTCTTCTCAGCTCAAAGTTAGCTTCGGCATCAAATAAAACAGCAAAAAATACTTCATCGGAGATTACTATTCCAAATTCGGATGGAATTTTAGAACGTTTTTCTGTTTGGGAATCTTCTAATTTTGATCCAGAATTACAAGCAAAATATCCAGAAATCAGGTCTTATGAAGGTCGCGGAATAGACGATAAAAATGCGAAAATACATTTTAGCGTTGCTCCCATCGGAATGCAGACTATGGTTTTTAGAACAGCAAAACCAACAGAATATATTGAACAAAATCCAGACAATAAGTCGGAATACGTTTTATTTAAATCGACAGACAATGCAGATTCACGAGCGCTTTTGAATTGTAAAACGATTAATTTGATTTCTGAAAATAAATCTACAGCTACTGCGAGAACAACTTCTAATGCCAAACAATTTAAAACACTTAGATTGGCATTATCGTGTACGGGAGAATATACCGCTTTTTTTGGCGGAACAAAAGCAGGAGCTTTGGCTGGAATGAATGCCACTTTAACTCGAGTAAATGGTATTTTTAATAGAGACCTTGCAGTACAGTTAATTTTAGTTGCAAATAATGACGCTGTTGTTTATACAGACGCTTCTACAGATCCTTATTCTATTCCTAGTATAGGTGCCGCTGATAGTAATCCTACTTGGCCAAAAGAAGTGCAGACAACGTTAACTAGTGTTATTGGCGAAGCCAATTACGACATCGGTCATTTGTTTGGAGGTTCTGGCGGCGGAGGGCTTGCAAGTTGTATTGGCTGTGTATGTGACAGTCCGACTCCTAGCAATTCTATTGGAAAGGGTAGTGCCTATACATCTCCTGCAGATGCGAAACCTCTGGGTGATAACTTTGACATTGATTTTGTTGCTCATGAAATGGGACACCAACTTGGTGCAACGCATACTTATTCGCATGCAAATGAAGGATTTGGAGCGTGTTACGAACCAGGAAGTGGTTCAACCATTATGGGATATGCTGGAATAACAAATTATAATGTTCAGAGTCATTCAGATGATTATTTTGCTTATGCAAGTATTAGTCAAATACAGAGTGTTCTGGCAGGGAAAACTTGTCCAGTATCTATACCTATAACAGATAATAATCCGCCTGTTATAAATGCGGGTTCAGATTATACAATTCCAATTAGTACGCCATTTATTTTGACAGGTACCGGTTCTGATCCTGAAGGAAATTCTATAACTTATACTTGGGAGCAATTTGATAGTGCCACTACAACTTTTGCAGGTAACAGTTTAACGTATCCTACAAAACCAGATGGGCCGATGTTTAGATCTTTACCGCCAACAACTTCGCCTGTTCGTTACATGCCAGCTTTAAGTTCAGTGTTAAATAATCAATTGACGACAAGTTGGGAATCTGTTTCTTCTATTGCAAAAACAATGAATTTTACGCTTACCGGAAGAGACAATGCCGCTTTAGGAAAGGGTCAAACCAATACAGATGCTATGATTGTAACTGTAACTGCCGCAGCTGGACCGTTTGCAGTAACTTCGCAAACAGACGATAATCTGGGGTGGGCAAAAGGATCTGCACAAATGATTACATGGAGTGTGAATAATACGAATACATTGCCAGGATCATCAAACGTAAATATTAAACTATCTGTAGATGGCGGAGTAACATTTCCAATTGTTTTAGCCAGCAATACTCCAAATGATGGTTCTGAAACGATATTAGTTCCAGAAATTGATGCTTCAACCAATTGCAGACTTTTGATAGAACCAGTTAATAATATTTATTATGCTATAAATAGCAAACCATTTGCAGTAGGATATACAGTTTCAACATCTTGTTCATCTTATAATTTTGGTGGCGGATATTCTACCGATGTTAATGTCAATGTAAATAAAACAGTTTCTGTACCTTCTTCGTCTGGATTAGTTTCGGATGTCAATGTTTCTGTAAATGTAACACATGCGAGATTTTCAGATCTGACTATGCAAATCATAAGTCCAAGCGGAACAGTGGTGACTTTATTCAATAAAAACTGTGGAAGTACAAATTCAACTTTTGCTTTACAGTTTGACGATAGCGGAACAGCTTTGAACTGTAATACAACTACTAGCCAAATTGTTATTCCTTCAACAGCTCTAGCTGCTTTTAATGGAGAAAACCCACAAGGAAATTGGACTTTTAGAGTTTTTGATGACAAAGTAGGTTCTCTAGGAACAATAAATTCTGCATCAGTAAATATTTGCACTAAAACCTACACATTAGGAAATGAAGATTTTGAAAATGTCGATTTTGTTGCCTATCCAAATCCAAACAAAGGAACTTTTACAGTACAATTTGAAAGAGATTCAGTAAGCGAGATTAAAGTTTACGTTAATGATATTAATGGAAAATATGTTTACAATAGAACTTTTCAAGGTTCAGGATATTTTATTCAGGATATTCAATTGCCAGATGTGCCTTCAGGCCTTTATTTTGTAACGGTTACTGATGGTAACAGAAAAGAAGTGAAAAAAATATTGGTGAATTAATTTTTGAGCTTCAAAGGTTAATGTGCCATTGCCATACAGAGTATACTAATCTTAACGCCAGGTATTTTCAGTAACGCTTTTGAACATGCTTCAAGTGTTGCTCCTGTTGTAAGTACGTCATCAACAATTAGGAAATGTTTGTTGTGATTAGATTCGCTGAATTTGACATCAAAAATGTTTTCAATATTCTCAGATCTTCCCAAAAGGTTTTTCTTGGATTGCGTTTTGGTATATAATTTTCGGATTAGAATATTTTCTACAAAAGGAATTTCAAAACCCGATGCAATTGCTTTCCCGAAAGTAGTTACCTGATTATAGCCTCGTTCCTTAAATTTTCTTTTATGGAGCGGAACGGGAATGACAGCGTCAAAAGGAATTTCTAATTGAAGTTCCTTTAAATCTTCCGCGTACCAATTTCCTAAAACAGCTCCGATTTCCTGATGCCCTTTATATTTTAAATTATGGATTAATTCCTGAACCATTCCCTTTTTATTAAAATACAAAAAGGCTGATGCAAATTGAATATCAATTTTACCATAGAACTTTTTTACAGCTTCATTTTCGGGGTTTAAATGGTATTGGGTTAGAGGCATCTCATGTCTACAGATGGTACAAAAGACTTTTTCATTCTGAAGCAAAATAGAGTGGCATCCGCTACAGACTTTAGGGAAAAATAGGTTTATTAGATAATTAATCACAAAAAGAGAGATTTTATTTACAAAAGTAACAAAATCAAAGCTTCAATCTTTATAATTTTTCTTTTTTATATAGCTAGTTTTTATATTTTTGCATCACTATGGCAAAACAAGAAGATATATTTAAGAATGTGGTTTCGCACGCAAAAGAGTACGGATTTATTTTTCCGTCAAGCGAAGTTTACGATGGTTTAAGTGCTGTATACGATTACGCACAAAACGGTGTCGAATTAAAAAAGAATATCCGTGAATATTGGTGGAAATCAATGGTTCAGATGAATGAAAATATTGTCGGCCTTGATGCTGCAATATTGATGCATCCAACAACTTGGAAAGCTTCTGGTCACGTTGATGCTTTCAATGATCCATTAATTGATAATAAAGATTCTAAAAAAAGATATAGAGCTGATGTTTTGGTTGAAGATTTTGCAGAAAAAATTCACCAAAAAGCTCAAAAAGAAATCGACAAAGCAAAAGCCCGTTTTGGCGATGCATTCAACGAACAAGAGTTTGTAACTACAAACGCTCGTGTAATTGAATATTTAGCTAAAGAAAAAGAAATCAGAGAGCGTTTAGGGCGTTCTTTGGGAGCTGGAGATTTAGCTGATGTTAAAGCTTTGATCGAAGAGCTTGAAATTGCTGATCCTGAAACTGGTTCTAAAAACTGGACAGAGGTAAAACAATTTAACTTAATGTTCGGAACAAAATTGGGTGCATCTGCTGAAAATGCAATGGATTTATATTTGCGTCCAGAAACAGCTCAAGGTATTTTTGTGAACTTCTTAAACGTTCAGAAATCTGGTCGTATGAAAGTTCCTTTTGGAATTGCTCAAACTGGTAAAGCGTTCAGAAATGAGATTGTGGCTAGACAATTTATTTTCCGTATGCGCGAGTTCGAACAAATGGAAATGCAATTTTTTGTGCGTCCAGGAGAAGAAATGAAATCATACGAGTACTGGAAAGAAACTCGTTTAAAATGGCACTTATCTTTAGGATTAGGAAAAGAAAATTACCGTTTTCATGATCACGAGAAATTAGCACACTACGCAAATGCAGCAGCAGATATCGAATTTAATTTCCCATTCGGATTTAAAGAATTGGAAGGAATTCACTCTCGTACAGATTTTGACTTAAAAGCGCACGAAGAATATTCTGGAAGAAAATTACAATATTTCGATCCTGAATTAAACGAAAACTATGTTCCTTACGTAGTAGAAACTTCAGTAGGTTTAGATCGTATGTTCTTGGCTGTTTTTGCAACTTCATTAAAAGAAGAAATATTAGAAGATGGTTCTACAAGAACAGTTTTAAAATTGCCAGCAGTTTTAGCGCCAACTAAAGCGGCAGTATTGCCATTAGTTAAAAAAGATGGTTTACCAGAAGTGTCAAGAAAAATCATTGAAGATTTGAAATGGGATTTCAATGTGGCTTATGATGAAAAAGATGCTGTAGGGCGTCGTTACAGAAGACAAGATGCTTTAGGAACGCCTTTCTGTATTACAGTAGATCATCAGACACTTGAAGACGAAACGGTAACGATTCGTCATAGAGATACAATGAAACAAGATCGTGTAAAAATTGCTGAATTAAGAGGTATTATCGAAAACGAAGTTTCGATGAAAAACTGGTTAATGAAAATGTAATCTTTACAGTTTATTATAGAAATCCCAAATTCCGTAAAGGAGTTTGGGATTTTTGATTTTAAAAAGCAGGTATTTTATCGGCTTTTTTTGCATTTCATCCTTATGTATTAACATTTGTCTGTAATATGTTAACAATGAATTGCTTAGATTTTTTAATTGCGTAATTTTAAATTTGTATTACGATAAAGACCAATTTTTTTTCTTTACATAGCAATTAAGAGTATTTTTTTGATTATGATTGCGCCGTGAGAAAACCAACAAAACCTGAAATTGAAAAAGTATTCGTATATTATAATTGATGATGATGCTGAGAGTATTTTGAAAACCCAAACAACCGCTTCAGGTTTTTCAGAATTATCTTTTACGGGATCGGCATCAAATTTTCAGGACGGTTTAGAATTGGCTTTAGAAAACAAACCTGATTTGATTTTTTTAGAAATCGAACCCGAAAATATGTCAAGTCATTTGTCTTTGACTTTCATTAGCGAATTGCATCGTTTCTTTCAGGAAATTCCAAAAATTATTATTACTGCAAATACAAAAGACAAAGCCTTTGATGCTATTCAATATGGCGTATTTGACTATCTTCTAAAACCCGTTGCACATATTGATCTGCTGAAAACTGTTTTGAAGCTTAAAAAGGCAAATTTTGAGGTAAAAGCAGCAAGTTCAACAGAAGAACAGACTTCAATTGTAATTGACAATGTCAATAACGTTACAATTCCTCAAAATATCGAAAAGCCATTAACCATTTGCATAAAATCATATGGAGATCATCGATATTTAAATGCCGAAGATATCTGTTATTTTCAAGCCGATAATAACTCGACCGATATTTATTTAAACAATGGTGAAATGATTACGGCGTTTAGAACGTTGAAACATTTTGAAAGTGTTTTGGCGTATCCATTTATCCGTATTCATAACAGTTATGTAATAAATCGAAATTATATTTCAAGGATTCATAGCGGAAACTCAATCTGTTACATAAAAAACTCCACAAAAAAGATTCCCTTTTCTAAAACCTATCGAGCAAATATTGAGCAGATAATTTCCGATTTTGCAGCGGGAAATTATCTAGAAGTCTAAAAATTAGACAATTACATGGATTTGCTATCCATTGACTATCAATTGGGTACGATCTACCACAAACCCAATTTTTCGTATAAATTTTTTTTCAACCTGGTGTTAGTTTTACACTCTGATTCGCAAGTAAACAGCGGATCTTTCTCCAAAAAAATTAAACAAACATTAAAAAACCTCAGGTCATGAAAAAAACAGCTTTAACAATCGGATTATTTTCTTTAGTAGCAGTAGCAACTTCTTTTGCATCAACAGAAGTTCCAACATATTTAGCATCTAATGATTCTATTAAAATTATACCTCCGGTAGATGGTCCATCAACAACTGGTGGTGGTGCAGCAGGCGGAGTTATTAGAAAACATGATTTTCATGGAGTTGCTGAATCATTCCAAAAAAATAGCAATGCAAACTTTGCAAGTGTTAATCAAGTTTTAGGACACGATAAAAAAGTAGACTAAAAGAAATAAAATTATATAATCAAAGCTGCCAAATTTTGGCAGCTTTTTTTGTGTCTATAGTTTTACTATTTTTGATAAAATTCAAAGGCACAATTGAAGAAGCTAAAAAAAATACTACTGTTTTTATTCTTTGTTGTATTGGCATGTACCAAGAAAACAGAAAATTTAGAGATGACTTCTTCTAAAGACAGCCTTCCTACTTATCTTACTTTAGCAAATGAGGATAAACTGCCTTTACAGATTAAACAAAAATACGTTCAGAAAGCATTAAATATCATTTTAGAACAAAAAGATGATTCACTCAATAAAGTAAATCTTTTTAAGGTTGCTAATCGTTATTACAATATGAGCGATTGGAAAGCCTATCTTAAAACAACTAAATTAATTTTAGAAAGGGCTCGCGCATCAAAAGATTCGGTACATATCGCAAAAGCCTATATTTATTTGGGTGATTACTATTTATCTCAATCTATTTCTGATAGTGCTTTTCTGAATTATTATAAAGCCGAAAAAACGTATCAGAAAATTAATGATCAATTAAATTTGGTCAAGACTTTTTTAAATAAAGCCAATCTGCAATATAACGAAGGTGATTTTTTTGAAAGTGAAATAACCGTTTTTAAAGCTTTGAGTATTTTGAAAACGAAGCAGGATGTTAACGAATTGCTTTATGAAAGCTATAATTTGTTAGGTATTCTCTACAATGAAAGAGAAGAATTTGCTAAAGCTTTAGAATTTCAGAATAAAGCCTTGAATATTTTGGATGATAAAAAAATCCCTTCAGACTTTCAATATAAAGCAGCATCTTTAAATAACTTGGGTTATATTTATATGCGTATGGGGAATTATAAACGTGCCAAAGTTTTTTTTGAAAAAGGTCTCCAAGAAAAAAATCTCTTCATTAATAGATCCAGTTTGTATGCAATTTTACTTGATAATTTAGGATACGCTAAGTTGAAACTAAATGAACTCGATCAGATGCCGGAGCTGTTTTATAAATCTCTAAAAATTAGAGACAGTCTTGATCTTACTTCTGGAACGGTATCAAGTAAAATACACTTGTCAGAGTATTACGCTTTAAAAAAAGATACCTTTAGAGCAATTCAATTTTCAAAACAAGCTTTGACATTATCTCGTACATCTACAAGGATTGTAAATACTTTAGAAGCTCTTAAGCAAACCGCAGCAGTTGATCCCGAAAATGCTTCTCAATATTCTAAGGAATATATTGAACTTAACGAAAAAATGTTAAAAGCAGAACGCAAAATGGGAGAAAAATTCTCTCGCATCGAATACGAAACTAATGAAATTAAAGATCAGAACTCCAATCTTCAGGAAAAAAATAAAACCTTGATTTATGTATTTAGTATTTGTACATTGCTAGGGTTGTTTTTTTATGTTTATAAAACACAGCAGGCCAAAAATCGCGAGCTTCTTTTTAAACAACAACAGCAGATTGCAAACGAAGATATTTATAATTTGATGATTTCGCAGCAGAACGAAATTGAACTTACGCGAATAAAAGAAAAGAAGAAAGTTGCTCAGGAATTGCATGATGGTGTTTTAGGGCGTATGTTTGGCATTCGGATAAGTTTGGATAGCCTGGATAAGTTAGATGAATCTGAAGCTATTGCTAAGAGAAAAAAATATCTTGACGAATTGAAAAATGTTGAACAGGATATTCGGGAAATTTCGCATGATTTGAATAGAGAAAAATCGGAATTAATTAATAATTTTGTTTCGATTTTGAATAAACTATTTGAAGATCAGAAGAATACATATAGTTCGAAATTGATTACTGTTTTTGATCCTGAGATTAAATGGGATTTAATAAGCAACATTGAAAAAATCAATTTATATAGAATTGTTCAGGAAGGACTTCAAAATTGTAATAAATATGCCAAGGCTGATATTATTAAAGTAGAGTTTAAAAATGAAAATGATAATCTAGTTTTAACCATTGAAGATGACGGAATTGGATTTAATACCAATAAAACCAAAAACGGAATTGGTCTTAATAATATAGAATACAGAGCAACAGAGTGCAAAGGAACAGTTACCATAAATTCTGTAAAAGGAGAAGGAACCATTCTCACCATAAAAGTCCCAATAGAGCCAAATAATAACCTGCATAATGACATTTGATTTAACAGCTTCAGTTCCACAATTAGTTAAAAAGAATATTTTAATAGTAGATGACCATCCATTTATTATTGAAGGATATAAGAATGCTATAACTCGTTATAATCCAAAACAATATGAGTTTTTAATTTCCCAAGCGCACGATTGTAGGTCAGGTTATGATATAATAGAAAATAATAACACAACTGATTTTGATATTGCTTTTTTGGATATCAGTATGCCGCCTTATGAAGAAAAAGAGATTTTTTCTGGTGAAGATCTGGCAAAATTACTTTTGAAAAAAATGCCATCTTGCAAGATTATTCTTTTGACAATGTATACCGAATTGCTGAAAATTAAAACCATTACCAGGTCAATTCAGCCCAACGGATTGATTATCAAAAATGATCTTACTTTTGACGAATTGCTTTTGGCTTTTGATAAAGTAATGAAAAATGAAAAGTACTACAGCCAGTCGGTTGTAAAAATGCTTAATCAGTCGACACATAATGCAATTGAAATTGATCAGTACGATAAACAGATATTAATTCATTTAGATATGGGAACTCCAATTCATGAAGTGCTGGAAAATATTCCAATTTCTTTAAATGCCATCGTGAAGCGAAAAAAGCATTTAATGGAATTGCTAAAAATAAAAAGTGGTTCCGATCACGAGTTAGTAAAAGAAGCAAAAAGCAAAGGGCTCTTTTAAATATAAAATTCCAATATTGAAATTCCAAATTCCAAAAAAAAGCAAAATAAAAAAAAATCCAAATTCCAATAATGACACGAGCATTGGAATTTGGAATTTTTATTTTTTGAATTTTCTAAAATTTATTCCGTCAAAGCATCCCATCCGCGGGCTTTTAAAGCAATTTTTGTATTGGCACGGGTTACAAGATGGATTCCTTCATTTTCTTCTGTCATATGTCCGATAACTGAGAAATTCGGATTTCCTTTTATCTTATCGAAATCGTTAATATCAATCGTAAATAAAAGTTCGTAATCTTCACCGCCGTTTATGGCAACCGTTGTACTGTCGATATTAAATTCTTCGCAAGTAGAAATAAACTGCGGATCTAAAGGCAGTTTATCTTCATACAAATTACAGCCTACTTTTGATTGTTTGCAGATATGAATAATCTCAGAAGACAATCCGTCTGAAATATCGATCATTGCAGTTGGTTTTATATCTAAAGCATGAAGTAAAGTTCGAACATCTTTTCGTGCTTCAGGTTTCAATTGGCGTTCTACCAAATAAGTATAAGGATCTAAATCGGGTTGATTGTTTGGGTTAACCTGGAAAACTTGTTTTTCGCGTTCCAAAACTTGCAATCCCATATATGCAGCACCAAGATCACCAGTTACAACTAATAAATCGGTTTTTTGAGCTCCGTTTCTGTAAACCAATTCATTTTCGTCAGCTTCTCCTATTGCAGTGATGCTAATAATTAATCCTTTTTGAGATGAGGTTGTGTCCCCACCGATAACATCAACTTTATATTCTTTTGCTGCATGTGTAATTCCTGCAAACAATTCTTCTAAAGCTTCAAGTGGGAAACGATTAGAAACTGCAACCGAAACTGTAATTTGAGTCGGTTTTGCATTCATTGCACAAATGTCAGAAACATTTACTACAACCGCTTTATATCCTAAATGTTTCAAAGGCACGTAAGCCAAATCAAAATGAACTCCTTCAATTAATAAATCGGTAGAAACTACTACTTTTTTGTCTTTAAAATCAAGAACAGCAGCATCGTCGCCAATACTTTTTAAAGTCGATTCCTGAGTAACATCAAAATTTTTGGTTAAATGATCAATTAAACCGAATTCGCCCAATTGAGCTATGCTAGTTCTCTGCTGATTTTTATCTTCTATCATTTCTCTTAAGTTCCAAAGTTATAAAGGTGCAAAGGTACAAAGGATTTTTTTAAAGATGCTAAGATTCTAAGATACTAAGGTTCTAAGTTTTTTACCCCCTGTTTATTCTGTAGAGACGCACTGCAGTGCGTCTACGCACAGTATTTCCGAATAGATTAAAAGAAAATTAAAAATAAATAAAAATATTTTTTTTACTGCTGACAAACTGTTGTCACCAGCCCATTTTACTTTTGAAGTATT
Organism: Flavobacterium tistrianum; assembly: GCF_003254545.1. GTDB lineage: Bacteria > Bacteroidota > Bacteroidia > Flavobacteriales > Flavobacteriaceae > Flavobacterium > Flavobacterium tistrianum. Next base: position 16,659 of record NZ_QJRH01000067.1, read on the forward strand.
AAAAATATTTAAACTTTAAAACCATGAAAACATTAGAAGCACAAGTTATTACTTCAGAAGATTTATTGAAACATTGGCAAGGTCACAGAGCACTTACACGTCGTTTAATTGAAATTTTTCCAGAGAAAGATTTCTTCGAATTTTCAATTGCCGGAATGAGACCTTTCTCAAAATTAGTGGATGAGCTTTTGGCCATTGCAGTTCCAGGTTTAAAAGGAATCGTAACGAAAGAAACTGCACCTTTTTCAGAAGGAACAGAAAAATTGATTTTTAAAGCGCAATATCTTGAAAAATGGGATGAAGCAACAGCAGAAATCAATAAATATTGGGAACAATTATCAGTTGAAGATTTTAGTGAAACTTTTAACCTTTTTGGACAATATGAATTTCCTGTAATTCAGAATATCTTATATTTTATCGATAATGAAGTACACCACCGCGGACAAGCTTATGTGTATTTAAGAGCTTTAAATATCGAACCACCATTTTTCTGGGAAAGATAATTCGTAAATTTTTACTATCTTAATATCACATTCTAAAAATCAACTGCTATGAGTTTAAAAAAGATAATGTCCAATTTTGCAGATTACAATTTATGGGTAAACCAGCAATTTGTAAACTGGCTTTCGTCAAAGTCAGATGAATTGCTTAACGCAGAAGTGCAATCGAGTTTCTCTACTATCATGAAAACGCTAGATCATATTTGGTCTACAGAAGAATATTGGTTTTCTGTAATTTCTGAAAATGATATGGCAGAAAAGAAGCCTGAAAACGAATTGTCAAAAGATGAAATATTTGAAGGATTACTCAATTCATCTACAAGATTGAAACACCTTATCAATTCATTGTCAGAAGAAGATTTGATGAAAGAAGTTAAAATTACAAATCCGTGGTTTGAATGCGAATTGCCTGTTTCAGATTATCTGCTGCAAGTTATTAATCACGGAACGTATCACCGTGGACAGATTGTAACGATGGGAAGAAATATCGGAATCACAGATGCTTCCAACACAGATTACAATTTTTATAATGTGGTAAAACAGAAATAAATGAAAAACTCCTGTAGATAATTCTATCAGGAGTTTTTTCTATAAAAGCCTTTGCTTGTTGATTTCCAATAATTTCAGTACGTTGGTTTTTAGTATTTCTGGTTCCAGAATTTCTGCATAATCTCCAAACATCAAAAACCATCTCGGAAAAGCGTTATTAATATCTCTTGACATAAAAGTCATTTCGATTTTTTCATCATCTACATCTTTTTGCGAAATAAAGCCATGATATTTTCTTTCGGTTGCTAAATATCTCGCTATTTTTCGGTCAATTAAAAGACGAACTTTTGTTGTTGGATGCGTTTCTGTTTTGGTTAAATAGGTTTCCAAAGCGTCATGATCGATTGTAAAATCAACATCTGTTTTTTTAATTCCCTGAATTCTGTCGGTTCTAAACTGTCGGTAATCTTTTCGAAGATGGCAATATCCCAGAAAATACCAATTGTTATTGTCATGAAAAACTCCTACCGGTTCAAGATTACGTTCTGTAGTTTCATCTTTTTCAAAAGTTTTGTAGGTCAGGAGAATTTGTTTTTTCTCTGCAATTCCTTCAAATAGAACTGCCAAAGTATTGGGCGAATTATCATTAAACATCGGTTCTGCATCTTGCATGACAATTCTAGATTCGATATTCGAAAGATAATCTTTGTCGTTACTTCTTAAAACTGCTTTCAGTTTATACATCGCCGACGCATAATGTGTTCCCAAAGATGGATCGGTAAATTTTTGCATTAGTTTCTCGGCAGCAATAAAACTGCTCACTTCTTCACGTGTAAACATAACTGGTGGAAGACGATAACCATCCATCAACGCGTAACCAACTCCAGCTTCACTATAAATAGGAACACCAGACGCTTCAAGAGTTCTGATATCTCGATAAATTGTTCTTAAACTGCATTCAAAACGATCGGCCAATTCTTGTGCTTTTACAATTTTTTTAGATTGCAATTGAATAAGAATGGCTACAATTCTGTCAAATCGTTTTGGAGTTTCGTCGAGCATTTTTTTTAAGATTCTAAGGTTCTGAGTTGCTGAGATTCTAAGCTTTTGTAGAGATTCAAAGATACAGTTTTTGGTATTTTTTTAAATATTTTTTAATTATTAAAATATGAAAAGGTACTTTTGAAAGGTAATATAGAAACATTATTAAATTATAAAATATCTTATATGATTGATAACTACACTTTCAATGAATATGAAAAAAGATTTGAACCAAAAGAAACCACATGTGCATATTGCGAAGAATCGCAAATAAAAAACATGAAAGATACTCACTTTGTAGCACTTTATGTTACTAACGACCGTACTAATCTTATTGTGTATAGATCCGTAAAATATTCAAAATTATTAATTGGGATTCCAAGATGTGCATCGTGCAAAGAAATTCATGATAAATATGTGAGTAAATCCAGATTAATAACATGCATGATAGTTCCACTTTTATTGGGACTTTTGTTTTATTATATTTCGACTTTAGGCGTGTTTCTTTTCATAGCAGGTTTTTTTTCCATTCTTTTTGGGGGATTTTATGGATCACATAAACTCACTCATTTTTTTGTAGCAAAAGAGAATATTTATAATTTACATGATGGTACTGAAAATGATAGATTTATTCAGAATCTAATTTTGGATGGATGGTCTCTAAATCAGCCATCAGCATAATAAAACCAAAATTTATTGGAATAAAAAAGCTGTTCCAAATTGAAACAGCTTTTACTTTATAAGTCAGAATGAGTTTAAACATTTTTTTGCATTTTTACAGAATTATAGTGTTAAATTTTAGAATATAGAATGAAACTTCCTTTTGAGCCAGTTATTTTTGGTTATGAAATTAATATCCATTTAGTTTTAGAATATGTGGCATTTTTTTTAGGATATAAATATTATGTTTTTTTGAGAAAAAGAACCAATGATACTATTGTTTCTTCCAACAGATTGTCAATTATATTGGGTGCTGCAATTGGAGCTTTTTTAGGCTCTAGAATTATGGGTTTTCTGGAAAATCCTATTTTTCATTCTGATGCAAAAGCAATTTTAGACCTTTTCAATGCGAAGACCATTATGGGAGGATTGTTTGGCGGACTTTTGGGTGTTGAAATTGCAAAGAAAATCATTGGCGAAAAAGAGTCATCAGGTGATTTATTTACTTTTCCGATTATTCTAGGAATTTTTATAGGGAGAATCGGTTGTTTTTTATCTGGAACTAATGAGTTTACGTATGGAAAAAAAACGACTTTTTTTATGGGAATGAATCTTGGAGATAACGTTATGCGGCATCCAATTGCCTTATACGAATTACTTTTTCTGATTATTTTGTTTTATGTTTTGAAGAAACTAAAAACAAAAAATCTTAAAAACGGTTTGCTATTTCAATATTTTATGATCGCCTATTTTGCGTTTCGCTTTTTTGTAGAATTTTTAAAACCAAATTATTTCCTGATTTTTGGAATAAGTTCGATTCAGATTTTATGTTTGATTTGTCTGCTTTATTATAACAAAACAATTTTAAATTTATTTGTAAAAAATGCCAGTTAGAAAATATACCTATTATGATTTTACATTAAGCCTTTGCCCAGAATGCTTAAAGAGAATTGATGCCAAAATTGTTTTTGAAGACGAGAATGTCTATATGCTTAAAAGATGTCCAGAACACGGAAGTTCTAAGGTTTTGATTGCCGACGATATTCAATATTACAAGAATATCCGAAACTACAATAAACCATCCGAGATGCCGTATACTTTTAATACAAAAACCCATTACGGATGTCCGTACGATTGTGGTTTATGCCCAGATCATGAACAGCATTCTTGCCTTACAGTTGTTGAGGTTACAGATCGTTGCAATCTGACGTGTCCAACTTGTTATGCAGGTTCATCACCTAGTTATGGCAGGCACAGAACTCTCGAAGAAATAAAAGCAATGCTCGATACGGTTGTTAAAAATGAAAAAGAACCAGACGTAGTGCAGATTAGTGGAGGTGAACCAACCATACATCCCGAATTTTTTGAAATTTTGGATTATGCAAAATCAATTCCGATAAAGCATTTGATGCTAAACACAAACGGAATTAAAATTGCAAAAGACAAAGAATTTGTTCAGCGACTAAAAAGCTATTCTCCAGACTTTGAAATTTATCTTCAATTTGATTCTTTTGAAGATAGTGTATTACAGGAATTGCGCGGAGCCGATTTAAGCGAAATACGAAAACAAGCTTTAGAAAATCTAAATGAAGTTAATTTATCTACCACTTTGGTTGTTACGCTTCAAAAAGGATTAAACGATCATGAAATAGGTAAAATTATTGAGTTTGCCTTAAAGCAAAAATGCGTTCGAGGAGTTACATTTCAGCCGACTCAAATTGCTGGCCGATTGGAGAATTTTAACTTAGAAACCGATCGAATGACATTAACAGAAGTGAGAAGAAAAATTCTGGAGCAAACCAATGTTTTTAATTCAGATGATTTACTTCCAGTTCCTTGTAATCCCGATGCTTTAGTTATGGGTTATGCTTTGAAACTAGGAGACGAAGTTTTTCCACTGACACGATATATTAATCCGAACGATTTATTGGACAATAGTAAAAACACAATTATTTACGAGCAAGATGAAGTACTTCGTGGCAAAATGATAGACTTGTTTAGTACGGGAAATTCTGTAGAAGTTGCACAGGAAAATCTGAAATCTATATTATGTTGTCTTCCTAATATTGATGCGCCAGAACTAGGTTATGATAACTTGTTTCGAATTATCATCATGCAGTTTATTGATGCCTATAATTTTGATGTGAGAGCAATAAAAAAATCATGCGTGCATATTGTCAATAAGGATAATAAAATAATTCCGTTTGAAACAATGAATTTGTTTTACAGAGATGATAAAATAAAAAGACTAGAAGAATTAAGAACTAATATATAAAGCATATGACAGCACTGGAAGTAGGCAATTTAGGAGGTTTGGTCGCAATTTTTATAGCGATTATGGTGGGGCCGCCAATTTTAATGGCAATTACCGGTTTTGCAATAAAGAAAAGCAACCCCAATGGAGCAAAAGTTTGTTTTATTATTGGAGCATTATACTTGCTTATTGGATTAGGAATATGCGGAACGCTTTTGTCTTAAGAAAAAACCCAAATAAACAGAATTATTTGGGTTTTTTTTGAGCATTTATAAAGTGAATTAAAATCTATACAAAACTCCAAATTGTGGCTGGTCGAAAATATTTTCAAATAAGTTGATATTTAATTGAAAAGTATCAGACGATGGACCATTTTCTGGAGAAACACTGTTGTAAGCCAAAACATTTGCTAAAACAAAAGTAACTGCGATATTTTTGGTTACGAAGTAATTTAGACCAACATTAATATCAGCTGTTAAGCTATTGTCCGTATCGCTTCCAACTTGTGGTATTTCAGTTTTGTTTCTTCCGTAACCTAAACCAAGTTCAGCATAAGTTTTAAAACGTTTTTTATCTAATTCTAAGAAATAGTAACGAGCAAAAGCTCCAATTCCGAAAACATTCGTTTTTACTTGAGTTGTTTCCACTTTGTTGCTTGAGTAATTTAGTTTAGCTCCAACAGCAAATTTATCATTTAGCAAATAGCCAAACTTTGGGCTAAAGCCATAATAGTCTGCGTCTCCGCCTGTACTAATTTTGATTGATCCTTCTAAAAACATATCGCCCTTTTGGAAAGTAACGCCTTTTGCAGAATTCATTTCAGAGTCAACCTGGTCTTGTTGAGCATTTGCAAAACAGAATGTGAATAGTGCTAAAATAACAGAAAATTTGGTTTTCATAGTCTTGTAATGTTAAAGTTGTAAGATTAAAAATACATTTTCTGTGTTAAAAAGGCTTTCGATTTGTTCGAATGGGTTAATATTGAATTTTTCGAGTTAATAATCTGTCTTATTTGTAAGTTTTGACGTTGTAATTTTTAAACTTAAACAATAAAAAACCCGACAACATAAGTCATCGGGTCTAATCTATATTCTTGGTTCTTTACTCTTTTATCTGAAAAGAAAGTCTAGTCATTCAATTTCAAAACAGCCATAAATGCTTCTTGCGGAATTTCAACGTTTCCTACCTGACGCATACGTTTTTTACCTTTTTTCTGTTTTTCAAGAAGTTTACGCTTACGCGAAATATCTCCACCGTAACATTTTGCAGTAACGTCTTTACGAAGTGCTTTAATAGTTTCACGAGCGATAATCTTAGCTCCAATTGCAGCTTGAATCGGAATATCAAATTGCTGTCTTGGGATAAGTTCGCGTAGTTTTTCGGTCATTTTTTTACCGATGTTGTAAGCATTATCTTCGTGAATCAATGCAGAAAGTGCATCAACAGTTTGTGCATTCAAAAGAACGTCCAATTTAACCAATTTCGAAGTTCTCATTCCAATAGGAGAGTAATCGAAAGAAGCATAACCTTTAGAAACTGTTTTTAAACGATCATAGAAATCGAATACAATTTCCGCCAATGGCATATCAAAGTTTAACTCAACACGTTCTGTTGTTAAATAGGTTTGGTTGGTAATTAAACCACGTTTTTCGATACATAAACTCATTACGTTTCCAACGAAATCAGCTTTTGTAATGATTGTTGCTTTAATAAAAGGCTCTTCAACTCTGTCCAATTTTGAAGGCTCTGGTAAATCTGATGGATTGTTTACAACGATTGGAGTTTCCGGATGTTTCTTAGTATACGCTAAGTACGAAACGTTAGGAACTGTAGTAATTACAGTCATATCGAACTCACGCTCTAAGCGTTCTTGGATAATTTCCATGTGAAGCATTCCTAAGAATCCGCAACGGAAACCAAATCCTAATGCCGCAGAACTTTCAGGAGTAAACACCAAAGATGCATCATTCAATTGTAATTTTTCCATCGAAGAACGTAAATCCTCGTAATCTTCAGTATCAACAGGATAAATACCTGCGAATACCATTGGTTTTACATCCTCAAAACCAGCAACCATATTTGTTGTAGGAACTTTTGCATCTGTAATTGTATCACCCACTTTTACTTCGCGAGCTTCTTTAATTCCAGAAATCAAATACCCAACATCTCCCGCCGAAACTACATTTTTAGGGACTTGATTTAATTTTAAAGTACCAATTTCGTCAGCAAAATATTCATTGTCAGTAGCCATGAATTTAATTTTCTGGCCTTTTTTGATTTCACCATTTACAACTCTAAAGATTACCTCAATTCCGCGGAAGGGATTGTAAACTGAGTCAAAGATCAAAGCTTGCAACGGTTCTTCCGGATCTCCTTTTGGAGCAGGGATTTTTTCGATAATGGCAGCAAGAATGTTTTCTACACCAAAACCAGTTTTTCCTGAAGCATGAATAATATCTTCTAATTTACAACCAAGTAAATCGATAATATCATCACTAACTTCTTCAGGGTTTGCACTTGGTAAATCAACTTTGTTTAAAACCGGAATGATTTCCAAGTCATTTTCAAGTGCTAAATATAAGTTTGAAATGGTTTGTGCTTGAATACTTTGCGCCGCATCAACAATCAACAAAGCTCCTTCGCAGGCAGCGATCGATCTTGAAACCTCGTATGAAAAGTCAACGTGACCAGGAGTATCAATTAAGTTTAAGATATATTCTTCACCCTTGTATTTGTATTCCATCTGAATGGCATGACTCTTAATGGTAATTCCACGCTCGCGCTCCAAGTCCATGTTGTCAAGCAATTGCGCTTTTTCTTCACGAGCTGTAACGGTTTGTGTCGCACTTAGTAATCGGTCTGCTAATGTACTCTTACCGTGGTCAATGTGTGCAATAATGCAAAAATTACGTATCTTCTTCATTTTAATATATCGGTTCTCTAATCGATTTTAAGTCTTTTTTTGGGAATAATCGGCTTTAAAACAATTGCTTTAAAGCATGTTATTAAGGCGCAAAGATAGCGCAAAGTTTTGGATTCTGGAATGGTGTTCTTAGATAGTTGAAAGATGTGAATTAAAATTCACGTTAAAATTCAAAATTAAATCCTTTTTCAGTTAATTTTTTGTACATCTGATCATCAAATTTAAAAAGTTTGGCCGCTCTATGCGAAACATCTTTTTGTTTTTCATCTAGCTCTGTCAGGAGTTTCATGTGAAGAATTTTTCGTCTAAAATTTGATTTGTCCAATTCGATTCCAAGAATTTCTTCATATAAATGCATCAGCTGCAACAAAGTAAACTTTTCAGGAAGAAGATTAAATCCTATTGGCGCCTGACGCACACGGTTTCGAAGCTGTGATAAACTGAAATTTAAAATTTCATTATGGTCAAAAATCAGCTCAGGAATTTCATTGATTTTATACCATTTTGCTTCAATAACACGTAAGCTGGCTTTTATATTATAATCTTCCCGATTGACCAAAGTGTAGTAGCCAATAGTGACAACACGCCTTTCTGGAACACGTTTCGGGTCTGTAAATGCTTTGAGCTGTTCGAGATAAATATTTTCAAGTCCGGTAAGTTCGTGCAAAATACGCTGTGCGGCATCATCGGCACTTTCCTCCAGCTGAAGCCATCCGCCAAGAAGTCCCCATTTTCCTTTACTTTCTCCTTGGGCATGCTGAACCAAGAGCACTTCAAGACTCTCTTTATTAAATCCGAAAAAGACACAATCGATTGTGATTCCGTCCACGGCTGGTTTGTGGTGGTTAGTAGTTATTTCTGCCAATGTATTCTTGTCGTTATTAATTTGTATTGAAAATCAGAATTCAAAATTGAATCCCTTTTCAGTTAATTGCTCATAAATTTCAGGATCAAATTTATATAGCTGAGCAGCTCTGTGCGAAACGTCTTGTTGTTTTTCGTCTAATGCCACCAAAAGTTTCATGTGCAGAATTTTTCGTCTAAAGTTGGGTTTGTCCATTTCAATTCCTAAAATTTCTGCATACAATTGCATGAGTTGCAATAAAGTGAATTTTTCAGGAAGCAGATTAAATCCAATTGGTGCTTGACGAACTCTGCTTCGAAGATGTTTTATGCTGTACGCCAGAATTTCGTTATGATCATAAATCAAATCTGGAATACTGTCTATTTTATACCATTGTGCATCAGAAGCCGTAAAACCAGCCTTAATATTATAATCTTCTCTTTTTACAAGAGCATAATAGCCAATTGTAATTACACGTCTCAGTGGGAAACGATCTGGATCTCCAAACGCTTTCAGTTGTTCCAAATATATATTGTCAAGACCTGTAAGTTCATTCAATAAACGATGAGCGGCATTGTCTGTGCTTTCTTTTTTATAAATCCATCCTCCTGGAAGTCCCCATTTTCCTTTACTGATACCTTCAGCATGCTGCACCAAAAGCACTTCAAGACTGCCTTTGTCGAAACCAAAAATGACACAGTCAATCGTGATGGCATTCATCGCGCTGTTTTCATTTTTCTGAGCAGTTTTGTCTTCTACATTTTCAACCATATGTGAGATAAATTTTGACAAATTAAATAAATAAAATCATTATTAGCCTTTTTGAAGGCCTTATATTTTTTTTAACGAAACAAAAAATTGACAATCAATGGTTTGGAAAATGCTTAAAAAGTTCTCGTTTTTAGATTGTTTTTTAAGTGTCTGAGTGTCAATTTTATAAAATGTTGGTTTTTCTATATTTTTTATTTCAATTCTTATTTGGATTTTACAGCATTCATAAAAATGAATTATGATTTATTAGAATCGAAAAAAAATAACCCTAATATTTTGTTAATACAGAAAATTTGTTTTACACTTGTAGTCAAATTTACCATAAGATAAATTCAAATTGACTATAAGTAAAAAAGACAAAACTACACTTAACTTAAACTTACCACAAATGTTTTTTCTAAAAATTGATTTAAATAGCTTTTTGATGAGATTACCATCATCAAATTCTGCCGAAAGAATCGATTTTGAAGTTTTAAAAATGCTTGTTTTTAAAACGCGTGTTTATAGTCAGCAAGCACTAAATGTTGGAAATGAGATTCAGGCCCTCATTTTTGGCATGACCTGCTTGGGAAGTTTTTCCGGATTTCTCTAGGGTAAAAAAACACTAACTATAACTTAAACTTAATCAATTCTTATTATGAAAAGCAAAAATTGTATTAAAACAACAAAGCTTCCATATTTTATGGCGGTGCTGCTTAGCGTATTTATGATGCAGTTTGGATTTGCTCAAGAATCCAAAACTGTAAGCGGGACAATTACCTCTTCCGAAGATGGATTTGGAGTTCCAGGAGCAACTGTACAAGTACAGGGAACAAAATCGAGTACTGTTACCGATTTTGACGGAAAATATAAAGTCGAGGCTAAAGCAGGCGATGTTTTGGTAATCACTTTTGTGGGTTTCAAGTCGCAAAATATTACGGTTGGAACTCAAAAAGTAATCAATGCGGTTTTGCAGCCAGAAACTGCAGAGCTTAAAGAAATTGTAGTAATCGGTTACGGTACTCAAAAGAAGAAAGTAAATACTGCGGCAACTTCTTTGGTGTCAGGAAAAGACATTCAGCAAGTTGCGAGTCTTGATGTTGTAAATGCTTTACAAGGTCAAGCTTCTGGGGTTTCTGTAACTTCATCTTCTGGACAGCCAGGTGCGAATATGGTGGTAAATATTCGTGGAGCAGGTACAGCAGGAAACAGCGATCCGCTTTATGTAGTTGATGGTGTAGTAGTAGATAACGGAATTGGATATCTTGATCCATCTGTTATTGAAAGGGTAGACGTTTTAAAAGATGCTTCTGCAGCTTCTATCTACGGAGCAAGAGCGGCAAACGGAGTTATCTTGGTTACTACTAAAAAAGGAAAAGATGGTAAAATGAATGTGTCTTTAAGTTCTTATACAGGTTTTCAGCAGATTGCTAAAAAACTGGATTTGATGAATACACAGGAATATACTACAATCATGAACGAAGCTCGTGTAAATTCTGGATATGCTCCATTATACACAAAAGAGCAAATTGCTTCATTTCCTGATCACGACTGGCAAAAAGATTTATTCAACGAAGGCGCAATGAAACAAAATCACTCTCTTTTGATTACGGGAGGTGACGAAAAATCTACTATTGCAACTGGTTTATCTTACTACGGACAAGAAGGTATGATTGGTGGATCTACTAACCAATCTCAATACGATCGTGTTACTTTTACAGTAAACTCTACTTCTGAAGTTATTAAAGGATATTTGAAAATTGGTGAAAACTTCACTTTATCAAACATCAAATCTAGCGGTGTTGCAGATGATGGTATTTATAGCAATGCGATTAGAGCTTTCTTAAACGCTGCTCCAATAGATCAGCCATATGACGAAAATGGAGATTTTGCACGTTCTATTATTTCTCAAGATGTGAGTAACCCAGTTGGATCTTTATACTACAACAACTTCAATCAGACTAAAACAAATCGTTATGTAGGTAATATTTTTGCTGAATTAAAATTTGCAAAAGACTTTACTTTCAGAACTAGTTATGGTGTTGATATGACAGACAGCAATTACCGTTCTTTCAGACCAGTTTATTCGCTTTCTTCAAATGATAATAATACCGTTTCTAGCGTAACTCAAAGTGCTACAAAATCTTTAGGATGGATTTTTGAGAACACGCTTCAATACAAATTCAACATAGCCGACGCTCATAATTTTGATGTATTAGTGGGTACTTCTGCTAAAAAGAATACTTCTGATTATATGGAAGGTCAAGGTAGAAACTTAATTTTTGATGATTTCGAACATGCTTATTTAGATAATGCAAAAGATCCAACATCAAATGTGGTAAAAGGAAATCGTAAAGATTATGCGATTCAGTCTTACTTCGGACGTTTATTGTACGATTATAACAATAAATACTTATTCTCTGCAACAGTTCGTCGTGACGGTTCATCAGAATTTGGTCCAGATAACAAATATGCTATTTTCCCATCGTTCTCTGCAGGATGGAATTTAGATAAAGAAGCTTTCTTCAAAGAAAACAAAGTTTTAAATACTTTCAAATTAAGAGCAAGCTGGGGACAAAATGGTAATGACCAATTTGCAAGAAGGTTTGCTTATATGTCAACGGTTAACTCAACAGATAAAACATATCATTTTGGAACCGGCGACGAAACTTTATTAGTAGGTTCAAGTCCAGATCAATTAGCAAACCGTAACTTAAAATGGGAAACTTCAGAGCAGTTAGACTTAGGTTTTGATGCTACATTGTTTACCAACTTTACTTTAACTTTTGATTACTATGACAAGAAAACAAAAGATTGGTTAGTATTGGCGTCTATCCCAACTTATGCTGGAGCAACTGCGCCTTACATTAATGGTGGAGACGTAAGCAACAAAGGTTTTGAAATTGGTTTGTCTTATCGCACGCGTTTTGGAAAAGATTGGAATTTTGCTATCAATGCAAACCTTTCTCGTAACCAAAACGAAGTGTTGAAAATTGCTAACAATGAAGGAATTATTCATGGAGAGTCAAACGTTTTATTCCAAGGTTTAGATGAGATGAACCGTGTTGAGGTTGGAAAACCAATGGGTTATTTCTACGGATTAAAAACAGACGGAATTTTCCAAAATGCTACTGAAGTTGCAGCAGGTGTTCAGCCAAATGCACAGCCTGGAGACGTTCGTTTCGTAGACTTAAATGGAGACGGAAAAATCGACGCAAACGATAAAACTCAAATTGGAGATCCAAACCCAGATATTAACTATGGTGTTAATTTAGAATTGTCATACAAAGCTTTTGATTTCTCTATCAATACTTACGGTATCGCAGGAGGACAAAACGTTTTTGGAGTTCACGATTACACACGTGCTTACACAAACAACACTACAGAAGTGTTAGGCAGATGGACAACTGAAGGGACTTCTAACAGAATTCCAAGAGTAACTTACGGAACTGATGCAAACGGGAATTACACTAAATTCTCAGATTTATATATTCAGGATTCAGATTTCTTCAGAATTAAAAATGCTACAATCGGATGTGATTTAACGAAGCTGACAACAAAACTTAGTTTCTTCAGTAAATTCAGATTATATGTTGCAGGAAATAACCTTTACACATTCACAAAGTACAAAGGAATGGATCCAGAAATTGGTTTCGGAAACGTAAACCAGTCTTGGGCTAAAGGAATTGATGTTGGATATTATCCTCAGCCAAGAACCTATTTGATGGGTCTGAATGTTAACTTTTAAAATTTGAAAATCATGAAAAGATATATAAAATTATTTGCGCTTTCAAGCTTACTTACTTTAGGTGCTTGCTCACAGGATTTCTTGGAAAACGAACCATATACAGATAAAGTAACTGACAATTTTTATAAAACACCTTCTGATGCTTTTGAAGGTCTTGTGGCAATTTATGATGTTTTGCAGCGTGAAGCTTACGGCGGACCTTTATTAATTAGTGAACAAGCTTCTGATGATTGCTTTGGAGGTTATGGTATTGCCGATGCTCAAACCGATATCGAATGGGATCGTTTCTTGTACGTTTCGGACAAAGATATGAACAAAGATGTTTGGTCAAATGCTTATTTAGGAATTTACAGAGCTAATATTTTATTAGAAAACTTAGACAAAGTAAACTGGGGATCAGATACAGCTTTGAAAACTCGCTACGAAGCTGAGGCACGTTTCTTAAGAGCACATTTCCATTTTACAGCGGCTAAAATGTTTGGAGACATTATTCCATTAGATCATACAGTTACAACAAGTGAGTTCGAATTACCAAGACAAGCTCCAGAAGTTACGTATGCTTTAATAGCAAGCGATTTAAAATTTGCAGCAGATAATTTAGGTCCAGAAAACTACTCGCAAGCAGGAAATGCTAATTATGGGCGTATTACAAAATGGGCTGCAGAAGCATATTTGGCTAGAACATTCTTATTCTATACGGGAACATATGGCAAAGCAGATTTAGCTGGTGTGGTTTCTAAAGCTGAAGCAACTGCTTATATTAACGATGCAGTAAATAATAGCGGACATGGTTTAGTAGCTGATTTTGCTAATCTTTGGTTAGCAGCTTCTTTCGAAAATTTTGCTGGAGAAGATAATACAGAAATGGTTTGGGCAGTTCGTTTTAATGGTTCAGGAAAAGGAAACTGGGATCTTCACGAAGGAAACCGTTTCCAAGTAAATATTGCGCCGCGTGGAGGTTCAATTGGAAAATATGCAACAGGATGGGGAGGAGCAACAGTGAATCCTAAGTTGGTAGAATCTTACGAAGCTGGCGATACTAGAAAAGCAGCTTCATTTATTGACTATGCTGGTGAAGGTTTAAATTTTGATGCACAAGCTAGAGAACAACGCCAGTACACAGGATATTCTTGGAAAAAATATTGCCCAATTACAAATGCGGCTGGAACAGCTGTTGTAGAGGCAAACGGAGGAAATTTCCAAATTGACAACTACCAAGATTATGCGATTATTCGTTTCTCTGATGTGTTGTTAATGGCTGCGGAGTTGAATTTATCGTCTAACCCAGCTTTAGCGCAAGCAGATTTTGACAGAGTACGTGACCGTGCTTTTAAAAACACTACTCACAGAAAAACAGCTAGTATAGAAAACATCATGAAAGAGCGTCAGCTAGAATTGGCTCTTGAAGGACTTCGTTACTTCGACTTAATCAGACAAGGAATGCCTGCCATGAAAGCTGCTATTGATAACACAACAGGTGGTTCTCAGTTTGCAGTTACTTTTAGAACAGAGACTCAAGGTTGGTTACCATTACCGCAATCGCAGATCATTCTTTCAAATGGTACAATAACTCAAAACCCAGGCTGGAATTAATTCAAAACAAAATGACTATGAAACGTATATTATATATTTTAATAGCAGCTGTTACAATTGGTTCGCTGTTATTTTCTTGTGAGGCAATTGAGGATCGCGAAAGCCTTCCAGCAGTTACTTTAACACCAGAAACACTCAAGTTTTCTATCACGCAAGATGCTACAAATAAAAATCTTATAAATCTTAAAAGTGACGATCCGACTGTTATTCCATTTTGGAAATATGTAGACGCAGCAGGAAATGAATTAGGACACTCTAACAAAAGCAGCGATCAAGTAGTTCTTCCTTTTGCAGGAAAATATACTATTTATTACACCGCTTATACAAGAGGAGGTTCTGTAGAAGCTCCTCCAGTTGTGGTTAATATTGCCGAAAATGACGAAACTTATTTTAGAGACCCAAAATGGCAAATGCTGACAAATGGTGTCGACGGAAAAACATGGGTTTTAGATTTTACAGATCCTGTTGGATGGGCTGGTTTAGACTACCCAGCAACATCTGGTGATAACTGGAGCTGGTTGCCAGATTATGCAAGCAACTCTTGGGTAATGGCTAATAAAAATTGGGGAGAAATGTATTTTGATTTAAATGGAAATTACAATACATCGGTTACTCAAACAGCGATTGCAAACAACAATCAAACAACAAAAAAAGGAACCTATTCATTTGATATTGCAAAAAATAAATTGGTTTTTAACGGTGGAGTACAAATGCTTTACGGTGGAGACTATTATGGAGACTGCAGCAACTGGATCAGTGTAAAAGTGGTTGAGCTTACAGCAACATCTTTAAGATTAGCAGTAGTGCGCGATCAGAGTAGAACTGGTGAAGGAGTTTGTCTAATTGTATTCCACTACAAGCCGAAATCGTAAGTTAGTTAGTTTTGAAGTCTCAGTCCTAAAAGCATTCGTAATGTTCTTTAAGACTGAGACTTAAATTATTTATGGAGAAATAAATGAAACCATTTTTTATTTCTATCTTCAAATTCCAAAAAAAATAAAAGTACCTATGCATATTAGAAAAAACATAAAAAATATAAGTTTATGGGCAATCGCAGCAGGAGTTTTTTTCTTGAATTCCTGTTCTAAAAAAGGAGATGCATTTGTAAACCGAAAAGTTTCTTTTAATGCAGACTGGAGCTTTCATCTCAATGATAGCATTATTGATAAAGATACAATTGGGGCTTCAACAAAATGGAGAACTTTAGATGTGCCTCACGATTGGAGCATCGAAGGAAAATTTGATGAAAAAAGTCCTGGCGGTTATGGCGGAGGATCTCTAAATGGAGGTTTAGGCTGGTACAAAAAAATATTTAAAGTCGCTGCAGAAGACAGTACAAAAATAACTTCAATCACTTTTGATGGCGTTTACAGAAACAGCGAAGTTTGGGTAAACGGACATTATTTAGGAAAACGTCCAAACGGATATATAGGTTTTCAATATGATATGTCGCCATATTTAAATTACGGAGACAAAAACAACGAAATAATTGTTAAGGTTGACAATTCAAAACAACCCAATTCACGTTGGTATTCAGGTTCAGGAATTTTTAGAAATGTCTGGATCGAAACTACCGATAAACTTCATGTGGGACAATGGGGAACCTATATTACAACTCCAAAAGTTACGGCTGAAAAGGCTTCTATAAGTATTGAAACAACAATTAAAAATCAATACAAAGAAGGTAAAAAAGCAACTGTAACGATTACTATTTTTAAAGAAGACAAAAAAGTAACGTCGGTTACTCAAGATATAACAATCAACGCCAACGAAAATCAAATTCTGAATCAAGCAGCAGAAGTTGAAAATCCGATTTTATGGTCAGATGAAAAACCAGAATTGTACACAGCAGTTACCGAAATTTCGCTTGACGATAAAATCATAGATCAATACAAAACCACTTTCGGAATCAGAGATTTTAAATTCGATTTGAACAAAGGTTTTATTTTGAATGGAAAACAAGTCAAAATAAAAGGAGTTTGCATGCACCACGATTTAGGGCCATTAGGTTCTGCAATTAACACGCGTGCGATCGAACGTCAGTTAGAGATTTTGAAAGAAATGGGTGTAAACGGAATCAGAACTTCTCATAATCCGCCTGCACCTGAACTTTTAGATCTTTGCGATAAAATGGGTTTCATTGTTATGGATGAAGCTTTCGACATGTGGAAACAAAACAAAACCAAATATGATTATGCAAATGATTGGGATAAATGGCACAGAATAGATTTAGCTGATCAACTTCGCCGTGACCGCAACCATCCAAGTATTTTTATGTGGAGTATCGGAAATGAAATTCCAGAACAATGGAGCGAAACAGGTGTTGAAATTGCCAAAGAATTGGCGGCAATTACTCGCCAGTATGATAAAACGCGTCCGTTGACTGCAGGAATGAATCCGCCAGTGAATATGAATATTGATGAAGTGACGTTACAGTTTGAGAAAAAGAATGTTTCGATTAATCCGCTTGCTGGATCTGGAGTTTTAGATTTAATTGGATACAATTATGCACATCAAACATTTGAACATCATCTAGAAAACTTCCCAAAAACTCCTTTCATTGCAACCGAAACTACTTCGGGTTTGCAGACAAGAGGTTATTATGACGCTGTTTCTGATACAATAAAAAAATGGCCAGTAAGATGGGATCTTAAATTTACTGAAGGAAATCCTGGAAATACAGTTTCAGCTTATGATCAAGTTCAAACTCCTTGGGGATCTACACACGAAGCAACTTGGAAAATCATTAAAAAACATAATTTCTTAGCAGGAATGTACGTTTGGACAGGTTTCGATTATATAGGAGAACCAACGCCATACGAATGGCCATCGGTAAGTTCATATTTCGGAATTGTAGATTTAGCTGGTTTCCCGAAAGATGTGTATTATATGTACCAAAGCGAATGGACAGACAAAACCGTTCTTCACGTTTTTCCACATTGGAATTGGAAAGCTGGACAAACGGTTGACGTTTGGGCATACTACAATAATGCAGATGAAGTGGAGCTTTTTGTAAACGGAAAATCAGTTGGGAAAAGAGCTAAAAAAGGAGACGATTTACACGTAATGTGGAGAGTTCCTTTTGAAGCAGGAACACTAAAAGCAGTTTCTCGCAAAGGCGGAAAAGTGGTTTTAGAAAAAGAAATCAAAACGGCTGGAAATCCTTCACAATTAAAATTGACTGCCGACAGAAGTACCATTAAAGCAGATAAAAATGATTTGTCATTTATCACAGTTGATATTTTAGATGATAAAGGAACGATTGCTCCAAATGCGAATAACGAAATTAATTTCTCTCTAAAAGGAAATGGAAAAATAGTAGGCGTCTGCAGCGGAGATCCTGTAAGCCACGAAGCGTACAAAGCAAATAAACATACGGCTTTGGCTGGTAAATGTTTGGTTATTGTACAATCAGGAGATAAATCAGGAAGATTGGAATTAACAGCAAAAGCAAACGGATTGAAACAATCCACGATTGTAATTACAACAGAATAATTTTTAAAATTTTAAATATAGCCACAGATTAGAAGGATTAAAAAGATTTCAATCTGCATGATCTGCAAAATCTGCGAGAGAAAAGAAAAAAAATCCTTTGAATCCTTTTAATCTGTGGCAAAAAAAAAATAAAAACTAACCCATGAGAAACTCACAATTAACCGCATTAGTTTCTGCTTTTGTTTTGGGATTTCTAGCTGTGCCAAAAGCGACAGCACAAATTCAA
Source organism: Flavobacterium tistrianum (assembly GCF_003254545.1). Taxonomy (GTDB): domain Bacteria; phylum Bacteroidota; class Bacteroidia; order Flavobacteriales; family Flavobacteriaceae; genus Flavobacterium; species Flavobacterium tistrianum. The sequence continues at coordinate 35,182 of NZ_QJRH01000067.1, forward strand.
AACGCAGATGTACTAAATGCGCCAATCGATATCAGTAAAGATTTTCAGAACTATCTGAATACTTTTTATTTCGCAGACGAACTAGCTTCTTTTGACCCAGCAACGGCAAAAGGAACGATCAAATATTTGAGATACAATTATAAAACGCGTCAGGCTTTCAACAACATGATGATGAAACCAGATGTAGAAAAAGCAAATGAATTCCCAACAACAGAATACGCGGAATCTCCTGTTCTGCCATTCGAAATTCAGTTTGTATCAGATAGAACAGTTCGTATCAAAACAACTTCTGGTCCGCAGTTTCATCCGCAAAAAGAATCGTTGATGCTGGTTGATGGTGTTGCGCCAAATCATCCAGAATTATGGAAATATGCTAAAATCGAAGATGGTCACAGTTATACAAGCAAACACGGAAAAGTTGAAATCTTGACAAAACCTTGGCACGTAAAAATTTACGATGAAAAAGGAAAACTACTAACAAGCACACTTCACGATACCGATTTTAAAAATACCTATACGCCAACACTTCCGTTTTCTTATGTTCGCAGAAACAGCGATTATTCAAGAAGTATGGGTGCGGCTTTCAGCTTAGAACCAGACGAAAAAATATTTGGTTGCGGTGAATCTTTCACACAATTCAACAAACGCGGTTCAAAAGTAGTTTTATGGACAGATGATGCCAACGGAATCCAAAATGAAACGATGTATAAACCAATTCCGTTTTACATGAGTAGCCGTGGTTACGGCGTTTTCATGCACCATTCAACTCCAATTACGGTTGACTTCGGAAAATACTTTTCAAGTGCCAACGAAATGTACATTGGAGATGACGAAGCCGATTTGTTTTTCTTTATCGGAGAACCAAAAGATATTTTAGATCAATACACGAATTTGACTGGAAAGGCTGCAATGCCTCCGCTTTGGTCTTTCGGTTTTTGGATGAGCCGTATTACGTATTTCTCAGAAAAAGAAGGAAGAGACGTAGCAAGAGATTTACGTAAATACAAAATCCCAACCGATGTGATTCACTTTGATACAGGCTGGTTTGATGTGGATTGGAGAAACAACTACGAGTTTGCAAAATCTCGTTTCCCAGACGCAACAAAAATGATGGCTGATTTGAAAAAAGACGGTTTCCAGGTTTGTCTTTGGCAATTGCCTTATTTTACGCCAAAAAACACTTTGTTCCCTGAAATTATGGATAAAAACTTAGCCGTAAGAGACCGAAAAGGTAATCTTCCGTACGAAGATGCGGTTCTGGATTTCTCAAACCCTGAAACCATTTCTTGGTACCAAGGAAAATTGAAAAAGTTATTTGATGAAGGCGTTGCGGTTTTTAAAGTTGATTTTGGAGAAGCAGCACCGCCAGATGGAATTTATCATTCTGGAAGAACAGGTTTTTATGAGCATAATTTATATCCATTACGTTACAATAAAGCGGTTGCAGAAATCACTCAGAAAGAAAAAGGATATACTTTAATCTGGGCAAGAAGTACATGGGCTGGATCTCAGCGTTATCCTTTACATTGGGGAGGAGATTCCGAAACTAGCAACGGAGCAATGTCAGCAGAATTACGCGGCGGACTTTCATTAGGTCTTAGCGGATTCAGTTTCTGGAGTCATGATGTTGGAGGTTTCGCAACCAAATCTCCTGAGAATATTTATAGAAGATGGACGCCATTTGGAATGTTTACTTCACACGTAAGAAGCCACGGAGAACCACCTCGCGAACCTTGGTTATACAGTAAAGAATTCTTAGAAGGATTTAGAAAAGCAGATAATATGCGTTACGAATTGATGCCATACATCTACGCTCAGGCGAAAGAAAGTTCTCAAAAAGGATTGCCAATGATGCGCGCTCTTTTTGTAGAATATCCAAATGATCCGGGAGCTTGGTTAGTGGATAATGAGTATTTATTTGGTTCAAGTATGTTGGTTGCACCACTTTTTGAAGAAGTTGAAGAAAGAGACGTTTACCTTCCAGAAGGAACTTGGATCGATTATCAAACTAAAAAAGTGTACCAATCTGGGTGGCATAAAATCAAAGCAGGTGAAGTGCCAATCGTAGTTTTAGTAAAAGACGGAACTGCAATTCCGCACATTGGTTTAGCACAATCAACTAAAGATATGGATTGGAGCAAATTGACATTAAAAGTATTTGCAAGCGATAAAACCACTTCAGCAACAGCCAAAGTATTTTTACCAGAAGGTGATGCTGTTCAGGAAATAAAAGTGAACAAAAGCGGAAACAATTTCGACGTAACAGCAAATCCATTGAATGGAAAAACCACTTTTAAAACGGAGTGGGCAAAATAAAATAAGTCTTCCGCTAATTGCACGAATTTCCACGAATTCAATTGGTGTTAATTTGTGTAATTCGTGGCGAAAAAATATAGCCACAGATTGAAAGGATTAAAAAGATTAGAATAAATCTGCAAAAATCTGTAGAATCTGTGTGAAAAAATCATAAAGAAAAATCCTTTTTAATCCTTTTAATCTGTGGCAAATAAAATATAATACCAAAAAACATGAAAAACTATCTAATTCTCCCGGCCGTACTGTTTTCGATAGCAGTTGGCTACAGTCAAAAAACGAATAACGCTTACGAACTGGCATCGCCAAACGGACAAAATAAAATCAAATTTGAGCTGGTAAAAAATGCTCCAAAATATGCCGTTTCTCACGGAAAGACTGAAGTAATTTCTCCGTCTGATATGGGATTTGTATTGAAAGGAAATGAAGATTTAAGTTCAAACTTTGAAATAAAAGGAGCGAAGACTTCGACTTTTGACGAAACTTGGGAACAAGTTTGGGGAGAAAAGAAAAACATCAGAAATCACTACAATCAATTGGTAGTCGATTTACAGCAAAAAACAGGAAACAAAAGAAAATTACAGATTCAGTTTCGTGCTTTTAACGATGGAGTAGCATTTAGATACGTTTATCCAAAACAAAATGTAAAAGACAGTATTTTCATCATGGATGAAAAAACGACTTTCAACTTAAAAGAAGATGGAAAAGCTTGGTGGATTCCTGCAAACCGACCAGACCGTGACGAATATTTATTTAAAGATGCGCCGGTAAGCACTTTAGATACTGTTTTGACTCCACTGACAATCGAAAGCAAAAGCGGATTAGCATTAAGTTTCCACGAAGCAAACTTATACGATTTTGCAAGCATGACTTTGGTAAACACAAAAGGAACAGAATTAAAATCGGATTTGGTGCCTTGGGCTGATGGAATTAAAGTTCGTGTAAAAGATTCATTTACTTCTTCTTGGAGAACGATTCAGATTGGAGAAAATGCAGGTGAATTGATTACTTCTTATTTGGTTTTAAACTTGAACGAACCAAATAAATTAAAAAATACAAATAGCTATTTCAAACCTTATAAATATTTAGGAATTTGGTGGGGAATGCATATCGGAAAATATACTTTCTGGGAAAGTGACAAACAAGGAGCAACAACAAAACACGCAGAAGAATATATCGATTTTACAGCAAAAGAAGGTTTCCACCATTTATTAATTGAAGGATGGAACAAAGGTTGGACACCAGCTTGGTATGAAAACCGTATGCACATGTTTAGCTTCACGAAAAGTGCCGACAATTTCGACTTAGAAAAAGTGGTTGAATACGGAAAGAAAAAGAACATCGAATTAATCGGTTACCACGAAACAGGTTCAAACTTAATTAACTACTTAAAAGAAGTTGACGAAGGTTTCGCTTTATATAAAAAACTTGGAATTCACACCGTGAAAATTGGTCACGTTGGTTCTAAATTGAATATGAAACAAATGCACTTTGGGCAGTTTGGAGTAAATTATTTCAGATACATTTTAGAAAAAGCGGCGCAATATGACTTAGCGGTTTTATACCACGAATCGATTAAAGATACTGGAGAAAGAAGAACATATCCAAACATGGTTTCGAGAGAAGCAGCACGTGGACAAGAATATAACGCTTGGAGCGAAGGAAATCCGCCAAATCACTTAACGATTATTCCGTTTACAAGATTACTTTCTGGTCCGATGGATTTTACACCTGGAATTTTCGATGTTGAGGTAAAACAAGGCTATCCAGGAAAAAGAATTCAGGGAACTGTGGGTCAGCAATTGGCATTGTACGTTACGATTTATTCTCCAATTCAAATGTTAGCTGATCTTCCTGAAAACTACGAAGGAAAACCAGCGTTGCAATTCTTAAAAGATGTTCCGACAGATTGGGAAGACACTAAAATCTTAGAAGGAAAAATTGGCGAATACATTACAACTGCAAGAAAAGATAGAAATAGCGCTGATTGGTATTTAGGAGCTTTAACAAATGAAAAACCAAGAAATGTAGAAGTTTCATTATCATTCTTAGATCCAAACGCGACTTACGAAGCACAAATTTATGTAGATGCAGAAGGAACAGATCAAAAACACAATCCAGAAGCAGTAGCAATTTCTAAGAAGACGGTAAAAGCTTCAGATAAATTGCAATTGAAATTAGGCGGTGCCGGCGGTGGAGCGGTTCGTTTTAAAAAATTATAATCCACAAAGATTTTTGTAGAGACTCACTTTAGTGCGTCTAACATATAATAGAAAATAAAATATTTGGCCACAGATTAAAAGGATTAAAAAGGATTTTTTTTCTTTTTTTTCCTCTCGCAGATTTGGCAGATTGTACAGATTTAATCTTTTTAATCCTTTTAATCTGTGGCATATTTTTTTTATAGTTTAAAAAAGTAAAAAAATCTGCTTGATCTGCTAAATCTGCGAGAGGAAAAAAAAAGAAAAGAATCCTACTATCCCGATAGCTATCGGCAGTGGCAAAAAATAAACAAAACCATTTTCAAATGAAAAAACTTTTAATAGCAGCAGTTTTATTTAGTTCAGTCCATTTGATGGCACAAAATCGAACGATAAAAGTTGATTATAAAAAAGAAGCAGGAAAATTAAATACCATGTTCAAAGAATGCATCGGTGCGGGAAGAGCAAACGAAGGTCTTCGTGCAGATTGGCAGCAGCAATTGGCAATGGTAAAAAAAGAATGCGATTTTAAATACATTCGTTTTCATGGTTTATTGACAGATGATATGGCTGTTTATCGTGAAGACGAAAAAGGAAATCCAGAATACAACTACCAATATGTGGATGTTTTGTTCGATTTTATTGTAAGTCTGAAAATGAAACCGTTTGTTGAATTAGGTTTTATGCCAAATGCATTAGCAAGCGGAAAAGAAACTATTTTTTGGTGGAAAGGGAACGTAACACCTCCAAAAGATTATAAAAAATGGGAAGATTTAATTAGAAATTTAACCCAGCATTTTAAAGAACGTTACGGAGACGAAGAAGTAAAAACGTGGTATTTTGAAGTGTGGAACGAACCGAATTTATCGCCAGGATTTTGGAGCAGCACACAAGAAGAATATTATAAATTATACGATTATGCAGCTCGCGGTGTAAAAGCAGTAAATCCAGCTTACAAAGTCGGCGGACCAGCAACAGCAGGTTCTGCTTGGGTTTCAGAAACTATTGATTTTTGTGAGAAGAATAATGTTCCAATCGATTTTGTTTCGACTCATACTTATGGAGTAAAACACGGATATTTGGATGAATTCGGAACTTCGGGAACGATATTAAATCAGGATGAATGGAGTGTAAGCGGCGAAATTATTCATTCAAGAAAATTGATTACGGAGTCGGCTAAACCAAATCTGGAATTGCATTATACAGAATGGAGCACGTCTTATACACCAGCAGATCCAATTCACGACAGTTATTATTCAGCAGCTTATATTTTGCAGAAAATAAAACAAGTTGGCAATGCCGCAAACTCGATGTCGTATTGGGTTTTTACCGATATTTTTGAAGAAGCAGGGCCAAGATTTACTCCTTTTCACGGCGGTTTTGGATTATTGAATACGCAAGGAATTAAAAAACCAGCTTATTTCTCTTATTATTTAATGAATAAATTGGGAGAAACGGAACTTCAAAATTCTGATAAAGCTTCTTGGACTTCTAAAAATGCGAAAGGAGATGTTCAGGTTTTGTTGTGGGATTTTACGAATACACATCCTGGCGATAAAGAACTGAATCAGACGTATTATGTTAAAGATCTTCCATCAAAAGAAAAAGGAAAAGTGAAAGTTGAAATTGACGGAATGCAAAAAGGTAAATATGTATTGGAGATTTACAAAGTGGGTTATAAAGTAAACGACGCTTACGCGGATTATTTAGCAATGAATAAACCAAGTCAGCTAACACGTGAGCAAGTCAATTCAATAAAAAAGAAAAATAACGGCGCGCCGATTTCGACAGAAAAAATCACAATTGACGGAAAAGGAACTTTCAGCAAAGAATTCAAAATCAACGAAAATGATGTTTTTTTTCTTAATTTGATCAAACAATAAAACCACAAATAATATAATTATTAACTGGATTTGAAGGCTATGTGTGAGGAATCAAAATCTTTAAATTCAAAAACACCTAACTATCTATGAAAAACAAAATGATATTCCTTTCATCAGCCTTGGTTTTTGCATTCTTTACTTCTTGTAAAAATGATGCACAGACTTCAGCTCCAAATTCGACACAGACCGAAGAATACGTCGGAAAAGAAATAAGCACAGATCATGACGCCGAAATCGACAAACTGATTTCGCAAATGACATTAGAAGAAAAAGTGGGAATGCTTCACGGGAACAGTATGTTTGCTAACGCAGGCGTAAAACGTTTAGGAATTCCAGAATTAAAAATGGCTGATGGTCCGTTGGGTGTTCGTGAGGAAATTTCAAGAGACAATTGGGCTCCGGCAGGATGGACAAACGATTTTGCAACTTATTATCCAGCTGGTGGCGCTTTGGCTGCAACTTGGAACGCAGAAATGGCACATACTTTTGGAACCAGTTTAGGAGAAGAATTACGTGCAAGAGATAAAGACATGTTACTTTCGCCAGCGATCAATATGGTAAGAACACCGCTTGGAGGAAGAACTTACGAATATATGTCTGAAGATCCGTTTTTGAATAAAAAAATCACCGTGCCTTTGATTGTTGGTTTACAAGAAAAAGATGTAATGGCTTGTGTAAAACATTACGCAGCGAACAATCAGGAAACGAATCGTGATTTTGTCGATGTACAAATTGACGAGCGTACACTTCGCGAAATTTATCTTCCAGCTTTTGAAGCTTCTGTAAAAGAAGCAAAAGCGTATAGTATTATGGGCGCTTACAACAAATTCAGAGGCGAATATTTATGTGAAAACGATTATATGCTGAATAAAATCCTTCGTGATGAATGGGGATTCAAAGGTGTAGTAGTTTCAGATTGGGCTGCGGTGCATTCTACAGCAAAATCGCTGAAAAGCGGTTTAGATATCGAAATGGGAACACCAAAACCTTTCAATGAATTTTTCTTAGCCGATAAATTAATTGCAGCGGTTAAATCTGGAGAGGTTTCAGAAAAAGAAATTGATCTTCATGTAAAACGTATTTTAAGAGTTTTATTCCAAGTGAAAGCAATGGGTGGAGGCGAGCGTGCAAAAGGAAGCATAGCAACCGAAGCACATTACCAAGATGCGTATAAAATTGCTGCAGAAGCAATTGTATTATTGAAAAACGAGAATAATGCGTTGCCTCTAAAATTAGACGGAGTTAAATCTATTGCGGTAATCGGAAACAACGCTACAAAGAAAAACGCTCTTGGCGGATTTGGTGCTGGAGTGAAAACAAAAAGAGAAGTTACACCTCTTGAAGGTCTTAAAAACAGACTTCCTTCTTCAATCAAAATCAATTACGCAGAAGGATATTTAGAGCGTTACGATAAAAAGAACAGAGGAAATTTAGGAAATATTACTGCGAATGGTCCAGTTACAATTGATGAACTAGATCCAGTAAAAGTTCAAGAAGCTGTTGATGCAGCTAAAAGCTCTGATGTTGCAATTATTTTTGCAGGTTCAAACCGTGATTACGAAACAGAAGCTTCAGATAGAAGAGATTTGCATTTGCCTTTTGGACAAGAAGAATTAATCAAAAAAGTATTGGCTGTTAATCCAAAAACTATTGTAGTAATGGTTGCTGGAGCTCCATTTGATATTAATGAAGTAAGCAAAAAAACTTCTGCTTTAGTTTGGAGTTGGTTCAACGGATCTGAAGGAGGAAACGCTTTGGCAGATGTTATTTTAGGAAAAGTAAATCCGTCAGGAAAATTGCCTTGGACAATGCCAGTTGCTCTAAAAGATTCTCCTGCGCATGCCACAAACAGTTTCCCTGGAGACAAAACCGTAAATTATGCAGAAGGACTTTTAATTGGATACCGCTGGTTTGATACTAAAAATGTGGCACCATTATATCCTTTCGGTTACGGATTATCATACACAACTTTCACGCTTGATAATGCAAAAGCAAATAAAGATTCATATGCTCAAACTGATGTAATCGAGGTAACTGTAGACGTTAAAAACACAGGAAAAGTAGACGGAAAAGAAGTAGTTCAGTTATATACTTCAAAATCTGATTCTAAAATTACACGTGCAGCTCAGGAATTAAAAGGATTCAAAAAAGCAGATGTAAAAGCTGGAAGTTCAGAAAAAGTGACGATCAAAGTACCTGTTAAAGAATTGGCTTACTACGATGTTGCTTCTAAAAAATGGACTGTTGAGCCAGGAAAATACACTATTAAACTTGGAACTTCTTCGAGAGACATCAAAAAAGAAATTCAGGTAACTGTTAAATAAATATTTTTTTACTACAAATAACCACTTGATCAACGCCAGCCCATAAAAAGCTGGCGTTGATTTTAAAAACTTACGCTTAACTTAAACCAAACCAAATGAAACATAAGTTTTAAGCATTATAAGACGGATTAAAGTAAAAAAGAGTAGTCAAAACATGTTGTTGATATAAGAAATTTTAAGTCATTGTTTTAAAATGATCTTAAGTTTACTTATGCCACTTATATCGTTTAAAAATAATTAAATTAGAAAAAATGAAAAAGAGTATAATGTTTATTTTTCTGTTAATTAGTGTTTTAGCGAATGCTAATGTGAGAATGTCTTTAATATTCTCTGACGGAATGGTGCTCCAAAGAAACAAACAAATTCCGATTTGGGGTTTTGCGGATGCAAATGAAACTGTAGAAGTTCATTTCAACAAACAAATTAAGAAAACAATAGCCGATAAAAACGGAAAATGGACGGTAAATTTAAGTGCTGAAAAGGCCGGTGGACCATTCGAATTGATCATTATCGGAAAAAATAAAATCACAATCAAAAATGTTTTGGTTGGCGAAGTTTGGATTTGCAGCGGACAATCGAATATGGAATTTCAGGTTTTTAAAACGATGAATTCTGAAAAAGAAATCAGTAGTGCAGACTATCCAATGATTCGTCATTTTGGTGTTGCCCAAGATTTAAGCGGTACTCCAAAAGATGATTTAAAACAAGGAAAATGGGAAGAAGCCAACAAAGAAAATGTAGGCAACTTTACTGCAGTTGGCTATTATTTCGCTAGAAAATTATATTCAGAGTTAAAAATTCCAATCGGAATCATCAATACTTCTTGGGGCGGAACCAATGTGGAAACCTGGACAAGCCGTGAAGCTTTCGAAAACAGTCCCGATTTTAAAGCCATGATTGCCGATGTTCCAACTGTAGATATCAATGCGATTTTTGAAACGTATAAAAAGTCAGTTTTAGACAATCTGAAAAAAGTGCAAGGTTTTGATGTTTCGATGGAAAACGAAGATCAATTTAAAAACCCAAATTTTCAAGACAAAAACTGGCCTGAAATAAAAGTGCCATCACTTTGGGAAAACCAACAAATCGGAAACATTGATGGAATTGTTTGGATGAGAAAAACGATTGTTTTAACAGCAGAGCAAGCTAAAAAGGAAGCCACTTTACATTTAGCAAAAGTCGATGACGAAGATCAGACATTTATAAACGGCGTTCAAATTGGAACAAACAATCTTTGGGATGCCAAAAGAGCTTACAAAATTCCAGCTAATGTCTTAAAAGAAGGAACAAATGTAATTGCAGTAAGAATTACAGATTACAGCGGCGGTGGCGGAATCTACGGGGATTCAGCCGATTTAAAAATCGATTTTAAAGATTCAAATTTACCGTTAGAAGGACTTTGGAAATTCAACGTTGTAAAAGTGAGAATCGAAGTTTCGCCAAACAGTTATCCGTCATTATTGTACAATGCGATGGTAAATCCGTTGGTTCCTTATGCAATGCAAGGCGTTTTATGGTATCAAGGCGAAGCGAATGTTTGGAGAGCGGCAGAGTACAAAAAATCATTTCCTTTAATGATTAACGATTGGAGAACGAAATTCAAACAAGGAAATTTCCCTTTTTACTTTGTTCAGTTGTCGACTTTTGATGAGTTTGGAGGAAATAGTCAAAAAGGAAGCCGTTGGGCAGAACTTCGTGAAGCACAATCTGAAACCTTAAAATTACCAAACACAGGAATGGCCGTTACAACCGATATAGGAAATGCCAAAGACATTCACCCAACCAACAAACAAGATATCGGATTACGTTTGGCGGCAATTGCGATGAATAATCTTTACGGCAAAAAACAAGTTCACAGCGGCCCAACTTATAAATCTCAAACAATAAAAGGAAACGAAATTATTCTTATTTTCGACAACATCGGTAGCGGACTATCAACGCCAAATAACGATGAATTAAAAGGTTTCGAAATTGCAGGTTCAGACAAAGTTTTTCATTCCGCGAAAGCGATAATCAAAGACAATAAAATCATTGTTTCGAGTGATAAAGTTCAAAATCCTGTAGCAGTTCATTACGGTTGGGCAGATGACGATACAGCAATTAATCTTTTCAATAAAGAAAAATTTCCAGCGTCGCCATTCAGAACCGATAATTGGGAAATGATTACGGCAAATGAGAAATATAGAGTGAGTAAGTAAGTTACTAGTTTTTAGTAATTAGCGATTAGCCATTCTTAAGAGATAAATAAAAGACAAAAATTAATGTTCCATTAGGAACGTTTCATCGGTAGCAACGGATGAAATCCGTTGATGAAAAAATAAGCGTCCCATAATAATGTTCCGTAGGAACATCTGATTGATTATAGGTTTTTATCCTAACAGGTTTCCAAAACCTGTTAGGTATCACATAGATTTTTATTAGTTTTAGAATTCAATAAATACCTAACAGGTTTTGGAAACCTGTTAGGATAAGATAACCAAATATGATAAAAAAAACATTTCTCATCTTACTTCTCACGTTTTGTTACACAAACATTTCCGCGCAATCCAAAAATGTTTTGTGGTACAAACAGCCCGCAGAATTCTTTGAAGAATGCTTAGTTTTAGGAAACGGAAAAATGGGAGCAACTGTTTTTGGAGGCGCTAATTCTGATAAAATTTATCTGAATGATATTACGCTTTGGTCGGGCGAACCTGTAAATGCGAATATGAGCCCAGAAGCGTACAAAAATATTCCAGCCATTCGTGAAGCTTTAAACAAAGAGGATTATAAACTAGCAGAAGAACTCAATAAAAAAGTCCAGGGAAAAAACTCCGAATCTTATACGCCTTTAGGAACATTAGAAATCAATAATTCAGAGAAAGGAAAAGCGGTAAATTATCATCGCGAATTAGATCTTTCAAATGCTATTTCAAAAGTAAGTTACGAAATGGCGGGCATAAAATATACGCGAGAATATTTCGTATCGGCTCCAGATAAAATAATGATTATCAAATTGACAGCCGATCAAAAAGGAGCTTTGAATTTTGACATTAATTTAAAAAGCCTTTTACAGTCAAATGTCGAAGTTAGAAATAATATTTTGGTATTGAGAGGTTCTGCGCCAATTCATGAAAATGCAGGATATAACGTTCCTCAAAAATATCTGAGTTTAAAAGAAAGAGGAACAAGATTTACAGGTTTAGTTCAAATCAAAAAGACAGATGGGAAGATTACGAGTTCAAGAGAATCATTGACTTTAACAGATGCAACCGAAGCGATAATCTTTGTTTCTGTAGCAACAAGTTTTAACGGTTTTGACAAAAATCCAGCATCAGAAGGTTTAGACGATGTATCGATCGCTTTGCAAAACCTGAATAATGCTTACGCAAAAGCATTCGATAAATTAAAAGAAAATCATATTGCCGATTACCAAAAATTCTTCAATCGCGTCAATTTAGATTTAGGAAAAACAACCGCTCCAGATTTGCCAACGGACGAACGTTTATTGCGGTACGCTGACGGAAAAGAAGATAAAAACCTAGAAATTCTATATTTCAATTTCGGACGATATTTATTAATCAGTTCTTCAAGAACTTTGGGTGTTCCGGCCAATTTACAAGGACTTTGGAATCCGTATGTCAATCCGCCTTGGAGCAGTAATTATACGATGAATATTAACTTGGAAGAAAATTATTGGCTGGCAGAAAACACCAATCTTTCCGAAATGCATTCGCCACTTTTGAGTTTCATTAAAAATCTTTCGGTAACAGGAAAAGTTACGGCGAAGACTTTTTATGGAGTAGATAAAGGCTGGGCGGCGGCTCATAATTCCGATATTTGGGCAATGACCAATCCGGTTGGACAGTTTGGAAAAGAGGAACCCATGTGGGCGTGCTGGCCAATGGCGCAAGCCTGGTTGAGTACTCATATTTGGGAACATTATATTTTTAGTCAAGATTTGAATTATTTGAAAAAAGAAGGTTATCCGTTAATGAAAGGCGCGGCCGAATTTTGTTTAGGTTGGTTGGTTGCCGATAAAAACGGAAACTTAATCACTTCGCCATCGACTTCGCCAGAAAACCAATATAAACTGGCAGATGGTTTTGTTGGAGCAACGTTTTATGGCGGAACTGCAGATTTAGCTATGATTCGTGAATGTTTTGATAAAACCATAAGAGCTTCAAAAGTACTAAATACGGATGCTGGTTTCAGAAAAGAACTAGAAACAGCGCTTTCAAAACTGCATCCATATCAAATTGGAAAAAAAGGAAATCTTCAGGAATGGTATTTTGATTGGGATGATAATGAACCAAAACATCGTCATCAATCACACTTATTCGGACTTTTCCCTGGCGATCATATTACGCCTTTAAAAACTCCAGATTTAGCCGAAGCTTCAAAGAAAACATTAGAAATAAAAGGAGACGAAACCACAGGTTGGTCAAAAGGATGGAGAATCAATCTTTGGGCACGACTTTGGGACGGAAATCGTGCTTATAAAATGTATCGAGAATTGCTTCGCTACGTAGATCCTGACGGAAAGAAAACAGACAAACCAAGAAGAGGAGGAGGAACGTACCCGAACTTATTTGACGCACATCCGCCATTTCAAATTGACGGTAATTTTGGGGGTGCAGCAGCTATAGCTGAAATGTTACTTCAATCTGATGAAAATGAAATTCGATTATTGCCTGCTTTGCCCGACGCTTGGGCAGAAGGTTCTGTAAAAGGAATTTGTGCAAGAGGAGGATTTGAAATTGAAATGAGTTGGAATAATAAGAAGCTAGAAAAAATACTTGTTTCTTCTAAAAGTGGAGGAAAAACAACTTTGATTTTTGGCGATAAAAAACAAGAGATTGTTTTGAAAAAGGGAGAAAAGAAAGAAATCAATTTTTAAAAAATAATATTTGATTTTATAGGTGAGTAAGCTTCGGAGAAGCGAAATATTTATAGAATAAAATAAACATTTACAATATAAAGCTCCAGCGGAGCGACATATAAATTATTTACAATTCAATATGTCGCTCCGCTGGAGCTCTTTACATTCGGACGGTTTAATTATAAGCGATGCGATTATTATTTTTCTGTCTGTTCTTTTTCGTCTTCAGGTTTCTCGGAATGTTCCTTTTTAAAAGTTTCGTACCATTCTTCAATAGAAGGATAAACAAAAGCAGCAACTTTTTTAACCGGATTATAAAAAATATAATTATCTAAAGTTTCTTTTTTTGCAAAAGTATTATTGAAATTGATTTTCTCAAACAGAGCAATAAAAATACTCAGAATTAAAATGGTTTTTAAAACTCTGAAAAAACCACCGCCAAGTTTATTCATCCAGCCTAACATGGCAAAATCGGCAATTCCAGTTAATATTTTTGCTAAGAAATAAACTCCAATAACGACCAGAATAAAAGTCAGGATAAAAGCCGTAATTTGAATATTGGTTGGATTCCAAGAAACATGTTTTGAAATCCATTCTGTCATTAAAGAGGAAAATTTAATGGCAAGATAAATTCCCAACAACAGGGAAATAAAAGAAGCAACTTCTACAAAAAGTCCATTTTTAATGCCTTTATACAAACTGTATCCTAAAAGCGCGGCAACGATAATATCAAAAAAACTCATGGTAAGGTTATGAAAAGAATTATATTTCTATTTTTGTAAAAAACACCGCAATGAGAAAAAACCTGTTAATCAAAATTTTAGCTGTTATATTATTTACATCTTGTTCAAACGACAACGGGGACAAAGATAATACAGTTGATCCAAAATTAATTCTGATAAAAAAAATAACTGAAACCATTTATTTTTCGAACAATTCTGAAACACAAATATTAAATTTTTCATACGAAAATAATGTTTTAAAAAGTGTCACTTCGGGTAAAAACAGATCCGAATTTCTATATAACGGAGATAAAATCAGTAAGGTAAATTATTTTGAAAATGAAATTGCAAGTGGTTTTACAACATTTAATTATAATGGAGATCTTTTAGAATATACTTTATCAGGAGTAAATCAAGATGAAAGAACTGAGTATTGGTATAAAAATGGAATTCTTAATTTACAAAAATCGGGCTATTTAACGGATGGAAATTTTATAGTTCAGAAACAATCAATATATTCTTTCGATCAAAATAAAAATGCTACGGAAATTACAGAGAAATCATCTTTATTTGGCCCTGAAACAATTTCTAAAAGCAAATATTTTTATGATAATAAAAACAACCCGATGAAATTTATGAATAAATATTATCGACTTGTTTTTGAGACCGAAGGCTTTGACGGAATATATAATAATAATGTTACGTCAAAAGAATATTATTATCCTGTTACAACTGAAACTCCTGTTTATTATAATTTTGAAATAACATATAATGCTGATGATTTTCCAATTGAAATAAAAAAGATTGCAAAGGCAAATAATTTTGTGATTTCAAAAACGGTTATCGAATATCAATAAACAATAAGACTTCCTGTATTATTATTTTAAAATCCTATATTTTTTATTTTTGGTATGATTGAAATTTGAACTCTGTATCTTTGCAAATCAAAATTTAGAGTTTAGATTGCGATTCTGCCCCTCAGAGTTGATTTTTAATCAGCAATCTAAAATCTACAATCAAAAATCATAAATTAAATGTCTAGAGATACACAATTAAAAGAGCGATGGGAAAAGCTCGTCGATATACTTTCCAATCAGTTTTCGCAAGGCGAAGATTTAGATTTGGATGCCATAATTTACCTAATTGGAGTTCAGGAATACGGAAAAGTGCATCGCGAATATAAGAAAGATGAAAAACTGAACTTAATGCACATTGCCATTTGCCGGCTATTAGAACCATATGGATTTTACGAATTCGAATATTTTGATGAAGAAGGCTGGCCACACTACAAAATAAAAGAACAGTTGCCATCGTTAAAAGCAGGAGAACAATCGGTTTTAATGAAAGAAGCGATTGTGAGTTATTTTTTAGAAAGAAAACTTATTGAATAGTTTTTCTTAATTTTTAGTCGCAGTCGCAGTTTGCAGTACTGAGACTGAAAACCGCGACTGAAAACTTGAAAAAATATGTGCAGATACGCAATGACATCTTATAAACCTCATTATGCTTGTTTTAATTGTCGAAAGACATTTAAAAGAAGACTGATGGTGGATATAAAAAAAGGAGAAGCATCGGTTTTTGAAGCCAAATGTCCTCAATGTGGGGAGTTCATGGCTAATATGGGACTAGATTTTGAATCGCCTAAAAAAGACGATGTCAAAAAGTGGGAACATATTAAAAGTTTATTTTCTGTTGGCCTTACATTTCATTCTTGCGGTTGCAGCGGACCAGGGTATATTCCAAATTCAAAAGAAAAATTAATTGAGTATTTTGAAGGCATAAAAAAGACCTATCTTAAAAATATGGATTTTTGGCGTACCAGAATTGAACCTTCTACAAAACAGGAAAAAGAACGCGATTTAAATAAGAACTGGCATAAATTAAGCAGTATTTCTCCTAACTACAAAAAGGAAATAGTAACCAATCAGGAAGGTTTAGATTATTGGCATCTAAAGATTAAACAAGTTGAAGAAAAGTTAAATCTGATAAAATAATTTACAGAAAACCTAAAACTGCGACTGAGACCGCACAGTTTCAACTAAAAACACTAAATTTGTACTCTCAATTATCGAAGGAAAATGATAGATAAGATAAAACAGCACATAGAGGAAGCTAAAGCCTTTAATGAGAAAAATAAAGAATCGTTAGAACAATTCCGTATTAAATATTTAGGAAGTAAAGGTTTGCTGAAAGAACTTTTTACTGAATTTAAAAATATTCCAAACGACCAGAAAAAAGATTTTGGACAAGTAATCAATACTTTAAAAGCGGTTGCTGAAGAAAAAGTAAAGCAAATTCAGGAAGAGCTTGAAAGCAAAGAAGAGTCTAAAGGAGTTTTTGGAGATTTAACGCGTGCTGCAGAACCAGTAATTATTGGTTCGCGCCACCCAATTTCTATCGTTAAAAATCAGATTATAGATATTTTTGCTAATATCGGATTCAACGTTTCTGAAGGTCCAGAAATCGAAGACGACTGGCATAACTTTACAGCATTAAACCTACCAGAATATCACCCAGCGCGTGATATGCAGGATACGTTTTTCATTCAGACTAATCCTGATGTGTTGTTGCGTACGCATACATCATCTGTTCAGGTGCGTTATATGGAAAATCATAAACCGCCAATTCGTACGATTTCTCCAGGACGCGTTTTCCGTAATGAGGCTATTTCATCTCGTTCGCACTGTATTTTCCATCAAGTGGAAGGATTGTACATTGACAAAGATGTGTCTTTTGCCGATTTGAAACAGACATTGCTTTATTTCACTAAAGAAATGTTCGGAAAATCTAAGATTCGTCTTCGTCCGTCTTATTTCCCATTTACAGAGCCAAGTGCCGAAATTGATATTTATTGGGGTCTAAAAACAGAAACGGATTACCGTATCACAAAAGGAACAGGTTGGTTAGAAATTGGAGGTTGCGGAATGGTAGATCCAAACGTTTTGAAAAACTGTGATATCAATCCAGATGAATACAACGGATTTGCGTTCGGAATGGGAGTAGAGCGTATTGCGATGCTTTTATACCAAATTGGCGATATTCGTATGTTCTACGAAAATGATGTTCGTTTCTTAGAGCAGTTTAAAGCAAATATATAATTTAAGTCATAAAGTTGTAAAGTCGAAAGTCAAAAGTCTCAGAGTAATGGCTTTTGACTTTCGACTTTCGACTTTAAAACTTTTGACTCATATGAAAAAAGATATAATAATTCCAGAAGTAGAAAACGTGTTTCTTGCCGCAGTGCAGGAATGGAGTGACGATTTTATGGAAAAAGTGTGGTACGCTTATTTAGTAAATGATAGTGATTTTAACTTAGACAGCGTTATGGTCGTTTCAAAAGCATTTGGAACTATTGATGGCGAAATGAAAAAAACATCGATCTTGCGTCATGCATTTGTTGAGGTTCCTTCGGTTTCTGTTGTAAAGATAGAATTGGTAGAAAAGAGCCTTTTAGCGCTTAATAACGAGTTTATGGTGACTTTCTTCATCGGAAATACTTTGTATGATAAGAAGTTTATTTTTAAAGCCAATTCGCTTGACGAAAACAATACGGAAGAAGTGCCGATTTTGTTTGTTGAAGGGATTATGGTGAAGTAGTAAAAAGAGACAAGAAGCAAGAGACAAGAGTTTTTTCTAATGCAGATAAAAAAAGAGCCAAGCTGAATTTCAGTCTTGGCTCTTTCTTGTTTATTCTATTTAAGTGGAATATATAGTCTTTTCTCTTGTTTCTTGCATCTTTTAACTAAATCTAATCCAAAGACTCAGTCAATTTCTTGAAAACCGTTTTGGCGTCTTTTCCTTCATATAAAACAGCATAAACAGCGTCTATAATTGGTGTTTTTGCTCCGTAGCCTTGATTTAGTTTATAAGCACTTTTTGTTGCGTAATACCCTTCGGCAACCATGCTCATTTCCATCATGGCACTTTTTACAGTATATCCTTTACCGATCATATTTCCGAACATTCTATTTCTAGAGAAAACAGAATATCCTGTAACCAGCAAATCGCCTAAATAAGCTGAATCGTTAATGTTACGTTTCATTTTATGCACTTTTCTGATGAATTTCTTCATTTCGCGAATAGCATTACTCATTAAAACCGATTGGAAGTTATCGCCATAACCTAAACCGTGGGCAATTCCGGCAGCAATAGAGTAAATGTTTTTCAGCATCGCAGCATATTCAGTTCCGATAATGTCGTCTGAAATTTTGGCTTTGATATAATTTCCTGAAAGCGATTTTGCTACAGTACAAGCTTTTTCTGGATCACCGCACGCAATTGTTAAGTAAGAAAGTCTTTCTAAGGCAACTTCCTCTGCGTGGCAAGGTCCTGTAATAACTCCAATGTTGTAATATGGAATGTCGTATTGAATGTGAAAATGCTCGCCGACGATTAAACTCGTTTCGGGAACAATTCCTTTAATAGCAGAAAAAATGATTTTATCTGATAAAGAAACCGTCATATTTTTTAACTCGGCATCCAAGAAAGCTGATGGAATGGCAAAAATGATGTAATCTGCATATTCTATCGCTTCGTTTATATTGCTTGTCAGTTTAAGTTTGTTGGTGTCAAATTCAACAGAACTTAAATAGTTCGGATTGTGTTTGTATTTCTGAAGATGTTCAATTGCAGACTCATTACGCATATACCACGCAATTTCTGAAAGATTCACACATAGCATTTTGGCAATTGCCGTTGCCCAACTTCCTCCTCCAATTACTGCAAATTTTAACTTTTCGCTCATTATTTTATTAATTTGAAACAAAAGTACTTAATAATGTGCTAATAAAGCAAAATCTGCTTTAAGAAATTTTGAAAGAGCTCTTTAATTGCAATACTTTCAAGAAGTTTAAGAGTAAAATATTTTTTTAAAATGCGATACAATAAAAAATAATCACCTTCCGTTATAATAGTTTATAAATTAGAATTTTAATGAATTTAAAAAAAATTGAGTTAGTTAGTTTTGTTTTAGTATTTTGAAAAGGCGTTCCTAAACTTGTTAAGAACGCCTTTTTTATTAAATTCCCATTTCTAAATCCCAAATTCCAAAATTTTAAAAAACCTTGGAATTTGGGATTTAAAAAATTTGGAATTTTTATTTAATATGAAAGCTCAACAATTGATTTTACTTTGTCTAAAGTTACCAATTGATTTTCTCCTAAACCTTTCCAGCCTCTTTCGTCGAAACGTTTTACAATAAAATCTGCTGTGTTAGAATAGTCTTCTGTATATTGGGAAAGTTTAGTGTCCATTCCCATTGTATGGAAAAATTCAACCGTTTTGTTGATGGCTTCTTTAGCTACTTCTTCGTCAGAACCTGTTAAGTTGAAGATTCTTCTTCCGTATTGTGCTAATTTTGCTTTTTTAGTTTCGAACATTACATGGTACAAACTTGGCCCAATTATCGCCAAAGTTCTAGCATGATCAATTTCGTAAAGTGCTGTCAATTCGTGACCAATCATATGAGTTGCCCAGTCGCTTGGAACACCTTTTTGAATTAATCCGTTTAAAGCCATTGTACAGCTCCACATAAAATTGGAAGCCAAAGTATAATCGGTTGGGTTTTGTACAACGCCAGGTCCAACTTCAATTAAAGTCTGTAAAATTCCTTCGGCAATTCTATCCTGAAGAAAAGCATCGGTCGGATACGTTAAATATTGCTCCATAACGTGTGTGTAAGCATCTACAACACCATTTTCGATTTGTCTTTTTGGTAAAGAAGAAATTACAGTCGGGTCACAAATAGAGAATTTCGGAAACAAAGCGCTTCCGCCAGAAGATAATTTTTCCTGAGTTGCCTCAATTGTTACCACATATCCAGAATTCATTTCACTTCCTGTTGCAGGTAGCGTTAAAACAGTTCCGAATGGCATTGCATTTTCTTTAATTAAAATTCTTTTTTGAAGAATGTCAATTGGATTTCCTTCAAAATTAACAGCTGCCGAAATAAATTTAACGCCATCAATTACAGATCCGCCACCAACAGCCAAAATAAAGTCGATTTTTTCTGCTTTGATCACATCAACCGCTTTCATTAGAGTTTCAAATCTCGGATTTGGTTCAATTCCGCCAAATTCTACAATTTCAAAACCTTTTAAGTTAGCAATCACCTGATCGTAGATTCCATTTTTAAAAATGCTTCCACCGCCGTAAGCCAAAAGAATTTTTGCATTTTTTGGAACTAAAGTTGAAAGTTTTTCAATTTGTCCTTTCCCGAAAACTAAGTTTGTCGGATTGTATAATTCGAAGTTTAACATATTTTTTTTAAGGTTCTAAGATGCTAAGGTTCTGAGGTTCTGAGGTTCTGAGTCTTTTAGCATCGGGTTAATTTTATTCTTTTAATTATTTAATAAAGTCTAAGTTGCTAAAAGAAAACTTAGTCCTTAGCAACTTAGTATCTTAGCATCTTTTATTTCAATTTCTTTAATAATTTATCGGCTACGAGTTTTGATGACGCTGGATTTTGACCTGTAATTAAAAGTCCGTCTTCAACAGCATAAGGTTGCCAGTTTGGGCCTTTAGAAAAAATTCCGCCGTTTGAAGCTAAAGCATCTTCCAATAAAAACGGAACTACTTTAGTTAAACCGACCGCTTCTTCTTCGTCATTAGTAAATCCGGTTATTTTTTTGCCTTTTACTAAATATTCTCCATTTACTTTTACATTTTTCAAAACAGCAGGAGCGTGACATACAAATGCTACTGGTTTATTGTGCGTATAAAATGATTCGATTAAGGCGATAGAACTTCTGTTTTCTACCAAATCCCAAAGTGGGCCGTGGCCTCCTGGATAAAATACAGCATCGTAATCTTTTTGGTTAACTGTCGAAAGTTTTAAAGTGTTTTTTAATTTCTCTTGTAAAACCTTGTCAGCGTCAAAACGTTTTGTGTCTTCGGTTGCCGAAGCTGGATCGGCACTTTTTGGATCAATCGGCGGCTGGCCTCCAAGCGGAGAAGCGATTGCGATTTCTACTCCCTGATCTAATAATTCATAATATGGTGCAGCAAATTCTTCTGACCAGAATCCTGTTTTTTCTCCTGTATTGCCCAGTTTATCATTGCTGGTTACAACAAATAATACTTTTTTCATACTCTTCTTGTTTGATTTTTGAGCTTCAGCTGAAATGCCTACAGCTGTAAATGCAGTTATTGCGAATAGTGCTATTTTCTTCATAAATATTAAATTTTGAACAAATTTACGGCGAATGTGATATCAGTAAAAATAAAATAAACTATGTTTGTTATAAATAAATTTATGTCATGGTAAATCTAGAATGGTACAGAACTTTTAAGGCAGTTTACAAAAACGGTAATTTTTCAGTGGCTGCGAAGGAATTATTTATGAGTCAGCCTGCGGTTAGTCAGCAGATTTCAATGCTTGAGGCGCACGTTGGAAATAAATTATTTAACCGGAAATCAAAAGGTGTTGAACCAACCGAATACGCTAAGTTACTGAATAATTTGATTATAGACGCTCTTGACAGGCTAGAAAGTGTCGAAACCAGTTTCAGAGCTAAAGCAGAAGATGCTAATCGATTAATTTCTGTTGGAATCTCAAAACATCTTTTTGACTGTGTTGGCAATCTTTTAATTTCAAAGTTTGATTTAATCGATTTTACTTTTGCAGAAAACGACGAACTTTTTGCTTTGGTAGATGCTAAAAAACTTGACTTTGCCATTACAACCAAAAGATTTGACACTTTTGATACTACTTATGAAATTGTTGGAAAAATAAAACTGATTTTAGTTGCTCCAACAAGTTTAGATATAACAGAGTTCCGCCAAAGATTAAAAGCAGATAATTATACCGAAATTGAACAATGGCTCAATGCACAAAAATGGTACAGTCACGATGCGAGAATTCCGCATATAAAATTATTCTGGTTGCATGCCTTCAATAAAAAAAGACCTTCGATGGTACCCAATTACATTATCCCTTCAGAATCTGAAATGCTGAGACTTTTAGCTAAAAATGAAGGAATTGCTGCCACTTGGAATTGCAACGCTAGAAATTATATTAAAGAAAATAAATTGCAGCTAGTTTGGAATAGCTTTCATGTTCCAGAAGAGTTTGTGTATTTGTTAGCGCCAAAAAATAATAACGTAAAGTCGTTTTTTGATATTATTGAGAAGGAGTTAAAGCTGTTTTTTGGAAATAGATTATGATTTTGATCATTTGTTCTTAAAGCATAAAAGAGTAATTTTGATAAACAACCACTAAAAAATTTCCGATTATGAAAAAGATTATGCCTATTTTGATGTTTCCTATGTTGTTTTTTGCCATTATTTCTTGCAGTAAAAGTGACGATGAAGCAATTGTAGATTGTTTTGGAGACTCAATATTAACAGAATTAAAGCATTCGGCAGATGGAACAAATTCGAAAATAATTAATTACTCCATACAATACAGTGGAAGCAATACGGTAACTTCTGTAAAATGGGCTTTTGGCGATGGAAAAACAGAAACCATAAATACTTTGACCGGTGCTGTATCGCATACTTATAGTGCCGCAGGAACTTTTGAAGTAAAAGCGGATGTAACGCTAAAAAAAGACGGTGGAAGTTGTACTGTTAGCCCAAAGAAAAGTGTAACGGTCAACTAAAACACTGCTTATAAAAATAGTAATGAGGATCAACTTTGTAAATTTATTGCGCAAGCATAGATTACAAAGTTGATCCTCATTCGTTATATTTGTTTGATAGGATTGAGGATTATGGAAAAATTACAAAATATTAGGATTGCTGTAGATGCGATTGTTTTTGGATATAAAAACAATGGTTTATATGTGCTGTTGATTGAGCAGAAATTTGGTTCGGCAGATAAATATTGGGCATTGCCAGGAGGTTTGGTTCAAAATGATGAATCTTTGAGCGATGCCGTAATACGCGAATTGCATGAAGAAACAAATGTACAGTTGACTTTTATGGAACAATTGTACACTTTTGGAGATGATATTTATAGAGATTCTAGAAACCGCGTAATTTCGGTCGCATATTATGCTTTAGTCGATGCTTCAAACTTAGAAATTAAAGCCGATACAGATGCGGAAAGAGTGCAATGGTTTAAAATAGATGAGATTCCGTCTTTGGCCTTTGACCATAATTTAATCTTAAAAAAAGGAATAGAAAGACTTAAAGCCAAATTAACATATGAACCAATTGGTTTCGATTTGCTTCCCGAAGAATTTTTGTTTTCAGATCTTGAAAACCTTTACTGCACCATTTTAGAAAAAGAAATCGACCGTCGAAATTTCAGAAAAAAAATACTCAGTTACGGTATTTTAGAAGAAACTGAAAAATTTTCACCCATTAAAACAGGTCGTCCAGCAAAACTTTTTAAGTTCAATAAGTTGAAATATAATGAGTTAATTCAAAAAGGATTTCACTTCGAAATAAAGTTTGCGTAATTTTTACACAAAATAAATTGTTTATTCAAAATTAAATTCTACATTTGCGTAAAATTAACGCAAACTAAAAAGCTATGATACTAAATCTCGACTCAAAATTCGCTCCATTTCAAAATCAGGAAGAAATCAAATTTCAAAGTTTTACATTTTCTGGAGGTGAACCTCACATTAAAATTGCACCAGATTTTGATCCAAATAGAAAAGTGACTATTACACACCGATTAAATTCATTCAACGATTTAGGATTGTTATGCGTTACTGTTGATGCGTTACGCAGAATGGACGTTAAGATTATCGATCTTTTTATTCCGTACTTTCCAGCTGCGAGACAAGATCGTGTTATGATTCCTGGTGAGCCTTTGTCTGTAAAAGTGTATGCTGATATTATAAATGCGATGCAATTGAACAAAGTTTTTGTTTTTGATGCGCATTCTGAAGTTACTCCGGCTTTGTTGAATAATAGCACTGTAATTCCGAATTATACTTTTATAAAAGCAGTTTTAGAAAATATCGGAAATGATGTAAAACTAATTTCTCCAGATGGTGGCGCTTTGAAAAAAATCTACAAAGTTTCTGAGTTTCTGGGCGGAGTTGAGGTGGTAGAATGCAGTAAAAGCCGTGATGTAAAAACTGGAAAACTATCTGGCTTCAAAGTTTACAATGATGATTTGCAGGGAATGGATTGTTTAATCGTTGATGATATCTGCGATGGAGGAGGAACTTTCGTAGGATTAGCAGAAGAATTGAAAAAGAAAAACGCTGGTAAATTATACTTAGCAGTAAGCCACGGAATTTTCAATAAAGGGTTTGAAGTTTTAAACTGCTTTGATGGAATTTTTACCACAAATTCTTTTAAAGATTTCGAAGGTGAAAGTGTTAAGGTAATTGGATTGGATCAATTAGTTTAAAAGTTTCAAGTTTCAGGTTTCAAGTTCTCAGTGTAACGTAAATCTGAAACGAAAAAAATGTTAACTGTTTCAAGTTGAGCGAAAAACCTGAAACTTTAAACTTGAAACCAAAAACACTAACAAAATGAAATACAATATAGATACTATAGCTCCAGAAAGTAAATTTTTGTTTTTCTGGGGACATCAGCCAAGCAAAGACGGAACGGTTACTAAAACTTGTTTCAGCCAATGGTGGTTAAGTTCTTTTGAAGTGGAAGGTGTGATTTACAAAACAGCCGAACATTGGATGATGGCAAAAAAGGCAGAATTGTTTAAAGATCAGGAGATTTTAGAAAAGATCATAAAATGTAATTCACCTGCTGAAGCCAAAAAATTAGGCCGTAAAGTGAGAAATTACGATGATACAATCTGGTTGGAAAACCGATTTGAAATTGTAAAAGAAGGAAACTTTCACAAATTCGATCAAAATCAAGATTTGAAAACTTTTCTGTTAAGCACAAACGACAGGATTATTGTAGAAGCAAGTCCCGTAGATTCAATCTGGGGAATCGGAATGGCAAGCGATCATACAGATGCTTTAAATCCTGAAAAATGGAAAGGTTTGAATCTTTTAGGTTTTGCTTTGATGGAGATTAGGGATGAATTGAGATAAACTTTGAAAGATGGAAATTGAACTTCTTAAAGCGGATATAACAGAAATTGAAGTTGATGCAATTGTTAATGCAGCCAATACTTCTTTATTGGGTGGAGGCGGAGTTGACGGAGCGATTCACAGAAAGGGAGGGAAATCAATTTTAGAGGAATGTATCCAGATTCGTAATAAGCAAGGAGGATGTAAAACTGGTGAAGCGGTTATAACAACGGCGGGAAATCTGCTTTCAAAATATGTTATTCATACAGTCGGTCCGGTTTGGAATGGAGATAAAGAAGAAAAATCTAAGTTATTAGCTGATTGCTATACGAATAGTTTGAATTTAGCCATTCAAAAAGGAATTAAATCTATTGCTTTCCCGAATATAAGTACTGGAATTTATCATTTTCCAAAAGATAAAGCAGCAGAAATTGCAGTAAGAACTGTAAAAGATTTTGATAAATCAGATGAAATAGAAAAGGTAATATTTGTCTGTTTCGATGATGAAAATTACAAGATTTACAAAAGCCTTTTGTTAATGTTCCAGCGGAACATTTCATAGATAGAAAAAATGTGGATTTGGTTGAGTTTACGTTCCGTAGGAACGTTTGATCAACAGAATAATAATTAAAAAAATAAACACAATCACGTTATTGTGTTCTAATAAAATGAAAATAGAATTAAAAAAATATAGCGAGCAATTAGAAGAATGGCCAAAATCAGGTCATCATATAATGGCTCAGTATGATGATGAAAAAATAATAGTATATCAATCGTATCGGAAAGAAATCGGTGAATTTGCCGTAAAAAATCAGTTTTTTGGAGGTGCTTTTAGTCTTGATAGAATGACGTGGATTAAACCTAACTTTCTTTGGATGATGTACAGAAATGGATGGGGAACTAAAGAAGGACAAGAAGTTGTTTTGGCAATTCATCTAAAAAGAGAGGCATTTGAGAAATATCTTCAAAACGCAGTTTATTCTTCTTATAATGCAGATTTAAACATGAGTTATGAAGAATGGCAAACAGAAGTGAAAACATCTTCAGTGCGTTTGCAGTGGGATCCAGATCACGATCCCTACGGAGGAAAATTAGAAAGAAGGGCAATTCAGATCGGTTTGCGAGATGAATTTACAAGATCGTACTCCAAAGAAGATATTTTGTTAATCGAAGACATTTCTGATTTTGTAAAAGAGCAATATGAATTTGTTCAAAAAAGAGAATTGGAAAAATTATTGATTCCTGCTGAAAAGCCTCTTGTCTTTCGAGATTCAGAATTGAATAAAAAACTAAAAATTTCTGTAAATCATGAATGAAAATATAGCAAAGAGCGTCAGCAAGTTTTTAAGTTTGGTGCTCAGACATTCGCCAGAAAAAATCGGATTAAAATTAGATGAAAACGGTTGGGCAGATGTCAATGAATTAATAGAAAAATGTACTAAAAAAGGGAATCGTCTCGATGCCGAACTTTTAGATTACGTAGTAGAAAATAATGATAAAAAGCGGTTCGCTTATAACGAAGATAAATCTAAAATCCGTGCAAGTCAGGGACATTCGATTTCGGTTGAATTAAATTTAGCAGAAACAGAACCTTCAGAATATCTGTATCACGGAACCGTTGGAAAATTCATGGAAAACATTCAAAAAGAAGGATTGAAAAAAATGAACCGTCAGCATGTGCATCTTTCCAAAGACAAAGAAACCGCAACCAAAGTGGGAAGCAGAAGAGGAGTTCCGCAGATTCTGACCGTTAGAAGCGGCGCCATGCATAGAGACGGATTTAAATTTTATTTATCCGAAAACAATGTTTGGTTGACAGATGAAGTTCCAGCAAAGTATATCGAGTTTAAATCATGAAAAGAACCTTAGTTTTTGGAGACATTCATGGCGGATTAAAAGCTTTGATTCAGTTATTGGAAAGAATTGATTATACAGAAAATGACCGATTTATTTTTCTAGGAGATTATGTCGACGGTTGGAGCGAATCTAAACAGTTAATTGATTTTCTTATGGATTTATCTCAAAAACAGGAATGTATTTTTATAAAAGGAAATCATGATGCCTGGTGTCTGGAATGGTTGGAGAATGATGTTGTAAACGATATTTGGTTTTTGCACGGAGGAAAATCGACTATAGAAAGTTATGAGGGAATTGATTCTTCTCAAAAACAAAAACATCGTGATTTTTTCAATTCAATGAAGGATTACTTTGTAGACGAAAATAATAATTTGTTCATCCACGCTGGTTTTTCATCGATGCATGGTCCAAAAAAAGAACATTACAAAACCAATTATTCGTGGGATAGAACGTTGTGGGAAATGGCTTTGACAATGGATAAAAGAATTCAAAAAGATTCACTTTCATATCCAAAACGATTACTGCTTTTTAATGAAATTTATATTGGTCACACGCCAACGCTTCATTATGATGTCGAAATTCCGATGCAAGGCTGTAATGTTTGGAATATCGATACTGGAGCTGGTTTTTACGGAAAATTGACTTGTTTGGATGTTGAAACGAAAGTTTTTTGGCAGAGCGATGCTGTACAGACATTTTATCCAAATGAAAAAGGAAGAAATAAATAGTCATGAAGAAAATTTATAAAGCACCAGAAGAAATTCCCTTGCAAATTGATTTAAAAACCATTTTCTTAGCAGGTTCTATAGAGATGGATAAAGCGGTTGATTGGCAGAAAAAATGCGAAGAATTACTGCAAGATCAATTTGTTGTTTTTAATCCAAGAAGAAATGAATGGGATAGCAGCTGGTCACAAACTATAGAAAATATTCATTTTAAGGAACAAGTAGATTGGGAACTTGATGCACTTGAAAAAGCAGATATTATTATTATGTATTTTGCAGACAATACAATGTCACCAATATCGTTGCTAGAGTTTGGACTCTATGCGCAATCGAATAAAATGAAAGTAGTTGTCGAAGAGAATTTCTGGCGAAAAGGCAATATCGATATTGTTTGCGAAAGATATTCGGTACAACAATTTAAAACATTAGAAGAGTTAATTCAGAATTTATTAAATAGAAAATATATGAACCCACTATTATTAACCGACGGTTACAAAGTTGACCACAGAAGACAATACCCAGACGGAACAACATTAGTATATTCTAACTGGACACCTCGTAAATCTAGATTAGAAGAAGTTGATGAAGTTGTATTTTTCGGATTGCAGTATTTCATTAAAAAATATATTATTCATGACTTTGAAGAGTATTTCTTTAAAAAGTCAAAAGAAGAAGTTGTAGCAAAATACGCTCGCAGAATCAATAATTATTTGGGCGAAAACCAAGTTGGAACTAAACATATTGAAGATTTACACGATTTAGGATACATTCCGATGGTTTTTAAAGCTTTGCCAGAAGGAGCAAGTGTGCCGTTGAGAGTGCCAATGTTTACTATGTATAATACTATTCCAGAGTTTTTCTGGCTGACAAATTATTTCGAAACTTTACTATCTGCTGTAATCTGGCTTCCTTGTAACTCAGCTACAATTGCAAAAGAGTATAGAAAAGTTTTAGATAAATATGCAGACCAGACTTCATCTGTTCCAGAATTTGTAGATTGGCAGGCACACGATTTCTCTATGAGAGGAATGGGCGGAATTGAAGCGGCTTTAACTTCTGCAGCGGGACATTTATTGAGTTTTAAAGGATCTGACACAATTCCTGCAATTGATTTCTTAGAAGAATATTACAAAGCTAATTCAGATCAAGAATTGGTTGCGGGTTCAGTTGCTGCGACAGAGCATTCTGTTATGTGTATGGGAACTACGGAAGGCGAGTATGAAACTTTCAAAAGGTTGATAACGGAAGTATATCCAAAAGGAATTGTTTCTATCGTTTCTGATACTTGGGATTTATGGAAAGTTTTAACTGATTACCTTCCAAGATTGAGAGAAGATATCGTTTCAAGAGAAGGAAAAGTGGTAATTCGTCCTGATAGCGGTGATCCAGTTGATATTATCTGCGGAAATCCAAACGGAAAAACAGAGCAAGAGAAAAAAGGTGTTATCGAATTGCTTTGGGATGTTTTTGGAGGTACAACAAACGCAAAAGGATTTAAAGAATTGGTTCCGCAAATTGGAGCTATTTACGGAGATAGTATTACGGTAGCAAGAGCAACTCAAATTTGCGAAAGATTAAAAGAAAAAGGATTTGCTTCTACGAATGTTGTTTTAGGAATCGGATCTTTCACCTATCAATATAATACTAGAGATACTTTCGGATTTGCAATGAAAGCAACTTACGGAGAAGTAAACGGAGAGGGAAGAGCCATTTTCAAAGATCCGATTACTGATGACGGAACCAAAAAATCTGCCAAAGGATTAATGAAAATTGATCTAATTGACGGGAAGTATCATTTAACTGATAATGTTTCTTGGGAAGAAGAAAAACAAGGTGAATTGAAGGAAGTTTTCAGAGATGGAAAACTTTTGATTGATCAATCACTGAGTGAAATAAGAACGAGAGTGAAAAATGAAGTAAGCGTTGAAGCTTAATTATAAACAGAAAACCTGAATATAAGTTCAGATTTTTTTATGAATTTATAAATGTAATGAGACCTTTGTCAAAGTTTTGAACTTTGACAAAGGTTATTTTTTGAAATGAATTACCTCCAGTTTTAACCGGAGGTTTAAAAATATCGCGATCTTCATCGGCTTTAGCCAAATTGCGATAGTTAGGCTAAAGCCATTTACTGTATAAAACAAAAACCTCCAGTTAAAACTGGAGGCAATTCAATTTCTTAAATTATTTATTTCTTATAAAAATTATTATGATCAATATATTCCCAAACTTTCGGTGGCAATAAAGGCTGAATATTTTTGCCTTCTTTAATGCTATTTCTGATAAAAGTCGAAGAGATCTCTACAATCGGCGCATCGATTACATGAATTTTAGGATGCGATTTTAATTCGACATTTTCAGGTTCGTCAGAAATTCTCGGATATACATAAATATCATGATTTTCAAGAATTACTTCATAGTTTCTCCATTTATGAAATGTCTTCAGATTGTCTTCGCCCATAATTAAAGAAAATTCATGAGTTGGATATTTCTCTTTTAAATGCTCTAGAGTAATTACGGTATAACTTGGTTGAGGCAATTTAAACTCAATATCCGACGGTTTTATCTTCGGATAATCTTCTGTTGCCAGATAAACCATTTGAAGGCGCTGTTGGTCGTCTAATAAAGTAGATTTCTTTTTTAACGGATTATGTGGCGTAACAACCATCCAAATCTGATCTAAATCTGCAAACTCAGCCATATGATTGGCAATGATCAAATGACCAACGTGTATAGGATTGTATGTTCCGAAGTAAAGACCTATTTTCATTTTTTATAGTTTCGCAGAGAGTCGCTAAGATAGCACAAAGATTCGCAAAGTTTAAAAAACCTTTTGCGAATCTCCGTGTTTGTCTTTGTGAATCTTTGCGTAATAAAATTACTTATTTATGAACTCTTTCACTAATTGATATGCTTCTTCTTTAGCAGTATCTAAATCGTAGTTTTTAATAATGGTATCAAATTGAGGAGCAGTTGCCAATTCAACCGAAGCTTTTGCAATGCGCATATTAATTTTATCATCGCTTTCTGTAGAGCGCTGTTTTAATCTGCGTTTTAGCTCATCAACACTTGGTGGTTTTACGAAAACGGCTAAAGTCTGTTCTGGAAATTTATGTTTAATACGAAGACCGCCGGCAACATCGATGTCAAAAATTACATTTTTGCCCATTGCCCAAATTCGTTCAATTTCTGCTTTTAAAGTTCCGTAGAAATTATCGCGGTACACTTCTTCCCATTCCAAGAATTCTTCGGCTTTAATGTGTTTTTTGAATTGTTCCAGCGAAATAAAGTAATAATCTTTTCCGTGTTCTTCCTCTCCGCGTGGGTCGCGAGATGCTGCAGAGATTGAAAATTCTAAGTTTAAATCTTCTTTCCCAAGTAAATGTTTTACGATAGTTGTTTTTCCTGAGCCTGAGGGTGCCGAAAAAACAATTAATTTTCCTTTGTTCATTAGTTTATGCTTTAGGCTTTAAGCAATATGCTTTAAGCTTTAGTATTTGTGCGGTATTTTGTTGCCTATGGCTTATTGCTTAAAGCTTATAGCGTTTACAAAACATTCAATACTTGTTCCTTAATTTTCTCCAATTCATCCTTCATCATCACGACTAATTTCTGCATTTGAGCATGATTTGATTTAGAACCCATTGTATTGATTTCGCGTCCCATTTCCTGAGTAATGAAACCAAGTTTTCTTCCGTTGGCTTCAGAACCGTTTAAAGTTTCTGTAAAGTAATCCAAATGATTTCCTAAACGTACTTTTTCTTCTGTAATATCTAATTTCTCTAAATAATAGATTAATTCCTGTTCAAAACGATTTTCGTCAACATTAACCTGTAATTCTGAAATTGCAGTTTGCAAACGATCTTTAATAGCTTGTATACGCTCTGGATCAAGTGCCAATGTGTCGTTCATATATTGGCGAATATTTCCAATTCTTAAATTGAATTCCTTTTCAAGAGATTCTCCTTCGTCTTTACGGAAGTTTAAAATATTTTGAAGTGCTTCGTCAATAATTACCTGAATTTGCTCCCAGTCATTTTCATCGATTTCTTCACGCTCTGTTTTTAATGTGTCAGGCATACGAACGGCCATTTTCATTAACTCAGTTTCGTCGGCATCAGGATTTACTTCTTTTAACTGTGCGATATAATTTTTTACAACAGGTACGTTTACTTTTGTTGAAGTCTGTTCTGCAGTGCTTTCTACATAGATTGCAAAATCAATTTTTCCTCTTTCTAGTTTGGTCGAAATAAGAGTTCGCAAACCAAGTTCCATCTCGCGGTAAACCGATGGCATTCTTACATTTAAATCTAAACCTTTACTGTTTAGGGATTTTACTTCAACGGTAATTTTTTTTGTAGGCAATTGCAAAGAAGCTTTGCCAAACCCTGTCATAGATTGTATCATATAATTGAGTATAAAGGCGCAAAGATAAATAAAAGTTTGCTCTATTTGGTTGGAAATTAGTATTCAGTCAGAGTTTTCACTTTAACAAGAAAAAAAATAGCTTTTTAGCTCAAAGCATTTATCACTTCGGCTACATTTTTTTGGCTGTTGCCAATGTAAATTTTTCCATCAATAATAAAAACTGGACGGCTTAAGAACGTGTAATGTTCTAAAATGTATTTTTTGAAATCGGCTTCTGTTAAAGCTTGATCTTTAAGTCCCATTGATTTGTATAGCTGTGCTTTTCGGCTGAATAATGCTTCGTAACTTCCAGCAAGTTTGTGCATTTCTTCCAATTGTTCTTCAGTAATCGGATCTTGTCTGATGTCTTGAAAAACAAGATTGTTTTCAGGTAAACTTTTGATGATTTTTCTGCAAGTGTCACAAGACGATAAATAATATATTTTGTCCATTATTTTATGAATTTGTTAGAATGCAAAGAAAATCCATTTGAAACTTAAAAATGACTAATTTTAGAAAAAAAATAAAATTATGAGTTCAGTTTTTGATGTACAAAAAACAATTAGAGAAGTTCTTTTGAAAATCTTAGATAGTCATTCATTAGAACAATTAAACAAAATTCCAGATGGTTTCAACAATAATATTATTTGGAATATGGGCCATTGTATTTCTTCGCAACAGGTTTTGGTCTATAAATTATCGGGCCTTCCAACAATGGTTTCTGAAGATTTCGTTAACAAATATAAAAAAGGAACCAAACCAGAAGGAGATGTTTCTCAAGCTGAGGTTGATGAAATTAGAACATTGCTTTCAACAACATTAGAAAAAACAAAAAATGATTTTGAAAGCGGTCTGTTTGTTAATTATCATGAATACACAACTAGTATCGGATTTACGCTTCGCCATATTCAAGGAGCTTTAGATTTTAATAATTTTCATGAAGGGCTTCATACTGGAGTTATAATGGCACTTAGAAAAAAGTTGTAATCAAAGGAAGAATTCTTACATTTGGGTTTAATTTAAAATTAGTTATGAATTCAATTTTTAAGACTCAATACGCCATAAGAAAAGTTTTGATTGATGTATTAGAAAGTTGTTCGCTAGAACAATTAAACAAGATTCCGGATGGTTTTAATAACAATATAATTTGGAATATAGCACATTGTGTTGCAGCACAACAAACATTAGTATATAAATTGTCGGGACTTTCTACTATGGTTTCGGAAGAATTTATTGTGAAATATCGAAAAGGAACAAAACCAGAAAGTGATGTTTCTCAGCAAGAAGTTGATGAGATAAGAGGATTTCTTTCTACAACATTAGAGAATACAAGAAATGATTTTACTAGTGGACTTTTTGTCGATTATAATGAATATACAACCAGTATGGGATTTACATTGAGTAACGTTCAAGATGCTTTAGATTTTAATAACTATCATGAAGGACTTCATACTGGAGTTATAATGACGCTAAGAAAATTGGTTTAAATAAAAGGAACTCAAAAAAACAATTGCAAAATTCTTATTTTTTCAGTTGTTTTTAATTAAAAAATATGGATTCAGTTTTTGAAATACAATATACTAATAGACAAATTTTAGTTGACATATTAGATAGTCATTCTTTAGAACAATTAAATAAAATCCCATCAGGTTTTAATAATAATATTATTTGGAATGCTGCACATTGCATTGCTGTTCAGCAGAGTGTAATATATAAATTGTCTGGACTTTCTTCAATTGTTTCAGACGAATTTATTTTGAAGTATAAACAAGGAACTAGACCAGAAAGTCCTGTTTCGCAAATAGAAGTCGAAGAGATTAAGAAATTATTGTTGACTACTTTAGATCAAACTGTCAAAGATTATAAGGAAAATAAGTTTTTGAATTACAGGAAATATAAAACAAGTTTAGGTCAAGGTTATGTTTTAAAAGATATTGCAAGCGCATTAGATTTTAATACTTATCATGAAGGTACTCATTCTGGTATGGTAATGATTCTTAAAAAGTTTGTTTAAACAAAAATCCCGCTTAAAGCGGGATTTTTTTTATTCTATTATAGTTTCTATGGTAACCTTCATTGCTCCGGCACCTTTACTTTTTGTAATGTCCATAAAAGCTCTTTTAGACAAATCGATTTCGCGGGTTTTTACAAATGGACCGCGGTCTGTAATTTTTACGATAACAAATTTACCGTTGGCTTCATTGGTTACTTTTACTCTAGTTCCAAAAGGAAGCTTTTTATGAGCTGCTGTGTAGCTGTTGTTGTTGAATCGGCTTCCGTTAGCGGTTCTTTTTCCGTTAAAACGATCTGCATAGTAGGAGGCATGAGCGTTTTTTTTGTATGGTCTAAGTTTTAAACCTTTGTCTGTAAAAACAGAATCCGGCAATGGGATAATAGTTGGTTTTACATTCTTAACAGTATCTTGAATAATTTTAGGTTCTGTTGTAGGTTTGGTCTGGCTTATCATGTAGGTAAAGCCGCTAATTAAGGTTAAAGCGATTGTGGCGAATAAAATGTTTTTTTTATTTCTCATGGGTTAT
Source organism: Flavobacterium tistrianum (assembly GCF_003254545.1). Classification (GTDB taxonomy): domain Bacteria; phylum Bacteroidota; class Bacteroidia; order Flavobacteriales; family Flavobacteriaceae; genus Flavobacterium; species Flavobacterium tistrianum. Next base: position 69,958 of record NZ_QJRH01000067.1, read on the forward strand.
TCTTTTTCAGACTTGGGGGGAGTTTGTACAAATAATATGCCGAGATAAAAAAAGCCCTGATAAAGGGCTTTTAATTGGTATTTTTTAGAACCAAAGATTCCATGGAATTCTACTTAAAATAAGCAATAATCCTAATGTGTAAAAAATAGCAAAGGTTTTAAATTTAGCTTCGCTATTCACTAATTTTTTATGTTTAGACCACCCAATAGTAATTAGGATGATAGCAATAATGTTAATTAGAGGGTGCTCTAATGACGTTAATCTTAATTCAGCATTAGACATTTGTCCAAATGCTGCTTTTCCAAGTGGAGAAACAAAATATAAGATTAAACCAATCAATAATTGCGTGTGTGTGCCGATTAAAGCAAATAAAGCGATTTTACGGTCTTTAGCTGTAAACTCTTTTTTTGAAGTTACTCCGATAATAGCGTTAACAACTGCTACTACTAGAAGAAGCAATGCTAAGTATGCCCAGCCAGAGTGAAATTTTTGTAGAAAATTATACATAAGGGGTGTTTTTTGTTCAAAAACAAATATAACAAAAATGGCTATAAAAAAACGGCATTAAACTTAAAAGTCAATGCCGTTTTTATTATTTATTTAGATTCTAAATTTTAGAAATCGTAACGTAAACTAAAGTTCCAAGTTCTACCGAATCCGAAGAAAACCTGGTTAACATTTGCTACTCCTTGGTAAAGCATTCCATTAGAAGCATATGTTCCTTTAGATCCTACTGGTTGTCCTGATGCTACTGGTAAGTAATCATCTGCAAAAGTGTTAGTTCTAGACTCAGCAATGTAGATCTTATCAAATAAGTTGTTGATGTTTAATCTGAAATTAACTGATTTGTCTTTGTCTTTACCTACTAACATTTTGTATGAGAAACCAGCATCAAACAATCCGTAAGAAGGTAATTGTAAAGCACCTTTGTTGTTTGGATCTGAGAAGTTAATTGGGCTTAATCCAGCATACAATTTATCATTGTAGTTGTAGTTAGCATCGATAGTTACTCTTGTCAAAACTTCGTAAGAAGCTCCTAAAGAAGCTGTTAATTGAGCAGCATCACCAACTTTTACTTTGTCCATGTACACAGGAGTTGCTGTATATCCAGTTACTGGTGTGTTATCTGCTTGATAGTAAGCGTTAACAGTTGCATTTCCTTTGTACTCCCAAATACCGTAAGAGAACATACCGTTAACTCTAAATTTATCAGTAATGTTAGAAGAAAGTTCTAACTCAGCTCCAGAGTGTACCTCGTTAAGACCAACGTATTCTGTGTATGTACTTGCATCAGTTGGTAATGCGTTACCTTTTAAGTATCTGTCATTCCAAGTTGTGTTGTACAAGTTAAGAGTTGCATTCAAGAATCTTGAACGGAAACCGTATCCAGCCTCAAATCCGATAATTTTTTCGTTAGTAAGGTTAGGGTTTACAGTAGATCTGTTGTTTGGATAAACTGAGTTAAAGAATGGTTGTCTTGAGTAGTATCCAGCATTAACGTAAACATTGTGTTTTTCGTTGATGTTGTAGTTAGCTCCTCCTTTAACGTTACCACCTAAGATGTTTTTGTAATCTGTAGATGCCAATGGATCTGTTGGTAAGTAAACGAAATCATCTTCTCTCTTAAATCCTTGTTGAGAAATAGCTCCTTGAACAAATGCAGTCAAATTATCTTTAGAGTACTCTAATTGAGTAAATGCTCCATACCATCTTACTTTTCCAGTACTGTTGAATGAGATTTTTTCGTATTGTCTATCGTCAAAAACATTCCATTGTACTTTAGTAGCATAAGTTTCTGTAAGATGTCTTCCTCCTGGTTTTAAGCTTGCAACGTTGTTGTCAAAAAACTCGTCACCACCTAATCTGTCATTAACTACTGTAAAGTGGTATCCAGTATAAGTTCTCGCGTCTAAACCAAAATCTAATGTTAAAGTGCTAGATAATTTTTTGTTTAAGTTAATCAAAGCTCCAAACCAGTCATGAGAGTTGATAGATGAAGTTTGTGAAATACCTGAAGTAGTATTGTAAACATAAGGAGATGTAGCAGTTCCTGAACCAGTTCTACCTGTTGAAGAGCTGTTTTGGTAAACACCACCAATTTGTGTTCTAGTTCTGTTTGCCCCATTGAAGAAAACACTTCCAGTACCGTTGTTCCATGCTTGGATTTTGTTGTAATCAACTGATCCGTCAGGTAATAAGAAAGCAGCAGAGTTATATAAGTTTCCTCCAATACCACCCGTAGCACTTGCACCTGCTCCACGACCCATAGAAGCGTAAGCAACAGTAGAAAGTTTTGTAGTTTCGTTGATTTTGTAATCCCAGTTAAGAGAAGCTACTGGTTTGTGGTAGTAGTTTTTTCTGATGTTATATTCTTCACCATTTAAAGTTCCTGCGTCAGCATTATATCTGATGTTCGGCTCAGTTAAAGAACCATATTTTTGGTAAGTAGCAATAGTAGATACAGTAGATCTTTGGTTGTGCCATTGTGGCGCTCCTGTTACTGTCAATTGGAAATCGTGCTTATCATTTTTAGTAGCATATCCTAAAGCAATGTAGTAGTTAGAACCTTCAAATGCAGTACCATTGATGTATCCATCTCCCATTGTTTGAGATAATAAAACAGAAGCAGAAAGTCCGTTTGATAATTTTCCAGTATTGTAAGAACCTTGAATTTTAAAGTTTCTTGCATTACCAAATCCAGAAGAGAATGATCCTCCTTCTTTCTTGTCAGAAGATTTAGTTACAATGTTGATTGTTCCCCCTACAGATGGTGTAGCTAATTTAGAAGAACCTAAACCTCTTTGAACCTGCATAGCAGATGTTACATCTGATAAACCTGCCCAGTTACTCCAGTAAACAGAACCATTTTCCATGTCGTTAACTGGCATACCGTTAATCATAACTGCGATGTTATTTTGGTTGAAACCACGAATGTTAATTCTAGAATCTCCAAAACCACCACCTGATTTAGTAACGTAAACAGAAGGTGTGTTTCTTAAAATCTCTGGAAACTCTTGAGTTCCAAGTTTTTCTTGAATTTCAGCAGCTTTAATTGTAGAAACAGCTACTGGTGTTTTTCTGTCTTTTGCAATATCTACAACTGTACTTTTTACAACAATCTCGCTCAATTCGTTAGAATTTGAAGCTAAAGTGATTGTTCCTAAGTTTGTAGTTGCACCATTTGCTACTGTAAATTTTACAGTTTGGTTGTCATAACCTAAAAAAGAGATTACAATCTCTCCTGTGCTTGATGGCGATGTAAGTGTAAATTTACCATCAAAATCTGTTGAAGTTGCTATAGTAGATCCTTTGATCACTACATTTGCTCCTGGTAAACCTCCTGTTCCGTCGGTAATTTTACCAGTAACCTTTCCTTGAGAAAATACGGTCGAAACTATCATAAAAAATAGTCCAGTCAGTAACCAATTTTTCATTTTCTTCATTTTGTTATTGAGTTTATTGTTTTTGGCAAAATTATAACAAATAACTCAGATAGTGTTATCGAAATGTTAAGAAAAAGCAGTTTTGTCTTTTGTGCTGCGTATTAAAATGAATTTTTCTTTTTTCGTTATAAAAAATATTGTTTTCTTGAATTTATGCGAAGCTTTTTTGTTAAAAATGTAATTATTTGAGCAACGCTGTAAGTGAAAACAGGCAAATTGGCGGATAATTATGCTTTTTGTCGGTATTTTATGTAAAAAACGTCCTAATTTTACTAGAAATTAGGACGTTTCAAATGTTAGAGAATATTTAATAAAATGTTTTTTACTTATTTTTTAAGAAATGATTTAACAAAAATGAAGTTGAACTGTCGTGGTTCTTAACAGTCTTAGAATTGATTTCATCTAAGATAGAATTTGCCAATTGTTTACCTAGTTCAACTCCCCATTGGTCAAAACTGAAAATGTTCCAGATAACTCCTTGAACAAAAATCTTATGCTCGTATAATGCAATTAAAGAGCCTAAGCTTTTTGGAGTTAGTTTTTGAATCAAAATAGTATTCGTTGGTTTGTTTCCAGTGAAAACTTTAAAAGGCAATAGATAAGATGCTTTTTCAGCGGCTAATCCTTGTTTGTCAAATTCTGCTTGAACCTGCGCTTCTGTTTTGCCATTCATTAAAGCTTCAGTCTGAGCAAAAAAGTTAGACATTAATTTATTATGGTGATCTTCGTTACCATAAAGAGGTTTTACAAATCCCACAAAATCTGTTGGAATTCTTTTTGTTCCTTGATGAATTAACTGGAAGAAAGCATGTTGTGAGTTTGTTCCTGGTTCTCCCCAAATAATTGTTCCAGTTTGGTAGTTAACCGGTTTTCCGTCACGACCAACACTTTTTCCGTTGCTTTCCATAAAAGCTTGTTGTAAATAAGGAGCAAGTTTGTGTAAATATTGTGTGTATGGAATCAAAGCTTCGCTTTCGGCACCATAAAAATTATTGTACCAAACACTTAATAAAGCTAAAATAACTGGAATGTTTTCATCAAATTCTGCCGATTTGAAATGTTCATCCATTTCATAGGCGCCACTTAATAAATCATTATAATTATCAAATCCAACAGCCAAAGCAATACTTAAACCAACGGCACTCCATAAAGAAAATCTTCCGCCAACCCAATCCCACATCGGGAATACATTATTTGGGTTAATTCCGAATTCTGTTACTTTCTGAATGTTTGTAGAAACCGCTACGAAGTGTTTTGCAATGTCTTCTTGAGAAGCCGATTTTAAGAACCATTCCTTAATAGTCTCAGAATTAGAAAGCGTTTCCTGGGTAGTAAAAGTTTTAGAAACAATTACAAATAAAGTAGTTTCAGGGTTTAGTTTTTTGATAACTTCATTTACGTGGTCACCATCAACATTCGAAACGAAATGAGTGTTTAAGTGATTTTTGTAAAACTGTAAAGCTTCAACAGCCATAACAGGACCAAGGTCAGAACCACCAATTCCAATATTTACAATATCAGTAAAAGCTTTTCCGGTATATCCTTTTCTTTGCCCAGAGATTACTTCTTGAGTAAAGTTTTTGATTTTATTTTTTACTTCGTAAACTTCAGGGATTACATTTTCTCCGTCAACCTTAATTACTGCCGATTCTGGAGCGCGTAATGCTGTATGTAAAACTGCACGGTTTTCTGTCTGATTGATTAATTCTCCACCAAAATATTGTGCTATTGCATCTTTTAGTCCGATCGAATTTGCTAATTCTAATAAAAGCGAAACTGTTTCCTGACTAATATTGTTTTTTGAGTAATCTACTAAAAAATCATTCCATTGCAAGTTGAATTTTTCAGCACGTGCACTATCTTGTTGAAACAATTCTTGTATTGTGGTTTCGTGAATTGCGTTATAGTGGTTCTGTAGATTTTTCCACGCTTCAGTCCCAGTTGGGTTTGTTGTGTTTAAAGCCATTTTTATCTATAATTGAGTTTGTTTTCTGAAACACAAAAATACTGAAATAACTTTTAAAAGGGGAGCGGTTTGCGATTATATAACAATAAGTTACGAAAACGTTTTATGAGTAAATCATAGCTTTTTCCAAACAACTTAAGCTGTTACAGATTTTCCGCCTTGCGTAGTATTGGTTACGGCATATTTAAGTAAGTTGTTTGCAAAAGTGTACGACCTCTTTTGAATTGTTCCTTCCCAGTTTGGAAACGAGGCTGTTTTTATTTTAAAAGTTATAGTCTTATTTGTTTCGTCAATTTCATATTCGCCAAAATGCGAATTGCTTCCCTGCACAATGGCTGCATTTTCCTCGGGTGTGCATTTGTTTTTATCTCCAGAAGCAATTTTAGCTCTTTTGTCTTTATAAATCTGAACTGCATAATTTCCTTTTTCATCAAAGAACAAAAAGCCCTTCGGGTTTACATCATATGGAAGGTTTTTGGTTCCGTCAGAATTTGTGTTTTCAACCGAAACCAAGGTCCAAGAACCTGAAAATTCAGATTTTTTTTGCGCGTGTATTGAATTTAAAATCAAAAGCGGTAGAATTAAAATTACGTTTTTCATCTTTTGAAAGTTTAATAGTTTACTTTGATAATTTCTCCATTTATAGTTTCTTCAATACTTTTTGCATAAGCATTTATTAAATCTTCAGTCGGAATATCCGCTACTTTTGCCGGACTAATAGCATTTATTCTGATTCCTCTTTCTAATTCTAACGAAGTTGCCAAAACAAAACTTTTGATTCCGCCATTTACAATCGCTTTACTAATATTGTTCTTTACGGGTTTATCGCCCATTTTTCCTGAAGTGAGTGTAAATGATCCGTTATCGTTTAAATGTTTTTGTCCAATTAAAACCAGATTAATTTGCCCAAGCAATTTGTTCTGAATGCCAATATTTAGTTTTTTTTCGTCAAGCGAAAGTAAATCACCTGTGTAGCAATCGCCCGCCACACAAATACAAGCATCAATGTTTTTAACTTCTTCGAATAGTTTTTCGATCGAATTTGAATCTGATAAGTCGACTCTGAAATCTCCGCTGTTTCTTCCAGCCGAAATTATTTCATGATTTTTTTCGAAAGCAGGATACAATATTTTGCCAATTTCTCCATTTGCTCCAATTAAAAGTATTTTCATTTTGCAGATTTTTATTTGTTAGCTGAAACAAAATTAAGAGGTTAGCATTCTCTGAAAATTGTACTTATTGGTACTAAAATTGTATTTTAGCATAATGACAAACAAGAATTTATATCTTCCCTTTGAAGTTGATTTTAAAGAACTCGAACAGTTTCCGAAAACTATTAGGAAAAACAATTTCTTTGAATTGATTTATATTGTTGATGGAAAAGGAATTCAGGTTATCAATAACAATAAATTTCAGTACCGAAAAGGGAATATGTTTTTGGTAACGCCACAAGATGTGCATTCATTTGAGATTATAACGCCAACAAAATTCTTTTTTCTTCGATTTAATGAATATTATGTAAAAGCAGGTTCTCAAAATGGGCAATCTGAAGCCGTTTTGCGAATGGAGTATATTCTTCAAAATGCAAGTCATCGCCCAGGATGCATTTTGAAAAATCAAATTGATAAACCTTTAATTGCTTCTTTAGTAGAGAATATACTCAGTGAACAAAACAATCAGCAGATTTATCATCAAAAGATTATTGAGCAGATTGTAAATACAATAATTACAATTGTGGCGAGAAACATTGCTTTGAAACTTCCAAAGAATATTAAAGAAACAACCGGAGAAATGGTTCTTGAAATTCTACATTATATTCAAGAGAATATTTACAATCCAAAAGAATTAAAATCAGAAAAAATAAGCGAATATTTCAATATCACGCTTAATTATTTGGGTAAATATTTTAAAAAGCAAACGGGAGAAACACTGCAAGAATATATTGCAAACTATAAATTGAGATTAATTGAAGCCAGACTTTTGAATAGCGATATGCGAATTAATGAAATCGCAGATGAATTAAATTTTTCTGACGAAAGCCATTTAAACAAAGTTTTTAAAAAACATAAGGGAATGAATCCTTCTGAATTTAGAAAAAGATATTCCTAATAATTAAGAGGTTTAATTACCAAAACTTCCACCAAGGCCTCTTGTTGATTTCTATGACTTTTTTAGTAGTATCAACATCAATTCTTTTCGGAGATTCGGTTTTGATTTTAGAATCATCAAAAAATAATTCACCATTATCACTCATTCCGAGTGGAGATTTTGTTCTTTCTTTCCAAATTTCAGTTTGTAATTCTGGGATTAAAACGGCATCGATTTTTTCGCGAAAGCGCTTTTGAGCTTTTTCTATAATTTCTTCTTCTAAGTTTGAAGATGAATTTTTGAAAAGCGAAATCGAATTGTCTGGAATGTTTAAAAGGAAAACTTGGGTTTTATCGCCAATTTTCTGAATGTCCAATACCTTAAAATAAGCGATTGAATCTAAAAGATAATGTCCAATTTTTGCCGAATCAGGATTAAATTTTGACAAATCTTTGGCATGCGCGCTTGCAATCAAATATCTGAAATTTCCAGAAAGACCTCCGCCAATCGAACTCATATCGGTAAAACCTTTTTCTTGAATAATTTGTCCGACTTTATAATTTAAAATTAAACTTTCAGGAAGAGTTGTGTCTCTGTAAAATAATTTTAAACCAGAAAAAGTTTCATGATACATGGTTTTGAGGCGATCATTTTTCATGATTTTCGATTTTATAGAATAGATGTTTTTAATATCTCCATTTTCTAACGATGTCTTTTCCAAATAGATCTTCAGCAATTTCTTCAGTCCATTTTTCTACTTGTTCTTGTCCAACTTCGCCGAAAAGATCAGCTTGTGCAAAAATTAGACAGCCTTTAATATAATCATCAACATCTTGGAACATTTTTGTTATGAAAGGTTTAGTGTCGTGATCGTAATAATAGATTTCTTTTGTTTTGTTATGAAAACAGAACATATTTCCATTTCCTAAGTAATCACTAAACGTAATTAGGTGTGGTAACAAAATTTTATCTTCTTTTGAGAATTCAGGCCCATAAGGATTGTCTTCTTCCCAGATATCTTTGATCCACATAATATCTTCAAAGCTTTGTAATTCTTCGCCAATATCAGCAATTCCTAAAGTATTATAAAAAGTCTTCAATCCGCTGGGTAAGGTAGTTTTTAGACGCTTCTCTAAATTTTCAATTTCCTCAATTGAAATTGGAGATTTTAGTTCATTACTCCAATTTTCTGCTAACGATTCAATGATTAATTTTGATTTTTCATCCCAGCCAATATCGCCTATTTTTTCAAAAGGAATAATGATGTCACTTTTCTGATTGATATCTGTCATGATTGTTTTTTGGTAAAAAAAGGTCTTATAAATTACCAATGCTGTCTAACTCTCTTTTAAGAGGTTCAATCTGTGTCATAAAACGGGTTCTGTCATTTCCTGTCAAAGATTCTCCAGTTGGGAGATTCAATCGAAGTGCATCTACTTGTACGCCATTTTTCCAGAAACGATAACAAACGTGCGGACCAGAAGCTAAACCTGTGCTTCCAACCAAACCAATTGTCTGACCTTGCGTAACGCGCTGTCCGCGACGAACCAGGATTTTAGACATATGTAAATATTGAGTAGAGTAGGTTCCGTTATGTTTTACTTTTACAAAATTTCCGTTTCCTGCTGTATATCCTGTAGTTTCTACAACTCCAGAAGCAGTAGTAGAAATTGGTGTTCCTGTTGGAGCCGCATAATCAGTTCCTTTATGTGCTTTCCAAGTATGTTGTACGGGATGAAATCTATTCATGGTGAATCGAGAAGTGATTCGGCTGAATTTAATCGGAGTTTTTAGGAAGAAATTTTTAAGTGTTTTCCCTTGATCGTCATAATATTCAATTTTCCCAGAAGTGGTGTCTCTTTCAAAGGGAAAAGCATAAACGATTTTTCCTTTGTACTCAAAAAATGCGGCTTCTAGATCTTCAACACCATCATAGGTTTTTCCGTTAATGAAACGTTCTGTGAAAATTAATCCGTAACGATCACCTTTTTTAAGTTTGAAAAAGTCAATAGACCAAGAAAAGACTTTTGTAATTCTGCCGGCCAAAGCTGTTTCTACATCTTCACCTCCTAAAGTTTCAGATAATGAAGTTTTTAAAACGCCTCCAATAATTTTTCTTTTTAAGGTTACTGGTTTTATTTTTTTATAAGCTTTTGCAATACTATCTCTTAAATCAATAACATAATAGCTTAAAGCATCTGGCTGATAAATAAAAACCTGCAAATTGTTGGTTTTGTTTTTGGAGCGAAGTAAAGTGAAAGGCTTTCCGTAACGAATGTTTCTAACATTGAAAGTATCTTTTACCTGTTCAACAATTTCATTTACTTTTTTGTCTCCAATATTTTGGCTTTGCATGATCGAGCCAAAAGAATCTCCTTTTGAAATAGTGTCATTAACAACATTAAAGTCTGCGTAATTAAAACCGAATTCTATTTTTTTGGTTGCTGGTTTAGTAATTTTTGCTTCTACTTTTTCTTCTTCTTTTTTACATGAAAAAATAGAAAACAAGACAATTAAAATTACGACTGCTTTTTTCAAACTTTATAAAATTTTTGTGGTGAAATTAAACTTCAGTTTCATTTCCCCAATTGGACAATTCTTCTTCGGTCCACAATTTAGGAAAAAAGATGCGTCTTTGGTATTTTGGGTGCATATATTTTTGCCAGTCGCTTCCGCCTGTAGCTTCTCCGTTTCCTTTTCCACTTTCCAAGATGTATTTTCTTGCAGTATTAAGATGTTGCATTACCCAAGTAATATTTACCGTCTTGTCATAATGGCGCATTGCTGCAATTAGTTCTGCATTTTGCTGATCTTCAACTGGTAATTGGATGAATTTTTGCCAAAGGTTTTTTGTTTTGAAAGAAGCCATTTGTCTTAAAAATGGCTCTTTGTATTTTTTTTCAAACTCATTTAATAAGTATGATTTTTCGCCTGTTTGATAATCTTTTCCGGCTGCTTGCCAATAAAGGTGTTCAAAACTGGTTTCCAAATCGGTGTTTTCGTCAAAGTTTGCTTTGTATCTGCGATCTGTTAAATTGATAACATCAGTCGAAGCAAATTCGATCATTCTATATTGCGCGCTTTGGAATCCGCTTGCTGGAGTAAGAGTGTTTCTGAATTTCATGTATTGGTCTACTTCCATTCCGTTTTCCATAATGCTGAACGAATTGGTAAGCATGTCAAAATATCGTGTAATTCTTGATAATCTTTCGCTAAAAAAATCAACCTGAATGTTTTCTGCTTCAGCAATCTGGTCAATTTCCCACAAAATCATTTTGAAGATTAATTCGTTAACCTGATGGTACATGATAAAAACCATTTCGTCAGGAAGTGTAGTGCGCTGAATTTGTAAATTTAATAGGGCATCAGTTTGAATGTAATCCCAATACGTAATTGGTTTGGCCCAAAGCAATCCTTCTAACTGAACATCAGTTTTTTGATTTATGGCTTGAAATTTTAGGTCAATTTCTTTTAAAATTGCTTCAGAATGATCTGTAGGGTTCATTATTTTTTTGCTTTAAGTGGACTTTTTAATCCTTTATATTCATCGAGATCGGCTTTGAGAGATCCTACGGCCAAATCTGCTTTAATTCTAATCGGAACTTTGTTTACATCGTCTGTTATCCAGAGTGTTAAACTTTCTTTTTCTTTAAATACTCTTCCTGTCTGCACCAATGGTTTGAAAACCATCGTAGAAACGGTTCCAAATTTAGTCGTAATATCTTGACGACCTACATATTTTAACTTAAATTTTGTGATTTCATCATCAAAAAACATGTCGATTGTAATGGCTTCTCCCGATTTAAGTTTGTCGATGTTTGGATGGTTTCTCAGAAAATAAAATGCAGAAACAATATCTTGTACTTCTTCTGAAACCATGATGGTTTTTTCTGATTTACGCTTATAGTCTTTTACTAAAACTTTATTTTCTGTTTGATTGAAAAAACCTTCTTGATTTTTAGTGTAACCTCCTTCGTCGATTTTTCTAACATAACGATAAGGTTTTCCTGTTTCTTTGTCAAAATAACTTTCATATAAATCTTCTACTTTGAAGAAAAATTTGGACATTCCAGTTGTGTAACCTTTTCCAACAGAGTGATATACTTTTTTATTGTTAATGATGGCATCTTTAACTTCAAGTGTTGCATATCCAGCATTTACAAATCCGTAATGTATTCTAAATTTGAAATATTCTCCTGTGTCGAAAGCGTCTTCTTTTTGTGGGCTGAAAGCAAATAGAGTTAGTGATAATATGATAAGGATGATCTTTTTCATAGTACAATCTTTACATTTAATTATAAAGGTAGACAAATGCAAAATCTATTCCAAATGTACCAAAACAAAAAAACTCAGTCAAAGATGACTGAGTTTTTATGCTATTAACTAACCAAAAAACTATAAATTATGAAATTTATATCAATTCGGAAGGAAACCACCCCTTCCTGATTTGCGAGTGCAAAGATAGATAGAAAGTTCAAAAATAAAATAGCAAAAGTCAAGTTTAACATAACATTTGCAAAAAAAGCATCGTTTTTTGGAGAATTATGCTGTTTTGTGCATGAAAATTAACAATTTACAGTGTTCCTCTCAATTCTTGCTCTCTTTCGATAGACTCAAAAAGGGCTTTAAAGTTACCTGCACCGAATCCTTTTGCACCCATTCTCTGAATAATTTCGAAGAAAAGCGTCGGTCTGTCTTGAACTGGCTTGGTAAAAATCTGTAATAAATAGCCATCTTCGTCGGCGTCTACCATGATCGCTAATTTTTCGATTTCATTTAAATCTTCTTTCATCATATCCATATGAACACCCAATCTTTCTGGAATTGCTTCGTAATAAGTATGAGGAGGGGCAGATAAAAATTCAACACCGCGAGCTCTTAATTGTGATACTGTTTTAATAATATCATCTGTCGCAATAGCGATATGCTGAATTCCTGGTCCACCATAGAAATCTAAATATTCTTCAATTTGAGATTTTTTCTTTCCTTCTGCTGGTTCGTTGATTGGGAATTTAATTCTTCCGTTTCCGTTAGACATTACTTTACTCATCAAAGCAGAATATTCTGTAGTGATTTGTTTGTCATCAAAAGATAGGAAATTCACGAATCCCATAACTTCTTCGTAGAATTTTACCCAAGTATTCATTTCATTCCAACCTACATTTCCAACCATGTGGTCAATGTATTTTAATCCCGTTGGTTCTGGATTAAAGTCAGATTTCCATTCTCTGTAACCTGGCAAGAAAACTCCATTGTAGTTTTTTCTTTCTACAAAAATGTGAACTGTTTCTCCGTAAGTATAAATTCCAGAACGAACTACTTGTCCGAACTCATCTTCTTCAACAGTTGGTTCCATGAAAGAACGTGCGCCACGTTTCATAGTTTCTTCATAAGATTTTGTAGCGTCTTCAACCCAAAGTGCTGCAACTTTTACTCCGTCGCCATGTTTTTTCAAATGTTCGTTGATTGGAGAATCAGCAGTTAAAGGTGTCGTTAAAACAATTCTGATTTTGTCTTGTTTTAAAACATAAGATGCTCTGTCTCTTACTCCAGTTTCTAATCCGGCATAAGCCAAAGATTGATATCCGAATGCAGATTTATAATAATGTGCCGCTTGTTTTGCGTTACCTACATAAAATTCTACATAATCTGTTCCTAATAATGGAAGGAAATCTTGTGCTCCTTCAAATATTTTCTCTAATCCGTATTCTACTGATTTTACTTCTTTGCTCATAATTAGATAATTTGATAATGAGAAAATGAGATAATTCTTGAAATGCGTTAATTTTCTAATTGACACATTTTCTAATTTTCTAATTCCTCCTTGATGTTGATATTATTTTATTTAAAATTTTTAAAATTTCTGAAAGATCATTTAATAAACGTTTGCAATTTGGATATTCTCTATGAGCATCACATAAAAACAGCCAATACTCTGTTTCATCTGTTTCCTTGATTGCAATTTTTAGTTTATGAATAAAATCAGCTTTGTTTTCTGCATTTTGGGACTCTTTCGAAATAGCTCCAATTGATGTTCCGCTTTTTAATAACTGATTTGCAATTACGAATTTCTTTTGATCTTGAAGTTCTGTTGTGTAATCAATTATATTTAGCGCGAAGTTGAAAGTCTTAATTAAAAGAGCGTTGTCTTTGTATTTTTCGTTAAAAGTCATTTGTTTAATATGATAATTAGAAAATTTGATAATGAGATAATTAATTTGTAGGTTTAAAATTACAATATTTAATTGTCTAATTTCTAAATTGACACATTTTCTAATTATCTAATTGACATATTGCCACATTAAAAAATTACTCCGTCCACGATTTATAGTACTGACCGTCATCCAATCCCATAGCTTCTTCAGTAACCATTAATGGACGGAAAGTATCCACCATAACAGCTAATTCTTGAGTTTCTTTGTGACCAATACTGCGTTCCATTGCGCCTGGCGCTGGTCCGTGCGGAATTCCTTTTGGGTGTAAAGTGATATGACCTTGCTCGATATTATTACGGCTCATAAAATCACCATCAACATAATATAGTACTTCGTCAGAATCTATATTGCTGTGGTTGTATGGCGCCGGAATAGCTTTTGGGTGATAATCGTAAAGTCTTGGGCAGAATGAACAAACAACAAAAGTTGCTGTTTCAAAAGTTTGGTGTACTGGTGGCGGTTGGTGAACACGCCCAGTTATAGGTTCGAAATTGTGAATTGAAAATCCGTATGGAAAATTGTAGCCGTCCCAGCCTACAACGTCAAACGGATGTGTGGCATAAACCACTTCGTGCATCATGCCTTCTTTTTTGATTTTAATTAAAAAATCACCTTTTTCGTCATGCGTTTCCAATTCATTTGGCAAAATAAAATCACGCTCGCAAAATGGAGAATGTTCTAAATGCTGACCCGATTGGTTTTTGTATCGTTTTGGAGTATAAAACGGAGAATACGATTCTACATAAAATAATCGGTTATCTTCTGTTTCGAAATCAATCTGATAAATAATACCGCGAGGAATAATTAAATAATCACCATATTCAAAAGGAATATTTCCTAACATGGTTCTTAATTTTCCCTTTCCTCTATGGATGAAAAGCATTTCATCGGCATCGGCATTTTTGTAGAAATAATTTCGAAGCGATTCTTTCGGAGCAGCCAAACCTATGATGCAGTCTTTGTTGACCAGCATAGCTTTTCGGCTATCCAGAAAATCATTTTCAGGTTTCAATTCAAAACCTTTAAAAAGAAGTGATTTTATATTTTTTCCGATTGCAATTTTAGGTTCAATCGAATAAGAGTTTAAAATTTCTTTAACCTGTGTTGGTCGGTGTACATGATATGATAGCGACGAATGTCCATGAAAACCTTCAGTTCCGAACAATTGTTCGTAGTAAAAACCTCCATTTGGTTTTTCAAATTGGGTGTGTCGCTTTTGAGGAAAATCCCCAAGTTTATGATATAGTGGCATGGCTTTTCAATTAGATAATTAGTAAATTAGATAATTCGAAAATTTGAATTGCAGAGATAAATAACCAGTTCAATTTTTGCAATTGACTGATTATTTCAATTCGATAGAGCCATTACTCAGGATTTCTCTTGATGAGGAATTGAAGATACTCTAATAAACCTGTCCAATTTGTTTTCATTATAACAAATGTCGTAATTTTTTCGGAGTAAAAATAAAAATTATATTATTTATAACTATAAAATAACTTAGTTTTTTTGATTTAATTTTTATGATGTAAAAAAATAGGCAGAATTTATTGAAGTATTCTCGATTATACTACTAAAATTGAAACCCGATACTAAACCACGTAAAGCTTTTTGACATTTCTGGAGACCAAGATTGTTTTACTTCGATAGGACCAATGATAGTTTCTAAGCCATAACCAACTGCATATCCTGTATATTTTGGCATAGAAATCCAATCGACAGAAGAGAAAATATCATCTCCTAAATTGGCAAAATTAGCAGATACATTGATGTGGTTTTTTTTGAAGATTTCGTAATCAATATTAATATCAGCTTTAATATAACTGTTGCCGGCAATACTTAGAAAATCATATCCGTAGAAATAATTGAAATTATTTATTTTGTTGTAGCCATAGCCTCCCAGTATAAAATCAAAAAACGGAACGCTGTCGCTGCCAATATTAAATCCAGCGTCGGTTCCAAATTTTATAGTTGCTCTTTTAAATAAAGGTCTAACAATTGACACCTCTGCTTTTGCAATCGAAAAAGGTTTAAATTTATTGGTGTAATCTGACGATGCCATGTAAGTCTGCAGATCGGTAGAAAAATACAATCCAGAATTTGGGTAATATTTTTCATCTAGAGAATCGTATTTTAAATAAGCAAAGGCACTAAAATAATTGCTCTTTTCAATGATGTTGTCTTCGTTTGTAAGAGTTGGCGAGCTAATTTTGAGATACTTATATTCTAAACCACCGCCCATTAAAAATTTCTGCACAAAAATAGTTTGGAAATAGGCCTGATTGGTTAAATCCATAAAGTCAACATTAATAAGGTTGACATTTGGGGTTTCTTTAAGAACGCCGCTCAAACTAGTTGTTACATTTCGATTAAATTGATTCAATCTAGAACGGAAACCAAAACTGATGTTAAAACCATTTTCGACATAATAGTTAAAATCATATCTGAAATTATCACCCAAAATAATATCTAGAGAAGTAACATCATTTTTTAAGAAAGTCTTTTTATGCGTTAGATTTAATAAAACAGCACTTTTGTAAAGACCATCATAGTGAAGCCCAAGTTTTAAATAAGTCTGAGTTGGATTTTCTCTTAAAACTAAATCAAGATCGTCTTTATCGCCATCTGGCTGAAGGCAATATGAAATGGTGCTAAAGTTTTGTGTAGCATTTAAGTTGTTAATTCCAGCTTTAAGTCCATCATAAGTTATGGTGCTTCCAGGCTTAAAACGAAGTTTACCGCGAATATATTCTTTGGTGTAATTTTCTAATTTATCAGTATTTATATCTTGAATATGAAGAGTATCTGAAACTAGTTTTAATTTTGGTTTTTTGTAGAAATTATTTTCATCCGTCAAGGTTTTGAGTTTTTCATAGACAGCAAAAGCCGCTTCTTCTCCTTTTCTGATGATTTCTTCACCTCGGTCAAATGAAATAACACCAAAGTCACGAATATCTGGTTTGATATAAACATCAGTATCTTTTCTTTTGTTTTTCATTTTTTCGATAGATTGCAGATTGGTAATCTGAACCAAAATTCTCGTGGCATTTTTAAGGCTTTTTCTTTTCAGCAAATCATCCTGAACATCGACCCCAATAATAATGTCAGCACCAAGATTGCGAACTTCTTGTATTGGGTAATTATTTACAACACCGCCATCAACCAATAAATTTCCATCAATTTCTACTGGAGTAAATAGGGAAGGAAAAGCCGCACTTGCCATCATGGCTTGAACAAGATTTCCTTTATTTAATAAAACTTCTTCGCCAGTTTCAATATTGGTTCCGATACATAAAAATGGAGTTGGCAGTTTGTTGAAATCACGAACATGACGCACATTTCTAGTTAAACTGCTCAATAAATTATAATTGTACATTCCTTTTGAAAGAGCTTCTGGAATACCAATTCTGAAATTGCTAAAAGGTAAAACAATCGCATATAATTCGTCATTTTTTTTGCCGTAGAAGTTTTTGGATGAACGCGGAATATAATCGTTTATTAATTCGTCAAAATTGGTTTTTTTGAAAATCGAATCAATTTGCGAAGCGTTGTAGCCAGAAGCATAAAGTCCGCCAATTACAGAACCCATACTGGTTCCGCCAATATAATCAATTTTGATTCCGGCTTCTTCCAGAACTTTTAAAACTCCGATATGCGCAAAACCTTTGGCGCCGCCACCGCTAAGAACTAAACCAATTTTGGGTCTTTTAACGCTGTCTTTTTTGATTTCCTGTGAAAATGATTTCTGCGAAAATAAAAGTGTCATTATGAAAATGAGAGTTGACACGCCCCAGATGGAAATGGAAAACTGTGAGAGGCAAAAGGTTATTTTTTCCTGCCAAAAAAGAGCGACCCAAGAAGCTCCTTTTTTGGGATTGGAAAAAAATCCTTTTGACCGAGTATTTGAAATGGACAGCTGGTTTAGGCGCATAAACTATTAGCTAATTGTTTTGTAAAAGTCGGCAATTTTTTGACTTTAATATATTGTATTACTCTGATTTACTTTTTAGCAGTGTTAACTTATTGTTCTTGTTAAATTTCCATCTGTCAGTGTGCCATCTTGCGGCACCTCTGCAGGTAGATTCAAATGTTTTATCTTTTTTATTTATTGCTACATCACAAAATTCACTGCATTGAGGGCTGGAGTCTGATGGTATTTTTGCTTCTTTAAACAAACCATTTGCCGGATTGTAAATAAAGATTTGGTAAACCCTGTAAACTCCCATTCCATCATCTGTATGGTAAACGGAAAAATCTTTGTAACCATCAAAATTATAATCTTCTATTTTGATATTTGATTCTTTACCTGTAATTGAACCTGAAATTTCGATGTTGAGTATAATTTGTGGCTTATTGTTTTTAGAAGTTTGCACTTCTAATTTTTCAGAATCTTTCGGTAGATTTATTTTTATTTTTGTTTGATCCTTTTGATAAAACTCAATATTTTTTTGACTGAAACAATTTGCAGAAAATAAAATAAGGATATACAATATTGCTATTTTCATTCTTAAGATTGATTACTGTGATAAAATTCGACAATTTTTTTGGCTTTAGAAACACCTACAACCGCTGAAATTTCTTTTTCTGTGGCCAATTTCAATCTTTTAACACTTTTGAAATGTTGTATTAACGTAGTCATGGTTTTTTCGCCAATTCCTGGAATGCTTTCAACCGAAGAATTAAGTGCCGATTTGCTTCGTTTGTCTCTATGAAATGTGATTCCGAATCTATGCGCTTCGTTTCTTAAATGCTGAATGACTTTTAAAGTTTCTGATTTTTTGTCTAAATATAACGGAATCGAATCGCCTGGATAGAAAAGTTCTTCCAAACGTTTTGCGATTCCGATAATAGCCACTTTTCCTCGTAATCCTAAATCATCAATACTTTTTAGTGCTGCCGAAAGCTGTCCTTTTCCACCGTCAATAATAATTAATTGCGGCAAAGGTTCATTTTCGTCTAACAATCTTTTGTAACGGCGATACACAATTTCGGTCATCGAAGCAAAGTCGTTTGAGCCTTCAACAGTTTTGACATTAAAATGACGGTAATCTTTTTTGCTCGGTTTTCCGTCTTTAAAAACTACGCAAGCCGCAACCGGATTTGTTCCTTGAATGTTCGAGTTATCAAAACATTCAATATGGCGAGGTTCAGACGGAAGACGTAAATCTTTCTGCATCTGTGCCATAATTCGATTAACATGACGATCGGGATCTACAATTTGTAATTGTTTTAATTGTTCGATTCGATAGAATTTCGCATTTCGAATAGACAAATCCAGAATCTGTTTTTTGTCTCCAAGTTGCGGAACGGTTATTTTAATGTTTTCGCCCAAATCCATTTCAAAAGGAACAATAATTTCTTTTGATAATAATTGAAAACGCTCGCGAAGTTCTACAATGGCCAATTCTAACAATTCTTCATCACTTTCGTCGAGCTTTTTCTTCATTTCTAAAGTATGAGAACGAATAATTGAACCGTGAGAAATTTGAAGGAAATTGACGTACGCGGCGCTTTCATCAGAAATAATCGAGAAAACATCAATGTTGGTAATCTTCGGATTGATAATGGTAGATCTAGATTGATAATTCTCTAGAACTTCAATCTTTTCTTTGATTTTCTGTGCTTCTTCAAACTGTAGATTCTGCGCATAAGCGTTCATTACTTTCTTAAAATCCTTCAAACTTTCTTTGAAGTTTCCTTTCAAGATTTCGCGAATCGCGTTAACCTGTCTTTGGTATTCTTCCAATGGTTCCAAACCTTCGCATGGGCCTTTGCAGTTGCCAATATGATATTCCAGACAAACTTTAAATTTCCCTGAATTAATATTCGATTCGCTCAAATCGTAATTGCAAGTTCGAAGCGGGTACAACTCTTTAATTAAATCTAAAATCGTATGTACTGTTTTGAAACTGGTGTAAGGACCAAAATATTCAGAGCCGTCTTTGACCATGTTTCGAGTTGAAAATATTCTCGAAAAAGGTTCTTTTTTAATACAGATCCACGGATACGTTTTGTCATCGCGAAGCAAAACATTGTATCTCGGTTGAAGCGTTTTAATTAAATTGTTTTCCAGTAAAAGCGCATCGGTTTCTGTTGGAACTACAATGTGTTTTATGGTCACGATTTTTTTTACCAATACGTTAGTTTTGGCTGTATCGTGAATTTTATTGAAATAAGAGGAAACCCTTTTTTTTAAATTTTTAGCTTTTCCGACATACAAGATTTTCCCGTCTTTATCATAATATTGATAAACGCCTGGATTATCAGGCAACGTTAAAATTTGAAGATCTAAGGACGGTTTTTGCATTCTATTGTGTTTCTGAAGATGTTCGAGAAGCTTTTCAAAAACCATTCCGATTTCTAAAAGAAGCTTAACATTGAATTAGTTTCAAATTTACAAAATCAAAAGAATAATTTCTATATTTAGATTTTATAATTCACATGAAAAATAGTGCTCCATTGGTTATTTTTGGCGAATCGATTTTGCCAGGAGAACATAGAACCATAAATGTCGAAATTGCTCGACTTCATACTACAACAAAACTAAATATTCCGGTTATTGTGCGCCGTTCCAAGCATGAAGGCCCTGTTGTTTTATTTTCTGCAGGAATTCATGGGGATGAAATTAACGGTGTAGAAATTGTTCGTCAGATTATCAGTAAAAAAATCAATAGACCTGCACGAGGTACAATAATTTGCATTCCAGTAATCAATATGTACGGTTTTGTGAATAAATCTCGCGAGTTTCCAGACGGACGTGATTTGAATCGTGTTTTTCCAGGAAGTAAAAAAGGTTCGCTTGCCAGTAGATTTGCCTATCATATTGTCGAAGAAATTCTGCCGATTTTAGATTATGCTGTCGATTTTCATGCAGGCGGTGCTAGCCGTTTTAATGCACCTCAAATTAGAATTACCGAAAATAATCCTGAATTGAAAGTTTTGGCCGATATTTTTAATGCGCCTTTTACACTTTATTCTAAAAATATAAGTGGTTCTTTCAGAAAAACTTCTGAAAGTGCAAATGTAAAAATGTTGCTTTTTGAAGGCGGAAAATCATTAGACATCAATAACGAGATTGCAAATCAAGGTGTTTTAGGTACAAAACGTTTGCTCTATTATTTAGGAATGCTCGATTCTAAACAAATTATGGAACCCGCATTAACGCCTTCAATTTATATAAAACAATCCATTTGGCTTCGTGCAAAATGTTCTGGACTGCTTCACGATTTTAATTTGGTTGGGAAATTTGTAACCAAAGGCACTATCTTAGCCATCATTACAGATCCGTTTGGGAAATTTGAACAAAAAGTCAAAGCGCCACATGATGGTTATGTAATCAACGCCAACCATTCGCCAATTGTTTATGAAGGCGATGCCATTTATCATTTATCTAAAACCCCAGATGACAATGCCGACGAGTAAAAAAGAACTTCGCATAGAATATAAAAATCTTCGTAAAGCACTTTCTTTTGATGAAATAGAAGAAAAAAGTCTCGCAATTGCCAATCAATTAATTCAAATGCCAATTTGGGATAAAACGTATTACCATGTTTTTCTTCCAATTGAAGAACATAAAGAAGTAAATACCGAATATATTCTGCATTTGCTTTCTGGAAAAGATAAAGAAATCCTGATTTCGAAAAGTGATTTTGAAACTAGAAAAATGACTCATTTTCTTTTAACAGATAATACTAAAATTAAAAAGAACGAATACAACATTCCTGAACCTGTTGACGGAATCGAAGTGCCTTCGTCTAAAGTTGAAGTTGTTTTTGTGCCGCTTTTAGCTTTTGATATTTTTGGAAATCGAATTGGATACGGAAAAGGTTTCTATGATAAATTTCTTGCCGAATGCAAACCTGAAACAATCAAAATCGGACTTTCTTTTTTTGAATCGGTAAGCCAAATTGATGATGTTTTTGAATCTGATATTAAATTAGATTATTGCGTTACGCCAGAGAAAATTTATACATTTTAATTTTGCATCCTAGCGTTCAAAATTTAATGCCACAGATTAAAGGATTAAAAAGGATTAATCTTTTGGAATCATTTTAATCTGTGGCAAAAAAAAAAACTTTTTGTTGTCGACATGCTGGGTGTAGACGCACTGAAGTGCGTCTCTACAATTCAAACGAATAAAAAAATTTATGCCACAAAAAAATAATCCATTTAATCATTTTAATCTGTGGCAAAAAATCTTCACATTAAAAAAAATATTCCACACGAAATGCCTTTAAAAATAAGGGATTCTCATTTTATTTTCACGTAAGAAAAATATTTGTAAAAAATTTGGCACGATTTTGATACTCGAAAAATTGCAAATAATCGCCTTTAGTAAATCCGGAATGCTAGTCCTTATTTGAAGCCTATAACCTTTTATTAATTTTTTTTAAAACTTACTTTATGAGAAATCTTAATTTCTTTATGATGGCATTCCTTGTACTTACTATTTTCGGCTGTAAGAAAGTTGATTATGCTACCGTGGAAACTGCAGATTCTACCGCAGTTGCAGCTACGACCGATTTAATTGAAGAGGAAAATTATATTCCTGAAACCAATACAGAAAGTTATGCGGCATTAGAAGAAAATCCGTTTGAATCTCCACTAAAAGAACCGCTTTCTACTTTTTCTATCGATGTTGATAATGCATCGTATACCAATATCCGCAGATTTATAAACGAAGGGCAGAAAGTTCCAAAAGATGCTGTTCGTGTTAATATCCACAGCCAGATGGTGAAGATCCGTTTTCTATAAATACAGAATATAGCGATTGTCCATGGAATAAAAATAGCCGACTGCTAAAGATTGGTCTGCAGGGAAAAAATATTCCAATGGCAAATTTGCCGGCTACTAATCTAGTTTTTTTAGTGGATGTTTCGGGTTCTATGGATGAACCAAACAAACTGCCATTACTAAAAGAGTCGATGAAAATTTTAGTGAAAGAACTTCGAAGCATCGATAAAGTTTCGATTGTAGTTTATGCAGGATCTGCGGGAGTAGTTTTGGAGCCAACTTCTGGAGATAATAAAGATGAAATTATGGACGCTTTTGACGATTTGCACGCAGGCGGAAGCACGGCTGGTGGTGAAGGAATTGAATTAGCTTATAAACTCGCACAACAGAATTTTATCAAAGAAGGCAATAATAGGGTAGTGATAGCTACGGACGGAGATTTTAATGTTGGTGCTTCTACTGATGATGATATGCTGAAATTGATTGAGCAGAAAAGAGAGTCTGGCGTTTTCTTAACCGTTCTTGGATTTGGAATGGGGAATTACAAAGACAGTAAAATGGAAATTCTTGCCGATAAAGGAAACGGAAATTATGCTTATATCGATAACATTCAGGAAGCGAATCGTTTTCTTGGAAAAGAATTTAAAGGTTCTATGTTTGCTATCGCAAAAGATGTAAAAATCCAAATTGAGTTTAATCCAAATCATGTTCAAGCATACCGATTGATTGGTTATGAAAACCGAAAACTGAATGCTGAAGATTTTAAAAATGATAAAATTGATGCGGGCGAATTAGGTAGCGGACATTCGGTTACGGCTTTGTATGAAATTATTCCGACTGGTGTAGACAGTAATTATGTTCCGTCTGATTTAAAATATACAAAAAGACAGAAAGTATCTGAAAATCATAGTAATGAACTAGCTACAGTAAAATTTAGATATAAAAAACCTGATGGCAATAGAAGTATTGAAATCGTAAATGTAATTGCAGATAAGAAAACAGACCTAGAAAACAGTTCTCCAGATTTCAAATTTATGACAGCAGTTTCTTGGTTCGGACTAAAATTGCGCGATTCAAAATATATTGCCAACAGTTCAAGTTCTGATATTAAAAGATTAGCGAAATCTGGTTTGTCAAATGACGAAGACGGTTACAGATCTGAATTTTTTAGGTTGGTTGATGCAGTGAATTAATTAGTTAAATTCCAAAAAAATAAAAATCCCAAATTCCAAAACAGTAATCGGAATTTGGGATTTTTATATTTAAATATTTTAAAATCTTATTTCACTTCTTTAATTGTTGAAGAATCAATCCAACCTTGTGTTCCATCTGTCAGCTCGATTTTTTTCCAGCCAGCAATGCTTTCCAAAACATAAACTTTTGCTCCTTCGTGCAATAAAATAATGCCATTTAAAGATTTTTCAGGTTTGTGTCGTACTTGGCTTAATTCAGAAAAAACAATAGCAACACGATCGTTTTCAAAATGACTTTTTTCTGATATTCCAGCAGAAATGCTTAAAGCAAACGCAACCAGAATGATAAACATCCCAACAAAATAAATTCTTTTTGCCAATGTAGCATTTGAAAAATAATACCCGATAAAACTCAATAAAAATACAAAACCAAGTACAACAGAAATTTTAGCCCAAGTATTATAATCAAAAATAGAGGTAAAGTTCTGAATCAGTTTGGCGAAACCTACTTTTGGAACTTCTTTAATTTCGTCGATAGTCAGTTTTTTGGCAAATTTTAAGTTGTTTAAAGTCTCTGGATCATTTGGTTTTAAAACCAAAGCTTTTTCATAATTATAAATCGAAGGCGCAACCTGATTTAGCTTGTAATAACAATTTCCAAGATTAAAATACAATTCGGCAGACTGTAATTTATCTTCTTTTATGATGTTCTCATAAACCTGTGCAGCTTCTTTATATTGCCCTTTTTGGTACAATGCATTAGCCGATTCAAAACGACCTTGCGCAAAGAAAACCTGCGAGATGAATAAAAAGAGATATAATATGTTTTTCATCTTATTTTGTTTAAACCTAACAAGTTTTTAAAACCTGTTAGGTTTGTTTTATTACGTTTAAACAATCTGTTTTTCTAATTCAGAAATAATCATAACCGCTTTATCATAATCCTGCTGAATCGAAGCGCTCGATGCTGGTGCATAACGTGCAAATTCGCAGTTTTCAGTCAAAGCAATAAAATTCTGAACTGTTTCTGCATTTGCATTTCTAGACAATAGCAATTCTCTAATATTGTCTTTGCTCATTTCTGAAGTTTCAATATGCAGTTTAGCTTTCAAGAAATTGTGCATTGCTTTTTCAAGTGCGATATAGAAAGGCTCTTTGTTGTTAAGATGTTTCTTCGCTTGCGATAAATATTTCTTAGCCAGCTTATTGTTCATTCTTATTCTATTTCCAGTAACATCACTATCCATAGCTTCTTTTTTCTTTCTAGCTAAAATGATAATCGGAATAATGATGAATGGAGCAAATAATAATCCTAAATACAGATTTGAATCATAAAAATCATTTTTAGCAATCGGAATCAATGCTGTTTTAGATTTGATATTCTTGAAATGATCTGCTGTCGCTACAGCATTTTTAGATGCTGACGCTCCTGTATTTGCCTCTGCAGGTGTTGGTCCATCAAGAACATCAATCATAATTTCTTTTGAAGTGATGGTTTTATAAGATCCCGTACTCAAATCAAAATACGAAAACTGCATTGGTTTGATGGTGTATTTTCCTCTGTATTGCGGTACAATCGTGTATTTGTCTGTAATTCTACCAGACATTCCATTCAATGAGGTAGTTACTTGCTCATCATGAACAGGATCGTACATTTCTAATGCGTTTGGAACAACTGGTTTTGGAAGCGTAAATAACTTCATATTTCCAGTTCCCTGAGCGCTTACGATTAAGTCAAGACCTTCACCATTTTTAAGCGTTGTTTTTGATGGAGTAACAGTAAAATTGAATCGTCCGACAGCGCCTGTAAATCCTTCTGGTTTATTGGTTTCAGGAAGCGGACGCACATTGATTGTTTTGGCACCAGCAGAAACTACTTTATTGTCTTCTGCAATAATCATTTGACCAAACATATCACGACGATTTGTTGGCAATTGTACGCCAATATCTAGTGAAAGAGGTTCAATAGTAAGCCTTCCTGATTTCTGAGGATATAAAATGGTCTTTTTTAAGATTACATAATAAGCCTGCTGTCCTTGGTAAGAACCTTGTTGAACAGAAAGCTGCTTAACATCAATATTCTGATTCCAGAAATCATTGTATTTAGGTTTTGCTAATTCTTTAAAACCAGTAACACCAATATTATTAAAATATAATTTATAAACGACTGTTATTGGTTCATTTAAGTACGGATTTGTTTTTGAGATTTCCGCGACGAGTTCCAATAATTCATTTCCAGATCCTTGCGGTCTGTCATTTGGATCTCTTTCTTGAGCAACTGCATTGGTTACTGTAACTTTTATTGGATTGGTTTTGTAAACCTGACCATTAAATTCTATCGCTGCCTGTTTGATTGTAATAGATCCTTTTCGCTCAGGCTGTATGATATAAGAATATATTTTTTGAAAAGAGCTACGTCCATTTATCCAAGACTGGCTAATCTGCTGGCTTGGTCCGGCAACCATTTTAAATCCATCAAAAGAAGGCTGTTCGAAATTATCTCCGTCAACATTCATAATGAAATCAATGCGAAGTCTTTCGTTTAGTCCAAGTGTATTCTTGCTGACTCTGGCTTCAAATTGCACCTGAGCCATCAATCCTTGAAAAGTGAGTAGAAATAGAATTAAATATCTTTTCATTCCTTGTTTTAGTCGTTGTTTATTTAGCTGTTAAACTGTTTAACCGTTAATCGTTTAACTGTATATCTGATTAAACAAATAAACAATTAAACGATTAAACTCAAAATCCTACCAGTCTTTTTCTGTTTTCTTAGGATTTGCTTTTACTTTCTGAGCATTTACTTTGTCCTGAATTTTCTTTTCTTCATTATTTACCGCATCTAATAAATTCTGAACACGCTCTTTTGATATTCCTCCAGGCTGTGGTTTTGGCTGTCCTTGGTTGTCAGATTTATCGTCTTGCTTAGGATCGTTTTTGCCATCTTTTTTGTCTTTGTCCTGGTCGCCTTTATCGTCTTTTTTATCTTTATCCTTGTCTTTATCTTTATTATTGTCCTTGTTTTTGTCTTTATTTTTATCCTTATCCTTGTCTTTGTCCTTGTTTTTATCTTTGTTCTGATCGTTTTTAGGAGGATTTTCTTTTAGTTTTTGTTTTGCATAAGCATAATTGTAACGCGTTTCTTCATCGGTTGGATCGTTACGAAGGGCTTGTTTGTATGCTTCAACTGCCTGAGTATAATCTTTCTCTTTCATGAAAGTATTTCCAAGATTATGATAAGCCTTGTGTTTTTCAGGTTTTGTTTTGGCATTCTTTATCGCTTTCGCGTAAGCAAATTTAGCTTCCGAAATCTGATTTTGTCTATAAATGGTATTTCCTAAGTTATATGCCGCAGCAGATTTTTTAGGAAATTTTGATTCCGAGATTCTATAGTTTGCCTCAGCATCAGTAAATTTATTCTGTTTATATTCTTCATTCCCAGCAGGCAATGTTTTATCTTTTTCTTGAGCAGAAACTGCAAAAGAAACGGTTAGTAAAATATAAAGGAGTAAATTTTTCATTCTAATTTTGTTTTCTGTTCTGAATTTCATTCTGAACATTTATTTCTTTTCATTAAATAAATCCAATTCTTTAATCCAGCTTGTTTTTCTTTCCAACAAGAAAATGTCTAGGAAAAGCAGTAAAAATGCAAATCCGATAAACCATTGAAACTGCGATTGAAATTCGGCCATTTGTGTAGCTTCAAATTCTGTTTTCTGAATATTGTTTAAAGCATTTTTTACATACTCTAAAACTTCTTTTGTGCTTCCGCCATAAACATAACCACCTTTTGTTGCTTTTGCAATTGTTTTTAAACCTTCTTGATTTAATTTGGTGATTACGGTCTCTCCGTTTTGATCTTTTTGATAGCCTCTTACAACGCCATTTTCTTTTAACGGAATTGTTCCTCCTCTTTCTGTACCAACACCAATGGTGATGATTTTCATTCCCAATTTATTAGCCTCTTCTGCCGCAGCAGCTGCGCCTTCAGAATGATCTTCACCGTCAGAAATAAGGATTAATAATTTGCTGGTTTTGCTTTTTTCATCAAAGTAAGTCGAAGACAATTTAATCGCCTCGTCCAAAGATGTTCCTTGAGATGAAACCATTCCTGGACTCATGCTCTGTAAAAACATTTTTGCAACACTGTAATCTGATGTAATTGGCAAGACTGGGAATGCGCTTCCTGCGTAAGCTACTATTCCGATTCTATCACTTCCTAAATTATTAATAATCTGAGAAACCAACTGTTTACTTTTATCCAAACGGCTAGGAACAACGTCTTCTGCCAGCATACTTTTAGAAACGTCGACAGCAAAAACAATATCAATACCTTCTCGTTTTACGGTTTCCATTTTGGTTCCGATCTTCGGATTTACCAAACCAATAATCAAACAGGTAAGAGCCAAAAGAATAACTACAATTTTTAAAACAGGTTTAAAAACCGATTTCTCAGGACTCAATCTTTTTACCATTTCCAAATCACCAAATTCTCGCTGTGTTCTTCTTTTCCAATACAAATTGAAAAGAAAAATACATACCACAATCGGGATTAGTATTAAGAGATATAAATATTTTTTTTCGTCTAATTCCATTTTTTAATTCTAGTTCTCAGTCGCAGTTTTCAGTCACAGTTTTCAGTTGTAAACTGTAAACTGTACTGCGACTAAAATATTAAATAAAGCTTCTGTAAACTGTATTTCTTAATCCAACTTCTAGCAACAGTAAAAAGCCTGCAAATAAAACAAAAAACCTGTATTTTTCGTCATAATCGTAGAATTTCAATTCTTGAATTTCCGTTGTTTCTAGTTTATTAATTGAGTTGTATATTTCTGCTAATTTATCATTGCTTGTTGCTCTAAAATAAGTTCCATCTGTTTTTTTTGCGATGTTTCTCATTAGTTTTTCATCGATTTCAACTTTCTGCATTTTGAATAAGAAACCGCCGTTTGGAGCATATGCGTATGGAGATTCTGCCATTCCGTTTGTTCCAAGACCAATCGTGTAAACTTTAATTCCGTATTGTTTTGCAATATCAGAAGCTGTTTCTGGCTCAATAAAACCAGCATTGTTTACACCATCAGTAAGCAAAATGATAACACGGCTTTTTGCTTTACTATCTTTTAGACGATTTACTGCAGTTGCCAATCCCATTCCGATTCCAGTTCCGTCTTGTAAAACATTATCATATTTAATACCTTTTATGGCTTCAAGAATAATGGCTTTATCACTTGTTACGGGAGTTTTAGTATACGCTTCAGAAGCATACAAAACCAATCCAATTCTATCATTTGGCCTTTCTTCAACGAAATCTGCAGCCACTCTTTTTAAAGCTTCCATACGGTTTGGCTTTAAATCTTTTGCCAGCATAGAACCAGAAACGTCAATTGCCATTACAATATCAATTCCTTTTGTTGTTTTAGTTTGGTTGCTGATATCTACTGTTCTTGGTCTCGCTAACGCTATAATCAAAGAACATAAAGCCAAAATTCTAAAAACGTATAAAGCAGGTTTGAACTTTGTCCAAAACGATTCGCTCTTTTGGAATCCTGCCGTCGAACTCATTTTTAAGGTAGCCGACTGCTGGTTGCGTTTCCAGAAAAACCAGATTATTGCAATCGGAATTAATAGGAACAACCAAAGAAATTCTGGATTTAAAAAAGTGATCTTACTCATTAGTTGTTTGCTCTTTGAAGTTCAACAGAATTTAAGATTCGAGTTGTAATCTCGTTTGCATAAGTATCGCCTTCTTCATGTAAAATCAAAATTTGCTGTAAACCTTGATCTTGTTTGAAAAGCAGTAATTCATAATATGCTTTTGTACTTGTTTTGGTTGCCGGATTCAAAACAGTCATTGTTCCGTAACCTTTTATTCCTTGAATACCTTCGTTTGTTTGAAAATCTTCTTGTTTTACAATAATATTTTGTCCGCCTTGAGCTTCAATGATCTTAAGAGTTCCTTCTAGAGTTTTGCTTAAGTCAATATCGGTTGGCTGTTTGAATTTAGATGTTGAAACCGTTACATAGAAATTGTCAATCATGCTTCCATATGCAAAAAGCTGCATTTCTTTGATAAGTGCCATAGCTTCTTTAGGAAGTACTTTTTGGGCATCCATTCTTTTTAAAACCTTTGGAGTCTCAATAAGAACAGCTGGACTTCCGTAAGCACTTTTTACCCATTCGCCTTCTAATAATTCTTTAGAAGGATGCCCAATTATATTGTCTTTTACGTAATTGAACCCTTTGGTAACAATAAAGAAAGTTGTTGTAGCAAACAATAAAAGAATAGTAGCTGCTACTGCATAACCAATTCTTGCATTACGCTGTTTTTTAAGCTGTGCCTGAATTTGTTTTTGCCTTTGTGCTTCGTTCAATAATTGATCTTCGATATCCTCTGGAACTTCTGTTGGAATAGCATTATCCAACGTTAAAATTACTTTCTGAATTTTATTTCTGTCCTCAGTAATTTCAAAATCAAGCGGTTTCGATTTCGCAAATTTTACCAAATCGGCCTGACGTAAAACTCGCTCCAGATTTTCAACTGTTTCTGGTGTAAGCGTCATTTTCTTTTGAGTCGATGCTATTCTGATTGCCTGAATTAACTCAGAAGTGGTGCTTTCCATGGCTGGAATATGAATCGCCTCTTCGATATAATTTCTAGCGATATCAGTTAATTCGCTATAGTATTCTTTAATTTCACCTTTTTGAACCAGTTCTTTTTGCTCTAGATTGTTTAATAAACTAGTCGCTTTTTCGATTGGCGTTTTGTAAACTTCCTCTTCGATTTTTTTCAGCTGGCGTTTTTTAACATACCAATAAACGAAAGCTCCGATTCCGATAATAGCTAAAGCAATTAAAACATAAATCCACCAAGTTCCCATTCCTTCATCTGCTGTAGAAATGTCCTTGATGTCGTACATTTTCTGCTGTAAAGTATCCACTTTTACATTGGCAACTTCAACTTTAATCGAATCGGAATAAAAAGGCTTTTTATCTATTAAAATCTTAACGCTAGGAATTGTATAACGTCCAGAATCAAATTGTGTTAAACCATATTTTTTTATGAGTTCGTAATTAGTAGCGTCTTTCTTAACCGTATCGATTGGATAAGACTGAATTACTTCTAACGGACCAATATTTTTAAGTTTTGGGAATTCAACTTTTGCTGTTGAAGATGCAACTGTTTTCAGGGTCAGTTTGAACTCGGCACCAATCTTATTTTTGGTGGTGTCAATACTAGTTTCTACTTGTTTCTGCTGTGCAAAAATCATAGTAGAAAAAAGCAATAAAAATATATAAAGTTTAAATTTCATTTGATTAACGATTGTTGATTTTAGATTAACGATTTTTGATTTGTTAATCAAAATTGCCAAATTTTATCGTGATTTGAAATAGCCTAATAATTTAGTAACGTAATTTTCGTCTACTCTGGTATTTACAATTCCTGCTCCAGATTTACGAAAAGTATCTTTAAAGTAATTTAGTTTCTCCTGATAATGTTTCTCGTAATTCATGCGAACAGCTTTTGAACTTGTATCAACCAATTGGATTTTTCCGGTTTCGGCATCTAGCATGTTTACCATTCCTAAATTTGGAATTCTTTCTTCGCGGATGTCATAGACACGAACACCAGTAATGTCATGTTTCTTTGAAGCAATTTTCAAAGTATGCTCATAAGAATCAGACATGAAATCGGAGATCATAAAAACGATGGCTTTCTTTTTCTGAGTTCCAGATAAAAACTTCAAAGCTTGAGCGATGTCTGTTTTGTAGCTTTTTGGTTCAAATTCGATCAATTCACGAATGATTCTAAGTACGTGAGAACGCCCTTTTTTTGGCGGAATATATAATTCTACTGTATCAGAAAATAAGATTAAACCAATTTTATCATTATTCTGTGTAGCCGAAAAAGCCATCGTTGCCGCAATTTCGGTTACGATGTCTTTCTTAAATTGATTTTTAGAACCAAATGATTCAGAACCCGAAATATCAACCATTAAAACCATGGTTAATTCGCGTTCTTCTTCAAAAACCTTAACGTGAGCTTCGTTGTAGCGTGCGGTTACATTCCAATCGATGTTACGAATATCATCTCCGTATTGGTATTGACGCACCTCGCTAAACGTCATTCCTCGTCCTTTAAATGAAGAGTGGTATTCTCCCGAAAAGATATGATTACTCAGCCTTTTCGTTTTGATTTCTATTTTCCGTACTTTTTTTAAAAGCTCTTTTGTATCCATTCTATTTGTTTAAAGTTTAAAGTTTAAAAGTTTCAAGTTAGTCTTGCAACAACTTGAAACTTGAAACCTGAAACAAATTTTTAAGGTACTTCAATCTCGTTAACGATTTTGTTGATAATGTCTATAGAAGTAATGTTTTCTGCTTCTGCTTCGTAAGTGATTCCTACTCTGTGGCGTAAAACATCGTGAACAACTGCACGAACGTCTTCTGGAATTACATAACCACGACGTTTGATGAAAGCATAACATTTTGCAGCATTAGCCAAGTTGATACTTCCACGAGGAGAAGCTCCAAAACTGATAAGCGGTTTTAAATCGGCTAACTTGTATTTTTCTGGGTAACGTGTAGCGAAAATAATATCTAAGATGTATTTCTCGATTTTTTCGTCCATATAAACTTCACGAACTGCTTCTTGCGCACGTAAAATCTGATCTACAGAAACTACAGGATTTACTTTTTCGAAAGTTCCTTTTAAGTTCTGACGGATTACAAAACGCTCTTCGTCAATTTTTGGATAATCAATCACAGTTTTTAGCATAAAACGGTCAACTTGTGCTTCAGGAAGTGCATAAGTACCTTCTTGTTCAACAGGGTTTTGCGTTGCCAATACTAAAAACGGACGATCTAATTTGAAAGTTGAGTCACCAATTGTAACTTGTTTTTCCTGCATTGCCTCCAAAAGTGCTGACTGAACTTTTGCAGGAGCACGGTTAATCTCATCGGCAAGTACAAAATTGGCGAAAATTGGTCCTTTTTTAATAGAGAACTCGTTTGCTTTAATGTTGTAAATCATGGTTCCGATAACATCGGCAGGCAGTAAATCTGGCGTAAATTGGATACGGCTGAAAGATCCTTGAACCGCTTGAGAAAGCGTATTGATGGCTAAAGTTTTTGCCAGTCCTGGAACTCCTTCCAATAAAATATGCCCTTGTCCAAGTAATCCGATCAATAGACGCTCGACCATATGTTTCTGACCCACAATAACTTTGTTCATTTCCATTGTAAGAAGGTCTATAAAAGCACTTTCTCTTTCAATTTTTTCATTTATCGCTCTAATGTCTAAAGTCGTTGTATTTTCTTCCATATAAATATTTTTAAAACCTTGATTTTTACGCCTAATTTTTGAGAGTGCAAATTGAATATTTTTTGAGAAGTAAGATGTTAAAGAATGGTTAAAACTTCGACCAATGACCTAATTTTAAGGACTAATTGTGAATCTATTTTTATATTTTTAAGAACTTTGATGATTATGTTTTATTAAAGCATAATTATTACCAAAAATAACGCATAATTATTATGAGCAAAACAGTCTTATCGCCTATAATTTCGGGCACTATGAATTGGGGAGTTTGGGATAAAAACCTTACAACCAAAGAAATGGAAAACATGATACAGGTAAGTATCGAAAACAAAATTACGACTTTTGATCACGCGGATATTTACGGTTCGTATACGACCGAAGCCGATTTTGGAAAAGCCTTTCACGCAAGTAAGATCGACCGTGAAAAATTACAATTAATTACCAAGTGCGGCATTCAGATGATTGCTGAAAAACGCCCTGAAAACAAAATCAAACATTATGATTATTCTAAAGACTATATTATTAAGTCTGTAGAAACTTCTTTGAAGAATTTAAAAACAGACTATGTAGATGTTTTTTTACTTCACAGACCGAGTCCGTTAATGCAAGCTGATGAAATCGCAGAAGCAGTTGAGAAATTAAAAGGCGAGGGAAAAATTATCGATTTTGGTCTTTCTAATTTTACAAGTTCTCAAACAGAATTAATTCGTCAGAAAACAGAAGTAAGCTACAATCAAGTACAATTTTCGGCAACGCATTATGAAGCAATGACAGACGGAAGTTTAGATTATATGCAAGCGCATGGAATTCGTCCGTTGTCTTGGAATCCGCTTGGAACTGTTTTTAGAGAAGATACCAAAAAAACACGTCGTTTGAAAAAGCTGTTTTCTGAATTAGTAGAAAAATACCATTTAGGTTCAGATACTTTATTGTTGGCTTGGATTTTAAAACACCCAGCAAAAATAATTCCGATTGCAGGAACAGTAAACATTGCCAGAATTCAATCTTTGATGAAAGCAGTAGAACTGGAAATGGATACCCAAGACTGGTTTGCTATCTGGACAGAAAGTATGGGCGACGATGTGCCTTAATTTATACTGTTCTGAAAATGATATACCTAGAAAAATTTGAGCAAAAAGATTATTCTGAATTAATCGATTCTGTCAAAAGTGCCAAAGATTTAATGCAATTTGGTGGACCAGAATTCACTTTTCCTTTAACAGTGGAGCAAATAGATAAAACGCTTTCTGATGAAAATAGAATTGCTTTTAGAGTTGTAAATATTTCTAATGGCAATACTATCGGACATTGTGAGATTTACTTTTACGATGGTTTCGCAAAATTAGGTCGAATTCTGATTATGGATCAAAACCAAAGAGGAAAAGGAATTGGCGAGCAGATGGTGACTTTATTGCTGCAGTATATTTTTGAAAACAGGAAAGAAAGAAATATTGAATTGAATGTTTTCGATTTTAATATCTCGGCTCAAAAGTGTTATGAAAAAGTTGGGTTTAAGATTAATCCAGATAAAAAATACCTAAGAGAAGTTGATGGAGAAACTTGGACGGCGCTCAATATGGTGTTGAATTTAGAGGAATGGAAAAATAAGAATTAAAAATAGTTGCCACAGATTAAAAGGATTTTCACAGATTGAAAAAATCATTTAAATCCTTTTAATCTGTGGCAAAATGAAATAAATAAAATGAAAAAAACAGTTTTAATTACTGGTGCTACGAGCGGAATTGGAAAAGCGACTGCTCAAATTTTAGCAAAAAACAATTATAAAGTTGTTCTCTGCGGAAGACGTACAGATCGTTTAGAAGAACTTCAAAAAGAACTTTCTGCTTTTACAGAAGTTCATTCTCTAGCATTTGATGTTCGAAATAAAGAAGAAGTTCTGCAAAAAATAGGTTCTTTGCCAAACGATTTTGCAACAATCGACGTTTTAATTAATAACGCAGGAAATGCTCACGGTTTAGATCCGATTCAAAATGGAGATTTAGACGATTGGGATGCCATGATTGATATTAATGTAAAAGGGCTTTTGTATGTTTCGAAAGCGATAATTCCGCAAATGGTTGAAAGACAATCTGGACATATTATTAACATTGGTTCAACAGCAGCAAAAGAAGTTTACCCGAACGGAAATGTGTATTGCGGTTCTAAACATGCCGTTGATGCGATTACAGCTGGAATGCGAATCGACTTAAATCCGTTTGGAATTAGAGTTGGAGGTATTCATCCAGGAATGGTGGCGACAGAATTTAGCGAAGTCCGTTTTAAAGGAGATGTCGAAAGAGCAGCAAATGTTTATAAAGGATTCGATCCGCTTCAAGCGGAAGATATTGCCGATATTATTCATTTTGTGGTTTCAAGACCTTACCATGTAAATATTGCAGATTTGGTTGTCATGAGTACAGCTCAGGCATCTTCGACGATTGTTAAAAAGAATATTTAAAACTAGATGATTAGACTTCTTAGAAAATCAGATCTTTAGTTTAACTTAGAAAACTGAAAATCAATCTAAGAAGTCTAAAAATCTAAGTCAGTCTAATAATCTAGAAAGAATGATTAATAAGCGCCTTTTAATTAAAAATCTCCTCGCTCATAATGACGAAAGCAGTTTTTATGATAAGAAAAGGCAGTTGAATCTTCATTCCAGAGAAGGAAAAGGAAAGTTCTTGAAGCATATTTGCGCCTTATCCAATTCCAACCCCAACAATAATTCTTATATCGTAGTTGGAGTAGAAGATCAGGATAATGAAATTGTAGGCGATGATTTCTTCGATGATAGTCGAATTCAGAATCTGGTCAATGCTTTTTTAGAAAACCCTCCAAAAATTCAATACGAAAACGTCCCTTTTCCAAACCTTCCTAAAGACAAAGTAGTTGGTCTTGTCACCATAAAGCCTAAAAGTAAAATCTCTTACTTTAAAAAAGGAATCCATACCATTCTTGCCAACAGCATTTTCATAAGACGTGGCAGTAATTCGATTCCTTTAGAAGAACATGAAGAAATCGAAAAAAGCAATCAGAACACAGAAACTGTAATCGGGATTGAAAATAGTTCTCGAAATAGCATTCAATATACTTTAGACGGAGTTATCGATTTTATGAATTTCAGACATAAAGATATGTCGCCAAAATATCATGTTTTTAAAGAGTTGTTTGTGATTTGTTGGGCTGGAGTTCCTAAAAAACTAAGAGAGAAAACGTATTTATCACGTGTCGATATCGAATTGATAAACGAACAGATTAAACTTTTTTATTCTGCTCAAGACGTTGTTACGATCGACTATAATGATGATACTTTCACCATCACAGAATATGTTCCTTTAGGTTTAAATGACAAAACGAGTTATTATCCGTTAGAAGAGCAAACGATTCATTTTTTTGATAACGGCTATTATAAAATTGATCGTCAAATGCTTTTTCAGCCACCAGAGTTTAATCGAAAAATGTTGCATCATATTTATAATTCTAATATAGCGCTGCTTAGAAAACTGGAGAAAGAAATAGCACTATCTGAACGCGAAATGAAAGATCTGGAGAATTTGCCTTCTACTTTTATGATTTGTTATTTGAACGGATTTGAAGATGCCAGACAAAAATTGATTGATGCAAAATTGCTTTTGAAACCTTATAAAAACGTGTATTCTTCTTTTAAAGAAGCATTGAGGGTTTTGCGTAAGATGAAATATGATGTTCAATAGAAAGGGGCAAAGGTTCAAAGCGACAAAGTGACAAAGGTTTTTCTGCATACGCCATTGCGGTCCCTCTAATTCACACTGGAATTATCTATTGAAAATTCAGATACTTCTTTACTTCTTCATATGGGAATAAAAGCTCTTTTGGACCATCTGCATAAGCTGCAGCTTCGTATGAGTTGTAATATAAAAGTAAACCAGCTGAAGTGTAAAAAATGTTTTGAGGAAGTTGAAATTTATCATTTTCAAACATTAATCCTGTTGCATTTATGTTTGCTTTTTCAGGGATTTTATATTTTGCTCGAAATGTTTTTTCGGCGAATGCCTTAAACTCTTTTTCGTTTTTAAATAATTGTTTGTTGAAAATTGTTTTTCCTGTTTTTTTATCGAATAATAATGATCGGTAGCCTTGATAACCGTGAGCGCCTCCAGTAAAGGTATAATGGTCGATTTTAAGGTTTAAAACCTGATCAGATTCAAATTCGATGTTTCCGATTATTTTAGCTTCCCAGCCAAAAGTGTCATTTGGGAATTTTTGATGCATTTCTTCGTATGAAGAAATAAAAGATTTAGCCAACGATTTATAATCATCGACTTTTACTGAATCTTCTTCGAAAAATACAATCTCTTTTATAACAGCAAAGACTTTTTTATTGATGCTGTCTGATGTTACTTTATTATTTTTAGCAATTGGAACTTCTATCGTGATTTTCGGGCAGTCATTTGCGCACGGTACAGTAGATTTCTCTTCAAACGTTTCATTTTCAAATGAAAGCTCTTTTTTGCAACTTGTAAAAATCAAACACAAAAAGATTATAAATAAGTAATTTTTCATATCAAAAAGTGTTAATTATCTACAAAGGTAAGAAGTTGTGTCACGAAAAAATAAATTAAGCGGTAAATTTGTAAAAGAATTAAGGAATTTAAATTTATAACTATATGAAATTCAATACAAAAGTAATACACGGCGGACAGCATCATGATCCAAGTACAGGTGCAGTTATGCCGCCAGTATATCAAACTTCAACATTTGTGCAAACAAGCCCAGGGAAACCTTTGGCAGATTACGAATATAGTAGAGCCTCAAATCCGACGCGTACTGCTTTAGAAGACGCTTTGGCAAGTATTGAAAACGGAACCCGCGGTTTGGCATTTTCGTCTGGTCTTGCTGCTACAGATTGTGTTTTAAGATCTTTTAAAGCTGGAGATGAAATCATTGCAATGGATGATTTGTATGGCGGAACTTACAGAATGTTTTCTCGCGTATATAAAGATTCAGGTATTAAATTTCATTTTGTTGATATGACAAATATTGATAAACTGAAAAGTTTAATCAACGAAAATACGAAGTTAATCTGGGTAGAAACACCAACCAATCCGTTGATGAAATTGGCAGATATTAAGGAAATAGCAAAAATCACTCAAGAGAAAAAAATTCTCCTTGCTGTAGATAATACTTTTGCAACTCCATATTTGCAAAAACCTCTAGATTTAGGAGCAGATATCGTGATGCATTCAGCAACAAAATATTTAGGAGGACATTCTGATGTAATTGCTGGTGCCTTAATTGTAAAAGACGCAGCACTTGGAGACCAATTGCATTTCCAACAATTTGCAACTGGAGCAACTCTTGGACCAATGGACAGTTTCTTAGTTTTAAGAGGAATCAAAACTTTAGCTTTAAGAGTTCAAAGACATTGCGAGAATGGTGAGAAAGTGGTTGAGTATTTGAGCAATCACCCAAAGATTAAAACGGTTTATTATCCAGGTTTAGAAAATCATCCGTTTCATGAAATTGCTAAAAAGCAAATGAAAGCTTTTGGCGGAATGGTTTCTTTTGATTTTAAATCAGGTAAAAAAGAAGATTCTATCGCGTTTTTAGAAAAGTTGAAAGTATTTACACTGGCTGAATCTCTAGGCGGAGTAGAATCATTGGCAAATCACCCAGCATTAATGACACACGCATCGATTCCTGCAGACAAAAGAGCAGAAGTTGGTATT
This sequence comes from Flavobacterium tistrianum, assembly GCF_003254545.1. Taxonomy (GTDB): domain Bacteria; phylum Bacteroidota; class Bacteroidia; order Flavobacteriales; family Flavobacteriaceae; genus Flavobacterium; species Flavobacterium tistrianum. The sequence continues at coordinate 108,620 of NZ_QJRH01000067.1, forward strand.
ACTGACGATTTGGTTCGATTGAGTGTTGGTATAGAAGATGCAGAAGATTTAATTGCCGATTTGGAACAAGCGCTTTCTTAAAAAGAAATTCCAATAAAACTAAAAATCCCAAATTCCAAAGTAATTAAAATTGGAATTTGGGATTTTATATTTTGAGATTTTAATTTTTTTTAGAATTCTAGATAGTAGATGTATCCAAAGTTAAACCAAACCTGCCAGTCGTTAGATTTGTTTTCTTTATAAATGTCTTTATTTGGGTTTAATCCGTCGATCCAGTCTGTGCTGTACATATGAAAACGAGTTTCAAACATTAAATCACTCATTTCAGTCAGTTTGTAATGTACACCGACAGCAGCTGTAGCGGCTAAAGCTACGCCAGTTTCAGTAGAAAAACCATGTGCACGTCCATCAGAAGGAGTTAGGTATTTTCCTGGTGTGATATTAGGAAATGTCATGTCTCCCAAATGTGATCCAACTTTTGCTGAATAGTAGCTCACCTGAACCCCAAAAGCTCCATACGGACTGAAGCTACCAACTGAGTTTTCGAAATCGTGAATTTTCATAAAAGGAGAAAATTCTAGCTGTGTACCCAAACTTACTATGCTTGAGCTAGCATGCATGTTTCTTAATTGCGTTGCAAATAATCCGTTAGGTTTGTGTTCAACCCATTGGCCATGATGCTTTAAAGTAGTTTTGCTATAAGAAAGATCAGATCTTACTTTGAAATGTTCTGTGAAAAAGTTTTCTCTATTGTTGTTCGCAGAAAAGTTAATAAAGTGCATGACTCCAATGCCAAAACCTGTGTTTCCAACATTATTATCAAAGTTGTTTCTTTCTCCAAAATCGGACTGTAAAGTTACAGGTCCTGCATATATTCCGATCTCTTGGGCTAATCCTTGCGCTGATACAGCAGATGATATGCCCAATAAGGCAAATAATGTGATAAATAGGTGCTTATGCATTTTTTAGGGGCTTACAAATCGAGGCAAATATATAAAAAACATAATCGATTCAAAATATTAAATTGCTGTATTGAAAAATAAGTAACAAAATACTTAATTTACTAACTTTTAAAAGGTGATTTGCATGTAAACACCTACATGAAAAATGTGTTTCTTTTGGAATGTTTGAAAAAACCACAAATCGATTCAAAAAAGTGAAAAATGTAACATCGAATCATTATTTGCTATATCTTTGTCAGTTAAAACGAAAACGTTTTCTTAAACGTGTTTTCTTATTTTTATAAGAGTGAAAATTAAATCTAAATTATCTGAAAATTTATTTCAAAGATGGAACAAAAAATAAATGAGTTTATGGCTCTTGTTGAGTCAAAAAATCCAAACGAGCCAGAATTTCTTCAAGCAGTTAGAGAATTTGCTGAAACTGTAATTCCGTTCATATCTGAGCGTAAAAAATATGATGGAAAGAACATCCTTTTAAGAATCGCTGAACCAGAAAGATCAATAATATTCAGAGTTCCATGGGTAGACGATAAAGGAGAAATTATTGTAAATAGAGGTTTCAGAATTCAAATGAACTCTGCGATTGGACCTTACAAAGGAGGAATTAGATTTCACCACACAGTAAACTTATCAGTTTTAAAATTCCTTGCTTTCGAACAAGTTTTCAAAAACAGTTTGACAACTCTTCCAATGGGTGGAGGTAAAGGTGGTTCTGATTTTGATCCAGAAGGAAAATCTGATGCAGAAATTATGCGTTTCTGCCAGTCATTCATGACAGAATTATGCCGTCATATTGGTCCAGATCTTGATGTTCCTGCAGGAGATATTGGTGTTGGAGCAAGAGAAATTGGTTATTTGTTCGGACAATATAAAAGAATCAGAAATGAATTTACTGGAGTTTTAACTGGAAAAGGTTTGGCTTATGGAGGTTCATTAATCAGACCAGAAGCTACAGGATATGGAGTAGTTTATTTTACAGATCAAATGCTTCGTACTATCGGACATGAGATTAAAGGTAAAAGAGTTGCTATTTCAGGATTCGGAAACGTAGCTTGGGGAGTAGCTTTAAAAGTAAATGAATTAGGAGGTAAAGTGGTTACAATCTCTGGACCTGACGGATACATTTATGATGAAGAGGGAATCTCTGGAGAAAAAATTGACCATATGGTTGAAATGAGAGCTACTGGAGATAATAGAGCAGAAAGATATTTAGAGAAATATCCAAATGCAATATTCCATAAAGGTAAAAGCCCTTGGGAAGTAAAAGTAGATATCGCAATTCCATGTGCTACTCAAAACGAATTAAACGGTGATGATGCTAAGAAATTAATCGATAATGGCGTTTTATGTGTAACTGAAGCTGCAAATATGCCTTCTACATTAGATGCTATTAAACTTTTCTTAGATAATAAAGTATTATTCGCGCCAGGAAAAGCTGCTAACGCTGGTGGTGTTGCTGCGTCTGGACTAGAAATGACCCAAAACTCAATTCGTTTGAACTGGACTAGTGAAGAAGTAGACTTGAGATTGAAAGAAATCATGATCGGAATTCATAACCAATGTAAAAAATACGGTGCTGAAGAAGACGGATATGTGAACTACGTAAAAGGAGCAAACATTGCCGGATTTGTGAAAGTTGCCGATGCGATGCTTGCACAAGGTGTCGTTTAAGATTTACTTACTACTATAAAAAATACCCTCGATTATCCTCATAAGATATCGAGGGTATTTTATTTGTGCTAAAAATTAAATAAAATCTTGATTGTAGTATATTTGCGCTAATCGAATACATTAAATGATGAAAAAAGTATTTTTCTGCGGTTTGTTTTTACTTCTCATTCAGTTTTGCGAAGCGCAAGGCAAATTGTCTTGGCAGGGGTATTTTTCATTTAATGAAATAAAAGATATTTCTGAGTCGGCTACAAGCGTATTTGTGGCTTCAGAAAACGCATTGTTTTCTAAAAATGTTACAACAAATATTCTTAAAACAACAACTACCGTTGATGGACTATCAGGTCAGACTATTTCTGCGGTTTATTATAGTGAAACATTCAAAAAAACAATAATCGGCTACGAAAATGGCTTAATGATTTTGGTTAATGATACGGATGGAAGTATTTTAAAAGTAGTTGATATAATCAATAAACAACTGCCGGCAAAGACAAAAAAGATCAATCATTTTGCGGAAGACAATGGAATAGTTTATGTTTCTTGTGATTTTGGAATTGTGCAATTCAATTTGAAAACTTCACAATTTGGCGATACTTATTTTATTGGTGATAACGGTGCTGAAATAAGCGTTAAGCAAACTGCTGTTTTTAACGGATTTATTTTTGCAGCAACATCGAGTGGTATTAGAAAAGCAGATAAAACAAATGCCAATCTTGTAGATTACAATCAATGGTCGGTGGTAAACGGAGGAAGCTGGTCTAGCGTAGAAACTTTAGATACTGAACTTATCGCAATAAATGATTCCGGATATATTCATAGATTCAATTCAAGCACATTTGTCGGTTTTTTGCAATTGCCTCAGGCGGCAGTCGATACAAGAGCAAAAAATCACAATTTATTTGTTACAACTGCTAATACGGTTTATGTTTATAATAATCAGATGGTTTTGAATCGTCAGATTACAAATTCTCAGGTTTTAGATAATACTTTAAATTTTAGCTGTGTAACTGCAGTTGGAAATCAGATTTTTATTGGAACAAAAGAAAAAGGACTGTTTGTATCTTCTCTTAATAATGCCTCAGCATTTGAGAATAATATACCTGCGGGGCCAGTCCGAAACAATATTTTTGCTATAGACACAGGTTCAAATGTTTTGTGGGCAGTTTATGGTGACTACGATGTTTCGTATAATCCTTATCCTCTAGATAATTACGGAATTAGCAAGTACAGTGCTTCAGGATGGTTGAATATTGCTTATTCTGAAGTATATGACGCAAAATCGATTACAAGAGTTCTTGTTAATCCAAACAATGAAAAACAAGTTTATGCGAGTTCATTCTTTTCTGGTCTGGTGAAAGTTGAAAATGATGTTCCGAGTTTTTTATACAATGAAAAAAATAGCGGTTTAGAATCCTTAACTACAGGAGACCCAAACTATATTGATATCCGTATCAATGCAGCAGCATTTGATAAATCTGGAAATCTTTGGGTAACAAATAGCCGAATTAAAAACGGGCTCAAAGTTCTAAAAACAAATGGACAATGGGGAAGTTATGCTATGACTTCTATTTTGGACAATGCTGGGGAAAGTAACTATTCAAGTTTGGTTATTGACCGAAATAATGTAAAATGGATTGGAACTAATAAAGATGGAGTTGTGGGTTTTAATGAAAGCGGTAATGTCTTCAAAAAAATGACTTTTGGAGTTGATGCGGGAAATCTGCCAATTGCAGATGTTAGGGCATTGGCGTTAGACACGAAAAATCAGCTTTGGATTGGAACTACAAAAGGGCTAAGGGTTCTATCTAATGTTGCAAGTTTTCAGTCGGAAAGTCAGCTAAAAGCAAATGCAATTATTATTACAGAAGATGATTTGGCTCAAGAATTATTATATGAGCAATTTATTACTTCTATTGTAGTTGACGGAGCAAACAATAAATGGATTGGAACTGCCGATTCTGGAGTTTTTATGGTTTCGCCAAATGGTCAGGAAACCAAATATCATTTTACTATAAATAATTCTCCGTTACCGAGCAATTATGTAAATGATATCAAGATAAATCCTAAGACGGGAGAAGTTTTTATAGCAACCAATAAAGGATTAGTTTCATTTAACGGAATTGCAACAGATGCAAACGATGATTTGAGTAATGTATATGTGTATCCAAATCCGGTTCGTCCAAATTACAACGGAACTGTAAAAGTTGCAGGATTAATTGATAAAGCGAATATCAAAATTACTGATATTGAAGGTAATTTAGTTTACGAAACAACTTCAGAAGGCGGAACGATCGAATGGGACACAACCGCTTTTGGCAAATATAAAGTGGCCTCTGGCGTTTATATGGTTTTTATCTCTGCAGAAGACGGAGGAGAAACTAAAGTCAAAAAAGTAATGATTATTCGATAGTATTCAGTGGCAGTCTCAGTTTTCGGCCCAAACCTGAAACTTGAAACCTGAAACAATAAAACAAAAATTGTGCTCGTCAAAACAAAAGCCATAGTAATCTCTTCTCTAAAATTTCAAGAAAAAAGCTTGATCGTAAAATGTTTTACACTTTCAAGTGGGCTGAAATCTTATTTTGTGCGTGACGCTTTTTCAAGCCGAAAGGCAAGTCAGAAGATTGCTTATTTTCAGCCTTTTTCGATTCTAGAAATTGAGGCTGTCCATAAAAATAAAGGAACGCTTGAAAATTTTAAAGAAATAAAAACTGCCATTCCTTTTCAGAGTATCCACACTGATATTGTGAAAAGTACAATGGTAATGTTTCTTTCAGAAATGCTTCATTATTCTATTCAAGAAGAAGAAAAAAACGAACAGCTTTTCTTGTTTTTAGAAACGGCGCTAACTTGGCTGGATCATCATAACGAAATTTCTAATTTTCATTTAATACTTCTTTTAGAAATTACGAAGTATCTTGGTTTTTACCCAGACCTTTCAGATATTAGCCTTCCTTTTTTTGAAATGAATGAGGGGATTTTTACTCTTTTTCAGAATGGAAGTGTGCTCTCAGAACATGAAACCAATCTATTTAAAAAACTACTTGAGTTAAAATTTGATAATGATCAAAAGGTTTTTCATGTCTTAGAAAGACAAATTCTGCTGAGAATTCTCATTGATTATTACAGTTTGCATTTGGAGGGATTCAAAAAACCTAAATCTTTAGAGATTTTAAAGGAGGTTTTCTCTTAAATCAATAAAAAAGATATTATTTGTTGCGGAATCTACTCGAAATTTCCTAGATCTGGTCTTTTTTACCTTATCTTTTATCTATTTTCCTTAAAATTCCTTACTTTCGCACCTCGTTTAAGAAAATGATAAAATGAGTACAAAATTTACTGAATACAAAGGACTTGACTTACCAACTGTAGCGTCTGAAGTTCTTGATTTTTGGAAGAAAGAAAATATATTTGAAAAGAGTGTAACAACTCGCGAAGGTGCTGAGCCTTTCGTATTTTTTGAAGGTCCGCCTTCGGCAAACGGATTACCTGGGATTCACCACGTAATGGCACGTGCGATTAAAGATATTTTTTGCAGATATAAAACTCAAAAAGGTTTTCAAGTAAAAAGAAAAGCCGGATGGGATACTCACGGTTTGCCTGTTGAATTGGGTACCGAAAAAGAATTAGGAATTACAAAAGAAGATATTGGTAAAACAATTTCTATCGAAGAATATAACGAAGCGTGTAAAAAAACCGTTATGCGTTATACCGACGTATGGAATGATTTGACCGAAAAAATGGGATATTGGGTTGATATGGATGATCCGTATGTAACTTACAAACCAAAATATATGGAATCTGTTTGGTGGCTTTTGAAACAAATCTATGATAAAGGTTTGTTGTACAAAGGTTATACGATTCAACCGTATTCTCCAAAAGCGGGAACTGGATTGTCTTCTCACGAGGTAAATCAGCCTGGAGCTTATCGTGATGTTACTGATACTACAATCGTAGCGCAATTCAAAACTTTACCAGAAACACTTCCGAGCTTTTTACAAGGTTTTGGAGATATTCACATTTTAGCTTGGACGACAACTCCTTGGACACTTCCATCAAATACAGCTTTGACAGTTGGTCCAAAAATCGATTATGTTTTAGTTAAAACTTTCAATCAATATACTTTTGAGCCAATCAATGTGATTTTGGCTAAAAATTTAGTTGGAAAACAATTCGGAAAAGGATATTTTGTAAGCGAAGACGATGCTGATTTTGACAATGTAAAAAATGGCGACAAAAAATTGCCATACAAAATCTTAACCGAAGCGAAAGGAGCAGATTTAGTAGAAATCCGTTACGAGCAATTATTGCCTTACGTATTGCCATATCAAAATGCTGAAAATGCATTTAGAGTAATTTCTGGTGATTTCGTTACAACAGAAGATGGAACAGGAATCGTGCACACGGCTCCAACTTTTGGTGCAGATGATGCTAAAGTGGCAAAAGAAGCAAAACCAGAAGTGCCTCCAATGTTAGTTTTGGATGAAAACGGAACTGCAGTTCCTTTGGTTGACTTACAAGGAAAATTCACTTCTCATGTAGGTGATTTGGCTGGTAAATACGTTAAAAACGAATATTACGATGCAGGACAAGCTCCAGAGAAATCTGTAGATGTTGAAATCGCTATTCGTCTTAAAGAAGAAAACAAAGCTTTTAAAGTTGAAAAATACGTGCACAGTTATCCACACAGCTGGAGAACAGATGAGCCGTTATTATACTATCCATTAGATTCGTGGTTTATTAAAGTAACCGACGTAAAAGATAGAATGTTCGACCTGAACGAAACTATCAATTGGAAACCTAAATCTACTGGTGAAGGACGTTTTGGAAACTGGCTTAAAAATGCCAACGACTGGAATTTATCTCGTTCTAGATATTGGGGTATTCCTTTACCAATCTGGAGAACAGAAGATAAAACAGAAGAAGTTATTATCGGTTCTGTTGAAGAATTGTACAATGCAATCGAAAAATCGATCGAAGCAGGTTTCCAAAAAGAAAATCCATTTAAAGGATTTGAAATCGGAAATATGTCTGAATCAAATTATGATTTAATCGATTTGCACAAAAATGTTGTTGATGCCATTACTTTGGTTTCTGCTTCTGGAAAACCTATGAAGCGCGAAAGTGATCTAATCGACGTTTGGTTCGATTCTGGAGCAATGCCTTATGCACAATGGCACTATCCTTTTGAGAACAAAGATAAAATTGATGGAAATAAAGATTTTCCAGCGAATTTCATTGCTGAAGGAGTAGATCAAACTCGTGGATGGTTTTATACCTTACACGCTATCGGAACTTTGGTTTTTGATAAAATAGCCTACAAAAACGTAGTTTCAAACGGTCTTGTTTTGGATAAAAATGGAATTAAAATGTCTAAGAGTAAAGGAAATACTATAGACCCATTTAAAACCATTGCAGAAAACGGTCCAGATGCTACGCGCTGGTATATGATTATGAATGCAAATCCGTGGGACAACTTGAAATTTGATCTTGAAGGAATTGCTGAGGTTAAACGTAAATTCTTCGGGACTTTATACAACACTTATTCTTTCTTCTCGTTATATGCTAACATCGACGGATTTAAATATGCAGAAGCTGAAATTCCGTTAAACGAAAGACCGGAAATCGACCAGTGGATTATTTCTGAATTACATTCGTTAATCAAATTTGTTGATGAATGTTATGAAGATTACGAGCCAACAAAAGCGACAAGAGCGATTTCTGACTTCGTTCAGGAGAACTTAAGTAACTGGTACGTTCGTTTATGCCGTCGTCGTTTCTGGAAAGGAGAATATGCAAAAGACAAAATTGCAGCTTACCAAACGCTTTATACTTGTTTGCTTACAATCAGTAAACTAAGCGCTCCAGTAGCTCCGTTTTTTATGGATAAATTGTACAGAGATTTAACGTCATCTACGGGAACAGAGGATTTTGCTAGTGTTCACTTGGCTGAATTCCCAAAATTTGTCGAAAACTTTGTTAATAAAACGTTGGAAAGCAAAATGCAGAAGGCGCAAACCATTTCATCTTTGGTGTTATCACTGCGTAAAAAAGAGATGATTAAAGTTCGTCAACCTCTGCAAAAGGTAATGATTCCAGTACTTGACGAGAATCAGCGTGCTGAAATTGAAGCTATTTCTGACCTTGTAAAAGCTGAGGTAAATGTTAAAGAAATCGAACTTTTAGACGATGCTTCTGGTATTTTAGTGAAACAGATTAAGCCTAATTTTAAAGCTCTTGGACCACGTTTTGGAAAAGATATGGGCTTGATTTCTAAGGAGATACAAGGTTTTTCAGCAGATCAGATTAATCAGCTGGACAAGCAAGGAACGCTAGATATTGTTATTGCAGGAAATAGTGTAACTTTATCATTAGAAGATGTAGAAATTACATCACAAGATATCGAAGGATGGTTGGTTGCTAATTCAAACGGAATAACAGTTGCGCTTGATATTACTCTTACCGAAGAATTAAAAAATGAAGGTATCGCTAGAGAATTAGTTAATAGAATACAAAACATCCGTAAAGATTCAGGTTTTGAGGTTACGGATAAGATTAAAGTTCAAATAAAAAGAGACGGTATTTTAGAAGATGCAGTTTCAAAAAATGAAGACTATATTAAGTCTGAAACATTAACAGACGAACTGGTTTTTGCTGACACGTTAGAAAACGGCACAGAAATTGAGTTTGATGACATTAGAACCATTATATTAATTTCAAAATAGTAGAAAATGATAGATGAAATTATTAGATACTCAGATGCAGATTTAGCAGAGTTCAAAGAAATAATCCAAGCAAAAATTAAAAAAGCACAAGAAGATCTTGATTTGATCAAAAGTGCCTATATGAACGATTTGAATAACGGAACTGACGATACTTCTCCAACTTTTAAAGCTTTTGAAGAAGGAAGTGAGACCATGTCAAAAGAGGCGAACTCTCAGTTGGCTATCAGACAAGAGAAATTCATTCGTGACTTAAAAAATGCTTTATTCCGTGTAGAAAACAAAACATACGGTATCTGCAAAGTAACAGGTAAATTAATTAGCAAAGAAAGGCTTAAAATCGTTCCTCATGCAACAATGAGTATCGAAGCTAAAAACTTGCAGAGATAATTTATAAATATCTTCAAAATAGAAAAAAAAAGCTCCTTTTTTAGGAGCTTTTTTTTGTTTAATGTTTGGTAAGGTTATTTTTTTCTGGTGAAATTGTGTATTGAAAGAAATTATTTATAATTAGTCAAAATAGACTAATTTTCGAGATGAGTTTTTTTGTAAGAATTAAATAGGTAAAATTACTTAAGAGTTTTTGAAGCAGATCAAAAAAAAACCGCCTTGGTTAATGGCGGTATTTAAAAGTAAAGTTGTTGCATTATTATGCTAGATTTTTTTCAACGTCTGCTTTATGTTTTCTTAAGATAGCTCTTGTCATGCCTAAATTTGCTTTTGAAGCATCAGCAGCAAGATAGATCATGAATTTTTTGTTTGGAGAAATATCGATAATGTGAATTTGATTCGATAAAGTAATCAAAATATCTTCGATGTCTTGGTTTAAGTTAAGTGCTTTTACAGCGCTCAATTTAGCTTTTACAACTTCTAAGTTGTATGCTGCGGCTAATTCAGGATCAAAACTTGGATCGATAGTTAAATTTCCAAAGCTTAATCCAGATTCAATTTCTGTTACTGCTACAGCGATAAAGCCGTTTACGTTGCTTTTCATTTCGTTTAAAAACACGTTTAAAAAATCATTGCTCATAATTCATTTGGGTTATTTGTTAATAGAATTTTATGTTATTTCAATAGAGAATTTTTGCTTAATTCAACAGAAACTTCTTCTGTAGAGCGCATTAATAATGCTAGATTGCTTCCTTCTTTAGAAAAAGCAACGATAAAGTTAGAGCCGCTTATTTTGTTTCCAACAATAACGCCTTCAGCGCTTTTTAGGTATAATTGTTTTAGAGAGCCTTTTTCCAAATCGATTAAGAATTTTTCGCTCATAGATAGAATAGCAGCACTCATTGCGGCAATACTGTCGCCGTAATCAATATTTAAGGATGTGATCAGTTTTCCTTTTCCGTTTAAAATTAATGCAGCAGTAGATTTGGTGCTAACAAGAAAGTCATTTAGAGTAGTTGTGATTTCATTCATGATTTTGTAGGATTTTGGGAGGAATGTTAAATTCAGTTCATTTGGTATTCGTTTTTTAAAATTAATTGCAAGTTATGCTAAACAAGTGTTAATTTTTATTAACAAATATAAATTAAATTATGTATCATTGTAATACCAAATCAGTAATAATTTAAATTATTTACTACGAAAAACTTACATTATGGCTAAAGTATTGAAATTCAAAGAAGTAAACTCTGATGTAGAGCGCAGAATGAAAGAATTTGAAAAACTGCGCGTTAAATTTAAAGCAGATGTAAAAAAGGGAGAAGCTAAGAAGCTTGCTGCCGGAAAAGAGAGCAAGGGAATCTTTAAATCCATATCAGATTTTTTCTCCGACAGCCCAAAAGCACCAGCAAAAGCTGCTGTGAAAAAGTAAACTTTACTGGGTTTAGATTAGCAGATAAACTTGTTTAGTTTGGTGGAAAAGAATTAACGCTCCTTTAGGAGCGTTTTTTTTGATTTAATTGTTATTTTTGCCCATCAAAAAATCATAAAATGTCATTACGAAAAGCGTATTTCCTTATATTTCTAGTTTTAATTGTTGATCAGCTTTCTAAAATTTATGTCAAAACAAATTTCGTTTTAGGCGAAGAAGTTGTAATTGCTGATTGGTTTAGAATTCATTTTATTGAAAATGAAGGAATGGCTTGGGGAACAAAAATACCAGGAGAGTACGGAAAGCTAATTTTGACAGTTTTCAGAATTTTTGCTGTTGTTGGAATTGGCTGGTGGCTTTCTGATTCGATTAAAAAACGCCATTCCACATATTTAGTAGTTGCCATTGCATTAATCTTTGCAGGTGCAGCAGGAAATATTATCGATTCTGTTTTCTATGGAGTTATTTTTGATGATAGTACTCACAACCTTGCAACAATTTTTTCTCCAGCTCCGTACGGAACTTGGTTTCATGGTTTGGTTGTAGATATGTTCTATTTTCCTATTTGGGAAGGAAATCTTCCAGAATGGCTTCCAATATTCGGCGGAAAACATTTTGCTTTCTTCAATGCTATTTTTAATGTAGCAGATATAGCAATTTCTACAGGTGTAGGAATACTTTTGGTTTTCAATAGAAGAGCTTTTCCTAAACACGAATAAAATTCCAAAATTTTCAAAATTCCAAATTCCAATATTTGAGACATTCGCAAGAAACAGATATTGGAATTTGGAATTTTTCATTATTGGCATTTAATATTATTGTATTATTTTTACAATACTAAAACCAAACTTATGCAAAGTCCGTCTTTTTCCATTTATGATGCTTCTGCAGGATCAGGAAAGACGTATACATTGGTAAAAGAATATTTAAAGATTATTCTTTCTTCTCCAAAAAACGATGCATATCGAAATATCTTAGCAATTACTTTTACCAACAAAGCGGTTCATGAAATGAAAAGCCGTATCGTTGGGAATCTATCTGAATTCGCAAAAGACGATCCGTCTCCAAAGGCGGCCGATTTAATGGAAGATTTGTCGCGTGATACTGGTCTTTCAATCATTAAAATTAAAACCAAATCGCAGCAAATCATTAAGCACTTGATTCATAATTATGCTGCTTTTGATATTTCTACCATTGATAAATTTACCCATAAAGTTATTCGTGCTTTTGCGCACGATCTTAATCTTCCAATGACTTTTGAGGTTACCTTGGATACCGAAAATTTATTGGTTGAAGCCGTTGATGCCATTATTGCGCAAGCTGGTGAAGATGAAACTTTGACCAAACTGCTCATCGATTTTACAATGGAAAAAACCGATGATGACAAAAGCTGGGATATTTCTCGGGAAATCCTCGATACTGGTAGATTGGTTTTGAATGAGAATAATCGAAATGAAATTCTGCATTTTCAAAACAAAACTATCGGAGAGTTTGTTGAGATTAAAAAGAAGATGCAGGCGCTTTGTAAAGAACTGGAAGAAATCAACGAAGGTCTTGCGGTTAAAGCAATTGAATTAATTGATAAAAACGGAATTGACCCAAAATCATTTTCAAGAGGAACTTTTCCAAACCATTTGCAAAGCATTCGAGACGGAAAATTCAATCCTAAAAATAAGACGTTTCATGAGTTTGATGATATTGCGATTAATAAAACGGCTAAAGACCGAGCTTTAATCGAAAGTATTATCCCAGAATTGATTCAAATACTGAAAGAGGTTTATCAAAATTTCGAAAAAAGAGATTTTTATAGGGCCTTTCTAAAAAATATTACGCCTCTTTCTTTGCTGAATACCGTAAGTAATGAGCTTGCAAAAATTCAGTCTGAACAAAATATCTTATCCATTTCAGAATTCAACGCGATAATTCATCGCGAAATTCAGAATCAGCCAGCACCTTTTATTTATGAACGTTTGGGAGAGCGTTATCGAAATTTCTTTATTGACGAATTTCAAGATACATCAGAAATGCAGTGGCAGAATTTGATTCCGCTGATTGATAATTCGCTTTCTGGTTTAGATGATTTTGGAAATAAAGGGACTCTTATGATTGTTGGAGATCCGAAACAATCTATTTATCGCTGGCGCGGAGGAAAAGCAGAGCAGTTTATTGAGTTGAGTAAAGAAGATGTGGCTTTTTTTCATCACGAAAAGAAAGTCAAACATTTAGATACAAACTATAGAAGTTATAGCGAGGTTATTGAGTTTAACAATGCTTTTTTTAAATTGATTTCTAGCGAATTTTCAAATGAAGATTATAAAAATCTTTATGAGAATCATAGTTTTCAAAACAGCAATTCGAAAAAAGGCGGTTATGTAGACATTTCGTTTCTTCCGATTATTGATAAAAATGATTTTGCGGATGAAGAAGATGTTGTGGAGAAATCGGATTTGTATGTTTTAGCAACTTTAAATACAATTCAAGAAGTAGTCAAGCAAGGTTTTGAATATAAAGACATAGTTATTCTAACCAGAAAAAGAGATCAGGGAATTGCAATTGCGAATTATTTGACAGAACAGGGAATTCCGCTGCTGTCTTCAGAAACTCTAATGATTCAAAATGCATCAGAAGTTCGTCTGATTATTCATCTTCTTCGATATTTAAATAATAGCTCAGATCTAGAATCAAAAGCCAATTTTTTGCATTTTCTCTCTTCGACAAAAGATTTATCGATGCCTGTTCACGATTTCATCGCAAAGGGGATGAGTTACAGATTTGAAAAAGAATTTGAAGAATGGCTTTTAACTTTTGATGTTTCTTTTTCTTTTGAAGACGTTAGAAAAAAATCTTTGTACGAAGCGGTTGAAATTATTATTTCTAAATTCATTCTTCCGTCAGAAGGAAATGCCTATGTCCAGTTTTTCTTGGATATTGTTTTGGAAAGAGATATTAGAAACCAGGCCGGAGTTGCAGATTTTTTAGTTTTCTGGGATAAAAATGCAGAAAAATTTAGTATTCCGTCTCCTGAAGGAAATAACGCTGTGCGAATTATGACAATTCATAAATCAAAAGGCTTGGAATTTCCAGTTGTAATTATGCCTTTTGCAGATGAAGATTATAATCGAAAACCAAAAGATAAATTATGGCTTGATACTGAAGAAATAGATTTAGGAGTTCCAAAAGCCTTAGTGGATAATAGCAGTGCGGTTGAAAGTTTTGGAGAAAGCGCATCAGCAGTTTTTAATTTAAAAAAGCAAGAAGAACTTTTAGATAATATAAATGTACTCTATGTTGCGCTAACTCGCGCGGAAGAGCAATTGTATGTGATTTCGCAATCGCTAAAGGCTAAAAGCGATGGCGAATATCCGAATAATATGGCTTCTTTTTTCATTAAATTTTTGATTCATGAAGGAATTTATGATGAGGAAAAATTGAATTACGAATTTGGAAGTAAAACTAGATTATCAAAAGCTTCTAAAACTACTGATATGGTTAAATCCATTCCGATTGTGAGAGATGTTTTGAATCCAAAAAATATTAAAATTGCCCAACGAGAAGCCTTAATGTGGGGAACTCATCAGCAGGAAGCGATTTCGTATGGAAACATTGTGCATGAGATTTTGGCTTTCGTTAAAGATAAATCAGATGTTGATTTAGCGGTTACAAAATCGCTTGAAAATGGTTTGATAACTTTTGATCAGGTGGATAAGGTGTTGAAGACCTTGAAAGAAATTGTAAATCATCCAGAGCTTAATATGTGTTTTGATGGAAATCACACTATATTAAATGAACAGACTATTGTTCAAAAAGAGGGCAGGATTTTAAAACCTGATCGAATTGTGTTTTTAGAAAATAAAGAAGCTTATTTGTTAGATTATAAAACAGGGGTGTCTAATACTAAATATCAGCAACAAATTAAGGAATATCAAGACGCAATTGAAGATTTAGGGTATACGGTGTTAAAAAAATCCCTTGTGTATATAGGAGAGGAGATTGAAGTAGTAAATTTGTGAAAAAATTAATCAGATGTTAAAGAAAAAACGAAGCTTAATTTTGGTTAAGTTGTTAATTTTTAACATTTTAAATAAATAAAAAATGTACGGTAAAATAAAAGAGCATCTGCAGAAAGAATTGCAGACGATTGAAGAAAATGGAATTTTCAAAAAAGAGAGAATTATTACTTCTCCACAAGGTGCTGAAATCACAATTTCAACTGGAGAAACAGTATTGAACTTTTGTGCTAATAATTATCTAGGACTTTCTTCGCATCCAGAAGTAGTGCAAGCGGCAAAAGATGCAATGGATACACATGGTTTTGGAATGTCATCTGTGCGTTTCATTTGCGGAACGCAGGACATTCATAAAACATTAGAAAAAAAGATTGCTGATTTTTACGGTACAGAAGATACTATTTTATACGCAGCGGCTTTTGATGCAAACGGTGGAGTTTTTGAACCTTTATTAGGAGAAAACGATGCAATTATTTCGGATAGTTTGAATCATGCTTCTATTATTGATGGAGTTCGTTTGTGTAAAGCGGCTCGTTATCGTTATGAAAATAATAATATGGAAGATTTAGAGCAGCAGTTGATAAAAGCGAACGAAGCTGGAGCTCGTTTTAAATTGATTGTTACCGATGGAGTTTTCTCTATGGATGGTTTAGTGGCGCCGTTGGATAAAATTTGTGACTTGGCAGATAAATACGATGCAATGGTAATGGTTGATGAATGTCATGCCGCAGGTTTTATTGGAGCGACAGGAAAAGGAACTCTTGAAGCAAAAGGAGTAATGGGAAGAGTGGATATTATCACTGGAACTCTTGGTAAAGCTTTAGGTGGCGCTATGGGAGGTTACACTACTGCCAAAAAAGAAATTATAGAATTGTTGCGTCAGAGATCTAGACCATATTTGTTTTCAAATTCATTGGCTCCTGCAATTGTTGGTGCTTCGATAAAAGTATTTGAATTATTAGAAAAAGATACAACCCTTCGTGATAAACTAGAATGGAATACCAATTACTTTAAAGAAGGTATGAAAAAAGCAGGTTTTGATATTATTGATGGAGATTCTGCAATTGTGCCAGTTATGCTGTACGATGCAAAATTATCTCAGACAATGGCAAACGAACTTTTGAAACAAGGGATATATGTTATTGGTTTTTTCTTTCCAGTAGTTCCGAAAGAGAAAGCTAGAATACGTGTACAGTTATCTGCAGCACATGAAAAAGAACACTTGGATAAAGCAATAAATGCCTTTACAGTTGTCGGTAAAATGTTAAAAGTTATATAATTACCACTTCGATTAAATTTTTGTAGGTTTTTTTTAACATTTCATTTTGTATTTAAAAAATTTGGTGTTACTTTTGCTTGTAATTAACTAAATTGTAATTAAAAAAATTAAGTATGAAACATCTTAACAAACTTTTAGTTGCTGTATTGATGGCGATGGGTTTAAGTTCTCACGCGCAAGACAGTAACAATCCATGGGCGATCTCTTTCGGGGTTAATGCTGTGGATACTAGAACAAGTTCAGGTGCTGGTCATGGTTTCTTTGACCAACACTTTTCTCAGCCATTCGCTGTAAAAGACAACTGGAATATTTTACCTTCTCTATCTTACATTGGTGTAAATAGATATGTTGGAAGCGGTTTCTCAGTTGGTTTACAAGGATCTGTAAACAAAATTGATAAATATGTTACTTTTGATCCAAAGGCTCCAGGGCATGATGGAAGAGGTAATGTAGTAACTAATCCTGGTGATTTAATGTACTACGGAATTGACGCTACTATTAAATACAGTTTCCAAGAATTAATCAAATCTAAAGTGGTTGATCCTTCGTTATCTGTTGGTGGTGGTTATACTTTCTTTGGAGATAGCAGCTACGGAACTGTTAACCCAGGTGCTGGTGTTACTTTCTGGTTTACAGATGCTATTGGTCTTGAGCTTGCTACAAGATACAAATGGGCTGTTAGTGGTGATAGACAAGATGCTAATGGTACTCCAGATGCACCATCTCACTTCCAACACACAGCTGGTTTAGTTTTCAAATTCGGAGGTAAAGATACTGACGGAGACGGAATCTATGACAAAGACGATGCTTGTCCAGATGTTGCAGGTTTAAAACAATTCAACGGATGTCCTGATACTGACGGTGACGGAATCGTTGATGCTTCTGACGCTTGTCCAGATGTATTTGGTTTAGCTGCATTAAACGGATGTCCTGATACTGACGGTGACGGAATCGCTGATAAAGATGATGCTTGTCCAGATGTTGCTGGTTTAGCTGCTTTAAAAGGTTGTCCTGATACTGATGGTGACGGAATCGCTGATAAAGACGATAAATGTCCTACAGTTGCTGGTCCAAAAGAAAACGGTGGTTGCCCATTCTTAGATGCTGATAAAGATGGTGTTGCTGACAAAGATGACGACTGTCCTACAGTTGCAGGTCCTGCTAGTAACAGAGGATGTCCAGAAGTAACTTCTGAGGCGTTAGAAGATCTTAAAGTTCAAGCTAGAGCGGTATACTTCAACTCAGGAAAAGCTACTTTCAAAACTGGTGATAAAGAAACTCCAGCTAGATTAGATGCTATTAAAGAAATCCTTAAAAACTATCCAAACGCGAAATTCTCTATCGAAGGACACACAGATAGTACAGGTTCTGCTAAAATCAACCAAAAACTTTCTGAGGACAGAGCTAAAGCTGTAATGGACGCTTTAATCCAAAGAGGTGTTAATCCAGAAAACTTAGAGTCTAAAGGATTTGGTTCTAGCCAACCAGTTGCAAGTAACAAAACTGCTGCAGGTAAAGCACAAAACAGAAGAACTGAAATTAGACACATTGGTTCTAAATACCAAGGAAAACTATAATTTTAGTTTCTAAATAAAAAGGAAAAGCCATTCTTAATTGAATGGCTTTTTTTATTTTTATACTATGATAAATGATTCTTTTCTTCAAAAAATTGCCTCTGTTGTAATTCAGGATTATGCAGGGAAACTTTCTGAAATAACTATAATTCTTCCTAACAAAAGGGCAAAGGTTTTCTTGATTGAAGCGCTTAAAAATGCGACTTCAAAAACTATAATTGCACCACAGATTACAAGCATTGAAGATTTTGTTCAAGATGTGGCGTCAATACGTACTATAGATTCGATCGAACTTTTGTTTGAATTCTATGAGGTATATTTATCTATTACAGAAAAAAATAATCAACAGTCGTTTGAGTTATTTGCAAATTGGGCAAAAACTCTTATTCAAGACTTTAATGAAATTGACAGATATCTATTAGATCCTTCACATGTTCTGTCTTATTTAAAAGATATTGAAGACATAAAGAGATGGGGACTTGAAGTTGATCAGAAAACGAAACTTTTAGAGAATTATATAGATTTCTGGAAATTACTTCCTGTATATTACGAATCGTTATATAATCATTTGCTGTTTAAATCAATTGGATACCAAGGTTTGATTTATAGAGAAGCAGTAAACAATCTGAATCATTTTTCGAATACTATTGTTGGTCGTACTTTTATTTTTGCTGGATTCAACGCTTTGAATGCTGCCGAAGAAAAAATTGTGCAACATTTATTGGCGTTAGATCAAGCAAAAATTTATTGGGATGCCGATCAAGCCTTTCTAAATGATCCTTATCATGATGCTGGGCTTTTTTTAAGGCGATTTAAAGAAAGTTGGAAACATTATAAGGCGAATGTTTTTGAATGGATCGTAGATGATTTTTCGCAACCAAAAAACATTCAGGTAATTGGAACTCCTAAGACAATCGGGCAAGCCAAATTAGCTGGAAGTATTATTGAGGATTTAACTGATCAAAATCCTGATGCTTCGTTGGATAAAGTTGCGGTTGTGCTTGGTGAAGAAAACCTACTTGTTCCAGTTTTATATTCTCTTCCTGCATCTGTTGGAGCATTGAATATTACAATGGGATATTCAGGAAAGAATAATCCGTCTCAGATTTTTGTCGCTAAACTGTTTAAAATGCATACCAATGCGCTTTCTCGAAAGGGCGGCAATTATGTGTTTTATTATAAAGATGTACTTGATATTTTAACACATCCTTTGGTTGAGCCGTATGCTAATGCCCAAAGGCTGGTAAGGATTATCAAAGAAAATAATTATACTTTCATTACGCATCACAAAATTTTCGAGCTTCATCCTGAGCCTTCGAGTTTTTTTAATTTATTATTTGAAAAATGGGAGAATGGATCAATTGCGGTTCTAAAGAATATTTCTGCTTTATTAATTACGATTAAAGACCATTTTAGTAATGATAATGAGGAAGAAAAAATTGCAAAAGCATTTGTGTATGGAGTTTTTAAAGTAATTAATAAGCTTATCAATTATTACTCGAAACATCATCATATTGACAATATTGATACACTTCATTCGATTTATAAGCAAATTATAGATTTGGCTGAAGTATCTTTTGAAGGTGAGCCATTACGTGGTCTTCAGATTATGGGGGTTTTAGAAAGCCGTGTTTTAGATTTTGAAACCGTGATTATAACGTCTATGAATGAAGGAAAATTTCCTGCTGGGAAATCTCAGAATTCATTTATTCCATATGATGTCAAGAGAGAATTAGGTCTTCCGACATTTAAAGAAAAAGATGCGATTTATACCTATCACTTTTATCATTTGCTTCAGAGAGCTAAAAATATTTATTTGATTTATAATACAGAAAACGATGGATTGGACGCTGGTGAAAGAAGTCGTTTTATCACGCAATTAGAAGTTGAAAAAAAATCAAAGCATAATATAACTTTTGACATTTATAATCCAGAGTTGCCGAATACTGCTTATGAACCAATTTCTGTTTCTAAATCTGACTTGGTAATGGAAAGATTGAAGGAAATAGCTGTTAATGGTTTTTCGCCGTCTGCATTGACTAGTTATATCCGAAATCCGATTGAGTTTTATTTTCAAAAGATATTGCGAATTCGTGAAGTAGAAGAGGTTGAAGAAAACATCGCTTTGAATACTTTGGGAACTATTATTCACGAGACATTAAAAGCGCTTTATGAACCTTTCATTGGAAAGTTTATTTCTGAGACCAATCTTTTAAATTGTTTCAAATTACTGGATAATGAAGTTCTCAAGCAGTTTAAATTGGTTTATAAAGAAGGGGAAATCAAAAAAGGGCGAAACCTTCTGGCTTTTGAAGTAGCGAAACGAAACGTTGCGAATTTTTTACGAATGGAATTAGATTCAGTAAAAAATAATGAAGCAATTCAGATTATTGCTTTAGAGCAGACTTTTCAGCGTGAGTTTGTTCATCCGAAATTGCCATTTCCTGTTTTAATAAAAGGAAATGTCGATCGTATAGAACGTAGAGATGGTAAGATTAGAATTATTGATTATAAGACAGGAAAAGTAGAGAAATCTAATGTTATACTGAAAACTTGGAACGGATTAACGCAGGAGCTTAAAAATGATAAAATTATTCAGGTTTTGGCATATGCTTACATGTTTGAGAAAGAGGCGGGAGGTCTTCCTATAGAAGTTGGAATTATTTCATTCAAAAACCTAAAATCCGGATTTTTGCCTTTTGGTTTTAAAGAAGAGAAAGATTTAGATATTATAGTGACGCCTCAAATATTGAATTCTTATTTAGAAGAAATTGCCAATTTGTTGAGTGAAATTTTTGATGTTAATATTCCTTTTGAGGAAAAAATCTAGAATTTTATCAGAAAATTTCTAAATATATTTGAATTTTATAAGACGACTTTGATTGTGAATTTGACGATCTCTGTTATTGCATTTCTTTTTGGAGGAGTTGGTTATTTTTTGCTAATGATAGTCACAGTAGGTTTCGCCGCAAGTATAGGTTTTAAAGAAATATATCGCCAAAATGAATATTTATTTTTCAGAAACAATGGTTTTTCGAAAAGAAGCCTTTTGTTTTGCAGTTTCTTGTTGAATTTTGCTTTTGTGCTTTTGTTTGCGATTGTACTAATTTCAATTCAGAAAATATCTTGAAAAAGCATGTTCTCGAAATAAGCGGTGTCCAAAAAAGTTTTAATAATAAATTATTGCTTTCAGATATTTATTTAAAATTAGAAACGGGACAAATAATTGGTTTGTTTGGTAGAAATGGTTCTGGAAAATCTACTTTATTCAAAATCATATTCGGAATAATACCAGATTTTGATAAAAGTCTCTTTATCGATGGGAGTTCTAAAAGAAATTCGTCTTTATTGTTGAATGAAATTGGTTATCTGTGTCAAAACCAGTTTGTTCCAAATCATTTTTCGGTTTTTCAAGCTATTCGACTATCAATCGATAAACAAAAAATCAGCATTTTTTGCGATGATGATTTTTTAAAACCTCTTTTAAATCAAAAAATTAGAAATTTATCTTTTGGAGAATTGAGATATCTTCAGGTTAAATTGATTCTTTTTAACGACTCAAAATTCGTATTGCTGGACGAGCCATTTAGTGGTTTGTCTCCAAAAATGATTGAAATTATAGCTCAGTTAATTAAAGAAAATTCTCAAGAAAAAGGAATTGTTCTCACCGATCATAATTATAGAAAAGTAATCGAAATTTCGACAGATTTAAATCTGTTGAAAGGTGGTAAGTTGCATAAAATCAGTACGAAAGCCGAACTTGTTAATGAAGGTTATCTTGTAAGTTCGGATAATTTTTAAGCACTTTTAGCTAAATATTTTTTTGAAAAAACCTTTTTTGGATTTTTCTCCAGAAGCTGTAGTATTAATGTGTCCGTTTTCAATACGAAATCTTCTAAACCTTTCTAGTTTTACATTTAAGTCAAAGCGTAATTCGTCAACAGTTTTCATTTTTATAAAATTTTTTGCAAATCTATAGAAAAACTTTTGCGAAATGCAACAATCTAAAAATGTTGATTTTATGAATTAATTTTATCAAGTAAAATGTTACGTTTTTAATGTTATTTGTTTTTTATGTTAATTTTTATTGCATTTTTTTTGCAAAAAAACAGGAATAATTAGATGATAAATAAAAGTGATTTAGGGCGTTATGTTAAGGCCTTTTTTTAACAAGTGTTTATCGCACAATTACCAATATTAAAATATCTTTGACGCTCCAAAAACATGACAATTAAACATGACTGATTTACAAACACTAGTAGAAGAGACTGGCGCAGAATCTGGGTTAAGTTTTAATATTGATGGAATTTTAAACGAGTCTGTTAATTTAGAATACGACGGTAACGTTGCAGCAATGATCGGAATGATTTTAAAGATGTGTCTTGAAATGTCGGAAGATGTTAATAATGGAGATCTTAAACAAGTTATGATTAAAAATGAGGATGGAATCGTTGTGGCAAACAAAAGTCATGATGATAAATGCATTGCATTGCTTTCTAAAGATTTGAGTAAAATGGGACTATTATTAAGAAGAATGGATTCTGTTTTTAGAAACTAGATTTAAAAACCAACTTTCACTAAAAAAAGATATTACATAAAAGTTATAACGATATTTTGCCCCCAAAAATGAGAAAAAGGCTGTTTCAACCCTAGGTTAGAAATGGCCTTTTTCGATTTAATATTTCGTTTTTTTATTCAAAGAAATGCTGTAAAGCTGTTTTTAATTCTTCTTTGTTCTCTATCTGACTCATGTGTCCGTCTTCAAATGCAATTAATTCTACAGTTGTGTCTTCAATTTGCGAAAGGCTTTCTTCGTAGTTTAAGACAGGGTCTTTTTTACCTAGAATCAATAAAACAGGAAAACGGTTTTCTTTTAAAAGCCACTCTCTGTCTTTCCTGATTTTCATTCCTTCTTGAGAAGCGATAATTCCTTGCAAAGGTGTTTTTAAAGCTTCTATTTTTACTTTTTCAATTTCTTCTGCCAAACGCGTTCTATTATTTTCGCTGAATAAATTTGCAATTGCTAAACTTATAAAGCTTACGTAGTTTTGTTTTACAGCTTTAATTGCACGAGTTCGGTTTAGTTTTTTCTCAGCGCTGTCTTCTTTTGAAGTTGAATTCAATAAAACCAATTTTTGGATTTTCTGTGGATACAATTCGGCGAAAGCCAAACCGACATAACCACCCATTGAATGTCCAACAATTGTAGCTTTTTCAATTTTTAAGCTTTCTAAAACTTCATTTACAGCATTGGCATTATCTTCCATTTCGTGAACATAACCTAATGGCTCAGATTCGCCGTGACCTAATAAATCGATAGTGATGATGCGATATTTTTCTGCGAAAAAATCAACATAGTCCTTCCACATTTTTTTGTTTTCCAAAAAGCCGTGAAGTAAAACAATTGCGTTTCCTTTTCCTGAATCTGTAAAAGAGATATTGGTGTTTTTATATAGAATATTTTTCAAAATGATGTTTTAAAATGTAAAACGCAAAGGTAAGAATTGAAAAACCATATGAGAAATATAAGTTCATTTCAGTCAAAAAATATAAGGCATTGAGTTCAAAAAAACGGCTTCCATTTCTGAAAGCCGTTTTGTATTAAAATCTATTGTCTCCGTCCAAAAGATTTCCTAATCCGCCAAGAAGACTTCCTTCATCGCGACTGTTTCCGCCAGACCTTGGAGCCGAGGCAATAATACGGTCAGCCAATCTAGAGAAAGGCAGTGATTGAATGTAAACTGTTCCTGGGCCTTTTAAAGTAGCATAAAATAAACCTTCGCCACCAAAAATAGAATTCTTGATGCCGCCAATAAATTCAATATCGTAATCTACATCTTTAGTAAAACCAATAATACATCCTGTATCTACTTTTAAGACTTCGCCGTGACCCAATACTTTTTTTGCCATTGTTCCACCAGAATGTACAAACGCCATTCCGTCTCCTTCAATTTTCTGCATGATGAAACCTTCACCGCCAAACAGTCCGCGACCTAATTTCTGAGAAAATTCAATTCCAACAGAAACGCCTTTAGCAGCGCATAAAAATGAACTTTTTTGGCATATGAATTTACCTTGAAACTCAGTTAAATCAATTGGAAGAATTTTTCCAGGATAAGGCGATGCAAATGAAACTTTGCTTTTAGTGTTGCCTTGGTTTAAAAATGCTGTCATAAACAAACTTTCGCCAGTAAGAACTCTTTTTCCGGCATTTAAAAGTTTGCCAAATAAACCAGAACCTTGTTGTTGAGAACCATCGCCAAAAATGGTTTCCATTTGGATATTGTTTTCCATCATCATAAAACTGCCAGCTTCGGCAATTACAATTTCTTGCGGGTCTAGTTCTATCTCTACATATTGCATTTCTTCGCCAAAAATCTGATAATCTATTTCGTGTGCTTGCATAATTTCTTAGTTATTTGTTTTTAAAATTAGACTATTGATACTGCAGAATGTTACATTTTTTATTGTACTTCAGTGGTTTTTAAAAATATAAAACCATTTTGTTATTTTAAATTAGTCTTAATTATGTGTTTAATTCGTTCAAATTATATATTTTTGCATCGTTATAATTTTATCAGAATGGCATTAGTTAGCGATTTGACTACCAAAGTATTATTTGAAACCGAAAAAGGATATAGTTACCAATGTGATTTGACCAATAGTATAGTTATCAATTTTGTTGATACAGTGTCAAGTTATAAAATTCAGGATTTTTTGATTTTTCAAAGAAAGGTGAATAGCGTTGACATTCTTAATATGCTTTACGACTTGTCTGATCAGTCAGATGCTCAGCTGATTGAAACTACCAAAAGAAACTTTTCTAGAAATCTTACTATCTGCGAAATAGTGCAACTTAGGGATTTATTAAACGGAACTAAATTTACACTTACTTTACATTCTATGCTTTGTAGTGTAGCAAATGTTGAGCTTATTTAGATTCTTACTTAGATTAAATCCAAATTTTCAGGCAGTTAGAGTTGCCAGCTTTAATTTTTGTAAATTTACACGTATAAAAATTAAAGGTTATGAAAGATTTACTAAGAACACGTACTTCATTAACTGAAGGTGTAGAAAATATATTGAATTTACAGGCAAAATTAGAAAGTGACGCTTCTAACAAATATTTAGCTATGGCAGCATGGTTGGATAGAAATGGTTATGCTAATACAGCATCGTATTTGTACAAGCAAGCAGAAGAAGAAAGAGAGCATTTTCTAAAAATTTTCAAATTCATTACAGATATGGGCGGCATTGCCATTACACCATCTGTTCCAGAAGTACAGCAGGAATTTGCTTCTTTTAGAGAAGTGTTTGAAATTGCTTTGCAAAACGAAATTTCAGTTACACAAGCAATCAATAAAGTAATTGCAAAATGTAGAGCTGAAAACGACTACGCTACAGAAGACTTTATGATGTGGTATGTAGCTGAGCAAAGAGAAGAAGAGAAAAACGCAAGAAGAGCTCTAGAGCTTTTTGACCTAATCAACGGAAACGAAGCTGATGGTAAATTTCAATTGGATTTACAGATTTCGAAAATCGGATAAATAAACGATTTATATAATTAAAAGGCCCTTAATAATTTATTAAGGGCTTTCTTTTTATCTATTCATTCATCAGAGTTTCAATCTCATCAGCTTCAACAGGAATGTTTCTCATTAAGTTGAAAGGTTCTCCTTTTTCTTGAACCACAACGTTATCTTCTAAACGGATTCCGAATTTTTCCGCTGGAATATAAATTCCTGGCTCAACCGTAAAAACCATATTCGCTTTCATTGGTTCGTGAAGCAAACCGTAATCGTGCGTGTCAAGTCCTAAGTGGTGAGAAGTTCCGTGCATGAAATATTTTTTATACGCTGGCCATTCTGGATTTTCGTTCTGAATATCGGCCTTGTCAATTAAACCTAAACCTAATAATTCAGAAGTCATAATTTTACCCACTTCAACATGATACTGTTTCCAAAGTGTTCCTGGCGTAAGCATTTTTGTAGCTTCGTTTTTTACTCTCAAAACAGCATTATAAACCGCTTTTTGGCGATCTGTAAAACGTCCAGAAACTGGAATTGTTCTCGTCATGTCGCTTGAGTAATTAGCATATTCAGCCGCAACGTCAAGCAAAATTAAATCGCCCTCTTTACATTGCTGATTGTTTTCGATATAATGTAAAACATTTGCATTGTTTCCAGAAGCGATAATTGGCGTATAGGCAAAACCTTTAGAACGGTTACGGATGAATTCATGAGCCAATTCAGCTTCGATTTCATATTCTGTAACATTTGGTTTTACGAATCCTAATAATCTACGGAAACCTTTTTCTGTAATATCACAAGCGTGCTGAATCAGATCAATTTCTTCGCTTTCTTTTACAGAACGAAGTCTTTGTAAAATTGGGTTGCTTTTTGCAACATTGTGAGCTGGATAACGCTCTTTCCACCATTTTACAAAACGAGCCTCGCGAGTTTCTGTTTCTACAGTTGCGCGGTAATGTTCATTTGTATTGATGTACATTGTATCGGCATACGTCATCATTTCGTTCAAAATCTTATGAAAATCTTGTAGCCAATAAACCGTTCTAATTCCAGAAACCTGAAAAGCACGTTCTTTAGTTAGTTTTTCGCCTTCCCAAACTGCAATGTGATCGTTGGTTTCTCTCAAGAAAAGTATTTCTCTTTGGTGTTCATAAGGTGCATCTGGAAACAAAAGCAAAACGCTTTCTTCTTGGTCAACACCACTTAGATAAAAAATATCTCTATGTTGTGCAAATGGCAAAGTACTATCGGCACTAACTGGATAAATGTCATTTGAGTTGAATACTGCAACAGAGTTAGGTTTCATTTCAGCCATGAACTTTCTGCGGTTTTTTACAAAAAGAGCGCTGTTTATTTGATGATATTTCATAATTATTTCGTTTTTGAACTTCGAATTTCAAAATTAATGATTTTGCAGTAATGGAGTATAATTGATTTATTAAAGTTTTCTTATTTATTGATTTGTCTCGAAATCACAAATTCAGGGTTTTAAAGAAAGCTTGTTTAGTTTTCATAATTATCAGTCATGATTAAAAAATGATTTTCATGGAATACGGTTTCCCGTAATTAAATTATTTTATAAATAATAATATTTGTAAAAAAATAAACTAACCTTAAAATCCAATGAAAACTAAAATTAATCTATTTGCAATTTTCTTATTTGCATCCCTTTTAATGGCATCTTGTGTAGCTGAAGCAGGTTTAAGTGCCGATAATACAATTCAATCTTTTAGTATAACGAAAGAAAACGTTACCAAAGAGTTTCCAATTGAGGGCAACTCAATAAATGGTATCGTAGAAAGTGCATTTGAACTAGAGGATATAACTTTAGAAATTTCAATTCCTAAAGGAGCACATATAAATCCAGATCCAGCAACAATTAAATCTATTAATGGGCCAGTGACTTTTGAAGTTACAGCAGAAAATGGCGATGTAAAAAGTTATTTGGCCGACATAAGAAGAGAGCCAAGCACTGATAATTTTATCTTAGAAGTGAATGTCAAAACTCCAAATTTGGTATTGAGTGCCGATATCAATAACGAAAGTGGATTAGTAACAAAAAGAATTCCTGAAATTAATGACCTTAAAAATTTAGATGTTGAATTAAAGTTTTCAAAACATGCTACTATAATGCCAGATCCTAAAACAATAAAAGACTATTCTGAGCCAGTAAATTTTACTGTTAAATCAGAATCTGGGACAGAAAAGGTCTACCAAGTAAAATTAGAACATATGAATAATTATATATCCAGATCATGTTCTGATGCAAATGCTACGAAGTGGTTTGGTGGAGATAACAGAACTACTGCTCCAGATATTTTGCCTTACGATAGAAATATAGGAACAGGGCAAACTGTAATAGTTGATAAAAATTTAGTTCCTTCTACTTTTAGAATTCACCTTCAGGAAGGATTTGCATATTATGAAGATAGAGAAAATTATAATAAACCAGTAACGCTGAAATTAATTATTAGAGACGCAAATCTTAATGTTTTAGCTACTACATCTACAGAGGTTTCAGCATCCTTCAGCGGAGGTTTTGTTCCGTTCGATCTGCAAGCGCTAAATCTTTATTTGGAGGCTAATAAAACGTATAGTTTTTATTGGTATCTAGTTGATGGAGAAAAACTAGGAATTATGACAGGCAGTTCAGGTAATACTAAAGCTGGTGAGGGCTTCTGTTTTAACAGCGGTTATTCGGGAGAATCCAGAATTAGTAGAAATAACAGCCTTGAAAATTCAAATGTTTGGTTTAAACATTCATGGCATTTTAATATAGAATTGGAAGGGAAAGAATAAATAGAATCTAAAAAAACCGAAGTTATGTAAGACTTCGGTTTTTCCTTTTATATAAAATATATTCTTATTTCTTATCAAGCAACTTTTCCAAAAGAGCCACTTTCTCTTTTTCAGCTTCAACCAATCTTTCGTAAAGTTTTTCATTCTTTTCAATAACTTCCAAAAGTTTATCAAGCGGATTAAATGTACAATTATTATGATTTATTGATGAAGACCCATTATCATAACTATTTCCCATAATATTAAAAACAGCTTCTTCAGAAAAGTTCCTGATTACATCAGCTGGAACACCTAAAACTTCTGCAATTTTCTTTAGTTTTTCTTCATCAACGTTTTCAGTTCCTTCAATAATAGAGATGGTCTGTTGACTAACACCAAGTGCAATCGCAAGCGCTTCCTGCTTCATATCTCTCAGTTCTCTAATTCGGCTAATGTTTCTGCCGATATGTTTTGGTTTTATTGCTGTGCTCATGATTCAAAGATATTTAAAATTCTTTTACTTTTTGGTTTATGCAGAAAACAAGTTTGCAGTTGCAAGTTCTTTTTTGTGGAGTAAAAATACAATTTTTCTGACTATCGAATTGGTTTTGAATTTAGAATTGTGTAATCTTGATATTCAAAAAATCACTTAGATTAATACTAATAAAATGCAGACTTCCAATTTCAAATTAATTACAATAGCCGAAATTAAAACCAAATATCCTTTTTTAATAGAAGATGAAAAGTTTGATTATTTTGATGAATGGCAAGACGAGGATTTTTTTCTGACAGCAGAAAAAGATGTCAATTTTGAAGGAAGTTTTTATTTAGATCTTTATGAAAATAAAGAGAAAAAATGGTTGGCCAATTTGCTAAATCTTCCGACTAAAAATATTGAAGAAATAAGAATTGAAGGTATTTTTATAAAGGGAAATTTCTCTGTAAATGGTTCAATTATTAATGTTGAAGGCGATTATGGTCCGTATGTTTTCATTAGCGGAAGCGTAAGTTGTCAAAGTCTTTTACTTGGCGGAGCGAATGTTGAAATAAAAGGAAATGTTACAGCAAAAGAAGTCGTGATGACGTATTATAATCATGGAAATTTCAATTGTTTGGGTTCAATAAATTCTCCGGTTTTTATTGTTACAGATCACAATACAGCATTTACAGAAAAGAAAATAGACTTGTTTTATTATAATGATAGAGATGAAATTGATCCAAAAAATGAATGTGAATATGACGACGAAACTGATGAAGAAATTATCTCACACGAACTTCGAAAATTACTTGATAACTCATTAATTGAAACCTTTGAAGAATTGGAACGAGATTTGGCAAGAGGCGAATTGGTTTTAAAACAAAACAATCCGCCAGCTAAAACTTACGAATATTGGCGTGAGCGTGTTTTGGCAAATTATAGAGATCTTAAACTGGTTCCGAAGCAATTTAAAACCGAAGAGCTTTGCAATTTGGCATTAGATATCACATTTCATGCTTTACCATTTATCGAGCAGGATTTAATAACTTCTGAGCTCTGCGAGAAATTAGTCAATAAAGATGGTTTTGCAATTCAGGTAATTCCTGATGAATTTATCACCAAAGAGCTTTCTTTTAAAGCCGCAGAAAATGGTACGATGTTGAGATTAATTCCAGAAGATTATTATTCGGAAGAATTGATTTTGTTAGTTTTTAAAAACGGAAAACATGAACCAGATATCAACGATGTTCCTCCTCAATTTATAACAGAAAATCTTCTTGTAGAATATGTGAAAATTGGAAAAGGATTATGGCTCGATAGAGCCTGCAAAGCAACTGGATTTGATAAACTACAGGTTTTAAAACAAGTAATCGATGCTGGAATAGAATATTTAGAGAATATTTTTGGAAATCATTTCAGCAAAGAAACTGCTGATTATGCTTTTTCTGTTTATAAAAATGATGAGGAGTGGAATAATTATGTACAAACGTACAAACAGAAATTTGAGCGTCTTGAGAAATGAAAGAGCTATTAATTGAAAGTAAAGGAATAAGAACCAAGGAGTATTTTATACCGCCTTTTGAGTTAAGAGAAGGAGAGTTGGTTATTTTGTATTTGTATGGCGGAGCTCATTTTCATGGTGTCAAAACGGAATTGGTTAATATTTTTACTGGAAAAGTAAAAAATGAAAATGTAACTGTTATTAAGCCATTGACTTATGTAGATTACTTTAGAGAATCGAAATTTAGAAGTTTATTTTTTCCAATAAGAGTTGGTGAATATTTAAAGAAAAAAGCAAATCTAGAAAGTGAATTTATCCAAAAAATTTATGAAATTCCATGGATTAATAAAAAGACTAAAATAAATGAACTTTATTGGAAATCTAAAGGACTTCTTTCATTATACGCAACATTCTCTAAAACAAAATATATCGTTTTTGAATTAGCGGGATTAGGACCTGTTGACGCAAAAGAAAACTACGATATAGTTAGAAATGAAATTAAAAATGGAGGTGCGGCAATACTGGTTGATTGGGCTGAAGATATGAGAGATAATTGTGATAAGTTTATAACTTTAGAATGGATATCAGTTTAAACTGATATAAAATTCATGCAAAAAATAATAGAAAAAAATATGACCAACAAAGAAAAAATAATCCATAATTACATCGAAGGGTACAATCAATTTGATATCAATAAAATGATTGCTGATTTTGACGAATCGGTTATTTTTGAAAACATCCAAAATGGCGAAATCAATCTGACTTTGAGCGGAATAAAAGAATTTACAGCTCAAGCCGAAAAAGCCAAAGAATATTTTTCGGAAAGAAAACAAACTATTACTTCACTCATACAAGATGAAATTACAGCAATTATCGATATCGATTATTATGCAGTTCTAGCAATAGATTTCCCCAACGGATTAAAAGCTGGTCAGGGATTAAATATGAAAGGGAAGTCAATTTTTCAGTTTTTAGATGATAAGATTGTCAAACTAACTGATATGAGTTAATGTTATGGGCTTAAAAGCAGAAATCAGAAAAGTCCAAAACCAAGATCTAGACTTCATCTACAAAGCAATTTGCGAACTCGAAAATAAAGTTTTAGACTTTGAGGTTTTCAAAATGATATTCAATGAAAATATTTCAAACCCCAGAAATCTATATTTGATTGCAGAAAACGAAAATGAAGGTTTAGGATTTATTAGTTTTCATACTCAAAATTTGCTTCATCATTGCGGATT
Source organism: Flavobacterium tistrianum (assembly GCF_003254545.1). Classification (GTDB taxonomy): domain Bacteria; phylum Bacteroidota; class Bacteroidia; order Flavobacteriales; family Flavobacteriaceae; genus Flavobacterium; species Flavobacterium tistrianum. The sequence continues at coordinate 140,181 of NZ_QJRH01000067.1, forward strand.
GGTTGGCGAAATTCAAGAGTTTTTCATTCATCAAAAATACCGTGGTCAAGGCATTGGAAGATTATTAATAAATGAGATTTTAGATTTTGCTGAGAAAAATGCTTTGAAAAGCATCGAAGTAACGACAAATAAAAAACGAGTAGAGAATGTCGCGATTTATGAAAATTTGGGTTTTACTTTGAGTCATAATAAGTTTACGATTTCTAGAGAACAGTATAAATAGATTAGATTTTTTTCTAATTAGAAAATTATTAATTCTTGAAACTATGCAATTTACCTTTGTCAAAGTTTTAAACTTTGACAAAGTTTTTTTGTGATTTTGTCATTGCGAGGAACGAAGCAATCTTATCACGCGTGATTTTTGGTAGTGTGGTTGCTTCGTTCCTCGCAATGACACCCTGTGTGTAAATAAAAAAACCGAAGCTATTACTTCGGTTTTTTGTGAGTTTTGGAATTTGGAATTTCAAAAATTGGAATTTAATCAATCCACTTATAATATCTGGCTCCAATTAAAACAGGAATTTCTTTTTCAATTCGGTCTAAAATCCATTCGTTTTTCGGAGTTCTTATACTTTGTTTTTGTTCTTTTTTATGAAGGCTTTCATAAGTATTGAAATCAATTTCTACGCTTTCGGCTAAATTTTCAAAAAGCTTTACATTTTCTAAAGCCGATTTCCATTCTGGCTGAATTGTTCCTTCAAAAACTTTCGATTTAGATCCGCTTCCGTAAGCTAAGAAACCAAATTTAGTTCCAGCAACTTCTTTTTTAGTGTCATAAAAATGAGCCAAAGTCGATAGTAATCCCATGAAAATAGAACCTGTGTAAAGATTTCCAATTAATGATGAAGCCAATTCTGCAGGCTGTAATTTCTCGGTTACAAAACTTCTATAATCTTCAGATTTTGCCACTTCTTTAATTTTTGTCTGATAATCTGCAGGTGCAATATCATCAGCAATAATTTTTTCAGCACTGTCTAAAGCGTAAATTTCAGATAACATTCTTCTTCCTTGGAAAGAATATGGCAAGTGCATTACGATACTGTGCCAGGTGTTATATAAAGTTTCGGTAGTGTTTTTTAATTTTTTGAATGAAAAGTAAGCATTGCGCGTACGATCCATATAACATTGGTTGGAATATTGTCCGTCAAAAACTGGTTGGTCTTTGTGGATTTCTATTTCGGCTTCTAAATTGTCAAACCAAGAATCGTTATTGGCGTTTTTAGTAATTTCTTCTTTAGAAATCGTTCTGTAAGGTTTGAAGAAATCAAAAACACCTTTTGTACTTGTTGCCCAATTGTCATCAAAAGCAATAATTTTTGGATTTGCTGAGATTAACATTGCAACAGCTCCGGCGCCTTGCGTGTATTCTCCGCCAGAGTTCAAATCGTATTTTGCAAAATCAGAAGTAACTACAATTGCTTTTTTAGTCGGATTCAGTTTTACAAAATCAAGACAGTTTTGCATTGCGTCTACACCGCCGATACAAGCGAATGTGAAATCAACAACATCGCATTCTGCCAAAGAATCTTCGCCAAATTTTTGCTCCATTAGACTAATTAAATAAGAAGCGATAGGTTTAGAACTGTCGATGCCACTTTCGGTACCAACATAGATTCGGCTGATTTCTTTTAAGTCAATTTTATTATCGATGATAAGCTTGGTTAAAGCATTTGCTCCAAAAACAACCGTGTCCTGATGAACGTCTGGAAAAGTCATTTTTAGTAATCCAAGACCTTTTTCTAATTTTTCTGGTTCAATATTTCTGGCGATTGCCAAAGTTTTTATGGGTAAATGTATGTTTGCTACATCAAACGAAATAGCATCAATTCCTGTTTTCATTCTTATTTTTTTGAGGCGCTAAAGGTAAAACTATGTTACGGAATGACAATTTTTTACTTAGACAAAATTTCTGCTCATCAGCACTTTTGAAGAAAATAAATTAAAACTTTGAATAAAATAACAATATGATAAATTTTTGGTAATCTACTTAGAATCGAATTTCCTTGATATCACTTAAAAAGCAGTGTTTTGAAATTTTCCATAGTGAATTATTTTTTAGCAGCTTTGTTTTTGTACGTAAAAATACGTAGAAGAAAGCTATTTTAAAATCATTATAAATAACAGCGAAATGGTTGTAGTTCTTTTGTAATTGAATTATTTTTGTGTAATTTTTTAAAACAAACTACTTAACACTTATGGCACAATCTGCACTATTGAATGCTTCCATCTTAAAGAAAGTAGCTATGGCTCTTTCGGGAATATTCTTAATCACGTTTTTAGCGCTGCATGTTTCCTTAAATTTTATTTCTATTATTAGTGAAGACGTTTTCAACGAAGCTTCTCACTTTATGGGATACAATCCGCTGATTCAGTATGTAATGCAGCCAATTTTGGCATTTGGAGTAATTTTCCATTTCGTAATGGGATTTATTCTTACGGCTCAAAACAGCGCGGCACGACCAATCGCATACGCTAAATACAACGGGGCTGCAAACGCTTCTTGGAGTTCTAGAAATATGATTATTTCTGGATTGGTTATTTTAGCTTTCTTAGGATTGCACTTTTATGATTTCTGGTTTCCTGAAGTTACCTACAAATATATTGCAGGTACTGCGCCAGATGCTACAAGGTATTATGGTGAGTTAGTTCACAAATTTCACGATCCAATCCGTACAGCATTGTACTGTGTTTCATTTATTCTTTTAGGATTCCACTTATGGCACGGGTTCGCATCTTCTCTTCAATCTGTAGGGATGCACAACAAATACTCTAGATTTTTATCAAAAGTAGGTTACTGGTTTGCAGTTGTAGTTCCAGCGCTTTTCGTAATTATCGCTTTATTTCATCATTTCAATAATTAATATCAATTATAATGGCATTAGATTCAAAAATTCCAAATGGTCCTATAGCGGACAAATGGACAAATTATAAAGATCATATTAATTTAGTAAACCCTGCTAACAAACGTAATTTAGATATTATTGTAGTTGGTACAGGTTTAGCTGGAGGTTCGGCTGCGGCTACTTTGGCTGAGTTAGGATATAACGTAAAAGCATTCTGCTTCCAAGATTCTCCACGTCGTGCGCACTCTATTGCAGCACAAGGAGGTATCAACGCGGCAAAAAACTATAAAGGAGACGGTGACTCTATTTACAGATTGTTTTACGATACTGTAAAAGGTGGAGATTACCGTGCTCGTGAGGCAAACGTTTATCGTTTGGCTGAAGTTTCAGGAAATATTATTGACCAATGTGTGGCTCAAGGGGTGCCATTGGCTCGTGAATACGGTGGATTATTAGATAACCGTTCTTTTGGAGGAACTTTGGTTTCTCGTACATTCTACGCACAAGGACAAACTGGACAGCAGTTATTGTTAGGAGCTTATTCTGCAATGAACCGCCAGATTGGTCGTGGAAAAATCAAAATGTATAACCGTCACGAAATGCTTGACATTGTAATCGTGAACGGAAAAGCGAGAGGTATTATCGCTCGTAACTTAATCACTGGAGAAATAGAAAGACATTCTGCTCATGCGGTAGTAATTGGTTCTGGAGGATACGGAAACGTATTTTTCCTTTCAACAAATGCTATGGGAAGTAACGCAACAGCAGCTTGGAAAATTCATAAAAAAGGAGCGTTTTTCGCAAATCCTTGTTACACGCAAATTCACCCAACATGTATTCCAGTTTCAGGAGATCACCAGTCAAAATTGACTTTGATGTCTGAATCTTTACGTAATGACGGTCGTATTTGGGTTCCTAAAAAATTAGAAGATGCTCAGGCTATCCGTGAAGGAAAGAAAAAAGCAACTGATTTATCTGAAGACGAAAGAGATTATTTCTTAGAAAGAAGATATCCTGCTTTTGGTAACTTAGTACCTCGTGACGTTGCGTCTCGTGCGGCTAAAGAAAGATGTGATGCTGGTTTTGGAGTTAACAAAACGGGTGAAGCAGTTTACTTAGATTTCGCAGCAGCAATTAAACGTTACGGAACTGAAGATGCTTATGTAAAAGGTTTAGATGATAAAGATGCTGCTTTGGTAACAAAATTAGGAGCTGCAATCGTGAAAAGTAAATACGGAAACTTATTCCAGATGTACTACAAAATCGTTGACGAAGATCCTTATACCACACCAATGATGATTTACCCAGCGGTTCACTACACAATGGGTGGAACTTGGGTTGATTATAACTTAATGACTACAATTCCTGGATGTTTCTCAATTGGAGAATCTAACTTCTCTGACCACGGAGCAAACAGACTTGGAGCTTCTGCTTTAATGCAAGGTTTAGCTGATGGATATTTCGTATTACCATATACTATCGGAGATTATTTAGCTCCAGATATTAAAATGGGACCAATTTCTACAGACTTACCAGAATTCGTAGAAGCTGAGAAAGCTGTTGTAGATCAAATCAATAAATTTATCAATAATAACGGTAAACATTCTGTTGATTATTTCCACAAAAAACTTGGAAAGATCATGTGGAATAAAGTAGGTATGGCTCGTAACGCTAAAGGTTTAGCTGAGGCTATCGAAGAAATCGCTGCTTTACGTGAAGAGTTTTATAAAGATGTAAAAGTTCCTGGAGGCGCTTACGAATTTAATCAGGAATTAGAAAAAGCGACTCGTGTTGCCGATTTCTTAGAATTAGGAGAATTGTTCGCGAAAGATGCTTTACACCGTAACGAATCTTGTGGAGGTCACTTCCGTGAGGAATACCAAACAGAAGAAGGAGAAGCACTTCGTGATGACGAAAACTTTGCATATGTTGCAGCTTGGGAATACAAAGGAAAACCAAGCGATGCAGTATTGCATAAAGAACCTCTTAATTACGAAAACATTAAATTAGTTCAAAGAAGTTATAAATAAGAATTTGGTCGAAAGCCCAAAGTCTTAAAGTCAAAAGGCAAAATGTGCCAAGCGACTTTCGACTTTCGACTTTATGACTTTCAAACGAAAAAGGTATGAAACTTACATTAAAAATATGGCGTCAAAAAAACGCTCAAGATAAAGGAGGGATTGTAGAATATCCTATCGATGGAATCGAACCAGACATGTCTTTCCTTGAAATGTTAGACGTTCTTAACGAAGGTTTAATCAATAAAGGAGAAGAGCCTGTAGCATTTGACCACGATTGTCGTGAAGGAATCTGCGGAATGTGTTCTTTATTCATCAACGGTGAAGCACACGGACCAGACAGAGGCGTTACAACTTGTCAGTTACACATGCGTATGTTTAAAGATGGCGATACAATCTTTATCGAGCCATTTAGAGCAAAAGCTTTCCCGGTAATTAAAGATTTAGTGGTTGACAGAAGTTCTTTTGATAGAATCCAGCACGCTGGAGGATTTATCTCTGTAAACACTTCAGGAAACACAATCGATGCGAATACTATTCCAGTGCCAAAAGACGATGCAGATAAATCATTTGATGCAGCTGCTTGTATTGGTTGTGGAGCTTGTGTTGCAACTTGTAAAAACTCTTCAGCAATGTTATTCGTTGCTGCAAAAGTTTCTCAATATGCATTATTGCCACAAGGTAAAGTTGAAGCAACGGATCGTGTTTTACACATGGTTCACCAAATGGATCTAGAAGGTTTTGGTAACTGTACAAATACAGGAGCTTGCGAAATCGAATGTCCAAAAGGAATCTCGCTTGAAAATATCGCACGTATGAACCGTGAGTATTTAGCAGCAAGCTTGAAAGGATAATACACAATTTAGTATATTTTAGAAAAACGCATTCATTAATTTGAATGCGTTTTTTTTGTTTATATGAAGTAGATGCCATTTTGTCTTCAATTCTTTTTCTAAACAAGCGTAATGAGCTTATAAAATCTTTTTTTAAGGTTTAACAGCTTCTCAAGCTACATTTAAATTCTTATTTTTGTAAGAAGAAAAAAATAATTGGCATGAGCACTGAAAATGAAGTTTTAAATTACAGCAAAGAAGAACGTAAAAATCATATCTTAAAAGAGATCAACCTGCACACGCGTGTGAGCTTTGAAACTCTTTCTGCTAAACTTGGTGTTTCTGAAGATACTGTTCGCCGTGATATAAATGAACTTGACGCCGAAGCACTTATAATTAAAGTAAAAGGCGGTGCCATGACCAAAGGATATCACTATTCTTCCTTAAATCAGACTTATGCTGTTGAGGCGAAACAAGTTATTGCGCAAAAAGCGGTAAGCCTTCTTCATGACGGAATGGTTTTAATTGTTGACGGAGGAACAACTATTCGTGAGTTTATCCGATTAATTCCAAATGATCTTAATCTGACTGTTTTTACGATTACTGCTTTAACGGCTGTTCAGCTTTTGGATAAACCGAATATCAAAACCATCATGATTGGCGGCAGTATTTCGTCTTACAGCCAAATGTGTATAAGTGGGGAAGCTTTTCAGCAATTAGCCAGTATAAAAGCAGATCTTTTGGTTTTGGGAACAAATGCTCTTGATGTCGATGGCGGTTATTCTGATTCTGATTGGGAAACGGTTCAGGTGAAAAAAGCCATGATTAATGCTTCTAGAAAAACAGCGGTTTTAACCATTACTGAAAAATTGAATACGGTTCTTAAAATGAAAATTGCTAATTTATCTGAAGTAAATTATGTAATTACAGAAGTAGAACCAACTCACGAAAAATTACAGCCGTATAAAGACGCTGTCCCAAGTCTTATTGTGGTCTAATTTCAAAGTGCTTTTGACTTTCATACAATTTAAAAATGAAAATTGCTTTAATCCAAACCGATCTTTTTTGGCAGAATGCCAGTAAAAACCGAGAAAATTTCGATTCAAAAATCAATGAAATTGATTCGGAAGTAGATTTGATTGTGCTTCCAGAAATGTTTTCGACTGGATTTACAATGAATGCTTCTGAAGTTGCTGAAACCATGCAGGGTGAAACAATTGGTTGGATGAAGTTTAAAGCAAAGCAAAAAAAAACAGCAATCACGGGAAGTGTAGTCATTGCAGAAAACGGAAAATATTACAATCGAATGATTTTTGTTTTTCCGTCAGGCGAAATTCAATATTACGATAAAAGACATTCCTTTTCTCTCGCGGGTGAAGACAAAGTATATACATGCGGAAATCAAAAAGTTATTGTAGATTATTTAGATTGGAAAATATCCCTTCAGATTTGTTACGATTTGAGATTTCCTGTTTTTGTACGAAATGCAGAAAATTACGACCTTATTTTGTACGTGGCTAATTGGCCAAAAGTGCGCACCAATGCTTGGGATGCATTATTAAAAGCTCGAGCTATAGAAAATCTTTCTTATGTAATTGGAGTAAACAGAATAGGGAAGGATGTTCACAATTTTGAACATATAGGCCATTCGCAGGCAATCGATTTCTTGGGGAATTATATTCTAGAGCCACAAGAAAAAAATGGTGTCTTTGTCGTAGAACTGGACAAAAACACCATGTATGAAACGCGTAAAAAATTAGACTTTTTAAGCGATAGAGACCAATTTGAAATTAAACTTTAGAAAGCTTTACTTTTCTTTTGTGCTTCTTTTCTCTTTTTATCATCCTGTTTTTTCTCGACTTCCGGATTAAACGGAATACTCAGGTCAATGGTTTCGTTTCGATCCCAATTAGCGCGGACATCAAATTCTTCTTGATTGTAAAACACTTCTTCAGAATATCTCTTTTCTAAGAAACTACCAGTGTCATATTGTTTGTTTTTATTGTCGTCATAAATAATGCGAATGGTAAAAACGTCAGGTTGCAATAAGTTGAATTCTAGAGTAGTTTCGCCTTCAGAATATCCTTCGGCCAAAACAACATCTCCTTTTTTATTGGTTAGTTCGACAATGATAGGAAAACGTTTTACATTTTTCAGATTCAGTATGATATTTCCGTAATCAGCATATTCTTTAGTGGCAAGTTTATACGATAAAGTATCGTTTGTTTTTTCATAAAAATCGGTCAAAGCGCCTGGTAAGAAAGTAAAACTATACTTGTCCAAAGGTTCTTTTTTGAAATCAAAATATAATTTCTGGTCAAATTCGTCGTATTCTGTTGTGTAAGGAACAGCAACAGAATCTTTATTAACTAATCTGATTTTAGATTTATCAAATTTTACCAATGGAGTTTCGCTCTCTAATGTAAAACGCTCTCTAAAATTAAGCTGGCCATTTTGTACCGCTTTAATATTTAAAGTGTCTTTTTTTAGGGCTTTAATTTTGAAAGAAAATTTTTTGTTGTAGCTTTCTTTTTCTACTTCCATTGATAGTGAATCAGCTTTAACGGGCTTGTACCAAACTTGAAGCGAATCTTTTTTAGGAAATTGAGTGACGATAGTTTCTAAAACTTCATTTCCATTTTTTAGTGTAATTTTTGGTTTTGAATTCTTGAAATTCTGTTTTCCTTCGTAAGGAAGATACAAACGGTTTCCAGAAGCCTGAATAGGTTTGAAGACTTTTAGCGGAAGCGTTTCTTTAAACAATTCTAACTCGTAAACAGTATCTGTTGGAATTGTGATATAGCTTTTTAAAAAACCGATTTTATCATCTTTCGGATTAAATTTATTGTTTGATCCTTTATCTTTTAAAGCAACCAAAAGATATTTCCCTTCTTTTAGATTTTCAAACTGAAAAGTTCGCATACTATCCAAAGTGTTGGTGATATAGCGAGGGAATTCTTTGTAAATGGTAGAATCTTTAAATTTATCATTTACTTCGTATAACATTACAGAAACGAAATTGTCAACATATTTTCCGTAAGAATCTTTAATTCTTCCGCTCAGTTTAAGCGAATCAATATAAGCTCCTGTAGAAAACACATATTTAAATTGATTTAAAGGATTTCCTTCATTATTATCCTGAATTGCTTGCCCGAAATTTAAACTGTAAGTAGTGTTTGGCTGTAAAGTATCTCGAATTTCGATCTTTATAAATTTACTAACACTCTGAGGTGTAATTAATGGCTCGTTTTTAAACGGAGGAGAAATAATCAGCTGTTTGTTGGTGTTTTTCAGTTTGATATATTCGTCAAAATTCAAAGTGATGGTCTTTCCTTTGAAATTTGTACTGTAGTTTTCGGGAAAACTCGAAATTAAAACAGGAGCAAGTGTGTCTTTTAAACCGCCGGTAATGCTGCCTCTTTTGGCACAGCTTATCATTGATATTAAAATTATAAATGAAATATATTTAAGAGTGTTTTTCAACATAACGGTTTTTCAATTTGATTGCACAAAATAACAATTATATTTGCTTTAATTGAAATTTTTTATCCATTTATTAGGATTTGCAACTTTTGCGAATCTTTTAAAATTTTACTGTTTTCAATATTTTAAAATGATATAATTTCTTACTTTTGAACTAAAATGTAATTTTCCTAAGTTTTGTTCAAGCGACTTTTTCCAGTTTTGTTTCTCTTTTTAATGTTATCATGCACTAAAAATGAAAAACCTGCAATCTCCTTTTATTACTGGAAGACAGTGTTTAAGTTTTCTAAAATAGAAAAAGAAGCATTGAATGAAAATGATGTTCAAAAACTGTACGTAAGATATTTTGACATTGGACTTCAATCGGAATCAAATTCCCCTATTCCAATTAGTCCCGTTCGTTTTGAAGAAAGCCCAAAAGAATATGTTATTGTTCCAGTTGTTTTTATTCAGAACAAAGTCATGCTCCAGCCTAATCTTGATGTAAATGATCTGGCTCAAAAAACGTTTGATTTTATAGAACAAATCAATTCAAAAAATAGCATTCCTTGCCAAGAAATTCAAATTGACTGTGATTGGACATTAAAAAGCAAAGACAATTATTTGAAGTTCATAGAGGTTTTTAAAAAACTTTCGAAAAAGAAACTTTCAGCTACCATTCGATTGCATCAGGTCAAATACTTCAAAAAAACAAAAATCCCCAATGTAGATTCTGGTGTCTTGATGTACTACAATATGGGATCGATTGCTCCAGATTCTCTAAATTCTATTTACGATCAGAAAGTAGCAGAGCGCTATCTTAAGAGTTTAAAGAGATATCCGCTGCATCTTGATTTTGCATTCCCAATTTATTCTTGGGGAGTTCATATTAGAGATCATAAAGTGATTGGACTTCGCTCTAAAATAAATGGCAAAGCATTAGAGAAAGATTCCAATTTTGAAAAAACAAGTCCGATTTTTTTTAGGGTAAAACATTCTAATTATAAAAATGGTGTTTTTTATGAAGAAAATGATCTACTAAAAATAGAAGAAATTAAAACAGAAGATTTAAAAGAAATGGCAGAAGATTTGCAAGATAATCTTGTCGAAAAGCCAAACGAAATTATATTTTACGATTTAGACGAATTCAATTTAAATAATTATGAAAAAAATATTTTTAAGCAAGTTGTTTCTTGGTTTTAGTGCCGCATTACTTTTTGCCTGCGGAATAATTTACGCCTGCGCAGATGGAGATTGGGATTATTTTGGTGCTTATAATTCAAACTTTACTCCAGAAACTTTTGCCGACAAATCATACTCGCCTTTGTTTTTATCGGGCGGAATTTTTTACGGAATTGGTTTTGATACCCAACATAATTCTCGTTTTAATAAAAACATAAAATCAGATTGGGCAGATTATCTTAAAGGAAAAGCGGATACAACAACTGTCAATTATTTTTTAATTGGAGATGAAAAGCCAAGATATTATTCTGATGAAAAAAGTGCCATCAAAAACAAAGAAGAAATAGAAGGTTTGCATGTTTATTATAAAACGAAAAAGGAAAATAAAAGTTCTCAAAAATGGGGCAAAAAGCTGAATTTGAAAGATGAGAAAGTAAAAAACTTTGTCGAATTTTTGTATTTGGCCCAAAAAATAGAAACGGTTTCTATTGGAGACGATTACTGGAGTTATGATCCTGTTGTGGCAAAAACTTTCAAAGATGCCAAGATGATCCAATCTATAGAAAATGTGTACAATACTCTTTCGGATCCGTTTTTGAAAAACAGATATTGGTTTCTGACCATGAAAGCACGTTTTTATAGCAACGATAAACAAAAAGCAATTGACTTTTTTAATAAAACCGAAAGTTCTGTTGCCAAAAATACTTTGTACTATCGTGCTCTCGCATATGTAGCTGGAATTAATTATAAGCAGAAAAAATATGCAACTTCGAACTATTTATATGCTCAGGTTTTTGATAAATGCCCAGAATTAAGAGTTGTTACAGCTTATAGTTTCAAGCCGAAAAATGAGTCAGATTGGACGAAAGCTTTGGCAATGGCCAAAACTAATAAAGAAAAAGCAGCTCTTTGGGCAATTCATGGATATTACAAAGATGAAAAGCAAGCAATTGAAAAAATTTACGAATTAGACCCAAAAAGCGAACATCTAAATTATTTAGGAACAAGATTGGTTAATTCGCTAGAGCAAAAAATAAACAATTCGTTTCAGATTGATGGACAAGGAGAAAATCAGAAACCAAAACCGCAGACTGTTGCCGAAAATAAGACTGAAAACAAGGCAAAAGTAGACAATAGCGCTGTTGATTTGATAGCAAAAATTTCGGCTGCAGGAAATACCGATAAACCCTATTTATGGGATATTGCACTTGGATATCTTCAAACGCTAAAAGGCGATTATGCTAATGCAGATAAGAATTATACGAAAGCTGAAAAAACACTCCCGAAAACAGAATTGGCAGGAATGCAGCTTCGCTTATTGCGTTTTGTAAATAACTTAAGCAAGATCGATAAACTGACAGATAAAAATGAGAAAACCATTCTAGCTGATTTGAATTGGCTGTACACTGAACTTCCTAAAAATTATAAAGGAAACGAATTTCGTTACCAAAATGCTTCTTCATGGAGCAGAAGTTATTTGTCGCATTTGTATAAAGAAAAAGGAGATCAGGTTATGGCCGAGATTTATGGAGAATCACGCTACAGTTATTGGAACGATGGGAATGCATATTATGACAATGAAAAGAATTTGCTGGCAATAAAAAGCTTTTTGGAGAAACCAAATAAAACGGAAATCGAAAAAATTGGCGCAGGAATTTATAGTTTGAAGTTGAAAGACATTAATAACTTTCAAGCTGTTCAGGCTACATTCAAAAACAAAATTCCAGAAGCGATTGAATTTATGAAGCAAACGGATTCTGTTCAGCATGTTAAATTCTTAGGAAATCCGTTTAACGGAAATATAAAAGACTGTCATGATTGTGAGCACGCTGCTTATCAGAAAAGAAAATATACTTATATGGATTTCTTGACGACAATAAAAGAAATGCAGGATAAATTGGCTCAAAAAGAAGATGTTTATACAAATAGCCTTTTGTTAGGAAATGCGTTTTATAATATTTCTCATTTTGGGAACGGAAGAACTTTTTATGAAATGAGTATTGTAGGTTACGGATCAAGTCCATATTCATTTAGAGATTCGATGAAAGAAATGATTACAAACAATTCTGTTTCGAAAATGTATTATCAAAAAGCTTTTGAAGCAGCTACAAACAAAGAACAAAAAGCAAAATGTTTGTATCTGATTTCAAAATGCGAAAGAAATGATTATTATAATAAAAAATACAACGCCGTAAACAGCTATTGGGAAATTCAAGATGATAAAGTTAATTTTATTGCTTGGAACTCATTCAAGGCGTTAAGAAAAGACTATTCTGACACCAAATATTATCAGGATGTAATTGCAGAATGTGGTTATTTTAGAACATACACGAATCAATAAATTTGAAACAATGGTAAACAAAATAGAACATATCGGGATTGCGGTAAAAAACATGGATGAGGCCAATGTTTTGTTCGAAAAAATGCTCGGTGTTCCGTCTTATAAAATGGAGGCTGTGGAGAGCGAAGGGGTATTGACTTCTTTCTTTCAGACGGGAAACAATAAAATTGAGCTTTTGGTTGCAACAAATCCTGAAAGCCCGATTGCAAAGTTCCTGGAGAAAAAAGGAGAAGGAATTCATCACATCGCTTTTGATGTTGATGATATCGAAGCTGAAATAGCGCGTTTAAAAAATGAAGGTTTTGTCTTGATTAATGAAGTTCCGAAGAAAGGTGCCGACAATAAATTGGTTGTTTTTCTTCATCCGAAGAACACAAATGGCGTTTTGGTAGAGCTTTGCCAAGAAATTAAATAAAAAATGTCATTTTAATTTTTAAATAAGATGTTGAAAATCAATTTCGTTTTTGAAATTCAACGAAAGTTTTAAAATTAAATTAAAATGATGTCTTAAAATATTTGGAGTGAATGAAAAATAGTAGTAATATTGCATCCTCTAAACCGGTCCTATAGCTCAGCTGGTTAGAGCACCTGACTCATAATCAGGTGGTCCCTGGTTCGAGCCCAGGTGGGACCACTTCTATTTAGAACAGAAGCCTTTACAGAAATGTAGAGGCTTTTTTGTTTTCAGTGCTTTTTAAAATGTGAAAATTGAAATTTTTGGCACATAATAATTAAATTCCTGTTTCTGTAAAATGCATTAACTTTATCCATCCAAAACAAATTTAATCTTCAGATGGATAGATTGACTCCTGAACAGAGGAGAAAAACTATGCAGGCGATAAAAAGTACTGCTACAAAAGGCGAAGTAAGGCTTGCAAAGGCTTTATGGAAATTGGGTCACAGATACCGAAAAAACAATAAGAAAGTATTTGGAAGGCCTGATCTTACTTTTGCCAAATATAAACTTGCCATTTTTGTTGATAGCGAATTTTTTCATGGAAAAGATTGGGAAACCGAGCAACAAAGAATTAAAACGAATCGCGAATATTGGATTCCGAAAATTGAAAGGAATATCCAGCGTGACGAAGAGGTCAATGCTTTTCTAGTTTCTGAAAATTGGACGATTTTGAGATTCTGGAGTAAAGAGATCGAGAAGAATCTAGAGGTTTGCCTTGCTAGAATTGAAGGAACAATTATGCTTTTAAGTATTTAATTTTTTTTCAGCTTTTAATAATCTAGTTTCTGTTTTCTCAATGCACTTGAATATTTCTGAGGCCAATCTTTCAATGACTGGCATACTTACGGAATTCCCAGCTTGTTTGTAAAGACTGGAATTAGAGATTTTTGGCAATTTATAACTGTCTGGAAAACCTTGAAAACGAAAACATTCTCTTGGAGTTAGTTTTCTAAAGCCAAATTCTGTTGTGATAATTGGAACGTTATGACCGCCGGTTCCCATATTTGCTGTTAGAGTAGGGCAGACTTCCTTTTTGTTTTCTCGTACGTAATGTCTCCTGAACTGATAAATTCTGTCTTCTCTCACAACCGCTTCTTTCAGCGTGTTGTACATGTATTTGTCTTCTGTGTAATAGAATTTTTTGTCGACTTTTTCTTTTGTGATTAAATCGGTGACTTTTTTGGTTAATTCTTCTTTCTCAGGAAAATTAAATTTAAAACCTTTTTTTACGAAATCCTTGTCAAACGCAACCATGAAAATTCGTTCCCTATTGTGCGGAATGTTTCCAAAATCTTTGGTGTTAAGTATAGCACTGTCAAAAGTATAATTGCGTTTTTTGATTTCGCGCTGAATTACTTTCATGGTATTTCCTTTGTCGTGTCCTTTAAGATTTTTGACATTTTCCAGAAATACTACTTTCGGTCTCATTTCGTCAATAAAATCTAATATTTTGAAAAAATGATTTCCTCGGCTGTCATTAAAACCTTTTCTGTGGCCGGCAAGAGAAAAAGGCTGGCATGGAAAACCAGCGGTAAGAATGTCTACTTTGTTGAGTTTTTTTACATCGAGCTGCATTACATCGCCTTCGATAAGTTTGTGCTCAAAATTATTTCTATAAGTAACACAGGCTTTTTTGTCAAATTCATTTGCCCATTCTAATTTGAATCCAGCATTTTCAAAACCTAAACAAATACCGCCCACGCCTGCATATAAACTTCCGACTGTGTATTTGTTTTTCATGTGTTTAATTCTGGTTGATATGAATTTGAATGGTACAAATATATTAATTTGAATATATTCTCTCTTTGGGAATAAAAATGAATATAGAGTTCTTCTGTGATGTAATTGAGTATATTAGGTTTTTTGGGAAAAAGAGGGTTTGTTGAAATCAGGAAATTCTTATAAGCTTTTGATTCTTGTAAACTGGGATAGAAAAGGGAGATTGTGTCTTAGAGCGTTTTCTGAAAAGGATTAGCTGAATTTAGAAATAAGAATGTTAAAATTTGTTGTGCCTTTTTCAATTTAAAAGTTGCTTTTGAGCAAAAAACTTATACTTTTGTCCTAGATTTTTGAGATAGAAATGCATTTGTGCGAAATTTCTATTGAAGAATGTTTATCAATAATTATCTAGACTTGCATTTTGCAATAGCTTGAATTTATGAAAAATCTAAAAGCCCCATTTTTAGTAACTGCCTTATTGTTGTTAAATGTTTCATTAGCTGTAGCAAATGAAACGCTTCCTGAGCCTGGTAATGCCAGCAAAAATACGACAGCTAAAGCGCAAGCTGCTTGTCCAACATGTCCAGAAGAATTTCCAATAAATAAAAATATTAGTTTTCTGCTTATGGCTGGTTTGGCGTTAGGAGCTGTCGCTACATATAAAAATAAAATAAAAAAAGCTTCAATTTAATTGAAGCTTTTTTTGTGGAGAAATATTTAGTCTTTATTTGTTTATAGAATAAAGTCTGGAAATATATTTTCCAACTACATCAAATTCAAGATTGATTTTTGTTCCGACTTTAAAATCTTTGAAATTAGTGTGTTCGTAAGTGTACGGAATAATTGAGACGCTAAATTCATTTTCTTTAGAATTTACAACAGTAAGACTAACTCCGTTTACTGTAATTGAGCCTTTTTCGATTGTGATATTGTTTAGGTTTTTGTCATACTCAAAAGTGTAATTCCAGCTTCCGTTTGCTTCTTCAATTTTAATACAAGTTCCAGTTTGGTCTACGTGTCCTTGTACAATATGTCCGTCTAAGCGGTCTCCAAGCTTCATTCCTCTTTCTAGATTTACAACATCGCCTGTTTTCCAATCGCCGATATTGGTTTTTAAAATAGTTTCGTCGATGGCAGTTACAGTGTAAAGAGAGTCGTTAATGGCGACAACTGTAAGGCATATTCCGTTATGAGAAACGCTTTGATCTATTTTTAATTCGTGAGTTATGGATGAGTCAACTGTTATATGAAGATTGTTTTGGTCTTTTCTGATTTCGTGAACCTTGCCGAGTGTTTCTATAATTCCTGTGAACATTGTGGTTTTATTTTACTAAATTTGCACATCAAAATTAGTAATAAATAAACTGAGCTCATGAATAAAAAAGCAGAAAATATAATTGTTGGAATTTCGGTAGGAGATTTAAACGGTATTGGAAGCGAAGTTATACTGAAAACATTCGAAGATTCTCGTATGTTAGAATTGTGTACGCCGGTTATTTTTGCAAATGCTAAAATTCTTTCCTTTGTTAGAAAAAACTTCACATCGACAGTTCAATTTCATGGAGTAGATAAATTAGATCAAATTATTCCAGGTAAAGTAAATGTTCTAAACCTTTGGAGAGAAGGAGTTGATATAAACTTTGGAGTAAATGATCCTAAAATAGGAGAATATGCTATAAAATCTTTTGCAGCGGCAACAAAAGCTTTGAAAGATGGTGAGGTAGATGTTTTGGTTACAGCTCCTATAAATAAATATAATATACAATCTGAGGATTTTAAATTTCCGGGGCACACCGATTATTTGAATCAGGAACTAGAAGGCGATGCTTTGATGATGATGGTTCAAGATAATTTGAGAGTAGGTTTAATTACAGATCACGTCCCATTAAATGAAGTTACTTCTCATTTGACAGAGGAGTTGATTACTAAAAAAATAGAAACTATTAGAAAATCTTTAGTTCAGGATTTTAGTATAGTGAAACCAAAAATTGCAGTTTTAGGATTGAATCCGCATGCTGGTGACGGTGGTGTAATTGGTAAAGAAGATGATTTGATTTTAAAACCAGTTCTGAAAAAAATATTTGATTCTGGTACGATGGCTTTCGGTCCATTTCCAGCAGATGGTTTCTTCGGAAGTGGTCATTATGAGAAATATGATGCTATTGTGGCAATGTATCACGATCAAGGATTGATTCCGTTTAAAACGCTTTCTTTTGGAAAAGGAGTGAATTATACGGCAGGTTTGGATAAGGTTAGAACCTCTCCAGATCACGGTACAGCATATGATATAGCAGGAAAAGACATGGCAGATTACAATTCGTTTAAAGAAGCAGTCTATCTTGCGATTGATATTTTTCGCTCGCGTAATCAGTATGAGGAGATTAGCCAAAAACCTCTTAAAATAAAAGAAAAACAGTTATAAACAAAAAAAGGTGAATAAGATTATTAGATTTGTAATAATTTTATATCTTTGCACCCCAATTCAGATATCTAGTTTTAGAATCGAATTGATCAAATTGATGTTGAAATGAGCAAAACAAAAGAATTTTTAATTCCTTTCGTAGGATTAAAACTAGGAAAACACCATTTTGAGTATCAAATAAATAACACGTTCTTTAAGGACTTTGAGTACGATGAGTTTCAAAGTTCAGATATTAAAGTCAATTTACTTTTCGATAAGAAAAGTAATATGTTAGAGTTAGAATTCAAACACAAAGGAACCGTAAATGTTCCGTGTGATCTGACAGGCGAGGATTTTGATTTACCTATAAAAGGGAAAATGAAACTGATTGTTCGCTTTGGAGAAGAATTTAATGATGATAATGAAGAGTTGTTGATTTTACCACATGGTGAACATGAAATAGATATTGCACAATATATTTATGAAATGATCGCGCTTTCTGTACCTCAGAAAAGAATTCATCCAGGTGTTAAAGATGGAAGTCTGCAAACAGAAGCTTTAACGAAACTGAATGAATTAAGAGTAAAAGAACAAAAGGAAGAGAGTAACAAAGAAGAAGATATTGACCCGCGTTGGGAAAAATTAAAGAAACTATTAACGGATAAATAATATAGTAAAATGGCACATCCTAAGAGAAAAACCTCGAAAACAAGAAGAGATAAGAGAAGAACACATTACAAAGCTACTGTAGCTCAAATCGCTACATGTCCTATTACAGGTGAGGCGCATTTATACCACAGAGCTTACTGGCATGAAGGTAAAATGTACTACAGAGGGCAAGTTGTTATCGATAAATCTGAAGCGGTTGCTTAATACGTTTTTGTAAATTATACTAGAACTCTCACATAGTGAGAGTTTTTTTTGTTGGTTATAATTTTCGTTTTTTAGGAAAATATAGACAAATTCGTTACGTTTTTTTTTGTAATTTTCGGGTCTTTTAAAAATTTTTCAAATTATTATTAATTTGAAAGGAAAATAATAGAATATAATGAATACAATCACAGCCGCAATTACCGCTGTTGGAGCTTATGTTCCTGACTTCGTTCTTTCGAACCAAGTACTAGAAACAATGGTTGATACCAATGATGAGTGGATTACCGCTCGAACAGGAATTAAAGAAAGAAGAATTCTTAAAGACGCTGATAAAGGTACATCGTACCTTGCTATACAAGCAGCAAAGGATTTGATTGCAAAAGCAAATATTGATCCGCTTGAGATTGATATGATTATAATGGCAACTGCAACACCAGATATGATGGTGGCTTCTACAGGAGTCTATGTTGCTACAGAAATTGGAGCAACAAATGCATTTTCATACGATTTGCAGGCTGCATGTTCAAGTTTCTTATACGGAATGTCAACGGCTGCAGCTTACGTTCAGTCAGGACGTTACAAAAAAGTGCTTTTAATTGGTGCCGATAAAATGTCATCAATTGTAGATTATACAGACAGAGCAACTTGTATTATTTTTGGTGATGGAGCTGGAGCAGTTCTTTTTGAACCAAACTACGAAGGTTTAGGTTTGCAAGATGAATATTTAAGAAGTGACGGTGTAGGTCGCGACTTCCTTAAAATTCCTGCTGGAGGTTCTTTGATTCCACCTTCAGAAGACACTATAAAAAATAGACAGCACAATATTATGCAAGACGGTAAAACTGTTTTCAAATATGCTGTAACTAATATGGCTGATGCCAGCGAATTGATTTTACAAAGAAATAATTTGACAAATCAAGATGTTGATTGGTTAGTACCACACCAAGCTAACAAACGTATTATTGATGCTACTGCAGGAAGACTAGAATTAGATGAGTCTAAAGTGTTAGTAAACATTGAAAGATATGGTAATACTACTTCTGGAACTTTGCCATTAGTATTGGCTGACTTTGAAGATAAACTTAAAAAGGGAGATAACATTATCTTTGCCGCTTTTGGTGGTGGGTTCACTTGGGGATCTATCTATTTAAAATGGGCTTACGATAAAAAATAAATTAAAACTAAAAACGAATCATTATGGATTTAAAAGAAATTCAAAACCTAATCAAATTTGTTGCAAATTCGGGCGTTGCAGAAGTGAAGTTAGAAATGGATGATGTAAAAATCACGATCAGAACAACTTTAGAAACAAATGTAACAGAAGCAACTTACGTACAGCAATTACCTGCTCAGGCAGCTTTACCTCAAGCTGCAGTTCCACAAGTTACAGCTCCAACAGTTGTAAGTGTAACTCCAGAAGCACCAGCTGCTAACGATTCTAAATATATTACTATAAAATCTCCAATTATTGGAACATTCTATAGAAAACCATCTCCAGACAAACCTGTTTTCACAGAAGTTGGAAGCACTGTATCTAAAGGTGATGTTCTTTGCGTAATTGAAGCAATGAAATTATTCAACGAAATCGAATCTGAAGTTTCTGGTAAAATTGTAAAAATTCTTGTCGACGATATGTCTCCAGTAGAATTTGATCAACCTTTATTCTTAGTAGATCCATCATAAATAAATTTAGATTTTAGATTTTAGATTTTAGATTGATCTGGCAGAGTTATTACAGACATCTAAAATTATCTAATTATCAAATTGTCTAATTATCTAATTAAAATAAGATGTTTAAAAAAATATTAATTGCGAATAGAGGAGAAATTGCACTTCGTGTAATTCGTACATGTAAGGAAATGGGAATCAAAACTGTTGCAGTTTACTCTACAGCCGATGCAGAAAGTTTGCATGTTAAATTTGCAGACGAAGCGGTTTGTATAGGTCCTCCTCCGAGTAACTTATCGTATTTGAAAATGTCAAATATTATTGCTGCTGCAGAAATTACAAATGCAGACGCAATTCATCCAGGTTATGGATTTCTTTCTGAGAATGCTAAATTCTCAAAAATCTGTCAAGAGCACGGAATTAAATTTATCGGTGCAGCTCCAGAAATGATCGACCGAATGGGAGATAAAGCTACTGCAAAAGAGACAATGAAAGCTGCAGGAGTTCCTTGTGTGCCAGGTTCAGACGGTTTATTAGAATCATACGAACATGCAAAAGAAGTAGCTAAAGAAATTGGCTATCCAGTAATGATGAAAGCTACTGCTGGTGGTGGTGGAAAAGGTATGCGTGCCATCTGGAAAGAGGATGATCTTTTAAAAGCTTGGGAAAGCGCGCGTCAAGAAGCTGCTGCAGCTTTTGGTAATGACGGAATGTACATGGAAAAACTTATTGAAGAGCCACGTCATATCGAAATTCAAGTTGTTGGAGATTCTTACGGAAAAGCATGTCACCTTTCTGAAAGAGATTGTTCTGTTCAAAGGCGACACCAAAAACTTACTGAAGAAACACCTTCGCCTTTCATGACAGACGAACTTCGTACAAGAATGGGAGAAGCTGCTGTAAAAGCTGCTGAATTCATTAAATATGAAGGAGCTGGAACTGTAGAATTCTTGGTTGATAAACACAGAAATTTCTACTTCATGGAAATGAATACTCGTATTCAGGTAGAGCACCCAATCACAGAACAAGTTATTGATTATGATTTGATCCGTGAGCAAATTATGGTTGCTGCCGGTATTCCAATTTCTGGTAAAAACTACCTTCCACAATTACACGCTATTGAAGTTCGTATTAATGCTGAAGATCCTTATAACGATTTTCGTCCTTCACCAGGAAAAATTACTACGCTTCATATGCCAGGAGGACACGGAGTTCGTTTAGATACTCACGTTTACTCAGGATATAGCATTCCGCCAAACTACGATTCTATGATTGCTAAGTTAATTACTACGGCGCAATCTCGTGAAGAAGCTATCAGCAAAATGCGTAGAGCTTTAGATGAGTTCGTAATCGAAGGTGTGAAAACTACAATCCCTTTCCACAGACAATTAATGGATGATCCGAAATATATTGCAGGAGATTATACAACTGCATTTATGGATACATTTAAAATGAATAGTCCAGAATAATTCAAAGGCCGTCAAATATTGACGGCCTTTTTTATAACCTTCAAATCCCAAATTCCAAACTTGGAACATGAAACTTTAAACTTGGAATTTCCATAATTTGGAATTTCCATTCAAGGTAACACTAAAAGTGTTTACTTATTACACACTTCTTTTCTCTTTTACACACCTTCTAAGTTGTCTCTTTTTTTATTATATTTGATATAAAACCTTTAAAAACAGGTTTTTATGATCTTTGACACAGCTCTTTTCTTTTACGGCATAATAATTTCATTACTTAAAGCGTAAACAACTATTAATTTAAATATATACGTTATGAAAAAATTATTTTTATCAGCCGCAATTGTTTTAGGAAGTTTAACTTCATTCGCTTCAACTACACAAGTAACAAATACAATCGTAAAAACGATTTCTATTGAAGACGAATACACTGAAATCAAATTAGAAGAATTACCAGTTGCTATTACTGACGCTTTGAAAAAGGCATATCCAGAAGCGGTAATTACTAAAGCATACAAAAACGAAAAAGCACAGTACAAACTTGATGTAACTGTTGGCGACAAAGTTGGAAATCTTTTCGCAAATGCAGACGGAACTTGGATTAAACAATAATCTTAAAACTAAGGTCTTGTGAAAATCCGGATCAAGAATACTAAGATCAAATTAACTATATTAAAAAACAACTATCATGAAAAATTTATTTTTATCAGCCGCAATCGTTTTGGGAGGTTTAACATCATTTGCTTCAACTTCGCCAATTTCAAATACAATCGTAAAAACAATCTCTATCCAAGATGATTATACAGAAATTAAATTGGAAGAACTTCCAACAGCAGTAACAGATGCTCTTAAAAAAGCTTATCCAGATGCTGTGCTTTCTAAAGCATTTAAAAACACAAAATCTGAATACAAGCTTGAAGTAACTGTTGGAGATAAAACAGGAAATCTTTTTGCTAATGCAGACGGAACTTGGATTAAAAAATAATTAAGTCTAACCCTTAAACTATAACTATGAAAAAGTTAATCTTATCGGCAGCAATTGTCTTAGGCAGTTTGTCGATGCATGCAGAAACCACTGCTGTAACAAACCCGATGGTACAGACAGTTAATGATCAGGATGGATATAAAGAAGTAGACGGAGTTCCGGCAGCTGTAAAGAAAGGCTTAGATGAAGCTTATCCTGGTGTAGTGCTTGAAAAAGCATGGGTAAATGAAAAAAAGGAGTATAAAATTGAGATAACCGTTCGAGGAGAAAAATCGATCGTTTATACAGATGCTTCTGGTAATATTCTTAAAAAATAATTTAAACCACAAATATTATGAAAAAGTTAGTTTTATCAGCAGCGATTGTTTTAGGAAGTCTTTCAGTAAATGCTGCAGTTCTTCCAGCAATCTCAATTACTCAATCAGTAATTTTTCAAGATGCATTTACTGAAGTAGCCGCAGACCAAATACCGGCAGCGGTGAAATCTACAGTTGAAAAATCGTTTCCAAATACTAAGCTAGAAAAAGCTTATAAAAACGATAAAAACGAGTACAAACTTGAAATTTCAAGTGGAGACAAAAAGTACACCATTTTTACGGATGCTTCTGGTAATATCATCAAGAAATAATCAAAAATCAGCATCATGAAAAAATTAATCTTATCGGCAATAGTGGTTTTAGGAACAATGTCTATACATGCAAATGTATTGCCTGTTTCCCAAAATGCTAAAGCAACTGTAACAATTCAGACAGAATATACAGAAGTTACAGTAGATGCTGTGCCTGCAGCTGTAAAAACAGCCTTGCAGACCGCTTATCCGGGAGCGAAACTGGACAAAGCATTTGTAAACGAAAAAAAAGAGTATAAACTCGAAATATCAGTTGGAGACCAGAAGGCTACTGTTTACTCAGATGTCAATGGGAACTGGTTGAAGATATAAATTAGGTGAATTTAGATTTATGTTTTTGGTGAAAAAGAGATTGCGTCGTGCAATCTCTTTTTTTTTACATATTTTACATAATTTTATGAAATAACAAGTTTAATAATATTATTTTAGCAAAAAGTCCCTAAAAGCAGATGCCGAAGATATTAGTAATAGAAGATGATATTGCGTTTTGTAAATTATTAGAAAAATTTCTAATCAAAAAAGCGTACGATGTAACGATAGCGTTCTCTGCCGCAGAAGCACGTGAAGCAGTTAAGAGCGAATCATTCGATTTGATTTTGACAGACCTTCGCTTGCCAGATTCTGACGGTATTGGATTGATGTCTGAATTTAAAAATTCGTATTCTCATATTCCAGTTATTTTAATGACAGGCTATTCTGATGTAAACACCGCAGTTAAAGCCATCAAAAATGGAGCGGCAGATTATATTTCTAAACCGTTTAATCCAGATGAGGTTCTTTTGGTTATTACCAATGCACTGCAAGCTCCAAAAGTAGGAGCAGAAGAACAGTCTGAAATTCCAGAAAAAAAGAGGAAAACAGCGAAAAAGCCAGTTGCGACAGAAAATGAATTTGTTAAGGGAATTTCTGTAGCTTCAAAAAAACTTTTAGATCATATTCAATTGGTAAGCCCAACGGATATGTCTGTCCTGATTATTGGCGAAAGCGGAACAGGAAAAGAAATTATAGCAAAGAGCATTCATCAGCAGAGTAGAAGAAAAGATAATAATTTTATTGCAGTAGATTGCGGAGCGATTCCGAAAGAATTGGCGGCGAGCGAATTTTTCGGCCATTTAAAAGGATCTTTTACTGGAGCAATCAGCGATAAAAAAGGATATTTTGAAGCTGCTAATGGCGGAACTTTATTTTTGGACGAAATAGGAAATCTTTCATATGAAAATCAAATTCAGTTGTTGAGAGCGCTTCAGGAAAGAAAAATAAAACCTGTTGGAAGTAATAAAGAAATAAACGTCGATATACGCATTATTACGGCTACTAACGAAGATTTGCGCGAGGCAGTA
Source organism: Flavobacterium tistrianum (assembly GCF_003254545.1). Classification (GTDB taxonomy): domain Bacteria; phylum Bacteroidota; class Bacteroidia; order Flavobacteriales; family Flavobacteriaceae; genus Flavobacterium; species Flavobacterium tistrianum. The sequence goes on from NZ_QJRH01000067.1 coordinate 164,397, forward strand.
AAAAACGGCGATTTTAGAGAAGATTTATACCATAGAATCAACGAATTTTCTATTCAGTCACCATCTTTAAAAGATCGCGGTGAAGATTTAATGGTTTTTGCGGATTATTTCCTTGAAAAAGCGAATCAGCAATTAGATAAAGATGTTATCGGATTTTCTCCAGAAGTAGTGTCAATTTTTCAGAATTACAGCTGGCCAGGAAATTTACGCGAATTGCAAAATTGCGTAAAACGTGCTACTCTTTTAACTCGTGGCGAATTTATAGAAAGCGATGTGCTTCCGGCAGAATTTTTCCACATTCAAAAACAGGAATCTTCAGCAAATGAAGTTCTTTCATTATCTGAAAATGAAAAAGAAACGATTATTAGTGCCTTGTCTAGAACTCAGAACAATAAATCGGAAGCGGCAAAACTGCTGAAAATTACCAGAAAGACTCTTTACAATAAATTGAAACAATATAATATTGAGTAAAAAAGTACTTTTCTTGAAAGCAATATTTTAAATTTCTTGCTTCAATTCCTTAAAAAGATTTTTTATTTTTCCGTCTAAATCTGAGAATGTTGTTTTTAGATCAATTGTGTCTAAATCTTCTTTTTCCAGATCCTTTAAAAGTTTGCCAATTTCGTTTGACTGAATTTGTTTGAACATTGGAGCGATACGATGTGCAATAGATTTTATTTCTTCATGATTTTGCTCTTGAACCGCAGTTTTTAAAAACTGAATATTTTCTAAAGTAGTTTCTATAAAAGATTTTAATACTTCTTTCAAGGCAGATTCATCTTGCCCTAAAAAGTCTTTCAAAGTTTCTAAAGAATACAGTTGAGAACTATTTTTGTTTACACTTTCTGTAGATTCGGTTACAAGAACTTCTTCATGATCTAAAATATGCTGAATAGTTTCTAGTAAAATTTTTGGCGAATAAGGTTTCTTTACAACTGTTGTAAAACCAGCATTTTTATAAACTGAAAGATCAAGGTCTGTTCTTCCGGTAAGTGCAATTACAGGCTGATTTTTAAAGATACTTTCTGGAAGTTCGCGAAGTTTTTCTAAAAATTGGAATCCGTCAATTTCTGGCATTTGAATATCAGTAATTACAAAATCGAAAGGTGTACTCTTGAGTGTTTCCAAAGCTTTCGCTGGATTGGTAAACGAAAATACCTGATGCTTTTCTTGTTTTAAAACACCACTCGTCAAATTCAAAAGATTTATATCGTCATCAACAACAATAAAAGTTTGTTTTTTGGTGCTTTTTGATGGCTTACTTTTGATTTCAATATTTCCTTGACTGCTATCAAATAGTAACGGTAATTGAATAATAAATGTACTTCCTTTTCCAAAAATGCTTTCTAAACTTAAACTTCCTCCCAGAATAGAAATAATCTTTTGGCAGATGGATAATCCTAAACCGGTTCCGCCATATTTCTTTTCAATGCCTTCGTTTGCTTGTGCAAATTCTTCAAAAACCAATTTCTGATTGGCTTTTTCTATTCCGATTCCAGTATCTTGAATTGAAATAGTAAAAGACTGGTCCTCATTCGCGTAAGCGGCAATTCGAATATGACCTTCTTCGGTAAACTTATAAGCGTTTCCAATAATGTTAGTCAGGATTTGCTTTAAGCGAAAAGGATCTCCAACAATTCGTTGCTGAAATTGGTCGTCTACATTGATAATAAGATCAATATCTTTTTGTTTGTAAACTGTTTGAATATTTCGGGCAACATCTTCAATAATCTCAGGTAATGAGAATGGAACTTTTTCTATAGAGATTTTCCCTGCTTCGATCTGAGAAAAATCCAACAAATCCTGAACGAGCTGCGTGATATATTCAGACGAATTTTTTATGTTTTTGACGAAATACGATTGCTTGGTATTGACATCTGAATTGCCCAAAAGTTCGGAATAGCCCACAATAGTGCTCAAAGGGGTTTTTAAATCGTGGCTTACTGTCGAAATTAATTGTTCGCGGCTTTTCAGCAGATTTTTAGTTTTAAAATTCGCAATTTCCAGCTGTTTCTTATATAATTGAGATTTTGAATAATCGCTGACAATTAGAATTGAAAAGAAAACAGTCAGCAACAAACCGATAACAGCAGAAGCCGTTACAATTTCGTTGACTCTTTTTAATGATTTTTCTTTTAATGAATTGTTTTTTATCGAATTGATGATGATTTCTCGTTCGATAATTCGAAGTATTTTTCTAAGCTGATCCGAAATCGCGATTTCATTTTGAAGCAGTTTATTTTCTTCAAAATTCAAAGATTCTTTCTTCTTTTCGGCTTTTAGTTTTACAGAACTTAAAAGTTTTTTGGAATTGGCTAAAATTGAATCTGAAGCTTTTTTGCTCAGCGTATTGGTGCTGTCATCTGGAATATTCGAATTTAAATAATCGACATAACGTTGTAGAACACTTCGCTGGTAACTTCCTAATTGATTCGGGTTTTTTGTAAAATCCTGAAGTTCCAATTTTCTAAGGTTAAACTCCATTTTGGTGATTTCATCAATCGCATTATTTACAGAAGTTTCATCATCAGCTTTATTTTTGATTTCTCTTAATTGTTTGATGTTTTCTGTCTTTTCGGCCAAGAAATAGGTAACACTATCCAAAAGTTTTTTTTGGTATTCTGTAGTAACAATTTGTTTTAAAGTATCGATACGTTTGCGAAGAGAATCGGTTTCGATAAGATAATTTTTAAAATCTTTTTCGGAGTTATTTTGAATGGTTTGCCTTGCTAAACTTTCAGTTTTATAAACATTTGAATATAATTTACTAACTCTAAGAATTTTGGTTTTTTCTAAAGCAATTTTATCTTCCAGTTTGTTATAAACAACATTTTCAGAATAAAGAAACCATCCAACTGTAACAACCAAAGCCAGTAATGCAACATAGCTGAATAAAACTTTGATTGCGGTGTAGCTTCTTTTTGTCTCCATATTTTGCTTAAAAGATTTGGGAATTCGGGATTATTAAAACATTGCAATTTATCTAAAAAAATCTGTTTTTGGAAGAGTAAATCTATCCAATATGTTATATAATTGTAAGGTCTGAAAACAAAAACAGCCATAGATTATATAAATCTACGGCTGTAAAATATTGTTTTTAGGTGTTACAAAGTTTCATCTAACCATTTGAAGAATTCACCCTGCCAAACCTGAGCATTTTGTGGTTTTAAAACCCAGTGATTTTCGTCTGGGAAATACACAAATCTACTTTTGATTCCTCTTAATTGAGCTGCTTGAAAAGCCTCTTGTCCTTGTCCGATTGGCACACGGAAATCTTTTCCGCCTTGGAAAATCAAAATTGGTTTATTCCAGTTCTGAACCAAAGTTGCAGGATTAAAAGTAGTATAAGCTTTTTGAGCTACAGCATTATCTTTTTCCCAGTAAGGTCCGCCAAAATCCCAGTTATTAAAGAAAACTTCTTCAGTAGTTCCTAACATAGAAACGGTATTGAAAACTCCATCGTGAGCTATAAAAGTTTTGAAACGGTTTTTGTGAATGCCAGCTAAATAAAATACAGAATATCCTCCGTAACTAGCACCAACGCAACCTAAACGGCTTTTGTCAACATAACTCTCTTTTGCCACATCATCAATTGCAGATAGGTAATCGTCCATAACTTGTCCACCCCAATCTTTACTGATTTGTTCGTTCCATTCAACACCGTGTCCTGGCATACCGCGACGGTTTGGCGCAACAACTACATAACCTTTTGCTGCCATTAAAGAAAAATTCCAACGGAAAGAATACGATTGTGTCAATGCACTTTGTGGTCCTCCTTGACAGAACAACAAAGTTGGGTATTTTTTAGAAGCATCAAAATTTGGAGGTAAGATTACCCAAACCAACATTTTTTTACCATCAGTTGAAGTAACGTAACGTTTTTCGGTTTTGCTTAATGCTAAAGTTTTATATGTATCTGTGTTAATGTTTGATAATTGTTTCCAAGTATTTTTCTTCAAATTGAAAGAATAGATTTCACCAGCATGATTCATGTCTGTTCTGGTAACGATAATATCATCACCTGAGAAACCAATTAAATCATTCACATCAAAATCTCCATTTGTCAATTGACGAACGTTGATTGCGATTTTAGTTAAACCTGGAAAATTAACTGAGAAAAGTTGTTTTGTTCCGTCAATCGGAGCCACAAAAAATACAGTTCTTCCGTCTTTACTCCAGATAAAATTATCTACAGTTCCGTCCCAGTTTGCTGTTAAGTTTGTTTTGATTCCTTTAAACTCAACAATAATATCGTTTTTATCAGACTCATAACCGTCGCGTTTCATTTGCAGCCAAGATAAATTTCCTGTTGGAGAAAATTGTGGAGTAGTATCATAACCTAAATTTCCTTCGGTTTTATTTGTTGTTTTTTGAGTTTCTAAATTATACTCATAAATATCTGTGTTTGTAGAAATAGCATAAGCAGTTCCTGCTTTTTTCTTGCAAACGTAGAAAATGCTTTTGCTGTCTGGCGACCAGATATAATCTTCGTCACCACCAAAAGGCTTTTGCGGAGAATCGAAAGTTTCACCTTTCATGATGTCGGTTCCTTGCGCTCCGTCTTTGTTTTCTTTATAAAAAACATGATTAAATTTTCCTTCGTTCCAAGTATCCCAGTGACGGTAATCTAAACCATCATAAATTTGAGCGTCAGATTTTGTTAGACTTGGGTAGAAATCTTTACCCAAAACTTTATCAATTTTTACTTCTTCATTGTAAACGATAAATTTTCCATCAGGCGAAATGTTTTTATCAGCCAAAATTTCTTTAGTGTCTTTAATTTCGGTTGCATTTCCTCCAGTTACAGGAATTGTGTAAATTTTAGAAGTCGATTTATTTTCTTCTACAGAAGGAGTTGAAACTTTAAAAACGACATTTTTTGCATCTTTAGAAATGCCAAGAGGTGTCACTCTTCCTAATTTCCATAACAATTCTGGAGACATAACATTCTGTCCGATAGCGTTCAAACTCATCATTATTAAGGTTGTTAATACTAGTTTTTTCATAATCAAATTATTCTATTTTTTGTGGTGCTAAAAATACAACATTTAAAATCCAAGTTGTTAAATTCCAAATCCCAAAAAATGTTAAAATTCTGGGTTAAGTTTTTCCGCCACGAATTCACGAATTTTTATTCTCAAAGATTATCAAAAAATAATCCGTGAATTTGTGGCTATTAAAAAATCATTATTTTTATAAAAAACTCTGAAGATGGAACTAAGTTACTGGGAACTTAAAAATTGGTTTACGAATGTCGATTACACAATTGTCGGAAGTGGAATTGTTGGTTTGCATACAGCTTTACGCTTACGCGAAAGATTTCCCACTGCTAAAATTTTGGTTCTCGAACGCGGCATGCTGCCACAAGGAGCAAGTACCAAAAATGCTGGTTTTGCTTGTTTCGGAAGTCTTTCTGAAATTATGGATGATCTAAAAACGCATTCTGAGGATGATGTTGTAGCGCTTATCGAAAAACGTTGGAAAGGTTTGCAATTACTTCGAAAAAGATTGGGAGATCAAGCAATTGATTTTAAGCCTCACGGCGGGTATGAATTGTTTTTGAAAGAAGACGAATTCGGATTTAATGAATGCATTTCTAAAATTCCGTTTATTAATGAAGTTTTAAAACCACTTTTCAAAGCAGAAGTTTTTTCGAAAGAAGTAGATCGTTTCGGATTTCAGAATATTCAGGAGTATTTAATTTTCAATCCGTTTGAAGCGCAGATTGATACAGGAAATATGATGCAGGAATTGCTGAAGCAGGCAATTTCGGCAGATATTTTAATCTTAAATCAGCAAACGGTAACTTCATATTTAGATGCAGGAAATTATGTCGAAGTAGTTTTAAATGATTTTAGTTTTAAAACACAAAAACTGCTTTTTGCAACCAATGGTTTTGCAGGATCTTTGACAAACGGAGCGGTAAAACCAGCAAGAGCACAAGTGCTTATTACAGAGCCGATTCATAATTTAGATATCAAAGGAACGTTTCATTTAGATAGAGGTTATTATTATTTCAGAAATATTAATGATCGTATTTTATTAGGCGGAGGAAGAAATCTTGATTTTGAAGGTGAAACAACTACTGAATTTGGACAGACGAAAATTATTCAAAATAGATTGGAAGATTTACTGAAAAATGTAATTTTACCAAATCAGGATTTTCAGATTGCGCACCGATGGAGCGGTATCATGGGAATCGGAAATAGTAAGAATCCTGTCGTAAACCAGCTTTCTGAAAATGTATTCTGCGGAGTGCGTTTAGGCGGAATGGGAGTTGCGATAGGCAGTTTAATAGGAACAGAATTAGCAGATTTAATATAATGGCAGCAACCAAAAAACCGGCACCAAAATCAACAACAAACAAACCAAAACCGAAGACTTCGTCTTCAAAAAAATCGAATCGTTCTTTTGGAGAAAAAGTAAAATGGTTTTTTATCAAAGCCGCTTTATGGTTTTTTGGAATTTCAATCGGGTCGGTTGTATTTTTTAAATATGTTCCTGTGCCGTTTACGCCCTTAATGCTCATTCGCGCCATCGAAAATAAAATGGCTGGAAAAGAAGTTTATTTTGATCACGATTGGGAACCGATTGATAAAATCTCAATGAATTTGCAAAAAGCCGTAATCGCGAGTGAAGATGGAACTTTTCTTACCCACAATGGTTTTGATTTTAAAGCATTGCAAAAAGCGTATAAAAGTAACGAACGCGGACGAAGAATTCGTGGTGGAAGTACGATCTCGCAACAAACGGCAAAAAATGTTTTTTTATGGCAAGGAAAAAGTTATTTCCGTAAAGGTCTTGAAGCGTATTTTACTATTTTAATAGAATTGATTTGGGGCAAAGAACGTATTATGGAGGTGTATCTGAACAGTATTGAAATGGGCGACGGAGTTTACGGCGCTTATGCTGCAACCGAACATTGGTATCGCAGAGATGCTTCGAGTTTAACGCCAATGCAGGCTGCGGGAATTGCAGCTATTCTTCCAAATCCTAGAAAATTTAAAGCGACAGGTTCATCAAGTTATATAAATAGAAGAAAAGAACGAATTGTGCGCGAGATGCGTTACGTCGGCAAAATCAATTACAATGGAAAAGAAGAAAAGAAAAAGTAAAAAACTGCTTTTTGCTTTTCTGATTTTGACTGTAACGTTAACTTTTGGACAAGGAAAAACAACAGAAATTGGTTTTATATCGGATAATGATTTGTACACATCGTCTAAATACGATATGTATTACACCAATGGTTTGGAGCTTTTTTACCGATTTTTATCAAAAAACGATAATCCAAAAATCAATAAAAAAATTACCGAATTTCGTATCGGGCAATATATTTACAATCCGCGATTTTTAAACAAAGAAGCCGTTACAGTAAATGACCGTCCTTTTACAGCTTATCTTTTTGCAGAAGCAGGAAAAAGCTTTTTTTATCAAAGCGAATCGGTTTTAAAAATCGATTTTCAATTGGGTTTTATGGGGCCAAATGCTTTGGGAGAAGAAACTCAGGTTGGTTTTCATAAAATTATAGGCTACAAAAAAGTTTACGGTTGGGAAAATCAGTTGCATAATGCTTTCGGTGTTCAGGCTCATGCTATTTACTCTAAAAAAATGTTTCCCTCAAAGCACAATGATTTTGTAGATCTTCATTGGCAGTCAGAAGGAAATCTTGGAACTATTTTTTCTGGAGTTTCAACGGGATTTATGGCACGATTTGGATTTAAAAAACTCCTTCCAATTTATGATTCTAATATGCATAATGCTTCTGTAAATGTGCAGGTACAGCCGAACATTAGAGAATTTTATTTCTACGCTGCACCAAGTATCAATTATCAGTTTTATGATGCCACAATTGAGGGAAGTATGTTCAATGATACAAGTCCAGTAACTTTCAATTTGGAACCACTTCGTTTCAATGCCGAAGCTGGTTTAAAATACCGACACAATAACTTCAACATATCTTATTCTTTTCTCTACCGCGGAAGAGAATTGAATGATCCAGGAATTGATACTAATTCGGGATATTTTTATGGATCGATAAGGATGGGGTTTTTGCTTAAATAGTGCGTTGCACTATCGTGATGCTTCTAGGCTTTCAGCCTAAAGTTCTACAGAGGTATGCTCTGAAAGAGCACAACCATTAGCATAGCGCAACGCGCTATGTTATGGATATGAATATGAATATGAATGATTTCAGTTAATCCAGCCCTGAAAGGGCGAAAGCCTAATCCCAAAGATAACGTTCGTCATAATCAACATTATATTTGTTCAAAAAGGCTAAAAGTTCTTTTTTAAATGTCTTTTTTCTATTATGTTCTTCTTGGTTTTTAATGTACTTTATAACGATATCCAATTGAGAGGGATTAACAGAAAAAATGCCATAACCATCCTGCCAATAAAAATTTGCATAACGTGAATCCACAGTTTTTATCCATTTTGAGGATTGTTTTTTTACTTCTTCAACCAATTTCATTTGCGTGATTTTTTTAGACAATAAGCATAAAATATGAACATGGTCATTATATCCTCCTACTTGAATGGGATTACACTCTAAACCTTTGCAAACCCCGCCAAGATAAGCCCATAATTTTTCTTTTATATGACACTATAAGGTATAATGTGAAATCAGAAAAAAAGCCACTTCTGTTTCTAGAAATGGCTTTTTCGTTATAATAAATTGAAAGGCTTATTTTTTTCTTCGTAAATTTTAAATTTCGAAGATTGGTCTTAATGACGATTGTCGCATTGAATATTAATTTCTTCATTCGATTTATCAATTATAGAAATACTCGGACAACCAAAAGAAAAATATTCAAAGCCAAAAACAACTTCAGGTTTATTTTTGAAAAGTTTCCCTGTCCATTGGTCAACAGAATCTTCTCCGTTTTCATAATTTAATGGTGAAGGAGATGTGCCTTCGCTTTGGCTGAAAAGTTTTTCGATTACCACATTTTTGCTTTTAGAATCGACAACCAAAAGGCGTCTGCCATAAATTATTTTATTGCTATCTAGGTAGTCTTGTAAAAAATACTCATAACTCTCTGTTTTGAAAAAATATGTATTTCCTGTTAATGTGTTCTTTAGCAAAGTACGGTAGTCATTTTTCAATGGTTTTGACGGATAATCCTTTTTTGCGATTTTTTTCCATGAAATGGGCTTCAAATGTTCTTGTGAAAACGGATTTTCTTTGCCTACATAAACCAAAGCATCTCTGTAATATTCACTGAAACCGTTTAAATGTTTTTTGTTGATTTCGAAACCAATCATAAAATCATAATTATGATATGGCCAATCTTCCGTAGAAGAATACCCGTTTAACATTGCAGCTGTTTTCAGGTTTTTTACTGCTAAAGAAACCAGTTTATTTTTGGCATAATCGTAAACAAACAATGAATCGGTTTCTGAAATATTGGTTTTAGACAAAAATCTTTTTCTGTAGTTTTTGTCGAATGTAAAATATTGCGCATCATCTTTTCCCATTTTTTCTATGTTGGGCAAAACGAGCGTATCTTTTTCGTCGTTAACAGGATAAATATCCGAAAGAGAAACAAAAGCAACATCGCTGCTATCTTTTGGAATAACATTAAATAGATAAATGCTTTCTTTTTTTGAAGCTTCTTCAGTTTGAAGAGTATCGGTTTTAGTTTCTGCGTGTTCTGTTACTTCAGGAAGTGTAGTTGTTGAGATATTTTCTTTTTTGTTGCAGGCAAATAATAGAATTATAAAAGTGGTTGATAAAAGAAACGATTTTGTTGTCATTATTTAAATTTGGTTTTGGATTTCTCTATGTACGAAAGTACTTTAATTTGTTTGAATTGGAAAATCAAAAGTTTAATGATTGATATGTTTTAAAAGCTGTTTTTGTCTTTATTCTTATAAATGTTTTTTTGTTTTATACCATTTGGCGTGAATAAAAATTTAAGATTGAGTATTTGTTATAATTTTTTTATTGAGATAATATTTCCCGTCTTTTTATAGAAAGTAATGGTTTTGTTTGGTCCGCCATAAAAGAGAGTCAAAGTCAGCGTGCTATCTGTTTCACTTTTAAAAATAATATTTTTTGCCGTCCTGATTTTGATATCCAGATTATCATTGAGAAGCTCCGAATCGGTGCATTTAATAATTCTTTTTTCAAACAAACCTTTCTTTTCAATTACTTCCAGCCACGGTTGAACCATCACGCCATAGCCCACAATTTGCGCTCTGTAATTTTCGTTGAGATTTTTATTTTGATATAAGCCTAAAGATGTGCTTGAAAGCAGTAAAACATAAAATGGAAGCATCATAGCCATAATGCTCATTGCAAACATTACGATTATGGCTGCCAAAAGAAGTTTTGCCATGAGTTTTTTCCAAAAAACAATAATTATTACAAAATTGCTTATCAGCCAAAGCCATGATAAAACAACGTCGCTGTAATAACCACGTAGACTGATTTCTTGAAAGTAATACAAAAGACAGTCCATCACAAAAAATGCACAGATAATGAAATAGACTCGCAATATTATTCTTTTACTTTGGCTCATAATTTTTTTAAGGTGTAGTTTAAAGTAAATATTGTAAGAATAGATAAAGTTAAAATAGGGAGAAAAGAAAATTTAAGAGTATACATTATTTCTTCTTTAAAAAGATAAGTACTCCAAGAAGATTCTCGATCTACAAAAATGGTGTAATTCCAAAAAAACCAGATTAAGATTAACAATACTAATTGAAGTGTAACTTTTAGATTCCTGTTTTTAATTAAAGAAAAAGGTAGAAAAACTATTGATAAGAAAACAGTAGAAAACAAAGTCATTAAATAAGCATCGTCAAAAAAAGAACAATCTAAACATGCACTCGATGGTTTGTTAGAAAAACTGCCCATTGCCCAATAGATTTCTAGTAAGGTAAAAATGAAAAGTATAACTGCAATTATAAGAGGTTTTTTTATGATTGAGAATATTTTGTTTTTTAAGTTTTGATTCATTTTGAAACATTTGATAAACTATTAAAAATACTGTGTTTTGAATTTTGTCTCATACAAAAATAGAAAACAGGTTTTGAAGAAATATCTTTCAAAAAAGATAATTGTATCAAAATGAGTCTTATTAAAAAATAAAAGACTTAACTGTTTGATAACATGAAAGATATTTTTGATTATTTACCTTTAATTAAAATTTTAATTATGGATATTAATTGGAACATAATAGCGATTGTAGCAATATTGGTAATTATTCTTGTTGTGCTAACAATCAGAAAAAATCAGCGAGAAAAAAAGAAACTGGAAAAATTGCTGAACAATGATTTTAAAAAAGCTGAGAAAGATAGAGTTGATGCAGATGATGCTGCAAATGAGAAATAGATAGAATTAGTTTTTCTAAAAAAATAAAACCCTTGTAAAACAGAATTTACAAGGTTTTTTTGTTTTGTGGAGAATACCGTCCCGATGTATCGGGATATTTTAGCTTTTTGTTATTATTAGCTTTTCGATATATTTTCTGCTTTTCATTTTTTTGATTTGCAATTCTCTTTTGCAGGCTTCACTTCTTGTTAAGAATTTCTCAGAATATTTTAATTCCCAATCTTTCACAACTTTTGTGAATTTACTTCTGCTATTTAAATGGTCTTTTAAACGCTGTTCAATATTTTGGCATGAACCAACATAGTATTTGTCTAATGTTTTTGAATATATAATGTAGATGTAAAACATAAAGTGTGTATTAAAAAAAATACCCAAGCAGAATCAGTATCTGCTTGGGTATTTTTAAATTATTTGTGGAGAATACCGGATTCGAACCGGTCGCCTCTACGCTGCCAGCGTAGCGCTCTAGCCAAATGAGCTAATCCCCCGTTATTGTTTCGGAGTATAGATTCGAACTGTCGCCTTCCCGATTTTTCATCGGGACGCTCTAACCAAATGAGCTAATCCCCCGCTATTGTTTCGGAGTATAGATTCGAACTGTCGCCTTCCCGATTTTTCATCGGGACGCTCTAGCCAAATGAGCTAATCCCCCAAAGTTGTTAACAAATAAAGTCAATTAATTCTCAAAAAACAAATTTCGAGAAGTTTCGGATGAATTATTTTCAAAAGCGTAACTTTACCTTTAAATGTAATTTTTATGAGCCTAGAAAATACAAACGGAAGCTTAGAAACTTCTTTTCAAAATGCTGTTGCGATTGTGCAATTTGGTCATCCTGCAAGTAATTCTTTTCCGCGTGAATTGTTAAATAGCCTTACTGCTGAAATTAATTCTTTAAGCAGAAATGAAAATGTTTCGGTTATTATCTTAAAAAGCGAAGGAGAAAAAACGTTTTGTTCAGGAGCTTCTTTTGATGAACTTTTGAAAGTCGAAAATGAAGAACAAGGCGTAGAATTCTTTTCGGGTTTTGCACATTTGTTGAATGTGATGCGAAATTGCAATAAAATTATAGTTGGTCGTGTACAAGGAAAAGCCGTTGGAGGCGGTGTCGGAATTATTTCGGCTTGCGATTATGTTTTTGCAACTTCTCGAAGCGATATAAAATTATCTGAATTAGCTATTGGAATTGGACCTTTTGTGATTGAACCAGCAGTTTCTAGAAAAATAGGAAAAACGGCAATGACCGAAATGACTTTGGCAGCTCACGAATGGAAATCGGCTGATTGGGCTTTTCAAAAAGGACTTTATTCTGTTTTAACTTCTGCTGAAAAACTAGATGAAGAAGTCGAAAGTTTTGCCCAAAGATTAAGCTCTTATAATCCTGAAGCGCTTTACGAAATGAAAAAGATTATTTGGGAAGGAACAGAACAATGGGAATCTCTTTTGTTTGAACGTGCCGCTATTACGGGAAAATTGGTTTTGTCTGATTTTACTAAAAATGCTTTATTACAGTTTAAAAAATAATTTGAACAAGATCCTGCAAGGTTTTCAAAACCTTGTAGGTTTGATTGATAGAATAGAAAAAATATTTCATAAATACCTACAAGGTTTTGAAAACCTTGCAGGATTAAAACATTTTTTAAAATGAAACTTATTTCGTTAATGCAAAAAGTTGACATTGCAGAGAAAATTAAAGATGCTCCTGACAGCGGTTATCAAATTGGAGTTGTCATTGGATCTTTCATTCCGTTTCTAGTTTTGGGCGGAATTGCTTTGTGGATGTATCTTAGAGCTAAAAAAAGAGCTAAAAACGGCAATTAATTTGTAAATTTGCAAGCTTAAAATTAAAAATCGATGAGTAATATCAGAATTACAAAACAATTTAGTTTCGAAACCGGTCACGCTTTGTACGGTTACGACGGAAAATGCAAGAACGTTCACGGACACAGTTATAAATTATCGGTAACAGTTATTGGTTCGCCAATTACAGACCGATCGAATGTAAAGTTCGGAATGGTGATTGATTTTTCTGATCTAAAGAAAATTGTAAAAGAAGAAATCGTCGATCAATTTGATCATGCTACAGTTTTCAATCAGACCACACCGCATATCGAATTGGCAAATGAATTGAAAAACCGCGGGCATCACGTAATCTTAGTAGATTATCAGCCAACAAGCGAAAATATGGTGGTTGATTTTGCAGAGAGAATCGTGGCAAGACTTCCAGAAGGAATTTCTCTTTTCTCATTAAAACTTCAAGAAACAGAATCGTCTTTCGCAGAATGGTACGCTTCTGATAATTTGTAAAAAAAGTTAAAAGTTAAATGTTTAAGAGTTAAATGTCGAAACGAATAATTTCTAGCACGTATTTTAAACATCTAACCCCTAACGAATAACTCCTAACTCCACAAATGAAAAAAATATATTTTGCTTCAGATCAGCATTTTGGTGCTCCAACTCCAGAATTGAGTTTACCGCGCGAAAAGAAATTCGTGGCTTGGCTTGATGAGGTTAAAGAAGATGCTGAAGCCATTTTTTTATTGGGAGATTTATTTGATTTCTGGTTTGAATATAAAACGGTTGTTCCGAAAGGTTTTGTTCGAATTTTAGGCAAGTTGGCTGAAATTCGCGACAGCGGAATCCCAGTTTATTTTTTTGTCGGAAATCATGATCTTTGGATGAATGATTATTTTGAAACCGAATTGAATATTCCTGTTTATCATGATAACAAGGAATTTACTTTTAACGGAAAAACTTTCCTGATTGGCCATGGCGACGGAAAAGGTCCTGGCGATAAAGGCTATAAAAGAATGAAAAAGGTATTTACAAATCCGTTTTCAAAATGGCTTTTCCGTTGGTTGCATCCAGATGTTGGCGTAAGTTTGGCTCAATATTTATCGGTTAAAAATAAACTAATTTCTGGTGCTGAAGATGTAAAATTTTTAGGTGAAGAAAACGAATGGCTGGTTTTGTATGCCAAACGAAAATTAGAAACCAAACATTACAATTATTTCATTTTTGGACACCGCCATTTGCCTATGATTATTCCAGTTGGAGAAAACTCCGAATATGTAAATCTTGGCGATTGGATTGGATATTTTACTTACGGTGTTTTTGACGGTGAAAAATTCGAGCTTAAAAAATTCGAAAAGTAATTACTTTGCATTCGGATAAATTCCGATTTTATGCGTTCGCAGAATATATTCTGAAAGCTGTTTGCTGTTTGAAAGCTGAAATTTAATTGCTCCAGATGCTTTTTTCGGCATGTGACATTCTACACAATTGCTAGCTAATAGCTTCTCAGACATTGTTTTTAAAGTGTTTTCTTTATGTTTTAAACCTTGATGGCAACTCATGCAGATTTTAGAATACGAAGCCATATTTTTAGAAGCATTTTCATGTGGATTATGGCAAGTAATGCAATCCATTTTATCGCTCTTCATAAAACATTTGCTTTGTGCCATCAAACGGTATTGATTGCCATGAACATCAAAATTTGCTGTGTCGGTAATGCTTTTGGTCTCACGAAAGAATTCTGATAAATTATTTCCAGGTTTAAAATCAAAACGAGATTTTAATTTCATTCCGTCATTTCCTGCGTGACATAAAGCGCATGCATCTAATCTTTGCTGTCTGTTTAAAGTTTTAAAACTCGTAATGCTATTAGCAACTTTTACGTTTGGATTTTTTAAATGAAAATCAACATGTTTTTTGGCTGGACCGTGACAGCGTTCACAGTCAATTCCGTAAACAATTGTTTCTTTTCTAATGATATCTTCAAAATCCATAGACATCATATTTCTTTCATCAGAATTTTGATTCACGCTTCGGCTGCTGGCATTTGAGGCATGGCACGAATAGCAGTCTTTAACCACCATACGGTCAAAATAAGGCTTGTCGGCAGGAAAACCAGGACTTGTTGCCCAATTGTTTATGGAGTGATAAAAAGAAACTGGCAGTTCGTATGTGTTGTTGTCTTTCCAATAAACAGAAGTCTGAGCATGCTTGGTTCCAAAAACAATTTCAAATTTGTATTTGGCAGTTTCTTTACCGTTTTTATAAACAACTTGATACAAACTGTCTCCACGTTTTTCCATGACCAATTTGGTCTCTTTATCGTAAATGAAAGTATGATTTTTAGAATCGAAATCGCCTGAAACATTTCCTAAAATTGCTGGAGCAGTCGCCTTAAAATGCGAACTTTTGAATGCCATTTCAGACTGAACTTTATGGCATTGTATGCAGCTTTCTGACCCCGCATAATCAGTTCCGCGCGGATCAATATATTCCTCTGATTTGTTGTTGCAGCTGACAAAGAGAATTGCCAGAAGTGATAAGGTAAGTAGAAATGCAGCTTTTTTCATTGCTGTAAATATACTTTTTTTTGAATTGAATCAAAATATATTTCAATAATGAAAGAATGCTGTTAAAATATTTAGAATGCTTCTTAATTCATGCCGACTCCATAAACATATTCATCCAGTTCAATTTTAAATAAAGAACCTTCAACCAAATCTTTAATCGATTTTAGTTCGGTCATATTTACAGCCAGATCAATAGAATTGCAAGGTGTTTTCAATAAAAACTTATGGCAAGAATATTTCATTTCGCATGCTTCGCAACAAGCGTTTTCAATCATGCTGTCTTCGATCAAATCACAAAAATGATTCAATTCCTGTACGGTAAAATAAAAACCAGTTTCCTTAAAAACCAATTGCACTTTGTCGGAAATCGTAGTATTGTTATCTTTCCAGTAAAAAGCTATGCCAAAGTTGTTATGATATATTTGTTCAATTTCTCTCATCGTAATCCTTTTATTTCAACAAATATAAATATTATTTATATCAATTCTAAATAAAAAAATCATAAAAAGTTTGAAAAAAAATCTTTGCTCGGTTTGGTTTAGTTCATGCCTGAACCGTAAATATATTCGTTGAGGTGAAGTCGAAATAAAGAACCATCAACTAAGTCTTTTATAGAATCTAATTCCTTCGGTGATATTTCTAAATCTATAGCAACATAGGGAGTCTTCAATAAAAATTTATCGAAGGCGCGTTTTACGCCATTTGTATCGTAATCATTATGGTCTGTTACGCAGTCTTCAATTAAATCGTGAAATTCATTTAATTCTTGAACTGAAAAATAAAATCCCATTTGTTTAAAAAGCAACTGGATTTTATCTGATATAATTTCGTTGCCTTCTTTCCAATAAAATGAAATTCCAAAATCGTTTCGGTATATCTGTTCGATATCTTTCATGGCAATTTTTTTAGGCCACAAAGATACGAACTCTTTGTACTAATACTTGATTAAGAAAAGCATAAAAAAAAGCTAAAAATAAGGATTAGTGTTTTGATTTTTAGTTGTTTATGTTAGGTTTTGCAGTTCGCTTTTTTATAAAACTTAATTGTTATTTCAACCAATATTTTAACTTGGAAAGAAAAGCAGTCTGTTGGTCAACAAATAAATAATGCGAGCAATTGTCTAGAAAAACAAAACGTTTTTCGCCAGTTATTGCCTTAAGAGAATTAATTTGTGCCGATGAAAAAATGCCATCTTGTTTTCCGTAAATTCCATAGATCGGAACTCCAGCGGTTTTGATTTTCTTTAAAATCGGACGCGTATCAATATTGTTTTGCTTTTCGTTTTGATAAAAAACTAAAGGCGCATTTTTATTTCGAATATTGGTTTTGAAAAATTCTCCTGCTTCGTAATTAGCATATAATTTTTTAGATTCTGCTGTTGGATTTGGCATTTTGAAGAAATTGTTTTCTCCTGCCAATTCAAAGCACTTTTTTCTATAATCGGCTGAATTTTTATTTAGATTTTCTACAATATTGATTCTTTTTAATTGTGCAGAATCGTTACTGTATTTCTTTTTTAAAGTATCTAAAATATGATCGTAAGTTTCCTGTTGAGAAAACAAAGCACCAGCCAAAACCAAAGCGCTTACATTCTGCGGATATTTATTAGTATAAAGTGTTGCTATTAAACCGCCAAAACTATGGCCTAGAATAATTGCTTTCTTTAAATGATATGTTGCATAAATCGAATTTAAATCTTGAAAAGCTTCGTCATAAGTAAACTTTGCATTTGGATCTGCAGATCTTCCTTCACCTCTTCGGTCATAAGCAATCACATAAAAACCTTGATCAGCTAGTTTTTGAGCTGTTGTTCCTTCAAACAATGTTGCATTGCCGCTTGGGCCACCGTGTATAAAAATTATGACTTTATTCTTTTCGTTTCCGTAGGTTTTGATATAAAGATTTTGTCCGTTTGCAAAAAAGGATATCGATAAAATAAAAGCTAAGAATAATGATTTCATTTATTCCAATTTATGATGATCATCCATATCTTTTTGAAGGTCTAAATTTCTAAAAGTAGGAGATGCAAATCCAAAACCTAAAACGGTCAAAAGTGTAACGCTTCCTCCAAAAATTACAGAAGTAACAGTTCCCATTAGTTTTGCGGTTGCACCACTTTCGAAAGCACCTAATTCGTTAGATGATCCAACAAAAATTGAATTTACAGCACCCACACGGCCACGCATATGATCTGGAGTTTTAAGCTGTAAAATGGTTTGGCGAATTACTACCGAAATTCCATCGGCCAGACCGCTCAAAAATAAAGCGAAAACAGAAAGCCAGAACGAAGTTGAGAATCCAAACAAGATGATAGATAATCCAAAAACAAAAATGGCGGCCAAAAGTTTTTTACCGGCATTTTTATACAAAGGAATATAGGCCGAAACAATCATGGTTATAAAAGCTCCAACAGCAGGCGCAGCTCTTAAGATACCAAAACCTTCAGAACCGACTTTCAAAATATCTTGTGCAAATACAGGCAATAACGCTACCGCGCCTCCAAAAAGAACCGCAATCATATCAAGAGATAATGCGCCTAAAACAATTTTATTTTTGAAGACAAAAGTCAAACCTTCAGTTAAACTGTCTTTGATTGATTCTCCAATCTTCGGATTTATAATTGGTTTTGCACTGATTTGTGACAAAGCAATTAAAGAAAGAATTGAGAACCCGAAAACTAGACACATTGACCAATGAACACCAATCCAGTTAATTGAAAATCCTGCTAATGCCGGTCCCATAACAGCTCCAATTTGCCAAACGGTGCTACTCCAAGTAGCGGCATTTGGATATGCTTTTTTAGGAATAATAAGCGATAGAAGAGCAAAAATAGTTGGTCCAAGAAAAGCACGAACTAATCCGCCAAAAAATACTAAAGCGTAAATAGAATAAAGTATAATATTTGAAGACCAGCCTCCAACTACTTTTGGCCAAGTCAATAAAAATAATCCAAAACTAATTACAGAAAAACCTAAAATACATTTTACCAATAATCCTTTTTTCTCTTTTTGATCGACGATATGTCCAGCAAATAAAGCCATTCCGACCGCAGGGATAACTTCCATTAAACCAATAATTCCTAAAGAAAGTGGATTTTTGGTTAAGCTATAAACTTCCCATTCGATTACAATAAACTGCATTGACCAGGCAAAAACCATCGCGAAACGCAATAATAAAAACACGTTGAATTCTCTGTAACGAAGTGCCTGATACGGATCAGGTTTGTTGGATTTAATTTCTTCCATCTGTTCTAATGTCTTTCAGCATAAGCTGAGTTGAAATGTTTCCGTTCCATTCATTTTCGGCAATTGTATACGCCAGCTGAAACGGATTTTGATTTTTTGCTATGTCTAATTTTTTTCCGAGTCCAAAGCCAATTGCGGCGATTCCATCAGAATTATTTTGTTTGACGAAAAGTCTTAAATGTTCTTCTTCAGCTCCAAGAGTTTTGGCGTAACCTGTATCTATAAGATTTCGGGTCATAAAAACTGGCGTCATATTCTGGGGGCCAAACGGTTCAAATTGTTTTAAAATGCGGATTAGTTTTGGAGTGATGTCTGAAAAATCAATTTCAGCATCAATTTCAATTTCTGGAGTTCGCATTTCGGGTTGAATGGTTTCTTGTACGCATTTCTCAAAAGCTTCTTTAAAAAGCTGATAATTTTCGGCTTTCAAAGTCATTCCAGCCGCGTACATGTGTCCACCAAATTGTTCCAAATGTTCTGAACACGCATCTAAAGCATTATAAACATCAAACCCTTTTACAGATCGGGCAGAGGCTGCATATTTATCTCCACTTTTAGTGAAAACTAAAGTTGGACGATAATACGTTTCTATTAATCTTGAAGCTACAATTCCGATTACGCCTTTGTGCCAATCTTCTTGAAAAACAACGGTTGAAAAACGCTCTTCTTCGTTATTTTGTAAAATCTGCTGAAAAGCTTCTTTGGTGATTTTTTTATCTAAATCTTTTCGATCTGCGTTGTATTGTTCAATTTCTGAAGCGAATTGCTGTGCCTGTTCTAAGTTAAATTCAGTTAATAATTCAACGGCATGATTCCCGTGTTTGATTCTTCCAGCAGCATTAATTCGAGGAGAAATAATAAATACGACATCGGTAATATCTAAAACTTTCTTTTTGACTTGATGAACAAGTGCTTTAATTCCAGGTCTTGGTTCGCTATTAATGACTTTCAAACCGAAGTAAGCCAAAACACGATTTTCTCCCGTTATCGGAACAATATCGGCAGCAATTGCTGTAGCGACCAAATCTAAATACGGAACTAAATCTTCTATTGTCTCGTTTCGATTTTGACCTAAAGCCTGTATCAGTTTAAAACCAACACCGCAACCGCATAATTCATCATACGGATATTGACAGTCTTCTCTTTTCGGATCTAAAACAGCAACGGCATCAGGAAGAATTTCGCCAGGACGGTGGTGATCACAAATAATAAAGTCTATGTTTTTGGCTTTCGCGTAAGCGATATGATCAATAGATTTGATTCCGCAGTCGAGAGCAATAATTAAAGAAATTCCGTTATCGTCTGCGTAGTCAATTCCTTTATATGAAATTCCGTAACCTTCGTCGTAACGATCGGGAATATAAGTGGCAATATGAGGATAATGTGATTTTAAATAGGATGAAACCAAAGAAACTGCTGTTGT
Organism: Flavobacterium tistrianum; assembly: GCF_003254545.1. Classification (GTDB taxonomy): domain Bacteria; phylum Bacteroidota; class Bacteroidia; order Flavobacteriales; family Flavobacteriaceae; genus Flavobacterium; species Flavobacterium tistrianum. The sequence goes on from NZ_QJRH01000067.1 coordinate 184,765, forward strand.
TCCGTCTACATCATAATCGCCGAAAACTAGAATGTTTTCTTCGTTTTGAATGGCGCGTTCAATTCGCGCAACGGCTTTATCCATATCTTTCATCAAATACGGATCGTGAAGATGTTCTAAAGAGGGACGAAAGAAATTTTTCGCATCTTCAAAAGTCTCAATTCCACGCTGAATTAGCAGTGATGCTACAAAATCTTCTACATTTAAAGCTTGCGCTAAATGTTTAATTTTTTCTTCAGAAGGTTTTGGTTTTAATGTCCAACGCATGGGTTGATTTTGGATTTTAGATTTTAGACTTCAGATTTTTGAAATCGTTTAATCTTATTGGTAATTTTTTTTGCCACAGATTAAAAGGATTTAAAAGATTATTTTTTTTGCCACGAATTACACAAATTTTCACTAATTTAATTCGTGCTAATTTGTGTAATTGCTTCGCCTATTCGCTATCGCTTGGGTCGTGGCAAACTTTTATTAATCTGTGTTAATCTTTTTAATCTGTGGCGAAATATTTTGTACAAAAAAAGGCTTCGACTACGCTCAGCTTGACAAATGTTATTTTGCTTCTAAAGCATTTCCTTCAAACTCAATTCCGTTCCAACCTAAGTTGATGAAATTTCTAATGTTTTGGTGATTTGTTCCATTTGGATCTCCTAGAACTTCTTCAAAATAAAAAGCGCCAAAACAAGCTAAAGTTTCTTCTTTACTTAAATTTTGCAGTTTTGCGAATGAAAACAATTTGCAAGAACCTGAATTTTCGCCTGCTGCATTATGTTGTGTTCCGTTTTGAAAAGCAGTTGGAGTAAAATTGTAATTTTCTTCAATTACCGCAATAGTTTCAGGAAATGTAATTTGTGTTGGAGTTTGTTTTACTTTTTCTAAAAAGGCTTGAATGCTCATGATTATGATTTGATTTTTTTTTTTGCCACAGATTAAAAGGATTAAAAGGATTTTTTTTGCTGCGAATTGCACGAATTTCCACTAATTTAATTCGTGATAATTTGTGCAATTAGTGGCTAACTTTTTTATTAATCTGTGTTAATCTTTTTAATCTGTGGCTAACATTATTTTTATTCTTCTTCGTCCTTAGAAAATTTACTTTTTTTAGGTTCTTTGGTTATTGTTTTTCCAGCAACGACAACTACGATTTCTCCTCGCGGTGCTGTTTTTTCAAAATGTGCTAGAACTTCTTTTGCCGTTCCGCGTACATTTTCTTCGTGTAATTTTGATAATTCTCTCGAAACGCAAACTTGTCTGTCTTCTCCAAAATACTGAACAAATTCAGCTAAAGTCTTAACGAGTTTATGCGGAGAAACATATAAAATCATGGTTCGGGTTTCTTCGGCTAAAGCCAAAAAGCGAGTCTGGCGTCCTTTTTTATCAGGCAAGAAACCTTCAAAAACAAATTTATCATTTGGAAGTCCGCTGTTTACCAATGCCGGAACAAAAGCCGTTGCACCCGGAAGACATTCAACTTCAATTTTATTTTCGACACAAGCGCGCGTTAATAGAAAACCTGGATCTGAAATCGCTGGAGTTCCTGCGTCTGAAATTAAAGCGATGGTTTCGCCAGCTTTTAAACGTGCAATTAAATTTTCGGTCGTTTTATGTTCATTGTGCATATGATGGCTGTGCATGTGCGTGCCAATTTCAAAATGCTTCAATAATTTTCCGCTTGTGCGGGTATCTTCAGCCAAAATCAAATCTACTTCTTTCAAAACCCGAATGGCTCTAAAAGTCATGTCTTCAAGATTGCCAATTGGCGTTGGAACGATATATAATTTTGACATAATTTATTTTAATGTTTGAAAACGAATTGCACGAATTGGAACAAATTCTAATTTATCTAAAAACTGCATCCAGTAAATTCGTGTGAATTCTTGAAATTTGTGTTTTTAAGAGAATTTCTTTTCGATAATCCCCATAAAACGTTCTGCGTAATCGTCTTTTCCTTCCCAGTTATTGTAGTCTGGTTTTACCATATTTTCTATAAAATCTTTTGCTTCGCTATAAGAATCAAAAGTCATTAATTGGTTTAAAACACGGCTGTAATCTTCTGTGCTGTTTCCAAAGAGATTTTTGGTAAAGGCAATTCTGTCATTCAGATCAATATGAAATCCTCTTGCCAGTTTCTCATTTAAGCTTACAGCTTTTGGCTGAACTGGAGTTTCAAGAATAGCTGTTTCTACTTTTTTAGGTTCTTTGAAATCATTTATTGAAGGAGTTGGAGTTGATGGAATAGCTTCAAAACTATCCACTTTTACAAACTGCGCATCGGCATAATTAATTCCGAAATCTTCAAATTGAATAGTTGGCTGTGCAGGAGTTTCTTTCTTTGGTTCTTCTTTAACTTCTTCTATGATTGGTTCCGTTTCCAATTCAAAAGCTGGTTTGAAATCTGGAATTGGTTTCAATTCATTTATAGTTGTGAACGAAAGATCATCAATAGCTTTTTCTGCTTCTTCTGTCTTTTCAGCAATAGGTTCAGCAATTTCTTCAATAACTGGAGTTTCAATAACAGCTTCTTCTATTTCAGCAACAATTGGCTCAACAGTTTCCTCGATTAGAGGTTCTTCAGCTTCAACAATTGGTTCAGCAGCTTCAACAATTTCTGCTGGTTTTTCCTCTGAAATTTCAGGTTCGTAAGATTCTTCAAGCGCAATCACTTTTTCTTCGGCAGGAGCTTCAAGTTCAATTATAGCAGGAGTTGCGATTTCTTCTTTTTCAAAAATCGTTTCCAATTCGGCCGTAATATCATTTTGCCCGATTGTTGGTTTTGCAGTGTCGAAATTCTCTTCTACAAATTTTAATACCGCTAATTTCTCGTATAATTTCTGAGTTTCAAGGTACAATTGATTGATATCGGATTTATTTTTAAGTTTTAAAATTCGATGTGCAATGCTAATTAAATCAGCTTCCAATTTTTTTTTCATAACTGTTGAAAATTATAGTGAATAAGGTATTTTAGTGTATTTAATGTTTGAATGTCTCTATTCTCAAGGAAATTCAAAAGATAATTTTTTATTTCTGTTAATACGCTTTCGCGAATCTAAGGTTTGATAAAAATTTTCTACTTTTGAAAAAATGTAAAACAGTACATTTTTACATCAATTTATTGCCAGTACAAAGTAATAAAAACTATTCATTTTTAAAGGTAGAAAAATACAAAATGTTTCTCGAAAATACAGTAAATCACAAAGAACAATTTGGTTGGATTGAAGTTATTTGTGGATCAATGTTTTCGGGTAAAACCGAAGAGTTAATCCGAAGATTAAAGCGCGCCCAATTTGCCAAACAAAGAGTTGAAATCTTTAAACCAGCTATTGATACTCGTTATCATGACGAAATGGTTGTGTCTCATGACGCCAACGAAATTCGTTCTACGCCTGTTCCAGCAGCAGCTAACATATTGATTTTAGCTCAAGGATGCGATGTAATCGGTATTGACGAAGCACAATTTTTTGATGATGAAATTATCACTGTTTGCAACGATTTGGCTAATCAAGGAATCCGTGTGATTGTGGCTGGATTGGATATGGATTTTAAAGGAAATCCGTTTGGGCCAATGCCTGGACTTATGGCAACGGCAGAATATGTAACGAAAGTTCATGCCGTTTGTACCAGAACGGGAAATTTAGCCAATTATAGTTTTAGAAAGACTGATAATGATAAATTAGTAATGCTTGGAGAAACAGAAGAATACGAGCCACTTAGCCGTGCAGCGTATTTTAAAGCAATGAAAAAGAATCACGAAAAATAGATTGTTTTACTTAATATAAGCCTTAACAAAATGTACAAAAATATGAGAAAATCGACTGTTTTATTGTTAGTATTAATTGGAATTGCTGTCGCTTTCGTAGTTTATTTTCAATTTTACCTAGGCGCAAAAGAAGATGAAGTAAACACTGAAGTAGTAGAATTAATTGCAAAATATAATAAAAGCTGTCCATTAAATATTCAAGAAGGAATTCGTTTGGACAGTGTAAGTTTACATGAAGAAAAAACAGTTCAATACAATTTGACATTATTGAATGTGATTAAAGAAACTGCTGAAGTTAGCGTAATTCAAGAAGAAATTAGAAAAAGTCTTCTAAGTACTGCAAAAGAAAATACAGGACTTCAGGTTTTCAGAGAAAATGATTATACACTGAATTATAGTTATAGTGATAAAAAGAAAGATTTTTTGTTTGATATAAAAATATTGCCAGACGAATATAAATAAAGATTTATAGATATTATAATTAAACCCGACAGGTTCTGAAGCCTGTCGGGTTTATTTTTGTACGGATGTTTTTTGTATATTTGTACGTATAGAATAAAGTGTGAAAATTATGGATGCGAAATTAACATTGAAACTAGATAAAAACGTTATCGATAGGGCCAAAATATATGCCGCAGAACATAAGCAAAGCTTGTCACTCTTGGTCGAAAATTATTTAAAAACAATAATTGAAAAAGATAGTAATTCGGAGAATTGTGAAATAAGCGCTTTTGTGAAAAGTCTTGCAGTTGGGAAAGGCAAAATTGATAATGATTTTGACTATAAAAAAGATAGACAAGACTACTTGTCTGAAAAATATAAGTAATGAAGCTGTTTTTAGATACAAATGTCTTAATTGATTTAATAGGAGAACGAGAACCCTTTTTTAACGATATTGCAACGATAGCTTCACTTGCAGAAAATAAAAATTTTAGATTAGCAAGCTCATCTTTGTCTTTTGTAAATACGGTTTATGTAATTTCCAAAGTTGTAGAAAAGAAAGTTGTTTTGGAAGCTTTGAGAAAATTTCGTTTTATATGTGAAGTTTCTGATATTGATGAAATTGTAATTGATAAAAGTCTAATCTCAAACTTTAATGATTTCGAAGATGCTGTCCAGTATTTTAGTGCATTACATCATAAATGTAGTGTGTTGCTAACCAGAAATAAAAAAGATTTTAAAAATTCCGAAATTCCAGTCATGACTCCTTCGGAATTTCTTACTTCAATAAAAAATAAAACCCGATAGTTTTTAAAACTATCGGGTTTATTATTTTAAATGAACTTATATCTCTTCCATGGTTTAAAAATCTTAGATTTTCTTTCTCATTCTTGCTACCGGAATATCAAGTTGCTCACGGTATTTTGCAATAGTTCTTCTCGCAATCGGATATCCTTTTTCTTTTAAGATTTCTGCCAGTTGATCATCTGGAAGCGGTTTTCTCTTATCTTCTTCTTCAATTGTATTTTGAAGAATTTTTTTAATTTCTAAAGTTGAAACATCTTCTCCCTGATCATTTTTCATGGCTTCAGAGAAGAATTCCTTAATAAGTTTGGTTCCGTATGGAGTTTCAACATATTTGCTGTTTGCCACACGCGAAATGGTTGAAATATCTAAACCAACCATATCAGCAATGTCTTTTAAGATCATTGGTTTTAGTTTGGTTTCGTCGCCGTCTAAGAAATATTCTTCCTGATAATGCATTATGGCATTCATCGTTACAAAAAGCGTTTCCTGACGTTGTCTAATAGCATCAATAAACCATTTAGCAGAATCCAGTTTTTGTTTGATAAACTGAACGGCATCTTTTTGTGCAGTCGATTTATCGCGAGATTCTTTGTATGTCTGCATCATTTCCTGATAATCTTTAGAAACGTGCAGAGAAGGAGCATTTCTTCCGTTTAAAGTCAGTTCCAGTTCGCCGTCAACAATTCTGATAGCAAAATCGGGAACAATGTTTTCTGTAACTTTATTGTTTCCTGCAAAAGAACCGCCCGGTTTTGGATTTAATCTTTCAATTTCGTGAATTGCTTTTTTAAGCTGTTCGTTTGAAATGCTGTATTTCTGTAAAAGCTTATCGTAATGTTTCTTCGTAAAAGCATCAAACTGATTTTCGATAATGTCAATGGCTAAATCAACATATTCAGTTGGCGTTTTATGTTTTAATTGAAGCAGTAAACATTCCTGTAAATCACGTGCGCCAACTCCTGAAGGTTCTAATTCATGAATTACGGTCAACATTTTTTCGACCATTGCTTCGTCAGTATAAATTCCCTGAGTAAAAGCCATATCGTCTACAATGTCCGGAATACTTCTTCGGATATAACCCATATCATCAATACTTCCGACAAGGAATTCGGCGATTTCGCGTTCCTCATCATTTAAAATGAAAGTATTCAGTTGATTGATTAAATCCTGATGAAAACTAATCGGAGCCGCAAAAGGAGTTTCGCGTTCTTCATCGTCACTGTAATTGTTTACTTGAGTTTTGTAGTCAGGCGTATCGTCGTCGCTTAGATATTCGTCAATATTAATGTCGTCTGCTTCGATTCTGTCGGATTCATTATCATCATAATCGTCATAGTCGTCATTAGCGTATTCATCAGCTTCATATTCGTCTTCTTTACCCGCTTCAAGAGCTGGGTTTTCGTTCATTTCTTCTAATAAACGCTGTTCAAAAGCTTGCGTAGGCAATTGAATTAACTTCATCAGCTGAATTTGCTGTGGAGATAATTTTTGGGATAATTTTAAATTTAAAAATTGCTTTAGCATTTGTTTTTGTTAAAAGTTTCAAGTTTCAAGTTTCAGGTTGCAGAACGTGCCACAACTTGAAACTTGAAACCTGAAACAAATATTATTATTTTAGTTCAAGTTCCAACAACCTGAAACTTGAAACCTGAAACTTTTTAAAACTTCTTAGAACTCAGCACTTCCAGGAGTTCTTGGGAAAGGAATTACATCTCTAATATTTGTCATGCCTGTTACAAACAATACCAAACGTTCAAATCCTAAACCGAAACCTGCGTGAGTTGCAGAACCAAATCTTCTGGTGTCTAAATACCAGTATAATTCTTCTTTATCAATTCCAAGTTTTTCCATTTTCTCAACTAAAACATCGTAACGCTCTTCTCTTTCAGAACCGCCTACAATTTCTCCAATTCCAGGGAAAAGGATATCCATTGCACGAACTGTTTCTCTTCCTGGTTCTGTGTTGTCGTTCAAACGCATGTAAAACGCTTTAATGTTTGCTGGGTAATCGTATAAAATTACAGGACATTTAAAGTGTTTTTCAACCAAGAAACGCTCGTGTTCTGATTGTAAGTCAGCTCCCCATTCGTTGATTAAATATTGGAATTTCTTCTTTTTATTTGGAGTTGAATCTCTTAAAATGTCAATCGCCTCAGTATAAGAAACACGTTTGAAGTTGTTTTCTAAAACAAAACTTAATTTCTCTAACAACGTCATTTCGCTTCTTTCAGCCTGTGGTTTTGATTTTTCTTCTTCAAGAAGTCTTCCTTCTAAGAATTTCAAATCATCTTTACAGTTGTCTAAAGCATATTTAATTACATACTGAATAAAATCTTCAGCCAAATCCATGTTGTCGTCAAGGTCGTTGAAAGCAACTTCAGGCTCGATCATCCAGAATTCTGCCAAGTGACGAGAAGTGTTTGAGTTTTCTGCTCTAAAAGTTGGTCCAAAAGTATAAATCTGACCCAAAGCCATTGCAAAAGTTTCTCCTTCTAATTGTCCAGAAACTGTCAAGTTCGTATGTTTTCCGAAGAAATCTTTTTTGAAATCAATGTTTCCTTCTTCATTTTTTGGAAGATTATCCAATGGCAAAGAAGTAACTTGAAACATTTCTCCAGCACCTTCAGCATCGGCCCCAGTGATAATTGGTGTATTTACATAAACGAAACCTTTATCTTGAAAATATTTGTGAACCGCATAAGACAATACCGAACGCACACGCATAATTGCACCAAAAGCATTTGTACGAACACGTAAGTGAGCGTTTTCACGTAAAAATTCTAAAGAGTGTTTTTTAGGCTGCATTGGGAATTTCTCAGCGTCAGAATCTCCAAGAATTTCAAGTTTGTTTACCTGAATTTCGTATTTCTGACCTGCACCTTTGCTTTCAACCAAAGTTCCGATTACAGAAACTGCAGCTCCAGTAGTGATTCTTTTTAAAGTCTCTTCTGGTGTATTTTCAAAATCAACAACACATTGAATATTATTAATTGTAGAACCGTCATTTAAAGCGATGAACTGATTATTTCTAAAAGTTCTCACCCAACCTTTTGCATTCACTTCCTGTAACGTCGTCGTACTGTTTAATAAGTCTCTAACTTTTGTGTGTTTCATTTTTATATATAATTGATATTAAATAATATTCGTTTTGAACAACTGCAAATATAATCGATAATAATTAATTTTTGAAGCTGTTTCCAGTTCCTTTTGTTGTTCTGATAATTGTTCGTATAAATTTATTCGCCACGAATTCACGAATTATTTGTTTTTTTATTCGTGAATTCGTGGCGGATATCTTTAAGGTTATGAAGAAAACTTACTTCTCCAAACTCTCCAATTCCTCTTTTCTCGTTTTCTTCTTCTCGAAAGTTAAAACCAGCGATGGCAAAACAACCAAGTTAGCAAACATCGCAAAAACCAAAGTACAAGAAATTAATCCTCCTAAAGCAATTGTTCCGCTGAAGCTTGATAAAGTAAAAGTGGCAAAACCTAAGATCAAAACGATAGAAGTGTAAAATGTACTTACTCCAGTTTCTCTCAAAGCGCTGAAAACAGATTTTTTTACTTTTCCTCTATTTTGAGTTAATTCATCTTTGTATTTCGCCATAAACTGAATAGCATTATCAACCGAGATTCCGAAAGCGATACTGAATACCAAAATCGTCGAAGGTTTTAACGGAATTCCGAAATAACCCATTAATCCAGAAGTAATACAAAGCGGTAAAATATTCGTAATTAAAGAAGCTGCTACCATTTTGAACGATCTAAACAAGTACAGCATCAAAATTGCAATAGTCAAAATGGCAAACAATAATGATTCAATTAAGTTATGCGCCAAATAAGTTGTCCCTTTTTGGAAAACCAATGCTTTTCCTGTAATCGTAACTTCATAACGGTCTTTAGGGAAAATTTCGTCAATTTTTTTGCGAAGTTTTCCTTCCACTTTTGCCATTTCATCCGTTCCAATATCTTTCATGAAAGTCGTGATTCTCGCATATTGTCCCGTCGAATCCACATACGCTTTCATTAAGTTTTCTTTGCTGTTTTTGGTTGCATTTTTAGCATAGCCCAAAATAAAAGTCTGTTCTTGAGAAGTCGGCAATTGATAATATTCAGGATTTCCGTTGTAGAAAGCCTGTTTTGCATATTTAACCAAATTGACAACCGAAACAGGTTTTGCCAATTCTGGAATTTCAGAAATAGTATTCTGCAATTCGTCCATTTTACGAATGGTTGACGGTTTCATAACACCTTTTTTCTTTTTGGTGTCAATCATGATTTCAAGAGGCATAACACCGTTGAATTCTTTTTCGTAAAATAAAATATCTTTAAAGAAAGAAGCGCTTTTTGGCATTTCACCAATCAAACTTCCTGAAACTTTCATCTGTCTAACTCCATTCAAACTCACAAGAAACAGAACAGCGTAAATGCAATAAACAATTGTCTTTTTGCCTTTAACGATAGTTGTAACTGTATTTAAAAGTGTCGAAATATACGTTTTGTCCAAATGATATAAATGTTTTTCTTTTGGCAGTGGCATAAAACTGTAAATAATTGGCACGATAAAAAGTGTCAAAGTATAAACAGAAATCACGTTGATAGAAGTTACCAATCCGAACTCAAAAAGCAGTTCATTTCCTGTAATCATTAAGGTTGCAAAACCAATTGCAGCAGTTAAATTGGTCATAAAAGTTGAATGCCCAATTTTTGAAATCACACGCTGTAAAGCTTTTGCCTGATTGTTGTGTATTTTGATTTCCTGCTGATATTTGTTGATCAGGAAAATACAGTTGGTAATTCCGATTACGATAATCAGTGGTGGAATAATTGCTGTTAAAATCGTGATTTTATAACCAAACAATCCCAGTGTCCCAAACGACCAAGTTACGCCGACAATTAAAATACAAATCGAAATAAACGTAGCTCTGAACGAACGGAAGAAGAAAAAGAAAATCAAAGAAACGGTCAATAAAGACGCTCCAATGAAAAGTCCGATTTCGCCTTTCATATTATCCGCATTGATTGTACGGATGTATGGCATTCCAGAAACTTTAAGGTCGATTCCGGTCGTTTTTTCGAATTTATCGATTTTTGGAACTAAATCATTTAAGATAAAAGTCTTTCTTTCTGCCGTGTTTACCAGCGCTTTGTTCATGTAAATCGCAGAACGAACGCTTCCGCTTTCTTTGTTAAACAAAAGGCCTTCGTAAAAAGGAAGATTGTGAAACAAATCATATTGAACACTTTTTAAATAATTGGCGTCAAGTGCTTTGCTTTCTTCAATAAATGGCGCTAAAACAAACTTTTGGTTTACAGTATCTTTTTCAAGTTTCTTTAAATCATTCAAAGAAATTACCAAATCAACTTCTTTGGCTTTTTTCAAACCGTTCATTAATTCAGTCCAAGCAGCATAATTTCTTGGTGTAAAGAACTTAGGATCTTTAAAACCAATAACAATTAAGTTCCCTTCTTCACCAAATTTGTCTAAGAATTTTTGATAATCTTTATTTGCAATATGATCTTTTGGAAGCAAGTTGGCTTCGGTATAAGTCATAGAAAGATTCTTCCACTGATAACCAAAGAAAAGAGTTAAAGCAGAAAGTATAACCAGAATCGTAATTCGGTTTTTAAGTATGATTCGGGCCAATTTTTCCCAAAATCCAACTTGGACAGCGTTTTTCATAAAATCTTTAAAAATGGATGCAAATGTAGTGAAAAGTGCTCGAAATCATAAATATTCCCTTCTATTTTACTTAACGTTAACACAAATTTGATAGTGCTGTTTTTGCGATAATTTGCCTTGTTTTATCTGTAAACCGTTAGGTTTTCTCATATTTGCAAACAATTTCGATTTTAAGAAAGTTTAATTTGAATTGTTTTCTTAACGAAAAAGACTCACGCAGATTCAACAGATTGAAGCAGATTCAGTAATTTTATTCTTGAATTGACTTAAATATAAAATCACGCAAATGCAGCAAAACAATACAACCACTTTTATTTTTCTGGCAATTCTATTGCTTTTAGTTGTCATTATTTGTTTTATGGTGTATCAATTAATGCAAACCAAAAAAGCAAAAGAAGATGCCGAAAAAAGTTTTTATGCTTTAGAATCAAAAGTCAATGATTTGCAATTGGAAAATTTGGAATCAAAACTGAATCCGCATTTGTTTAAGAATATTTTAAACTCGATCCAGTCGCATGCTTACCAGACGTATTTTGCTTTAGATAAATTGGCCAATGTTCTGGATTATATTCTTTACGAAAGCAAAAAGAAATTTGTAACGGCCAAAGAAGAAATTGATTTTGCGATGAATTTAATCGAAATCAATAAAATTAAAATCAGTCCGCTTTTTGAACTTAAAGTCAAAACCAATATCAATCAAGAAGACAAATTGTACGATCAGCCTTTGCTGGCGCCTTTAATTTCGATTGATTTAATTGAGAATGCTTTTAAACACGCCGATCTTCAAAGTGCAGATGCTTTTATTTCGGTAGTTTTTGAATTTAAAAATAATGCTTTTTTTATGACGGTTTCCAACAAAATCTCTGATAAAAAAGTACTGAAAAAAGAGCGAAGCGGTTTTGGCCACGCGACTTTAGAACATCGACTGCGAATTATTTACAAGAATAATTTCAAACTCGATAAGTTTGTAGAAAATGACGTTTACATTGCTCATCTAAAAATAGATTTACTTGAATACAAAACTGAAATGCTTGCTTCTGGACGATGAGATTCCAGGATTGACTTATTTGAAAATGCTTTGTGAGCAAATTCCAGAATTGGAAATTGTAAAAACATTTAATAATCCTGAAAAACTTTTGTCTGATATTCCCGAACTGGATTTTGATCTCTTAATTTCTGATATCGAAATGCCAGGAATTGATGGTTTGCATTTGGCCGAAATGTTAGATAACAAATTGGTTATTTTCTGTACGGCCTATAAAGAATATGCGGCAGAAGCTTTTAATATTGATGCCGTAGATTATATCACCAAACCTGTGAAATTGGAACGTCTCCAAAAAGCAGTTTCTAAGGCTTTTGAACGTTTCGATAAATCGGATAATTCGAAAAAATTCATTCAACTTAATACTGACAAAGGAAAAACGTTATTGTATTTTAATAAAATCCAGTATATCACAACAACATTAAGCGACAGTCGGGATAAAACAGTTTTGTTAACTGACGGTAGTTTTCTGAATTTAAAAAACGTAAAATTCGATACACTTTTAAACGAATTGCCCGATTCCGATTTCTGCCGAATCAATAAAAAAGAAATTGTAGCTGTAAAAGCCATCAAATTCTTTAATCACAATGAAATTGTGCTTCATCATTTAGAAGAAAATAATAAAAATACTGCTCTAATTCTGAGCGAAACCTATCGTTCTGATTTTTTGAAAAAGGTAAAATTATAACTTATTACAAAGTTTTTCCGACTTGTTACATACATTGAAAATTAGCTGGAAATTTGCTTTTTCACTTAAAACTCAGTTCTGATATTTGCTGCAATAAATCAAAAGAACGAGTTATGAATAACATTAAGAACTCTTTATTCTACGTAACCATTATTGGTGGTTTTACAGCGCTAATCTATTGGGTAATTTCAAAAGGCGCCGCATTAGAAGTGGGGCGAAATATTGTAAAGAAAAGTGTTGAAAGCAATCATTGGAAAGACTTTCTTCATTCTATGGTTGATAATCTACAGCATCCTTTGGCCATTTTATTGGCGCAGATCGTTACCATCATTTTAGTAGCACGTTTATTTGGATGGTTTTTTAGAAAAATAGGACAGCCGTCTGTAATTGGCGAAATGATCGCGGGAATTGTCTTAGGGCCTTCTTTGGTCGGAATGTATTTTCCAGAATTTTCGGCGGTTTTGTTTCCAAAAGAATCTTTAGGCAATCTACAGTTCTTAAGCCAAATCGGTTTAATCCTTTTCATGTTTGTTATCGGAATGGAATTGGATTTGAAAGTGCTAAAAAATAAAGCGCATGATGCTGTTGTTATCAGTCACGCAAGTATTGTAATTCCGTTTGCTTTAGGATTATCATTGGCTTATTTTATTTATGAAATCTATGCTCCGATGGGAGTAGAATTTTCTTCTTTCGGATTGTTTATGGGTATTGCTATGAGTATCACAGCTTTTCCTGTTTTAGCTAGAATTGTCCAAGAACGAGGCATGCAGAAAACGAAACTAGGAACTATTGCTATTACTTGTGCAGCTGCAGATGATATTACAGCTTGGTGTATTTTGGCAGTGGTTATTGCAATTGTAAAAGCAGGTTCGCTTTTAAGTTCGCTATATGTAATCGGAATGGCGATTTTGTATGTAATAATAATGCTTAAAATTGTTCGTCCATTCTTAAAAAGAGTAGGAGATTTGAATGCAACGCGCGAAAGCTTGAACAAACCTGTTGTTGCAATTTTCTTTATTACGCTTTTAATTTCTGCTTACGCATCAGAATTAATCGGAATTCACGCTTTGTTTGGAGCATTTTTAGCGGGAGCAATAATGCCTGAAAACAATAAATTCAGAAATATATTTATTGAAAAAGTTGAAGACGTTTCAATCATTGTTCTTTTGCCATTATTTTTCGTGTTTACTGGTTTGCGTACACAAATAGGGTTATTGAATGATCCAGAATTATGGAAAATTACTGGTTTGATCATTTTGGTTGCTGTAGTTGGTAAATTTTTCGGTAGCGCTTTGGCTGCAAAATTCATGGGACAGAACTGGAAAGACAGTTTATCCATTGGTGCCTTAATGAACACCAGAGGATTAATGGAATTGGTGGTTTTAAATATTGGTTATGACTTAGGAGTGTTATCAACAGAGATTTTTACTATGATGGTAATTATGGCTTTGGTGACTACTTTTATGACAGGCCCAGCATTAGATTTTATCGGATTTATTTTTAAAGATAAAGCAACAGCTGTTCCAGAAGAGATCGGAGCCAAAAGCAAGTATAAAATTCTGCTTTCATTTGCCACTCCAGAAAGAGGCAAAAAATTACTTCAAATCGCAAATAGCTTAGTCAAAAAACAAGGAGACAATTCTATTGTAACGGCAATGCATTTGTCTTTAAGTACTGAAGTCCATTCATTTGATATTAAAGAGCACGAACGCAAAATGTTGGTTCCTGTAATTGAAGAATCAGAACGTTTGAATCAGAATGTGGTGAGTTTGTTTAAAGTTTCTAATGATATTGACTCGGATATTATTGATACTGCAAATCAAGGCGAATATGATTTACTGCTTATTGGTTTAGGACAATCTATTTTTGAAGGAACTTTACTCGGAAAAATTCTTGGTTTTACGACTAGAATTGTAAATCCAGATCGTTTGATTGACAAGTTTACAGGAAAAGAAGGATTGTTTGAAAATTCTCCATTTGATGAAAGAACACGACATATTATTGCTAAAGCTAAAATGCCAGTTGGAATTTTCATCGAAAAAAATCTGGAAGAAGTCAATCAAGTCTTTATACCTGTTTTTAGCAAGGAAGATGCTTTTTTAATTGATTATGCTAAAAAACTAATCAATAATAACGGTTCTCAAATTACAGTTTTAGATGCTGGTGGAGAAGTGAAAAATACAAGAGATATTCAAGAAACCATTCGTTCTATTGAGCAGATTGCCCCAAATCACATCATGGTTATGAATGACAGAACCTTGAAGAAAGAGTTTTTAGAAAGCCAAGATTTGATGATTATCAGTCTAGAAAGCTGGAAAAAACTAATAGAATCTCAAAGTATTTGGCTGAATAATTCTCCATCAGTTTTGATTCTTAAACCATAGAGTTTTTAAGTTCCAAAATTTTAAAATCCCAAATTCCAAGAATCAATTGGAGTTGGGATTTTTTATTCTGTACCAATATTCTGTAGAGACGCATGCAGTGCGTCTAGTCCATGATGATATTCTTTGCGTAGACGCACTGTGGTGCGTCTACGCAGATATAGGTTGTGTTAATTTTTGCCTTCAAATTGGGGTTTGGGATTTTTTTTTACGAAGTCTCGTATCATATATGTTCAATAAAGCAGCTATATTTGTAGGATTTTATTTTAAAATTTTGTCATGAAAAAATTTGATGATACCCAACTTTATAAATTATTATATGGAAAAGATTTTTCTAATATTAAAGATTTCTTAGAAAAATACGGTTTAGATAGCGTTGATCGAAATGGTCGTACTTTTTTAATGACTGCAGTTGTAGATAGTGATGAAGAATTGGTGAGAAATCTTCTATTGATTGGTTGCGATATTGATAAACAAGACGAACAAGGTTTAACGGCTTTACATTTATCTGCAATGAATAATAAAACGGATTCGATTAAAATTTTACTTGATTTTAAAGCAGATGTTAATCTTGTAGATAATATGGGAAATTCAGCTTTATGGCGTGCTGCGATGGAATTGGAAAGTGATTCAGAGATAATTAAACTCCTATTAGAAAATGGAGCAGATGTAAATTTAGAAAACAAAAATGGTGTCTCTCCTAAAGATCTTTTAGGGTGATATTTTTTCAATTTTTAAAGATTAAATTCCAATTTTAGTTATTGAAGTTTGGGATTTTTTTTAGTCACGAATTCACGAATTTTAATGAATTTTTTTACGCGGTACTTGTCAATAATTTCACAAATTACCGCTAGGTTAATTTGTGAAATTCATCGGTAAAGTTTTCATAAAGTTTAAGTAGATAAATTTGTGAATTCGTGGCGAAAAAATGATTTTGAGAAATTAAAGCCCCAAATCAAGAACATAAGAAATCTTAACGGCGATATTGTCTTCAAACCTCATTAACTGATTTGGTCCATATCTATAGAATCCGCCTAAACCAAAACCTTTAAAAATTCTGTTCAATTCTAATCCCGATTCAAAATAACCTTTATCCAACGTTTTGTAAGCTGGACCAACGTGCTGTTCTGGATTTTCCATGCTTCCCCAAGCCATTCTGGTAACTAAAACCAATGATGGACGAACTTTCCTCATTATTCTAATTCGGTCGAAGCCATGTTTAATTTGAAACATCAGATATTGACTCGAAAAAAATTCGTTAAAAAACATCGTTTCAAAAGAATTTCTCCCTGCAAAAGTAATACGCTGAATAACTGTTTCCTTTGTTAAGTTGTTAGGAGCTGTGTTGTATAAATGCGTAATAGGAACATCTCCCATTGCTAGACCTCCTTGTAAAAGCAAACTTGTTTTCTGACGGTTTAAGTACTGTTTTTCGTATTCAGCTTTAAAATCTATTTTGCTAAAAGTAAAATCGTTTTCAAAAACATTTGGCAATGATTGTGTGTATTGGAACGTAAAACGAGGAAATTTTTTATCACTTTCAGTTCTTCCAGTTGGAGTTTGCATATAATTACTGAAAGGCGCCCAAACTATAGAAAGCATTGCTGTAGTCATAATATAGTTAGAATACAGTTTTCCGTTAAGATTATAGAGATAATCAAATTTTGGTTCGATATAATTTCTTGAAAGCTCTAGAACAGCCTCAGTTTTCGGAATAAATTTGGTTTGAACATTGGCACGCCATCCAACATATTCATAAAAAGTACTAATGTTGATTGGACGCGGATCGTAAATTTTAAAAACGCGTTTATCAACAGAAAAAACTGTACTTGCAATCTCTCGTACATCATCTGCATAATATCCATTAAACCAAGTGTTGGTATGTTTGTCTAGCAAAACGCCACCGCCGATGCTATATTTAAAAACACCATCTTTTGTTCCATAAGCGCCATAACCTTCAACACGGAAATATTTAGACAAACGATCATTTGTAATACCTCCAACACCTAAGCGAAAACCTTCATAATTGTTATAACTTATGATTTTTTTTAAATCTAAATCGATAGGGCCAATTGGATAAAAACCATTGATGATTTTTCGGCCAATTCCTAAACGTTTTTCAATCCTATTTCGAACCGAAAGACTGTCAAGTAGTAAATATGTTTTTTGGCTTTTTAAATCAAGATTTTCTTTTCTATAAGCTTCCCAGAAACTTTCAGGTTTTTTTGCTGCATCATCTTTAATTTCGATATAAAGCGACGGGGTTTTTATTGGAGTGTCAGTATTTACGCGAATATCAAAGCTATTGCTTTCTGAAAGCAGATAGGTAAAGTCTGAAGCCACTTTTTTTCTGCGTTCGAAATTGTCCTCAACATCTCCGTCAAATTGAATGGTACCTCCTAAAATTCTAATATCGTCGTCATTTTTTCCTTTTACGATTTTAAAAGTGGTATTGCTCTGAAACCAGATTTTTTCTTTCGGAATATATTCAAATTCATGAATGCCGCTGATGTCCAAAACGCCTTTAATTCGCATTACCGCTTTCGCGACAGCGTAATTTTCTTTATCGATATATAAAACCCCTTCCAGTCCAGAAGTTCTGTATTTAGATTTATTTTTGAAGTAAATCATATACACATCACGGCCTTTTATGGTAACAGTGTCCAATAATTTGTAATTATAGCTTGAAGGAGCATTTTTAGAAATTGGGTTTTCGTATTTGGTTTCGAATAATTCATAATTAGAATCATAAATCGAAATAGATTGAAGGTTGAAAGCCAAAACTTCGTAAATAGGCTGCTTGAAACCCGCTATTTTTGTTCCTAAAACAGTTTCCTTCAGTTTGTTGTTTCCAAACTGATATTGAGAAACTTTTTCGGTCTGAAACAAATGCTGTTTGCTTACAATTTCTTTAAACTTATAATCAGAAGAGTCAATGTTAATGATCTTTTTGTTTAAATCTTTGTATGCTGCCGAAGTATCGATACGCCCGTCAATCGAATCTGGATTGGCAGTTACGATAAGTTTGTTATAGGTTTTATATTCAAAATTATTGAGTTTCTTCTGCGGATCGTTTGCCGATTTATTGGCAATAACTTTTTTTATTATCGTTAAAGCAGGGTTTTCATTAGAAACTACAACTTCTTTTAAATCGTCTGTTTTCTGTAAAAGTGAAATCGAATAAAAGGTTTTGCTGTTAATTAAGGCAATATTTTTTGATTGAAAACCGATATAAGAAACCGTAAGAGAGGTCGCAGAGGAACTGATTTTAAAAATAAATTTTCCGTCAACATCTGTAATCGTGTTATTGTTTTCTGAAGTGGTAATGGTGGCAAACGGAAGAGGTTTGTTGTTTGAATCGGTTACGATTCCGTTTATTTGAATTTGCGCTTGAAGTGTAAGCGTAAAAAACAAAGTCAAAAAACAAAATAGCTTCATACAGAATGATATAGTTTCAAAAACGAAAAGAAATTAATTTTCGTATGCAAAAATAGCAATAAAAAAATCCGTCTGATGCAATAAACCAGACGGATTTTTATTTTATAACCAAATCTTACTTAGACTTTCATGATTTCAGCTTCTTTTGCAGCCAATAACTCATCAATTTTTTTAATGTAAGCATTTGTTAAGTTTTGAACTTCATCTTCTGCAGATTTACAGATATCTTCTGAAGTTCCTTCTTTTTCTAATTTTTTGATATCAGTATTAGCATCTTTACGAGAGTTACGAATACCAATTTTAGCATCTTCTGCTTCAGATTTTGCTTGTTTAGCCAAATCACGACGACGCTCTTCAGTTAATGGCGGTACGCTAATGATTACCATATCTCCATTATTCATTGGGTTAAAACCAATGTTAGCGATTAAGATTGCTTTTTCAATTGCTTGCAGCATATTTTTTTCAAATGGCTGTAATGTAATTGTTCTAGCATCTGGAACACTAATTTTAGATACTTGAGAAAGCGGCGTTGCAGATCCGTAATAATCTACAAAAACACCTCCAAGCATTGCTGGAGAAGCTTTTCCTGCACGAATATTAAGAAATTCTTTCTCTAAGTGTGCAATAGTACCATTCATTGATTCCTCAGTACTTTCTAAAATAAAGTCTATTTCTTCAGTCATTTTTTCTTTAGTTTTCAGTTTTCATTCTCAGTTTTCAGTTAAAGTCTTATTATGCGACTGTAAAACTGTTACTGATGACTATATATTTACTACAGTTCCGATGTTTTCGCCTTCGCAGATTTTCAAAAGGTTTCCGATTTTATTCATATCAAAAACAACGATTGGCAATTTGTTTTCTTGGCTCAATGTAAACGCAGTAGTGTCCATTACATTCAATCCTTTTTTGATTACATCGTCAAACGAGATAAAATCAAATTTTACTGCAGAAGCATTTTTCTCTGGATCAGAATCGTAAACACCATCAACGCGAGTCCCTTTTAGGATAACATCAGCATTGATTTCGATACCTCTTAAAACAGCAGCAGTGTCAGTTGTAAAATATGGATTTCCAGTTCCTGCACCAAAAATTACAATTCTGCCTTTCTCAAGGTGGCGATCAGCTCTTCTTTTGATATATGGTTCTGCAATAGATTCCATTTTTAAAGCTGTCTGCAGACGCGTTTTCATTCCTTTATCTTCAAGAGCGCCTTGCAAAGCCATTCCGTTGATAACAGTTGCAAGCATTCCCATATAATCTCCTTGCACTCTGTCCATTCCTGAGCTTGCTCCGGCAACGCCTCTAAAAATATTTCCTCCTCCAATAACAATAGCAATTTCTACTCCTTTGTCGTGAATCTGCTTGATTTCATCTGCATATTCGCCTAATCTTTTCGGGTCAATACCGTATTGTAAATCACCCATTAAGGCCTCGCCGCTAAGTTTAAGAAGAATTCTTTTATATTTCATGTGTGTGTTGCGTTAATTTGTGCAAATATAGACATATTCTGATTTTTAAAAATAATGTTTGCAAAAAATTAATTATTGCTTCAATTTTAGATTTAAAACGGCTTTGCAGTTATTTTATTTGAAATGTGACATATGTCATTTCCTTCATCTTCCTAAATTTTGTATTTTTATTATATCCTAAAAAATGAAACAAATATGAAAAGCATCGTAGCCAAAGCATTATTCAATAGTCATTCTTATGCTGAATACAGAAAAATAGTAACCGATTTATTGACCGAAGGAAAATCAACGGGAAACGAACAATCTGAAAGTCTTACCAATTATTCTAAATTGAATGAAGCCAGAATGAACAGGCTGGAAAAAACGATAACTATTTCAGATTCTGTTGCTGAGAAACTTCAAAACTTGGATAATCATTATATCTGGCTGGTACTTTCTGAAGGCTGGTGCGGAGACGCGGCGCAGATACTTCCTATTTTAAATAAAATGGCTTTGGCTTCTCATAAAAAGATCGATTTGAGAATTGCATTTCGCGATGAAAACGACGATTTGATGAGTCATTATTTAACAAATGGGGGAAGAGCAATTCCAAAAATAATCGTGATTTGTAAAGAAGCTGGAATTGTGCGTGCCGATTGGGGACCAAGACCAAAAGGAGCAACCGAATTAATGGAAAAACATAAAAGAGAAGTTGGTGCTATCGATGAAAAGATAAAAACCGATTTACAGTTATGGTATCTGGCCGATAAAGGAATTTCGGTTCAGGAAGAACTGGTTGAGATTATGGAAAATATTAAGTATAATCGCCTTTAATCGGATTAATGTGTTGATAAACAGGTTGTTTGTTAATAAAATTATCTTAAAGTCTTTTCGGCTTCAAAAGAATTTTGTAACTTAGTGATGTTAACCCACTTCTATTATAACTTTCTGATTTACTCTTTTTATTGGTGTTTATTTAATGTTTCACAATTAAAAAATACACTATTATGAAAAAGTTATTCGAAAGATTTTATGATTTCTTTTCTAAGTTTTTGTTTGGAGGGAAAAATGTGCCTCACTATTAAATCAAAGATGAGTATGGAATAAAATTACTTTTCTTAAGAGCTTTGGCACATTACTTTTTCAACAATGTAATGTGCTTTTTTTGTTATTTAAAGCTTTGTTCAAACAAAGTAATATCAATCGCATTTTTTACATCGTAATCGCCAATTTTTGTTCGGCGTAAAACAGTTAAATGCGAACCAGAATTCATGGCTTTTCCAAAATCGTAAGCTAGAGAACGAATGTAAGTTCCTTTAGAACAAACTACTCTAAAATCTACTTCTGGAAGTGCAATTCTTGTAATTTCAAACTCGTGAATAGTAGTTTTTCTGCTTTCAATTTCAATAGATTCTCCCGCACGCGCATGTTCATATAAACGAACACCATCTTTTTTAATAGCAGAAAAAATTGGCGGTTTCTGATCGATTTCGCCTAAAAATTGTTTTACAGTTTCGTGAATCAAAGCTTCATCGATATGTTCTGTTGGAAATGTTTGATCGATTTCAGTTTCCAAGTCATAAGATGGAGTAGTGGCTCCGATATAGAAAGTACCCTTATATTCTTTTGCTTGACCTTGAAGTTCAGAAATCTTTTTAGTGAATTTTCCTGTACAGATTAATAAAAGCCCAGTTGCCAAAGGATCTAAAGTTCCTGCATGGCCAATTTTGAACTTTTTAGGAAGTCCGACTTTATTAATTAAAAGGTATTTTAATTTATTGACAGCTTGAAATGAACTCCATTTTAAAGGTTTGTCAATCAATAAAACTTGTCCTTCTAAATATTCTTCAGGTGTCATTATATAATCGTAAGCGGATGAATGAAAAAGTGAATCAGTAATAAAATGATTCCAGCAATGATTCGGTAATAACCAAAAACTTTAAATCCGTTTTTAGTCAAAAATCCGATGAACGTTTTTATAGCTAATAATGCTACAGCAAAAGCAACAATATTACCAATAACCAGCATATTAACTTGGTCATGAGATAATTCAAAACCAGCTTTGTAATAATCGTAACATTTTTTTGCAGTTGCACCTAACATAGTTGGAACAGCTAGGAAAAATGAAAATTCTGCTGCAGAAGTTCTAGTCAATTTTTGCGCCATACCTCCAACAATACTTGCACCGCTTCGAGAAACCCCAGGAATCATGGCAAGACATTGGAATAATCCAATTTTAAAAGCTTTTGCATAAGTAATTTCATTTGAAACTTCTGGATCGTTTGGTTTATTAAACCATTCGTCTACTTTCAATAAAATAATACCTCCAATTAAAAGGGAAATCGCAACCGTTACTGGATTTTCTAGTAAACTATCAATAAAATCACTTAAAAGTAATCCTAAAACAACCGCAGGAATAAAAGCGACTAAAAGTTTAAAATAGAAATCAAAAGTTTGAAAGAAACGTTTGAAGTATAAAATTACAACCGAAAGTATCGCGCCAAGCTGAATTACAATGGTGAAAAGTTTTGTGAAATCGTCATGAGCGATTCCGAAAAAAGAAGAAGCAATAATCATGTGTCCTGTCGAAGAAACAGGCAAAAACTCTGTAATTCCTTCAATAATGGCAAGAACAATAGCTTGTAATGTGTTCATTTAATTGAGATTGTTAGATATTTAGACTTCTTAGATCTTTAGATTATTTAGACTTCTTAGATTTTCAGAAAAGTTTAATCTAAAATTCTAACTTGTCTAACTTGTCTAAGACGTCTAAGATGTCTAAGATGTCTAAGATGTCTAAGATGTCTGATAAAGTCTATTTAGATTTTTTAAATATAGAGTAAATCGTGATTCCAAAACCGATTAAAACAGTTGTTGGTGCTAAACGAATACGTCTAAAGTTGAAAATTTCTTCGTTAAAAACATTTGGATCTTTACTTCCTCCGCCAGACATTAAAATAAATCCTAGCGCAATTACAGCAATACCAACCAATAAAATTTTATAATTGATGCTGTCAAAAAGGAATTCCTGTTTTTGAACTTGTTGTTCTTCTTTATTATTGTTGTTTTTCATTTTTATGTATTTGTCAGCCCGAGCGAAGTCAAAGGCATTTTTTTTAAATCTAAAATCTGCAATCTAAAATCTGGAATCAAAAATTAATAAAGGTCGTCAGTTCTTAAATTCAAGAAACGTTGTGTTGCAAAATGTGTACTAACCCAAGTAATTAGAACTCCTAATCCGAAAACAGCAACCAAAACCAAACCAGTTAAAACTTTGTCTTCTAGAATTCCTAAACCAGGGAAATTAGTGTCTACATATAATAAAAGCGCGATTAAAGCAATAATGGCCAAACCAGCACCAAGCATTCCCAATTTTACGCTTCGCATTACAAAAGGCTTACGTATAAATGCTTTTGTTGCTCCAACCATCTGCATGGTTTTGATAATAAAACGATTTGAATGTATCGATAAACGCAATGAACTATTGATTAGTAAAACTGCAATTACTGTCAAGAAACCGCTAATAATCAAAATCCACATGCTTACTTTTTTGATATTGTCATTTACCAGATTCACCAATTGTTTGTCGTACACAATGTCAGAAATCATAGCATTTTTACGAAGACGACTTTCAATTTTTACAATACTATCTCTTTCAACATAGTCTGCTTTTAAGTGAATGTCGTATGAATTCAATAACGGATTTTCTCCCAAAAAGGTTAAGAAATCTTCTCCGATAATATCAGTGTGTTCTTTTGCCGCTTTCTCTTTCGTTACATAAACAAAAGATTTAGCGAAAGGAGCTCTTTTAAGTTCTGTATTAAATGCTTTGATAATACTATCATTCGCTTCATTTTTGAAGAAAACCGTCATGGCGATTTTTTCTTTAAAATCGTCAGCCAATTGTTTAGAATTAATGATGAATAATCCTAATACTCCCAAAAGGAATAAAACCAAGAATACACTTAAAACTACCGAAAAATAAGAGGAAATTAACCTGCGCTTTTGAAATTTATCAAAGTTAGAACTCATAGATACTTAAATTATGTGGTAAAAATAATAAAGAATTTCTTTATTTAAAGTTAATAACAAACTTTTATACTTAAAAGTACGATTTAAATCTAGAAAAGAAGTTTTTATTTAGTGCAAAGTGTTGCATGAAAAATTAACGCAAAGAACGCAAAGTCTTTCATAAGGTCTGAAAAGTAAGAAGTTTTTCACAGATTAAAAAGATTAAAAATGATTTTTAAGTCTGCGTAAATTCTTTAATCTGTGGCAGAAAAAGAATTAAGTACGTATTTTTAATCGGAATAATGCCTGTTTTTACTTAATCCTGAACAAGTAATTTATTATTTTATTTGTTTGTCAGTGAAATAGCTTTGCTACAATGCGCAATAAATGTAAATTTGCGCCATAATTCACAAAGTGAGAAAACCTTAGAGCCTTTGTCACTTTGCAACTTTGAACCTTTAAAAAATGAAGTACAATCCAAACGAAATTGAAGCCAAATGGCAAAAATATTGGGCAGAAAATCAAACTTTTGCAGCAAAGAATAACTCTGAAAAGCCGAAACATTATGTTCTCGATATGTTTCCTTATCCGTCTGGAGCAGGATTACACGTAGGGCATCCGCTGGGTTATATTGCTTCAGATGTATATTCTCGTTTCAAAAGACATCAAGGTTTCAATGTTTTGCATCCAATGGGTTACGATAGTTTCGGATTGCCAGCAGAACAATATGCAATCCAGACAGGTCAGCGTCCAGAAGATACAACGCGTGTAAATATTGATGGTGGAGTTGATAAAGAAGGAAAACAAATTGCGGGTTACAGAAAACAATTAGATAAAATCGGTTTTTCTTTTGACTGGGCGCGTGAAGTTCGTACATCGAATCCTGATTACTATAAACATACACAATGGATTTTTATCCAGTTGTTTAATTCTTGGTATAATAAAACGGCTGACAAAGCAGAAGATATTTCAACTTTAGTTGCTGTTTTTGAAAAAGAAGGAAATGCAAATGTAAATGCAGTTTCTGATGATAATATTGCCGTTTTTTCGTCAAGCGAATGGAATGCATTTTCTAAAGATGAGCAAGAAAAAATCCTTTTGCAATACAGATTAACGTATTTGGCAGAAACTGAAGTGAACTGGTGTCCAGGCTTAGGAACTGTTTTGGCAAATGACGAAATCGTAAACGGAGTTTCAGAACGTGGAGGCTTTCCTGTTATAAGAAAAAAAATGACACAATGGAGTATGCGAATTTCTGCTTATGCCGAACGCTTGCTTCAAGGTCTAAATGATATTGATTGGAGTGAGTCTATCAAAGAATCTCAAAGAAACTGGATTGGAAAATCAGTAGGAGCATTGGTAACTTTTAATGTGAAAGATCACAATGAAGTAATCGAGGTTTTTACTACTCGTCCTGATACAATTTTCGGAGTAACTTTTATGACTTTGGCCCCAGAACACGATTTGGTTGCTAAAATTACAACTCCAGAACAAAAAGCAGAAGTTGAAGCGTATATCGAAAAAACAGCAAAACGTTCTGAGCGTGAGCGTATGGCTGATGTAAAAACGATTTCTGGTGCATTTACAGGAGCCTATGCAGAACATCCGTTTACAAAAGAACCAATTCCGGTTTGGATTGGAGATTATGTTTTGGCAGGTTATGGGACTGGTGCTGTAATGGCGGTTCCTTGCGGAGACGAAAGAGATTACGCTTTTGCTAATTTCTTTAAAGGTCAAAACGGAATGCAGGAAATCAAAAATATCTTCGCGAATGTTGATATTTCTGAGGCTGCTTATGGATCAAAAGACAACGTTGAAATCGCAAATTCTGATTTCTTAAACGGATTAAATTATAAAGAAGGAACTAAAAAAGCGATCGAGAAATTAGAAGAAATCGGTCAAGGAAAAGGTAAAACTAATTACCGTTTGCGTGATGCAGTTTTCTCTCGCCAACGTTACTGGGGAGAGCCATTCCCAGTCTATTATGTAAATGGATTGCCTAAAATGATTGACACACAACACTTGCCGATTATTTTGCCTGAAGTTGAGAAATATTTGCCAACTGAAGACGGTTTGCCACCATTAGGAAACGCAGCGGTTTGGGCTTGGGATACAAAACAAAATAAAGTTGTTGCAACTGATTTAGTTGATAATGTTTCGATTTTTCCTTTAGAATTAAACACAATGCCAGGTTGGGCGGGAAGTTCATGGTATTGGATGCGTTATATGGATGCGCACAATGAAAATGAATTTACAAGCAAAGAAGCTTTGGCGTATTGGGAAAATGTAGATTTATATATTGGAGGAAGCGAACACGCAACGGGTCACTTATTGTATTCTCGTTTCTGGAATAAATTTTTAAAAGACAAAGGATTTGCTCCGACTGAAGAGCCATTCAAAAAACTGATCAATCAGGGAATGATTTTGGGTACGACGGCTTATGTTTACAGATTGGAAGGAACTAATACTTTTGTGTCTAAAAATAAAATTGAAGGTCAAAATGTACAACCAATTCGTGTTGATGTTCATTTTGTAAATTCTTCTGATGAATTGAATATCGAAAAGTTCAAAACTTGGAGAGAAGACTTCAATACAGCAGAATTTATTTTAGACGAAAACGGAAAATACATTGTAGGACGTGAAGTAGAAAAAATGTCTAAGTCATACTATAATGTTGTAACTCCAGATGATATCTGCGCAGAATACGGTGCTGATACATTACGTTTATACGAAATGTTCTTAGGGCCATTAGAGCAGGCAAAACCTTGGAATACTGCTGGAATTTCTGGAGTATTTGGTTTCTTGAAAAAATTATGGAGATTGTATTTTGATGATAACGGTTTAATTGTAAACAACGACGAGCCAACAAAAGACAACTTGAAATCGTTACACAAAACCATCAAAAAAGTAGCAGAAGATATCGAGAATTTCTCTTTCAATACTTCAGTTTCTCAGTTTATGATTTGTGTGAATGAATTGTCTTCTCAAAACTGTCATTCTAGAGCAATTTTAGAACCTTTAGCAATTTTGGTGTCGCCTTATGCTCCTCATATCGCTGAAGAATTATGGTCACAGTTAGGACATACAACTTCAATTTCTGAAGTAGCTTTCCCAGCTTTTGATGCAAAACATTTAGTTGAAACAAATAAAGAATATCCAGTTTCTTTCAACGGAAAAATGCGTTTCACAATCGAATTGCCTTTGGATTTAACCAAAGAACAAATCGAAGAAATCGTAATGAAAGACGAAAGAACGCAAAAACACTTAGACGGAAGAACGCCAAATAAAGTGATTATTGTTCCTGGGAAAATAATTAACCTAGTAGGTTAATATTTAAATTTCAAATATTTAAAATCCCAAATTCCAATTGTTGGAGTTTGGGATTTTTTTTGTGTAATTTTTTTTCGCCACGAATTCACGAATTATTTTTGACAATCTTTGAGACTAAAAATTCGTGAATTCGTGGCGAAAAATTACCCAAATCGGTTTGGAATTTTGAATTTTAGTATTGGAATTTCCCCCGTAAACATTGGGATTTGTAATTTTTTCATTAAAAATTTAAAAACTTTTGTAACATTTTAGTAGTTGCCGTATCAAAAGCATGGATCCGATTTAATTAACAATTTATTGCTATTAAAATTTTAACAACTTAAAACTATTAAAAATGAAAAAGTATATCATCTTAATTATCGCATTCTTATTCTCAGCATTATGTCTAAATGTTTTTGCACAAACAAAATCATATCCGTTTGAAGTTTTAAAAACTGGAAAAGGGAAACAATCAATAATCTTCATTCCTGGGTTTGCTTCTTCTGGAGAAGTTTGGAATGATACCAAAACAGCATTCGAAAAAGACTTCACTTGTTATACGCTTACAATGTCAGGTTTTGCAGGAGTAAAACCACAAGCAAATCCATCATTTGAAAATTGGAAAAACGAAATTGCAGCTTATATAAAAGACAATAAAATTGAAAAGCCAATTGTAATTGGCCACAGTATGGGAGGAGGATTAGCACTTGCTATTGCATCAGATTATCCAGAATTAATTGGAAAAATTGTGGTTGTGGATGCGCTTCCGTGTTTGGCGGCTTTGAGCGATCCATCTTTTAAATCAAAAGAAAATAATGACTGTTCGGCAACTGTAAATCAAATGACGGGAATGAACGAAACTCAATTCTATGATATGCAGAAACAAATGATGCCAAGGCTTTTG
The DNA here is from genome assembly GCF_003254545.1 of Flavobacterium tistrianum. Classification (GTDB taxonomy): domain Bacteria; phylum Bacteroidota; class Bacteroidia; order Flavobacteriales; family Flavobacteriaceae; genus Flavobacterium; species Flavobacterium tistrianum. Next base: position 212,674 of record NZ_QJRH01000067.1, read on the forward strand.
CAAGATCAATCAAAGTTGGAAACAGTTGTAAGCTGGAGCGTAAAGTCAGACCGAAACACTTTTGGACAAATGTATTGTGATTTTTATAATACCGATTTAAGAGCGAAAATCTCACAGATAAAATGTCCATCTTTAGTTTTATTAGAATCTTATTTTATAAATTTAAAACCAGCAATTGAAACACAATATGCAAATTTGAAAACAGCCGATTTTAAATACGCTAATAAAGGCCTTCATTTTATTATGTATGATGATAAAGATTGGTATTTGGCACAATTGAATAATTTTTTAAAATCTTAAAATGGAATTCGAACAGATATATAAAACTTATTGGGATAGAATTTTCAGGCTTTGTATGGGTTTCGTAAACGATTATGATGCCGCTCAGGATTTGGCTCAGGAAACTTTTATAATTGTCTGGCAGAAACTGGAAACCTTCAGAAATGAATCTTCTATTGGAACGTGGATTTTCAGAATCGCTTCCAATAATTGCCTGAGGCAGATAGAAAAGCAGAAACGTTTTCCAAAATCTGAACTTCCTGTTCATCTTTCTGAAGAAAAACAAACCTCATTAGAACCTCAGATTCAATTCTTGTATAAATGTATTGCCGAGCTTCCAGAAACCGATCGTATTATTATTTCGTTAGAATTAGAGGATATCAAACAAAATGAAATTGCCAAAATCGTCGGACTTTCTGAAGCCAATGTTAGAGTGAAAATTCACAGAATAAAAGAAAAACTGACTCAAAAATTTAAAGAAAATGGACAACGATAATAATATAGATTTTAAAGATTTATGGAAAAAACAATCCGTAAGTCAGCCAGATATGACCGATTTGCTGGCACGAATAAATAAGTTTAAAAAAACTGGACTGCGTTGTTTATGGATTACCAATATTCTGCTTTTAGCAACCAGCGCCTTCATTGCTTTTGTTTGGTTTTATTATCAGCCACAATTTATTTCGACTAAAATCGGAATTGTTTTGGTGATTTTGGCAATGGTGATTTATTTAATGGTCTACAACAAACTATTAGGCAATTATAAAAATATAGAAGCAAATCAAACCAATCAGGAGTATTTGCAAAACTTAATTTTAATTAAAAAGAAACAAAACTTCATGCAGACGAAACTGATGACTTTATATTTTGTTTTGTTAACGGTTGGAATTTGTTTGTATATGTATGAATATGCAAGCAGGATGGCAGCTTGGATGGCGATTTTAACTTATGGAATCACATTGTTCTGGATGTTGTTTAACTGGTTGTATATTCATCCAAAACAAACCAAAAAACAGCAAGAAAAAATAAATAGTCTAATTGAAAAATTTGAAGAAGTTAATCATCAATTAGAGTTATAAAAAAGAAGCTTCGCAATTGCGAAGCTTTCTTTTACCAAAAACAAAAATCTAAAATTTTAAATTTCTATAAACTATTGTCCGAAAACGTAAGGTGTAAGAGATAATACAATTATTCCATCACTATTTGCTGTAGCAGTCAATTCATTCTCTAGTTTTCCTCCAATGTAAATTTTTCCAGTTAATGTTTGTCCAGCAACTCCACCGTATCCACCAGCGCTTAATGAAGCTCCCATAGATTTTGCTTCTGCAGTGAACTCTTTAGTCCATGGAAGTTTAGTAAGATCTTCATTCAATGCGTTACCGCCTTTTTCAAAATAGGTAACAGATGTTGTTCCTGAATAGTTTCCTGTTATCTCATATTTAACGTCTCTTGAGTTATTTCCTCCTTTATTATCATCATCACTGCTGCAAGAAACTGCTGTAAAAGCAAGAGTCATTACAATTGCTAAGGTTTTCAAAATTGATTTCATAGTATATATTTTTAATTAATAGTAAGATCTACAACAAAATTAGACCCTTACCTACGAGACAACAATACCTGATAAAGTGTATTTTTTATTACCTGATATCAGGTAAAAGCAAGCAATTTCTTTTTGAAAGTCATTAAGCTTTAATAACTTTGGGTAAATGCCACATTTATGAAGAAACTCTACGCCTTTTTATTTTTTTTGTTTTTCACTGCAATTTCCAATTCACAAGTAATTCTTTCCTTAGATGATGATACTGTTTATATTGACAGTATTGTTAAAATCACAAAAAACACAAAATCTGATAGTGTCAAAAGTTTGAATAGTTTCAGATTGTCAAAACTGTTTTTGATGGCGCAGGATGCAAAAAAGTCTAAAGAATATTTGGAACAGGCAAATAAGCTTAAAGCCAAATTTCCTTTTCTAAAAGATGCTTCTATTTTCTATAATGCCTATAATTTTATAGAAAAGGGCGATTTGGAAGGTTTTGAAAAAGCTTTACTAGAAGCCAATTCTAAACTTAAAAAATACCGTAATAAAGAAGCTTATAAACTTCGTGCTGTCATACTTCAGAATTATGGAATTATGCAACAGCGCAAGAACAACGAAAACGCTTATATGAAATTGCTGGTTAATGAGGCTATTCCGATTGCTAAAAGAAGTGGCGATTACGAATTGATCAGTGCGTTAAATAAAGCAGTTGCCATTATTTTTATGAATAATGATGAACGCGAAAAAGCAGCTGAATATCTAGATCAAGCGCAGAAATATATCGAGAGTGCTACCAAAAAATCTGCAACTTTAGCAGAGTCTAAGATGGAAACGTATATTATAAATGCGGAAAATTTAGTTGAGCTGAAACATTTTTATGACGCTAAAGAAATTCTGGATAAAGCTTATGAGACTTTAGAAAAATATCCTGAATCCAATTTGAATGATTCTTATTTTTATTCGGAAGGGCTTTATTATGCGAAACAGAACAAACACAAAGAAGCACTAGTGAGTTTTGAAAAAGGAATAAAATCGGCAGAAAACCATCAAAATGCCATTGCAGTAAACCGATTGAAATTTGCAGAATATGAAGTGCTTTTTAAACTGAAAAATTACGATAAAGCTAAAAGCAATTTAGAATATCTAATTGCAAAAACACCTTTTATTGTAGATAAAAAAAATTATTACAAAGAGCTGTCTAAAGTTTATAATGCGACAAAAGAATATCCGAAAGCTTATTATTATTCGAATAAATACAATGTTATAAACGATAGTTTAAACGATGCTAAACTGAAAACGGAAATTGTTGAGCTTGAAGCAAAATATAAAAAAGCCGAAAGTGAAAAGAAAATTGGTTTGCTGCAGTCGGAGAATGAAAAAGCAGTTTTGCAGGTTAATAATAACCGTTTGAATATGTTGCTTTTCGCAGTGCTTTCGTTTGTTTTGTTTTTGACAGTTTTGTTTTTGTGGAGCTGGAATAACTATCAGAAAAAAATAAGTTTTCAAAAAGAAGTCAATCACAAACAAGAACTTGAAGCATTAGAAAATCAGCAGAAATTATCTGTTTCAAACGCTTTGATTGAAGGGGAAGAAATTGAACGTAAAAGAATTGCCAGAGATCTTCACGACGGACTTGGAAGTATGCTTTCTGGTCTTAAAATGCATTTGAATCTTGCTGATCGCGAGAATAAAGAAAATGCGCCCAACATTAATGGTTTATTAAATGATTCGATAAAAGAACTTCGCAATATTTCTCAGAATCTAATGCCCGAAAGTTTAATGAAATTGGGTCTAGAGCATGCGCTTAGAGATTTGTGCGCTTCGCATTCAACGACCGAAACCACAATCGAATTTCAGTATTTGATTAAAAAGACAACCTTGCCACAGCATTTTAAAATCATGATTTTCAGAATTATTCAAGAACTTTTGAATAATTCTTTAAAATATGCCAAAGCATCGCAGATTTTAGTTTCCTGTTCGCAAAATAAAGATGTGTTTTTTATTACAGTAGAGGATAATGGAATTGGCTTTAATGTAGAATATGCTGAAAAAAGGGACGGAATGGGCTTGCGGAATATTAAAAACCGCGTGGCTTTTTTGAATGGAAAAATAGAAATTGATTCGGTTCTGGATAAAGGAACTTCAACTTATATCGAATTAAAATATAACCCAAATCATGATTATGAAGTATAAAACGGTAATAGTAGACGATCATCCGATTGTGATTTCTGGAATTTCAGGTTTGCTTTCAGATTTAGATAATATAGAAATTGTCGAAAAATTCGAATCGGGAATTGCACTTTTAGATTATATAGAAGACAATAAAGTCGACTTGATTTTAATGGATATTTTTCTTCCTGTAATAAATGGAGTTGATCTATGTAAAACCATCAAGCAAAAGCATCCTAAAATTGTAATTATAGGTATGAGCAGCCAATCTGAAAGAAGTTTGGTGATGCAATTTATTCAGAATGGCGGAAACGGATATATTCTGAAAAACGCTTCTTTTGATGAGTTTAAAGAATGTATTTATAAAGCTATTGATGGCGAAATTGTTTTTAGCGAAGAAGTGAAAACCATAATTAGCCAGCCTTTGTCTGAAGATTTAGAAAGAATTCCAGGGTTAAGCCGAAGAGAGCGCGATATTGCATTATTGCTTTCGCAAGGAAAATCGACTCAAGAAATCGCCGATGATTTGTTTTTGAGCTTTCTAACCGTTCAAACACACCGACGCAATATTCTTCAGAAGTATAAAATGAAAAATGTGGCAGAATTGATTGCCTTTTTGCTTAAAAACAACATGTTGAATTAAGTCAAAAGTGGTAAAAAAATGTCAAAATGGCATTTTGTTAAAATGGTTCGCATTTTGCAGTTTGTTTTGTAAATTTAAAAATCAATCTAAAAACACAAAAAAAATGGGATCAGGATATTTAATTATTGCTGGAGCTATAATGTTGTTCAGCTGGCTAGTAAGTTCGCAGCTGAAGAGCAAATTTGAATTGTATTCGAAGTTGCAATTAAGAAACGGAATGAGCGGACGTGAAATTGCTGAAAAAATGCTTGCCGATAACGGAATTACAGATGTTCGTGTTATTTCAACGCCAGGTCAGTTAACAGATCATTATAATCCATCAGATAAAACAGTAAACTTAAGCGAAGCAGTTTATAATCATCGTAACGCGGCAGCGGCGGCTGTTGCAGCACACGAATGCGGTCACGCAGTGCAGCATGCAATTGGTTACGAGTGGCTGACGATGCGTTCTAAATTGGTGCCGATTGTAAGCGTGGCTTCTAATTTTGTACAATGGATTTTGATTGCAGGAATTCTAATGATTAAAGTTTTTCCAGGTTTATTATTAATAGGAATCATCATTTTCGCGGCTACAACTTTGTTTTCAATTATTACACTTCCGGTAGAATATGATGCTAGTAACCGTGCGTTGGCTTGGTTAGAAAATAAGCATATGCTGACGCAAGAAGAACAAGCAGGAGCAAAAGATGCTTTAAAATGGGCAGCAAGAACTTATGTGGTAGCAGCAATTGGTTCTATTGCAACGTTGCTGTACTATATATCAATTTATTCTGGAAGTAGAAGGAACTAATTAGTTAATTGAGATAATTAGTCAATTAGATAATTTATTGCAAACCCGACAGTTTTTTAAAATCTGTCGGGTTTTGTTTTTTTATTAAGTTGTCAGGCTGAGCGGAGTCGAAGCCTTTATAGGTAATTAAGCCCTTTGACTTCACTCAGGATAACAGCTAACATAAAATTATCTAATTTTCAAATTGGCACATTATCTAATTCTAAAGCTGTATTTGCCTATCAATCTGCTGATCTAATGAGATGAACGTTTCAGTTCTCGAAACTCCTTCAATGGCTTGGATTTTATTATTCAAAAGTTGCATTAAATGTTCATTGTCACGACAGATAATTTTAATTAAAACCGACCAGTTTCCTGTAGTATAATGGCATTCTAAAACTTCTGGGATTTTTCTAAGTTCTTTTACGGCTTCAGAGTTTCTTGAAGCTTTATCTAGATAAACTCCAACAAATGCCATTGTATTATATCCCAAAACTTTTGGGTTTACAGTAAATTTAGATCCAGAAATAACACCAGATTGTTCTAGCTTTTTTAATCTCTGGTGGATTGCGGCGCCTGAAATTCCTATTTTATTAGCAATTTGCAAGATTGGTTTTCGGGCATCGTCCATGAGATAGCGAAGTATTTCTTTGTCGATTCCGTCAATTTCAATTAAAAGGGAGTTGATTTTCATAACTTATAATTTGAAACTATTTTTAAGATTTGGGTTATCAATAGAAATCAAATGTAGTCAAAATGCTGTAGAAATGGAAATTCCAATATTGAAATCCCAAATCCCAAATCCCAAACTTCAAATTGCTTCACCTGTTCGTTATCGCTCAAGTTCGTTTTTAAACATAGCTCGTGGTTTCAACCACTGGAGACGTATTGATATGCGTTGTGTTCCCATGGTTGAAACCACGGGAAACGTATCGAATAAATCATAAAAACAAAAATTCCAAATTTCAAGCGATTAACTTGGAATTTGGAATTTTAAAAATTGTATATTTTAAAAAGGATTATTTCCCTTTGTTTGCTTCTGCAACGTATTTTTCTAAAGCCATTGTCATAGAAGGCGTTTCAGGAGTTGGAGCAAGAATATCAATTCTTAAACCATGATCCAAAGCCTCTTTTTGAGTTGTGCTTCCGAATACGGCGATTCTGGTGTCGTTTTGTTTAAAATCTGGGAAATTTTTAAACAATGATTTAATTCCTGTCGGACTGAAAAAAGCTAAGACATCATAATAAACATCTGCTAAATCAGATAAATCACTCATTACAGTTCTGTAGAAAATTGCTTGTGCCCAATCTACTTTTAAACCGTTTAATGTAACAGGAGCATCTGCATTTAATTGGTCAGATGCAGGAAGTAAAAACTTCTCATCTTTGTACTTCTTAATTAGCGGAGATAAATCTGCAAAATCTTTTGCTCCAACGTAAATCTTACGTTTTCTGTACACAACATACTTTTGAAGGTAAAACGCAACAGCCTCAGATTGACAAAAATACTTCAACCCTTCAGGAACTTTGTAACGCATTTCATCAGCCACTCTAAAAAAATGATCTACAGCATTTCTACTTGTTAAAATGATCGCAGTGTAATGATTAAGATCGATTTTTTGTAATCGAATCTCTTTTGCGCTAACCCCTTCTACATGAATAAATGGTCTGAAATCAATTTTTATTTTGTGTTTTTGTTGGAGCTCAAAGTAAGGAGAATTCTCCACTTTAGGTTCAGGCTGTGACACCAAAATTGTTTTCACTTTCATATTATAAATATTTTCTAAGCACTCCCTTTTGTTATCCAATAATAGAGAAAATAATAAGGGGCTATTTCAAGAGCGCAAAGATACAAAATAAAATAAAATAACTTGCCGATAATTACGTTTTGATACGTTTTAATTGAAATAAAGTAAGAGTATACGCTAATACACAGCGAAATGCCTATGATTGCTAAGGGTATAATTTGCGGAATATTGTTGTAATAAAACAAAACGGCATTGATTGGAAGGATTAAAACGCCAATATAAGTTCTGTACGTTACTTTTTGTAAGTTAAAAAGCTCTACAAATTCATCAATGTTGAAAGAAGCTGCTACAATTTTCTCGATTAAATATTTTCCAAGAATGAAATAAAGCAGAAAAGTTGCAATTCGGATAAATAAAAGCCAGTCGGTTTTTGAAGCATAGCCAAAAATATTCATCGTTAGCAGAATAAAAAAAGCAAACGATACAACCTGCACAAAAAATAATCCAACCGTAAAGCTGTTTTTCATGTGGCTGTTATCTCGATAAATTTTGGCGTATTTGTCAGAAAAAATAAGTTTACTAAACTCACTAAATCTTGTTTCGTAAGCCGATTTTGTCATGGCAACAACAGCAAAGGTCAGCACAAATAAAAGTGTTGCCCAGTCTTTGTTTTCAAGAATTCGAGGGTGTAATTGTTCAATCATAGCGATACAAAATTAGTAATTTTTTGATGCAATACTTTTATTATATATTTATTATGAATCAAATGCTATAAAAAGTTTACTTTTGCGGTGAAATTACCGAGAAAAAATGAATGATAGCATTGTCATAATTCCCACTTATAACGAAATTGAAAACATAGAAAGTATAGTTAGAGCTGTACTTTCACAACATAAATCTTTTCATCTGCTGATTATCGACGATAATTCTCCTGATCATACTGCAAAAAAAGTAATTGCATTGCAGGAAGAATATCCAGGAAAACTGTTTTTAGAGCAGAGAACTAAAAAATCAGGATTAGGAACAGCGTATGTTCACGGCTTTAAATGGGCTTTGGAGCGCGACTATCAATTTATTTTTGAGATGGATGCCGATTTTTCGCATAACCCAAATGATTTAGAAAAATTATATGATGCTTGTCATTTTGGAGGAGCAGATCTTGCTATTGGTTCTCGTTATGTAAAAGGTGTAAATGTTGTCAACTGGCCTTTAAGCCGAGTTTTGATGTCTTATTTTGCATCGGTTTATGTGAAATTCATAACCGGAATGAAAATTCACGATGCAACTGCGGGTTTTGTATGTTACAAAAGAGAAGTTCTGGAGAAAATCAATTTGAATAAAATAAAGTTTGTCGGATACGCGTTTCAAATTGAAATGAAGTACAGAACGTATTGCGCCAAATTTCAAATTACCGAAGTCCCAATTATTTTTACAGATAGAACAAAAGGAGTTTCTAAAATGAGTAATGCCATTATCAAAGAAGCTATTCTTGGAGTGATTTCACTTAGATTAAGAAAATTAGTCAATTCATTATAAACCAACCGAAATGAACAGGATTTTAATAAAAAATGCCAAAATTGTAAACGAAGGGACAATTTTTGAAGGTGATGTTTTAATTGAAAACGATCTGATTGTTGAAATTGCAGACAGCATTTCATTAAAAACTTCAGATTGTATTGTAATCGATGCTGAAGGAAATTATTTAATGCCAGGCGCGATAGACGATCAAGTGCATTTTAGAGAACCAGGTTTAACGCACAAAGGAGATATTGAATCGGAATCTCGTGCGGCAGTTGCGGGCGGAATTACCTCTTTTATAGAACAGCCTAATACAGTTCCTAATGCGGTTACTCAGGAAATTTTAGAAGATAAATATCAAATTGCGTCTAAAAAATCATTTGCGAATTATTCGTTTATGATGGGCGCAACAAACGATAATTTGGAAGAAGTTTTAAAAACCAATCCAAAAAATGTTGCTGGAATTAAGATTTTCTTAGGTTCATCTACGGGAAATATGCTGGTTGATAATGAAGCAGTTTTAGAAAAGATATTCTCAAGCACACCAATGTTAATTGCAGTTCATTGTGAAGATGAAACTACGATTAAAAATAATCTAGCGGCTTTTAAAGAGCAATATGGAGACGACGTTCCTGTTACGGCGCATAATTTAATTAGAAGTGCAGAAGCTTGTTATATTTCTTCATCAAAAGCAGTAGCTTTAGCAAAAAGAACTGGCGCAAGATTGCATATTTTCCATCTTTCAACTGCAAAAGAAATGGAATTGTTTACGAATAAAATTCCATTAGAAGAGAAAAAAATCACTGCTGAGGTTTGTGTACACCACCTTTGGTTTACTGACGAAGATTATAAAACAAAAGGAAATTTCATTAAATGGAATCCTGCCGTTAAAACAGCCGAAGATCGGGCAGAACTTTGGAAAGCTCTTAATGACGGAAGAATTGATGTAATCGCGACAGATCACGCCCCACATACCAAAGAAGAAAAACAGCAATCTTATCTGAATGCTCCTTCTGGAGGTCCGTTGGTGCAGCACGCTGTTGTGGCAATGTTTGAAGCACATCATCAAGGAAAAATTAGTGTGGAGAAAATCGTGGAGAAAATGTGCCACAATCCAGCTAAGCTTTTCAAAATAGAAAAAAGAGGTTTTATCAGAGAAGGTTACCACGCCGATTTGGTAATCGTAAATCCAAGTCTGCCTTGGAACGTGAAACCAGAAAATATTTTATACAAATGCGGATGGTCTCCGTTTGAAGGTTATACTTTCAAATCTAGAATTACGCATACTTTTGTAAATGGTGAATTGGTTTACAATAATTTCAAAGTAAAAGATACCAGAGCGGGTAAAAGATTATTGTTTGACAGATAAAAAGCAACTATGAAGAATTTTATAGTAATAATATTGGTTTTGTTTCTTTCTATCAGCTGTAAAAAAGATGTGGTAAAACAGCCTGCAAAGCTTATCGAGAAAGATAAAATGATTGATATTATGTATGATTTATCTCTTTTGGAAGCAATGAGATATCAGAAACCATTGTCTATGGATTCAGTAGATAATGATCCGAAAAGGTTTATTTTGAAAAAATACAAAGTAGACAGTCTTCAGTTTGCGCAGAGTAACATGTATTATGCTTCTGATTATGATAGTTATAAAGACATGTTTGATCAAGTCAATAAAAGAATTGAAGTCAATCAGAGAGCAGCTGATTCTTTAGTTAAAATTGATGAGAAAAAAGCAGCGAAGGAAGCAAGAAAAAAACTGAAAGAAATGTCAAAAGATCCTGTTCAAAAAACAACTCCAAAAGTTAATATTGATTCTATACAACAAGCTCACAGAAATAGAAGAAAACTATAATTTTGAGCTATTAATAATATATTGATGAATATCTGTAAAAACCGTTCCTAGAGCGGTTTTTATTTTTTCATTACTATAGAGGTTTTTTGAGTAAGAAGCTTTTGCTGTTGCTTTTGTAATGCTTCTTTTTCTAAAGAATAAAGTCGAAAATATTCCGTCAGCCATCCACAAGAAATTCATTAAAAAAGGTGTGGCATGAATATGTGGTCTCTTTACTTTTAGAGCATCAGCAACAGTGTTTAAAAGGTCTTTAAAAACGATATTATCAGAGATTAATGAGAAGCGTTCGTTTTTTATGTCGCTTTTCATTAGTTCAGAAGTAGTTTTTACGACATCATCAACAGAGATGAAACCAGTGCTTCCTAATGTATAGAATGGAAGCCCTTTTGAAACTTTCCCATAAATCTCACTACTGCCTTCATCAAAAATATCCATCATTTTTGGCGGGCCTAAAATTACACCTGGATTTACAATAATAATATTTAAGCCTTCTTGATGTCCGCGCCAAACTTCCATTTCGGCACCATATTTAGAAATGGCATAATCGCTGTGCGGTTTTTCAGGATTCCAGTCTGTTTCTTCGGTAATGTGTGTTTCGTGAGCAGTAATATCTCCTAAAGCGGCAATCGAACTGATGTAGCAAAATTTTTCTACTTCTTTAGCAATAGCAAAATTGACCATGTTTGCAGTGCCTTCTATATTGGTTTTTCTAAGGGTTTCTTCGTCTTTTGGTTCAAAAGAAATAAATGCTGCTGAATGATAGACTTGGTTGATGCCAATAAATGCGGTTTCAAGTGAAGGTATGTCTAGAATATCAGCTTCAAGCCAATTGATTTTTTCAAACAAATCTGTTTTTTTATATAAATCAAAAACCGACTTTGTTTTCTGAATATTCTTTTCGGTTCTGTAAATTGCCCGAACATTTTCTCCATTTTCAACTAAATGAAGCAATAAATGCGCGCCTACTAAACCAGTTCCTCCAGTTACTAATATCATGTTGTAAAGATAAGTTTTTGTTGGAAAGGTGCAAAGTTGCAGAGGGACAAAGTTGCAAAATTTCAAAGGCAGAGTTTCAAAGTGTTTTTTGTTATTGATATTGCAATTGCTTTTTGTAATTGCGATTGCCATTGATTGCATTTGCGTAAATTATTTAAAAAATAAAGCAACGGATAAATGTTTACCCATTGCTTTATTATCTTTTATAGAATTTCTGTTGTTTATTAGAAAATAGTATAGGCAAATACCAAATCAATTGCATTATATTCAACAGAAAAGGTGTTGTAATCTCCTAATAGCTGTTTATTTGTATTTGTTCTAATTTCAGCACTGAATTTGTTTTTGAAGTTATAGCCAACGCCAAAAGCAAAATTGGATCCTGTTTTGCTTTCAAGTTCTGCATTTTTATCAAAGGATAAACTCGCTTTACCATTTATATCAAAAGAGTAAGCGGCATTTATGAAAACTTTTGAATTACTATTGATAAGAAAATAATAACGTAGTCCTATCGGAAGCTGGATGCTAGTGTATTTAATGTCTACATTTCGAGTTATAGTCGGAGATCCCGCAAAAAGGCCTGGTCTGCTATATTGTTTGGTGGTTTCGTATTTTTGATAAGCAGGATTTACAAAGAGGCTCCATTTGTTTTTATTAAAAGGAAGAAGATATTCTGCTTCTAAACCTATTTTGAAATTAGTATTGCTATCTAAATTTACATCTAATGATGGGCTGTCTCCATCATTCATAGATCCTGAGATGAAACTAAGTTCAGGTGTTATTTTTAAATGAAAATGACCTTCACTAGATTTTGATAGTACGCTGTTTTTTGTTTTCTTGTCAGTATTGTTGTATTTTAGAAAGTATCTGGTAAGATCAGATTTTTTATATTTTAGATTCGTAATCTCGCTATCGGTTATATTTGCAGATCTTACATTATTGTTTAACTGCTGTTTGTAGGAATTGTTTTCTTTTAATTCTCTAGCGAGACTACCTTCTGTCAAATTGTATTTTAAGTATAGTAATTGTTCTAATGGAGTACTTTTTGTTTCGTAAAAATATCGGATAAGATTTCCTTCTGTGTACGAGTATAATGTTGCTTCTCCCTGAACCAATAACCTTAGAAAAAGAGTGTTTTCTTCCTATACAGGTTGTCCGGTTTCTGATAGTTTGTCTAAATTGTCACTGGAACGATCCATTTTTACTTTGGCTCTTTTGAAAGTTACAGTATTGTCGATACCAAATTCCTGAACATTAGCAATGGTTTCTGTTTTGTAATCATTATCGCTAATCTGGGATTTATATTTGAAATCGGTTGGATTGTTTTTCCAGTCCAAATTTCGGATGAAACATTCTGTTCGTATTCCATTGTTGGAAATAAAGCATCCTTTTTCAAATGAAATCTGTGCATTGCTAAAGGTGCAGTAAAGAAAAAGAATTAGTAATAAAGTTTTTTTCATTTTTTTTGGTAGTTTTTGGTGGGCGAATCTAAAGAAAAAATAGAATAGATTTTTACGGGTTTACGTAAAATGATTTTTTACTATCCTTTTGGACTTTTGCGTTAGAAAATTGAGTTTTGAATTAATCTCATTACCATGTTTTTAGCTTAAATGATTAAATTTTATATTGAAACTGCTTTTTATGGTTGATAATGAAACTGCTTTTTGTGATTGCCATTGACATTGATTACATTTGCGCAAATTATTTAAAAAAATGAAGAATCTAGTTGAAGAATTAAAATGGCGCGGGTTATACCATGATAGTATGCCTGGAACGGAAGAACAATTGCTAAAAGAAGCAACCACTGCCTATATCGGTTTTGATCCAACGGCAGATTCACTGCACATCGGAAGTATGGTACAGATTATTTTATTGGTTCACTTAAAGAATTTCGGGCATAGACCGATCGCTTTAGTAGGTGGAGCAACAGGAATGATTGGTGACCCTTCTGGTAAATCTGATGAAAGAAACTTGCTTGATGAAGAAGCTCTGGCTAAAAACGTAGCTGGAATCAAAAGTGTTTTGTCTCGTTTCTTAGATTTTAATTCAACCGAAGCAAATGCACCTGTAATGGTGAATAACTACGATTGGATGAAAGAATTCTCTTTTATCGATTTTGCACGTGAAGTTGGAAAAAGAATTACCGTAAACTATATGATGGCTAAAGATTCTGTAAAAAAGAGATTTAGCGGAGAAGGTGAGGGAATGTCTTTTACAGAATTTACATATCAGTTAATTCAAGGTTACGATTTCTATCATTTATATAAAAACAACAATTGTATTCTGCAAATGGGAGGTTCTGACCAATGGGGAAATATTACCACAGGAACAGAATTAGTGCGCAGAATGGGAGGTGAGAATGCTAAAGCTTACGCCTTAACAACTCCTCTTATTACAAAAGCAGACGGATCTAAATTTGGTAAATCTGAAGGTGGAAACGTTTGGTTGGATGCTGATAAAACTTCTGTATACAAATTCTACCAATTTTGGGTAAATACCACAGATGTTGATGCTGAGAAATACATTAAAATCTTTACTTTCTTAGATAAAGATACTATTGAAGCTTTAATTGAAGAGCACAAAACGGCTCCGCATTTAAGAGTTTTACAAAAGAAATTAGCAGAAGAAATTACTGTTTTTGTTCACAATAGAGAAGAACTAGAAAAAGCAATTCAGGCTTCGAATATTTTGTTCGGAAATTCAACTGCAGAAGATTTGAAAAAATTGGACGAAGCAACTTTTTTAGAAGTTTTTGATGGAGTTCCACAAGCTGAAATCGCAAAAGCAGATTTAGAAAACGGATTGGATATTATTACGGTTTTAAACGAAAAAACAGGTTTTTTTAAATCTAACGGAGAAGCAAGAAGAGCTTTAACTGCAAACTCAATTTCTGTAAACAGAGAAAAAATAAAAGAAGATTTCGTTTTATCAGCAAATGATTTAATCAACAATCAATTCGTTTTATTGCAAAGCGGAAAGAAAAACTATTTTGTGATTCGTGTCGTTTAAGCGTTTAATCGGTTAATTGTTTAATCGATTCATGAAATCTTAATTTTGAGTATATAAATCCCAATGTTCGAAAGAATATTGGGATTTTTTATTGAAAAAAACATTCCGTAGGAATGTCTCGTCGGTAGAATTAAAATTTGTTTTGCAGTTTCCGTAGGAACGTTTGAACAGCACAGTGAATATCGATTAACCGATTAATCAAATCAACGATTAACCGATTTAAAGTACCATCAAATTACAACCTCGAATATCAGAATTATCAAAACGTCCCAATACTTCAAAAGAGTTGTTTGAATATTTTTTGCCTAAATCTTGCGTAGCAATAAAAGAGCATGAATTGATATTGGCTAAATCAATTACGTTTATGCCACCCGTTTTTCCATCATTCACGTAAGTAAGAGCATCTTCTGGATCACGAACTAAGATATGCATCCAAGAAGGGCATTCAAAAACACCTTCACCCAGAGAATAGGCTTGCGCTAAAAGTTCTGTCATTCCGTATTCTGAATGAATAGAAGAAACGCCAAAACCTTTGCAAAGTATTTCGTGCAGTTCTTCACGAATCATTTCTTTGCGTTTTCCCTTCATTCCTCCAGTTTCCATAATAATGGTATTTCGAAGATTGAATTGGTGTTTTTCGATCAAATCCAACAAAGCATACGTAACTCCAATTAAAATTACATTTTGACCTGCTTCATCCAATTCAAGAAGTTTTTTGATTAAGTCGTCGTGGTTGTGCAAATAAAACCCGCTTTCAGGCTGATTGGAGAGTTTTATCAAATCTTCTACCATATAAATTAACGAAGAGCCTTCGCGTTCTAAATAAGACGGCAAAAGGGCTAAAACAACGTAATCTTCTATATTGCCATAAAATTGAGAAAATCCTTTGCGGTAACTTTCCTCATATAGGGAAATATCGGTCACTAAATGTCTGCTGGTAATCATTCCGGTTGTACCGCTGCTGGTAAAAGTTACTTGTGCAGGATCAGTATTAGAAACCACATCGTGACTTTTGAAAAACTGAATAGGTAAAAATGGAATTTGTTGCAGTGATTTTACCTGTTGTGGATTAACATTCAAAAAATCACAGAATTCACGATAAACTTTATTGTTCTCGTACTGAAAACGAAAAACTTTTAATGCTATTTTTTCAAATTGCTTCTGACTTGAAATGGTAAAGATATCGTTGGCTGTAATCAAAACTTTTTTTTGCAAAGATACTTTTTTTTAGTTTTCAGTCTCGGTTTTCAGTCTCAGTTTTCGGTGAGGATTTTTACGAAAGGGTATAATTGAAAGAAGTATTCAGTCTCGGTTTTTAGTCGGAGTATTCAGCAAAGCATATAAACTGAAAACTGTGACTGTGACTGAAAACTAAAAAAGCTCCAAAGGAGCTTTATCTTATAATGAGTTTTCGTGTTGCCGATGCGTTTTGTTCGCTTATTTTGATGATGTAAACACCTGGAGGCAGTTCTGAAACACTTAGTTCTTTTGATACTAAATGTGCTTGCAATACTTTTTTGCCTAAAAGATCAAACACAATAATTTCTTTCTCTAAATCGTTTTTAGATGATATGTACACTTTTCCATTTGTAACTGGGTTAGGATACAAGCTTAGACCCTCAATAGAAGTAGATTCTTGAGGTTTTGGTAATTGCTTATTATCTTGCGCCGAAACGCTTAGAGTAAAGAAAAATGCCAATAAGAAAGTAATATAAAAGTAGTTTTTTGCCATCGCATGTATTTGATTACCGTAAATATACAAAAAAAATTACAAAAATGACGCCAAAAAAAAACATCCTAAATATTTAGGATGTTTTTAACATTGTATAAGGCTATTCTTATTTGATTAAGCTAGCTCCATCAACTGAAGCCCAAGCTCCTGCTGCTAATGAAGCTCCAGTAGCTGTAGTGCTTGTTGTAAAAGTTCCTGTAGGGAAAGCAACTGTAAAACCAGCAGCGCCTGCAATTGGAGTTACATTTGTTGTGTTAGAAATTTTTACATTTAAAATTTTAATTTTAGATGTATTTACTTGGTGTGTGTTAGTAGCTGCGTCTAAGATGCTAACTACTGAACCTTGGTAAGTTGTAGCTCCGGTTGTGAAGTTTCCATAACCATCAACAATGATGTTGCTGTATTCTCCGTTACCTTCTCTTTTGAATTGGAAAGCATCAACTTGGTTATCACCAACTTCAGGAACGTTTCCAGCTTCTCTTTTTAAAGTAATGTTAGTAACTTTTGGTCCGAAAGAATTGTCATTAGCAGATGCTTCGATTTCCATTCCGTAGTTTCCTTTTCCAGTTTGGTAAGCATACCAGTTTGTATTAGCAGTACCTTGCCATCCATCTTGCCAGTCAAAAGCGTCATCATAGTTACCATAAGAGATAGCGTTTGTCATACTTACAGTTCCTCCGAAGAATTCGAATCCGTCGTCAGCACCTTTGTAAGCTACTAAGTGATCTAAAGTTGTTCCAGAACCTACAGAGTAGAATGTGAAAGCGTTGTTTTCTTTTGTTCCGTCAGCTAATTTAGAACCAGCGTACTCAACTCTTACGTAGTTTAATGAACCACCATTGTGAGTTGCGTTAGATCCTCCGTAAGAAATATTGTTTCCATCTTCTGAAGTAGAAGAAGTTCCTCCTCCAGCAACTTTTGCAGGTGCATCACCGTACATGATGATACCTCCCCAAGAACCAGGAACTTTAGATTTTTCTGTAAAAACAACTGGTTTGTCAGCAGTTCCGTTGATGATAAGTTTTCCTCCGTTTAAAACAACTAAAGCGTTGTCTCCAGTAGCTTTGTCTATAGTGATTGTAGATCCTGCATCAAAAGTTACAGTTACACCAGAATTAATTTTTACAATTCCTTTTAATGTGTAGTTTCCGTAAGCATAAGTTTTGTTTGCAGTGATAGGACCTGTAATTTCTCCTGTAGCAGGTGTCGGTGCAGGAGTCGGATCGTCGCTGCTTGAGCAAGAATTAAAAAATAAACCTGTAGCAAGTGCTAAAGCAAGAATTTTAGTTTTCATAGTTTTGTGTTGTATTATTCGTTTTTATTTTTGTCAAAATTATGAGGTTAATCTTTTTAGGGTGTTATCTGAGTATTACATTACGGTTATCAAAAATTGACCAAAATGTGAAGGGAATGTTAAGTGGGTTTATGCAAATTGCTGCCATAAAAAAAGCCCCAGAATTTCTGGGGCTTTTGATATCTTTATTATTAACATTAAAAAGTATAACCAAGTTTTACTGAGAATCCAACGCCTTTTTTGTAGCTGTTTGCTAATAAAGATGGCTCATCAACTTTTACAGTTCCGTTATTTCCAAATTCTAATTGTCTTGCAGGGTTTAATAAGTTGTCTGCTGTAAATTTCACATCAAAATGTTCTGAGATTTTACTTCCCCAAACAAAATCTAATTGAGATACAGGCAATTCGTAAGTATTATCCTGACCGTTTGTTCCTACTGCATAAATTCTTTTTCCAAATACTCCATAAACAAGAGACATCGTGTTTGTCCAGTCTTTGCCTAAATTGAATTCATATTTCAAATCTGAGTTTACTAACCAATCTGATGCACCTTGCAATGATCTAGAGCTATGTGTTTCGATTGAATTTTTAACCGTTACATTTCCGTCCTCATCCTGAGATTCGTAAGTTTTTGCAACATTTACTTTCGTAGACATTAATGAGGCATTTAATCCGAAAGAGAAATGCTCAAGATTTTCGCTAATTCTGTTTAATCCTAAAAGGAATTCAACTTCTGCTCCGTACAAAGTTGCATTGTCAGAATTTAAGAAAGTAGTTACTGTTCCCGATGTAGCGTTTGCAATAAAGGTTCTTTCAATTGGATTGTCAATATATTTTCCAAATATTCCAAAAGTGATCATTTCTTTAGCAGTTGGGAACAATTCGTATTTCAAGTCAACATTATAGTTGTCACTGTTTTTTAATAATGAGTTACCTTGTGTTGAAGTGTTATCTGCATTGATATATGAGATAGGGAAAGATTCCATTACAACTGGTTTTGTATATGTTTTACTTGCAGCGAAACGAATATTAGACGTTTCTGTCATTAGGTATTTCAAGTTTACAGAAGGCAAAACATAAAGATTGTTGTATGTTTTCTTTTTGAATGGATCATCAAAAGAACCTAAAGTTCTGAAGTATGTTTCTTTAATTGTGTTTTCAACTCTTACACCTCCGTTAAGTTCAAACTTGTCAGCAAATTTCCAGAATAAGTTTGCGTATCCTGCATTTGCGCTTTCATTAAGTTTTACTTTATAAGTTGTGTTTGAACTTTCAGCAAAAGCAACTACGTTGTTGTTAATGTCAGTTGTAATTTTCGAATCGATATTGTTGATATCGTTTGATGAAAAAGTACCACCATAACTTGATACAAAACGGTAAGAAGATTCCATTTTAGATGCATTTCCGTTATAACCAACAGTCAATTTGTTTTGTTTGTCTTTTCCGAATTTCAAATTGTATTCTAATAATCCAGAAACAAATACATTTCCGTCTACAGTTAAATATTGACGTAAGAAGTTGTTACCTCCGTAAGAAGTGTTGATTTGGTTATCTGCTTCCTGAGTACCAGTATAGAATTTTCTGTCTGGCTGACCGTATTTAGTATTTGCATAAGATACACCACCTTTTAAAGTTTGGTTTTTATCTTCTGTCAAATTGTATTCACCTAATAATTGAGCATTTAAATAATCCGTTTTGTCTAATTGATTCGTACGGATAAAGTTATTCGTGATACCATTATTGCTTAAAACCCCGTATTGATCTAAGATTGAGTTTAATGTGGTTTTTAAGTATAAAGTGTTGAAAGATAATTTATATCGTTCAGCTGAATAATTTACACCAACTAAAGCAGAAGTGCTAGTTTTGAAACGGTATTCAGTGTTGATGAAGTCATTGTTATATTTATCACCAAGTGTTTGCAATGTTCTATTAACACCTTCTCTAACTGCATAGCTATTATCAAAATTAAGAGATAATAAATAGGAAATGTTACGGTTGTCGCTTAAGTCAAATTTTTCAGCATGCAGAAAATTGAAGCTTGAGTTAAGAGGGCTTTTGCTTTTGCTTACGTTAAAACCTTTGTCTCCGCTTACAGAGTTTAATGCCTGATCTTTTGTGAAAGTTGTTCTTCCAGCAGTTTCACCTAAGAAACTTGGCAATTCTCTGTCTTTACCATTAAATCCGAAGAAACCAGCAGCAGTATCTGCATCTCCAGAAAGCAAGAAATCCTTGAAGCTGTTTCCAGTTGTGTATCCTGCTCCAATATTTATTTTAGTGATATCTTTCGTTGGTTTTGAAGTTTGGATATTGAAAGTTCCTCCAGCAAAATCTCCGTAAATATTTGGATTGAAAGTTTTGTAAACATCAATTACTCCTACAATGTTCGTTGGAAATAAATCTAGCGGAACGATTTTTGAATATGGGCTGTTTGATGGAGCGGCAAGATCATTAATCAATAAGTTATTGTAACGATCTTCAAGACCACGTACAAATATCCCTCTTGAACCTACTTTTGAGATTCCAGTTACTTTTGTCAAACCCTCTTCAACATCGCTTACACCTTTTCGAGACATTTCCTGTGCACCAATACTTTGCTTGATTACCACAGCATTTTTTTGATCTAAAAGTAAAGCAGTTTCTTTTTCTTTGTTAGCAGTTGATTTTACAACTACATCTTTAAGAGTATAACTTCCAGAAGAAAGTCCTTTGTTAATCGTTACAGTCTCGTTTGCTTTTACAGCTACTGGAGCTTCAACAGATTCATATCCTAAAAAACTAAAGATTAAAGTATAATTTCCAGGATTTACGCTTAAGGAATATTTTCCATCTACGTCGGTATTTACGCTAATATTTGTACCTTTAACTAAAACATTAGCAAATGGCAGCGCTTCGTTGTTCATGTCCTTGTCGGTTAGAACTCCAGAAATCGTACCTTTGTTTTGCGCGATCGAGATCGTACAGATAAATAATGCAATAAAGAGAAATCTTAAATTGAATTTCATTTTTTTCAGTGTTGTGTTTGTGTCTTATTATTTTTGTGCAAAGAAAGAACCGCTCTGTGAAGTCCATGTTACCGACTTGTTATGTTTTTGTGTTGTTAAGATTATCAAATTGTTACGAGATTAAATTACGGTTAACACCATTTTTTAAAGGTTCTTTTGTTAGTATATTTACCCTGTGAAATAAGAAATATCGAATGTTTAATGAAGAAGTTTCGATATAAAAATCTCAATTTTTGCTATTTATGAAAAAAACACAAACTAAGATTTTATTAGTTGACGACGAACCAGATATCTTAGAAATCGTTGGCTATAACCTTGCTCAGGAAGGCTACCAGATTGTTACAGCTTCTAACGGAAAAGATGCTATAGCAAAAGCACAGAAAGAGCTGCCAGAACTAATCATTATGGACGTAATGATGGCAGAAATGGACGGAATGGAGGCTTGCGAGCATATTAGAAAAATTCCAGAATTAAATAATGTTATCATAACATTCCTTACAGCAAGAAGCGAAGATTATTCTCAAGTAGCTGGTTTTGATGCCGGTGCCGACGACTATATTACAAAACCAATTAAACCAAAATTATTGGTCTCAAAAGTAAAGGCGCTGTTAAGAAGGTTAAAAGAACAAGAAGTTGTTACAGATACTTTAAATGTAGGCGGAATCGAAATTAACCGTGAGGAATACAAAATCATAAAAGGCAATGTAGAAATTGCCTTGCCAAGAAAAGAATTCGAATTATTTTATTTATTAGCTTCAAAACCTGGGAAAGTTTTCAAAAGAGACGAAATCTTGGATAAAGTTTGGGGTAACGAAGTTGTAGTTGGAGGTAGAACAATCGATGTTCACATCAGAAAACTGCGCGAAAAAATAGGCGAAGATCTTTTTAAAACCATAAAAGGTGTTGGTTACAAATTTGAAGTTTAGATTTTTAAGATACTAAGTTGCTAAGATTTAAACCCTTTCAAATTTTTTTAAAAATATTCAATACATTTAAACCATATAAGAATTGAAGTTGTACAATCTTCATTTTCTTATATGGTTTTTGAGTTATTCCTTTTTTGTTTTCTGGTTTATTCAAAAGAAAATAATTTAAAAGCAAAACTTAATTTTCTTAATTTCTTAATGGTTCAATTTTTTCAATGAAGATTAATTTTAAAAAAACATACAAGTTTGCCATAAAATCGGCATTGTATATCAGTCTCTTTACAACGGCATTTGTACTGATGTTAATGTCATTATTTTATAAAAATCAATTAAAACATCAAGTTGCGTTTGGAATAATTTTTATAATTGCAGTCTATATTTTCTCTTTTTTGGTTTTGCAATATCGTGTAGAACGATTTATTTATAGAAGAGTAAAGAAAATTTACGATGAGGTTTCGTTGTTAGAATCAACAACATTAATCAATCAGCCGATTAATACCGATATGGAAACGCTTTCACGTGAAGTGAAAAAGTTTGCAACCGATAAAAAACTAGAAATCGAAATGCTTGAAATTCGTGAGCAATATAGAAGAGAATTTTTAGGAAACGTTTCGCACGAATTGAAAACGCCTCTCTTTACCGTTCAAGGTTATGTTTCGACTTTGCTTGATGGCGCAATGGACGATAAAAATATTAGAAAAAAATATTTAAAACGCGCCGAAAAAGGTGTAGAGCGTCTTATCTATATTGTAGAAGATTTGGATATGATTACCAAATTAGAATCGGGCGATTTAGATCTAAACATGACTGATTTTGATATTGTCGAATTAATTCAAAACGTTTTTGAGTTGCTTGAAATGAAAGCTGATAAAAAGAAAATTAAATTGGCTTTTGAAAGCAAAAATGTTCAGTCAGTAATGATTAGAGGGGATCAGGACAGAATTCAGCAAGTGCTCGAGAATCTGATTGTGAATTCTATTAAGTACGGAAAAGAAGGCGGTCTGACTGAAGTTGGCGTCGTAAATTTAACCAAGAAAAAAGTTTTAATTCGTATTAGCGATAACGGAGAAGGTGTTGAAAAACAAAATATTCCAAGACTTTTTGAGCGTTTCTATCGAGTGGATAAAAGCGGAACAAGATCAGAAGGTGGTTCTGGTTTAGGATTGGCAATTGTAAAGCATATTATTGAAGCACATAAAGAGAAAGTTTATGTAGAAAGTGAGTTCGGAATTGGCTCTGAATTCTCTTTTACACTCGAAAAAGCAAATAAAATAACAAAAACTGACGTTAAAAAATCGTAACGTCAGTTTTGCTGAAAGCCCTAAAACAAAGGTGTTTAACAATAAATAAACATTTCAGTTTAGGTCATAACATTAAATTTTTATTATAGTAACATCTGGTTAATGATTTCTTAACATAGGTGCTCCATCTTTGCATCCTGAAATTAAGGGAATTACAGAACTAATGATAAAAAGAAAACTATTAGCCGTTTTATTACTGCTAACTTGTGCGGCCAATGCACAAGAAACAAATAAGCAAGAGCTGAATAAACAGGATGTAAAAAACGAGGTAATGCGTATTTTAGATTCTATAAACAAAGCAAAACTTCCGGAAACTAAATCTGGAGGAGGAGTTGAGGAACATTGGTACGATAGAATCTCTTTAAGAGGTTATGCACAAATTAGGTACAATGGCCTACTTTCTACAAACGATAAAGTTTCTTGCGAGCAATGTGATAGATCTTGGGGAACAACTTCTACGGCTCCAGATGCAAAAGCAAACAACGGGCTTTTTATTCGTCGTGCTCGTTTAGTGTTTTCTGGACAAGTTCATCCAAATGTATTTTTCTACTTTCAGCCTGATTTTGCAAGTTCGCCGTCAAGCGGAATTAATAACTTCGTACAGATTCGTGACTTGTATTTTGATCTTTCTTTCGATAAGAAAAAAGAATATCGAGTACGTGTTGGACAGAGTAAAATTCCATACGGATTTGAAAACATGCAGTCAAGTTCGCAGCGTTTAACTTTAGACCGTGCTGATGCGATTAACTCTTCAATTTTAAATGAGCGTGATTTGGGAATATTCTTTTATTGGGCTCCAGCCGAAATCAGACAACGTTTTGAAATGCTCGTTAAAGACGGTTACAAAGGTTCTGGAGATTTTGGTGTTTTTGCGCTTGGTGTTTACAACGGTCAAATTGCAAACAAATTGGATGGAAATAGAGACTTAAATGTTGTCGGGAGAGTAACTTATCCTTTTGTTATTGGAAGTCAGATTATAGAACCTGGAATTCAGGCTTACACTGGAAAATGGGCTTTTACTGGAGAAGTTTCACCGGGAGTTACGGTTAACGATCCTCAATATGTAAAAGATCAGCGAGTTGGAGCAACTTTTGTTTTATACCCAAGACCTTTCGGAATCCAAACTGAATACAATATCGGAACTGGGCCTCGATATAATCCAGCAACAAATAGAATTGACCAAACCGATTTGAACGGAGGTTACGTTTTATTAAACTATAAATGGGATCTAAAAAAGCAACGTATTTATCCTTTCGCCAAATTCCAATATTATGATGGAGGAAAAAAATATGAGAAAGATGCAAGAAGTTATATAGTTAGAGATTATGAATTTGGTGTAGAATGGCAGCCGATTAAAGCTTTCGAACTTACTGCAGAATACGTAGTAGCCGACCGAACTTTTGAAGATAGCGCACTGCCAATAAACAGACAGCAAGGAAATGTTCTAAGATTGCAAGTGCAGTTTAACTTCTAAAATCAGTACGCAGATAAAACGGATTTGCTTTTGCAAAGACGCGGATAAAAACTGATTTATATTTGAGAAAAAATTCAATTACCTCCAGCTTTAGCTGGAGGTTTTTTTATAGGAAGAAACAATAGATAAAATCCGTTTTATCCGCGTTCAATTACGCAATTTTGTCTTCGAAAACTTTAAATAGTGAATCCCAATCAATATTATTTTCAAATTGAGATAATCCTTTAAACGATTTTACTTTTGATAAATCTTCAAGAGTGAAGTCGTCTTGCATGGCATAAGGCACAAGATTTTCTTCCTGAAGTTTTACTGCGAGATATTCCTGCTCATATTGTCCTGGTGTTGGAATAAAAAAGGCTTTTTTGCCCAACTTTGCCAAATCCATAACAGTGGTATAACCCGAACGGCACAATACAAACTCACTTTCGTTAAAAGTCTGTTCAAGCTGTTTGGAGTTCATGAAATTATAATAGGTAACATTTCCAGCCTGCCATTTTTCCTGCGATTTTTCTACTTTTCCTTGTACAAAAACTACTTTTCCAGGATATTTTGCCGCTTCTTTCTGCAGTTTTTCGTCCAAGAAAGTACGCTGCGGTTCCGGGCCAGACAATATAATCATGAGATCAAATACCTTTGGGGTATCCTTCTTTTTCATGCGACTCAATGGGCCGATGTATTTTAGATTCAGCTCGTTATTTTTTAAATGGCCTAAATCTCCAGTTAGGTTTATTTTTTCGTTAGTGTCAGGAACCCAACACTCATTGTATTTTTTAATAAAATGCTGATGGCATTTGCTGGTAAACCACGTTGTGTTTCCTGTCATTACATTCAACTGGTGTGTAATAAAAACAGAAGGCACTTTTTTACTGATAACTCCCAATCTATTATCTGAAATTATACCGTCAATGCCATGTTTTTTGATCCAATGATTCACCATTTTTTTCTCATCCAAAATAGCAGTAATCATTTTCGGAAGATTTTTAATCAGCTTCCATTTAAAGTTTTTACCATTTTTAGCATATTCAATATGATAAGAAGGCAGTTCTAAAGTCTGTATATAAGGAAATTCTTTTCGTAATAAAGCCAGAGCAACTCCATCAGAAGCAATAATCGGAATAAAATTATTCTCTTGAAGCGCTTTGATAATCGGAATGCATCGAGTAGCATGTCCAAGTCCCCAATTTAATGGAGCCACTAAAATAGTTTTATTCGCAGAATAATCTATGCTCATTTTTAACACGTTTTAAAAACGAAGATAGACAAATATGTTTTCTATGTTATTTCGAAGGTATTACTAAATTATTAACTTAAGGTTCTGAGGAGCTGAGGGACTAAGGTTTGTTGGTTTGAATAAAAAGAAGTTATCTCAAAAATACAGTCATTTTGAGTTAAAAGAATATTTATAATTTTTTTTACGAGCAAGCCTCAGTGGGTAAAATATTTATAGAATTCCAATAAGACAAATAAAAAAATATGTCGCTCCTCCGGAGCTTTAGATTGCAAAAAACATCCTTGGCTATAAACATTTCGCTTCTCCGAAGCTTACCTAAAAAAAGATTTTACAAACATATTAAAAAGCCCCAGCGGGGTAACATATCTATAGAAATCTATTGCGAAAAGACAAAGAGCTCCAGCGGAGCGACATATAATTTTTCGCAATAAAATATGTCGCTCCACTGGAGCTTTATATTGTAAAAATATTTTTAACTATAAATATTTCGCTTTTTCAAAGCTTACAAAAAGAAGAAGCTGTCCAAAAGGACAGCTTCTTTAAAATTTCGTATTAAAACCTTAGCACCTCAGAACCTTAGTCCCTCAGCACCTTTATTTAATCCTGAATATACGTTTTATTTCCATTTTTGTTAATGTAGTATTTACCGCCTCTTGGTCCAGTATATACTTTTTTGCCATTGTACTCGCCAGTAACTTTATCTGGTACAGATGGCGCTTTTTCGTTAGTTTCTTTTAAAGTTTTTGTTGCCGATTTTTTAGCAGCTGTGGCATCTTTCTTAGTAGCGTCAGCTTTTGCAGTTGTTTTCTTTGCGTCAGCTTTTGCTTTGTCGGCAGAGCTTTTTGCTTTGTCAGCGGTACTTTTTGCTTTGTCAGATTCTACAGTAGCTTTTTTGGCATCAGCTTTAGCTTTAGATGTTTGTTTGTCTGCAGTCTTTTTAGCTGCGTCAGCAGATTCTTTTTTGGCTTTTGTTGAAGCAGTTTTTGCGTCATCTGCAGCTTTTTTAGATTTTGCAGCTTCTTTTTTTGCGTCAGCCGAAGCTTTGTCTGCGCTTGCTTTAGCTTTTTTTGCCGAAGCTTCTGTTTTACTTTTCGTAGTTTTTGCAGTTGTTTCCTGTGCGTAAAAATTAGAAGAGAAAACCACCATTAAACATAATAATACTAATTTTTTCATAAGGCTAAAAGTTTAAATTTCAATTAAAATTAAGCAATTTATTGTCATCTTTTTCGTGTTACATTAAAAATATGCACGAAGCTGCACATTTCCTGTGTGAATTGTATTTCCTGTTTCGCTTTTTCTTCCCTGATAATTTAAATTAATATCGAGAAAAGACGTAATGTTCTTTTGCAGAAGCAGTTTCCAAACCAAATTTGATCCCGCCTGAAGTCCTTCGAGCATCTGAAAACCGACTGACGAAAATTCATTTCCATTAAATTTATTTTCATAAAAAGAAAATTCTCCATTAACCGTAACTTTCTTTTCGCCTGCATAAGAAAAAGAAGTTCCGATTCTGTTTTGGTCTAAAGTTTCAAGATTCCCAATTTGGTTTTTTTTGTTTTGAAGTTCATAAAAGAAATCCAATTTGGTGTTTTTAGAAAATAAATAACTGACTTTTGGTGCCAGCTGCCAGCCTTGAATATCATAATTTTTCTCCGCGAAATCTTTAGAAACCAAATCGGTTTTTATGGTTTTGGTGAAGAAATTAAATAGCCAGCTATTTTGGTATAAATGGGTGTATTGAATTTGATGCGAATAATTCTGCACATGCTGCGAACCAACAGAAAGCAGAATTTTACCTTTATTTATAAGATAAGAATACGTAACCGAATGTTTCTGTTTGCCTCGGTTGTAAAATAAACTATTTCTGAAACTCGAATTTAAACCCAAAATATTGTCTTCAGATGAATTAAACGGATTAAGTTCTAGTTTTCCGCCCTCGCTTTTTACCTTTCGATCCATTATAAATGAGGTCTGATTATAAAAATAAGACAGCAGTTTTTTAAATCCTTTTTCATTTTGCCATTGCAACGGATTCAAAGTTAATGATTGTGAAAACTTGTTTTGATTGGTTTTTATATAAATCCGATTCGGCAAAAAGACTCTGACATAACGCGCTTGATCTTGATAAACGGCAACTTCAAACTCTTCCAATTCCTGAATTCCGTTGCCATTATAATCATTCCAAGTGTAAACTCCTTGACCTGTTGGCACTTCTACATATGTAAATTCTTGTTGAGCAATAGTTCCCGAACTGGTTTCGTAAGCTGTTCCAATCTGCATGAACTGATTAAAAAAACGATCGTTGTACAAAATTCTCGAATTTAATGAAGGTTCGTTCTGTCTCGATTTGTCTGTAAAATCTAAATTTCGATAACTCGCATAAACCGCCAAATCGGTTGTTTTGTTTTGAATTAATTTTGATTTTAAATAATACGTCTGCGAATTATTGACGTGCTGTAATAATCCGTTTTGCAAACTATCATTTCGTCTTTGAAGAAAACCAACTTCAACAAAAACTTTAGTGCTGTCGCCACGTCCTGTAAATACACCATATTCTGAAAATCTTTGGCTTAAAGCCGAAAACTGATCGGTAATTTTATCTTTTTGCTGATTATCCTCCAACTGCATAGTTCCTCCAACCCAATTCTTTCCAAAATGATATTTGGTTCTGCTTTGGTTTCTAATGAATTTTGAAGTCGAAGCTATCTCATCAGAATTTAGGAAACTTCCATTATTTTCAATAGTCCAATTTTTCAATTTGAATAAAGCGTTTGTTGTATGTCTTGCTCCAGAATAGCTTTCGCTGTAATCTAATTTCTCAAATTGATAGGTTAGCAAACCAATATTTGAAGTTTCTTTTTTCGAAAATAAATCAAAATTCAAACCCGTAACCAAAAGACTCTGATTTCCATAAAGAGTTCCCGTTAAATTCCAATCGCGATTAAATTCAATATTATACAAACGTTCCACCGATTTAAAATTTTGCTGTACAAATTGATAATTTGCGAAAGCGTCTAAATTCCAGCTTCTAGAAAAAAGACGTTTTTTAAGATTGGTTTTAAAAGCGACTCCTTGATTATTAGCATCATCAATTCCAGAAAATAAATTTTGGTCATTATTGCTAACAGCCAATTCAAAATCAACCAGAGTTTTTTCATTCGGATTATATTTTCCTAAAAAAGTCGCCACCTGAAGTTTCATTGGTGCGACAAGCTGAACGATTGGCTCGTAATTTCCTTGCAGGATTCCGTTAACTGGTTCTACATATTGATAAATTCGTTCAACAGAATTATTGTTTTGAATGATATAATTTCCAGCATTTGCCCCAACTTGGCTAAATCTTACATTGTACAAAACATCGGCAGGATTATTCGAATATTCATAAGCTTCAACCGAATTGACCAATATTTTTTTGTACAAAATTTTATTCTCGGCATAAGTATCTTCATAGGCAGAAGGCGCTTTCATCAAATTCACATCATCGCCCGCCTGACTTAAAATCTGAATTTGTTCTGGAGAAAGATTTTGCTGCAAAGGCTGATTTTTCATATCATTTTCAGAATAAATATATCCGCCAAAACTCCAATTTTTATTTTCGTGCGTTGCACCTGCGTATGTTACGAGACGATTATAATTTCTTTCAGAGTATTGGTATTCGACATTAATACGCATTTCTGACGTGATGGTAAAAAGGGAAGTGAAGACAATTTCTCCTGCATTGTAGTCAATCACATAATCATTGTTTTCACCACGTTTTAGCAAAACACCATTTACATAAACACGTTCTGAACCCGAAATAACGAGAACATACAATTCGCCATTCTGGCCTTTTAGTTTGTACGGACCTTGATTGCCTTCCTGACCTGTAAAAGTACTTTTGGCATATTGTCCTTTTACAAAAGCAACCGAAGCAAAAACATTGGTTTTACTTTTATCGGTATCAAAATCAAAGTTGGCAGAAAGTCCCTGAACCTTTTTATTAAAGCCTAAAAATTGAGTTTTTCTGTTTTCTAAAAATACATCGCCGGCGCGAATGTTCCAGTCATCGCTAAAAAGTTCTATGAAAATATTATCAAACTGATCGAGTTTCTGCGAATAGCCTCCATCTTGCAGCGGAATATTATTGTCCTGAAGCGAAGCCCTTAAACTTACTTTCTCTGAAAGTTTTCCTGTAATCTGTAAATCTAAATTGGAGTTTAAAACCGTACTTTGATTATTACCAACCGTAACGCCACGAGTAATACTTCCGGAAGTTTCAAGTCCGTCAAAAGGAGTTGCTTTTTTGGCATTTGAGTTATTGTCTATTCTATATAGTTTATCTGTTCCAATATCACCGTTTACAATTTGATCCGATTTGTACAAACTGTATTCTCTAGTCAAGAGATCTGGATAATTAAGATAATTTACAATTAAAGTATCTGAAACCGATTGAAAATTTTCATTTAAAAGCAAATATCCTTTTTGAAAATCAACCTTATAAAAAGCCGAATCGATAGGTTCGTTTTTAGTGTTCAGAATCTGAAAAAATCCAGAGTTGATGGACATTTTTTCAAGCCGAATGGTATCTTTTGAAACGATGACTTTTTTGGTTTTGTACAGTGATTCAGTTTCCTGAGCCTGAAGCGCAGAAAACCAGAAGAAAACCGTCAAAAACAGTAATTTTTTCAACATAAATACTCTAACTCTAAAAAGTCAAAAGTAGTATTTATAATCAAGAAATTACGAGGCTTTTATTTATTGAAAAATGAAGTAGTTCTGAGGTTTTTAAAATTGGAGAATAAAAAATATTCGCAGAAAAAATCTCATGTTAAGCCAATCTTTTTTTTAGCTTTGTTTAGGATATAACTAACTTAAATTATGGATACTAGCAAAGAACTTCTATTCTTTTTTAGTGCTTTAGGAGCTTTCAACGGAATTATTCTCGGAGTTTATTTTTTCTTTTTTACCAAGAAAAAATACTTGACGAATTATTTTCTGGGCGCGCTTTTGTTTGCGCTAAGCATCCGAATTGCAAAATCTGTATTTGTTTATTTTCATCCCGAATTGCCAAGAATGTACTTGCAATTTGGACTTACAGCTTGTTTTTTCATTGGACCTTGTTTGTATTATTTTATCAAATCGGCAGTTGACGAAGTTCAGATAATGCCCAAACTATGGAAATTTATATTGACTTTTTGGGGAACTTTAATTGTTGTCGTTGGCATTTTGTATCCGTACGAAGTATATCCAAAACTTTGGAATGGCATTTTTATAAGAATCATTTATTTTCAATGGTTGGTTTACATTGTTTCTGCTGGTTTTGCACTTCGTAGTGTTTTGAAAAACATCCTCAGCCGAAAAGAAAAAACTACTCCTGCCGAAATGTGGTTTTCAATGCTCTATTTTGGAAACTGTTTATTATTCCTGTTTTACTTCTTGGCAATTATGGGAGCTTCTGCTGCAACTTATATAAGTGGGGCAGTAGTTTTTTCATTCATTTTATATTTAGGAATTTCAATTCTTTTGTATAGAAAAAAAACAGACGATTTATTTTTATTGAATGGAAAGATTTCGAATAAAAAAATAGAATCAGCGGATGCAATAATGTGGTCAGAAAAACTGGAAAAGGTTATGTCTGAAAAAAGTTTATATAAAAATCCGAATCTTACGCTTCAAGATTTGTCACAAGAAATTAATGTTTCAAGCCATCAATTATCGCAGTTTCTGAATAATAATTTGGGAAAGAATTTTACAAGTTATGTAAACGAATTCAGGATTAACGAAGCTTGTAAAATTATCACTTCTTCAGATAAATTAACGTTAGAATCCATTGGTTACGATGTTGGTTTTAATTCTAAATCTACCTTCTTCACGGCGTTCAAAAAACATAAAGGAACCACTCCGCTTAACTATCAGATTCAGGCTTTGCAATCGTAAATAGGAGTATTAATTTATAAATCCGTACTCCTGATTTCGTTTTTTGGAATCTCATTTATTGATTTTCAGATGACTTTTGTTCTAAATAAAAGTCAAACTGCTAATCGTTAAAGTTTATGAGATTTCTAAAATTGGTTATCATTTCTATTTTTTTCCTTGCTTTTTTATCAATGGAAATAAAAGCGCAACGCATAAAAAATGTTAAAGACAAAAGTTATTATAGCGATGATGTAATCCTCGGAAAAAAGCCATTAAAGTCCGCTCAAGACACTGTGCTTATTAAAGAGAAAGAGCACAATGAGTTAAATGAACTGATTATAAAAAGACAAGCTTCATTATTAAAATATGGAGCCAACGGAAACATTGATGTCAATGTAAACGGAACTGTCCTCGCAACCAGCAGTACGGTAAGCGAATTGCTTGGAAGAGTGCCAAATGTTGTGGTTGCTGACGGAGAAATAAGCGTTGTCGGAAAAGGCGAAGCGATTATTTATCTTAACGGAGTTCTGATTAATTACGAACGTTTTGCCGCAATTCCCGTTTCGCAGATTCATAAAATTGAAGTCATTTCTAATCCTTCTTCCAGATACGATGCCGAAGGAAAAGCAGTAATCAATATTATAACCAAGCGAAATATGGATAGCGACATAATGGGCTCTGTCAATCAGCATGTAACGATTTCTAAATTTGGCGGAACACTTTATAACACGCTTTTGGATTTTAATTATTCTAAAGGAAAATTCTCTTTTGTAACCAATTACGGTTTGCAATTAGGAAGAAACCGCGAGTTACTTTACACCACAAGAACTCGCCCAAATCCTGACGACTTTATGAAATCTGAATTGACAACGGATTGGAAAAGAAGATTCAATAATTATTCAAATTTCGGATTCGGACTTCAGTATAGTTTTTCTCCAAATAATTATATTTCATTGGCTTATAGCGGAAATGTGAATGATTTGGGTGGAATTACAGAAAGTAGAAATTCAATAACCAATAATTCAGGAAAGAGTTTTTACGCCACAGATGTTGACCGAAATGATGTTTTGTTGAATCAGTTCATCAATTTGAATTATAATTGGACAACAGCTAAAGGTTCTTCATTATTTATTGGATCGCAATTTTCAAATTACAATCAAACCATAAGAGATTTTATTGAAGAAAGCAGTTTGGTAGAACAAACAGATTCTGAAAGATTTTTAAAGAATAATGTGGGAAGCCGAATCAATATAATTGCAATTCAAGCAGATTATTCGAAGAAAATAGATGAAAAAACAAAACTAGAAATAGGAGCAAAGTTTAGCCACGCCACCATAAATTCAGGAACAGATTTTTTGATTTCTAATGATAATATAGATTTTGAGTTGGATGATGAGCTTTCGAGTGATTTTGAATACAACGAAAAAATTGCTGCCGCTTACTTTAATTATATTATGACATTAAATGAAAAAGTCAATTTTTCGCTTGGTGCCAGAGCTGAGAGAACCAGTTATAATTTATTTACAAATGCAAACGGAATTCAGAAATTTGAGAAATCGTACGGCAATTTTTTCCCAAACATGCTTTTAAATTTTAATCTTTCAGAAGATTGGAAGGGACATTTTTCGTATGTTTCCAGAATTACAAGACCTAGATATCAAGCGTTAAATCCGTATGTGATTTATCAGGATCCTTTTACGACGATTGAAGGAAATCCAAATCTGCTTCCAGAAAAAACACACGCTTTTGAAATAGGTACGATGTACAAAAAGTTCGATTTTAAAATTGGCTACACTTATAAAATTGATCCAATTTCAGCAGCAGCTTTGCGCGGAGATACGCCAAACAGCTATATTTTAAGAGCGCTGAATCTGGAAAAAGGACATACTTTTTTTACTTCCCTTTCAAGGTCTTTTAATGTTAAATGGTGGAATTCTGTCAATACTGCGAGCATTACATGGCAGAAATCGGTAGACAATTATTATGAGTTTGAATTTAGTCCTGTAAAACCCCAGATTTATTTATATACCAATAATACATTTACGATTCCTAATCTTTTTAGACTGCAGCTTTTGGCCTGGTATTTAAGCGATAGAAGTTATGGATTAGGAAGCGAAAACGGACGTTCGACAGTAACTTTAGGAATAGAGAGAAACTTTTTTAAAGATGCATTAAAACTTAATTTTACTGCAAACGACATCTTTCATAAGTTTATGGTTTCTGGCGATTATAATGTCGGACAAACTCAGATTTATTATCACCGAACTTATAGTACTGATTATTTTAAATTAATTGCAACGTATAGCTTTGGAGATTCAAAAAAGACGACTTATAAAAAATCGGAAGTTGAGCAGTCGGAGAATAATAGGGCGAGGTAGCAATTAATTTTTTCTTCTTTTAAGTTGGGTATAGGTTACAAGGATTCCAACTGTAGATAAAAACGGACCAATTACCAATTTAAAATCTGAATAAGAAATGTCTTTTATGTCCTTTGCAAGCAATGGACTTAAAGATATACTAATGTATAATAAACCAAGAATAATGAAAACTAATAAAAAGCCTTTTTTGCTCATTTTAAGTTCTTTAGAAAGAAAAGTAAATATAATCAAAAATTGATTAAATAAAGAAAATTCTTTCGAAATAAAAAAGGCTCCACAATTAAGTGAAGCCTTTTCAATAATTTTTGAATTAAATAATTACCTTTTATAAAGCAATATTAGATTAATTCTTTAGTGACAATCTGCATCGTTTCGCGGCTAACTTGTTTCAATAAAACTTCTTTGTTAGCTTCAACAGTCTGCGCTGCCTCTTCTGTAAAGTGACGGATTGTATATAAGGTTACATTTTCGCTGTATTCTACTTTGAATTTTTTAGAAAGAATAGCATTCAATTCTGGGAAATTTCCAAATTTATCTTCCACGCAAACAGAGAAACTAATTGCAGAGTTCTGAATCAAGTTTACTTTGATTTTAAATTCGTGGAATAAACCAAAAATCTCACTAATGTTTTCTTCCATAATGAAAGAGAAATCAATTGATGAAAGCGAAATTAAAAGCTGTTCTCTTTTTACGATAAAACATGGATATTGTGGTTCCAAATCAACTCCTTTAGAAACGCAAGTTCCTTTTAATAACGGGTTGATAAAAGATTTTACGTATAACGGAATTTCTTTTTTCTGTAACGGCTGTAATGTTTTTGGGTGAATAACCGTTGCTCCGTAAAACGCCAATTCGATAGCCTCACGATATGAAATTTGGTTTAACAAACTTGCATTTTCAAAATAACGCGGATCGGCATTCATAACTCCAGGAACATCTTTCCAGATCGTTACGCTTTCTGCATTTAAGCAGTAGGCAAAAATTCCGGCAGTATAATCAGAACCTTCACGGCCAAGAGTTGTTGTGAAATTGTTTTCGTCAGCACCTAAGAAACCTTGCGTGATATTTAATTGTTTTCTAGGTACATTTTTGCTGATGTTTTGTTGCGTAGTTTCCCAGTCAACTTCTGCATCTCTATAATTTGCATTGGTTTTAATGAAATTACGAACGTCAAGCCATTGCGTCTGAATTCCTCTGAAATTCATATAGTGACTTAAGATATTAGTCGAAATCAATTCACCGAAACTTACAACCTGATCGTAAACAAAGTTGTAGTTTGGAGATTTATTGTGAGCTAAGAAATATTCTAATTCGTCAAACTGAGCATTTACAGCTGCAAAAACCGCATGACTTTCATCTTCAAACAAATCCAATAAGATTTGATTGTGATATTTTTTAATTTCTTGAACAGAAGCATTTAATTCTGTCGATTTTTCAAAGTAATTCTTGATTACAACTTCGAGAGCATTTGTAGTTTTTCCCATCGCAGAAACTACCAAAATCACGTCTTCATAACCCACTTTTTGTAAAACGTCATATACGTTTTTAATTCCATCTGCATCTTTTACTGATGCACCACCAAATTTAAATACTCTCATTTTTAATTTTAGATTTTTAGATTTTTTTTCCGCCACGAATTCACGAATTATTTTTTCTAATCTTTACGAATAAAAATTCGTGAATTCTTGACGAATAATATTTTTATAATTTTTCTAAGAACGAATTAATTCCAGCTTGATCCATTTGCACTACCCTCCAAGTGTCAAGGATTTTTGCTCCAGAATTTTCATAGAATTTTACGGCTGGAGTATTCCAATCTAAAACATTCCATTCTACTCTTCTAACATTATCTCTTTTTCCTTGTTTCATGATTTCAGCATAAAGAGCAGAGCCTAAACCTGTGCCTCGCATTTTTTCTTTAACAATCAAATCTTCAAGGTGTATGGTTTTTCCTTTCCAGGTAGAATAGCGGTAATAATACAACGCAATTCCAACAATTTCTTTCTGTTTTTCTTCATTTTCGATTTCCGCTACAAAAACATTAAATAATGGTTTTTTACCAAATCCGTCACGCACTAAATCTTCTTCTGTAATGACAACCGCATCAGGTTCTTTTTCGAATATAGCCAGCTCCTGAATAAGCCCTAACACCGATTTCATATCTTCAGGATTTCCTTTTCTAATATTCATATATTCCTATTTTTAACTATTTAATATCTAAAAAAGCTTCATTTTAGCTAGTGCTTTTTGCAGATTATTAGCAAATATACAATAGTAGCAAACTAACAACATAATTTTTAAATCATTCTCACAAAATAAGCGATATTTGTGACTTAAAAATAAAACTATAACGATTTAGAAATGGAAGAACGCAATAAAACACTGGGAGAGTTTATTATTGAGAACCAAAAAGCATTTCAGTATTCGTCGGGAGAACTCTCGCGAATTATCAACTCTATTCGATTGGCAGCAAAAGTGGTCAATCATAAAGTAAACCAAGCGGGTTTAGTAGATATTGTGGGAGCGGCAGGCGAACAGAATATTCAAGGTGAAGACCAGCAAAAATTAGATGTCTATGCAAACGAAGTATTTATCCAGACGTTAATAAACCGTGAGATTGTCTGTGGTATTGCTTCTGAAGAAAACGACGATTTTATTACTGTTCAGGGGAGCGACAACAGTCATAATAATAAGTACGTGATCTTAATGGATCCGCTTGACGGATCTTCAAACATTGATGTGAATGTTTCTGTGGGAACTATCTTTTCTGTTTTCAGAAGAGTAACTCCAATAGGAACTCCGGTAACTAGCGAGGATTTTTTACAGCCGGGAATCAATCAAGTTGCAGCAGGCTATGTAATTTATGGAACTTCAACGATGTTGGTTTACACCACTGGACATGGCGTAAATGGTTTTACGTTAAATCCAGCGATTGGTACATTTTATCTTTCACATCCAAACATGAAATTTCCAGAAAACGGAAATATTTATTCGGTAAACGAAGGAAACTATGTGCATTTTCCGCAGGGAGTAAAAAATTACATTAAATACTGCCAGCGAGAAGAGGGAGACAGACCTTATACTTCAAGATATATTGGAAGTTTAGTTGCCGATTTTCATCGAAATATGATTAAAGGCGGAATTTATATTTATCCAACAAGTTCAAAAGCACCAAAAGGGAAATTACGTTTATTGTACGAATGTAATCCGATGGCATTTTTGGCAGAACAAGCAGGAGGAAAAGCAACAGACGGTTTCGGTAGAATTATGGAAATCCAGCCAACTGAATTGCATCAAAGAGTGCCTTTCTTCTGCGGAAGTTATAATATGGTAGAAAAAGCTGAAGAATTTATGGCTGAAGCGAATTAAAGTTTTTTTGTTTCAAGTTTCAGGTTCCAAGTTGTTTTTGACTATAAACATCAAGCCCGATAGGTTTTAAAAACCTGTCGGGTTTTGTTTTGAGTTAAATTTTAAAAGTTTAAGCGTAAAACGGTTGACTGTTACTGAATACTGAAAACTAAAAAATAAGACGCAACCATTTTTAGTTTTGTCAATCTTTAAAAAGAACCAAATGTTTATGAGAAATTATGGATTAATTTTTTGTAAGCGCCTTAAAACTAATCAAAACCTAAAAAGTAAAATTATTATGAAGAAAAAACTATTGATGATTCTGTTGGGAATGTTTTCAGTTTTGTTTGTTGCCTGCAGTAGAGAAGAGCATATTGATCCTCCAATTGGACGATCTGAGGATGATATTAAGCTTTCCAAAAAAGAAGCTTTTTTTACGGCAGAGGCCAATACAGTTACAATTACTGCAGAATATAAAACATGGTGGGTAGATGATTTTGCGTTAGATAAAGTAAGAATCGATAAAGGAACTGTAAATTTGTATGCTGAAAATTTTATCTTTAAAAATGATGTTTTTGAGGTAGAAAAGAAAAATGGAAACACTTTGATTATTACAATGAGTAAAAATACAACTGGTAGAGAAAGAATTCTCAATATAGTATTGCAAGCGGGGAATTATTTTGAGAGTATAAATGTTGTTCAGTCAAAATAAACGGCAAAAAAATAAAACCCGATAAAATCAATTATCGGGTTTATTTAAATTCGTTTTTATTTAAAACAAAATACTATTTATGCATGTGCTGCATTTCGTAGATAAAAGTATCAGCATCTACTTTTTTATCAACTAATGATAAAGCTTTAGCAATAATGTAATCTACGTTGCTTGGCGTGAATCCTAGGGCAACACTTATTTTTTTCAATAATACTTCTTGTTTGTCTTCAAGATGATGATCAACATGAACCATTCTTGTCAAATCATACAAACGCTCTAAACGTTGAACATATGAATAAGGTGGATTGATCGGATATTTTAATGGATCGCTAAGAATTTCTTCGTATTCCGATTCTGTAATTTCTAAACGAGAAGCGAGTTTGTCTAAAAAGGCTTTTTCTTCTGGATATACAACTCCATCAGCTAATGCTACTCTAACGATAGCAGAAAAGTGTCCTTTGTTTCTTTGCTTGAATTCGCTATCAAATAATTCTGAAAATGACATAATTGTAAAGTTTTTGTTAAACAAATATAGCCTAATTTTTAAATTATCGATTTTAAAATTCTCATAAAATTTAACTTATTTTTATTGCACGATTTAGTAGCCTGAATCTTTAAGTTTGAAAATTAATCGTAAGTTTACAACCCCTAATTATTTAAATTATAGATTACCTATGTCACAATTTTGGATTTATTTTCAAATAGGATTAAAACACGTTTTAGATATCAATGCTTACGATCACGTTCTTTTTTTAATCGCCTTAACTGTTCCGTATCTTTTTAAAGACTGGAAAAGAATTTTTTTATTGGTTTCGCTTTTTACAATTGGCCATACTTTGGCTTTAGTTCTTTCTGTTTACGGCATTATTGCCATAAAAGTAAATGTTGTAGAATTCCTGATTCCGATTACAATTCTCGTAACAGCTCTTTATCATTTGTTTACGGCAGGAAAGACCTCAAAAAATGATGGCGTAAATCTAGTATTTTTCATAACTTTATTCTTTGGAATTATTCACGGACTAGGTTTTTCTAATTATTTCAAAACAATTTTAGGAGGTTCTGCAACTTCAAAATTGTTGCCTTTAGGAGAGTTTGCCTTAGGAATAGAAGCTGCTCAGCTAGTAGTAGTTTTTGTTGTTCTGGTAATTTCATATATAGTGCAGACAGTTTTCCGTTTTTCAAAACGTGACTGGGCGCTTGTAATGTCGGCTTTTATTATTGGAGTTGTAATTCCGATGATTATTGAAAGCCCAATTTGGAACAGATAAATTAAATGGAAGTAAAAAAACTGAATAAATACGATAAAGCATATCTGCGAATTGCAAAAGAGTGGAGCCTGCTTTCTTACTGTAAACGTAAACAAGTTGGCGCTATTATCGTAAAAGATAGAATGATTATTTCTGACGGTTACAACGGAACACCGTCTGGATTTGAAAATTGCTGCGAAGACGAAAACGGATTAACGCGTTGGGATGTTTTGCATGCCGAAGCAAATGCGATTCTTAAAGTGGCAAGATCTACACAATCTTGCGAAGGAGCGACATTATATATCACGCTTTCGCCATGTAAGGAATGCAGCAAATTAATACATCAGTCTGGAATAAAAAGAGTGGTGTACAAAGATGGATATCGTGACGATTCAGGAATTCAATTTTTAATAAAAGCAGGTGTAGAGGTAGAACATATTCCTGTTTTAGAAGAGTAATGAAATTTAATCCAAAATATTTGCCAATAGTCATAGGGGCTACTTTTGCTCTTGGAACCATTGCCGGAAGCTTGATGAATGCTCCCGCAAGTGATCAGCTTTTGGCTAAAAATTACTCAAAAACCAAACTCAATAAACTCATTGACTTTATCAATACAGAATATGTTGATAGTGTCAATACCGATTCGATTGTAAATCTTACAGTCGATAATATTCTTTCCAAATTAGATCCGCATTCTGTTTATATTCCGCCAAGTGAACAAGCTGAGGTTGCCGAGAGTATGAAAGGTGATTTCGTCGGAATTGGAATCAATTTTTATATGTATAAAGATTCGGTTGCGATTATAAAACCAGTTGAAAACGGACCTTCAGCAAAAGCGGGTATAAAATCTGGCGATCGAATTTTATTCGCAGGAAAAACCAAATTATATGGCAGAAAACTGCCTTCAGATAGTTTGTTTTCTAAACTAAAAGGACTTCAAGGTTCAGAAATTGAATTGACTGTTTTTAGAAAATCTGAACAAAAGAAATTAAAGTTTAAAGTCAAAAGAGATGTTATTCCAATTAAAAGCGTCGATGCTTCTATGCTTCTTGGAAATAATATTGGCTATATCAAAATAAACCGTTTTGCAGAATCCACTTTTAATGAGTTTAAAACTGGTTTAACAAGATTAAAGCAAAAAGGAATTCAGTCGCTTGTAATTGACCTTCGCGATAATGGTGGCGGTTACATGGAAGAAGCGATTGCCATTGCAGATGAATTTTTGAAAGATAAACAGTTAATCGTTTTCACGAAAAGCAAAAACGGTTCTACTGAAAAAACGTATGCTACAAAAGCAGGAAGTTTTGAAACTGGAAAAGTGTATGTTTTAATTAATGAAAATAGTGCTTCTGCGAGCGAAATTTTAGCTGGAGCCATTCAAGATAATGACCGCGGAACGATTGTTGGACGCCGTTCTTTTGGAAAAGGTTTAGTGCAACGTGAAATGGACTTTAATGACGGATCTGCTGTGAGATTGACTGTGGCGCGCTATTATACACCAACGGGAAGATCGATTCAAAAGCCTTATAAAAAAGGTAACGAAGAATATTTTAAAGAATCAGAGTCGAGAATTGCAACGGGAGAATTGTATGCAAAAGATAGTATAAAAGTAGCTGATTCATTAAAATTCAAAACTCCAAAAGGAAAAATAGTATACGGCGGTGGCGGAATTGTTCCAGATGTTTTCGTACCAATGGAAGCAGAGCACGGAAATGAAAATGTTGCTTATTTGCTGCAAACAGGAATCGTTGGCCATTTTGTCTTTGAAGAATTAGACAAAAACAGAAATGCTTTTGCAGGCGATAATTTCAATTCGTTTTTGACTAAAATGAAGAATTCAGATCTTTATTTCAAAAGATTTAAAAATTACATTTTGATGACGGGTCTGGATTTGAAATTAGACAAAACAAAAGCGCTAGTAAACCGTCATATCACTGCTGAATTTGCGCGACAGTTGTTTGGAGAATTGTATTATTATGATGTAATCTTAAAAGAAGATGCCATGATAAAAACAATTCTGACTCCGAAGAAATAACTTCAATCCTTATATCATGAAAATAGAAACCGTTGTTGATGCAGAAATCGAACTCCTAACTGCAATTAAAAAATCGGATGTTATGGCTTTGGAAACAATCCTTCATGATGATTTATTGTTTAATATGCCCGACGGACAAACCATCACTAAAGATTTTGATTTACAAACATACCGTTCTGGAAAGATTAAAATTGATTCTTTGGAAGGTTCAGATCAAATCGTGAATATAATTGGCGATTCGGCTGTAGTTACCGTTACTGTCGCGTTAAAAGGGGCTTATGATGGCAATCCGATTAATGGAGTTTTCAAGTATATAAGAGTCTGGAAAAAAATAGGAAAAAATCTAAAAGTTATAGCAGGAAGCTGTGTTCAGCTGGCATAAACTTTGGTTAAAAATATAGAGCCACAGATTAAAAAGATTAACACAGATTATAATCTTTTTTAATCCTCTTAATCTGTGGCAAAAAAAGATATCGTAATCTTGGAGATTACTCACATTTAAATTTTTAAAATATGAAAAACCTAAAAAGAATAAGCTTTCTAGTGCTTCTAATGACTTTTGTAATCTCTTGCAGAACTATGAAAAACGACACGAATGCTATAGTTTCAGGAAAAGTTGATGGCATAGAAGCAGGTAAAGATGGTTACACAGCCAAAATTACAACAGATGTTAAAGAGGTATATTTCGCCACAATTAGTATTGTAAACGTAGGAGGACCTCAAAACTACAAACAGCTAAAAATTGGAGATGTGGTATCTGTAAAAGGAGAAAAATGGAAAACCGAAGAAGAAAACCATATCAAAGTAACAGAGATTGTTTCTGTTAAATAAAAAAAAAAACAGTCACTCAAAAAAATAAACCATATAAGTGATGTAAGTTCATTTAATCTATACGCAAAGTATAATATGAACTTACATCACTTATATGGTTTAATAATTTTATCGAATACTATCGTGAGCGTGAGTTTGCGTGCCGTTGTTCCATAAAGTAAGAATGTCTGTTGCTACAGCTGCACCACTTCCGGCAGCAATTGCCAATTGACTTCTCCAGCCCGCTAAAGTTCCGATTACATAAATGCCGTCTGCTACTTTATGATCTTCATTTTTAAGCTGAATACGCTGTTTTTCTGGGAGTGCTTTTTTATGAGGTTCAACAAATTGCATTAAACCTTCAATGTCAAAAGTATTGGCAGAACCAATTCCGACTACGATATTTT
Organism: Flavobacterium tistrianum; assembly: GCF_003254545.1. Lineage (GTDB taxonomy): Bacteria > Bacteroidota > Bacteroidia > Flavobacteriales > Flavobacteriaceae > Flavobacterium > Flavobacterium tistrianum. The sequence goes on from NZ_QJRH01000067.1 coordinate 254,986, forward strand.
TTGTTTGGTATGAATTCTTGTTGGTCACTATGGTAAATTCAGGATAACCGCCCTCAATTTTCATTACTTTTTCATTTGGGATCTGAGTAATGTGCGGGTAAGTTGTCGCTAAATCCTGTGTGCTTTCAGTTAAAAGTTCAGAACCTAATTTTCCTGGTGTAATTCCGTAAGCGTTATAAAATATGGCCTCTTGTAAAGAAGAATTTTTCTGATGGGTAAAAATTCCGATTTTTTTATCAGTAACAAAAGTTTTGTTTTTTGCGGATCCTAAGACCAAAGCACAGGACATTCCTGATACTCCTCCGCCAATAATTAAAACATCAAACATATTATCTGTTGTCATTCATTTTTTCTTCAATTCTTTTTGAAATTCTAAAAATCAAAAGAATCAAAACAGCGCAAAATGAAGCGGCGATTCCAATAAAAGCTACCATACTATCTCCTTGAAAAGGGTTTTGAAAGTCTAATAGCGTAATATTAAAAACGATTAAAGCTAATGCCAAAAGCACTAAGATTGAAGTGAAAATTTTCATAAGATTGGTTTGTTTTTGTCTAAAATAATAAAGTAGAACTTTATGGGGAAATTGCCTTAAAGTTGTATTTTAGAAATTTTATGGGGTAAATTTATAAAAATAAATTTTAGACAAACAAACCTTTAACATTAGCAGCGAATAATTTAACAGCAATTGCCAAAAGTATTACTCCAAATGTCTTGCGAACCACTCCAAGTCCGTTCTCTCCTAATAGGTTTTCGATTTTTTTAGAAGACTTTAAAACGATGTAAACTAAGATTATATTAAGTACAATCGCGATAATGATGTTAATAGTATGAAACTGAGATCGAAGCGATAATAAAGTGGTCATGGTTCCTGCTCCAGCGATTAGTGGAAAAGCCAAGGGTACAATAGAGGCAGATCCTGGTTCTTCGTCACGGTAGATTCTGATTCCTAAGATCATTTCTAAAGCTAAAAAGAACAAAACGAAAGAACCTGCAACGGCAAACGAGTGAACATCGATACCAATTAAATTTAGTAAACCTTCTCCAACAAAAAGAAAAACAATCATGATGGCACCCGCCACAATAGAAGCTTTTTCAGATTCGATGTGTCCGACTTTAGCTCTTAAATTCACAATAATCGGAATTGAACCAACAATATCAATTACGGCAAAAAGCACCATACTAACGGTAATGATTTCTTTAAAATCGATTTCTAACATATCGCTTTGATTTTTAGGGTTTAAAAAACTGCTGCAAAAGTAGTTAATAAAGTTAGGTGTTTTTTCGTTACAATGCACTTTTGTTATAAAAACATGTTTTATTGGTTAAAAAAGTGATATTTATAACAATTGATAATTTAACCGCAAAGATTCGCAAAGAAATTACGCAAAGTGCGCAAGGCTAAAAATTAATAATACTTTGCTCCCGATAGCTATCGGGATTGCTTAATTCCCCGCGCACTTTGCGGTTAAACATTTACAGTGTTTTATCTGTTTTCTTTGACTATCTTTGCACTTTAAAAACAACAGTATTAGAATATCATGTTTCAGTTAGGTAAAACTATTATTTCAGAGGACATTCTGGAAAAAGAATTTGTGTGCAACTTGTCTGCTTGTAAAGGAGCTTGTTGTGTTGATGGAGATGCAGGTGCGCCTTTGAATGAGGCTGAAACTAAAATCTTAGAAGAAATCTATCCAAAAGTGAAACCCTTTTTACGTAAAGAAGGAATTGAAGCAATCGAAGCGCAAGGAGCTTGGGTAAAAGGAACAGATGGTGATCTAGAAACTCCATTGATTGATAATAAAGATTGCGCTTATGTTATTTTTGACGGGAAAACTGCGCTTTGTGGAATCGAACAAGCTTATAATCAAGGAGTGGTGAATTGGAAAAAACCCGTTTCTTGTCATTTATATCCAATTCGCGTAAAAGACTTTACAGAATTTGCAGCGGTAAATTATGATAAATGGGATATCTGCGATGATGCCTGCTCGTTGGGTAAAGAATTGGAAGTTCCCGTTTACAAATTTGTAAAAGAAGCACTGATTCGCCGTTTTGGTGAAGACTGGTATTTGGAGCTTGAAAAAGTAGCCGAAGAACTTAAAAATTCATAAATAACAAGCCTATTTCTATAGGCTTTTTTTATATGCTTTTTTGACTCAAAGAAACAAAGTTTTGACTCAAAAAAAAACTTTTTAAAACTATTTAAAATTTCTTGCTTTTTATATTTAAAAGTCTATATTTTACGGGACTTTCAGGTATAATTGTTGGTTTTAAGTGTTTCATTTACAGTAAATTAATTATTGTATGAAAAGTTTCTCAAAAAACTAGCGTTGTTAAAAACTACAGCAAATTGTGAATAAGTTTGACTTTCATTTTTGGCGTTAATTGACAATCTTTGTAGTCTATTGAATTAGCAAAAAATTCGGTATAAAAATTAAATAAAAATTGTCATGTCTCAAGTAGAACCAATCTTACAAGAAAATAAAAATCGTTTCGTTATTTTTCCTATCAAACATCATGATATTTGGGAATGGTATAAAAAAATGGAAGCTAGTTTCTGGACTGCTGAAGAAATCGATTTGCACCAAGATTTGACAGATTGGAATAACAAACTGAATGACGACGAAAGATATTTCATTAAACATATTTTAGCATTCTTTGCTGCTTCTGACGGAATTGTAAATGAAAATTTGGCTGAGAACTTTGTAAATGAAGTTCAATATGCTGAAGCGAAGTTTTTCTATGGTTTCCAAATTATGATGGAAAACATTCATAGCGAAACGTATTCTTTATTAATTGACACTTACGTTAAAGATGAAGCTGAGAAAACAGAATTGTTTAATGCTTTAGAAGTATTCCCGGCTATTGCTAAAAAAGGAGAATGGGCTTTAAAATGGATCGAGTCAGATTCATTTGCGGAAAGACTTATTGCTTTTGCTGCAGTTGAAGGAATCTTTTTCTCAGGAGCCTTCTGTTCAATTTATTGGTTGAAAAAACGTGGTTTAATGCCAGGTTTAACTTTCTCAAATGAGTTGATTTCTCGTGACGAAGGCGTACATTGTGATTTTGCTGTTCACTTGCACAATCACCATTTGGTAAACAAAGTGCCAAAAGACAGAATTAAAGAAATTATTGTCGATGCATTGGATATCGAAAGACAATTTATAACTGAATCTCTTCCAGTAAGTTTAATTGGAATGAATGCAACTTTAATGACTCAATATTTAGAGTTCGTTGCTGATAGACTTTTAGTAGAATTAGGTTGTGAGCGTGTTTACGGATCAGCGAATCCATTCGATTTCATGGACATGATTTCTCTTCAAGGAAAAACTAATTTCTTTGAAAAACGTGTTGCGGAGTATCAAAAATCTGGTGTGATGAACACAGATAGTGATGCTCAGAAAATTTCATTTGATGCAGATTTTTAGACAACAAAAAATATTTTAGCGTCTATCTTCTAGAGACACTAAAAAAAAAGATTACAAGAATATTTTAAGGTTGAATCTCTTTCCCCAAGTCGCAGGTTCAATAGCAATTTTTGACGCATTTAAATTCGATTTTCGAATTTGAAACGAGTAACTATTGAGAATTTGGTAATTCTCTAAAATTAATTTTAAAACACGCAATGTTTAAGTACTGGAGTCCGTTCTCTAGTTACTTTCATTTTTTCAATAACTATAAAAGGTAAGCTTATGTATGTAGTAAAAAGAGATGGCCACAGAGAGCCCGTAATGTTTGATAAGATTACAGAAAGAATCAAAAAATTGTGTTACGGCTTAAATGAGCTCGTAGATCCAGTTAAGGTAGCCATGAGAGTTATCGAAGGATTGTATGATGGGGTTTCGACTTCTGAATTGGATAATCTTGCAGCAGAAACGGCGGCTTCTATGACAATTGCGCATCCTGATTATGCTCAATTGGCAGCTCGTGTAGCAATTTCTAACCTGCATTCAAATACCAAAAAATCTTTCTCAGAAACGATGAAAGATATGTACAATTACGTAAATCCAAGAAACGGACAAGATGCGCCGTTAATTGCTGATGACGTATACAAAGTAATTCAAGAAAATGCTGCTTTTTTAGATTCTCATATTATTTATACAAGAGATTTTAATTACGATTACTTTGGTTTCAAAACCTTAGAGCGTTCTTATCTTCTTAAAATAAACGGAAAAATCGTAGAGCGTCCGCAGCACATGTTAATGCGTGTTTCTGTTGGTATTCACCTAGACGATTTAAAATCGGTAATTGAAACTTATGACTTAATGTCTAAAAAGTTCTTTACACATGCAACGCCAACGTTGTTCAATGCAGGAACTCCAAAACCTCAAATGTCTTCTTGTTTCCTTTTGGCAATGCAAGATGATAGTATTGATGGTATTTATGATACTTTAAAACAAACAGCAAAAATTTCGCAATCAGCGGGAGGAATCGGACTTTCTATTCATAACGTTCGTGCGACTGGATCTTATATTCGTGGAACGAACGGAACTTCAAATGGAATTGTTCCGATGTTGAGAGTGTTCAACGACACAGCTCGTTATGTAGATCAAGGTGGAGGAAAACGTAAAGGAAGTTTTGCGATTTACATCGAAACTTGGCATGCCGATATCTTCGATTTCTTGGATTTAAAGAAAAACCACGGAAAAGAAGAAATGCGTGCAAGAGATTTATTCTTCGCAATGTGGACTTCGGATTTATTCATGAAACGTGTTCAAGAAGATTCAACTTGGACTTTAATGTGTCCAAACGAATGTCCAGGTTTATATGATGTTTACGGAGACGAATTCGAAGCATTGTATACTGATTATGAATTTCAAGGAAAAGGAAGAAAAACAATCCGTGCTCGTGAATTATGGGAGAAAATCCTAGAATCTCAAATCGAGACTGGAACACCGTATATGTTGTACAAAGATGCAGCAAACCGCAAATCGAACCACAAGAATTTAGGAACAATTCGTTCTTCAAACTTGTGTACAGAGATTATGGAGTTTACATCTAAAGATGAAATTGCAGTTTGTAACTTGGCTTCAATCTCATTGCCAATGTTCATTGAAAATGGACAGTTTGATCACCAAGCACTTTACAACGTTACAAAACGTGTAACTCGTAACTTGAACAAAGTAATCGACAGAAACTACTATCCAGTAAAAGAAGCTGAAAATTCAAATATGCGCCACCGTCCAGTTGGTTTAGGTGTGCAAGGTTTAGCAGATGCTTTTATCATGTTACGTATGCCGTTTACAAGCGATGAAGCTAAAAAATTAAACCAAGAGATTTTCGAAACATTATACTTCGCTGCTGTAACCGCTTCTATGGAAATGGCAAAAGAAGAAGGACCATATTCTACTTTCGAAGGTTCGCCAATGTCACAAGGAGAATTCCAACACAATATGTGGGGAATGAAAGATGAAGAATTATCTGGCCGTTGGGACTGGGCTTCATTAAGAAAAGAAGTAATGGAGCATGGAGTTCGTAACTCATTGTTAGTTGCACCAATGCCAACTGCATCGACTTCTCAAATCTTAGGAAACAACGAAGCTTTCGAGCCATATACTTCAAACATTTATACACGTCGTGTATTGTCTGGAGAGTTCATCGTAGTAAACAAACATTTACTAGAAGACTTAGTAAAATTAGGTTTATGGAACGAAGATTTGAAACAAGAAATTATGCGTCATAATGGATCTGTTCAAAATATTGATAAGATTCCGCAAGACTTAAAAGATCTTTATAAAACAGTTTGGGAAATGTCAATGAAAGATATTATCGATATGTCTCGTCAAAGAGGATATTTCATTGACCAGTCTCAATCGTTGAATTTGTTCATGCAAGACGCAAACTATTCTAAATTGACGTCAATGCACTTCTACGCTTGGCAGTCTGGTTTAAAAACAGGAATGTATTACTTAAGAACAAAAGCGGCTGTAGATGCGATTAAATTCACATTGAACAACGATAAAAAAGAAGAAACAGCTCCATCTTTAGTTCAGGAAACTGAATCAATCAGTGTTGAGGATTACAAAGCAATGCTTTTAAAAGCACAAGCGGCAGATCCTGAAGATTGTGAAATGTGTGGATCTTAATTCTTTTAGAAAAAAGAAAATAGAATAAAGAGGAAAGATTTTATTCTTTATTAGTTATAGAAAGCAGTTATTGTAATGATAGCTGCTTTTTTATGTTTTAATTTTAGCCACAAATTCACGAATTTTATTTTTTAAATCTGTGAAATTTGAATTAAATAACTACAATGATTTGAGTCAATTCGCGAATTCGTGGAAAAAAAAACTTAGAATCTTAGGAGCTTAGTATCTTAGCATCTTAAAAAAAGCCATTGTAAATATCTCATTTTAAGCCGATATTTTTATATTATCATACAAAACCTGCTAAATTTGTTAAGAAATCCTTTTTTGTTTAATAAAATGCAATCTTTTTTTTGGTGCACTAAAAATAATTTATACATTCGCAGAGAATTTAAAACAAAACACAAACAAAATGGCAAGTAACCGTTTTTATTTTAGCAACAATTTTTATTTCTTCTTTAGTAGAAGTCAGGATTGTGCTATGGTTATTTGAGATCGAATTTTAAGACAAATAAAACTAATATACAATCCTGATGCAAATCAGGATTTTTTTTTGACTATATGACAACGAAAATTGCAATACAAGGTATAAAAGGATCATTTCATCATCAGGTTGTGAAAGAGTATTTCTCTGAAAATGTGGATATTGATGAGTGCTTATCTTTTGAAGAATTGATCGACAGCCTTATTGCCGGAAAATCAGATCAGGCCGTTATGGCGATCGAAAATTCAATTGCTGGGCCAATTATTCCGAATTATGCATTGATTGACAAGAATAATTTACACATAATTGGAGAGCATTATTTAAATATTCAGCAGAATTTAATGGCTTTAAAAGGTCAGAAAATTGAAGATATCAGAGAAGTTCATTCGCACCCAATGGCACTTTTGCAGTGTATGGATTTCTTGAAACAATATCCAAATATCAAATTGGTTGAGGATAAAGATACAGCTGAAACAGCAAGAAGAATTCAGGAAAAACAGTTGACAGGAATTGCTGCAATTGCGAGTGTAACCGCTTCTGAAATGTACGATCTTGATATTATCGCGTCATCGATTCAAACGATCAAAAACAATATGACGCGTTTCGTAATCATTAAAAAGCAAAATTCATTTTTGCCAGAAAGCGAAATCAACCGAGCATCTGTAAAATTTGAATTGGATCATAAAAGAGGAAGCTTAGCAGCGGTTTTAAATGTAATGAGTGATTGCAAACTGAATTTGACAAAAATCCAGTCGCTTCCAAAAATTGAGACACCTTGGAAATATTCATTCTTCGTTGACGTAACATTTGAGAAATATGAAGATTTTGCAAAAGCCAAAACGTTATTAAATATTATGGCGGAGTATTTTAAAGTGTTGGGAGAATATAAGAATACAAAACCTTTGACTGAGTCATAAAGTTGATTTTAGATTGAAGATTAACGAATTAAGATTTTAAATTGTCAGGCTGAGCGAAGTCGAAGCCCAAGTTCCAATTGGAAGGCCCTTCTCCCGAAGCCTCGGGATCGCTCAGGGTGACAAGTCAAGAAGAGAAAAAGCATATAGCTTACGGCATAAAGCCTAAAGCATTTTTTAATAAAAATAGAAATGATTACAACAGCAAAACGATTAGACACAGTTGAAGAATACTACTTCTCATCAAAACTTAGAGAAGTTCGTCAGTTGATGTCTGAAGGAAAATCGATCATCAATATGGGAATTGGAAGCCCTGATTTGAGTCCGTCAAAAGCAGTAATTGAAGCAGTCGCTGCGGCAATTCAAGACGAAAACGGGCATGGCTATCAAAGCTATCAGGGATTGCCAGAAATGAGACAGGCGATGGCCGATTTTTATCGTGATCAGTTTGGTGTTGAAGTGAATCCGAACAATGAGATTTTGCCATTAATGGGTTCGAAAGAAGGAATTATGCACATTTCGTTAGCCTTTTTAAATGAAGGCGACCACGTTTTAATTCCGAATCCCGGTTATCCAACTTATACTTCGGTAACCAATTTGGTTCAGGCAGTTCCAGTTTATTATGATCTGAAAGAAGAAAACGGATGGGAACCAGATTTTGAAGCTTTAGAAAAATTAGACCTTTCGAAAGTAAAAATTATGTGGCTGGGATATCCACACATGCCGACAGGAGCAAGAGGAAGTTTAGCGTTATTTGAAAAATTGGTTGCTTTTGCTAAAAAACACAACATCTTATTGATTAACGACAATCCGTATAGTTTTGTTTTGAATGATAATCCGATAAGTTTATTACAAGTTGAAGGAGCGAAAGATGTAGCGTTAGAATTGAATTCGTTAAGTAAAACATTCAACATGGCAGGCTGGAGAGTCGGAATGGTTTTAGGGAATCCTGAAATTATCGATGCAGTCCTAAAAGTAAAAAGCAACATGGACAGCGGAATGTATTACGGAATCCAAAAAGGTGCAATCGCAGCTTTAAAATGTGATAAATCTTGGTTCGAAGACCAAAACAAAATTTACAGACGACGAAGAGAATTAACCGAAAAGTTAGCTGAAAAGTTAAACTGTAAAGTATATAAAGAAGGAGTTGGTCTTTTCGTTTGGGCAAAATTGCCAGAAGGAATCGAATCAGCGGAGAAGTTCATTGACGAAATATTATATGAGAAACATATTTTCATCACACCGGGAACCATTTTTGGAAGCAACGGCGAAGGATATATCAGATTCTCATTGTGTGTAAAAGAAGAAAAAGTACAAGAAGCGATTGATAGATTTTAAGTATTAAGATTTCCTGCAAGGTTTTAAAAACCTTGTAGGTATGAATTCGAAAGCTTTAATTATAAACCTACAAGGTTTTTAAAACCTTGCAGGAAAAAGAAAAATTATGAAAGTATACGTAATAGGAATAGGGTTAATAGGCGGTTCGATGGTGTTAGACATCAAAGGACGTTATCCTGACGCAACTATCTTAGGAATCGATAATAACGAAAAGCATTTGCAGGAAGCAATTGATCTTGGAGTTATTGATGAAGCAGGAAGCTTCGAAGATTTACAAAAAGCAGATTTTGTAATCGTTTCGGTTCCGGTAGATGTAGCGTTGACGGTTTTACCTAAAGTTTTGGATGCAGTAGGAGATAAAACAATTGTTTTTGAAGTAGGATCTACTAAAAAGCCAATTTGTGAAGCAGTAGCCAATCACCCGAAAAGAAGAAATTTTATTGCAACGCACCCAATTGCGGGGACAGAGTTTTCTGGGCCATCAGCAGCAATAAGAGGTTTGTTTCAAGGAAAAACAAACATTATATGTGAAGTCGAAAAGACGGCTTTTAAATTACAGGAAAAAGCATTGAATCTTTTTACCTCAATCGGAATGAGGATTCGATATATGGATCCCGTTTCGCACGACAAACACATTGCTTACGTTTCGCATTTATCGCACATCAGTTCGTTTATGCTTGGAAAAACGGTAATGAATAAAGAAAAAGACGAACAGGATATTTTTGATATGGCGGGAAGTGGATTTGAAAGTACCGTTCGTTTAGCAAAAAGTTCGCCAGCCATGTGGACACCAATTTTTAAACAAAACAAAGAATACGTTCTAGAAACATTAGAAGCTTATATTTCGAACCTGAGTCGGTTTAGAGATTTGCTAAAAGAAGAAGATTACAATGCCATTTTTGAAGAAATGGAAAGCACAAATAAAATTAAAGAAATACTAAACGGATTAACAACAACTAAAAAGTAAATTAGAATTAAGATGGAAAATAAGAAAGAAATGAGAAAGTGGTTAGAAGATTTCAATTTAAATCACCCACTTGTGATAGCTGGACCTTGTAGTGCAGAAACTGAAGATCAAGTTTTGAAAATCGCTCACGAATTAAAAGATTCAAAAGTTAGCGTATTCAGAGCTGGAATCTGGAAACCAAGAACTCGTCCAGGAGGATTTGAAGGTGTTGGTGAAATTGGATTAAAATGGTTGCAAAAAGCTAAAGCTGAAACAGGTTTATTAATGGGGACTGAAGTTGCAACTGCAGCTCACTGTAAACTGGCTTTAGAACACGATATCGACGTATTATGGGTTGGAGCACGTACAACGGCAAACCCTTTCGCAGTTCAAGAAATTGCCGATACTTTAAAAGGAACTGATAAAATTGTTTTGGTTAAAAACCCTGTAAACCCAGATTTAGCTTTATGGTTAGGTGGTGTTGAGCGTTTACATATGGCTGGAATCGAGAAATTAGGTGTTATTCACAGAGGTTTCTCTACTTACGAAAAAACAAAATACAGAAACATTCCAGAATGGCAAATTGCTATCGAGTTGCAAAATAAATTCCCTGATTTGCCATTAATCATTGATCCATCTCACATTACAGGAGATCGTAAAATGATTTTCGAAGTAACTCAAGAGGCTTTAGATTTGAACTACGATGGAATGATTATCGAAACGCATATCGATCCAGACAACGCTTGGTCTGATGCTGCGCAGCAAGTTACTCCGGATGCATTGAAACAAATCATTAAAGATTTGACTATCAGAAAAACAGATGACACTACAGATGAGTACAGCCAAAAAATGAAAAAACTAAGAGCTAACATCGACGTTTTGGATGCTAACTTATTAGAATTGTTAGGAAAACGTATGAAAGTTGCTGACGAAATTGGTCAGGTGAAAAAAGATGCAAACGTTGCGATTCTTCAAAACAACCGTTGGAACGAAATCTTAGGAAAAATGATTCTTGAAGGTGAGAAAAAAGGTCTTACTGAAGAGTTCGTTTTGAGAATGTTCAAAGCAATTCACCAAGAAAGTATTGGTCACCAAGAGAAAATTTTCAACGCATAATTTTCTTAAATTATATAAGTGATATAAGATAATTTTAGCTTTTTGAAAACTTTGTTATTGAGTTTAATTATATCACACATTTAAAATTAGATTGTTTTTTAAAAATCCCTTTTGCTTTGAAAAAAGTGATGGGGATTTTTTTTGTTTTAAAAAGTGGCTATTTATATTCACTTATATAACTTATATGGTTTAAATTATTCATTTATCTTTGCAAAGATTTAGGTTTAGAATCTAAAAATCTAAAATCAGCAATCTAAAATAAAAGAATGACAGGAACCGTTTATAAATCTACAGGAAGCTGGTATACCGTAAAATCTGAAAAAGGAGATTTTATAGAATGCCGTATGAAAGGGAAATTTAGAATAAAAGGTATCAAAAGTACCAACCCAATTGCTGTAGGCGATATAGTTGATTATGAATTAGAAGAAACTTCTGATGCTGTTACTGGAATGATTCATAATATTCATGAAAGGAAAAACTATATCGTTCGTAAATCGGTTAATTTGTCTAAACAGATTCATATTATTGCTTCCAATATTGATCAGGTTTTTTTATTGGTCACAATTGATAACCCGCCAACAACTACAAGTTTTATTGACCGTTTTCTGGTTACTGCCGAAGCTTACGGAATTGAAGCTATTTTGATTTTTAATAAAATCGATACTCTAAATGATCAGACTTTAGATGATCAGCTTTATCTACAACACATTTATCAGGAAATCGGATATAAGTGTTTGAGAATTTCTTCAACAGAAAATAAAGGAGTTGACAAATTGAAAGAAATGATGATCGGGAAAGTAAGTATGTTTTCTGGACATTCTGGTGTTGGAAAATCAACTTTGGTAAATGCTTTAGAACCAAGTCTTCATTTAAAAACAACAGTAATTTCAGAGCAAAGCAAACAAGGACAGCACACTACAACATTTGCAGAAATGTATGATTTGTCTTTTGATGCCCGAATTATCGATACTCCAGGAATCAAAGGTTTCGGAATCGTTGATATGGAACCGACAGAAATCACCGATTATTTTCCAGAATTCTTTAGGTTGAAGGATCAATGTAAGTTTAATAATTGTCTTCATAAAGAAGAACCGCATTGTGCCATAAAAGCAGCTTTAGAAAAAGATGAAATTGCTTGGTCACGCTACAATAGCTACCTTAAAATTCTAGAAGGTGACGATGAGCATTATCGTACCGATACGTATGGAGAAGATCGCGCTGCGAGCGATGAAACAAGAAAGTAAATAAATTCCAATTTTAAAAAAAACAAATTCCAAACAGAAGGTGAGACCGATTCTAACTGTAGAAATGTACTGCAGTGCATCTAACATTAGAATTTAAAATCTTTTTAATCCTTTTAATCTGTGGCTAAAAAATAAAATAAATGAAAGTTGTAATCCAAAGAGTTTCAGAAGCATCAGTAACCGTTGATAATAAAAAAACAGCAGACATTAAAAAAGGATTATTAGTATTAGTCGGAATTGAAGAAGCTGATACACAGGAAGACATTGATTGGCTTGCTGGAAAAATTATAAAAATGAGAATTTTTGGAGACGAAAATGATGTTATGAATTGCTCGGTTCAAGATATCGACGGAGATATTATTGTTGTAAGTCAGTTTACGCTTCATGCATCGACTAAAAAAGGAAATCGTCCTTCTTATATAAAAGCGGCTAAGCCAGACTTCGCAATTCCAATGTACGAGAACTTTGTTCAGGCAGTGGAAAAAGAACTTGGTAAGAAAGTGCAAACAGGAATTTTTGGAGCAGATATGAAAATCACTCTTCTAAATGACGGGCCAGTTACGATTGTAATGGATAGCAAAAACAGGGAGTAAAATATTCTTAAACATTTGTTAAGGGTTTCTGAAAATAATATATATTTGACGAAAATACCTACTAATGAAAAACCTGTTTTGCGCGTTATTTTTTATATTATTTACCGCCAATATTTCTGCTCAAAAGAACATTTATCCTATAGTTGCCATTCCTGATAGCTTAAAACAAAATGCTAATGCTGTTCTTCGTTTAGATCAAATGGATATCGTCATTGCTTCGCAAAGAAGTATGAATATCAAAACTCAAAGGGTCGTTTCGGTTTTAAATGAAAAAGGTTTAAAAGATATCGATGCCTTTAGTCATTATGATAAAACAACTTCGGTGAAGAATATTGAAGCTGTAGTTTATGATGCTTTAGGAAATGAAATCAAAAAAATAAAAAGAAAAGATTTTAGAGATCAGAGTGCAGTAAGCGGGAGTACACTTTTCTCAGATAATCGAGTGCTTTATTTAGATTATACCCCAATTTCGTATCCATTTACAGTTGCTTTTTCGTGCGAGACTGAAACTTCAAATACTGCTTTTATACCACAATGGTATTTTATTGGCAATTATTACGTAAGCGTAGAAAAATGTATTTTGAATGTTACTTTTCCGAAAGGATTGGGATTCAAGAAAAAAGAGTTTCGATTTGACAATTTTAATATACAAAAAACAGCCGATTCCGATACTAGTTTAAGTTATACAGCAACCAATATTGCTGCTCAAAAACAAGAAGATCTTAGTCCTTCTCCTTCAGATCTTTTTCCTAAAGTTATGATGGGATTAGAAAACTTCCATTTAGAAGGAGTCGATGGAAATGCTACTACTTGGGAAGCATTCGGGAAATGGTATGGTGATAAAATCTTAACGGGAACTACTATTTTACCCGAAGAAAGCAAAACAAAAATCAAAGCTCTTGTTGGAGACGAAAAAGATCCTGTCAAGAAAGCCAAGATCATTTACGATTATGTGCAGAAAAAATCACGATATGTAAACATTGCTGTGGGGATTGGTGGTTGGAAACCTATGTTAGCCAATGATGTCGATCGTTTAGGATACGGAGACTGTAAAGCATTATCAAATTATACAAAAGCACTTTTACAAGTTGTAGATGTTCCTTCGTACAACACTATTTTATATGGTGATCGGTATAAAGCCGATATTCAGTCTGATTTTGTATCGATGCAAGGAAATCATATGATTCTCGCAATTCCAAATAAAGATAATTACATCTGGCTAGAGTGCACAAGTCAAGATGATCCTTTTGGTTATCAAGGAACTTTTACTGATGATCGTGATGTTTTGGTTGTAAAGCCAGAAGGTGGAGAAATTGTTCGTACTAAAATCTACGATGACAAAGGAAATACTCAAGACGGTAAAGGAGTTTACACAATTGATGGAGCAGGAAATTTTTCGGGAACATTAAAAATAGCATCAGAGGGAAGCCAGTACGCCACTAAATCACGAGTTGAGACCATGCAGCCAAACGAAAAAGAAGAGCATTACAAAAATTACTGGGATAATATAAATAACTTGAAATTGGGTAAAATAACTTTTACCAACGATAAAGAGAATATTCGTTTTACTGAAGATGTTCAGTTAAGCGCTGCAAATTATGGAACACTGACGGGTAATAAAATGATTTTTGTAGTTGATGCTTTTAATCAGTATACAGGAAATTTAAAAAGAATTCGAAACCGTAAAAATCCATTTCAAATTCAGCGTGGCTATTTAGATACAGATGAAATTGAGATAAATCTTCCAGAAGGTTATAACATTGAATTTCTTCCTTCAAATTATGAGTTAAAGGGAAAATTTGGTGAATACAAAACAGAAATTATTAAAAAAGACAATAACAAATTGACTTATAAAAGATCAATGTTTGTAAACAAAGGAAAATATTCGAACAAAGAATATGATGAGTATCGCCTTTTTATGGAACAAGTTTCTCGAAACGATAACGCTAAAATAATATTGACCAAAAACTAACAAGTATAACCAAAAGCAAACCAAAAATTACCAATGAAAATTATTAAATTATTTAGTCTCACTGTGATTTTATTGATCGCTTCAAAAGCGATGTCACAGGAATTTAAATTAGGAAAAGTATCCATCGCAGAATTGGAACAAAAAGTACATCCAAAAGATTCTGCAGCCGCTGCAGCTATTTTGTATAAAAAAGGAACAGCAAGAATTGAATATGACCCTAATGACGGTTTTGTCACATTAACTGATGTGGAAACTAGAATTAAAATTTATAAAAAAGAAGGATACGATTGGGCCAATCAGGAAGTATGGTATTACAATACTACTAATTTAAAAGAAAAAGTTTTTTTTTATGATGCCGTTACTTATAATTTAGTGAATGGTAAAATTGAGAAAACAAAGCTAAAAAGTGATGGAATTTTTGATGAAGTCTTGAGTAAATACAGAGGCCAGAAGAAAATGACAATGCCAAATGTAAAAGAAGGGGCTGTAATAGAGTTTCGATACACTATAAAATGTCCGAGTGATAGAATCATTAGAGAATGGGCTTTTCAATCTAGTATTCCTGTTAATTATTCTGAATTCTCAACTTTTATTCCTGAGTATTATGTTTTTAATTCAAGACAAAAAGGATATGTTTTTCCGAAAGTTACGACATTAAAAAATCCAAAATCTATAACTTTTAATGTTAAAGAAAGAAACAGCGGATATGGTTCTGGAGCTACTTCTTTTTCAACAGAGAAGCATGATTATATAGAGAATCAAACCACTTTTATTGCAGTAGATTTACCAGCAATGAAAGATGAAGCTTATGTAAATAATATAGAAAACTATATGTCGTCGGTTTCTCATGAGTTATCATTGACAAAATTTCCAAATTCTCCGATGAAAGAATATTCTACAGATTGGAATTCTGTTGTAAAAACAATTTATGAATATGATGATTTTGGCCCTGAATTAAATAAGACAGGATATTTTGAAGAGGATTTGAAAAAGCTGCTTGCAGATACTAAAACACCAGAAGAAAAAATTTGGGTTATTTTTAATCATGTAAAATCAAACGTGAAATGGAACAATTACACAGGTTATAGCTGTGATAATGGAGTTAAAAAAGCATACAAAGAAAAAACAGGAAATATTGCAGATATAAACTTGATGCTAACAGCAATGCTGCGCTATTCAGGTTTAACAGCAAATCCGGTTTTAGTGAGCACACGCTCAAACGGAATTGCTCTGTTTCCAAACAGAACGGCATTCAATTATGTAATTGCTGCAGTTGAAACACCAAACGGAAATATTTTACTAGATGCTTCAGAAAAATTTTCGATTCCAAATATTTTACCGCTAAGAGTTTTAAACTGGTCTGGAAGATTGATCAGAAAAGACGGGTCATCGGAAGAAATTAATCTAATGCCAGAAAAAACTTCGGCTGATAATGTCTTTATGAATTATAGTATTGATGGTACAGGAAAAATTACAGGCAAAACAAGAAGACAATGCATGGATTATAATGCAATGATAACAAGAAGTAATATTGAAAGCTTAAAAGAAGAAGAATATTTAGAAAAACTAGAAAACCAAAACAATAAAATAGAAATTAGTGAGTACTCAAAAACAAATGAAAAAGATATTCTCCTTCCTATTATAGAAACCTATTCTTTTACCGGAAATAATCTGTGTGAGCTCATTGGCGATAAAATATATGTAAGTCCAATGCTATTTTTCACCAATGATAAAAACCCTTTCAAGCAGGAAGTACGAGAATATCCAGTTGATTTTAGTTATCCTTTTGCTGATAAGTATAATATCACGGTTAAAATTCCAGAAGGTTTTACAGTTGAAACATTGCCTGCTCCTGCAGCTATAACAATGGAAGATAATCTAGGTGCTTTTAAATTTAACATTGTAGCAAATGGAGATATTTTACAATTGTCTATTGTACATCAAATAAATGAAGCAATTGTTTCTGCTGAAAAATATGATATGCTAAAAGAATATTATAAGGCGATGACTGCTAAACAAGCAGAAAAAATTGTTTTAAAACGTATTTAAATTATGCCGAGATTTCTTCTAATATGTATTGCCTTTTTTTGGAGCACAATAACAATTCAAGCTCAAAATTATGAATTAGGCAAAGTGACAATTGCAGAATTAAATGAGAAAATTCATCCGAAAGATAGCAGCGCACCCGCTGCTATCTTGTTTAAAAAAGGGAGAACTTATTTTGGGTATAATAAAGATGTCGGATTTTATGCCAATCATGTTTGTGAAGTAAAAATCAAAATCTATAAAAAAGAAGGTCTAAGCTGGGCCGACCAGAAAGTGCGTTTTTATATTGGATATGAAAATTTAAACGAAGACCGCTTAGAGTTTTCAGAAGCCGTCACGTATAATTTGGAGAATGGAAACATTGTAAAAACAAAACTAAACAATCAAGGAGAATTTAAAACGAAGATTAATAAGTATTGGAAAGAAAAGACGATTACTTTACCAAATGTAAAAGTCGGATCTATTATTGAGTACAAGTATGTTTTAAGATCAGAAAACCTTGTGAAATTTCCAGATTTTGATATTCAGTTTGATATTCCTGTTGACTATTTTTATTATAAAACACAGATTCCAGAGTTTTATATCTATAAACCGCTTTTGATTGGAGGAATCCCTCTGGAAACGGAATCTAAATTTACAAGTGGTAGTCAGAGTTTTGATAATGCTTACAGCCAGACAAGCTCATTTACCTATAAACAAATTGAAACTTTTTTTAAAGGAAAAGACGTTCCTGCTTTAAAAGAAGAACCTTATGTTAATAATCTAGAAAATTATCGAGGAAGTATTCAGCAAGAATTAGAGAGAGTTCGACTTCCTGATCAGCCTGTTAAAGACTACAGTTTAACCTGGGAAGGCGTTGCTAAAACTATTTTTAAAGATGAAAGTTTTGGAAAACAGCTTAATCAAGGTAATTTATTTACAGATGATTTGAATAAATTATTGACTAACGTAGAAGATAAAAAAGAAAGGTTGAATCTGATTTTTATGTATGTTAAAAATCGAATGAACTGGAATGAGATTAATAGCTGTTACACAGAAAAAGGAGTTGAAAAGGCCTATAAAGAACAAACAGGAAATGTTGCAGAAATAAATTTTATTTTGATAAACATGCTTCGCGCCGCTGGTATAGAAGCAAATCCTGTTTTAGTAAGTACAATCCAAAATGGACTTCCGATTTATCCCACAAGAACAGGATTTAATTACGTTATAGCGGCAGCCGAAATTGATGGTAAAAGAATCCTTTTGGATGCATCTCGTAAGCTTACAGCGCCTAACATTTTGCCATTAAATGTTTTAAACTGGAAAGGAAGACTGATTAAAAAAGATGGAAATTCAGAAGAAATTGAATTAGATCCAGCAACACAGTCGAAAGAAATTTACAGCATTATCGTCAAAATTGATCCTGATGGAAAAATGAATGGTCAAGGTAGAGTGCAGCGAACAGAATACGATGCATATAGTTTTAGAGAAGAAAACAAAGCCAAAACGGAAGACGCTTATCTTGAAAAATTTGAAAATAATTTGGGAGGTTTGAATATTTCAAATTATAAAATAGAGAATCAGAAATCAAATTTAGATCAGTCTGTTATTGAAACTTTTTCTTTTGCTTCAGGCAGTCGTTCAGATATTATCCAGGGTAAGATTTTTGTCAATCCTTTATTGTTTTTTACCCGAAGTAAAAATCCTTTCAATCAGGAAAAAAGACAAATGCCAGTTTATTTCGGATATAAAAACATGGAAAAGTATAATTTTAGTATTGAGATTCCAGAAGGTTACGCTGTAGAATCTATTCCAAAACCGGTAAAGATAACTTCAGAGGACAAACAGATGTCGTTTATTTTAAATTTTTCAGTTACAGAAAACAAAATTCAAATTGTGAGCCAAAAAGAAATCAACAATAGTATTTTTGCAGCAGAGGATTACGGAATGATAAAAGAATTTTTTCAGAAGATGATCGTAAGCCAAAATGAAAAAATAATTCTTAAAAAGATATAGAAGATGGATTTGAAAAATGCACAGCTAGATGTTGATACCTGGATAAAAGAACATGGTGTCCGTTACTTTAACGAATTGACCAATATGGCACAGCTTACAGAAGAAGTTGGAGAGGTTGCGAGAATCATTGCGCGCCGTTACGGAGAACAATCTGAAAAGGAAAGCGATAAAAACAAAGATTTAGGAGAAGAATTGGCAGATGTTGTTTTTGTAGTGCTGTGTTTGGCTAATCAAACAGGAATTGATTTACAAGCTGCTTTCGACAAAAAAATGGATCTGAAATCGGTCAGAGATAAAGATCGTCACAAAAACAATGATAAATTGAAATAATTGTGAAATATCACTCATAAGTTTTGAATTATGAGTTTTGAATTTTGAATTATGAATGGGGAGTGGTAAATTGCAGGGCTGAATTATGTTTCTAATCATTCATAATCCATAAGTCACAACTTACAATTAAAAAAATGAATTTAAAATTAAGCACGAATCCAATATTTGCTATTGATGATTCGCAACTAAATATCACCGGTTCAAAAAGTGAAACGAACCGCTTATTGTTATTAAAAGCATTATTTCCAAATATTACTTTAGCGAATACTTCCAACTCAGACGACAGCGAAGTAATGCAAAAAGCTTTAGCTGGAAATGACGAAATTGTAGACATTCACCACGCAGGAACTGCAATGCGTTTCTTAACGGCTTATTTTTCTGTTAATGAAGGTAGAGAAGTAGTTCTGACGGGTTCAAGCAGAATGCAAGAACGCCCAATCAAAATTTTGGTTGATACTTTAAGACAATTGGGAGTTGAAATCTCTTATGAAAAAGAAGAAGGTTATCCGCCAATTCGAATTAAAGGGAAAAAAGTAACGGCATCAAAAGTAACCTTGGCAGCAAATGTGAGCAGTCAATATATTTCGGCACTTTTGCTTGTAGCTTCAAAGTTAGATAATGGTTTAGAACTGACTTTAGAAGGAGAAATCACTTCGATTCCGTATATCAAAATGACTTTAGCTTTGCTAAATGATTTAGATATTAAAACAAGTTTTGAAGGAAACGTAATCAAAGTTTATCCAAAAGAAACTGTTGAAACTAAAGAAATGGTTGTAGAATCTGACTGGAGTTCGGCTTCTTATTTCTTTAGCTTAGTTGCTTTGTCTGATGCAGCAAAAATCACTTTAAGCAGTTATAAAGAAAACAGTCTTCAAGGAGATTCAGAATTAGTTTCTCTTTACCAAAAAATGGGTGTGAAAACGACTTTCCAAAACAATAAAATGACTTTGGAAAAAGTGGCTGGATTTAATTATCAAGATGTAAATTTTGATTTGAACAATACTCCAGATATCGCACAAACAATTGTTGTTACTTGTTTAGGCCTAGGAATTGGATGTCATTTAACAGGACTTCATACTTTAAAAATTAAAGAAACAGATCGTCTTGAGGCTTTAAAAACTGAGTTGACAAAACTAGGCGCTAATATTTCGGTGACTAATGACAGTTTAACTTTAGTTAAATCTGACAATATAAAACACGATGTGCATATTGCAACATACAACGATCACCGTATGGCAATGGCATTTGCACCTTTAGCGATCAATGTACCAATTATTATTGATGATGCAGAAGTTGTTTCTAAATCGTATCCAGATTTCTGGAATGATTTAAAAGCTTTAAATTTCCAAATCTCAGAATTATAATTTTTTTGAACCTATAAGATATATAAGTTCATAAATAAAAGCTCAATGCAAAGCTTATAAAACATAACCTCTGGTTTTACCAGAGGTTTTTTTATATGCAAATTTTATTATCTCCAAGTTTGTCGAAATGACATTAAAAAGTTAAAATTGACTTAAAGGATAGCTTTTTAAGCCAATCTGAAACCTCAGTAAATCAAGGACTTTTGAAAATAATAGCAAAAACACTTGACAACGCCTATTTCACAATCGTATATTTGCAGTCGATTTAAAATTTTAGATAAAAAAATCTAAGATTGATATTTTAAAATCTAACTTCAAATATGAAATTATCACACTTCAATTTCAATTTACCGAAAGAACTTTTGGCTGAATTTCCAGCAGAAAATAGAGATGAATCTCGTTTAATGGTAATTGACCGTAAAAAAAACACAATCGAACATAAAATGTTTAAAGACGTGATCAACTATTTTGATGACGGAGACGTTTTAATTCTTAATAATACAAAAGTTTTCCCTGCTCGTTTGTACGGAAACAAAGAAAAAACTGGAGCTAGAATTGAGGTTTTCTTATTAAGAGAATTAAATTCAGAGCAACGCCTTTGGGATGTTTTAGTTGATCCAGCTAGAAAAATCCGTATTGGTAACAAACTTTATTTTGGTGACGACGATTCGTTAGTTGCTGAGGTAATCGACAATACAACTTCTCGTGGTAGAACTTTACGCTTCTTATACGATGGTTCTTATGAAGAATTCAGAAATAAATTGACAGAACTTGGAGAAACTCCAATTCCTAAATACATCAATAGAGATGTTACTCCAGAAGATGCAGAAAGATACCAAACGATCTACGCAAAAGAAGAGGGAGCTGTAGCGGCGCCAACTGCTGGTTTACACTTCTCAAAACACCTTTTGAAAAAACTAGAAATCAAAGGAGTGAACTTTGCTGAGGTGACTTTACACGTTGGTTTAGGAACTTTCAATCCAGTTGAGGTTGAAGATTTATCTAAACACAAAATGGATTCTGAGGAATTGATTATTACTCAAGCTGCTTGTGATATTGTAAACGAAGGAAAAGCAAAGAAAAAACGTATTTGTGCTGTAGGAACAACTTCTATGCGTGCAATTGAAAGTTCGGTTTCTTCTGCTAATACTTTAAATCCTTATGAAGGATGGACAAATAAATTTATTTTCCCTCCTCACGATTTCAGTATTGCAAACTGTATGATTACAAACTTCCACACACCAAAATCAACTTTATTAATGATGATTTCTGCTTTCTGTGGACACGATTTAATGAAAAAAGCATACGAAGAAGCAATCAAAGAAGGATACAAATTCTATTCTTACGGAGACGCGATGTTAATCTTGTAATTAGCATTTATCATATAAAAAGACCCGACTAGTTTTTATAAGCTGTCGGGTTTTTGTTTTTTTAACGTTTCAAGTTTCAGGTTTGAAGTTTGAAGTTTGGTGTGATTTAACGCAAAGTTCGCAAAGATTTTATATCAAGGTTAACGTTTACAAACGCAAAGTTCGCAAAGCTTTGCGTTCTTTTGCATCTGACAAACACAAACTGAGCAAAAAATCCTTGCGAACTTTGCGTTAAATCACACAAGATATATCGACATGAAACTTTAAACCTGAAACAAAACAAACAATTTTTGTTATTTTAGCATCCAAAACAAAAAACAATGACTTTTCAAAATACACGCGAATTTGCACGAGAGCTAGATTCGAAAGACGCATTAAAACATTATCAAGAACAATTTATTTTTCCGAAAGTAAACGATAAACGAGTTATCTATTTTACTGGAAACTCATTAGGATTACAGCCAAAACGTACCAAAGCATTCATCGATGAAGTAATGAATGATTGGGCAGAACTGGCGGTTGAAGGTCATTTTTATGCTGAAAAACCTTGGTGGGATTATCAAGAAAGGTTTGCAGAACCATTGAGTAAAATTGTTGGTGCGCTTCCATCAGAAGTTACCGTTATGAATACTTTGACCGTAAATCTTCATTTGTTGATGGTTTCTTTTTACCAGCCAAAAGGAAAACGTTACAAAATTATCTGTGAAGAAAAAGCTTTTCCATCAGATCAATATATGTTCCAAAGTCAAGTAAACTTTCATGGATACAAAGCTGAAGATGCAATTGTAGAAATTAAACGTAGAGAGGGAGAACACAATATTCGCCTAGAAGATGTTTTGGCAAAAATTGAAGAAGTTGGTGATGAATTGGCTTTAGTTTTAATTGGCGGAGTAAATTATTATACGGGACAAGTTTTTGATATTAAAACCATAACTGCTGCCGGACAAAAAGTTGGAGCAAAAGTAGGTTGGGATTTGGCACACGCTGCCGGAAATATCAAATTGGAACTTCATGATTGGAATGTAGATTTTGCTGCTTGGTGCAGTTATAAATATATGAACTCAGGGCCAGGAAATGCGTCTGGATGTTTTGTTCACGAAAAGCATCATAATTCAGATTTACCAAGATTCGCTGGATGGTGGGGACACAACAAAAAGCGCCGTTTTAAAATGGAACCTACTTTTGATCCCGTTCATGGAGCAGACGGATGGCAGATTAGTAACTTACCAGTTCTGTCTTTAGCTCCATATTTAGCTTCAGTAGAAATGTTTGCTGAAGTTGGAATGGATGCTTTAATTAAAAAACGTGATCACATAACTTCTTACTTAGAATTTATTCTTCATGAAATTGATAAAGAAGTAGAAAGTACTTTCGAAATTATTACGCCAACAAATCCTGAAGAAAGAGCTTCACAATTATCTGTTTTCCTTCATGGAGAAGGAAGAGCTTTATTTGATTATTTAATGAAAAATGGAGTAATTACAGATTGGCGTGAACCAAATGTTATTCGTTTAGCGCCAGTTCCGTTGTATTGTTCTTATGAAGATATGTACGACTTTGGACAAATTCTGAAAAAAGGAATTTTAGGGAAGTAAGAGTTTATTAATCTCGCAAAGTCTC
Source organism: Flavobacterium tistrianum (assembly GCF_003254545.1). GTDB lineage: Bacteria > Bacteroidota > Bacteroidia > Flavobacteriales > Flavobacteriaceae > Flavobacterium > Flavobacterium tistrianum. Next base: position 278,399 of record NZ_QJRH01000067.1, read on the forward strand.
GAAGGCGCAAAGTTTTTTTATTTAAAAGAAATAATTAAGCGTACCATTTGTCATTTCGAGGAACGAGAAATCGCACTAGTTATTCCGCAAGGTATGTCGTCAATCTTTGTCGAGTTTCTAGTGCGATTTCTCGTTCCTCGAAATGACAAAACTGAGAAAATACTTTGCGTCTTCGCGACTTTGCGAGATTAATTTCTTTCAGCTTGACGAATAAAACTCAGCGCAAAACAGACATTAATCTTCAAATCTTATAACCTTTCAAAAAAATTCTGTAACAACTGTTATAACAGATCTTGCTTATTTTGTATTGTATAACTTTAAAATTACAAGATCATGAAAGGCTTATATATTTTATTGACCGTGATATTTTTAACTTCTTGCCAACAGCAAAATAAAGAAGATATAAATAAAGCCAAACAAGCCAGCATTGATTCAATGAAAGTTGAGATTAACAAACAGCGTGTTATCGATTCGATGAAGACCGAAATGGCTAAAATGAATGAAGAGAAGATCGAAGCTCAAAAAGAAAAAGTAGTTGTAGTACATCAGCAAGACGCGACAGCAGCAGCGCCAGCTAAAAAGAAAGGTTGGAGTGCAACTGCTAAAGGTGCCGTAATTGGCGCTGGAGTCGGAGCGGCAACTGGAGCAATTGTCAGTAAGAAAAAAGGAGAAGGTGCTATTATTGGTGGTTTAGCTGGAGCTGCAGTTGGAACAGGAACAGGAGCTGTTATTGATAGTAAAAACAAGAAGAAAGAATAGTTTAAATTCTATAGATAAAACAAACCCCAAATTAGATGATAATTTGGGGTTTTCAATTTTAAACCAACTCTGAAACGGGAATTTTTATACCAACTAATTCTGATTTACAAGAATCGAGTTGATCAAGATGACCTTTAAAGACTGTCGTCGATTCAAATAAATTTTTATAATACTCAATTCCATCTAACAGATTAGATTTAAAAGAATTCCATTTTTTAAGCTGAGCTGCTGTAAATTCTCCAGAAACAGATTGAATTTCGTTTCTAAAATATTCAACATACATTTTAAGCTCTTTTATAAACAAGTTTGGACGTTCAGTTCTAATAACCGATTTTCCTTGATAAATGTGCTGAATCATTTCTTTTAAAGAAACTTCCTGATCAAAATATGCCAAGTTTGGTCCAGGGCAAATTACAACTCCTTGCGCTTGGCCTTTTATTTTAATGTCATTTTCTAAATAAGAAGCATTGGCCAAACCAACGCACAAACACGATTTTTCGGTGATTTTGATTTTGCTCTTTTCAAATTCGTCAGCAGATAAAGAATCTTTTTTTGATTCTAATTCTTCTAGTTTTATATCTTGATATTTTTTTGATGCTGTGCAAATTCCATGTGGATCGTATTCTTTGCTTAAAGCTAAAAATTTCTTCGGACATGAACTTCCTGCTTTATTCTCATGAATTCGTTTTTGTTTTAAAAATTCATTAGTTGTTCCCTTCAAAGTATTAAAAGGAACTCCCAAAGGCGAAATATTACTTAAATAAAAATCATCTTCTTTGGCTTTCATTAATAAATTACGAGTTTCTTTATCGACGGAAGTAGCTTCGGGAACTAATAAAAATGGCGAACCCCAACCAACAGAATCAACATTATATTCATCTAATAAAAATTCATGCTCTGTCGCTGTTCCAACACCGCCTTGAACTGTAATTTTTAATTTGAGTGGATTTTTTGGAGTATGCTGATTTTTGGCCTGTAAAGCTTTAATCATTAAATCATGGGCAGATTGTATCAATTGATCTTTTTTCTGCTTGAATTCTTCTAAAATGGTACCCAAAAGCAGTCCGTCAGTTGCAAAAGCATGTCCGCCGCAGTTTAATCCTGATTCGATTCGGTATTCTGAAACCCAAAGTCCTTTTTTGGCCAAGAAATTTCCTTGAATCATCGCCGATCTAAAATCACTTACTTTTAAGATGATTTTCTTTTTAAGTTCGTTATTTTCATTCGGGAAAAAATCGTTGAAGTTTTCGAAGTAACCAAACAATCTCGGATTCATTCCAGCAGAAAGCACTACAGAAGATTCTAAATTACTATTAGCGAAACCTCTTAATGCGGCATGCGCGTCATTAAACTCAATTGGAAGTTGTTCATTTTTGACAAAATTATCTTTGTCTAATTTCGTCATAATGTTTACATCAATTTCTCCAGGAAAAAGATGTGATTCAATGTAATTTTGAATGTTTTCCTTAAAAGCAATTCCGTCATCCAATAAAGTCTGAAATCCTTTTTTAATATCAGAAGTGTTTGGCAGCATCGACATGAAGTTTTCAAGAGCTGTTTTACTTTCTGCCAATTCTGTTTTGAAATTTTCGAATTTCTCTTTTACAATTTTATCGACTAAATTTAAATAAGAGGTAATTCTTTCAGCGCGGTAATCATGAAATTTTTGAGTAATTTCTTCGTAGGGAATGTTGAATTTTGTGCTGTAAAAATTACGCATCTTCTCAATCAGATCATCGTCTGCCAAAGCAATAACAGATGAAATTCCGTACTGCGCTACTCGGATAGGACTGTCAATTGTATACGCAAGTCCCATAACCGGAATATGAAAAGTATGCAGGCTATTTTTTGTCATTTGTATTCGGATTAAAATAGAGACAAATGAAAAAAAATATTTTCTCCTAAAACCTGATAAATGTCAGGTTCACGTTGGGAGAAAGGTTTTTTCGCCACGAATTCACGAATTATATTCTTTTAGTTTGTGTAGTTTGAATTAAATAGTTTCGCTTCTCCACGAATTCATGAATTATTCTTTTAATTTGTGTAATTTGAAATAAATAACCTCTAAGATTTGAGCTAATTCGTGAATTGCTTCGCCATTTCGCTGTCGCTCGGGTCGTGGAGAAAAAAAAACTAAATCAAAATTTTCTTCAAAGACTCCGCAATGCTTCTCCATAAAAGATTGTAGAACGATCTGTCTTGAAGCCTTTCTACTTCGACTTCTGCAGTTTTGGCTCCATCTTTTGAATCGTTTTTAACTAATAAATTGGCGACAGCAGTTTTGAGTTTGGCTTCTTTTTCGGGTTTATTCTTTTTATATAATTTTACTTTGAGGTCATCGTAATTTAGAGAAGCATTTCCTTTTGAGCCATTATCGTTTCCGTAGAAATTAAAACGATATTTATGAAAAGTTCCAGTAAAGGTAGTGTTGATATATGGCTTTGTGAATCTGGTCATTCCTCTAACATCAAAATTTGAAATCACACCTTGAATATGAAATCCGTCACTTTTATCCAAAACATTAAAACTCCAATCGACATCGAGAGGAGAATTTTTCATAAAAATACATTTGACTTTGATTTTTACATCGTCTGTTTTTGTTAAATCAAAACCGCTTTTTAAATTGGTTGCCTGAAGATTGAATTTGTCGAAAGTTAAAATTCCAGGTCCTTTAGAAACATTAAGTTCTTCTTCGTAAACCAGTTTCGATTTTAGAACCTGCAAGGTGTCAATTTGAAGCGGAAATTTTAGATTTCGTAATAAATGATTGTAAAGGTATTTCTTGCTTGGATCGTCTTTCAGCATTTTTCCGCGGTAAATATTGGCATCAAAATGATGAATTACAAGCGAATTGGCTTTGAAATAAAAACGGTCATTTTTGAAACCCCAATCCATTTTCGCAACTTGCGCCGAGTCAAATTTTAAATTGTAGATGTCTTTTTCTTTTTCTAGACGTTTTACAAATTCGTATCGTTCAAATTGAGGCAGATTAGAGAAATTATTAATCTTTAGGAAATTCTTTTCGGTGCTTATTTTTCCAATATTGATGTAATAAAAGCCATTTGGTCTGTAAAACAAGCTGTCGCAAACGAGAGCGTACTTTTCATATCGAATCGGAATTTTTTCTTTTAAAGTTGCATCTGTAATTAAAATGCCTTCTAGTTTTAGGAGGATTTTTTTTATACTGAAAATAGGTTTTTCCGTGTCTAAAGAAACAACATCAACCGATCCTTCGTTGAGGTAAATATTAGAAACTGCTATAATTTTTCGGAACGGATCAACAATTTCTTTTTCAATGCTTTTACTGTTATTGATTAATTTTTCACCTTTTTTGTATAAAATGATTCTCGGTTTATTGATAATGATACTTTCTGCCTGAATGATATCGCGAAAAGCTAAATCCCAAATATTAAAATGTTTAATAGTGATGGATTCAATTTTGGAGAAAAGCCCGTTTTTACTGTCTTTCGGTTCATTTTTCGGACTTACAAGCAAAGTTTGGGCATTGATATTTCTAGAAAAAAGAGAAACTTCAATTTTTTCATAATTGATATTGTATGCGGTTTTATTTTTTTCGTGAATAATAATCGGGAGCTGTTTTTTGATCCAATAATTCAGTCCGACATTGGCGAGAATTACAATTGCAAAAAGAGAAATTACTACAATCGCTATTTTTTTATAGATTGACATTTATAGTATTAATTTTAAATACATAAATTTAGAGTTTTAAAGACGGTTGTTTCTTATAAAATTTTTTAGAAAAATTACATTATTACAAATTTCATCCTTTTTAGAATATGAGAATAATTAAAAAAATCTTGTTGACCTTATTGGTTCTTATTGTGATTCTTGCGATTGGTTTGTGCGCCTATATTTTTCATTTAAAGCCTAAATATGAAGGCTCATTAGAATTAAAAAATCTTGAAAAAGAAACAACAGTTTATTTTGATGATTTTGGCGTGCCTCATATTTATGCGGATTCTGAAAAAGATGCGATGACGGCACTTGGTTATGTTCATGCGCAGGAAAGATTGTGGCAAATGGAATTGTTACGTCGAATTGCTCCGGGTCGCCTTTCTGAAATTTTTGGTGGCGTCGCGCTTAAAAACGACAAGTTTTTTGCTGGAATAGGAATTGAAGAAGCTTCAGCAAAAGCCATTGCAAAGTTGGATAAAAACAGTGAAAGCTATAAACTGACTCAAGCTTATCTGGACGGAATTAATCAATATCTAGAAGAAGGAGTGACACCAATAGAATTTACTTTGGTTGGCGTAAAAAAGCAAAAGTTTACCATAAAAGACGTTTATAATATTTTTGGTTACATGTCTTTTAGTTTTGCTATGGCGCAGAAAACCGATCCATTATTGACAGATATTAAAAATAAATACGGCGTTGCTTATTTGAAAGATTTAGGTATTGAAGGAGAATTCAATAATACTAGAATTAAAATCTCAAAAGAAAAAACTGAGGAATACACTGAGATTTCAAAATCTATAACTGCAATGCTGGATCAGTCTCCAATTCCGCCATTTGTTGGAAGTAACAGTTGGGTTGTTGGGCCACATAAATCGAAAACGGGTAAAGTTATTTTTGCCAATGATCCGCATATCGGATTTTCGCAGCCAGCAACTTGGTACGAGGCGCATATAGTAACACCAAAACATGAATTATACGGCTGCTATTTGGCAGGAACTCCATTTCCGCTTTTAGCGCACAATAGAGATTATGCTTATGGTTTGACCATGTTTGAAAATGATGATATCGATTTTTATCAAGAAAAAAACAAAGCAGATGATGCTTCGCAATATCAGACACCGACAGGTTTCAGCAAATATGAAATCAGAAAAAAAACGATAAAAGTAAAAGATTCTTCAGATGTGGTTTTGACGGTTAAAATTACACATCATGGTCCAGTTATGAATGATTTTATAGATCGTCTGGATAAGAAAAATCCAATTGCAATGTCTTGGACGTATACGCGAGAACCAATCTTGATTCTCGACGCTGCTTACGGACTTTCGCACGCAAAAAATACTACGGATTTTAAGAAATCTGTTAGCTTAATTGCTGCGCCTGGATTGAATGTGATGTACGGCGATGCCAAAGGAAACGTAGCTTGGTGGGCGAGCGGGAAATTATACAGACATAATGAAGGTGTTAATACACATTTGATTTTAGACGGTTCAAGCGGAAAAGATGATATTACGAAGTTTTTAGATTTTGAAGAAAATCCATCAGCTGAAAATCCAGAATGGGGATATGTTTATTCTGCCAATAATCAGCCAGAAGCTATAGATAATGGCTATTTATATCCGGGATATTATCTGCCAGAAGATCGTGCCAAAAGAATCTCAGGAATTTTAGATGCTAAATCAGATTGGGATAAAGAAGCCATCAGTAAAATGATTTATGATAATACTTCTGATGTTGCGGTCGAAACTACTAAAAACTTAATTGCAGCTTTAGATAATAAGTCGCTTTCCTATAATGAAAAAGAGGTTTTAGGAGTTTTAAAATCTTGGAAAGGAACAACAGATACTGAAGACGTTGCACCAACGATTTACAACAAATGGATTTATCTGTATTTGAAAAATACGTTTGAAGATGAAATGGGCAAAGATAATTTCAATTTATTTTTGGGAATTTCTCTAGGAAAGCAAGTTATTGCCAACCAGATAAAAAACGAAAATTCGATTTGGTGGGATAATATCAAAACAAAAAATGTAAAAGAAACGAGAACAGACATTGTTTCAAAATCTTTTCATGACGCTGTTATTGCTCTACAAAATCAGTTAGGAGAAAATATTTCAGAATGGAATTGGGGGAAAGTACACACCGTAGAACACGAACATCCGTTAGGAAAAGTCAAAGCGCTTCGCGGATTGTTTAATGTTGGTCCGTTCAATTCTCCAGGTTCAAATGAAGTAATCAATAATTTATTCTTCGGATTTAATGATGAAGGAAAGTATTACACCAAAGGCGGACCTTCAACAAGAAGAATTGTCGATTTTGCTGATGTAGAAAACAGCTGGAGTATTTTACCAACTGGACAATCTGGGAATCCGTTTAGTAAGCATTACGATGATCAAGCCGAAATGTACAACGCAGGAAAGTTCAGAAAAATGAAATTGAACAAAGATGAAATTGTAAAAACATCTACCAAGTTAGTTTTGAAACCGAAGAAATAGTTTTTGGTTTCAAGTTTCATGTTGATTCAAAAAAATAAAGGCTCAGAGATTTAAGTTTATAAAAATCTTTGAGCCTTTGTTCCTTTGTAACTCTGTAGCTTACTTAGAAATATATTTTCCTAAAACAATATCATCAGCAAAAATGTTGAGATTATTAATAAGCACTTTATTATTGGTCATTACATTTTGGGTCTGATAAGCTGAGTCTTTTTCATAGGCTTTTAATAAAGTTTCCAGTTCCACTTCGTCAAAAACAACAAAACTATTATAGATAGCATCTCTGAAATTTTTGTAATTAATGCTTTGGGTAATTTCCATAGACTTTTGCTCGTTCCAACCTTCTTTTGCAGAAGCTTCATTTATTTTAGATAAGCAGAAATCAATCACATAGTTTTTGTAGCGAGTTGCTTCAACAATTTTATCGATTACAATTTTGTTTTGCTGACTTGGCATCAACGGCTGACTGTTTTGCGATGCAGCTTTAGAAGAAATAAAAAGGCACAACAATACAACTAAGAAACTGTAATTTTTTAGATTTTTCATGGGTTATTCAGTTATTTTGGGCGGGCTAAAATAGTGTGAAAAAAGAATAATTCACCAAATTTGAATGTCCCAAGTTGTAACAAAAAAAACTCCGAAAAAATAGATTTTAAATCTACTTTTTCGGAGCCATTTATAAGCAATTTATCTATAATTGCCTGCTTTTATTTTTTAGAAAGTTCTTCCAAAACCTTTTTCCCGCCTTCATTTGTAGGATCCAATTCAACAGATTTTTTATAGTTGACTATCGCTAGTTTTTTGTCTCCATCTGCTAGATAAGCTTCGCCCAAACTATCATAAACATTTCCAGATTTTGGGAAAGTTTCTACATTGATTTTGAAAACTTCAATTGCTTCTTTCTTTTTTCCAGTTTGCAATAATTGATATCCAACTCTATTGATATCGCTTTCTTTAATGGCATAAGTTGGATCATTTTTTAGTTTTTTATAAGTTTCTGTTCCTGCTGTTGTACCTTTTTCAGTATAAACATCCAATAGATCAAGAGCTAGAGATTTTTTCGGCTGATTAAATGGCTGATTGTATAAAATATTGCGAATTGCAGTATTCATTTCGCCTAAAACAGTTCCGCCAGTATTGTTCAATAAAACAACAAGATTTTTGTTTGCTGGAATACGAGAAATGACCGTATTAAATCCGTTGATACCGCCGCCGTGTTCAATAACAGTTAATTTATCGTTTCCGTTTGGCACTTCATAAGTTGACCATCCATATCCGTAAAAGCCATTCCAAGCTTTAATGTAAGGTTTGAATAAAGATTCCATTGATTTTTCAGAAAGTAATTTATTGGTATAAAGTGCCTGATCCCATAAATACAAATCTTCTACGGTAGAATATAAAGATCCTGCAGCATACGGAATACTCATGTCAATATAAGAGGCATTGACAATTTTCTTTCCTTCTTTTTCATAACCAGCAGCTCTGTTTTTTATAATAACTTCACTATGATCATAACCTGTATTAACCATTTTTAAAGGGGTGAAAATAGTTTCTTGCAAATTCTGCTCGTATGTTTTGCCTGTAATTTTTTCGATAATATATCCTAATAGAAAATAGCCTGAATTGCTATAATTGAACTTTTCACCTGGAGCGAAATCTAATGGAAGACTAGAAAATGTTTTTACAAATGCTTCTGGAGTATAAGGGTTTTTTGCTTTATCTCTAAGGAAATTTAGCGCGTTGGTATAATTTGGAATTCCAGAGGTATGAGTCAATAAATTATGAATTGTGATTTTATCGCCATTTTCTTTTGGATAATCTGGAAGATAAGTAGTTATAGGAACATCTAATTTAATTTTTCCTTCTTCTGCCAGTTTTACAATTAAAAGAGCAGTAAATTGTTTACTTATGGATCCCAATCTGAATTTAGTATCAGGCTGATTCGGAATATTCCATTCCATATTAGCAGAACCGAAACCTTTTTTGAAAATTACTTTCCCGTTTTCTGCTATCAAAGCAGAGCCATTAAATTGTCCGTATTCGTTATATTTGTTTAGAAGCTGTTCAATTTGCTGTGCTTTATCTTGAGCAAAAGTGCTAAAGGATGAAAACTGAAAAGCGACAAAAAGTGCAATAAGCTTGATTGATTTTTTCATAATAGATTGATTATGGTTTAAGATTAATGAATGATTCGATTTTGATTGATGATTGAAACTTCTTAAATGAAATAAAAAAGATGCTCTAAAACTTTAGACGATTGATTTGTGATTTGGTTTCACGATTAATCCATTTTTTTTATTTTTTTTTCAGGATATAAAAAAGTAAGAGCACAGACCAGTTACTTTAAAAGTAGATCTATGCTCATAACTAACAAATATTTTTAATGCAATTAAGCAGTTAAAATTTTACTTATATATAATAATAGAAGTATAAATAATTTTAGCATGTTTTCAGATTAAAGTTAATATCTGATTGAAGTGGAAATTATTTGGTTTCAATATCAACTATTTTCTGTCCATTTTCTCCCAAGTAGTGCACGACGATATTTTCATAAACTTTATAACCGTTATCAACATTGGTAAAAATGACTAAACCTTGTTTTGTTTTTGGAAGCAAAACAAAAATAGTCTGAACTCCTTTGTCTGCACCGCTATGAGATAGAGCATAGTTTTCATTTCCTAATTCGTAAATTTCGAAACCTAAACCAAAATATTTATTCTTTTTGGTCTGAACTTGATGTGAAATCATATCATCAAAAACTTTTTTGCTTAATCCTTCGCTGTTCATTACGCTAGATAAAAATCTGCTGTAATCTTCAATCGTGGTCAATAAATCGTCTGCTGCGTTTGCAGATTTATTTTTTGTCGGTTCATAAGCATTGCCGTTTTTGTCATAATTGATAGCGTATCTCGAAAGGTCTATTTTATCATTCCAGATTAATTGAGAATCGGTCATTTTTAATGGCTCAAAAACTAATTCTGAAGCCAATTGATCCAATGTTTTGTGGAATTTTCTCTCCAGAGCTTTTCGCAAATATTCAAATCCTTCTCCAGAATATTGGTATTGAGTTCCAGGCTTAAATTTGAAATCTAATTTATTAGACGTATTAAAAGACCTCCAATTTGGAAAACCGGTTTGATGGCTCAAAACAATTCTCGTGGTCAGTAATTTTAAATTCGGATCTTTTGCAATATCAGGATCAATCCAATATTTGTAAAGCGGTTCGTCCAAATCCCATTTTCCTGCGCTTACTAATTTCAAAGCCGTTATAGCAGTTATAGGTTTTGTTAGTGAAGCTACATTCCAGATAGTGTTATAAGGTGCCGAAACACCTTTTTTAAGTTCGCCAAAAACTTTTACCTGTTTTAGTTTTCCGTCAGTAATAATTCCAATTCCTAAAGCGGGAACATTATTCTCTTTCAGCCATTTTTCGGTTTCTCGATCATTGTCAAAAAGATTCGATATTCCAGCACTTGAACTTGTCATTTGATGATTGTAACTCAGAGATCTTGCTAGTTTCCATTCTTTATTTTTTAAAAGCCATAAATGGGTAAATTTGGCAAAACTTCCTGCCTGCTCTTTATTTCCAACAGAACTTTCGTAAAAACGGTGCGTTCCCATTTGAATCGCGCCATACAAAACACCATTTTTATATAAGGGATAAATTTCAGCACTTCCGTCTATTAATTCTCTTCGATAATTATATTTTCTTGTTGGAGAACAGATTCCGTTTTGAAATGTTTTTAAAAATCTTGCCTTGTCAGAAATACTGTCTTTGTCGTGATAAAATTCAAAATCTTCGGTATAAAGATTTTCAAATTGTTTTACATCGCATGTATTAAACCCAATGTTGAAAAGAAGGCTGTCTTTTGACATAATGGTTTTATATAAAACTGAACTTTTATCTTCCTGAGAAAATCCAAGCTGGATTTGAAAGAATAAAATTCCAATTAAAAGAAATTTTAACTGAAAAAAGAATTGATTGATTTTCATTTGTATTTGGTTTTGATTGATGATTCTGCAAAAGTAAATCAATCAAAACTCACAAAATTGTACAAATGCGAAAGTTTATCTTTTATGAGAAAGAAAATACGAATCGGGATCGAATGTTTTTGGTGTGGTTTTAGTCACATCTTTAAACTTTCTGATAAAATGCGATTGGTCAAAATATTTGTTGTAAAGTGCAATATCAGTCAGTTTTAATTTTTCTAAATCAGTATTCACCATTTGATCGACTGATTTTCTGAATTTCAAAATCTGAATATATTTTTTAATTGTTAATCCAGTTGCCGTTTTAAACTTAATCTGAAGCAATCGCTGTGAAGTTTTTAATACTGAACTGATTTCTGAAACTGAAATTTCGAAATCTTGACTTTTAATAATCTCACAGATTTTTTCAATTGTATTTTTCTCCGAATTTAAATCAGATAATGATTCGAAATAAGTATTTATTGTATTTAATATCGTTTCAATATCAGAATCAATCTGAACTTTAAAAGGAAGTTCTTCGGGATTAATTTTGAGAATAGAATCTGTAAAATTGCTTAAATCATATTTTGAAAACATGGAAAGTGTCCAAGTATGAAGCTGAACAATTGTAACTTTAGTTTTTGGATAGATGTTAACCAAAACTTTATTCGTCATTTGAGAACAAAAGTAAACGCCTTCGTTCATCTCATATTTGGCTTTACTCGTATGAACTTCGATAGCATTTCCAGTTACAAAAGCGAGATTAAAACAGCCGTTTGGAAGAACAAGTTTGTTTTCTATTGAGTTTTCGCCAATGCTATTGTCCAGACACCAAATTTTATTGACGAATCGCTCAGTTTTAGGATTTACATAATGTTCGGAATATAGTTGCATTTTAGTCTGCGATTTCATAATTTAAAATCGCAGACTAAAATACAGTTTTTCCGAGTTATTGTTTAAACAAACTCACCAAAATTCTCTCGTTTAGTATTCTGCCATTCCTCCAAAATAATACTGAAATAAACATCATCTTTGCTTTTTCCTTCAGAATCGACATAATTGTTTCTAAAAACGCCTTCTTTTAAAGCTCCCAGTTTTTCAATAGCTTTTTGAGATCTTAAATTTTCAAGATCGGCACTGAATTGTATTCTTCTAAATTGAATATGTTCGAAACCAAAATTCAATAATTCATATTTGCATGCTTTATTTAGACCAGTTCCCTGAAACTCCTTTCCATACCACGTCCACCCAATTTCGCATTTTTGACTTGCATGGTTTAGATAACCATAACGAGTGCTTCCGGCAACTCTATTTGTAGCTTTGTCAATAATAAGAAATGGATAACAAATTCCATCTACTTTTTGTTTTAATGTACTTTGTATATAGTTTTCAAAATCTTGATCGTTTCGAACATACATTCCCATATACTTCCAAATTTCATCATCAAAAATGATTTCTTTTAGTTCTATATTTCTTTTGCTTTCAAATGGAATTAAAAGTACTTTTTCGTTTTCTAAAATAATATCCGATTGTAAAATTTCCTTCTTCATGAGTTTTTATATTTAATTATTTGTAAGTAATGTTTTGCAAAAGTAATTGTTTGATTTTTCATAAATAAATTAAAAAAATAACATTTTGTTATATTTTTTAAAAACGTAAAAAATCCACTTTGCATTTTGCAATTCATAGAAGCAAATAATTGATTTATTTTAGGTCTTATCTACAATTATTAGTTATTTTTACGACCCAATATTAGATTTTCCCTCGATGCAAACATCATTAAAAATTGCAGTTGTTGGTTCTGGACTTGTAGGGTCGCTTCTGGCAATTTATCTTAAAAGAGCGGGGCACACCGTTCATGTCTATGACCGTAGTCCCGATATCCGAAAAATAAATTTCTCAGGCCGATCTATTAATCTGGCTATGTCCAATCGTGGCTGGAAGGCCTTGGATGCAGTTGGTGTTGGAGATTCAGTTCGAGAAATCGCAATTCCGATGGATAAACGTGCCATTCATTTGGTAGACAAATTAAATTTTCAGAATTACGGACAGGAAGGAGAATCTATATATTCTATTTCAAGAGGAAAACTAAACAGAAAAATGATCGATCTTGCTGAAGAAGCTGGAGCCGAATTTCATTTTGAGCAGAAAGTTTGGGATGTTACTTTGAGCGATGCTACGCTTCATATTGGCGAAAGCGAAAGAGGAGAGTGGGAAGAAAGAAAGTTTGATATGGTCTTTGGTGCCGATGGAGCTTTCTCTAGAATTCGACACAGAATGCAGCGCCAGAGTATGTTTAATTATTCGCAGGAATTTTTGAATATGGGATACAAAGAATTAAACATTCCAGCAAATCCAGACGGAACGCATAAATTAGATAAAAACTCATTTCATATTTGGCCAAGAGGCGAATACATGTTAATTGCGCTTCCTAATCTAGATGGAAGTTTTACTTGTACCTTGTTTATGCCTTTTGAAGGAGAAAATTCTTTTGAATCGCTTACAGATCGTAAAATGGTTGAAGATTTCTTTGAAAAAAACTTTCCAGATTCGATTGAAGTAATTCCAGAATTGGCAAATGATTTCTTTAAAAATCCAACCAGTACTTTGGTTACGATGAAATGTTTTCCTTGGACTTACGAGAATAAGATTGCTTTGATTGGAGATGCTTGTCACGCCATCGTTCCGTTTTATGGACAAGGTATGAATGCTGGTTTTGAAGATATCACTGTTTTGAGCGAAATGATTGAAAAGTACCAAGACGATTGGAAAAAAATATTTACAGAATATCAGATCTCTAGAAAACCAAATGCAGATGCTATTGCAGAGCTTTCGTATCGAAATTTTTTAGAAATGAGCACCAAAACAGCAGATGAAAAATTCTTGCTGCAAAAGAAAATAGAAAAAGTCTTTTCAGACAAACATCCAGATAAATGGATTCCGCTTTACAGCCGTGTTACTTTTAGCGACCGCCCTTATGCTGAAGCTTTGGCGATTGGAGATTATCAAAACGGAATTATGGAAGAAGTGCTTCGAATGGAAAATATCGAAAAAATCTGGAATGGAGCAGAAGTTGAAAACAAAATTCTCCAATTGTTATCGAGATAAATTACAATATCAATAACAATATCAAAAATCAATTTTACATTGACATGCTATTGTAATTGATTTTTGATATTGTTATTGTAATTGATTTTTGTTATTTCTTAAAGATTTTAGTCAAGACGCCAAAAACACCTCTTATAAAAGTAGCGCTTGTTACAACTTTCAAAACAGATTTTGTAACAACTTCTGTAGTGCTTGGTCCAGCTTTTGATGATTTGGCAGGAGCTTGTTCTTCTTGCTGAGCTGCGACTTCCGCAGCGTCTGCCAGTTTTTTGTTTAAAATTTCAAAAGCACTTTCGCGGTCAATTTCTTCAGCATATTTTTTAACTAATTTCGATTTGCCATTTATTTCATCAATTTCAGATTGAGATAAAACATCCATTCGGCTCATTGGTGCGCGCATCATTGTAGCAACAAGCGGAGTAGGAATACCTTTTTCGTTAAGTGCTGTAACCAAAGCCTCTCCAATTCCTAAACTTGTCAACAATTCATCAGTCTTATAATAAGGAGAAGTAGGATAGTTGTCGGCTGTTTTCTTAATCGCCTGACGATCATTTGCTGTAAAGGCTCTCAATGCATGTTGGATCTTTAATCCTAACTGGGCTAAAACACCACTCGGAACATCCATCGGATTTTGAGTCACAAAATAAAGTCCAACACCTTTAGAACGAATTAATTTTACTATTGTTTCGATTTGTTCCAAAAGTGCTTTGCTGGCTTCATTAAAAATTAAATGCGCTTCATCAATAAAGATTACCAATTCAGGCTGTTCTGCATCTCCTTTTTCAGGCATCTTCTGATAAATTTCAGCTAAAAGGCTCAACATAAAAGTCGAGAATAATTTTGGTTTATCCTGAATATCCGTCAAGCGGATGATATTAACGTAACCTTTTCCGTTTTCATCAATTCGCATTAAATCATCGGTTTCAAAAGACAATTCACCAAAGAACAAATCACCACCTTGTTGTTCCAGTTCTATAATTTTTCTAAGAATGGTTCCTGTTGTGGCAGTTGAGATTTTACCATAACTAGCTGCGATTTCATCTTTACCTTCTTCTGTAATATAATTGATTACTTTTTTAATGTCTTTTAAATCTAATAAAGGCATTTGCTTATCATCGCAATATTTGAAGATAACTGCTACAACTCCAGCCTGTGTATCATTCAAGTCTAAAATTCGTGAAAATAAAACAGGTCCAAACTCAGAAACAGTAGCACGTAGGCGAACACCATTTTGTTTAGATAAAGACATCAACTCAACAGGAAATGCGGCTACATTATAAGGTATATTAATTTTAGCATGACGCTCTGTGATAAAACCTTCTTCTTTGCCTTCTTTAGCAATACCACTAAAATCTCCTTTAATATCCATCATTAAAACAGGAATTCCTGCACTAGAAAGCTGTTCAGAAAAAACCTGAATTGTTTTGGTTTTTCCTGTTCCAGTTGCACCAGCAATTAATCCGTGTCGATTTAAAGTTTTTAGAGGAATTTTGACATTTGCTTCTGCAATTGGCTCACCGTCAAGCACTGCGCCTCCAAGTATAATGCTATCTCCCTTCGAAGAATACCCTGTTGTTATATCTGCAATAAAATTCTCTTTTTTATTCATGCTTTTATTTGTAATTTAGATTGTTATGAGTATTGCTTTGTTTTTGGGCACTTTTTCTGTGGTTTTTTTTAGTAAGAAAAAGCTTTTTTTGATTGAAAATTTAATAAAAAAAAAATTCTCAGCTTTTTAAGAAGATATCAAAGGAATCTTTGAATATTTACTAAAACGTTGTAATTTTTCTAATTATCGTCCTTTTTTTTGTTTTATCTAAAAAATGATGCGACCAATTTAATGAGATATTTTTTAATTTGAAGTTAAATTTCGGTCAATTAAATTAAAAAAAGTTTTTTTATTTAAACTAAACGTATAAATTTGCTCCTCTACAAGTTAAATATAACTAAAAAATAAAAATTATTTAAAACTATTAAAATTAAAAAAAATGGCAAACGTTAAAGTTAAAAAAGAAAGCACTTCAAATGGCGGAGGAATGATCACAGGAATCATTATTGTAGCGTGTATCTTAGTAGGGGTGTTTATTTGGAAAGTAATCATGGGGGATTCTGCGAACTTCGAAGGAGGTAATCCAGAAACAGGACATCCAATCAATACATTAGGACAGGTATATAAAGGAGGTTTCATCGTACCAGTATTATTAGGTATGTTTTTAATGGTTGTTGTTTTTTCTATTGAAAGATTTATTGTTATCGGTAAAGCTGCTGGAAAAACTAACCTTGACAAATTCATGAAAAGTGTTCAAGGAAGTATTAAAGAAGGAAACATCGAAGCTGCTATCGCTTCATGTGACAAACAACAAGGTTCAGTTGCAAACGCAATTAAATCTGCTTTGGTAAAATACCAAGATGTTAAAAAAGAAGGATTCAACAGCGAAGAAGCTTCTGAAGTAATCCACAAAGAAATCGAAGAGGCAACTTCATTAGAAATGCCAATGTTAGAGAAAAACATGACTATTATCTCTACTTTAGTATCTTTAGGTACATTAGGAGGATTATTAGGAACTGTATCTGGTATGATTAAAGCGTTTGGTGCGTTAGCTTCTGCTGGTACTCCTGACCAAGCTGCTCTTGCAACAGGTATCTCTGAAGCACTTATCAACACTGCTACAGGTATCTCTACTTCTATCTTAGCAATTGTTTCTTACAACTTCTTTACTGCTAAAATTGACGATTTAACTTACTCTATCGATGAGGCTGGTACTACAATCGTGAATACTTACAGAAAATTCAGAGGAAGTTTAAGACAATAATTAATTTTTGATTTTATATCAAAAAAATAAAATAAAAGATAATGGCTAAAATAAAAATGAAAAAAAAGTCTACATCGACAGATATGACTGCGATGTGTGATGTAGCGTTCCTTTTGCTAACGTTCTTTATTTTGACCGCTACTGCTAAAGTGCCTGAGGCATTGCCTGTAGATATGCCTGCTTCTGTTGCTATAAGTAAACTGCCAGATACTGATTTGGCTATTATTACAGTAGGAAAAGGGAAAGTATTTTTTGACATCAAAGGAAGAGAAGTTCGTAAAAGAACTCTTGAAGGAATGGGTGCGAAATATGGTATTGAATTTTCAGAAGAAGATAAAACCAAATTTGCTCTTATGGATGATTTTGGTGTGCCAATTACAGGTTTAAAGCAAATCATTGGTATGAAAGCGGCGGAAAGAACCAAAGCAAACCAACCTGGAATTCCTGTCGATTCATTAGATAATCAATTAAAAGAATGGCTTCTGATTTCTAGAAGAGCTACAATTGATTTAGATGACAAAGAATTGCAGATTGCGATTAAAGGAGATGCTAAAGAAGAATATCCAAGAATTAAAAAAATTATGGATATTTTACAAGATCAGAAAATCAATTCCTTTAACTTAGTTACAGGTAAGAGAGGAAGAGACTTTTAATTAAAAAATATACACTAAGATGGCTGAATTAAATACCGGCGACGGCGGTGGTGGTAAAGGTGGTAAAGTAAGAAGTAAAAAGCAGAATTCGAAAGTCGATTTAACAGCGATGGTGGATTTGGCATTCTTATTGATTACATTCTTTATGTTAACTACTTCGTTGTCAAAACCTCAATCGATGGATTTATCATTGCCAAATAAAGAGGAGGATGAAAAACCAACCGATAAAACTAAGGTAGATGAAAACCGTACCATGACAGTGATGTTAGGTGGTGATAATAAAATGGTTTTCTATATGGGATTATTGGCATCACCAAAAGTGGGGCCGAAAGACATTACATATGGTAAAGATGGTATCCGTAGAGAATTGTTAAAACAAAAGAAAAATGTTTTGGCTTATTCTGCAGCTTTAGGGAAACCTAAAAACGGAATCATTGTGATCATTAAACCAACAAAAAAATCAAATTACCGTAATTTGGTTGATATCTTGGACGAAATGGCTATCACTGGAGTTGATACATATGCGATTGTTCCTGAGTTTACACCAGAAGAAACAAAAGTGATAGATAAAAAATAAGAGCAATCTTAATTTTATCGACTTAAAAATCAAGAAGTATGAAATTAGATATTATAAAAAATCAGTGGCTTGATATCGTATTCGAAGGACGTAATAAGATATATGGAGCATACGAGCTGAGAAAATCAAACGGAAAAACAACTGTGAAAGCACTTGTTATTGGTTCTCTTATCTTTAGTGCTGCTGTTGCCGCTCCTCTTATTGCGAGTTTGTTACCAGACTCTACAGAAGAAGAAGAAGTTAAAGAGGTTAAGATGGCTGCGGTAAAATTGCCTCCAAAAAAAGAGGAAGTTAAGCCTAATATGCCACCGCCACCACCACCGCCACCAAAAGTGGATCAGGTTAAATTCGTTAAACCTGTGGTTGCTAAAGCGGAAGAAGTAACTGAAGACCCACCAAAAATTGTTGATTTAAAAGACAAAAAAGTTGGTGCTGAGACTATCAAAGGGGACCCAGATGCAGTTTTAACTGTTGATGAGCCAGTTGGAAAAGGACCAGTAGCAGAGGTGGTACAAGAAGATAACACTGTATATAACACAGCTGGTATCGAAGTAAAACCAGATTTCCCAGGAGGTATTGATAAATTCTACAAATTCGTAGGAAACAACTATAAAACTCCAGAAGAAGAAGGTTTAAAAGGTAAAGTTTACGTTACGTTTGTAGTTGAAAAAGACGGGTCATTAACAGATATTAAAGTTTTAAGAGATATCGGTTATGGTACAGGAGCAGAAGCAATTCGTGTTCTTAAAAAATGTCCAAAATGGACTCCCGGCGAGCAAAATGGTAAAAAAGTTAGGGTATTGTACTCTCTTCCTATTACTATTCAATCTGCAGAATAATGTTAAAAGATATGCTTAATAATATTCAGAAGAAATCGCTCAAAGAGCGATTTCTTCTTGTTTTAGGAATACTGTTTTTTTTAATTTATCTTGTGCTCGGTTTAATGATTATGTTTTGGGAAAAACTCCCGCTTAATATGGAATGGAAATACAGATATGCCTTTGGTGGATTGCTAATTGTGTATTCGGGAATAAGATTTTTAAGATTAATTAATTCAAAAGAAGAATAATTATGTTGAAATATAGTAAGGTTTTGGGTTTGGTTGTTTTTGTCTTTTTGTTTGCCATGTGCAACCAAAAAAGCAAAAGTGAAACTGAAAAAGAGACCATTTTGAAAGGATCACTTGATATTGCGGTTGACGAAACAGTAAAGCAAATTGTAGACGATCAGGTTGCTGTTTTTGAAGGTACTTACTATAATGCAAAAATTACAGTAAAGCCAAATTCAGAGGCTGAAGTAATTAATGATTTATTAAATCAAAAAACTAAAGTTGCAATTACAACTCGAGATCTAACTGTAGAAGAAAGGGCTCGTTTTGATAAAAGTAAAATTAATCCGAGAGTAACTCCATTTGCCCATGACGCTATTGCTTTTATTTCGAACAAAAGCAATAATGATACTTTAATTGCGTTGAAAAGTGTTATTGATTTCATGCAAGGCAAAACCGATGGTAAAATTAAAGGCCTAGTTTTCGATAATCCTAATTCAAGCACTGTTCGTTACATGAAGGAATTAGCGAAAGTGAACGAAATACCTAAATCAGGAGTTTTCTCATTTAAAACAAATAATGAAGTAATCAAATTTGTTTCAGAAAATGATGGAATGATTGGTGTTATTGGTATTAATTGGTTTTATCAGCCAACCCCTGATATGACTGAAACTATTAATAAGATAAATGTCCTTTATGTTAAAGGTTTGAATAGTAATGAATATTACAGTCCTACTCAAAATGACATAGAAATAGGGAAATATCCTTTGGCACGTGATTTGTTTATTATCAATTGTCAAGGTTATTCAGGACTTGGAATGGGCTTTGCTTCATTCATAGCAGGTGATATCGGACAGCGAATAGTTTTAAAATCTGGACTGCTGCCATATAAAACTCCAGGACGAAAACTTAAGATTAGAAGTGAAATTATAAAAGATAAAGAATAAATTAATTACAATAAAGATGAATAAATTTAAAATTTTTAGTCTTGCATTAGTTGCCTCGGCCACTGCGGCAAAAGCGCAAGATATCAACCAAGCAAAGAAGGCAATTGATGCTGAACAATTTGATAAAGCAAAAAACTTACTTAAATCAATTATTAAAGCAAAACCTTCAGATGGTGAAGCAAATTTTGTTTTAGGGAATGTTTATTTAAACCAATCTGTTGTGGATTCTGCTAAAATCTATTACAATAATGGATTACAAGCTTCAGATAAGAAGAACTTAAACTACATCGGTTTGGGGCAATTAGATCTTGATGCAAAAAATAGCGCTGCAGCTCAAGCTAATTTCGCTTTAGCAACTAAAGACATGAAGAAAAAAGATATAAATGAATTTATTTATATCGCTAGAGCTTACATGAATTCTGAAAATCCAGATTATAAAAGCGCTACAGATGTATTGAAGCGTGCTTTATTAGTTGACCCACAAAATGCACAGGCATTATTGGCAATTGGAGATGCGTACTACGGAGCAAACAATCAAAATGATGCTTACAAAGCGTATCGTGATGCGTTTACTGCTGATAATACATTGTTGAGAGCAAAAATGCAATTAGGAGTTTTATTGAAAGGTGCCAAATCTTATGATGAAGCAATTAAATCGTTTAATGAAGTTATCGCTTTAGATGCTAATTACGGACCTGTTTACAGAGAACTTGCTGAAACATATTACAAGTGGGCAAGAAACAAGCCTTCTACTGCTAAAGTTAATTTGCAAAATGCAATTACAAACTACGAGAAGTATTTAAGTTTGACAGATTATTCTCTTGACTCAAAAATGCGTCATGCAGATTTCTTGATCTTGGTTAAAGATTACAAACAGTTAGAAACTGTTGCAAACAAAATGATTGCTCAGGATAAAGTAAATCCTAGAATTTACAGATATTTAGGATATGCAGCTTACGAAAATGGAAATGTTGATGTTGCAATTAAATCTATCGAAGATTATATCAAAGCTCCAGGAAACAAAGTTATTGGTAGAGATTACTACTACTTAGGATTAGCTAAGATTAAAAAAGGAACTGCGGCTGACGGTAAAGTAGATCAGGCAGCTTTTGATGCTGGTTTAGCTGATATCAAAAAGGCGATTGAATTGGAGCCTCTTGTAGTTGAAGAATTTGCTGACTTTGGAAAAGATTTGTTCGGTAAAAAACAATATGCACAAGCGGCAGCTATTTTTGAACTTGGAGCAAGTAACCCTGAATCTAAAAATTACTTAGATGATAGCGTTTATTACGGAATCTCTTTATACTACGGTAATGCTAGTAAACCAAAAGAAAGCCGTGATGCTGCAGCCTTAGCTAAAGCTGACGGAGTTTTTGATAAAATTTTAACTACTGCTCCTAGCTATGATGAAGCATACTTATATAAAGCTAGAATCAATTCTTTATTAGACAAAGATGATTTGATCATTAAAAACTACGAAGAGTATGTCACTAAAATTTCAGCAAAAGGTGCAGAAGAAGTGGCTAAGCCAGCTGTAACTAAAAAGTTTGTTGAAGCTTACAATGGTATCGGTGCTGCTTATGCTAATACAGATAAAGCTAAAGCTATTGAGTATTTCAATAAAACTTTAGTTTTAGATCCAGCAAATTCATATGCTGCACAATCTATAAAAGCTTTAAAATAATTAGAAAATTTTAAATAGAATATTAAACCGATAGTTCAAAAAGCTATCGGTTTTTTTTGTTCCGTATATTATTGATTATCTTTGCACTCTTAAAATAATATAATGTTACCAAAAGAAATACAATTAGAAGTAAATAAAGGAGCAATGCTTCCTTTGATGGAAGAATTTTATACCATTCAAGGAGAAGGTTCGCATACAGGAAGAGCAGCTTACTTTATTAGAATTGGTGGATGTGATGTGGGGTGTCATTGGTGTGATGTAAAAGAAAGCTGGAATGCTGAGCTTCATCCGCCGACAAAAGTGGATTTAATTGTTGAAAATGCTGCAAAATATGCTGATACAGTTGTTGTAACTGGCGGAGAACCTTTGTCTTGGGATATGACCCTTTTGACAGAACGTCTAAAAGAGAAGAATTTAAAAGTGCATATTGAAACTTCTGGAGCATTCCCTCTGTCAGGAACTTGGGACTGGATTTGTCTTTCGCCTAAAAAGAATAAACTACCGACACAAACCGTGTATGACAATGCCCACGAGTTAAAGGTTATAATCTACAATAAACACGATTTTATTTTTGCCGAAGAACAAGCAGAATTAGTAAATGATAATGCAATTTTATTCCTTCAGCCGGAATGGAGTAAAAAGGAAGAGATGACTCCGCTTATTGTTGATTATGTTATGAATAATCCGAAATGGAGAGTTTCATTGCAGACACATAAGTATCTTAATATCCCATAAAACAAAAAATCTCTTCAGGTGAAGAGATTTTTTGTTTTATGGAAGTATACAAGCTGTGTAAAAAAGAAACACATTTTATTATTTCCAATTTTTATAATTTTTCAAAGTGGTAATGTGCGCCAAATGATGATTTCCGTGCCAAGCATACATTCCGATAATTTTTTTAAGCTTGTTTTCCGAATTATCTGCCGGATGTACAAATGTTTTTTCTAAATCAGATTCAGATAAATTTTTCATGATAAAGGCTAATCTAAAATGAAGTCCTTTTAATAATTCCAAAGTAGGTTGAATCGGCATTGTTAAATTATCGTTTAAATCAGACCAAAGAACTTCATCATAAGGTTTAATGACAGGATTGTTTTCAGTCAATGCCCATTTAAGACGAATGTAACAATGCATATGGCTCTCCGCGCAATGATGAATAACTTGTCTTACAGTCCAACCGCCTGGACGATAAGGTGTGTCTAATTGCTCATCGGTTAAATGAGATGTTTCCTTTGCTAATCTTTCTGAAAAAGTTTCAATTTCTTTAATTTTTCCAGAAATATATTCTGCTGAAAATTTATCTGGAGCAATAAATTTTCCAATAGGATATTTTAATTTCTCTAAATCTAGTTCATTCATTGTTTTTATGATTTGTTTTAAATGGAAAGTTTCGCTAAATAATCGTAATGTTCTCCTTCAAGAATAAGTTCGCAGTTTAAGCCATTTGCAACTGCTGCATTTTGAAGTGTATTGTAATCTAGATATAACCAGTCAAAAGGTTCTTCTTTTTCTCCTTTATAACTAATATTAAAAACAAGTTCGCCATAATAATCATTTTCAGACGGAATCCATTTGCCACCGTCGTCATCTTCATCAAACATATAAATGATGTCAGAACTGTCAATTAAAATTTGTCCGCCAGGATTTAAAAGAGATTTTAATTTAGATAAATATTTGTTGCAGTTTTTTAATTGGCCAAAAATACCGGTTCCATTCATTAAGAGGAGGATTGTGTCAAATTTTTCTCCTTCAAAATCTAAAATATTTTCAACTTTAGCATTTTTTATTCCTCTAATGCGACAGGTTTCAATTGCTTTTCTAGAAATGTCAATGGCTGTTACTTCTAGATTACGTTCGTTTTGCAGAGATAAGGCATGGCTTCCTGCGCCACATCCTACATCTAATATTTTTCCTTTCGCCAGTTGTAAAGCTTTTTGTTCAATTTTAGGCATCTCATTATAAGTACGGAAAAGATATTCAACACTCATTTCGTCTTCTTCAGAAATAGAAGTTTCGGTAATAATATCTTCAGGCGAATTTTTGGTGTAAAAATCAAATATCGCTTTTCCAAAAAGATCTTTCATTGTTTTAGTTCAAAGTTTAAGGTTTCAAGTTCAAAGTTGCTTAATTTTGCAGATCAACTTTAAATTTTAAACTTGAAACAGATTTTAAATAACTTAAGTAAGTTAGCCAAAGATAAGCATAACGAGAATAAAAAGTATTTCGATAAGCTTAAAAAGAAACCGCCAAAAAATTTAGATTACATTATGCAGGATTTGCACGATGCTGAATTTAAGAAAACGGATTGCTTAAAATGCGCTAATTGCTGCAAAACAACTGGTCCGTTATTTACCTTAGCGGATATTGAGCGAATTTCAAAACATTTTAGACAAAAGCCACAACAATTTATTGACCAATATCTGCGAATTGACGAGGATAGAGATTATGTTTTGAAAAGTGTTCCCTGTACTTTTTTGGATAATGAAAACTATTGTATGATTTACGATGTTCGTCCAAAAGCCTGCCGAGAGTTTCCGCATACAGATCGAAACAAATTTTATCAGATTTCGAACTTAACTTTGAAAAACGTTGAAATTTGTCCTGCGGCATTTAATATAGTAGAAGAAATGAAAAAAAAATTGCCTTTATAAATCAAAACAGGCAATTGTTTGCAAGAACATCTCAATTTTCCTTTTTTAAGGTGTACTTTTGAGAAAGGAATAATTTAAACAACTATAACTTGAATTTAGAATATTTTATAGCTAAAAGGCTTATCACTGCAAAAGATTATAAAAGCAGTATTTCGGCACCCATTATAAAAATTGCCATTTCGGCAATTGCAATCGGAATTATTATGATGATAGTTTCCGTAGCGACAGGAATAGGTTTGCAGAAAAAGATTCGTGATAAAGTTTCGGCATTTAATGGTCAGATTATAATTTCTAATTATGATAATAATAATTCAGAAGTTACAACAGTACCAATTTCAAAGAAGCAAGATTTCTATCCCAATTTTAAATCAGTTCCAGAAGTGAGCCACATTCAGGCAGTCGCAAGTAAAGCTGGAATTATTAGAACAGAAAATGCATTTGAAGGAATTATATTCAAAGGAGTTGGAGCAGATTACGATTGGAACAATATCAAAGAATATATTGTAGAAGGTAAATTGCCAGATTTTACAAAAGCATTGAATGAAGATGTTATTATCTCAAGATTTCTGGCAGATCGCTTAAATTTGAAAATCGGAGACGAATTCAATACCTTCTTTATAAAAGAAGAGCAGGGTAAGCTTCCAAATAGTCGCCGATTTAAAATCGCTGGGATATTTAACTCAGGTTTCCAAGATTTTGATGCTACATATATTATAGGGGATATTCGACATATTCAGAGAATCAATAAATGGAATGAGGGGCAAATAGGGGCATTTGAGATTTTTGTCAAAGATTTTGATGAAATTAAAGCGGTAGGGAATAAAGTTTACGAGTCAACTTCATCTAATCTCGATACTAAAACCATTATAGAAAAATACAGTTATATTTTTGACTGGCTTCAGTTATTCGATTTTAATATTATAATCATTTTAGGAGTTATGATTCTAGTTGCTACAATTAATATGGTGGTGGCGCTTTTAGTTCTTATTTTAGAAAGAACTCAAATGATAGGGATTTTAAAATCAATGGGGGCAAATAATTGGTCAGTACGTAAAATATTTTTGTATAATGCTTTTTACTTAATTCTACGTGGATTGTTCTGGGGAAATCTAATAGGCATTTCAATTCTGTTAATTCAGCAGCAGTTTGGTGTAATCCAGCTGAATCCTGAAAATTATTACGTAAATCAAGCTCCAGTATATCTAAATTGGATTTACATACTACTGCTAAATCTATTGACTATTACAGTTTGTTTCTTGGTGTTGTTAATCCCGTCTTATATAATAACTAAAATATCTCCAGTAAAAGCTATTCGCTTTGACTAAATAAAATGGACTCACATATACAGCCCGACAGGTTTTAAAAACTGTCGGGCATGTTTTTTTATACTTAATATATAAGTAGAAAGCCTCATTTGCTATTCAGACCGCAGCCATTTGAAGTTCTTGGAATTTGGAATTTAAAAGATTGGGATTTTTTTTAAGGAGCCATTTCCCGCTATCCGCTCCAATCTTTTCGTGCCGAACCCCGGCACAAAAAGGATTTCCGCTCCTATCGGGGCTATGGGACTCGGTTTTCAGAAGAAGTTTTCCGCAGGCAAGGAGCTTAAAAAGAATGAAAAATCGGCAGAAAGGAGAGGGAAGGGCTGAAAACTGCGCAAAACCAGAATGTCCAAACCTCCAAAAAATGCCAAAAACGCACGCTAAAGAAGAAAAATCCCACGCTTCAGGGAAAAAGCCCAAAATGTAAAGCATCCGTTATCAGCGCGTTAAGAAATAACTTGAGAAAAGATTAAAAATAGTTTAGAAAAAAGCTTGCAGAAGCGGAAAAAGTGCCTACTTTTGCACCCGCAACAGCGAAAAACGCTCTTAGACATTCCGCAGCAT
>NZ_QJRH01000041.1 GCF_003254545.1 Flavobacterium tistrianum
GACAATATTTTAACATACTGGGATAAAGAAACGCAATAAGGGCTGTTTTAGAAAGTTTCCTTCCCGATCCGCCAAGGCGGATCGGGAAAAAGTCTGTGCATAAGCTTACGGATTATTAGTACTACTCGACTGTGACATTACTGCCTTTACATCTGTAGCCTATCAACGTGGTCATCTTCCACGATCCTTAAAAGAAATCTCATCTTGTGGTGGGTTTCGCGCTTATATGCTTTCAGCGCTTATCCCTTCCCAACGTAGCTACTCTGCGGTGCCCCTGGCGGGACAACAGATACACTAGAGGTTAGTCCAATTCGGTCCTCTCGTACTAGAATCAGATCCACTCAAATTTCTAACGCCCGCAGTAGATAGAGACCGAACTGTCTCACGACGTTCTGAACCCAGCTCGCGTGCCACTTTAATGGGCGAACAGCCCAACCCTTGGGACCTTCTCCAGCCCCAGGATGTGACGAGCCGACATCGAGGTGCCAAACCCCCCCGTCGATATGAGCTCTTGGGGGAGATCAGCCTGTTATCCCCGGCGTACCTTTTATCCTTTGAGCGATGGCCCTTCCATGCGGAACCACCGGATCACTATGCTCTACTTTCGTACCTGATCGACCTGTATGTCTCTCAGTCAAGCTCCCTTATGCCATTGCACTCTACGCACGGTTACCAAGCGTACTGAGGGAACCTTTAGAAGCCTCCGTTACTCTTTTGGAGGCGACCACCCCAGTCAAACTACCCACCAAGCACTGTCCCCCACATTGCGGGGTTAGGCCTCAGATAAACAAAGGGTTGTATTTCAACAATGACTCCAAAGCGCCTGGCGACGCCCCTTCACAGTCTCCAACCTATCCTACACATCATTTATCCAAGGTCAATACTAAGCTATAGTAAAGGTGCACAGGGTCTTTTCGTCCCACTGCGGGTAAACGGCATCTTCACCGTTACTACAATTTCACCGAGCTCATGGCTGAGACAGTGTCCAGATCGTTACACCATTCGTGCAGGTCGGAACTTACCCGACAAGGAATTTCGCTACCTTAGGACCGTTATAGTTACGGCCGCCGTTTACTGGGGCTTCAATTCAATGCTTCTCCGAAGATAACATCTCCTCTTAACCTTCCAGCACCGGGCAGGTGTCAGGCCCTATACTTCATCTTGCGATTTTGCAGAGCCCTGTGTTTTTGATAAACAGTCGCCTGGACCTCTTCACTGCGGCCCCGATTGCTCGGGGCGACCTTTCTCCCGAAGTTACAGGTCTATTTTGCCTAATTCCTTAGCCATGAATCTCTCGAGCACCTTAGGATTCTCTCCTCAACTACCTGTGTCGGTTTACGGTACTGGTTCTTACTGCCTGAAGTTTAGAGGTTTTTCTTGGAAGCCCTTAGGCGCACTATCTCTTTGTCCGAAGACTCCGAGTACTATCGCATTTCGCCATCTTCTACGGATTTGCCTATAAAAGATATAGCTAGGTGCTTTAACGAACTATTCCGTCAGTTCGCGGCGCTTTCATCACTCCGTCACCCCATCACAGCAATAAGAAGTACGGGAATATTAACCCGTTGGCCATCGACTGCCCCTTTCGGGTTCGCCTTAGGTCCAGACTAACCCACAGCTGATTAGCATAGCTGTGGAAACCTTAGTTTTTCGGTGTGCGGGTTTCTCGCCCGCATTATCGTTACTTATGCCTACATTTTCTTTTCTGACCGGTCCAGCATACCTTACGATACGCCTTCTGCCCTGTCAGAATGCTCCCCTACCACTTGCAATTGCTTGCAAATCCATAGCTTCGGTAATATGCTTATGCCCGATTATTATCCATGCTCGTCCGCTCGACTAGTGAGCTGTTACGCACTCTTTAAATGAATGGCTGCTTCCAAGCCAACATCCTAGCTGTCTGGGCAGACAAACCTCGTTCTTTCAACTTAGCATATATTTGGGGACCTTAGCTGATGGTCTGGGTTCTTTCCCTCTCGGACTTGGACCTTAGCACCCAAGCCCTCACTGCTGGTAAACATTATATAGCATTCGGAGTTTGTCAGGAATTGGTAGGCGGTGAAGCCCCCGCATCCAATCAGTAGCTCTACCTCTATATAACTATATCCAGCGCTGCACCTAAATGCATTTCGGGGAGTACGAGCTATTTCCGAGTTTGATTGGCCTTTCACCCCTACCCACAGGTCATCCGAAGACTTTTCAACGTCAACCGGTTCGGTCCTCCACTGTGTGTTACCACAGCTTCAACCTGCCCATGGGTAGATCACACGGTTTCGCGTCTAACACTACTGACTAAAGCGCCCTATTCAGACTCGCTTTCGCTGCGGATCCATGGCTTAACCACTTATCCTTGCCAGCAGCGTTAACTCGTAGGCTCATTATGCAAAAGGCACGCCGTCACCCCACGAAAGGGCTCCGACCGCTTGTAGGCGCATGGTTTCAGGATCTATTTCACTCCGTTATTCACGGTTCTTTTCACCTTTCCCTCACGGTACTGGTTCACTATCGGTCTCTCAGGAGTATTTAGCCTTAGCGGATGGTCCCGCCGAATTCAGACAGGGTTTCACGTGCCCCGCCCTACTCAGGATGCCGCTATCCATTACGCTTGTTGCCCATACGGGGCTGTCACCCTCTATGGCGCTCCTTTCCAGAAGCTTCCGGTTCCTTGCGCATGAAATCTCGCGGTCCTACAACCCCAGCTATGCCGTAACATAACTGGTTTGGGCTAATCCGCGTTCGCTCGCCACTACTTGCGGAATCACTTTTGTTTTCTTCTCCTCCGCCTACTTAGATGTTTCAGTTCAGCGGGTTTGCCCACCTATCGGTGTGCTATATCTTCAATATAGCGGGTTGCCCCATTCGGATATCTGCGGATCAATCGGTGTGTGCCCGTCCCCGCAGCTTTTCGCAGCTTATCACGTCCTTCATCGCCTCTGAGAGCCTAGGCATCCCCCATGCGCCCTTATTTTGCTTATTGCACCAATCTTGTTTCTTAAAAACAAGACCGTTTTGTTTTGTTTTTCTTCTGCTTTCGCTTTAGAAAAACGCTTTCTACTTTCTTATTATTTTCTTATCCCAATATGTCAATGAACTTTTATCTACTTCTTTGAGCAAATTCGTGGAGAATAACGGAGTCGAACCGTTGACCTCCTGCGTGCAAGGCAGGCGCTCTAGCCAGCTGAGCTAATCCCCCAAATCTAATGATGAATTGTGAATTATGAATTATGAATTAAGATTCATAACGCTTCAACTCTAGAATTTCCTTCTCTTCAAGCTTTAAAAAGTAGTCCCGGGCAGACTCGAACTGCCGACCCCTACATTATCAGTGTAGTACTCTAACCAGCTGAGCTACGAGACTCTGTTTTTTTTACTTAAAAGTTTATTTCTTTAAATTAACAGCAAGAGTAATGCAATTTCAAGATCCAAAACCCACAGTCAGGCATCTTATTTCCCAAACGTGCCTTTCGGCTAACGATTCGGGCTCTAGAAAGGAGGTGTTCCAGCCGCACCTTCCGGTACGGCTACCTTGTTACGACTTAGCCCTAGTTACCAGTTTTACCCTAGGCAGCTCCTTGCGGTCACCGACTTCAGGCACCCCCAGCTTCCATGGCTTGACGGGCGGTGTGTACAAGGCCCGGGAACGTATTCACCGGATCATGGCTGATATCCGATTACTAGCGATTCCAGCTTCACGGAGTCGAGTTGCAGACTCCGATCCGAACTGTGACCGGCTTTATAGATTCGCTCCCCCTCGCGGAGTGGCTGCTCTCTGTACCGGCCATTGTAGCACGTGTGTAGCCCAAGGCGTAAGGGCCGTGATGATTTGACGTCATCCCCACCTTCCTCACAGTTTGCACTGGCAGTCTTGTTAGAGTTCCCGACACTACTCGCTGGCAACTAACAACAGGGGTTGCGCTCGTTATAGGACTTAACCTGACACCTCACGGCACGAGCTGACGACAACCATGCAGCACCTTGTAAACTGTCTTGCGAAAGATCTGTTTCCAAATCGGTCAGTCTGCATTTAAGCCTTGGTAAGGTTCCTCGCGTATCATCGAATTAAACCACATGCTCCACCGCTTGTGCGGGCCCCCGTCAATTCCTTTGAGTTTCAAACTTGCGTTCGTACTCCCCAGGTGGGATACTTATCACTTTCGCTTAGCCACTGAAGTTGCCCCCAACAGCTAGTATCCATCGTTTACGGCGTGGACTACCAGGGTATCTAATCCTGTTCGCTACCCACGCTTTCGTCCATCAGCGTCAATCCACCGGTAGCAACCTGCCTTCGCAATTGGTATTCCATGTAATCTCTAAGCATTTCACCGCTACACTACATATTCTAGTTGCTTCCCAGTAATTCAAGTCCTGCAGTATCAATGGCCGTTCCACCGTTGAGCGATGGGCTTTCACCACTGACTTACAAGACCGCCTACGGACCCTTTAAACCCAATGATTCCGGATAACGCTTGGATCCTCCGTATTACCGCGGCTGCTGGCACGGAGTTAGCCGATCCTTATTCTTACGGTACCGTCAAGCTCCGACACGTCGGAGTGTTTCTTCCCGTACAAAAGCAGTTTACAATCCATAGGACCGTCATCCTGCACGCGGCATGGCTGGTTCAGGCTTGCGCCCATTGACCAATATTCCTCACTGCTGCCTCCCGTAGGAGTCTGGTCCGTGTCTCAGTACCAGTGTGGGGGATCTCCCTCTCAGGACCCCTACCCATCGTAGCCTTGGTAAGCCGTTACCTTACCAACTAGCTAATGGGACGCATGCTCATCTTCCACCGTTGTGACTTTAAT
>NZ_QJRH01000044.1 GCF_003254545.1 Flavobacterium tistrianum
AAATCGTCCATATCTAGATTGCCTACTTCAGGGTCGTAATCTCCCTTGCGGATCAGCTTCATTATATTTCCGTTTTTGTCATAAGACAGATTCTCGTCATAGGCGCTTGTAGTCATACCGTTCTTTTCATATACGGCATTTGTAAGACGATTCAGATTATCATATTTATAGCCATAAGCCCTTTCGTTTAAATCGGAAGCCGTTTTCCAGAATGTTTCTGAGATGTTTCCATTGTAGAGCGCCCTTACATCTGATATATCGGTCTGTGTGGTTTCGTAATTGATCTTGAAGGCAAATAAATCGACAGGGTCTGTATCCTGCTGCAGATTGCTTGTTTTATTAATTTCTTTCAGCCAGCCCCTAATGTTATACTTATAGTCCACTTTCTGAAGCGGGTTTCCAACGCTATTTCCCACTTTCTTGCTTACAAGCTGACCTAAGGCATCGTAAGTATTGTCAGCCAAAAGTTCTACTGTTCCGCCATTTACCTGATGTGTATGAGTAAGCAGACGGTCTTGAGGAGAATAGCTGAATTCTTCTCTTACCGCAATCTCTAGATTGCCAGAAGTTCTTTTGTGTTTTGTTACTGTATAGAGTATTTTTCCTGTAAAATCAAGCTTGCTTTCGCTTGAAGCATAACCTCCTAAATAGTTTTGAAGATAGTTTTTTACCGGTCTTGCCTTATCATCATAAAATATTGTGCTGGTTTCGCCTGCTGTTGAAGAAGATGCAGTCACCGCTCTTGTCCAGCTTCCCGAAGACAAACCTTTTACATTTGCTAGGATAGGCTGCCCTTCTACTGAGGTCGGAAGTCCCTGTGCGTTTGGAAATGCATAATCATCATAATAATTAACGGTTAAAAGCTTAAAGCTTGTCGGCGCTATGACATTGCTGTAATGCGCTTCGATTCCGTCAATTGTTCCAGAAGTCTGTTTTGTTTCAAATAAAACCGTCGCAGCATTCTGTGCGTCCTGCAGAGATTTTCTCGTGGCAGGATTTGATGTCTGGCTGCTCCAGCCTGTATAAATAGGCCTGCTGAAAGCATCGTATTTTGTAATAATCCATCCTAAGGCATTTTCGTCTTTAAAAGGAGAATATGCCGGTCCGGTAGCAACCGGTCTGTCCAGTTTGTCATAAACAATAAACTCCCATTGCTTGCCTGGAAGTTTTTTCTCTACCAGACGGTTTTTATTGTCGTATTTGTATTGGTAGCACAAACCATTCAAGATATCCGGATTAATGGTTCCTTCGGCTTTTGGCGGAATTACATACGTCAGGTTTCCGTAAACATCATATACATAATAAGTATCATGCCTGTCTCCTCCGTTGTAGGTTCGTTTTAATACAATCTGTCCTTCTTTATTTTTAAACTCAACGGTAGACCCCAATCCCTCGACAGGACTGCGCGATGTGTTCTCATCATAGGTAATGCTTTTATATAATTGGTTCTCTTGATAATAATGTCCTTCATCTAAAAGAGAAATACCATAGAACCCTGAACCTTCATCCCAAGATGCCGTTGCTTGATAAAGTTTTACCGCATCAGCTTCAAGATTGCTCTGGTATTCCATTTTTATTTCGTTCCCACTGCCCATTATCCATGGATTTCCAGGCGCTGCCTGCTTTAAAACTCTGTTTAGCGGAGAAGACTCCAGTTCTTTTCGCGAATATGGATTAGAAGTATTATCATATTTATCTGTATTATAAAAAGCTTCAGCATTATCCTTCGCATTGGCTTCAAATGCCATACTAGCCGAAGATGATTCATACGGCAAATACTCCTGAAACCCTCTGCCTAAATTATCATAGCCAATATGAGTGATAATATCCTTACCGGCAGTGGATTGCCTGTTGGCAATTTTTTGCACAGGTCTTCCCAGCCCATCAAAATAAGTAATACTGGTTTGTGCCTGTTCCAATGAGGGAGATTCTAAAACAGCATCAGTTGGTTCTTTGTAAATTTTACTAATAACATAATTCTGGTCGGAAGGTGCAATGATATTATTGCAATCTGAACTGGTGCCAAAAACAAAAGGACAATTATCTGTATTGTTTCGCACAAATTTCCCAGTCGGCATTGTACATTGCTGAACATAATTTGACGGATCTCCTAAACCATCTGAATCATTGTCAGCATACCATTTTGTATCTGGATTTAAAGTATTATCACCGTCATTGCAGTCTAAATTGTTAATTACATAACCATCTGGAATTTTACTGTAGAACACACTTGAAGCAGGATTTCCAAAACCATCCTTATCTACATCCTGATAGAATGTTTGCGGAGCTATGTCAGTAATATTTCCGGTGCTATCATCATAATCTGCTGCATTAGACACGTAGCCTATCGGCTGCGTACAGCCGATAATCGTTGCTGAAACCAATCCAAATCCATCTCCATCTGTATCTCGATACCAAACTGAATTTGGATTAAGCGAAATAACAGCATCATTACAGTCCGCATTGTTGTCAACATATCCCTCTGGCTGCAGACAGCTCAACAGCACTACATTATTGTCTCCAAAACCATCTTTATCAAAGTCGCGATACCATCTTGTCTCGGGATTAATCATTTTATTGAAGTCATTGCAATCTAAACTATTAGCAACATAACCTGTCGGCATATTGCTATAATATACATAATTTGCGGGATCTCCAAAAGTATCAGTATCGTAATCTCTGTAAAAATGCTGTGGGGCAATATTGGTAATATTATCTGTGGAATCATCATAATCAGATGCATTGTCCGCATAGCCTTCCGGTTTCTGACAACTTTTTGTCGTTACTGAGGCAACTCCGTAACCATCACGATCTACATCGCGATACCAAATTTTGTTGGGATTAACCGTATCATCAAAATCATTGCAATCAAGAGCATTGTCAATATATCCATCTGGAGCCATACTATAATAAACAGCGTTAAGAGGATCCCCAAAACCATCACGATCAAAATCTCGGAAATAATATCGAGGAGGAATATTGGTTATATTTCCGGTGCTATCATCATAATCTGCTCCATTAGACACATAGCCTATCGGCTGTGTGCAGCCGATAACTGTTGATGAAACCAATCCAAATCCATCCCCATCCGTATCTCGATACCAAACTGAATTTGGATTAAGCGAAGTAACAGCATCATTACAGTCCGCATTGTTGCTAACATATCCATCTGGCTGCAGACAGCTCAACAGTACTACATTATTATCTCCAAAACCATCTTTATCAAAGTCGCGATACCATTTTGTTTCGGGATTAATCATTTTATTGAAGTCATTGCAATCTAAATTATTAGCAACATAACCTGTAGGCATATGGCTATAATACACATAATTTGCAGGATCTCCAAAAGTATCAGTATCATAATCTCTGTAAAAATACTGCGGGGCAATATTGGTAATATTATCTGTGGAATCATCATAATCAGTTGCATTGTCCGCATAGCCTTCCGGTTTCTGACAACTTTTTGTCGTTACCGAGGCAACTCCATAACCATCACGATCTACATCGCGATACCAGATTTTGTTGGGATTAACCGTATCATCAAAATCATTGCAATCAAGAGCATTGTCAACATATCCTGCCGGAGCTACACTATAATAAACAGTGTTAAGCGGATCCCCAAATCCATCACGATCAAAATCTCGGGAATAATATCGAGGAGGAATATTGGTTATATTTCTGGTGCTATCATCTTGATCTTCATAATTGAGAACGTACCCCTCTGGCTGATAACATGTTTTTACATAGATTTCTCCCGATCCGAAAGTATCGCCATCGCCATCACGATACCAATAGGTATTTGGATTAATTTCCCTAAGACCATCATTGCAATCTAAGCTGTTGGTAACATACCCAGCGGGCATATAACTATAGTATACCGCTACTGAAGGATTGCCAAAACTATCTCCATCTCTATCCTGATAAAAATATTGTGGAGCAATATTGATAATGTTTCCTGTAGAATCATCATAATCAGACGCATTTCTGACATATCCAGTTGGCTGCAAGCATTGGGTCAGAACAATTGATGAATTTCCGTAAGTATCTCCATCTGAATCACGATACCATTTTGTATTAGGATTAATCGTTCCATCGTTATCATTACAGTCGGTATTATTTGTAACGTAATATATGCTGGGCCTTACACTATAGAGGCGACCTTGAGTGCTTCCAAAAGTATCGAGATCCTGATCCAGATAATACATAATCGGAGGGATATTGGTGATATAACGGTCATTATCGTCCAAATCAACATTATTATCTACATAACCTTCGGGCTGATTAACACTTTTAATAGGCTGGTATTCTAGCCCCTTCTCCCCAAATCCATCTCCATCAAAATCCATATACCAGTATGTTGCAATACCTCCCCCAGATCCTGCCATAGTAGTCATGCCAGATTTTGCGTCTTGCCCAAAGCAAAAATTTACAATAATTAATAATATTGCTGAGAATAGTTTTCTTTTCATAAAATTTTATCTTAAGCTTTACAATTTTAAAACCATTCCATTCCTAAAATATATGGAGATAAAGAATTGCTATTTGAAAAAGCTTTGGTGTTGTATGTATTTTTGATTGATTGCTGCAGATCTTCGTATTTACTGAACTGTATTGAGCTAGCTAAAAATTTGGATCTTCGAAGTTTTTTTGCCAATTATCTGCCCGTTATTCTTTTAATAACTTTAACCGAGTCAGTCCTAACATCCGTTTTTACATTTATAATGTAAACCCCTTCAGCATATCGGCTTAAGTCTACAGGGACTGTTCTGCCTGAAATTGAAAAATACTGAAGTGTACGGCCTGCCATATCCACTACAGCTGCTGTCCCTTCTTTAAAATCATATCCGATTATAACATTTGTGTAAGTGGAAACAGGATTAGGAATTGCTTCAATGCTTGATTTCACTTTTTCTATTTTTGCTTTATCTTTAAGCTTGACAACCCAGAAATCATTAGACCCAATGTTAGAATTTTTATCTTTTGAAGAGCCCGAATTTGAAGTCCCAGCCATTAAATATCCTCCATCTCTGGTTTCAATCAGTTTGCGAAGTATGTCTTCGCCACCGCTTCCAACACTTTTATTCCAGATTTCACTACCTTCATCATTAATTTTTAAAGCTATGTAATCGTTTATGCCGTCTTTTTCTTTGGCAACCATTCCGACTGCTTTTGACACTAAACTGCCACCTCCAGATTTTGGCCCTGAATTGCGGGCATGCCCTCCAATTAAATAAGTATTATCTTCATTTTCAACAAGCGAGGTTAAAATATCTACTTTACCAAAATCAAAAGTTTTGCTCCATACTACTCCCCCTTCTTTATCCAACTTAAGAATCCAGTAATCTGTTCCGTTGGCAACGATGCCTCCTTCTGTTGTCAATGCATTGGAACTGTTAGAATTTCCTCCTAAAATATAGCCTTCGTCTTTAGTCTGATGAATCACGTAAGGCTGGTCATCTCCATCACCTCCGTAAGTTTTCTGCCACTGGATTATTCCTGTGTCATTTATTTTCAAAACCCAATAATCGCCAACGCCCTTATTTGCTTCTGTTTTGTCGCCAGAAATAGGAGAATTAGAGTATCCTGCAAGAATATAACCATCATCCGAAGTCTGTTCCATACTTCTTAAAATATCAGAATATTGGCCTCCATAAGTTTTCTGCCATTGAATAAGGCCTTCTTTGTCTAATTTGACAACCCAGTAGTCCATGCTTCCTCTGCACTTTTCAGATTTAGAATAGATATCTGCCGCAAAAGAGATTTCATCCAATTTTGAAGCAGAAATCGAATTTGGGCTTGAACTTGAAGATCCTCCAAGAATATAGCCTCCATCTCTTGTCTGAAAAGCGCAGAGCAATTCATCCTGACCGCTTCCTCCAATTGTTCGCTGCCATTGTTCGTCTCCCGCGGCGTTTAATTTTATGACCCAGAAATCAGAAAGCCCTTTACAAGGATCTTTTTTCTGAAAACCCTTTGAAGAGCTGGAACTTCCAGCAAGAATAAACCCGCCGTCTCTAGTATTTTTAATGCTCTGAAGAAAATCAAAGCCAGTGCCTCCGAAACTTTTCTGCCAATCCTGCTCTCCATTTTCTTTCATCTTCCAAACCCAAAAATCTAAGTCTCCATGATTGTCCTCTGTTTTGTTTCCTGTTTTGTTTGAAAGCGAGCTTCCAGCCAAAATAAAACCATAATCAGCTGTCGGTTGGGCATCAAAAAGGTAATCAGCATGTGTGCCTCCGTAAGATTTCTCCCAAAGTATATCTTGAGAACGGGCAAAAAAAGACATAAAAAAAAGTAATGGAAAGTAAAGTTCCTTCATATTCATTTCGTAGGATTTGTATTTGCTTTTTTAAAATTCGGAGGCGAAACTAATAGTTTTTTTATTAAATTCTATAAGAAATTCCGTAAATTTTTAACTAGTGTCTAATAAAAAACCAAAGATTAAAAAAAATACTTTAAAAAAAACACAGTGGAGGCAAGCGATAAAACACAAGTCCCTATACGAAAATAAACGATTGCCCATTTTCGTGAATAATAAAAAAATAGTCGTTAACAATAAAAAACCGCAAACAATAACTCTAAAAAAAAATTAATGAATGCTAATTTTAACATTTCATCATTACTGCTTAAATATTCGTTAAAATGAATTAATTCTTCATTAATACACTAATTCTGTCAGCAAACATGGGGATTAAATAAAAAAAAGAAAAAATATTTTAAAAAAAACATTGAACAGTAGTTAAAAAAATTAAATTTGTCGGATTTTTACCAAACATATTTATCCTAAAAAACATTGGAGATTTTGAATTATAAAATTAAAGCCGAGAAAAAACTTTTTGATAAAAACACATTAAACAGAATTGCAACTGCGTTTACGGCGGTAATCTGCTGTAATTTGCTATCAGCCCAGACTGGCGAAAAAGATAGCTGGACCACAATCTCTGATTTCATGCCTAAATCGCCCGAAGCGCAGGCATTCCAAAAATACGGTGACTATAATGTTAATTTCGCTAAAGGGCTTGCCAACATTTCAGTGCCACTACACACTTTAGAAGCAGGCGATTATAAGCTTCCGATCTCGCTTAACTACAATCCTTCAGGCATCAAAGTTAACCAGGAAGCCACTTGGGTCGGATTAGGATGGACCCTGCAGGCAGGAGCTCAAATAACCCTTGATGCTAGGGATAGTCCCGACGAAACAGTAGATGAAACTATGCCTGATTTAGATGCAGTGTCCAACTTGTTAAACCAGACACCGCCATGGGACTATTGCAATTATGAAATATCGCGTCTTAGAAATAATTCCTGGATTAAAGATGTATATCATTTCAGCTCGCCAACCGCACAAGGAAAGTTTATTATTGGAGATGTCCAAGATGCAAACAAAATTTTAATCTATCCTCCTGATGCTTTTAAGGTGGAAACTTCAGAAAACAAACATAATCGACAATTCAAGATTACCGATCCCCAGGGCAATGTATACCTGTTCAATAGCACGAGAGAAACTTCAAAATCAGTTGGCGTGGAACATGACACCAATTACTATACTACGGCTTGGTATGTTGATCAGATAAAAACACCATCCAACAATACCATCGATTTTGCCTATACAAATGACGGCTGGCATTCCAATACCAGTACAAATGATCAGATCATCGTTTCAAAAACTTACAGTGACTGTAGTCCTGGAGCTCCGCAAACAGAAATAATGACTGGTTCCATAAAACGAAATTCCATTAACTCTACCAAAACATACAAACTTAGTTCTATAACTTATAAAGATTTCAGAATTTTGTTTGTTGCACAATCCGGAAGACTAGATTTAGCGTCTCCAAGTTTATTGGATCAGGCCCGTTTTCCTACTGAAAATGTAGTTCCTGCCTATCTAAAATTCATAAAAATCCAAAACAAGGTTAATGGTGTTTTTGCTGACAGTAAAGGATATGAACTAACCTACAGCTATTTCGATCCTGGGGGAACAGAATTAGAGTATGTTCGCAAAAGATTAAAGCTTTTAGCGGTAAATGATCTAATCGACGACAACATAGCTACAAAGTTTACATATTCTGACACCACTCTTCCGTCAAAAAATTCCAAAGAAATGGATGCTTGGGGCTATTACAATGGAGCAAGCAATAACCTTACTCTAGTACCGCGACAACATATTTGGCTTAACAATGGAAAAGTAACTTTAGGTTCTGCTAATCGTGATGTGAATGCAGATGCTGCACAAGCAGGAATCCTTACCGAAATACAATATCCTACTAAAGGCAAAACAAAGTTCATTTATGAATCCAATTCCTATTTTGGCGTAGATGAACTCAATAGAAACAGAGAAGTTATCGAAAACTCGCATGTAGTTCAAGGAAAAGGCTCTCCCCTTAGCACTTTAGAAGAAGATTGCGACAGCTGTTTTGTTTACAATGAAATTAAATATGACCTTATTGATGCAAGTGCCAGACTTGCTTTTAAAATTAACTATACAGGAAATTTAACCTTAAACAAATATCAATATGCCAGAGTTAGGGTTTATAAAAATGGCAGCAACACCCCTATTTTTGACAGTTCAAAAGTCCGCTCCTCTATGGCTTTTGATGAATCCGTTAATCTAAGCGGTTCGGGATCGGTCTATATTGAGGCTTTTGGCCAAGAAATGAGTGTCCGAGATCTTCAATTGATTTACATTAAAGTAGATGATATTCCAAAAAATGTATTAGGCCCAGGGTTAAGAATCTCCGCAATAGAAAATTATGCCGATAATTTGACGCTTGCAACCAAAAAAACATATACATATTCTATTCCCGACCAAGGCAGCAAAAGCAGCGGCAGGCTGGTTTTTGATGCTGTTCGAAAATTTGACCCTGAAACCTTTAGAACCTATGAGAAAATAAGATGCGGAAGTCAGTTTGGAACGTTCTGGAAAATTGACTACAACACGATATACAGTGGCCAATCCCCTTATTTTTTAATGAACGAAGTATACTATACGGATGTAAAAGAAGAAAATATTGATTATACAAATGTTCTCAAAAATGGATATACTGCATATAATTATGACTTTACCCCTTCTTACAATAGCCAGGATGGCTCCATAAATATAGAATTTGACTGGCTGCGAGGCAACCTTTTAAGCAAAAAAGTGTACAATTCAAACAATAAAATACTGCAGGAAGAACAGAACGCCTATTTTGAAGACACCTCAAAAACTACAACTATTTCAGGAATAAAAATTTTCACAAGAGAAAAATTCATAACCTGCCCAAATGTTAATGGGCCACCCCCAAACATAGTCCCTTTCCAAAATATGGGATACAGATATGTAATCCCTTGGCATTATTTAAAATCAAAAACTATTACCGAAACATTCTATGATGCGTCTAACAATGTCAAGAGCACAGTGGTTAGCAGCACCAGTTTTAACTATAATAATCCAATGCATATGCAGTTAAGCAGCCAAAAAACCACTTCGTCAAAAGGAGAAACCTTGGAAAGCAGGTACTTCTATCCAGGAGACAGTGAGTTGGATGCCGAACCCTTAATGAGCAATTTGGTTGCGGCTAACAGATTGATCCCTATTAAAACCCAAAACTTTGTCAAATCGAATAAAATTTCAGAAAGCAAAAAAATATTCAAAGATTGGGGAAACCAATTGATTCAGCCTGAAATTATCCAGAGTTCTAAAGGAAACGCTCCATTAGAAAACCGTATTAGAATAGTGGAGCTTGACAATACCAATGGCAATCTGCTGCAGCAGAAACAGGAAAATGGAATTGACATCACCTATATCTGGGGATACAATGGAATATATCCAATTGCAAAAATAGAAAATATGTCCTACCAGCAGGTTAAAACTGCCTTAGGCATGAATGATGAAGCGATAAGGTCTCTAACTGAAGTGCCTTCGGGATTCAGAGCGCTTCTGCCCTCCAATTCATTTGCAACCACCTATACCTATAAGCTCGGTATAGGAGTAAGTTCTATTAATGATCCAAAAGGCATGACAACAAAATTTGAATATGACAGGCTTGGACGTTTAGTGCTGACAAGAGATCAAGACAATAAAATCATCTCGGAAAACAAATATAATTACAGGTATTAGCATTAGACTATTCACTGCCAAGCATCTAAAATTTATTAAAAAAAAATTTACAAAAAGCCTGAAATATATTTTTTCAGGCTTTTTTAAATTGCATTCAGTAAAGAAGCCAGTTAAAAAACTTAAAAATCCGTTAAGTTCAAATACTTGATTTATTAGATAAAGAATATAATACCACGCATTACCACTGTTAATTTCTGTAAACTTTTAACTACATTTACACTTCCCTTAAATCTTACCATGAAGCAAATTTTATTTACAGCTGCGATCCTTTTTTATTGCTCTGCCATGTCTCAGCATGTAAATCAGTCCAAAGGTTTTAAAGAAAACAAAGGCCAGATCGTGAATCAGGATGGCAAACCAAACAATGATGTTAAATTTTTATTGACGATGAACGGGTTAAACATTCAATTGCGCAAAAATGGTTTTTCCTATGACGTGTACGAAAAAAGAAGAGCCGATCAAATGCCTCCTTTGTCAGATATGAATAATATCGCAGCATCAGAATCTAACACAGATTACCAGCTCCACAGAATTGATGTTGATTTTATAAATGCTGCTCCCAATGCAAAACTTATTGCCTCCCACAAATCAAAAGACTTCAGCAATTACTACAATGTACCGGGCAATGCAAATGGAGTTATTGGAGTGCATGAATACGGGAATGTCGTATATAAAAATATCTATCCTCATATCG
Organism: Flavobacterium tistrianum; assembly: GCF_003254545.1. Classification (GTDB taxonomy): domain Bacteria; phylum Bacteroidota; class Bacteroidia; order Flavobacteriales; family Flavobacteriaceae; genus Flavobacterium; species Flavobacterium tistrianum. The sequence goes on from NZ_QJRH01000044.1 coordinate 10,794, forward strand.
ATATTGTTTTTACCGTGCCTGAAGATGCAAAAAAAGCAGTCGAATATAACTTTATTATACATCCTAAAGGAAAAATTTCAGATATAAAATTAAAGTTTAAGGGGGCTCGGACTAATTTAAAAAACAATAAAATTCAAATCTATACTGCATTTGGAATCATGGAAGAAATACTCCCTGAAAGCTGGATAGAAGAAAACAATCGTAAAAGAAAAATAGACGTTACGTATGATCAGGTTTCCAACAATATGTATGGTTTTAACGCTAGAGGCAAGATTCTCAATAAAACTGTGATTATTGATCCTGTGCCTGTTCGTTTATGGGGAACCTATCATGGAGGGGAAGGGGCAGATTTTGTCGCATCAGTTTTTACTAAAAACAACTTCAGCTACATAGGCGGCAATACTTTCAGCAAATTAAACATCGCATCAAATGGAGCCCATCAAAACAGTATTGGCTCATTAAACGCCTCCTATGATAGCTTTTTTGCGAAATTTAATTCCGATGGAACAAGGTTATGGGCAACATATTACGGAGGCGGCAAATCAGAAGATATATTTAAAATTGTCGTTTCGGATAATAATAATGTATATGTTGGCGGCTCGACAATGAGCGATAATAATATAGCAACTCCCGGCAGCCATCAGCAGGCACACGGAAACTATTGGGATGGTTTTTTAGCCAAATTTGACAAAGATGGAGTTAGGCAATGGGGCACTTATTATGGTGGGCAATTGAATGATGATGTTAAAAGCATCACCCTTGACTCCAATGAAAACATATACATTGTAGGCGCTACTTACAGTAAAGAAAACATCGCAGACATTTCTTCATTCAAAAGCAGTTTAGACAGCT
>NZ_QJRH01000045.1 GCF_003254545.1 Flavobacterium tistrianum
TCCTTTTGGATTAAAGCACAAAGCATATAATGATTATCTGCCGACAGCGAATAAGTATAAGTACAACGGCAAGGAGCTCCAAGACGAGCTGGGGCTTGGGATGTATGATATGGATGCTAGAAATTATATGCCAGACATTGGGCGCTGGGGTAATATCGATGCGTTGGCAGAGAGTTTTTTTAAAGATTCTCCATATAGTTTTTCAAATAATAATCCCATTTTCTTTGCTGATCCAAGTGGGCTGTCTCCTGAATCTACAAAAGAAGCTTTTGAAAGAACTATTGTAAATAGGAGTGGGAAAGTTTTAGAACATAGAGATGATGGAGACCCAGGTATTTACTTGGCCGATTTTGGATGGCGAGAGGGAGATTCAACAAATGGCTTAAGTTTGGTAGGATTTGAAAAACCAGGAGTTAAATATAATAAAGGAGATCAAGTTTTAATAGATATAAGGACAGGCTATGGCTTTGTACAGGGACAGAGAAAAGATGATTCTATAACACCTATCGGAGGGGCTGGTGACATTTTTGGAATTATTGAGATGCTTTCTATGACCACAGATGGAAATTCCGATATACTGGCATTATTGTTTATAATGAGAGGTAAAGGTGTTAACTCTTCTGCACTTGGAATTGGTAATGAACATCACTTAATTCCTGTGGCTGTATTTAAACAGCTTAAAGATGATTTAAAAGCATTAATGAAATTAGGCAGCAAAAAGAATTTTATGAGTTTAACAACTCCATTTCATGGCAATCATCCTCAATTTAGTAAGTATGTGAAAAATCAAATATTAGAACTTAAAAATGCAGGTTCATTGACGAAGGCATCGATTGAATCGTTACAAACTAATCTGAGAGCGATGATAAATAAAGCTGCAAGCGAATATGATAAAACTGGAAAAAATCTAAATGAATATTTTAGACAATTTAATAAATAAAAGAAATGAAATATTATCAAGTTAGTGTTTCTGCAGAGCCAAAAATTATTGGTGTAAAAAATGGAGTTTGTCAATTTAAGATAGATTATGAAAAGATATCTACTGAAAGTGTTTTTCAGGCTTTTTTTAATTTTTTCAACTATAGTAATAAAGCTATTTGGAAAAATCAGCATGACATAACGAATTTTGAAATTCCTGAAATAAAAGGAGAAATGCTGAATAAAGCGAAAGTAACAGATATTATGGGGTATACTCCATCTATCAGTTTTTTGAACGAAGCTTTTAGTTTTAAATATTTTAGTATTCTAAAGGAATATAATGTAAATATTTTAGGAGCTTTTGAAATTCAGATAAAAGATGTTATAGAGAAATATTTTTTATTGTTTTTTAAAGCCGTTTTATTGGATGAAATTAATTATGAAAATTCACTAGTAATGACGGGGCATCCAGTTTTAGATAATGTGGAGTATCATAAAATTGATAACGCAATAGATTATGTTCATTTTAAAGAAAAAAATCCAACAAGTCAGTTTAAGAAGATTTGTATCCCCAAAAAATATTTTGGAGAAGATGTTATTAATGTCCAGCCTTTGGCGAACCCTTTTTATTCAGAAAAATTAATAAATGAATTAACAGAAAAAAAAATTAAGGGATTGGATATTATTTTTGAAAATTCTGCTGAGCTTATTTTTATATAATTTTTATTGATCATTCAATGATTTTTAAATAGATAATAATCAATTTGTTGGCAAAGATCGAAATAAGCTAAGGGTGTATTTTATACGCCCTTAATTTTTGAAATAATGTTGGAATAATATTTTTTTAATGAACAAATATGTCTGTTGAAGAGAAAAATAAAATTGATGTTATTAGCGTAAATAAGGAGGAAATGTTAGTGCTAACTATATCTGATCATTTAGAGTGGAATGATGAGAACGAACATTTATTGCTTTTGCAAGACAAAATAAATAGTTATCTGGATTTTATTGAAAACGGTCAGCTGGCTGAAAGTTATCCTGATAAAGCTGATAAAACGATTATGATACAAATTGTTTTTAAATATCAGCCGAACAAAACAGCTGAAGAGTTTTTAGCGATGGTAGAAAGATTTCTAAATGAAAAAGGCCATGCCTTTGATTTCTATAAACTTGAGGGTAAATAATAGTAAATTTGGGTTATTTAGCATTAAGACAAAGTTATGAACAGAGAAGAGTTTTTAAAAATTATCAAGAATAACATTGATAAAAATGATTACCACCTTACATTAGTCAATGGAGGCCAGCATCCTGAATTTTCCTATTCAATAGGTTTAACAGAAAAGCTTGGATTTGAATTAATAATTGCAGGAGGATTTATTTCTACAGAAGATAATGAATTAATCTTTAGATATATTTACAATCAATTAGTGTCAGGGAAAAAAATCGATTCCGAATTTTATCCTTCAGAAAATAATAGTTTTTATTTAGGTACTGTTGATGCTTCATGGAGTAAAGAACTCATGCTTGGAGTTTATGATTATTATAGCGTAGACACAATTAAGGCATATCAAATTATCCCAAAAGAAAGAGCGCTAGATACTCCATTAATGTCAGAAACCAAGAAAACGGACGATCCTATCTGGAAGTGGCTAGATATAGATTGGAATTTAACCGCTCCTAAAAACTCATATGCGATAACTGACATATATTCGTTAAAAGGAAAAACAATCACTGAATTAACCAGATGGGAAGATCATGTATGGGAAATGTTTTCAGGCCCTGGGCCAGATTTCCAAGAAGAAGATATAAGAATAGTTTCTCTAGGAACGATTTTAGGAATAGATCCTTCTTTGGAACCAATTCTTAAGTTAGAAATTGGACAAGGTTTGTGGCGAGAAGATATAAATTCTGAATGGCAAGATTGGTAGCTAAAATTTTGTTTGTTAAGATTAAAAAGGATGAACAAATTGTTCATTCTTTTTAATTGCTAGAAATAATACTTAATAATATTAATTGCTTTGACGTAAATGAGATAATATGGCGATTCCTTTACAACAGATTTTTTATAAGAATTTAAATGATAATGATATAATTCATAGTATGAGTGTTAATTTTGAAGTTGTTCTCGATCAATCAGTGATAAACTGGGATCACAGGACAATTAAAAATGTTACGTTCAAAGAGAAAGTAATTGTCAAAGATGCTGATATTAAATCAGGTTTTCTTTTTGACAATTGTAAATTTGAAAAAGGGATAATTTTTCAGAACATAAATTCAAGACTTCTTAATACTGCTTATAATTATAGTATTGCATTTGAAAACTGCATTTCTACAACTATTGTTTTTGAAAGAAACTGTCACTTAGCAAAAAGAGTCTTAATAAGTAACGAATGTAATTTTCGAAATCTTTTTTTTAGCGAAACGATAGTTGTAAATGGGGGGATAAATATTTATGAATCTATAATAAAGTATATACATATTGCGCATTGTGAGTTTGCCTTGAATATGCAAAGATCAACAATTAATAAAGAAGTTCGAATTGAATCCTTAACAGGAGATATTAGCCTTTTGGCGAATGAATTTAATAAAGATATTGCACTCTGGAATATTGAGTGTCCATTCGGATTTTCTTCAAATCAGAACATTTTCAAGGAAAAATTTGAGATAAGCGCCTCTAGAATTAAGAAGCTCACTTTGTTTGGAGATCATTTCTATAAAAAAGGAGAATTAGAAAACAGAGATTTAACAGGCAATAATTTAGAAACATACATTAAAGAAATATATATATCAGAGACAAATTTTACCCAAGGTTTTGATTTTAATGGTCTGGGAAAAAAGTTGGACAATCTGGAAATTAAAAGTAATCCTGAATTGAAAGGAGTTTTAAAATTTGAAGGATGGGAATTAGATAGTACACTAATTACGGGGGTCAATCAAAATTTAAAATTATTGTTTAAAAGAATGTCATTCCGCTTTTTTATGATTAATGACTTTACTAACTACAGCGACATTAGTTTTGATAAATGTAATGGATTTAGTGATTGTACTTTAAATTTATTGGATTGCGATTTAGGAAGTACAAGATTCAATGAATTTGATTTCAATAGTTTTATAGAATTAAGATTTGATAATGTTACTTTGGATAGAATTAAGCCAACTAATAACAAATGGTTTGAAGATAAAAAACTTAAAATTGAAGTTGCAGAACAATCAGAAGAAGATAGATTCAGAAGAAAACGCGAAATATACCGTCAATTAAAGCAGGCGTTGAAGAACAACGGTAATCAAATAGATAGTCTTTTCTTCCAAGCTAAAGAAATGAAAGCTTATAGAAATGAACTTAAGAAATCTGCTAATTATGGATGTGGTGATAAAATAATAATGACTTTCAGCCAATCAAATGATTATGGGCTTAACTGGATAAAGCCAGTAGGAATAGTGTTTATACTAACCTTTGCTCTGTATATATTGATTCTTGCAGGAATATCTGATAAAATACTTTTTTCATTTTCTTGTGAGGCTGCAGATATGGAAAACACATTTGAGGTGTTTATTTCTAACTTCAAAACCTTTTGGGGTCTATTTAATCCTGCAAGAAGAACGGATTTAACTTATGGTTCATTAATCCAAACAGATTGGATATATTTTCTTGATTTATTACACAGAATATTTTTAGCAATTATGATTTTTCAAATTATTAAAGCTTTTAGAAAGCATGTTTCTAGTTAATCATTATTTAAAAACTTTTCCGAAGCAGAATGGATGTGTAAACAAAAATTATAGACAAAGTTAAGGGTGTCTATCTTACAAACTTATTTTTTTCATTAATGTAGAATCAAGTTTAAAAATATAAAAATATGTCTGTTGAAGATAAAAATGTGATAGATGTTATTACCATTGATAAACAGGGAATATTAGTTCTGACAATATCTGATCATTTAGAGTGGGATGATAAGAATGAATATTTGTTACTTTTACAAGATAAAATAAATAGATATCTGGATTTTATAGAAAGCGGGCAATTGGCTGAAAGCTACCCTGATAAAGCTGATAAAAAAATCATGATACAAATTGTTTTTAAATATCAACCTAACAAAACAGCTGAAGAATTTTTAGCAATTGTAGAAAGATTTCTAAATGAAAAAGATCATGCCTTTAATTTTTATAAAGATGGAAATAAATAATTTTAGATTTGGTTTTATTTAGTGTTCAGAAGGAGAATGGGTATATTCTGCTTTTTGTCTTTCGGAGTATGATATATTTTATTCAAGACTGCGGTGTTGTAAATATTTAAACGTGTAAGTTGTTTGTTGTCAGTTGTTTATGTGTATGAATTGTTGATAACATTGTTAATAACAAATAATTGAAAAAAAATTCCAAAATCTATGTAGTTTAGCGATGAAATATGCATTTCACCGTTAAAAAGGGCTGTTTTAGAGGAAAATTAAGGGAAATTTAAAAATGATAAAACTTCTCCAATAATGAAGTATATTTGTAATGCAGGTGAGTAAGTCATCTGAAGCCATAAAAAAACCAAAGGGTCGAGTCTTTGGTCTTTAAGCTGGATTATTAATCCTTTATATTTCTCTGTTATGGAAATACTTTATTTAGTCGGGGTTGTATTGATATTGTCAAAGCTTACCCACCTTGTCAAGGAAATGAGAAAATTCATCCTTGCTTGCAAGAAAAAGTAAAAAGTTAAACTTTTATACCACTGGAACCAATTACTGGAACTGGTGGTTTTTTATTTTTACAAATGTACAAATTATACGAATACAAATAAAGAAAATAATAGTAGAAATAATAACAGTACTAATAGATGTAAAAAAGGTATTAAAAGGAATGAATAAAATATAGGAACTAATAATGATAAAAGTAACAATAGCTGTAAAAGTAAAGAAAGTACTAATTATAAAATTAAGATAAGAACTTAAGTTTATTACTAGTATGAATTAATAACTATGAAAATTTAGTTGTGCTCACGAAAATTAGATAAAATAGTTAAGGGCGTAATTTTACGCCCTTAACTATTTTAAATCCCTTTATAAAGTCTTCTTTTCTTCTTCTGTTTAAACTTTTTAGAAACATATTCGTTTATTTTTTCTCCGCGAGGCAGAATTTCTGCAAGATTTTCTTTCACATATTCTCTTAATTCAGGATATTGAATGTCCTCAGAATTTCTTGACACAGAATTTTCATGTTTTCTTTCGAGTGCAAGAATGTTCATTGCACAGCTTTCCTGAATTCCTTTTGCACTGAATTCTTTCCCCAGACTGCTTCCATTGACAACCGACTGTGTTTTAAAGTCTATAAAAGTAATTCCATAAAGTTTTCCGTCACTGCTTTTTCGTAAAATAGTATGAATGGCTTCATCTTTGAGCCTTTCTGATAATCTCTCGATAGAAGTCATTCTTTCATCAAAAAAAGCCTGTGTCAAAGCATTTTTTACACGGCTTTTACAGTATTGTTTTTTTGATTCATTTACCCTGAATTTTTCCTCCAGAAATTTTAACGTAGGCCTGCTGTAGAATTCGCTGGCTTTTATCGGCACGCCTATCGGTTTTGAATTCTGGTCAAGTATCTTGTAAAGCAGTCCGTTGTTTTTAAAAACTCTCGATTCTTCGCTTCCTCTGTCAGCATGGACATTATAGTGGTTTAAAACTGCATTGAGTTCAGGCAGGCTTGAATATTTGTAATCAAATAAAACCTTGTTTAAAACTGAACTGATCGCTTTTCTGGACTCTGCTTTTCCGTATTGGACTCTGCCGACATCTATCGGATTTAACGAAAATTGTTCTTTCTGTTTTCTTCCTTCGGCTTTTACAAGTCCATACATTTCTTCAATTTCTTTTCGTGCAGGTTCTGATTTTCTGACTCCCAGTAAATGCAGATCGATTCTTTTTCCGTCTCTCTGAATGTTGTTTGTCACGATATGGCAGTGCGGATGCCCCGCATCATAATGCTGGTATACAAGATAAGGCTGTCTGCCGAATCCCAGTTTTTCCATATAGGTGTATGCAATTTCAGCTAGTTTTTCTTTCGAATGATTCTCCGAAGGGTCAAAGTTCAGCGAGATATGCACCGAATTCCGCTTCGTATTGGTATTGAGTTCTGCCAGTTTTAGAAAGCGGTTTAATTTTGAAGTGAAACTCAGTTTTTCCAGTTCCAGCGGATAATTTACCGCACTGATGCATTCCGCTTGTCCGATTGCAACTTTATTTTCATTGTAATTCAGAATGCCTCTTATGGACGGGCTTGTTTTTATCACTGCAACCATTTTTCTGCTATTTTCTGGGTATGGCCTGAGACTTCTTCCATTTTATCAAAAAGTCTTTTTCTCTGGATCTCGAAAAGATAAAGATGCCCTTTGAAATCGGGAACTGTGCTGAGCGTGTTTATCTTTCTGGCAATCTGATTGATATTATTGCCTATTGCTCGTAATTCGGAAGTAAGTACAGCTGTCTCTTCCATCAGTTCGTCTAAAGACTGGTTTCTGTAGGTGGCTACAATTGGTTTGTTGAATAAGTGGCTTCTGATGTGCTCACTTAATTTTCGGCAGGTGCTTGCTCTGAATCTTTTTTCCAGCTCGGCATACTCCAAAGGAGTGAATCGCAGTCCCACGATTCGTGTTCTGTTTGAATTTTCTCTTTTCATCATCTTTCATTTTCATTATTATCAAACTCTTTGCTTTTAAGATTCTCCACCGCCGAGTTCCGAGGCAATGGGTGGCAAGATAGGCGGTTGTTAAACAACCGTTCATCTTGCTGATTGCAGGAACGTGGCAATCTTCGGAGATTTTTAAAAGCAGGCTTCTAATTTAGCGAAAATATTTCTATGTATCATGCGTAAAATATGTGCATGATGGCTGTAGAATGTGACAACTAATAAATGCTTAAAAAAGAAAAAGGGAAAAAAGAAAGCAGTCTAAAATTGGACAAGCAGACAGATGAAGTGCTATAAGTCCCAAAGGGCATTTTTTGAGGAACGAAGAAAAATGTTATGCGCACTTCTCTGGCTGTGTCCAATAAATTTGTTTACTTTTTTATTTTTCACTTTCTTATAATATCTTTGAGCTTTGTAAAATGAATTAGATTGTTGTAAATGAGTAAAATAAATAAGTTTAAAGGTCTTAAATTTACAGAGGAAAATATTGAGGACATTTACCGTAATAATTTATTATTATACAGATACGAATTAAGCGATATTAAGTATAAAAATGCCAGCGATCTTATATATAATGAATTTGGTCTTATAACAAATGATGAACAATTAGCATCATATTCATCAGAAGGTTTTTCTATACAGGAAAAGGATTTTCTGGAATCTGAATTACAGCATTTGCTAGCCATTGATTTAAAAGATTTGAACTATGGTGAAAAACAAAAATTTTTAATTTACAAAGACTATATAGAATTAAAAATTAAATACCAAGGATGGTATCATGTAAAAAGTAGAAATGGTTTTTACACGATCCAAAGAAGCGGTATAGACAAATATAAAAAAGGAATTTATTCTTTTTATTTTAAGGATATTTACAATTTTAAAAATGAAAACGGAGTTGTTAACCAATTTTATTATGCCGAAAGAACAAAAAATTGGAGAAAACAGCGAAATGAATTGTTAAAAGCAAACGAAAATTTAGCATCAAGAGAATTCCTCTTATCGAGCTACTTACAATTATTATCGAGCTTAATGAATAAAGTAGTTAAACTGTTTTCAATAGTTGATAAATATGATGGTAGCGAAATCGGTCTAATTAATTCTTTTAATATTACAAAATCTGAGTTGTTACAATTATTAAGAGTAGTAGGAAATTATTCTCAAAATATTAATCACAATATAAATACTGGGCATTATAGAATTGCACTAGAAATTCAACATTTTTTCGTTTTAATGTTTGATGACATAATTGAAGTTATTGAAAGTTCTTTCTATATAAGAGTTAATAATACTCCGTTAAAGCAATATTTTGAAGAAACTAATTGTAAATTAAGCAACGCAATAGATTTAGCAAAATTAGATTTTCTATTACGATTAGACAATGACAATAAGTCCCCTATGTCTAATAATTCAAATTTTAACTTAGAGGAAAATAATTCAATATTTAAAACACTTGAGGGACAAATAATTTTTAATAAATTTTATAATGTATATAAAAGCGAATCAACGGGACAGCAATCTAAATTTAGTTTTCTTTTTTATGCATTAAGTAAATTTAATTTAATTAACTGTTCTACTTCGAGTTATATTAGTTTTTGTAAAGAATGTGATATTGCTATTAATACTGTTGTATCAAGGATGAAGTACGAAAATCTAGATGATGCGCATCCATTAATTATTGATTACAAACGTTTTTCCGCAGAATATAGTGAAAGCGAAAACAAACAACTTAATAAGATTTAATGTTCGAACAAATTCGAACATAATAGAATATTTCTAAACATATAAATTTTCCTGATCTGCCAATCTTTGCAGTATAAATTTAAAATTCATACAAGATGATAAAGGCGAAGGAATATTTTGGCAAGATTAAAAAAGTTTTAGAAACAATTTATTATTTAATTAAAATAATAGATTTTATTGTGTTTGTCTATATTAATATTTCAATATTTATATAGCAATTTTAGACTTTATAATTCAAACAAAAAAGAGACTTAAAGTCTCTTTTTTGTTTGAATTAAAATATCCTTTATAAGGCCTACTTGGCATTTAATAATTTTTCCAAATATTCAACTTTATCTTTTTCTGCTTGAATCAAACGTTCGTATAATTTGAGTTGCTGTTCATGGGCTTCTATTAGTTTATCAAGAGGATTAAAATTACAATGACTTGCATTGAATGCTCCATTTGTAAAGCTGTTATCACCAAAAGTGTTGAAATAATTAATCACGCCTTCATCAGAAAAGTTTTTAATTGCTTCCACGCTTACTCCTAAGGCTTTTGCCACTTCTGCTAATTTTTCATCATCTATATCTTCACTATTTTCTAATATTGAAACAGTCTGCTGGTTTGTTCCCATAGCCTGCGCCAGAGCTTCCTGCTTCATGTCTTTCAGTTCACGGATACGGCTGATTTTGCGCCCCATGTGATTCGGTTTTGTTAATGTGCTCATAGCTCAAAGATAATAATTAAGAATAAAAAAGCAGGATTTATGTATGATACAAAAAATCTCATGTACGGTACGGGAAAATTTGATACCGTACGGTACAAGTAATCACTTACTTGCCTGTGTGTTAAACAAAAATACAATTTTTCACACAAGTATTAACTAAAATATGTAAAATTATGAAAGCAATTCAAAACACCGCATCCGACTTGATTTATCGAGTTATTTCACAGAACATCGATCCGATAGGCATTTACTGTTTTGCAGAGAAGAAAAGCAGTTATACTTTTAATGAGCCTTTTCAGAAGCCCGTCCAAAAAGAAAAGCATGTCCATCTTTATCTGCTGGTCATAGCGGAAGAGTTTGAGGATAATATCGGCAATGACCTCACCGATAAAATAAAGAGCAGATCAAGAGGACAGATCACGGTAACCATTCTCATGCACAGCCTGAGAAACATCGTCAAATTATATGGAGACCAGCAGTATTTCTTCTGGAATATTTTTAAGAATGCGCAGAGGATTCATATAGATGCATATAGGTCGCCTATAATCTGGGCTAAGAATCCAGAAAAGAGATATGTGAAAAGCACTTCAGCATACGCAGGAGACAGAAGAAATGTTAGTGAATCGATCTGGGATTTTATCTATAATAACGACCAGTATTTTTCATATGAGGTAAGAATGTGTTCACTTCACCAGATAGTTGAACAGACCTGCCTTTCCCTTATAAGGGTATTTCTGGGATATACCCCGAATCACTTCTCACTGGGCTACTTATTTGAGCTGTGCGAATACTTCACGAGCTTGACTTCGGAATATTTTCCCCGAAACAGCAGTGATGAAAAAAACATGTTCAAGATTTTGAAAAAGAATCCAAACACGCTTCGTTTCAGCAGAAGCAATAGTTATGGTTACGATTACTATAGAATAATGGAAGGCAGATGCCGTGATTTTATGAAAGAAGCGGAAGCCATGATCCAGAAGGAACTTGAGAGGCTTGAGGGAATCCATCAGCAGGAAGTTTTATCTGCATAAAAAAAATGAAGTTATGGAAACCGATAAAATCAAAAAACTGGAAGACATCAGGAGGTTAAGCGGAAAACTGCTTAATACCCTGAAAAAAGCAGAGGATAAAAGAGAGATGTATAATGCAGAAATCAGGGTTTATGGCTATTGCGAACTCGGTTCTGTTGTCAGAAACCTAATGAAGCTGTGCATTATCGCTTTAGATCAGGACAGCGCAGAAGTTCCGCCTACGATTCAAAACCAATACATTGATGTTGGGCTTATACTGGGTATTGCACTTCAGCTTTTTCCAGTTGACGAACTTGAATTTTTAAATGAGATTGCTGATCTGTTTTCAGAAAATAAAGAAGAAACAGAATAGCCAACATAAAGTTTTAATATTTAATATTATGGAAACTGACAAAATAAAAACACTGGAAGAATTTAAAGATTTTGCATCCTATCATTTTAAACTGCTCAAACCTGCTCAGGACAAAGAGGGGGAATCAATACGTGAGATAAGATTTTATGGTTATGCAGATATGACTTGTCTCGGAGTGAATCTGATTAGAATGTGCCTGAATATTGTTTATTCGGATGAACTGGATAACAGGGACATT
>NZ_QJRH01000031.1 GCF_003254545.1 Flavobacterium tistrianum
AAAGAATGAAAAATCGGCAGAAAGGAGAGGGAAGGGCTGAAAACTGCGCAAAACCAGAATGTCCAAACCTCCAAAAAATGCTAAAAACACACTATAAAGAAGAAAAATCTTACGCGGATACAAAAATATCCAAAATGTAAAGCATCCGTTATCAGCGCGTTAAGAAAAAGAATGGAAAAAGAATGGAAAAAGGCGATAAAAAAGCTTGCGCAACTGGAATTGTTGCGTACTTTTGCACCCGCAACAGCGAAAAACGCTCTTAGACATTCCGGCAGCTTTACGATATTTGAGGGAAGAAATTTCCAAAAAAAAAGATTCGAAAAAGCTTGCGGGAAAAGAAAAAGCTTTTTACATTTGCACCCCGCAAATACGGGAAGTTTCTTGAGAGATTGAAAGAAAAACGGAAATATGGGGCGAAAAGAAAGCTTCAAAAAAAATCTAAGTTTTTCTTGCGAGAAACAAAAAGAAGTTTTAGTTTTGCACCCGCTTTGAGAT
>NZ_QJRH01000046.1 GCF_003254545.1 Flavobacterium tistrianum
GCTTCGAAATTGCCAGATTATTGATTTCTTCAAAATTAATGTGCTCAATGCTGTCTTCAGGCATAGTGATATTTTCTTTAAATAATTAACTTCTTCTTTCTTTCAGTTCGGTTTCAATCTGTACTTCCATTTCCTTGTTGATCTTATAGAAAAACAGTAATCCAGCTCCAATTAAAAAAGGAATTGCAGGAAAAATGCTCACCAATAATCTGATTCCATTTATTGCAGTTTGAGACTGTTGAGGTGTATTCGGAACATAATCAAAATACCCTAAAAACAAAGTGGTTAAAGCTCCTCCAACGCTTAGACCCGTTTTCAGTCCAACCATCATGGCAGAAAATATAATAGCAGTTGCACGGCGATTGTTCAGCCATTCTGAGTAATCGGCAACATCAGCAATCATAGCCCATAAAATAGGGATTGTGATTCCGTAGAAGAATCCGTGTAGAATTTGAGAGAAAAACATCAATCCAATTGAAGTTGGCGGAAAGAAATAAAAAGCAATAATGAACAAAGTCGAAATGAATAAAAACAATCTAAATACATTTCGCTTTCCGTATTTATCAGCTAGATTTTTAGATAAAGTAATACCAACAATCATAAAAATAATTCCGCCTGCATTGAATAGACCGAAGCCCGCAGATACAGGGTCATTCCCAAAATGATTCAATCCTATTTTGGTTAAGAAATCTAAAATAGGCTGGATAAAAAGAGCTAACTGTTCTTTATTGACATAGTTTTCAAAATAATAGACATACGAACCGCCTTTCATTGCCAGAGTTACAAAAACCAAAGTCGTTAGAGAAAGCATAATTATCCATGGTCTATTCTTGATTAAATCGCTTAAATCTTCTTTGACACTTGACTTTTGTTCGGGTTTCGGAATGATTCTTTCTTTTGTAGTCAAAAATGTAATTAAAAGCATAATAGTGCCAATAATCGCCAAAGCGGTCATTACTTTTTCAATCCCGACAGCTTTATCTCCATTTCCAGCACTTTTTATAATGCCAAGCATAAAAACCTGAACGAAAAATTGTGCAAACATTACTGCCACAAAACGGTAAGATGACATACTATTTCTTTCGCCCATATCTCCAGTAATGACACCGCTTAAAGCAGAATACGGAAGATTGTTTCCTGCATAAAAAAGCAGCAATAAAGTATAGGTTACAACGGCATAAATTACTTTCCCTTTATACGAGAAATCGGGAGTAGAAAAGGCTAATAATGCTACTACTCCAAGCGGAATTGCCGTTATTAAAATCCACGGTCTGAATTTTCCCCACTTTGTACTGGTTCGGTCAGCCAAAACTCCAATAATCGGATTAAAAATAAAAGCTGCGATTAAGCCAACAATCAACATAATAATCGATGAATCTGTTGGCGATAATCCGTAAATGTCGGTGTAGAAATAAGCCAGATACGTCATCAAAGTCTGAAAAACTAGATTAGCTGCTAGGTCTCCTAAACTGTATCCTATTTTTTCCTTGATGGATAGTTTTTGTGAAAGTTTGGTCATTGGTGGGTTTGTGGTCATTTGTTGATTAGTTATGTAAGCAAAAGTAGTTTCTAAAAATAAAGTTAATCAGTTTTTCTCCTGCAAGGCTTCCAAAACCTTGTAGGTTTCAATTGTTTGTATATTATTTTTCAGCATACCTACAAGGTTTTGAAAATCTTGCAGGAAAGCGAATTGCAATTAAAACAATCGGTTGTGTAAAATTATACAAAAAAACACATCATCCAAATTTAAGTTACTTTATTTACGTTATTTTTCATTTCACAATCGATTGTTGTCAATTCATCAAAACTTAAGCTCTTTTAGCATCTATTTTTTAGTTTCTTTCAGCTTTAAAAGACTGTCATATGCTTTCTTATGTTTTAAATCTTTGTCAAATGGCAGTGGATAATTGATTCTTCCTTTTATTGGCCAGTCATTCAGCCAAGATTGTCCGTCATGAACACCCCAAAAAGTCACTCTGCTTATTTTGTCTTTATGCTTTAAAAATAGTTTAAAAATTGATGCGTAACGCTCTGCTAGTTTGTTTTGAACCGAATCTGGTAACGCTTTTGGATACGGATTCATTTTTTCGCTTCCTTCAAAATTCTGATTGACATCTGCTCCTTTTAAATCCCACGGATTTGGCAAAACCGTAATATCCAATTCTGTAAAAGCTACTTTAAGCCCTAAAGCTGAATATTCTAATATGCTTTTTTCAATCTCTTCCAATGACGGACTTTCCAATCTCCAATGTCCTTGAATTCCCACTCCATCTACTTTTCCGCCTTCAGCTTTGATTTTCTTGATTAAAGCAATTGCTCCAGCTCTTTTTGCTGGTTCTTCGATATTATAATCGTTATAATATAAATCTACTTTTGGATCGGCCTTTTCTGCTAGTTTGAAAGCATCAACCAAATATTTTCCACCAAGTGTATTCAGAAAAATCGATTTGCGTAAAGTTCCGTCCTCGTTTAAAGCTTCGTTTACAACATCCCACGAATTAATTCTTCCTTTGTATTTTGAAACTATCGTCGTGATATGATCCTTCATGAAGGCTTTCATTTCTGTACTGTCAGCAATTTTTTCCATCCAAGGTGCTAATTGGCTATGCCAAATTAAAGTATGTCCATGAATAAACATTTTATTTTTCTCACCATACGCCACAAATTTATCTGCTAGAGTAAAATCATATTTATCTTTCTGCGGATGCGTAAACATTGATTTCATTATATTTTCTGCCGTAATAGCATTAAATTCTTTACGAATCAGAGAATCTTCTTTTTTATTTTTTTCATTAATCTGATTTAAGTCTAATGCCGTTCCTATATAAAAATCATTTTTATAAACATCTTTTAAACTTGGTTTTTCTTTCTGAGAGGTACAGCTCACAGACAGGAGAACCACAAAGGCAAATAAATAAGGTTTAATAAATTTCATATCTTTTGGTTTAAATAGTTAATAGTTTTTTTTAGAAACACATATCCTAACAGGTTTCCAAAACCTGTTAGGCATTATTTAAAGTTTCTCCCTTCCTCATTGAAACCCAACAGGCTAAAAAAACTGTCGGGTGTAAACTGGAAAATATACTTTTTATATACCTAACAGGTTTTGGAAACCTGTTAGGATACTTAACTTTAGTTACAAATTCAATTTATAAGCAATCCCCATTTCGAGACCTCTTAATTCAGCTAAACCTTTCAATCTTCCCGTTAGAGAATAACCTGGATAAGTTTCTGTTTTTTCATCTACTTTATGAAGAAAACCATGATCTGGACGCATTGGAAGACTTGTTTTTCTTTCGTTCATTAGTAACAATAATTTTTCAACAATAACTTCCATTCTGACATTTCCGTTTAAATGCTCAGATTCCCTAAAAATGGTTTCGCTTTCGCGTATGGTGTTTCTTAGATGCAAAAAATGAATTCGATTTCCAAAATCATCTATTATTTTTTCGAGATTATTTTTGGGATCAGCGCTCAATGAACCTGTGCAATAACATAATCCATTGGCAGTTGAAGGAACAGCACTGAAAATAGCTTTCAGATCGGCTTCTGTTGAAACAATTCTTGGAAGGCCCAAAACTGAAAATGGCGGGTCGTCTGGATGAATCGCTAATTTTTGTCCGTTCTTTTCTGCAATCGGTGTCACTTCCGATAAAAAATAGATGAGGTTTTCCCTTAGTTTTTCGTTATCAATTTCAGCGTAATTTTCTAACAGCGATAAAATCTGTTCTGCCGTAAAATGAACTGTACTTCCTGGTAATCCCAACAAAACATTTTTAAACAACAATGCTTTTTCGTCTTCAGACAATTGATTTCCAAATTCTAATGCTTTTTCTTTTTCAACATCTGAATAATCATTTTCTGAATTCGGCCTTTTTAAAAGAAAAACATCAAAATAAGTAAAAGCATCCTGATTATACTGTAATGCTCTACTTTCATCAGCATTTATAAAATTATGATTCGTTCTCACCCAATCCAGAATCGGCATGAAATTATAGGTTATAATTTTGATGCCACATTCTGCTAGATTTTGCAAACTGATTTTATAATTTTCAATGTATTGCAGATAATTTCCAGAAGCTCGTTTGATTTCTTCATGAACAGGAAGACTTTCTACAACAGTCCATTCCAAACCGTAGTTGCGAATGATTTCCTGTCTTTCTTTTATCGCTTCAACAGTCCAGATTTCACCAACAGGAATTTGATGCAATGCGGTTACAATTCCTGTTGCACCCGCTTGCTTAATATCGATAAGTTTTACGTTGTCTTGAGGTCCAAACCAACGCATGGTTTGCTGCATTTTTATCATACTTATTTTTTAATCTCGCAAAGACACAGAGGCGCAAAGTTTTTATATAAAAAAGCTTAAAAAAAATACTTTGCGACTTCGTGTCTTTGCGAGCAATTTTCAGCGTTCACTAAAACCCAATACTATTTCCGCCATCAACTGGCAATACTGTACCTGTAGTATATTTTGATTCACTTAAAGCGAAATAATAAACGGCATCTGCAATGTCTGACGGTTCGCCTAAATAGCCCATTGGCGTTCTTCCCAACACCTTGTTCTTTCTTTCAGGATCGTTATCAAGTGCTGTCGAAGACATTTTTGTTTTAATAAATCCTGGAGCAATACAATTGGCGCGAATGCCAAACTGAGCCAATTCAACGGCCATAGCGCGGGTCATCGCTTCAATCGCACCTTTGCTTGACGAATAGGCAATTACTTTCGGGATTCCGTATTGAGAAGCCATTGAACTAATATTTACAATGCTTCCTCCTCCGTTTGCTTTCATGTTTTTTACCACTTCTCGACTCACAGCAAAAACACTCAAAAGATTGGTATGAATAATCGATAAAAAATCTTCATCGGCCACATCTGTAAACTCTTTTTTCATGTTGATTCCAGCATTGTTGACCAAAATATCAATTGGGCCATTTTTTGTAATACTTTCAATCATCGCAGGAATTCCTTTCAAATCATTTAAATCGAAAATTACAGGAATAGCATTTTCTCCAATTTCCTTACAAGCATCTTCTGTTTTTTCTTTTGATCTTCCGATTATATAAGTTGTGATTCCGTTATCACAAAGTTTTTTTGCGGTTGCAAAACCTAATCCCGAATTTCCTCCGGTTACAATTGCTGTTTTTTTACTCATAATTTTTTATAAAATATATTTATCCATTCCCTGGCGCAAAAGGGAATTTTAATGATTTAAAATACTCTAAAGTTTCCGTCGGTTTTCCTACATCAACAGGAAGTTCTTTGCCGGAAAACTGTTTGAAATACAACAAACACGCATCACGCCACCATTTTGCTTCTTTGTATTGAATTTCCAATAACATTTCGACTTCTTTAAACCGTTCGCTGTCCACATATTTCTCAGCTTTCTGCCAAACATTCTGCATTTCTCTGACCTGATTTACACCTTCCTGATATTTAAGAGCCAAACCATTCCACAGTGTCTGACCATTTTTTAATTTATAATCCCATGAAACGTGATGAAACCATAAAAGATCTTTTTCAGGACAGGTTTCCACATTATTAAAAAGATCAGCAACTTCTGGCGCGTATTGAGATACAGCATTTGTTCCCGATTTTGATCTGTCGAAACCAATTCCATTTTTATCTGCTTTATGATAATATGTCGGATTCCATTCTGGTCTTGATAAATTAGAAACCCAAGGTCCTGGCCCGTAATGATGTCCTGTGTCCATGATATGATGCAAACCAAGCGGCGTCATATAATTGACGACGGCTTCACGAGACTGTATCATCATATTTTTTACAGGTTTGATGAAATTTTCATCATTAGAAAATGTGCTTCTCAACCATTCATCGGCAATGGTTTCTGAATCTAAATATGGATTCCAAGCCAGCCTTCCGAAACCGTACCAATTGGTCTGCGCGAAAGGGTGTCCTGTCCAGTTTAAATCGTTTCCGATATTGGCTACACCGGCAATTCCAGTTAATTTATTTTGATATAAAGTTCCATCAACCACTTTAGCAACAGTTGAACCTTTTCCTTTTTGATAAGTATCAGATTCCAGAACCTCTTGAAATAATTTAGGAAGGAAAACCAAATGCGTGCTGAAACCTAAATATTCCTGCGTAATTTGAAATTCCATCATTAAAGGCGTTTTTGGCATTGCTCCAAATAAGGGGTGAAAGGGTTCTCTCGGCTGAAAATCGATCGCTCCGTTTTTGACCTGAACAATTACATTTTCTCTAAATTTTCCGTCATAGGGCTGAAATTCGGCGTAAGCCTGTTTCGCTCGATCATTAGCATCATGTTCTGAATATACAAACGCCCTCCACATTATTATTCCGCCAAAAGGAGCTACAGCATCCGCCAGCATATTCGCTCCGTCAACATGATCTCTTCCGTAGTTTTGAGGACCGGGCTGACCCTCTGAATTGGCTTTTACCAAAAATCCACCAAAATCTGGGATTCGTTTATAAATTTCAGCAGACTTATTTTTCCACCATTTTATGACTTCAGGATCTTTTGGATCGGCACTTTTTAGTTTCCCAATTTCGATTGGCGCCGAAAATCTTGCGGTTAAATACACTTTTATGCCATAAGGTCTAAAAACATTCGCTAATGCTTCGACTTTTTCTAAATATTGTGGCGTAAGAATTAAAGCGTTTGCATTTACATTGGTCAAAACTGTTCCGTTAATTCCGATTGAAGCATTTGCTCTAGCGTAATCAATATAACGTTGGTCAATAAAATCAGGCAATTTCTGCCAGTTCCAAAGGGAAAATCCAGCATAACCACGTTCTACGGTTCTATCAAGATTATCCCAATGATTCAGAATTCTGATATTGGTTTTAGGAGAATCGACGATATTTAAATTTTTAACCGATTTATTGGTCTGCAATATTCTCAGGAAATGAAAAACGCCATATAAAACAGCAATATCATTTTTTCCTGTAATGATGATTTGCTTTTTATTTTTAAAGGAAATCGATTTAATGATAAAACCTTCAGTATTTATTGTATCAAAATCAGATTTTAACTCGTTCTTGATTTCGATATTTAAATTTGATTCTGAACCAACAATAAGATTGTTCTCTCCTTTTATATCCGATTTTATTTGAAGAATATTTCCTAGCATATCCGAAAATCCTGTTTTGAGTTCTTTCTCAACTATTTTGATAGTTTCTGAGTTTCCTAAAACAACAATTTCTCTAAGATTGTTTTTGTATTCAGAAGCTATTGTAGAATTGGCAACTGAATTATATTGAAGCCACAATTTATAATCCTTTTGTGCTAAAGCAGAAAAGGAAATCAAAAAAAACAGGAAAACAAATCTTAATGAACTCATGGCTTTTAATTTATGCTTTACGATCTCAGTCTGAAAGAATCAATATTTTATTTCCATTTAAAAGCATTTAATAAAATTTTAATTTAAAAAATACATTATCCGAAATAAAACAACAATTGCAATCGGTTGCGTAAAAATATAGGATTGTTATTTAAGAAAAAAATTTTTGCTGTCTTTTTTTCAAAAAAATAATTTCTATAACAAATTAAAGCAGGATAATTATAAAAACTATCCTGCCCTGTAGAATATCAAAAATATTTATTTAAAAAATTTATTTTTGAGTGGATTCCCTTGCGAGTACTTCTGTATTTAAAAAAGTGATTTCTTTTGCATCATCATTTTTAGACGATTTCAAATTCTTGATGATAATTTCAGCTGCTGCTTTTCCCATTTTTTCGGCGGGATGCGTAATGGTAGATAAATTAGGATCTATAATCTGCGAAATTGGGTCATTATTAAAACCAATTACTTTGAATTCTTCGGGTACTTTGATTCCACGTTTTTTAGCAGTCTGCACGGCGCTTACAGCCAAAATATCTCCTGGTGCAAACAATCCGTCTGGAATTGGCTTTAAATCAAATAAAGCGTTACTGGCTTTTACGCCGTCTTCATAAGTAACCGAATTTAAATTGATAATCAATTCTTCTTCAATTTCTATATTATGATCTTTTAAGGCTTCTATATAACCTCTTTTTCTT
Organism: Flavobacterium tistrianum; assembly: GCF_003254545.1. Classification (GTDB taxonomy): domain Bacteria; phylum Bacteroidota; class Bacteroidia; order Flavobacteriales; family Flavobacteriaceae; genus Flavobacterium; species Flavobacterium tistrianum. The sequence goes on from NZ_QJRH01000046.1 coordinate 8,028, forward strand.
TCGTTATACAAATTCCCTAATTCTGAACCAGCAGTAAAATGTGCAATGCGTATGCATCCTTGTTCAATAAGATGTTTGGTTGCTTTGTAACCAGCTGTATAATTGTCAATTACAACTCTAAAAGTATTATATCCTTTAGGAACTCTATCAACAAAAACTAATGGGATATTATTGTTTGAAAACTGATTAAAATGCGCCGTATCTCTAGTTTCCATTGCCAGAGAACAGATTACACCACTCACACGATTAGAATATAACGATTTGGCCATATTTACTTCTTCTTCATACGAGTCATGCGACTGCATAATAATTACAGTATAATCAGACTTTTGAGCTGTGATTTCGATTCCACTAATCAGAGAAGATAAAAAGGGCTGTGTAACAGTAGGAATCAAAACACCAATCGTTCTAGTTTTGTTTCCACGCAAACCTGCTGCTAAAGTATTCGGGACAAAACCCATTTCTTCAGCGGTTTTTTTCACTTTTTTAATCGTCTTATCACTTATCGTGTGATGATCTTTTAAAGCTCGTGAAATAGTAGAAGTTGCCAGATTAAGTCTCTCAGCAATATCGTAAATCGTTACGTGTTTATTTTCTTCCATAAAACAAATAATAGAAGATGTAAATATAAACTATTTTCTCTCACGTTTATATTTTAAAAAATTGGCCACAAATTAAAATGCCCTGATTTATTTTCAGTTTGAAATATAAATCAGAGCACTATAAATTGATTGAACATATTAATCGTTCTTTTTGTCTTTTAAAATTTTACCTTCTTTCGTAAATTCCAGATCAATTTTGTTTGTTAAATCTACATCGAGATCTTTGTGCCCATAGTCGATATGAGTTATTTTTTCATTTGGATAATTTTTGGCTACATAAGCTTTTATATTGTCAGGAATAAAAGCGGTCGGAATTGGATTGTCTCCACCATCAACCTCACGATACGAACCATCTTTCCAAAATTCTACTTCTGTTCCATCTTTGAGCTTAACTTCATACCCCTTTTCTCCATGTTCTGCATCTTTTTTAGCAAGTTCGACAGTTGTATAACTAAAATGCTTCTTTAAAAAATCCTGAGCTGGTTTTGGCAATTCTGTCAATTCAATTTTCTTTTGTGCGCTGGCCGAGATCGTTAACATTAACAATCCTATGACTAAAAATATTATCTTTTTCATGATTCCTTTATTTAAGTATAGTCTCACTAATTTACTGTAAGAAAATTTAGATTCAAATCAATTTAAGAAACATTTAGTCTTTTAACAAATCATAATCAATTCATTTTCAGAGAATAAAGAATATTTTTAATCATTTCTAATTTCACAACTTGATCCAAAAAATTTGTTTTTTAAGCAACTATATTAAACTGATTTGTAGTACTTTTACTTATTATCAAGAAACAATTCAATAAAGCCCAAGTTTACAACTTCAAAATTTATCCAAATTCTATTTAGAATACAAACCAAAAATGTATGGCAGTCTGGTCGGAAAGGTTTTATTTAATCATATTTATCTTTTTATCATTCAGTCTTCAGGCACAGATTGAAAATAAAAAGAATTCTTTTGCCTTAAAAAAATCTTCAATTAGCAAACAAGATCCAAAAATTCAAGATCTTTATAATCTATATAATAAGGGACAAGAAAAAAAAGCATACAAAACAGCACATTTACTTTTAAAATCTAAAATAGATAATCGATCAACTGCAAGTACCAATCTTCTTCTCGCGTACTACTTTAATAAAAGAGCTATAATCGATTCTTCAATCTATTATACAAATCAGGCTTTTAAATACAATACAACAACTAATGACTCTCTAAAAAGCCGACTTTTTTCATTAGGATACAATCTGTTAGCGATAAATTACAATAAGAGAGGCCTATTTAATGAAAGTAAAAAATGGCATCTTAAAGGCATAGAAGCATCTCAAAAATACAACGAAACAAATCTTTTTTATGCACATACGCATGGTTTAGCACAAACATATACAGAGCTGGGCGATTATAAGAATGCTTTAAAGTTATTTAAGCAATGTTTAGAATATAAAGATGATCCAGAAATAATTCTTGGAAGTTATATCAATATTGGCGATCTTTATTCTAGACTGAAAGATTATGACAATGCTGTTATCTATTATAAAAAAGGAAAGACACTCTGCGAAAAGTCTAATAATTTTCAAGGAAAAACTATTATTTTTCTTGGTTTAGGAGAAAATTATCAACTACAGAATAAATATGAGGAAGCGTTAAAAATGTTCCAAGAGGCACTTGTTATTGCTGATGAAAATGAACTAAATCAATTGGCAATTATTTCGAGGAGCACTATTGGAGACTGCTATATTTCTCAGAAAAAATATAATGAAGCAAAATTAATTTTTTCCGAAGCGCTTCAAAAATCAGCAGATTTCGGACTGCTTCAAAATCAAATTGATATCTATGACGAGTTACGAAAAATCGCTATCAAACAAGACGATTATAAAGATGCTTATCTGTTTTTTGAAAAATCTACTCATTTAAAAGACTCTATTTCAAAATTAGAGAGAATTAAAGAAATAAATGAACTTGAAATTCAATATAAGACAGCTCAAAAGCAAAAGGAAATTAAATCTTTAAAATTCGAAAACGAAGCTAAAAAACTAAGCTTAGCAAGTCAGGGAGAAGCAATCAAAAATATGCTACTTAAGGAAGAAATATCGAATAAAAACAATGAAAATACCATCCTCGCCTACCAAAACTCATCTAACAAAAAACGAAATGAAATATCGATTCTAAAAAAGGACCAGCAATTAAAAGCTTTAGAAATCAATCAACAGAAAAAAATTAAGCTATATGCTATCAGTGCTTTTCTTATTCTTTTAATACCAATAATTGCGCTTTTATTTCAGTTTCACAAACGATTCAAAGTACAGCATCTATTAAATATTAAACAAACGGAAATTAGTTCGCAAAAGATTAATAGTATTCTAAAAGAACAGGAACTCGAGCTAATCAAAGCTTCAATTAGGGGTCAAGACAAAGAAAGACAGCGTATTTCTCAAGAGCTTCATGACAGTATTGGCGGTAATTTAGCGGCAATTAAATTACAAGTGAATCGCTTAAGTCCTTCCAGTTTTTCTAACATTCAAAACATTAGTAATCAACTGGATGAAACCTATCAGCAAGTACGAAATTTATCACATACTTTACTTCCGAAGAAATTCAGCCAAAATAAATTTCTTGAAGTGTTAGAATCTTATCTGAGTAATATTGGCGAAGCAAGTAAAATTAAAATTTCCTATATCCCATATCCGAAAAAAGAGATTAATGAATTACACGAAAATATTCAGATTGAAGTTTTTAAAATCATCCAAGAACTTTTGACTAATACAATTAAACATGCGAAAGCTTCAGAAATAGAAATTCAATTAAATTATATCGAAAACAATTTAAACCTATTGTTTGAAGATAATGGAATTGGTTTTGAAACCGAAAATATTTCAAGAGGAATCGGATTTATCAATATGGAAAACCGAATTAATAAACTAAATGGCACATTTGCAATTGATTCTAAATTAAAACGAGGAACTATTTTTAACATAGAAATTCCAATCTCAGAGTCGAAATCTAAAACAAAAATAAAAGGAATAGACTTGAAAAATCAGCTTGACGAATTAAAAAGCAACTAATATTTATTGAATGAATAAAATTAAACTACTTATAGCCGACGATCACACTATGTTTCTTCAAGGAATTATCTCCCTGCTAGAACAAGAACAAAATATCACTATTGTTGGCAAAGCTATAAACGGAATTGAAGCACTTGAAATAGTTAAAAAAGAAGATATCGATTTTATTATTCTAGATATAAGCATGCCTGAAATGGACGGGATTGAATTGAGTAAAATCCTGAAGAAAAACCATCCAACCACCAAGATTCTTATTGTGAGTACACACAGCAATGTGATGATTATCTCTAGATTAATCAGAATTGGCGTAAATGGCTATTTATTGAAAAATGCAGAAAAGGAAGATCTTTTGAAAGCAATTAACACAATTGCTTCGGGAGAGAATTATTTTGCAGAAGAACTAGAAGAAAAACATTTCATTAATAGCACAAAAATTGAAAAACAGATTTCTAATCTAACTGAATTAAGTTCAAGAGAAAAAGAAATTCTAATACTGATCGCTCAAGAATATAATACTGCCGAAATCGCAGAAAAAACTTTTATAAGTCTAAATACAGTAAATACACATCGCCGCAATCTCTTATCAAAATTAAATGCTAAAAATACAGCAGGTTTAGTAAAATATGCAGTAGAAAATGGATTAGTAGACTAACATTTAATATAAAAAATGCTCGAATAAAATAGTAAAGCTCCCCAATGCTTGTACTAATTATTCGAGCAAATAATAAGAATCTAATTTTAATCAAATCAAAATTGTATGATAATATCAATTTAATTCTCCAAAAATATAGTTTGATACACCTCGTTTACATAACAATTTGACACAAAACTAGTGTTATACTTTTTCTTTCGCATCACTAGAAATAGTGATTTTCACTACATTCTATTACTTTTCGTCTAAATTCAGCTAACCAAAAAAGCTATAAAACAAAAAAAATCCCCATCAAATTCATGATGAGGATTCTAAAAAGAAAGGCGACGACATACTCTCCCACA
>NZ_QJRH01000035.1 GCF_003254545.1 Flavobacterium tistrianum
ACTTCAACAGTTTTCACTCAGGTAATCACTATTCAAGACACGACTGCTCCAACTTGGACAACTGCTGCTGGTTCTCTAAATGCAACCTTAGAGTGTAGTAATACAGCTGGACTAGCAGCTGCACAGGCATTGTTCCCAACTGCTTCTGACTTATGCGATAATGATGTATCTGATATTATTAAAGTAAGCGGTCAATTTGTAGCTTCTCAAGGATGCGGAAATGCTGGAACTTATACCAACACTTGGACTGTAAAAGATAACTGCGGAAACACTTCTGGTATTTTCACTCAGGTAATTACAATCCAAGATACTACTGCTCCAACTTGGACGACAGCACCAACAGCTTTAGATGTAACTTTAGAATGCAGTGATGCTTCTGGATTGGCAAATGCTCAAGCAATGTTCCCTGTAGCTTCTGACCTTTGCGATGCTGATGTTACCAATATCACTAAAGTCAGCGGGCAGTTTGTAGCTTCCCAAGGATGCGGAAATGCTGGAACTTATACCAACACTTGGACTGTAAAAGATGATTGTGGTAATACTTCAGCAACTTTTACTCAAGTAATTACTATTCAGGATACAACCGCGCCAACTTGGACTACTGTAGCTGGCACTTTAAATGTAACTTTAGAATGCAGCGATACAGTGGGACTTGCTGCTGCTCAAGCTCAATTCCCTATTGCTTCTGATCTTTGCGATACAAATGTATCCAACATCATTAAAGTTAGCGGACAGTTTGTAGCTTCTCAGGGCTGTGGAAATGCCGGAACATACACCAACACTTGGACTGTAAAAGACGATTGCGGCAATACTTCTGCACCTTTTAGCCAAGTAATTACAATTCAGGATACAACCGCTCCTACTTGGACAACTGCACCAACAGCTTTGAATGTTACTTTAGAATGTAGTGATACAAGTGGACTTGCTACTGCTCAAGCTCAATTCCCAACAGCTTCAGATTTATGCGATGCTGATGTTACCAACATCACTAAAGTAAGCGGACAATTTGTAGCAACTGAAGGATGCGGAAATGCAGGAACTTACACCAACACTTGGACCGTAAAAGATGACTGCGGAAATACTTCTGACACTTTCACTCAAGTAATCACAATTCAGGATACTACA
>NZ_QJRH01000003.1 GCF_003254545.1 Flavobacterium tistrianum
AGGCGGGCTTAACTTCTCTGTTCGGGATGGGAAGAGGTGAGCCCCGCCGCAATAACCACCTTAAGGTTTTCAGTTTAGCGTTTATTGTTTTTAGCTTATCGTTTTCAACTCTGAGCTTATAACATATAACCCTTAACTTTCCGCGTGCGGACAATATTTTAACATACTGGGATAAAGAAACGCAATAAGGGCTGTTTTAGAAAGTTTCCTTCCCG
>NZ_QJRH01000002.1 GCF_003254545.1 Flavobacterium tistrianum
CATTTGCAGGACTGGCGTTCCACGTAATGCTGTAGTTTGTTGGCGAATTGGTTGTTGCCGTGTAAGGCAATGTGGTACTCTGCAAGTTTGAGCTTGTACAGACCGCCGTAGTTCCGCCCAACGTTACTGATGGTAAAGGATTTATGGTAACAGTAAAATTGTTTGATGTTGATACGCATCCTGCCGCATTGCTTACCGTCAATGTTCCCGT
>NZ_QJRH01000051.1 GCF_003254545.1 Flavobacterium tistrianum
AATCGGATTTAAAATTTTCAAATCACCGTGAAAATGGTTCGAGAATTGTCCTGTTAGGGCTACTAAAAAAAACACCACTCATTACAAGTGGTGTTTTTTTGTCTATACCAATTTACTTTATATTTAGCATCAATCACTCTTTAATTTATGCCCATTATAAACACAAGCTAAAATAACGAAAAACACACTGCATAAGGAAGATACGGATCTTATGTTGTTCCAAAAATTCCAACGGTCTTCAAAGATATTTCTCATCTGCTTCGCACTTGCATTTGAGGCACTTGTAAGTTCAAACAACTCCAGCTTATTATTTAGAGGAACGTTTATAAACGCCGTTATAGCAAACACACCAACTGAATAAAATAGTGTAGCTATAATGAGCAACAGAAACGATTGCTTTTTGTAGTGCAGAAAACTGGTAATTGGGAGTATAATCAACGTTCCAAAAAAACAAATGAAAAATGGTATATTCTGAATCTCTCGATTGATGTTCTGCATGGCATTTAGAAATTCCTTATCGTTTAGTTTTCCCAATCCCAAACTCACCGAAATCGAGTATGAAAAGAAAAGCCCAGCCATTAATGCTGTTGTCGTTGCCGTAATAATTAGTAGAATGTTTGATGCTCTCATTTTAATTGGAAATACTAACTGTTCTTTTTAAATATTCATTGGTATTTAGTTGACGTATCATAAAATCTGCAACTTCTTTGCGGGCAATTTTTAGATTGAGTTTTTTATAATTTCCGTCAAAACCTATGCGATACGTATTGGTAATTTGGTCATCTGTAAAAGCACTAGGTCTAACAATTGTATAATCCAAATTACTGTCCAAAATATATTTTTCTTGCAATTTATGGTCTTGAAATGCTTTTTTTAGCAACATTCCAAACATAACATGTTTCCAGATAAAATTAAGATTTTCATAGCTTTCGCCCAAGCCAAGCGTCGTTTGGCAAATCAACCTCTTTGATCCTTTTTTCCTCATCGCCTCAATAATTTTTTTTGTTCCTTCTGCGCGTATTTTGCCTTTTCTACCATCGCCTAAGGCACAAAAAACTGCTTCTTGATTCTGCAATGCGTTTTCAACATCATTCAAACTCAAAACATCACCTACATGAACACGAAGGTTAGGATGAGAAATGTTTTTTAGTTTTTGGGGATCACGAACAAAAGCTGTTACTTCATCACCATTTTTTAATGCTTGTTTTACGATTTCAATGCCAACTGTACCTGTGGCTCCAAAGATTATTACTTTCATTTTGTATCAATTTTTAAGATTAGTGATACAAAATTGCAATAGATAAATGCATTAAAATAGAATAAAAGCGACAGTGATTATTCTTTCTCAAATGATTTTGGAGTTTTACCAGTAAAAGCCTTAAAAACTTTTATAAAATGAGATTGATCTGAAAACCCATTTTGATATACAATGTCGGTATGTTTTTCATAATCTTTAACTGTCAATTGATCCAATGAGGCTTGAAATTGGATAATCTTAGCAAACTGTTTAGGAGTAAGCCCCGTTTCAGTCAGAAATCTTCGCTCAAAGGTGCGAATATTGAACTTTAGTTTAGTGGCAATCGAACGGATGCTTTCCTGACCTTTTGTTTGAAAGATGTATTCTATGCCTTGTCGTATTTCAAAGTCAAGATTTTCCTTTTTCTTTTCAAAATACCGTAAAAGCAATTTTGATATAATGTCAATTTTATCTTTTACGCTTTCACTCAATTCCAATTGTTTTTTGAGCCACTTTATATCTTCTTCAGTATCATCAAAGTAATAGCAATTATCGTTTATACTCTGAGGTTTTATATCGAAAAATGTCTTCAAAACATAAGGATACAACTGAAAAACAATAATAAGAAATGCGCCCGAAATCTCAAGTTCAATTGGCAGAATTGTTTGTCCGTAGAGAAAAACTTCTGGCATCTTTTTATCGTGGGGCTTTACGATCAATCCGTGATCGGTTTGCTGAAACATCAAACCTGGACAGCCGTCTGCAAAAAAAGGCAATGTTGTATGTATATTTTTATCTTCATTTTCAAACACCCATATATTTTTCACAAAAAGCGAAATAGAGTCTTCGGGAACAATATTTTGATAGTCCATATTATTGTGATTACCGATTTTATATCTATCAAATATCTGAAAATTTTCCAAAACGTAAATTTCGAAACATTTATGAAGCTTTTCAGCTGTCAACAGCAGTAACACTAAAGCAATCTATATCGCTTATTCAGAACTAGCTATTTCACAATAGCTTAAAAAATACATCCAGCAGGAAATATTTTTTTTCTATCTTCCCAAAATAAAATTTTCTAAAATGAGCCACCTGTTTTCAATAAAAAAATCATTTTTATTCAGCTTCATTGTACTAACCAGTTATCTATTAGTTTCTTTCCATATCAAAAACGAAGATCAGAACGCTTCTTATAAAACCAAAAAAGTGCTGATTTTTTCTAAAACCAATGGCTTCAGACACGAAAGCATTCCCGCCGGAATTACAGCGATAAAAAAACTGGGACAGGAAAATCATTTTATTGTAGACGCTACTGAAGACTCTCTGGCAATTAATTCAAAAAACTTAAAGCAATACCAAGCTGTTATATTTTTAAGTGTCTCAGGTCATGTTTTAGGCGAAAATCAAAAATTGGATTTACAAAAATTCATAGAAAACGGAAATGGTTTTGTTGGCATCCATTCGGCTACAAACTGCGAACCAGATTGGTCTTGGTACACAGAAATGATCGGCGGAATTTTTGAAGGACATCCTGAACCACAGAATGCTAAACTTATCATTGTAAATCATGAACATCCGTCTACAAAACATCTTCCAACAATTTGGGAACGAAAAGATGAATGGTATAATTTTAAATATTTAAACCCAAACGTAAACGTGCTTATAAAAATTGACGAATCTTCATATAAAGGTGGTAAACATGGCGATAATCATCCCTTGGCATGGTATCACAAATATGATGGCGGCAGGGTATTTTACACTGCTTTAGGACACAGCTCTGAAAGCTATAGTGACCCTCTTTTTGCACAACATTTACTTGGTGGAATCACTTATGCTATCGGCAGATAAAATCCTCCAGTTGACGAGCAGCATCAAAGAAATCTGGAGTTTTATTTAGTATATCTTATCAGTCACAAATGAATTGCACTTCACATATCAAGCAAAATAATATTTGCTAATAAAAACTAATCCATTATAGATTATGTGCGTAACTAACGGCAATAATATTGCATTTTTTTGATTTTTGCCCCTTAAATATAAAAAAGCAAACAAAAGTCCTCCTACAAAGGCATATAAAAAATAAAAAATATTATATAGATGGAATGATCCAAAAATAAAAGCTGATAAAAAGCAACAATACTTTAATTTCACTTTTATACTTTTAAAAATTTCAATAACAGCATACTGAAATAGTAAAGTCTCAATGAGAGGAGCAGCTATAACAAATAAAACTATTTTTTCTTTAATTGTATAATGATCATTAAAACCTTTATTTAAAGAAATATCGAAAAGATTTGAAATAACTGAAAACAGGTAATTATTTAAAAAATTTAGAAGAATTATAAGTAATATTAGCTCCCATTGCTTAAGTCCAAATACAATATTTTTTATTTTTGATATCATTTAGTAAAGTGCTTCCTTAATAATTATTTATTCTAATGAGTTGCAAAATACAGTGCAGCACCAAAAATTTTCCCAGCAAAATAAAACATTAAGGTAAACAGGAATACTAATATAAATTATAGCCAATAGTTTTTTATGCTTCTTTCCTAAAAAAAGATTTTCAATAAAAGATTCTTTCATTTTCATTTTTTAACCAAACAAGTAAAACACAAGTTCCATTATAAATAACTGATTATCCCGAGTACAAAATATTAATTTGCTAATACTCTACCAAAAATTTCCCCTTTATTAAAAACATAAAGTAAAAACAACAGAGTGGCAAAAGTTGCAAACAAAATATAAAACAAGTTACTTTTTAAAAACCTCATATAATGCTCTTTTTGTTATACGTCTGTAGCGATTTCTTGACTAGACCACAGACTAAAATAAATTACTTTTTATAAACAGAACCAATAATATAACCTAACGAATATATAAACAAGGACAATAATATGACAATCCTTATCACTTCTAACAATTTTGACGATTTCATACTTTTGCTATGCCTTTTGTGAAACACTTTCCAATTATAAAAACTGCTGACGATTATGTCAGCAGTTTAATCAATTATTATGGTATTACAATCTGCTTAATTAGCATTTGTAATATTTACCAGACTCATAATCAAAGCATAGATTAGGGTATTGATAACCTCCCATAGTTTGTTTTAACTCTTTTTCAGTCAATTTTTGCACATCACTTGGAGTAAATTTTTTAATTTCTGTGTTTTTTGCGGTTTTTTTAAACATAACTAAGTAATTTAAAATTAATTAATATTTTCCAATAATTTAAAGACATTTGGAATCTCTGTCAATTCCTGCGCAGGACTTTTTTTTATTTATTTTAAAATGAAACCGAATCACTTTGCTCAAATATTATCTCCTCATAAATGAGTATGATGTTTCTGAACTTAAATATTTTAAAAAATTATGGAATTAAATCTACCACAGACTTCCTATTCGGATTTGCATTCATAAAACCACAACTCTACTCACAAATATTATTTTTTATAATCACATTTTCTTACGGAAAACCACATTTACATAAAAATTTAACATTTACAATGACCTTATAACACATTACAACCCAAAAAATCTCAATAAAAACAATAGATAATAAAAATCTTTAAACAATACTTTTTTATTTTTTTTCTTGTAAAATCATTTATAAATAGCAATTATTTTCAAAACCATATAACTGATCAGCTTAGTGTTTAACAAAACGAGAATATCTTTTTTCGACTCCTCAGAATCAAAATCAAAATGAAGCAACATTTCAGAAATAAAACCTGAATATCGAATTCCTGGCTCAATTTCAGACAAAGCAATTTCATCCAAATCATCCAGTTCATATTTTTTAGACACTTCATTAAGTTCTTTTATTTCTAAAAAAGACGCTTCTCCTTGATTCTGTCCAGCAACAATATCAAAACCGTTAAGCAACACGATATTAAAATCTTCGTTGTCTAGTAAACTTTTCAAATAATTTGGTAAAGCTTCGGTATATAGATCTCTTTTCAGGAGATAATTGTCATTAACAAACTTTTTATTTTTCAGCTCATAATCAAAATCTGAAATCAATTCTGCAACCTCCTCTTTATTCAGAAATTCAATTTCATTTTGATTTCCTTCTGCTTCATTAATTAAGTTTGCCATTTTTGAGTAACATTCGGGATAGTTTTTCATAACGTAAACTTCCATAGCTTTGCATACGACAGGGTTTCTTTTATATTCTCCCAGTAAGTGTAAGTACTTCTTTTCTGGCACATCCTGAAACTCTGCAAAACCATCATAATAACCATCATTGTATACTTCATCAAACAAAAAATCAAGCTTTACTCCCGTATTTTGAGCGTATTGATAAAACAAAATCTGTTCAAAAAATAAATTAAAATTAAGGCAGTTAATTTTTGATGATATGGCTATATTTTTATCTAAAAAATCAATACTTGTCTTGGCGTACTGCTTAAAAAATTCAATGTCATTTCCTCCTACAACACCCATATTGCAAGCAAAATTGTTTGGTGCCTTATGATAATTCTCCATTTCAACTGGCATATATAGGAGTTCTGGTGAAATGTTGTTCCACATTTTAGTATAATTATCGCCTGTAATTTCTAAATTTTGTGTAAGTACAGCGGCATTTCTAAATTTAGTTTCCAAAGATTCCCATACAAAAACATCTCCGTCAACATGTAAGAAAGGTTCGTTCTGCATCTGATATACTTTAATTTTAGAAACAGCCCATAAATCTTTGGGATAATCATTTAAATCATCTAAAACTACGTGAACTTTGGTGTAAGGCAAATTCAACTTTTCAATTAAAATTTGATATCCAAAACGATCTGTATAAAGTTCAACTTCTTCATGAAATTTCACTAACTGATGACTGCTTAAAATCCAACTCAGCCAATTATATTTATAAGAAATCCAGCCATAATTGCGGGTTAAATCAGTTAAATTTCCAGACCAAAAGCTTTGTATTATTTTCATTTAAAAATGATGCTAAAAAGTTATTGTGTGCAATATAACCTAATTGCATATAAGTTTTTTACGGCATTCCGTAGACCACTACAGAATTCATGTTTCAAAAGAAATTGTCAGATTTGTTTAAAGTTTTTTTATAAATATACTTTCTCGAAATAAAACCCGTTATTTCTTTACAATAATTTAATATCAGGTTTTCTCGATAATTGATTTTATATTACTAAATGTTTTCTTAAATTCGCGATTCCGTAATGAAACGTTTTGTTTTCATTTTAAAATTATGATTTTCATATAAATACCACAAAAAGAAATTTTATAATCTTTAAAAACAAATTATATTATAACTACAATTCAACACAATGCTTAAAAAACACAACCCCAAATTTTTATTTTTTACCCTTTTAACATTATTTTTTTCGGTTAGTTCGTTTTCTCAAAAAAACATCTATGCTGGAATCGAAATTGGCCGTAGAGCCATAAAAGTTTCTGTTATTGACGTAAGCAACATCAGAAAAGCTGATTATAAAATCCTTTCTTTTTGGACTGAGAGAATTCCTTTTGCTGACCATATTGATTCTAAAGGTGAACTTACTCAAGAAGACATCACTAAAACTAGCGTAACGGTTACAAATCAATTGCAAAAAATAAAAGCTGAAAATAAAATTCTTGAAGAAAATATCTTCGTTGTAGCAGCTCCTGTTTTTGCATCTGCTCGCAACATCGATGTTCTAAAAAACAAAATTGCTATTTTAACTGGTAAACAGTTAGAAATATTAGAGGTTAACGAAGAAGCAAAAACACTTGTAAAAGGTGCAATACCGCCAGTAGATTTTGCTAATGCTTTTCTTCTTGACATTGGTGCTCAAACTACAAAAGGAGGTTATATCGACGAACTTAAAGACGGTAAATTAGAATTTGTTCCTTTAGAACTTAGTTTCGGAACCATGACGCTTACTGATGCTGTAGAAAAAACAGTGGTAAATAAAAGTCAGGTAAACGATATGTCGACCTACCAGGAAAAGTCTTTTGACTATAATGTGATTCTACGTAAAAAAACTAAAGAGTTATTTGATGCAAATCCTCCTTTAGCAAAAAAGAATAAACTATACTTATCTGGTGGAGCTGTTTGGGCATTTTCAACTCTTTTCTATGACGAAAATGCTAATAAAGAACATTATGTTGCTTTAACGCTTCAGGATGTTATCGATTATGATGCAATTCTTAAAAATAACTTTGGCAAGTTTACTAATCTTGCCAAAACAAACAAAGAAGCAGCTAGAGTTTTAAGCACTTACGATCAAAAATATTTGATTTCGGCAAACAATATTCTTGTAACTTGTCTTGAAAGTATTCCAGATTTGGCAACAAAGAAAGTTTACTTTGTAAAAGAAGGACAAGTAATTTGGTTGATCTCTTATATTGCTGATCGTTCTAAAAAAATAAATACTAATTTCTAGAAGTATTTTTAAAATCATATAAGGCCTCAGAGAAATCTGGGGCTTTTTTTATGCCATCTCATTTTTTAGGTTGATTTATTTGAAAATGGTTGCAACTTATAATTTGCAACCATATTTACAGCACAAAAAAGGAGTATTTTTCTTTTAAACTCTAATTTTAAAATTCAGAAAAAATATCATATAAAATAAAACCGTCTGATTATGAAAAATTTAACTGCTTTTTTTATCGTCGCACTTTTAGCAGTAACAGCCTGCAAAAAAGAACAATCAAAGGACAATCCAGAAAATGCAAATGCAACATCTGCTGACTCCATAACTGCCATTGCAAAAGAAGCTTGGATATACGGATATCCAATATTTTATAATTACAAGACCATTTATGCCAATGCATTGAACAAAGGAGACAGAGCATATGCTGGGTTTAATAAATTTAAAAGCTTTGCAAATAGTGCTACACCATCAGATACTCTAGTTGTAACTATAAACAATGATACGCCTTACTCTATGGCAGCTATTAATGTTTCTGATGAACCTGTTGTTCTTGAAGTGCCTAAAATGGAAAGCGACCGTTATTACGTAATGCAATTGGTAGATTTATATACCTTTAACTACGAATATATTGGAACTCGGGTTACTGGAAACAATGGCGGAAAATATCTGCTTGCAGGACCAGACTGGAAAGGTGAAACGCCAAAAGGAATTGACAAAGTTTTGCGCTCAGAAACCAATTTAATATTTGTTGTCGGACGAACTCAGCTTCATGATCCTACGGATGTTGCTAATCTGAAAAAAATACAAAGTCAATATAAAATAACTCCGCTGCATGAATATACAAAACAGCCGGCACCACCAGTTAAAAAATACAACTTAGAACTTCCTGTTTGGAAAGAAAGCGATTATGGTACTCCGCAATTTATTAATGTATTAAACTCTCTATTGCAATATGCAAGCGAAGACAGTAGCGAGAAAGAACTGAGAGCTCGTTTTGCAAAAATCGGACTTGTACCAGGAACTGCTTTTGACAGCAGTAAATATCCGCCAGAAACGATAAAAGCTATCGAAAAAGGAATTACAGAAGCAAAACAAGAATTAGATTCAAAAGTAAGCGGTCTTAAAGATTTCGGAAACCTTTTTGGTACTAGAGCCGAACTTCAAAATAATTACCTAAATCGTGCGATTGCAGCAGCTGCCGGAATTTACGGAAATACAAAAGAAGAAGCTGTTTACACGGGAGCTAGTAACGATAAAGACAATCAGCCTCTTTTAGGAAGCAATAAGTATGTTATAAAATTTAGTAAAGATCAGCTTCCAGAGGCAAAATACTTTTGGAGTTTAACAATGTATAATCTTCCAAAACGTTTTCTGGTTCCGAATCCGATTAACAGATATTCTATTGGTAATAAAACAAAAGGCTTAAAATATGAACCAAATGGAGATCTTATTATTTATCTGCAAAGCACTTCGCCAGGAAAGGATAAAGAAAGCAATTGGCTTCCGACTCCGAAAGATGAAAAATTCATGTTTGTTATGAGAATCTATGGTCCAGAGCCTGATGTAATCAACAATGTCTGGAAAATGACTTTACCAGAAAAAGTAAAATAATCATTCGTTGATAAAGCATAAAAGCTTCAGAGAAATCTGGAGCTTTTTTTTGTTACTAAAATAATCTATTAAAAATTTTATCATTTAAAAAACATATCGTAATATTGCAATATTAATATAACCAACATGGGAGCAACTAAAACGGAACATTTTACAGACGCACAAAATCAAATTGCTACAATTGCCAAAGCATTAGGACATCCTGCAAGAATTGCTATAATCGAATATTTATTAAAAGTAAACGAATGTATTTGCGGCGATATTGTAAACGAATTGCCTCTTGCCCAGCCTACGGTTTCTCAGCATCTTAAAGAGTTAAAAAATGCAGGAATCATTAAAGGAAATATTTCTGGAAATGCAATTTGTTATTGTATTGATGAAAAAACAATCGACATTTTAAACTCCTATTTTTTAAACATCACACAAACTATTTCAAAATCAAAATGTTGCTAAAACATTTTTTTTGACAAAATATATCGCAATATTGCAATTAACAAATAAATAAAAATAAGATGAAATTATCAGAAGTAAAACAGATTTTACCAACATTGGACAATGTTGAGTTTCAATTGGAAAACGGAACTTTTGTGCCAGAACATTTTCATGTGACTGAAGTTGGCGTAGTAACCAAAAACTTTATTGATTGTGGAGGAGTTATCAGAAATGAAAAAGCAGTAAACTTTCAACTTTGGGATGCTAACGATTTTGAACATCGTTTAAAACCTAATAAACTATTGAACATCATTCAGCTGTCTGAGGATAAATTAAACATCGAAGACTTAGAAATTGAAGTGGAATACCAAAGCAATACAATTGGCAAATATGATTTAGAGTTTAATGGAAAAACGTTTATTCTAAAAAATAAAACCACAGCATGTTTAGCACAAGATGCTTGCGGTATTCCAGCAGAAAAACAGAAGATCAATCTTACTCAATTGACCAATGATACTGCTTCATGCTGCACGCCAAATTCAGGATGCTGCTAAAAAATGAAAGAACTAATCTTTAAACACAAAAAACCAATTATAATAACCTCTTCTGTTATTTTACTGCAGCTCATTTTCGGTTTTGAACCCAAATTCTGTATTATAAATATCATTTGGCTATTTGTTTAATTATGAAAAAGAAAATACTAATACTTTGTACAGGAAATAGCTGTAGAAGCCAGATTGCTGAAGGCTATATGAGATTTTTTGCAGGAAATAAAGCTGAGGTTTACAGCGCGGGCGTAGAAACTCACGGCGTTAATCCGAAAGCTATTTTGATAATGAAAGAAGACGGAATCGACATTTCGAATCATACATCAAATAATATTGATGAATATGCTCATATTGATTTTGACTTTGTGATTACGGTTTGTGATAATGCAAAAGAACGATGTCCATTTTTTCCAACCAAAGCAGTCAAATTTCACTATAATTTCCCTGATCCCGCAAAAGCAACAGGAACTGATTCTGAAATCATGCAACAATTTAGAACCGTGAGAGATCTGATAAAAGAGTATTGCAAAAACTTTGTGGCAGAAAATTTAGCATAATTTAATGTCGCTCCTCTGGAGCTTTCTGATCATGGGGTTTCGATTTTCTACAAATATTTTGCTCCGCTGGAGCATACTAATCATATTCATTTCCAATGACCAGACATTCCTACGGAATAAAAAGCTCCAAAGAAATTTGGAGCTTTTTTATTTAACCTCAACACTAGATTCTTTAATCTGCATTTCATTAATGATATCCAACAATTCCATTTCATCAGTAGGAAATAATTGAAGTGCTTGCTCTAAAACCAATCCAACATCTATTAAAGGTTTTTTATAATTATCATTTTCTAATGCCAAAATGCAAAGCTTTAACATGTTTGTTATCACACAGCCCAATTCAGAATAGTTTAAAACCTTGATTTCTGCGTTGTAACCTTTGTCAACCGATTTTAAAACATTTAAATATTGAGCTGATTGTTTTTTAAGATAATTTACTTTCTCTATTTCTACAGTTTCCATTCTTTCAATTTTATATTATTTTCAATAATTCAAATATCAAAATATACTTTCAGAAAAAGGTTATCTTATATGATAACCAGTAAAATAAATGCCTTTTAAAATAAAAATTATATCAGATATAAAAAACCAAAAATGCGTAAACCCAAAAGGACTTACGCATTTTTTTGATGAAACATTATAAAAAACGCCGTTTATCTTCTTCTTCCGCCTCCGCCGCCGAAGCCACCGCCTCCGCTAAAACCTCCTCCGCCACGAGAACCGCCTCCCATTTGTCCTGCACTTGGTCTTGACGAAGAGCCTCCTCCTCTATTAAAATTGCCTCCTGAAGAACTTCCTCTATTAAGATTTGAAGTCCCTGCACTTGGTGATGAACTCTGGCGAGTTCTTCCAGATGCGCTAGTATTTCCTGCACGATTCGAGTTTCCTGCTGATGGTCGTGTACTCGCTGATGGACGAGAATTGCCTCGATTGGTATTGTATCTATTATTGGTCGAATTGTCTCGTACTGTATTAGATCTCGATCTATTATTGTTGTAATTATTAAAACTGTTTCTGTTATTAATATATACATTGTTATGCCCGCCATGGTAATGTCCTCCATAATAACCATGATGATGGTAATAATGGTTATGACGATAAATTCCGACCGCCATTACGGTAAAAGCAGCAAAGTAAGGCGGGTAAAATCCGTAGTAATAAGGTGGATAATACGGAACATAAGCCGGTGAATATACATATTGTACAATCGGTACCGTTTCTACCACAACTGCTGTTACGGCTGGCGAGCTCTGCACCGGTTCGTCTCCTGTATAGGCAGGGTTTGCTGTCTTTGCTGGCGAAGATTTGCTTGCTGGCTCAATAACATAATCTTTTCCATACAGCAATTCATCTCCTACAATCTGCATTTTTACCTTTCCGTTTTTGTCTTTATCGACCAAAATAACTGCAACATCCTGATTTTCGTTCTTGTTTACAGCAACTTGAAGAATAAAAGTAAACGAATTGCCATTTTTCTTTGTGACTACTTTTATAAAGTCTACTTTTTTATCCAGATTCAAATCCAGATTATTGATTCCTGTTTTCTCCAAATTCAGATTTTTTTCAAATTCCTCAATGGTTTTTGATTTCTGAAACAAGGTCATAACGGCATAAAGATCAAGATTGTCGCCAGGTAAACCAAGTTCTGGACCATCATTATCTTGACAAAAAATCAACTGGGCAGACATAATTAATGCGACTGTCAAATATTTTGTAAATTTCTTTATCATAGTAAGAGTATAAAATATTAATAAGCTGAGTAGAAAATGATTTTTTCTATACTTTCTACTTTTTACACAGAAATTGTCTAATGCATTTTGGTTTTATCCAATTCGCCTATAAAAGGAATAGCGTTCTGAATTTCAGATCGTATTGTTACCTGCAAATACTGCTCAAGTTGCACAAATTTTGCAGCATTGATTCCGCCAATAGCTTTTACCAGTTTAGAATGTGTTTTAGTAAGCAGTTTTTCAGCTTCTTGATTATACTTTAAATTCGATGATGTTAATTCTGTAGCTTTAGCATCGCTAAGCGTAGCATAATTCTTTGCATAATCTTCAAGAATTTGAATCTTTTTTTGACTTAAAGCTTTGCGTTCCGATTCGTAATTGTCATAAATCGGCTGAAATGCTGTAGCCTGTACATCTGTCAAACCCAAATATTCTTTGACCACTTCTGCTTTAGATTTTCCGTAAAGATCTTGGATTAGTTTTATCTCATCAACAGAACTTTGAGCAGCCATATTCAATCCAAAAATTAATGACAGTATAAATAGTATTTTTTTCATGATCTTTGTTTTTTATCAGTTATTCTACCAATCCATCAGAAGCACTCATGTCTCTTACGCACACATATTTGCCATCTCTTTTTTCGAAATAGCTCATATAGTTTCCAGTATTTATGGGTGTTTTAGTAGAATCTATTACTTTATAATATCCTACTTCTAGAACCATATTTCCGTCATGCGAAACAAAAACTTCTTTGGTTTCAAATGATATTGTATTGGTGTTATTAGTCAAATCTGATTCTAAAAATTCATATCTGGCTTCTTTACCAATAATCGGTGGCCTGTTCTGATAAAAAGTTATCGCATCGTCTGCATAATATCCTATCTCTTTAAGTTGACCAGCATTGTACGTTGCAGCATATTCATTTTCTTTTGCTTGAATTTGCTTCTTGATTTCTTTCAAGTCAACTACAGCATTTTCGTCCTTTTTTGTATTGCAGGAAACCAATAAAACACAGAACCCAGCAAGAACCGCTCTTGTAACTATTTTATTTTTCATACATATTAAATTTTCAAGTTGATATTGCATTATTCCCTTTTACTAATAGACCAAAAAGTAGCTGTTGCCTTTAGAAATGATTTTATCAGCATCAATAGTAGTATTAGGATCATAAGTCTAGATTTGCTTAAAAAATAAGATTAATATTCTTCGAATATCTTTTGAAGTTCTGCCAAGCTTCTTTGTTTCAGCAATGCTACTGACAATAAGATTCTAGATTTCTGCGGATTCAAAGCGTATGAAGCAATTAGTCCAAGTTCATCATCATTGCATTCCACATTACGGCTTACAAGTCCAGTCGCAACGCGCGTGCTTCGCACTACGATAATTCCTTTTTTGCTCGCTCTTGCACAAGCATCTAGAGAAGCTTTGTTCATGTTTCCGTTTCCTACTCCAGCAATTACAATTCCTTTGGCACCGCGCTCTATTGAAGCATCAATTAAATCTGGTTTCATATCGGCATCGGCATAAATAATATCTACACGTGGAAAAGTACTAACACCTTTCACATCAAATTCTGAGTTTTTTCCAAATTTTTGACTTGGATAATTAAAGAAATCGTTTGTTCCGTAAGAAGTAATACCGATAAGTCCACGAAGCGGAGACATAAAAGTCTGAACAGCCGTTGTACTCACTTTTGTTAAAGATTGTGCAGAATGAATCCAATCATTCATTACCAAAAGCACTCCGCGTCCTTTTGCTTTAGGATCGCCAGCTACAGCAATTGCATTATAAAGATTCAAAGGTCCATCTGCACTAATTGCTGTTGATGGGCGCATTGAACCTACCAGCACTACTGGTTTATCTGTTTTCGTAGTTAGATTTAAGAAAAAGGCCGTTTCCTCCATCGTATCAGTTCCGTGTGTAATTACGAAGCCGTCTACATCATTGCTATTGGCCAATTCATTAATTCGATTGGCTACTTTTAGCATAATTTCAAATGACATGTCTTGAGATCCGACATTCGCAATTTGTTCACCTTTTATATCGGCCACTTTTAAAGCATCAGGAATTGCATTTACCATCGCATCAATGGTAACCTGCCCCGAAGTATATCCTGATTGTACCCCAGTTTTAGCAGAACCAGCAATTGTTCCGCCTGTTGCCAATATTAGAACTTTCGGCTTAGCCTGTCCGAACATGCTGATATTTAGCGATAATATCAGCAGTAAAATTATTTTTTTGCAAAAGTTGATATTTAATTTCATCATTTTGTCGTTTTAGTTTGAGAATTATTTTTGGCCCGTTAAGGTTGCTGGATCAAGCAGTTTTTTAATTTGATCTTCTGTCAGCAATTTCTTTTCGCGTATAAGTTCTAAGATTCCTTTATTAGTTGCCAACGCTTCTTTAGCAAGTTCGGTTGTTTTTTCGTACCCCAAAATAGGATTCAGAGCCGTTACAACACCAACGCTTCTATCCATATAATGTGCTAAAACATCTTTGTTTACTGTAATGCCATCGATACAGTTTTTTCTAAACAATGGCATCGCTTTAAAAAACAATCCTTGAGATTCCATCATAGCAATAGCTTGCACTGGTTCAAAGGCATTTAACTGCAATAAACCAGATTGTGCGGCAACTGTTACTGTTAAATCATTTCCCATTACTTTAAAACACAATTGATTCATAAGTTCTGGCATAACCGGATTTACTTTTCCCGGCATAATTGAAGATCCCGGCTGAAGTGCAGGCAAATTGATTTCGAAAAAACCAGTACGAGGGCCCGAAGCCAAAATGATTAAATCACTGCTTATCTTTGCCAAAGCAACTGCCATACTTTTAAGTGTAGAAGAATACATTACAAACCCTTGCTGGCTGGTTGTCGCGGCAATTAGATCTTTGCTCATTACGATTGGCTTTCCTGTAATTTTTGCCAAATGTGCAGCTACTTTTTCGGCATAACCTGGAGACGCCGTGATTCCTGTCCCGATGGCAGTAGCTCCCATATTTTGTTCGCATAAATAAACTTCTGCCTTTTTTAAAGCACTAATTTCTGCATCAAGCTGGTTCCCGAAAGCGTGAAATTCCTGCCCAACCGTCATTGGTACAGCATCCTGTCCTTCAGTTCTTCCCATTTTTAGGACGTCTTTAAACTCATCGCCTTTTTTATGGAAAGCTTTAGCCAAAAGATCAGCTTCTTGAAGCAGTTTGTCATTATGAAGGAGCAATGCCACTTTTATAGCTGTTGGATATACGTCATTGGTTGATTGTCCCATATTAAGATCATCGTGAGGTTCGATGTATTGATATTCTCCTTTTTTATGACCGCTCAGTTCCAGTGCAATATTGGCCAAAACTTCGTTCACATTCATATTAGCAGAAGTACCGGCACCACCTTGATACAAATCGACCAAAAATTGATCATGATATTTACCGTCAATTACAGCTTGGCAAGCTTTTTCTATAGCAGCCAGCCTATCTTTTTTAAGTCGTCCGACATCAGCATTAGCTCTTGCCGCAGCTAGTTTTACCATTGCAAAAGCTTTTACATAATCAGGATAA
Organism: Flavobacterium tistrianum; assembly: GCF_003254545.1. Classification (GTDB taxonomy): domain Bacteria; phylum Bacteroidota; class Bacteroidia; order Flavobacteriales; family Flavobacteriaceae; genus Flavobacterium; species Flavobacterium tistrianum. Next base: position 16,053 of record NZ_QJRH01000051.1, read on the forward strand.
GATTGAGTAGTCAAGCTGCTTATCTGAAAATTTTCTAACGCACGTGCTGTCTGCACACCGTAATAAGCATTTGCTGGGATTTGTTTTTCTCCTAGAAGATCTTTTTCGGTTCGGGTCTGAGCATTAAGTGAGCCTAAAGACAATCCGAACAATAGCAGATATTGTACAGTTTTACACATATTTTCTTTTTTTTATTGATTAAAAAACAAAAGGCTTTTACTGATTTCTTTTATAAAATGATTGCGAAAAATTATATCTAAAAGAAAACTGTATTTTATTTATTGAAGTACTCCAACCATCATTGAAGTTTTCGCGGTTACCCCACTGAAATTCAACTCCGACCATACAATTTTTTACAGGAGTATATAAAAGGTTTCCAAGAACGTATTGTCCCTTTTTGAAAGCATCATCTGTCTGTCCGTCTGAGTTGTCAATATCGATCATAGAATACCCTACTGCAGTGCTAAACTTGTCACTCCAAGTATGATCTAAAAAAGCAACAACACCAACTAGAGGAAGTGCAACACCTTTTACAGGAGTTACTGGATTGCCAAAATTATTTTTGATGCCTATATCAACTGGAGCATCATTCATATAGTTTTGTATTCCTTCGCCATATACAACCTGACCTCTAAAAACATCATTTTTACTAAAATTGATGTTAGTACTTAAATTAAGTCCCCAGCCTACTGCATCTCCGGACAAATTATATTGGTCATTATTCTGGTCTTTCCATTCGATTTTTCTAACTATACCAGCTAATTCAATATACCCCCATTTTGTGGCGTGATGATATTCTGCCGAAAGATCTGGCAGCGGAAATCTTGCTTTTACTCCTTGCAGTTCGACACGATTTGCATAATCTCCCTGATCGGCACTTGCTCCTGGTCTTTCTAATGCAATGGTTAAACGGGTATCGCCTTGAATTGGCATGTAGCGTATTTGAATGTTTCTAAAAAACACCATTCCGGTTGGTCCCCAATATTCTAGCGAATTTGGGAATACGCCAATATCCATAAAAGGGCTCCAAGTTTGACCTGCTCCAAATTTTCCTAATTCGGCATATGCATGACGAAGACGAAAAGTAGTCTGCCCAGCATCGACACCTGTACCAAACAATTCGAACTCAAAATGAGTTTTTAATTCTCCGATTCCTGTGTCAAAGTAATTTTTAAAACCTAATCTAGTTTGACGTACAGAAGCGTAATAACTGCCATCTGGCCCATATTCGTTTTTAAAAGCAGGCAGTTTAGTTGGCCTTACCACATCGTACCAATCTGATTGTATCTGATTGAAATTATAACCGACATCGGTCATAATAAAACCGTAGATTTCCATGCTTTTATTCCCTTCATCTTGAGCCTGAACAAAAGCAGAAATGAAAAAACAAATTATGAAGACACAGTACCTCATAATTGTCATTTGCAAAAATCTTTTTTTCATAATGATTATAGTTTGTTTATTATGGGATACAACTTTTAATCTGATTTTTGCAGTCCTGGTCTAAAATAAAGTCATTTTTATTTTAAAAAATCGATATTTCTCAGCACGAATTTTTATTTACCTCAAAAACTTTTATCTGATTCTAAAAGTTCTACTATCGGAATGCAAAAATTTCAACACTATAATACAGTCTTTTTTTGTTAAAAAAATAGATAAAACACAGTCTTTCATTTGATTATCAAACAAATATAAGTAATACAACGGCACAATTAGAGTTATTAACCGTTACATTTAACGGTTAAAAATATCAGATTAATAATACTAACATGTTAAAAATTTTCATAAATTTATGTCTTCATAAACAATTGGTCTTTAACATTTTATACGCCCCAGTGACTTTTTTTTGACATTAATAATTTTCAAATAATTTTATTATGGATATAAAAAAAATCCCCTCGGATAAAATCTATGATGAGCTGGAAAATGTTTTACAGTTTTATTCTTTTAAGAATTCAACATTACTAAGCAATTTTCTTCGCTATATCGTCACAGAAACTATAGACGAAAGGCAGCAATTTATCAAGGAATATTCCATAGCTGTAAACGCTTTAAGCAGGCCTACTCATTTTAATCCTCATGATGATGCTATGGTTCGCATTCATGCTGGCCGATTAAGAAAATTACTTCATGAGTATTATTCTACAGACGGAAAAAATAATCTGCTTATTATTCATGTCCCAAAAGGCGGCTATGTCCCAGAATTTATTCATAATAACAAAATGCGACCTGCCGATACACAAGTTAGCATCAGTAAAACAAATCCTGTAATTACAGTTTTTCCTTTTAAAACAATAGATCATCGTCCAGACTTAGAGGCCTTTTCACAGATTCTTTCTGAAGAAATCAGTGCAGAACTTTCTCGCTTTCAGGATTTCTCTATAATTGGCCATTTCCATTCTGATATCATTACAAAAATCAATGAAAATGTTCTAGAAGCTGCCAGCCTTGTTGGAGCAGATTTTATTATTACAGGACATATTCAAATTATTAGCAACAAACTGCAAATCAGAATCAACTTGATAAATTCATCCTCAGGAAAGTTTATATTGACCAAATTGTTTACCCCTGCTACTCTAGACGATGGCATTAGAATTCAAAATGAAATTGTAAAGGATATTGTAACTTCTATGGGCGGTTATTATGGTGTCATTTTTAACGAAATGGTGAAAACTGCGCCATCTAAAATTTCAAATAACACCGGTATTTTAAGAGCAATCTGCAGTTATCACGAATATCAGCGCTCTTATTCTATCGAAAATTATGCTAACGCTTTGTCTAATTTATCTGATGCGGTAGAATTAGACCCAAACAACGCAACTATATGGGCAATGCTAAGCGAAATGCAGTTGGCTTCTATTGCCTTGGGATTAGAGAATTGCAAAAAAACAATCGAAAAAAGCAGTCATTGCATCACAAAAGCTTTAAATATAGATCCTAACTGCCAGCAGGCTTGGTATGCTTTGGCAATTATAAATTGTTTTAAAAAGGATCAGGACAACTGTCTTTCGGCAGCAGAACAATGCCTAAAAATAAATCCTAACTCTTCTGGCATTTCTTCAGGAATAGGCTGTATATTGATTTTTGCAGGCTATTTTGAAAAAGGTTTTAATTTATTAGAAAATGCAACCCACATAAATCCTGCGCACCCATGGTGGATTAATGTTGGATATTGCTATTACTATATCCATAAAAAAGAATATCAGAAGTCTTTATACTGGGCAGAAAAAATGGATTTTAACGAAACCATTTGGGATCCGTTGCTTAAAGCTGTGTCTTTATCTCTGTTAAGTGAAGATGCGAAAGCTAAAATATACTTAAAGGACCTTCTGGAACTACAACCCCAAACGGCAACAGAATTAAAAGAAACTCTTTCCAGTTTTATGTTTTCAGATGAAACTGTTTTTAGAATAATAAACAGCTTAAAAAGAATTGGGCTAAAAGAGGGAATGTAACTCTTTATTAAGAATAAAAAAACTATGAAGAGTTTAAGCCAATAAGCTTTGCGTAGTTTTTTTATGCCACTTTTTTTGCCACTCGCTTTTTCTTTTCTAATAATTTAAGGTGATTTTCGGCACAAAGAATTTTCTCGGTTGTACCGTTTTTTTGTATCTCTATGAGATAATGAAAATCTCTTTCTTTTGAAGTCGATTTTATTATAAGCCCCTTTTTAAAATCCATTTTTCTTTCGATAATGGTTCCCTTGTAAGATATCCCACTCAATGCTGTGTAGGAAACATCTTGTCCTTTTACAAATTTCATTGTTTTAGCCGTTTGTTCCTAATATTTGCTAATACTTCTAAATTTGAAAAACCAATGTTGAGGGGGGAAATCAGTTTTTCTATTTCGGCGAATGTAAAAAGTTTTGACAATCTACAACCCCGTATTTATACCTGTTTTTTGAATCTTAAATATAGTTTTTTTTTAAATGTAAAAATAACCTTCCAAAAAAAAATGATACAATTTAGAACAGCTTATTTCGCTCCTTTTTTAGCATGAATTCCTAGTTTTGAAAGAATGAATTTTTCTTTCAAAAACAATTAAAAAAGGGCAGCATGATACAGGAAAGAGTGATGGATAAATTGGCAATTTTAGCAGATGCCGCCAAATATGATGTTTCTTGCTCATCGGGACAAAGCACTCGAAAAAACAAAAACAAAGGTTTAGGAGATACTGGAGGCGGAATTTGCCATGCCTTTACCGAAGATGGACGGTGCGTATCTCTTCTAAAAATCTTGCTCACCAATCATTGCATTTTTGATTGTGCATATTGTGTGAGTCGAAAAAGCAACGACATTAAACGTGCAGCTTTTACTGTTCAAGAGGTGGTCGATTTGACAATAGGCTTTTATCGAAGAAATTATATCGAAGGGCTATTTCTTAGTTCAGGTATTTTTGATAATCCCGATTATACGATGGAACGTTTGGTAAGAATTGTAAAGAAACTGCGATTGGAAGAAAACTTTAATGGCTACATTCATCTAAAAGCAATTCCTGGCGCTAGCGAAGAACTACTAAAAGAAGCTGGAATGTATGCCGATCGTTTGAGTGTAAATGTCGAAATGCCGACAGAACAAAGCCTGAAACTGCTTGCTCCCGATAAAAACCATAAGGACGTAATCAAACCAATGCAATATCTAAAAAATGAGATTATTGGTTATCAAGAAGAGAAAAAAACTAATTACAAAACACCGCTTTTTGCTCCTGCAGGACAAAGCACCCAAATGGTAATTGGTGCAACAAAAGAAAATGATTTGGAAATTCTCGGAATGGCCAATTATTTTTACGAACAAATGAAAATGCGTCGTGTCTATTATTCTGGTTACGTGCCCATAAGTTACGATAACAGACTTCCCGCTATTGGCACTCCAGTTCCGATGATTCGCGAAAACCGTTTGTATCAAGCCGATTGGCTAATTCGCTATTACGGATTTAATGTAAACGAAATTGTGGGATTTGACCAGCCAAATCTTGATTTAGATATTGACCCGAAACTAGGGTGGGCACTGCGAAATTTACATCAGTTTCCGGTTGATATTAATACGGCAGATTTAGAATTAATTCAGCGCATTCCCGGAATAGGTTTTTTGAGTGCGAAAAAGATTGTTGCTGCAAGAACTTTCAAAAAATTGCAGCCCGAAGACTTAAAAAAATTAGGAATTGCTTACAGTCGTTCAAAATATTTTTTGGCTTTTTCTTCGCCTTTTTATTTACAGAAAGACCTGACTCCCATTCAAATAAAAAATCAGATTTTGAATTTACAGAACAGTAAATACAAGAATAATTTTTCGAACCAGCTTTCTTTATTCTAATTCAAATGACACAGATTATTTATGATGGGAGTTATGAAGGCTGGCTTACAGCTGTTTTTGAAATTTACGAATACAAACTAAAGGATGTTGTTTTTGCCCAAGAAGAAACTTCAAATACGTTGCTTTTCTCCAGTACGCATTTTGTAATAACAGATACTGCTAAAGCAAATCGTGTTTTGAATGGCTTGGAGCAACGGCTTTCGCATCACGGTTTCAACAACCTATATTTTGCTTTTTTATCTGAGATGGATCAGATTGAAGAAATCATGTTTCGATTTGTCGAATATGTTTTTTCAAGTACAATCAATATCGAAGGAGATTTGAGCCGAAGCGAGGTTTTAAATGTAAAAAAAGCTGCGCATTTAACTGGAAAAGAAAGCCATAGAATGAAAGCTTTTGTTCGTTTTAAACTAACAAAAGACGGATTATATTATGCCATTATAGAACCCGATTGTGATGTTCTATCGCTTATCGAACAGCATTTTAAAAACCGCTACGCAGATCAACGCTGGCTAATTTATGATTCAAAACGCAAATATGGAATTTACTATGATCTTGAAAATGTCTCGACTGTTGAAATGCAGTTTGAGTCAAATCCTTCTTCTGGTTTTCTAGCCGAAATAAATGATGAAAACGAAGAGTTTTTCGAGAATTTATGGCGTAATTATTTTAAGAGTGTCAATATTGAATCGAGAAAAAACACCAAACTTCACATCAAACACATGCCAAAACGATACTGGAAAAACTTGACGGAGAAAATTCCAAACCTCAACAAAAGATAATTTATTTACTTTTCTTAAGCGCATCAAGCAACTCAACCATATCTACGACAGCATAAGTTGAACAATAATCTGATACGGCATAAGGCAGAATTAAACTATTGTTATGAATAATCGCTCCGCACGAATACACCACATTCGGCACGTAACCTTCTCTCTCGTCTTCCAACGGAGAAAGCAAAGGTTCTGTCAATCGTCCTATTTCTTTTGAAGGATCGTCCAGATCAAATAATGATGCACCAATGCAGTAACGTCTCATAGCTCCAACTCCGTGTGTAATTACGAGCCAGCCTTCTTCTGTCCAAAGCGGTGACCCGCAGTTTCCTATCTGTGTCAGCTCCCAAGTAAAACGCGGTTCTTGCAGTAAAACTGGTGTATTCCATTGTGTAACGCGATCAGAATACATAATGTAATTGTTTACACCATCAATTCTGGCTAGCATAGCATATTTCCCTTTTATTTTTCGAGGAAACAGAGCTAAATTTTTATTCTGCGCTCCTTCTCCATGAAGTGGCATAACTCTAAAACTATAAAAATCTTCGGTAGAAATTAGCTTCGGCAAAATTGTGTGCCCGTTATAAGCTGTATACGTTGCCATAACGCGATCTGAACCGTTATCATCAACAAAACGCACAAAGCGCGCATCTTCTATTCCGCGGCTCTCCGAATCAGAAATAGGAAATATGACACGTTCCGTTATATCCGAATCATGTTTGAACTGCAAATCGTAAAAAGAATTCGCCAACCACAAAATTTCTTCTAGCGCAACTTTTCTTTCTTCACGAATCAAAGGATCTTTTAACGCTTCAATCAGCATATTTTTCAGAACAGCAAATTCAAATTCTTCTGGAAGATCCTGCATAATCTGAGCAATATATTTATCCGTTGTATGCATTTCATACAGCTTGGTCAAAAATCGTTCTTTATTAAATAATGTTTTATGTTCGATTTCTGCCTGATCAATATGATTTCCTATTTTCATGATGTGCAGATTATTATCACGATCTAAAATGGCTCTTCTAAAAACAATCGAAGAAATATGACCTTCTCCCGTTGCGCGAAAGGAAATAATAACTCGTTTTTCTCCCATTTCTAACCCAGTCTGATCAAAATCTTCAACAATTGACGGATTAAAAATCGCGGCTGATTCTATGGCATATTCCATCGTGCAATACGACCCAATAAGCATTTTACGGTCTAGAGACATAGTTTCGTAATCAATCTGCATTCCTTCTATTATGGGACGAATTCTTTCACAGTGTCTAAAAAAAACTGCCGATATATTTCGATGCCTTCTGGCAAATTCGCGAAGTGTCTGCTCCAAAGTCTGCAACACCTGTTTCTCATCCAGCATCATTATCCGAAGTACCATTTGCTGGGTCCTTTCCTGACCATTCATGAAATATCGGGCAACAACTCTTCTTGAATCTGGAACAAACTTTATATTTTTTCTGACAACGGATACTCGCATAACTAGGAAAATTTTATGGCAATAACATTAAGGAATCTTTTATTACACAACAAGTTAGTAATTTTTGTTAAAGTAAAAAACTTAATTTTTTATTAAAACTTTGAATTGGTCTATAATTGAAGGTTTTCTTTACGCTCATTTCATCAAAAGTTTTTTCTTAATTTCGTCTTTATATCAGCAACTCAAAGCAATGAAGAATAAAGTTAAATTTTTGAGAGAAGAAAAAAACATGACTCAAAATGAACTTGCCGAAAAATCGGGTCTTTCTTTGCGAACCATTCAGAGAATTGAAGCTGGAAATATTCTTAAAGGTTTTACTCTTAAAACTATTGCCGAAGCTCTAGAAACTAATGCTGAAAACCTTATTATCAAAAAAGAAAATATCCAAATAGAAAGAGCCAAACTCATTAATCTTTCTGTTTTATCAGGACTTATTATTCCGTTTGGAAGCGTTATTTTTCCTTTAATTTTAACTTATAAAACCCAAGATTCTGCAAACAAAGAATTAGGAAAACAAATTGCAGGCCTTCAAATTGTTTTAAGTCTTATTCTTTCGGTTTTAATGATTGTAAGTCCGTTTGTTCAAAACTCATTCACTTTAAAATTTCCACTTTTTATTATTCCTTTAATTGCATTTCTTAGCCTAAAACTCCTGATTGTTTTTCTAAATGGAATCAGTTTAAACCAAAAACAAGAACTAGCCATAAAACTGAAAAACAACTTCTTATAACACCAGTCATAAAAATGACGTAAAACTGTCGTAGTGTTTTTGCACGAAAATCGGAATCGAAATCCGAATCTTGCAAAAAAAACAGACTATGAAATTATTTAAGAAAATTGCATCCGTATTTTTAGTTATTATTGTTTTATTCTTAGTGGGAGGATATTTTTATTTTCAAAAGAAATTTACTCCGCCAGAAAACTATTTGAAAGTTTCGGGAGTTGCCGAAAGCATTCCAATAAAATGGATATCCAGCGATGAAAATCCTAATTCTGCTTTGCTTTTGCCGATAAAAATAAAAGGCATCGATCGAACATTTTACATGCAGTTTGATTCAGGTTCGCCTATTACGGTTTTCTACAAAAAATCATTAGAATCAATTGCTGAAAAGTTTCAAAATCAGTTAAAAATTGATAATGAAAACTCCTCGATTTCCGCTGCATTTAGAATTGCAAATATGAATGTGGTTTCAAATGATTTTGAAGTTTTAAATTATGGCGAAAAAATAAATTTTGACGATTTAAAAACCGTGAATATAATCGGTACAATTGGAACAGATTTATTAGAAAAACGAATTACTATTTTAGATTTTAAAAGCAATCAATGTTCTTTCATCGAAAAAATAAAGGAAAATGATTTTACTGATTTTGAATTTAAAAAACGTAAAATTCTTATTCCTTCAGCTATCGAAAATGAAAAACTAAAACTGTTGTACGATTCTGGAACTAGCGGTTATGAACTCATTACAACAAAAGAAATCTGGCAACAATACCGCATTAAAAACAGCAAGATAAAAACCGAAAAAGGAAATTCGTGGGGAAATACATTGAGTGTTTATTCCGCTGCCGCGAAAAAGAAAATACAATTTGGAAAAATGACAATCAATATATCTGAAGTTACTTATATCGAAGGCACTTCAGATCTTCAAAAATTCTTAATGAAACGTTCTGGAATGCAAGGAATGATTGGCAACAAACTTTTCCTAAACCACAAATTGATTTTAGACTGCAAAAACGAAAAATTTAAATTGGAATAGAAGTAAAATTCTGCAATACTAGACTGTTTTAAGAATTGATTTCGATGATGTTTTTGACGCTCTCAATAAAAATTTCGGTGTCCTTGATCTCTTGTTTTATCAATTGATGATGCTCAGACAAATCGTGCTGTTCCATCATATCTTTTTTCAAATATTTAATCATAGATTCCAAACTTCGCGTGTCATTTTGATCTTGTCTTTTTAATTCGCGCTGTTTGCTTTCCAGATATTTTAAAGTCTCTTTTAACTTCTGAACGTTTAATTTTCCCAATCTTTTATTTTTAATAATGATAAAAATAATAGCTGGAAATGCGAAAATTCAATATGCTCCAAAAACCAATATCCATTTGAATTTAACTCCATTCCCAGCCATTATTATTGGTACTTACGAATAAATCGATTATTTGGATTTCAGAAAATTCATATTTTTTCTATACTATTTCAGTTTAAAAAACAAACAACTGTTTTACAGTATTTTACATTGAAAACATGAAAAATAAATTCAAATTATTCAGTAAAAAACACAACTTTCAGATTTTCAAAACATTAAACAAAATCATCTAAAATTGTGAATATCTATTTCAAGATTTAACTATTATTTCTGCTGTAAAATTTATCTTTGGCATCCTTAAAATTTTAAAAGAGATGAGCGCAGTTTGGTACGAATGCAAAGTAAAATATAGAAAAACAGATGAAACTGGAGGACAAAAAGTTTTAACCGAGCCTTATTTGGTCGATGCTTTGTCTTATACAGAAGCTGAAAAAAGAATGACTGAGGAAATGGCCGCTTATACTAGTGAAGAATTTAAAATCACGGCTATCAAAGTGGCTAATTATGCCGAAATTCATCCTTTTGAAAATGCTGATAGATGGTTTAAATCTAAAATCACTTTAATCGCTTACGATGAAGAAAGCGGTAAGGAAAGAAAAACAAGCATGTATATGCTGGTCCAAGCAAATGATGTTCGCGAAGCTTATGACAACACACTTCACATAATGAAAAATACAATGGGCGAATATTCTATTCCGGCTATTACAGAAACACCAATTATGGATGTTTTCCCTTATTTCAGCGGTGAAGAAGACGAAACAGAAATGTTGGAAAGATTTAATGCACTGAAAGCATCTAAACCAGAAAAGCCAGAAGCAGAAATCATCGACCACATGGAATTTGAAACTGTTGAGGAATAAAATCTTAGATTGAAGATTTTTTCTAAAAAATTGACAATAAATAAAAAAGCAAAATAGAATTCTATTTTGCTTTTTTATTTTAGACCATTTTTAATAAAGCATTTTTGCCAATGGAGTTACTGCCGAAGCTGATTTTGGCAATAAAGAAGTAAGCGCATCAAATTGTGTCGGACTGATATTCTTTTTCATTTTAGATATAAAAGACTCTCTAGTGGTGGTCATTTTAGAAGTATAACCCGCCTTGTCTGTAGCCATCGTTGGTAAAATATTCTTCTTTTTATTGAGAGTTTCATTTACCAATGAATTCACAATCGGTTTTTGAGCATCGGTTAATTTTAATTTTGGAGATAAAACCCCCATAACCTGATTTGCTAAACTAGCAACATCAAAGCTAGGTACTGCTGCTGTCGACGCCTTACTCGCCGCTTTTGTAACATCTCCTATACTTTGTGCATTTGTAAATGAAATTGTCCCTAAAAAGACAACTAAAATCAATAATTTCTTTTTCATGGTATTTTCTTTTAAAGTTATTTGCTTGATACTAAAGGTAATAAAAATGTAAATTCAATTGATATTTTAAAACCATAAATATCTAAATACCTGCACTTTACATTATTTTCAATTAGAAACATTCCCGATATTCAAAAATCAAAATAAGTTCTATCTTAGCTACAGAATTACTCGTTAATTTGAAACCACTTACAGCACAAAAGCAAAACCAAACTAAGAAACCAAAATCTACATGAACAAAAAGACACTTATTTTAATTGGGTTTATCATTTTAAAATTCATTCTTCAATATGTTTTAATTAGTCCAGAATACGATTTGCAGCGCGATGAATATCTTCATCTCGATCAAGCAAATCATTTGGCTTGGGGCTATTTATCGGTTCCGCCAGTAACCTCTTGGTTTTCGTATATTATTCTGCTTCTCGGAAATTCCGTTTTCTGGATCAAGTTCTTCCCTGCTCTATTTGGCGCTTTGACACTTCTGATTGTCTGGAAAGCCATCGAGCTTTTAAAAGGAAATCTATATGCTTTAATTCTAGGCGCTTTATGTGTTTTGCTTTCGTGTTTGCTTCGTTTAAATACACTGTATCAGCCGAACTCTTTTGACGTTTTATGCTGGACAGCATTTTATTATGTTTTAATACAATACATTACTTCTGAAAACAAAAAATGGCTTTATATCGGAGGCGTCGTTTTTGCCTTTGGTTTCTTGAACAAATACAATATCGTATTTTTATTCCTCGGATTAGTTCCTGCAATTTTACTTTCTAAACAAAGAAAAATACTGGCAAAAAAAGAGTTTTATTTTGCCTTGATTTTAGGTTTAATATTAATTGTGCCAAATCTTTACTGGCAGTACAGCAATCATTTTCCGATTGTGCATCATATGAAAGAATTGGCAGAAACCCAATTGGTCAATGTCGATCGAGCCAATTTCCTAAAGGAACAAATTCTCTTTTTTATTGGCGGATTATTGGTGATTTTAGCTGGACTTTATGCCGTTTTATTGTATCAGCCTTTCAAAAAATACCAGCTCTTTTTTGCAACGTTTGTTTTCACGCTTTTGATTTTTATTTACTTCAAAGCAAAAGCCTATTACGCTATCGGACTCTATCCTATTTATATCGCTTTTGGATCTGTATTTTTATCTGAAATCTTAAACAGCGGATGGAAACGTTTTCTAAAACCTATTTTTATTCTGATTCCGTTATTGTTTTTTATTCCGATGTATGACATTGCTTTTCCAAATAAAAGTCCTGAATATATGGTAGCGCATTCAGAGAAATACAAAAAAATGGGAATGCTACGTTGGGAAGACGGAAAAGACCATCATTTGCCTCAGGATTTTGCCGACATGTTGGGTTGGAAAGAATTGGCCAGAAAAACAGATTCGCTCTACGCCGTATTGCCTAACCAAAAAGAAACTATTGTACTATGCGATAATTACGGACAAGCTGGAGCGATTAATTATTATTCTAAAAAAGGAATCAAAGCCGTTTCATTCAACGCTGATTATCTCAATTGGTTTGACCTCAGCATTAGATACAAAAACCTGATTCGTGTTAAGGATTTTGAAGAAAATGAAGAAGAAATGAAAGAAACAAGTCCGTTTTTTGAATCTTCGGTTATTGGCGGTGAAGTCACAAATCAATATTCTAGAGGATACCGCGCTACGATTTTTGTTTTTACAAATGCAAAAATCGACATCAATAAAAGATTAGAGCAGGAAATCAACGAAGAAAAAAACAAGATCATAAATGATTAATTTCAAATACATATCTTATTTAAAAAACGGAAATCTAAAACAACAAACCGCTTTCCATATTTTAACCAAATACAAAGTTTTAGAAAATCTTGCCGAGTTTGATCCTATTTTAGTTGGCACGATTCCGATTAATATTGATGTTGAAAACAGCGATTTGGATATTGTCTGTTATTGGAAAAACAAATCTGATTTTATTGAAAGAATTAAGTCTTTGTTCGAAAAAGAAAACCACTTTTCTATTCGAGAGATCGTAATTGACAATCAAGAATCTATTGTTGCGAACTTCTTTATTGAAACTTTCGAGATAGAAATCTTCGGACAAAATGTTCCAACAGAACTTCAAAATGGTTACAGACATATGCTTATTGAAGACCAAATTCTACGTTCTAAAGACGAAAACTTTAGATTAGAGATCGTAAAACTGAAAGAAAGCGGCATAAAAACCGAACCTGCATTTGGCTTGCTATTAGGCTTAAACGGAAACGTTTACCAAGAATTATTGGATTATAAAATCTAAGAAAAATCGTCTTTTAGAAAAATTATAAAAAATAAAGTACAAAAATTGTTTGCATAACCGTATTTAGTGTGTATCTTTGCACCCGAAACATCGCGGGATAGAGCAGTAGGCAGCTCGTCGGGCTCATAACCCGAAGGTCACAGGTTCGAGTCCTGTTCCCGCTACTAATTGGGACAAAGAGGAAAATTTCTTCTTTGTCCCTTT
>NZ_QJRH01000043.1 GCF_003254545.1 Flavobacterium tistrianum
AAACTAACTAACTAACTAACTAACTAACTAACTAACTAACTAACTAACTAACTAACTAACTAACTACATTCTTGTGCAATCCATACCATTGCCAGCTCCGGAACACCAGGCAGGATTCTTACCCATTTTAGCTCATTTAAGGCAATACTAAAACAAAAAAGATGGGCATTGCCGCCCATCTTTAAATTATTTATTCTAAGATCCGCACAAATTCAAAAGGCTAAAATTCTAAAATCTTATGCCGCTGGCTTTGAAACGCTATCCTTTTGCATCTATATCATAGTCTTTCGCTCAGCAGGAAGTCCTGCCTATTTTTAAAGCTTGTCCAGTCTAAAGTAATGATGTCCTGCAGGAGAGTTTTAAATCCCTGAAATGTGCTTGGCTTTATGGCGTACAGGTCTGCGCCCAGCTCAAAGGAGCGGCTAATATTTTCAGGGCTGCCGCTCGTGGAGAGCATCACCACCTTCACTCCGCCTAACTGCCCTGCACCCGCGCGAAGCTCCTCCAGGCATTCAAAGCCGTTTTTTCCAGGCATATTGATATCTAAAAATACAATTTCGGGGAGCTGGCCAGACTTGCGGAAAAGAGCATCCAGAAGCGCCTGCCCATCCTCGACCTGATGGACTTTGACTGGCAGGTTGAGCTCATCCAAGGCATCGGTGAACAGTAATCTGTCGTCCTCATCGTCATCTGCATGGTAAATAATTTTGGCGGGATTCTGCTGTTGGGACATCGCTTTCAAATTTGCTGCAGTTCACAAGGCAAGAGCCTGCGAATCTGCAAAAGGTTATACTAAAAATCAATACAAGCTTTTGTAAATAGGCAAACGATAGAATTATGTCCGCGGAGCGGCTGGTGAAAAGCAAAGATACGGCTAATTTTTAGAAAAATCACCGCAAAAGGCTTAAATCATCAAAAGGATAATATATCCAGTCCATTTTTTAAGATAAATTTTCTGCTGCAGGCTTGAAGCGGAGCCTTTAAAGCTTTGCAGCGCTAAAAAACGAAACTTCCGCAAAGTGAAAATTTTAGGAACTGGAGCAGCCGCGAGCCTAAGCTTTATAGAATTCCCGCATGCGCCCAAATTTATATTTCCGCACCATCCCCTTAAAAATTTGGTTGCAGATTATAATCTGGAACATGTTTTCGGCAGCCGGCAGATTAGATATTTCTTAAATCCGCTTAATTTTAGGCAGCAAGAAAATGGCGCTCCAATGACAGCAAGAAAATATTATCCATATGGCATCTGCAGATCTAAAGCAGCATTTCCATCTAAAAAAAGCAAAAGGATTGCGGCAATCTTCACATTGCTTTTTTTCTGTGCCGCTTCGGCAGATGCGCAGCTCAAAGGCACGCATCTGCTGGGAGACATGGGGCTCCAGTCAGGCACGCAGGCGCCGCCTTCCTTTATGCCCGCCGTGGCGCTATACGACTACCAGACCTCCAAGCTTATTAGAGCCGATGGGGAAAAGCTCGACATTCCCCATATCAACATGTTTCTTCTCGGATTTGGAGGAAATTTTGTAACCAATTTTAAAATACTGGGGGGCAATTACGGCGGCTCGGTCCTGATCGCTTTTGCTTCGAGCCGGATCGAGGGCGATCTTGTTTCAACAAAATCATCGCTTGCCTTTACCGATATGTACATTCAGCCGCTGCAGCTGGGCTGGAAAACCAAAAAAGCGGATTTTACGGCCGGGTATGCCCTTTATCTGCCTACAGGGAAATATGAGCTGGGCGGAGATGACAATGCGGGCATGGGGATTTTATCCAACGAGTTCTCAGCAGGCACGACTTACTATTTTGATGCCCAAAAAGAATGGAATATCTCGGCTTTGTTTTCTTATGCCCTAAACAGCAGAAAAAAGAATACTGGAGGCAACGAACTAAAGCCCGGCAGCCTTCTCACTGTTGAAGGCGGTCTGGGCAGAACCTGGATAAAACCTGTAAAAGGAAATCCCATGCCGATGGTTATTAATGCAGGGCTGGTCTATTACATGCAGTTTAAGGCCACAAAAGATGAAATGATGATTCCCCAGATAAACAATGTTGAATTCGACCTCAAAAACAAAGATCGGATCTATGCGCTTGGCGCTGAAGGCAATATTTTTATCCCTTCGATAAAATCAAGCATAGGAATCAGATGGCTGGGCGAGCTGGGAGCTGTAAACCGCACGCAGGGAAATTCGTTTTTTCTGACTCTGGCGCCATGCGCCTCATTCTTTGAACCGAAGAAAAAGCCTTAACCGGCAGTTAATCAAACAAAAAAAATCATTATGCCGACAATAAACGAAAGAATCTGTAAAGTATGCCTGATCTGCTTTTTTGCGGGATTTCCAATGCTGCATGCGCAGCAGAAATCCATCGCATCTGCCGATAAGCCCAACATTGTCTTTATCCTGATGGACAACCTCGGCTACGGCGAACTGGGCTGCTATGGCGGAGGCGAATTGCGGGGCGCACCGACGCCCAGAATCGACAGGCTGGCCTCCGAGGGGACCCGCCTGACCAATTTTAACGTGGAGGCCCAGTGCACGCCCAGCAGGTCCGCTATTTTAACAGGGCGCTTTGCCATCCGCTCCGGCACGCATTCGGTTCCTCTTCCCGGCTCCCCGGACGGCCTCACCCAATGGGAAATAACAATTGCCGAACTGCTTTCAGGCGCAGGATATGCAACGGCGCATTTCGGGAAATGGCACTTGGGAAGCGATCAGAGCAGACTGCCCAATAATCAGGGTTTTGACGAGTGGTACGGCATTCCAAGGACAACAGACGAATCGATGTTCCCATCCCAGCCCGGAGCTAAAGAAGCCGGCGTATCCTTCATGCATATCATGGAAGGGAAAAAAGGGGAAAAAAGCAGAGATCTTGCTGTCTATGATCTAGAGCAGCGGCGACTGATCGATGCCGAAATTACCAAACGATCCATCGAATTCATGCAGAGAAGCGTGCAGGCCAAAAAACCTTTCTATGTCTACATCCCCTTTACGCTTGTGCATTTTCCCGCACTGCCCAATCCTGAATTCAGCGGGAGAACGGGAAATGGCGATTTCCCCGATGCATTGGCGGAAATGGACGCCCATGCAGGGGAAATAATTGATGCAGTGGACAAGCTGGGAATTCGCGAGAATACCATTTTTGTCTTTACAAGCGACAACGGCCCGGATCCTACCGCCCCGTCCCAAGGCTCTTCGGGGCCGTGGAGCGGCTACTACTTCACCCACATGGAGGGCTCCCTGCGCACTCCCTTTATAATCCGATGGCCCGGAAAGATTCCTGCCGGACGCACAAGCAATGAAATCATCCATGAAGTGGACACATTTGCGACATTTGCCAAGATTGCAGGAGCGCAAGTGCCAAATGACCGCATGATTGACGGCGTGGACCAGTCTGATTTTTTCTTTGGAAAAGGCACTTCAAACCGTGAGGGATTTCCGGTTTTTGTAGCAGACCGCCTGGAGGCAGTCAAATGGAAAAATTTCAAAATGGCATTCTATAAATCGGAAAGGGACTGGTGGAACACGCCTGCCAAGCTTGGCGTGCCACAGATATTTGATCTGTACACCGATCCAAAAGAGGAATATCCTTCAAGCCTGACCCCTAATGCTTGGGTTGGCGGGCCTATGATGAAAATTGCTGGCGAGTTTGAGAAAAGCATCGAAAAATATCCTTTGATAAAACCCGGAACGCTGGATCCTTACAAAGCTTCTAAAAAATAAAGGAAACAAAAATCTCCCTTTAGCTTTTTTATCCGGTTTCCATAGGCATTTCCAAATTTCCGTGGCAGAACTGCGGCGCAGTATTAAAAAAAATAGAAATGCAGCATAAAAGCGGGATACGGAAATTTTGTTCGAATCCCGCTTCTGTCCCCTAATAGTTTAAAATCAATTTTTCAAATACACTTCCCTTCCAACCAACCACCTCTTAGCCGGCCAAAATCAAAACCAAAACAACAATAAAAAAATCTAAAAAAACAAGCATACTTTACACCATCGGCAATTACGGGGCACTATGCACATCTTTACCCAATCTAGCTCATAAGACATTATTAAAACAAAAAAGATGGGCATTACTGCCCATCTTTAAATTATCTCCCGCTGATAACCATTCCCTTTCAATATGCTGGAAATTTAATTTTACGCATCACCGGCTTTTGAAACGCCGCCAGATAATTCCACTGCTCTTTCCAATGTTTTTTGAGCTCCGCTTCATAGCTCTTCAAAGCCCCTGCACTATAACTAATTCCCAAATCTTGAACATAAATAATCTTCAAAATGGCATCCAATATTAAATCTGGACATCAGATAAGCGTCATTTTAAATCTATGGCGACTTTTTCAATTGCACCATTAAATTTAAAAGGAGGCTTGTAATCGAAAGTCACCGGCTGGCCGCTATCTTCTCCAATTCCAAAAGTATCAGCTCCAAAACGCGCAAATACGGTTGCATCCATTTTTGCTTTTCCAGCTTCCTGCCCATCAACCTTCAGAATTAACTCAGCTCCCTTGCCCATGCCTCCGCCTGCGTAATTAAAGTCTAAAGATATCGTTTGGGGGTCTTTTCCTAATGCCTTTTGAGATTTTATAACCGTATGTCTGCCATAATAATTATAATCGAATATAGGGATTCCATCTTTTACATATAATGTCACTCCGGCAGAAACCCCTCCGGCTGCTATAATAACGCCATTGGTTTTCTGGGAATTCCCCGTTACATCTGCAGTGATTGTCCAGCTGCGGTTCTTAATTGCCGGTGAGGCTGTCTCCGGCAGCCGCACTGCTCCGGGATAGTACACAAAATGGGTTGTCTTGGGATCAAGTCCGGGAGGCACCGGTTTAGGAATTAAAGCTCGAGCCACGCCACGGTCATCAAGCGGATAGACATGATATTTTAGAGCAGCCTGATCAAACTTTTTCTTCATTTCAGCAAGTTTCTCCGGCATTTTAGCCGCAAGATCATTTGCCTCTGAAAAGTCTGAATTCAGATTATAAAGCTCCCATTTGTCCTGGTCCCAATTGCCCGGCGCAACATCCTGTCTCCACGGCAAAGTGTGCTGGGCGTTGGCTTTCCATCCATCCTCATATATCGAGCGGTTGCTCAGAATTTCAAAATACTGTTCTGTTCTTCCTTTGTAGGCATTATCGGTGAAAGTAGGCAAAAACGATTTTCCTTCCAGCGGAACCTGTTTTATTCCGTTCACATATTCAGGCATTGTAACGTGGGCCGCTTCATAGACTGTCGGCGCGACATCTATCAGATGCAAAAAGGCATCTCTGGGTTTGTCATCGTGTTTAATTCTTGCCGGCCAGCTCACTACCATAGGATTTCTGGAACCGCCCAAATGGGATGCCACCTGTTTCACCCATTGGAAAGGCGTATTTCCTGCCCATGCCCAGCCTACAGGATAATGGGGCTCGGTTTCAGGGCCTCCAAGCTTGTCAAGATCTTTAATTATATCATCCAGACTGGCATTCATACCCGATAAACTCTTAATTTCATCCATCGTCCCATCCGGCCCTCCCTCGGATGAAGCGCCATTATCTCCTACAATATAGATCACTAAAGTATTTTCAGCATCGGGAAGCTCTTTTATGGCATCCAGAAGGCGCCCGACCTCATGGTCCGTAAAGGCAAAATAACCCGCATAATTTTCAAACAGCGCATTATAGACTTTCTTCTGCTTGCCGCTCAAGCTTTCCCATGCAGGAACCCAGTCAGGCTTTGGCGTCAGCTTTGTATCGGGAGGAATGATCCCCATTCTCTTCTGATTCTCGAAAACCTGCTCTCTATACTTCTCCCATCCCATATCAAACTTGCCTTTGAACCTCTCGCGCCATTCTTTGGTGACATGGTGGGGCGCATGCATCCCCCCGGGCGCGAAATACATAAAAAATGGCTTGTCAGGCGCTACGGACTTTGAATATTTCATTTTAGCTATCGCCCGGTCTGTCATATCTGTCAGCAGATGATACCCTTCTTCCGGCGATTTATCTGGCTCTACCGGCAGCGTATTTTCAAAAATAACCGGATAATACTGGTGCGCCTCCCCTGCATTAAAACCGTAGAAGTAATCAAACCCTAAACCTGTCGGCCAGCGGTCAAATGGCCCTGCCACGCTGGTTTCCCAATCCGGGGTGTTGTGGTTTTTACCGTACCACCAGGTCGAATAGCCGTTGTCTTTGAGAATCTCTCCCATTGTAGCGGTTGATTTCGGAATCATGGTTGAATAATTGGGAAATCCGGTTGCCCACTCCATCAGAAAGCCGTTTCCAGCATCGTGATGGTTGCGCCCTGTCAGCAGCGCCGCCCTTGAGGGGCCGCATATCGCCGTTGTGTGGAATCTGTTGTATTTGATTCCCTGGGAAGCCAGCTTGTCGAGGTTCGGAGTCGGGATCAGCCCTCCGAATGTGGATGTCTGCCCAAATCCCACGTCATCCAGCAGCACGATAATGATATTGGGCGCCCCTGCGGCCGCTTTGGGTATTTCAGGCCATGCCGCAGTCGATTCCTTGTAGGTCTTTCCAATCTTGCCTTTAAAGGCAGGATCCGGATAAGGCAGCCTGTTTTCCTCTGCGCTGTTTTTCTTCTGTGCCTCTACAGCTAGCGACACAAGAAGAAAAAATGCAGCCAGAAGCATTCCGTTTTGATTCTGATAAGCTCTTTTAAATTTTTCGACCTTCATACTTTAAATGGTATTAGTTAAAACGCAATCCTTTAATAATAAAACGAATAAGAACCTGAATAGCAAACAATAATCTAATTTAATATTTTTTTGATTATCCTGTGGCGGAAATCCTTAATTTTTGAAAAGTACGAGATTCTCCACCACCACCCCACTTTCGCCGGCCAAAACAAAACAAAAACAAAATAAAAATTAAAATCAATCTGCAAGAAAAGAAAAGAGAAAACATAACTAACTAACTAACTAACTAACTAACTAACTAACTAACTAACTAACTAACTAACTAACTAACTA
>NZ_QJRH01000030.1 GCF_003254545.1 Flavobacterium tistrianum
GATGATTACAGTTATGATGATAACGGAAATATGATTGCCGATAAGAACAAAAATATCACTGACATAAGTTACAATCATTTAAACCTGCCAAAGAAAATAACATTTGGAACAACAGGAAGTATTGAATACTTTTACAATGCATCTGGGCAAAAACTGAAAAAAGCGGTTACCGAAGGCACTGTTACTGCCGTCACTGATTATTTGGGAGGTTACCAGTACAAGGACAATGTTCTGGAGTTTTTCCCGACGGCAGAAGGGTACGTAAAAAATACGGCAGGAGCGCTTTCGTATGTTTTCCAATACAAAGACCATTTAGGAAACGTGCGCGTAAGCTACGCTAAAAACCCGACAACGCAGGTTCTTGAAATTATTGAAGAGAATAATTATTATCCTTTTGGATTAAAGCACAAAGCATATAATGATTATCTGCCGACAGCGAATAAGTATAAGTACAA
>NZ_QJRH01000025.1 GCF_003254545.1 Flavobacterium tistrianum
TCGAATCTCCCGATTCCATTACTCTTATTTTTTCTTGTTCTGATTTTCATCAGAACGGCTGTCAATCCAATATGTCTACGAACGTGTCTTTTTCCGTTTTCGCTTATCTCTCAAAGCGGGTGCAAAACTAGAAATTCTTTTTCTTTCATGCAAGAAAAAAATGAAAAAATTTTGAAGCTTTTTTTTCGCTTCCCTTTTCAATCTCTTCCTCCAATCTTTCAATGAACTTCCCGTATTTGCGGGGTGCAAATGTAAAAGCATTTTTCAAATCCTGCAAGACTTTTTCAATCTTTTTTTTTCGAAAATCTCTTTTCGATTCGATTAAGTTTCCTGGCAGTATTTCTGTGAACGTTTTC
>NZ_QJRH01000062.1 GCF_003254545.1 Flavobacterium tistrianum
TCGAAAATCTCTTTTCGATTCGATTAAGTTTCCTGGCAGTATTTCTGTGAACGTTTTCGCTGTTGCGGGTGCAAAAGTAGGCACTTTTTCCGCTTTTCCAACACTTTTCCCAGACTTTTTTCAATCTTTTTTCCCGCTAATTCATAACCCTCTCATAACACGGAGTTTACATTTCGGGTATTTTTTACATCGCGTAAGGTTTTTCTTTGTATGTCTGGCATTTTCTTATTTTGCCATACTTTCCGACATCAGTTTTTATCGGATTTTCAGCATTTGGCGCCTTTTTCAAAATTTTTTTCATGATTACGGAATCTTCCATTTCCCCAAACGCCTCTCCTGAAACCGCTTTCTTAGCCCCGATAGGAGCGGAAATCCTTTTTGGGCCGGGGTTCGGCCCAAAAAGATTGAAGCGCATAGCGGGAAAAAGCTCCTGAAAAAAACCTAATTTCAAAAACTACCCTTATATATGTCGAGCATAAGACGCACTGCAGTGCGTCTCTACTGAAAAACGGGAATTTGATTGCAAACATACCTATACAAATAAACCCGACAGGTTTTCAAAACCTGTCGGGTTGTAACCGAGATTTACTCTTATATATATAAGTATAACTTATAAACTATATTAATATGTATTATTCATTCAAAGCATCTATTACTTCTTTTGTAATTTGAATGCTTTTTAGTTTTGCTTGATGATCGAAGATTGGACTTGTAACCATTAGCTCGTCGATTCGGGCATAGTCAACAAACTTTTTCAAATCGGTTACTAGCTGTTCTTTGTTTCCTGTGAAGGTTCCTGCTGTCATTTGATTTACATGGAAACGTTCTGCTTCATTCATGATATCATCGAGCGATGAAACTGGAGGTTGCAATCCTTTACGATCATTTCTAATTAGATTTAGGAACATTTGATACAAACTCGTCGATAGCAATTCCGCTTCTTCATTGGTATCTGCTGCGATGATATTTACACATGCCATTGTTTTCGGTTTGTCTAAATACTCTGATGGCTGGAAATTTTCTCTATAAAACTCAAATGCTTGAATCATTAGTTTTGGCGCGAAGTGTCCAGCAAAAGCATAAGGCAATCCATAAGCCGCCGCCAAAGCTGCACTATCCATACTTGATCCTAAAATCCAGATTGGCACATTTAGTCCTTCGGCTGGAAATGCACGAACTTTTCCATTAGCATTTTCAGATGAAAAATATTCTTGAAGTTTGCTTACGTTTTGAGGAAATCGTTGCGCTTGCTCAAAAAAGTCTTTTCGAATTGCTTCGGCAGTTGGCTGATCTGTTCCCGGCGCTCTTCCTAAACCTAAATCGATTCTGTTTGGATAAAGGGTTTCTAAAGTTCCGAATTGTTCTGCCACTACTAAAGGAGAATGATTTGGAAGCATGATTCCGCCAGAACCTACGCGGATATTTTCGGTTTGGCTTGCTACGTAACCAATTAAAACAACGGTTGCTGTACTTGCAACATGTGCCATATTATGGTGTTCTGCCAACCAGATTCTCTTGTATCCTAGTTTATCGGCTAATTGTGCTATGTCTTTTGTTTTTTGGAATGTTTCTGTTGCGTTACTATCTTGGGTGATAATTGCAAGCTCTAATATTGAGACTGAAATTGGGTTTTTCATATAATTTAAGGCTAAAATGCAAAATTAACTCATTTATGCGAATGCCTTTTATTTTCTAATGTTAATAGAATTATAATATTCCAAATTCTTTCCAAATAACTATTTTTTAATAATTAATTATTGTTTTACAATAATTAATTATACATTTGCAATATCAATTTAATTTTTCATTGTATGAAGACTACTCATATTGTTTCTAGAATATTGTTTTATTTTACTCGATTCTTGGCTGTAGTTTATTTTTTCTTGGCCGCTTACTCGGTTTTTACTTTAGTTACAGGGTTATTTCTAACATTTAAAGATAACGGAAAGTATTTTCAGGTTTGTTATCCGTTTACTACGCATCCTGTGATGTTGGGCGATTACAATCTGCCGTATATTCTTTTTGATTTTTTGGCTCCGCTAAGTCTTTACGGACTTTTCTTTTTACTGAGTAGTAATGTTTTTAAGATTTTCTTTCAGCCAAAATTATTTACTCAAAATGGAGTTTTGCACTTAAAACGCTTTTATTTATCCAATTTATTCATTCCGAGTATTGTTATATTTTTTGCTTTCTTCTTTGTTCCTTTAGATAATGAAGTGGCACTTTTTATCATATTGCACGGAATGCTTGGCGCTTTTGCTTATTTTCTAGCAGCAATTTTTAAACAGGGTTTAAACCTTCAAAACGAACAAGACTTATTTATATAGCTATGCCAATAATTGTAAATGTTGATGTAATGCTTGCCAAACGCAAGATGCAAAGTAAAGAATTGGCAGAGAAATTAGATATAACGCCTGCTAATTTATCGATTCTAAAAACCGGAAAAGCAAAAGGTATTCGATTTGATACTCTTGAAGCTATTTGCAAAATCCTAGACTGCCAGCCTGGCGATATTTTAGAATATGTAAGCGAGTAGTTTTCTTATAAATCAAATTTTCTGAACCTAAAAATCGGCTTTTTGAGGCCGACAGAATTTTTATTGCCCAAAAATTTCAAATCATCATTTATATAATCATCAAAAATCAATCAAAAAATGAACAGTTTATCAATCAAAAATCTCAGCAAAACCTATGAGAACGGCACGCAAGCGATTGACCATTTATCGCTTGAAATTTCTAACGGTATGTTTGGTTTACTGGGGCCGAACGGCGCAGGAAAATCGACTTTAATGCGAACTATTGCTGCTTTGCAGGAACCAACATCTGGAATTATCGAATTTAACGGAATTAATATTCTCGAAAACCCAATGTTTATAAGAGAAAATCTCGGATATCTTCCACAGGAATTTGGCGTTTATCCTAAGATTTCTGCTTATCGTTTATTGGATCATTTGGCAATTTTGAAAGGAATTATCAATAAGAAAGAACGTCAAGACCAAATTTTGTATTTGCTGCAACAAACTAATTTATTGCAACACAAAGACAAAACGGTTCATTCGTTTTCGGGCGGAATGCGTCAGCGCTTTGGAATTGCACAAGCTTTATTGGGAAATCCGAAGATTATTATTGTTGATGAACCGACGGCAGGGCTTGATCCCGAGGAAAGAAACCGTTTCAATAACCTCTTGAGTGAAATTGGTGAAACCATTATTGTGGTTCTATCAACGCATATTGTAGAAGATGTTCGTGATCTGTGCACCAAAATGGCAATTATTTCTAACGGAAAGTTGATTTTGGAAGGAAACCCAAATGAAGCGGTTGATTCTTTGAAAGGAAAAATCTGGACAAAAGCGATTCATAAAAATGAACTGAAAGAACATCAAGAACATTTCAATATTATTTCTTCTCATCTGAATTCGGGCAAAATCAACATTCATGCTTTCTCCCAACAACAGCCAGATTCTGGATTTGAATTGACTTCTCCAGATTTGAGCGATGTATACTTTACTATTTTATCTCAAAACCAACTTAAAAAATAATGTTATGCTTTCTAAATTAATTCAATTTGAATGGCATAACAATACCAGAAACTGGACTTTTTATGCTACCTATATTATATATCTGATTCTTGGCTTTCTTGTGAGTGCTTTTGCAAACTTTTCGTTTTCGGGCGCTTATAAAAATAGTCCATTTACCTTGACTTATGCGATTGGTTTGCTATCGCTGATGACAATTTTCTCAATCACACTTCAAGTTGCACAACATTTTTTAAAAGAATACGAAACCAAATTTGATTCAATAATTTTCTCTACTCCTATTTCTAAATTTTATTATCTAGGAAGTAAATTTATTACGGCTTTCATAATATCGGTTTCTTCTTTTGCAATGTTCATCATCGGAATGATTATCGGACATCAAATGTCGTGGATTACTAAAAGTGAAATTGGTCCTTTTGAAATTCTAAATTACTTCTGGCCTTTTCTTGTTATCGTTGTTCCCAACATATTTTTATGTCTTTCGATTCTTGCAACGATGGCTTGGCTTACGCGAAGCAAACTTTTTGTTTATGTTGGAGGATTATTCATCTACATATTATATATAGCAGGTTCTATTTTTTCTAATTCACCTTTATTTGCAAATGCTTCTCCGTCTTCCGCGAAAGCGATGTCTTTGGCAGCAAAAATAGATCCGTTTGGTTTGGCTGCTTTTTTGGAACAAACGAGATATTGGACATCGATAGAAAAAAACACGCAACTACTTACACTCTCAGGAAACTTTTTATTGAATCGAATCTTGTGGATTTCTGTTTCTTTTCTGCTAATTTTTACTTCTTATAAATTGTTTTCTTTTCGAAAAGCAAAAACTAAAAAAGTAAAATCGGTTAGAATCAATACAAAAGACACAAAAACATATTCTGTGACAATTCCGAAACAGCAATTTAAAACCTCAAAACATAATTGGGCTGTTTTTAAAAGCAATTTGAAAATGGATATTTATTTGGTTTTAAAAGGGATTCCGTTTGTACTGATTGTTCTTCTGTTTTCGGGATTATTAATGATTGAGATTTCAGATGAAATTGACGGTGGAATCAGATTGGCAGAAAAAATTACTGATACGGCTTTGATGATTTCCACTATAATGGATCGTTTGCCTTTCATATTGATTCTGGTTACTCTTTTTTATAGCAGTGAGTTATTGAATCGAAGCGAAAATTCAAGATTTGAAATGCTAGAAAATACCGCGCCTTATTCTCAGTTTGTTGTTTTACTTTCAAAACTGACAACACTTTTTTTGATTCCGATAATATTAATAGGAATCAGTATTTTTATTGGAATTGGTTTTCAAATCATACATGCAAATGCACCAATTGAAGCTGGACTTTACTTTTCGATGTTTTATTATATCGGATTTCCATTGTTTTTGATTTCCATTTTAGTGATTGCCATTCAGACTTTCATTAAAAACAAATATTTAGGCTTGGCAGTTTCTGCTTTTATTGTGATTTTGTTTTGTACAGGAATTGGGGAACAATTAGGAATTTCATATCCGCTACTTCGATTTGGAGATTCTTTTAAAAGGGAATATTTTGATTTGAATGGTTTTGGAAGCTATACTTTTCCGTTTCATATTTCGATGTTGTACAATTTCGGTCTGGCTTTAATACTGCTGACTTTGACTGGAATTTTATGGAAACGAAATTCTACTCTTCTAAAAACCATCCGCAGACATTCATTCAATACTATTCAGAAAATAACTTTTGTTTTGGGAATTATTCTTTTTATAGGTTTTGGAAGTTATCTTTTTTATAAAACCAATATCGAATATCCGTATTTGACGAAAGATGATCAGAATAATTGGGGCGAGCAATATGAAAAGCAGTTTAAAAAATATACAAATCTTGCACAGCCAACGATTATTTCGGTCAAAAGTAAAGTTGATTTGTTTCCTGAAGAAAATCTATATGAAGTAAAAGGTACTTACGAATTGGTGAATAATTCTAAAAAACCTATTGATAGTTTACTCCTATATATAGATCGAAATGCAAAACTGACTTCTATCGAAATTGAGAATGCGAAAAATCTCGATGATGTTTCTAAATTTCAGCATTATTGGTATCGATTGGATAAGACTTTAGAACCTCACCAGAAAATAAAAATGAGTTTTTCTTTTACCTCAACTTGGTCGCCGTTTAAAGGTCATACTGCATTTAATTCTGTAATTGAAAATGGTTCGTTTATGCGAATAAGCCGTTACTTTCCAAGTTTTGGTTATCAAGAATCCAATGAAATCAGCAGTGAAAAAGAGCGAGCAAAAAGGCATTTGAAACCACAACCGCCGCTTAAAAAATTGGAAGACAAATCGAAAACATCAAATGATTTTATTGATTATGATGTTGTGGTTTCGACTTCTAAAAATCAAACAGCAATTGGTGTTGGAGATTTAGTTGGGAATTGGAAAAAAGACGACCGATATTATTTTCATTATAAATCTAATGGGAAGATTCCGTTTCGATTTGCTTTTTCTTCTGCCGAATATGAAATTCAAAAAACAAATTATAAAGGCATTTCTATTGAAGTTTTTTATGATAAAAGACATTCGAGAAACGTTGCAAAACTGATTCAAGATGTAAAAAACACTTTAGATTATTGTCAAAACAATTTTGGAAAATATCCCTACAAAACGATTCGTTATGCTGAAGTTTCTGCTTTCGCGGATGGATTTGCGGCGACTTCATATCCGTCGACTGTTTTTATGAAAGAGAATTTTGGATTTTACAGCAACTTGAATAATCGAGATAAAGAAGATATTATCAATCAATTGACGGCACATGAATTGTCGCACGAATGGTGGGGAAATTCACAAATTAGTCCCGAGCAAAAAGAAGGAAGCTGGATTTTGACCGAAACTCTAGCACAATACACCGAATTGATGTTATATGAAAAAGAACATGGCTTAGAAAAAGCTTTAGAAACTTTAAAAATTCATCTGGATTTGTATTTAAGTAGTCGAAGTTATGAACCCGAAACTCCTTTATATAAAACAAACTACGAAACGCCTCATTTGCCTTATGATAAAGGAATGCTGGTTATGCATCAGCTGAGAATTTTAACTGGTGAAGAAAAAGTGAATCTAGCTTTAAAAAATTTCCTGAACCATTATAAATATCCTAACACAATTCCGGATTCTGAAAATTTATTGAAAGAGATTTATGCGGTCTCAGATTCTAAACTCCACTCAAAACTGGATGAAATGTTTAAAAAGATTATAACCTATTCTTCAAAAATTTCTGAAGTTGAGAGTGTAAAAAAGAATGTTTTTTATGAAATCTCCTTTAAAGCAGATTCGAAAAAATATATTGAAAATGCTACAGGAGTTCGGAAACAAATCGACAATGATAAAACAATCGATATTGGAATTTATGATGAAAACGGAAAGTTATTTCGCTACACATTTCCAATCAAAAACAATTTAATTGAAGGAAAAATTAAAATCAAAAACAAACCTCAACGAATTGTGATTGATCCTCTTTTAATGAATATTGACACTTTTATAAAGGATAACGAGAAAGAGATTGATTAGTTTTTTTTGCCACGAATTCCACGAATTTCCACGAATTATTTTTTTGCCACAGATTAAAAAGATTAAAATGATTTTTTTGCTTTCGCTAAAATTAAAAATCCAAATAATCTTTTTAATCTGTGGCTAAAAAATTTTATTTTAATTGAATGAAAATCTGTTTGCGAGTTGTTTTTCCGTCATCTTTTATTTTCAAATCTTTATTTGATTCGATTTCAAATTTTGATGACGTTTCTACATTTAATGAAATATCTCGATTTCTAAAACTTTCTGGAATTTCTGGAAGCTGAATTGTAACCGTTACTTCCTTATTTTTCTGCTGAAAATCGACTTTAATTCTGTCTCTTAACCAAATATATTCATAAACTTCCTGCCACGGTGCCATCCAAATTGAGTCATTTCCTTTTAATCCGTATTTATCAGCAAGCGTAGTCATATAATATTTGAAATCAGGAAAACGCATACTTAGATTCCACAAATTTGTATTTCCAGTTCCGTGCGTGAATTCGTTAAACCAAACAGGATCTTTTTGTTTTACAATAGAATCTATCGTTTTTAAATAGTTATCCATGGTTTTAAAACTTGTAGTGTCTTTTGAACTCTGCACAAAAGTTCGAGCAGAAATCATTTTATCTAAATCTACTTTTGAATCTACTTTAAAAACTGGGCCAACACCATAATAAGATGCTACAGAAAAATGTCCGTTATTAAGTGCCTCTTTTTCATATTCCAAATAATATTTTTCATCACCTTCTCCACCAGGAACCACAAAATGAGACATTTTAAAATCTAGATTTTGCTGTATTGAAGTTGTATTTTCGGTTACTTCTGTTTTGTAGTTTGTACCATGTTTGGTAGCGTGATGAAATCCATGATTCAAAATATCCCAACCAGCATTGTACATTTCTTTTACTTCTTTCCACGAAAGATGTCCGCGATTTTCTGGCAAGTCACGTATTGAACCTCCATTGATCGCTAATGCCAATTTAAACGGAATTTTATTGCCCATCCCATCTGAATAAAAAAGCCCTTCTGAAATTGTTCCGTCTCCGCCTTGATCAATTTTCCATTCGTTTATTGATGAATTGCTGATTTTTCCTCCATTCAATAATGGAAAAGCGGTTAAATATGATGATCTGTAACCGTCATCGAGCGTAAAACTATACGCTAAATGTTTGTTGTATTTTAAAGGAGAAACGGCAATTTTGAATTTATCAGCCGATTTTAGTTTTATTTTGAATGAAATAGTTTTCGGTTTTGAAGAATCTTTTTGAATAATTCCGTTTGAAAAACTAGTATAGCTTCCGAAGATTACGCAAGCTATTATAAGGAGGATTTGTTTTGACATAAATTTTAGTGGTTCTTTTACAATCTAAAAGTACATTTCTTTTTGAAAAAATATTTTAAAACTAATTCTCTCCTTAAAAATAATTTGTTTTGAAATAAAAAAGAGAACCAATTTTAAACCTAAATTTGTACATCAAAACACCAATTCGGTTTTAGCTTATCTGCAAAATGACACACAAAATTTTAATTATAGACGACGAAGAAAAACTTAGAAGTCTACTTGCGCGAATTATAAAATCGGAAGGATTTGAAGTTTTTGAAGCCAAAGATTTAAAATCTGGTTTCAAAAAACTGGAACAAACCGAAATTGATGTCGTTTTGTGCGATGTGAAACTTCCTGACGGAAACGGCGTTGATTTTCTTCAAAACATAAAAAACAGTTTTCCTTTAACAGAAGTAATTCTGCTGACGGCTTTTGGAAATATTCCAGATGGCGTTCAGGCAATGAAAAATGGCGCTTTTGATTATATTGTAAAAGGCGACGATAACGATAAAATTATTCCGCTTCTTTATAAAGCGGTAGAAAAAGTACAATTGCAGAAAAAAGTCCAGCAGCTTGAAAAAAGAATTAATGATAAGTATTCTTTCAATACCATAATCGGAAAATCAAAAGGAATTGAACAAGTTATTGATTTGGCTCAAAAAGTAGCCAAAACCGATTCGACTGTATTGCTTACTGGAGAAACTGGAACTGGAAAAGAAGTTTTTGCACAAGCAATTCATGAAAATAGTAATCGTGCAGGAAAATCTTTTGTGGCTCTGAACTGCAGTACTTTCACAAAAGAAATTTTAGAAAGCGAACTTTTCGGTCATAAGCAAGGCGCTTTTACAGGAGCTGTAAAAGATAAAAAAGGTTTTATTGAAGAAGCAAATGGCGGAACGTTGTTTCTGGATGAAATTGGTGAAATGCCTATTGATCTTCAAGCGAAATTATTGCGTGTTTTAGAAACCAGCGAATATATTCCCGTTGGTGATACGACTCCAAAAAAATCAAATTTCAGATTAATAGCGGCTACAAACCGTGATTTAAAAACAGAAAGTGACGAACATCGTTTCCGCTCTGATTTATATTTCCGTTTGAATATTTTCGAAATCAAATTGCCTTCTTTACGAGAAAGAATTAAAGATATTCCGCTTTTGGCTAATTATTACGTGAAGCAATTTTCAGAAAAAACGAATAAAAAAGATTTACAGATTGCTGATGATTTTCTTCTGAAATTAGAAAACTATTCTTGGCCAGGAAATATCCGCGAACTCAAAAATGTTATTGAAAGATCGGTTATTTTGAGCAATGGAGATATTTTAACTTCAGATGTTCTTCCTTATGAAATGCAGCATCAGACTGAAAATAATTCGAAACCAATGTCGGCTTTCTCCATGCAAAGTGTTGAGAAACTCCATATTCAAAAGGTTTTAAATTATACAAAAGGAAATAAGGCTGAAACAGCTAGATTATTGGAAATTGGAATTGCTACTTTGTATAGAAAGTTGGAAGAATATGGGATTGAAAAAAATTAAATTCCAATATCAATGGCAATTTCAATATCAATTTTTAAAAGCTTCGGAGAAGCAAAATATTTATAGATGATTTGTTGCCAATGATAAAAAGCTCCAGCGGAGTGACATCAACACAGTTCAAAAATATTTCACCCCGCTGGGGCTCTAATAACCGTGACTATTATTTATTTTCTATAAACATTTCGCTCCTCTGGAGCTCGCAAATACTATATCAAAACGAGAAAAGCTTATCAAAATGATAGGCTTTTTTTATGCCTAATTTTTGGCACAAAACTACATTTCTTTTGTTTACAACACTTTACAATCAATTTGGCTTTTTCGGAACATCTTTTGGCATAAAGAGGAAGAACATTAAAAATTCATTCCAAATGAAAAATCAAGTAACCTCAATCTACAAACAAGCCGAACGGTTTGCTGAGATAACCAAAAAATCAATTATATCTGGCAATATCGTAAGAGCGAAAAAATGTCTGGCTCTTGCAGAACGTCTATTCATCACCGGAAGTATTGAAACTAAAAATGCCATTTCTAATGTATATGTTTTTTCAGTTTCCTCTTTTATGGAAATGCGCCACTGTAATATCTCACATCTTTTTCCTCAAACGCTTAAAGCAGAATATACCAAACAAGTTAATGCTTCTGGAGTATAACTTTTAATCGGTTAACCGTTTAATCGAAAAAATCTAAAGTCTACAATCTTAAATCTAAAATAATCATGGTCACAATCCTCCTTCTCGCTTTAGCTGTTTTACTGTTTGCGATTTGTTTTCTCTCTATTGAATTCTTTGAAAAAATCTAAATCATGACTGCACTATTTATTGTTTCAATCGCCGTTTTCGTGTATTTGATTTATGTATTAATCAAACCCGAAAAATTTTAAAATGAAAAAGTCAAATTATAAAAATAAAAAGACATCTCTATTGTATGCATGTGCTGTCTGGACATTAGCCTTTATTGTACTTATCCTGTTTTTATAAGAATCTAAAAATTAAATAATTTCTAACAAATAAAATATGAACACAGAAATGCTAGGTGTCATAGGTATTTTTATCCTTACCATTATTTTAGCTATTCCGGTAGGGAAATATATTGCTAAAGTTTTTACGGGAAATAAAACACTTCTTGACCCAATTTTCAATCCAATTGAAAAACTTATTTTTAAAATCAGCGGTATTAATCCAGCCGAAGAAATGAACTGGAAACAGCACTTAAAAGCACTTTTAAGCATCAATATGGTTTGGTTTTTTCTTTGCTTTTTTGTTCTGCTTTTTCAGGGTTCTTTACCACTAAATCCAGATAATAATCCATCGATGTCTCCTGATTTGGCATTTAACACCACTATTTCATTTGTTGTTAACTGCAACTTACAGCATTATTCTGGCGAAAGTGGCGTTTCTTATCTATCTCAAATGATATTGATGTTTTTACAATTCGTTTCGGCTGGTGTCGGGATTGCTGCTGCTGCAATGGTTTTTACTGCAATGAAAGAAAGAACCACTGACAAACTGGGGAATTTCTACAATTATTTTGTAAAAAGCTGTACTCGTATTTTATTACCTCTTTCAGCAATCGTTGCTATTGCTCTAGTTTTCAGCGGAACTCCAATGACTTTTGAAGGAAAAGATGCCATTACAACTTTGCAAGGCGATCATGTTGAGGTTTCTCGCGGACCAGCTGCTGCTTTTATTGCCATTAAACATATAGGTACAAACGGCGGTGGATTCTTCGGAGCTAACTCTGCTCATCCTTTAGAAAATCCAACTTATTTTACTAATGCTGTTGAACTTTGGGCACAAATGATTGTTCCGTTTGCGATGATTTTTGCACTTGGATTTTTCTTAAACAAAAGAAAATTCGCTTACATTATTTTTGGTGTCATGACCGTTGGATTTTTACTTCTTGTAATTCCGACAATCTCAAGCGAAATCAACGGAAATCCTGCTATTGCAAAAATGGGAATCGCACAGACAACTGGAGCTATGGAAGGGAAAGAAGTTCGATTTGGACCAGCTATTTCAGGGTTCTGGAGTATTGCTACAACAGTGATTTCTACAGGATCTGTTAACAGTATGCACGATAGCGCAATGCCAGTTTCTGGAGCAATGCAATTATTATCTATGATGGTAAATGCCTTTTATGGCGGATGTGGTGTTGGTATTCTGAACTATTACATTTTCATAATTCTAGCCGTGTTTATATCTGGATTAATGGTTGGTAGAACTCCAGAATTTTTAGGAAAGAAAATCGAAGCGCGGGAAGTTAAAATTGCTGCTTTTATTGCCATTCTTCATCCTTTACTGATTTTAGCAGGAACAGCTTTGGCTTCTTATTTTGCAGCACATGATACTGCGATGGGTTATTGGTTTAGCGGAAATGCTACAGGTTGGTTAAACAATCCTGGTAATCACGGATTCTCAGAAATGTTATACGAATATACTTCAAGCGCTGCCAACAACGGTTCTGGTTTTGAAGGTTTAGGCGACAATAATCCGTTTTGGAATATCACAACAGGAATTGTTTTACTGTTAAGCCGTTTCATTCCAATCATCGGACCTCTGGCAATTGCAGGTTTATTGGCGGGTAAAAAATACATTCCAGAGAGTGCAGGAACTTTGAAAACTGATACTTCAATTTTCGGAATTATGACTTTTGCTGTGATTGCCATTATTGCGGCTTTATCTTTCTTTCCAGCGCTGGCACTTGGACCTTTAGCAGAATTCTTTACACTAAAATAAAAATGCTAAAAATATTCTAAACACATAGAAACATAGATATTGAAACTATAAAAAGAGTAAAAAGAAAACTCGTTTTCACACATAGTTAGAATAATGATTTTACCATTCAAATTTTAACATAGCCCGTGGTTTCAACCACGGGAAACGAATTGTGGGGACACAAAATTTGATATACGCTGCGTTCCAGTGGTTGAAACCACTGGCTATATTCTACAATCAGTGTGTTTTTAGCATAACATTTAATAAATAACATTTAACTTTTTACAAGAAAATGACAACTAATAAATCCGCATCATTGTTTGAGAGCAAACAGGTAAAAGAAGCCCTAGTGCAGTCTTTTGTGAAGCTGAATCCAAAAATGATGATCAAAAATCCGGTAATGTTTACCGTAGAAATTGGAACTGCGATTATGTTTGCAGTCTGCATTTCGATCTTAATGGGTGCAAACGATCAGGGAAGTTTTATTTACAATTTGATTGTTTTTCTAATATTACTGGCAACACTTTTATTTGCCAATTTCGCTGAAGCCATTGCTGAAGCACGCGGAAAAGCACAAGCGGACAGTTTAAGAAAAACCCGTGAAGAAACTCCTGCCAGACAGATTTTGCCAAATGGAGAAATCAAAAATGTAAGTTCTTCGACCTTAAAAAAAGACGATATTTTCATTTGTGAAACGGGTGATTTAATTGCTGCTGACGGAGAAATTATTGAAGGTCTGGCAACAATTGACGAAAGCGCCATTACAGGAGAAAGTGCTCCTGTAATTCGCGAAGCTGGCGGAGATAAATCTTCGGTTACGGGAGGAACAAAAGTGTTGTCTGATAAAATTAAAGTGCGAGTAACTTCTGAACCTGGCGAAAGTTTCTTAGACAAAATGATTGCTTTGGTTGAAGGTGCAAGCCGTCAAAAAACGCCAAACGAAATTGCTTTGACTATTTTATTAGCGGCCTTTACTTTAATCTTCGTTATTGTGTGCGTTACGCTAAAACCGTTTGCCGACTATGCCAACGCGCCCATCACGATTGCAGCTTTCATTGCTTTGTTCGTTTGTTTGATTCCAACTACGATTGGAGGTTTACTTTCTGCGATTGGTATTGCGGGAATGGACAGAGCTTTGCGTGCCAACGTTATTACAAAATCTGGTAAAGCGGTTGAAACTGCTGGAGATATTGATGTTTTACTTTTGGATAAAACGGGAACCATCACAATTGGAAACAGAAAAGCAACCAATTTTTACCCAACAAAAGGAATTTCTTTTGATGATTTCGTTAAATCAGCAGTTTTGAGTTCGCTTGCCGATGATACACCTGAAGGAAAAAGTATTCTCGAGTTAAGTGAAATGATTGATGTGAAAAGTGAAACAAAAGCCTCGTTTTTACAAACTACTTCTGACATCGCACACACTATCAAATTTACTGCTGAAACCAGAACTTCTGGAGTAGTATTAAAAGATGGAACTAATATTAGAAAAGGTGCACAAGATGCTGCGAAAAATATTGCACAACAAGCCGGAAATACTTTTCCTGAAGATACAGCGCAACAAGTAATTTCTATTTCATCTAACGGAGGAACGCCTTTAGTAGTCATTAAAAACAACGAAATTCAAGGTGTTATTGAATTACAAGATATTATAAAAACCGGAATGAAAGAACGTTTCGAGCGCTTACGCCGAATGGGAATCAAAACGGTTATGGTTACTGGTGATAATCCTCTAACGGCTAAGTTTATTGCTGAGAAAGCTGGTGTTGATGATTTTATTGCCGAAGCCAAGCCTGAGGATAAAATGAACTACATCAGAAAAGAGCAAGCTGAAGGACGTTTAGTTGCCATGATGGGAGACGGAACAAACGACGCTCCTGCCCTTGCTCAAGCCAATGTGGGTGTTGCCATGAACAGCGGAACTCAAGCGGCAAAAGAGGCTGGAAACATGGTCGATCTTGATAATGACCCAACTAAACTAATCGAGATTGTTGAAATTGGAAAACAGCTTTTAATGACTAGAGGTACTTTAACTACTTTTTCTATTGCAAATGACGTTGCGAAATATTTTGCTATTGTTCCTGCTCTTTTTATTACTGCGATTCCTGCGCTTCAAGGTTTAAATATTATGCACTTGCATAGTCCTGAAAGTGCTATTTTATCGGCTGTTATTTTCAATGCGATTATCATTCCGATTTTGATTCCGCTTGCGTTGAAAGGTGTTGAATATCGTCCGATTGGTGCGAGTGCAATTCTAAAACGTAATCTTTTGATTTATGGCCTTGGCGGTTTAATTGTTCCTTTTATTGGAATCAAACTGATTGACGTGATTGTTGCACTTTTTATGTAAGGTTCTGAGGTGCTAAGATTCTAAGGAACTAAGGTTTTTCTCTTAGAATCGTAAAATTCAAGAATCTTTAAAAAATCAAATTAAAAACATGACTTCGATTTGCTAAGCTTCCGAAAAAAAACTTAGAACCTTAGCAACTTAGTCCCTTAGAATCTTCAAAAAAATGAAAACAATATTTTCTATATTAAAACTTACTGCAGTTACTTTAATCCTATTCGCAGTTATGTATCCGCTTGCGATTTACGGAATCGCACAAATTGCTCCAAATCAAGGAAAAGGAGAAACTATTTCGGTTAATGGAAAAGTCGTTGGTTATCAAAAAATCGGGCAAAAGTTTGATAAATCAAATTATTTCTG
This sequence comes from Flavobacterium tistrianum, assembly GCF_003254545.1. Taxonomy (GTDB): domain Bacteria; phylum Bacteroidota; class Bacteroidia; order Flavobacteriales; family Flavobacteriaceae; genus Flavobacterium; species Flavobacterium tistrianum. The sequence continues at coordinate 15,363 of NZ_QJRH01000062.1, forward strand.
GGGAAGACCTTCGGCTGTAGATTACAATGCTGCAGGAAGTGCAGGGAGCAACAAAGGTCCTAGCAATGCTGAGTATTTAGCTTTGGTTCAAAAAAGAATCGATACACTTTTATTAGTTCATCCTTATTTGAAAAAATCTGAAATTCCTGCCGATATGATTACGGCTTCAGGAAGTGGTTTAGATCCGAATGTTTCTCCACAAGGCGCTTTGATTCAGGTGAAACGCATTGCAAAAGAAAGAAAACTAGACGAAGCTAAAGTAAAAGCTTTGGTTGAATCTAAAATTAATACTGCCGTTGTTGGACCTGAAACAGTAAATGTTCTGGAGTTGAATGTGGCACTGGATCAGCTTCGCTGAAGCTTTAAGATTCTAAGTTTTTCTCCTGCAAGGTTTTCAAAACCTTGTAGGTGTAAAAAATCTGCATCAAGCATTATCATGAAGCAACATGTATAATTTCTCATTTCGACGAAGACGAAATCTTCGTTGCTAAATCGACACAGATTGATATTCTTTGCGGAGCTACTTGCGAAGATTTCTCCTTCGTCGAAATGACAAACTGTGAAAAAAACTGGAATCGACAAACTAACCTTTAAAATTAAATACCTACAAGGTTTTGAAAACCTTGCAGGAAACAAAAACGCCTTTTTTACCCCAAATGCCCTAGCCCCGATAGTAGTGGAAATCCTTTTGTGCCGGGGTTCGGCACAAAAGATTGGAACGGATAGCGGGAAATAGCTCCTAAAAAAATCTACTAATAATTTAATTAAGAGGACGAGATTGCTTCGTTCCTCGCAATGACATATGAAAAAAATAATACTTACTGCTTTAATCGCTTTTGGTTTTAGCAATTTACACGCACAAGAAGAATCTAAAAGTCCGTTTACATTTTCTGGATATGTAGACCTTTATTACAGTTACGATTTTGGGAAACCAGACAATCATACAAAACCGAGTTTTTTTTATAATTATAATCGAAGCAATGAAGTGAACCTGAATTTGGGTTTGGCGAAAGTAAATTATTCTAAAGGAAATGTTCGAGCAAATTTAGCGCTGATGGCAGGAACTTATGCGCAATATAATATGTCGGCTGAGCAGGATTTACTGCAGAATGTTTATGAGGCAAATGTTGGTGTGAAGATTTCGCAAAAACATGATTTATGGATTGATGCTGGAATTATGCCTTCGCATATTGGTTTTGAAAGTGCCATTGGAAAAGACTGTCAGACTTTAACCCGAAGCATTTTGGCTGAGAATTCGCCTTATTATGAAGCAGGAGTGAAAATTGGTTATACTTCTGAATCAGGAAAGTGGTATTTAGCAGCCATGTATTTAAACGGCTGGCAGAGAATTCAGAAAATTGATGGCAATCAAACACCAGCTTTTGGAACGCAAGTTACTTACAAACCATCTGATCGGGTTGTTTTGAATTGGAGTACTTATGTTGGAAACGAACAGCCAGATATTGACAAAAAATGGCGTTATTTTAATAATTTCTATGGACAGTTTAAAGTGGCTGAAAAAGTAAATCTGACAACTGGCTTTGATATTGGTTCACAACAATCAGCTAAAGGAAGCGATAAATATGATATTTGGTTTTCGCCAGTTTTGATTCTGCAATACAAACCGACTGATAAAATTCAGCTTGCAGCACGAGGCGAATATTACAGCGACGAAAAAGGTGTTATCATCTCAACTGAAACTTCAAACGGATTTAAAACTTACGGATTTTCAGCTAACTTTGATTACTTAGTAACTGATAATGTTATGTTTAGAATTGAAGCAAGAAATCTTTCGAGTAAAGATGAAATTTTTACAAAAAATAATCTGCCAACAGATACGAATACGTTTGTGACAACTTCACTGGCAATTAGTTTCTAGAAAATATTCTTGCCACAGATTACACAGATTAAAAGGATTTTTCTTTGTGTTAATTTATTCACCACGAATTCACGAATTAATTCAAATAAAAATTCGTGAATTCGTGGCTAAAAAAAAATAAAAACTTTGTGACTTAGCGCCTTCGCGGCAAAAAAAAATGAAAGAAGAAAAAGAAAATAACGCACAGCACTTTCTGGATTTGATTCAGAAATCTCGGAAAGGAAAATTTAAAATCTACATTGGGATGAGTGCCGGTGTGGGGAAAACTTTTCGTATGCTTCAGGAAGCGCATTCGTTATTGAAAAACGGAATCGATGTAAAAATTGGCTACATCGAAACGCACATGCGGAAGGAAACGCATGAATTGTTAGCTGGTCTTCCGATTATTCCAAGGCGGACTATTTTTTATAAAGGAAAAGAACTCGAAGAACTCGACGTTCAAGCAATCATCAACCTTAGACCAGAAGTGGTTATTGTTGATGAATTGGCGCATACCAACGTTGAAGGAAGCAAAAACGAAAAACGTTGGCAGGATGTTCTGGAGATTTTAGACGCTGGAATTAATGTAATTTCAGCCGTGAATATTCAGCATATTGAAAGTTTAAACGAAGATGTAAAACGAATTACAAATATTGATGTTCAGGAACGAATTCCTGATAATGTTTTACGATTGGCTGATGAGGTCGTAAATATCGATTTAACATCAGAAGATTTGATTGCCCGACTAAAAGAAGGAAAAATTTATACGGCAGATAAAATTCCGACTGCTTTAGCGAACTTTTTTAAATCGGAACAGATTCTGCAGTTGCGCGAATTGGCTTTAAAGGAAGTAGCAAGTCAGGTGGTTCGAAAAGTAGAAAGCGAAGTTCCGAATTTACATGCTTTACGACATGAAAAATTGTTGGCTTGCATTAGCAGTAATGAAAAAACGGCTAAAATCATTATTAGAAAAGCAGCAAGATTAGCCAGTTATTACAACGGATCGTGGTATGTTTTGTATGTCGAAACGCCAAAAGAAAGCAGTAACAGAATTGCACTCGACAAACAAAGACATTTAATTAATAACTTTAAACTCGCTGTGCAATTGGGCGCTGAGGTTATTAAATTGGAAAATTCAAATATTACAGATGCTATTTTGACAACGGTAGAAGAAAAACAAATTACAACTGTGTGTATTGGAAAACCACATTTTAATTTGTTTAAAGTAATTTTGTCTACAACAATTTTTAGACGTTTGCTAAACAAATTGTCTTTGTCAAATGTTGATCTTGTAATATTATCGTGAAATGTTATTTGTAAAATGTTAGATGTTATTTTTCATTTCACATCTCACATTTTACATTTCACAAACAGCGTTTTACACAAAAAATAAAATATGAGAATTAAAACCAAATTGAATCTGGGTGTTGGATTATTATTTTTAATGATCATCATTCTCTCGTTAGTGAGTGCTTATTCTGTTTTTTTGATTAAGCAGGACACTGAGAATATTTTGAAATCCAATTACAATACGCTGGAATATTCCAGAAATATGATTTTGGCTTTGGACGAAATGAAATCGGGTTCAAAAGAAACGATTCGAAGTTTTGAAGAAAATCTCGAAAAGCAGACTCAAAATATTACGGAACCAGGCGAAAAACAAGCTACTGAAAAGCTTAAGGCCAGTTTTGCCCTTTTAGACAAAAACAACAACGACGAAACTGTAAAAACACAGATTCGTCAAGATATTTTTGCGATTATGAAGCTAAATCTGGATGCTATAAAACAGAAAAGTGACATTGCTAAACATTCAGCTGAAACGGCCAATTTATCAATTGCCATTGTAGGAAGTTTATGCTTTCTGATTGCGTTTAATTTATTGGTAAATCTGCCTAATAATATTGCGAATCCAATAAGGGAATTAACGCTGAGTATTAAGGAAATTGCCAATAAAAACTATTCAGAGCGTGTTCATTTTACTAGTCATAGCGAATTTGGAGATTTGGCAAAATCGTTCAATACGATGGCTCAAAAACTCGAAGAATATCATGACAGCAATGTTTATAAGCTTCTTTTTGAAAAGAAACGACTGGAAACTCTGATCAATAATATGAACGACCCGATTATTGGTTTGGATAATGAAGGAATTGTTTTGTTTGTGAATGATGAAGCGCTGAAAATTATTGGTCTTAAATCGGAAGATATTATTGGAAAACTTGCTTCAGAATTAGCCGTTTCTAATGATTTGATTCGTTCTTTGATTCTGAAAGAAAGTGAAACTCCGAAAAAACAGCCTCTCAAAATTTTTGCTCATGGAAAAGAAAGTTATTTCGAAAAAGAGATTCACAACATAACCATAACGCCAACTGGCGAAGAAAAAGAAATTAATATTGGTGATGTGATTATCCTGCGAAATATTACGCTTTTTAAGGAATTGGATTTTGCTAAAACGAATTTCATTGCTACAGTTTCGCACGAATTAAAAACACCAATTGCTTCAATAAAACTAAGTCTACAATTGCTTGAAAATGGAAAAACGGGTGATATGAACGACGACCAGAAACAATTGGTTGAAAGCATAAAAGATGACAGTCAGCGATTGTTGAAAATTACAGGCGAATTACTCAATTTATCCCAATTGGAAACTGGAAATATTCAGCTGAATATTGGCAAAAGCAATCCGCACGAAATTGTGAAATATGCTGTAGAAGCTGTAAAAGTCCAAGCCGATCAAAAACAGATTCAGTTGGTTGTTGATGCCGACGAAAACCTCAAAAATGTAAAAGCCGATGCAGAAAAAACAGGCTGGGTTTTGATTAACTATTTATCGAATGCCATTAGATATTCGTCTGAAAAAAGTACGGTTCTCATTAAATTAAAAGAAGAAAATAATCAAATGGTTTTTCAGGTTATCGACACTGGAAAAGGAATTGATGCAAGATATAAAGACAGGGTTTTCGATAAATATTTTCAAGTTCCAGGAAGTCAAAAATCTGGAACAGGATTGGGATTAGCAATTAGCAAAGAGTTTATTGAAGCACAAAATGGGAGCGTTGGTGTAGAAAGTAATTTAGGATTAGGAAGTACGTTTTGGTTTACATTAAAAGTCTAAAAAAAATAAAATAATTCTTATAAAATTTAAAAAAATATTATATATTTATAATTGAATTTTGCCTTTAATTAATATTCACTTAAGGTTCAATTAAGTACAAAATACTAGGTTCAAAACATTCGTTAATTTGTAAAATATAACAACCCAAAAAATGTTCTACAAAGCGATTTTCCTTCTATTTCTATTCGGATTCTTTTCTGCTAATGCGCAGCAAAATGATTCTATTACAAAAATTGACAGCACGTCAAATAATTTGAAATTCAATTACAAACAACTAATTATTCCATCAGTTTTGATTGGGTACGGCGTAATTGGAATTGGAAATGATCAACTTTTAAGTTTTAATCACCAAATAAGGGACGAAGTTAAAGAAGATATTGACGAAAAAATCACAATTGATGACTTCTCTCAATATGCACCTGCAGCATCTGTTTATGCTTTGAATGCTTTTGGAGTAGAGGGAAAAAATAACATGCGTAATCGTTCGGTCATATTTGCAACTTCGTATATTATTATGGCAACGACGGTTTTAAGCTTAAAATCGATTGTGCATGAAGAAAGACCTGATGGAAGTTCGAACAACTCCTTCCCTTCTGGACATACTGCAACTGCTTTTGCAGGAGCCGAATTTTTATATCAAGAATATAAAGATAAATCGATTTGGTACGGAATTGCAGGTTATGCCGTTGCAACTGGAACCGGACTTTTCAGAATTTACAATAATCGCCACTGGCTGACTGATGTTGCTGCTGGAGCTGGAATCGGGATTTTAAGTACTAAAATTGCGTATTGGATCAATCCGTATATTACTAAAAAGTTATTTAAATCATCAGCCGAAAATAAATCTACTTCTATGATAATGCCTTTTTATAATGGTCAACAATATGGTTTAGGATTTGCTAAGGTTTTTTAAAGCCACTCCCGATAGCTATCGGGATTCACAGATTAAAAGGATTTTTGAATGGCTTTGTATAAATTTATTCGCCACGAATTCACGAATTATTTTAAATTAAAATTCGTGAATTCGTGGCGAATAAAAATCTCTTTAATCTGTAAAATCTGTGGCTATAACCTAAGTATTCGAAGTATTATTCTTAATCTCTCGAACTTCTCTTTTCAATTCTAAAAGCAAATCTTTCATTGCACCCGTTTCTGTCGTTTCTTGTTTTTTATCAGAGCGGCCGATATTACATTCGTATTCCCATATTTCCAAAATATCAGAAGCTTTCACTTCATAATTTGGATAAAAGCTGTTGTCAGATTCTAAAACCAAAGAGTTTTTTTTGTTTTTATTGAGACGCTTATACACCATTCCTTCATTCTTAGTAATAAGAATATAGGTTTTGCCGTCCATCACCTCTCCCAGCTTTTCTACGTAACGACCAATAATAATAGAGCCATCTTCGTGTGGAGGCATTGAATCCCCTTCAACGGGAAATCCGCGATGTTTTCCAGGCCCTAAAAACGGAAGTGTAATCTGCTGTAAACTTTCAATATATTCTGGATCAGCATATCCATTTAGATAACCTGCTTTTGCTTTTTGAGATACAATTTCGATATAATTTTCTCCAAAACTATCCACTTGAATCGGTAAAATAAGTCGATTGCCTTCTAGTTTTATCAAATTTTGCACATCAATTTTACGTATATCGACAGATAATATCAAGTCAATACTCATATGAAAATATAATGCAATCTTCTTTAGAATATCATACGGCGCTTCCGAAGTTCCATCTTCGTATTTCACGTATCTTCCTCTGGTAATGCTAAGGTTTTCAGCTAATTTCTCTTGTGATATTTTATGCTTAACCCTTAATGCTCTGATGTTGTCTGAAAATAAGGACATAATAAATTTGTTATAATTTGGAACAGCAAATATACATAAAATGTTCTAATCTGTACTAATTTTGTTTCATACAAAAACAAAAGGAAAAATGGCACGGGCAATTGTACATATGGATTTGGATACTTTTTTTGTATCCTGCGAAAGACGCACCAACTCTGAACTCAATGGGATTCCGCTTATTATAGGTGGCGGAGACCGTGGTGTTGTGGCATCTTGTTCGTATGAAGCGCGCAAATATGGAGTGCGTTCTGCGATGCCAATTCGTATGGCATTGAAACTTTGTCCAGATGCAAAAGTCATGAAAGGCGACATGGAATTGTATTCTCAACTGTCTCATGATGTAACCGAAATTCTTCAGGAAAAAGCACCCGTTTTAGAAAAAGCCAGCATTGATGAATTTTATATGGACATTACTGGAATGGACAAATTTCATGGCAGTTATAAATGGACCAATGAATTGGCGCAAAAAGTGATTAAAGAAACTGGGCTGCCCATTAGTTTTTCATTATCCATCAATAAAACGGTTTCTAAAATCGCTACAGGCGAAGGCAAACCTGTTGGCAATCTTCAAATTCCAGAACAAGAAGTGCAGAACTTTTTGAATCCGCTTTCGATTCAAAAAATCCCAATGGTGGGTGCCGTAACTTTTCAGCTTTTGTCTCGAATTGGTGTTCGTAAAATTCAGACTTTGGCAGAAATGCCCGCTGAGGTATTACAGCAGATGATTGGCAAAAATGGTTTAGAACTTTGGAAAAAAGCCCACGGAATCGATCACACTCCTGTTGAACCTTATACAGAAAGAAAATCAATTTCGACCGAAACGACTTTTTCGCAAGACACCATTGATCTTGCAAAACTGAGAAGAATATTATTAGGAATGGTCGAAAAGCTGGCGTTTCAGCTTCGTGCCGAACAATGGCTAACTTCGACTGTTACGGTCAAAATTCGTTATGCCAATTTTGATACCGAAACCAAACAATGTCGAGTTGCCTATACTTCTGCAGATCATGTTCTGACCAAAAATGTAATAGAACTTTTTGAGAAAGTCTATCAGCGTCGTATGCGTCTGCGCTTGATTGGTGTTCGCTTTAGCGGATTGGTGCGCGGAACGTATCAAATTGATCTTTTTGAAGACACTCAGGAAATGCTTTCGCTTTATGCTGCTATGGATAAAATGAAAAGCCGTTATGGTTTTGATGCCGTAATGCGCTGTGCCGGGGCGCACTTTAAACCCAATACTAAAGACGAAATTTTAAAACGCAAGAAATAATGTATCTCAATTGTCATTCTTATCATTCATTACGCTACGGCACGATTCCGCTTAAGGAATTGATTGACGAAGCTGTTTTGTATGGTATAAAAGCACTGGCATTAACGGATATTAATACTGTAACAGGAATTTATGATTTTATAAAAGCTTGCCAAGCAGAAGGAATCAAACCTTTGATTGGAATGGAATTTCGATGCAATCATGAATTCCGATATATTGGTCTGGCTAAAAATTCAGAAGGACTAGCTGAAATGAATCGTTTTTTAACGGAATATAATTTCAGCGGAGAAATTCTGCCTTTACGAGCTCCTGAATTCAAATCGGTTTTTGTGATTTATACTTTGGAGAATGCTCCAGAAACACTTCATAAAAATGAATTTATCGGAGTTCGTCCTGAAGAAGTTTCAAGTCTTCTGACTTCAAAACATAAAAATAAAATCTCCAAAATGGTGATTTTACAGCCTGTAACTTTTAGAAATAAAAAAGAATACAATCTGCATAAAGTGCTTCGTGCTATTGATACGAATATTATTCTATCGAAACTTACAGAAGCAGATTACTGCAAAGTTTCTGATGTAATGAAACCTGTAGAATCAGTTCTGCCTTTTTATGAAAAATATCCTGAAATTATTTTAAATACACAGCGCATTATTGACGATTGTAATTTTCAATATGACTTTTCAGTTAAAAGAAATAAAAAGTTCTATACTGAAAACCGTCAGCAAGATTTAGAAAAACTGACCGAATTGGCATGGGAAGGATTTGAAAAACGTTACGGAAACAAAAATATTGAAGCAAAAGCTCGCGTAGAAAAAGAATTAAAAGTAATTGACGAATTAGAATTCAGCGGTTATTTTTTAATTACTTGGGATATTATTCAATATAGCAATAGCCAAGGTTTTATGCACATTGGTCGTGGAAGCGGTGCCAACAGTATCATCGCTTATTGTTTGGGAATTACAGATATCTGCCCTATCGAACTTGATTTGTATTTTGAACGTTTTCTAAACCTCAACCGAAAAACACCGCCGGATTTTGATATCGATTGGAGTTGGCAGGAACGTAATACCATTTTGGAATATATCTTCGAAAAATACGGTAAAGATCATGTTGCTTTTTGCGGTACAAACGTCGAGTTCAAATACCGTTCTATTTTTAGGGAAGTCGGAAAAGTTTTTGGTCTTCCTAAAGAAGAATTAGATCTTCTGGCAAAAAATCCAGAAGAACTTCATCCAACCAATAAAATTGTAAAATTGGTTCAAGAATACGGACAAATGATGGGAAAATATCCCAATCAACGCAGTATGCATGCGTGTGGAATTTTGATTTCTGAAGAACCAATCACGAATTACACGCCTCTGGAAATGCCTCCAAAAGGCTTTCCAATTGTACTTTTTGATATGCATATTGCAGAAGAAATTGGTTTTGACAAATTTGATATTCTAAGTCAACGCGGTATCGGACATATTGATGACAGCGTAAAATTGATTGCCAAAAACCGAGGAATAAAAGTGAATATCCGTGACACTTCAATTTCTAAAGATGAAGCCGTTTGCAATTCTTATTTAGCAAAAGGAGATACAATTGGCTGTTTTTATATCGAAAGCCCTGCTATGCGTGGATTATTACGCCGACTGAATTGTGACAATTATAAAATTCTTGTCGCTGCATCTTCCATTATTCGTCCTGGAGTTGCACAATCAGGAATGATGAAAGAGTATATTTTTCGTCATAATAATCCAACCCAGTTTGAATATTTTCATGAAGTTTTCAGAGAACATCTTGGCGAAACGTATGGTATTATGGTATATCAGGAAGATGTGATTAAAATCGCCCAACATTACGGCGGACTTCCCGCTCCTGACGGCGATATTCTCCGCCGCGCCATGTCTGGAAAAGGGAGATCTCTTGAAGCTTTACAGAAAGTAAAAGATAATTTCTTTGCCAGTTGTGCTCAAAAAGGACATCCATTGACGTTAAGCCAGGAAATTTATCGTCAGATCGAATCTTTCGCAGGATATTCTTTTTGCAAAGCACATTCGGCCTCTTATGCGGTTGAAAGCTATCAGAGCTTGTATCTGAAAGTTAATTTTCCTGTTGAATTTATGACGGCGGTTATCAACAATCAAGGCGGATTTTACAGAACCGAAGTTTATGTACACGAAGCGCGCATGTCTGGCGGAACAATTCATAATCCGTGTGTGAATAAAAGCGAATATCAGACCACTTTGTATGGCACTGATATTTATCTTGGTTTTATGCTCATCCAAAGTCTGGAATCCAAAATTGCACATTTAATCGAATCGGAAAGAGAAAAAAATGGCGAATATCTTTCTTTGGAAGATTTCATAAATCGGATTCCAATAGGAATTGAAGGCGTTAAAGTTCTGATTTTCATTGGTGCATTTCGTTTTACAGGAAAAACAAAAAACCAGCTTTTAATTAGTGCTAGTTTACTTTTAAACAATTTTAAGCCCGAAAATAGAAATCTAAAACTTTTACAGGAACCCGTCAAAGAATATAAACTTCCAACATTGGAACGCTCTGTTTTTGAAGATGCTTTTGACGAAATTGAACTTTTAAGTTTTCCAGTTTCATGCACTGTTTTTGATCTTTTACAGACCAAACACCGCGGAGATATCATGGCAAAAGATTTAGTGAAATATCATAAAAAACAAGTTAGAATGCTGGCTTATCTCATTTCCAGAAAGCACGTTCCGACCAAAAAAGGAACCATGTATTTTGGAACTTGGATTGATCACGAAGGCACTTATTTTGATACAGCTCATTTTCCTGATAGTTTAGAAAAATATCCATTTCAGGGCGGAGGCTGTTATCTTTTGTTAGGAAATGTTGAGGTTGATTACCACTTTCCTACCATCACGATTCTCAAAATGGCCAAAATGCCTTTTATTCCAGATCCGCGTTACATGGATTCTAAAGATCAGTACAGAACACAAAGTCAGATAAAGGAAGATGTTAGTTTGACACATCGAGCGCCTTATCCGCAGGGACATGAAATTAATCTTCCGAGACATCGAATGAAGTTTAATTCTTAAGCGATGAAAAAAATTGCTCGCAAAGGCGCGAAGACGCAAAGTTTTTTCTTTTTAAGTTTTTAAATAAAACTTTGCGACTCTGCGCCTTTGCGAGATTAAAAAACAAAGAATAAAAATGAGCCAGACTCTAATGTATGTTAAAAAATTAAATAACTAAAGAAGAACTTACGTTATATAAAGATGAAAAATACAGAATATGCTATAGTCGATATTGAAACCACAGGCGGAAATGCCAGTGGAAGTCGCATTACAGAAATTGCGATCATTATTCATGATGGTAAAAATGTACTGGATCGTTATGAAACACTGGTAAATCCTGAACAGGACATTCCTCCTTCTATTTTTGGATTAACGGGCATTAATAACGAAATGGTAGCCAATGCACCAATCTTTGATGACATTTCTGAGAAAGTTCTCGAAATGCTTACTGATCGTATTTTCGTTGCTCATAATGTCAATTTCGATTATTCATTCGTTCATCATCAATTAGAGCAAGCAGGTTTTAAATGGTCGGCCAAAAAACTTTGTACGGTTCGCGCTGCCAGAAAAATCAAACCTGGTTTAGGATCTTATAGTTTAGGAAATCTTTGCAATTCTTTGAATATCAATTTAGAAAATAGACACCGTGCCGGTGGAGATGCAGATGCTACTGCCCTATTATTTTCTCTTTTATTGGAATGGGATGATGCTGGGGAAATTGAAAAAATGATCAAAAAAACAGCACAAGATCAGCGCCTGCCTCCTAATCTTCCGCCAGATGATTTTAATAATCTGCCAGACAAACCAGGCGTTTATTATTTTTATAATCAGGCGAAAAAAGTGATTTATGTTGGAAAGGCAATTAATTTAAAAAAACGAGTAACATCACATTTTACAGGGAACAATATCAATCCGCAGAGACAGCATTTTTTAAGAGATATTCACGGAATTTCTTTTGAAGTCTGCGCTACCGAATTAATGGCACTTCTTTTAGAATGTACAGAAATCAAAAAACTTTGGCCTACTTATAATAGAGCTTTAAAACGATTTGAAGCCAAATTTGGCATTTACCAATATGAAGCCCGAAATGGCTATAAATATCTTGCCATAGGTAAAGTAAGCAAGTTTCAAGTCTGCATTCATGAATTTAGCAGTTTGCATGAAGGCATCAATTTACTTCGAGACCTTGCCGAACGTTTTGAAATTGATCATCGTTTCTGCAAATATTCAAAATCTGAGGAAGGAGAATTTTTCTACAATAATAATTTACAAAGTCTACCCGATGCTATAATGCATAATGCACAAGTCGACAATGCGATTGATTATCTCTTAAACAACAGACCTTCTTTTGCCATAATTGACAAAGGAAAATCAAAAGAAGAACGCAGCTGCATTTGGATTGAAAACGGGCATTTTTATGGTATGGGATATCTTCCTTCAGATGTTTCGATTCACGAACCTTCAGAAGTAAAAAACTATGTCACACCTTATAAAAGCAATCAATATATTGAACAGTTGATTTTTTCTTATGCAGAAAAGCATCCTAGAAAAGTATTCTTTAAAAAGCATTTCTTAGTCTAAAATCAAATTAGAAAAAAATAGAGCTGTAAAAAATCAAAATTATGACACTATTTACCGACACCGAATTATTTACCACTGGACATGGAGGTAAAAAAATATTTGATCTTCCGGATTGCGAACTAATTCTGATTGAGAACTTTTTTAGCAAAGAAGAATCGGATTCTTTTTATGAAAGAATACTACGCAAAACCAAATGGAGAGAATATGAAATGGAAATTTATGATAAAACCTATACCGTTCCTAGAATGATTGCGTGGTACGAAGATAAAGACAACGAAGGAGCAGATCCAAACGGACCTGACTGGACCTATGAATTATTAAAAATCAGAAGTCGTGTGGAGAAAGAAACTCAGCTCGATTTTAACAGTCTTCTGTTAAATTTATACCGAAACGGAAAAGATGGCGTAGGCTGGCACAGCGACCGAGAAGACAAGTGCGGTAAAGATCCGATTATAGCTTCAGTTACTTTTGGAGAAACCCGAATGTTTAAACTTCGCCATAAATTCAGAAAGGATATTCCGCTAGTTGAAATTCCGCTTCATCATGGTTCTTTCTTACTCATGGCGGGGACTACCAATAGTTTTTGGCAGCATCATGTGCCCAAAACAGCACGAAAAGTTTTACCTAGAATAAATTTAACTTTTAGGCAAACGCAGCGTAATACGTAATGCATTCAGAACTAAAAACTAGCTGATTTATTAGCTCAATCTTGACGAAGAAAATTCTGTCGAAAAAAGTTAAAATACTGATTGTATGAACGTTTTATTAGGCTGAACCTTCCTTTTTTACTATTTTTGCAACCTTTTAAAAAAATATAATACCGCAATGGCTTATTCAAACAACGATTTAGCGCGCTTCCTAGATGCACAAAACAAACTTTATCTTACTGCTCTTTCTGAAATAGGAAAAGGGAAAAAAGAGACGCACTGGATGTGGTTTATTTTTCCTCAAATTAAAGGATTGGGTAAAAGCGATACAGCAAATCTTTATGCCATTAATGATTTAAAAGAAGCTTCAGATTATTTGGAACATCCTATTTTAGGAAAACATTTAATTGAAATTTCAGAATTGCTATTAACCTTTAAAATGAAATCGGCTGATGGAATTTTTGGTGATTTAGATGCCCGAAAATTGCGTTCTTGCATGACTTTGTTTTCTTTAGTAGAAAATGCAAATCCGATATTCCAGGAAATTCTGGAAGCTTTCTTCTCTGGAGAAAACGATCCACTTACTTTGTCTATTATTAATTCAACTATAAAATCTGTTGATGAACCAGTTACACTATAACTCGAGTTTACAACGATTATTTACATTTAAAAGACACTAATTTTAGTGTCTTTTTTTTGTTTGCACTTATATCATTTGCTAAAATCAAGACCTTAATTTGTTTATTTAAAAATAATTAGCATTAACTTGCATAATCAACCTCAAATCTAAACCAAATTATGAATGAAAAAATCAGAACTTTACAAATCATCCATTTTGGCATTTGCGCCGGAACAATTATCGCGTATTTCATTGTAGGAGATATTTCATTAGAAACACTAAATATTCCTGCTATTGATTCTAATTCAATATTATATCTTATTATTCCAGTTCTTGCCTTTGTGTTAAGCAGCATATTATTTAAGGCACAATTAAAACAGATTGACCCGAAACTAAAACTCGAAGACAAACTTCCTGTTTACCAAACTGCTTCTATTATGCGATGGGCCGTTCTTGAAGGCGCCGCCTTTTTGATATTATTTATAAAACCCGAATTTATCCTATTCGGAATACTTCTCATTGTTTATCTTATTTATTTAAGACCTACCGAAGAAAGAATTACCAATGATTTATCTAATTCTTAAAACCTATAAGACATAAAAAAAGCATCTTGAAAATCAAGATGCTTTTTTTGTTTCAATTGAAACTAAAATATTATTCAGCTGGTTTTGTTAAATAATAAACAGGAATTCCAGTTAACATAATTAATACTCCCCAGCCACAGGTTGAGAATTTTGTAATTAATAACGAAATGCAAATCGCTGATGCTACAACAATATACAACATTGGTAAAAATGGATATCCAAATGCTTTATAAGGTCTTTCTGCATCTGGCATCTTTTTTCTTAGAATAAAAATTCCGTAGATGGTCAGGATGTAAAAAATCAATACAATGATAATTACAAAATCAAGCAAGTCGCCGTATTTCCCCGTCAAGCACAAAGCCGAAGCCCAAATACACTGCGCCCAAAGTGCCCAAGCAGGAACACTCGAACTATTTAAAACAGCTGCTTTTTTGAAAAATAAACCATCTTTAGCCATCGTATAATATACCCTCGCGCCCGCCATAATTAATCCGTTGTTGCAGGCAAAAGTCGAAATCATAATCATAATTGCGATAATCAGTGCTCCGATATTTCCAAAAATATAATCTGATGCCACAACTGCAACACGATCAAATTTTGCTGTTGCTATTTCATCAAACGGAACGACAGCCAAATACATAAGATTTGTCACAACATAAAGAGAGGTTACTATAAAAGTTCCTAGAAACAAACTTAGACCGACATTTCGCTTCGGATTTTTAATTTCGCCTGCAATAAAAGTCACACCGTTCCAAGCATCGCTAGAGAATAATGATCCAACCATTGCTGCGGAAATTCCAGAAATCAAAGCAGTTCCGCTAATTGGCAACCATGATCCGCTTTCTTTGTCAAATGTTCTTGTGCTCCATCCGTCAGCCCAGTTTGCATCCCAAATTGAAGCTTTTGCAGCAAGCGTTAATCCAAAAACGACTAAGCCAAGTAGCGATAAAATTTTAATTATTGTTAAAACGGTCTGCAGAATTTTTCCGTTTTTTACACCACGACTATTTATAAAAGTTAAGATGATAATGGTCAAAATCGAAACGAGCTGAGCAGCATTCAGTTTAAAAGCTCCAAGTTCGTAAAGAATATTTTCATCACTCAGAGGTTCATACAAATAAGCAGCAAATTTAGAAAAAGCCACTCCTACAGCTGCAATCGTTCCAGTCTGAATAACTGCGAAAAAACTCCAGCCATACAAAAAGGCAATCAGTTTGTTGTAAGCTTCTTTCAGGTAAACATATTGCCCACCTGCTTTTGGAAACATGGCGCTCAATTCGCCGTAACTAACAGCTGCGACAACTGTAATAAATCCTGACAAAAGCCAAATTAAGGTAAGCCATCCTGCTGAACCTACTTGTCTGGCGATATCGGCGCTTACAATAAATATCCCGGATCCGATCATAGAGCCAACCACAAGCATGGTTCCGTCTAAGAGTCCGAGTTCTCTTTTAAAATGTTCTTGGTTGTTTTCTTGCATTTTTATTGGTTTTAGGTTGGCTAAAGATATACTTTTTTCCGATTCATTAATATTGAGATTTTATATTTGAGATTTCAGCATTTACAATTCTTTTATATAATTTTCCCTAAAACCTCGAGCATAGTTATTTTTTGTAGTATTTTTACTCAATTATTTTAAAGTAAAATATTATGAATTCATTTAAGAATGCTGTTGTGCTTTTAACGGGAGCTGGTGGCGACATAGGCAAAGCTTTCATTGACGAGTTATTAATGCGAGATGTTTCAAAATGGCAACACATGTTTTTACTCAATCGATAAGAGAAGATTTAGATCAATACAACATTAAAGTTTTTGGAATATATCCTGGATATATTGACTCAAAAATGTCCGCAGATGTAGAACTTGATAAAATCTCCCCTGCAACATTGGTTAAAAACATTTGTGATGATATTAATTTAAATAAATACAACATTTTTCCTGATCCAATGTCTATCGCATTTAAAAACAGCAATAAATTAACCTTAGATTACCTGTAATCTATCCATTTCTATTACAGAAAAACTTATCAGGGAACTTTAAAATAATTTTTAACTTTTATATATTTCATTTTCTAGGAATTGCCTAATGAAAAATAAAGAACTCGGAAAAAATGGAAGAAATAATCAATAAAATTGCTCAAGACAAAATGGATTTCAATATTGGTTTAGAACTACTTTTGGCTAAGCATAGTTTTGACGAGATTTTTAGAACACTTCAAGTTTATATTTTAAACTCTATTCCAAATAAAACCGATTATAATTCAGAAACTTATCAAAGAGCAATAAATACTATTCCTCTAAAACCAACTTATACGCCAATTGTAATCTTAAAAAGTTTTTCCACTAAAATTGCTTTCAATAAATTGGCTTCATTGCCCAAAAATGAAAATAAAAAAGTAATAGTCTCTTTACTTTGGATTTTTAAAATTACAGATACAGAAAGAAGAAATACAGAATGCAAAAATGGTTGTGGTCATTTTTGGCATGAACTTGACTAGAGATTCTTAATAAACATATTAGCTTTCAAGCTAAATGAGATGAACTATATCTTTCTTTTGAAGCAAAAGAAATTTTCCTTAATTTTAAAAGAAAAACAATATCATGACTTGGGATCCAAAAAAATACAACGAATTTAAAGAAGAACGTTCTAAACCTTTTGATGATCTAACAAGTCATATTATTGATAAACCTAATCTAAAAGTCTTAGATCTCGGATGCGGAACGGGTGAACTTACCCAAAAATTGCATCAAAAACTAACTAATCCGTTTGTTCTTGGTATTGATAATTCTGCCGAAATGCTAGCAAAAGCTCTTATACAAGAAAATCTTGAATTTAAAGAAAAAACAATTTTAGAGCAGATTGAAGATGAAACCAAATGGGATTTGATTTTTTCCAATGCTGCTTTGCAATGGGTTGATAATCATAACGAACTTTTTCCAAAAATTATCTCTCATATAAACCCAGGTGGACAGCTTGCGGTTCAGATGCCACAGCAAAATGAAAATATTTTGAACAAAATACTTTTAAAACTTGTTCAAGAAGAACCTTTTGCAACGTATCTGAAAAATTGGTCGCGCCCTTCTCCAGTATTGACTTTAGATGAATATGCAAAAATCCTGTTCGAAAATGGCGGTACAGATTTGGTTTTATATGAAAAAGTTTACCCTATAATTTCTCATAAAAAGGATGATTTTTTCGACTTCATTTCAGGTTCTGCGCTGACAGTTTATCAAGAAAGATTAGGAAAACAAGAATTTATAGCATTGACAACCGAATTCAAAAAAAGAATATACGCTTATTTTCCTAGAGTACCGTCTATTTACGCCTTTAGAAGATTGATTATTTATGCTAAATTTTAATCAAACGATTCAAGTTCACAAATAACAAAACCTTAAACAAAAACAAGGTTTTTTATTTTCCATTTTAACTCACTCTATATTTTATTTTTTCTTCTAAAATGGAATTAAGAACTCATTTCCTTAGTTTTAAAATAAGACAAAAATACCACTAAAAAAAACACAACAAATTAACCAACAAACACTTAAACAAAAACAATTGAAATAAAAATATTTTTGTTTAGATAGTATCTTTTTTGCTAAAATCATAAGATAAATTTTATTATATTTGAGAGAATGATTTTGCAATCCTTTATAAATAGCAAAATACATTAACAAGTGTTTAACGAAAATATGAATTAAATTCCTCCATAACTTTTTATTCATACTTGCAAAACACGCAAAACAGGCACATTTTATCAACCTACTAATTTTAAGATTATGTCTAAATTGCAAGCTTTAAAAAATTTTCGTTTTCCAAATGTTTTCATTCTTATTTTAATAGTATTCATTTCATGTGCATTATTAATATGCATCAATTTTTTCACTATTAAAATCTTATCAGCCAATAGAGCTTACGTAAATGGAGAATCGCATTATTCGAAAGGGCAAAAAGATGCATCTAGACATTTAATAACCTATTTATTTACCAAAAACCACGCTCAATGGAAATTATATCTTGAAGAATTAAAAGTTCCTCAAGGAGATGGTATTGCAAGGGTTACGCTCTTGAAAGCCGGAGACAACGAAATTGCCAGAAAAGGATTTTTAACTGGGCGAAACAATGAAGATGATTTAGATGATATTATATGGCTATTTGAAAATTTTAAAAATGTAGACTTTTTGGCTAAAGCCATAAATGAATGGGGACAAGGAGATAAATTAATTTTTGATTTGTTTGTAATTGGCCAGCAGATTAACGCCAAAATCGAACACAATATATTAACCGCCGAAGATCAGAAAAAATATTTAAAAGAAATAAGCGCAATAAGCGATCGATTAACAATTAACGAACGTAATTTTTCAAACACATTAGGGGAAGGAACTCGAAAAATAAAGGATTTATTAATTATTACAAATATCTTTTTCATTCTGGTTATAGTTTGCAGTGTTTGTCTTTATTATTCTATAATGGTAAAAAGGCTATTGGTTTCGAAAAAAGAAATTGAAGTGAAAAACGAAAATCTTGTTATCGTAAATCGCGAATTGGACCGATTTGTTTACAGCGCATCACACGATTTAAGATCTCCTATTACATCATTAAAAGGCCTTATCGAGATAACAGCATTAGAAGATGATGTGGAACAAGTTCGAAATTATTTGCAAATGATGCATCAGAGCCTAGCAAGACAAGATCAGTTTATTAGCGATATCATTGATTACTCCAAAAACAAAAGAAAACAAATAATAATGGAGCCTGTGAGCCTGAAAGAATTGTGCAATGAAGCTATTCTACAATTAATGCATATTGAAAATGCGAATAGAATTAAATTCACACAAGAACTATTGATCGATCATATTGAAAGTGATGGTCTTCGTTTAAAAATTATTATCAACAATCTGCTTTCAAATGCTATTAAGTATGCAGATTGCAATAAGCCAGAAATGTTTATTACGATAAAAACTTATTTCAGTGAAGGCTTAAACAAGCTTGAAGTGACAGATAACGGAATCGGAATTCATGACGATTATAAAGCTAATATTTTTGATATGTATTTTGGAACAAACAAAAACAAAGGTTCTGGCTTAGGTTTATATATCGTAAAAGAAGCAGTTGAAAATATTAGAGGAGATATTTCTGTTTTTTCAGAAAGTAGTGTTGGAAGTAAATTTATAGTAACAATACCAAATTCGTATGCCGTATAAATCTCAATTTATAATTATAGAAGACAATTTGATAGATCAATTTGTCACTAAAAAGCTATTGAAAAAAGGGCTTGATATTAATCCTGTTTATATTGCTAATAATGGAAAAGAAGGTATGAACTGGATTGTAAAAAACCAAAATCAAAATCCATTGATCATTCTTTTAGACATTCAAATGCCTGTTATGAATGGTTTTGAATTTTTGGAAGAGTTTGATAGACTTCCTGAAGAAGTAAAAGAAAAAATTGAAATTTTTGTGCTTTCTTCTACTTTAGATAGTGATGAAATCAAAAAGGTAACAGAAAATAAATACGTGACTGATTTCTGGAACAAACCTTTTAGATTAGAAATATTGAAAAATGCTTTTCTTTCAGTTTAATTCAAAATGCGGTTTACTTGAGAAAAAGCTCTTGTATAATATGGTTCTTTTGTTGAAGAAATCATCACACCGCCATGAGTAGATGAATGTACAAATTTAATCTCACCATCAACATTTTCAACAACCATACCTACGTGGTTTATATGGCGTCTACCGTTTGTTCTAAAGAAAATTAAATCTCCTTTTTGCGCTTCGTCCGAAGCTACTTTTGTTCCTATTCTAGATTGTTCTATCGAACTTCTTGGCAGTTTGATATCAAAATTTCCAAAAGTGCAAAACATCAATCCTGAACAGTCAAAACCAGCTTTTGTTGTTCCGCCTGAACGATAACGCGTCCCGATATTTTCAGTTGCACTTGCTATAAGCCTATCGATCAATTCTGAATAATTTCCTGTTCTAACATAGGAAGAATCTTTTTTAATTTCAGGTGATGTTTCTGCTATTTGACCCGATGAAGCATCTGTCTGTAAATTAGTTTCTTGTAAAGCCTTTGCAGCCTGAATCGCATCTGCTTTTTCCTTTGGAATACGAATTTTCAACAAATATCCAACAGGCACTTTACCTTTAATTGATGGATTCTGACGTTCCAACTCTGCAACTGTAATGCCGTATTCTTTAGATATCCCGTATTTTGTTTCTTTTGATTTAACTTCTCTAAAAAACTCCACATCTGTCGAAACTACTTCTGAATTAACTGGGGTTTCGCTTGGCGAATTAATATTTGAAGCTACGCTATTTGAAGGAATATTTATTTGTTGTCCTATTTTTAAACCTTCGGTTTCCAGCGATGGATTTGCTTTCTTTAATTCATCGACAGAAACATTATACTTTTTAGAAATTCCCCAAAGCGTTTCTTTTGAAGCTACTTCGTGAGTGCCAGAAGCAGGTATAGAAGAGGTATTATTATCTGCGACTTCAACACTTTTAGTTTTTGTCTTTGCAGTGTTTTTATTTTTGTTTGGAATTAAAAGTGTAGAGTTTAGTTTTAATATTTTAGGAGCATTTGGATTCGCATCTGCAATATCTTTTACTTTTACCCCATATTTTTTAGCAATAACAGAAAGATTATCTCCTTGTGAAATTTTGTGCTTAATAAAATTATCTTGCGCAAATGCTCCAACACTGAAAAAAAACAATACCATTATTAACCTGTAAACCATACTCTCTTTTTTAAAGTTTTTACAACTTTTTCTATATTATACATTAATACCAACTCAAAAAAGACAAATATATTGCCTAAAAAGCGAATTTAACTTTTTAAAGTAAAAAAACCTGTATTTTTAACAATTAATTTACCTCATGTTAACAGCCTCGGCATAGAAATTGAGCCAACTTTTTGAAAAGCAGTTTTTTACATATTGATCTATTTTTAAAAAGTTTTTTAATGATAAAACCAAAGAAATGACAAAAAAAATACTTTTGTTTTTTATCTTAATTCCTTTCTTTTCTATTTCACAAAATATAAGCGGTGAAGTAATTTCTAAAAAAGATAGCATTCCTATTGAAAACACCAATGTATTTGCATTATCAAGCAAAATGGGAACTATAACAGATCGAAACGGAAAATTCTCTTTAAAACTGATTCCACAATTTAAAGATGAAGAAATTTTAGAATTCTCTCATATTGGTTTTACTAACTTAAAAATTCGTTTAGAAGATCTAAGGAAAGCAAAATTTACTATTTTTCTAGTCAATCAAGTTGAAAACTTATCTGAATTGACAATTAATGCCAATCATCAATTAAAACTACAATCTAAACTGGCTTTTAAGAAATTAGCTCCTATAAAATTTCCTATCTTCTCTTTTGGATCATTTTTAAAGAACGACAAAATTTATATTATAGGAGGAAATGGATCACGTGAAGTTGATTCGTGGAAAAAAGTTACCGCAGAAAAAGTCGACCCTACATTAAAAGATTTTCAAGATGAATTAAGCCGAAATTCGACTTTTCAATTTTATAAAGGAAATTTTTTAATATATGACATTACTGCTGATTCTTGGGAAGACTCTCCTATAAAATTTATAAAAAGAGCACATCACAATGTGCATTTATATGAAAACTCAGTTTACGTTTTAGGCGGAAAAAGAATTTCTGCAAATGGAAAATTTGAATACCTGCAAGATCAGATTGAAGTTTTAAATCTCAGCAATCAAACTATAAAAATCGACAATACTAATCCGCATCAAGCTGCAGATTTTGCTTCCTTTACCTACAAAGACAACATTATTATAATGGGTGGTTCTGTAAAAATGACTGAGAGCGGCAAAAAAACTTTTACCAACAAAGCACACTTATACAACATTGGCTCTGGCTATTGGTACGAACTGGACAATATGCCAATTGCAAAAGAAACCACAGGAATTTTAATTGATGATAAAATATATCTTATTGGAGGATATAATGGACATTCTCTTCCTGAAATTGAAACTTTTAATCTAGTTACACAAAAATGGCAGATTGAAGGCGAATTATTTTCGGGATTAGAAAGACCGGCAATAACTTATCACAACAATATCATTTATTTTTTCGAAGATGGAGCACTTTATACCTATCAATTAAAAACAAGACAGCTGGCAGAATACAAGATTGAGTTGGAATTAAAATTTCCTGCTATGCATTTTTATAATGATAAACTTTATATAATTGGAGGCTATAACCATACTGATTATTCTAAAACTCCTTCTGCAAATACTTATAGCATTTCAATAGATGAATTTAAAAAAACAAAACCAAATCGGGTTAAAACTTTAGAAGAAAATTCAATTAAAGTTAATTAATAATAAAAAAACGCTCTGTTTTCACAGAGCGTTTTTTATCACTATAATCGAATGAAACATTAAGCTTTTCCAGCAGCAATTAAATTCAATGCAGAACCTGCAACAAACCAACCAATCTGACCTTCGTTGTATGTATGGTTTGCCAAGATAATATCTTTTGTACCATCTGCGTGAACAAATTCTAATGTTAGAGGTTTGCCAGGAGCAAATTCTGTTAAATCTAAGAAGTTAATAGTATCATCTTCTTGGATTTTATCATAATCTGCTTCATTTGCAAAAGTCAACCCTAAAAGACCTTGTTTTTTAAGGTTCGTTTCATGGATACGAGCAAAAGATTTTACCAATACCGCTTTAACACCTAAGAAACGTGGTTCCATAGCTGCATGCTCACGAGAAGAACCTTCACCATAGTTATGATCTCCCACCACAATAGATGGAACTCCAGCTGCTTTGTAAGCACGTGCAACTGCTGGCACAGCATCATACTGTCCCGTCAATTGATTTTTAACTGAGTTTGTTTTTTGGTTGTAAGCATTTACAGCTCCTATCAGCATATTGTTTGAAATGTTATCTAAATGTCCGCGGAAACGCAACCAAGGTCCAGCCATAGAAATATGGTCAGTCGTACATTTACCAAATGCCTTGATAAGTAATTTAGCACCTGTAATATTTTTTCCATCCCAAGCATCAAAAGGAGCTAATAACTGTAAACGCTCTGAAGTTGGATTCACCACTACTTGAACATTTGATCCGTCTTCAGCTGGAGCTTGGAATCCTGGATCTTCAGCGTAGAAACCTTTAGCAGGAAGTTCATCACCTGTTGGCTCCTCAAGCATTACCTCTTCACCATCTTCGTTGATTAATGTATCTGTTAACGGATTAAAACCTAAATCACCTGCAATAGCCAAAGCCGTCACCAATTCAGGAGAACCCACAAAAGCTAAAGTATTTGGGTTACCATCGGCACGTTTTGAGAAGTTACGGTTGAAAGAGTGCACAATAGTGTTTCTTTCTTCTTTTTCTGCCCCTTCTCTATCCCACATACCAATACATGGCCCGCATGCATTTGCAAATACTGTGGCATTGATTTTATTAAAAGTATCGATAAATCCGTCTCTTTCTATTGTAGAACGCACTACTTCAGAACCTGGAGTTATCGTGAATTTCGCTTTCGTTTTTAAGTTTTTTGCAGCCACTTGTTTTGCCAAAGAAGCAGCACGAGAAATATCCTCGTAAGATGAGTTTGTACAAGATCCGATCAAACCATACTGAACTTGTAATGGCCAGTTATTTTTGATTGCTTCTTCTTTCATTTTAGAAATCGGAGTAGCCAAATCTGGTGTAAAAGGACCATTTAAATGTGGCTCTAAAGTAGATAAGTTGATTTCAATTACTTGATCAAAATATTTTTCTGGATTAGCATATACTTCTGGATCTCCAGTTAAGTAAGGAGCGATTTTATCTGCTGCATCTGCAACATCTGCTCTATTTGTAGAACGAAGGTAACGCCCCATTGAATCATCATAACCAAAAGTCGAAGTTGTAGCTCCAATTTCAGCTCCCATGTTACAAATAGTACCTTTACCAGTACAAGACATTGCTTTTGCACCTTCCCCAAAATATTCTACAATTGCTCCAGTACCACCTTTTACAGTAAGTATACCAGCAACTTTAAGAATAACATCTTTTGGAGCTGTCCAGCCTGATAATTTACCAGTTAATTTAACTCCAATTAGTTTAGGAAATTTAAGTTCCCAAGCCATTCCAGACATAACATCTACAGCATCTGCTCCACCAACACCAATAGCGACCATTCCTAAACCACCTGCATTTACAGTGTGAGAATCGGTACCAATCATCATTCCACCTGGGAAAGCATAATTTTCAAGCACTACTTGGTGGATAATTCCAGCACCTGGTTTCCAGAAACCAATTCCATATTTATTAGAAACTGACGACAAGAAATCAAAAACCTCATTACTTTGAGTTTTTGCTCTAGCCAAATCTGTTGCAGCATCAACTTTTGCCTGAATCAAATGATCACAATGAACCGTTGTAGGTACTGCCACTTTAGATTTACCTGCATGCATAAACTGCAATAAGGCCATTTGCGCTGTTGCATCTTGACACGCTACGCGATCTGGTGCAAAGTCAACATAATCAATTCCTCTTCCAAACGCCTTAGTGGGATTTCCATCCCAAAGGTGATTGTATAAAATTTTCTCTGTTAAAGTAAGCGGACGTCCAACAATTTCACGCGCTTTATCAACTCGCGCCGGCATGTTTTCGTACACTTTTTTAATCATTTCGATATCAAAAGCCATAGATTTTTTTGTTTTTATTATTCTTTTTTGAACATGACAAGTTACAAAAAATAGAACAATTATTACTAAAAAAGCCCGAGTTTTATGACTCAGGCTTTTAAAATATTATTAAATAATCGTTTGATTACATAACTAACTGTTTGTTAGATGGAGCAAACTTAGTTAAGTTAATACCATCTACTGCTGCAGTATATTCTTCAATTGTCGGAGTTCTACCTAAGATTGTTGAAAGAACAACAACCGGAGTAGAAGAAAGCAATGATTCTCCTTTTTTACCTTCAGCATCTTCTACAACTCTACCTTGGAAAAGACGAGTAGATGTTGCCATTACCGTATCTCCTTTAGCAGCTTTTTCTTGGTTACCCATACAAAGGTTACATCCTGGGCGCTCTAAGTACAACATGTTTTCGTACTCTGTACGTGCTGCCGATTTAGGAGCATTATCGTCAAATTCGAAACCTGAGTATTTTTGTAAAACTTCCCAGTCACCTTCAGCTTTTAATTCATCAACAATGTTGTAAGTTGGAGGAGCAACTACAAGAGGTGCATTAAATTCCACTTTTCCTGTTTGTGCTTCAACGTTTTTCAACATTTGAGCCAAGATTTTCATATCTCCTTTGTGAACCATACAAGAACCAATAAATCCAAGATCTACTTTTTTCTCTCCACCATAGAAAGATAATGGTCTAATAGTATCGTGAGTATAACGTTTAGAAACGTCTTTATTATTAACGTCTGGGTCAGCGATCATTGGCTCAGCAATTTGATCCAAGTCAACTACAACTTCAGCATAATATTTAGCATTTGCATCTGGAGTTAAAGCTGGTTTTTCGCCGGATTTAATTTCTGCAATTCTCTTATCTGCTTTATTGATTAATCCTTGAAGAACTTGTCTTTCGTTGTCCATTCCTTTATCAATCATGATCTGGATTCTGCCTTTAGCAATTTCCAATGATTCGATCAAAGTGTCGTCTTCTGAAATACAGATAGAAGCTTTAGCTTTCATCTCTGCAGTCCAGTCTGTAAATGTAAACGCTTGGTCAGCTGTAAGAGTTCCGATGTGAACCTCGATAATTCTTCCTTGGAAAACGTTCTCACCATTAAATTGCTTAAGCATTTGAGCTTGAGTAGCGTGAACCACATCACGGAAATCCATATACCCTTTCATATCTCCTTTGAAAGTCACTTTTACAGATTCCGGAATTGGCATAGATGCCTCTCCTGTAGCCAATGCAAGAGCAACAGTTCCTGAGTCAGCACCAAATGCAACACCTTTAGACATTCTTGTATGAGAGTCACCACCAATAATGATTGCCCATTCGTCTACAGTAATATCATTAAGTACTTTATGAATTACGTCTGTCATTGAGTGATAAACACCTTTCGGGTCACGAGCCGTGATAAGACCAAAGTTGTTCATAAACTTCATTAATTTAGGAATATTAGCCTGAGCTTTTTTATCCCAAACAGAAGCAGTATGACAACCAGATTGGTAAGCACCATCAACAATTGGAGAAATAACCGTAGCCGCCATAGACTCTAGCTCTTGAGCAGTCATAAGACCTGTAGTATCTTGAGAACCTACAATGTTTACTTCTACACGAACATCAGATCCAGCATGCAACACTTTCCCTGGAGCAATACCAACAGCATTTTTGTTGAAGATTTTTTCAACTGCAGTCAAACCTTGTCCCTCGTTAGAAATTTCTTTAGATGGAGCAAATACTGCAGGAGCTTGAATATCTAATACTTTAGCTGCGAAAGTCTGAAGTTTTTTACCGAATACAATTGCATACGATCCTCCAGCTCTAATAAATTCTTTCTTTTGAGGAGTAAATGATCTAGAAATGTCGATTAATTCCTCATCACCGTTGTATAATTTTTTAGTTTGTGTATTGATCGTTAAAACCGTTCCTGTAGCAACCGAATAAGCTTGCTCAAGAATTGGCTCGTTGTTTTCATTCAATACTGGTTTTCCGTCTGCATCTAATTTTTTAACCCAGTTTTTAAGGTCAATTCCAATACCTCCAGTTACATCAACTGTAGTAAGGAAAATTGGAGAAATACCATTTGTACCTCCAACAATTGGTGCAATATTTACGAATGGAACGTATGGGCTAGCTTGTTTTCCAGTCCAGAGTGCTACGTTGTTCACTCCTGACATACGAGAAGAACCAACTCCCATTGTACCTTTTTCAGCAATTAACATCACACTAGCATCTGGATGTTTTGCTTGAAGCGCTTGAATTTCCTTTTGCGCTTCTGGAGTAATCATACATTTTCCGTGCAACTCACGATCTGAACGTGAGTGAGCTTGATTTCCTGGAGATAATAAATCTGTAGAGATATCACCTTCTCCAGCAATATAAGTAACAACTTTAATTTCTTCAGCTACTTCTGGAAGTTTAGTAAAGAATTCAGCTTGCGCATAACTTTCTAAAATTTCTTTAGCAATTGCATTATCATTTTTGAAAGCTTCTTTCAAACGATCTGTATCAGCATCGTAAAGGAAAACTTGTGTTTTAAGAACATCTCCTGCTTGTTTAGCAATTGCAGAATCATTTCCTAAAGCCAAATCTAACAACACTTCAATTGAAGGTCCACCCTTCATGTGTGATAATAATTCAAAAGCAAAAACTGGAGTAATTTCTTTAACTACAGATTGACCTAAAATAATTTCTTTTAGGAACTTAGCTTTTTCACCGGCAGCACTTGTAGTACCTGGTAAAGTATTGTAAATAAAAAACTTAAGAGAATCTTCGCGGTATGCGTTATCAACATCTTTAATTTGGGCAATGATTTCGCTTAATAATTCAGCTCCATCGATTGGTTTAGGGTGTAACCCTTGATTTTTTCTTTCTTCAATTTCTTGAAGGTAATCCTGATAAATATTCATAATAAAAGCGGATTTATTTTTTTGAGGCAAATTTAAGCATTAAACACGATAATTAAAAAAAATTTAATAGAACAAGGCTTTTCAAAAATTATTATTGCTAAAAAACGATTTTCACTGCTTGTTTTTGCCAAAAAATCAGTTTTATATTAAAATAATGAATTATTAACATTTAAAGATCTTTTCTTTAACAAAGTCGAAATTCGATGTTAGAAAGTAAGTAAGTTTTTACCTCTTTTTTCAAGAAGAACCTTTCTAAATAAGCAATTATAACGTTATAGTTGATCTTTTTGATGTCTTTTTGAACGATCATCAATCGATTTTAAATTCTAGCCAAAAACAAAAAATCCTGATAGTTACTATCAGGATTTTTTAATATCTAATTTTAGAAACTTACATTAGTTTTTTAATAATAACTTCTTCAGTTATCCCTTCTGCATCAGCTTTATAATTTTTAATAATTCTATGCCTCAAGATACCTGTTGCAACAGCTTGAACATCTTCAATATCTGGTGAAAATTTTCCGTTGAATGCAGCATGTGCTTTTGCAGCTAAAATTAAATTTTGCGAAGCTCTTGGCCCTGCCCCCCAGTCTAAATAATTCTTTACGAGATCATTAGTCAAACTATTGTCTGGACGTGTCTTGCTTACTAATGTTACAGCATACTCAATAACATTATCTGCAACTGGAATTCTACGGATTAAATGCTGAAAATCGATAATTTCCTGCGCATTAAACAGCGGATTAATTTCGGTCTTAACATCAGAAGTAGTTCTTTTTACTACTTGAACTTCCTCTTCAAAAGTTGGATATTCTAATTTAATCGCAAACATAAAACGGTCTAACTGAGCTTCTGGCAACGGGTAAGTTCCTTCTTGCTCTATAGGATTTTGAGTAGCCAAAACAAAATAAGGTAAATCTAATTTATGATGCTGTCCTGCAATAGTTACCGATCTCTCTTGCATTGCTTCTAATAACGCGGCTTGAGTTTTTGGTGGCGTTCTGTTTATCTCGTCAGCTAGAATAATATTAGAGAAAATTGGTCCTTTAATAAATTTGAAGTTTCTATTTTCATCCAAAATTTCACTTCCTAAAATATCAGAAGGCATCAAATCTGGCGTAAACTGAATTCTTTTAAAATCTAGCCCTAAAGCCTGAGACAAAGTATTTATCATTAAGGTTTTTGCCAAGCCTGGAACTCCAATTAAAAGCGCGTGGCCTCCAGAAAATATACAAAGTAAAATTTGGTCTACAACGGCGTCCTGCCCTACAATGATTTTCGCTATCTCTTTTTTTAATTCGTTTCTTTTTTGAACTAAATTGTGAATTGCTGTTACGTCAGACATTTATGAATGTATTTAAAATTAAAAAGAGTTAATTCTATGAAATCATAAAACTAACTCTTTTTATTTATTTATTAAAACTTATTTTTTCAACCAGTTATTAGCAAAAGTACAGTCTTTATACTCTCCAATAATTTTAATATAAGTATCTTTAATTTTAGCATCAAACCATTTTGCGATGGCATTAATCTGCTTTTCTTTTAATGCTAATTCTTTAATTTTAGTATAATCTTTAGCATAATCTGCAGTGTGCTCGTCAATTCTGTTTGTAACTGTAATTAACTTATATGTTTTTTTACCCTTATCATCTGTATTTAAAAGTGGTTGAGAAACTTCATCTCCTTTTAAATTTGAAACTTGGCTATACAAAGTTGGATCCATTTTAGTTAACTCAAAACGAGTATCTTGCGTCGTAGGGTTTACCAATGTTCCACCATTTGTTCTAGTTTCCTTTTCATCAGATTCTGTTCTTGCAGCTTCTGCAAAAGTTACTTCTTTATTAACAATTTTATTTCTGATAGTCGTAATTCTTTCTTTAGCTTCTTTTAGAGCTGCTTCTGAAACTGTTGGAGCAATCAAAATATGACGCAACTCAACTTCCTGTCCTTTAATTTTTTCTACCATAATAATATGATATCCAAAAGTTGTTTCAAATGGTTGCGAAATTTCTCCCGCTTGCAAACTAAAAGCGACATCCTTAAACTCTTTT
Source organism: Flavobacterium tistrianum (assembly GCF_003254545.1). Lineage (GTDB taxonomy): Bacteria > Bacteroidota > Bacteroidia > Flavobacteriales > Flavobacteriaceae > Flavobacterium > Flavobacterium tistrianum. Next base: position 45,546 of record NZ_QJRH01000062.1, read on the forward strand.
ACAAAAGGAGTTTTTCTTGTCATTTTGTAATATCCTCCATTTGGTGATGATCCCGGATCTTGAGAGTACAAAACGGCTTTTGTTGCAAAGCTAGAACCTTCAAGAACATCTTGTCTTATAGCGTTTAATCTATCAATTACTTTTTGTTTGTCTTCTTTAGAAATTTTAGGCTCAACCACAATTTGTGCTACTTCCATTTCAGCTCCAAAAGTCGGCAATTCATCTTTCGGAATTTTCTTAAAGAAATTACGAACCTCTTCTGGAGTAATCTCAACATCTTTAACGATCTTATCCCTCATCTCCGAAGCCAATTTTTGCTCCTTTAAGATGTCTGCAAAATACGTTTTAAATTCTTCTACAGAGCCTTTTTTATAATACTCAACTACTTTATTGATATCTCCAACTTGCTGTGTCATGTAGTTTAGACGCTCTTCCATCATGCTTCTAACTTCGGCATCACTCACAATAATACTATCTTGAATGGCTTGGTGAGCATATAATTTGTCTTCTAAAAGTTTACCAAGCATCTGGCATCTTGTAATATCTTTTATAGATCCGCCTTGTGCCGTAATTTCTAAAAATCCTTTATCAATATCAGAATCTAAAACAATATAATCTCCTACTGTCGCAATAATCCCATCAATTTTCAATTTTCCGCCAGAAGGAGTTTCTATTGGTTTTTGAGCAACAACATCAGGAATAACTTCTTGCGCTGTAATTATTGGAGTTAAAAAAAGAAAAAAACAAATTGTTAGTGCAAACTTGAAATCAATTGTTTTTAGCTGTAATTTTTTTAATAACATTATTTTAATTTTTATTTGAATGTAAAGCCTGTTTTAGATAATCCTTCTAAAATTATTGATGTTGAACTTAAACATAAATAATTAAAGTATAGTTCATTCGTAACTTATAACGAACAAAAATAACAATTCAATTACATAATCCAACTATCCGATATACTATTAACAAAAAATTATAGGATAGTTCTATAGCAGTATATCAAATCGGTTATTTCAATTTTCTCAATAGAAAGAAAAGCATCTTTATAAATCCTTCTAAAATTTGAATTTTAATAGCAAATAAACGCTTAATTATAAGCGCTCTAAAAAAAGTTCTCAACACTACAACGTTTTCGTGAAGAGTTGTTTTCTTACAAATTAAAATTAAATCAAAAATCATTTACTTTAGATGCGTAATTATCATTTTAGAGGATGAAAAATTAGCATTTTATACTTTTTAAAGCCCTAAAATTAAATAATTACAAACTCACTATTTAACTTAACCACATCTATTATGAAAAAACCTATTTTAAAACTATGTCTTATTACGGCATTTTCAGCGCTACTTTATTCGTGCTCACAAAATGAAATTAGTGAATCAGATTCCAAAGCAGAAAGCAAACAATTTAAGATTATTGATGTTACGCATCATGACGGAAAACCTTTTAGCACTGGTACTTCTAGTTCTACAACAGGAAAATATGTAGACAATCCAGGAGGCGGTGTTATGATGCAGGCTTTCTATTGGGATGTTCCTGCAGGGGGAACTTGGTGGAATACCGTAAGTAGTAAAGTTACAGCATGGGGCAACGCTGGGATTGGTTCTATTTGGCTTCCGCCTGCTTCAAAAGCACAAAACGGAGCTTTTTCTATGGGATATGATCCAACAGATTACTTTGATTTTGGAGATTACAATCAGAACGGAAGCATTGAAACCAGATTTGGATCAAAAACTGAATTAGTAAATTTAATTACGGCTGCTCACAACGAAAATATCAAAGTTTACGCAGATATCGTAATCAACCATAACAGTGGCGGGCAATCTGAAGCAAATCCGTTTACAGGAACAAATACGTGGACAAATTTTACAGGAGTTGCTTCTGGTAAATTTCCGCGTAACTATAATGATTTTTATAAAAACAGTTACGGAAACAATGACGAAGGATCTTTTGGAGGCTTTCCAGATTTATGCCACGCTGCACCAAATGTTCAAAACTGGTTGTGGCTGAGAACCGACGGAGTTGGTAAATATTATAAAAACACTATGAAATTTGATGGCTGGAGATTTGACTACGTAAAAGGTTTTGGTGCTTGGGTTGTGAATTCATGGAATGCTAATGTTGGTGGATTTTCTGTTGGAGAATTATGGGATTCGAATGTAAACGTCTTGAATGATTGGGCAAATGCTGCCAACAGTTCTGTTTTTGATTTTGCCTGCTATTACAAGATGAATGATGCTTTTGACGGAAACAATCTTGCTCTTTTGAATGATGATATGATGTGGAAACGCAATCCATACAAAGCCGTAACTTTTGTGACCAATCATGATACCGATGAAATCTGGAGCAAAATGTTAGCTTACTCTTATATATTAACTCATGAAGGTTATCCAACAATTTTCTACAGAGATTATGAAGAATGGCTGGACAAAAACAAACTTAATAATCTGATTTGGATTCACAATAATAAAGCAACGGGAACGACTTCTATTTTATATTCTGATAATGACGAATATGTGGCAAGAAGAAACGGTTATAACGGAAATCCTGGATTAGTAGTTTACATCAATAACTCAGATGTTTGGCAAGAAAGATGGATTCAGACGAATTGGGCTAATACTCAAATTAAAGATTTCACAGGAAACTCATCTTGGTACCCAACTACTCAGGCAGACAAATGGGTAAAAATACAATGTCCTCCAAAAGGATATTCAATTTGGTCAATTAATCAGTAATTTTAAAAATGACTATTTAAGGCTGTTGCAAAACAGCCTTATTTTTTTCTTTAAAATCCATTTAGAAATAAAGACTTCCAAATTTACGAACTGAATATTTTTATAAAGCCGTATTTAATAGTACTTTTGCAACCTATTTATACGAAATATGAGCTTTTTAAAAGAAATACAACGCAGAAGAACATTTGGAATTATCTCGCACCCTGATGCCGGTAAAACAACTTTAACTGAAAAATTATTGTTGTTTGGAGGTGCTATTCAGGAAGCAGGAGCTGTAAAAAACAATAAAATTAAAAAAGGAGCAACGAGTGACTTTATGGAAATCGAGCGTCAGAGAGGTATCTCGGTTTCGACTTCTGTGCTTGCTTTTAATTATAAAGACAAAAAAATCAATATCCTTGATACTCCTGGACACAAGGATTTTGCCGAAGACACCTTTAGAACTTTAACCGCAGTTGATAGCGTAATTGTTGTAATTGACGTTGCAAAAGGAGTTGAGGAACAAACAGAAAAACTGGTTGCTGTTTGCAGAATGCGTAACATTCCGATGATTGTTTTCATCAACAAATTAGACCGTGAAGGTAAAGATGCTTTCGATCTAATGGATGAGGTAGAACAAAAATTAGGATTGAAAGTTACACCACTAAGTTTCCCAATCGGAATGGGTTATGATTTCCAAGGAATTTACAATTTATGGGAAGAAAACATTAACCTTTTCAGCGGAGACAGCCGTAAAAATATTGAAGAAACCATTGCTTTTTCTGATGTTCAAAACAATCCAGAACTAGATAAAATTGTGGGAGAAAAAGCAGCTAACAAACTTCGTGAAGAGTTAGAGTTGATTGATGAGGTTTACCCAAAATTTGAGCGCCAAGATTATTTGGATGGAAAAATCCAGCCAGTATTCTTTGGTTCTGCTTTGAATAACTTTGGAGTTCGCGAATTGTTAGATTGTTTCATCACAATTGCTCCGTCTCCAAGAGCAAAAGATTCTGAAACTCGTACAGTTGAGCCTACAGAAGAAAAAATGTCTGGATTTGTTTTCAAAATCCACGCCAATATGGATCCAAAACACCGCGACCGTTTAGCATTTATCAAAATCGTTTCTGGAACTTTCGAAAGAAATAAACCTTACTACCATGTTCGCCAAAAGAAAAATCTAAAATTCTCTAGTCCAAATGCCTTCTTTGCTGAGAAAAAAGAAATCGTAGACATTTCTTATCCTGGCGATATTGTTGGTTTACACGATACTGGAAACTTTAAAATTGGAGATACTTTAACAGAAGGAGAAATCATGAGCTTTAAAGGAATTCCGAGTTTCTCTCCAGAGCACTTTAGATATATTAACAACGCCGATCCGATGAAAGCTAAGCAATTGGAAAAAGGAGTTGATCAGTTAATGGACGAAGGTGTTGCTCAGTTGTTTACTTTAGAAATGAACAACCGTAAAGTTATTGGAACTGTTGGAGCGCTTCAGTATGAGGTAATTCAATATCGTTTGGAGCACGAATACGGTGCTAAATGTACATATGAAAACTTCCCTGTTCATAAAGCTTGCTGGGTAAAACCAGACGATGCTAAAAATGAAGAATTCAAAGAATTTAAACGTATCAAACAAAAATTCTTGGCTCATGATAAATACGGACAATTAGTATTCTTAGCAGATTCTGATTTTACCATTCAAATGACCCAAAGTAAATATCCAACTGTGAAATTGTACTTTACATCTGAGTTCGATTAATAATTCACTTTAGATTAAAACATAAAAGGCTGTCGATTTTATTTAGACAGCCTTTTCAATTTACATTCCCCAATATGTAAATTTGATGATCAGCGGGTATAATTAATACCTAAGCCACCTGCTATATAGATTCTAGTAAGTTCATCAGCTGAAATAATTATATTTTGCTGTAATACATTATCTTTCACTGAACTCCTATTAAAAGGAATTGTTTTAGAAAGATAATAATCATTGGCCGTGATTGTGACTTCAAATGCTTTAGAATCCTTCGCAATTAATATCGGAATTAAAAACTCCCCTGTTCTTGAACTCATTTTTATATTACTCTTTGAGCCATTAATAGCAATAGCTAGATTTTGATATATTTTTTTATCGAAAGGTTTATTTGTTTTGGCATCAAGTAATTTTCCTTTTATAAAAATTGATTGTTCTTCTGTATTTTGAACGTAAGCAACTTTTCCAACTGTATAATGTACTGGCTCTGGAGCCCTAATCTCACTTTCAGTTGTGTTTTTTTCTTGTGCGGTTACATTTGATACTAGCAAAATTGACGCCGCCACGGCTGCATATTTTAAGTTATTGATTTTTGATGTTTCATTAAAGTGAAATTCTTCTGCCAACTGAGTTGTTTTTAATCTGGCACAAATCGATTGATCTTTATTTTCAGCAATGAATTTAGCAACTTCAGAATTCGTCTTTTTACTTAAATCAATTACATTTTTCATGCAGGAATTACAAAATGAACCTCTTTCATTTGGAATCATTTTATCAAAGTTTTCAGAACAAGGAGTCGCTATCTCTAAGGTGAATTTCTTTTTCATGATGTATCTTTTTAAGTTAAAATCTTTCACAGACTATTTTACTTATATAGAGTACATTTTGCATCGAAAGGTTGGGAAGAAGAATAAAAAAAATCAGAATAAAAAAAGCGCTAATTTTAAATTAGCGCTTTTTTATAATTTGAATTAAATTAACCTTTACTAAGTCATTATATTTCAAAATTCAATCTTTTTTAGGCAACACCAAGTTAATGATACATTTAGCTAAAAAGAAACTTTATCGACTAAAGTAAATTAAATCCGATAAACTACATTTTTTCATTAGCCAAAAAAAGCCCCTTAAAAAGGGGCTTTAAAATTTATGCTTGTCCTGCTGGACCAAAATTAAGCGGAATTGGTGCTTGCTCCGTTTCTTTGATTTCGCCGTGAGCGGCTTCAAATCGATGGATATTTTCTCCTATTGCTCTCAATAATCTTTTAGCATGTTGTGGTGTCAAGACAATTCTTGACTTTACCTTGGCTTTAGGAATACCTGGCATAATACTCACAAAATCTAAAACAAACTCAGACGATGAGTGATTAATAATTGCTAGATTAGAATAAATTCCTTCTGCAATAGTTTCGTCTAACTCAATGTTAATTTGCTCTTGTTGTTGTTTCGGATTACTCATAGTTTCCTAATTAATAAATGTATTCTTCTTTATTAGCCATCATTTCGTTGTAATCGTCTTTAGATCCTACGATTGTGTTATCGTATTCTCTCATACCAGTTCCCGCAGGAATTCTGTGTCCAACAATTACATTTTCTTTTAATCCTTCTAGATCATCTACTTTACCAGCTACTGCAGCTTCGTTAAGTACTTTCGTTGTCTCCTGGAATGAAGCCGCAGAAATGAATGATTTAGTTTGTAACGAAGCTCTTGTAATACCTTGTAGAACTGGCGTTGCAGTTGCAGTGATTACATCTCTTGCTACAACAAGATTTTTATCTGTACGTTTCAATAATGAATTTTCATCACGTAATTCACGAGGTGTAATGATTTGACCTGGTTTCAATACTGAAGAATCTCCAGCATCTTCAACCACTTTCATACCATATAATTTATCATTTTGAAGAATAAAGTCTTTAGTGTGGATTAATTGATCTTCTAAGAATAGAGTATCTCCTGGATCTTCAACTTTAACTTTACGCATCATTTGACGAATTACAACCTCAAAGTGTTTGTCATTGATTTTTACCCCTTGTAAACGGTAAACCTCTTGGATTTCATTTACCAAGTACTGTTGAACAGCAGCTGGACCTTGAATTCTTAAGATATCATCTGGCGTAATTGCACCATCAGACAATGGAACTCCCGCTCTTACGAAGTCATTTTCTTGTACTAAGATTTGGCTTGAAAGTTTCACTAGATACTTTTTAACCTCACCAAATTTAGATTCGATAACAATCTCACGGTTACCTCTCTTAATTTTACCGAATGATACAACACCATCAATTTCAGATACAACTGCTGGGTTTGAAGGGTTACGAGCCTCTAGAAGCTCAGTAATTCTTGGTAAACCTCCCGTGATATCGCCCGCTTTAGAAGAACGACGAGGGATTTTTACTAATACTTTACCTGCTTTAATTTTCTCACCATTCTCAACCATTAAGTGTGCACCTACTGGTAAGTTGTATGAACGAATCAATTCACCTTCTTTACCATAAACTAATAAAGTTGGGATTAATTTTTTGTTTCTAGCCTCAGAAATTACTTTTTCTTGGAAACCAGTCTGCTCATCGATTTCGACCATATATGATTGTCCTTGTTCTAAATCTTCGTAAGCAATCTTACCAGTAAATTCAGAAACAATTACACCGTTATATGGATCCCACTTACATATTACAGTTCCTTTAGTAACTACATCTCCATCATTTACAAAAATACTAGATCCGTAAGGAATGTTATGTGTATTTAAAACAATTCCGGTTCCTTCGTCAATTAATTTCAACTCTGTAGAACGTGATACAACGATATCAACTTCGTTACCTTCACTATCTTCACCTTTAACTGTTTTTAAATCTTCAATTTCAAGTCTACCGTTGAATCTTGTAATAATACTAGACTCTTCAGAGATACCTCCAGCAACCCCTCCAACGTGGAACGTACGAAGTGTTAACTGTGTACCTGGCTCTCCAATAGACTGAGCTGCAATAACTCCGACAGCTTCACCTCTTTGTGTCATCTTACCAGTAGCTAAGTTTCTACCATAACATTTCGCACAAATACCTTTTAAAGCTTCACAAGTTAATGGAGATCTAACTTCTACTTTCTCAATTGGAGAAGCTTCGATAGTTCTCATAATTGATTCCGTAATTTGCTCTCCAGATTTAACCATTACTTCGTTAGTAAGAGGATTGATAACGTCTTGCAATGCAACACGTCCTAAAATTCTCTCTCCTAAAGATTCAACGATTTCCTCATTTTTCTTCAAAGCAGCAACTTCAACACCTCTTAAAGTTCCACAATCCTCGATGTTAACAATAACATCCTGAGAAACGTCGTGAAGCCTTCTTGTTAAGTAACCAGCATCGGCTGTTTTAAGAGCCGTATCCGCAAGACCTTTACGAGCACCGTGAGTAGAAATGAAGTACTCAAGGATCGAAAGACCTTCCTTAAAGTTAGAAAGAATCGGGTTTTCAATAATCTCACCACCACCAGCAGTAGATTTTTTAGGCTTAGCCATCAAACCACGCATACCAGTTAACTGACGAATCTGCTCCTTAGAACCCCTCGCCCCAGAGTCAAGCATCATATATACAGAGTTGAAACCTTGTTGGTCTTCTCTAATATTTTTCATTGCTAACTCTGTTAACTGAGCATTTGCTGAAGTCCATACGTCAATAACTTGGTTGTAACGCTCGTTATTTGTGATAAGACCCATGTTATAGTTAGTTGAGATACCTTCAACTTGCTCTCTAGCATCTGCAATTAACTTCGTTTTTTGTTCTGGAATTCTAATATCACCTAAAGAGAATGATAAACCTCCTCTAAATGCGAATTTATACCCCATATCTTTCATATTATCCAAGAAAGCTGCCGTTGTTGGTACATCAGTCACACTTAAAATGTGTCCGATAATATCTCTAAGGTTTTTCTTAGTCAATACGTCGTTGATATATCCAGCTGCTTCAGGTACTACTTCGTTAAATAATACACGTCCTGCAGTTGTTTGGATGATTTTGTACACTAATTCTCCAGCATCATTAAAATCTTTTGCACGGATTTTCACACGAGCATTCAATTCTAATCTTCCTTCGTTTAATGCAATGTTTACTTCTTCAGCAGAATAGAAAGTTAAATCCTGACCGATAATTTTGTGATCTTCTGTTGAGATACGTTCTTTGGTCATATAATATAGACCCAAGACCATGTCCTGAGAAGGTACAGTAATTGGAGCACCATTTGCAGGGTTCAAGATATTGTGAGAAGCCAACATTAATAATTGAGCCTCTAAAATAGCTTCTGGTCCTAATGGTAAGTGAACCGCCATCTGGTCACCATCGAAATCGGCGTTGAATGCCGTACATACTAATGGGTGCAACTGGATCGCTTTTCCTTCAATTAATTTTGGTTGGAATGCTTGAATACCAAGTCTGTGCAAAGTAGGAGCACGGTTCAGTAATACTGGGTGTCCTTTAATTACGTTTTCAAGGATATCCCAAACTACAGGCTCTTTCTTATCAATGATTTTCTTAGCAGATTTTACTGTTTTTACAATACCTCTTTCGATCAACTTACGAATAACGAATGGTTTGTATAACTCAGAAGCCATATCTTTTGGCAATCCGCACTCATATAATTTCAACTCTGGACCAACAACAATTACCGAACGAGCAGAATAATCCACACGTTTTCCTAAAAGGTTTTGACGGAAACGTCCTTGTTTACCTTTTAATGAGTCAGATAATGATTTTAATGGTCTGTTTGATTCTGTTTTAACAGCAGAAGCTTTACGTGTGTTATCAAATAATGAATCTACAGATTCTTGTAACATACGTTTCTCGTTTCTTAAGATAACCTCAGGAGCTTTAATCTCCATTAATCTTTTCAAACGGTTGTTACGGATTATTACACGACGATATAAATCGTTCAAATCTGAAGTTGCAAAACGACCTCCATCAAGTGGCACAAGCGGACGTAATTCTGGTGGAATAACTGGAACCACTTTCATGATCATCCATTCTGGACGGTTTTCGCGGTTTTCGTTAGACTCACGGAAAGATTCAACAACTTGTAATCTTTTTAAAGCCTCAGTTTTTCTTTGTTTAGAAGTCTCGTTGTTAGCACTGTGTCTTAATTCATAAGATAAAGCATCTAGGTCAATACGAGCTAATAAATCCATAATACACTCTGCCCCCATTTTGGCAACAAATTTATTAGGATCTAAATCGTCTAAATATTGGTTTTCTTGCGGAAGAGTATCTAAAATGTTTAAGTATTCTTCTTCAGTTAAGAAATCTAATCTTTGTAATGATTCTCCATCTGCATTTTTAGCAATACCTGGCTGAATTACTACGTATCTTTCGTAGTAAATGATCATATCTAATTTCTTAGATGGAAGACCAAGGATATAACCAATTTTGTTTGGAAGAGAACGGAAGTACCAGATGTGAGCAATTGGCACAACAAGGTTGATGTGTCCTACTCTATCACGACGCACTTTTTTCTCCGTAACTTCAACACCACAACGGTCACAGATGATACCTTTGTAACGAATTCTTTTATACTTACCACAAGCACACTCGAAATCTTTTACTGGTCCAAAGATTCTTTCGCAGAAAAGTCCGTCACGCTCTGGTTTGTGAGTTCTATAGTTGATTGTTTCTGGCTTTAAAACCTCTCCTCTTGATTCTTTCAAGATAGATTCTGGTGAAGCCAATCCAATAGAGATTTTGTTAAATCTTTTTACTGGATTTTTGTCTTTATTGTTTCTGTTATTCATCATAGTTTTTACTATTGATTTATTTTGCAATTAAAAAATTGAATTTAGATTTATAATCTACTCTTTAAAAATAAAGAGTTAATCATTCAGCTACTACCTCGGGTTACTTCTCTAAACCTCAAAACTGAATTTTGAAGTGCTAGTTATAAAATGCCTCGCATTATTATAAAAAATCGGAACGGTTTACGGGTATAAATCTTTAAAAACTTATTATAAATACGAATATAGAGACGCGATTAATCGCGTCTCTACATTTTTTATTATTATTCTTCCAAACGAAGATCTAATCCTAGACCTTTCAATTCGTGCATTAATACATTGAATGATTCTGGTAAACCTGGTTCTGGCATAGTTTCCCCCTTAACGATAGCCTCGTAAGTTTTAGCTCTACCAATAACGTCATCAGACTTAACAGTTAGGATCTCACGTAGAGTACTAGAAGCTCCATAAGCCTCAAGTGCCCAAACCTCCATCTCTCCAAAACGCTGACCTCCAAATTGAGCCTTACCTCCAAGTGGCTGTTGCGTAATCAATGAGTATGGTCCGATAGAACGTGCGTGCATCTTATCATCAACCATGTGTCCTAATTTAAGCATGTAAATTACACCCACAGTCGCTTTTTGTGCAAAACGCTCTCCAGTACCACCATCAAATAGGTAAGTATGTCCAAAACGTGGTACTCCAGCCTCATCAGTCAAAGCGTTGATCTCATCAAGAGAAGCTCCGTCAAAAATTGGAGTAGCAAATTTTCTACCCAAGTTCATACCAGCCCATCCTAATACAGTTTCATAAATCTGACCAATGTTCATACGTGAAGGTACCCCAAGTGGATTCAATACGATATCTACTGGTGTTCCATCTTCTAAGAATGGCATATCTTCATGACGAACGATTCTAGCAACAATACCTTTGTTACCGTGACGTCCCGCCATTTTATCACCCACTTTTAACTTACGTTTTTTAGCGATGTAGATTTTAGCCAATTTCAAGATTCCAGATGGTAATTCATCTCCAACTGTAATAGTGAATTTCTCTCTTCTTAAAGCTCCTTGTAAGTCATTCAGCTTAATTTTATAGTTATGAATTAAATCATTAACCATTTTATTAGTAGCGTCATCAGCAACCCACTGACCTTTGCTTAAGTGAGCAAAATCCTCTACTGCGTAAAGCATTTTTTGAGTATATTTTTTACCTTTTGGTAAAACTTCTTCACCCAAATCATTCATTACACCTTGAGATGTTTTTCCGTTAACGATCAAGAATAATTTCTCAACCAATCTGTCTTTTAATTCAACAAATTTAGTTTCGAACTCCATTTCTAAAGCGCCTAAAGCATCTTTATCCTGAGTACGTTTACGTTTATCTTTTACGGCTCTTGCAAATAATTTTTTGTCAAGAACTACACCATGTAAAGATGGAGAAGCTTTTAATGAAGCATCTTTTACATCACCAGCTTTATCTCCGAAGATTGCACGAAGCAATTTCTCCTCTGGAGTTGGATCTGACTCTCCTTTTGGTGTAATTTTTCCGATCAAAATGTCGCCAGGTTTAACCTCTGCTCCAATTCTGATCATACCGTTTTCATCTAAATCTTTAGTAGCTTCTTCAGAAACGTTAGGAATATCGTTTGTTAACTCTTCGTTTCCTAACTTAGTATCTCTAACCTCTAATGAATAATCATCAACGTGGATAGAAGTAAAAATATCATCGCGAACTACTTTCTCAGAAATTACAATCGCATCCTCGAAGTTATACCCTTTCCATGGCATGAACGCAACTTTTAAGTTTCTACCTAAAGCTAATTCTCCATTTTGAGTAGCATATCCTTCAGACAATACTTGTCCAGGAACAACTCTGTCACCTCTTCTTACGATTGGTTTCAAGTTGATACTTGTACCTTGATTGGTTTTTCTAAATTTAATTAAGTTGTACGTTTTCTCATCAGCATCAAAACTTACCATTCTCTCGTCTTCTGTACGATCGTATTTAATAGTAATGATGTTAGCATCTACGTATTCAACAGTACCATGCCCTTCAGCATTGATCAGTACTCTTGAGTCAGAAGCTACCTGACGCTCTAAACCTGTACCAACAATCGGTGCTTCAGGACGGATCAAAGGAACTGCCTGACGCATCATGTTTGATCCCATCAACGCACGGTTCGCATCATCATGCTCCAAGAAAGGAATCAAAGATGCAGAAATCGAAGCGATCTGGTTAGGAGCAACGTCTGTATAGTGTACTGAACTTGGCTCAACAACTGGGAAGTCACCCTCTTCACGAGCAATAACGTTACTAGCTGTAATTTTACCTGAAGCGTCCATATCAATGTTTGCCTGAGCAATCATTTTTCCTTCCTCTTCTTCAGCACTTAAATAGATTGGCGCGCTTTCTAAATCAACAACACCATCTGTTACTTTACGGTATGGAGTTTCGATGAATCCCATTCCGTTTACTTTTGCATAAACACCAAGAGATGAAATCAAACCAATGTTTGGTCCCTCAGGAGTTTCAATCGGACATAAACGACCATAGTGCGTGTAGTGAACGTCACGAACCTCGAAACCAGCTCTTTCTCTAGAAAGTCCACCAGGTCCAAGTGCAGAAAGTCTTCTTTTGTGTGTAATCTCAGCTAATGGATTCGTTTGATCCATAAATTGAGATAACTGGTTAGTACCAAAGAAAGAGTTGATAACTGATGATAATGTTTTAGCATTGATCAAATCAATTGGTGTAAACACCTCGTTATCTCTAACGTTCATTCTCTCACGAATAGTTCTAGCCATACGTGCTAAACCAACACCGAATTGTTGAGACAATTGTTCACCAACTGTTCTAACACGACGGTTTGATAAGTGGTCGATATCATCAATCTCTGCTTTAGAGTTGATCAACTCGATCAAATATTTAACGATTGTAATAATATCCTCTTTAGTAAGCACTTGCTTATCCATAGGGATATCTAAATCTAATTTTTTATTCATTCTGTAACGACCAACTTCACCTAAGTTATAACGTTGATCAGAGAAGAACAATTTATCTATAATACCACGAGCAGTTTCCTCATCAGGCGGTTCAGCGTTACGCAACTGACGGTAGATGTGCTCTACAGCTTCTTTTTCAGAGTTTGTAGGGTCTTTTTGTAACGTGTTGTGGATAATAGCATAATCTGCTTGGTTATTATCCTCTTTGTGTAACAAAATAGATTTTACATTAGAATCGATGATCTCTTCAACATTATCTTTGTCGATAATAGTATCACGATCAAGGATGATTTCGTTACGCTCGATAGAAACTACCTCTCCAGTATCCTCATCTACGAAATCCTCGTGCCATGTGTTCAGAACACGCGCAGCAAGTCTTCTTCCAATATATTTCTTAATTCCTGTTTTAGATACTTTAATTTCTTCAGCTAAGTCGAAAATTTCAAGGATATCCTTATCTCTTTCGAAACCGATAGCACGGAATAAAGTTGTTACAGGTAATTTTTTCTTTCTATCGATATACGCGTACATTACGCTGTTGATATCAGTAGAGAATTCTATCCAAGATCCTTTAAAAGGAATTACTCTCGCAGAATAAAGTTTAGTTCCATTTGCGTGGAATGACTGTCCAAAGAAAACCCCTGGAGAACGGTGTAATTGAGATACTACAACACGCTCGGCACCATTAATAACAAAAGTACCACTAGGAGTCATGTAAGGAATTGTTCCAAGATAAACATCTTGTACAATTGTTTCAAAATCTTCGTGTTCTGGATCTGTACAGTATAGTTTTAACCTAGCTTTTAAAGGCACACTATAAGTAAGACCTCTCTCTATACATTCTTGAATTGTATAACGTGGCGGATCAACAAAATAATCTAGGAATTCCAATACAAAGTTGTTTCTTGTATCTGTAATTGGGAAGTTTTCCATGAAGGTATTGTATAACCCTTCGTTGCCTCTTTCGTCAGATTTCGTTTCTAATTGAAAGAAATCTTTAAAAGATTTAACCTGAACATCTAAGAAATCTGGATAGTCAGGGATATTTTTTGTAGAGGCAAAATTCAATCTTTCAGTCTGATTTGTTATCATCAATGGACAAAATTTTGATTAAAAAAAAGTAATTTATTTTTGTGTAAATACACACTGTTTAATCTATACTTTCTTATTATAATCAATACATCTTTAAAAATTAGTTCTATAAATTAAGTCTAATTTTCTTTCTTCGTATTGATCAAAAACTTTTTCGTATTTTAAACTATGGGATAATAAAATTGATATATTTTATTATACGAAAAATGGTTTAGGCCTTTGAGTGTTAACTCAAGACCTAAACCTAGTTCTTAAACTGAGTTTAATTATTTAAGCTCAACAGTAGCTCCAGCCTCTTCTAAAGATTTTTTAAGACCTTCAGCCTCTTCTTTAGAAACACCTTCTTTAACGTTGCTTGGTGCACCGTCAACTACGTCTTTAGCTTCTTTAAGACCTAAACCAGTTAATTCTTTAACTAATTTTACAACAGCTAATTTAGAAGCTCCTGCATCTTTCAATACAACTGTAAATTCAGTTTGTGCTTCTTCAGCAGCACCGTCTCCTCCACCAGCAGCAACTACTACAGCAGCAGCAGCAGGCTCGATTCCGTACTCATCTTTTAATATTGTTGCTAATTCGTTAACTTCTTTAACTGTTAAGTTAACTAATTGTTCTGCGAATTGTTTCAAATCTGCCATTTTTTCTATCGTTTAAAATGATTTGTGTAAAAATATAATTTAATTATTGTGCGCTAATTAAGCAGCAAGGAAGCAAGCTCCCTTACATTTATTACTCTGCTCCTTCTTCGCTTCCAGCGAATTTGTTTTGTAAAGCAGAAATAATTCTTTGAGCTGGAGATTGTAATAATCCAATGATTTCTCCAATAAGCTCTTCTTTAGATTTAATTGTAGCTAATGCATCTAATTGGTTATCCCCAATATATACTTCAGAATTGATGTAAGCTCCTTTTAAAACTGGTTTATCAGATTTCTTACGGAAATCTTTGATAATTTTTCCAGGTGCGTTAGCAACATCAGAAATAAAGATAGCACTGTTACCTGATAAAACTGTAGGTAAATCACCATAATCATTATCAGAAGCTTCCATTGCTTTTGCAAGCAAAGTGTTCTTTACAACTTCTAATTTGATACCTGCTTTGAAACAAGCTCTACGTAAGTTTGAAGTTGTCTCTGCGTTTAAACCAGAAATATCAGAAATGTAAATGATATTTGTACCAGCTAACTGCGCAGTTAAATTTTCAATCGCGATTGATTTTTCTTCTCTAGTCATACTAAAAATTTTTAACTACCAATTATACTGCTTTTGGGTCTAATGCGATAGCAGGACTCATTGTGCTTGTAAGGTGAATACCTTTGATGTATGTACCTTTAGCAGCAGTTGGTTTAAGTTTTATTAATGTTTGAATAATTTCGTGCGCGTTCTCAACGATTTGCTCAGCTCCAAAAGAAACTTTACCAATACCAGCGTGAACGATACCGGTTTTATCAACTTTAAAGTCAATTTTACCAGCTTTAACTTCTTGAACAGCTTTAGCAACATCCATAGTTACTGTACCTGTTTTAGGGTTTGGCATTAAACCTCTAGGTCCTAAAATACGACCTAATGGACCTAATTTACCCATAACAGCAGGCATAGTAATGATCACATCAACATCTGTCCAACCGTCTTTAATTTTTTGTAAATAATCGTCAAGACCAACGTGATCTGCTCCAGCTTCTCTAGCTTCCGCTTCTTTATCTGGAGTAACCAATGCTAATACTTTAACGTCTTTTCCAGTTCCGTGAGGTAAAGTAACTACACCTCTAACCATTTGATTCGCTTTTCTTGGATCAACACCCAAACGAACTGCGATATCAACAGACTCATCAAATTTTGCAGAAGCAACAACTTTAATTAATGCAGCAGCATCTTTTAAAGAGTATAATTTGTTCTTTTCAATTTTTGAAGCAGCCTCTTTTTGCTTTTTTGTTAATTTTGCCATTTCTTTTTCTTAATTAAAAAGGAGCATCTCCTGATACAGTTATACCCATAGATCTAGCTGTTCCAGCAACCATACTCATAGCTTTCTCAATTGTGAAAGCGTTTAAGTCTGGCATTTTGTCTTCAGCAATAGTTCTAATTTGTTCCCAAGTAACGCTAGCTACTTTTTTACGATTAGGCTCACCAGAACCAGATTTTAGCTTTGCAGCTTCCATTAACTGAACCGCTGCTGGAGGAGTCTTAACAACAAAATCAAATGATTTGTCTTTGTACACAGTGATTTGCACTGGACAAATTTTGCCAGGTTTATCTTGAGTTCTAGCATTAAATTGCTTACAAAACTCCATGATGTTAACCCCAGCAGCTCCTAAAGCAGGTCCAACCGGTGGCGACGGGTTCGCAGCACCTCCCTTAACTTGTAGTTTAACTACCTTACTAATTTCTTTAGCCATTTTTAAAAAATTTAACACTGTAATCAATGGAAGCGATTACAATGGTTTATTATAGTGTAACAAAAAATTATACTTTTTCTACTTGCATAAAGCTTAATTCTAATGGAGTTTTTCTTCCGAAAATTTTAACCATTACTTCAAGTTTACGCTTCTCTTCATTGATTTTCTCAACAGATCCATTAAATCCGTTGAAAGGTCCATCAATAACCTTAACCGTTTCACCAACACTAAATGGAATAGAACGAGTATCTGTATTTACGGCTAGTTCATCCACTTTACCTAACATACGGTTTACTTCTGAAAGTCTCAAAGGAACCGGCTCCCCGCCTTTAGTCTCTCCTAAAAATCCAATAACACTAGTAATAGACTTAATAATATGAGGAATCTCACCAACTAAGTTAGCTTCGATCATAACATATCCAGGAAAATATACTTTATCCTTAGATGATTTTTTCCCATCTTTTACAGTTACAACTTTTTCAGTTGGAACTAAAACCTGAGAAACATAATCCTCCATACCTAATCTCGCAATCTCAGTCTCGATATAAGCTTTCACTTTATTTTCTTGACCACTAACCGCTCTAACTACGTACCATTTTTTCACATTATTATCTGCCATCACAAAAAAATTATCCTTTTAACCAGTTAAAAAATCCAGCCAAAGCTTTTGCAAAAAATTCGTCTACTCCCCAAGTTGCCAAAGCGAATAAAATCGAAAATACAGCCACAACAATTGTTAATTTTTGTACTTCAGCCCAAGCTGGCCAAGTAACATTTGACTTTAACTCTTCGAAAGCCTCTGATAAATAATTAGTAACTTTTGTCATTTGATATATTTTTTATTGCACGGGCGGAGGGATTCGAACCCCCATCAACGGTTTTGGAGACCGCTATTCTACCCTTGAACTACGCCCGTAATTAAAGCCAGTGATTAAAAAATAATCACTGGCTTCTTATTTATTTTAATAGAATTACTCTACGATTTCAGTAACCTGACCAGCACCAACTGTTCTACCACCTTCACGGATAGCGAAACGTAAACCTACGTTCATAGCGATTGGGCTTAATAAAGCAACCTCAATAGTTAAGTTATCACCTGGCATTACCATCTCTACACCTGCTGGTAAAGAAATAACTCCTGTTACGTCAGTTGTACGTACGTAGAACTGTGGACGGTAGTTATTGTGGAATGGAGTGTGACGTCCACCTTCTTCTTTTTTCAAGATATAAACCTCAGCTTTGAATTTAGAGTGTGGTTTTACTGAACCTGGCTTAATGATAACCATACCTCTTTTGATATCAGCTTTATCAATACCTCTCAACAATAAACCTACGTTATCTCCAGCTTCACCTCTATCAAGGATTTTACGGAACATCTCAACTCCTGTAATAGTAGAAGTTAATTTTTCAGCTCCCATACCAATGATTTCAACAGGATCTCCAGTGTTAGCAACTCCAGTTTCGATACGACCTGTAGCAACAGTTCCACGACCTGTAATTGTAAATACGTCCTCAACTGGCATCAAGAATGGCTTAGCAACGTCACGTACTGGTTCTTCGATCCAGTTATCAACAGCTTCCATTAATTCGATAATTTTAGGTACCCAGTTTGGATCATTGTTTAATCCTCCTAAAGCAGAACCTTGAACTACAGGACCATTATCTCCATCATATTCGTAGAAAGATAATAAATCTCTAATTTCCATTTCAACAAGCTCTAACAACTCAGCATCATCAACCATATCCACTTTGTTCATGAAAACAACAATTCTTGGAATACCAACCTGACGTCCTAAAAGGATGTGCTCACGAGTTTGTGGCATTGGACCATCTGTAGCAGCAACTACTAAGATAGCTCCGTCCATTTGAGCAGCTCCAGTAACCATGTTCTTTACGTAATCCGCGTGACCTGGACAGTCAACGTGAGCGTAGTGACGGTTAGCTGTTTCATACTCTACGTGAGATGTATTGATAGTAATACCTCTTTCTTTCTCCTCTGGAGCGTTATCGATTTGATCAAACGATTTTGCTTGACAGTAACCAGCATCTGACAATACTTTTGTAATTGCAGCAGTTAATGTAGTTTTTCCGTGATCTACGTGTCCAATTGTACCTATGTTTAAGTGCGGTTTGGAACGATTAAAATTCTCCTTTGCCATTTTACTTAATTTTTAATCTTAGTTATATATTAATTTTCAATTTCCTACTTACTTGAGCCAATGTCGGGATTTGAACCCGAGACCTCTTCCTTACCAAGGAAGCACTCTACCCCTGAGCTACACCGGCAGAGAGTTCTGATTTTAGATTTCTGAATTTAGATTTCAGATCTTTAAAAACCTAAAATCCAAGATCTTAACCTCTATTTGTGGGGAGAGCAGGATTCGAACCTGCGAAGTTCACACAGCAGATTTACAGTCTGCCCTCGTTGGCCGCTTGAGTATCTCCCCTAATTTTAAAATCTCATTATTTTAAAGAACCAATTTCAAATCGCATTTGAAATTTATTGAGCCGATAGAGGGACTCGAACCCACGACCTGCTGATTACAAATCAGCTGCTCTAGCCAGCTGAGCTACATCGGCGAATACATTAAAAAAGTCCGCTATTTCTAACGGACTGCAAATGTAGCTATTTTATCTTTTAATCAAAACATTTTTTGAAAAAAATTTCAATTAAATGTGCGCTCTTATTTTTTCCTTCCTTTTTACAAGCAAACGTTCTAACGACTCTGCAGAAAGCTCAACCGCTTCTTCAAATGTTTTACACTGTTTTTTTACCAAAAAATCATCACCAGGAACATTAATCTTTATCTCCACCACCTTATTCTCTTTATCACTTGTTCTTTCTACTTTTAAAAAAACATCTGATGAAACCACACGATCGTAGTATTTCTCTAGCTTACCCATTCTTTCTTGGATAAAATCGACCAATTTTCTGTCGACAGTAAAATTAACTGCATGAACATCTACCTTCATAATAAAAATTTTAGGATTAACATTTAGAATCGCTATTTGCTTCTTGGATGCGCACCTTTATATACTTTTTTAAGCTCCGCAAGACTATTATGAGTATAAACTTGTGTAGATGCCAAACTAGAATGCCCTAACAATTCTTTAACTGAATTCAAATCTGCCCCATTATTTAAAAGATGTGTTGCAAAAGTATGACGAAGCACATGCGGACTTTTTTTTACCTTTTCTGAGACCCTACTAAAGTATGAATTTATTAAACGATAAACAAAAGATTCGCTCAATTTTAACCCTTTTTTCGAAACAAAAAAATAGTCCGAATCAAACAAACTCTCCAAACCATCCCTTTCTTTTATATACGATTCAATTTGATCAGCAATAATTGGCAAAATAGGAATAATACGTTCTTTATTCCTTTTTCCTAAAACCTTAATCACACCACCTGAACAATCCACATTTTTAATCATTAAATGAATTAATTCTGCCCGACGCATTCCTGTAACATAAAACATTTCCACAATAAGCCTATCTCGGACTTCTTCAAAACCAACTGGAGCCTCCATCACATCCAGCAAATCCTTTAATTCTTTTTCCGAAAAAGGAACCTGAACCACTTTTGGAGTTTTCAAAGATTTATGCTTCAGCATCGGATTAACCTCAATCTGCTTTGATTTTAAAAGAAACTTGTAATAAGCTTTCAAAGAAGCCATCTTTCTATTAATCGAAACATTTGAAATATCCTGATCAACTAGAAAAACAATCCAGCTTCTCACCTGGCTATAATTCACCAAATCAACACTTTCTTGCTCAAAATACTCCTTCACAAAAAACTCAAAAGCAGTTATATCATTTAGATAAGCGCCAACAGTATGCGAAGAATATTTTTTTTCCAACAAAAGATAATCCAAAAAAGCTTCTTTATTCGTTTTCATAAAATCTAAAAATTAGGCATAAAAAAAACCGTTAGCATCAAAATTAAAACATTTTGACCACTAACGGTAATTATTTTCTAAAAGCTGATATTAACTTTCTAAACTATCTTTCAAGCCTTGAATGTAAGCCGCTTTTTGGATTTGAGCTCTTTTGATAACAGAAGGCTTAATAAAAGCAGTACGTGCTCTTAATTGACGAACAGTTCCTGTTTTATCAAATTTTCTTTTATAGCGCTTTAATGCTCTATCGATATTTTCTCCGTCTTTAATTGGTATAATTAACATAATATAGACACCTCCTCTCGTTAAGGCTGCAAATGTATATATTAATTATGAATTATGAGTTATAAATTATGAATTATTTTTCTTCTAGCTCAAAAACAGAAACAAAACCTATTATAAGCTACCATAATTAGGGCTTTCTAATCTGTTATTTTAATAAATTTCTAGAAATAACAAGCTTTTGAATTTCAGTTGTTCCTTCTCCTATAGTACATAATTTAGAATCTCTATAGAACTTTTCTACTGGAAAATCTTTCGTATAACCATAACCGCCATGAATTTGAACTGCATCATTTGCAATTTTCACACATGCCTCAGAGGCATACATTTTTGCCATTGCGCCTGATGTTGTTACAGGTTTATGCTGCTGTTTTAAATAGGCTGCTTTATGCAAAAGCAATTCTGAAGCTTCAATTTCTGTTGCCATATCTGCCAACTTAAAAGAGATTCCTTGAAAATTACTAATAGGCTGACCAAATTGGTGTCTCTCTTTTGAATATTTCAATGCTGCTTCATACGCACCTTTTGCAATACCCAAAGATAGAGCTCCAATAGAGATTCTTCCTCCATCAAGAATTTTCATAGCCTGAACAAAACCCTCACCTACTTCTCCTAATCTATTTGCATCAGGAACACGACAGCTATCAAAAACCAATTCGGCTGTTTCGCTTGCTCTCATTCCTAATTTATTCTCTTTTTTGCCAGATGAAAAACCTTTCATACCTTTTTCAAACACAAATGCCGTCATTCCTTTAGAATCTCCTTTTTCACCCGTACGAACAATCACAACAGCAACATCTCCAGATATACCATGCGTAATAAAGTTTTTTGCACCATTTACAACCCAATGGTCACCATCTTTCACCGCAGTTGTATTCATTCCGCCAGCATCAGAACCTGTATTATGTTCTGTTAATCCCCAAGCACCTATAAATTCAGCTGTCGCCAATTTAGGAAGCCATTTTTTCTTTTGTTCCTCGTTTCCGAAAGTTAAGATATGATTAGTACATAAAGAATTATGTGCCGCAACTGACAGCCCAATTGAAGGGTCTACTTTTGAAATTTCTTCAATTACTGTAATATACTCATGATAACCTAAACCTGAACCTCCATATTCTTCTGGAACTAAAACTCCCATGAAGCCCATTTCGCCAAGTTGCTTAAATAATTGAATTGGGAAAATTTGAGATTCGTCCCATTCCATTATATAAGGTCTAATATTTTTTTCTGCAAAGTCTTTTATTGACTGCGCAATCATTAATTGTGTTTCGTTGTAATCAAAGTTCATGAGTTAGTTTCTTTTAGAACTCCAAATATAAACTAATTATTTTTGCTTTTTCAACAGGAAAATCTTTAATTTTTGCTAAATCCTCAATATTATTAAAATTTCCGTTCATACTTCTATACGTTACAATTTGTTTTGCAAGTCCATATTTAAAGTAAGAAAACTGAGCCAGCTCCTTTAATGACGCTTCATTTACATTTATTTTCTTTAAAGTTGAAGGAATTACAGCTTTAAAATGACTATCCAGTTCATTTATAACTTCTGGCGAAAGTCCCCAAATATCTTTCATTTGCTCCATTGATACAAAAGAGCCCAGAGTTTCTTTCTGATTTAGTATTCTAGTTGAAAGCCCTTCTCCTATTCCGTAGATTTTCATTAAATCTTCTTTGGTTGCCTGATTAATATCCAATATTTCGAGCTTTTCTTTTTTGGGGAAAGTTTTTATACTGAAATCTTTTTTCTCAGTGCTATAATTATTTTTATTCTGTTTCCAATCTGGAAATTTAAATAAAGGAGAAATTACATTTAATAAAGAATCGGAAACTCCAGTAACTTTTTGAAATTCTTCTGCTGAGTTTACATATTTGTTTTCTTTTCGAAATGCCATTAGACGATCAATCTCTTTAACCGACATTCCAAGTTTGTATCCTTTATAATCAGAAATAAAATTAGGGTTGAAAGGATAATTAATTGGTTTTGCGTTTTTATCTATCAATTTCTCTTGATCAATTTCTGACTGAAGTGCAAGCCACTCTTCTTTTTCCTGGCTTTTGGTTTCTGCAACATTAAAATCAGATAAAAAATAAAATAACTGCAGTCCTATCATTATGCTAAAAAGCATGAAAATACCTATTCGTTGCTGTCTTGTGAAATAGAAATACTTATTTAAAGATTTAAAATTCATGATTGAAAATACTCTTGAAAAAACAAATTAAGAAAAATCTTTCAAATTTATTAAGAAAATTAGCAGCAAAAACAGTTTTTAAAAAATTATCGAATCTTCCATAAAAGCCTAATTAATTTAATGAATATCAATACTTGAAGAATGTTTCTTACGAGTACTGTAAAAAAATCAAAGATTTTATAACTTAAAAGATGATAATTGTTTTTATTTTTTGCAAAAAACAATACATTTGGCACTTAATAACAAATAAACCAATAAAATAATATGTCAATTTGGAGAGTTAAACCTATATCAGCCTTTGAGGCCGATATGAAAAAGAGTGATTTAAAGAGAGTCCTAGGAAAATGGAGTCTTACTGCCATTGGTGTTGGTGCCATTATCGGTGGGGGAATTTTTGTACTTACAGGTACTGGGGCTTATTATCATGCAGGTCCAGCATTAGCAATTTCGTTTATCATCGCAGGTATTGCTTGTGTTTTTGCGGCTCTTTGCTATTCTGAATTTGCTTCTATTTTACCTGTTGAGGGATCTGCTTACGCCTATGCTTACGGTACGATTGGAGAAGTTTTTGCCTGGATTATTG
Source organism: Flavobacterium tistrianum (assembly GCF_003254545.1). Taxonomy (GTDB): domain Bacteria; phylum Bacteroidota; class Bacteroidia; order Flavobacteriales; family Flavobacteriaceae; genus Flavobacterium; species Flavobacterium tistrianum. Next base: position 69,207 of record NZ_QJRH01000062.1, read on the forward strand.
GATGGGGACTAATTCTCGAATATGCTATGGGATCAATGACTGTTGCAGTTTCCTGGTCGGGATACTTTAATAAATTGCTAAAATTATTTCATATAAAACTTCCAGATTGGCTTACAACAGATCCTGCAAGTTATACTGGAGAAGGTTTCTCTATGAATCTTCCTGCTTTCTTGATCGTTATTTTAGTTATTTCATTGCTTATTAAAGGAACAAAAAGTGCCGCAAAAGCAAATAATGCTATTGTAATCCTTAAAGTTTCTGCCGTAATCTTTGTAATTGTTGCTGGGCTTTTCTTCATCAATACTGCAAACTGGAGTCCATTTATTCCTGAAGCAACTCAGATTATTGAAAAAGAAACTACTCACAATGCTTACGGAATTGGAGGTATTATTTCCGGAGCTGCAGCAATTTTCTTTGCTTATGTTGGTTTTGATGCCGTTTCTACACAAGCTGGGGAAGCTATCAATCCAAAAAAAGATGTCCCATTCGCGATCATTGCTTCTTTATTAATCTGTACCACTTTATACATTCTTGTTTCTTTAGTGTTAACAGGAATGATGAATTACCAAGATTTTAACCCGCTAGGAAAATATCCTGAAGCTATCAAAGCTCCTGTTGCTTATGCATTTGATATTGCCGGACAAGGATGGGCAGGTTTCATTATTACCGTAGCTGCTACAATTGGTTTAATTTCTGTATTAATGGTTATGATTATGGGACAATCTAGAATTTTCCTTGGAATGTCTAAAGATGGATTAATTCCATCTGTTTTCTCTAAAGTAAACCCAATTTCTGGAACTCCAAAAACAAACTTAATGATTCTTGGAGTTATTATTGCAACTGTTGCTGCTTTTACTCCAATCAACAAACTGGCAGACATGACAAGTTTTGGCACTTTGTTTGCCTTTACAATGGTTTGTATTGCTGTTTGGATTTTAAGAGTGAAACAACCTGGATTAACCCGAACATTTAAAGTCCCTGCTTTACCAGTTATTGCAGTATTAGGAATTGCAATCAATTCTTATTTAATTTTCAATTTAAGTAAAGATGCACAGTTATTATCTTTTGGCTGGCTTATTCTTGGTATCATTGTATACTTTGGATATAGTAAGAAAAGATCTAGACTTAATAATACAGCTGCGGATGTTGAATAATTTTCAATTCCAGTCAATAAAAAAAGCTCCAAATTTAAATTTGGAGCTTTTTTTATAAATCAAATACTGATGTTCTTTTTGATCGAATTAAATCTTTTAGCCTAATCCAGAAAGCAAGAGTTAAATAAACTCCAAATCCTAAACCGGCGGTAACAAAAGAGATGTAGATAAAAAACAGTCTCACACTTGTTACGCGCATTCCGAGTTTATCCGCTAGTCTTGAAGAAACATGAAAACCATATTTTTCAAAAAAGAATTTAAGTTTTAAAATTGCTGACATCTTTAATATTTTAGATTTAAGATTTTAGACTTTAGATTGCAAAAATACAATTATCTCATCGCTATATTTTCTAATTGCCTAATTATTTTTAAGCAACTCTAATCCGATAGCACATTTTAAGCATGCTTTACGTTCACAATATTCATTTTTAAGTTCGAGCAATGCTTGACTTTCAAATGCTGAATGGGACTTTATTCCAAATGAATTAAACTTATCAATGATGGCATTTTTCTCTGAAGCAACTTCATTTAAAAAATCAATCAAATCTTCAGCAATTGATTCGCCTCTTACATTAGAATAAGCAAATTGAAGAGGAATGATAGTATTGACAATCACTAAATTTATGAATGACTTAGAAAGCATTTTAGATTTCTTCGGACTTTCTTTGTCAAATTGGTAATGATTTTGCCAATACAAACTTGCAGAAACATTCAATAAACGATATACTTCGTTAACAGATTTTAAATCAATTATTTTTGAAAACAGATTTTGATGTTTGCTATATAGAGATGCTAATTGAGAAAACCTGATGGTAGGAAAATTATCTGGACGGAGTTTAAAAAATTGAAGAGGATCTACATAAATCCTTTCTATCTGATATTTATGCAATAAATAGAAATATCGAAACTTTAAATCTTTATAATAAACATCTTCTTTCTCTGCTTCCAATAATCCTGAAGTTCCAAAAAGCAATGCTTCAAGGTTTTCAACTTCAAAACTTTCTTTTCTTATTACTGAAAATGGAATTGCTTTTGATATCTGTAAAAAGGAATTTCCATTTGTATTTAAGCCGAAATTCTTCGCTAGGAGGCAAAATAAGACCGCTTCCCAATCTTGATTGGTTTCTTCCAATAATTGATAAATAAATCCGGATTTTCGTTCTAAACGCTCAAAAAATAGCCTTTCTTGCCAGTTCTTAAATACAAATTTGTCAATTTCTTTTAATTGTCTTTCGCACGCAATCCATGTTTTAGGAGAAACTAATGCATTATAGTTTTCGATTATTTCTTTTGAGACATAATCTTTAAGTACCAAAACAGGAATTTCAGTATTGTTTTCTCTAAAAATAGCCGTATCGTTTTCCCAAACGACATGTAGTATAACGTTTTTGTAGGCTGGGTCATTCTCATGATTGTGCAAATACCAATCTGAAGATTTTAAATGGATCTCTACATTTCCAGCCCATTTTTGGTTTTCGATTTCTATATGAGCATTAAAAAAATCAGGACCTGAAAGCTCTAAATAATCACCTGCTTTAAGAATCGTAATTAATTCGCCTTGAGCAGATTTTAAATTCAAGGAATCGAATTTCTTGAATTTCCATAGATAATGCAGAAAATCTTCTTTCATTTTAGATTTTATAGTGTAATTACAAAATCTAAAAGTAATTAATTTTTAATATTATTCTTACAAATTAAAAATATTTAACTAAGCATGTATAATTTTGCACAAGCTCTTGCATCAGATAACGCCTCGTGGTGATTGAGCTGAATGTTCATTTCGCGGCAGCAGTCACTCAATTTTGTTGGTTTTACGCCTTTTGCTTTATAAATTTTAACTGTACACTCCCATTTTGTGGCAATATTCAAATCATCATAATTTAAACCATGAAGTAGCATAGTTTTCATTAAAACATTACGGTCAAAACTTTCATTATGGGCTACCACAACTCTATTCTTAAGCCTCTTTTCAATCTCAGGATATATCTGGAAGAACGATTTTGCATTGACTGTATCTTTCGGATAAATTCCGTGAACACGAATCGTAAACGGATTGTACTCGTTATTTGGCGGTTTAATTAAAGAAACATATTCGTCAACGATAATTCCATTTTCAACCGTAACAATTCCCACCGAACACGGATGATATCCTGTTGCAGTTTCAAAATCAATAGCAGTAAAATTCATTATTCTATTTTTAAAAGACAAATCCATAAACCTTATCGAAAAACAATTAGGCTTATGGATTGTTATTATTTGTAAAGGCTTATTTTATTGAGCCAATAATATCATATTTTGTAATAATATGGTGGTGTCCATTTCCTAAATCAACCAAAACAGCGTCATTTTCTTTGCTGAATAGTTTTGAAACTTCTTCAATTGGCGTTCCTAATTTTACAATTGGGAAAGGTTTGCCCATTACTTCCTTAATTGGTTTTTCGGCCACATTTTTATCAGCTACATAACTTCTAAACAAATCTGTTTCGTCAACAGAACCAACAAAACCATTAATATCAACAACTGGAATTTGTGAAATTTTATATTTACGCATACGTTCAATAGCGTGCGAAACCAACTCTTCGGTACGCACTACGATCAATTCTTTATCAATATGATCTTTGATAACATCTTCAGCTTTTGTTACATTTTCTTCTAAGAATCCACGCTCACGCATCCAGTCATCATTGAACATTTTACCTACATATCGGCTTCCTGAATCGTGAAATAATACCACAACAACATCATCTGGCTTAAAGTGCTCTTTCAACTGCAATAAGCCTTTTATACAAGCTCCTGCCGAATTTCCAACAAAAATCCCTTCTTCAAGAGCAATCTTTCTCGTATAAACAGCAGCATCTTTATCTGTTACTTTTGTAAAACCATCAATTAGAGAGAAATCAACATTTTTAGGAAGAATGTCTTCTCCAATACCTTCAGTTATATAAGAGTAAATTTCGTTTTCGTCAAAGATTCCTGTTTCGTGGTATTTTTTGAAAACAGAACCATAAGTATCAATCCCCCAAATTTTGATATTTGGATTTTGTTCTTTTAGGTATTTTCCAACTCCAGAGATAGTTCCTCCTGTTCCTACTCCTACAACAAAATGCGTGATTTTTCCGTCTGTCTGTTTCCAGATCTCAGGTCCAGTTTGTTCGTAGTGCGCCAATGAATTTGACATGTTATCGTACTGATTTACATACCAAGAATTTGGTGTTTCTTCTGCTAAACGCTTTGAAACTGAATAATAAGAACGTGGGTCTGTAGGCTCAACATCTGTGGGGCAAACAACAACTTTTGCACCAACAGCACGAAGAATATCCATTTTTTCTTTAGATTGTTTGTCTGAGATCACACAAATCAATTTGTATCCTTTTACGATTGCAACAAGTGCAAGTCCCATACCTGTGTTTCCTGAAGTTCCTTCAATAATAGTTCCTCCAGGTTTTAGTCGGCCATCTGCCTCAGCATCTTCAATCATTTTTACAGCCATTCTGTCTTTTACAGAATTACCAGGATTAAAGGTTTCGACTTTTGCCAATACTAACGCATCAATTTCAGCAACAATTTTGTTGAGTTTTACTAATGGTGTGTTACCAATTGTTTCTAAAATGTTATTTGAAAAGTCCATTTTTATTTAAGTTTTATTAGTGGTTCTAAATAAAAAATAAGCCAGTTTTTATTTGAAGAAATTCCAAACCAGACCAAAACGCAGCACAAAATCACGATACGGATTATGAGGCGCTGCATAATAGTTGCTTTGTGAAAATAAAGCATTAAAATGTTCTGCTTTTAAATAAAAACGAGTCTGGCGTATTCTAGCATTTACAAAGAAATCGAATGTCGCAAAGCCACCGATTTTTTTATCCTGCTGCACAAAAAATTCTGCAATAACAGGGTTATAATCATCTCCATAATATTTCGTCATATAATTAAACACGAGCCCTGTTTGCATAAACAATGCTTTTTTGAAGAAATGATTTGAATAATAGAATGTATTTCTAGTTACAAAATCAGGCACATTTAAAATTAAATCTGACTGATCTACTTTCTGATATAAAAGTGTATTATCTAGCGCAAAAGGCCCAAATTTAAACTCTCGGCTTGCTTTTATTTCTAAATAATTAATCGCATTTCCGTACTGCATAGGCTTAACAATCTGCTCGCTTGCCGCTTTTTCTGCGTCTGTAGCCATATCAGTAAAGTACAAATGATCTTTTAAAACTGTATACTGAACTTGCCCTGTCAACCAAGGAGTTGTAATCTCTGCACTTAACGAATTAATTTTTTCGTTTTTAAAATCATTTGACCAATTGTATGAAATCCAACTACTTTGGTACAAATTATAATTGTTGTTTGGCAGTTTGTTAATGTTACGATATCTGAAATCAAATTTAATTTTTTCATTCATATCGTATCGCAACTTAGCATCTAAATCTGACAGGGATTCGTTGGTTATTGATCTTGAATATAAAAATCGACCATTCCATTTGTTTTTCTGATATTCATATTGAGCACCAAAATTATTAAACTGCAAGAACAAATTATCTGGAACCGCACTTCCATCAGCATTAATAATAATTCTGTTGTATTTATAATTGGATCTATAATCGTCTACAAAAAATAAAAATTTACCTAAAAGCGAATTTTCGTAAGCAGCTCCTACTTTATTATAAAGCCTTTCGTATTTTGTCTGATCATTAATCGTGTTTGCTACATAGGAATCTCCAAATCGCTGTATACGTGTAGTTGTTCCGTCATTAGCAGTTATGGTCGAGATTACAGTTGGCTGTTTATATTCATAATCTTTATATTCGTAATTAAACTGATGTGTTATATACAAATTATTACTTCCATCAGTTGGGTTTACTCTAAAAGCATGATCAAAAAATAATCTTCTTCCTTTTAAAAAGGATTCAGCATCAGTCAAATAAACTTGTAATCTTTGTCGGTTTTTATAATCTTTATTATCACTTTCAAAATCAGTGTCGTTTGTAATACCACCATTTTCTTCATTCATTATATCCTGATTCGTAAAATGTGCGTTTATTGCATATCTTTTGTTGGTTGTCGCATAACTCGTTGTAATTCTTAAATTTCCAGCACTAACCAATTGATTATTATAATCTCCCTCAGATCTTAGACCTTTATATGCAATCGAGAAATTAAGATTTTTAGAAACGTTTAATGTGATAAAAGAATCTACATTCTGTCCTTTTTTTATCGTTGTATTAAAAAACAATTCTGTAAAAGGTGTTGCAACAGAATAATATCTAATTTGATCTGCTTGCATGTAAAGAGAATGCTTCCCGCTAAAACCAATTTCTGGATAAGGAGAAAAACTAGTCAAACTATACTGAAGGGTATTTAATGGTTGACCAATATTTGATAACTCCTGAAGTCCGAAAAGATCTTTTCTAAGGTGATTCTGTCTGTAAGCGCTTTTAATAGTCAGCGAAGTATCTGCATAAATAGTATCGTGTTCTAATGTCAAAATTTTATACTGATCTATCGTCGCTATTTTTTGTTTTTTCTTTTTTACGGTATCCGTTATGCTTGAATATTCCGTATTCATATCTAAATTATTTTTAGAAGCAGTTTTCTTTTCTTGCGAAAACAATAATGTGGGAACAACTAATAGATATAGAAAAATGAATATTCTCATTTGATGGCTTTATATAAATTTATTTTGACAAAATTTGCGAAGCAAAGGTAAGATAAAAACGTATAAACGAAAAAACATAATATGTAATATGAAACGAGAATCGTTTCGGTCTTTTGAAAACGAAAACCCCGTACACAAAAGTATACGGGGCTCCCAAAAAAAAATCAAAATATTTATTATTCTTATTCCCAAACTGGGTATAAATCAATTTTAATCATCAACTTAATTGATATAGAACATTCTAAAGATTAGAATTTATCCCAGAACAATTTAGTATTTAATAAATCTCCACCAATATCAGAAGAAGCTTTGGTATAATTTGCTGTATTGATATTTGCTTCTGCAGCTGGATAAGTATATCTCACTGGTACAGTAAAAATAAGCTTGTTTATAGCTGCTTGAGGCGCTTTTAAAACTGGGAAATCTAATCTTCTGTAAGAAGTCCATGCTTCATATCCTCTGTTATAAAGAGCAAACCATGCTTGAGTACCAATTTTCTCTTTGTACGTTGCTCCACTTAACGGATTATTATAATCTACTTTTGGGCTTGCAATATAAGCATCAATAGCAGCAGTATTAGTTACTCCCCAGTCTGCCATAGAAGCTCTAATACCAGCATCATAGTATACTTTTGCTTGAGCAGAACCACCTGGAATTAAATTTTTCTCAGCAGCTTCTGCTAATAAGAAATTCAACTCAGCGAAATCAAAGATAGTTCCAGGAAAAGCTGGATTGTTTAATGTCGAAGATATTTGTGAATAAGAAGTATAAACGTTTCCTGCACCATACGTTCCACCTACAAACGTTCTTCCTACAGGAATAACAGGAGCTGGAGCAGTCAAATTAGTAAAATATTTAGGCATCCTTGGGTCACCTCCAGGAACAATAGCATCCATAGCAGAAACAAAAGGCTCAGCAGGAATAAAATCAAATCTCTGGCTTGTTACTAAATCAGCATACAATGGATTTTGATTTCCTGATGTAGTTAAATAAGTCAATTTTGTATTATCATTATTATTCGCCAAAGCACCAGAAGCAAGAGCAGCTTGAACTTGTGACGCTGCATAAGTCGGATCAATATCAGACATGTTAACAGCCATTCTAATGATTAATGAATTAGCAAATTTTGCCCATTTTGCAGTACTTGCAGCATTACCTTGATAAATAATATCTGCCGCACCAAAATTAGCTACTGTACTATTCGCTTTTAAAACAGCAACATCTGCATTTAATCTTTTAATAAGATCCTGATAGATCGTTTTTGCATCATCATAAGCTGGCAAAGGATATTTTTGAATGTCAATTGCTTGCGAATAAGGAATATTTCCAAAAGTATCTACTAATACACTGTAAGCGTAAGCCTCTAAAATATCTATAAGAGCTAATTTATTTTGCTTAACGGCTTCGTCTGCAGGAGTTGTAGTAACTGTTGCTGAAATCATAACTCTTGAATCATGAAAATCGGCTAGAACATCTCTGTACAAAACCAAAAAGTGCGTATCAGGAATTTTTCTGTTTGTAATGTTATACTGGCTTTCATCAGGATAAGTAGTTTCTGTCCATTGTTGCGCAAATAATCTAAAAACATTATTATTCACACTAGTACTAACCATTTGATCGACTAATTTTTTCTCAGCATTGGTAAACAAATATTCTGCTTTGGTAATTGTTGGTTTTTTAGGATCAACATTCATATCTGTAATGTCTTGGCTGCACGAAACCATCATACCAACCACAGACATTAATAAAAGTACTTTTTTCATGATTTAAAATTTTAATGTTAGGTTACAACCAATATTTCTTGTTGTCGGAAGTGAACCTCCTGAATAACCTCCAGATAAGTTACCTGAACTTAGACCACTTTCTGGATCTGCATCTGGAAGATTTTTACTGATGATCCATAAGTTAGAACCTACTAAAGAAAGACGTAAATCATTCAAACCTGCTTTAGCTATAAATTGTTTAGGGAAACTATAAGTAATGCTTACCTCTCTTAATTTTACATAACTTGCATCGTAAACAAATGCTTTTTGCGGGTTATTATTGTAGCCATAAATACTTCCTGCCACTTCAGGACTTGGAGTTCTTGTAGTATTAGGAGTTCCATCTTCATTTACTCCAGGTAAAATAACACCACCACCATTAGCAAGTGTATTTCTTACAGGGTTTCCAAGCTCATTGTTTCCTGCTGTAGAAGTATACAAACCTGAACTTTGTCCATAATATTGGTCAAGAGAGAAAATATCTCCTCCTTTTTGAACATCGATTAAGAAACCTAGAGATACTTGTTTGTAAGTAAATTTGTTACGGAAGCCACCAATCCAATCTGGAGTAATATTACCAATAACATTATTAGTATTTGCAGTTTGTAAATACACTCCATTTTTAGTTACTTTTTGCCCGTCTTTGTAGATATAATCTTTCCCAAGAATATCTCCATAAGCATGTCCTGCCATACCAACAATACTAACCCCTCCTTGGAATGAACCAATTGTTAAAACAGGAACACCATCTGATAAAGCTACTACAGTATTCTCATTTTTAGACCAGTTTACATTAATATCCCACTGAAAATCTTTTGCTTTAACAGGAGTAGCATTGAATATTACCTCAACACCTTTATTTTCTACTGACCCTGCGTTTACATATTTAGAAGAGTAGCCTGTTGCAGTAGAATAATCTACGGCGAAAATTTGATCTGCACTTAAACTTTTGTAAACACTTACATCAAATCCTAATCTTCTGTCAAAAAATTGCATTTCTAAACCAAGCTCTTTAGATGTAGTTTTTACAGGATGTAAATTTGGATTATTACCAGTGTTTGGTCTTGAATAAAGTTGGTTTGAACCAAATGGATTGAATTTAGTAAATACATCTTGTAATGCATAAAGATCAATGCTTCCTTGTGGGTTCTCAGCATAACTAGCTCTTAATTTACCGAAATTTAACCATGGCACATTAATATGTTTTGTAAAAACATAACTACCTGATAATGAATATGTATTAACATCATTATTATCATATGGCAACATAGAGAATGCGTCATTACGCACTGTTCCTTCTACATAAAGGAAATCTCTAAATCCTACTGAAGCAGATCCATAAACACTGTTTACCGCTGAATTATCTTCAACCTCAACTGGGAATGGAGAAGCATTTACTGAATTTGATAATGCATAGATTCCTGGAATAACAAGTCCTCCATCTGTAGAAGCCAATGTAGAGGTACGTCTAGTTCTTAAAGCATTATACCCAACCAAACCTGTCAATGTAAAATCTTCGGTTAGTTTTTTATTAAAATTTAATGTAACCTGATAGTTTTGCTCAGAAAACATACCTGTATATTTTTGGTATCCTGAACCAACAGCTAAACGGTTAATTCCAAATGTTCCAGCTAAAGAACCTACCGCTTTTCTCTCTTCACGTAATTCTGAATAAGAATCTGTACTTATTTTCCCTGTAGCGTTTAACCAATCTGTAATTTTATAATCTAACTGACCATAACCGATGAAACGGTTTCTTTCGTCATTTTGATAATTTTTATATCTTGTAAAATATGGGTTATCCCAATATTTAGGATTTGTATTTCCGTTAGCAGGATCTGCCATATTCCAAGAAATATTTTGTCCTCCTGAATTGTTGAAAACTTCTTTTTGAGATTGAATATCTACGTTAGTTCCCCACCATTGACGGAATAAACCTGCAACGTTATCACCACCATAACCAGTAGTATTTCTACCCATTGTTGTTTGTGCTACATAATTCGCAAAAACACTTACAGATAATTTGTCTGTCATTTTGTGGTTGAATTTAATACTTGCGTTATTTTTCTTCAATTCACTATTTGGCAAAATACCATTTTCTTTGTAATTGTTGTAATTGATAACAAAGTTGCTTTTATCTGACCCTCCTTCAAAAGAGATTGAGTTATTGAAGGTTTGAGCTGTTTGAAAAAATGTAATTGGACCATTTTTAGCAGCCACCCATGGAGATTTTTGTCCGTATTTTGAAGAATATGGAGAGTAAGACTCCCAAGTATAAACAGAAAGATTCGGATCAAATGCTACACCGTAAGAAGCATCATCTGTAGTACTTACCACTTGGTTGCCACTTTTATCTATAACAAAGAATGCACCTGTTGGCCCAACTGGAGTACCTTTTGGCTTACCATTGGCATCATAAGTTGGTCCATAACCTTGTCCGTATTTGTTTTGGTAAACAGGAAAAGTTTTTTTATCAACAGAACCAACTCCAAACTCACTAGATATAGTTACTCCCATACCTTTTTGAGCTTTTCCTTTTTTAGTAGTAATCATAATTACACCGTTACCCGCCTGAAACCCGTATAAAGCAGATGCAGCAGCACCTTTCAATATATTTAATGTTTCGATATCATCAGGATTAATGTCCATACCAGCATTACCATAATCGTAAGTATTACGAGCTCCTTGTGTTTGTGAACCTTGGCTTGAATTTACATTGCTATTGTTAACTGGCATACCGTCAATAACAATAAGCATTTGGTTATTTCCAGTAAGGTTTTTAACACCTCTTGATACTACGTTTGTAGATCCTCCAAAGTTTGTATTTTTTCTAACATATACTCCTGCAGATTTACCAGAAAGATCGTTAATGAAGTTTGCGCTTGCGGTACCCCCAACTAAATCTTCTCCTTTTACTTCTTGAGTTGTATATCCAAGAGCTTTTTTCTCTCTCTTAATACCTAGTGCGGTAACAACAACACTTTCTAATTCTGTAGTATTACTAGTTAATTTTACATTTAATGCTGTAGAACTAGCTACAACCTCTTGCGTTTTCATTCCAATGTAAGTAAAAATCAAGACTTCGCTTGACGATGCTTTGATAGAGAATTTTCCATCAAAATCAGTTTGCGTTCCGCTTTTAGTTCCTTTAACTAATACACTCACACCTGGAAGAGGCATTCCTGCATTATCGGAAACTACACCCGAAACAGTTCTTTCTTGCGCAAAGGTTAGTTGCGTAATCAGCGCCACCAGAAGCACTAAGAATCCATTTAACTTTAGTTTCATTTTTAAAAATTTTGAATTAGTATCCGACAAACATCATAATATTTTCTTAAAACAACAATGCAACAAACTGATACTATATAACTTTATTTTAATATTATTTTAACACATGTTTATTTTGAAATGTTTAATTAACGCAAAACTAGCATTATACATAATTTTATACATAAAATACTGTAATTTTGTTAATCAAAATATTAACATTTATTTAACATCTAAAGCAAGAATTTCCTCAAGAAAAAGAGAGAAAAAAGCAAAATGAGACAAAGTATTATCTTACATATTTACCCTATAAATAAAACATTCTGCACTGAAAATGTTTCATTTGAAAAATTTTCAGTTTACATTTCTTTATCGATATGTAACAAATTGTAAATCAAGTCTTATAAAATCAAGTTTTCATCTTTCCCACTCAATTTTGCAAAATCTAAAATTAAATATTCCACAAAAAAAATCTTAAAAAACAACCTTTTTACCCTGCATTTACTAAAGATGATAAGATTTTAGTCAATCTGAAAAATCATGAAATTTGCGTCAATTTTGCCCCATAATAAGGCCATCTAAAAAAATGCAAATATCCCTATGTACTCGTTTGAATCTCTTAATGATTTTTAGAAAAAAAAGCAGCATATTTGCTTTTTTAAAACCTAAAAAAATGCTCGAAAAAAATTTCTCAGGATTTGTTTTAGAAACTGGAACTGACGAAGCAGGAAGAGGATGTCTAGCTGGCCCTGTTACTGCTGCAGCTATAATTTTACCTGAACATTTTGAGAATAAAATTCTGAATGATAGTAAGCAATTGTCTGAAAAAACTAGAGCGCTTTTAAGACCTATTATCGAAGAGCAGGCAGTTTGCTTTGCTGTTACGCATTTATTCCCAGATGAAATTGATGAAATAAACATTCTAAATGCATCAATGAAAGGAATGCAGGAATGTATCTTAAAACTTAAGCATGTTCCGGAATATATTATAGTTGATGGAAATCGTTCCTTAAATGCCAAACTTGGACTTAAAAACACTTTCGGAAAACAGTTTTCTCAAGATGAAATTGCGCTTTTAAAATCGATTCCGAATCAAAGTATTATAAAAGGTGACGGAAAGTATCTGAGCATTGCTGCTGCTTCTGTTTTAGCAAAAACGTATCGTGACGAATACATGGACAAAATTCACGAAGAATTTCCGATGTACAACTGGAAACAAAACAAAGGATACCCAACCAAAGAGCATCGAGAAGCTATTAAAGAATTTGGAACAACAAAATATCACAGAATGAGTTTTAGGCTTTTGCCTGAACAATTAGAACTCGATTTGTTTTAATAAAAAAAACGACCTAGATAATAGGTCGTTTTTTTTTTACTTTTACTTTTTGCTTTTTAAAAACTCCGCAAATGTTTTTGTGTCATAGTAAAATGGCCTCACAGCTGTAATTTTTCCATCCTTCAAATCGAAATGTTCTGAAATGGGAACAGACATTGTTTTACCCGATTTTTTAGATTTACAATTTATTGTAAAATAAATGATTACTTCATTTTTAGAAGCATCACTAAAATAAGTTGGTTCTTTTTCTATTTGAAGATCGAAAAACTCAGTTGATTTTGTAAACATTTTTGTCCATTCGCTAAAACCAACATAAGTTCCCCCATAAGGCAAACCAATAGCCTGATTGTAAACTGCTCCATCTGCCACAACAGTTGCCAAAGCATCAAAATCTCTCGTTTTAAAAAGACTTTCATAATATTTTGCTACTACTTTTAAATTATCAGTCTCAAGATTTTTCAAAACATCTGCTTCAGACAAAGTCGCACCTTTATCCCAGAAACTAATAATTTTACTTACTTGGCCTTTACCATTTAAACGTGCAAAATCACGTCCCGCCATTATAAGATTATTTTTAGAATCAAGAACTTTCCATTCCCAAGTTACATAATTGTCTTTTACAATTTTTGTTCCCGATGTTAATACTGCGTCTGGGTTTTTCTTGTAAAATTCGTTGATAACATTATTAAATGCCGCAATTCCTTTTATTGAAGCCGAAGGATCTTCAAAAGTACTATCTTCTAACCAAATTGATTTTATCATCTTCAATCTGGTATCGCTATTTTTTTCCTGCCACACTTTTTCATAAACTGCAACTGGATATAATTTATCTTTCTTTTGTGCCAAAAGACCATTCAACGCAAAAAGGAAACAGAGTAAGTAGATTTTTCTCATAAGCAATCTGGAATAAAAATGAATTTTAATAGTACAAAACCAAATTTACCATAAAAACAATTAGAAAACTACTATAACACTGCAATTTGCTATCAATTTAAAATCAAAGTGCTAAACTGAATAATTTTAGATTTTATGCAAATATTCCTTTTATTAAACAATCTTCTATTCAAAAACAGGAACTTTATCGATAAGTCGAAATATATTTTTAAGCTCACTTTCCCATTCTAAAACACTTTCAGCTGAAACTCTATCGGCTTTATCAAAGTAAAAATGTTTCTTAATTTCAAGTCCACAATATTTGAAAATCCCAATATCTGAAGTTAACTCTAATGATTTGCCCATTCCTATTGCTTCATATTCAGCATTTGATTTTCCGTGAGAATTTATAATAATAGTTTGTTTTCCTGTCAGCAAACCTTTTTGAATTCCCTGATCATATCTATAAGCAAATCCGTAACTAAAAACACGATCAATATAGCCTTTCATGATAGCTGGCATTCCTGTCCACCAAATCGGGTAAACAAAAACAATTCGGTCTGCCCAAGAAATAAAAGTTTGTTCTGTTTTTACGTCATCGGAAACTTGTCCCATTCTTTGCCCCTGCATATCTTGCAAAGAAAGAACTGGATTGAAATTGATTTCATTTAAATCACGAATAACAGCTTCCTGACCAGATTTTTCCAAAGATTCAGCAACTGTATTTTTAAGGAAATGATTTAAACTAGCTGGATTTGGATGTGCATAAATAATTAAATTTTTCATGTTTTCTATTTTTAAAGATTGAACATGACAAATGTAAAACGCAACTTTCGCTAGCAATTGTAAGAAAACGAAATTGGTACTACTCTAAGTTTGAACTGCAGATATCGCTTTGAAATTTAAGAAACTTTGTTGGGGAAATATTCATGTAATATTTAAAATCATGAATTAACTGACTTTGATCGTAATAACCGCATTCTTCAACAATATTTAGCCAATCAGTTTTCGCCTCACTCGAAGTACTTTTCTGAATTTGATTAACGGCTTTCAAAAATCTCTCATACCTATTAGATTCTTTAATCGTATAGCCAAAAACTTTCTTCTGATTAAGTTGAATATTTCTTTGTGTTTGGTTTATTTGTGATGCGACAACCTTTATCGGATTTAGATTATGATGCTGAAAATCCTTTAAAAGCTCTGAAATTATGGTTTGTTCTTGCAGATAAGGTTTACAGAATTCTAAAATAAAATCGACACGTTCTTTCGTATCAGCGATTTTTTTGAGTTCTTCCCATAGAAGAGTAAAACAATTTTCATCGATTAAATTATCAGGATGAGCAGGCAGAGAATCGAAAAGCACATTACCAAAGAATCTGTAAAAAGCATCTTCCTTAAAATTGGCAACTAAAATTTCAGAATTAGGTTCTAAAGTATAATCAAAAGCTTGTTTGATTGGGCCTAAAACAATACATTTTTCAATTTCTAAAACAGTGTCCTGTGACGATTTTAGAGATGATTTTGTTCCAAAATTAAAAACCATAATGGTTTGAAAACTTGGAAGTAGGGTTTTTGTAATTGGAAATGCTGTTTTATTTTCTGCAAAGTAGAAATGCGAAAAAACTGTTTCAAATGCCGAAGGAACTGCAATTCTATAATTGTTATTTTCTTCGGCATTTTTCATATCTTGAATATTGTATTTTTAAATAAAATCAGCTTCGAATAGTTCCGTTAAATGTTTAATGATTTTAGATTTTACTTCTTCTTCATCTACTTTTTCTACACCAAGTTCTACATTTAAAGAAGTAACACCTTTTCCGCGAATACCGCACGGAATAATATTATCAAAATAACCCAAATCGACATTTACATTTAAAGCAAATCCGTGCATAGTAACCCAGCGTGAAGCGCGAACACCCATTGCACAAATCTTACGGGCAAATGGAGTCCCAGCGCCAAGCCAAACACCAGTTTCTCCTTCACTTCTACCCGATTCTAAACCATATTCGGCTAAAGTCAGAATAATTGATTCTTCTAGCAAACGAAGATATTTATGAATATCAGTAAAGAAATTTTCTAAATCTAAAATAGGATAACCTACAATCTGTCCTGGCCCATGATACGTAATATCGCCTCCGCGGTTAATTTTATAAAAAGTCGCGCCTTTGGCTTCGAGCTGTTTTTCGTTTAATAATAAGTTCTCAAGATCACCGCTTTTTCCTAAAGTATAAACATGCGGATGCTCAACAAACAATAAATAATTTGGCGTTGGCAGATCTAGTTCTTCTCTTCTGTTTTTGATTTTTAAATCGACTATATCTTTAAAGATTTCTTCTTGATATTCCCAAGTCGATTTATAGTCTCTTTTCCCCAGATCCTGAAGTTGGATTTTTTTATTCATTTTAATTATTTTTCAAACTCAACATCAAAGTTCAGTTTGTCAGGATTCTCCATATAATCCGTAAAAGAGTATTGAATTGTAATTGATTTTCGATCGTCGCTAAACAAAGCATTCGGATTAGAAACTTTCTTAATCTTTTTTGGAAAATGATAATTTACAATATAACTAGACGAAGCAAACATCATTTTAGTCATATCAGCAGCCGTATCTTTTGCCTTTGCAGCCTGTAGTTTCTCCTGATCGATTACTGCTTTTCTTGTAAATTTCTTTCCGTCATAAGTATAGCTTAATTTACTTTTGTTATCTCCAAAACCATTTCCAAGCGGAGTTGCATTCGCTCCTCCCTCTAATTTTTGAAAAGTGCTTAAAGTCTGTAAAATATCCTGCAGTTCATTGACATTTTTAAAATCTGTTCCCAAATTCATTAAAAACTGTTTTTTCTCTGAACTCATTTTTGTTGAAACGACAAAATTTTCAAGCTTTTTTAGTTCTTTCTGAGTTTCTGGCGATAACTTAGCTATACTGTCTTTTTTTTCTTCAAATAGTTGCTTGAAGGTAAAAGTAGTATCAATATCTTTTTTGGTATCTCCCATTTGACCCGAAATCTGATCGCCAGCCATTTCCATTAAGGCAGAACCATCCATGTCAACCGAAAATTTTCCGGTTCCGTTTTCATTGACGTAAATATTTTCAGTAAATGTACAGCTGGTTAACGTGGCTATTAAAAAAGAAAAACTCAGTAATTTATATAATTTCATCATTGTACAATTTTTCATCAAATATACGATTTTTTACATTCTCTCATGATCAGATCATAAAGGGGCTAAAGATGATTGAAACCCAATAAATTGATGTCACAAAAAATCTAAAAACAGCATTCTAAAATCTGCATTCTTTTCTTTATCTTTGCACACTTAAAAAAATAGCACAAAAATGGCATTATCAGAACAAGAAATCATCAGAAGAGAAAAACTTCAAAACTTACGCAATCTGGGAATCAATCCTTATCCAGCTAATCTTTTTCCTGTAAATCATACTTCGAAGCAGATAAAGGAAACTTTTGAGGAAGGTAAGAAGGTTATCGTTGCAGGACGTTTGATGAGTGTTCGTGATCAAGGTAAAGCTTGTTTTGCAGAATTACAAGACAGCGAAGGACGTATTCAATTGTACGTAAACCGTGACGTTTTGTGCGAAGGTGACGATAAAACTTTATACAACCAAGTATTCAAAAAATTAACCGATTTAGGTGATTTTATTGGTATCGAAGGTGAATTATTTACTACACAAGTGGGTGCAAAATGTATTCGCGTAACTGGTTTTACATTCTTGAGTAAAACATTGCGTCCGTTGCCTTTACCAAAAGTTGATGAAGACGGAAAAGTACACGATGCGTTCAATGATGCTGAATTACGTTATAGAATGCGTTATGTAGATTTAACGGTAAATCCGCAGGTTAAAGAAACTTTCTTAAAGAGAACTAAATTGTTCACTGCAATGAGAGAATATTTTAACAATGCTGGATATCTTGAAGTAGATACTCCTGTTTTACAGTCAATTCCTGGTGGTGCATCGGCAAGACCATTTATTACGCACCACAACTCGCTTGATATACCGCTTTACATGCGTATTGCAAATGAGTTATACTTAAAAAGATTAATTGTTGGTGGATTTGAAGGTGTTTATGAGTTCTCTAGAAACTTCCGTAATGAAGGAATGGACAGAACACATAATCCTGAATTTACTGCAATGGAAATATATGTAGCCTACAAAGACTACAACTGGATGATGGACTTTGCTGAAGGTTTATTAGAGCATTGTGCGATTGCTGTAAATGGCACAAGCGAAGTAACTTTTGGCGAGCACAAAATCAACTTTAAAGCGCCTTATGCACGCGTTACAATGACAGATTCTATCAAACATTTTACTGGTTTTGATATCTCTGGAAAAACAGAGCAAGAATTGTTTGAAGCTGCACGTGGAATGGGAATCGAGGTTGACGAAACAATGGGTAAAGGAAAATTGATAGATGAGATTTTCGGAGCAAAATGTGAAGGAAATTATATTCAGCCAACTTTCATTACAGATTATCCAAAAGAAATGTCTCCGCTTTGTAAAGAACACCGAGATAATCCAGACTTAACTGAGCGTTTTGAATTAATGGTTTGTGGTAAAGAAATTGCAAATGCATATTCTGAATTAAATGACCCAATCGATCAAAGAGAGCGTTTTGAAGATCAAATGCGTTTGGCTGCAAAAGGTGATGATGAAGCAAACGGAATTATCGACGAAGATTTCTTAAGAGCGCTTGAGTACGGTATGCCTCCAACATCTGGAATGGGAATTGGAATGGATCGTTTGATTATGTATTTGACAAACAATGCTTCTATCCAAGAAGTTTTATTGTTCCCTCAAATGCGTCCTGAGAAAAAACAAGCTCAGATTGAATTGACAGAAGAAGAAAAAGTAATCTTGACTTTATTAAAAGGAAACGAAAATAAAATGGATTTATCTCAGCTAAAAGTTTCTGCTAACTTAAGCGGTAAAAAATGGGATGCATCTATGAAAAACTTATCTAAACACGGTTTGACTAAAGTTGTTGTGGATGGTGAGTTTAAGTTTGTGGAACTAGTTAGTTAAATTCCAAAAATTGAAATTCCAAAAATTGAAATTCCAAATACCAACTTGGAATCTATAATATTACAAACCCGACAGATTTAAAAACCTGTCGGGTTTTCTATTTAAAATAATCTAATTAAAACGAATACTTCTCCAATTTCTTCCCTTGAATATCTAAAACCTTTGCACTTTCTTTTGGAACATCACCTTTTATAACTTCTTGAACAGACGGATTAGATGGATATTTACCACCTTTCATTTTTAAAAGATGAAATTTTCCTCCACTTTCAAATTTAAGATCATAAAACTTTTCTGTTGATGAAGTGGTTACATAAATAGGAAAATCGGTTACAGTGAAGCGATTTATTACACTTCCGTCATTCTTCAAAATATATCCCGAACAGCCTCCGCTTCCGCAGAAATAAGAATTTGAGAAACCAACCAAATATTCGTTTTTCTTATCATTATTTAAATCAAAAGCATCGTAATAAAAATAACGATCGTCTTTTGTTAGTGCAGGAATATCATTCTTTAATAAAATGAGTAATTGTTTACGGATTAATTCTACTGCTTTATCTTCTTTTGGAGTAGCTTCACTTAAATTTGCCGTTCCACCAAGTGTTTTAGATAGCGTATCTTGAACAACCGTTTTTACAATATTTTTTGAGTTATCTTTATTCTGGCAAGAGCTTAATGCCAGAATTGCGATTAGAATTAAAATTTTATTTTTCATAATCTGATATTTAAATTCGTAATAATTACACCAGCAATGCCGCTTTATTTTCAATATCATTCTGCATCAACAATGATTTTATATTATTGAAAGTCACCAAAGCAATCTGTGTCAAAGCCTCATTGGTAAAAAATGCTTGATGCGCGGTTACCAAAACATTTGGAAAACTCATCAAACGCTGAATCGCATCATCTTGAATAATGTCTGCAGAAAGATCCCTAAAGAACAGTTTTTCCTCCTGTTCGTAAACATCAATTCCTAAATAGCCAATTTTGCCTTCTTTTAAGCCTTCAATAACCGACGACGTTTCTATTAACCCGCCACGGCTTGTATTGATAATCATAACGCTGTCTTTCATAAAAGAAATAGAAGTCGTGTTAATGACATGTTTCGTCTGCTCATTCAGCGGACAATGAAGCGAAATAATATCACTCGATTTAAAGATTTCTTCTAAACCTACAAAAGAAACACCGTCCTTTTTCATCTCTTCATTTTCAACAATATCATAAGCCAAAACTTTACAGCCAAAACCTAGTGCTATTTTAGAAAATGCTTTTCCAATATTTCCTGTTCCAATAATTCCGATTGTTTTTCCGAATAAATCAAATCCTAATAAGCCGTTTAAAGAAAAATTCTGTTCACGAACTCTGTTATAGGCTTTGTGTGTTTTTCTGTTTAAAGTTAAAATCATTGCCATGGCGTGCTCTGCAACCGCTTGAGGAGAATATGCAGGAACACGACAAACTTTTATCCCTTGATTTTTAGCAGCTTCCAAATCGACATTATTAAATCCGGCGCAACGTAGAGCAATTATTTTTACTTTTTTTTCTGCCAATTGATTGATAACGGTTTCGTTTACAATGTCATTTACAAAAACACAAACAATCTCGCATTCCTCAATTAAAGCTACAGTTTGCGGATTCAATTGTGTTTCAAAAAAGTTCAGCTGAAAACCAAAACCTTCGTTGTATTTATTGAAAAACGTTTTATCGTAAGGCTGAGTAGAGAAAAAGGCTATTTTATTCATGGTTTTGAGAATTAATTCATTTCAAATTTCTTGATCCATTAAAAATAAGAAATTATTTTCAATGAGTACTTAACTAAATCGCTAATCAACTACTTGTCAATTTGTTAAAAAAAATATAATTTTTAAAAATTCAATTAAACCTGTTTTATTCAAAAAAGTCTAATTCCTTATAAACAATTAAAAAAACTTAAAACATGAAAAAATTATTAATTGCAGCTTTGTTATTTGTTGGAATAGCAAGTTTTGCACAAGAAAAAAAAGAAAGATTAACACCAGAACAGCGCAATGAAAAGCAATTGCAAAAATTGACAACAGAATTAAATCTTGATGCCAATCAGCAAGCTCAGGTTAAGCAACTTTTGGCAGACCGAAGCGCGAAAGCTGAAAAACTAAGAGATGCACGCCAAGAGCAAAGAGAAAGCGGCACAAGACCAACTGCTGCAGAAAAAGAAGCTTTTAAAAAGGAAATGATGGCTGAAAAAGATGCAAACGATGCTAAAATGAAATCGATTTTGAATGCTGACCAATATACAAAATGGAAAACCATTCAAGAAGAAAACAAAGACAAAGCGAGAGAAAAAATGAAAGAATACAGAAAAGATAAAAACTAAATGAAAGAACACAGAAAAGACAAAAAATAATCTTGTTCAAAAAATAAAAAAAGAGGCTTTAAAGCCTCTTTTTTGTTATTTAAAATGATTTTGATACTTTATCAATCGCATTGATTGTAAAATCTAAATCTTCGTAAGTCAATGCATCTGTAATAAACCACGTTTCGTATGCAGATGGCGCGATATAAACACCTTCCTGCAATAATCCGTGGAAGAATTTCTTAAATGTTTCATTATCTCCTTTTGCAGCAGTTTGAAAATCGGTAACTGGGTCTGCATCAAAGTGAACAGAAATCATAGAACCTACTCTATTGATCGTAAATACAACATTATTAGCTTTTAAAACTCTATCGATTCCCGCTTCTAAATAAGCTGTTTTTTCTTCTAAACGAGTAAAAATTTCTCTGTCAGAATCAAGTGCTTTTAACATTGCTAATCCAGCAGCCATCGCTAATGGATTTCCAGACAATGTTCCCGCTTGGTAAACTGGTCCAAGTGGCGCTAAATAGTTCATGATTTCTTCACGAGCTGCAAAAGCTCCAACTGGAAGTCCTCCACCAATAACTTTACCGAAAGTCACGATATCAGCATCAATTCCGTACAATTCTTGAACTCCACCGCGCGCCAAACGAAAACCTGTCATTACTTCATCAAAAATCAATAAGATTCCGTTTGCTGTACATAAGTCTCTTAAACCTTGCAAGAAACCTTCTTTAGGCACAATACACCCCATATTTCCTGCAACCGCTTCGATAATAATCGCAGCAATTTCTCCTTTATTAGCTTCAACTAAAGTTTTTACATTTTCTAAATCATTGTATTTTGCCAACAAAGTATCTTTTGCAGTTCCCTCTGTAACGCCTGGACTATTTGGAGATCCAAAAGTTACGGCTCCACTTCCCGCCTGAATCAAGAATGAATCTGAATGTCCGTGGTAACAGCCTGCAAATTTTATGATTTTATCTCTTTTTGTAAATCCGCGAGCCAGACGAATCGCGCTCATACAAGCTTCTGTACCTGAATTTACAAAACGAATCTTATCAATATTTGGAACCATAGAAACAGCCAAAGCAGCAATTTCTGTTTCCAATTCAGTTGGCATTCCAAATGAAGTTCCCAGTTTTGCTTTTTCGATTACAGCATCAACAACTGGCTGATAAGCATGGCCTAAAACCATTGGCCCCCAAGAGTTGATGTAATCTATTAATTTATTTCCGTCTTCATCATATAAATATGCGCCTTTGGCACTTTTTACAAAAATTGGAGTTCCGCCAACCGCTTTAAACGCTCTTACTGGTGAATTTACTCCTCCTGGAATTACTTTTTCTGCTTCAGCAAAAAGCTGACTACTTCTTTTGTATAACATTTAATTTTAGATTTTTGAGTTCAGATTGATTCTTCCTTATAAACTCATTAAAACATTTTATTTTATTTATTTTTTAGTTGCAGACCTTGCATATCCATGATGTGAATCAAACTCTTCTTTTAAGATCCACTTACTTTTGCATTCACTACATTGGTACATTTCTTCTTTAATACTGCAACATCCAATATCCTCCTCTAGAATTGTCTCTATAAGATTTAAACCTTTTAGAGAACAAGTTAATCCAAAATATTTTTCACATTCTTTTGGATTCCCACATTGTACAGAGTTGTCATAAAAATAAACTTCTGCAATTTCAAAATGCTCAACAGGAAAGTAATTTTGAACCTCAAATGGAACATATTCATTTGATACAACTTCGTTTACTTGCAACCATTTTTGAACATCTTTGTATTCAATCATTTTCCATAAGCCACCACATTTGGAGCATTTATAGATTAAATTTTTCAGTTTTCCCTCTCTCAGGAAATAGGAATCTAATTCTGTTAAGTGTTCCTTTTCACAACTAAGTTCCAAATTTGATCTCTCAAAATTTCCGCAATATTTATAGATCACCGTTATTTTAAATTTTAGAATTCAGTCCCAAAAGCTATTTAAATAGAATTAATTATTTCACTTTCAACCTCTGCCCGATCGAAATCGCATTATCAGTTAGATTATTTTTTCTTTTTAAATCTTCAACCAATAAATTAAATTTCTTTGAAATTGAATAAAGCGTATCTCCTTTTTGAACCTCATACAAATTAGGATCATATTGATTCATATTGATCTTTGGATCAGAAGCGACATCATAAGATGATTTTTTTGGTGGAGCCGAAGTATTAATTGGAACATAGTTTCTTCCTGTAACCTGACAATCGTACTGATGCAGATTGTAGCGTTCAATATAACTGATCAATTTATCTGGATATTTAGGATCTGTTGCGTATCCACAAGCTCTAAGCCCTTTTGCCCAAGCTTTGTAATCGTCTTTTTCGTAAGTGAATAAACTAGCATATCGTTTTTTTCCAACCAAAAATAAAGCGTGATCTCTATACGATTCTGATGCCTGAGGATATTTTCTAAAACATTCCTGAGCCGAGTCATCGTCGTGGCGAACACTTTCTCCCAACCAATCATTATGACATTTTATCCCAAAATGATTATTAGCATCTACAGCTAAATCTCCTCTTCCTGCACCAGATTCTAAAATTCCCTGCGCCAAAATAATACTCGCTGGAATTCCGTAAGTCTTCATATTTCCCATTGCAATTTCTTTGTACTGCAATACATAATTATTAATCAAATCGCTGGTAACAACTGTTTTGGATGTAGATTGAATAACCTCAGTTGTATTATTTGTAGAAGGGTAATTTTTACCGATTGGTTTAACAGGAGTACTTCTTTTTGTCGCCGCCGTTCGAGTTTGAACAGCTGCCGCTTTTTTAGTCGTCGCGATGGCAGGCTTACTGGAAGAGCAGCTTGCTAAAGCTAATATTACGAGAAGTAATACAATTTTTTTAATCATTGGTTTTGAGTATTGGTAATTTCTTCTGCTTCAACTTTATATTCATTCCTTCAATTCCCTGCAATCCGCCTGTGTGAATGAGTAAAATTTTTGAATGTGCAGGAAAATAATTTTTGCCGATTAAATCTATAACGCCAAAAACCATCTTTCCCGTATAAATTGGATCTAAGGCCACTTTTGTTTCTTCAAAAAAAGCATTAATAAATTCAATTAATTCTAAATTTATCTTGCCATAACCTCCAAAATGATAGTCAGAAATTAAATTCCAGTTATCTTTATTTGCAAAAATACGAATTTCATCGGTTAAAAAGTCACCTTTTAACGCTGGAAAGCCCAAAATTTTCTGATTTGACAGCGAATTATTAATTAATCCCGAAATAGTGCCACCCGTTCCAACAGCACAGCAAACATAATTAAAAACCGAATCTTCTTCTGCCAAAATCTCTTCACAGCCTTTTACCGCGAGTTCATTTGTGCCGCCTTCGGGAACGAGATAAAAATCTCCAAACTTGTTTTTCAGTTTTTCTATAAATGAAATTTCACTTTTTAAACGATATTCCTCTCTCGAAACAAACTCAAATTGCATTCCGTTTTCTTGAGCAAATTTCAAAGTTGGATTTTCTTGTATTTTATCTAAAAGTTCGTCTCCGCGAATAATGCCGATAGTTTTAAAACCTTGCTCTTTTCCTGCATAAGCCACTGCTGCAATATGGTTAGAAAATGCTCCTCCGAAAGTCAATAAAGTGTCTTTATTTTCGGCTTTAGCCTGAAGCAAATTGTATTTTAATTTTCGGAATTTATTTCCTGAAACGAAAGGATGAATTAGATCTTCGCGTTTTATTGTCAAAGAAATATGATTCGGAAAATTGATATTTATATGTTGATTGAAAACTTTCATTTTAATTTGATGTAATTCAAAAACTGAAAAAAAGATCGGTTTTTAAGATAATTTAAATCCGCTTCTTTTGCATAAGCTTCTCTTTCAAAACTGATATTTCGATATGCTAAATCTTTGTTTTTGTATTGGATTAAACGAATTAAAAACTCAAAAACATACCAAATAAAGAATGGAAGAATTAACATTTCTAATTGCTGACGTAAATGTATTTTTTCATGATTGACAAAAACTCCATTTGCTTTATCAAAATCATATTTTATCAAAACAAAAGGAAATACAGCCATTCCTCGATAACCTTTCGGAATTAAATATTTGGCAACAATCAGAAACATTGGCTGTAAAATTTATAAATTTGTAGCTATAAAATTGTTCGATTTCAATAAAATCATAATCAAATATTTTTATTTTTGATTTTAATTATTCGAAAAAGAACACGAAGCAGATTTATGAAAGAGCAAAGTAATGAAAATAAATTAATCGAAGGTGAAGATTTTTACTATACACCCGAAGGTTACAAATGCTTTACCGAAAAACATCATTTAAAACGTGGTTATTGCTGTAAAAGCGGCTGCCGCCATTGTCCGTACGGATTTGATAAAAGGACAGGAGAAATAAGAAAGAAATGAATTAGACAATGTGGCAATTTGAAAATTAGATAATTCAATAAATCTCAATTTTTAAATTCCAATCTAAAATTAACAAGCAACAATCTAAAATATTATATGGATATCCATTCACTAAAATTCAGGATTAAAATCCACAAGTCCTATCATAGGTCGGATATCCGTTATCCCTAGTTTTTTAATTAGAAAATGTGGCAATATGGGAATGAGATAATTAAAATAAACCAATTACGTCGGTTACTATTTCGCTCCTCTGAAGCTTCTGTACTGGGTGATTCTTATTTTCTATAAATATTACACCTTTCCAAGGCTTTAATTCAAGGATAGGCAAATTTATATTTCAAAAGCTCCGAGAGGAGCGACATACTTATAGAAATAGTGTAACCATTTGTCACCTATAAGCCCCAGCGGGGCGACATAATTTTATAAAAAACAAAAAATTAATCTGCTGTTAATCTAACCGCAATATCTTAGCGTCTTAGATCCTCAGCACCTTAGAATCTTAAAAAATGACTTTCAAAGAACAAATACAACAAGGAATACCATCTATATTACCACCAAAAAAGGAATACGATCCAGCTATTAATCACGCTCCGAAACGAAAAGAAATTCTTTCGGCAGAAGAAAAAAAACTGGCTCTTAAAAATGCTTTGCGCTATTTTGATCCAAAACACCATGCCGAACTACTTCCTGAATTTTCAGAAGAATTAGAAACATACGGGCGTATATATATGTATCGTCTTCGTCCAGATTACAGAATGTACGCAAGACCAATTGACGAATATCCAGGGAAATCATTGCAGGCAAAAGCAATTATGCATATGATTCAGAACAATCTTGATTATGCTGTGGCGCAACATCCGCACGAATTGATTACCTACGGAGGAAATGGAGCGGTTTTTCAAAACTGGGCGCAATATTTATTGACGATGCAATATTTGTCTGAAATGACAGATGAGCAGACTTTAACAATGTATTCTGGCCACCCAATGGGATTATTTCCTTCTCATAAAGAAGCGCCGAGAGTTGTGGTAACAAATGGAATGGTGATCCCAAATTATTCGAAACCTGATGATTGGGAAAAAATGAATGCTCTTGGAGTTTCGCAATACGGACAAATGACAGCGGGAAGTTACATGTATATTGGACCTCAAGGAATTGTTCACGGAACTACGATTACGGTTTTGAATGGTTTCAGAAAAATAAAACAAAATCCTGAAGGAAGTTTATTTGTAACTTCTGGTCTTGGCGGAATGTCTGGCGCTCAGCCAAAAGCAGGAAATATTGCTGGTTGTATTACAGTTTGCGCTGAGGTAAATCCGAAAATCACAAAAATTCGCCACGAACAGGGATGGATTAACGAAGTCGTAACTTCTACTGACGAATTGGTTGCCAGAGTTGCTTTGGCGAAAGCCAATAAAGAAACGGTTTCGATTGCTTATTTAGGCAATGTGGTTGACGTTTGGGAACGTTTTGATCAAGAAAATATTAAAATTGATTTAGGTTCAGATCAGACTTCACTTCATAATCCGTGGGCTGGAGGTTACTATCCAGTTGGAATTTCGTTTGAAGAAGCAAATGATTTGATGGCAAATAATCCAGAATTATTCAAAGAAAAAGTTCAAGAAACCTTACGTCGACACGCTGCAGCAATTAACAAACATACTGCAAAAGGAACTTACTTTTTTGATTACGGAAATGCCTTTTTATTGGAAGCTTCACGTGCGGGAGCTGATGTAATGGCTGAAAATAATATTGATTTTAAATATCCAAGTTATGTTCAGGATATCATGGGACCAATGTGTTTCGATTACGGATTTGGTCCTTTCCGTTGGGTTTGTACTTCTGGAAAACCTGAAGATTTATTAAAAACTGATGCTATTGCTTGTGAAGTTTTAGAAAAAATGGCTGAAACTGCGCCAAATGAAATTCAGCAGCAAATGCAGGATAACATCAAATGGATTAAAGGCGCGCAAGAAAATAAATTGGTTGTTGGTTCACAAGCTCGAATTCTATACGCTGATGCAGAAGGAAGAATAAAAATTGCAGAAGCTTTTAATCAGGCTATTGCAAAAGGCGAAATTGGCGCTGTGGTTTTAGGACGCGATCATCACGACGTTTCTGGAACCGATTCTCCTTACAGAGAAACTTCAAACATTTATGACGGATCTCGTTTTACAGCTGACATGGCAATTCATAATGTGATTGGAGACAGCTTTAGAGGAGCAACTTGGGTGTCAATACATAATGGCGGCGGAGTTGGCTGGGGAGAGGTTATAAATGGCGGATTTGGTATGGTTCTTGATGGCTCTAAAGAGGCTTCAAAGCGTTTAGCTTCAATGCTTTTCTGGGATGTTAACAACGGAATTTCAAGAAGAAGCTGGGCAAGAAATGAGGGTGCTGTTTTTGCTATAAAAAGAGCTATGGAGGTTGAGCCATTATTGAAAGTAACTTTACCTAATCTAGTTGATGAAAGTCTGCTTTAATTAAATTGAGAACATTAATTCTTAGAAATATGAAAACACTTAAGTTAATTCCGTTTTTGCTACTGCTGATACTTACTTCTTGCAGTACTGTGACTGTTTATTCTGACTATGACAAAACTGTCGATTTTACGCCTTATAAAACGTACGCCTACTTTAAGCCCGGAATTGACAAGGTCGAAATATCAGATTTAGACAAAAGAAGAATTCTTCGTGCAATTGATGATCAAATGCAAGCTAAAGGATTTACGAAAAGTGACAATCCTGACTTGCTAGTAAACATTTTTACTAAGTCAAGAGAACAAGTAGATGTAAACCAATTTACAGCTGGCTGGGGTTACGGCTGGGGTTGGGGTTGGAATCCTTACATGATGTACGGAGGCCAAACTACAGTTTCAACTTCTACTGAAGGCACTTTGTACATTGATTTGATCGATGCTAAAAAGAAAGAAATGATTTGGCAAGGTGAAGGAATTGGAACTTTGACAAGAAACATCGATAAAAAAGATGAAAAAATTGCTGAGTTTGTAGGCAAAATTTTAGCTCAATATCCGCCAGTAAAAAAATAATTATTTACATTTGCCCTTCAATCAGTAAAGAAAATGACAAACTTTAACAACATTATTATCGCTATTATTAGCATTATTGCAATTCAGCAATAATGGCGAGGTGCTATATAAGTTTGTAAAATATAATTTATAGAAACCTCCCAATTGGGAGGTTTTTTATTTTAAGGATAATTAAAAAGTCGCCACGAATTCGAAAATGTATCTGTTCAAAGATTATAAAAAATAATTCGGGAATTCGTGGCAAAAAAAAACAAAACATCATGAGTTTATTTGAAGAAGTACTTAATGCCCAAAAGCATCTTGAAAATGTAGTTGCCGCAACACCTTTAACGCAAAATCTGAATCTTTCAGACGAATTTGAATCGACTATTTTATTAAAAAGAGAAGATTTGCAAATTGTTCGTTCATATAAAATTAGAGGCGCTTATAATAAGATTTCTTCGTTAAACGAAAAAGAAAAAGCAAACGGAACTGTATGCGCAAGTGCAGGAAATCATGCTCAAGGTGTTGCCTATTCTTGCAATCTTTTAAAGATTCATGGTAAAATTTACATGCCAAA
This sequence comes from Flavobacterium tistrianum, assembly GCF_003254545.1. GTDB lineage: Bacteria > Bacteroidota > Bacteroidia > Flavobacteriales > Flavobacteriaceae > Flavobacterium > Flavobacterium tistrianum. The sequence continues at coordinate 98,673 of NZ_QJRH01000062.1, forward strand.
AACTACTCCAAAACAAAAGGTAAAACAAGTTCAACTATTCGGAAAATCGTTTGTTGAAATTGTTTTAACTGGAGATACTTTTGATGATGCTTATGCTTCTGCAACTGCTGATGCCATCAAAAATCATAAAACATTTATTCATCCTTTTGATGATGAAAAAGTAATTGCAGGACAAGGAACTGTAGGATTGGAAATCTTGGAAAGTTTTAAAGAACCAATCGATTATGTTTTTGTTCCAATTGGCGGCGGTGGACTGGCCTCGGGATTATCAGAAGTTTTTAAACATTTAAGTCCGCACACCAAAATAATCGGCGTTGAGCCAAAAGGCGCTCCTTCGATGAAAACATCAATTGAAGAAAACAAAAATACACCGCTAAAATCAATCGATAAATTTGTAGACGGTGCAGCGGTTAAACAAGTTGGCGATAAAACTTTTGAAATCTGCCGATACAATCTTGAAGATATTATTTTGGTTCCAGAAGGAAAAGTCTGCACCACAATTTTAAGATTATATAACGAAGAAGCCATGGTGGTTGAACCTGCTGGAGCTTTAACAATTGCTGCTTTGGATTTTTATAAAGATAAAATTAAAGGAAAAAATGTAGTCTGCATTGTAAGCGGAAGCAATAACGACATTGAAAGAACTGCCGAAATAAAAGAACGTTCTTTACTTTATGAAGGCTTAATGCATTATTTTATGATTCAGTTTCCACAGCGTCCAGGGGCTTTAAAAGAATTTGTCAATAATATTTTAGGTCCAGATGACGACATCACATATTTCCAGTTTGCTAAGAAAAACAGCCGCGAAGTAGGTTCTGTCGTAGTTGGTTTAGAATTGAAAAATAAAAATGATATTATGCCAATTAAATTGAAGATGACCGAAAATGGTTTTGAGTTTCAATATCTGAATGACAATCAGGATTTGTTTACGCAATTGATTGGATAAAATAAAAAACAAAGGCTGTCAGATGGGATGACAGCCTTTTCAAATTCAATACAAATTACTAATTGAATTGTGGATGTAATTATTGCTTCAAGATTTTTTTCGAATACGAACCTTTACTATCGTTAACTTTTACGATGTAAACGCCTTTTGGCAATCGAGAAATTTCTATTTCAGCTTGATTTCCTTTTACAAATTTTACATTTTTCTTCAAAACTGGCTGTCCAGTAATATTGAAAACCTGCACTTCAGCATCTCCTTCATGACTCGTGTCAATTTTTAAAGAATCATCTGTTTCATTTACAAAAATCGTCATATCATTTGAGCTTGTATTTTCAACTACAGGAGTTTGCACCGCCAAAGCACTTTTTGCTGTAGAAGATTCAACCTGCACCAACTGCCACTGCTGATTTAAACCTCCTGTATAAGCCCAAATCTGAATATTGGCACCATTTGCCGTAGAAACGTTTTCAACATCAAGCGATTTACCACTGTTCACATTTATAATTTTATAATATCCAGTGCCAAGACTTGTTACTGTCCATTTAAATTCATTAGAAGATGAAAACGTTTTTTGCTGTACTTTTAATCCATCAGCTGTTCCGTTGTTTTCAACAGCCAAATACATTCCAGTCGATTTTACGATGATGTAATAATTACCGCTTCCGTCAGGAACAAATTTCCAACGTTGGTTACTTCCTCCTCCGTTTGTTATATCATATTGCTGAATTCTGCTTCCGCTTGCAGTAGCATTGTCAGCCACATCTAAACCTTTGTTACTGTTTCTTGAAATAATGTTATAATATCCAGGAAATTCGGTAGCAGGCGGTGTTCCAGAGCTCCAAGTAAAAGTAACTGCGGACGAAGCTGGAACAGCATAATTAAATGCCGAAGATCCTGAAACTACTTTTATCGTATTTGATGAACCGCCAGAATTGTATACTACAAGTGCAGTTGATCCGTCAGGGTTTTTGAAAGCAGCAGACTGAATACTGCTGTTTGTGCTTGAAGCCCCAATTCGCAAAGCACCAGGTTTTACAAATTTTGAAATTTGACCAATAATATAATACGCTACATTTTTAGTATAGCTTGTACTATTATTAACTGTAATAGCGCCTAAACAAGTACTGCATCCTCCAGGAGTACGAGGGCCTAGGCTTGCATTATTCGCGGCATTCCATTCTAAAACTGTTTTAGACCAGTTATTTGTACTGCCTATCACAACATTTTGCATATGCCAGCCAAAATCTCCACTAAAACTTCCGCCCGAACCAGTGTATTGTTCTGTAAAATAAACGTTTTTATTGGTTTGAGTTTTCACTGTTGACATAGCTGAGATATTTCCTAAATACAAGTGAAATGCTGCTCCGTCAACATAAGAACTATTATTTAAAACATCAATCGGATAAGCTGTATTATCGCAATTGTGGTCAAACGCGATAATTTTAATGTTTCCGTAACCCGCAGCTGCCATCTGAGGTCCAAGCTGCTGGTTGATGAAATTCTTTTGCTCTGTAGAATTCATCAGCATACTCGGTTCGTTATTTGGATTTTCTGGCTCGTTTTGTGGTGTAATTGCCCAAATATTGATACCTTGTGCTTTCATAGCATCAAAATATTTTACGAAGTATTTTGCATACGCTGCATAATATTGCGTTTGCAGAGAACCTCCAACCCAAGATCCATTGGTTTTCATCCATCGTGGAGCAGACCAAGGTGTTGCTAAGATTTTGATGTTAGGATTAATCAACAGAATCTTTTTAAGGATTGGAACTAAATAAGTCAAATCAGGTCCGTTCAAACTAAAGTTGTTCATGTTGGTATCTCCCGAAGTTTCATTATAACTATAAGAAGAACTGCTTAAATCTGAAGCTCCAATACTGATACGAACAACACTTGCATTTAATCCCGTTGTTGGATTGTATAAATCATTCAACAATTGGTTTTGCTGTGTGGCAGCCATTCCGGAAATGACTTCGCAGCTTCCTTCAGTAAGAGTATAACCGAATCCGTCCATAGTTTGATAGGTCGTTCCTGCATTTACTGTTACAGTTGAAGGATTGGTTCCCGAATTGGTTCCAAAACTTACCGTTGCCTGCTGCTGTAGTAGTTTAGTCTGATCTCCTGAAGTAATAAACGGAGTTACCGTCTGAGCGTTTAAGCTGTTCATGAATAAAAGCGTACTGCAACATAATAGTTTCAACGCTTTACTTACCCGAATTGTAGGTGTTTGAGTAGTTTTGTGCATTCTTTTGTGGTTTTGGTTTGATAATTAGTTTTTTCTTATTTATTCAGTATTATTTTACTAAAACAGCACAATATTATGAGTATTTTTAAAACATTCTCATTTTTTAAACTTTACAAATACACATCAAATTAAAAAAATTGATATAACAAAAACTAGTCTTATTGTTTTTCAAAACACTGAAAAACAATCTTTTAAAAAATTAAAAATCATAAAAAACTTACCTGTTAAAACCTAAATAACTTATCATAAAATAAAAAATCTATACAAATCCTTACAAAATGTGATTTTGCCTAGCAATTAAAGGGCATATGACAATTATCAGGGAAGCAAAAGAAAGATATATTGTATTTTTGCAGCTTACTTAAAATACAATAAAATGACAGCTTTAAAAGATATTTCGACAATTGAAGACATTCAGCAAATGGTTAACAGCTTTTATGCAAATGTTAGAAAGGACGATCTAATTGGGCCGATATTTAATGACAAACTACAAGATCGCTGGGAGTCTCATCTTCAAAAAATGTATAATTTTTGGCAAACTATTTTATTTGATGTTCGCGCTTATTCTGGAACTCCCTTTCCTCCGCATAAACAATTACCGGTAGACAAAACGCATTTTGATCGCTGGATCGCAATTTTTAATTCGACAATCGATTCGCAATTTGCAGGACCAATAACAGAAGAAGCAAAAATGCGTGCTACTAATATGGCTTTTATGTTCAGCCATAAAATTGAATATTTCAGAAATGCAGAAAATGAAATGAGAAATGCAATAAAAAAATCTTAAAGAAATTCTTTCAAATAAAAAGCAGAACTTTATATTTGAATAAATGAATTAAACCCAAATCTTTATTCTTTTATTTATGAAAAAAGTAATTTTCTTTATTGCAATCTGTTTCTCTTTTTTAAACCAACTATCAGCACAATCTCAAACTTCAATTTCCAATTTATATAAAGGAACTGTTGACGGAAAAACTCCTATAACGGTTTATATTAAAACAGAAGAAAATCCTTGCACTGCAGATTTAATGTTTACTTCTATGTATCGCTACAACAAATCTAACAATTGGATTCAACTGAATGTTACTCAGGGTAAAAAGAAAGAAAATGAATTTGTTATGGTTGAACAAGGTTTTAGCGGTGTTTTAATTTTGCAGAAAAACGGAAATACATTTACAGGTTTATGGATTAGTCCAGACACTAAAAAGCAGTTAAAAGTTGATCTAAAAGAAGCTACAATGACTAAAAAAGAATCGGAAAATTTCGAAAAGACAATGGAAAAAGTGAATTATGAAAATAATGACTGCTAGAATTCCATTTATTTCCACCTTTGTAAAATCTACAAAAATGCAATAAAAGTCAATTTCGAATAAAAATTTTGTGATGGATGATAAAAAAACGAACCGTAAATTCGTAATTTTACATTTTAATCTACAACGTTTTCGAAATGAATCCAAACATTGAAACCAATCCGTTATTAGAGCGATTGCCTAAACATTTACAGCAATTTATTAAACCTCAAGATTATAGCGATTACACTCCTATCAATCAGGCGGTTTGGCGATATGTTATGCGCAAAAATGTAGATTATCTTTCTAAAGTTGCGCATCATTCTTATCTGGAAGGTTTGCGTAAAACAGGAATCGAAATTGATTCTATTCCGAGTATGTACGGTATGAACCGAATTCTTAGCGAAATTGGCTGGGCAGCGGTTGCCGTTGACGGATTTATTCCGCCAAATGCTTTTATGGAATTTCAAGCTTATAATGTTCTCGTTATTGCATCTGATATTCGTCAATTAGAACATATTGAATATACTCCTGCTCCAGACATCATACACGAAGGCGCCGGCCACGCTCCTATAATTGCAAATCCTGAATATGCTGAATATTTAAGACGTTTTGGCGAAATTGGCTGTAAAGCAATTTCTTCTCACAAAGATTATCAAATGTATGAAGCAATTCGTCTGCTTTCTATTTTGAAAGAAGCCGAAGATACTCCACAAGAAAAAATTGATGAAGCAGAAAAAGCGGTTGCCGATTTGCAAAATGATATGGGAGAATTGTCTGAAATGGCACAAATTAGAAACCTACATTGGTGGACAGTTGAATACGGTTTGATTGGAACCGTTGAAAATCCGAAAATATATGGTGCGGGATTGCTTTCTTCAATTGGCGAAAGCGCCCACTGTATGACCGATAATGTAAAGAAAATCCCTTATGATATTTCTGCTGCGAATCAGAATTTTGATATTACGCAATTACAGCCACAACTTTATGTAACTCCGAATTTTTCTTATTTAAGTTTAGTTCTGGAAGAATTTGCCAATAAGATGGCTCTGCGAACTGGAGGTCTTTCTGGAATTAAAAAACTGATTCAATCAAATGCTTTAGGAACTATTGAATTAAGCACTGGTCTGCAAATTTCAGGAGTTTTCACCAATGTTATTGAAGATGAAGGAAAACCCGTTTACATCCAAACTACAGGAAAAACTGCTTTGGCTTACCGCGAAAAAGAATTAGTTGGTCACGGAACGTTAACCCATCCGCACGGATTTGGAAGTCCGATTGGGAAATTGAAAGGTTTTAATCTTGCAATTGAAGATATGAGTCCGAAGGATTTACAGGCTTATAGTATCGTGGAAAACGAAACTGTAAAACTGGAATTTGAAGGCAATATTATTGTGGAAGGTGAAATTATTACAGGTTCTCGAAATCTTCACGGAGAAATTATTTTAATCAGTTTTAGAAATTGCACCGTAACTCATGGAGAAACTGTTTTGTTTCAACCTGAATGGGGCAATTACGATATGGCAATTGGTAAAAAAGTGATTTCTGCATTTTCAGGTCCTGCCGATGTAAATAGTTTTGACTTAATCAGTATTGTTCCTTCAAGTAAAACGATCAAAGCAAAACATACTGAAAAGCGCGACGAATTAGAGCATTTATATGCAACCGTTAGAGATATTAGAACAAATAAAAGCGCTAAAACAGAATTAAAATCTGTTTTTGAGAAACTGAAAAGCAACCACTCTAACGACTGGTTATTATCTGTCGAAATCGCAGAACTTTTGAAAGATTCTGATGAAAAACAGCTTTTACAAGAAGTCTTAGTTCATTTAGATCAATTGAAAGTAAAACGTCCTGAAATTGCACATTTGATTTCGGGTGGTTTGGATTTGATTTTTGATAATTTGCCACAATCCCGATAGCTATCGGGACTAAGACGCAAAGTTTTTATTTTTCTCGCTAATTGTGCTGATTTTTTAATCTCGCAAAGGCGCAGAGTCGCAAAATTATTTTGCTTGTTTTGTCATTTCGACGAAGGAGAAATCACACTAGAAATTCCGCGTAGTAATATCACTATGTCGATTTACGAGTCTGATTTCTCCTTCGTCGAAATGACAAGATTGTGGAAAGAAGCCTTTGTTACTTTGTCGCTTTGTTGCTTTGAACCTCAAAATCACAATTTCAAATCCTGAGTCAATTCTGTTTCAGATTCAATAGTTTTTCCGTTGTATTGCAGTTTCCAACCCATCGAATTGGTCATGATTAAAATCTTAGACAATTCGCTTATTAGTCTATTTTGAGCGTTTGTTTTAAGAGTAGAATTTTCGATTTTCTTAGCTAGATTCGCTTTTACCGATTTGTTGATTTTATTATAATCATCTCCCGTAAACGGATTCAGTTTACTTTGCTCAACATCGTAAAACTGAATATCTGGATTTATGGTGATTTCTTCTTTCGGGATATTTAAAATTGTGATGGTTTTATTTTTTTCATCAATATCATATTTCATTTGATGCAGATCATAAGCAACGGTCACATTTGCATTGACCACAATTAGCGCTTTTTTCTCAAAAGAAATCATGTCCATCAAATATTTCTGCTGATTTTTATATGTAATGACTTCCGAGAAATGCCCTTCGGTAACAACCAATTTTCCAACGTTAAGAATCTGCTGCTGAATTAAATTGGTATTGTACTGAATATCTGAATCGTCTTCTTTTTTGAACTGGCAATATTTAAAGGCCAAGACAATAAGTAAAACAATCACCCCAACGCCTATAATTCTTTTGATCAAGTTTTGCATTCCTATAATATATTTAAACGAATTTACTTCATTTTTTCTTTCTTTTCGCCACGAATTCACGAATTTTCGCTAATTCCTTTGGCTTTAAAATATGAAAGTATTTCACAAATCAAATTCGAAAAATTCGACCTAGCTAATCAGCAAATTAAAAATAATTCGTGAATTCGTGGCTAATCGAACCCAGGAAATAAATTTAAAACGGATAGCCGATAGCGATATTCAGAATTAGATTGTCTTTTCTCCAAGAACTGCTTCCGAAATTAATATTATCAATTACCCATCTTTGTCCATCTGGCAATGCAGGATTTCGCAGCGGAATAGCTAAATCTGTTCTTAAAATCAAGAATGATAAATCGAAACGTAGACCTGCTCCTGCTCCAACAGCGATTTCTTTCATAAAATCTTTTGAGATTTCTGCTCCCGGTTTATTTGGATCGGCATGTAAAAGCCAGATATTACCAGCGTCTAGGAATACCGCGCCTCTTACAATACTGAAAAGTTTTGCTCGGTATTCGGTATTGAATTCCAGTTTTAAATCAGCAGATTGGTCTGGCGTATAATTGTCGCTTGTTGGCGGAGGAATAACATAACTTCCCGGTCCTAAAGTCCTGGCTCTAAAAGCTCGAATGCTATTAGTTCCTCCAACAACAAACTGCTTCGAAGCTGGCATCGTATTCGAATTTCCATAGGCAAATCCGGCTCCAACAATCAGTCTGCTGGCTAATTCGCTTTCTTTTCCTAATTTCAAATAATGCCTAAAATCAGATCGTATTTTTACATACTGGCTAAACGGAACATCAAATATTGTTTTAACCTTATTTGGATAGTCAGCACCCGTAATTAACCCTGTAAGATTTCCAGCCAAATCTAATTCACCATTAAAATAAATAGTATTTTTTCGACGTTTCTGCATTGTATTGGTATACGTATAATTATAAGTTGGACCAAAAACTAGTTGTTTTTCAATTACTTTTCCTAATGCTGGATCTTGTTCAATATCTTCTAAATATTCTGGCGTAACATGATTCGGGCTCACATACGTCACATCGACAATATTCAACTGGTGTTCTTTACGGATGTTTTCTTTCCACAAATATCCAAATGAAGTATTAAAAGAATTCAAAGCATAAAGCTGTGTTCTTTTTTGATATTCATAGCGAATGGTTGCTTTGGTTCTAGGCACATATTCGCTGTTTCCTTCGATATTAAAAGGTGTAACAAATCTTGGCCAAGTCAAGCTGACTTCACCTCCAAGCTTATATATATTTTTCCCTTTATTTACTCCTCCCAACTGAAAATCGGCACCACCAAAAACAGAAGCGGTAAATAGTTCTGCTCCACGCAAAAAGTTTCGGTTGTTCCAGTTTAGATTTAATTCTGTTCCTGTATAACTTGCCGAGTTGGTTTTCCCGATAACTTCTACACGAATAAACTTTTTAGGCAAAAGCGTAAGATAATAATACGAATCCAAAGCATTATCAATACTATCAGAAGGTTTAAACTCATTTTTGACAAAACTGAAAGTTCCAAGATTTACAAAACGGTTCAAAGTCAAATTGTGATCAGTTCGATTGTATAAATCTCCTTTCTTAAAATAGATTGTTCTATCGTAAACTCTTGGTTTAAAAGTTTCTGCTGTATCAATAATTGTAAAATCTTTATAATGAGTGATATTTCTATTTCTGTAAACCATACTATCGTTCGCCAAAGAATAATTCGGATAAACAAAAATGTTATTTATCGTATAAGCTCTTAACGCTTTTGCTGGAGTTTCGTCTTTAATAACCAATCTGATTTTTACCTCATGATCTCCTTTACTGCTATCTACTTTTGCCAGAAGATAATCGGGACTAAAATAGTAATATCCTTTTTCTTTAAGTCTTGCATCGATACGTTCTCTTTCTGCTTTTATAACATCTAAATCATACGGTTTACCAACTTTCAATAAACTGCGTCGGCTTGATCTTGCAATTATTTTTGACATCTTTAAAGAGTCGTCTGGAAAAGTCACGCTTTTAATAATATATTGTTTTTTGGGAACAACTGTATATTCTGCTGTTACTCTTTTGTTTCTTACGGTAGAATCAGCGCTAACACGAGTTTTAAAATAACCTCTGTTTTCAGTAAAATTACGTAATACTGAAGCATTATAATCTAAATCAACTTTACTAAAAAGGACTGGCTCCTCTCCAACTTTGTTTCGAAGCCAATATCTAAATCCTTTTTCTTTTTTAGGCTCGCCAGCAATATTATAAAACCACAATTTTGGACGTAATCCTAAAAAAGTCTTATTTGGTTTTGGACGAATAAGACCTTCTAATTCCGTTTGCAGTGCCTTTCTATCTTTCTTTTTCATGATAGAATCTTTCACTTTTACAGAACCTCCCGTATAAAGCAAATCGCCTTCTGGAAGATATTTTGTATTACTGCATCCGAAAACAAAAAAAAGGAATGTCAGCACAAAACACTTCGTAAAAAAATTATTTATATGATTATGTTTTTTGTTCATTCCCTTCAATTTGATTTTCTTGCAATTTCTCCTTTTCTTTATCTTCCTTTTTTTTCTGTTTTTCTTTCTCTTTTCGAAGCTTTTCTTCTCTTATCAATTCCTTTTCTTTTTCACTGCGATGGAAAAGTTCTCTAAATTTATTGTAGCTCATCGTAATAACAAATGCAACACCCGTTTCTATAACCTGTCCTTCCACTGCAACCTGATATTGGTTTTTGCGATACGCGCGAACCATATATCTTCCGTCTTTTGTTAATTGATAATCCAACGCTACATCTCCAGCAATATTGGTGCTTTCTTCATTGGCACGTTCTGCCCCTTCGACTCCAAAACTGCTTCCAACGGTTACTTTCAATCTATCATCCAACAGCTTTTTAGAAACCTCAACATTCAGATCGGTTCTGTTTTGCATGGTTCCAGAAGTGTAATCTTCGGTCGATTCTAAATCAAAATTGACTTCAAATCCTGTTATTAAATCTCCTGCCAGATTATTTAATTGCTGAGAAAGTATTTTACTTACACTTTGTCTTGCCATTGTTTCAGCACTTATACCGCCACTTTGACTTGCAAATGGGTTTTCGCCTACAAAACGATTCAATAATAAAAGAGCAAAAACCTGTTTATTCAATTCAGCCGGATCTTGCTCAAGCTGTTTCAATTTGCTTTGCGTTGTTGTAACTACATCTGTCGAGACGTTGTAATTTCCTTCTGGCAATACAATTCCAAAAGAAATTTCAGGTTTCATCAATTCTCCATTCATTTTCAATAAAGTCTGAAATGGAAGTTTTTGTTTATAAGTGTTTTGTACTGCCGGCGTCTCACTTTGTAACTGTTTTCCAACTAAATCTATTGGAGCTGCATTGACCTTATAAATAGCTGTAATATTTACGTTTGCCATAGTCGGCTCGCCGTTCCAGGTAATATAACTTCCTTGTTGAATATCGAATTTTCTTTTGATTCCGTTAAAGTTCATTTCATAGGCACCATCTGAAAACTCATATTTCCCTGTAAGGGTTGTTTTTCCAGACTGATCGATTCCTCCGACTAATTCGGCCTCACCTTTCAAGTTCAGATAATCTCCGTTTGATTTATCAATCAGGAGTGTCAATTCGGCTTCTTTATCAATCGTGATAGCAACATTTACATCCATTCCTTTCAATTCCGATTGATCTAATTTATTTTGAAGATCAACTGTTTGTTTCAAATACATATTGTCTTCGTCAACAAATTCTACAATTCCTTCGCGATCTGCAATAGAGGGATCTGATTGTGGCATTACCACCGTAAATTTGGTTTCTTTATTTATTTTAAGCGTTCCGTCAACAACCGGACTTTCCAAATTTCCTTTTATATTTAGTTTTGTATCTAAGAATAAATCACCGTAGAATAAATCGTTGTCTTTTGCTTTTGAATGAATGGCTCTAAAATCGTCAGCTTCAACAAGCAGATTGAAATTGTATTTAACGAAATCTGGAGATTGAATGGTTCCGTTTACAAACAACTCATTGTCATTTTCGTCAAAAAGGGAGAACTTGTTAAATGAAATGCTTCCATCATTAAAAGTAATTTTTTCGTTTTTCGTTTTAAAGTACGAATTCAGCTGTGTCACTCTAAAACCAGCATCATTAAAATTCAATTCGCCATTAATTTTAGGAGCTGAAGTATTTCCTGTCAATTTAAAATTTCCAGATAAAAAGCCTTGTCCATCAGTAATATTTCCCATACTGAAACCTTGAATACTTTTGATATAAAGTTTGTTAATAGCTACATCAAAATCAAAGTTTCCAGTATCCATCAGATAATCTCCCGTTACCTTTAAGTCATTTCCTTCATCGCTCAAGGCTACATTTGCAACAAGCGTATTGGCGGTTTTATTGTCAATTTTTATTTCTAAATCACCAACTTTTGAGCCTTTAAAAGTAAAATCATCAATTTTTAAATCGGATGTGAAAGTTGGATTTGTCATTACATTTTCAACCAATGCATTTCCGTTTATCAAACCTTGCATTAATAGTTCGTCTTTTTTAACCATATTCATAATGGTTTCGATTTTGAAATTGACAAAATTGACTTGCAAAGGCGCATTGTCTTGTGTTCCTTGAGATTGAATTTTTAATTCGTTTCCGTTATTGCTCAAATTGAACTTATTAACGTAAAGTCGTTTTTCTCCAAACTCAATTGCATTTTCAGGATCGACATTCCATTTATCATAATTTAAAATAAAACTATCCGCATCAAGCTTTACAATATTTTTAGAATCTTCTGCTTTAAATTCCCCCGCAATAAAATATTGCTGTTTTTGTTTTGCATCTTGAACTTCAAGCGCATAAGTCAGAATATTATTTTGCACATTTCCTGACAAACTTGTAAACGGAATTTTTAAAGAACCGCTTTCAATTGTGGCAACAGAAACTGAATATTCTAAAGCATTTTCTTTAGCCTCAATATTGATTCTTCCGTCGGAAATAGTGTTATTTGCATAAACAATTCTCGGAATCGTTCCTTTTACTTCCAAAGAATCTATCTGATTGTTGTATTTTCCATTAATTGTAAAAGGCTCTAAACCTGTCAGTTTTGGCAACAATTTAAAAAGTACAGGATCATTATCTACTTTGAGCATAAAAGCCAGTCTTTGCTCATCTGATTCTGCATTGACTTTTGGATTTTTGAGATCAATATATTTTGATAATGATTTTTGAAGTGAGTTTGCCAAGGTCGTCAATTTGTACTTTCCAGTTACTTCGGCTTTTAAAAATTGGGACGAAATTTTAATCGAATTGCTGTCTTTATCCGCGAAAGCAAAAACACGAATAGAATCTAAAACAATTGGTTCAACGTCTTGTAAAATCTGAATGTTTGATAAAAACACTTTTCCGTTTAAGAAATCAGGATTACTGTTGGTTATATCAGCATCGACATTTCCTCGAAGTTTCATTGGTCCCGCATGCAGATTCAGTTTTTCTAAATCGGCGATATCCAGATTCAATTTTAATTTTACAGTTGGATATTTATCTTTTGTATCACCAGATGCCGTTAAATTGAAATTCAGATTTGGATCTTCCATTCCAGATTTTACTGCAAAAGAACCATTTTCTATATTCCCTTTTAAAGCTAAATCTCTATAGGTATATCGATTAAAAACTGCTTTCTGAACTAAACCATCAATTGCTGCATTTGCGGTTTTTGGGTCTAAACCGTTTCCTTTAACTTTTGCTTTAAGCGTAATTTTTCCGATTGAATCATTTTTTATTAAACGTCCCAAATCGAAATCCAACAGATAAACTTGCGCATCATATTTTTCTCTTTTTTTAACTCGCTGATCAAACAGTGCATCGACTTTTGCATTTCCGAAACTGCTCGTTAAAGTCATATTCGTTTTAAAATTCTGAACAGAACCTTTAAATTTCCCTTGCAAACTTAATTGAGATGGCAGTTGAATGTTCTTCGGAATTGTTCCCGTCGGTACAAACATATTAATGTCTTTTGAAGTGGTCGAAGCTTTTTTGATATCCAAATCATAATATGCTTTTTGAGCATCTGGCAATCCGGCAATTTTCCCCGAAAGAGAAACTTTTGTAGAACCAATTCCGCTCATTTCAAACTTCGAAATATTCAAATCTTTTACTTTTCCGCTCACACGGCTATCCAAATACAAAACCGCATTCGGATTACTTTTAAACGGATTTGTATTTTGAAGATTGGGAACAAACAAAAGAATGTCTTTGAAACCAATTTTAGATTGCTTTAAATTAGCATCAATAGCAAGATTTCCTAAATCTTTTTGAAGGGATTCTAGTGATTTATACTGCGCTTGAACTTTATCTTGAACGAGAGTTTGCGGTGTTTTCAAATATAAATTTTCCAACGAAGCATTTTTCGGTCCGTAAAAGAAATCGGTTTTGAAAGACTGGATCTGCAAACCACTTTTTTCGTTTACGGTAAGTGTTTTTATATTTCCTGAAATTGTATCATTTCCATAATATAATTTTTCTGCTTTAAAATTGAATTTATCCAAATCCAAATGCGCGTAATCAATTCCTTTTGTCTTGGGTTTTGACTGCTCATCATCAAACTTGAAAGCGATATTTTCTAGATTGGTTTCGTTGAGTTTCACTTTCCAACCTGCTTGTTTTATTGCCGTTGTATCTAAATTGGGAGTTACAATTTGTTTGTCTTTTGCGCCTAATCGCAGATTTCCACTAAGATTTTTTACTTCGAAAGTATCAAAATCTAAAAGCTGTTTGTTCAAATCAATTTTGTTTACAGCAAGATTTAAATTTCCTAAACGAATGCCTGAATTGAGTTTAGAATCTTTATTATCGTATAAAATATCGATTTTTGATAAAGTGATTTTATTCAATGTCAATTTAAAATCTGGCCGTTTCGAAACTGTATCAACCGTTTTAACTGAAACTTCGGCAATTTTCTCCACAACATCTTGATCTAAAACTATTTTTAGACCATTTAAATTAATATTCGGAATATTAAAATCCATTTTGTCAAGATCAAACTTTTTGAATTTGGTATCAAAATGAGTTAAGTTCACTTTGATATCATTTCTCGAAAAATCATCTTTAAAATTAAATTTAACCTGATCAAGATTTACTTTAACAACCGAAATTTTAAACGGCTTAGCATTTGGGTCTTCAACTTTTGGTTCTTTTGATTCAAATGCTTTTATGATATAATCGAAATTGAAAACCCCGTCTTTATTTCTGGAAATATTGGCTTTTACATTTTCCAGCGAAACCGAATTGATTTCCAATTCGCTACTAACCAATTTAAAAAGATCAACGTCAACTTCTAAGCGTTTACCAGCCAGCAAAGTATCTTTTTTTTGATCTTCAAAATAAAAACCTTCCAGAACTACATCTTTGGGAAATTTGATCAAGATTTTATCGAGAGAAACTTTGGTTTTGATTTTACCTTCAAGATAAGTAATCGCTTTATCTTTAACGAAATTTTGTACCGACGGAACTTGAATTAAGATTATAAGAAGTAGTAAAATTGCAATTATAGAAACCACGCACCACATTAAGATACGAAGTGTTTTTTTAAGAAAATAGACTGGTTTCTTATTCATACGTCAATAAAATCGCATTAGATTAAAATCGCTTCTGAAAAAAGCAGGATTGCACATTTTACAAAAATGTAAAATTTAAACCTTAACAATTTACATAATTATGAGCAATTATTCTAAAATTTTATTGCTAAATGATTTATTATTACACAATAAAAAAGCCAAACAATAAAATTATTTGGCTTTAAGATTTTATTTTTTAGTTACAAACCTTTCTAATAAGAATATGTGGCTTTGAATGATATCGCTTTGTAATTAATTTCGGTAGGGAAATTTTGGTCATCATAAGTATATGTGATCTCATTGGTGTAACTAGAATTGTCTGGCAAAGTAGTAGAATAACTTGTTACATTATTAACCGATGAACTAACTTGCGGTTGCTCCTCAAAGATTTTATTAAACCCTAAAATATTTCTCTTCGGACTATTTTTATTATCGTATTTATATGTTGTTACAGATGATTTAGTCTCATATTTTATGATATTTCCGTCCTTTAATGTATAAAAGTTTTTTGCTGAAATGACTTCTTCTGCTCCAGTTGAAATAGTAACTCGAGTTATTACAAATGAAACGACATCATTAGATTCATACGTATAGGAATACTTATCATAATAGTCGCGTCCTGGAAGTTTTCGCAAATAAGTTGTCAGTTTTCCATTAGTATAACTGTACTCATCTGTAAAGTCTGAAGCCTCTTTCTTTGTAATTAAATCTCCTGTATAAGTATATTTTACAACATAATTACCAGAATGAGTACTACTTACAATTTTATTTCCATCAAAAACGAAATCAATAGTCACAGGGTTATCAAGGTTATAAATAATTTGTTTTTTTGGCACTCTACTTGTCTCAGTATTTTGAGAAGTATCGGCTTCGCTTGAACAAGATGTAAAAACTAATAGCGAAATGCAAAGCATATAAGTAATTTTCTTCATCATATTTAAAGGTATTTATTACAAATAAACATAATTTCAGAGTCAAAACATAATATTTTGCTGATTTTTATTTTGAGTATTTTCAAACAAAAACTTCAAAAAAACTTCATTAATACA
The DNA here is from genome assembly GCF_003254545.1 of Flavobacterium tistrianum. Lineage (GTDB taxonomy): Bacteria > Bacteroidota > Bacteroidia > Flavobacteriales > Flavobacteriaceae > Flavobacterium > Flavobacterium tistrianum. The sequence continues at coordinate 114,597 of NZ_QJRH01000062.1, forward strand.
TTAAAAAACAATATGAGGCCATTTTTTCTCAACGTTTTTCATTTTCTGCTGAAGATTGGCTAGAAACTTTTTGTGCTGGTCTGATTCTGGATTGAAACTTCTGTGGCGCAGACTTTTTTGGATTTCATCTATTTCTTTCATTACAGGACCGCTTTCTTCTGAAACATAATTTTCACTGAAAAGCTTCCAGATATAATCTATCGCAATCTGATTGGGATGCAACATATCTTCGCTGTAAAAACGATAATCTCGAAGTTCGTCCATCATAATTTCATAGGAAGGGAAATAATTATGAGTTATGAGTTTTGAATTATGAGTTTTTAAAACTTGATGCAAGCCAGTAAACAAATGCGATTTGCTCAATTGGTTTTCTACAAATCCATCTTTAATATGACGAACTGGGGAAATCGTGAAAATGAAATTTATATTGGGATTTAAAGTCTGAATAGCTTCGATTGTACTTTCAATACTTTCCTGAATAACTTCTACCGACAATAATTCTTTTGAAAATTGCTTTTGAGGCACTTTATGGCAGTTGGCTACAATTTCATCTTTTTCAAGGTTTCTATAAATCCAAGAAGTTCCTAAAGTGATGATATTATGAGTTGCTTCTTTAAGCTGTTTATGTGTTTCTGTTACTGCTTTATTTAGCGTTTCTAATAACTCTTGTCTGTCAGCGTTGCTCAAATCCGAATGCACTTCAAAACTGTGCCAGCGCTCATTTTGAAAAAAAACATCTTTTTCTTCAAACAGTTTCTGCTGGCAAACTCTTCTAAATAAACTTTCAATTGAAACGGGATTAAAAATTATTCCAAACGGATTGGTTTCGTTCTGAAATTTAAAATAATCAAATTTCTCCGCCATATTTTCTGCAAAACAAGATCCAATTGAAAGCACTTTCGAATTATAATCGATAGGATTGTTACTTTTTGAAATGGGTATTTGGGTTCTGAATTGCATGGCTTTTTTATTCAAAAATACAGTTAAATCCTCATTTATGATCAAAAAAATCCCCAATTAACTCATTTGTTAATTTGGGGATTTTTTTTATTTAAAAACTAAAATTAGTAAGCAATTTCTAATTTAAAAGAGTTTTTTGAGTCTCCAGAAAAGAATTCAGTAACATAGTTACTGCTATTGTATTTATTAGTCGTTTCTACAGTTGCTGTTTTAGTAACTGCACCGTTAGAATCATAAGTCACTGTAACACTTTTTACTGTATTATTTACAGAATAAAAGTCAAAATCACTATCTAAATCTAATAATGCCTTTAAACCTGTAATGTTGATAAAAGGGCTTTTCTTGTTGTCATAAGTGCTTGTTATTTTTTCCGCCAATACACCATCAATTAATTCTGAAGATACTAAATTTCCGTTTGCGAAAGTATAAAGTGTAGTAGTATCATACTTAATTTCTTGTTTATTGATGATTTGAGATTGGTTAACATTAACTGTTCCGTTTGCGTTATACACAAAAGTTAATTTCTCTTGAGTACTTTTATTAGCTTCCCATGTTGAAATTTTAGAAACTAATTTTGTTCCTTCATAAGCATAAACATCTGTCGATTGTAAAACACTAGAAGCATACTTTTCTACTTTAGTAATAAGATCTCCTGTGTACGTATATACAGATCTAGACGCATCTGAACCAGCAAGTTCTTTCAATTTGTTTCCATCATACGTTAAAGTATAAGTATAACTTCCTGATTGTCCATTAAGAACTTCTGTTTCAGTAATTTTTTTTGGTAATAGTACAGCATCTGTAGATTCTGATGAATCATCACTTGAACAAGATGTTAAAACTAGTGCTAAAGCACCAAAAAGGCATAATAATTTTTTCATTTTCGTCTTGGTTAAAATTCTTAATGGTGCAAACGTAGTATAACCAAATAGCAAAACCTTACGGGATTCCACATCAAAGCACATTTTCCAATTGAGACAATTCTTAAGACACTAATAACAAACAATATAAATGATCAATAAAATAGGAAAAATTTCCAAAAAAAACTTGAATATCAAAAAACAATACCATTTTTATGACTTATTTATTTTTCAATTAAAAAATTGAAACACATAAAACTTTAAAAATCCCATTGGCAATTTCACCTGTAAAAAATTTAGATTTTTAATAACAAAAACCAACTCTAGAAACTAAAACAATTCCTTATTTTTGCATCTTCCATTTTTTTAAAATCTTATATGAAATTACTATATACCTACATTATCAGACACAAAATGCTCTTGTTTTTTGCGTTGATAATGGCTACTATCAACATCTGTTTCAGTTTGTCAGACTCTGTAATTACAGGGAAATTAATGCAAGATTGCGGTGTCGGAATTGCAAAATACAAAGGAAACGAAATCGGATTTATAAAATCTTTGGCTTTCTGGCTTGGACTTTCGCTTGGTGCTGCCATGGTTTCCAGAATTACCAAAAACTTTCAAGATTATTTTACCAATGTAGTTATTCAGCGTACTGGTGCTCAAATGTATACTGACGGAATAAAAAAATCTCTTGACCTGCCGTATGCTGAATTTGAAGATCAGCGAAGTGGCGAAACTTTGAGTAAGCTGACAAAAGTTAGAATTGATTCAGAAAAACTGATTACGCTTTCTATTTCTTTAATTTTCCAGACTATTATCGGTTTTATATTTGTAATCGTGTATGTTGCGAGAATTGATTTCAGAATTTCAATTATCTTCTTAATTACGGCGCCAATTATTGCTTTGGTAAGTTTGTATTTAGGAAAAAAAATTAAAATCGTTTCTCGAAAAATTGTCAATCAAACCAATGCATTGGCGGGTTCAACTACCGAAAGTTTACGAAATATAGAATTGGTAAAAAGTCTTGGTTTGACCTATCAGGAAGAAAAACGTCTAAACTTAAATACATTTAAGATTCTTCAATTAGAATTGCAAAAAATCCGTTTTATTAGAAGTTTAAGTTTTATTCAAGGAACAACGGTTCATTTCTTAAGAACTTGTGTTGTTTTTGCGTTGTATTACTTTTTATTTGGAGGAAAAATTATCGTTGGAGACTTATTGACAATGGTGTTTTTTACGTTCTTTATTTTTGGTCCATTACAAGAATTAGGAAACTTTATTATCGCTCTGAATGAGACAAAGGTTTCTATGGAGAATTTCAAACATTTATTAAATGCTCCGAAAGAATTCCGTCCAAAAACTCCAAAACATATTGGCGCAATTCAGAAATTACTTTTTGCAAATGTTAGTTTTCAGCACAAAACTGCCAAATTTAAAGCCGTTGAAAATATAAATTTCGAAATCAAGCAAGGCCAGACCGTTGCTTTTGTTGGCCCATCTGGATCTGGAAAAACAACATTAGTAAAATTATTAGTTGGATTATATACGCCAGAGGAAGGACAGGTTCTCTACAATGATATTGATTCTACTGAAATTGATTTATTAGACTTAAGAAAGCAGCTTGGTTTTGTAACACAAGATGCGCAATTATTCTCTGGAACAATTCGCGAAAACTTATTATTCGTTAAACCCAATGCAACCGACGAAGAACTATATGATGCTTTACAACGTGCAAGTTGTGATAAACTTTTAAGACGTGCAGAAGATGGTTTAAACACCACAATTGGCGAAGGCGGAATCAAAGTTTCTGGCGGTGAAAAACAGCGTTTATCTATCGCTAGAGCTATTCTTAGAAATCCAAATTTATTGATTTTTGATGAAGCTACGTCTGCTTTGGATTCTATTACCGAAGAAGAAATCAATGATACGATTAGAAATATCTCGGATAAAAACAGAATCACAGTTTTAATTGCGCATCGTTTATCGACTGTAATGCATGCGGATAGAATTTTTGTTTTAGAACAAGGTAAAATAATTGAGCAAGGTAAACATGAGGATTTGATTGTAGAGAAAGGATTGTATTACGCTATGTGGCGCCAGCAGATTGGGGAGAGAAAATAGTTTTCTGAGTCGCTAAGATTCTAAGTTACTAAGGCTCTAAGCTTTTTAACAATCGAAAAACGTACTATTTGTCATTTCGACGAAGGAGAAATCTCCGTAAGTAACTCCGCAACGAAAATCCAATCTTTGTCGAGCTTCTCGTGGAGATTTCTCCTTCGTCGAAATGACATAAAATGAGAGAATACTCAAATAAAAAACCCGACAGATTTTAAAAATCTGTCGGGTTTACTTTTATAAAAAACTTAGAACCTTAGTATCTTAGATTCTTAGAACCTTTATTTAACAAAATCCACCGCTTTTGTAAGCGCCTCACCAATTCCATCAACATTTTTACCTCCTGCAGTTGCGAAGAAAGGCTGTCCTCCTCCTCCACCTTGGATGTATTTACCTAATTCGCGAACAACTTGTCCAGCGTTTAAGTTTTTGCTTGCTACAATTTCTTTAGAAACATAACATGTTAACATTGGTTTTCCTTCATGTGCTGTAGCCAAAACGATAAATAAGTCGTTGTAAGCATTACCTAACTCATAAGCTAAATCTTTTGCTCCTTCTGGATTTAAATCTACTTGTTTTGCCAAGAACTGAACTCCATTGATTTCTTGCAATTCTTTAGCCAAATCAGCTTTCATATTTTTAGCTTTATCTTTTAACAAAGCTTCCAATTGTTTTTTCAATTGAGCATTTTCGTCTTGTAACGCCAAGATTGATTTTACAGGATCTTGGGCATTTTTCAGTGCCTCTTTAATTTCAGCTAAAGAAACAGCTTGCGACTCAAAATATTCTTTCGCAGCTTCGCTTGTTATTGCCTCAATCCTTCTGATTCCAGCTGCAACAGCACCTTCTGAAACAATTTTAAAATGCCAGATATCAGATGTATTGGCAACGTGAGTTCCTCCACATAATTCGACAGAATCTCCAAATTTAATAGTACGAACTAAATCTCCGTATTTCTCTCCAAACAAAGCAATTGCTCCATCTTCTAAAGCTTGCTCTTTCGGAATAGCTCTTTTTTCAATTAATGGTAAACTCTCACGAATCCTTGCATTCACGAAGTTTTCTACTTCTACTAATTCTTCATCAGTTACTTTAGAGAAATGAGAAAAGTCAAAACGCAATGAAGCATTTCTTACCATCGATCCTTTTTGCTCAATATGAGTTCCTAAAATCTTACGTAAAGCTTGGTGCAACAAGTGCGTAGCCGAGTGGTTAGAAGAAGTTTTAGCTCTCTGGTTTGCATCAACAACCGCATTAAAAGTTCCCGTAAGGTTTTCTGGCAACGATTTTGCTAAATGTATCGTTTGGTTATTTTCTTTTTTAGTATCAATAATATAAACGATGTCTCCGTTTTGAGCTTCTAAATATCCCTTATCTCCCGTTTGTCCTCCGCTTTCTCCATAAAATGGAGTTGCATTGAAAACCAATTGGAAAATCTCACCATCTTTTGCGCTTTCTACTCTACGGTATTTCGTAATTTTTACTTGCTGAGATAATCTGTCATATCCAACAAATTCCTGAATATCATCTTCTACAAGCACATTCCAGTCACCAGCTGTTACTTTAGATGCTGCACGAGATCTTTCTTTTTGTAATTGTAATTGCTCTTGGAAACCTTCTTCGTCTAATTTCAATCCTCTTTCAGAAAGAATTAAAGCTGTTAAATCGATTGGGAACCCATAAGTATCATACAATTCAAATGCTTTTTTACCATCAACAGTATCTGTATTGTTATTTGAAATTACAGCATCTAAAAGAACTAATCCTTGATCTAATGTTTTCAAGAATGAATTTTCTTCTTCACGAATTACATTCGAACAAAGTGCTTTCTGCGTTCTGATTTCTGGGAAAGAATCTCCCATTTGCTCGCTTAAAGTCTCAACCAATTTAAAAATAAACGGCTCTTTTGTTCCTAAGAAAGTAAATCCGTAACGAATTGCGCGACGCAAAATTCTACGAATTACATATCCAGCACCCGTGTTAGAAGGCAACTGACCGTCAGCAATAGCAAAAGCCACCGCACGAACGTGATCTGCCACTACACGAATAGCAATATTCATTTTATTTTGTTCCTCACTAATGCCTGTTACATCATTAGTTGTATATTTTGCTCCAGTAATGGTTTCGATTTCTCTAATTAAAGGCATGAAAACATCAGTATCATAGTTTGATGTTTTTCCTTGTAAAGCCATACACAAACGCTCAAATCCCATTCCGGTATCAACGTGTTGAGCTGGAAGTTTTTCTAATGAACCATCAGCTTTACGGTTGAATTCCATGAATACGTTATTCCAGATTTCAACTACCTGCGGGTGATCCTTATTTACAAGGCTTTTTCCAGAAACTAAAGCTTTTTCTTCTTCAGAACGCAAATCAACGTGAATTTCAGAACAAGGTCCGCATGGTCCTTGGTCACCCATTTCCCAGAAATTATCCTTTTTGTTTCCAAGAATGATTCGATCTTCATCGATTAAAGTTTTCCAAATATCCCAAGCTTCTTGATCAAATGGAACGTTATCTTCTTTACTTCCTTCAAAAACAGAGACATAAAGATTCTCTTTTGGAATTTTGTACACTTCTGTCAATAGTTCCCAAGCCCAGTTGATTGCTTCTTTTTTGAAGTAATCACCAAAAGACCAGTTTCCTAACATTTCAAACATTGTGTGGTGGTAAGTATCAATACCAACCTCTTCAAGGTCATTATGTTTTCCTGAAACACGAAGACATTTTTGTGTATCGGCTATTCTTGGACTTTTTGGAGTTCCGTTTCCTAAGAAAAATTCTTTAAACTGGGCCATTCCCGAGTTATTGAACATTAGGGTTGGGTCGTCTTTAAGAACAATAGGAGCTGAAGGGACAATAGTATGCCCTTTACTCTCAAAAAAATCTAAAAATTGTTTACGTACGTCTTGTGATTTCATATTTAAATTAGAAAAATGTGTCTGTTTTAATGTGTCAATTTGAAAATTAGATCATTAGCTAATTAATTCATTTGGTGATGCGTTAAGTTTTTTATAATGTAATTAAAAAACTTATAATTTAAACAATAAATTGCCTATTTTGCGCATTATCTAATGATAAAATAGCCCCAATATCTAATCATTAATCCTCGTAAAAAAGTGTCGAATAACTGAAACAATTAGCAGTTTTATTCGACTAACTCATTTTACAAGGTGCAAAAATAGCGTATTTTAAAATATGGCGAAAGTAAAATATTATTACGACCCAGAAAATCTGGCTTATACGAAAATAAAAACCAGAAAAAGAATAAAAATAGGTTACGCATTACTGTTTTTACTGGCATCGGCACTGTTTGGTTTCTTAGTTTTTGTTCTTTTAATTAACACACCTTATTTCGAAACTCCAAAAGATCGTTTACAGGCACGTGAAATTGAAAATTTGAAACTTCAATATGCCATTTTGAATAAAAAACTAGACGAAATTGATGAAGCTGCAGATGCATTAGAAGAACGTGACAATAATATTTATCGTGTTTATTTTAACAAAGCTGAAATTCCAGATTCGATTCGAAAAGCTGGTTTTAGAAGTTCTGACAAATACAAAGCGCTAGAAGGATACAACAATTCTCAATTGGTTTTGAATGCAACAAAGAGAGTTGACAAACTTTCGAAGCAATTAGCAATTCAGTCCAAATCATTGGATGAAATTTTAAAATTAGCTGGAGCTAAAGAAAATTTATTATTGGCTATTCCTGCCATTCAGCCAGTTCGAAATGAAAATTTAAAACGTGTCGCGTCAGGTTTTGGGTACCGCATTGACCCATTCACGAAAGTGAGAAAAATGCATAACGGAATGGATTTCACCGCCAATACAGGAGCTCCAATCTACGCAACAGGAGATGGTGTTGTAGAAAGAGCTGACAACACGGCTTCTGGATACGGGAATCATGTTGTGATCAGGCACGGTTTTGGATATGAAAGTTTGTACGCGCATCTAAGCAAATACAACTGCCGTCCTGGGCAAAGAGTGAAACGCGGCGATGTTATTGGTTATGTTGGAAGCACAGGAAGATCTGAAGGTCCGCATTGTCATTATGAAGTGCATAAAGACGGAAAAGTGGTTAACCCTCTTAATTTCTATTACGGAAATATTTCGGCTGTAGAATATGTGGCAATTTCGCAAATGGCAAACCAAGAAAATCAATCATTAGATTAATAGTACAAAAAATACTATTTTTGAAGTAAAATAGAAAAAAACGAATCATGCATATTGAACTTTCTAAAGACAAAAGATATTACAGTATTGGCGAAGTTGCCAAAGCTTTTAATGTCAATGCTTCTTTGATACGATTTTGGGACAGCGAATTTGACATTCTAAAACCTAAAAAAAATGCAAAGGGAAATAGAATGTTCACTCCAGACGATATTACCAATCTTCAATTGATTTATCACTTAGTTAAAGAAAGAGGATTTACACTTGAAGGTGCCAAAACACACTTAAAAGAAGGTCAGAAGAAAACGTTAGATAAATTCGAAATAATACGTAAATTAGAGTCGATAAAAACGCAACTGAACGACATAAAAAACGAATTGTAATTAAAAATAGAAATAAACTTAAATCAAAACAAATATGAAAAAGTGGTTAATCCCTGTAGGAATTATTGTAGCACTTATTGCTATTATCGCATTTTGGTCGATTGGTATTAAAAATACTGCTTTACAACACAGCCAAGCTGTAAATAAAGAATGGGGAAATGTTCAAACGGCTTACCAAAGACGTAATGATCTTATTGGGAATTTAGTAAACACTGTAAAAGGTGCTGCAGATTTTGAAAAAGGAACTTTAACAGCAGTTATTGAAGCTCGTGCAAAAGCTACTTCGGTAACAATTGACCCAAGCAATGTAACTCCTGAGCAATTAGCAGCATTTAACCAAGCTCAAAGCGGAGTATCTTCATCATTATCAAGATTATTGGTTTCTGTTGAGCAATATCCTACTTTAAAAGCAAACGAGAACTTCTTGAAATTACAAGACGAATTGGCAAGTACTGAAAACCAGATTTTAACGGCTAGAACTCGTTTCAACGAAGCTGTACAAGTTTACAACGGTTACATCTTATCTATTCCTAACAAATGGTTCTTGAGCGAATACAAAGAAAAACCATACTTTGAAGCATCTACTGGAGCTGATAAACCTGTTGAAGTAAAATTCTAAAGATTTAATATTATTGATTAACGATTTCAGATGTAATCTGCAATCTAAAATCTACAATCTAAACTCTAAAATAATTTCCATGTCAAAAGTAGAAGATTTTTTAAGCAAAGAAGAAGAGCAAGAAATTGTTGAAGCTATTCGCATGGCTGAAAATAATACTTCTGGCGAAATTAGAGTACATATAGAAAAAACAACTTCTAAAGTCCATTTTGATAGGGCTTTAGAAGTTTTTCATGAATTGCGAATGAATGAAACTAAATTGAAAAATGGAGTATTACTCTATTTTGCAGTTGAAGACAAAAACTTTGTAATTTGTGGAGATCAAGGAATTAATGATGTAGTAGCCAACGATTTTTGGGATTGCACCAAAGACATTATGGTGAATCATTTTAAAGCCGGCAATTTTAAACAAGGAATTGTTGACGGTATTTTGAATGCCGGGGAACAGCTCAAAAAATATTTTCCATCTCAGGAAGACGATGTCAACGAATTATCTAACGAAATCTCAAAAGGATAAATAATGAAAAATTCCCAAATTAAAATCTCAAATTCTAATAGAATTTTTCAGCTTACTTTTTTGTTTATCGCATTATTTATCAGCAATGCTATTTTTGCACAATTTGAGATTCCACCAAAGCCAAGTTTTCAAACTTCTGTTTACGATTATGCCAACATTTTAAGTTCTACAGAGAAAGCACAATTAGAAGAAAAACTAATTCGCTATTCAGATTCTACCACTACTCAAATTGTTGTAATTACTATTGAAAGTTTAAAAGGAGAAGATGTAAGCCAATTAGCAACAAAATGGGGACAAACTTGGGGAATTGGAGGAACCAAAGAAGACGATAATGGAGTTGTCATTCTTTTAGCAAAAAACGAAAAGAAAATCGCTATCAATCCAGGATACGGGCTTGAAGATCGTTTAACGGCTGGTATTGGCGGAACAATTATCAGAAACATTATTATACCAGAATTTAAAGCAGGAAGTTTTTACAATGGTCTTGATAAAGGGACTGATGCCATTATTGATGTTTTTAAAGGAAAATTTAAAGGTGAACGCAAACAAGCCAAAGGACAAGACTTCCCTTTTCTGCCTTTTATCGTAATTGTTGTAATTGTTTTAATCTTACTCTCTCGAAATAAAAGAGGCGGCGGAGGTAATTCTGGCAACAATGGCGGTGGTGGCCCTAGCCTACTTGACGCTATTATTTTGAGTAATCTTGGAAGAAGTAGCGGTGGATTTGGAGGTTTCGGCGGTGGATCATCTGGTGGCGGTTTTGGCGGAGGTGGAGGCTTCGGCGGCGGATTTGGCGGTGGAGGTTTCTCTGGCGGTGGATCTAGCGGAGGCTGGTAATTTATTCTGGTTCTAATTTTCTTTGTTTGGGGTTTCATGTTTAGGTTTCAATCTTAAAATATCATACATTTACATTTTACAATATATTATAGATGTTATCACATAAAGCAAAATACGCCCTTAAGGCCTTACTTTATTTAGCAGAACAAGACGAAAATCACATTTCTAGAACTGTAGAAATTGCTGATGGGGCTAATATTCCCAAAAAGTTTTTAGAGCAAATTTTATTAGATCTAAAACGCGGTCGTTTTGTAAGCAGTAAGCAGGGAAAATTTGGCGGTTATTATCTGATAAAATCCAAAAATGACATTACTCTGGCAGAAATTCACCGATTATTTGATGGTGCAATTGCACTTTTGCCATGCGCTTCTTTAAATTTTTACGAGCCCTGCTCTGATTGTAAAACCGAGTCTGAATGCAGTCTGCGTCACGGTTTGATGCTGATTAGAGATAAAACTTTGAAGGCTATGGAAGGCATCACAATCGCTTCACTTGTAAAAAAATAAAAAAATATTTTTTAAAGTCTAGTAAATCGATAGAATTAATTATATATATTTGCCAAAAATAATTAACTAATCATTTACAAAATTTTAACTCATGAAAGTACATTCTAGTCAATCAGGTGGACAAAATCTTTTGCAAAAAAAACCTAATTATAATTTCACAACTGTGAATACTGTTTCATCTATGATGTGTATGTGTTGGTAAAAAAAATTTAATTTTAAATTCTACTAATCACATATACTTAATATAAAAAATGAAAACAACTATAAAAATTATATTTACAATACTTGCAGTTTTAACATTCTCAATCTCTTTCGCGCAAAAAATTGAAGGAGTTGTAACTACTGATCAAAATATTCCTTTAGAAGCTGCCAATGTGGTAATTAAAGGAACAACTTTTAGCACAATTACAGATTCTGAAGGACGATTTTCAATCGAATCTCAAGGAAAATTGCCTCTTACACTTTTAGTTCAATATATAGGCTACAATACTGCTGAACTTGAAATTACAGCTATACCAGCTTCTCCTCTATTGGTAACTTTACGTGAAGAAAACAAACTTGTAGAAGTAGTCGTTTCTTCAAGAAGAAGAATCGAAAAAGTACAAGATGTGCCAATTGCCGTTTCTGTTGTTACAGGAAAACAAGCTGAGGCAGCCGGAGCGTTTAACGTAAACCGTATTAAAGAATTGGTTCCTTCTGTTCAATTATATTCTTCTAACCCTAGAAATACAGGAATCAACATTAGAAGTTTAGGTTCACCATTCGGACTTACCAATGACGGTATCGATCCTGGAGTTGGTTTCTACGTAGACGGTGTTTATTACGCTCGTCCAGCTGCAACTACTTTAGATTTTATTGATGTAGAGCAAATTGAGGTATTACGTGGTCCGCAAGGTTCTTTATTTGGAAAAAATACTACTTCAGGAGCTTTTAATATTACTTCTCGCAAACCAAGTTTTACACCAGGCGCAGATTTTGAAGTAAGCTATGGTAACTATGCCTTCTTGCAAGCAAAGGCTTCTATCACTGGAGCATTAGGTAAAAAAGTTGCAGGACGCTTGTCATTTTCAGGAACTCAGCGTGATGGTTTAATTGACAACATTGTTACCGGAAGACCAACTAATACTTTAAACAATCAAGGTTTTAGAGGACAATTATTATGGACTCCAACAGAAAATACAAACGTTACTTTTGCAGGAGATCTTACAACACAGCGTCCTGACGGATATGCTCAGGTTGTTGCTGGTGTTGCTCCTACTCAGAGAGCTGCATACCGTCAGTTTGATGCTATTATTAAAGACTTAAACTATCAATTGCCAAGTTTAAATGCTTTTGACCGTAAGATTGATCATGATACTCCTTGGCGTTCTGGACAAGATTTAGGAGGAGTTTCGTTAAACATTGATACTAAAATTGGAGGAGGAACTCTTACTTCTACAACAGCTTGGCGTTTTTGGAACTGGGATCCATCAAATGACCGAGATTTTACAGGATTACAAGTTTTGGCAAAATCTCAGAACCCAACAAGACAAACTCAGGTTACACAAGAAGTTCGTTATGCTGGACAATTAACTTCAAAAATTAGTGGTGTTGCTGGTGTATTCTTTATTGATCAGACTTCTCAAACAAATGGTACAGAAGAATCTGGAAATGCACAATGGAGATTCTCTCAAAGCTCAACTAGTCCGTTATGGAAAACTCCAGGTCTTTTTGAAGGATACGGAATTCATACTGATGCAAGAATTAGAGCTTCTAGTGCTGCCGTATTTGGTCAGATTGATTGGGCACTTACAGAACGTTTCCATATTTTGCCAGGTTTAAGATATAACTTTGATAAAAAAGACGCTCATTATGCTCGTAAAACTTATGGAGGTCTTCAAACTACAGATCCAGCCTTATTGGCTTTAAAAAAATCAGTTTACTCTGACCAGGCATTTGATTCAGATACAGACAATACAGACTTTTCTGGCAACATAACGCTTACTTATAAAGCGTCTGACAAGATTAATATTTATGCAACAGCTGCTAAAAGCTACAAACCTGTTGGAGTTAACGTAGCTGGACTTCCGTCAAACTCTGCTGGACAGCCAATGACTGAACTTGCGGTAATTAAACCTGAGAAAGTATATCATTATGAAGTTGGTGTAAAGACTTCACCATTTAAAAATTCAATCTTCAACTTAACGTTCTTTAATACTGATATCAAAGATTTCCAAACCAATGTTCAGGCTGCTGAACTTGGAGTAAACCGTGGATATCTTGCTAATGCAGATAAAGTACGTGTAAGAGGTGCAGAATTGGATGCTAGTTTTGTGATCAGCTCGCACTTAACCATCAACGGTGCTGCGACTTACACAGATGGTAAATATGTAAAATTTACAAATGCGCCACTTCCATTAGAAGAAACAGGACTTGTTGTTAATGGAGTTCAGGTATCTTACAAAGATGTTTCTGGAACTGAATTGCCAGGTGCTTCAAGATGGGCAGGTTCACTTGGAGGTGAGCTTTCAGACAATGCAAGATTCTTTGGTAATGCTGGAAAAATTTTCTTTGCTGCCGACGGATATGCTCGTTCTGAATTTTCTTCAAGCCCTTCGGCTTCAAAATATTTAGTTGTACAAGGTTATGCTATCTTTAATGCTCGTTTAGGTTTCCGTGCTTCTCAAGGTTTATCTATTCAGATTTGGGGAAGAAACCTTTTCAATAAAGATTACTATGAGCAATTATTGCCCGCTAGTGGTAACACAGGACAATATGCTGGAGTTCTTGGTGATCAAAGAACTTACGGAGTTACTTTTAAGTATTCACTGTAAGATGGTTAGTTAGTTTTAGTATTAAAAAGGGATGTATTTTAAAATGCGTCCCTTTTTTTCACAAAAAAACTTTCAAAACAAATTTTAAAACAGAATGAAATAAGATCATTTGTATAAATTCGCAGCTTGAATTTATCGTTTTTGAACAGATCTTTTAAATTACTTTTCTTCATACTCTTTGTTTGCCAATTGATTACGGGGCAAAATCAAAGAAATATCGACCATCAGACTCTGACTTGGATTCGATACTATAATATTTTTCCGTTATCCGAAAAATGGGCTATTCATTCTGAATTTGACAATCGAAGTTTTGTAAAACCTGTTCATGAAAATCTTTTTGTTATACGATCTCAAGCTCGTTACAGAGCAACTAAAATGATGGATTTTGGCGCCGGATTTGCTTTTTTCAGCGTGAATACTCAAAATCCAAACATTGACCCTGATTATTCTGTTCCCGAATATCGTGCACAACAAGACCTTACTCTAATTAATGATATTTCTAAAATAACTTTCCATAATCGCTTTCAACTTGAGGAACGATTCATTCAAAAAGCAGACAAAAATGGACTTTTAGATGAATTCTCATATGCTTTCCGATTTAGATACCGATTACAATCTATGTTTACGCTTTGGGAAAAAGAAGACAGAAGTATAAAAGGCACCATTTCTGATGAAGTATTATTCAATTTCGGAAAAGACAATCGAAGAAATACATTCGATCAAAATCGTTTTTATGTTGCTTTACGTTATCATTTCAATCCAAATCTTGGTTTAGAATTAGGGTATTTAAAAAACTTTCAGAGACGTGCTAGCGGCGTAGATTTCTATGATCGTGATATTATTAGGTTTACGGTTTATCATAGAATTAATCGGAAAAAGTTATGAGTTATGAGTTATGAGTTATACAAAAAATGCCTGTCAAATTTAATTTGACAGGCATTTTTTGTAACCTTTGAACCTTTGCTCCTCTGAACCTTTGCACCTTAAAAATCAAGATCCTCTCTGTTTTCTTCCTTTTTTGCTTTCAGCGAAATTTCCAATTTTATAAGCTAAAGAAAACATCACATATCGTTTTAAAACCGTATTTTCTTCATCTCTAATTGAAGTTGGCGAAATGGTTCTTGTTGCACTCTGATTCTGATTTAAAACATCGTACACTTTCACTTTAGCATATAATTTTTTATCTAAAAATCCGTAAGACAAACTCGTGTTCCAAAGAAAGAAATCCTTTCTGAAATCATCTGAAATATTTGAATTATAAGTATACCCAAAGTCATTTCCGAAGATTAAATTGGCTGGCCAATACGATGTTGTCTGCAAATTAATTCTGTGAATCACGTTTGAAGTAGCGTCTCTTGAATAGTTTTCATATCTCGTTTCGTTGTATGATAAACTATAAGATGGCGCAATCGAAAGCACTTCTCCATAATCATAAGAAGCATAAACACTTGGCGTAACGACAACCGATTTTGCATAATACAAAACCGCATTTGTAAATCCTTTATCAAAATTATAATTCCCGCTTAAGCGCAAGCCATATCTTAAAGTATGAGCATCTTTTTTAATTTGCTGATTCCAGTTTCCTCCAACCGAAGCCGAATACGTTCCTGAAATATTTACATAAGTTGTATTTCTTTTTCCGCTATCGTCGTAAATCGAAGTAGAAACCACATCATTATTATAATAATCTCCTTTAAGGAATAAACTGTAACCAGAACGCGTTCTAAAATCAAAGTTTTTAAAATCGATACCAGCTGTACTTTTTTCAATCGGATTAAGATTTGGATTTCCGATTACACTGTTTAATGGATTATTTAAATCAGCAACCGGCATTAATTGTGTTGCCGATGGAAGCACATTAGAATAATCGTATTTGAAAGTTAAGTTTTTAGAACGGTTGAATTTGTATCGAAGCTGCGCAGTTCCATAAGGCAGCATATATCTCTTATTCAAATCTGTCGCTTGATTCAAGTAAAAAGAATGATTGTCAAATTCAACAATTGAGGTTCTCGAATTTACATTCAACGTAAATTTACTCTTCTGCCAAGTAATACCCACTTTTGGTGTAATCGAATTTTGTTTTGATGTGGTATAATTGGTCAGCGATAAATTTAAATCTGAGTATTCTTGCGATGCATCATCAAAATTAAATGTCTTTTGATCGTTCATAGAACTTTGCCAGTCAAAATCGGTTCCGAAACGTAATCTCAACGAATCTGTTACAGGCTCTGTATATTCTAAATCAAGCGAATAAGCATCGCTTTTAGATGTGTTTTTCGCATTTTGGTTTCTTTCATCATTTGGCTTATTATCCTGATAGAAAATAGTCTCAGAAATATTGATTCCGTTAGAATCGTTTTTAGTATTATTATTGTTGAAAACTACACTTAAATTTCGCGATTTCTTTTCGAAAGTTTTATTGAAATTAATGCTGTTTGCAAAACTCGTATTAGAACTTTCGGTATGCGATGTTGCCGTACTTTCATTCAATGCATCGCCATTTTCATTTTCAGAAAAAGTCGAAGAAGAGGAATTACTGTTTGATTCTGACAAATTCAATTTAGGAGCAAAAACAATCTGCATAGTCGGATTGATTTTGTATTCTAATTCAAAATTCACCTTGTTTCCAGTGTTTTCATTTCTAGTTTTAGAATCGGCTTCAGTTAAAATATTTCCTGTTGGCAAGAAACTAAGCTGGTTCGATTTGCTTTCGTTTTTAGTCACAGCATTTGTAAAGTTGTAACTGCTCATAAACTCCAAATCTTTGGTCCAATCATCAGAATAATTAATTCCAGCCAAAGTAGATTGCGTAATTCCTTTTCCTCCACTGCTTGCACCTTGACCGCCACCTTTGGCATTACGTCCGCCACCCATATTATCAAAAACCTCATCCATAGAAAACCCAGTTGAGTTGATATTGTTTGAAGAAGCCAGAACGCTTATTTTTTGTTTATTTTTAAAGAAATTCATCATTAAACTGCTTTCGTAGCGTTCATCTGAACCATATCCGCCAAGAACTTTACCGAAATAGCCTTTATTTTTTTTCTCGTCAATGGTAATATTTATGCTCGAATAATCTGAAGTTGATTCTTGTTTGGCCAATTCTTCTTTTTTGGTTTTAAAATCAGAAACTTGAACTTTTTTAATGATATCAGCTGGAAGATTTTTAATCGCAATAGCTCCATCTTTATCAAAAAATGCTTTTCCGTTGACTAAAACCTGATTGACTTCTCGACCATTTACCGTAATTTTTCCTGTATTATCTACGTCAAAACCAGGCAGCTGTTTCAGTAAAGTTTCCACATTTGCATCTGGACGAACTTTATACGAGCCCGCATTAAATTCAAGAGTGTCTTTTTTAATCGTAATTGGCGGAGCCTCACTTTTAATTACCACTTCATTTAAAACATTAGCATTTTCAAGCAGGTACAATTTACCAAAGTCTTTACTTTCTGTAAGCGCTTTTTGCTCTTCAAAATAAGTTTGATATCCTGTATAATTTACTTTTAAGAAAACCGGCTTATCATACTTTTTAGTATTGATAATGAAATTTCCGTTTTTATCGGTCGTTGCATATTCAATAATAGTTGAATCTTTTACTGCAGTAAAATAAACGGTGGCGAGTTCTAGCGGAAGCTGTGAGTTGATATCAACTACAGTTCCTTTAATAACGATATTGTTTTGCGCATTTGCCGAATAAACAAAAGCTAGAAACAATAGTAATGAATAAATTCTGGTCATAAAATTAGGTTAGTTAGATCAGTAAGACTTAAAAAAACACAAAAGGTTTAATTGTAATTTTTACATTTATTCAAATATAATGCCAATAAAAAATTGATCCTATAATAAAGATAGACACAAAACATAAAAAAATCCCCTATTAAAGGGGATTCTTTTTTTATAATATTTTTTAATAAATCATTACATCAAATCTTAAAGGAATGCATTAAATATCCTTTTGATCTGGTGATGGTGATTTAAAATCAGGAACTAATATTGTAGTTTGCAATTTATTTCCTTCAGGTATTTTATCCGAAAGTATTGTATATATAGTATTAACACTTTCTCCATTAACTACAGTTACAGGGACAGCATATTCTGCAACTTTTTCACCCTTATCATCAAAAATGCTAACTAAATGTTTAAGTGGCGCTCCTTGATAAGTGTAATAACCATCAAGGTGAGTTATACCATTATGAGTTTTATCAACATTTGCCATTCCTGAACCACTACCTCCTTCAAATTTAGTTTGCACTTTAGCACTATAATTCCATTCTTTCAATTCATTAGATAATTGGAAAACTGATATTATACGCCCATTAGTTGGGATTAGAGTAAATGATACAGGAGTATTTACCCCAGCAACCGCATTTATGGTTTGCGCATTAGATATATAATTAACTGCAGGAGATTGAGCTTCCCATTTAATAAATAAATCATTCACAGATAATGTACTAGATTCATTTGTCCAATTACCATAAACGTATTCCTGTACAGTGCTACTAGAATTTGCTGTAACTGACAATCTCGAAACTCCTGTACTAAAATTTCTTATTTCAAATCCATCTGCTGCACTGGTATTATTATCTGCAACAATATTAAAATTAAAAACACTTGCAACTCTAGTTGGGTCAATTCCTCCCCCTGTGGCCCAAGGTTGAACTTTAATTACAACAGAATTAACAGTAACAGGAAGTATTCCTCGTTTCACATCTTTCCCAGTAATATTACTCTTTTCTGATTTAAGAAGAATATTCATTGAAGTTTCTTGAGCAACGATTTCATTATTATTTGCATCATCTTTAGAGCAACTTACTAAGCTAAGAAAAAGTAGACTTAACAGTAATTTTATTTTCATATGTAATTTTTTAGTTGAAACAAATTTCATTTAAAATAATGTTAAATGCAAGTCCTTTTTTAAAAATTAATAATATTATTACCCTTCTTTTCGCTAACTAATAATCATTCTTTGTTTTTATAAAAACAAAAAAATCGCTCACATTCATGAGCGATTTTTTTTGACGTTAGTTATTTCGTTTATTTTTCCCTTATATAAATATCGATTGGAACTCCTGCGAAATCCCATTTCTCACGAATTTTATTTTCCAAGTATCGCTTATAAGGTTCTTTAACGTATTGCGGTAAATTAGCAAAAAACACAAATTGCGGTGTTTGAGTTGGTAATTGCATACAGTATTTAATTTTTACATATTTACCTTTTGTTGCTGGCGGCGGATATGCTTCAATCACTTTCAACATATACTCATTGAATTTTGAAGTCGCAATTCTTTGTTTTCTGTTTTCGTAAACTTGAACTGTTGCTTCGAGTGCTTTTAACAAACGCTGTTTTGTTAAAGCAGAAACGAATAAAATTGGCACATCTGTAAAAGGCATCAATTCTTTTTTGATTTTCTCTTCGTAATCGCGTGTAGACATAGTATCTTTTTCTACTAAATCCCATTTGTTTACCAAGATTACCACACCTTTACGGTTTTTCTCTGCCAACCAGAAAATACTCTGATCTTGACCTTCAAATCCACGTGTAGCGTCGATTACCAAAATACAAATATCAGCATGTTCGATTGCACGTACAGAACGCATTACAGAATAAAACTCTAAATCTTCTTTTACTTTTGCTTTACGGCGAATTCCCGCAGTATCAACCAAATTAAATTCGAAACCAAAACGGTCAAATTTAGTATCAATTGCATCACGAGTTGTTCCTGCAATATCTGTAACCATAAAACGGTCTTGACCAATCAAAGCGTTGATAAAACTAGATTTCCCTGCATTTGGACGTCCTACAACTGCAAAACGCGGTAATTCAACTTCTGGAGTAACAGGCTCAGGTTTTACAGGAAACGCTTCAACTAGAGCATCTAATAAATCTCCTGTTCCGCTTCCAGAAATACTTGCAAAAGTATAATAGTCACCTAAACCAAGGTTATAAAACTCTACAGCGTCTTTTTCACGCATCGCGTTGTCAACCTTATTTACAGCCAATAAAACTGGTTTTGTTACTTTACGAAGTAATTTTGCAACGGTTTCATCCATTGGTGTAATTCCTTCTTCAACATCAACTACAAAAATAATAACATCGGCTTCGTCGATAGCAAGTTCTACCTGTTTACGGATTTCACCTTCGAAAATATCATCAGATCCTCGAACATATCCACCTGTATCAATGACAGAAAACTCTTTTCCGTTCCACTCGCTTTTACCATAGTTTCTATCACGGGTAACCCCAGATACTGAATCTACAATAGCTTCTCTTCTTTGTATCAGCCTATTAAAAAGGGTCGATTTCCCTACATTAGGTCTTCCTACTATCGCAACAATGTTATTACTCATTTTATTGATTTTTAGTCCCGATAGCTATCGGGATTAGATTTAAGATTTCACTTTTTGACTATATAACAATAAATTATAAGTCAAAAGTGCTTTATTTAAATTTTTTGCAAAGGTAGTTAAAAAAACTACTAATTTGCTATCCCGATAGCTATCGGGACTAAGTACCTAAGTTTTTATTGTTTTTTTGTATAATTTTTAGGAGCTAATCCAGCTATCCGCTATATCTTTTCCTGGCTAAAGAAGCCAGAAAAAGGATACCGCTCCTATCTGGGCTAGGGGACCTGTTTTCAAAAGAACTTTCGTTTAACGATTAAACAAATAAACGATTAACCGATTCAACAAAAACTACTGATTATATCCGAAACGTTTCAACATATTGGCGTTGCTTCTCCAGTTTTTATTCACTTTTACATAAAGCTCAATGTGAATTTGTTTTCCGAAGAATTTCTCTAAATCGGCACGGGCATCGGTTCCTACTTTTTTAAGCGCTGCGCCTTTATGTCCGATAATGATTCCTTTTTGCGTGTCACGTTCCACCATAATTACCGAACGGATTCTAATAATATTGTCGGTTTCATGAAATTCTTCTGTTACAATTTCTACTGCGTATGGAATTTCTTTTGCGTAATTCAATAAAATTTTCTCACGGATAGTTTCGTTAACAAAGAAACGTTCTGGTTTGTCTGTTAATTGGTCTTTTGGATAATAAGCTGGGGATTCTGGCAATAATTCGATAATTCTTCCAAAGACTTCTGGAACGTTGAAGTTCTGCAAAGCCGAAATTGGAAAAATCTCTGCATTTGGCACTTTTTCTTTCCAGAAAGAAACTTGCTGTTCTAATTGTTCTTGGTTTGAATTATCAATTTTATTTAAAAGCAATAAAACCGGAATTTTAGCATGAATGATTTTCTTGAAGAAGTCTTCGTCTTTCAAGTCCTGCTCGCCTATCTCGACCATGTAGATTAAAATGTCAGCATCTTCAAAAGCCGATTTCACAAAGTTCATCATCGATTCCTGCATTTCGTATGCAGGTTTGATGATTCCTGGAGTATCAGATAGAACCAATTGAAAGTCTTCTCCGTTTACGATTCCAAGAATTCTATGACGTGTAGTTTGTGCTTTTGATGTAATGATCGACAATCGTTCTCCAACGAAAGCGTTCATCAATGTTGATTTTCCAACATTTGGATTTCCGATAATATTTACGAAACCTGCTTTATGTGACATTTTTTGCTTTATTTATTCTGCAAAGGTAGTCATATCAAGTCAATACAGAAAATAAAACATTTTTTTAAGTTTTCGTTGGATTTCTAAAAAATCGGCGTATCTTTGCACCTGAAACATCGCGGGATAGAGCAGTAGGCAGCTCGTCGGGCTCATAACCCGAAGGTCACAGGTTCGAGTCCTGTTCCCGCTACAGAGAATGACCCATCAAATTTTTGATGGGTTTTTTGCTTTTTACTTCCTCTGTCAATGCCTGTAAATGTTTGGACTAATCCAAAAATCGAGTTTACTCTACCTGTTAGATATTCCCTGTTTTCAGTCCTAATTGACAATCCTTCTGGAAATACCAGATTTTGGATTCTTATTTTGCTGTCAATATCCCCTTCTTTCCAATATTTATTGATGTTTGTAACTTTCTCTATTACTTTATCGATATGCCTGCCGTGGTTAGATATTTTTTTGCCGTTTGTCATAATCTGAATCTCCATTTCTTTTAATTCCATGTCAAACTGATGTGAGTATCTATTGTATTTTTCATCCCCGAAATTCGGATTTTCAAAATAGCGTTTATCCAGATTTTCGATTTTAGCTTCCAAATCTTTTTTCTTCGAAAGCAAACCTTTCATTTCTTCCCTGCCCTCATTTTCCATGATATCAAAAAGTTTATTCAGCTGAAGTTTGAAAGGTTCTACAAATTGAGGACTTAGCGTGTATGTTGATAACAGCTTTTCAAAAGAATCATTCAACCCTTCCGTTTTTGAATATGGCGTGGTCAATGCATTGAAACTTGCATTTCTGCATTTCTGGCATTTGTAATAATGCACATTCTTTTTTCTTACCACATAGCTTGTCAGAAGGCTTCCGCATTCGCATCTTAAAAATCCTGTCAGAGGTCTGAATTCATTGATCTTGCTTTTGGAGTATTCTTTTATTGGCACTTTGGTTTCAGAGAGCATTCTGTCAACTTTCAGAAAATCGTCCTCGCTGACCAGACCTGTCCAGTTTCCTTTCACTGGCTCTTCAAGCAGTGCATTTACCAATATTCCGCAGTAAAAAGGATTGCGCCACATAGAACCGAGCGACTGTTTTGTAATATCTAGATTCATCTTTGCCAGTTTCTCCCTGATTACAAAATCCCTTTCTCCTGCAAGCTTCCATTTCCAAGCCTTCTTTAAAATCTCTCCCTCTAAATTAATTGTGATAGATTGCTTTTCCTGCATTAGAGCATAATCGCCAACTTTCCTCCCTCTCATTGTATAGCCTCTAGGAGCTTTACCTAGCCAGTTTCCTGCTCTGAGAAGTGCTTTCATGCCAGGAATTGTCTTTTCAAGCCTGTCCATGTTTTCCCTTCTGGCATCTAAAAGCTTGCTGTAAATGTCAAGCTTGCTGTATTCGTCATTAGTACAAAGTCCTGAAGAAGTTTCGATCAAATGAACTCCCAACTTATCTACAAGTTCATGAACTATTGTAATGGCGTTGCCTCCTGTTCTGGAAAATCTGCTGATAAATTTTATGGCGATTGCAAAAGGCTTCTGTTTTGCGCTTTTGACCTCTTCCAATAGCCTTGTAAACTCCTTTCTGGTAAAATCTCCTGAAGCGCTTTCATAAGTTCCTCCAAGCATATTTTTGAGCGTATAGCCGTTCTTAGAAGCAAACTGTATTATTTCTATGCGCTGTTCTTCTAGGCTGTTGTTCACTAATTGCAATTTGGAGCTTACCCTAGTGTAGCCCCAAATTTCTTTTACCTCAGCTTTTTGGGCTAATTTTTCTTTCTGAAATTTCTTAAAACTTTCAATCCCCATAATCTACATTTTAAAATTATATACAATCACTGCCAATTGAAATAAGCTTTCGATTATTTCATTCCCCTCCGATTCTGAAATTTCTTCAAAACCTCTGCACTTTCTTAATTCTTCAACTGTTAATTTCCCTTCATTTGTTTTAGTTTTTTCTTCTGCGTCACAAATACCACTTTCTCCTTCACAGAACCTAACCCCTTGTTTTTCAATTTGCAAATTCACAAAAGTTTTCCCTCGGGTGATTCTTCTTCTCTCATCCGTTGCTCTGTTTTCCATTATACAATTCCTCTTCATTAAAAAAAGACCGAGTCTCGGTCTTTTTTGTTCCACAATCATTCATCGCTATAAAGTTATGACACTTTTTTCATTTTATCCTGATCAAAATATGGTGGGGATAATACAAATATAAAACGTAATTCACTGAGGATCATAAGTAAAATTTACCCATCATTACATCACTCCAGTTTTATATTCATACAAAGTTAATAGGTCTTTCTCTGATTGTCATGGACATAATATGTACATAAAAGTTAATCATTACACGGAATCTGCTTTAGTTCCCTCTTTTATATCCTCGTATAAATAGCTGATTTCGTTTATAAGCTCAAATTCATCTATCGGGAACAGCTGAAGGGTTACTCCCAATATAAGCCCTACATCAATACTCTGGTTTAGAACCGTAGGCGGAACTTCTGCACTGTCGTTGTCCAGAGCGATTATGCAGAGCTTCATCAGGTTTCTTATAATTGAAAGAAGTTCACAATAATCATATACCCTGATCTCTGCATTATACATGCCTCTTTTATCCTGTGCTGGTTTTAAAGTATTAAGCAGTCTATTGCTTAACATTCCGATTCTTTCCAGTTTTATAATTTCATCTGTATCCATAATCTTTATCCTTAAATTAATTTGCCGAATCCTTCTGTCCAAAATTTTTCACAAGCTCGCCTTCAACAACTGCAAGATCGAGTTCATGCATAAGTTTCTCCGCAATAACTCTCATTTGATTAATTTCTTCCGTAGTCAGTCTTGATGACCAGTTGAACACAGCCCTGTTTCTATCCAAGAAAGGGAAAAATCCAGTCCAGAACTGTTCCGTTAAATAATTATGCTTTATCATATCTGGTTCGGCATAAATGCAAAGTTCCCACAAGGTCTGGCTTGGCAGATAATTAGGCATATAGTAAGTCTTTGCAAAAATGTAGGTTCTGCAGAATGACATGAAAAACAATGAGAAGATGGTGGTCAGCCCGCAGTAATTGCCATCAGCATTATTGGCGATCATAGAAAACTGGCGGAAACTCTGTTCTGTCCATCTGTAAAAAAAATCGATGTCGCCATGATATGGTCTGTGGGGAGATTCCCAGTGAAAATCTGGGTGATTCATGTTTGATGAATAGATTAGAAATTCTTCCTTAATTATCTTTTGAAAAAAGTTTTGGTATTCATAGAGATTATTCTGTATCCAATAACGGCTGTGGCTGATCAGAACAAAAGAAGATCTGCCTTCTGTCCTGCTTTTTATGCAGTTAGTGATTGATTTTAATTTTTCATTCCCCAGACCCTCACCAATTATCAGAAGATAATAAGAAGTTTTTGAATGGTTTACAGCCTTACTGTAGAAATAAATCTGTTCTGCATCAGCTGAATCTAAAATAGTCTGAACAGCTGTTTTAAGAACTTTATCGCTTGGTTCTGCATCACATAAAACTTCCTGTTTCAGCACAAATCCTTTCTTTATCAGTTTTCTAAACTCATTAAATCTATCCCCGATAAGCCCGTACAAACTTTCTTCCGCATTTTCCACAGCCTTAAACATTTCATTTCTGTACATCGCTTCCTCATCGCTGGAAGCTTCTTTTGCCTGCTCAAAAAGATCAATAAGGTAATACCCTCCTTTAGCAGTTTTTACAAAGTATTTTTGGATTACTGGAATGTATCGGATAAGATTATTTATCCTTTCATTCAGATCGGCAGAGTCTGATCTATTTCCTATATATAATTCTTCCAGCCATTGGAGATCATATTCAATGAGCCTGCTGTAAGATGTAAAAACACTGTTGGAAGAGCCTTCTGAAATGAGATTTTTAATCTGCCATTTATGAAGCTGATGATCATGATGGAAATTGTTTTCAAATTCATTAAATCTCTTCTTGAATTTCTTCCATTCCACCGTTTTAAAAGTAGAATCTGCAAATTCATTATTCTGGTAGATAACCGCAGACTCATGGCAGTAAAATGCTTTGAAGGGATCACCTAAAGAATAGTGATGTCTAATTTTTGAAGTAAAAATAAATAATACATCTATTTGAAGGCGTTCTTTAACTTTTCTAACCCATTTGGCATGCTGATGTTTCTGCGCATCTATACTGCTCTCAATATTGATTATAAGTTTTGAAAATAACGATGATTGTGCTCTTGTAAAAAACATCTGCACGATATTATATTTACCCGCAAGTTCTCTTAATATGTTTTCCAGATACTCGTTTTCAAGCTGTGGAAAAGTAAGTTTTTCTAAAGTTTTCATAATGTATGTTTTTTGAAATTGATATTGCGGTTATCTACTCGGCAGAGGATAAAATATCCTCTCTCTGTTTCTCTTTTTTAATCTTTTCAATCCCTCTTTCCATGATAAGCTGTCCTGCATCGAGCATTTTGACTAAGTGCACATAAGGAGTGATAATGTCATAATCCGATTCTTCTGCGTGGGGAGATAATGAAAGATGCACTATTTCACACAGAAACGATTCAAACTGATCCAGCGATTTCTCTTCGAATGCCTTTTGAAATGCTTTAAAAGGATTTTTATACTCTGCTTTACTTAGGGAAGCTAGATGTACTAGTGAAGTATAGTCACCCGAGCCTTTCACAATCCATTTTCTGCTTTTTCTTTTCAGACAGTGGCAGACTTTTAAAAAAGAGCTTAAAGCGGTATAAATGACAAAGACATGGCAGGGGTTATGCTGTCTGCAAATCTCCGTCCTGTAGCTGTGCATCACTAGATCGTTTAAAGTCTGCTTGTACTCGTCAAGATGTGAAAAGTCAAAAAAAGCATGAAGGGCATCAAACGGATTTCCTGCCTCGTAAGCTGACCAAAAATTAGTTCCAAAGGATAATTTATTCTTTTTCATAGCGGAAATATTTAGAATTCAAAAGCGAAGTTCCTGCCTTTCAAAAGGATAAACTATTCAGAAATCGGATATAATATCTGACAAAAGGGATATTTTACAGGATATTTTTCTATCTTTGGTTTTCAGACTTTTTAATCCAAATGGCTTTATCTTTGAGCCTTCAGAAAACTAACACTCATTATGGAACAGAAAATTCATCAGGGAAGAAATGTGAAACGCTTCAGAGAAATGCTTGGAATTAAGCAGGAGGCATTGGCTTATGATCTGGGGGAAGACTGGAATCAGAAGAAGATTTCTATGCTGGAGCAGAAGGACGTTATTGAAGATAGTCTGCTTAAGCAGATCTCCAATTCTCTGAAAATTCCTGTTGAAGCTTTTCAGAATTTTGATGAAGAGCAGGCTATAAATATTATTTCGAATACGTTTGATAACTGCCAGCAGCCTGCATCTGTATTTTACAATTCGACAATTAATCAAATTGATCAATTCATAAAATTGCACGAAGAAAAAATTGCTTTATATGAGCGTATGCTAAAGGAAAAAGATGAAATGATGGCAAGGCTTGAAAAACTAATTAGTAAATAATTACAAATAAAAGACATATTAATTCAAACAACAAAAAGAGACTTAAATGTCTCTTTTTGGTTTATTAAGAATATTTATTTACCTCAATAAGGCTTTAACTATTAATCATCTCTTTAATAAGTTAGCATTTTTTATTTCTTTTGAAATTTCTTTCAATAAAATTTCAGCGACACCAATACTTAATTGATATGTGTTTATTACAATTTTTGTTTTTTGTTTATTACAATGAATCCAATAAGGCTGACTTTTTTTTTCGTTATCAGCATATTTTTTTTCCATAAAAATTACGTTGAAGATCTGCTCAATTTCGTTGTTATGTTCAGATATTTCAAAATATCCAACTCCTGAAATAATTACAATAGAAAAACTTTGAAAGTAATCAGAAGTTAAAATATGTTTTTTTCTAAAAGGAATTGATTCAATGTCAGCGTTTGCTGTTATTTTACTTGGAGTTGAGTTTATTTCAGTTATGAACGATTTCTCGTGGAAATTGATTAGGCTGTTTTCATTATTATCAAAGAGATAGTTGATTAACTTTTGATAATTTATCCACGTTTTACTTGTCCCCCAATTTTTCCCATTATCTTTTTTCAGAATTTGCCCTTTATATGGATATAAAGCTGAATAATTTTCTAAATCTCTTTCTATAATATCTTTAGAATCATATTCTTCCATATTACTCCAATAATTAAAATTATCCACGATTTCTCTTTGATACTGTTCTGATCCTTTTGATATTGCCGCCTCTTTTCCAACTATTAAAATATCAGAATATGGATTTCCTGTTCCAATATATTTGTATTCGTCAATTGAATTAGGTATACTTTTTAAATCACTTAGGAGCTTTTTGAAAAGTTTTTTTTTAACTTTCATTATGTATCTTTTATTTTGTTTGAAGTTATTTTGAAGATTATTACTAAAATCCAATTACTACAGTGGAATTGAGCTAAATTAAACCCTATTGATTTTAAATTTCAATTACGTTAGAATTTTTAATTTTCTTTTATTTATAGTTATTTATTCAAAGTTTTAGCTATTCTATTTAAAGCATTAATATCTACTTTTATTCCAAAAATTCGTTCAAAATCTTTTACTTGATTTTCTAAAGTTGGTGATTTCTGAAATAAGTCCCATAAATTTGTTACCCCTTTAAATCTGTTTAAGGCTTTTCTGTCTTTGAAATAATCCATTACTATACCAACTCCTTTTGCACCCATTTTTGTAAAACTTAAATCTCCCACAAAATCATCAAAACTTCCTGTATCGACTACCTTTTCAACAGAATCTATTATATTCGATTCTTTTCCTAAATCCCAAAAATGAAACATTAGTCTATTAGTACTAATTTTATTCTTTCTGCTGAATGCTTCCCAAAAACTACTATATTCCTTGTAGATTGCAAATTGTTCTTTAAGATTTTTTGATTCTGAAATTTTCTGTTCATAATTAAAAAAAGAATTTCTTAATTCTTGAAAATCGATTCTTAATTGTAATAATTTATCTGGTATATCATCAATTGTTTTACATTGAGATAAAAGAATGGGAACTAAAGGTGGAATAGGAATTTTTCTATAACCACTAAATTTCACTAATTCTTCGATGTTAATATCGTGCAGTTTTTTTAAGGTTTCGATTGTTGATTTAGAAATCCCAAGACCTTTGTTTATCTCCAATTCAGCTTTAAACCCAGTTAAAGGAATTGTTGTTTGAAAATTATTATCAGGCAATGACTTGTAAAGACTTGACAGTAAATCTTTTGGCGTGGTAGAACATTCAATTACAACAAATCTTTTGGTATCTTTTTTTTGACTTTCCGAATAGTGAGCCATTAAAACGGGGTACTTTACCTCAAAATCTTCAAACTTTTTTGGTTGGAAATATTTTCCAATTAAGTAGTCTTTGTTTTTATCTTGAAAATCAACATATAACTTGGACTCGTCTTTTCTGTCAATATTGATTGGAACATCTTCTGCATATAAAACTTTTCCCATATTAATGAAAAATGGAAACCCCCTAATTTGCATACCATTTTTGTGAGTTAAAACTAAATTTGTTATTGGTCTGCCCTTTGTAAATGTAACTTTTGAGGTTAAAAAATGATGATCCCATTCTTGATTGGATAACAAGAAATATTCATTTAAAATGAATGATTCAACAAAATTATTAAAGTTGAAAATAAATTCTTGGGATGCTTTACCATAACCACCAATTACATAATCCAACTCCCGTAAAAGTTCGAAATTATAATAAGCTGAATTATGCTTTAATTTTATTTCTTTTTGTGTAGTCATATATACTTTATACCGTAACTAGCTTGTAACTTTTATGTTCCCTCTATTTTTTTGTGTAAACACAATACTACATAAAAAAACTGAAAGCAATTATGTTTTCCCATAAAATTAGAATTATTTTTCAAAAAAATCAAACAAAAAAAGGTAAGCAAAATTAACGGATATAGGTATAAGATGTGCGCATAATGTCAGGTTTCGTTCCTCCTTCTGTCACCCTTCGGGATTTATAGCACATCTTATACCTATATCCTTTGTCTGAATGCTTTCTTTTTTTCCTTTTTCTTTTTTTAAGCATTTATCAATTGCAACAGCCTACAGCTATCATGACCATATTTTGATCATGATACTTTTAAATATTTTCTTTAAATTAGAAGCCTGCTTTTAAAAATCTCTAAAGATTGCCACGTTCCTGCAATCGGCAAGATGTACGGTTGTCTGACAACCGCCTATCTTGCCACCTATTGCCTCGGAACTCGGCGGTGGAGAATCTTAAAAGAAGAGAGTTTGAAAACAATGAAAAGGAAAAATAATGGAAAGAGAAAATTCAAACAGATCACGCAGAATAACCCTGCGCCTGACAGAGAAAGAGTATGCAAAAATTGAAAGCCAGTTCAAAGCAAGCACCTGCAGAAAATTAAGCGATTATATTCGAAAACACTTATTCAGCAGACCGATCACAAGCACATACCGTAACCAGTCATTAGACGAACTTATGGAAGAAACCGTCGTGCTTTCTTCAGAACTCCGTTCAATTGGAAACAACATCAACCAGATTGCCAGAAAAGTAAATACACTGAAAATGATTCCCGACTTCAAAGGGCATCTTTATCTGTTTGAAGTGCAGAGAAAAAAGCTTTTTGATAAAATGGAAGAAGTTTCCAGTCACACCCAAAAAATATCTGAGCGATGGTTGCAGTGATAAAAACCAGCCGTTCAATAAACAGCATTCTCAACTATAACGAAAACAAAGTTAAGGAAGGAGTGGCTGAGTGCATCAATGCCGTAAACTATCCATTGGAATTGGAGAAGTTAAGCTTTACCCAGAAACTGAACCGTTTTGTAAACCTGTCTTCGCTTAATGAAAACACAAAACGGAACAGCGTTCACATATCGCTCAATTTTGATCCGTCGGAAAATCATTCTAAAGAAAAGCTGATTGAAATTGCGGACACTTATATGGACAAAATAGGTTTTGGGAAACAGCCCTATTTGGTCTATCAGCACCATGATGCGGGACATCCTCATCTGCACGTAGTCACAAATAATATCCAGAGAGACGGGAAAAGAATTGATCTGCATCTGATAGGCGTTAAAAAATCAGAACCTGCAAGAAAAGAAACTGAAGATATATTTGGGCTGGTAAAAGCGGAAGGTAGAAAACAGAAAGAAGTTTTCACTTTAAAACCGATAAGTGTCGGCAGAGTTGAATACGGAAAAGCAGAGTCAAGAAAAGCAATTAATTCAGTTTTGAATAAGGTTCTATTTGATTATAAATATTCAAGCCTGCCTGAACTCAATGCAGTTCTAAACCTCTATAATGTTCATGCTGACAGAGGGACTGAGGAATCGAGAGTTTTTAAAAACAATGGACTGCTTTACAAGATACTTGACCAGAATTCTAAACCGATAGGTGTGCCGATAAAAGCCAGCGAATTCTACAGCAGACCTACCTTAAAGTTTTTGGAAAGAAAGTTTAAGTCTAATGAGTCAGAGAAAGAGTCTTATAAAAAATATGTGAAGAATGCCATAAAACTGGCTTTCTATCGTGAAAGCATATTTTCTCCCGAAAAATTATCCAAAGCATTAGAAGGAGAAAGCATTCACATGATACTGAGAAAAAGCAAGGAAGGACAGCTTTATGGAATAACTTATATTGACCACAAAACCAGATCCGTTTTCAACGGAAGCAGTCTGGGAAAAGAATTCAGTGCAAAAGGAATTCAGGAAAGCTGTGCAATGAACATTCTTACACTTGAAAGGAAATTTCAAAAGTCCAATTCAATGGCGTCAGAAAACTTTCAAAATATCGAATCGCAAGATTATGTAAAAGAAAATCTTGCAGATATACTTCTTCGTGGTGAAAAAGTAAATGATTATGTTTCTAAACAATTTAAACCAAAAAAGAAAAAGAGATTTTACAAAGGAATTTAAAAAAGTTAATAGAGCATAATTGAGCCCTTAACTTTGTCTCATATCTTTGTTCATATATCAAATAACCTAAATAAAATGTTCAACAACTTTGAAGAATATTATTCTTTTTTAAATGACGATAAATCTTACAAAAGACACATGGGGCTATCAAGTAATTTAAAACCTTTATTTCTTAAGCTAAACTCGGAAGATGAAAGGAAAAATTGTACTTTTGAAATATGCTTTCATGATTTTCAATTTAGTAAAGGAAGATATATCCCGCTGTTTGAAAATGGAGAAAACTGTTACCCTAATTTATCAGCATTTGATGATTTAAATTATCTAAAACAAAGGAAAGTTAATTGTGTTAATGATAAATATAAAGCAAAATATTCCCATTTGCTTTATTTAAAAACGAATCACAAAAGCTATGCAACAGATGCAATTGACAGCTATTTAAATTTTATTAATTCAATTCAATATAATCAAGAAGACAACCAAGAAAATATTGGTTTTATAAATTTCTTTGATAATCTTATCTTTTTAAGTGAAAAGGTAAAATATAATCAAAACGAAGTTATTGAATTAGTGAAAAAATATTTAACTGCTAGTGAAGGTTTTACTGCATTTCTTCTTATGGATTCTACTTTATCTACAATGAAGTTAAATCAGCCGACTAAAGAATTTTTCTTTAGTTATATCTTAAAAGAAATAAATGAAAATAATTTTCCGAACGACAGAGAAGAATATTTAAAATTAGCTATTTCACTAGCACAAAAACTTAATAAGTCACAAAAGGAATATCAAAATTTATTAGGTGATTTCTATATCGAAGAAGCTAAAAAACAAGGTAATAACTTTGCAGACCACACTTATTATTTATCAGCAATGAAAATGTTTAAAAAAACAGCTAATAAAGAAAAATTAGATAAGGTCTCTAAATTAATTGAAGATTCAAAAAATGATTTAAAATTAGAAAAGGTAACATTCACTGAAAGCAGTCCTGAGATAGACAAACTTTATAAAACTTTAGATGAATTTTCTACTAATTTAACTGAACAACAACCAAGTGAAATGATATATCATTATCTAATAAGTGCTAAGAATTTATATCCGAGAGCTAATACTTTAGAGGATTTTATAAGACCACAATCACTAGATTTTATAACAAGCATATCGTTAGATAAAAATAAAAATTTAAGTTTAAACAACTATCAAGGCATTAATTCTTATCGTTTCCATTTTGAAGCTTTCACAATACAACATTTAAAACAAATATTTACTAAAGGTCAAAGGAATGGAAAAATTACTTATAAAAGTTTAAAAGAATATTTAGAAAAATATTCATGGTATAATATTACTAAAAAACAAAATGAAATTAATGGTAATGACAATTCATATAAATGGCTTGAATTTATTTTACCACCTTTAAAATTGTTTTTTAATCAATCAGAAATTGATATTCAAAACTCAACTCATATTCGAGAAAATTACATCGTTGGTATTGATTCATTAACAATGAAATTTGAAGGAGTTTTAAGAGAATTCTCAAATTTAATTGGAGCTCAAATAATTGAAGCCCAAGATCTAAATACAGAAATGCGAATTAATTTCGATAAGCTTTTAGATAATGAAAAATTTATGGATGCAGTTGAAGAAGATGATATTGCATTTTTTAAATTCTTATTTACCTCTAAAGGGCTAAATCTCAGAAACAATATTGCACATAGTTTTTATACTCCAAAAGACTATTCCGCTTCATTAATGTGGCTTTTAATTTGTGCTTTCTTAAAATTAGGAGATTATGAATTTAAAGATAAAATGGAAAATTG
The DNA here is from genome assembly GCF_003254545.1 of Flavobacterium tistrianum. Classification (GTDB taxonomy): domain Bacteria; phylum Bacteroidota; class Bacteroidia; order Flavobacteriales; family Flavobacteriaceae; genus Flavobacterium; species Flavobacterium tistrianum. Next base: position 147,726 of record NZ_QJRH01000062.1, read on the forward strand.
AAATTAAATTTCAAAACTTTACTGTTGAAAAAAAAAAGGATGAGCAATGCTCATCCTTTTTTCATACTTCATTATATGTTGCCATTAACGATTTTTACAAAATTAGTAAACTTAAAGAGCAAATTGACCAATTGTTCAAACTGAAATATACGTATAAATACGTGTTGTACTTATTTATTATATTTCTTTAATTGTTATGGTTTTCCGTAAAGTAATAGTTTTTTTTTAAAGTTTATTTGTCAATAAAAAGAGCTAAATAATTTTTCGTAAAAATTATGAATATAATGATCTATAGATAACTACAACCAGGATATGTATATAAGTAAACTGAAGATTGAAAATTATAGGAATTTCTCCAATATTGAGCTTGATTTGCGACCATTCACTCTTATTATTGGCGAAAATAATATTGGTAAAACAAATTTATTAAATGCTATAGGACTTATATTTAGTCAAGAAATTACTATTTTCAAAAAAAGGTTTTTAGAAATTGATGATTTCAATTATGATTCAATTATGGAATTTAAACGGAAAGTAGCTAATAGAAATTTACCTACTACAGCGATTGAATTACCTATTGTAAAAATAGAAGTTACATTAACTGATTTTTTAGATGAACAATCCGCGATCGTAGCTGATTGGTGTATAGACAGGCAATTATCTAAAGCTAAGATAACGTACGAATTTGCGCCTCAACTAAGTTTTAAAAAAGATGATTGGATAGCTAAACAAAGGGAATCCCCCGATCTAAATTGCGATAAAATTGACTTTCCAATTGATTCATATGAATATCATATTTTTGGAGGAGATGATAGTTCAAATCGCTGTGACCTCTATTTTTTGCGCATGTTAAAAATGGAATTTTTAGACGCATTGCGTGACGCCAAAAAGGAGTTAGTTGCTAATAGTGATAACCGTCTTCTTTATAAAATATTAAATAGAAAAGAATCATCAAATTATTCTAAAATTAAAGACGTTCTAAGTAGTTTAAATGAAGAAATCACAAAGAATCACAATTTACTAGAAATAAAAAAAGATGTAAACATACTTCTTGATAAAGTTTCATTAACAGATAAAAATACTGTTAATGAAATTGATTTTGATTTTAGTTCGCCTGAAACATCTGAAATTTTAAAAAAGTTAAGTTTAACTTATGGTACGAATCCTATAAGTGTTGAAAGAAATGGATTAGGAAGAAATAATCTTCTATACATTACTTTACTTCTTTCTCAAATAGTAGAGGAACAAAAATTTAAAGCAGAACAAAGTATAAGAGATTTTACTGCTTTTCGAATTATTGCAATTGAAGAGCCAGAAGCACATTTGCACCCGAACTTACAAAATCATTTGTCACAAAATATAGAGAATATTGGTTATAATAAAAAACACTTACAAATTATTCTAACTTCTCATTCTACCCATATTTCTTCAAATCTTAAATTAGCCAATACTTTGGTATTATTTAAAGAAGGAATAAAAATTAAATCCCATTACATTCTAGATGGTTTGGATTTAAACAAAGATAAAGATAGTATCAATTACCTTTCGAAGTACTTAGATGCAACGAAATCTACAATGTTTTATTCGCGTAAAATCATCCTAGTTGAAGGTATAGCTGAACAGCTATTACTTCCCAAGTTTTTTGAAAAAGTTACAGGTAGTACTCTGGAAAAAGAAAATTGTAATGTTATAAATGTGAACGGAGTTTCTTTTTCTCATTTTTTAAAAATAATAAAAAATGGTTTTTTTATAAAATGTGTAGTTTTTACTGATAGTGATTTTACTAAAAGAACTAAAAATAGAGCACCTGCTCTTAAAAGAGCTTATTCTAAAGAATTTATAATAGATGTACAGATTACTAATCAAGAAACTTTTGAAAAAGATTTAATTGAGGCGAATAAATCAGGGATTGGCAAAAATACTCTTCTAGAGGCACTTCAAAAAACAAAGACAAAACTCTGCAATAGAAAAAATGTTTCAACGTATAAGATTAGTATTGGTAATTCAGATTTAGATGTAAATTCTTTTTTTGATGAAATTGAAAACTATAAGTCAGAATTTGCATTTAATCTTTTAGATCAAATGAATAATAATTTAGATTCAGTAATTGTACCATCCTATATTGAAAAAGGTTTAAAATTTCTTACCACATGAAAAACGAGAAACCTAAGTTAATAATCGCTGGTGCTGGTAGTGGTAAAACAACAAACATGGTTACCGAAATTGTGAGGAGTATACCTCAACTAGAACCATATAGATTTTTAGTTGCAATAACATACACCAATGCTGCAACCAATTCAATTAAAGAAAAATTAAGTCGAAAAATAAAAATACCCCCAAATGTTTTTATTGGAACTACCTATGCATTTTTTAATAAATTTTTGGTGTTACCTTATGCAACTTTATTACCTAAAGTTACAATTGACAAAAAAAATAATAGAATAAAAGAAGATTTTATTGCTGTAGACAAGATTTTTTTTGAATTAGATGACAAAAAACTAAACACGATTCTAAAAGCAAGTTACACTAACTGGAGTACATTAGAACCTCACAAAAAAATAATATATGAAAATGCATTTATAAATAATTTATTAAAAAGTGGAAAGATTCCATTTGATAAAATAGCAAGTATTTCATCCATTTTGATTAAAGATCATAAAGTTATACGCGAAGCATTAGGAAATAGATTGCAATTTTTATTTGTTGATGAGTTTCAAGATGCAAGTAATCAGCAATTTGAAGTTTTTGACCAAATTAGAAAATCTAAAAAAACTATGATATATAAGGTAGGTGATGCGGAACAATTTATATCAAATTTCTCGGCAGGTTTTAAAGACTTCTCTAAAATACCAATAGTTCACCATCAAAATAAATATGAAATATTAAAAGAAAAAATTAATAACCGCTGTAGTTCTCAGATTACAAATTTTATAAATAATTTCAATACGCAATTACAACAAAATGCCAGTTTTTCTACTATTGATAAAGATGGAGTTTTTTACATAACTAAATCAGATCTGAAAGAAGTCGTTAAAATTTTTAAAGACAAAACTATAAAGTGGGAAGGAGAGAATGATTTCAAAAGATTTTACCTAGCGTACGAAAATAAGATGTTCGACGGTGTATATGAACAAATGAATTTGTCAAAAATTTCCAATGAAACTACAAAACCAAATCACATACTCTCGGAGGTATTGCAAATTATAACAAAGATCGAAGATTGTAATCATAAACAAGTTTGTGAAAAATACAATTTGAATGTTCTTCAACTGAGAATATTGGCAATTAAATTATGGAAGGCAAGTTTTAAAAACTCTAATGAATTTAAAAAATTTCTAACAAATGAACTTCATCTTAATATAAATAACAATTTGTTAAATATTGAAAAGTGTTATGAAGATTTAAAAAATTTAAAGCTTAAAAAAATATCGACCAAATTGACAGATTTCACAACATCCATTCATAAATCAAAAGGATTGGAAGCTACTTGCGTTTTAGTTGTTGCAAAAGATAACAAAGAACTAAGTTTATGGCTCGAAACAGATCACAATAATAGAACTACTATACAGTATAGTGCCAAAAATAAGATAAAAGCTTTTGACGATCATTATAGATTGGGATTTGTTGCTTTTAGCAGAGCCAAGACAGCTCTTTACATTGGATGTTTAGAAAAACTAAATTTAAATAATAAAGCAAGACTTGAAAATTTAGGTGTTAAATTGATTTAAGTTCAATATCAGATTACTTACTAAATTAAATGAGAATTAAATTTATAAATAAAACATTTTAAGTTTCTTGAAACTTACTACTAATATTATTTCAAATGACATATAAAGCAGATACTGAAATTGATTTAGGTGAACACATTGATGGTATATATATTATTTCCTCACAACATAGAAGAACAGGAAATATGAATAAAAGTATTTGGTTAATAGATTTTAAAGAAGAAATAGATTGTTTTATACAAACTATTAGTAACAACTGGAAAGATGGAGTTGAGGCTTGGGGTTTAAAACATGAAAATTCAAACTTAAAGGTTCTAGGTTTAAGCAGTATGAAAGAAGAATTAAAATTAGCTAAATTTGTAGATGGTAATAAAAAAAATGTTTGGCATGGATACCCAGCAAATCACATGGCTAACTCGCAAGATAGACCAACAACAGAAATTTTAAAAAAATGGGTTGATCTGGGCTATATCACAAAAGCAAAGATGAACAAAATTAGACAAGGTCAATTATGCTACCTGTAAAGATCACAATTCAAGGAGACTACTATGACTGTCAAATTTACCGTGGCAGACTATATTTATGGACATTTGAAGGTGTTCTGAAGGTTTATAATTGGAATGAATTAGTACAATCGTTTATTAGAAAAGAAACTGATAAAATTGCAATGACTTTTTGCTTCTTAGATGGAAATTACTTATATAAATCCTCCCTCATAGAGCTCTTTAAAGATGAAGATTTTAAAAATCTATTATTAAATAAATTTAATTCGATCCATAAATTAACTTTTGATATTAGCGAAGTTGAACTTGAAAAATATTTATTTGGTCAACAAGATATTCCTACTGGGATTTTACCTACCGATACTGAGATTTACAGTAACAAACTCTATTTCATACACGAAAAAGGTCTTTATACTAGTTCTGCCCATAGAGAAAAGTCTGCTAAATTTCCCGTCAGTTCTAGGCCTACAAAATTGTGGGATTGCAATCTATTATCTATAAAAGCAAATAAATATCCACAATTGGCTTTATCAGGAGGTAGTGATGGACTATTTGAGTTGAACATGGCTACTAGTTTACCCAGTAATCTTAAAAGAATTGAGAAAAACAGACCTATATTTCAAGTAAGCGAAAATCATTCGTCTTTTTCTAATTATTCATATTTAAATATATATAATTCATCTTTAATAGAAAATTCTTTCTTAGCTATGTTTAAATGGAATATGACGAAAGATCGAAATAATAATGATAAAGCTTTACGAGATTTTGATGTTAGTATAGGTGATAATGAAATATTTAATGTAAAAAGCAAAAAACATTTTGTTAGCTGGGGTATTGAAGATAAATTATATAAAGCTAATGAAGGTGGTTTCGAAATTATTAAATATAATAATTATGCAAATCCAGAAAAAGGAGAAAATAAATTCAATCGCCTAAAAAGTGTAAATTTTAATGCGTGGAAAGGTAAAGTAGTAAATGGTGGAACAGCTTATTTTGGTAACATTGTAGAATGCGAAAATGCATTAGTTGTTATACAAAGTGATGGTAATGTGTTCAATATTGAAGGTCCAATAACCAGATGGAGAATCTATCCTCGATCAATTAATTATGAAAATCACCTTCACGTAATCCTTGACGATAGAATTGAAATTTATTCTTTTAATCATGACTACTTTTTAAATCAAGAGAATAAAGAAATCGGCATTCAATTTAAGTCTGAAAAGCATCGAAGAACAATAAAAACAAGTTTTTTCGATGATACAGATGAAAGTTTATTTAAGGAATCGGATGATTTACCGTTTTAAAACTTGAAGTTCGCAATTTACATTTTACTCTTTTGCAAAAGGTTCTATTTTTCTATGTTGAATTTCGATTGCAACTAAGAAATTTTAAACAACAATTTTACACAATCTTTTAATAGCGGGATCACTTTTTATAAAATGATAAAATACATATAAAACATGCTGAAAATAATCAAAGTTGACAAAAATATTGGTCTTATAGAAATTGACCACCTCTATACTGAATTATACGACGCAATTAAGAATAATTATTTAATTGATATAATAATACCTATCATGTTAAAAAAGAATTACTTAGGTATTACACCCAGTTTAATTCAGTACATATCTACTTGGATTAGATACAACCAATCTGGTAAACTCAGACTTGATATTGAAAATCCTTCAGACGATATGATTAGAGATATTTATGAAAACGAGTTTATCTTTCCGATTATTTCTTTGGTTTGGGATACAAACGGTGTTTTTGATAAATCAGGTAATAATAGTTTACGTAATAATCTAAAGATTATGCAGAATGCTACTTTTCTTAAAATGAAAAAGGTTGAAGCTTTTAAAGGAGAAAAGCTGTTGCTTACGAATTTTGATCATTTATCTGAAAATAAAGGCATTTTACCATGTTTTGAGAGAAATGGAGAGTTCATTTCAAATGAAAACGAGTTACTAGAAAGTCTAAAGACTACAATACATAACGATGTTTTAAAATATGACGCAACTACAAGAAAAAACTATATTGAAGAGCAATATGAATTAAATGGAATCATATATGAATTGATGAAAAACACATTTGAATGGGCTAAGGATAATGAAACGGGTGTTCCATATGATCCAAATATTAGGGGGTTATTAATGAAGTTCTATAAAAAGACACGAGTAAAGCTTATTCAAGAGTACAATAGTAACAATGCTGTATGTGATTATTTCAAGAGCGATTTATTAAAAGAAAATGATAAAGGTGAGATATATTTTCTAGAAATATCTGTCTTTGATAGTGGTGCTGGATTTGTCCAAAAATATAAAGCATTAAATAACGATACTCAACTAAATAACATCGATATTATTAAAAAATGTCTCATAAAACATAATACATCTGCTAAGGGACTTGACAGATTTGACAAAGGATTGGGTTTAGATCGAATCTTAAATATTCTTAATCGAAAAGGATTTTTCAGAATAAAAACAGGAAGTACATGTTTATATCGAAATTTAATTTTAAATCCTTTAAAATTGGAAGAAACCGATACAGATAATGAAATGGAGCTATTTGATTGGAGAACTGATGATAAAGACAACTTTACTGAATATGTAAATGCGTCAGGTTCAGTAATTACAATAATTTATCCATTATCCTTAAATCTAGCCTAATATGAACAATTTTTACATATATAAGTTTGATTTTAAAGAGAAATCAAATATTATCTCATCCACAGTAATTTTTTGTAATAACAGTGTAATCAACGAAACTAATTTATCAGATGAAATAAAAAAGTTTTATCAAAACCACTCCCAGACAGATAAAATTTTTGTCATCGGAGGAGAATATTTATTTGAAAGGTTAATGGAGGTATTTGTTGATAATCAGAAAGAAACATTTAAAGGGGTACCGAGAAGGGAAGAAACTTCATTATATGAAAACGTGCATATATTTACATTTGATCGTAATAGAAATCTCAGTTTAATTAATGGAGATATCAAACTTCCTAATTCTTTTGAAGAAAAATTGTTTAATGAAGGATTACAAAATATTTTTATAAAACGAGGTGGATTAGTTGAGACCCAAGGGACACACCACTATGTTTTTCCTTCTGGAAAGCATTGTGATAAGTTCTTAAGAACCGGGAATATATTACTTTATAGTAGTGAAATTTACTTCATTGCATTTTCATTATTAAAATATTATGATGAAGAGAGGCATTCTCAAATTTACTGTGATAGTTCTTCCATTAATGCAATTGCTATAGCATTAAGCGAACTTAAAAATAGATTTATTGATGAGCCAAGTCTTACACATATAGAAAGTTTCAGTTCTTATGAGGGATTGTATAAGAATGATTTAAATTATAAAAACAATGCCCTCTTATTAATTTCAGCTTCAACATCAGGTAATATTTTAAATTATATAACTAAAGTTCATTCGGAATTAAGTCGATCTAACATTGTTGTCTTGTACTTCCTAGATATGGACAATAGAATCTCTGAGGTAAAAGAAAACGTTTTATGCAATCTAACTGAAAATAAAGAAAATAACCCAAATGGTTTGATACTATATAGGTCATATAAAAATGAAGATTGCCAACTATGCAAAACAGGTTCGTATCCCGTTGAGGTATCAGGGGATGTTTTCTTACTAGAAAAGCCCCGTATAAATTCTATTTTAATTGGTGTTGATGATGCAGATAAAAAATTATCAAAATTTGTTGAACAATTTAAATCTTTAAATTATAAAAATACCGTCCTTAAAACAAATTACAAGGAGAATGACCCGACCAACAAGTATGAAATTTATATTGATTATTCTGAGATACTACAAGGAATTAAATCTACAAGATATATTAAATATAAAAATAAATTAGATGCGTATATAAATCAATTTGTACCAAGTAATACAAGATTTATTATCCATTTAAAAGACAATTCCTCTAGAGAATTATCAGAATATATTTTAGACAAAATAAAAGATAATTATCAGCATGGCAAAGAACCTTTGTTGATTAGTCAGGATGCAAAATTATCAAAAGAAATTCCTAAAGATTGTAATGGCAGTGTTTTAGTAGTAGGATCATGCATTTCAAATGGAAAAAATTTATTGTATTTGAGTAGAGCTTTGAGAAATTTTGAAAAACTTAGAGTTGTTTATTTTGTAGGAGTATCAAGAATGAATAATTCAAATAGTCTTAGAGTTTTAAAGAGTAATTTAAAACAAGGTAATTATGGCCCTGAGACTAGTACCTATGTTGAAGTTGAAAGTATTTCCTGTCTCAACAAATCGAAAAAAAGTGCATGGCTATTAGAACTTGATTTTTTAAAAGACATGATTTCACTAATTAAAGATGAAGGAAATGACACTAATTCTCTTATATACTTTAACCAAAGGAAAGATTTTATAAATAATAGTTACAGTAACACTCTAAAAGGGCTAAGTAATGAATTGTTTTATCATGTTGTTACTTCAAAACCATATAAAAATTTGCAATTAAGAAACAATTTTGCGTTTTGGAATTTCGACAACTATGTTAAAGATGTTAATCAGTCCGATATTTATTTTACTATATCTAATATTGTAAATAGTCTAAGAAATTCTGAAAAAATTGAAAAGTCTTTATGCCAGTCATCATTTGTTAGAAATTTGTTATCTCCAGCTAATTTTAATAGATTTAATGATGGAATAATACAAGCTTCAATACTTCGAAGTGCTACAGCGGATGAACTAAGCTATTCTATTGATTATGAAATGTCTTTTGAAATGAAAAACATTCTGGAAACATTAATAAAATATCATGAAGAAGAACAAGGAGAGGCATTATTAGAATTTTTATATGCCATAGCCACCAGAAAGCTATCTCTTAAAACTGATCATTTAGTAGAAATTCTAGAATTTTTAAATGTTAATTGTAATAATGATATTATTAAATGTTTTGGCTTATTTATACAAAAAAAGATTATAGATGAAATTACAATTAAATAGTAATTATAAAATTTCTGGATTAATTAAATTAACTGAACTTTTCCAATCTGATGAAAAATTATGTATTATAAATCATTTATAATTTTTAGATCTTGTAATAAATGGTTCGAATTCTGTACCGCCAAGGTCGCTAGAATTTAAAAGTTTGAACAAGTATTAATCTTTTACAATTTAGTTTTTAATGTGACCCCGAAGGGATTCGAACCATAGTATTATAAATTGAATTTGTTTTTTGACTATACTATAAGGTACATTATTATAATATCTCATTTAATTTAGTCACAAAGTTCGGGAATCATCTGCGGGCGCTTGCAAAAAATTCCCCCATAAATGCAGGATAAAAATCCTGCTTTATTGCGTTGCTTTTTGCGCTTGCTGGATGATTTCCGACTGATGTTCCATAATTAATTTTAAAATTTAGAAATTATGGAAACTTTAAATCAGAAATGGCAGATTGTATCGGAAATTGAATTAGTCTACAAATCAAAAATTAAAACCTCTGAAAGACCTCAGATCAAATCATCTAAAGACGCTTACTTACTTTTGAAATCCTCATGGGATCAGGGTAAGATAGATTATTTTGAACAATTTAAGATCTTATTTCTGAATCATTCTTTCAAAGCCTTAGGACTTTACGAAATGTCCTCAGGAGGAATAACAGGAACTATAGCAGATCTTCGCATGATATTTTCGGCAGCCCTGAAAGCAAATGCCACAAACATTATGATTACACATAATCATCCCTCAGGAAATACAAGCCCCTCAGAAGCAGATAAACATATGACTGCAAAGATCAGGCAAGCAGGCGAACTGCTGGATATAAAACTGCTGGATCATCTAATCATAACCTCGGAGACTTATTACTCCTTTGCGGATGAAGGCGCCTTGTAGGCGCCATTTACCATTTTTTATATTGCTTTAAGTCATATTCTGTAAAGATGTCATCAGAAGCACATATGAGGGGATCCATCCAGTTGATCTTTTTTTCAGCCCAAATTATCCATTGCTGAGTCTGATCATCTAATGGGGTTGCCTGCTTTTGAACAGCTTTTACATAATTCCGTATTTTCGTCACCTCATCAAATCTTTGTGATTCCTCAAGCAAGGCTTTGAAATCCTGCACCTCTTTTTGCTTTCTCTCAGCTTTATTCCTTTCAATGGCTTCCTGTTTTTCCCGTTCTATTTGGCGCAGTAGGCTTTCTTCCTGCCATTTCTTTTCCTTCTCTGCCATTATTTCCAGCTTGGCAACAATCCTCGCAAGTATTCCTTCCAAGGGTGTCGTACCGTCTCGCCATTCTTTCTGGTCGGAATATTTTCCCACTTGAAAAACAAATACACCTGTTGGTATTAGTTCCGTTGCGCTGTATCCTTGTTTCGAAGGTACACGTTTGTTCGCTTCACGAAGATGCACCTCGATTTCGATGCCATCCACCACTGCGACCGTATAGCCGTACTGGTTCTTTCTTAATTCATGTCCACGGTATTCAAGCAGTTTTATCAATGCATCAATGAAGCGTAATGCCCTGGGCATAAGCGCATCAGCTACGTGCAAGAATAGTCCTTCCCTATTCGGCTCCCAGTAACTTTTGCTTTTGTCTCGTTTTTCCCAGTTATCTTTAGTAATCTGTATGAGTCTATGAGGCTTGCTAAGTCTTTCCCCAACTTCAAGGGGAGCCTTCGGATCTTTTTCAATTTCTCTTGTAAGCATTACTATAGGAGACGGAATCGGTATATGTTTTTCAGTTTCAAACTTCTTTTTCAGGATCTCCACTGTCTGTGATCCCGTATAATTCTCTGGCAGTTTTGTCTTCCATTCCCTGCCGTACCTGACCTGTACCCAGTAGCTGGCATAAGGCAGGGGAACCTGTATTTCTGCGCAGGCGGCACGAAGGCTGTAACTGGATATGCCATAGAGTCTTGTAATCTGCTCCATGGTCTTTTTCCAAACCAGATCGTATAATTCTTCCCTTGTAAACGTGATTGTTTTCATAAGCACTTTGTTTACAACCCAAAACGGCAGGAAGGTAGTTCATATTTTATCAGAAAAAATTAAAGTCTTGATAAATATCAGATATTGCTTAAATTACAAAATTGTTTATGACTCAAACTGCAAGATGCTAGAGTAAACAAAATATAATTTATCAAGTTCCTAAGAAAAGTGGCTCAAGAAATTGACATTTAAAATAGAAATCTCAATTTTCTCTGAAGCTTTGCTTTTCAAATGTGTTTTGGAAAAAGTATTGGATGTTGCAGTTATTGCTTGCTGTGCAATTGAGCTTAAAATTGATTAATTCCGTAGTAAAAACTACTAAAATTATATCCATGTCACTATTAAAAGCATTCTACAAACCAAAGTCTTTCTGATGATTTATAAGTTTATTATTATATATTTGATGGTGTAGAAGAAAACATACACTTAGATTATAAAGTTGCTGATTCTATTTCAAGCACAAACAAGAAAAAAAACGAAAATTCAAAAGATGTTATTGCTTTTGCAAATTCTAATGGTGGAGTTATAATCTATGGAGTGAACAAGTATGACGAAGCGGGTATGACGATTATTGCTGTTCCATGCCAAAGAAAAATTGAAAATAATAGTGAAGATTAATATTAATCAACTAAGAACTCGCTCAATTACGTGATTGGTAATTACCTATGTTGATGAACGGGTAAGTTCCCGTGCCTGAGTGTGAGGCGCAATGGGGGTATGGCGGCTGATATATTAATCAATATAATACACTTAAAAATAAGAACATTACTCAATATTAATTCTCACTGTGAGAAACTCAAATTTGCTTAATCATTATTAATTTAATTTGTTTGTGTACATAGATATGACTTTTCTTAGTAATTACGAGTTCTGGACAATGATTGCGACAATCGTAACTAGTATAATCGCATATGTTGCTTTATCAAGTTGGAAACAGCAGAAAAAACATGAACTTCGAATTGAAATTTTTGCCAATAGTAGAAGTGCTATGGGGATGATTAGGTCTATCAGAGATCCTATAACATTTGAAGGAGAAATAACAGATGATGTTATCATTGAAAGGCAGAGAATTAATATAGATCCTCCAACTCCTGAGGAATATAGATACATGATTTTTCTCACTAGAACAAAAAAAACTTATGAACAGTATCAACAACTATTGCTATTAAGAGAAAAAATATGGGCTGAATACGATGAAAATCATATTTTTTATAGGTTCTACGATTACATCTTGCAGACAACTATCGATATTAGAGATGCTCATCATGTTTGTATGCTGTTGCGAGATAGAGCAACCCTTTGCAAACCAGAAGATGCTTTTGAAAGAAGTCGAAATGAGCAAAAAATTGTTACAAAAAAAGAAGATGAGATAGAAAAATCGATGAATAACCTGTTTACTGAACTATCCGAAGAAAGAAAAAAAGGAAGAAGAGGGTCGATTAATTTTGTCCTTATTCAAGCAGTTTGCAACCTCTGGAAAAGCTGAATCTTTACTTCGATAGTTTTTTATATAAACTATGGAATGTAATTTTATTAAATTATAATATTTAAAACATATGGGTTTATTTGACGACAAAGAAGCAAGAAAGAAAATAGAGCATCTCGAAGATGAGAGAAAAAAAATTTGGGATAGGTTAGTTAGGCTTGAAGCTGATAATAGGAGTATTAGAGGTGAAATAGTCAAGAAAGCTTCTGAATCGCAAGGCGAAGCAGCTCAACACTCACGTAAGGCAGCGGAATTTAGGAATAAGACTGAAGAAAGATTAACAGAAGCAAATCAAAAACTTGGAGAAATTAACTCGAAACTTGCTGAGTCAGAGAAATTATTAAGCAGTATTTCTAAAAATCATGAGTTGGTTATTGAATTTAAGGCTAAAGCTGAAAATACTCATGAAGAATTTGATAAAGCTTATAATGAACTAAAGGAAAATATAGAGTATCTAAACGATTTTATGACAGAATATCCTGATTTGGATGAAAAATTAGAGGGCATTAGCAAGTTTATTGAAGATATTGAAAGTAATTTATCGAAGTCAAGAACTTCTTTGACAACAATTAATACTCGAAAAAAAGAAATTGATGAATATTATCAAGAACTTTTTGGATATGAAGATGAAAATGAAGATGGAGAAACTGTAGTAGTAGAAGGTAAAAAAGACGCATTAGAAACCACCTATGATGATTTAGAAGAAAAGCTTACAAAAGCGGAAGTTAGAATTCATACAATAAATAAAGATTTTGAAGCTAATTATAAGAACTTCGAAGAAGAACATAAAACAAACTATTCAAAAATAAATAAAGAAATAGCTAGTTTACTACCAGCAGCATTAACAGCGGGCTTAAGCTCTGCTTTTTCTACAAAGAAAAAAGAAGAAGAAACTAATTTAAGCTTAATGCAAACAAGGTTTTCAAATGGAATTTATTTTTTGATAGCAGCTAGCTTTATACCTTTTATTGTAAGCATTGTATTGATGTCTCGTGGTGAATCATTAGATCAGGTAATTTTTAAACTTCCTCGTATGGTTTTAGGAATTATTCCTATGTACATTCCTATATTATGGTTTACGTATTCTGCAAACAAAAAATTAAACCTTTCAAAAAGGTTAATTGAAGAATATGCACACAAAGAAGTACTGAGCAAAACTTACGAAGGCCTATCTAAACAAATAAATAATTTAGATAACGATGAGCAAACAGCCGAATTAAAATATAGATTGTTGTCTAATTTTCTTCAAGTTACATCTGAGAACCCTGGTAAACTTATATCTAATTACGAGTCCTCTGATCACCCAGTAATGGAAGCACTTGAACAAAGCTATAAATTCCAACTCGCAGTTGATAAATTAGATGGAATACCTGGATTAGGAAAAGTAGCTGCAATACTTGAATCGAATACTAAGAAGAAACTTGAAGAAAAATCACATAAAATTGAAAATGCACTTACTAAAAGTGAAAATGAAAAGCAAAAATTAAATTAATTACAAATGAAAAAGAAAGATCAACTGATTTTTATTCATATAATCAAACTTGTTTCTTCATTCCATTGATAGAAAGCGAAAGGTGGGGAACAGTTTTTTTATAAAGAATCAGGATATTGACCGATGGAGTAATTAAAAATGGTACTATTAACTATCCTCTCTATAATTTTTAACCATTTTGATTTTCCCTGCGGACACAAAATTATGATGCGAATGCGATCAAACTACAATAATCTTCAATAAAGTGGTTAGATAATTGAATGCTTCCCGCTACTAAAGAAAAACACCACTTGAAAAAGCTGGTGTTTTTTTTATTCAAAATTTCTCAGCTTGTCGGACTCATATCCGCCGCGGCGGACACAGGTTCGAGTCCTGCTCCCGCTACTAAAGAAAAACACCACTTGAAAAAGCTGGTGTTTTTTTATTCAAAATTTATCAGCTTGTCGAACTCATATCCGCCACGGCGGACACAGGTTCGAGTCCTGTTCCCGCTACTAATTGGGACAAAGAGGAAAATTTCTTCTTTGTCCCTTT
>NZ_QJRH01000029.1 GCF_003254545.1 Flavobacterium tistrianum
TTAAATTTATATAGTTTCACTCTAGTGTATAATCTTTGAATATTATAATAGTCGGATTTTAAATTTTGCCTCAATTCTAATAATGTCTTAATCTGTTATTTTTTAAACGTTTAAGGGGTTATTGATATTTAAATTTAAAAGAATTTTGCTGTCCCAATTTCTTTGGATAATCATTTAAAATAAACAGATAATAAAAAGACTAAAATATGGCCAGACTGTTTTAAAGCCAGTTGATGGCTTGTGTGCGTTTCGGAAATATTTGTTTAATGAAAAGGCAATTTATGAAAACAAAAATTACTTTATTTTTAGTGCCAATTTTTATATTATTTTTTGGCATTAGTTTACGGGCTCAAACTGTTTCAGGTGTTGCAAGCAATACAGGATGTCAGAATAG
>NZ_QJRH01000059.1 GCF_003254545.1 Flavobacterium tistrianum
CTTGCGCAGAATGATGTAAATGCAAACGGGCAGGCTTACGCTAATGCTCAAGGTTCTTGTAGTTTTTACAATAATGCTGTAAGTGGTACTTTTACTAAAAACGACTGCGGTCCTGGTGGAATTGGAAACGCAGTAACCTATATTGTTGGAGCAGGGCTATATAGTGCGGGAACACAAACTCAGGCAGATGCTATTGCCCAAAGCGTTGTCAATGCCAACGGACAGGCTTATGCTAATGCCAATGGATCATGCACTTTCTATAATAATGCTGTCAGCGGGACTTTCACTAAAAACGACTGCGGAGCTGGAGGATACGGATCTGCCGTGACTTATACTGTCAATGCTGGAACATACAGCGCTGGAACGCAGGCGCAGGCAGACGCAATCGCACAAAGTGTGGTTAATGCCAACGGACAGGCTTATGCTAATGCCAATGGATCATGCACTTTCTATAATAATGCTGTCAGCGGGACTTTCACTAAAAACGACTGCGGAGCTGGAGGATACGGATCTGCCGTGACTTATACTGTCAATGCAGGATCTTACAGCGCTGGAACGCAGGCGCAGGCAGATGCAATCGCCCAAAGCGTTGTCAATGCAAACGGACAGGCTTATGCTAATGCTAATGGATCATGCACTTTTTATAACAATGCTGTCAGCGGAACTTTCACTAAAAACGACTGCGGAGCTGGAGGATACGGATCTGCCGTGACTTACACTGTCAATGCCGGATCTTACAGCGCTGGAACACAGGCACAGGCAGATGCAATCGCCCAAAGTGTTGTAAATGCCAACGGGCAGGCTTATGCTAACGCTAATGGATCATGCATTTTTTATAACAATACTATCAGCGGAACTTTCACTAAAAACGACTGTGGAGCTGGAGGATACGGATCTGCCGTGACTTACACTGTCAATGCAGGATCTTACAGCGCTGGAACTCAGGCGCAGGCAGATGCAATTGCCCAAAGCGTTGTCAATGCTAATGGACAGGCTTACGCTAATGCTCAAGGTACTTGTATTTTTTATAATAATGCAGTTAGCGGAACTTTTACTAGAAACAATTGTTCAGCAGGAAAAATAGGTTCTTCGGTAGTATATACTGTAAATGCTGGAATTTATAGTGCAGGAACACAGGCTCAAGCTAATGCAATAGCCCAAAGTGTTGTTAGCGCTAACGGGCAAACTTATGCAAATACATATGGCACTTGCACAACTCCATTGCAAACATTTTATTATAAAGGAAGATGGAGGGCAGACGATGATTTACATGAACCAGAAATTAACTGTTGGGTTAAATATTTAGATGAAAACGGTGTACAACGTACATTTTACGTAGGCGCTTTAGAAAATGGGTGTCAATCACTGAGAGCCGCAAGTATTGTAAGTACAAATGGTGTTACAACATGTACACCTTAAACCAATTCAGCATATTAGGCAAAAGACAAAAAATAATTACAGTGGTAATAAAAAAGTAATATGGCAAATCATTTAAAAATAAAAAAGTACGGAACCATAATCCTGTTTCTGATTTTGTTTCCTTTTTCTTCTTTCGCTAAGGATTTTAAGGAATTCAAAATAGATTCAACTTCTGTTGAAGTACTAAATGCCCCAGTCAAAACAATGTTTGACAAACCAGAAACTCATTGTATAAATGAAGAGGTGAGTTTTACTTTTGAAACTGCTGGCAATAACTTTCGTTACGAATGGTCAACCACTAATTCCTTAGGGCAGGTTTTGGCGCTTCCCGTTTCAAATACAACAGGAAAATATTTGTATACATTTAAAACTCCAGGAGCCTATTTTGTAAAGCTGGTTGTAACAGATTCTGAAAACTGCAGTAAAACATTTACCAAAGAAATTACTGCTTTGGCATGCCAAACAGAAGTTGTATGCGTTAATGAGCCTGTAAAACTTGGATTTGAGACAGTATCGACAGGTCTCACCTACAAATGGTATACTACTAAAGCAGGAAGTACGCTACAGCTAAATCCAGTTACCAATATCACTGGGGAATATACTTTTACTGGTAATAGTTCTGGGGCCTATACTATTCATTTAAATGCTTACAAAAATGACGAATGTACATTTGAATTCACAAAAACCATTATTGTTGAGAAATGTCAAGATTTTATTTCATGTACTAAAAACAATTTAAATACGCCTAAAATCAAATCTATCTTCAAGACTTTAGTTAATAAGTTGCTTACACTTCCTGCTGAAACTATTGTTGACGGATATACTTGCGACGAGCTTAAAGCTTTTGAATTTTATGTAAAAGATAAAAAACCTGCTATATACAATTTTGTGCATGATACACAGCAAGGATTTGTGGCATTTTCATTTTCTGACCATTCTGAATATGATGTAAAAATTTCATTAAACGGAAATACTGTTGCTGACTTTAATCTAGATGATTATGAAAATGATGAAATCGTAACTAAATTAACCACTACTCCATCAAGTAATGTTATCAGTTATGTAAATCATATCAATTTCTGTTCAGAATTATACTGTATCTCACATGTTGCAATAGTTGTAGATGAATCAAGCTCAATTAGTCTTCCACAAATGGAGAAAATCAAAACGCAACTTAGAAAATATATTCAGCAACAAGCTAACGATAACGATAAATTACAATCAAACATCTATGTTTCATTAATCGGAATGTCTGATAGCGATAGTAATAAAAGAACAGATCACGTACAACCGACAAGAGTGAGCAATGAAACCTCTTCTACCCTAACTGAATTTAATAGATGGATTGACGCTTACGGAAACCGTAATGGAAAAGTGAATGGTGTAAGTGCTTCTTCTGATTTTTGGAAAAGTGGTTTAGATTATGCTCTAAATCTTTCTATGAAACCAAATGTTGTATTAATGTTTACAGATGGATGTGAAACAACAAATGTTGAAGCTCTTAGAGATCAGACAATGTCAAGATTCAGCAATTCAAAAAGCACTTTAGATAATAGTATAGACAAACCGCATTTATATGTTTTAGGTATTGAAAATGGATTTTATGTTGATGGCGGAATCACGAACAATGTTCTTGCAAGAAGTGAAGATCCTAACTATGTTCAAGCATTAACTGCTAGTGCTTCAGAGTCTAGAAGTGTTCCTCTTCTAAGAACATCATTAAAATATTTATTAAGTCTTCCAGAAACAGAATACCCTCAAGCTAAAATTGATGATTTCAGTTATGACTATTACGGGTTCCAAAGTTTTGATTCGCTTGCAAAATCAGAAAATGAAGCTTATCTGTCTGATAATTTAAAGCTTAGCAAATTCACATGTGGCGATCCTACAGATAAAAATTATTGCTCTGACTGTTTGACTTTTCAGCCTTCGCCAGAAAAAGAATACATGCTTAGCGCTTGGGTAAAAGAAGAATCTGCAATTCAGGTTAAAACTTATGAAAATGCCGCAATCAATTTAATTTACTACAACAATGTAAATACTACAGACGACAGATACATCATGAAAGTTGATACACTGTTTGCAAAAGGAGATATTATTGATGGCTGGCAGAGAATCACATACAAATTTGTAATTCCTAAAGGAACTAGGACAATAGGAATTGAACTTGAAAATAAAAGCGGCGGAGTACCGGTTTACTTTGATGATTTAAGAATCCATCCAGTTGATGGAAGCGTAAAAACTTTTGTATATGATTCAGAAACCTTCAAACTCATGTCTGAACTTGATGAAAACAACTACTCTACTTTCTACGAATATGATAATGAAGGAGGATTAGTGAGAGTCAAGAAAGAAACTGCAAAAGGAATAAAAACAATACAGGAAACCCGTTCTGGTAATTACATTAATAATTAATACTCATGCTTAATAAAATAATACTATTTATAAACTTTTTGGCACTAGGCACATCTACATATTGCCAAACAGCAAGCGAAGTAATGCAGCAAATTGGAAAACAGTACACCATAGCTGCTCCTCTACAATACAACTCCAGTTATGTTTTATATAAAAGCGCCGATTCAAAAAAAGTTGAGCAGGCCTATAAAGGCATTTTTGTTAAAAATGACCTTAATGAAGTTTACATGAAAATTGATCAGACCGAAATACTGAATTCAAAAACAATAAATCTAAAAATAAGCCATTCCGAAAAAGCAGTACAAATTGCAGATCCGCTAAAAAATTACTTCGGAAGCCTAGATATCAAACCTCTATTCGAACTTTGTAAAGTGGAATCTTTTAAGGATTTTAAAACATACTGGGAAATTGTCTTAACAGCTAAAAACTATTCCAGCCTTCCCTATTCCAAAATTGTCTTACAGATAACAAAAAAGTATTTTCTACAGAAATCTACATTTTTCTACAGTACGGCAGTTAATTTTTCAAAGGATTACAAAAGCCCTAAGAATTATCATCCCAGATTAGAAGTTACAAATACAAACTTTAATCGAAGATCTGTAAATTCTTCACTTTTTTCGACCAAATCTTATTTGGCATCATCTGGGAAAAACAAGTTTCAGCCAGCCGAAAAGATAAAGAATTACGAAATAACTGACCAAAGAACCATTTCCAATTAATAAAATCAGATATATGTTTATAAATAAATATTTAACGGCATTTATATTTACACTTTTTTCTCTGTTGCTCTCTGCACAGCAGGAAACATTTTTAAGTGATAAAAAAGTTGGAAATCAGTTAGAAGGCCAGCCAATTTTAAAGGTTGCTGATCCAAAATATTCTGACATAAAAAAACAGAGAGTTTTTACATCCATAAATCCGACCGTTTCTATTCATTTTGGTTTTGATGAAGAAAAGACTAATACTGCTGGAAACTCTAAAATTTATTATAGTGAAGTACAGCTAAAAATAACTCCATATGACAGTTTAGACGTAAAAAAGACTAGTTATAAGGACGTAAATAATACTGATGTAAATTATCCTAATCTTGTTACATTAACAATTAAACATGATAATGCAACAAAAAGCAGTCAATTTGATGACTATGCTACTTATAATCTGCCTGGAATTCACAGGGCAGATGTACAAGTAATGTCTATTAGGTATTACAATCAATCAGGTACAATAACTGTTGATAATTCACCAGCCTATTTGCAATTAAAGTTTACCACAGACCGTTATTATAACCTTCAGCTCAGCAGCACTCAATCAAGTTCTGTCCTTCCGTTAAAACATACTTTTATTCGAACCAATGGAACTCAACAAGTCGAGGTAAATAGCGTAAGCGATGGAGCTGATGAAATTCTAATTTCATGGAGTAAAGACAATGTTGCTCCTGCTGTAGAATATGAATTGGAATGGACATGGATTGATAATTTTGCTGAAAATGGAGAAACTCTTCTACCAAACCAAATTGCTTTAACTGATCAGGATTTTAGGCTTAACAGTACAAGAATCCAAACGAAAGATATTTTTTATAAAATTCCACTAGTATATTCAAAAGGTTATATTATTTACAGAGTACGACCAGTCGGGCGATTTTTGAGTGATATTTCTAAAAATTACTATGGAAACTGGACTTCAGGATTTTTGGAGTCTCACAAGTTAATCAGCGACTGGCCACATTTCCTTACCATTGATGCGAACCATGAAACGGGCAAGAAAAACTGGCAGTACCAGTCTTCATTTGCCGAAGACGGAAAGAAAAAAGAAGTGGTTAGCTATTTTGACGGATCTCTTCGCAATCGTCAGACTGTTACCAAAGTAAACTCCAACAACAAAGCAGTTGTCGGCGAGGTCATCTACGATAACCAGGGCCGTCCTGCCATTGAAGTTTTGCCAGCGCCTGTAGAGTCTTCTGGAATCCACTTCTATCCGGATTTAAATAAAAGCAGCCAGTCAAATTCAATTTACACCCACAAAGATTTTGATTGGGATAATTCAGATGACAAAAGCTGTGCTCCTGCAGTTATCAGCAAAATGGCCAATACTTCTGGTTCAAGCAAGTACTATTCTGAAAATAATGCTACAAGCAATAATCATCAGGATTTAGTTCCAGATGCCGCTTTGTTACCATTCTCTCAAACTGTTTATACACCTGATAATACAGGTCGTATTAGTAGCAAAGGTGGTGTTGGCAAAGATCATCAAATTGGTTCGGGTCATGAAATGAAATATTTTTACGGAACCCCATCTCAAGCTGAACTTAACAGATTATTTGGCTATAAAGTGGGTGACGCATCTCATTACAAAAAAAATACCGTGATTGACCCAAACGGACAAGTAAGCGTAAGCTATCTCGATCCTCAAGGCAGAACCATTGCAACTGCTCTTGCTGGCGATAAAAAGGGAAATCTTACTCCTTTATTGGATGAAACAGACGGGACTTTGCACATTAATACAACCGAAAATTTATTGGTTAATAACGACAAGTATGCTTCAGGAAACAGCGGTCTTACAGAAGATGGAATCCAATTAAATACTTCAGTAAATGTTGTTAAAAAAGACGCCATTACTTTTAACTACGGACTAACTAAAACAGCAGGAAGTTTTAATGACGAATGTTTGCCTGGCAAATACTATCCATTTGTTTACGATTGGTCAATGACAATGACAGATGATTGTGCAAACGAATTATTATATACTACAAACAATTCCCCTTTATCAGCTCAAATTGGAACAATCAGCACCAATTCATTTTCGCCTTCAGCAATAGACTTTACCAATAAATTATTTGAAGGGAAAATCAAAAAAAAGGACGGCAGCTTTCTTCCATTGGAAGAAGGAAAATATAGTCTTAGCAAAAATTTACAGATAAATGCACAAGCATTAAATCAATATGCTGACGATTATGTTAACGAACTAAAAAATGGTACGGCATGTAAACCAGTACTAACAGAATTTAATGAAGTAATTCTAGAAACAGACTGTAACGTTACCTGCAGAAGCTGTGAAGAAGCTTTGGTTAGTTCATATCTAGACGCATCTGATAAAGCTGCATATTCAAGTCATTTTTCAACAGATGAAAGCAGTCTAGGAGATACTGCTAAAAGAGAGCCTTACATTTTAACAGCACAAACAAATTATGTTGCTGCTAATATGCCAACCATTGCGCTTACTCCGGAGGAAACGACATCTTACACAGCACACTATCAAAGAGAATTTAGAACTCTAATCACAAGCTGCCGAGAATTATGCAACCAGCCTGCCAGTTTATGCAGCATCAATGAAGAGATTCTCCTTGCAGATGTAAGTCCGGGAGGGCAATATGGTTCTATTATTGGTTTAGAAACAATTGACGCAACGGAAGTTGCCAATGATTTAGATCCTGTAAGCGTCTTCAACGAAAACAATCAGCTTTTATACAATGGTTACAACATTGTAACCGATAAAAATCCTGATACTGGACTGAATGAAACAGAATACAGAACAAAAGCGCATTGGCGATATCCAAAACTTGGAGGATATAAAAATGAAAATGGTGAACCATCTGAAATTTCGGTTTTTAAAAATGAAGATGGAACTTACACTCCTAACTTAAGAGCTATTGAAGACAACGGAACTATTCCTGTAAGAAACGATCCAAATAGTGATGACGAAAACTATTTTCTAGTTGCACCTCAGTACTTAAGCAACGTTTCCGATTTTCTAAAAATTTGGCAGTCAAGCTGGGCAAAAGCATTATTGCCATATCACCCAGAATACAGATATTATGAATATAATGCTGCCGTATGCAACAACAGCATTAACAGTGAAAACTCTGATGGTTTTGATGCGAAATTAAGAGATTTAGAATATTACAATACTGAAAACCCGCAACGAAACGAAACAATTTTCGCAAGTGCAGGAACTATAGATAATCTTATAAGATCTTATTCTAGTATTGACCCTTTTTATACCAAACTAGACAATTCAATTGAAACTCAAGCAGAATTTGATGTCCGTAAAAATATCATGAAAGAAGGACTTGAGAATAGTTTTGATGGAATAACTTTTACAAACTCGCAAGGGACTAAAGTTAAAATGAATATGTTACAGACGGCTTATTATTTTGCTGCATTTTCTAATGGTTTGACACCTGTTACTGCTTATCAAAATATTTTAGCAAAAAACAATTCAGATTTACTTAGTGATATCAGAAGTCTTCTTGATCCTTATTTAAAACAAAGAATATGGTCTAATTTTAAAGCATATTACATTGCCTTAAAAGAAAAAACAAGAACTGTCTTTACTCATATTTATGCGAATAAAAAGTGGATGAACAATGACTGCATTGGAAATAAACAAAGTAAAGAAACCTATAAAACACTTCTGAAAAAATACAACACCAACAGTGATAAAAACTTTGACAACGTAACAAATTTAATCACCACAAGTCAGTCTGTAACCCCTGAAAAACCAGAAGGCATGATTGATTTGCTGCCAATTTGTTACGAAGAAATCGCGCCGTTCTTTTACGAAAAAGAAAAACGATTTGTACCAGCAGATTATAGTTATGATTCAGGTCTAGAAGACCAAGCAGCTATGGCTGTTGCAGACGCCAAAGCCAATGCTAATTTATACTTAGAAACAGGAAAATGTCCTTTGGCTCTGGATATGGAAACATTTTTAAAAGGTTTAGTAGATCCTAATATTCAGCCAAATGGTTTATTATTAGATGTTCCTACTTACAGTATGCCATATTTAACAGCAGGTATTTTTAATGCACAGGTTAATCCAGGATTTGATTTAAGTTCTGCTTCACTTTCCCCAAGAATTTTAGGTCGCAAAACGGGATCTCAAAATTCTGAATTAGAAATAGATTTTATGGTTGGTGCAAATAGCATTGCAACTCCTATTGTCTTAAAATTAACCGGTATTGAGAGCTATAAAAATCCATGCGGAGAAAGTGTAGATCCTCCAAAATGGGAAGACATTGCAGGCTTCAAAAATATTCATTACGAATCATACGAGGCAACTACCAAAACTTTTAAATTTAAAATTTTAGCAACTATTGTCCGTAAAGGAACTACTCCAACTTGTATCACTCCAGAAGAAATTATTATTGAAGGATATACTAAAGCAGCTGTGGGAGAATGTCATTTTACAGGAGGTGTAGGAGTTGGTGAAACTATTGCATTTGAGGACTCTCAATGTAATAAAAAAGAACTTTTTGTAAGTGCTTATAAAGATTTGATCTTAAACTTACAATCTAACAATCAATTATTTAAATTTGAAGATGTCGACATTACAAATAATGTAGTTTTTAAATCTAGCTATTTACGCACCTATTTTGGAATCAAAGACGAAGATACTGTCATTTGGAGAGAAACAATGGCTGATTTACCAAATACAGACGGTTTTGCATTTTCTATATTTGTAAATAATAGAAGAGTATTTTATTCACCAAGAAATATAAGACCTGTCTTGGGGCGAATTGTTGATATTTCGGTATCTCCTTATAATAATTCCGTTACTATAAAACATATGAAATCTGGAATTGTTCCAGAAACAACAAACTGGGGAATTTTGACAGGAACCAAAAAACCATTATACTTTGCGTGCTGTGCACCTTGTGGAGAATGGGATTATGATGGCGATGGATATGGTGATCTTTGTGGTAATCCTACCATTCCTTCTAACACTGTTAACGCCTGTCAATTAACAGAAAATGCTGAAGCAATCTATGAAGAAAACTTAAAAAATGCATTTAATGAAGGGTTAGCTAATTTTACAAGTGGGGTTATTCAAAATTCATCTAATAATCCTACGATGAAACAGTTTATTATTTCATCAAATCTGGTAAGCCATTTTCAATCTTATTTGGATTATAATTATAAACATTACTTTTATCCAGATGTACCTACAGTCCCTACTGTAACATTAGCTAAATTTTATTTTTCTTATAATAACCAAAGTAGCACTCCTTCATTAGCCTTTTTCTTTCAAAATAGCAATGATGATGAGCAAGGACAGATTGTTTTATCTTTTCCAAATATTACTGAAGGAATCAAACAGATAAATTCTATTGATATCATCGATGGACGATATGCTCGTGTTAATTACATAAATTCTAATAACGTCACGTCAGTTGTCGAAAATGTAAAAATAAGTAATACCGCTTATCCAACATTCTATCATGGCTATAGCGCAACCTTCTGCCAGTTTATGAACAATGCTCACCCTGCTGTTCCTGCTGAGCCTGAAAAAATCGATGCATGTTCAAATTTTATTAGTGATGAAAATACTTTTGAAGATAATTTCAAAAATGTGTTAATTAATTTTTTAATTCCTGGAAATCATATAGTAGGGCCTTATGGTAAATTTACTAAAGGACGAAATCCCAATTCAAATTACGAATACGTTTCTAGTAATTCACATGTTAGTACTTTTCTGGAGGAATCAAAAATTAGAGAGCGCTACACTAATATCTTAGCTAGATCATCATCAAATAATCAAGCTCCCATAATATTTGATGAATACAGTATCTCTCAAGGAGATAATAATATTTTTATGTCTTTTAGTAATTTTCCTTACTTCGGATCAGTAGATAGTTACTATACAGGATCAATTAGTATTATTCTTCCTCTATCAAACATAAAGCAAATCAACTCTTTGGATATTAAACCAAATCCAGGAAGATATGATAATATTATTGACATTAGCTATACAGATACTAACGGAAATGTTATTTTTAGCACAGGTAGCTTTTCTTTTTCAATATCAGTACAAAGATATCCTGATGGTAGTGGCTCTGGTTTTGCAACTAATCTGTGTAATTTCTTTGAATTAGGTAAACCAATTATTCAATCTAAAATGGCAAGAATTACTTCTATATCAAATACTGATATAGCTACAATGACCATTGATGAAAATGGCGCTATTAAAATAACTGAAAACTCAATTTCTAGTGCTGCTCGGTTAACAACTCAATCTGCAACACCATTAATTGTAGGCACACCAACCTGCAGTGACATCTGCATTCCCCCAACAGTAACTCCAGTAGTCTGCGGAGACAAATGGCAGGAATTCAAAACTCGTATGACTGCTCAGATGCCTACATACGATCTTCCAAAAAAATTAAAAGACAATGGTGTTTTCTTCTGTGAAGCTAATTATGGTTATATTAGTAAAGAGTATGTAGACTATTTGGTTAAATTCAATGTTAAGACTCCGCAAGATGCAATGTTTTTAACTATTGCAGAATTTGGAAGCACTAATCTGAAATACGGAAATACGGAAACATCTGCTGCTATAAATGCATATTATGCTTACATACAGACACAAACTACAAATCCAGTAGGAGAAACTAAAAACTGGAACGATTTTGCAAATGCATATGTTACAACAAATAAAATTTGTGCACCAGCGACTCTAACTCCATCATTTAGTTTAGAACTTCCAGCAGATCCAGGAACAAAAACGCCTTGTGAAATCTATAAAAAAGCAATAAACGATATCAATATCCAACAAGTTTCTGATGCTTTCTATGAAGAGAAAAAAGAAGCTTTTAAACAAAAATATCTTAAAGCGGCTTTTGAAGATTTAAAAGAAACTTTAACCAAAACGGCTATTGATAAAGAATACCAATATACTTTATATTATTATGACCAAGCTGGAAATTTAGTTCAAACTGTACCACCTGAGGGCGTGCAGCGCATTACAGCAGCTTCAAATGAAACTATTAATGATATCCGTAAAAATAACGCGCTAAAGGAAGATACTGCAGATGTGAATGGACAAAAGGTCACACCTTCAAATACACTTCAGACTCAATATCGTTATAATTCATTGAATCAGCTTGTGTGGCAAAAAACTCCAGACGGTGGAGAAACGCGTTTTGCTTACGATGAATTAGGCAGAATTATAGCTAGCCAGAACAGCAATCAGGTTGGAAACTCGCAATTTAGTTATACTCGCTATGACTTCCTTGGAAGAATTACCGAAGCAGGTCAGTTAAAAACTAAAGCAGGCATCGCTTTATCTATCAATGAAAACGGAAGATTGGTTGATGCCAGCAACAATCCGATTCCTACTGATGCAGTAAAAACAACAATCAATTACCCATATAATGTTGCAGATAATACGGAACAAGTAACCAGAACTATTTATGATCGCCCTGTAAAAGATACAGAAAGCTGGTTTACATCTTATGGTTCAGATAATAATCATAAAAGAGTAACTGCAGTATTGTACTTTGATACACTTACCAGACAGTCGGCTTTAGATACTTATTCAAACGGAGTTTTCTATGACTATGATGTTCACGGAAACGTTAAAGAGCTAGTTCATAACAATAATAATGCTTCACTGAAAAGAATGGGTGTTGCAAGAAAAAAAATAGTTTACGATTATGATTTAATTAGTGGAAACGTAAATAAAGTAACCTATCAGCCAAATGATGCTAATGAACAGTTTATTCACCGTTACCAATACGATGCCGATAATAGAATCAAAGAGGTTTATACCAGTAAAGACAATATTATCTGGGAAAAAGAAGCTAACTATTTATACTACGATCACGGACCATTGGCTCGTATAGATCTTGGAGATAAACAAGTACAAGGTCTAGATTACATCTATACGCTTCAAGGCTGGTTAAAAGGTGTCAATTCAGAAAGAATCGGAAAAGATTTCGATGCAGGAAAAGATGGATTAAATGTAGCTCAGGATGCTTTTGGTTTTGCCTTAAATTACTATAATGGTGATTATAAATCGCGTTCTGGAAGCAGAGACAATGCTATTTTCAGCTATAGCAAAGAACAGAATCTGGCAAAAGCAGACAATGATCTGTATAACGGAAATATTAAAGAAATGGTTACGTCATTGACAGACCACAACCAAAACATCGTTCCGACACAGTTTAATTTCTACAGCTACGACCAGCTGAACCGAATTAAAGAAATGACTTCTAAGTCTATTCTTGGAACTACGGTTTCTAATAGTTATGCTTCTCAGTACAGTTATGATAAAAACGGTAATTTAAAAACGATGTTCAATTCTGCTCCTAAAAATGGTGCAATTACACCAATGGATCAGTTAACATACAATTATTACTCGGGTACAAACCGATTAAAAAATGTAAAAGATGCTATTGCAAATGATGTCTTTACAAATGGAGCACCTAATGATACTTCTTTGGATATAGACAACCAAATTGAAGACGAAAATTATGTTTATGACAACATTGGCCAATTAACTCAAGACAAACAGGAAGGAATCCAAATTGACTGGCGTGTAGATGGCAAAGTTAAATCGGTTACCAAAAATAACGGAACCGTTATCAGTTTTGAGTATGATGGTTTAGGTAATAGAATTGCTAAAACTGTGGCAACAGCTTCTAAAACAACGACAACCTATTACCTGCGCGACGCACAAGGCAATGTGCTGAGCACTTATGAGATGATTAAACAAGGAAACCAAATTACTTATTTCCTTGTAGAACAAGACATCTATGGAAGCAGCCGACTTGGAGCTGAAAAACACAGAACACAAATCAGTCAGGAAACAGTTCCACAGCAGTTAAGAATGGCTGCAATGAGCAGTAAAATGGCAAGTACAGAATCTGTAAGTTTAATGCAGACAAGTGCTCTTGCAACAGAAGGCGCTCAGTCAGGACTAAACTTTGATCAGCCAACCGATAATGCTTCGTGGATGGAAGTTGAAGGAAATTCTATCAACTTATTTGATAACTCATTTACAAAAACAAAATCTGTGACACTTAATGGGCACTTAAAGATCAATGAATCAGATAATAATAAAGTAAAACTGCTTGCTGCGCTTCATGGAACTTTAAAAGAAGGGCAAAAATGGCCACAGGACGGCACTTTTTCTTATTTAAGCTCTTTATTTCTATCTGTTGAGAAAACTGCAACTGGTTATAAACCATACATTTCTATTGTTAAATACAGAAGAAACCACAACTGGTACAAAAATAACTCTGGTAACAGACGCTACAGTTATAGAAGCTATAGATATAGAACAGACTATAAAATAGGGGATTTAGCAATACCAGAAGACGAATGGGACATTAAAGCTGTCATCAAAGAAGGCGCTACTAAAGGATCTAATTATACGGTACAATTGACTATTAACGGAAACGTTTATAATGCAGTAGCCCAAACAACGGTTACAGAAATGAACGGTGAAGAAAATAAGGCTATGAGTAGCGGTTCTGCAGACCTTAGCATTAAACTTCCTATGAATTCACTTGGCGCAACAACAATAAGTTATCGTCCTGGTGGAGATCTTGTTAGGTATGAAGCTTTAAAAGCTGAATTATGCGATTTCAGCTATTCTATTAATAACGGTCAAGATCCTGAAGAATTAAAAGTGAACGAATACAGTTTTGATGAAACATCAGGAGATTATGCAGGTTCTATAAATGGACAGCTTATGACTTTAACGAATAATAAACCATTCAATAGTGAGCCTGCATTTACAACTGTAAATTTTGCACAAACTTTCTGCGGATCTAAAGAAGGAGATATAGACGGCGATGGTGTAAAAGATACGCAGGACAACTGTCCTTACACATTCAATCCTGGTCAGGAAGATGATGATAATGATGGCGTTGGAAACGTATGCGATAATTGCCGTACTACTGCAAATACCGACCAAGCAGACGCTGATGGCGATGGTGTAGGCGATGTATGCGATAATTGCAAAAATAAAGCTAACTTTGATCAAAAAGATACAGATGGTGATGGTGTTGGTGACGTTTGCGATAATTGCATAGCGAAACCAAATACCGACCAAACAGACAACAACAAAAATGGTATTGGTGACGTCTGCGAAGGTGAAGCACAAGGAGAAGGTAAAAATGCCATTGCCCGCGAACCAATCACCGCTTACCGTTTTGTAGGTGACAAACAGTACGAATTATCGAACCATTTAGGTAACGTTCTTACGGTAATTACAGATAGAAGTATTTTCGATGGAGATCATTTTACAGCAGATGTAACAAGCTTCTCAGATTACTATCCTTTTGGAATGCTAGTGCCGTCTAGACACGGTAACTCGGATTCGTATAGATACGGGTTCCAAGGACAGGAGAAAGATGATGAGATTAAGGGCGAGGGGAATTCGCTTAATTATACTTATCGTATGCATGATCCTAGGATTGGTAGGTTCTTTGCGGTGGATCCGTTGTTTAAGAAATATGCTTATAATTCTCCTTATGCATTTAGTGAGAATAGAGTTATGGATGCTATTGAATTGGAAGGATTAGAAGCAGCTTTAACAAAACCTGAAACAGAAAATCTTGTTATTATTGCACAAGGTGCTGATAACAAAGATACAGATGTTGCTTCCCCAAACCATACTCAAGTAGATAACCATACCGTTGGTAATTTGCCAGCAAGAGATAAAGGATTTGGTACAATTGTAAGCAATAATAAAAAAACAGAAGTTTTAACTTTTTCTGGAACAAATAATAGTATGCTAACAACTCAAGATATTATTACAACTATATATCACTTCAAAAAAAATAAGCCTAATGGAAAAGTCGTTCTTTTAGGTCATAGTTTAGGAGCATCTAATTTAGCAGATGTTGTCAAAGAATTAGATTTGTATGAGATTAAAGTGGATTTATTAATAACTGTTGATGCAGCTGACGCAAATAGTCATCCAAAAACTTATGCGAGAGATTTTTCTGTTCCTTCAAATGTGAGATATGCGATAAATTTTTCAGCTCCTCAGGGAAAGATGTTCAATTTATCAGGTGGACAAGCAACGGCAGTTGACCCTACACAAACTAAATTGATTAATGCAAAATTGGAAGGTGTTGGTCACACAAATATTGATAATACACTTACTAAGCCTACAGCTAAAATAATAAACAGATTTATAAATGGTAATTCAGATCCTGTAGAAGCAGTTAAAAAACTTAAAAGTTTACCAATTAAATTAAATGATAATGAAAGTCCAGGTTCCAGTAATTAGATTAATTAATTTATTATTGATTTTATCTATTTCTTTTATCGAATTGGGGTTAGACACTAGGAATTTATATTTCTGGGAATCTCAAGTATTAGATATTTTTTATGCATTAAAACTATATAATTTTAATACAAATTTCTTTGCCTCAGTTCTGTTGTTAATTTCTGAACTTATATTATTATGCTATTCGTTTGTTCCTTTTAAAATCTTTAACAAAAAAAAGAACCTAAAATTAGTTTTATTTTGTTTAGTCAGTTTTATTTGGATTCTTTTCTCTGAAGTATTTAAATACATAATTAATTTGTATTCAATTGTTTTAGTATTTACAATTGTTGTTCTTTTATTATTTATTACCCAATATAAACGGAAATAGGATTTTATCAAAAGTGTTGTTACTCATTTTCTAGCAAAAAGCTATTGAATTAAAAATTCCCTCTCAAAGGTTTCTGCCTTTATGCACTTAACAACACGTTGACTGGGAGATCTTGCTACTAAAAATGAAGAAAATCAACAAAAACAAATTTAATAAAAATCAAAACCTCGCATCTCTGCGAGGTTTTTATATTCTAAAATTTAACAAATCAGAGCAATGTTTTTCATTTCCTAATACTATGAAAACTTTACAGACGATCACGTCTTTTATTATATTTATTGAAAATCAAAAAAAGAAAAATAATCCATGAAAAAAACAACTCCATTTATTCCGTTATTCAAACAATTCATAAAAGAAACAGAAACAGGTAAACGGCTTAAAAAAAATGGAGAAAGAATAAAAGTAGATTCAATACAAAACTATAAATATGTATTAAATAACTTGATTCAGTTTTCAACTGAAACCAAATTTGAATTGCGTATATGTGATGCTTCAAAACTAGACAAACGAGAGTTTGCATCTGAGAAAAGCTATTGGAAAAAGTTTTATCAAAAGTTTACAGCCTTTTTGTATAAAAAAGGCTGTCATGACAATTATGTTGGTGCCAATATAAAAGTAATTCGCGTTTTTTTTAATTACTTAAAGAACGATAAAGATCTAAATACTGGTGATTTTCAGCGTTTGTTTTATGTTCGAAAAGAAGAGATAGAAATCTTTGTTCTTTCTCCGGAACAGCTTAAATTTTTAATTCATGATAAAGAATTTGAGCAAAATCTTATACTAAGTTATAGACGTATAAAAGATATTTTTGTGTTTGGGTGTTCTACTGGTTTGCGTTATTCTGATATCTTTTTGTTGACCAATAAAAACTTTGAAAAAATAGATGGAGAATGGTATTTGAAACTAAAATCAAAGAAAACTAAAACATTTAGTTTTATTAAACTTTCTGCTTACGCGATAACTATTTTTCAACGTTATACATCTTCAAATAACAAGTCCCCTCTTTTTGGAAGTATTAGTTTGTTTAATTTCAATAAAAGTTTAAAGCATATTGGTGAACTAGCAGGTTTTACAAGTCCTATTGAAGTCTCAAGAGAAAAACAAGGTAAAACTCAAAAAATAACTAAGAAAACAGATGCTTCAAAAAATCGTTTTTGTGATAAAATGAGTTCTCACATGATGCGTAGAACTGCAATTACGACTTTATTAATTCTAGGAATGCCAGAACATTTAGTTCGTAAAATAAGTGGTCATAGTCATGCTAGTACTTCTTTTAATCGATATGTTCATTATGCGCAGGCTTATATGGATAAGGAAATTGAAAAAGTGCATAGTAAATTGGAGAATTATTAATTAAAAGTGGAACTCTAATTTGTTCTATATTTTATAATAAAAAAACTCGCAGAATTGCGAGTTTTTCATTTTTTTTTGACTTTATTTTTTGTCGATTCTCTTTATGTTCACGCGCCTTACGCTTACGCCTGCACGAAGCTTTACTTTGCGGGCACAGATTACAAATCTGCGCTATCGTTGTGCTGAGATATCCCAGCAATCGGGTTATTTTTCTTTTTTTGATTTGCAATAAATATAATAAAAGATGCGATCGTCTGTAAAGTTTTCATAACATTCATAAATGAAAAACAGTAATGTAATTTATTAAATTTATAATAGAAAAAACCTCGCATTTCTACGAGGTTTTCATTTTTTATTAATTTCGTTTTTGTCAATTTTCTTCACGCTCTCGAGCTTGACTTTCACTCCAGCTAGGAACTCTCACAAGCTAACCGTAAGCATAAAAAAATATTGGATAATTTAGAATACTTTAAAATTTTCGAATTAACTTAAACTCTTTTTTTAAATTTTTTGTCAAATTATATTTTAATAAAACAGAATCCACTTTTATCTCATTAAGTTTATTTTTTTCAAATACATATTTACGTAAAATATATTTATAAGTTGAATCTGTAACTTGAGGAGTATCTGAAAAAATTAATTCTGATTTTTCCTTCTTTCTTATCCATACCAAGCTTAATGAAGTTCTAACATCATCGTCTAATACAACCTCATTCTTAAGGTCAATTATGTAAGTTGACAGCGTATTATTCACCCCTAAAATTGGTAGTACCAATATACTATCATTTAAAAAGGAATATCTTTCTAAACTAGTTTTTTTATTATTCAAAATACCAATACCATTTTTAGGAAAAATAATATCTGAATCAGTAAAATATCTTATTTTTAGACTGTGACTTTTTTCTTCTTTTTTTAATTTATAATCCAATTTGAGGAAATCATCATCAACTTTCCCTATTTTTAAATATGAGTCCTGCTCTTTCTTAAAAATAGTATCCGATTCAAAGTATGATGCCGAATCATCTACTTTTTTTTCAATTATTAAATTAGATTTCTTAGAATTGACCTCTTTTTTTCTATCGGCACATCCATATAACGACAATAAGATAATAAAATAAATGGCTTTATATTTTCTCATAATATACTTAATTAACTAAATCTTTTTTCACATTATTTAATCTTTCAATATCATTTTGTAATGCTTCGATCCTTAAATCATTAAAATCTTTATTTGGTTTTACAAATGGATCTACTATTGTATTGGAATTACCGCTTGATTCTTTTTTCTTATTTATTTCAGTAATTTCTTGTTGATTTTTCTTAATCTGATAATCAATACTATTAACTAATCTCTTTTTAAAAGAGTTCATTTGTGCCACTAAAACTTCACCATATTTGTTATTATTTACAGTTTCATCGTTAGATATATCATCCATATTATAAGAACCATGCCCAGTCTTATTTCTGGTTTTCTTATTTTCAAAATATTTACCTGTATAAAAAGCTTTATTTATATCATCAGCACTAAAATCATCTTGTTTAATAAGTTCTGCAATTCCGCTCCATTTTTTTAATTTTTTATCAAAATAATTATTTATTGATGCTTCATACTTTCCACTATTTGAAAAATCTTTTATACGTCCATGACCATTTTCAACTTTATAATCCGCACACGTAGCACATGTCATAGTTCCAAAAAGGTTGTAATCGCCCCTTCTCATTGCGTCAACTCCATACCCAGATTCAATACTAGCCTGAGCCATTATTAATAAAGCTCCTTTCCCAGTCGCTCCTTTAGATTTTGCAGCATCATAAATTTGAAGAGCAGTTGTAATTAAAAATTGATGATGTAAAGGATCGCCAGGCCCCTCTCCATCAATATCTATTAGCCTAATTGGATTGTCAAAAGCATAAACATATGGAGACCATTCCGGAAATTGTTGCCACTTTGGATCAGTTTTGAAAAATCTTCCTATTCTAGGATCATACATTCTTCCTCCGAAATTGTAAATATTCCCTTCACCACCAATTAGCTCATCATCTTTCTCCATGCCATTAAACCCATAACGATACGAATCCGAGTTACCGTGTCTAGACGGCACTAGCATTCCAAAAGGATAGTAATCTAAAACTCATTCAAGTCAGCAAAAACAATTCTTTCAGCAGTCCAAAAACAATTACAAAAATGCAATTTGAGGCAATTTTCACTTGTTTTTAAGCAATTAAAACCACTTCTCTAAAAACTTTAATTCGTCATAATGTAAAGAACATTTCTAATGCCAAAAAAAGGAAGTTTATCTTACCTCGCTCTTCACAATTTTTATCATCTCAAACCTACAAATTAATTCTTTAAAATTAGAAAAAAAATAAAAACACAAAATAAAAGCTCTTTTACAAAACACATAAAAACCTATAAACAAACACATTACAAACAAAATTAAATTGTATTCTATAAAAAAAAAGAAAAAACTTTCGCAAATGTGGAAAGCCGTAAAAAAGTACAGAAAAGAAAAAATACATTTGTTTTTTAAGATAGGTTTGGGATGAAAAAACTGATACAGAATATTGTAATTAAGAACTTTTCTGTTTTAATGATAATTAATCCTGCCAATAATGAAATTTCCAAGATAACAAACAAAGCTATTGACCAAATAAAAAAATAAAACCAGCCCCTTGAAAACACAATCAATACCACGTTATATTCTTATACTTCTTTCTTTTGTATTGGTTTCTTTTGGAGATCCGTACACGATTAAAAGAATCTCCGATAAAAATTTCAGATACGAGTTTTACACTACAGATAAAAAAGTCAATCCGAAAACTTCAAAAACGTATTTCTGGTTCAAAGGCGGACTTATTCATGAAGCGCAAGGCGGCATTGCGGGTGAACTTCTAAATGATAAGTTTATCAAAATGTATCACAGCAATCAGCTGGCAGAACAAGGTCAGTTTAAAAACGGACTTCGTGTTGGCGAATGGAAAACATGGCACCAAAACGGAGTTTTAGCCACTACCCTACACTATAGCAGCGGTTTGCGTTCTGGCAAATATTTCAGATATGATGAAAGCGGAAAATTGGTCGAAAATGGAAAATTCTCTTCAAATCTGAAAACTGGAAAATGGAAAAATGCTGAAAGTGAAGAAATTATTACTTACAAAAATGGCGTTATTGTTAAGAAGAAAGAGATTATCAGCAAATCTGAACAATACAGAATTAAACAGGAAACTATTAAAGTCGAAAATGCGATAGATTCTCAAAAAGAACAAGAGGCTACTTCAGACGCCTTAAAATTAAAGTCTTACAAAGCAAAAACAAAAGAAGAAAAAGCACAGGCAAAAGAAAAAGCTAAAAAAGAGAGCGAAATAGCTGCTGCTGATAAAAAAGCAAAAAGAGAAGCAGATAAAGAAGCCAGAAAAGCTGCAAAAGAAAAAGCTAAAAATGAACCTAAGAAAGATTCAAAAATAGAAAGCTTCTTTAAAAACATTTTCAAAAAGAAAGATAAAGCGCCTAAGTAATGGTTAAAGCTCACAGTCTGCTATATGCCATTTACATCTGCTTAATTGTTTCTATAATTTGCGGAGCACTGCTGTACTTTTCAAACCTGTACAGCCAGCTCAACCTATACTACAATTTACAGGAGGAATTGTATATTCAGAACCAGTCTGTTTTGAACTTTGCCTTGGGAAATAGAACGCAGCAGGTAGAAATTGAAAAAGATGAAAAATCTGGAATAGAAGGAGCTTACGAAACAAAACAGTATGGCCTTTTGTCCATTGTTTTAGCAAAATCATACATCTCTAATGACACCGTTGTATCAGCTCATTTTGTGGGCGCGAGAAATAAGGATAAAAATGCGATCTATCTAACCAATTTATCTAAATCTTTGTTTTATTCTGGGAAGGTTAAATTAATTGGAGACAATCAGCTGCCAAGCACTTTTATTGAGACTTCATACATTAACAATGATTTAAACAAGCTGACAGCAGAAGGAAAAAACACAGTTTCTGAACCGCAATTGCCTGAAATAAATCCTGATTTTAAAAAGATTTTTCAAGGAATTAAAGCTGAAAGAGTAAAACTAAATGCAATAGAAAAAACAAAAGATTCTCTTTATTATAATTCGTTTTTCAATAACACTAAAGAGGTTTTAGTAAACTCGAATTTAGGCAATATCATATTCAAAGGCAATTTTGTATTGAGGTCTGAAGATTCTATCAGAGTGAAAAAAAATACGGTCTTGGAAGATGTTATTTTAATAGCTCCAAAGATCACTTTTGAGGAAGGATTTAAAGGAACAGTTCAGGCATTTGCCGCTAAAGGAATTAAACTCGAAGAAAAAGTAATTTTAAATTATCCGTCCGTTGTTTGCGTGTATAATGAAAGCGGTGAAGAGTCAAAAATAAAAATAAAAAAAGGATGCCATATAAATGGAGCTGTGGTTCTATTTGGAAACACAGATGATTTGATTGAAAAAAACAAGATAGAGATAGATGAAGAAGGGCTTCTTTTTGGCGATTTGTACTGCAGCGGCAAACTAATGCTGAAAAGCAATGTTTTTGGTTCTGTTTACACCAATCGTTTTTTTCTAAAAACAGTCTCGTCATCATACGAAAATATGATTAGCAATATTGAAATTAATACCGAAAAACGTCCAGATTATTATATTTCTGTCCCTTTATTCAACACTAAAACAACCAATTATGGAGTCATTAAAAAAGTGTTGTAAAATAAGGGCAAATTCGTTGCTGGAATCGGTTATTGCATTAACCATAATTTCGATATGTCTCTATTTTGCTGTTATGATTTTTGCTTCGGTTTATACGCCAAAGACCTCGGCTAAATTTTATAGCACACAAAATAAAGTTAATGAGCTTTTTTATTTATCGCAGATAAAAAATGATTCTATATCGAATGACGAAAATGAAAATTTATTGATTGAAGAAGAAGCGGTTAACGAGAATCTGAAGAAAATCTCAGTGCAGTATAAAGACAGCACGCAATTTAAATTTGAAAAAAGTTTTTATGTTCAAAACCCGTAATACATATTATTCCGCACCTGCTTTTTCTATTATAGAGGCAATTGTAGGCATGGCTGTTACGGCTATTATTATGGGCATTCTATTTGTGATTTTTTCAATTGTATCGGGAAGAATGCTGGATTTTAAAAATCAGAATCAATTGGTAAACGATTTGAACCGATTAACGTATAGTTTGAACAAAGATATTTTTGAAAAAGAGAAAATGACGGCTTCAGAAAACGAAATTTATTTTAACGGGTATGCAGGCGAAAAAGT
The DNA here is from genome assembly GCF_003254545.1 of Flavobacterium tistrianum. Taxonomy (GTDB): domain Bacteria; phylum Bacteroidota; class Bacteroidia; order Flavobacteriales; family Flavobacteriaceae; genus Flavobacterium; species Flavobacterium tistrianum. Next base: position 22,874 of record NZ_QJRH01000059.1, read on the forward strand.
TTCTTATCAATTCTTTGATGATGTTATTTTAAGAAATAGCGAAACGTTTGTAGACACTTTTCATATCAAATTGAAAACAATGGTTTTGGATACGGTAAAAAGCAAATCGCAGCAATTTGTCTATCAAAAAATTAAACTAAATATAGAAGCAAACGAAAAAGAGTTGGATCTACGATTTTACAAAAGAGTATATCCAAACGAATTATTACAAAAGATTAAAAACTAATGAGTTTCGATTTATCTACATATAAAGAGCCAAAAGCAGAAAAGAAAGATTTCAGAATTGAAACCGGTTCTTTTCAGCTTTCGAAAAAACTTTCTGATAAGAAAAAAGAGATTTTCTACAGAGAGCTGGGAATGCTTTTGCGATCTGGAGTCGATTTTAAAAAAGCTTTAGAAATTTTAAGCAATCAATCGGAAAATAAATTTGAAAAAGAACTCATAATTGGCATTAAAGAAAAAGTAATTGAAGGAAAAAGCATCTACGAATCGATGCGCGAAACCGAGCAATTTTCTGCCTACGAATATTATAGCATTCAAATTGGAGAAGAAACCCGAAAACTGGAAGAAGTCTTAGGAGAATTGCAGAAGTATTTTAACCGAAAAATTCAAATGAAAAGACAGATTGTTTCGGTTATGACTTACCCGACAATTGTAATGCTGGTTACTATTTTGGTTCTTTATTTTATGTTGAATAAAGTAGTCCCGATGTTTAGTTCTGTATTTAAACAATTTGGAAGCGAATTGCCAAAAAGCACTCAAATCATCCTAAAAATATCAAATCATTCGGGAACGATATTTTCATTTGTAATTGCTTTTATTGTCGGATTGGCAATAGTGCATTTTTTATTGAAAAGCAAAGATAGTTACAGAGCGTTGACTACTACGATGCTTTTAAAGATTCCTTATTTTGGAAATTTAATCCGTAAAATATACATCTCGCGCTTTTGCCAAGCAATGAATTTATTGATTACATCAAAAACCACTTTGATTAATTCTTTAACCCTTACGGGAAAAATGATTAGCTTCTACCCTATCGAAATTGCAATCCAGCAAATTAAGGAAGATATTACGCGTGGAGCTTCTTTAAACGAAAGTTTAAAAAAGCATAATGTGTTTGAAAATAAAATGGTTTCAATGGTCGAAGTTGCAGAACAGGTCAATCAGCTTGAAACCATGTTTGAACGCCTTACAGAACAATATAATGAAGAAATAAGCCATCAGACCAAAATGATTGGTCTTATACTTGAACCTATGATTATTATAGTAATCGGCGCCATTGTAGGCGTCATAATGGTCTCAATGTATGCTCCAATGTTCGATTTAAGCAAAATTATAAACAAATAAACATCATAAAAATTCAGCATATAATTTAACCCTCCCAATAAATACAACTTAATAAAAAACAAAATGTTAGAACGCATTAAAAAATACCACAAATCTTATCAAAAATTATACGTTAAAGCCTATTCATTAACGGAAATTCTAATTGTATTATGCATCATTGGTATATTATTACTGATGGTTTTGCCAAACCAAACTTCAGTAATCGGGCAGGCAAAAGCTATTGAAGCTCAAGCCATGCTGAATCAGGTTTATGGGCTAGAAAAAAGCTACTTCTACAGACATTCCAAATACTCTGGAAGCCTAGAAGAAATAGGTTTTGAACAAGAAAAAACAGTAGATGAAGGCGGACAGGCTGTTTACAAAATCGAAATTATCGATGCAACAAACGATTCGTTCTTAGCAAGAGCAACTGCCACTTCAGACTTAGATGGCGACGGCAGCTTTAATACGTGGGAAATCGACAGCAAAAAAATACTAACTGAAGTAACAAAAGAATAAATTGAAACTAGCTCCGATAATTCTACTGCTCTGTTTGCTATTGGTTTTTATTCAGGATTGGAAATTTCGTAAAATACATGTCGTTTTACCGCTTGCCATTTTCGCAATTTCTTTCTTTTTAATTCCGATAAAAAATTACCAGCTTACCGAAATAGTATTTTACAATACTGCTTTTTTCCTAATTACTTTAGGGTTTCTTACACTATACATGAGTTTGAAATCTAAGAAGTTCTTAAACCCTTTCCTTCATTATTTCGGATTGGGAGATTTGCTGTTTTATATTGCAATTAGTCCGTTGTTTTTATTGAAAAACTATATTTTGTTTTTCATCTTATCTCTTGTTTTTGCTATTGCAATGCAGTTTGGACTAAAAAGAATCATTAAGGAAAATACAGTTCCGCTGGCGGGATTTTCGGCTTTGTTTTTATTCATTGTTTTAATGAAAGATTATTTTTTAACCTTTCAAAAACTAACCTTATTCTAATGATACAAAATATCGAAATATTTCCAGAAATCCAGCATGTTGTATCTAATGATTTGGCTAATCAGTATCGTATTATTCCGAAATCAGTTCACGAAAACACCATAGAAGTTTATGTTGATCATTCTAGCAATAAAGAAGATGCAAAAGAGGAGCTCGAGCTGTTTTTAGGAAAAAATATTGTTTTCCATTCGGCAGAATCTGTAGAAATAGAAAAAGCTTTATCAATTTATTATAGAAAAGAACGTGCTTTAACTTCAAACAAGTCTTTGAGTGTTGATAAAGGCGATTTTCTAGAAAATTTATTAGCTGAAGCTAAATCTCTAAAATGCAGTGATATTCATTTTGAAGTTTATGAAAACTCATCGCGAATTCGTTTCAGGATTGATGGACAATTAATTGAACGTTACAAAATTGAGCAGGAAAATTACTTGGAATTGGTCAATAAGGTCAAGATCAAAGCCAAACTGAATATTACCGAAAAAAGACTTCCTCAGGACGGGCGAATCACCAATGACTCTTTTGATATCAGGGTTTCGATTTTGCCTACACTGTTTGGAGAAAAAATAGTAATGCGTCTTCTAGGTCAGGATGCTTCAAATATTGATTTGAACACACTTGGCCTGCAGAAAGAAGAATTGGAAAAATATCTGGAAGCGGTTAAAAAACCAAACGGAATCATCCTGATAAGCGGTCCAACTGGTTCTGGTAAAACAACAACACTTTATGCTACTTTAAGATTATTAAATGACAGCAGAAGAAATATCGTAACGGTTGAAGATCCTATCGAATATACGCTTAAAGGAATTAATCAGGTACAGCTTAAAGAAGATATTGGCTTAACGTTTGCCTCTGCCCTAAAATCGTTTTTACGTCAAGATCCAGATGTTATTATGCTTGGGGAAATTCGTGATTCTGAAACCGCTTTAATGGCAATTCGAGCATCTTTAACAGGACATTTGGTTTTATCAACCATACATACCAACTCAGCCATAGGAACTATTTCCAGATTGATCGATATGGGAGTACCGTCTTACTTAATTGCAGAAACTTTAAATTTATCGGTTGCGCAGAGACTGGTTCGAAAATTATGTGACAGCTGCAAAAAAGAAACGGTAAGCGATCCTAAAGATTTCCCCCTTAATTTCAAATTTCCGCATGAAATTGAGTCTTATTACAAACCTGTTGGCTGCAACAAATGCTTTCATACAGGATATAAAGGAAGAACGGCAATTTATGAAATCCTAAATATAGATCATACAATTGCTGAAGCTATTAAAAACAATACCATTACAAAACTTTACAGCAATGATAAAAATTATAAATCACTGCCTGAAAAAGCATTTGAGATTCTAGCCTCAGGAGAAACATCTCTAGAAGAAATTTATTCAATATTAATAAACATATAAAAATGCTTAAACAGATAGTTTTCGCACTAGCTGCGTTATTTTTTTCAAACATAATTTTCGCTCAGCAGGATATTGTCGAGCTGGGCAGAAAATTTGATGAATTTTCAGTACAAAAAAAGGGACTAAATGAAACCATTAAAATTGATGTTTCGGGACTTACTCTTCACGATTTTATTGCATCTATAGCAGAAGAACATCAATTAAATGTCGATGTAGATACAGAACTGAACCAGCCGGTTGCAAACAACTTTTTTGACGTAACGGTAAAAGATGTTTTTATTCATCTTGCCCAGAAATATGACATCGATGTTTCTTTTATGAGCAATATTATTGTTTTTAAGAAAAGAAAAATAGTTACAGTTGTAGAGAAAAAACAGCCAAAAGTTATTGACGTCACATACAATCCGCAAAACGATTTCCTATCAATAAAACTGGAGAACGACACCTTATCTGCTGTTGCGAAAGCTATTATAGATAAATCTGGAAAGAATTTAATTCTAGCTCAAGATATAAAAAGCATGAGGGTTTCTTCATATGTGCTAAACCGTCCATTTGATCAGGTTATCGAAATGATGGCAAAATCAAATGATTTAAGCGCTGTAAAAGATGATAACGGCATTTATTTCCTGCAAAAAAGCACAGCTCAAAATTCTACTTTAGCCACAACCACAAAAGCGAAACAGCCAAAAGTGAGTCTCGGCGTTCCTGGATATTATGAAGTAAACATTAACAAAAATGGTTTTTTACAGATCAGTGCTTACATAGCTGATGCCTCTGATTTATTGACGGAAGCGGCAGAAAAACTGCATATCAATTATTTTTTATATAATAAACCAGAAAACGAAAAAACTACGCTATCTGCAGATAATCTGACTTTTGATGATTTATTGGCGCATATTTTCAAAGGAAAAAAATATACTTTCAAAAAACAAGGCGACATCTATCTTATCGGAGAAGAAGCAACAGAAGGCCTAAGAATCACAGAAATGATCCAGCTGGAAAACAGATCAATTGAATCTGTGCTTCCCACTCTTCCAAAGATTTTTTCAGAAAAACTGGAAATAAAAGAATTCATAGAATTAAACGGATTAATCGTTTCTGGATCAAGATCTATACTTGAAGAATTAAAAGTTTACATTAAACAGATTGACAAAGTTGTTCCGATGGTTCAGATCGAAGTCATTATTGTCCAGTACAATAAGGCATATGATATTCAGACTGGAATGAAAGCGGGCCTTGATAAAATAAATAAAGTTTCGACCAGCGGGGTCCTTTTTCCAAATTCAGATGTCACATTAAACGGTTCATCCGTAAACAGTCTAATAGATGCTTTTAATGGTTTCGGGCTTTTTAAATTAGGAAAAGTGACCGAATCATTTTATTTGAATTTAAAACTGCTTGAAAACAATTCTGCTCTAAAGATTGAATCGACACCTAAAATTGCAACTATCAGCGGACACGAAGCAAAATTATCTATTGGAGAAACAAGCTATTATTTTGAACAGAATAACCGATTGATAAATAACAATATTGGAAACGACATTTTAAATTCTGGAACTTGGAAATCTACAGATGCAAATCTTAGCGTTTCTATAAAACCTTATGTTTCTACAGATGAAAATGTTACTTTGACAATTGCTGTAGAGAAAAGCTCTTTCTTAGCCAGAGTTGGAGAAGATGCACCTCCAGGAAAAGCAACACAAAAATTTGAATCTTTAGTAAGAGTTAAAAACAGTGAGATGATTTTACTTGGTGGTCTTGATGAATTGAAAAAAGAAAATTCTGGAACGGGAACGCCGCTGCTTTCAAGAATTCCGGTTGTTAAATGGTTCTTTAGCAGCAGAAAGAAAGGAAAAAGCGATTCGAAACTTCACATTTTTATTAAACCAACCGTTATTTACTAAAAATGGTCGCCACTTTATCTAAATTCATAAAAATAAATGACTTAAATGTCGTTGGAGTAATCAAAAAAGAAGATTGCGAAGTTTATAATCTGCTTACTGTAAAAAAGAAAGCAAACAAAATTTCTATTGTTTCAAAACAGACTTTCGAAACTTTTGACGCTTTAATCAAAACTGCTGATAAAAAACTGCCTATTCTACTTGTTATAGAAGGAAAAGGAGTTTTGAACAAAGAAATAAATTTTGAAAATGAAGCCGATTTAAGCTGGCAGAAAAACATCGATTTTAATACCATTTATTATACCGATATAAAGGGAGCAAACTCCAATTTTATAAGTTTCTGCAGAAAAAATATTGTAGAGGAAAGTGTGTCTCAATTTCATAAAAGCGGCTTTCAGGTTATTGATATTTATATTGGTTCGTTTCTCGGAGCATTATTAAATAATGCCTTGAAAAGAGATGTCTTATATTCTGCCGATTTAAAGCTTGAATTTGAAAATGATATTATCTCTGGTTTCTCAAAACAGAATGAAACTGCAGTTGCCGTTAATTATCAAATTGGCGAAGAAACAATATCAAATGTTTTTCTGCCATTATACGGCTCGGTTATTCATTTTTTTGTTAAACCAAAAGAAGTTTCAAAAACAATAAATTCCAGTTTAAACAATGAAGAATTAATCTATAAGAAAGCTTTTAATTTTCTTGGCGTGGCAATGCTGGCAGGCTTTCTTTTGAGCTTGCTAATCAGTTATTTTCTGATTCAGTATTATGGCACTAAAAATTCTGAACTCAACCTTCAGACTGTTTATTCGAATCAATCTTATCAGCTGATATTAGATTTGGAAGCCCAAAAAGAAAAGAAACTCAATCTTTTAAAAGAATCTGGAGTCTTGTCTTCTAAATTTTTCTCTTTCTACAGCTACGAGATCATGCGGACAATTCCAAGTGCAATTTCATTGACAGAATTAAACATTGCCCCTTTAAAAGAAGAATATAAAGAGAATAAAAAGGTTTTGTTTGATAGCGGTACAATTATTATAAAAGGCGAAACATATCAGGAATCATCATTTAATTCCTGGCTTGAAAATTTAAAAAAAATGGATTGGCTGCAGCGTTTTGAAATTGTCAGCTTAAAAAAAGACAAAAAGAACAAATCAGTATTTGAAATAAAAATCATTCTTAAAAATGTTTGAAAACTATTCTTATAAACAAAAATTTTATGCATTGATCATAGTCTTCTTTATGCTATCGATAACTGCATACAAACGATCCTTTCATACGCTGTTTGAGGTCGTTTCAGAGTATCGGATGCTTTCAAAAAAAGCCGATGATATCAATAAAAAAGCAAAAAACAACGGAACACTTAAAAATGATGTTGAATATTTGGACAGAATAATTGGCAAAGAAGGCGTTACAAAAGAAATGGTCCAGCAGGGAATAATCGGTTTTGCATCAGCAGCACCTGGAGTTTCAATAAATGATTTGAAGCCTATTCATGATTATCCAGAAACTGATTATCATATTATAACCAATCAGTTGGATGTTACCGGAAATGCAAACCAATTGCTAGAACTGGCTTATAATTTTGAAAAAAAATTCGATTATTCAAGAATGGTCAGCCAAAATTTTTACACCACTAAAAAAAATAATAAATCTGAAGTTTTACATTTAAAAATGATTTTTCAAAACTATGAAAACACTAAATAAAATTATATTAATCGGTTTATCAATTCTAGCATTTTCATGCGAAGACATCCTAGAAGAAGATATTAGCAACGATATTATACAAATCATTTCACCAACAAAAGATGCTGTTGTTGAAAGCAACGTAGTCAACTTTAAATGGAACAGCCTAAAAGGTGCCGATAAGTATCGCGTACAGATTTACGAAAAAGATCAGGTTCTTATCTTGGACTCTCTTACCACAAAGACAAATTTAACTTTGCCTCTTGAAGCGGGAAGCTATATCTGGCGTGTAAGAGCTGAAAATTATGCTTATCAGTCCACCTATTCTTTCCCGTCAAGTTTTGCAACAAATATTCCAGACGACCTAACTAATCAGCAGGTTATATTGCTGACTCCAGACAATGACAAATATTTAAATTTTACAAATATCACTTTAAGTTGGCAACAGCTTGATAAAGCCACTTCATATAGTGCAAAAATAATAAATACAGCAACGGGGCAGGAAGTTTTTTCTAAAGCTGATTTAACTGATACTTCTGTAACATTAGATTTACCTCAACTTCCTGATGGAAATTATGAATGGCGAATAAAAGCTAAAAATGCTGAAAGCGAGACAAAACAGTATGGTGCAAAAAAATTCAATATTGATACAACAGCTCCAAATCAGCCAAAGAATACGCTTCCAGCCGACAACTCAACTCAGACAGTTAATACAGCTTTAAACTTGACATGGTCAATTGCTGCAGATACTGGAACTATAAAATCGCCTATATCTTATGTGGTAGAAATTGCTAGTGATGTAGATTTTAATTCCATTATCCAACCTTTAAACAGTAATACAACAACGCTCCAATATACATTTGCCAATGCTGGAACTTATTATTGGCGAGTTAGAGCAGTTGATCTTGCTGGAAACAAAGGAACCAATAGTACAGGATTTAAGATTACAGTAAATTAAGAATGGCTAAAAAGAAAATTAATATAATTCTAATTATCGTAGTTCTGGGCCTATGGGGAACCGTAGGCTTTAGAACTATTAACCGATATTTTGGAAACAGCGATGTCAATTTAAGTCCTGAAGCGCACAATAGTGACATTTCTTTAAAGAAAGTCAATAAGGACACTTTTGAATTAAAGAAAATTGGCCGTGATCCGTTTTTAAATAAGCAGTTTGTTGAAAAGCCAGCATTTGTTGCTTCCGTTTCTTATCATGCCCCTGTCAGAAAAGCGATAAAACCATCACCAGCGATTCCAAAACCAAAATTTGATATGCCTTGGCCTCAATTACAATATTTTGGGTATTTAAAATCAAATGATATAGAATTAGTTCTTTTGAAAATAGATTCTAAACTACACAAACTGAAACTGAATGATGAGGTAAATGGTTTAACTATAAAGAAAAAATTTAAAGATTCTATAGAAGTCGTATTCAATTCGCAAAGCAAAATAATACATGCAAAGAAAAATTAAATCCACTTACTATACCATCCAAGTTAGTTACGCAAGCTTTTAAATATTATTTTAGTTTTATCAATACCTTTCAAAAAACCAAATTTTAATAATTATCTCAAAAGAGAATCAAATGAACCTGAATTTTTATCAGCCTAAAAATGAAACTTTAAAAAAATATATTGAGGGATATTACTTTATTTCAAAAGATAAAAATTCAGGATCTGTACAATATCTCACTTTCCCTAATAATTTCTGCATTTTAACCACAAATGAAGATTTAGACGTTGAAGTACAAAACAACGAAGTTATTATAAAGTCATCGCCAATAAAAAATATAATGACATGTGTAGTTTCTCGTTATACCAAGCCAATGAAAATTCATTACAAAGAGCTTATAAATGAAGTTACTATTTACTTTAAGCCATTAGGAATAAGTCAGTTTTTATCCGATTCAAAAAATATTTTTTCGGAAGGCACTATTTTAGATTTTACTTTTATGCCTGACTTTAATGATAAAATGATTGAAATTTTCAGTCTAGCAAAAGACAAACAAAGCCAAGAACTTGAAGATTATCTACTTTCTAAATTACAAATCAAAAAATTTTCTTTAATTGAAAAAATACTTGAAGCCATTGAAACTGATGAAAAGATTGAAGAAATTGCACAAAAACACCAAATAAGCAGACAATATTTGAATAAAATATTCACAAAACGCATTGGCAAATCGCCTTCAGAATATCGAAAAATACACCGCTTTAGAAATTCAATTCTTAAACAGAAAGAAAGCAAGAATTTTTCTGAATTATCTCAATATGATTTTTACGACCAATCTCATTTTATTCGCAATTTTAAAGAGTTAACCAATAGGAATCCCCAAATATTTTTCAAAAACATAGATACAGAAAAAGAAAATATTTGGCTGTTTGTCTAAACAGTTTCCATTTGTACAATTCTACAATTTTGGGTTAATCTACTTTTACCAAGTTCGAAATTTATGTAAAACAAAAAAATCCCAAAAAACATGAACTGGCAAAAAATCCATCTTTACTTACACACATTCTGTCGATATTTTCTAGCTACAATTATAATTTTATATGCTTATGGCAAAATATTAAAAACCCAATTTGTCTCACAGCCAAGCGTATACGATATGCCAATTGGCTCGCTAGATGGTTTCCGTCTTACTTGGTATTATTATGGTTACTGCTATTGGTACCCCATTGTTATTGCCGTTACACAGATTATAAGCTCACTCCTACTCTTTTTTAGAAAAACTACCAGAATTGGAATCATTCTTTTCCTAAGTTTTATGATCAATATTCTTCTAACAGATTACGCTTATGATATTAATGCAAAAGAAATTGCCATAACATTAACTCTAATGGCATTGTTTGTATTTTTCTCCGATTACAAAGTTTTTCTTAAATATTTTTTAGAAGAACCGCCATTGTTCCAAAATAGTGACAGACCTAAATGGATAAACAAGATTAGTATAATAAAATTCATTTATATTCCCGCTGTATTTATTGGTTTCTTTATTATGTTCAGTGTTTTGAAGAAAAAATACATGTCACAGGATGATTTTTACGGAACTTGGGAAAATCTTCAAACAAAAGAAAGATTACATTTTGAAGATCTGAATAGTTTTCAAATTAACAAAACTGACAAGTCAAAAAGTATTGTAAATGGAGAATATTCGTTTACAAAAGACTCTTTAGTTTTAAAATCAGGTGACAATAATAAGAAAGATTATTTAAAAGGAAAATATACCTTACATAAAGCTCATTTAACTATTGCTACTAAAACTGATAATCTGAAATTCAAAAGGATTAGATAAAACAAATCTTAGAAAAAATTAAAAATCTTCCATTCTTTCCATAAAAAGACATTTAGAGAACAAATTCAAAATTGAGATTTCATTTCTATAACTATTATATAAAACCTTAACGTAATAATATAAGACTCACATAGTCAGGTTAGTTAATTTTAGAAAGAAATTATAAATAAGGAAAATCATGGAAAATAAGAAGGATAAATTAGAACTAAACGAGAATGAATGTGTGAATCAAAATGCGAACAGTTCCTATAGTGGCTCAGGAAGTATGCAACCTGGTGGCAGCACTGGTGAAGCTGGACGCTTAAATGATTATGACGAAGAAAATACAGAAGAAAACAAAGCTTCTGATAAAACGAAAAAAAGTAATCCTGAAGGAAAAACCGTTGAAGAAGCAACTGATCCTTCAAAACTTACTAAAATTTGAAATAAATCGTATTGTTTAACATTAAACTAAAAAGTATGTCAAGAGAAAACTATGATGACTACGATCAGGAAGATCTTAGTTATCACGCGGCAGATCATTCGGCAAGCGATTCTATTAATTCTGAAACTATGGAGAAAAAAGATCCTGCCATCAATCAGCATGAGAACGAATCACAGCGACACAAACACACACCTGAATTTCAGGAAAGAGAAGAAAATGAAAACGACACTTCCGATCCTTTTTTTCAAAAAAATGCTCCTATCGCACAAGATTTAGATGAGGATCTTAAAAGTGACAACAATGAAGATGATGATTTTGATAATGATGCAAACAGAAGAACTTTAGACGAAACAAAACCTGATGAAGACAAAGAAGATGATTATTAATTGCTTACAACATCAGAAAGTTCAAAAAAATAAATCCTGAAAAGACTTTATAAAATTCTTTTCAGGATTTATTTTTATTAATCGGCTGCATATTTATTATTCCAATACAGCATTAATAAAAGCGTCACAATAATGCAGGAAGCTGTTCCTTCAAAAAATAAAGAAAGGCAATACGAAGTTACAGAAGGTTCGCCACCAAACATAAAAGCTTCAGACAATGATTTTACATACTGGTTTCCGCCTTTGGCATAACTGTAAATTAGAAGCGCAACAATGCTTATTACTACAGCTGTAAACGAAGTAACCATTGCCGAAATGGCATTTGGAACAAATTCGTTTTTTCCTTCGGCCAGATTCATTTTCAAGGTTCTGTTTACGCCCCAGAGAATAAATAAAACATTCAGAAGTCGTAAGTAAAATAGATTGGAAAGATTTAAAAGTTCCATCAGAAGAAAGAACAAGGCAATTCCAGCAAATATCAAAAATCCGTTTATAATTTCTTTTGGCAATTTCATAATTATATTTTTTAATTCGACAATAAACATCTAATACATAACAAATTACAAAATACTCAAGAAACCATTAACCTAATTTTACGATTACTCTTTAAACTTATAAAATACCCATATACAGAGTATTACATATACCCTTCTCCATCTGTTTTACTCAATTTAGAAAAAGTGAAACTTGAAAAAATAGTAAAGACAGCCAATGCAATAAAAGTATATTGAAATGCTTTTGAAGCATCTAAATTAAAAATGCCATCTTGAAATAAAGAAAGTACTAAACTGGCAACCGAAACTCCGAAACTTACCGAAAGCTGCTGCATGATAACTAGCATGGTATTTCCGCCGCTAGCAGTGTCTTGATCCAAATCTGAAAGTGTGATGGTATTCATGGCAGACATTTGTACAGAAGTAAAAATTCCGTAGAATATCATCAGTAAAATATAATAGCCAATTGGAGTTTCTTTCGTTACAAATCCGAGAATAATCAAAACAATTCCTAGTAAAATGGTATTACTTATCAATACAGTTCTGTAGCCAAAAGACTTTATAATGTTAACCATGAAAGGCTTCACCGCAACATTAGACAAAGCAGAAGGCAACAGCAATAATCCCGATACAGAAGCCGAATAACCAAAGCTAGTTTGCAGCATAAGTGGTAACAGCAGTGGCAAACCACCAATTCCTAGTCTTGTAATTAAACTTCCCATTAGTCCTATTTTTAAAGTTCTAATGTTTAAAAGATGCAAGTCAATTATTGGCTTTTCTGTTCTTTTGTAGTGAATGTAATAAAAGAGAGAAAGAAGTCCTGATAGAAACAATAAACATAAAATTACAATCATGTGAGTTCTTCCGCTTCCTATAAGTTCTAAAACCAAAGTAATAGAAATCAGTGCCAAACTGAAATACACCAACCCTCTAAAATCAAACCTTCCTACAGCGTGCTTAAAATTAGGCATAATGCGATACGCCATCGAAATTCCGATGAGACCAATGGGAATATTGATTAGAAAAATCCAATGCCAGCTGAAATTATCAGATAGAAAACCTCCTAAACTTGGCCCCGCCACCATTCCTAACAATCCGAATAAGGTTATAAAATTCATGGTTTTCAGGAGTTCGTTTTTGGGGTATTGATACAAAATGGCCAATCGGGCAACAGGAACCATCATCGACGCACCAATTGCTTGTAAAACACGAGCCAAATTAAGCGTGTTTAAATCAACCGAAATGGCGCAAAACAAAGATCCTACAATAAACAAAAACACGGCAATCATAAACATGGTTCTGGTACCAAATTTATCTGCCAGCCAGCCAGAAAGCGGAATAAACATTGCCAATGTGAGCGTGTAGGTAACAATAACCGAATCCATTTCGGTGGCTGAATATCCCATATTTTTGGCTATTGAAGGCAGCGAAGTATTCAAAATCGTACCGTCTAGTGATTGCATAAACATAGCAATTGCCGTAACCCAAGGAAGCATAAATACTGCTTTCTGTTCTTTTTTTTCTTCTTTATTCAGCATTCCTCAATTTTAAATAAAAAGCTCGATTATAACATTATGTAAATTAATAAAAAAAAGCTCTTAAAAGTGTTAAGAGCTTTTCTTTTGCAATGATACCATTACTTTTTAATAGAATCGGTTTTAACATTCTGATTCCCTTTCTGAGTTGAACCCGCTGTTCCAGAACCTGTAGATCCTTCTCCCGTTGCGCCCGTTGTACCATTCTGGCCATTTTGATCAGAATTTAAAGTTGCCGATGAATCTATCGCAGGACCAACTGTATCAACTGACATGCTCGTGGTATCGGTTTGGTTGTCATTTGGATAGACATTGTTATTGTCATTCTTTTTGCATGAAAAAGTAAAAGCTGTCACTAAAAGCAACATACCAATTGTTTTCTCAAATGTGTTCATAATTCAAGTCTTTTAAATTTTATCACTCCAAAATTAAATGACTGCGTATCAATGAATTTACATAATTTCAGAAACCCTTTATAAGAATCAGGACACTTGAATGTATTGCTAATGTAAAATGTATAAATCAAGTTTTTAATCTTGTAAAAAATATTTTAAAGGACTGCCGAAATTTGTTACTCAAGCTAAAATGTTATTCAACTCAACATGTCTAACTAATTACATCTTTTAAAAACAAATAGTTATGAATACAGTATTATCAAAACAAAATCAGTCTTCAAAACCATTATTAAAAAATAATATCTCAAAACTAGAGAGAGTTTTAATGGTCACAAGTGGCGCATATCTTTTGTACAATGCTCTATCTAAAAAAAACAAAAGCGTTACACAAGCCGGAGCTGGAGGTGCAATGCTATTACGCGGAATTTCAGGATACTGTCCAATATATGACGCTGCTGGCCATTTAATGCACGATAAAGCTTCAAATGTGAACATCAGAGTAAACAGTGTGATCGATAAACCCGTAAGCGAAGTGTATGCCTTTTGGAGAAATCTAGAAAATCTGCCAAAATTCATGAATCATCTGGATTCTGTAAGAGTTACAAGTTCTACTATTTCTGAATGGACGGCAAAAGGTCCAGGCGGAATTGGAAAAATATCGTGGAATGCCGAAATTATCAGAGATGAAAAAGAGAAGCTTTTAAGCTGGAATTCTATCGAAGGTTCTTCTATCAAAAATGCTGGAAAAATTATTTTTAAACCAAAAGGAAAAGCAACAGAATTGGATGTTACTATTTCCTATCATGCTCCGCTTGGAATCGCCGGCGAGAGCGCAGCTAAATTTTTAAATCCATATTTTGAAAAGTTGGTTAAAGATGATATTTCTAATCTTAAAGTCTATCTGGAAACTCATCATAAATAAAAACGCTACTGTTTCTTATATTTATTTTTTTTTTGAAAAACGTCTCCTTCTAGAGGCGTTTTTTATTTTTAAAACCAATAAACCATTAGTTTTCAATATAAAAACTATAAAAGGGATTAAAAATGTTATAAAATTTTGTCTACTATTTTTTTGAATTTTGATATAAACAAAAGATGAAAAATGAAAGCTTTTTTTAGAAACAATGGATTATGCATCTGCTTCCTAGTACTGTTTATCGGATCTTTAGCTGGTCAGGTTGCATTAGGTTTTGAAGAACATAACAAAGAATTAATTGATGAAGAAGCAACTGCTATAACTTTAGCATCTTATCTTACATCTGGCCATTTTTTTCAGTCAACTTTCGAAAACTGGGAGAGTGAATTTTTACAGATGGCTTTATTTGTAGTTTTAACCATCTTCTTAAAACAAAAAGGCTCATCGGAGTCCAAAAAAATTGATGAACCTGAGGAAGTGGATCGTGAGCCAGATCCCACAAAAAAGGATGCACCTTGGCCCGTAAAAAAAGGAGGATTTGTTTTAAAAATATACAAACACTCCCTCACAATTGTACTTCTGCTTCTATTTGCAATATCATTTATCATTCATTTTTATGGAAGCCTTAAAGACGAAAACGAACAACTTTTAAGAAAGGGAGAGCCGTTAGAAACTGTTTCTTCGTACTTATCAAATTCTAGATTTTGGTTTGAATCTTTTCAGAATTGGCAGAGCGAGTTCCTTTCTGTTTTTGCTATTATAATGTTATCAATTTATCTCCGTCAGATTGGTTCATCACAGTCCAAACCTGTTGATGCTCCTCACATGGAAACTGGTGGATAGTTTTATTTTTTCTGTAATAAAAAACCAAAACATCGCTATTAATTAAATAAAGATTCAATATGAATACTATTTCGCCTTGGACAGCAAATGCACAAACCGATATTGACAGCAGCCTACCCATATTTATCATAGAAAAATCGAGCTATACATTTGAGCTTTATAGCTGTAGAGATTCTTTTTGGATTGTGGCTATCGGTACAAAAAAAGAAAGAATTGCTTTTCGTGCAGCTTATGCTTTAAACAGCTTTTTTGAAATTAATACCGTCTCAGAATCTGAAAAAGAGATTACTGTAAAACTAAAAACAGAATTAGGCAGTTACGAAATAGTAATTAATTTTCCTGAAAACGATTCTCACTTACTACATTACCAAACTAATTTTAAAGCCAATTTTCCTATTCTGATTCCGTTTTGGCCACGCGATATTTTGCCTTTAACACAAAATGGAAATATCGAAAACACTTCAGGAAAAATTCATGTCAAACAAATAGGCACAAGATCTGGCGTTTTATTTGCAAGTATCAAAAAACCTAAAAAAAGCACTTTATTTTACTTCCAAAATCTTACTGCCTTATCTGATTATTGTGAAGCTACAAAAACTTCGCTAAATGATGCCGTAAGTGGAAATTGGCCTGAAATTGGTTTTCAGTTACCTGTAAGTATCGAAGAACCTCTTCCGTCAGGAAAAGCTTTTATCATTTCTGATGCTTATATTTTACTGGGCGATGAAACAAAAGATGATCCTTCTAAATTATGCATGGATTATCTGGAAAGTCTTGCCAGCATTTACAAACTTATTCCACGTCCCGAAACCGAATATCACGACTGGATTGAAATTGCTCAAAAAACATTAGCTCATCTTGAATATAATAAAGGCTGCTGGACACAAACCAACGGAATTCCGTATCTAAATGCATATCTCTGCGATTACGAGACACCTGCAGAAAGTATGGTTCAGCTTGCCGTTTTGGCTCCGCTTAAAGAATACGAAAGATGGAATTCTGAAACGTATCGTTTATCTGAAGATTTAAGAACTGGCTTGTTTCATTTTTATGATCCGAAAATAAAAAGCATTACACGTTGGCTTCCTGAACTGCATGACAAGCTAGACCAATCTGAAGAACAGAAAAAAGACACGACAATGGATTCGTGGTATCTACATCATCCGCTTATCAATCTAGCTAGACTTGCTATTTTTGGAGACAAAAATGCCGAAAAATTAGTTTTAGATTCTATCGATTTTGTAATAAAAGCAGCACACCACTTTCAATATGAGTGGCCTGTTTTTTATAACATTGAAACCTTTGAAGTTATTAAAGAAGAAACCGAACCAGGCAAAGGCGGCGAAAAAGACGTTCCAGGCGCTTATGCACACTTAATGCTTTTAATGTATGATCTTACAAAAGAAAAACGCTTTTTGAGTGAAGCAGAAAAAGCAGCAAAACAACTTACACAATGTGGATTTGATATTTTTTATCAGGCCAATAATACAGGCTTTTCTGCAAATGCCTTACTAAAGCTTTATAAAATTACGCGCAAGAAGATTTACTTGGAAACAAGTTATATGTGCCTTTCCGGATTATTCAAAAACGTTCAGCTTTGGGATTGCCAATATGCTTTTGGAAAAAACTACAATAACTTTTTTTCTATTTTTCCTCTAAATGATGCGCCTTACACTGCAGCATACGAAGAAATGGAAGTTTATACGGTATTAACAGAATATATGCTTCAGGCCAAAGATGTCGATATTTTGTCTGGACTTCGAATTCTACTTCCAGAGTTTGTCAAATATGCCATCAACAGGATTGCCTATTATTATCCTTCTTTCCTTCCTAAAGAAATGATTTCTGAAGACGTGAAAACAGGAGAAATACAATCTGATTTGTATGCTCCTCTCGAAGATCTTTATGTTGGATGGGAAAAAAGCGGACAAGTGGGACAGGAAATCTATGGTGTTGGCTCTGCTTTTGCCATTGTGCCAAGACAATATTTTAAAATTGAATCTGGTTTGACTGTTTTTATCGATTATCCTGTTATCAGTTTTACCAAAAGAGGAAAAAGTGCTTTCATAAAATTAAATGGAAATAAAAAAATGTTTTGCCATTTATTTATCATTGCTAATGATCATAAAAAGCCATTACAGATTCTTCAAGATGACGAAGTTTTAAAACCAATAAAAAATACTGGTGCTCTAAAATATCAAATTGCGGGTGAAGCGCATATCAAAATAAGTTGGTAGCTTATTAAAGCATTTAAATGAAAATCTTACAACACAGCAGAGCAAATTATATAAAAAGTACCGCACTAGTAGTTTTATATTTATTACCAAGAATATCTGGAGTCGAGACAAATAATAAAGGCCTATTCTAAAATAGACCTTTATTTCATGAGCATAATCTAACATCTTATGGTCTTGTGCCATTGATAGTGTCTCTATTAGACGGAACGGTGGCCTTGTTAGTAGACTTTGGAGTTCCTTTCTTTTTATCGGTACGCTGTTTGTTGACTGTGTCCGTTTTTCGTGTCGAAGGATACTGCTTGTTCTTTTTATGATGAACAGTATCTGTTTTAGGAGTAGATTTTTTCTTTCCCGGAATTGTATCCTGAGCCGATGCAACGCTAAAACATAATAGCATACAAGCAATTAGAAATAAATTTTTCATAATAATCAATTTTAAATTAACAATTTGTTTATGAAACACTTAACTCATGTTTCATTGCAAATTTTAGAAAGAAAATCCATAGCCACTTACACTATAAAGTTCTCACTATTATATGATTACCATAATTAATAATTTACCAGATGGCTTCAATAAAACAAATACTAAATGCTACCGAAAACAGACAATATCCTTTGCCCCAAAGAAAATGGAAATACTATCAGGAATGGTACCACACTGTATTTTTTCATTGGGAAGTTCCTTCGTACCTTTTAGAAAAATACATTCCAAAAGAAATACAAATAGATACTTATGCTGGCATGGCTTGGGTTTCTCTTGTTTCGTTTGAAATAAAAAACATGCGATTGCGATATCTTCCAATGTTGCCTTATATTTCTAATTTTGAAGAAATTAATATCAGAACTTATGTTACAAAAGACGGAATTCCTGGTATTTACCTATTCTCCATTGAGACGAATAAATTAATTGAAGTTTTATTTTCTAAACTTTTTATCGGACTTCCTTATGAAAAGGCAGAAATTAAGCGGTCAGGAAATCGTCTTTTTTCTCAAAACCTAAAACAAAATCATCTTCTTGATATTAAAATCGGAAAAACTTCTTCTATTCAAAAAACAGATTTGGATGTTTGGCTCACCGAAAGGCATTCTTTGTATGATATCTGTAATGATAAAATTTGTCGTTTTGATATTCATCATAAAGAATGGGAAATTCTGGATCTCGAAATTAGGATAAAAGACATTTGGTATGAGGCTGGAGATTTTATAATCAATACCTATCCTGACAGAATTCATTATACAGAAAAGATTGAAGTTTTGTTGTGGGGGAAAAAGGAGGCTTAATCTTTTCAACGAACTGTAAATTATATAATTGCATGGTCATGATTTATAAAATTCAAGCATAAGACAATGCTACTTTTACTGTAAACAATTAAAAAATAGCATTTATGAATTTAGATAAAAAAGAAAATTACAGTCCAGAGGACCAATATTTTCAAGATGACGAAACCCGATATGAAAATGATCATCAGTATGATGATATCGACATTGACGCTCCACCCGCAGATCATTCCATAAGCGATAATGCAGAACCAGATTATGGAGACGAATTTGACGAAGACCAAATCAACAATCAAAAACTAGATGATAACCCAGGTGGAGATGAATTTGACGAAGAATTTGAAGATGATGAAAACGACGAAGACATCGATGATGGTGATGAACTTAATCAAAAGGATTTTGAAGAAGATGAATCTGGAACCGATCCGAATCGAAATATTTAAAAGCAAAACCCCGTTTAACAGCGGGGTTTTTTACCTTAAATTTCGTTTAACAAAAAACTTTTAAAATCTATTAACTTGTTTTTCTATAGTTATAAATTGCCAGTGCATTTAGTACAATGGCAAAAATAAATAAGTACAAAAGCTCTCTTCCAACTTCTTGCAGACCGCTTCCTTTTAGAACAATAAGTCGAACTACTTTTATAAAATGCGTTACAGGAGTAAACTCTGAAATGGTTCTTGCCCAATTCGGCATGCTGTCGGTACTGGTGAAGAAACCGCTCATAAGCATAAAAATCATCATAAAGAAAAAGGCAATAAACATGGCTTGCAATTGCGTATCGGCAAATGTCGAAATCAAAAGTCCTAATCCTAATAAGGCAGTCAAATAAACTCCCGCAAAGAGATATAACACCAAGAAACTGCCTTGCGGAAATATTCCATAAATCAAGTACATTACAATTAGGCCAACTGTAAATACAATCATTCCGACAATCCAAAACGGAATGAGTTTGCCTAAAATAAATTGCCATTTCTGAATTGGCGTTACATTAATCTGTTCAATTGTGCCTATTTCTTTTTCTTTTACAATATTTAATGCCGTAATAAATCCGCCAATCAATGTGAGCAACAAGACCAAAATACCTGGAACCATATAATATTTGTATTCCGCTCTTGGATTGTACCAATTTGTACTTGTCAAAGTAATTAAGGATGGCGAAACAGAAGCCGATTGTGGCGGTAGTTTAAATCGTATATCCAAATCATTACTAAAATCAGCAAGCACAACATTTAAATAAGCATTTCCAATATTCGATTTGGTTCCGTTGATGGCATCAGCGGCAATATTTACTTTCTGACTACCTTCTCTTACCAAGTTTCGTTCAAATCCAGAAGGAATTTCTAGAATTAAATCGGCATCTCCTGTTTCAATGAACTTCATGCCTTCCAAATACGATGCTGGAGCTCCTACAATATGAAAGTATCCAGAAGAACCTATTTTATTAATTAACTTTTGAGAATAAGAACTGTGATCGTGATCTACATAAACAATGTTTACACTTTTTACTTCAAAATTAGCCGCCAACGGTAAAATGATGAGCTGTATTGTTGGCACAAAAAACATCATGGCAAGAATCGTTTTGTCTCTAAAGATTTGTCGAAATTCTTTCTGTAATATAAAACGTAGCACCTTCATGACAATCTAATTTTAAATTTTTTCAAAGAGACCGTAAGCAATAAAACGGTCATTATTGCCAATATTAAAGTTTCTTTCCAGATGTATGAAAAGCCCAAACCTTTGAGCATTACAGCTTTTACAATGATGTAATAATAATGCGACGGAATTAAATGGGAAATCGCTTGAAATATCCAAGGCATATTTTCGATCGGAAACATAAAACCAGTCAGAATCAAAGTAGGCACCATCATTCCCATCATTGATATAAGCATCGCAGTCTGTTGCGAATCGGTCACATTTGAAATGAGCAAACCGAGAGAAAGACAGGTAATAATAAACAAAATACTTTCTGCAAAAAGAAGCAGAAAACTCCCTTTAATCTCAACATCAAGCAGATATACTGAAAGAAATATAATAATGATAAAGTTGATTATGGAAAGCACTAAAAACGGAATTGCTTTTGCGATTAAAACCATAATGGGTTTAAAAGGCGATACCAGCAAAATTTCCATAGTTCCCAATTCTTTTTCGCGCACAACAGAAACAGAAGTCAGTGCCGTGCTCACAATCATAAAAATCAAGGCGATTACACCTGGAATAAAATTAAGCGAACCGTTTTGTTCTTCATTATAAAGCTGTCTTAATTCTGGAATTATTTGATAGTTTAACTTCGCAGTCGGATTCAATTCCTGCTGATAATCTCTAGCAATCGCGTTTAAATAATTGGTTACAATAGTCGCCGTATTAGGATCTGATGCATCTGCAATGACCTGAATTTTTGCTCCTCCCAGACGCTGGACATCAGAACCAAAATTAGTCGGAAAAATGACTGCACATTTTATGGTTCCGTCTTTAAATCTATTCTCAATATCGGTATAATTCAAGATTGGATTTTCGACATGAAAATAAGAACTTGACTGTATTTTTCGAATCATTTTCTCGGTATGAATATCGTGTGAATTATCCTGAATGGCAATTCCAATATTTTTGACTTCGCTGCTCAGCGCAAAACCAAACAGAACAATCTGCGCCACAGGAAGTCCAAAGAGAATGAGCAAAGTTCTTCGATCTCTGAAAACATGATAAAATTCTTTTCGGATAAAAGCCAGTAATCTTTTCATACTAATCTGATGTTCTTTGGGCATTTCTTGCCAATTCATAAAAAACCTCATCCATAGAAACCGCATTAAAGCGCTTTTTTAAGGCTGTCGGAGAATCTATAGCAGCTACGCGTCCGTCAACCATAATGCTGATTCGGTCGCAATATTCGGCTTCGTCCATATAATGCGTCGTGACAAAAACTGTAATTCCGTCTGCGGCTGCTTGATAAATCATTTCCCAAAACTGTCGTCTCGTTATCGGATCTACACCGCCTGTAGGTTCGTCTAGAAAAACAATTTTTGGACGATGAAAAACGGCAACAGAAAAAGCCAATTTCTGTTTCCATCCCAAAGGCAATCCGCCAACCAATTTTTTGGCTTCTTTCTCCAAACCTAAAGCCGAGACCAAATCTTTGCTCCTTTCTTTTATTTCAGGTCTTGAAACGCCATAAACTCCAGCAAAAAATTCAATATTTTCCAAAATAGTCAGATTATCGTACAGCGAAAACTTCTGACTCATATACCCTATATTCTTTTTAATTTTTTCCTGCTGTCCGTACACATCAAATCCAGCCACGCTGGCTTCTCCAGAAGTAGGATACGAAAGTCCACAGAGAATGCGCATAGCGGTTGTTTTTCCAGCACCATTTGCCCCTAGAAATCCAAAAATTTCGCCTTCGCTCACTTCAAAGCTAATTTTGTCAACCGCTTTGAAATCACCAAATTGTTTGGTTAGGTCTTTACAAACTATAGCTTTATTTTCCATTCAGCATTTCTTTTGGTTCATTGAAATGGTTTTGTTCCCGCATTAGACGAATAAAACTGTCTTCGATTGTAGGTTCTATTTTTTTTACTTCTAAATCTTCGGGGTTGTATTTTTGGGCAATCGCTTTTACTTTCTCTACATCTGGTTGTTCTGAGAGTAATGTCAAATGAAGAAATTCTCCAAAGGCATCACAGTTCTCCACCTCTTTTTCGGTTCTAAGATTTTGTAAAAGCTTATAAATATTCTTTGCTTTTACGGCAAAAAGCATTTTAGGAAAACGGTTTATAATTTCCTGCGGTTCATCGACACTCATTATTTTTCCGTTTTGGATCAGAGCAATTCGGTCACATAACTTTGCCTCATCCATATATGGAGTTGAAACTACGATTGTGATGTTTTGCTTTTTAAGTTTTGACAGCATTTCCCAAAATTCACTTCTTGAAACTACATCAACACCTGTTGTGGGTTCATCTAGAAATAAAATCTCAGGTTTATGAATCAGTGCGCAGCATAAAGCCAATTTTTGCTTCATTCCTCCCGAAAGTTTTCCAGCACGTCTGTCGTTAAAAGGTTTTATCTGATCGTAAATATCTTTAATCAGATCATAATTTTCCTCGATTGTAGTTCCAAAAATAGTGGCAAAAAACTCGAGGTTTTCTTTTACTGTCAAGTCCTGATACAATGAGAATTTTCCAGGCATATAGCCTACTTTATTTCTAATTTCCTGAAATCCATTTACAACATCATGCCCTTCAACAGAAGCTGTTCCGCCATCGGCAAGAAGCAATGTCGTTAAGATTCTGAAAATGGAAGTTTTTCCAGCGCCATCGGGACCAATTAATCCAAAAAGTTCTCCTTTCTGCACTTCAAAAGACACCTCATCTACAGCGACAAAATCGCCATACTTTTTAGTAATATTTTTTAATGTAACTGAAGGCATATTGTATTGTTTTATTTTGACCAAAGAACTTCTCCGTACATTCCGATTTTCAGATAACCATCATTTTTCACCCTTACTTTTATGGCGTAAACCAAATTGGCTCGTTCGTCTTTGGTTGGAATTGTTTTTGGAGAAAACTCAGACTTATCTGAAATCCAAGCAATTGTTCCTTGATATTCTTTATATTTCTTCTCGCCTTGGTCAATTCGCACTTTAACCTGCTGCCCGATTTTAATTTGAGACAACTGCGTTCCTGTTATGTAAGCTCTCAAATCTAGTGTTTCCAGATTGGCAATTTTGTATAATGGTTTTCCAATTACAGCCATTTCATACTGCTCTGCATATTTTGCCAAAACAGTTCCTTTTATCGGATTTACAATTACACTTTTACTCAATTGATCTTCAATTCCCTTTAACTGAACTCCAACTGTATTTCCCTGCTGAGTTAAATTTTCAGTTGTGGTTTCCAACGAACTTTTTTGAGCTTTAATCTGAGCCTGTAAAGCGGCAACTTTAGAGTTTATATCATCCAATTGTTTTTGAGAAGCGACTCCGCCTTTTACCAATTTTTCAGTTCTGTTACGATCTAAAATGGCGTTGTCAAGCTGTCGTTTTAAACTTTCAGTCTGAATTTCTATTTGTGGTTTTCCGCTTAGAATCGCTTTTTCGTTCTGGCGCAATTGCATTTTATTTATAGCAAGCTGTGTACTGTCTATAAAACCTACTTTTTGTCCTGCTTCTAATTGCTGGCCTTCTTCTACATTCAATTGTAAAATCTGACCATTTGCTTCTGCTGACAAAATGGTTTCAACAGCCTCGAAAGATCCTGAAGCATCAAAATCATTTTCTTTATCGTTACAGGAAAACATCAATATTGCTGGAATAAGAAAATAGAAAAGCTTTATCTTTTTCATAATGTATAGTATTAATTTCCTTTGATTGTTTGATACTCGTATTCTGCCATAAGCAATTGAATTTCATGCAACGCTTTTTCTGCTCGTGCATTTCCTTCTTTTTCGGTTGCATTTAGTAAATCGATTAGCGGGCCAGCACCAGTGTCGTATTTCAGCTGATATCCTTCTCGAATAGTTTGACGAAGTTTTACAATTTCATCATCGTCTTTCAGAATGGCTTTCTGTCTTTCGATATCAGCCGTTTTTTGATTCATTTGAAATCTGGTATTAAATAAAAATGTCTCTTCCTGAACTTCTATTTTTTTCAAGTTCTGCTGCGTCAGCTGTTTTTCATTTGAATTTTTGTACAAACCTTTTATATCCCATCCAACACTTACTCCTGCAACTCCAACGGTAGAAATTTTATTAGTTCCTAAATTAATTCCAGGTGCCAAAATTACGCCTGCTCCCAGTAATCCAACTTTAGGCATAAGATTTACTTTCTGCATTTCTGATTGTGCATTTACTAGATTTCGCTGACTGGCAAAAAGCAATTGTTCGGGACGTTTGATAATGGTGTCGAGAGTAGAAGAATTGAAAGGTTTCCCAAATTTTTCTTGAGTGATATTTTTCCCAATCAAATAAGAAAGCATCGTTTGATAACCTGCCTTCGTATATTCAAAGTCTTTTTTCTGTCTGCTAAGATTGAGCTGTTCGGCTTTCATTTCATCAACATCCGTTTTGTAAGCCAAACCATTTTCATGAAGTTTTTTAACCTTATCGATATTATTGGCAATAATGGCATTTTGAATTTGAAGCTGTTTCAATTGTTCGTCTATAAGTAATACACCAAAATAAAGCTGATTTACCCGAGAACGTAAATCGTAAAGCGAAACCTCTACAGAAGCTTTATCTGTGTTTGAAGATGCCTCAATAATCTTTTTCTGTGTTTTGGTAGCGCCTCCATCCCAAATCGTCTGATTGACTTGCCCGAGACCAATAAATTTAAATTTGCTGTCGTTTCCTGAACTTCCCAAAGTCGGAAAATCTCCAAAAACATATCCTTCAATTGCGGTTAGACTTATTTGAGGCAGATAAGCTTTATTGGCATTACTCAAAGTATATTCTTTGCTTTTTTCAATGAGTTCATATTGTTTTATTAAAGGATAATTCTCAACAGCCAACTGATAACTTTGATCTATCGTCAAGGTCTGCGCTTGAACTGTTATAAAGGACAAGATTCCAATATATTTAAAGTATAATTTCCTTCTCATTACAGTATAAATTAACTTCTGGTTAGTATTAGGCTTTAAACATCATATTAATCCAGATCGGGATTTTTTTCTTGCGTTCTTGCATTAATGTGTCAAACTGTTCTTTTTCTAGATTTCTGCTTCCCATAATAATGGGTTTTGCGATAAATGGGAAAACAACCAATCCCAACAGATTCATCAAAAAATGAAGCGGATTAGGTTCTGTTATTTCCTTATTTTGAACTGCTTCTTGAAACTGTTTGATAAAAACCGACTCATTTACGATTTCTTTAATAGGCAGTCTTTTTAAAAGTCCTTCTGGATTATTACGGATTTCAGTTAAAATAAAGGTTGGAATTTCTGGTTCTACGCTGATAAAATCAATATATCGCTCGGCAATAATCTGTACTTTTTGTTCTAAAGAAGTTTTTTCATCATTCAAAATCACTTTCATACTGCCAATAAAACCAGCAAAAGTTTCTACCATTATAATTTCAAAAAGTTTAGCCTTGCTTCTGAAATAGTAGTTAAGCAAAGCAAGATTCAAACCCGCTTCTTCAGCAATATCTCTTGTTCGGGTTGCTGAGAAGCCTTTTTTATAAAAAACAGTTTTAGCTGCTGCTTTTATTTTTTCTTCTGTAGTAGAATCTTTTTTATCAGATGCTGAAGTACTCATATTTAATTATTTACAGGCAAAGTTAAGTTTTTTACAAATATCTTAAACAAATTTTTTAATCAAATGATTAAAAAATTTGTTTAATCCGTTAAAATTCTTTTTAAAAAACACATAATCAACTGATATAAAATAAATTAAAACTTAAATATACGATATAATTTCTCGTTAAAAAAGAATATCTTTACTTAAACAATTCAAAGCCCTTAACAGATTTAAAGAAATTTACTTTTTATTAATTTCTATCGTGCTTTTTATGAAAACCAATTTTATCAGAATCCTGATTTTCTTGCTTTCTTTAAATGTATTGGGACAAGGACAGGAAAAAGAAATTAACCAGCAGCTTCAAACCTGGGTTTCTATCAATACGGTTACCAAATTTGCTGACCATTGGGGTGTGATTGGCGACTTTCATATCAGACGGAATGATTTTGTTTCTGATCCGAGTTTTTATTTTATAAGAGGCGGTATCAGTTACATTACAAATTCAAATATTTCCTTAAATCTAGGATATGCGCATATGTGGCTTGCTCCTTCAAATCCGGATTGGAGTACTTTTTCTGATGAAAACAGAATTTATCAGCAGGCTCAGTTAAATACAAAATTTGGAAATGTTAGCATTTTACAGCGTTTACGGAATGAACAGCGCTGGCAGGAGAAAATCGTCAACGATAAACCAAGCGGCGATTGGCGTTTTACCAATAGAATTCGTTACTTGATGAGCTTTACTTTCCGAATTTCTGATAAAAAATCTTGGCCTCAAATGGTTCTTTCAGATGAGATTCTGCTACATTTTGGAGAAGAAGTTATCTATAATACTTTTGATCAAAACCGTTTTTTCATCGGAATCAAAAAAAATATTAATCCTAAATGGAGTTACGATTTTGGGTACATGAATGTCTATCAGCAAAAATATTCCGGATATCAATATGACATGAATCATACGATCCGTTTGTTTTTTTATCTGAGTACCAGCATTAGAAAAAAAGCGCCTTCTGAAATTGAAAATTCTGGCGATGAATAAATCTATTTCCTAAAAGAAAGTATTGTTTGATCTGAAAGATTCAAAAAACGTAAAAGCTCTTTTTTCGGCATAAGAATATTCAGAATCACGAAGCGGAAAAGCACAATGTCCACCATATTTAGGCGTTTCCAAATACACATAGGCACTGTCTTTGGCAATCGTTCTTGGATAACATCTTTCGCCCAAAAAAGGATCGTCTAGCGAATTAATAATTAAAACTGGAGTGGTAATATTCTTAAGAGAAAACTCTGGAGAAACACGTTCGTAATAATCATCACGGCTCGCAAATCCATGAAGTGGTGCCGTAAAATACTGATCGACTTCATCAAAAGTCGAAATATTATCTATTTGATCACTATTGATAAAATCAGGAAATTGCGCTGCTTTGTATTTCAGCTTCTTTTTAATATCAATTGTAAAATTCTTTAGATAAACTCTATTAAAACCTTGCTTAAGCACCTCTGCACTTGTCGCAATATGCGTTGGCACGGAAATAGAAACCGCAGCTTTTATGCGTTCGTCAATTTTTGTCCAACCCAAATAATTAAGCAATTGAACGCCTCCCATAGAATATCCGATTAAATATATATCTTCAATTCCTTTTTTCAATGCAAATCGTACCACTTCATCAAGATCGTCAACCGCTCCATGATGATAAAGTCTCGGAAGACGGTTCATTTCTCCTCCACAAGTCCGGTTATTCCAAGCGAAAACAGAAAAACCTTTCTCCAGAAAATAGGCTGCGCAGCTGTTATTATACGTTCTGCGCGAATCTCCTTCTAAGCCATGACATAAAATAACCGCTTTTTTTGAGTCATTTAAAATATAATCGATGTTGATAAAATCTCCGTCATTCAATTCATGCTTTTCTCTGGTATATTCAGGCACTTCGAACTTTTTTATCAAGGCAGCATAAATGGTAGAAATATGCCTGTTGCGATGAATAATCGAAGGAGAATCATATTCTGAATGTTCAATTAGTGGCATAACAAAGAGTTTTGTGGTACTTTTTACAAAGCTAAGAAATCAATCAACATGTAATTTAATTCTTTCTTTTTATTTGCATCCCTTTTCAATAATTTAACAGTATGTAAATTTAAAAAAACAGTAAGGATTCTAAAGAAAACTAATTGTTAATTATGGCCAAACAGCATTCTACGTGCGATCATCATGGCTTTGAATGTTTACTTTATTTGTATATTTGTAAAATCGATTTCCAAAAAAGCAAAATCCTTTTAATGTTTGAACTATTACCAGTAGATCCGAAAACCATTTTTCTGCTTTATTTCTGGGGTAATTTTTTTACCTGCATTCTTATTTTTAGTTTTTCGTTTTCGTATGCCAATAGTGATAACAGAAAAATATTAAAATGGTTTGGATTAGGTAAATTAATACTGACTCTTGCGTGGATATTGGCTCTTCTACGAAATATCATCCCAGATTTTGCTTCTATTAATATTGCCAATTCGATGATTTTTGGCGCCTGCTGCTTCGAAACACTTGCAATGCTTTCACTCATTAAAGCGCATGCAAAAAGGCAGTTTCAAATTCAGATAGCTATTACAGCAACAGCGATATTGCTTTTTAATATTTCGACACTTTTTTATGCCTCAATGAATACTCGCGTTATCATTGGCGGCATTGGTGTTTTTGCTATCTATTTATTACCCACAATTATTTATTTTACAGAAAAGGAAAAAAGTTTTTTCAAGACTTTTTACGTTTTGTGCTACACGGGATTTGAAATTCTAATTGCAATACGAATAGTCCACAGATATTTAAATCCTCAAAATCTTATTATTGCTAATGATACTTTTGACAGCTTTTATAGCATTTGTTTGTTTCTTTTGACTTTAATTGGAATCGTGGGTTTTCTGCTTTTAGTAAAAGAAAGACAGGACAATAAAATCAAAAAGCTTTTGAGTGACAAAAACCAGTTTTTTTCTATTATTTCTCATGATTTAAGAGGGCCTTTAGGATCATCGATTTCTCTTTCTGAAATTTTGCTGGAAAATATAGACCAGTACAGCCGTGAAGAAATAAAAGAAATATCAGAACTGCTGCATGACTCCAATAAAAGTATTTACAAGCTACTTGAAAATCTTTTAGAATGGTCTAAGGTTCAAACCGGTATGATTACTTTTCACCCTAAAAATATACTGCTAAATGCTTTAATTGAAGAGAATATCGAGCTAAGCAGAAATGTTGCTTTAAGTAAAAATATAGACATCAAATTTGAATCGGCTTTTCTTGTTGAGGCAGAAGTAGACAAAAATATGATAAGCACTATTTTGCGTAATTTGCTGAGTAATGCCATTAAATTTACAGACAAAAATGGAGAAATTAAACTAAAACTGATTAAAACCAATCGGAAAGCAGAAATCTCTATTACAGACAATGGAATCGGAGTTCCTGATTACATCAAAGAAAAGTTATTTAAAATTAACGGAAAAGTGCTCCAAAAAGGCACAGAAAACGAACTGGGAAGCGGACTCGGATTACTGCTCTGCAAAGAGTTTATAAACATCCATAAAGGAGAAATCTCGGTAGAAAGCGAACAAGGAAAAGGAAGCACATTTAGGTTTACGCTTCCTATTGTAAATTCCAATATCTAAAATTCCAAATTCCAAGCCCAACCTAACAAAATAAAAAAAACCAAACCCCAATATAAATTGGAATTTGGAATTTAAAATATTTGGAATTTTAGAAACGTTTAGTCTAACACAAAACTTACACTAACATTTGCTGTAATTTCGATTTCTCCAATTGCTAAAGTTTCGTTTGAAGCTCCTCCCATTGAGTCTGCTTCTTTCATTCTCATAGCAGCATACATTGGCTGTGGGCGATAAATTTGAGAGTTATCAGAAATTGTAAACGCTTTACCCACTTTTTGTCCTAAAACAGAAACGTATTCTTCAGCTTTTACTTTAGCATCTTTCATTGCTAATTTTCTAGCTTCAGACTCGTATTGCGCTAATTTAGATGATTCAAAAGAAACCCTGTCGATTCTATTGATTCCTTGCTGAACCAAACCTTCCATTAACTCATCATACTTAGCTAAATCTTTTACTACGATTTCTACCGTTTGTGTAGCGTTATAAGAAGTTTTCTTTTTCTCATAATCGTACTGCGGATTAAGAGCTACTTGTTTTGTTTTGAAATCTGCTGTTGGTATATTCATTTTTTTGATGAATTTTAAAACAGCATCCATCTTTTCGTCATTTTGCTTTTTAACGTCTTTAGCATTATTCCCTTTTGTTTCAACAGAAGCTGAAATACAAACCTGATCAGGTGCTACTTTTACTTTTCCTTCTCCATTAACATTAATTAGAGGTATTTGTTTGATTTCTTGGCCGTAAGACATAGTCATAAACATGATTGTTAAAAATAATACTAGTTTTTTCATTTTTGTTATATTTTAATGTTTGATAAGAGCATTCCAAAAGTTGTGCCAAGCTTACAATTTCCCAAATTTTGCCATTCCAAAAAGTATCAAAATCGGAATTGCAAGCAGGACTACCATCAATGTATGGTCTGTAAATAATGATGGCATTTTTATCAAAGTAATCAAATATCCGCCTATAGCACCTCCAAAGTGTGCTGTATGCCCAATATTATCATTTTTGGCTCTCATTCCGTAAATTGAGTACAATAAATACAAAATTCCGAAAATATAAGCCGGCATCGGAATGACAAAAAATATCCCGAGCATCATGTCAGGCTGCAATAATATTGCCGAATACAAAACACCAGTGACAGCGCCTGATGCTCCAACGGCTCTATAACTATAATCATTCTTATGAAATAACATGGTAAGAAGACTTCCGAAAATTAAACTTCCGAAATAAACCAAGATAAAAGAAAAATTACCAAGCCAGCCTAAAACTACAGGAGCAAAAAAATACAAAGTCAGCATATTAAAAATCAAATGCATCATGTCTACATGCAGAAAGCCAGAAGATAACATTCTGATTTGTTCTCCAGAACGAATGCTTCCTACATGAAATTCGTATTTTCTAAAAAAATAAAGATCATTAAATCCTTTGTAACTAATAACAACGTTCGCAACGATAATCGCTATTAAAATAATATTCATAAATAATAAGTATTGTGAATTGTAAATATAATCATTCTTAAAGATAAGTTAGCAAGAAAGCAAAATATCAATCGCTAATCATTTTTAATTTATCTTTGTCAAAAAAAATTACATGCAGTTTCTTGTTTATATTTTAGCCTACCCATTACTTTGGCTTATCTCTATACTTCCTTTTCCGATTTTTTACTTATTCTCAGATTTTGTCTGTTTTTTGGTATATAGAGTGATCGGATATCGTAAAAAAGTAGTTCGCGAGAATCTTGCGCTTACTTTACCTCATTTAAATGATGCGGAAAGAAAAGTTATAGAAAAGAAATTCTACAAACATATGTGCGATATGTTTTTAGAGATGATCAAAACCATGAGCATGTCTCCAGAAGAAATGGAAAGAAGATTTCATGTAACAAACATTGATCTTGTACTTGATTATGCTAAAAGAGGAAAAAGCGTAATTCTTGTAGCTTCTCATTATGCAAGTTATGAATGGCTTTTAACCATTAATCCTAAACTTGGATTTCAAGGAGTTGCGGTTTATAAAAGACTTGCCAATCCTTATTTTGATAAATTGGTTCGAAAAATTCGTTCGAAATATAATACCGAAATGATTGAAACTCGAAAAGCGATTCCAACAATGGCAAAAAACCAGCGTGAAGGAGTTTTAAGCATGTACGGTTTAGCAAGTGACCAGTCGCCAAAAATGGAAAGGATTTTTCATTCAATGAAATTTATGGGAATTGAAGTTCCTGTACATACAGGCGCAGAAACATTGGCAAAAAAATATGATTTGGCTGTGATATTTGTTCAGGTAAAAAAAATAAAAAGAGGCTATTATGAAGCTACATTTATTTCGCTTGCAGATAATCCGAAAGAATTTGAAAACTTTAAAATCACTGAAATGTATTTAAAAGAAGTGGAAAAACAAATTCTGGAAGCTCCAGAATTTTATTTGTGGACACACAAAAGATGGAAACACCGTATAGAATAATATCCAAAATAGAAAAAGCCTCTTTAGAAATTTCTAAAGAGGCTTTTATATGTTTCTATCTATGGTACTACCATTTCCAGATTTGAGGCTCATCTTTCCAAATTAAAAGCCTAAATTCCTCATAATGATCACCATTCCCAATTGTATGTTCATCACGATGTCCTTTTCCTATGTGTAATTTATGCAGCATACCGGAATAAGAACCAACCCAAAGTATTTTTTCGTCGTCCGAAACTGCAATACTATTAATTGTTGATCCTAAATAGTGACGCCAAATAGTTCTTCCATTTTTATCGAAAGCTTTAATATATCCATAAGCATCCCCTAAAATATAATAATTCGAAGTAGCTACTCCACAATAAACTCTCATTTCTTCATTAATAGTGATATAATCTTCACTCTCAGTGTAAGCTTCAATTTTAGTTTCTTTTAATTTATCTGTAGCAACTCCAATAGTAATTCCGTTATAGAAATGACAAGAATTTGTAATTAATTGTTTATCGTCTTTTGAAAAAAGGCAAAAATGAGGATAAGATGATTGTGGCCCTATCTCATTTATTCTATTTCCTTCATGATCCATTACAGAGTGATCATAACATTGATCTCCCGCTACTATAAATTTGTTATCATTCGACAAGGTTGCATTTTCCATATCAATACTGACATCCGAATCCTCCTCTTCATCTTCATCTTCGTTGATTGGATGAATTAATTTTTCTGAACTTTCAGAGATTAAATAAATTCCCTCTGAACTTACAAAAAGTACTTTTGACGCATCATTAAAAGGAATCAATTCTGTAATTCCGACATTTGCTAAATCATTTAAAATAAACTCTCTAATTAGTTCTCCATCCCAATCTTTAAACAGAGATATTTTGTTTTCAGAAGCGATAGCAAAAACATTTCCTTGTTTAGACTTTCCAACAGCTTTAATCTCTGAATCTAATTCCAAAACTTTATCTCCATCTAATAAGTAAGCTTGGCTTTTTTGATAAGATGTCCCTCTAAAGAAAATTATTTTTTGATCACCAATAAAATGAAGTTGTCGTATACTTTCAGATTGCTTTTCAATAAGTTTGATAATTGGCATGTTGGAAGGAGGAAAATTTAACCTAAATTCATCAACTCTGTTTTCGAGATTTGCTTTCTTCAATAACTCAAAAACATCTTTGCCAAGATGACCTCGTTTATCTTCAGGCTCTTCTCCTTTCCAATTTTCCCATCCGTTAGTTTCGCCAAAATCAACCATTTTATTTATCTCTTCAGCGTATTTCTTCCCTTTAGTAATCCATTCTTCTTGAATATCCATTTTATTTAAATTTAACCTTTTATAAAAACGACAAAATTATAAATAAAAACTTACAAATATAAAAGCCTCTTTCGAAATTTCAAAAGAGGCTTTTTTATTTGGAAACTGAAAATATTAAATTCCAGCAATTACTTTAATTTCATCAATAATTCGAAGTGCTAATTGATCTGCTGCTTCTTGAGAAGGCGCTTCAGTATAAATACGAATAATTGGTTCTGTGTTTGATTTTCTTAAATGAACCCATTCTGTAGCAAAATCAATTTTTACACCGTCAATTGTAGAAATATCTTCGTTTTTATATTTCTCTGTCATTTGAGTTAAAATTGCATCAACATCAATTTGCGGTGTTAATTCAATTTTATTTTTACTCATGTAATATTCTGGATAAGAAGCTCTCAAAGCAGAAACTGGCATTTTTTTGTTTGCTAAATGCGTTAAAAACAAAGCAACTCCTACTAGACTGTCTCTTCCGTAGTGCAATTCAGGATAGATAATTCCACCGTTTCCTTCACCACCGATTACAGCATTGTTTTTCTTCATCAATTCTACTACGTTTACCTCTCCTACTGCACTCGCTTCGTAGCTTCCGCCGTGCGCTTTAGTCACATCTCTTAAAGCGCGAGAAGATGACATATTAGAAACTGTATTTCCTGGAGTTTTACTCAAAACATAATCAGCGACAGCAACCAAAGTATATTCTTCTCCAAACATTTCACCGTCTTCACTAATAAAAGCCAAACGATCAACATCTGGATCTACTACAATTCCAAAATCAGCTTTTTCTTTAACAACAAGCTCAGAAATATCAGTTAAATGCTCTTTTAAAGGTTCTGGGTTATGAGGGAAATGCCCGTTTGGCTCGCAGTATAATTCTACCACTTCCACTCCCATTAATTTTAGAAGTTTCGGAATAATAATTCCTCCAGAAGAATTTACACCGTCAACAACCACTTTAAATTTAGCTTCTTTAACCGCTTCGATATCCACCAATGGTAAGTTTAAAACTTCATCGATATGAATATCCATGTAAGCATCGTTAGAAATAACTTCACCTAAACTATCCACATCAGAAAAATCGAAAGCTTCTGCTTCTGCAATTTCAAGAATTTTTGCTCCGTCTGCACCGCTTAAAAATTCACCTTTTGCATTTAATAATTTTAAAGCATTCCATTGTTTTGGATTATGAGATGCTGTTAAAATAATTCCTCCGTCAGCTTTTTCCAACGGAACAGCCACTTCAACAGTTGGCGTTGTAGAAAGTCCAAGATCAATAACATCGATTCCTAAACCAATTAAAGTATTCACAACTAAATTATGAATCATTGGTCCAGAAATTCTTGCATCACGGCCAATTACAACTGTCAATTTATCTTTAGCAATATTGTTTTTTAAGAAAGTTCCGTAAGCCGATGCAAATTTTACCGCATCAACAGGAGTTAAATTGTCTCCTACTTTTCCTCCGATCGTTCCGCGGATTCCAGAAATAGATTTTATTAGAGTCATTTTTGTGAGTTAGGGTTATTTTTTTACAAATATAAAAAAGTTACCGAGTTACTAAGATGCTAAGTTTCTAAGATTTTAAATTTAACCTATAAGAAAGTACTTGCATCTCGCTTTTTTATAACAAAATGATTTAAAAAAGTTTTTATACATTTACTAAAATAACTCAGAATCTTAGCCATTTTGATTCTTGGAAACTTATAAAAAAATGAATTTCTTAGCCCATATATATCTTTCTGGAGACAATGATTTAATTAAAATCGGGAACTTTATGGCGGATGGAATTCGCGGTAAACAGTTTGAGCATTTTCCTGAAGATGTACAAAAAGGAATTTTACTGCATCGATTCATAGATACTTATACCGATTCTCACGATATTTTTAGAAAAAGCACCAAACGCCTTCATGAACGATATCATCATTATGCAGGAGTTATTGTAGACATTGTTTACGATCATTTCTTAGCCAAAAACTGGACACAATATTCTGATGAAGAATTAGAGCTTTTTGTTAAGCGTTTTTATCATTCTTTACATGATAATTATGATATTTTAACCGAAAAAACACAAGGTTTAATGCCTTATATGATTGAAAGAAACTGGCTTTTGAGTTATCGTACTACCGAAGGAATCCAAAATATATTAACCCAAATGGATAGAAGGTCTAAAAATGTTTCTCAAATGCAGTTTGCTGTCGAAGAGCTTACTGAATTTTATAAGGAATTTGAAGAAGAATTTACACTATTTTTTGAGGAAATGAGAGAACAAGCCAAAGAAAAACTGCTTTCTCTTTAAGCCAATTTAATTTTATTGAATATGAAAAAAATTACCCTTTTAATAGCACTTTTATATATAAACAGCAGCAATGCACAACAGACAGCTCCAAATCCGACTGGATTGGTAGTTACAAAAGCAATGGTGGTTTCTGCCCGTGAAGAAGCCTCAAGAATTGGTTCTGATATTATGAAAAATGGCGGAAACGCTTTTGATGCCATGGTCGGAACTGAATTAGCTCTTGCAGTTGCTTTTCCGTTTGCTGGAAACATCGGCGGCGGCGGATTTATGGTATATAGAAAAGCAAATGGCGAAGTCGGTTCTTTGGATTATCGCGAAAAAGCGCCGCTGGCAGCTACAAAAGATATGTTTTTGGATAGTGAAGGAAATGTCATAAAAGGAAAAAGTACTCAAACAGCACTTGCCATTGGCGTACCTGGAACAATTGCTGGCGTTTTTGCTGTTCATAAAAAATATGGTACAATGCCTATTTCTAAAATCCTTGAACCGGTAATTGCTTTAGCAGAAAGAGGGGTTGTAGTGACCAAAAAACAAGAAAAAAGCTTAAAAGATTATCATGAAAGTATTGTAAAAATAAACGGAGAGAATTCTCCGGCATCAAAAGCTTACCAAGAAAACGACACTATAAAATATCCAGCGCTTGCAAAAACTTTAAGAAGAATCCAGAAAAAAGGAAGAAACGAATTTTATAAAGGTGAAACTGCAAAAATTTTAGTCAATTATCTAAAGGAAAAAGGCGGCATTATCACAATGCAAGATTTAGCTAAATATGAAGCTAAATGGAGAAAACCTTTGCAGTTTACTTATAAAGATTTAAAAATTACTTCGATGGCTCCGCCAAGCAGCGGTGGAATCTGTCTTGCTCAAATCTTAAAAATGCTAGAACCTTATGATTTAGCCAAAATGGGGCATAATTCATCAGATGCTATTCAAGTAATTGTGGAAGCAGAAAGAAGAGCTTATGCAGATAGAAGCTATTTTTTAGGCGATCCAGATTTTGTCAAAATTCCGATGAAAGAATTATTAGATGAAAATTACCTTCGTGAAAGAATGGCTAGTTTTAATCCGGAAAAAGCAACTTTGTCTAGCGAAATAAAAGAAGGGAGAGTTAATTATGCTGAAAGCACAGAAACCACTCATTACTCAATTATAGACCAATTCGGAAATGCTATTGCTGCTACAACAACCTTAAATGATGGTTACGGTTCTAAATATTATTGTGACGAATTGGGTTTCTTTTTAAATAATGAAATGGATGATTTTAGCGCTAAACCTGGTTCTCCGAATATGTTTGGTTTGGTTGGAAATGAAGCCAACAGCATTGCTCCACAAAAAAGAATGCTAAGTTCTATGACGCCAACAATTGTAGAAAAAGATGGAAAACTTTTTATGGTGGTTGGAACTCCGGGAGGTTCAACAATTATTACTTCTGTTTTACAGACTATTTTAAATGTTTACGAATACAATCTAAGCATGCAGGAAGCCGTTAATGCTCCGCGCTTTCATCATCAGTGGCTTCCAGATTTAATTACTTTTGAGCCCAATACTTTTGAAACTAAAACTATTGACAACCTTAAAGCAAAAAGTTATATCATCAACGAAAAGCCAACTCCAATTATCGGAAAAGTAGATGCTATTTTGGTTTTGCCTGACAACAAATTAGAAGGAGGAGCTGATTTTAGAGGCGATGATAAAGCCATTGGTTTTTAATAGTCTTAAGTTTTTATTTTTTTAATCTAACATTATGAACTAATTTTGTAAGAACGATAATTTTAAAACAGAATGCTAAAAAAATATTTCAGAAGACTCGAAAGCATCATTGCTTTGGCACAATCCTTAATGACTCCAAAGCAGTTTCTTTTTTTGTCAAGCGTTCTTATCGGAATATCTTGTTCTCTTGCAGTTATCGTACTTAAAACTTTCGCTCATAGCGTATTCTCTTTTGCCACATACATTAATGGAATCTTAAAATTGAGTTTCATTAATAGTATCCTGCCTATTATTGGTATCACATTAACCGTTTTTGTAGTAAATAAAGTTCTTAATGGGAGTATTCAAAAAGGGACTTCGCAAATCTTATATGCAGTTGCCAAAAAAGCTAGTATTATTCCGAGAAAGCAGATGTATGCTCAAATTGTGACAAGCTCTTTAACGGTTGGTTTGGGAGGTTCAGCTGGTTTAGAAAGTCCAATTGTAATTACTGGAGCGGCATTTGGTTCAAATTATGCCCAGAATTATAAGATGCAGTATAAGGACCGAACTTTATTAATTGGATGTGGAGTTGCAGCTGGAATCGCGGCAGCATTTAACGCACCAATTGCAGGGGTTCTTTTTGCTATTGAAGTTTTATTGGTAGATGTCAGCATTTCTGCTTTTACGCCAATTATGATTTCTGCCGCGACAGGTGCTTTGGTTTCTGCAATTGTTTTGGACGAAAGCATTCTTTTAAGTTTCAAAAAACAAGAATCTTTTGACTACCACAATATTCCGTTCTATGTAATTTTGGGAGTTTTAACGGGGCTGGTTGCCATCTATTATTCAAGAAATTTCCAGAGAGTAGAGCATTATTTTGCCAAACAGCAAATTAACCCTTATAG
Organism: Flavobacterium tistrianum; assembly: GCF_003254545.1. Classification (GTDB taxonomy): domain Bacteria; phylum Bacteroidota; class Bacteroidia; order Flavobacteriales; family Flavobacteriaceae; genus Flavobacterium; species Flavobacterium tistrianum. Next base: position 61,542 of record NZ_QJRH01000059.1, read on the forward strand.
AAAAGCTTTAATCGGTTCATCTTTACTCGCACTGTTAATTTTTATATTTCCAACGCTGTTTGGTGAAGGATACGAAAGCATTAAAACCTTATCTGATACAGACCCTGGACAATTATTAGACAATACTTTATTTGCCGATTTTAGAAACAACCAGTGGGTTTTGCTTTTATTTATTGGAGCTACCATGATGATGAAAGTATTTGCTTCAGGATTAACTCTAGGAAGTGGTGGAAATGGAGGAAACTTTGCTCCTTCTCTATTCTTAGGATCTTATTTGGGATATTTTTTCTCTAAACTAGTTACGATGATAGGTTTATCAAAACTTCCTATCAGTAATTTTACTATGGTTGGAATGGCTGGAATTCTGAGCGGTTTATTTCACGCACCTTTAACTGCAATATTCTTAATCGCAGAAATCACAGGAGGCTACGGCTTAATGATTCCGCTGATGATTGTTTCATCAATCAGTTTTGCTATTTCTAAACGTTTTGAAAAGTATTCGCTTGACGTAAAAGGATTAGCCAAAAAAGGACATGCGTTTACAAGCAATAAAGATTCAAACATTTTATCAACTTTAGATATCGATTCGATCATTCAATGCGATTACTTAACGGTTCATCCAGAGGAAAATCTAAGCAAATTGGTAGATCTTATTTCGCATTCTAACCAAGTTGTCTTTGCGGTTGTCAATAATGACAAAGATTTGGTTGGTGTTGTTCATTTTAATGATATTAGAGAAATTATTTTTAATGCGTACCGAGTGAAATACACTTTAATAAAAGATGTAATGAAAGCGCCTTCCGCAACAATTTCCACACTCGACAGCATGGAAATTGTAATGAGAAAATTTGAAACTACAAAATCTGCTTTTCTTCCAGTTCTAAGAGACGGAAAATACCACGGATTCATTTCCAAATCGATAGCGCTTGAAGCTTACAGAACAAAACTTCGTTCTATGACAATTGAATAAGCTTAATATCGGATACGTTAAAAATTTTTATTATCCGATATTAAGAAGTACCTTTCTAGGATTATGTTTAATATTGACCTAACATATCGCGAAGAATTTCAATCAACATTTGATAGATTGTACCAAAAAAGGCAGGAACTGCAAAACAGCAGACCATTGCCCAATATTGCTTTGAATAAAATACGAGAAAGCCTATCCCTAGAATGACTTACAACTCAAATAGTATTGAAGGAAATACGCTTAGTTTGAGAGAAACTCAAATGGTTATTCAAGAAGGAATTACCATTAAAGAAATCGTTGCGTGAACATTTTGAAACCCATAACCACTATAAAGCTATTGATTATCTTTACTCAATTGTTGATGAAGAATATAAGCTAAGAAGCATCGATATTCTTTCTATTCATGGTTTGGTAATGCGCTCTATCGAAGAAGATTTTGCAGGAAGAATTCGCAATGGAGGTGTTCGAATTTCTGGAGCTAGTTTTATGCCTCCAAATGCCAATAAGGTTTCAGATTATTTAGACGAGTTAATAGAGTTTATCAATACAAATCCTTTAGGTTTAAACGATATAGAATTGGCAACAATCTATCATCATAAACTGGTCTGGATTCATCCTTTTTTTGATGGAAATGGCCGTACGGTTCGTTTAAGCATGAATTTACTATTGATGCGATGTGGTTTTCCGCCAGCGATTATTTTAAAAAATGATAGAAAGAAATATTACGAAGCGCTCAATCAAGCCAATAATGGGAATTATCAAAAATTGACACTTTTGATGTGTCAGGCACTCGAAAGAACGCTTAATATTTATTTAGGCGCAATGCCAGAAAGCCCTTATGACTATCAATCTATTCAAAACATTGTTAGTGAGCCTGACACGCCCTACGGACAAGAATATGTAAGTTTATTGACCAGAACAGGCAAAATTGATGCTTACAAAGAAGGCCGAAATTGGTACACCACAAAAGAAGCTATAGAAAACTATATGGCAACCCGAAAAAGAAAACGCTGATTTACAATCAGCGTTTTTTGTTACTAATTGTAACATAAAGTTTTGCTATCGAGCACTAAAAGAATAAATCAAAGTGGTAACTTTGCGTTTTGCTCAAAATTATGTTAGATAAAGACAATACTATTGAAGTTCTTGGTGCAAGAGTTCACAATCTAAAAAATATCGATATATCTATTCCGCGTGAAAAACTGGTTGTAATTACCGGTTTATCAGGTTCGGGAAAATCTTCTTTGGCATTTGATACGATTTATGCCGAAGGACAGCGTCGTTATGTTGAAACTTTTTCAGCTTACGCAAGACAATTTCTTGGCGGTTTAGAACGTCCTGACGTTGATAAAATCGACGGACTTTCTCCTGTAATTGCAATTGAACAAAAAACAACCAGTAAAAGTCCGCGTTCTACAGTTGGAACTATTACAGAAATTTACGATTTCCTTAGGCTTTTATATGCACGTGGTGCAGATGCCTACAGTTATAACACTGGCGAAAAAATGGTTTCGTATTCTGATGAACAGATTAAGGATCTGATTATTCAAGATTATAGCGGAAAACGAATCAATATTCTAGCGCCGGTAATTAAAGCCAGAAAAGGGCATTACGCCGAATTATTCCAGCAGATTACCAAACAAGGATTCTTGAAAGTTCGTGTAAATGGCGAGGTTCAAGATTTAGTTGCGGGAATGAAACTGGATCGCTACAAAACCCACGATATTGAAATTGTAGTAGATAGAATGGTGATTGAAGATAATCCCGACACGCAAAAACGATTATCTGAAAGCATCAATACAGCAATGCATCACGGTGAAGATGTTTTGATGATTTTAGATCAGGATTCTAATGAAGTACGTTATTTCAGTAGAAACTTAATGTGTCCTACAACAGGAATTTCTTATCAGAATCCAGAGCCGAATTTATTTTCGTTCAACTCTCCAAAAGGAGCTTGTCCTCATTGCAACGGATTGGGAACTGTGCACGAAATCAACGTCAAAAAGATTATTCCGAATCCGAAATTATCTATAAAAGCCGGTGGTTTTGCTCCGCTTGGCGAATACAAATCTTCTTGGATTTTCAAGCAATTGGAAACCATTGGAGAAAAATTCGGATTTAAAATAACCGATCCGATCGAGAAAATTCCAGAAGAAGCGATGCAAATGATTTTGTATGGCGGAAAAGATAAATTTTCTATCAACTCAAAAGATCTTGGCGTAACAAGAGAATATAAAATTGATTTTGAAGGAATTTCTAATTTCATCAAAAATCAATATGACGAAAGCGCTACAACAAGCATAAAACGTTGGGCGAAAGATTTTATGGACGAAATAAACTGTCCTGTTTGTGAAGGTTCGCGTCTTAAAAAGGAAGCTTTGTTCTTTAGGGTAAATGGAAAAAATATCACCGAATTGTGTGATATGGATATTTCAGATTTAACAGCTTGGTTTCAAGATTTAAATAGCCATTTGACTGATAAACAGCTTTTAATTGCTTCTGAAGTTGTAAAAGAAATCAAAGACCGTTTGAACTTCCTGATGAATGTCGGTTTGAATTACCTGGCTTTAAGCCGAAGTTCAAAATCGCTTTCTGGTGGCGAAGCACAGCGTATTCGTCTGGCAACGCAAATTGGTTCGCAATTGGTTGGAGTTCTTTATATTTTGGATGAGCCAAGTATTGGTTTACACCAAAGAGATAACGAAAAATTAATTCAGTCGCTAGAGCAATTACGTGATATCGGAAATTCGGTTATTGTGGTAGAACACGATAAAGACATGATTGAAACTGCCGATTATGTAATTGATATTGGTCCAAAAGCGGGAAAATATGGTGGACAAATCATCAGCACAGGAACTCCGAAAGAAACATTAGCATCAAATACAATTACTGCTCAATATTTGAACGGTAAAATGAAATTCGACATTCCGAAGCAAAGAAGAAAAGGAAATGGTAAATTTTTAAAACTTACTGGAGCAACTGGAAACAATCTTAAAAACGTTTCTATTGAAATTCCGTTAGGACAGTTAATCTGCGTAACGGGTGTTTCTGGAAGCGGAAAATCGACTTTGATTAATGAGACGCTTTACCCTATTTTAAATGCGTATTATTTTAATGGAGTAAAGAAACCGCAACCTTATAAAAAGATTGAAGGCTTAGAACATATCGACAAAGTAATCGATATTGACCAAAGTCCGATTGGAAGAACACCGCGTTCAAATCCAGCGACCTATACAGAGGTTTTCACTGAAATCAGAAATCTATTTACGATGACTTCTGAAAGTATGATTCGTGGTTACAAAGCGGGTCGTTTCAGCTTTAATGTAAAAGGTGGACGCTGCGAAACCTGCGAAGGTTCTGGTGTAAGAACAATCGAAATGAACTTTTTACCAGACGTTTATGTAGAATGCGAAACTTGTCAAGGAAAACGTTTCAATAGAGAAACTTTAGAAATTAGATACAAAGGAAAATCTATTTCTGATGTTTTGGATATGACGGTTGATGAAGCTGTTCCATTTTTTGAAAATATTCCGAAGATTCATAGAAAAATCAAAACCATTCAAGATGTTGGTTTGGGCTACATTACGCTTGGTCAGCAAAGCACAACGCTTTCTGGTGGTGAAGCGCAACGTATAAAACTGGCGGGAGAATTATCTAAAAAAGATACTGGAAATACATTTTATATTCTTGATGAACCAACTACAGGTTTACACTTTGAAGACATTCGTGTTTTGATGGAAGTAATCAATAAACTGGTTGATAAAGGAAACACCATTCTTGTGATCGAACATAACATGGACGTAATTAAACTTGCCGATTATATTATCGATATTGGCCCTGAAGGCGGAAAAGGCGGCGGACAATTGGTTGCCAAAGGAACTCCTGAAGAAGTGGCTCAGAATAAAAAGAGTCATACGGCTAAGTTTTTGAAAAAAGAGTTAGAGTAAGAGTGACTTTTGTTGAAGTCCGAAACTAAGCTCTAAAGTAAATTTGATAAAATGTAAATAATAAAGTGGTTTGCACATTTTTGTCATTTCGACGAAGGAGAAATCTCCACAAGTGACTCCGTAACGAAAATCCAATCTTTGTGGAGCTTCTAGCGAAGATTTCTCCTTCGGCGAAATGACAATGATTGCGGTTATTTTGCGTAAAACTAATGTTCATTACACCTTTACTCTTAAATTTTGACAAAGATTTAGAACTAAAAAAAAACTTACTGTTCTCAAATACATCAAATACCTGATAATGAATCAAAAAAACGAATTTAATTATTATCACAACATTACTTTTGGATTATAATTCCTATTTTTTATAACAATTCTAGAAAAAAGCGTTAATTTAGTGTCCGCTTTTTTTGAAAAATTCAAACTTTTTTAAAGAAAACATGTTTCGATTAAACTGAATGTTTATATGAAACCAACTGCCCCAACCCTGATGGGAGCGGCATCTCCCGATTTAGAAAAACATGGCTTTTTAGCCGTAGTTTTTGTTTATCGGGAATATAGCGGACAGGGAGTCCCGATAGCTATCGGGAAGCTTCTCACTCCGACTATGCTCAGGATGACAATTACAGGGACAAAAACATAAATAAAATAATAAATTAAAATACCTAAAATGAGATTAGAAGATTTTGATAATGATGAAGATAAAGTAATTCAGGATCGTTTGAAACAAAAAACGTGGAATGAAATTAAAACCAATGACAGCTGGGCAATTTTTAAAATTATGTCTGAGTTTGTAAATGGTTACGAAGCAATGGGACGTATTGGTCCTTGTGTTTCTATTTTTGGATCGGCAAGAACAAAACCAGAAGATAAGTACTATCAATTGGCAGAAAAAATCGCTTATAAAATCAGTAAAGCAGGTTACGGTGTTATTACAGGAGGTGGTCCCGGAATTATGGAAGCTGGGAATAAAGGTGCACACTTAGGCGGAGGAACTTCGGTTGGTTTAAATATCGAGCTTCCGTTTGAGCAACATTTTAATCCGTATATTGATCACGATAAAAACCTGAATTTCGACTATTTCTTTGTGAGAAAAGTAATGTTCGTAAAATATTCGCAAGGTTTTGTGGTTATGCCAGGAGGTTTTGGAACTTTGGACGAAATGTTTGAAGCCATCACTTTGATTCAGACTAAGAAAATTGGAAAATTCCCGATTATTTTGGTTGGAGTTGAATTCTGGTCTGGTTTGATTGAATGGGTTAAAACTGTTTTGGTTGAAAAAATGCACACAGTAAGCCCTGAAGATTTGAATTTATTTAAAATCGTAGACACAGAAGACGAAGTTGTAGAAGCATTGGATAAATTCTACAAAAAGTACGATTTAAGTCCGAATTTCTAATTTTGTCACCTGTTTAAGTGACTTAAGAACGTTTTATCGCAACTTTCAAAGCGATTCTTTTAAATGAACTTATATCACCGATATGGTTAAAATATACTGCAAATACGCAAAAATTAAAAGCTGTTTTTTTAAACAGCTTTTTTTATACTATTTTTACAAAAATCCGTAACTTCAATATATCCGTAGCATAAGTATGTCTGATAATTTTTAAGCCACTATTTGAAAGCACTTTATAAAATTATTTGTCTCGTTATAGTTTTATCATTTTCGATAAAACTTACTGCACAACATCAATCTAAGATGGAAGTGGCGGTAAATCTTGAGCTTAAAACACTGAACATAAAGCAGGATATTGCGTATCATAATAACACAAATGACACCCTAACTTCAATTGTTTTGAATGATTGGAACAATGCTTTTGCGGATAAAAACACGCCTTTAGCAAAGCGTTTTTCTGATGAGTTTTATAGAGGTTTTCATTTGGCGAAAGCTGCAGATAGAGGAAAAACAACCATTATAAATCTAACCGAAACTAATTTTTCGGCTCTTGAATGGGAAAGAAGCGCGAAAGATCCTGATTATATTACTGTAAGATTGAATCGTAAACTTCTTCCTAATGAAAAAATCGATTTGCATCTTAATTACATTGTAAAAATACCAAACGATAAGTTCACACATTTTGGGTTTACTCAAAATGGCGGTATGGCTTTAAAAAATTGGTTCTTAAGTCCCGCACGTTTTGAAAATGGTCTTTTTGTAAAGTACAACAATTTCAATTTGGATGATATTGCTAATGCGGTGAGTGATTATGAGGTAGAAATTAAAATTCCTAATGAGTATTCTATTGTTACCGATTTAAATTCAGTATCGACAGATTCTACCAATCAGAGCTATACTATTTATTCTTTTTCGGGCAAAAACAGAACCGATTTAAGCCTTTACATCGAAAAACAAAATAGTTTTAGAATCTATGACAATGGTTCTTTACAGGTTCTGACGAATTTAAAAAACAAAAAAATAGACGAATACCAGAAAGCTATAATTATTAACCGCGTGGTTTCTTATGCTGAGAAATTTATTGGCAAATATCCGCATGAAAAAATCACGGTTTCTCAGGCTGATTATGACCGAAATCCATTTTATGGTTTAAATCAATTACCTTCTTTCATTAGTCCTTTTGAAGATGACTTTATTTTTGAGATTCAATTTTTAAAAACTTTTTTAAACAATTATCTTAAAAACAGTCTTCGTTTGGATCCGAGAAAAGATAATTGGGTTTATGACGGAATACAGATTTATACGATGATGAAGTATATGGAAGAACATCATCAGGATGAAAAAATGCTAGGAAGGCTTTCAGACATGAAACTCTTTAAAAGTTACAACATCACCAATCTGACTTTTAATGAGCAATACAGCTATTATTATATGCTAATGGCACGTAAAAACTTGGATCAACCACTTGGAGATCCAAAAAACACGCTGATAAAATTTAACGAGCAGATTGCAAGCAAGTATCGAGCTGGTTTAAGTTTGAGTTATTTAGACGATTATCTTAATCATGATATTGTTCCCAAAAGTGTAAAAGAGTTTTACAACCTTAACCAGATTGGACAATCGAATAGATATGATTTTGAAAAAATCTTAACTCAAAAAAGTCCAAAAAATATCGACTGGTTCTTTAAAACTATTATCGATTCGAGAGACATAATCGATTATAAATTTTCTAACGTTTCGAGAACTGCAGACAGCATAACGTTTTCGGTTAAAAATAAAACTGGAATCTACGCTCCTATTCCGATTTATGGAATTAAAAAGAAAGAAGTTGTATTTAAAGAATGGATTGAGCCTACTAAAAAAGATTCTGTTTATGAGTTCAGCCGAAAAAATGCTGACAAAATTGTCATTAATTATAATAACGAAGTTCCAGAGTACAACCAGAGAAACAACTGGAGATCTCTTAAGCATGTTTCGCTGAATCGTCCTATAAAGTTAAATTTTGCCAAAGATTTAGAAGATCCAGATTACAATCAGATTCTCTACATTCCAACATTAAATTATAATTACTATGATGGTTTTACGCCTGGAATTCGTTTTCATAACAAAACCATTTTAGACAAGCCTTTCAATTTTGATATTAATCCAGCGTATTCAATAAAAGCAGGGACAATTTCTGGTTCATCAGCCTTTTCTTGGAATCAGTATTATAGAAACAGCACTTTATATAATGTTCGATATTCTATCAGCCAGAATTATTTTCATTATGCTCCAGATGCTACTTATTTAAGGTTAAATCCAATGGTTGTATTTCGCATTCGCGAAAAAGACTTCAGAGACAATAGAAAGCAAATGTTTATGTTCCGTCAGGTTATTGTAAACCGTGAAGCTAGCGACTATATTACAGATAATTCAGAACCTAATTATTCTGTTTTTAATGCTCGTTATTCTAATACCAAAACCGAATTAATTGATCATATAAGTTTTATGACCGATTTACAGTTTTCTGGAGGATTTGGAAAAGTTTCGGGAGAACTAGAATACAGAAGATTATTTGAAAACAACAAAAAGTTAAATTTAAGATTATATGCTGGAAGTTTCTTGTACAACAGAACAAACTCAGATTATTTTAGTTTTGGTTTAGACCGTCCAACCGATTATTTATTTGATTATAATTTATTCGGAAGATCAGAAAGCACAGGTTTTTTTAGCCAACAATACGTTATTGCAGAAGGAGGTTTCAAATCACAATTAGAACCTTCGTACGCCAATCAATGGATAACCACATTAAATGCGAGTTATGCGATATGGAACTGGGTAGAACTTTATGGAGACATCGGTTTTTTGAAAAACAAACACCAAAGTGAGTTCTTTGCCTACGATTCTGGAGTGCGTTTAAACCTTGTTCCAGACTACTTTGAACTCTATTTTCCTGTTTATTCTAATAATGGATGGGAAATATCGCAGCCTAAATACAATGAAAAAATACGATTTATAATCACTTTCTCGCCAAAAACGTTAGTCACACTTTTTACCCGAAAATGGTTTTAATCAAATGAATTTTAAACAAAAACTTGCGAAATTATCAATAAAATTAAATTTCACATAAAAATTACATAAATAAAATACGTAGTTTCTAGATTTGAATACAAATAATTAAATTATATTTACTTCAAAGAATTATGATTATTGATTGTTTTTAAGTAATTTCGCGACATAAACAACATGACCCTGCAAGATTATGATAAAAGAAAAAGGCAATACTACACTGACATTTGAAGATTTCAAAACTGAGGTATTGAATGACTATAGAATTGCGGTAACAAGCCGTGAATGTAGTCTTTTAGGTCGAAAAGAAGTATTAACCGGAAAAGCTAAATTTGGTATTTTCGGAGACGGAAAAGAAGTGCCGCAGTTGGCAATGGCCAAAGCTTTTAAGAATGGAGATTTCCGTTCTGGATACTATCGCGATCAAACTTTTATGATGGCTATTGGCGAATTGGATGCTAAACAATTTTTCGCTGGTTTATATGGCCACACTGATTTAGCCTTTGATCCAATGTCTGCGGGACGACAAATGGGCGGACACTTTGTAACGCACAGTTTAAACGAAGACGGTTCTTGGAAAGACCTAACAAAACAAAAAAACTCAAGCTCAGATATATCTCCAACTGCTGGTCAGATGCCAAGATTACTTGGTTTGGCTCAGGCTTCAAAAATCTACAGAAACGTTGACGGAATTACGATTAAAGATAAATTTTCTGTTAATGGAAACGAAGTAGCTTGGGGAACTATTGGTAATGCGAGTACTTCTGAAGGTTTATTTTTTGAAACTATAAACGCTGCGGGAGTTTTACAAGTTCCGATGGTAATGAGCGTTTGGGATGATGAATACGGAATTTCGGTTCACGCTAAACACCAAACTACTAAAGAGAATATTTCTGAAATTTTAAAAGGATATCAACGCGATGAAGATTCTAAAGGTTATGAAATCTTTAGAGTAAAAGGCTGGGATTATGCTGAATTGGTTTCGACTTATGAAAGAGCCGGAGCCATTGCGCGCGAAGAACATATACCAGTTTTGATTCACGTAAACGAATTAACACAGCCGCAGGGCCATTCTACTTCTGGTTCTCACGAACGCTACAAAAGTGCAGAAAGACTGGCTTGGGAAAGAGATTTTGACTGTATTCGTCAAATGCGTCTTTGGATGATCGCTATTAATATTGCTTCTCCAGAAGAATTAGCAGAACTTGATTTCGAATTAAAGAAAGAAGTTTTAGAAGCTAAAAAAGAAGCTTGGAACAACTTTATTAATCCTATTATTGATGAGCAAAAGAATCTCTTAGCTTTATTAGAGCAAATTGCTGAAGCAAGCATCAATCATAAAGAAAGAATCAAAAAATTAATTTCTGAATTGGCTGCAATTAAAGCACCGCTAAAAAAGGAATTATTAGTTTATGCTAGAAAGATTCTTCGTTTTATCGAAGTTCCAAACAGCAAAGTTCTTTTATCTAACTGGATTACAAGATTCTTGAATGAAACTCAAGAGAAATTCAGCAGCAATTTGCATTCAGAGTCTAATCAAAATGTATTTTCAGTAGAAAAAGTTCTTCCGAAATATGCAGAAAATGCAAAACCAGATTTGGATGGAAGAATGATTCTTCGTGATAACTTTGATGCTATATTCGCGAAATATCCTGAAACTTTAATTTTCGGTGAAGATGTCGGAAACATCGGAGACGTAAATCAAGGTTTAGAAGGAATGCAGGAAAAATACGGAGAACTTCGTGTTGCCGATGTCGGAATTCGTGAAGCGACTATTATTGGTCAGGGAATCGGAATGGCATTGAGAGGTTTACGCCCAATTGCTGAAATTCAGTATTTAGATTATTTATTGTATGCTATTCAGATCATGAGTGACGATTTAGCTACGTTACAATATAGAACTGTTGGAAAACAAAAAGCACCATTAATCATTAGAACCCGCGGACACCGTTTGGAAGGAATCTGGCATTCTGGTTCTCCAATGGGAATGATTATCAATGCTATTCGCGGAATCCATGTTTTGGTTCCAAGAGATATGACACAAGCGGCTGGTTTTTATAACACTTTGCTAGAATGTGACGAACCTGCTTTGGTTATCGAATGTTTGAATGGATACCGCTTAAAAGAAAAAACACCTTTGAATTTTGGTGAATTTAAAACGCCAATTGGAGTTGTAGAAACTTTAAGAGAAGGTTCAGATATTACTTTAGTTTCTTACGGATCAACTTTAAGATTGGTTATGCAAGCGGCTAATGAATTGGCAGAAAAAGGAATTGAGTGCGAAGTTATTGACGTTCAATCTTTACTTCCGTTTGATATTAGCAAAGACATTGTAAAAAGTATTGCTAAAACAAATCGTCTTTTAGTAATTGACGAAGATGTTCCTGGAGGAGCTTCAGCTTTCATTTTACAGCAGATTTTAGAGGAACAAGATGCTTATAAACATTTGGATAGCAAACCACAGACTTTAGCAGCAAAAGCGCATAGACCTGCATACGGAACTGATGGTGACTATTTCTCTAAACCTTCTGCAGAAGATATTTACGAGAAAATTTACGATATGATGCATGAAGTTAATCCTTCTAAATATCCTGCTTTATATTAAGTATAATATTTCTAGATATTAAAAACGCTCCAAGATTTTGGAGCGTTTTTTTTTGTTTTTACTCAAAGTGTGTCATTGCGAGGAACGAAGCAACCTCACTAAAACAGTATTAGCAAAGTGAGATTGCTTCGTTCCTCGCAATGACCCAAAATTAAATATCACGTAACATCGCTCTCGCTCTTTCTAAATCCTCAGCCGTATCAATTCCAATTCCTACATGAGTTGTTTCAACCATTTTGATACGTTTTCCGAACTCTAAATACCTCAATTGCTCCAACTTCTCAGAAGCTTCTAAAGATTTCATTGGAAGGCTATAAAAATCTAATAACGCTTGTTTTCTAAAAGCATAAATTCCGATATGTTGAAAATATCGTACTCCAACATTTTTCTCTCTCGGATACGGAATCACAGAGCGCGAAAAGTACAATGCAAACTGTGACTGATCAACCACTACTTTTACATTATTCGGGTTATTGATTTCGTCTTCATTACTGATTTCACGCATTAACGAAGCCAAATCGATTTTTCTATCAGGATCGTTTTTAAAAACCGATAAAACTTGCGCTAAAGGTTCTGCTTCTGTAAAAGGTTCATCACCTTGAACATTTACTACAATATCAACATCAAGATCGGCAATAGCTTCAGCAATTCGATCACTTCCTGATTCGTGCTCTTTGATGCTCATAATGGCTTTTCCACCATTCGAAAAAATTTCATTAAAGATTAAATCAGAATCAGTTACTACAAAAACATCATCAAACAATTTTGTCGAAACTGTTGCTTCGTAGGTTCTGAGAATTACTGTTTTTCCACCTAAATCCTGCATTAGTTTTGCAGGAAAACGTGTTGAAGCATATCTGGCTGGAATTACTGCTATTATTTTCATTTTTAATTATTTATCAATTTTGAATTTATAGATAAAACTTGCCCCTTTTTATCTTGCATTTTTTGAATATCTCGTTCCATTAATTGCACCATCTTTTTAGGAAGCCCTTCTATAACATAATCATCTGTATAAAATTCTTTATTATAATATAGTTCTCCTCCTTCGTAACTGCTGTCACTAAACGAAAAACAATCTTTTCTTCGATTTTTATACATTTTTATAAATCTTCGTTCAAAATAATATCGACTCAAGGGGTATTCTTTTATTTCTATTACATTTCCTAGAAAATTTATTTTTTCAACAGTAATTAATTCTTTTTCAGAATCTATTGTAAATTTTAAATTCATCGAAGCTACAAATGCCAAAGTGCCACAAAGCAAGAAAAATATAAACCAAAAGACTACTGCTATTATTGAACCGCTAAATGCTGAAAATATAATTATTAGTAATGCAACAATTATATAAATTATAAATTGGTCTTTTTTAGATGACTGATAAACTTTGACGTTTTCGTTTACTATTTCCATATCAAAACAAATATACTATACATCAAGAGCTTTATAAAATATATTTATAACATATTTCTTAAAGCATTGCATTTTAGTTTCTTATAATATTTTTACTTTTATAAGAAAAAAACCATGAAAAGAAACTTTACTTCTCTCCTGCTCTATTTCTTTTTAATTCTAAGTTTAAATACTTTCTCACAAACTGGCAATTCCAATATCTTAAATCCGTTTTCTAATCGCATTTTTTCAGGAAAAGGATATCAGCCTTTGCAAGATTTAAAATGGAAATTTAAAACCGAGGGTAAAATCTTTTCTTCTCCAATCGTTCAAAACGGAATCGTATATATTGGCAGTGAAGATGGTTATTTCTATGCTGTCGATGAAAAATCTGGAAACTTAAAATGGAAATTTAAAACCAATGGAGCCGTTCACAGTTCCGCAAGTATTTATAATGATATTGTCTATTTTGGAAGTTTTGACGGACATTATTATGCTGTAAATGCTAAAACTGGAAAAGAAATATGGCGATTTAAAACCAAAGGCGAACACTGGTATAGCGAAATTGGAATGTGGGGCATGAAACCCAACGATTTACTCATGGCCGATTTATGGGATTTTTATCTTTCGACACCAGTTATTTATTTAGACAATAAGTCGGCATTTGTAATTTTCGGAAGCAGCGATGGAAACATGTACGCTCTTGATTCTAAAACTGGAATTTTGAAATGGAATTTCCAAACAAAAGCTGCTATACACAGCACTCCAATTTTAGAAAAAAGCACCATTTATTTTGGCGGATGGGATGGCATTTTATATGCTTTGGATTGTAAAACAGGAAAAGAAAAATGGAAATTTACTACCGAAATTAAAACAGGTTTTACTGGAATTCAGGCTTCTGCAACCGTTTCTGATGGCAAAGTATATTTTGGTGCTAGAGACCCTTATTTGTTTGCACTAGATGCCGAAACAGGAAAAGTAATCTGGAAATACAATGCTGAAAACTCTTGGATTTTGAGTACGGCTGTTATTAAAGACAATATACTTTATGTGGGAACTTCAGATACTTACGCTTTATTGGCATTAGATGCAAAAACAGGAAAAGAAAAATATAGATTTAAAGGAAACGGATATGTGTATTCTTCACCTGCAATTGCCGGAAATACAATTTATTTTGGAGATTTTACAGGGAATTTCTTTGACTTAAACTTGCTTTCCGACGGAAAAGAATCACATATAATTCCAACCGAAAACAGAAATAAATATGCGGGCAGCACTCTCAAAAATAATCTTTTAGATTTTGGATTCGTAGCCCAAAAAGCTGATTTGTCTATTTATGCCGAAAATCAAAAAGTCCTGGATGAATTTTACAAATTAGGTTCAATTGTTTCTTCGCCCTTCATCAGTAATAATGTTATTTTTTATGGAAGTGCAGATGGTTATTTATATGCTTATAATTTGAGAAAATAAATTACATAATTTTTACAGAAGTCATGCTTAAAGAACCTGCTAATAGCTTATCATTAAACAAATCCAATTCATCAGTTTTATCTTTTAAACCTAAAGTATACAATAACGGAAGATAATGTTCTGGTGTTGGAACTGCCATTTGAACCGCTTTATTTAGTTTTTCGAAATCAATTAAAGGTTGGAAATTTCCATCCAACAAATAATTATTTACAGTTTCTCGAGCTTCAATTGCCCAATCGTAGCCGTAATTGTCTTTATCAAAATTTCTAAAATCGACCATTCTAAGATTGTGAACAATATTGCCACTTCCGATAATTAAAACGCCTTTGTAGCGAAGCGCTTGCAGTTTCTGAGCTAATTCAAAATGATATTGTCCCGATTTGGTATAATCAATACTCAGCTGAATAACAGGAACATCTGCATTTGGATATAAATGTTTAATTACACTCCAAGCTCCGTGATCTAATCCCCAATATTCATCTAATTCGACCATTACGGGATCTAAGAGTTTTTTAGTTTCAATCGCTAATTCTGGACTTCCTTTTGCTGGATATTGAACATCAAAAAGTGCTTGCGGAAAACCTCCAAAATCATGAATCGTTCGTGGCATTTCCATTGCGGTTACTTTTGTTCCTTTGGTAAACCAATGTGCAGAAACGCATAAAATAGCGTTGGGTTGTGGCAGTGTTTTTGCCAGATTGCGAAAACCAGTCACAAACTGATTTTCTTCAATTGCATTCATTGGGCTGCCGTGTCCTAAAAATAGAACCGGCATTTTATCGGTATTCGAAAACGTAGATGAAATCGAATGTAAGTCGTTTAGTGTTGTCATTTTTACTTTTTTTTGCCACAGATTAAACGGATTTTCACAGATTTAAAATGGTGTGATGCTTAATTTTTGTTTCTCGCAGATTGAGCAGATTGAGCAGATTGTTTGATTGCGTTTTTTAAATTAATAATCCGTTCAATCTGCGAGAGGAATTTAAACGCATTCAAAAAAAATCTTTTTAATCCTTTTAATCTGTGGCTAAAATTTACTCTTCAAAGCTCTCGTCCTTAAAGCCTATCAAATATAGCTTATTTTTAGCACGTGTCATAGCGGTGTAAAGCCATCTAATATAATCGGTATCAATTCCATTTGGTAGAAATGGCTGTTCGATAAAAACCGTATTCCATTGTCCACCTTGCGATTTATGACAGGTTATTGCGTATGAAAATTTAACTTGAAGTCCATTAAAATATTCATTTTCTTTTACCTTTTGAAATCTCTTGTACTTGGTTGGTTCGTCTTCGTAATCTTTCATCACTTCTTCGTATAGACGATTTGATTCTTCATACGTTAAAGAAGGCGATTCGCTAGTTAAAGTATCTAGAATTAAAACCGTTTCAAAAGGCTTTTGTTCTGGATAATCGACCATTCTTATTTTTACTTTCGCAAACTTAAATCCGTACAATTCTTTAATTCCGAAAAGTTCTAAGACTTCTATAATGTCGCCATTGGCAATAAATCCAGCTTCGTCGGTTTCTTTCAGCCAGAAATAATTATTCTTAACTACCATCAAGAAATCACCTACCGAAAGTTCGCTTTCTTTAAATAAAATTCGGCTTCTAATCTGCTCATTGTACTGATTGGCACGTTTATTAGAACGAACAATAAAAGCAGTATCTTCAATACTATAATTACTGTATGCCGAATTTATCGCATCTTGAATATCATAACCATCCGTCAAGCGAACAATATCTTTAAACTTCTTTACATTGAATCGGAACTCGGTAATGAAGCTTTCTTTGAGCAATTCTCGTAATTCTGTTGCATTGTACAAAATCCCTGAGCTTTCTTCCTGACGCATTACTTCATCCAATTCGATATGATCAATTTCTTTGCTGTAATGAAAACCCAAAGTATCAATATCCAAAGCAGGACTAACATCCAAATTGACTGGCGGAAGCTGAGCCGTATCTCCTAAAAGTATCATTTTACAATTTTGGCCAGAATAGACATAATTGATCAAATCGTCTAGAAGTGAACCGCTATCTAAAGTACTATCTGAAATCATCGAAGCTTCATCGACGATAAAAATGGTGTTTTTATGTTTGTTGACTTGTTTGGTAAAAGCAACTCCTCCACCAGAGGATTTCTTCGGAAAATATATTTTTTTATGAATCGTAAAAGCTGGATTATTAGAATAATTGGCAATTACTTTTGCTGCACGTCCCGTTGGCGCCAATAAAACGTACTTTTTATTGATATCGCCTAAATTATTGACAATGGTCGAAATAACGGTTGTTTTTCCGGTTCCGGCATATCCTTTCAAAACAAAAATAGTATCGTTTTGAGGTTCAGTCAGGAATATTGCAATTTTCTGAAAAAAAATATCCTGCTTATATGTTGGAGGAAAAGGAAATCGTTTTTGTAAAATACCGTAAAACTGTGCAGAATTCATAAAATAATATTGAAATACAAAGGTCGCTTTTTTTAATGGCAATGACAAAATTCAATTTCAATGTCAATTTCAATGTCAATTTCAATTTCAATGTCAATTTCAATGACAAAATCAAGTTTAATATGAAAATTAAAAACAATCTCTAAACTTAAATTCTAATTACATACTTAAATAACTGATAATAAACAAAATGATAACATTCTGCTAACTTTCTTGCAATATTAAATTTTGAAATTGCATGTTATTTAAGTCTTTTTCATTGATATTGAAATTGACATTGTTATTTTTTTTATTTGTAAGTTTGTGGTCGCTTAAATTCTTTCTTGATTTAAAACAGGTAACGAATTGTAAATCAACTATGTCATTACAAAATACTAACATTACTTCAAAAAATTACAGAAAACTTTCTATTCAAGTTTCCCTGACTGGATTTTCATACTGCTGTTTTGATACTTTAAACAATGTCATTACTTCTTTTAAAGAAATAAAGTTTGACACCACTAGCAAAACAAGCCGAATAGAAGATTTATTCAGCAATGCTTTCAAGGTTAATCCTGAATTAAAAGAAACTTACGACGAAGTAATGGTTATCCATAATAACAATTTTTCGACTTTTGTTCCAACTGCTTTATTTGATGAGAATTATTTAGGAAGTTATTTACAATACACTACCAAAGTATTTGAAACAGACCACTTTACTTTTGATCAAATTCCTAATTACCAGATGAATTCGGTTTATATTCCGTATGTGAATATCAACAATTTCCTGATCGATAATGTGGGCTCTTTTAATTCTAAACATGCCAATACCATTTTGGTCGAAAAAATTCTGGACAACTCAAGAAACAATGATGACAAGAAAATGATCGTGAATTTTAATCCTGGTAATTTTGAAATTATCGTGGTGCAGAATCAGAAACTTTTATTGTTTAATACGTTCGAATACAATACTCCAGAAGATTTTATCTACTACATTTTATTTACAGCTGAGCAAATGGGCATGAATCCTGAAAGTTTCAAATTAGAATTATTGGGTACAATTTCAGAAAATGATCCATTTTATGCTATAGCTTACAAGTACGTGCGCCATATTTCTTTCATGGATGTCTCAAACCTAAAAGAAAGAAACAGCTTTACAACAGCTCAAAATCAAAAACATTATATCTTATTTCAATCATGAGAATCATTTCAGGAAAATACAAAGGACGCCGTATTAATCCGCCAAAAAATCTACCTGTAAGACCAACGACTGATATGAGTAAAGAAGCATTGTTTAATGTTTTGAATAATCATTTTCATTTTGACAGCTTAAAGGTTTTAGATCTTTTTTCGGGAACAGGAAACATAAGCTATGAATTTGCTTCACGCGGAAGCGCTCCTATCACCTCTGTGGATGGCGATTTCGGATGCGTAAAATTCATCAAACAAGTTTCATCAGAATATGATTTTGATATTGCCGCAACCAAAAGCGATGTTTTTAAGTTTTTAGAAAACTGCAAAACTACGTATGATATTATCTTCGCTGATCCACCTTACGGATTGGATCAGGCAACTTTTGAGAAAATTGTTCTAACAGTTTTTGAAAGAGATTTATTGGAAGAAGATGGAATGATGATTATAGAACATTCAAAATATACCAAATTGGATCATCTGAGTAATTTTTCTTTCCAGAAAAGTTATGGCGGTTCTTTTTTTAGTTTCTTCGAATTAAATTCGACTGATGATGATGAAGAATTACCGCACGATGACTCTAAAAAAGAATCTGAAGAAGATGAAGGGTAATTTTTTTTTAAAATTCCAATATTTGAAATTCCAAATTCCAATCTCAACGCTTCTGAGAAAATTGGAATTTGGAATTTTTATTTTTTGGAATTTTTATTTTTTGGAATTTTAAACCTTATCTGATTCTATTTTCACTTTCGTTGACACTTTTTTCTTTGAATTCAGAATCTTTGATTTTTCCGAAAGAATAACGAAAGGATAGAGAAATAGCATTAGCATCGACTAAATATCTAGCTCTCGAGCTTATAGTATTAATTGTAAATTTTTCAGTGTAAATAGTGTTTTTAAAAATATCATTGTAGTTCAACGTACAATTCCAGTTCTTGCCAAACGATTTTGCCAGAGACAAATCAAAAATCAACTTAGCATTTCGTTCAAAAACACCTTCTTTTTGTTTAGTAGCTCCCCAAAAAGACAGAACAAACGTGAAATCTTTTGGTAATTTGAAGGTGTTATTGGAATAGTAATACAAATACGTTCTAGAAGAATTAAAAACTGCCGATTGGTCTTCAATTTTATTAGTTGCAAAAATTAAAGAATTAGTGTTGGTCCAAATTTTATAAGCAAATGGCAAGGTAAACTCAATATTATAACCTGATTCTTTCTGAAAGTTTTTCTCTGTAAAAGTTAAAATATTTCCTTGACTGTCAAAAACAAAATCTTGGTAAACGGGGTTTTTATTTTGATATAAAGTCAATTTTAAAGATTTATCGTTATACTGAAAAGCGGTAGAAATTACATCCATAAATGTTGGTCCCAAATTGATGTTGCTTCCATAAATAAAATACGGATTTATATAAGTCGCGATCATACTCAAAGAAGAATAATTGGGTCTTGAAACACTTTTAGAATAATCGAAACTTATAGATTTTGTGCTGTCTATTGAAAAAGAAAACTGCGCTTTTGGGAATAAGTTAGCGTAATTTTTATCGATTGAAGCTTCTTGTTCTGTACTGTATTTTCCGCTTACTTTGGTGTTTTCTAGTCGTAATCCTATCGAAAAATCTACCTTCTTAATTTTTCCCGAAAGCTGAGAATAAGCAGCTAAATTTTCTTCTCTAAAATTATAACTGAAAACTGTATTATAATTTTGCTGATAATCAAAAACATCATAATCTGATCGAGATTTTGCAGCCGAATAAAGTCCGCCGTACTCCCAGTTCATTTCATTTTTGAACTTTTTTTCTAAATTAACTCGCCCTGAAAAAACATCCACATTAAACTTTTGATCGCGGTTTTGAGACAACTCCAATGCGTTTTCATTAAAACTATTTTGAACCAAACTCCACAAATGCTGATTAAAATTTGAAACTTGAAAACCAGCAAACAATTTGGTATTGATAGCTTCTATTTTCTTTGAATAATTTGTAATTGAATTAATGAAATTCTTATCGCTTGCATTATCGCTAAAAGTAAAAACATTATTTATTTCATCTTTATTCTGATTAAATGTAAACGTGTTAATGCCGAAAGTATCACCTTGCCTTTTGCCATTTACATTGATAGACAAATAATCTTCTTCATTTATTTTGTAAAATATTCCTCCACCAAAAACATATTGATTTCTGTAAGTAGTAGCAGAAACATCATAATCTGAAATAATTGCTGCCTGCGGAATCTGATATGCAATACTGTGATTTTCCCAAGGATTTAAACGGTTGTAATTAAAATTGGCTTTCCATTCCACTTTATTTTTTTTGAAACTCGAATTGAATCCTAAATAATTATTGTAATTTCTTTTGAACGAAGCCGTTTCAGAAATATCAGTTTTAAAACCTTCTTTTCTGCTTAGTTTTCTTGTAATTAAAATTACCGCACGGCCTTCTGCTTCGTATTTTGAAGATGGATTTTGAATGATTTCAATTGTTTTGATGTCGCTCACAGCCAGAGCGTTCAGTTCGTTCATTCCTACTCTCTGGTTATCAATATAAATCAACGGTGTTCCTTTTCCAACTACAGAGATATTTTCACGATCTGCACTTACTAGAACAGTTGGCAGTTTTGAAAGTAAATCCACAGGATTTGGAATTGAATTGTAAACCGAATTGGCAACGTCAACTTTTATATTTCCGTTTGAATTTGTAAAAGTCTTTTTCTCCTGACTGATGACAATTTCGTCTAATTGATTTGAAATTGAATCTTTTGGCGTTACACTCTGTGCATTAGCAATATAGGAAGGACAAAAAAGTAAAAGTGTAATAAGAAGTTTTAAAGGCAAATAAATATTCATTTTAAATTGATTAGTGTTGCTGCAAAAATGCTTTGAAAACCTGGTTGTGAAAGTTAATCGTAGGTTAATGGAGAGTTAATCTGCCATTTGTATGGTAAAAGCACGTATTTTTGAAACAGAATTCCGAATGAGTATGAAACAAAGAATCAATTTATTAATCGCATTTTCTGTCATTGCGCTCATCGTGCTTATGACCGTGCAATGTTATTTGGTAAAAACAGCCTACGAATATAAAGTGGCACAGTTCCATACGCAGATTAAAAATGAAATTGCTCAGATTTCGAACAACTACAGTGATATTGACTCAGCTTTTGTGGCAAAAAAAGAAGCGCTTTACAAAAGTCTTTCTGAAAAATACATAAAAGGGAAAAACACTAAACTGGATATCAAAATTGGTGTTTTAAAAAATGAATATAAGAATGCTGTAACACAAGAAATTCAGCGAAAATTTGAAAGAGATTTGCCTAATTTTAAAATTGATTTTGCGATTGTCCTCAATAAATTTATTCTGTATCAAAGTGCTAAAAAAGCCGATACGATTTTCTCAGAAAAGCCTTTTATCCAAAATAAATTGTACGGAAATCTAGCGTCTTTAGATCATGCTTTTTTAGTTAGAAATTATGTTGGAACAACCAACGGAACGTTTGAAAATCAGGAATACCAATTGCTTACAGAAGATTCTATGTATGTTTCTGTAATTGATTGGGAAATGATTATTTTGAGACGAATGACTTTCATTCTTATTCTGTCTTTATTATCAATTCTGACTTTAATTACGCTTTTTGTAATTGCCTTAAAAGCTTTAATTAAACAGAAAAAAGTAAGTGATGTAAAAACCGATTTTATCAATAACATTACACACGAACTTAAAACTCCTTTGGCAACATTAGGAATTTCGACAAAGATTTTGGCGCAGAAAAGCATTCGTGAAAACGAAGAAAATTTCAACGCCATTGTGAGTACAATTTCACGCCAGAATAACCGTCTGCAAAATTTAATTGATCAGGTTATGGCCAATTCTTTAGCAGAAAATGAAATTGAATTGCAAAAGGAAAAAATCGATGCCGAAGATTTCTTGTTTTCTATTGTCAATGATTTTAAAATTACTTTTCCAAAAATCAACCTAAAAACCGATTTTCAAACAGCGAAAACCATTCTAGTTTTAGATAAATTTCATTTAACAACTGCTTTCTTGAATGTTCTTGAAAATGCTGTAAAATATGGTTCTAACACGATTACTGTAAAAACGAAAATTGTGGAAAAGCAATTCTCTATTAGTTTTGAAGATGACGGAATTGGAATTGCCAAAAATAAACAAGCTTTTCTTTTTGAGAAATTTTATCGCGTAGAACAAGGAAACCTGCACAATACAAAAGGCTTAGGTTTAGGATTGTATTATGTTGATCAAATCGTAAAAGCGCATCAGGGTTCTGTAAACGTTATTAGCGATTTAGGAAAAGGAACTCAGTTTACTATTTTATTAAAAGTTTAATTCCCTTATTTTGAAAAGATTACTTTTAGCCGAAGACGATTTTGACTTTGCGGCGATTTTAAAACAATACCTAGAATTGCATCAATTTGAAGTAATCTGGGCAGAAAATGGCGAAATAGCTTTAGACTATTTTAAAAATCAGGTTTTTGATATTTGTATTTTTGATGTAATGATGCCCAAAATGGACGGGTTTTCATTAGCTGAAAAAATCATTACCATCAATCCTGAAATTCCTTTTATTTTTCTAACGGCAAGAAAGCTGAAAGAAGACAAAATCATCGGCTTGAAACTTGGTGCAGACGACTACATCGCAAAACCTTTTGAAGTGGATGAACTGGTTCTTCGCTTGCAGAATATTTTAAAAAGAATTGAACAGAAAAGAACGTTAGAAGGAAATAATATCATCGAAATTGGTTCGTATATTTTTGATAACGAACGCTTAACTCTTAATAATAAAAATCATGTTCAGCAGCTAACAGAAATGGAAGCTTCTCTTATTGAGTATTTATATCTGAATCATAATCAGCTATTAAAAAGAGATCAGATTTTAATGTCAATCTGGAAAAAAGACGATTATTTCTCAGGGCGAAGCATGGATGTTTTTATCAGCAGATTGAGAAAATATTTTAATTCAGATCCAAATATTAAAATAGAAAGTGTTCGAAACATCGGATTGGAATTTAAAATAGAAAAATAAAATCCTGTAAATCATATAATTCCTCATAAACAATTGTGTAACAACAATTAACTTATCGAAATTTAACTTTGTTAGAGAACTTTTAAATCTAACAATCATGAACCTAAAAAGATTTTTCGGTGGATTGCTTACAATCCTCGGAATAGTAGGACTTATTTATACGGCCGTTATTTTTGCCGGCACATCTGGAGAAACCAGAGATATAAAATCGCTTATTATTTACGGAATATTAGGAATCGTCTTTTTCATGTCGGGAATTAGCTTGGTGCGAACAACAAAAGACGAATCGTAGTTTTTTTTTGCCACGAAGGCGCTAAGGCACGAAGTTTTTTAATCTCGCAAAGTCGCGGAGTCGCAAAGTTTATTTATAAAATTAATTTGAATAGCGTCCAGCTTTAGCTGGATGTTAACAAATTAACGAAGGACAAGGGCTTTAGCCATACTAGAAGCTGTTTGGCTAAAGCCTTTAAAATTTAATTCACCCTAAACTCCAGCTAAAGCTAGAGTCAACTCAAAAAAACATTGCGGCTCCGCGACTTTGCGAGCAATTTTAAACTCAAAGAAAAACAAAAACTTTGCGCCCTAGCGCCTTTGTGGCAAAATCATTCTAATAAAGGATCAAGATTCAACTCTACAAAATCTCTTTCTGTTTTAGAAATTATGATCGTCGCGACTGTGTTTCCTATTAAATTGGTAATCGCTCTGGCTTCGCTCATAAATTTATCTACGCCCAATAGAAATGCTAAACCTTCAACTGGAATTTTATGCAAAGCGGTTAAAGTCGATGCTAAAACAATAAATCCGCTTCCTGTTACGCCCGCCGCACCTTTCGAAGTAATCATCAGAATTCCGATAACGGTCATGATTTCAAAAAAGGTTAAATGTACGTCGTAAAGTTGCGCAATGAAAAGCACCGACATAGAAAGATAAATCGAAGTTCCGTCAAGATTAAAAGAATAACCAGTCGGAATAACCAATCCAACAACCGATTTACTACAGCCCATTCTCTCCAATTTTACCATAATACTTGGCAAAGCAGCTTCTGAAGATGAAGTTCCGAGAACTAGCAAAAGTTCTTCTTTAATGTATTTTAAAATTGAAAGAATGCTTATTTTATAATATCTCAATATACTTCCCAAAACCAAAAAGACAAATAATGCCATCGTCAGATAAACACAAAGCATCAGTTTTCCAAGAGGAATCAAAGTTGCTAAACCAAATTTTCCAATCGTGTAAGCCATTCCGCCAAAAGCACCGATTGGAGCTAGATACATAACATATTTTAAAGCAGTAAAAACGACTTTCGAAAAGCGTTCTAAAACCAAAATAGTCTGCTCTCTTTTCTTATAAAAGTTCAGAGCGATTCCGCATATAATAGCGGCCAATAAAACCTGTAATGTAAAATTGGATAAGAAAAACTGTAACCAAGAAAAATCTTTTGCTGCTCCATTTGTATATTGGCTTGCATCGCCAAAAGTAAGTCCCGATTTATCTATTTTTCCTGGTTTAAATATATAAGCAACAGCCACACCAATTGCAAGAGCAACTGTGGAGACCATTTCGAAATAAGTTAAAGCTTTAACGCCAATTCTACCCACTTTTTTTAAGTTTCCCATTCCAGAAATTCCCAAAACGATTGTCAAGAAAATAATTGGACCTATAAAAAGAGAAATAAGCTGAATAAACTTCTTGCCAAGAAACTCCATTTTCACACCATTTTCAGGAGAAAAATGTCCAAGCAAAACGCCCGAAATAATAGCAATTAAAACCCAAAATGTAAGATTGGTTACAACAGTTCGAAAAAGACTTTTTTTAGCTTTTGAAGAAGGGTTTGGAGTCGTAATATTCATGAGGATAAGTTAGATAGTTCACAAATATATAAAAAATGCAGACCTGTAAGCCGGATTCTGTTCTTGTCTCATTTTGCAAGGAGACAATACCTTATCATTTATCTAGATCCCGAATTGCTTCGGGACTCAATCTACCTACCCTTCGGCAACGAACGAGAAGCCCTTAAATGCCGATATACTTGGTATTTCACCGCATAGAGTTTACCTGGTTTCACTACAGCATTACCTGTACATACTTTCTGCTGCACTTGTCCTAATCCCTTTCGGAACCGACGGGCGTTACCCGCTATGCTTCTCTATGGTGTCCGGACTTTCCTCCCTCCCGATCCCGATAGCTATCGGGACGGGACGACGATAAGGCGGTCTGCACTGCAAAAGTAACGATTTAAGAACTAACAATAATGATTTTAAATTTCCTATTTTATGAGTTTCATCATAACTTTTTAATTTTAAAATAGTTATCTTTAGAAATCTATAATTTTAAATACAGTTTATCATGAAAAGAATGTATCATTACGCAACTGTTTCAAAGGCTTTAGATCAATTGAATGAGAAAGGATTTACGTGCGATTTTAATCGAAATGCTGATGCGATTAAGAAGAATCCTGAGAAATTTGAAATTGTTCATGTGTATCGATACGAGGGTGAGTCAGACCCAGCGGATGAGGCAGTTGTATACGGAATTAAGTCGACTACGGGCAAAAAAGGAGTTTATGTTGCTGGTTTCTCAGCCGATTCAGATCAGGAAACAGCACAGTTTTTATTTGATTTAAGCATTAGGGGAAGGTAATTTTTAAAATCCAATCCAGAGCTTGAAAATAAAAAAATCCAAATTCCAATTGTATTAATGCAAAATTGGAATTTGGATTTTTTTTATTGGAATTTGTCAATTTTAGGGTGTCGGTATTTTCAATTTCCAGCCTGGCTGAATTAAATCAGGATTCGAAATAATATCTTTATTCGCTTCAAAAATATCCTGCCAAGAAACTCCATACGCTTTTCCAATCTTCGAAAGAGAATCTCCCACTTCAACTGTATATTCTCTAGAAACGCCTTCTTCTACTTGTATGTTCATAACTACATCTGCCGATCTATATTCTGGATCCAATTTTTCATAAGCATTCCAAAGTTTATCTTTATCTGCTGCCGATTTTGCTGTTCCGTCAATGTATAACACATTATCTTGTTCTCTTACCTGCAAATTTTCGATTCCTAATTCAGATGCTAAATTGGTCACTTCTCTGTATTTATCTTGTAAACTCATAACATCTTTTATTTAATGATTAATTTATTGTCAACTTTCTTAGGATGTAATTCGTGAATGCTTTGCATTAAAGGCTGTAACTTGTCTCTTTTAATTTCACCCGAAAGCGTCACAACGCCACCTACAACTGTAGCACTTACGCCATCGTAAGCATCTACAACCTTACTAACCGATTTATCAAAATCTGTATCAGAATTAATAACAACCGTAGCGGCAGCTGGTTCTTGATTGGCTCTTGCCAATTCGCAAGTATTTACCACAGATTTAACACCTTTGGTTGCCCTTACACTTTTTTCAATATTTTTTTTGAAAATTTCGTCATCACAAACACCTGTAATTGTAGCCACGCCTTCATGAACTGCAACTTGGATATCTGGATCATTTAATTTTTCACTGATTGCTTTTTCAATATCAGCATCGCTCGGTTTGCACGACACCAAAGCAATACTAAGGCTCATTCCTAATAAAATGGATCTCATTTTCATAATACTCTCTTTTTAATAGTTTACATTTTTAAAATTAAAAAGATT
This sequence comes from Flavobacterium tistrianum, assembly GCF_003254545.1. Classification (GTDB taxonomy): domain Bacteria; phylum Bacteroidota; class Bacteroidia; order Flavobacteriales; family Flavobacteriaceae; genus Flavobacterium; species Flavobacterium tistrianum. Next base: position 88,656 of record NZ_QJRH01000059.1, read on the forward strand.
AAGTATCAAAAGATTATATGATGTTGTGGTGAGTTTTATAAGTTTTTCAGTAGGAACTTAATTTGCATCTATTTTCTAGCATTCCTGGACAGCTTCAAGTTTTCAAGATGCTTTTTAGAACTAAAGCTTTCCGCTCTTCCACTCTCAAGACCATCTTGGATTGCTTTCTTTAAAATAGCTAATTCGCTTTCTTTTGCTTTCATAATTAAGATTAAGTTTATATCACTTAAGATTAAAAAGAAACATTTCCAATGATTCTGCTTCAAAATCTAATTCATTAGCATATCTATGCATCAAAGAATTATAAATTTTATAATGAGAGAATTTAGATGAAGGGTTTATTTCCACAATTTCAAAAATCTCAGGCAAAGTTGTCAATTTTATAAGTGATCTTGCTACTCTAATATCATAAATCAGTGCATATTCGCTATAATCACAAGCTCTTGTTGCAAAATATAAAATCTTTGAAATATAACTTATATTAAGACCTTTAATTGATTTTAAAATTTTATATGCCAATTCTAAATCATTATCTCTCACAGCATCAAATGATTTCCTAATTTTATTTTGATTATCTTTTTCAGTAATATAATTATTTGTTCGAAATGTTCCATACCCAGTATCTGCGAATCCCCAAATCATTGTGAGAAGGAAAGGTTTTTCCCATCTAATTTTATTAGAATAATATTCTCTAAATGCATAAATGACATCATGCCTTGAAATATCTAAATTTTCAAACTCATTTACATGACTTACAAAATCAGGATTTAACTTGCTCCATTTGTTAATATTATACTTAAACTTAGAATCCATTAATGGCTTCAGCTTTTTAATTTCTTCTCTATAAATTGAAATATCCATATTATTACTATTTTAACTTTAAAACCATCCTAATTAGGCGAATAATCAAGTTTATTCAAAACTCGATCTTCGATATTCCCCACAACATCGCCATATTTTTCGGTATATCGTTTTTTAATATCAATCCATTCCTGATCTTTTCTAAAATCTTCCCAAGCTTTTTTCATTTTTGCTTCATCCGGCCATTCCAGAAAATAGACAAACTCGGTTTTCTTATCTGATTTTGATTCGTAAATAGAAATAATCTTAAAATTGTATTTCTTCATAATACGCATGGCATTGTCGCGAAAACGCTCATGAAATTCTTTTTTATTGCTTTCGAAAATCTCATAGATTCGCAATTGATAAATTGGACTCGTTTGAGTTTTTTGCGCTTTTACAGCAAACGCTGCAAGCAAAATTATTAGTAGAAAATACTTCCTCATATTATGCAAGTTTATCAGCTTCCTATTTTACCATAACGCTGCTGTTCAGAAAAATAAATAATAATCGTTTTTCCATTTTTTTTATATGGGTAAAACAATTCATAATTTCCTTTTCTCGAACTATAGCATAATTCATCATTGTTTTTATCAAAAACCTCATTCAAATAAGCTCTTTCTTCTTTAGTTGTCTTATAAATATAATTTACTTTCTTAGGCTGTATACTATCATTTGCTTCCAAAATTTCATCATAATAAGCATTAAAACCTAGAAAAACAGGCGAATCCTTAATCGAATCTTTCACTATTAAGGTAACACTTGGAAAGTTATTGTCTGTTTCAGACAAAACTCTTAAAATACCAGTGGTTTCCTTGATATACGCTTTAGAAAAAGTATAATTTAGAAGTTTATCACTATTTGACTTATTTGATTCTATGATTGATTTTGCAGAATCAATTAGCATTTTTTCCTTTTTGGCAGAAGTCAGATAATCACCGCCAAAAAGTATACTTAGAATTAATGGAAAAATTAAAAGCAGAACAGCAAACTTGCGTCGGTTTGATTTGGTGTTGACTTCATCTTCATTTTTTCTTTCGGCAATTCTTGTCAAATTAAACATGAGATTCACTATTAGAGATCCAGCCATAAGAGCAAGGATTCCAAGTATGCTTAAATAAAAGCTTTCGGTCATGTTTTCTCTAAAAACCTTTAGTCCGAAAACCTCAATTACAATAAATGTAAAAACCCAATACACCAATAAAAGTATAGAAGCAATACCAATAATATTACTTAATCTGACAATTTGTTTTGCGTTCATGAATTATAAAAAAAATTATGTTTTTTAAATAAAGTTATTTTAGTTTCGGATTAAAAATAGTGCATTTTTTATTACAAAAATTTATTATTATTGTATTTAAAATCTAACTTATGAAGTTTAGCCCTCTTCTCTTTTTTATATTTATTTACTTCCCTAATTATTCTTTTTCTTGTGAATGCATGCCTATTGACAAAGAAAATATGATCGAAAAAGGGTTAAATCAATCTGAAATTGTATTCTACGGAGAAGTCATAAAAGTGGATTCAATAAAAAGAACTTTTACTTTTAGAATTATAGAATTATTCAAAGGAAAATACAATTCTCAATATATTAAAGGGAAAGAATTTACTAGTTGTTCTATTTTACCAATCCAAAAACAACTTTGGATTATTTATGCCGATTTTAAAAAAGATAAAACTATTATTGACATAAGCGGTTGTTCACCAAGTATGGGATTCAAGCCATATCAAAATTACTTCCTCCCTCCACCACCTCCAAAAGATCATCTATTAATTTCAAAAGATGAAAAAGTAAATTTATTATCAAATTACGTCTGGGAACTAAAATACGAAAATCAAAATATACAAGATTGGATTTATCATCTAGAAAAACTTAGAGCATATAAAACTTTTGAAAATCAAAATTTAGAAAAAGAACAGCAATCAAAAATAGAATGCTATAGTCAATATATTATCATTGCTTTGATTGTCAACATCGTATTATTTCTTATTTTACTCTTTGTTATTTTGAGGAAAAAGAATTTCTCTAAATAACTAAAATCGGTTTTAAACAACGAAACAAAAGTCATATATTTGCTATCCAATAAAAGAGAATATGGAACAATTTGTAGTATCGGCAAGAAAATATCGCCCGCAGACCTTTAAGGATGTTGTGGGGCAAAAAGCCATTACCAACACTTTGTTGAATGCTATTGAAACCAATCACTTAGCGTCTGCTCTTTTATTTACAGGACCGCGTGGGGTTGGTAAAACTACCTGCGCCCGTATCTTGGCTCGAAAAATAAATCAGCCTGGATATGATGATCCTACCGAAGATTTTGCATTTAACGTTTTTGAGCTAGATGCTGCTTCAAACAACTCTGTTGATGATATTCGTAACCTTATCGATCAGGTTCGAATCCCGCCACAAACTGGACAATACAAAGTATATATCATTGACGAGGTCCATATGTTGTCTTCGGCTGCTTTTAATGCTTTCCTTAAAACATTAGAAGAACCGCCAAAACATGCTATTTTCATTTTAGCAACAACAGAAAAACACAAAATTCTTCCAACGATTTTATCTCGTTGCCAAATTTTTGATTTCAAAAGAATTACAGTAAAAGATGCTAAAGAACATTTAGCAGATGTAGCTGAAAGTCAGGGAATCGTTTTTGAAGATGATGCATTGCACATTATTGCTCAAAAAGCAGATGGAGCCATGCGTGATGCTTTATCTATTTTTGACCGTGTAGTTTCGTATTGCGGAACAAATTTGACGCGTCAAGCTGTAACCGAGAACCTAAACGTTCTAGATTACGAAACTTACATTTCGATTACCGATTTACTTTTGGAAAATGAGATTCCGAAACTTTTATTGGCATACAATGATATCTTAGCTAAAGGTTTTGATGGACATCATTTTATTGCTGGTTTAGCTTCTCATTTCAGAGATTTATTAGTGAGCAAAACACCTTCTACTATTGCTTTATTAGAAGTTGGTGAACAAGCGCAGCAAATGTATGCAGTTCAATCTCAAAAATGTTCTCAAGAGTTTTTACTTAAAGGAATTGACATTGCAAACGACTGCGATTTAAAATACAAATTAAGCCAGAATCAGCGACTTTTAGTTGAATTATGCTTGATGCAATTGGCCTCTATCAACTTTGATGGAGAAAAAAAAAAGTTGAGCAATTCATAATTCCGCCCGTTTACTTTAAAAATGGAGGTTATTCTATTGTTGAAGTTCAAAGTCCGAGTAAGGAAAATCCAAATACAAAATCCCAAATTCCAAATTCGGAAGAAAAAAATAATGCCGCATCTGTAAATACCCAAAATACAGTTCAAGCTCCTACCGAAACTCCCAAAGTTCAAACTCCAGAAGCTCCAAAAACAGAAGCTAATAGCGGACCTAAAGTTTCTGCTTTTTCTCTTGCTAGTATCCGCAAGAAAAAAGAAATGGAAGCAAATAGCAAATCGTACGTTAAGCCTACTACTGTTTTTCTAACTGAAGAATTTAACGAAACCGATATGCGTCTGCATTGGAACAAATACGCGGAACGTTTAGGCCAAAAAGGACTTAAGATCATGGAATCAATTCTATTGATTAGTGATCCTACTCTGGATGGTACAACAATTTATTATGAGTTGCCAAATGAAGGTTCAAAACTAGATTTTGAAAACCAAATAAATGGATTATTAGGGTATTTAAAAGGACATTTACACAATCATGACATTACGATTGAAGTAATTGTAAACGAAGAAATTAAAACAGTAAGAGCCCTTAACGATCAAGATCGATACAATCGCTTCTTAGAAATCAATCCAAACATTGAACTTTTGCGTTCTACATTTGGATTGGATCTTCCTTCTTAATATTTTTTCATCGCGAATTACGATATTTTTTTCTTATTCTTTTCTTTATGAATACTTTGCAAATTCATAAAATTGCTTCTTTATTCGCTTATTTCTTAGATTGTCGCTATTTATTTTGCAATCCGTAATTATAGATTTTTTCGAGCCATTTTTTTCTTTGTTTTTCGTTAGAGGTTTTTATAATTCCAACATAACTTACTTTGACCGGTTTTACCCCACAGAATTCCAAAGTAGATTTTTTTAATTGATTAACGCTTGGTCTGCCGAACATTAATCTATAATACCAGCCTGGCTGATCTAACGTTGTAATGATGTGAGCTGTTTTACCTTTAAGCAATTTGTCCCACCAAACAGAGTTTTCTCGGTATCGAAAAGCCATTCCAGGTAAAAATAATCGGTCCAAAAAACCTTTCATTATCGCTGGGAGCCCACCCCACCAAACAGGATGAATCCAAACCAAGTGATCGGCTCTTTTTATTTTCTCCCAAGATTCTAGCAAATCTGGTTCTAACTCAGTACGTTTTTGATACCCAAACTGCAAATTTGGATTGAATTTTAAATTGGCAATTGTAATCGTTTCTACTTCAGCACCCGAAAAAATGGCTCCATTTTCATAAGCTTCTGCGATTCCGAAATTGAAACTTTCCGCATTGGGATGTCCGTTTATAATCAGTATTTTTTTCATAATGCTAATTGTCAATTTTAAGATTGAATGTACTGTAACTATTTAATGCTTCATAAACTTCTTTCGAGGAATGTATCTGATGACTAAAATAAACTCCGCCAGACAAAGACTCATGCAGCATTTTCTCAATATGCAAAACAGTAGAAAATGCAGTTAACTCGGCTTGACCTTTTAAACTTTGCAAACTAATTCGTCTGGTTGTATTTTGAGTTTTAATTATCACTTCAAAAACAGTCTGATCACCGTTTCCACTAGAACCAAACAACAATTGTCTTTCTCTCAAAAGCATGATATTGAAAATTTTAAGCGATTGAAAATATCCCATTAAGCGGGTTATAAACTTAGAATTGTACGTCATCTTAACACACACTGTTGGAATTTTTTCTATCTGGTTTAAAATAAACAAATCCGGAACATCTAGATTATAAACCTGACGATCTCCTATTCCGAATGAAAAATTAAACCTCTCAGAATCTAGAAAATGTTTGACTCTTAACGGTTTGTCATTTTTATAAGTTAGAAATGGTTTGCATACATTTTCAGCTAAAAAATTGGCCGAACTTTTACCTGCCAAGTCTTTAACAGAATAGTATATATAAATACCCGTTTCCTGAATTTTAGTTTTGTCAGATTCCGTAAAATCAATCAAGCTAGGCACAATTCCCCCCATCCATCCAGAACTGAAAACAATTCGGCTTTGCACATTTAGCATTGTTCTGGCTAAATCATAAGCAATGGTTAACTCTGGAGTTGGTTTTGTAATATCTATATAATCGACTTTGTTTTTTATTGCAAACTGTAAAACTTCATTATTGCCGTCTTTTGTACATAATACAATCAGGTCAATTTTGTTATCTGTAATAGCATCAAAAGTTTTTGAATTGGTTACATCAATAACAAGATTGTTAGCATTTTTTCCCGATTGGCGGCTGCCGATAAAAAGGTTAAAATCGGGATTTCTTGCTTCTAGAATACGCAATATAACTTTTCCAACCAATCCGGTTCCTCCGATTACTAAAATATTTTTTCTCATTATATATATTGTTTTCAGCAAAAATAATGAGGCAATATCTTAAGACAACTAGACAAATGTCCTATAAAATAGCTTTACGGATTCGGCTTAAATGCCTTGGGGTAACGCCTAAGTAAGAGGCTAAATACTGAAGCGGAATTAACTGCAAATATTTCTGATGGTTTTTATAAAGTTCTTCATAGCGCTCTGTTCCCGATAATTTCTGAAATGAAATCATGCGTTTTTGAAGCGTTACATATTCCATTTCGGTCAATTTACGTCCAATTTCTTGCCAATGTGCGCCTAATTCATAAAGCTTGAATAATCCTTCACGGCTTAAAACTTCTAGCTCTGTATCTGCCAGAGCCTGAATATTTTCTTCGGCAACGTTCTGCGTTATAAAACTTGAAAATGAAGCCATAAATTCATTTTCAAAAGCAAAACAATTGGTGATTTCATCTCCTTGATGGTTGAAAAAAAAAGAACGCAAAATGCCTTTTTTAATAAAGTAGATTTCTTTACTAATCTGATTTTCTTTTAATAATAACTCTCCTTTTTTGAGTTTGTGTGTGATAATTAAATCATCTAACTGATCTAATTCACTTTGCGGTATAAGCTGAATGGATTGAAATACGGATTTCATTTTAGGCGAAATTAATCTCTTGAGTCAAAAACGCGCTCAATTCTTTTATCAGGAATAAGCCATAACATTGCAACTGTAAAATAAGCTGCACCAGAAATCCACTGGTTGTAAAATGCAGTAACAATTCCTATTACATATAAAACTAAAGATATTTTACCTTTAAAATCTTTTTTAAGTGCGTTTCTCAAAGCAGAATTCTTTCCTTCGCTGCACATAATAGTGTATTGCAAAATAATATACGAGATCGCAGAAAGAAGCAATACAACTCCGTACATTGTCATAGCTGCTTTTTCAAAATTATGTTCTCCCATCCAAGCGGTGGAAACAGGAATTAAAGACAGCCAAAACAAAAAGTGCAGATTGCTCCATAATACTTTTCCGTTTACTCTTGATAAACTATGAAGTAAATAGTGATGGTTGTTCCAGTATATTCCAACGTATATAAAACTTAAAATATAGCTCAAAAACTTCGGAATAAGCGGTTTTAGATCTGTAAATTGATGCCCTTCTGGCGCTTTAATTTCCAGAATCATAATCGTTATAATGATTGCCAAAACGCCATCACTAAAAGCTTCTAATCTGCCTTTGTTCATTTAAAAAATATAATATTAAATTTTACCGTAATACATTGCTTTTACGATACCATCAGAAAGTCCAATTTTAGGAACATAAATCTGGCGCGCGCCACTCCATTTCATCGCATTTAGATAAATACGAGTCGCATGGATAATTACGTCGGCACGGTCGGAGTTTAGACCCAATTCGGCAATTCTCTGTTCATATGTCAATGAATTTAAAAATGCATATTGCGAGTTAACATAAATGTACGAAAGCGGTTTTTCCTGCTGCTTACCAGACATTTTAAACAGCTTATTAATGTTCCCTCCAGAACCAATCAGCGTTACCTCATCATAATCTGCCGTGTTGGTTTTAATCCATTTTTCGATTTCATCCCAAACTGAATCATGAACCATGTTGTTCAATAAACGAACGGTTCCTGCTTTGAAAGATCTTGAAGTAATCATTTTTCCGTCAGAGAATAACGTAAACTCGGTACTTCCACCTCCAACATCCACAAAAAGATAGGTTTCGTCAGATTTAATTAAATGATGCAAATCTGTAGAAGCAATAATTGCTGCTTCTTTTTTACCATCGATAATTTCTATTTTAATGTCAGCTTTTTTCTTAATTAAAGCCACAACTTCTTTTGCATTATAGGCTTCGCGCATTGCAGAAGTTGCAAATGCCATATAACGCTCTACTTTATGTACTTTCATCAAAAGGTTGAATGCTTTCATAGCATCTACCATTCGATCTATATTTTCTGGTGAAATTTCTCCAACCGTGAAGGCGTCTTGTCCTAAACGAATTGGCACACGAACAAGGGAACTTTTGTTAAACTGCGGTTCTTTGCCTTCTTGTTCTACAACGTTAGCGATCAAAAGCCTCATGGCATTTGAACCGATATCTATCGCTGCAAACTTCCTAATATTAATCATGCTCACTTTATGATTTTGAAAATTGGTATTTATTATTAATTTACTTTTTGAGGAACCTCTTCAAGTATGGCTACTTTGTTCTGATAATATTTATAGGTTTCAAATTGTGCTCTAAATGGGGCATGATGATTTTTGGGCTTATATTTATTATCTAATTTATAAGAGTGATATCTCACTTTTACGTTTCCTTTCCACGCAATATTGAAATTATCAATCAGTTCTTTTTTGATTTCAAGATCATAAATCGGACAGGTTACTTCGACTCTTCCGTCTAGATTTCTAGTCATGAAATCGGCAGACGAAATGTAAACTTCGGTCAGACCAGCATTTCCGAAAATATAAACTCTTGAATGTTCCAAGTAATTATCCACGATACTTATAGCTTCGATGTTTTCGCTCATTCCTGGAATTCCCGGAATTAGAGAACAAATTCCCCTTACCTGAAGCTGAATTTTTACTCCTGCATTACTTGCTTCATATAATTTATCGATCATTTTAAAATCAGATAAACTATTCATTTTCAGCTTTATGTGCGTTTTTCTTCCAGCAAGCGCATGAAGAATTTCACGATCAATTAGTTTGATGAATTTAGTTCTTGTATAGTGAGGCGATACAATTAAATGTTTGTATCTGTGCACTCTATAATTGATATCAAAAAACTCAAATATTTTGGATGTGTCTTTTAAAATTCCTTGGTGGCAAGTAAAAAGCGTTACATCGGTATAAATTTTTGCTGTCGATTCGTTGAAGTTTCCAGTCGAAATGAATCCGTAACGACGGTTTTTACCTTCTTCCAATCTTTCGATCACACAAATTTTACTATGCACTTTAAGTCCTTTAATACCAAAAATAAGCTCGATTCCTTCTGTCTGCATTTGTTCTGCATACGAAATATTTGAAGCTTCATCAAAACGTGCTTGAAGTTCAATTTGAACTACTACTCTTTTACCGTTTTTAGCTGCGTTTATCAGTGAACTGATGATTTGCGAGTTTTTAGCTAAACGATATAAGGTAATTTTAATGCTTGTTACTTTTGGATCTAAAGCGGCTTCACGCAAAAACTTCGTTAAATATGAAAATGACTGATAAGGTGCGTGCACTAGATAATCTTTTTTAGAGATTTTTTCTAGAATACTTCCTTCCAAACTCAAACCTGGAACTGGCAGCGGTTCGTTTGGCTTATACAATAAATCGTATCTGCCAAGGTTTGGAAAACTCATATAATCGCGACGGTTATGATATCTTCCTCCAGGGATTATACTATCTGTTTCTACAATTTTCATTTTATCTAAGAAAAATTGCAGGGTATCTTCTTCAATTAAATTATCGTAAATAAAACGAACAGGTTCTCCGATTCGGCGATCTTTTACAGACGAAGCGATTTTCTCAAGCATACTTTTACTCAAATCACTATCTATATCCAATTGCGCATCACGAGTAATTTTGATCATGTGAGCAGAAACGCTCTTGTAATCAAATATATTAAAGATGTTTTTCAGTTTGAAACGAATAACATCGTCAATTAAAATAACATATTGTTTTTCGTCTTCAGAAGGAAGCACAACAAATCTGTTGATGTTTTTTGGAATTTCAATTAAAGCATAACGAACCTCATCATTGGCTAATTCTAAACGAACTGCCAAATATCCTAAAGTATCTTTTAGAATTGGAAAAACAGCTAAATCATTTAAAATGATGGTTACCAATTCCGGACTTAATTTTTGAGTATAAAAGTCTTTTAAGAAACACTCTTGTTTTGGTGTAATCTGAGTTTCGTTGATAATAAAAATATTTTCTGATTCTAGCTCAGCTTCAATATTTCCTAGAATACGTAAACTTTCAGATTGCTGTTGAATTACGATTTCGGTAATATCTTTAATTAATTGGTGGGCAGAAATACCTCCTAAATACTTTTCGCCAGAAATACCTGAGAGACTTAATCGTCGAATGGCCGCGTACCGAACTCTAAAAAATTCGTCTAAGTTGTTTGAAAAAATTCCAACAAAACGCAGTCTGTCTAAAAGTGGAACTGTATTGTCTGCTGCTTCTTGAAGTACTCTTGCATTAAACGCTAACCAGCTTTTTTCTCTATCGATATATTTCTGTTCGTACACTGTAATTATTTTAAATCTTTGGGGAAAATAGTTTTATGTGTTTTGCCTTTATAGATCGTGTCCCAACTATCGGCATCAAACTGTAACGAAACAAAGCCTGAAGTTGGTACATTTTCTATAAAAACATCCCCAAATTTATTAACAAAATTTGTAATAGCCTCGTTATGTCCAAAAAGAATAACGCTTTCAAGACTATTATCACACGATTTAATAACTTTTTCGAGTTGCTTCTCATCAAAAGTGTACAAATCATCTCTAAAAATGATGCTTTCTAATGGATAGGAAATGTTTTGCGCAAAAATTAAAGCAGTCTCTGTGGCTCTCGCGGCAGTGCTGCTCCAAATAATATACGTTTTTGGAAGATACTCTGAAATATTTAATGAAACATCATGCGCATCTAAAATTCCTCTTTTCATTAACGGACGATCGAAATCTTTTAATGGTGCTTCCCAACTAGATTTGGCATGACGAATTAATATAAGATTTTTCATAAGTAGCATATTTTAAAAACCTGAATTGCAGGTCATTTTTTAATTAAGTTCTAATTTACAAAAGAAATTTCAAACCTTTTCTTTTTTTTACTTCTGTTAACATTATATCTAAATTTTAACAAGAATAAATAATCCTCAAAATGTTAACACATAGAATATTCTAAAAAATCAAAAATTGCATTTTGTGTACTTCATCTATAAAATTAGTATTTGGTCGATATTATACAATATTTTAAAATTTCAACCAAACACCTGATTATTAATCATTTAAAACGTTTTTAAAAATCTCAATATCACGAATAAAGCAAAAAAATGTACGAAAAAATTCTACTTTTTTGGGTTAAAAAAAAGTGTTTTTGAGTCATTTTTTTATAAAAAAACAACACTTCAACGAGTTTTTAGGTTAGTTACAGATAAAAAAATCATATTAGAAAAACTCTAATATAACTTTGATTCTGTTAAAATATTAAATATATCACAAAACAGAGAAACAATTTATAAGAATAAAAAAGTGTCACTTGAACGGTCCTAAAAAGTGTCAAAATTGTAAGTTATTTTTTTGTTAGAAATGTACGATGTGATTAATAAACTATTTGTCCCATTTAAAATGAATAGAACAGTTTTTCCATCTTCTTGAGATTTTACTGAACATTAACCTAAAACTAAAGAAACAAAAAACGCTCATTTTTTCTACAAGCCAATTTTTTAAGTCAGCATTATAATTTTTTATTAAGAACAACCTCGGCAATTTATAATCAATTAAAACGGATTATAGCTCAAGAATCTCAAAATAAAATTTACTAAAGATTAAAAATTAGAGATTATGAAAAACATTACTTTAATTAATTTGAATATTAAATGCGTTTATATTACGTTGCTTTTAATATTTATTACAAGTGGCTATTCTCAAAATACATATGATGGCAATTACTGCCCTGGCCCAGGTGCAGTTGGTGATGAATATGCGACTGGAACGGTTTATAGCACAGTATTATTAGCTAACCCTTCTTCAACATGTAACATCGGAACGATTCACGCTAAAGTTGATACCCAAAGTCAAGTTTTAAGATTAGGTATGGACATTGGTAATGGTGGTTCGGCACTTTTTAGATTGTACTTAGATACCGATAATAATTCATCAACAGGATTAACTTCAGATTCATTTGGAGGAACCATTAGTGTGGCTGGTGCTGAGTATATCTTAGAAATTAATTCTAACGGAAATGGTTTTACTTTATATACCGGAAATGGTAGTGTCAAAACTCAAACTAATGTTATCCCTCCAGGTCTTGCTGCTCAGGCAGGTAATGCCAATTGTAATTCTGGCGCTACATTTTTAGAGTTTAATGTTCCTTTTGGAAGCTTAGGAATTAACATTTGTGATCCCAATAATCCTGGCGTAATTAACGTTACAAAATTAGCTTCCGTTAGTGGTAACTCACCTAATTCAAGTCTATGTACTAATACTCCACTTACTTTTGGAATTCCACTAAAAGGAACAGTTGGACCAAACTCAACTATATGTTCGGGAGCTAGTGCTGCTTTAACCATAACAGGTCTCAATGCCGGTTCTACTGTAATTAAATGGCAATCATCTGTTGCTCCATTTTCAACTTGGGTAGATATTTCTGGCACTTCAGGTTTAACAGCTTACAATACAGGTAATTTAACAGTAACCACAAAATTCAGAGCAATATTCTCTAATTCAGGTTTATGCTCTGGAAGTAATATTGCGACAAGTGAAGCAACTGTAACGGTAAATACTCCAACAGCTTGCTCTATTACTGGTACTGATGGTCCGGTATGTTTATCTTCTTCTAATGTTTATGCGGCTCCAGCTGGTATGACGACCTATTTATGGTCTTTACCTCCTGCAACTGCGAATGGTGCTACAATCACATCAGCTACAAATTTACAAAACGTAACTGTTAAAGCTGGTTCTACTTGTAATACAACGTTTAAATTATTATTAACTACTACTTTAAATGGATGCAGTTCTACTTGTGAAAAAATAGTAACTGTTAACGACACAACGGCTCCAACTTGGACAACTGCCCCAACAGCTTTGAATGTAACTTTGCAATGTAGCGATGCGGCTGGATTGACAGCAGCACAAAATCAGGCTCCTGTTGCCACAGACAATTGCGGAGGAACTGTAACCTATACAAAAGTGAGCGGAACTTTCGCTGCTGGAACCTGTGCCAATTCTGGAACTTACACCAACACATGGACTGCCAAAGACGCTTGCAATAATACTTCAACAGTTTTCACTCAGGTCATCACTATTCAGGACACAACTGCTCCAACTTGGACAACTGCTCCAACAGCCTTAAATGTGACTTTGCAATGCAGCGATGCAGCAGGATTAACAGCAGCACAAAATCAAGCTCCAGTGGCTACAGACAATTGCGGCGGAACTGTAACCTATACAAAAGTGAGCGGAACTTTCGTCGCTGGAACTTGTGCAAACGCTGGAACTTACACCAACACTTGGACAGCTAAAGACGTCTGCAATAATACTTCAACAGTTTTCACTCAGGTGATCACTATTCAAGACACGACTGCTCCAACTTGGACAACTGCTCCTACAGCTTTGAATGTTACTTTGCAATGCAGTGATGCAGCAGGATTGACAGCAGCACAAAATCAAACTCCTGTTGCCACAGACAATTGCGGAGGAACTGTAACCTATACAAAAGTGAGCGGAACTTTCGTCGCTGGAACTTGTGCAAATTCTGGAACTTACACCAACACGTGGACCGCAAAAGATGTCTGCAATAATACTTCAACAGTTTTCACTCAGGTAATCACTATTCAAGACACGACTGCTCCAACTTGG
>NZ_QJRH01000065.1 GCF_003254545.1 Flavobacterium tistrianum
TGGAAAAGTTAAGTTTGAAATCGTGGGAACGCTTCCGACAGGATTAACTTTAAATTCAGATTACACCATCACTGTTGCGCCAAACACGCCAGCTGCAAATTATAATGTAGAATATAAAATCTGCGAAAACACAAATCCAACAAACTGCGATTCTGTAATTACAGTAGTAAAAGTTACAGGTGGAAATCTTGTAGCAAATGAAGATTTAGTGCCATCAGCAGTTGGAGTAAACATTCCGCAGAAAGTAATCAACGTTTTTGAGAATGATACTAAAGATGGAAATAAATTAACGCCATCAGACGTAGATCTTAAAGTAACTCAAGCAGATCCAAAAGGATATTTAACTGTAGATGCAGACGGAAATGTTGTATTAGCACCAAATGCACCTGCAGGAGAGTATGAATTGACATACACAATATGCGAGAAATTAAATCCAAATAACTGTGATTCAAATGTTGTAAAAGTTACCGTAACCGAACCAAAAATGACAGTAGTTGCAAATAGCTATTGTTCAAACAATGTTCCTTATGTTAATTATACAGTTGCACCAGAAAATTTCACAGCACATAATTCATTAACTGTTAGATGGATTGATAGCAACAATAATGTTGTGGCAACTCAGACCAATCTGCCATTAAGCGGTAACATTTTATGGCCAGGAGCAGAGATTGACAGTAACCAAAACGGAACAGATTGGCCAGGATGGATTTTAAATAACGGAATATGGGCAGAAGGAGCAGATGGATTTGAAGCTACTAGAAATGGAGTGAAAATTGAGTTTTCATTAAATCCGACGGTTACAGTTTCTGTTGCTTATCCGCCAGCTACGCCAGATTGTAACGCTCGTCCAACATTTAGCATAAAAGCAAATAATGATGAGGCGGGACCAGTAAATGCAAAGAAAGGGGTAAATGCTAACATTAATATTTTTGAAAATGACTTATTAAACGGAGCAAAATTTAAAGCTTCAGATGTTGTTTTATCAGTTCCAGTTGTACATCCAAATATTTCATTGAATGCAGACGGTTCAATCAACATTGCAGCAAATACACCAGATGGAGTTTACGAATTGACTTATCAGATTTGTGAAGCTGCAAATGCATCAAATTGCAGTCAAGCGGTAATTAAGATTACGGTTGACAATGTTGTAGATCCAACTCCGCCAACAGAAAATAAAATTATACTGAACAATGAAAATGATATTAGTGCTGACGGTATTAATGGTTCATTAGAATTTGTAAATGTTTTAGAAAATGATTTAATAAACGGGCAGCCAATAAATCCTGCAGATGTTATAATTAAGCCCGTAACAGAAAGTCCATATTTTGAATGGAATGCTGACGGAACGGTAAATGTTAAGCCAAACACGCCAGGAGGAAATTATCCGTTGACTTATCAGGTTTGTGAAAAAGCTAATGGGGCAAATTGCTCAACAGCTGTATTAAATGTTTTTGTTGAAGTGCCAGCTATTTCGGTAATCAAAACAGCAGTTTTCAATGACGAAAATAAGAGCGGTTTTGCAAATGCAGGAGAAACCATTACATACAAATTTACAGTAACCAATACAGGAAATGTGCCTTTAGTTGGAATTACAATAAACGATCCATTGTCAGGAGTTGTAGTTTCTGGACAAGCAATCAATTTGGGTGTAAATGAATCTAACGAAACGAATTTCACAGCGGTTTACAAAATCACTCAAGAAGACATTAACCGAGGCAGTGTGAGTAATCAGGCAACTGTAAAAGGAAGTAGTGTAAGAGGAGTTGTAGTCGAAGATCAGTCAGACGATGCAAGCAACAGTGGAGACAGTCCAACAGTTTTAGACTTAAACGGATGTTCAATTAAAGTAATGAATGCTTTCTCTCCAAACGGAGACAACAAGAATGCAAGATTCTATATAAGAGGAATAGAATGTTACCCAGAAAATACAGTAGAAATTTATAACCGTTGGGGAGTTTTGGTTTTCAATATAGATCAGTATAACAATAATGACAGAGTTTTTGTTGGATATTCTAACGGACGCTCTACGATCAAACAAACAGATGGTCTTCCAGTTGGAACGTATTTCTATATCTTAAAATACAAAGACAGCGCTCAGAAGTCTCACCAAGAATCTGGTTACTTATACCTAAATAAATAAAATGGAATACGGCTTAGTTAATTCTAAGCCGTTCTAAAAACTTAATAAATGAAAAAATTAATTTTAGTTTTTATGTTTTTTTCGATTGTGTCCAATGCGCAGCAAGACGCGCAGTACACACAATATATGTACAACACAATCGAAGTCAATCCCGCGTATGCAGGTTCACGAGGAGCTTTAAGCGTTTTTGGTTTATATCGTACACAATGGATTGGACTTGACGGAGCGCCAGAAACAAGCACGTTTTCTGTTAATACACCTTTAAATAACAGCGATTTAGGACTTGGAGTTTCTTTGGTAAATGATAAAATCGGACCAACGGTAGAAAATACTTTATCGGCAGATTTGTCTTATACAATTCCTACTTCAGAATCATGGAATTTATCTTTTGGTATAAAAGGAACAGCCAATCTTTTCAATATTGATATTAATAAATTAAGCTACGAAGATCAGGACGATCCGCAGTTTCAGAATCTTAAAAATAAGTTTTCGCCAAACGTTGGAGCTGGAATTTATTATCATTCAGATAGAGCTTACATCGGATTATCGGTTCCTAATTTCATAGAAACAAATCGTTATGATTCAGATGATGTCGCTATTTTCAAAGAGAAAATCAATTATTATTTAATAGCCGGTTATGTATTTAATCTGGATCGTTTAGAATACATCAAATTCAAACCAGCATTAATGACAAAAATGGTTGAAGGAGCACCTTTACAAGTCGATGTATCAGGAAATTTTATGTTTAACGACAAATTCGTTTTAGGACTTGCTTATCGTTGGAGTGCATCTGTAAGTGCAATGGCAGGATTTCAAGTGACAAAAGGAATGTACATCGGTTATGGTTACGATCATGAAACTACACAATTAAGAAAATACAATTCTGGATCTCATGAGATTTTCTTAAGATTCGAATTCTTTAATAATTACAATAAAATGATATCCCCAAGATTCTTTTAATACGACCTATGAAAGCTATAAAATTAATTTTGATTGTTTTACTGTCTAGTTTTATTTCAAATGTGAATGCGCAAAATCTATTCACTAACATGAATATAAAATATGCAGATAAAAAATACGAAGAATACGCTTACGCGGATGCAATAAAAGTTTACGAGACTTTGGTAACTGATCAGACTACCGATCAAGGAATAATTCAGCGTTTGGCAAATTCATATTATTTTAATGGAGAATTGAAAAGCGCATTAAAATGGTACGAACAGTTATTCGTGATAAACGAAAACCAAGATGCCGAATATTTGTATCGATATGCGCAATCGTTAAAATCAGTAGGAGACTATCGAAAGTCTGATGAGATTTTACAAAAATTCAATCATAAGGCAAGTGCAGAAAAAAGAGCAGATTTAATCAGAAATGATAAAAACTACTTGGAAGATATTAAAGAAAACTCAGGCAGATTTCAAATTGCTGATGCTGGAGTCAATTCTAGGTATTCAGATTACGGAAGCGTTGTTTACAATAACAAAATTGTTTTTACTTCTGCACGTGATACGGGTGGAGTTGTGAAAGCTAATTTTCAATGGACAAACAGATCGTTTTCTAGATTGTACACAGCCGATTTACTTCCAGACGGAAGCGTTGGAAAGCCAGAACTTTTGGTAAAAAGAAAAAAAGACAATTTTAATGAGTCAAGTCCGATTTTTACAAAAGACGGACGCACTATGTATTTTACGCGAAATAATTTTACAGATGGTAAAAGAAGAAGCAACGATAAAAACGTAACGCTTCTTAAATTATACAAAGCAGAACTTGTCGATAACACTTGGCAAAATGTAAAAGAACTTCCATTTAATAGTGATCAATACAGCACGGCACATCCAGCTTTAAGTGTTGACGAAAAAACATTGTATTTTGCATCAGATATGCCAGGAACGTTAGGTCAGTCTGATATTTATAAAGTTGCAATCAATCAAGACGGAACTTTTGGTACGCCAGAAAATTTAGGTCCATCTATAAATACCGAAGGAAGAGAAACTTTTCCTTTCATTTCTGGAGATAACGAATTGTATTTTGCTTCTGACGGACGTCCAGGCTTAGGCGGATTGGATATTTTTGCTTCTCGCATAAAGGCAAACGGAAGTTATGATGATGTTTTAAATGTTGGCGAACCTGTAAACAGCAAGCAAGACGATTTTGCTTTCAGTATTGACAGTAAAAGCAGAAGCGGTTATTTTTCTTCAAATAGAGAAAGCGGACTAGGTTTAGATGATATTTACAGATTTACAGAAACAAGAAGATTAATCTGCGAGCAAAACTTGTCAGGAACAGTTACCGATGCAGAAACAAACGAAATCTTAGCCAATACCTCTTTGACTTTGTTTAATGAAAAATTTGATCCAGTTGGAACAATCACTACAGACGAAAAAGGAAACTACATTTTTCCTGATTTAAGATGTGGCAAAAAATATACTATTAGAACTGCTAAAACAGATTACAATGCCAAAGAAGTTGCGGTAACAATCCTTAAAGAAAAAGGAGAAACTACTCAAATGATTGCATTAAACAAAGTTTTCAAACCTCTTGTTGCAAAAACTGTAGCCATCAAAAAAACGACAATTAGTCCAGTAAAAGTGGGTTCTATAAGAGTAGGAGTAGATATTGCAAAACTGTTAAATCTGCCTATGAATTTCTTTGATTTAGGTAAAGCGACTATTAAAAAGACATCAGAGCCACAATTAATGAAAGTGGTAAATCTTTTAAATGAATATCCAACAATGAAACTGGATATTCGTTCACATACAGACAGTCGTTCTTCTTCAGAAAGCAATCAGATTCTTTCAGAAAAAAGAGCGCAGTCAACCAAAAATTGGCTAATTCAAAAAGGAATCAGCGAAGACAGATTGACAGCTAAAGGTTATGGTGAAACGCAATTAGTCAACAAATGTGCTGATGGCGTAAAATGTACAGAAAAACAGCACATGCAAAATAGACGAAGCGAGTTTATTATTGTGTCGATGTAAAAGAATACTCATATAAAATTAAAAACCCTTTTCTGAATTTTAGAAAAGGGTTTTTATTTATGAATTAATGCAGTTTGAATCGTTCATTACTATTTCATTAATCTCACTTAAAAATTCAAATTCATCCAAAGGAATTAATTGCAATACAGTTTCTAATATTAAACTCACATTAATAGACTGTTTTTTATTATTCTCTAAAAATATATGAGCGTTTTGATCTAGAGCCAAAATAGATAGTTTCAGCATATCGGAAATAAAATAACCCATTTCAGAATAATTTTGAAATTTAATCTGAGCAACATTTGAATCGGTTTTATCATTTCCTGGTTTTAAAGTATGAAAATATAAAGTGGTTAATTTTTTTAGATGATCTAAATTTTTGATTTCGGTCGCTTCCATAATAATGTTTAGTATTTCTATGATGAAATTCAAATGTACGAAAAACTTTAAATAACATACTATAGTATGTTAAAAATAATAAATAGAAAACGCAAATTGTCTGAAATTAAAAGAAGTGGAGCAGTCAGAAGAATTAAAGCGTTTAGGAGCTCGAATTAAAGAGCTTAGAAATGCCAAAGGATTATCACAAGCTAAACTAGGATTGTTGATATTGAAAGATCAGCAATCTATACATAAAGTTGAAGCAGGTGAATTTAATCCTACTTATATTTATTTACTTGCACTGGCTAAAGGGTTAGAAATTTCAATAAGTGAATTGCTTGATTTTTAATCTAAAATATTATTTCCTTAGTCCCAGCGTGACGAAATATTTATAGAAAAAATATTATATCCCATCCAAAAGCCCCAGCGGGGTGATATGTCGCTCCTCTGGAGCTTTTTTCTTTTACCATGATTTTTTGGCTATAAATATTATGCTCCTTTGGAGCTTTTTTCTTTCGCTATAATTTTTACCTATAAATATTATGCTCCGGGAGCATTGTTAATGTTCAAAAAAAAAGAAAAAACTCCGTTAGGAGTTACAGATCGGTAGAACGCAAAGGTCTATCCGTGTTCATATGTCCCGTAGGGACATTTGATTGGATATTAAAAATCAATTAATAAAGATGAAATTTATATTTTGTTGTCTGTGCATCAGAACGTTAAAAAATCTACTTTTTCTCAAAAAACAATTCTAAACAAATTCATTCTTTAAACTATAATTTTGAAAATCTAAATTTTTATGTATTTTGTTTAAAATGAATCGGTTATGATTTTAAAAAATCGATTTCGTTGCAAATTGTGTTGGTTTTTGTTTTAACTTTATAAATCTAAAAATTTTTCATTATGACTGTAGATCAAATACTTAAAGCAAAAGGAAGAAATGTTTATTCGATTTTCTCCAATTTAACGGTTTATGATGCGTTAAAAGTGATGGGAGAAAAAAACATTGGGGCAATTTTAGTTATGGATGATAATATTTTAAAAGGAATATTATCGGAGAGGGATTATGCCCGAAAAATTGTACTGAAAGATAAATCTTCAAAAGAAACTTTTGTTCATGAGATTATGGAAAGTCATGTTTTTACAGTAAAACTTTCAGATAATCTTGAAGATTGTATGGAACTTATGAGCGAAAAAAGAATAAGACACCTACCTGTTTTAGAAGATGGAAATGTGGTTGGAGTTATTTCAATCAGCGATGTAGTGAAGGCAATTATAGAAATTCAGAAAGACACAATCAACCATTTGAATTCTTATATTTCTCAATAAAGCATACCTAAAAACGATAAAAATTCAAACGAGTCCAATTTCTATTGGACTTTTTCTATTTATTCGAATAAATTTTAGGAAAAGAAAACGCTAAAAAGACGCCATTTTAAAACAAGACTTATATCTTTGTAAGCTAGAATAAAAGCTAAAAACAATGAACAAAGAGAGTAAAAGAAGAGAAGCGTTACTGTATCACGCAGAACCAACTCCAGGAAAAATTCAGGTAGTTCCAACAAAAAAATATGCAACCCAGAGAGATTTATCATTGGCCTATTCGCCAGGAGTTGCAGAACCATGTTTAGAAATCGCAGCAAACAAAGAAGACGTTTATAAATATACAGCAAAAGGAAATTTAGTAGCCGTAATTTCAAACGGTACAGCTGTTTTAGGACTTGGAAATATTGGTCCAGAGGCAGGAAAGCCTGTAATGGAAGGAAAAGGTTTATTGTTTAAAATTTTCTCAGACATTGATGTTTTTGATATCGAAATTGACACAGAAAATGTTGAGGAATTCATTCAGACTGTAAAAAATATTGCTCCAACTTTTGGAGGTATCAATCTTGAAGATATCAAAGCTCCAGAATCTTTTGAAATAGAAAGAAGATTGATCGAAGAATTGGATATTCCAGTAATGCACGACGATCAGCACGGAACAGCAATTATATCTTCTGCAGCTTTAATCAATGCACTTGAATTGGCAGGAAAAAAAGCTGAAGATGTAAAAATGGTAGTTTCTGGTGCAGGATCTGCTGCAATTGCTTGTACAGATTTATATGTTTCACTTGGAGTAAAAGTAGAGAACATTTTAATGTACAACAGTAAAGGTCTTTTAACAAAAGACAATCCATCTTTATCAGATTTACAATTAAAATATGCTATCGATGGCGCTAAAATCCCTTTAGACGAAGCCGTAAAAGGTGCAGACGTTTTCATCGGATTATCTTCTGGAGATATTCTTTCACCAGAAATGTTATTGACAATGTCAAAGAATCCGATTGTATTTGCAATGGCAAATCCAAATCC
Source organism: Flavobacterium tistrianum (assembly GCF_003254545.1). Classification (GTDB taxonomy): domain Bacteria; phylum Bacteroidota; class Bacteroidia; order Flavobacteriales; family Flavobacteriaceae; genus Flavobacterium; species Flavobacterium tistrianum. Next base: position 7,855 of record NZ_QJRH01000065.1, read on the forward strand.
GGAAATCGATTATAATTTGGCTGTAGAAACTCGTAAAGATGTTATTATGGCTACGGGACGTTCAGATTTTCCTAATCAGGTAAATAACGTATTAGGTTTCCCTTATATCTTTAGAGGGGCGCTAGACGTAAGAGCGACAAAAATTAACGAAGAAATGAAAATGGCGGCTGTAAAAGCCTTAGCTATTTTGGCAAAAGAACCAGTTCCAGAGCAGGTAAACGTAGCTTACGGTGCAACAAAACTTGGTTTTGGTCAAGAATATATCATTCCTAAACCATTCGATCCTAGATTGATTACCGTTGTAGCGCCTGCAGTTGCAAAAGCAGCAATGGAATCTGGAGTGGCAAAAAATCCTATTACAGACTGGGCAGCTTATGAAGATCATCTTCGCGAGCGTATGGGTAATGATAACAAAATGGTGCGTTTGATTACCAACCGTGCAAAATTAGATCCGAAGAAAATTGTTTTTGCTGAAGCAGATCAATTAAATGTTTTAAAAGCAGCTCAAATTGTTTACGAAGACGGAATCGGATTCCCAATTTTATTAGGAAACAAAGAAGTGATTTTAGAGTTGAAACAAGAATTAGGTTTCGATGCTGATCTTGAAATCATTGATCCTAAAACAGATGAAGAAACTGAAAGACGCAATAGATTTGCTAAATCATTTTGGGAAGCAAGAGGACGCAGAGGAGTTTCTAAACTTGACGCAGAAAAATTCATGCGCGAAAGAAACTATTTTGCAGCCATGATGGTGAATGAAGGAGAAGCTGATGCATTGGTTACAGGACATTCTAGAAGTTATCCTTCTGTTGTAAAACCAATGATGCAGCTAATTCCAAAAGCGCAAAATGCTTCACTTATTGCTACTGCAAACATGATGCTTACATCTCGTGGGCCAATGTTCTTGTCAGACACTGCAATCAACATTAATCCATCTGCGCAAGATTTGATTAATATTGCAATTATGACTTCTAAAACAGCAAAAATGTTCGGAATTGAGCCGGTTATAGCAATGGTTTCGTTTTCAAACTTTGGTTCTTCAACTAGCGAAAGTGCTTCAAAAGTTAGAGAAGCTGTAGCTTACTTGCATAAAAACCACCCAGAATTAATTGTTGATGGAGAAATTCAAGCAGATTTTGCTTTAAATCCAGAAATGCTTCAAGAGAAATTCCCATTTTCTAAATTGGCAGGTAAGAAAGTAAACACATTGATTTTCCCTAATTTAGAATCAGCAAATATCACATATAAATTATTAAAAGAATTGTACAAAGTGAACTCAATTGGGCCAATTATGATGGGTATGGGCAAACCAGTTCACATTTTCCAATTAGGTGCTAGTGTTGAAGAAATGGTTAACATGGCAGCAATCGCTGTTATTGACGCACAGGAAAAAGAAAGCAAGAAGAATAAAATAACACAATAAACGTTCTTACAAAGGATTGAACAAATTTGTCGTAGTTTTATGGCATTTTTGTTATATTTGATACTAATAAACTATATTTATGATAGCACAGTTGCAGGGGAGATTAGTAGAAAAGAATCCTACAGAGGTTGTAATTGATTGTGGAGGAGTTGGTTATCAGGTGAATATATCGCTTCACACTTTCTCCTTAATTCCAAATTCTGAAAATATAAAATTGTATACGCATCTTCAAATTAAAGAAGATGCGCATACTTTATACGGTTTTGTCGAAAAATCAGAACGCGAAATTTTTAGAATGCTGATTTCTGTTTCGGGAATTGGAGCCGGAATCGCAAGAACAATGCTTTCGTCTATAGAGCCAAAGCAAATTATAAATGCCATTGCATCGGGAGATGTAGGTATTATCCAGTCTATCAAAGGGATTGGAAACAAAACAGCACAAAGAGTTATACTGGATTTAAAGGAAAAAGTTGTTAAATTGTATAATATTGATGAAGTTTTTGCTGTTCAAAACAATAGAAACCGAGATGAAGCGTTATCTGCTCTAGAAGTTCTAGGTTTTGTGCGAAAAGCTTCTGAAAAAGTGGTAGACAGAATTGTTAAAGAAGATCCAGAAGCTACTGCTGAAACAATTATCAAAAAGGCTTTAAAAAGTTTATAAATTTCATTTTATATAAAAGAATTCTATGCGTAAAATTTGTATTTTGTTGCTGGTATTACTCTGCGGTAATGTTTTGCGCGCACAGGTTACACCGGTAACTCAAGATACAACTAAGACTCAGTTTTCAGTAGGTAAGATAGATATCGAAGATCCTCCAAGTGTACTTTCGGCATATAGATACGATCCTATTACAGATCGTTATATTTACACCACTTCGGTAGATGGTTTCTCTATCAATTACCCTTTAATTTTAACTCCAAAAGAATACGAAGATTTAGTTCTAAAAGAATCCAGACGGAATTATTTTAGAAAAAAATCAGATGCCATTGACGGCAAAAAAGCTGGAGCCGAAGCAGCCAAAAAAGATTTATTACCCAGATATTACATCAACTCGAGTTTATTCGAAAGTATTTTTGGAAGCAATACCATAGATGTAAAGCCCACAGGATCAGTAGAAATGGACTTGGGTATGCGTTATACTAAACAAGACAATCCTTCATTTTCGCCAAGAAACAGATCTTCTCTTACTTTTGATTTTGATCAAAGAATCAGTATGAGTTTAATGGGGAAAATTGGAACTCGTTTGGAGGTAAATGCTAATTACGATACACAATCTACGTTTGCTTTTCAGAACTTATTTAAACTGGCTTATACGCCTTCAGAAGACGATATTGTTCAGAAAGTTGAGGTGGGTAATGTCAGCATGCCATTAAACAGTACGCTTATTCGAGGCGCACAAAGTTTATTTGGGGTAAAAGCCCAGCTGCAATTTGGTAAGACAACCGTTACTGGAGTTTTCTCAGAACAAAAGTCTCAAACCAAAAGTATAGTCGCAGAAGGTGGAGGAACTGTGCAGAATTTTGATTTATTTGCTTTAGATTATGATAATGACCGACATTTCTTTTTATCACAATACTTTAGAAATAAGTATGATGCTTCATTAAAAAATTATCCATTAATAGACAGCCGTGTCCAAGTTACAAGAATTGAAGTTTGGGTAACCAACAAGCAAAATAGAATAACAACAGGAAATAATAACTTAAGAAATATTATTGCGCTTCAGGATTTAGGAGAAGGTCAAGTTACTGGTGTTCCTGATAACCAAGTTGTAGTAATTACAGATCCTACGGGTTTCTTTAATAATCCGATAGATTCTCCAACTGACAACACGAATAATAAATACGATCCTGCTGCAATTGGAAAACCTGGAAGTTATTTAAATCCTAATATTAGAGAAATTGTAACCGCAAAATCTGGATTTAATAATGCTAATACAAATGAAGGTACAGACTATTCAGTTCTCGAAAACGCTAGAAAATTAACTACACAAGAATATACTTTTAACCCGCAGTTAGGTTATATCTCATTGCAACAGCGTTTGGCCAATGACGAAATTTTGGCTGTTGCATTTGAATATACGGTTGGAGGAAAAGTGTATCAAGTTGGGGAATTTGGTAGTGATGGTGTGGATGGAACTGTAGTGACAGGAAACAATAACGGAAATCAAGCGATTGTAACACAGAGTTTGGTTTTAAAAATGCTAAAAAGCAGTTTGACAAACGTACAGAATCCAGTTTGGAACTTGATGATGAAAAACGTGTATCAAATTCCGCAAGCTTATCAAATCAAACAAGAAGATTTCAGACTTAACATTCTTTACACAGATCCTTCGCCAATCAATTATATTACGCCGGTTCAAGGAACTCTTTTCCCGGATGATGATCCTGTAAATCCTGATCCAAACAATTATTATATTACAAAGACACCATTATTAAATGTATTTAACTTAGATCAATTAAATTATAACAATGATCCGCAAAAAGGTGGAGATGGTTTCTTTGATTACGTTCCTGGAGTAACAGTTGATGTACAGAATGCACGAATTATTTTTACCACTAAAGAGCCTTTCGGAGAACTTTTGTTTAAAAAATTAAACACAGGTACAGGAGAAAATTATAATGATCCAACTACATACAACCCTAACCAGAAGAAATATGTTTTTAGGAACATGTATAGAAATACTCAGGCGGGAGCTTTGCAGGATAGTGATAAAAACAAATTCTTATTAAGAGGAAAATATAAATCTTCAGGAAGTAATGGTATTCCGATTGGGGCTTTCAATGTACCGCAAGGTTCCGTAGTAGTAACAGCGGCAGGCCGAGTTTTAGTAGAAGGTATAGATTATAGTGTAGATTATCAATTAGGAAGAGTGCAGATATTAGATCCTTCACTTCAGGCTTCTAATACCCCGATTGAGGTTTCGTTAGAAAATAACTCAATTTTTGGGCAGCAGACAAGAAGATTCATGGGATTCAATATTGAACATAAAATCTCTGAAAAGTTTGTTGTGGGTGGGACTTTCTTAAAAATGACAGAACGTCCTTTTACTCAAAAGTCAAGCTACGGACAAGAATCTGTAAATAACACTATTTTTGGATTTAACGGAAATTACTCTACAGAAGTTCCATTTTTAACAAGATTAGCCAATAAACTACCAAATATAGATACAGATGTTCCTTCTAATCTTTCGATTCGTGGAGAAGTTGCATTTTTGAAACCAGATGCTCCAAAAGCAAGTGATTTTGAAGGCGAGGCTACTATTTATATCGACGATTTTGAAGGTACTCAGACTACTATCGATATGAGATCTGCTTATGCTTGGAGTTTAGCTTCAACACCATTTATTAATTCAGCTAACGATAATACTTTTAATGCTAATTCAAATACACTAGAATACGGTTACAAACGTGCTAAGCTGTCTTGGTATACTATCGATCCGATTTTCTATACTTCAAAACCATCTGGAATTTCAAATGATGATTTATCTTTAAATACAACCAGAAGAATTTACAGTAAAGAGCTCTATCCAAATACAGATATTGCGCAAGGACAGATTCAGGTGATAAATACTTTGGATTTAACCTATTATCCATCAGATAGGGGGCCATATAATAATAACCCTGATTTTGCTTTGGGTAATCCATCAGCCAATTTTGGTGGAATTATGCGTGCGCTAAACTCTACTAACTTTGAGCAGGGTAATGTTGAATATATTCAGTTTTGGGTACTTGATCCTTATGTTGGTAATGGACAAGCACTGCCAACTAACAGCGGAAAAATCTATTTCAATTTAGGTGAAGTTTCTGAAGACGTTTTAAAAGACGGAAGAAAACAATATGAAAATGGTTTAGGTCCAGATCAAGTTATGGTAAATCCGCAACCAATTTGGGGAGATGTGCCAGCATCTCAATCATTGATTTATGCATTTGATACCAATCCAGACAATCGTAAAAATCAAGATGTCGGGTTAGACGGTTTGCCAGACGCAAAAGAAGGGTCGATTTATACCAATTATGCAGGAGAAGAAGATCCTGCGGCAGATAACTATAAGTACTTCTTAAATACAGAAGGAGACGTTTTACAGCGCTATAAAAGATACAACGGCACAGAAGGAAACTCTGCGGTAAGTATTGATGATCCGAATCGTGGTTCTACAACTCTTCCAGATGTTGAAGATATCAATCGTGATAACACCATGAGTACAATCAATGCATATTATGAATATAGTATTGATATGAGGCCGGGAATGGAGGTTGGAGAAAATTATATTACAGATATTCGTCCAACTACTGTAGATCTTCCAAACGGAGGTACAACCAATGCAAGATGGATTCAGTTTAAAATTCCTGTTTCTAAACCTCAAAACACTATTGGAAATATTACCGATTTTAGATCGATTCGTTTCATGCGTATGTTTATGACCGGATTTAATGATCAAATGACGGTTCGTTTTGGAGCTTTAGATTTAGTTAGAGGAGAATGGAGAAAATACACAGGAACATTAGATGCAAATGATACAAATCCTGATGATGACGGAACTCAATTTGATGTTGCAGCAGTAAATATTCAGGAAAACGGTACAAAATGTCCAGTGAACTATGTTATTCCACCAGGAGTTCAAAGAGAGCAGTTGTACAACAACAATACAATCATTAATCAGAATGAGCAGTCTCTAGCACTTCGAATAGGAGGTTCAGGATTAGAATATCAAGATTCTAGAGCAGTTTTCAAGAATGTGAGTGTTGATATGCGTCAGTACAAAAAATTGAAAATGTTCCTTCACGCAGAATCACTTCCAAACGAAACTCAGCTTCTGGACGATGAGATGATTGGATTTATTCGCTTTGGTAACGATTTTACCCAAAACTTTTATCAAATTGAGATTCCATTAAAAGTAACAAAAACTGGAGGGTCATGTACTATAAGCCCAGATCAAGTTTGGCTTGAAGAAAACAATATAGACGTTGCTTTAGAGTTGTTGACTAGAATGAAGATTTTGGGAATGAATATCGATATTAATTCGCCAAAAAGAGATATAAATGGTATTTATTATCCAGACCGAGATCCAGATGTGCAAGGAGGTGACCAAGATGCTAAATTAACTTTAGGTATTAAAGGAAATCCGAATTTTGGATTGGTTCGAAATTTAATGGTCGGAGTAAAAAGTGCGGCAAACCATAAAGATATTATGGGAGAAGTTTGGTTTAACGAACTTCGTATGTCTGATTTGGAAAACAAGGGCGGTATGGCTGCATTATTGAATGTAGATACCAATATGGCCGATTTAATGACATTGTCTGCTTCTGGTAAAAAGAGTACGATTGGTTTTGGTTCACTTGAACAAGGAGCAAACGAGAGAAGTCGTGAAGATATTCAGCAGTACAACATTGTAACCAATATTAATCTAGGGAAATTGCTTCCTCGTAAATGGGGTATTAATCTTCCGTTCAATTATGCTATCGGAGAAGAAGTTATTACGCCAGAATATGATCCGTTTAATCAAGATATCAAGTTAGATCAATTGATTAAAGAAACTACAGATCCAGCAGAAAAAGAAAATATTAGAACACGTGCGGTTGATTATACGAAGCGTAGAAGCATTAATTTTATTGGAGTAAGAAAAGATAGAGCGCCAGAGCAGAAGCCTCATGTTTATGATGTAGAAAACTTTACTTTTTCTCAATCATACAATCAAGTGGAAAGACATGATTATGAGGTTGAAAATTACAACGATGAACAATCTAATACTGCCGTAAATTATGCTTATACTTTTCAGCCAAAAGAAGTTGTTCCGTTTAAGCAGACCCAATTCATGAAAAAAAGTGATTATTGGAAAATGCTGAGTGATTTTAATTTTAATTATCTTCCTTCAAATATCTCGTTTAATACTAATATTTTAAGGCAAAGTAACCGTCAACAGTACAGACAAGTTGAAAACGTTGAAGGTATTGGGCTTGATCCACTTTATAGAAGAAATTTTGCATTCAATTATCAGTACGGATTTGGATTTAATTTGACAAAATCATTAAAGCTAAATTATACAGCAGCGTCTAATAATATTGTTAGAAATTTCTTGAACGACGATAATACACCAAAAGAAGATTTTAATATCTGGGATGATTATTTTGACATCGGTATACCAAATCAGCACTTACAGCAACTGGTTTTGAATTATGACATTCCAATCAATAAAATTCCAGTATTTAGTTTTGTTAAAGCTACTTATTCGTATACAGCCGATTATAACTGGCAGAGGTCATCAACTGCAATGTCTCAGTATATTGATGAAAATGGAAAGTCTTGGGATTTAGGAAATACGGTTCAAAATGCTAATTCAAATACGTTTTCGACGACTTTAGATATGAATAAGCTGTATAAATATTTAGGTCTAACGCCAGGCGCAAAAACTGCAAAAGCAAAACCTGTGGCACCGCCAAAGCCAGGAGAAAAAATTGTAAACACGGCTAAACCAGTTACAAGCAGTAATCCTTTTTACGATGGTTTAATTGGAGTTTTAACAAGTGTTAAAAACGTTCAAATTAATTATACGAAAAATAGTGGAACAGTTTTACCCGGTTATATTCCAGGTGTAGGTTTCTTTGGTACTTCTAAGCCTTCGTTAGGATTTGTATTTGGTAGCCAAGATGATGTGCGTTTTGAAGCGGCTAAAAACGGATGGCTGACCAGTTATCAGAATTTTAACCAAAACTTTACACAGGTAAGCAATAAACTTTTGAAGGTAACAGCAAACATAGATTTGCTTCCAGATTTAAAAATTGATTTGGCTATGGATCGTGCTTATTCTGAAAACTCATCAGAGCAATATAGTGTTGATCCTGCAACAAATCAATATATGCCTTTATCTCCATATACGTATGGAATGTTTTCTATTTCAACGGTATTAATTAAAACGGCTTTTTCGACAAGTACAGAAACTGTGTCCTCTGCATTTGATGATTTTAGAAGCAATCGTTTAGTTATTGCAAATCGTTTGGCAGAGCAGCATTATGGTTCAGCAGCAGCAATTCCGAGATATGGAGATGTAAATAACCCGATTCCGGCTGATACAGATCCTAATTATAAAATATATGTAGCCAATGAAGGATATCCTATAGGTTTCTCAAAAAGCAATCAAGCTGTTTTACTGCCTTCATTTATGGCGGCTTATACAGGAGCAGATGCTTCTAAGAGTTCAACTGGTATTTTTAGAAGTTTCCCTATTCCAAACTGGAATGTGAAGTATAATGGTTTAATGCGTTACAAATATTTCAAAGATCATTTTAGACGTTTCTCGTTACAGCACAATTATAGAGCGTCGTATACTATCAGCCAGTTTAGATCCAACTTTGATTATTTAGAAAATCCAACAGGGCAGGATGTAAATACAAACTTCTTTAATAAAACGATTATGTCAAATGTCAACTTAGTAGAGCAGTTTAGTCCGTTGATGAGAGTTGATTTTGAGTTGAAAAATTCATTCCGTTTATTAACAGAGGTTAAAAAAGATCGTGCTTTATCTATGAGTTTCGATAATAATTTATTGACAGAGGTTAGAGGAGTAGAATATGTAGTAGGAATGGGATATCGTTTCAAAGACGTAATCATTTCGTCTAGATTAGCAGATAACCCAACTGGAATTATTAAAAGTGATATCAACATAAAAGCTGATTTTTCATATAGAAACAATCAAACCTTGGTTCGCTATTTAGATTACGATAATAATCAATTGGCGGCAGGGCAGAATATTTGGACGTTGAAATTGACGGCAGATTATGCTTTCAGTAAAAACTTAACAGCCATATTCTATTATGACCATTCGTTCTCGAAAGCAGTAATTTCGACTTCTTTCCCTTTAACGAACATTAGATCAGGTTTCACACTTCGTTATAATTTTGGAAATTAAATTTTAGTTTCTAAACTAGATTTTATTAGAAGATTATTACATTTGTGGCTCAAATTTTAAACAATTAATTTTCAAACACAACTATTATGAGCATACCAGCAAATTTAAAGTACACAAAAGATCACGAATGGGTTAGCATCGAAGGTGATGTTGCAACAGTAGGAATTACTCATTTTGCACAAAAAGAGTTAGGAGATATCGTGTATGTTGAAGTAGAAACTTTAGATCAGACACTAGATAAAGATGAAGTTTTTGGAACAGTTGAGGCTGTGAAAACAGTTTCTGATTTGTTCTTACCATTATCAGGAGAAATCATCGCTTTTAATGATGATTTAGAAAGTGCTCCTGAAACAGTAAACTCAGATCCTTATGGAGCTGGATGGATGATTAAAATAAAAATTTCTGATGCATCAGAGATCGATTCTTTATTATCTGATGAAGCTTATAAAAATTTAATCGGTGCCTAAACAACTCTTATTAATTTGGGCAATTATCTGCTCTGGAATCATTACTTATTTTTGTCTGACAGATTCTAGTAATATACCAGTGGTTAATTTTCCAAGTATTGATAAAATTGTCCATTTCTGTTTTCATTTTGGATTTACGATTTCTTGGATTTTGTTTTTCAAAAAAGAATTAAAAGGAAAAGATGCAGACGATTATAAAGCATATCTGATTTCTTTTATATTTTCTGTTTTTTTTGGAATTACAATCGAAATTCTTCAAAGTGCTCTTACAGTTACAAGGGCTTCAGATGTTACAGATGTTTTAGCAAATGCGCTTGGAGCAGTTGTGGCAGTTTTTTCTGCAATAGGATTTAAAAAACAAATCGATAAAATATAATTTTAGAAACCCACTTCGGTGGGTTTTTTATTACAAGAAAATCAAGCGCTTAAAAAGCTATGTTTTTTCAATATAAAATGTACTTTTGTGCTGGTTTTCTGCAACTTCTATCAAAATGAATGTAAAGCAATATTTGGACTCTACGTATTTAAAAACTGCATCGCAAGCTGGTCTTTCGGAAGCAGAAAATACTACAGTGGTCAAAAATGCAATTGCCGAAGCTATTCATGAAGGTTTCAAGCTGATTATGATTCGCCCAGAATATGTTGCTCTGGCCAAACAAATGATCGTAGAAGCCAATTCTGTTTTATTAGTCGGAACCGTAATTGATTTTCCAGAAGGGAAGTCAAGTCTGGAAGATAAGATTAAAGAAGCAAATGAAGCCATTGCCAACGGAGCTGACGATTTAGATTTTGTCTGTAATTACGAAGCATTCAAAAATGGTGATCTCGATTTAGTAAAAAAAGAAATCCTGATCGGAACACAAATTGGACTGGCAAATGATAAAACAGTAAAATGGATTATTGAAGTTGCTGCCTTAACAGATAAAGAAATTATTCAGCTATCTGCCTTAATAAAACATATTGTAGTATCTAATTTTAAAGAAGACGATTTTGAATCTGTTTTTGTAAAATCGTCTACAGGTTTTTATAAAACTGATGATGGTGTTCCGAATGGAGCAACAGTCCCTACTATAATTATGATGCTCGAAAATGCTTCGCCGCTTTCAATAAAAGCAGCGGGCGGAGTTCGTTCATTTGAAGAAGCCGCCGAAATGATTCGTTTAGGAGTAAAAAGAATCGGAACTTCGGCTGCAAAAGCAATTGCCAACGGAGAAATTTCACCAAATCAATATTAAATAAATCCCCAAATTTTAAGTGAATAAGTTTTTTTTGTCCCTTGTTTTAGTTTTTTCTTTTTTTATTGTTTCCTCTCAAAATGGCAGTTCTTCTGTTCAGGCTGGTTTCACGTCAGAAATGTTTCCTGTTTTTCCAAACTGCGAAAATCTGGATGGCAAAAAATTAGAAACTTGTTTTTATAAAGAAGTTCAAGATTTTGTATTTAACAATTTTCAAGTTCCTGAAAAACTAAAACAGAGCAATTACAAAGGGACAGTAAAACTACTTTTTGAAGTAAATGCCGAGGGGGAGTTTAAAGTGATTTATGTTTCTGCCGAGACGGAAGAATTGTCCGAAGAGGCCAAAAGAGTATTTGGTACATTTCCAAAAATAAAACCTTCAACTTACAATGGAAAACCAACGTATTCTAAATACACGATCTCTATTGATATACCGTTAAAAAGCGCAGAACAACTTGCGGCAGAAGCTCAGGCAGCAGCAGAAATAGAAAAGCAGACGGCAAAACCAATGACAGAATTAGATAGCATTGTATACAAAAAATACAATAATCCAGAATTCGATAGTCATTTAAATATTCCTTTTTCGCACAGTTATTATGCTCAGTTTGATGCAGAAATGAATCAAGTTGGAAGCAATAACCATACAGCTTCTAAGCCTTACACTTATGTTGAGGTTTCAAAATATTATAATTTGAGAGCAGTAAATGAGTCGTTGCAGAAAAAAACATCGACTTGGTTAGGTAGAAAATGGTGGAATGAAAATTTAGTTCAGATTCAAGGAGAAGATTACTGGTTTGCCTTAAACCCAATTGTAGATTTGCAAATGGGTAAAGCTTCAGATCTTGATGCTTCTTATACTTACGTGAATACCAGAGCGCTAAATTTTAGAGGAGGTTTAGGAAAGCAAATCAACTTTACGACTACATTTTTTGAAAGTCAGGGACGATTTGCAGGATATTTTAACGATTATGCTGAGTCTATTAAGCCATCTGGAGGAAATCCAGCTATAATTCCAGGAATTGGAATTGCAAAAAGATTCAAGACAGATGCTTACGATTTTCCTTTAGCGGAAGCGAATATTACTTTCGCACCAGGAAAAATATTTGATTTCCAGTTAGGTTATGGAAGAAATTTTATAGGAGACGGTTATCGTTCTTTGTTGGAAAGCGATGGAGCAAGTCCGTATCCGTATTTTAAATTGAATACCAAATTCTGGAAAATCAAATATACCAATACCTATATGTGGATGAAAGATGTTCGTCCCGAAGTGACAGCTGAAAAGACTTACGCGACCAAATTTATGGCAAATCATTATTTGAGTTGGAATGTTTCTAATAGAGTAAACTTAGGTTTTTTTGAATCTGTAGTTTGGACTAATACTAATAATAGAGGTTTTGATGCTAATTTTGTGAATCCGATTATTTTTTACAGAGCGGTAGAATTCGGATCTTCTTCTAAAAGCGGAAATGCTCTTTTGGGAATTACAGGTAAATACAAATGGAATAATAGTATAAACCTGTATTCACAATTTTTAATTGATGAGTTTTCTGTTTCAGATGTTGGAGCTGGAAATCAAAGCTGGAAAAACAAATTCGGATTTCAGTTTGGAGCAAAATATTTCAACGCATTTAATGTGAAAGATTTATTGTTGCAAGTCGAGTTGAATCGTGTACGTCCTTATGTGTACTCGCATAGTGCCGTTATTACAAACTATGGACACAATAATCAGAGTGTTGGACATCAATGGGGAGGAAATTTTAAAGAACTTATTGCAATTGCAAGATATCATAAAGGACGTTGGCTTGCAGATGCAAAATTGACAGTTGGAACAAGAGGTCTGGATTTTGATACCGCGCAAGACTCTTATAACTATGGAGGAAATATTTATAAAAGCTACGATGAAAAACGTCCTTATAATACGGGTGTAAAAATAGGTCAGGGAAATAAGACGAATGTTTTTATTGCTGATGTTCAAGGTGGATATCTAATTAATCCAATGACAAACTTGAAATTATTTGGAAGTTTGATCTATAGAAATTTCGATCCAACTCAAGAAACGGCAACAACTTTTAAGCAAAGCACGACTTGGTTTAGTATTGGTTTGCGTTCGGATATTTTTAACTGGTATTTTGATTACTAGTGTTTTTAATAAGATTTTTCGAAATAATAGTGTTAAAGAATGCTGAGATCTTAATTTGTAAAGGATTTATTGAAAAAAATCTATTTTTATAGGTTAATATTCTACAATCTAATTTGTACATTTGCACCACTCAAAAAAAATACACAAAATACAACGGTATTGAACGCTGCAAAAAATACATTATCAATCAAATCAATATTTCTAGATTTTAAAGAGATTACTAAAGCTGGTCTGGCTATTAGTGTATTGTTCTCTTCTATTGCTGGATATTTATTAGGAGTAGATTCTGATCACCCTTTTAAATGGAGTGTTTTGGCTGTTTTGGCAATTGGCGGTTATTGTATGGTAGGAGCTTCGAACGCTTTTAATCAAGTAATCGAAAAAGATATCGATTCGTTAATGGATCGTACAAAAAATCGTCCAGTTCCTTCTGGGCGTATGTCTCCTAAAGTAGCCTTGCTTGTAGCAAGTTTGCTTACTATTATTGGGATTGCATTACTTTATACGATAAACGCGAAGTCAGCGATGTTTGCTGCAATTTCTATATTCTTATACACAAGTGTTTATACGCCATTAAAAACAGTTACTTCGCTGTCTGTTTTTGTTGGAGCTTTTCCTGGAGCGATTCCGTTTATGTTAGGCTGGGTAGCGGCGACAGGCGAATTTGGTATTGAGGCAGGAACCCTGTTTTTAATTCAATTTTTTTGGCAGTTTCCACATTTCTGGTCTATCGGATGGTTTTTGTATGAAGACTATGAAAAAGCAGGAATTTTTATGCTTCCGACAGGTAAAAAAGATAAAGGAACAGCTTTGCAAATCATATTGTATACAATTTGGCTTATCATAGCATCGTTATTACCAGTATTAGGTTTTACGGGGCAACTGTTTATTTCTCCAATTGCAGCAGTTTTAGTGTTTCTGTTGGGGATTTGGATGCTTTTTTATGCAGTTCGTTTGTATAAGCTAAGAACCGCAAAAGCAGCGAGAACATTGATGCTAGTAAGCGTTTCTTATATTTCGCTTTTGCAGATTGTATTTATAGTAGATAAATTTTTAAGATAGTTATGGAAATGACATTAAAAACAAATGAAGAACAAGTAAGGAAATCAAAATCAGCAAAACTGATTCTGCTTTTCGCAATGGTTAGTATGACCATGATGTTTGCTGGTTTGACAAGTGCATTTGTAGTAAGTAAATCAAGAGCAGACTGGTTGAAGAATTTTGAACTTCCTTCGGCTTTCTATTGGAGTACAGCAGTAATTATTGCTTGCAGTGTTACTTTTTACCTAGCAAAAAAAGCTATTCAAAAAGACAATAGAAGTGCAGTTACAGGATTGCTTCTTGGGACTTTGGCTTTAGGAATTTTATTTGTGGTACTACAATTCAAGGGATTTGGACAAATCGTTGCTGAAGGGTATTACTTTACAGGAGAAGGTAGTTCAATTACTACAACTTTTCTTTATGTGGTGACAGTTACACACTTGTTGCACTTAGCTGGCGGATTAATTTCACTTTTAATTATAATTTATAATCATTTTAAACAAAAATACAATTCGACTCAAACTCTTGGGATAGAGCTAGGTGCGATGTATTGGCACTTTTTGGATTTATTATGGGTATATTTATTTTTATTTTTATATTTCTTTAAATAAGAAAAAAACGTAAATTTGGGAACTTTTTAACGAATATCTTTTATGGGAGCGACAGTTACTACTGCAAACAACGACGAAAAAACTTGGGGAGGCGGTCACAATGAGCCTTTAGGAGCAAGTTATGGTAAAATGATGATGTGGTTTTTTATCGTATCAGATGCCTTAACATTCTCTGGATTTCTAGGAGCTTATGGTTTTTCTAGATTTAAATTTATTGAAACTTGGCCTTTGGCTGATGAAGTGTTCACTCACTTCCCATTTATGCATGGTGTTGCGGCTCCAATGTATTATGTAGCTTTAATGACTTTTATTTTGATCTTTTCTTCTGTAACAATGGTATTAGCTGTTGATGCAGGACACCAATTGAAAAAGACAAAAGTTGCTATCTACATGTTCTTAACTATTATTGGAGGTTTAATTTTCGTTGGTTCTCAAGCTTGGGAATGGAAAAACTTCATTAAAGGAGAATATGGAGCAGTTGAAACAGTTGGAGGTAGTTTACTTCAATTTGTGGATAAAGATGGTAAAAGAGTAGCTTTAGCTGATTTTGCTGTTAAATTGCCAGAACAAAGAGAGCCTTTGACAAGAAGCCACTCAACTTGGTTCATGGAAGATGCACAATCTCTGCCAACTTACACAGTAGCTGAAGTTCAGGCTGGTTTTAAAGCTCATCCTGAAATTTTAATCAGAACAGAAAAACTTACAGATAAAAAGAAAAAGACTGTTTTATCAAGAGAAGAATCTGAAAAACATTTAGCTAGTGCTAAATATGTAGTAGAAGGTGCTAACTTGATCAGAAACGAGTACGGTAATAAATTATTTGCTGATTTCTTCTTCTTTATCACTGGATTCCACGGATTCCACGTATTCTCTGGAGTTATCATCAATATCATTATTTTCTTTAATGTATTATTAGGTACTTACGAGAAGAGAAGAAGCTACGAAATGGTAGAAAAAGTTGGATTATACTGGCACTTCGTAGATTTAGTTTGGGTATTTGTATTTACAGTTTTCTACCTAGTTTAATTTTTAGAATTTAATTATTATGTCACACGAGCACGTATCAAATACAAAAAGAATCTGGTTTGTTTTCGGATTACTTTCAGTAGTAACTACAGTAGAAGTTATTTTAGGTATCTACAAACCTGGAGTATTAGAATTTAATCATTTTGTTGGATTGAATCTATTAAACTGGATTTTCTATATCTTAACAATTTTCAAAGCATATTATATTGTATGGGCATTTATGCACATGGAAGGTGAAAAAAGCAGCCTTAGATGGTCTGTAGTTTCTCCTGTTATCTTCCTAGTTTTATATTTATTGTTCATTTTGTTAACAGAAGGACATTATATTTATGGGGTTTTTAAAGATTCTACTATTAAATGGAATTTTTAACATGATATTAATTCGAAAAGAAGCTCCGATTAACGGAGCTTTTTTTATTTTTGTACCTCAATAATTCTCCGTTAATACAATGAAAAAAAATATAGTTCTCTTTGTACTTTTTGTATTGCCAATTGTAGCGTATTTATTCTTTGCTTCTGGTGTAAATAGTTTTACTACTCTTCCTGTAATAACGCCTAAAGTAGCTGATTTTGGAAATTGGAATTCATTAAACGGAAAAAAAATCTCCCTTGATAAAAAGATTACTGTATTAGGTTTTTCTGGTACAAATATTCTTGAAAATAGAGGTAATTATTTTAATTTAAACGAAAAGATCTATAAACGTTATAATGGTTTTGAAGATCTTCAGTTTGTAGTGCTGTGTCCAACAGGAACTGAAAAAGAAGCTCAAAAAATTGTTGATGCTTTATCTCCTTTCACAGATGTTAAAAATTGGAATTTTGTTTTTGCGTCAAAAGAAGAAATTCAGAAATTCTATGACGGACTTCATTTAAAAGAAAAGCTGAATCAAAACCTTGGAACTTCTAATGTTTATATTATTGATAAAGAACGTAATCTAAGAGGAAGAAAAGATTCAAAAGAGTATAAAGAAGGTTACGACACTTTTCATCCGTCTGAGTTGAGCAATGAAATGTTAGACGACTTCAAGATTATTCTTTACGAATACCGCGCAGCTTTAAAGAAGAATCATAATGCCACAAAGCAACTTTAAAATCATTTATAATGTTTAAGAACAAATCATATATCGGAATCTCTTTTATCATTCTGATTTTTGGGATCTATGCCATTCCTAAAATTGTCGATCGAGTTAAAAACGGTGACGTTGTAAAAGGAAACCGTTTGGATAATGTCGGAGTAAAATCTTCAAAAGAGGCTAAACTTTTGACTATTGGACCGGCACCAAAATTCGAATTAACGAATCAAGATAATGCAAAGGTTTCAAATGAAACGTACAAAGGGAAGGTATATGTTTTGGAATTCTTCTTTACAACTTGTCCATCTATTTGTCCGAAGATGAATATGAGTATGTTGGAAATTGAAAAGACCTTTTTTGGAAATCCAAACTTTGGAATTGTTTCTATTACTATCGATCCTAAACATGATACTCCTCAGGTTTTAAAAGACCATGCTAAATTGTTAGGTGTAAAATCTTCAAACTGGAATTTCTTGACTGGAGACAGAAATGTAATTATGGATTTGTCTAATAAAGGATTTAATCTTTATGCTGGAGAAAATGATAAAGTAAGCGGTGGATTTGAGCATTCTGGATTGTTTGCTTTAATTGACAAAGATGGAAACATTCGTTGCAGAAAAGATGAATTCGGAAATCCGAATATTTATTATGATGGTTTAGATAAAAAAGGAGTAAGAGATATTCAAGAAGACATTAAAATTTTATTAGCAGAATAAAAATGGAAGATAATACTTTAGAGAAGAAATTTAGTAAATTCATTATTGCGGTTTCAATAATAATTCCTGTAGTTGTGGCAATTTTGTTTGGGGTTAAATTAAAAGATTTTGGTATTGCTGTAGAGCCATTATCATTTTTACCTCCGATTTATGCAACTACAAATGGTATTACGGCTGTTGTACTTGTTTGGGCTGTTTTAGCAATTAAAAACGGAAAACAAAAATTGCACGAAAGATTGATGACGTTTGCTATTGCATTGTCGGTTGCGTTTTTGGTTATGTACGTAGCGTATCACATGACTTCTGATTCTACAAAGTATGGGGGAGAAGGAGCATTGCGTTATGTGTATTTCTTTATTCTTATAACGCATATTTTATTGTCAATTGCAATTATTCCGCTTGTGTTGATTACGTATGTGAGAGCGCTTGCAAAACGTTTTGATAGACACAGAAAAATTGCTAAAATAACTTTTCCGCTTTGGTTATATGTGGCAGTAACGGGAGTGATTGTTTATTTAATGATTTCGCCTTATTATGTACACTAAAAAAAATAATATTCAAATTTTAAAATCCAAATTCCAAGTTATAGTATTTGGGATTTGTATTTTTTTAATTGGAATTTCAGCTAATGCGCAATGTGCAATGTGCCGAGCAGCATTATCGGGAGATTCTAATACTAAAAAAGCAGAAGCGGTAAATGATGGAATTGTTTACTTAATGGTAATTCCTTATTTGCTAGTATTAATAATAGGATATTTGATTTATCGAATGTATTCTAAAAAGAAAAAAGCAGCGTAATCGCTGCTTTTTTTATGTTTATTTAAGTCCGTTTACTGAGACGTTTACTGTTCCGTTTATTTTGATGAAGGCTATAATGGCCTGATTGGTTAGCTGTATTTTGTCAAACTGAATATCTTCCATCTTTCCGTTTACAAATACGCCTGGCATTGGTGAATAATTTTTTAAATAACCTGCCATGCTCTTTTTACCTTCTTCCAAATTAGGCTGAATCGAATAGCGACAGCTTTCTTCCATTTTTCTTAGAATAAATCCTTGCGCAAGCCAATTTGCTGTACGCATCAATTTACTTTTGGTGTCCAAAACATAATCTAGCTTTTCAAAATAAATTTCTTTTGTCTGTGCATTATATGATGGAAACCCATTTAAATAAAGTGTTCCGTCTATAGATCCTAAAACGTCTAATGCGATAACCATTTTCCCCTCCTTGTGCCAGATTGAAACATTTTTCACTGTGACTTTTTTGCTTCCTGAACCAAATTCCTGACCAGCAAAATTCTTGGTCATAATCTTAGAGGCATCTACATAACTTGAAATAGCGGCAATATTAGCAGAAATCTGATTTGGAATTTTCGCGACAGGTTTCAGGACAATTTTATTAGCGTTATATTTTGATTCTGGTTGTTTGCCCACAATGGTTTCCATGTTGCATTTCATACCCATGTCAAGTAAGAATGAATCGTTTTTAAGTTTGGCGTTTGTCGAATATATTTCGATAGGAACAATTCGTAACCAACTTTCGTAAGTGTCGCTCATTTGAAAAGGCGTACAGATTTTTTCAACTGCTTGTAAAACATTCGGTTTAAAATCCATTGATTTTTCGATTGCTTCGTCTATTTTCTTTTCCAACTTGCTTTTAAAAATAGAAATAGCAGGATTTATTAAATAAGTAATTGGCATGTTTTTGCCAAATATAGACATAGTTGGGCTTTCGTTCCAATCTAGAGATTTGAACTCTGTTTTTGTTGTGAGTTTCCAATTTGTAAGAGTAGTTTCGCTAGAAAGTGTTATAACTCCGTTCAGGTTAAATTCTCTAACATCGTACAATTCTACACCTAATTTTTTTGTTCCAATTCGATACTTGATATTCGCTTTAAGCGGTAAAATGGTTCGGATTCTTTTATCAAGATTTGACGGATCATTTTGAATTTTGATCGGAGCTTGTTTCCAGATTTTCATCTCAATATCATCGTCTTCGATATTATTGTCTTCGTAAATTAATCCGTTAAGGAGAGAATTAGTCTGATTTTCAATATCGCTTAATTTGATTGTAATAGGAAGGTTTATAAAAGAAGGATTACTGTCATAAATTAACGGACTTGCATCGTCTGGTTCAGGCTTTAATGTTTCTAATTTTTGAGCCGATGAACAGCTCGTTAGCACCGCAAGTGCTGTAAACATTGAAATAATAGAACTAAGTTTCATTTAAGATGATTTTTATTACGAAGTAAAATTACGAAAACAATCATATTTTATTAAAAAAGTGTAACAATAACTAAAGAATGCAGTCTTATACAGAATAGGTAACAAAATTATTAACTTTTTATTATCATAAATTACTTAATAAAAACGTTATTATTGTCTAAAAAAATTAACAAAACCATGATCGAAATTAAAGATTTACATAAATCCTATAAGATGGGAAGTTCGGAATTACATGTATTAAAAGGTATAAATTTTAATATAGAAGAAGGAGAATTGGTTGCGATCATGGGGTCATCTGGTTCTGGTAAATCGACACTTCTTAACATCTTAGGAATTTTGGATGAAGCCGATTCTGGAAGTTATATTTTAGACAAAACGCCAATAAAAAAATTAAACGAAACAATTGCGTCAAAATACCGTAATAAGTTTTTAGGTTTTGTTTTTCAGTCTTTTAACTTAATCAATTACAAAACAGCATTAGATAATGTTGCGATGCCTTTGTATTATCAAGGTGTTAAAAGAAAAGAGCGTTATGACATTGCCATGAAATATCTGGAAAAAGTAGGTTTAGGTTCTCATGTTAACCACTTGCCAAATGAACTTTCTGGAGGTCAGAAACAGCGTGTGGCTATAGCAAGGGCATTGGCTTCAAATCCGAAGGTTTTGCTTGCAGATGAGCCGACCGGAGCTTTGGATACTAAAACTTCTTATGAAGTTATGGAACTTATTCAAGGAATTAATGATGAAGGAAAAACAATTTTAATTGTTACGCACGAACCTGATATTGCCGCAATGTGCAAAAGAAATGTAGTCCTGAAAGACGGATTAATTATCGATGATAAAAAAGTAGAACAAGTTAGAGCTTCGTCTTATGTTTAATATTGAACGTTGGCAGGAAATATTTGAAGCCATTTCTAAAAACCGTTTAAGAACATTCTTAACAGGTGTTTCTGTGGCTTCTGGAATTTTTATTTTGGTAATTCTGCTTGGTGCAGGTAAAGGGCTTCAGAACGGAATTGAAAAACAATTCGAACGCGATGCTGCTGGAATTATAGAGGTTTGGTCTGGAACAACTACTAAAGAGTACAAAGGACTAAATCCAGGAAGACACATTCAATTTCGCAATAGCGATTACAATCAATCGGTGCAGAAATTTGAGGATAAATTAGATCTGAGAGCTTCGACAAATAATTACTGGGGGCAAGCTTTTACTTATGGTAAAGAATCTGGAAGTTATCAGTTTAGAGGAGTAAATCCAGATTATGGCGGAATTGAAAATTTAACTATAGTTCAGGGACGTTACATCAATGCCAAGGATTTGGAAAGTAACGCCAAAGTGGCTGTGATCGGAATGAAACTAAAAACCGATATGCTTAAAGATAAAGAGGCAATAGGAGAAGAAATCCTGATTAACAATATCAACTTTAAAGTAGTTGGGGTTTTTACAGATCCTGGAGGAGAAAGGGAAGAAACTCGTGCTTATTTGCCATTGACTACAGTTCAGAAAACATTTGGCGGAGGTGATAAAATCAGCAACTTGTTTTTTACCTTAAAAAAGACACAAGATTATGATGAAGCGTTGGCGCAATCGGAAAAGTTTACGCAAGATTTAAAAGACTTATTAAAGAGTAAAAACGTTGTGGCTCCCGAAGATGATGGAGGTGTAGGGGTTTACAATTCTGTTAAAGATGCCAAACAATTTTACGACTTAAACTTATATATCAGGCTCTTTTTCTGGTGGGTAGGTATATGTACAATTATTGCTGGTGTAGTTGGAGTAAGTAATATCATGCTTATTATCGTAAAAGAACGAACAAAAGAAATCGGAATTAGAAAAGCACTTGGAGCTTCGCCTTTTTCAATTATCACAATGATTCTTCATGAATCTATCTTTATCACAACCATTGCAGGTTTTGTTGGATTATTGGCCAGTCTTGCCTTATTGGAATTCGTTGGTCCGATGGTTCAGAGCGAGTATTTTAGAAATCCCGAAGTAGATTTTAGTGTGGCTTTAACTACTTTGGTATTACTTGTTTTTGCAGGAGCAATGGCAGGATTTTTCCCAGCCTATAGAGCAGCCAAAATTAAACCTATTGTAGCACTTAGAGACGAATAATTATGTTTAAAAAAGATAATTGGGACGAGATTTTACAGGCCTTAACCGCCAATCCTTTCAGGACTATCCTGACAGCTTTTGGTGTTTTTTGGGGTATTTTTATCTTGGTAATTTTACTTGCTGCAGGTAATGGTTTGGAAAATGGCATTAAAAAAGGGTTTGATGGAATCGCGACTAATACCATGTTTATGTGGAGTCAAACTACGTCTAAAGCTTATAAAGGTTTGCCAAAAACAAGACGTTATGATTTTAGAAATAGTGATGTAACAGCTTTAAAAGCGGCATTGCCAGATTTATTATATGTATCGCCAAGGAATCAGTTAGGTGATTTTAACGGAACAAATAACGTTGTAAGAGGCACTAAAACTTCTGCATTTACAATTTACGGAGATTATCCAGAGCTGATTAAACAGCAGCCAATGGATATCATTAAAGGAAGATTTGTAAATCAGCAGGATATTGAACAACGAAGAAAAGTCTGTGTAATTGGAAAAGGGGTTATTAGCGAGCTTTATGGTAAAGAAGAGGAAGCTGTTGGAACTTATATCAAAATTAACAGCATCAATTTTATGGTTGTTGGGGTTTATAAATCTAAACAGCAGGGAGGAAATGCAGAGCAGGAACAAAAGAATATTTTTATTCCTTTTACAACTTTTCAGCAGGCCTTCAATTATGGAGACAAAGTAGGATGGATGGCACTTACGGCAAAAGATGAAACTTCTATAACCGATTTAAAGCCTAAAATTTTAGAGATTATAAAATCATTGCATTCTATAAATCCGACAGATGATAGAGCGGTTGGAAATTTTGATTTGTACGAGCAGTTTAATAAGGTGCAAAGCTTATTTAATATATTAAAAGTAATTGCCTATTTCGTAGGGACTTTAGTTTTGATTTCTGGTGTAATCGGAATTTCGAATATCATGCTGATTGTGGTTAAAGAGCGTACAAAAGAAATTGGAATCAGAAGAGCATTGGGCGCAACACCTGGAGCAATTAGAAGTCAGATATTAACTGAGTCTATATTTTTAACTATTATTTCGGGTATGCTCGGAATTGCTGTTGCCACAGGAATTATAGCAATTTTAAATATGGCATTGGACTCGATGCCTCCCGATCAAAATACTATGTTTGCGAATCCAACCGTAGATTTAGGAGTTGTATTTGTAGCATTAATTATATTAGTCGGATCAGGTTTACTTGCAGGATTTATTCCAGCACAGACCGCCATCAATGTTAAGCCTGTAGATGCTTTAAGAACAGAATAAATTATCAATCAAAATAAATCGATTAAACCCTAGACAAATGAAAAAAGGAGTAACCGTAACCATTTTAATATTTATCGCAGTTGTTTTTTTTGGCGCGCTGTACTATTTGTATGCTAAAAACCAAGAATCGCCGATTGTATTTAAAACGGAAAAAGCAGAAATCAAGACCATCGTAAAAAATACTATTGCGACAGGTAATATTCAGCCTGATGAAGAGGTTCTAATCAAACCAAATATTTCAGGTATTATTGAAGAAGTGTACATCAAAGCGGGTGAAAAAATCAAAGCCGGAGATATGATTGCTAAAATTAGAGTTGTAGCAAATGTTTCGAATGTAAGCAATTCTCAGAATCAGGTGCAGACCGCTAAAATAGCATTAGATAATCAGGAAAAAATCTATAAAAGACAGAAAACATTATTTGAGAAAGACGTAATTTCTGCAAATGACTATGATGCTGCTTTGTTGGCTTACAATCAGGCAAAACAAAATTATCAGGCTGCAAAACAAGGCTTAGATATCGTTAAAACAGGAACAACTTCTTCTTTGGGTAATTATGCTAATACTTTAATTCGTTCTACTGTAAACGGAATGGTATTAGATGTTCCAGTAAAAGTGGGTAACCAAGTTATTGAAAGTAATAACTTCAACGAAGGAACTACAATTGCAAGCGTTGCCGATGTGGGAAGAATGATTTTCATTGGAAAAATCGATGAATCTGAAGTTGGAAAAATTAAAGAAAAAATGCCAATTGAGATTACAATTGGTGCTATCGAGAATAAAAAGTTTGATGCAGTTTTAAATTATATTGCTCCAAAAGGAGTGACCGAAAATGGTGCAATCCAGTTTGAAATAAAAGCGCAAATGATTAACAGAGATGACACTTTTATTAGAGCAGGATTAAGTGCCAATGCCTCTATTATTTTGGAGAAAGCAGAGAAAGTGCTAGCAATAAAAGAATCTTTGGTTCAATTTGACAAAAAAACACAAAAGCCTTATGTAGAAGTTGAAACGGCTCCACAAAAATTTCAAAGAAGAGATTTGGTGCTTGGGGTTAGTGACGGAATCTATGTTCAAGTTAAAAGCGGTGTAAACGATACAGATAAAATAAAAATCTGGAATCAGGGCTTGATTAACGAAGGAGATAAGGATAAAAAATAATCTGATTATTTAGAAGAGTTTTTGGTTTTTTAAATTGTTAAATTTGCACGGCTTGTTTGCAGTGCTTTATTCAAAATATATGAAAATAAATAAAATAAATAGTCTTGTTTTTGCCATGCTTTTTGGATTTGGTTTATCAGGCCAAGCGCAGACAAAACAATGGACATTAGAGGAATGTGTGCGATATGCATTGGATAATAATATTACGATTAAAAATTCGGAATTAGATGTTCAAAATGCTGAAATAAATAAAAAAGATGCTTTTGGTAGATATCTTCCATCAGTAAACGGAAATGCATCGCATTCATGGAATATTGGTTTGAACCAGGATGTGACTACAGGTATTTTGCGTAATTCTACAACGCAATATTCATCTGTGGGATTAACTGCTGGAGTTGATATTTACAAAGGTCTGCAAAACCAAAATACATATAGACGAACAAAACTTGCTATTATTGCATCTCAATATCAATTATTGAAAATGCAGGAAGATGTTTCGTTGAACGTTGCGAATGCTTTTCTTCAAATTTTGGGCTATAAAGAAGATCTAAAAATAAAAACAGAACAACTTGCTATTGATGAAAAACGTTTAAAACGTTCTGAAGAAATGGTAAGTGCTGGAACAATTCCTCGCGGTGATTTATTTGATCTGAAAGCAACTATAGCAACCGATAAGCAAAATATTGCAGTTTCTGAGAATAATTTATTGATCTCAAAGCTTAGTTTAGCACAACTTTTACAGCTTAAAGAATTTGCAGATTTTGATGTTGTTGATGATACAAATGCAAAAGATGAAAACAATATCATGGCACAAAGCCCAATTGATATTTATAATAAGGCAAAGGAAACAAGAACCGAATTAAAACTGGCACAAACCAATCTTGAAATTGCCGAAAAGAATGTCGCAATTGCTAAAGGTGCTTTTCAGCCAACTTTGAGTGCGTACTACAATTTTAATACAAGAGCAAGTTATTCTGATATTATTACGGGAAGAGCTATTGATCCAGTAAATCCAACTACACAAATTGGTTATGTCCAAGGAACAAATCAACCTGTGTTGACGGACAATTACACTACTATGACAGGAAATGCCAAACCAATTTTTGATCAATTTAATGACAATAAAGGACAGTCATTCGGTTTGCAACTTACAGTTCCAATTTTCAATGGATTCTCTGTTAGAAATAATGTTGAACGAAATAAAGTAAGTTTAGAGAAATCTAAAATAGATTTAGAACAAAAAAGTTTAGATTTGCAACGTAACGTTTATACTGCTTTTACAAATGCAAAAGGAGCATTAAACACTTATGAAGCGGCAACAGTAACTTTAGAAGCTAGACAACAGGCTTACAATTATGCTAAAGAAAAGTATGATGTAGGATTGATGAATTCATTTGATTTTACACAGGCACAGACGTTGTTGACAAATGCGCAATCTGAAGTTATTAGAACGAAATACGATTATATATTTAAAATAAAAATTCTTGAATTCTATTTTGGAATTCCAATTGTTCCAATTCCTGCAAAATAATTTATTATGTCAAAAAAAACTGTTTATTTCTTATTAGGTGCTGCTGCAGTTCTTATTGTAGCATTAGTTGCTCTTAAAAATGGTGGAATAATAGGAGATAAAAACGAAGGAAAAGAGGTAGAAACTGCAAAAGTAACGGCTTCAACAATTGTTGAAACAGTCTCTGCAACAGGAAAAATCCAACCCGAAATTGAAGTTAAAATTGCCTCGATGGTTTCGGGCGAAATTATTGCACTGAATGTAAAAGAGGGGCAGGTAGTTAAAAAAGGTGATTTATTAGTAAAAATAAACCCAGATTTATATACCTCTGGGTTAGATAGATCTGTTGCAAATTTAGCAGGAACAAAAGCAAGTCTTACTCAATCTGACGCCAGTTTTAAAGAAGCAAAAGCAAATTACGAACGTAATAAAATATTATATGATAAAGGAGTAATTTCAAAATCGGATTGGGATAAAGCCATTTCTACTTTTGAAGTTGCCAAAGCAACAAAACAAAGTGCTTATTACAATGTTCAAAGTGCTTCGGCATCTGTTACAGAAGCTCGAGATAACTTAGGACGTACCACAATTTATTCTCCTGCGGATGGAACCATTTCTGTCTTAAATGTAGAATTGGGAGAAAGAGTTTTAGGAACACAGCAAATGGCAGGAACAGAACTTTTGCGTGTTGCCAACTTGAATAATATGGAAGTTGAAGTTGATGTAAATGAAAATGATATTGTAAAAATTAAAATAGGAGACGAAGCAAATGTTGAAGTTGATGCTTATTTGAAAAAGAAATTTAAAGGTGTTGTAACTAGTATTTCTAATTCTGCAAGCACTACATTAACTTCAGATCAGGTAACGAATTTTAAAGTTAAAGTTCGTATCCTGAAAGATTCTTATCAAGATTTGTTAGAAGGAAAACCAAGTGCGTATTCTCCTTTTAGACCTGGAATGACGGCTACAGTTGATATTATTACAACAACAAAAACAAATGTTTTGGCAGTACCAATTAGTTCTGTTGTAGTAAAATCGGACACTACGGCTGTAAAAGATTTTACGGTTGAAGATCCAAATGAAGATAAAAAAGCAGCTCCAAAAAGCGATAAAAAATTCGAATGCGTTTTTGTGAAAGTTGGAGACAAAGCTAAAATTAGAATCATTAAAACCGGAATTCAAGATGATACTAATATTGAAGTAATTTCTGGCCTAAAATCGGGGGATGTTGTTATTACAGGTCCATACACAACAGTTTCTAAAGATCTTAATTCTGGAGATAAAGTGAAGCTTAAAAAAGCCGAAGCTCCAAAAAAATAATATTCAAGAATATTGTCATCCTGAGCGAAGTCGAAGGCTTTAAAGCAAGAAAGGCTTCGACTTCACTCAGTCTGACATAAAACAACTAATTTTTAAAATTTAATACTTTGTCTTTTATTCTCAATATCGAAACGGCTACTAAAAATTGTTCTGTATCTATTGCAAAAGATGGTCAGACCATTGTTTGCAGTGAATTGGCTGATGAAGGATATTCTCATGCCGAAAAACTTCATGTCTTTATTGAAGAAGTAATAGCAAAAGCAGGAATATCGGCGCAGGATTTAAAAGCTGTTGCAGTTAGCCAAGGGCCTGGATCATATACGGGTTTGAGAATTGGTGTTTCTGCGGCAAAAGGCTTGTGTTATGCTTTAAGTATTCCGTTGATAGCTATCGATACCATGCAGACTTTAGCATCACAAGCGGAAGTTACAGACGGAAAAATTATACCTATGTTAGATGCGCGCCGTATGGAAGTTTACAGCGCTATTTTTAATTCAGATTTGACTCTTGAAAGAGCTATTAAAGCCGAAATAATAGACGAAAACTCATTTCACGAATATACAGACAAGCTTTACTTTGTTGGCGATTGCGCTGAGAAATGTAAAACGGTTTTGACTAAAGACAACTTTGTGTTTTTAGAAAACATAAAATATCCTTCTGCACAAGCAATGAGTAAAATCAGTTTTGATAAGTATCAAAAAAGCGACACTGTAGATGTCGCTTATTTTGAACCTTATTATTTAAAAGATTTTATGATTGCTCCTCCAAAGAAACAATAATATTATTTCTGTATTGTGTACGGTTGAATTGCAATTCCAGCTTCATCTAAAGCTATTTTACAATTCTCTAAAGTTTCAGAAAAAACAGCTCCATAATTGGCATTTTTTGCCCAAGGACGAACAGCAAAATCAATAGAACTTGCCGATAGATTTTTTACAAAAACCTCTGGCGCAGGTTTCTTTAAGACTTTAGGATTGTTGTTTAGAACATCTAAAAGAATTTCTTTTGCCTTTTTAATGTCTGAATCATAAGAAATAGCAAAAGTCAAATCTGCTCTTCTCTCTCCCTGCATTGAGTAATTGATAATATTTCCGTTAGATAAAGAGCCATTGGGAACAAATACAGTCTGATTGTTTGCAGTAAGCATTTTGGTTACAAAAATCTGGATTTCAAGAACCGTTGCAACGACACCTTGTGCTTCTATTGTGTCTCCAACTTTAAATGGTTTGAAAACAATGATTAGCATTCCTCCAGCAAAATTAGAAAGCGATCCTTGCAATGATAAACCAACCGCAAGACCCATTGCTCCTAAAATAGCCACAAACGAAGAAGTTTCTATTCCTAATTTAGAAATAAAGGTTACAAACAATAATATTCGCAGTGCCCACAATAGAATATCGGATAAAAATTTTGTCAGCGTCGGATCGAGATTTCGCTGAATCATTATTTTTTTAATAATTCGATTAATTAGTCTGATGGCGTATAAACCAACAAATAATATTAAAAATGCGGAAATCAGTTTTGGTGAGTAATCAACTAAAATGTCAATAAAACGGCTGATGTACTTACTGACTTGTTCTGGACTAAGATTCATAAATTTTAAAATAAAAAAACCTTCTCATAAGAGAAGGTGTATTAATACTGCAAATATAAAAATATTTACATTATCGGAAAATGTCTTTATGCTTTATCAGCATTGTCATCAGCTATTTCTTCTACTTCTGAGGCAGATTTTTCACTTGTATCAACAACAGTTTCAGAAATAGTTTCTGGTGCTTCACTTGTTAACGACGCAGTTTTTTGTTTAACAGAGTCAACGGCATCATTTATCGCTTCAGATGCTTTGTCTGCATACTCGCTTACCGTTTCTTTTGCCTTTTCAGCATACTCTGAAGCGCGGTCAATAATTGGTTCCGAAACCTCTTTTACTTTTTCAATAGTTTCTTCAGCAAAAGCTTCAGCTTTCTCAATATAAGGTGCAGCAGCTTCTTTTGCTTGTTCAAAAGTCTCTTCGGCATTATTTGCCAATTCAGTTACAGACTCTTTGGTTGAGCCAAATAAATTTTTAAAAAATGAAGATAATCCCATGGTTTTTAATTAATTGGTTAAGAATGCAATATTAATTAATTTTATAGAACCACTTGTTTTTTTAATGGCAAATAATTGATATCTAATGTTTAATAATAAAAAAAGCGCCTCATTGAGACGCTTTGTATGATATTTTTTATGGAATTAAGCGTTTACTGCTTCTACTTTTATAGCTTCATCATTCAGCATGCTTTTTAGCATATTTTCGATACCGCTTTTTAAAGTAAAGGTAGACGAAGGACATCCGCTGCAAGCACCTTGCAATAATACTTTTACCGTTTTGTCATCTTCATTATAAGATTCAAAAGCAATATTTCCTCCATCTGCAGCTACAGCTGGTTTTACATACTCTTCTAAGATGTTAATGATTTGCTGTGAAGTCACATCCAATTTATCAAAAGCTTCATCTTTTGTTGCTTCAGTTTTAGCTTTAGTTTCAATTAAACTTTCATCTAAAACAGTTCCTCCGTTTTCAATAAATTGTTTAATGAAAGTTCTTAATTCTAAAGTAATTTCATCCCAGTTATTGATTTCATATTTTGTAACTGAGATATAGTTTTCATCAATAAAAATTTCTTTCACATAAGGAAATTTGAATAATTCCTGAGCTAATGGAGAAGAAGCAGTCTGATCAATATTTTTATATTCTACGGCATTGCGAGTAAGCATTCTGCTCACAACAAATTTCAATGCAGAAGGATTTGGAGTTGTTTCTCCGTATACTGTAATAGGCTGTTTTTTAGGTTTTGTTTCATCGATTTTGATGATAACGCCGCCTTTGTCCACAAAAGCACTGATTTGCTCAGCAACGGCATCTTTTACATCATCCCAATCTACAATGCTGTATCTTTCGATAGCAATAAAGTTTCCTGAAATATAAACTGTTTTAACAAATGGCAGATAAAATAATTGTTGTGCTAGAGGAGAAGCCTGTGCTTCATCGATATTTTTGAACTCAAAGTTCTGGTTTTGAGTAATGAAATCCTCAAATTCAAACTTTAAAATAGTTGGATTTTGAGTCTCTTTTATAGTGATTTTAGTCATGGTAATATATTTTTTGCAAATTTACTAAAGTTATTTTCTACTAATGGCTATATTTGGTTTTTTAATGAAATAATTAAGACTCTTTTCAAATAAATCGTGTTAAATTGCAAGAGTGAAAATTATAAGGAAACAATATTGTCTTTATGAAATTAAAAATCAAGGTTTTATTAATTTTTCTCATTGTTGCTTTTCACTCTTATTCCCAAGAGGGAATACCTGTTTATTCTGATTATTTGTCTGATAATTATTACCTTATTCATCCTTCTATGGCAGGTGCGGCAAATTGTGCCAAAGTACGATTGACAGCCAGAAAACAATGGTTTGGAGAGGAAGATTCTCCATCATTGCAGACTTTGAGTTTTAATGGAAGAATTGGCGAACGTTCTGGAGCCGGGATTATTGTTTTTAATGACAAGAATGGATATCATTCTGAAAAAGGCGTGAAGCTGACTTATGCACATCATATTATGTTTTCGAGAGATGAACTTGATTTGAATCAGTTGTCTTTTGGAATCAGTGGAGGTTTAATACAAAACCAATTAGACGAAACAAAATTTGGCAATACTTTCGATCCAATAGTTTTTGGTTCCATTCAAAAAGATTCTTATTTCAATATTGATGTTGGGGCTTCTTATAATTATTTGAATTTCTATGCACACGCAACAGTTCAAGGATTATTAGAAACGAGAAGAGAATTATATTCAGATTATGAAAACGATAATCTTAGAAAGTTTTTATTTAGCGCTGGTTATGTGTTTGGTAAAAATGATAATTGGACTTGGGAGCCTTCGATTCTTTTCCAGCTATTTGATCAGACAAAAGAAAAGACACTTGATATAAATATGAAAGCCTACAAAAACATGGATTTTGGAAGTCTGTGGGCTGCATTATCTTATAGAAGAGGTTTTGATGGAGCGCAATATATTTCAGGAAGCGGAGTAGCATCTCAGAAATTACAATACTTTACGCCAATTATTGGAGTTAACTACAAGAACTTTATGTTTGCTTATACGTATTCTCAAGTAATGGGAGATGTTAAGTTTGACACTGGAGGATATCATCAAATTACTCTAGGGATTAATTTATTCTGTAAAAAAGAACGTTACGACTGTAATTGTCCTGCCATTAATTAAATTTATTTTTATGCTAATTAAATCTGTAAACGGAAAATCACCTCTTATTCCAGAGGATTGTTATGTGGCCGAAAATGCTACTATTGTTGGAGATGTAACTTTTGGAGAATCTTGCAGCGTTTGGTTTAATGCTGTTGTGAGAGGAGATGTTCATTTTATTAAAATTGGAAACAAAGTAAACATTCAAGATGGCGCTGTAATTCATTGCACATATCAAAAACATCCGACTGTGATTGGAAATAATGTTTCAATTGGTCACAATGCAATTGTTCACGGATGTACTATTCATGATAATGTTTTGATAGGAATGGGCGCTATTGTAATGGATAATTGTGTGGTTGAAAGCAATGCCATAATTGCTGCGGGAGCTGTAGTAACCCAAAATACGGTTGTAACTTCTGGAAGTATTTACGCTGGTGTTCCTGCTAAAAAAGTAAAAGACATTGATCAATCTGATTTTGCCGGCGAAATTGAACGTATTTCGAGTAATTACATAATGTATTCAAGCTGGTTCAAAGAAGAAAAATAAAAAATAAAAAATACCAAAATAGAAATTCCAAATTCCAAGAGTTTAAGCTTTTTGGAATTTGGAATTTTTTATTATTGGAATTTCATAAATTAGAGGTTGATTTTTTCGAAGAAAGTATTTTTATAGCTTTCGCTGATTGGAATTCTTTTATCGCTTATCAAAACTTTGTTTTTCTGAATCGATTTTACATGTTTGATATTGATAATATACGATCTATGAATTCTTGCAAAACCTTTGTTTGAAAGCAGATTTTCAAGCTTGATTAAACTGATTAAAGTCAGCGTAAATTTATTATCTGTAGTATAAATTTTGACATAATCTTTAAGACCTTCTATAAAAAGAATATCGGCAAAATTCAATTTTACGTTTTCATATTCAGCTCGAACAAACATAAAATCCTGTTCTATTTCAGGCGTATTATTATTTTCAGTAGGCACTTGAGTTGCCGCAGGCTGTAAAACCTGCTGCGCTCTTACAACAGCTTTTAAAAATCGATGAAACGGAATTGGTTTTACTAAATAATCGACTGCTCCTAGATTAAATCCTTCTACAGCATAATCAGAATAAGCAGTTGTAAAAATAACCAGTGGCTTTTTTTCTATGGTATTTAAAAAATCAATTCCAGAAAAATGAGGCATCTGAATATCGAGAAATATCAGATCAACATTATTCTGATTGATAAATGAAACGGCATCAATAGCATTATTGAAAGTGCTAATTAGTTCCAGAGTATCAACCTTTTTGACAAAATCCTGTAATAGATCTACAGCTAGAGGTTCGTCATCAATAATTACACATTTCATCTTTTCTGAATTGGTTTTTAAAATTTATTTTGCATCCAAAAGTAATTTGAAACCAGTAAATTAAGTTTTAAAATTTTCATAAAATACTGGTTTTTACAAATCAAATTAAGCGTTAACTGTTATTGTTTTTAATCTATTGCGGTTTTAATTTCGTCTAACTTTAAATTCAAATGAACTCGGTAATAGTTATCATCTTGTGTAATGGTCAGTTCGTGTGCATTTGGATATAGGAGATCAAGACGGTTTTGAATATTGACTAATCCAATTCCTGAATTTTCTGGATCTTTCACATAGTTTTCAATTGTATTTTCGATCCAAAAATCAAGATTATGATCTGTAATCAGGATTTTGATTTTTACGTGAGCTGCACCTTTATAATCAGTTCCATATTTAAAAGCATTTTCTACAAAAGAAATCAATAATAAAGGCTCGATAAACTTGTTTTTGGTATCGCCATGAACATTGATCACAATGTCTTCAATATTGTTTAATCGCAGTTTTTGCAAATCGATATAATTTTGAATATAATTGACCTCTTTTTCTAAAGCCACCGTTTTGTTGTCTGTCTCATACAGCATATAGCGCATAAGTTCGGACAAGGTTACGATGGCATCAGGGACCAAATCAGATTTTTTGTGTGCGAGAGAATAAATACTGTTTAAGGAATTAAATAAAAAATGCGGATTGGTTTGTTTGCGCAAATAAATTAATTCTGTATTTGTTCTATGAGTTTCGGCAATCAGTTTATTTTGCTGATTATTATAAAATTCAGTTAATGTTCTAATAATTGCTGAGATTGTAATAATGAGAATATAGAAAAATGAAGGAGCAATTTTGAAAAAAAACGGTTGTCTCATTTCTATTCTGTGATGCATTTTGCCACCTTTAGGAAAAAAATGTGGGTCACGAATAATGGTTTCAGAATGCATCATATTTTCGGGTCTTAAATGTCTAAATTCTGGAACAAAATAATTTAATCGTATTGCCATAAATAGGACAATCAAGCCAATAGCAAACGCACCATACAGCCAATATTTTTTTTGCAGCAGATAATTTGGAACCAAATAAAAATAGTTCAGATAAAACAAGAAAATTCCTGAAAGCCATTGGGCATAAAAATCGTTGTCGAGCTTAAACGGACTTTCATAAAACTGAATTAATGAAGTCAGAATAAAGAAGATCCAAATCATGAAATGGAATAATATTTTGTTGTAGCCTGTATTTTTAATGGTATCGATCTGCATTTACAATTTTATTTTTAATAAAATTAGTTCATTTTTGGTTACCGTTGGAGATAAGTTTTGTTTGAGTTTTTGCTTTACTAAATCAGCAACTTTCAAAGCATCGCTCTCTGTTTCAAAACTTTTAGTATCGCTTATTACGGGAATAATAGATTGTTTAATTAAAACTCTTTCTTGGTAGGTAATTGTATATCCCCATCCAGAATTTGTTTTAAAAGACGCGGTAGTTAAGGCTTCTTTTTTTGCGCACGCAGTAAAAAGTAAAAAAAGTGCAAAAACGATTAAATTCTTCTGGATAGTAATCCAGAAGAATTTTTTAATTTTAGTTATCATCATCGCTTTGTTCGTCTAATGGCTTGAATTCCCAAGCATCGTCAAAGTAAGTAGATCCAACTCTTCCTAACATATAAAATCCGCGGTTATTGATTGAGAAGCCAACAGCATCCGTTCTTGTAGCGCCTTCCATCGGAGTTCTTTCTGTCCATAAATCAGTTGATGGATTATACTCCCAAACTGTTTTGATGTTTTCGCCTCCTACAATATATCCTAAACCATTCATAGAAAAACTTGAAGCATTAGAACGAACAATCGCATAATCGTCGTTGTAGCTGTAATCGTCATCAGTATCTTTATCAATGTCTCTTTTTCTTGTCCAAACATCTGTTGATGGATCAAACTCCCAGAAATCTTCCTGATAAACGCCATTGTTTACGCCAGTTACTAAATATGCTTTGTCTGCAATTGTAAACACTGTCGCATTGCGTCTTTTGTTACCGCTAAAACCATTTACAAGAGTCCAAGTATTGGCTTGATCATCGTATTGATAAAAATCTTTTAAATAGTTTCCGTCGTAACCTGTTCCAAAATACGCTTTGCCACCAACCTGAAAACCTACGGCAGCGTAACGAGCTGTTCCTGCAAAATCTGTTTTTTGTGTCCAGCTGTTTGTAGAAGGATCATATTGATAGAAATCCTTCAGTTTGTTTGTTCCGTCATAACCAAGGCCAACATAGCCTTTTTCGTTTAATGCAAAACTAGAAGCAGAACTTCTTCCAATACCGCCAAAATCAGCTTTCTGTTCCCAATAATCTCCATTTGAGTTGTAAACCCATAAATCTTTTAAATAAACGTCGCCAGTATAGCCGCCTACTACATAAGCATAATCTCCAATAACGAAACTTGTAGCACTAGATCTTGCAGGGCCATCAAAGGCTGATTTTTTAATCCAGTTTCCTACCAAATCATCATCGTCATCATCATTGCTGCAGCTTATAAAAAAGAGGCTTGAAAAAAGCGCTGCGAATAAAATTCCTTTTTTTAGATTAATCATAGTGTATTTAATATTTATTGTTTGTATTTGATCCCGATTCCTAAAACGTAGCCATTTCCGGTATTATAGTCGTATATTTTATGGTCATTGCTATCTAGTAAATTGTATTTTTTGTTGAAATCATAACCAGCTTTAAAATTTAAAAACCAATTGCCTCCAACATTTCTTTCGTATTCTAAAGCCGAAGTCATTTGCGATAAAGCCGCTTTTTCGGCATTGTCATCTGCACTGGATGTTTCGTCTAAATGATAAAAGTTTCCATTAAAACTATTTGTCAGACTGAATTTGTTTCGATCGTTATTGGAATATGAAATTTTTGAGTCTGGAAATCCAATTCTAAAATCGGTTTTATCATTCATTTTATAATCAAAAGCAACAATCGGTGTAATCTTTGGTGCTCCAAAAATTGATGTTCGGCCAAATCCAGCAATTAAACTTAGTTTTGAACCAATCTGTTGGCTGATTTCTAAACTTCCTAAAACAGTAACATCTGAAAAATCCAGTTTGCTCTGAAAATTAGCTGTTGGAATAACTGAAAGCTTACATTTTGTTTTTTCTGCTATTTCAGATGAATATTCAAACTTGTTTTGAATTTGATTGTACTTATCTTGATCTGCATAAAAATCATAAGGATTCAATTCATAATTCACCTTCAGATTAGAATATTCTAACGTGTTCGCTATTTTGCTTTTTGTTTCTATTTTTTTCTGATAAAAAACAGCAATGTTTGTTTCGCTAAAATTTATCTTTTCTGTTGGCTCAGTTTTGAAATTAATAGCGGCGCTAAAATTTTCCTGAGCTTTCAAACCTAAAAAGGAAATCAAAAAAAGAGAACAAACTAAAAACCTTACTTTCATTATTTATTTTATTGGTTCAAAATTAGATGGATGACGCCCTTAAAAAAAAGAAGATATATGTATGACGTGTTTTGATAGACAAAATCGTCGTTTTTAAGGCCGAATTAAAATTTTAGAATATAATTTAGATTATAGATTGTTTTATGCTGTTTGTAGCCTAAAAAAGCGCAGTAGTATATGTTATAGTGTGTTGCCAAAGTGTGCAATTTATATTTGCTCAAAAATTAGATTATGCACAAGTTTATATTGATACTGCTTTTTATACTGACCTTATTTTCATGTGGTACAGATACAGATACTGGAGAATTTACTGTTGGGTCAGATTATTTGGCTTTAAGCAATAAAGTGATTATGATTGATACGGTGACAGTCAATATGTCGACAATTAATTTTGATTCACTCGCCACTTCTAACCGAGGAAGAATTCTGATAGGGAATTACGATGATCCTATTTTCGGAAAAGTAAAATCAGATAGCTATTTTCAGCTTTCTACAAGTAATTATGCTTTGTCTAGCGTGGGTTCAGATACAGAGTCGGTGAATTATGTATTTGATTCGATTTCTATGATTCTTAAGTACGACAAATATTATTATGGAGACACGACGAGAGTTCAGACATTTAATATTTATAGATTAACTCAAAAAGTTAAGCCCAACAAAGACGATAATAATTTCTATAATAACTCAACGCTTACTTACAGTCCAGAAAGCCTAGGTAGAATATCTTATAAACCGAGACCGAAGGAAAAAGATTCGATTAATATTCAGATGAGTAAAGAATTTGGCGAAGCTCTTTTTCAAAAAATAAAGAAAAGAGAAGTTACAGATTTTGATAGTTTTACAGAATATCTGAAGGGATTTGTACTGGTTCCAGAAAATTCAAGTTCTTCGAATGTTATCGGATTTAGTGTTTCTGAAAGTAAGGTTCGGTTATATTATTCGAAGTACCAAACAGACAACGAAACTCCACTTATAATAGATTTTTCAATTTTAGATGCTACTAAGCAGTTTAATTCTATTTCGCTCGATAAAACAGGAACATTACTGCAAAACCTACCAGTATCCACGGGTACATTATCTAGTACATTACTCAATAATCAGGGATTTATACAATCGGGAACAGGAGTTGCTTGTCGGATAGACTTTCCTAACATAAAACAGTTTAAGAATATTTCTGCAAATGGTGCTATTGTAGATGCAGAATTAATTCTTAAGCCAGTTAATAATACGTATTCAGAAAAATATCCTTTGGCAGATTCGTTAACTGTTTATGTAGGGGATAATTTAAATAGAATAAGCGGAACGCTTCTAAATGCAGCAGGTTCTTCAGTTTATGGAAAGCTGAGTAAAAGCAGAGATGAGTTTAATGAAAATGTTGGGTATTCCATTCCGATCGGAAACTTTCTCCAGAAAGAAATGCTAAAACAATCTGATTCAAGATCATCGCTCATCTTAACATTGCCCGGAATTGCACAATCTGTTGATAGAATCGTTTTGGGCAATCAAAAACACGCGAACAATAAAATTCAGCTGAAAATTTATTACATCTCTTACTAAATGAAAAATAAAATTGTTCTATGGAGTGGCTTCCTTTTAATGTCGCTAACTTCATTTTCTCAAAGCATTTCAAGCTCTCCATATTCACTTTATGGCGTAGGAAGTTTGTATGATTCAGATTTTGGTTATCTGTCTTCAATTGGCGGTTCAGGAATTGCTTTGCCTTCAGATACTTTTATCAATAATTTAAATCCAGCATCGTTAGGATCCATGTATCAGAATCATTTTCTTTTTGATATCGGAGGGAAAGCTATCCAAACAACTTATCAGAGCAGTAATCGTACAGAGAAGCGAAATAATTTTCAGTTTTCTCATTTGGCTCTTGCTTTTCCAGTTACAAAAAATTCAGGTTTTAGTTTAGCGCTTAGGCCATATTCTAGTTCTGTGTTTAAAATCTCAAATTTAAAACTTCCAATTGCAGATAGCCAGGAATATTATTACGTTACGGCACAAGGATCGGGAGGTTTGAATAATTTAGATTTTTCATACGGATATCGACTTGGAAAAAAATTGACAGTAGGAGCAACTGGAACAGTGCTTTTTGGAAATACAGTTGATGATCGTGCTTTTTTAATTTCGAATGCTATTACTACCATTCATAAGCAAACAGATTATCGAGGAGTTCGTGCAACATTAGGAGCTCAATTTAAAATAGATTCTACATTTACAATAGGAACGACATTCAAAGTTCCTACAAGAATAAATGCTTCCAAAGTACAATCTGTAACAAGTATTGCAGATGAGGTAGAATCTTCTATAGAAACCGATAAAGCTTCAGATACCGACGATTATTATATGCCTCTAGAAATAGGTTTTGGAGCCAGTAAGCGATTTAAAAATAATTTGAATGTGACTTTAGATTACGAAAAAAGCTTCTGGGGAAACACCAATCAATCTGAACTTTACGGAAAATTTGTAAATCAGGATCGTTTTGCGCTAGGATTTACGTATAGTGCCAATAAAAATGTTAGAAGATATTGGGATAGAGTTGGGTATGCAGCTGGTGTTAATTTTGATAACGGTTATTTAGAAATTGACAAACAGCGCGTCAATAGCGCATCTATTTCTATTGGACTAAATCTGCCAATTGATAACACCTTTTCGTCACTTAATATTTCTTATTCTTATGGACAGAAAGGCAGAATCGCAAATGATCTAATAAAAGAAAACTACCACAAAATATCATTCAATCTATCGTTGGACGGAATTTGGTTCGTCAAGCGAAAGTTTGAATAATCTAAAAGTCTTTTTTGATTACGGGATATTTATACTCTAAAATTGATTCTAAGACTTTAGGGTCCGAATTGACATAAAATACAGGGTCAATATCTGTACTTTCAGAAAAGCCAACTTTGTCTTTAAGCAGATTTTTAGTTTGGCGTGCAACAGCTTCTCCTGAGTCTATTATTTTAATATGATCTGGGAGAATTTTTTTTATTTGAGGAATCAGATAAGGGTAGTGGCTGCATCCTAAAACTAAGTAATCGATATTAGCTTCAATCATAGGCTGTAGATAAGATTCTAGCAACTGCGTCATCTCTGGCGAGTACAAATTACCATCTTCAATCAGCTGTACAAGTCCGTGTCCAACCTGCTCAACGATTTTGGTGTTATGAAACATCTCAGCAGTTTTATTGAATAGCTCACTGTTTAGTGTTCCTTTTGTAGCTAGAATCCCGATAACCTGAGTTTGAGAATTGTTTGCCGCTGGTTTGATAGCAGGCTCAATTCCAACAAACGGAACATCATAATCTGCACGCAGTTCGACTATAGCATTTGTTGTAGCCGTATTGCAGGCAACAACAATTAGTTTGCAATTATTTTCTAGTAGAAATTCTACGTTTTTTTTGCTTAATGCAACAATCTCATCTTTGCTTCTTTGACCATAGGGTGCATTTTTACTGTCAGCTAGATAAATGGTTTTTTCATTTGGAAGAAGGTCATGAATGGCGCTCCAGATGGAAGTTCCGCCAATGCCAGAATCAAAAACGCCTATAGGATTATTGTTTATCATAAAGCAAATTTACTATTTTTTAAATATAATTCGTAATTCTAAGTTAAGTGAAATCTTGAAATAATACCAAAGATTAGGTTTAATTTTTTGTAAAAAAAAACTGCTCAAATTATACAAAATGAGCAGTTGAATTTTTTAAGATTTAATTTCTTAGAATCCTAAATCTTTTTTAACGTCAGCGGTGATGTTTGGACCATCAGCTAATAATAAAGTAGAACCATCTAAAACATATTGGAAACCTTTAGCTTTTCCAACTTTTTGGATAGAAGCTCTTACTTTTTCCATTAATGGTTTTACGATGTCAGTTTCTTTTTGTTGTAATTCTTTTTGAGCATTGTCTCTGTAGTCAACAATTCTCTTTTGCATATCTTGAACTTCTTTAGAACGCTCACCGTTTACAGCATCAGTTACAGTTGCAGCTTCAGCTTCGTACTTTTTGATTTTTACTTGATATTCGTCAACCATTTTTTTGTATTCAGCATCATATGTACCACTTAATTTTTGCAGTTGATTTTGAGCATCTAGCATAGCAGGCATTTTCGACATGATCTCGCTTACATCAACATGAGCTACCTTCGCTTGCGCGTTCATTGTGTTACTTGCTCCTAAAATAAGAATTGCAGCAATTAGTAAAGTTTTGATTTGTTTCATCATTTTTAAAATATTAATTAATTATTGGTCGTATTTGTTTTTTGTGTTTCGGCTTCTTTTGCTTTTTTAGCCGCTTCTCTTTCTTCTAAAATTTTCTTTCTTCTTTCTTCCAATTCTTTTTTACGCTGTTCGTAAAGCAATTGTCTTTCTTCTGCTTTTGTCATTGCAGGCTGCTCAGTGGTCGGTGTTGCTCCAGTTGCTGTTGGCGTTGCTGTTTTAGCAGTTGAGCTTGTTTTGGCAGCATCTGTTGCAGCAGCAGGAACTGCTGTTGCTGGAGCTGTTCCAGAAACCGTGCCATTTTTTTTAGCTTCTCTTTCCTCTAGCAAAGCTTTTCTTCTATCGTCGTATTCTTTTTTCTTAGCTTCCTGTTCTAATTTTCTGTCTTGAATTAGTTTCTCTCTCGCGGCTCTTTTCTCGTCAAGTGCTTTTTGTCGATCGGCCATTGCTGGATTCTCGTCAATTGCATTCTCAATATTTTCTTTAGCTTCTTGCTCTTTCAATTGTTTTTTGGTCAGCTGCTCACGTTTTTCAGTACGGTTTAAGATTCTTAAAACCTGATCGCTAATATCAAATCTTTTATTGCTGAAAAGCATTGTAAGATCTGACGATTTATCAAAAACAAAATCATAATTTTTTGCTTCGGCTATATCTTGTACAGCAGTAAAAACCTGATCTTGTATAGGCTTTGCTAAAGCTGCTTTTTGTCTCATTAGATTTCCATCAGAACCAAATTGTTTCTGCTGATAATCCATCATTTCTTGTTCAAGAAACTTAATTTCTGTTTCTCTTTCTTCTATTAATTCCTTTGTAAGTAAAGCTTTTTCTGTTTTTAAGCTTTCTTTCAAATTATTTATATTTAATTTTTTGGCTTCAACTTCTTGTTTCCACTTTTGGGCTTTTTGCTCTAATTGTGATTTAGCTTCTTTATAATCGGAAACATTTTCTAAAATATATTCCATGTCGATGTAGCCAATTCGAGTAGTCTTTCCTTGCGCCTGACTTGTATTTGCTACAATCAAGGCTAAAAATATAAATAAAAATTGTTTTCTCATAACATAACTTTATTTGATGATTTTTAACCAAACGTTATTTCTCTAAAATTGTTGTCCAATGATAAAGTGTGTTTCCCAACCATTAGCTTTTGTTTGTCCTGGAAGAGCGTCAAATCCGTAACCAAAGTCAATACCTAATAATCCAAATGCAGGCATGAATACACGTAAACCAGCACCAGCAGAACGATTTAAATCAAATGGGTTGTAATCTTTGAACGTTGGATATGATGAACCTGCTTCTAAGAACGTTAAAGCAAAAATAGATGCCGATGCTTTTAATGTAATTGGGTAACGTAATTCCATAGAGAATTTGTTGTAAATCGTTGCTCCAATTGCATCACCATTTGCATTTACAGGAGTCAAAGAGTTGTTAGGATAACCTCTCAACTGAATTGTCTCTCTACCGTCCATTGAATAGTTTGCCATACCATCACCCCCTAAGTAAAAACGCTCAAACGGAATCACACCTCTTTCTTGGTTATAAGCTCCTAAGAAACCAAACTCTGTAAGGGTTCTTAATACTAGTTTTCCATAAACTTTAGTATACCAGTCTCCTTTAAATTTAACTTTATAATATTCTAACCAGTTGTATTTTTTCTGATCGACTTTTGCTACATCGGTATCAGCGCTTGCATAATCAGATCCAACACTTGTAATTTTTCCAGAACTATCAGTTTTGTAATAATCACCTTTATTAAGAGGCTGACCATAATCATCTGATCTGCTTTCACCAGTATATTGTGTTTTATATTCTTTTTGGTTTTTCAAATCACCATAATCAATACCGTTAAATAATGAATATGGAGGTGTAACTTTTGCAGTAATACTAAACTCAGAACCATAAGTCGGGAATATTGGGTTTACCCCTTTATTACTTCTTGAAAGTCCAATAGTATATGCTAAGTTTCTAGATGCACCATTACCAAAAGTAAACAAACCAGTGTTATAATTGTTCAAGTCGTAGTGCTGATAACTTAAAGATTGTGATAATACAAAATAGTCATCTGGCACTGTTAATCTTTTTGCTAGACCAACTTGAATTGTAAAAATATTAAAACTTTTGCTTTTATCAACAGTTCTGGTGATGTAATTGTTAAGAAATTGCTTACTGTATGAAATAGATGAACTAAATTGTACAGGTTTTTTCCCTCCAAACCATGGTTCTGAGAAAGATAAACTATAGGTTTGGAAATAAGTACTTCCTTGCAAACGAAGCGCAACTTTTTGTCCGTCTCCCATTGGTAAAGGCTTGTAAGCTTCTTTGTCGAACAATTTACGTGCCGAGAAGTTGTTAAACGAAAGTCCCAATGTACCAATGAAACCTCCACCGCCATAACCTCCTTGAAGTTCAACCTGGCTAGATCCTTTTTCTACTACATGATATTCAATATCAACAGTTCCTGCTCCAGCATCAACATTTTTAAATTTAGGATCGATTGCCTCAGGGTCAAAGAAACCTAATTGACCAATCTCACGAATTGTTCTAACTAATTGCTCTTTACTATATTTTTCACCTGGTTTGGTTCTTAACTCGCGGTAAATAACGTGGTCGTTTGTTTTATCATTTCCAACAACAGTAATTTTGTTGAAATAAGCGATAGGGCCTTCAGTTACTCTAATTTCAAAATCGATAGTATCATTAACTGTTTTTACCTCTACGGCATTAATATTCGAGAACAAATAACCATTGTTTTGGTATAAGTTGGTAATATCTTCTGCATCTGGCTTGGACTTATCAGCAATTCTTTTTTCTAATAAAACTCCGTTGTAAGTTTCTCCTTTTTTGATTCCTAAATAACGGCTTAATAGCTGATCAGAATAAACGGTATTACCTAAGAATTTAATATTTCCGAAGTAATATTTATTTCCTTCTTCTACATTAATCTTAATTGCAAGCGTATTTTTTTGCTTGTTATATTGTACAGAATCGTAAATAATACGAGCATCGCGATATCCTTTTTCTTTGTAGGCTGCGATAACTTTTTCTAAGTCAGTTTTGTATTTCTCTGGAATAAATTTAGAAGCTTTAAATACGCGAATGAAATTTTTCTGTTTGGTATCTTTCATCGCGGCACGCAACTGGGTATCTGTAAGTTGTTTATTTCCAGTAAAATCAATGCTGCTGATTTTTACCTTATCTCCTTTGTCTATTCTGATAAGCATATTAACTTGATGCCCATTAATGGTGTCAGGAGTATTTGTAATAGTAACTTTTGTATTATAAAAGCCTTCTTTTTTGTATTTGTTTTCGATGTAATTTTTAGTAGTTGTAATTAAGTTTTCGTTGACAATTTTGTTCTTTGTCAAGTTGTTATCCTTAATTAGTGCTTCGACTTTACTTTTCTTGACACCAACAATTTTAACCTCATTTAATTTAGGAAGCTCAACGATATCTAAGTCTAAATAGATACTGTCATTTTCTACTTTATTAACGTAGAATGCGATTTCATCAAAAAGCCCCAGTTTTCCTAATTTTTTAATTGCGCTGCTTATTTCTTCTCCAGGTACAGTAATTTCCTGTCCTTTTTGAAGTCCTGAAAAGGTAACAACAGTCTGTTCATTGAAGCTTATTTTACCAACAACAGAAACTTTAGCTAGAATATATTTTTTCCCTTGATCAAAAGGAACTCTTTCTTGTGCTTTAATTTGTGAAAAACTACCCAAAAGTAAAAGGGTAAGGACTATTTGTATTTTTTTTTGCAACACTAAAAAATTATTTAATTTGTTCACTGGTTTTTCCAAATCTACGTTCTCTTTTTTGATAACTAATAATAGCCTCATATAAATCTTGGTCTTTAAAGTCTGGCCACAAGACATTAGTAAAATACAATTCTGCGTAGGCAATCTGCCACAGCAAAAAATTACTTATTCTATGTTCTCCACTTGTTCGTATTAATAAATCTACGTCTGGTAAATTTTGCGTGTAAAGATGCTCATTTATAATTGAATCGTCAATAGTGTCTATTGAAATTATATTATTTTTAACTTTATCACTAATTGCTTTTACAGCATTTACCAGTTCCTCTCTGGAGCCATAACTTAAAGCGAGGGTAAGGGTTAAACGAGT
Organism: Flavobacterium tistrianum; assembly: GCF_003254545.1. Taxonomy (GTDB): domain Bacteria; phylum Bacteroidota; class Bacteroidia; order Flavobacteriales; family Flavobacteriaceae; genus Flavobacterium; species Flavobacterium tistrianum. Next base: position 52,453 of record NZ_QJRH01000065.1, read on the forward strand.
ATTATTTTTAGTTTTTTCCATAACATCCAAAAGTTCTTTTTGGGCTGTTTTTGGTAATTTATCAAGATTTCCAATTGCATTAAGTCTGATATTGTTTTCTTGAAGGGTAACAAGTTCTTTTTTTAATGAATTGATCAATATTTTCATCAATGCCTGAACCTCCAATTTTGGTCTATTCCAATTTTCTGTAGAAAAAGCATATAGGGTTAAATACTCAATTCCAAGTTTGGCTGAGGTTTTAATGATTTCCTTTACAGATTTTGTTCCATTTTCATGGCCAAACGCGCGTAAAAAGCCTTGTTGTTTTGCCCAGCGCCCGTTGCCGTCCATGATAATGGCAAGGTGTTTAGGTAAGTTTGTGTGATCTATTGATTCTATTAAATTCATTTTTTAGTATGCGCAATAGCATGGTTTTTTTCCAAAGGTATACGTTAAAGTAAGACCTGAGAAAACATACCAGTCATTATTATTTAAATTTCCAAATTTTAAGATATTTGGACTAGTTGTATTAGGATTGCTTCCGTCAATATTATCTGTAAAAGTGTAACGTGCTCCAACTTCAGCTGCTAATATAAAGCGTGGCGATATATTTGATTTTATACCTAATATAATAGGTATCGCTACTGAACTACGATTTTTTTGAGTGTATATTATATTTGGACTTGTAGTATATCTGTATAAGTTGTCAAAAACAAAGTAACTTAAACCTGTAAATACATAAGGACTTACCTTGGTATGGTAGTCATGCAGATTAAAGTCGAAAAAATTGAATTCTAGTCCCGCTGAAAGCTCTTTAATGTCATTGTCAAAACGATAGCCTCTCTGATTTCTTCCGGTTTCATCTGATTTAAAATCATTTCCACTAATGTTTGATTGTGTGTAAGAAAATCTCCATGCGTGTCTTGGACTTCTATTCCATTTGTAAAGAATACCAAAAGCTGGTTTTTCTGGGGAGATGTAAGTTGTTTTTCCAACATCGCCTACAAAGTTACTTCCGCCAAAAAAAACACCAATCTCGTTTATCTGAGCATTTAGTGTAATAAGAGGGAAAAAACATAACAATAAATTAAAAATTTTCTTCATTTAATTCAAAATTGCGTGCAAATATAATAATTATCGATACGAATCAAAGTTCCTTTAGTTAAATGTGCTTTTTTTTCAATTTACATTATGATTTTGAGCCATTTAATGATGATTCACTACATGCAGAACGAGAAAATGTGGTATTATCGTATAGTGAAGAATCAGAAAAGAGTTTAATTTCTTTTATCTTCTCCCCAGAGCAGTTTGTTTCTTAAGGTCTTTAAGAAAGTTTCTCCTGGTATTTCAACCATTTTAATTTTGTAATCTGTTTTTTTAATTTTTAAAATAGACTCGTTTTTCACTGAAGAGATTCTCGAATCTAAGGAAACCAAATATTGATCTTCTCTCCCTGTTACTCGCAGTGTGATTTCGGTATCGTCTGGAATAACAAGCGGTCTGGCGGTTAAATTATGAGGGGCAATCGGAGTGATAACCAGGCTTTTGACATCTGGTGTTAGAATTGGTCCACCACAGCTTAAAGAATATCCTGTAGAGCCAGTTGGTGTTGAAATGATTAATCCATCAGCCCAATAAGAATTTAGGTATTCGTTATTCAAATAAGTTTCTACTGTGATCATCGATGTTGTATCTTTTCTGCTCACGGTAACTTCGTTCATGGCGAAATTAAGTTCTTTGAAAGCTTCATTGTAAGGCTCACATGTAATCCCTAATAAAGTACGTTCTGAAGTTGTATAATTTTTACTAATAACATATTGAAGCAAAATATCAATGTTTTCCTTTTGAACTTTAGCTAGAAAACCTAATCTTCCTGCGTTGATTCCCAATAAAGGAACACCAGAGTTACGAACAAAAGCAGCGGCTCTTAAAATTGTACCATCGCCTCCAATACTAATAAGCATTTCGAAACTATTGTCTAAAGCAGTACTTGGCGAAAAAGTTTTGTATTCTTTTTTTACAAGCTGTTTTTCATAAAGCATGTTCAGGAAGTTTTCTTCAATTACCATCTCGACATTATTGGCATTAAAGAAATTGAAAATGTCTTTTATAATAGGTTCGGTACTGTTCTGATAATATTGTCCGTAAATGGCTATTTTCATTCGTTTTTAAATTAGAGAATTGGTCAATGTGTCAATTAAATAATAGGAAAATTATCTAATCAACTAATTTTCTCATTGGCACATTCAAAACTTATATATTAAGATACTTGTCTAAATAATCTGATCGTTCTTTTAAGCTGTTAATATAGGTGTCTTCCTGATGTTCAGAAATAATTTCATAACCATATCTTCTGTAGGTTTGGATGATTTCATTAATTGCTCCTAAACCAATTTTTACAGTAATCTGAACATTTTCGGTATCAGCCTCAGAAACAAAACATCCTAAAACCTTACCATTATTGCTTTCTACAATTTGGTTCACCTCACTCATAGAATAATCCAAAAGGCCTTTTTGAACAATAATTATGGCGCCTGGTTCTTTTAAAAACGGAGTCTCTTGAAAGAATTTCATGATGTCTTCCATTTCATAATAACCAATATAGTTATTATTTTCGTCAAGAATTGGGAGAAGGTTGGTGTGGTTCTTGGCAAAAACTTCTAGAACATCAAGCCAGATCATCGATTTTCTGGCAAAAAAACGTTCTAAAGTATATTTGTAATCAATTGCTTTTTTTTCAATGTCAAATGTTTCAACATCGTCAGAAGAGATGCTTCCAATAAAAACACCATCTTCTAAAATCGGGAAATGAGAAAAATTTACATCGATAAAAAAGTCCTGAATCGAGGCTATCGTTTCCTGACTGTCAATCGCTCTGAAATCGTTTGTGATATAGTTTGTAATTTCTGTCATAAATCAATTGAAGATATTTGATGCAAAATAATCAAAAAATACCGAAAACTGCTCTGTTTTACTTTGTATTTTTGTCGTAACAAATATAATGTTACTAGAATTAATATCAATTTATATGACAAAATTAAGTGTAAATATCAATAAAATAGCAACGCTTCGAAATGCCCGTGGCGGAAATGTTCCAGATTTATTAAAAGTGGCAGCAGATATTCAGCGATTTGGAGGGCAGGGAATTACCATTCATCCTCGTCCAGACGAGCGTCATATTCGTTATCAGGATGCACGCGATTTAAAAGCGGTTGTTACAACAGAATATAATATTGAAGGAAATCCGCAGCATAATTTTATTGATTTGGTTTTAGAATGCAAACCAGATCAAGTGACATTGGTTCCAGATGCAATTGGAGCAATAACTTCGTCTGCTGGTTGGGATACTATTAAAAATCAAGATTATTTAACAGAAGTTATTCAGGAATTTCAAAGAAACGGAATCAGAACTTCAATTTTTGTTGACCCGATTTTAGAAATGATCGAAGGAGCAAAAAAGACAGGAACAGATAGAATTGAATTATACACTGAATCTTTTGCGCACCAATATAGTTTAGGAAACGAAAAAGGAATTGAACCTTACACTAAAGCTGCAGAATTGGCAAACGAACTAGGTTTAGGAATCAATGCTGGACACGATTTAAGTTTGGATAATATTAAGTTTTTCAAGCAAAATATTCCAGGATTATTGGAAGTTTCTATTGGTCACGCTTTAATTTCAGAGGCACTTTACCTTGGTTTGGACAATACTGTAAATATGTATCTGAATAAATTGAAATAATTCTTTAAAAGGAAAAAAATAAAAATATGCTTTATTCAAAAATAGAAGGCGAAGGAAAACCATTTATCATCATGCACGGATTTCTGGGAATGTCCGATAACTGGAAAACACTTGCCGGGCAATATGTAGAAGCCGGATTTCAAGTTCATATTTTAGATTTAAGAAACCATGGTCGCAGTTTTCATTCAGATGAGTGGAGTTACGAAGCGATGGTTCTAGATGTGTATGAATACTGTCAAGCAAACAATCTTACACGAATTGATATTCTTGGGCATTCAATGGGAGGAAAAGTGGCAATGCTTTTTGCGACAACACATCCAGAAATTGTAGATAAATTGATTGTAGCAGATATTGGTCCGAGATTTTACAAACAGCACCATCAGGATATTTTGGCAGGATTAAATGCTGTCGATTTTTCAGTAAAACCAAGCCGGAGTGATGTTGAAGAAATAGTGTCCCAATATGTTTCAGATTTTGGAACAAGACAATTTCTGCTGAAAAATTTATATTGGAAAGAGCCAGGACAATTGGCTTTTCGATTTAATTTAGAAGCTTTTAATAATAATCTGGATGCAATTGGAAAACCTTTGGCAGATGATTTAGTTTTTGATAAACCAACTCTATTTATTCGTGGAGGAAATTCTGGATATATTCAAGATGAAGATGTTGACGGAATTCGCAAGCATTTTCCGAATCTAAAATTAGAAACCATTCCAAACGCTGGACATTGGCTTCACGCTGAAAATCCGAAGATGTTTTTCGAATTGACAGCTACGTTTTTAAAAGAGTAGTCGTTTTTGATGAAAATTTTATTACTTTTAAATAAATTTTAAACCTCAAGAACCATGAAATTATTACTTAGACTCCTTGTTACTGCTGCTTTAGTTTTATTGTTGTCTAATATTTTGACTGGAGTACACGTTGCTAGTTTTGGTACAGCTGTAATTGTTGCAGTAGTTTTAGGATTGCTGAATGTTTTTATAAAACCAATTTTAGTTATTTTGACTCTACCTGTTACTTTTGTTACACTAGGTTTGTTTTTACTGGTGATCAACGCAGTAATTATTTTGCTGTGCACTAATATTGTAGGCGGTTTTGCAGTAAATTCATTCTGGACAGCATTAATATTTAGTATTATTTTGTCTATACTTCAATCTCTTACTTATAAAATACTGGGAGACGATAAATAAAACAAATAGGCAGATTAAAACTGCTTCAAATACAATAGATTAAAAACTTGGTTGGGTTGCAAAAATTTTATAATTTTGCAACCCAATTTTATTACGTAAATTAAAGAAGAAGATGGATATTAAAAGAGTAGCAATAGACGCTGTAAACGAGACAATCGTTATGAACGTTGTTCATATGGATTATAAAGGTCAAGTAGCAAAAAGAATTAACGAAAAAATGCCTTTAGCGCAAGTAAAAGGATTTAGAAAAGGACAAGTGCCTAAAGATCTTGTTGAAAAACAATATGGAAAAGCTATTAAGCAAGAAGAGATCAAAAAAGTAGTTGATTTGGCTTTAGAGCGTTATATTCAATCTGAAAGATTAAATCTTTTAGGAACTCCGCTTCCAAAATTTGGAGAAGATTTTAACTGGGATGCTGAAGAATTAACTTTTGAATATGAAATTGGTTTAGTGCCAAACTTCGAAATTGATCTTGAAGCTAAAAACAATATCGTAAAATATATCGTTACTGCTGACGATAAATTAATCGACGGACAAGTTGAGCGTATCCAAAAACAATTTGGAAAAGCAGTTCCACAAGAAGTATCTGATGCAAAATCTGACTTAACTGGAACTTTCTCAAACGAAGCAAACGGAATCAACAATACTACTACAATCTCTGTTGATACATTCAGCAAAAAAGCTCAAAAACAATTCATAGGTAAAAAAGTTGGAGATGTTGTTACAGTAAGCACAAAAGGTTTATTTGAAGACGATCACCAATTAATGGATTACTTAAAAGTAGGTCACGAAGGTGTTCACGGTTTAGATGTTGAAGTAAACTTTACTATCAGCGCTATCAACGGTTCTGAGCCAGCTGAATTAAACCAAGAATTATTTGATAAACTTTTTGGTGAAGGAAAAGTAGCTTCTTTAGAAGATTTAAAATCTAAAATTAAAGAAGATGCTGAAGCACAATTCGCACAGCAAGCTGACCAAAAATTATTATTAGATGTTCAGGATTTCTTAATCGAAAACACAAAATTCGATTTACCAGCTGAATTCTTAAAAAGATGGTTGCAAACTGTAGGAGAGAAAAAATTAACTGCAGAAGAAGCTGAAGTTGAATACGCTAGATCTGAAAAAGGTTTACGTTTCCAATTAATCGAAGGAAAAGCATTAGCTCAAAGCAATATCCAAATTACATTTGAAGATTTGAAAGAGTTTACATCAAACGCGATCAGACAGCAAATGGCTCAATTTGGTCAAACAAACCCAACTGATGAAGAAGTTCAAGGAATCGTAGCTAGAGTTTTATCTAACCAAGACGAAGTGAAAAGACTTTCTGAGCAAGTTGTGGCATCTAAAATGTTAGATATCTTCAAAGAAAAAGCTAACCCAACAACTAAAGAGGTTACTTACGAAGAATTTATCGCTGCTTCTTACGGAGAATAAATTTTAGTCTGAAAGTCAAAAGTTGTAAAGTCGCAATTTAAGAAGTATACTTTTTAAAAATTAAGATTTTATTACAGAAACCGAAAGATAAAAATAATTATATTTGAACGTCAATGGAATTTTTTATTCTGTTGACGTTCTTTTTTTTTGTTTCAGGTTTCACGTTCTTTGAAGCTAACTTGAAACTTTAAACCTGAAACAAAAGAAACTTTTTCAGACAAATTGACATCCTTTATAAAAAGGTATGAACTTTGTTTAATTCGTTTAAGTCACTTGCTGACTTTAGACTTTTCAACTTTAAACTAAAAATATGAACTACGGTAAAGAATTCAAAAAATTTGCTACAAAGCACCAAGGAGTAAACGCAATGTATTACGATAAAATCGTAGCAGCAATGACTCCAACAAACATGACTCCATATATTATTGAAGAGCGTCAGCTGAATATTTCTCAATTGGACGTTTTCTCAAGATTAATGATGGACAGAATTATCTTTTTAGGAACTGGTATTGACGATCAGATCGCTAATATCGTTCAAGCTCAGTTATTGTTTTTAGAAAGTGCTGATGCTTCAAAAGATATTCAAATTTACTTAAACTCTCCAGGAGGAAGTGTTTATGCAGGTTTAGGAATTTACGATACTATGCAGTACATCAAACCGGATGTCGCAACAATCTGTACAGGAATGGCAGCTTCTATGGGAGCAGTTTTATTATGTGCAGGAGCTGCAGGAAAACGTTCTGCATTACCTCACTCAAGAGTAATGATTCACCAGCCATCTGGAGGAGCTCAAGGTGTTGCAACAGATATGGAAATCAACTTACGTGAGATGTTGAAATTAAAAGATGAACTTTATAACATCATCTCTCAACATTCAGGACAATCTTTTGACAAAGTGCACAAAGACAGTGAGCGTGATTACTGGATGAAAGCAGATGAAGCAAAAGAGTACGGAATGATTGACGAAGTATTGAGAAGAAGTTAAAAAAAAGTTTCAGTTTTCAGGTTTCAAGTTGCAGCGGTTAACTTGAAACCTGAAACAAATAAAACTTGAAACAAAAAATAAAATATTAAGCTGTAAGGAGTTAAGTTTTAAAGTTTTAATTTAAAAAAGCTTAGAAACTTAGTATCTTTGCAGCTTAGTAACTAAATATAGAATGGCAAAAGTAGTATTAGAATGTTCGTTTTGTGGAAGAAAGAAGCCAGAAACTAATTTATTAATAGCAGGTATCAATGCACACATTTGTGATAAGTGTATTGAACAGGCACACGGAATTGTTTTAGAAGAATTAAAATCTAGCGGAAGCGCAAAATTAGTTGGGGACTTGATTCTAAAGAAACCAAAAGAAATTAGAGCTTTCCTAGATCAATATGTTATTGGACAGGATCAGACCAAAAAAGTAATGTCTGTTGCGGTTTACAATCACTACAAACGTTTAATGCAACAGCAATTAGATGATGAAGTTGAGATTGAAAAAAGTAACATCATCATGGTAGGTCAAACAGGAACAGGAAAAACATTAGTAGCAAAAACGATTGCTAAAATGTTAGACGTTCCGTTGGCAATTGTTGATGCAACTGTATTGACAGAAGCTGGATATGTTGGAGAAGACGTTGAAAGTATTTTGACTCGTTTACTTCAAGCTGCTGATTACGATGTGGCTAAAGCAGAAAGAGGAATCGTATTTATTGACGAAATTGATAAAATCGCTCGTAAAAGCGATAATCCATCAATCACTCGTGACGTTTCCGGAGAAGGTGTTCAGCAAGCATTATTGAAACTATTAGAAGGAACAGTTGTAAACGTGCCGCCAAAAGGAGGGCGTAAACACCCAGATCAAAAGTTTGTTGAGGTAAATACTCAAAATATCTTGTTTATTGCTGGTGGAGCTTTTGATGGAGTAGAACGTATTATTTCAAAACGTTTAAATCGTCAGGCAGTTGGTTACTCAACTTCTAAAAACACTGACAATATTGACAAAGACAATTTGTTACAATATATTATTCCAAAAGATATTAAAGATTTTGGTTTGATTCCTGAGATTATTGGGCGTTTACCAGTTTTAACGCACATGGATCCTTTGGATAAAGCAACGCTTCGTGCGATTTTAACGCAGCCTAAAAATGCATTGATTAAACAATATCAGAAGTTATTCTTGATGGATGATGTTGAGTTTACGATTACCGATGAAGCTTTAGATTTTATTGTAGATAAAGCTTTAGAGTATAAACTTGGTGCTCGAGGATTACGTTCTTTATGTGAAGCTATCTTAACTGATGCAATGTACGAACTGCCAACATCTGATGATATTAGTTTGACAATCGACAAAGAATATGCAGAACATACGCTAAGTAAAAACTTATTGAAGCGTATGGAAATTGCTTCTTAAAGTAATCAAATCACTTTGTCAAAGTTTTAAACTTTGACAAAGTTCAATTATAGAACCTGTTCATTTATTTGAGCAGGTTTTTTTATTGCCTTTTTTGTTCAGTTTTATGAAACTATTGCACTCTAAATTTCTCTCGATATTCAATTGGTTTCATGCCAACCATTTTATAGAACACTTTTCTAAAGGCTTTTGGGTCGTTATAACCTGTTTTTTCGATAATTTCTGAAATAGAAAGCTGGGTTTGCTCTAAATATTTCTTCGAACTTTCAACCCTAATATTTTGTAAATATTCAATTGGAGGAATTCCTGTCACTTGTTTGAAACGGCGTGTCATGTTTCGGGTACTTGTTGGGATATCTTTTGTAATTTCTTCTAGTTTTTCGATGGAATGGTACTGGCTTTCAATTTTTTGCTGCAACATGGCTACTAGAGAATCATTGTGTAGATGATTGGGTCTAAAAGTGCTGAAATAGCTTTGTTTGTATCGGTTCAAATCGATAGAGAATATTTTGGCGATTTTAACTGCCATTTCGTTACCACAGAATTTCTGAACCAAAAGAATCAGTAAATGAAATGTTGAGGTCGATCCGCCGCTAGTATATAAACTTCCGTCTGCTGTTAGAGTTTCTTCTGGTTTTAAATTTACCATAGGAAAAGCTTTTGTAAAAGCGCTGCAGGCGTCAACATGCGTTGTGGCTAATTTTTCGTTTAGTAAACCAGAAGCAGCAAATAAAAAGGCTCCAGTACAAAAACTCGCTAATTCGGCTCCAGCCTTATGCTGTTTTTGTAACCACGGAATAAAACTTTTATTCTTTTTAATCATCTCGCTCATATTATCAGTCGTAAAAGCGGGAATTAAAATTAAGTCTAGAATGCTATCTGAGGTTTCAATTGCATTGCTTTTATATCCAAATAAATTTCCTTGATCTGACTGCTCTTGAGATTGAAAAATCATAATTTGGAATGGTTTCTCATCTCCAGCAGTAAGTTTATTCGTGGTTTCAAATACTTCTAATATCGCAGCAATGCTCAGTAATTTATAGTCGTGAGGTACGATTAATCCTAGTTTCTTGCTCATGATTTTTGGTCTTTTGGAATTTCAATATCTTACAAAAATAATCAAATTGTCTCAAATGCCCCTAAAAATGACTTTTATTGACATTTTTAAGTAATCTTAAAAAATTAAATTTGTTTTAATTAATTCGTAATTTTATAAAGATGAAAACAAAAATCTTCTTAAATCTTGCTGTAAAAGATTTAAACAGGGCAGTGTCTTTTTATAACGGACTTGGTTTTTCGACCAATCCAAAATTCACAAATGAAAAAGGAGCTTGTCTGGTTATTGATGAAAATATATTTGTGATGATTTTGGTAGAAGAGTTTTATCAAACCTTTACCAAAAAACAAATTTGTGATTCAACAACAACTAGTGAAGCTCTTATTGCTATTTCTGTAGACACTCGGGAGCAGGTTGATGAAATGATGGAAAAAGCCATCAAATCAGGTGGAACAGATTATAACCAGACAAATGATTATGGCTGGATGTATCAAAGAACTTTTCTAGATGTAGACGGACATCATTGGGAAGTTTTCTTTATGGATGAAAGTCAGATTCCAGAAAACATGTAATTAAGTAAGAACAAATCAAACGAAAAATAAATTATTAAAAAACTTAAAAAATGATCACAATTAAAAACACCGTGAATGCATCTCTTGACAAAGTTTGGAACTTTTGGAATACTCCAGAACATATTACAAAATGGAGCTTTGCTTCTCCTGATTGGCATACGCCTTACGCGGAAGCTGATTTGAGAGAAGGGGGAAAATTCAAATCGACTATGGCGGCAAAAGATGGAAGCATGAGTTTTGATTTTGGAGGTGAATTTACTCTAGTAAAACCAAACGAAGCACTTTCGTATGTTATGGGAGATGGGAGAAAAGTGGAAATCACTTTTACAGAAACTCCAAATGGTGTTGAAATTGTAGAAAGTTTTGACCCAGAAACACAAAATCCAGAAGAAATGCAGCGTGCTGGCTGGCAGGCTATTTTGGATAATTTTAAAAGTTATGTTGAAGCCAATTAAGGTGCAAAGGCGCAGAGTAACAAAGGCTCAAAGGTTGAAAATAGAATGCTAAATAATACTTATATGGTTTAAAAAGAAATAAATATCTAACCCAACAAAAAAAACAAAAAATGACAAAACAAATATGGTTGAATCTTCCTGTAAAGGATGTGGCAAAAGCGAAAGATTTTTTCTGGAAAATTGGTTTTTCGTTTAATGAACAGCATGATACGCCAAGTTCGACGTGCATGGTTGTAGGTGAAGGACATTTTGTGATAATGCTTTTTGAAGAGATGCTTTTTTCAAGTTTTTCAAAGAACAGCATTACCGATACGAATTTGAGCTCAGAAGTCTTGATTTCTATCGACGCAGAAAGCAGAGAAGAAGTTGATGAATTAGCTGAAAAAGTCAAAGAAGCTGGCGGAAATGTTTTTGCTCCTCCTGCAGAAAGTCAAGGCTGGATGTACGGCTGTGGTTTTACCGATTTGGATGGTCATCGTTGGAATGTTTTATTTATGGATTTTAGTAAATTACCAGATTAAGATGGAAAAATTAGTGTTTAATACCGAGATAAAGGCTTCTAAAGAAAAGATTTGGAAAGTCTTATGGGATGATGAAACTTACAGAAAGTGGACAAGCGCTTTTTGTGAAGGAAGTTATGCGGAATCGAATTGGAACGAAGGAGATAAAATTTATTTTTTAGGTCCCGGAGGGGCAGGAATGAATAGTCTGATTGAGACTAAAATTCCGAACGAATATATGGCTTTTAAGCATCTTGGCGAAATCAAAGATTTTAAAGAAGTGCCACCAAATGCCGAGACTGAAAAATGGAGCGGTGCAATGGAAACTTATAAACTGACTCAAAAAGGAGATGCTGTAAATCTTCATGTTGAGGTAGATGTAATCGAAAAACATATTGATTATTTCAAAGATGCCTTTCCAAAAGCGGTAGAATTAATTAAAGAATTGTCTGAGAAGTAAAAGCTTGGGAGAAAGAGAATAAAAAGAAAGACAGATAATTAACAATTTAAAATTTATAATTAACAATTAAAAAGTAATATCATGGCAACAGCAGTAAACCCATATTTAATGTTTAACGGAACTTGCGAAGCAGCATTTCTGTTTTATAAATCAGTTTTTGGTGGAGATTTTCCCTATATCGGAAGATTTAAAGATGCTCCAGCGGAAGAAGGCGAAGTGCTTTCTGAAGAAGTTTTGAATAGAATTATGCACGTATCTCTTCCAATTGGGCATAGTATCTTGATGGGAAGCGACACGCATCCAAGATACGGAGATGTTGGTATTGGCGATAATTTTTCTGTTTCTATTAATGCAGAAAGCAGAGAAGAGGCAGATAAAATCTTTAACGGACTTTCTGCAGGAGGAAAAGTAGAAATGCCGATGAATGACACTTTCTGGGGATCATATTTTGGAATGTTTAAAGATAAATTTGGCATCAACTGGATGGTGAGTTTTGACAAAAATGAACCAATGAAATAATCGAAAAGTTACGTTATTTTAATAATAAAACAGAAATGTTAAATTACTCTAAAAAGCACATGAAAATGTGCTTTTTCGTTTCAAAAAAACAATGATTATTCTTTTTTATCAACAAGAGATTGCCGATTTTTGTCGCTTCATAATCAAGAAAGAAAAATGGCAGCAGAAGACAAAGAAATCATTTTATTAAAAGTTTCTGGACACGATAAAATTGGAGTTACAGCGGGATTAACAGCTGTATTGGCAACATACGATGCCAATATTTTAGATATCGGACAAGCCGATATTCACGATACGCTTTCTTTAGGAATTTTGTTCGAAATTGCCGCAGGTTCTTCATCCGCACCCGTTTTAAAAGATCTTTTGTTTAAAGCATACGAATTAGAAATTAAAGTAAAATTTATTCCGATTTCTATTGAAGATTACGAAACGTGGGTGAAATCACAATCAAAACAACGTTATATCATCAATATTTTAGGTGAGAAACTCGCAGCTTCACAATTGTCTGCAGTGACTCAAATATTGTCAGATCAAAATTTAAATATCGATTCTATTATCCGATTAACAGGAAGAACTTCTGTGGTTGAAAAAGAAGAATATCCTCGTTCTTGTATTCAATTGTCTGTTACTGGAGAAATTGTAAACAAGATTATCATGACGGCAAGTTTTATGGAGATTTCCAGAACACTAAACGTTGATATTTCTTTCCAAGAAGATAATATTTACAGAAGAAACCGCCGTTTGGTTTGTTTCGATATGGATTCGACTTTAATTCAAACCGAAGTAATCGATGAACTGGCAGAATTGAATGGAGTAGGAGATCAAGTGCGAGCTATTACAGAATCGGCTATGAACGGTGAAATTGATTTCAACGAAAGTTTCAAAAAGCGTATGGCGCTTTTGGAAGGTTTGAGCGAAGAGGTTTTGCAAAACGTTGCCGTTAATTTGCCAATAACTCAAGGAGCACACCGTTTGATGAAAGCTTTAAAATATTATGGTTATAAAACTGCAATTCTTTCAGGAGGATTTACATATTTCGGAGAATACCTTCAAAAAGAATTAGGAATAGACTACGTTCACGCCAATCAATTAGAAATAAAAGATGGTAAACTGACGGGAAAATATTTAGGAGACATCGTAGATGGCCAGAAAAAAGCCGAATATCTAAAAGCAATCGCAGAAAAAGAAGGAATTCACATCAATCAGACAATCGCAGTTGGAGATGGAGCCAACGACTTGCCAATGCTAAACTTAGCAGGTCTTGGAATCGCTTTCCATGCGAAACCAAAAGTAAAAGAAAGCGCCTCAACATCCATCTCAAGTTTAGGTCTTGACGGTGTTTTATACTTATTAGGATATCACGATAGATATATCGATATGATGTAATTTGCAATCTGTCACCCTGAGCGAAGACGAAGGGCTTTCATGTAAAAAAGGGCTTCGACTTCGCTCAGCCTGACAAAGTAAATTCGTCCATTTTTTGTCATCCCGAGGAACGAGGGATCTCCACAAGTAGCTCGACAATCAAAATAAAAAAAAAACAAACCTCAGTCTCTTCAAATAAAAGGCTGAGGTTTTTTATATGGGCATGTCCCGCCAGAAAAAGGCGGGTCGGGCTATCCGTTACAATCTTTTGTGGTGAACCCCACCACAAAAGGATTTCCACTTCTATCCCTCATGCGGGCTTAGTGGAATTAACGTGATTTATGTTTTTTCCATTCTTTATGCAGTAATTTCTCGAGATCTTCAAAATTATAATTTAAACTATTAGAAGTAATAGAAAGAGGAGTTCCATATATTCTTAAGTTAGCTTTCATCAAAAATCCTTTTAAACGAGAGCTTTTCTCAATAAATTCTTTTGGATTTGAAACATCAATCAATAAAAATTTAGTAGACTTTATTTGTCGTGTTCTTATGTCTTTGATTTCTGACCAAGCAATTAGTCCAACACTGCAATAATGGGAATTATCATTAATTCCTTTGTCATTAATTATTAAACCTGGTTTTGTGTCAAAGATTTTGAAAAAAATATAAATCAAGCACATTCCGCAGAAAGATAATGAGGCAAAACCAGTAATTTTTATAAGTTCAACGCTTCTACAGACGGGTGAAATATACTGCTGAGAATTTAAAATAAATTGAATTCCTAATGCCACAAAGATTGCGGAAGCGACAAAAGCTAAAGCCATTTTTCTTTTGCTTAATCCAATTTTAATTTCGTTTATTTTATCCACGAGATTCCAACTCCTTTTTCATTTCCTTTAAATTTCTAAGATTCAGGAAAAGAATTGGCAACAAGGTAACAGGAATAACATTCATCGCACTAAAACCTTTCATGAAAACAATGAATATGTTAAGCGCAAAAAGCATAAAAAGCACAACACAAAAAATAGTATTTACTGTTTTTAATGTCTTCTGATTTTTAACCAGTTCTTCAGTTGTCATTTCGCTAAATTTTGTGTCTTTCATTTTATATTGTTTTTAGCACATTTCTTTCAATTGTTCCAAATAATCTCTCTGATTCGAAAGTCTCGGAATCTTATGTTGACCGCCCAATTTATCTCTTTCTTTCAGCCAATCATAAAATAGGTTCTCTCTGGCAACATTAACCACCAAAGGATTTAAAGTCATATTGTTATAGCGTTTCGCCTCGTAATCTGAATTTAGGGTTTGCAAGGTTTCGTCCAGCACTTTTTGGAAAAGACCTACATCAGCGGGATCTTTCTTGAATTCGATCATCCATTCATGAGCGCCTTTTTCTTTGTCATGCATAAAAATAGGAGCCACCGTATAATCGATAACTTCAGTTTGTGTCACCTGGCAAGCTTTTGCAATAGCTTGATCGGTGTTTTCTACCATTAATTCTTCACCAAAAACATTAATATGATGTTTTGTTCTTCCCGTAACTCTAATTCTGTACGGATTTAAAGAAGTAAAACGAACCGTATCGCCAATTAAATAACGCCACAAACCAGAATTTGTAGTAATAACAATTGCATAGTTTTTATTCAATTCAACATCGGCCAAACGAACCACTTTTTGATTTGGAGTTCCAAAAGTATCCATCGGAATAAATTCGTAGAAAATGCCATAATCCAGCATTAATAATAAATCACTTGAATTATTCAAATCCTGAATGGCAAAAAAGCCTTCAGAAGCATTGTATATCTCGTAATATCTAAAATCTTTGCTTGGCAAAAGTTTTTTGTATTGTTCTCTATAAGGAGAAAAGCTTACGCCTCCGTGAAAATAAACTTCTAGATTTGGCCAAAGTTCCAATAAGCTTTGTTTGCCTGTATTTTCAAGAACTTTATTCATCAAAACCAGCATCCAAGAAGGAACTCCAGCAAAACTGGTTACATTTTCATTTTTAGTTTCGTTGATAATAGCTGCAATTTTGGTTTCCCATTCGCTCATCAGCGAAGTTTTGCTGCTTGGCGTACTGCTGAATTCAGCCCAAATAGGCATGTTCTCAATCAAAATTGCCGATAAATCTCCGAAGAAAGTATTGTTATTTTCGTAAATCTGAGAGCTTCCGCCTAAGCGAAGACTTTTTCCCAAAAACAATTCAGAATCTTCATTATTATTTAAGTAAAGACACAGAAGATCTTTGCTGCCTTTATAATGACAGTCTTCAAGAGCTTCATTGCTTACAGGAATAAACTTGCTTTTGGCATTTGTAGTCCCGCTCGATTTGGCAAACCATTTAATCGGACTTTCCCAAAAAACATTTTGCTCACCCAAACGCGTGCGTTCAATAAGTGGCTGCAGTTCTTCATAAGTTGCAATAGGAACTCTTTCAGCAAATGTTTGATAAGAATTAATGCTCGAAAACTCATATTTTTTTCCAATAACTGTATTTTCAGATGCCGTCAATAAGTTGTGCAATAATTCTTCCTGAACTTCATTTGGGTATTTTAAAAAAAGTTCTATTTGGTGAATCCTTTGTTTGAGGACCCAGGATGCAAACGAATTGATAATAGATAAAGGCATGAATTTGTTTTTTAGTTAACGGATTTTAGGTTTTAAATCTCACAATCTTTGCAAAACAAAAAACTTAAAATTTGAATATCGATAGACAAATAGTAACTTTGTCTTCATATCAAAAATAATATTTTTTTGTAAAAAACAATTCTATTTGAAGTAAAGATTCTACTTAATAAGTCGAATTTTAACACAAAAAACTTTAAATCTTTTGATAAATCTAAATCAGCAATTATAAATAAAAACACAAATGCAATATCAAGGCGTACTTACAAAAATGGAAACCGAACTTGGAAGTCCAATTCAATATTATTTGGTTTTCGAGGATAGTTTCTTAAACATGAATCAATTATTGGATAAAGAAATTGAAATCAATTTTGTAGGTTGCCAATGCTTGAATTGCGGCAAAAAGAAAAAAATATACCGACAAGGTTTTTGTTATGAATGCTTTTATTCAAGTCCAGCTGTTGGAGATTGGATTATGAGACCAGAATTGAGTACAGCACATTTAGGAATTGCAGATAGAGATTTAGAATATGAATCAAAAGTTCAGTTGCAACCTCACATTGTTTATTTGGCTTCGGCATGCGAAATAAAAGTTGGTGTTACCCGTAAAACTCAAGTTCCGACACGATGGATCGACCAAGGCGCTTCTCAGGCGATTGCAATTGTTGAGGTTCCGAACCGATATTTGGCTGGAATAACTGAGGTGGCATTAAAAGATCATTATACAGACAAAACAAATTGGAGAAAAATGTTGCAGAATTCTGTTGAGACTTTTGACCTGATTGCAGAAAAAGCCAAAATCGAAAGTTTGATTCCTAATGAAGTTAAAGAGTATTTTTATGCTCAAAAAAATGATGTTTACGAACTTCAATATCCAGTTTTAAGTTATCCTGCAAAAGTGAATAGTTTAAATTTGGATAAAACACCTTCTTTCAGCGGAAAATTAACTGGAATTAAAGGTCAGTATTTATTATTTGAAAACGGAACGGTATTTAATATCCGCGGATCAGAAGGTTATGTGGTCACAATAGACGTCTAGAGTTTCTAGGGAGTGGTCGATGATTTTGAGTTAATTGTCTATTATATTGTTAATTAGGTAATAATTTATTGTAATTTTAACTCAATTCCAGAGGCAAACATGTGAATATTGATACATTTGATTACAATTTTGTAACAAATGCTTATTGGAAGAATTTATTTTTAAAAAGTAAAAGAAGGTAGATTTGAAACTGCCACTGTTTTTAAAAATTAATAAAGGTTTATAATCGTAAATTATTCCATAAATGAGTGTTTTAAACAAAATAAATGTACACAGACGTAGCATAATGCGGAGCCTGACAAAGAATGTTGGAAAGGCAAATATGCAGGACGATTTCATTTTGGTCGACAAGAGCGAAATCAAAAAAGTTCTTATTTGCAGACCAAATGGAAGATTAGGAAATCTTTTATTGATTACGCCACTCGTTCAGGAAGTGTCCGAAATGTTTCCAAATTGTAAAATTGATTTATTTGTAAAAGGCACATTGGCTCCTATTATTTTTGAGAAGTATGACGTTGTCGACAAGATAATTCATCTGCCCAAAAAACCATTTAAAAGTTTATTGGAATATTCAAAGGTTTGGATTTCATTAAAAAGAGCACACTACGATTTAGCTATTAATGTAGATCAAAATTCTTCTTCGGGCCGATTGGCGGTTCAATTTTCAAATGCAAAATATAAGTTTTTTGGAGATTCTAGCGAGGAATCAGCAGAACAAAAAAGTGATTTCGAGCACATCGCAAAATATCCTGTTTACAACTTCCGAAATTTTTTATCAAAACTGAGAATGCCTACAAACAGCAATAAAATAATTGCTCCTATTGATCTCAAATTATCGGCTTCTGAAATTACAGAAGGTAGAAAAATACTAAAAGATCTAACTAATAACGATAAAAAAACAATCTGCATTTTTACTTACGCAACTGGAGCAAAATGTCTTTCAGAAGAGTGGTGGGAAAAATTTTATTCTCAGCTAACTGCAGAATATAAAGATTATAACATTATTGAAATTCTGCCTGTAGAAAATGTATCTCAAATCGGATTTAAAGCTCCAACATTTTACAGTAAAGATATCCGCGAAATAGGATCAGTCATAGCAAATACTGAGTTGTTTATTGGTGCCGACAGCGGAATCATGCATTTATCGAGTGCTGTGCATACGCCAACGATTGGACTTTTCTCTGTTTCTAACCTGAAAAAATACGAACCTTATGATAATTGCAGTATCGGTATAGATGTAAATCTCTACACGAAAAAACAATACATAAAAACAATAAACTCAATTTTGAATAACGGTAGATTGGGCGGCTTGTCAAAAGCAATATAAAAACAAAAAATCCTGTTCGAAAGAACAGGATTTTTTGTTTTTTAAGATGCTAAGTTTCTAAGGTGCTTAGCATCTCAGTACCTCAGTACCTTTTTTTATGGATTCTTTTTCTTAAATAATCCGTTTAATAAATCACTTGCTTTTTTAGTTACTTCTTGAGTTTTCTGCTCTTTTTCAGTTTTAGCTGCCTGAGTAGTATCTTTTGCTTTAGTGTTTTTGTTAATTAGATCAGTAAGTGCAGAAGTTCCTTTTTGAGTCAGTTTTTCTTTTTGCTGATTTACCAATTGAGTAGTCAAATTGCTCACTGCAGTTTTCATATCTGTACTAATTTTAGGATTTGAAAAATTACCCGTCAAAGAAGCATTAATCGGAATATTATCCAGTTTTGCAGCATCGGCAGGAGACATTTTTGCAATTAAATTATTGGCTTCAGTTCCTAAATATTTGGCAGGAACATCAAATTTTAGAGTGTAATTCATAGTTTGATCAAAACCATGAGTTCCTCCAACAGTTACTTTAATGTCTTGGTATTTAATGTCAAAAGGCTTAACATTTACTTTTCCGTTATCAAAAGTTAAAGCAGCTTTAATGTCATTCAGATTCACTTTATTTAAATCAAGAAATTTCACATTAGAACTTAATGCAGTAAGTAAAGTAGAGTTACTCGAGTTTACTGTAGTAGACAGTAATTGTCCGATTAAATCTCCTGAAATAGATTTTAAATCTGGAGTCAATTCTTTTGCATCCAAATTACCATTCAGTTTGATAGTCGAATTCAGTTTTCCGTTGATGATTCCAGCAATTGGAGCAATTTTTTTCATCATATCCAACTGCGTAAATGTCTGTGCAATATCAACTTGATTAAAGCCTAGGTTCATATCAAAAGTTGGCACTTTTTCTTTTGTAGAAACCGCTCCGTTAAGACCAATCTGTCCTCCAAAAATATTTGTTTTAAAGTTTTCAAGAGTTGCTTTTTCGTCTTTAATAAGCAATCTTCCTGAAACATCTTTTAATTTTAGATTATCATATAAAACTGTTGTTGCTTTTGCGTTTAACGTACAGTTTAAGAAAGCAGGAATCTTCATTGCATCAGCAGGTTTTGCTGGAGTTTTGGTCTCCTCTTTTGTAGGTTCGCCAGCAGTCATGAAATCATCAACAGCCAATTGATTTGAACTCATATTGAAGTTTCCTTTTAGTTCTTGTTTTTTAAACATAAAACCATAGAAATTCTCTAAAACTCCGTTAATGCTGATGTCACTTTTTCCAGTCGTTGCATCAAATTGTTTTAAGTTAATTCTGCTTGGATTAAATTCAACCATCGCCGTGCTGATGTTCATTGATTTATTGTTTTCGTCAGTATATTTAAATCCTGACAAACTCATTGTACCAGCATTTTTGATGTTTTGGTATTGGCTTTTTTCTACAGAAGCCATATCGAAATTGGTAGTAACATCTGCTTTTAAAATACCTGCCAAAGGTTTATCCATTTTAATTGGATATGCTTTTGAAAGATTAGCCAAGTTAATTGTTCCTTTTAAAGCAGCATCAATAATAGGATTTACCGTTATGTTTTTGATATTCGCTTTAGCATTGAAAACATCCTGATCAATTCTAAAAGATAACTTGTCTAGGTTCACATAAGTATCATTTAAAATTCCAGTTTCATTGATGATTTTCGTATCAATTACAATATTTTGAACCGATTTTGGCAAGTTTGGATATTGGAAAGAAGAATTGTTTGATGCAATTTCTATATTGAATTTAGGAACAGTTGTATCTGTTAATTCACCTTTTGCAAAACCATTTACGGTGAAATCTCCAGTCGTTTTTACGCCTTCTAAACTAGATGCATAAGCAGAAGGAATTAAGCCTAAGAAATTGGTAAAAGATGAAGTAGGAGTCTTAAACTTTAAATCATAAATCTGAGCTTTTTCAGCCATTTGAATGAATCCGTCAAATTCTAATGGCAATTGATTAATTAAAGCTTTATTTTCTTTGAAAGTATATTTGCTTTTCTCTAAATCGATTCCAAGAACGGCATCAAGAGTTAGTTTCACATTTTTCATGTAATTTATCTTGTCCATGTCCAATGAAACTTTTGCAGTAGATTTTGTAGCCAGATCTAGTTTTGAATTGGTAAAATCTCCAGTTCCTTCGTGGTTTAAACTGTCAATTACCATTTTAATTTTAGAACCTTGATCGATGTATCTAAAAGTAAAATTCTCAATTTTATAGTTTTGGATTTTCAATGTAAGAGGTTTGCTTGCATCGTCTTTTTTATCTTCTTTTTTGTCTTTCAAAGCAATATCGAAGTTTCCGACACCATCTTTATTGAAGATGATGTTTACTAATCCGTTTGTAGAACTAATTCCCTGAATGCTTAAAGGCTCTTCTTTTCCTTTGAAAAGCTCTTTTACACTCATTTTTAAATTCAATTCTCCTAATGAAACCAAAGTGTCGCCTTCAAAAGGAGCTTTGTTAATGATAACTAATTTTTCGATTCCAACTGTCGCGTTTGGAAAATTCTTAAACAAACTTAAATCGGCATCTGTAAAACTTACTTTAGCATCAACACTTTCGTTGATAGCTTCGACGATTTTAGCCTTGATTTGGTCTTTAAACAAAAACGGAATGGCAAACAATGCAGCAACAAATACCACAAGAACTATGGCACTTATTTTTAAAACTTTTTTTAGCATATAAATAGATTTGAGGGTTTACATTTTTTAAAATCGACTCCTGCAAAAATAGTTTTTTTTACTAGAGTTTGACGATAAAGTTTTCTTAATTATGTAAGAATTTTATTAAAACTGTTAAATAAAAAAATCCGTTGAGAACTATTTTCAAAACGGATTTTTTAGGGTGTTTATTTTATTATTTGTCAATAAAAGAGACAATCTTCTCAACTAGGACCTCGGAAATTGGAAGTGTTTCGTTATTATAGGTGGCTAAATTAGCCTCCTGGCCACCATCAACAATTTTCATTATATGATTCATTTTGTCAATAATCTGCAAGTCTGCATTTTTATTTGCCTGTTTTAAATTTTCGGCATCTTTTACCGCAATCTGAATATCATTATTTCCCTGTACTATTAAAACAGGAATAGTAAGCTTTTGTATTTCGGTTTGCGGATTGTATTTGAACCAAGAAATCAGATAAGGCTGAACGCTTGGTCTGAATAGGGAATTTAGCATCGGGTCGACTTTCTTTACCTCAAATCCGTTTTTTAAACTATCAATAATTGGAAAAGTCATGTCATTAAGCTGTTTCATTGACTTCGCTCCAATCTGCGTTTTTAAAATCTGATCTGCCGGTTCGCCTGCGCCTGCAATCGAAACAAACTTATCGGCTTTTCCGCTCGCAACCATTCCAATTAAAGAACCTTCACTGTGACCAATTATAATTATTTTAGAAAAACGTTTGTCTTGTTTTAAATAATTAATCCAGCTTTTGGCGTCTTGAATATAATTTTCAAAAACCAAACTGCTTTCAGATCCGCCAGCAGCTTTACTTTCTCCGATAGCTCTTTTATCGTAACGCAAAGATGCAATTCCGTTTTTAGCCAACGCTTCTGCCAGCATTTTTAACGAATTGTTTTTCATCATCGGATTATTTCCGTTTCTGTCCGTTGGGCCAGAACCAGCAATGATTAAAGCAACCGGAAACTTTTTGGTTAAATCTGGAGTTGTCAGCGTACCAAAAATCTGATCGTTATTTATTTTTAAAATCGCTGGCGTTTCCTTAAACGTGATTTCTTTTTTGGTTTGGGCGTTTAAGAAACTCCAAAACAAAACCGTTAGAAAAAGAATTACTTTATTCATCTTTTAATCCAATTAATAAATATTGATTCCGTAAGGCAATATGGCTTGTATTCCTTTTTGTTTTTGGAATTTTTTCACCTGTTCAATAAGAAGATAATTCTCTTCTCCGATTTCTTCTTTTATAAACGCTTCTTTTGATTTTGCAAAAGGAAGATTACCCAACAAATCGTTTAAAGTCTTTTCGTATTCAGGATAATTCTGAGTACTGTATTTTTTTACTTTAGCGATTTTTGCAGCTTCAGCAATCGCATCGTTCAATCCGCCAATTTTATCCACTAAACCAATTTTTAAAGCTTCAGTTCCAGACCAAACTCTACCTTGAGCAATAGAATCAACTTGAGCAAAAGTCATTTTACGACCTTCGGCAACGTGAGTTACAAAAGTGTTGTAGATTTTTTCGACTCCTTCTAAAGTAAAGGCTTTGAATTTTTCATCAACAGGTAAAAATGGACTGTAGTTTGCAGAATTCTCATGCGTTTTAACCTGCTCAGAATTGATTCCTAATTTATTAGCCAATGGGCTAAAGTTTGGCAACATTCCAAAAACCCCAATAGATCCTGTGATGGTATTGTTTTCTGCAAATATTTTATTAGCGTTGCAGGCGATATAATAACCGCCAGAAGCAGCATAATTACCCATAGAAACTACAACTGGCTTAACTTTTTTGGTGATTTCGATTTCTCTCCAAATTAGATCAGATGTTAGAGCGCTTCCGCCTGGGCTGTCAATTCGAAGAACGATCGCTTTAACGTCGTCATTTTTTCTTGCTTCCTGAAGAGAACGTCTCATAGAACCTTCTCCAATAGTGTTTACATCACCTTCACCGCTTCCAATTTCGCCTTGAGCGTAAATAATAGCAATCTGATCTGACGCTGAATTTGCTATAGCTGTTGTTATATTATTTTGAGTATAATCTGAAATCGAAATTTTATTGTAATCTTCGTCTTTGTCTACTTTCAGGGCTTTTCTGATAGCATCATGATAAACATCTTCATAAGCAACAATATCAACCAAATGCTGTTGTTTGGCCATTTCTGGAGTTCTTGCCAAAAGTCCGTTTGCAATTTCGTTTAATTTAGGCAACGGAATATTTCTGCTTTTTGAAATATCAGCTGAAACCGTTGTCCAAATAGAGTTTAAAAGTGCAGTAATCTGTTCTCTATTGGCATCACTCATTTTGTTGTCTAAGAAAGGCTCAACGGCACTTTTATATTTTCCGTGACGAATAACTTCCATGTGAATTCCCGATTTATCCTGAAAATCTTTGAAAAACATAACTTCAGAAGAAAGACCTTTAAAATCAAGATCTCCCGCAGGATTTATATAGATCGTGTTGGCAACAGAATTTAAATAATATTCTTTTTGAGAATAAGTGTTGGCATAAGCCCAGACAAATTTTCCAGATTTTTTAAAGCTTTCAAGAGCATTTCTTAAATCTTTATATTGAGCAAGACCAAGAGAAGATTCATCATTTAAAATCGAAATTCCTTTGATGTTGTCGTCTGTTTTAGCAGCTTCGATAGCATTGATGACATCAGTCAGACCAATGCCCTTTTTGTCTGAAAAGACAGTTACCCAAGGATCTTTATATTTTCCTGCGTAATCATTTTTAATTTCTTTTAAATTCAATTCAATAACCGAATCCGATTTAACCGAAACACTGTCGTCTCCACCAAAAATGGCGCCGATAAAGATTACTCCAAAAAAGAAGAGCATAATAAATACAAAAATACCAATTACAGTGGCAATTACATTTCCTAAAAACTTCATATGTATATTTTTTTTAATAAGTAGCGAAAAAGGGCAAATTGTTACAAATTAGACTTCTAAATTTATGATTGGGTTTGAGACGTCGTTTCACAAATATATTGGTTAATTCTAAAATAGTTTTAGTTAATTTGCATTAATTATGAAATTACAGCATCAAGTCGTTTTATCGATAGGCAGCAACCAAGGCAGCAGACTAGAAAACATTCAGAAATGTATTGATTTAATACACCAAAATGTGGGGACTGTTATTGAGGTTTCAAAACTTTATGAAACTCCTGCATGGGGTTTTGAAAGTGATGCTTTTTATAATTGTGCACTACTTTTGCACACCTATTCATCCGCACAAAAAATACTCAATCAGATTTTAAAAGTTGAAAAAGAACTGGGAAGAATCCGCTTGAATCAAGAAGGATATCAATCTAGAATTATTGATGTTGATTTGATTGCTTTTGATGCTGAAATAATTGATACAGAAAAACTTCAAGTTCCGCACCCATTAATGCAAAACAGAAATTTTGTTTTACTGCCAATGCAGGATTTAAAGTTAAATTGGAAGCACCCGATTCTGCAAAAAACAGTTTCGGAACTAATTGCCATTACTCCAGACGGCAGTGTTTGTACGGTTGTTCAGGATTTGAAAAGTCCGATTAGTGAAATTCCGTTAGACCAATTTAATTATGTTGCTTTTGAAGGCAATATTGGAGCGGGAAAAACGACTTTAGTACACAAAATTGCAGAAGATTTTAATGGAAAAACGGTTTTAGAACGATTTGCAGACAATCCGTTTCTGCCAAAATTTTACAAAGATCAAAACCGATATGCGTTTCCTTTAGAAATGTCTTTTTTAGCGGATCGCTATCAGCAGTTAGCTGATGATTTGGCGCAGTTTGATTTGTTTAAAGATTTTATCGTTGCCGATTATCATATTTTTAAATCGCTGATTTTTGCAAAAATCACGCTTGCTGAAGATGAATATCGTTTGTATAGAAATCTATTCGACATTATTTACAGAGAAATGCCAAGACCAGATTTGTATATTTATTTGTATCAAAATACAGAGCGTCTTCTTCAAAATATCAAAAAGCGCGGGCGAGTTTATGAACAGAATATCGAAGCGGTATATTTAGAAAAAATAAATAATGGTTATTTAGAATACATAAAATCCCAAACCGATTTGAATGTTTTAATCATTGATGTTTCTAATCGTGATTTTGTGAAAAACCATGAAGATTACCTTTATATCTTGAATGAAATTAAGAAGAAGCTTAATTGAAATGTGGCAATTTGATAATTAGAGAATGAGACAATTAGATAATTGTTTTATAATTATCTAATTATCAAATTGGCACATTGACTAATTAAAAATTATCTTTTTAATGTAAAATGTCCTCTTAAAACGGGCATTGAATCATCTACTTTTAAAGCATACCAATAATCAGATGCAGGAAGCGGAACTTGGTTTAAAGTACCGTCCCAGCTCATTTTGAAACGGCTTAATTGAGCTATTAGTTTTCCGTAGCGGTCAAAAATCGTCACGACAGCCTGAGGATAATTTTCCATTCCCGTTACTTCCCAGACATCATTATAAGAATCATTGTTTGGCGTAAAAAAAGCAGGGAAAACAAGAACTACGAATTGTTTAGTAGTTCCGATGCATCCTTTTGCTTTTGCGTAAGCAGTTTGTAATCCACCAGGGACATCGTAAAAAACTGTTGAATCTTGGTAATGGACACCATCAACAGAATACTCAAAGTAATCTTCTTCTTTTACAGGATAAATAATGGCTCTTGTTCCGTCGACATCAACACGCGCAATTTGAGGAATCATATGTTCTTCAACCGTAATTGTTTTTGTGTTCGAACAGCCTTCTGGACTTGTTACAAGTACAGTATATTTACCTCCTTTGCTAACGGTAATTTGCTGAGTAGCTTCATTGGCATTTGACCACAAATAAGTCATTCCAGAAACTCCCGCATCTAATGTTATGGTTTGAAATTGGCATAGAGTCAAGGTTTCGTCTGTAACGGCTGGAGGGGTATAGATTACAATGTTTACTGGAGTTCTGGTCGGATTATTACATCCATTATTTGATGCTTCAGCATAGTAAGTCGTATTGGATGAAATTGTTGGAGTTGTAAAAGATGTTCCTTGAGATATAATGGTTTGGTCAGTTGCCGAAGCATACCAGTTTATGGTTCCAATATTTGAAGTTGCTTTAATTGTTAAAGTTCCTGGACCGCAATTAGTATAAGTGTCTTTTTCAGCTATTGGAATTGCAGGAGTCGCATATACGGTTGCATTTACTGCTTTTCGGTTAGATTCGCATCCAGCATCAACGTAATAAGTTGTAGTTGCAGTTATTGGTAGTGTAGTATAAGTTGGTCCTGTTGCCAATAAATTTCCGCCAACAGCAGAATCAAACCATCTAATTGTTGCTCCAGCGGTTGCGGTTGCATTAAAGATAAAGCTTCCAGAATCGCAAACCGGAGTTGGATCAATAGATGGAGTTGCTACAGGAATAGTGATTTTTGTGCTCGCCGCAATTTGCAACGTAGGTTCACCTGGCATTCCACCATATTCCACCACATAGCCTTTTGGCTGATAAGCATCTCCAGATGTAAGTGATCCTGTATTTGATAAATCATTCCAAGAGCCTCTTATTCCAACGCCTGGTTGAGTAATGTGAGCATAATCTTCATCACCTTGCTGGTTAGGTTCACCTGTGTTCCAAAAAGCAAAATTAGGAGTTGAGCCATTTGCATTTCCTCGCCAAAAAACAGTTCCGGTTTCTGGGCCAGTAACCCATTTCCAGATGCCTTCTGTTTCGGCATCACTTCCTCCAATCCATCCAGTTCCAGAAGCTTGCTCGCCAATTAATTTGGCTTCATCAGCTGATAGTATGGTTGCTAAATAACCTTGAAGACCATAATAGGTGCTTGATGTAGCCAAATCTCGTGCACTTGTCCAAGTAACACCAATATTTGGAATAAAGAGATAATAATGTCCTGTTGAGGGCAAATAATTAGCTTGTCCGATTGTAATAGAAAAAGTTCTTGTGCCACTAGCCGTTGCAGAAGAATTAGTAAATACAACATCTTTCACTGCCGAGACAAAATCAGCATAAGGAATATCAGCAGAAGTTGTTCCTGACAATCTTAGTTTTCCAGATGTAGCGTCCCAGCTGGTTACAATATTAGAATGTAAGGTTGGATTTGTTAGTTCTAATCGATCAAAACCATTTGAATACCCAGAAGAAATCTGGATGTAAAGTACTTGTGTTCCGTTTTCGGCAATATCATGATCAATTCTAAAATCGGTTACAATGTGAATTGATGTCTGTGGACAATAAAATTGATCTCCTTCAGCAATAAGTTTTGGAGGATCAATTGCAAAATTGTTTTTCTTTTGTTTTTTTATTTTTAAATTTATTCTGGGTTTTGAGAAGTGTGTATTCTTTTTGTTAAAAGTTTTTGTATTTTCATTTGCATTAGAAAAATTAAAACTTAAAACGGAAAATAAAAAGAAAAAGATTGCTGATTTGATATTCTTCATTCGCTAAAAATATCAATTAATTGAGAATAAAAAAATAAATTTTTATTCAGGCCAATTTATTTTTTGAAATAAATCCCAAACAACAATTCCGGCACTTACAGAAATATTAAGAGAGTGCTTCGTTCCAAGCTGAGGAATTTCAATGCATCCGTCGCAGATTGCAACAGCTTCTTGTGATACACCATAAACCTCATTTCCAAAAACCAAAGCATATTTCTGGTTCTTTTCAACTTTAAAATCTTGAAGAAAAATCGCACTTTCAACTTGCTCAATAGCCATAGTCAAAACATTTTCTTTCTTTAAATTTTCAATCACTTCCAAAACATTCTCATGATGCTCCCAAGCAACAGTTTCTGTTGCACCAAGAGCAGTTTTGTGGATTTCTTTATTTGGAGGAGTCGCAGTAATACCGCACAGAATTATTTTTTCGATCAAAAACGCGTCAGCTGTTCTAAAAACAGAACCAATATTATGCAGACTTCGAATATCGTCTAAAACTAATATTAAGGGAGTTTTCTCCGATTTTTTAAAATCTTCAATTGATTTACGGTCTAGTTCGCTGTTTTCGAGTTTTCTCATTGTTTTTGAATTGTAGTCATAAAAAAAGCTTCCAAAGATAAGGAAGCTTTTTCATTATTTTAAATGTTTTTCAGATTAGCTTTTTACTGGATCTGGTAAAACAGTACCTTTAATAGTAAGGATTTTTGTTGGTTGTCCTTCTGCGTTAGAAGTAACAGTTACAGTTTTTGTAAAAGCACCAACTCTGTCAGTAGCATATTTTACACCGATAACACCTTTAGCACCTGGAGCGATTGGTTCTTTTGGAGTAGTTGGAACAGTACATCCGCAAGATCCTTGAGTGTTTGTAATGATTAATGGTTTAGTTCCGTTGTTAACAAAAACAAACTCACGTTTTCCATCAGCATTGTGTGCGATAGTTCCGTAATCAATAGTTTCAGTTTCGAAAAGCATTCCAGCTCCTTCTACTTTAGCAACTTTAGCAGCTTTAGCTTTTTTAGTTGTTTGCGCGTTAGTAGCTGTAATACCAGCTACAGCTAACATAGCGAATAAAATTATTTTTTTCATCTTAGGGTCTTTTTTTTAAATGATAAACAAAGCTATATAAAAAACTTAAATCAGTAACTAAAAATGTCTTAAAAATATTTTAATTTTTGAAGCTTTCGATATTCTTTCAAAAAATCATAAATTCGCTGTCTTAATTTTTCATTTAAAATATAATAATTTGGCAGCTAAAGAGAAAGTGGTGAAAGAAACACCCTTAATGAAACAGTACAACGAAATCAAGGCTAAATATCCTGATGCATGTCTGCTTTTCAGAGTAGGAGATTTTTATGAAACCTTTGGAGAAGACGCCATTAGAGCTTCTAAAATTTTAGGGATAACCTTAACTAAAAGAGGAGCAGGGTCTGATACCGAAACAGCACTGGCTGGGTTTCCGCACCATTCTGTAAATACTTATTTGCCAAAATTGGTAAAAGCAGGACTTCGCGTGGCGATCTGCGATCAGCTGGAAGATCCGAAAATGACCAAAACAATCGTAAAAAGAGGAGTGACAGAACTTGTAACTCCAGGAGTTTCTTTGAATGATGAGGTTTTGCAGTCAAAATCAAACAACTTCTTAGCGTCTGTCTATTTTGCTAATAAAAATATCGGAATTTCTTTTTTGGATGTTTCTACGGGAGAATTTTTAACCGCTCAGGGAAATGCTGAATACATTGATAAATTATTGCAAAACTTTAATCCAAGTGAAGTTTTGGTTCCAAAGAATAATAAAAATGATTTTAAAACTGCTTTTGGAGAAGATTTTCATAGCTTTTTCTTAGAAGACTGGATTTATAAAGAAGATTATGCCTTAGAAACCTTGACAAAGCATTTTCAGACGAATTCCTTAAAAGGATTTGGTGTTGAAGAATTAAAAGAAGGAATTATTGCTTCTGGAGCAATTTTGTACTATTTGTCAGAAACGCAGCATAATCGTGTGCAGCATATTACAGCGATTCAGCGTATTGCGGAAGATGCTTACGTTTGGATGGATCGTTTTACGATTCGAAACTTAGAATTATATCACAGCTATAATCCAAATGCAGTTACACTTTTGGATGTTATTGATAAAACGCTTTCTCCGATGGGAGGGCGTTTGCTTAAGCGTTGGTTGGCTTTGCCTTTAAAAGATGCAAACAAAGTAAAAAGCCGTCACGAAGTTGTGGCATATTTGAAATCGAATCCTGAAATTCTGCACAATATCCAATATCAGATTAAACAGATCTCAGATTTAGAACGGTTAATTTCTAAAATTGCGGCAGGAAAAGTTTCTCCTCGTGAAATCGTGTATTTAAAGGAATCTTTGGATGCGATTATTCCAATTAAAACTCTTGCGTTAGAAAGTCCGCAAGAAGCAGTAAGAGTAATTGGAGACAGTTTGCATGCCTGTGATTTGCTTCGCGAAAAAATTAAAACAACTTTAAATCAAGATGCTCCAGTTGCCATTTCAAAAGGAAATGCTATTGCAAGCGGAATAAATGAAGAGCTGGATGAACTTCGTGCGATTTCAACTTCAGGAAAAGAATTTTTAGAAGGAATTGAAAAAAGAGAATCTGAAAGAACAGGTATTTCTTCATTGAAAATTTCTTTTAATAATGTTTTCGGATATTATATTGAAGTTAGAAATACCCATAAAGATAAAGTTCCAGAAGAATGGATTCGTAAGCAGACTTTGGTAAATGCAGAGCGTTATATTACCGAAGAATTAAAAGAATACGAAACCAAGATTTTAGGAGCAGAAGAAAAAATCTATAAAATAGAAAGTGAGCTTTTTGAGCAATTGGTGGCTTGGATTTCTACTTATATTAAGCCTGTTCAGATGAACGCGTATTTAGTTGCACAATTAGATTGTTTATGTTCGTTTACGCAAATGGCTGTAGAAAATCAATATGTGCAGCCTGAAATCGATGATACATTTGAATTGGATATTAAAAACGGAAGACACCCTGTAATCGAGAAGCAATTGCCTGTTGGTACGCCATATATTGCAAATGATGTTTTCTTAGATAGAGAAACACAGCAGATTATTATGATTACTGGGCCTAACATGTCGGGTAAGTCGGCAATTTTAAGGCAAACGGCTTTAATTGTGCTTTTGGCTCAAATGGGAAGTTTTGTTCCTGCTGATAGCGTTAGAATGGGAATTGTTGATAAGATTTTTACCAGAGTAGGAGCTTCAGATAATATTTCAATGGGAGAATCTACTTTTATGGTCGAAATGAATGAAACGGCTTCTATTTTGAATAACCTATCGGATAGAAGTTTGGTGTTGTTGGATGAGATTGGAAGAGGGACTAGTACTTACGATGGAATCTCGATTGCCTGGGCAATTGCAGAATTCTTGCATGAGCACCCAGGAAGAGCAAAAACGCTTTTTGCAACGCATTACCATGAGCTGAATGAAATGACGGAATCGATGCCGAGAATCCAGAATTTTAATGTTGCAGTAAAAGAATTGAAAGATACCGTTTTGTTTGTTAGAAAGCTGGTAAAAGGTGGAAGCGCGCATAGTTTTGGAATTCACGTGGCAAAAATGGCCGGAATGCCACAATTAGTTATTTCAAAAGCACAAAAGCTTTTAAAGAAATTAGAAAAAAATCATTCAAGTGATGCTCTAAACGGAATAAAATCTGCAAATGATGAAATGCAAATGAGTTTCTTTAATTTGGACGATCCTTTGTTGGAAGAGATAAAAGAAGAGATTCTGAATCTCGATATTAATGCTATTACGCCAGTAGAAGCATTGATGAAACTGAATGAGATCAAAAGAATGCTGGTTAAAAAATAAAATTCAATTTTTTTTTCAATTTTAAACTTTAGGTTATCAGAATGTTATAAAATAAGTCGATTTTTTTTTGAA
This sequence comes from Flavobacterium tistrianum, assembly GCF_003254545.1. Taxonomy (GTDB): domain Bacteria; phylum Bacteroidota; class Bacteroidia; order Flavobacteriales; family Flavobacteriaceae; genus Flavobacterium; species Flavobacterium tistrianum. Next base: position 84,174 of record NZ_QJRH01000065.1, read on the forward strand.
AAAACGCTTGTGTAATTGAATAAATGTCCTAAATTTGCACTCGCAATACGAAACAAAACAAGTGTTGCGGTTCTTAATAAAATTTGAAAATGCGAAAATAGCTCAGTTGGTAGAGCGCGACCTTGCCAAGGTCGAGGTCGCGGGTTCGAGCCCCGTTTTTCGCTCTAAAACCATACAATGCTCGGATGGTGAAATTGGTAGACACGCTGGACTTAAAATCCAGTGAACAGCAATGTTCGTGCGGGTTCAAGTCCCGCTCTGAGTACTAAAGCCTCTTCTTTTGAAGAGGCTTTTTTTATTTGCAGACTTGCAGATAATAAATTTACACGGTAAATTTATTGGAATCTCAGAATCTCAGAATCTCAGAAATCTAAAATCAACAATCTAAAATCTAAAATTAATAAATGGGTGCTTTTGTAATTAGCAAACGGTTTAATGATGAATATAAGTTTACGTTTACTTCTCGAAAGGGGAAGGTAATTTTTACAAGTTTAAGTTATGAATTGAGGTTTGAGTGTGAAGAGGATATTGAGAAGTTTAAAGCGAATATTGATCTTGCTAAATTTTTGAAATTTAAAGGCTCGGGTGGAAAGTATTTTTTTAAATTGATGCTTGGAGATGTTCATTTTGCTACAAGTCGAAAATACAGTACGGAATTGCTTCTGCAGAAAGGAATAAAAGAAATTGTCACTTATTCTTCGAGGTCGGAGATTTTGGATTTCTCTTCGAGTGAATCGATTTTTGGTGATGATGAGGTTGAAGAGGAAATGGAGGAAGCGGCAGAATAAAAAAAAGCGTTCGTAATTACGGACGCTTTTTTTTTATTGTTTGTGATTAATGGAAAAATTAATCATAAAAAAAAAACCATCTAAAAAGATGGTTTTAAAATCGTTAGAAACTAGGTTCTAATTATTTTTTTACTTCTTCTACTTTAGCAGCAGCAGAATCAACTTTAGCAGCAGCAGAATCAACAGTTGCAGCAGCAGAATCAACAACAGCAGCAGCTGAATCAACAGCAACAGCAGTAGAATCTACAGCAGGAGCTTCAGCAGCAGCGTCAGCTTTTTTACAAGATACAACAGTTAATACAGCAACAACAGCTAAACTTAAAAATACTTTTTTCATCTTACTTTATTATAAAAGGTTAATTATTAATTCGTGGCAAAGATATAAATTTTTTAATATGTAAAATATTTTTTCACTTTTTTTTTAAAATATTTTCCTTGCTCACGTTTATCTTATTTATCAAAGAATATGCCAAAATTATAAATTTTTCTTAAATTATCTAATTTCTAGCCTAAATTTTTTTTTATTGAATAATCTCTATGAAAATCAGTTGTTTAGTTTCTGTGATTTAGGGTTTATTCTATTTTTTAAGAGTATTTAGGTAGAATGGTTTCTATTTATTTCTTCAAATTTAACATCTTTATGAAGTCAAAAGGTTAGGAGATGAGTTTCATGATCGTTTCAGTGGCTCCTTTGTTGTTTTGAATAAATGATCTGCAGATTTCGCTTTTTTCAGCCAAAAAGTTTTTGTCGTTCAATAATTGATCAAAAATTTCTTTAAGTTCCATACTTGTTGAAATTGGTATGCAACCGCCAATATTCACTAAATCGACTGCTTCTGCGAAATTAGAATAATTAGGTCCAATTACGATTGGGATTCCAAAAGTAGCAGGTTCTAATATATTATGTATTCCAGGATTTCCGAATCCGCCGCCAACATACGCTATCGTTCCATAACTGTAAATTTTAGTAAGGATTCCAATAGTATCAATTATAAAGACATTATAGGTTGATAGATCTTTGTTTTCTTTTTCTGAGAATAAAATGGTCGGTTTTGTAATTTTTGATTGAAGATCTGAAATTTGATCGGGCTTAATATTATGTGGCGCAATAATGAATTTTACATTATCAGGAGCCTGATTAATATATTCAGCAATTAAAACTTCATCTTTTGGCCATGAACTTCCAATAACTATCGTAGGCTGGTTGTTTTTAAAATTCTCAACATAATCCAGTCGGTTGTTTCTTTCTAAAATAGCATTTACACGGTCAAAACGTGTGTCGCCAGAAACAATTACATTGTTAAAGCCTAGACTTTCTACTTTTTGTTTTGATTTTTCGTTTTGAACAAAGAAATAAGTAAAAGCATTTAGCGCTTTTCTGTAGAAACCGCCATACCACTTAAAAAACATTTGGTTGTCTCTGAAAATTCCTGAAATCAGGTAAGTTGGCGTTTTGCTTTTTTCTAGTTCCTTTAAATAGTTTAGCCAAAATTCGTATTTGATAAAAAAAGCAAATTCAGGATGAACTAGTTTTAAAAATCTTTTGGCGTTGCTTTTGGAATCAAGCGGTAAATAAATTGTCACATCTGCAACTGTGTTATTTTTACGCACTTCGTATCCAGATGGCGAAAAAAAGGTTACAATTATCTTATGCTCAGGATGTTTTTCTTTAATTTTTTCGATTACAGGAAGTCCTTGTTCATATTCCCCCAGTGAAGCCGAATGAAACCAAATAGTTTTATCATCTGCTTTGATTTTCTCTTCTAAAATTGAAAACACATTTTTTCGGCCTTCAACAAAAAGCTTAATTTTCGGACTAAATAATGCTATGATTTTTAAGAAAAACCCTGCAAGATATATGGCTAGATTGTATAAAAAAAGCATGTAATTTTTTTTGCAGCTAAATTACATTTCTTTCGACTATTTTCATTGGTTTGAACCTATTAATAACTATTTTTGTTCCTCCTTTTAGAGATTTCTGTTAAAAAAGAGTCTTTGAATTTTTAAATATTATTCGAAAATGAAAAAAATACAAATGGTTGACTTAAAAAGTCAATACGAGAAAATAAAATCTACTGTAGATGCTTCAATTCAAGAAGTTTTAGATACAAATACTTACATCAACGGACCTTTAGTTCATCAGTTTCAAAAGAATCTTGAGGATTATTTGGGCGCAAAACATGTTATTCCTTGTGCAAATGGAACAGATGCGTTGCAGATTGCAATGATGGGATTGGATTTAAAACCAGGTGATGAAGTTATTACTGCCGATTTTACTTTTGCAGCGACCGTTGAGGTTATTGCATTATTGCAATTAACTCCAGTTTTAGTTGATGTTGATTTGCATAATATGAACATCGATATTGAGGCTGTGAAAAAAGCAATTACGCCAAAAACAAAAGCGATTGTTCCGGTTCATTTATTTGGACGTGCGGCGAACATGGATGCGATTATGGAAATTGCTAAAGAACATAATCTATATGTAATTGAAGATAATGCGCAAGCAATTGGAGCTGATTATATTTCGAAATCTGGATCAAAAGTGAAAGTAGGTACAATTGGTCACGTTGCAGCAACTTCTTTTTTCCCTTCTAAAAACTTAGGATGTTATGGAGATGGAGGGGCGATTTTTACAAACGATGATAAATTGGCGCACATCATCCGAGGAATTGTAAACCACGGAATGTATGAGCGTTACCACCACGATGTTGTGGGGGTAAATTCACGTTTAGACAGTATTCAGGCGGGAGTTTTAAATGCAAAATTGCCTCTGTTGGATGAATATAATAAAGCTCGTCGTTTGGCGGCAACTAAATATAATGCAGCTTTCGCTGGAAATGCAAAAATTGTAACTCCAGATTTTGATGCAAACGAAAATGATCACGTTTTTCATCAATATGTATTGAGAATTTTAGACGCAGACAGAAATGCTTTAATGCAGCATTTATTGGATAAAGGAATTCCTTGCGCGATTTACTATCCAATTCCATTGCATTCTCAAAAGGCATACTTGGATCCTCGTTACAAAGAGGAGCAATTCCCAGTTACAAATCAATTGGTTCAGGAAGTAATTGCTTTGCCAATGCACACAGAACTTGACGACGAACAAATTAAATTTATTACCGATTCTGTTTTAGAATTTTTGAATAAATAAAAAGCTTTAAACTAAAATAACCACTAGAAAAAACAACCAACAAAATGAAAGTATTAGTAACAGGAGGATTAGGATTTATTGGTTCTCACACCGTAGTCGAATTGCAAAATGAAGGCTTCGAAGTTGTGATAATTGATAATCTTTCAAACTCTTCAGAAGATGTTTTAAAAGGAATTACAGCCATCACAGGAAAAACGCCTTTATTCGAAAAAATTGATTTAAGAGAAAAAAGCGACGTTCGGAATTTCTTTAAAAAACATAATGATGTTACTGGCGTGATTCATTTTGCGGCTTCAAAAGCTGTTGGTGAAAGTGTTGAACAGCCATTGTTGTACTATGAAAACAACATTAGCAGTTTGGTTTATCTTTTACAGGAATTACAGCAAAAACCTGAAGCAAGTTTTATTTTCAGTTCTTCTTGTACGGTTTACGGTCAAGCCGAAAAAATGCCGATTACAGAAGATGCTCCGGTCCAAACTGCGATGTCTCCTTACGGAAATACAAAACAGATTGGAGAAGAAATTATTACAGATACAGCTAAAGTTACCAATATCAGCGCTATTTTATTACGCTACTTTAATCCGGTTGGAGCACACGAATCTGTACAGATTGGTGAATTGCCATTAGGAGTTCCTCAAAACTTAGTTCCGTTTATTACACAAACAGGAGTTGGTTTACGTCAGGAATTATCAGTTTTCGGAAATGATTATCCAACGCCAGACGGAACTGCAATTCGTGATTATATTCATGTAGTAGATTTGGCAAAAGCACACGTAATTGCTTTAAAGCGTTTATTAAATAAAAAGAATTTAGCAAAAGTTGAAACATTCAATTTAGGAACAGGAAAAGGAAGTTCTGTCCTTGAAGTCATTCACAGTTTTGAAAAAGTCAGTGGTAAAAACTTACCTTATAAGATGATGCCTCGTCGTGAAGGAGATATTACTGAAGCTTACGCAAATACAGATAAGGCAAATAATGTCTTAGGATGGAAGGCTGAACTAAGTTTAGACGAAGCAATGGCAAGTGCATGGAAATGGGAACAAAAAGTGAGGAATAAGTAATTTTAATAAAATTATAAATTTTTGAAATCCCAGATTATTGCAATATAGTTTGGGATTTTTTTTAGCTATTAATTATCATGAAACAAAGTTTAGATTATAAATTAATATTTGCCCTAGCGGCTGTTGGAATTATTTGGGGAACCACCTTTTTGGGAATTAGAGTTGCAGTTGAAACTATTCCGCCTTGGTTTGTAACTTCAATTCGTCAAGGTCTTGCGGGATTTATTATGATGGCTATTTTATTATCCAAAAAAGAATTAAAATGGATTGGATGGGGAAATTTTAAACAGCAGCTTATTGCTTCGGTTTTAATGCTTGTAATTGCAAATGGTTTTACGACAATTGCAGAGCAGAATATCCCAAGTGGATTAGCATCGGTTATTAATGCGCTGACTCCAATCCTCATTTTCTTAGGAAGTATTCTTTTTGGATTGCAAAAAATGAGTTTAAAAGGATTTGTAGGTGTAATTATTGGATTCTCTGGTGTAGTTTTTATCTTTAAAGATGGACTAGGTTCATTTTTAGATGTTAATTACAGAACAGGAATGATGTTTATGGGATTTGCAATTTTGGCTTGGGCGACTGGAACAATTTATACCAAAATGCATGCTAATAAATCGAAAAATATAACGCTTAATCTGTTTTACCAATTTACAATTGCGTCTTGTATTCAGTTGGTCCTGGCTTCAATATTCTCACCAAATCCAGATTTTAACTCGTGGAGTTCAAAAAGTATTTTTGCAGCTCTGTATTTATCAATATTCGGATCTGTAATTGCTTTCTTTTGTTATAATTATGCACTAAAACATGTTACAGCTGTTCAGGTTTCTATTTTGTCCTACATTAATACAATAATAGCTGTTTTCTTGGGCTGGTTGCTTTTAGATGAAGTAATTACAGTTGATTTTATTATTGCTACGGTTCTTATTATTCTTGGAGTTTTTATTGTGAATTACAAGAAGAAAGAAAAGCAAACTGTCTAAATTTCGATTCAATTTATTTTGTAAATTTGTAAGAATTAAGAATGTAGGAATTATGGATTCGGATAAAGGAAATAAAAAAAACAATAAGGTTGAAGAACCTGCAATAGAATATGAAATTCAAAAACCAAGACGGCAAGGTATAGATCCCGAAACTTTTGATTTTGATGCTGAGTTTGCAAAAGGATTAACTCTTGAGGAAGCAAAAGCAGAATCCATTAGAAGAATTCGAGAATGGTGGGGGAAATAGAAGTTATATTTACACCAAAAGTATTAGAGTTTTTAGATGATTTAATACTTTTATTATATAAAAAAGAATATTTTGGATTTCTTGGATCTGCGGAAAATTATGTTTTATCAATGTATAATGCAATTCCAGAGAGGTTGAAGAAAACAAGGCATTGTCAAACTCCTAGTTCAATTAAATATTTAGGGACAAATTATATTTTTTTCAAAACAAATTCCAGAACTACTTGGTATGTTTTTTTTGAAAAAAGAGAAAGAAATTATTTGGTACTACGATTATAAATAACAACTCTGTCGAAGTTGGATATCTCTAAAACAAAATCCTCATAAACCAATTTCAAAGTCTATGAGGATTTTTTTATGTATATAGTTTTTTTAACTGAAAACTGAGACCGCGACGGAAAACTAATTAAGCATTAGCAACAGCCGCTTCTTTGTCAATTTTATTAATCAAACCAGTTAAAACTTTTCCAGGACCAACTTCAGTAAACAAAGTAGCACCGTCAGCGATCATTTGTTGTACAGATTGTGTCCATCTTACAGGAGCAGTTAACTGAATAATTAAGTTCTTTTTAATTTCGTTAGCATCAGAAACTGCATTTGCAGTTACGTTTTGATACACAGGGCAAATTGGAGTAGAGAAAGTAGTTGCTTCAATTGCAGCTGCCAATTCTTCTCTCGCTGGTTCCATCATTGGAGAGTGAAAAGCACCTCCAACAGGTAAAATTAAAGCACGTTTTGCTCCGGCAGCTTTCATAGCTTCACAAGCTTTTTCAACTGCTGTAGTTTCACCAGAAATTACTAATTGTCCAGGGCAGTTATAGTTAGCAGCAACTACAACTCCGTCGATAGAAGCACAAACTTCTTCAACAACATTATCAGCTAATCCTAAAACAGCGGCCATTGTAGATGGAGTGATTTCGCAAGCTTTTTGCATTGCTAAAGCACGCTGAGAAACTAATTTTAAACCATCTTCAAAAGATAAAGTTCCATTAGCTACCAAAGCCGAAAATTCTCCTAATGAATGTCCCGCAACCATTTCTGGTTTGAAATCTTCTAAAGTTTTAGCTAAAATAACTGAGTGTAAAAATACAGCTGGCTGTGTAACTTTAGTTTCTTTTAGTTCTTCGGCAGTGCCTTCAAACATGATATCTGTAATTCTGAAACCTAGAATTTCATTAGCTTTTTCGAATAATTCTTTGGCTAAAGCCGAATTTTCATAAAGGTCTTTACCCATTCCTGTGAATTGCGCACCCTGACCTGGAAATACGTATGCTTTCATTTGTCTAATTTGTTTTTTATTTTTTTGAATTGAAAATTAGCTTCAATTGAAAGGCAAAAATAATACTTTTTTATTTCGAATAATCCTTAAACATGTAAATCCACGCTAATCGTGAAAATCTCAGGTTAAAAGGAGTAAGTAAAGTGATAGAAACAGCAATAATTGGAAGAATTCTTAAATCGAAATTTTTCTCAAAGAAAAACTGTGCAATGCAATACGTTGCAATTCCTTGAGCAACAGTTAGTCCGTAGTTTACATACATTGCGCCAAAGAAATAACCAGGTTCTTTTTGAAATTTATAATTGCAGTGACTGCAATATTCATTCATTTTAGGAAAACTAAAATTTAAAAAGATATTTTTATCTGTAAAAACTTTTCCTTTATGACAAACAGGACATTCGTTTTTTAAAATATGAGTTAATGCGCTTGACATGATATTGTTAATTTTTGTTTAAACAAAGGTAATTCAGAGCCTTATAAAAGTCTTTTTAGTATCTTCGCTTATTGTAGCACAATAAAGACATTTGTTATGAAAAAATACCCCATTTATAGTGTTCAGAATTTTAGTTGTAACGATATTCACCGCGATTTTTATCTAAATACTTTTACGGAACATCTAAAAAATCACAGTTTTGTCGAGGAACCGCATCGTCATGATTCTTATTTAATGGTTTTTTTTACAAAAGGTTCAGGTTTACATGAAGTTGATTTTGATCAATTCGAAATCAAAAGAGGAAGCCTGTTTGTGCTACAGCCTGGACAAATGCACCATTGGAATTTATCAGAAGATATAGAAGGTTTTGTAATTATCTTTTCGCAGGAATTGTACAATTTGTATTTCGGACAGAAAAAAATCAATGATTACAACTTTTACCATTCTATTCAAAACCGACCTGAAATGATTTTTGAAGAAAAAGAAATTCCAAAAATCCAGCCTTATTTCGATTTGCTTATTCAGGAAAATAGCCAAGACAACAAATACCAATTAGATAAATTATTGAACTTATTGGATTGCATTCATATTGAAGTAGCGAGAAAATATGGAGAAACCTATTCGCATCAAACCCATTCGTACAATATTAAAATCAACAAGTTTGAGTCGCTTTTAGAAGAACATTTCAGAACTCAAAAATTGCCTTCGTTTTATGCGGAAAAGCTAAATATTACGTTGAAACATTTAAACAGAATCTGCAACGAAATCCTTCAAAAAACAGCGACAGAAGTAATTATGGACAGAGTAATCTTAGAAATAAAAAGAATGCTGATTGATAGGCAATTAGCTGTAAATGAAGTCGCATTCAAAGTTGGCTACGAAGACTATTCCTATTTTTCCCGCTTTTTCAAAAAACAGACAGGAATGTCGCCAACAGAATTCAGAAATACCGAGAGATAAGTTTTTTTAGCCACGAATTCACGAATTATTTTTCTTTTGCCGTAGATTGAAGGATTTTTACAAATTTAATCCGAATAATCATTTTAATCTGTGGCATTAAAATTTCCAGTATTTAGGACAAATAAATTCGTGAATTCGTGGCAAAAAAAATTACCCCTTGCGTCCTCACGCAAGGGGTTCAATAACCAACCAATTAAATCTAAAACCAAATAGATTAGGCTTGTTTTACAAATTGTAATTCAATGTTTAAACGAACTTCTTCACCTACCAAAACACCTCCTGTTTCAAGAGCTGAGTTCCAGTTTAAACCCCAATCTTTACGATTAATTTTTCCTTCTATGCTTAAACCAACTTTAGTATTTCCCCAAGGATCAGTCATGATTCCGCTAAACTCAACTGGGAATTTCACAGTTTTAGAAACACCTTTAATGTCTAAATCTCCAGTTAATTCAAATTCCCCATCATTAATTTTTTTGAAAGCAGAAGATTTGAAAGTTAATTTTGGATGATTCTCAGCATCAAAGAAATCACCGCTTCTTAAATGTCCGTCACGATCTGCATTTGCAGTGTCGATTGAAGCGATATCAGCAGAAAAACTAAAATCTGCATTGTCAAAACTTTCACCTTCTGTAATTGCAGAAGCATCATAAGTTCCAAATTTTCCTGAAACATTTGTAAACATCATGTGTTTAACTTTAAAACCAATTTCTGAGTGAGTTGGGTCAATTGACCATTTTGTAGTTGCCATAATTTTATTTTTTAAATAATTAATTTATTTGTTTCATTTTGATAGGACAAAGTTACAGTGACAGTTGTCCTGAAGCACTTAACCTAGATTAAGAAATGTAAAAAGACCTAACAGGTTTTTAAAACCTGTTAGGTCTCCCGGGATTATTTTTTATTCATGTAAAATGTCAAAGCTCCCGACGGACATTTATTAACAGTCGAAATTATTTTCTCAGTTGTAGATTTTTCTGGAGTAATCCAAGGTTTTTCCTTTGGGCGAAAAACATCTGGATTGTTTTTAACGCAATTAGCCGAATGAATGCATTTTCCAGATTGCCATACAATCGTTACTTCTCCGTTTGTATATTCTTTAGTGAGATTATTTGGATTCATGGTTTAAAATTTTTAAGAGTTAGTTTAATTTTAAAGTCAGACCAATTTTTTAATTATAAAGTTAGTCTTTCTTTTTTGAAATGGAATAAAAAAAGAAACGATAATAAATCTGTAAACCAGATTATTATCGTTTCAAAGTACAGGTGTTAATTGTTTTTTTGTTTGAATTAATAATTCATCGGAACATCCATTAATAAAAATTCAGCATCTGTGTTAGCTTTTATATTTAAAGTATCAGTTCCTGAAATTCCAACCGCATCACGAGAGTTTAATTCCTGACCGTTGATGGTAACATTTCCTTTCAAAACGAAAGCATAAACTCCGTTTCCTTCTTTTTTGATTTTATATTCAGCAGTAACTCCAGAATCGAAATTACCCATATTGAACCAAGCGTCTTGGTGAATCCAAACTCCTTCATCATCTGCATTTGGAGATAAAACCTGAGACAATTTATTATGTCTGTCGGCAACATCCAAAGTAATTTGCTGATAACGTGGAGTAGCATTTCTTTTATTTGGAAACAACCAAATCTGCAACAATTTAGTCTGCTGATCTGCATTTGGGTTAAACTCGCTATGCTGAATTCCAGTTCCGGCACTCATTACCTGAATGTCACCATTTTTGATGATTTCAGTATTTCCCATGCTGTCTTTATGAGCCAAATCACCTTCCAACGGAATCGTAATAATCTCCATATTATCATGAGGGTGAGTTCCAAATCCCATTCCGGCAGCAATCGTATCATCATTCAAAACACGAAGCGCTCCAAACTGAATTCTGTCTGGATTGTACCAGCTCGCAAAACTAAAGCTATGATAAGCATTTAACCATCCGTGATTTGCATTTCCTCTTGATTCTGCTTTGTGCAATACTATATTTTCCATGATTTTGTCCTTTTGTTATTTTTATAGTACAAAGATACAGCCGATGTAGAAAAAAGCACTTAATCTAGGTTAAGAAAAGATTCTAAGGTTCTAAGATGCTGAGGTTCTAAGTTTTTTTTTGAAGCAGAGATTTTGGTTTCCAAAAGACGTTTAGTCCCGCTATCCGTTTCAATCTTTTGTGGTGAACCCCACCACAAAAGGATTTCCACTTCTATCGGGGCTAGATTAGAAGTTTTTATTTTCAGAAGAATTTATTGAGACAAAAACTTAAAGATTTCAGTTTGTCATCCTGAGGAACGAAGGATCACACACGAAACTCTACAAAGATTAGAAATTACAAAGTTTTCATGCCAAAGTAACCACGCAGTTTTGTCATCTCGACGAAGGAGAGATCTCCACAAGTAGCTCTACAAAGATTTGGGAAAGATTATTCTTGTAAATTTCCATCAGCATATTTATAAAACTCTAAATCCAAGAGTTCTAATTTTGCATTTATTTCTTCATTGTCTAGTTCTTCTACTTCTTGATTTCGAAGTTTTATAATTAAATCTTCATTAGATAGTTTTTTCGGATTAATTAAATTAATTGCCGATTCAAGAATTTTCGCGGTTTTAAACTTTTTATTTTTCTTCAATGCTTTTAATGTTTTGAAACAATTTTGTCCGCTAGAATTGAAAAAATATTGATTAAATCCTCCGTTATTTACTTCCATTTCTAATTCTTCAATATTAGCTGTAGACTTTGAAATATGGGTTTTCTCTTTCTCTGATGTAGCTTGGCCTAAACAACTTGAAAATGTCATTAGTAATAAGGATAAAATGAAGTTGAATAATTTCATTGTTTTTCGTTGTAGATTTTACTTTGTCGAGCTACTCGCGGAGATCTCTCCTTCGTCGAGATGACAAGATTGTGTTAAAAAACAATCTTTGTGCCTTAGCGTCTTTGCGAGATTATTAAAAAGCCTTATTATTTAATCCTAACCAATTTCCCTTTCCCAACCACTTCATCAAGATAATTTGCAGAAGAACTTTTCTTGTCATGCATAAAAAAAGGAATAGTATCTTTTTTAATTTGATCTCTTGGAATGCTGATAATCAAATCAGTATTAATGAAATTATCCAATAATATCACGTTACTGTAAGAAACTTTTCCTTTTGGCAGATATTTGTTATCAAAAACAAAAATACTATCCTTAAAAGTGATTTTATCTTTTAGGATATAAGCATTGTCGTCTTCAATCAAATAATTATAACGACCAGTAAGTTTATCTGTTTTCTGGTTGAAGTTGATAAAAAACAGAGTGATTATTATAGCAAAATATTTCATGGCATTCTAACTGTATTGATTTATAAACTGCTGTACAACAGTGTCTGTATTTTGATTGCGTTTCTCTCTCTCCAAAACTGTCGGTGGAGCGCTTCTTTCCAAACAATCCTTTACAGCACAAGTTTCGCAAGTTACACCAACAATTCGTTTCACCAAAGGTTTTCCGTCAATAAGCTTGAATTTCTTTTTCATTGTTGGATTAATCAAAATTCCAACAGAAATACTGCGAATGGTATCATGCAAAAATGGATCTTTTGTGGCCGATGAAAAAACTAAATATTCATTTCCGCTGTTAGCGTAACTCGAAATTTGAGCATCAAAAAAATGAGGTTTATTTTGTTTGATGGCTTCGTCGATTGTTTTTACCGAAACCCATCTTCTGCAATAATGCTCATTGGTTTCGTTGGCATGCGGTTCCTGTTGATGCGTAATATGTAATTCTTTATTAATTTGATAAAAATCAGAACCGATTTTATGCGATAATCTTAAAAAGAATAAGTTTTTCAGTTGAAAATCCTTCGGTAATAAATTAGTCAATCGTTGATAAAAGGATTCAGGAGAAACTTCAAAACTTTCAATCAATTGAACAAATTCTTCTGGCTTTGGATTTTCATTTTCTAAAAAAGAATTGATTTTGTCTACAACCAATTTTCTCGGCAATAATAAAGCGCCAGCAAAATAAGAGGCGTAAAAATTATGTAGTACCTGATCAAAATTTTCAAACTTAATCCAGCTGAAAGTCAGCAAACGATCTGATATTTTTAAATAATTATAGGCAATTTCTTTAGCCAAAATAAAGGCTTTCTGCGGAGTATCCAATTCTGTAGAAAGCAATAAAGTTTTACTTTTTGGAACATAAATCGAACGCAAATCGTCCAAAGCTTCCTGATCTGTAAAAGCAATTTCCTTTATGTTGTATTCGTATTCTTCTTTTAGAATCGCTTCCAATTCTTCAATGCTGATTTTAGAATCCAGATTAATCTGAAACGACTTCGAAAACGCAATTACTTTTTCTTCTAAATCTTCAAAATAATTGCTGTGCGCTTCCTGATACGAGCGCAAAGCAGCCAAAAAGAAACTTTCTCGGCTTAAATTATAATGCTGTGCAATTTCGATTATCGTACTAATAAACGCATTGACTTTCGCGGGAGCATTGGCAATAATATCAATTAAATCAGCTTCCTGAATTCCAAAAAGCTCTAACGGAATCTCTTTTAAAATTCCAGATTTTAAAATTTCGCCAATAGGAGCGAGGTTGTTATCGAGTTTTAAAGATACCATTTGATCATAAGTCACGTCCAAATGTTCGCATAAAAGCAAAATTTTATCTGTTTTGGGATATTTTTTTCCCTTTTCAATCTCGTTTAAATACGATTTTGAAAGATTGGTCAATTTTGCCAAGCCAAAAAGAGACAAGTTTTTTTGCGTGCGAACTTGTTTCATTTTTAGCCCAAAAATCAGCTTTATATAGTCTTTTTCGATATCCATAATTCAAATGTAAGTAATCTAAGAATAATCGCCAAAAAAATATTTTTTAAATTTAGCGAACGTTCGCTTGTTTTGTAAAAAACTTTTTTATAACATTGTATCGTTGAAACTTGTTAGTTATGAATTAGTTATGATTGAGTTGTTTTGATAGAATAAAACCGATTGAATAGAAAAACTATTTAATCAAATTAAAAATTAAAATCTGCAGCTATGAAAAACCAATTAGAGATCACTGAAATGGCTATAGAATTCCTAGCCGACAAAAAGCTTGTTTATCCAAAAATCTGGACAGAAGAAGCGACTGCGTTTATTATCGAATTGCACAAAAAGTTCGAATCGCAAAGAAAATTATTGCTTTTACAGAGAGAACAAAAACAAGTCACTTTTGATCAGGGAATCATGCCGGTTTTTATTCCAGAAACCAAAAGTATCAGAGAAGGTAATTGGACAGCTGGAGAAATTCCGAAAGATTTGTTAGACAGAAGAGTTGAAATTACTGGGCCAGTTGATCGAAAAATGATAATCAATGCTTTGAATTCGGGTGCGAAAACTTTTATGGCTGATTTTGAAGACAGCACCTCACCAACCTGGCAAAATTTAATGGACGGACAAGTAAATTTAATTGATGCTGTAAACAAAACAATCACGTTTACAGATTTGGTAAAACAAAAGTCCTATCATTTAAATGAAAAGATCGCAACATTGATTGTACGTCCAAGAGGTTTGCATTTGCCAGAAAAGCATGTTTTAATTGAAGGAAAAGAAATTTCGGGTTCTTTGGTAGATTTTGGTTTGTATGTTTTTCATAATCATAAAAGGCTTTTGGAAAATAACTCAGGACCGTATTTCTACATTCCGAAATTGGAACATTATTTAGAAGCAAGATGGTGGAATACTGTAATTGATTTTACTGAAGATTATCTAAATCTGAAACGCGGAACTATAAAAGTGACTGTTTTAATTGAAACCATTACCGCAAGTTTTCAATTGGACGAAATTATTTATGAATTAAAAGAGCATATCGTTGGTTTGAACTGCGGACGCTGGGATTATATTTTCTCATATATCAAAAAGTTCAGAAAAAATCCAAAATTCATTGTTCCAGATCGTGATCAAGTAAATATGACTTCGCCTTTTATGAATGCGTATTCAAATCTGGTAATTCAGAGATGTCATAAAAGAAGAATTCATGCAATTGGCGGAATGGCTGCTCAAATTCCAATTCGAAATAATGAAGAAGCAAACGCCATCGCTTTCGCAAAAGTAAAAACCGATAAAGAGCGTGAGGTTCGAAATGGCCACGACGGGACTTGGGTGGCGCATCCAGATTTAGTTTCAATTGCAAAAGAAGTTTTTGATGAAGGAATGCCAACTCCTAATCAGATTCATATAAAAAGAGAACATCGAAAAATTACAGAAGCAGATTTAATCGAACCGCCAATTGGATTAATTACAGAAAATGGAGTTCGAAAAAATATCAACGTTGCAGTTTTATACTTGGCTTCATGGTTAAACGGACAAGGCGCAGCTGCTTTGCACAATTTGATGGAAGATGCAGCAACTGCAGAAATTTCAAGATCTCAACTGTGGCAATGGCTTCAGAATAAAGTGATTTTGGATAATGGGCGAAAATTAGATTTAGCGTATTACCACGAATTGGCTTTAGATGAATTTAGAAAACTCAAAGAAGAATTAGGAGAAGAGAATCACGAAAAACAGCAGTTTCCATTAGCCGAAAAATTGCTGGAAAGATTGGTCGTAAACCTACACTTTGTGGATTTCTTGACGATTGCGTGTTACAAATATTTATAAAAAAAAATCCGCTTAATCTGCTAAATCTGCGAGAGAATATTTTTTTTCACGCAGATTTAGCAGATCAGGCAGATAAAATGAGACTGAAAACCTTACTAACCACTTTAACTAAACTATATTATGAAAACAACAGAAGACAGAATTCAGGAATTGATTAACGATTGGATTACGAACCCGAGATGGAAAGGGGTTGAGCGTCCTTACACTGCGAGTGAAGTAGTAACGCTTCAAGGGTCTTATAAAATTGAATATTCTATTGCCAAAATGGGTGCGGAGAAATTATGGAGAAAGTTAAAAAGTCAGGATTATGTTGCGGGTTTGGGAGCGTTGACTGGAAATCAGGCGATTCAGGAAGTCGATGCGGGTTTAGAAGCAATTTATTTAAGCGGATGGCAGGTTGCAGCCGATGCAAATCTGGCGGGAGAAATGTATCCTGATCAATCGCTTTATCCAGTAAATAGCGTTCCGATGGTGGTTAAAAAGATCAATAACGCTTTATTGCGTGCCGATCAGATTCAGACTGTAAATAATATTGAAGATAAAAAAGATTATTTAGTTCCCATTGTAGCCGATGCCGAAGCAGGTTTTGGCGGAAATTTAAATGCTTTCGAATTAATGAAATCGATGATTGAAGCTGGAGCTTCTGGAGTTCATTTTGAAGATCAGCTGAGTTCTGCTAAAAAATGTGGACACTTGGGCGGAAAAGTTCTGGTACCAACTCAGGAAGCAATTAATAAATTGATTGCTGCAAGATTGGCATCAGATGTTATGGGAGTTTCAACTTTAATCGTTGCGAGAACAGATGCTGATGCTGCTAATTTATTAACGAGTGACGCAGATCCAAGAGATAGAAAATTTTTAACTGGAGAAAAAACTGCGGAAGGTTTCTTTTACGTTAAGAACGGAATTGATCAAGGAATAGCTAGAGGTTTAAGCTACGCGCCTTATGCCGATCTAATTTGGATGGAAACCAGTAATCCTGATTTGGATTACGCTAGAAAGTTTGCAAAAGCCATGAAAAAAGAATTTCCAGATAAAATGCTGGCGTATAATTGTTCTCCATCTTTCAATTGGGCAGCAAAATTATCAGTTGCTGAAATGGAAACGTTTAGAGAAGATTTAGCTGAAATGGGATATGCTTTCCAGTTCATTACTTTAGCAGGTTTCCATGCTTTAAATACAAGTATGTTTGAATTATCTAAAGCGTACAAAGAGCGCGGAATGGCAGGATATTCTGAATTGCAGGAAAGAGAATTCGCTTTACAGCAAAACGGATTCAGAGCGGTAAAGCACCAAGCTTTCGTAGGAACTTCTTATTTCGATGCGGTTCAAAATACAGTAATGCTAGGAAAATCAGCGATAACAGCGATGGAGCATTCTACGGAGGTTGAACAATTTTAATTTTTTTTCGCCACGAATTCACGAATTTTTATTTTCAATGATTGTCAAAAAATAATTCGTGAATTCGTGGCGGAAAAACTTTATTTTTTCAAAAGCCTTGCTTTCATTTTGCTGAAGAATTCGGGTGTTACGCCAATGAAAGAAGCGATTTGTTTTTGAGGAACTTTGTGAACCAATGATCCATATTTTTTTGTGAATTTTTCGAAACGTTCTTCTGCAGGTAAACTCAAGTTGTCCATTAATCTTTGTTGATTTGCTACTAAAGAATTTTCAATTAAAATCCTGAAAAAACGTTCCAGTTTTGGAATTTCAAGATACAATTGCTCCTGATTTTCTTTGGATAAAGAAACAACTTCGGCTTCTTCTAAAACTTCAATAAAAAGCTGTCCTGGTTTTTGTGAAAAGTAACTGTACATATCGCTCATCCACCAGCCTTCGCAAGCGAAAGAAAGAACGTGTTCAACAATATTATCGTTGATATTGAAACTTCTTAAAATTCCAGAGTTTACAAAATAAGAATGCTTGCAGACTTCTCCAGCGTTCAATAAAAGCGTTTTAGCTTTGTAAGTGTTCGTTTCCAGTTTAGATAAAAAAAGCGCCTGTTCTTCTGGTGTCAGAGAAACGTGTTTGGCAATATTTTCGAGAATTAATGCCATTATTTTTTATCGTCTATTAAGGTAAATGAAGTTGCTTTGAATCTGTCTCCTTTAATTTCTCCTGTAACTAAAGCTTTGCTGATGGCATTGCAGAAGCCTTTTTCAGCGTGTGCATCTCCGTGATCGTGAATTGTGGTTCCGTCAACGAAATATGATTTTCCGTCAATACGAACGGCTAAATCACAGCTTTTGCCTTTCATTCCGAATTGGCATTCTCCACATGAAGCTTCTACAATTGTTGGTTTATCAAATTTCTTTTTGCTTTGTGCTTGCACAGCGATTCCAATAAAAAAGAAAGTTGCTAATATTATATTTTTCATAGTTAAGAATTTACAGTTATTAATTTTGCCGTTTCCTTAGCGCGCTCTGTTACTTCGTTGATTGGAGTTGAAAGTGTATCGTGACTTAAAACAACGCCCATTCTTCGGTAAGGTCTTGAAGTTGGTTTCCCAAAAATTCTGAAATCGGTTTTAGGTAACGCTGCAACTTTTTCTATTCCAGTAAAAGTAGGATTAGTTGAATCTTCTGAAGCTAAAATTACAGCACTTGCTCCAGTTTTTTCTAAAGTAATTTCGAAAATTGGAAGACTTAAAATAGCTCGTAAATGCAATTCAAATTCGTTGAAATTCTGCGTTCCTGCTAAAGTTACCATTCCGGTATCGTGTGGGCGTGGAGAAAGTTCAGAGAAATAAACGCCTTCTTTTGTTAGGAAAAATTCAACGCCAAAAAGTCCTGCACCGCCAAGCGCTTCGGTAATTTTTTCGGCCATATCTTGCGCTTCGTACAAATCTTTTTCTGAAACCAAAGCGGGTTGCCAACTCTCTTGATAATCTCCTCTTTCTTGTCTGTGTCCAATTGGAGCACAGAATAAAGTTGGATTATTATTTTGAGTAATTGTTAAAAGTGTGATTTCTGAATCAAAATTGACAAATGCTTCTACAATAACTTCGATAACATCACCACGTGAACCTGCAACGGCATATTGCCAAGCTTTTTCAATATCACTTTCTGTTTTGATTGTAGATTGTCCTTTTCCTGATGAAGACATTAAGGGTTTTACAACACAAGGAATTCCAATTTCCTGAACGGCTTTTTGAAGCTCTTCAGCTGAAGTTGCGTATTCGTATTTTGCAGTTCTTAATCCTAATTCTTTTGATGCTAAATCACGAATGGCTTTACGGTTCATGGTAAAGTTTGCCGCTTTCGCTGAAGGGACAACGGTAATGCCTTGTTTTTCGTAATCGTAAAAACGTTCGGTGCGAATGGCTTCTATTTCTGGAACAATAAAATCGGGTTTGTGTTTGGCTACAATTCGGTCAAGTGCTTCGCCGTCTAGCATATTGATGACTTCGAAACCGTGAGCAACTTGCATGGCTGGTGCATTTTCGTAACTGTCAACTGCAATTACCGTTTGTCCAATTCGTTGTGCGGCAATGACAAATTCTTTGCCTAATTCGCCTGAACCTAGGAGTAGTATTTTCATTTTGGAGTGTTGTATTGTTTGAGTAGTAAAAGTAGGGAAAAAGCTTTTTTTAACCACGAAGTTCTCGTGCTGATTTTGCAAATTAATTTAACCGCAAAGAGCGCAAAGATTTACGCAAAGGACGCAAGGTTTTATTTAGATGTAAAAAAGGTTCGCAAAGATTGGTTTAAAATCTTTGCGAACCTTTGCGTAATTCTTTGCGCTCTTTGCGGTAAAAAAACGTTGCGGTTAAACAATATTAATGAAAATGATCTTCTTCAATTTCAAATTCAGCATCTTTTTCCCAGATTTCCATTTCGCAGGGTTTGCAGTTGAATTTTAGTTTGTATTCCAATTCTCCCTGTTTTAAAACCAATGGTTCTTTTACCTTAACACCAACAATGTCTTTTTGGTGAATTGGACATTTTTTCAATTCGTATTTGATGCAATATTTAGTTGTCATTACACGAGATTTTCCTGGATCCCACTGTAATTCGAATGCTTTTTCGATTTCGGTAACACCATGTCGTTCGTAGAATTTACGAGCTGTTTTGTTCGAAACGTTGTACATGAAATCCAGTTTGGTTTCTGGATACGGATGTGACGTTTTTACTAATTGGTGTTCTTCACGAACGTAATTTGCCAAACGAATTTCTGATAATTGTTCGTAAACATTTCTTCTCATTTCGTTGATTTTTGAAATAGGAAGGAACCAGTTTTCAGAGAACATTACGTTGATTTCATCAGCGCTGTAAGGTGTAAAACCTGTTTTTGCCAATTGAACTTTAATGTTTTCTTCGATCGAATCGCCTGTTTTAGTTTTTTCTTTCGGATGCTCTAATTTTACTGTGCTTACGTTTCCGTCTTCGTCGGTTGCGATTAATTCAAAACCGTTTTCGTTTTCAGTAAGCAATAAAGTCGTTCCGATTTTACGGATCGCACTGTCTTCTCTTTCTACAATTTTGATGAAAGCAGCGTCATTATTTCTATATATGAAAGTCCCGTCTTTGATTTCTTTTAAAACGTTTGGATAAACTTTTCCGTTTTCGGCTTTGTTTACATAGATTCCGTCGGCTTCATTATTTTCGTTGATGAAACAAAGTCCGTCACCGTTGTTTAATAATTCGCCGTTTTCAATTTCGTAAGCGTTTCCAATAGTTCGGATTAATTTACCAATATATTGCCCTTTTGATTTTGGACTTTCCCAAGAACCAATAGAACTGTGTCTTTCGTTCACAAAATAATCAGTATAACCACGGTTGAAAGTTCTGCTTAAAGTAGAATCGAAAGTATAAGTACATTTTCCAGAAGAAGCTTTAATATATTTATCACTTCCTTCTAAAAAGCTGTCTAATTTTTGGCGTAAATAAGAAACGTTGTTTTTAACGTAAGCAACGTCTTTTAATCTTCCTTCGATTTTGAAAGAAACGATTCCAGCTTCAATCAAATTCGGAATCTGATCTGAAACATCTAAATCTTTAATCGAAAGCAAGTGACTGTTTCGGATTAAAGTATCTCCGTTTCCGTCGATTAAATTATATGGTAAACGGCAGTTTTGTGCACAAGAACCTCGATTCGCACTACGTTCTCCGTTTGCCACACTCATATAGCAGTTTCCGCTAAAAGAAACACATAAAGCTCCAGTTACGAAAAACTCTAACTCAACATCAGCGTGATCGTATATTGTTTTAATTTGATGTAGGTTTAACTCACGTGCTAAAACGACACGTTTAATACCAGCGTCTTTTAAGAATTTAATTTTATCTGCATCACGATTATTGGCTTGTGTACTTGCGTGAAGAACAATAGGAGGCAAGTCCATTTCCATAATCGCCATATCCTGAATGATCAGGGCATCAACACCAATATCGTATAATTCCCAAATCATGGCACGACAAGTTTCTAATTCGTTATCATATAAAATGGTATTGATAACAACAAAAACCTGTGCGTTAAATAAGTGCGCATATTTTACCAGCTCGGCAACATCTTCAATAGAGTTGTTAGCATTTGAACGTGCACCAAATTGAGGTGCGCCAATATATACAGCATCTGCACCACTATTTATGGCGGCTATTCCTCCAATTAAATCTCTAGCAGGAGCTAATATTTCGATTTTCTTCTTCATTTCTAAAACTTTAGACTTTTGTGGTATTCCCGAAAAAAAGTGTGCAAAGGTCTAATAAATTATTTGAGTTTGCTAGCAATGAAACGATTTTTTTGAAATTGTTAACTTAATATGGAATGATGATAAACGAAAAAACAAACTTATATCAATCAAGCGGGAAATTGTATCCAAGAGCAAAAACTGCATTTGACTGTTTTGCAGCTGGATGAAAATATCCAGAAATACCAATTTCGAAATTATTATGCCTGCCCACAGCTAATCCAATACTAAATGGAATGTGTAATAAAACATCATTTTTATTAAAATTAACATTGGGTGTAAACGTTTCAAATTTACCTATTGAAGTTCCAATTCCACCTTCGATAAATGGTGCTACCCATGGAATTGGTGCGCAAAAACGTACTTTTCCTCCCAATAAAAAAGCATTAGTGGTTACTTTGTATTGAGGTTGATTTTGAATATTTTGATTTTTATCAACAGATGTAAAAATTGCACCAGCATATGGTCTTACGCTAAACCATGATTTTAATCCTATAATATATTCGCCTTGTAGATAGAGTCCGCCTCCCATAACGTCAACCTCTTCTTGATTTCCATAATTTTCGATGTAATAAGAAGCGCTTGATGCGAAACCTATAGAGGCTTTTATAGAATTGCCTGTTGTTTGGGATTGTGTTTGACTTGAAAAGAGAATTATAAAAAGAATAAAAAAATGATTTAAAGTTAATTTCATATTAGTTATGGATTCGGTTGTTGGATTTAATTGGGTGCGAATGTAAGAATTAATAGTAATTAAAAAAAAACCGCCCGATCCGAAGACCGAGCAGTTCTCAAAAAAAAAGCATGAATCGATCGATTAATTTGCTCTCATTTTAATTTGTGATAAAGTATTTTGAATACTGTTCAATTGTTTTGAAACGATGTAGATCTGTTCGTGCTCTAGGTGATTTTCTTCGAGTGCTTTTTTATATTTTTCAATTGCGGCTTCTTCACCAGTTATGCACGCGTTTATAATGGCTTCGGTATCGCCTCCTGTAAAAGCTGATTTGATATCGATCCAAGTACGGTGTAAAGCTCCAAGCGGACCTCCGCCAGAAGTATCTGTAGATTTTCCTAGTTTATTGATTTGGTTTTGTAACTCTACAATAAATAAAGCTCGTTCGCGGGCATATTCAAGGAAATCGGTTTTTATAGCGGGATTTTCTACATGCTCAGCTGCATCTGTATATCCTAGTTTTCCATCTTCAAGAATTGAAATTAATCCTTCTAAAGTTTTAATGGTTTCTGTTGTGGTTTCTTCTGCATGTGTCATGATATATAATTTTTTGAAATTAATATGCTACAAAGTTTGTAATTATAACATGCTTTGTTTTACAGAATTACATTTGAAGTTTTATAATATTGTGGAGTGGGAATTTTGAAACTTGTATTTTTGTTTCAATTGCCTCTAGCTTTAGCTGAAGGAAGATAAATGGATCAAGTTAGTGGCTTCAGCCGAATCCATAGTTTGGCTAAAGCCTTTATGGAAGTTTAATTATAACCTCCAGCTAAAGCTGGAGGCAATTGAATTAGAAATTGTTTTCTTTTAAAAATGATATTTCTTGATGAACGTTTTGCGTGAGGGATAGGAGCGATATCCTTTTATGGCGGGGTTCGCGATAAAAGATATAGCGGATAGCCCGGCCGTAGGACACGCCCATAAAAAAACAGCTTAAAGTATAAAAGTGATGAAACTTTTGAACCTTAAGCCGTTTTTATAAAACTTTAGAATATTCTTATGCAGTCAAAGCTTCTTTGATTCTGCGTAATGCTTCTTTTAAAATATCGTTGCTTGTTGCGTAAGAGAAACGAATACAGTTTGGATTTCCAAAAGCGTCTCCAGTTACTGTAGCTACGTTTGCCTCAGCTAAAAGATACATCGAAACATCGTTTGCATCTTTAATTTCGTGTCCTTTTAATGTTTTTCCAAAGAAAGAAGAAACGTCTGGGAATACATAGAAAGCTCCTTCTGGAACGTTGATTTTTACTCCTGGAATTTCTTGTAATAACCCAACTACTAAATCTCTACGGCCGTGGAAAGCCTGAACCATTTCGTTTAATACACTTGGATCAGCATCTACAGCAGTAATTGTAGCGCGTTGAGCCACAGAATTTGCACCAGAAGTTACTTGTCCTTGAATTTTTGTACATGCTTTTGCAATAAATTCAGGAGCTCCGATATAACCAATTCTGTATCCTGTCATGGCGAATGCTTTTGCAACTCCGTTTACAGTAATTGTTTTCTCTAACATTCCTGGGATTGAACCGATACTGCAGAAAGTTCCTGAGAAATTAATGTGCTCATAAATTTCATCTGAAACTACATAAATATTTGGGTGTTTTTCTAAAACTTTAGCAAGCGCTGTTAATTCTTCTCTGCTGTAAACTGAACCTGAAGGGTTACATGGAGAAGAGAACCACATCATTTTTGTTTTTGGCGTGATTGCAGCTTCTAATTGTTCTGGTGTCATTTTGAAATCTGTTTCAACAGATGTTGGAACTTCAACAGGAACTCCACCAGAAAGTTTTACGATTTCATAATAAGAAACCCAGTATGGTGCTGGTAAAATAACTTCGTCACCATCGTTTAACATTACTTGCGCAATGTTGTATAAAGATTGTTTTGCTCCTGTAGAAACTACGATTTGAGTTGGTTTGTACTCTAAATCATTATCTCTTTTGAATTTTCTGCAAATTGCTTCTCTCAATTCTAGGTAACCTTCTACTGGAGAATAAGTGCTATAATTTTCGTTAACTGCTTTAATTACTGCTTCTTTGATAAAATCAGGTGTATTGAAATCTGGTTCACCTAAACTTAAGCTGATAATGTCTTTTCCTTGTGCTTTTAATTCTCTTGCCAAAGCGGCCATTGCTAGAGTTTGCGATGTCGCAAGGTTGTTGATTCTGTCCGAAAGAATATGATTCATTATAAAATTTTTGAATGTCCTTAATTTGCTGTTTATTAAGGAAGGTTAATTATTAATAGATTTCTTTTTAGTTCTTAAACTGCTAATTCCGGTTTCATTCCCAATTCACGTAAATGTTTAAAGTGAGCAATAACAGCACTTCGCATTGTTTTGTATTCGTAATAAGGCAAATTGCATTCTTTTGCTGTTTCTTTTACAATCTTAGCAATTTTGCCATAATGAATATGACTGATATTTGGGAAAATATGATGTTCGATTTGATGGTTTAATCCGCCTGTGTACCAATTTACGATTGCATTTTTTGGAGCAAAGTTGGTTGTAGTATACAATTGATGAATAGCCCAAGTATTATCCATTTCTCCCAAATCATTTGGAGTTGGATTTGTAGTATGATCAACTACGTGTGCTAGTTGAAAAACTATACTTAAGATCAATCCAGCTGTGTAGTGCATTGCAAAAAATCCGACAAGCACTTTCCACCATGTAATTCCAATTACAATTGGTAAAATAATCCAGATTGAAACATAAATCATTTTAGTAATAATAAGCGTTGTCCACAAAATTTTTGGATTTTTTGGCTCGCCATAAGATAGTTTTCTCTTTAAATAGTTTCTCATCTGCTTAAAATCGGTAGTTAATGCCCAATTGAAAGTCAATAAACCATATAAGAAAACAGAATAATAATGTTGGAAACGGTGAAAACGATGCCATTCGGCATGTTCTGTAAAACGAATAATTCTTCCTGCATCTAAATCTTCGTCATGTCCAGGAATATTGGTATAAGTATGATGCAATACATTATGCTGCACTTGCCAGTTGTAAACATTTCCAGCCAGAACGTAGATTGTTCCGCCCATAAATTTATTAATCCAACTTTTAGTAGAGTAAGAGCCATGATTTCCGTCATGCATAACGTTCATTCCGACGCCAGCCATTCCTACACCCATCACAATTGATAAAAGTAACATAACCCAAAAAGGCATGTCAAGCGTAAGAATTAAAAAGTATGGAGTTAGAAAAACGGCAAATAGAATAACAGCTTTTAAGTGTAACTTCCAGTTTCCGGTTTTTTTGATATTATTTTCTTTAAAGTAATTGTTTACGCGAGTGTTAAGCGTTCTAAAAAACTTTAAATTGTCTTGCCGTGCAAAAGTTGGAGCAGTGTTATTCATAATTAATTTAAATAGTTTTCAAAGGTAATTATTATAAATTTTCAATTTGCAAAATTGAGTTAAATATTTCAATCGTAAAGTAGTACTTTTGTTAAAAAATTATAGCAATGGATGAGATATTGAAATATTTTCCCAATTTGACCGATCTTCAAATTGAACAATTTCAAAAATTAGACTTTTTATACCACGATTGGAATGAAAAAATCAATGTTATTTCGCGTAAAGACATCGATTCATTATATACAAAACACATTTTACATTCATTAGGAATTGCGAAAGTTATGAAGTTCGAACCAGGAGCGACAGTTTTGGATGTTGGAACAGGCGGAGGTTTTCCAGGTATTCCGTTAGCGATTCTTTTTCCAGAAACCCGTTTTTATCTAATTGATGTTATTGCCAAAAAAATAAAAGTAGTTCAAGGTGTTGTTGATGCGCTTGAGTTAAAGAACGTAAAAGCAGAGCAAAAACGTGCCGAATTAGTAAAAGGCGATTTCGATTTTATTGTAAGCCGTGCTGTAACCAATATGCCTGATTTTGTGTCATGGATTAAAGACAAAATCAAGAAGCAGAATAAGCATCTGTTGAAAAATGGAATTTTGTATTTGAAAGGTGGTGATTTAAGTGAAGAGCTGAAAGATTTTCCAAATGCTACTTTATATGATCTAGCGAATATATTTGAAGATGAATTCTTTGAAACTAAAAAAGTGGTTCATCTACCACTAAAGTTTAAACCTTAAATAAAATAACCCGAATAGAACTTTCTAAACGGGTTATTTTTTTGAACAAAACTAAGGTTAAAATTATGAAGCTTTTTTAGGAAGATTCAGAAAGCTGTTTGCTTTATAATCTAAATTATCAATCATACCATGAATCGCATTTTCTGATGCTTCAACAGAATATTGGAATTTTTCATCGAAGAAAAACTCTCTACAAATTACAGGTTCGTTTGATGAATCATATACAGATTCGTCACTTTCATCTAAAATATCATTTTTATATGGATTAGGATGAGAGTGAGTTAAGCTGATAATAGTTTGAGCAAACCAATTGTCAAAGTTTTTCTTTTTTGGCGTAATATGGCGTGCCAATAATACCAATCCCACAAGATCATTTTGTAAAAAGTAAGAACCTTTTCGGTATCTTACGTCTATCATTCTCACATTCATTAATGCAATCCAAAGTGCACCATTTACTGAACCAGTTGCAGGGATTTCAAAATCGGTGTCAAATAATAAAGGATTTGTTTGTTCACGATTATTGACAGAACACCATAATGCTTCAATTCTTTTTTGAGTATCGTTTGTTGCTTGGCTGTATCCTGTAAAACGCCAATAAACCCACTCTAATAATGCAGCTGTCAGACCAATTGAACCTTTATGATTTATTTGCATTAAGGTATTTTCAAGATCATCATTTCCTTCAATAGGATCCAAAAGTTTGTTTATTTTCTTTTTTGTCCATTTGTAGTCAATAGGATGTCCTATGCTTTTTGATTCCATAATAACTTTAGGAACATTGTTTAAATTTCTCATACTTATTATTGCTTATTTTATTAGATCTTTTAATATTGTTTAATATTGGAGCAAATTTATAAGGATGAGTTTTTTTTGACTGGAACAAAAAGTTTTTAAAGTATTAAAATAAGGCATTTAAGTGTTTTAAAGTGCTGATTTTTAAATAAATAAGAAAAGTATTACAAAAATAACAATTAAATGAAAGTAAGTAAAAATAAAAGCCGATCTTCAAAGAAGATCGGCTTTATATATGGTCAGATTTATACTAAACCTGAAATTTTAAATTGTATTAACCCAAGAAAGGATATCTGTAATCTTCTGGAGTTACAAAAGTTTCTTTGATAGTTCTTGGAGAAGCCCAACGCAATAAGTTTAATGCAGAACCTGCTTTATCGTTGGTTCCAGAAGCTCTTGCTCCACCAAATGGTTGCATTCCTACAACAGCTCCAGTTGGTTTGTCATTGATATAGAAGTTACCAGCAGAGTTTTGTAATTTAGTTGTAGCTACTTCAATAGCATAACGATCTTGGCTGAAAACTGCTCCTGTTAAAGCATACTCAGAAGTAGTATCTACTAATTCTAAAGTTTCTTCCCATTTAGCATCTTCGTAAACATAAATCGTGATAACCGGTCCGAACAACTCAGTTTCCATTGTAGTATATTTTGGATTTGTAGTTACAATAACTGTCGGTTCAATAAAGTATCCAACAGATTTATCGTAATTTCCTCCAACGATGATTTCAGCGTCAGCATCTTTTTTAGCTTGATCAATATAACTAGCTAATTTGTCAAAAGACCCTTCATGGATAACTGCTGTAATAAAGTTTCCGAAATCTTCTGGAGAACCCATTTTCATAGATTTTACATCAGCAATTAATTGTTCTTTTACAGCTGGCCATAAACTTTGCGGAATATAAGCTCTAGAAGCAGCAGAACATTTTTGTCCTTGGAATTCGAAAGCTCCACGAGTAATTCCTGTAACCACCTGTTTTACGTTTGCACTTGGATGAGCAATGATAAAATCTTTACCTCCAGTTTCACCAACGATTCTTGGGTATGTTTTGTAATTGTGGATGTTTGCACCAATTTTTGCCCAGATATCTTTAAATACGTGAGTTGATCCTGTGAAGTGAACACCTGCAAAATCACGGCTTGCTAAAACAGTATCTGTAATCATTAAAGCATCTCCGAAA
The DNA here is from genome assembly GCF_003254545.1 of Flavobacterium tistrianum. Classification (GTDB taxonomy): domain Bacteria; phylum Bacteroidota; class Bacteroidia; order Flavobacteriales; family Flavobacteriaceae; genus Flavobacterium; species Flavobacterium tistrianum. The sequence goes on from NZ_QJRH01000065.1 coordinate 112,199, forward strand.
ACTACGTTGATAACTCCGTCAGGAACTCCAGCTTCTTTGAAAACTTCTAAAATGATTTTTGTAGAAAATACTTGACTATCACTTGGTTTCCAAACCACAACGTTACCCATCATTGCAGCACTTGCAGGAAGGTTTGCAGCGATTGCAGTAAAGTTGAAAGGAGTAATAGCGTAAACAAAACCTTCTAATGGTCTGTATTCTACACGGTTCCAAACAGAAGAATCTGATTTTGGCTGATCGTTGTAGATTTGAGTCATAAACTCAACATTGTAACGTAAGAAGTCGATTAATTCGCAAGAAGCATCGATTTCTGCTTGGTGAATATTTTTAGATTGACCAATCATTGTAGCTGCGTTAATACGAGCTCTGTATGGTCCAGCGATAAGTTCAGCAGCTTTTAAGAAAATAGCAGCACGCTGTTCCCATGCCAAGTTTGCCCATGCTTTTCTTGATTCAAGTGCATTTGCGATTGCTTTCTCGATATGTTGTTTTTCAGCTAAATGATATTTTCCAACTACATGCTGGTGATCGTGAGGTGCTGTAATGTTTCTTGTATTTCCAGTTCTAATTTCTTCGTTTCCAATATATAAAGGAACGTCAATTTGAGAATTCCACATTGTGGTGTAAGCAGCTTGAACAGCAACTTTTTCTGGTGAGTTTGGTGCGTAGCTCTTTACAGGCTCGTTTACCGCTTTTGGTACATGGAAAAATCCTTTAAGCATGTTATTTAAATTTGTGAATTAGACAATTTAAAGTTAGACGATTTGATTTGTTACGAATAATCTAACGTTGCACAAAAGTACAAAGGATAAATTAATAAATTGACAATTTTATGATTAAGATAACGATAAAAGCAATAGTTGTAAACTATATCTTAATTTAATGCAAAAGGAGCACACATTCTAAAAGTAGGAACAATTACTTTGAATGTTTTTGTTGTAGTAAAATTGATCATATTGAAATGACCTTTCATTGCGCCATAAGGAGACGATAATAAACAGCCAGAACTGTAAGTGTGGTTTTCACCAGGTTTTAGAACCGGTTTTTTACCAATTACCCCCTCACCATCTACAACTTCTAAATCATTTAAAGAATCGAAAATTTCCCAGTGGCGAGAAGTTAATTGTACAGAATCTTTACTATGATTTTCGATGGTAACTACGTAGCTAAAAGCAAAATGAATCTTGTAGTTTTTGAAGTAAGTGCCTTCAAAACTAGTCAAAACAGATATTTTTATGCCTCGTGTAATTTGAGAAACCATACTAACGCCGTATATATGTGAGTGTTATAAAGGCAAAGCTACAAAAAAAAATCGTTTAATCTAAAACCTTAACATTGTTTTAATTGACTATATTGATAGAGTTTGCATTTCCTTTTCCAATTACACGCTGATAACGATCTGTTGCTTCTTTATAATACACTAAGATCGTGTACTCGTTTTCAGTCTGATAAAAGTTTCCGTCAACGGCATTTTCAAAATCGACGACGCCTTTTTTGTCAGCAACTGTATACTGAAAATTAGTAAAACCTTGCTTAATCATAATGGCTTTTTCAAAAACTCCTTTATCATTGTTGTAGTCCATTTTATATTCTGGAGAAAGACTGTAGTTATTAAACATTCCAGAAATATAAATGTCTTTATTCATTCTAAAAGCAGGAGCAGAGAGGCTAAAATAAACCCAAGCATAATCGGCTTCAATATCATTGTTAGAACCGTTGATGTTCTTAACAACAAAATTTCCGTTTACATCTTCATAATTCGTATAAATCTGATTTCCTCTTGCGGCATTGGTATACAAAAACGAATTGTAAATATCGTTGTTAGAACCTACTTTGGCAACATTATTACTGGCTGCTCGAATGTCCTTGTTTTCAAAATACAAAAACTCATTTCCGCCCCAAAATTGAGTTTCTTTATCATATTTATAGACCAGCTGATTACCAATTGTATATTGAGGAACAATATTTTTTATTTCCGTATGAAAATTTCCGTTTTGCAGTAAAAGAACTTTTACATTTTGCAATGGAGTTTGAAATACAATATCATTAGATAAAATAGCAAAATCAAGATTCTGTTTGTAATCGATATTGCTTAAATTTCTGCTTCTTTTTACCTGCACGCCAACCGTACAATGATTTTCATGTAAAATAAATTTTCTTGAGAAAACAACTTCTCGGTCTTCATTAAGAATTCGCAACATATAATTCCCCGAAAGCTTCAATAATTGCGTAAACTGATTCGGAAAAGAAAGTCTATAATGTGTATAAACCTGAAGCGTATTAAACGAATTCGAAAAATCGGTAATTCTCTGATTATCCATTCCAAGAATATAGTCCGTTTTTGGGATTTGCGTTGGGAACCAATTGTAGTCGCAATGAATAACTTCAAAGTAATAATTGGCTTCATTACCAAACAAATCATCAAATTGAAATGTAAACGGAGAACCTAATTCGAAAATAGGCGGAACATTACTGCCATTCTGAATAAAAGAAGCAGTTTTAATATTGTAAGGAGGATCGATTTCTTTTTCTTGAGCTTTCGCTAAAGTGAAAATGAAAAGAAAAATAAAGCTTGTATATAAAAATTTTGGCATCTTAAAACTTTGTAAGATTGTAAATATAACAATTTTATATAACGAAAAAGATGCCGATCTATTGGATTTAACGATTAATTTCCTAAAATATACTCTAAGTTGCCTTCAATCTCATCATTGATATAACTTTCTTCTAAAAGTGAGTCAGACAATAATTTTTTGTTTTCCTGCAATTTGATGATTTTTTCTTCTACTGTATTTTTAGAAATAAAACGAATCACATTTACTTTATTCAATTGCCCGATTCTATGCGCACGTGCCACACCTTGTTTTTCAGCAAAAGGGTTCCACCAAGGGTCCAAGAATAAAACATAAGAGGCCTTTGTAATATTCAAACCAACTCCACCCGCTTTAAGCGAAATAAAGAATAACAGCGGATTTTCTTTTTCCTGAAACATTTTTACCTGCTGTTCTCTTTTGTCTGATGGAGTTTCGCCTGTAATTTCGCAGAACTCAATTTTGTTTTCCTTGCACCAATCGGTATAAAAATTTAGATTTGTAACAAACGAACTGAAAATGATAACTTTCTGTTTTGCTTTCACTAAGTTTTCAAGATAATTGGTAACCGCAATATATTTTCCAGAATCAACTTCAGATTCCTGATCAACCATTTTTGGGTGATTGCTCAGCTGTCTCAGCTTCATCAAAGTATTAATGATGTTGATTTTGTCTGGACCAGATCCGTCAGTTTTAAGCAAGAAATTACGCGCCTTAGATTTCTCTTTTTCGTATAATTTTTCCTGTTCAGGATCCATGTCGCAGTAATAAATCTGCTCAGTCAATTCTGGCAAATCTTTTAGGACCTGTTCTTTAGTTCGTCGCAAAATATAAGGAGCGATGAGGTTTTTTAATTCTGTTAAAACTTCTTCATTTTGTTTTTTCTCAATCGGATTTTTGAAGTTCTCCATAAAGAAAGCATAACTTCCCAAAATCTCAGGATTGATAAACTGCATTTGCGACCATAAATCGTCAAGCGAATTTTCGATTGGCGTTCCACTTAAAGCAATTTTATGCCCTGTGCTGATTTTATTTATGGCTTTAAAAATCTTAGAATTTTTGTTTTTGATGTATTGACTTTCGTCTAAAATCAAATAACGGAAATCGTATTTTTCTAAAATAGAAATATCTCGATGAATGATGCTGTAACTTGTGAAAATTAAATCGGTCGAATTAATTCTGCTTGCTAAAGATTTTCTTTCATTACCCACATATTGTATTTTCGAAAAGTGCGGGGTGAATTTTCCAGCCTCATTAAACCAGTTAAAAACCAATGAAGAAGGCAGAACTATCAAAGCTTTTAATGGTTCTCTTTCAATAGTAGTTTCGTTGGCAAACAAATCAAAATTGGTCGTTTTGGTTGTAAAACCTAATTGTTCTTGTACAGAAACCAAAACAGATAAAGTCTGCAACGTTTTTCCAAGTCCCATATCGTCAGCCAGACACGCACCCATGTTGGAGTTGAAATGTCCTAAAAGCCATTTTACTCCGTCAATTTGATATGGTCTCAAAGTTGCTTTTATTAAATCAGAACCAGTAAATTCAGCTTGATGAATTTGGTCTAAATCATTGTCAATTTCTGAAATTCCGTCTAAAGCGGTAAAATTGCTTTTTCGTAAAAGTAAAGCGCCATTTTCTGTTTTAGCCAATTTTGCTAAAGAGCCGTACTTGCTAAACCATTCTAACGGAATCAAAAAGTAGTTTCCGTCTGGCAATGCAAAAAGTCTTTCTTTGCTTTTTATGTTCGGAATAATTTCGCTGAAATTGATTTTATAATTTCCAACTGTAATGATTATTTTAATGTCGAACCAATCTCCAGTTGTTTCTTTTGAAGCAGAAATAGTATAGTTTTCTGTAATGATTTCTTTGCTTTCCAGTTTTAGATTTTCAATAGTAAAACCTAAATTTTTCAGTTCTTCTTTATGGTCAATAATCAACTGAATATTGACGAAAGGATCTGTGTTTTCAGCTTCTGAATTTAATCCAAATAATTCGTTTTTGATTTTGGTTAAACCAATTTCATTTAATTTATCGACATATAAACTCTCGTCAGGATTTCTTTTAAACTGAATTATTTTAGGTTCATTAGCAATACTAAAATCTACAAAAGAATGTGTTTTTTTAATTTTGCTTGCATCAAATGAATATCCGTTATAATCAAAATAAAGATTAAGATAATAACAGTTTTTAAAGAAATCATGAATAGGCTGAATCGTGCAAGAAATGATTTTGTCACGAAGTTCAATTTCAAAACCTGTCGCTTCAATATCAATTTTCTTTGCGATTTGCGGAATGAAACTTTTAAAGTAATCGTCAACTAATTTTGATGGTATTTCAATAGATTTTTTCTTTAAAAAAGGTGTCAGTTTTTTAGAGTTCAACTCTTTTAGTTGCCCTAGTTTTTTGTCTATAATAAGCCAGCCTGGTTCGTCTAAAAGAACGTCGACTTTGCTATTCATTGGAGAAAAAGTGGTTTCATTTTCTTTTAAAGAAAGTGTATAAGTAATTCCTTCAGTATGTTTGTCAAACTGAATCTGTGGTTCAAAATCAAGCGGTTCAATGCTAACTCTCGAACGATAGAAATCTTTTTCAGGTCCAAGATTTAAAGACAGAGGAAATTGCTCTTTTACAATTAAATCGTAAAACGAACTTAAATTGAATTTTAAGTGTTGGCGAATCGCAAATTCAATTTTTGAATCTTTCTGTAAATCGGCAATTGTTTTGGCTGACTTAATTTTGGCACCGAATTTTTTAAAAATAAATTCAGGTTTAAGAGAATCGCATGCCGTTAATATTCTTTTTGAGTTGGAATCTAAATTATCAAAAGTGATTCCGAAACTTTCAAGTACATCGGGACTTGCTTTTTTGTCTAAATATTTGATTTCGCTAGTATTCTCAACAATGTATGCGGTTGGAATATAGACATTCAGATTTTTTTCCAAACTGATGTCAAAACAGAACTGAAATGATTTTGTAGGTTCCAAGATTTAGGGATTTGGTTAGGCTTGTAATTTAGGTTTGGGCAAAAAAATAAAAGGAGTTTTCAAAATAGTAATAATTTGAAAACTCCTTTTAAATGAACTTGTATCACTTATATGGTGAAAAAATTAGTTTTCCTGTTTAAAGCAAAGCGGAATAATTTCGCCTTTTGCTAAACAATATTTTTCAACCAATTCTGGTGCAATTTTATTCGTATAATCTTCTTCGATAACAATAAAACCAATGCTTCTTAATTTATCGAAATAATCGCGTCCGTAAACACGCACGTGATCGTATTGTCCGAAAATTTTAGCACGTTCTTTTTGATCTGTAATCGAATCATCTGCAAACGTAACTTCGCGAGATAAATCCTGAGGAATTTGAAGAATCGCCATTCCGCCTGGTTTTAAAACACGATACAACTCTTGCATTGCTTTTGTATCGTCTGGAATGTGCTCTAAAACGTGATTACATAAAATAACGTCATATTCGTTGTCTTTGAAAGGCAAATTACAGATATCTGCTTTTACATCTGCCAATGGCGAAAGTAAATCAGTCGTTGTGTAGTCTAAGTTTTTCTGCTTGCGAAATCTTTTGTAGAAAGCTTGCTCTGGAGCAAAATGCAATACTTTTTTTGGCGCTGTAAAAAAATCAGTCTGATCGTTTAAATATAACCAAAGTAAACGGTGTCTTTCTAAAGAAAGTGTACTTGGCGAAAGCACATTATTACGTTGTTTTCCGTAACCGTAAGGCAGAAAAGATTTAAAGCTTTTTCCGTCAATAGGATCTGTAAATTTATCTCCTTTTAAAGAGAAAGCTAAAATTGGGCGTGCTACATAACTCAAACGAATTAATAATGGACGCGGAATTGTATTAAGGACTAATTTAAAAAGTTTCTTCATGGGGGCTATTTCGCAGAGTTACACAAAGTGAGCACAAAGCTTCACTAAGTGTTTATAAATCTTTTTATATTGTTTTTTAATATTTTTGAATCAAAATTGATTAACAATCCTAAGGGATAATTTCCGAGTTTTAGATAGGTTAGTATTTGCGCAAAATGAACATCTGTAAAAGCTTCAACAGTTTTTAATTCAATTACGATTTTGTTTTCAATAAGCAAATCAATTCTGTATCCATGATCAAGTTTTACGTCTTTATAAATTATAGGTAGGGCTTTTTGTTTTTCAACAGTTAAACCAGAATTTATAATTTCGTAGTATAAGCATTCCTGATAAGCGGATTCCAGTAAACCGGGACCTAATTGTTTGTGAACTTCAATTGCTAAACCTATAATTTTATATGAGATAGTATTTAGTTCGTCTTGTGATACTTCATTTTCCAAATACATTTTTTAAAAGGCGTATAAATAAATTTTGCGAATCTCGGCGTATATCTTTGTGAATCTCTGTGGAATAACTACAATACCAAAGGCACTTGTCTGAATTCATCCTCTTCGTTGCTTTCGATTCCTAAAGCTTTATAGATGTATTGGAAAGTCGATAATAATTCAGGTTTTCCATCAATTAAAGCTACATCATGCTCAAAATGCGCACTAGGTTTTCCGTCGGCAGTTAAGATTGTCCAGCCATCTTTCAGTTGTTTGATGTTTCTAGTTCCCATGTTGATCATCGGTTCGATTGCTACAACCATTCCTTCAACAAAAAGCTTTCCACGTCCGCGTTTTCCGTAGTTTGGCATTTCTGGCTCCTCGTGCATTTTTTGCCCAACACCATGTCCAACCAATTCACGAACTACGCCGTAACCGTGCGCTTCAGTGTATTTTTGAATCGCGTTTCCAACATCTTCTACACGATTTCCTGCTTTAAATTCTCTAATTCCAACGTAAAGAGATTCTTTAGTAACACGTAAAAGCTTTTTAACTTCTGGTGCAACTTCTCCAATTTCGAAACTGTATGCGTGGTCTCCGTGAAAACCATTTTTAAAAGCACCGCAGTCAACCGAAATAACATCACCGTTTTTAAGAGGAACATTATTTGGGATACCATGAACAACCTGAGCGTTTGGACTCATGCAAAGCGAATTCGGGAAATCATACAATCCAAGGAAACTTGGAACTGCACCGTGATCACGAATAAATTCTTCGGCTAATTTGTCAAGATATAATGTTGTAACTCCTTCTTTAATTTCAGAAGCAATCATTCCTAATGTTTTTGATACGATTAAAGCACTTTCGCGCATTAATTCGATTTCCTCTCTAGTTTTTTGGATAATCATATTTTTTCCATTTTCAGTTGGCAAAAGTACAATTTTTAATTAAAATTTTTCGCCACGAATTCACGAATTATCTCAAAACAAAATTTTTAAAAAAGATATTTCACAGATCAATTAATTAATTTCTGAAGAAAATTCGTGAATTCGTGGCTATCAAAACAATCAATAGAGTTAAGTTTTTTGAGAAAAAAGCCATAAATTAGTAGTGCAAATGTTTATAATTATGGAAATTTCAACTGATCAAGATATAGCTAAAGTAAAGGCATTAAAGAAAATGAAAGCAACAGCTTTGTCTCTTTTGGGTTTCGCAGTGCTTCTTTTTATAATTGCCATTTACTTCAAAATTCCGATACTTCAGGCTTTTAGCGAGGCAGCAATGGTTGGCGGAATAGCCGATTGGTTTGCAGTTGTGGCACTTTTTCGCCATCCTATGGGAATTCCGATTTGGCATACGGCAATCATTCCCACAAAGAAAAATGAAATAGGAGAGAACCTCGGAAATTTTGTTTCTGAGGAATTTTTGAATCGTGAAAAACTAGAAATTAAACTGGATGAATTCAATTTTGCAACCAAAGCGTCAGAATGGCTTTCACAAGAAGGGAATTCTAATAAAATAGCAAGTGTTGTTGCGGTAAATATTATTCCAGGAATTTTAAGAACAATAAAAGATGAAGATGTTAAAAGATTTATTCAGGTTCAATTTAAGGAAAAAATTGAAGGAATAAATTTTGGCGATTGGGTTGCGTTGGCATTAGAACCTTTGCAAAAAGGAAATCTAAAAAATCAGATGCTGACAAATCTTTTGGAAGTTATGAGCAGTGAATTGACCAATAATAAAGATTTAATTAGGCAGAAAGTAAAAGCTTCAACGCCATTTTTAAGCTTTGGTCTTGCTGATAAAAGCATTACTGAGGGCGTGTTTAACGGTTTGCAGGATTTCTTAAACGAGGCGAAAAAACCTGAAAGCGCTGTTAGATTAAAGATTGACGAATACATTTTTAATTTCTTGGAAAAAATAAAAAACTCTGAAGAAATGAGAGTTAAAATCAATGATATGATTTTAGGTTTTGTTGGGAAAAAAGAAGTACAGGATTATATTAATGGAATTTGGGATGAAATTAAACTTTCTATAACAAACGATTTAAGTCGTGGTGATGATTCTTCGATAAAAAATAACATTGCTGATTTGATTCAGACTTTCGGAAACGGAATTAAAGAAGATTCTATTATGATTGACAAAATAAACGGATTTATCAAGAATGATTTATTATCAATGCTTTTGAACAATAAAAAAGTAATTGGAGATTTGATTTCGTCAACCGTAAAAAGTTGGGATGGAAAAGAAGTTTCAGAGAAATTAGAATTAGAAATCGGGAAAGATCTTCAATACATAAGAATCAATGGAACTTTGGTTGGTGGGGTTATTGGACTTGTGATTTATGGAGTGGAGCAGATTTATCATTATTTTATTGTTTGATAAAAAAGATTTCAAAAGATACGGTTGTCAGGCTGAGCGGAGTCGAATCCCTGTTATTACGTTTTATAAGCCTTCGACTCCGCTCAGGATGACAATTAGAGTGTGTGTAAAATAGTTCTCGCAAAGTCGCGGAGAAGCAAAGTTTATAAATTTCTTTGCGACTTAGCGTCTTTGCGAGATTTTTTTAAGTTCTATTTAATAAACTTATATAACTTATATGTGAAAATTATAGAAGTGAATGACAAGTCATAGCATTTGGCTGCTGAATTCCCATCAACTCTAAAATAGTAGGAGCAATGTCACCTAAAACACCATCTTGAATGTTTTTTAGTTGTTTGTCAACTAAAATAATTGGAACTGGGTTTGTTGTGTGAGCCGTGTTTGGAGAACCATCAGGATTGATCATGGTTTCACAGTTTCCGTGATCGGCGATTACGATTGTAGTGTAATCGTTAGCAAGAGCAGCGTCGATTACTTTTTTCGCGCAAGCGTCAACCGCTTCACAAGCTTTAATTGCAGCTTCCATAATTCCAGTATGTCCAACCATGTCTCCGTTAGCGAAATTTAAACAAACGAAATCAACTTCGCCTTTGTTCAATTCAGGAACAAGAGCGTCAGCCAATTCGTAAGCGCTCATTTCTGGTTTCAAATCGTATGTTGCTACTTTTGGAGAGTTTCTTAAGATTCTTTCTTCACCTTCAAAAGGAGTTTCTCTACCTCCAGAGAAAAAGAAAGTTACGTGCGGATATTTCTCAGTCTCCGCAATTCTGATTTGTTTTTTACCAGCTTTTTCTAAAACCTCACCAAGAGTTTCAGTGATATTATCTTTATTGTAAACTACTTTTACGTTTTGGTACGTTTCATCGTAGTTTGTCAATGTTACATAATATAGGTTTAGTTTATGCATGTTTTGCTCGTGGAAATCCTGTTGCGAAAGTGCTTCAGTAAGTTCGCGTCCTCTGTCTGTTCTAAAATTAAAGAAAATTACAACATCGCCTTCAACAATTGTAGCAAGAGGTTTTGCATTGTCATCAACAATAACAACAGGTTCGATAAATTCGTCAGTAACATCTTTTTCGTAGCTTGAAAGAACACTTGCAACGGCGTTTGTTGATGGAGTTCCAACGCCATTTACAAGAAGATCATAAGCTAATTTTACACGTTCCCAACGTTTATCACGATCCATTGCGTAGTAACGCCCAACAATAGAAGCGATTTTTACAGGAGTATCTTTAATATAATCTTCTAAATCATGAATATATTTTGCTCCAGATTTTGGATCAACATCACGTCCGTCTGTAAAAGCATGAACATAAACTTGATCTAAACCATATTCTTGAGAAGCATCAATTAATCCTCGAAGGTGTGAAGTATGTGAGTGAACACCACCATCTGAAACTAATCCTAAAAAGTGTACTTTTTTATTATTGTCTTTAGCGTACTTAAAAGCATCAACTAAAACTTGCTCTTTTGCTAAAGTTTTGTGTTCTACGGCTAAATTTATTTTGGCTAAATCTTGGTATACAATTCTTCCTGCACCTAGATTCATGTGTCCAACCTCGCTATTTCCCATTTGCCCTTCAGGAAGACCAACATTTAATCCGTCAGTTCTAAGCTGTGCGCTTGGGTAGTTTTTATAAAGACTGTTTATAAAAGGAACATTTGCATTGTCTATTGCAGATACTTTAGGGTCAGGAGATTTTCCCCAACCATCCAAAATCATAAGGATAACTTTTCTGTTCATTGCATTTTTGTTTTCTACAAATATAAGGCATTTCTAAAGTTTGAAACCTGAGCAATGTTACATTTATATTTAATAAAATGAACTATAAAAAAAAATATTGATTTAATTGAAGAAGCCTTTATTTTTTAAAATTAATTCACATGAAGCTCTTTTTCCGACTTTATTTTTGATAGCATTATAGTCAATAATGTATTTTGCACTAACATAAAAGATGTGTTTTAGGCGACATTATTTAATAGTCATGACGCATTGTGCTCGAAATCATTATTAATAACTCATTCAAAACTAGCAGAGTTGTATGTTTTGAATTTAAGATTTCCATTTTGTTTTACTTTTTTTAAGAAACGAGATAAAATGTTTTGTTTTTCACTATAAGATAAAATCTTACAGAAAGGCGGTTTAGTGTTAAAATTTAAACAAAAAATACCTGAAAATCAGGCTTGTATTTTGCACGGTATGATTTTTTTATATTTTTGCGATACCCAAATTTTTGTTTAACCTAAAGAAATTCAATGATTTACAAAATTTATCCGTTATTTGTGTTTTTGCTATTGTCTTTTGGAAAAGATTCAAAAAACACAGCCGATCTTAAAAAAAATGCCACTGTAAAAGCGATTGCTAAAGTCGAAAAAGTTACAGTTGATTCTAAAATCGAGAGCGTTTATAACTCTTTAAATTCGAACAATTTTAAAATGCCTGAGCTTAAAACTTTCTCAGAAGCTTTAAAAGGATTTTATTTGTTGAAAGAAAGAGGAGTGATCAAGAAAAATATCCTAACACTAATTGATTTCAGTTTGTCATCAAACACTAAACGTTTGTGGGTGATTGATTTAACTAGTAATACAATTTTGTTTAATTCGCTTGTAGCTCACGGAAGAAATACTGGTGAAGAATTTGCTTCAGCATTTTCAAATCTTAATTCATCATTTAAAAGCAGTTTAGGTTTTTATGCAACTGGTGAAATTTATCAAGGAAAACATGGCGCTTCTTTGCGTTTAGATGGTTTAGAAAATGGCGTAAATGACAATGCTCGCGAAAGAGGCGTTGTAATGCATGGTGCAGATTACGTGTCTGAGTCCTTCATCAGAGATCATAAAAGATTAGGCAGAAGTCAAGGCTGTCCAGCACTTCCAGTTGAATTAACAAATGAGATTATCGAATTAATAAAAGACAAATCGTGTTTATATATCTACCATCCTTCAAGAAGTTTTGCGATGGAAGAGAGGTTAATTTCTTAATTGCGCATATAAATCCGAATCTAAATCATAAATATCAGCTCTGAAAATGAGCTGATTTTTTTTGCTCCATGCTGTCCAATACCACTGGTATAAAGCGTACTTTTTGGTAATCTTGAAACTCATTGTTGTTTTACTAGCTATAATAGTGTCAATTCTGTCTTGAGGCCAGTTTCCATCAACATCTAATATATGTTGGGCCAGTTCCAATGGGTTTTCAACACGCACGCATCCAGAACTCATAGAACGATTATTGCGCCCAAAAATATTTCGGTGATTTGTATCGTGCAGATAAACACTGTGATGATTTGGGAATAAGATTTTCATTAATCCTAATGAGTTGTCATAACCAGGACTTTGAACATAACGATAATTGTTTGGTTTGTTTTCATTCCATGCCATCGGAGAAACAACCTTTCCAGCAGTATCATAGATAGTTATGTTCTTATTGGCTAAATAATTTCGGTTTCTTTTCATTGCAGGAACCACATCTTCTTTTAAGATTGTTGGAGGAACAGTCCATGTGGGATTAAAAACAACTGTTTTCAAAAACGAAGTAATAATAGGCGTTCTTCTTTTGCTGGTTCCAACTACAATATTTCTAACTAAAGTTGTGTCTTTGTTTTCGACAACATTTAAGCTGTAATCAGGAATATTGATAATGAAATAATTTTCAGCTAATTCTGACGGATACCATCTCCATCGTTCCAAATTGGCAATGATCTGTTTTTTTCTATCTTCTTTAGAATAATTTAAAGCGCGAATAGTTCCTGCTCCGATAATACCGTCCGAAGCTAAACCGTGCCTTTCTTGGAATCTTTTAACTGCTTCAAAAGTTTTGTGATTATAAATCTTTGTAAGGCTGTCTTTTCCAGACATGTCGTTCCAGTACAAAAGCCTTTTTTTAATGTTTATTAAAACAGGATTAGTATCGTTTAAAACAATTTTATCAGCAGATTCAATATTATTTACATTGTCGTCTGGAAAAGTATTGATGATTTCCAGTGCTTTTAGTAATTCTTTGTAAGTTTCGGTTTTAGGCTGAATATTTTCAACAATGCTATCTAATTTATTTCTATTGAAACCTTTAATTAAAACAGAATTCACATCAAATTCTTTTTCTTCCAAATCCCAATTGGTGTACAATTTTTTAGGGTCTAATTTTCCTTTATAAATATGATTTAGATATTTTTCAAAATTATAAGTCACTAAAATATCATACTTAGCCAGATCTTTATCGCTAAGTGAAGTTACTTTACTTTCGTATTTTTTAAGTTGGGATATTTTGTAATCTTCAGGTTCTAAACCTAATTCTTCTGATTTTTCTAATTGGGATAAAACAAAAGCTCTCTTTTTAAGGTTTCCCCATACGGTTTGGTTCTCAGATGCAATGTAAAATTGCTTTAAGGTTTCGCTTTTAAAAGTTCCTATTAATGCAGTGTCAATTTCGACAGTTCTCTCGTCAGTAAGTATAATTGCTGGTGCCTTTTTTTTGATATTAGATGCGGGTTTTGGATTTTCTTTTTTACAGCCCAGAAAAAGGCATATTACTACTAAAGAGTAAAGTATTCTCATTTTATAATTTTTTAAACATCAAATAATGTTCGCCGACATCTTTAATCTCAAATGCATCACCGAGTGGCCGATAGTTCATTTTTTGATAAAAGCCGACAGCGGCAGTTCTGGCATTAAACCATATCAAGTCGACTTTGTTATTATTGCAATACGTTTCGCAATGCCTTACCAAAGCCTCTCCAAATCCTTTTTTTTGATGTGTTTCTAAAACAGCCATCCCTCGAATCTGTGCTTGATTTTGAGCGGCAAATATAGGATTGATTTTTTCAAATAACGAAATAATTCCTGTTAAATTTTTGCCTTCAAATAAACCAAAATGATGCGTAGATTCGAGATCGTCTCCTTCAAATACGCAACTTTCTATGGGGTTTTCCTTTTCTTAAAACAGGTTGAGGAACGGCATAAGTTTCTTTTGATGGAATTTCTCTGATTGTAATCATGATTTTTTGAAAAAATAATGTTTTTATAACTTTTTAATTTTAAATAAGTTATAAAAAAATGTTGATTTTTATTGATTTTTTTTGCCCAAAAGCTTGTTTTTAACTGAACTTTCTTTCTATATTTGCACAACCAATGCGAAAGTAGCTCAGTTGGTAGAGCTCCAGCCTTCCAAGCTGGTTGTCGCGAGTTCGAGCCTCGTCTTTCGCTCTAAAAAGTAAACGCGTTTTACTTTATGTGAAAATAAATTTTTTGATTTTTATTTTGTTTTAAAAATTAAATTTTTTAAGTTTGCACCCGATTAATGCGAAAGTAGCTCAGTTGGTAGAGCTCCAGCCTTCCAAGCTGGTTGTCGCGAGTTCGAGCCTCGTCTTTCGCTCTTCAAAAGCCTCAAACATTGTTTGAGGCTTTTTTGTTTTTTAGACTAGACGTAAATTCTAATATTTTTAAAATTCCAAATTCCAATTCTGTATTCATTATTTTGACTTAAATTTTGGAATTTGGAATTTAAAAATTGGATTTTACTTTAAATCGCTTAAGTCGCTTTCTGGTGCTAATTCTTGTGCTTCTTGATTTTGTTTGAACAATCTCGCAGATAAAGAACCCTTCAAAGTAATTTTTTCTCCTTTAACTTCTAGCCAGCTTCCTTCTCTTAAACCTAAAACTGGAATCGAATTAAATGCATGAAATTCTTTAATTCTTGTTTCGCGAGTTTCTCCCATGTGTTTCGATTGTAAATCGGCATCCAGATAATGCGGATTTAAGTTAAAAGGAATTAATCCTAAAGTCTGAAAGCTAGGAGGGTAGATAATTGGCATGTCATTAGTGGTTTGCATTGATAAGCCGCAAATATTGCTTCCTGCACTTGATCCTAAATAAGGAGTGCCATTTTTTACAGTTTCAGAAAGCAGTTGCATAATGTTGTTTTTGTAAAGTTGGGTAACCAATAAAAAAGTATTGCCTCCTCCTGTAAAGATTCCTTCAGCGTTTTTTACTGCATCCTGCGGGTTTTCAAACTCATGAATTCCTTTTACATTGATATTGATTGTGTTAAAAGCCTCTGCGGCTTTTTTTGTGTACTCGTCATGCGAAATACCGCTTGGACGTGCATAAGGAATAAATAAGATTGTTTTACAGTTTTTAAAATGTGTTTTTAAAGTAGGTAAAATATATTCTAAGTAATTGCCTCCGTGTAAAGTAGAAGTGCTTGCGATGATAATGCTTTTCATGATGTTTAAGCTCAAATTTTTGTTTGTTAAAGGTATTAAAAAACTCTGTTTTTGATTGCGTTTTTTAATGGTTTAATTAACATATTTTTACCAAGTCGTTAATATTAAATTTGGAACGACTTAGGATATTTTTACCGTTTTAAGAATATTTTTAAATTATTTTATTTTGCTTCAGAAAATTACTTGTTTTTTAATTATTGTGGCTGGACAGGCTTGCTGGTCACAAAGCCAAGATCGCTCCGTTTTTAACGGTAAAGTGGTTTCAAATACTTCAGATTTAGAAGGGATTCATGTAATCAATGCGCAAACAGAAGAAACCGTAACAACAAACGCGGCAGGATCTTTTTCTATTTCGGCGAAAGCAAATGATATTCTGGTTTTTTCTTCAATAAGTTTTAAAGAAAAAAGGGTTTTGCTGAAACAAGAAGATTTTTCAAATCTTAATTTTTCCGTCAATCTTACAATGATTATGTATCAATTGCAAGAAGTTGTTGTGAAGCGATATGATAATATTAATGCTGAAAGTTTGGGGATAATTCCTATGGGGCAGAAAAAATACACTGCAGCAGAACGTAAATTGCAAACGGCGACTGCGCTAAATGCTACTGCAAATGGAGGAACAATGGCTGGTGGATCTATTTCTGCTGATCCATTACTGAATTTTTTCTCAGGAAGAACTGCTATGCTTAAGAAAGAAGTTGCAGTAGAAAAGAAGGAGTTTTTTATGAAACTTTTGGAAAATATGTTTAGTCTGGAACATTTTGTTGACAGATTAAAAATCCCGGCAGATTATGTCAAAGGTTTTGAGTATTATGCGGTAGAGAATGAGAAATTTACCGTGATTTTGAATTCTAAAAATAAAACTTCTACGGAGTTTTTGCTTGGAGAATTAGCTGTAAAGTATAAAGAAATGATTGCTGGTGAAAATAAGTAGGCTTATATCGATTATTGTTTTTCTTTTTGTTCAGATTGTTTTTGGACAAAAAAGCGATGCAAAACTGTTGACAGGAAAGGTGCAGGAGCAGTCTACTTCTGTTGAAGGAGTAAATATTATAAATAATGCGACTCAAGTCGCAACAGTTTCAGATTCTGAAGGTAATTTTTCAATTGTAGTCAGAGAAGGAGATGTTTTGGTTTTTTCTGCAGTAAACCTTGATCCTGTTAAGCATAGAATCACTTCAGAAGATATGACTGCCAATCTTTTGGTTATTAAAATGACTGCTAAAGAGGTGGAATTAAAAGAAGTGGTTGTGAATGAAAATGCCAATATAACTGCAGAAAATTTAGGAATTATTCCGTACGGACAAAAAAAATATACACCTGCAGAGCGAAAGGTGTATACGGCAACTTCAACATCGGTAGATAAGCTTTTAAATGCAATTTCAGGACGAACTGCAATGTTGAAAAAAGAAGTGAATGTGGAGAAAAAAGAAGCTCTTTTTAGAAAACTGGAATATCTTTTTGAAGAGAATTATTATACTAATCGATTAAAGATTCCTGTAGATGATATAAAAGGATTTCAATTATTTTGTGTAGATGATGCCGATTTTGCTGTATCTTTGAATACTAAAAACAAAACAATGAGTATGTTTTTAATCACAGATCTAGCAAGAAAATATCTAACAATTCTCGAAAATGAAAAATAAATTAGGAGTACTCGTTGTCTGCTTATTTTGTCAATTTGTATTAGGGCAAAACGGTTTCAGGAAACCATTACACGGTCAGGTTATCAATGATTTTTTAGCCATAGAAAGTGGCTATGTAATGAATATTAATGCTAATGTCAGAACATTTATTGGAGCTGGCGGTTTATTTGATATAATGGCGCAACCTAAAGATACCTTACTGTTTTCAGGTCTATCATTTCAATCAAAAAAAGTAGTTTTAACTGAAAAAGATTGTGCTGAGGTTCTTTTAAAAATAAAGCTGGATTTGGTTAATAATCAGCTTAAGGAAGTTGTGGTTCATAAAGAATTAAAAGTAAAAGCACTGCAAGGTGGTTCTCAGAAATATGTAGATATGCAGTTTGAAGATGACAAGCAGTCTACCGCAAAAAATAATGCAATGCTTTCTGATCAGACTATAAAATACGGAACTGATTTTGTTAGAATTTTTAAAGATGTCAAAAAACTTTTGAGCAAAAAAGACGAAGTAAAAGAAGAAGAAATTACAGATATTGCTTTTGTAGAATATGCGAAGGATAATTTTACAAAAGATTTTTATTCTAAAACACTCAATCTTAAAGCTGACGAAGTAGAGCTTTTCCTGATGTATTGCTCAAACGATCCGCATTCTAAAGAATTGGTAGATCCAGATCAGAAGTTTCAGTTAATGGATTTTATGATCAATAAGAATAAAGAATTTAAGAAGGCTGAGGCTGCTCAAAAATGAAAAAAAGAATAATTTATCCCTTGCTGGGAGTTTTGTTTGTATTGACTTCGGCATTTGCTTTTCATAAATTTTATGTTGGTGTTTTTCAGGTAAATTATGCTGCAGAAAAAAAGATGTTGCAAATTACTTCTCGCATTTTTATTGATGATTTGAACAATGCAATGGAGAAAAAGTATCATAAAAAGACATTTGTTGGTACAAGCAAAGAAACTCCAGCAGATGTTGAATTATTGAAAAAATATCTATCCGAACATTTTTTAATTAAAGTAAATGGGCAGTCAAAAGCGATAACTTTTTTATCTAAAGAAGTTGAGACTGATGATGTTTTGGTTTGTTATTCCAGAATTAAAGACGTGGATAAATTCAAAACCCTTGAAATTTCAAACACTATTTTGGTTGATTGGAATTCAGAACAGCAAAACATTACGCATATTTCAGCATTTGATACAAAAAGAAGTGTGCTTTTTACAGAATCTTCAAGGAAAGAATTGTTAAAATATTAAGATATTGATAAAATTAATGTTTTAATTACTATTTTCACAGCCTAAAGAAATTACCATTAAATTTTTATGAAAAAACTTTCATTATTATTGCTTTTTCCTGCAATGTTAGTGGCGCAGGATAAACCAGTAACAGCTCCTGCCAAACAACAAGGAAAGTACGACACCAACAAGTTTAGCCAAATGTACGATTTGTTGGCAACACCAAATATGTTTCGTACAGCTTCTGGAGCTCCAGGACCAGCTTACTACCAACAGCAGGCAGATTACAAAATCGATGTTGAACTGGATGATAAAAATTCAAAATTAAGCGGATCTGAAACTATTACCTATACTAATAATTCGCCAGATAGTCTGGAATATTTATGGGTTCAATTAGATCAAAATCAGGCAAAAGCAAATACACAAAGTTCATTAGCAGAAAGTGATAAAATTAATCAGGTTTTGCCACTTGATGGTTTTTCTTCTAAATATTTGAAAAAAGATTTAGAGCGTGGTTTTAATATTGAACAAGTTAAAGATGCTAAAGGAAGTGCCATGTCTTATACGATCAACGAAACGATGATGCGTATTAATTTGACTTCGCCTTTAAAACCTGGAGAGAAAATTTCATTCTCAATCAAATGGTGGTATAATATTAACAACTACAGAAAAGAAGGCGGTCGTTCAGGATATGAACTATTCGAGAAAGACGGCAATAAATTATATGTAATCGCGCAATTCTACCCAAGAATGGCGGTTTACAATGATGTTGAAGGATGGCAAAATATGCAATTCTGGGGAAGCGGAGAGTTTGCTCTTCCTTTCGGAAACTTTGATGTAAACATTACAGTGCCTGCAGATCACGTAATCGATGCGACAGGAGAATTAATGAATAGAGCCGAAGTATTTACAGCTGAACAGGTGAAAAGATACGAACAAGCGCAAAAGTCATTTGACAAACCAGTTGTAATTGTAACGCAAGCAGAAGCCGAAGCGGCTGAAAAAGGTTTTTCTGAAAAGAAAAAAACTTGGAAATTCAGCGCTAAAAATGTTCGTGATTTCGGAATTGCTTCTTCAAGAAAATTCATTTACGATGCAATGGCTGTGAAAATCGGAAACAGAACTGTTATGGCAGAATCTGTTTATCCAAAAGAAGCAAATCCGCTTTGGGGAGAAACTTCTACAATGGTTGTGGCTCATACTTTAAAAAGCTATTCTTCTCATACTTTTGATTATCCTTATCCAAAAGCAGTTTCTGTTTCTGCAGAAGATCAAGGTATGGAATATCCAATGATTTGCTGGAATTATGGTCGTCCTGACGAAAATGGTGTAACCAGCAAAGAAGTTAAAAACGGAATGATTGGTGTTATTATCCACGAAGTTGGACACACTTTCTTCCCTATGATTGTAAACTCTGACGAACGCCAATGGACTTGGATGGATGAAGGTTTGAATTCGTTCTTACAATATTTGGCTGAACAGGAGTTAGATTCAAATTTCCCTTCAAGAAGAGGACCTGCAAAAAATATTGTTCCTTACATGAGCGGTGATCAAAAGTTTTTAGAGCCTATTATGTCTAACTCAGAAACGATTCACCAATTCGGAAATAATGCTTACGGAAAACCAGCTACAGGTCTTAATATTTTAAGAGAAGTAGTTATGGGAAGAGAATTATTTGATCATGCATTCAGAACCTATGCAAACAGATGGAAGTTTAAGCACCCAACGCCAGAAGATTTCTTTAGAACAATGGAAGATGCTTCTGCAGTAGATTTAGATTGGTTCTGGAGAGGTTGGTTCTACTCAACAGATTTTGTTGATATCGGAATTAAAGATGTAAAACAATATTACGTTTCAGATACTCCAACTGCAGATATTAAAGATGTTAAAGTAAGAAAAGGGCGTTTTGGATTCGAAAAAGGACCTTTTGTTTACTTGGTTGCAGGAGATAACGCAGAAGTAAGCGATTCTAAGAAAAAAGCTTTAAAAGTAGAAGATTTTAAACCTTTAGCAGATTATGTAGATCAGACTTTTACAGCTGAGGAAAAAGCGAGTATTAAATCTCCTAAGTATTTCTACGAAGTAGAGTTTAATAAACCAGGCGGAATGATTATGCCTATTTTAGTTGAGATTACTTACGAAGATGGTTCTAAAGACAATTACAAATATCCAGCGCAAATTTGGAGAAAAAGTAATGATACGGCTAGAAAAGTTTACGCTACTACAAAAGCAATTAAGAGTATTCAAATTGACCCGCAATTGCTAACGGCAGATATTGATGTAACTAATAACTCTTGGCCAAAAGTAGAAACAAAGTCAAAATTTGACTAAATAAATTAAAAATATATAAAAAGCTCATCAGGTTTATAAATGCTTGATGAGCTTTTTTATTTTAATTAAATGCATTTTCAAGGACTTTTTAAGTTAATTTTAAAACTCTAAGCTGCAAAATTTAATATCTTTGCGACTACAAAATTAAAAGTTATGTTTGGTATAGGAGGAGGAGAATTAGTTTTTATTCTGTTTATTGTGCTAATGCTTTTTGGTTCTGATAAAGTGCCGGAAATCGCTCGTACAATGGGAAAAGCTATGGCTCAATTAAAAAATGCGACTAATGATATTAAAAGCGAAATTCAGAAAGGAGCAGAGGCTAATGGTCTTGATGCAAAATCTCTGAATGATATTACTGGAAATATCAATGCAGAAATTAATAATGCAAAATCGAATTTACTTGGAGATTCAGGAAATCTTTTAGGAGATACTGCAACTGAAATCGAAAAAGTAAAAGAAGATATTGACACTCTTTCTGGACCTATTAAACGCCAAATGTAATGCTTGAAAAAATACAGGAATTAGATAAAGATCTTTTAATCTTTCTTAATGGATTAGGCTCTGAAACATACGATAAATTATGGCTTATTATTACCAATCAATTGTATTGGACGCCATTTTTCTTATTTCTATTCTATCTTATTTATAAAAAAATTGGAGGAAAACAAACCCTATATTTATTGCTTTTTATTGCAGTTCTGATTGCCTTTACAGATCAAACCTGTAACTTATTCAAACATACTTTTCAGCGTTTGCGACCATGTAATGATCCAGAAATAAATTCAATTATTAGAGTTGTTCAGGTTAGAAAATCATATAGCTTTTTCTCTGGACATGCGGCTAATACTATGGCGGTGGCGACTTTCTTATTTTTGATTTTAAAGCGCTATTTCAAATATTTCGGATTCATATTTCTTTGGCCTTTAATCTTTGCTTACAGCCGAATTTATTTAGGATTACATTTTCCTGGTGATATCCTTACAGGTTATTTCTTCGGAGCTCTTTTCGGATTTTTACTTTATTTAGTTTATAGAAAACTAAAACCACAGTATTTTCCGGGATAGATTTTTTTAGAAAGGTTCTAAGTTGCTAAGGAACTGAGGTTCTAAGGTTTTTCTTTAGGATTTTGAAAAACATATAATTGAATTGCCTCCAGCTTTAGCTGGAGGTTTTTTTATGAGCAAATAAATAGGCTTTAGCCAAAACACCTCCGAGTATTTGGCTAAAGCCTTGGATTCTAGATGAGATTCCTCCAGCTAAAGCCGGAGGCAACACAATAATATATTTGTTCCGTTTAAGAAACTTAGCATCTTAGGATCTTAGCATCTTTTAAAAAAAAACTAATTCAGGATTGTTTTTTCACTCCATTCCAAACCATTTGGAAGCTGTTGTTTGCTGAATTCAATATGAATAACTCTTCTTCGTTCGTTATTTGTGGTTTTGTTCGAAGCATGAAAAAGGAGCGGTTTCATAATCATAATACCGCCTTTTTCGACTTCACAAATCGTTTCTTTTTCTTTTTCGAAATCAAGATTTTCAATTCGTAAAATTCCTTTTGAATGTGAATTATTGATCACTTTTAAAGCGCCATTGTCTTTGGTGGTTTTGTCGATATGAATTCTTATTGTGAAATTATTTTCTAATATTTCTGTAGGTGGCTGAACTGCAAATTGATTTTGTTTTACAGTCCAGTTTCCAAAATTTTCAGCTTCAATTTTTTGATTTACAGAAATTGTTAAATCTTGATGATAAGCTACAAACCAATTTGATTTTTCGGGTTTATCAAAATAAATCGATTTGGTTATGAAATATCCCTTTCCAAAATTTGTTTCGATAATTTCTTTTAAATTTTCATTAAAAATAAAATCTAAAGTCTCAGGTATTTCTTTGTGAAATTGTCTGATGGCAAATAAATCTTGTGATTTTCTGAAAGTTGTATTATCTGAAGCATTCTTAGTTTTGTTTTCAATCAATGCGATTAGATTTTTAATTTCATTTTCTGTGAAAACATTATTTATAATTGAAAAGCCTTCAGAGTTAATTTCAGTTCTGTAATTCATCTTAAAAAAATTGAATTGCCTCCAGCTTTAGCTGATGGTAAAATAATATTGAAAGGAAAAGGCTTTAACCAATTAGAGAGTATTTAATTTGGCTAAAGCCTTGGTATCTTAATTTTGTTCCTCCAGCTAAAGCTGGAGCAAGTCATTTTCTGTTTTTATAAAACCCTACTCACAGTCAATCCATCGCGAATTGGCAATAAAACCGTTTCTACTCTAGGATCGTCTTTTAAAAGCTGATTATATTCTAAAAGTACTTTTGTACTTGCATCATTTGGATGAACCGGTTCTAGAATTTTTCCGCTCCATAAAACATTATCTGATAAAATAATGCCGCCTTTATTCATTTTTGGAACAATCATTTGCCAGTAATTCAAGTAATTTTCTTTATCGGCATCGATAAAAACCAAATCAAATTTCAGGTCTAAATCTGGAATAATGTTTACTGCTTCGCCTAAATGCTGAAAAATTTGTTTTCCCCAAGGCGATGCATCAAAATATTTTCTCTGAAAATCAACTAATTCTTCTTTGATGTCAATTGTATGAAGTTGTCCATTCTCTTGCATTCCTTCGCACAAACACAAAGCAGCGTAGCCAGTATATGTTCCAATTTCAAGAATATTAACTGGACGAATCAGTTTTGAAAGCATGCTTAAAACACGGCCTTGAAAGTGACCACTTAGCATTCTCGGTAAAAGTATTTTCTGGTAAGTTTCTTTATTAAGTTTCGCCAATAATTCTGGTTCGTTTTCAGAATGCTGTTCGATGTAATCTTCTAATTCTTGAGATATAAAATGCATGTTGTAGTATCTTGTAATTTGAAGACAAAAATACAAAATTATCTGGTTGCGATTGGGCATAAAAAAAAACCATCCGCGAACGGCGGATGGTTTCTGTTTGCGTTAGGATGAAATTTATTTTTTCAAAGCTTCGTTTACCTCTTTAGCTGTTTTCACGGTTCCGTCTTTTGCAGCTTTTGCAGCATTTTCTACTTTTTCAGCTCCTTTTTTAGTAGCATCTTTTACATCTTCAGCTGCTTTTTTAGTAGCGTCTTTTACATCATTTGCCGCTTTTTCTGTAGCATCTTTAGCTTTTGTAGCTGTAGTTTCGGCTTTGCTTACAGCACTGTCTTTTACCTCTTCAATATCAGATGTAAGAGAATCTACTTTGTTTCCAAGTGTTAACTCGTCTTCAGCAGTTTTGTTTTCTTTTTTCTCGCATGATTGAACAGCGAATGCTAATAAAGCAATTACAGCTAAACTTAAAATCTGTTTTTTCATAATTTTCATTTTTTTTTAGGTTGATAAAACTTAAAGGTTAAATGGCTGAAAAATAAAATTACAAATTTTAAAATGATTGAGCTCTTTGTAAGATTATTTTTCTTTTAAGAGCTAGACAATTCTCGTGCCAAAATTTTTAAATTATGATGTGACACTATTTTTTTTAGAAGAAAAAAATTAGTTTTTGTATAAACTGAAATTAATAACAATGTCATCTTTTACTTTAATGAGCCCAGCCATTTTTACTGGCGGTTCCAATTCAATATCTGAGAACTTTAAACTAAGTGTTCCTTGAATTTTATCGTCGGTGTTATATAGTATAAAATCTTTGTATTTGAGTGTTTTGTCTGTTATAAAAAAGTTTAGCCTGCATTTGTAATTTTTTCCACAAGGCTTAATATCGCTTATAGAAACTGTACTGTTGGGGAATTTTTTCACTTTTACGGTTCCTTGTAAATCTTTCGTCATTATTTTATTTCCACAATCAAAGTTTGACATTTTAATGTCGGTATTAAAAGTGTTTTTTTTAACTGAGTTTACGTAAACAGTATCCTTAATAGTAAACGTATTTGAGCAATTGTATTTGCCAACAGTTGATAAGCCAGTGATTTCTATCTTTATTTTATTTATTACCACAGCTGTATCCTCTGCATAAAAAGTGGGTTTAGCACTTCCTAAGAAAAAGAAAACTACTAAACCCATAATTAAGATTGAAAATCTTGTTTTCATTTTTTTTTATATTAGAATGCAATTGTTGCTTCGAATACTAAACCTTCAAATTTACCACCATAAAAGTTGTTAAGATTTCCAGTAGCAGGATCTCCTGTAAATTGTGAATAATCTTTATATTTTTGATTAACGTAGTTTAATTTAGCTAAAATGTTTTTAGTCATAAACCAGCCAGCGCTTGCTTCAAACTTATCTACAGTAACCTTTTTAGCATCAGCATTAGATAATTTTCCAGATACGGTATTGTATTTTCCTCCGATATAGAATTGTTCTGTTTTTCCAAATCTGTAAATAAGCTCTGAAGCATATTGATTAGCGGTACGTTTGTCATCAGTACCAACTTTATCTCCTCCTGAAGCTAATTCGATTGTTCCGAAGAATTCAAGTCCTTTATATTTTACAAATGGGTTAATCATGTAGGTAGTAGCCCAATTTTTGAAATTAGGGTTAAACGTAGCCTCTGGAGTAGATGTTTTATTGAAACTAGTAGGTACATCAGTTGTAGTTGTAGAAATGACAGTTCCATTTGCATCCGTTTTAGTAATCGTATTTTTATAAGCATTATTATTCAATATACCCCAATACCCAAATCCAGATCTATTAGCAGCATATATGTTTGCGTTACCAAGATTTGCATTATGATAAAGAGAACCAGTTAATCTCACTCTTAAATCTTCATTAAGCTGTTTGTCATAACCCAATTTAGCTAAGATTGAAGGGCTATGCGTTGTGTTAGCGTTTGGTCCAGCAGGGTAAAAAACCTCTTCGTTACTTTGATTTAAATTACCGTTTGTAACACCTAACATACTTACCAATCCATTTCTGTTATAGTAAACCTCCATACCCATTTCTGTAGTGAAAGAATACATAATGTTATTTCCAACAAATGCATTTCTGATTGTATTACCATTATCAGAACCTCTGAAGTGAGCATCACCAAAATTGTTCTCCATTTGTCCAATTTTAATTGTAGCATATTTCATGAAATCAGCCAAGAAGTCTTTTTTGATGAAGTCTAACTTGTCAATTTGCAAGTATCCACCTTTTACATAAGAATCATTGTGGTGTCTTGATGCTAAATAAACATCTAAATTCACTCTTACTCCGTCAAACAATTGAGCACCAATATACATATCAGCTGCAGGAAGAGTAAAATTGTTTTCAGTATTCATTAAACGATATCCCGTAATTGATCTAGTGGTTGTTCCAGTAGCTGTTGTGGTTGTAGTCGTAATGTTATTTGGTTGGTCGTTGAATGAATTTGTTGCTTGAAAATCCATGTTGAAAGCACCACCAAGATCAATGCTAAGACCTTTAAATTCTCGATTGTCTTTTTGTACGTCGAAAACGTTGATACCATCTTTTCCTCTAGAGATTTGATTTTGCATGTTTCCAAAACTGACCTGTGCCTGAACAGCAAATGTGCTGATTAATGTGACGAATAGAATAGAAATTTTCTTCATGGCGTTTATAAATTAAAGTTTAAATTGAATTTTATAGTTAGGTCTTGACCTGTTTTTATTGTTCCAAGCATTGCTGTTGGAGACTTCATTCCAAAATCTGTAAAAGTGATTTTGTTAGTTCCCTGAAGGTTCAATCCGTCTTTTGTAACAGTTGTTTTTACAGAAGTTTTGTAAACTTTGCTAACTCCAGCAATGGTGTAAGTTCCTGTAAGTTCCCAAGTAGTTTCATTTACTTTTTCAGCAGATTTAAGAACATATTTAATTTGTTTGTTTTTATCTGTTTTTAAAGTTTCGTAAGCTACTTTGTCCATGCTTTTTTTCTCGCTTTTTACGCTTTCAGCTAAAAGAGTTACTGTCAAAGCTTCAATATCGGTTAGCTTTCCGTTGGCAATGTTCAATGATGCCGTTCCAGTTCCAGAAGCCGACTTCATTTCCCAGTCGTGAAGCGTAGAAGTGCCCGCAACAGAAAAAGTTGATTTGCTATCTAAAGCATATGATTTTTGTGCTGTTGCTAAAGTGCTGATTCCTAAAAATGCGGTTACAATGGTGAAAAGTTTTAATGTATTTGTTTTCATTTTTGTCATGTTTAAATTGTAAAAAAATAAGTTAATCGTCGGCCAGTTTCTATTTAGTACTAAGAATGTTGTTTTAACTTGAATCAAAGATCCTTTTATAAATCAGCTTTGTACATGATAAAAATCATTGTTAAAATTTTATTAAATAGGTATTTAATAACTACAACGTTTTCATTTTTTAGAGAATCGATAACTAAAGCAAAAAGGAAGGTTTGATTTTATCAAATTGATATTTTTTAACATTTAGTTTGAATTACTAAAAAGTTAAAAAGAAGTATTCTTTAACATTTCCAATAAGATTTTAGCTCAAAATAATATTGAAGATTACAGTTAGATCTTTACCTGCTTTTACAACACCCAAAGCCGCTTTAGGAGGTGTCATTTCAAAATCGCCAAAAGTAATTTGATTAGAACCTTGCAAAATGAAACTTCCTTTGCTGCTAGTTACCTTTACCTGAGTTTTGTATTCTTTGCTCACGCCAGCAATAGTATAAACCCCTGTTAAGTTCCAAGTTGTTTCATCTATCTTTTCTGCAGATTTTAAAACATACTCAATGTATTTGTGAGTTTCGGTGTCCATGGCTTCATAAGCTACTTTGTCCATACTTGCTTTATAGCTTTTTAGACTTTCGGCCAATAAGGAAACAGTCAAACTATTTATTCCAGTTAGTTTAGAGTCTTTAACCATTAGACTGGCAGTTCCTATTCCTTCTGTAGATTTCATGACCCAATCGTGTACGGTAGAAGTTCCTGCTACTTCAAAAGTTGAATTTGGATTTACATTATAAGTTCTTTGCGCACTTGTTTGTAAAGAAATAAAAGTGAAGATTACGGTTGATAGGATTGATTTAATTGTTTTCATCTTGATAATGTATAGGTTATTTTAATTAGGAAAGTTCTTTGGTGTGGTTGTGAACTAACCTTGTTTCTTGGTTCAAAATTATTGTGGACATTGTGGAAACGAGATGATAAAAATCATGGCTAAAGTTTTATTAAATTTTTATAGTAAAGGATAGACCATATATTGCTACACAATTCAAAAGCTTTTTGATGAATTGTTTTTAGTGTAAATAATTGTCTTTTATTGGTTTATGTGTTTTTGCGAAAAACCTTGACAATTTGCCTTTTTTGAAACAGATTTTAAGAATGTATCTAAAAAGGAAAGAAAAATGACAAAAGTGATTAACTTTGCAGCATGCAAATGGAGAAAAAAGACATACGAGCCTTATCAAAAGAACAGCTTCGCGATTTTTTTGTTGAAAATGGAGATAAAGCTTTCCGTGGAAATCAGGTTTATGAATGGTTGTGGAGCAAAGGCGCACACAGTTTTGAAGATATGACAAATGTAGCGAAAGCTACAAGATCAATGCTTGAAAATAGTTTTGTAATCAATCATATTAAGGTTGATACCATGCAGAAGAGTAGTGACGGAACGGTAAAAAATGCCGTTCGACTTCATGACGGGCTTGTGGTTGAATCGGTTTTAATTCCGACAGAAACAAGAACTACTGCCTGTGTTTCTAGTCAAGTTGGTTGCAGTTTAGATTGTAATTTCTGCGCAACAGCAAGATTAAAAAGAATGAGAAATCTAGAACCAGGCGAAATTTACGATCAGGTTCTGGCTATCGATAAAGAAAGTCGTTTATACTACAATCATCCGCTTTCAAATATCGTTTTTATGGGAATGGGAGAACCTTTAATGAATTATAACAATGTCATTAAAGCGATCGATATGATTACTTCAGAAGAAGGTTTAGGAATGTCTCCCAAACGAATTATGGTTTCGACATCAGGAATTCCGAAAATGATCAAAAAAATGGCTGATGATGATGTGAAGTTCAAATTGGCAGTTTCATTGCACTCTGCAATTGATGAAACTCGCGCACGCATTATGCCTTTCAGCAAAAACTTCCCTTTAAAAGATTTACGAGAAGCTTTGGAATATTGGTATAGAAAAACCAAAAGCAAAGTATCGTATGAATATGTAGTTTGGAAAGGAATTAACGATGATAAAGCTTCGGTTGATGCGTTAGTTAAATTCTGTAAATATGTACCGTGCAAAGTCAATTTGATCGAATACAATCCGATTGATGATGGCGAATTCCAACAAGCTTCAGAAGAATCGATTATGGCTTACATAAAAGCGCTTGAGAATATTGGAGTAGTTGTAAAAGTAAGACGAAGCCGAGGAAAAGACATCGATGCAGCCTGCGGACAATTAGCCAACAAAGAAGCGTAAAATACTCCGTAGGATTATCTGGTCGATAGAAAAAAATATTGAGAATGATGAATATGTCCCATCGGGACATTTGATTGGTATAAAAAAAGCATTAAGAACAAGAATTATTTCTCGTTCTTAATGCTTTTTACTTTGGACAAAAAGGATGCTTATTTTTTCAAATCTATTTCTTCTGTAACTCCATCTTTGGTTACTTTTGCTAGAGTATCGCATTCTCCATTTCCATAATCAATAGTTGCCGACGCGCCATTTTTAGTAATAGAAACAATTCCTTTTACTGCGAAAGATTTTCTGCAAGAAGCATTAAATTCCAAAGGCGTTGTGATTTCTGCCGAAAAAGTGTCTCCATTAGGAAAAGTTGTAGAACCACTTCCTGTTACAACAAATACATTATCATCCCAATCAAACCAAGTGTCGTAACCAGAAGTCATTTCTTTTATCAAAGTTCCTTTTCTGGCATAAATTTTTCCGTCATCAAAAGTAATCGTTAAATCTATAGCAGCTGTAGAAACGGGATGTGGGGTCACTAATAAATTGGTTTCTTTAATAGTTCTTACAATGCTTTTGCTTCCCTGAATTTTTTTGCCATTATGATAAAACCCTTCAAAAGTGTAGCTGATGGTTTGTGTCGAAGAAGTAAAATCGTTAGAAAAAGAAACGACCATTTTTCCTTTTACGGTATTTCCGTTATTAAGAGTACAACCTTCAGCACCAAAATCTACTGTTTTTGTCCAAGTATTATTGGTTAAAACGGTTGTGATTGTGGCACAGCTCGGAAGGTAATTTTTTATCGGTCCGCTTGGTTTTGAAGTTATGTTAAGCTGAGAACTAAACTGGTCTTCAGCAATATTAGTAACATCCTCTACAGAGGCATCAATTTTAGAATTAGCTATAATTTCGTCGTTTGTAATCTTAGCCGAAGATCCGTCATTTGTTTTTTCATCAGAATTACAGCTAATGAAAAAAGATAATGTAATTATACATGTTCCAATTAATAAAAATTTTGTTTTCATAAATAAATAGTTTTGGGTTTCTTTTACGTTAATGAATTCAAATCAGTATTAGTTAGAGCTATTTTTGGTGGGAGTTTTTGGTTTAAGACATAAAATATTAAAATCCTAACCTAAAATACACAACGTATTTTTATTTAAAATAGTATATTTGGAGTCTAAATGAATATTACGTCTCAAATAAAGCAGCCTATTTTTAACGAGATGGAACTTTTCGAAAAAAAGTTCCATGAATCGATGACTTCAAAGGTTGCGTTATTAAACCGAATCACTTATTATATCGTGAACCGCAAGGGAAAACAAATGCGTCCGATGTTTGTTTTTCTTACTGCAAAAATGGTTTCTGGCGGTACTGTAAATGAAAGAACCTATCGTGGAGCTTCAGTAATTGAGCTTATTCATACAGCAACTTTAGTACACGACGATGTGGTTGACGATAGTAATCGCCGCCGCGGATTTTTCTCAATCAATGCGCTTTGGAAAAACAAAATTGCAGTTTTGGTTGGAGACTATTTATTGTCTAAAGGTTTATTGCTTTCTATTGATAATGGCGATTTCGATTTATTGAGAATTATTTCTGTAGCCGTTCGCGAAATGAGCGAAGGCGAATTGCTTCAAATAGAAAAAGCTAGAAGACTTGATATTACCGAAGATGTTTATTACGAAATCATCAGAAAGAAAACCGCAACGCTTATTGCAGCTTGTTGTGCGCTTGGCGCGAAAGCCGTAATCGAAGATGATCTTCAGGTAGAAAACATGCGCAAATTCGGTGAATTAATCGGAATGGCATTTCAAATTAAAGACGATTTATTTGATTACAGCGAAGAAGCCATCGGAAAACCAACAGGAATTGATATTAAAGAGCAAAAAATGACTTTGCCTTTAATTCACGTTTTAAATACTTGTACTCCGCAAGAAAAAAAGTGGCTGATAAACTCCATCAAAAACCATAACAAAGACAAAAAACGCGTAAAAGAAGTTATTGCTTTTGTAAAAAACAATAATGGTTTGGCTTACGCCGAAAATAAAATGGTGCAATTCCAACAGGAAGCACTTGCTCTACTTCAAAACTTCGAAGATTCTGAGTACAAAGATGCCTTGACTTTGATGGTCAACTACGTTATTGAAAGAAAAAAATAATCTTTTTAATTAAATAATTAGAAAATTTGTCAATTAGATAATTGGTTTACTTTGTTGTAAATCAGTTGTGTATTTCTTGTGGTTGGAATTTAGAATTTGTTTTTTCGATTTTTTTTTACTCCCATGCAACCATTTCAAATCGACAATCGTCTATGCTAATAGAAGTCTATTTCTAAAACCAAAAACCGAAAAGCTTATTAATGAAAATTATTTCGTTACATCAAGAAGAAACCAAAATCATAAAGCTGGCTGTCGAAAATAATCGTCAGGCACAGCAGCAGATTTATGGTAAATATTCTTCGAAAATGTTGAGTGTATGCCGTCAATATATAAAAGACATACAATTGGCAGAAGATGTAATGATAACGGCTTTCATGAAAGTGTTCACCAATCTAAAAAACTTTGAGCACAAAGGAAGTTTTGAAGGCTGGATCCGCCGAATTATGGTTAACGAATGCATTTCGTATATAAGAGTTCAGAAAAAAGTAAAATTTGCCGAAGATGAATTTTTTGTAGAAGAAAGCTTCAATGAAATCGACAGCCAATTTACGGTAGAACAAATACAGTATTTAATTGATGCTTTGCCCGACGGCTACAAAATGGTTTTCAATTTATATGCTATTGAAGGCTACAAACACAATGAAATTGCCAAGATGTTAGGAATAAATGAAGGAACATCAAAATCGCAATTATCGCATGCTAGAAAAATGCTGCAAACACAAATTACTATTTTAAAAAGACAAGATAATGGAACCGAATAATTTTGAAAAGGATTTCCGTGAAAAACTAAACCAACGCGAAATTGAACCAAGCAGCAAAGCCTGGGATCGATTGGATGCTATGTTGAGTGTGCAAGAAGAAAAGAAACCTAAGAAAAACAGAAAATGGCTTTATATAGCGGCGAGTTTCATTGGGTTTTTATTGATGGGAACTTTGTTTTTCAATCAAAATAAAAATGAAGTTAAAACGCCAGAAACGATAGTTGTTGAAAAAGAAAAAGAAAAAGAAAAAGAAACTGAAACTCAAAAAAAATCGGTTACAGAACCTGTTTTAAATACTATTGATCCAGTGAAAACTGAAACTGCAATTGCTGAAAAAACTTCAGAAGAAACAGTTAATAAAGAAAAAACAACCAACAGTCAAATCTCAAATAAAACCATTAAAAATGAATCAAATCAAGTAGAGGAGTCTTCAATCATCATCAAAAACAATCAAGATAGACAATCAGTAAACAATGAAACTCAAATTGCTGAAACTTCGAAAAAAGAAAATATAGATCAGTTATTAGAAACAGCTGAAAATAAAGTTGTGGCTCAAAATCCGACCAAAAAATCAAGAGTAAAAATCAATGCCAACGATTTACTTAATCAGGTAGATGGAGAATTGGAACTTTCTTTTAGAGAAAAAGTAATCACAAAAGTGAATAAAAACCTTCAAGAAGTTAAAGTTGCTATATCTAATAGAAATCAGCAAGAGTAAGAATTCACAATTTATAATTAAAGAATCATCATCAATCAAATATTCAATCATTTTAAAACAATCAATCATGAGAAATTTTACCATTTATCTTATACTTTTCTTCTTTTTAGTAGTAAGTAAAGTAGTAGGACAAGAGACTTTTGAATCTGAAACCAAAAGAATTGCTAATAAAATAGAGAAAATTACAAAAGAAGAAAAAGAAGCTTTAAAAGAAGAAGTTGAAGCAGTAAATGTTCAATTGTCTGAAGGGAAAATTACGCAGGAACAGGCTGAAAAGCGAAAAAAAGAATTGGCAGAGGCAAGAGCTGTAATTATGGAAGAAAAAATTACTCTAGCTCAAAATGAACTAAACGATTTAGTTCAGAAAAAAGTGGACGGAAAAATAAAAGAGGATTCGGCAAAAGTGTATATGATTCGCTGGAAATCGTATAGCCATCATAAAGATTCTATTCGCAGTGAAAAGAGAACAACATCCCAATTTGTATTTGCAATGGGACTAAATAATATGATGGTCGACGGAAAACTTCAGGATTCAAATTATAAATTTATGGGATCGCATTTTTACGAATGGGGATTTACATATAATTCAAGACTGATGAAAAATGATAATCTGCTTCATGCCAAATACGGGCTTTCATTAATGTACAATAATATACGTCCAACAAATAACAGAAGTTTTGTAGTAGATGGCGAACAGACAAATCTAGTTGAAAATCCAGTTCATTTAACCGAATCTCGTTTTAGAAATGTGTATTTGGTAGCACCTGTACATTTAGAATTTGATTTTACAAGACCAATAGAACGCGACGGAAAAACGTATTTTAAAACCCATAAAAGTTTCCGTTTTGGTGTTGGAGGTTATGCAGGAATCAACGTAAAATCAAAACAGATTTTAAAATTTGAAGAAGAAGATTTGAAATATAAAACCACAATAAAAGGCGATTACAATGTGAATAATTTTATTTACGGTCTGAGTTCGTATATCGGTTATAGAGAATTGAGTTTGTATTTTAAGTATGATTTAAATCCATTATTTCAGAATAATCTAGTAAAAGAGAATAACATATCGTTAGGACTTCGCATAGATTTAAACTAAAATTACTGGTCGTTTAGTTAGTAAAAGGGCATCTCGAGAGAGATGCTTTTTTTGATTTAAAATGATAAAAATTCCAGTAAGAATTGCGTATTTTTGCTAGCTCGCAACTTTTAAAATTTTAATACACTTTGATTTCACAAACCACCATTGACGCTGTTTTTGAAACTGCTCGAGTAGAGGAGGTTATCGGCGATTTTGTCAATTTAAAACGCGCAGGAAGTAATTTTAAAGGTTTGAGTCCATTCTCAGATGAGCGTTCGCCTTCGTTCATGGTTTCTCCAGCAAAAGGGATCTGGAAAGATTTTAGTACAGGAAAAGGAGGGAACTCGGTTAAATTTTTAATGGAGCATTCTCAGTTTACTTATCCAGAAGCCATTCGGTATTTAGCCAAAAAATACAATATCGAAATTGAAGAAACCGAGCAGACAGAAGCAGAAAAAGCAAATACAGATATTAGAGAAAGTATGTATCTGGTTTCTGAATTTGCGGCTAAATATTTTCAAGATGTTTTAGTGAATTCTGAAGAAGGAAAAGCTATTGGTTTGTCTTATTTTAAAGAAAGAGGCTTTACCAACGAAACCATTAAAAAATTCAATTTAGGATATTCTCCAGAAACTTGGGATGCTTTGACGAAAGAAGCCTTAGGTAAAGGTTATAAATTAGAATTTCTGGAAAGCACAGGTTTAACAATCCCAAGAGAAGATCGTCCGTTTGACCGATTCAAAGGACGTGTAATGTTCCCAATTCAAAGTATGTCGGGACGTGTTTTAGGTTTTGGTGGGCGTATTTTAACCAACGATAAAAAAGCGGCAAAATACCTAAACTCGCCAGAAAGTGATATTTACCATAAAAGTAAAGTGCTTTATGGAATTTATCATGCAAAACAATCAATAGCCAAACAAAACAACTGTTATTTGGTTGAGGGGTATACTGATGTGATTCAGTTTAATCAAGCCGGAATAGAGAATGTTGTGGCTTCGTCTGGAACAGCTTTAACGCCAGATCAAATTCGTTTGATAAATCGTCTAACGCGAAATATCACCGTTCTTTTTGATGGAGATGCTGCTGGTTTAAGAGCGGCGATTCGAGGGATCGATTTGATTTTGGAAGAAGGGATGAACGTTCGTGTCTGTTCTTTCCCCGAAGGAGAAGATCCAGACAGTTTTGCTAGAAAAAATTCACACGGCGATTTAGTTGCTTACTTAGAAAACAATAGTAAAGACTTTATACAGTTTAAGGCTTCGATTTTAATGGGCGAAGCTAAAAATGACCCAATACAAAAGGCCGATCTGATTCGTGATATGGTAGCGAGTATTTCTAAAATACCAGATCGTATTCAGCGAGAAGTATACATTCAGGAATGCGCTCGAATTATGGATATTTCTGAGCAGGTTCTTACGAGTACTTTAGCGCAGCTTATCCAAAAAGATATTGCTGAAGCGAATAAAAAGCAGAAACAAGAACAAAAACCTTTTGAGGTAGTTAGAAATCAGCCTCCGCAAGCAGGAACATTTTCAGGAGGAGATCCAGAAGATCCAAGAACGGGGCCACCAGAAGGTTACGATTATCCTGGAGATCCAGGATTTTACCCGCCACAACAAACTCAAAAAGTGGATATCTTATATGAATTTGAAAGAAAAGTTATTGAGGTTTTACTTTTGTATGGAAGTGTAGAAGAAGATTTTGAAGATGTTTTCTTGAAAGCAGATGAAGAGGGGAATGTAAAAGAGGTGTCTGAAAAAAGAAAGTATAAAGTATTCGAAAAAATATATCTCAGTCTGCAGGAAGATGAGATAGAGCTATCGAATGTTTTATTTAAAAATATTTACACGAATATTATTGATTTTTATAATCAGAATGAAACTTTTAGTTTAGATAAATATTTGATGCATTTAGAGCCTGAATTTGCTCAGGAAGTAACCAATATTTTAATGGAAGACGAAAGGTTGACCATTCATAATTGGGAAGGACAGAATATTTTTCCAAAACAAAAAAGCGAAACGATTGAGCAGAATGTTTCTGAGACCATATTTGCTATGCGATGGTATTTGGTGTCTGCAATCATAGCAGAATTAAAGAATTCTCTTCTAACGAATCCGCAAGAAGATAATTCAGAAGTTTTAAGTATGGTGATTGATTATTCTAAACTACTGAATAATTTTTCGAAGAAACTAGGACGTGTAGTGGTGCCGTATCACTAAAAAGAGAAAAACTCTATCTGATTTTGATTGATTCAAAAAAAGATAGAGTTTTTATAGGTTTTCGATTTGCTTAAATTAAGCTAGTCGAGCTGTAATTAAATAATTTCTAAAGTCTTAGCTTTGTTTACTAAGTCAACCAAATTAGTAACGTTTAATTTCGTTAATAATCTCAGTTTGTAAGTACTGATTGTTTTTTCGTTCAGATTTAAGATTTTAGAGATTTCGTTGTTTTTCTTACCATCACTTAAGTAACGTAAAACTTCGATCTCACGGTTAGAAAGTTTTCTGTACAGACGCTCACTTTTGCTTTGTTTAGCAATAAGTGCCATGTTTTTACGTACTGTTTCGTTGATGATAATTTTTCCTTCGTGTACTTTAATAATAGAATGACCTAATGTTTCAAGTTTTTCTGTTTTGTGCACATACCCAGAAACTCCTGCTTTAATTGCGTTTGGAGCGTACATTTGCTCAGCAAGATCACTGAAAATAACAATTTTTGTTTTTGGGAAATTTTTCAGGATTGATTTGATTTCGAAGATACTTGAAAGACCTTCTAATTCTAAGTCTAGAATTAAAATGTCGATCTCCTTCGTTTGAAGGATATCTCTAACCATTGAAAAATTGCCTACGTTGGCAACAATTGAAATTTGATCGTGGTCTTTGAAATAAGACTTAACGCCAAAGTGCGTCACAGGATGATTGTCTGCTAGACATACTTTAATCATAATTTTTACCTTTTTTAGAATTGTTCATGTTTTTGGAACGGTAAAAATAATAAATAAATTCTGTAATAACTCGCAGAGAATGTTAAAATGTGTTATTTTAACGTTTTTGGTATCAAACAAACCGGAATTGGATCCATTTTATGCTTGTTGCTGGTGTTTAATCGTTTATAAATTTCAAAGACAGATTTTTCTCTCCCTTCAAAGTCAGATGCCGTATTTCCTGACTCCGCGGCCAACATCGCCCATTCCAATTCGTCATAACTTGCACCTAATTGATCCTCATCGGTACGATTGTCTCCAAATAATCCGTCAGTAGGAGCAGCTGTTAAAATTGATTGTGGAATTTGCAAAAATTCTCCTAAAGCGTACACGTCAGATTTCATTAAATCGGCAATCGGACTTAAATCTACACCGCCATCTCCATATTTTGTATAAAATCCAACGCCAAAATCTTCAACTTTATTTCCAGTTCCAGCAACCAATAAACCATGAATTCCTGCTAAATAATATAAAGAAGTCATTCTGATACGTGCACGTGTGTTTGCCAAAGCTAAATTTACTTTTGCAGTATCTTCTGTCGCAGGAACGGCGTTTTTAAACGATTCAAAAGTTTCTGTCAAATCTGTCTTAACATCAGAAACATTAGGGAAACGCGCTTTTAACTGTTCAATATGTTCTCTTCCTCTTGAAACTTGGCTTTCTGCCTGATGAATGGGCATTTCTACACATAAAACTTTCAGTCCTGTCTGTGCGCATAAAGTTGAAGTTACTGCAGAATCTACACCTCCTGAGATTCCAATTACAAAACCGTTTACTTTTGCATTAGTAGCGTAATTTTTTAACCACTCTACAATGTGCGTATTTACTTTTTCTGTCTGAATTGTGCTTTTTTTAGCCATAATAGTTTAAGTTTTAAGATACAGGGATGTATATTTGCAGAATTATTTTGAGTATGCACTTACTTAAAATTCTGATAACACAAATCTAATTAAAATAAAATGAAAATATATCGCTTTGCAGTGGTTCTGTGCCTGTTTTTTTTGTCTTGCAACCAAAAAAGTAAGGTTGAAAAAGAAGTAGAAGAAATTCCTGTTGATATTAAGGTAGAACGATTTGATAAGGTGTTTTTTGAAACTAAACCGCAAGATCTTCCAAAAATAAAAAAACAATATCCGTTTTTCTTTCCTGGTAATGATGATAATATCTGGATTCAGAAAATGAACGATCCGATTTGGAGAGAAGTTTATGAAGAGGTTCAGAAAAAGTACAGCAATTTTGAACCTGTTCGCAAAGAGTTTAATGAGCTTTTCCAGCACGTAAAATATTATTTCCCTAAAACTAAAATTCCAAAAGTAATCACG
This sequence comes from Flavobacterium tistrianum, assembly GCF_003254545.1. GTDB lineage: Bacteria > Bacteroidota > Bacteroidia > Flavobacteriales > Flavobacteriaceae > Flavobacterium > Flavobacterium tistrianum. The sequence continues at coordinate 150,258 of NZ_QJRH01000065.1, forward strand.
GTTATTGGAGAAATGGATTATAATGCCAAATCAATTTATGCAGATAGTCTTGTGGTTGTAGCTTTGGAATTATATTTAGGAAAAAATCATAAGTTTTATGAGTTTCCAAATTATTTAAAAGAGAACTTTGAAGAAAGACAAATTATGCCAGATGTGGTTTCTAGTTTTTCGTATCGAAATATTCCAAATTCTATAGACAGGAGCTTGGTTGCTCAAATGGTTTTTGAAGGGAAACAGCTTTACGCAAAAGATTTATTGATTCCTGAATATACCGATGCTGAAAAAATAGGATATACTCCTGAACAAATTAAATGGTGCGAAGAAAATGAAGCGTACATGTGGCGTTATTTTATAGAAAATGAAATGCTTTACAGTGAAGATCCGAAATTGAGAGCTCGATTTATAGCACCGGCACCTTTTTCAAAATTCTTTTTAGAAATAGATAACGATTCTCCAGGACGAGTGGGAGCCTGGATCGGCTGGCAGATGGTACGTTCTTACATGAAAAATAATAGTGATGTTACTTTGGCTGAATTATTCAAGCTTGAGCCAAAAGAAATCTTCGAAAAATCAAAATATAAACCTAAAAAATAATGGCAAATATAAACTCAGAAATTAAATTTAATATAGAATTGGACGAAAACCGCGTTCCAGAAAAATTAACATGGAGTGCGCAAGACGGTGGAGTTCAGGCTGAAGAAGCAAAAGCAATAATGCTGTCAATTTGGGATAGTAAAGCAAAAGAGACCATGCGTATCGATCTATGGACAAAAGATATGCCAGTAGACGAAATGAAAATTTTCTTCCACCAGACTTTAGTGGCAATGTCGGATACTTTTAAACGTGCAACAGATGACGAAAAAATGTCTGACACTATGAAAGATTTCTGTGATTACTTTGCAGAAAAATTAGAGCTTACGAAATAGATAATTTTTAAATAAAGAAATCCCAAATTCCATTTGTAAACTTGGAATTTGGGATTTTTTATGATTGTTAATTTTTGGAATTTAACTCTAAAATTCTCAGTTGTTTTTAAAAACTTCCTGATTCAATTGATCGATATAAGATAAAAGCTCTTCTTTTCCGATTGCTTCTGTAGATGAGGTTACAAAATATTGTGGCATTTCGGCCCAGTTATTGGCAAACATCTGTTTTTTGTAAGCTGCAATATGCGAATCTATTTTGGTTTTACCGATTTTATCTGCTTTGGTAAAAATAATGCAGAATGGAATTTCGCTTTCGCCCATATACGACATGAATTCAATATCAATATTCTGTGCTTCGTGACGAATATCAATTAAAACAAAAGCGCAAACCAATTGTTCTCTGTTTTCGAAGTAATCTGTAATAAACTGCTGGAAAATTGATTTTGTTTTCTTTGAAACCTTAGCGTATCCGTAACCTGGTAAATCGACCAAAAACCAATTGTTGTTGATTTTGAAGTGATTTATTAATTGTGTTTTTCCTGGTTTTCCAGACGTTTTAGCTAAGTTTTTATTGTTGGTAAGCATGTTTATCAAAGATGACTTACCTACGTTTGATCTTCCTATAAAAGCATATTCTGGCAAAAAATCCTTCGGACATTTTGATGCATCAGAATTGCTGACAATAAATTCGGCGGTGTTAATTTTCATAATCTCTCGTTTTAAAACCTCCTAAAAAAAATAAATTTTACGGCTAAAAATTCTTTTCAGTAAGCCATTTTTCAAGAATTTCATTGAATTCCTGAGGGTGTTCCATCATTGCTGCGTGTCCGCATTTGTCAATCCAATATAAAGTTGAATTGGGTAGTAATTTATCAAATTCTTCAGCTACATTTGGAGGGGTTACAGAGTCATTTCTTCCCCAAATAATGCAGGTTTCAACGTCCATTTTTGGCAAATCTTTGGCCATATTATGACGAATTGCGCTCTTTGCAATAGTCAAAGTTTTGATCAATTTGATTCGGTCATTAGCTGTTGCATATACTTCATCAATCAAATCTGGAGTTGCAATTTTCGGGTCATAAAATACAGCTTCAGCTTTTGTTTTAATGTATTCGTAATCGCCTCTTCGTGGGTAACTGTCTCCCATTGCGCTTTCGTAAAGTCCAGAACTTCCGGTGATTACAAGTCCGGCAACTTTCTCAGGGTAAAGTTTTGTGTGGTATAAAGCGATATGCCCTCCAAGAGAATTTCCTAAAAGAATTACTTTGTCAAAGCCTTTAAAAGTGATAAAGTCTTTTACGTATTTCGCAAAACTTTTTACGTTCGTTTTTAAAATGCTTTGAGTATATATTGGCAAATCTGGGATAACAACTTTATATCCTTTCGTTGGGAAATATTGTGCTACACCATCAAAGTTACTAAGACCTCCCATTAAACCATGCAGGATAACGATTGGAGTTCCTTCTCCAGCTTCGAAATAGCTGTATTTGCCTTCTTTTTTATAGTGTTTGTCCATCTAATCTAATGCCAATTTCAATTTCGACAAATATAGGGTTAATTCAACAAAAATGAATTTTTGATGCCATTTTTTAACTAGATAATTTGAGTAGAACTTGTAAATGATTAAAAATCAGTAATTAAAGTGGTTTTTGCTAAAATAATCAAATGTTAAGAAATATGCATTATAATCAATTTTTTAAGAAAATTAGCGCATTATTTTTTTGAATGAATAACGTATTTAAGAATCTGTTAATTAATAGTTAAGGTATTGATTGAATGAGGATTATGGAAAGTGGTAGCAAAGTGGTTAAACTTATTAACAAAGTGGTATAAAGTGGTAAAATGTGGTAATATTTTTTATATTTTTGCTGTATAACATGTTAACTAGTTTTTTTTTGAACACAATTGTTGGAACATATGAGTGCAAAGTCGATGCTAAAGGAAGGCTAATGATGCCTGCGCCTTTAAAAAAGCAGTTGACGGCTTCTCTTCAAGACGGATTTGTTTTGAAGCGCTCTGTTTTTCAGCCGTGTTTAGAATTATATCCTATGGTAGAATGGGATGCGATGATGAAAAAAATCAACAAGCTTAATCGCTTTGTAAAAAAGAACAACGATTTCATTAGACGGTTTACTGCTGGTGTTAAAGTAGTTGAGGTTGATGCATTAGGGAGATTGCTTGTTCCAAAAGATTTGGTAACGTTTGCCAGTATTTCTAAAGATGTGGTTTTTTCATCTGCGGTTAATATAGTTGAGATTTGGGACAAAGATTTATACGAAAAATCAATAAGCGGCGAAGATATGGATTTTGCAGATTTAGCCGAAGAAGTAATGGGAAATATTAATGACGACGAAGATGGAATATCATAATCCGGTTTTGCTTCATCCAACAGTAGATGGTTTAAATATTAAACCTGATGGTGTGTATGTAGATGTTACGTTTGGGGGCGGTGGTCATTCAAAAGAGATTTTAAAAAGATTAGGGCCAAACGGAAGGCTGTTCGCATTTGATCAAGACGAAGACGCGCTTGCCAATGCATTGCCAGACGAAAGGTTTACCTTAATAAATGAGAATTTTAGGTTTATAAAAAGGTTTTTACGTTTTCACGGAGTAAAAGCGGTTGACGGAATCTTGGCAGATTTGGGAGTTTCATCACATCAGTTTGATGTTCCTGAGAGAGGTTTTTCAACAAGATTTGATGCCGAATTAGATATGCGGATGAGTCAAAGAAATGATTTAAATGCTTATCGAGTGGTTAACGAATATGAAGAACAGGATTTACGTCGTGTTTTTTTTGATTATGGGGAGTTGAAAAATGCGCCAGTTTTAGCAAGAACAATTGTTGAGGCAAGAAAAGATTACCCAATCAAAACGACTGAAGAATTGAAAGAAGTTTTGAAAAGGTTTTTGCCGGAGAAAGTTCGAAACAAAGTTTTGGCTCAGATTTATCAGGCAATCAGAATCGAAGTAAATCAAGAAATGGACGTTCTGAAAGAATTTATAGAACAGTCATTGGAGATTTTAAAACCTGGAGGAAGATTTTCGGTAATCTCTTATCATTCTTTAGAAGATCGTCTGGTAAAAAGATTTATCAAAAACGGAATGTTTGAAGGGGAGCCAGAGAGAGATTTTTACGGAAACTTTTCAGTTCCATTCAAAACTATCGGAAAACTGATTGTTCCAGATGATGAAGAAATCAAAATTAATAATAGAGCAAGAAGTGCCAAATTAAGAGTTGCAGAAAAGCTATAATATATATTAAGGTAGGAAATAATGAAAAGTGGTGTATTTAGCATATTAAAAGCAAGATTCCTGATTCATGAAGATGCAGTAAAAAATTGGCGATTTATCGTCTTTATAATTCTGCTGGCCATTTTGATGATTGCCAATACACAGCGATACGAACAAAAGGTTTTTGAAATCGCGAAATTAAATAACGAAGTAAAAGAGCTGAGATCTGAATTTGTAGATCGACGTTCAGAATTGATGAAGTTAAAAATGGAGTCGACTATCTCGGATAAAATGTTAGAAAAACAAATTTTTCCCTCGACGGTTCCCCCAGTGAAAATAGAAGTTGAAAAAGAAGAAGAAAAAAGTTTCTTTAAAAGAATATGGCAGTAGAAGATAAACATATATCCTACAGAATTTACCTCGTAGCAGTTTTCATCTTTTTGATGGCAATTGCTATTGTTGTTAAATTAACCAATATTCAATGGGTTGAAGGAGATTATTACAGAAAACTGGCAAAACAGCGTACCGTAAGAAACTTTGTGATTCCTGCAAATAAAGGTAATATTTATTCTGCTGATGGAAGTTTGCTAGCCACTTCAATTCCGAATTATGAAATTCGTTTTGATGCAAAAGCGCCAAAAACAGAAACTTTTGAAAAGTATGTAAAACTATTGTCAGATTCATTGGCAACAGTTTTGGATAAGCCAAGCAGTTATTTTCAGAAAGAATTGCGAAAAGCACGCGAGAATAAAAACCGCTATTATTTGATTGCCCGTAATTTAAGCTATACTGAATATGTAAAAATTAAAGGTTTTCCATTGTTTAGTTTAGGAGCTTTTAAAGGCGGAATTATTGTTGAGCAAGAAACAGTTAGAAAACATCCAATCGGTAAAATTGCAGAAAGAACAATTGGTTACGATCGTATAGATCCAGCGACTGGAGTAGAAGTAGGAAAAGGAATTGAGTGGGCTTTTAAAAATTATCTGAACGGAAAAGATGGTAAAATTTTAAAGCAAAAAATCGCAAAAGGACAATGGAAGCCAATTCGAGATGTAAACGAAGTAGATCCAATTGATGGTTACGATGTCATTTCGACTATAGATGTTTTCATTCAAGATATTGCGCATCACGCTTTGTTGAAACAATTGGAAGATTATGAAGCAGATCACGGTTGTGTGGTAGTAATGGAAACAGAAACGGGATACATAAAAGCGATTTCAAATTTAGGAAGAGCAGAAGATGGTTCTTATTATGAAACCACAAATTATGCTGTTGCTGAATCTCACGAGCCAGGATCGACTTTTAAATTAGTTGATTTAATGGCGATTTTAGAAGATAAAGTAGCTGACACAAGTACAGTTTACGATAGTCACGGTGGGGAAATCAGATATTATGGGAGAGCTGTTCGTGATTCTCATAAAGGTGGTTACGGGAAAGTTACTTTAGCACGCGGATTTGAGCTTTCATCAAATACAGTAATGGTTCAGGCAGTATATGAGAATTACAAAAGTAATCCATCTAAGTTTGTGAATCATATCAACGAATTAGGTTTAAATAAACCGCTAGGATTGCATTTTAAAGGAGAAGGAAGACCTTATATTCCGCAGCCAGGAGACAAACATTGGTCAGGAACTACACTTCCGTGGATGGCTTTTGGATACAATGTTTCGGTCACGCCAATGCAGACTTTAACCTTGTATAACGCGGTTGCAAACAATGGAGTAATGGTAAAACCACAATTTGTATCAGAAATTAAAGAATGGAATAAAACCATCAAAAAGTTCGATACAGAAGTAATGAATCCAAAGGTTTGTTCGCCAGAAACACTTAAAAAAGTAAAAGCAGTCTTGGCGAATGTGGTAAAAAAAGGAACTGGTTCTAAGCTGTATTCAAAAGATTTTTCGATGGCAGGAAAAACAGGAACAGCTATGGTGAATTATGGTAACGCTGGAAGAGAAGGTATGTATTATGCTTCTTCTTTTGCTGGATATTTTCCAGCAGATCACCCGAAATATTCTTGTATCGTAGTGGTTCATAAGCCAAATACATCTAGAAATAACTATTATGGAGCAGATGTTGCTGGGCCAGTTTTCAAAAGAATCGCTCAAAAGATTTTTACTGATGCACCTTCGACAAATAAAATTAAAAAATTAGATTCTAGAATTCCAAAACAGGATGCTAGTTATGATAAATATACGGCTGAGTCTAATAAAAAGCTTAATCAGATTCCTAATTTAAAAGGAATGCCTGGAATGGACGCGATTGCTTTGCTGGAGAATTTAGGTTTGAAAGTAAAAGTAAATGGAATGGGGAAAGTGAAGAATCAATCGATTCAAGCGGGAACCAGTATAAGCAAGAACACAACAATTGTATTAGAATTATCGTGAAAGTATTAAAAGACATATTATATAAAGTAGCTATTGAATCGGTAAAAGGTTCAACAGATATTGCTATTTCTAAAATTGAATTTGATTCACGTAAGGTAGAAACAAATGATGTTTTTGTGGCAATTAGAGGTTCGCTTTCAGATGGACATGATTATATCGAGAAAGCAATCGAACTTGGAGCAAAAGCAATTATTTGCGATACACTTCCAGCAAATACTGTCAATGATGTAACTTATATTCAGGTAAAAGACACCAATACAGCTTTGGCTTTTATGGCCGCTAATTATTTTGGGGATCCGTCTGCAAAACTGAAATTAGTTGGAGTAACTGGTACAAACGGAAAAACAACAATTGCTTCATTATTGTTTCAGTTGTTTGAAAAAGCAGGCTTTAAAGTTGGATTGCTATCAACTGTAAAAATTGTAGTAGATAAAACAGAATATCCAGCAACCCATACAACGCCAGATTCTTTGACTATTAATCATTATTTAAATGAAATGGTTGAAGCTGGAGTTACGCATTGTTTCATGGAAGTAAGTTCGCATGGAATTCACCAAAAACGCACAGAAGCTTTGCATTTTGTAGGTGGTATTTTCACGAATCTGTCTCACGATCATTTAGATTATCATCCAACATTTGCAGAATACAGAGATGTTAAGAAGTCATTTTTTGATTCACTTCCAAAATCGGCTTTTGTATTGTCAAATATTGATGATAAAAATGGTTCTGTAATGCTTCAGAATACAGTGGCTAAAAAACTGACTTACGCTTTAAAATCTTATGCAGATTACAGAGCGCAGATTTTAGAAAGCCAATTGTCTGGATTATTGTTGAAAATTAATGATAATGAAGTTTGGGTAAAATTGATTGGTACTTTCAACGCATACAATGTTTTAGCTATTTATGGAACTGCGGTAGAGCTAGGAATTGATAGTCTAGAGGCGTTACGATTACTGTCTGATTTAGAGAGCGTTTCGGGACGTTTTCAATATATCGTTTCAGATGGCGGAATTACTGCTGTTGTAGATTACGCGCATACGCCAGATGCACTAGAAAATGTTTTGAAAACGATAAACGACATCCGCACTAAAAATGAACAGTTGATTACTGTAGTGGGTTGCGGAGGAAATCGCGATAAAACAAAACGTCCAATTATGGCAAAAATCGCTTCAGATTTGAGTGATAAAGCGGTTTTGACTTCAGATAATCCAAGAAATGAAGATCCAGAAGTTATTTTGGATGAAATGGAGCAAGGAGTTGAGCCACACAATTATAAAAAAATGCTGCGAATTACTGATAGAAAACAGGCAATCAAAACAGCTTGTCAATTTGCTCAGCCTAAAGATATCATTCTAATTGCAGGAAAAGGGCATGAAACATATCAAGAAATAAATGGTGTTCGCCATCATTTTGATGATATGGAAACGGTAAAAGAAATTTTAGAACAACTAAAAAAATAACAAAGGAAATTTCAAATTCCAAAACCAATTTATGATTGGAATTTGGAATTTAAAAATTGAAATTAAAAAAACAAAGAAATATGCTGTACTATTTATTTGAATATTTTGATAAAACATTGGACATTCCTGGAACAGGAGTTTTCCAGTACATCACATTTAGGTCAGCTTTGGCATTTATGCTTTCGTTGCTTTTGTCGACAATTTATGGTAAAAGAGTAATTAACTTTTTACGCCGTCAGCAAGTAGGAGAAACAGTGCGTGAGCTTGGTTTGGCAGGTCAAAATGAAAAAGCTGGTACGCCAACAATGGGAGGGTTAATCATTATTTTTGCAACTCTTATTCCTGTTCTGTTATTTGCAAGATTGCATAACATTTATATCGTTTTGCTGATTGTTACTACATTGTGGATGGGGACAATTGGTTTCGTTGATGATTATATCAAAATATTCAAAAAAGATAAACAAGGATTAAAAGGTATTTTTAAAGTTATTGGTCAAGTTGGTCTTGGAATCATCGTTGGAGCAGTTCTTTATTTTAATCCTGCTGTTACGGTAAGAACAGATACAGGCCGTGCAGATATTTTTAAAACAGCTACAAATTCAACAGTTGTTGTGCCTGCAGGTATTGAAGAGAAATCTACGGCAACTACAATCCCTTTTGTAAAAAACAATGAATTTGACTATGCTGAAGTATTATCTTTCATGGGTGATGGATATGAAAAATGGGCTTGGTTAGTATTTATTCCGGTTGTAATTTTTATTATCACAGCAGTTTCAAATGGAGCAAATTTAACAGATGGTATTGACGGACTCGCCGCAGGAACTTCGGCAATATCTGTCCTCGCGCTCGGGATTTTTACATTCGTTTCTGGTAATATCATTTTCTCAAATTATCTCAACATTATGTATATCCCCAATTCCGGAGAGATGACGGTCTTTATTTCGGCCTTTGTTGGAGCCCTTATCGGATTTCTTTGGTACAATTCGTTTCCGGCATCGGTTTTTATGGGAGACACAGGAAGTTTGACTATTGGGGGAATCATCGCAGTCTTGGCAATTGCAGTTCGTAAAGAAATATTGATTGTTCTTTTTTGCGGAATTTTTTTAGCAGAAAGTGCTTCAGTAATTATTCAAGTAACTTATTTTAAATATACAAAGAAGCGTTTCGGTGAAGGACGAAGAATTTTTCTGATGTCGCCACTCCATCATCATTATCAGAAAAAGGGATATCACGAAAGTAAAATCGTAACCCGTTTTTGGATTGTTGCCGTAATGTTAGCCATTTTATCAATCATTACTTTAAAATTAAGATAGATGAGGCTAGTAGTACTTGGAGGAGGAGAAAGCGGAGTAGGAACCGCGATCCTCGGTAAGAAACAAGGATATGATGTTTTTGTATCCGATTTTGGAAAAATAAAAGAGAGTTACAAAGAAGTTCTTATCATTAATAAAATTGCTTGGGAAGAAGAGCAGCATACAGAAGATTTAATTCTCAATGCAGATGTGGTGATGAAGAGCCCAGGGATTCCAGATAAATCTCCGATAGTAAAAAAGCTCATTGCGGCAGGAGTAAAAGTGATTTCGGAAATTGAATTTGCATTTCCTTACACAGAAGCAATGACAATCGGAATTACAGGAAGTAATGGTAAAACGACCACCACAATGCTCACACATCACTTGCTAAAATATGCAGGATTGAATGTAGGATTGGGAGGGAATATCGGAAAAAGCTTCGCCTGGCAGGTTGCAGAAAATAAATTTGATGCCTACGTTCTTGAATTAAGCAGTTTTCAGTTAGACGGGATAATAAATTATAGGCCCGATATTGCGATAATAACCAATATAAGTCCGGACCATTTAGATCGATATGAATATAAATATGAAAATTATATCAATTCGAAGTTCCGAATAACGATGAACCAGACTGAAAATGATTATCTCATTTACGATGCAGATGACGAAGCAAGTACAGAATGGTTAAAGAAGAACAAAACAAAAGCAAAACTAATTCCTTTTTCATTGACGAAAAAATTTGATGAAGGGGCTTCTATAAATAACAACAAAATGGAAATAAAGATCAACCAAGAAGAGTTTACAATGGATACAGAACACATTGCGTTAGAAGGAAAACATAATATGAAAAACGCCATGGCAGCAAGCTCTGTAGCTAAATTGATGCAAATTAGAAATGCAACAATTCGTGAAAGTCTATCTAATTTCCAAGGTGTTGAGCACCGTTTAGAAAAAGTATTAAAAATACAGAACGTTCAATATATCAACGATTCAAAAGCAACAAACGTAAACGCTACTTTCTTTGCTTTAGATAGTATGAATGCACCAACAGTATGGATTGTTGGAGGTGTTGATAAAGGAAACGATTACAACGAATTAATGTCGTTAGTACGCGAGAAAGTAAAAGCCATTATTTGTCTTGGAATCGATAACCGTAAAATTATCGATGCTTTTGGAAACGTTGTTGATATCATGGTTGAAGTAAACAATATGAATGATGCAGTAAAAACTGCTCAAAGATTAACAGAAAAAGGCGATGTCGTTTTATTGTCTCCAGCCTGCGCGAGTTTCGATTTATTCGAAAACTACGAAGACCGTGGAAAACAATTTAAACAAGCAGTACACAATTTATAATTTTAGATTTTAGAGTTCAGATTTTAGATTGATTCCAATCTTTCAGCTCAAATAAGTTCTTTTGAATATGACGACGAATGAAATGAAGATGAGAACAAAGAAGTTTTCTTTGATGATAATTGATTTAGCAGAAAAGCTTCCAAATTCCAATGTGGTAAGATCTATTGCGAGTCAAATTGTAAGGAGTGGAACATCAGTCGGAGCGAATTATCGAGCAGTATGTAGAGCTCGAAGTGATAAAGAATTTGTGGCCAAAATGAATATAGTTTTAGAAGAAGCTGATGAAACTTTATTTTGGATTGAAATTATAAAAGAGAAAATGTGGATTGCGAAAGAAGAATTAGAAATGGCACTTAAAGAAGCCAATGAATTAACGGCAATTTTTGTAAGCAGTCTAAAAACAGTAAACAGTAGAATTAATAAATAAAAAATCGAAGATTTTAAGAATAATCTAAAATCTAAAATCAGAAATCTAAAATGAAGGAACTCGTAAACAAATTAAAAGGAGATAGAGTAATATGGTCATTCGTGGCCTTATTGGCGTTGTTTTCGTTTATGCCTGTTTTTAGTGCGAGTAGTAATTTGGCTTATATCGGTCATGGAACAGGAAATACATTGGGGTATTTGGTAAAACATCTAGCTCACGTTTGTATCGGTTTCTTGATTATTTACTGGGTTCATAAAGTACCGTATCATTATTTTAGAGCAATTTCAAAAATTGCGCTTCCGGTGGTTTGGCTTTTATTATTGTATACTTTATTGAAAGGAACTGTGATCGCAGGAGCAAATGCAAGCCGTTGGATTCAGGTGCCGTTCATTGGAATTACGTTTCAGACTTCGACTTTAGCGGCAAGCGTATTGTTTATTTACGTTGCACGTTATTTATCGAAAACCAAAGAAGAAAATGAGCCGTTTCAAACCTCGTTTATTCAGCTTTGGATTCCGGTATTTATCACTTTGGCATTAATATTACCAGCCAACTTTTCAACCACAGCGTTGATATTTTCAATGGTAATGATGCTTACGTTCATTGGTAAATATCCATTAAAGTATATTGCTTTTATCATCGGATCGGGAATTGCAATGTTGGCTTTTTTCCTTTTGGTGGCAAAAGCATTTCCAGATTCAAGATTCTTCAGCAGGGTTTCAACATGGGAAAGTCGTATTATGAACTTTACAACAGACAAGCCAGATGAAGATGATTATCAGATTGAAAAAGCAAAAATTGCAATTGCATCGGGAAGATTAGGCGGATTAGGGCCAGGAAAAAGTGTTCAAAAGAATTTCCTGCCACAATCATCTTCAGATTTTATTTATGCAATTGTAGTAGAAGAATATGGTTTAGTTGGTGGTGTTGCAATATTGGTTTTGTACTTGTTATTGTTGTTCCGATTTGTGATCGCATCGCATAAAGCGAATACGTTGTTTGGAAAACTAGTCGTCGTCGGGCTCGGATTTCCGATGATATTTCAGGCGATGATTAATATGGCGGTTGCAGTAGAATTATTGCCGGTAACAGGACAAACGCTTCCGCTGATAAGTTCTGGAGGTAGTTCTATCTGGATGACATGTTTCTCTCTCGGAATCATTATTAGTGTAACCAAAAAAGAAGAAGAAATCGCCGAAGAGCAAGGAGAAAAAGCAAGAAGAAAAGAAGCGCTTCAAAGATTAATAGACAAAGAATTGGCAGAAGACGATTTGCCAGTTAATGAAAAAGAAGAGATTTACGAAGAAGAAGCTTTGTATTCCATCGAAGATAATTCAAGAAATCCGATGAATGCGGTTTTAAACAAATAAGATTAGAATATAAAAATTTTTTAAAAAGTTGTAATTTTTAGAAAGATGACAAAGTATAAATTCATACTTAGCGGAGGAGGAACAGGAGGGCATATCTATCCTGCAATTGCGATTGCAAATGAATTAAAATTACAATTTCCTGATGCAGAATTTCTTTTTGTAGGCGCCAAAGATAAAATGGAAATGCAGAAAGTGCCTCAGGCTGGTTACGAAATAAAAGGTCTTTGGATTGCTGGTTTACAGCGAAAATTGACTTTACAGAACTTGATGTTTCCGCTTAAATTGGCAAGCAGTTTATTAGAATCAAAAAGAATAATTAAAAAGTTCAAGCCAAATGTAGTAATTGGAACTGGAGGTTTTGCCAGCGGACCTTTATTGCAAGCGGCAGGAGCGGCAGGAATTCCAACTGTGGTTCAGGAGCAGAATTCTTACCCTGGAATAACAAATAAATTGTTGAGCAAAAAAGCGAATGCGATTTGTGTAGCCTATCAGAATTTAGAACGTTTTTTTCCAAAAGAGAAAATTGTATTAACTGGTAATCCGGTTCGTCAGGATTTAATTGATATTGAAAGCAAGCGTGATGAAGCAATTGCTTTTTATGGTTTAGATCCGAATAAAAAAACATTATTGGTTTTAGGAGGAAGTCTAGGGGCAAGAAGAATCAATCAGTTAATTGAAAAAGAATTGCAAAATTTTCTTTCGCAAGATGTACAGGTGATCTGGCAATGTGGGAAATTATATTTTGAAGACTATAAAAAATACAATCAGCCAAATGTAAAAGTGGTTGATTTTATTGAAAGAATGGATTTTGTTTACGCAGCCTCAGATGTCATAATTTCACGTGCAGGTGCTTCGTCGGTGTCAGAATTATGTATTGTTGGAAAACCGGTAATTTTTATTCCATCTCCTAATGTAGCTGAGGATCACCAAACTAAAAATGCGCAAGCAATTGTAGATGAAAAAGGTGCGATTTTGTTGAAAGAATCTGAGCTTGACAGTCAGTTTAGCATTGTTTTTGAAGCGCTGCTGAAAGATTCAGGAAAGCAGAAACAATTAAGTGATAACATTAAGAAATTGGCAAAACCAAAGGCTACACAAGATATTGTAGCAGAAATTGTGAAGTTGATTAAATAATATGAAGTATGTTTTAATTATTTTTTTTCTGTTCGTTATTTTAATAGTTGTAGCTTATTACTACGATTATAAAAAGAATAAAAAGTATTTCAAAAAATCGATAAAAGATATTTTATTGTTAATGATGATTATAGTTGGAGTTTGCATCATTTCAGAGTTAGGAGATAAAGTATTAGAATATTTTTATAAATAAAGAAAATGAATTTAAATCAAATACAAAACGTTTATTTTATTGGTATCGGAGGTATCGGAATGAGTGCTCTGGCTCGTTATTTCAAGTTTATTGGAAAACAAGTTTCAGGTTACGATAAAACGCCTTCTATGCTAACTAATGAATTGATTGAAAGTGGTATTGATATTCATTTTGAAGATAATATTAATTTAATTCCAGGTGATTATTACGTTGAAAATACGCTTGTAATCTATACGCCAGCGGTTCCAAAAACACATTCTGAGTGGAATTATTTTATTGAAAGAAATTTTGAGGTTAAAAAACGTGCCGAAGTTCTCGGAATTATAAGTAGAGATACTTTCTGTTTTGCAGTTGCTGGAACACACGGAAAAACAACAACGTCAAGTATTTTGGGACATATTTTGTTTCAAAGCGGTGCTGATGTAACAGCTTTCATTGGAGGAATTGTTGAAAATTACAATTCGAATTTAATCGGAAGCGGTAAAACGGTAACAGTTGTCGAAGCAGATGAATTTGACAGATCGTTTTTGCATTTGCGTCCAGATATTGCTTGTGTGACTTCTATGGATGCGGATCATTTGGATATCTATGGAACTAGCGATGCAATTCAAGCTTCTTTTAGAGAATTTGCTGCCAAAGTAGAAGATAAAAATCATCTTTTTATAACCAAGGAATTGCCTTTAGATGGTGTTCAATGTGCTATAAATGAAGATGCTGTATATAAGGCTTATAATGTTCGAATAGAAGATGGAGCTTATGTTTTTGATGTGCAGACGCCATCAGAAATTATGAAAGATTTACGTTTCGGATTGCCTGGAAAACACAATTTAATGAATGGATTGATGGCTATTGCGATGGCTAAAACTTTCGGCACCCCGACCGATTCCATTGCAAAAGCCATTGCTTCATTCAACGGAATCAGAAGACGTTTTTCGTATCAGATTAAGAGCGAAAATTTAGTATATATTGATGATTATGCACATCATCCAACAGAAATAAATGCTGTTCATCAAGCAGTTAGAGAGCTTTATCCAGGAAAGAAAGTTTTAGCAATTTTCCAGCCTCATTTGTTTAGCAGAACAAGAGATTTTGTTGACGGATTTGCCGAAAGCTTATCGCAGTTTGATGAAGTGTTTTTGATGGATATTTACCCTGCTAGAGAGCTTCCAATGGAAGGAGTTACTTCTGAGTGGCTTTTGGGTAAAATGACAAATACGAACAAAAAAATTGTTGCAAAAGAAGATTTATTGGGTGAAATTAAAGCCAGCGATGCACCTATTATTGTAACAATTGGAGCTGGTGATCTGGGAGAAATGGTTCCGTCAATTAAAAAGGTTTTAAATGAAAATATTTAATTGGATAAATATCAGATTAGTACTTATTTTCGGACTGGTTTTGTTTCTATATTCTTTCGCTCAACATCGAAATGGCGATCGAAAATTGAAAAAATCGATGGTTGTTTTTGTAGGAGAAAATACGCTTTTTGTGAAGCCAGAAACGGTTAATAAATTGTTGATAGAAAATAAAAGAGACGCTTCCAGTATTAGAAAAGATGAAGTAGATTTGAATAAGATAGAGAAAACCCTCGATACGCAAGACATGATTGAGAAGTCAAATGTTTTTGTAAGTATCGATGGAGTTCTAAAAGCAGTAGTAAAACAGAAGACGCCCATAGCAAGAGTTTATGATGGCGGCGTTTCTTTTTATATTGACTATGAGGGTAATAAAATGCCCTTGTCGGACAATTTCACTGCAAGAGTTCCTCTTGTTTCAGGGGCAATAAATGAAAAAAATAACGAAGATTTAGCAGCTTTATTTCGCACAATTTATGACGATGCGTTTTTGAAAAAAAACATCATTGCTATAGAGATTATGCCGAATGGAAGCTTAAAAATGTTTAATCGTAACTATGATTACTTCATAGATTTTGGAAGAACGATGAATGTTGATAAGAAATTTAGAAACTATAAAGCCTTCTTTCAAAAAGCGGTTTTAGATAGTTCGTTATACAAATACAAAAAAATTGACCTTAGGTTTACGGAACAAGTAGTTTGCACTAAATAATAGAAAATGGAAAAAGATAACATTGCAGTAGGTCTAGATATTGGAACAACCAAAATCGTTGCCATGATTGGCAAAAAAAATGAATATGGTAAGTTGGAGATTTTGGGCATTGGTAAATCCAAAAGTTTGGGTGTTGCCAGAGGAGTAGTAAACAACATTACGCAGACGATACAATCGATACAGCAAGCGATTCTCGAAGCAGAAAATAATTCAGGATACAAAATCAAAGATGTGGTTGTGGGTATTGCCGGACAGCACATCAGAAGTATTCAACATACTGATTACATCAGCAGAAATAATCCTGAAGAAGTAATTGGCGAAAAAGATATTCAGCTCCTAATTGATCAGGTGAATAAACTGGCGATGTTACCGGGAGAAGAAATAATTCACGTTTTACCGCAAGAATTTAAAATCGATGGGCAATCTGAAATTAAAGAGCCAATCGGAATGTATGGCGGAAGATTAGAATCTAGTTTTCACGTTGTAGTTGGTCAGGCCTCTTCAATCAGAAATGTTGGAAGATGTATTCAGAGTTCAGGAATTGAATTGTCTGGTTTAACATTAGAACCATTGGCTTCGGCTGATGCTGTTTTAAGTCAGGAAGAAAAAGAAGCTGGTGTTGCGCTTATCGATATCGGGGGCGGAACAACAGATTTAGCTATTTTCAAAGACGGTATCATTCGTCATACAGCAGTAATTCCTTTTGGAGGAAACGTAATTACAGATGATATCAAAGAAGGATGTTCGATTATCGAAAAACAAGCTGAGCTTCTAAAAATAAAATTCGGATCTGCTTGGCCAGGGGAAAATAAAGATAACGAGATTGTTTCTATTCCAGGTTTAAGAGGAAGAGAGCCGAAAGAGATTTCGCTTAAAAACTTATCTAAAATTATCCATGCAAGAGTTGTGGAAATAGTAGAACAGGTTTTTGCAGAAATTAAAGCTTATGGACACGAAGATCCTCGTAAAAAATTAATCGCTGGAATTGTTTTAACTGGTGGTGGTGCACAATTAAAACACATTAAACAGCTGGTAGAATACATTACAGGAATGGATACTAGAATTGGTTATCCTAACGAGCATTTGGCAGGAAACTCTAGTGAAGAAATCTCTAGCCCGCTATTTGCAACTGCAGTAGGATTAGTAATGAACAGTATCGAAAACAGTTCGCAAAGTGCTGTTAGATTGGAAATGGTTCAAGAACAGCCAAAAGTTGTTTACAGAACTGCTCCACCAGTGCAGCGATACGAAGTTGAAGAAAACTACGTTGAGAAAGTAGAAACCATTGAAGAGCCTAGAGAAACCGTAAGTCAAAGGGCGCCTAAAAATGAATCTACCGAAACAAAAATAAGAAGATCATTTTTTGATCGATATGTCGACAAAATCAAAGAATTTTTAGACAACGCAGAATAATAAAAAGAGAAGGATTATTTCTTGCCCCAAGTCAAGAAGTAAAAAATGTACTTAATAAGAATTTCAAAAAACCAAAAAGATGATGAGCAACTCAGAATTTGGAAGTATTTCATTTGATTTACCAAAAAATCAATCAAATGTAATCAAAGTAATAGGTGTAGGTGGGGGCGGAAGTAACGCAATTAACCACATGTTCAAACAAGGTATTAAAGGCGTAGATTTTATCGTTTGTAATACCGATTCGCAAGCGCTTCAAAATAGTTCAGTACCCAATAAAATTCAGTTAGGAGTTAATTTAACTGAAGGGCTAGGAGCAGGAGCAAATCCAGACGTTGGACAGCAGTCGGCTATCGAAAGTATTTCGGATATTGAAAAAATGTTGGATAAGAATACTAAGATGGTATTCATTACTGCTGGTATGGGTGGAGGAACTGGAACTGGTGCAGCTCCGGTAATTGCTCAATTAGCAAAAGAGAGAGAAATATTAACAGTTGGTATCGTGACCATTCCGTTTCAATTTGAAGGGAAAGTGCGTCAGGAGCAAGCTATTATTGGAATTGAGAAATTGCGTAAGCAGGTCGATTCTTTAATTGTAATCAACAATAATAAATTAAGAGAAGTATACGGAAATCTTGGTTTTAAAGCAGGATTCTCTAAAGCGGATGAAGTTTTGGCAACAGCCTCTAGAGGTATTGCCGAAGTAATTACGCACCACTATACTCAAAATATCGATTTACGTGACGCAAAAACTGTTTTAGCAAACAGCGGAACTGCAATTATGGGATCTTCTGTGGCTGAAGGCGACAACAGAGCTAAAGATGCTATTGTTTCAGCGTTAGATTCTCCTTTGTTAAATGACAATAAAATTACGGGTGCCAAAAACGTATTGTTGCTTATCGTTTCTGGAACTAATGAGATTACTCTTGACGAAATTGGAGAAATCAATGATCACATTCAAGCTGAAGCTGGTTACAATGCAAATATCATTATGGGGGTTGGTGAAGACGAAACTCTTGGTGAAGCTATTGCAGTAACTATTATTGCTACAGGTTTTGATGTAGAACAACAAAATGAAATTGTAAATACAGAACCAAAGAAAATCATTCATACGTTGGAGGATGAGCAAAGAAGTGTTCATAATTTAACGAATAAACCGCTTGCTTCTTTTGACCTAACTGTTGATACACCAACAACAAAAGTGGAAGATAAAGTTGTTTTTGATTTAATTGACGACGACGAAACATTTACTCCAACTGCACAAGCTGTTGCTCCAGCAATCAATCAGGAAGAGTTAGTGGTGATGTCTGAGTTTATCAAAAATCTAGACGTAACTTTCGAAATTGTTTCGCCAATTACAGATATCGATTTTACAATTTCATCTCCTGAAACACCAGCTGTTCAGCAAGTGCAGCAACAACAGCCATTCCAGCCAGTGCAACAACAAAGAGTTTTTGAAAAAGAGGAACAAACAACTTTCTCTTTTGACCTTCCTTTGTTTAAGCAAGAGCCTGTAAAAAGAGAGCCAGTTGTAGAAGATAACAGAGTTCTGTTCGAATTGACAAATGAAACTCGTGATATTAAAGTAAACGATCCAGTACAATTTGTTCCTGTAACTGAAGTTTCAGATAACGGAATTATTAAATATTCTCTAGAAGAATATATGGAAGTTGAAAATGATTTATTGGCTTCTAAACCGGTTGAAAAAGTTGTTGAACCTACAATTCCAGAGGAATTAAACATCACGTTGAAAGCAAGACCTGATTTTGCAAGTCAGCCAGATATTACAACAACTTCTGAAGTTTCTCCTTTAGAATTAACTATTGAAGAAACATTGCGCTTAAGAGCAGAAGAAAGAAGAAAGAAACTAAAAGAATTTAACTATAAATTCCATAACAATGTTTCTAGAATCGATGAGTTGGAAAAAGAGCCTGCTTACAAAAGATTAGGAATAGATTTGTCTAATTCTCAGTCTAATACTACAAATTCTAGAATCTCTGTTGGAACAGACAGTAATAATGATTTGCAGTTACGTTCTAACAATTCATTTTTGCACGATAACGTAGATTAATTTTTAAAATCATAATATTAGGTAACCCGAAAATTGGATTTAATTTTCGGGTTATTTTTTTTATCTTCGCACAGAATTTCAAAATTTGACTTTCTAAATAGGTTTTTAAAGTGAATCTTATTGTCACCCTGAGTGAAGTCGAAGAGCCAAATCAATATATCAATTAATAAGCATTAGCTTATTTTAAATAAAATATAAACATGAGTTTACAAACACAAATCATGGACGAGATCAAAACGGCCATGAAAGCAAAAGATACAGTAGCATTAGAAGCTTTAAGAGCTGTAAAATCTGAATTATTATTAGCATCAACAGCTTCAGGATCTAAAGAAGATTTGTCTGAAGATGAAGAGATTAAATTACTTCAGAGATTGGTTAAAACTCGTAAAGAAAGCGCAAGAATCTTTACAGAGCAAAATCGTCCAGATTTAGCAGAACCAGAATTGGCTCAAGTTGCTGTAATCGAGAAGTTTTTACCAGCACAATTAAGCGAAGAAGAAGTAGAAGCTGTAGTAGCAAAAATCATTGCTGAAACAGGAGCTTCTGGAATTGCTTCAATGGGTAAAGTAATGGGATTGGCATCTGCTCAATTAGGCGGAACTGCTGAAGGAAAAACCATTTCTACAATTGTAAAGAAATTACTTTCGTAAAAAATAATTTTAGATTTTAGACTGTAGATTTTAGATTCCAATCAGCAATCTAAAATCTATAATCTAAAATCATAAATAAACTGACCTCGTAGTTCAACTGGATAGAATATCAGATTTCGGCTCTGAGGGTTGGGGGTTCGAACCCCTCCGGGGTCACTATAAAATTTAAAAAGCCTGAGAATTTAAGTTCTCAGGCTTTTTTATGATTCGAAGATTTTAAATATTTTCGTCTAGTTATTAATTGGACTATTTCTTAAAGTATAAGTTACCAGATTTTTTATATTCTCATGGGTATTATTATATTTTTTATTCTCCAATTCAAAGTTCATTTTTTTTAATATTGATACAGAATTGATATTATCAGAAGATGGAAAAGCAGTTATTATTTTTGCTTTTATTTTTTCAAACGCATATTCTATTACTTTTTTGATTGCTTCAGTCATTATTCCTTTGCCTTGAAATTCACTCAACATTTCATATCCTATTTCTACAATTTCATTTTCAATATCAAAATTCCATAAGCAAATTGAACCAATTAGATCGTTATTTCCTTTTTCAGTTATAATCCAATAAATGCATTCATTTTTCGTAATTAAATTTTGCATTTTGATTATATATTCTTCTGCTTTTTTTAAGCTTGAAGAATTCTCTCTTCCAACAAAAGCATTTACAATTGCATCAGAATGTAATTTATGAATTAAAGCAACATCAGTGTTTTCAATATTTCTTAATACTAATCTTTCGGTAATCAGTTTAGGGAAATCTTTAAAATTCAATTCCATTCTGCAGTTTTTTGATTATTTTTTTATGTGAAATTTTGGCTTTCGTTTGATATTAACTAGGTTATAATAACTATATCAGGCATATTAACTCAAGCAGGATAGATGTCTGATAAACGTCACGGTTTTTATTTCACTGCTTCTTTCCAGAATTTTTAATGATATAATAAACCGAAAATAAAAAGACAATACCATAAATAACAGCCATTGCTGGATTCTCAAATTTTAGATTCTTAAAATCAAATTGCTTGTATAAAGTTACGCCTAAAATGATGGCTACTATCCAAAAAACAAATGTTATAGGTTGGTTTTTATTTTCCATATTTAGATTGTTGGTTGTTAAATGTGTTTCTACTTCAGATTTACAATTTATCCTGTTCAGCTCTTAATAAATCAAAAATACTCTCGCTTTTAAAATTTTCCATAAACAAGTTAATGAGAGGAACAGTTGGGCTTTTTGGATATTTTTTCATGAATCGGTTAAATTCCTGAATGTTTTCTGGGTAAATATAATTTTCATCTGTTGCTCGCTCTGCAGTCGGTGTATTGTCCTGACCAACAAGATAATCCATTTGATAATTTTTGTACTGTTCTTTTACAGATGTTATCAAGCTTGAATTTGGATATTTGGTCATGAAATTTTCCCACGAAATTACTCTGTCTCCCAAATCTTTAAAAGAGATTACAAGTCCAGCATCTGCAGAATATAGTGTTTTGTTTTCTTCACTTTTTAAGTACAGATAATCTTTGTAATCGCTCGTTACGTAATCTTTGAAAATTCTATAATAAAAATCATGTACAGGTTCTATTTCGACATATCCTTCCCCAATTTCCCAAAACTCTAATTGATGCTTATTAAGATTCTCACCCAAAAGCTTTACAGCTTTTTTATCAGCTTCATCTTCATTGTAAAATTTATCCAATATTCCAGATTCTTTTTCGGCTATCTGTCGCAACAAAGTATTGTTTGCTTCAATATACTTTTCGTATAGTGCGTTTCCAGCTTCTTTATTGGGCAATGTTTTTAATTTTAGAACAATTTCATTTTTGTTTTTAGAAAATTGTTCTAATAAATCAGAATTTGATTGTGCAGTTTGTGAAGAACTTTCAACTTTGGCGCTGTCTTTCTTTGTTGTCTCTTTATTTTGAACATTTTTAGTATCTGTTTGCTTGCATGAAGAAAGTAAAATTACGGAAGTAATTACTATGAAGAATTTTCTCATTTTTCAGTTTAGTTTATTCAGCTAATATAGAAAAATATTCAAAGTATATTTTATTCATAAAAAAGGACAAATTTTATTTTGTCCTTCTATCTAAATTTCTAATGTTTGCTCCTAGTTCTAATTTGTCAGTTTCCAAAAATCACTATTTCCTAGAAAACAAATTCTCTACAACCCAAGCAGGACCAATTAATAAAAACTGAAGATCTTTTAAGAAAGAAGGTTTTTTACCTTCAATATTATGTCCATAAAATTGTCCGATCCAAGCAATGACGAAAACGCCGATTGAAAATGCCCACAACGGAACAACTTGTCCGATATAATAATTTAGGACTAAACAGATTCCCGAAAACAAAGCAATTTTAACCGCCATTGCAACCGATAATCTGATGTAGAAAACCAAAACAAAAAGCAAAACAACAAAAGCCCAGTTTTCGATAATAGGCAAATTTAAGTTTAAAGTATTGGCAATAATTCCGCTAGGAATACTCATTAACAATCCAACGATAGAAAAGAAAATTGCGGGAACGCAAATGTAGTGAATCGCTTTATTGGTCGGGTTCTGATGACTTACGGCATATTCTGCAAACCATTGATCTAATGTTCTCATTTTTGTGGTTTTAAGGTTAGATGCGTAAATCTAATAAAATTTCTTTTAGCTTTTACCGTGCTGTATTTTCATTATTTCATCAACAATCGAAATGGCTTTTTTTAAGGTAATTCCGTTTTCTTGATCTAAGGTTAAAGGATGATTTTCTTCAATCATTTTTATTTCAGGAATTAATCCTAAGCCTTGTTCAATGGCAATTGATTTTAAAGATATGGTTTTGCCGTAAGTAGGAACATCAGTCTGCATCCAACCAAAATAAGGTTCTTGATTTACTCGGTTTGGATCTTCCCATAAATCCATTCGAAGACAGAAATTACCTTCGCTTATTGTGGTCCAAACATTAAAAGCCAAATCTTCATGGTAATCAATTATCGGAATTGTCAATCTTCCTCGATGAAAAAAATGTTCTTCATCTACATAACACCAACTTCCTCCAAATTCAACTCGTTTTTCTCTCTCTTCTGGCGGAATTGTAAAATAATAAGCAGGAAATTCGTTACCGAAACATAAAGGCATTTCGTCAAAAACTTCTCCGCAGCAAGAACATTTATAAGTATACATTTTTAGCATTTTAAAGAATCTACTTTCTGATTGTACTGAAAAACATTATCCCAAAGCTCATCAATTGTAATAAGCGCTTCGTTTAACGGAATCACGTTCCATTTTCCGTTTGTTTCTATTCCTAGTGCTATGCTTTTTAATTTCAACAAAGCATCGTTTACATCAAAATCCAAATCGGTATTTAGTTTGGTTTCAAACCAAGATTCTATTTGTTGGTCTAGTTCTTCGGCTGTTAAAGAATCTTCACTTTCGTGCAAAAATGTATAAGCAAGAATAGTTTCTTTTAAAGCTTCTTCTTCAGAAGAATTTAGTAAAGAATAAAAAGCACCGCTGTTATTTCCAATATTCTTAAAATACAAACTATCTGAAAGTGTTTTAGAATACCTGATTTTCTTGTTTATAAAATTATTGTATTGACGGAAACAATAAGCTCCCAAGATTCCCAACGCAATTAAACCTTGATTTAAGGAAGTTTTGCTGTTGAGTAAATCGATTGTTTCGCCTGTTTGATACGCTTCATACATATTGATTAAGACTGGAATTACTTTGGCACTTAATAACGAAAGTCCACCAAAAACACCCGGAACCCAAAGCAGCAATTTGTCCTTAAGAGACATTTTCGGAATTGCATTTGGAAAGATGGTTTCAAGATCGTTTTTAGGAACACGCTTAAAGATTTTCAAGGCAATAGAACCTGGATCAATTGGCATTTTTCCTAATTTGACTTTCTTTTCTTTTAGGTAATCTGCATCGCTGTAATTAAGATAAATCAGCACTCGGTCATAATATTCGATTTCGACTTCTTTGGTCCAGAAAAAGTATTTTTTGACCTTCTCTTTTGCTTTATGATGGCCACGCGCATAGAGTTCAAAATCTTTGAAAGCATTAAAATCGATCGCAAGATTTAATCCAATCAAATCAGATTCGTTAAAGGCGTCGTTTAAGGCTTTCTGATTAATTCTATAGTAATTGCCACGTTCGAGAACTTTCAGCAACGTTTCTTTAAAAACAGGAAAATTGCTTTTATTGATAAACTGTTCGCGTTCTTTTTCGCTTAAATCGGGATCGTAGAGCGCATAATGCTGTTTTAGGTTTCGGTTAAGATTAAAAGATTCGTAATGGTAATAGTGTTCGATAATTTCGAATAACTTCTTAAAATCACCAACCTTTTGCGAATCTTCAGCAAAGGCAGCAATTTGCTGTTCCAATAAAAATTCTTTGTTAAACGGAATATAATGTTCTCTAGTCATGCGGACTTAATTTCGTGGCTTTTACAGATTGCAAAAATAAGGCTTTTTTCTTAGGTGCAAAGGAGCAGAGGTGCAAAGGAACAGAGGTTTATAAGAGTGATGTTTTTTTAACGCAAAGTGCGCTAAGAATTTTTAATGCAAGAAGTAATAAAAGCTTAAAAGTTCGCAAAGCTAGACATAAACGAACTTTGCGAACTTTATGTTTGGAAAAAATAATTACCATCTAATATTCAAATATAGCCCGTGGTTTCAACTGCGGGGATGTCCAGAGATGAATTGGGATATAATTGTGTCCCCGTGGTTGAAACCACGGGCTATGTTGAAATAAAATTCGCAAAGCTTTGTGTCCTCACAAAAATCTCAAAAAAAAACTTAGTGAACTTTGCGTAACCCTTTGCGCTCTTTGCGGTTAATGTTTTTTAACGCAAAGAGCGTTAAGAATTTTTAATGCAGACTTAATAAAACCGCAAAGTTCGCAAAGCTTTGTGGTAGCATAGTTTTCCCGCAGATTTTGCAGATTAAGCAGATAAAACAAAATCTCTTAGATCTGCTAAATCTGCGAGAGAAAAACTTAGCGAACTTTGCATAACCCTTTGCGCTCTTTGCGGTTAATTTTTTTTTAACGCAAAGTACGCTAAGAATTTTTAATGCGAGACTTAATAAAACCGCAAAGTTCGCAAAGCTTTGTGGCAACATAGTTTTCCCGCAGATTTTGCAGATTAAGCAGATAAAACAAAATCTCTTAGATCTGCTAAATCTGCGAGAGAAAAACTTAGCGAACTTTGCGTAACCCTTTGCGTTCTTTGCGGTAAAAAAAAACATCACGTTTAAAAACAAAAAAAAGTGAAATTTCTAATCGGTACCAGCGATTTGAAATTCCACTTTCTGTTCCAAAAAAAAAGTGACAAAAAATTAAAAAGCTCTCTATTAGAAAACCTTGCCTAAACTAAAAATTATTCTAAACAATATTAGCACAAATTAATAGTATGACTATGGGTATTTATACCTGTTTTTTTTTGAAAGGTACAAAGGTGCAGAGGTTCAGAGGGGTAAAGTTTAGAGTTGCAAAGGTTATTTTGATGTCGATTTCTTTAATTCGATTACACCTTGAATGTATTTTATTAATTCTTCTTTGGTAACAGCAAAAGGAGCTTTTTCTGCCTCAAATTCCAAATACAAATTAGCAATGCTTTCGGCATCTAGATTTTGAGTGATGTAATGATGCTCTGCATATTGTATAAGATGATCTACAAAAAGTTCGCGTTGTTTTCCTTTTTCGATTGTTTCTAGATCGCCTTCTTTTATTTTTTCTATTACAGATTCTGGTAAATCTATGGTGAGGTACATGCAGTCAACAGAAACTTTAGAAAGCATTTCTTTGGGGACTCTTCCTGTTGCATCGCAATACGCGCATGGCGCGGGAACCCATTTTAATTGGCGGTTTAAACGGCGGATATCATCCCAATCAACAAATCTTTTTCCAAGACATCTCGGACATTTTGTATCTGATCTTCTAAAAAAATTAAAAATGTTCATTGGCTCGTAAGTAGCTTAGTGGTTTGGTTGGCGCGAATTTAAATAATTAAGTAAGAAAAGTTTCTTAGTTTGTCATTTTTTTTAAGAAAATAATTAACAAAATCGCGAATTTGGATAATCATCATAGTTTTAGAAACCCTGTAATTACTCGCGCTACGGGATTTTGGTCTTGTATTAGATTTAGTACAAAAAGAGAAGACCGATGCTTTTTTAGTTGTGCGAAAAACGATACTTTTGTTTGATAGAAAGGTGTTTTAATGAAATAAAAAACTTTAAAGAATTTTAAATATCTTTGAATTATGAGCACAGCAACAAAACCAAAACATATCGGCAGAAATATCAGCCGAATTAGAGAGCTTAGAGGTATGAAACAAGAAGCGCTTGCTATTTCTATTGGAGTAAGCCAGCAATCTGTTTCTAATATTGAGGGAAGTGAAACCATCGATGACGAAAAACTAAATAAAATTGCCGAAGTTTTAGGCGTTTCTGCAGAGACTATTAAGAATTTTAGTGATGAAGGAGTATTCAATTACTTTAATACTTTTAACGAACCTAATTTTGCAAATAGTAATGGTGCATTTGGTCAAAATAATAATTGTTCATTCAATCCAATCGATAAGTTGATTGAAGCTTATGATGAAAATAAGAAACTTTATGAGCGTTTATTAGAATCTGAAAAAGAGAAGATTTCTTATTTGGAAAAGTTGCTTAAAGAGAAATAGGATTTTATAAAATAGTATAAAAATGGAAAAAAGAGACTTTTGTGAGAAAGTCTCTTTTTTTTGTTTGTATTAGTTCGCATTTGTACTGCGAATTATCTATTTCTTAACCATTCAGATATAGGAATTACCTTGTTGTTCCCGTTTATTTCAGGATAAACAACGTAAGTTCCTGATGATCTATATGTCCCTTTAAAGGTTTGTGCATAATCTATTTGATAAATGTAAGGGTATATTTGTAAATATTCGCTACCGGAAAAACTAATGTGATCTTTTTCAATAGGTAAAATGGCTATATGTTCAATATATTTTTCAGCGTCACCTAAGCCCAATTCCCAATTACACCATTTTGAATTAATTGCCTCTTCAGTTGCTAATAGTATAAATTTATGATTTTCTTTAATTTTTTGCTTTATTCTTACTGCAGTTTGTCCAGAAGTTTTTTTAGGCATTCCCTCGTCTAACCAATCTACATATACATCTACACCGAAATTCTTTAATAAAGAAATAGCACCTTCTAATTTTTCTCCTTCGTCATGTTTGTGAGATAAAAATATTTTTGTTTTGTAAGTAGTACTTTCATTTTTGTAAGATTTTAAACTTTCACTTAAGTTTTGAAAAGTTTTTATAGATCGCCTTTGATTTCTAAGTTGTGATTCTGAAATAAAACTCATGTCTATCTTAAATTTTTGGTTATATTATAATTTTCTTTTTTGTCTCTAATCTCTATTGCCTTATCTAAATAGTATTTTATATTGTCAACAAAATCTTCCCATTTTATCGATTGGATATAGCTACTATCGCCATGATAAATTGTGCTTCCATCACTACATTTAGTTGTAATTGGATTTTTTTCATTTAAGATGTTGTTACTCAATATTTTAAAGAGGAAATCGCTATTTAATGAACGACAATTACAAGTAGAATTGTTAGTAATGTAATATTCATAACTACCCCATTCATCTGGTAATACAACAGCTAACATTCCATTGCAACAACTTGTTCTGCCATTTCGTGTTATTTCTTTGAGAGAATAAGAGATTTCCCAAGGCATCCACTGATTTTTTTCTGTTTCAAAAACATTTTTCATTCCCTTAGAAACAAGGACAATAGTAACTGTACTATCATAAATTTTATCTCTAAGCTTTGAAGCAATATGTTCATCTGAAAAGTTTGCTAAGCTCTCGCCATCATCTTCTCCTTTATAAATATTATCCCCCAATTCTAATTTTAGGGATAATTTATCAACATAATGACGAGCTTTAGTCTGAACCTTCATTTTTCTGCCAAAAAAATCTTCTTCATAAATATTTAAGTCTTTTACACTGGTATCAGCATATTTATACGAAACAAAAATTTTTCTTCCCATTATTTTATTATTTTTTTGATGATTGAAACTATGTTAATTGCAGCATTTTCTAAGTTGTCTTTTTCAATTTTAATTTTTTTTATATCATTAAATATCTCTTCAGATAAATGATATTTATCAAATTGATTAGATATTTCTTCAAAAATTTCTTTAGCGATATAGCCAGTATAGTGAATGGGGATAGGTATTAAACCTTTCGACATGGCTATTTCAAATTCTTTTTTAACGCCATCTGCATTTAGAATGTCATTATCAATTTGTTTATTTCCAAAGATTATAAGTATAATACCTGCTTGGGATATCATATTGTGCCGATATTCTTCCCGAAGCTGGTCTAATGTCTTTCCACCTGATTGGAATTGCGGAAAAGGTTTTAATAACAATTGATTTTCTGTATATTTTTTTGGATTTGAATAAATAGCATCGAGTGCACCATTTATTATTGCACTGCCTACGCCAAGACCAAAACCATTCACAACTCTTAAATTTGCTTTAATAATTTCTTTTGAAAGTAGATGTATGAAATTTTGCGCTTCAAGGGGAGTAAAATCTCCATATTCTTGAGCGCTTCCTGAAATAAATATGGAATGTGAATTATATCTTTTTTCAATTTCT
The DNA here is from genome assembly GCF_003254545.1 of Flavobacterium tistrianum. Lineage (GTDB taxonomy): Bacteria > Bacteroidota > Bacteroidia > Flavobacteriales > Flavobacteriaceae > Flavobacterium > Flavobacterium tistrianum. The sequence goes on from NZ_QJRH01000065.1 coordinate 178,885, forward strand.
TGTAGTATTGAAGTTAATTCATTATAGTTTTCAATAAAAATTGTTTGTACTTTATAGCGAGCAAGTTCTTTGATAAACAAATCTTGTTTTATTTTTTCATATTGAAATTTAACTTCATTATTGTTCCAATCGCTCAAAGATGTTCTCTTCATTATACAATAATGATCTTTGCTTCTATCACTATATCGATGCGTTAATCTACCAAAAACGTAATTTATATTTGGATCTGTAAAGCTAAATCCTATAAATAAAAATGATTTAGTGATTAATTCAGAATTTAGAATTGAAACGAATGGCTCATGAGTGTAATAATATTTTTCGTAATCTTCTTTTAATAAAATTGCTTTAGTTGGTTTATCTTTATCACCATGCATTTTGTATAATATACACGCCCTATTATCTTTATTAATAAATAAATCGTCTACTTCACTTTTTATATCAACTCTTTTTGAAATTTTGTCGTGAGCATCTTCAATTAAATCGTCATAGTTTGTTGTCCAAATTGTGTTAAAAGGTAATCTAGCAATTATGCGATGGTTTTCTGTCTCAATATCAGCATCTATAAATTCATTGACGATTTTTTCATCAATTCGATTTCTGTTATTATTTTTATTTTTATGAAATTGTGCAATAGAAATTAAATCTGGTTCATCGTCAATTTCCAAACCCAATTCTGTTGCTAAATCTCTCAATAAACCTTTCCAGTCAACAAAACCTGCAGATTTAGACATGCCAGCTCCAACAAATATAGTTGCTGTTCCCTGGCGTAATTTGCTAACATAATCATTTATAAAGCCATTTATTTCGGGAGTGTTAAAATTCATCATATTTTATTTTGGTTGTTAGTTAAGTGTTTGTCAAAAGCAAATTTGACTTTTTTTTGAGTTCAAATATTACGGAAATCCATAATTCAACAAATTTATTTTCAAACAATTATATCAATAAATTAAAACTCAACACCAAGTACTTCTACGTATTTTTTAAAACCCATAAAAAACAAAAAAGCCTACTTAAAAAAGTTGAGCTTTTTAAAAATTATCTAAATTGACAAATTATCTAATTGGCAACTTGTTTAGCAGAATCTGATATTTCCTTCCCACAGGAACAATATCTCCATTAGACATGGTAAGATTTTTGGCAGTTACAGCAGAAATTTTAGTTGTATTTACAATATAAGATCGATGCACTTGGAGAAAGTGTGCACAATCAATTTCGGCACTTATGCTCGCAAGCGAACCGTAAATGACGATTGGAGATTTTAGTTTGCAATTGTACAATTTCATGTAATTACCCAAACTTTCAATGTATAAAATATCAGAAAGAGGCGTTTCAATTACTTGTCCGTTAGAGCGGTAAGAAAGCACTTTTTGGTCTGTGGTGTTTTCCTTTTTTAGGTTATTTCCCGAATGATACGTTTTGGCTTTTTCTATTGCTTTTGAGAATTTATCAAACGAAATAGGTTTCATTAAATAATCTATCGCATCGTTTTGATAAGCCGAAAGCGCAAAGTCAGAATAAGCCGTTGTCACAATTGTAATGGGGCGTTTGGGTTGCAGTTCCATCAATTCAACACCCGAAATTACAGGCATATTAATGTCGAGAAAAATAATATCGTATTGGTTTTCGTTGAGCAGTTTTATGGCTTCCATACCATTAAAAGCGCTTCCAGAATGTTCCAGTTCGTCAAATTTTGAGATGTGCGAAATCAAGGCTTTATGCGCCGGCGACTCGTCATCGATTATTAGACAGCGGTAGGTAAGTGCCATATACTCAATTTTACGATAAAGATATCTTTTTCTTTTTTACAGCTCAAATCGTGTTTTAGACGATATACTTCTAGACGTCTTTTTAGGTTTTCAATTCCAATTCCTGTGCTCGAAAGACGTGATCCCGAATCAAGATAGTTGTTTTTTAAAGTAAAAACAACGCTTCGGCAATTTACCTTCAAATCAAGATTGATAAAAGGTTCTGCAGTTTCGGCAGAAAACTTCACTGCATTTTCTACCAAAGGCAGAAAGAACAAAGGCGGAATCTCGATTTGGTCGTGAACACCTTCAATTTTTTGCGTTACAGCAAGTCTTTCGTTTCTAAACGTATAATATTCAATGTATTTTTTGATAAAGGCAATTTCTTCCTGCATTAAAACAAAATCTTTCTTAGAAGCTTCTATCTGATAACGCAGCAAATCTGAGAGATTCAGTATTCGATCTGGAACTTTTTCTGGTTCTAATAAAGCTTCTCCGTAAAGGTTATTCATAGCATTCAATAAAAAATGCGGATTCAATTGCTGTTTTAAAAACGAAAGTTCCGATTTGAAATTCATAATATCTTTATCTGCCTGACTCATTTTTTTGCTAATCACGATATGCAGGAAATAAAAAAAACAGCCGTTTATAATAAGCGATACAATCTGAAGCGTTTTTAGATTTCCTAATTGGACAAGCGGAAGGAACCAATTCATGAAGAAATAAAAACAAGTCCAATAAGCCGCAAGAAGCGTGAAAAAGATTTTAAACCTTTTATGAAATAAAAAAGGTTTGATGATGCAGATATTAAAAATCGTAATCCAGACAATGCACGGAAAATATCCCATGGCAATTTTACTGAGAATATAAGACCAACTATGTCCGTCGAGTCTTACTTCGTCATAAATACAGGCCAAAATAACTAAATAAACAAGCGTATTTACGATTAGGTTTCGTAGAAAAAAGTTCTGGTAGATTTTTGCAATTGTCATAGCGGCAAAAATAATACAATCATATAGTTTGTAGGTATTTATAAAGAAAAATTTATACCAACGCCATTCGTATAAATCATACGCCATTGGTATAAAATTGCTGTTAAAATAAGCACTTCTGCTTTATTTTTGAATTCGAATTTCTATACTCTTTTTAATAAAAATAAAAATGTACCAGTTTAAAGATTTAAAAGATGCCGATATGGTCGTGGAGATTTTTAAAACAAATGTTCAGAAAGAATCTGATCGGGATTATGTCATGACGGTTATGCAAAATCAGTTTCCAGATTATAAAATCAATTTTGATCTGGAAGATTGTGATAAAATTTTAAGGATTGAAGGTGTTGATTTGGAATACGATAATGTTGTAAATCATGTTTCTAGTTTAGGCTATACTTGCATAAGATTGGAATAATGTTTAAAAAAAATATATAAATCAGGTAAAAATACGCAGCTGTATTTTCTTTTTTTGTAAGTATTTTGTGTAATATTTTAATTTAAAATTAAACGCAGAAATGTTCGGTTTTATACTTTCAATTTTCCTTTTTCTTTTAGAACAGTTAACTTAATTACACTGTTTAACTTCTACAATAATTACAGCTTTTTCATTACGAAAAGGTTTGTGCTTTTTTGCATATTATTTTTCTAATTTTGTGCCATGAAAAAAGCGTTCCAACTCTTCGATTTTAGCCAGAAAGTCAATTACAAAAACGAAATTTTAGCAGGTTTGACTGTAGCAATGACTATGATTCCAGAATCGTTGTCGTTTGCTATTTTGGCTGGATTTCCGCCATTAGTTGGTCTGTATGCAGCTTTTATTGCCGGATTGGTTACGGCTATTTTTGGTGGAAGGCCTGGAATGATTTCGGGCGGAGCAGGAGCAACGGTAATTGTTTTGATCGCCTTGATGAAATCGCACGGAATAGAATATGTTTTTGCCGCTGTAGCTCTTGGTGGCATCGTTCAGATCTGTATTGGACTTTTTAAACTTGGGAAATTTATTAGATTAGTTCCGCAACCCGTAATGTTTGGTTTTGTAAACGGTTTGGCAGTTGTCATTTTTATGTCGCAGTTGGAACAGTTTAAAACGGTTATCAATGGACAGGTTTCTTGGCTTCAAGGAACGCCACTTTATATAATGTTGGGTTTGGTAGCTTTGACTATTGCGATTGTTTTGGTTTTTCCTAAAATAACAAAAACAGTTCCTGCATCTTTAGTAGCTATTATGGTTGTTTTTGCTTTGGTAATTATTTTTAATATCGAAACCAAAACAGTAGAAGATATCGCTTCGGTTCAAGGCGGATTTCCTCCGTTTCATATTCCGAATATTCCGTTTTCTTTAGAAACTTTAAAAGTGATATTTCCGTATTCGGTAATTGTTGCGGCTGTTGGTTTGACTGAAGGTTTGCTTACGCTGAATTTAGTTGATGAAATTACAGGAACTCGTGGAAACAGCAATAGAGAATGTATCGCACAAGGAAGCTCGAACATTTTAAACGGTTTTTTCTACGGAATGGGTGGCTGTCCGATGATTGCTCAAACGCTAATAAATCTTGGTGCAGGATCTAGAGCCAGACTTTCGGGAATTATTGCGGCTTTGACCATTTTAATTATCATACTTTTTGGAGCGCCTGTAATTGGTAAATTGCCAATGGCAGCTTTGGTAGGGGTTATGATGATGGTAGCTATTACCACTTTTGAATGGGCAAGTTTCAGAATTATTAATAAAATGCCACGACATGATATTTTTGTTGGAATTCTAGTGGCTTTAATTACAATTGTGTTGCATAATCTGGCTTTGGCAGTTTTAATAGGTGTAATTATTTCGGCTTTGGTTTTTGCTTGGGAAAGTGCCAAAAGAATTCGCGCTAGACATTATATCGATGAAAACGGAGTAAAGCATTACGAAATTTTTGGGCCATTATTTTTTGGTTCAACAACTGTATTTTTAGAAAAATTTGATATTCAGAACGATCCTGAGCATATTATAATTGATTTTAAAGAAAGCCGTGTTTCTGATATGTCGGCAATTGAAGCTTTGAATAATATTACTAAAAAGTACAGTCTGCTTAATAAAACAGTAGAACTACAGCATTTAAGTGCTGATTGCAGACAATTGCTGAAAAATGCTGATGCGGTTATTAAGGTGAATATTATTGAAGATCCGACTTATAAAGTCGTGTCTTAAGAATGAGATAATGTGTCAATTTGATAATTAGATAATGATATTGACAACGTGTATCTGTAGAGACGCACTGCAGTGCGTCTACGCAAAGTATATAAAACACAAACCCGACAGGTTTTTAAAATCTGTCGGGTTTGTTATGTTTATAGGCTTGTCAGACTGAGCGGAGTCGAAGTCCACGTGCCAATTGGAGCGCCCTTCGACTCCGCTCAGGGTGACAATCATCATCAAATTATCTAATTATCAAATTGCCACATTTATCTAATTTTAGCGTAGCGCATCCTCAACATCGCTCAGCTTTCCATCAATTTCCCCCACTTGCAAGCCTAAAATATGAGCAATCAAAGGATAAACGGAAACATTCTGAAACGTTTTTACTTTTTTATTGACTTTAAATGCAGGACCTTTTGCATAAAAAATAGCATGCATATCTTTTTCTTCGTTATCATAACCATGCGTTCCGCCATTTATATGTGTGCTTTCTTTGCTTACTAAACTCCAACCTTTATTGGCTTCAATAACAAAATCATGTACGCGCGGATTCGTTCCATAATGCAATCTTTTTGGAACCTCAGTCGATTTCCAGAATTTAATATGAGGCACTTTTTTCAAAGCATTGGCAATAGAATCTTGATAGCCAGGTTTTGCCTGCAAACTCATAATTGGGTTAATTACGTCTTTATAACCTAACCATTCTGGTTTTAAATAATCTAACACGGCTATTTTTTTGTCGTTGCTGATAGTCGCCATTCCGTGGTCTGAAACGATAATCAAATTGATTTGTTTCCCAATAGGCAGCTGATCTAATTTTCTAGATATTTCTCCCATAATAGAATCCATTTTTATGACCATTTTTTCAGTTTTTGGCGAAAGCGGACCAAAATTATGACCTGTATGATCAGGTTCGTCAAAATATAAAGTCACTAAATGAGGGCGCTGTTTTTCTGGAAGCTGTAGCCATTTCATAACCGTGTCGATTCTCGCTCCGTATGGAACTTTGCCATCATAATTTTTGAAATAGCTCGGATTTCTTTTGTCAATATCAGAACCTGGCCAAAAGAAAGAGGCTGTTTTTACGCCTTGTTCTTCAGCTAAATTCCAAATCGGATTTCCACCATAAAATCTTGAATCATTTTTTGCATTACTTGATAAAGAAAAAGACTGATTCAAAGAGGCATCATAAAAAACATTATTGATAATTCCGTGATGATCCGGATAAAGCCCTGTAACGATCGAATAGTGATTCGGGAAAGTTTTGCTTGGATAAGATGGTTTCATGGATTTGGCATGAACGCCTTCTTTTTCAATTTGTTTCAGATTCGGAAGATCATACATTTTGCCATAATCCCAACGAAATCCATCCATAGAAATTAAAACAACGTAATTGTCTTTGCTATTTTGGGCTTGTAAAAAGAATGAAAGTGAAAGAAAAACTAAAGATAGGAGTGAGGTAAAATGCTTTTTCATTTTTAATGTTATTGTGAAGTTGCAAAGGTATTGATAACAGATTTTTTAAAGAAAAAGAGAATGTTAAATAAAAAAAGGGTTGCCACTAATTGCACGAATTTCCACGAATTGTTTTTCTTTTTAGCCACAGATTACACAGATTAAAAGGATTTCTTTGTTAGGTACACTGAAATTTTTCACGCAGATTTTACAGATTTAAGCAGATTAATTTTTATAATCTAAAATCTGCATAAAATAAAAATCATTTTAATCTGTGTAATCTGTGGCAAATTAAAATATGCGCAAAAGATTGAAAAAACTAATTCGTGAAAATTAGTGCAATTAGTGGCAAACAAAAAAAAGCGCCAGATAAAAATCTAGCGCTTTTAATTTTTAAGAAGAGAACGAATTACATCATTCCTGGCATTCCGCCTCCCATTGGCATTCCGCCTCCGGCATTTTCTTCTTTAATATCAATTAATGCACATTCTGTAGTTAATATCATTCCAGAAACAGATGCAGCGTTTTCAAGAGCTACACGAGTTACTTTTTTAGGATCGATAATTCCAGCAGTTAGCATGTCTACATATTCGTCAGTTTTTGCGTTGTATCCAAAATCACCTTTTCCTTCAGAAACTTTAGCCACAACAACAGAGCCTTCAAGACCAGCGTTTTCAACGATAGTTCTTAATGGAGCTTCAACAGCGCGAGAAACGATTTGGATTCCAGTAGCCTCATCAGCGTTGTCAGCTTTTAAGTCAGCTAAAGCAAGTTTTGCTCTTAATAAAGCTACACCACCACCAGCAACGATTCCTTCTTCAACAGCAGCACGAGTTGCGTGTAAAGCGTCATCAACTCTGTCTTTTTTCTCTTTCATTTCAACTTCAGAAGCAGCACCAACATAAAGAACAGCAACACCTCCAGCTAATTTAGCCAAACGTTCTTGCAATTTTTCTTTATCGTAATCAGATGTAGTAGTTTCCATCTGACCTTTAATTTGGTTCACACGGTTTTTGATGATATCAGCTTCACCAGCACCGCTTACGATAGTTGTATTGTCTTTATCGATAGAAACTCTTTTTGCGTTTCCTAACATTTCGATAGTTGTATTTTCAAGAGTATAACCTCTTTCTTCAGAAATTACAGTTCCACCAGTTAAGATTGCGATATCTTCTAACATTGCTTTTCTTCTGTCTCCAAAACCTGGAGCTTTTACAGCAGCAATTTTAAGAGCACCTCTTAATTTGTTTACTACTAATGTAGAAAGAGCTTCTCCGTCAACATCTTCAGCAATAATCAATAAAGGTTTTCCTGATTGAGCAACTGGCTCCAAAACTGGAAGTAATTCTTTTAAAGAAGATACTTTTTTGTCGTATAATAAAATGTATGGAGAGTCTAGTTCCACTTCCATTTTCTCTGGGTTTGTTACAAAGTAAGGAGAAAGGTATCCTCTGTCAAACTGCATTCCTTCAACAACGTCAACGAAAGTATCAGTTCCTTTAGCTTCTTCAACAGTGATCACACCTTCTTTTCCAACTTTAGCGAAAGCTGTAGCGATTAATTCACCAATAACTTCATCATTGTTTGCAGAGATAGAAGCAATTTGCTGAATTTTATCAGAATCGCTTCCAACCACTTTAGCTTGTTTTGCTAAGTCAGCAACGATAGTTTCAACAGCTTTGTCGATACCACGTTTTAAATCCATTGGATTTGCTCCCGCAGCAACGTTTTTAAGACCTTCTTTTACGATAGCCTGAGCTAAAACTGTAGCAGTTGTAGTTCCGTCTCCAGCTAAATCATTGGTTTTAGAAGCAACTTCTTTCACCATTTGCGCACCCATATTTTCTAGTGCGTCTTTTAATTCGATTTCTTTTGCAACAGAAACACCATCTTTAGTAACAGTTGGTCCACCAAATGATTTTCCGATAATTACGTTACGACCTTTTGGTCCAAGAGTTACTTTTACAGCATTTGCTAATGCATCAACACCACGTTTTAAACCGTCACGTGCTTCAATATCAAATTTTATATCTTTTGCCATTTTAATTTTTTGTTTAAAGTTTGATTTGTTTCAAGTTAAATGAATTTCTTAATACTTCTTACTTAATACAATATTTTTTAGATGATCGCTAAGATGTCATCTTCGCGCATGATTAGATAATCAGTGCCTTCTAGTTTCAACTCGGTTCCTGCATATTTACCATAAAGAACAGTATCTCCAACTTTTACAGTCATTGTGTGATCTTTAGTTCCGTTTCCTACTGCAACTACAGTTCCTTTTTGTGGTTTCTCTTTGGCAGTATCTGGAATAAAAATACCTGAGGCAGTTTTAGTTTCAGCTGCAACAGGCTCAATAAGTACGCGGTCTGAAAGCGGTTTAATGTTTAAAGCCATGATTTTATATTATTATAAGTTATACGATTTTTTTCTGTTCTATAAACTTTCAGAAATTGTGCCATGCTAGAAAAACTGACATTATTTCTTAAAAAAAATGCCAGCTTTGACAGGCTGGCATTAGATTTTATATAGAGCTTCTATTATTTAGCTGGTGCTGGAGTTGCAGGAGCTGGTGTAGTTCCTTGCGCTGGAGCTGCTGGTGCGTTTGCAGGAGCTTCAGTTTTATCAATGATTTTAGATTCTGTATCGCTTAAAGATCCAGAGAAGCTTAAGCTAGAAAGTAAAATTAGCACAATTAAAACAGTAGCCAAAGTCCAAGTACTTTTATCTAAAAAGTCAGTTGTTTTTTGTACTCCACCTAACATTTGAGTTCCGCTGATAGTAGAGGACAATCCGCCTCCTTTAGGGTTTTGTACCATGATAACTACGATCAATAGAAAACAAACTATTGTGATTAAAACTAAAAAAATTGAAAATGTGCTCATTACTTAATTATTGTTATTGTTATTTTGTTGTAAAATCTTTATATCCGATATGCGGTCTGCAAAGAAAGTAATTTTTTCTGGATATTTCAAAATTAATATTTCATATGCTTGAATTGCTTTTGTATATTTCTTTTGTTCCAGATAAACTCTAGCCAAAGTCTCGGTCATTAGGTATGAATTGTCTTCTGGAGGGCTTTCAATTTGAACAATTGGAGCATTGTTTCCAGGTTTTATAGGAGAAATTTTTGGATTGTTTTCTATAAATTTATCGATAATTTCAGCCTTTTTCTGTCTTTCTTCTTCTAATCTTGCTTTCTCTTCAGCTTCTTTTTCCGCTCTTTCTTCTGGAGATAATTCGTTTGAACGGTCAATTGGTTCTGTACGAGATAATTGAAGCCATTCCTGAAATGAATGTTTTTCGCTAAGAGAAAAATCCAAAGGTTTGCCTATTTCTAAATGTTCCGCAGCTGTTTTTGCAGGTTCATTAGGCTCTTCTTCGATTATTTCTTCAATCGGCTCGTCGTTCTCTTCTTGAATTTCCTCCTCGTCTTTATCCTCAGATTGCAAAACTTCTAGAATCTCTTCTTTTGGTTCTTGAAGTGTTTTCGTTTCAGCTTCTTTTATTGATGAAAGAATAGATCGTTCAATAGAATTCATTTTAAATTCCGGAATGATCATTTCTTCGATAACGCTGTCATCTTCATCTTCTTCAACCGAATTTAAAACTGGCTCTTCTGCGATAGGTTCTGCTTTTATTTCTTCAACTTTTACAGATTGTTCAGCATTTACAGCTTCTGCTTCTTTAATTGAACTTAAAATAGAGTTTTCAATACGCTCATTTTTAGGTTCTTCAACCGCAATTATAGATTCAGATTCAGTTACAGAAGGCATTTCAGCAACTTTTATAGAACTTAAAATAGAATTTTCAACACGGTCAATTTTAGGTTCTTCCGTTATTATTGCTTCTTCTTCTGTTTCTTTTACTAAAATTTCAGTTTCTTCTTCTTTTTCAATATTTGAGATTGAATCTGTAGCATCAATTTTATTTTCTGTTTCGATTACCGGTTTTTCAAAACTAACTGAATGCGCTTCTTTAATAGCAAGGAAAATAGACGGATCTATTTCTGGAAGTTTTTTAGGCTCTTCTACTATTATTGGTTTCTCAAAAGTAACAGAATGTGCTTCTTTTATTGCCAAGAAAATAGAAGGGTCAATTTCAGGAACTTTTTTAGGTTCTTCAATAATTACAGGCTCTTCAGCTTTTATTGGTTCCTGCGTTTTTATTGGTTCTTCGATTTTTGTAACCGAGGGAGTTTCAATTGAAGAAATAGGTGCTTCTTTAATCGTTTCCGAGACAAACTGTTCTTCAATATCTGTTTTTATTTCGATAGCTTTCTGGATCTGTTCAGGTGAAATGATTTCACTGTCAAAAACAGTAATTTCAAGAAGATCTCTCAATTTTTGCTCGTAGAAATCATTCTGAATAGAAGTGAAAGCTTCCGAAGTAATAAAATCAAATAAAACAGAACGATCAGCAGTATGTGCCGCTGTTACTTTTAAAGCATAATTATACTTAAAACTGTTTTGATTGTAAAGTCCCTTTAATCGCAATGCGCGTGCACTTTGAAAATACGGAAATTCATTCAAAACACTGCCTAATGCATCCGCTTGCTTTTCTGTAATAGCATCGGGTTTGTTCATTAAGTAGGTATAATCGCTAACGTTCATTTATCTTTTGTTTAATCGTGTAATTGTTTAACCGTTTATTCGTTTTTGTTTGTTTTATCGATTAAACGATTAAACAAACAAGCAAAACTACCATTTTGCCAATGATTCATTAAAAATGTCCTGCGTAATTCTTTCAAAAATCGTCGTGATAGCTGAATTTAAAACTGATCCTGTCGGTAAGTCTCTTCCAGGGAAATCATAATAGAATTCGAAAGATTTCTCAAAATCATCTGTTTCTTTCTTTTTATTCATAAATCGTACATTGACACGAATAGATAAACGGTTTTGCGCTGCCTGCTGGTCTGCTGTTGCAGTCATCGGAGTGATTCGGTAATCTGTAATTTCTCCTTCATAAACCAAATCACCGCCATTACTTACAAGGTTTAAATTGGTTTGATTCATAATCAAATCCTGCAAAGCCAAAGTGAAAGTTCTATCGATTCCAGGTTCAATTAAATCGGCATTATTATGAAAGAAGTTAACTTGAAACGTTTTGGCATCGATTTTTCCTGTTCCCGTAAAATTATAAACAGAACAGCCACTCAACATAAAAAGGCTTAATAATGCGAAAAGAGAATATATTTTTTTCATAATGTGTATTAGTCAAATTCCAATATTTTGAAATTCCAAATTCCAAATTTCGTCAAATATAGTAATTTGGGATTTGGGATTTAAAAATTGAGATTTATTATAGGTCGAATTGCTTGATTTTGCGATATAAAGTTCTTTCAGAAATACCCAGTTCGTCTGCCGCAGCTTTACGTTTTCCTTTATTTTTTTCTAATGATTTTTTGATCATTTCGATTTCTTTTTGTTCCAAACGCAAAATTTCTTCTTCTTCGATCGTTTCGGCAAACAAGTAATTGTCATCCTGCATTTGATAATTATCTTCACGAACAGCAGGTGTTGTCATAACAGCGGTCCTTGGTTCTTCTTCAAAATCAATTTCGCTATCGTTTTGCTGGTTACCGTATATTTTCTGAATCAGATTCGGATTAATATCCTGTACTTTAGAAGTGCCATTTTTCATCAACTCTAAAGTCAGTTTTTTCAAATCGTTCAAATCACTTCTCATATCAAAAAGCACTTTGTACAATATATCTCTTTCGGTGCTAAAGTCACTTTCTTTTTTGCTGTCACTAATAACTGAAGGCAAATTACTTCCTTCAGCTGGCAAGTAAGATTGTAAAGTAGCAAGACTGATATCACGATTGGTTTCTAAAACAGAAATCTGCTCAGCCACATTTCGAAGCTGACGAATATTTCCGCTCCATCTGAATTTTTGCAAAAGCTGAACAGCATCGTCATCTAGTCTTAAAGGCGGCATTTTGTATTTATGAGCAAAATCGGCCACAAACTTTCTGAACAACAAATGAATGTCTTCGTTTCTTTCGCGTAAAGGTGGTAAAGTAATTTCGACTGTACTTAAACGATAGTACAAGTCTTCACGGAATTTTCCTTTTTCGATTGCATTGAATAAATTCACATTTGTCGCAGCAACGATACGAACATTTGTTTTCTGAACCTGAGACGAACCTACTTTTATAAATTCACCATTTTCCAAAACACGAAGCAATCTTACTTGAGTGGTTAGTGGTAATTCTCCAACTTCATCTAAGAAGATTGTTCCGCCATCGGCTACTTCAAAATAACCTTCACGAGTGCTTGTAGCACCGGTAAAAGCTCCTTTTTCGTGACCGAAAAGTTCACTGTCAATTGTTCCTTCCGGAATTGCACCGCAGTTTACGGCAATATATTTACCATGCTTTCTGTGCGAAAGCGAATGTATAATTCTAGGAATATTTTCTTTACCAACACCACTTTCCCCAGTTACCATAACCGAAATATCAGTTGGAGCAACCTGAATGGCTTTTTCGATAGCACGATTTAATTTTGGGTCATTTCCAATAATCTCAAATCGCTGTTTTATTGCTTGAACTGTTTCCATTTGATTTTTGTTTCAAGTTTTTACACTTTGGCTTATATTTTTTCTTTTGCCACAGATTAAAGTGATTAACACAGATTTCCTAAATTATAAAATATATCTTTTATATTGAAGAGATTTTGTTTGAAAATTTACAAGCAAGCCTACTTCTGAATCTGATAGTTTTATGTAATTTAAAATCTGGGCGATATGTTCACTTGAAAATTCTTTAATTGCTTTTACTTCTAAAATTACGTCTTCATTAATTACAAAATCAGAATAAAATTTATGAGCTAAGACTTTTCCTTTGTATTCAATTGAATATTCCTTTTCTCTTTCAAAAGGAATATTATTTTCTTTAAATTCTACTTCTAAAGCATCTTTGTAAACCACTTCTAATAAACCTGGACCTAGATTTCGGTGCACTTCCATGCAAATCCCAATAATCTTGTAAGTTTCTTTTTCTTTATAATGTTGCATCAATATTTTATTTTACCACAAATCTAAAACAAATAAAGTAAGAAAAATAATTCAAAAAAAATCATTTTAATCCTTTTAATCTGTGGCAAAAAAAAATTAATTCATACTACTAAGCCCAACAGCTTCGCCTTTCAAAGTTCCGCTGGTACAGCTTGTGATTTTTACGTTTACGAAATCTCCAATTTTGTAATTTTCTTTTGGGAAAACTACTGTAATGCTTTGAGAATTTCTTCCTGAAAATTCGTCTTTCGATTTTTTAGAAACTTTTTCAACTAAAACTTCTACTGTTTTTCCAACAAACTCTTCGCTTCTAAACCAAGCGTGTTTTTGCTGTAAATCGACAATTTCTTGCAATCTTCTGGCTTTGGTCTCTTCTTCAACATCATCCTTCATTTTTCTTCCAGCCAAAGTTCCAGGACGTTCAGAATACGAATACATATAACCGAAATTATATTTTACATATTCCATTAAACTCAAAGTATCTTGATGGTCTTCTTCAGTTTCTGTTGGGAAACCGGCAATCATATCCTGCGAAATCGAAGCATCTGGAACAATGGCTCTAATTTTATCAATCAACGCCATGTATTCTTCGCGAGAATGCAAACGATTCATTTCTTTTAGAATTCTGTTACTTCCAGACTGAACTGGCAAGTGAATGTGTTTACAGATATTTGGGTATTTTGCAATAACATGCAAAATGCTTTCGTGCATATCCTGCGGATTTGAAGTCGAAAATCGAATACGCATTTTAGGGAAGCCAGCGGCAACCATTTCTAATAATTGATCGAAATCTACTGCAGTTGCTTTTTGCATTTCAGAAGCATTTATAAAATCTTTTTTCAATCCGCCGCCGTACCAAAGATAACTGTCAACGTTTTGTCCTAAAAGTGTAACTTCTTTATAGCCATTATTCCACAGATCCTGAATTTCGTTCATAATACTTTGCGGTTCACGACTTCTTTCGCGACCACGTGTAAAAGGCACAACGCAGAAAGTGCACATATTATCGCAACCGCGAGTAATCGAAACCAAAGCAGTGATTCCGTTGCTCATTAAACGAACAGGCGAAATATCTCCGTAAGTTTCTTCTTTTGATAAAATTACATTAATGGCGTCACGGCCTTCTTCAACTTCAGCCAATAAATTCGGAAGATCTTTGTAAGCATCAGGACCAACAACAAGATCAACTATTTTCTCTTCTTCCAAAAACTGACTTTTCAAACGCTCTGCCATACAGCCCAAAACACCCACTTTCATTTTCGGATTCGTACGTTTTACAGCATTGTATTTTTCTAGACGTTTACGAATAGTCTGTTCGGCTTTGTCGCGAATAGAACAAGTATTCACCAAAACCAAATCGGCTTCTTCAAGAACTGAAGTTGTATTATATCCTCCGTCAGACAAAATGGAAGCTACGACTTCACTGTCCGAAAAATTCATCGCACAGCCGTAACTCTCTATAAAAAGTTTTTTAGTATTCTCAGGTTTATTTTCCAAAACAAGACTTTCGCCCTGTTTGCTTTCTTCAATAATCTTTTCCATTGTAAAAATTCAAAGTGCAAAGATAGCGTAATTGAAACGAATATGACAAGATGTCAGATAAAGAATTAACAATGTTTTGAGAAATGTTCAGAGCCAGTGTTTTTGTGTGCTTTTAATGATAATTTGAAGCTTTTTCCAGCTTTCCACTCCATCCGATAGCTATCGGGACATAAAAAAAACAAAGTTTCTAATGTTATAAAAAGAGCTTCCGTTGGTCGCTTTTTTAAAACAAGAAACGTTTGCTTTTTTTACTCCGGGCTTTTCATTACAATCTGGGCTAGGAAATTCGATTTCAAAAGAAAACTTAACTAAAGTAAGTTGTAAATTGAATTTTAGATTTTAAGAAATGTTTTTTACAATTTAAAATTTTAGCTCTGAAATCTAAAATTAAAAGGGATTTCTTGGTTAAAAATCACTAAAAGTTATACCTATATATATTATCGAGATTATTACAGATAAATCTGCAATTTTAAGTTTCATAATATCAAAATACCTCAAAAATGCATTCGTAAGGTTAATATTTAAAAAAAATAAATACTTTTGTTGCAGAAAAATAGAGCAATGGCAAAGAATTTAGTAATAGTGGAGTCACCTGCAAAGGCGAAAACGATCGAGAAATTTCTCGGAAGCGACTTTCAGGTTGAGTCTAGTTATGGTCACATAGCAGACTTACCATCAAAGGAAATAGGAGTAGATGTAGAAAATGGTTTTAAACCAAAATATGAAGTTTCTCCCGATAAAAAAGCCTTGGTAACGAAACTAAAATCACTTTCTAAGAATGCCGAAACGGTTTGGTTGGCATCCGATGAGGACCGCGAGGGAGAGGCTATTTCATGGCACTTGGCGGAAGAATTAAAACTGGATACAAAAAAAACAAAACGTATTGTTTTTCACGAGATTACAAAATCAGCGATTCTTAAAGCAATCGACAATCCAAGAGAAATTGATTATAATTTAGTAAATGCGCAACAAGCGCGTCGTGTTCTAGATCGTTTAGTAGGTTATGAATTGTCTCCAGTTTTATGGAGAAAAATCAAAGGCGGACTTTCAGCAGGTCGTGTACAGTCGGTTTCTGTACGTCTGATTGTGGAGAGAGAACGTGAAATTCAAAGTTTTAATGCAGTTGCAACTTATTCAATTGTTGCAGAATTTGTAAACGAAGCAGGAAAAGCTTTTAAAGCAAAACTGCCAAAAAACTTTAATACTAAAAAAGAAGCCGAAGATTTCTTAAATCAAAATATCGGTTCTAAATATAAGGTAGCCGATTTAGAAACTAAACCTACCAAAAAATCTCCAACAGCACCTTTTACAACTTCTACGTTACAGCAGGAAGCAGCAAGAAAATTATACTTGCCAGTTGGAATCACCATGCAGTTAGCGCAGCGTCTTTACGAAGCGGGACTTATTACTTATATGAGAACCGACTCGGTGAACCTTTCTAAAGAAGCAATGGACGCAGCACAAGCAGAAATTATTAAATCTTACGGAAAAGAATTCTCTAAGCCGAGGGTTTTTGCTAATAAAAATAAAGGAGCTCAGGAAGCGCACGAAGCAATTCGTCCAACAGATATGTCTCGTCATACAGTAAATATTGACCGTGACCAAGCCCGTTTATACGATTTGATCTGGAAAAGAACTTTGGCTTCGCAAATGAGCGATGCGCAGTTGGAGAGAACAAACGTAAAAATTGAGGCAGATAATCATGATGAAATTTTTACAGCTTCTGGAGAAGTATTGCTTTTTGAAGGTTTCTTAAAAGTGTACTTAGAAGGGCATGATGATGACGAGGAAGAGCAAGAAGGTATGCTTCCAGCTTTAAAGGTGAACGAAAAACTGGCTAATAACTATATTACAGCCACAGAACGATATTCAAGACCACCTGCACGTTACACAGAGGCTTCTTTGGTTAAAAAACTGGAAGAACTTGGAATTGGTCGTCCTTCGACTTACGCGCCAACAATTTCTACAATTATCAATAGAAATTATGTTGAAAAAGGAACTCTTGAAGGTGTAGAACGTAATTATACACAGCTTACTTTGCAAAACAGTAAAGTTGGTGAAAAAGTGTTGAAAGAAAATACAGGTTCTGATAAAGGGAAATTAGTTCCAACCGATATCGGAACTATCGTTACAGATTTCTTAGTAAAGAATTTCGGAAACATTCTAGATTATAATTTCACTGCAAAAGTAGAACAAGATTTTGACGAAATTGCCGAAGGAAATATTGACTGGGCAAAAATGATGCAGGATTTCTACAATCAGTTTCACCCAAATGTAAAAGAAGTTGAAGCAAATGCGGAACGTGAAAGTGGTGAAAGAATCTTAGGAAAAGATGCTGATGGAAGGCAAGTTTCTGTTCGTTTAGGAAAATTTGGGCCAATGGCACAGATTGGAGAAGCAGATGATGAAGATAAAAAGTTTGCCAGCTTAATGGCGGATCAAAATATTGGAAACATTACACTTGAAGAAGCTTTGAATTTATTCTTGCTTCCAAAAAGTTTAGGTGAATATAAAGGAGAAGAAGTTGAAGTGAATAATGGACGTTACGGACCTTACGTACGTCACGGAAGCGTTTTTATTTCATTGCCAAAAGGAGAAGATCCGCTTAATGTTTCTAAAGAAAGAGCTCAAGAATTAATTGACGAAAAAGCACTTGCTGATGCGCCAATTGCAGTTTATAAAGGAGAAGCTGTTCAAAAAGGAGTGGGACGTTTTGGACCATTCATTAAATGGAACGGACTTTTTGTAAACGTAAACAAAAAATACAATTTTGATAATCTTTCTCAAGCTGATGTTGAAGAATTGATTGAAGAAAAACTTCAGAAAAACATCGACAAGGTTATTCATAACTGGGAAGATGAAGGAATTGTAGTAGAAAAAGCTCGTTGGGGACGTTCTGTGATTCTTAAGGGAAAAATCAAAATTGAATTAAGCAAAGATGTTGATGCAACAAAATTAACATTAGCACAAGTTCAAGAAATGATTGCTGCTAAAGCGCCTGCTAAAAAAGCGCCTGCAAAGAAAACTGTAGCTAAAACAACAACGGCTAAAAAAGCTCCAGCTAAAAAAACAGCTGCTAAAAAGAAATAAGTATATAAATGGAATTTGATTTTCTAGAACCAGTTAATGATGGAATTGTAAGATTCGTCGGAGGACTGTCTTCACAAGAGCTTGGAAGTAAAGTTGTTTTTCATACCCAAGATCAGTTTCCTGATATTGCACAAATTAGCATTGCTATAATTGGTGTATTGGAAGACCGTACAAATATCAATATGATTAACGAAGTTAATCTTTCTTCTGTACGTAAAAAGCTTTACAGTATGTTTCCAGGTAATTGGGATGCGTCAATTGCAGATTTAGGAGATATACTTGCAGGCGATTCTGTTGAGGATACTTATTTTGCATTAAAGAAAGTTACCTCTGCATTAATCAAGAATAAAGTCATACCTATAGTCCTAGGAGGTTCTCAGGATTTGACCTATGCTTTGTATCGTGCTTATGATGACTTGGAGCAGATGGTAAACTTGGTTGCAGTTGATAATAAATTCGATTTTGGTAAAGAAAATGAATCAGTTTCAGCTAATTCATACTTAACAAAAATTATTATTGATGAGCCAAATAACCTTTTCAACTATTGTAATATAGGATATCAAACTTATTATAATTCGCAAGAAGAAATCGATTTGATCGAGAAGCTGTTTTTTGACGCTTATCGTTTGGGTGAAATTTCAAATAAAATTACATTGGCTGAGCCAGTTTTTAGAGATGCAGACTTGGTTAGTATAGATTTGAATTCTGTAAAGTCTTCTGCTTCAGCAAACATGGTTACTTTTGAGCCAAACGGATTTAATGGAAAAGAAATTTGTGCTTTGGCTAGATATGCTGGTATCAGTGATAAAGTTTCTGCTTTTGGAGTATTTAATCATAATAGCACATTGGCTGAATCGGTTATTATTGCTCAGATTGTATGGTATTTTATCGAAGGATATCACTACCGTTCAAAAGAATATCCATTTGGAAGCAGAGCAAACTATTTAAAATATATCGTGCCGTTGGATGATGAAGAACTGATCTTCTATAAAAGTGATAAGACAGACCGTTGGTGGATAGAAATTCCATATGAATCAAATGGCAGCAATAAATTGAAAAGAAATACGTTATTACCATGTTCTTACGACGAATATTTGTCGGCTTGCAATCAAGAATTGCCAGAAAGATGGTGGAAAGCGCAACGAAAAAACGCTTTATAGATCAAAAATTTAAGTGAATTCTTAGGTTTTTAAAACGTGTAAAAAAACGTTAAAATTAATTAGTAAGAAAATACATATATAACATAAAAATTAACGTTTTACATCGATTTTTTGTAGCAGTTTATCGATAAAATATTTTTTTTTTATTTTATTTAACATTATTTTTGAACGGTAAAATAAATTCGCAAGTAGTATTGTTTTTTAGATAAATAATAAATACGTTTACGGACTTTTAATAATGAATAGATAATCCCAAATTTATATGAAGAAGTTTATTGCATTTGCAGCAATGTTAACACTAGTAATCGGCTGTGGTAAGTCTGGTGACAAAGGTGAATTAGTCGGTGTTACAGGAGGGAAATGGCATCCCGAGAAGCCTTATGGAATGACATTAGTTCCGGGTGGATCTTTTATTATGGGTAAATCAGATGCTGATTTAGCTAACGTAGAAGATGCTCCAACTAAAACTGTAACTGTTCGTTCATTTTACATGGATGAAACTGAGATTACAAATAGTGAGTATCGTCAATTTGTGGAGTGGGTAAAAGACTCTACAATGAGAGTTCGTTTAGCAATCTTAGCAGACGAAACTGGGCAAAAAGCTACTGATGGAAAAGGTAAAAAAGGCGGAAGCATTGCTGACTACGCTTTTAATGATTCTGATCCAGAAAAAATGACAGCTTATGACAAATACATGTACGACAACTACTACAGTGTTGGTACAAAAGATGATCCATATGCTGGAAGAAAATTAAACAGAAAAGTTAAGTTGATTAAAGATACAAAAGCATATCCAGACGAATATTACGCTGAAGTAATGGATTCTATGTATTTGCCAATTGAAGAATCATATAATGGTTTAAGAACAATTGATGTAAATAAATTGAAATTCCGTTATTCTTGGATGGATATTCAAGCTGCTGCAAAAGCAAAAGTTGGAAAAAGAAGTGACTTCGTAAAAACTGAGCAGGTAAATGTTTATCCTGATACTGCAGTTTGGATTAAAGATTTCGCTTATTCATATAATGAGCCAATGCACAATGATTACTTCTGGCACAAGGCTTATGGAGATTATCCAGTAGTGGGTGTTACTTGGAAGCAAGCTAAAGCATTCTGCGCTTGGAGAACTTTAAACAAAAACAGCTACATTAAATCTAAGAAAAAAGGACGTGACTTAGTAAATGCTTTCAGATTACCAACTGAGGCAGAATGGGAGTATGCTGCTAGAGGTGGTCTGGAGTCTGCAACTTATCCATGGGGAGGTCCTTATACTAAGAGTGATAGAGGTTGTTTCTTAGCAAACTTCAAACCAAGTAGAGGAGATTACGCTGCTGATGAAGCACTTTACACAGTTGAAGCTAAATCATACGATGTAAATGGTTATGGATTATACAACATGGCAGGAAACGTTTCTGAATGGACAGATTCAGCTTATAATCCAAACGCTTACGAATACGTATCAACAATGAATCCAAACGTTATCGATGGTAAAAACCAAAGAAAAGTTGTTCGTGGAGGTTCTTGGAAAGACGTTGCTTATTTCCTACAGGTAAGTACTCGTGACCACGAATATGCTGATTCAGCTAGAAGTTACATCGGATTCAGAACTGTACAAGATTACATGGGTACTCAAGTTACAGGAAACAGAAAAAAGTAAATTTAAATTAATTCAATATCCAACAAATCTATTTTAAACCTAAAAAAAAAGTATTATGGCATTATTAAGTAAAAAAGCAATGAATTTCGCTTATGGTATGGGAGCGGCAGTGGTAATCGTTGGAGCGTTATTCAAAATTACTCACTTTGAGATTGGACCTTTAACAGGTACAGTTATGCTTTCAGTAGGGTTAGTTACTGAGGCGTTAATTTTCGCGCTTTCTGCTTTCGAACCAGTTGAAGAAGAACTAGATTGGACTCTAGTTTACCCAGAATTAGCTAACGGACAAGCTAGAGAGAAAAAAGCTAAAGCTGAAACTCCAACTGATGCTCAAGGATTATTATCTCAAAAATTAGACACATTATTAAAAGAAGCTAAAATTGACGGTGAATTAATGTCAAGTTTAGGAAATAGCATCAAAAACTTCGAATCTGCTGCTAAAGGAATTGCTCCAACTGTAGATTCAATTGCAGGTCAAAAGAAATATTCTGAAGAATTATCTGTTGCTGCTGCTCAAATGGAATCATTAAACAGTTTATATAAAGTACAATTAGAAAGTGCTTCTAGAAACGCTGAAGCTAACAAAGAAATTGCTGAAAATGCTTCTAAATTAAAAGAGCAAATGGCATCTATGACTGCAAATATCGCTTCTTTAAACAGCGTTTACGGTGGTATGCTTTCTGCAATGAGTAACAAAGGATAATTAGTTTTTAACTAAATATTAAATTTATTAATAAGAACTAATTAGAAAAAAATGGCAGGAGGAAAATTAACCCCTAGACAGAAGATGATTAACCTGATGTACCTGGTTTTCATCGCAATGTTAGCAATGAACGTATCAAAAGAAGTTATTTCTGCTTTTGGTTTGATGAATGAAAAATTTGAAGGTGCAAATAAAACATCAACAGAGACAAATGCAGGTTTATTAACTTCTTTGGATCAAAAAGCTGCTGAAGCAAAAGGAGAATTTGCGATTGCTGCAGTAACAGCTCACAAAGTTGAAACTATTACAAAAGATTTTTATGATTATATAGCTACTCTAAAAGCTCAGGCAGTTAAAGGTTTCGAAGTTGATAAAGCAACTGGAAAAATGCCTTATGAGTCTATGGATAGAGGTGATAATATCGACGACTGGTTTACAGGAGATGGTTACACAAAAAAAGGTAACGAAATTATCGCTAAAATCGAAAAATATAAAGCTGATATCAAAGCTGCTTTAGGAACAGATAAAAAATACGCAGCAATTATTGCTGAGGTTGAAAAGAAATTTGATGTTTCTGATGTTAAAAATAAAGAAGGACTTAAAGAAAAATACTTAGCGTATCACTTTAAAGGATTCCCAGCTATTGCTTCTGCGGCTAAACTTTCAGCTTGGCAAAATGATGTTAAAAAGACTGAAACAGACGTTTACAACAGTGCATTAGGTAAAGCTGCAGTTGCTGCTGCTTCTTATAGCAACTATCAAGCAATCGTTGTTTTAGATAAAAATGCTTATTTCCAAGGGGAAAAAGTTACCGGTAAAGTTGTTTTAGGTCGTTATGACGAAAATACTACACCAACTTCTTTCCAAGGTCCTGGTCAAATTGTTAACGGACAAGCTGTTATCTCTTTAACTGCTGGTGGAGTGGGAGAACAAGACATCAACGGACAATTTACTTTCTTAGAAGATGGAAAAAATATTCCATTAAAATTCTCTGGTAAATACGTTGTAGTTCCAAGACCAAATGCTGCTACAATTTCTGCAGACAAAATGAACGTAGTGTATAGAGGAGTTGTTAACCCAATCTCTGTATCTTTTGCCGGTGTTGATGCTAACAAAATTGTTGCAAGTGCTCCAGGTTTAGCTTCTGCTGGAAAACCAGGCAAATATAACATGAGCCCAGGTCAAGGTACTGAAACTACAATTTCTGTAACTGGTACTTTACCAAACGGTGATAAAGTAACTGATAAGAAAACATTCAGAATTAAAGGTATTCCTGGTCCAACAGGAACAATTAGAGGTGAGATGGGAGTTGTTAAAGGTCCTAAATCTAACTTAGAGATTGCTACTATTGGAGCTAAACTTCTTGATTTTGATTTTGAAGTTGGTTTAGATGTTGTTGGATTTAATATGAAAATTGCTGGACAGCCTACAGTTGTTGTTACAGGAAATAAAATGAATGCACAATGTAAACAAGTACTTTCAAGAGCAGGTAAAGGAGACCAAGTTACTATTTCTGAAATTAAAACTAAACTTGTTGGAGCTGGTAGTTATTTATTGCCAAGAACTGCTCCTGTAATTTACGAAATACAATAATAAAGTAGTGTAAACTACATTCAATATCTTATAACGATACCACGATGAAAGTAAGAAATTTATTAATAGCTATTGTTTCTATCGCTGGAGGTTTTGCTTCTAATGCGCAATCAAATTTGCTAAACGCTAAAACTCCTGCTCAGATTGGACTTAAAACTCCTGCTCAATTAATATCTGACAATGATAAGCCATTGGCTTACGGTTATGTAGATGATAGAGATATCTTGATGGGAAAAACAACATGGGAAATCATTGATTTAAATGAAAAAATTAACTTTCCAATGTACTTTCCGGTAGATACAGCTAATATTGGTCCTAACAGACGTTCTCTTTATGACGTTTTAACTAAAGCTATTAAAAGTGGAAAAATAACTGAGGTATACACTGATAGTTATTTCAACACTAAAAAATCTATGAAAGACATCGAAGGATCTTTATCTCGTATTGATACAACGGATGCAGGTAGAGAGTTAATTAACCAATACCCTGATGACTACAAATCACGTGTTGTGAAGAAAAAAGTAGTTTCTGGTAAAGGTAAAAACAAATCGGTTTCTTATGTAGAAGAAACAGTTGGACCAACAAGAACGGTTCCTGCTGAATACATCTTGAAACAAGATCTTACTGCTGCTGATGTTAGTCAGTATAAAATTAAAGGATACTGGTATTTTGATAAGCGTCAAAGTGAATTGAAATATCGTTTACTAGGTATTTGCCCAGTAACTCCAGACGTTTATACAATGAATAGTGATGAAAAGGATTATATTGAATTGTTTTGGGTATTTTTCCCAAATGCCAGAGAAGCACTGCATGAAGCAAAAGCTTTCAATGACAACAATTCAGCTCTTCCAATCTCATTTGATCAGATTTTAAATTCAAGACGTTTTAATGCTGTTGTATACAAAGAGGAAAACCTTTACGGAGACAGAGCAATTAGCGATTACATGAAAGACAACGCACAAAATCAGTTGTTAGAATCTGAAAGAGTGAAAGAAAAAATTCGCAACTTCGAACAAGATATGTGGAACTACTAAGTTGATACATAATACAATAATTGAAAAACTCTTACTACCTTTGTAGTAAGAGTTTTTTTTATGTCAAAAAGTTAGCAAGAATATGGTATAGAGTAATATTTGATTTCTTTTTGATTATGTAAGAAAAATAACAATATTTGTAATAAAATTTCGTTTAATGTTTTGTAAAAATTATCATGATGAAAGTAAGAAATTTATTAATTGCTATTGTTACTGTTCTAGGAAGCTTATCTTCTAATGCTCAGTCTAATTTACTTAATGCCAAAACAGCTGATCAGATTGGAATTAAGACGCCGGCTCAAATGATATCGGATAACGATAAACCTTTAGCGTATGGTTATGTTGATGATCGGGATGTGTTGATGGGAAAAATGGTTTGGGAAATTATCGATTTAAATGAAAAAATCAATTTTCCGTTATATTTTCCAGTAGATACTGCCAATATTGGTCCAGATAGACGTTCACTTTATGATATTTTGACCAAAGCCATAAGAAATGGAAGAATAACAGAAGTTTATGCAGATAGCTATTTTAATACAAAGAAAAGCTTAAAAGATATTCAAGGGGCATTATCTCGCGTTGATACTACAGATGCTGGTCGTGAACTAATTAACCAA
The DNA here is from genome assembly GCF_003254545.1 of Flavobacterium tistrianum. Taxonomy (GTDB): domain Bacteria; phylum Bacteroidota; class Bacteroidia; order Flavobacteriales; family Flavobacteriaceae; genus Flavobacterium; species Flavobacterium tistrianum. Next base: position 203,663 of record NZ_QJRH01000065.1, read on the forward strand.
TATCCTGATGATTATAGGACTCGTGTTGTTAAGAAGAAAGTTGTTACGGGTACAGGTAAAAATAAAAAAGTTACTTATGTAGATCAGACAGTTGGGCCGACTAGAACAGTTCCTGCTGAATATATATTAAAGCAAGATCTTACGGCTGCAGATGTGAGTATGTATAAGATTAAAGGCTTTTGGTATTTTGATAAAAGGCAAAGTGATTTAAAATATCGTCTGTTAGGAATTTGTCCAGTAACTCCAGATGTTTACACAATGAATAGTGATGAAAAGGATTATATCGAGTTGTTTTGGGTTTTCTTCCCTAATGCACGAGAAGTCCTGCACGAAGGAAAAGCTTTTAATGATAAAAATTCAGCCATGCCTATTTCATTCGATCAGATTTTGAACTCTAGACATTTCAATTCTGTTATATATAAAGAAGAAAATGTTTATGGCGATCGCGAAATCAAAGATTATATTAAAGATAACGCACAAAGTCAATTGTTAGAATCTGAAAGGGTAAAAGAGAAGATTCGTAATTTTGAAGAAGATATGTGGAATTACTAAGTTTATAAACTCATAATAAGAAAAACTCTTGCTACCTTTGTAGTAAGAGTTTTTTTATTTTATTTATATACCTCACAATGCTTGATTATTTAATTGTCGGATCTGGATTGGCTGGAATTTCTTTTGCCGAGGTCGCCCTTAAGAACAACAAATCAATTTTACTTTTAGATGATGAATCTCAGAATTCTTCAAAAGTTGCTGGCGGTTTGTACAATCCTGTAATCTTAAAGCGTTTTAGTGAAGTTTGGAATGCAAAAGAGCAACTTGTATTGATGAACGAGTTTTATGATAAAATAGAAGAGAAGCTCAAAGAGAAATTCAACTTTAAAATGCCAGTTTTAAGAAAGTTCTTTTCAATTGAAGAACAGAACAATTGGTTTGCAGCTTCAGATAAAATCAATCTGGCTCCTTTTTTGTCAACTAAACTAATTTCAAAAAAGTATACTAGCATTGACTCTCCATTCGACTACGGGGAGGTTTTGCATACAGGATATGTTGATACTGCTTTATTGTTAGATACCTATAGGCAATACTTGCTTCAGAATGATTTGTTGAGAGAAGAATCTTTTGATTTTGACCACATTGAGTTTTTAGATTCAGGAATTCAATATAAAAATATTAAGGCTCGTCATATCATTTTTGCTGAAGGTTTTGGAATGCATAAAAACCCCTTTTTTAACTATCTTCCATTAGATGGAACAAAAGGCGAATTGTTTATTATAAAAGCGCCAGATTTAAATCTAGATGTAATTGTAAATACAAGTGTTTTTATTTTGCCTTTAGGCGATAATCTGTTCAAAGTTGGAGCCACATATAATTGGCATGATAAAACTGCCGAGCCTACAGAAGAAGGTAAACAGGAGCTTTTAGAACGCATTAAAGAAATCATTACTTGCGACTTCGAAATAGTAAAACACTTTGCTGGAGTTCGTCCAACAGTTGCAGACCGAAGACCTTTGCTTGGAACTCATGAAGTGCATAAGTCTCTGCACATTCTTAACGGATTAGGAACGCGTGGTGTAATGCTTGGTCCTGCAATGGCGGAAGCATTATACGATCATATCGAAAATAATGTTCCGCTAGATAGAGAAGCAGACATTAAGCGATTTCATAAAAGATATTTGAAAGGTCTTATTTTTGGCCAGCCTTAGGATCGTAAGAAACAAACATATTGATGTATAAGTTTCTTGAGAGACGCAAAACGAACGGGAATAAAATAACCAGCGTTATAATAATTGCCAAAAATGACTGCTCTATTGTGGTGTCAAAAAACACAAATGAAACTATAAAGGCAGCAACACCTACGGCTACATTTAAAGCATAACTAACATACATGGCACCATAAAAAAATGAAGGTTCAATCTGGTATTTGAATCCGCAGTGGCTGCAATGATCATTCATTTTGAGAACTTTACTTAAATGAAGCGGATTTGTGTCTTCATACATGCTTTCTTTTTGGCATTTTGGACAACTTCCTGTTATTATGCTGTTTAGTTTGGAGCCTCTTTTGAACATTTTAAGTAAATTTTATAGTCTTTAATTCACCTCAATTGTATTTGGATACTAGTGTGAATGGGAGTAATTATTTATAGCAAATATACAGTATTTTTAGGCTCTAAGCTATTAAATTAGGATAAAAACTTACATCTTATTTTGATTTGATTTGAGTACAATGTTTACCGTTACAATGTTTCTTTCTTTTATAAAATACATTTAAAATATATTTTCAATCCAATGATTTTTTACCTAATTAAAGAAGAAAATTTCAGAATTAAACAAGACTTTTAGTTTTCGAATTTTATAAAAGCGATTGTTTTTCAATATAAAAACTTCAATTAAAAGTTATACTTTTGCACTTTCAAAATTGTAATTGCCAAAGGTTTATTTACAGTTTATTTTTTATTAATGAAATAAAGGTCTTTTTGACAGCCTTTAGTTTTTGCTCAAATTATGCTTAATATACACAATCTTTCCGTTTCTTTTGGAGGAACATATTTATTTGAAGAAGTTACTTTTCGTTTAGGTGCCGGCGACCGCGTAGGTCTGGTTGGTAAAAACGGAGCAGGTAAATCTACAATGCTAAAAATGCTTGCAGGTGATTTTAAACCTGACTCTGGAGTAATTTCTCAAGAGAAAGATATTAAAATGGGATTCTTACGTCAGGATATTGATTTTGAACAGGGAAGAACTGTTTTGGAAGAAGCGTATGAAGCTTTTACAGAAATTAAAGTTGTTGAGAAAAAACTTGAAGAAATCAATCATCAATTGGTAACTAGAACCGATTATGAAAGCGAAGAGTATGCTAAGATTATAGAAGATCTTTCTGATTATACGCATCGTTTTGACCTTCTTGGAGGTTATAATTATGTGGGAGATACAGAGAAAATCCTTTTAGGTCTTGGTTTTAAAAGAGAGGTTTTTAATAACCAAACTGAAACATTTTCTGGCGGATGGAGAATGCGTATCGAATTGGCTAAACTTTTATTGCAATCTAATGATGTATTGCTTCTGGATGAGCCAACCAACCACTTAGATATTGAAAGTATTATTTGGTTGGAGAATTTCCTTCGCAATTATCCTGGAGTTGTGGTAATTGTATCACACGATAAAATGTTTTTGGATAATGTGACGAATAGAACAATCGAAATCTCTTTAGGAAAAGCATACGATTTCAATAAACCATACACTCAGTATTTGGAGCTTCGTCATGAAATTCGTGAGAAGCAATTGGCAACTCAAAAGAATCAGCAGAAGAAGATTGAAGAAACAGAAAAATTAATCGAGAAATTCCGTGCAAAAGCTTCAAAAGCTTCAATGGCGCAATCATTGATTAAAAAATTAGATAAAGTAGAAAGAATCGAAGTTGACGAAGATGACAATTCGGTAATGAATATCTCTTTTCCAGTTTCAAAAGAGCCGGGAAAAGTAGTTATCGAAGCGGAACATGTAACAAAAGCTTACGGAGACAAAACGATTCTAAAAGATATTAGTTTATTGGTTGAAAGAGGAAGTAAAATTGCTTTTGTTGGACAAAACGGACAAGGAAAATCTACTTTTATAAAAGCATTAGTAAACGAATTTGAATACCAAGGAAATATCAAATTAGGGCATAATGTACAACTAGGATATTTTGCTCAAAATCAAGCAGAATATTTAGACGGAGAAATTACTTTGCTTCAAACAATGGAAGATGCTGCAACCGATACAAACCGAATGAAAGTTCGTGACATGTTGGGGTCTTTTTTATTCCGTGGAGATGATGTTGAGAAAAAAGTAAAAGTGCTTTCTGGAGGTGAACGTAACCGTCTGGCACTTTGCAAATTGTTGTTACAGCCAATCAACGTTTTGCTGATGGATGAGCCTACGAACCACTTAGATATTAAATCTAAAAACGTTTTAAAAGCGGCACTTCAAAAATTCGGCGGAACTTTATTATTGGTTTCTCACGACAGGGATTTTCTTCAAGGAATGTCGAATATCGTGTACGAATTTAAAGATCAAAAGATTAAAGAATATCTTGGAGACATTAACTTTTTCTTAGAACAGCGTAATCTAGAAAACATGCGCGAAGTGGAGAAAAAAGATGTGGTAAAAAGCGCACCAGCTCCAAAAGAAAAAGAAGCCAGTAAATTATCTTACGAAGATCAGAAGAAAGGAAAAGCGCTTCAGAACAAATTAAGTAAAATTGAAAGTCAGATTCAGCAATTAGAAAAACAAATTCAGCACGACGATAAGATGTTAGAAACTAATTATGACAAACATATCGAAGACGCTTCATTTTTTACGGCCTACAATAAAAAGAAACAAGATTTAGAGCAATTATTAATTGATTGGGAAGTGGTTTCAGAAGAGATTGAAGGGATGAATGCTTAATGTTTTTTTGTTTCAAGTTTCAGGTTTCAAGTTATCGTCTTGACGAGTAAATTTAACCGCAAAGCACGCTAAGTTTTCCATAAGTTACATTACAATGTACAAAGTTCGCAAAGCCTTATCAGAAGATAGCTTTGCGAACTTTGCGTTTTATAAAACTTTACAGATCAAAAAAACTTAGCGTGCTTTGCGGTTAAATACTTATTCAGTTCAAAACCTGAAACCTGAAACCTGAAACAAACTACTTAATAATCCCAATAGATCTAGAGTGTTCAATCGCTTTGCTGCTTTCTTTAAAATAGCAGACTGAAACATTTATACTTTCCAGGTTTTTTAAAATCTTTTGAACTTCTTTTTTCTGAGATTTACCAGTCTGTCTGATATAAACGGCAACTACAGTTACGGGAAATATTTTGCAGATTCTTTCGTAGAGTTTTGGATCGTGCTGAGAATCATCGCCCATTAGAACATATTTGAGCGTTGGATAGAACTCAACTACATGTTTGATTTTTTCATATTTATGATCGTGATTTCCTCTTCCGCTCATAAAAAAATCGGTGATTCCTCTTTTGATATCTTTTAAGAGAAAAACCGCTTTGGGTAATTTGTTAATTCGCGTGAATTTGGCAATAAATCGGTATAAATTCCATTCACTGCTAGAAATGTAAAAAAAAGCATTTACTTCTTCCATGTTATCTCTTCCTGCAGAACTTAAAGCTTGATAGTGCGGTACAACATCTTTGAAAACTTTTCGGTCATTTACATTTTTAAACAATAAAATATAAAGTTTTCGGAAGAAATTATTGGTGTGCGAAATCAAGAAAGTGTCATCAATATCTGATATGATTCCGAGTTTTCCTTTGTGTGGTCTTATAAAACTGCCTTTGCAAGTAGTGGTTTCATTGCGATATTTTAAACTGACTTCATAAGGCATCCATCCAAAATGGGTTTCTTTTTCTAGCGGAATACAGAAGTTAAAGTAACCGTCGTCAAGTGTTTTGGTATGAATTACTTCGTTGTTGTAGTGAAGGTAGACATCAAAATTTTTAATGGTTTTTATTCTGAACAATCGTAGAATTGAAGTGGCGTTTTTTAATTTCCTTTTTTCAAAATTATATTTGTTTTCCCTTTTTAAAACGTGTCCCATTACAATTAGCTCTTGTTCATTTGCATAACCGCGATATAATTGTAGAATTGGTTTCATTAATTACGTATATTTATGTAACTGTAATTTACTTAATTTAATTGATTTTAAAGATAAAATTTTGAAAAAGAATATTCTATTTGTTGTAAATCCTATTTCTGGAGACTTGGATAAATCTGATCTGATCGATGCTGTCGAAGAGTTTGCGGCAACCAATCATTTTGATTTGGAAGTGTATGAAACTACAGGAAAAAATGATTTAAGAGCAATACAATCTTTATATAATGAATCTGAACCAGAACGTATTATTGTTGCTGGAGGCGACGGAACAATAAAAATGGTGGCCGAAGCTGTAGAAGAACAAGATGTAATAATTGGAATTTTGCCTGCTGGTTCTGCAAACGGACTTTCGGTAGATTTGAATCTTCCTGATGGAATAGAGGAGAACCTTAAAATAGCCTTTTTGCACCATTATATCGAAATGGATATGATCTGCATCAACGGCAAAAAAAGCATTCATCTGAGCGATCTTGGTTTAAACGCAAATTTGGTTAAGAACTACGAACAAAGTGATGTTCGAGGATTTTGGGGTTACGCGCTCCAAGCTTTTACTACGCTTAAAGAATCTGAAGAGCCATTTGTGGCAACAATTTCAGCAAATAATAAAACCGTTGAGCATGTAGCGAGAATGATTGTAATTGCCAATTCGCAGAAATACGGAACAGGAGTTATCATTAATCCGAATGGCGCGATGAATGATGGAAAGTTTGAACTGGTGATTTTAAAAAGTCTTGATCTGCTTTTAATTGGAAAAATAATTACCGGAAATATGCCGATTGACTCTGATGACATTGTAATTATTTCAACCAATAAAGCAACTATAAAAACGGATTATCCTGTTGATTTTCAAATTGATGGAGAATATTGCGGAGCGCAGACTTCGTTAGAAATTGATATTTTGCACAAGCAGATGAAAATTGCAGTTCCGTAGATTTATTTAAACGGATTGCGTTCCTGCCATTCTGTTTTGGGTTCCAAATAATTGAAAAATCTTGAAATGTTATGATTTATCAAAGCGTTGCTGTGCGTAATTAACCCATACATTTTTACAGGTTTTGCACCAACAGAACTTTTGATTTCGAGAGCTGTTCTGGCAAAGACGATTTCGCGGAAACCTTTTTTGATCGAATATGCAATCATGTCGTATAGCATGTTTAAATACAGCATTTTCTCGCGCTGAATGCTTTCGTCATAACCCAAGAAATAAGTATCCATTACATGGCCGTTTTTGATTAAAGTATTGAAACCAATTAGTTTTTCATCCAAGAAATAACCGTACAGAAGAAAGTTGTCTCCCATTATTTCTTTAAAAAAACTAAAATGGTTGCGAGCTAAAAAAAAGGTGTTGAAAGGTGCATTTTTGGCAACATGAAAATAAAGGTCGTAAATAACATCTTCATATTGTTTGATGTCGGAAAGAGACATTTTCTGTTTTACAATTCCTTCCGATTTTTTTCGTGCACGTTTGTATTGATCACGATACTTTTTTGACAAGGCATCGATATAATCCTGTTCGGTTTTCCAGTTTTCTTTGATGTTGAAAATCATGTTCGGCTGGGTCGAAAACGTATAATTGTTTTTAAATTCAGCTTGAAGCGGTTCAATCTCTTTTGCAGTAAAATCTTTTATGCTGGTTATATGGACCTTTTTTCCGCTTTCTTTTAAATCTTTTTTTAATTGATTAATTGCTTTATGAAGAGTTTTTATAGCTTTTGATTCTTTGACGCTTTTGTCAAAAATAAAAGCATTTTGTCCCGTAAGCATATTATTTCCGACAAATAAAACATGCGAAGCAAAATTCTTTAAGGCAAAATTACGCACCGAAGTTTTTAAGCATTTATCGCGTTCTCCAAAAGATTCGAGTTTTTCTGCAAATAAGAACTGCGTTAACACAATTCCAATTAATCTTTCCTCTTCAAGAAGTCCGATGAAATGGCAAGTCATATTTACTGGACAAGAGTTTTCCAGCACTTCGAGATATTCTCGAGTCAAAAAAATGTTATTTGCTGCAAGCGAGTTCCATTCTACAGGCAATAAAGATGCGCTTTTGTAAACCTGGAAAGAATATGTTGTATTCAAAAGAGTGAGCTAATTTCTTCAAAATTAGATAATATTTGTAATAACTAAAGGGCTTTAAGTTATTATTAAGAAAACCCGTTTGAGATTATTTTCCAAACGGGTTTTTATAATTGATATTAAGCAAATCCGCAGATGATTCCGCCCATAAGCGTCAGGGTAAGAGTCCAATATCCAGCATGAATAAAAATATATTTCCAAGATTTTCTTTCAAATAAGCCGTTAATTCCGATTAACGGAAATGCGAAAAATAATCCAGACATAAAACCATGAAGCGCACCATGTTTAAAAGTTCTATAAGCCATTCCGTAATCTGCCATAAAAGCGGCAAAAGAAGGTTTTGCGCTATCCATCAACGGTGGTCCGCCAACCATTCCGATTGCACCAGACTGATGAATGGTTAAAGACATTAAAGTCATAGTGATCATTAGAGAAAATACGTACGTTAATCCGAAGATTTTTAGCATATTTCCTTTTCTTAGCTCTTCTTGAGTAAGATTATTTTCTTTCATCCAGATAGTTCCGAATACTTTTGGGCTGTACCAGATAAAACCGGTTACGAGTGTGACAATGGCCGCAATGAATAAAGCAGCGAAGTTAATTTGCATGATATGAGGTTTTTAGAATTAGTTGATCAAAAGTAATCAAAAAAATGCAGGTTTAAGAAAATAATTAAAAGTAATATAAAACTTACAAGATAAATTTTATCAACAGTTTGCCGATATTTAGTGTATTATAGCTATGAATTGTATATTTTTACGCTAATAACAAATCCCCAAATCTGTTATGAAAATTATATTTACGCTTTCTTTATTATTTGTTTTTTCGCTAAATGTTTTGGCAGATACTGTTTCGGATAAAGAAAAAGAGGCGCTTATAAAATTGTATCATGCAACAAATGGTTTGCAATGGAAAAACAAGTGGGACTTAAGTCTGTCTGTTTCTACATGGTACGGTGTTAAAGCTGAAAACGGAAAAGTTGTGGCGCTGAATTTGGCAGATAATAATCTGCAAGGAGAATTGCCAGAAGCTCTTTATGATCTTACAAATTTGGAATCGCTAAATCTGGAAAAGAATAAAATTGAAGGAAGTTTGTCTTCTGCCATTTTTAACCTGAAAGAATTAGAAACAATTAATATTGCTAATAATAAGCTATCGGGAGCAATTCCTTCTTCGATTTGTCAATTGACAAAATTGAAAGAATTAGAGCTTTTTATGAATAAGATTTCAGGAGAGCTTCCATCAGAAATTGGAAAGCTGAATCAGTTGGAAATTTTAGCTGTTTTTAATAACCAAATTAACGGAAAACTGCCTGTTTCGATTTATAAAATTTCAGGACTAAGAGTATTGCTGCTGAATAATAATAAACTGTCAGGAAGTTTGACAAATGAAATTATTAATTGGAATGCATTAGAAAATTTTAGTGTATTTGATAATGAATTTTCAGGCGCAATTCCGCAAGAAATTGAAAAGCTTAGCAAGTTGCAAGAATTGAATCTTTCGTATAATAAATTTACAGGCGAAGTTTCAAAAAAGACAGCATTATTAGATGCTTTAAATATGACAATGACCGATGAGAACGGAAATCCGTTTTTATTAGAAATAAACCAAGAAAATAAATTACAATAGTTTACCCAAAATTAATCGATGCTTATGAATGAATTTTACACTCGTTAAACAAGTTGATTAAATATATTTAGTTAATTGCCAAAACCGTAACTATGTTACGGTTTTATGGTTTCTAGAGGTTTCGTTATAGAAAAAATATAACATTTAATTTAGAATTGAATTTATTATGTTTGTCTAAAATTTTATAACTTTAATAAAAGTATCCGGAGAACCAAAAACCGATTAATCAGCGGTATTACTAATTACTTAATAAGAAGAAATCATGACACTACAATATCAAGGTGAACAGTACGGAAAACCAACAACTTTTACAATTAGAATTATTGGAAATAACTTGTCAAAAAGCAGTTCAAACTATCAGATTGATCTTTTGGTAGGCGATAAAAAACTGCCAACTTTTACAAGCGAAATTCACCAAAGTCTTTCTAATTGCTTGAGAGAGATTTACTTGTTTAGAAAGCATAATGGAATCACATTCAATGAATCATCAGAGAAAATTGTTTCGCTTTATGTTCCTTATGATAAAGTTTTGTACAACTACAATAAATATGCTTTGTTCAGAGCATAAATTTTTCTCAAAAGAGGATAATAAAAAAAGACCATTTGAAAAAATGGTCTTTTTTTATTTCTAAAAGCGAGAGCTATTATCGAATAATCTTCAAATAAGCGCTATAAGGATCGTCTTTAATTGAAGTGCGCATATAATATACGTTTTCGTCTTTTTCTTTTAAATCAAACTGAATTAAACCAGCGTCACAATAATAGTAAAGTAGGTTTTCGTCAGCAGGAAATTCAATGTTTGAAATTGGCAAAGTGGTTAGTTTTTCTTCAAAAGCTATTTCTCCGTTTGATAAATCCAATTCAAAAAGTTTCTTTTTACGAGTGTAGCCCCAAAGATTATCTACTTCTTTAACGATGTATTCGATATTATCACCTTTAAAATCGGTTTTCCAAAGCTGAGTTCCTGTTTTAGAATCAACAGCATAAATAGATGAAACTTCTGGACCTTGTGCGGCAAAATATAGTTTTTTGTCGTGGCATACTATGCGCTCCTTAACATTGTTCTGGTTTTCTTCTATTTTAAACTGCCATAAAACATCTAAGCTGTTTGGCTTAAGAGCATAAAGCCAGTTCTTGTCGCCAGCAATAAAAACACTTTCGCCATCGGTAACAGGTTTTCCTGTCATGGTTTCGTCAAAACTTTTCTGATTCAATAATTTTCCTGTATTGGCTTCAAACGAATATACATTGGTTCCGCTTTGAATAAAAACCTTATTGTCAAAAACAAGTGGCTCAATATCGTTATTTGGCGTGTCTAATTTGTAGTTCCAAGCCAAGCTTCCATCTTTAAGATCCAAAGCATACAAATTACTGCTCTGATTTTGATTTTGGGCAGTTATAAACAACTTTCCGTTGCTTATTACAGGAGTCTGGTCTTTTAGAACAATCTGGTCTTTAATATTGCCTATTCTTGACTTCCAGAAAATAGTTCCTGTTCCGTTATCCACGGCATAAATTTCACCATTGACAAACGGAATGTATACAACACCGTCCTGAAGCGTTATTTTGTTGGCGCACATCTCAGTATTAGCATCCGAAGCTTTTACAGTCCAAACAATGCTTTCTACTTCTAAATCCCAAGAAAAAAGAGAGCCGTCATAATCGTAAATTAAAAGCGAAGTGTCGTCTAGAGAAATCTTTTTAAGCGGTTTTAAAGACTTGTTCGTAACAGCTTCTTCTGCAGGTAAATTGCTGTTGGAGTAGTTGGTTTTGCTGGCTGGCGCTTGTCCAGACATATTTGCAAAGGCGAATACAAATAAAAGGGCTATTAATTTGTGTTTCATTTTAAGATTTGGGTTGATTTTTTTGATTGTCTTCTTTTAAAACATTTAACGGAGTAAATATAAACAAAAAAAGCTCCAGATTTCTCTGAAGCTTTTGACTTAGTAAGTAGTCCGTGGGGGAATCGAACCCCCCTTACCAGGATGAAAACCTGGCGTCCTAACCGATAGACGAACGGACCTGCTTTGCTATTGCGGGTGCAAAAGTGCAACTATTTTTGAGATGTACAAAGCTTTTTGGAAAAAACTTTTTGATTTTTTTTGATGGGAAATTGTTTTAGATGATGGTTTTTTAAGTTTTAATCGAGTTAATGTATTTGTATTTATTTGAATAATAATTGGTTGTTTTGTTTGTATGCGGAGGAATTGTTTGTTTTTTTAAGTGGGAAATATTTTTTCGAAATATTGAATAATTTTGTTTTTGAAAGAATAATCTTGCTTTGTTTATAGGGAAAATAAGAAGTCAAATAAGAAAACAATTGTTCTGCTATTTTTTACAGACGTATTTGACTGGATAAATACGTTCCTTATTTTCTCTTTAGGTCTTTATAAATTTGTTTGATTCTAAAATAACATTAAGAGTCAATAACAGTAAATACAAAAAAGTAAGAAAAGATTATGAAAGTAGAAAAGGGAAAATCTATGATAGATTTTTTAGAATCGATTGACAGAATGAAATATTTTACAAAATTAAGTCCAGACATTAAGGATAATAATAATTCTATAAATATGATGCTAAAAGTGCATTCGTACACTGAGCTGAATCTAACTATTTCATCTTTATTAAAAGCAAGTATAAATATCATGAAAGATGATTTTGAAAAAAATAAAATAGAGGTAATGCTCTTACTCGAAATGGCTTTGCAGTTACTTCCAACTGACGAAATGGAATTATTAGATCAAATCTTTGGTACTATTTCTGAAATAAGAAAAACTTCAAATGGAGATTGAAAATGCATTCCTGCTTATGGAATGCTTAAAGTGGGAAAAAATAGTATTTTGTAAATCCAAATTATGGGCTTAATTTAGTTCCCCCTTGCTTGCGCCAACAGATGCATTTTTTATCTGTTTTAACGATCAAAGTCTTATGATATATTACTCAAATAATGAATTAATAACGTGGTTTAAAAAATATGAGAGGCAAAGCCTAATCATAACCATACTTTTAATAATTTTTGCATGCTTAGCAGGAGCCGGTTTTTTCTTTGATGTACAAAAAGAAATTGATAACAAATTTATTTTTGGCGCTATAGGATTGGCTTTAATAATTATTTTCTTTTTGTACACCTATTTCAATTCAGGTTCTTTGACAAATAAAACAATTACAGAGATAGAATTCACAGATTCAGAAGTTACTTTTTCGACTTTTTCTTACAGATTATTTGTGTTGTATAAAATTGAGAAAAAGAAGATTGTAATGGACTTGGCACTTTTTAAGTTTGTGCTGAGTGAGTATCCAATAAGTAATAAAAAGGTAAATATTAAGAAAGAATGTTTTAGAATAACACATAATGAAGATGACTTTTTTTTGTTGTTTAAATATTTCGATGATAATCTTGTAGAGAATTTTGAAAAAGGATCTAAAAATTAATTAGGTTGGCAAGTGAGTTTATATTGCTGTCCCGCTCTCCAAAGTGTTCAACTGAAAAGCCTCGCAAATGTCTCCGATTTTGCGCTTTTTTTTATTTTAATTATAGAACTACCTCAAGCTTGTAGTGAAAATTTTGTAATTGCTTCATTTGTAGTTGATTTGTTTCGTGTATTAAGTCTTATTGTGTTGTTTTTTAAGCTTTTACGGGAATTCGGTTGTTTTTTATAATCTGAAATTTGCACCATCAAATAATAGATTAAAAAACAAGGCTTTTGTTTTATGACATTAGCAAAATATGAGGCAAAAATGAAAAAAACATTGCAAACGGGGTTATTATTGGCATTTGTCTTTATTATAAATGCTTGTTCTGCTGATTCGGCAGATGGGATGGAAACGGATTATAAAGATGAAATTGGGACGGGCTATACTTATAGTGCTGTAGAATTGGAAACAATGAAATTAATAAATGATTATAGGATGTCAATAGGATTGGATTCTTTACGAGTAAAAGATTATCTTTCTTTCAAGGCTGAAGAACACAATAATAATATGATCGAAACTAATTTGGTAAGCCATAATGATTTTGTAAGCCGATCTGAAAATATAATAAGAGTATTAGGAGCAAAAAAGGTAGATGAAAATGTTGGATACAATTATCAGTCTCCAGAAGGTGTCTTAAACGGATGGTTGAATAGTCTAGAACATAAAAAAATTATTGAGGGAGATTTTAATTATTTTGGCATTTCGATGAGGGTGAGCTCTGACGGTAAAAAATACTACACTAATATTTTTGCAAAAATTTAGAGGTTCATGCTTTCCAATGCATCCAATTGAAAAGCGGCGCAAATGTCTTCGACTTTGCGCTCTTTTATTTTAAAGCCAAACCCTCTTTATTGAATTGATATATCTTTCTTAAAAGTTTATTTATCAATTGTACATGAGATTATTTTGCAAATCCGAAGAATGGACTTAAATTCGTTGTAAATCATCTTTAATTCAATGTTTTAGCGGTTATGATAAAAATAGAAGTATGGAATTTTTTTTAAGACAAGCAGAATTAAATGATGTTGAATTTATAAGCAAGCTATCCAATCAATTGGGTTATGAATCAACAATTGAGAAAATGCATAATCGACTTTTGGAAATTTTAAACAATACCGATAATTGTATTTATGTATGTATCGATAATGAAAATGTTATTGGTTGGATTCATGGTTTTTATTCGCTTAGAGTTGAATCTGATTCTTTTGTAGAAATTGGAGGTTTAGTGGTAGATGAAAATTACCGAAGAAACGGAATTGGTAAAATTTTAGTTGAAAAAGTAATAGAATGGGCTCGCTTCAAAAAAAGCACTAAAATCAGAGTAAGATGCAATGTCGTTCGCAAAGAAACTCATATTTTTTATAATAGAATTGGTTTTAATGAAACCAAAGAGCAAAAAATATTTGATATGAAATTAGGTTAATATAGGCACTACTGAGAATTAGGGATAACTATACTAATTAAAATTGATTTAAAATGACAAAAACAAAAGAAGAAGTAGTATGGATAACTGGCGCTTCATCTGGCATTGGAAAATCGATGGCCTTTGAATGGGCAAGATTAGGCTATAAAGTAGTTATTTCAGCAAGACGCAAAGAACTGTTAGATGAAGTTGCTGACGAGATTAGGCAATCAGGTGGCGAGGCATTGGTAGTTCCGTGTGACATAATGGAAGAAAACTCTATTGAAAATGCAGTCCAACAAATTATTAAAGAGTGCGGGCGCTTGGATGTGGCTGTAGCCAATGCTGGTTTTGGCATTTTTGGAAGTATCGAAAATCTAACAGCCAAAGATTGGAACAGGCAATTGCAAGGCAATGTTACAGGATTGGTCTTAACGGTAAAATATGCACTACCACATTTAAAGAAAAACAAAGGGCGAATTGGTTTGGTTGGAAGCGTAGGCGCTTATCTTCCTAATCCAAATGTGGGCGCATATGGAGCTTCAAAAGCTGCGGTAAACTCTATTGGTCAAACTTTGCAGGTTGAATTAATGGGAACGGGCGTGAGCTGCACTACGCTGCATCCCGGATTTGTAGTTTCGGAAATTGCAAGAATTGATAATGATGGAATTTGGCATCCCGAACAGACAGATCCGCGGCCATCAAATTTAATTTGGCCAACTGATAAAGCTGCAAAAGTAATGGTAAAAGCTATTTTGAAACGAAAGAAAAATTATATTTTCACTGGTCATGGAAAGCTAGCCGTATGGTTGCAAAGATGGTTTCCTGGGGTGATGAGATCGATCATTTCTAAAGGTTCAAAACCAGATTTGTAAGTAAGTAGCTTGAATTAAATCTATGTTAAAAGAGCAGCTTTGTTTCAATATTAATGTGAAATTTGTGAAATGTCTAATTAACAACAAGATAATATGGAAGGACAAATTGTAGAATTGGAAAAAAAATACTGGCACGGAGTTGAAAATAATGACTATGAAACGGTAAGAAATCTGACACTGTTTCCTTGCATAGTTGCTGGAAAAAACGGTATTCAAAGTATCAGCGAAGCTGATTTCAAAAATATGTTTGATTCTGGGCAGACCAATAAAATAAAAGTGCTGAACATCTATGATGTAAAAGAAAAGTTAATTGCCGAAAATACTGCTGTAATAGGATATCGCCTTGATTTTGAGATAGCAGATCAAAGTCAAAAAGCACCCATAAAATGTGTCTGTACTTCTACTTGGATCAAAGAAAATAACAAGTGGGCGTGTGCGATGCATACTGAAACGGAACTGGAAATAAAATAGGAATCTGATATATTTCTCTGCTAGCGTGAGTATCTAGCTTATGAACGTAGAGAATAAAAGGTTCTAAAAATAAAAAAGCTTCAGAGAAATCTGAAGCTTTTTACTTAGTAGCGGGAACAGGACTCGAACCTGTGTCCGCCGTGGCGGATATGAGCCCGACGAGCTAAATCTTAGAAATAATTTTTTTATGAATTCTCTTCCTATTCCGGTTTTTAAATATTTTTCTCTTTTCATTGCTTCGGTTTTAGAATTAAAAAATTCAACATGAATAACTATCCAGGGTCTGAATTTTAGAGAATAACCTTTTGTCCCAAGAAAATTATGTGATTTGAATCTCTCAATTAAGTTAGAAGTGAAACCAGTGTAGGTTTTCTTAAATTTTTCAGAATAAAGAATGTAAACAACAAATTCATCCATATTACAAAATGCTATAAACAAAAAAACACCACTTGTAGTAAGTGGTGTTTTTCTTAGTAGCCCTAACAGGACAATTCTCGAACCATTTTCACGGTGATTTGAAAATTTTAAATCCGATT
>NZ_QJRH01000012.1 GCF_003254545.1 Flavobacterium tistrianum
CGACACTGTTGATCCTCCGCCTTATCAAAGCTCTCCGATAAAAACGAATGGTGGCGGCAACGGCTGATTTGCATTTACAGATTTCAATTATAAAAAATAACTAAAAATTTAAGACATGAAAACTAAAATATTGACATTCAAAGATTTCGAATTAGAAAAAATAGATACAAAAACACAAAGAATTATTCGAGGAGGCGATAACGACACTGTTGATCCTCCGCCTTATCAAAGCTCTCCGATAAAAACGAATGGTGG
>NZ_QJRH01000022.1 GCF_003254545.1 Flavobacterium tistrianum
TTGGACATTCTGGTTTTGCGCAGTTTTCAGCCCTTCCCTCTCCTTTCTGCCGATTTTTCATTCTTTTTAAGCTCCTTGCCTGCGGAAAACTTCTTCTGAAAACCGAGTCCCATAGCCCCGATAGGAGCGGAAATCCTTTTTGTGCCGGGGTTCGGCACGAAAAGATTGGAGCGGATAGTGGGAAATGGCTCCTTAAAAAAAATCCCAATCTTTTTAAATCCCAAATTCCGCTACTGGATGCGCTTCACTGTGCTCAGCATGGGAACCGGAGTTTTCTCCTTATATATGCATATAAAAACAAACCCGACAGGTTTTGAAAAACTGTCGGGTTGC
>NZ_QJRH01000072.1 GCF_003254545.1 Flavobacterium tistrianum
ACTGGCGTTCCACGTAATGCTGTAGTTTGTCGGAGAATTGGTTGTTGCCGTGTAAGGCAATGTGGTACTCTGCAAGTTTGAACTTGTGCAAACAGCCGTAGTAGCACTTAATGTTATTGTTGGCAAAGGATTTACTGTTACAGTAAAATTATTTGCTGTAGACACACATCCAGTTGCATTTTTTACTGTTAAAGTTCCTGTATATGTTCCAACAGCAGTTCCAGCAGGAACAGCAATACTGATCGGGCTAGATCCTAGCGTAGCATTTGAAACTGGTAAAAAAGTATTTGTCGGACTGGCATTCCAAGTTATACTGTAAGTTGTTGGAGAATTTGTTGTGGCGCTATAACTCAAATTTGACGTTTGAGCCGAAGCGTTAACACAAACTTGTGTTGCTGTACCAAGGGTAATGGTTGGTGGTCCACTCACAGTAACTGTAAAATTATTTGTTGTAGACGTGCATCCAGCAGCATTTTTTACTGTTAAAGTTCCCGTATATGTTCCTGCTGCTGTATTTGCTGGTATTGCAATATTAATTGGGCTCGCGGGTAAAGCTGCATTTGAAATAGGCAAAAAAGTATTTGTCGGACTGGCATTCCATGTAATACTGTAGGTCGTTGGGGAGCTAGTAACTGCAGTATAAGGAAGTGTTGTATTCTGAGCACTTGAACTTGTACACACGGCCGTAGTACTAGCCAATGTAATTGTCGGTAATGGATTTACAACAACTGTAAAATTGTTTGTCCCAGATACACATCCAGCATTACTAACAGTAAGTGTCCCTGTATATGTCCCAGCAGCAGTTCCTGCTGGAATTGCAATAGTAATAGGACTTGCTGGTAAAGTTGCATTTGAAACTGGCAAAAAAGTATTGGCAGGACTTGCATTCCACGTAATGCTGTAGTTTGTTGGAGAATTTGTCGTTCCAGTATAACTCAAATTAGTTGTTTGTGCACTTGCACTTGTACATACCGCATTAGCTGTTCCTAGAGTAATTGTTGGCTGAGCTGTTATATTTATTTGGGTTGACAAACCTATTGAAGAGGTACAATCTACCGATGTTAAAGAGTCAACGACAATATTACTATTTCCTGGATTAGTAAATCCAGTAGCCGTAAAAGTTCCCGATCCTGCCGTGGTAACAGTCATTATTGCTGTCAAATTATTACCCACAGGACTACTTCTATGATAGGTCACTGTATATGTTCCCACTGGTAAATTGGCAGGGGTACTTAACAATTGCACTTGAGAGCTACTTCCAATAGACGTACAAACATTTGTTGCCGAAATTGATGTTACGCTATAGGTTTTACAGGTATAGGTAATATTAACTTGTCCTCTTGCGCCACTTCCTCCATTTTGTAAAGTAGAAGCACTTATCGCTCCGCCACCACCACCTCCGTATATACTTCCTGGATTTCCTGGATTTGTTGCCAATACTACTGTACTTCTTGCGGCGCCTCCTGCACCTCCTAAACCAGCACCAAAGTTACCTCCATTTCCTCCAGCACCAGAAGTAAGAAGTAAACCCAATAAGGCACTTCCACCTGGACCTCCATCCGCACCATTAGCAGTAGCAAGGTTTCCAATGGCCCCAGTACCTCCAGCTCCGCCGGTTGGATTAGAGTTTGTTGCAATATTAGCATTTCCTCCCTGACCTCCAGGCGCATTGAAAGAACTTGTAAATCCTGTTATGCTTGATGCTCCTCCCGGAGCCCCATTATCAGTTCCTCCAGAAGCAGTTGCCCCAACTACGACATTCAAACTTGAGAGTCCTGTTGTTGTAATTGTTCCTCTTGCGTAAGCCCCTCCGCCTCCGCCTCCGCCACTTCTTCCTGAACCTCCTCCTGCTAAGGCAGCACCTCCAGCTCCCCCTGCACCCCATGCTTCTACAGTAACAACATCCATCCCTGCAGGAAGAGGAAGAGAACCACTAGTTGTAATTGGATGTACAATTTGTGCTTCAGAAGTCGTATAAAAAATTGAGAAAAATAAAATAAGAAGAAATTTAAATCTCAAATTGAAATTAAGCGGTTTCTCCACATAAGTTACTAAAGTTGAAAAGCTGAAGAGATTCAGCACAGTAAGTATTTTTTTTTTCATCTTGTGGCATTTTAGTAATTGAAAAATAAATTCAAACTCAACAAGATTAATTGTAAAATCGAGTAATACAGAATAAAAACGAGCACTCCAGTTTTACAATCAATCGAAGGCAGATAAAATGGCAGTTATTGAAGTGTGATTTTGAAGAAAAAAATAATTGCAAGGCTTATAGAAACATTTAATCGATTTAATATGCATTTTATCGATTAAACTTTACTACAAGGTACGATTTTATTTACATTGAAATTGTAGTTATAATATTAAACTATAATTTTAACATGTTTATGTCAAAAAACACACAAAATAAGAAAAAACTGTTAAAACACAAATAAACCACACATAATCAACTATTTATGCAAATATTTTGATAAAAAAATCCTTTTGTAAAAATTACAAAAGGATTATGAAGTCATTTCATTACATTATTTAAAAAATCACTTTTTTTGAAGTTGATTTGCCATTTTCAAAAATGACTTTTACTACTAAAACCTCATGAGGAGAAAACAAATTTTGAACAGCCATCTTTCTAGTTTCAAGCTTGTCTCTCTTGTACAATTCATTTCCAGAAATATCAAATATTCTTACTACTTTAATATTTTCATCAAATGACTCAATATTTATGACTTGATTTTTGACATATATCATAATGCTTTTAGAATCCTCTTCAAGAGCTGCATTTCCTAAAGTTTTGTTAGCATAAACTATTGAAAATCGATTATTAAAAGTTCCCACTTCAGAATCAAATTGATATGGTCTTTCAGAAAGATTATGAATTTTGTTTAAAGTTTTATCCACTAAAAAAATATCTATTTGATTAAACAACTCATCCTGATGATCTATCTCTAAATTCAAAGTGGTTTTAACATTCGTTTTATATCCTAAACTAAAAAAGTCGCTTTCTATCCAAGGCATAGCTTTTCCTTGAATAGTTAGTTTTTTATTTTCTAAAATACTATAAAAATCAATCTCTTGACTTGAACCGAAAGATACAGCATCATAATAATCTAATGAGTTTGAAGCTTCTTTGGCATAACCCAATAGGATTTGCTTTAAAGCATTTTTTCCATTATGAAGATTCAGCCAAAATCGAAGTTTGTCATTTCCTTTTTCAGGTTGAGCACTATTGCTTGGTCTAAAAAATGAACTGTTATGAGTTTTAATTCTCATACTATTGTTAAATTGAATAAAGCCTTCTCCTTTGCTTTGTACAAAAAAGCCTTGCCCAGAAGCTATTATGCCATCTGGCGTAGTAGTATAATTTTCCGAATTTAAAGAAGAACTTATTCCAACTCCACCTAAAAGGTTATATACAACACAATCATCTGCTGAATATTTTCCATTGGAAGGAGGCGTGCTGTGTGTCCAAAAATAAAGAGCTCCATAGATTTTTGAAGCATTTGATTTTATAAAAAGATCTGCATTTATTGCAGAAGGATACGGATTTCCGATGAGATAAAAACCGTCCGCAACTTTAAATTCTGCGTCTATTTTACCATTATTCGGGATACCCTTAAAAGTTCCCTCAAACATTTGCCGCTCTGTAATAGAATAATTTTGCGGTGCCCTAATGCAGTAACCTTGCCCTGGGGTCATTATCATCGTTCCGTTATAACTTATAACCCAATTAGAAATTGGGTCATGCCAATAGTATTTATCTCCAAGAGTGTTGGGCGAAAAATCTGCCATTGTCTGCTTATCAACCGGTGAAGACCAATACGTCATATCATAGCGAATTACCGGCTTTGTTTTTCTTTTTAAATGAATAATCCCAGTATTTACTATTTCATCATCTGACTGATATAAACTAGCCGAATCTTCCAAAATCAAAGTTCCAGCCCCCGTGTATCCAAACTCTATCGAAAGAGCATTTTTCTCTAGCAAGGTTACTGTTTTGCCATTATCAATATAGCACCCGCAAACAGCAGCAGTAGTTAACTGCGGGAAATTTTCTTTGAAATAGACATCTTTTCCTGCAGAAGGAAAACCATTTGACCATGAGATTCCATTCCAAACTGTAGTATTCACGCAAAGTTTTAAACGAGCAATTCTATGTTTCGAAATACCAGAAACCGAATTAAAATTACCTCCAATGAGTAATCTATAATCGTTAGTAAATTTCATCTCAAAAAGTGTATTGTTTAGAGGTGCAATGAAGGAATTATCAATAGCTCCTGTAGACATTAATCTAACAAGTCTAGAAGATGCGGTATTTTTATATGTTCCCGAGAAAGAACCTCCAACCAAAATTCGGTCATCGGGCTGTATTAAAATAGAACGAACATCTCCTTTACTAAAACCTGTTCCAGATTCAAATGTTGCATCAAGACTTCCGTTGCTATTCAGCCTAAGTATTCTTTTTTGAGAAATCCCATCAAAAGTTAAAAATGAACCTCCAACAATAATCTTTTGATCCGATTGAAGTGCTATTGCATAAACATATTTATCAAAACCATTTTGGATATCAAAACTAGAATCAATACTCCCATCAGGATTTAAACGAACCAAACCTGAAAAAGACTGTCCATTAAACGTTTTAAAATGCCCTCCAAGAAGAATTTTCCCATCAGGTTGTATAACAATTGCATCAATAATACCATCAGCTCCCAAGCCAATATTAAAGCTAATGTCTTTTGATCCATCGGGAAGAAGTCTAACAATCCCATTAGCATTTAAATTTGATCCATTGTATTTTGTGAACGCTCCTACAGCGAGTATTTTCTGATCAGGCTGAATAGCAAGTCTGTAAACTTGTCCATTAAATCCCTCACCAATATTAAAGGAATTATCTATTTCTCCATTTGAAAAAATCCTAACAATTCTATTACCAATTACATCATTATATTTTGTAAAATTTCCTCCAATAATAACTTTGCCATCAGCTTGTAAAATTGCTGTCTTTACTACGTTATTTGCTCCAGATTTTCCAGAATTAAAAGATGCATCAATAGAACCATCTTCTAAAAGACAAGTCAATTTAGAAACTGCTATTCCATTAAATTTATTAAAATTACCTCCAACAATTATTTTCTGATTTAGAAGAGGCAAAATACTCAAAACAGAATTATCAAAACCAATACCTGAAGACAAATAGCCAATATCATGTTCTCCATCACTGTTAATTTTAGCTAATCGCCCTTGATTTTGTCCGTTAAAAACAGAAAAAGAACCTCCAATAAACCACGAATCTTCTTCATCAAATTCTAAACATAAAACAGATGCAGAAGCAGGTCCTGAACCAATATCAAAATCTGATTTTAAGGTTCCATCTGCGTTAAGAAAGACTAATCTATTAACTTCACTATTATTATAAAATCCGGTAAAAGATCCGCCTACCATTAAATTTCCGTATGAATCCATTTTGAGCGTTTGGACTCCTTCTTTACTAAAACCAGAGCCTGTTTGGAAACTTTCATCTTTCGTTCCATCAGTATTCAAACGAATAAGGCGATTGGCTACAATATCATTAAAAGTGGTAAAATTTCCCCCTAAAATGATTTTTTTATCAGGTTGCACCACAATGGCATTAACATCATCATTGAAACCCGTACCACAATTAAAAGCCGAGTCGAAACTTCCGTTACTATTTAGACGTACAATTCTATTGGCTGAAACTCCATTAAATGTGATAAAATTTCCCGTAAGAATTATTTTTTCATCGTCAGTTATTTTCGCATGTGTTATATTTAAAGCTGAACCCGAGCCCGTCAAAAAAGAAGTATCCAGAATTCCATTTGGAAACAAACGCGCTACTCTATTTACAGTAGAATTTGCATATTTTGTAAAACTTCCAACAATTATTATTTTCCCATCTGACTGCATTGCGATATCATAAACAATTCCTGTTGTTGCTCCTATCGTGGTATTAAAAGTAGAATCATAAGACCCATCTGGGTTTAAGCGAATCAGTCTTCCAGCATTAATTCCGTTGTACATTGTAAAATTCCCACCCAAAATAACTTTCCCGTCTGGCTGTAGATAGGATGCATAAATTTTCCCATTAAAACCTGTGCCCGTATTAAAACTTTCATCAATAGTGCCATTGGGATTTAAACGAGTAAGATAAGAAACTGGAGATCCGTGTAAACTTAGGTAATCGCCACCAACAATCAAACTGCCGTTACTCTGCATGAGGAGAGTTCGTACAGCCCCATCAAATCCGTCTCCGTTTTGTCCGTCATCAAATACATTAAATGACTGGTCAATTTTTCCCTGTTGTGCTAAAAGGCTTGAATCTGGCGAAAATAAAAATAGGGTTAGGCAATAGAATAAATTTCTAATCAAAACAATGCAATTAAAGTTAATATTGTAAGAATTAAGCTAAAATTACAAAGTTGCAATAAAGCACACAATACCAAGATTTAGGGATATTTTTGTGCATAAAAAAGCCCATTCTTTTAAGGAATGGGCTTATAAATATTTTGATAAATTATTTATAGATTAGAAAAAATAGCTTTCTTAGTAAAAGTATGACCATTTTCTAAGGTTATTTTTACCAATAGTACCTGATCTGTAGAATGCAAGTTTTTAATTTGCAATTCCGAAGCATTTACTTTACTATTAGTATATAATAACTGCGCTCCAACGTTATAAACATTTACTTCTTTTATTGTTTCTTTAGATGAAGTAATATTTACAGTTTTGTCTTTAACAGAAACTAAAACTGTATTTTCAAGATTTTCAAATTCACCTGTACCTAAAGTTTTGTTTGTATAACGAAGAGAAAAACGAGTTGCATTTGTTTCTGCCGCACTAAAGAAAGTATAATTTTCTTTTCTTAAATCTATTACTTTGCCTGTTACTTTGTCTTCTAAATATACAGCTTGAGTATTAAAAAATCCGTCTGTGTGATCAATAGAAATCGTGAAGTTACGATCTCCCTTATCATCAACACCGCTTCTATATCCTAAAGGAATTACTTCTGTATTATCAAAAGGAAGTGCTCGACCTTGAACTGTTAGTTTTTGGTTCTCGTTAAGCGTATAAAAATCAATATAAGAGTTGCTTCCCATTGTAACCGCGTCATAATCCACATCAATACCGTTAGTTGCACCTTCAATATAACCAACTAATATCTGTTTAAAAGCTCCTTGCGAATTAGCAATATTCAGCCAAAGACGATTTTTTTCAATTTTACTGGTTTTAGCTGTTTTATAAAATTGGGTATTCTCTGAACTTCCCTTACGGAATTCATTTTTAAATTTAATTGCAGTTCCAGGTGGTATTGCGAAGAAAGCTTGACCTGCGCCAATGTAACCCTTAAATTCATCTGCACCAGTAACAACGTCATTATTTACTCGTACCGAACCTGTTCCGTTAAAAACAACAAAATCTGAGCTTAGGTATTTAAAACTATTTGTTCCCGAATCAAATTGAGGAGGCTGGTTATGCGTCCAAAAATATAATGAACCTAGTTTATCTTTATTCTCTAGCATTAACTCACCGGCATCTACTGGAGAAGGATAAGGGTTACCAATCAAATTAAATTTATTGGGCTGTACATTAAATGAAACATCTCCATTGTTTGGCACCCCAACAAATACACCTTCAAATATTTGAGGAGTTACCAAATCAAAATTTTGTGGTCCTCTGATACTATAACCATTTCCTTTTACCATTTCTTCTGTTCCATTACTAATTAGTGTCCATTTTTCCGTTGTAGAATTGAATTTATGATATTTATCCCAAAGTGTGTTTGGTGATAAATCATGTAATGTAAAAATTGGCGAACGAGTTACTGGCGAAGACCAATAAACAACATCATAACGGCGCATACTAACCTTTCTTTTATAAGAAATATTACCAGTGTTTACTGCACTTGCTCCCTGTAATAAGCTTGATCCACTTTCAAATGTCAATTTACCATTACTTGATATTCCGTTTGTAATAGTCAAAGTCATTTCAGACGGAATAATTACATCAGGATCTGTTGCCCCATTTGGAACATTAATATTTAAAGAACATGCAGTTATATTTGGTTTAGCGGCAGAAAAAGGCTGACTTGGTACAACTGACGAAATCGTTACGCTTTTACTTCCGTCGGGTTCTCCATTTGACCATCCTGAACCATTCCATGTTGTATTTGAAGTAATGTCATCTATCTTAACAGTAACCGAACTTGAAGTACAATTTACATCATTTGTAACTGTAAAGTAATACGTTCCTACTACTAAATCTTGAATAGGAAGAGTAGAACTTGTGCCAGAAAATGATCTCGGCAAAGTAGTCGTTCCTGTCTGATTAATCGTCCAATTTCCTGATAAACCTGTCAGAGTTATGCTTCCAAAACTACCGCAGGATACATCATTGTTTTTTGTAATTGATGGTGCTGAAGACACTTGTTTTACAGTTATGGTTCCTGTTGCTGAAATGTTTCCGCAACCACTGATCAAAGTAACTGTATAGTTAAATGGACTACCTACTTCTGTAGTAGGAGTTCCGCTAATTGTAATTACATTTCCTGCCCAACCTCCAGTAACTCCAGCAGGTAAACCTGAAAATGTTGCACCTGTAGCTCCTGTTGTAGCGTAGGTTATATCTGAGATTGCAGTATTAGCACACACTGTTTGCGAATCTGTACCTGCTGCTGAACTTAACGTTATGGTATTGTTTGGGTTTACTGTTAAGGATTTTGTAGCAGTACTAGAACATGACCCATTTGTAACAGTATAGCCAACCGTTACTGTTCCCGAAGCTATTCCTGTAACAACACCCCCCGAAGTAATACTTGCATTACCCGTAATATTTGTGATCGACCACGTTCCACCAGTAGTACTATTCGTAAAAGCAGGAGTCGTAGTTCCGATACAAACCGAACTAGCACCACCACCTATCGCTGCAACTGTTGGCAATGCAGCAGTTGTTACTGAAACAACATTAGATGCGACAGCATAAACACCACAAGAATAAATCGGATAAACTCTATAATAATATGTTGTATTAGGCAAAAGACCTGTTACTGCAAAAGAAGAGACATCTCCAACATCTTTACCATTAAAACCAGTAACAAAAGGACTAAAAGTATTAGAAGTAGAAACATCTAATAAGTAAGTACTTGCACCCGGTACTTTATTCCAGTTAGCAGTAAAACCATTACATACTGTTAGAGTAGCTGCTGTAGCAGTCACTTTTCCTGTTGTTATACTTCCTATTGATGAATAAACAGAAGAACAACTTCCGCTTTTTACTAATGCACGATAATAAGTTGTAACGTTAACATTAGAAACTGTTAAACTAGTTGTTGTATTTGCTATTGCTATACCAGCAGTAGCAAAGTTATCAGTTGATGACTCCCATTGCACTACATTACCGACATTACCTGTTAATGTGAAAGTTGTACCACTTGAAGCTGCACATCCAGAAATACTTCCTGATATTGTTCCGCCAACACTTGTAGGATTTACTGTTATACTACCAGTAGCTGTAATAGTTCCACATCCACCTGTCAAAGTAACCGTATAGTTATATGCACTTGCCTGACTTACCGTTGGAATTCCGCTTATGGTCACTACATTTCCTGACCAACTTCCTGTAACTCCTGTTGGAAGACCTGAAAACGTCGCTCCG
Source organism: Flavobacterium tistrianum (assembly GCF_003254545.1). Taxonomy (GTDB): domain Bacteria; phylum Bacteroidota; class Bacteroidia; order Flavobacteriales; family Flavobacteriaceae; genus Flavobacterium; species Flavobacterium tistrianum. The sequence continues at coordinate 9,667 of NZ_QJRH01000072.1, forward strand.
GTTGCTCCTGTTGTATTATACTTAATATCTGTAATCGCAGTATTAATACATACAGTCTGTGCATTTGTATTTGCAGCAGAACTTAATGATATTGTATTGTTTGGATTGACAGTAACTGTTAACGTAAAAGGTACACCTGAACAACTTCCTGTAATTGGAGTGACAGTGTAAGTTGCTGTTTGAGCTGTTAATGTAGTATTTGTTAATGTTCCTGTTATAGAAGATGCTGCAACCGTATTTGCTGCCCCACCAGTTAAACCTCCAGTAACGGTTGGTGCTGTCCATGTATATGTTGTACTACCCGGAATTGTTCCGTTTGTACCGTTTGCTGGTGTTACCGTGAAAGCCACTCCAGTACATGTTGAATATGTCATTGGAGTAATTGTTGCTGATGTTACATCTACCATAACTGGTGTTGATGCAACGGTAGTATTAGACCCACAAGTTACTAAAGCACGATAATATGTTTTTACTGTTTGAGAAGTGGTAAATGTTGAATTTGATCCTGTTGTATCAAGAAAATCAATTGACAAATCATCTATACTATGTCTATCATTTTCTCCTCCAGTACGTGCAGAAAACTTAAATTTCCATGATGATTTGTCTGCAGCGCTATAACCTGGCAAGAAAAGGTCTGAGACTACAGTTACGCCTGCAATCACAAGAGATAATTTTGCATTGGCATCAACTCTTAAAACAACATCTCGATAAGATGCATTTCTTAAGGCAACTGCATTAATAGCAGAAGTAAAATATCTAACATTATTGTATAAGACCCTTACACGTCCACCGCTCGTAACACCTTCATTATCATAAGTGTCAAATTGAATTATAATACCATCTCCTTCACCATTTTCTCCTCCTCCAGCACCTGCCACTACATTACTGCCATAACTAAAACTCATACCATCTGCTCCTGCTCCTCCCGTAGTTGTACCCCAAATTCTATATTTAAAAGTAGCTGTAAAAGCATTGATGTTACTATTTGTTGGCTTACTAATAAAGAATCCACTATTATGTCCGCTAAGACTAGTATCAGTTAAGATCAACTCAGTTCCGTTAATAATACAGTCACCACCTGCAAGTGAAATATCACCACTTGTTGTGTTTGCTGCTTGTGGAGTAGAAAAGTTACTATAGAAATAATTAGTCGATGTTGGTGTTGCATTTGTCCAATTGGTACCATCTGTAGACTTTTGCCAAACATAATTTGAACCATCAACAAATGTACTTCCTAAAGACAATGTAAAAGGTGAACTAGGACAAACCGATGAAGATGATGATACAGTGGTACTTGAAGTTGGATTTCCTGAACAAGAATTCAGAAGAGTAACTGTATATTCCTCAATCTGTCCCGCACTACCACTTGCAACACAAGGACCACCAGAATAACCTCCCATTCTCGCTACGATTCGCATTTTAATATTTCCTGCTACTGCTGTTGACGGAATTTGTAAATAAACAGATGTTATAGCACCATCTGCCCCTGTTGAGTTATTAATAGTTCCTATTGTATAACTTTCATTCGAGTCTGTGAAAACACCATTGTTATTCCAATCAAAATAGGCTGTATAATAACCGTTTGTATATCCAGTTGTATTTCCTTTTACTGTTAATACATAGAACTGATCCTTAACTAATGTAGTAGGCGTATCTGAAGTAAAGTCTTCATAAGCTGGGCTTGTTGTAAGATTGGAACTCGTTTTGTCTAACGTATTTAGTATGACCTCTGTAATTGGATTAACACTTGTAAAATAAGCGCATGTAACATTTAATATTCCAGTTGCTGAACTCCCAAAATAAGTAGTGTTTTTATTTGTAGCCAAAGATGCTGAACTACCCCAAGAAGAAGCTGTAGGAGCAGTTGTTGTCCCATAAGTTAGAGAAGCAGCAGTATGATTTTGGGTGCCTAAATTTGCGCTTGCTCCCGAGTTAATAACCAAAGAATTTGCAATAGTAGTTGCATTTGTAAAACTTTTTGCTCCCGTTCCAGCTAATGTCAAATTATAGAAATTTGAAACATTAAAAGATTGATTATTATTATTACCGTTTAGAGTTACTGTTGCTGTTCCAGGAGTAAATGTTCCAGCATTCGTAAAATTTCCTGTAATCGTAAGATTGTTATTTCCACTAGCTAAACCTCCTCCTGTAATTGATAAATTACCATTTACTGTCAATCCAGTGCCTAATGTAGTAGTTCCTGAGCTAACAGTTAGATTGTTAAATGTTGTAAATATTGTTGAAGGTAAAGTATTTGTAGCTGTTAATTGAACTGTACCTGAGCCCGAAGTAAAAGTATTTGAACCACTGCTATTTGCGAGATCAAAACCTTGACAAATAAGTAATCCCCCATTTGTCATATTTAAAGCTCCTCTTCTATTATTAGCACCACTTTCCCCCAAAGTTACAATACCATTTACAGTAAGTTGACTTGTAGATCCAGAATATGATAAAGTTGAAGTATTATTATTCACAGGAGAAATAAATAATGATGCACAAGTAAATGTTCCATTAACCGTTACATTATGATTTGAAACTATAGAAACATTGTCTACTGGACTTGGAGGTCCTCCAGTTGTACGGTAAGTCTGTGTTGTATTGTTTGATGATGCATTTGCTGTCAAGGTTAAACTTGTATTGCTCGCTATAGATGCAACAGTACCGATTGCTGCTCCTCCTTGAGTGGTTATAACTGAACCAATTGACAACTGTGTTAAAAAAAGTGTTGAGACTCCTGTAACAGTATTTGAAGTTGTTGAGGAAGTAATGGTTCCTGTTCTATTGATTGAAGCATTAACCCAAGTTCCTGCCGCGCTCCAATTTCCAGTGGCATTACTTGTTCTATTTTGAGAAAAAGTCATTTGTAAAGCCACAAAAAACATCCCAACACAAAGCAATCCTAAACTTGGCGTAAAAGATCTTTTGAATAAAGACTTATAGGAAATAAAAAATAAAAACGAGTAAAGTAATTTTCTCATCATATGTTAGTAGGTATTTGTTTTAAATTTGTTTTTGGTTTGCTAAAAAGCAAAAAATGGCAATCTATTTTCAAAAAAATAAATATTCATTTGGGTATTTTAATGGAAACTTAAATGTTAAATTCTTGATTTTTACCAGAATATCACGACTGTTAAAATTCCGTACAAAAATATTTAAATTAGCCTAATACACAAGGTTATAATTTATTTCTTTTGATAATATATTAACAAATTTTAGAATTAATTTATAACCTATTGACTAAAACTTCATTTAAACGTTAAAATGCATGAAAAAGCCGACGAACAGCACTTTTACCATCAAAGAAGCTTTACAAAAATTAGAACATTTTTGTGCTTATCAAGAACGCTGTCATGATGAAGTAGTTTCAAAATTGTATAGTTTAAAAATGACACCTGATGAGATTGACAGTATTGTCGTACAACTTATTGAAGGAAATTTTCTAAACGAAACCCGTTTTGCATGTAGCTTCGCCAGAGGCAAACACAGAATCAAGCATTGGGGCAAAATTAGAATCACGAATGAACTTAAAGCAAGAAACATTTCGTCAACGAATATTACCTTGGCTTTAAAAGAAATTTCTTCTGAAGAATATTTCGAAACTTTCGAAAACCTAGCAGAAAGATGTTGGAGAAGCATTTCTGAAACTAACCAACTCAAAAAACGTAAAAAATTCTGCGACTATATGTTACGAAGAGGCTATGAAAGCAATTTAGTTTATGAAAAAGTTAAAGAACTAGAAGAAAACTAAATTCCCTTTTCTTAAAAAGAGCCATTTATCTTTTTCAAACCTTTTCGATTTTTGCCCAAAAATCGTCAAAAAATTACCTGATAAATCAAATAACTTTTGGCTATAAAATATTCCGTTTTTTTCGGAATTTATAGCAACTTAGACGTTTTTCAGTCTAAAACTTCAAAAAACAGTCCTAAAAAAATCAATTTAGTACTATTATTCCTGCAATAATGTTATTTTTTTTATAAGAATACTTCTCTAACATTAAAATTTTTAATGTCTTCATCGAGTATTTTTTTTGTTCATCGATTATATCGGGGTTCGCAAAACCACGCTCAGTTTCAGCTCGTACCTTTATATATATTCTGAAGTCCTATTCCAGTATAACAAATTGATAAAAAAAAATTTAACATGAAAAAAACTCTACTTTTATTCTTATTATTGCCTTTTTTTGGATTTGCTCAAACTGATTTAGTAAAATGGGATGCGACAAATTCTGGCAATAGATATGCTCCTGTTCCAATAGTAGGAACAATTAACGCTTCTGATTTATCAGCAACGGTAACTAATACATATACCACCAGTGGTGGAAATACTTTTTTTTTTAGTAGCGGGTGGCCAACATCTGCAAGCAAGGGTGGCCAATATGATCCGACAAAGTATATACAATTTTCTCTGGGACCTAAAACAGGAAACAAGGTAAATTTAAGCACATTCACTTTTGAATGTAAATCTCCAGGTTCTCAAAAATATACAATTAAATATTCCAAGCAATCTGATTTCTCATCTGGTGTTTTTAATCTTCTTACAGCAACAGCACCTACAAGTAATTGGATACAATACACATTGAATTTTTCTGAAGAAATAAACCCTGTTTTACCTACTGAAAAAGTTTATGTTAGAATTTACGCCTATTACACTAATAACGAGTTCCAAATTAGAACTGGAAGTGGAAGTGGGACTATTGTACCTACCATCAATGGTGAAGTACTAAGCTTTGATGCTACTAAAATATTAGCTATCAATGATTACGTTACCACTACAAAAGATGTAGCAGTGAATGTAAATCCGCTAAACAATGACGTAAACAAAGCCAACGTAAACACTTTGGTTATTTCTACACCACCATCTGCTACCGAAGGAACTGCGATAATTAATCCTGATAAGACTATAACTTTTAATCCCGCTGCGGGATTTATTGGCACTTCTGTCTTCAACTACACCATCTCAAATGCAACGGAAACATCTACAGGAACCATAAAAGTAACCGTAAATCAAGACACAACAGACTTTCTATCACTTTGGGATGGAGCCGATGACACTTTCAATCCCGTAACCAAACAATATGTGGACCCAAACTCTCCAATTATAAAAGCGGGCACAAACATAAATTTAGATTATACATTTCAAAACCAAAATAATGCGTTTTTTCAAACTAGCGGCTGGCCTCCTTCTCCTAGTAACCCTAATGTTGCAGATAAATCAGACGAAACGAAGTACATTCAATTTAAAATCACACCCGATTCTCAACACAAATTAAATCTTAAACAATTCAATTTCACTTACCGAGGAAAGAATCAAAAGTTTCTTGTAAAGTATTCTAAGAATCCAGATTTTACCAGTGGTGCGCAGATTTTAATTCCAGACAGCAATACTGCCTCATCATGGACATCATTAACTAATAATATAGCACCGGGCTTAAACACCATATCGCCTGGAGAAACATTGTACATTAGATTTTATGTTTATGCAAACAATACTCCTAATAGTTCTTTTGATTTAAAAAATGGAAACGGAAGTCCAGAAGGCCCAGTAATCACAGGAACAATCCAAGATGTTTTTACCTTAACAGCAAAGAATGATATTGTTTCAACTCCATCAAATCAGGCTATAACAATCCCTATTTTAGATAATGATGTTATTGGCGGCTATCCCTTAGAAGCCATAACGGTAACACAACCTAGCAATGGTACTGTAACTGTAAACGGTCTTAACAATATCACGTTTACGCCTGCAGCAAATTTTACTGGATCTGCAACATTTACATACACTCTTAAAAATACCAATTCTAATTATTCTTCCGCTACTGTAACTATTAATGCTACAGCACCTGTTTGTAATCCAGGTGACCAAATTAAATACGGAGATAATAAATGGATAGGATATGTCTACAAAACAACAACTTTGCCACCATCTGGAAGCCCTGCAGATCCAAATCCTGCAACGCCTACTACCATTCCGATTTCGAACATGACTTATATTGGGCAAGTTGAAGAAAACAAACTATTTAATCGCGATGTTGTACAAGGAACTGTTACTGGGTTAAATCCGCAATTGTGTGAAACTCCTTCAGACTATTTCTTTGTTCGTTATAAAATGAAAGCCAAAGTTGATGTAACAGGCACATACAATATTACTGTTGGAGGTGATGATTATTATCGTTTGTATTTAACTACTGGCTCTACTACAAAGAAAATAATTGATCAGTGGTCTGATGTAAATTATTCTCAAAAGGCAGTAAATATGGCATTGACAGCTGGCGTAGAATATACTTTTGACTTAGAATATTACGAAAAAACAACTGATTCAAGAATACAGTTCTCTATGGGGTTAATAGCGGGAAGCAATACTGCACCTTATCCATTTGGAGACAATTTATGGAAAGTTTACGGATTTACTACCGCTGATAGTGGCAATAATTTTACAATTCCACAAAATAGCTACGCTGGATATTATAGTGTTAACCCGGTAAATATTAATACAACAGATTCATTTGCTCTTGCAGAATCACCTTCTTTTGATCCGGCTAAATCTGGCTGGCAAGGTGCCCCTGTTCCACAAGATTACTTCACTCTGGTTTATAAAAGACAAGGTTTTCCTTGCGGAACTTATCAAATACAAATTACAAACTGCGATGACCAAGTGCAAATTTTCATTGATGATGAAAATGCCGCAACTCCAGTTTACACTTCACCAGGAAACATTAATGATAATGCGCCTGTAAACAATGTATTAACCAGTCCTAGAGTTTTAGGCAAAAATTCTAAAGTCGAAATTCGCTTAAAAGACTACAAACAAAGTGCAAGACTAAATTTAAATTTTATTAAAACCCAAACAAACTATAATGGCGTAGCTACTCCAAATGGAAGTTCGTTATTAATCAGTTCAAATACAGCATTAGCGGCAGACCTTACAATTTGCTCTTGCACAATAAACGACAAAGTTACTTTGACGGTTCCAAAAGACATAACTTTAACTGTTGATGAAGATATAAATGTTCTTGGAGAAGGAAAACTGCTGATTTTAGACGGAGGATCATTACTTCAAACCTCGACTGCCAAAAACATGTTTACAGGAAATGCAAAATCTTTTGAAATACAAAGAACAACCAGTGTTGTTCGTTTCGACGTAACATACTGGTCATCACCTGTAGTCGGTTTGTCTATGCATGATTTATCTCCGGAAACTCTGTTTGACAAATACCATTACTGGAATGCAACTACCACAAAATGGGTTCCTAGCAACTATGGTATAAAAATAATGGATCCTGGATACGGATACAGTATTAGAGCTCCACAAACATACGACCTTACTACGCCAAGCAATTTTACTGCGAAATTCATAGGAGTTCCAAATAATGGAAACGTCCCAGTCCAAATTGTAAGCGGAAAATTTAATTTATTAGGTAATCCTTACCCTTCAGCTATTGATGCAGAAAAGTTCATTCAAGACAATGGAGATGTTGGCCCTTTATACTTCTGGTCACATAATACGCCACCGAAAATAATTGCAGGAACCAACACATTTACCTATGATAGTGCTGATTTTGCTGTTTTCACATTAATGGGACAAACACAACCATCGCCAAAAGGACAAGTTTCAAACGGCTATATTGCTACTGGACAAGGATTTTTTACTTTGCCAAATGTAAACACTGTTTTATTTACAAACGAACAAAGAGTTAAAGCCAAAAACACCACATTCTTTAAGACAACTGAAAAAACAAGTCAAATTGAAAAAAATCGTTTGTGGCTAAACTTAACCAATTCTGATGGTGCATTCAAGCAAATGCTTATTGGATACGCAACGGGAGCAACCAATAATTTAGATTATAATTATGATGCCCCAACTATGGGAAGCAACTCTTATATTGATTTTTATAGTATAAACGAGGCTAAAAATTTAACTGTTCAAGGCCGTGCCCTACCTTTTGATAATTCTGACATTGTCCCGATTGGTTACAAAAGCAGTGTTGAAGGCAATCTTACAATCTCAATTGATCATGCTGACGGATTCTTCAATACTCAGGCGGTTTATCTAGAAGACAAAACCACAGGCACTATAACTGATTTACGTACATCTAATTACACTTTTAAAACAGCTATTGGAACTTTTGCTGATCGTTTTGTGTTGCGTTACACAAATAAAACATTAGGAACAGATGATTTCGAAAATATAAAAGATGGACTTTTAGTCACTGTAAAATCAAAAGTAATAAATGTCACCAGCGGAACTGAAAACATTAATGAAGTGAAAATCTATACAATTGGTGGACAATTACTTTACAGCAAAAACAAAATCGAAGCAAAAGAATTAGAGGTTGCAAACTTACATTCTAGCAATCAGGTTTTATTGGTAAAAGTAATTCTTGAAAATGATCACGCACTTACAAAGAAAATCATATTTAATTAATAACAAAAACCCATCTATGCGATGGGTTTCTTGTTTTTATTCTTTTCTAATTATTATCAAAAAACAAAATCTCTGACCAATTCTAAGACTTGATTAATCTCTTCTTCCGAATTATAACTGTGAACACAAAAGCGAAGACGTTCCTGCCCTTCTGGAACAATCGGAGAAAGAATGCACTGAACATCAAACCCTTTGCCCTGAAGTTGTTGTGATAACTCGCTTACATTATTATTTCCTGGAATAATAGCAGAATGTATTGCAGATTTACTATGAACGAACATTGGTTTCAGTCCTAATAAATTTTTCTGCTGATTGAAAAGCACAATATTCTGACGAAGCTTTTCAATAGCTTCTTTTTCTATTTCCAAATGCTGGTATGCAGTAAAAATTGTCGCAACAGCATGAGGAGACAAAGCAGTAGTATAAATAAAACTTCGAGCAAAATTGATTAAATAATCCCTTAACTCGATACTTCCTAAAACTGCCGCACCTTGACATCCTAAACCTTTCCCAAAAGTTACAATTCGAGCAAAAATTTTATGATGCAATTGTAAATACTGACTTAAACCTTCTCCTTTTTCTCCAAAAATGCCTAAAGCATGAGCTTCATCAACAACCAAATAACAATTGTGCTTTTCCGAAAGTTGCAATAATTCTTCCAAATTTGGACAATCACCATCCATAGAAAAAACAGTTTCTGTTACTATGTAAATTGTTGCATATGGATATTTAAGAATATACTTTTCTAAATCTTCAAAATCATTATGAATAAACGAATATGATTTTGCTTTAGACATCGCAATTCTATCTTTTATAGAAGCATGACACAATTCATCATACAGAACAACATCATTTTCTTGCGGTACAGCGCTAAAAAATCCCAAATTGGCATTATAGCCTGAATTGAAAATTAAAGCGGATTCTGCCTCATGAAATCGCGCTATAAAACTTTCTGCAATTTGATATAAAGAATGGTTTCCTGTCGTTAATCGTGAACCAGTAGATCCATTTTGAAAAATCTCATTTTCTAATAAATAAGCATGAGTATGCTTATAAATAGTTTCTGATTTAGAAAATCCTATATAATCATTAGAAGAAAAATCAATCAGATTATTAAACACAGGCAATTTCCTAAACAGATTTTCCTGTTTACAGCTTTCTATTTTTCGTTTAAGATTTTCAGGCAACTCCATCAAACAAAGTTAGGCAATTCCTATTAGAATAAAATAAACGGCGGGTTTTGAACAATCCGCCGTTTTCCAAGTTTAAATAGCACTAATAAAAGGTGACTGTCTCACAAAATTTGATGCCATCATCTCTTTTACAAGAAATTTCGAAATATCCAATGCAGTAATTTTATCTCCCAAACAATCTTCAAGATTTACAGAGATTTCACTACTATCATTAGAAAAAACAATTAACGGAACACGAACCTGTGTCCAATCAACATTGCTCGCATTTAAAAGATCATAAGTTAATTGTCGATCCTTCTGGATCTCAGGAAAATTAGTTTTCATCCAGTCGGTTGCCATAATTGTTTTCGAGCTTTTTCTATCAAAAGGAGTATCGATATTCAATCCTGCCAGAAGAACATATCTTTGAATTCCATATTGACTCATTGCATTCAAAACATTCTTTGTTGCTTGGCTTGCTACCATGGGTTCACCCGGTCTTTGCCCAATCGTACTGATTACAGCCTGACAATCTTTAACTAATAAACTTATAGATTCTTCATTAATAGCATCGCCCTTAATGATTTCTATTTTTGAATTTTGAATAGTAAAATTGTCTGGATTTCTTAGTAGAAGTTTTACACTAAATCCATTTTCTAGTAACTGATTTACCAGATATTTTCCTGTTCTTCCGCCACCGCCAAGAACAGCAACTTTTGATATATTTTTCATATATATACTTTATAAAATTTGACATAAAAAATTTTGCTTCATCATTCTAGATGAAACAAAGTGCAAAAGCTTACTGAGCTTTTACAATCGATCAAATATTTTATAAAGAGATTTTGATAGTTCAAAAGTAAGAAAATAAAAAAAGCCAGACAATACTGTCTGGCTTTTCAGCTTATTTTGAAATTGTTTTAGTCAACTAACACAATTATCTTATTGTTTTTCATTTCGATTGTTCCCGACTTAATCCCTAAAGTATAAGTTTGGTCATTAACTCTCGTAAATTTATCAGCAGCCTCTTTAGAAAAACTGAAGCTTGGAGCTGCAATTTTAATTGTTCCTTCTTCTAAGATTGAAACAATTGGCGCGTGATGATTTAAAATCTGAAAGCTTCCATTAACTCCTGGTAAAGTAACAGATGTTACCTCTCCTGAAAATAATTTCGCTTCTGGTGATACTATTTCTAAAATCATTTTTTTTGAGTTATGAGTTATAAGTTATGAGTTATAAGTGAGCAGAAACTCATAATTTATAACTCATAATTCATAATTATATTAAGCTTCAGCTAACATTTTCTCTCCAGCTTCGATTGCATCTTGAATAGAACCTTTCAAGTTGAAAGCTGCTTCTGGAAGGTGATCTAACTCACCATCGATGATCATGTTAAATCCTTTTATAGTATCTTTAATATCAACTAATACTCCTGGGATACCTGTAAATTGCTCTGCTACGTGGAATGGCTGAGACAAGAAACGTTGTACACGACGTGCTCTTGCTACTGCAAGTTTATCTTCTTCAGATAACTCTTCCATACCAAGGATCGCGATGATATCTTGTAATTGTTTGTATTTTTGAAGAATTTCTTTTACTCTTTGTGCACAGTTGTAGTGCTCATCTCCTAAGATGTGTGGAGTTAAAATTCTTGAAGTAGAATCTAAAGGGTCAACCGCAGGATAGATACCTAACTCAGCAATTTTACGAGACAATACTGTTGTTGCATCTAAGTGAGCGAAAGTTGTAGCTGGCGCCGGGTCAGTTAAGTCATCCGCAGGAACGTAAACCGCTTGTACAGATGTAATAGATCCTTTGTTTGTAGATGTAATACGCTCTTGCATAGCACCCATCTCTGTTGCCAAAGTTGGTTGGTAACCTACTGCAGAAGGCATACGACCTAAAAGTGCTGATACCTCAGAACCTGCTTGTGTAAAACGGAAGATGTTATCAACGAAGAATAATACATCTTTTCCTTGGTCTGATCCAGCTCCATCACGGAAATATTCAGCGATAGATAATCCTGAAAGTGCCACACGTGCACGAGCTCCAGGTGGCTCATTCATTTGTCCGAAAACGAAAGTAGCTTTAGACTCTCTCATTCCTGGCATATCTACTTTAGATAAATCCCATCCTCCATTTTCCATAGAGTGCATGAAATCATCACCGTATTTAATAATTCCTGACTCTAACATCTCACGAAGCAAGTCATTTCCTTCACGTGTTCTTTCACCTACTCCAGCGAATACTGAAAGTCCACCGTGACCTTTTGCGATATTGTTGATCAACTCCTGAATCAATACAGTTTTACCTACTCCAGCACCACCAAACAATCCAATTTTACCTCCTTTTGCGTAAGGCTCGATCAAATCGATTACTTTGATACCTGTAAATAAAACTTCAGATGAAGTTGATAAATCTTCAAATTTTGGTGCTGGTCTGTGGATTGGCAAACCGTTCTCTCCAGATTTTGGCAAATCACCTAAACCGTCAATGGCATCTCCAACAACATTAAATAATCTTCCATATACATCTGGACCGATTGGCATTTGGATTGGGCTTCCAGTTCCAACTACTTCATATCCTCTGCTTAAACCATCTGTTGAATCCATAGAAATGGTACGAACAGTGTTTTCACCAATATGAGATTGTACTTCTAGAACTAAGATAGTTCCGTCTTTTTTAGTGACTTCTAGTGAATCATAAATTTTTGGAAGTTCAACATCTTTACCGTTGAAAACTACGTCTACTACTGGTCCAATGATTTGAGCAACTTTTCCTATTACTTTTGACATTACTTATGTATTTATTAAATAGCTATTTAGGTTTATCGAAAATACCTCTTTTTTCAGAGCGCAAAGATAATTTTTTAAAATATAAAATCAATTTTTTTTTCATAAAAAATAGCATGATTTTGTTTGATTCATAAAACTTGTCCAAAAAACAACAAAAACAGCATTTTTTTAATAAAAGAAAAAAACCGCTTCATTGATATAAATGAGCGGTTTTTTTGAAACTAAAATATAGTTCTGATTATAATTTTGCGGGGAATAAAACTGGATAATTACCAATATTAACACCTTTTAAATTTGAACCGTATTTGGCATTTATAGCTTGAATAAATTTATTGGCAATAAAAGCATACCCTCTCGGAGAAGGATGAACACCATCTAAAGAAAACATACCGCCGGTAACAAATGTAGCTTTCAATGTAAAGTCATTCATCGTAACCCCAGTTGACTTATTTAAATCGTCCATAATTGCTTTTGCATCAACAATTGCCAAACCATTTGCTTCTGCAGCCGCCTTGATAACCGCATTATATGCATTTGTAGCCACTTCTATTTCTGCCACTTCCGAAGGAAGCAAAACATATCTGTCTGGCAAAGGAAAAGTAACTCCTAATTGAGACAATGAAGGTGAAGGCGAAGCAACTCCGTCAAGCGCAACAGTTGGAACTTTTCCAATTCTAGAAGAAGCTCCTAAAACTATCAAATCAGTTGGCAACGCTTGTCTTGCTTTTCCAAAAATCATTCCCATTGCTGTAGCAGTATTAACATCCAATCCACCACCCATTAAAACCGCTTTTAAGTTTGCCGACAAATCTGGCAAGTTCTCATCGACGATTAGCAACGGATTATTTCCTGTTGTAGACAAAAGCTTAATTCTATCTCCTTGTCCTAAAAAAGCTAACGCATTATGCAAAGGACCATATAATTGTGCATTTAAAGCGCCAACTAAACTAACCCCATTAGAACTTAAATTAGATTGTTTTAATTGATTATAAGCTATTACATGAAAATGAGGAAGGGTTGTAATATTCGGAAGATTAGCTATAACTCCTTTTCTTCCGCCAGCTACCAACTGAGCAACCAAACCTTTGTAAGCCGCTTCAAAGGTTGCAGGAGGCGTTAAAGGATTTACAGCTGGATCTCCTCCAGCAGTTGCATAACCTAATTCATCATTTCCTCCGATCCATAAAGAAAAGAAAGTCGGATTCTGACTTAAAGCATCTGCCAAAACTGTAGTTGTAGCACTCGATGCAAATCGAGCAAAATAAGGATTTGCCGTTCCCGCTGCAATACCTGCAACACTACCATAACCAGGCGCTAATAAATGAAAACTTTTTGCCCCAGGAACCCCTAAGTTATTAAAAGTCCCAGACAAATGCGCCGTAACTTCTGTTGTCGGCACTCCAACTATAGGATCAACAGTTGATTCTGGATGAGTCGGAGTTATAACTGTATTAAAATACAAACGCTGAGTAGTAATAACATTTCCTCCTAACAGCAGTCCTCCTATATTATCATTTGCAAAAGGCGTCTTAAACTCTCCGCCGCCCACTAAGGCAAATTGCTGTGCCAAAATATTCGGATAAGCCCCTTCTTGACCTTTAATAAATAAAGCATTATCACTAAAACCTGCAGCAAAAGAATCTCCTAAAGCAACATACTTAGAAAAATCAGCACTTCCAGCAGTCAAAGCTTTACCATCCGATGACTCTACCACTGGAGCCACATCATCATCACTATTACAAGCCATAAAGGTCAACGAAACCAATAAAAGCCACTTGAAATTTTTTATCATAATTTATAATTTTTATAATTATCCGTTTCCAGATTGAACATCCAGAAACATAAATAATGAATTTGACTTTGAGTTAATAACCAATTATGGATTAATAGTCCATGAAGCAAAATACTGCTGCCCGATTAATCCTGCTCCAATTACTTGATAGTATTCTTTACCTCCAATATTAGCAGCTCCTAATTTTACTACTGATTTTAATTTTGGAATTCCATAATTAATCTGAGCATCAATTACTGTAGCCGATTTAATCATACCGTCAGCAAAACCAGCCTGCCATAAATATTCACTATTCCATCTTCCACTTACATTAAATCCGAAGTTTTTGAATAATTTATCGTTTCCAACAGACGCTTTAATTCTATGTTTTGGCGTATTAAATCCAGCCTCAAAGCTTGGGTCTTTTGCTTGATCAAAATCAAATTGAGCATAATTGTAATTCAATCCCAATTCGAAGTCAGCAATTATTTTTCGAGAAAGTCCAACTCCAAATCCTAACGAGTGTATTTCTACATCTGAATTTGTATACAATTGATACGTTCTATATTCTCCATTTTGAAGCGCCCTAATTGACTGAACACCTGGATCAGCAGTCCCTGCAGCAATATTAGGATTATCCTGAGCAGTTCCATAGAAAGGAGAAATCACATTTAGATTACCAATAAAGTTGTTGTAAATATTGTAGTAACCGTTAAGATCTATTGATGTACCTTCAAAAACAGAACGATATCCTAGCTCAAAAGCTTTTACCTCTTCTGGTTTCACATAATTGGCTCTAGATTTTTTTAACAGCGCTGCCGCCGCAACTGGATCAGTTCCAGCCATTGCAGAAAATGCAGATACAGAACTTGCTAGGTAAGAGTTCCCATAAGCATCATTACCATTCATAACTTTTGTTGGACTTCCTGTATATGATTGACCTTCTGCACTAAGATTAAAAGTCTCATTAAATCGTGTTAAGTTATCTGGAGCAGAACCAAGCAATACCGCATTTCCAATATTAAATCCTATATATTGATCCTGAGTTGTAGGATTTCTAAAACCTGTTTGAAAAGATCCTCTGAAGTTGTGGTTTCTTTTTTCTCCAGCAGAATATACAAGTGACAAACGAGGAGAATAATTGCCATCAAAGTTTTTAGACTTATCATAACGAAGAGAACCTGTAAACTTCAATCTGTCATCCAAAAATTTCTTCATCAATTGTGCGTATGCACCGTACTCATTATAATTTATCTGACTATTAGCATCGGTATAGATTCTTCCGTGAGAATTTAACTCATAAGCTCTAAAAGAACCTCCAACCTGAATTTCAGCAAATTTTATTATATCTCTGAAATTATAATTCGCATCTGAGTGATACATTTTTGAATTATCAACCAACCTTGATCCAGTTAAAACATCTGGATCACTTATAACCTGATTAAATGCATTTTTAAACTCAGCTGTACCAGGCAGAAAACGACCTGTATCAGCAGTAGATCTCGCAATAGCATGAGCCTGTTCTGGCGTCATACCTGCCAAAGTCCCTTGAATAAATGCTCCAGCATATTGACCAAACCAAGTATTATCGTCTTTCCATTTTCTGTTTACGTTAATACCAGTAAAAATCATATCATATGAATGGCCTCCATCTTCGCCAGTCATATAACCTCTAACAAAAAAGTTTTTCCCTTTAAATTCTAATTTATGCTGTTGCATAAAAAAGTCGTTCAAATAATATCTATTTGCTCCTTGATAAACAGCATTTCCAGTACCAAATTTACTCTGCCAGATAATTTCCAATCTTTCATCTCCAAAAGGTCTCGCATGCAAAGAGAAATCAATTTTCTTATTTGCCGCTTTATTATCTGTCAAATCAATTTCATTATACCCTGTTCTACTCACTATAGAATTTGGCAATAAATTAGATGCCCCAGCAGGAATCAATCCCATTGCCTCTAACTTTTGACCAACACCTTTAATATTTGTCGCAGCCTCATCTCCATAAACATTAATCCCATCATAGCTAGGATTTGTTCTATCTATACCAGCTCTTGTTTTATCATCGTAGTTTGTAGCATACCAATCTGTGGCCTGCATGTAAGTAAAGTTTGCTTTTGCCGCAAAATATTTATTAAACGCATGAGCGAATCGGATACCAAAATCATAAAAACTATTTGTCCCCGCAGCTTCTTGTGAAGTTGCACCATACTTAAAATAAGTAGAAATTCCCTGATTTGTAAATGGACTTTTACTAGTCATAAACAAAATTCCGTTAAAAGCATTAGCTCCATATAAAGCAGAAGATGCTCCAGGAAGCAATTCCACACTTTGAACATCAATTTCAGAAACCCCAATCATATTTCCTAAAACAAAGTTCAATAACGGAGACGCATTATCCATTCCATCAACCAATTGCATGAAACGAGTATTTGCAACCGTAGCAAATCCTCTCGTATTGATTGACTTGAATGACATACTACTTGTATTCATCTGAACCTCTTTCATATTTTCTAAACCATCATAAAAAGAAGGAGAAGCCGTTTTTTTAATTTCCTGAATCCCCATTCTTTCAATCGTCACTGGAGATTCTAAAACTCTTTCTGGCGTTCTTGATGCCGAAACTACAATTTCATCTAGTTTTGTTTCTTCACCTTTTAAAAACACATTTACTTTTTGATTCGTCGTCGTTATATTTACCGTTTTAGATTCAAATCCTACTGCGGAAACCTTTATAGAAAAAGGCAATTTAGCATTAGTACTCAATTTAAACGATCCGTCAAAATCTGTAGAAGCTCCAGTGTTTTCTCCTACAACAACAACATTGGCACCAGGAATAGATTGCTTGTTACTATCTGTAACTGAACCTGTAATTGTATTCTGCGCAAAAGATATTCCGCTGAATAACAACATAATTAGCAAGTAGACTCTCATTAGGGTTAGTTTTATTGTTAGTATATATAGCCAAAATACACAAATATTTTAATATGCATAAAAAAATGTTAAATAAAATTTATATTTATCATTGTTTTGTATAATATTTTAACTATTCACTAATTCATTTTATTAAAATAAAAACAAAGAAAACCTAAAGAAAAATCAGTTTACTATGCATACATATAAATTTTTATCAAAAAAATGAAAAATTCATAAAAATACATACACTGAAAAAAATTTTTGACAATAAAAAAAAGCGAGACCTAAATCTCGCTTTTTTAACATATTTATATTTTAAAATAGAATCTCTATTCTACTGTAACCGACTTCGCTAAGTTACGAGGCTGGTCAACATTACAACCTCTCATAACCGCAATGTAGTAAGAAAGCAATTGCAACGGAATTGTCGTAACTAATGGAGATAATGCATCTGAAGTTTCTGGAATTTCGATTACATAATCTGCCAATTCACGAACTTGAGTATCACCTTTTGTAACTACGGCAATAATTTTACCGCTTCTTGATTTAATTTCCTGAATGTTACTTACAATTTTATCGTAATGTCCTTGTTTTGGCGCAATCACAATAACTGGCATTAATTCGTCAATTAAAGCAATCGGACCATGCTTCATTTCAGCAGCTGGATAGCCTTCTGCATGTATGTATGAAATCTCTTTTAATTTCAATGCACCTTCTAAAGCAACTGGGAAATTATATCCTCTACCTAAATAAAGACAGTTTGGCGAATCTTTAAAAGCAGCGGCAATTTCTTTTGCTTTATCATTAGTTTCTAATGCTTCTGCAACTTTATCTGGAATGATTTCCAATTCTTGAAGATACGTATGGAAATCTGTATTTGACAACGTTCCTTTTGCTTTTCCTAAACGCAAAGCAATCATCGTTAAAACTGTGATTTGAGTAGTAAATGCTTTTGTAGAAGCCACTCCAATTTCTGGCCCTGCGTGTGTATAAGCACCTGCGTGGCTTTCCCTAGAAATAGAAGATCCTACTACGTTACAAACTCCAAATACAAACGCTCCGTTTTCTTTAGCCAATTTAATAGCCGCCATAGTATCTGCAGTTTCACCAGATTGTGAAATCGCAATAACTACGTCATCTTTATTGATAATTGGATTTCTGTATCTAAACTCAGAAGCATATTCTACTTCAACAGGAATACGTGTAAATTCCTCAAAAATGTATTCTGCAACTAAACCTGCATGCCAAGAAGTTCCGCAC
Source organism: Flavobacterium tistrianum (assembly GCF_003254545.1). Lineage (GTDB taxonomy): Bacteria > Bacteroidota > Bacteroidia > Flavobacteriales > Flavobacteriaceae > Flavobacterium > Flavobacterium tistrianum. Next base: position 28,003 of record NZ_QJRH01000072.1, read on the forward strand.
GCAACGATTAGGATACGTTTTGCATTTAAGAATTTCTCCAGATTATCCTCAACACCAGCCATCTGAACTATTCCTTCATTTGCATGAAGTCTTCCTCTGTAAGTATCTTTAATTACACTTGGCTGCTCGTAGATTTCTTTAAGCATAAAATGATCATACCCTCCTTTTTCAATCTGCTCCAAGTTCATTTGAAGTTCTTGAATATAAGGATCTACTAAAGAGTCATCCTGGATTTTTCTAATTTTAATTGGCTTATGCAATCTGATATTAGCCATTTCACCATCTTCTAAATATACTGCATTAGAAGTATATTCAATAAATGGTGAAGCATCAGAAGCAACAAAATACTCTCCTTCTCCAACTCCAATTGCCAACGGACTTCCTAATCTTGCCGCCACAAGTTCGTTTGGATTTTTTTTATCAAAAACAGCAATTGCATACGCTCCAACTACTTGGTTTAATGCAACTTGAACAGCTTTCCCTAATTTAATATTTTCTTTCTTTTGAACTTCTTCTATTAAATTAACTAAAACCTCAGTATCTGTATCCGATTTAAAAGTGTAGCCTCTTTTTATAAGCTCCTCTTTCAAAGGTGCATAATTCTCTATAATTCCATTATGGATGATTGCTAAATCTCCAGAATTAGAAAGATGAGGATGCGAATTCACATCATTTGGAACTCCGTGAGTTGCCCAACGTGTGTGTCCAATTCCAATATTTCCATTTGTTGTAAAACCTTCATTGGCTTTAGCTTCAAGATCAGAAACTTTGCCTTTTGTTTTGCAAACTTTAATGCCCGACTCTTCGTCATATAGCATAACACCGGCACTGTCATATCCCCTGTACTCAAGACGCTTCAAGCCCTTGATTACAATTGGATATGCGTCTCTATGACCGATATATCCAACAATTCCACACATATATATTTATTAATTTGGTTTCGTGTAGTATACTTCGAGTCTCAGTCTTTTCTTTTCTTGTTCTGAATCAGGTGAACCACCTTTTTTCCCTCCAAATAAGACTGTACCCAAAGGATTCATAACTGATGTTCTTGGCGCCGCAGAAAAATATTCAATTGGATTATCATTAATTTGAATCTTATTCTTCAACGCATTAAACGTAAGTGTTGTAGCACTTTGAGAAACAACCAGTCCTAAATCAACATTTTTAGCCGTTGCATCCTTAATTAAATTACGGAAATGGCTTGTGATTCTAATTTTATAACTCTTCCCTCTTTTATCTGAACCCACAGTAATCAAACCTCCATAAGCAGAAGAAGCATCTGCAGAATAATCTGCCAAAACAGTATTATTTGTCAAATTGTACAAATACACTCGATTTGGCTCTTCTGTACCCGTCATTTTAGCGGCATCAATATAGAATACTAAGTTAGCTTCATTAACTTTCCAGTTTTTGTTAGCTACATTATATCTAATTTCATCCAGCTCATCAGGAACACCATTTGCACCATTTACAGGTTCACCAGCAGAATTATAACTCAATACATCTGTCTGATTAAAAAGTTTTATAATAGCTAAAGATCCCTGTCCGCCTTTCAGATAAAGCTTTTCGTCTCCCTCCGTTTCATTTACATTTGTAGTTATAGCACTTACATACTCAGGATTTCGCGCATCAGCTAGAAAATTAGCCGTATTTGATGTTGTTGCAGAAGCACCTTTTAAATTCAATTCGATCTTCTTACTCTCTGTAGCATCATCAGCATCAGCTGTGGATTCCGTTTTAGCTTTATAATAAACCGTAATTTTACCTTCACTAAAATTTATCAGAGCCATATTACTTGGACTAGCCCCAGACCTTTCAACATTAAAATACAAACCTCTGAAATATTCCTGAAAAACATCTTCTGATGAAAGTTTAGAAGCCGCTGCATTCAATATTTTATCTTGAAAAAATTGCGGATTAAGATGCAGAGTCATCTGAGGTTTTTTTCTATCTGTTGTAACTACTTTTGTAGTAGGATCAGTAGTTTTGGTTACAATCTCTTTTGCATTAAAATAAAACTCATCATTCTCTAAAACCCCGCCATTATTTAATCTTTCTCCAACTTTTTTATTAGAGAATTCTGTGTTTTGATCTGTATAATAAAACTGTGGCAACTGATTACCACCACTAAAATAACTACTTCTCATCTGGATTCCAGATTCATAAACACTTAATTTTAGTTTTCCATTTTTATCTCCGTAAATAGAATCTAACTCATAAGTATTGTTCCCATCTTTATCAGTAGCTGTAACATGGCTAAAATATGGAATTTCTATTTTTACACTATCAATTACAGCAGACGCCCCAATTGTCGGAGCATATGACGTAAGTCCCACCTGAGTTACAAAATTTGCAGTCGTAGTCCCAAAAAGCGGATTATCATAAATACCTAATGCATTTGGTGTCATATTATTTGACTGAATAGGAGTAACTTCTTGATTAAAAGCTAGAACATCATATTTTTCAGACTCAAGTCCAAAGTGATCATCACCAACCAAACCATCACCAATCGCATTAAAATCTTTGTCACAAGAATATAGAAAAACAGCCATTACAGCTAAAAGAGATTTCTTAAAAAAAGAAGTTTTATACATGTCTAATAATAAAATTTAAATTTAAAGTCCAAATGTTCTGTAGAAATTTGTGTAAGCATCTGCAAATCCATCTTTCCCGGCGAAAGGTAAAAAAGGTTTTCCTGAAGATTCTATAAATTTTGTTAAACTTGGAGAAACATTTTCTGACGCAATAATTACACCATCAGAATGTAAGATGCTAGCTTTTAAAACATTCTCGTAATTTGGAGTTTCTAAATCTGATACAGCTTCATGAGGAACGCCATCAAATTTAACTTTATTGATCATTTCTAAATCTAGATTTTCATCAAATGATTGTCCGTAAACAGAAGTAATAATTTTAGTTTCAGAAAACAATGCTTCATGTTTATAATAATGCTTCATATAAATTGGAAGCATAGCTGCAAGCCAGCCGTGAACATGTATAATATCTGGAACCCAGTTTAATTTTTTTACAGTCTCTACAACACCCTTTGCAAAGAAAATAGCTCTTTCGTCATTATCAGGATATAAAGCACCTTCTTCATCTGTAAAAGTGGCTTTACGTTTGAAATATTCATCATTATCAATAAAATAAACCTGAATTCTCTCTTTCGGAATAGATGCAACTTTAATAATCAACGGCATATCTAAGTCATTCACTACCAAATTCATCCCTGAAAGTCTAATCACTTCATGCAATTGGTGTCTTCTCTCATTGATATTCCCATATCTTGGCATGAAAATTCTTATCTGACCGCCTTGGTCATTAATCATTTTCGGAACGTCATAAGACATTAAAGAAACCTCATTTTCAGCCAAATAAGGCACGACTTCAGATGATACGTATAATATCCTCTTATCTTTCATAATAGTATTTTACTTAATTTTGGTAATAAAAACGTCGCAAAATTACAAAAATTTATGCAGTTTATAACTAATATATTATGTTTGCATAAATTTTAATAATACCTCAATGCATATTTTCTACAGTAAAGCAGCGTTGATAGCCTATCTTAAAACTATCAAAACCGCAAATTCAACCATCGGATTTGTACCAACAATGGGCGCTTTACACCAAGGCCATTTGGCTTTAATGCAACGTTCGCTAAAAGAAAACGATGACACAGTAGTGAGCATTTTTGTCAATCCAACGCAATTTAACAACCCAGAAGATTTAGCAAAATATCCTAGGACACTAGAAGAAGATGTTAAGAAAATGCGTACATTAAGTGATAAAATTATTTTATACGCACCTTCTGTTGAAGATATTTATGAAGGAAATACCGTTTCGCAAACTTTTGATTTTGACGGATTAGAAAACCAAATGGAAGGAAAATTCAGACCTGGACATTTTAATGGTGTTGGAACAATTGTTAAAAGGTTATTCGAAATCGTAACTCCGACAAATGCTTATTTTGGGGAAAAAGATTTTCAGCAGCTTCAAATCGTTAAAAAATTAGTTGAAAAAACAGGATTGCCTGTAAACATTGTGGGATGTCCAATTTTTAGAGAAGAAAATCAGCTGGCAATGAGTTCACGAAATGAACGCTTAACGACTGAAGAGAGAAAAGACGCGGCGATTATTTACAAAACTTTAACCGAGGCAAAAGAGATTTTCCAAAATCACAGTCCGCAAGAAACAATCGAATTTGTAGAAAATTCTTTCAAAGACAATAAAGAATTTGAACTAGAATATTTTGTTATTGCTGACGAATCTACACTTTTATCTATCGATCAAAAAGAGAATGACAAAAAATACCGAGCATTTATAGCCGTATTTGTTAATTCTATAAGACTGATAGACACCATTTCATTAAATTAATCTAACTTTGCATCATGCAAATTCAAGTTATAAAATCAAAAATTCATCGTGTTAAAGTAACAGGAGCTGATTTAAATTATATTGGCAGCATTACTATTGATGAAACTTTACTAGAGGCTTCAAACATTATTGAAGGCGAAAAAGTATCTATTGTTAACATTAATAATGGCGAACGTTTTGAAACTTACGCTATTAAAGGCGAAAAAAATTCAGGCGAAATCACTTTGAATGGTCCGGCTGCAAGAAAAGTTCAGAAAGATGACATCATCATTATCATTTCTTATGCAACCTTGGATTTTGAAGAAGCGAAAACTTTCAAACCTTGGATTATTTTCCCTAACGAAAATGATAATTCGCTAACCTAATCAATTCTTTTTTTTAAGAATTTACTTTCTTTGTCAAAAGTTATTTTTGCACAAAGAATTCTTCTTTTGTCTCAATCCAAAATGATTTTGACGCTAAAACATTACGCTTCAATTTTTGCCCCATTTAAGAAAGAAGCAAATAAAATAGTATATTGCTACACTATTTTCAATACTTTTTAATTTACTGAAATGCCACAAATCATGAAAAAAGTTTACCTACTGACACTTTTGATTTCATTCTCGTCGTTTGCCCAAAAAACGTTCGATAATATTAAATCAGAAAAACTGGGAGAAGAACGCCGAATTACGATCGGACTTCCTGCTTCTTATGAAGCAAACAAAGACAAAAAATATCCTGTTCTTTATTTATTGGATGGAGATTACTTATTTGATCCGTTTTCTGGAGCAGTAAGTTATGGCACTTATTGGGATGACATTCCAGAGATGATTATCATCGGTATTCATCAAAATAAAAATGAAGAACGTTATGACGACACAACAATAGATCAAAACGAAGGTCTCCCATTTGAAAAAGGCGCAAAGTTTTTCGAATTTATAGGAGCCGAATTAATTCCGTATATCGAAAAAAAATATCGCACCTCGCCTTTCAGACTTATTGCAGGTCATGATGTAACAGCGAGTTTTGCCAATTTTTATTTATATAAAGAAATTCCGCTTTTTAATGCATACATCTGCTTAAGCCCAGAGCTTGCTCCAAAAATGGAAGTGCGTATTGCTGAGAAATTTGCCAAAATAAAAAGCCCTATTTTCTATTACCTTTCTGCTGGAGAAGGCGATATTAAGAAAATTAAAGAACCGATAGAAAAATTAAATAGCAATATTAAAATCGCTAATAATCCGTTAGTGAATTATAAATATGATGTTTTCAAAGGCGCGACTCATTATACAGAAGTTTTGCATTCTATACCAAGTGCATTGTACCAGATTTTTGAAATATACCGCCCTATAAATTCTGCCGAATACAATGATAAGATTGCGGTTCTTCAAACAGGTTATGCAGAATATTTAGAAAAAAAATACGCAGCTATGTCTGAAGTTTTAGGAGTTCAGATTCCAGTTAGAATGAGTGATTTTAAAGTAATGGAAAATCTTATTTTAAAGAGAAATGCTTATGATGAGTTAGGTAAAATGGCCGAAATTGGAAATGTGAATTACCCAAAAGCCATGTTAGGCGAATATGAATTGGGTTTGATGTATGAAAAAATGGGCGATCCTAAACATGCTTCAAAAAAATACCAAAATGCTTCGCAAATGGAGCCAATTGGAGATTTGAACAAAGACTTGATGTATGAGAAAATTGACGAAATGAATACACTTGCTAAAAAAAATAAATAATGTCAAAAGTTAAAACTTCCTTTTTCTGCCAAAACTGCGGAACCCAATATGCCAAATGGCAAGGGCAATGCAACGCGTGCAAAGAATGGAATACGATTGCCGAAGAAATTATTCAGAAACAGGATAAAGTGGCTTGGAAAAGTGAACCTACTCCAACAAGCAAAGCACCAAAGCCTTTAAAAATTAATGAGATCGATTCTACCCAGGAAGTCCGCATGGACACGACTGATGGCGAATTAAATCGTGTTTTGGGCGGCGGACTTGTTCCTGGATCTTTAACGCTTTTGGGCGGAGAACCCGGCATCGGAAAAAGTACACTTTTGCTTCAAGTATCATTAAAGCTACCTTATAAAACATTATACGTTTCTGGAGAAGAAAGTCAGAAACAGATAAAAATGCGTGCAGAAAGAATTACACCCAACAGCGAAAACTGTTATATTCTTACTGAAACAAAAACGCAGAACATCTTTAAACAAATCGAAACTATTCAGCCTGAAGTGGTCATTATTGACTCAATTCAGACTTTACATACCGATTATATCGAATCGACAGCGGGAAGTATTTCTCAAATTCGTGAAACCACAGCAGAATTAATCAAATTTGCTAAAGAAAGTAATATTCCTGTAATTTTAATTGGCCATATCACAAAAGACGGAAATATCGCTGGACCAAAAATCTTAGAACATATGGTTGACACGGTTCTTCAATTTGAAGGCGACAGAAATCATATTTATAGAATTTTACGCTCGCTTAAAAACCGTTTTGGTTCTACATCAGAATTAGGAATTTACGAAATGCTTGGTAGCGGATTACGAGAAGTCAGCAATCCATCTGAAATTTTGATTTCTCATAAAGACGAAGAACTTTCAGGAACGGCAATTGCCACAACTCTTGAAGGCATGCGTCCGCTTATGATTGAAATTCAATCTTTGGTTAGCACAGCAGTTTATGGAACTCCCCAACGAAGCACAACGGGTTATAACGCCAAAAGGCTAAACATGATTTTGGCTGTTTTAGAGAAAAGAGCTGGATTTCGTTTAGGCGCAAAAGACGTTTTTCTGAATGTCACTGGAGGAATTTCTGTTGATGATCCCGCGATTGACTTGGCTGTTGTTGCTGCAATTTTATCTTCAAACGAAGATATTCCAGTTGGAAAAGGTTTCTGTTTTGCTGGAGAAGTCGGACTTTCTGGCGAAATTCGTCCTGTGAATCGCGTGGATCAGCGTATTCAGGAGGCTGAAAAATTAGGTTTCGATACTATCTTTGTTTCCAAATACAATAAAATAGCTTTAAAGAATACGGGAATTAAAATTGAACTTGTTGCAAAAATTGAAGATGTTGCAAGCATACTTTTTGGCTGATTTCAAATACCACTCCTTCTATGAATTTTCCAAAACAAAAAATATACAAAGCATTAAAAATACTAGGAATAGTAATTTTAGTGCTTTGCATCGGACTGTACTATTTCCGTAATTCACTTCTAAACCAGGCCATAGCAAAAGTTACCCATAAAATGGCTGTTCAGTACAACAGTAATTTTTCTGTAGAATCGGCTTCTTTTGATGGTTTATCGACTATAAAATTGACAGATGTAGTTCTGGCTCCAATAAATGCTGACACACTTGTCAAAATAAAAAATGTAGAAACTAGCATTAGTTTAAGCAATTTATTAATTGGCGATGTTCAAGTTGGAACTCTAAAAGTAGACAATGGATATATTCAGTTAGTTAAAAAAGGCAAAAAACGAAATTTTGATGCTTTTCTAAAAAGAGATCGCGAAGAAACAGAATCAAACGAAAAACGCAAATACGCTTCGTTTGCTTACAGAATTATTTCGAAAGTGTTGAATCTAGTTCCGACTGATATGGATCTGAAAAACTTCAAATTCAAAATCGACGATAACGGAAAACAAACCAATATTGCTGTAGACAAATTGGTTTTAAGCAACAAACAACTCGAAACTAATCTTCATGTTCAGGCAAAAGATTTTGATCAGCGCTGGAATATTAAAGGATTTGCCGATCCAAGAAATAAAAAAGCAGATATTCGATTTTTTAATCTTGATACTGGCGCCATTCGTGTTCCTTATCTTGACGAAAGATACAATCTTAAGGCTAGTTTCGATTCTATTCGATTAAATGTTCAAAATATTGATAAAAGCGGCAGTGAACTTCATATTGATGGCTATACTTCGATCACAAATCTTACAATCAATCACCCAAAAATCGCGAGCAAAGATGTGGTTATAAAAAATGCTCGTTTTGATTATCGCTTTTTATTAGGCGATAGTTTCATCTCTATCGATAGCACTTCAACAATGCAGTTGAACAAAATTAAAGTTCGCCCTTATATTTCTTATGATACCGAAAAAGATACGGTTTATACTTTGAAAGTCGATATTCCGAAAATGAAAGCGCAGGATTTTATCGTTTCGCTTCCTGACGGATTATTTACACATTTTCAAGGAATGCAGGCAACTGGAAATTTCGATTATAAACTGGATTTCAAATTCAACAAAAACAAACCAAACACACTTGTTTTTGACAGTAAGCTAAATAAAGAGGATTTACGAATTACGAAATATGGTGAAGCCGATTTAAATAAATTAAACGGCGAATTTGTTTATCGCGCCATTATTCAGAATGTATTGCAAAGACCTGTTTTGGTTGGAAATGCAAATCCGAACTATACACCGTTGGATCAAATTTCGCCTTATTTGAGAAAATGCGTTCTAACGACCGAAGATCCATCTTTCTTCTCGCATCGCGGATTCATAAACGAAGCTTTCAAACAATCTATTCTAAAAAACATTAGAACGAAGAAATTCTCTCGCGGTGCCAGCACAATCAGCATGCAGTTGATTAAAAATGTCTTTTTAACTCGTGAAAAAACGCTTTCGCGAAAGCTTGAAGAAATCCTTCTAGTTTACATTTTAGAAAACAACCGAATTGTTAGCAAAGAAAGAATGCTCGAAGTCTATTTCAATATTATTGAATGGGGTCCAAATGTATACGGAATCGGGGAAGCAAGCCATTTCTATTTCCAAAAAAGCCCTTCAGCTTTAAATGTTGATGAATGTCTGTACTTGGCAACGATTATTCCGAAACCAAGAAAATTTATGTATCAGTTTAATGATGAAGGTAACTTGAAAGATTATGCTATTAAAAACCAAAAATTCCTGAAGAATCTAATGTTTAGAAGAGGACTTTTAGTTCCCGAAGACACGATTGGATTATTGCCGGTTTACATTTCTGGAAATGCGCGTTCTTTAATTAAAATTAAAGTTCCAGATTCGACAGCAATCAAAGCAGATTCTTTGACTGTTGATGATGAATTTGATTTGTAATTTTCTGCCGCGAAGGCACTAAGACACAAAGTTTTTTTCTTTTTAATCTCGCAAAGACGCAGAGTCGCAAAGTTTTTTGAATAGCCACTAGCTTAAGCTAGTGGAATAAGGTTAAAATAGAAAAGGCTTTAGCCAAACCAGTAAAGTTTGGCTAAAGCCTTCTTGTTTGCGCTTATCTTCTCATCCAGCTAAAGCCGGACGCAATTGAACTTAAAAATTTAACTTTGCGACTCTGCGTCTTTGCGAGATTAAAAAGAAAAAAACTTCGTGCCTTAGCGCCTTCGTGGCAAAAAATCACTTGTACGCAAAAAACTTATGGAGCTGGATCAGGAATTATAGCCTGAACTGCATCAATTTCAGCTAAGATTTGTTTAGAAAGAACAACATCAATCGTATCGATATTTTCTTTTAATTGTTCCAAGGTTGTAGCGCCAATAATAGCACTTGTCAGGAACGGTTGTTGCAACACAAATCCCATTGCTAATTGCGTTAGCGTTAAACCATGCTTTTTAGCGATTTCCTGATACAATTTTGTTGCTTCTGTACATTGATCGCTACTGTAACGTTTGTATTGCGGAAAAAGATTAATTCTCGCTTTTGGGTGACTTTCGCCAGTTAAGAATTTCCCAGTCAAAACACCGAAGGCTAAAGGTGAATATCCTAATAAACCAACATTTTCATATTTTGAAACTTCTGCAGAATTCACTTCAAATAAACGGTTCAATAGAGAATACGGATTCTGAACGGTTTTGATTCTTGGCAGATTGTTGTATTTGCTTTCTTCCAAAAGACGCATCATTCCCCACGCATTTTCATTAGAAACTCCAATATGTTTGATTTTACCTTCTTTGATTAATCCGTCGAAAGTTTCTAATATTTCTCTGAAATTATCTTCCCAAACATCATCATGTCCATGAAAAGCGCGCTGACCAAAATTGTTAGTTTTTCTTTCCGGCCAATGCATTTGGTACAAATCAATATAATCTGTCTGAAGTCTTTTTAAACTTTGCTCAACAGCAAATTTGATACTTGCTGGAGAAAAATCCAGTTTCTCACGCATGTATCCAAAATTCGGATTCGGACCTGCGATTTTAGAAGCCAAAATTACCTTATCTCTGTTTCCTGATTTCTTAAACCAAGTTCCAATAATTTTTTCTGTGCTTCCGTAAGTCGCTTCACTTGCAGGAACGGAATACATTTCGGCTGTGTCAAAGAAATTAACTCCTCTTTCAAGAGCGTAATCCATTTGTTCGTGCCCTTCTGCTTCTGTATTTTGCTGCCCGAAAGTCATTGTTCCAAGGCATATTTTACTAACTTTTATATCGGTGTTGGGTAATGTTGTGTATTTCATTTTTTCTTTAAAGGTTCAAAGTTGCAAAGTCACAAAGGTACAAAGGGATTTTTCAAATCTAAATTTGTGAAAGGTTAAAAAAAGTACAAGATTTTCTTGGTTTCTCCTGCGAGGTTTCTAAAACCTTGTAGGTTTATTTTTTTTATATTGAAATAAGATATTTATACCTACAAGGTTTTATAAACCTTGCAGGAAAGAAAAAGGCTCAAAAGTAAAAACCTTTGAGCCTTTGAACCTATGTCCCTTTGAACCTTAGTTTATGCTATTAAGCATCTCCGCAATCTCGTCTAATCTTGGAGTCAAGATAATTTCAATTCTACGGTTTTTAGCTTTTCCTTCCGGAGTAGCGTTGCTTGCTAGTGGAGAAAACTCGCTTCTTCCCGCCGCGGTTAATTTTTGTTTATTGATTTTTGGGTTTTCGCTTAAAATAGCTACGATTGCTGTTGCTCTTTTAGTTGACAGATCCCAGTTGTTTGCAATTGGTCCAGAACCAGCATACGGATCATCATCTGTATGTCCTTCGATTAAAACAGAAAGATCTGGATTGTCTCCTAAAACTTTTCCCAGTTCTACAACAGCTTTTCTTCCTTCAACACCAACAGCCCAGCTTCCTGAATTGAAAAGTAATTTATTTTCCATAGAAACATATACTTTTCCGTTTTTCTGTTCCACTGTTAAACCTTTACCTTCAAAACCATTTAAGGCTTTAGATAAAGTTTCTTTAAGTTTGCGCATTGATTCTTCTTTAGCCGCAATCATATCTTCCAATTCTTTCAAACGATTAGCTGTTTTATCCAAACGAGCTTGTTCATCTGCAAGAGCTTTACCTTTTGCTTCTAGTTGCGCTAACAATTCACGGTTTTTAGCCATGTTTTTCTCTAATGCATCATTGCTATTTTTCTCTAATGCATTGTATGAATCCTGAAGCACTTTATATTTCTTTTGTTCAGCAGCAAGATCAGCTTTTTGTTTTGCCAAATCGTCTTTTGTGCTGGCCAAATCTTTAGTCAGTTTATCACGGTCTAGTTCTAATTGATTTTTTGCCGCTTTCAAACTTTCATTTTCATCAGCGATAGAACGGTTTTCTTTTTTCAAATCAGAATATTTTGTTTCCAGATCATTGTAAATTTTCTTAGAAACACATGACGTTGTGGACAAGGCTAATGCCAATAATCCGATGGAGGCTTTTTTAATCATCTTACTTTAATTGGTTTTTATTTTAGGCGTTTAAAATCTCACAATTTTAAAATTCAGAATCAATTCTTGAATTTAAACCACCTTTCTCTCAACAAGAACAATACCAAAAATTAGTCAATTTCGACTAAAATAGGGCAATGATCTGAATGCATAGCGTCTGGAAGTATAACAGCTCTTTTTAATCTGTCTTCTAATACATTGCTTACCAAATTATAATCGATACGCCAGCCTTTGTTATTTCCTCTAGCTCCTGCACGATAACTCCACCAAGAATAATGGTGAGGCTCTTTGTTGAAATGACGGAAACTATCAATAAAACCAGATTTCATAAAAGCATCCAGCCAAGCACGTTCTGCAGGAAGAAATCCTGAAACGGTTTTATTACGAACGGGATCATGAATATCTATCGCTTCATGACAAATATTATAATCTCCGCAAATAATTAAATTCGGAATCATAAGTTTCAATTCATTAATATAATTCTGAAAATCATCCATAAACATAAATTTATGATCTAGTCTTTCAATGTTTGTTCCAGACGGAAGGTATAAACTCATTACTGAAACATCATCAAAATCTGCTCGAAGATTTCTTCCTTCAAAATCCATGTGGTGAATTCCTGTTCCGTAAACAATATTATTCGGTTTTGTTTTAGAAAGAATCGCTACTCCGCTATATCCTTTTTTGGTTGCAGGATAGTAATATTGAAACGGATAACCTGCTGCTGTAATATCATCTACTGGAATTTGATCCTGTGTCGCTTTTATTTCCTGAAGACATATTACATCAGGATTTGCTTGCTGCAGCCACTCGATAAACCCTTTGTTTATTGCCGCTCTAATTCCGTTTACATTATAAGAAATAATTTTCATCAGTGATTTTTTTAGGATTCCAAATGTAATAAAAAAGTGCAAAGTTTGTCTTGGAAACAGCGAAAAGTAGAGTTTTTTGTTATCTTTGTTCGCTGTTCTAATAAATTAAAAGTAGTACATGGGTTTAGTTACCGCGAAAGAAGTTGCAAAGGCAATAAATGTTGAAAAGTACGGAGTTTTCGGTACCTTTTCTGGCTGGATTCTTATGAAGGTTCTTAAGATCTCGACCCTTAATAAAATTTACGATCGCAATAAACATTTGGAAGACCTTGACTTTTTGAATGGAATTTTGGACGAAATGGAAATTAAGTTTGAAATCCCTGAAGAAGATTTAAAACGTCTGCCAAAAGATGGTGCGTATATAACCATTTCTAATCATCCGCTTGGTGGAATTGATGGAATTTTGCTTTTGAAATTGATGCTTGAAAGAGAGCCAAATTTCAAAATCATTGCCAATTTCTTGTTACACAGAATTGTTCCGATGAAAAAATACATTATGCCGGTTAATCCTTTTGAAAACCATAAGGATGCAAAATCGAGCGTAATTGGCATTAAAGAAACGTTGCGCCATTTGAGCGATGGAAAACCTTTGGGAATTTTCCCTGCAGGAGAAGTGTCAACTTATAAAGATGGCAAATTAGTAGTAGACAAACCTTGGGAAGAAGGTGCGATAAAACTAATTAGAAAAGCTAAAGTACCTGTTGTTCCAATTTATTTTCATGCCAAAAACAGTAAATTATTCTACTGGCTTTCTAAAATTGATGATACTTTAAGAACTGCGAAATTACCTTCTGAGCTTTTGACTCAAAAAGACCGTGTAATTAAAGTTCGTATCGGGAAACCAATTTCTGTAAGTGAACAAAATGAAATCGAATCTTTTGAAGAATACTCAGAATTCTTAAGAAAGAAAACCTATATGTTGGCAAATCCGTTTGAGAAAGACACCAAACTGATTGACACGGCAAGCCTTAAAATACCAAAAGCACCTAAAAAAATTGTAACGCCCGCAAGCGAATCAAAATTGATTGATGAAGTTCAGGCATTGCGTGATAGCGACAGCAGGTTTTTACAAAGCAAAAACTATGAGGTTTTCTTTGCAAGCGCAAAAGAAATACCGAACATTTTACACGAAATTGGACGCTTGCGCGAGATTACTTTCCGTGAAGTTGGCGAAGGAACAAACGAGTCGATTGATATTGACGAATACGACCAATATTATCACCATATGTTTTTATGGGATGATGAAACCAATAAAATCGCTGGAGCATACCGTATGGGATTAGGTTCTGAAATCTATCCAAAATATGGTATTGAAGGTTTTTACCTGACTGATCTTTTCAGATTTGAACCAGAATTGCATGACATGATGCACAAATCGATCGAAATGGGACGTGCATTTATCGTAAAAGAATATCAGCAAAAACCAATGCCTTTATTTTTATTATGGAAAGGTATTATCCATACTACTTTGCGTCATCCTGAACACAAATATTTGGTTGGAGGTGTAAGTATCAGCAATCAGTTTTCAGATTTCTCTAAATCGCTTATGATTGAGTTTATGAAATCAAACTATTACGATCCATATATCGCGCAATATATTCATCCTAAAAAAGCATACAAAGTAAAACTGAAAGACGCAGACAAAGATTTCATTTTCGACGAAGCAGAATCTGATTTGAATAAGTTTGATAAAATCATTGACGAATTAGAGCCAGGAAATTTACGTTTGCCAGTTTTAATTAAGAAATACATCAAACAAAACGCAAGAGTTGTCGCTTTCAACGTTGACCCGTTATTCAACAATGCAATTGATGGTTTAATGTACATTAGAATAGCAGATATTCCAGAAAGCACTATGAAACCTGTCATTGAAGAGTTTCAGATTGAATTGGAAAAAAAATTATCTGAAAAAGAAGAGTAATACAAATAAAGAAGCCGTTTCAATTGAAACGGCTTCTTTTGTATCATTAAAATCAGAGAACTTATTCTTTTCCAATTTCATTAATATCCTCTAATTGATTTTTAGGATCTGCACCGTATTGATTTGGCCCTTTTTCACCTTCTGTTGCTAACAATACAATATTATAAATTGGAATAAGTAAGAACCATCCGCTCTTATTGATATCATGCATTCTTCTAACTCCAACAGCAATTGCAGGAATTAAAACTGCAAAACCATAAATTCCTGTAACAATTTTAAAAAATGGTAAAAATGATTCAAAAATTCCAAAGATGAAATTAATAATTACACTTGCTAAAAAGAACATCCAATATTCTTTTCTTCTAGCTCTTCCATTAAAATTTGCATAATTTTTTAAAACTACTTTCTTGTAAATTTCTAACATAATAAATTCTTTTTAATTCCTTACTCATTATGGATTTTCAGTTACTCCATTACTTCTTTTAACAGAGCGCAAAATTATCTACTTAGAAAAGCGCCAATAGACTCTAAAAGCTTTTATTATATCAGAAAAAGACATTTTTAAGCATAAAAAAATCCCATTCATTTCTGAATGGGATTTAGATATAAATGTATTTTTCTTTTAAAACCAGCCTTTATAACCAATCTGATACGTTTGATAAAACTCTTCATCATCTCTGGTCAGATATATTATTCCTTCGATAACTCCAATTATACCGCCAATTCCAAAGGCAAAACCTAGAAGAAGCTGAATTATTCCTTCTTTGGTATAACCCAAATAAAACTTATGGATTCCTAGATATCCTAATAAAATAGCTAAAATTCCAGCTAACACTTTTTTATTTTCCTGTCCGTAACGCGGATTATTCCAATCTTCTCTCTTTGTATTTTCCATGATCTTAATTTTTAGTATTCTTAAAACTGTACTTGAACAAACAAATCTGATTGTTGCAAAATCAGATTATTGGATTTTAAAACCAAATTGACTGATGCAAAATATCATCAAAAGAGTTGTTTCTCACAAATAAAACCAATCTTATAAAATGATAAACCCCCAGAAAAATGGCTAATGCATAAGCTAACCTTCTGTTGTATAAAAGCGAATTAAAATATTCTTTTTTGGTAATTAATTCTGTAGTCAAAACAACAATCGTTACGGCACAAAAAGCAATAACAAAAGGCCCCAAAATATGATAAGAAATTGATTTGTATAGATCTCCCTGATAAAAATAGACTAAGGATTTTGTAATTCCGCATCCTGGACACGGAAAACCTGTCAGCATCTTAAAAGGGCATAATGACTGATCTGTTTCCAGGTGATCATTATGATTATGAAGCATTAAAAAAAACGGAACTATCAGTGTAATTGCTGCACCGATAATTCCGTAAATTTTACGTCTAGTTTGCGTATTATTTATATAATCTGTTGATATCACCTTGTACAATCATTGCCGCCGCAATAGGAAAAAAGAATCCTAAAACAATTAATAAAGTAGATTGGTCTTTTTGAAGCTCACCAGTTTTCTCATATACTTTTGGCAATGCATCTTTACCAGCCAAGTAGTAGAAATAAATATTAACCGGCATACAACAACCTGCAAAAATTGCAACTGGCTGCGAAATAACTTCTCTTTTCGCTACAGCATTAAAAACCTCTGCTACTTTAATGTTCCAATAAATTAAATACAATCCGCAAGTTAAAAATCCAAATAGCAAAACCATAATAGGATCTACTTTAAATACTGGGATTTGTTCTTCAAAATTATTCGATGTTTCTTGTAATTCCATCTTTGCTTAAAAAATTTATTAATTCCTACTCTTCGGATTTTCGGCTTTCTCCAAACTTTAAACAAATCTATTTAGATTCATTTTTTTAAAATTCGGAAACAATATTATTAAAAATTAACAAATAAAACTAATCTCACTAAATAAAATTCACAAGAAAAAACTCGTTATTAAAATCTAAAGGTCGTAACCTAGTTTTTGCCGTACACAGCTTTTATTTTGTCTACAATTACCTGCGCCAAACGTTCATGACTTTCAAAAGTCCAGCCCGCAATATGAGGCGTCAGCAAAACGTTTTTAGCTTCCATAAGATATTGAAGCGCTTCCGGTGTATTGTTTTCTTGAAATAAGGTTTCAAAAGAAAGTTTTTCGTATTCTAAAACATCCAAACCTGCTCCTAACACTTTTTTCTCTTTCATTGCTTCAACCAAATCGGCTGTAACTATATTTTTACCACGCGATGTATTAATAATCCAAAATGGCTTTTTAAACGCATTTATAAAGGCGCTGTTAACCATTTTATCTGTTTCTGGTGTCCAAGGAAGGTGAAGGCTTAAAACATCTGCTTTTTCGCGTAATTCCTCCAGAGAAACTTGTTTGGCATTTTCGTCGCCAACATTATCCAAAATATCATAGCATAAAACCTGTGAATCAAATCCTCTTAATTTTTTAGCGAAAGCTTTTCCCATGTTTCCATAACCGATAATTCCGACTGTTTTTAAATCCAATTCATGTCCACGGTTGCTTTCACGATTCCAATGCCCCGCTTTTACTTCTTCATCGGCTTGATTTAAATTATTAAACAATGACAAAATCATTCCTAACGAATGTTCTGCAACAGCATTGCGATTTCCTTCCGGTGCTGCAATAAGATGAATTCCTTTTGAAAAAGCATACTCACAATCAATACTTTCCAGGCCTGCGCCAACTCTTGCAATAAATTGCAACTTTGTTGCAGCATCTAAAAAAGTCTTGTCAATCTTAAATCGGCTTCGAATTACGATTCCGTTATAATCTTGAATTTTTGCTTCGATTTCTTCTTTTGAAGACTTAAAATCGGCGTGGTTTTCGAAACCAGCTTCTTCCAGTTGATTCCAAAGAATTGGATTGTTACTATCGATATGAAGAATTTTTATACTCATTTTTTCTGAATTTTATAAAAAACAAAAATACGGTTAATTTAATCTCGCAAAGTCACAAAGCCGCAAAGTTTTTCCTCTTTCAATAAACTTTGAACCTCTGAATCTTTGCGCCTTTGTTCCCAAACTTTTTATTGCTCAGATTTTTTTTTAACTTTGAAAGAATACGGATTTCGTAATCCATCATATAAATCTTCAGAAAATCTTCTCTAATGAAACTTACCAAGACTTTTAAAGCCTTTTTTGAAAACGAAAAATCGGGAGGAATTATCTTGCTCTTTGTCACGATTTTATCTCTTTATCTTGCTAATTCTTCGATTCAAATTCCGTACGTTGCTTTTTGGGAAAAAGAAGTTGCGGGTCATTCTATAACACATTGGATCAACGACGGCTTGATGACTATTTTCTTCCTTTTAATCGGATTGGAGTTGGAACGCGAGATTTATCATGGTGAATTATCCAATATTAAAAATGCTTCTCTGCCCATTATGGCGGCTTTTGGAGGAATGCTGGTTCCTGCTGCAATCTTCCTGGCTTTAAATTATGGAACAACCACACAAAATGGAGCTGGAATTCCAATGGCAACCGATATTGCTTTTGCCATCGGAATTTTATCGCTTCTTGGAAAAAGAGTTCCCACATCTTTGAAAGTTTTTTTAACTGCTTTGGCTGTTATTGATGATTTAGGCGCTATTATCGTTATTGCAGTTTTTTACACCACATCAATTTCTTTTTTGAATCTCGGAATTGCACTAGGAATTTGGGGCTTGCTATTTATCTTAAACCGAATGAAGGTTCATAATCTAATTCCGTATTTAATTGGTGGAGCCATAATGTGGTATTTTATGCTTAATTCAGGCGTTCACGCAACCATTACAGGAGTAATTTTAGCATTTGTAATTCCGTTTGGCGATGGCGGAGAGAAAACCTCATCTTATAGATTACAGCATTTTTTGCATCAGCCCGTTGCTTTTTTTATTCTTCCCTTATTTGCGATAGCCAATACAGCTTTAACAATTACAGAAAACTGGCATGAAGGTCTTAATCATGTTAACACATACGGAATCATTCTAGGACTTGTAGTTGGAAAACCGCTTGGCATTTTACTTTTCTCGTCTGTTGGCGTGACATCTGGCTTGTGCATGTTACCGAAAAACTTAAAATGGGCGCATATTTTAGGTGCAGGAATGCTGGGCGGAATTGGTTTTACCATGTCAATATTTATTACGGTTCTTGCTTTCAAAAATCCTGAGGTTATTATTTTTTCTAAAATTGCGATTCTTATTGCTTCTTTCGTAGCAGGTTTGACGGGCTTTTTATATCTAAAATATATTTTGAATAAAAAAGCGAGCTGAGTTTGACAAATTATAAAAAATTGCTCCCATCTATTCTATTAATCTGATTAAAGCAAATTCCAAAAAATTCCAACTTTAAATTCTTTAAATGAAAAGAATTCATCAAATACTACTTTACTCAATTTCTTCAATAATTGTATTAGTTGGAGTAATTTTCTATGAAATGGAAACATACGAGCCTCCTATAAATTGGTATTGCAATACTCCAGTTCCAAACTTCTGTGGTACACCAAACCTATCAGAAACTCAAGAAAAAGGAAGAGAAGTGTTCAATGCGAACTGTGCCGCTTGTCATAAGTTAGACGCCAGAAGTACAGGACCTGCACTTCGTGGAGTAGATTCATTAGTTTTTGTAAAATGGATTATTGGTAAAAATCACAAAATTGATACTGCAAAAATTGAAGATTTAGGAATAGATTATCATCGAACAATGTTTACTGAATATGTAAACGGAAAAGACCTGCAATCAATAATCGAATATTGCTCCAGAGAGCGTAATTATTAATTTCAAAAATAAAATTTAAATACTTCGTAGAGCTTCTTGCGGAGATTTCTCGTTCCTCGAAATGACAAACTGAACTTTTTAATCTCAAAACAAAAAATTCCAAACTCCATTTTAAAATTGGAATTTGGAATTTATAATATTGGAATTTCTTTAAAACTTAACCTTTGATTTGTTTCAAAGAGGTTTTGATTCCTTTTATCAAAGACGAACTGAAACCATTATGCTCCATTTCATTCAAACCAACAATTGTACAGCCTTGCGGTGTTGTTACACGGTCGATTAATTGCTCTGGGTGCACTCGTTCTTCTAAAAGCATTTTAGCCGCTCCTTTTACCGTTTGAGCCGCAATTGCTAAAGCGGTATTAGAATCAAAACCAATTTCGATTCCTGCCTGCATAGATGCACGAATATAACGCAATGCATATGCCGTTCCGCACGCACCTAAAACAGTCGCTGCATCCATTAATTTTTCATCAATAACAGGAGCCGTTCCTAGATCTTGAAATAAGTCAACAACTGGCGACGCATTTGATGCATATTTTTCTGGAAAAGAAATACAAGTTGCCGATTCTCCAAACTGTGCCGCAATATTTGGCATAATGCGAACAACTGGATATTCAAAATTTGTTTTGGTTTGAAGCATATCCAAAGACAATCCGCTTACTGCTGATGCAATGGTTTTGTTTTGAATAACTGGCAAAATTTCGGCTAAAACGGTATCAACCTGATACGGCTTTATAGTTAAAATTACAACATCAGCTTCCTGAATATTGTGTTTATTATCGTTAGAAACTGTAATTCCATATTCTGATAAATATTGAATACTTGCAGTGTTTCTTCTAGTAACAGTAACTTGGTTGTTTTTCGAGAATTTAGCAATTCCCAAGGCAATAGAAACTCCAAGGTTTCCTCCTCCAATAATGTGTACTTTCATTTTGGTTTGGCTTTAATTTATTTCTGATTGGTTAACAGCGTTTTCCGCCTGCAAATTACGCAGATTTTAGAGATTTTAAATCACTGTAAAAGGCTAATTTGTGGCAAAAATCTAGAATCCAAGAATCAGATTTGCTACACCAAAGTATAACATGATTCCGAATACGTCATTGGTCGTTGTAATAAACGGACCAGTCGCGATCGCGGGATCAATTTTATTTTTGTTCAGAAAAAGTGGCACCAAAGTTCCTAAAGTTGCAGCAAAAAGAATTACAACAATCATCGAAATTGAAATAGCAAACCCTACCAAGTACTGCTGATACATAATAGAATGATAGCCGAGTAAAAGCAGAGAAATGATACTTCCAGAAATCATCGATACAGTAATTTCTTTAGTAAAATAACCACGGCTAAAATCTTTCAATGTTCCGTTTGCTAAACCTTGAACCACAATTGCCGATGCTTGAACTCCAATATTTCCTGCTGTTGCAGAAAGTAGCGGTACAAAAATGATTAAAGTAGAATATTTTTGAAATGTTCCTTCGTTTCCTTTCAATACAAAAGAAGCTACGATTTCAATTACCATTCCGATTAAAAGCCAAGGCAAGCGCGCTTTGGTCAATTCGTAAACGCTGTCATTCGATTCAACGTCCTGTGTAATACCCGCAGCTAACTGGTAATCTTTATCAGCTTCTTCCTTAATTACGTCTACGATATCGTCGATAGTAATTCTCCCCACCAAACGACCTAATTCGTCAACAACCGGAATAGCCTCTAAGTCATATTTCTGCATGATACGAGCAACTTCAACGTCTTCCGTATCAACATTTACAAAATTTAATTTTCGGATATAAACTTCTCCAATTTGAGTTTTGGTAGAAGAAGTCAGCAAGTCTTTAAGTGATAACCTTCCTTTTAGTCGGTTTTCATCATCAACTACATAAATAGAATGTACTCTAGAAACATTTTCTGCTTGAATACGCATTTCTTTTACGCAAGTTAATACATTCCAATTTTCGTTTACTTTCACAAGCTCCTTACCCATCAAACCACCGGCTGTATTTTCGTCATAACGCAAAAGATCAACAATATCTTTGGCGTGTTCAACGTCGACAAGCTCAGAGATTACTTCCGCTTTTATTTCTTGCGAAAGTTCGGCGATAATGTCGGCAGCATCATTGGTTTCAAGCTCGTCAAGCTCTTCCGCGATTTCCTTTGGTGAAAGTCGGCTTAAGATATTTTCACGCAAATCTTCTTCCAATTCAAGAAGAATTTCGGCTGTTTTATCACTATCTAAAACCTTAAAGATGTAGGTTGCCTCATCGAAATCTAATTCGTCTAAAATTTCGGCAATATCGGCATGGTGCAGATCATTAAGCAAAACTTCCAGTTCACTGTCGTTTTTCTTATTGATTAGCTCCTCTAACTGATGTATAAATTCTTTACTAACTTTGAACTCCATTGGCTTCTATTTTTAGAGTTAGTTCAATAAATTCATCGACGCTAAGCTGCTCTGGACGTTTATCAAAGATAGTGTCTTCTCGCAAATTGTCTGATAAATTTAATGTTTTCAAACTGTTACGTAATGTTTTTCGTCTCTGCTGAAAAGCGGTTTTCACTACTGTAAAAAATAACTTTTCGCTACACGGAAGGCTGTAATCTTCCTTTCGGGTCATTCTCATCACACCCGATTTCACCTTGGGCGGAGGAATAAAAACGTTTTCATTAACCGTAAACAGATACTCGGTATCATAGAAAGCCTGAGCTAAAACTGATAGTATTCCGTAGGTTTTTGAGCCTTTCTTTTCACAGATACGCTCGGCTACTTCTTTCTGAAACATTCCCGAAAATTCTGGAATCTGGTGTTTTAGATCTAATGTCCTAAAAACAATCTGAGAAGAAATATTATACGGAAAGTTACCTATTATGGCAAATTGTTTGTCTTGGTAAACTTCATTTATATTATACTTCAGGAAATCCTGGGAGATAATCTTGTCTTTTAATTTTGGATAATGTGCATCCAAATATGCTACCGATTCGGTATCGATCTCAATAACGTGCGTGGTAATTGGCTTTTCAAGTAAATATTTAGTAAGCACACCCATTCCTGGCCCTATTTCTAGAATCTCCTCATATCCTTTAAGACTTAAAGTATCAGCAATAGCCTTTGCGACACTTTCGTCTTTAAGAAAGTGCTGTCCTAAATGTTTTTTTGCTTTTACTTTTTCCATTTCATTTCTTGTTTGCCACCAGGCTGCAAAAGTATTCTTTTTGTTGCAAAGGCACTAAGCTTCTTTATTTTTTTTTGCCACTAAGGCGCGAAGGCACAAAGTTTTATTTTTTGTTTTCTTGCCACAAAGGCTCAAAGACTGAAAGTTTTCATTCTTTTCTCTCAGTTATGAAACTGAAAACTGAGACTGTGACTGAAAACTAAAAAATTTAATGCTCCGAAATAACCTCCAATTCTGTTCTGAAAGAAAGCATTTTATCGGCAAATAAACCTAATGCTTCTCTGTGAAATTCTGGTTCGTCTTCGATATAAAACTTCTCTAAAGTTTCCTTGCTGTCTGTTATATACTGTACAGAATAGGTGATTCCGCCCATTTCTTCTTCAACTAGAACTTTTACAATTCGTGCTGAAGAAAATTTATTAGTAGCCAGAATTTCTGGTATGTGTTTTTCCTGCATCCATTTTAACCATTGGTCGTGAACGCTTTCGTGTATGTTTGTGGTAACGTTGTAAATAATCATTTTTTCTTGTTTAATCGTTTGTTCGGTTAACCGGTTAATCGATTAACCGATTAAACCAAACTATAAATTCTTATCCCCTCTTAACTCACGGTATTTTTTTCTGGCATCGACAAAGTAGATACTGTCTTGATGGTTAAAAATTACCTTTTCATATAAAGGCTTTGCCTTTTCTGGATCTTTTAGTTCGTCGTTATAAATTTCAGCGGAGAAAAACAGTGCTTCATCTACATAAATTCCGTCACTGTGATTATCTATAATTTGCTGATACTGGCTTAAAGCCGAAGCAAAATCTTTCTGGCTTTCGTAAACTTTTCCTAAACGAAGCAATGTTACCGCTTCTATTTCCTGACCTTTATAAGTCTTTAAAATATTCTGAAATTGTATAACCGCTTCTTGCTTTTTATTCTGATAGATTAAAAAATCTCCTTTTGCAAATGCTTTCAAAGCCACTTGTGTTGAATCTGCGGCAGTATTATCATTAATCAAAAGAAAATATTCCAACGCATCATTGGCGATTAACTGCGTGTTTGCTGCTTTTAATTCTTTGAATTGTTTCTGCGCCCATTCAAAATCGCCTTTGTAATAACTTGTTTTTGCCGCTTTCAAACTGGCTTCGTGTGCCATTACATCATTCTTTAAATCCAATTGAATTTGCGAATAATAAATTAGCGCCTGATTGTATTTTTCTTCCAAAAGCAAAATATCGGCCAGCTCCATTTTAGCATCGGCTTTTTGATATTCGTTTAGATTTAATTCTAAAGCTTTTTTGATCACTGCCTTTCCTTCTTCTGTCTTTTTCAAATTAAAGGCCAGAAAATGCGCTTGTATGATTTGCAAAGATAAGGTAAAAGGACTGATTTCGTAAGTTCCCAGCAATTGCTTTAATTCTTGATCGATAACTGGATAATCTTTTTCTTGAGCTTTATCGATTTTAATCTGCATTAAATAAGCATTCGACTGAACAAGCAAACCTAAATCTTTAGTATTTTGAAGAATGAAGTTTAGAATTTCTTCTGCCGTATCATTATCTCCTTCATTAATGGCAAATTGACTCAAATTGACAATACTCATTAACGATTCTGGCTCGCGTTTGTAAATGGCTTTTTCCTGAATAAATGCTTTTCCGAATTCTTTTTGCTGTACATAAAACCAGCTTAAATAGTGATTCCAGAAAACGTCTTGATCTTTTTGAGTTCTTAAGATTAATGCTTTTCGCATTGCATCTTTAAAAGCCGTATTGTCGGTTTCGCCATTCATGAATCGAGACAATTGCGTCTGAATCAGATTAGTGTTTTGCGGATTTGTGAAAGACTCAGTCAACAACAAATCGATCATAAGATCTGTTTTTCCTAACTGTCCGTACAGCATTCCAATCTGAAAATTGAAATTGAAGTTTGGCTGAATCTGCATTGCAGTTTGATAGGCTTTCAAAGCATATTCCAGCAAGACTTTTTTCTCAAACGAACTTGCAATTCCGTAAACATCATTCGGATTAACTTTTATTTTTTCGATTGCCTGTTCGTAGTAGTTTTTAGCTTTCGAATCGTTTTTCTGCAATTGAAAATTGTATCCTAACTCAACCAAAAAAACACCTTGCTTGTAGCGGTTGTAACGATCTTGAATTGCTTTCTCTGCGTTGGCAAACTGCTGTAACTGCTGATAGCAATCGACTGTTCTTAAAAAATACTGCGTGTTGGATGGCGCGCCTCTCAAAAGCTCTTCATAACTGATTTTTGCTTTATCAAAATCGCCTTTATCGTAATAATATTGTGCCAGCTGTTCGTTTTGTGCAAACGCAAAACCAGAGCACAACAAAACAATACAAATCAATATGTTTCTCATACTTTCATTTTAAGTTTTCAGTCGCAGTCGCGGTTCTCAGTCTAAGTTTAACTGTAAACTGGGACTTTTTTTAGTTTTCAGTCGCAATCGTGGCTTTCAGTCTTGTTAAAACTGCAAACTGTTACTGTCCACTGAGACTTTCTTAGTTTTCCAAAAAATCAGAGCTAAACCAATTAAAATAAATGGAATACTTAAAATCTGTCCCATATTAATCAGCATACTATTCTCGAAAGCTTCTTGATTTTCTTTAAAAAATTCAATTATAAAACGAGCTGTAAATAATAAAGTTAAGAAAGTTCCAAAGATTAATCCTTGTGCGTTTCTAATTTTTTCTGATTTATACATATAAAACAGAATCACAAAAATCAACACATAGGCAAAAGCTTCATACAATTGCGTTGGATGTCTCGGAATCAAATCGTCTCTTTGAAAGACAACTCCCCAATTTCCGTTGGTTGGTTTTCCGTAGATTTCAGAATTCATAAAATTCCCCATTCTAATAAAGGCACCTGTTACAGGAACTGCAACCGCCATTTTATCTAAAAGTCCCAAGAATTGCACTTTGTATTTACGGCAGTACAAAATCATTGCCGTTATAACTCCAATTGATCCTCCGTGACTTGCCAAACCTTGATAGCCCACAAATTGATATGCGCCTTTAATTTTCTGGATTGGTAAAAGAATTTCTATAGGATGTTTGAAGAAATAATCAGGTTCGTAAAAGAAACAATGTCCAAGTCTGGCACCTAAAACGGTTCCGACAATTACATAAATCAATAAGGAATCAAGATTATCTAAAGAAAGATTTTCTTTTTTGTAAATATTTCTAACAATATAAAAACCTAAAAGAAGCCCGCAGGCAAAAAGAGCTCCGTAATATTTTAACGGAAAACTATCTGTGATCCAGAAAATGACAGGATCTACGTTCCAATTTAATATTCCGTCTTTCATAAGTGGTAATTTTTAGTCGCAGTTTTCAGTCACAGTTCACAGTCGAAACTGAAAACTGAGACTGAGACTGTCAACTAAATTAATTTATAATGTCAAATCCGCAGTAAGGACGTAAAACTTCTGGTATTACGATTCCTTCTGGAGTTTGGTAATTTTCAATAATTCCAGCTAAAACACGTGGAAGCGCTAATGAACTCCCGTTAAGTGTGTGAGCCAATTGATTTTTTCCGTCTTTATCTTTGAAACGTAATTTCAAGCGGTTTGCCTGGAAAGTTTCAAAGTTAGAAACAGAACTGATTTCTAACCAGCGATCTTGTGCTGTAGAAAACACTTCAAAATCGTAAGTCAAAGCAGACGTGAATCCCATATCGCCACCGCAAAGACGTAAAACTCTGTAAGGTAATTTTAATTCTTTTAAAATCTCTTTTACATGTTCTACCATTCCGTCAAGTGCCGCGTAAGAATTATCAGGATGCTCGATGCGAACAATTTCTACTTTATCAAACTGGTGTAAACGGTTTAATCCGCGAACGTGCGCTCCGTAAGAACCTGCTTCACGACGGAAACATGGCGTATAGGCAGTTTGTAAAACCGGCAATTCGCTTTCGTTTAAAATTACATCGCGGAACAAATTCGTAACTGGAACCTCAGCCGTTGGAATTAGATATAAATCGTCTAATCCAGCGTGGTACATTTGTCCTTCTTTATCTGGCAATTGCCCAGTTCCGTAACCTGAAGCTTCATTTACCAAATGAGGCACCTGAACTTCGTTATACCCTGCCTCAGTATTTTTGTCTAAAAAGTAGTTGATCAAAGCACGTTGAAGCTTTGCTCCTTTTCCTTTATAAACAGGAAATCCAGCTCCAGTGATTTTTACACCTAATTCAAAATCGATAATATCGTATTTCTTAACCAATTCCCAGTGAGGCTGTGCGCCTTCGTGCAAAGCTGGAATATCTCCTTCTTCGAAAACATTCAAATTGTCATCTGCCGTTTTTCCTTCAGGAACAATATCGGCAGGAAGGTTTGGTAATGTGTATAATTTATTGGTTAACTCAACAGCCAAAGCTTCTGCTTTTTCGCTCAGTTCTTTACTTTTTTCTTTTAGTGAAACTGTTTTTTCTTTCAAGATCGCTGCTTTGGCTTTCTCTCCAGCTTTCATCAATTCACCAATATCTTTGGACAATTTATTAGATTCTGATAAAGTATTGTCTAATTCCACCTGTGCAGCACGACGATTTTCGTCTAATTGAACCACCTCTTCAACAACGCTTTTAGCATCGATATTTCGTTTTGCTAAAGCTTTGATTACTTTCTCTTGATTTTCTCTAATAAATGCAATTTGTAACATAGCTTGATTTTTATAACTATTGTATTTTTTATAACGGAAGCAAATTTAAGGAAATGTTTGTTAACATTAGGTCAAAGTTTTACAGTAAAACCGAAATCTCCTATAAACAGCAAAAGCACTGTAAAAGTGCTCTTGATGTTATCGTTTTTTTTTTCGAATTTTACTCTAGAAAACGATGCCTGTCATCTCTGTGAAAAGCGTATTCTCTTCCGTTATACTTTATCTTTTCTATTTCTTTTTTAATTTTCAAGTCGCTTTTTTCTTCGATACCATTTTCTAAATCATTTTCTACGGCTTCTTCATAAGAAAAGTTTTTGGAAATGATTAAGTCAAAATAACCGTTGGTTTTATGATCCGAAAAGCTCATTCCGGTTTCCAAAGTTTCTATCTGAAAAGTCCCGCTTCCGTTAGAATCGCCATTGGTCAATCGAATTGGATATTCATATAAAACCTTTTTTATCTCGTTATCAGCCAAAGTTATCAATGTAAATTTCTTTTCCGAATACAAAACAATTCGGCTGCTGGCATTGGCTTCGGTATAAAAAGCAATTGCTGGAGTAGTTTCGTTTAGAAAAACTAGATCTTTCAGGATATGCGATTTTGAAAACTGAATGGCTTCATTATCATAATAACCTAAATTATCGTCAAACTCTTCGGCAATTACAGTTCCGTCTTCACGATTTACAAATAAATATTTACGCTGAAAATAATTTCCCACCTCATTATCGTCATCGCTGGTTTTAAATGCTTTTTTATCATGCGACACCGTTGTCAGAACAAAAAAAACGGTTTGCTCATCATAATTGATAGAACTTGTTTCGTTAATTCTAATATCTGAATATTTAATTTTTAAGTTTGATGCCACTTTTGAGAGCAGATTCAGATTCATTTCTTTTGAATCTTCGATTTCATCCAGATTTTTAAAAATGAGTTTTCTTATTGGTTTTTTGTTGTGGCCAAGTTGTGCTTGCGTTTCCGAAAGCAGTTCCTGATATTGAACTTCGGCATCGTTTTTAACTTTTTCATTCTTCCCGCAGGAAAACAAAAACAGCAAAACGCCACTTAAAAGAATCGTTTTTTTCATAGGCTTGATTTATTAGATATTAGGGCATTCCAAATATATAATTTTCTTACAAACCATAACGAAAAAACAAAAATTTAATCTCTCTTAATTTCGTGACCTACAAACTCTTCCAGTGTTTTAAACATTTCTTCGACAGAAAGCACTTCAGTATCAGGATGCGATTTTAAAAATGCAGCATTCAATTCGGCTAAATTTTCGTCCAATTCAAAATAGGCATTATTATTCAACAAATCTTTAAAAGCATTCGGCGCGTCGTATTTCTCTTTTAAAAACTTCCCTAATTTAATATTGCTCTGCAAACGCAGTTTACGGCATTGCTCTTTAAACAGTTCCAAATGTTTTTCGGCACCAATTAAAGCCAAACCCTCTTCTATTAATTCATTAAGTTCCTTATTCCAGCCCGAATCATGAACGAATTTCGAAAAATTTCCTTCTGCATACTTCGAGGCATAAAAATCTAAATAATAACTCAACAATGCATCTTCGTGAATTAGATCATCGTCAATTTTTTCTTCGCGCATTAAATTAATTACCGAAATATTTGAATTGACAACATCTTGAGGATTTTCACTATTTGCTGCAGTTTCTGAAATAATAATTTTACCGAATTCCATTTGAGTTTTTATTTAAAAAGATTGTTTTGCAAAGTTGAGGGAAATAATTCAATGTTCCTTTTTAAACTTATTTATTTTGCGTTATTTTTTACGCTGTTTAACGTACAAAATAGTCTTTTTGACGTGAAATACAATTTTTCTAGTTTTTCTGCGTTTGTCCTTACAATCTTTAACAAAAAACAACGTTATCA
Organism: Flavobacterium tistrianum; assembly: GCF_003254545.1. Classification (GTDB taxonomy): domain Bacteria; phylum Bacteroidota; class Bacteroidia; order Flavobacteriales; family Flavobacteriaceae; genus Flavobacterium; species Flavobacterium tistrianum. The sequence continues at coordinate 57,292 of NZ_QJRH01000072.1, forward strand.
ATATAAATTAAAAAGTTGGTCAAAAATTGACTACCTTTAAGCAACCATTTATAAAAAAGCATATCTGTTTAAGAAATAAGACTTTACACCGAAGTCCTCCTAGCTAAAACCAAAAACATGAAACAGATCTTACTACTATTTAGCATCCTGCTTTTGCTGGCCAGCTGTGATAATGATGAATTGCCACAGTCTGATGTTCCATTTGCATTAGTGGGCAAAGGAGATTCTTTTTCTAATGGTCAAAGTATAGCTCAAAGACATTTGGTAATTAAAGACGCTAAAACCTGGAACAACTTTAAGAAAGAAATGAACATCACTAGCGATGTAGCAAAAGGTTTTAAAGAAATGAATATTGATTTTAGCCAATATCAAGTTATTGCCGTAATTGACAAAACACAACCCAACGACGGACATTCTATAGATATTGTAGAAATGACCGAAAACCGCAATACCATAATTGTAAAAGTCGAAAAGCTTAAAAACGGAAATCTTACTAAGAAACCATCTAAACCTTATGACATTGTAAAAACAGCAAAAACAGATAAAAAAGTAGTTTTTGAGCAATAACCTTCAATAGATTTCAATTTAATTTCACAGTAATGATGTAGCCATTGCATTTCTTTTTTACTGTTATTCAATATTAAATAATCCTCAAGAAAAAGTAAAAAGTACTGCTAGAATAGCAGTAAAACTTTTTATTATCTAATTTTATTGCTATCAAATATAGCATACTGTGATTTATTTCTTCACTAAATATTCATTTTGGCGTATTGAAAAGTGAAGCTTATATGTAAAATACAATAATAAACTGTAATTTTATCGCATTCAGATCGACTAAGCTTCAAAACCAGAAAATATGACCCAAAGAAAAGTATTAGAATATTACGTTTTAGACGTATTCTCAAATGAGAGCTACAAAGGAAATCCGCTTTCTGTAGTTTTTACAGATGGAAATCTAAAACTAGAAACATATCAGAATATTTCTCGAGAGTTTCGCTATTCTGAAACCTCTTTTGTCTATTATTCTACAAGAGAAAAAGCGCTGATGGTTCGCTCGTTTACCCCAACTGGAATCGAAATCGACGGTGCAGGACATAATTTGTTGGGCGCTGTCTGTGGCGCACTTTTAAAAGGAATCCCAATTTTTGACGAGCAAAATGAGAGCGAGCCTTTTGTGATTATGAACCATTCTGCAATTCCGTTGACTGTAAGTTTTGATTCTGAAACTCTTTCTCCAATTGTTCAAATGCATCAAAAATCGGCAGTTATCAAACAGGAAATTCCAACTTATAGAATTGCGGTAGCGTTGGGCTTAAAGATTGAAGATTTGGATGTAAATGCTTTTGTGCCAACAATAGTAAAGACAGAAGTTGCACATACGATGGTTCCCATAAAAAACAGTCAAATATTAAATAGTTTTATTCCTGACAGTCAGCTTTTAATCGAAATCTCAAAAGAATATGATTTTGAAGGTTTTTATTGTTTCACCCCAGCCGAAGAAGGCTTAGACCACATAGTTGAAACAAGGTTTTTTAATCCCATAATCGGAATAAATGAAGACCCTGCAACAGGAACAGCCGCCGGGCCATTGATTGGTTTTTTAACTCAAAAGAAATTCACTAAATCAGATAAGGAATATAAAATTCTTCAAGGCGTAAAATTAAAACAGCCGTCGATGATTGAAGTTATGAATCGTGAGGAAGATATTTTAGTAGGCGGTTCTTCGATTATTACAATGAAAGGAGAACTTTACATATAAACAAAGAAGCTGCATCTCAAAAAATGCAGCTTTTTTTATATTCAAAACCTAATAAAGATTTAGTTCGTTTTCATCGGAGGTAAATCAAACGCTTTTGAATCATGTTCAAAGTTATTTCTGTGCGCTCCATCGCAAAATGGTTTGTTTGAAGAATGTCCGCAACGGCAAAGTCCTAACGCTTGTCTTCCTTGCAAACCGTAAAGTGTTCCTTCTGGATCCATGATTTCAAAATCACCTTCAATTTTGATTGATCCGTTTTTATTGATGATTAATTTAGTCTTGCTCATAAATTTGTTTTTTTGTTTTTTTCGGATGGCAAAGATTGCGAAATATATTGTCATTTATAAGCGCGAATCGTAGTTTAAACTGGTTCTATTTTATGGAGAAATTACACAGAGGAACGCGAAGTTTTTACGCAAAGATTCGCAAAGATTTTAATTATTATACTCAAATAATCTCGCAAGGCGCAGAGACGCAAAGTCTTTTCAAGGTTATTTTGTCATTTCGACGAAGGAGAAATCTCCACGAGTAACTCCGTTCCTAAAAGCGTCAATCTTTGTTGAGCTACTTGCGAAGATTTCTCCTTCGTCGAAATGACAATATTGAGGAAAAACTAAGTGAATCTCAGCGAAAAAATCAGCGAATCTCCACGTAATATTAAAATCTCAATTCTATTGCTTATTTTTGCACTCAATAAAATTGAATTATGATACAAGATCCAAAAAGATATACTATCACAGCAGCATTGCCTTACACTAATGGACCTATTCATATTGGTCACTTGGCTGGGGTTTACGTGCCTGCAGATATATATTCGAGATATTTAAGATTGCAAGGAAAAGATGTAGCATTTATCTGCGGAAGCGATGAACATGGAGTTGCAATTTCGATGAAAGCCAAAAAAGAAGGAGTCACACCGCAAGAGGTTATCGATAAATATGATGGAATTATTCGTAAATCGTTTGAAGATTTCGGAATTTCATTCAATAATTATTCTAGAACTTCTGCAAAAATTCATCATGATACGGCTTCAGAATTCTTTAGAACATTGTATGATAAAGGAGATTTTATTGAAGAAGTTACAGAACAATTGTACGATGCAAAAGCAAATCAGTTTTTAGCAGACCGTTTTGTTGTCGGAACTTGCCCAAAATGTGACAATCCAGAAGCTTATGGAGATCAATGCGAAAAATGCGGATCTACTTTGAACGCAACTGATTTGATCAATCCAAAATCTACAATTACAGGAGAAACTCCGATTCTTAAAGAAACAAAACATTGGTTTTTACCTTTAGACAGATATTCTGATTTCTTAACAGAATGGATTTTAGTTGGACATAAAAACGACTGGAAAACCAATGTTTACGGACAAGTAAAATCTTGGATCGATGCAGGATTAGAGCCTCGTGCCGTAACGCGTGACCTTGATTGGGGAATTGATGTTCCTGTTGAAGGTGCTGAAGGCAAAAAACTTTATGTTTGGTTTGATGCGCCAATCGGTTACATTTCTTCTACAAAAGAATGGGCTGCGCGCGAAGGAAAAGATTGGGAACCATATTGGAAAGATCAAGATACTAAACTGGTTCACTTTATCGGAAAAGACAATATTGTTTTTCACTGTATCATTTTCCCAGCGATGCTTAAAGCTGAAGGAAGCTATATTTTACCAGACAACGTTCCAGCAAATGAGTTCTTGAACTTAGAAGGAAACAAACTTTCGACTTCTAAAAACTGGGCAGTTTGGTTGCACGAATATTTAGAAGAGTTTCCAGATAAGCAGGATGTTTTGCGTTATGCCTTAACATCTAACGCTCCTGAAACAAAAGATAACGATTTTACTTGGAAAGATTTCCAAGCTAGAAATAACAACGAATTGGTTGCCGTTTTCGGAAACTTCGTAAACCGTGTTGTGGTTTTAACCAACAAATATTACGACGGAATTATCCCAACGCCAAACGAATTTACAGAAGTTGACGAACAAACTTTAGCAGAATTAAAAGCGTATCCAGCTGTAATTGCAAGTTCAGTTGAGCGTTACAGATTCCGTGAAGCTTTGGGTGAATTGATGAATGTGGCTCGTTTAGGAAATAAATATTTAGCAGACGAAGAGCCTTGGAAAGTGATGAAAGACAATCCAGAGCGTGTAAAAACTCAAATGTATGTAGCGTTACAAATTGCTGCTGCATTGAGCGTTTTGGCAGAACCGTTTTTACCTTTTACTGCTGCTAAGCTTTCTAAAATATTGAATTTATCTGACCTAAAAGAACATTTTGCAGGTTTCAGCAAATTCTTGAAAGAGAAAAATCGTGATGCAAAAGACATCTTTATTGATAAAACTTTAGGATGGAATGACATTTCTGAAAACTCAGATTTATTGCCTGCGGGACATAAAATTGGTGAAGCAGAATTGCTTTTCGCTAAAATCGAAGACGAAGAAATACAAAAACAAATAGACAAATTGGAAGCGACAAAAACTGCAAATATTGCTGAAAACAAACAAGCAGAACCACAAAAAGATTTAATTCAGTTTGAGGATTTTGCGAAAATGGATATCCGTATCGGAACTATTCTTGAGGCTGAAAAAATGCCAAAAGCAAACAAACTTTTAGTGCTTAAAGTAGATACAGGAATCGATGTTCGTACAATTGTTTCAGGAATTGCAGAAAGTTTTTCTCCAGAAGAAATTATCGGAAAACGTGTTTCTGTATTGGCAAACCTTGCTCCAAGAGCTTTACGCGGTGTTGAAAGCCAAGGAATGATCTTGATGACAACAAATGCAGAAGGAAAACTGGTTTTTGTAAATCCAGATGCTGATGCGCCAAATGGTGCTACGGTAAACTAAACTGATTTTACACACTAAACATATAGTTTGTCATTTCGAGGAACGAGAAATCTTCGCAAGTAACTCCGCAATGAGAATCCAATCTTTGTAGAGCCTCTCGCGAAGATTTCTCGTTCCTCGAAATGACAAGATTGCAGAATTAACAGAATAAAATTCTTACATTTTTACTATTTCTTTCAAATTTACATTTATACGTTTGTACTGACTAAATATATAAAAGACTTTTGATAAAAAACTTATTTAAAGTTAACAATAAGCGAAATCCTCGTCATGGTGATGGAACGGGAAACTGTCCAAAAAACTATCTTTTAGATATTTAGTCACACCTAAAGCGAGGGTTTCGTGCGTTTAATATTTTCGTTATGACTAAGGAAAATCAAAAACCAACACATCAAGATGTAATGCCATCAATGGCAAAATTCCTTTCAGACCTTTGGTTTGAAGGCGATTTTAGAGAACAGCCCAATTATCTGTCTGAGATTTTCAAGCGAATTCTTGAAACAGATTTGGGAGATGACAAAGAGCTAAGATCAAAAATGATGGAATGCATCAAAACCAGTGAAATGCTTGCCGAAACACTCGAACCGTTTTCGGATAAACAAATTCAGAAAGCCTGCAGTAAAATTTTAGCTGCTTAAAACAACAAAAAAGCGCGAACCGATTATAGTTTTTAATTGATTCGTGCTTTTTCCTTTCAAAATACTCGCTTTCTAAGTTATCTTTGAAAAATAATACACGATTAAAATTCATTCAATGAAACTGACCAAACCAAGATTAGCCCTAATCTGCGGTATACTCTGCATATCTATTTTCCCGATATTGGTAAAATTACGTTTAACACCAGGATTGATTTCGGCTTTTTACCGAATGTTTTTTGCTGTCTTACTTTTATTGCCTTATGTTATTTTCAGCGGAAATTTCAAACTTCCAAAACTAAAATTTGCACTTTTAGCTGTGCTTTGCGGTGTTTTATTCTCATCTGATGTTGCAGTTTGGAATATTGCCATTCAGGAATCAAGCGCTACTCAGGCATCTTTATTGACCAATTTATCTCCTGTTTGGGTTGGAGTTGGTTCTTTCTTTTTTCTGAAAGCAAAACCTGCCACAAATTTCTGGATCGGAACCTTGGTCGCTTTATTCGGAATGGTAATTTTAGTCGGTTTTGAATTTTTTATCGATTTAAACTTCGATAAAGCATTTCTATTTGCCGTTTTATCGGGCATTTTGTATTCGATTTATCTTTTGGTCAGCAAAAATGTACTTTCAGAAGTTGATGTTCTTTCGTTTATGACGATTAGTTTATTCGCTTCAAGCATCTATTTAGGGATTTTATGTTACGCGTTAGGTGAACCTTTCACTGGGTTTACAAATACTGGCTGGTTTGTACTCGTACTTCAGGCCGTTATTTGCCAATTGTGCGCTTGGCTTTCCATTAGTTATGCCACTCAGCACATGCGTGCAACGAGGGTTTCGCTAAGTTTATTGAGTCAAGCTGTAATTACCTCAATTTTAGCTTGGTTGTTTTTGGAAGAACAAATAACTTTACAAATGATTATCGGCGGAATCATTCTCCTTTTCGGAATCCGAATTACTTTTTACGATAAAACGATTTCTTTGAAAAGATTGTTTTCTAAGAATTGAGATTAAAAAGTTTCTCGCAGATTACGCAGATTGAGCAGATTTGTTTTTATCTTAACAGAAATTAATCCGAGTAAAAAAAAATTAGTGAAATTACTTCATCACTTCTAAAAATCAATTATCTAATTAGCTATAATTCGTGAATTCGTGGCTAATAAAACTTGAAACAAAAAAACTTATGTTACATAAAACTAAAATACCAAACCTAAAAGTAATCGCATTTGATGCTGATGATACTTTGTTTGTAAACGAACCTTATTTTCAGGAAACCGAACATAAATTTTGCGCTTTGATGGAAGATTACCTTTCGCATCAAGGCATTTCGCAAGAATTATTTAAAATCGAAATTGCCAATCTGCCATTATATGGATACGGAATCAAAGGTTATATTCTTTCGATGATCGAAGCGGCAATGAACATTTCGAACAATACTATTCCGATGGAAGTCATTGAAAAGATTATTCAGTACGGAAAAGAATTGCTAGAAAAACCAATCGAGCTTTTAGACGGAATTGAAGAAACTCTTGAAGCTTTAAAAGGAAAATATAAATTGGTTGTTGCTACAAAAGGCGATTTAAAAGATCAGCATAGCAAATTGCATCGTTCTGGTTTAGGGCATTATTTCCATCATATCGAAGTAATGTCAGACAAACAAGAAATCGATTATCAGAAACTTTTAGGCCGTTTAGATATTGAGCCACACGAATTTTTGATGATCGGAAATTCATTAAAATCTGATGTTCTCCCAGTTTTAGGAATTGGAGGTTATGCCGTTCACATTCCATTTCACACCACTTGGGAACACGAAAAAATTAATCACACTATAGAACACGAGCATTTTAGTTCATTTGAAACTATTGCAGAAGTGGTTCCGAATTTATTATAATGAAAACACTTTTAGACTTAGAAAATTGGAATAGAAAAGAGCATTTTGCCCATTTTAAACAAATGGAAGAACCCTTTTTTGGAGTTACTGTAGAAATTGACTGCACAAAAGCGTATCAAACTGCAAAAAGTATAAATGCCTCTTTCTTCAATTTCTATTTGCATAAAACTTTGACTGCGGTAAACGCTATTGAAAATTTTAGATATCGAATTTCAGAAGACAAAATATACATCAACGACCAAATTGATGCATCTGCAACTATTGGGCGCGAAGATGGCACTTTTGGATTTTCTTTAATTGAATATCATCCAGATTTCAAAACATTTGAAAAGATTGCCTTAACCGAAATCGAACGAATTCAAAACACAACTGGACTTTTCACTAGATCTTTTGATGATGACAATCTGATTCATTTTTCGGCAATTCCGTGGTTGAATTTTGGTTCAATAACTCATGCACGCAGTTTTACGTACCCAGACAGCTGTCCAAAAATTTCGTTTGGAAAAATGATGGTTTCTGAAACTGGCAAAAGAACGATGTCAATGGCGGTTTATGTTCATCACGGTTTAATGGACGGAATGCACGTTGGTCAATTTGTAGATCTTTTTCAAGAGCTTATGAATCAATAAAATAAGCGGAATGATTTTTGTGCCCAAAAGCCTATGAAACGAATTTTTCTTTTTTTGTTTTTAATCTCCAGTACTGTTTTGCTAAGTCAGACAGTGCTAACTTCTTATACGATCGATTTAAAAAATAAATTAGAACAATCCGAAATCATAACTGGCAAAAATACGGCTACTCACGATGTATTTGTTTTTGCCGCAAGCGCAGATAGCCTTTCTATATTAAAATACAATAGCGCTTTATTCTTAAGAGATAAATTTGTCACAAACCGTCAATATACTGAAAACAGATCTTTGATGGGTTATAGTTTTAGCGAAGACGGAAATCCAACTTTGTATTGGTTTTCGAAAGAAGAAAAATCAATCATTTTGATTAAGTACTATCTGGAAAACAAAACTTCCAGAGCATTAAAATTTCAAATTCCGCTTGAGGACAACTATCTTTTAACGAATTATCAAAAAGACAACAATTTCTATTTGTTGATGCAAAGCAAAACAAAACAGGCCTTGACTGCTTTTGTTTTTAAAAACGGAATGGCAGAAGAGCGGTTTCTCGATTTCAGCTCTTTCAAATTCATAGATAGAAAAACTCAGCCCAAAACATTCAACCAGATTTTGAATGAAAACCCTATTGAAAAAATGGATTCTGGCGAATATAATCCGTTGTATAAAGTTAGTGCTAAAAGCAAACTTTACACGCTTCCAAACCGTTTGATTCTAACTTTAGACCAAAGTTTCAGAAAAACACAATTGTTTGATATTAACTTGGAAAATCAGGAAATAATAGAGAAGACGTTTATGAAACCTGTCGGGGAGAAAAATCCAAGATCGTCTAACTCTTTTTACCATGAAAACAAATTATATCAGATCAATGTTAACGCTGACGAACTTTTGTTTGATATAAAAGATTATGAATCTGGCGAATCGCTAAAATCATTTGCCGTTACCAAAAAAGACACAATACGTTTTGCAAACTCACCTTTACTTATGCAGATTGAAGACCGCGAGCCTAAACAGTTAAAAAATACAGCAAAATTTTTAAAAGTACTGTCTTCTCTTGATGCTGGACTTTCTGTTTACAAAAACCAAAAAAATCTATTTATCACTTTAGGAGGTTCGGGCAGCGATTTAAAATCGATTTCTCTGAATGGTTTTAATTTTAATGATCCTTTTGGTGATTTTTCTTCAAACAATTATTACAATATTGAAACCAATTATTCTGTCTTTTTTGAAAGCATTTGGACAAAAAAATTAGAGTTAACCCAAGAAACGCACGAACCTTTTGCCGCCGATAAAGTCTCTTATTTTTTAGATTCTCATAAAGAAGCAGTACTTCCTTATACCCTTAAACTTAATAATTATACTATTTTAAGTTATTACGACATTATTGCAAAACAATTGGTTCTTCGCAAATTTGCTGATGGATTCAACTAAACAAATCTTTATCAATAACTTACATCAAAAAACCTCGCAATTATTTTTATTATCCTTCTTTTTTAAAATCCTGAAATTTTGACTGTTGTCTTATTTTAATACTTTTTTGACTTTTAAAGAAAGTTTTTACTTACAATTTGTTGTTGTTTTGAACCAAATTTAAAATCAAAAAATAATGAAAAAAATTGTAATGACTCTTGCATTTGCCCTAGCGTTAACTGGAGTACATGCTCAAACAGAAAGTAATAACAATTTTAACAAATGGTCTATAGAATTAGGCGCAGGTTTTAATAAACCGCAACGACCATTTAATAGTGGTTATACGACTAACACGGTAAGTCCATGGACTGGAGATTTAGGAGTGCGCTATATGTTTAACAACAAGTTTGGTTTGAAGGCAGACTTTGGGTACAACAGTTTTGATCCGAAAGGTAACTCTATCGATTTTGATTCAAGATACTATAGAGTAGATTTACAAGCTGTTGCCAACTTAGGGCGCATCATGAATTTTGAAACTTGGACTAAGACTATTGGTTTATTAGGACATGCTGGTTTTGGTTATGGTCAACTAAGAAGTGATAATTTTAAAGGAGCAGATGAAGTAGGTAACTTTATTGCTGGTGTAACTGGACAAATAAGATTATCAGACAGAATCGCTTTAACTGGAGATTTCTCTACTATTTTAAACGCATCACAAGATCGTACTTTTGATGGAGTTTATGTTGCAGAAAATAGAGGTTTCTCTGGATTAATTTTTAACGGGACTGTTGGTTTAAACATTTACTTAGGTAAAAATGCTAAACATGCAGACTGGACAGTAATGTCTAATGACGGTAACAATACTGATCTTACTGCATTGGAAAACAAGCTAGCTGATCTTGAATCGCAAATCAAAAACAGACCTGCTCAAAAAGAAGTGGTTGTAGAAAAACAAGTAGCTGCGCAACCAGCTGATAATGATTTAATCAAGAGAATGATTAATGATAAATATTACAGCGTGTATTTTGATTTCAACAAAACGACTCCGATCGAAAACTCAACTGCTGCAATTGATGTAGTTTTAAACTACTTAAGAAAAAACCCTTCTGCTTCACTTGACCTTGTAGGTTATGCTGACCAAGTAGGAAAAGCTGAGTACAACGAAAAACTATCTAACACTAGAGCTACAAACGTAAAAACTATTTTTGAAAAAGCTGGAATTGCTTCTTCTCGTTTAAATGTTATCGCAAATGGTGCAGATACATCAATCCAAAAAGATTCTGATGAAGCTAGAAGATTAGCTAGAAGAGTTACTTTTATTGTAAAATAGTTTATTTTTAGACTTGAATTAAAAAGTCCTTAAGATATTTTCTTAAGGGCTTTTTTTATTGTCATTTTTTAATATGATGAATCTTTATTTTCAAATCCTGCAATTTCTAATAAATCCAAAAGCCTAATGTTTTCAAGGTTTCTAAAAAGTGTAATGAATAATTTTTCTTAATTTTACAAAAAAGACACTTATTATGTTAGCAAAAAATATTGAATCGGCTTTAAATAAGCAAATCCGCATAGAAGCAGAATCTTCGCAAACTTATCTTTCTATGGCTTGTTGGGCTGAAGTACAAGGATTAGAGGGAATTGCTCAATTTATGTACACGCAATCAGACGAAGAGCGTGCACACATGCTTAAATTGGTTAAGTATGTAAACGAACGCGGAGGACATGCTCAAGTAACAGATCTTAAAGCGCCAAAAACAACTTATACAACTTTCAAAGAAATGTTTGAGGAGCTTTACAATCATGAACTTTTTGTTTCGAAATCTATCAACGAATTAGTGCACATTACTTTTGAAGAAAGAGATTATGCGACACACAATTTCTTACAGTGGTATGTTTCTGAACAAATCGAAGAAGAGGCTACAGCTAAATCTATTTTAGATAAAATCAACTTAATTGGTGATGATAAAGGCGGACTTTATTTGTTTGATCGTGATATTCAGCAATTAACAGTTACAAGTTCAATCGCTATCAATCCTAAATAAAAAAGTTAAAGTTTATTTAGAATATTTAAAAATAACTTTTTTGGTTTATATTTGTCTCTGTTTTTAAAATTCAGAGGAAAAAGTGAGCAAGAAAGAAAAAGACAAGGACAAAAAAAAGGATAAAAAGCAAAAGAAAAACGCAGCTATCCTTGATAAAATTAAGAAGATTGAAAACTGTAAATCTTCTTGTTGTGAGAAATATAAAAAAAGCGAAAAGAAACGTTGCTCACGCTGTCCTATGTTTGATTTATTCAAAAAAACTGCTTAACACGATATAGAAAAACCCATCAGATTTCTCTGGTGGGTTTTTTAGTTTTAAATTGCAGTCTATATTTTCGATTTTTAAATTCAATTATGAAAAACGATATTACAATTCCCAAATCTAGTCTTGACTTTTTGGTTCAGCTGAAAGAAAACAATAACAAACCATGGTTTGAAGAGCATAAACCGCAATATTTGATAGAACTTAATCATATTGAAAATTTTGCAGGAGCTTTACTGAAGGAACTTTCCAAAACGGATGTTTTAGAAAATACTTCTGGTAAAAAAAGTGTTTACAGAATCTATCGTGATATTCGTTTTTCTAAAGACAAAACTCCCTTTAAACATTATTGGGGCGGAAGCTACACACGTGCAACTGCTGCAAGACGAGGAGGATATTATTTTCATCTGGAAAAAGGAAACAGCTTTTTTGCGGGCGGTTTCTGGGGGCCAAATGCCGCAGATTTAAAACGAATTAGAACCGAATTTGCCCAAGATCCCGAAACCTTTCAGGAAATACTGAATTCAGAATCTTTCAAAAACAATTTTGGCACTTTGCAAGGAGAACAGCTTAAAACAAAGCCAAAAGGTTTTGATGTTGATCATCCTGCTATTGATTTGCTTCGTTACAAACAATTTTTGGTCATAAAACGTTTTACTGACGAAGAAGTATTGAGTCCGCAATTTTTAGAACTGGCTTTGGACGCATTCAAAAACATGAGACCTTTTTTTGATTACATGAGCGAAGTGCTTACTACTGATGCTAATGGAGTTTCTATTTTATAAAAAAAATCTGCAAAGCATGAAACCCGACAGGTTTTTGAAACCTGGAGGGTTTAAATATTTCGCAAAAGCGTTATTTACTCAGCAGTAAAATTTCATTTACAATCACTTCGGTTATATAACGTTTTTCGCCGTTTTTATCATCGTAGCTTCGATGTGTCAATTTTCCTTCAACAGCAATTTCTTTTCCTTTTACAACAAACTTTTCAATAATTTCTGCCGTTTTTCCCCAGGCTGTTATTCGGTGCCATTCCGTTTGTTCTACTCTTTCTCCTTTGTCATTTTTATAATAGTCTTTTGTGGCAATCGAAACATGTGCTAGTTTTTTGCCGTTTTCTAATGTTTTAACTTCTGGATCGTTTCCTACATTCCCAATTAACTGTACTCTGTTTTTCATGGCGTATATGTTTTTATGTTATAAATAAATTGAATCGTTTATCAAATTCAACACTGCAAAGATGAGGAACCCCAGCGATGACAGTCGGTTGTTAACTATTTACTATCGACTGTAACTATTTGTAAGCGTTTGTAAATGGAATCTGTTTTTTGTATATTTGAGATAAATCTTACGATATGCAGGCAAAAATTAAAAAAGTAGAGTTAAGAAACCTTGAAATTGAGGACTATAGACAATTAAAGAAATCAATGATTGAATCGTATCCTGAAATGGCCGATTCATATTGGGGATCTGATGACATAGAAAGACTTCTTTCTATTTTTCCAGAAGGCCAGCTGGTGATTTTGGTTGACGGAAAGGTTGTTGGTTCTGCCCTATCTCTTATTGTTGATGAAAAGTTGGTAGAAAAAAGACATAACTATCAGCAAATTAGCGGAAACTATACTTTTTCTACTCACAATCCGAATGCGGAAATTTTATACGGAATAGATGTTTTTATTCACCCGAATTATAGAGGCTTACGTTTAGGCCGCCGATTATACGATGCTAGAAAAGAACTTTGCGAACAACTGAATTTAAAAGCAATTGTTTTTGCCGGAAGAATTCCAAACTATAGAGAACACGCCAAAAAATTGTCTCCAAAAGCGTATATAGAAAAAGTACGCACCAAAGAACTGTACGATCCTGTTCTTTCTTTTCAGCTGAGCAATGATTTCCATGTTTTAAGAATCCTCAAAAATTATTTGGAAGGCGACGAAGAATCAAAAGAATTTGCTGTTTTATTGGAGTGGAACAATATTTACTATGATGATAGTCCAAAACTGATTAACGTTAAGAAAGAAATTATTCGTTTAGGATTGATTCAATGGCAGATGCGTCCGCTAAATAATGTCGAAGCGCTTTTTGAGCAAGCCGAATTTTTCATTGATGCTGTTTCGGGTTATGGTTCTGATTTTGCTTTATTTCCAGAATTATTTACCGCACCTTTAATGGCCGATTACAATCATTTATCTGAAGCTGAAGCCATTCGAGAATTGGCTCGTCACACTGACCCAATTCGTAAGCGCTTTCAAGAATTTGCCATTTCATACAACATCAATATTATTACAGGAAGTATGCCTTATGTAGAAGGTGGAAATCTTTACAATGTTGGGTTCTTATGCAAAAGAGATGGAACTTCAGAAATGTATACCAAAATTCATATCACCCCGAACGAAGTTATACATTGGGGAATGAAAGGCGGATCTCAATTTAAAACCTTTGATACTGATTGTGGTAAAATCGGAATTCTAATCTGTTATGATGTTGAGTTTCCAGAACTTTCGAGACTTTTGGCAGATGAAGGAATGGATATTTTGTTTGTACCATTTTTAACCGATACTCAAAATGGTTATACTCGTGTAAAACATTGTTCGCAGGCGCGCGCCATAGAAAATGAGTGTTATGTAGCCATAGCAGGTTGCGTTGGAAATCTTCCGAAAGTAAACAATATGGATATTCAATATGCGCAGTCTTCTGTATTTACGCCATCTGATTTTGCTTTTCCAAGTAATGGAATCAAAGCTGAAGCAACTCCAAACACAGAAATGACCCTTATTGTTGATGTTGATTTAACCTTACTAAAGGAACTTCATGAACATGGAAGCGTAAAAACATTAAAAGACAGAAGAACAGATCTTTACGAAATTAAAAAATTGAATTCATGAAAACATGCCTCGAATGTTCTGCTAAAATTTTCGGCCGAGAAGACAAGAAATTCTGCTCAGATAGCTGTCGCAATGCCTACAATAACAAAATAAATAAAGATAGTACGAATTTCATGCGAAATATAAACAACAAGTTACGCAAAAATTACCGTATTTTGGCAGAGTTAAATGTAGACGGAAAATCGAAAGCTTCTCGAGACAAATTATTAACAAAAGGTTTTGATTTTGAGTTCTTTACAAACATTTTACAGACCAAGACAGGAAATACATATTATTTCTTGTATGACCAAGGCTACCGTTCCTTGGACAATGATTATTTTATGCTTGTTAAAAAAGAAATATAGTTAGTATTTATTCACCATGAGAAAAAACCCCACCTCAATTCTAGCCATTGTCTGCGTCTTAGCTATACTTGGCATTATATACGCCACGATGATGCCGCAAGGAATCTCTAAGGACGAAGAAGCGCTTGCTGAATTTTCGACCGAAAGAGCTTTTAACCAGGTTGAGATTATAGCACAGAAACCCCACTATGTCGGATCGACCAATCACGAACTGGTTGCAAATTATCTTAAACTAGAATTAAACAGAATCGGATTAGAGACGAGTGTTCAGGAAGGTTTTACTCTAAATGATAAAGGTCTTTTGGTAAAGTCAAAAAATATTTTGGCTCGAATTAAAGGAACAAATAATACAAAAGCGCTTTTACTTCTTTCTCATTATGACAGTGCGCCACACTCTTTCTCAAAAGGTGCAAGCGACGATGCTTCTGGAGTTGCAACAATTTTAGAAGGTGTACGTGCCTTTTTATACTCAAAACATCCTCAAAAAAACGATATTATCATATTATTCTCTGATGCCGAAGAATTAGGATTAAACGGTGCTGCTTTATTCGTAAACAAACATCCTTGGGCAAAAGACGTTGGTTTGGTTTTAAACTTTGAAGCAAGAGGAACTTCTGGTCCAAGCTATATGCTAATGGAAACCAACAAAGGGAATCAAGCTTTGGTGGAGGAGTTTACTAAAGCAAAACCTTCTCATCCTGTTTCAAATTCTCTGATGTACAGCATTTACAAAATGCTTCCAAATGATACTGATCTAACCGTATTTAGAGAACAAGGAAATATTCAGGGATTCAATTTTGCTTTTATCGATGGGCATTTCAACTATCACACGCAGCAAGATGATATTCAGCATTTAAACAAAACTACATTAGCACATCAAGGCACTTACATCATGCCTTTGCTGAAATACTTTACAAACATTGATTTAAATCAGACAGAATCTACAGAAGATAATGTTTATTTCAGTGCTCCTTTTACCTTCATTAGTTATCCGTTTACATGGGTAATGCCAATGACACTGATTGCTTTTGGATTATTGGTTTTATTCATTTTTGTTGGAAAAGTAAAAAGAATTATCACATTCACAGAAATATTCAAAGGTTTTGTTCCGCTTTTAGGATCTATTATAATTGCGGGATTGGTTACATTTTTAGGTTGGAAACTTATTCTGGAAATTTATCCGCAGTACTCTGATCTCCTAAACGGTTTTACTTATAATGGTCATGCTTATATTGGAGCTTTTGTTACGCTAAGCATTGCTATTTGCTTTGCTTTCTACCATCATTTTTCTGAAGGGAAAACTACCATGAACCATTTTGTGGCACCTTTGCTGCTTTGGATTATCATTAATGCATTTTTAGCCAATAGCTTAACAGGAGCTGGCTTTTTAATTATTCCTGTATATTTTGGAATATTATTATTCGGAATATTTATATTTACACAACATTACAGTTTAGGAATGAATTTACTTTTCAGCATTCCTGCTTTAGCTATTGTTGCGCCTTTTATAGTAATGTTTCCAATTGGACTTGGACTTAAAATCTTGTACGGAAGTGCTATTTTGACTGTTTTATTATTTGGATTATTACTTCCAATATTTGGAGCTTTTGCTAAAAAAGGAGCTTGGATTGTGGTTTTCTTTATCACTTCTATTTCATTTTTCGTTTACGCAGGATATAACTCTGGTTACGAATACGGCAAAGCCAAATCAAACAGCTTATTATATGTTTATAACGCTGATAACAATTCTGCTGTTTGGACTACTTATGATACGAATTTGGATGAATGGACGAAATCTTATTTAGGCGAGAAAAACCAAAAAGCAGTTGGATTAAATACGCTACCGCTAACGAGCAAATACAATACAACCTTTACTTATAGTGCTATTGCACCGGTTGTTGATGTGCCAAAACCTACAATTCAGTTTTTAAGAGATAGCGTTATTGGAAATAATAGATATTTGAAAATTAAAATTACTCCGAATAGAAAAGTAAATCGTTACGACATCTTTGCCAATCCAAAAATGACTTTTTACAACTTTAAGGCAAATGGAGTTGCTACTTCAGGAGAAAAAACAAATCGTCTTGAGCGAGAAGGTTCAAAAATATTATGTTACTATGTTGTAGGCAATGAACCGCTTGAAATGGATTTCTATATTAACAAATCGACTGTTTTTGATATGGATTTAATTGAAAGTTCTTTCGATTTAATGAGCAATCCGCTATTAAATGTTAAACCAAGAGAGAACTGGATGATGCCAACGCCGTTTGTATTGAATGATGCTGTTATGATTCAGCAGAAAATCAAACGATACACACCGCCAGTAAAACCAATTGAGCCTGTTGTTCCAGTAGATAGCTTAGCTGTTCCAAAAGACAGTATCAAACCTGTGACACAGCCGCAACCTTAATAAAATACTAAAAACTAATGCTATGGCAACAAATATTTCTACAATTGTTTTGAATGCCCCAGTTAAAAAAGTCTGGAATGTATTGACAAAATCAGAATTAGTCAAACAATGGCAATATGGAAGTGATTTAATTACTGATTGGAAAATCGGCAATGAAATACGATTTAGAAATGAATGGGAAGGCCAGGTTTTTGAGCAATGGGGAACCGTTTTAGAAGTTGTTCCAAATCAGAAAATTAAATATTCTTTGTTTTTTCCGAGACCAGGATTAGAAGATAAACCAGAGAATTATTTCATAATGAGTTATGTTTTAACTGAAGAAGATCAAAATACAAAACTCGAAATAATTCAGGAAGATAATCGTCCGGGCGCAGTTCAGGAAGAACCGAAGGGAGAGGAAAATCCAATTCTGCAAGCATTAAAAGCTGTAGTGGAAGCTTAAATTTAGGTTCAAAGAAACAAAGGTAAAGATTAAAAAAGCGCTATTCTATAGTGCTTTTTGTTTTTTAGATATGTTGAGAAACCTTTGAGCCTGTGTTTCTTTGAACCTTTGAACCAAAAAATTAGCATGCACATTCTATTTTTAAACCCTACTTCACTCATTTCGAACCTTCAATTACAAAAATCAATCTTTCACTATTCGAAGCATTACAACCTACAATGGCAAACACCAGAATTCAATACAAGAGCTATTAAATTCTAAAACAGAATGGGCGCAAAAGGAAAAGACAAAGTGAGATTTACGTTAACTTTGTAACGAAAGAATATCTCTGTGACTTTTAATCTGACAAAGTCGCCAAAACGCTAAGTTTAATTTTCTTTGCGACTCTGCGACTTTGCGAGATTATTACTTAAAGCAACCTTAAAAGAAATGAAGAAAATAAGTATACTTGGCTGTGGTTGGCTAGGACTTCCTTTAGCAAAAAACTTAACTGCAAAAGGAAATTCGGTAAACGGATCAACAACTTCGGAAGACAAACTTTCTATTTTGAAAGATGCGGGAATAAATCCGTTTTTAGTGACGGTTGAAAGCGAAAGTGTTTCTGAAAACATTACCGATTTTTTAGCCGAAAGCGAAATCTTAATTATAGATATTCCGCCAAAACTGAGAACAGTTGACCCAAGTTCTGAAAAGAAAGCATTTGTAGAAAAAATCAAGAATTTAATTCCGTTTATAGAAAAATCAACAATTAAAAAGGTTCTTTTTGTAAGTTCCACTTCTGTTTATGGTGATGATAATGGCTTTATAACAGAAGAAACTATTCCGAATCCAGACACCGAAAGTGGTAAGCAGTTACTTGTAGCAGAAAATCTCCTTCAAGAAAATCAAAACTTCCAAACCACAACCCTCCGTTTCGGCGGATTAATTGGTGAAGATCGTCATCCTGTTAAGTTTTTAGCTGGGAAAGAAAACATTGAAAATCCAGATGCTCCCGTTAATCTTATTCATAAAAACGATTGTATTGGCGTTATTGGAGCCATCATAAGTCAATCTAAATGGAACGCAGTTTTTAATGCCGTTGCGCCTTTTCACCCGACAAGAGAAGAATATTACACTTCAAAAGCAGTTGAAATGGATTTGGCTTTACCAAAATTCAGTTCACAACAATCTAATATTAAAAAGGTTATTTCGAGTAAAAAAATTGAAAACAATCTAAACTATCAATTCAAGCTGGAGAATTATTAAAAAAACTTTGCGAACTTTGCGTATCCCGATAGCTATAGGATTGCACCTTTGCGGTTAAAAAATTATGGAAACAGTTTATATCAATTCGCCTTTAGGAATCACCAAAATAATTGGAGACGAAAATGGTATTGCCGTAATTTCTGTTTCTGATGTTGGAACAAATGATGTTTCTAAGGAAATTCCAGATGTTTTAAAAGATGCCGTTTTGCAGCTAAATGAATATTTTGAAGGCAAAAGAACCGATTTTGACCTAAAACTGAATCCGCAAGGAACCGAATTTCAGCAGAAAGTCTGGAAATCTCTTCTTGAAATTCCGTACGGTAAAACGGTAAGCTACATGGATCAGACTAAAAAATTGGGTGATATAAAAGCAATTCGCGCTGTAGCTTCGGCAAATGGAAAAAATCCGCTTTGGATTGTTGTTCCTTGCCATCGCGTTATTGGCACAAACGGATCTTTAACCGGTTACGCTGGCGGACTATCGCGCAAAAAATGGCTTTTGGAACATGAATCTCCATCTGCACAACAAAGCTTGTTTTTAGTTTGTAATTAAAAAAGCAGGATAATTCATTCAATTTTTATTTACGATAGATTAAAAATCTAAATTTGTGTACATTTATACAGAATAAAAAATTAGTTCAATTCGTGAATTCGTGGCAAAAAAAATATGATTGAAAAGATAAACCTAAATAACATTCTCTTTCTCGATATAGAAACCGTTCCCGAAGAAGAAAACTTCAATTCGCTTGACGCGGAAATGCAATCACTTTGGGATTTAAAAACACAATATCAGCGAAAAGATGAATTTACACCTGAAGAATTTTACGAACGCGCCGGAATTTGGGCCGAATTTGGAAAGATAATATGTATTTCGGTTGGTTTTTTTACCATCAAAGGAGATGTTCGCAATTTTAGAGTGACATCATTTTTTGGTGATGAAAAGAAAATCCTAAAAGACTTTTCGAATCTGATCAACAATCATTTTAATCAGCCTCAGCATTTGCTCTGCGGACATAATTCGAAAGAATTTGATATTCCGTTTATTGCCCGAAGAATGATCATCAACCAAATGCCCATTCCAGACAAATTGAATTTATTTGGCAAAAAACCTTGGGAAATCCCACATTTGGACACTTTGGAATTATGGAAGTTTGGCGATTATAAGCATTATACTTCTTTAAAACTATTGACTAAAATCTTAGGAGTTCCTTCTCCAAAAGGCGATATTGACGGAAGCCAAGTTGCTCACGTATATTATGTTGAAAAAGATATTGACAGAATCATTACGTATTGCGAAAAAGACACCATTGCGGTAGCGCAGATTTTCTTGCGTTTACGTCGAGAAGATCTATTGATTGATGACGAACTAATTCATGTATAACTCTAGGTCAAAGGGTCTAAGTTGCAAAGGGACAAAGATTTTTAACTTATAATCTTTAATTTTTTTAAATGATTCATTCCGAAATTTCACATTATCGTATGGCTTCTCAGAAGCTTTATCAGGAAAATCAATGTTCTCCTCAGGAAATTGTACAGCATTTTGGTGCTATGCAGGCTCAGGATTATGCCATGGCAAAATGGGCAATTGGTTCGCGCTGCAATTCCTCTGAAAAAGAAATTGAAGAAGCCGTTAATTCGGGAAAAATAATTCGAACTCACATTCTTCGTCCAACTTGGCATTTTGTTTCTGCTGATGATATTTATTGGATGCTCGATCTTTCTGCTCCGCAAGTAAAACGCTTTACAGCTTCTGCAGCGAAAAAATTTGGCTATGATGAGAAAAAGTTAAATCAAACTAATGCAGCCATTGAGAAATTATTGTCTGGAAATAATCATTTGACTCGAGACGAAATTATGCAGGAACTTGGCATAAAAAAAACTTCTAGTGAAGACTTTTTGAGTGCTGCCATTATGATGAATGCAGAATTGGATGGTTTGGTTTGTAATGGACGAATGAAAGGCAAACAAATTACGTATGCTTTACTTGAAGAAAGAGTTTCTAAACCAAAAACTAAATTATCAAAAGAAGAAAGTTTAGCCAAACTCGCTCAACGCTATTTTGAGAGTCACGGACCGGCAACTTTACTAGATTTTTCGTGGTGGTCTGGTTTTGCGCCTACTTTTTGCAAAAATGCAATTAATGCAATTGAGTTGCAATTAAACTCTATTACCATTGATAATCAGACTTATTTGTTCTCCAAAAAACGTTCAATCGAGGATAACTTTCGCGAAAGCGTACATTTTCTTCCAGCATTCGACGAAATCTTAATTTCATATAAAACGCGTGAAGTTTCGTTTTCAGGAGATCATCAATCGAAAACTTTTACCAATAATGGCATTTTTAAACCTGTTATTTTAGAAAATGGAAAAGTAATCGGAATCTGGAAACGAACCATTAAAAAAGATCATGTAAAAATTGAAACGGAGTTTTTTAATGAAACTGAAAGTTCGAAAAAAGAGATTCTGTTTGAAGGAATCAAAACTTTTGAAACCTATTTGGAAACCAAAGTTGTGATTGGATAATTAATTTTTCAAAATAGATAATTAGATTTCGCCCCGCTGGGGCTTTTCAATTTATAGCTGAATGATTTCTATAAATATTTAGCTCTTCCAGAGCTTTTTCATTTGCATATAATTTTGTTTTATAACGTTTAATAGCTCTGGAAGAGCTAAATATCTATAGCAAATGAAATTTCCCATTTCAAAAAGCTCCAGCGGAGCGACACACAAACTCAAATTCCCGTCTCTTACATAAAATATTTATGCATTTTATTGCTAAATAATTACATTTACAAAAAAATGTAATTATGGTATTGAGCAGATTTTGGTTGGTTATTTTTATTTCTTCGATTCTTTTTATTGTAGTCAGTTTATTTACTGCCAATACTTATACCATTGATTCTGTTTTGAATGGAAAAAAAGACGATCCTGTTTTAGTTTCTGAAAAATATGTTGAAGAGCTTCCTGCTTTCATCAAAGACAGTATCAAAAAAGCTCCAGATCAGACCATGATCATCAATCATGATACGCTAAATGCCGATACGACTTATGTTTACAAAAGCAAAACTGTAAAAATTTATAGCGGACTTCAAAAATCTGATGGTTTACTGCCGACTTGTAAAAGCACTTTAGTAGATTTGATTTTGCCTCTTATAGCCTATTTAGCCTTTTTCTGCGGATTAATGGAACTTTTAATCGTTTCTGGAGCTTCTGGAAACCTAGCCAAAGCCTTAAGTCCGGTGTTTGTAAAAGTATTCCCGAGTATTCCTAAAAATCATCCTTCGATATCCTACATGACCTTAAACTTTGCTGCCAATTTCTTGGGATTGGATTCGGCCGCAACACCATTCGGATTAAAGGCTATGGAAAGTTTACAGGAAATAAACCCCGAAAAAGATAAAGCCAGTGATGCACAAATCATGTTTATGTGCCTTCATGCTTCTGGATTAACTTTAATTGCAACTTCGATCATTGGTTATCGTGCAGCTGCAAATGCCAGTAATCCAGCAGATGTAATGCTGCCTTGTATCATTACTTCTTTTATCGGAACTATTGCGGCTTTCTTAATTGTCGGAATAAAACAGAAAATCAATTTCAAAAGTGCTTCGCTTTTAATTGGTTTGATGGGATTAATTGCTGCAATTGTGGGATTATTGATGTATGTAAACCATTTAGATTTAATTGGCAAAAACTATTTCACTTCTAACCTTTCTGGATTAATCTTATTGGCGATTATTGTATTTACGCTGATCTTTTCTTTTAGACATGAGAAAAAATTCAAAGAAGCAGACACAACTGTTTTTGATACTTTTGTAGTTGGTGCAAATAATGGTGTAAAGACTGGAGTTACTATTTTCCCTTACGTTCTAGGCATGTTGGTTGCAATCTCATTATTTAGAAACAGCGGTTTATTCGAAATCATAAGTGATGCCATCGGATTTGTTTTTTCGAATCTAGGTGTTAGCAAAGAAATTACCAATGCGCTTCCTGTTGCCATGTTACGTCCTTTTAGTTCTGCAGGTTCAAGAGGTTTCTTAATTGATTCTATGAATACTTTTGGAGCCGATTCTCTAACTGCTAGATTGAGCAGTATTTTCCAATGTAGTGCCGAAAGTACATTTTATGTTATTGCGGTTTATTTTGGTTCTGTAAATATCAAAAACACACGTTATGCATTAGGCACAATGCTTTTGGTTGATTTAATCTGTGTTATTACAGCTATTTTTGTGGCAACTTGGTTTTTCTAAGACCAGCAAAAACATCAAAATAATTGCTTCTTATTTTTCGTAAATCTCTTTAAAACAACAAATTAGGTTTGTTGTTTTAAAGTTTTGATATAAGTCACCTGTTTGAATTAGGTGCATTATCCTACATTATTTTTTCATTTTTTATAAAAAACCTCTTATAATTTTATACTTTAGCCTTCTAACATAAATAAAACAATTAAATATTCCCCCAAATATGTTTAAATGGTTTTTAAGTAAAAAAAAGGAATCTAAGGTTCCTGAAAAAATCGAATGCGCTGAAGAGCCAAAACCTACAGAAAACCCTGTATCAGCACAAGACAGATTCGATACCAGCAAAATGGACTGGCTCATTAATGACTCGCTTCTAGCTTTTATGCCTCGCGAATTATTTATGCATTATTCAGATTCCAACACCACACCAGATCCTCAGGATCCTTCTTGGCAAAATCAAGGACTTTATTTTTGGAAAGAAAAAGAAGCTTTCGAAAACAAATCGCTCCCAGAGTTTTTTGGAACTATGGACCAGAAATTATTTGTCATCAACGAAGTGCCTGATTATATTTCGCTAGTTTCAGGAAAAGCAATGCCATGGTTTGGAATGCCCGGAGGCGGCGAAAAATTCTTCTTCAGGTATGATGAGACTACGCCCGTAACTTTAGAAGAGGCACACAAACTCAATATCATAAATTATGTTGAAGTTGTGGAATTGAATCAAGACAATCTGAGTGTTTTAAACGACAGGGACAATTATTGCTTTTTGATTGATCCTTATGAAGTGAAATACGAAGACCAGCTTTTTTATCTTAATGGCGAAAAAATATCGCTTGCAGAACTTTATCAAAAAAAGAAACTTTTAGTTCTATCTGTTGAATAAAATCACTTTGAATTATAATATATGAAAATCCACACTCTTTTCTTCCTGCTTGTTTTAGTAGGATGCCAAAAAACAAAACCAACAGATGCTGCTGCCCCAATTGCAGAAATTATTGAACCGCAAGAAACATTGGAGGTTACAAATGATGAAAAAATCATTAAAACCGATACTGTTTCTATTTACACTGACGGAACAGAATCATCTACAGATTACATTCTGGCGCATTTGGTAGATCAAGAGGCAGACAAAGACAGTATTGTTACCGTAAAATACAGATTAGATTTTTATCAGAATAAAGCCAAAACTGCTTCTTCAAAAATTGCAATCAAAGGTTTTCAGAAAGGTTCTGAATGGATGGCTTCTTACGGATTGACATCTGAAAGTTCAAAAAATTCTCCATTTATACAAATCTCACTTGGATATCCTGCATGCGGTTATTCTCATGACCACTATCTGTATTACCTAAAAAACAGCGCATTACAATTGGTGCACCAATGGAGCACAATGACTGATAGCGGCTGGGGAAGTTGGGTAGAAATTGAAAACCCTTCAACCAATTCTGACCCAAAATCCTTTTATTGCAAAACTGTTGCATTTGTACCTGCAGATGAAGATGAGAACGTAGATATGGGAATCCTTACACACTCAGACTCAATATCTTTCGAATTAAAAGACAACAAATGGAAAAAGATGCTGCTATCTGCGAAAGACAAACCTTACTTCGAAAAAAAGATGACGTTTGATCAATTTAATAACGTAGAATAAAATCATAAAACTGTTGAAGAGTTCTTATTCAAATTCTTTCTTAGGTAAATAATTTCTAAATTTGTAAAAAAACAAAACAATGATTGATTTTATATACCAAGATCCTTATCCGATCTTAAAGGATGATACGCAGTACCGCAAAATCACTTCTGATTTTGTAAAAGTTGAAAAGTTTGGAGAACGCGAAGTTTTAACCGTTGATCCAAAAGGTTTAGAGTTATTGGCTGAAGAAGCTTTGACCGATGTGTCTTTCATGTTGAGAACAACACACTTGCAAAAACTAAGAAAAATTCTAGACGATCCAGAAGCTACAGACAACGATCGATTTGTGGCTTACAATTTACTTCAGAATGCATCTGTTGCGGCTGAAGGCCAATTACCAAGCTGTCAAGATACAGGAACTGCAATTGTAATGGCCAAAAAAGGAGAAAGCATCTTTACAGGTGTTGATGATGCAGAATGGTTAAGCCGCGGTATTTTCAATACGTATCAAAAAAGAAACTTACGTTATTCTCAGATCGTTCCGATTTCGATGTTTGAAGAGAAAAATTCAGGATCAAATCTTCCGGCACAAATTGATATTTATGCTAAAAAAGGAACTTCTTACGACTTTTTGTTTATGGCAAAAGGTGGAGGATCTGCAAACAAAACTTATTTATACCAACAGACAAAATCTTTATTGAATGAAAAATCTATGGATGAATTCATTCGCACAAAAATTAAAGATTTAGGAACTTCTGCTTGCCCTCCTTATCACTTAGCTTTGGTAATCGGCGGAACTTCTGCAGAAGCCAACTTAAGCGCTGTTAAAAAAGCTTCTGCTGGATATTATGACAATCTTCCAACTTCAGGAAACATGGCAGGTCAAGCTTTCCGTGATCACGAATGGGAAGAAAGAGTTCAGAAAATCTGTCAAGAAAGTGCTATTGGAGCGCAATTTGGAGGAAAATATTTCACTCATGATGTACGTGTAATCCGTTTGCCTCGCCACGCGGCTTCTTGTCCGGTTGGATTAGGGGTTTCTTGTTCGGCAGATAGAAATATCAAAGGAAAAATTACTAAAGACGGAATTTTTGTTGAACAGTTAGAAACAAATCCGAAACAGTTTTTACCAGAAACAGCTCCGCATTTAGAAGCTCCTGTAGAAATTGATTTAGATCAGCCAATGGCAGATATTTTGGCTAAATTATCTCAATATCCAGTTAAAACTCGTTTAAAACTAAACGGAACTGTAATTGTTGCACGAGATATTGCTCACGCAAAAATCAAAGAATTGTTAGACGCTGGAAAACCAATGCCTGACTATTTCAAAAACCATCCTGTTTACTATGCTGGTCCTGCAAAAACTCCAGACGGAATGGCTTCTGGAAGTTTCGGACCAACAACTGCTGGACGTATGGACGTTTATGTGGATGAATTCCAGAAAAATGGCGGAAGTATGATTATGCTGGCAAAAGGAAACCGAACTAAACAAGTTACTGATGCTTGTAATAAATACGGCGGATTCTACTTAGGGTCTATTGGAGGTCCTGCTGCTATTTTGGCTCAAGATAATATCTTAAAAGTCGAAGTAGTTGATTTTGAAGAATTAGGAATGGAAGCTGTTCGTAAAATTACAGTTAAAGATTTCCCTGCGTTTATTATCACTGATGATAAAGGAAATGATTTCTTTGCTAATCTCTAGTTGTTTCTTAACCGCAAAGAACGCAAAGATTTACGCTAAGTTCGCAAAGAAAAATTTATATAAAAACGAAAAAACGTCCCAATTGGGACGTTTTTTTATTCTTAGTGTGCCTTGCGTAAATCTTTGCGCGCTTTGCGGTTAAAATACCATCATGCACTTAAATCCTGTTTTTCAAAAGCTATAAAATGTGATATTTCACCTTTTAGATTATACACTGGCGACGCCTCTATTTTGCATTTATAAGTCTGCCCGTTTTTTCTATAATTTTCAAGGGTTTTTGCAAAAGGAATCTGCTTTTTTACGGCTTCTCTTATATCTTTTAAATCCTTTTTGGAAGTTGCGGGGCCTTGAAACATTTTTGGAGTTTTCCCTAAGACTTCTTCCTCTTTGTAACCTGTCATTTTTTTAATTCCGCTTGACGCGAAAACTATTCTCAAATCTAAATCTGTAACCAAAACCACTTCATTTTTGATTCGTTCTTGAATGTTAAGCTTCTTTTCATCCCAAACGAATTCATTTGAAATCTTACTGACTCTCTGTAGATCAGCGCTTAAAGCTTTTAGTTCATTTAGATACTCGTAATGAAAATCCCAAGATAAGATTGGGACTGAATTTCGTTGCAGTGAATCATCAGAATTTTTATTTTTCATATCAAAATAATTCAAAAGATAGACAGATCTTTTTTCTCAAAGATACAGGAAAAATCTTGTTATATAAAGCTCCAAATCTTAATATACGCTTAAGTAGCGTTATCAGAATGTAAATTTTAGCTGAACAACAACCGCCTTTTTTACTTCAGTATTCAAATTACTCAACGAAATTCCAAGTAGCCTTACAGAATCCTTCATTTTTTCCTGATATAACAATTCTTCAACATTTTCCATAATCAAGCTTTTATCAGAAATGAAATAAGGCAGGGTTTTACTTCTGGTCTGCTGAGAAAAATCACTGTATTTAATTTTTAGCGTAATGGTTTTCCCTGAAACATTATGCCTCTTTAGACGTTTTTCTAATGAACTGGCAATTCGATCCAATTGTTCCATCATAAAAATTTCAGAAGACAAATTCACGTCAAAAGTATGTTCTGCTGCTACAGATTTAGCAATTCGAGAAGATTTCACTTCACTATTATGAATGCCTCGAACAACATGGTAATAAAATGCTCCCGATTTTCCGAAATGTTTCTCTAAAAACTCCAAAGATTTGCTTTTCAAATCGGTTCCTGTAAAAATGCCGAGCTGATACATTTTTTCTGTCGTCACTTTTCCGACTCCGTAAAATTTCCGAATGGGCAAATCTTCTAGAAAAGCTTCTACTTCGTCAGGGTTAACTGTTTTTTGTCCGTTTGGTTTGTTATAATCACTTGCAATTTTGGCAACAAATTTATTGACTGAAATACCCGCAGAAGCCGTTAACCCCACTTCATTAAAAATTCTTGCTCTAATTTCCTGAGCCAGAAGACTTGCACTCGGATTTCCTTTTTTATTTTTAGTAACATCCAAATAAGCCTCGTCAAGCGAAAGAGGCTCAACCAAATCCGTATATTCATGAAAAATTTTATGGATTTTGGATGAAATCTCTTTATATCGGTCAAATCTTGGTCTGACAAAGATAATTTCTGGACAATATTTTTTTGCCAAAACTCCGCTAAGAGCACTTCGAACACCAAATTTTCTAGCTTCGTAACTGGCCGCCGAAACTACACCTCGATTCTCTGAACCGCCAACTGCGACTGGTTTTCCTCTTAACTCTGGGTTGTCCATCTGCTCTACCGATGCATAAAAGGCATCCATATCAATATGAATAATTTTACGATATGTTGGTGTTTCAGACATATTGCAAATTTACAGAGTAAAAGCAATAAAAAAACGCTGTAAACAGTTATAAATCATACCAATTTTTAAAGAATGTGAAATCGATGAGTCCAAACCAATTATTCTTTCTATTTTTGTTCTTCTACTCGAAAAATTAAATAATGCGAACATTTGTTATAGGTGACATTCATGGCGGGTTACTTGCACTTGAGCAAGTATTGGCAAGAGCCGAAGTTACTACTGAAGATACTCTAATTTTTTTGGGCGATTATGTTGACGGCTGGAGTCAGTCTGTTGAAGTAATTGACTATTTGAT
Source organism: Flavobacterium tistrianum (assembly GCF_003254545.1). GTDB lineage: Bacteria > Bacteroidota > Bacteroidia > Flavobacteriales > Flavobacteriaceae > Flavobacterium > Flavobacterium tistrianum. The sequence goes on from NZ_QJRH01000072.1 coordinate 85,783, forward strand.
TGATTTAAAAAGCAAACAAAATATCATCTGCATAAGAGGAAATCACGACCAGCTTGCATTAGACTGGTTAGAAAATAGACATGATGATTTTGACGAAGAAATGTGGTACAAACATGGCGGGAAAGCTACTGTTGAAGGCTACGCCAAAATCTCAGAAGAGAAAAAAAGAGCGCATATCGAATTTCTAGAAAATCTTCAAGACTATTATATTGATGATCAAAATCGTTTGTTTGTACATGCAGGTTTCACCAATTTAAGTGGTGTGAAATGGGAATATTTTTCGAAGCTATTTTACTGGGATAGAACTCTTTGGGAAACGGCTCTTTCATTAGATCCAAAATTAAAGGAAGACGACATACACTATCCGAAGAGATTTACCGTTTATAAGGAAGTTTATATTGGTCACACACCAGTTACCCGAATCGGCGAAACAGTTCCTGTAAATAGAGCTTGTGTTTGGAATGTAGATACAGGCGCAGCATTTAGAGGTCCGCTTACAATTTTAAACGTTGATACTAAGGAATACTGGCAAAGTGAACCCTTAAACGAACTCTATTTTAACGAAAAAGGTAGGAATTAATTTATTTAAAAATTACATTTGCTGCCACAATAATTAATATTAAATTTTTATGAAAAAGGTTATTACACTTCTATTTTTAGTAACATTCGGATTTGTTAATGCTCAAGAAGCTTTCAAAGGAAAGGGAGATATTAAAGTAAACGTAGGTGCTAATTTACAAGACGGTGGTTCTGGAATTCAAGGTTCTGTTGATTTTGGTTTAGGAGAAAATTTCTCTTTCGGTTTTGTTGCTAACTATATCCTAGGATTTGATAATTTTAATGGTAACTACCATGGTAGTTCTAGTGCTTATTATGATGCTGAACCAGATTTCTCAGATCGTTTTGATGCAAAAGCAAGAATCAATGCTAACTTATCTAGTGTAATTGGTGTAAAAGAATTAGACGTTTACCCTGGATTAAGCTTGGGTTTACATAATTTCGGAGGTCATGTTGGAGGTCGCTATTTCTTTACTGACGGATTTGGTGTTTTCACAGAAATCGGATTCCCAATTGCAAAATACGGTTCAAACAATGATCCTTTTTATCATTTGAATAATCAAGCTACTTTTAGTTTAGGTGCTTCGTTTAATTTATAATATTTTCTTAGGTTCAAAGGCTCAAAGAAGCAAAGGAACAAAGTTTTTATAAATAGAAAACCGCCCAATTGGGCGGTTTTCATTTTTGCGTAATAAAAATTTATGATCTGCTGAACTTTCTTTTTATTGTAGCCATAAACTCATTAAGTGTAATTCCATTATTTTCTATTGAATCATCTTCTACTAATTCTGAAATATCTTTTCCCCTATATGGCGCAAATAAAGACAAATACCAACTACCTGTATTTGTAATTGCACTTCCATTTAAAAATAACGTCAAAAGGTAAAAGAACACTAAAAGTCTAACAAAAACAAAAAACTTTCTATAACCTTTACTTAAGTCATTCTTTTTATTTTCTGATATTGCTTTAACAGTAAAATATATTAATTGAACAATAAAAACTACTATTAGAATATTTGGCAAATATCTTAAACTATCATAGTTAACTAACAACATTAATAGTGATATAACGATTGAAAATAAGGCATATGTTATAAACAAATAACTTCCCCATTTTATATCGATTTCAAACTTTTCCAAAGGCGTATTTTTTTAAATCAGAGCAAATCTAAATAAAAGACTATCTAAATTATTCGAAATTGATTAAAATAAAAAGAGAACTTTCTCTTAAGAAAGTTTTCTTATCTAAATTTATTTTTAGCACTTCAACTTTGAGTCTCTGCACCTTTGAGCCTTTGAACCTTAAAAAACCATCTCAGGAATTTCACCTTCAACAATCAAATCGGCTTCGCTTGAGGCGATGATATGCTCAACTGAGACACCTGGCGCTCGTTCTAAGAGCTTAAAACCTTTTTCTGTTACTTCGAGAACTGCAAGCTCAGTTACAACCTTTTTAACGCATCCTACGCCCGTTAATGGTAAAGTGCATCTTTTTAAGATTTTGGACTCTCCTGCTTTGTTTACGTGCATCATGGCAACGATGATATTTTCGGCGGAAGCCACCAAATCCATTGCGCCTCCCATTCCTTTAACCATTTTCCCTGGAATTTTCCAGTTTGCGATGTCTCCGTTTTCAGAAACTTCCATTGCCCCAAGAATAGTCAAATCTACTTTTTGGCTTCGGATCATTCCAAAACTAAAAGCCGAATCAAAGAAACTTGCACCCGGCAGTGTTGTAATAGTCTGTTTTCCCGCATTGATAATATCGGCATCTTCTTCACCTTCAAATGGAAAAGGTCCCATTCCGAGAACGCCGTTTTCACTTTGAAATTCTACCGCTATATCTTCTCGAACATAATTCGCTACCAAGGTCGGAATCCCGATACCAAGGTTTACGAAATATCGGTCTTTTACCTCTTTTGCAATTCGCTTTGCTATATCTTCTTTACTAAGTGCCATAATAATGTGTCAATTTTGTTAATGTGCCAATTAGTCAATTTGATAATTAGATAATATTTACGCAATCTAGATAATTGTCTAATTATCACATTATCTAATTATCTAATTCTAACCGTGCGTTGTTCAATTCGTTTCTCAAACTTTTCTCCTTGAAAGATACGCTGCACCATAATTCCCGGAATATGAATCTGATTCGGATCTAAAGAACCAACCGGAACCAATTCTTCAACTTCGGCAATTGTGATTTTTCCAGCTCCAGCCATACAAGCATTGAAGTTTCTGGCTGTTCCTTTGAAAATAAGATTTCCAGCTTCGTCGCCTTTCCAAGCTTTTACAATTGCAAAATCGGCTTTGAAAGCTTCTTCCATAATGTGCATTTTTCCGTTGAATTCTCGTGCTTCTTTTCCCTCTGCTACTTCAGTTCCGTAGCCTGCTGGAGTAAAGAATGCTGGAATTCCAGCCTGAGCTGCACGGCAACGTTCTGCAAGAGTTCCTTGTGGAGTTAATTCAACTTCTAATTCTCCTGAAAGCATCTGACGTTCGAATTCTGCATTTTCTCCCACATAAGAAGAAATCATTTTCTTGATCTGCTTTTTCTGCAGCAACAATCCCAAACCAAAATCATCTACTCCCGCATTGTTTGAAATACAAGTTAAATCTGAAATTGATGTATTTACTAAAGCTGCTATTATATTTTCAGGAATACCACATAATCCGAATCCTCCAAACATGATGGTCATGCCGTTTTGAATTCCTTGAATAGCTTCCTGAACGCTATTTACTTTTTTTGTTATCATAACAAACTATCTTAATTGCTGAATATTTTTGATAAAAATAAGATTTTTAGATGAAATTATAACGATTTCGTAAAAATAAAACTAAAAGAAAAATCCCTTTACTAATCTTCTTAAAGAGTTGTAAAGGGATTGAAATATAATTAGATAAGCTTTATTGCAACATTGTTACAATTCGAATTCATCTGTATTTTGTTCGGTTTGAGTAGTATCTTTTACTACAGCTGGCCTTTGATAGCAATCTACTTTTATTGAAAGGTTTGCCGGACGTTCAAATTCAGATTTTGAAACCTGCAGATCTTTATCAGCATAACACTTTTTCATGAAGTAACCCCAAACTGGTAAAGCCGCGGTTGCTCCTTGTCCATAAGTCAAACTTTTGAAACGTGCTGAACGATCTTCACATCCAACCCAAACTCCAGTTACTAAGTTAGGAACCATTCCCATAAACCAACCATCAGACTGGTTTTGTGTTGTTCCAGTTTTACCTGCAATTGGATTTGTAAACATGTACGGATATCCCGTCCAACGGTTATCTCCACTTCCTCCGCCTTGCGTACGTAAACGCACACCAGAACCACTTTCTGTTACCCCTTGAAGTAATTTGATTACTGCAAAAGCAATATCTTTATTTAAAACGTCGTGAGACTCAGGAATCGGTTCGTAAATAACCTCTCCGCTTTTGTTCTCAATTCTGCTTAAAAACTGTGGTTTTACATAAACTCCTTGGTTTGCAAATGTGCTATATGCCGCAACCATATCTTCAACCGTAATATCAACTGCACCTAATGCGATTGAAGGCTGAACTGGAATTTCTGTTTTAACTCCTAATTTTTTAGTCAATTCTACAACAGCTTCTGGACTTGTTCTATCAATTAATTTAGCCGAAACTGTATTAATAGAAGCCGCTAAAGCTTGCTTTAAAGTCACCATTCCTCTGTATCTGTAATCAGAGTTTCTTGGCTCCCAATCTTCTGTTACGTGGTGACGCCCTTTATGAATCATAAACGGTCCGTCCAAAATAGAATCGCAAGGAGACATATTCAGTTCTTCGATTGCTGTTGCATAAACGAAAGGCTTGAAAGTAGAACCTACCTGTCTTGCTCCCTGTCCTACGTGATCGTATTGGAAATATTTGTAATTAATTCCTCCAACCCAAGCTTTAATTGCTCCTGTTTGAGGTTCCATTGACATTAAACCAGATTGTAAAAAGTGCTTGTAGTAACGAATAGAATCTAATGGCGTCATTACTGTATCTCTTTCTCCTTTCCAAGTAAAGACACGCATTTTTGTTTTTACTTTGAATGAAGCAATAATATCATCTTCACTTTTGTCCATTTCTTTCATTTGCGCCCAGCGAACAGAATTCTTCATCGCTTGCATCATGATTCTATCAGTCTCAGCTTGGGTAATATTTACGAAAGGAGCATTTTTATTGTTTTTCTGGTCAATAAAAAACTGCTGTTGAAGGTTTTGCATGTGTGCCGCAACAGCCTCTTCAGCATAAGTTTGCATTCTAGAATCTATCGTAGTATAGATTTTAAGTCCGTCTTTGTAAATATCGTAGTCAGAACCGTCAGGTTTTTTGTTTTCTGCTACCCATTTCTTCATATAATCACGAAGATATTCTCTAAAGTAAGTTGCAATACCTTCACGGTGGCTTTCTAGTTTAAATTTCAAAGTAATTGGCAAAGCTTGAAGTCTTTCTTTCTCAGCCTCTGAAATCATTTTTGCTTTTGCCATTTGAGATAAAACCACATTACGGCGATTCTTCACTCCTTCTGGATTTCTAACCGGATTGTATAAACCTGAGTTTTTGAACATTCCAACCAAAATAGCCGATTCGTCAACTGTCAAGTCTTTTGGATCTTTAGAAAAATAAGTTTGCGCTGCAGAACTTACCCCAACAGAATAATTTCCGAAGTCATAAACGTTACAGTACATTGCTAGGATTTCATTCTTCGTATACTGTCTTTCCAGACGAATAGCGATAATCCATTCTTTTATTTTTTGTACAATCCTGAAAGGAAGGAATTTAGAACCTTCACCATGAAACAACTGTTTTGCAAGCTGTTGAGTTAATGTACTTGCACCTCCATTTGTTCCTAAACTAAAAACAGCTCTTAACGTTCCGCGTCCGTCAATCCCAGAGTGCTCGTAGAAACGAGCATCTTCAGTAGCGACAAGCGCTTCAACCAGATTTTTAGGCAAATCTGAATATTTAAGCTGAGATCTGTTGGTCTTGAAATACTTACCTAGCACTACTCCGTCAGAAGAAATAATCTCTGTTGCAAGGTTTGAATCTGGATTTTCTAAATCTTCAAATGAAGGCATAGATCCAAATAAACCCCATGAGGCAAATAAGAAGAAAGCTAAAACTCCTAACAAAGAGTACGCAAATACTCTCCAGAATTTCTTCTTGTAATAATTAATATCCTTAGTTTTATTTGATGGATTGTTTTTTTTAGCAGCCATAACTATTTTTCTAATCTTTTTGTTCTATTCTAAAACCAACGTCTGTAATTCCTTGCAAAGCTTCAACTCCAGGAATTTTACCTGATTGTCTAACAGCTTGTTTGATGTGAACTTTGTATTTTCCTCTAAACTTTACATCTTCTTTGTAATACAGTTTACTTTCTTTTATATCCGAAAATCCGTTTCCAAGTAATGTTCCGTCTGGCTCAGCCATTTGATATTCTAAGGTATCCACTTTTGTAAATCCGTTTGGCATTTCTATTGAAACAATCAAAAACAAATTATTAAACGGATAATTGTTGTTATCTCGTATGTTTACAAAAGCATTGTATCTTTTTGTAGAATCTAAAACTGGCAGATCAAAAGTTATGATACTGTCTTTGTGCCAGGCACTTCCAACAGATTTATACTCATCGAATACTCTTTTTTTATCGCAAGAAAAAAGAAGTATTGCTGCCAAGAGAAGAATTCCGCTATTTTTTATTCTCATTTTTAGTATTCGTTATTGGTTTTCTAGGTTCAGCAGGTTTATTTTCATTTGAATTCTGCTTATTCGGATTGTTTTTATTCGAATTATGCTTTTTCTTATGATTTGACTTGTTTGGATTTGGTTTATTCCCAGCATTTCCATTGTTCGCATTTCCAGCGTTGTTCGGATTATTATTTCCTGCTGGTTTAGCGTTATTCGCATTTTTTTCCTGCTGTGGTTTTACCGGAGTTGCCACACCAGCTGGCTCAGCATTTTGTTTACGTTTGCGATTTGGTTTTTTCTTTCTTTTTGGCTGATCAAAACGAGTCAAACTCTCTTGTCCCATTGCGTTATTGAAGTCTTTTTCTGGCTCTGAAGTAACCTCAACGGCAAAATCTTCTAAAGATGAAACTTTGTTTTTCAACTTGTTTTCAGCAATAATTTCTTTTACCTGATCAATTTTTAAAACATGCCAGTTTGCGAAATTATTGGTGTAAGCAAACCACATTAATCCTTTAAAAATATCTTGTTTTTGGCAGACAGCGTCTCCTTTTTCCGTAATCAATTTTGTATCGTAATCAGGAAAATCCTTTAATGCGTCCATGTAAGTGTCTAACTCATAGTTTAGACAGCATTTTAATTTTCCGCATTGCCCCGCCAATTTCTGCGGATTCAATGATAATTGCTGATAACGAGCTGCTGATGTATTTACACTTCTAAAATCTGTTAACCAAGTAGAACAGCAAAGTTCACGTCCGCAAGAACCAACTCCACCTAAACGAGCTGCTTCCTGACGGAAACCAACTTGTTTCATTTCTACTCTAGTACTGAATTCTTTAGCAAAATCTTTAATCAGCATTCTAAAATCGACACGATCGTTTGCTGTGTAGTAAAAAGTGGCTTTAGATCCGTCTCCTTGAAATTCGATATCCGAAATTTTCATTTCAAGTTTATGCTGAATTGCCAATTCACGCGCACGAACTTTCATTGGTTCTTCACGATCGCGGGCCACAGACCAGATATCGATATCTTTTTGAGATGCTTTTCTATAAATTTTTGGAACGTCGTTACTTTCGTAATTCACCCCCTTTTTCTTCATTTGAATCTTTACCAATTCTCCTGTAAGAGTTACAATTCCAATATCATGTCCTGGCGAAGCAACAGTTGCTACAATATCGCCAATACTTAAAGTTAATTTCTCCGAATTTCTAAAAAATTCCTTACGTCCGTTTTTAAAACGAACCTCAACACAATCAAAAATCGCCTCTCCATTAGACGGACTCATGTTAGAAAGCCAGTCAAAAACCGTCAATTTATTGCAGCTATCGGTGCCGCAAGTCCCATTATTTTTGCAACCTTTTGGTGCACCACCATCTGAGGTTGAACAACTTGTACATGCCATAATTATATATGTAGTGCTGCCAAAACGCAGCTTAAGTTCATAAACGTTTGATCGGTAAAGATAGTATTTTTTTTATTTTGCTTTTTATGGATTAAAACTAATGGTTTGTTAAATAAAAAATGAAATGTTTTATAAATAAAATTCCTTAAAAAAACAGAAGTTTATTCTTACTTATTAATAAAAAAAGCTTGCACACAATGTTTTCTGTCTGTTATAAATCGTAAAAGTTCTTTTTAACTTTTTATCCTAAAATATATTTACGATTTTTATGTTTTATCTTACAGCTTGGTTTGCGAGGCCACTATTTGCAAACCTAATTGCAATTAAAACTTATCATCATTTTTAAATATATTTCTAATGCAAACACAAAACCAGATTGAAAATTTCCTTTTTCAAGGAAAATTTGACGAGGCCAGAGAATGTCTAAATAACGGAGAAAAATTTAACGAACAATATCTCAAAAACAACTTTTCGCAGATTACCGCCAAAATTATAGACGCCAAAGAAATTGATTTCATCGAAAAATTAATAAAAGCTGGATTTATTGAGACCGACATTTACGAATTGGACAGTTTTGATCAATCCATTTTCAAACCATTGACTTTATATATAAAAGATGACGAAGATTCGATTGCTTTCTTCAAGGAATTAATGTCGAAAATGGATAACATTAACGACGAAATAAGCGACAAAACTCTTCTTGGTTATTTTCTTGAAAAAGGAGCTTCGCCAAAAATAGTTAAAGTTTTAGTTGATGATTTTGGAGCTAACACTCAGTATAAGAACAATGCAGGAGAAAATTTCATCTACACTATTTTGAATACTTATGGTCTAGATCCTGAAAAAGTAAAAGAATATATATCTATACTTTTAGAAAATGGCGTTGACATTAATGAAAAAAATATTGTGGGCACAACACCGTTAATCTGCGCCGTTAAAAGAAACAGAAAAGAACTTTTGCCATTTTTATTAGAAAATGGTGCAGATCCAAATGAAACTGATAATCAGGAAAACAGTGCTTTTTATTACGCTGCAGCCGAACAGTTTTCTTTTCCGATGTACGAACTTTTAGCAGAATCATCATCAGCCAATTTTAATAGCATCAATAAAAATGGAAAAACTTTACTCACAGAATTTATCCGAATGATGTCTGATTCTGAATACGATCTGAATTCGCTACAAAGATTATTATCAGATGGAGCCGATTTAAATCATTGTGCCCAATATTATGGAAATCCGAAATCGGGCGTAGATTATATCGTTGAGAAAAAATCGGGCATTTTAAAATCGGTGCTTGACAGCGGATCGGTTGACGTTAATGAGCAAGATAATCAAGGAAATACGATTTTGCATAAAGTTTGCGCCTATAATGTCAATTACGACGCAGAAATGGCAAAAGAAACCTATAGAAAAGTAAAACTATTATTAGATCAGGGAGCCGACATTTCGATTACAAACGATAAAGACGAAACTGCTCTAATGCTTGCTTCTGGAGATAATCTTAAAATTAAAACGGTTGAACTTTTAATGAAACAATAAAACAATCATTTACTTAAAATTATTCAAACATGTCAATGTCATTTATAGTTGCCTGCGAAAACGGCAACCGAAAAATAGCCGAATTGCTGCTTCAAAATAAAGAAGTAGATGTAAAATATACAGACGAACTTGGAAGAACTGCTCTTCATTATGCCGCACACCGCGGTTATCTCGATACTGTGAAAATTCTAATCGAAGAAGGTGCCGATATTAACTACGAAGACCATCAAGGAGAAACGCCTTTATATTTTGCCTGCCTTCAAAAACAAAAACAAACGGCGCTGCATCTTTTAGAAAACGAAGCAGAAATCACGAAGAATGATAAATACGGAAATAGTCTGTTGCATTTAGTCGTTCAGACGGGTCAAATTGAAATTGCAACAAAGTTGCTTCAAGCTGGAATCGAGGTTAATTTACTGAATAGCAATGGAGAAACTCCGCTATTATTGGCTTCGACAAAATTAAATAGAGAAATTATCCAGTTGCTTTTAGACAATGGAGCCGATATTAATGTAACCGATAAACAAGGAAATACGCCTCTTATTTATGCTTGTTATTCCAAATCGATTCCGATGGTGACATTGCTTTTAGATAATGGTGCCGATATAAACCACGCGAATCATTCTGGTGAAAATGCACTTTTAATTGCTTGTTATGAAACAAACAGAATGCTAGCTAAATTATTGATTGAAAGAGGTGCAGATGTATTTACTTCAAGCAATACTGGACATTCTCCTATTTGGTACGCTTGCGCGAATAATCAAAAGGAAATCGTGGCTTTGTTTTTAGAAAACGGAGTTGATGTAAATTACAGCAAACCTTTAGCTGGCGACACTTCTTCAATGAATGATTATTTGGATTGGATTGTTAGCGCCACAAATATTTCAAACGAATCGAGTTTTACTTTGAACAGTTCATACAATTATGGTGGAGAAAGTCTGCTGCATGTAGCAACCAAAAAAGGGAACTTAAGTATGGTTAAACTGCTTATCGAAGCTGGAGCAAACATCAATATTCAAGACGAATCTGGAAATACGCCACTTCATTACAGCGCCACAAATGGAAAGAAAGATGTTGTAAAATATTTATTAGATAATAAAGCCGATGCGTCAATCGTAAACGTAAAAGAACAAAAAGCAATAGATTATTCGAATGTAAAAGGCTTTAATGAAATTACAGAACTTATTCTGAAATATGCTCCGTCAGGAACTGTTGTAAATCCAATAAATACTCCACAACAACCCGAAGCACCAAAAGCCGAAGTTTCAAATTCGATGGAAGCAAAGAAAAAAGCATTATTAGATTTAAAAGAACTTCTAGATGCTGGAATCTTAACTTCGGAGGAATTTGATGCCGAGAAAAGTAAAATTTTAAAAGGATAAATAATAAATAAATTCAAAAATGAAAAAAATCTTAAATGCCACAACTCTATTTTTAGTATTAATTGCCGGAAGCTTAATTTCTACATCATGCACTAACCTTTCACCAGAAAAAACCTTTGAAATTGCTGCTTTAAATTCGAATTTATTATCTCGTTTTGGAAGTAAAGAAATCAATGAAAAGTTGCAATCTGAAGCACAAGTTTATGATGAAACTCAAAAAAAGATGATTCCGTCTACTTATCAAGACTCTTTTAAATATGATATAACGAATTTAGAAACGCGATTAAAAACAATTCAAGACATACCGGAAGATGAAGACAATAAAGAACTTCTTCAGGCATCTAAAGACTTATTTACTTATGCAATTGCGAAACAGAAAGAAGGCTACTTGCCAATCGCTAAACTGAAAGATGAAAAGGCTTCACCAGAACAAATTGAAAAAGCAATTGCAGATTTTGACGCTTCTACTCAAAAAGATATAGATGCAAAGTTTACCAAATTGATGAATGTTGCACAAACTTATGTTGACAAGCATAATATCAATGCTAAAATTGGAATTTAAATTTCTCTTATCATAAACAACAAACCCTATTTTGTAATGTTACAAAATAGGGTTTGTTATTTTAATTTATAGATTTTAAGTCTGCTTAACCGTAATAATCTTTACAGGACAAGCTTTCGCAGCCAATTCACAGCTTTCAACAATCGCATGATTTGGGGATTTTAAAGTAAAAAAGCCTTTTGCATTTACAGAATGAATCAAAACCGATTTCCCATCTTTTTTTGACATTTGAAAATGAGTCGGATCCATTTCAACGCAATAATTACAGCCAATGCACTTATCTCTTTGTAAAGTTATGATAACCATTACGCCTCAACAATTTTATATAATTTGTCCGACATTCTGATCCTGAATGGAAGTTTAAAAGTACAATCGTCTCCTTTTGTTGCTTTTTCTACCGTTAAATCATTCACGAACATTTCTTCAATAATCATTTCCTGAGCTCCTGTACTTGGTCCAGTAACTAAAATTTTATCTCCGATTTTAATATCATAAGCTTCAATCTTAAATTGCCCAACCTCAGCTTTTGGAAAATAATGCGTTCCTTTACCCACATAAACCTTTTTCTGAGTCGCTGCAGATCCCGGAATACCGCTCCATTCGCCTAATTCCTGACCTAGATAATATCCAGACCAGAATCCGCGATTGTAAACAGTTTCTAAAGCTTTCATCCAATCTACAGTTTTTTCTTTTGAAAAAGTTCCGTCATAATATGCATCGATAGCTTCACGATAGGTTTTGGTTACCGTTGCCACATATTCTGGTGCACGGCCACGTCCTTCGATTTTTAAAACTTTAACTCCCGAATCGATAACCTGATCTAAGAAATCCAGTGTACATAAATCTTTAGGTGACATCATATATTCATTATCCAATTCGATTTCGAAACCTGTTTCCTGATCGATAACTGTATATTTTTTTCGGCAGTTTTGTTTGCAAGCACCACGATTCGCTGATGAATTATGGGAATGCAAGCTCAAATAACATTTTCCAGAAACCGCCATACACAAAGCGCCATGACCAAAGATTTCGATTTCAACTAAATTTCCGTTTGGTCCTTTGATCTGTTCTTTTTCAATTTGGTCTGTGATATTTTTTACTTGACGCAAACTCAATTCACGACTTAAAACCATTGTATCAGCAAATAGACTGTAAAATTTTATGGTTTCAATATTGGTTACATTCAACTGTGTTGAAATGTGAACTTCCATGCCAATTAATCTTGCCATAGCAATTACCGCTTGATCAGAAGCAATTACGGCTGTAATATTCGCTTCTTTAGCTTTTGTCAATAATGTTTTTACGACTGATAAATCGTGATCGTAAATAATGGTGTTTAATGTAAGATAACTTCGAACATTTTTGGCTTCGCAACGATTGGCAATTTCTTTTAAATCATCAATTGTAAAATTTACAGTTGAACGTGCACGCATATTAAGCTGTTCGACTCCAAAATATACTGAATCACAGCCATTGTCTAAAGCAGCCTGAAGCGACTCAAAATCTCCAGCTGGAGACATAAGTTCAATTTTATCGGTAAGTGTCATTTTTGATTTAATATACAAATGACAAAAATAATGTGGCTATAATTAGATTACTATGATTTATATCATAGTCTATATTTTAAAAATTATTTGCAGTAGTATAATATAGCTCACGATTTCAAACACAACAAACGATTATTGTGCATTTCAAATTCAATTTTGCAAAATACACAATCGTTGTGGATATTCTTTGCGTTCCTGCGGTTGAAACCGCAGGTTATGTTTTTCTTACGTTGTGTTTTTCAAATATAGCCCGTGGTTTCAACCACGGGAAACGTATTATGGAGTCAAGCTATCATTTATCTCCCAACCCATGCAATTTTACAAACTCATCAAATTCATCTTGTCCATTTTTCTTAAGATGATGTTCTTTTTGATTTTTAATGTAATTATAAACAGCATTTAACTGAGATTCACTGACAGAGAAAGCACCAAAACCAGTTTGCCATGCAAATTTTTCAAGGATAAATTCTCCTCTATTCATAAAATGAGAAGAACTTCCTTTGATTTGCTTTACAATATCTGTGATAGTTTTTTGTGGATTTTGTAAAAATAAAACATGCACATGATCTGGCATTCCATTTATGATTCTAACAGGGCAACCAAGTTCTATTAACTCTTGCCAAATGTAATCGTACAAGTTCTTCTCAATTGAACGATTAATTAATTCTTGACGATTTTTGGTAGCCCAAATTACATGAATCCATAATTTGGTAAACGATTGTGACATAAATAAATTAGCATAAAAATTTTGCTAATTTACAATTTTATACAATTTATCTGACAAACGAATACGAAATGGAACCTCAAAAGTAATCTTGTCACCAATTTTAGCAGATTGAGTTTCTGCGCCATTAACAATGATTCTGTTCAAAACCATTTCCTGTTCACCAGTTGTAGGCCCAGAAATAAGGATTTTATCACCGCTGTTTAATTCGTGATTTTCTACAGTAAATTGTCCAACTTGAGCTTTCACATAATAATGTTCTGCTTTTCCAAGAAGTACTTTCTTTACTTTTATTTTCTGACGGATATCAGCTGGTTTTTGAGCTGTAGCTAAAGCCGTTTCAGGAAGTTCGCCTGAATGTTTGAATTTCAAGTTTTCAGATTTTCCTTTTCTAAACACTTTATTTCCAACTTGTTTTCCAGTTCTTAAACGAACTTGGTCAACTAATGGCATGTGGATGATTTCTAAACATTCTGTAGAACAGCAGTTTTCCATTGCCGCTTTACAATCGTCACACTGAATAAATAATAAATGACAACCGTCATTTTCGCAATTCGTGTGATTATCGCAAGGTTTTCCGCATTGGTGACATTGCGAAATAATATCATCTGTAATTCTTTCGCCTAGACGATTATCAAATACGAAGTTTTTTCCAATGAATTTGCTTTCTAAACCTTCTTCTTTCAATTGTTTAGCGTAATTAATAATTCCGCCTTCTAATTGATAAACATTTTTGAAACCTTGGTGCTTGAAATAAGCACTGGCTTTTTCGCAACGGATACCTCCAGTACAATACATTACCAGATTTTTATCGTCTTTGTGATCTTTAAGCTGTTCGTTAATGATTGGCAAACTCTCTCTGAAAGTTTCAACATCTGGAGTAATCGCACCTTTAAAATGTCCTACTTCACTTTCGTAGTGATTTCTAAAATCTACTACAATTGTGTTTGGATCATCAAGGATTTCATTGAATTCTTTGGCTTTCAAGTGAACGCCAATATTAGTAACATCAAAAGTATCATCATTTAAACCGTCAGCAACGATTTTGTGACGCACTTTGATAGTCAATTTTAAAAAGGAATGATCGTCTTGCTCTACAGCAACATTCAATCGTATGCCTTTCATGAAATCGTAAGCTTCAAGCGTTTCTCTAAAAGCTTCAAAATTTTCGGCAGGAACGCTCATTTGAGCATTAATTCCTTCATTGGCAACATAAATTCTTCCTAATGCATCGAGTGCATTCCAGGCAATGAATAAATCGTTACGAAATTTTTGTGGATCTTGAATTTTGGCATACGCATAGAAAGACAACGTAAGTCGTTGTTTACCTGCATCATCGATCATGATGGCTCTTTCTTCTGCGCTTAAAGTGTTATACAGTTGCATGCTATAAACAGTTTTAAGTTAAGAAATATATGTTTTTTAGATTTTCTTTAAAATCTGCGGCAAATTTAGAGTTTATTTTGAGATTAAAAATGACCTTTCCCTAATTATCTCATTTTTTTAACATCTTTCGGCACTTTATGTATTGATTTATAACACATTTTAATGCTTTTGATGTTCTTTTATAGAAAGCTGTACCAAATCATCTACTGAAACAGAACGGCTAATATGCCCAAATAGAATTTCAAGGTTTTCTGCTCGCAGACTGTCCCTCACATCAGAACGGGCTTCGGCAATTTTTAGAGTAACGTTTTTTGCTTGTAAATCAATAAATAAATTCTTTAAGAAACGTGCACCGGCAATATCGATACGAGGTGAAGAATTGAGATCTAATATTACCGTCTTTAAAGAATCCTGTTCACCGTAGATTTTTTCCAAAATTCTTTCTTTAATATATTCCGCATTGAAATAAAATATGGAAGATTCGATTCTAACAATCAATACGTGCTCTATTTCCTCGTTGTCTGGATGTCTTTTCAAATCTGTATAAACCCTAGTTCCAGGAACTTTTCCCAAAAAAGCGACGTGTGGTTTTGAAGCGGCTTTCAATAAAAGCAACAAAGTTACAAGTGTTGCAAGTAAAACTCCCGCGAGAATTCCCCAGATCAATACTCCTGCTAGCGCAATCATTACAACAGCAAATTCTTGTTTGTTTATTTTATAAAGATGTCTCATTTCTTTCCAATCAAAAAGACCTCTTATCGCTACTAGAACAATAGCGGCCAGAATTACGGTTGGCAGATTTTGAAGATATCCTGTCAAAAACAAAAGACAACAGGCGATAGCTCCCGAAGCAAACAAAAGTGACAATGGTGTTTTAGCTCCAGCAGCATCATTTACAGCTGATTGCGACAAACCGCCAGCAACGGGATAACCATGTCCAAATGAAACAGCCGCATTAGCAACTCCAAGCGCCAGAAGTTCTTGGCGCGGATCAATAACATATCCATTTTTTTGTGCTAAGGTGCGTCCAGCAGAAACACTTTCTATATAAGATAATAAAAAACAAGCCATTGAGAGTGGCAAAACTCCTTCGACATCTCGAATTCGGAGAGAAGGCAGATGAAATTCAGGAAGTCCAGTCGGAATAATCCCGACTGTTTTGAATTCTGCATATTTTAATGAGGTACTCGAAATAAGAATAATTGATAAAATGACAATAAATATGGCAACTGGAAACTGAGGGGCTACTTTTTCTCCTATAATTAATATCAGAATGGCAATTATTCCAAAAATGAAAACAGCCATATTCATTTCTGGAATTTGGTTGAAAAGAACCATAATTCTTTCCACAAAATTATCTCCGCCTCCTTCAACACCAAACAATTTTGGCAATTGCGTTAAACCAATAGTGATCGCCGCACCCGCTTTGAACCCAACCAAAACGGTTTCGCTAATAAAATTAATAATACCGCTTAACCTCAACAAATAAGCGATGATTGCCATTCCCGCAAATACCAATGCTGTAAGCGAGGCAATTTCAGACCAACGCTGCACATCGCCATTGGCCATGGTTGCTATAGTTGTGCCTACTAATAAAGAAATAGCAGATGTCGGACCTATTGCAAGCTGTTTACTGGATCCTAACAAAGCATAAAATATTCCGCCAATGAGATATCCGTAAATTCCATATTGAGGCGGTAAACCTGCAAGAGTTGCATAGGCAAGAGAAACAGGAATTCCGTAAGCAGCGAGAGTTACACCTGCAATAAAGTCTCTTTTGAGATTCTGTTTTTCATAATTTTTAATCCAGTCTAGTGAGGGCAAAAGCTTAGAAATCATATTAAGAAAGATTAAGATAATACTAATTCACAATTACAAATGAATGTTTATAGTTGTAAAAAGTTACTCTTTCTCTTCTAACAATGCCTTTTTAACCTCATTAAGTTCTGCTATTTTCTCTGGACTTACTTTCGGGTATTCCAAATCCATTTCGTCTAAAGCATGAATGATTGCAGAAGCAATTGCAATTCGAGCATACGATTTATTATCGGCGGGAATTACATACCAAGGCGACTTTTTGGTTGATGTATTTTTGATTAATTCTTCGTATGCGTGCATGTAGTCGTCCCAATAGCCACGTTCTTTAGCATCGGCTGCACTGAATTTCCAATTTTTATCAGGATTGTCAACTCTTTCTATAAATCTTCTCTTTTGTTCCTCTTTAGAAACATTTAGAAAAAATTTAATGACAACTGTTCCGTTTCTATTCAGATATTTTTCAAAGTTTCGAATGTCTTCAAAACGATTCTCCCAGATATTTTCTTTTATCAATTTTTCAGGGATTTTTTGACTCTTTAATATTTGTTCGTGAACACGAACCACCAGCACTTCTTCATAATAAGAGCGATTGAAAATCCCGATTCGCCCTCTTTCGGGAAGATGCTTTTGACAGCGCCATAAATAATCATGGTCTAATTCTTCTGAACTTGGTCCTTTAAAAGAAGAAACTTGACAGCCCTGCGGATTTATGCCTGACATGACATGCTTGATTGCACCGTCTTTTCCAGCAGCATCCATGGCTTGAAAAATAATAAGAACCGACCATTTATCTTGCGCATACAAAATATCCTGCATGGCAGCGAGAGCCTTAATTCCCATTTTTAATGTTTTTTGAACCGAGAACTTTTCTGCTTCGCCAGAATAAGACGTTGGTTTATCTTTTAATGTAAAATTCTTATCATCACCAACACAATATTGCTCAGAGAATTTTTTAGCTCGATGTAACAATTCCTTTTTATTTAATTTTTTTAAATCATTATCATCATCTCCTTCTTTTTTATGTTTTTTCTTGTTATTTTTTGACATGATTACTAAAGTTTTTGAATTATTATTACTAGTCCATTAAATAATTTATTCTTACAAAAATGTAGTTTATCGGCAGTAAGCAGTATTTCATCTTAATTTTCATTATAAACTGATATACAGATAGATAAAATTTTAACTAAAATTAACAAAATCTGCACAATATTTAACCACTTAAACAAAAAAACGCTAACTTAGCTATTGCACTTTACTGGTTTTTAATTAGTTGTATTTAATGAATTTTATCTAAAAGAATTTAACAATGAACAAAATCTACTCCTCAGCAATTTTATTAAGTTTCTTATTTTTTTCTTGCAAAAAAGAAACTCCGCCAGCGCCCAAACCATTAGAAATTTCAGTTACTTCAGTTTTACAGCAAGATGTAGATTTAGAATCTGAATATACGGGGCAGACTTTTGGTCAATCAGACATACAAATTAACCCACGAGTTGATGGTATTATTGAAAGCATGAACTTCAAAGAAGGAAGTTTTGTCAAAAAAGGACAGGTTCTTTACACAATTGATCCTTTACCATACAGAGCTAAACTTAACGAAGCCCAAGGAGTTGCAGCAGAATCGCAGGCGAGATTATCAAAAACCAAATCAGATTTGGATATGATTACTCCATTGGCAAAAATGAACGCGGTGAGCCAAAGAGAATTGGTTTCGGCAAAAGCTGCGTACAATGCTTCTTTAGCCCAAATAAAAGCCTCAGACGCTTCGGTTCAAAATGCTCAGATAGAATTGGGCTATTGCCAAATTTTAGCACCAATTTCAGGATTAATTGGTATTTCTAAAGTCCGCGTTGGTGATTATGTGAGACCTGGCGCCATGTCTATTTTAAACACCATTTCTGACCTTGGCGATGTTAGAGTACGATTTACTATTAGCGAACAGGAATTTCTGCGCCTCTTTAGAGAGTTTAGCAAACCAAATTCTGCCTTAAAAGGGTCTGGAGCTACTGTCACTATAAAATTATCTGACGGTTCTATCTATCCCGAAAAAGGAAAAGTAAGTTTTGCCGACAGACAAATCGATCCTTCTACGGGAGCAATCACATTTGAAGCAACATTTCCTAATCCTGATAAATTACTCCGTCCGGGTCAATATGTAAAAGTTGCCTTGCTTACAGATATTCGCAAAGACGCAATTGTAATTCCGCAGCGCGCAGTTATTGAAGTCCAAGGAATCTATCAAGTCTACGTAGTTGGTAATGATAACAAAGTACAAATGCAGATTGTAAAACCAGGCCCTTCTGTTAAAAACGGTTATATAATCGAAGAAGGATTAAAACCTGGCGACAAGATAGCCATGGGAGGTACTTCGTTATTGAAAAACGGAAGTGTCATTACTCCTAAAATCGTTCAGTGGCAATTGGGCGATCCAGAAACTGTAGCTTCAAAGTAATCTAAATCAAATACTATTATGGGAGAATTTTTCGTCCGAAGACCGATTGTTGCCATTGTAATTAGTATTATTATTGTGATACTTGGATTACTGGCATTACAAAAAACACCTATTTCACAATATCCGGATATTAACCCGCCTGTTGTAAAAATTACCACATCTTTTACTGGAGCAAATGCGCTAAATGTCGAACAAGCAGTTGCCACTCCGATCGAACAAAAAGTGAATGGTGTTGAAAATATGTTGTACATGAAATCGATCAACACTTCTGATGGCGCTTGTACCATTGAGGTAACTTTCGACGTAGGAACAAATCTGGACAACGCCAATATGCTTACACAAAACAGACAAAACCAGTCTGCTCCCTTTATGCCTTCAAGCGTAAAACAGCAGGGAGTTGTGGTAAAAAAATCGCTTTCGTTCCCAATGATGCTTTTTACCATTACATCTACCAATCCGAAATATGATGCTAAGTTTTTAAATAACTATGCTAGTATCAATGTTGTTGACCAGCTGGCTCGTATCAAAGGAGTTGGAGAGGTTGCTCTTTTTGGAGGTAGTGATTACTCCATGCGTATTTGGTTAAAGGCAGATGTGATGAGTAAACTCGGTGTAACCGTAGAAGATGTCAAAAATGCACTGAATGCACAAAATATGATCAGTCCGGGAGGAAAATTTGGAGCTGAACCAGCGCCTCCTAATACTGAATTTACATACGGCGTAACACTTCAAGACCGATTGGTAACTGAAAAAGAATTTGGAAATATCGTAGTTCGAAGCAAAGAAGATGGAGCACAAGTTTTACTTGCCGATATTGCTCGAATCGAATTAGGAACTGAAAATTACAGTTCAACAGCCAGAAGAAACAGTTCTCCAAGTGCCGTTGTGGCTTTGTACCAAATGCCTGGAAGTAATGCGCTAGACGTAGCAGAAACTGCAAAAGCAACTATGAAACAATTGTCAGAGCGATTTCCGCAAGATGTTGTATATCAAGAATCTTTAGACACCACACTTGCCATTACCGCAGGGGTTGATGATATTGTTCATACCCTTTTTGAAGCTATTATTTTAGTTATTATAGTAGTATTTATATTCCTCCAAAACTGGCGCGCCACTTTAATTCCGTTAATTACAGTTCCTGTTTCATTGGTTGGTACTATTGCCGTTTTCCCAATGTTGGGATTTTCGATCAATACCCTTTCGCTTTTAGGATTAGTATTGGCAATTGGTATCGTGGTCGATGATGCAATTGTGGTTGTAGAAGCCGTAATACATCATATCGAACACGGAAAAACTCCTAAAGAAGCAACTGTTCAGGCTATGAAAGAGGTTTCGGGACCAGTAATTGCCATTGCATTGATTCTATGTGCCGTTTTTATTCCAGTAGCTATGACTCCGGGAATTACGGGACGTTTTTATCAGCAATTTGCCATAACTATTGCCGTCTCGGTCGCCTTTTCGGCATTTAGTGCTTTATCTTTAAGTCCTGCCCTTTGTGCTATGTTATTAAAACCAACAAAACCTATCGATCAGCAAAAAGGATGGCTTGCTAAATTCTTTTCTTGGTTTAATAGAGTTTTCGAAAATGTGACAGGAAAATATATTGGCGGAGCAACATTTTTTGCCAAAAAAGCAATGCGTATTGTTGTTTTACTAGCTGTCATTCTGGTTTCCATTGTTCTTTTGGGCAAAAAGATTCCGTTAGGATTTATTCCTGAGGAAGATCAAGGTTATGTTTTAGTAAATATTGCCTTGCCTCCTGCATCATCTTTACAGCGTACCGATGAAATATCTAAAAAAGTAGACAGTTTCCTTAAAGAAGAAAAATCGATTTTATCATATACAACGATAAACGGATTTAGTATGCTTACAAACTCCTACCAGCCAAATAATGCTTTCATCTTCATTTCTCTAAAACCTTGGGAAGAAAGAGCCGAAACGGCTAAACAGTTTGTAGACCGATTCAATAAAAAACTGGCTACTCAAATTACGACGGCAACCTGTTTTTCATTTGGCCCGCCTGCAATTCAAGGTTTGGGAGCTTCCGCTGGATTTAGCTTAATGTTGCAAGACCGCGGAGGAAATACACCACAGTATTTAGCAGAACAGACACAAAAATTTATTGCCGCAGCACAACAGCGTCCTGAGATAAAACGAATTTATACCACTTTTAATGCTGGTACTCCACAAATTAAGCTGGATATCGACAATGACAAAGCAATGAAATTAGGAATACCTGTTTCTAAAGTTACCGAAGCACTTGGAGCCTTTTTAGGAGGAAGTTATGTAAACGACTTTAACCGTTTCGGGCGTCAATACAAAGTGTATGTGCAGGGAGAAGCCTTTAATCGTGTAAAACCAGAAGATTTAAACATGATTTATGTCAAAAACAATAAAGGCGATATGCTTCCGGTTTCGACATTAGTTACGGCAACTAAAGTTTCAGGTCCCGATTTTACGAATCGTTTAAACTTATTCCGATCTGCTGAAATTGGAGGAAGTCCCAACGATGGTTATAGTAGTGCTCAAGCTTTAACTGCATTAGAAGAAGTCGCCAAACAGACCTTACCTGCAGATATGAGTTACGATTACATTAACTTATCTTATCAGGAAAAACATTCTCCTGGAGGATCTTCTGTATTTATTATGGCATTGGTCTTTGTATTCTTAATCCTAGCAGCACAATACGAAAGCTGGAAACTACCTTTTAGTGTACTTCTTGGAGCGCCTTTTGCAGTTTTTGGAGCCTTCTTAGGGCTTCTTTTAGCAAGATTTGGAAGTGATGCTTATGTCAACAACGTTTTTGCTCAAATTGGACTCGTTTTACTTATCGGATTAGTGGCGAAAAATGCTATTCTTATTGTTGAGTTTGCCAAAGAAGAATATGAAAAAGGAAAACCTCTTTACGAATCGGCAATGTACGCGGCAAGACTTCGTTTTCGACCGATCTTAATGACTGCTTTCGCTTTCATTTTAGGAGTAGTTCCGTTGCTAACCGCTACAGGTGCAGGTTCTCAAGCCCGTATTGTAATGGGAATGGCTGTATTTAGCGGTATGTTAATCGCCACCGTTTTAGGTGTATTAATTGTACCAGGTCTATTTGTTATGATTGAAAAAATTGGACACAAGAAAGAAGAAGCAATCGTAGCACGAGAAAACAATGTAGAATCAAATACTACAGACCATGAGTAAGAAATATAAAATAATCGTTATCGTATTGGTTCTTTCCTTTTTCCCAGTGGGATGTATGGTCGGACCAAAATATAAAAAACCTGAGCAGTTAAAATCAGATTCTTATAAAAACGAAAGAAATTTAGACAGTCTCGCTTCGGTAACCAATTTAAAATGGTTTGATTTGTTTAATGATGATGTTTTAAAAGGTCTTATTCAAAAAGGACTTGAGAATAATTACGATTTAAAAATTGCGGTTTCAAGAATTGAACAGTTTCGTGCTGAATTAGGTTATTCCAAAGCCGATTTGTTTCCGTCTTTTCAATATGGAGCTACTATAAACAGCAACAAGAAATACATTACTCCGTCAACGGCTGGCGCAAGCATGTCATGGGAACTTGACTTTTGGGGGAAATTTCGCCATGAAAACAATGCTGTCAAAAATGAACTTCTCGCTACAGAAGAAGCTCGAAAAGTAATATTGTCTGATATCGTTGCCAATATTGCAATCGCATACTTTCAGATGCGAAATTTTGATGATCAGCTGGAAATTACCAAACACACTCTTGAAACAAGACAAAAATACTATGAAATTATAAGCGAAAGATTTGCGAAAGGCTATATCTCTGAAGTTGACAAAGTGCAGATTGAACAGCAGGTTGCCATTGCCGAAGCAGCAATTCCGAATATTGAAAGACAAATAACGTTTCAAGAAAATGCAATTGCGTTGCTAACAGGTCAGCTTCCTACTGAAATTCCGAGAGGAAAAAGTAATACCGAGTTGCAGATAGTCAGCAAAATTCCATTATCAATTCCGTCTGCCTTATTAGAAAACAGACCCGATGTAAAAGCGGCCGAATTAAGATATGCAGCAGCAAACGAAAGAATTGGCGTAGCCCAGGCAATGCGTTTTCCGTCTATCAATCTAGCTGCAATTGCTGGATTTGCCAGTGCCGATTTGAGTAATCTTTTTCTCGGAAGCTCATATATGCAAAATGCTTCTGGCGGAATTGCTGGGCCAATATTTGCATTCGGAAAAAACAAAAGAAGAGTTGAGATAAACAGACAACAAGCAGAACAGTTCAAATTTCTTTATCAACAAAAATATATTGATGCTGTCTCTGAAGTAGAACAATCTATACAAAACGTCAGAACCTATCAAGAAGAATGGAAAGCGCGCAATAGACAAGTGCAAGCCGCTTTAATAAACTACAAACTATCTCACGAAAGATATGACAGTGGTTACGTTTCTTACTTAGAAGTTCTAGATGTAGAAACCAACCTTTTCAACGCACAATTAAGTCTAGCACAATTATCTGAAAGACAATTAAGTTCAATGGTTGAATTGTACAAAGCACTTGGCGGGGGATGGAGTTTATAAAGGTACAAAGGTTCGTAGTAGCAAAGGTCCAAAGGTCTCCAACCATCTCTAAAAACAAAAAAGCACTATTTTCATAGTGCTTTTTTTAATCTTTGTACCTCTGTACCTTTGCTTCTTTGGACCTAACGAATTAACAGAACTCGTTAAACGCATCCTGCAAATTCTCAGCAATTAATTCAGCTGGGCGTCCTTCGATGTGGTGACGCTCTAACATGTGAACCAATTCTCCGTTTTTAAACAAAGCCATAGATGGCGAGGATGGAGGAAATGGGAACATATGTTGTCTTGCAGCATCAACAGCTTCTTTGTCTACACCTGCAAAAACAGTAATTAAGTGGTCTGGTTTTTTAGCATTATCCAAACTCATTTTTGCTCCTGGACGTGCATTTCTTGCAGCGCACCCGCAAACAGAGTTCACAACAACTAAAGTGGTACCTTCAGCTTTGATAGCATTCTCAACAGCTTCAGCACTATGTAAATCTTGAAAACCTGCAGCTGTTAATTCAGCTTCCATTGGTTTTACCATTTCTAGTGGATACATATTCTTGTCTTTTAAAATTTTACTTTTGAACTGCAAAGTTACAAAGTTTACTCGCAACTAGTTAATTTGAAGTATAAAGTTTTGTTATAGTTCGATATCAAATTTTAAATCACGTATTTTAGAAATACTTAAACAGCTTCCGCTTTAATATTTTTTTTTGGAAACTGATAATTATATTGTTTTAAGTGTCTGTTTCTGCCTCTCATTTTATGTCTTGTTGCTAAAACTGTTGATTTATCGTGTTCAGAGATTTCAATTGTTGTGAGATAATTGCTGACATACTTTTTAAGAACTTCGATATTATCTACCGTTATAGAATAAATTGTTTTTTTTCCTTCATATTTTACATCAACCAGGCTAGCTTTTTTTAGTTCTAAAAGATGTTTTGATATTGTAGACTGTGCCAGCGGAATTAATTCGACTATTTCGCCGCAAGTTCTATTATCTCTTTTCCAAAGAAGTGTCATAATCTGGATTCGGGTGGGATGTCCAAGAGCTTTGCAGATCTTTCCTATTGCTTCTGTTTCTATATCAAAATCTAAACGTTTTGTGATTCCCATAACCTGTCAATTCATTCATTATCGTAAAAAACCGATGTTGTTTTGAATCACAAATTTAGATAAGTAACATATTTTGCAAAAGCCTCAAAAAGTCATTAAAACATAAGAATAAGGCATTTTTTAGTGCAAAAATGCATTAGTTAAATCCCTTTTAAAAAAACAGATTTTGCTGATTACTGTTTTCCAAACTTCTCTTGGTTTTCCCTGTTTTAAACAGCTTTATAATACTTCGAGCCTGAAAATTCAAGATAGATTTTTAATGGTTACGTTTTCTAGTTAGATTTATTTGAGAGAAAAATCATTCTAAATAACGCTTTAATAAATGGAAGTTTTGGGCACTTTAAAATAACTTTAACATCTTCAAAAAAACTCGTCTCTTCATCTAAAAATTTGAAAATCAATTCAGGATTTCCTTTTTTAAACAAAGAAGAAAAAATGGAACTTCCTAATTCGTTATTGCGATGAAGAATATCCAAAAGCAATAAATCGTAAAACCAAAATCTATTCTTCTTATGAAACAATGCCATATTGAGCGAAGTCGAAGCATCGTTTTGAATAAACTCGACTAAATCTGATGATTTTTTGTCTGAACTTTTAAACGTATAACCTGTACTCGCTTTTGTCCAACCGCCTGCCGTACCAATATTCAGGACACGTTTTGTGTTTTTTTTCCAAAAAGGATAACAAGTCATAGGAATACTCCCGTCCTCTTTTTCAAGAATTTCATATTGGCTTACGCCGAGTTTCTTCAGATAAACTTGAATTTCGTTTTCATATTCTTTTTTCGGAAGAAGTTTTTCCGAAAACAACGTATATTCAACCAAAGCCTCCGTTTTTGAAGTTGATAAAACATACATAAATCTGGTATTCCCTTTTTGTTCCACCGAAAAATCCATGAAAGTCACTTCTTCGGGATTGAAAACTTTCTTTTCGCTCTTTATAAACCAGCCCACAAAATGCTGTTGCAAAACGGGATATTTGTTTTGCCTTTCAGCGAAAGCCTTAGTATAAATACTGTTGAATAAATAATTACAAGTATATCTATTTTCTTCTGTTCCAACAAAAACATGCGTTTCGAGTTCGTTGATATCGGTTACTTTTTCATTTAGAAAAGTAATACTTGAATGTTTGAAAAGTTCCTCAAAGACAAAATTGTAAAAATCGATTCCGCTAATCTTATTGTATTTGTATGGCTTCAACGCTAAATTGCGTTTAAACTTTTCATTAGCAAATAAAGCAAAATCCCACTTTTTAGAAATAATAGGATCCCAAGCTAATTCATCTTTTTCCCAAAAACACCAAGTTCTATCATTTACTTTCTTCAATTCCTGATCTAACAGCAAAATTGTTTTAGAAGAGAATTTCCCAGACAGAATCATTTTATAAACCGTCATTAAAGATGCCAGTCCGGTTCCTGTAAAAATGTAATCGAAATGTGGAATTTGAGAAGAGTTCATTTTCAAAAATAAGAAAATTTATTTTGCCAGTTTTTCCAAAAGAACTTTAAACTCTTTTATACTCAAATAAATATTATATTGAAAAATGATTTCGTTTTTTTCATTCAAAACACACAAGGTTGGATAGGCAATTTGATTATTGATTGTTCCCAATTGCAATGCCAGTTCATGAACTCCGACATTATTCCCTGAAGGCAGGTATTTGAAAGTGTGATTTGCGAATTTGATATCTCTTTTTTCCTCTGCATTAAAATCAACGAAATAGAAATTGGAGTTTAGTTTTTCTATAATTTCTTGATCTTTAAAAGTTGTGGCTTTCATTCTTTGGCAAAACTGACACCAATCGGTATGTATGAAAACAATGATTTTTCGTTTTTGGATTTGCTGTAAGCTGTCTACTTCTTCAAAAGTTCTGCTTTTTAACTGACAGAATCCTGTTGAAGTTATTCCGAAGAAGAGAATAAGTAGAACTAACTTTTTCATTTTTTTGTTTTTTTTAGCCACGAATTCACGAATTATTTTAAAAATTATCTGTAATGCAAAACAACTGAAAGAAAAATTACACAAATTAATTTTGATAAATTCGTGTAATTTTATTTGGTTGAATCTCAATAAATAATTCGTGAATTCGTGGCTAATAATCGATAATAAAATTACCTAAAAGTATATCGCAATCCCAAAAATCCACGAATAGTTTGGTTCTGTCCGTAAACGTAAGTCGTATCAAATGTCAAACCGTATGGATTATCTGGCGTTACCAAAACTTTTCCAGCTGAATCATATTGCACATTTTTGTCGAAAGGATCATTGGTTCTCGAAATCAAAAACGGATTATTCTGTTTGGGAGTGAAATTCAGTAGATTTTTGATGCCACCATAAACTTCAAAATCTTTCCATCTTGAATAGGTAAACTGAATATTCTGAATACTGTACCAAGGCGAATTCGGACTTCTCGGATCGGTTTCGCTCAACAAAGGCAATTTCATCGGACTATAAACATTTCCTGTGTAATCCATCGATAAATTCCAAGGTTGAATTTTGTATGAAACACTCCATGTTGCAGTGAAATTCTCCGTTAAAAAAGGTCTTTCAGAAATTCCATTTTCAACATTTTTATTATCCAAAACTGTTGCTCCGACAATAAATTTTAATCCCGAAGGGAAATTAAGATCAATATTTGTGCTGATTCCTTGACTTATTGCATAACCATCAATATTGTCGTAGATGATTTCGTTTGGATTGGTCTCATAATCTGAAATGATTTTATTGCTGAATCTCGTATAGAAAGCTGTGGTTTCAATTCCCATAAAGGTTCCGTTCCCGAAGTTGATTTTCTGAATATAATTCAAATTCACATTTACAGATTGTTCAGGTTTTAAATCATTTTTGATAATAACATCTCTCGAACCTGTCAACGCAGCGTGATCTTCGGTAAACAAATTCACAACTCTAAATCCCGTTCCAGCATTTAATCTAAAAATAGTATTTTCATTTGCTTTAAATCTGTAAGCAAAACGCGGTGTAAAAATAGATCCGTGAATAGAATTGTAATCGTAACGCATTCCGAGCAAAACCTGACTTTTTGGAGAAAATGTAATTTCGTCCTGCACAAAAATCCCAGGAAGCCAAGTGTTTTCAGCCTCTTTTGTTGCAGGCGTGTTATCGTCATAGTATGTGTATCGACTTGCAATTCCTGCCAATAAATCGTTACGTCCAATTTTTTTATCCCAAGTCAGCTGTAAAAATCCAATTTTCTGATTCGCGATATAAGATGTTGTACCGTAACGGCTGTCTTGATAATGCACATTTCCAGAGAACGAAAGCATCAGCTTTTCTTCAAACGGCAATTGGTAACTTCCAATTAATTCGGCTCTTTTGGTATAAATACTTTCGCCATAGATTTCATCACCGCCACGATATTTTTTCTCCCAACGAATATCTCCGCCCCAGCGATCTTCATACATTCCGCGGGCTGCAATGGTAAAAAGGCGATTATGATTTCGCTGAAAACTCCATTTATTAAAAACCGAAATTCGTTCAGAAAGCGTAACGTCAGTAAAATTGTCCTTGTCTTTATCAATTACTTGATCGTAGTTAAAATAGTTAATCCCAATAAGCGAAATAGCTTTTTTTCCCGCATTAAATTTCATTCCCAAATCTAGATTGCTTTCAAAATAAGAAGTCGTAAAATAATCGGCGGAAAAAACGGGTGCGTTAGTCGGATTTTTAGTAATGATGTTGATTAAACCTCCAACCGCTTCACTTCCGTAAAGAGACGAAGCTGGCCCTTTTACAATCTCGATTCGTTCCACCAGAGAATTCGGAATTCCAGACAAACCATAAACCGTCGAAAGACTGCTCACAATTGGCATTCCGTCAATCATAACCAAAGTATAAGGCCCTTCCAATCCGTTTATATGAATATCTCCTGTGTTACAAACACCACAATTAAGCTGCGGACGAACTCCATTTATATTCTGAAGCGCATCATAAATGCTTGGAGTTGGGTTTTTCTTGAAGAAAACTGGCGAATAAACCTCAACCGGAACGGCGCTTTCTAATCTTTTTACAGGTTTTAAGGTTCCTGAAACCACAACTTCGTTCAATTCGTTTTGATCTTCCTCTAATTCAAAATCGAGATTCAGATTTTCATTTTCTAAAACAGAAATTCTTTGGGTTGCAGGTTTGAATCCTGTTGAGGTGACATTTATTTTATAATTCCCTTTCGGAATATTTTCGAGTTTATAAAATCCTAGTGAATCTGTTTGCGTCTTAAAGTTAGTATTTAATAAACTAACGTTAATTTCCTGACCTACTGGAATTGATGATTCGACTTTTCCTGATATATTTTGCGAGTAGAGGCTTTTAGCTGAAAGTATTAATATTGTCAAAAATAAATATTTCATTCTTTTAAAATTAAATTTAGACAAATCTAAAAATTAAATTTGACAAATAATTATTCTTAAAACAAAATTTTCAGACTGATTGAAATCAATATGTTACATTTCTATTTTTAAGAATCGTAAGCATTTTTGTTTAATCTCGCAAAGACGTTAAGTCGCAAAGCTTTTTTTAAAAACTTGGCGGCTCTGCGACTTTGCGAGAGAATTTTACGAATGCATTAAAAATCTTCGTCAATAAGTTCTTTATTAATGACCGCTCCAGCGAACGAACCGGTCGAAACCGCAATCGCCACAGATCGCATTTGAGTTGTGCAATCTCCACTTGCAAAAATGCCAGGAATGTTTGTTTTCTGCATCGCATCTACTTTCACCAATCCTTGTTCACTAACATCACATCCCAAAGTTTCAGGGATTGGGCAATGCTGTTCAAAAGGCGGTTTGGCGTAAATCGCTTTTACTTCTACTTTTTCTGTATTTTTAAAAATGATATTTTTAATATACCCTTCATGATGCTCAAAAGACTCTATTTCTTCTTCTAGAATTAAAACACCATGATTTTTAAGCGTTTGTGTTTGTTCTGAAGTCAAGTCCGATTTTCCGTTTGTGCATAATCTCAAGTCTTTTGTCCAATTAGAAATTAGTTTTGCATACTCAAATCCCATTTCTCCGTTGGCGATAATTGCCGTCTTTTCATTTTTAACTTCATAACCATGACAATAGGGACAATGCAAAACCGAAATTCCCCAGCAAGCAGCAAAACCATCAATTTCTGGTAGTAAATCTTTAACTCCTGTTGCAAACAAAACTTTTCTCGAAGTAAAAAGAGCTCCCGATTCTGTCTCAATTTCGAAACCATTTTCTGTTTTAAGTGCTTTTACCGCAAGTCGGTTATAGAATTGAACCGTTTTATAAATGTCAACTTGCAATTTGGCTTTCGCCGAAATAACTGCTGGCTTTTCACCGTCTTGCGTAATGAAATTATGAGAATGTGGTGTCTGTCTATTGCAAGGCAAACCGCTGTCAATAACCAAAACCTGACGCAAAGAACGTCCCAAACTCATTGCGGCAGACAATCCGCTGTAGCTTCCGCCAATGATAATCACTTCAAAATGCTTCTGTTCCATCTTTCTATTTTTAATGATTTTGATTTCTATGTAATTTGTAATTGATTAAATGCCCAATGATCATTCCGATTCCTCCGAAATAAATCATATCTAAATGGATGTCTAATAAAAGTTCTACCAAAACACTAATCCAAATGAGTGTCATTGAAACAACTAAAATGGACGATACCAAAAGAGATGATTTTTTTATAATTTTGAGAATTGCAAATAAACCTATCGAAGCAAATAGTAAATCTATAATCGGATTGTGACTCAACCCTAAAGGCAGAATCGTTAAAAGAGGAAAAACCAAACAATGAACCAGACAAATGGTCGCGCTTGAAATTCCTAAAATATCGTAAAAGGATGTGCTTATTTTCTTCATTATGTGTACTTTTGCTTAATGCAATTTTGTTGCAAATATATACAATTTTATCAATTGCAACATTGTTGCGTTTAATTTTTAATTTCATAAAAAATGAAAACTACACGTAATACAGCAGCAAAGACAGCTGTTTTAGAGGTATTTGAGAAATCTAAAACGGCTCTTTCGCACACCGAAATTCACAAACAATTAAATGATTTGTGCGATCGCGTTACCATCTATAGAATTTTGGATCGCTTGATTAATGAAGATGTGATTCATAAGATTTCAAATCTAGACGGAACGGTAAAATATGCCAAATGCAATCATTCGCATCAGCGCGTGCATATTCATAACCATGCGCATTTTAGCTGCGAGAATTGTCATGAGATTACGTGCCTTGAAAATGTAAAACCTAGTTACATTATGCCACACAATTATAAAGTGAACGAGATTAACTTTACACTTTCAGGATTGTGTCCGAATTGTTTAAATTCTAACATTTAACTTTTAGACTCGTCTAAAAATATTGTTTCGCGAATGTAATTTTTCTCTATATTTGTGAAAACAATACTTTTACAATGACCAAATCTTTAGAAGAAGTCCACGAATCGGTTTCTACAGAAAATAAAAAAAAAGGTTTTAGAAAAATTTTAGCCTTCTTAGGGCCCGCTTATTTAGTAAGTGTCGGTTATATGGATCCAGGAAACTGGGCAACCGATATTGCTGGCGGAAGCCAATTCGGATACACTTTAGTTTGGGTTTTATTAATGAGTAATTTAATGGCTTTGCTTTTGCAGAGTTTAAGTGCTCGCCTCGGAATTGTAACACAGCGCGATCTGGCACAAGCTTCGAGAGAAACTTATTCGAAATACATCAACTACATTTTATATTTTCTTGCCGAAATTGCGATTGCGGCCTGTGATCTAGCAGAAGTTCTCGGAATGGCGATTGGAATTAATCTTCTTTTCGGGATTCCGTTGCTCGAAGCAGTTCTAATTACCGTTTTAGACACCTTTTTATTGCTTTTCCTGATCAATAAAGGAATTCGCAAGATGGAAGCCTTCATTATTGCTTTAGTTGCCATAATTGGCTTTTCCTTCATTTTCGAAATGATTTTTGCAGAACCAGAAGTGCACAAAGTTTTAGCTGGGCTTATTCCTTCGATTCCAAACTCTGCAGCTTTATATATTGCAATTGGAATTATCGGAGCAACTGTAATGCCACACAATTTGTATTTGCATTCGTCTTTAGTGCAAACACGAAAATTTGATAGAACTCCAGCGGGAATCAAACAAGCATTAAAATACAATTTGATCGATTCTACAATTGCTCTAAATCTTGCTTTCTTCGTAAATGCTGCGATTCTTATTCTTGCCGCCGCGACTTTTCATAAAAACGGAATGTTTGAAGTGGCCGAAATTCAAGATGCGCATCAATTTCTCGAACCATTATTAGGAACCAAATGGGCGCCAATATTATTTGCAGTCGCCTTGATCGCCGCAGGACAAAGTTCAACGGTAACAGGAACACTTGCTGGACAAATTGTAATGGAAGGTTATCTGCATTTCAGAATTCAACCTTGGGTTCGAAGAATTATAACGCGTTTAATTGCTATTATTCCTGCCGTAATCGTGATTTTAATTTATGGCGAAAGCGTAACAGGAAAGCTTTTAATTCTAAGTCAGGTCATTTTGAGTTTACAGCTCGGATTTGCCATAATTCCGTTGATTCACTTTGTTAGTGATAAATCTAAAATGAAAGGTTTTCATATTTCGAGAACTACGCAAATTGTTTCTTGGATTATTGCCTCTATTATAGTTTCACTAAATGCCAAATTGGTTTATGACGAAATCACTTCTTGGTTAGCAAATTCAGATCATCCGATGGTTCTTTGGCTTACGGTTGTTCCACTTGCCTTCGGATTCTTGGCTTTATTGTTATACATCGTTTTTAAACCATTTATCGCCAAATTCAAATCAAAAGCTATAAATCATTCGCCTCATAATCTAAAATTGAAGTTTTCACCTAGAGAAAGTAAGAGCATTAAAAACATTGCTGTCTCTGTAGATTTCTCAAATGCAGATGAAGCGGCTTTGAACAAAGCCTTTGAATTGGGTGGCATTGAAACAGAATATACTCTAATTCACATTGTAGAAACGGTCGGAGCCTTAATGTACGGAGTTAATATACAAGATTACGAAACCACAATAGATGAGAAATTATTGCTGAAGTACAAAGATATGCTTTCGGAAAAAGGATTCAGGATCAAAACAGAACTTGGTTTTGGAAAACCAGACAAAGTAATTCCGAAAATTATAAACGAAGGAAATTTTGATATTCTCGTTATGGGAACCCACGGCCACACTGGACTAAAAGATATTCTTTTCGGTACAACAGTAGATAAATTGAGACATAAAATTTCGATACCTTTGTTGATTGTTAAATAAAAGGGGCAAAGGCTCAGAGGAACAAAGGAACAAAGCCTTTGCAACTTTGAACCTTTGTAACTTTGAACCTCAAAAAAAATGACTTTTTCAGAAGAAAACTACCTTAAATCAATCTATCATCTGACTGCTGCATCAGAAACAGAAGTCAGTACAAATGCAATTGCAGAAATTATGGAAACGAAAGCTTCCTCTGTAACTGATATGCTTAAAAAGCTGGCAGAAAAAGATTTGGTCAATTATAAAAAATATCAAGGAGTTTCTTTGACTGAAAACGGAAAACTGGCTGCGAAAATGATTGTGCGAAAACATCGTCTTTGGGAAGTATTTCTAGTTGAAAAACTAAACTTTAGCTGGGATGAAGTTCATGATATTGCAGAACAGTTAGAACATATCAAATCGGAACAATTAATTAACCGATTGGATGATTTTCTAGGAAATCCGACCGAAGATCCGCACGGCGATCCTATTCCAGATGCAAACGGACGAATTATTAAAATCGAAAAACAGCTTTTATCGGAGTTAGAAGAAAATCAAACAGGTGTTTGTGTCGGTGTAAAAGATACTTCATCTGAGTTTTTGAAATATCTCGATAAACAAGGAATTGCCTTGGGTTCTAAAATTGAATTCCTTTCTAAAGAGTCTTTCGATTTATCGGTTAAAATCAAAGTGAATGATAGAGAATTATCAATTTCAAATAAAATTGCTTCTAATTTGTTTGTGAAGTTGGTTTAGACCGTTTTTAATGTTTCAAAGAATTATTATATTTTTTTAAGTCTTTTATATAAAACATCTTCCAAATCAATAGTTTTTAGACCAACTAAATTTAAACATATTTTCTTTTTATTTTTTGTCTCTAAACACAGATTAAAAACTTGAATATAAGCATCTTCAACTTCTTTAAATTCAACTTTTCGAGTAATAAAAACATTCGTAATAATAATTGATTTATCAGTTATTATTACCTTTTTTCTAAAAGAAGCTATCAACATTATAAGCGCAAGCAAATTGATTCCAATTAGGCCTATTAGAAGTAAATAAAACAAATAATCGAGCGGCGGCCAAGATTTTTGCATTTCACTCATAATAGTATTTGCAGGAACTGGTACAACTGGAATTAATAAAATTCCAGTGCAAACTATAAGAAGCGGTAAAGAAAAAAGCAAGCCAAATATCTTGAAACCTATATGTGTTCTATAAACTTTTGTACTCATAAATACTTTTGCAGATACATTATCTACCATAACCAACAACCACCCAAGGAATATCAAATCTCCCTTTAAATTGATATACTAAAACACTGTTACCTGCCTCAACGTTTTCGTACAATTCTCTATCAACAGATACTTTTTCAATTTCTGTTTTATTTCCCCATGGAGATATTTTCAGGTCGTATGACTTAGTTTTTCTGCCGCCGTTTATTTCTTTGCTTATAACATGCGAATCAAATAATAATGGTTCAGATTCGTCAAATGTGCAGTTTAAAGCTACGACCGCGCTATACCCATAAATGAATCCGAAAACAACATAACTCAATATTGAAAAATAACCTTTAGCATTATTAAACGACATTTGTTTACTACATGAAATTACAATAGCTGCATAAACTAAAGCGATCAAAATTGCAGGAATCCAAATATTAGAATAATCATCAATCGAAAAATCCAACATTACTCTTAGTGTAA
Source organism: Flavobacterium tistrianum (assembly GCF_003254545.1). Classification (GTDB taxonomy): domain Bacteria; phylum Bacteroidota; class Bacteroidia; order Flavobacteriales; family Flavobacteriaceae; genus Flavobacterium; species Flavobacterium tistrianum. The sequence continues at coordinate 120,462 of NZ_QJRH01000072.1, forward strand.
GGATTACTCCCGGAAATACTATAGGAAAAGCTACCATTGGATATGCACTCTCTTTTTCAGAATCAATTTTAATTAAACCCTTCCAAAACTTTACTGATAAAATACCAATAATTGGGAGAGAAATACAAGTTATTATAGCATAATGATATGGTTTTGGGTAGAAAAACAACCAAACGCAAACAATACTAGTTATACTATTTACTACTTTCGCAAACAAGCGGGCTTTTTTTAATTTATCCTCTCTTTCTTCAATTGTAAAACCGAAATCGTTATTAGTTAAAATTTCTTTGTGTTCTTTTTCTCTTTTTTCTAACATTGCTTTTAGCTCTTCTGCATTCAAATCAACAATTTTAGATCTTAACACGCTCTTCAATTCTTCTGAATTTTCAAATAAATTGCTAAGTGTAATATTTTTTTTTGTTGAATCTAAAGGGGCAATACCAATATGTTCCATAGGAATTTTTGGATTTTTAAAAATATTAAAACATTTGATTTCAATAAATTTCAATTCTTTTTTTCCAAACAAAGTGATTGAAATTATAGATTCTTCAGTAATAATTACTTTTCTTTTCTTTATAGAAATTATGGACACAATCATTAAAACAATCATCACTAAGAACAATGCTGGCAACCAAAGTCCAGGCATTGAGTCTTGCATTTCTTTAATTGTTTTATTAAAAGGCGGAATTATTAAGGCAATCAAAAATCCTCCATATATAAATATTACTAATGATGCCAAAACATACATTAATATCCTTAACCCTTTTTTTACTCTATATTCTTTCATTTTAAGAAGCATTAAATTTTTTGCAAAATTATTGCTCCTTTTTATCATCAGACACCTGTAAAAGACTTATAATTAACAAAAAAAGACAAAAAAAAACCGTAAAAACTATTTAGCTTTTACGGGTTTGGTTTTTTATTTAATTAAGTGGAATACTTTAAACAATCCCCTTCTCAATCATTTCCAGCATTACTGGAGAGGCATTTTTAAACGTTGGTGCTTGTTCGATTATACTTCCAGCGTTCTTTTTATTTACTTTGAAAGTCACATCGTCATCTGTTGTAAACAAAAGAGCGGTCAAGAAAGGTTTTTTGATGTGTGAACCCAATATCAGTAAAGCTTCATCTAAAGAATGAATGCTTTCTATTTCTTCTGTTTTATATCTAAAAGTTAACGAAATTGAAAACGTATTATCTTCATTCAGAACCAATCTGAAATACACATTTTTAAGCTCTGTATCACCCATCGTTTTGGCCAAAGTCAGTTTTGCGAAATTTCCGTTTTGGATGCTTTCTTTAACTCGTTCACAAAAAAGGGCAAATATTGGTTCGTACATTTTTTTTAAGGTGCTAAGGTTCTGAGATGCTATCGCGATAGCTATCGGACTAAGTTTTTACAATCTTTGTCTATTATTTAACCGCAAAGGTCGCAAAGATTTACACAAAGAACACAAGAATTGAGCAAAAAAAAATCAGCCACAGATTATAGAGATTAACACAGATTTCCATAAATCCTTTTAATCCAAATAATCTGTGGCTAAAAATTAATATTTTTTGCGGTTAAGAAAAATTATTTTCCTGTAAATTCTGCTTTACGTTTTTCTAAGAAAGCCGTTGTTCCTTCTTTGAAGTCTTGAGTTCCGAAACATTCTCCGAATGATTTTATTTCGGTATCAAAGCCATTTTTGCCGTCTTTAAAATTAGCATTGATGGCTTTTATCGCTTTTCCAATAGCAAATGGCGCATTTTTAATGATTTTCTGAGCAATCACGTTTGTAAATGACAAAAGCTCTTCTTGAGGCACCACATGATTTACCAAACCGTACTCTTTTGCTTGTTCGGCAGTAATCATTGCAGCAGTCATGATCAATTCCATTGCGCGTCCTTTTCCAATTAATTGCGGTAAACGCTGTGTTCCTCCATATCCTGGAATTAATCCTAAAGTGACTTCTGGAAGTCCCATTTTTGCATTATCAGAAGCAATTCTAAAATGACAGGCCATTGCCAATTCTAATCCGCCACCAAGAGCAAAACCATTTACGGCAGCAATTACTGGTTTTTTAAGATTATCAATAAAATCAAATAAAGATTCCTGTCCTTCGGCTGCCAATTGCGCGCCTTCAACAGTTGTATAATTTGCAAACTCCGAAATATCTGCTCCAGCTACAAAAGCTTTTTCTCCACTTCCAGTTAAAACAACAACACGAACATCATCATTTTTCGCCAATGATTGAATGGCATTACTCAGATCACTGATTGTTGCTTTGTTTAAGGCATTCAATTTGGTTGGTCTGTTAATGGTAATTGTCGCAACTTTTTCTTCGATTGAAACTAAGATATTTTCGTAATTCATGACGCTATATTTTATAAGTTTGTGATAGGGAGAGAAACTGTAAACGTAGTTCCTTTTCCGTAAGTTGATTCAAAGGTAATTGTTCCTTTGTAATTTTCGATAATGTTTTTAATAATTCCAAGTCCAAGTCCCATACCGCTGGTTTTGGTTGTGAATTTTGGCTCGAAAATCCTTCCTATATCTTGTTTTTGAATTCCGATTCCGTTGTCCTTTACTGCAATTTCAACATTATTATCTCTTCTTTTTACTGACACAACAATTGATTTTTGAAACTGGCTTTCTGGAATGGCTTGAGTCGCATTTTTAACCAAATTAGTAATAACACGAATCAATTGCGTACGATCCATTTTGGAAATGATTTCTTCTTCTTCTTTTTCGAAAGAAATATAATCTTCGTTGAAAATATCCAAAGCCAGTTCTACAACCTCAACAACATTTAGCGTTTCATTTTGCTGTGCTGGCATCGAAGCAAAGTTTGAAAATGCCGAAGCTACAGCCGTCATCGTATCGATCTGCTGAATTAAAGTTTCGGAGTAATCATTCATTTTTTGCTTCACGTCGGGAGCAGAAGGATCAAATTTTCTTTGGAAACTCTGAACGGTCAAACGCATCGGCGTAAGCGGATTTTTGATTTCGTGGGCAACTTGTTTCGCCATTTCGCGCCAAGCTTCTTCACGTTCGCTTTGTGCTAGCTTGATGGCACTTTTTTCGAGTTTATCCACCATTCCGTTATAAGCTGTAATCAAGAAATTAACCTCTTTACTATTCGCTTCCAAAACAATCTTTTCATTTTTCTGATCCAGATTGGTTTCTTCTAATCTTTCAGAAATCGTTTTTAGTGATTTTGTAATGTAGGTTGAAAGGAAATATGCTAACGCGAAAGCCACAATCAGCATAAAAGAATATACTTGACTTAAACGAATCAAGAAGGTATTCAATTCGTTATCATAATATCCATCGTCTTCTAAATACGGAAGATTAAGGATTCCAAGAGGTTTAAATTTTTCGTCTTTTATTAAGCTGTATGAAGATCGGTTCTTAACTCCATCTATCGTTTTAATATCTACAAAACGCTTTTCGATGGAAGAACGAACCAGTTTAAGAATATATTCTGGAATTGGAGGTGGTGCTTTATCAACAGCAAAAGACTCTTTAGAAGATTTGAGCAGTTTTCCATCTAAACTGTAGATATTGATTTCAATTTTGTGAATCTGAGCTAACTCATGAATTTTATCTTTAAAAATTAAATCTAAATTCTGAGTTTTTAATGGATACGTCGTAGTCGCTAGAACATAATTGATATGTTCTTTTACCGCATTTTCTTTTCGCTCTAAACGTTCCTGATGGTATTCTTTGGCCTCAGTCTTAAACTGAATAATCGAAATCGAAGCCAATAAAAAAGATGCCACAACAATCAATACAATCATCGACAGGAAAATCCTGGTACGAAGCGATAGCATTGACATTTTGAAGTTTAGCATTTTGTTTTTGTTTTGTTTGTTTCAGGTTTCAAGTTCCAGGTTATGTTGCGTTTGGCAACTTGAAACTTGAAACCTGAAACTAAAAAAACTATTTTCTCTCTCTAATTCTTTTGTAAAACCTGAATCCCAGCATTATTAAAACCGAGAATAAAATAATTCCGATTACGCCGAAAATCCAGTTGATGGCACTTTTTAAAACTACTAAAAAGACAACAGCAAACAAAATAATTGTTGCGCCTTCATTCCACAAACGCATGAAATTGTTAGAATATTTTACTTCATCGTTTTGCAATTGTTTAAAAATCTGATGGCATTTTCCGTGGTATAAATACAAAAGGAAAACGAAACATAATTTTACGTGCATCCAAGGCATTGTAATCCAAACATGACCTGCATCTGTAAAAAACAGCATCCAAAAAGCAAAAATACTTGCCAAAACTGCTGAAGGCCATGTAATAATGTACCACAACCGGTAGGCCATTATTTTGTATTGCACCTGCAGAATTTCTTTTTCTGGCGAAGGTTTTTCATTGGCTTCAATTTGGTACACAAACAAACGCACAATATAAAACAAACCCGCAAACCAAGTGATTACGAATATAAGATGAAGTGATTTGAGATAATTGTAGTATTCCATTATTTCTTAAATGTAGATTTTTTAAAAAGATCAATCATTTCTTTACCATCATCTTCATCTTCATAAACAATCGAATTTACAAAGATCTTATCATTAAAACCTCGAGAAAAAATCACTAGAGTTACTACTTTTTTCTCATCTTCAGTTATTTCTATTTTGGCTCTTCTAAATGGCAAACCCGAAATATTTTCAGTACTAACTGAATAATCTCCCATTTTACCTTTTGGATAAATTTTACCAATATCCTTTAAAAGAAGAAAATCCTTTAATTTCATATTTAGATCAAGCGCTCGAACATCACTTCCAAAAAAATCTTCGTAATTCACTGAAAAATAATTGGCTTCATCTTTTTTAAAAACAACAATCGAATGTTTCTTTTTAGCTAAAGTCGTATCTCCTTTAATATCGGCTTTCTGCTTTAAATCTACTTTTTCGTAATCATCTGGAACAGAAATTTGCCAATTGAATGTTTTATCGTAAAAATTATTGTCTGCAAGAGAATTGTTTTTTTTGCAACCTGAAAAAGCTACTAAAACAAGAAATAAAACGGAAATGCTTTTTAATTTATTCATCTAATATTTATTTAGTCCAATCATTAATCCAATTTGCCACTGTTTGGCACCATTCGTCGTCGTCATTCAAGCAAGGAATTGCCAAGAATTCTTCTCCTCCTTTTGCTTCGAAATCTTCTTTGGCACGCATTGCGATTTCCTCTAAAGTTTCTAAACAATCTGAAACGAAAGCAGGTGTTACAACTGCTAATTTTTTAATTCCTTTTGAAGGCATATTATCGATTTCAACATCAGTATAAGGTTCTAACCATTTATCACCTGCTAAACGAGATTGGAAAGTCAAACTGTATTTGTCTTCTGGAAGCCCTAATAATTTAACGACTTGTCTTGTTGTTTCATAACATTGGTGACGGTAACAGAATTCGTGTGCCGGAGATGGCGTGTTACAGCAAGAACCGTCAATTTTACAATGTGACTTTGTTATGTCAGTTTTACGGATATGACGTTCTGGAATTCCGTGATATGAAAACAATAAATGATCATATTCAAAACCAACTAAATGTTTTTGAATAGAATCTGCTAAATTTTTGATGTAATCTGGCTTGTTGTAAAATGCTGGAACATCGGTAAACTTCATGTGAGGAAATTTCTTCTTGCGGATTTCTTCTGCTTTAACTAAAATAGTCAAAGTCGAAGCCATTGCATATTGTGGATATAAAGGAAAAAGCAATACATCTGTCACTCCTTTATCGCTTAATTCTTGAAGTCCTTTTTCAATTGTCATGCTTCCATAACGCATTGCTAAAGAAACTGGAACGTTTACTAAAGGCTGAACTTTTTGCTGCATTCTTTCTGAAAGAACGACTAAAGGAGAACCTTCTTCCCACCAGATTTTCGCGTAAGCATGTGCCGATTCTTCCGGTCTTTTTCTTAAAATAATACCACGAACTAATAGTGCTCTTAATAAATATGGAACATCAATCACATATTTATCCATTAAAAATTCATCTAAATATGGTTTTACGTCTTTTGGAGTTGGACTTTCTGGAGAACCTAAGTTTACTAATAATACGCCTTTCATTATTGTTTTTTTTTGCTTTAGGCTTTAAGCTCTAGGCTTTAAGCTTTTTATTTGTTTTTAAAAATTTCGACAAAAGTAGAACTTGGAACTTTTTCGAAATATGATAATTATTACTTTTTAATTATTGTTGAATATTCAAAATTGATTTTAAACAATTCGAGAAATTTTTCACCAGATTTACACAGATTAACGCAGATTTATTTGATTAATTTGTGAATTCGTGGCGAAAAAAACTTAAACATTCGCATTAATCGACATTAAATATTTTTTTGGTGTTGTTCCGAATTTCTTTTTGAACGCGGCTATGAAATGACTACCTGTACTGTAGCCAATTTTCAATCCAACTTCATTTACATTATATGAACCGCTGTCTAAAAGTTTTCTAGCAAAATCCATTTTATAATCAAACAGAAAACCATAAACCGTATCGCCATAAATCTGTTTGAAACCCATTTTTAGCTTTTTCAAATTCAAACCGATTTCATCTGCTAGTTCTTGCAATCCTGGCGGTTCGGCCATATTGGCAATTACAATTTCTTTTGCCTTTCTGATTTTTAGAACGTTATCTTCGTCAATCAAAAACGGACATTGTTCCGCATTTGGATCTTCGGTTCTGTTGAAATACAAACTCAACAATTCGTATCCTTTCCCTTTATAATAAAGGTTTTTTATCGATGGATGAAGATTGTAATGAAACAGCTGACTCAAAACAATTGCCATTGACGGACTAATATTCCCTTCGTTATAGTACTTTTTATCTTTATTGTCAGGACTTAGAAAAGTAATATAATCGGCTTCGGCAGAAAATAACGCGTGAAATTTCTTGATAGAAACAATTACTGAAATCGCCCACGAGTTTGGAGCCAGCTCTAAATTTAGCGGCAATTCTTTTTGTGGATTGTATAAAAGCAATGATTTTTCTTCTTTCAATTCTAAAGCGTAATTGCCTTGATTGAATAAAAATTTTGCGTTTCCTTTTATCCCGAAGTGAAACTGTATCAGGCCAGTACCTATTATTTCGTGCTGTGCATAGAAAGGTTCAGAACCATCATTTTGAAAACGAATCAGCGTAAAGTCGTCTTCAATTTTTATAACTTCTTGAGAACTCATAGCGATATTTTTTTGAAACGAAAATCAAAACAAACTCAAAATGCTATTTAGAACGACTCTAAACTAATCACTTCAAATGAGTTGATTTTGCTACAAAAGTAGTCCTTTTTACTCAAAAACACCTATTTAGGTTCAAAAAAACATACAGCGACATAAAAAGTACTTTTAGCGTTATTTTTATCGATGGTATAGTAATAATTTTGTTGCACTTTTATGAAAGTGAATTTATGGAAAACAATAACGTACCGAAACACCTTTATTTTTACTCAGTTGGTCTGAGTTATAAAAAAGCTGATGCTGAGGTTAGAGGTCAATTTAGTTTGGATGCTGTTGCAAAGACGCGATTGCTGGAACAAGCTAAAAACGAGGGAATCGAAAGTTTAATAGTTACTTCAACTTGCAACAGAACCGAGATTTATGGTTTTGCAGAACACCCTTTTCAATTAATCAAATTGATTTGCGACAACAGCAATGGTTCTGTTGATGCTTTTCAAAAAGTTGGTTTCGTTTACAAAAATCAAGAAGCAATCAATCACTTATTTCGCGTAGGAACTGGTTTAGATAGTCAGATTCTGGGCGATTTTGAAATTATATCCCAAATCAAAACTTCATTCATTCATTCAAAATCTTTAGGTTTAGCGAATGCTTTCATGGAAAGATTAGTGAATGCGGTTATACAGGCGAGCAAAAGAATTAAAAACGAAACTGAGATTAGCTCTGGTGCGACTTCGGTTTCTTTTGCATCGGTGCAATACATTCTTAAAAATGTAGAAGACATAAGCAATAAAAACATTTTGCTTTTTGGAACTGGAAAAATTGGAAGAAATACGTGTGAGAATTTAGTAAAACATACTAAAAACGAGCATATCACTTTGATCAACCGTACTAAAGATAAAGCCGAGAAGTTAGCAGGAAAATTAAATTTGATTGTTAAAGATTACTCTGAATTACATTTAGAACTTCAAAAAGCCGATGTTGTAGTTGTTGCAACAGGCGCACAGAATCCAACGGTTGACAAAGCGATTCTGAATCTGAAAAAACCTTTATTGATTCTGGATTTATCGATTCCAAAGAACGTTCATGAGAATGTCGAGGAATTAGAAGGAGTAACGTTGATCCACATGGATTATTTGTCTCAGTTGACAGATGAAACTCTAGAAAACAGAAAATTACACATTCCGGCTGCTGAAGCGATCATCGAAGAAATTAAAGACGAATTTATTACCTGGATGAAAGGCAGAAAATTTGCGCCAACGATTAATGCTTTAAAAGAAAAACTGAATGCGATCAAAGCTTCGGAATTAGATTTTCAAAGTAAAAAAATTGCCGATTTTAATGAAGAACAAGCTGAAATCATCAGCAACCGAATCATTCAGAAAATCACTACTCATTTTGCAAATCATTTAAAAGACGACGATACCATGGTCGATGAAAGCATCGAATGGATCGAAAAAGTCTTCAAAATAAAAGCATCTTAATTTTAGTTTTACCATTAAGACATTAAGAAAGTTAAGTTTTTAAATCTTAATTCACTTAATGTCTTAATGGTAAAATTTTAATACAAAACCATGGCAGAAAAAACAATCAGAATAGGAACGCGCGACAGCGAATTAGCACTTTGGCAAGCACACACTGTAGAAAAAAAACTAAACGATTTGGGTTACAAAACTTCAATTGTTGCGGTAAAATCTCAAGGTGACATTATTCTGGATAAACCTCTTTACGAATTAGGAATCACAGGAATCTTCACCAAAACGCTAGACATTGCCATGATCAATGGCAATATTGATATTGCTGTGCATTCTATGAAAGATGTTCCAACGGCTTTACCAAAAGGTATCGTTCAAGGTGCGGTTTTGCCAAGAGCCAATGTTCTAGATATTTTAGTCCATAAAGGAAATCCTGATTTTACAAATCCAAGCACTATTGCGACCGGAAGTCTTAGACGTCAGGCGCAATGGTTTAACAAATATCCAAATCACACGGTTGTAGATTTACGCGGAAACGTAAATACTCGTATGCAAAAACTACAAGATAATAATTGGGACGGAGCTGTTTTTGCAGCTGCAGGTTTGGAACGAATCAACTTAAAACCAGAAAATTTCATCAATTTAGATTGGATGATTCCTGCTCCGGCACAAGGAGCAATGTTGGTTGTGGCAATGGAGAACGACAATTATACTTTGGATGCGCTTTCTCAGTTAAATGATATCGAAACTGAAATCTGTACTTACATAGAACGTCAGTTTTTGAGAACGCTTGAAGGTGGATGTACTGCCCCAATTGGAGCTTTAGTAACGTATAATGAAGATGAGGACACACTACATTTTCAAGGTGTTTTACTTTCTATTGATGGAAAACAAAAACTAGAAATCAATAAAACCGTTGATATTTCGGAATGGAAAAAACTAGGTTTTAACTGTGCTCAGGAAATCTTGAATAATGGAGGAACGGAATTAATGAAGCAGATTAAAGAAACTCTGAAAAAATAATGGCAAACCCAGTTCAAATAGTATCTACAAAAATATTATCTCCTCTTCATAAACAAGAGCTAATGAAATATGGCGTTGAATTAATTGAAGCCGATTTTATTAAAACCGAAAATAAACCTTTCGAATTAAAAGACCTCAACGAAAGTCTAATTTTTACAAGTCAGAATGCTGTTCATAGTGTTTTATCTCATCCTAATTCAGAGCAGTTAAAGAAAAAAAATGTGTATTGCGTTGGACTTAAAACCAAAACGCTTTTAAGTGATAATGGCTTTAATGTAGTAGCTTACACGGGTTACGCTGCAGATTTGGCTGAAATTATCACTTTGATTTATGGCAATGAAAGCTATACTTTTTTCAGCGGCAATTTAAGACGAGACACTTTGCCAGAAGCTTTAAAAGAAAACGGAATTAAATTCAATGAAATTCAGGTTTACGAAACTACGCTTCAACCTCAGAAAATAAAAGCAAACCCAGAAGCGATTTTGTTTTTTAGTCCGTCTGGAGTAAAAAGTTATCTGAAACATAATACGATCAATAAACAAATCTGCTTTTGCATTGGTGACACCACCGCAGAAGCTTTGTCAAAAATCACAAAGAATATCATCGTCGCAGATCAGCCCACAATTGAAGATGTGATTGAAGATGTAATTCACGAATATAAATAATCTTTACAGTGCCCTGCAAGGTTTTCAAAACCTTGCAGGTTTAAATATAAATCAACAAACAATACCTACAAGGTTTTGAAAACCTTGCAGGAAAAACAAATAAGAGATGTTAAAAAACGACCTATTTTTAAGAGCATTAAAAGGAGAAACAGTTCAACGTCCACCAGTATGGATGATGCGTCAAGCAGGAAGATATTTACCAGAATTTAGAGAACTTCGTGATAAATATGACTTTTTTACGCGTTGCGAAACTCCAGAATTAGCTGCTGAAATTACAGTGCAGCCAATTCGTCGAATTGCTCCAGATGCTGCAATTTTATTTTCTGATATTTTGGTAGTGCCTCGCGCAATGGGAATTCACGTGGAATTGAAAGATAATTTAGGTCCGATTATTCCAAATCCAATCCGTACAATGGAACAAGTAAATCAAGTTTTTGTTCCAGATGTAAATGAAACTTTAGGTTACGTTTTTGACGCTGTGAAATTGACTAAAGAAATGCTGAACGATGAAGTACCTTTAATTGGTTTCGCAGGTTCACCTTGGACAATTTTCTGCTACGCTGTTGAAGGAAAAGGCTCTAAAAGCTTTGATACAGCAAAAGGATTCTGTTTTTCAAATCCAGTTGCGGCGCATACCTTATTGCAAAAAATCACCGATACCACTATTTTATACTTAAAAGAAAAAGTAAAATCGGGAGTAAATGCCGTTCAGATTTTTGATTCTTGGGGAGGAATGCTTTCTCCTGTTGATTATCAAGAATTTTCATGGAAATACATCAACCAAATTGTTGATGCTTTAGCTGAAATTACTCCAGTTATTGTTTTCGGAAAAGGATGCTGGTTTGCTCTTGGTGAAATGGGGAAAAGTAAAGCTTCTGCTCTTGGAGTTGACTGGACTTGCACAGCAAGAAACGCTCGTTATTTGTCTGGTGGAAACATTACTTTACAAGGAAACTTTGATCCTTCAAGGTTGCTTTCTCCAATTCCGACTATCAAGAAAATGGTTCAGGAAATGATCGATGAGTTCGGAAAAGATAAATATATCGTAAATTTAGGTCACGGAATTTTACCAAATATCCCTGTAGATCACGCAAAAGCGTTTATTGACGCTGTGAAGGAATACGGAAATTAATTAGTTGATGGTTTTAAGTTGACTTCCTGCAAGGTTTCCAAAACCTTGTAGGTTTAAAAGTTGTTTTTATATTCGCAGTAAAAACTTACAAAAAATATAAGGCAAATTAAAAATGAAGCTTGAAATATTACAAAAAGATTGTTATTATCATATTTATAATCGCGGAATTAACGAAACAAACATTTTTGAAAATTATGCTAATAAGCTCTATTTCTTAAAGCAATTAGCAAAATATTTGGAGGATAAAATATCCACATTTGCTTATTGTCTAATGAATAATCACTTTCATTTAGTTATTCAATTGAACGTTGAAGAAAAAGAAGTTCACAAGCATTTTCAAATTTATTTAATTCTTACGCGAAAGCATTCAATAAACAGACCAATAGAACAGGAAGTTTATTTGAAAAACATTTTAAAAGAATAAAGTTAAAAGATGAAAATTATCTAAAACGACTTATTCTTTACGTTCATTTAAATCCGAAACATCATTTCGATTTAGACTTTAAAGGTTTTAGATTTTCATCTTATCAAGCCTTTTTATCAAGTCGAGAAACAAAAATAGAACGAGATGAAGTTCTAACTCTATTTGGAGATTTAGAAAATTTCGTTTTTTGCCATAATCAAAAGAATGAGTTTTTAAATGAAACTTACACTTTTGAATAATTTCAACTTCTCCTGCAAGGTTTTCAAACCTTGTAGGTTTATATAAAGTATTTAAGTTTAATAACAAATACCTACAAGGTTTTGAAAACCTTGCAGGAGATCAAAAAAATGCTCAACAAAGGTTTACGAGACGAAGAAAAAATAAGAATTGATAACGTTCTCAAAACGTTACGAACTCTTGTCTTTGTACCTTATCCATTGAATGCTTCACAAGAAACAGACATAGAAAATCAATTAAAAGAATTCGCATTAAGCATTGAAACACTAATCGATTATTCGAACAAAGAATTAATCACGTTATTAATGCGTCTTCATTTTGATTGGGAGCAATTAGAGCAATTTGCCGATATTTTGATGGAACTTTCAAAAGACGAAAATTACAATTTTAAGGAAAAAGCTTTAGCAGTTTATCAATATATTCAAGCTGAAAGCAAGGTTTTTTCTTTTGGAATTAATACTAAAATTAATTCCCTAAAAAACAAATAAAGATGAGTTTTACAGATTGGAAAACAGAAACCATTAATACGATTGTTCCTCAAGATTTTTTTAATCTTATCGAAAAGAATAAAAATCATATTAAACAAACTTTTCCGCTTACATTATCTTATTGTGAAAATTCAGAAAAGACGAAACAATTTATTGCTTTCAATAAGGACAAGGAAAAGAATAAGGAAGGATATTTTTTCTTTGCGCGAGACTCAAATACCCAAGATTTAATGGGTTATCTATGCGTAAAAACCATCGATTATCGAATTTCTAAATGTGAATTAGGATATTTTATCGATGAAGATTATCAAGGAAAAGGAATTACCACAAAAATGGTTTCTGATGCACTTGATTTTTGTTTCAACGAATTAATGATGAACAAAGTTTTTATTTGCACATCTGAAATCAATTTGGCAAGTCAGCGAATTGCATTGAAACACAATTTTAAACAAGAAGGAATTTTAAGAGATGAGTTTAGAAATGGTGATGGCGCTTTGCAAAATACCGTTTACTTCGGACTTCTTAAATCAGAATACATAAAATCATGAAAGACAAATTTTACGCATACATACAAAATTTACAAGACCAGATTTGTGCTGGATTAGAAGCTGTTGACGGAACTGCAAAATTCCGTGAAGACTTATGGAAACGTCCTGAAGGCGGTGGTGGGAGAACTCGCGTTATTGAAAACGGAAATGTTTTTGAAAAAGGTGGTGTAAATATTTCAGCTGTTCACGGAAAACTTCCAGAAACGATGCAAAAAATGTTTGGCGTTGGCGAAGCTGATTTCTTCGCCTGCGGATTAAGTTTGGTAATTCACCCGAAAAGCCCGATGGTTCCTACTGTGCACGCCAATTGGCGATATTTCGAAATGTACGATGAAAAAGGAAATGTGATCGAACAATGGTTTGGTGGCGGACAAGATTTAACACCTTATTATTTGTTTGAAGAAGATGCAATTCACTTTCATCAGACTTGTAAGACAGCTTGCGACAAACACAATTCAGAATTTTATCCGAAATATAAAAAACAATGCGATTCGTATTTCTGGAACGCACATAGAAATGAAGCGCGCGGACTTGGCGGTTTGTTCTTTGATTATTGCAAAGCAAATGAATCGATGTCAATGGAAAACTGGTACGATTTTGTAACCGAAGTTGGCAATAGTTTCCTTGAAGCTTATGTACCAATTGTAGAAAAAAGAAAAAATCTTCCTTATACTCAAGAACAAAGAAACTGGCAAGAAATCCGTCGTGGACGTTATGTTGAGTTTAATCTTGTTCATGATAAAGGCACTTTATTCGGCTTAAAAACGAATGGAAGAATTGAAAGTATTTTGATGAGTTTGCCTCCGCACGTGCAATGGGTTTACGATCATCATCCAGAAGCAGGAAGCGAAGAAGAAAAATTGATCAATGTATTGACAAATCCGCGTGAGTGGATTTCGTAGTCTAAAAATTTATTTAATTTGATAATTATTATGTCGCCCCTCTGGGGCTTCTTTTTTTTTGTCGATTCACTTCTATAAATATTTTGCTCCGCTGGAGCATTTTTTTATATACGACTAGTTCCTGCAAAATTCTAGACTATTAATAAAGAAGCTTCGGAGAAGCGAAATATTTATAGAACATTTTACATCCTCTAACACAAAGCCCCAGAGGGGCGACATATTTGCTTTAAACAAAAAAGAAATATTTATCCTACAATTAGGTTTATTGTTTAGATTTACTTTTTAATATTTTTAATTAGACATATGGCAAACACAGACTCTCAATTATATGTCCAAATCATTTTTGCTGTAAAAGGAAGACAGAACCTAATTTCGAAAAAATGGAAAGATGAAATTTATAAATACATTACAGGAATTATTACCAATCAGAAACAAAAACTGATTGCAATAAACAGAATGCCAGATCATATTCATATCTTAGTTGGAATAAAACCAAATGTTTCATTATCAGATTTGGTGCGAGATATTAAATCAAGCTCTTCCAAATTCATAAATGAACAAAAATGGATTAATGGAAAATTCGAATGGCAAACTGGTTTTGGTGCTTTCTCGTATGGTCATTCACAATTGGCAAATGTTATAAAGTACATTGAAAATCAAGAAGAACATCATAAAACCAAAACATTCAAAGAAGAATATATTGTGTTTCTAAAATTATTCAATATTGATTTTAAAAATGAATATATTTTTGATGACGTTTAATTTTTTATGTCGCTCCGCTGGAGCTTCAAATCTTATTCGATTATTATAATTGCAATAAATATTCTGCTTCTCCGAAGCATTTCTAAAATACCACATGATCTTGAAACTAATTTACGCCATATTCTTCATCAACATTTTTGGGTGTTTTGCCCAAAATGATTCCTTGCAAAATCCGTATTTTAAATCATACAATGATAAAATTACTGCTAGCGTTTATTATCTAGATACTTCCAATAGTTTTCAAATTGCTTCAGGTCAAGATTCGAAAACGTATGTGAATCTAATTCCAAATCGAAGAGAACAGATTGGTTTTACTTTAAATTATAAAATCATTGATATTACAATTGGTTTTGCTCCCAAATTTCTAAGTCAGAATAAAGGCGATTCTCATTCAAAAAACTTCAATTTCAATACGCGTTTTTACTATAAAAAATGGATGCAGTCTTTCACTTTTATCAATCAAAAAGGATTTTATATTAGTGATGATAACATTACGGCTCAGTTGCCTCACATGCGTACCACAAAAATTGGCGGATCCACTTCTTATGTTTTCAATGATAAATTCTCTTTTAGAACATTGGTAAGCCAAAACGAATGGCAGACTAAAAGTTCTGGAAGTTTCATTCCGTCGTTCTCTTTTTATTATACAAACTTAGACTTAAACACTCCCGATTCGTCTCCTGGAGATTTGTATGTCTTAACGCTTGCTCCCTCCTATTTTTACAATTTCGTAATCAGTGATCGGGTTTTAATTGGTGCAGGACTTGCTTTGGGTGGCGGACTTAATATTATTGATAAAGAAACCTCAGCTTTATACCAAGCCGACTTCAATTTAAAACTAGCTTATAACAAAGACCGATTTTTTGGTTTTGCCAGCATCAACACAGTAGCTTTTGCGCAAGACGATAAAGTCGATCCACGATTGAATGATAATATTTCTACTGTAAAATTGTCTATTGGTTACCGATTTGATCCTCCGAAAAAAGTAAAAGAAGTTTATGACAAGGTCAATGAAAAAATTGGACTTTGAGAAATCTTAATCTGAAATAAACTGAAAGCCCAACAAAAATGCTTAAATTACAGAGATTTACGAAAAACTAAAATTCATTATTATGGGAAATAGGAATACAGAACAATTAAATCTCATGCATTCTGGAAAAGGATTTATCGCTGCACTTGACCAAAGCGGTGGCAGCACACCAAAAGCATTATCGCAATATGGCGTTGAAGAAAATCAATATACAAATGACGAAGAAATGTACACTCTTGTACATGAAATGAGAACTAGAATTATTAAAAGTCCTGCTTTTGATAGCCAATATATTCTCGGTGCTATTTTGTTTGAAAATACAATGGATCGTAAAATCGATGGACAATGGACAGCCGATTATTTATGGGATAAAAAACATATTATTCCTTTTCTGAAAGTAGATAAAGGGCTAGCAGATCTTGCAAATGGCGTACAATTAATGAAACCCATTTCTGGTTTGGACGAATTACTAGATCGCGCTGTAGAACGAAATATCTTTGGAACTAAAATGCGTTCTGTCATTAAAGAAGCCAATACCGAAGGAATACGCGATGTTGTTAGTCAGCAATTTGAAATAGGAAAACAAATTTTTAGTAAAGGTTTAATTCCAATTATAGAACCTGAAGTAGATATTTACAGTGCTGATAAAGAAAAATCGGAACAGATTCTGAAAGAAGAAATCCAAAAACAGCTTCATTTATTGGATAAAGATGTAAAAGTAATGCTAAAACTTTCGATTCCGACCGTAAACGATTTTTACAGCGATCTTATTTCAGATCCGCACGTGGTTCGTGTTGTAGCGCTTTCTGGCGGCTATTCTCGCGAAGAAGCAAATCAAAAACTCTCACAAAACCACGGATTAATTGCCAGTTTTTCTAGAGCATTGTCTGAAGGACTTTACGCTGGCCAATCTGATGAAGAATTTAATGCTGAATTAAAAGAAACCATCAAAGGTATTTATCAGGCTTCAATCACTTAATAAAATACAATTTAGAACATAAAAAAATCCCTGAAACATTCTTGCATCAGGGATTTTTTTTCTATTATTTAGAAGTCATTTCATCGGCTAAATCTAATGTCTGCAAAATGATGTTTTTATCAGACTTAAAAGAGTTTAGTTTAAAAACGAATTTCAATTTGTTGTCAATTAGTTTTTTAGGAGATTCTATCGATATATCTGAAAACTGAGATGAAATTTTAGTCATTCGATCCAATTCTGAATCTTTTGCTTTTTTACCAAATGTTTTCACAGTTTGCGCAATATCCAATTTTCCAGAAATGTAATTTTTACTCAAATCTTTCTTCGCACCTTTAGCAAAAGAACCATTTCCTGCTCCAAAATACGCTTTTGTATTGGCAACAATTACTACGTCTTTTTCTTTCATAATAAAAATATCGCCATATTCTTTCGTACCTGCAATCATATATGAATTCCCATTTGGAATCAGCATTTTTTTGCGAACCCCCAATTGCAATAATTTATCTCCAAAAGTTGGATGCGTAGAAGTAAAAATCACAGAAAACAGCGGAATATCTTTTTTCACTTTCTCCTCCGTTATTTTTTCTTCATAATTCTCGTCATAATCATACTTTTTGGTCATTACCTCAACTTCTTTTGTATCGTATAAAAAAGCGCTTAAATCGCCGTCAAAAAGCTTTGCTGTTGCTTCTTCATCAACAATTGTAGAAATCAGATCTGTAATTAGTGTAATATCTTCCTTCGCAAATTTCGGATTCTGAAATAATTCTGACATTAATGACGGAAAGTTTTCAAGTGCCGCTTTTGTATTGGCATGATACGAAATATAGCCTAAAGGTTTTTCAGTGGGGAAATAATTAAAAATGTTTTTGTTGATTTTTCTATCGCTGATTTTGCTTACAACGGCAGCAATCTCTGGAGCATATTCAACCACTTCCTCAATTCGGGAATTATCATTATCAAAATAGAAATCCAAATTGATGCCTTTTACAAAATTTCCAAAGTTCTTCTGAAAGGGCAGGTATTTATCATAACCGCCAAATAAAGCCATAGGATAATTGTACAATGAATAGAAACTAGACATGAATCCACCATAATTTACCCAAGACGAAATATCTGCCGACATATTTATTTTTGAAAAACTTGGCGCTGTAAAACCATTTTCAAATAAGCCTTTTATAATTTCTCTTTGCTGTTCAGCCAGTTTTTTATCAAACTCTGCTTGTTCAGCTGTATATTCTTCATAAGGATTTCCATCGTACAGATAATCTTGTTCCGTCGTCTCTGCTAATCCGGCTGGTACATCAGCCACCATAGGTTCATCACGCATTACAGATGGTTCTGCTATTTTTGGCGGATTTGGCGCTTCTTGAATGTCATATCCTTTCGGTACTTCTATAGTTACTGTTTCTTCATACGTATCAGTAGTTATAATCGTATCATTTAAAACAGGAGGTCCTTCTGGAGAAGCGTAAAACTTAGCAGGAAGCCTTTTTGTTAATTCAAATATGATCAAATAATTATCATTCCATACAAATGACCTCTTTAAACCGCTTGGTGTAAAAACAGCATATTTTCCGAATTCTTCAATTGTACCATTCTTATCATTTGCTCCTTGTTTTTCAATCAGATATTGTCTTACTGCTTCCTTGTTTTTTATTGGAATGGTAACCTGATAAAACGGAACGCTATCTAAGAAATTTCCATGAATTGTAATTTTTTGATCCAATTGAATGATCGATGTATATTGGCGAAGATCAAAATCAGGTTTTTTGCTGGTGTATTTCGTAATAATCGAATGATTCAGCACTTCATCTATGCTGACTTTTTTAGAAAGCTGATTTCCGTTAAACTGTACAAAATAATCGTATTTGTCTGGACTCGTTTGTCCAAAAGTAAAATACGTGGCAAATAGAAAAATTAGAGTGTAAAAATGCTTCATAAAATCAAGGCGTTAATTGGATGGTATTATTCATTAAAGTCGATTTCTTAAAAACACTGTACATACTTTGTTTTAAAAAAACGGTCTTTTTGTTTTTGGAAATTTTGCTGTTTGCATTGTCTACAGCTACAATATCTTTATCGAAAGTATAAATAGAAATAATGCTGGCTTCTTCGAGATCTTTCTTTTTCTTCGGGTCGTTTACTACTTTTTCGGGAACGGGATACGAAGCAATTCTTTCGAAAGTTTTGCCGCTTCCGCTAAAGTGAATCTGATCGCGCTGATTGTTGATTGTATTGACAACAGCATTTAACGCTTTTAGGTTTGTATAATTGAGTTTGATAATGAAAACATAATTATCAAAATCTGTTTTGGTTGTTACATTCGAAATCCCGTCGATTTTTACAGCTTTCGCCTTAAAATCTTCCAATTTCTGTGTAATTTCTTGTTCGTTCGGAATTTTTACGCCATCGACTTCTTCTAGCCAAATGGCAGATTTGGTTTTGAACCAAGATTTAGAAAAATCAATCATCAGTGTATATTCACCACTTTGATCGTCGTGATGTTTGATTCTTTCTGTAATCTCAAAACAACTTGTTAAGAGTAAACAGCAAAATAAAGCGAGAATTTTCTTCATTTTACAAATTTAGATGGAATATTCTGAAAAACCATGCTTTAGTTCAAACAATATAAATCAAAATTTTTAGATAATATTAACGGATTCTACAACAAGCTAAAGGCCTTATTCTGTTCCTTTTTCTTTAACTTTGCGCCACTCATTAAAAAGTGAGACAAACTTCAAAAAAATAAAAAACAACTTCAATTTTAGAATAAGGGTTTATCAATCTGTTTTCAAATTCAGATTAAAATCTGAAATCTAAAATCTAAAATCTAAATTTATATGTTCCCATTACAAAGAGGCAGAAGATTAAGAGTAAATGAATCGATTCGTTCTTTAGTACGTGAAACCAGTTTAAGTCCATCGGATTTTATGTTTCCAATGTTTATTGCTGAAGGAGAAAATGTAAAAGTCGAAATTCCGTCAATGCCTGGAATTTTCAGAAGATCTATAGATTTAACAGTTGAAGAAGTAAAAGAACTTTATGATTTAGGGATTCGCGCCGTAAATATTTATGTAAAAGTTAGCGAAAACCTAAAAGATAATACTGGTAAAGAGGCTTGGAATCCTAACGGATTAATGCAACAAGCCATTCGTGCCATAAAAGCGGCTTGTCCAGAAATGATCGTTATGCCAGATGTGGCTTTGGACCCATATTCTATTTACGGTCATGATGGCATTATAACAAATGGCGATGTAGAAAACGACAGCACAGTTGATGCTTTAGTAAAAATGGCTGTTTCTCACGCAGAAGCTGGTGCCGATTTTGTTGCACCAAGCGATATGATGGACGGACGTGTTTTACGCCTTCGCGAAGGTTTAGATGCTGCCGGATTTCAGAATGTTGGAATTATGAGTTATTCTGCTAAATATGCTTCTGCTTTTTATGGTCCGTTTAGAGATGCTTTAGATTCTGCTCCAAGAGAAGCTGATGTTGTGGTTCCAAAAGACAAAAAAACATATCAAATGGATTACGCCAACCGTATTGAAGCAATCAAAGAAGCGTTGTCTGATGTTGAAGAAGGTGCAGATATGGTTATGGTAAAACCTGGAATTGCTTATTTGGATATTGTTCGCGAAATAAAAAATACAGTACATGTTCCTGTAACCGTTTATCAGGTTTCTGGAGAATATGCCATGATTAAAGCGGCATCGGAAAGAGGATGGTTGGATCACGATAAAATTATGATGGAACAATTAATGTGCATCAAACGTTCGGGCGCTAATCTTATTTCGACTTATTTTGCTAAAGAAGCAGCAATACTTTTAAAGAAGTAACATGAAAAAGATTTTATTTTTATCTGCAGTTTTAGCCTTTGCTTCTTGCAAAAAAGATACTTCTGAGCCAGCAAATACAGCAACTGAATCGGTTGCTGAAGGAGAATCGGCGAAAGCCAAAAGTCCAGAGGAATTAGGAAAACAAATATTTGAAAGCACAGGAAATTGTTACGCATGTCATCAGCCGGATCAAAAAGTGGTTGGACCGAGCATTAAAGAAATTGCCAAAACGTACAAAGACAAAAATGGTAATATCGTTACTTTCTTAAAAGGAAACGCAGAACCAATTGTTGATCCGAGTCAGTTTGAGGTTATGAAAACCAATTTTGCCATAACAAAGACCATGTCTGATGAGGAATTAAAAGCAATTGAAGCTTACATTTACAGTAATTTAAAATAATTGCAAGATGTTCCATAGGAACATCTTTTATTCTCTCAAAATAATAACGCAAGAGGGCGGTTCCGAAAGTCGGAACCGCCCTTTTTTAGCATTAAAATGAATTACCAGATTTTAACTCGTTTTTCTGGTTCAACGTACATTTTATCACCTTTCTTAATATCGAAAGCTTTATAGAAAGCATCAACATTTTGAATCGGCACATAAGCTCTGTACATTCCAGGAGAGTGCGGATCTGTTTTTACTTGGTTTTTGATCGCTTCGTCTCTAGATTTTGTTCTCCAAACAGTAGCCCAAGAAATAAAGAAACGTTGTTCTGGTGTAAATCCGTCAATTAAACCTGGATTTCCATGTTGTTTCAAATACAATTGCAAACCATCAAATGCAGCATTGATTCCACCTAAATCTCCAATATTTTCACCTAGTGTAAAATGACCATCGACATGAACTCCTGGCAATGGCTCAAGAGCACTGTATTGATTTGCTAAATCATTTCCTAAAGTCGTAAATTGTTTCAAATCATCTTCTGTCCACCAGTCAACTAAATTTCCTTCAGCATTGTAACGTGCGCCAGAATCATCAAATCCGTGAGAAATCTCATGTCCGATTACGGCACCAATTCCACCATAATTAACTGCTTCGTCAGCTTGATAATTGTAGAAAGGCGGCTGTAAGATTGCGGCTGGGAATACAATTTCGTTATAAGATGGGTTATAATAAGCATTTACTGTTTGCGGAGACATATGCCATTCTGTTTTATCAACAGGTTTAGACAATTTGTCTACGCTTTTCTTAAATCTCCATAACGCTAAGTTTTTAGAATTCTCAAAATAGCTTCCTCCTTCTGCGATGCTTTTAATTTCTAAAGCCGAGTAATCTTTCCATTTATCAGGATATCCAACCTTAATAGTTATTTTGTTCAACTTTTCGATTGCTTTTGCTTTAGTGTCTTTAGACATCCAGCTTAGATTGTTAATGCGATTTTGGTAAGCCGTAATAACATTATGAATCATATCAACCGCTTTGGTTTTAGCTTCAGCAGGAAAAACTTTTTCTACATAAAGCTTTCCAAGAGCTTCACCAACATTTCCGTTAACCACATTAAGCGCTCTTTCTTCAGCCGGCAGCTGTTTTATAGCGCCTCTTAATGTTTTGCTGTAAAAATCAAAATTAGCATTATCAATTTCGGTTGTCAGTTTGCCCGCATTACCGTTAATCAAATCCCATTTCAGATATTCTTTCCATTGTGCCACTTTGTTTTCTTTGAAAACAGTTTGTAAAGCCGTCATATATTTAGGCTCGTTTACAATTACAGTCTCTAATTTAGTAATTCCTAAACCAGCAAAATATTCATTCCATTTAATGGCTGGAGTTAATTTTTGAAGTTCAGCAATTGTCATCGGGTTGTATTGCAAACGGCTGTCTCTTCTTTCAACTCTGTTTAATCTTGGTTTTGATAATTCTGTTTCAAGAGCTAAAACCTCAGTAGCGCTTTGTTTTGCTTTTTCTGGAGATTCTCCAATAAACTGTAGCATTCTTGCAACATGCAATTCATATTTAGCGCGTTTTTCTTTAGAATCTTTGTCATCAGAAGTGTAATAATCTTTATCAGGAAGTCCTAATTGACTTGGTCCTAAATTTACAGAGTTTTTAGAACTGTCTTTATCATCAGCTCCAATGTAAATTCCGAAAAATCCAGCATTGCTTTCTTTTTCCATTTCAACCAAATAATTCTGAACATCAGCAATGTTTTTAATTGCGTCAATTTTTTTCAGATATGGTTTTAAAGGTTCGATTCCTTTCTTATTTCTTCCGATAGAATCTAAATAAGTGTTGAATAAATTAACCGCTTTTCCCTGATCTGTATTCGATTTGTATTTCGGATTTTTAGAGGCTTCTTTTAAAACCTCCATCACATCTTTGTCGGTTCTTTTAATTAGTTCATTAAAACTTCCCCATGTTGTACGATCACTTGGAATTTCTGTTTTTTCAAGCCAAGTTCCGTTTACATATTTGAAAAAATCCTGACTTGGGCTGATTTTCGTATCCATATACGATACATTGATACCTGGTTCCTTTGGCGCTTGAGCTTGAGCTGCAGTTACTGCAAACATCGCAGATATAACACCAAACACAGGTTTAGCAAATTGTTTTTTCATAAAAAGTTATAGTTTAATGGAAAATACAAACGTATTGTTATTATTTCAAAAATTGTGTTAAAATTCTAACTGTAAAACCAAAAAGGCATATAAATGTCACAAATAGAAATTAAACACTGGGATATAGGTCTACAGTTACAATTAAAAGTTACAAAAGCCTGTTAAAAAAATAATACAGTAAAGTTTTTAAAATCTGCTTTTTGTATTTTTGCGCCAAATTATTTTTATGAAATCGCTTTTATACAAATACCGCAAATTCTTTATTGTTTTAATAGTATTTTCGGTTGTTACGATATCTTTGTTTTACTCTGCGTTGAAACCTAAAAAGACGCTTCCGATTTACAATCCAGCTGACGTAAATCCTGAATTGGTAGACAGTACAATTCAGTATAAAAGCAAATACCACACAATTGCCGATTTTTCTTTCATCAATCAAAATGGCGATACGATTACACAGAAAAATTACGAAGGAAAGATCTATGTTGCTGATTTCTTCTTTACAACCTGCGGATCGATTTGCCCGAAAATGTCAACCAATTTAGTTGACGTTCAGAAAGCAGTTTTAAATAATCCAAAAGTAATGCTGCTTTCTCATACTGTTTTCCCTGAAGTGGATAGCGTTTCTGTATTAAAAGCTTATGCTATAAAATACGGTGTTGTAGACAGCAAATGGAATCTAGTTACTGGCGATAAAAAAGAAATCTACAAAATGGCCAGAAAATCGTATTTGGCTGTAAAAATGGGAAGACCAGATCAGCTTTATGATATGGTGCATACCGAGAATTTTGTTTTGGTTGATCAAAAGCGTCGCGTTAGAGGTTTTTATGATGGAACAAACAAAGAAGACATAAAACGTCTTTTGGAAGACATCGAATTCCTTTCTCAAGAGTAAAATCCCTTATTTTTAGAAACTTTTAGCATTTGTGGAGGTGTTAAATACCTTGAAATAAAGAATAATTGCCTACTTTTGCAATCTAAATTCAATCTAAATAAGCTTGCAAAATACAATACACACTCTGAAAAAAGGCGAAAAAGCCATTATCAAAGATTTTGATATCGATCTTGTTCCACTGAAATTATTAGAAATGGGTTGTCTTCCTGGCAGCTTAGTTGAATTATTGCAGGTTGCTCCTTTTGGTGATCCATTATATTTAGACATTAACGGTTCACATGTCGCAATCCGTATTGAAACAGCTCGTGAAATTGAAGTTGAACTTATCAAAACCAATTTGTAATGAGTGTTCAAAATATCAATGTTGCCCTTATCGGAAATCCAAATACTGGAAAAACTTCTGTTTTTAATCAATTAACAGGACTTAACCAGCAAGTTGGAAATTACCCTGGAATTACGGTTGAGAAAAAAATGGGCTTTTGCAAGTTGCCCAATAATGTTAAAGCCAATATTCTAGATTTACCAGGAACATATAGTTTGAATGCCAGTTCGATGGACGAGAGTGTAGTAATCGAACTTTTATTAAACAAAAACGATAAATTATACCCAGATGTAGCAGTTGTCGTAACAGATGTTGAAAATCTGAAACGAAATTTACTGATTTACACACAGATAAAAGACCTTGAAATTCCGACGATTTTGGTCATCAATATGTCTGATCGTATGGAACGAAAAGGAATTTCTTTGGATATTCCGTATTTAGAAGAAAAACTAAAAACAAAAATTGCTTTAGTAAGTTCGAGAAAAGGCATAGGAATCGAGGAATTAAAAGAACTCATAGTTTCTTATAAAAATATTACACACGAACCTTGCTTAAATGCTTCTGTAATTGACCCTGATTACTTTGAAAAACTGCAAAAAGCCTTTCCAAATCAATTGATGTACAAATTGTGGCTGGTAATTACGCAAGATGTCAATTTTTTAAATTTAGATAGAAACGAAATTAGAGGCACTTTTACCAAATCGCATTCAGAATTAAAGCGTTTACAGCAGAAAGAAACCATCAAAAGATATCAGTTTATCAATGATGTTTTAAAAGAAGGTTTAAAGATTGATGCTTCGATGGCGAAAGATATTCGTGCCAAAATTGATCGAGTTCTAACGCATAAGGTTTTTGGTTACGTTATTTTCTTTGCTATTTTGTTTTTGATTTTCCAATCGATTTTTAGCTGGTCTACTATTCCGATGGATTTCATTGACAGCACTTTTGCTTCTTTAAGCAGCTGGGTTGCAGCAGAACTTCCAAGCGGCATTTTGACAGATTTGCTTTCGCAGGGAATTATTCCAGGAATTGGCGGAGTTATTATTTTCATTCCGCAGATTGCGTTCTTGTTTTTGTTCATTTCCATTTTGGAAGAAAGCGGTTATATGAGCCGAGTTGTATTCTTAATGGATAAAATCATGCGCCGATTTGGACTTTCAGGAAAAAGCGTTGTGCCTTTAATTTCAGGAACTGCATGTGCGATTCCGGCAATTATGGCGACTCGAAATATTGAAAACTGGAAAGAACGCCTTATTACGATCTTAGTAACGCCATTCACGACTTGTTCGGCTAGATTGCCCGTTTATGCGATTATTATTTCATTGGTTATTCCGAGTAAAAGAGTTTTTGGAGTATTGAACCTTCAAGGACTAACACTTATGTCTTTATATATTTTAGGATTCTTTATGGCCATTTTATCGGCTAACATTTTGAATAAGGTTTTAAAATTAGAATCAAAAACCTATTTTGTTGTTGAAATGCCAAATTATAAAATGCCACTTTTCAAAAACGTCGGAATCAATGTGGTAGAAAAAACCAAAGCATTTGTTCTTGGTGCAGGTAAAATCATCTTAGCAATATCAGTTATTTTATGGTTCTTGGCTTCTTATGGTCCTGGAAAAGAATTTAATGAGGCTGAGACTATTGTTAAAGAAAAATTTGCCAATACTACTCTAAATGAAACACAATTTGAAAATGAAGTTAATTCTCAAAAACTCGAGAATTCGTATATCGGTTTGATGGGAAGAGCAATTGAGCCTGTAATTCAGCCTTTAGGTTACGATTGGAAAATCGGAATTGCCTTAATCAGTTCGTTTGCTGCCCGTGAAGTTTTCGTTGGAACATTGGCAACCATTTATAGCGTTGGAGATACTGATAATGAATCGACCATAAAAAGCAAAATGCAGGCAGAAGTTCGTCCAGATACGGGAGAAAAAGTATTTGATTTCGCCACCGGAATTTCATTACTACTGTTTTATGCTTTTGCTATGCAATGCGCCAGTACATTGGCGATTACCAAAAAAGAAACCAATTCATGGAAATGGCCTGCAATGCAACTGGTCTTCATGAGTGGTCTTGCTTATATTACCGCATTAATTGCGTATCAACTTTTAAAATAAAAAGTTATGTTTCAAGAAATAATAGCCTTCGCCATATTAGGAATTGCAGTTGCTTTTTTGATCAAAAAGTTTTTCTTTAAATCGAAAAAGAAAAAAGACTGCGGAGGCGGAACTGATTGTGGATGTTCTTAGTTGAAGGGACAAAGGTGCAAAGGTTCATAGGTACAAAGCTTCAAGTAGAATTTAAATTTCTATTTGAAGCTTTTTCTTTTCTCTGCAGTTTCATAAAATTTGATAATTTTAACCTTTCAAATTATTAAAAAATGATACAAAGAGCCTCTTTTCTATTTTTCTTTTTATGTTTAAGTTTCAGTGGATTTTGTCAAAATGCAAATCCAAAACAAACTCCTAATAATTCATTTACTACTTCAGATGGTGTTCCTTTATTTCTGAAAGTTTCAGGCAAAGGCGATGTCTGTATTTTTGTTCATGGTGGTCCTGGCGCGTGGAGCAAATCTTTTGAGGAATTTGGCGGAAATGTACTTGAAGATAAATTAACTATATGCTATTTCGACCAAAGAGGTTGCGGTAGATCTGGATCTCCTGCAGATAACAATTATGGCATGGATAGAATGATTAATGATATTGAAGAAATCCGAGCTCATCTTAAGACGGATAAGGTATTTGTAATTGGGCATTCTTTCGGAGGAATCTTAGCCACTAAATATGCCGAAAAATATCCTCAACATGTAAAAGGTTTAATTTTATTGAATTCTACTCTTGACATAAACGATTCACTTCTTAATCAAATCGCTTTTA
The DNA here is from genome assembly GCF_003254545.1 of Flavobacterium tistrianum. Taxonomy (GTDB): domain Bacteria; phylum Bacteroidota; class Bacteroidia; order Flavobacteriales; family Flavobacteriaceae; genus Flavobacterium; species Flavobacterium tistrianum. Next base: position 147,786 of record NZ_QJRH01000072.1, read on the forward strand.
TGGGCAAAACTCTTGGAAAAGATTTTCCTGTAAAAAGCAAGGATTCAATATTAAATACTTTTTTTGAAGCTAAACAGCAAATTAAAAAAGCTGATCTAGATTATAAAATGCTCTCTGACAATAGAGCAAATGTTGAGAAATTGGACAGCATTGACAACAGTGAAAAAAGAAACTCTTCATTTGCACAGCATGCGTTAAGTGGACCGTTATATTTTAGTGATTTTACAAAAGAAACGGCTTCTATTAAAGTTCCAACTTTAATAATCTCAGGAACAAAAGACAACAACATAGGTCCAGAACATTATCGTTTGTTTAAATTCCCAAACCAAGAAGTTAAGATTATTGATGGCGGACATATTTTGTATTACGAGCAGAATAAGGAATTCAAAAACACGATTCAGAAATTTATTCAAAAAAGTAAATAATGAAGGAAGCAAAATGAAAAGACTTGAGCCAAACTAAAAACCGCACAAAAAAAGTCTTATTATAATGCTTTTAAAACCGTTATAGGTAAAATCATTGTCTCTGTTAAATTACTTTTGAATTATTCAAAATACATTCAAAATGACAAAATTTGAGAAAAGAGAGATAGTTAGGAATAACACTATTACGAGATTGCTTTGGTTTTCATTTGGATTTTTATTTGCTTTTGTAATAATGTGCCTTTTAAAATTTAGATAATAAATCTATGTGAGCTATACTACTTTAAATAATAAAATAAAAAAACGGCTCTAAATCTAAAGCCGTTTTTTTATAATCAAAATTAAAACCTATTTCAATCCTTCCCACTCTGCATAAAACTGAGCAAGGAAAGTTTCCATAAACTGATGTCTCTCAGCTGCTATTTCTTTTCCTTTTTCGGTATTCATTTTATCTTTTAGAAGTAATAGCTTTTCGTAAAAATGATTTATAGTTGGAGCGTTGTTCTTTTTATACTCCTCTTTTGTCATATTGGTGATTGGAGCAATTTCTGGATTGTGTAAAGCTCGGTTCTTAAATCCGCCGTAATTAAACGCTCTTGCAACGCCAATGGCGCCAATTGCATCTAAACGATCAGCATCTTGAACAACATCTAATTCGACAGAAGAGAACTTTCTTTCGAAATTTCCGCCTTTATAAGAGATATTTTCAATAATATTAACCACATGGGCAATTATATCCTCAGAAACATTTTCGGCCTCTAAAAACGCTCTTGCTGTTTTTGGTCCAATAGTTTCATCTCCATTATGAAATTTGCTATCGGCTATATCGTGCAATAATGCTCCTAATTGTACAATGGTAAGATCACATTCTGTTTCTTTTGCAATCAGCAGCGTATTTTTGTAAACACGTTCAATATGAAACCAATCATGGCCGCCTTCGGCATCATTTAGTTTTTCTTTTACGAAAGCAATGGTTTTAATAATTAAAGCTGAGTCACTCATACAGAAGTTTTTACAGTTTATAAAAAAATGTTGATTGCCAAAGATTAAAATCTCCAACAATCAACAAATATGTTTTAAAGCAACAATGTTGCTTTTTTCAAATTACAAATATTTTAAATTCCAAGTTCTACTCAAGAATCTGAAATCTACATTCTAAGATCTAAAATTTAAAGTCTAGCAGGTTCGACCCATTTAAAAATGTGCGATTCCTTAGGAATCACAATTCTCTCTGAGATTTTTGCCATTCTCGCTGGCAATTTCATTAAATAATCACGCGCTTTCTCTGCTTCATCAGAAAGATTGCCAATTTTATCAATCTCCCATTTGTTGATTAATTTCTGCATGATTTCAACATAATCGTTTGCAGTATAAACTCCAATACGTTGAGCTGAATCAGAAAACTGTTCGAAAGCTGTACTGATTTTTTGACCAGATTCTCTCAAAAAGTGAGCTGGCATAACGATTTTCTGCTTCATCATGTATTGAAAAGCTAACATCATTTCGCTTGGATCAACTTGGAAAATTCTAGTAACAAATTCGCTATATGCATGGTGGTGACGCATTTCATCACCTGCAATCATTTTACACATTTTAGACAACTTGTTATCGCCAAATTTCTTAGCCATCTGCGCTACTCTATTGTGCGAAACATAGGTTGCTAATTCCTGAAAACTAGTGTATACAAAGTTTTTGTATGGGTCAGTTCCAGTTCCAATATCAAAACCATCGTTGATCAAGTGCTGTGTAGTCATTTCGATTTCACGCATGTTTACACGACCAGACAAATACAAGTATTTATTTAAAAGATCACCGTGGCGGTTTTCTTCTCCAGTCCATTGTCTTACCCACTTTGCCCAACCGTTTCCTTGGCCTTCTTCTTGCTGATCTATTCCTTCAACATCCATTAACCATGACTCATATGTAGGCAAAGCCTCTTCTGTGATTGTATCACCAACAAGTGTAACCCAGAAATCGTACGGAAGTTCTTTAGCAATCTCGCGTAATTCTTTTACCTCTTCAAAGAAATTTTCTCCTTGAGAATCTGGTAAGAAATCCGACGGCTGCCAAATTTTTTCCACTGGAATTAAATACTGTTCAACGAAGCTATCCACGTTTTTTTCCAAAAACTGCATTACTTCTAATCTAATGTTTTTTATAGACATTACTTATTATAGATTTGGGTTGTACGTTTTAGCTCGGACTAAAACTTAAACCTGTTTATATTCATTTATTCCTTCTTTAACTGCTTTTTCAGTAATCTCCATCAGCTCTTCAAACTTATAATCTTTAACAGCTAAAGCTGGATGAGCTGTAAACTTCAGATGATTTCCTAAACCAACAGGAAAAAAACCAAACTTTACCATTTTCCAAGAATTATTGATGCTTACCGGTACAACATATGCAGATGGTGCATATTTGCATAAAATTTTCAAACCGCTTTGCGCAAATTCTTTTGGTACTCCTGTCTTACTTCTTGTTCCTTCCGGAAAAATAACGGCAGATCTTGTGTTTTTTTCGATATATTCAGACAAGCCTTTAATAACTGGTATTGCTTGTTTAGGGTCTTTTCGGTCAATTAGGACAGATCCTCCGTATTTCAAATTATAAGAAACACTCGGAATTCCGCTGCCTAACTCCTTCTTACTTACAAATTTACAATGAAAACGTCTAAAGTACCAAATCATTGCCACGATATCGTACATACTTTGGTGATTTGCCACAAAAATGATTGGCGCACCTTTCGGAACCGTGTCTACGCCTTCAATCGTATATCTTGTCCCGACAAGATTGGTACATTTTAAAAGGCAGAAATTTAAATAATCAACACTTTTTTTGTGAGCCTGGTAACCAAAAACATTTAAACAAATCCACTGAATTGGATGAAAAACAACCAAACATAAACCAAATAATAAATAGTAAATTACCGATATTGGATAAGAAATAATTTTTTCCATGCTTCAAAAATTAATGCGCAAAAGTAGTAAATAAATTTTTAGACTTATTAAAATTGAAAACAATAACCGTTTTTCTGGTTTAATTGTACCTTTGCACTAGAATTTGCAAATTTTTTCTGAATTAAATGAACTTTACTTACCCTAAAAACGAGCGTTTAAAAAGCAAAACGACCATTGGATTACTATTTTCTGAAGGAAAATCGGTGTCCAAATATCCGCTTCGTTTGGTTTACCGTCAAGCGGAAGCAAATTCAGAAGAACAAACTAAGATTGGCGTTTCGGTTTCTAAGAAATATTTCAAGAAAGCCGTTGATCGAAATTACTTCAAAAGAGTTTTACGTGAAACCTATCGATTAAACAAACATTTGCTTTTGGATAATCTGGATCGTCCGTATTCGATTATGCTTTTTTATCAAACCAAAGACCGTTTGCCTTATGATGAAATCAATACTAAAATGATTCAGTTGTTTGAGAAATTTACAGCGCAGATCAACAAACCTCAAGATTCTGAACCAAAAACGGAAGCGTAAATTTCAAAACGTAAGATTATTAATCAAGTTAGGCAAAAAAATCGTAGTTTTAGCTCTAAATTGAAATTTTATGCGTCAACTTTTCTTTTTATCTGTTTTATTTTTAATGCTTTCTGGTTGCAGTAAATCTGAAGCTGAGACTAATGATGTTGCAGTAAGCGCCGTTATGGTTCCTCCACCGCCACCTGCTGGAGCGAGTGAGTCTAATAGAAAAGATCAAGATTTAAGTGAATCTTCAACAACTAAAATTCCGCAGAAAATAATCAAACAGGGATCGCTCCGATTTGAAACAGATAATTTAGAAAACACTTACAATCAAATTCAAAAAGCCGTTTCAGACAACAAAGCAAGAATCATAAACGATTCTGAAGGGAAAGATTACAACAGTGTTTACAGAAGCCTTACAGTAAAAGTGCCTAGCCAGAATTTTGATCGTTTTATAAATAATGTTTCAAAAGGAGTTTCTTATTTTGAAGTTAAAAATATATCAGCAGAAGATATAACAGAACAATTTATTGATTTAACTTCTAGATTAAATACGAAGAAAAAACTCGAAGAACGTTATCTGCAAATCTTACAGAAAGCGACTAAAGTCAGTGAGATTTTAGAAATTGAAAAACAGATTTCGGCTATCCGCGAAGAAATAGAATCAAAAGAAGGCCAGCTTAAATATTTAGAAAGCCGTGTCTCTGAAAGCACAGTCACCATTGACTTTTACAAAAAGACACCTGAAAAAGAAGGTATTAAAATATCCTATGGCTCAAAAATCTGGAACGCAATTAAATCTGGATTCTTTAGTTTATCCGATTTTTTAATATCGTTAATCAGCGTTTGGCCGTTTGTTATCCTATTTTGTGTATTTGCCTATTTTATAAGAAAAAGATTAAAAAGAAGAAAAAAAGAATAATCATGTATCCGTATTTCAAAAAGAAATTTATTATACCAGTCGCTGCGGCGGGAATGTTATTTGTTGGAACCAGTTTTAGAGAAGATTTTTTTGAAATTGCCAAACAGATCGAAATTTTCACGACTTTGTTTAAAGCTGTAAATACTAATTATGTCGACGAAACCAATCCCGGAGATTTGATGGATAAAGCCATCAAAAGCATGTTGGGAAGTTTAGATCCATACACGGTTTATTTTAATGAGCAAGATGTTGTCAATTTCAAAATCAACAATACTGGAGAGTATACAGGAATTGGGGCTTTGATTTCTAGAAAAAATGACCGCTTAATTGTTCGTGAACCTTATAAAAATTATCCAGCAGACAAAGCCGGACTTAAAGCAGGAGACGAAATTATTCAAATCGGTGATGTTTTGATCGCTGATTTTAAAGATGATGCTTCTCAATTATTGAAAGGAACAAAAAACACTAAAATCAATATCAAATATCTTCGTCAAGGAAAACCAAGTACTACGGTTTTGGTTTTGGATGAAGTGGATATTAAATCGGTTCCTTTTTACGGAAAAATTGATGATAAAACGGGTTATATTGTTTTAGCGCATTTTAGCAGAAAAGCTTCTGCCGAAGTGAAAGATGCATTGGAAAAATTAAAAGCCGACGGAGCCAAACAAATCGTTTTAGATTTAAGAGGAAATCCAGGAGGCTTATTGAACGAAGCAATCGATATCTGCAATTTGTTTGTTCCAAAGAATGAAGTAATTGTAACGACTAAATCGCGAATTGAAAAACATAACAATACTTATAAAACTCAGAAAGAACCAGTTGACACTGAAATTCCGTTGGCGATTTTAGTGAATGGAAGAAGTGCTTCGGCTTCTGAAATTGTTTCGGGCGCTTTGCAGGATTTAGATCGTGCGGTTATTCTAGGAAGCAGAAGTTTCGGAAAAGGTTTGGTGCAGCGTTCGGTTGATTTAACTTACGGAACTCAGCTGAAAGTAACCATTTCAAGATATTATACGCCTTCTGGAAGATGTATTCAGGCTTTGGACTATTCGCATAAAGATAAAAATGGCGTGGCTCAAAAAACAGATGCCAAAAATTATAATGCTTTTAAAACCAGAAAAGGAAGAACGGTTTATGATGGCGGAGGAGTTTTACCAGATATCGAATTGGAAGAAGCAAAAACCAGTGCCATTGCAACAGCTTTAATCAAAAACGATGGTGTATTTGATTATGCTACAACGTATTATTACAAAAATCCAAATTTAGGAGATAAGATTCCGACTTTGACAGATGCAGATTATACCGCTTTCAAGCAATATCTAAAAACGAACAAAATCACTTTTGATACAGAAACCGAAGTGGCTTTGAAAAACACTTTAGCTGCAGCTAAAAAAGAAAAAATAGATGAGACCATCACTGCCGAATATCAGCAATTGTTGAATGCTTTAGAAAAAAGCGAAACTACTTTACTGGACAAAAACCAAAAAGAAATTAAAAACATGATTTTAGAAGAATTGATTAAAAGATATCAATATCAAGAAGGTTTGTATCAGTATTATTTAAAAAACAATTCAGAAATTAAAAGAGCAGTTAGTGTATTAAATAACCCGACAGAATATAAAACGATTTTAAAAATGTAGTGAATGAAAATAACTCTAGCCCTGACTCTTTTTTCATTTTATACAGTAACGGCACAACAAAAACCTGTTGAAACTATTTATTTTGAATTTGACAGGTATGATCTGACAGATAAACAAATTACTGTTGTTTCAAACTTTATAAAAAATATAGACACTTCTAAAGTAGAGTCTATACAGATTTATGGCTATTGTGATGATCGTGGAAATGATGAGTATAACTTTAGATTATCTAATAATCGAGCCAATACGATTCAGAATCTATTGATCGAAAGAGGATTCAATCAAAGTAAAATTGTTATTCTGGAAGGAAAAGGACGTGTTGTCGTAAAAGCAGATACGGTTGAGAATCTGTATGAGACACGTCTGCGGAATCGGCGGGTTGATTTGATTGTGGTTAAGAAAAATAGTTTCGGAAAAGGAGTTTATACTTCTTTCAAAGACAATTTAAAAGTTGGCGATAAAGTATATTTAGAGTCTATTTTATTTGATATCGGAAGCGCCAAACTTACTAGCAATTCTAAAAAAGAACTGGATAAAATTGCTGTCATACTCCAAAATCATAGATCCTTAAATTTTGAAATCAGAGGGCATGTGTGCTGCACTCCAGAAATTTACAGCGACGGAATTGATAAAGATACCAAAGAAAGAAGACTTTCCTGGAATCGCGCCAAAACTGTTTTCCATTATTTAATATCAAAAAAAATATCCAAAAGCCGGATGACGTATATTGGATGCGGCAATCGATATCCATTAGGTCGAGGCGATAATTACGATCGACGGGTGGAGTTTGTGATTACGAAAATTTGATTTTAAAGGTTCTAAGATTCTGAGTAGCTAAGGTTCTAAGTTTTCTACTTGTTGGAATATGAAGATTTTCAATCAATCTCGAATCATTTCTATATGCGGAATATCATCTTCAAGATACATTTCGCTGGTTTGAACAAAACCGTGGCTTTCGTAGAATTTCTTCAAATACAATTGTGCACCTATGGTTATTTTATCTTTTCCAAAATTGGATTTAATTCCAGCTATGGCTTCACGCATTAGTTCATGTCCCCATTTTCTGTCTCTGTAATTGGCATCTACAGTAACCCTTCCGATTGAAGCGTTATCAAAACTAATTCCTGCGTCAAATAAACGCGAATAGGCTACTATTTTACCTTCAAACTCCCCAATTAGGTGTAAAGCTTTCTTATCTTTGCTGTCAAGATCCAAATAAACGCAATTTTGCTCTACTACAAAGATTTCACTTCTCAGTTTGAGCAAATCATATAACTCATGAACATTTAATGCCTCAAAAGGCTTTATTTTCCATTTTAATTCCATTCTTACTTATTTTTGCCACAAAGGCACGAACGCGCTAAGTTATATTATTTTTTTAGCTAACTAAAGTTTCTTATAAAAATCAAAAAGACACAAAGTAGTATCTCATAGAAATAAAACTTTGTGCCTTTGTACCTATGTTTCTTTGTACCTAAGAAGTTACTTTTTCGTCATTATAATTTCCATGCTTTTATATTCCGTTCCGTTTTTTGTATCGTACATTTCCATTTTACGGGTTTTAGCATCTACGATGGTGTAAACTTCTCTATACTTAATATTTTTTGCTGTTACAGGATCTGCCATTTCTCCGTCATATTCGACACTCTTGGTGCTTTCATTATATTTTCCTCGACCAACCATCATTCCTGTTCCCATATTATCGATAAATGTGGAGATATATTCTTTGCTAGCGTTATTATAACCAACTGTTCCTTTACCTTCAAATGGTTGCCCCATCATAGTTCCTTTATAGGTTGCTTCTTGAAAGCGACCGCCTAAGACCATTTTGATCTCTGCTACAGAAGTTTCTTTTTCGGGTTTAGCATTTGCATCAGACCAAAATGTCATATCACAATTCCATGTTCCCACTTCATCAGCCAGCATTTTATGCGGGTTTCCTGGCGTTGCATATTCCTGCCAAGCTTTCATTTGTGCCGCAGAATCTAATGGTGCTTCTGTAACAGGTTCTTCTGTTTTAACAGAATCTGTTGCTGCTGGAGTTACTGTTTCTTCTTTCACTTCTTTTTTACAAGAAATAAAACACAGGGTTATTATTGCTAAGGTTGAGGTTAATTTTTTCATAACTATTTGTTTTTATGTTTGTTATGAATAAAAGTACGAAAAATTTTGTTTGTTTTATTTTGTTTCAGGTTTCATGTTTCATGTTAATATACTTTGAGGACTTAACCGCAAAGTTCGCAAAGGATTTACCCGGAGGCGCAAAGTTTTTTTTTTTGAAAAAACTGTTGAAATGTATTTGTCTCACTAAGCAGAGTCGAAGGATAAGCGCAATGTGTTAAAGTATATTTAATCTCGTAAGGACGCTAAGTTACATTGAGAAGGTCAAGTTCTCTAAAAAATGCACATATTAAATCGTGAAATTTTGAAGCCCTAAACTTGAAACTTTGAACTTGAAACCTAAAAAACAAAAACCTTTATCGTTTGTCGATTCTCACGGTTTTTATGATTGCTTCCAGTTCTAGCATTAAATCGCGTTCTTGATGTGAGGGCGAATAAGAGAATCCTTCGATAACCAAAACTCGATTAAAGGTTGGGTCTAGTATTGCATAATTGATAAATGGCCCTGTCATGAAATCGTTTTTCAATTCCCAAGTTCCTTTTGTTTCGAAGGCTTCTTTGTTGTCCAACATTACTTTTGAAAAATACGGCGCGTAAGCTTCGCTGGTAATCATTTGCGTATTGGGCTCACGTCCTTGAATGTATTTACCGATTGAGTCCCGCATTTTGACAATAGCGTTTACGACATCTTTTTTCTTCTTGAAATTAGAAAGCGGAATCTGGTAAATCAATAAACTGGTATTGCCACTTATGATTTCTTTTTTAAGCCAAATGAATTTCTTTTTATGCAACATGTATTCATATCCTGTCGGGATTTGAATATTGATGTGAAATTTGTTTTTTAAGATTGCTTTATTTAATAGCGATGCGCTATTGTCTTCCTGAATTTTCTGAATTTCGGCGTCATGAATAATTTTGATTATTTGAGGAGCGTTCAATTCAAGACTGCAGATAATATCGTCTACAGATTTTCCGTAAATGCGAAAGGTATTGTGAGGTAATGTTTTGCTTCGAATGATTTCGAATTTATCAGCAGGTGCTTTTTTGACCACAATAATGCTTCGGCTATCGGTTACAAAACCTTCTAAAAGTCTAGCAGGATATTGATTTATGGTAAAAAGCGGCTCTTCTTGGGTAAGTCCAAGAACTGGAGAGGCAAATTTATTTCTAATGCTATCGCCTACTTCTCCATACCACAATTGGTCATCGATAATGACCGAAATGGTATTGGTTTTTCCAGAAACTGTTTCTTGTTTTTCACTTTTGAAACAAGAAGCCAAGAAAAATGGAGCTAATAGCAATAAAAAATGGGTTTTATTCATTTTTTTAATTTATGAAATAAAACCCAAATTTAATAAGATTATTCTATTATCCGTTTATTTTAAGTTTCATTCCCGGTTTAATATCTTCATCTTTAATACCATTCCATTTTTTAATATCTGAAATTGTTACTCCAGGATATTTTTTAGAAATGCTATATAAAGAATCTCCTTTTTTAACGTAATAATCTTCACTAACGTTTTTAGAAGGCGCTTTTTTCTTGAATGAATCAACCGAGTTTGATGCAATTGCTGTTGAAGCCGGCTCTTCTATAACGATCGCTGCTTTAGAAATAATTAATGTTTTTCCTAAACCAATGTTATTTGAAGTTAAATTATTAAGTTCTTTTAACTCCGCAATAGTCGTACCGAATTTCTTTGCAATGCTACCTAAATTATCGCCAGCCACTACAACATAGTCCATATCTACGGCTGTTTTCTCTTTATTTTCGGCAGATGCAATGGCTTGTTCTTTGTCTACAACAGCAGGAACAGTTTTAACAGGAGCCTCTTCTTCTGCCTTAATTTTTAGGCTTCTACCAATTGCAACAGCATTTGTTTTTAAGTTATTCCATTTTTTAATATCCGAGATACTTACGTCATACTTAGCGGCAATCGCACCTAAATTGTCTCCTTTTCTAACTTTATAAAATTCAAAGTCTCCATTATCAACCGCTGCTGGTTTTGTAACAGCAGGTTTTGCTTTTGGAGCATATTTTACTGCTAGTCTAGAAGATGTAGCTCTAAACTCTTTATCATATTTTACGTAAGCATAAATTTGTTCTTCGTTTGAAACAAATGTCGCTACTTTATCTTTTGGAAGTCTGATAAAATGCTGTTCTCCTTGATAGAACGGTACAACACCCATTTTATATGACGGATTTAAAAGTTGAATCTGAGATTGTGGCATATCTAGTAAATCAGCAAGCTGTTTGAAAGACATTTGATTTTTTACTGCTACTGTATCAGTTTCAAAGTTTTTAACTACTGCTCTTTCAGGATTGATTCCGTGTTCTTTATGATATTCAAAAAGATACATAGTTGCTAAGAAAGCAGGAACATAACCTTGAGTTTCTTTTGGAAGATAATTGCGAATGTCCCAGTATGAAGTTTTTCCGCCAGAACGACGAATTGCTTTGGTAACATTTCCTGGACCTGAATTGTAAGAAGCTAAAACCAGTTCCCAGTCACCAAAAATATTAAACATTTTGGTCATGTACTCAGATGCTGCGGCCGTAGCTTTAAGAGGGTCACTCCTTTCGTCGATATAAGAATCGATTTTAAGAGCGTATTGTTTTCCAGTTCCGTACATAAACTGCCAAAGACCCGTAGCGCCCATTTTAGAAACTGCTTTAGGATTTAAAGCAGATTCTACAACGGCTAAATATTTTATTTCCAAAGGAACGTTCTGTTTGGCAAAAGCGTCCTCAAACATTGGGAAATAATATTCTGATAAAGCCATTAATCGAGAAAACGATTTTTTACGGTTCTTAAGAAATGACTTTATGATATTTTCTAAACCTTGATTGTATTGTATCTCAAAAGGTGATTTCTGATTCATCGCCGCCAAACGTTGCTTTAGCAATTCGGTTGGAAGTTCTTCATCAACAGTAACATCTTTGTTAATGGTTTGAATGTCTTTGGTTAGATCATCATAAATATCTAGACTTACTAATTCGTTCATCCATAAACTATCTACTTTTGCAGCAAGATCGTTCTTTTTGAATGTGCTTTTAATAGAATCTAAATATGAAAGCTTAACCTCTGGTTTCAGTTCTATATCTGCCTTTGCCGCTTCTTGTGCACAGACAGCTAACGAAAAGAAAGCCGAAACCACTAACGATAATTTCTTTACAATCATATAACATTATTTTAAAATTCTGTAATTCAAACAATTACAAGAGTTGTATTTTTGCAAACTTAAGCCCTTTATTGAAGAAAACTGTTTAAAAAAATGTTAATTGTGATTTTTTAGTCTAAAATCGCTGCGATTCCAGGTAAAATTCTTCCTTCTAACATTTCAAGCATAGCCCCGCCACCAGTGGAAACGTAGCTCATTTTATCTTCAAATCCGAACTGTTTTACTGCTGCGACAGAATCTCCACCTCCAACTAATGAAAATGCTCCATTTGCTGTAGCTTCTGCGATATAATCTCCTAATGCAATTGTTCCTTTAGAGAACGTTTCCATTTCAAAAACTCCCAATGGACCATTCCAAAGAATTGTTTTTGACTCTAAAATAACTTTTTTGAAGTTTTCTAGAGATTTTGGACCTGCATCTAAACCTTGCCATCCGTCAGGAATTGCAGTTACATCTACAACCTGAGTATTTGCATTGTTTGAGAAATCGTCTGCTGCAATAACATCAACAGGAATATGAACCTGAACGCCTTTTTCTTTTGCTAATCTTAAAATTTCAAGAGCTAAATCTAATTTATCATCTTCACAGATAGATTCACCGATTTTTCCGCCTTGAGCTTTAATGAAAGTAAAAGTCATTCCTCCTCCAATAATCATGTGATCTACTTTATCTAAGATATTTTCGATTACCGTGATTTTAGAAGAAACTTTAGAACCTCCAAGAACAGCAGTTACAGGTTTTTCACTGTTTTTAAGAACTTTATTTAAACTGTCAATTTCTTTTGCCAATAATGTTCCGAAACATTTATCGTTTGGAAAAAATTGCGCAATAATTGTAGTAGATGCATGTGCTCTGTGAGCAGTTCCAAATGCATCATTTACATAAATATCTCCAAGTGAAGCCAATTCTTTAGCAAAAGCTACATCTCCAGCTTCTTCTTCAGCATGAAAACGTAAATTTTCTAATAAAAGAACTTCGCCAGGTTTTAACTCTTTTGCTGCAGTCTGAGCTGGTTCTCCAACGCAGTTTTCAGCAAATTTTACTTGAACTCCTAAAATTTCAGAAGCTGTTTTTAAGATATGTTTAAGAGAATATTTCTCTTCTGCTCCTTTTGGTCTTCCAAGATGCGACATTAAAATCACACTTCCACCTTGTTTTAAAATTGTATCGATTGTTGGTTTCGCAGCTTCAATACGTGTTGTATCTGTTACATTAAAATTTTCATCCAATGGCACGTTGAAGTCAACACGGATAATTGCTTTTTTATTTTTAAAATCGAAATCGTTTAAAGTTTTCATCTGCTAATTTTTTTAATTTTTTGAAAGAATAACAAATATAGAACTTTTAACGAAGTCTAAATTTCAAAAAAGCAAAAATAATCCAGCAATAAAAACGAAAACGTTGTAAATTATGAAAACAAACAAATTTATTCTCAAAGATGATAAAATTTAATTGCTTAATCTCGAATAGGACTTTGTGTACAAGGACAGTTACTAATAGATTGCAAGAAGTCGAACCCTATTGTGATGGAATGTGTTCCTGAATTATAACTTCCAAGGCCATTAAACATCAACTGGTAAGAGTATGCAAAATAGAATTTAGATTTCATAAAACCGGCCATTGGTCCCATTGCCAAAGGTTTTGGGAACTGGTCATTTAAGAAACGGTATGAAACTCCGATCCAATAGTAATCTTCGTAACGATTGTAACGTCTGTATTTGAAGTTAAAATCGGTTGTAGAACGTCCGTCACTCGCAAAGTACTGTAAGAAAACCGATGGTTCGTATTCAATACGTCTGTTTTCTGCATCTTTAAAAGTAAATCCAGAGTATACTTGAAAGTTTGATAAAAGATCTGGTTCGTTCACTCTTTCAAGACTAATATTCTTTTTCAACACGTTGTTGGCATTAAAACTGAAATAAAACCCTCTGTTACGATACAAAGCACTAATATCGAAGTTATTATTGGCACTATAGCGATTATCTGTAGGTGCCGGCCCGCCAATTGGAGGGTTTCCATTACTCCCATCATCAAAATTTCCTGTCTCAATTCGGAAACTATTAAAGTTGTAAGAGATACCAAAAGATAAATACTGTTCTGTACGATAATCTAAAATCAAGTGGTGCGCAAAAGAAACTTTTGCACCTGTTTGTCTTGTATTACCGTTGCTATCATTATACAATGAAATACCTACTCCCGAACGATCTAAAAGACGAAAATCTGCATACAATGATTGGTTGTCTGGTGCATCTTTAATTCCGACCCACTGCGTTAAACCGTTGGCTCTAATACGGAGATTATCTCCAATACCAGCATACGCAGGAGAAAGAATAAAAGGGTTATCAGCTAAATACTGTGTAAACACTGGTAGGTTTAACTCTTGGCTGTAACTTGTTGTTACAGCCATGAGTACTAAGGATAAAATAAACTTTTTCATTGTATTAATTTTTTTAGATAACATCATTGGGGCTATAATTTTGTTATCTGTATAATGTGAAATGTCCAACAAATTCTCTTGGATCTTTCGGATCATTTAATTTAAGAACATACCAGTAATCTCCTGTTGGCAATTCCTGTCCATGATATCTTCCGTCCCATTTTCCACCTACACGGTATTTCGCAACTACTCTACCATATCTGTCATAAATATCGAACGTTAGCTCTTTGTATGCTAATGCTCCACAGTCTGGACCAATTGTCGTACCAGTACTACCGTTTGGTGTGAAGTAGTTTGGCATACAGAAGTCATAGAATGTACCATGAACTGTTATTGTCGCCTCACAACCATTTTTGTCTCTCACGATAACTACATAATCACCTGTTTTATAGATTCTATAGCTATTAGATGATGTAAATGGCTCACCGTTGAAACTGTACTCGTAAGGAGCAACTCCACCAGCAGCTTTTACAACAATTGTATTGATGTCTTTGCTTTGGTTTGTTACATCTATTAGACTTACTGGATCAACAGCATTTACTTCAAACAAGTCAGTTGTTACTTCACATGTATTCACATGTTTTACTGTAATGTAATGAGGCCCTGCTGCAACATTTGTAAAGATATTGCTAGGTTGGAAATTTCCATTATCTAGAGCATACGTTACTAGTGTTGGATCTGTGTTTGACGGATCTATTGTTACCACAACCATATTTGCCTGAGCATTGTTCACACAATCATAAGTTACTTCAACAGTAGGATTAAGTGTAACAGGCGGTGCCATGTTAATCGTAATCTCTTGCATACATTGATTAGCATCTAATATGTAAACTGTGTGTGCTTTACCTTCAAGCCCAGAGAACGTAAATCTAGTTTGTGTAGAATCTCCTAACGTAAACGGTCCGTTCTGATTATCTAGGCTATAGCTATAAGGCTTTGTTCCTCCTATAACATCAATTACAAATTTAGCATTCTTTTCACCCGTACAGTGCTCTTCTTCTCTAAGAGTCAGATCTTCTGTAATTACGATTGGATCTGGTTCTTTAACTTCAACATCTTTAATGTAAACATAACATTCATTTTCGTCTTGAACTAATATATCGTAGAAACCAGGTTTCAAGTTTTCGAATACATTTTTATCAAAGAACTGTTTGAATTCAGGTTCAATTGCATATTTATATGCACCGACTCCTCCTTGAGCGTTTACAGTGATCTTACCATTATTGTAACCGTTACAAGTTAAAGGCGTAGCAATTGCATCAGCTGTTAATGAGGTAGCTGGCTCTGTCAATACAAATGTTGTTGACACAGTTTGGCAATCTGAGCTAGTTACCTTCACTTTATAAGTTCCTATTGGCAATTCTGTAAATGTACCAGGAATAGTTTGTGCTGGAGCTGGAGTAATATCAATTCCTGCAGCATCTTGTAAAGTATAGATATAGTTACCTAAACCTCCTTTTGCTACTACTGTAATAGATCCTGTAGCTCCACCTTTACATTTAATATCAATTTTGCTAGATCTCTCGAATTCTAATTTTGGAACTGGCTTGAACTCTGTAGTGTTAGATACAAAACTTCTACAATCCTTAGAATCTTTTACAAAATACTTGTACTCTGTCGCAGCTGTTGTAACTGGCAATGTAATATCTATGTAAGAACTAAATGGTCCTGTGTAATTAGTTCCATCTGCACTGTAATAGTACGGCGGAACTCCACCAACAGCCGTTAATTTAATAACTGGAACTTGCTGACAAGTTTCTGTTCTTACAATTGACAATGTTGCTTTTACAATTTCTGGCTGGTCAATTGTTACTTTGTTAGAATCATTTGTACAGCCCCAAGTATCATTTGCAGTTACGTAATATGTTCCTGCTTTTAGATCTGTAAACTGATTTGATCCTTGTCCTTTCGCAGTAATAACTGTTCCGTCAACCAATACTCCGTGTAGAGTATAAGTATAATTTCCAGAACCTCCGCTAACGGTATTAATTGTCACAATTCCGTTCTCATTATCAAAACATGTTAACATTGGTGTAGCACTAATGTTTATTGCTATTGGAGTAGGAATAGATAATCTAACTGTATCAGAATCCTCACATCCATTCGCATCCATTACGTAAACTGTATACAATCCAGCTGGTAAATCTGTAAACTTATTCTCAGCTGAGTATGGTTTAGTAACAGGTCCATCAAGTTTGTACTGATAATCTCCAGTCCATCCTCCTGTTGCAGTTGCTACAATCTCTCCATCTGTATTGCTTAGACAAGAAATTGGTTTAGAATTCACCTTAATTTCTAAAGCAGCTGATGGACGCTGAATCGTAAAGTTTGTAGTAACAGAACAATATGGAAGTCCCGTTAATTGTGCTACAAATGTATACTTACCAGCAGCAAGATTAGAAAGGTCTACTTTTGTACCATTTGAATTTCCGCTTACGCTTGATCCAGATTCGTGCGTTAATACATATGTAAATGGACCAGCTTCATCTGTTGGAGTTGGAATATCATCAACTAAAGTTAATGTTATGCTACCATTTGAATCTGTGAAACATGTTACATCTTTAATATTTGTCGCTACTAAACGGAACGTATTCGGTTCGTTAACAATGTATGGCTTTTCAACACCACAACCTGTTACCGGATTCGTAACTTTAATTAAATAAGTACCTACTTTTAATCCTGTGAATAAGCCGTTTAAGCCATTTGTAACAGGATAAACTGTACCATTTGTACCTTCAATAGTGTATGTCAATGCTGGTAATGTTCCTCTTGTTGGAATTGCTGTTACCTGAACTGACTCAGCATCTCTACAGTTAATTTTTGTTGTAGCAAGATCTAAACGAGCAATATCTACATACTGATCAATTTTAACTGAAGAGTATCCGCCTTGACAACCTTTGCTGTCAAAAACAATAACTTCATAAGTTCCACCTAAGTAATCAGATTCAGTATAAGTATTTCTATCATCGTCTTGAACTACTTTACCATCTCTTATAAATTGGTATCTGATGTACGTATTTGAACCACCACTCACTGAACTAACAGGTACTGTAATCGTAGCGTCGATAGCGGTATTACCTACATTACATAAGTATTGTGTTACTACTGGTTTGTTTACCACTATAGGAGCTGGCTCACCAACTTTCACTGTAGCAGTTCCAGGACATCCTTTACCAGAGATTACTGTCACCTCATAATCACCCGCAGGCAAATCGTAGAAGTATGGCGAATCTTGAGGTCCTCTAACCTCTGGACCAGCAGTAAGACTGTATCTGTACTCTGGGTTGTTATTTGCAGCATCAAGTTTAACCTCTATACGACCATCTTTGTAAGTATTACAAGTTACATCAAATCCTTTTGCAGTGATTCCAGTAACTAGAGTTGGCGTTTCGATTGTTACATCTACCGATTTCTCACATGTTGGACTTGTGCTAATATCTCTTACAATAAATGTATAAGAACCTGGCGCTAAGTCTTTAAATACGTTATCTACGCTTGTTGTAATCCAATTATCTTTTGTGTATACATATTGTGCTGGCATTTTACCTCCGCCTGCAGTTAATGTAACCACACCAGTAGCAGTCATACAAGTTGGATCTGTAGTAACTTCTGCTTTTAAAGTAAGCGGTGCTGGAATGTTAAATGCTGTTGCAGCTTTTACAACACATTTATTAGCATCTCTAACCCATACTGTATAATCTCCAGAATTTTTCACAGTAAAGAAAGCATCTTTTCCATATTCCGATCCATCTAAACTGTATTCTAGTGGAGCCACACCTGTAGCCGAAACGTTAATTGTGTAGCCATTAACATCATCATAACAAGGACTAACCACACTTACATTAGTAATAGCTGGCATTGGGTCTTTTGAAATGTTTACTGGTACAAATGCTTTACATCCGTTTGCATCCATTACATACACATTCCAAGTATCAGACGCCGGAGCAATTGCTGTAGTTGGAATTGTAAATATTTTATCGTCTTTGAATAAACCATCGGCAGGAACACCTGCTGTTGGTAATACCACAACATATTTGTATCCTCCGCTACCTCCAACGATTTGTGTTTCATCGATTGTAATAACCGCACCTGCTGTGTTACAATTTTGATTTTTCTTACCTGGATTGAAATTAATCAAATCTAATACTGGTGGTTGAGTGATTTCGAATGTATTCGAAGTTACAGAACAGAAAGGATAATCATCCTCTTTAATAACCACAGTATAAGCACTTCCTGCACCAACTCCAACTGGAATTGTATACGGATTAGTCGTTGCACTATCAATAGGTCCTAAAACCCCTGTTACTGCAACACCAGCATTCCAAACTTGGTAAGTGTAATTTCCTTTATAATCTAACACATCGATAGTGATTTCACCATTTGTTCCACCATTACAAGATACTGATTTAGAAGCAGTAGCAATAACTTTTGCTGTCTCGTATACTGGCACATTATAAGCATTTGTTATAATAGAACAGTATGTTCTTTTATCTGTTATTTTAAACTGATAGAAATGACCTGCAGTTGGAGCAATATAGTCAAAACTGCTGTCTCCTGGGTTAACCTGAACCACAGTTCCTAAAATCTGACCATCTTGATATACTTGATATTCAAAACTAGCCGGAGATGCACCACCTGCAATTTCTACATGAATTGTTTCATGTCCATTGTTCGCACAAGAAGCTCTATCACCTAAACTTGCTACAGCCCCAGTTAATTTAGGGAATGCTGCAATTGGAATCTGAACATCATCAATACATCCATTTGAATCTTTAACATAGAATGTTAATGTCTGAGCTGTATCGTTGCTTACAGTGAATTTATTATCTGGTATCCAATTTGTTCCATTTTCACTATAAGTATATATACCTGTACCACCTGTAGCTGTCACCTCTACTACAGTAGAGTTTGGCATGTTAGTACCAGAACATGTAAATGCTGATGGTGTAGCTTTAGCTACCACTGCTGTTGGTACATCAATGATTTGAGGTGTACTAGCTGAACAATATTTTCCAGAAATTACAGCAACTGTATATGTACCTGCAATTAAACCGGTAAACAACGGCGTGTTTTGAGAAATCAAGGCACCACCTGTCGGAAGCGTACGCTGAATAGTATACGTATAATCACGATCATCATTACCAGGGTCTAAGGTTATTAATATAGAACCATTAGAAATATTTCCTTGCGGATCCGAGCAATTTGGTGAAGTCGGTGTTACTTTAAATGTTACTGGTGTAGGAGCCACCATATCAACAGTATTTGTTGTTACGTGACAATCACGGGCATCATATACATCAAACACATAAACTCCGTAATCTGTATCTGCTACATTAAAATCTGAGTACAATGCATTAGTAAAGTTAGTTAACGCAGATGTAACTCCTTTGTAAGTATAAGTATATCTGTAAGGAGCATATCCTCCAACCGCTTTAACTCTTATTGTTCCATCAGCAGGAAGGGCACCAGCACAATAAATTGGTTTCTCCATTGCGATTGAAGCAAAAAGCTGCGGTTTAATTTCTACTGTTGTTGCTGCAGATTCGCAACCATAGTTATCTCTAACTTTTATTACATATGTTTTCGGAGTTAATTTATCGAATGTAAATGTTGAATGCCATGTTTCTCCATTATCAATAGAATACTCATATGTAATTGGGAAAGTAGATGTACTTGCCGCAGTTATTACTAAAGTTGTTGAATCTGTATTGTAATAACAATAATCAGATGTTGTTGCAATAGTTAACGTCGGTTTAGGAGGAGTAATTAATTCGAATGAATTTAATACCTCTACCGAACAAGTATTTGCGTCTTTTACTTTAATATCATAGAATCCTGTTTGAGTAAGATTTTTAAATATACCATTATTGTTTGTGATAGTCGTGTTGTCTGGCTGCGTTAGGGTAAATGTATAATCTCCCCATCCTCCACTTGCTGTTACAGTAACCGCACCAGAAGTTGTACATCCTAATGGCGTTACAACTGGAGTTGCTAGAACTAAAGCTGCAGGTGGAGCTGCAATATTAACTTTAATATCCTTAGAACAGTCAGTTGCATCATCGATAACTTCAATTGTATGATCGCCTGCTGATAATCCAGTCAAGCTGATTACTGGGTTTGAATGATTACCTGGAACTCCAACTCCATCAAGTGTATAACGATAAGTTGTATTAAATCCTGATACATAGAAAGTTGCTTTTCCGTTAGTTGCAGTCAAACAAGTAATTCCATCTTTAGATGTCTCTTTGATATCAATTTTGACAACATTAGGAATCTTAAGATTTTTTTGGAACGTACATTTATTAGCATCTGTTACTTGGAATACATATTCAACGTCTGGTAATAAACCAGCAAATATGTTTGTTCCGTTATCTTCAAATGTTGGAGAAATTTTTTGATATGTTAAAGGCCCAACACCTCCAGCAACATTTATAATTTCAACATTTGTATCTAAAGTTGTACAAGTTATTACCGGTCCCGCTTTAAAATCAAATCCTGTTGGAGGAACTAGTTTTAAAATATCTACTGAACCATTTACTGTACATCCATTTGCATCTTTTATTGCATAAAGAATATGCTGATCTGTTTTTGTACTATTTTCAGTAACAGTGTATGTATCTTTAGCTATAAAATCACCTCCATTAAAACTGTACGTGTAAGCACCAGTACCACCAGTCGCTTTTAATACAACTGTTGCAGATTGCGCTACATTTCCTGCACCACAAGTAAGTCCTGTAATATCTGGAGCTAATAAAGTTAATAAAGTAGGTTCTCCTAAAGTTGCTGAACTAGTAACCTCACATCCTAAAGCGTCTTTTACAATAAATGAATAAGTTCCTGCTTTAACCGTATATAGTGTTGTATCAGAGAATCCTAAACCATTAAAGTTATATTTATAAGGAGCCTTTCCTCCTTTTGCAGATACTTCTATAGTACCATCACCTCCATTACATAAAGGCTGAATAGCTTTATAATCTGGAACAATTGGCACAATGGCATCAACATTAACTGGCGCAGTCTCAATTGGACAGCCATTTGCATCTGTAATTCTAAATTGGTATACATCAGCATTAGCCGCAGTTACAGGGTATGTGAATGTTGTAACACCAGCCACTACAGTAGTTGTTGGAGTAATAGAAGCATACGCACCCGCTGCACCCTTTTTAACTTCATAAGTATATGCTGGAGTACCTTTTTCAACTTTAACTGTTATTGTAGCATTTGCCACAGCATTTCCAGAAACAGAACAGTCTAATTGTTTAGTTACTTGTGCACTTGCAATAGGTGTTTCTGTAATGGTAATACTTTTCGAATCCGAACAATCGTTAGAATCTTTTATAGTCACATTTACTGGACCAGAACTTAATCCTTTAATTGTATACGGGAATGGTACTGCATCTTTAATTTCAATGAAATCAGCATTATTTACTTTAATATAATAAGGAGCAATACCTTGAGTTGTCATTGAAACAGTAACCTCAAACGCACCTTCAGCAGCGCATTTGTTTACAATAGCTAAATTAGCAATTGCTGGAGCAGGATCTAAAGGAACATTAACCGAAACACCTGTTGGTTGAATACAGCCATAAGAATCTTTAGCCCAAACTAGATAATCTCCTGAATTAACATAGAATGTACTTGCCGTATGAGCAGCTGTAAATGAAGCAGCTGTTGGTTTTGTGTCTTCAGCACCAAAACCAAGTGGAAGAACATCTGGAACTATTTGATAAAAATATGGTCCTGTTCCACCAGATGCTTGAGCTTTTACAATACCTGCAAGATCTTTACAGTTGTCATTTTTAATTACTGATGCTTTTACTTCTAAATCTGTCGTAGATTCTTTTATTTCAAAAGTACCAGACGAAGACTGACAGCCTTTAACAGCACCATTATATTCAGTGTAAGCAATATAATATCTTCCTGGAGCCAAAGTTCCTGGTAGAGGATCTGGGTAAGTTCTCGTAAATGAAGTTCCAGAAACTGAAACATTTATTTCTCCGCTTACTGGTACATTGCTTTGCTCTTTAAAAATTTGATATCTTACATCTGTAGTAGTTGGAGCCCATCCTGAAACTGTAAATGATACGCTTCCGTCGTTAGCGTTCTTACAAGTAACATTTGTAGCAATCGCTGGTCCTACTAATGAAGAAGCTGGTGGGATTGGTCCATTTGCAGATTTTAAGAAATAACAATTTGTTGCCTTATCGTGAACTACGAAAGTATATGTTACTCCTGGAATTAAATTCTTAAATGTTTTAACTGTACCTCCAGCAACATCTGGACCACTATAATTATTTGTATACGGAGCATAGTTGTACTCTAATAATCCAAATTCATAATCTGCACTAGGAACTATAACTTTAACCGTAACAATAGCTGTACCCGCGTTTACACAGTCCGAAGCAGTTGTACTAACATCAATATCTAAATCCTCTGGAGGAGAAGCCATTACAACTTGTTTAGGTAAAGTACAGTCATTAAGATCTTTAACAACTACAGTATAAATTCCAAAATCAATAATCTCAAATGTCTTATCCTCTCCAGTTGGCGCATTAAAAGAAGCACTATAACCAAAATTACTTGTAAGGTAGTATACATATGATCCTGAACCTCCTGAAACATTCTTAACAGTAATTGAACCAAAGCTTGAGCCTGAGCCTCCTACGGTTTTATCACATTCAATATTTTTTTGTTCAGTATCAAAAGTAACAGGATCTGGAGATACTACAGCAACTTTAGTTGACGCAGCACTAAGACATCCTTTACTGTCACGAACTTGGTAAGTATATTCTAAACCAGTCCCAGTTGCTCCAGCTAAATCTGTGAAGTAACCTGTTTGGTTTTCTGTAACCCAATTATCAATTGTATAATAAAATGGTGGAGTTCCTCCTGAAGTAACAGTAATTTTAATTGTTCCTTCATTAGAACCTGAACACAATGTAGGAGTTGCTACAGCACTTGCTACAGGTATTATCGGAGTTGTAACTTCAACTGGAACAGTAGATTCTGCCTCACAACCGTCTGATTTTACTTTAAAGTAATAATCTCCTGGATCTGAAGTATAGAATACATTTGTTCCTGCTGGCAATATAGCTGTATAAGTTCCGCTTGCTCCTTTTTTGTATTCATAAGTATATGTACTATTACCACCTGCAGCCGTTAAAGTAATTTTTGCGTCTGGAGTTGCTGGCAAGGTAGCTGAACAAGTTACATCTTTTTCTGGTGTAACTGTAAGTGTCAATTGACTATTTACATGTAAAGGTTTTTTGGCTTCACAACCATTATCATCTTTTACACTTAAAATATAATCTCCAGGAGCCGAAATGGTCTTAACTGGATTGTTGTCGTAAACACCGTCAATTCCATACTGAACAACACCATTATATGTCGTACCAGATATAGTAACTGTAATTGGTGCACCACCTGTTTTAAAACAAGTTACAGCAGGATCATCAATTGTTGGTACTGCGTCTTTAGTGATATGAGCTGTTGTTTGAGCAGGACAACCTTTCTCATCTCTTACATAAACATCATAATCTAAACCATCGACATCGGTGTCTTTAGAGAACGTTGTTGAAGTTGTATAATCTGCAGGATAAATTGGTGCCGTTGAACCAGCTTTAACCACAGCATAATATAATATTCCTGTTCCGCCATTTGCCGTTACAGTGATTGTTGTATTTTTTCTATCGCAGAATACTTTAGGCCCTGTTGCGCTTACAATAGTAACTGCTGTAGGATTTGTTAATACGATAGTTTCATGAGCCTCACATTTTGTAAGGTTATTTGTAACACTAAATGTATACGAATCTGCTTTTAATCCAGAATATGTAATTACATCTCCTGTTTTAGAAATACCAGTTGTAATTGTACCCGTAACAGCTCCTACTAAGCTATACGTATAACCTGTAGTTCCGTTAGTGTTTCCTGAAATGGTGAAAACAAGTCTACCATCAGAAAGATCTTTACAAGATACATTTGCGTCAATTCTACCAGACTCTAAAATTGGAGTTACAGGATCGATTACAGCTGTTCCTTTTTTGGTACATCCGTTATCATCTGTAATAGTGAAATTATAAGTTCCAGGTACTAAACCTGTAAAAGTATAACTATTAAAATTCTGAGTTGTTACTTGCACTGCTGGTGCTACTGCTGCAACATAGCTAGTAATCTCATATTTCAATGGCAATTTACCACCAGTAACTGTAACTAATAAATCTGTTGTTAATTTAGTAGCCTCACAAGTAATAGCTGGAGACGAAAAAGCTATAGCAGTTGGAGGAGTTAAAGGCACAACCGTTGCCGAAGTTGCCACTGTACAACCATTCGCGTCTGTAACTGTAATATTTACAGTACCAGAGGCATTAATTGTGAATGTGTTTGAATTTGATAAACTTATTGATGTAGCTGGATTTCCA
This sequence comes from Flavobacterium tistrianum, assembly GCF_003254545.1. GTDB lineage: Bacteria > Bacteroidota > Bacteroidia > Flavobacteriales > Flavobacteriaceae > Flavobacterium > Flavobacterium tistrianum. The sequence goes on from NZ_QJRH01000072.1 coordinate 172,398, forward strand.
GTATCATAAGTATATTTATACTTGTTTGCTCCTGTATAAGGTGTTCCTCCTGAAGCAGTAACCGTTATGATAGCTGCTTGAGATGCATTGTTCGTTCCACATTTTAAATCAGTAGTAACTTGTGCATCTGCTTCAAATATAGCCACTGGACCTTTAACCGTAATTGGTTTAGAAACAGAACATTTTGTATTAGTGTCTCTAACTACGATGTCGTAAGTAGAAGCACTTAATCCTAAAAATTCGTTAGACGACTGCCAAGTAGCTCCATTATCTTTACTGTACTCGTAAGTACCTGAAGCTGGAGTTGCAGTTACAGTTATTTTTCCTGTAGCATCACCAAAGCATTTAACATCAATAATATCTGTTGTAAAATCAGGTGTTACTTTAGTCGCAACGTTTTCTGTAAAGCCAGTTTTACATCCTTTACTGTCTAATATTTCAAATACATAAGTACCGGCAACAGCTGCAGGATATGTAAATGTAGTTACACCTGCTCCAACATTTGTATATGTAGCAGGGAAACCAGCTCCATTAACATTAACTCTATATTTGTAATCAGGGTAACCATTACCAATTGTAACTTCAATAATAGCATCTGCACTTGTGTTACAATCTAATTTTTTAATGACTTTATGATCTGTAACAACTACTGGAATAGCCACCACTTGTTTTGGTAAATCTATTGAACATCCTGTAGAAATATCTTTTACAGTTACAACATAATCATCTGGAATTAATCCTGTGAAAGTACCATTGTTTTGAGGTTTACCTCCATTAAGACTGTAAGCATAATTTGGTGCAGCGTTTGGAGAAACAACAATTGTAGCTCCTGTTCCGCCAGCACATAAATCTGTAGTCGCATCAATTGATGCTGTAGGAGGTGCTACTGTACCAATAACGAAGTCACCTTTTACTTCACAACCATTTAAATCCTTTACTAAAACGTCATAAGTTCCAGCATTTAAATTTGAAAACACATTTGTTGGTTGTGTAATTGCAGTTCCTGCTGGTGATGTAGGAGTTATTGTATATTCATAAGTTCCCCAACCGCCAACTGCATTGATCGTTGCCGTACCTTTTTTATCGCAAGTAACATCTGTAACAAGTTCTGGATTTAAATCAAGTTTAGCTGTTGGCCCATCAATTACAACCGTTTGATCTTTAGAACAAGTTGTATCTGTATTAGTAACAACAATTTTATGAGTTCCTGCACTTAATCCTGTCACAGAAATATCAAATGAATTTCCTACTGCAGGAGATATTAGTGCTGTAACTGGTGCTAAAGCATCTACTTGGTAGCTGTATCTAACAATGTTACCCAATCCAGAAACTGTAAAGATCGCAGTACCATCTGTAGCTCCACTACAAGTTATATTATTATGAGATTTAACTGAAATCTCAAAAACTGGCAATGCTTTAATTTCATGTAACTTTTCGAAAACACATTTATTAGCATCTCTAACTTCAAAAGTATAAATTACACCTGCATCTAATCCTGCAAAAGTATTGCTAGGTTGGAATGTCGCTGTAGCATAAGCAGCTGGTGCTTTTATTCTATATTCTAAACCTGCTGTTGGAAGTGCTGCTCCAGCAGCATCTACAACATTAGTAATAGTTACTGTTGCTTGATTTGAAGGACATGTTACAGCAGAATTATTAATTGTCATTCCTTTTGGAGGATTAGGTGCCACAATTGTACCTACGACAACCGTTTTAGAACAATTTTTACTATCTGTAACCGTAACAGAATAACTTCCTGGAATTGTCAAATTCTCAAAAAGACCTGTAGTATTAGTTCCAACTACAGTATTGGTAGTTGTATTTTTTAATTCAAAATTATAGCCTCCATTACCACCTATTGCAGACGCAGTAATTGTTGCTGTTGTCTCACAAGTATATGGTGTTGAAATAGATGCCGAAGGCACTAAATCTTCTGGTTGGAAAACTTTAAATGTGTACGATTGCTCGCAACCTAAATTGTCTTTTACAATATAGCTATAAGTAATTCCAGCAACTGAACCAGCTAATGGACCATAATGAGTAGCTGTTCCAAAAGCACCTGTTCCATTAAACTGATATGTAAATGGAGCCACACCTGTTAATGGTGTAATGTCTACATATCCATTTGCGGCATTGTAACATGTTACATTTTCAACTTTATGTTCAGCAGTTACAGGTTCTGTTGGTTTAATTTCTTTTTCTTCAACAGCTGTACAGCCATTTTTATCTGTGATTGTGAAAACATATGTTCCTGGAACATCTGTATATGTAAATGTAGGACCAGTAATATCTCCGCTAGTAAATAAAACAGTATTCGTTGCTTTATTTTTTACTACATATTTATATGGAGCAGTTCCTCCACTAATTGTAACTTCAATCGTAGCTTTTCCAGTTGTACAAGTTAATGCACCACTGATAGACGAACGAGCTGAAATTTGCTCATCAATTGTTTGGCTTACTGCCAAAGCATCACAGCTATTAGCATCTGTAATCAAGAAACTATATTTACCTGGAGCCGTTACTTTATAATCAAATGATGTTGTAGTAAATGAAGCACTTGAAGATCCATAAGTAATTCCTCCATCTGTACTTACTTTATAAGTGAAAGGACCAACTCCTCCGATAATATTAACCGTAATTTTTGCTCCCGCATTATTATCAAAACACAATCCTGAGTTCTGTACCACTACAGCTTGTGGTTTAGATGCTGGATCAATTACTAGTTCTGTATCCATTGCATCAGAACAAGACTTAGAGTCTACTCCTGAAATAATATAAGTACCCGCTGGAACTTCATATAAAATTCCGTCGGCTGGGAAAGTTTTAGTGTAAGAAGAGTTTTTATCTTTTAATGTTAAAGTATACGCTGGTGTACCGCCAACTGCAGTAGCAGTAACAGTTGCGCCCTTACAAGTAGCCGCTGATGCAATTGCATTTACAACAAATGGATCCTTAGCTGGAATTGTTGTTGGAATTGTAAAGTTACAAGAAGCCGCGTCATTTGCATAACGAACACGAACATCATAAACACCTGAATTTTTTCCTGAAATTACAACAGGAGAAACTTTAGAATTTACCCATGTTGGAGATGGATCACCACCATTTAATGTATAATAGAAACCGTCTGTTGTATTAAAGTTTTCTGCATAAATACTAAATCCACCATCAGCACTATTGCTACAAGAAACTCCAGTAATACCTTTAACTTCAGCTTTAAATCCTTTTCCGTTTTCTACTTTTAAGTCTAATGTTTCAGCAGATAAACATGATTTTGGCAACTGGCGTACCCAGATATCATCAATAACTAAGTCATTACCATTAAATACTTCACTTCCAGAACGAACAACAAAAGTTAAATTTTTATTGTCACCTGGATTTAATTTTAAACTAATAGGCACCCATTTCTTTCTGTCAGGGTGATTAAAGCCAGGAGCAATTTCTCCTGTATCATCCCTAGCCACAACTTTTCCAGTTCCGTCAACCAATTCAATTCTAATAATTGGCGCGGCACTGTTGTAGGTTGGCATTAACAAATTACCTACGTAAAAATCTACAATTACATCCTGATTAGGAATAACATCTACAATTGGTTTACTGTATAAAACACCATATTTTCCAGCAGCATTACCAACGTTTACTAGTAAATATCTACCATTAGGGTCACCTACATTATCCAAATTATTTGGATTTGTAGTATGATCTTTATAATGGAACCATGCTCCAGAGTTATTGCTAAGGGGATCATCTGGTCTCCAGAAAAAACTGGCTACAGAATAAGCATTATCTTCTACAGATCTACTTGGTGTTCCATCAGGATACTTGCATAAATAAGGTGGATTTACCCTTTGATCATTAAAACAATATGCAGGTGCAATACCAGGTGTTGTAGTTGGAGGCCCGCTTCCAAAATCCTCTTTCAATAAGTTGCTAAATGTAGGAGCCTGTACTAAAGTATATTCTACTTTAATTTTATAATCACCTGCAGGTACATCTTTAAAGACGTTAGCAGGAGTGTTTGTATTCAATGCATAAATATAACTTCCCGGATTTGCAGGATCTGGTTTACCAATATAGTATGAGTAAGTATAACTTGCACTTGTAGAAACGTTAGCAGTTACTGTTACTGTTCCTTGTCCGTTACAGTTATAAACAGCATCTGAAACATCAAAAGTAGGCTTTGCTGGTTTTGGATCTAAAACAATTCCTTTAACCTCAAAAATACAGCCTGCCGCATCTTTAATTAATAAAGTATATGGCGTAGCACTAGGTTCAACATAAGCCTGATTACTTGTTTGCCAAGTTTTTCCACCATCAAAACTATATCTGTAAGGATTTGGTGCCGGGAATTGAACACCTCCTTGAGGATTCGTAATTCTAACTAAACCTTGTTGTTCATTTCCTGCTGGTCCACAACCAGATAACTCAGCAACACCACCAGAAGCCGTTAACGGTGAACCTGGTCCAGTAATTGTTATAGTTTTCTCTGGATCAAAACAATCTACACCATCGTAAGTATATTTTACAATTACTTTATAATCACCTGGGCTTAGGTTTGTAGTTGGCATAGTTGTAAAAGCACCTCCATTTACATTGTAAGAAACTGAATATCCAGAATCTGCCGGAGTAACAACCATCGAAATTTCACCTTCTTTAGAATTATAACAAGCAAGGTTTTTAGTATCAAATGTAACTGTTGGTTTTACAATTTGAATCATTTTGATAGGAGGAATTGTTACAGAACATCCTTTATCATCAACAACCACAATGTTGAAAATTCCATCTGCCGGTAAATCTTCTGGAGTTACAGTTATTATCGGGCTAGTAAAATAATCAGCATTGCCGTTTACATAATACATATAATATGGTGGTGGGCCTGGTCTTGGAGTACCTCCTGTAACTGTCACCGTAATTTCACCATTGGCACATGCTGTAAGATTCTTAGTTACTTTTGCCTCAGCAGCCAGACGATAATCGAATACTTCAATTTCTTTCGTTATGAAACAGCCGTTCTTAGCTGTAGACATATCAACTTCATAAACTCCTGGTTCAACTCCTTTAAATTTTGTAAAGTTATCATCAATCAAACCTGTGTTTTGAATCTCTGCTGTACTACCTTTCTTTCTAAGAACAAATTTATACTGACCAGGAACGTTATTTAAATTCGCGGTTATAGTTCCTAATTCACCAGTACAAATTGGGTGAGTTGCTTGGATGTCTGCTGATAATACAAGTTCATCAACATTCACATCTACGAAGAAAGGACAAGCAGACATTTGACCGTCTATTAATACAGTCTGTCTAATCTGAACTTTATAACTTCCTTTAGGAACATTATTGAAAGTACTTGATGTCTGATAACTTGTTCCATCAAGACTATAGCTATAACCTGTATTTTCAGGCGGATTTGTAACTTTAATCCAACCTTTAGTATTACAAACAATATCTTGTTTTTCTGCTTGTGGATCAAGTTTATTCTGATAAACATTAAAATAATGCATCACCACACAAGTATTGCCATAATTTACAACAAGTCTAAAAACACCTGGTCTGTCAGCAATAAACTTTGTATCGTTGTCAACAATAGTAGTCCAGTTTGTTGCTCCTTCATAAGGACAGCTTTCTGGATTAGGCTGATTTGCCGGAGGAACATCTTTTGTTTCCTGCCAAGTTACTTTTGTTGCGCCTGTAATTTTCGTGTCAATTTCTCTCTTATCGTTAAGACCGCACAAGAAAATTTTAGGGAACGGTTTATTATCTCTCACACAGGCATAAGCTAGTCCTGTAGCTGGATCAATATTATCTCCTTTAATAGGATTTGCAATTGTTCCCGCAAGATAATCTTTTACGTTGAACGTTTGCATAATTGGTTCACAGTTATCAGCACCACTATTATTCACCGTATATTTTCCTGGTTTATCAATAGTAACTGTTCTATTGTTTCCACCAAAAATAACTCCGTTAGGATCTCTCCATACGTAAGTTTTATATCCTAAAGCGGCCGTTAATGTAGCAGTACCACATATCGAAACATCTCTGTTAAATAAACAATCTTGAATACCAACTAAAAAATTTGTAGCCGTAGGTTCTCCAACATTACATTGTGAGATTGAAGAATAACTTCCTTCTCCAAAACCTTCTGGCGTAGTATTTTTTTCACCAAAATATCTAGAGTAAGCTATATTTTCAACTTTGTTGGAACACGCATCTATTAACTCATTACAGTCATCTACAACTTTTACTTTAAACTTGATGGTGTATGGTGTAAGAGGACCGTTCGCAACTACCATTGCATCAGGTATTGTGAATACTAATTTTCTAGTAGCAGCATCATATGTTGCTGTAATTCTAGAATCCATTGTGATACCGCTTAGACCGCCAAAAATTACATTTTTAGGAAGTTCATCAGTTATAGTAAAGTTCTTCGCATTATCATTTCCTTCATTTCTAAAATTAATTTCGTACTGAATATCCTGATTTAATGTTACTGGCTTGCCATTAATATTATTATTGTTTTTATCTAGAGCATTCTTTCTTAATACAATTTTTGGAGCAATAATTTCTACTGATAAGGCAGTAAAAAACATATAATAAGAATCCTGAGAAGTGTTAATCGTAAGATTAGCATCTGTTTCATTATTCTGTATAATCGTATTATTTGGATTGTCAATTTTTACCACACCGGTATCATAACCTAAAGTATTTAAACTGGCAGGAGTACGACCTGGCAAAATAATATCACCATCGGTTATTGTACTGTTAAAAAAGTTTGGTGTACCAGGGTTACCCGGCGCAATTGGTCTTACAAGTGAAGAAATATTTCCTGCTGTAGCAGATTTAACACCTTGTATTTTTAATCCGTCTCCTTTTAAGGAAGCATCACCTTCTAATGCAGCAAAAGCAAGTTTTGCATTTACATCTCCAAATGGATTGGTTCTAAAACCTGAAACAGGAATCACCAACGGTGGGTCACTCGCTCTGATAATACCAAAACCATTAAAACTTGTGATGAACTTGTTTGGTAATAATGGATCTTTATAAACTACAAAAATAGACCAGCCACCAGAGTTACCTCCAGGAGTCACTTTTCCTTCAGAAGTCATGATGTCACCTACAGTATAAACACCATCCTTAGCGCTCTTAACTTCATCTGTAATTTCTTTAAAACAAGCATACGGTTTTGAAGCATATACATTGGTAACGCCTGGTTTTCCTTCATCATAGATGATTGTACCTGTTAACTGCTTGTATGCCGCTGTAGGTGTTTTTAATTTCACGTTAGCGATTTTGCTTCGGTCGGAACCCTGATAAGTTCCTGCCCAATACAAAGCAGCGTATACAATCTCGTAACATGCCTGACTAGCCTGGGGAATCACTAGTTTAGCAGAACTTGAATTAAAGGTATTGCTATCGCCGTCAATATCGATATATTTCATATCGAAATTGTCGTTCACCTTAGTTACATCATCGAAGGCATCATTTGCACGTTGTTTACTTTTATTTTCATCTCTATTTAAGATGTTGTTTCCAATCACCAAAATATCTCCATTTAAACTGGCGCTATATTCTGTTTTGAAACCTTCTCTTACCTGAGAATAGGAAGATAAACTTAACAATAAAAATACGACTGCAATTAATACTTTAAAAATAGTAGGTTTTTTCATAGTCTTCATTTTGTTTTTGGCCTTCTAAATTTTTTAAGGGGCATTAAAAAATAAATTTCAGCATTCTAAACTTTTATTTATTTGCCCTTCCGAAAATTCGGAAGGACTAGATTTTTCAAATTATATATTCTATTAATTCTCCACTTTTACAATGGCCATTTTTCCATTATATGGTTTACTACCTTTTGCATCTAATGCTTTTGTTGCCTCTTGTAAACCGTCGTATTTCTCATAATAGATATAGTACTTACTTGTAGCTACATTATAAAAGAAATTAATATCTGAACGTCCTGCAGCCACTGCTTTTGTTAAGAATTCATCTCGTTTCTCTACACTATTATGAACTGCAACAATTAAATAATAACCATTATCAGAGTTTTTAATATTTTTAATAATCTGCATATTTGACTGCTCTTCACCAAAATCAAAATCATTTGCTTTTAATGGTGAACTGCTCAATTTTGTTGTCTCTTTTATTCTCTTAAGAGCTGCAACGTCCTGCGCATATCTTCCTTCATCATTTTCATAAGCCGCACGTTTAATTCTACGTTTACGCTCAATTTCAGTCTCAGTCTTAATACGCTCTAAATCGGCAATCAAAGAAGCGCCTTCTCTTTCCATTTTTAATTGAGCCGCTTTCAATTCGTTTATCTTTTCAAGATAAGCTTTATTCAAAGGATCATCTTTCGGGAACTTTTTAAGTCGATCGTTATACAGATTAGTCAGTTTCGCAATCTCATTCTTCATACTGTTATTTGCGTCAGCAATCTGAACTTTCAATGCCTCAATTTGGCTATTTTCTGCCGCTACACTCTTAAATGGTTTTGGCTCCCTATATATACCTCTTTCACTTAAATCATTCTCCTCTTTCAAATCGTTTAAGTCTTTCTGTTTATTCGCAACAGTCGCTTTAAACTGATTTAGTAAATCCGTTTGAATATTACTTGTGCCTTCAACAGATTTAGTTAGATTCTCGATCGATTTTCCTGTATCATCTTTCGCTTTTGCCGCTAGTGCCGCTGCTGCTGCATCGGCTTTTGCCTGGTTTGCTGCTAATCTTGCTTGGCGCTCTTCTTCTTCACGTAAACGTCTTGTTTCTTCTTCAGCTTTCATCTTCTCTGTAGCTTCAGCATCGGCTTTGGCTTTTGCTTCTGCTAGAAGTCTTGCTTGTTCAGCTGCCATATCTGCTTTGGCTTTTGCATCTGCTGCCAATTTCGCCTGACGAGCATCTTCTTCTACTCTAGCTTTTTCTTCGGCAGCCTGTTTAACTTTTAGCGCTTCTGCATCTGCTTTTGCTTTTGCATCGGCTGCTAGTTTAGCTTGAAGTGCTTCTGCGTCGGCTTTTGCTTTTGCGTCTGCTGCAAGTTTTGATTGAAGTGCTTCTGCATCTGCTTTTGCCTTAGCATCAGCTGCTAATTTCGCCTGACGAGCTTCTTCATCCAATCTTGCTTTTTCATCTGCAGCTTGTTTCGCTTTTAATGCTTCTGCATCCGCTTTTGCTTTTGCATCGGCTGCTAATTTCGCCTGACGAGCATCTTCCTCTTCTTGTAATTTTTTCGCTTCGGCTTCTGCTTTCGCTTTTGCGGTGGCTTCTGCATCTGCTTTTACTTTTGCGTCAGCCAATAGTTTTGCTTGTAGAGCTTCCATATCTGCTTTTGCTTTTGCATCTGCTACTAATTTCGCTTGAAGCGCTTCTGCATCTGCTTTTGCTTTAGCATCTGCTGCTAATTTCGCTTGACGAGCTTCTTCTTCAACTCTAGCTTTTTCTTCTGCGGCTTGTTTCGCTTTTAATGCCTCTGCATCCGCTTTTGCTTTAGCTTCTGCTGCTAATCTTGCTTTTTCTGCTTCGGCATCCGCTTTGGCTTTAGCATCTACTGCTAATTTTGCTTGACGAGCTTCTTCTTCTACTCTCGCTTTTTCTTCTGCAACTTGTTTCGCTTTTAACGTTTCTGCATCGGCTTTCGCTTTAGCTTCGGCTGCTAATCTTGCTTTTTCTGCTTCTGCATCGGCTTTGGCCTTAGCTTCGGCTACTTGTTTCGCTTTTAATGCTTCTGCATCTGCCTTAGCTTTTGCATCGGCTGCTAATTTCGCTTGACGAGCATCTTCCTCTTCTTGTAATTTTTTCGCTTCTGCTTCTGCTTTCGCTTTGGCTGTAGCTTCTGCATCTGCTTTTACTCTGGCATCTGCAATTAATTTAGCTTGCAAAGCTTCCATATCGGCTTTTGCTTTTGCATCTGCTGCCAATCTTGCTTGTTCTGCTTCTGCATCGGCTTTCGCTTTAGCTTCTGAAGCTAATCTTACTTTTTCTGCTTCTGCATCAGCTTTTGCTTTTGCATCGGCTTCTAATTTTGCTTTTGCTTTTGCATCGGCATCCGCTTTCGCTTTAGCATCTGCTACTAATTTGGCCTGAAGTGCTTCTGCATCAGCTTTCGCTTTTGCTTCCGCTGCTAATTGAGCTTGTTTCGCTTCTTCGGCTTGTTTTATTTTCAATGCTTCTGCATCAGCCTTTGCTTTTAATTCAGCAGCTATAATTGCTTGTCTTGCTTCTTCGTCAGCTTTTACTTTTGCATCTGCTGCTAGTTTCTCTTTAAGTGCTGCTTCTTCGGCTGCTTTTGCTTTTGCATCTGCCGCCAATTTGGCTTTGTTAGCAGCGTCAATCGATGCTTTTGTTTTAGCTTCGGCTGCGGTCTTAGCTTTTGCTTCAGCTGCTAATCTTGCTTGCAATGCATCTGAATCTGCTTTTGCTTTTGCATCGGCAGCTAATATTGACTGCATATCAGCGGCCTCCGCTTTTGCTTTAGCATCTGCTTTACGTTTTGCTTCTGCAGCGTCAGCTTTTGCTTTATTGTCTGCAATTAATTTTAATCTTGCAGCCTCAGCATCTGCTTTTGCTTTTTCTGCAGCAGCCAATCTTGCTTGTCTTGCCGCTTCAGCGTCTGCTTTTACTTTTTCAGCAGCGGCTAATCTCATTTTTGCTGCAGCTTCTGAATTTGCTCTTGCTCTTTCTATCGCAAGTTGTGCTGCTGTTTTTTGTTGTGTTGGTGCTGCTGCATTCGCCGCGGCAGCTTTCGCTTTTGCAGCTTCTGCATCGGCTTTTGCTTTATCCGCTGAGGCCAATTTTGCTTGTAAAGCTTCTGCATCAGCTTTTGCTTTTGCATCAGCAGCTAATTTTATTTTTAAAGCTTCTGCATCTGCCTGAGCCTTATCTGCTGCTAACTGTTCTGGAGTTTTTTGTGCAACTACTCCAGGTTTATTTGTTGCCGCCTGTGCTCTTGCTGCGGCTGCGGCATCAACTTTTGCTTTGTTATCAGCAGCAAGTTTTATTCTGCGTTCTTCAGCATCTGCTCTAGCTTTATCTGCTGCTAGTTGTGCTTGTGTTTTTTGTGTTTCAGCTACTGCTTTGTTTGCTGCTGCAACTTGTGCTCTTGCTGCGGCTGCCGCATCTGCTTTGGCTTTTGCCTCTGCAGCTAATCTTATTTTAATAGCCTCAGCATCTGCTTTAGCTTTATTGTCTGCTTCTAGTTTTGCTTTTGCAGCGGCTTCAGCATCTGCTTTTGCTTTATTATCTGCTTCTAATTTGGCTTTCGCTTTAGCCTCTGCATCTGCCTTAACTTTTTCGGCAGCTGCTAATCTTGCTTGTTTTGCTTCAGCATCTGCTTTTGCTTTTGTTTCAGCAGCCAATCTGTTCTTTTCAGCAATTTCAGCTCTATTCACCTGAGTTGCTTCTGAATTTGGTTTAGCTGGAACTCGTTTTGGCTTAGCTGGATCAATCAATGATCCTTCATCATCATCTCCGTAATAGTAATTTCTATTTTTGAATTTATAAGCTATAGCAAATTCATGTGAACCTCCTAAATTTGAGAAATTGCCCATTCCTCTTTCGTAATTGTATTCAATAGCAATACTCGGAGAAATATTTACTCCAAGACCTGCAGAAACTCCATACAATGTATTATATCCAGCTTGCGCCCAAACTCCTTGCTGAAGTGCAAGCATAGCAAGTCCAGAAATAACTGTTTTATCTTTTTTGATTTCTGTTCTAACAATTCCAGAAAATTTACTTCTGTCAAAAAAGCCATAACTATCAATATATCCAGTATACATAGCATGCAATTGAATGGCTCTTTCGGGATCTTCTTTTACCATTCCAGATCCGAAATTGTAAAGCACTAAATTGTTAACTGCCAATCCGAAATCTAAAAATTCTGTTCCATAATTAATCCCAGGATTTACAGTCAGCAATGTACTTTTTGGAAACTCTCCGTTTAAAATAGTAGAGTCATCAGATATGATTTTTCCTGTATTTATACCGCTTTGATAAATTCCAACATTTAAACCAAAAGTCAAATTGCTAGCCTCTTCTAAAACAATGTTATGAGCGAAATTGGCAACTCCGCCAAAAACAGTCATTAGTCCGTAATTCTGCTGAAATAGACCGACAGCAAATGCTTCATTCTCTCTAAATCGTCCAGAATAATTAGCTAAATACGTCTGCGGAGCATTTTCAAATTGAACCCATTGTCTTTTGTTATAAAAACTAGCATATGGATTTGATTCTCTAACAAAACTGAATGTTGGGTTAATTAAATATCTATTAAACTTTAAAGAATTTCTTATGGGTAATGAAAACGAAACAACTCCATCCTCAGAAGCATCTTGAGAATAGAGTACATTTGATAAACCATAAAATAACGTGATGAATAGTAAAAGTTTCTTCATATTATTTTATAACCGTTATTGATCCTTTTTTTTCACCTGCATCGCCTTGAATGACATAGTAATAAACGGGATTTACATTTTTAAAATCTATATTGTTTTGAGGCCAATCGCCTTGGTAATTCACTACATCCAAAACCATTTCTCCATTTGAACTAATGATCATTACCTTCGTATTTGCATTTTTATATTCGTCTGGAATATTCCAATACGGATTCATTCCGCTTAATTTAATAATGTTTGGAATAACGCTTGATGGGCCAGACTCGCCATTTATTCTAAATGAAAACTCTCGGCTTGCTATACATCCAGATGCCTGAGAAACTTTTGCTTTGTAGTTACCTTTTACAGCTACAACATAAGAACTTGATGTTTCATTAGAAATTAAATTATCATTTAAATACCACTCATAAATTGGTGCTGTAGCATCTGTTGTAATAGTTACAGTAATAGTTTCACCTTCGTTTAATTTATATCCATCCGGAGCATCAATACTTGCGTTAAAACTATTGCTCTTAAGATTAATAGATCCTGTAGCCTTACATCCGCCAAAATCAACATCTACAGAATAAACTCCAGATTCGTTTGTAGAATAAGTACGATTTGTCGCTCCTGCAATTAGATTACCATCTTTTTTCCATTGATAGCTATTTCCTGAAGTCGCTGTTAAAACTGTTCCCGAACCACTAGCGCAGAATGGATTTCCTAAACTTGATTCGATCGTAACCGAAGAACCAGAAGCAACTGATGTAACAGTGACACGATTTGAATACGATCCAGAAGTACATGTGCCGTAATTTGTTTCTGCGTAGTAAATTCCAGGTGTTGTAACCGTATAATCTTTCCCACCATTTCCTTGAACAAGTGTCGGCAATGCTGTTTCACCGTTATCTCTGTACCAGTTGTATGATAGAGATGGATATTTTAAAGGTGAATCTGGATTGGTAGCTACGTTATCTATTGACAAAACAAAACTGCCACCTGCACAAAATGCCGCAGTACCATTAAAGTTATTAATCGTATACTGTTGGTCATGTGCTCTGTAATAAATTGGGAAAGCATTCTTTAAACCAAAAGAAACAAATTTACTGCTAGAAAATCCCGTAGTAGAGACTCTAAGACTATAAGTATCTGATCCTACCAAATCTGTTGGAACGGCAAACGTTATTCTCTTTTGATTGCTGGCAGGATCCGATACTGTAATTGTTGTAGTTTTTACAATGTTTACAAAATTATTAGTTGAAAGTTCAACCTCAAACACTGTTCCCGCAGGAAAACCACTATAGGTAAAAGTTGCATTATATTCGTTACCGCCTGGTCCAGCACAGATTCTATCAAAATCCAAAACTTGAGGATTTATCGTTTTAGTCTGCGCACAAGTACTCGATCCAGTAAAGAAGATTATGCTGAATAATATTAAAACTTTAAAAAAAGATAAAGTAATTTTTTGAATCATATAGTGCGTGTTCTTGCTAGATCTATACGCTCAAAAAACAAGATATCTATGAATGTTTCTGAGAAATCATACTTGTAGTTTTCAATCACTTCTTTTGCAAGAATAGAAGTTGCTGCAAGTGTTGAGTTCTCCTCACAATTGTTAGATACAGTATTTGACTCAGCCGCTATAGTAAGGTTATCCTTGGGGGTGGACATCCCTACTATAGACTGATTTAAATTACTTGATTTGCCGTTTTCTATAACAGCATTGTTATTGTTGTTTTGGTTATTATTAGCCAAAGTTAAACCACGCTCAGAAACAGCAGCCTTAGTAGGGTTTTCTGCTGTATTCTGTGCATATAGAGTTAACGATATAGGCGAAACCAAAAATATTATATATAAAAAATATTTTTTCGTAGATACCATTATGTCTTGATCTTTATTTAGGCCCGTAAGACGATACATAAATTGTGTCTGGGGACTTAATTAATAAAATTTACGCGTGGGAAATAAAAATCGAAACTATTTATCTATTACCGCTAGAAGCCGTGATTTTTCCTAATTGTAATCTGAAATCTGGTTTTTTAGGATTGAAGATATCAATGAATGTTTCTTTGTTGTCACTTTGAGAGTAAACGTTAAAGAAAACACTGTTTCCATACCAGCTCTCTAAATCTTCATTGTTAGAATTGTATTCAGTAAAGATGTTTCCTTTACATAAGTTGAAATACATTTCCTCAAATTTGATTTTTTTAAGGTTGGCATCATTGATTTCAGTTTTGCTGTCTAATAATACTGCAGGGTTGAATCCAGAGATTACACTTCTTTTCATTTCAAGAGAAGCATTTTCAGCTACATATACAGCCTCTTTTACTAAACCTGCTTGAATGTCAGCGTTAATGTTTTCACTGTCATTAACCATTGTAATATTACTTGCAACAACTAAAGTTTGTTTTTTAGTGAAGTCTGTTTCACTTTTCTTCTCAAAAGATCTAACCTCCATACAACGAGATCCGTCTTTTGTGCTTGAGAAGTAAGAAGATCTAACTGCTAAAGAGTTGAAGAAACGACATTGAACTCCTTGAGAGAATTTAAAGTCATCGTTAACTGATTTATAAGAAACGAATTTTGTTGCATTTAAGTCACCACCTAAGATTCCGAAAGAATCTCCTCCAGCGTAGCTCACCATAATATTTTCTAAAATCGTTTTGTTACCAACAGCTGCTAAAGTCAAAGCATTGAAAGTATCAGCTCCTTTTACTTTTTTACCAGCAAACTCGATTCTAACGAATCTTAAAATTCCTGAGTTTGAAGCCACATTGTCTCCACCGTAAGTAGTCATTGTAGGATCAAGATCTAGGTTATAAGAACCTACATTTCCGAATTTGTTAATTGGAGCATCTCCAAGGATTACGATTCCACCCCAGTCTCCAGCTTTTTTCATGCTGCGGTTTGAAGTAAATACAATTGGATCTGTTTCTAAACCATCAGCCACTAATTGTGCTCCTTTTGTGATTACTAATGTTCCTTTTGTTTCGAAATCACCGATAATTACAGTTCCAGGTTCGATAGTTAAAACAGCATTGTTTGTAACATAAACGTTTCCTTGCAAAACGTAGATATTTCTTTTCAGCAATTTAGTATTAACAGAAATGTTTCCTGCCAAAATTTGGTTTGCTTCTCCATAATCAACTTTGTTAGGCTTAAACTCAGTCCAGTTGTTTAACCAATTGGTGTAGCCCATAATTCCTTTCTCTTGTTGAGCATTCATACTCGCAACTGTCAAAAGAACGCAGATCAATTGAGTAATTTTTTTCATGATAAGGGGGGTATTACGGTTAATAATAAATTTGGGTATGCGTAAATGTAAAAACTCCTCTCGGGTTTTCTGAAATTTCTCAGAACCCTCGAGAGTGAGTTTTTTTTATTTTATTTTTCGAGAACGTCAAAGCAGGTATTCACTTAGACTTTCCCAAAATGATTTTAAAAAAATGCTTTATTACATTTCGTTCAAATCGTTGAACTCGTGTAATGATTTCAATGTACTTTCGTAGAATAAAATTGCAGCGATTAGATTTCCTTTATCAGAGTAAGGCATCATTTTTCTTTGAAAATCTACCGTAGTATCCAAGAAAGTTGTTGTACCAACTGCCTGAGCATCTAAAACTTTTTTGTGTTCGTTATCATCTGGAATACCAAGATCAGCCATAGTAACACCTGGTTTAGTAACCAAAGCAATGTAAGGGAGAGTTTTAACTAATACTTTAATACGCTCGATGTATAATTCCAAAAGTTCACCCTTTTGCATACCACTTAATTCTTTTTGGTCATGGTATTTTCGGATAAGAGCAGTTGTACTGATAATACTTCTCGGTGCGTTTTTAGCTTGTGCTGAAGCAGCCGCAGTAGTTAAGATAAAAAAAGCACTAAATAGAATAATTTTCCCTTTCATAGATTCTTATTTTATAATTGGTTGTTGATAAAAACAAAAATATAGAAATTAACTTAAATTACAACTGTAATGGATTTTTTTTTCAAAAAATTTCCTTAAAAAAACCTTAAAAACCAGCGTTATGTCGAGAAAATGTGCGTTTTAACGGGCATTTTGTTAAAAATGTTAATTAAAAAATCGTAAGATATTAACTATAAAAAATATAAAATTGACTCAATAAATACCCAAAAAAAACATACGTTTATCGGTTTTTGAAAAAAAATATTAACAAAAACATCTTGATATTTACTCACTTGAAGGTATTTATTAACAAAATCCCATCGAAAATGATCCAAAAAAATCAAAAAATCATTCGAAGAGTTCTAATCCAAATTTGAAAATTAGAACGAATAAATAATCTTACTTATGAAAATTTTAGACTACACATTTTCTTCTATCTTTGCGCCATGCAATTTTCTCAAATTTTAGGTCAAGATTACATCAAAAGCCACTTGATAAAAAGTGCTGCTTCTGGTAGAATCCCTCATGCCCAATTATTCGTCGGCCCAGAAGGAAGCGGCACATTAATAGCGGCAATTGCCTATGCCCAATACATTTTATGCAATAATACCGGTGATGAAAATTCAAATGGAAATGATTCTTGTAATCTAAAGTTTGATCACATTTCGCATCCCGATCTGCATTTTATTTATCCAACCGTCACAACCGAAGATGTAAAAACAAAACCTAAAAGTTTAGATTTTATTCAGGACTGGCGAAGCTTTATTCAAGAAATGCCTTACGGAGGTTTATTCGATTGGTATAAAATTCTTGGTGTTCAAAACAAGCAAGGAGAAATTCGTGTAGAAGATGCTCAGGAAGTTTTAAAATCACTTTCGCTAAAATCTTACGAAGGCGGATATAAAATTATGATTATTTGGATGGCCGATAAAATGAACATCGCCGCATCCAACAAACTTTTGAAACTTCTTGAAGAGCCATCAGACAAAACGATGTTTATTCTAATTTCTGAAAACGAAGAAGATATTATTCAAACCATACGTTCACGATGCCAAGTAATTCACTTTAGTGGACTTCCTGAAAAAGTTATTGCCGATGCCTTAGTTGCCCGAGAAAATATAGATGCGACTTTAGCCAAAAAAATTGCACATCAAGCTCAAGGGAATTTTAATAAGGCACTCCATTTGTTAAAAGAAGACGATGATGATCTTCCTTTTGAACAATGGTTTGTTAACTGGGTTCGTGCGGCTTTTAGAGCAAAAGGAAATGCCGCTGCCATTCAGGATTTAATTTCTTGGAGCGAGCAGATTGCTGCGCTGGGACGCGAAAGTCAGAAAAAATTCATCCAATACTGCATCGAAATGTTCCGACAAGCTCTTATGCTAAATTATCAGGCTCAAGACTTAGTTTATATCGAACCAAAAGTGGATAAATTCAAATTGGAGAATTTTGCTCCCTTCGTAAACGGAAATAATATCCATGAAATATTCAAAGAACTTTCAGATGCTATGTACCACATTGAAAGAAATGGAAATGCAAAAATAATCCTTACCGATTTATCGATCAAATTGACTCGTTTAATTCATAAAAAATAATTCAAAATGAACAATGTTGCCTCAATTTTACTTTTGGCTTTTCTAGCTTTAACTTTTCTACAATCCGGTTACGAAAAAATTTTTTACTGGAAAGACAATGTTACTTGGCTTAAAGAACACTTTGCTAAAACGCCATTAAAAAACCAAGTTCCGCTAGCTCTTATGCATTTGTTGATTTTAGAACTAATTTCAGGAATTTTATGTGTTGTGGGCGGAATTCAATTGTTTACAAATAATGGCAGAGAATTTGGTTTTTATGGAGCTATCTTTTCTTGTATCTGTTTGCTAATGATGCTTTTCGGACAAAGACTTGCAAAAGATTACGATGGTGCGAGAACCATTGTTATATATTTTATACCAGCTGTAATGGCTGTTTATTGGTTGAATTAGATCAACTAGAAGTTAAAAAAAAGCCACAGATTTCACAGATTAAAAGGATTAAAAAATCTTTGTAAATCTTTGTAAATCTTTGAAATCTGTGGCAATAAAAAAAATTATTTAAAAAAATGAATCCAAAACATCCTTCAGAATCCCTAACTATTTTAACTGATTTAGTTTTACCGAGCGAAACAAATCCTTTAAACAACCTTTTTGGCGGTGAGTTATTAGCCAGAATGGATCGCGCGGCAAGTATTGCGGCCCGTAGACATTCGCGCCGAATTGTAGTAACGGCATCTGTAAATCACGTTGCTTTTAACAGAGCTATTTCGCTTGGAAGCGTTGTAACCGTAGAAGCAAAAGTTTCAAGATCATTCAAAAGTTCGATGGAAGTTTTTATCGATGTTTGGGTAGAAGACCGCGAATCTGGAAACAGAACAAAAGCCAACGAAGCAATTTATACTTTCGTAGCAGTAGATGATACAGGAAGACCTGTTGAAGTTCCTGCAATTGTACCAGAAACCGAGTTGGAAATTCAGCGATTTGATGCTGCACTTCGTCGTAAACAATTGAGTTTACTGCTTGCAGGCAAAATAAAACCGACAGACGCTACAGAATTAAAGGCTTTATTTGTATAGAACGATTTTGTGACAATTTGGAACAATCAAACTTCAAAAAAAGAAGTAATTTTACAAATTATAAAACTGACTAATAAAAATATAGCAGAATTTTCTTATTTTTATCCAGAAAGACAAAATAATAATTTAAGATATTTAGAAAAAAATGAGTTCAGAGAAAGAAGCCAAATTAAAAGCACTACAATTAACGCTTGATAAACTTGACAAAACCTACGGAAAAGGAACCGTAATGAAAATGGGCGACAGAGCCATTGTAGAAGTAGAAACGATTTCTTCTGGCTCACTAGGTGTAGACTTAGCTCTTGGAGTAAACGGATATCCGAAAGGAAGAATTATAGAAATATATGGCCCAGAATCTTCTGGAAAAACAACCTTGACGCTTCACGCAATTGCAGAAGCTCAAAAAGCGGGCGGTATTGCTGCTTTTATCGATGCGGAACATGCTTTTGATAGAAACTATGCAGAGAAATTAAATGTTGATATTGAGAACTTAATCATTTCTCAGCCAGACAACGGGGAGCAAGCTTTAGAAATTGCTGAAAACCTAATTCGTTCTGGAGCTATTGACATCGTTGTAATTGACTCTGTTGCGGCTTTAACTCCAAAAAGCGAAATTGAAGGCGAAATGGGAGATTCTAAAATGGGTCTTCACGCACGTTTGATGTCTCAAGCTTTGAGAAAACTTACTGGAACTATAAGCAAAACAAATTGTACAGTTTTCTTCATCAACCAGCTTCGTGAAAAAATTGGTGTTATGTTCGGAAATCCAGAAACAACAACTGGAGGTAACGCACTTAAATTTTACGCTTCTGTACGTTTAGATATTCGTCGTTCTGCTCAAATTAAAGATGGTGAAAACGTAATTGGAAACAGAACTAAAGTTAAAATTGTTAAAAACAAAGTAGCTCCGCCTTTCAAAACTGCAGAATTCGACATTATGTATGGAGAAGGAGTTTCTAAAACTGGAGAAATCTTAGATTTAGCTGTAGAATTTGATATCGTTAAAAAAGCAGGATCTTGGTTTAGCTATGGCGATACCAAATTAGGTCAAGGACGTGACGCTGTTAAAGCTTTAATTAAAGATAATCCAGAACTTGCTGAAGAACTGGAAATCAAAATTAAAGAACATATGAAAGAATTGGCAAATGCCTAAAACATAAGTCTAAAAAAGACATTCTGAAAGCCAAGTGATTACACAAAAATCACTTGGCTTTTTTTATTTCTAAAAAATTCAAAATTTTCACGCAACCTTTTTTCCAAACTTTCATCTATAAAAAAAAGCAGTTTTGTAATTGGTACTGCCATATATCAATTTCGGTTTTTTTTAGAATTTACGTTGATTGGTTATTTGAGTAAAAAAATCCGTTAGTTGGTCAAACTAACGGGTTTTTACCAAATTCTTTCTTTTAATCAGAATTCCAACGCAACCTTTTTGATTTTTCTGAATCTATAATAATGTGACATTAACTTGAGTTATTAACCAAACTCTTTATTATCAACTATTAATATTTTAATCATGAAAGAAAAAATAGAATTGTTGTACAGTAAAAACCGAAGAAAAACCAAATTGAAGTTTAAAAAAGTATTGCGTTTTATTTCAGAAAAGATAATTCACAGATAATAAGCTTTTGAATAAAAATAGGGGTTTTTAATTCAAAGAAAAGCCGGTAGACTTTTAAGTTTACCGGCTTTTGTATTTTACATAATGTCAGAATATTTATTATCGCTGAAAATCGATTAAACCAGAGTAAATCAAGTTTCTCACCTGTTCTTTCAATTCTTTTCGATGATCGCTTGTCAAACCTTTTGTTTCTACAAATGGCAGAATTCGCGCACGCATTTTTCCTGGACTTCCGCTCATGAATGTATATGAAAAACGTTCTTTATTGTCTGGAAAAACAATTGGCACAATCGGAATCTGATGATCTATAGCCAATCTGAATGCGCCGTCTTTAAACTCATCCAATAAAATACTTTCATCATCTGGAACTCCACCTTCAGGAAAAATACAAATACTCAAACCTTGATTAAGACGATTTTGAGCTCTTTTAAAAACTTCATTTTTACTTTTAGAAGAATTTCTGTCAACCAAAATACAAGTTCGTTTATAGAAAAAACCAAAAAGCGGAATCTTCACTAACTCTTTTTTTCCAACAAAAACAAACGGGTTTTTTATAAGTGCCAGCATCAGCATAATATCGGTCATCGAGGTATGATTAGCCACAATCATATAACTTTTCCCTTTAATGAGCTTCTGTTCGCGTTTTACGGTGTAATAGAAACCCATTCCGAAAAGGATAAATTTAGCCCAAATGCGGGCCATTTTAAAGAAATATGGATATCCTTTCTCAGAAAGGATAGAAACGACCAGAAAAGGGAACATAATGAGTATTGGAATCGCCATCAAAACGTAAAACCAAACTCTCCAAAGAATCCAAAAAGCAATTTTAAATATTTTCATAGCTTCAAATGTAAGAAAACAGAAATGAATTTTAAACATGAATTTGTATCGCTGAGTATTTAACCGCAAAGCACGCAAAGATTTTACGCAAGGGCCGCAAATTCATAGCCACAGATTTAAATGATTAAATGGATTTTAAACAATCTGTGAAGATTTTTTTAATCTGTGGCAGCACATTTAAATCTTTGAAAAAACATAATAAAAATCTTTGCGTGCTTTGCGTAAAATCTTTGTGTGCTTTGCGGTTATAAAAAACTTCACGAACTTTGCAATTAAGAAAAAAACGAGAATGGCAAAAATACTTACTGGTGTTCAAAGTACAGGAACACCGCATTTAGGAAATTTATTAGGAGCAATTATTCCGGCAATCGAATTATCAAACGATCCAACAAATGAATCTTATTTGTTTATTGCCGATTTGCATTCAATCACTCAGATTAAAGACGGAAAAACTTTAAGAGAAAATACCTATAGCACTGCTGCAGCTTGGCTTGCTTGTGGTTTAAATCCTGAAAAAGTGACGTTTTACAGACAATCTGATGTGGTTCAAACTACTGAATTGACTTGGTATTTGAGCTGTTTTTTTCCGTTTCAAAGATTGACTTTAGCACATTCGTTCAAAGATAAAGCCGATCGTTTAGACGATGTTAATGCTGGACTTTTCACTTATCCAATGTTAATGGCGGCGGATATTTTATTATATGATGCAGAATTTGTTCCTGTTGGAAAAGATCAGTTGCAGCATTTAGAAATCACTCGCGATGTTGCGGCTCGTTTTAACCACCAAATGGGTGAAACTTTTGTACTTCCAGAAGCAAAAATTCAGGAAAACATTATGTTGATTCCAGGAACAAACGGAGGAAAAATGAGTAAATCTGCTAATAATATTATCAACATTTTCTTGGATGACAAGACTTTACGCAAACAAGTAATGAGTATTGAAACAGATTCGACTCCTCTTGAAGCTCCAAAAAATCCAGATACTTGTAATGCATTCGCTATTTATTCATTGTTAGCAAACGAAGAACAAACTGCCCAAATGAGAGCAAACTATTTAGGCGGAAATTATGGTTATGGTCACGCGAAACAAGCTTTGTTTGAATTGATTACCGAGAAATTTAAAACCGAAAGAGAAAAATACAATTACTACATCAACAACCTTGAAGAAGTAGATGCTTTATTGAAAAAAGGCGCTTCAAAAGCTTCTGTAATTGCTGATGGTGTATTAGCAAAAGTTAGAGAAGTTTTGGGATTTCAGAAATAATTCAAAAACTATCTTTTAAAGAAACGCTGATCATTTTAAAATTGGTCAGCGTTTTTCTTTGGTGTTTATTTTAATTATTTTTTTGTAACTTCAAGTATATTAATCATTTAAAAACAGAAAAATGGATAAGTATATTGAAGATTATAATGTCCCGCCGTATCTATTTCAAGTTCTAAATATAATTTTCGGCATAATATTGATTTACATTTTATATCGATTGTATAAACATTTTAAACGAAAATAAAATATAGGATTTTCTGCGTTAAATTGATTCAAAAAGTTTTCCAGGAAGTGGTCTAATAATGCCTTTTAATTCCATACTTATCAAAATTCCAGATAGTTTGAAAATCGGAATCTCACATTCAATTGCAATGATGTCTAATAATTCTTTTCCATTTTTCAGAAGAAAATCATAAATCTTTTGCTCTTCGGGTTCTAACTCCACAAACAACTGTTTCTGAATACTTTTTGGTTTTTCCTTAATATCCCAATTCAGCATATAAATCAAATCTGCGGCACTTGTTAATACATTTGCTTTCTGGGTTTTAATCAGATTATTACAACCTTGACTATATTTATCGGTAACTCTTCCAGGCACAGCAAAAACATCACGATTGTATTCGTTGGCCATGTTTGCAGTAATTAATGATCCGCCTTTATCAGCAGATTCTATCACAATTGTAGCTTCAGTCATTCCAGCGACAATGCGGTTTCGGCGCACAAATTTCTCTTTATCAGGATTTGAATCGCTCCAAAACTCAGTAATAAATCCACCATTCTCTTCCATTTTTGCCATGTATTTTTTATGGGTCCTCGGATAAATCTGATTCAGTCCATGAGCTAAAACTCCAACAGTTTGCAAGTTATGATCCATCGCCGCTTGATGTGCCACAATATCAACGCCATAAGCAAAACCACTTACAATTACAGGATCTAACGGAGCCAAATCTTCAATTAACTTTCTACAGAAATCGTTTCCGTAAGAAGTAATCTGACGTGTGCCCACAATACTGATTATTTTTTTGTTTTTGAAATCTAAATTTCCAGCTGTAAATATCAGAATTGGCGCATCAATGCAATGTTTGAGACGCTCTGGGTAATTTTCATCTTGAAAAAAAGAAACTTGAACATTATTGTTTTTTATAAATGAAAGTTCTTTATCGGCTTTTTCAAAAACAGTTTTATCTTTCAGGTTTTTCAATAGAACAGATCCAATTCCATCAATCGCAGCCAACTGCGAATTTTTCGCTTTAAAAATAGCAGTAGCATTGCCAAATGAATTAAGCAATTTTTTACCCATTATATCTCCCACTCCATCAACCTTCAATAAGGCAAGTAAACTAAATAATTCCTGATCGTTCATTGTTTTTTAACATTATGTAAAATAGAATTAAAAAATCTACTTTTTTTGAAGCACAAATATCTATAAAACAATGTAATTTCTTAATAAAATTAAAAAATAAATTACTCATCCCTTTTTAGTAAAGGAAAATCAATAGGCTAATTAATTGAAAACGAATTGTCTAAAAATAATTGCGAATTGTTAATAAAAATTGTGAATAAAATTTTGATAACTATGCGCGTTGGCTAACTTTGTTAATATGAAAATCGAAGTATATATCTCACAGTTATTGTATCGTTATCAGTGTGTAACGGTTCCAGGATTTGGTGCATTTTTAACCGAAACACATTCGGCGCAGCTAAATGAAAGCACTAATTCGTTTTTTCCTCCAAAAAAAACCATTTCTTTCAACAGTCGTATAAAAAATAATGACGGATTATTGGCAAATCACATTGCACAAGCTGAAAAAACATCTTACGGTTTTGCAGTTAGCGCAATTGCTTTTGAGGTTTTGAACTGGAAAAAAACATTGGAAGAAGAAGGAGTAATTCTTTTAAAGAATATTGGAGAACTACGTTTGAATTCTGAAAGTAATATCATTTTCAAACCAAACGATCAGACCAATTATCTGGCAACTTCTTTTGGATTAAGTCCTTTTGTTTCTCCTATGGTGAAAAAAGAGGCATTCGAGAAAAAAATTGAAAAGATAGCAGCAAAAGAAAAAGATGCTGTTTTATTATACGAAAATGACGAAGAAACAAAATCTTCAAATCCGTTCTTGCGATATGCTGCAATTCTTGTTTTAGGACTTGGAATTACAGGAAGCATTGGTTACCCGTTATATCAAAACCAAATTGATAACCAAACTCTTGTTGTAGAACAAGCCGTTCAGAAAAAAGTACAAAACAAAATTCAAGAAGCCACTTTCTTTATAAAAAGTCCGCTTCCAGCTGTAACTCTTTCTGTTGATTCGGCTAAAGTTGAAACTGTCGAAACAACAATGCCTTATCACATTATGGCTGGTGCATTTAGAAGTGAAGCAAATGCAAAAAAAGCTTACAACCAGCTAATTAAAGATGGTTATAAAGCTAGAATGCTGAAAGAAAACAAACATGGACTATTCCCTGTTTTATACGGAAGCTATGCTACGATGAAAGAAGCAGAACAAGCTCAAAAAGAAATACAAAAGGGCGAAAATCCCCAAGCTTGGATACTAGTCGAAAATCTATAGATCACAAAAATCCCGTTTCAAAAGAACGGGATTTTTTTTGTCGTATTCTGTTATTTTAAAAAATTTGACTGGCAATCTTTGATAATTTCTTCAGATAAATTAGCCTCAAAAAAATACATCATGGACAAATTTCTTAAAACATTAATTTTCTTATTCTTACTGAGTTCACAATCTTTCTTTGCTCAACAAATTTCAAACACTGCACAAGAAATAGAACGTCAAAAAGCTGATCTTGAAACGCAAAAAAGTTTAAAAGAAAATTATAAAAAACTCGACGACAAACTTGATCAGCTGAAAAAAGAACAGAAGCTATTGGAAAGCAAAAAGAAAGCCCTATCAAAATCTGAAAGCGACTTGAAATCGACAAAAGAAAAAATCAGCAAACTGGAACTTGCCAATCAGAAAATTGAAAACAAAATAACAACATCTACTATTTCTGATGAAGAAATTCAAAAACAGAGAATCAAAACCAAAGAAAATGAGGTAAGCATTCAAAAATTGAAACTAACTCAAATAACGCAGGAAAAAGAGCTAGAAAAAGCGATGTCAGCTATATAAGTAAAAAGCCTAATTCAAAAGAGAATTAGGCTTTTTTAATGTTTATCGTGAAACAATTTTTGCATCTTGAGATAAAATTTCTTTTCCGGACTGATATACTATTAACGCCGCAGGCGCCGAATTTTTTTCGCCTAAAACGATGAAATGACATTCATACTTGAAATTGCCTTTTTTGAATTCGTAATGATGATTTCCCCCTGTTCCATCGGCAAAAAAAGCACCATTTTCAATTACAAGATCTGGAGTATCAGTCATTTTATTTTTGATTCCCCAAGAAACATAGCGGTAATTATTATTTCCTAAATCATCAATTCTTATTTTAAATTTTGAAGTTTCAAGAATGGCAACTGGCTCTTTAAAATTTGAAATTGATGCATTTACATTTTTCTTCTGTGTTACAATCAAAGCACTTTTCATTTTCTGTTCTTCATCAGATTGATGATTGATGCTGATAATTCTTCCATCAATATCGATCCACATGTCTCCACGATTTAGCATAATGCCACGCCAGCCAACTTCTGACCAATCTTTTGCTGGATCTGATTTTGTTATTTTTTCAACCAGAACTTTATCAAAAATCTGATTATATCTTTTTACAAAATCTGTCTTGTCTTTTATTGGCGGAATTGGATATTCCCGTTTGAATGGAAATTTTATTCGCTTTGCAATTGCTTCTTTATCGTTGTTTTTTACCTCCAAGATAAATTTCGAAATGAACTTTTGATATTCTGGTTTCAAAGCTTGAGCAATCAAAAACGAAGAATTAAATACCAAAATTGTTAGTAACATTTTAAATGTTTTCATATCTAAATTAATTTAAGGCGTTAGAAATTAGAATTTTGAAAAGCAGAAATCAATGTTTCACGTAGGACGCTATAAAAATCAATTTATGCTCGCTTTGAACATTTTCAATTCGTCCCAAGTAAATTCATCGCCATGTTTTTCTTTCAGACCACTCAAAGATTCTTCTTGATAAAACTGAAACGCTTCACGCAAGGCCAAAATTTTATCATACGGAAGAACATCAGTAATTTCGATTTTCTTCGATTGAATAAGTTTTATCAAATGCCCTTCGATAGTTTGAACATTCAATTTACGCATTCTCGCAATATCTTCAACCGGATGTTTATCCATCCATAAATCATACGTTTCTTCGACTGTCGTTTTTTTAGCCGTTTTAAGCTCGTTTTTCTCTTTCTTAGGTGATTTGTATCGAATAACGGGCTCTTCGGTTCTAAAAATGTCTGTATTTGTCGTTTTCAGCTCTTCCCTGATTCTTTCCGCTTTGTTGGTTTTGTAATTTTTAATTTTTGGCGATGTCAGCTTTTCTTTACTGATGGCTTCACCAGCAACAACCACTTCGATTAACAATTTGGCTTTCATCAATCTCAAAACTGCTTTGGTTTGAAGATCATCCAAAAAGTTAAGCTCTTCATAGAACTCTTTTACTTTTTTGAATTTTTGAATTTCAGCCATTTTATAAATCAGATCATCAACCAATTTGTCCATCGCTTTGAAGAAATAATCGTAGGCCGCATCTACTCTTTCTTTTACAAAAAACAGATCGACTGTTTCTTTGATGAAAATTTTATTGAGTTGCGCAATGAATTTCTGCGAAGGATCTAAAAGCTGTTCCATAATTTCCATCCGTTTGTGAGCCCAAACCGCATGTTTCGTTTTTTCGGAGCCAGCTGCATTTTCGTTGTAACTAAAACGATGATTTCTCCATTCTTGCGCCAATTCTCCCCAATTAAAACTGTTTATCAAATAGTTGTGGATAAAATTTTTGGTTTCGAAGTGAAGTGCCTTCTCTAAAGTTTCCTCAGTCGCGCGGTTCAAAGCATAATCCATCACATCTTGATCGTTGGAAATACCATTCATCTGCATCGGAGAAAGCAAAATAAGCCCGTTTAAAGAACGCAAACGCGAAAGTGCTACATAGGCCTGTCCAGGCAGAAAAACTTGCGACACATCAAGCGCTGCTTTGTCAAAAGTTAAACCTTGGCTTTTGTGCACCGTAATTGCCCAAGCCAATTTGATCGGATAATGCGCAAAGGTTCCTAAAACTTCTTCTTCGATATCTTTCGTTTGTTCGTTGACTTTGTATCGGATATTTTTCCATTCGTACTTTTCAACTTCCAGCGTCATATTCTCTTCTGGAAAGTGAACAAAGATTTCTTCGTCAGAAAGCGATTTGATTACACCCATCTTTCCATTGAAATATCTCTTTTCAAAAGACAAGTCATTTTTGACGAACATGATCTGTGCGCCGACTTTCAATTTCAGTTCTTCCTCGACAGGAAAGATCTTTTCAGGGAAATCTCCAACCACAAATGGCGTATAAATATATTCTTTTCCATCTAAATCATTGATTGACTGTGAGTTGATAGAATCGGCCTTCGCATTATGAGTAGTAAGCGTGATATAACCTTTGTTCTCTTTGAAGTCAAAATCTGGCTTAACATACTGATTTAGAATCGCTATGTCTTCTGGAGTGATCTGATTATTTCGCAAATTGTTCAAAACTGAGATAAAAGCATCATCGGTCTGGCGATAGATTTTTGACAATTCGATGTAAATCGGCGGATACGTTTGGAGAACATGAGAATGAAAAAAGAATTTCCCACGGTAATAGTTTTTTAGCGTTCGCCATTCTTCATCACGAATTACAGGCGGCAATTGCAACAAGTCTCCAATAAACAAAACCTGAACACCTCCAAAAGGTTGTGTGTTTCTTCGAACGGTCTGCATCATAAAGTCAACCGCGTCCAACAAATCGGCACGCATCATACTCACTTCATCAATTACCAGAAGCTCCATGTTTTTAATTACATTTCGCTTGACGTTATTCATTTTGAAATGGCGACGAAGCGATTCTTTGTTTTCAAACTTTACAGTTTCTGTAAATTGTGCGCTTGCATCGTAAGACGGAATAAAAGCAGAAAACGGAAGCTGAAACATGGAATGGATGGTTACGCCTCCAGCGTTCAAAGCTGCAATTCCCGTTGGTGCAACGACTACGGTGTTTTTATGCGTTGTCGCGATAATTTCGCGTAAAAGCGTAGTTTTTCCAGTACCTGCTTTTCCCGTAAGGAAAATAGATTTCTGAGTCTGATTGATGAATTGTAAAGTGTAAGCTGCCGCTTCTGAAACGTTCTGCATTGGGCTTGTATTAAAGAAATAAAATTACCGCATTTTTATAAAAAGAAAAAACCTAAATCTTAGTGGATTTAGGTTTTCAGTAATTTAGTTAGTTTGGTAGTTTTTTATTTTTTTGCTTCGCCTTCTTTTGTTTCAGCTGCTGGTTTTGCATCTGCCTTTGGTGAAGCTTTGTATTTATCATTTAATTCTTTAATGATCTCTTTTGTGATATCAAATTTATCTTCAGCATATAAAATAGATGCTGCATCTCCAGTTCCGTAGATATAAGCGTAACCGTTTTTCTTTCCGTAATCTTTAATGAATTTTTTAACTCCACTAACAAGAGAATCCATTTCAACACCACTTTCTTGTTGCAATTGTTGAGCTAATGCTTGTTGTGCATAACCTAATTGCTGCTCTCTTTTTTGCAATTCAGCACCTCTTTGCTGTGCCCAAGCTTGACCGTTTGCTTGTGCTTGGCTTTGAAAATTAGCAGCGTCTTGTTTAAAACGTGAAATCTCAGCTTGTAATTGTCTACCTTTTTCTTCCGCTTGAGCTTTGTACTTTGCCTCTAAATCTTTTGCCTCAGTGTATTCTTTCATCAAAACCGAAGTATCCACGTAAGCTGTTTTTACTTCCTTTACCTCTGCTGTTTTGTTACAAGAAACTGCGAAAACTGAAAGTGCGATAATAACTAATGCTTTTTTCATTTTTAATAATTCTATTTTTTTAAGTATTGAAGACAAAAATATAAAAAAATCAATAGCATCAACATAAAGTTTAAAAAATGCGTAAATTTTATGATATTGTTTTTATTTATCGAAAAAAATATAGCCATAAACCAACTTTATCGCTATATTTTAGATACTTTTTGTCTTATTTTATATCAACTAAAAAAGCCATCTTGCCTTTTAGGGGCAAAATAGCTTTAGATGCTTTTTATAATTTATTTGTTTTTCAAAACATAAATATGCGATGAATACTCTTTTGTGTTTTTCGCTTTCCAATTTGATTTTAATCCAATGAAAAAAGCTTTGATATAATTCATTTTTCCTGTTTTATATTTTTCGGATAAAAGGCTTACGTAAAACGAATCAAACTTCATTGGAAGTATCTTCTCTAATTTCATGTCTACTCTTTCAAAAAGCAGTTGAATCGATTTTTTTGAAAAATGCCAAAAATGGATTGGCACATCATAAGCGGCCCAAAAAGTTTCATAATGACCCGCATCAAACGATTTGAAGTTTGGAACCGCAACAATTAATGTTCCAGTTGGTTTTAATAAACGCTTCAATTCTTGGATCTGATGTTCCAGATATGGAACATGCTCCAATACGTGCCACATAGTAATTACATCCAAAGAATTACTTTCTAAAGCACTAATTTCTTCTACAAATGAAATCCCTTTTTCTTTAGCAATATTTTTAGCACGATCGCTTGGTTCTACTCCAATGGTTTCCCAACCGTCATTTTTTGCAGTCAAAAGAAAATCTCCAGTTCCAGCACCAATATCTAAAAGTTTTCCTTTATTCGGTTGCTGGCTATTGATTAAATTCAATTTATTCTTAAGCGCTATGTTTTTTACGAAATGATATGCTTTTTCAAATAACGAACGTTTGTTGTCTGTATGCGAAATATAATCTTCGCTTTCGTAATATCTTCCCAAATTTTGAAGTTCGGGTTGCGGAGAAGTAATTAGCATATCTAATTCTTCATCATAATACAAATCAAAAATTTCTTTTGAAACAGAATGGTCTTTTACCGTAAGAAAGTGTTTTTTATTTAAAACGTTCATTTTTTAATTTTATAGATATTGGGTTTAATTTATAGCAAATCCTAAAAACGAAATTGCATCGTTTTTAGGATTTTTACTTTGTTATTTGTTGTTTTTCCAGTTTATTTTAACAGCTGATATTTTTTCATTTTCTAACCTGATATCATTCAAAACAGAAAATCCATTTAAAACATAAAATTCTAATGGTGATTTATAATTTTCTTTATTTCGTTTGAAATCATTTTCATGATCTATTACCCAGCCATTCAAATCTTCATTATTCTTTTTCATTTCTTCTAATAAAATTCTTCCGTATCCTTTTCCTTGAAATTGATAATTCAACATTATTGCAAACCATATTTCTTCATCTCGAAAAAATGTATAAGCCCAACCTTGAATCTCATTTTTTGAATCAATCAAAAGATAATTATCCATTTCTAAAATCGCATTTACATAAGTATCGAATTCTTGAAAAGTTTCATGACCAAGCTGAATTGGATATCCGTTATTTCGAAGTTGCCACAATGTTTCTTTTTCCTTTTCTATAAAACTATTTTGACGTACAACTTTCATGTTTTAGTTACTTTTTATTAAAAACGTTTCACGTGGAACAGCTACAATTTTACATTTTTGGCTTTAGACTTTAGATTTATATTGGATTCTGAAAAACAGGAATACCAAAAATAGTTTCACGTGGAACATTTATAGTATTCAGTCGCAATTTTCCAGTCGCAGTAAAACTGGACACTGAAAACTGCGACTGTAAACTATTTTTATCTTCCCATATAAATCAAAAGCACGGAAATATCACTTGGTGATACTCCGCTTATTCTTGAAGCTTGAGAAATAGTTACAGGACGAATCTTGCTTAATTTCTGTTTTGCTTCAATCGACATTGATTTGATTTTGTTATAATCGAAATTGTCTGGAATTTTTACTTCTTCCAAACGATTCAATTTATCTGCGTTGTTTCTTTCTTTCTCGATATAACCAGAATATTTAACCTGAATTACGGCTTGCTCTACAATTTCTTCGTCAAGTTGATTCTCTTCGATATAAGCTGAAACTTTTTCAAACTTCAACATATCTTCCAACTCGATTTGCGGACGAGAGAAAATCTTAAACATTTTATCTCCTTGCGAAATTGGTGCAGATTCTTTTGCTTCCAAAATCGGATTTGTTTCTGCAATCGTAACACTGGTTTCTTTGAAGAATTGAACCATTTTTTCAGATTCGTTCAATTTCTTTTCCATTCTTCGTAAACGAGCTTCAGAAGCTAAACCAATTTCGTATGACATTGGAGTCAATCTGAAATCGGCATTATCTTGACGTAACAAAGTTCTATACTCCGCTCTTGATGTAAACATACGATATGGTTCTTCTGTTCCTTTCGTAATCAAGTCATCAATTAGAACTCCAATATATGCTTCGTCACGTTTTAAAATCAATGGATCTTTTTCATGTACTTTTAAATGTGCATTTATTCCAGCCATCAAACCTTGAGAAGCAGCTTCTTCATATCCCGTTGTTCCGTTAATCTGTCCAGCGAAATATAATCCTTCAACTAACTTCGTTTCCAAAGTATGCTTCAATTGTGTTGGCGGAAAGAAATCATATTCGATTGCATAACCAGGTCTAAAGAATTTCACATTTTCAAAACCTGCAACAGAACGAAGCGCTTTGAATTGAATATCCTCTGGAAGCGAAGTTGAAAATCCGTTTACATAAACTTCACAAGTATTCCATCCTTCCGGTTCAACAAATAATTGGTGACGCTCTTTATCTGCAAAACGATTAATCTTATCTTCAATCGACGGACAATATCTTGGTCCTAAACTTTTGATTCTTCCATTGAACATTGGAGAACGATCAAAACCTTCTCTCAAAATATCGTGAACATTCAAAGACGTATACGTCATGTAACAAGAACGCTGATGCGTTAATGGAGAAGTCACATCCGAATAAGAAAACTTATCTGGCTTCGCATCTCCTTTTTCTTCGTTCATTTTAGAATAATCTAAAGAACGTCCGTCTACTCGAGGTGGCGTTCCTGTTTTCATTCTTCCTGCTTCAAAACCTGCTTTGATTAAATCTTCGGTAATTCCAGTTGCTGCACTTTCTCCTGCTCTTCCTCCACCGAATTGTTTTTCTCCGATATGAATCAAACCATTCAAAAAAGTACCGTTTGTCAAAACAACAGATTTGGAACGAATCTCCACACCAAGCGAAGTCCTAATTCCTTTTATCTTTCCGTCTTCGATAATCAACCCTTTTACCATCTCTTGATAAAAATCAAGATTTGGAGTCGCCTCCAACATCATTCTCCATTCTTCTGCGAAACGCATTCTGTCACTTTGAACTCTTGGCGACCACATTGCAGGTCCTTTTGATTTGTTCAACATCTTGAACTGAATTGCAGTTCGATCTGAAACAATTCCTGAATATCCACCAAGTGCATCAATTTCACGAACGATCTGTCCTTTTGCAATTCCACCCATCGCAGGATTACAAGACATCTGTGCTATGTTCTGCAAACTCATTGTAACCAATAAAGTTTTCGATCCCAAATTTGCAGCCGCAGCCGCAGCTTCAGAACCGGCATGGCCTGCACCAACCACAATAACATCGTATTCTTCTAAAAACATTTTGTTTTATTATTCTCCAAAAACCACTAACGCGGTTTCTAGAATTACTTTTATCTTTTTCTTGTTTCACGTGGAACGCTTATTTTTTTTTGTTTCAGGTTTAAAATTTCAGGTTCCAAGTTCAAACTGAATCTCAAATTAGAATCTCAAATTAGAATCTTCAAATTAGAATCAAATTAGAATCTTTAAATTAGAATCTTCAAATCAAAATGTTTCACGTGAAACATTTCTAAACTTCCATTCTAAATTTTCAGTATGTTCCACGTGAAACGTTTTATTTTATTCTTTACAAAATTTTAATCTTCAAGAATTGTTCCGTGTGAAATATTACGTTTTATTCTTTAAATTCAAAACCTATAAATCGTTCCACGTGGAACGATTTATCTCTTGATCAAATCTAATATATATCGTTCCACGTGGAACGTTATTATTTTTACTTATAAACTCTAATATGTTTCACGTGGAACGTTATGCAAAATTAAAACTTGAAAACGTTTCACGTGGAACATACCTATAATAAAAAGTGGTTTAATTACTGTTCCACGTGAAACATCTTCATTTTCTCTTCTTCTTTTGCTCTCATTAATTGAGCATCTTCATCAGTCTTATCCTTGTATCCACAGTAATGAAGTATACCGTGAGACAGCACTCTTTTAAGTTCTTCAGCAAAGGAAACATTGAAGTCTTTCGCATTGTCTGCAACACGTTCTACAGAAACAAAAATATCTCCATTTAACTCGTTAC
Organism: Flavobacterium tistrianum; assembly: GCF_003254545.1. Classification (GTDB taxonomy): domain Bacteria; phylum Bacteroidota; class Bacteroidia; order Flavobacteriales; family Flavobacteriaceae; genus Flavobacterium; species Flavobacterium tistrianum. The sequence goes on from NZ_QJRH01000072.1 coordinate 206,435, forward strand.
CAACTGTATAATCAAAACTAATAATATCTGTTAGGGTGTCGTGATCTAGATATTCTACATTGATTTTATGAAGATATTCATCATCACAAAATATATAGTTTATCTCACCTTCATTCTTTCCTTCAGAAACAATCACAGCACTTAGCCAATCACTAAAAGCCTGCTCGTCTCCTAAAGTAAAATCTGTTTCGTAATTAAAATTTATCATTTTGTATTAAAGTATTCTTGAACTTTTTGATTAAAATTCGAGCGCAAAGGTAGTGATTGTCTGTTTAATATCTCTACACTGTGTAAATATTCCAATAGTGAACTCGGTAAAGCATTCGAACGATTTGTAAATTCAGCTTTATTTGTTTCAGATTGTCTTTGTGTATCTTGACCTTGCTGCTGAACTGCATTGTTTAATTTCCATAGTTCTTGTTGGATGTTTAATATACGTTGCAAGTTCTCATTCTTAAAACCTTTATTTAAAATTTGTTTTTCAGATTGCTTCATCTGATCTATTACAGATCTGCCCTGAGCATCCAAACCTTTCTTCGCTAATTCTTTTTGCAAAGCCTCACGAAGCTTAACTTGCTCTTTGTATATTTCCATTATAGCTTCTGCATCGCCTTCTCCATCTTCTCCTTCATTACCATTCTTTTCTCCTCTTCCACTCTTTCCATCTTTACCCGAAGAACCTTTATCTCCACTTTTGTTTCCCTGGCCATCTTTTCCCTGGCCATCTTTTCCTTGACCATCTTTTCCTTCACCACTTTGTCCTTGTCCAGACTTTCCATCTTTTCCTTCACCTGGTTTATCACCTTGCTGTTGTCCTGATTTCATTCCGTCTTTCATCTTGTCAGCAAGACCTTTTTGTTTCTGAATAATATCTGGTAATTGCATTCCTTGTCCGTCTCCTGGTTTAGGTTTTCCTGCTCCCGGTTTAGGCATAGACATCTGCATATTGTTCAATAAATCACTTAAGAAATCGGCTAACTTATTAGCAGATGAAACCGCATATTGCTGGTGTGAAACTCCTCTTGGAATCTGAACATCGGTTAAAGTTTCTATAGCCTTGTCCATATTGTATTGTACGTTTCCAATTTCTTTAGTTACATCTTCTGCAACCTTTGGGTTACGTAATGAAAGGGCAAACAAACTATCATCAACATGTCTAAATTGCTGTTTCAAATTCTGCTGAATCTTGATGTTTTTTGTGAATGTAGAAGAACCTAATTTCATTGCTTTAAACTGTTTCATCACATCTTCTTGTGATAAAGAATAAGCCAAAAGGTTATCCAGAATCTGACGAAGCATTGCTACATCTTCTTCCAATTGCTCTTGTTCCCCGCCTTCCATCTCGCTCTGCATTTCCTGAGCCATAGACTTCATTTTCTTTGCAGCGCTTTTCTGTTTTGGCTTAGCTCCAGAAGTATTCTTTTTACTTAATTCCTCAGAAGCTTTATTCAAATCATTATCTACATCTTTCTCTTTAGAAGCATCAGATGGAATATCTAAAGGTTTCTTTAAAGTCTTATTTTCCTCTTTCAAATCTTTTAAATCTTCCTGAATCTTATCAAAAGATTTATTGATTTCATCCTGCTTTTCTTTAGTATTTTCTTTCTCTTTATTTGATAACTGTTCTTGTTGTTCTGACAGTTTGTTTAGTTTCTCAGCAACCTGTTCTGCTTTTTTAGAAACATAAAAACGTTTGGTTAGCTCAACCAATTGTTCTAAATTACGAGATTGGTTTTTACTAATTTGTTTAAATTTTTCCATCTTATCAAACAGTTCTTCACTGTTCAATTTATCATTCAGATTCTTTAATTCATCTAATAATTTCTGATTTTTTTCTAAATCTTTCTGTGCATTATCTAAACGCTTTTGTAAATCTTCAGCTGTTTTATCTTTCTTATCATCTTTGAACTTATCTAGATTCTGATTCATTTTCTCAGAAAATTGTTTCATCATTTCGTCTTGTTGTTTCTGACGTTTGATAAAATCATTGATCTTCTGCTGATCTTTAAACTCTAAATTATCTTTTTCTTTTCCTGTATTTTGAAGCTTATCCATTTCTGAAATCTGCTTCGTTTGGTTCTTCAAAGATTTAGATAAACTATTGATATTATTATTTTGCTGTTGCAATTCCTGATCCTGAATTTCATCTGTTGTAGCTACACGATCTGAAAATGTAAAAGACTTTGTAGACTTAAATCCGTGTGGTGCATCGTTATCAAAAACTTCAAAATAGTATTCGTATGAAACTCCTTCTTCTACTGGAAGGTTACTAGGAAAATTAAAAACAAACTGATCGAATACTCCAGTCTTAACAGGAATGTTTCCACGCTTAGCAGATTGTGGTTTGTTACGTTCGTAGTATACAATTTGTAATTTCGAAAGTCCGTAATCATCACCTAATCTACCCAAAATATAGTTCTTATCTAGCTTCAAACTGTCTGGTGCAGGACCAACATTAATGCTTGGAAACTGATCTTTGATTACAGATAACTGATAATCTAGTTTTTCGTAGTTTTTAACCTTATCATTAGACGTAAGTATTTGATATTCGGTATTTTGACTTATATTTTTAGCCAATTTAAACTCATTTTCTGTCTTATTGAACTTAAATACTTCATTATCTCTTTTCCATACTACTTCTTGAGTAGATTTGGTATTCATTTTCCAAGTTACAGTTGTTCCTTCAGGTACAATTGCGTTTCCAGTTCCCTGAATTGTTTCTGATTTTTTCTTTAGATAAGAAGGAAAATTTAGAACCATTTCGAAGTTAGCGATTGATGGAACTGTAATAACTTTCAATTCGTATTCTTCTGAAACAACTGAATTTCCTTCAAAAGAAAATTGAATATTTTCAGAAGGCTTTTCAATTTTAAATTCAAACTTTCCAGCTTGTGGAGATTCCATAAAATAACTTTCATCACCAATATGAATCATGACATTTTCAGGAACTACATTTCCAACAGATTCCATTTTAATCACGAAATCTTTGTTTTGTTCAGCTTGTAAATTAGAATTTAGAACCACAAATTTAAATGGAGCTGGCGGCAAAAATGCTGAATTGAAATGAACTACTCTATTCAAACTTTGATAAATTACATTGCTATTTCCAGAAATATAAAACACTGCAAAAAGCAAAATTGGAACTAAAGCTAATGGCAAATATTTTTTGTTTGCTTTAAAATTGATGGCATTTCCAAAAGGAATTGGTTGTAAAGAATTTGCTTTTTGTTCTATCGATGCCAAAACCAATTCTGAACTTTCAGCATTATTCTCAGAAGACAATTGCAAAAAGTTAGTCAGCTTATCGCTCACTTCTGTGAAATGATTTCCAATAATTTTAGAAGCTTGGCTATAATCAATTCCCTTTTGAAGTTTGAATAACTTGAATAATGGAAAAAGAATTAAACGCACCAGAAGAAAAACTTCAACCCCCACAAATAACCAAAACAGAAAAGTTCTTCCCAACGGTTTTAGCCAAAGAAAGTATTCCACAAAAAGCGTAAACAAAAAATATAACAAACCAAAACCGGTAAAAAGTAAGATCCCTTTTATCAATTCGTTGGTATAATATTTCTTAATGAAAGCCTCAAGCTTTTGATATATTGCAGATGATGTCTTCAAAATAAATCTCTTTTAATTATAACCTATAAAAGTAGTAATTATTAATTAGATAATGTTCAATTAGAAAATTAGTCAATTAAGCTTAACACGACGAATTATCTAATTTTCTCATTACCTAATTTTCTAATTCAGAGTCGTATCTTTGCAACAAAATTTTAAACAAATGTCAAAGCAAGTTCGTGTGCGTTTTGCACCAAGTCCGACTGGACCGTTACATATTGGCGGAGTTCGTACTGCCTTATTTAATTATTTATTTGCAAAAAAACATAACGGTGTTTTTTATCTGAGAATTGAAGATACAGATCAGACTCGTTTTGTTCCAGGTGCAGAGGCTTACATTATGGAAGCTCTAGAATGGTTAGGAATTGCTCCTGAAGAAACAGTTGGGAAAAATGAAAAATTTGGTCCATACAGACAAAGCGAACGTAAAGATTTATACCAACAATATGCAGATCAGTTGATCAATTCTGGTTGGGCATATTATGCTTTTGATACTCCTGAAGCTTTGGATGCACATAGAAAACAACACGAAGCTGAAGGAAAAACATTTATTTACAATCACCACAATCGTGAAAAGTTAGATACATCACTGGTAATTTCTGCTGATGAAACTGCTAAAAGAATTGCAAATGGAGAACATTACGTAATTCGTTTTAAAACTCCGGTTGATGAAACTTTGCATTTGAAAGATATCATTCGTGGCGATGTTAAGTTTGAAACTAATCTTTTGGATGATAAAGTTCTATTCAAAAGTGACGGAATGCCAACATATCATTTAGCTAATATTGTGGATGATCATTTGATGGAAACTTCGCATGTAATTCGTGGTGAAGAATGGTTACCTTCTATGCCACTTCACGTTTTATTATATAAAGCATTTGGTTGGGAAGCTCCAGAGTTTGCTCATTTACCTTTGATTTTGAAACCAGTTGGAAATGGAAAATTATCAAAAAGAGATGGAGACAAAATGGGATTCCCAGTATTTCCTTTAGAATGGAAAACTGAAGAAGGTGTTTCATCTGGTTATAGAGAAAAAGGATTTTTCCCAGAAGCAGTTGTAAACTTCCTTGCTCTACTTGGTTGGAATGATGGAACTGATAAAGAATTATTTTCTTTAGAAGAATTAGCACAATCTTTTGACTTAAATAGAGTTCACAAAGCTGGAGCTAAATTTGATCCCGAAAAAAACAAATGGTTCAATCACCAATATTTAGTAAAACAAAATAATGCAGATTTAGCGAAAACCTTCTCTCCTATTTTAGAAGAAAAAGGCTTCTCGACTCCGCTCGAAGTGACAACACGTATTGTTTCGCTTATCAAAGAAAGAGCAAACTTTGTTTCTGAATTTTGGGATTTGACTGATTTCTTTTTCCAGGCGCCAACATCTTATGATGAGAAAGCAAGTAAAAACTGGAAAGAAGAAACTCCAACTTTAATGCAGGAATTGATTTCTGTTTTAGAAAATATTGAAGATTTTACTTCTGCAAATATTGAAGCAATCGTGAAAGATTGGTTAACCAAAAACGAAATCGGAATGGGGAAAGTAATGCAACCTTTCCGCTTAAGTTTGGTTGGAGCTTTGAAAGGCCCTCACCTATTTGACATTGTTGAAATCATTGGAAAAGAAGAAACTATTTCTAGAATTCAGAAAGCAATTTCTACTTTGTAAAAAAATTTACCATTAAGATATTAAGTTAATTAAGCTTTACTTGATGGTAAAAATAGTATAAGATTTAAGTTCATAAAGCTAAGCTTAATTATCTTGACAAAGCTTGACTTAATTAACTTAATGCCTTAATGGTAAAAAAAAAGCAAACGCTAAGCAACATCTCAAAAATGTTCTTAGCGTTTTTTTAATGTTTGAAAATTTTATTTTAGAAGAATTTTCGTAAATTACCAAATTCATAAATTAAACTAAATAACCATGAGTACAGCATTTATTATCTTTTTAGTATTGGCATTCTTCATTTTCATGTCGTCGTTCTTTACTGTGAAACAACAATCTTCTGTAATTATCGAACGTTTTGGAAAATTTCAGAGTGTTAGAAATTCAGGATTACAACTTAAAATTCCGATGGTTGATAGATTGGCCGGAAGAGTAAATCTTAAAATTCAGCAACTAGATGTTATCATTGAAACTAAAACTAGAGACAACGTTTTCATCAAAATGAAAGTTTCTGTTCAGTTCAAAGTGATTCAAGATAAAGTTTACGAAGCATTTTACAAATTAGAATATCCGCACGATCAGATTACTTCTTATGTATTTGATGTGGTTCGTGCTGAAGTTCCGAAACTAAAATTGGATGATGTTTTTGAAAGAAAAGATGATATTGCTGTTGCAGTAAAACGTGAATTGAACGAAGCAATGTCTACTTACGGATATGATATCATCAACACTTTGGTTACTGATATAGATCCAGACATCCAGGTAAAAAATGCAATGAACAGAATCAATGCTGCTGATAGAGAAAAAACGGCTGCAGAATTTGAAGCTGAAAGTTCAAGAATTAGAATTGTTGCTAAAGCAAAAGCTGAAGCTGAAAGTAAACGTTTACAAGGTCAAGGTATAGCAGACCAACGTCGTGAAATTGCAAGAGGTTTGGTTGAAAGTGTTGAAGTTTTGAACCAAGTTGGAATCAATTCTCAAGAAGCTTCTGCCCTAATCGTAGTTACGCAGCATTATGACACTTTACAATCTATTGGATCAGATACAAACTCAAACTTAATTCTTCTTCCAAATTCACCACAAGCTGGAAGTGACATGTTGAATAACATGGTTGCTTCTTTTACAGCTTCAAACCAAGTTGGAGAAATGATGAAAAAGACCAATAAAAAAATTGAAAAACCAAAACCAACTCACAGAGAATCTGGCTACGAAGATGATGTTCAACCAGATGTTCAACAATAATTTGAAAATAAAAAAGAGGCTTAATTGCCTCTTTTTTTATTTATAAACCAATTGATAATAAATGGTAAAATAGACTGTAAAATTTCTGGAAATGATTTCTTGACATAACCGGTGTAAGATGAAATGAAACCATTTACAATATTTTGCGGTGTGATGCTTTCTTTAGTTTTCTGAAAACTCAAAACCAATTTCTGATAATTAATTTCTTTCTCAAGTTTCAGAATTTCTAGATCTCTTTCAATCTCAGCATACGAAGAGTATTTTTTTCTTTCCATAATTAATCATTAAAAAAGATTTCTGAAAATTTCTCCAAAATTGGTCCTTCAACAAACTTGTCCTTTACAAAGAAAAGTAAAATGGTAAAGAAAAGATAGATCCCTCCTACTGCCAAAAATCCGAGAGCATTATTTTCAAACAAAGAACCAAAAGCATACGCTGCGGCAAAAGATCCAAAAATCAAAACCATACTGAAACATAATAAAATCAAGGTAAACTTAAAGATCAAAGTTGTCGATTTCATCGCAACCTTAAAACCCCAAAGTTTATAATAAGCTAAATGACTTTCAATGTATTCTTTAGCCTGATCTTGAACTTTTTCAGTGTTTTCTTTTAATTCTTCAAAAGCCATAAATTATAATTTTAAAATAAAAAAGCACAAAACTGTCTTATAAAAATAAGCAAGTAATGTGCTTTATCAAAATATTATTTCTGAAGTTTAGCGTTGTGTGCTTTTAGTTCAGCAAGTTTACTTTCTAAAAAAGTGATCACTTCTTCTGTTTTGTAACTCATATTTGAAAGTAAATCTTCATAAGTTCCATCTAAGTTTTTCTTTGCATGAGCAAACTTTTCACGTAAAACTTCTGAACTTGCATCAAATGAATCTTTCAAATTATGTCTTGCATCATCTAAACCTTCTTTAATTTTTGCTCGAGTTTTAGATCCTTTATCTGGTGCAAATAAAATTCCGATTGCAGCTCCTGCTGCTGCTGCTGCTAAAATTGCTGCAGCTGTATTTAAATTCTTAGACATGATAGTTACAATTTAAAATTATTAATAAAGATACTCTTTTTTAAAGTGATAAAACTTTGATTAATTGTAATTTACAAAAAATTAACAATATTATTAATACACATAAGCTACAGCTTCGTACTTACCATCTGCTTTTTCAACAATGCTAACAAAAGGATAACCATTTGAAGCCGATTTAGATTTAATTCTCATAGCAGTCTGGTTCTGATTTGCAATTGGCGGTTCACCCTTTGTCCTTGTTGAGACTCCTGTAAAACTAGCTGCCTGTTTCAGTCCTATTGTTTTGTCTTGTGGAAGAACAGTTACCATTTTGTAATCGTCTTTTGAATCTACTACTATTTTATCAGAAACTTTTTGTGTTTGTTTTGTTTCTTTATTTGTAATAGATGAAACTGCATATTTACTGATTTTGATTTCTTCAGAACTTCCGTTTAAAGAATAATAAACAAAACCATTCTCGTTTTTAATAAAATTTACATCAAGCTGTTCTCCGTTGTGTTTTGTAATTTGATGTGTCTGCGAAATTGCTACGTTTGCAAATAATAATGCTACGGCGAAATATAAAATTTTCATGATAAATTAGATTTAAATTAAAAATTGTCAGACCTGAAATTTAAAAACTAAACTTTCACTCAAATTCAACATTATGGAATTTTGTACATTATGACACCATTTGAAAAAATATCTTTTACGGGAAATATTATCAAATCTACATCATAATAAAAATGAGAACATAAAATTGTTTTCTTAGGAAATCAGTTTTGAAAATCTATTATTATAAAAATTACGAGTTTCTAAAAACAATAAATTTCAACTTAGATTCTTTTCGGCAAATTTTAATTTTTTACAAAAATCATCTCTGACTTTTGGTATTGAGTTAAAAATAGCAGTTTTATAAACAATTGTGTGTTAACAACCCGTTAAACTGACCAAAATAACAGTAAAAACTAAAATAAAGACCGTAAATAAACGATAATTCAAAAAATAAGTTATCTATCAATTAAGTTTTAAAAACGTCTTAAAATCAATTTATGAAGGTTAAAATTAATCTATAAAAACTATGGTTTATATATTTTTAATCATTTTTATAAATAATAATTAAAAATTAAGTTTTATAAAAATTAATAATTAAAATTTATAAGCAAAAAATCGAAATCGAAAAATTAAAAAATAATCAAAAACTATAGTTTCAACTTTCATAGTTAATTTTATAAATAATAATTAAAAACTAAATTATATAAAAAATAATAATCAAAACTTATAATCATAAAAATTGAAGTCAAAAATTAAAAAAATAAGAAAAAACTTTAATTTTAGATTTTTGCGAAGAAAATTGGAATTAAAAAAGTAAAAAATCAAAATAAAGAGTTTTACTGAATGAAAAAAGAAAAAAGGTCTTCTCTATTCGACTATTTTTTATTTTACCTTAAAAATAATTTATGAAGGTCACTTTTAATCTATTAAATTAATTAAAATTTTAAAATTAATAGATTCTATAAATAATATATAAAAGCTATTAAAAATATAAAATCACATTATTTAAAACTATACTTTGAAGTATGATAGCAAAATTGGGAGCTAAAAAAGGTAAAAATTAAAATAAAGGCTTTTAATAAATCAAAATTTAAAAATTGAATTAGTTATCCAACCTTTTTTTATTTTTGATTAAAATCAATTTATGAGAGTCACTTTTAATCTATAAAAATTATAAAATTTTAAATATCGATAGTAAATCTATATAATAAAAAAAAGCGCTTATAAAAGCGCTTTTCATAAATTTAGTTGATATTACTTCTTCACCATTTCAGAAAGAATTTCAATTTCTCTTTCCGAAGCATTTTTTGGTGGATTTGAATATAATTTCAAAATTTCATCTGAAAACTGATTTCTCAAATCTTCACTTTCAATATCTCTTAAATTTAAAAGTGCTTTTGATCTTACATAAGTTGATTCACTTTTTAAAGACATTGAATATAATTTCTTAATATCATCTTCTTCAAAATCGGTAGATTTCCAGTTTGAATATTTTAAAATAAACTGAGAAAACAACAGCGAAGCCTTATTATTGTTGATATTCTTCTTTAAAGAATTCTGCAAAAGAGAAAAAGTAGAGATGTTTTTTATGTTCTCTCCTATCGCACTTTCAATTGCAATTCTTTCAGCTTTAGTTTCAACTTTAAAATATTTGTTGATATCTTTCAAAGAATTATTAATACTGTTTTCTTCTTTTTTACCTTTTTCTTCCCAAGCATCTTTCAATCCAACTGTTTTGTTAAACACTAATTTTGAAGGAGTTGAGTCTTTATCAACAGTAAAATATCCTAAACGTTGAAACTGGAATTTGTCTTCATTTTGAGCTGTTGATAAACTTGGTTCAACATATCCGGTTACAATTTCTAACGAATTTGGATTCACAAAATCTAAGAAATTTTTCTCTTTATAACTGTCTGGAGCTTCATCTGTAAACAAACGATCGTACAAACGAACTTCTGCTTCTAAAGCATGCTGAATTGAAACCCAATGCAATGTTCCAGATACTTTTCTTTGGCTTGCTTCTGTTCCGCTTCCGCTTAGAGAATCGGTATCATACGTTACATGAATTTCAGTAATATTACCTTCTGAATCTTTTACAACTGATTCACCTTTAATGATATAAGCATTTTTAAGACGAACTTCTTTTCCTAAAGTCAAACGGAAAAATTTAGCTGGAGCTTCTTCCAAAAAGTCTTCTCTTTCAATGTATAATTCACGAGAAAAAGGTACTTTTCTGAAACCAGCATTTTCATCTTCCTGATTGTTTTCAGCTTCCAACCACTCCTCTTTTCCTTCTGGATAATTGGTAATTACCAATTTTACAGGATCTAAAACAGCCATTACACGAGGTGCAATTTTGTTCAAATCTTCACGAATACAGAATTCTAAAACTGATACATTTATTAAATTATCACGTTTTGCAATACCAATTGTATTAGCAAAATTACGCAAAGAAGCTGCTGTATAACCACGTCTTCTTAATCCAGAAATAGTTGACATTCTTGGATCATCCCAACCGTTAACATGCTTTTCTTTAACTAGTTGCTGTAATTTTCTTTTACTAACAACAGTATGTGATAAGTTACGTCTAGCAAATTCTCTTTGCTTTGGACGCAATTTATTTTCATCAAAAATTTGATCTAAAAACCAATCGTATAATTCACGGTGAGGCAAGAATTCTAGTGTACAGAATGAATGTGAAATTTGCTCTAAATAATCACTTTGACCGTGTGCCCAATCGTACATTGGATAGATTTTCCAAGCATCTCCTGTTCTGTGGTGATGTTTGTGTAAAATTCTATACATAATTGGATCACGCATTAACATGTTTGTTGATTTCATGTCAATTTTTGCACGAAGAATATGTGTACCAGCCTCAAATTCACCGTTTTTCATTCTTTCGAACAAATCTAAGTTTTCTTCAACTGAACGATTTCTGTATGGACTATCAGTTCCTGGAGTTGTTGGAGTTCCTTTTTGGATTGCCATTTCTTCAGAAGTCTGACTATCAACATAAGCTTTATCCTTTTTAATTAATAAAACTGCCCAATCATACAATTGTTGGAAATAATCAGATGCATAACATTCCTCTGCCCATTTGTAACCCAGCCATTCTACATCTTTTTTAATAGCATCAACAAATTCCTGTTCTTCTTTTTCAGGGTTTGTATCATCAAAACGTAAATTCACAGGAGATTGATAATCAATTCCTAAACCAAAATTTAACGCAATAGAACTCGCGTGCCCAATGTGTAAATAACCATTAGGTTCTGGTGGAAAACGAAAGCGAAGTTTAGTATTTGAAAGACCTGATTTTACGTCTTCCTCTATGATTTGTTCAATAAAATTGAGTGATTTCTCTTCTGATGCCATTATTTTATAGTAATTTTAGCAAAGATAAAAAAAAGGTTTCAGGTTTCAGGTTTAAAGTTATTTAACTAGCGCAAAACCTGAAACTTTAAACGTGAAACAACATAAAAATGGGAGTTATTAAACTTAAAAACATTCGTACTTTTTCTTACCACGGATGTTTAATTGAAGAAGGAAAAATTGGATCTGATTACACTGTTGATCTAAAAATTAAAACCAATTTACAGAAATCAGCAGAAACAGATCATCTTTTAGATACTGTAGATTATGTACATTTGAACAAAATTGTGACGGAAGAAATGGCAGTTCGTTCGCATTTATTAGAACATGTAGCTAAAAGAATCAATATTCGCGTACTGGCAGAGATAGAAACAGTAGAAAAAACAACAGTTTGGGTTTCTAAAATTAATCCGCCTATTGGTGGTGATGTTGAGTCAGTTACTATAAAAATGACGGAAATTAGAAAGTAATGTTCAAAATTAAAATCGTAAAATTTTAAAATAGTTACTATGAAACTTTTGAAATTTAAAGATTTTAGTTACTTTTGCCAACCGTTCAAGTAATGGCGTCGTGGCCGAGCGGCTAGGCTGGGCTCTGCAAAAGCTCCTACTCCGGTTCGAATCCGGACGATGCCTCAAAACCTTCAAAGCAATTTGAAGGTTTTTTTATGTCTAATTTTTAGAAAAAATTAATTAAAATATACGTTCGAACCCAGACGATGCCTCAAAACATTCAAAGCAATTTGAAGGTTTTTTTATGTCTAATTTTTAGAAAAAATTAATTATTAAAGCTTGTAAATAAACCCGACAGGTTTTAAAAACCTGTCGGGTTTGCTATTTTACCACAATCTTGTCATTTCGACGAAGGAGAAATCTCCACGAGAAGCTCTACAAAGATTGGATAATTGTTGCGGAGTTACTTGCGGAGATTTCTCCTTCGTCGAAATGACAAACAAAGTCAACTTTTTCAAAGTCCTTATGAAATTACTTTGTTCCTCGAAATGACTTATAAACACAAAAAAACCTCTGAAATTCAGAGGTTTAATTTTATAATTTTGAGTTATTAACAACTATTTCTTTTCTATTCTTTCGAAAGCATTTTTAACCATTTCTTTCTCTTTCGGAAACCATCCTTGAATTACTAAAGCAAATCCGAAAATCATTAAAACCACGCTAATTCCTTTTTTAATTTTAAGAATATTAGTTGGAGTCATTTTTGATTTCAACTGTTTGGCTAATAAAATCTTAGCACAGTCAATTAACAAATATGTGATAATTACAGCAGTAAAAAATGTCATCATTCTTGGAGTCTGCATATCTAATTTTGGTCCAACAGAAATAATAACGGCAAGCCAAAAACCAAGAACACCAATGTTGATAACGTTCAATAAAAAGCCTTTTACAAATAGACTGCCGTAGTTTCTTTTTAGAATATCACGATCAATTTCTTCATCGTTTATTTTTTCTTCTTTCTTTAGCTTTACAAACGAAATAATACCATAAGTAAGCATAATTATTCCTCCAAAAATAAAAAGTGCTGGATCGTCTTTTAAACTAGAAATCAATCTATAACTTCCAAGATAAGCAATAGCTATAAAGAAAATATCTCCTAAAACTACGCCAAAATCAAAAACAATTGCAGCTCTGAATCCTTTTGTAATGCTGGTTTCTAATAAAACAAAAAATACAGGACCTACCATAAAACTAAGAACAAGTCCCCAGGGAAGTCCCGCTAGAATATCGTTAATCATCAATTACTACTTGTTATTTTACTTCTTCTATTTTACCACCAAAAACAGTTTTCTGGTTTATTTGCTTTGGTTTTCCATAAATGTAAATAGAGCCTCCTGCGCTCACTTTTGCATCGACAAGGGTTGAAGCATTAACATCTGCTTTTCCTCCCGCAGAAACGCTTACAGTTGTCTGAGATGTGCTAAGTTTACTTGCTAGTAAATAACCTCCAGCTCCTAAACTTGCATCTTGATTAGCAGCCTTTCCAGTTAATGTAATTTTACCTCCAGAAACTGAGCTTACTTTTAGCTTATCAACATCCAAATCAACATTTATAAGACCGCCTTCCTGAGCACTCACTTTAAAAGAAGTAGCTTTGATAGCTTCACTACTCTTTACTTCAGCTCCTTCGTTTACATCAATCAATTCGATGTGTTTATAGTACAAAGTTATATCAAGATCATTTCCAGAAAGAAGTTTTGGAAAAGGCATTCTTAATTTTAAAATACCATTTTTATTAACAGCTTCAACTTCTGCTTCTCTTGTTCCTTTTATTACAATTTTATTCTCAGATCCTTGAACCAATTTTACACTTAATTTATCAAATACTTTTACGGTATCAAAATCACCTAACTGTTTGGTAACCTGACCAAAAGATATTTGTACAAATAAAATTGCTGCTCCTATAATTAGCTTTTTCATACTTTTATTTTTAAATTAATATTTATTCTGCACGTCTTAAAAAATGAAAATCCAGTTGTTTTTTCACTAAGTCGGCATTTTTTACTTTCACATAAATTTCGTCTCCTAATTGCAGTAAACGGTTTGAAGTTGCTCCAACCAATGCATATTGCCTTTCGTCAAAAGTATAGTAATCTTCTTTTATTTCTCTGATTCTTACCATTCCTTCGCATTTGTTAGAAACGATTTCAACATAAATTCCCCATTCGGTCACACCAGAAATAACTCCAAGGAATTCTTCATCCTGATGATCCTGCATGTATTTAACCTGCATGTATTTGATACTGTCACGCTCAGCATTTGTTGCTAAGTTTTCCATGTTTGAACAGTGCAGACATTTTGTTTCGTAAGTCTCTTCATCTACAGAAGCTCCTCCATCTAGATAATATTGCAGCAAACGATGTACCATTACGTCTGGATAACGACGAATTGGCGATGTAAAATGGCTGTAATAATCAAAAGCTAAACCATAATGACCAATATTATCTGTAGAATATTTGGCTTTACTCATACTTCTAATAGCAAGAGTATCAATAAGATTTTGTTCTTTCTTACCGTTTACTTCTTCCATTAAAGCATTTATTGATTTTGCTATATCGCCTTTTGTTCTAAAATCAATTTTATAACCAAACTTAGCAATAACAGTTTGCATTGCAATCAGTTTATCTTCATTTGGTTCATCGTGAATACGGTAAACAAAGGTTTTCTTTTGTTTTCCAATATATTCAGCCACTTTTCTATTAGCCAAAAGCATAAATTCTTCAATCAAATGATTCGCATCTTTTGATATTTTAAAATATACTCCTTCTGGTTCTCCTTCTTCGTTAAGATTAAATTTCACTTCCACTTTATCAAAAGAAATAGCGCCTTGCTGCATTCTTTTCTTTCTTAAAATCTTAGCTAATTCATCTAATTTCAAAGTAGCTTCAACAATTTCATCTGAAACAACGTAAGATTCTCCAGTAATAGAAATATCAACTGGAATCGCATTATTTCCTTTTGTCTCAATAATATGCTGAGCTTCTTCGTAAGCAAAACGCTGATCTGAATAAATTACTGTTCTTCCAAACCATTGGTTGATAACCTGAGCTGTTGGAGAAACTTCAAATATTGCAGAGAATGTGTATTTCTCCTCATTTGGACGAAGTGAACAAGCAAAGTTAGACAATACTTCCGGAAGCATTGGCACTACTCTATCTACCAAATAAACCGAAGTGGCTCTCTGATAAGCTTCATCATCAAGGATTGTTCCTTCTTCCAAGTAATACGAAACGTCTGCAATATGAATTCCGATTTCGAAGTTTCCGTTTTCTAACTTTTTGAAAGACAAGGCATCATCAAAATCTTTTGCATCTTTTGGATCTATCGTAAATGTGAGCGTATCACGCATATCGCGACGTTTTGCAATCTCAGATTCCTGAATCGAAGTATCCAGTTTTTGTGCAAATACCTCTACTTCAACAGGAAAATCTGCTGGCAAACCGTATTCAGCCAAAATAGCATGAATTTCAGTATTATGTTCTCCAGGTTTTCCTAAAACTCGAATTACAGATCCAAACGGACTATCTGCTCTTTTTGGCCAGTCTTCAATCTTAACCAACACAACATCACCGTTTTCAGCTTCACCAATTTTATCTTTAGGGATAAAAATATCGGTATACATTTTAGGATTTGCAGTAGAAACAAAAGCAAAATTTGGCTGCATATCTATTACACCTACAAACTCTGTTTTATCTCTTTCTATAACTTCAATTACTTCACCTTCAGGTCTTTTTCCTTTTCTTCTGTTATAAACGTAAACTTTTACTTTGTCTTTGTCTAAAGCACGATTCAAATTATTGGTCGGAATAAAAACATCTTCTTCAAACTCGTCACAAATAAAATATGCCGTTTTTCTGCTCGTCATATCAATTGTTCCTTCGTAGTAATCCTGGCTAATGGCTTTTACTAAGTATTTTCCAGGTTCTGCTTCTATAATTTTCTTCTGAGCTGCGAGAATCTTTAGATCTTTTATAATCTGATTTCTGCTTTTTGTATCATCAAGTTCTAGCTTTGCTCCTATCTGTTTGTAATTGAATGGCTTATTAGCATTTTGCGATAAAATCTTTAGGATCTTCCCAGAGAAATCTTTCTCTTTTTTTATCGGCTTTCTAATTTTCTTACTCATATATCTTTTCTAATAAGGTTTAAAATTACGAATAAGAAATCAGATTACAGATTTTAACAAATAGAATTATTAAAATTATAACTTTTCGTACATTTACAAAAAGACCTAAAATGGAAAGCTTTAAAACGATCGCCGTATTCAATTATCTGCACGAAACCGTAGTTCTCAAACACTTACTAGAACAAGAAGGAATTCCTTATTTTTTCGAAAATGAAATGACGCTCTCTGTCATGCCATTTTACTCCAACGCACTGGGCGGAATCAAACTCAAAGTTCATCCAAACGATTTCGAAGAAGTTCAGCAAATTTTGGACAATCTCAACAATCCTCTCAAAATCGTCTGAAACAAAAATTCAAAAATCAATTCCAATTTCAAAAATCAATTTCAAATCAGAAGTAAAATTCAATTCAAAAAATAAAATTTTTCAATTTCAACTTTTTTAGTTTTCAACATATATTAAATACAACAAAAAAGATTTTTAAAAATTTAAAAAAATTTGGTTGTTATTATAGCTTGTTAATATGTCGAATAATTTTTTTTTTGAAGCCATTGAAATCTCGTTTTACTTATTTATTCTGAGTTATCAACATAGTTATTTTTGGTTAAATGATTAATTTATAAGACTTTTTGTATTTTAATTAACAACGGTTGACAACCAAAATTGAATTGATTTTGTAGATAAGTTGATATGTTGATTTCTGTTGAAAATGGTATTTTTGATATTGATAACTTTTCCAAAAATTCACGAAACTTTTCTTGCATATTTAATTTCACTTTTGGATTATGAAATTTTTGTAAACAACCAAAAAAAACTTCTAATTTTCTTTTCGAACTTATTAACATTTTCTGTTAACTTAAAGTTAATTGAATATCAAGCAATTACAAACCGCTATTAACACCTCAAAATTTTAACAAATATTATGTTTATTCTTCATTGATTGTGAGATAGTTATATACTTATTAAAATTGTTAATAACCTATAAGATTTTGACAGTAAGATAGTTGAGATTAGCCACGAATTCACGAATTTTTCAAATACTTTGACGAAGTAAAGTTATAGAATTTTAAGATTGTTGATTATTCGTGAATTCGTGGCTGAAATCTATATTTTCCTTTCTAAAAAAGATTTACTTCCGTATTCTTTAATTAAATTTGCATAACACAACTTAATAGTAATAGAAAAATGAAAATTTCGATAGGAAACGATCACGCAGGTCCAGAATATAAAAAAGCAATTGTTGAAATGCTGAAAGCTAGAGGATATGAAGTAACTAATTACGGTACAGATACTGATGCTTCTGTAGATTATCCAGATTTCGGGCATCCCGTTGCGAATGATGTATCTGAAGGAAAAGCTGATTTTGGAATTGTAATCTGCGGAAGCGGAAATGGAATAGCAATGACTGTTAATAAACACCCGAAAGTGAGAGCTGGCTTATGCTGGACTAAAGAAATCGCTTATTTAACACGTTTACACAATGATGCCAATATTGTGAGTATTCCAGCGAGATTTACATCTATTCATCAAGCTGTTGAAATTGTTGAAACTTTCTTGGATACAGCTTTTGAAGGCGGAAGACACCAAAATAGAGTGAATAAAATTGCTTGCGCATAAAAAGTCAAAAAAAAATTCGGTGCTTCGCACCTATTAATTAACACACCGGGCCGATTTTTAATTTGCTCGGTTTTTTATTTTAAGTATTTATTATTCAGTGTTTTAAAATGTATTTTTTGAGTTATCAACAATGTTAATATCTACTTTTTATAGTTTAAATAAGCAATTATAAGTGCTAATTGAATTCCTAAAATCACAACGAACTTTACAATAAAAGAAGTTTTACTCGTTTTATGTCTAAATAATAACATCGCTGTTAATAACCCTGGTGAGCCACCCGTTAAAGCCATGATAAACAAGGTTTTTTCAGGAATTCGTCGGTTATTTTTTCTAGCTTGGTATTTGTCATATCCCGCGAAAATAAAAACGAGAATGTTTATAAATAAAAAATATAGTAATAAAACTTCCATTGTCTTAAAATTAAAAACAAAGATATTATTTTAGCCGAATGATTTACTATTTTGCAGAAACGCTTTAACAAGTAAATTATATCATTTTTAAGTAAGAAAATCATTTCATTAAAAAGTATGACTAATATTCAATTCATTGCCAAGTCTGTTCAGGCGCCAGCAGCAAGTATTCAAAACACAGTTAAATTATTAGAAGAAGATTGTACGATTCCGTTTATTTCGCGATACCGAAAAGACGCAACCGGAAACCTTGATGAAACTGTAATTGAACAGATTGCAAAACTGCAGAAAGAATACGATACACTTATAAAACGTAAAGAAGCGGTTTTAAAATCGATCGAAGAGCAGAAAGCGCTTACGCCAGATTTGAAGAAAAAAATTGAAGACAGTTTTGATTTACAAGAAATAGAAGATTTTTACCTTCCGTATAAAAAGAAGAAAAAAACAAAAGCCGATGTGGCGCGCGAATTCGGATTAGAGCCTTTGGCAAAATTAATAATGTCTGAAAGCGATGTTGATTTTGATTTCATTTCGACGCAATACATTAATGAAAATGTTATTAACGAAGAAGCTGCCATTCAGGGTGCAAGAGACATTGTTGCCGAATGGATTAACGAAAATATCTATGTTCGTAAACAATTAAGAAGATTGTTTCAGCGAAAAGCGACGATTGCTACAAAAGTGGTTAAAAAGAAAGCAGAGGAAGAAGGTGCGCAAAAGTTCAACCAGTATTTTGATTGGGAAGAATCTTTGACAAAAGCGCCAGCGCACCGTTTATTAGCAATGCTTCGTGCAGAAAATGAAGGTTTTATAAAAATGAAAATTGATGTTGATATCGACGATGCCTACGATGTTATAGACGAAATTATCATCAAAAAACAAAACAATTCAACATCACATTTGCAGCTGGCAATTGAAGATAGTTATAAACGTCTATTGAATCCAGCAATTGGAAATGAAACTTTGCAAGAAGCAAAAGCAAAAGCTGATGCTAATTCTATTCAGGTTTTTGCTAACAATTTAGGTCAGTTGTTATTGGCTCCTCCATTAGGCGAAAAACGTATTTTGGCAATCGATCCAGGATTTAGAAGCGGTTGTAAAGTAGTTTGTTTAGACGAAAAAGGTGATTTATTATACAACGAAACCATTTATCCGCATGCGCCTCAAAATGAGGAAACAATGGCGATCAAGAAAATCCGTTCGATGGTAAACGCGTATCAAATTGATGCTATTTCTATTGGAAATGGAACAGCTTCGCGCGAAACCGAATTTTTCATCAAAAAAATTGCGTTCGACAAACCAGTTCAGGTTTTTGTGGTTTCTGAGGCAGGAGCTTCAGTTTATTCGGCTTCAAAAATTGCGAGAGAAGAATTTCCAGATTATGATGTAACCGTTCGTGGTTCGGTTTCTATTGGAAGACGACTTTCAGATCCTTTAGCCGAATTGGTAAAAATCGATCCGAAAGCCATTGGAGTAGGGCAGTATCAGCACGATGTTGACCAGACGAAACTTAAAGAAGAATTGGATAGCACGGTAATTCGCTGCGTAAACTCGGTTGGAATCAATATTAACACTGCTAGTAAACATTTACTAAGTTATGTGAGTGGAATCGGGGAGAAGCTGGCTGAAAACATCGTTCAATACCGTTCTGAAAACGGACCTTTTGAAGATAGAAAACAGCTGAAAAAAGTGCCTCGTTTAGGAGACAAAGCGTATCAGCAAGGGGCAGCGTTTATTAGAATTACAAATGCTAAAAATCCGTTGGATAATTCGGCGGTGCATCCAGAAGCTTATCCGGTTGTTGAAAAGATGGCGAAGGATTTGAATATTTCTCTAAACGAATTAATTGCAAATAAAGAAAAAACAGCGCTTATTAAGCCAGAAAAGTATGTAACACCAGAAATTGGTTTATTGACGCTGAAAGACATCATAAAAGAGCTTGAAAAGCCTGGTTTGGATCCAAGAAAGTCTGCTAAGGTTTTTGAATTTGATGCGAATGTAAAATCAATCAAAGATTTGAAAACAGGAATGATATTGCCAGGAATTGTTAATAACATTACCAACTTTGGCTGTTTTGTTGACATCGGGATCAAAGAAAGTGGTTTAGTGCATATTTCGCAGTTAAAATCGGGCTATGTAAGCGATGTAAACGAAGTTGTGAAACTGCATCAGCATGTAGATGTGAAAGTGACTGAGGTTGATGAGGATAGAAAGAGAATTCAGTTGACGATGATTTTATAAAAAATTCCAATTTTCTAAATTCCAAATTCCAAAATGGTTGGAATCTTTAAATAAAAAAATCCCAAATTACGAATGTAATTTGGGATTTTTAGTTTATAAATCAAATAATTATATTTTTATAAATTTTTGAGAGGTTTCTCCGCTGCCAGCTTTTATTTTAATTAAATATAAACCTGATGCAAAAGAACTAACATCTATAGAATTATTTACATTTTCTTTTGTGTAAATCAATCTTCCTAACAAATCATAAATTTTTACAGAGTAGTTTGAATCTTGTAATGAGTTGATATTTAATGTGTTTTTTACTGGATTTGGCCATAGAGAAAATGATTTGTTTTCTTTGATAAAATCTTCGTTTGATAAGACAACTTCTGTTCCTTTTAGTTGAATTAAAGAAGTAGAATTAGTATTTCCTCTGTAAGAAGTAAAATCTCCACCTATTATTATTTTACCATTGGATTGCAGATTTATAGAATTAACAGACGTAGAAGAAGAATTATCAAATTCTGAAGCTCTAGTGTCTATGCTTCCATCAGTATTTAAACGAATTAAGTGTACAGATTGGTACCCTTGGTAGCTATAAAAACTACCGCCAACTATTATTTTTCCGTCTTTTGGCAAGGCTATAGATAAAACAGAATTACTAAATCCAGATCCAATGTTAAAGG
Organism: Flavobacterium tistrianum; assembly: GCF_003254545.1. GTDB lineage: Bacteria > Bacteroidota > Bacteroidia > Flavobacteriales > Flavobacteriaceae > Flavobacterium > Flavobacterium tistrianum. The sequence continues at coordinate 227,469 of NZ_QJRH01000072.1, forward strand.
AGCTGTCTTTGCTCCCATCAGCATTTAAACGAATTATATAATTTTGATTTGCCCCTTGAAAGTAACTAAATTTACCACCAACAATTATTTTACCATCAGCTTGTACAACGATAGAATGAACATCGCCTATTGTATAAAGACTACCAAACCCAGTTCCAATATTAAAAGAACTGTCCTTACTTCCATCAGCATTTAATCGAACTAAATAGTTTTGACTAACTCCTTGGTAGTTTTTAAATTTACCACCAACAATCAGTTTACCATCACTTTGCAGAGCTACAGATAAAACAGGAGCATCAAATCCAGTTCCAATATTAAAGGAGGTATCTACAGATCCATTAGAATTTAAACGAATTAGATATCTAGAAACAACCCCTTGATATTCAGTTATATCACTTCCTACAATTATTTTTCCATCAGGTTGAACTACAATTGAGTTAACACTGTCTGAGTCATCATAACGACGGACGAAACCACTTCCTGTGTTAAAAGAGGTATCTTTGCTTCCATCAGCATTTAAACGAATCAAGTTTTTTTGATTAATACCTTGATAGGCATTAAAGTAACCACCCACCATTATTTTTCCATCTGTTTGAATAGCTATAGATTTAATGATACCTTGAGTACCATTATAAGAATAAAAAAAGCCGGAGCCAATATTGAAAGATTTATCGATGGAATTGTCCGTGTTAAAGCGTATAAGATTACTTTGAAGAGTTTGTTGATAATTAGTAAATTTACCACCAACTATTGTTTTTCCGTCGGTTTGTTGTGCAATTGCATAAACAGTATTGTTAAATCCATTTCCTGTTTCAAAAGTAGTATCTCTGCTTCCATCACTATTTATAGATAAAATATTATTTACGGTAATACCTTGGTAATCATCAAAATATCCTCCTGTAAATATTTTTCCATTTTGCTGCACAACAATAAAATTAATGCGATCTGTTTGTCCGTTTCCATAACCAGTTCCTATATCAAAAGAAGGATCTTTGGTTCCGTTAGAATTTAGACGAATCAAATGATTTTGAGAAATTCCTTTATAGTAAAGAAATGCACCCCCAACAATTATTTTACCATCAGGTTGTAAACCTAAAGCTGTTACAGAGGGAGCAAATCCAAACCCTGTTAATATATCAAAAGTTTTGTCTCTTGAACCATCAGGATTTATTCGTACTATTCCATTTTGAGTATCATTAACATATCTCATAAAATAACCACCTGCTACAATTTTACCATCAGGTTGTAATACAACACTATTTACTGTAGCATCAAATCCTGAAGATACGTTAAAAGAAGCATCTTTACTTCCATCTGTATTCAAACGAATTAGAAGGTTTTGTGATAATCCCTGAAATTGAGTAAATTCTCCACCAACGATTATTTTTCCATCATTTTGTAAAACTATAGTTTTTACAGTAGAATTAAAACCGATTCCAATATCAAATGAAGTATCTTTAGTTCCATCAGCATTAAGACGTATCAAATATTTAGTAGCGATTCCTTGATAACCTAAAAATCCTCCTCCAACTAAAATTTTACCATCGTTTTGTTTTACCATGGTAAGTACGGTAGAACCGCCATTTGGATTATCCATAAAACCAGTTCCGCAATTAAATGTAGCATCTTTGCTTCCGTCTGAATTTAAACGAATTATATAATTTTGAGATAATCCTTGAAATTTTGTAAAAACACCTCCCAGAATCATTTTTCCATCATCTTGCAGAATGATAGAAGATATATAATTAGAGTACATTGAGTTACTAAAACCAGAACCAGTACTAAAACTTGTATCTTTTGTACCGTCTGGATTCAAACGAATTAAATTATTTGAAGAATTGTCTCCTCTATAAGAGCTAAAGGCACCTCCTACTAATATTTTTCCATCTGGTTGTGTAGCTGTACAAAAAACATTGCCATTTGAGAATCCCGGATACGATCCATATTCATGTTCAACATCAATTGAATTTTGGGCATCAATTGTTAAGAATTGTAAAAAGAAAAGTAAAAAGTGTAGAGTTTTTTTCATATACATAAGTTTGCGTCAAATATATAGAAATTTTCTCTCAGAAAATTTAGCGAAATTTATAAGCAAAAAAAATCCCAGACTACATTGTAATCTGGGATTTTAATTTTTTCGAATTTCTTATTTTGTTTCTTCTTCTTGTTTTTTAGAAGCAGCAGGTTGATCGTCTTTAGCAGCGTTTTTAAATTCCTTAATTCCACTTCCTAAACCTTTCATTAATTCTGGAATTTTTTTACCTCCAAAAAGTAATATCACAATACCTACGATAACAAGGATTTCTGTAAGACCTAATCTTCCCATGACTAATATATTTAATGCCGAAGCAAATTGTTTTTCTTAATTATTCCGCAAAGGTATATAGAAATATACGAAATAGAAGTATTTTTAGTTTAAAATATTCGTATTAGACCGCGTTAAATATTTTATAAAATCGTAAATTATAGATCTTCATGAAATTTTTCGACTAAATATCATGATGATTAATTATTATATTTGCTAGAATAAAGAAGGATAATGACTCAAAAAAAGAAAAAGAATTTTAGAAAAAAACTGTTCATTAAAAACCGTTTAGTAATTTTAAATGAAGACACTTTTGAAGAAATATTTTCTTTTAGGCTTACTTTAATGAATGTCTTTGTAACGTTTACTTTAGGAGGAATATTTCTAATTTTGGTTACTACTTTCATTATCGCTTTTACGCCCCTTCGCGAATTTATTCCTGGGTATTCGTCAACAGAATTAAAACGAAACGCTACAAGGCTGGCAATAAAATCAGATTCTTTAGAAACGGCTTTGAAACAAAATGAAATCTATATAAAAGGGATTCAGAAAGTTTTGAAGGGGGAACTAGAATATTCAAAATTTAATAAAGATTCTATATTAGCAGAATCTGTTGAAGATGCTTCAGACTTAAATATGAAAGCATCTGATGCTGAAATAAAACTGAGAGAAGATGTCGCTGAAACAGAAAAAGAACTGAAAGCTAAATCTCAAGACAAAAAGAAAAGTGACAAAAAATAATACCACTGAAAATGTCAATTAAGTCAATTGCGGCGAAAATTTTTGCCCGAAAAATATACAAACAAACTCTTAGATGGGCCGAAAAACCTGTTGAAACGCAACAAAAGGTTTTTAAAAGTCTAATAGAAAATGCTCAAAACACTGAATTTGGAAAAGATCATCATTTCAATCAAATAAAAACTTTTGAGGATTTCCAAAAACAAGTTCCTGTAAGGGATTATGAAGATTTAAAACCTTATGTTGAAAAGGTTGTAAAAGGCGAAGCGGATATTCTTTGGAAAGGAAAACCATTATATTTTGCTAAAACTTCAGGAACAACTTCAGGAGCAAAATTTATTCCGCTCACCAAAGAATCGATGCCATATCATATTGAAGCGGCTCGAAATGCAATTCTTCATTATATTAACGAGACAGGAAACGCCGATTTTGTTGACGGAAAAATGATTTTTTTGCAAGGAAGTCCAATTCTAACTGAAAAGTACGGAATTAAATTTGGGAGACTTTCTGGAATTGTAGCGCATTTTGTTCCTAAATATCTGCAGAAAAACAGAATGCCATCTTGGGAAACCAATTGTATAGAAGATTGGGAAACTAAAGTAGATGCTATTGTGGACGAAACTATAAAAGAAGATATGTCGGTTATCTCAGGAATTCCGTCTTGGGTTCAGATGTATTTTGAGCGTTTACAGCAAAAAAGCGGTGGCAAAAAGATTAGCGAAATATTCAAAAACTTTAATTTGTTTATCTACGGAGGAGTAAATTATGAACCTTATCGCGCCAAGTTCGAACAAATGATTGGCAAAAAGGTAGATAGTATAGAATTGTTTCCTGCTTCTGAAGGTTTTTTTGCATACCAAGATTCGCAGAAAGAAAAAGGAATGTTGCTACTTTTGAATTCTGGAATTTTCTATGAGTTTATAAAAGCAGACGAATTCTTTAACGAAAACCCGAAAGTATATACAATTGGTGAAGTTGAGGTAGGAGTAAACTATGTTTTTATTATTTCTACCAATGCAGGGCTTTGGCGTTATAATATTGGAGATACTGTTCAATTTACTTCTTTGGCACCGTATCGTGTTATAGTTTCTGGACGTATTAAACATTATATTTCGGCTTTTGGTGAGCACGTAATTGCTAATGAAGTCGAAAATGCGATGAAAGATGCTGTAAATTCTACCAATATTGTAATAAACGAGTTTACAGTAGCACCGCAAATTACACCTGCCAGCGGTTTACCCTATCATGAATGGCTGATTGAATTTGAAAAAGAACCAGAAAACATGGAAGCTTTTGCGGAAACAATCGATAATTCAATGCGAAAACAAAACATTTATTACGACGATTTAATTACAGGGAATGTTTTAAGAAAAGTAGTGATTACGAAAGTTTCTAAAAACGGATTCCAAGATTACATGAAATCACAAGGAAAACTAGGCGGACAGAATAAAATTCCGAGATTGTCAAATGATAGAAATATAGCGGATAATCTTACAAAATAAAATAATATTTCCAAGATAAAGCAGTTATTTATTCATATGAATTAGGATGAATAAGTAAATGAAATTAAATGAGTCAAGGAAAGTTTCAAAATAAATATCGTATTTCTTCAATAAGAGCGCAATGGTGGGATTATGGTTGGAATGGAGCGTATTTTATAACAATTTGTACACAGGACAGAAAACATTATTTTTGAGAAATTCAAAATAATAAAATGGTTTTATCAGAGGTTGGTATTATTGCCGATATATTGTGGCATCAAATACCCATACACCATAAAAACGTTGAATTGGGTGATTTTGTGGTTATGCCAAATCATATTCACGGAATTTTGATTATCGATAAACAATTGGATAATGCGAATATTGTAAATACAGGGGGCGTAGATACAGGGCATGCCCTGTATCTACCATCATCATCACCAGGTTCGAAACGTTTTCAAAACATTGGAAAAAATACCATTTCGTCAATTGTTGGATCATATAAATCTGCGGTAACCAAACATGCCAATAGATTAGGATATCCGCATGAATGGCAAAAATTATTTTATGATAATATTATTAGAGACAATAATCAATATCAAAGAATTTCCGATTATATTGTCTCAAATCCAGAAAATTGGACAAAGGATAAATTTAAAACAGAAAATAAATCAAAATGATTTAAAAAAAATGATATTGTGGTTACAAGGCATGCCTTGTATTTCCCTACATTTGAGTTTACAAAATTAAATAGCATGAAAGAAACCAAACATATATCAAGATCTAGAGCGCAAGAATCTTCTGCGGCGATAGAAAAAATGTACATTACAATGCGCCATTTATTCAACCGTGGTTTTTATAAACCAATGGGAGTTTCTGGTGACAGTTTACGTGAATCATTACTGGCTTTACGTCCAGAAATTTATGGAAATATTGCCGAAGAAAAAGTCGAATTAAATGGACTTTTGTACGTTATAGAGCGTCTTCCGATTGGAATTGAGCAATGCCGTTTTATCAATTTAACTTCAGATGAAGGATATTCTAAATCGCATTTCCAGCCGATTGTTCCTCCAAAAAGAAGAAGAAATTGTTATAGAATTGACGAAGAACAAATGAATGTCGAAATCACACGCGGACGTTCAGACATTTATGATATCCTGACACATTTAACGTTCATTTTTATTGAATCTCATAAAATCAAAAATAGAGTTTTAATTGACGATGGAGGAGAGGTTTCGCGCGATTGGCAGAAACTGGAGCAATCTGTGATGCAAACCAAAAAGCTGACGCAGATTGAGAAAGAAAAAGCCATTTCTCACGTTGCAAATATTCTAGCGAGAACTTTTGAAGAAGTTTTAGATATTTACGATGCTTTTGGTTCAGAATCTGCGCCAGACCGTTTCCTTCATGTTATTTACTGGTTAGGAAAACTGGCGATTGAAGAAATTGTTGAAAACAACAAACGTACGATAACTTTTAGTCCAGTTTTACGTGAGCGTCTTGGACATCATATTCACGGAGAAATCTGGGCTACAAACATCAAAGAAGTTCTTAAAGCAAACGATTTGCTGAAAAGACCAATTCATGTCATTAGTGCCAATATGCACAGTGTGATGAATTCGATTTTTGCAACGCCATTGTTAAAAACAAAATACAAAGGAAAAACAGATTTCTTTATTTATGAAGAATTAAGCGGTTCAGGTTCAAAAGAAATTAGAGGTCAGGTCGAAGAATTGGCTTTAAAAAACGGAATGATTTCTTTACCAGATTGTTCAGGAACGAATATCGACGTTCAAATTTTTGATACAGCTAAAATTGACTGGTCAAAAACAGCTTTTTCGCATGCTAATGTAGGTGAAGAAAAACCAGTTATAATCGTAATGGATTATGCCTTTGGAGAGCAAGCTTACGAGACTATTGACGAGCTTTTGAAACCATTTAAAAAAGAAACTTTACTAAATGTAAAATCGGTTTCGATTATGGGTAAAGCTGGAATTCTGGAAGGCGGAAAAGGAGATATTATGATCCCTACAGCACATATAAACGAAGGAACAGCTGATAATTATTTCTTCGAAAACGAACTTACAGGCGCAATGTTTGAAGGAAATGATATTGACATTTATGAAGGCGCAATGGTTACCGTTCTTGGAACTTCGTTACAAAATAGAGATTTACTGAAATTCTTCCACGAATCGACTTGGGGTGTAATTGGTCTAGAAATGGAAGGATCTTATTATCAAAAAGCCATTCAGTCAGCATCTAAAATTAGAAAAAGCGTGCCGCATGATATTAAAGTTCGTTATGCTTATTATGCTTCGGATAATCCTTTGGAAACTGGAAGCACACTAGCTTCAGGCGGATTGGGAACAACTGGTGTAAAACCAACTTATTTGATTACTATTAAGATTTTAGAACAGATTTTCAATATTAAATAATAGTAAATGAGTACAAAAGTACCGCAGAATATAGAAGATCAAGAGATTGATATCGTTCAGGTTTCAAAAAGTATTGGTAATTTTTTTAATAGAATTAATGCTAGTATTTTTCGTTTAATTCAATTCTTTATTCGTAATTGGATTATCGTTCTGCTTTTAGTTTTAATTGGTTTTGGTTTGGGATTATTGCTAGATATGACCCAAAAAAAATACAACCATGAAATTATTGTGGCTCCAAATTTTGATAGTACAGATTATTTGTATGCAAAAATTGGTTTAATCTACTCTAAAGTTAAAGAAGGCGATACTCTTTTCTTAAAAAATACAGTTGGAATTCAGTATCCTGAAAGTCTTAAATCTATTGAAATTAGGCCAATATCTGATGTTTATAAATTGATTGAGAATAAACCGGAGAATTTTGAATTGATTAAGTTGATGGCAGATAATGGGGATATCAAAAAGATTATTGAGGATAATCTAACCAGTAAAAATTATCGATATCATAGAATTTCAATTACTACAGATGAATTAACTAATAATAAAAAAGTTACTGAACCTCTTATGAATTTTTTAAATAAAACAGAATTCTATAAAAAAGTTCAGGAAGCAAGATTGGTTAATGTTAAAGAGAAAATGAAACAAAATGATTCTATTATTTCTCAGATTGACGGAATCTTAAAAGAATTTTCTAATACTGCAAATAGCTCTCAAAAAAGCAACAGTTTGGTTTATTATAATGAGAATACGCAGCTTAATGAGGTTCTTAAAACGAAAGGCGATTTAATTAATGAACAAGGTTATCATAGAGTTGAATTAATAGGTTATGATAAAATTATAAAAGATATCAGTACAACATTAAACATTGAAAAAGAAGGTTTCTTTTATGGACACAAGAAACTAATATTTCCTGTTCTATTTGTTTTTCTTTACATTTTACTGCATTTCTTTAAAGCCTTTTACAGAAAACAAAAGTTATTAATTGTAGAGAAAACAAATATTTAAAAATATAACAACAGTATTTATTGAGATAAGATTGTATAAAGATTAAAAACCAAATTAGCCCAAAAATTTAAAATGAAAACAAAACTATTTTTTGCAAGTTTGATTTTACTTGTAACATTTACTTCATGTAAGAAAGAAGCAGATCAAAAACAAGATGAGGTTAAACCAGCTGAAGTTGAAGCAAAAAACAATAATTTCCAGGTGACACTGACAGCAACAGTAAAAACAGACGATCATTTTCAGTTGTATTACAGCCAAGATGCTTATGAGGTTCCGTACAAGGAAGAAAATTCAGTTTGGACAGAAGTAAAAGCAAATGAAAATCCGCAGGACATTGTTTTTAATCTTCCTGAAGATGTAATTCCAAACTATATCAGAATTGATCTTGGAACAAATGAAGGACAGAAGGAAATCATTATTAAAAACTTTAGAATGAAGTATTACAGTAAAAGTTTTGAAGCCAAAGATTCATTATTTTTCAATTACTTTATTCCAAATGACTGCGTAAAAATTGTAGACAAGAAAAACTCAATTGTGCAAAACTTCAAAACAAAAGAAGGAAAATACGATCCGTTATTTTATTCAGAAAAAGCACTTTACGATCAAATTCAATTAATCGTAAAATAATATTTAAGAGCCACAAAAATGTGGCTTTTTTTATCTAATGTCAATACTTTCTAAACAAATCCTATTATCTTGTTTAAGTTAAAATACCAAAATGTACTACAGAATAACCGAATTAAGAATTTTGTTATTTATGGAATTGGTCAGATAGTTAATCTGGTAAGTCCGCTTTTGGTAATGCCTTATTTGGTGTCAATTTGTGAAAAAGAAGGACTGGGAAAAATTGGTGTTGGATTTTCGTTTGCTTTAGTATTGAATGTTTTGATTGATTATGGCTCTTATATTAATGGAACCAAAGAAATATCAATAAACAGAGAGAATATAGAAATTATTAAAACAAAAATAGTTTCAATTTATGTAATGAAGTTCTTTTTGATCTTAATGACGTCATTTATTGCTTTTTTGCTGATTTATTTCATTCCTTTTTTTAATAAAGAGCAAGCTGTTTTCTTTTTTAGTCTTTTGTATGTAATTGGTCAATTCTTAAACCCAACCTGGATTTTTCAAGGTTTGGAAAGCTATAAATGGATTTCTTTTATTAATATTATTTCCAAAGCAATATACGTTGTTTGTATTTTTATTTTTATCACAGATAAGGATGATTATATCTATGCTAATGCTTATTTGGGAGTTGGATTGATTATTTCGAGCTTTATAGGACTGATTTATTTGATAAAAAAATACAATTTACAATTCTATCACAATGTTACCAAAGATGCATTGTTGTTATTAAAGCAGGAATTCTCTCTGACTTTTTCACAATTGTTTCTTTCATTTTATCAATACCTGCCTATTATGATAGTTAGTTATGTTGGAGGAAATGGTATGGCTGGACAATATAGAATTATAGAACAGATAGTTATGACATTTAGAAGTTATCTTCAAATGTTCTTCAATTTTATCTATGCCGATGTTTGCCTGCAAATACATGCAAATTTGAAAAATGGAATTTCAAAATGGCTAAAATACAATGGTTTAAATTATTCATTTGTTCTATTAGTAGTGTTTACGGCATTTGTATGTGCAGAACAGATTTTGTTATATTTCAATATTGCCTCAAATGACTTAACATCAATGATATACTTTTTCAGGTTAGGCTTGATTATACCTATATTTATGGCAATTTCTTTTGCTTTAAAGCAATTACTTTTTGCTTTAGACAAGAATAATATGTACATAAAAATTACAATCGGTTCTTCAGTTTTTAGTTTGTTTTTGTTTTTTGTGTTAGTAAAAACTATTGGATTACAAGGGGCTTTTATCGCGACAATTTTTATTGAAATAATGGTAATAGTTTTATATTGTGCAGTTTTGAAACCAATAATAAGATTGAGTAAATAATGAATATAACAATTTACAAAAGTTTTCCGTACCAGATTTTATTTTTGCTTTGCATCGGAGTTTCTTTGTTTGCTAATTATGAGCTCACTTTTGCGGTTTGGTCTTTAACTTTACTGCTAACAATTAAAAGAAAATATTCGTTTACCATAATCCAATATAATGTTATTTTTCTCATTATTCTTTTAATTGCCGTTGTTTCTACTTTTTTTAGTACAACCACACCCTTTTTATTCATAAGAGATTTTACCTATTTAGTCAAGCCTATTTTAGGATTATTGGTAGGATATCAGCTGTGTAGATTTAGCAGTAAATTGGCTTTAAAAGTCATGGTTTATGCTGGATTAGCAATTTCTGTAATGCATTTGGTTATGTTATCTTTTACGGTAATTGAATTCAGAACTTTGAGCGTTAACTTGTTAAGAGAACATGGCGGTTATTTTAGCGATTACGAAATTTATATATTAATTATCCTTATTTTTTATAAAGAGCTAAAGTTAGAAATATCAAAAAAGCAGAGAATACTTTTTTTAGCAATAATTGGTTTATCTAGTTTTTTATACTTGGCACGAACAAACTTGATTCAGTTTATTATTCTTTATGTTGGTCTAAAAGGGTATTTGATTTTTAATAAAAAATCTCTAAAGGTAATTTTAGCTGTTTTTTTAGCGTCAATAATAGGGTATGCATCAATTGTTTATATTAATCCAAAAAGAGAAGGAAAAGGAATTCAAGCTTTTTTATATAAAATAAAAATTGCGCCGCAGGAAGCTTTTAAAACGAAAATTGATAAAGAAGATTGGAAAGATTTCAACGACAATTATAGATCATTTGAAAATATAATTGCTGTAAATCAAGTTTCTGCCAAAGGCAACAGAGCTATATTTTTTGGAGAAGGTTTAGGATCGACACTAAATTTGGGCAGGAAAATATGGACGAATGATCATGAATACGTTCAATATATTCCAATTGCGCATAACGCATATATGACTATATTTTTAAAATCGGGATTATTAGGAGTTTTATTTCTTTTGACCTTTCTGATTATTTTATACAGGCAAAAAAAGTCGGATATCAAAAATGTTCAAGCAATCAATTATTTATTAATAGGAACCAGCATTTTTCTTGTAGTTTCAAATTGGGTATTTTTAGGCTTATATTTAAAATTAGACAATAAATCTATAATAATAGGATTTCTTATTGCACTAAGAGAAGTAATTATAAAAGAGCATAATAGCCAAAAAAGAATAGAAAATGAGCATTAAAAACACAACCAGTATTTTTGTTGACTGCCATGTTTTTGATAGTGGTTTTCAGGGCACAAGAACATATATAAAAGGCTTGTACTCTGAGCTAATAAAAAAAAGCGATCTTCATTTTTTTTTAGTTTCTTCTAATCCGGATCATTTAGCATCTATTTTTGGGAACCATTTAAACGTTACTTATTTAAAATATAAATATCATAACAAGTATTTAAGACTGCTTATTGATATACCAAAGATTATAAAAAAGAATAAAATTGATTTTGCTCATTTTCAATATACCGTTTCACCAATAAAAAGATGTAAATACATTGTTACAACACACGATGTATTGTTTATTGATTTTCCAGAATATTTTTCTTCCTTAAGCAGAATTGTCAATACATTTTTATACAAACAAAGCGCTAAAAGATCAGAAATCAAATTGACAGTTTCGGAGTATTCTAAACAAAAAATTCAAGAGCATTTTGCATTATCAAATTATGAGATAACTCCAAATGCTTTTCAGGATACTTTTTTTGAAGAATATAATAAGCAGCAGATTAAAGCTGAAGTTGAAGATAAATTTTCATTAAAAAAATATGTTATTTATGTAAGTCGATGGGAGCCGAGAAAAAATCATCAAATGGTTTTAAAAGCTTTTTTAGATCTGAAATTGTACAAAAACTACAAGCTTCTGTTTTTAGGAGATGACACTTTATCTAATAAGGAATACGACGATATCTACAACGCATTAGATTCTGAAATAAAAAATCAAATTGTTTCTTTAAAAAACGCTGATTTAAAAACAATGCTTTTGTTATTGCGCGGAGCAGATGCATCTGTATATCCTTCTTTAGCAGAAGGTTTCGGAATTCCTCCGTTAGAAGCAATAGCGGCAAAAATTCCAACAATCTGTTCCAATAAAACGGCAATGTCAGATTTTACTTTTTTCGAAAATTATTATTTTGATCCGTACAATCAAGATGAGTTTAATCAAAAACTTCAAAAAATCTTAACTCAGGACGTAGCTTCAGATTTTGAGATAATGGCTCAAAAGATCAAAGAAAAATACAGCTGGCAAAAATCAGCAGATATATTATATCAGATTATCAAAAAACATGAATAACAACCAAAAATTAAGTTTATTGATTTTTGGCCGTATTGCTTCCAAAGAATTTGTTTTTCGTTTGAACCAAAAAATTATAATTTTTAGCAAACTGCTTTTTTAAAAATGATGCATCATCTTTTGGAAACCAATCTGTTGTTCTTGGCTTTTCAATTTGTACTTTATGAATTTGGTAAGCATAAGTAGCAACAGATGTTCTAAAATTTCCTTCGGGAAAATTTGTCATATCATATCCGTGGAGCGTGTACGGAGCACATTGCTGAATAATTAAGCGATTAAAAGGAACGTCAAGTTCAGTGTTTTCTCCAGTTCTTAAATCAAATATTTTTAGACCTCCTTTATATTCTGGTTTCCAGTCTTTATTTAAATATAAAAGAAGATTCAATTCTCGATACCAGTTTTTATTAATAGGATGATAATTAAAGTCTAAGTGCATGTCCAGAAAGCTATTTTTTTTACCCTGATGTAGGCCTCCACCGTGATTTTTTGGGTCAACAAAAACAGATTTTGAGGTTATATAAGATATAATTTTATTGAATCTTTCAGATGAGAGTTCATCATACAATTCATGCATTTCAGGACTTAATTCCTTATAGTTTGATTTTTCAAATTTATTATTGGCAAAAGAATAGTCACGACTTTTATTTTGGAGTTCAGGAATGCTTTTATGAGCTTTAACTAACTTTTCTTCTTCACAAAAGTTATCAATTATTAAATGCGGAAATGGACTAGCGGTTAAATATTTTAAGCGCAATTCATCTAAATGTTTTTCCAGGTATTCAAAATTAATCATAAATGTTATTTTAAACCGCTTGCGAACAAAAGTAGAAATTAAATCAAATAATCATTAATTATAAATGAATTTATAGGCAATAAAAAATTCAGAATTTTAAAATCATTATTTTTGGGTCCCATTTTATAAAACTTAAATGAAGATAGCCATTCTAGGAACTAGAGGAATTCCTAATAATTACGGAGGATTTGAGCAGTTTGCTGAAATTTTCGCCGTTTATTTAGCTAAAAAAAAACATGATGTTTATGTATATAATTCGCATAAACATATTTTTCAGGAGAAAAATTTCATGGGAGTAAATATAATTCATCAATATGACCCAGAATATAAAATGGGAACTGCGGGACAATTTATTTATGATTTGAATTGTATTTTGGATTCTAGGAAAAGAAATTTTGATATCATTTTGCAATTGGGCTACACGAGCAATTCGATATGGTCATTCCTTTTACCAAAAAAATCCATTATTATTACCAATATGGATGGAATGGAATGGAAGAGAACCAAATATTCTAAGCCAATTCAAAAGTTTTTAAAATTTGCCGAAAAAAGAGCTGTAAAAAGCAGTGATTATCTAGTTGCAGATTCGGTGGGAATTAAGAAGTATTTGAAAGAAAAGTATAATACAGAAGCTGTTTATATTGCTTATGGAGCAGATTTGTTTTCTGAGTCAAAAGAAGAGATACTTTCCCAATATGATGTTGAAAAAAACAATTATAACTTATTGATAGCGCGTTTTGAACCAGAAAATAATATCGAAGTAATTTTGGACGGTATTGCAGATAGCCAGGATAATAAAGTGATGTTGGTTGTAGGCAATAATGATAATAGTTATGGAGACTATCTTAAAAAGAAGTTTTGTAATTATCGAAACATACGTTTTATAGGTGGAGTTTATAATAAAGGACATTTAGATAATCTAAGATATTTTTCTAATCTTTATTTTCATGGCCATTCAGTAGGAGGAACAAATCCTTCTTTATTGGAAGCAATGGCTGCAAAAGCATTAATTGTAGCACACGATAACGAATTTAATCGCACTATTCTACAAGAAAATGCATTTTATTTTTCAAATGCCAAAGATGTTAAACATCTTATAAAAACCGTACAAAGAAAAGATCACGAAAAAATTGTTCAAGATAACTTTGATGCGATACTTCAAGAATTTAATTGGAATAAAATAAATGAATCATACCTTAGATTGTTTGAAAAAAGTCTTCAATAAAATAGATGAATTATGGAAGGACAAAACCTTGCTAGCTTATCTTTTGGCAGCAATGTTAATAACACTTCCATTGAAACATAATATCGGGAGTTTAACCTGTATTATTTTTTTATTAGTTTCCTTTCTCAAAGCAAAAAAAGCAGACTTTTCGGTTTCTAAAGTTTTATTGCTTCCTATATTATTGTATGTGTTAATGTTGGTATCGCTTATTTGGACAATAGAAACTGAACTGACAATCAAAGGATTACAAAAAGAGATACTATTCCTATTAATTCCTTTGGCTTTTTGCTCATTGCCAAAAATAGATCGAAATGATGTAAATAAAGTTGTCAAGTGGTTTAGTTTTACAATGGTAGGTTTTGCTATATTTTACTTTTTAAAAGCAATTGTAAAATTCATTAATTCTGGCGACAAAGGAGTTTTCTTTTATCATGAATTAGTCACTTTAGAATTGAACGCAATCTATATGTCCGTTTTTGCTTCTTTGGCCTTATTTTATTTCCTTACTAAAAAAGAAAAATCAATTATTGACAAAGCAGGATTTTTGATTCTAATTGTTTTTATTTTTTTATTATCATCTAAGAATATTATTGTAGTAGACTTGGTTTTGATAGTAACGTATTATTCTTTTTTTTCTACTATTTCAAGAAAAACAAAACTTATGATACTTTTGGCTGTTTTTGCTCTATCAATAAGTTCCATACTTTTTATTAAGCCAATTAGAGATAGATTTATGATTGAATTTGAAACGATATTGGTTGACAGTTCTTTAAATAAAAACACAAAAGAAAATCAAGGACCGATTTATAATATTAGTTTAAAACAAGCTTGGAGTCAGGATCGATTTCAGCAAAACGATTTTTTTCCAGGAGCAGCTTTTAGACTTTTTCAGATTAGAATATTTAAAGAAATGCTTGAGCAAGAAAATATTCTTTTTACAGGATTTGGATTAGATGCTTCCCAGAATAAAATAAAAGAAAAAATAAAAGAGCATAATTTATACCCAAATTATGGTGAGTTTAATTTTCATAATGAATACATTCAAATATTTTCAGAGTTAGGAATATTTGGTTTTTTAATAGTAATAAGCATGCTATTTGTCACAATCAGAAATGGGATTATAAATAAAGATTTTATTCATATTGCTTTTGCGGTAAAAATGATAGTCTTATTTTTGACCGAATCTTTTTTAAGTCGACAAAGAGGAATAATTTTCTTTATGGTTTTTTACTGCATGTTTAATGTCGTAAATAATTGTAAAGAACAGAAAATAGTAAAATGAAAAGAATACTTATCACCGGAGCAGCAGGATTTTTGGGATCACACCTATGTGACAGATTCATCAAAGAAGGTTACTTTGTAATTGGAATGGATAATCTGATTACGGGAGATCTTAAAAATATTGAACATTTATTCAAATTAGAAAATTTCGAGTTTTATCATCATGATATAACAAAATTTGTTCACGTGCCAGGTGATTTAGATTATATACTACATTTTGCTTCGCCTGCAAGTCCTATTGATTATTTAAAAATCCCGATTCAAACTCTTAAAGTAGGATCTTTAGGAACTCACAATTTATTAGGTTTGGCGCGAGTTAAAAAAGCGAGAATTTTGATTGCTTCAACTTCTGAAGTTTACGGAGATCCTCTAGTGCATCCACAAACTGAAGAATATTACGGAAATGTAAATACAATTGGTCCACGCGGAGTTTATGATGAAGCAAAACGTTTTCAGGAATCAATCACAATGGCCTACCATACTTTCCATGGAGTAGAAACTAGAATCGTACGTATTTTTAATACTTACGGACCAAGAATGAGATTAAACGACGGACGTGTAATTCCAGCTTTTATTGGGCAAGCTTTACGCGGAGAAGATTTAACGATTTTCGGCGATGGAATGCAAACACGTTCTTTCTGCTATGTTGACGATCAAGTTGAAGGTATTTACAGATTGTTACATTCAGATTACGTTTATCCTGTAAATATTGGAAATCCAGATGAAATCACAATTAAAGATTTTGCAGAAGAAATTATAAAATTGACAGGAACAAACCAGAAAGTGGTTTATCATCCGTTGCCAATAAACGATCCGTTGCAGCGACAGCCAGATACCACAAAAGCAAAAGAATTGTTGGGCTGGGAAGCAAAAGTTAGCCGTGCAGAGGGAATGAAAATTACGTATGAGTATTTCAAATCATTATCTCCTGAGGAGCTCGCTAAAGAAGAACACAAAGACTTTTCAAACTATATAAAATAAATTAAGATTCTGAAAGAATAATAAATCTAATGAACGATTTAGTATCTATTTTAACACCAACATACAATACTGAAAAGTTCATTAGGGCGACTATCGAATCAGTTCAAAACCAGACCTATAAAAGCTGGGAAATGATTCTGGTTGATGATGCCTCTACAGATAGGACAGTTTCTATTATTGAAGAATTTGCGCAAAATGATAGCAGAATAAAATTATTCAAATTATCCAAAAATTCTGGAAATGGTTTTGCCCGAAATGAAGCTTTAGAAAAAGCTTCTGGAAAATACATCGCCTATCTTGATGCTGATGATATATGGTTTTCGGATAAATTGGAAAAACAGATTCAGTTTTTAAAAACAAATAATCAGCCATTTACTTTTAGTTATTACGATTCTATCGATGAAGAAGGAAATAATTTAAACCGAAGAGTTGAATCGCCTAATCCTTTAACTTACAAAGAATTGTTTTTCTGCAATTATGTAGGTAATCTTACGGCTATTTACGATGCTGAATATTTTGGAAAAATCAAATTAGAATCTTCTGAAAAAAGACAGGATTGGAGAATATGGCTTACAATTTTAAAGCAAATACAAACGGTAAAAGCAGTTCCTGAAAGTCTGGCTTTTTATAGAATTCGAAAAGATTCTATTTCTTCATCAAAATTTAAATTAATCAAACATAACTTTGGGGTTTACAGAGAATTTCATGGATATAATCTTGTTTTTTCTGTTTTGTTGATGATGAGGTTTTTATTTACTCAGTTGGTAATCAAACCAAAATATATAAGAAAGTTTAAATATTCATCAAGGTCGCAAATTGCAACCTTGAAGAAATTCGATTAAAATTGGAGGTCGCAATTTGCGACCTCCAATTTTTTTATACCATGTAGTAAAATTTAAGTTCAAACTTGAGGTCACGATTTGTGACCTTTAAGAAATTATTTTTTGTAGCCAATCTTTACTCTTTCAGCCTCATTTTCTTTTTTCTCAGTTAATTCATCTAAATATGAAAATACCAATTCAATATTTTTATCATGATTTTCTAACTTCTTCTGAATTTGAAGAATATCGACTTTGATTTCGGTTGTGTCTAAAAGCATTTGTCTCACTTTTGCGAAAATCCTCATAATTTGAATATTAGTTTGAATGGCTTTATCACTCTTTAAGACACTTGATAGCATTAAAACACCATGTTCTGTGAATGCAGTTGGAATATAACGTAAACCCATTTTTTCAGAATTGGAAATCACAATTTGTGATTTCCAATTTTCAGTTTCAGTTTTATTAAGATCGAACATGAAATCTTCTGGAAATCTAGAAATATTCCTTTTTACGGCTTGCTTTAAAACCCTCGTTTCAATTCCATACAATGTTGCGAGATCGCGATCAATCATCACTTTTTGACCACGAATAAAATATATTTTATTTGAAATTGTTTCTTCAGAAAATAAAGAGTGATCTTCCATAAGTTTTTAATTAAAAAAAACAAATGTAAGATTTTATTTATATTTATAAATAGGATTTATATTGTTTTAGTTTCCCACGATTGGTTCTTTCTAAAACGGTTTTTCTTGTAAAAGTGAAGTTTAAATTCGGTTCTAAATACAAATCGATAGCTTCTTTTATTTTTTGAATTTGTGCTGAAACTAATTCTTTTTCAGAGACATATTCAATTTCAAAAGTATCTATTTTGGTTTGTTTGATAATGAATTCTTTTACATTTCCATCATCTTCGATTATGCTTTTAGTTACATAATAAAATGTAAGACCAGGCGATTTTTTTCCGCTTGGAAGAATTGCAACATCATTGGTTCTTCCAATCAGTTTTTTTAAAATTGGTTTTTGTGGTGTGCTTTTTTCGTCCAAAATTCCAATGTCGCCAATTTCATATCGAATGAAAGGATTTGCTTTATTGAACAAAGATGTAATCACAATTTTTCCTTCCGTTCCATGTGGAACAGGATTATTATTTTCATCTAAAATTTCTACAAAAAGTGTTTCTGAATTTACTTGCCATTCTCCTTGAGGATTTTCAAAAGCAATTAAATCCAATTCTGAAGCGCCATATTCGCTTATAATTGGAATTCCAAATTGTTTTTCCAAAAGTCTTTTATCCGTTTCAAAAAGCATTTCTGAAGTAACAAAACAAGCTTTAAGGGTTGGGCAAATTTCTTTTAAAATGATATTTTTCTGTTCTAAAAATTTCGCAAAAAGAACAATTGAACTTGTATATCCGTTGATGTAATCGAATTTTTTAGTTCTGAATTTTTTTAGAAATTTCTCTAAAATATCATCCGATAAATCAAAGACAGGAAAGCGAAAACGATGTGTCAAAAAATCTTTAAAACGTTCTTTTTGATATCCAATAAAATCCATCGGTATTCCATAAAAACGCGCTTGATACGAATGGTTAAAATCAATACCAAACCAGCCGAAACGCATAATATTAGATGCCCACGTTAAGGCATGCGAATACTTATCTTTAGCAAAAACAAAAGGAGTGCCACTTGATCCAGATGTTTTGTTGAGGTAAATGTTTTTTTTTGAATAACCTTTTGAAAGTCTTTCTTCAAGCGGTTTTTGGAGATTCTTTTTGTTCAAAATTGGAAGGTCATTCCAGTTTTCAATCTTTTTGTTTCCCAGTAAATCACGATAAAAAGAATTGTTGTTTAAATGAAAATCAACAATTTCTTTCTTTTTATTTTCCAGAAATGAAGTGTACTTTTCTTCAGAAAAATGAACAATTTTATCCAATTCCGCTGTTGCTTCCTTTATTGGAAAACCATTTAGTTTGAGTGTAAGATCAAAAAGGCGAATCATTTTTCAGGATAATTTTCGTCAAAAATAATATTTACCAATTACTAACAATCAAGAATCACGAAGTTTTTAAGATTTAATTATTTTTTACGTTCAAAAGCAATTATTTTTGCACGACAACTAAAATACAACAACACCATGACAATTTTACTATTGGGATCAGGCGGAAGAGAGCATGCATTTGCATGGAAAATGACACAGAGTCCGCTTTGCGAAAAACTTTTTGTAGTGCCTGGAAACGCAGGAACTGCTGCAATTGCTGAAAACGTTGCAATATCTGCAACAGATTTTGAAGCGGTAAAAGCATTAGTACTTAAAGAAAATATAAGTTTAGTAGTAGTAGGGCCCGAAGATCCGTTGGTAAAAGGTATTTACGATTACTTCAAAAATGACGAAAGTTTAAAAGATATTCCAGTTATTGGCCCATCAAAATTGGGTGCACAATTGGAAGGAAGTAAAGAATTTGCGAAAGAATTCTTGATGAAACATAATATCCCAACTGCAGCTTATGATAGTTTTACCGCTGAAACAGTTGAAGAAGGATGTAAATTTCTTGAAACATTACAGCCTCCTTACGTTTTAAAAGCTGACGGATTAGCAGCAGGAAAAGGTGTTTTGATTATTCAGGATCTTGAAGAAGCAAAAACAGAATTACGCAACATGTTGGTTCACGCAAAATTTGGAACAGCAAGTTCAAAAGTGGTTATCGAAGAATTCTTGGACGGAATTGAATTAAGCTGTTTCGTTTTAACAGACGGAAAAAACTATAAAATTCTTCCAACTGCAAAAGATTACAAACGAATTGGCGAAGGCGATACAGGTTTAAATACAGGCGGAATGGGAGCAGTTTCTCCAGTTCCTTACGTAGATGCAGTTTTAATGGAAAAAATTGAAACTCGTATCGTAAAACCAACAATTGAAGGTTTCCAAAAAGATGGAATTGAATATAAAGGATTCGTTTTTATTGGACTGATTAATGTAAAAGGAGAGCCAATTGTTATTGAATACAATGTAAGAATGGGAGATCCTGAAACTGAAGTTGTGGTTCCGAGATTAAAATCTGATCTAGTTGAATTGTTCTTGTCTGTTGCAGATCAGAAATTAGGAGATTTCAATTTAGAGGTTGATCCAAGAAGCGCTACAACTGTAATGGTTGTTTCTGGCGGATATCCCGAAGATTTCGAAAAAGGAAAAGTAATTTCTGGATTAGAAAACATTACAGATTCGATAGTTTTTCATGCGGGAACAAAATTAGATGGCAAAAATGTCGTTACTAATGGAGGACGTGTAATTGCAATAACATCTTACGGAGAGAATTTTCAAGAGGCCATAAAAAAATCTTACCAAAACATAGATAAACTAAGCTTTGATAAGATGTATTTTAGAAAAGATATCGGTTTCGATTTAATCTAAAAATAAATACACAAGCCCTTTTTAATTAAAGGGTTTGGTTTTTTATTTTAAAAATGAATGAGCCGTTGTATCTTGGTTTTCTGTTCCAGCGTCATCAAAAATACGTAATTGTTTAATCCAGTAAACGATTGCGCATGCACAGATGATCATAAAAATCCAGTTAATAGTGTTTGCACCAAACCATGTAATTAATTCTAAATGACGTAAAAAGTCAAGAGGAGCAAACAAAATGTTAACAAATAGGTATTGAATTCCTTCAAAAAAAGCTGTCATAATTTTAAAAATTATATGTTATTTATTGTTGTGTAATGCCTTGAAGATAAAATTCGGTAAACCAAATCTTTTTTCAACTTGTTAGGTTTTTCCTTTTAAACAAGTATTATCTTTACAATCACAAAAGTATAAAATATCCTTATGATAACAAGTGTTTTTAAAAAATCTACGCCATTAAATTATTCATTGGTTGTAATTTTAATACTGGTTTTCTTTTTTATGTTCCAAATTAAAGACCCATCTTGGGTTACGTCTTATTTTTTGGCTTTTCAAAAAGTGAGTTTGCTATGCTTTATTTTGGCTTCTTTTTTTATGATTAATTTCATTGTAAAAAAGAACGGACTCAGCAAAGACAATGGTTACGCGATACTTTTTTACTTGTTGTTTATTTTATTTTTTCCGACAATATTTAACAACTCAAATATTATTTATGCCAATTTCTTCATTTTATTGGCACTTCGAAGATTAATTTCGTTGCAATCTTTAAAAGCATCAAAAGAAAAAATATTTGATGCAGCGTTTTGGATTTTTGTAGCTTCTTTATTTCAATTTTGGAGTATTCTCTTCTTAATATTGGTTTATATTTCTATTATTTTTCATGTTTCAAGAGATTATAGAAACTGGGTTTTGCCATTTATTGCACTTTTAGCAGTTACGATTTTATTTTATATGACATCGTTAATTCTAAATTTTGATGCCGTAGCTTTCATTCAGGAAAGGGCTGTAATCGATTTTAGAATTGATTATTTTAAGAATAATTATGAAAACGCAGCGCTTTCAATATACACTGCTGTAGCTCTATTTTTTGTTACTTCAATGTTAATGACCTTGTCAAACAGACCGCAAATTGTACATTCTTCATACAAGAAAATTGTAGCTTGCTTTTTTATAGCAGCTTTTGTTTACATCATTTCGCCAAATAAAAGCAACGATTTATTATTGTTTAGTATTGCACCATTAAGCATTATGGCAACTAGCCACGTAGAATACATGCAGCAGAAACTGAATAATGAAATTGTTTATTATACGCTGATTGTGTGTAGTTTATTTACTTTTTTCTCTCAGTTATAATTTACTCCCGTAAGCAAGATCACCGGCGTCACCAAGACCAGGAACAATGTAGTTTTTTTCATTTAGTTTTTCATCTAGAGAGGCTACCCATAAATGACAGTTTTCAGGAAGATTTTCCTCTAAATGCGTTATTCCTTCTGGAGCAGCAATAACAACAACAATATGTAATTCCGTTGGAGTAGCGTTTTCTACTAATTTTTTGTGAACAGCTACAATTGATTGCCCTGTAGCCAACATCGGGTCAAGGAGTAGAACAGTTTTATTATTTAAGTCTGAAATAGCCTGATATTCAACTCGAATTTCAAATTCATCATTATTGTTTGGATGAAATCTGCAGGCAGAAACAAAGCTGTTTTCTGCATGATCAAAATAATTTAAAAAACCGTTATGAAGCGGTAATCCAGCCCGTAAAATAGGACATAATACTAAATCCGCATCAATTTCTGTAGTTTTCTTAATTCCAAGAGGTGTTTGAATATCAACATTTTTATATGGTAAAATTTTGCTCAGTTCATAAGCCATAATTTCTCCAATGCGTTCAATATTTCTACGAAAACGCATGCTGTCATTTTGAACATTTACATTTCTAATTTGTCCTAAGAAATGATTTAAAACGCTGTTATTTTCAGAGATATAATGAATTTTCATGATGAAATTGTAATTTATTTAGAGATATAATGATGAAACGAAAAATAATTTCTTTTCTTCGCGGCATAAAAGTATAAAAAGTATCTTTGTATCTATATAAAAAATAAAGACATGTTTTCAAAATTAGCATATTCAGTTTTCGAACAAAGCATCAAAGATTATCATCAGTTTGATAATGTAGATCAGCCGATCAATAATCCTTATCCAAAAGATAAGTTCGAGCATTTGTTATATCTAAAAAATTGGATTGACACGGTTCAATGGCATTTTGAAGATATTATTCGTGATCCGCAAATTGATCCAGTTGCGGCATTAACTTTAAAAAGAAGAATTGACGCATCAAATCAGGAACGTACTGATATGGTGGAATATATTGACAGCTATTTTTTACAAAAATACAGTAATGTAAAAGTAAAAGACGGAGCAAAAATCAATTCTGAAAGCCCTGCTTGGGCTTTTGACAGATTGTCGATTTTGGCTTTAAAAATTTATCACATGCATGAAGAAGCAAATCGTGCAGAAGCCTCTCAGGAACATAGAGATAAATGCCAAGAAAAATTAAATGTACTTTTAGAACAAAGAACAGATTTATCTACAGCAATTGAAGAATTATTGACAGATATCGAAAACGGAGATAAATTCATGAAAGTGTACAAACAAATGAAAATGTACAATGACGATGAATTGAACCCAGTTTTATATCAAAATAAGAAATAATTTGGCAGAGTTGTCTAGCAACAAAATCAAACATATAGCCGTCATGAGACTATCCGCAATGGGAGATGTCGCCATGACGGTTCCTGTTTTACGCGCTTTTGTAAAACGGTATCCAACAGTAAAATTGACCGTTATTTCTCGTCCGTTTTTTAAACCTTTCTTTGACGGAATTCCTAATCTTGAATTTTTTGCTTTTGATGAAAAAGAAAGACATAAAGGATTTCTAGGACTTTTACGATTATACAGTGATGTAAAAAAACTAAAGATTGATGCTTTTGCGGATCTTCATAATGTTTTACGATCTAAAATTGCGAGTTTGCTTTTCGCTTTAAGCGGAAAAAAGAGAGCAACTGTTGATAAAGGCCGTGAAGGCAAAAAAGAATTAACTCGTGAAGAAAACAAGATTTTCAAACAATTGCCAACCATGTTCGAAAGACATGTAAAAGTGTTTTCAGTACTTGGTTTTCCTTTAGATTTATCAAATCCAACATTTCCTGAAAAAGCAGTTTTAAGCTCTGATATTCTTGATATTATTGGAAATGAAAATCAAAAATTAATTGGAATTGCGCCTTTTGCCCAATATGATTCTAAGGTTTATCCTTTAGACTTAATGAAAGAAGTAATTTCAAAATTGGCTGAAAATAGATCATATAAAATTTTACTTTTTGGTGGAGGAAAAAAAGAAATCGAAATTTTGGATTTAATTTCTGAGCCTTTTGAAAATGTAATAAATATGGCTGGAAAAATCAAATTTCAGCAGGAATTACAATTGATAAGTAATCTTGATGTAATGCTTTCTATGGATTCTGGAAATGCGCATATTTCAGCAATGCTTGGTGTAAAAGTCGTTACACTTTGGGGTGCGACGCATCCTTATGCAGGATTTTTGCCTTTTAATCAAAGTTTAGAAAACGCACTGACTTCAGACCGAAATCAATATCCAAAATTGCCAACATCAGTTTATGGAAATAAAATTGTTGAAGGTTATGAAGATGCTATGAGGACAATTTTACCACAACAGGTTATTGACAAAGTTGTAGAGCAACTTTCATAAAGTAAAAAACTTCTCTTTCAAGGAGAAGTTTTTTTTTAATCTTTAAGCAATATTTTTGTTTAGATCATATCTTTCATTAGAATCAAGGAAAGAATATCCTAATGTTTTTTTTCTTTTTTTGTTTACTATAATGGAGACAAAGTTATTTTTATCTTCGGTTGACAATAGAATATGTTCGAATTTTTGTGATGAATCTCTGTAAACTTTATAAATTAAGTCTTGATCTTTAATTTTTTTAGATAAAATTTTAGCCGATTTAAGTCTGCTTACATAAGGCCAGATGTTAAAAACATTCGAGTCTGTTTTTTTTACTTCTACCATTTTTTCGGTCAAAGTCGAATTGTATTTTTCTCTTTCAAGCAATTTAGGACCTTTTCTGTTTTTCATTTTTATGATAACTGCTAGAACGCATAGCGAAGCAGTTACAACCAGCATAATAAATAGATAGAGATGAAAGTGTTGTATGTGAGCTGTCATGATATTTAATATTTAAATGTTTGACAAATTTGATTTAGCTCTGTAAAATCTCAAAACAATGAGATTGATATTGCCATAATTTTACCCCTAATTTAATGAAAATTTGGCAATATTTCGACAAAATTTTGATTTTATTTCAATTAGAGCCAAATCTTCTCATCTCGACAACGACGGTAGATGTAACTTTTAAGATTTGCAATGGTTTCTTGGTAATTTGGTGCATCATAACCGTAGCGTTCATGCTCCATTTGTTCTCTTTCAATAGCATCGCATCCTTTAATAACTTCTTTGATCATGTCAAGTAAAGCAAGCTCTTTATTGTCGGTTTTTTGAAATTTAAGTTCAACAATTTCATCTTGAAGTTCTTCACAGTAGTCAACCAGCTTCATAACTTCTCGTTCTTCCAGAAGATATTCTTTATTTCTAAAAATTTCTCGTACCGATTTCATAAATAATTAATTTTCAATTTTTTAAATTCCAAATTCCAAGTTACATCTTTGTCAAATTTTTAAACTTTGACAAAGAGTAGAAAAGCAATTAAACAAAAAAAATTCCAAATCCCAATTGAAAGGTTGGAATTTGGAATTTTTGATATTAGAATTTGATAAGACTAGACGTCGTCGTAATCAACATAAATAGTTTCCGATGTTGGATGCGCTTGACATGTTAAAATTAAACCTTCAGCAATTTCGCCGTCTGTTAAAATAGAATTTTTAGTCATTTCCGCGGTTCCTTTAGTAACGCGCCCTAAACAGCTGCTGCAAATTCCGCCTTGGCAAGAATAAGGAGCATCAACGCCTTGTTTTAGAGCAGCATCAAGAATAGTTTGTTTTTTAGACATTTCGAAAGTAGTTTCTTCGTCATCTACTAAAACTGTGATTTTCGTATGTCCTTCTTGAGAACCTTGAATTGCGTGTTCTTCAGAAGAAGACGTAAACAACTCAAATTTGATAGCAGATTCTTTTACATTTTTCTCTTTCAATACATTAGAGACGGTATTAATCATGTCTTCTGGTCCGCAAAGGAAAAACTTATCAAATTGAAGTTCTTTGTGTTTGTT
Source organism: Flavobacterium tistrianum (assembly GCF_003254545.1). Classification (GTDB taxonomy): domain Bacteria; phylum Bacteroidota; class Bacteroidia; order Flavobacteriales; family Flavobacteriaceae; genus Flavobacterium; species Flavobacterium tistrianum. The sequence goes on from NZ_QJRH01000072.1 coordinate 253,571, forward strand.
GTTTAAAACAAAATTAACAGCCGATTTTTCAATTCTTCCAAATAAAGCGTTTTCAGCTTTTGCTTGACTGTACACATAATGCACAAAAAATCTGCCTACATATTGTAATTGCAAATCGTGAAGTTCTTGATGAAAGATTGTGCTTTCAGGGGTTTTATTTCCATAAACCAATACAAATGAACTTTTTGGCTCATTTTTCAGAACCGATTTTATGATAGAAAGCACTGGAGTAATTCCGCTTCCTGCAGCAAATGCCGCGTAGTTTCTTTGTCTTTCAGCATCTGGCTCAAAAGTAAATTTACCTTCTGGCTGTCCAACTTCAAGAACATCTCCTGCTTTTAGTTTTGTATTGGCAAATTGAGAAAAAAGACCATTTTTTACTGCTTTTACAGCAATTCTTAGTTCACCGCTGTCTGGTGCAGAGCAAATAGAATAAGCACGTCTTATTTCTTGATTGTCAAGAGTCAGTTTTAAATTTATATATTGTCCAGCTATAAATTTATAGTCTGATTTTAGTTCTTCAGGAACATTAAAAAGAATAGAAACAGCATCTGCAGTTTCGCGTTTAACCTCTTTAATTATAAGTTTTAAGAATGAAGGCATGATAGAATTTTTATGCAAAAGTAGCAAACCACTATTAAAAGTTTAGCACGAAATTATTTTTTTTAACTTTTTTTGTAACGTTTTCCTACATTTGGTCTCTTACTACAAAAATACTAAACCATAAACCATGATTAAGAAGTTTATTTATCTAGAATGGAAGGCTTTTATTAGGTCCGCATCTTTTGGTAAAAATCTGGCAATGAAAATTATAATAGGTTTTTTGATGATCTATTTTTCATTAGTTTTTGTCGCAATGGGCGTTGGAGCATTTTATGTTCTTAAAGACATGAATTTGGAACCATTGGCCACAATAAACAAATTTTTAATTTATTATTTCCTCTTTGATTTGGTAATTAGATTGTTACTTCAATCAATACCGGTTTTAAACATCAAACCATTATTGGTATTGCCATTTAAGAAGCCAGTTATTGTTCATTTTTCATTAGGAAAAACAGCTTTGTCTTTTTTTAATTGGGTTCACGCTTTGTTTTTTGTGCCTTTTTCAGTTGTCTTAATTTTGGAAGGATATGATGTTGTTGGAATCTTTTTTTGGTACGTAGGAGCGATGGCTTTTATTTATATCAACAATTTTTTGAATATTATTTTAAGCAACATCGACAAATTGTTTGTTGTATTTGTGGTATTAATTTTGGCTTTGGCAGGAGCGCAATACTATAAGTTATTTGACATTACAACATTTACAACTCCGTTCTTTCAGAGCTTTTACGATATTGAAGGGGTATTTTTAATTCCTGTTCTGATCTTAATTGGTTTATATGCTTTCACATTTAAATATTTTAAAAACAATTTATATCTCGATGCAGGACTTTCTGTAAAACAAGATGTTGCTACGACAGAAAATCTTTCATGGCTAAACCAATTTGGGACTTTGGGAACTTTCTTAAAAAATGATATTAAACTCATTAAAAGAAACAAAAGATCCAAAACAACCATTTTCATGAGTGTTCTTTTTTTGTTTTACGGATTTCTCTTTTTCGGAAATTCTCATCAGCCTCCGGTAATGCACATTTTTGCGGGCATTTTTGTTTCGGGCGGATTTTTGTTTGTCTTTGGGCAGTTTGTACCAAGCTGGGACAGTTCATATTATCAGTTGATGATGACGCAAAATATTCCGTATCGAGGTTACATTACTTCAAAATGGTGGCTCATTGTTATTGCAACTTTTCTCTCTACAATATTAGCTTCCTTTTATTTGTTTTTGGGATGGGAAATTTATCTCACAATTGTAGTTGGAGCAATTTATAACATTGGAGTCAATTCTCATTTAGTACTTCTTGGCGGAGCATTTACTAAAACACCAATAGATTTAAGTAACGCTGGAGGTGCTTTTGGAGATAAAAAGGCATTCAATGTAAATGCAATGCTATTAACGCTTCCAAAAATTTTACTGCCTTTAGGACTTTACGCAATCGGACTTTATTTGAATAATAAAAATCTTGGGTTAGCTTTGGTTGCTGGAGCTGGAATTTTAGGATTTGTGTTTAAAGAAAAGGTATTTTCATTAATAGAAAAAAGATACAAAGTAGAGAAATACAGTACAATAAGTGCTTATAAACAAAAGAGTTAATTTGATAATTAGAGAATTTGTCAATTAGAAAATCCAAATAAAAAAGACAATTTTTTAATCTAAAATCAACAATCTAAAATCTAAAATTACATCATGATACAAGTAAATCAGCTTTCAAAAATATATAACGGTACTACAGTTTTAAACATCAGCAATTTAGAAATCCCAAAAGGACAAAGCTTTGGATTGGTGGGAAATAACGGAGCAGGGAAAACAACATTTTTCAGTTTGCTTCTAGATCTTATTCAGCCTTCAACAGGATACATAAAAAGTAATAATATTCAAGTAAATACAAGTGAAAACTGGAAATCTTTTACAGGATCTTTTTTAGATGAAAATTTCCTTATCGGATATTTGACTCCAGAAGAATATTTCTATTTTATCGGAGATTTACGTAATCAGAACAAAGCAGATATTGATGCATTGCTAGCGAAACATGAAGAGTTTTTTAATGGTGAAATTTTAAAGAACAAAAAATATCTTCGTGATCTTTCTAAAGGAAATCAGAAAAAAGTAGGAATTATTGCAACGCTTATTGGAAACCCAGAAGTCGTAATTTTAGACGAACCTTTTGCAAATTTGGATCCAACTACAGTTAGCCGGTTGAAAAAAATTATTAGAGAATTGGCAGATAATCCGAATGTAACCGTTTTGGTTTCAAGCCATGATTTACAACATACGGTGGAGGTTTGTGATAGAATTGTTGCGCTTAACAAAGGCGAGATTGTCAAAGATATTCAAACCTCAAAAGAGACCTTACAAGAATTAGAATTATTTTTTGCTGTGTAAGAATTTCTATATTTCAAAAAGAACCGTATTTTTACAAGTGATTATACTAAAATTGGTTTTTAGTAGTTATGTGTTTTAAACTCTTTTCTATTGAAAAAGAATACTCTTAAATATAGTTTTATTCCCATTTTTTTATTCTTTTTGATAGCTTGTTCTACCAAAAAGAATACCTTTTTGGCTCGAAGTTCTCACTCGATTGGGACAAAGTATAATATTCTTTATAACGGAGGAATCGGCCTTGATAAAGGATTAAAGTCTATTCAGGCCAATAATGAAGATAATTTTTGGAAACTGCTGCCAATTGAAAAAATGCAGTTTGATGAAAATTTTTCTGAAGGTGAAAAAGCTAAAAATCCTGATTTTGAAAAAGCAGAAACTAAAGCTACAAAAGCCATTCAGAAGCACTCCATGAATATTGGCGGAAGAGAAAGAAACTGGCAGATGGATGAAGCGTATCTAATGCTTGGGAAAGCAAGATATTATGATCAGCGTTTTATTCCAGCAATTGAGGCATTCAATTATATTTTATACAAATACCCAGAAAGCAATAACATTTATACCGCAAAAATCTGGCGCGAAAAAACCAATATGCGTTTAGGCAATGATGCAATTGCTCTTAAAAACATTAAGCTTTTACTTAAAAAAACAGATTTAGATAAACAGACTTATGCTGATGCCAACGCGCTTTTAGCAGAAGCTTTTCTTAATTTGGAACAAAAAGACAGTGCCGTTTCTAGACTTAGAGTTGCAGAACAATTTACAAAAAACAATGAAGAACGTGCAAGATATCGTTTTATACTTGGCCAGATGTATCAGTCAGAGGGTAAACGTGACAGCGCCATTTATTTCTATGATGCTGTTATTGATTTAAACAGAAAGGCAGACCGTAAGTATATGATGCACGCTTACGCGAAAAAAGCACAAATGTTTGATTATGGGAAAGACAATGATACTATTTTCTTAAAAACATTTAATAAATTGGTGACTGATCGTGAAAATCGTCCTTATTATGATGTTCTTTTTTATGAAATGGGAGTTTATTATGATAAAAAGAAAGATCAGGAAAATGCCTTGAAATTTTACAATAAATCTTTAGGCAGAAAATCTAAAGATCCATATTTGATGGCTTCTGCCTACAGAAATATTGGAAATATGTATTTTAAAAATACAGATTACTCAATGGCTGCCAAATATTATGATAGTACTTTGGTAAAACTGGATCCTAAAACCAGAGAATATGCTTTTATAGAAAAAAACAGAAAAAATCTTGACGACGTAATTAAATACGAAGCCATTGCAAAACGCAACGACAGTATTATTAAGGTATACAACCTTCCGCCAAACGAAAAGAAAGATTATTTTGAAAATTATATTGCCGAGCTTAAAAAGAAAGATGAAGCAAAACGCCTTTTAGAAGAAAAAGAAAAGGAGCGATTGGCCAATATTGACCGAAATTCTCAAGCAGATTTTTCAGGAAATGGAGCCGTAAATCCTAATTCTTTAGGTAAACCAGTAGAACCACAAGGAATTGCAATGCCTCCAGGCGGAAATGATAATGCAAGTACATTTTATTTTTACAATCCAACAACTGTTGCTTACGGAAAACTGCAGTTTAAAAAAATGTGGGGAAGCAGAACATTGGGCGGAAATTGGAGATTGGCAGGAGTACGATCAGCAAACGATGCAGCAATGAAAGACACCATTAATACGCAAGAAGTTGCCAATGCACTGAAAGATACAATTGTTCCAGAAAAATATACTGTAGCCTATTATGTAGAACAGCTTCCAACTTCGCAAGCTGCGATGGATAGTATTGGTAAAGAACGTAATTTTTCATACTATCAATTAGGACTTATATATAAGGAGAAGTTTAAAGAATATAATCTGGCTAGTGATAAACTGGAACAGTTGCTTAAAAATAATCCTGAAGAAAAGCTCGTATTGCCATCTATGTATAATTTGTACAAAATTTATCAGATTACAAATCCGGCAAAAGCAGAAGCTATTAAGGCAGAGATTTCTACGAAATATCCTGATTCGAGATATGCTCACATTTTAAATAATAAAGAAGACGATCCGAGTTCTAGTCCCGATAAAGAATACCAGAAATGGTATAAACTTTTTGAAGAAGAGAAATTTGACGAGGTCCTAGCCAATATAGATAACCTGATTAATCAATATTCAGGAGACGATATTGTATCTAAATATGAATTGCTAAAAGCCAATACTTTAGGAAAAGTAAATGGTTTGGAATCGTATAAAAAAGGACTTGAGAATGTGGCTGACAATTACCCAAATAGCGAGGAAGGTAAAAACGCCAGAGAAATTCTAGAGAAACAAGTGCCTGTTTTGGAGAAACTTAGTTTTACAACAACCGATACTAAAAACTGGAAAATATTATATCGTGTTTCTAACAGCGATACAAAAGCAGTTAAAAGAATTGAAGAAGCAATCAGAGTATTTTTATTAGTTGAAAATTACGAAAGATTGACAACATCTTTGGATAAATACAATAAAACAGAAAGTTTTGTAGTTATTCATGGTTTAAAATCTGAGGCTTATGCAAATGATGTTGCTGGAGTTTTCAGAGACGATAAAAAATATAAAATCCCAGATCAAGCTATAATAATATCAAATGATAATTACAAGATCGTTCAGATCAAAAAGAATTTGGACGTATACTTGACCCCGAAAACCCCTTAAATCTTAACCGCCATGTTTGAAAAAGTAAAGAAAAATGGAACTGAACAATTAGGACGAACAAATAGAATTGTAGAAGGAACATCAATAGTAGGAGACATAGTCTCAAAAGCCGATTTTAGATTAGACGGCGAATTGATTGGAAACTTTACTTCACAAGGCAAAATAGTGATTGGGGCCAAAGGAGCTGTTAAAGGAGAAATAATTTGTAATAATGCTGATATTGAAGGAGAATTTCACGGAAAGATAAAAGTTCTGGAAACCCTTAATATTAAATCGACTGCTCAAATACACGGAGAAGTGGCAGTAGGAAAACTTTCAATAGAACCAGGAGCCGACTTCACAGCAACCTGCACGATGCTTGCCCACTCGAATCCTGTAATCATGCTAGAAGATGGAAAAGGAACCGAATAATGATAGAAGAAATAAATGGTTAGCATTTATTAATATTCCCTTTCAAATGGGAGTAATCATTTTTGTGTTTTCATATTTTGGGACTTGGCTTGATGAGAAACATCCAAGCCCAAAAGTTTATTATAATACCATTTTTGTGTTAGCGGGAGTTGGAGTTGCATTATATAATGTAATCCGACAAGTAAATGATATCAATAAAACAAAGTAGTTTGTATATAAAATGCCTTGAGATAAAAGTTGCATCTTTGCACTAAAATTATTTCAAATGCTTTCAAAAAATTACAAACCGATTTTTTATTTGTTATGCCTTGCTTTAGGTACCTATATTCTACATAAAGCCATTTTTTTATTTAGTGAAATTAGTACGGAGAAATTTCATTACAGTTTAGAATTACTGTATTTATCCTTCTTCATAATTTCATCTTTATTATACCTTATATTATTAGTAGTAAAAAAGAAGAATTTTGAAATCGTTGGGATGACATTTCTATTTGGAACTTTTACACAAATGTTATTAGCCTATTTAGTTCTGCAGCCAATTTTAAAAAATCAAACTGGGGAAACCAATATTGAAAAAGTCAGTTTTTTTATAACATTTGTGCTGTTTTTGTTATTTCAGACGCTTTTAACTGTCCGATTATTAAATGAAAAGCCTTAAAATAACAATTCTTTAAAACAAGGTTTAAAAATAATTTTTCATATCCTTTTGAATATTAATAAAAAATGTACCTTTGCACCAAATTTTAGAAACGTAAAAAAATAAGATTTTCCACGATATGGTGATTTCAAACAAACCACTCAGCTTTATTCTTGCTGCTTTTGTAGCTTCTCTACCGATTATGGGTTTTGCAAATCCAGAGAATGACTCGACGCATGTTCAAACTCAAACTGCTCATGAAGAGAAAGTAGTTTCACATAATGCTCACCAAGAAGGAGAGCATGTTGCTCTTGACCCAAAGGCAAAAGTGGATGCTTTTATTGATCACCACTTACAAGATTCTCATGACTTTGTTTTCTTTTCAGATGAAAAAGAAAATAAGCATTATGGTTTTTCATTACCAGTTATCCTTATTGATGGAGGTTTAAAAGTTTTCTCTTCTTCAAAATTACACCACGGAGAAGAAGTTGCAGAAGTTGACGGTAGCTACTACAAATTAGTTCACGGTAAAATTTACAAAACAGATGCTGCTGGAACAATTAACTTTGATGAGCACGGTCATCCATCAAACGAAAAACCATTAGATTTTTCGATTACTAAAAATGTTGTTTCAATGCTTTTCGTATCAGTATTATTGTTCTTCATGTTTACTGGTTTAGCAAAATCATACAAAAAAGGACCAATCCCAACAGGATTTGGTAGAGTTTTAGAACCACTTGTAATTTTCATCAGAGACGAAATTGCTGTTCCAAATATTGGAGAGAAAAAATACCGTAAATATATGGGTTACCTATTAACTGTATTTTTCTTTGTTTGGATCTTAAACTTATTAGGAATGACTCCGCTAGGAATCAACGTAACAGGAAATATTGCTATTACAGTTTGTTTAGCAGCCTTTACATTTATCATTACTCAATTTAGTGCAAACAAAGATTATTGGGGACACATCTTCTGGATGCCAGGAGTACCAGTTCCGATGAAAATTATCTTAGCTCCAATTGAGGTTTTAGGAACATTAACAAAACCATTCGCATTATTAATTCGTTTGTACGCAAACATTACTGCAGGTCACGTAGTAATTATGAGTTTAATTGCAATGATTTTTGTTGGAAAAAATTTAGCAGCAGATTTACCAATCTCTTTAGGATTAACTTTGTTTATCTCTGTTATTGAAGTTTTAGTTGCATTTTTACAAGCGTTTATCTTCACAATGTTATCATCATTGTTTATTGGTATGGCTGTTCAGGATCATGATCACGCTCACCACCACGAAGACGAAACAGCGATTATTTAATTTTTAGAAGTTTAATTTTATATATATAAATAGTTATGGGAACAATTCCAACTTTAGTAGGTGCTGGTTTAGTAGTAATCGGTGCAGGTTTAGGTTTAGGTAAAATCGGTGGATCTGCTATGGACGCTATTGCTCGTCAGCCAGAAGCTGCTGGTAAAATTCAAACTGCGATGATTATTATCGCGGCTTTATTAGAAGGTTTAGCATTCGCTGCTTTAATCTTAGGAAAATAATAAAGAGAGAAATAACAGCATCTTTAACGGTTGGTTAAAGATGTTGTTACTTTTAAAAAAGAAATTAAATATTTAATATAGTTATAAAATGGATAAGTTAATTAACGATTTTTCATTCGGATTATTCTTCTGGCAAGCTTTAATCTTGGTAATATTAATTTTGCTTTTAGTAAAATTTGCTTGGAAACCAATTATGGAATCTATTACTGCAAGAGAAGAAGGTATTAAAAATGCATTGCTTTCTGCTGAAAATGCAAAGAGAGAAATGGAAAACTTACAAGCTGACAATCAAAGAATTTTGAATGAAGCTCGTGCAGAACGTGACGCGATGTTGAAAGAAGCTCGCGAAATGAAAGAGAAAATGATTGCTGATTCTAAAAACGAAGCTCAAGAAGCTGGTCAAAAAATGATTGATCAAGCTAAAGCGGCTATCGAAAGCGAAAAAAATGCTGCAATGGCAGAATTGAAATCTCAAGTTTCTTCTCTATCATTAAGTATTGCTGAGAAATTATTGAAAGAAGAATTATCTAACAAAGAATCTCAAACTAAATTGGTTGAGAAAATGTTAGGTGACGTAAAGTTAAACTAAGATTATGGCAGGTACAAGAGCAGCAATTCGTTATGCAAAAGCAATTCTGGACTTAGCAAACTCTAAAGGTGTTGCCGAAGCTGTAAATAACGATATGAAATCAATTGCAAATGCAATTGAGACAAATACAGAATTGAGTACATTTATTCAAAACCCAACAACAACTGTTGAAGTTAAGGAAAGTGCTCTTTTAGAAGTTTTTGCAAATGTAAATGGAGTAACAAAAGGATTGTTCCGTTTATTATTTGAAAACAAAAGATTTGAAATTCTAGATGCAATTGCAGTAGAATACAATAAATTATTTGATGAAAACAATGGAGTTGAAGTAGCAAAAGTTACAACAGCAATTCCAATGGATGCTGCTTTAGAAGCTAAAGTTTTAGCAAAAGTTGCAACTTTATCAGATAAAAAAATTACAATTGAAAATATTGTAGATCCTTCAATCATTGGTGGATTTATTTTGAGAATAGGAGATAATCAATACAATGCTTCTGTTGCAAACAGATTACAAGTATTAAAAAGAGAGTTAAGTAATTAGTTTTTATAACACAAAAGTGTCTAAATTATAAATTAAGATGGCGGAAATCAAACCTGCTGAAATTTCAGCAATATTAAGAAAGCAAGTAGAAGGTTTTGAATCTGGTGCTACGCTAGAGGAAGTAGGAACAGTACTTCAAGTTGGAGACGGTATTGCTCGTGTTTACGGGCTATCTAATGTACAATATGGAGAGTTAGTAGAATTTGATAACGGTATGGAAGGTATCGTATTGAATCTTGAAGAAGATAATGTTGGGGTTGTATTATTAGGACCATCAACTGGACTTAAAGAAGGATCTACTGCAAAAAGAACTCAACGTATTGCTTCTCTTAAAGTAGGTGAGCAAATGGTAGGACGTGTTGTTAACACTCTTGGTTTTCCAATTGATGGAAAAGGACCAATTGGTGGAGACTTATACGAAATGCCTTTAGAAAGAAAAGCACCTGGAGTTATCTTCCGTCAGCCAGTAACTGAACCATTACAAACTGGAGTAAAAGCAGTTGATGCTATGATCCCAGTTGGACGTGGACAGCGTGAGCTTGTAATCGGTGACCGTCAAACAGGTAAATCAACTGTTTGTATCGATACAATCTTAAATCAAAAAGAATTTTACGATGCAGGAAAACCTGTATTCTGTATATATGTTGCAATTGGACAAAAAGCTTCAACTGTAGCAGGAATCGCAAAAATGTTAGAAGAAAAAGGAGCAATGGCTTATACAGTTATCGTTGCTGCTAATGCTTCTGATCCAGCTCCAATGCAAGTTTATGCTCCATTCGCTGGTGCTGCTATTGGAGAGTACTTTAGAGATTCAGGTCGTCCAGCTCTTATCGTTTATGATGACTTGTCTAAACAAGCTGTTGCTTACCGTGAGGTTTCTCTTTTATTAAGAAGACCACCGGGACGTGAGGCTTACCCTGGAGACGTTTTCTACTTACACTCTCGTTTATTAGAGCGTGCTTGTAAAGTAATCGCTGATGATGGTATCGCTAAAAACATGAACGATTTACCAGATTCTATTAAATCTATCGTAAAAGGTGGTGGTTCATTAACTGCTTTACCAATTATCGAAACTCAAGCTGGTGACGTTTCTGCATATATCCCAACAAACGTAATCTCTATTACAGATGGTCAGATTTTCCTTGATGGGGATTTGTTCAACTCTGGGGTTCGTCCTGCAATTAACGTAGGTATCTCTGTATCTCGTGTTGGAGGTAATGCTCAAATTAAATCAATGAAAAAAGTTTCTGGAACTTTAAAATTAGACCAAGCTCAATTCCGTGAATTAGAGGCTTTCGCTAAATTTGGTTCTGACTTAGATTCTGTTACTTTAAACGTAATTGAAAAAGGAAAAAGAAACGTTGAGATCTTGAAACAAGGTTTAAATGATCCTTATACAGTTGAAAACCAAGTAGCAATTATCTACGCTGGTTCTAAAAACTTATTAAGAAATGTTCCTGTTAATAAAGTAAAAGAATTCGAAGCTGATTTCTTAGCTTACTTAAACAGCAAACATAAAGACACACTTAACGCTTTGAAAGCTGGAAAATTAGATGACGCTATTACTGACGTTATCGAAAAAGCAGCAAAAGAAGTTTCAGCAAAATATAACTAATTAGATAATTCGTTAATTAGATAATTAGATAATGTTAAGCATTATTCTAATTATCTAATTTTCAGATTGTCACATTTTCTAATTAATAGATGGCAAATTTAAAGGAAATCCGTAATAGAATTACTTCCGTTTCATCGACGATGCAAATTACATCGGCTATGAAAATGGTTTCTGCTGCAAAGCTGAAGAAAGCACAAGATGCAATCACTGCAATGCGTCCTTATGCCGAGAAATTGACGGAGTTATTGCAAGATCTTTCTGCTACACTAGAAGGTGAAATAGGAGGAGATTACACTACACAACGTGAAGTAAAAAAAGTATTGTTAGTAGCTGTAACTTCAAACAGAGGTTTATGTGGTGCTTTCAATTCGAATATTATTAAAGAGATTAAAAATCGTACTGATTTTTATGCTGGAAAGCAAGTTGACGTTTTTGCCATTGGTAAAAAAGGTGGAGATGCTTTAATTAAAACGCATAAAATTCACGGTCATCATAATGCAATTTTTGATAATTTGACATTTGAAAATGTTGCTGGAATTGCAGATGACTTAACACAAAAGTTTTTAACTGGAGAATACGACAGAATTGAGTTAGTTTACAATCAGTTTAAAAATGCTGCAACTCAAATTGTTCAAGTTGAGCAGTTTTTACCGTTAACTCCTATTAATACTGATGCAACAACTGCTTCTGGAGATTATATTTTTGAACCAGGAAAAGAAGAAATTGTATTAGCTTTAATTCCTAAGTCTTTAAAAACACAATTGTACAAAGGTATTCGCGATTCATTTGCTTCTGAGCATGGAGCTCGTATGACTGCAATGCACAAAGCAACAGATAATGCAACTGCTTTAAGAAACCAATTGAAATTAACTTATAACAAAGCTCGTCAAGCTGCGATTACAAGTGAGATTTTGGAAATTGTAGGTGGAGCAGAAGCTTTAAACGGATAATCTGTTACATAATAAATAAAAGAAAAGCCAGCATTAGCTGGCTTTTCTTTTATTGGAAGTTTTTTTCTTTTTTAAAAATACTTTTATAAAATGGTGATTCTCAAATTACAGTTAAGTTGAGAATCACTACCATTTTATAAAAATAGACAGATAACTCTGTGTGCTTTGTCTTTCATGGGAACAAACTAGCTTTATTAATCCCAATGCTCTGTTTTTTTAAGGGTTACAATACAGCAGAATCAATCCCTTGTGCTTTGTCTTTTGTGGGAACAAACAAGCTTTATCAGTCCCAGTGCTCTGTTTTTATTAGGGTTACAATACAGCTGAATCAATCCCTTATGCTTTGTCTTTTATGGGAACAAACAAGCTTTATTAGTCCCAGAGCTTCTTTTTTTTAAAGGGTTGTATCTAGCTTTCTCATTCCCTTTGAAACAAATTTAGTCAAAGACTGTAAAAAAAATGTTACATAATTTTTAACTAAATTTTATATATTTCACATGTTCTGTTAAAAAACAGTGTTATAATTAGCTAAAGATAAGTATTTTAAGATTAATTTGTACAATAATTCTTCTTTTTTTGTTAAAATTTTTTCTCAAAGTTTATTTCCGCTCGGCTTATCTTATATTTTAAGTATTTTTGAATTTCTATTCTTTTAAACAATGGCCTTACAAATAAAAGAGCTTACTACCATCGAGGATATGGTAGCTCAAATAAGTACTATTCGATTTTTATATCCAAACATATCCCTTGAAAAATATAAATCATTTCTTTCTGAAATGCTTCCGCATAATTATATTCAGATTGCAGTTTTTGAAGATGATACATGTCTTGGCTTAACAGGCTGCTGGTCGGCTACAAAACTTTGGACAGGAAAATATCTTGAGATTGACAATTTTGTTGTTAATCCAGAATACAGATCTAAAGGAATCGGTAAAATGCTAACCGATTATGTAGATAAAAAAGCTATTGAGTTAAATTGCAGTAGTATTGTTTTGGATGCATTTACAGGAAATTTTGGAGCTCATAGATTTTATTATAATCAGGGTTATGCGCCTAGAGGATTTCATTTTGTGAAAATTTTGGACGAAAAGAAATTGACGGTTTAAAAACAATCAGAAGTTTTCTTTATTGCGTCAACAAAAGCACCATTAAACAAAAGAAATGGTTATTTTTGTCTTACAAACATTATTAGAATTATATTTTGGGATTATATAAAAGTCTATTCAAGCAAACGGCAATTTACGGACTGGCTACAGTTTTACCTAGAATGCTTAGTTTTTTATTAGTGAGATTATATACTGGAATTTTACCAACAGCAGAGTATGGTGAAGTTTCAATCGTATTGTCTTGGATGGTTTTCTTTAACGTGGTTCTTTCGTACGGAATGGAAACTGCATTTTTTAGATTTTACAGTGCTGAAGAGGATAAGAAAAATGTAATCGCAACATCTACCATTTCAATATTTTGGACCTCAATAATTTTTCTTTTCGCTGGTTTGATTTTTAGAAATACATTGGCAAACTTAGCCGAAGTAGATGTTCAATACATTACTTATACCATTTGGATTTTAGTTTTAGACGCATTGGTCTTAATTCCGTTTTCTAAACTTAGGGCAAATCAGAGGCCGATGGTTTATGCGGCTATTAAGATTGGAAATGTTGTGATAAACTTATTGCTGAATATATTCTTTTTAATGTATCTTCCAAAATTGGCAGAGGCAAACCCAAATTCTATTTGGGATAATTTATACGTACAGAATTTCCAGATTGCTTATATTTTCATTGCAAACCTTTTGGCAAGCTTGGCTACATTTATTGTTCTTTCTCCAAATTACCTTTCGCTTGGACGAAAATTCGATCCTGTTCTTTGGAAAAAAATGATGAAATACGGACTTCCGATTTTAGTTGCCGGATTGGCTTTTGCTGTCAATGAACATTTTGATAAAATCTTATTGGGTTATTTGCTTCCTGAAAATTTAGCAAAGTCTGAAGTTGGTGCTTATTCTGCATGTTACAAGCTTGGATTGTTTATGGTTCTTTTTGCAACAGCTTTTAGATTAGGAATAGAGCCTTTCTTTTTTAGTCACGCTAAAAATGAAAATGCTCCTCAAACCTATGCTGTTATTACCAAATATTTTGTGATTTTAGGATCATTGATTTTATTAGGTGTAATTGTTTTTGCAGATGTTTTAAAATATTTATTATTAGATAACAAATCGTATTGGGAAGCTATGAAAGTTGTGCCATTAATTATTTTGGCAAATTTCTTTTTGGGTATTTACAATAATCTATCGGTTTGGTATAAACTGACAGACAAAACAAAAATTGGTGCATATATTTCTATTGTAGGAGCCATTGTTACATTGATTTTAAATTATCTTTTAATTCCAAAATATAGCTATTACGGATCTGCAATTGCAACCATTTCGGCTTACGGAAGTATGATGCTTATTTCTTATGTTTTAGGAAATAAATATTATCCAATTCCTTATGATATGAACAAAATTGGTACTTATTTGGGCGTTTCAATAGTATTTTCAATAATCTCATTTTACGGATTTAGGGAAAAATATTATGTTGGAATTCCGCTTCTTTTAATCTTTATGTACATGGTATACCATTTTGAAAAAGATACCATAAAAGGAATAATGAAGAGGAAATAAGACGCTTTAAAAATTATATTCAAAAAATGAAAATTCAAATTATCAATAAATCACAGCACGATTTACCAAATTACGAAACGATTGCATCTGCAGGAATGGATCTGCGTGCCAATATTTTAGAACCAATTACGTTAAAACCTTTAGAAAGAACAATTGTAAAAACAGGACTTTTTATCGAATTGCCAATTGGTTACGAAGCGCAGGTAAGGCCAAGAAGTGGTCTGGCAGCAAAAAAAGGTGTAACTGTTTTAAATTCTCCAGGAACTGTTGATGCAGATTACAGAGGAGAAATCGGAGTAATTTTAGTAAATTTATCTAATGACGATTTTGTAATCGAAAATGGAGAGCGAATTGCACAGCTGATTATTGCAAAACACGAAAGAGCTGAATGGATCGAAGTTGAAACACTTTCTGAAACATCAAGAGGTGAAGGAGGCTTTGGTAGCACTGGAGTAAAATAATAGAAAAACGAAGACCAAACCCAATGAAGATTTTGACAGATCTTCCCATAAAAATCAAATAAAGAATGAAAATAATTGTGCCAATGGCAGGCCGCGGATCAAGATTGAGGCCTCATACTTTAACAGTTCCAAAACCGTTAATTCCAGTTGCAGGTAAATCTATTGTACACCGTTTAGTTGAAGATATTGCCAAAATATTAAAAGAACCGATTGAAGAAGTTGCCTTTATTTTAGGAGATGAAGCGTTTTTTGGAGATGATGTTGTAGCAAGTTTAGAAGATCTGGCTAAAGGATTAGGAGCAAAAGCTTCAATCTATCGTCAAGATCAACCTCTAGGAACTGGCCATGCAATTATGTGTGCGAAAGAATCTCTTTCTGGACCAGCTGTAATTGCTTATGCAGATACTTTAATTAGAGCCGACTTCGAATTAGATCCAGAAGCAGATGCTGTAATCTGGGTAAAACAAGTAGAGCAGCCAGAAGCTTTTGGTGTTGTGAAACTGAACCAAAATAATGAAATTATAGAGTTGGTTGAAAAACCAAAAGAGTTTGTTAGCGATTTAGCTGTTATCGGAATTTATTATTTTAAAGAAGTTGGAATTTTAAGAAATGAACTTCAGAATGTTTTAGATAATAATATTCAAAATGGTGGAGAATACCAGATTAATGACGGTATCAAAGCTATGATGGCAAACGGAAAAGTTTTCAAAACAGGAAGCGTAGACGAGTGGATGGATTGCGGTAACAAAGACGTTACGGTTGAAACCAATACAAGAATGTTAGGTTTTCTTCACAATGACGGAGAGCATTTAGTAGATTATGGTGTTACTTTAGAAAATTCAACAATTATTCCTCCATGCTATATTGGACAAAATGTAGTCTTGAAAAATACGACAATTGGACCAAATGTTTCTCTTGGAAATGGCTGTCATGTAACAGACAGTACAATCAAAAACAGTTTGATCCAGACTTATTCTCAAATTAAAAATGCTGCTTTAGATAATGCAATGATCGGAAACCACGTAAGTTATGATGGGAAATTTACAAGCATCAGCATTGGAGATTACGCTGTTTTAGAATAAAATAAAAATTATGAAAGTTTCGTTTTGTTTAAAATGTAATTTTTACAGATGATTAAAAAAAGAGTTTTTACACTATTGGTTTTTGCTTTATTCAGCACATCATTTTCCGTTTTTGCTCAGACGGAACCCGAAGATATTGCTATGGCAACAGACGAATATCAAGACTCATTTTATGAATCATTAAAACAAAAAGGAATTGAAAATTATGATAAAGCCATTGTATCATTGGAGAAGTGTATTAAACTTAAACCCAATGATGCAGTTGCTTATTTTGAATTAGGGAAAAACTATTTTGCGTTAAAAGAATATCAAAATGCGCAGACTGCTTTTGAAAAAGCCACACAGCTTGATCCTAAAAATAAATGGTTTTGGCTTGGAATTTATGATGTAAGTTACGAGACAAAAAACTATCCTTTGGCGATTGAAATCATTCAAAAAATAATTGTTTTTGACGAAGAATATAAAGACGATCTGATTTCGTTGTATATGATTACCAATCAATATGATAAAGCATTAATTGCGATTAATGAAATGAACGATAAGTTCGGAAAATCTTCTGATCGAGAGATTTACAAAGCGCAAATTTTATCTCAAGGAAAATATCAGAATGCTGAAATTGATAATCTAATTCAACAGATTAAAAAAGATCCGAAAGAAGAATCCAATTATTTGAATTTGATTCTTTTGTATTCAAAAAGTAATGAAAACGAAAAATCACTTGAAGTTGCAAAACAACTGGCAAAAGAAATTCCAAGTTCAGAATGGGGGCAGGTGAGTTTGTTCAAAACTTATTTAGATGCCAATCAGGCAGATAAAGCTATAAAATCGATGAATGTGATTTTAGCAAGTTCAAAAATCGATTCAAAAATCAAACACAGGACTTTGAATGAATTTTTGATTTATGTAAATAAAAATCCACAGTATGCTGCCGATTTAGAAAAAGCCATTTCCTATTTTGATAATGACAAAGATGTTGACGTTGCCAAAGAAATTGGAAAATTTTATCATAGCAAAGGACAGTT
Source organism: Flavobacterium tistrianum (assembly GCF_003254545.1). Classification (GTDB taxonomy): domain Bacteria; phylum Bacteroidota; class Bacteroidia; order Flavobacteriales; family Flavobacteriaceae; genus Flavobacterium; species Flavobacterium tistrianum. The sequence continues at coordinate 270,769 of NZ_QJRH01000072.1, forward strand.
TGAAAATGCGATTAAATATTATGAAAAAGATTTAAAATCAAATTCAGATACAGATCTTGAAACCAATATGTTATTGTTGGAAGCTTACGTGCAGACAAAACAATATGAGCCAATGACCAAAAGAGCCATGATGCTGATTGAAGTTTATCCTAGTCAGGCTCAGTTTTACTATTATGCTGGCTTAGGGAGCAATCAGCAGAAACAATTTAAAAATGCAAAAACCGTCTTAGAAATGGGTCTTGATTATGTAGTGGATGACGTAAAATTAGAATCAAATTTTAATATTCAATTAGGAGAGGCATACAATGGATTGGGAGATGCAAAGAAAAAAGAGGAATACTTTTTGAAGGCAAATGAATTATTAAAAAAGAAAAAATAAAATTTAGATGAAAAAATATATATCAATACTAGTATTGTCTATTGCTGTAATTTCATGCAAATCCAAAGCAGTAGCGGTGCAAGGAAATCCAAGCCAGACAATTGTAGAGAAAGAAGACAAAAAAGTAATTGAAAAACACTACGACAACAAGTTAGATTTTTCAACTTTGTATATAAAAGCAAGTGCAAGATATGCTGATGAAAAACAAAGCCAAAATGTTACTGCTGAAATTAGAATCGAAAAAGACAAGCAGATTTTAATAAGCGTGCGTTTCTTAGGAATCACGATGGCTAAAGCTTTAATAACACCTTCTGCAGTAAGTTATTATGAAAAAATGAATGGAACTTATTATGAAGGAGATTTTACAAGCTTAAGCAAATGGCTTGGAACAGATTTAGATTATTCTAAAGTTCAAAATTTATTAGTTGGAGAAGCTTTTGACGATTTAAGAAAAGGAAAGTACACTCAGACTATTGTGGATAATTTGTTTAGACTTGACGAAGAAAAGGATGCCAATTTAAAAAAGACCTTTTTCTTAGATGGAGAAAAATATTTAATTCAGAAAGAAGAGATTTCGCAGCCGTCTGAAAACAGGACATTGCAAATCGCTTATTCAGACACCAAAACTTTTAATCAAGGAATATTACCAACAAGCATAGAAATCAATGCCGTTCAGCCAAAAGGCAAAACAAATATTAATTTGAATTACAACAATATTTCATTTAATGAAGAACTTTCTTTTCCGTATAGCGTTCCAAGCGGTTATAAAAAAGTTACAATTAAGTAAATTTGCAAAATAAAAACAGAAACATGCCAAAATTTCTTCTAAGTCTAGTTTTAATTTGTGCCACTACATTTGTATGGGCGCAGGATTCGCAGCAAGAAAAACTGGAACAGCGCAAAGCTCAAATTCAGCAGGAAATCAAAGAGAACGAAAAGATGTTGCAGTCTGTTCGAAAAAAAGAGAAATCTGCTGTTAACGAATATTTAATTCAAGCAAACAAAATTAAACTTAAAGAGAAATTAATCAATACGACAGCCAAACAAGAAAAGCTGATTAGTAATGATATGTATATTAATCAAGTTCAGGTAAATAAACTAAAAAAAGAACTTAAAGTTCTAAAAGAAGATTACGCTGAGATGATTTTGAAATCGTACAAAAGCCGTTCTGAGCAGAGTCGTGCCATGTTTATTTTATCTTCTGAAAGTTTCTTGCAAGCTTACAAAAGAGCACAATACCTGAAGCAATATACTACATTTAGAAAAAATCAAGGTCTTGAAATTCAGTCAAAAACAGCACAGTTAGTTGATTTTAATGCAAAACTTGATGGACAAAGACAAGTAAAAAAGAAAATAATTGCTGAAAATCAAAAAGAGAAAATTTCTCTCGAAGCAGAAAAAAAGGAACAGCAGAAATTAGTTAATTCGCTTAAAAAAGATAAAAATAAAATTATCGCTGATACCAAATCCAAACAGCAGGAATCGAGAAGAATTGATGCAAAAATTAAAGACCTTATTCGAGAACAAATTAGGAAAGCAAATGAAGAAAGACGAAGAAAAATAGAAGAAGAAAGACAAAGAATAATAGCTGAGAATAAGAAAAAAGGTGTTGAGACTAAAGATGATGATTTGCCAAAACCGCCACCGCCTGCCTCTTCAGACAGAATTGAATTAACACCTGAAGGTAAAATTTTAGCTGCCGATTTTAAAGCGAACAGAGGAAAGTTGCCTTGGCCGGTTGAAAAAGGATTTATATCTCTTGGTTATGGAGATAACCCTCATCCGTTGCATCCATCAATTACGGTGCACAATTCTGGAGTTGAGATTACTACAGAAGATGGCGCAACAGCTCGCGCGGTTTTTGAAGGAACAGTGTCAAAAGTGATTGCTTTGTCTCCAGTAAACAAAGCAGTTTTTATTCAGCATGGTGATTATTTTACTGTCTATCAAAATCTTAGTTCTGTGTCAGTTGAACAAGGCGATAAAGTAAAAGTAAAACAAAGCCTTGGAAAAGTAAGGACAAGTGGTGATACAGGAAGAACAATTATTAAATTCCTTATCCTTCAAAATACTTCATACAACAATCCAGAAGGATGGTTGCAAGGTAGATAAAAACTTAAGGGAGCATTTAGCTCCCTTTTTTATTCAATTATATTTTAATCATATTGTTCTAAAAAATATTTTACAACATCTGTTGTGGTTACGATTCCTTTAAGTTCTCCATTGTCTACAACAGGAAGTGCATGGAAATCTTCTTTTACAAAAATTTCTGCTAAATCCCTGATTATGGTATCAGAAGAAACTGTTCTTGGCTTAGAGGTCATGACTTGAGGAACAGTCAACATTTCTAGTATAGCTTCATCAGCATTATCCTGACCTTCAAACAAAGCTCCAAAAGTTAATCGGTTAATATCGGTTCGACTAATTATTCCAACCACTTCTTTTCCCTTAACAATCGGAATATGGCGAATTGTATTTGTTTTTAATTTTTCGACCACTGTTTTAAGATCATCTTTTTCGTTTGCAGTCACAACAGTTTTTGTCATAATGTGGCTAATTGGTTCTCTTTTTTTCATGATAGATTAGTTTTATATTTACATCAAATATGTAGAATAATTCCCTCAAACGCTATGATCTTTATCAGCTTTTAAAACAATTAAAAGAACATGTAATACCACTAAATTTTAGTATTTTTGCAGTATGGAAACAAATAGACAGAAAAAAATAGGCGGTGTTCTTCAGAAAGATCTGGTTGACATTTTGCAAGGTGAAGTGAGAAAAAACGGGATTACAAACTTAGTAATTTCAGTATCCAAAGTAAGTGTAACTACAGACTTATCTGTAGCGACTGTATATCTAAGCATTTTTCCGCAAGAAAGAGCCAAAGAAACTTTAGAAGCAATAAAAACAAACACAACTTTAATCAAACATGATTTGGCGCAGCGTGTGCGTTTGCAATTACGCCGTGTTCCGAATTTGGTGTTCTTTATAGACGATTCTCTAGACTATATAGAGAAAATCGACAATGCACTTGCAGGAAAAGAAAACCCAATAGAAAATCGTGATCTTTTAGAAAAAAGAAGAAAGTCGTAATTTGAATTTTCCCTTATACATAGCCAAACGATATATTTTTAGCAGTAGTAAAAACAATGCTATTAATATTATCAATCGAATTGCCAGCATGGGAATCATTGTTGGTACAATGGCTTTGTTTGTAGTTTTATCTGTTTTCAGCGGACTTAAAGTTTTTAGCCTTTCATTTACAAATGAAATTGATCCTGATTTAAAATTGACGAGTACCTATGGAAAGTCTTTTTTACTTACTCCAGATCAGGAAAATCAGATAAAGAAAATCAACGGTGTTGCTTCTTACACCAAAATTATAGAAGAACGAGTTTTATTTCTATTCAAAGACAAACAGCAAGTTACCTATTTAAAAGGCGTTGACAGTTTATATCCAGTTGTTAACGATATCAAGAAAAAACTTTTTAATGGTCAATGGCTTAAACCAGATAGTTATCAAGTTATAATTGGTTATGGTTTGGCTCAAAATTTCTCAATGGGAATTTTGGACTTTGAAAATCCGCTTCAGATTTTTGCTCCAAAACCAGGAAAAGGCGGAATTGAAAATCCAGAAGAAGCTTTCAATAAAACAGATGTTCTGCCCGTTGGAATTTACTCCATCAGCGAAGATTTAGATTCAAAATATGTATTTGCAGATTTAGGTTTAGTGCAGGAATTATTAATGTACAAGCACAATCAAATCTCTGGATTGGAATTTAAATTAAAAGAAAATGCAGATGAAGAAGCGATAAAGAAACAGCTTAATTCTATTTTTAAAGATAAAATTACTTTAAAAAACAGAGCACAGCTGAATGAGTCTTTGTATAAAATGCTTAATACCGAAAACATTGCAGTTTATCTGATTTTTACATTAGTTATCATTGTGGCTCTTTTTAACTTGATCGGAGCTTTGATTATGATGATTTTAGAAAAGAAAGGAAATCTTAAAACACTTTTCAATTTAGGATCGGATATTGGTGATCTTCGAAAAATATTTCTGCTTCAAGGCACTTTGTTAAGTGTTTTTGGAGGCTTGATCGGACTTGTTTTAGGTATCATCCTTGTAATATTACAGCAGAAATTTGAACTTATTATGATTACGCCAACCTTGGCTTACCCAGTTGTTTTTACAGTGGAGAATGTTTTGATTGTAATGACAACAATTATCTCTTTAGGATTTGTTGCTTCGCTAATAGCAAGCAGTCGAGTAAGTAAAAAATTACTAGATTAATTTTTCTTTCGAAATATTACTTATATTTACCGCCTTGAAAATCTACAGCATATGATTGTTTCTGCCTAATCCTATTTTATTTTTTAGAATAATTAGGATACTTACGTTTTACTTTTTTAGTTCAGATTGAGATACATCTGGACCAATTTTATCATTTATCCTAAAATATCATGACAGAAACATCTATAAAGAAAAGCTTCTTTTCTAAATTTTTTACCACAATTAAACAAGCCTTAAAAGGCGACGAATCTTTTGACTATACTTCTGGAAGTATAAAAAAAGCTGTAATTCTATTGGCCATTCCGATGGTTTTAGAAATGATGATGGAATCGGTTTTTGCTCTAGTTGATTTATATTTCGTTGGGCATTTAGAACATAGCAGTTTTGCAATTCAGACCGTTGGTTTAACCGAATCGGTATTGACTGTAATTTACTCACTTGCGATCGGAATGAGTATGGCAGCAACCGCGGTTGTAGCACGAAGAATTGGAGAAAAAGATCCAGTCGCTGCTGCAAAAGCTGGAATGCAAGCTATTATTATTGCATTTGCAATTAATAGTATAATGAGTATTTTCGGAATTATATACGCAAAAGATATTCTGATTTTAATGGGTTCTTCTGTAGAATCTGCCGAACATGGTTTCCGATTTACTCAAATTATGATTGGTTCGAGCTTGTGTATTATGCTTTTATTTCTAATAAATGGAATTTTCCGAGGAGCAGGAAATGCAGCAATCGCCATGAAAAGCCTTTGGATTGCCAATATTTGCAATATCATTTTATGTCCGATTTTAATTAACGGTTTCGGACCCGTTCCAGCTTTTGGATTAATAGGTGCTGCTTTAGCAACAACAATTGGAAGAAGTATTGGAGTTATCTATCAAGTATATCATTTATTCTTTGGAAACGGAATTTTAAAAATTAAGATTACGTATTTCGCTCCGGATTTTACGCAGATAAAAGCTTTGGTGAAAATTGCGGCTCCAGGAATTTTACAATTTGTAATTGCATCTTGCAGTTGGATTTTCTTAGCACAATTGGTTGCAACAACAGGAGGTGATCATGGTTCAGCTGGATATCAGACAGCATTACGAATAATGATGTTTTTCATTCTTCCAGCTTGGGGATTAAGTAATGCTGCAGCGACATTGGTTGGACAAAATTTAGGAGCCAAACAAATTGATCGTGCAGAAAAATCCGTTTATACAACCGCAAGATATAATGTAATTTTCATGGCTTCGATTATGATTATTACTTTGGTTTTTGGGCAATATATTATTTCGTTTTTCACGAATGATCAGCAGGTCAAAACCATTGCGATTGAAGCATTGCAAATTATGAGCATCGGATTTATTTTCTACGGAATCGGAATGGTTTTAATCAACACTTTCAATGGAGCTGGAGATACCTGGACACCAACAGGAATTAATTTCTTCGGTTTTTGGTTGTTCCAGATTCCATTGGCTTTTGTTCTTGCCAAACATTTTAACATGGGACCAACAGGAGTTTTTATTGCTATTCCTGTTGCTGAAACGGCCATTACTTTGACTGGAATTGTTTTTTATAAAAGAGGAAAGTGGAAAAGAGTTCAAGTATAATACAAATAAAAATGCCTTCAATATTGAAGGCATTTTTTGTATCACATTTTTGTCATTTCGACGAAGGAGAAATCTCCGCGAGAAGCTCGACAAAGATTGGGCTTTCATTACGGAGTTACTTGTGGAGATTTCTCCTTCGTCGAAATGACAATGATCGTGGTTATTTTGTGTTTATGTCAGCCTAAAACTTGACAAAGATTAATTTATTATTTTAAACAAATTCATATCCCGCATAAACCTCTTGGATTTCTTTCATAATAGCGAATAAATCTTCAGGAGCATCTGTGGTAACCAGTTTTTGTTTGAATTCTTTAAACGAATGAATTCCTTTGAAGTAATTGGTATAATGGCGACGCATTTCTACAATTCCTAAACGCTCGCCTTTCCAATCCATTGACCATTGTAAATGATTTCTAGCCGCTTCAACACGATCAATAACCGTTGGAGCAGGTAAGTGCTCGCCTGTCTTGAAGTAGTGTTTGATTTCGTTAAAAATCCACGGATAACCAATTGCAGCGCGACCAATCATGATACCATCAATTCCGTATTCATTTTTATATTTTAATGCTTTTTCTGGACTGTCGATATCGCCATTTCCGAAAATTGGCATTGTAATTCTTGGGTTGTTTTTTACACGTGCAATATGTGACCAGTCAGAATGGCCTTTGTACATTTGTGCACGGGTTCTAGCGTGAATTGTCAAAGCTTGAACACCAATATCTTGAAGTCTTTCTGCAACTTCATCAATATTAATTGAGTTGTCGTCCCAGCCTAAACGTGTTTTTACAGTAACAGGCAAATCAGTTCCTTTGATAACCGCTTTCGTTAAACGTACCATCAAATCAACATCTTTTAAAACTCCTGCACCTGCACCACGACAAACGACTTTTTTTACTGGACATCCAAAATTGATATCTACTAAATCTGGTTTTACAGTCGAAACAATTTTAGACGACATTTCCATTGCTTCTTCATCACCACCAAAAATCTGAATTCCAACAGGACGTTCGTAATCAAAAATATCCAGCTTCATGCGGCTTTTTATGGCGTCACGAATTAATCCTTCCGATGAAATAAATTCAGAATACATTAAGTCAGCTCCATGCGTTTTGCATAATCTGCGAAACGGCGGATCACTGACATCTTCCATCGGTGCTAATAATAAAGGAAATTCGGGTAATTCTATGTTGCCAATCTTGACCATCTTCGTAATTTTTTGCAAAATTACAACTTTTTAATCGAATTGGCACAATTCGAGGTGCAAAGGCTCAAAGCAACAAAGGTTCAAGGGCTTTTTTATCAGACAATTAAGGAACCTTTGATCCTTTGTGCCTTTGCCACTTTGTACCTAATACTAGGATCTATAGTCGAAAAATCGAATTGGTTTTCTACTCATTGGATTAAAAACCAACGGATTCAAAACTTCTTTTGAAGCAAATTCTATTTTTGGTGTTACTCTTAATTTAGCTCTAAAATGATCTTTTATTTCTTGTAAAAATTCTGGAGTTTGATTTTTTACCGCAATTTTAATCAAGATTTCATCTGTTCCTAAATCGTTAGTAGAGATTTCGATAAGGTGATTTTCGATATTATCAAAACTGCTCAAAACATCGTTCATTGCTGGCGGATAAAGTGTTGTGCCTTTATATTTAATCATTTGTTTTTTACGCCCGACAACTGGACCAACACGTAAAGTATTTCTGCCGCAAGCACAAGGCTCGTCGTGAAACTGAACCATATCTCCAGTTTTGAAACGGAGTAAAGGCATCGCTTCAATTCCTAAAGTTGTAAAAGTGAGTTCGCCAGTTTCACCATTTTTTACAGGTTGATTATTTTCGTCTAAAACTTCAACAATGATTAATTCTGGATGATGATGCCCGCCTTTTCCATGTTCACATTCGGTAAAAGCGGTGCTCATTTCGGTAGAAGCATAAGTCGAAAACAACTTAATATTCCATTTATCGGTGATTTTTTTGGATAGAATATTCATGGAGAAATCCTGTTCTCTCAAAGATTCCCCAATACAAATAGCACCTTTTATACTCGAATTATTATAATCGATTCCGTGCATTTCGGCGTATTCAATTAATTTCAAAAGAAAAGAAGGAACCGTAATTAAATAAGACGGATTGTATTTTAAAATCGAATCCCATTGCATTTCTGGAATTCCGGCTCCAACACGAATTACTCCCACTTTCAGTTTTCGAAGTCCGAGAAAATAGGCAAGACCAGCCATAAATTTTCTATCAATTGTCGTCATCAATTGAACAACATCGCCTTCTGCAATTCCTGCACAGGCAAACGAAATGGCTTCGTTGTAGGCTAAACGATCCAAGTCAGAATCGGTTAGACCAAAAGTAACAGGGTCGCCTAAAGTTCCTGATGTTGAGGCATAATCTATAATTTTATGCTGTGGAACACACAAAAAATCATCGTTGTATTGCTGTAAATCTTCTTTGGTTGTAAGAGGTAAATGCTGTAAATCTTCCAGTGTTTTTACCTTTGAAATATCAATATTCTGTCCTGCAAAAAGTCTTTTATAAAAAGGAGAATTCTCACTGATGTAAGCTAAAAGTTCGGCTAATTTTTTTTCTTGAAAAATTTTAATCTCTTCTAAAGAATCTTTTTCTATTGCTGGAATCATTGTAATTTTCTTTTGACTTTTTTTAAATATTTTTCAATCTCTTCTTTTTGCGGAACTGTAGTGATTTCGTGGCTTAAAGCTTTTTCAAAATTAAGCTTCGCCTGAAGAAATTCCTTTTTTTGGTAAAAGTACAATCCTGTCTTATAATACACAACCCAATAATCAGGGTTTAATGCTTGATAATGCTCAATAAATTCTGTTGAAACTGTTTCTTTCTTTTTTATAATAGAATCTATTTTATGATCTTCAATCTTAAATTTTTTAAAATTCTGAAAAGCAGTTGTTTCTAAAAACGGATCTTTGGCAATATTTAAATTTTCTTTCTGAAATGATTTTGCAGCATTTCTATTTTCACCAAAAATCACATTTAAATCATAACAAACAAACTCGCCCAATTGGTACGGATTTGCCGAAACCCAAACCAATTTTTCTTTTGGTTTAAAGATAATTCCGTGATGTGCCAGCAGTTGGTTTAAGGCTTTTTCATTTCCATATCCTAAAGAAATATCTTTTAAACCTTCTTTATTTCGAAGAATTTCCGAAGCAATTTCAGGATTTACTTTTGGATTTTCAGATAGCAATTCCTGCATTCTTTCAAATCGATATTCAGAATGGCTGTTGGCAATTTGTTCCATATTTCGTTTATCTTCTTTGAAAGCTTCTCCTTGAAAATGATTGGAACAAATTAGCTGATTGCTGTTTGGAACATCATAAACATCCATTTTATTTGGCGAAACTTCGATCAGAATTGCTTTATTATCATTGGCACTTCCAACCATAATCGATTCAGAAACAAACACTTTTCTTTTTTTTGCAATAGCAATGGCATCATCCAAATTTTTGGCGTGCTGTAAAATTTCTCGGGTTAGAATCGAAATCGGAGTTTTGGCGCTAAGCGGAATTTTAGATTTAGATGCATTTATCGTTACAGTCAATCCTTTATAATTCATTCCAGAAACCGCTCCGATCATTCCTGGCCAAGTTACCATCATAAAAGGATATCCTTCTTTTGGTTTTATAAAGGCGGCTATTTTATTTTCCGCGAAAGCGTCATTGACATAAAAATCAAAATTTCGAGCCAGAATTAAATTTCCATCTTCCGATTTTTCATTCCAAGCAGCAAAAGAAGAACAGCCAACCAAAGCTAGATCCTGCAGCGCGTGACCAATATCGTGCGCGGCATGTAAATATAAATTACGCTGATATTGCGGTGCGATATTATCAAATTCGTTGGAAGAAAATTGAGAAACGCCATAAATCTCCGTTTGGTATTCGTCAGGAACATTTAAATACAGTTTCCGATTGTACCATTTCAGAAATTGACGAAGTAGTTTTTGCTGAAATTTTGAAGGAATGAAATCGGTAATTTTTGAGAAAAAAATACGTTGCTGTTTGTGTAAAAGTGAATCGGTCAAAGCTCCGGTTGAAAGTCCGATTTCGAGCGGATCGCCTTCTACATATAATTCCCAAAGGCCTTGTTTATTTTTTAAAAGCGAATTTTTTCCAGAAAGAAAAACGCTGTCTGATAATTTCTCAACAACAGGTTTTGTATTGTTGTAAGCAGTAAGATCTGGTCTGTGTTTTTTTGATTTTGAAGTACCGCAAGAAGTCAGCAAACTAAAAAAACCGAGGAAGAAGATATATAAGATTCGGTTTTTCATAATATTTTATTCGGATGCTTTTTTAATTTTTTCCAGCAGATATTCTTTTCCTACAATTTCAGAGCAGGTTATGACCGCTCCAACTGTAACTCCCAAGACACCATGCATGTTTATACTTTGGCCTGTAAGATAAAGATTTTCTATCTTAGTTTTAGTCGGAATCATAGTTTTCATCGGATTATTTGAATCTTTAACATATCCGTACATGTTTCCGCCGTCTCCGCCAATATAATCTCGGTACGATAGTGGAGTAGAAGTATACACTGATTTGATGCAATCTTTTATTCCAGGAAATTTTTTTTCGATTTCTTCTAAAAATTTTTTCGATTTTTTAGTTTTGAATTCGTCATAACTTTCACCTCGATCATTTTCTTCAAAAGTGGTATTAAAAGTATTTTCCCAATCTTTTACATCATCATATTTCATGTAGGTCAAAAACGTCATTCCGTCTGCCCATTCTTCATCTTTTTTTGACGGATTCATAGAAGCCATAAAAGTTTTAGGCCATGAATTTTCGTCGTATTCATAAGCAGTCCAAACATCAGTGGCACTTTTAAAATGATAATAATTGTGATTGATGTATTTGAACTTTTTAGGTTTAAAAACGATATACAAACTGAATGCAGAAAGGACATTTTCTAGATTCTGAATTCTATTGAAAAATGGTTTTCTAAAATTTTCCTGACCTGCCATTTTCAAAGTCGTTTTAGGTTCGATGTTCGAAATAAAATACGTTCCAGAAACTTCTGTTCCGTCTTTCATTTTTACCGAATTTACCTTTTGATTTTCAACTTCAATTTTTGTGACTTCTTTATGTTTGAAAAACTCGCCACCGTATTTTTTAAGTTGTTTCAGTAATTGCTTCGTAATTTGACTTCCGCCATTTACGCATCGCCACGAACTTTCAATGTATGAATTGACCACAAGTGCATGAACGTAAAAAGGCGATTTATCTGGAATTCCAGCATATAGAAAATTGGATCCCGCCAAAATGGCTTTCAGTTTTTCATTTCCTGTAAAAGAATCAATGGTTTCTTTTGCGTTAAGCGTTAAGATTTCATCATCGTATTTTCCCTGAGATTCCAGATTATAAAGCGGAAAAGTTTTGCAAACCGCTTTTATTTTTTGACAATAATTTTCAAGATTTTCTTTTTCTTCAGGAAAATATTGAGTTAGTTTTTCAATGAAATTTTCGAAACCTTGCGCATGCGGATATTCGATTTTATCGTCATCAAAAGAAATTAGATCAAAACCATTTTCGTCCATTTTCTTTAGATTCAAATGATCCATTATTCCAATATATTTGAAATATTGATAAAGATTTTGGCCTTCGCCTAAACCTCCGATATAATGAATTCCAGTATCAAAAATGGTTTTGTCTCTTACGAAAGTCTGAAGATTTCCTCCGTATTGATTGTTTTTTTCGAGTACACAAACGCTGTAGCCTTCTTTTGCCAGAATAACAGCAGAAACCAATCCGCCTAAACCGCTGCCAATTATAACTACATCGTACTGTTTTTTCATCCTTTTTTCTTTAAAACTAGTAAAGCATTTTCTTCAGAAACAATTTCAAAATCTTCAAATTGATTTCTTAAACGGGAACAATTCACTAAAATTATAGAAGCAACATTCGAAATTACTTTTTCGATTTCATCGTGATAACTTTCGTCAGAAATTAAAAGTATATCGTAATGATTTTCAACTGCTGATTCTAATTTGTCGAGGTAAAATATTTTTCTCTTTGCAACTATATAATTTGTTTTGGCAACCAGCAATTTTTCTTCATCATTTATAAAAGAAAATATTTTTCGCTGCGGTTCTTGCAAAGCCAATAAAACATCCAATTGCCCGTAATCATTACCTAAATGCAGGATTTTTGCTTTCGGCTGAATGTGTTGGTTTAAGATGTAATAGGTTTCGAGATTTTGTTTTAAATCTTTTTTTACACTATTTCCAACTTCGATTTCTTTATAATCGTAGCTGTTAATAAGCATTGTTTTGAAATAATCTGGATCTTCAAGCTCGTGTCTTATTTTGCGATATTCTGCTTTAAAGAATGAACTAATTTGTTTGGTTCTTTCGGTATAATTAGTTCCAAACGAAAGATCGTCAGGAGCAATTCTTTCTAAAATGGTAACGGTCAATTTTCCGTGATGAATAACAAAATCACCTTTCGGAATCAGTTCTGAAGCGCCATGAATGACCACGGGAATAATGTCAATTTTAAATTCTTCGGCAAGGAAAAATGCACCTTTATGGAATCTTTTTACAACATTACTTTCTGATCGAGTTCCTTCTGGAAAAACCATCAGAGAATATCCTTCGTTTACTTTTTTACGTAAATGTTCCACTCCGCCTTCTAAACCTTCTGAGACAGGATAAAATCCCGCTTTTCTCACAACACCGCCAAAAATAGGAGAGTTGTAAACCCAATCGCTTACCAAGAAAATGATTTTTGGGCTCAGCATTCCGATTGAAAGAATATCTAGAAACGAAGAATGATTGGCAATAATTACGGCTGGTTTATCAAAAGTTTCATTGAAATTATTAACGACTTTTTTGCGAATAAACGGATTTGAATATAAGACCGATTTCATGAATTTTGAAACCACATATCGGAAAGCTTTCATTTTTGATTTTTTGCTGAAAGGCAAAATCGGCATGATCGTAAAACTGAAAATCGACATTACAATTCCGCCCAAACCATAATAAGCAAACGAAATTACGCCATGAAGAAATGTTCGCAATTGAAATGGCGGATTTCCTTTTTTCGGACGATTTGATAAAAACAGTTTGAATAAAATCGGATAGAAAATAAAAGTAATGATCAGTGCTGCAAAAACCCCGATTAATGAAACCAGTGAAATGGAAGTAAGAGCAGGATGTTTGGCAAAAATCATCGCTCCAATTCCTAAGATTGTCGTGATAACCGCCAGAATAATTGAGGTTCTATAAATGGCAATTTCGTTAACGCCATTAGTGTACTCTTTTTGAAGCGCACTGGTCATGAAAATACTAAAATCGACTCCGTGACCAAAAATTAAAGTGCAGACAATCATACTGAAAATGTTCATCTGAATGCCAAAAATGCCCATAATTCCTGCGGTCACAATTCCAGTCAACGCAATTGGAATACAGCTGATAATTACCAATTCGATTCTTCGGAAAAAGAAAAATAGAATTAAAATTACGGCTACAAAAGAATAATTGACCAACGAATTAAAATCGGTTTTTAAAGTGCTGAAAAACGTTTCGTTCATTTGCTGACGGTCAATTGCAATTATGTTTTCTTTTGCTGAAGCCGATTTTACAAAAGCATCTCGCTGTTCCGGCGATACTTTTACTAAAGTTGAAATGGTATAAAAACCATTTTTTTCGGTGATGAATTCTTGTAATTGAAGTGCTTGAATTTTTAAAAATTCATCTGCAGAAACAGGTTTGAAATCAAAATCTAAATGATCAAAAAACAGATTGTATGTTGTGGGTTTAAAACCAAGTTTTGAACCTTCAGCAATTAATTCTGATTTTATTAATTGTTTTTTTTGTGAAGTCCAAAACGAATTCCATTTTTCAACTTTTTTGATTTGTTCTTTTTGCGAAAGCACAATTCCGCCAACAGAACTGAAATTCAAAATTTTGTTCTGTTGTTTTGCTGCAAATAAATCTCCAAAAAGTTTACTGTTATGCTGTAAAGCTTCTTCCATCGTTTTTCCGTAAGAAGCCACATAAATCGTTTTGGAAGTTAAACTGGTGCTTTCTTCCAACTGTTTTTCGGCAGCTTTAATTTCTTTCGGAATAAAATTCAGCTGTGATAAATCGTTATTAAAACCAACATCATTATAAGTAAAACAGCAGATAATCGTAATGATAACGCAAAGTCCGATTAAGATTTTATTGTTGTGAAAAGAAAAATGAGCCATTTTATCGATCACATTTTTCTTGTGTTCTGCCGGATTTTCTTTTGGTTTATATAAATGAGGAACAATCAAAAGCGAGAAAATAGCAGAAGCCATAACGATAACAGCCGCAAAAATTCCGAGATCATTTAATGCATCTGACTTTACAAAAAGCAGACATAAAAAAGCAACGGCAGTTGTAGAACTGCTCATAATAACAGGCATTGTAATGTCTTTGTACAAGGTTTTTACATCGCTGTTATGCTTGTAGTGCGTGAGAATGTGAATAGAATAATCAATCGTAATTCCCAATAAAATAGAACCAATTCCAAGAGAGATTGCCGAAATCTGTTCTCTCACAAAATATAAAAATGCTACGGCAAATAATCCGCCAAAAACTGTTGGAAGAAAAATAATTAGCGGGATTAAAACTTTGCGGTAGAATAAAATTAAAATCAGCATTAAAGTAAACATCGCGATTGATGTTGTCAAAATAATATCTCCTTTAATCTGACTAGCATTGGCAACAGCAATTAACGCAGAACCAAAATAACTGATAGAAGTTTTTCCTTTAAATTGTGTATTTAAGTTTTCTTGAATCGATTTAAGCTTTTCAGCAAAAATGGTATTCTTTTCGGTTTCGCTTGACGGAATATTTGACGTGATAAAAAGTAGCAATTTCTTTTTATCTTTTGTCATTACAAAACCATTTTCAAGAGTAAAATCGTCACCGATATTTAATTGTTGTAATTTTTTTAAAGCGATAAAAGAAATCCCAAACGGATCTTGCTGAATAAAATCTTTGGTTATAAATCCAGAAGGAGAAATGATCGATTTGTAATTTCCTTGAACAGTTGCTGCAATACTGTCTTTTTGCAGTTTTTGCTCTATGTTTTTATAATCAGTATCATTCAGAAAAAGAGGAAGATTATCGTAAACAAAATCAATAGTTTCCTGAATGTTTTCTTCGTCAATTTTTCCTTGAATTCCTGTTATGTAAGGTTTGCAGGATTTAGAAACGCTGTCTGAAAATATGGTTGCCATTTCTTTCAAATCCTCGGCAGAACCATTTTTATCTAAGCTGAAAATTACGGTGGTTTTATCGGCAAAGTTTAATTGTTTTAAAACTTTGGCGGTAACATCGGTTTTGTCGTTTGTCGGGATAAGTTTGGTGATATCTTCTTCAAACTTTAATCTTGAAGCGAAAAATCCAAAAACCAAAAGCATCAGAACGGCCAATAGAACCGAAAGAGATTTTCTTCGGTTTACAAATAAATGAATGGCGTAGAAGTATTGATGCATGGTTATTTTATTTTTTTTTCGCCACGAATTCACGAATTAGTTTAATATTAAATTCGTGAATTCGTGGCGAATAAACATTTTAATTCGGTTTGTTTTTAGAACTAAAAGCCGTTAAAAGCAAATAACTTATAAAGCCAACTGATAGTGCTGAAACGGTTGCTAAAATAAGACTTCCTACGATATATTGCGTAGCATTTTTTTGAATATCGTCGAGGGTAATTGAACTGTCTAAAACCAGTGGCGTATCGCTGGTTACAAAAACACTCCCAACTTGAAGCGAAGCATAAATAATAAACGGAATAAAAGGCGGAAAACTTACGTTTGAAGTAAGGTAGGCAATGACTTTGTTGAGTCTGAACAAGGCAGCAAACGTAAAAAGCAATACAGTTTGAAATCCCCAAAAAGGAGAAAGTCCGATAAAAATACCAAGAGCAATTGCAGCCGATTTTTTAAAATTAGAATCGTTGCTTTCTAAAATATCTTCTAGAAAGAACTTTTTAAATCCTTTTTTTTTTGCTCGGCGAAAGAAGTCCCGAGGTTTTATATACAGCAAAGCATTAGTTACCAAAACTGTATTTAAAATACTGATTCGGGTAAAATCTCGAAACGGACGAAAATGTGAAACTCGTTCTGCAGGATCATACAAAACTTGGATCGGAATATTTTTTACAACAATTCCTTTCCATGCTGCACGTACAATCACTTCGATTTCAAACTCAAATTTATTGGTGTAAAAACGTTTTGGAAGCAATCGAAGAGGATACAATCTAAAACCAGATTGTGTATCGTCTAGTTTGATTCCGGTTTCAAACTTGAACCAAAAATTAGAAAACTTATTTCCGAAACTGCTTTTCTTCGGAACATTTTCCTGTGTCATATTTCGGCTCCCAATCAAAAGAGCATTTGGTTCATCTTGAATTGCTTCTAAGAAAACAGGAATATCTGCTGCAAAATGCTGTCCGTCAGAATCGATTGTAATGGCGTATTCGAAATCCAGTTCAAGCGCTTTTCTAAATCCGTTTCTCAGTGCACGACCTTTTCCTAGATTTTTAGGATGATGAATTTGAGTCAGTTGCGAATATGATTTTAGAATTTCGCTCGTAGAATCAGTCGAACCGTCATTGACAATAATAATATTTGTGGTGAAATCTAAAATAGAATCCAGTACTTTTTTCAGCGTTTTTTGATTATTGTACGTAGGCACAATAACGCAAAAGTTAGTCGAACTAAGTAATTCCTGCTGTGATTTCATGCGGTATTTTTTGAGCTTACTTCACAAATTGCTTCTCTTTTTCAGAGAAACTTTTAGATTGTAAAACAAAATCTTTAAGATAATCTTTCAAAACAGCACCTTGCGAAGCATAATATGTTGTGATGAATTTTTTATCTTCTTTAATGTTTTTCTTGTAGCCTGTAATACCAGGAACATCTTCTTGAACACTCAGTCTGATCATTCGCATTTCAATATTGCTTGGATCGCTTTTTATTGTTGCCTCCAATAGTGTTGCACCTTCTTTAAAACGGTCCATTTTTTTGCTTATTTTCTTTTCAAATTTAGAATCTACTAAAATCGAAGCCGCTTTATAAGCTACTAAAATTTTATCATCATTATTTGAAACACCTGAAAGTTTGGCTACAAACTCTTTGGCATTGTTTTCTGATTTTGCTACATCAGAATACATTTTGCGGATAGAAGCCAAATCTGGCGTTCCAACAAAACTTACCCATAAAAGTAATGTCAATAATAGTTTCATAATTATATTTTTTTGTACACGTTACTCAATTTAAGAGCAGTAGTGTCGTTAAAGTAAGTCGTGTTTTTCACTTTTACCAAACCGTCTTCAGTAGTTGTAATGTCAAGTTCCAATCGCAATTCTGGAGTAACTTCCGGATTAATTAGTGCCATGAATTTAACATTTGCCAAAGACTGAATCATCAATGAACTTTTGGTAATTGATTCTGTCAGTTCCTTGATAATCTGAATCATGCAAACACCAGGCATAATAGGATTTCCAGGGAAATGTCCTTTAAAAACCTCATGTTTTTCGTTGACTAAAATTGTAACAATATATTTTGAATCAGATACTTTTTCTTCTGATAGTATTTTATAAAAATCTTGTAAAATCATATTTTTTATTTTCCAAATGTATAGGCAGCACCTAATTGAAACACTAAGTTGTTGCTGTCACTACTTTCATCATAATAATTAGTAAAAGCATTTATAAATCCTTTTTTTACTCTCGCTTCAAATGCAATTCCATTTTTCAAGCTATATCCTAGACCTGCAATAATTCCGAAGTCGATATCTTCACCTTTATTAAAATTGTATTCTTTTTCTTTAGGCTCTACTTTTATGTTATCAGCAATTAAAATATCAGCAAAAGGTCCTACTAGTGCATATAAATTTTCAGTAAAATTAAATTTATTTATAGTAATTGCCGAAATATATTGTAATGAAGCATCAACTGTTCCGCTAACAGAAGTTGTTGTATAGGTGTTTGTTTCTTGATTATAAGTAGTGGTTGTCCCCATATCTGCTGTACCTTTTCCTCCTTGTCTTGAATATGTTAATTCAGGTTGAAGCGTATAAACTCTTCCAAGTTTTAAAGCTCCAAAACCACCTATGTAAAAATCTGTTTTGTTGCCAAGATCGGTATTTGTTAGTTTAGAAATGTTAATTCCAGCATGAATACCAGGTTTAAATGTTACTTGAGCTTGTGTCGTTAAAAATGCAAAAAAAGTTAATGCGATTATAGCTAAATTTTGTTTAGTCATGTTTTATTTTCGTTATTTAAAAGAGTAGCTGATTCCCAACTGAAAATTAATATTTGTATTATAATCTCCAAATAAATAATAATTATTGGAGTCATTTTGATAATAATCACTGCTTAAAACATCAAGCAGACCTTTTTTGAATCGCGCTTCAAATGTCAAACCAGAAGGCAGGGCATAGGCAACTCCTAAAACCAGACCAAGATCATTTTGCGCTTTTCTAACAGCAAGATTATCATTCAATAAAATATCTAATGTAGGCCCTGCTTGAAATTGAATTCCTTGCGGCAACGTAAACTTATTTATCATAGAAAGAGATAAATAGTTTATGTCAAGATCTAAATGTTCTACTTTATTGGTTTGTGTATTTTCATCAAAATAATTTCGCGCTACATTATTAGAACCTTGTCTGCTGTAATTAATCTCTGGCTGAAGGGCGTAAACTTTGGTTATCTTAATTTCTGTAAAACCACCAGCATAAAAATCAGTTTTATAATCGGCATGCATTTCAGAAATAGTAGAAAAACTAAATCCGGCTCTTAATCCAGGCTTTACGGTTACTTGGGCTTGTATATTTAAAACCGAGAAAAAAACAACAATAAAGAAGAATATTCTTTTATTCATTTTTATTTTGTTTTAAACGTATAACTAATACCTATCTGGAAAACTTGGTTCAAAATTACATCATCATAGTAATAATCATTATTATTATGATATCCATTATAGCCATAAATATCAACTAATCCCTGTTTAATTCTCGCTTCAAAAGTCAGTCCATTTGGCAAGGTGTAACCTAAACCACCAACAAAGGCAAGGTCAAAATCCTCTGGGTTAGAATTAATGTAATTATCACTAACTTTTAAATCTAATGATGGTCCTCCCAATAGATGAAAACCACCACCACCAAAGTTAAATTTAGCAACTGCTCCAAGCGTTATATAATTTAGCTCATACTTTTCAGAATAATAACGACCATTTTCAAAGTATCTTCCTTCATCACCTTGTCTAGAATAATTTATCTCTGGCTGAACCGAGAAAAATTTATTGAATTTTATATTTACCAATCCACCAATATAGAAATCAGTTTTAGAACTATTGTCATCAATATTGGTTAATGTTGATACATTCAAACCACCTCTTAGTCCTGGACTAACTCTTACTTGTGCTTCTGCTTGGATTCCGATTAATAATACAAATGCAATTAAAACAAATTTTCTCATTTTGGGTTTGGTTTAAGTTTAGGATTAGTTTAATTTTTTATTCTGATTTAAAATAATTCAGTTCAATTTTCAGTTTAATATTCTGATGAATTATCTGAATCTTTTCGGCAAAAATATTGTTTTCTGAATTGAAAAGCAGTGTAAATTTTTCTTTTGTTTTAGAAGCATGAACGATCTTTTCTAATTTCTGATCTTTTTTGGAGATGAAAATATAATTGTCACGCTTGCCATCTGCCGATTTATATATGTCTGCCGATTCATTTTCAAATTGTGCTTGAATCAAATATTCTTTCTTTAAAAGCAATCGAAAATCTTCTTTTAAAGTATTAATCAATATTTTTCGATCTAATTCTGAAACAATAGAATTGACTTTAAAATCGGTATCTGAGATTTCAAAATCCATTAATTTGTTTCCGAATTCGGTTGTAAAAACAATTCGGTGCGTAGTGTCGTTTATTTTCTTGGCAATGAAAATTCCAGACAACTCATTTCCATAAACACTGATATTGGTTTTATAAACATAATCGGTTTTTGAGTCTGAGAAATAAGGAACCGTATAAGACGTTTTGTCTGATTTTTTGGGCGTATAGTTTTTTGTAACCGAACCGCAAGAAACGAGTACAAGAACTAAAACGAAATTAATTAGTAAAAACTGAATCGTCGATTTTTGCATTGATCACTTTATTTTTAAGTACAATTCGAGTATAATCTTCAGATGATTCTAATAATTTTACCTGAACAACAGTTGCTTCTTCTTTGTCAAAAGTCAGTTCAATTTGTTTGATGTATTTTTTCAGCGTCGCATCTTTCGGAACAAATTTTGCGAGATTCTGACCTTTCAATTTAAAATACGAAATCGTAAACTCTTTATCATCAAACATATTTCCGCTTACACTTCCGACAATCAATTTATTAATTCGGGCAAAGATTTTACTATTTCCAATATCAACGGCGCTTTTCTTTCCTTCATCGTTAATCAGGATTTTTCCGTTTTTGAAAGTGATGCTGTAGTTATATGGTTTTTTATATTGCCATTGAAGCAAAGCAGGTTCTTTGAAAACCATTTTTCCTGAAGTTTCAATGTCTTTCGATAAAAAATCTAAATGTTTGTATTGAACAAAATCGGTACTTAAAGTTTTGATTTTTTTAGCAACAACATTTACATCTTGTTTGAAAGAATTAATTTCGGCATCGGTCATTTTTTGTTCCTGCGCGAACAAATTGACAGATATAAATAGAATTAGCAGTGCTATTTTAGTTTTCATATTCGAATTTTGCTTTAATTTTTTTTTGCCACAGATTAAAAAGATTTACACAGATTATTTCTTTTATAAAAATCCGTTTTCATCCGAGTTTTCGCGCAAGCGAATCTGTTTTATCCGCGTTCAATTTTGATAAGCTTTTAGATTCAAAAGTTCTTCGATCGAAACGACTTGATAATTATTTTGCTGTAAAAATTGCAAAAACTGTTCCAGTACCAAAACTGAATGCTCGCCCGTATCATGCAAAAGTACAATTCCGCCGGGAGAAATATGCTTAATTAACCGATTGAAAATTAATTCCTGATTTTGAGTTCCTCCATCAAGAGAACGAATATTCCAGCCAATTGTTTTATGTCCAGTTACTTTTAAAGCTCTTCTTATCGAAGGAGTTGTAACTCCATAAGGCGGACGAAAAAAGTTGATTTTCTTGGAAGTGAATTTTTCTAGAAGCGCATCTGTTTTCTGAAGTTCTTCCATTATTGTTGAAGCATTATAAAAATCAAAAAACTTAGAATGTGAATAAGAATGATTTCCAACTAAATGACCTTCGTCAATCACTTTTTGGAGAATTTCAGGATGCGTTTCGATATTTTTTCCAATACAGAAAAAAGTCGCTTTGGCATTGTATTTTTTCAGAAGTTCTAAAACCTCCAAAGTATAAATGCTTGGACCGTCATCAAAAGTCAACGCAATTTTTTTTTCTTTTTCTAACGGATTACTGCAAAATGCTTTTACATGATAATTGGAAGAAATTCTAGAAGAACCAAAAGCATTTATTCCAATCCAAAGTAGAATTATAACAGCAAACCATAGAAAATGGATTGCGATATACAGATTCAGAAGAAACAATAAAAGCAATAAAAAGATAAAAAACAGCGATATGTTTTTATGCGTTATCATTTTGACAGTAGCGTAAAACTATGGTTTTTCCCGTTTAATTGATTGTATAATAAAATCGTTTTATAGTTCGGTTTTTCAACAGCATTTACTTTTACGATTTCTGGAATTTCCTGCGTTTTTAAAATTTTAGACGCCATCCAAAAAGCAAAAGCCGAAGCCGTATCATATTCGCCGCTCAAATGTTTGTAATATAAAACAGGAGTTTGAGCGAATGTATTTTCAGCAAGATTTTTATAATAATTTTCAAAATTGGCATTTCCGTCAAAACCTAGAACTAAAGCATCAACATCTGAAATTTCTAAGTTATTTGATTTTAAGAACGATATAATTGCTGCTTCAACTTCATTTTCTTCCAAAGTATTTACAATAAAAACATCCAGAAGTTCTGCATAAGTGTTTTCTTTTCTTTCGCTTTCTAAAACAAAAAAACTAGCGCCTTCACCATAAACGGCACCGCTCGTTGTAGAATTTAAAACATCATACGGAGCAGTATTATCGGCTTTAATACGGCCATTTAATTTAAAAAGGGAAGTAGTATAATCTCCATTTTCATCAACGCCACCCACTAAAATTGAATTGGCTTCGTCTTCTTCAATCTGCATTTTAGCATCAATCAAAGCCGATTCAAAAGAAACCGCACCATTTACATACGTAAAATTATAACCTTTGCATTGCTGTAAAAGTGCAATTTGCGCTCCAACGGTATTGTGTGTAGATTGAATAAAAGAAGTCGGAGTCAAAAATTCTTCGTTATTATCTAAAATGCTTTTTAGGAATTTTTCAGAATCTTCGATACAGCCTAAACCAGTTCCTGTAATAATTGCATCGACACTTTCAACATTGGCATCTTTCATAGCCAAAGCCGAAGCTACGATTCCGTTTTTTACGCCTTTTGCCATGCGTCGGCTGGCAGCAGGAGAAATATATTCTTTGTATACTGGTGGAACAATTGCCAGTACATTTTCGTCATGATTTACAATAGCTTCTTCCAAAAAAACAGTATCAAATGTTTTTTGAGTCGAAATACAGCCTACTCCATTTATATAGGTTCTTTTTGTCATTAGCTTTTTGAAAATATAAGGGTTGAACAATTTCCTCCAAATCCGAAAGAGTTGGATAAAACGTGTTCGATAGTTTTATTTTTTAAAGTTGTCTGCGGTTTCAAATCAAATTCTTCCATCGGAACTTCAAAATTCAAATTTGGATAAACCACATTATTCTGAATAGCCAAAACGCTATAAACAGCTTCAATTGCAGCTGCAGCCGCTAATGTATGTCCTGTAAAAGGTTTTGTAGAACTGAAATCTGGAACTTTTTCATCTTTGTAAATTCTCAGTAAAGCCCTTCCCTCAGACAAATCGTTGTTCGGAGTTGCAGTTCCGTGAACGTTGATGTAATCAATTTCAGAAGGTTTTAAACCCGAAACATCAAATGCTTTTTTCATAGCCAAATAAGCGCCGTCTCCATTTTCTGAAGAAGCAGTTTGGTGAAAAGCGTCGTTGGCATTTCCGTAACCCGAAACTCTTGCCAATACTTTTTTGTTTTGTCTTTCTACAATTTCATCCGATTCTAAAACCAAAAAAGCAGCAGCTTCTCCAAGATTTAATCCTTTTCTAGTATTATCAAAAGGTTTGTTGTAATCGTCAGATAAAATCATCAGAGTTTTGAATCCGTTGATGGTGAACTTTGCCAAAGCATCGGCTCCGCCCACGATTACACGATCTAATTTCCCCGTTTTGATTAATCTTGCACCCAACATAATCGAATTGGCTGCAGATGAACAAGCCGTACTGATGGTTGTTACCATTCCTTTTAAACCTAATTCTTCAGCAATTTTTTCGGCAACATCACCGCCATCGTGGCAAGTAATGTACTTGGTTAATTCTGGTTTTTCGAAATAATCGTAATAATGTCTTTCCGTCATGTCCATTCCGCCCACGCTTGTAGCCGAAATAAGTCCCGTTCTAAATTCATTTATATTGGTAATGCCAGCATTTTCAACAGCTTGTTTTGCTGCCAAAGTGCCAATCATAGCGGTTCTGGAGAAATTGTTATCCTCATTTAATTTGAGTTCATCGATAAGATCTTCGTTAGTTTTTTTGATTTCACCAACTTTGATAACATCTGCGTGAACAGTCGAAATATTTTGAATACGAGAAATGCCGATTTTGTTTTCGGTTAGCGAAATATAATTTTCCTCAACCGAATTACCAATCGCAGAGATAATTCCCATTCCCGTTATTGCAACACCTTTCATTTTTAGACTTCTTAGATTGTTAGAATTTTAGACTTCTTAGATTTTTTTAGACTGGCTTAGAATTTTAGATATTAGACTTCTTAGATTTTTGGAAAACATTGTCTAAGAAGTCTAAAAATCTAAGTGAGTCTAAGAAGTCTTACTTCGTTCTGTTAGCGCTAATGTACGCTGCCATAGTTTCGATTGATTGGAAAATCGCCTTTCCTTCTTTTGGGTCAACCAATTTAATTCCGTAATCTTTATCTAAAATCACGATCAATTCAAGTGCATCAATCGAGTCTAAACCTAAACCATCTCCAAACAAAGGATCGTTATCAGCAATATCTTCTACTGCGATATCTTCAAGGTTTAAAGTTGTTATGATTTTATTTTTTAATTCTTCTTTTAATGCTTCCATGATTATTTATTGTATAATGTATTGATAGTTTCGTTTGTATATTTCTCGTTTTCTTTTTTACTGATGATGCAAAGAAACGCTTTATAATTGTCATTGTAAAATTCTACCCAACCGCAAAGAACCGAATCTGCTTTATTTGTGTTTAACAAAATTCTAGAATAGTTCAACAAAAATTCAGAATTGAAAGCATCAAATATAAAAAAAGAATTTTCACTTTTCAGCTGATGGCGTATACTTATTTCGCCCAAACAAATATTTGGCAGCGTATAAACAAAGACCGCCGGACTTGGGAAATAGTTTTCTTTGTCTGAAATGGATTCCTGGTATTTTACATCAGTATCTAGACTCGAAGATTTATTAGCCAAAATCAAAGCGATATTATTTTCCTGTTCCGTTGAGGTAATCGGACTCAAAAGCAGTTCTGAACCTAAAAAAGCCAGTTTGCTTAAAGCATCCATTTTGAAAAACTTTGGATACTGCATTTCAAAATTGCGATACGCTTGTTTGGCAAAATCTGCAAAATCTGTTGGTTCAATTTTGAATACAGAAGTTCCGTTCAAAACAATTTCGTTGTTTTCGATTTTGATGTAGGATTGTATGTAGGTTTTGTTTGAAATCATTTTCAGATATGGATTTAATTTTTCCAATCAAGATTATTTGTGGTTTGTTATTTCTCCAGATGTGTATTCAAATATTTTTCTGTATCCAAGTTCTTCCACTAATTTATTTGAATATATATTTTCTACATCTGTCATTAGCCAGCATTTTTGGTTTTTTTGTAAAATTTCAGATGTCATCTTACTCAATAAAAATTTCCCAGCTTTTTGATTTCTAAATGGCGTATCAATATAAACAGTTCCAATCATTTCATTTTTGAAGCTTGTGTCCATTCTTGAACAAAAACCAATAATCCTCCCATCTTTTTCTCCAACAATAAATTTTTTGCTCGCAATTAAAAACTGCATTTGAAATTTCATTTCATTAAAATCTTGATTGTTATCTCCTTTATATTCTTCTTCAAAAAAATTACAATTAAATTCCGTAAGTATTTCCAAATCCTTATTTTCTGCATACCGAATTAAAATATTTTCAAGTTCAAAAGGTTTGAAATTTTTTAAATCAGTTTCATAAAAGTATCGGTCTTTGTAAACCGTATATTGAACATTAGGATTAGCATTAAAAATTGAAGTAATAATTTCCTTGTTTCCAGAAAAACATAATTTATTAGGCAGCAATTTAAAATCTAAATCTTTTATTGCTTCGTCTAATATTTCTTGACTATAATTCAGTCCATAAATATTGTAATTGTTATTACTGCAAAAACCAATAATCCATGAATGTTCATTTCCTTTTATCCATTTTGCATTAATTTCAAAATTTTCTGAATAAGTTCTTAATACATTTTCAAAAAGGTAAAAATGTTCAAATTTATTGTTCTTTATAAGATCTTTTATTTGATCAATCAGTACATTCATTTTAGAAATTATTAAATTATAACTATCTCACTTTCTCAAAAACCACAGCTGTATTACAACCACCAAAGCCAGAAGCTGTTTTCAAGAAATAATCAATCTTCTTTTCTCCATTTTTCTCAATCACATTGATAGCTTCACTAACCCCAATTTCATCAAAACCTTTCGATTCAAAAAGTTTATTTTGATTGGCAGATTCTATCGCTATAACCGTTTCCAATAATCCCGAAGCGCCAAGTGTATGACCGTAAAAACCTTTTAAACTATTTACAGGAACGTTTTGTAAACCTAAACGATTTAGAGCAATCGCTTCCATTTCGTCATTATAAGGAGTTGCAGTTCCGTGGGCTGAAATATAATCTAAATTTTTGGCTTCAATTTGAGCTTCTTTCAAAGCATTCTGAATACTTCTGAACAAACCTTCTCCCGTTCTTGACGGACCAGAAATATGATTGGCATCGTTTATCGAACTGTCGCCAATTACTTTTATTTTAGCATTTTTGGCTTCTGCCGAAACTAGAACAGCTGCAGTCGCTTCACCCAAACTTACTCCGGTTCTGTTTTTAGAATATGGTTTGCAAGGTTGTTCGCTCATTGCTTGGAAAGCATTAAAACCAGACAAAACAAATTCTGAAACTTCGTCGCCCGCCACAACAAAGACATTATCGTAAAGTTCAGATTGGATCATTCTTTTGGCAACGGAAACGGCTAAAATTCCAGAAACGCAGGCATTTGAAACTACAATTGGCTGAGTTTGAAATCCGAAGAAATCGGCAACGTTTTTAGCCAAAACATCTAAATGCGCGTTGTTGAAACTTTCCTCAGAATCATTTGCTAAAGCCGTCACATTTCCTTTTGTAGTAGAAAGTATAAAAGCAGTTTTTGAATTTAACGCTACTCCAGAATTTTTGATGACTGGCTCTAAAGCCAAAATCATCATTTTCTCTAAACGCGAATATTTGGTTTCAGTGCTGATTTTTGCAAAAGCACTGTTTATTTTTTCATCGCTGATAATAGATGCATAAAACGGATTTGGCATCAAAGAAACGTCATTATGAAGCTGAATGCCAGAATCGCCACGAAGAATCGCTTCAATGTTCGATTGAACATCAAAACCTAAAGGCGTGATACAATTCGTTTCGGTTATGTATATTTCTCTTAACATTTTATGATTCTCAGTTTCTCCTGCAAGGTTTTCAAAACCTTGTAGGTTTAATTTTGTAAGCTTTAATATTTATACCTACAAGGTTTTGAAAACCTTGCAGGAAAACGAAAATTAATTCGTGCTAATTCGTGAAATTCGTGTTCTATAATAACAATCCAACTTTCTTTTTCCATTCGTCATAAAAAGGAGGATTGGTCAGCATTAAATTTCCTGCTGCATCTAAAAAAACCTGAGTTGTTTCACCTGTGCAAGCCACTTCTCCTTTATCGTCAATAATTTTAAAACGGTAAATCATTTTGGCAGCTGGCGTATCAACAACCGTTGTTTCAATTGTTACAACGTCTCCGTAACGCAAAGACAATTTATGTTCGCAAGTCGATTTTACAATTGGCGTGGTATAACCTGTTTTGGCAATGTCCAGATACGTAAGTCCATGCTGACGCCCAAACGCTTCACGTCCATCTTCGAAATACGTTATATAATTGCCGTGCCAAACAATTCCAAGCGGATCTGTTTCGTTAAAACGAATCCTAATTTCATGTGTAACAGTTAGATCTGTAGCTTCTTTAAACTGCTCTTTTCTTTTTATCATAAAATAATGCGATGGAAGTGGTAATAATGAAAAATAAAAATAATAAACTTATTCTTGGTATGATTTCGACGAAAGAAACGTTTCTAAGCAATACATCGTAAAAAGCCTCTAATCCCCAGTTCATTGGAGATGATTTTGCGATATATTGCATGATTTTCGGCATAGCAAAAACAGGAACCCAAACACCGCCAATTGCGGCTAAAATAATCACACTTGTCGCGCCAAATGGAGCAGACTGTTCTTGAGTGCTGGCTATAGTTCCTAATAAAATTCCGAACCCGATTGCTGCAGATCCTGAAAATAATGCCACAACACTTGTCAATACAAAATGACCTTCAATATTTAAAGAAGGCAATCCAATGGACGGGAATAAGAATACCGCAACGGCAACCATCATATAAAACTGAATCATGCAAATGATCGAGTAGGTGATGGTTTTTCCAATAATCACCACTAAATTAGAAACAGGATTGGTTCTTAATCGAACAAAAGTTCCTTGTGATTTTTCTTTTACAATATTGATAGATAACGGAATGACAATAAAAAAGATCGCAAAAAGTGTCCAAGCGGGAACATTATGCTGAACCGAATTTGGACGAACTTCTTTGTTGTTGATTCTCGGAATTATTTCTTTGAACGTAATAAAGTTCTTTTGTTCAAAATCGATTGTTTCTTCTCCTAACTGTTTTTGAAAAGTGCTGTAAATCGATTTGGTTTCAATCTGCGAAATCATTTTATCAATCGAACTCATAACGGCATTTTTGAAACTCATCTGAACGGCTGGATCAAAATATAGTTTTACTTCTTTTTCTTTAATAACTCGCTGAGGTTCGGCAGCCGTTGTACTATCAGTCAAACCTAAATTGCTCACGATTTTCTCTACATTCTGATTTACTTTTTCCTGCAAATCAGAACTTAGATTTTCTGGAATTACAATTGCCAATTGAAATTTTCCTTTGTACACATTTTCTTTGGCAATTTCTTCGGTAATCGGTTTATTATCAATTTGTGTTACAACGGTAAAATATTTGCTTTTTTCTAGATTTTCAAAAACCGTTTTAGAAACAGATCCGTGGTCTTTATCGACCAAAAGAATCTGAAGTTTAGAATCGGTTACGGCTTTAAAAGTGCTGTCTTGAATTAGGGTTACGGCAATGACCAAAACCAAAGGCATGACAAATAAAATAATCAGTCCGCCTAAATCTCTTTTTAGCAAAAGGAATTCTTTTACTACCGACATCCAAATTTTATATATCATCTCTCAACGCTTTACCGGTTAATGAAATAAAAACATCTTCGAGATTTCGAGCATCTTTTGTAGATTCAATTAATGCCGACGGAGTTGCTTGTGCGTAAATCTGTCCTTGGTCTAAAATCGCAATTTGAGAACAGAAATCTTCGGCTTCAGCCAAATGATGTGAGGTATAAATAATAGTCGTTCCGTTTTGGTTTAAAACTTTCAAATAATCGATAATGGCAGTTTTAGAATGCACGTCGACACCAACTGTTGGTTCATCCAAAAACAAAACTTTCGGATTATGAAGAATCCCTGCGATCAGATTGACACGACGTTTCATTCCGCCTGAGAAAGTCTGAACTTGTTTATCGGCAAATTTCAGTAAACCTAAAAGATCCAAAGTTTCGATTACTTTATCTTTTAAACCAGAACCTTTTAAGCCGTACATGCTTCCAAAATAAAGCAGATTTTCTCTGGCTGTCAAAGTCGGGTACAAAGCATATTCTTGAGGAACAACGCCTATGATTTTTTTAATTTTTGAAGCATGATGCTGATAATCTAAACCATCAATGGTAAAATGCCCAGAAGTTGGTTTCACCAATCCGCAAAGCATGGAAATTAAAGTAGTTTTTCCAGCGCCGTTTGGACCGAGCAAGCCAAAAATCTGACCTTCGTTTATA
The DNA here is from genome assembly GCF_003254545.1 of Flavobacterium tistrianum. Lineage (GTDB taxonomy): Bacteria > Bacteroidota > Bacteroidia > Flavobacteriales > Flavobacteriaceae > Flavobacterium > Flavobacterium tistrianum. Next base: position 300,497 of record NZ_QJRH01000072.1, read on the forward strand.
TTTAGCGAAACGTTGTTCAAAGAATACATTTCTGCATTTTTGTACTTTTTCGAAAGGGATTCTATTTGAATGATAGACTGCAAAATAGTATTTTTAGCTGATCGCTTTTTTTAATTTTTTGAAAAAGACTTCTTCTCTATTGGCAATTTCCAAAAGTTCATCGGCAATAGTGTTGTAGGCATCTTCTTTGGCACTTCTGTTTTTGTAAATACGTGAAGCTTCAACAGCAAAATCACGCCATGAATCTCCAATTTGAGTCATTTCTTTAGAAAGTTCTTTCAGTTCTTCGTTAGCTAAAATAACTGAAGCTTCTTGTAAAAATGCCGCATAAATAAAACGGAAACCACCGCCTCCAGTTCCAATTTCTTCCTGCATACGAACCATTTGCGCCAAGTAGTGATTGGCTTTTCTGACTCCGTGTTTCTTAGGCCATTTACGAATCTGGCGAGAAACCATTTTGATGCCGCGAACTCCAACAATTGGCATTGGCGCTAGCATATCTCTACACGTATTTTTGATTCCTTTAATGATGGCACTTTTTAAATCGACATCTTTTGGAATCTGAATTGGATAGTACATTTGTCCGCGAGGCGCAAAAGCTCCTTTGGCAAAACGTACTTTATTCATGTCTTCGTAAGTTAAAGTCGTAACGGTTTCCATAACAGGATCGCTCACTAAATACTCGGTTTCGGTTTTTCCGTAAACGACTAAATTGTGTGCATTGAAATGAAAACGATATTCGTCAGGAAAATAACTTAAATTGTAAACGCCAACCTGTAATCCGGTTGGGATATTATTTTTTAAATTTTCGTCTAATGCTTTATTGGCATTTGAAACAGAAGAAAATTTTTGTCTTTTTATTTTTAAATTTAATCGATTAGCTACTTTATTGAAAATCTGTCCAGGCAAAGTTCTGTAACTGATTGCCGGTGCATGATTCACTTTTATAAAAGGCAGATATACAAAAAACAATCCAGAGCCAATACCAAAAACCATCGGTTCGCTAATGTTTAGTCCGCTGTTTTTTAGCAGATTTGACGCTACTCCATTCTCGCAATGAGCAGACTGATGATGTGTGAAAGTTAATTCCATTTATTTGGTAATGCTGTTTTTTAATTCTTCGATTGATACTCCAAAAGTATCTGCATATTTTTTCAGGATTTTATCGTTTAGTTTGGCAAAAACACTAGGTTTAAAATGTCTTTTTACGCGCCATTTCCAAAATCCCACGTAACTGGATAATATGTTAAGATCCATTTTATTGGCTTCCATAAAATACACAATCGGACTTACTTCGCCGTTTAAAACCTGTTGTTTCGCATCGGCAATTCGTTCGTTTATTTCATCAATAGAATTTGAAAGTGCTATTGTTTTAGGTTCCCAGCCTGTACTTAAAGTTGTGGTATAATTACCGTTTTCATCTGTTGCGTACAAAAGTTCTTTAACGTTGTTTTTCGTTAAGTTGCTTTGATCCTGAGGTACTTTATCTTTTTCCATATTGTTTTTTAATTTGTTAGCAGTATTCCAGCTAACACAACACATAAACTAACCACTAAAAATCCAAGATTTGCAAAAGCTAGGGTCTTTTTTTTCTTTACAAATAAATAAATCATTTCTATAAGTAATCCGAAATAAAACGCTTGGGTAATTAAAAATCCAATGATGAATAATCCTAATCCTCCATCAACATGTCTATGTTCATTTCCCTCACAATATTTATGTGGATCAAAAGTCAAAGACCAAAATAAGAAAACCACAGCAAGTAAAAGAACCAAAATCCCAATGCGTATAGCAAAATGTAAAATGATTTTTTTTAAATCCATTATGCCGAAACCGTCTTTTGAATAAACAAGTTAATTTCGCATTCTAAGAGTATCTGGTCTTCGACTGCACTTTTACAGCTCATTGTACATAAAGTATAATCATCGCCAGTAAATTTCGAAACTAAATTGGCTTTGGTTATAATTGTTTCGCCGACTTTTGGCAGTGCATGAATTTTTACATTTTTTAAAGCACTGATAAATCCGATTACGTTTACGTTTTCATTTTCTAGTCCGTTATCGTCAAAAAAGTATTTTTTTCCAACAATTGCAGAACAAGTTTGTGCTGTATTTTCGATCAAACCCGCTTCAATAAAAGTATCGTTTTGAACAAAAATATTGTTTGCTTCAACAAGAAAAACAGTTTCTACTGAACTTGAATCGATATTCAAAATCAAATCCACCATAAGCATCGGTGCTCGGTGCGGTAAATAATTTTGTATGTCAACAGCAGTAGCTTTCATTATTGTTTTATTTTGCCAAAACAGTTTTCATTTGTCCTCTGGCAATTTCTTCATTATTCAAAGTCGTCACAATATCCACCAAAGTAATTCCTGCAAATTCCTGCAGAATCGTTACTTGAGACTGAATATTGTCGCTTAGTTTTGGAAGTTTTTTAATCTCAATTTCTTTAATAGATCCGATATAACCCGTTGGAGCAATTTCGTTTCTTAAAAAATATTGATATCCTGTATGCAATGCCACAGATTGTGCCATGTGTTCGATTAATCCAGCTTCAAGAAAAATATCATTTGAAACAAAAATATTATCACGCTGAATTTGTAAACCAGCAACCAAAGAAGTTTCAGAATAAGAATGCATAGCATCTACCATCACAAAAGGGAACTTTTGTGGCAGTAAATTTTCTACCATTTCTTTTTCTAAAAGTGCCATTGTTTCCATTAGCAAACCGTTAAATATGCATACGCGAAAGAGAATCTTCCGCTTTCTGGAACAGATAATAAAATTTTATCTCCTTTTTTCAAATTTCCTGAATTCAATAATTCTTCAAGAGCTAGGTAAATAGAAGCAGAGCCAACATTTCCAACTCGAGAAAGATTCATGAACCATTTGTCATCGCTCATTCCGATACCTTTTTCGTTTAATCCTTTTTTCAATCCTTCCACAAAAAAGTTAGAAGAAACGTGAGGAATAAAGTAATTGATATCTTCCGATTTAATATTGTTTTTATCCATTGCCTCTTTCATGCTTTCTGCACCTTTTGACAGGATAAATTCATCTAATAATTTAACGTCTTGTTTTATAGAAAAAACAGATTCGTTTAGCCATTGTTCTGGAGAATAATCGCTCCAGCCTTTAATTTCTCCATTTTCCAATTTATCACCTCCAGCGTACATGCAAGTTTCCAATTCGTACGCATACGAAAAAGCTTCCATCCATTCGATTTTTAGCGAAATAGGTCCTCTTGGTTTATTTTCTAATAAAAAAGCTCCAGCACCGTCAGATAACATCCAACGAAGGAAATCTTTTTTGAAAGCAATAATTGGCTGTTCTTCAAGGCTTTTTAAATTGTCGGCCTCGTGATTGTATTTTTGAGCATTCAGCCAAGTCGAAACTTTTTCAGAACCTGTGCAGATTGCATTTTTTGAATTTCCAGATTTTATAGAAAGAAAACCAAATTTAAGAGAGTTCATTCCGGCACAGCAAACTCCTGTTGAAGAGTTTAATTCTACCGATTTGTTTTTTAGAAGACCGTGAACCATCGCAGCATGCGAAGGCAGAAATATGTCAGGAGTTGAGGTCCCGCATGAAAGTACTTCTACATCTTGAGGCGTAAAATTTTCGTCGAATAATGGTAAAATGGCATTTCTTGTTAATTCGGCATTGCTGTGTGTGCTTTTTCCGTCTTTGTCAACAGCGTAATATCGGCTTGTAATTTTATTGTTGCGCAAAATAATACGTCTTGCTTTAGAAGCAGTATCATTGATAAGGCCCAAGTAGGCTTCCATTTCGTCATTTGAAACGGCTTCGTTTGGCAAATATTTTGCAGCTTTTGTAATATATACTTCAAACATAATCTAAATTTCGTCTTCTAAACTCCCTGATAATATTGAGTTTCCTTTTTTATAGTTTTTAACTTAAGCGGATAGGTAATAAGGTGCAATATATACACTATTGGTGAAATTAACCATATCGCAAGGAATAAATAAACATTAAATACTTTAAGCAGCTGTTTTCGTTTTTTTTGATTTTTATAAATGATGTTTGACCATTTATTAAAAATTTTATTGGCCGTTTTGTCAACAGTAACTAAATAGGAACTTATTTTTACAGCGCCTGCCTCGACCAATTTTGGCTGTAATTGCGTTAAATTGTCTTTTTGTAAAGAATCAAGCATGATTTCTCCAAACTGACTCGATTCTTGTATGTCTTTTTCTGAAACTCCCGGAAGCGGAAAAATACCTAAATATTTTTTCTTAACTCCAGAAAACATCCATTCTACAATTGTAATCACGCTGATTAAATTTCCAACGCGGTCTACCAAAGCTACATTTCCAACCAAATTGGCATTGGCTTTTCTCAGTAAAACTTTGATTTTTTCCTGAGCCATAATCCACATATTTCTTGAACCGCTGATAGTAATAACAGGCGTATTGTTCAAAATTTTCTTGGCATCGTTACTTTTCAAAAAGGAATTGATCGGAATTGAAGGCGATAAATACCAAACCTGATAATGAAATAAAACTAGATCAAACTTTGTATTTAGGATTTCTTCTGGAACAGGTTTTAATGCTGTTGGAATCTGTAAAAATGATTCTGGAAATGCATCAAAAAATGATTCTTTGTTCCAAGGAAATGGGAACGGTTTTTCTAATTGTATTTCGTGAAATGTGAGATTTATTTCGTCTGAATTTAGAAATGGTTTTGCAATATTTCTTGCAATAGATTCCAATTGTCCAGATTGTGTATAATAAATTACGAGAACATTTTTCATTTAGGTCTTTTGGCTTTGGTGGTTCGCAAAAGTAAGTAAATTTATTTAAACGAATTTTCTTATTTCAACCAATGACATAGAATTCCCAATTTTTTGATTTATTGAAAAAAACTAAACTGAAAAGTGTTTGTTTGATGCTATTTTGACAATGAATTTTTGTTTGCTAACTGGTTCCAAAAATCAAAATAATTGAACCATTGTAATGGATAACGGGTCAAGATGCTTTCTACGCTTTTTAAATATTCCTTCAAAAGCGCTTTTTCGTCGCGGTGTTTTACTTCGGCTTCTCTTGCGTACAAATGATAATGAAGATTTGGTTCTTTCATTACGTAAACAAAAACTACTGGAACTTTTAATCGCGAAGCAATTAAAAATGGCCCTGCAGGAAAATTGGCTTCTTTGCCAAGCAAGTTTTCAGAAAGAGATTTAGTTCCTTCAAAATAACGATCGCCTGTAAAGCAGATTAATTCGTTTTTGGCCAAAGCGGCATTGATCTCAAAAATATGAGAGAGATCTTCTTTGATGATAATAAATTTTACGGTTGGTTTTTGAGAAACGCTTTCCAGATAATTTTTAATGGCAGAATGCTCTAAATCTGTTGTAACAAGATTGATTTGGAAATTAAGGTCAATGTCTCCCAGAAAATGTTCTGCAATTTCAAAATTACCAACATGAGCGCTAATTAACACGCCACCTTTTTTCTCAGCGAGTAATTTTTTTAGTATTTCTATTCCGTCAAATTCATAGGTGAATTTATTTCGCATTCCTGCCGAAATGGAAACTTTGTCAATAATGGTCTGTCCAAAAGTATAATAGCTTTTGAAAACCATTTTTTTGGATTTGAAATAGGAGTATTGAAGTCTTTCTTTAAAATAATAGAAAATGGCTCTGTTGCTTTTTCTTAGAAATAAAAAATAATAAGAAGCAACAAAATAAAGTAAGACATAAGCAGCTTTCACACCCGCTTTTTGAATTAAAAAAACGAATATTTTATAACCTAATACAGTTCCTTTGGATTTACCATCCCATTGACTCATTTAAGCTGATTTGGCTTTGATTTTAGTTTCGATTAAGTCATAAAAACTTTGAAAATCAGAAATTCCAACAAAATCTGCTTCAACTAGTTTTACACCAAAGTTTGCCTCTATTGAAACGACTAAGTCAACATAATCCAGACTGTCTAACCCAAGTGTATCTTTTAAATTAGCATTTGGTTCAATGTCGTCATTATCAACTTCAAATTCATCAACTAAAAAACCATTAATTTTTGCTATAATCTCTTCTTTATTCATTGTTCAATTTAAACTTTTTAACCACCAACGCAGAGTTGGTTCCTCCGAAACCGAAAGAATTGGACAAAAATATGTCAAATTTTTTGTTTAACGTAGTTTTAACTAAATTTAATTTTGACGCATCTTCATCTGGGTTTTCCAAATTGATGTTTGGCGCGATAAAATCGTGCTGCATCATTAGGATAGAATAAATGATTTCGCTAGCTCCTGCCATCCAGCATTCGTGGCCTGTCATAGATTTTGTAGAACTCACTGGAGGATTTTTTTCTCCAAAAACCTCAAAAATAGCTTTTGCTTCGTTTGCGTCTCCAACAGGAGTAGAGGTTGCATGAGCATTTATATATTCAATATCTGAAGCTTCTAATTTTGCATCATCAAGCGCACGTTTCATTGCTGTGGCTGGTCCTTCAACGTTTGGAGTTGAGATATGTCCGCCGTTTGAAGAAAATCCGTAACCGCCAATTTCTGCAATAATATTGGCTCCACGTGCAATGGCAGATTCGTAACTTTCTAGAATTAAAGTTGCTCCCCCGCCACTCGGAATTAATCCGTCGCGACCTGTATCGAAAGGTCTTGAAGCTTTTGTCGGATCGCCTTCTCTGTTAGAAAAAACGCCTAATCCGTCAAAACTGCTCATGGCATATTTATTAATTTCTTGTGCTCCGCCAGTAATTACAATGTCTTGAAAACCGCTTTTAATTAAAAAATAAGCCAAACCAATTGAGTGAGAACCGCTGGCACATGCTGCACTAACGGTAAGATTGATTCCACGAAGTTTAAAAATCGTAGAAAGATTCATCGTAACCGTAGAGTTCATCGATTTGAAAATAGCGCCAGAACCAATAAGAGCAGTGTCTTTTTTCTCGCGTACAATATCTGTTGCGTCAATGATTGCTTTAGAAACACTATCGTTTCCGTACATGATACCTACTTCATGATCATCAAAAAATGCATCATCAATGTTAGCATTTTTTAAAGCTTCTATAGTGGCCATATAAGCATATTCGGTTTCTTCACCTATGCTCATACGTTGTCTTCTAGTCAATAAGTTTTTAAGATCGGCTTTCGGAACCATTCCCGTCAAGGCTGATTGAAAACCAAATTCTTTTCTTTCAGAATCAAACTGAATACCAGATTTTCCTTCGTATAACGAATCTTTTACTTCGTCCAAAGAAGTTCCGATACAAGAATAAATTCCCATTCCAGTAATTACAACTCGTCTATTCATCGTCTTTCAAAAGTAATTTTTTATCCTTAAAGTGTAATTTTTAAAACAAAGGCACAAAGTTTTTATTTTTTAATCTCGCAAAGTCGCAGAGTCGCAAAGTTTTATTTAAAAAGGACTTTAAAAAAGAACCTTTGCGACTCTGCGACTTTGCGAGCATTTTTTTTGTTAAGTAAAAAACTTAAAAATAAACTTCGCAAACATAGTATTCTTTAAGAATATATTCCGCCATTTATGTTGATAATTTCTCCTGTAATATAGCTTGCTTTTTTAGAAATCAAAAAGCTTACCAAATCTGCCACTTCTTCTGCTTCGCCAAAACGGTTAACAGGAATTAATTTTAATAATTCTTTTTCGTCCAGTTGGCTCGTCATATCGGTTCTAATGAAACCTGGAGCGACAGCATTTACAGTAATATTTCGTTTTGCAACTTCTTGAGCCAAAGCTTTTGTAGCCGCAACAATGGCACCTTTTGCAGCCGAATAATTGGCTTGTCCTGCAGTTCCTTTTACTCCAGAAACCGAAACCATATTTACGATTCTGCCGTATTTGTTGCGTAACATTTTTTGAATAAAAAACTGTGTAACATTAAAGAAACCGTTTACACTTGTATTCATAACACCATTCCAGTCTTCTGGAGTCATCCACATAAAAAGACCATCTTTTGTGATTCCGGCATTGTTTACAATTGCTTCAACTAATTTTTCAGGATTAGCTTCCTGCCAAGCAGTTAGAACATTTTGTACGTTTTCAAAATTAGAAACATCAAATCCTAAGATTTCGCCTGTTGCGCCTAATTTTTGTACTTCTTGTAATGTTTCTTCGGCAGCTGTTTTATTCGAATGATAATTAATCAGAATATGATAATCGGATTCTACGGCAAGTTTTTTACAAATCGCACTTCCAATTCCTCTCGAACCGCCTGTTACTAATACACATTTCATTTAATGTAGGTTTTGTTTTTTATTCATAATAAATGAAACCGCCTTATAAAAACGCGATTTCATTTATGCAAAGTTCTAATTTATTTGGAGATAAATACTATTTCTTTTTTTTCGTTGCTGGTTTTGCAGTTGGTTTTGTCGCTGTCTTAGTTTCTTGTTTTGGTTTTTCAGCAGAAACAGGAGCTGCAGCTGGCTGAGGTTTTTCTGCACTTTTAGAAAACAGTTCGGCATTTTCAAACCACTGATTGGCTAAAACTGTACCGTCAGGTTTAAGAAATCCCCATTTTCCTTCGTTTTTTACTCTGGCAACACCACCAATAAATCCTTTATCTTGTTGTGTAAACATTGCAATAATAGCATTTGTTGTGATACCATATTGAGTTGGGATTACCAATTTTCCAGATTCGTTGATAAATCCCCAATTGCTTTCTTTTACTGGAGCCAGACCGTTTGCACTGAAAACTTCTGCATCATTGTAAGTAGGCTCAATTACAAATTTTCCTTCTGGATTGATGAATCCCCATTTTTTTCCAACCAAAACTGGAGCTAGGTTTTTTGAGAATGCTTTTCCTTTATCATAAATAGGAAGAATAATCCAATTTCCTTTTAAATCGATGTAACCGATTTTTCCATTCTTTTTAGCATAAGTCAAATCTTGAGTTTCAAAATCCCAGATTTTTTCAGCTCCATCAACTGGAATAAATTTTCCGCCACTTACCAATCCGAAAGTTTTGTCTTTTCTTGCCCAAGTTGTACCTTTAAAATAATTTCCAACTTCGGCATAAATAGGTTCAACCAATTCTTTTCCGTTAGTATCAATAATTCCCCAGTTTTTGTTTAGTTCCACTCTGGCATAACCATTTTCAAAAGGTTTGATCTGATCGTATTTTGGTTCTAAAACAACCGCCATTTTGTTATTGATCAGACCCACTTTATTGTTTTGTCTGATAAAAGCAACGCCATCATTAAAATCAAATAATTTTTCGGAAGCTGGTGCTTTTTGAATTTCTCCTTTAGTATTAATGTAAACCCAATCTTTGTCTTTTTGTACAACTGCAATTCCGCTGTTAAAATCTTTAGCATCTTTAAAATCTGCTGGAATTACCCAAGCTCCTTTTGCATCGATAAATCCCCATTTTCCGCCATTTTCTACAGCGGCTAAACCTTCAGAAAAACTTCTGGCAGATTTATATTGAGGTTCAATTTTAAAAGATCCATCTTTAGACAGATATCCAATTTTGGAATTTTTCTTAACTAATGCTAATTCTTGACTATTAACAAATTGAATGCAACTTAGCAATAAAAAAACAAGTGACTTTTTCATGATTTTAAGATTCAATATTAATACTGTGAAATAAAGATTTTTAACTGTTGATCAAATAATCTTTTACTTTTTGAACAAAAGGATACATTACTTGATCTTCCTTAAATTCTGGAATTATATTTCTGATATCGTCATACCATTTTTTAGTTGTAGATGAAATTTGATCTTTCTGTCCTAAATAATCAATTGCCTGAACAATTGTAATTAATTCTATAGCTAAAACTTCGAATGAGTTTTCGATAACTTTTGATGTAATAACCGCAGCATTGGTTCCCATACTTACAATGTCTTGATTGTCATTGTTGTTTGGAATACTATGCACATACATTGGGTTTGATAACATTTGGTTTTCGGCAGTTGTTGAAGTTGCGACGAACTGAACGCCCTGCATTCCGAAATTAAAACCTAAAGTTCCTAGGTTTACGAATGGAGGAAGAATTTCGTTGATTTTAGAGTTCAATAAATAATTCAATTGACGTTCTGCCAACATTGTTAATTTCGTAATAACGATTTTCAGTTTATCCATTTCTAGCGAAATATAATCTCCGTGGAAATTTCCGCCGTGGTAAACGTGTTTGTTTTTTACGTCTATAATTGGGTTGTCGTTTGCCGAGTTAAATTCGTCTTCTAGAATAGAAGAAACATTATTAATAGTTTCTAAAACTGGCCCAAGAATTTGAGGAACACAACGTAATGAATAATATTCCTGAACTTTTTCTTTGAAGATTTCTTCGGTATTTTCACCAGAATATAAATGGTCTTCTCTTTTACGGATCAAAGTACTGTCAGAAAGATTTTGTCTCATTCTTTCAGCAACTTCCTGCTGTCCTTTATGACGTTTTGTTTGGTTTAATTCTTCTGAGAAATGATCATCATAAGCTTGAACCAATTCGTTAATTGCACAAGAAGCTTTTAATGACCAGTCTAATAATTTTTTTGCATAATGAACATTTACCACTCCAATTCCTGTCATTACAGAAGTTCCGTTGATTAACGCTAGACCTTCTCTAATTTCTACTTGAATTGGTTTTAACCCTTCGATTTCGAAAACCTCTGCAGTTGCGCGTCTTTCACCTTTATAAAATACTTCGCCTTCGCCAATTAAAACCAAAGCTAAATGTGATAGCTGTACCAAGTCTCCGCTGGCACCAACACCACCGTGTTCAAAAATTAAAGGCGTAATATCTCTATTGATTAATTCTGCCATTAAATGAACAACAGAAGAATGAACTCCTGAATTTCCTAAAGAAAGTGTATTTAATCGAGCTAAAATTGCTGCCTTTGCGCACTCAGCGTTTAAAGGTTTTCCAGTTCCAGAAGAGTGGCTTCTGATTAAATTGTATTGCAATTGAATTTGATCTGACTCCTTAATTCTATATTGAGCCATTGGACCAAATCCTGTATTTACTCCGTAGATTACTTTGTTTCCTGAGAATTCTTTTAAGAAATTAAAACTTTCGTTTACTCGATTTAAGACCACATCGCTTATGGCAACTTTGTTTTTTCCAAAGATTATGGCTTCAAATTCTGCTAAACTTAGATATTCATTTATTGTATTCATCAAATCGATTTTGGTTGTGCTAATTTAATTTTATTTATCAAAATAAATGTAGTTATTTTGATGATGGCAAATGTAGGTTAATTAATGATAATAATTCTAATATGACAAAGGAGTTTGTTGATGTTTTAGTGATTGGTGCAGGACCGTCTGGATGTGTTTCGGCATCGTATCTTTTTAAGAACAACGTAAAGGTTAAAGTTGTAGAAAAAACGAAGTTTCCGAGACTTGTTGTTGGCGAAAGCCTTATTCCGCGCGTGATGGACCATTTTGCTGAGGCAGAATTGTTTGACGCCCTTGACGCGATGAACTTTGAAAAAAAATTAGGCGCTCGTTTTATTAGAGGCGAAGAAATCTGCAATTTTGATTTCAGTGTAAAATTTGGAGAAGGCTGGGACTGGACTTGGCAGGTTCCAAGAGCTGATTTTGACAATACAATGGCTCAAGAAGTGATAAGAAAAGGTATCGACCTAGAATTTGAAACAGAAGTTCTGGAAGTTTCTTTTGAAGGGAAAAATTCAAAAACTATTGTAAAAGATAAAGATGGAAATTTAAAAGAAATCCACGCTAAATTTATCATCGACTCGAGCGGATACGGACGAGTATTGCCAAGACTTTTAGATTTGGATACGCCTTCAAAATTAGATCCGCATTCTTCTATTTTTACGCATGTTAAAGATATTAATAGAGAAGAAGGAGTAGAGGGAACCCAAATTTCGTTTGATATTCTAGAAACCGAAGTTTGGCTTTGGGTAATTCCGTTCTCTAACGGAAACACAAGTTTGGGTGTTGTCGGGCCAACAGATTTTATCAATTCACTTTCTGAAAATAAAGATAATGCTGAGGCGTTGCGAAATGCCATTCAGAAATCAGATTATTATATTAAAAGATTTGCTGGAACAGAATTTTTATTTGAACCAGTTAAATTAGAAAACTACTCAAGAGCTGTAAAAAGAATGTATGGCGATGGTTTTGCCTTAACAGGAAACAGTTCTGAATTCTTAGATCCAGTTTTCTCTTCGGGTGTAGCTTTTGCAACCGAATCTGGAATGTTGGCAGCAAAATTATATTTGAAAGAATCACAAGGAATTCCTGTTGATTGGGAAGTTGAATTTACACAATACATGAAACGCGGAATTGCTGTTTTCACCACTTACGTGCAAGAATGGTATACAGGAAATCTGCAGACATTATTCTTCCATCAGCCAGAAAATCCAGAAGTAAAAGAAAAAATATGTGCAGTTTTAGCAGGTTATGTTTGGAACGAAGAAAATTCGTTTGTCAAAAAACATGATCACGTAATAGCTAATATGGCCTATTTATTAAATATGCAAAAAGAACAAAGCCCTGAATAATCAGGGCTTTTTTTTATTTATATGCTTTTTTCGCTATAAGCTTAGACATTGTTTTTGCTGTTTTTGCAAATCCTTCGCCAATTCGGGTTTCATTGTTAAAATTGCTTCCCCATTGGTCTCCTGGAGCCTCTTCACTGTTAATTTCTAATAAGACGTTTGATTTGTTAGCTGTTTCAACAAATTTTAAATTGGTTGTTACTTTTGCTGGCTGTTTCATAATTCCAGCATCCCAGCCCGGATAAATCCAAACTGCCTGTACAATTAAAGTATAAGGTGAATTTATTCCTTCTTGAAAATTTAAGTCTTTCTTTTCTTTAGTCAAAACAATATTTGCAATTTCCAAAAATTTTGGAGTCCATATTTGGTCTTTTGCCACAATCCATCTTTTTTCCCAAAGATTTCCATTTCCTTTTGCCTTTTCATCTAAATCTGCTTTGTGCTCTTTTACGTATTGTGCTTCAGACTTTTTCTCCTTCATCATAGTAAAATTACTATAATCAAATACGGTATTGATTTCTTTTTGATCTTTTAAAAAGTCAAAATTTCCTTGAACAATATTAATGTCCTGAGCAAACATTGCTCCTGAAATAAAGAAGCACGCGATAATTAGTTTTTTCATTTTTTTTGGTTAATTAGGTTTGATTTTTATGCGACTAAAATAATCAAAAGGATGAATATATAATTTATTTTACATTAAAGTTTTAATTTCATTTTGCTTCAAAACAAAAAAGGATTCCAAAGTTGAAATCCTTTTTTTATCCTTTGAGAAAGTTAGAAGTTATAATCCAAAAATCTTATCCATTACAATCCATTTTTGCCCTAGTTTTGCCCAAGGTAAAGCTTGTTGGAATTTCCACATTAAGGTTTCCCACTCCTTAACTTTCTCGTTTGAAGCGTCGGCTTGGTCTTTCTTTTCAAAAGTAAAATCGGCATCTGCTTCGATGATCATGAATAATCGGTTTCCAGTGCAATAAATATCCAGAACTTCAATTCCAGAATCTTGAATGCTTTTTTTAATTTCTGGCCAGACGTTTTCATGCAGTTTTTTATATTCTGCAATTAAGTCTGCATCATCTTTTAAGTCTAAGGCCAAACAGAATTTTTGCGCTGCCATAATCTAAAATTTATCCTTGGTAAGCTACAGCAGTTTGTTTGCTTGTGCCTAAACCTTCAATTCCTAATTCGATTACATCACCAGCTTTAATGTAAATTGGATCTGGTTTAATTCCTAATCCAACTCCCGGAGGAGTTCCTGTACTAATTACATCGCCAGGAAGCAATGTCATAAACTGGCTTAAATAATGTACTAAAAATGGAATTTTAAAAATCAAGTTTGAAGTATTACTGTTTTGGAACGTTTTTCCGTTTACAGTAAGCCACATTTTTAGATTATTAACATCACCAACTTCTTCTGGAGTTGCCATAATTGGCCCAAGCGGAGCAAAAGTGTCGTTTCCTTTTCCTTTAGCCCATTGTCCGCCACGCTCCAATTGGAAAGCTCTTTCGCTATAATCATTCAAAAGGCAATATCCAGCGATGTAGTTTGGTGCATCTTCTTCAGAAACATAACTTGCTTTTTTACCTACAACAAATGCCAATTCTACTTCCCAGTCTGTTTTTTCGCTGTTTTTTGGAATGATCAAATTGTCATTTGGTCCACATAAAGAAGTAGTAGACTTAAAGAAAATAATGGGTTCTGTCGGAATAGCAGCACCAGTTTCTTCACAGTGATCTACATAATTTAATCCTATGCAGATAATTTTTGACGGACGCGCAACTGGCGAACCTAAACGAACTGAATCGCTTACTTCTGGAAGAGAGGGATTGCTTTTTAAAGCTTCTTCTAATTTTGCTAAACCGTCATTTTCAAAAAAAGCTTCGTTGTAATCTGTTACAATAGACGAAACATCGTATCTTTTTTCATTTAGTAAAACTCCTGGTTTTTCCTTTCCTTCTTCTCCGAATCTAATAAGTTTCATATTTTAATTTTTTTAGTAATGTGTATTGTTTTTTTTATCACTCCCGATAGTTATCGGGATAAAAGATTAAAAGGATTTTTTAAAACTGTGTTTAATTTTTTTTTGCCACGAATTGCACTAATTTTCTCGAATTGGAATTTGTGTAAATTGGTGAAATTTGTGGCTTAATTTTTTTTGCACGCAGATTTTGCAGATCGAGCAGTTTTTTTTAAATCCTTTTAATCCTTTAAATCTGTGGCAAAATAAAATTTAGTTATTTAATTTAATGAATCCACCATCAATTGGGTAATCTGAACCTGTGATGAAAGACGATTCGTCACTACATAAGAATAACGCTAAAGTTGCGATTTCTTCCGGTTTTCCCATACGACCGATTGGCTGTGATTGTGATAGTTTTTCAAAGATTTCCACTTCTTTTCCAGGATAATTTTTAGCAATAAATCCATCTACGAAAGGCGTGTGAACTCTTGCAGGAGAAATAGAATTACATCTGATTTTATCATTCAAATAATCTTTTGCGACCGATAAAGTCATGGCCATAACCGCTCCTTTTGCAGTAGAATAAGCAAAACGATCAGGAATTCCGACCCAGCAAGCAATTGATGCCAAGTTCAAAATGACGCCTCCGCCAGAGTTTCTTAAAGCAGGAATCGAAGCATGAAGACAGTTGTAAACTCCCTTTACGTTTACATTCATGATTTTATCAAAATCAGATTCAGAAGTAGTGTCTACTTTTCCAACGTGAGCAATTCCCGCATTGTTTACCAATATATTGATATTTCCGATTTTCTCGAAAGCTGATTTTACCTGTTCGTGGTTTGAAACGTCGCATGCATGAGCAAAAACAGTTCCTCCATTTGATTTAATTTCTTCAACAGTTTCTTTTGCGCTTTCTTCCGTCAATTCTAAAATGTGAACTTCAGCTCCTTGCTTAGCAAATAAAACAGAAATCGCTCTCCCAATTCCGCTTCCGCCTCCTGTGATAATTGCTTTTTTATTTTGTAATGAAAACATATTATATGTGTTTAATGATTTATTAATTAAATTATAAAGATACCCCACGTTTCCACGGAATAAAATCGTCTTGGTTTAATTGAACTGCTTTCGGAATAATATCTCCGCTTGCCGCTTTGATGCAATATTCTAAAATTTCTTCGCCCATTTCTTCAATAGATTTTTCACCACTGATAATTGGTCCGCAGTCAATATCGATAATATCTTTCATTCTGGTTGCCAAAACAGAATTCGTAGCGACTTTAATTACAGGACAAACCGGATTTCCTGTCGGTGTTCCTAATCCCGTTGTAAACAAAATTAAAGTTGCTCCGGAAGCTGCTTTTCCAGTCGTTGCTTCTACGTCATTTCCTGGCGTACAAACCAAACTTAATCCTGGTTTTGTAACCAATTCGGTATAATCTAAAACATCAACAACAGGTGAAGTTCCGCCTTTTTTGGCTGCTCCCGCGCTTTTAATCGCATCTGTAATTAATCCGTCTTTGATGTTTCCTGGAGAAGGATTCATGTGGAAACCTGAACCCACTTTATGAGCAAGTTCATCATAAGATTCCATTAAATCGATGAATTTTTTAGCGTTTTCTTCTGTGATACATCTGTCAATTAAATTCTGCTCGGCACCACATAATTCTGGGAATTCTGCCAAAAGAATTTTTCCGCCTAAAGCCACAACCAAATCAGAAGTATATCCAACCGCAGGGTTTGCAGAAACTCCGCTGAAACCGTCGCTTCCGCCACATTTTACACCAATGCATAAATCGCTTAAAGGCGCTTCCGTTCTTTCGTATTGATTGATTTCGATCAAACCTTCAAAAGTTTTTTTGATGGCATTTGTAATCAGAACTTCTTCGCTTTCTGTTTGCTGCTGTTCAAAAATAAACAACGGTTTATCAAAATCTGGATTTTGTCTTTTTACATCATTTACAAAATCCTGAACTTGCAAATGCTGGCATCCTAAACTCAAAAGTGTGATTCCGCCAACGTTCGGGTGGTTTGCATAAGAAGCCAATAAGGCGCTCAAAGTAGAAGCATCCTGACGCGTTCCGCCACAGCCGCCTTGGTGATTTAAGAATTTAATTCCGTCTACATTTTCAAAAACTCGTTTATTTTTTGGAGTTGGATTCAATTCAATATGAATATCGTTAATGTCATTTCCGTTCAAATAACCTTCCAATAATTCGTGCGTAAATTGGTTGTATTTATCCGTTACAGCATAACCCAATTGTTTGTGTAAGGCTTCTTTAATAACATCCAAATTTCTGTTTTCACAAAAAACAGTTGGGATAAAAAGCCAGTAATTGGCCGTTCCAACGCGTCCGTCTTTTCTTTTGTAACCTTTAAAAGTTCTATTTTCGAATTTTGAAACATCAGGTGCATTCCATTCGTATGAAGCATTTCTGTAAGCGTAAGGATCTGCGGCGTGTTTTAAGTTCTCGGTCGTCATTAAACTTCCTTTTGCCACATCATTTTGCACTTTTCCAACCAAAACGCCGTACATATTTACTTCTTCTCCCTGCTTCATATCTTGCATGTAGAATTTATGTTTGGCTTTGATGAGGTCTTGTAAAACGTAAGTTTCGTTTTCAAAATGAATGGTTTCGCCTTTTTGAAGATCGGTTAAGGCAACCAATACATTATCGTCTGGATGCAGTTTTACAACCAGTTTTTTTGTGTTATTCTCAGACATTGTGTTGTTGTTTTTTTTCTTTTTTTGATGTCACTGCTTTTCATTTTATAACATTTTAATCTTCTGATTTTGTATAGAATTCGCGCAGTTAACGAAAAATAAAATTAGGGTTTTTACACATTGGTTAATAGTCCAATATTATCCGTATCTAATCTTTAATTATCTTTGTGGTATGAAATTGGAACAAACCAAAATAGCGTCTTATCTCAATACAAAAGTTTCGGTGCTCAATCGTATCGAACCTTTTTTTCAAGCGCCTTTTCATTCACATCCAGAACTGGAGTTGGTGTATGTAAAAGAGAGTTTTGGAAAACGAATTATCGGAAATTCGGTAATGCCTTTTGAGCCTGGAGATATGGTTTTTTTAGGTTCTGATATTCCGCATGTTTGGCTGAATGATGAAAAATATTATCAGGGAATTGAAGATTTAAGAGCCAATTCAATTGTCGCATATTTTCATAAAGATATTTTCGGACCGACTTTTTACGAATTAAAAGAAACTCAAAAAATCAACGAGCTTTTTTTTCAGGCTGGAAAGGGAATTTCGATTATTGGAAAAACCAATAAACAAATTGCTAAAAAACTGGAGAAATTGGTTTCTAAAAAAGACTTCGAAGTTATTGTTGGACTTTTTGAGATTTTGTCTATTCTTTCTGAAAGTCAGGACAAGATTTATATCAATGATGAAATTTATTCTTTGATGCAAAAAGATTCAAAAGTAGATCGTCTTTCGGAGGTTTTTCAATATGTAAATAAGAATTATAAAAAGAATATTTCCTTAGAAGAAATTGCCGCTGTCGCGAATATGACGCGGACTTCTTTCTGCAGAATGTTTAAAGTAAAAACAAAGAAAAATTTTGTTGATTATCTGCACGAAATCAGAATTTCGAATGCTTGTAAATTGCTTTTGGAAACTGATAAAAACATGTCTGAAATCGCCTATGCTTGTGGGTATAAAACAGCTTCCAACTTTAATAAACTATTTAAAAAGTGTAAAGGAATGACGCCTTCAGATTTTAAGAATAGTGCTATATAAATTTTGCTCAATTCGTAAAAAAAAATAGCCACAAATTCACGAATTAAAATGATGAAGTATATTTGTGTGAAATTAGCTTTAATTTCACGAATTATGATTTATAAAAATTCGTGAATTCGTGGCGAAAAAAATTGCAAAAAAAAAATTAAATAGATCGATCTAAATGTGTGTAACCTCCATCAACATAAATAATCTGTCCAGTAGTATGGCTTGATTTTTCTGAAAGGAGGAAAACTACCATATTTGCAATTTCTTCAGCAGTTGTCATTCTGTTTTCTAACGGAATATTTTTGGTAATCGCGGCTAGTTTTTCTTCTTTATTTTCGAAAGTGTTAATCCATGTTTCGTACAGTGGCGTATAGCATTCAGCCACGATTACAGCGTTTACGCGAATGCTGTATTTCAATAATTCAACAGCCCATTCTCTGGTTAAGGCATTTCTACCACCGTTTGAAGCAGCATACGCTGAGGTTCCGCCTTGACCTGTTTCGGCAGTTTTAGAACCGATGTTTACAATTGCACCTTTTGATTCTTTCAAATACGGAAGTGCGTGTTGCGCCATTAAATAATAATGTACTAAATTTTTGTGAAGCGAAGCAGCGAAATCTTCATAATTTCCGTTTTCTAATCCAACACCGTCATTAACGCCGGCATTGTTTACCAATCCGTCAATGCGGCCGAATTTTGCGATCACGGCTTCAACGGCTTTTTTGCAGTCTTCAGGTTTTGTCAAATCGGCAGCAACTTGATGCGCTTCTTTTCTAATGGCTTTTAATTCTTCTACGGCTTTGATGTTATCATTTTCGTTACGTCCAACGATAAACGGAATAGCGTTTTCTTCGGCTAAAACCTTAACGATTCCTAAACCGATTCCTTTTGCGCCGCCCGTAACGATAATGATTTTTTGCGTTAATGATAATTGCATGGTATTTATGTATTATAATTTAAATTCTGTTTGTTTTTTGCCACAGATTAAAAGAATTAAAAGGATTTTTTTCTCTTCATTGTGTTTTTGCCACGAATTGCACGAATTGCACCAATTGCACCAATTTTAAAATAATTATGAAAAATAAATTAGTGTAATTGCTTCGCCTATTCGCTATCGCTAGAGTCGTGGCAACATTTTACTCTCACAGAAATTTTAATCTTTTTAATCCTTTTAATCTGTGGCTATATTTTTTATTCAATGAATATACTTTAAAAAATTTACAGCTGTTGTTCATGACAAACAACAGCTGTAAAAAGAGAGAATTGAACTGATAATTTATTACCAGAACTTAACATAAAGCGCCACAATAATCAGTAATGTAATTACGATTAAAACTGTAGTTTGTGGCTGTACTTTAAACATTCCAGGTTCTGTCTCGAATGCTTTTGGGTTTACTTTTGGTCCAGCGAAACTTATTAGAATCATGGCAATCATTGTAAATAAAAATGATAATCCCATACAGATGTGGAAAGGAATTTCAAAAGCTCCTTTTCCGTTAGGGTAAGCTGTGTATAAAAGTGTGTCGTTTCCAAATAATGAAGGAGCGTACTCGTTGAATAAAACAGATAATAAGAATCCTAAAATTACTCCAACAATGGCTGCAGATCCCGTAGTTCTTTTCCAAAACATACCTAAGAAGAACATAGCAAAAACTCCAGGGCTAATGAATCCAGTATATTTTTGGATGTATGTAAATCCTCCAACACCACCGATTCCTAAGATGTCATTCCATGTAAATAAAACAGCTAAAAGCATGGCAACAAAAACGGCAATACGACCGATGTTTACTTGTTGTTTTTCACCAGCTTCTTTCTGGATATATTTTTTATGAACGTCTAATGTATAGATTGTAGAAATACTGTTTACTTTTCCAGCTAAAGACGCTACGATTGCAGCAGTTAACGCAGCAACAGAAAGTCCTTTTAATCCCGTTGGAAGGAATGTCAATACAGCAGAATAAGCTCCATCTTTTCCTCCAACTAGTTGAGGCAAGTGTCCGTTTGTATATAAAACATAAGCAGCAATACCAGGAAGCATTACGATAAGAGGCATTAATAATTTTAACATACCAGCAAATAAAATACCTGTACGCGCAGTCTGCAAGTCAGCACCAAGTGCTCTTTGCGTAATGTATTGGTTACATCCCCAGTAGTTTAAGTTGATGATCCAGATACCAGCAGCGTAAGACAACAATCCTGGGAAAGTTAAATATTTATCGATTTCTAATTGAGAAGATGCAGCGGTTGGTTTTGGGATGATCATTTTGAAATGCTCAGGAGCTTCTTTCATTAAAACTTTGAAACCAGCAATTGCATTTTCGCCTACGCCAAAATATTGTCCAACAGTTGTCAAGGCGATATAAGAAGTTACCAAACCTCCAATGATTAAAACCGCAACTTGAATAACATCTGTATAAGCCACAACTTTCATTCCTCCAAGAGAAATAAATAAAGCAAAAATGGCTAATCCTAACATAATAACATGCAGATATTCTCCACCAGCAAGACCATTAATAGCAACTGCTCCCAAATATAAAATAGAAGTAAGGTTTACAAAAACATATAAAAACAGCCAGAATACTGCCATGATAAGCGCAGTAGATTCATTGTAACGTGTTTTTAAGAATTGCGGCATCGTGTAAATCTTGTTTTTAAGATATACAGGAATAAACCATACCGCTACAATAATAAGAGCAACGGCAGCAAGCCATTCGTAAGCAGCAACAGCAATTCCTAAGAAGAAACCTTCGCCACTCATTCCGATGAACTGTTCTGCAGAGATATTAGAAGCAATAAGAGAAGCTCCAATTGCCCACCAAGTTAAATTTCCTTCAGCCAAAAAGTAAGCTTTAGCATCATGTTCGTCCTGTTTACGTTTGCGGTAAACGGTGTAACCGTAGACAGAGACTACGATAAAGTAAATAATAAAAACCGCATAGTCTGCGAAAGCGAGGTTTTGGTTCATTGTTAGTAGTATTTTAAATAATTATTATAGGGTTGTTTGTTTATGTGGTTTTAAAATCAGTTTTTATGTTGTTAAATCTTGTTAAAAATGCAAGATGTGTTTTATTTCTGTTATTTTTTTGCGAAAATAAAAGCAGAAGCCAAATGTAAAATAAAAATTTAGAAATCAACCATTAGCAAATGTGTTTTTTACATTTATAATAAGATAAATGTGTTAAATTTTTATTTTTGGTTTTCTGGAGACTATAAATTGCTAGGCTTTGACCAGACTTTTATAATGTACATCTGAAAGTTGTCTTAAAATTTCAGCACTTTTTTCAGGAGTAATATCTCGTTGCGATTCGCCCAACATTTCGTATCCAACCATAAATTTCTTTACAGTTGCCGATCTTAACAAAGGCGGATAAAAATGCATGTGGAAATGCCATTCTGGATGCAATAAACCATCTGTTGGCGATTGGTGGATTCCTGAAGAATATGGGAATGAAGTATTGAATAAATTGTCGTACTTCGTAGTTAACTGTTTTAAGATTTTCGCGAAAGCAGTGCTTTCTTCAGCAGTAAAATTGGTGATTTTGTTTACCGCTCTTTTGCTTACAATCATCGTTTCGTATGGCCAAATTGCCCAAAACGGAACCAGCGCAACAAAATGATCATTTTCAATTACGATTCTTTCTCCGGCTTTCAATTCAGCTTTTACATAATCTTCTAATAATGTTCTGTCATTTTTATCAAAGTATGATTTTAAGCTGTTTTGTGTTTTTTCAACTTGAGTAGGAAGAGACGACTGTGCCCAGATTTGTCCGTGCGGGTGTGGGTTGCTGCAGCCCATTACACTTCCTTTGTTTTCAAAAATCTGAACGTGGTTAATGTATTTTATATTTCCTAGATCGGTATATTCTTTCTGCCAAGTTTTGATGATGTTTTCAATATCAGCAATTTCCATCTCTGGAAGAGTCAGATCGTGTCTTGGCGAAAAGCAAACTACTCTCGAAATTCCTTGTTCTGGTTTTGCCTTAAAAAAAGTATGTTTAATATCGTCTTCAAAAATAATTTCGTCCTGTTTCATGGCAGCAAAATCATTTTCAAAAACAAAACTGCTTTCGTATGCGGGATTTTTTGCTCCGTTGGCACGAACGTTTCCTGGACACAAATAGCAAGTTGGGTCATATTTAGGAAGTTCTTCGGTTGAAATAGTTTCATTTTGTCCTTGCCAAGGGCGTTTTGCACGATGAGGCGAAACTAATACCCATTCGTTAATTAATGGATTGAAACGTCTGTGCGGGTCTTCGTTAATGTCAAAATTTTTCATTGTAGTGTTGTGGTTTTAAAGTAGCGTTGTTCCGTTTGAGATTTTTACATCATAGAATTTTAATTCAATTCCAAATGTATCTAAATAAAGCTTCGAAAACTTACGCTTAACCTCATTTTCATGTCCTTTTTTAACTAAATTAATGGTACAGCCACCAAAACCGCCTCCCATAAGTCTCGAACCAATAATGGCATCGTCTTCTTTTGCCGTATCAACAAGCATGTCCAGTTCTTCGCAGCTTACTTCATATTCTTGCGATAAACCATAATGAGTTTCAAAAAGCAGTTCTCCTAAAAGCTCAATATTTCCTTGGTCTAAAGCTTCACAAGCTTTGATAACACGATTGATTTCTTTTACTACAAAATGAACTCTGCTGAAAACTTTTTCAGTCATTTTATCTTTAAGGCTCAATACCTGTTCTTCTGTAGCGTTTCTAAAAGTTTTTACTTCTGGAAAATGATTTTTTATGATTGATAAACCTTCTTCGCATTCAATTCTTCTTGTATTGTATTCTGATGTAAACAACGAATGTTTCACATTAGAATCAAATAAAATCAGCGAATAATCTTTAAAGTCGGCATTGTGATATTCAAAATCTAAAGTGTTGCAGTCCAGCTGTATTACTTTGTTTTCAAGACCATGAACGCTAGAAAACTGATCCATAATCCCACAGTTGATACCGACCCAGTGTTCTGCTTTTTGTCCTAATAATGAAATGTCTTTTTTCTCAATTTTTAAATCAAAAAGAGATTTGATTCCGAAAATCATTCCGCACTCCAAAGCGGCAGAAGAAGATAATCCAGAACCAACAGGAATATTGCTGCTGAACACACAATTGAAACCTTCAAAAGAAAATCCGTTGTCTTGTAATTGTTTAATTACGCCTCGAATATAATTTGTCCAAACGATATCACTCAATTTTACTTCCTGAGTTAAGTCAATTTCAAATTCTTCATTCAAATCGATAGCGATTATTTTGGAAGCATTAATGTTGTTTTTTGCAAAAGCAAAGCAAATCACTTTGTCAATTGCAGCAGGTAAAACATAACCGTCATTGTAGTCAATATGTTCTCCAATGATGTTGATTCTGCCTGGAGAAAGTACTGTTTTTTGAGGAGAAGATCCGAAAGATTTCTCAAAAAAAGCAACAGTATTTTGTATTAAAATATCATTCATTATAGTTGTTGTAATTGTGGTATTGTATAAATAGTTAGTTTATGGTTTCAAATTTGTAAAGTGTCTTCTGCGTGTATTCTTCCCCTTTTTTCAAAACAGCATTAGGAAAATGAGCCTGATTTGGTGCATCTGGAAAATTCTGTGTTTCAAAACAAATTCCGCTTTGAGCGTTGTAATCGACATTTTCTTTTCCTTTTAGTTTTCCGAAACAATTTCCGCCTACATATATGTGTACGCTTGGCTGATCGGTGTAAACATTCATTCTCAGTTTGTTCTTTAAACTGATTAATTGCGCTACGATTTCGGTTTTAGAATTTACCACAAAAGAATTGTCTATTGGAAACGGACAACTTTTTGCAGTTCTAAAATCAAAATCATGATTCGTCAAATTGGTATAATTTCCTGTTGGAATATTATCTTGATTTGTTTCCAGCATTTTATCAGATTTGATGAACATCTGTTGTTCTAAAACATTACCATCATGTCCGTCAAGGTTAAAATAACTGTGATGTGTCAAGTTGATAATAGTATCTTCGGTTGACGTAGCTTTATATTCTAATTTTAATTCGTTTTCTTCTGTTAAAGTATATGTCAGGTAAACGATCATTTCTCCAGGAAAATTTTCGTCTAAATGCGCGCTCAAAAGCCCAAAAGTTATAGAAGGATTTTCTCCACTTTTAGCATCAGTTACGCTCCAAGCTTTTCTTCCAAAACCCATTTCACCACCGTGAAGCGTATTTCCATTATTGTTCCCATCAAGCTGAAATTTTGTGCCATTAAGACTGAAAGAAGCATTATGAATGCGTCCAGCGTAACGTCCAACCGTGGTTCCAAAATAAGGAGCGCTTGGTAAATTATATGATTCTAAATACGATTCTAAATTGTCAAACCCTAATACAACATCTGTTAAGTTTCCGTTTACCGGAATTTGGATAGAAGTTACAGTTGCACCATAATTGATGATCTGAACTTTCATTCCGTTTTTGTTAACCAGATCAAATGAATAAATTTCTTCCTTATTGGGCATTAAACCAAACAATTTGCAATTTTGAATCTCTTTTAAATACGATATGTGTTTTATTTCCATATAATTTTTACCAAAAATGAAATCCAAAAGTAGAAACATTTTCTATATTTGCATACCAGTACCTACCAGTTTTTAATATTAATAGTCAAAATGACTTTATCATAAGGGTGATTTCAATTCAAAATACTATTGGTCTGCCAAAATATAAGCAGATAATTCTTTCAATCGAAAAAGCGATTGAAGAGGGAAATTTAATTAAAGGAGATAGGCTTCCATCTGTAAATAAAGTCTGTCTGGCTTTTTCCTTATCGCGAGATACGGTTTTATTGGCGTATGACGAATTGAAGAAAAGAGGAATTATTTACGCCATTCCTGGTAAGGGCTATTATGTTAAAAGCGTTGAAATTACTATAACTCAGAAGATTTTCCTGCTTTTTGACGAATTGAATATTTTCAAAGAAGATATTTATAATTCGTTTTTAAAAAACATCGGAAAAAATGTTCAAGTCGATATTTTCTTTCATCATTTTAATGTTCAGGTTTTCAAAAAACTCATAAATGACAGTAATGGAAATTATACAAGGTATATTATTATGCCGACGAACTTAAGCGACATTACAGATTCGATAAAAACCCTACCAGTAAGCGATGTAATTATATTGGATCAGACCAATCCTGAGTTAAAAATGTTTCCAGCGATCTACCAAAACCATCAAAAAGATATTTACGAAGGTTTAATGAAAGGCAAATCTCGATTGTCAAAATACAAAAAACTGATTTTAATTTTTCCTGGTTTTAGAGAACCTCCAGGAATGAAATTGGGTTTTGAATCGTTTTGCCAAGCCTATAGTTTTGATTATGAAATTATCTCAGATTTCAGCAATCAATCTATTGCCTTAGGAGATCTATATATTATTCCTCACGATCGCGATTTGCTTTTGGTGATAGAAAATGCAATGAGTAGAAACTTAAAATTAGGAGAGGATTTTGGCATTATATCGTATAATGAAACGCCATTGAAGAAAATTGCCGCAAACGGAATCACTACGATTTCCACCAATTTTGAATTAATGGGAAAAATTCTGGCCGATATGGTTCTGCAGGGAATAAAAGAGCAGATCGAAAACAAATCTGCTCTTATAGTAAGGAATTCTCTATAAATTTCTCCCGCAGATTTAGCAGACTTTTTTTGATAATTGATCAGCCAAATCTCTTAAATCTGCGAGAGAATAAATATATTCTTATAGATTGAGTGCAAAATTGTTTTGCAGTTTCTCTTCGTATTTCTCTTTATTAAAGGTATATAAATAAGAACCTTTTCTAGAAGATTGCATGTCTTTTTCGTCTAATTTATTTAAAATTTCAAGCGAATTAATTTTGCTGATGAAATTTCTTTTGTCCAATTCTTTGCTCAAAATAGCTTCATACAATTCTAAAAGCTGACGCATTGTGAATTTCTCAGGAAGCAATTCGAAACCAATTGGTTTGATCGAAGTTTTGTAGCGAAGCCTCTTAATGGCATTTTCAACCATTTCATTGTGGTCAAAAATTAAGTTTGGCGCATCATTAATAGGAAACCATTCTGCGTGATAATTTTTAATTAGTTCTGCATTATGGTTTTCGATATTAATTAAAGCAAAATAAGAAACCGAAATGGTTCTTTCTACCGGGTCACGATCAATTTCGCTGTAAGCATGCAACTGCTCCATATAAATATCGTTCAGACCTGTATATGTATTTAAGATTCGAGTTGCGGCAGCATCTAAAACTTCATCATGTTTTAGAAATCCTCCGATCAAGGACCATTTTCCCTTTTCAGGTTCAAAATCTCTTTGAATCAAAAGGATTTTCAGACCATCATTGTCAAATCCGAAAATGATGCAGTCTACCGCCAGTAAAACTTTATCAGCAGAGCTATAACTATTTAGCATATATAATTAATTTGGATGGGTAAATATATAAACTTCTTAAATCGTATCATAATTTATTAATGTAACATTTACACTTAACTGTAATTTGTTACGAAATAAGTGTTTTTTGGTTTACAATTTATGGGGATTGCGGATAAAAATTTTGTTCGGCTTAGAAGTGCCCAAATTTATGCAAAGTTTTTTATTTTAATAGGTTTTTAAATATTGCTTTCTAATTATTTTAAAGGAATTGTTGAGAAATATGTTTTTTATTATGGTTAAATTGACTATTAGTCATTTTTTTAACTACATTTACAAATGTTTAAAACACACTTAAATACTGTTTGAGTCTTTTTTTAAACTTAAAAATATTCAAATCGACTTATAAAAAACTTACTTACTATTTAAACCACATTATGAAAAAACCACTTTTCCTTTTGGTGCTGGCACTGTTTTATCAGTACGCATTTTCTCAGATTACTACAATTTCGATAAAAAACAATAATGATTCGCCTATTATTAGCAAGCATATTTACGGTCATTTTGCAGAGCATTTAGGACATTGTATTTATGGTGGATTTTTTGTTGGAGATACTTCTAAAATTCCAAATACCAACGGAGTTCGAAATGATATTGTAAAAGCATTAAAAGATTTAAAAATTCCGAATTTAAGATGGCCAGGCGGATGTTTTGCCGATACATACCATTGGAAGGATGGAATAGGTCCGAAAGAACAGCGCCCAACGATTGTAAACCAATGGTGGGGAGGAGTTACAGAAGACAATAGTTTTGGAACGCATGACTTTTTAAATATGTGCGAATTGCTTGGGGCAGAACCGTATTTGTCTGGAAATGTTGGAAGCGGATCAGTTCAGGAATTGGCAGACTGGGTACAGTACACCAATTTTGGAGGCAAAAGTCCGATGAGTGATATGCGAAAGAAAAATGGAAGAACCGAGCCGTGGAAAGTAAAATACTGGGGAATTGGAAATGAAGCTTGGGGCTGCGGAGGAAATATGACCGCAGATTATTACGCAAACGAATATAAAAAGTTTGCCACTTTTATGTCTGATTGGGGAAATGGTGGAATCACAAGAATTGCGTCTGGAGCAAACAGTTCTGATTACAACTGGACAGAAGTTTTAATGAAAAATATTCCGTTAAATATGCTTGGTGGTGTTGGCGTTCATCATTATGCTGTAATCAATTGGGACAAAAAAGGTGCCGATGTTGATTTTACCGAAAAAGAGTATTTCTTAACGATGCAGTCTGCTTTAAAAATGGAAGAATTAGTGACAAAACATGCTGCTGTTATGGATAAATACGATCCAGAAAAAAAAGTGGCTATGATTGTAGACGAATGGGGAGGTTGGTATGAAGTTCAGAAAGGAACAAATCCAGGATTTTTATATCAGCAAAATACTATGAGAGATGCTGTGTTGGCAGGTGCAACATTAAATATTTTCAATAATCACGCAGACCGAGTTAAAATGGCAAATCTAGCGCAGTGTGTGAATGTTCTTCAAGCTGTAATCTTAACCGATAAAGCAAAAATGATTACAACTCCAACCTATCATGTCATGAAAATGTACAGTGTGCATCAAGATGCTAAATTGATTCCGATCGAATTTAAATCGCCTTCTTATACTTTTAACGGAGAAAGCATCCCCGCAGTTTCGGCTTCGGCTTCAAAAGATGCGAGCGGATTGGTTCATATTTCGTTAGTGAATATTGATGCTGTAAATAAGAACAAAATCGAAATTGACATAAAAGATTTGGGCGTTAAAAACTTTACCGGAAGTATAATTACTTCTCAAAAACTTCAGGACTATAATTCTTTCGAAAATCCAAACAAAATTATTCCAGTTGCTTTTAAAGGTTTTGAAAACAAAAAAGGAAAGCTAGAAATTACAATTCCGCCATTTTCGGTATTGGTTTTAGAGGGAAAATAACATTTAATAACTAAAATTTTTTCGGGACAGATACGACTTTCTGGATTTTAGATGAAATAATCGCAATGTTATAAATGTATTACTGACATTTATTTTTTGAAAAGGTGCTAAAATGCTGTTTTAATGCATTTATAGCAAAAATGAATTATGCAATTTCAATTAAGTGTTTTTTGTACACTTATGAAATATTTATCTCTATATTTGTCAATATTTTAAAAATAAAATAGAATGAAAAATTATGTAATAGGATTGGACTACGGAACAGATTCTGTTCGTGCGGTGCTGATAGACGCTGAAAATGGACAAGAATTGGCATCCAATGTTTCTCATTACAAAAGATGGAAAAACAAGCAATATTGTGACGCCTCTATAAATCAGTTTCGCCAGCATCCTCTGGATCATATCGAAGGATTGGAAATCACGATTCAAAATGTAGTTAAAGAAAGTAAAGTAGATCCTTCGTTAGTAAAAGGAATCTGTATTGATACAACAGGATCTTCTCCAGTTCCAGTTACAAAAGATGGAACGCCATTGGCATTAACAAAAGGTTTTGAAGAAAATCCGAATGCGATGATGGTTTTATGGAAAGATCATACTTCTATAAATGAAGCAAACGAAATCAACGAACTGGCAGTAAGCTGGGGTGGAGAAGATGTTACAAAATATGTGGGTGGAATTTATTCTTCTGAATGGTTTTGGGCAAAAATCCTTCACGTTACAAGACAAGATGAAGCAGTTAGAAATGCGGCGCACACTTGGATGGAGCACTGCGATTTAATGACGTATTTGTTAATTGAAGATAAAGATTTAAAAACCTTCAAAAGAAGCCGTTGTGCAGCAGGACATAAAGCAATGTGGCATACAGACTGGAACGGATTACCGCCAGTTGAATTCTTAGAAAAATTACATCCTTATTTAGCGCAGCTTCGCGGAAACTTATACTATGAAACGTATACCTCAGATTTAGTTGCCGGAAATTTAAGCAAAGAATGGGCAGATCGTTTAGGACTTTCGACAGAAACAGTTGTGGCTGTTGGAACTTTCGACGCGCATTCTGGAGCAGTTGGAGCTAAAATCGAAGAGAATACTTTGGTTCGTGTTATGGGAACTTCAACTTGTGATATTCTAGTTGGTTCTTATGATGAGGTTGGAACAAAAACCGTTCGCGGAATTTGCGGACAAGTTGATGGATCTGTGATTCCAGGATTTATTGGTTTGGAAGCAGGACAATCAGCTTTTGGAGATTTATTGGCTTGGTACAAAGAATTATTAATGTGGCCGACGGAACATTTATTAGGTTCTTCGTCACTTTTAAATGATGCTCAAAAAGAACAATTAAGAGAAGAATTCAGCGATAAATTAATTGTCGAATTGACGAAAGAGGCGGAGAAAATTCCAGTTTCAGAAAGTCTTCCAATTGCTTTAGACTGGATTAACGGACGAAGAACTCCAGATGCCAACCAAGAATTAAAAAGCGCAATTTCGAATCTTTCTTTAGGAACAAAAGCACCACATATTTTCAAAGCTTTAGTAAATGCAATCTGTTTTGGAGCGAAGAAAATTGTAGATCGTTTTGAAGAAGAAGGTGTGAAAATAGACAGCGTAATCGGAATTGGTGGTGTGGCTCGTAAATCTCCTTTCATCATGCAGACTTTGGCGAATGTTTTAAATAAGCCAATCAAAATTGCAGCTTCAGATCAGACTCCAGCTTTAGGTGCAGCAATTTACGCAGCGGTTGCGGCTGGAATTTATCCAAATGTAATCGAAGCAAGCCAGAAAATCGGAAGTGATTTTGACGGAGAATATTTCCCTCAGACAGACAAAGTCGAAGCGTATCATAAACTGCTTTTAGGATACGAAAAACTAAGTGCTTTTGCAGATCCAAACCTTAAAATATCGCAACATGAGCTCTCAATATAAAGATTTAAAACAAGAATGTTACGAAGCCAATATGCAGTTAAATGCATTGAATTTGGTGGTGTACACTTTTGGAAATGTAAGCGCCGTAGACAGGGAAAAAGGCGTTTTTGCCATTAAACCAAGCGGTGTTCCTTACGAAGACTTAAAACCTGAAGATATTGTAATTGTTGATTTTGATAATAATGTGATTGAAGGAAATCTGCGTCCGTCGTCAGATACCAAAACGCATGCTTACTTATACAAAAACTGGCCAAATATTGGCGGAGTAGCGCATACGCACGCGACATATTCTGTGGCTTGGGCGCAATCTCAATTGGATATTCCGATTTTCGGAACAACTCATGCCGATCATTTAACGGCTGATATTCCGTGCGCACCGCCAATGGCTGATTCTTTAATTGAAGGAAACTATGAGCACAATACCGGAATTCAGATTCTAGATTGCTTCAAAGAAAAAAATCTTTCTTACGAAGAAGTGGAAATGATTCTGATTGGAAATCACGGCCCATTCGCTTGGGGAAAAAATGCAGCAAAAGCGGTTTACAACAGTAAAGTTTTGGAAGTTGTAGCAGAAATGGCGTATCTGACTTTACAAATAAATCCAAACGCACCAAGATTAAAAGATTCATTAATAAAGAAACATTACAACCGCAAACACGGAAAAGATTCGTATTACGGACAGTAATGATTTTGTTTCAGGTTTCAAGTTTGTTTTGTTTCAAGTTGTTGGAACGTGAAACTTGGAACATGAAACAAACAAAAACAAAAATAATAATATAACAATAAGATTTTCCGCATTTCAAACTTGAAACTTGAAACAAAGAAAACTTGAAACAAAATAAAAAATGATTGATATATCTCAAAAAGAAGTATGGTTTGTAGTAGGAAGCCAAGAATTATACGGTGAAGAAACACTTAGAAAAGTAGCAGAACATTCTCAGATTATTGCAAAAGGATTAGATGCTTCATCTTCAATTCCAGTAAAAGTGGTTTATAAAGATGTGGTAAAATCGCCTTCGCAGATTTTAGATGTATGTTTGGCTGCAAACTCTGCTAAAAACTGTATCGGAATTATTGCTTGGATGCACACTTTTTCTCCAGCAAAAATGTGGATCGGGGGATTAAATATCCTTAAAAAACCATTATGTCATTTACACACGCAATACAATGCTGAAATTCCGTGGGGAAGTATCGATATGGATTTCATGAACTTGAACCAATCGGCTCACGGAGATCGTGAATTCGGTTTTATCATGTCTAGATTACGTAAAAAACGTAAAGTTGTTGTAGGACATTGGGAAGACCAAAGAGTTCAAAAACAACTAGGAATTTGGTCGAGAGTGGTTTTAGGTTGGGATGAACTTCAAAACCTAAAAGTAGCTCGTATTGGAGACAATATGCGCGAAGTTGCCGTTACAGAAGGTGATAAAGTTGAAGCTCAAATTCGTTTCGGAATGTCGGTAAACGGCTATGATTCTTCAGACGTTACAAAACATATTGAGAAAGTAACAGATAAACAATTGGCTGATTTATTAGCTGTTTATGAGTCTTCATATAACTTAACCGATTCTTTAAAAGAAGGTGGAGCGCAAAGAAGTTCTTTGGTTGAAGCGGCAAAAATTGAATTAGGTTTAAGAGCTTTCCTTGAAGAAGGAGGTTTTGGAGCTTTTACGGATACGTTTGAAAACCTTGGCGTTTGGAAACAATTACCAGGAATCGCAACACAAAGATTAATGGCCGATGGTTATGGTTTTGGTGGAGAAGGAGATTGGAAAACGGCAGCAATGGTTAGAGCTTTAAAAGTAATGTGTGTAGGTTTAGAAGGCGGAACTTCTTTCATGGAAGATTATACGTACCATTTCACACCGCAAAAATCATACGTGTTAGGTTCTCACATGCTGGAAATCTGTCCATCTATTGCTGACGGAAAACCTTCTTGCGAAGTGCATCCATTAGGAATTGGAGGAAAAGAAGATCCAGCTCGTTTGGTATTCAATTCTCCTGCTGGAGATGCAATCAATGTTTCTTTGGTTGATATGGGAACTCGTTTCCGTTTAATCGTTAACGAAGTGGAAGCAGTGAAACCAATGGCAGAATTACCAAAACTTCCAGTTGCACGTGTTCTTTGGGATTGTAAACCAAATCTTGAAGTTGCAGCAACAGCTTGGATTTTGGCTGGTGGAGCGCATCATACAGTTTACAGCCAGTCAATTACAACAGAATATATGGAAGATTTTGCAGATATCGCAGGAATCGAATTATTGGTAATTGATGAAAAAACAACAGTAAGAGAATTCAAAGATAAAATCAACGCAAACGAAGCCTATTTCCATTTGTTCCAACACGGCCTGTAAGGCAGTAAAATGTAATTTGTAAGATGTAAAATGTGAAAAAACTTAAAAAGGTAATTTTGACATTTTTAAAATGATTAAATTTCACATCTGACATTTTACTTCTAACATTTAACTATTTACAAACCAAAAAAACTATCATTTATGAATGTATTTAAACGTTCCCTTTTCATACTAAGCATGCTCGGTATTGCTATAGTTACAGTTCAATGCAAAAGCGATAAAAAAATGGATAACACTACAGTTTCTTCAGATAAAAAAGCAGAAGTTACAATTGAAAAATCGGAATACGGAACAACAGCTAAAGGCGAAAAAGTTGAGAGCTATAAACTGAAAAACCAAAATGGGATGGAAGTTGATATCATCACTTTTGGTGGAAGAATTACAGATTTGAAAGTACCAAATAAAGCGGGTGTTTCAGAAAATGTAGTAATCGGTTTTAACTCTTTAGCACAATACGAAAAAGAGAATCCGTTTTTCGGAGCTTTGATCGGAAGATACGGAAACCGAATTGCTAAAGGTAAATTTTCTTTAGATGGAAAAGAATATCAGTTGGCGATTAATAATGCGCCGAATGCTTTACATGGTGGTCCACAAGGATTTTTTAATGTAGTTTGGAAAGCTGATGAGGTTAAATCTGGTGAAACAGCTTCATTAAAATTGTCTTACTTAAGTAAAGATATGGAAGAAGGTTATCCTGGAAACTTAAAGGTTTTTGTGACTTATACATTGACAAATGATAATCAGTTGGAAGTTTTATATGAAGCAACTACTGACAAGAAAACGGTTGTTAACTTAACACAGCATTCATATTTCAATTTATCTGGAGATTTTACTAAAACAATCTTAGATCACGAATTGACTTTAAATGCAGATAAATTAGTTCCAGTTGATGCAGATTTGATTCCGACAGGAAAATTAGAAGATGTTGCTGGTACACCTTTCGATTTCAGAACTCCAAAATTAATTGGGGCAGCTATCAATGCTAAAAATGATCAATTGGAAAAAGGAAAAGGTTACGATCACTGTTGGGTGTTGAATAACCCTGAAAAGGGAAAAACAATTATTGCAAAAGTATACCACGCAGCAAGCGGAAGAGTTATGGAAATGACAACAGACGAACCTGGAATTCAATTCTATTCTGGAAACTTCCTTGACGGAACTTTACCAATGCCAAACGGAGGAACTTTTGCGCATAGAACAGGATTATGTCTAGAAACAGAACATTATCCAGATTCTCCAAACCAGAAAAATTTCCCAACAACGGTTTTAAATCCAGGAGAAAATTATAAAACGAAAACTACTTTTAAGTTTTCAGTTAAGAAATAGTTTTAGAATCTGTTTATTAATTTAGTAATTTCTAAGAACCTTGAAAGTTTATGCTTTCGAGGTTTTTTTGTTTGTAAATATCAAAACACATTTCCTTCAACAAGTATTTTATTGATTTATTCGAATCTTTCTTACATTTGAGAAATAACTATCCTAAAAAAACTTACTTATGAAGAAACCAGTCAAATTGCTAATGGCTGTATTAGCTTATTCTGTATGTGTAATAGCAAACGCCCAGATTCAGATGAATTTTAAATTTGATACGCCTTATGGTAACAATACCGCTGTTGGAAAGTTTGTCGAACTCAATGGAGCTAAAATCTATTATGAAGAATATGGAAAAGGTGAACCTTTGTTATTGATTCACGGAAACGGAGGAAATATTGAATCAATGGGAAATCAAATTGATTATTTTAAAAGTAAATACAGAGTTATTGCTGTCGATAGTAGAGGGCAAGGAAAATCGGAATTGAAAACGGATTCTCTTACCTATGTGCAAATTACAAAAGATATGGAAGGACTGGTTAATTACTTAAAATTAGATTCGATAAGTGTTATTGGCTGGAGTGACGGAGGAATTGTTGGGCTGCAAATGGGGATTTCAGGGAAGTCAAAAATAAAGAAAATTGTAACCATGGGCGCCAATTTAAGGCCAGATTCTACGGCTGTTAACTCGTACGCGATAAAAGACATTCAGGGTATGAGAAAAATGGTTATTTCGAAAATTAAAGAAAAAGACACGAGCGAAAATTGGAATCTGTTGAAACAACTTTCAGGACTTTTAGTAGATCAACCTAATATACCAACTAAAGATTTATCAAAAATTAAAGCAAAAGTGCTTGTAATAGCTGGAGATAGGGATGTAATCAGAAATGAGCATACGGTCGAAATTTTTGAAAATTTATCTAAAGCACAGCTTTGTATTTTACCTGGCGAAACGCATTTTGCTCCAGCTTCAAGTCCGGAAGTATTTAATGCAGTCGCAAATAAGTTTTTATCAGAACCATTTAAAAGACCAGATTCAGATTTGACTAAATTGGGTCAATAAAATTCAATCAATAGAATTGTTTTTTAATCTCGCAAAGTCGCAATGACGCCAAGAAAATAAACTATGCGGCTCCGCGACTTTGCGAGATTAATTTATCCCAAGTTTCGAAAAATCTTAACTTAGCGAAATGAAACATCTATTCAAAGCACAATTAAACTGGATTTCAAAACAAAACCCAGAAGAATCATCCAAAAGATTCTACAGCAAAACCCATCAAATAAAAATTGAAGGAAAACCAATTTTAGATGTTTCAGCAGCAAAAGCTTTTAAAGGTGATCCATCATTATATAATCCTGAAGATTTATTGTTGAGCAGTTTAGTTTCTTGTCATATGATGTCTTATTTATACGTCTGTTCTCAAAACGGAATTGAAGTTCTCGAATATTCAGACAATGCAGAAGCAACGCTAGAAGTAAATCCAGACGGAAGCGGACGTTTTGTTGAAGCAAGATTATATCCGAAAGTAAAAATCTCAAATCCAGATAAAATAGAATTGGCTTTAGAACTGCATCATAAAGCAAATCAATTGTGCTTTATTGCTAATTCTTGCAGTTTTCCTGTTTTGCATGATGCGAGTTGTGAAGTAATATAAAAGAAAAAACCTCTTCTGTTAAGAAGAGGTTTTTCGTACCCGGAGCCGGAGTCGAACCGGCACGGTTTCCCACAGGTGTTTGAGACCAGCGCGTCTACCAATTCCGCCATCCGGGCGTAGCAGACGAAAAAATAAATGATAAATCAGTTATTTTAACGCAATAGAATGAAGTCATAAATGGCGCCATTCCTTTAACACGGTGCAAATGTAAAAAATAATTTTAAAAATTCTAATAAAAATACTTAATTTTTTGCTTTCAGTGTTCAATAAATTTTATAAATTTGCAGCTCGTTAAAACGAAGCACACACAACTAACTACATCCGAGACATTTATACGCTTTCTGCTTTATTTAAATAATAAAGTTGAATTGTAGAAAAGTAACGGGATAAAACAACAAATTACAATGTCGCACCTAGAACCAGAAGCTAAAATTTTTGCTTGTTCACAAAGTGTTTATCTTGCAGAAAAAATTGCAAAAGATTACGGAATTCCGTTAGGAAAAGTAACGATGTCAACGTATAGTGACGGAGAATTTCAGCCGTCTTACGAAGAATCAATAAGAGGTTTACGAGTATTTATCGTATGTTCAACTTTTCCAAGTGCAGATAATCTGATGGAATTGTTGTTAATGATTGATGCGGCAAAACGTGCATCAGCAAGACATATTACAGCTGTTATGCCTTATTTTGGTTGGGCAAGACAAGATAGAAAAGACAAACCAAGAGTTCCAATTGGAGCTAAATTAGTAGCAAATCTACTAACAGCTGCAGGAGCAACAAGAATCATGACTATGGATTTGCACGCAGACCAGATTCAAGGATTCTTTGAAAAACCGGTAGATCATTTATTTGCATCTACAATCTTTTTACCATACGTAGAAAGTTTAAAGTTAGAAAACCTAACAATTGCATCTCCAGATATGGGAGGTTCAAAAAGAGCATATGCTTATTCTAAGTTTTTAGAATCAGATGTAGTAATCTGTTACAAACAAAGAAAAGCAGCCAACGTTATCGACACTATGGAGCTTATTGGTGAAGTAAAAGGACGTAACGTAATCTTAGTAGACGACATGATCGATACAGGAGGGACTTTAGCGAAAGCAGCAGACCTAATGATCGAAAAAGGAGCGCTAAGTGTAAGAGCAATTTGTACGCATGCTATTTTATCAGGCGGAGCGTATGAGAAAATTGAAAACTCAAAACTAACAGAATTAATCGTAACAGATTCAATTCCGTTAAAGAGAGAATCAAAAAAAATAAAAGTGGTAAGCTGCGCGCCTTTATTTGCTGAGGTAATGCAAATGGTTCACCACAACAATTCCATCAGTGGAAAATTTATAATGTAAAAGCAATAAGCTTTAGGTTATAAGCCGTAAGCTATTCGCAATTACAAAAAAAGCTTAAAGCCTAGTGCTTAAAGCTTACAGCAAAATAGAATATTTTTTATTAATAACTATATTTTTTTACAATGAAATCGATTACAATTAAAGGATCAGAAAGAGAAAGCGTGGGCAAAGTGTCAACTAAAGCCTTACGTAATGCTGGACAGGTACCTTGCGTTTTATACGGAGGAAACCAGGCAGTACACTTCTCAGCAGACGTTACTGCATTCAAAAACTTGGTTTACACTCCAAACGCTCACACTGTTGTGATCGAACTTGGAAAAGGAAAATCATTCAATGCAATTTTGCAAGATATCCAAGTTCACCCAGTATCTGATAAAATTTTACACATTGACTTCTTCCAATTATTTGATGATAAAGAAATCACAATGGAAGTTCCTGTGAAAATCGTTGGTACATCTAAAGGTGTTCTTGCGGGAGGTGTTTTACGTCTTAACCAACGTAAATTAAAAGTTAAAGCTTTACCAGCGAATCTTCCTGATTTCGTTGAAGCTGACATCACTCCACTTGAAATGGGTAACAAATTATATGTTACTAAAGTTGGAAAACCAGAGTACAAAATTATGCACCCAGACAACACTGTTGTTTGTCAAGTGAGAATCTCTCGTGCTGCTATGAAAGCTGCTCAAGAGGCTGCAAAAGCTGCAAAAGCTCCTGCAAAAGGAAAGAAAAAATAATTTTTTTTCAACTATACAAAAAGCCCCAATCTTTCGATTGGGGCTTTTTTTTTGAGGTTCTGAGATGCTAAGTTACTAAGGTTCTAAGTTTTTTTGCATTGAGAAGACTTCGACTTCGCTCAGTTTGACAAAATGATAGAAAAATAAATCTACATAATCTGCCGAGACATTTTCTTTGCGTTTTTAGCGTAGATCTTTGCGAACTTTGCGGTTCGGTTAAGCCTTAGCAAGCAATTGTCTAATTGGCACATTTTCAAATTATCTAATTATCCAATTGCCACATTCTCTAATTAATCTTACTTTTGCAATCATGATAAAATGGATAACAAAACTGTTTTCATCACCATCAAAAGAAGAGAACATAGAAGATAATATGAAAAAATATTTAATCGTCGGATTAGGAAATATCGGAGCCGAATACGTAAACACGCGACATAATATCGGATTTAAAGTCCTGGATTTTTTAGCTAAAAAAGAAGGACTTTCATTTGAAACCGTAAAGTTAGGCTCGTTGGCAGAATACAAATTTAAAGGAAGAACCTTTTTTCTTTTAAAGCCAAATACTTACATGAATTTAAGCGGTAAAGCGGTAAAATATTGGATGGATAAAGAAAACATTCCATTAGAAAATATTTTAGTTATTACAGACGATTTAAATCTTTCATTCGGCACTATTAGGATCAAGCCAAAAGGAAGCGATGGAGGTCATAATGGTT
Organism: Flavobacterium tistrianum; assembly: GCF_003254545.1. Lineage (GTDB taxonomy): Bacteria > Bacteroidota > Bacteroidia > Flavobacteriales > Flavobacteriaceae > Flavobacterium > Flavobacterium tistrianum. Next base: position 339,052 of record NZ_QJRH01000072.1, read on the forward strand.
TAAAAAACATCAATTTGGTTTTAAATACGCAAAATTATACCCGTTTTAGATTCGGTATAAGTGACCAATTTAAAAAGGGCCAACAGGTAGATTATGTTTTAGGAGAATGGAATGCTGAAGAAGAAGCAAAACTTCCAGAACGTTTAGAAACTTCAGCGGAAATTATTAGAACTTTTGGAACGGCAGGTTTAGAAAACACTATGACGACATTTAACGGAAAATAAAGATTTTCAGATATTTATATTGTAAAAATGTAAATTATCAGTGAATTTAATTCAATTATAACGAAATAGTATTTTCAATTCCAAAGTTAAATGTCTAAATTTGGAATAAATTATTATAAACCATAAAAATCATTTTACCATGGCTTTTGAATTACCACAATTACCTTATGCATACGATGCATTAGAACCACATATTGATGCACGTACAATGGAAATCCATCATACAAAGCACCACAACGCTTATACTACAAATCTTAATGCAGCTATCGCTGGAACAGATTTAGAAGGAAAAACGATCGAAAATATCTTAATCAATTTAGATAAATCTAACGCTGCAGTTCGTAATAATGGTGGAGGTTTCTACAACCACAATTTATTCTGGACTGTAATGTCTCCAAACGGAGGAGGATTGCCAACAGGAGATTTATTAGCTGCAATTGAGTCTTCTTTCGGATCATTTGAAGAGTTTAAAGCAAAATTTGCTAAAGCTGGTGCTACACAATTTGGTTCTGGATGGGCTTGGTTAACAGTTCAAAAAGGAGGAAAATTAGAAGTTGTAGGTACTCCAAATCAAGACAATCCATTAATGCCAGAAGTTGCTGGTCACGGTGGAACTCCAATCTTAGGAATGGATGTTTGGGAGCATGCTTACTACTTAAACTACCAAAACAGAAGACCAGATTATATCGAAGCTTTCTTCAGTGTAATTAACTGGACAGAAGTTGCTAGAAGATTTGCTTTAGACAAGTAAGGAGAAAAATAGAGTAAAGAATAAAGAGAAAAGACGAGTGCCAAAGGGACTCGTCTTTTTTTTGTCTATATATTTCGGCTATAATCTGTTCTATTTTCTTTCATCTATTCTCTTAAAAAAAAAAGAAAATAAAAAAGGTGGAAGTTCTTCCACCTTTTTTGCCCCAAATCTACCATAAACTTAACCTACTAATGTTATGGTTCTGTAAAGGTATGACAGATATTTTTTTGATGGAAACATATCAGGTGAAAGGCAACTATATCCGATTAAAAGCTTATATGGCCTATTTTGAAATATTTATACATGTATTTCAATAAAAAAGGCGGAATTTCTTCCACCTTTTTTGCCCCAAATCTACCATAAACTAACCTACTAATGTTATGGTTCAGTAAAGGTATGGCAGTAATTTTTATGAAGAAAAATTTTTAGATAAAAAGCAATTATACTCGATAAAACACATTTAATTATTTGTTTGTCAGTGCTTTGTGGCTTTAAATAAAAAAGGCGGAAGAAGTTCCGCCTTTTTTGCCCCAAATCTACCATATACTAACCTACTAATGTTATGGTCTAGTAAATTTATGGCAGTTATTTTTGTGAGTAAAAAATTTTAGATGAAAGGTAAGTAAATCCGATGAAGAGATATAATCGGTTGTTTATAAATGGGTTGAGTTTATTCCAATAAAAAAGGTGGAATTTCTTCCACCCTTTTTGCCCCAAATCTACCATAAACTTAACCTACTAATGTTATGGTATCTCAAAAGTATCATAGCTTTTCAATTTCACCAAAGAAATAGGATGAACGGCAAAAAAAACCGATGAAATGCACTATTTAACCTTTTATTAGTATTTTATTAATACGCTCGAGCGTCTTTTCCTTCATAAAAATTCATGAAAGCACGATTTACAACTCGATTTCCACCTGGAGTTGGGTAATCTCCTGTGAAATACCAGTCGCCTAAATTTTTAGGACATGCTTTATGTAAATCGTCTACTTTCTGGAAGATGATTTTTACTTCTGCATTGATTTCTGGTGAACTTAACATTTCTGCAATTTTATCTGAAATCTCCTCATCTGTAAATTGATCATATATTGCTGTAACATAGTTTACAACATCTTTATCTGCGAAATTTTCTTGCGCTTTGCATTTTGCATAAACTTCGTCTACAATATGGTATAAGTTTCTTTCTTTTAATAAAGCAAGTGCGGCTCTAAAAGCAACCAAACCTTCTAGCTTTGCCATATCGATTCCGTAACAGTCTGGATAACGAATTTGTGGTGCAGATGAAACAATTACGATACGTTTTGGCTTCAAACGATCCATCATTTTAATAATACTCATTTTCAATGTAGTACCACGAACAATACTGTCGTCAATAATTACCAAATTATCCTCTGGTTTAATTACGCCATAAGTAACATCGTAAACGTGAGCCACTAAATCGTCACGGCTGCTATCTTCAGTAATAAAAGTTCTAAGTTTAGCATCTTTAATTGCCACTTTCTCTGTACGTATTTTTACAGATAAAAGTTCCTGAAGCGTTTCAGCGGTTAATGTGTTTCTATTTTCTAGAATATAATTGTTTTTTCTCTGGTTTAAGAAATCCTGAGCAGCTTCTACCAAACCATAAAATGATGTTTCGGCTGTATTCGGGATGTAAGAGAAAACAGTGTTGTCTGTATCACTGTCAATTGCTTTAAGAACAGCAGGTAAAATCAATTTTCCTAAATCTTTACGTTCTTGGTAGATTTCAGCATCACTTCCTCTTGAGAAATAAATTCTCTCAAAAGAACAAGCTTTTTTAACGGTTGGTTCTAAGATTTGATTCATAGAAACTTTTCCGTTTTTCTTGATAATCAACGCATTTCCTGGATCGATTTCTTGAACACTTTCAAACGGAACATTAAATACAGTTTGAATAACAGGTCTTTCAGAAGCTACAACTACAACTTCGTCATCTTGATAAAAATAAGCTGGACGAATTCCTGCTGGATCTCTAAAGACAAAAGCATCACCATGGCCTAATAAACCAGCCATTGCATAACCACCATCTAAGTTTTTAGCCGAACGAGCTAATATTTTAGCAATATCCAAACGCTCTGCAATTACTGGAGAAGCATCTCTTTTAGAATAGCCCTCAGCTTTACAGTCTTGGTACAATTGCATTACTTCTTTATCTAAGAAGTGACCAATTTTTTCCATTACAGTAACGGTATCAGCCATTTCTTTTGGGTGTTGTCCCAACTCAACCAGATTTTCGAAAAGTTCTTTAACATTAGTCATATTAAAGTTTCCTGCCAAAATCAAGTTACGGTGCATCCAGTTGCTCTGACGCAAAAATGGGTGAACACTCTCGATACTGTTTTTTCCAAAAGTTCCGTAACGTACGTGACCTAAAAACAATTCTCCAATATAAGGAATGTTTGCTTTTAGTTCTTTCATATCATCACCAAGTTCTGGATGTGCTTTTAATTCTTCGCTAATGCGTTCGTTGATTTGTTTAAAAACGTCCTGTATTGGCTGTGCGTGATTAGAACGAACTCTACTGATGTAGCGCTGTCCCGGATCAACATCAAATTTAATGCTTGCAAAACCAGCTCCGTCTTGACCACGGTTGTGCTGTTTTTCCATCATTAAATACATCTTCTGGATTCCGTAGAACGCAGTTCCGTATTTTTCTTTATAATATTCAAGCGGTTTAAGTAGTCTAACTAAAGCTATCCCACATTCGTGTTTTAAAGCGTCGCTCATTGTTTTTTGTTATTTGTGTGTTGTTGTAAGTTGTGTGTATTAACGTAATAAAAAAAGCCCCGTTTTATCCGAGGCTCTTAGGCATTATATTTCTATGTCAAACTGAGTTAACGACTTAAATTGCTGTAATCGAATCGCTACTTCAGCTTTGCTTAAATTTTCCATCCTTTCAGTTCCAAATTTCTCTACGCAGAACGAAGCTAAATTTGAACCGTAAATAATTGCATTCTTCATGTTGTTAAATGAAATGTTTTCGCTTTGCGCAATAAATCCAGAGAAACCACCTGCAAAAGTATCTCCTGCTCCAGTTGGATCAAAAACATCTTCTAATGGTAAAGCTGGTGCAAAGAATACTTCTCTATTGTGGAATAAAAGTGCTCCGTGTTCTCCTTTTTTGATCACCACATATTTTGGTCCCATATCCTGGATTTTAGAAGCTGCTTTTACTAATGAATATTCTCCAGAAAGCTGTCTAGCTTCTTCGTCATTGATTGTTATAACATCTACACGTTTAATAACGTCTAATAATTCTGGAAGAGCGCAGTCCATCCAAAAGTTCATAGTATCTAAAACTACTAATTTTGGTTTTTTCTCCATTTGATCTAAAACACTGCTTTGTACCAACGGATGTAAGTTTCCTAGCATCACAACATCAGCATCTTTGTAGTTTTGAGGAACTTTTGGCTGAAAATCAGCTAAAACGTTCAACTCCGTTACAAGAGTGTCTCTAGAATTTAAATCGTTGTGGTATAAACCGCTCCAGAAAAAAGTCTTTCCTCCTTTTACAATTTCGATACCAGAGATATCAATATTTTTTGACGTTAAAAGATCTAAATGTTCTTGAGGGAAATCGTCGCCAACTACAGAAACAATGGCCGATTGCAAGTTAAAAAATGACGCTGATAATCCGATGTAGGTCGCAGCACCACCTAATATTTTATCTGTTTTTCCGAAAGGAGTTTCAATCGCGTCGAAAGCAACTGTTCCAACAATCAATAGTTTATTCATTTTATGAATTTCGAATTAGGGTGCAAAGATACTTCATAAGTTACAATCTTGCAACGGTTTAGGTTCTCAAAATTTTCTTAAAAAAACGACTATAATTTCGAAGTAAAACTATTGTAAATGAATGGGTTAAAATTGATTTTTAGTAGTGTTTATAATAGGTTTTTTGAATTTAAGATGCAACTTTTTTGAAAATAATTGCGAATATTTTACAGCTCGTACTTTTTATCAAAATAATTTTTCAAAATCCCAACCTGAATCAAAATCATAATTGGAACAATCAAAATGGCATACAAGATATTTTTGGAGAAATGAATTCCTGAAAACGCAGTTGACATTCTGTCGGAATATAATTTTCCAAATTCATCAATTTTGAAATCAGTTTCAGAAACAGAGAATAGAGAAACGTAAATCACTAATGTTGCCAAGGCCAATCCGATCGAAATCCAGATTGGTTTAGAAATTAAAGGTTTGTATGCTTTTAGTTTTTTCTCATCTAAAAGATGAACTTGGGACATTATTATAGAAGTGAAATCTATTGATGGTGACTGCAGTTTTTCATCAGCCATCATTTTCTCAATAAGTTGTTCTATATTTTTATCGCTCTCTTTCATAACATTCTATTATTTCTGGTTCTAACTGTTGTCTCAAAATTACGGCTAATTTCTGTCGGCTCCTAAATAACTTTACTTTGGCATTGTTGGCCGATATATTCATGATTTTTCCAATTTCTTCTAAATTCTGATCGTCAAAATAAAATAAGGTCAAAAGGAAATTTTCGTCACTCGGTAATAAATTTAAACATTTTTGAATGGTCTGCTTTCTTTCAGTTTCTTCTAATGCACTCAATGCATTGTCCATTGTTTTAATTAAATGAGACGAGAAATCATCAATAGAAATATTTAAATCTTCTTTTTTGTTTTTCTTCAAACGGTCTAGGCACGTGTTATAAGCAATTTTATAAATCCAAGTAGAAAATTTAGATTCTCCTTTAAATTTTGTTAGGGAACTGTAAATTTTTATAAAAGTATCTTGTGCGACTTCTTCTGCTTCTTCGCGATTTTTAACCATTTTTAGAGCCAAAGTAAAAATCATATCTTTATAACGATCTACAAGAACTGCAAACGCATTGGTCTCGCCCTTCAGAATTTTATCGATATAATGTTGATCATGTATTGCGCTCATATTATATTGGACGACAGAGTTTCGTTTTTGGTTACAACTAAATGAAATAAAAATTCCAATTTTTTTAAATCCCAAATTCCAATTCAATAACCATCAAACCCAGATTTTGAATTATACATATATATAATAGTATGAACTTTGTCAAATTTTTAAACTTTGACAAAGTTTCTCAGAATCAAAATTAATTGATAATCAGTTAGTTTTGAGATTTGGAATTTAAAATTTGAAATTTTTCACCAAAAGTTGTAACCTCATTTTAAAAACCCTCGTCATATGAGGTATATCAATCAATTAAAAACATAAAATATCATGGACGAAAAAATTTTAATTCCAATCAGTCTTTTTTTAATGATCTTCGGGATTGTTTATTTAATTTATTCTACAAGAAACAGAGAGCGTTTGGCTCTTATAGAAAAAGGAGTAGATGCGAGTATCTTTTTACAAGGAAAAGGAAAAGGGGTGCCAGCATGGAAAATCTTTGTTGTAAATATTGCCTTTTTATTAATAGGAAGTGGTTTAGGTATTTTTATCGCCTTATTAATTACCACTTACACATCGTTGAACGATGGAGCGGTTTATCCTTCGATCATATTCATAATGGCTGGAGTTGGTTTGTTAATCGGATTTGGAACAGCCAAAGATTTAGATAAGGTAGAAGAAGAAAAGTAAGAAAGTAAAAAAACGAAAAACGCATCAAATATTTGATGCGTTTTTTTTATTCTTTTGATCCAATGGTTTCATAATAAACATCAACCGAAAGTTTTGGCTGCATGGATGCCATAACGGCCAGTTGATCGCAACGCTCATTCTGCGGATGATTGTTGTGTCCTTTAATCCATTTAAAATCTACTTGGTGTTTTCGATAGGCAATTAAAAAACGTTTCCATAAATCTGGATTTTTTTTGTCTTTGTATCCTTTTTTCTCCCAACCAAAAACCCATTTCTTTTCAACAGAATCTACAACGTATTTAGAATCTGAAACTACAAGGACTTTCATATTTGGCTTTTTCAATTTTTCTAAACCTACAATTACGGCCAGAAGCTCCATTCTGTTATTGGTAGTAAGACGAAAGCCTTCGTAGAATTCTTTTTTATGCGGAGTGCCCACCAGTTCCATCACGACTCCATAACCGCCATTTCCTGGGTTTCCTTTTGCTGCGCCATCCGTATATATATGTACTTCGTGATTCATTAATAATTTTAGACTTTAGATTGTTTAGGGCTTGGAATTTAAATTTTAGAATTTTCCTCAAGAATTCTATGAATAATCTCTGGAAAATGTTTTTGTTCCAGCTCATGAATCTTTTCTGCAACAGTTTCTGGCGTATCTTCATCTGTTAAGGCTACATTTGCTTGGAAGATAATAGCACCTTCATCATAATTTTCATTAACATAATGAATTGAGATCCCGGTTTCCTTTTCCTTATTGTTTACAATTGCTCTGTGTATGTGCATTCCATACATTCCTTTTCCTCCATAATTAGGTAAAAGTGCTGGATGTATATTTATTATTTTGTTTGGATATTGTTCTATTATGTTTTCTGGGAATTTGAGTAAAAAACCGGCAAGAACGATCAAATCCGGGTCGATTTCTTGTACTTTTTGTAATACATTTCTCTCCAAAAGTTCGTTTTTTGAGAAGATTTCGACTGGAATTTGATGATTTTTTGCTCTTTCAATCACTTTTGCCGAAGCATTATTTGTAAAGACCGAAACGACCTTTGCAATTTCAGTGTTCGAAAAATATTTTATAATGTTCTCTGCGTTAGTTCCTGATCCTGAGGCAAAAACAATAATTTTTTTCATAAAGTTGTGTGTTTTGAGAGTGCAAAAAACGGAATAAAAATCGAAAATAAATAGCTTTAAAAGACCTTTCTTGAAATTAATTTTATAAATTAGTGTCACATTTATAAACTAAATAGTTGTTTTAAAATAAAGTTTTTTATTTTTGCCAACAAATTAAATTCTAAAATTAAAGATTATGTCAGACATTGCATCAAGAGTAAAAGCGATTATCGTAGACAAATTAGGTGTTGACGAAAACGAAGTTGTAACAGAAGCAAGCTTCACTAATGATTTAGGAGCTGACTCATTAGACACTGTTGAGCTTATTATGGAATTCGAAAAAGAATTTGATATTCAAATTCCAGACGATCAAGCAGAAAACATTGCTACTGTTGGTCAAGCTATTTCTTATATCGAAGAAGCAAAAAAATAATAATACCACACCCGATTTCTAAAAATCCCCATTTTTTGAAATTCCAAACTCCAATTTTGGAATTTGTTTTTTTGAAATTTGAAATTTTTAAGGATCGGGTGTTATTATTTTTTTAAAATTTAAATTTCGATTGGTTTTCAATCAAAAAGATATATTTATATTGTAATTCCCATGGCTCTTAAATAACTATAAGTTAAGAAAGCGTGGGTTTTATTTGTTTAAAGTACAAAATACATATTTATGGCATTAAGGCGAGTTGTTGTAACAGGATTAGGTGCACTTACTCCTATTGGGAATAATATCCAAGAATATTGGAATGCACTTGTGAATGGAGTTAGCGGAGCCGCTCCGATCACATATTATGATACCGAGAAACACAAAACGAAATTTGCCTGCGAAGTAAAAAACTTCAATATTGAAGATTACATGGATCGCAAGGAATCTCGTAGATTAGATAAATTTGCACAATACGCAATTGCTGCCAGTGATGAAGCTATTAAAGATGCAGGAATCACAAATGATAACGTAAACAAACAAAGAGTTGGTGTTATCTGGGGAGCTGGAATCGGAGGTTTAGAAACTTTTCAGGATGAAGTATTGTATTATGCAAAAGGTGATGGGACTCCAAAGTTCAATCCTTTCTTTATTCCTAAAATGATTGCCGATATTGCTCCTGCACATATTTCTATGCGTAACGGGTATATGGGACCAAATTATACTACGGTTTCTGCATGTGCATCTTCTGCAAACGCATTAATCGATGCTTTCAACTACATTCGTTTAGGAATGTGTGATGTTATTGTTTCTGGTGGCTCTGAAGCTGCTGTTACAATTGCTGGTATGGGAGGATTTAGCTCAATGCACGCTTTATCGACAAGAAACGAAAGTCCAGAAACAGCTTCAAGACCTTTTGATGCAACCAGAGATGGTTTTGTTTTAGGAGAAGGAGCAGGAGCTTTGGTTCTTGAAGATTATGAACATGCTAAAGCCAGAGGGGCAAAAATCTACTGCGAAATTGGTGGTGGAGGTATGTCATCTGACGCTTACCACTTAACTGCACCACATCCGGAAGGAATTGGAGTTATCGCAGTAATGGAAAACACATTGAGAGATGCTGGTATGACTCCTGATCAAGTTGATCATATCAATACTCACGGAACTTCTACTCCATTAGGAGATGTTGCTGAATTAAAAGCGATTAGCAAAGTTTTTGGAGATCACGCTAAAAACATCAACATCAACTCAACAAAATCAATGACAGGACACTTGCTTGGTGCGGCTGGAGCTATTGAAGCAATTGCTTCGATCTTGGCAATGCAACACGGAATTGTGCCTCCAACGATTAACCATACAGTTGTTGACGAAAACATTGACCCATCTTTAAATCTTACTCTAAACAAACCTCAAAAAAGAGAAGTAAATGTTGCTATGAGTAATACATTTGGTTTTGGTGGACACAATGCTTGCGTATTGTTTAAAAAATTAGCTGACTAATTTCTGTATATGAATATTATCAAAAAAATATTTTCTAAATCCCGTTCTCTAGAAGACGGGATTTTTTTTGACACTATTCAGAAAATTCTTGGTTTTCAGCCTTCTAGCATAGATTTTTACAGACGGGCTTTTACACATCGTTCGTCTAATAAATTAGATCAGAATGGGCATCCTATTAATTATGAACGTCTAGAATTTTTAGGAGATGCTATGTTAAGTGCCGTTATTGCTGCACATTTATTTAATAAAGCTCCAAATGGAGATGAAGGTTATTTAACTAAAATGCGTTCAAAAATTGTGAGTCGTGAACATTTGAACGAATTAGGTAAAGACTTAAATTTAGTGCAGTTTGTAGAGAGCAAAGTGCCAATTCAGCACTTTGGAGAAAACATTCATGGTAATATTTTTGAATCCCTTATAGGAGCTATTTATTTGGACAAAGGCTATACTTTTTGCGAAAAATTCATTCAAAAAAGAGTAGTTACTCCTTATGTAGATATTGCGCGATTAGAAGGAAAAGTTATAAGCTACAAAAGTCTTGTTATCGAATGGTGTCAGAAAGAAAAAAGAGTTTTTCATTATGACATTTTTGAAGATAACGGAATAGACGGCCAGCGTTTATTTGGTGTTAAATTAAGTATTGATGATAAAGTTGTCGCAAGAGCGCGAGCAACTTCAAAAAAGAAAGCAGAAGAAAAAGCATCCCAGAGAGCTTATTTTGCATTTCAAGAAAAAATTGACAAGAAATAGCTGCAAAAATGTTGTAACTTTCACAAGGCTACATCGTTTTCGTTTATAATTTAACAAAACAAGCATGTCATAACTGTTGATGCTCCGTTTAGAAATAGTATATTTACAACTTGATTTTTCAAGACATGGCTATTCATAAATTGGATTTAGACGAATTTGACGAAATTGATTATTATTTGATGGCAATTCATACTTCTTTAGAAGATTATAGATTAGCCTATTTTATCAATAAAATCCTTCCGATCAACTTAAGTAAGAGCAAAAACGAGATCCATGCTCAAACTAAGGAAGGTGAAGCAAATTTTTCTAGATTCTATTATTATGATGAAGAAAAAGCTGTTTCCTGGAATTTAATTCAGAATAAAAATGAAATCATTTCTGTGAGTACAAATGATTTCCAGAATTTGTTTTCTAATGAAACAAGTGAGGTTTCGACAACAATTCATTTACTTCCTGAATTTAAAAAAGTCGATTTTTTCCTGAAAATTGATAATAGCGAAGAGGCGCTTAATTTTTCAGAAATTCAACAAAAATTAAACACAATAGAAAGTATTGCGGCTATTTATGCCGTTGATACAGACAAAATAAAATCAAAAAACAATCTAATTTTTTAAAAAAAATGCTAACAAACAAGAAAACCAAAATTGTTGCTACACTTGGCCCCGCATGTAGTACAAGAGGGATCATTAAAGATATGATCGATGCAGGTGTTAATGTGTTTAGAATCAATTTTTCGCATGCAGATTACGAAGGAGTAAAAGAAAAAATCGATATCATTAGAGGCCTTAACGAAGAGTTTGGTTACACGACAGCAATTTTAGGAGATTTGCAAGGACCAAAACTTAGAGTTGGTGTAATGGAAGAAGGTACTGTTGTAAATGATGGAGACGAAATTACTTTTACAACTGCTGAAGATATTATCGGAACATCAAAAAGAGTGTTCATGAAATATCAGAATTTCCCAAATGATGTTAACCCAGGAGAGCGAATCTTGCTTGATGATGGTAAACTTATTTTTGAAATTGTTTCTACAGATAAAAAAACAGAGGTTGTTGCTAAAGTTATTCAAGGAGGAGAATTAAAATCTAAAAAAGGGGTTAATCTTCCAAATACAAAAATCTCTTTACCAGCTTTAACAGAAAAAGATATTGCTGATGCGATTTTCGCAATTGAGCAAAAAGTTGACTGGATTGCACTTTCATTTGTGAAAACTCCTCGCGATTTACAGGATTTACAAGAATTAATTGCTAAGCATTCAGAATATAAAATTCCAATCGTTGCTAAAATTGAAATGCCAGAAGCTCTTGAGAACATGGACAAAATTGTAGCATATTGCGATGGTTTAATGGTTGCCCGTGGAGATCTTGGTGTTGAGCTTCCTGCTCACGAAGTTCCATTGGTACAAAAAGATTTGATCAGAAGAGCTAAAACAGCTAGAATTCCTGTTATCGTTGCGACACAAATGATGGAAACAATGATTACAAGTTTAACTCCAACAAGAGCAGAGGTAAATGACGTTGCTAACTCAGTAATGGACGGTGCAGATGCTGTAATGTTGTCTGGTGAAACTGCTACAGGAAACTACCCAGTACAAGTTATTCAGAGAATGGCACAAATTTGTGAAGCTGTAGAAAACTCTCCGCTAATTCAAGTTCCTCAAAATACACCACAAATTAAAACGAAACGTTTTGTTACTAAAACAGTTTGCCATCAAGCAGCTTTATTAGCAAATGAAATCGAAGCTAAAGCAATTTGTACTTTGACAAATAGCGGTTATACAGCTTTCCAAATTTCAGCTTGGAGACCTTCAACAGCTCATATTTTAGTATTTACTTCAAACAGAAGAATTTTAACGCAATTGAATTTATTATGGGGAGTTAAATCTTTCTACTATGATAATGAAGAGAGTACAGATGATACTGTAACAGATGTAAATCAAATTGCGATTGACAAAGGTTATGCACAAAAAGGAGATTATTTAATCAACCTTGCTGCAATGCCAATTAAAGACAAAGGAATGGTTAATACAATGAGAGTTTCTGAAATAGAATAACAAATCTCTCAAATAAATTTAGAAAAGCTGCTTAATTTTTAAGCAGCTTTTTTGTTTGTTTAAAAGACTTTTACAAAATATAAACTACCTTCCCAATTTGACATTTAGTCTTTATGCGGATATTTCAGGATCTAATTTTCTGATAATCTGATGAAATTTTAGATCAAAAGAAGCTTTTTTTTGTTTCATTTTACTAAAATTTTAAAAAATATCTATACAAAAAATCAGTTTAAGCTATCATTTTCTGCCTTTTTACTTTTTTAAAATTAAAATTATAACTACTTAATTTTATGATGTTTTAAGATGTTCCATTTTGTAAAATGAAACATTTTGGTGCAAATTCTCCCTTTTTCTTGTTTCATTTTATAAAATGAAACAAGCTCATGCCGAATAAACGCGATTGTTCACTCTTTTATTAGTTAAATTTGAGATACTTAAGAAAAAGTTAAAAATATAATGTTTCAAATTTTTAATATATAATGAATTTGAAACACATCAAAAAAATGCAACCTCTGTTTAAGTATTTTTTTTGAAAATTACTATTTCCCATTTATTTTTTTGGATTTCAAAACTCATACAATAAGAATTACTAACGAATTTTTTTACCATGAAACAAATCAAATTAAAATGCGGATTGACGAATACCTTCAAGGTATTGGTTGTACTATTTTTTTCAGGAGTTTCTGTTACGGCGCAGAGCAAAAAGCCTAATATACTTGTGCTTTGGGGAGATGATATTGGGATTACTAATATCAGTGCTTACAGTGATGGTCTTATGGGGTATACTACTCCCAATATTGATCGTTTAGCCAATGAAGGAATACGATTTTTACATTATTATGGAGAACAAAGCTGTACTGCAGGGCGTGCCGCTTTTTTAACTGGACAGCACGGTATTCGTACAGGACTTACTAAAGTAGGTTTTCCGGGAGCGCCAATGGGAATGAGCCAGTTGGATCCTTCTATTGGGGGTATTATGAAAAGTCTTGGTTATGCAACAGGTCAATTTGGTAAAAACCACGTTGGAGATAGAAACGAAACTTTACCAACAGTGAATGGCTTTGATGAATTTTTTGGAAATCTGTACCACCTAAATGCTGAGGAGGAACCAGAATTGCCAGATTATCCTAAAGATCCAGAATATCTAAAAAAATATGGACCGAGAGGGGTGTTAAAATGTACAGCAACAAATGTTGATGATCCTACTACTGATCCTCGTTTTGGAAGAGTTGGAAAACAAAAAATAGAAGATACGGGAGCGCTTACTAAAAAAAGAATGGAAACTGTGGATGATGAAACTTCTGCTGCAGCTATAGATTTTATTAAAAGACAAAATGCAGCTGGTAAACCATTTTTCTGTTGGTTCAACGCTACTCGTATGCACTTGCGTACGCATGTTAGAAAAGAACATAGGGGAAGATATACACATGGAGATAGCGAATATATTGATGGTATGATCGAACACGATGAAACTATCGGAAGCATCATAAAAGCATTGGATGATTTAGGAATTGCAGATAATACTATTGTGGTATATTCTACAGATAACGGACCTCACATGAACACATGGCCAGATGGCGCTATGACCTCTTTTCGTTCAGAAAAAAATACAAACTGGGAAGGAGCTTTCCGTGTACCTTGTATTGTAAGATGGCCAGGACATATTAAGCCAGGAACCATTACTAATGAGTTGATGAGCCACAATGACTGGATTCCAACTTTTGCATCTATTGCAGGAGAACCAGATATTGTAAACAAGCTTTTAAAAGGTTACAGTGCAAATGGAAAGAACTATAAAGTACATTTAGATGGTTTTGATCAGACAAAATTACTTGAAGGAGGAAAAAGCGTGCGAGATAAATTCTTCTATTCAGATGATGATGGTTTACTAGTAGGAATGCGTAAAGGGGATTATAAATATGTTTTTGCTGAACAACGTCTTGCAGGAACATTAGGGGTTTGGGCAGAGCCTTTTACAGAGTTACGTTTGCAAAAAATATTTAATTTATATCAAGACCCATATGAACGCGCTGACTTTACTTCAAATACTTACTGGGATTATGTGTTGAATCATGTTGGATCTGTATATGGTATAATGAATGATGTTTTTGTTTTTGCAGAATCTTTTAAAGACTACCCTCCACGTTCTATACCGCCAAGTTTTAATCCGACTACAATTCTCCAGCAAACTATGAAAGGTATAAAAGCTCAGGAATATGTAGAGAAAAATATTTTACCAAAAGTAAAAGAAGAAGAAGAGGCAGCTTCAAAAAAGAAAAAATAAATCATAACAAAAGAGATTCAGGTTTAAAAATCTGAATCTCTTTATTAATGTAAATATCATGAAAAAAAGTATATGCATATTGTCTCTGACGGTTTTGTTTTTCTTTTCCTGTAAAAAATCTGAACCAGCAGCTTCTACAACGACAGAAAATAAACAAACAGAAACCGTTACAAGTGGAGATCCTCTGCCAAGCTGGAATGATGGAGCCTTAAAAAGTGATATTATTGCTTATGTAGAAAAAGTAACCAAAAAAGGAAGTCCAGATTTTATTCCGGAAGAATATAGAATTGCCACTTTTGATAATGACGGAACTTTATGGGCTGAAAAACCATACGTTCAAGAACTTTTTGCTTTTTATAGAGTAAAAAAAATGGTAGAAGCCAAACCTGAATTGACACAAAAACAACCTTTTAAAGCAGTTATAGAAAAAGACAAAACTTTCTTCGAAAAAGGAGGCGATAAAGCGCTTATAGAATTGGTTGCAGCAACTCATACTGGAATGACCGAAGATGAATTTGAAGCTTCGGTGAATGACTTTTTTAAAAGTGCACAATATCCGGGTAAAAACGTTGCAGTAAAACAAATACGTTATCAACCGCAATTAGAGCTGTTGAATTATCTCCGTGCCAACGGATTTAAAACATACATTGTTACTGGAGGAACAATAGAAGTAGTGAGAGCGATATCTCAGGATTTTTACGGAATTCCGAAAGATCAAGTCGTAGGAACTTCTTTTAAATATAAATATGACGGAACAAAAAACGCAGTACAGCGTGAAGCAGCTCTAGATCATTTTAATGATAAAGAAGGAAAACCTGTCGGTATTCAATTGCACATTGGGCAACGACCTGTTTTTGCATGTGGTAACGAAGGCGGTGCTGGCGATATTGCGATGCTGAAATATTCTCAAGGTAATAAATATCCTTCTTTTCAATTGCTAGTAAATCATAATGATTCAATAAGAGAGTATAAATATCAGGAGAAAGATAATGCATCATTAAATGCTGCAGCTCAAAACAAGTGGCGTGTTGTGGATATGCAAAAAGATTGGAAAAAAGTTTTTGCCGATTAAATGAAAATAAACCGTTTGCAGTATAAAAATAAAAGAGTCGAAATTTTATAGTAAATAAATTTAAGACGTATGAAAAATTCTTTTTTAGCAATAGCATTGATGCTTGTTACTTTTACAATTTCTGCTCAGGAAGAACATACAAAACCAGGAAACAGCGCGCAGGAACTTGCGGATAAAATGGCAAATCCGGTAGCAAGTTTAATTAGTGTTCCGTTGCAAAATAACCTTACATATGGAATTGGTGCTTATAATGGATCAAAATATCAGATCAATATACAACCTGTTATTCCTTTTAAATTAAGTGAGAATCTAAACTTAATTACTCGTTATATTCTTCCAGTTGTAGATCAGCAGGATGTTACAGGAGAAAATACCCATGAGTTCGGTTTAAGTGATGCAACAGTAACAGCGTTTTTTGCTCCTAAAACAAAGGGAATTATTTTAGGCGTTGGTCCTGCTTTCTTAGTGCCAACCGCTACAGAGAAACTTTTAGGAACAGAAAAATTCGGAATTGGCCCAAGTGTTTTGGTGATGCACCAAGGAAAAGGGCTTTCTATAGGTTTTTTGGCCAATCAGATTTGGTCTGTAGCAGGAAATGCCGACAGAGCAGATTTCAACCAGTTTTACACACAATTGTTTCTAACACATAGTTATAAAAGCGGAGCAAGTTTAGGTATTACTTCAGAAATTACTCAAAACTGGCAAGGAAACACAACTCTTATTACAGTGAGTCCAAATGTTGGAGCTATTACAAAATTAGGAGGTCAGACGATGCAGTTTGCCGTTATGCCTTTAATACCAGTTGTTGGCCATTCAAACATAAGACCAGACTGGGGATTAAGAGCGGTGGTAGCATTTATATTTCCGCAGTAATTCTGTATAAGAGTTTTAGAAAAGATCATTTTAAATTCTAACAAATGGCAGAAAAACCTTTTGATCCCATTGCATCAAAAACAGAACGCTATGAAAAAGGAGCTTCTATTAGAAAAAAAGTCCCTTTAGAAAAGCATCAGGAATGGAATGCTTTTAAGAATAGAAAAAATCCTGTAGACATTTTAATTCAGACTAGCATAGGAAGAGTAGAAAGTCTAGTGCCGATTCGATACAGAAGAATGATGGAATCTCCTTTTGCATTTTACAGAGGGGCAGCGGCGATTATGGCCGCCGATTTAGCTCATACTTCTGTATCGGGAATAAACCTGCAGCTTTGCGGTGATTGCCATTTGATGAATTTTGGCGGATTTGCAACTCCCGAACGCAAATTGGTTTTTGATATAAATGATTTTGACGAAACGTTTCCAGGACCTTGGGAATGGGACGTAAAACGACTGGCAGCCAGTTTTGTTATTGCTGGAAGATGGAGAAAATTTTCCAATAAAAATTGTAAAGAATTTGCTTGGCATGTTGCCGATAGTTACAAACGCCACATGTTGGATTACAGTAAACTATCTGCGCTTCAAATTTGGTATGCAGATATTGATTTGGCAGAACTGATTGAATTAGGCCATGATAAAGAACTTAAAGAGTTTGACCAGAAGAGAATAAAAAAAGCATCAGAGTATACTGCGCATGAAAAAGAGTTTGCAAAGATGACTTATTTTGATGGAGCCAGAGCACGCATAAAAGATGATCCGCCTTTGATATTTCATCCAAGTGGAGATCTTGAAAAGCAAGTTGCCAAAGAGGGCGAAATTATCCATAAAAGATATCTAGAATCGCTTTCAGAAGAAAAGCAGATTTTGTTAAGCAGATATATGCTTCATGATATTGTGATAAAAGTAGTGGGCGTAGGAAGCGTTGGAACTCTTTGTGGAATTAGTTTGCTGATGTCTGCTTCAGGCGAACCTATTTTTTTACAGTTTAAAGAAGCCAGAAAAAGTGTGTTGGAAGGAAATGTAAAAGCAAAGGGTAAATATATTCATCAAGGGGAACGTATTGTGATGGGACAAAAGCTTATGCAGTCTGCTTCTGATATGTTTTTGGGTTGGACAAACGATAGTAAGGATAAGTTCTTTTATATAAGACAGCTGAGAGATGCCAAAATAAAACCAGTTCTAGAAGTTATGAAGCCTAAAAACATGGCAGATTATGCCAAAGCCTGCGGATGGGCACTTGCAAGAGCGCACGCACGTTCAGGAGATCCTTCTATGATTTCTGGCTATATTGGAGATACAGACGAATTTGCCGATGCTATTTCGGAGTTTTCGGCTTTATACGCCGATCAGAATGAATCTGATTATAATAAAATGCTAGAAGCAATAAAACATGGAAAACTGCCTATAGCTGCCGAAATTTAAGATGTAGCCCTGCAAGGTACACGCATATAAAAAGATCAAATGACAACAAAGTAAGATTTTATTTATTTAATACTGTTAATTAAATAAAATGATTTATCTTTGAGAGTGATCTAAGTAGTTGTTTAATAATGGTTTGTGTAGTTTAGGCAATTATTAGCATCTGTTTCGCCCCCTCGTTCAAGATTTTTACGATTTTAATACATTCGAGTTAAACTGATTTAATTATTAATTTAATAAATACCACAACATGAATATTAAAAGAACAAGTCTTCGTATAATCCCAGTCTTATTTTTGGGTTTGTTTTACAGCTGTGCTCCAACTGTAAAAGTTACTACTGATTATGATCATGCTGCTAACTTCAGCGAATACAAAACTTTTGCGGTTTATGATTTAAAAGCGCAGCAAGGCCAAGTAAATCAGTTAAATGTTGATCGTGTTGCAAAAGCAATTCGAAATGAGATGTTGGCAAAAGGATTTACCGAATCCAGTAATCCGGATTTAAAAGTTAATGCCGTTTCTATCCTTAAAAATAAAACCCAAGTGACAGCTGATACCAATTTTTATGGCTATGGAGGAATGTATCGTCCATACGGATATTGGGGCGGAGGCGCCATGATGGGCGGTGGTAGCACAACATTCAATACTTATGATTATGTTGACGGCTCATTAGTAATAGACATTGTGTCTACAAAAACAGACAAATTGGTTTGGCAAGGAATCGGAAATGCTGAAATTGACAGCAAGCCAGATAATCCTGAACAATTCATCAACGATGCAATCAAAAAAATACTAGCTGGTTTTCCTCCTGGAGCAGCAGTTAAAAAATAACTCAAAAAAGAAGATTTGTACTTGCCACACTTCGGCAAGTACAATTTTTACTCCTCATGCATACGCCCCCATCGTATTCTATTTTTAAGATTTTAAGAGAATTAACGTTACTAAATTAAGCTTAAAAAAATGATCGATATTTTACTTTCCCTATTCTTTTTTATAGCCACAATTGCTGGCCTTGCCACTGCAATTATGGTTTTGTTTTCCAAAAAAAATTACTCCAAAAGTTTCTTTTTGGGAATGTTTCTGCTGAGTCTGGCGGTAGTAAGTATCTACAATTTTTATCTGTCGGCCAATTTATTTAAAAATTTCCCAGATCTATTTACTATTACAAAAGCGTTTATATTTTTGACCGCACCGTGCTCTTTTTTGTACGTTAGAAACATCTTGTCATTAAACAAAGGTTTTAGAAAATACGATTGGCTTCATTTTGTGCCTTTTGCTATTTATTTCTTTTTAACTCTGGTTGTTTATGTTGGGAGTTATACCAATATAAAAGCTGTCGATTACATTGCAGAATTAATCAAAAATCCATTTTCTGTTTTAACATTGACGATTTGGCTTTTCTATGTCTTTTTTCAAACCATGTTGATTTTAAACTATGATCTGAAAAAATTTAAAGGAAACCAATTTCATCACATTAAAGTAATTAACTGGATTAGAGTGTATAATCTCATGATTTTGTTCTTATTTTCGGCGCTTTTTGTGCATCATTTTCTATTGAGAAAAGTAGATGCAACAGATCTTTCCTGTTATGTGCTTATTTCCTCTGTATTGTTTTTTACAGTCGGCTGGCTTTATTTCCGACCTCAGATTTTTCATGATGAAGAAGAAACATTTGATTTTGTTGTTGACAATACAATAGTAGTAAAAACAAAAGAAACCAAGAATGCACTTCCAATAACAAACGAACTAACCCTTGAAAAGAGAGAAGAATATCTTTTAAAATTAGAACATGTTTTGGTTACTAAAAATCTATTCTTAAAAAAAGATTTTGTAATCAGAGATTTGTCTGACGAAACAGGAATATCTGTGCACCATTTGTCTAATTTGATTAATTCTGAATTCGGACTTCACTTTCAAGACTATGTTAACCTGAAAAGAATCGAATATTTTAAAGACAAGATAAATGATCCAGAATGGAAAGATTTATCCTTAGAAGGCATGGCTTGGGGTTCTGGTTTTAAATCCCGAACAACTTGTTTCAGAGCATTTATTAAACATACCGGAAAATCTCCTTCAGAATATTTTAAAACCATCAGAATAAATCCAGATCGTACGGGATCATATTACTTCAAGTAAAATTATGAATGGCTATTGTTTAGTCTTAATTTAAAATATTCTGCCATGAAATTAGAAATTGATAATTCAGGAAAAAAAGTACAGTCAGTTTTTGCAGTAGTAATGGTATTGATTTCTTTTTATTGTAATGCACAATTAAAAGGAGGGCATATTCTCGGCTCTATGGGGCTCCAATCAGGAACTCAGGCGCCAGAAAAAACGTTGAGTGTTTATATTCCAGGTTACATTTATGCAGCATCTTCATTAAGAGATTCTGACGGAGATAAAGTAGGAGATCCCAACCTTACCATGTTTATCACAGGATTTGGAGCCAATTATGTTAGCGATTTTAAAATTTTAGGAGCCAATTATGGCGCTTCCATTTTATTGGCAGGCGCTTCCAATACGATTCAAGGAAGTTATGTAGATTCTAAAAGCGATTTTGCTTTTACAGATATGTACATACAGCCCGTTCAGTTAGGTTGGCATAATAAAAGAGCCGATTTTGTTTTCAGCTATCAAATGTATTTGCCAACAGGAAAATTTGAAGCTGGCGGAAGCAATAATAGTGGTTTAGGAATGTTCATGAATGAGTTTTCGGCAGGAACAACTTTATTCTTTAATGATAAAAAAACATTCCATTTTTCTGCATTGGCCTCTTACGAAATCAACGGAAAAAAGAAAGACACCGATATTAAAACAGGAGATATTTTGAGCATTGAAGGAGGTTTAGGAAAAACCTTTTATTGCATGAATGCCGAAAAAACGGCTCCAAAAGGCATATTCAATGCTGGTCTTATTTACTATTTGCAATATAAAGTATCAGATGATAAAATTCCGGTTGGAAATGCATTCATAATCGAACCCGATAAAGATAGAGTTGGCGGACTAGGCGCTGAGGTAAATTACCTGCATCTTAGCAGTATGACCTCGGCAGGTTTTAGATGGATTGGCGAAGTAAATGCCGTAAATAGATTTCAGGGAAATACTTTCTTTATTACACTGGCACACGTGTTCAGTTTTAAGAAAAAATAATTGCTAAAGATTTTTTTTAACGAAGTGAAAACTTAAATCTAAAACGATAAATATTCTATGGTAAATCAAAAAACAATACACAAAAAAGTCCTGTTTTTGCTTTGGATATTAGTTTCGTTTAATGTTTTAAATGCACAAAAACATCATACCGTTATGAAAGACTCCATAGACGGAGCTTTCGATTTAAGTGATTTTCTTATTTATGCCAACGGATTCATAGTCGTGCCAACCATTATTACAGAACCCGCCGTAGGAGGATTTGGAGGCGCAGTTGCTCCAATTTTTCTAAAAAAACGTGCACCTGTTATTGAAGAAGACGGAAGAAAACGATTTGTAAATCCAGATATTACAGGAGGAATCGGAATGTATACTGCCAACAAAAGCTGGCTTGCGGGAGCTTTTCGTTCGGCAACATTAGTAAAACCAAAAATATTATATCGTGCTTTTGCAGCTTATGGCGACATGAATTTATCATTTTATGCCAATAATCTGCCGAATCATAATGACGAAGAATTTAAACTCAATTTTAAGTCGACCATTTTCTACACACAATGGCTCAAACAATTTAATAATGCAAAATGGAGTGCAGGGCCGCAGTATTTATTTTTAAATTCTAAAATAAAGCTGCCCGATTTAGATCTTCCGCCGCCATTTGTAGATCCAAAAGATATTAAAAGCACCATAAGTCAGTTGGGAGCCGCGCTCCAGTTTGACGGACGTGACAACATATTTACGCCAGATAAAGGAATAAGAATCCAAACCGATTTTTTCTGGTCAGATAAAGCATTGGGGAGCGATTATCAGGCATGGCGTATCAATTTATCGGCAATTGGATATTATCCGTTGGCGAAAACTCTAATTGGCGGACTAAGGATTGAAGGAGAGCAGGCGTTGGGGAGTCCGCCTTTTTATTTAAAGCCTGGAATTAATATGCGAGGAATTCCCGCAGCGAGATACATGGGAAACACAAGTATTGTGTCTGAACTAGAATTTAGATGGGATTTGTACCGAAGATGGAGTCTTATGGGCTACGGCGGTCTCGCAAGTGCCTTTAACGATTGGGATCAAGCTTTTGCAAAACCTGTAGTTTACAGCTACGGAACAGGTTTTAGATATCTCATTGCCAGAAAGTTCAAACTCAGAATGGGAGTCGATGTGGCTAAGGGAAATGAAGAATGGGCTTACTACATCGTTTTTGGAAGTAACTGGATGCGATAGCTAAAAAAAGCAAAAAACTTGTAAGAAGTTAATTTATAAATAATACAGCAAAAAAGCCTTGATAATGTAGTATTGAGGCTTTTTTGTATTAAATACCTTAATAATTATAGCCCTTAAGAAAACATTAACAACTAAACATTACACAAATTGTATAATATTTAATTGTTTTGTAACAAATTGGAAACATTTGAGACTAATTTTATAAAATCTTAAACATAACTTATGAATACATTTTCATTCAAATCAGTGTTTGCTGCTTCAGTATTTTTGGCTGGAACTGCAGGCTGTTTTGCGCAAGACATTTTAGTAAATTCACTTAAACTAAATGCTAGCGACAAAAGTAAAGAGAACTTCAAATTTACAGAAGTAATTAACCTAGGAACAACATCGGTAAAATCTCAAGGATCATCTGGAACTTGCTGGAGCTACTCAACAAATTCATTCTTAGAGTCAGAAATGATTCGTTTAGGAAAACAGCCTGTTGAGCTTTCTCAAATTTATTCTGCAAGAAACGTGTATGTAGAAAAAGGAATTAACTATGTTCGTATGCACGGAGCAATTACGCTTGGAGATGGAGGAGCTCTTCACGATGTAATTAATATGTACAAAAAATACGGAACTGTGCCTAGAGAAGTTTACACAGGATTAAACTACGGAACAGACAAAAACAAATTTGCCGAAATGAGCGCTCTTATCGAAGGTGTTTTGGCAGCAGTGGTGAAAAACCCGAACGGAGAATTGACTCCAAACTGGCAAAAAGCATATTCTGCTGTTATTGACTCTTACTTAGGAAAAGTGCCAGATAACTTTACATACAAAGGAAAAAACTATACGCCACAATCTTTTGCTAAAGAAGTAGTAGGAATTAACCCAGACGATTACGTAGAAATGTCATCTTTTACAAATGCGCCTTACTACCAAAAAACAACTATGATGGTGCCAGACAACTGGTCATTGGATCAAGTTTACAACGTAAAATTGAACGATATGACAGACGTTATCGACAACGCGCTTAAAAAAGGATACACTGTAGCTTGGGCAACAGATGTTAGCGAGAAAAGCTTTAGCTGGAAAAACGGTGTAGCTTACGTAGCATCTAAAAAATTCGACGACATGACGGCTGAAGAAAAAGCAGACATGTTTAACGGACCAAAAGCTGAACCAGAAATTACTCCAGAAATGCGTCAGGCAGCGTTTGATAACTACACAACAACAGACGACCACGGAATGCACATTATTGGTCTTGCAAAAGATCAAACTGGAAAAGAATATTATATCGTAAAAAATTCTTGGGGAGAAACAAACGACTACAAAGGTTTCTTGTTTGTAACTAAGAACTTCGTAAAATATAAAACTACTGCATTACTAGTAAACAAAGGAGGAATTCCTGCTGAAATTGCTAAGAAATTAGGGGTTTAATTACCTGAGAGTTTTAAGAAAATAGAAAAAGCGCCACGATCTTTGGATTGTGGTGCTTTTTACGTTTTAGATGTTAAAAATTATGTTGATAATCAATTATAATTTTGAAATTAAGGATATTCTATTTTGTAATATTTTCCCTAGATTGCAAATCGTTAAAAGTTATTTTGATTGAATTGTATAAATGAAGTAATAATTAAAATTTTAAAGCATATCTATGGGAGAATGGTCTAAGAGTGTTGGAGAAGAGGGGGAAAAAATCGTAGAATATTTATTTGAGAATATTTTAGGATATAAAACTTTGAGAAAGAAAAATAGTATTTCGTGCAATAATGGAGAAAAGCATAAAATGGGAGATGGCCCAAAAACAAGTCATGGAATTGACGGTTTGATTACAGTACATTCTCCTTTGCAGGATAAGGTCTTAGATGTTGGAATTATCTCTGTTAAGTTTACCGCTAATGAATATCCTAAGGCGCCTAAAGGAGACTTTAAAAAACATTTTAAAGATTTAGTTTATACACTAGAATGTTATGAAAATTCTAAGCTCAATTCTGAGATTAATAGAAGTTTTTCGAATGTTACTAAAACAGATATTACAGGGATTTTAGTTTGGGCATCAAATGAGAGTGATTTAGATTTTGATGTAATATCTAAAGTGTCAAATATGACTGTAAGTTCTGATTATCATTTTAATAGAATAATTGTTTTAGATAATGCTAGAATAACATTTTTTGTAAATTTAATTGAAAATGTAAAAAATAAATTCAAGCAGGGGATAGTTTCTTTTGTGTATCATAATTCCGGATTGAATTCATTGAGTTTAGAGTCAAATAGTTACGGTGAATTTTTACCAATTCAATATTTGTTTTCAGATATTATTCCCTTAAGAGTTGAGATCGATAATAAGGTAACCTTCATCATTGGTGTTCGGGACAATTTTAAGTATGAAGATTTATTAAGAATTTTTTCTTTTGTTAAAAGTTTCGATCATCTAGATTCGTCAAGCAATGTGATTATTACATTTCCTGATTACAATGAAACTAAAAATTCATCAGATGTAGAAAAGGCTCTTTCGTTTTTTGGAAATGACAGTTTTAAATCAAATCTAACAGTTACAAAACACACACTAGACTTTAAAAATCGATAGTATGAAAGATAAGATATTACCATATGGAGATAGGTTAAGACAGTTACTTGTTAAGTCAAATATAACAAGTTCAAATTTGAATTTATTTTTAAGGGATAAGGGGGTTTTTTTGGGAGGGAATGAAAAAGATAATTCAGTTCCGTTACTTATTAAAACACTTATAACACCAAATGAATTTGTTGAGCTATATGAAACTCAAAAAAAGAAAGAAGATAATGTAAAGATAAATTCTGCTGTTTTAAAATGTAGTAAGGATTTTAGTTTGCCAAATATTATTAGAGGGGGTTTTGATCTCAATGAATTGGTTGAAAATTCAAGCGATTACAAGCAAAATTTCACAATTAAAGGAAGTCCTACATTTTATTTTGAAGATGAGGTTGGCGTTCTGGATTATGAAATTGAAAGAGTCAATTTATTAGATGATTGGACAAATAATCTTACTACACATAAAGGAACGGTATATGTTAGTAAACGTGAAGACGGAGCTATTGAGTTAAAAGTTGAGCAGAATTCTACATCTAAGGAAACTAAATTTATCAATGATCTAATTAATAAAGAAATAAAAAAGGCATTTGTAAAGGAAGATATAATCTCTTCTAAATCGGATTATATTAGGATAAGGTTTAATGATTTTTCAAATCCTGATAGAATCCAATTTCTGTATTCTTTTACCAAAAAAATGTGTGTTTATTTGGATTTTGTTTCTGTTTCAGATATCGATATTTATTTAGACGAAGAGGAAAAAACTCCGGAAGATTTAAAGAAGTTTTTAGATGAATTAGAATCGTTAAAATTAAATGGAAAAAAACTGCAGAATCATCCTTTAGTAACAGATCATAAATACCATAAAAAAGTAATTTTCGCGTCTTTATCTTTAAAGTATAAATTTAACATTGATGGTGTCAAGGGTGAATGTGTAATAAAAATTTATTTTCCAGAATATATATCAAAAAAAGATGAAACATCAGAAGTTCAATATGTAATTAACTTTACAATTAATAAGGATTGTAAAGGTATTGCATCGGAAAACGAATTAAGAAAGAAAGTTATAAGTTATATTGATTCCCATAAATTAAGATCTTATAATTTATTCAAGAAAAAAGAAGCTGAAATAGAACCTGTTTAGTTTTTTTGAACAAAACAAAACATAAAAAGAGGCGCATTGATTGCGCCTCTTTTTATTATATATTTTCAAAACTAGAAATTTATTTCCCCTTCATCAACCTCTCCAAATACTCCACTTTATCTTTTTCAGCCTGAACCAAACGCTCATAAAGTTCCACAACTTTATCAAGTGGATTGAAGTTGCAATTATGGTTTACAGTTGGTCCACTATGAATAACAGAACCTTCATGATTATTTTGAATGTTGTTTAATACAACTTCATCGCTATAATTCTTAATAGCATCAGCTGAAACTCCTAAAGCTTCTGCAATAGAATTTAGTCTTTCGTCGTCAACATTTTCGCTTCCTTCAAGAGTGGAAACATATTGCTGGCTTACGCCTATAGCAATCGCAAGTGCTTCTTGTTTCATTCCTCTAAGCTCTCTAATTCGGCTTATGTTTCTCCCGATATGTTTTGGTTTGGTTGCTGTGCTCATACATCAAAGATATTAAAAATCCTTAAAAATTAGGAATGCTGTAAAATACAATCTTTTTGCTTGTGAGATAAAATTATGATCTATTTTGTTAGAATGTATTCTATCGTTTATTTAGCTGAAACAAAAATACAATTTTTCGTACAATAATTATTTGTAATTAAAACATAAATAAACGCCATGAAAACAGAAAACGAAAGCAATTCCAATCAAAAGAAAATAATAGAATCGGTAGCTAGATTGGTATCAGATCTTTGTTTTGACGGAGAATATAAAAACCATCCAGAATACTTAAACGAGATTTTTGAGCATCTTCTAGAAACAGAATCTGGAGACAGCCGTTCCTTGCGAATTAAAATGCTAAGCTGCATTCGAACCAGTAAAATGTTGGCAAAAGCACTAGAGCCATTTTCAGACGAAGAAGTGCAAAAAGCCTGCGTTAAAATGATCAATGCGTAAAAAGAAGTACTTTATCGGCTTTCTAAGTAATTCATGGTAAGAATAAAAGCTAACTAAAAGAAAATCAGTATCTTTAGTGTGAATTTTTTAATAGGAGAATTAATTTTATTCAAAAAAATCATGAAAAAGTATGAAGCAATTTTATGTACACTTGCGTTCGTATTTTCTCTCGGCTGTTTTGCTCAGAGCACAAACAGTGCCTCTGCTTCTCCAGCACCAGGAAAAACGACATTATTGACGGATAGTCTCCCTACAGATGATATGGTGATACAATCGTATTATGTAGAAGAAAGAATAAATAAACTTTTTGGAGGTAGAATTATTACTTACCAAGTTTCAAAACTGGACATGGTCGATACTTACGATCTTGGCCCTAATAATACTAGAACAGTAATTCCGAATTACGTAAAAAGAAAACCAAAAGTTGCTCCAAATACAATAGAAACAAAAACGCTTGTTGCGAGTGCGAATACTTCTGTAGCGCCTGTTAAGGTAGAAGTTACAGCTCCTGCGCCTTCAACTGAAAAATACGTAACTGTAAATATGGTGGATACTTACGAAAAAGTGCTTGATAAAGGGTATAAATCTATCGAGATGCTTAAAAAAGTAGCTGATCGTTTTTATTTTGAAGGCAATCTAACCGCAGCAGCGGGCTATTACACCCAATTATTTGACCAAGCCAAAGATTTGGATGTTATTTACTATTATAGATATGCTCAGTCCCTAAAAGCAATAAATGAAGATGAGAAAGCAAATGCTTTAATGAAAAGGTTTAAAAGCGAAACTTTGACTATGAAATAGGGTTTTTCTTTGTGTGTTTTTTTAACCGCAAAGGGTGCTAAGGTTTACGCAATCCCGATAGCTATCGGGAGCAAAGTTTATTTTGAGATAAATCTAAAGATTAAGTTCGCAAAGCTTTGTGTTTATAAAGCTCTGTGAGCTTTTTTGTTTTACCTACAGTTTGTCATCCTGAACGAAGGATCACACTCGTATATCGACAAAGATTGGCAACCTTTGCGATCTCTTTTATAGATTCCTATTAAGCCTCAGATAAAAAAACTCTTCGCGTCCTCTGCGTAAAACCTTTGCTCCCGATAGCTATCGGGAGAACCAACCCCGAAAGCTTTCGGGGCTCTGATTAACAGTCAGATTTATATCTTATAAGAAGTTTGTCTATTATTTCGGGATACTTGATTAAGTTTTCAATATAAGTTTTGCTCTTCATTTTTTTGATATGCTTTTCTATTGAAAGTGCTTGAGATTTATTTTCGCATTCTATTTTAAGATATAATTCCCAATCATCAGCATTTGCAGTGAATTTGTTAGATTCAGCATTTTTATGAAATTCCATCCTATTGTCAAAATTAGAAGTATATCCTGTGTAAAATCGGTTTAATTTGACAGAATAGAGAATATAAACAAAATGCATTATTAAGGCAGATAAAATTATTTGATTGTTTTTTAAGCGACTCCTCTTGTACTCGAACCAACCCCGAAAGCTTTCGGGGCTCTGATTAACAGTCAATATGATGCAAAAAAAAATACCACTTACAATTTGTAAGTGGTATTTAATAAGCTCCCCCTCTTGGGCTCGAACCAAGGACCCTCTGATTAACAGTCAGATGCTCTAACCAACTGAGCTAAGGAGGAATCACCTTAAAGGTAAATATGTTTGCTAAAAAAAGTTGCTCCCCCTCTTGGGCTCGAACCAAGGACCCTCTGATTAACAGTCAGATGCTCTAACCAACTGAGCTAAGGAGGAAAGTGTTGCTCTTTTTAGCGAGTGCAAATATAAAACTATTTTTAGTTTCTCAAAAACATTTTCACTCTTTTTTTGACTTTTTTTTACTTGCCTACAATGGCTTTGTAAATGTCGTTACCATTAGCAAATAGTAGTAGTGAAATAAGTAAAACAAAACCAACCATTTGCGCATTCTCTAGGAATTTATCGCTCGGTTTTTTGCCGCTAATTATTTCGTACAATAAAAACATTACGTGACCACCATCAAGAGCTGGAATTGGCAATAAATTCATGACTCCAAGCATAATTGACAATAAAGCTGTGATTGACCAGAAAACTTCCCAGCTCCAAGAACTAGGGAAAATGTTGTAAATAGCCGCAAAACCGCCCACTTGCTTGTAAGCTTTAGTTTCTGGATTAAAAATCATTTTCAATTGTTTTCCGTAACCTACTAACTGATCTTTTCCTTTTTGAAGACCAACCGGAATAGATTCGAAGAAACCATATTCTTTAGTGCTTATTTTATAGTATCCTAATTTCTCTAATGATTTCATGTCTAATCCACCAGCAAAAACGCCTAACGTTCCTTCTTTAGAAACTTTAACCATAAGAGTTGTTTCTTTCAAATCGCGTAAAACAACCGCTGGAATATCTTTTCCTTTATTAGCAGCTAAGATTGCTTTTGCCTCGTCAAAATATTTAACTTTTTGTCCGTTAAGAGAAAGAATCAAATCTTTTGCTTTTAAATTTTGGTTAGGAGAATCATCACCAACTTTTCCAATAGCAAAAGGTCTACGAATATCGATAAGCATTCCTTTTTCTGTTTTAGAAAGCTGATCGACAAAATCAGTTGGCATTGTAATCGTTTGTTGTTGTCCGTTTCTTTCAATCAAAACATGTTTTGCCATGATTACATTCATGTTCATATCGCTGTCAAAATTTTCTACCGCTTTTCCATCAATAGAAATAATTTTATCACCAGTTTTAAAACCAGCCTTAAGCATAGCAGGATTTTCAATAGCAACACCATCTTTTAAGTCAGCATTTGCAATATAAGTATCTCCGTAAGCAAACGCCATTCCGATATAGATAATAAAAGCCAATATGAAATTTACAGTAACACCGCCAAGCATAATAATTAAACGCTGCCAAGCCGGTTTAGTACGAAATTCCCATGGCTGCGGATCTTGAGCCATTTGCTCTTTGTCCATACTTTCATCAATCATTCCAGAAATTTTCACATAACCACCAAGTGGTAGCCATCCGATACCGTATTCTGTTTCTCCGATTTTCTTTTTGAAAAGTGAATATTTAACATCAAAAAATAAATAAAATTTTTCGACTCTAGTTTTAAACAATTTAGCAGGGATAAAATGCCCTAATTCATGAAGAATAATAAGTAAAGATAAACTCAATAGAAATTGAGAGAGTTTGATAACTATATCCATTTTTTGTTTTTAATTCGTATTTAACGCACAAAAGTAGCGTTTTCTATTTTAATATAAGTGTGCAAGATAGTGTTTAAGATTTTAAATGTTTGTTAATTAATAAACATTTCGATTTATCGTTTTAACAAGATACTGTAACTTTACTTTTCCAACACTGCCATACTCAATTGGTAGTATAAAATCATTAAAAGTTACAGTATATGGCAACGAAATTATTTTCTCCTCTTACTATAAAAAACATCACTTTTAAAAATAGAATTGCAATTTCGCCAATGTGCCAGTATTCTGCAATTGACGGATTTGCAAACGATTGGCATCTTGTTCATTTAGGAAGCCGAGCCAGCGGAGGAGCTGGACTTATTATTCAGGAAGCAACAGCAGTTTCTCCAGAAGCTAGAATTTCTCCAGCCGATTTAGGAATCTGGAAAGATGAACATATCGAAAAGCTTAAGCAAATTAATGCTTTTATAGTTTCTCAAAATTCCATTCCTGGAATCCAGTTAGCACATGCGGGAAGAAAAGCAAGCGTTTCGGCTCCGTGGCTTGGAAATAAGAAATTAGATTTCGCTCAAGGCGGATGGCAGACTGTTGCGCCAAGTGCGATTCCGTATCATGAAAATGAACCATTTCTTCCAGAGGCTTTAGATAAAAACGGAATTAAAAAAGTAATCTCCGATTTTAAAACAGCAACAAAAAGAGTGGTAGAAGCAGGATATCAGGTTGTAGAAATCCATGTGGCTCATGGTTATTTGCTGCACCAATTTTTATCTCCTTTAACAAATGTAAGAACAGACAAATATGGAGGAAGTTTTGAAAATAGAATTCGTTTTACATTAGAAGTTGTAGAAGCAGTTCAATCAGAATGGCCTTCGGATTTGCCTTTGTTTGTTAGAATTTCGGCAACCGATTGGGCAGAAAACGGATGGAATCCAGAAGAATCTGTGCAGCTTTCTAAAATATTAAAAGAAAAAGGAGTAGATTTAATAGATGTTTCGTCAGGCGGATTGGTTTCGCATCAAAAAATAACATTAGGTCCAGGTTATCAGGTTCCTTTTGCAGAAAAAGTAAAACAAGAAGCTAACATTGCAACAGGTGCTGTAGGATTGATTACTGATGCGCATCAAGCCGAAGAAATTCTAAATATGGATCAAGCCGATTTAATTTTATTTGCTAGAGAATCATTGAGAAACCCGAACTTGCCTTTAGATTTCGCCGCAACATTAAACGACGATATTCAATGGCCAAAACAATACGAGAGAGCTAAACTTTAAATATTTTTATTAGCCACAGATTACACAGATTAAAATGATTTTTTTAATTTTTTTTCGCCACGACCCGAGCGATAGCGAACAGGCGAAGCAATAGCACGAATTTGCACAAATCGTTGCGTCCAGAAACTTAAAATAATTCGTGTAGATTCGTGAAATTAGTGGCAAACAAAAAAATCCTTTTTAATCACATTAATCTGTGGCAAAAAAAACAAAATAAGATGCAAAAAATAAAGACAGCACTATTATCATACGGAATGTCGGGGAAAGTTTTCCACGCTCCATTTTTAGATATTCATGAAGGATTTGAATTATTAGGTTCTTGGGAAAGAAGTAAAAAGCTGATTCAAGAAGATTATCCATACGTAAAAAGCTACGCTTCGATAGACGAATTATTAAGTGATGATGTCGATTTGGTAATTGTAAACACGCCAGTTGGAACGCATTACGAATATGCCAAAAAAGTGCTTTTGGCAGGAAAACATGCCGTTGTAGAAAAAGCGTTTACCACAACAGCCGCCGAAGCAAAAGAATTGGCTAAAATTGCCAAAGAAAAAGGTTTGAAATTGGCTGTTTTTCAGAATAGAAGATGGGACAGCGATTTTAAAACCGTAAAAAAAGTAATTGAAGACGGAGTTTTAGGAGATTTGGTTGAGGCCGAATTTCACTTTGACAGATATAATCCGTTATTGAGTCCGAAAGCGCATAAAGAAACAGCCAATGATGGTGCAGGAGTTCTAAAAGATTTAGGTCCTCATATTATAGATCAGGCAATAAGTCTTTTTGGATGCCCGAAAGCTGTTTTTGGAGATATTCGCGTAACGAGAGAAAACTCTGTTGTAGACGACTGGATAGATTTGACTTTGTTTTATTCTAATTTCAGAGTCCGTTTAAAAGCGGGATTTTTTGTGAGAGAAGCCAATCCAGCGTATACGGTGCATGGAAAAAAAGGCTCTTTCTTAAAACCTCGTGGAGATGTGCAGGAAGATGAATTGAAAATTGGCAAAAAGCCAAACCTAGATTCTTGGGGAACAGAAGATGAAAGTTTGCAGGGACTTTTGCACACAGAAATTGACGGTAAGATTGTGAGAGAAAAAATACCAACGCTTCAAGGCAATTATTTCAGTTTCTTCGATGGAGTTTACGATTCTATTGCAAACAATAAAAAAGAACCAGTTACAGCAGATGAAGGCGTAAAAGTGATGCAAGTGATAGAAGCCGCAATTGCGAGTAATGCACAACAAAAAGTAATAGGTATACAATAAAGATGTGCGTCTTAAAAGGTTATTCTCTTATTTTGTAAGCTTCAGAGAAGCAAAATATTTATAGCTAAGAATAAATAATATCATATTAAAGCTCCGGAGGAGTGACATGCAGCAATATATGTCACTCCTCCAGAGCTTTTTTTCATTTGGTTTATTGAAATTCTATAAATATTTTACCCCTCTGGGGTTTTTGCTAATACTTTTTATAAGCCCTTGCCTTTACTTCAATAAAAAAAATGAAGAAGATTATAATTCTACTAAACTCGAAATGTTGTAATTTTAATTATAAGAATTCAATTGTAAACCTTTTAATTTATAAACAATAACGTTGTATATTGTGTATAACCTTAGGCTTTGTACGCTTTGACCAGCGTTTTTAGTATTTTTGACAACATTCCAATAAAATTCAATATGCTGATAAACATTAATCCATTATCGCTTTTTCAGACCAAAGCCAAAATCAAGAAAGTATTTAGAGAAGCCAAAGCTTCGTATTTAAATCGCATTCGTTTTGCTGTTGGAATGTTTTATTTCGGAATGGGTTTGAGTTTTGCCACATGGGCGAGCAGAATTCCAGATATCAAATCTGCTTTGCATCTAACAGAAGGCGATTTGGGTTCTATACTTTTTGCGCTTCCAGTTGGGCAATTGATTATTATGCCCTTTTCAGGAAAAATGGTAACCAAATTCGGTAGCCACCGTATTCTGATTTTCTCTTTAATAATGTATGTTTTGTGTTTAATCAATTTAGGTTTGGCAACAACATCATTGCAATTATCATTAGGATTATTTTTATTTGGTGTGTTCGGAAACTTAGCTAATATTGCCGTAAACACGCAAGGCGTTTATACCGAAGTTTTATTTAAAAAAACGATCATGTCTTCTTTTCACGGTATGTGGAGTTTTGCCGGATTTACTGGCGCGCTGGTAGGTCTCGGAATGCTGGCTTTAAAACTGAGTCCGTTGCATCATTTTATAATTGTAGCTGTAATTGTTTTATTGATGGTAGCCTTTAACTTTAAATTTTTGGTTAGAGCCAAAGAAAAAAAGAAACCAAAAGAAGAAGGTAAAAAACTATTCGTAAAACCAGATACAGCTTTGCTTTGGTTGGGCGTTATAGGATTCTGCAGTATGGCTAGTGAAGGCGTTATGTTCGATTGGAGCGGTGTTTACTTTAAAGAGATTGTAAAAGCACCTGGACCGTTGGTGGTTTTAGGCTACACTTCTTTTATGATTATGATGGCTAGCGGAAGATTTCTTGGCGACGGATTAATTAATAAATTTGGGCGCGAACGCGTTATGCAGATTAGCGGAGTTATGATTTCGGCTGGACTTTTTACGGCTGTTTTTCTTCCTTATATCATTCCGTGTACTATTGCCTTTATGTTTGTTGGTTTGGGTGTTGCAACAATTGTACCTACAGTTTACAGTATTGCTGGTAAAAACCCGACCGTTCCTGCTGGAGAAGCTTTAACGATTGTTTCTAGTGTAAGTTTCCTTGGTTTCTTAATGGGACCGCCAGTAATTGGACATATTGCGCAAAATTTTGGTCTGCAGTTTTCTTTTGCCTTTATCGGAATTTTTGGCGTTCTGATTGCCTTTATGGTTTCTAAAATTAGAACGTCAGCATAACTCAGTTTTTGATTAATATTTATTAAAAGCGATTAATTTTGTAAGAATTTATTTGTTTTTTAAATATTTTGCCTACATTTGAATTTAAGCAATAGCTTGAGTTTTTAAAAAGCTCTTTTTTCCAAAAACCAATTTTATCTTTTGAATTAAGGATTATCATCCTCGAAAATTTTAAAGTTAATAATAGGTTTTAATGGTAAAAAAATACGCAGTCTTCTTTATTTTTTGGTTCTTTAATTTTGCTTTTGCACAACAAGAAATAACAGTAACAGGAATTGTTATTGATTCCCGAACGCAGAATCCTCTGGAGAATGTAGTGGTTACGATACAGAACACGGCTGTGATGCAGCTTACTTCAAAATCAGGAAAATTCGAACTTCATATTTTTCCTCAAAAAGAACAATTGCTATTACTTAGAAGCCAGGGATACAAAGATTTCCTTTTGAAAGTAAAGTCCAATGCTGGACAAAATATTAATCTCGGAATATTACAATTAGAAGACACTTATTCAGATGAGGTTCCTGCTGCATTAATCACTTTATCAGACAGCGATTTCTCAGATGATAATAGTTCGTCTGAAATGACTTCAGGACTTTTACAATCGTCGAGAGATGCTTTTATGCAGGCATCGGCATTCAATTGGGGACAAGCTAGATTTCGTATGCGTGGTTTAGACAGCGAAAATGCAATCACAATGCTCAACGGAATGTCAATGAATAAAATTTACGATGGTAGACCGCAATGGGGAAACTGGGGAGGTTTAAACAATGTACTTCGAAATCAGGAATTTTCAGTTGGAACAACAGCTTCCAATTATACTTTCGGAGGAGTTTTAGGCACACAACAGATTTTTACACGCGCTTCTTTGTATAGAAAAGGAACATCACTAACGTTTTCTGGAAGTAATACGACTTATTTATGGCGGGCAATAGGAACTTATGCATCAGGAATGAGTGCCTCTGGTTGGGCTTTTGCTGTTTCGGCAGGAAAACGTTGGGCTGATGAAGGTTATTTTGATGGAACAAATTTCGATGCTGATTCTTTTTTTCTTAGTGTCGAAAAGAAATTAAACAGCAAACATTCTCTCAATTTTACAGGATTTTATACACCTAATTCTCGCGGAAAAAATTCTTCTAATACCGCTGAGGTTACCGATTTAATGGGGGAAAAGTACAATTCGTACTGGGGATTTCAGAACGGCAAAAAGCGAAATGCAAGAGTAAAAAATGTAGAAGAACCGCTCTTTATGTTGAACCATTACTTTAAAATTGATGATAAAACCAATCTGAATTCTGCAATTATGTATCAATTTGGGAAAGTTGGAAACAGCAATATCGATTACCAAAATGCAAATAGTCCAGATCCTGTTTATTATAAAAAAATGCCAAGCTATTTTAGTTCGCTTTATGCTAAAGATCAGGGTGAGTTTTCAGGCGAATTTACTCCAGATTATGAAAATGCAGAGAAAAGCAAAATAGCATTTCTGACTAGTCCACAGATCAATTGGAACGAAATGTATTTTGCTAACCAAAAGATAGGACAGAATGGTTATGAGCGTGCGCAGAGCCATTACGTGCTTTACGAAGACAGAACAGATGATCAGACTTTGGCAGTAAACTCAAATTTGAATGCGCAGATAACTCCCAATATTTCTTTTGATGGAGGATTTACATTTAAGAAATTAAAATCGCATAATTTTCAATATTTATTAGATCTTCTTGGCGGAGCATATTTTGAAGATATAGATCCGTTTTACAAAGGAAATCTCTCTCAATCAGATTTACAGCATCCAAATCGTCAAGTCGTGAAAGGAGATATTTATGGGTATAATTATAATTTACTGGCCAATACTTTAGATGTTTTTGCGCAGTTTAAATTCAGCTACAACAAAACAGAATTTTTCCTGGCACAATCATATTCGATGTCAGATTATCAGCGAGAAGGATTGTATCAAAACGGGTTGTATCCAACAAATTCGTTAGGGAAAAGCGAGAAAGTAAATTTTGAGAATTTTGGCTTCAAAGGCGGTTTCACTTATAAAATTTCAGGAAAACAATTGCTGTTTTTTAATGCAGCACATTTTACCAGAGCGCCTTCGCTTCGAAATACGTTTTCAAATTCACGTTTAAATAATAATATCGTTGACGGAATAGAAAGTGAAAATATCACTAGTGCTGAAGCAAATTATGTTTACCGCTCAGCAAAAATCAAATTGCGTTTGACGGCTTATTATTCTTTGATTAAAAACACTTCAAAAACCTCTTATTTCTATGCCGAAGGAATTTTTGATAAAGGTTCTAGTTATGATCCAACAAGTGCTTTTGTTAGTCAAACGTTGACCAATTTGGATAAGAAAAATACTGGAGCCGAATTAAGTTTTGAATATCAGATTTGGCCAACATTAAAAACAACTTTTTCTGCAGCATTTGGAAATTACATCTATAACAGTAATCCAAATGTAAAAATTGTAAATGACGCCAATAGAGCAAAAGAAGGAGCACAAACAACTTTTGATTTTGGACGAGCTCTTTTAAAAAATTACAAACAGTCGGGAACTCCACAGCAAGCCTATGCATTTGGGTTAGAATATCGTGACCCGAAGTTTTGGTGGATTGGTGGAAATATTAATTATTTGGCAGAAAGTTATATAGATGTTTCGCCAATTTCTAGAACATCACAATTTTACATCAATCCAGCCAATGGTTTTCCTTTTCCTGAAGCAACTTCCGAAAGAGGAAATGAATTGCTAAAACAAGAAAAATTTAATCCTGTTACATTATTGAATTTGAGCGGAGGAAAATCTTGGCGTATCCATAAAAAATACGTGGGACTTTTTGCCAGTGTAAACAATGTTTTGGATTTAATGTATAAAACTGGTGGTTTTGAACAGGCAAGAAATGCCAATTTTAGAGCACTCAATCAAGATGCCTCAAGCGGAACACCTTCTTTTGGGCCAAAATATTATTATGGCTATGGCCGAACTTATTTTCTAAATCTTACAATCGGTTTATAAAACTGAAAATCTATTTCTCATGAAAAAACTAATTTTAATTTTTGCAATATCTCTAATTAGTTGCAGTAAAGAAGTCGAAACTCCAGAATTAGCTTGTACTCAGCCCAATCTTTCTGTAAATAAAAGCGTAGAAAAAGTATATGAACTTTCAGGAACAACGGCAAAGCAATATTTGTATGACGACATTATAGAAGCTTACGTAGTTTCAAGTGATGAAGGAGGTAATTTTTTTAAAACAATTTCACTGCAAACCAAAGAAACTGAAAAAACACCAGTAATTGGTTTTAATGTTCCTGTTGATGCTACAAATACTTACATCGATTATCGAGTGGGAAATAAAGTGTTTGTAAAACTTAAAAACCAATTTACAGATTTGTATTATGGCGGTTTAAGAATCGGAAGTTTGTATGTGAGTAACGCTGGTGATCCTACAATTGGTAGAATTTCTCAAAACGAATATAAAAATGTATTAAATGTTTCGTGTACAAATATAGACGAGAGCCAATTGGTTAAATCACTTTCTGTAGAAGAAGCTCTTTCAGATTCTAAACTAAATACTTTGATAGAATTAAACGATGTGGAATTTACTGAAGCGGCATTAGGGCGTCATTATTTTGAAGAATCTAATAATGTTGGCGGTTCAACAAATTGGTATTTGAGAGATAAAACAGGAAATCAGATCATCTTTAGAACAAGCAGTTATGCAAAATTTGCAGATCATGCCGTACCAGAAGGAAGCGGAAAAGTCAAAGGAATTCTAACAAAGTTCGGCACTGACTATCAATTTATGGTTCGATATGAAAGTGATATTGTAATGAATGGAAAAAGAAATACTCCATTTTTTTCAGAAGATTTTCAGTCGGTTAAAAACAATGTCAATTTTACGCTTCCAGGCTGGAGTAATATTGTAGAAAAAGCAACAAAACTCTGGAAAAGCATGGTATATTCTGGAAATGGCTATGCTGAATTTAATACAACAAGCACAACAGCTGCCGAAAATGTGGCTTGGCTCGTGTCGCCTAAAATAAATTTATCAGGATATAAAAATGCGGTACTTTCGTTTAGAAGCGCGCAACACGATTTAAAAATCGATTCTCCGTTAAATACATTAGAAGTTTATGTTTCAACGAATTTTGATGGTGCAAGTGTGACCAAAGCAAAATGGACAAAATTGGAAGCAAAAGTTCCGACGCTTTCGACTCCTGCACGTGAGTTTATCAGTTCTGGAGGAATTGATCTTTCATCTTATTCTGGAAACATAAATATAGCCTTTAAATACATAGGATCTGGAAAAGATAAAACACTAAATGGTGCTTTTATGGTTGATGATATTAAGATATTTGGCGAAAAATAGGTGGTATTTTGTAAAAAGAAAATTAATAATCTGAATTTTAGAGTATTATTGAAAAGTTTGTAGTTTTTGTATTTCAAATTGTTAAAATCTAATTGAATTTTGTATTTTGGTCGTCCCAAATCAATACAAAAACAAATATGAGAACCTACTTTATTGCCATCTTATTGATGGTGTTTCCTTTCTTGATGCACAGTCAAGACAACGTTAAGCTAAAGCAGATCAACATTGTAAAAACAAATTACCAAAACTCTAAGGACGGCGAAATTGTTAACAAAACAATGGTTTTTAAAGAGGGTAAGCTTCAAACTATTACTACTTCAGATGTTGTGCAACATTTCTATTACAACAAAAACGGATTGCTAGACATGACTGTAAAAGATAAAGTGGGAAGCGACTGGAAAGAAGTAATAAACTATACCTATGACGCTGATAACAACATCACCAAATTTGTAAAAAAATATCAGGAAGGGCCTAATTATATTACTAAAGTTGTTTCGTTTGTTTACGAAGGAGCAAGAGTAAAAGTAACAACAAAAAAGAGCACCAATCATCAGAATTTAGTAGATGATATTGAGTATCTTGTTGAAAACGGAATTATTGTAAGACGTACTTCACGTGATAGAAACAAGGCCATCATTGGAAAACTGGAATATGTTTATGTAAACGATAATGTATCGAGACACAGAGGGTTGGTTGGAGATAAAATCTCTAAATCATTTACATATGATGATAAAAAATCGGTTGATCAGTTAATTGTTCAAAGTCTTTTTGGAGATAATTACAAAGTAATTGTACCAATGATTTCGTATCATGAAGAAGAATTTGAGTTCGAATCTATTTCTTATAATAATGAAATGAATTTCAGCCCATCATCAACAGCTTTAGTTGCGGTGAGTAGAAAATACAAATACAATAAATTAAATTACCCGATTTCTTGCTCTCAAATAGAAGAAAACGGAATTGTGAAAACGGAAAAAACCTTTATTTACGAATAAAGGTTTTAAACTTAGACCATTTATTGATTAAGTGGAACCTTGTTGAGTTTATCTTGACGGGTTCCATTTTTTTTTTTTGAGTGTATTATTCTAAATATAAATGTAAAAACAAAATTGTATAATTGATTGTAGCTGACAAATGATTAAATTTGCACCTTATTCAAGACTATGTTAGAAAAAGAAGTTATAAATTTTGAGAGAACAGTAATTGTTGGTATTGTTACTCAGAATCAAAGTGAAGAAAAACTAAATGAATATTTAGACGAATTGGAGTTTCTAACTTTTACTGCAGGAGGTGAAGTTATTAAACGCTTTTCGCAAAAAATGGAACGCCCTAATCCAAAGACTTTTGTGGGTACGGGGAAAATTGATGACATCAATCTTTTTGTAAAAGAAAACAAAATATCGACTGTAATTTTTGATGATGAACTAACGCCATCACAGCAAAAAAACATTTCAAGAATTATTGATTGTAAAATTCTAGATAGAACCAATTTAATTCTAGACATTTTTGCGCAGAGAGCCGAAACTTCATATGCAAGAACGCAGGTTGAATTGGCGCAATGCCAGTATTTATTACCGAGACTTTCTGGTTTATGGACACACCTTGAACGTCAAAAAGGAGGTATTGGTATGCGTGGACCTGGAGAAACAGAGATTGAAACCGATAGACGTATTGTTCGTGACCGAATTTCATTATTGAAAGATAAAATCAAAACGATCGACAAACAAATGAGCATTCAGCGAAGCAATCGCGGAGCAATGGTTCGTGTAGCTTTGGTTGGATATACCAATGTGGGAAAATCGACTTTGATGAATGCAATTGGTAAAAGTGATGTTTTTGTTGAAAATAAATTATTTGCAACTTTAGATACAACGGTTAGAAAAGTGGTAATTAAAAATCTTCCTTTTTTACTTTCTGATACCGTTGGATTTATTCGAAAATTGCCAACGCAATTGGTTGATTCTTTTAAAAGTACATTAGATGAGGTTCGTGAAGCCGATTTGTTGCTGCATGTAGTAGATATTTCGCATCCTGATTTTGAAGATCATATAGAGTCTGTAAATAAGACTTTACAAGAGATCAAGAGCAACGACAAGCCAACTATTATGGTTTTTAATAAAATCGATGCTTACAAACATCTTACGATTGACGAAGATGATTTGATCACCGAAAGAACCAGAAAACACTGGACACTTGACGAGTGGAAACAAACTTGGATGAGTAATGTAGGAGAGCATAACGCATTGTTTATTTCTGCTAGGAATAAAGAGAATTTTGAAGAGTTCAGAGAAACAGTTTACGAAGCTGTTCGCCAGATTCATATAACACGTTTTCCTTATAATAATTTCTTGTATCCTGATTATAAGGATGCAGTTGAAAAAGAAGATGAAGAATAAAATAGAAACGGCTTTTGAGAATTTTCGAAAGCCGTTTTTTATTGATTTTATTAAAACCCAAAATTAATTCCTAAACCAAATACTTCTCTGGTTTGAAAACCTTTAAAAGCATTATCGTCATAGATGGTTTGGAAAGAAAAGTTTGCCGATAGAAATTTATTCACTTTCATAATAATATTTAAAGAATAATTAATATCGATATTTTGTGGATCTTCTAAATAATTTGAATATAAGTTTAATGTGTTTTCGGCAGTTACATTGGTCATAATGGCCAATTTGTAATAGACTGAAGCATAGAATCCAAGTTCGTAACGCATGCTTTTATTGACATCAACACCAAAATAATATCCATCAGGATAAGGTAAACCTGTAGCAGGATCAATAGCTGTCGTATAAGCTTTGTCTACAAATGTGAATTTTGAGGTTAACGGCGCAAAATTTATTTTAAGATTTTCATCTTTAGACCAATAAATACCAGGTCCAGTAGTTAGAT
Source organism: Flavobacterium tistrianum (assembly GCF_003254545.1). GTDB lineage: Bacteria > Bacteroidota > Bacteroidia > Flavobacteriales > Flavobacteriaceae > Flavobacterium > Flavobacterium tistrianum. Next base: position 380,737 of record NZ_QJRH01000072.1, read on the forward strand.
AACCTGGAGACATGAATTTGGTGTTTTCAGTTCTTATTTCTTTTCCGTTCGGATCCTGTCCGTAAATATATCCAGTTGTAAATTGTGTTCTAAAGTTTAAGAAATAAGAGTAATACCATTCTCCAAAAGCTCTTTTTCCAACTATAGAATTGAACTCAAATCTATCGTCTGTTTTCTTTTCAAAATCGGCATTCTTAGTTTGAAGCAAACCATAGTACGCAAGAACTTTATTATCCCAAGTTAAATCGTCTTTTTTGTAGTTGAAGTCGTAATTGATTCCTAGTGTTCCAGAAAAGCTGTCTTCACCTCCAGCGATCCAATTATTGAAACTGGATTGGTTTAATAAAAGGGATACTGTTCCTTTTGCCTTCCAACCTTCTTTTTCAATTGTGTCATTGATTTTTTTTACGGCTTTTTCGGTGTTTTGCGCTAGTTCTTTTTCGGTGTTTTGTGCTTGTAAAAATGTGAAATTTACTAAAATGAAAAGTAATACGGTTAGCTTTCTCATGGTTTTTAGTTTAGAAGTGTATAATCAAATATACTAAAAACCAATGGAAAGTTAAGGTTTGCTGTAGTGTTATTGCAGGTTATTTCTTAGATTCTTTATATAGAGGTACTGCCGAACATGCTTCGCCATACATAATGCTTCGAGCAAATGGCTGTAAATAATTTGTGGCCAAAATGTAAGCGCGCATCGGAACTGGTTTTCTAGAACAGCCTTTTACAATGACTGGTTTTCCTTTGTAAACCGAATAATCTATTTTGCTTAAAAGTTCTTCATATAGGCTGGCGTCAAGATCTTCTATAGTTCCGTTCACAACTTTTTTTGCAAAAGGAGCCAGATGAACACCAACTAAAATTAAAGCCCAAGCCGGAATAATAGCATCTGTACTGCAGTATACAGCAACATATTGATCCTGATATTGTGACCAATCGTGATTTTTAAGATGCTCTCTAAAGTCTTTTTCTTTCAATAAAAATCCTTCCAAAAGCCATTGCGAAATGTCAATCTGCACTCGCATTCCTTTTGGATAATAATCCTCAAGATCAAAAACTTCTAAAGCACTATTGGCAACTTTATTGATGATTTCTTCCATGTGAAAAGTGGTTTCAGGTTTAATGTTTCAAGTTACGTAACCTGAAACATTAAACTTGAAACAAATATTAAAGCATTCCTAATTCTAATTTAGCTTCTTCGCTCATTAAATCTTTGCTCCAAGGCGGATCGAAAGTAATTTCAACGTCAACATCTTTAATGTTTTCAATTGCTTTTACTTTTTCTTCTACCTCTCTTGGCAAGCTTTCTGCAACAGGGCAGTTTGGCGAAGTAAGTGTCATAAGGATTTTTACCTCGTAATCTGTGTTTACCATTACGTCGTAAATTAATCCTAATTCGTAAATATCTACAGGAATCTCAGGATCGTAAATGCCTTTTAAAACTCTTACGATTGATTCTCCTAATTCGTTTGTGTCTATTTCTTGTTCCATTTTATTTTTGTTTTTACCACTAAGATATTAAGAAAATTAAGTTTTGCTGCGTGCTTAACTCTCTTCTAATATTTAGAAAATTAAGCTTAAAGCTTTATGAAACTTCCTTAATGGTTTAAAATTTTTTAATTTTTGGTTTTTGCATCAAAAGCCAAAGCGTACATTTTGATGTTTTTTATCATCGAAACCAAACCATTGGCACGAGTTGCAGATAAATGTTCTTTTAGGCCAATTTCGTCTATAAATTCAGTATCAGCTTCCAGAATATCTTTTGCTTTTTGGTTTGAGAAAGCACGAATTAAAATCGCAATTATTCCTTTGGTCAAAATAGCGTCACTATCAGCTGTAAAAACGATTTTATCGCCTTGTTCTTCGCCTTGCAGCCAAACTTTTGACTGACAGCCTTTGATTAAATTATCGTCGGTTTTGTATTCTTCTTTAATTAAAGGAAGACTTTTTCCTAGTTCGATGATGTACTCATAACGCTGCATCCAGTCATCAAACATTGAAAACTCATCTATTATTTCGTCTTGTATTTCTTTTATCGTCATAATTATTCTTTAGAAAAATCAACTAATAAATTTACCAGTTTTTCTATTTCTTTTGGCGGAAAACCATTGTCGAAACCTGCAGTTTCGTATGTTTTTCCATCCTTAGTTATTTTTAAATTTCCTATCGCAGCGCCGTCATAAGTACGTTTGTCTGTTGGTGCTTTTAAGGTAGAAAGATTGTTTAAATTAACTTTTGAATATGCTGTAACAATCTCGTTCCATTTCGCATCATTAATCTTGCTTTTAACAGCTTCAGCATTACGTTCCTTAACAACCGAAACCGATTTGTCTTGTACAGTTATTACTTTATAATAGCCTCGTGAAAGTGCAGAATATTCAATTTGTGTAGATTTCATGTCTGCTTTTTTTTGACTGCAGCATCCCGTAGCAATAAAAAGTGTCAGGAGCAATAATGATACTATTCGCATATATTTTATTTTTTAGCTTAACATAGTTTGTGCTTTCTTAACTGCATCAACCATTTGATCGATTTCCTCTTTAGTATTATAGAAAGAAAAAGAAGCACGAATTGTTCCTGGAATACAGAAGAAATTCATGATTGGTTGTGCGCAATGATGTCCGGTTCTAACAGCAATTCCTAATTTATCTATAATAGAACCAACATCATATGGGTGAATTCCATCAATATTAAACGAAACTACAGAAGCTTTATTTTTGGTGTTCCCGTAAATTCTAATGCCTTCAATTTCGTTAAGACGTTTTGTTGCGTGTTCTAATAATTCATTTTCATATTCATGAATTTTATCAAAACCAATCTCGTTTAAATAATCAATCGCAGTTCCTAAAACAATTCCGCCAGCGATGTTTGGCGTTCCTGCTTCAAATTTATGAGGAAGATCAGCGTAAGTTGTTTTTTCGAAAGTAACTTCTTTGATCATTTCGCCTCCGCCTTGATATGGAGGAAGTTTGTTTAGCCAAGCTTCTTTTCCATAAAGAATTCCAGTTCCCGTTGGACCGCACATTTTATGTCCTGAAAAAGCATAAAAATCGCAATCTAATTCCTGAACATTTGGTTTTAAATGCGGAACAGCTTGCGCACCGTCAATTAAAACTGCAGCGCCTACAGCATGTGCTTTGTCAATAATATATTTGATTGGATTGATTACACCCAATGCATTTGAAATATGATTTACGGTAACAATTTTGGTTTTTTCAGAAAGTAAAGCATCAAATTCAGAAATGATTAATTCTCCATTTTCATCAATTGGGATAACTCTTAAAACAGCACCAGTTTTTTCGCATAACATTTGCCAAGGCACAATGTTACTATGATGTTCCAATGAAGAAACCACAACTTCATCACCAGCTTTTAAAATAGAAGCAAATCCGTTTGCGACTAAGTTAATTCCATGAGTCGTTCCCGAAGTAAAAAGCACTTCATGAGCATGTTTTGCGTTAATGTGGTTTTTTACTTTTCCGCGAGCAACCTCGTAAGCATCAGTTGCTAACTGGCTTAAAGTGTGAACACCACGGTGAATGTTAGCGTTGATTTCGTTATAATATTTTACTTCAGCATCAATTACAACTTGTGGTTTTTGCGAAGTAGCTCCGTTGTCGAAATATACTAATGGCTTTCCGTTTACAGTTTGCGAAAGTATAGGGAAATCAGCTCTTATTTTTTGAATATCTAGCATGTCTTATTTAGAAAAAATCTATTTACAAAAGTACTAAAACTAAATTTGTTTATACAGGAAATCTATAATTTCCTTTTATGGTGCTATTGTTACAAAGCGTAAATGCTGATTCCGTAAAAATCGATAAGATTTTCTGAATTATCCGAAATAGATTTCTAAATTGAGTTCTAAAATTGTGAACATAAATTATTTATATTGCAATAAAAATACTAACTCATCATGAAAAAATTTCTCAAAGTACTTTTGCTAATAGTGGTTCTTGCTTTTTTGTATTTCGGATTTACGACTTATCCGAAGCTTGATTTGATTTCTGGTTTCTCTGCCAAAAGTGTTGCATCTGGACACTTTATTGACAATCGACCGTTGGATTTAATTCAAAAAACCGATAATGATATCAATTTGGTTGATTTAGCAAAAAACTCCATTGATGATGCAGGAAAATATGCTATTTCTTCTGTTTATGGATTGAAAGAAAGAAAAGCCATTTACCGCGAAGGACTTGGAGCAACTTTGATTAATGATGATTTTGATATTGCAAAACCTTATTTGCTTCCAAAGAGAGCAAAACTAGAAAACAATCTTCCTTTTCCATACGGAAATAACGAACCAAAAGATACTGCATTTTCGAATGTTGATTATTCAAAATTGAAAAAAGCAGTAGATAATGCTTTTGATAAAACAGGGTCAAGAATCAAAAGAACTCGTGCTGTTGTGGTTTTGTATAAAGATCATTTGATTGCTGAAAAATACGATATAGGTTTCAATAAAGACAGTAGAATCTTGGGTTGGTCAATGACAAAAAGTATCACAAGTTCGGCTTTTGGAGTTTTGGCTAAACAAGGAAAAATTGATATTTACAAACCTGCTCCAGTTGCAGAATGGCAAAATGATGAACGTAAAATTATTACACTTAATGATCTTCTTCATATGAATTCTGGTTTAGAGTGGGAAGAGAATTATAGTACGATCTGCGATGCGACCAAAATGCTTTTTCAGGCAGAAGATATGGGAAAAGTGCAATTGGAAAAGCCAGCTCAATTCAAACCCAATACGCATTGGAATTATTCATCAGGAACAACCAATTTATTGTCTTTAATTTTAAGAAGACAATTTAAAACACAACAAGAATATCTTGATTTCTGGTACAGTGCCGTAATCGACAAAATCGGAATGAACTCGATGATTGTCGAACAAGATATGTCTGGAACTTTTGTAGGTTCGTCTTACGGATGGGCAACACCAAGAGATTGGTCAAAATTTGGATTATTATATCTTCATAAAGGAAATTGGAACGGAGAACAAATTCTAGATGAAAGCTGGGTAAAATATACTGCAACTCCAACCAATACTTCTGATGGAAAATACGGAGCACAATTTTGGTTAAATGCGGGAGGTAAATTCCCTGATGTTCCGCGTGATATGTTTTACTGTAGTGGTTACCAAGGACAAATGGTAGCGATCATTCCATCAAAAGATATGGTAATTGTGAGAATGGGAGTGAGAGAGGAAGAACCTGGATTTGATTTTAATGGGTTTTTGAAGGAGGTGATTGCTTCTGTTAATAAGTAATTTAGATTTGAGCTCCTGCAAGGTTTTCAAAACCTTGTAGGTATCAAGTGGAAATGATATACCTATGAGGTTTTGAAAACCTCGCAGGAAGGATAGAGTGCAAAAAAGCAAAATTCGCAAAGTTTTGTAATAAACCTTTGCGAACTTTGCGTAACCTTTGTGTCTTTGCGATAAAACCCGACTACAAATCAAATCCTAAATTCACGCCCAATTTCGTAGCAATGATTTTAGTAATTCTTTGTTTTAATTCCGGTATTTTAATGCTTTCGATTACGGCATTTGAGAATGCGTACATCAATAAAGCTTTAGCTTCTTTTTTCGGGATTCCGCGTGACTGCATGTAGAACATTGCTGTTTCGTCAAGCTGTCCAACCGTACAACCGTGAGAACATTTTACATCATCTGCAAAAATCTCCAATTGCGGTTTTGCATTGATTGTAGCTTTGTCGCTCAATAAAATATTGTTACTTTTTTGGAAAGCGTTTGTTTTTTGAGCTTCTTTTTCAACCAAAACTTTTCCGTTGAAAACTCCAGTCGAACGATCAGAGAAAATACCTTTATAATCTTGGAAACTTTCGCAATTTGGTTGTGCGTGATTTACCAAAGTATAATGGTCAACGTGTTGTTTGTCGTTTAAGATTGAAATTCCGTTTAACGTACTTGTTAATCTTTCTCCAAAATGATAGAAATTCAAATTGTTACGTGTCAAGTTTCCTCCAAAAGAGAAAGTATGAACGTAAGCATGGCTTTCTTGTTGTTGAGAAACATACGTGTTGTCAATTAAATTCGCTTCACTATTGTCGTTTTGAATTTTGTAATAATCAACAATTGCACGTTTTTGAGCAAAAATCTCCGTAACCGAATTAGTTAAAACTGGATTTTCATTCAAACTTTGGTGACGCTCAATAATTTGTACATGTGAATTTTCGCCCACAATAACCAAGTTTCTTGGCTGAACCATTAAAGCAGCTTCATTTCCAGTTGAGAAATACATAATTTCGATTGGTTTGTCAGCCACTTTTTTCTTCGGAATATTGATAAAAGCACCTTCAATTGCAAAAGCAGTATTCAATGAAGTCAAGCTGTCGTCTTTACTTGCAATTTGGTTGAAATACGTATCAATAACCATTTTGTATTTTGGTTTTGTCAATGCCGAAGACATTAAACAAACATCGATTCCGTCATGTGTTGTAGAAGACAAATGCGAACTGAAAACACCATCAATAAATACTAATTTGTATGTGTCAATTTCGTGTAAAAAGTATTTTTTTACTTGATTGAATTCGATTGCATTTTCCTGCTTAGGAAAAACCGTAAAGTCATTTTTTAAGATGGCGTTTAGCGATGTGTATTTCCAAGCTTCTTCTTTTTTGGTTGGGAAACCTTTATTTTCGAAGTTTTTTAAAGCATTTGTGCGTATGTCATGTAAATCTGAATGTACATCGACACGCTCTTCAAAAGCCATAAAAGACGATACTAATTTTTCTTTTAAATCCATTTCTTTAGTTGTAAGTTATGAGTTATGAGTTATGAGTTTTTGCAAACTGTAAACTGTAACTGTAAACTAGTTTTCTGCTTTGATCCAGTCGTATCCTTTTTCTTCTAATTCGTAAGCCAATTCTTTACCGCCAGATTTTACGATTCTACCGTTGTAAAGAACGTGAACGAAATCAGGAACGATATAATCTAACAAACGTTGGTAGTGTGTGATAACGATAATAGCATTTTTATCGCTTTTTAATTTGTTTACACCATTTGCAACGATTCTTAAAGCATCGATATCAAGACCAGAATCCGTTTCGTCAAGGATAGCTAATTTTGGCTCTAACATTGCCATTTGGAAAATCTCGTTTCTTTTTTTCTCTCCTCCAGAAAATCCTTCGTTAAGAGAACGAGAAAGAAATTTACGGTCGATTTCTAATAATTCAGATTTCTCACGAATCACTTTCAACATTTCGTTTGCTGGCATTTCTTCTTGTCCGTTTGCTTTACGAGTTTCGTTGATCGCAGTTTTCATAAAGTTAGTTACGCTAACTCCAGGAATTTCTACAGGATATTGAAAAGAAAGGAAAACTCCTTTGTGGGCTCTTTCTTCTGGAGCTAAATCAGCAAGATCTTCTCCGTCAAGAATAACTTCACCATCTGTAACTTCATAGTTTTCGTTTCCTGCAATTACGGCAGAAAGCGTACTTTTTCCAGAACCGTTTGGTCCCATGATAGCGTGAACTTCTCCAGCTTTAACTTCTATATTAATTCCTTTAAGGATTTCTTTATCACCAATTGCGGCGTGAAGGTTTTTTATTGATAACATCTTTTTTTTGTTTAAAGTTTCAAGTTTCAAGTTCTCAGTTATGCTGAAAATAGAAACTTTGAAAAATCTTTTATTTTAATATGATATAAAAATTCTTTTTTAATGGTTGCAAAAGTAAGTTTCGGATCAAAAACTTGAAACCTGAAACCTGAAACTTTTTTTAACCTACAGATCCTTCTAAAGAAATCTCTAATAGTTTTTGAGCTTCCACAGCAAATTCCATTGGAAGTTTATTCAAGACATCTTTACTGAAACCGTTTACAATTAAGGCAATCGCTTTTTCAGTCGGAATACCTCTTTGGTTGCAATAGAAAACTTGATCTTCTCCAATTTTACTTGTTGTTGCTTCGTGCTCGATTTTTGCTGTTGGATTTTTACTTTCGATGTAAGGGAAAGTATGCGCACCACAATTGTTACCCATTAATAATGAGTCACATTGAGAAAAGTTTCTTGCGTTCTCAGCTCTTGGCGAGATTTGCACTAAACCACGGTAGCTATTTTGTGATTTTCCAGCCGAAATACCTTTAGAAATAATAGTCGATTTGGTGTTTTTTCCTAAATGGATCATTTTTGTTCCAGTATCAGCTTGTTGGAAATTATTGGTTACAGCAATCGAATAAAATTCTCCTACTGAATTGTCTCCTTTTAATACACAAGAAGGATATTTCCAAGTTACAGCAGAACCTGTTTCAACTTGTGTCCAAGAAATTTTAGCGTTTGTTTCGCATAAACCTCTTTTGGTTACGAAGTTGTAAACTCCACCTTTTCCTTCTTTATTTCCAGGGAACCAGTTTTGAACTGTAGAATATTTAATTTCAGCATCATCCAAAGCGATCAATTCAACCACAGCAGCGTGTAATTGGTTTTCATCACGGCTTGGAGCAGTACATCCCTCAAGATAAGAAACGTAGCTTCCTTCATCAGCAATAACTAGAGTTCTTTCGAATTGTCCAGTTCCTGCTTGATTGATTCTAAAATAAGTTGAAAGTTCCATTGGACATTTTACGCCTTTTGGAATATAACAGAAACTTCCGTCAGAGAAAACCGCTGAGTTTAATGCTGCATAGAAGTTGTCTTTTTGAGGTACAACAGTTCCTAAATATTTCTTTACTAATTCTGGATGTTCTTTAATTGCTTCAGAAATTGGACAGAAAATAATTCCTTTTTCTGCTAAAGTTTTTTTGAAAGTTGTTGCTACCGAAACAGAATCGACTACAATATCCATTGCGATATTGTTCATCTTTTTTTGTTCGTCTATAGAAATTCCCAACTTTTTGTACATCTCTAATAATTCTGGATCAACATCGTCTAGAGTTTTATTAGGATCGACTTGTTTTGGAGCTGAATAATATGAAATTGCCTGAAAATCTGGTTTTTCATAGCGTACGTTTGCCCACTCAGGCTCAATCATTTCTTTCCAAGCACGGAAAGCTTCAATACGCCATTCGGTCATCCATTCAGGTTCTTCTTTTTTAAGAGAAATAGCTCTTACAATTTCTTCGTTTAAGCCAATAGGGAAAGTTTCAGATTCTATATTGGTATAAAATCCGTACTCATATTCTTTAGTTTCCAGTTCGATCTTTAAATCGTCTTCGGTGTATTTGCTCATTATATTTTAATGTTGTCTTAAAAGTTTTTAAAGTCTAAAGTCTGAAAGTCATTGGGCAGTCTTTTAAGACTTTATGACTTTGGGCTTTTGACTATAAAGAGAATGATTCTCCACATCCGCAAGTTCTGCTCGCGTTAGGATTATTGAAAACAAAACCTTTTCCGTTTAATCCGCCAGAAAATTCTAAGATTGTTCCGGCTAAATAAAGGAATGATTTTTTTTCAACAGCAATAGATATATCGTTGTCTACAAATATTTTATCGTCGTCATTTTTGGTTTTATCAAATTTTAACTCATATGATAAACCAGAGCATCCGCCGCTTTTAACACCAACTCTTACGTAGTCGTGCGCAGCATCAAAACCGTCGTCTTTCATTAAGTCGATGATTTTCTTTTTGGCAGTATCAGAAACTTTTATCATGGTTCTTAGATGTTTGTTTTTAAAGAACATTTTACTTCTGTATAAAAAATATTACAGATTTAAAACGCTAATTTTCAATGTTAAATAGAAATTGTCTGCAAAGATACGACTTAAAAACCTTTTTCCATAACGGTTCACATTATTATAACAAATGTGAAAATAGATAATACTTATTTTGACAAAATCGATCCTAAAAACAGTTCTAAAATTTCCAAAAGAAACTTTCTTTAGAATTAAGCTGCAAATATCGCTCCTAAATGTTAAAAAACAAGTATTTCTACTGATTATAACCATATTTTATTCAATATTTTTGCAGAAAATTAGGAGTAATTATGAAAAAACAAAATGAAATAAAGTGGTTTAAACCCTTGTTTGCTTTAATTTTTGTTTTAGGAGTAGGTGCTGTAGTCTTGGTTTTTAGCAGTGAACCTGATAAAAATAATAGTGAAGGTAAAAAGGAAAGTATTGCCAAAATAATCTCATTTGAAAGTAAAGAAACAAGTGAGCAAAAGAATATTTTAGATTCTTTAAATACGTTAAAAAATGCATACGATCAGGCTATTTTAGAAAAAACAGCTTTATCTAAAGAATTAGAGTTAGAGCGTAAAAATGTTGAGAACTTAGTCGCAATTATTAAAGCTTCTAATAATCCATCGGCGGAGCAGATTAAAGTTTATCGAAATCAGCTTTCAGATTTGAATGCATCATTAGAAAGCAGAGTTCAGGAAATTAAAAAACTGAAATCTCAAAATAAAAATTTATTGACCGAAATTGAAAGCCAGAATGTTGTCATGTATAAACAAAAGATGGAAAACGACACATTGGTTTCTAAACAAAAAAAGTTAGAATCGACTTTAAAAGATGCTTCAAAATTGTATCTAAGCAATTTTAAAGCAATTGCACTTCGTGAAAAAAACTCTGGAGCTGAACTGGAAACAACAAAAGCAAAGAATACAAAAAAATTAAAAATTAGCTTTACCGTTAACGGAAATGCAGTCGCAAAAACAGGAAGAAAAGTTTTTTATGTTCAGGTTTTAGATCAGAAAAACACCGTTCTGGGCGATAATAAGCTTATTGAATTTGGCAATGATAAAGCACTTGTTTACAGTTTTATAGTAAGCACCGATTTTCAGGGTAAATCGGTAAATGCGTACGGAATTTTAAATGCGGACCAGTTTAAGAAAGGAACTTATTTTGTGAATTACTTTGATAAGCAGGAAATAATGGGAAGCACTTCGGTTACATTAGAATAAAAGTTTTTTTGACTTTAAAATTTAGCAAAAGGAGTTTGAATTTTCTAGCTTTGTTCTTTTTTGAAAATCATTCTTATGAAACTTTACCCTATAGAATCTGGAAATTTTAAGTTAGATGGAGGTGCTATGTTTGGCGTTGTTCCTAAAACCATTTGGAATAAAACCAATCCTGCCGATGCCAATAATCTTATTGATATTGCTGCTCGATGTTTATTGATCGAAGACGGAAATCGTCTTATTTTGATTGACACAGGAATGGGCGATAAACAATCTGAAAAGTTTTTTGGATATTATTCGCTATGGGGTTCGCATTCCTTAGATAAATCTTTAGCAAAATATGGTTTTAACCGAGACGATATTACAGATGTTTTTATGACGCATCTTCATTTTGATCATTGCGGAGGAAGTGTTCAATGGAACGCTGATAAAACTGGTTATGAGCCAGCTTTTAAAAACGCTAAATTTTGGACAAACGAAAATCATTGGGAATGGGCAACAAAGCCCAATGCACGCGAAAAAGCTTCTTTCTTGTCTGAAAATATTCTGCCAATGCAAGAAAGCGGACGATTGAATTTTATTGAAAGACCAGAATCTGATTTTGGATTTTCTAAAGAATTAAATTTCGACATTTATTATGTCGATGGCCACACCGAAAAACAAATGATTCCGTATATCAAATATCAAGATAAAACGATTGTTTTTTGTGCTGATTTACTGGCGACAGCGGGGCATATTCCGCTTCCGTATGTTATGGGTTACGATACAAGACCGTTATTAACAATGCCAGAAAAATCAAAATTCTTGAATTTGGCAGCAGACGAGAATCATTATTTGTTTTTAGAACATGATGCGCATAATCAAATTATAACGGTTGAGCATACCGAAAAAGGAGTTCGATTGAAAGATGTTTTTACTTGCGAAGATATTCTTTAAGCAAAATATATTGAACGTAAAAAATCCCATTTTCATTCATGTGAAAATGGGATTTTTTGATTTAACTAATTGTAATTTTCAAAGCTTAGTTTGTTTTAAATTTCTAAACCTGCCCTACGGTTTCACCGCCTTTATTGTCTTTAAGCACTATTCTTTAGTAATTGTATTGTTGGCTGAAGCGTAACCTCAAATGATTTTGAACTTGCATTCTCGCTCACCTTTGCCGTTAGGAAATTGTTTTTTTTACGATTCAAACCATGATAAGTATACTTTCCATTCAGCGGAAATTATATTCATAATGATTTGATAAGTAAATGTTTGCGAATGCCATAGTTTTCAGTATTTTTCGTCAAAATTTCATAACACATTGTTAACAGTTAGTTTTTTGTAACAAAAAAGCATAATTTAGACCCATCTTTTAACTTTACTTAAATATTTATAGATACATGAGTCATATAAAACCTCTTAAATTATCTGCTTTTGCATTACTTGTTTTAGCAGGTTGCAGCGCTACAGTTCAAGCGCAGGTTTCAACTTCAAAAGCATTTATTACAGCACCTTCGACAGTTGTAAAAAAAGCGCCTCTTAGCGAAAACGAATTAAAAAGATGGAGTCATCTTGATTTGATAAAAGATTCAATTCCGGGAATGAGCGTTGACAGAGCTTATGCTGAATTACTGCAAGGTAAAAAAGGACAGAAAGTAATCGTTGGAATTGTAGATTCTGGTGTTGATATTGAGCACGAAGATTTGCAAGGAATGATCTGGACAAATCCTAAAGAAATTCCAGGAAACGGAATCGACGATGATAAAAACGGTTTTATTGATGACGTTCATGGATGGAATTTCCTTGGAAATGCAGTTCACGAAAATCTAGAAATGACCCGTATCGTTAAAAAAGGCGACGATGGTTCTGCTCAATATAAAGCTGCTTTGGCGCAATACACAGAGAAATATGAAAAAGCGTTAAAAGACAAACAGCAAGTAGATTTTTTACTTGATGTTCACAATACTATCAAAAAAGAGCTTAACAAAACAACATATAAAATCGAAGACTTAAGCGCTATTACTTCAACAGACCCAAAAGTGGCAAGAAGTAAAATGATTATGACTCAGATTTTTACAAATGCGGGTTCAACTTTTGATCCAGAAGCAGATTTCGGAGAATACAAAGAACAAGTTTACGATCAGTTGGATTACAATTTGAATAAAGATTATGACGGAAGAAAAATTGTAGGCGACAATCCAGAAGACATTAAAAACAATCATTATGGTAACAATGTTGTTTTTGGTCCAGATAAAGAAAAAGCACTTCACGGAACTCACGTTGCGGGAATTATTGCCCAAGTTCGAGGAAATAATTTAGGAGGAGACGGAGTAGCGGAAAACGTTGAAATTTTAACTGTTAGAGCAGTTCCGGATGGAGACGAATATGATAAAGACATTGCTTTGGGAATTCGTTATGCAGTAGACAATGGTGCAAAAGTAATCAACGGAAGTTTCGGAAAAAGTTTTTCTCCACACAAACAATGGGTTTACGATGCTATTAAATATGCAGCAAAAAAAGACGTTTTAATTGTTCACGCAGCTGGTAACGATGGTTACAATATTGATGAAGCTAAAAACATCAATTATCCAAACGATTCTGAAGACAACGTAAAAGAATTTGCTGATAATTTGATCACAATTGGTGCTATCAATAAATCTTACGGAGAAACTGTTGTAGCGCCATTTTCAAACTTCGGAAAAATCAACGTAGACGTTTTTGCTCCTGGTGAAGAAATCTATGCAACAGTGCCAAACAACAAATACAAATATTTGCAAGGAACATCAATGGCATCTCCAAATGCGGCAGGTGTTGCAGCTTTGATTCGTTCTTACTATCCAAAATTAAAAGCAGCTCAAGTTAAAAAGATTTTGATGGACTCTGGAGTAGCACTTCCTTCAATGGTTGTTTTGGGTGAAAGTGAAAATCCAGACGAAAAACCAAAAGCGGTTTCTTCTGTAGAATCATCAAAAACAGCTAAGATGGTAAATGCATATAACGCTTTATTGATGGCTGAAAAGATGTCAAAAAAATAAACAATAAAACACTATTAATCCGATGGAAGGGCGCAAGCTCTTCCATTTTCTATTACATATTAACATGCGAAAAATTATTTTACTTTCTTTCCTAAGCTTAGGTTTTAATTCGGCTTTTGCACAAAGCGCCCCATATTGGCAGCAGCACGCTGACTATAAAATGGAGGTTTCGATGGACGTAAAAAACTATCAGTACAAAGGAAAACAAGAATTGGTTTATACCAATAATTCTTCTGATACTCTAAAAAAAGTATTCTATCATTTGTTTCCAAACGCTTTTCAACCAGGAAGCGAAATGGATGCACGTCTTCATTTTATTAAAGATCCAGACGGAAGAATGGTAAACAAAGTAAAACAAGCTGACGGAAAAGAAGTAAAACAAAGCCGTATCGAAACTTTAAAGCCAAACGAAATTGGTTATTTAAAAATTACAAACTTCAAGCAAGACGGCGTTACATCTCAAACAAGAGTTTCAGGAACAATCTTAGAAGTGACTTTGGCAAAACCAATCCTTCCAAATTCTAAAACAACTTTTACATTAGATTTTGACGGACAAGTTCCAGTTCAGATTCGTCGTTCAGGAAGAAACAATTCTGAAGGAGTAGAACTTTCTATGTCACAATGGTATCCAAAATTGGCCGAATTTGATTTTGAAGGATGGCACGCAGATCCTTACATCGCAAGAGAATTTCACGGTGTTTGGGGTAATTTTGATGTGAAAATTACAATTGACAAAGACTACACAATTGGAGGTTCTGGATATTTGCAAGACAAAAACTCAATTGGTCATGGTTACCAAGATGCTGGTGTAACGGTTACATATCCTAAAAAAGCAAAAACCTTGACTTGGCATTTTATTGCGCCAAATGTTCACGATTTTACTTGGGCTGCCGATAAAGAATATACGCATGATATTGTAAAAGGACCAAACGATGTTGATTTGCATTTCTTCTACAAGAATAACGAAAAAACCACTGCAAACTGGAAACAGTTAGAGCCATTAATGGTTAAGGTAATGGAATATTACAACCAAAGAGTTGGAGCTTATCCATACAAACAATACTCATTTATTCAAGGTGGAGACGGTGGAATGGAGTATGCAATGTGTACTTTAATGCTAGGAAACGGAACTCTTGAAGGAATTCTTGGAACCGCAACACACGAATTAGGACACTCTTGGTTTCAACATATTTTAGCTTCAAACGAATCAAAACACCCTTGGATGGATGAAGGTTTTACAACTTACATCGAAGACAGTGCTTTGAATGAATTAAAGGGAGATAAAAAAGAAGTTAATCCGTTTGCAGGAAATTACAAAGCGTATTACAGTTTAGTAAATTCTGGAAAAGAACAGCCACAAACAACTCACGGAGATCGTTATGACGAAAACCGTCCGTACAGTATTTCTTCTTACATAAAAGGAAGTCTTTTCCTTTCTCAATTAGAATATGTAATTGGAAAAGACAACGTTGATGCAACTTTAAAAAGATATTTCAACGATTTTAAATTCAAACACCCAACTCCAAACGATATTAAAAGAACAGCTGAAAGAGTTTCTGGAGCTGAGCTAGATTGGTATTTGATTGATTGGACACAAACAACAAATACGATCGATTACGGAATTAAAGACGTGGCTGACAATGCAGGAAAAACAACAATTTCTTTAGAAAGAATTGGAAGAATGCCAATGCCAATCGATTTAAAAGTGGAGTACACAGACGGAACATCTGAGACATTTTATATTCCGTTGAGAATGATGAATTTCATTAAACCAAATCCAAACCCGAACGAAAAAAGAACAGTTTTAGAAGACTGGGCTTGGGCACAGCAAAACTATAGTTTTACAATTGACAAAAACAAAACGTCAATCAAAAAAATCACTATTGATCCAAGCGGATTAATGGCTGATGTAAAACAAACAAATAATGTTTTTGAAGTGAAATAAAGATTCTCAATTTCAAACCTATAAAAATCCAAAGCTGGTTTCTGGCTTTGGATTTTTTTTTCTTGATAAATTTAAAAGAGTTGTAATTTTGATACAATAGTAATCTTGTAGATTGAAATTTTAAATCCAAAAAGAATGGCACAATACGAATCTTTAATACAACATTTGCAAGATCGAATAGAACTTTCTGAGGAAGAAACGAATCAATTTGTTTCTCATTTTAAAATAAAAAAGATCAAGAAAAGGCAATTTATCGTACAGCCTGATTTTGTAGCCAAGTATAGAAGTTATGTGGTAGAAGGTGCTTTAAGAGCATATGTAGTAAATGATGAAGGTCAGGAACATACGATTGCTTTTGCTATTGAAGACTGGTGGATTTCTGACTATAATAGTTACATTTATCAGCAGCCGGCCACGATGTTTGTTGTGGCTTTAGAAGATGCTGTTTTGCTTCAAATAGATTTCGAAACAGAAAACAAACTGAAAATGGCCAATCCAAAATTTGAAACTTTTTTTAGAATTACAGCAGAACGCACGGCAGCATTTTTTCAACGCAGAATCATTACAAATCTCACTTCTTCGGCAGAAGAGCGTTATGATAAATTTATAACCCAATTTCCTTTAATCTCAAATAGAGTGCCTCAGTATGCATTGGCTTCTTATTTGGGAATGACAACAGAATTTCTTTCGAAAATAAAAAACAATAAATTAAAAAAATAAACTTGAACTAGTTCAACGTTATTTCATAATCTACTTCATTTTATAACCTTTTAGCTTGTCTGAACTTTGTAAAACAATTTTAAATACAAAGAAAATGACAGCAAATAAAAACACAGCACTGGTTGTTGGCGCAAATGGCGTTATTGGTGCAAATCTTATAGAATATCTTTTATCTACTAAGAACTGGAATATTATTGGATTATCCAGAAAAGGAGGTACAAATGCTCCTAATCTGAAATACATTTCAGTTGATTTATTGGATACTGAAAACAGTAAAAAGCAGTTATCTGATCTCACAAATATTACGCATATATTTTATACCGCTTATCAAGATCGTCCCTCATGGTCTGAGCTTGTTGAGCCGAATCTTAATATGCTTAAGAATGTAGTTGAGATAATTGAGCCAATAGCTAAAGACTTACAGCATATTAGTCTGATGCAGGGATACAAAGTTTATGGAGCTCATCTAGGGCCTTTTAAAACTCCAGCAAAAGAAACAGATGCAGGTCATATGCCTCCAGAATTTAACATTGACCAGCAGCAATATTTAGAAAAAAAGCAACAAGGAAAAAAGTGGAATTGGAGTGCTATTAGACCTTCTGTTGTAGGTGGTACAGCAATAGGAAACCCAATGAATTTAGCGCTTTTGATTGCCGTTTATGCGTCAATTTCTAAAGAGTTAAATATTCCGCTTCGATTTCCGGGAAAAGCAGGAGCATACGATAAACTTATGGAAATGACCGATGCAGGACTTTTGGCAAAAGCAACAGTTTGGGCGGCGACAAATCCGCAATGTGCGAATCAGGCTTTTAATATTACAAATGGAGATCTGTTTCGATGGACAGAACTTTGGCCTAAAATTGCTTCTTATTTCGATATTCCTGTTGCAGCACCACTTCAAATGGAACTAAAAACAGTAATGGCTGACAAAATGACTTTATGGGAAAATATTCAGGAAAAATACAATTTAGAAAAACACGATTATGAAAAATTAGCCAGCTGGAATTTTGGAGATTTTGTCTTTTCTTGGGATTATGATTTTTTTGCCGATGGAACCAAAGCAAAACGTTTCGGATTTCACGAGTTTATTGATACAGAAGAAATGTTTTTTAGTCTTTTTGATCAATTGCGCCAGAAAAAAATCATACCATAATCTTATGATGATGTGAAAAAATTTTAGAAAATAGAAATAAAGAAAGCCCTTAAATTTAGTTTTAAGGGCTTTTCTTTTATAATCAAGTTTATTCCAAATTTCTAATTTTTATACCATTTTCATATTTGCAACAGCCTCTGGCTGTATTTTTTTAAAAGGAACCCATTCTCTATAGCTAGCAGATCTCCATAACCATTCAATTGGGCCATAATTATATTTTGAAAGCCACCATTTGCTAATAAACAATTGAATGATAAATATGAAAATAGCCAATAAAAAGTAAAACCAATACGGCATAGAATCGGCAATTCCCAAACCAATTCCAGAGAAAATTATACCAGCCAATATATTTTGGCTCATATAATTGGTTAAAGTCATTTTTCCGCCTGCGCTAAAATAGCTGAAAACCGTTTTTAATTTTCCATTATTGTACAAAATACAAATTCCGGTCGATATAAAAATCATCGTACTTAAAACTAACCAATAAAGAGGATGAAAAACCTTTAGAAGTTCTACTTTATAAATTATCATAATATTAAATGCAATTCCGATAAGTACAGCTAAAGCTAAACTAATAATGCAGACAGATTTTAAGAGTCTCTTTAATTCTGTTAAGCGATTAAAAAAGTTTAGTTTTTGAAGCATAAATCCAAAGAGCATACAGCCCAGCATTACATAATGAGCCGTAATGGCATATCCTGGAATAATAATTTGTTCGTAAAATGAAGCAAACAAATTAAATTTAAAAAAATCAATCCAATTTCCAGAATGATACAATTTTAAATATTCTGGATTTGTTGCAATGGCGGGATGTTCAATTTTTATACCATTAACGTAAGCCATTACAAAAGGAACTGTAAGTACGATTACAGCAGAAATAATAGCTAAAGTTTTGGTAGAACATCTGTAAAAAAGCAATAACACAAGTCCAAGAAAGGCGTAATCCTTTAAGATGTCACCAAGCCAAAAAGCAGAGTTAATAAATGCTAAAATAAATAGCAAAAACATTCGCCAGGCAAAAAAAGCAACAGGATTTTTGCCTTTAGACGCAACATTGTTAATCAAAATTGCAAATCCGTAGCCAAATAAAAGAGTAAGTAATGTCCAAGATTTTGCCGCAAATAAATAGCGGTTAATAAATTGAAGCACCTGAGAAAAAGTACCGTGTTTAATTTCTTTTTCTATACCGATGTATAGGAAATCTAAATAATTTCCAATTGCTACGCCCAATATGGCCCAGCCCCGAAGTATGTCGACAATTGCAGTTCTTTTGCTCTGCTCGACAGGATGATAAGAATTTGTCATTTGATTGATGATTTTGTTGTGATTTGATTGATGATTTTGGAATAAACTTGATTAATGTTTAAACGTAATCAAAAGTACATAAATTATGCAATCAGTATTTTTTCTTACAATAATATTTACAAAAAAAGCGTGTCATTCTAAAAATAACACGCTTTAAAATCTTTATCGTTTTAGATTATGACAAATGCTCCAGCATATCTTTTGTCATAGTTTCAAGATCAAATTTATGATTCCATCCCCAATCTTTTCTTGCTTCAGCATCATCAATACTTGCTGGCCAGCTGTCTGCAATTTTCTGACGGAAATCTGGATTATAAGTAATTTCAAACTCTGGAATATGTTTTTTAATTTCAGCAGCAATTTCTGTTGGTGTAAAACTCATTGCGGCCAAATTATATGAAGAATGTATTTTGATTTCTTCTGCAGGTGCTTTCATGATATTAATCGTTGCGTCAATTGCATCATCCATATACATCATAGGCATTTTTGTTTCAGAAGATAAAAAGCATTCGTATTTTTTATCGGCAATAGCTTTATAGAAAATATCAACCGCATAATCTGTAGTTCCACCACCTGGAGGAGTAGACCAACTTATTAAGCCTGGATAACGAATACTGCGAACATCTACACCATAAATGTTGTGATAATATTCGCACCATCTTTCGCCCGCTTGTTTGCTGATTCCGTAAACAGTAGAAGGTTCCATTACAGTATATTGCGGAGTGTTTTCTTTTGGAGTTGTTGGTCCAAAAACAGCAATACTTGAAGGCCAGAAAATCTTCTGAATCTTTTTAGCTTTAGCTAAGTTTAAAACATGAAAAAGCGAATTCATATTCAAATCCCAAGCAAAAGCTGGATTTTTTTCGGCAGTTGCAGATAAAAGAGCAGCCATCAGATAGATATCTGTAATTTTATGCACTTCAACCAAATGTTCAATCTGATTAAAATCTAAAGCATTGACCACTTCAAAAGGGCCTGAATTCACAACATCAGTATTTAATTTTCTAATATCAGAAGCGATAACATTCTCGGTTCCGTATAATTTACGCAGTTTTTGCGTCAGTTCTGTTCCAATCTGACCGCAGGCGCCAATGATCAATATTTTAGGATTCATTTCGTGATAATTTTTTAGAGATACAAATATAACGTTTTCGCAATTACGTGCGCTTTTTTGAAGAATAAATTGTAAATTCAATAATTAAAAAGTTTGTTTGTTATATTATTCTCTTTTAAAAGTGTGTCTTTGTGCCTTTTTGAAAATCCGCGAAAAAGCGCTATTTTATTGGAAAAAACATCAGATGAAATATTTCAAATTATTATGAGAATAGGGATTAAAAGACAAAAAAATAACCTTGATTTATAGAATCTTTAGCAAAAAACAGAATTCATAATTGTAAATTTACTTCGTAACTTTGCAGCCTAACTGTTTTAATCAATGAAATACCAAATATCTCTTTTTTTGCTTTTGACAACTCTATTGTTTTCTTGCCAAAATGAAAATGAAAAACGCCTTGCAGAAAATGCAAAAGAAGCAAAAAAGAAAGAAGCTATTTTTAATAATATAAATAAAGGCTGGACTTTTCTAGACGAACCCATTAACGAAATCTCAGAATCACAATTGAATTCTTGGACAGAGTGGCGTGAATTTATAAAAGAAATTGGAGAAAAGCCTAGAAAAACAATTGGTGCATTTCAGAAAAAATCGGCAGCTATTTCTAAAAAAGCAATGGCTTTAAACAATAATATTCCGGCTCAATTTAACCAGCCTCAGATCAAAAGCCGTATTTCTATTTTGATTACCAAAATCAGAATGCTGGATTTGTTTATTCATTTAAATAATATTCCAGATGATAAAGTGGTTTTTTTAATTCAAGAAATCAATAAAGAATTGATTTCGCTAGAAAGACAAATGGATAAAATTGTCGAAAAAGCAAAAATCCCTAAAGAACAAGGAGAAGAAGATTTCCTTAGAATGTTAGATACAACACGTGCGATTCCGAATTCGGCACCGCCAATAGATCCAAATATACCAAAAGTTGAGTAAAAACGCCTTATATACTACATACGATAATCTGCCAAAAGCAGAGCAGATTGCAAAAAGTTTACTGGAAGGAAATCAGGTAAAAATGAACATCAGCGGATTGTTGGGATCTGCTGTTTCTTTTATTATCCGTTCCGTTTTTAGGAAAACCGAACTGCCTTTTCTGATTGTTTTAGACAATAAAGAAGAAGCGGCCTATTACCTAAACGATCTCGAACAAATGATTGGAGAACAAGATGTACTGTTTTATCCAGCATCATTTCGCCGTCCGTACCAGATTGATGAAACAGACAACGCCAATGTTCTGCTTCGCGCTGAGGTTTTAAACCGAATTAATTCAAGAAAAAAACCAGCCGTAATTGTTACGTATCCTGAAGCACTTTTTGAAAAAGTAGTAACACGAAGAGAACTAGATAAAAACACTTTAAAAGTAGCTTTGAATGATAAAATTTCGATTGATTTTATCAACGAAGTTTTGTTTGAATATGATTTCAAGAGAGTAGATTTCATTACAGAACCTGGAGAATTTTCGGTTCGTGGAGGAATTGTCGATGTATTCTCTTTCTCAAATGATCATCCTTATAGAATTGAGTTTTTCGGAAACGAAGTAGACAGCATTAGAACTTTTGATGTTGAAACGCAATTATCGGTAGAAACACATAAAAAAATCACGATTATCCCGAATGTTGAAAACAAATTGTTTCAGGAAAACCGTGAGAGTTTCTTAGATTATATTGCTGAAAAAACCGTTCTTTTTATTCAAAATACCGAAGGACTTTTTAGTCAGTTAGACAAACAATTCGCAAGAGCAGAAGAAGCTTTTGAGAAACTTTCGAAAGAAATAAAACACGCAACGCCGGAACAATTATTTTTAAATCAGGCATCATTTATAAAAAGATCTTTGGATTTTTCAGTTGTAGAATTGGCATCAAGACCGGTTTATAAAACAACTAAGAAATTCGAATTTCATATTCAGCCTCAGCCATCTTTTAATAAACAATTTGATTTATTGCTGAATAATCTAAGCGATAATCATTTTAACGGATATGTAAATTATCTGTTTTGTTCGAATGAAACTCAGGCCAAACGTTTTCATGATATTTTTGAAAGCTTAGATGAAGCGAATTCTGAAAATATCAGGAAACATTATCATACCATTGTACTGCCTTTATATCAAGGTTTTATTGATGAAGAAAATCAGATAACGGCTTATACGGATCATCAGATTTTTGAGCGTTATCATAAATTCAACATCAAAAACGGATATTCTAAAAAGCAGAATATCACGTTAAAAGAATTAACCGCACTTTCTGTAGGTGATTATGTAACACACATAGATCACGGAATTGGTAAGTTTGGCGGATTGCAGAAAATTCAGGTTGAAGGCAAAACACAGGAGGCCATAAAATTGGTTTATGCCGATAATGATATTGTTTACGTGAGCATTCACTCGCTTCATAAAATTTCGAAATATAACGGAAAAGACGGAACGCCTCCGAAAATTTATAAACTTGGATCGAACGCTTGGAAGGTCTTAAAACAAAAAACCAAAGCGCGTGTCAAACATATTGCATTCAACTTGATTCAGCTTTATGCGAAACGCCGTTTGGAAAAAGGTTTTCAGTTTGCTCCAGACAGTTATCTTCAGAACGAATTAGAAAGTTCGTTTATTTACGAAGATACGCCAGACCAAATGAAATCGACGGCAGAAGTAAAAGCAGATATGGAAAGTGATCGCCCAATGGATCGTCTAGTTTGTGGTGATGTTGGTTTTGGAAAAACAGAAGTTGCGATTCGTGCCGCTTTTAAAGCGGTTGACAATAGCAAACAAGTTGCGGTTTTGGTTCCTACTACGATTTTGGCGTATCAGCATTATAGAACTTTCTCTGAGCGATTGAAAGATATGCCGGTTTCAATAGGTTATTTAAATAGATTTAGAACTGCAAAACAAAAAGCGCAGACTTTAAAAGATTTAGCCGAAGGAAAACTTGATATCGTAATTGGAACACATCAATTAGTAAACAAAAACGTAGTTTTTAAAGACTTAGGTTTATTGATTGTCGATGAAGAACAAAAGTTTGGAGTTAACGTAAAAGATAAACTCAAAACGATTGCTGCAAATGTTGATACGTTGACATTAACGGCAACGCCAATTCCGAGAACGCTTCAGTTTTCGTTAATGGCGGCGCGTGATTTATCAGTAATTACAACGCCTCCGCCAAATCGTTATCCAATTGAAACAAATGTGGTTGGTTTTAATGAAGAAATTATTCGTGACGCGATTTCGTATGAAATTCAACGAAACGGACAGGTTTTCTTTATCAATAACCGAATCGAAAATATAAAAGAAGTGGCAGGAATGATTCAGCGTTTGGTTCCAAATGCAAGAGTCGGAATTGGCCACGGACAAATGGATGGCGCGAAACTAGAAGAATTGATGTTAGGTTTCATGAACGGAGATTTTGATGTTTTGGTAGCCACAACTATTATCGAAAGTGGTTTGGACGTTCCAAATGCGAACACGATTTTCATCAACAACGCCAATAATTTTGGATTATCAGATCTGCATCAAATGCGTGGTCGAGTAGGCCGAAGCAACAAAAAAGCATTCTGTTATTTCATCTGTCCGCCGTATTCTTCTATGACCGAAGACGCCAGAAAACGTATTCAGGCGTTGGAACAATTCAGCGAATTAGGAAGCGGTTTCAACATCGCAATGAAAGATCTTGAAATTCGTGGTGCGGGAGATTTACTAGGTGGAGAACAAAGCGGTTTTATTAATGAAATTGGTTTTGATACGTACCAAAAAATCATGAATGAAGCCATCGAAGAGTTGAAGGAAAACGAGTTCAAAGATTTATATCCTGAGGAAAATGATATCGATACGAAAGAATATGTAAAAGACATTCAGATCGATGCCGATTTTGAGCTTTTATTCCCCGATGAATATATTAACAACGTTTCAGAACGTTTGGTTTTATATAACGAATTAGGCGCTATAAAAGATGAAACTGGTTTACAAGAATTCGAAAGGAAACTAATTGACCGTTTTGGACCTTTACCAAAACAAGCTGTTTCTTTATTAAACAGCATTAGAATAAAATGGATTGCTACGAAAGTCGGAATTGAGAAATTGGTTCTGAAACAAGGCAAAATGATTGGTTATTTCGTCTCAGATCAACAGTCTGATTATTACCAATCTGTGAAGTTTAGAAATGTTTTAAACTTTGTTCAGAAGTATAGCAATCTTTGCAAAATGAAAGAAAAACAAACCGTAAACGGATTACGTTTGTTATTGACTTTTGAAAATGTGAAGTCAATAAAACGTGCGCTGGAGTTGATGGAATTGTTTGAAGAGTAATATTATTTTTCAAGAGTAGAGGATAAATTTCGTTTTATAAAAGCATCAGTCCCG
Organism: Flavobacterium tistrianum; assembly: GCF_003254545.1. Taxonomy (GTDB): domain Bacteria; phylum Bacteroidota; class Bacteroidia; order Flavobacteriales; family Flavobacteriaceae; genus Flavobacterium; species Flavobacterium tistrianum. Next base: position 405,187 of record NZ_QJRH01000072.1, read on the forward strand.
TATTTCCTTTTAATCTTTTGCGTTGCACCGAGATTTCGGAACTAACGCAAAAGATTTTTCAGCTCTATTAGGATGATTAAATAAAAGTTTACTGCCGTTGTTAGTAGTTTCTTTTCTACTATTTTCCTAAATACATTTTTTTAAGTAACATTTTTTGATAAATTAAATTCATGTATGACTTTATTTTTTAGAGAAATATAATCTTCCACATTAAGTTGAAGTTTTTCTATAAATTTTATATCTGAATCCATTCTTTTATTAAAATCTTTATCATCATTAAAATCTTGAATGCATTTAAAATAATTTTCGAATGCTTTATCATTATTGCCTTCTATAAAATAAAAATGTCCAAGATTTCCAAAGGTAAGACCCTTAAAATCATTTTTAGATTTCAATAAATCTTCAAGTAACTGTTTCGCTTTTTCTAAATCGATCTTTGATAAAAGATAACTACGTCCTAATAACATTTTATTATAAACACTTTTATGATCTAATTCTTTAGCTTTTATTAATGCATTAATCGATAGTTCCCATTCAAATTTGTTACAGTAAACATCCCCAAGCTCACGCCAATATTTCGCTACTTCTGGTTTTGTCTCTAATATTTTTTCAGTAAGTCTTAATGCATCCGTATTTTTTCCAATGAAATTATATATTTGTGCAATATCATACATATCTTCTTCATTCGTTGTCTTTTCTTCTGCTTTTTGACAATAAGAATATGAGTTTAATTTATCATCAATTTCGTGAAAATTATCTGCTTTCAAAAATAAAAGTTTAAAACTAGGGTTTTTGACTTCCGATTCTATTTTGTTGCAGTATTCATTAGATTTTTCAGGGTTTTTATTTACATTATAACATTTTGCAATAATGTATAATAAATCCTTTTCAGGTTTTCCACCAGATTCTTTTTCTAAATCTAAAAAGACTTTAAGAGCTTTTTCGATGTTGTTTTTTGAAAGATAACAATTGCCCAACTGCCAAAGTGCTTCTTTATGGAATTTATCTATTTTTAGTAAGTCTTCATATTTATTTATTGCTTCAATATATTTTTCTTCATTATATAAGGTATTAGCTTCCAAAAATAATTGTGTGACCTTATTTAGAATATATTTTCTTAAATCAGTATTTGCTAATAATAACTGTTTTTTAAAAACATCATCTTTTATTTTTTCTGGAAAATAATTGAAAAAACAATAGTATTCACTGATCAAGTTTTGATATGGTTTGAAACTATTTGATATATTAAGACTATAATTTAATTTTTTGGCTTTATCGCCTTCTAATTTTGATTTTGCAAGATTGCCAGAACTGAGTCCTAAACAAAGAGCGTACTTATGCGAATCCATGAAAGGAATATTGTCTAAATATTGCTTAAATTCATCTAAGTCAAAATCGTTTTCTGCATTATCTATTGCGTTTTTTAATATTTCATTGTTATCATAAAAAGGAACAAAACAATTCATTGGATTTTGAAATAGTTCGATCTTAAATAGGTTCGGGTTAAAAAGATTATATTCATATAGTTTATTCATTAGAATAAAATTTATCAATTCTAATCCTTCTTGGATTTCTTCTTTATGTTGAAGTGTTTTCAGGCGATTTAGGAAATTTTTATCTCGTAACCAGCTTCTATTTTTTTGATAAATAATTGCAATTGTCAGCCCTGTTAAAGAACGTTCCCACACATTCGTTTCGAAATCTGTAATAAAATCTAATAGTAAATTGGCTTTTTTAGAGTCAAATTTGAAATTTATGATACTTAATGATAAAGCGCTAACTATGAGGCTTCTGTCATACCAGTAATAATTTTCGTTATCCTCTCTAATTTTTTGAATTTCTAATATTGTGATTGGATCTAGTGTTTCATTTGAGTAAATTTGCTCAAAAAGAACTGAGGAATACATCAATTCTTTCTTTTCTGTAATGAAATTTAACTGATCGTCTGTATCTTTAAATATTTCGCCAAATAATTTTATTTTTAGATTATGTATTTTTGCAACATCTTCTTTGGTTGATTTGCAATTTAAATCTTTAGTTTCTTGTCTTAAAACTTCTAATGCTTTTAAAATATCATTATCGTCAGTTTCTTCATTAGATAAATTTTCTTGAATAATTTTATTTAAATTTTGAGCACCTTTAATCTTTGCTTCAAGTGAAGAAATTTTTGTTTCTATTTCTGAAATTATAGAGTCAATTTTTTCTATTTCTGTTCTTACCGAATGTAATTGATTTGCATCAGATATTGTAACTTCAGTTTTACGAAGTGCATTTCTTTTTTGTATCCAGCTGTTTCTAATTTCACGTTCGTCATTTAGTTCAATTAAACACATATTAATTAGAGATTTTGATTAATGAACTAGAAATTTGATCATTGTAAAATGAAATTTTATCGTTTATTTCTTCTATTTGGGTATAAATTGAGAATTGCTGATTGAGATCCGTAATGGAAGGGAGTTTTTTTTCAAAAAACATTTTTTTATCTAACCAGGCTTGTCTGGCAATTGTAGCACCTTCAATTTCAGAAATTAAAAATTTTTCATCAGCGCTTATTTTTTCTCCCGAAATTATTTTTTTGATATCATTTTGAATTTCATTTTCATCTTTAGTTAAATCAGAAAATTGCTTTTCTAGTATTTTTTCAATTTTTAAAATATCATCAAAAGGTAATGAAGCTATTTTTACATATAAATCCTTTTCATCTAAAATGTTTTTTTCAGTAAATTTAAATAAACCTTGTGTTGCTGTTTCTAAAACATTTTTGTCATAATTATTTTGTTTTTGTGTAATTATATAAATGTAAAAATTATCAAATTTGGTTTGAAAACTATTTTTAATAATTCCCTCAATAGTTTTTTTCGCTTTGCTTATTGTAGGGGTTGATGTAATTTGAAAAGCTATTCTATTACCTTTATCTAACAAATCTAATGCAGGGAATTTTGAATCATCTTCACTATATTTTGCATTTGTTAAATTACAATTATACGCTATATTAAGTATTGGAATTAAAGTATCCTCTGATACAATATTTATGTCTAATTGGGCATTGGCATTTAAAATTCCTGTTTGAATTTTAAAGCGAGATAGTAATTCAGCTATTCTTATTAAAGATTTTTGTTGGTTCATTTTTAAATTTTGTATTTGGAAAATTGTAATGATGTAAATATAAAAAAATATTGTATTTATAGTAATTTTCCTTTTTTTTTAAGAAGGATTTCAAGTGAACGAAATATTAACAAAAATGGCGCACGAAAATTTCATGCGCCATTTAATTTTAAACCTAAATCGAATTTATTGTATAATCAGTTTTTTAGTCACATTAAAATCTTTAGAAATAATATTTACAATATAAATTCCTGTAGATAAATGATGATTTACTTGTCCTGAAGCAGAAAGTTTTTGTTTTAAAAGAGTTCTTCCGTTCAAATCAGAAACTAAGATTTCAGCAGAATCTCCGCTTGCTAATTCTGGCATAAGAATATGAAATTCATTGTCTGTCGCTGGATTTGGATAAATGCCTATTACCGGTTCAGTTTTCGAAATTTCTTCAGCATTTAAAGCCATTTTTGATGTTCCAATAGTTGTTGGTTCCAATTGCCATTGTGCGCTGTACCAACCATCTTGCGAATTTCCGTATTGTGCAGAACCTGTTTGGTTTTCGATATGAATGATGTTTCCTGTTTGCCATCTGTTTCTTAATCTAACCCATGTTCCGTCGATATAATCGCTAGACCATTGTGCACTCCAGAAAGTTGTGTCAGTTATGTTACATTGTACATTTCCGGTCTGACCTTCAATATTCATCAATTCTCCTGTTGCTACATTTTTCAATACAAAGTAAGTAGCGTCAATAGCGATTTTTTGCCATTTGTAGTTGTTGCCAGAAATGCTTGTTCCGTAACCTGTATTTGTTCCTGCATCAGATAAATAAGCACCAGTCCATCTGTTTTTGATCGTGTAATAATTTCCTCCGCCTGATGGTGTTGAAACTGTTACAACACAAGTATTAGTTTTGTTTCCGTCGACAGTAACTACAGTAATTGTAGCCGTTCCATTCGCTATAGCGGTAATTAGGCCAGAAGAATTTACAGTTGCCACAGCCGTATTGTTTGAGCTATAAGTTACCGATTTATTAGTTGCATTTGCAGGAAGAATTGTTGGAGTCAATTGCTGTGTTCCGCCAACATTTAATGAAGCTGTCGTTGGACTTAAACTAACACTTGTAACAGCAACACCAGTTCCTGGGTTCGAATCGTACCAAGCGCTGTTCATGTACCAGCCATTTTTATCTCTGCTTAGGTCGGCAGTTTGGTTGGTTCCGTCGTTAAAGATTAAGTTAGTTGAGGTTACATTCGTAAAAGTATAACTGTACCATCCATTTCCAACGTCGGTCATATTTACTCCAGGCCAGTTTACAGTTGCTAAAACTCCTGTTGGCAAAGCATTCCAATAATAGATTTTAATTCCAGTTCCCCAATTTGATGGTTTATAAAAGTAAACCGTAAAATTTGTATTTGGATTTACTGTAATTGCAGCAGTAGCTGTTTTATTTCCGTCTTGAGTTGTTGCTGTAATTGTTGCTGTTCCTGCTGCGACAGCTGTAACAAGTCCACTTGAATTTACAGTTGCAATTGCTGTATTGCTTGAACTCCAAGTTACATTTTTATTGGTTGCATTTGTAGGTGAAATCGTTGCTGTAAGCTGTTGTGTGTTTCCTGCATATAAACTTGCAGAAGTTGGTGAAACCGCTACAGAAGATACTGGAATTGTAGAAACAGTTATAGCTGAAGTTGCTGTTTTGTTTCCGTCAGCAGTTGTAACCGTAATGGTTGTTGTTCCAGCAGAAACTGCTGTTACCAATCCAGATGCATTTACTGTTGCTACAGCCGTATTGCTAGAAGACCAGCTTACATTCTGATTTGTAGCATTTGCAGGAGCAATCGTTGCATTTAACTGTTGTGTTGTTCCTAAACCAACCGTTGCTGATGTTGGACTAACCGAAACACCTGTAACGGCTACAACAGGCGCATTGGTATTGGTTAAAACCAAATATTCGAAAGCAGTAAAATTGCGTGTAGAACCAGCTGTTAAAGTTACCGAAGCATTATTGTTGTACGGATTTACATAAGTTCCTGCTAAAGCCGCTGGAATAACATACGATTTGGAAGCATTTCTCAAATTCGACATTACGATAACTTTCTCCGTGCCTAATGTCTTAGTGAAAATGCAGATATCATCGTTTGCATAAGTAGTCAAATCACCTCGACGTATAGCTGCGCTTTGTGTTCTAAAATTAAGAATCTTAGCAAAATCAGCAGCTGCAGTTGGGTTTTGAGACCAATTGAATTTAAAGTTAGTCCAAGGCCAATCGGTTTTTGGTTCATAGTCAATTTCTTGTCCGCTCATTAAAAAAGGAACTCCTCTCATGTAAGCTGAAACTAAGAAATTTGCAACAACTCCGTTATGGTTTTTAAATACCACAAAAGGTCTTCTTACACCATCATCATTTGTATATGTATCATGATTACCCGTATATCTAACGATTTGCTGATTTCCAGTGGCTTTAGCATATTCATAAGTGGTTTGATCCTGAATTCTTTGAGAAACAGGTCCTCCGCTGGCAATATCATATAAGCCAGCATGAAACCATCTGTCGCCATAATTCATATCAAAACCAACTTCAAAGTTCTCTTGTCTGTCACCTTCGGCTAACATTAATAATTTATGAGATGTGATTCCGCGAAGATTTGAATTCACTTCAGACCAAAAATCTAAAGGTGGATTATTGGCATAATCGCAACGGTATCCGTCAATATTGGCAGCAAAAATCCAATAGCGCATAGCATCTTTAATAGCTGCTCTTGTTGCAGAACTATTAAGATCTAGTGCTGCAATATCGGAGAAGTTACCTAATTGCTGAATTGTTGTGCCAGTTCGTTTATAATATTCAGGATGCGAGACCGTCCAGACATTATCCCAAGAAGTTCCGTTGATGGCAATGTCCAAAATAACTGCCATTCCGCGGCTGTGAGCACCATCGACCAAAGTTCTTAAATCGGCCAGAGATCCGTATTCAGAACCAACGGCTTTAAAATCTTTGATACAATAGGGCGAAGCCGAACTTCGGGAGTCGGTTCCGTGTGGGTAAATCGGCATTAAATAAATGACATTGGTGCCGAGTGCTTTAATATTGTCTAATCGGGCAGTTACTCCAGCTAAATCTCCGTTGGCACTAAATGGGCGTATATGAACCTGATACATATTTATATCTCGTGTATCTGGCACGCCTGCAAATGGAGTTCCATATTGAGCAGGATCTTGTGCATAAACTGAACCTGCAAATAATAGTAGAAAGCAAAGTATTGCTTTGGTAATATGAAATAATCTAGGGGTAATTTTGATTTTCATAATAATAGTTTTTTGCATGCTTGTCGGCATTCTAACTAAAATTCATTTTCACTCGCTTTGTTTTTAAATTCGACAAACATTTGTGGTTAATAGTTTTCAATAGTAAGTTTTTTTAGCCCGAGTTTGGGCAATAGTTTTTTGCCACGAATTCACGAATTAAGTATTTATGTGAAAATCTTAATTTGAAAAATTCGTGAATTCGTGGCGAAAAAAAACTAGTAATCTGTTAATCTATAATTTTTTCAATCCTTTTAGATCTGAAGCAGTTCCTTCTTTGATGCTGATGGCTACACCACCGCCAGGAGCTAAATATTGCTTCAGTTTACTTTTTGAGTTTACAATAACTTTAGTAACAGTATATTTCTGTGGATTCTGATTCCAATTGGCATCTTTAGCATCGGCATAAATTGTGGCAACGAAATTTTTTCCTGCAGGTAAATAATCAAATGAAATGATTGCTGTTCTTGCATTTTCATCTGTAATTCCGCCAATAAACCATTCGTTTTTGCCTTTTGCTTTACGAGCAATTGTAATGTAATCTCCAGGTTCAGCTTCCAAAATATAACTGTTATCCCAATCGATAGCTACATCTTTAATGAACTGAAATGCATCTGGGAATCGCTCATAATTCCCCGGAATATCTGCAGCCATTTGCAACGGACTATACATGGTTACATAGTAAGCCAATTGTTTTACTAAAGTCGTGTTTACTCGTTGTGAACTCCCTGTTCCGTAATATGAAAGATCGGTCTGGAAAATTCCAGGCGTATAATCCATTGGACCTCCCATTAAACGGGTAAATGGTAAAATAGTAGTGTGATCTGGAGCTAATCCTCCCATAGATTCGAACTCAGTACCGCGCGCTGATTCCTGAGCAATCCAGTTTGGAAAAGTTCTGTTTAATCCCGTCGGTCGAACGGCTTCGTGACTGTTGACCATAATTTTATAATCGGCAGCACGCTTCGCAACGTTGATGTAATGATTGACCATCCATTGTCCGTCGTGATGTTCGCCACGAGGGATAATTTGTCCTACATAACCTGTTTTTACAGCATCATAACCATTATCATTCATAAATTGAAAAGCACGATCCAAACGACGCTCATAATTTGTAGCCGATCCAGAAGTTTCGTGATGCATGATAATTTTTACACCTTTTGATGCTGCATAAGCATGAACTGCTTTTACATCAAAATCAGGATAAGCAGTTACAAAGTCAAAAACATCTTCTTTCCAATTGCCAATCCAGTCTTCCCAGCCAATATTCCATCCTTCGATAAGAATTGCATCGAAACCATTTTTTGCAGCAAAATCGATGTATTCTTTTGCGCGTTCTGTAGTGGCTCCGTGTTTTCCGTTTGGAGTAAGCTTCGTAAAATCATCCGTCATTTTTACGTTGTTTTCTTTTCCAAAAGCCCAAGTACTTCTTCCTGCTACAAAATATTCCCACCAAATCCCGATGTATTTCACTGGTTTAATCCATGAAACATCTTTATAACTTGTTGGTTCGTTTAGGTTTAAAATTAATTTTGAAGCTAAAATATCAGTCGCTTTATCACTTACTACAATCGTTCTCCAAGGTGTTTGAGTATCGGTCTGCATATAACCTTTTGCTCCAACAGCATCTGGAGCCAAATGACTTGTCATTTTGTTGGTTTTAACATCAACTTCAAGATACATGGCTGGATAATTGATTAATCCTGCTTCGTGAATGTTGATGTATAAACCATCGTCTGATTTCATCATTGAAGGCGTTTGTACAGACAATTCTTTTATTGGCTGCTGTGCATTAATCTCAATCGTAGCTTTTTTCATCAAAGAAGGGATTTCTGAAATCTTTGAAGTCGTATAAGCATATTCGTTGGTGTCATAATCTCCTGGAATCCAGAAAATTTTATGATTTCCAGCCAATTGAAATTCCGTTCGTTCTTCTTTAATTACAAAATAATTCAAGTCATTTTGTTTTGGAAATTCATATCTAAATCCCAATCCGTCGTTGAATAGACGGAAACGAATACGGATAAATCTGTTGTTTTCTTTCGCTTGCGTTAAAGTGACAACCAATTCGTTGTAATGATTGCGAATTGTTTTTTCTTCTCCTAAAACCGGATTCCAATTTTCATTAACAGAAGTCTGAGCTGTATTTGTAATGGTAAAACCATCCATAAATGAAGCTTTGTTCTGCAATTCTAAACCCAACGAACTTGGCTTAATAACTGGTTTTTGTTTGTATGATAATTGGTAAGACGGAATTCCGCCTTCTTTTAATTCAAATTTTAGAGTAAGATTTTTGTCTGGCGAAGTTATTTCTTGTGCCTGAATCCATATTGAGCTTATGAATACAAAAAATAAAAGCGCTAATTTTTTGCCCAAACGAATTTGAAGCATTTTTTTGGATTGAAAATTCATGTTATTTAGTTTTTTGCAAATCTAGTTTTATTAGAAGCGTTTATTGTTTTTTAAGTATTAAATATTGATAAGCTTCTAAATTTAGTTCCGCACCAATTGCAATTTGATTTCCAGTTAATGCATCTGTCCAATTTGTGTTGGCTAAAGCTGTAGGAGCAGTATATTTAAGCGATTTGTTTTTAATGTTGGCAACAATTAAAACTTTGTCATTTGTTGTTTCCATGGTAAAAGCGCTCACATCGTTACTGCTATAACCAGTCAATTTTCCTTTTCGAAGCGCTTCATTTGAATTTCTAAAGGCAATGATTTTTTGATATTCTAAAAGCATGTCATTATCTGCAGTAGACCAATCTATTGGCACATTGTCAAAATAATCGATGCGTTTGTTATACCCAATTTCCTGACCATTGTAAATCATAGGAATAGATTTCATACTTGATGCAATTACAAAAGCTGCTAACGATCCTTTTTTTCCTCCAAAAAGTTCAAGCGGAGTTCCATCAGAAAGGTTTACGTCGTGATTTGTCGTATAACGAACAATTCTTTTTGAAGCATCTAATTGTCCATATTCTTTAGAACTTTCCGTTTGAAGATAACTTGCAGGTTGAGCTTCTGCGAATACTTTTTCTAAAGCACTGAAATAAGCAAAACCAAAAGTATAATCGAATCCTGCATCAAAATGATTGACTCTAGTTCCTTCTGCCATTAAAATCATTCTCTGATTTTTGATTTTACGGATTTTAGAAATCGCTTCTGACCAGAAATTCATCGGAACCATATCGGCTGCATCACATCTAAAACCATCAATATTGGCATTGTAAACCCAATATGACATAGCATCAATCATTGCTTTCTTCATTTCTGAATTGGTATAATTTAGCTGTGCAACATCCTGCCAGTTTGTTCCAGGCGGAATTGTAATATTGCCGCTAGCATCTTTTTGGTACCAGTCTGGATGCGCTGTTATCCATTGATTGTCCCAAGAAGTATGATTGGCAACCCAGTCTAAAATCACCGCCATGTTTTTGCTGTGTGCTTCGGTAACTAAAGCTCGAAGATCTTCTAATGTCCCGTAGTCAGTATTTACGGCTTTGTAATCCTTTATAGAATATGGCGAACCTAATTTACCAGCCGTTTTTATTTTTCCAACAGGGTAAATCGGCATTAGATAAATAACATTTGCGCCTAGTTTCTGAATATCTCCCAGACGTTTCTGCACACCTTTTAAGTTTCCTTCCGGACTGAAAGAGCGCACATTTACTTGATAAATTACGGCATCTTCGTTGGCTGCAACTTTATCAAATGGTGATCCATACTGCTGATATTCGTTTTCTGTTCCTGTATTTGGGTCTGGTTTCGGATTTTCTTCAGAAGAACTGCACGATACAAAAGCTATTGAAAGCAGTAAAGCAAAAAAAATGTTGGAGTTAGACTTCATGATTTTAGAATTAAATTTTATAGAATCTGAGCGTGGAGTTTTTTAGATAACCTGCCTTTTGCTCAGAAAGGCAGGTTTCACTCAAAACTAATCTAACAAGTATGAATGTGCTAGATTATTTTTTAACTATACTGCAAATTGCTGTTGCAGGATAGCCATTTGTGTTTGGATCTGTTTCATCAATTGTGAAGGTAACTTCATAAGTTCCTGCTTCAGAAATGGTGTAAGCACCTGCATTGTCTTTAGTAATAACATTTTTAGACTCATCAGCAGGGCCATAATTTACATCCCATTTGTTGTTCAGTCTGAATTTTAATGCTCCAGGAACTAAGTTTGCTGTTACTTTCCATGTTTTAGTCTGATGATCGTATTTCATTGGTGTACTGTTGTCCCATCCTCCAGATTGAGCTGTTCCAACAATTCCCCATGCATAAGGAGTAGCAGACCATTTTAGCGTGTTCAAATTTACTTTAATTTGGTATGAACCTGCACTTGGAAGAAATAAATTATCATCATCCATTCTAACTAAATCTTCATTAGTAGCACCTGCACCATAAAATTCGGCCCATGTTCTGGCAGTATTTAACTTGAATGCTAATGCAGTGCCTTCAGCAGTCATGTATCCTTGATAGATTCCTTTTTCAATTGCTGTTAAAGCTGAAGCAGTTTCAACCGCCCAACCTTGATAATCTCCAGGCATATAAATTTCACCAAAAACAACTGCTTTTTCGTAAGGAGTCACCGTGATCTCAATTGGATCTGAATAAATATTTCTGTCCATGGCAGCCACAACTCTTACGGCTAATTTTCCTTCTACATTTGGTTGTATTCCTAAATCTGTTGCAATTTTATTCAAATCGCGAACAGTAAAAGATTTACTCAAAACATCGTTTCCTGCTTCGAATGCTTTAGCATTTAACCATGCCTTTGCACCAGTAGTATTTGCTGGTAGATCAAATTGTACCGTATATAAAACGGGAGCTTCAATCGGGAAAACAACAGCAGCCCAAGAAATAGTTGCTGCAGTATCGTCGGCGGTATTTTCTGTAAGCACAATTTTACTTGCAGAAGATGTAATTGCAGCAGGAAAACTAACCGATTTTAAAACGGTTAATTCTGCGTCAGATTCACAAGAAGTAGTCACGATTATTAATGCCAATAATGCGACTAATTGATTTATATATTTTTTCATAATATTTAGCTGATTTAGTAACCTGGATTTTGTTTAAGTCCCGGATTTGCATTTAAAGCTGAAGTTGGGATAGGGAATATTTTTCTATATTCTTCTGAAGTACCTTTGAATTCATTTGGCAGCAAAAATTTATCAAAACGAATCATATCTTCTCTACGATGCCCTTCCCAATTTAATTCACGACCTCTTTCATCAAAAATATCGTCAAGAGTAGGATTTGAAGCTAAAGCTGCAAGACCAGCACGAGTTCTAATAGCATCTACTAAAGGTTTAGCTGCTCCTGCATTTCCTAAACGAACATTGCATTCGGCTGTCATTAACATAACATCAGCATATCTGTAAATTGGAAAATCATTTGAAGCTCCGCCACCGTTCATTGAACCTGCAGGATAAAATTTAACATTTCTAACACCTTCCTGAGCACCTGCTCCCGGATTATCTAATGAAGTGATGTCTAATGTATAATTTATGTTACCTGGCTGCGGTCCTAATAAGAATTGTTTTTTACGAACATCTTTATCGTCATACTTTAGGTAAAAATCTTTTGGAATAACAGATCCGTTCCAGCCACTATAACCAAATAAAGCATTAGCATGTGGCCCAATCAAGCTACGTACTGTAAAAATATTACGACCTACAACATCAACGGTAGTATAAATAGATAAAATAGTTTCATCTTGTGGACTTACATCTCCAAACAATTCATAGTATTTATTTCCTAATGGACTTGAAGCATCTGAAAGAGCGGGATGTAATGAAAACCCTCCGCCATTTACAACATTGCAAGCAGCCAAACATTCTTCCCATTTTGGAGTTCCTGTTAAAACCCCTGCATTTAAATATACTTTAGCAAGTAAAGTATATCCAGCCCATTTGTTAAATCTGCCGTAAAATTCGCCACCCTTAGTGCCGGGCAGTAAATCAACATTTGCCTTTAATTCTGATACTACAAAATCAAATACTTCTTTACGACTTGCTTGTGGAATTTTGTCAACAGTAATATTGTTGTTTGTATAAAATGGTACACTTCCAAAATCATCAATCAATAAATAATAGAAAAAAGCTCTTAAAACTTTAGCTTCAGCAATTTTTGATGCATCGGCTTTAGAGTCTTCCAATTGTTGTATGGCAAGGTTGGCATTGAAAATTGATTTGTAAAGCCAGTTCCATGTATTTCTAACTACTTCATCTGTTGGCAACCATTGATGTTTGAACAAAATTGCAAATTCAGTTGACCAGTCACCTGTATTTCTGTGAGGAATAACTTGATCATCAACACACATAGAATTTAAGTCGTACCAACCCATATCGGCACCGGCATAACCAACCCCATTCCAATTACCAGGAATTTGTGCATATACACTTGCTAAGGCTATGTCAGCTCCTTGAGGAGATCCATAAAAATCCTTCGCAGGGTATTGATCGTACACGTTTTCTTCAACATTGGTGCAACCTGTCAGAGCAAAGAAACAAATGCTTCCTGCTAAAAATATATTTTTTATTTTCATTTCTTTTACTATTTAAATTTAACGTTTACACCAAACGAAATGCTTCTGGTACGAGGATAAATTCCTCTGTCTCCTCCAAAATAATCATTTACGTCACCACTACCACTTAAGTTAATTTCAGGATCAATACCTGAATAATTTGTGATAAGGAATAGGTTGTTTCCAGTAAGAGAAAGTCTAATTGACTCTATAAATCGATCTTTAAAGCTAAAATTGTATCCTGCAGTAACGTTTTCTAAACGAACAAAAGAACCATCTTCTAACCATAAATTTGAAGAATATTGCGAGGTGTAGATACCTAAATCAACCGCACTTTGTAAAACATTGCTTTTTCCTATGTTTTCCATATAACTTGAACGTTGATTTACAGTGTTATAAACTTTATTCCCTCCAGATCCTCTTAGTAATAAAGAAGCATCAAACTTTTTATATCTCAAAGTAGGATTGAATGCAAAAGTATAAGTTGGCAAAGCAGAGCCTTGCATTACACGATCCAGACTCATACTGCCTTGGTCAATAACGCCATCACCATTTTGGTCTACTACCGTTTCAGCATTAGCGGCATCTTTACCTTGGTGCTGTAAAATATTAAATGTACCAATTGGTTGTCCTTTTATTAAGTAAGAATTTGGTGCACCCCAGCTTACATAATCTGTATTTAATGCTACGCCATTGATGCTTCCGCTTAGATTAAGAACTTCATTACGCATAAAGGAAACATTTCCTGCCAAAGTAAAAGTTGTGTTTTCATTACGAATTACATCATATGCCAAAGCAACTTCAAGACCTTGGTTTCTTATACTACCAACGTTTGCTTTAATTTTATCATAAGGATAAGGAGGCTGAGGTACTGTATAATCAAATAATAAATTATCTGTTGTTGCAGTATACACATCAATTGTACCTCTCAATCGGCTGTCAATTAAACCAAAATCAAGACCAATATTGGTTTGTTTTTTTGTTTCCCATTTCAAATCTGGATTGCCATTTTGAGTGATATTGTAATTTGGAATTTGAGAACCTCCAAAATAAGTTGTGCCCGAGGCGCCAACCAAAGAAAGAGAACTTAAGGGTTTCAACCCTTGCTGATTTCCGGTAACGCCATAACCTACACGTAGTTTCAAATCATTAACTACAGATTGATTAGCCATAAATGATTCTTTTGCAATTTGCCAAGCCACAGAAGCAGATGGGAAATTACCCCATTTATTATTTGCTCCGAATACAGAAGAACCATCACGTCTGATACTTGCTGTAACCAAATAACGATCTAATAAAGAGTAATTTACTCTTGCCAAAAAAGAAGCTAGAGTTCTATCCTCTTTAGAAGATTTAATGTCACCAGGAAGAGCTTTAGTAATGTCGCCTAATTGAAGATTATTATAAGTTGCTAAATCATTTATAAAACCTCTTACTTGAGAGTAATTTTCTTGCTTGCTTTGGTACTGCCATTCGTACAAAGCCAAGGCATTGATTGAGTGAACTCCAAATGTTTTTTTGTAATTCAAACTAATATCCATTAATTTTTCTTCTTGGCGAGTATTATTGATATTTCCAAAACCTTTTTGGTTAATTGCGTTTGCATCAGTAGATTTTGCTGGATTATAAAAACCGATTGAATTATTTGCTTTTCTCCAGCTTCCAAACCAACCAGCCTGCAAACCATCAACTATATCTAAATCAGCTTTAAGGCTTCCAAATAAATTATCGTATTTTCCCTCATTAGTAATTTCTTGTTGAGCCGCATAAGGATTCAAATATTGAAATAGGTTAGGATCTGTATAATATGTTGTCCCGTCTGATTCAAACACAGGATCAGTAGGGCGCATTTGATAGGCCTGAGAAATTAAGTTTGAAACTTGATTAACTCTACCGATACTTTGTACACTGCTGGCTGTATTACTAATTCCGTTGGTTAAACTATAAGTCAAAGTTAATTTGTCATCTAAAGCTTTTTGAGTGGCTTGTAACCTTGCAATATATTTTTTATTGCTAGAATTAATTACTACACCATCCTGCAAAATAGCACTTACAGATCCGTGGTAACTGAATTTATCAGTTCCGCCACCAAACGAAAGTGTATGTGTTTGTGTAAACCCTGTTTGCGTTAAAATTCCGTACCAATCTGTATTAGCACCATGATTTGCAGAAGCAGGAACGCCAACACTTTGCGCTGCAGTCCACCATTGATCAGCATTTAGAAAATCTAATTTTTTTGGAATAAAATCGATAGAAGAAGAACCTACATATTCAAAAGTTGTTTTTCCTGTTTTATTCGTTTTAGTTCTTACGATAATTACTCCAGCAGCTCCTCTAGATCCATAAACAGCTGTAGCCGAAGCATCTTTCAAAATATCGATAGATTCAATTTCCGTTGGGGGAATAGAATTTAGTAAATCTAAATTTCCTTGAATTCCATCTACTACAACCAAAGGGTCGCTTCCGCCAATTAAAGAACTTACTCCACGAATACGCACACTTGGACCAGAACCCGGTTCGCTACCAATTTGGTTAATATTTACACCCGCAGCTTTACCCGAAATTAATTGCAACGGATTTACAATTGCACCTTGATTCATGTCTTTTGCATTAATTGTAGAGACAGCTCCAGTAACGTCTTTTTTAGACAAAGAACCATAACCAACTAAAACAACTTCTTGTAAGTTGGTTGCATCTGGTTCCAATTGAATATTTAAAACGCCATTTCCAACAGGAACTCTTTTAGTTTTATATCCTACAAAACTGACTAAGATTACAGAAGAACTGCTTTCGACAGTAAATTTAAATTTACCATCAAAATCGGTTACAACACTGTTTTTTGTGCCTTCTTCGATAATAGAAGCTCCAGGAAGCGGAGCACCATTTTCGTCGGTAACAATTCCAGAAATTGTTTCTTTTTCGTTCTCGATATTTTGCGTTTTTAGTTCAGGTTTTTTTAGAATAATTTGTGTGTCGCGAATTTTAAATTCGGTTGGGGTTCCTTTAAAAATTCTGTCTAAAACTACATATATCGATTGTTCCTTTACAGAAATAGAAACTGTTCGATCTAAGTCGACATCACTCATTTTGTAAATAAATCTGAAATCTGTTTTTTGTTCAATGGTCTCAATAACCTTTTCGATTGTTGAATTGTTCAATTCAAGAGTAACTTTAGTCTTTTGCGCATAAGTACTCGCTTTGATATTAAACATGGCGACCAAAATAAGGAGTGTAGTTAATTTCAATTTTAGGTCATTTTGGAACAATGAGTATAGAAACCCATTATTCTTAGATTTTTTTTTCATAATTTTGTTAATTGATTGTAGTTAATTCGTTATATTCAATCACTTAGTTAATCGGAAATTGTTCGCAGCTCTTTCCGATTTTTTTATTCCCGTAATGTTATCTCATCATAAATTGTATTGGTTTTAGTGGTTATTTAATTAGTATTTGATTGTTTTTTATGGTGTAATTAATGCCATGAACATCATTAAAATAGCTCATAACATTCTCAATTGATTCTTCTTTAAAGCTGGCATTGAATTTCTCGTTAGCCAATTTTTCATTTTTATTAATGATCGTTACGTTATATCGTCTTTCCAGTTTAGTGATAATATTTTTGAAAGTCATATTTCTAAAAGTCAGTCCGCCATCTATCCAAGAAGTATAGATTTCTGTAGCAACCTGTTTAGTAAAAATTGAAGCATTTTCTTTGTTGAAACTTCCCTTATAGCCCGGTTTTAAGATTGTATTTTTAGAAGCATCAAATTCTTCGTTTGAGCGGTACATTCCAACAGAACCCTCAACCAAAACAACATCTGTGGCAGCGTCTTCCGGATAGTTAGAAACGTTAAAATGTGTTCCTAAAACGCGTACATTCAAGTTGTCAGCATTTACAATAAAAGGATGTTTTTTGTCTTTTGCGACATCAAAAAAAGCTTCTCCGTCTAGATATACCTGACGATTTTCTCCAGTAATAAATTTTACTGGATATTTTAAAGTAGTTCCAGAGTTTAAATGAACCATAGTCCCGTCAGACAATTGAAGACGAAATTTTTTGCCAAATGGAATTTTAAGCGTGTTGTAAGCCAGTTTATCAGAATCGGTTTGATTTTCGTAAACTAATTTATCACCGTTTTGGTTTCCAACAATATTTCCATTTTTATCGTGAACTTGAACTTTGCCATTTTCAGAAATAATCTGAACGCTTCCGTCCTCCATTTGTAAAACAATATCAGTGCTTTTAAAATCGAAAGGAACTTCGGCAGTTTTATTTAGAAAAACTTGTTTGTAGCCAAAACCAACTCCCAAGAGAACCAAAACGGAAGCTGCAATAGCAATATATTTTCTATAACTTGATTTTCTAGGTTGTAGTTCTATTACAGTTTCTTGTTCTTTTGCCGCAGATAAAATATTGTCAAAAATAGAATCTGCTTTGTGCTCATCCATTTTTGGCATTTCGCCCAATAGATTTTTTACTTCTTCAACAGTCGGAAATTCTTCAGTAAGATTGTTATTTCGACAATAGGCGATAACCTGTTCTGTTTCTTCGGCAGTACATTGATTTAAAATAAATTTCTCTAAAAGCGTTTTTATTTCAGAATTTGAATTCATTAAGAATGTTTTTAGGTTCTGTGTTTCTATAATACAGCTGAGATGCAATCGAGTACTACTCAAACGTTATAAATTTTTAAATTTTAACATTTGAAAAAGATAAAAAAGCTTGTTAAGTATTGATTTTACTGGATTTTATTAAAAAAATCTTTTTTAATAATTGTTTTGTCATTTCGACCGAAGGGAGAAATCTCACTCGTAATTCGACAAAGATTGACAATTATCTTTGCGGAGTTTCTAGTGAGATTTCTCCCTTCGGTCGAAATGACAAAAACTTTGTGGGAATATAAAATCTGGCATAAATCAAAAAAAAAAAATCACTCCGAAGAGTGATTTTAAGGGCAATATTTGTGGTTTTGGTTAGATAATTTCATCGTGAAGTTGAAAAAAACCGCGCATCGATTCGAGCGCTTTACTCATTTGGTTCCGGACTGTATTTATCGAGATTCCGAGTTCCTCGCTTATTTCTTCGTAGCTCATTCCTTTCTTTCGCGACATTTTAAAAATCTGCCGTCGTTTGGGCGGGAGCTGTCTTATAGCTTGCTTTTGGAGTTTTTTACAATCGGCTTCGCGAATGGCATAATCTCCATATTCATGCGTTTTCTGACTTTCGTAGAAAACAGCTTCTTTCAATACAATTTCATTGGCGGCTTTATTCAAAACATTAAAAGCCTGATTTCTTGCAATTGTAAAAATGTAGGCTTTAAAAGATTGTTCTACATCCAAACTTTCGCGGTTGAGCCAGACTTTCAAAAAAACATCCTGTACATTTTCCTCCGCTGCTTCTTTTGATTTTAGAAGACTGATACTGTATCCATAAATATCTTGGCGGTACAAATCAAAAAGTTGGCGAAAGGCTTTTTCGTTTCCTTTTTTGAGTTCACTTACCAATAATTTTTCACTATGGTTGGCAGCTTCTAACAATTTAAATTGCGTTTATTTAATTCCAATGGTATTAAACGATAAAATCTGAGGTCTGATATCTGACTTCGTCGCAAATATATAAAAATATTATTCGTAATAAATTATATGTAAAAAAACTTAATTCGTATTTTTTGTTAGTTTTTTATATAAAAGATATAAAATGCAGCGCAAAGTGGCTTTTTACAAGTAAGTGTCATATTGACGCTTTTCAGAAATAATGTTTATTTAGCAATATGACTTTTGAGAATATTCTTATTTGCTAAAAATGGAATCATGCTTATTCAACCTTTTATAAAACAAAAATCCTTTCATCTTTCATTAAAAAAGACAAAAGGATTTTTGTTTTATAAGGAAGAATCAAATTGATTCTTTAATCTTTATTAGTTTAGTTTTTCAAGTCTTTAATTACTTTAAAAGCAACATCAACTTGATCTTCTCCAACCAAAATAGTAAATTCATTTGAAGTTGAAATTACCTCATTGATGATAATTCCTTCCCAAGCCAAACGCTGGAAAATAAAGTAGTAAATACCTGGAACAACAATGTTTTCTTTTGGTAATTTTACAGTAATTGAAGCTAAATTATCCAATTTCTGGATTAATTTTTCTCTCATAAAGTGTTTCTCAACTAAGTGATTTACACTACTGCTTACAACAATATTGGTTTCGTTAACTCCACGAGATGAAGTATAAAAAATATCAGATAAAGCATTAATATCAGAAATTAAATCTGCTTGTTTGTTTAAGACAGTTTCAGACGCTGCGAAAGTGTAATCTGTAAGCTCAGAACGAACTGTTATTTCACCAATATTTTTAATTACTTTATTGATTTTGTGGTTTAATTTAAAATCTAGTTCTTCCGTCAGTCGTTTTAAAGACATTACTACAGCGCCTTGTTTTACCTCTTTCCCAAACTCACTTTCTAATTCGGTCATAATATTTCGCGAAAGTGATGTTAGGTTAATAATTCCGAGTGACAGAGCATTTAATAAAAATGGTTTTGTTTTAATGTAGTTTTCTACAATAGAAGAAACAGTTTTCATAATTCTTTTTTTTTTTGGTAACAGTTGAGTTGGTTTGTTAATTTAACATTGCGATGTTATAATTCTTTGCAAATATAAATAAAAAAACAAATTGTTACAATTATAACAATAAAAAATTATGTTAAAAGTGATAAAAAGCGTCGGTAAGATGTTCAATTGCAAATGATTCCCCGTTTTTATGGATTGCAACGATGTCAAAACGGATTTCTAAATCTTCTACAAAATCCTTTTCCCTATCGTTTATGTAGGCATTTACTGCTTTAATAAGTAATTGAATCTTTTTTTGCTTGACAAAATCTTGTGGAGAACCAAAATCTAAACTCGAACGAGTTTTAACTTCAACAATTGCCAAAATAGCATCTTTTTGAGCAATTATATCTATTTCTGCTTTTTGGATGACAAAGTTTCGTTCTAGAATAGAATATCCGTTTTCTTCTAAATGTGCAGCTACGAGGTCTTCACCTAATTTTCCTAAATCGTTATGTTCTGCCATGAGTTTTGTTTTTTTGTTTGAGGTTTCAGGTTTCAGGTTTTTTGGACGCAAAGACGCGAAGTTGCAAAGGATATTTAAAAACTTTGCGACTTCGCGTCTTTGCGAGATTTTATGTGGTATTGTTAGACTTGCTTAAGGTATAAGCAACGTATTATTACTTTTTAAAAGTGACAGTACTTCCAGAAGCTGTAACTTCCATCGTAACTGTATTTCCCATAATGAGAGCTCTGTTGTCTCTTATGTGGCCAGCTGGGAAATTAAAAATTACCGGAATATTGTACTTTTTGGTTACATCGTCGATAATTTCTAAAGCATTTTTTCCCCAAGGCACTTCATTGTCTTTCATACTTGTCATTCCTCCAATGATAATTCCTTTGAGGTTTTCAATGCATCCGTTGCGTCTTAGATTCATCATCATACGGTCAATATGATAAAGATATTCATCTAAATCTTCGATAAATAAAATTTTATCCTTGCAGTCAATTGCCGATGGCGATCCTAATAAACTATATAAAATAGACAAGTTACCTCCAACTAATTCTCCTGTTGCGGTTCCAAAACGATTCATAGGAGCTGGGCTAATAGTATAGGAAATAGGTTCATTGAACAAAGCTGCTTTTAGTGAGCTTACAGCATCTGGAGTGGCTCTAGGAACTGTTACCGGCATAATACCATGAATAGATTTGTAACCCATTGTATTCAAATGATTATGAAGAACTGTTACGTCACTAAAACCGATAATCCATTTTGGATGCTGTTTGAATTTGGTAAAATCTAATAAATCTAACATTCTAACAGTACCATATCCGCCACGAACGCACCAAATTGCTTTAATATTCGGATTGTCCATTTGCTTCTGGAAATCGGCAGCTCTTTGTTCATCTGTTCCAGCCAATTGATTATAATCTAAACCAATTGTTGACCCGATTACGGCTTCTAGACCCCAACTGTGCAATAAATCTATTGTTGGTTTTAAGTTATCGTCGATGTTTTTTCTTGCTGTTGCCAAAAGTGCCACAGTATCTCCTTTTTGTAAATAAGGCGGTGTTATCATGTTTTGTTGAGATTGACAGTTGAATGATTGTAAAGCAAAAATAAGAAATGCGAGTTGAAACAGAATATTTGGCTTCTTACTATTTAAAAGGTTTTTCATAATCATTATTTGCTTCTTTCCATTTTGTATGAAAAAACAAATATAGAAATTTTAGTATTTAAATTTATTTGAATTTTCTTACAATTAAATAAAAAAGAGTAATATTGGTATGTTTTTTAAAATAATATTACATGCATTTTTTCAGAATCTTTTTGGTAGTTCTTCTTTTTTCAATTCAAACGCAATCTCAATCCAAAAAGTATAAAATACATACAATCACCTTTTATAATTTCGAAAATCTCTATGACACTGTAGATGATGCATTTACAAATGATGATGAATGGACTCCAAATGGAGCACAGCATTGGACAGCAGAAAAATATCAGCAGAAATTAAAGAATTTGGCAAGAGTGATATCAGAAATTGGAATGCCAGAAAACTCAAATGCGCCTACTTTAATTGGTGGAGCTGAAATCGAAAATCGAGATGTTTTAGAAGATTTAATCAAAGAACCAAAACTACAATCTTTAGATTTAGGAATCATTCATTTTGATTCACCAGATAAACGCGGTATTGATGTGGCCTTGCTTTATCAAAAGAAATACTTTCGTCCGACTTCTTTTTCGAATATTCCATTAATCATTTATAAAAAGGAAATTCCAAAAAAAGAGGAACAATCAGAAGTTTTAGACGATGAAATTGAAGTTAGAAAAGAAAATAAAAACCGGGTTTTTACCAGAGATCAGCTATTGGTTTCAGGATTTTTAGAAAATGAAGAAATACATATTATCGTAAATCACTGGCCATCTAGATCTGGCGGAGAAAAAGCAACGAGTTTATTCCGCGAAGCTGCAGGAAAATTGAACCGAAAAATTATCGATTCATTACAACAGATCAATCCGAAAGCAAAAGTATTGACGATGGGAGATTTTAATGATGGACCATTTAATAAAAGTATAAAAGCGGGGTTAGGAGCAAAGGGAACAAAATCTGAAATTGCTGAATTTGATGTTTTTAATCCGTTTGAAGATCTTGCGAATAAAGGTTTAGGAACCATTGCATATCGTGACTCTTGGAGTATTTTTGATCAAATTATCATAACAGCTTCTTTAGTTAAAACAGATTTTTCGACTTTTAATTTTTGGAAAGCAGGCATTTTCAACAGACCTTACCTTATTCAGAATTCAGGAGCATATAAAGGCTATCCGTTGCGAAATACATTGGCGGATGCTGGTTTTAGTGACCATCTTCCGGTTTATATCTATTTGATAAAAGAGTTTTAATGAGTTTTCACTATCTTAGCTTTTCATAAATTTTGAATAAAAATGGCTATAGCAAAACCTTTTAACCTGACACAATGGATTGACGAAAACCGTCATTTACTTAAACCGCCTGTTGGAAATAAAAATCTGTATGTTGATTCTGGAGATTATATTGTAATGATTGTTGCAGGTCCAAATGCTCGAAAAGATTATCATTATAATGAAACAGAAGAACTTTTTTATCAGTTAGAAGGAAGTATTAAGGTTGTGATTCAGGAAAATGGCCAACGTAAAGAAATGGAATTAAATGCAGGTGATATGTACTTACATCCTGCAAAAGTGCCACATTCTCCTGTTCGTTCAGAAGGTTCTATTGGTCTTGTTATTGAAAGAAAACGTGCTGGACAAGGTTTTACAGATGGTTTACTTTGGCATTGCGATAATTGTAATCACAAATTGTACGAAGTATATTTTGAACTTCATAATATAGAGAAAGATTTCCTTCCTCATTTTGAACATTTTTACAATTCAGAAGAATTAAGAACTTGTGATAACTGCGGAACTGTTATGGAAACTGATATTAGGTTTGTAGCGAAGAAATAATGTTAATTACATATAAAAATAACCCAACACTATTGTAAGCTTGTTGGGTTATTTTTTTTTAACGCTAAAAAAAGAAGATTGTATCATTTTTGAAGTATATTTGTATTACAAATAACTCATAGATATATCAAAAATGATACAAGAAATAATTGCATATAAAAATATTGTCGATAATATTGAGAGTTTAATGAACAAATCACCCTTTAAAAAAAGCTATATTATTGAGCAAGTTGGTATTCCAAGTCCAACGTTCTATCGTAAGTTAAAGACTCAGACTTTTTCTGCCGATGAAATGCTTTCTATTGCTAAAATTCTTTCTCCAGAAGAAAACTTTAGATTAGAATTAAAAGAGGAAATCGAGCAGGGTAAACGTGATCTCGAAAATGGAGATTTTATTACTCATGAAGAAATGCTGGCAGAATTAAGAAGTAAAAAACTTATATAGATTTACAAATCATGAGGATTTAAAGGTCGTTGGCGATTATTCCAAAAAGCAATCAGTTTTATTTGATTTTCTTTTATTGCATAATATAAAGTAATATGTTTTGAGATTACTATTTCCCGGCATTCTAAATCATCCCTATATTTTCCTATTTGAGGATTTTTTTCTAATAACTTATTTACTCTTAATACATCGAGAATAAATTTTTCTGCTATTAATGGTGACCAATATAATTCTAAATAATTTCGAATAGAGTAAAAGTTATATTTTGCTTTTTTTGACCAAACAATTTCCATTTAATATAATTTATTTGGCTAAAATATAAAAAATAACTTACAAAATATTTTCTACAACTCAAACTTTTTCCCTTGTTCAGGATAAATAATCTTCAATCTCAAATCATTTTGAGCTTTTAGTTGCTCTTTGATTTTTGCAATATTCTTTGCAGGAGGTTTTAAATGAGTAATGATAATTTTAAAGTTTTCAAGAGAACCTTTTCCCGCTAAATCTTCTAGAATATGAAGTTCTTTCATTAAATAATTTGGAGTTAAATGTCCGAACAAAAATTTATCTGGTTGTTCATTCGGAAATGAAACTTCAATAAAAATTCCTTTTAATTGTTTGGCTTTAACCAATGGAGCAACAGCTGTCCATAAATTGCGAAGATTATTGCTTTTTTCTACTTCATCTGGACCTGTATCACCTAAATACAAAGCATAATCATTGTCGTTTTTAATTAAGAAAGCAGTACTTTCAAAAGGATTAACATGGCTAAGAGAAAAAGCTGTAACTGTCATTTTGGTATTAGTTAAAGGAATTTCTTCGCCTAAATTTAAAGTTTGAAAATGGTATTTTTTTAAAGGAAAACCTGGACCTGCATCTCCAAAATTGGCCCAAGTCTGATCGTTGAAATAATGGTTTTCCATCATTTCCATGCATTTATTAGTTGCATAAACTGTTTTAGAAGAATCAGCAGGAGAATTTATAATTAATCCAGAAACATGATCCAAATGTGCATGAGAAATTAAATATCCTTTGATGTATTTTCGTAAAACTTCGTTTGTAGAAACTTTAAATGTTTTCTTTTCAATCGCTTTTTCAATTCCGGCGTTTATGGTTCCAGCGTCAAGACAGATATAATCAGTTGTATTTAATGGAGCAATTAAATAAGCTGAGAGATTTTTTTCGTCAATGCCTCCCATTACTCCTAATGGAACTACTGAAAAAGAAGTTTTTGTTTTTTGAGAAAATATATTGGTTGTTATTAAAAGAAAACAAAGGAGAAGCCGAATATAAGAGGTCATATTTTTAATTTTAAGTAATGCAAATTTCATTAAATAAATTCAATAATAAAGTTTCGTTTCTGTTAATACTATAAAATAAACTTAAATTTACGTTTATTTATAAATTAACTTCAATCGGAAATTAATTCTAAAACAATATCTTTACATAAAAATATAACAATTTTAACCAAAAAAGTTACAATGACAACAATAGCATCGCAATTTGGAATGAAGGAAGCTCTTGATAAATTGGGCATCAAGACCATAAATGAAGGAACATCCACAGGAATTAATAATTTTTCATCAGGAGAAGTTCTTGACAGTTATTCTCCAGTTGACGGGAAATTAATTGCTTCGGTAAAAATGTCAACTGCAGAAGATTATGAAAAAGCAATTCAGACAGCGGCAGAAGCGTTTAAAACTTTTAGATTGATTCCTGCGCCACAGCGAGGTGAAATTGTACGTCAGTTTGGAGAAAAATTGAGACAAAATAAAGAAGCTCTAGGAAAACTAGTTTCTTACGAAATGGGAAAATCATTGCAAGAAGGATTCGGAGAAGTTCAGGAAATGATTGATATCTGCGATTTTGCAGTTGGTTTATCACGTCAGCTTCACGGATTAACAATGCACTCTGAAAGGCCAGGACATCGTATGTACGAGCAATATCATCCTTTGGGAATTGTTGGAATCATTTCAGCGTTTAATTTCCCAGTTGCAGTTTGGTCTTGGAATACTGCTTTAGCTTGGATTTCTGGTGATGTTTGCGTTTGGAAACCTTCTGAAAAAACACCTCTTTGCGGTATTGCTTGCCAAAATATCATCGCTCAAGTTATAAAAGAAAATAATCTTCCAGAGGGAATTTCGTGCTTAATAAACGGTGATTATAAAATAGGAGAGTTGTTGACTGCAGATGATAGAATCCCGCTTATTTCTGCGACAGGTTCTACTAGAATGGGGAAAATTGTTGCTCAGACTGTTGCGGGGAGATTAGGTAAATCGTTGTTAGAATTAGGAGGAAATAATGCTATTATTGTTACTCCCGATGCAGATATTAAAATGACGGTTATTGGTGCTGTTTTTGGCGCTGTTGGAACTGCTGGACAACGTTGTACTTCTACTAGAAGGCTGATTATTCACGAAAGTATTTATGATAAAGTAAAAGATGCATTAGTGGCAGCTTACAAACAGTTAAGAATAGGAAATCCGCTTGACGAGAACAATCATGTTGGACCGTTAATTGATACTCATGCTGTTGAAATGTATGCTGCAGCTTTAAATAAAGTAGTAGCCGAAGGCGGAAAAATTCTTGTAGAAGGAGGAGTGCTTTCGGGGCAAGGTTACGAAAGCGGATGTTATGTAAAACCTGCAATTGCTGAAGCTGAAAATTCATTTGAAATCGTACAGCATGAAACTTTTGCTCCAGTTTTATATTTGCTTAAATATTCTGGTGAAGTAGAAAATGCGATAGAAATTCAAAATGGTGTTGCACAAGGTTTATCTTCTGCAATTATGACCAATAATTTACGTGAAGCTGAAAGATTCTTGTCGGCAACAGGTTCTGATTGCGGAATTGCAAACGTAAATATCGGAACTTCTGGTGCTGAAATTGGTGGTGCTTTTGGTGGTGAAAAAGAAACAGGAGGCGGACGCGAATCTGGTTCTGATGCATGGAAAATTTACATGAGACGCCAAACCAATACAATTAATTATACAACAAATCTTCCGCTTGCGCAGGGAATTAAATTTGATTTGTAATTGTACAAAATCTGAAAAAGGAGGGCTTCCAAATTTGGAAGCCCTTTCATTTTAGGTTAGTTAGTTTTACTTTTTAATAAGTGTTTGGTTAATTGATCCGTCTACAGTAGAAATTTTTGCTAGATAAGTTCCAGGAATTAAACTGCTCGTATCAATGCTTTCAGAACTTCCAGAGTTAATTACTAAGTTTCCAGAGATATTATAAATACGTACATTTTGTACTTTTTTCTCAGGGTCTGCTAAGTATAAAGTGCTTGAAAATGGATTCGGATATAGAACTATTTTCGCTGGCTCTGCAGTTGTTGCTGAATCAGTGACAGCGGCCATTTTTAAAGTCGTTCCACTGTAAACTGTACTGATATAAAATAAATTAGCAACAGATCCTTTAGTTATAGTATGAGAGCCCGCAGCAATTGAAGCCGTTACAATACCTCCAGACGCTGTGTATGAAACGTTGTCTACTTTAATAGTTCCCGTAAAGTTTGAATCGAAAACTAATGTTAACGTAGACGCACTTGTTGTTGTATAAGTTATGGATGTGCTTGTTTCGATTTTTAAACGCTCAGTCAATGTTAGTCCGTTGTAGGTTACAGACCCAGGAGTTGAATTCATGTTTCCTGTAATAGAATAGAATGTACTTGTTTTACCAGAAGTTGTGAAATTATGTAATTCAGATCCTCCGCCTGAACCTGTAGTAACTGTTATTGTTCCTGATGCCGTTACAGGAGTTCCTGCAGTGCCAGATGTTGTTACAGAGTAAGGTACATTTGCTGTTGGAGTTCCAGTAATTGTTATTGTTTTCGCAGTTGTATTTTTTACAAAAGACAATCCAGAAGCAGGTAAGCCAGTTACAGATGCATCTGTTGCGTTTCCGCCCCAAGTAAAGACGATTGAAGCAATAGCAGTTCCAGATGAAACCGTTTGGCTATTATTGCCACTAGAAGTTAAAGTTTGGCTTCCAGCAGCGGTAACTGTTACAGTTCCTGAACCAGTGGCTGGGGAACCACTAGTTCCAGAAGTTGCAATTGAGTACGAAACTGTTGCTGTAGGCGTACCCGAAATAGTTATAGTTTTAGCTGTTGCATTTTTTACAAAAGATAATCCAGAAGCTGGTAATCCTGTTACAGTCGCATCAGTTGCATCTCCTCCCCATGTAAATACAATTGAAGAAATTGCAGTACCGCTCGTAACAGTTTGGTTGTTGTTTGAAGCAGAAGTTAAAGTTAAAGTTTGTGTTCCAGCAGGTGGATTCCCTTCTCCTTGCACAGAAACTAATGTTCCAGTATAATTTGTAAGAGCTGTTTTTAATGCTGTAATAACTAAAGAAGAAGTATCATCTGTAGCATTGTTAAATGTCCATTTTAAATCTCCTCCAGAAACACGTCCTGCATATTGAGTCGTTTTTGTTTTTGCCGCGGCAGGAGTATCGATAGTTAAATTTTTTACATATAAATTAGCGTCAGTATCAAAGTTGTTGTACGTGTTAGCACCCGATTTAGATTTTACCGTACTGCTTACCACTTCGCCTCTTGTTGAAGCTACATAAGCATCAAAATCAGTTGTAGAGCTTATTTTTCCCGAGATATTGTACAACGGATTTGGATCATTGTAAGCTACAAAACGCATATTATTTGTTCCGTTTGAAGCATCAAAAGTATTGTTATAAGCTTTAATGCTTCCTCCGGCTTCTCCAGAAAAAGTTCCCATTGTCCCAGCATTATTCACCTGATTAGCTTCGTCCCAAATGTCAGAACCTTGAAGAGAAGTTAACATTGGGTGTTTACTGTTTCTAAAATAGTTTCCTTCAACAAAAAGTGAAGATCCCATAGTTGATCCTGCACCATATTTACAAACTCCGTCATAATAGTTGTTGTAAATATGTGCCGAGTAATATCGTACACGAGGATGACGAGAATCTGAATGGTCGAACCAGTTGTGGTGATATGTTACATATAAACCGGCGGTTGTTCCTTCGCTTAGACCTAAAAGACTTGCTTTTCCATTGTCCCAAAAGTGGTTATAAGACATGGTAATGTAAGTCGAAGTTTTATTGTCTAATGCTCCATCGCCTTTTATTTGGTCAGCATCGCTTCCTGCATTTCCGTAGAATAAATCACAGTTGTGAACCCAAACGTGATCATTGTCTTGTTGCATTCCCACGTTGTCGCCTGCAGTACTGTCGCAGTTCATAAATCCAAGATTGCTTACTTCTATGTTTGAAGCCGATTTTAATCGAACTCCCCATCCGTTTGCTACAGCATCGTCTCCAATACCTTCAATGGTAACGTAACTTGAAGCATTATTTGCGTTTTCAATAACAACGTCACCACCTTCCATTACAGTCATGTCAGTAATATTTCCGATTAGACGGATAATAAACGGACGAGTGTCTTTTCCTTTTTTAATGGCATAAAGAATATTTTGTAAACCAATGCATGGATTCGCACTTGCTCCAGTAATATTCATCGAAATTGTATTTTTGGTATTTTGAGTGATGTAAAGAATTACGGCATTATCTTTAGGTGTTCCATCTGCCTTGTATCCTCCAGGAACGCGGCCACCTTCAAAGGCAAATCCGTTTCTGTCATGTGCGACTACCGTTAAACTGCTTGTTGTAGTTCCAGTTCCTTCAGTACCGTTTATAACGGGTTTTACTTTTACAGTGTAAGTTCCGGCTTTAAGTCCTGGAATATCAGCACGAAAGTAAGAACCATAACTTCGGATAAGCTGGTCGTCAATTTTTTTGTCTGTAAGTCCATTTCCAGTGTAGTAAACATTGTAGGTTTGGGCACCACTGACTGGTTGCCATTTTACAAAAGCAGAT
Organism: Flavobacterium tistrianum; assembly: GCF_003254545.1. Classification (GTDB taxonomy): domain Bacteria; phylum Bacteroidota; class Bacteroidia; order Flavobacteriales; family Flavobacteriaceae; genus Flavobacterium; species Flavobacterium tistrianum. The sequence continues at coordinate 434,456 of NZ_QJRH01000072.1, forward strand.
TCTAGCCAGCCCGAAGCTTCATTAATAGTTTGGGCCCATAATTGGACTGTCATAAGAAATACAGCCACGAAAAGTAGGTTTTTTTTCATAAGGTTTGTTTAAGATAGTTAATAAAATAAGTAAGTGGTTTTTACTTACGATTCCAAGTGGTTTTATTGTAATCGATTACACAAAATTATATATTAATTTTTAATACGATAATTTTTTTACAAAAAAAGAGAGGATACGTAAAAAATTTTGCTTTTAAAATATTAAAAATGTAATTAATTACATTGATTGTAATTTATTGCATATTTCATATTGAGTACGGAAAGCCGTATTTTTCTCGCTTTTTTAAATTTTAAAGATTAAACAAAAAGAAGAAAAAGAAGTTGCTATTTTTTTTTATTACATAAATTACATTTTAAAATTTAGTAGGAAATAGATTCTTTTTGTGTTTTAGCTATTCCCAGAAGATTTAATTAGAATATTGAATTGATATTCAAAATTTAATCGATAGCAATAAAAAAAGCCCTTTTGATTTTACTCAAAAGGGCTTCTAATTTTATAATTAGGACAAACTAGTCTCTGCTTGCAAATTTAGATAGAAGTCTTAAGAATTCGATGTATAACCATACCAATGTGATCATTAACCCCATTGCTCCATACCATTCCATAAATTTTGGCATTTTTTCTCTTGCGCCTTTTTCAATTAAATCAAAATCTAAGAAAAGGTTAAGAGCTGCTACAATGATTACAAAAACACTAATACCAATACTCATCATAGAATTTCCATAATGAACAGGCGTCCAGCTTGTAAACAATGATACAATCCAAGAAATTAAATAATAAGTCGCAATTGCCAAGGTTGCAGCAACAACAACAGATTTGAATTGTTCTGTAACTTTAACAATTCTAAATTTATATAGACCAAGACAAACCAAGAAAGTAACCAAAGTTGCTCCAACGGCGTTGATTACAATTCCCGGAAATTTCAATTCAAATATTGCAGAAATACCTCCTATGAACAATCCTTCAAATAAAGCATATCCTGGTGCTAGGTAAGGAGAGGCCTGTGGTTTAAATGAAGAAACTAATACAAGGATAAAACCAATAATTGCACCTCCAATTGTAGGCAGCATAGGGTTTATTCCGTTAAAAGTCATCCACCATGTCACCATAGCTGCACCACATAAAATAAGAAATAAGATTGCTGTTTTGTTGATGGTTCCAGATACCGTCATCTCTTGATTGTAATCAATGATCTGAGCTTGGTGTACTTCTGTTCTTGGTTCAGCATTTGATGAAAAACGCTTACTATTTAAAAATGGATTTTTTGAATTAAAGTTCATATTGTAATACATTTAATTGAACTCAAATATATGGAGATTTTTTGAAGTGCAATTATTGGAAAGAATTTTTTAACATGAATTTCTCTTCTTATTTAAAGCATAAAAAAAATCCACTAAAATTAATTTAATGGATTCTCGAATATTTTGAATGAAGAGGCTATCTTATTTCAATAAGTCTAAAACTAATGATGGAAATAAACCTAACGCAATGTTTAAAGCAATTGATACTACAGCTGTAGCATAAATTAAGAATGGTCTTCCTGTTCTTTCCTCGTTTGGTTCTTTTGAATACATCGCGATGATTAGTTTGAAATAATATCCAACACTAATGATAGAGTTGATTACTGCTACAATTACTAAACCAATATATCCTGCTTGAATAGTTTGATTGAATAAGAACAACTTAGCAAAGAATCCAGAAAAAATAGGAATTCCGGCCATTGATAATAATGAAGCTGTAAGGATTGCAGCTAATAACGGATTTGTTTTTCCTAAACCATGGAAGTTTGTTATGTCTTCGTTATCACGATCTCTACAAACATATAAAATAACACTGAAAGCTGCGATTCCAGCTAGTGCGTATGCAGTAGTGTAATATAATAAAACTCCAGCTGAAGCTGAAACCGTTAATAGCGTCATTAACATGAAACCTGCATGAGAGATTCCAGAGAAAGCAAGCATACGTTTTACGTTTACTTGTCTTAATGCCATAATATTACCAACAGACATTGAAGCAATTGAAATTATAACAACGATCACTTCAAAAGTGTGTAACAAATCTTGATTATCTAATGAAGAAATGAAATTCATACCAGCAATCAATTTAAATAAAGTTGCAATTGCTACTACTTTTGCCAATGTACTCATTAACGCAGTTGTTAAAGCTGGAGAACCTTCATATACATCTGGAGCCCAGAAGTGAAAAGGAACAGCAGCTACTTTAAATAACATTCCTACAACCATTAAAATCATTCCGATTGGGAACCAGATTGGCAATTCTGCAGAAAGTGCACTTTCGTGAATATCACTAATGTCAAAACTTCCCATTGCACCATAAATCAAACAAATTCCGAATAAGATAATTCCTGAAGCAAATGATCCCATTAAGAAATATTTCATACCCGCTTCGTTACTCTTTATATTCAAACGATCGCTAGCGGCAAGTACATATAAAGCGATAGATAAAATTTCAATTCCTAAGAAGAACATAGCTAAGTTTCCAAAAGAAACCATTGCTACAGCTCCAGCTAGTAAGAAAACTTTAATAGCAACATAATCAGAAATTTTAGTTGGGTGATTATGGTAAAAATTATGGCTTAATGCTACAAGGAAAATAGTCAAAACGATAAACAATGATGAAAAAGCTGTTGAAAACTTACTCACTGCTATCATGTTGTTGTAATAACTTTGTTCTGTTCCAAATTCACAGTAATTAAGTGCCAATACACCTATTAAACCCAGAATGGTAATAGGAATGATGGCCTTTCTTAAATTAAGAATTTCAAACAATAGGCAGAAAATACCCAATCCTGTTATAGCTATTAATGTATTCATTTTTATCTTTTTGATTTAGGATCTCAGTTCTTATGTGTAATCCTAATTTATTTTTTGTTTAAAATATTAGTTCTTATTGATAACTTGTAAAATGTTTTCCAAGCTTGGTGTAATCAAATCTGTGATTGGTTTTGGATAGAAACCAAAGAATAATAAAACAGCAATAATTACAGCAAATGAAATTCCTTCGTTAAGCGTAACATCAGCAAAAGCTTTAGAATTAGTTTCGCCTAACATTACGTGCTGGAACATTCTTAACATATAGTAAGCTCCCAAAATAATTGTAGTTCCACCAAGAACAGCAAACCAGATATTGATTTGAGATAAACTGTATAATACTGTAAACTCTCCAACAAAGTTAAATGTACTCGGTAATGCAACAGAAGCTAATACTAAGATTAAAAACATTGAAGTGAATTTTGGAGATTGAGCACGAATTCCACCCATTTCACCAATTTCTCTAGTTTCGTATCTTCTGAAAATTACTTCAGCTGCAAAGAATAATCCTACTACAACAAAACCGTGAGCGATCATTTGCATAACTGAACCTCTAAAACCATCAAGAGTTAAAGTGTAAGATCCTGCTGCAATTAATCCAACGTGAGCAAGAGAAGAGTAAGCTAATAATTTCTTTAAATCTTTTTGTCTCAATGCCACGATTGATCCGTAGATAACACCAGCAATTCCTAAAGCGATAAAGATATACATGTATTCTTTAGCAGCGATTGGCGCAAGTGGCAATTGCCAACGAAGAACGCTGTACAATCCCATTTTAAGCATGATACCAGATAAAAGCATTGTTCCAACTGTTGGTGCTTTTTGGTACACATTTGCCTGCCAAGTGTGGAAAGGAATGATTGGAATTTTGATAGCATAAGCTAAGAAGAAAGCCAAGAAAATCCAGAATTGCTCGCAAGCAGATAAATTTACTTTGTATAAATCTTCAATTAAGAAAGAACCAGCTTTTGTGTATAAGTAAATAAAAGCAGTCAACATGAATAATGAACCAGCAAGTGTGTAAATAAAGAATTTAACCACTGCTTTTCTGCGCTCTTCAGCATCGCCATTACCCCAGATCAAGGCAATAAAGTAGATTGGAATAAGTGCTAGCTCCCAGAAGATATAGTATAAAAGACCGTCAGCTGCTAAGAAAGTTCCTGCCATAGCAAAAGCCATAAACAAGATTAATCCATAAAAGCCTTTTGCATTTTTATATTCATTTCCAAAAGAAGAAAATATAATAATCGGAGTTAAAGCTACGGTTAATAAAACCATTGCAAGTCCAAGTCCGTCACCATTTAAAGCGAAAGAAATTTTTGGCTGTGTAATCCAACTGTTGATTATGCTGATGTTTTCGCCAGCATTATAATTATTCAATAATACAATTGAACATCCTAAAGCAGCTAAACTAAAAAGTAAAGCAACTTTTGAAGCTAGTTTGTCACCAGAAAAGTAAGTGGCAAATGCACCAATTAAAAGTATAATTAATATAGTAGAAACGTTCATAGTAATAATATTATTGAGCTAAAAATATATAGGAAACAATTGCACAAAGTCCTAAAACAAAAACAAATAGATATAACCCTATACTTCCGGTTTGTAATTTTTTTCCTTGGAAAGCAATTTCGTTTGCTATTTTACCTAATCCAAAAACAAGAGCAGATAATCCTGTCTCGATATAGTCTCTAAAGAATTTAGATAAACTATTAATTGGCTGTACAAATACTGCGTCGTAAACTTCGTCTACATAATATTTGTTGTATAACACTTTACTTAAACCAGTAATGTTTTCATCAGATTCTGGAACATTATCTTGTTTAAAGTATTTTACATACGCAATTAAAATTCCAAGTAATCCGCCTAAAACTGCAACACCCATTAAAGTGTATTCAGTTGTGCCTAAATGGTGTTCTTCGCCAGCTACTTTTGTGAAAAGAGGAGCAAGATAACCATTCAACCAGCTGTTTCCAGGTAAACTGATTAATCCACCAAAAGTTGCTAAAATAGCTAAGATGATAAGCGGAATAGTAATTAATGAACCACTTTCGTGTAAGTGATGTTTTTGCTCTTCAGTTCCTCTAAATTCTTTGAAGAAAGTTAAGAACATTAAACGGAACATATAGAAAGCTGTCATGATAGAAGCAACCGATCCAATAACGTATAATGGAATGCTGTGGTGGAATGCTGTCAATAAAATTTCGTCTTTTGAGAAGAAACCTGAGAAGAATGGAACCCCAGAAATGGCTAATGAAGAAATCAACATAGTCCAGAAAGTGATTGGCATTGCTTTACGCAAACCTCCCATGTTGCGCATATCTTGCTCTCCGTGCAATCCGTGAATTACAGATCCAGATCCTAAGAATAAACAAGCTTTAAAGAAAGCGTGTGTGATTACGTGGAAAACTGCTACTTCATAAGCTCCAAATCCTAATGCTAAGAACATTAAACCTAATTGTGAAACTGTAGAGTAAGCCAATACTTTTTTGATATCGTTTTGAACTAATCCAATTGTAGCAGCAACTAATGAAGTGATTGCTCCAATAATTGCGATTACAGATTGAACGTCTGTTGCAAGGTCAAAAACAAAGTTTAATCTTGTTACCATGAAGATACCAGCAGTAACCATCGTAGCCGCGTGGATCAATGCAGAAACTGGAGTTGGTCCAGCCATCGCATCAGGTAACCAAGTGTATAACGGAATCTGAGCAGATTTACCACAAGCTCCAATGAATAAACATAAAGCCGCTAAAGAAAGTAATGGTAAATTTAAGTTAGAAGCTCCAGCAATTGCAGTTTTTAAAGTTGCGTAATCTAATGTTGAGAACATTGAACCAATGATGAACATTCCGATTAATAAACCTAAATCCCCAATTCTGTTCATGATGAAAGCTTTTTTCGCAGCGTCATTGTAATCTTGGTTATTATGCCAGAATCCAATTAATAGGTAAGAACAAAGTCCAACACCTTCCCATCCGATGAAAAGAACTAATAAGTTACTTCCAATTACAAGTGTGATCATAAAGAAAACGAACAAATTCAAGTAAGCAAAGAATTTGTGCATGTTTTCGTCATCATGCATGTAACTGATAGAGTATAAGTGAATCAAAGATCCAATTCCAGTTACAAAAAGTAACCAAAGAACAGATAATTGATCTAATAAAAATCCAAGATTGATTTTTAAGTTGCTAATTTGAATCCAATCAAATAAAGTAACTTCAATTCCTTTTCCAGTTGAAGTTATTTGATTAAAAAGTAAAAGAGAAACTACAAAAGAAATTGCTACGGCAATAGTTCCGATTGCACCAGAAACTGTTTTTCCTAAGCTTTTTCCAAAAAAGACATTTACTAGAAAACCTAGTAAAGGAGTTAAAACTAAAATTAAAGCTAAATTGGTATCCATTTCTGATTATCCTTTTAAATTTTTTAAATTATCGATACTGATTGATCCGATATTTCTAAAGATAGAAACTAAAATGGCCAATCCTACCGCAACTTCGGCTGCAGCAACCGCCATCGAGAAGAACACAAAAACTTGTCCTTGCGCATCTTGATGATAAGTTGAAAAAGCAACAAATAAAAGGTTTACCGCATTCAACATAATTTCGATAGACATGAAAACGATAATAGCATTTCGTCTGTACAATACACCAAAAATTCCAATACAGAAAAGTACAACACTTAAAAAGATGTAGTTTTCAATACCTATTTGATTTAATATATTACCCATTATTTATTTAATTTTTCTTTTTTAGACAATAGAACTGTTCCAATCATAGCAACCAAAAGCAAGATCGAAGCAAACTCGAACGGAACCATATATTCGTCCAATAAAATTTTACCTAAAACTTTAATTGATTGGAAATCTTCTCCAGTAGAATCGTATTCACCCACAATTGGTTTCGAGTTGATAAAGATTGTAATTAAAACAATCAATATTAAACAGAAAGAAACAATAGCACCCAAACGTGTAATTCTAGGACGGTGAACTTCTCGCTGTTCGTTCAGGTTCATCAACATGATGGTAAACAGGAACAGGATCATAATAGCTCCGGAGTAGACTATTATATGGACAACAGCTAAGAACTGAGAATTTAATAGTAAATAATGGCCAGCGATAGAAAAGAAACATATTACCAAGTAGATGGCACTATGAATTGGATTTCTGCTGAAAATAGTCAAGAAAGCAGTAATAACGGTAATAAACGCTAAAAAGCAAAAGATAACTTGAATAGTTGTTGCGTGTGCAAAATCAGGAATATGTATCATTTAGTTAGCGTTTTTAAGTTGAGCGTTTTTCATAGCCATTTCTAAAGGCATCACTAATTTATCTTTCCCGAAAATGAAATCTTCTCTATTGTAATTAGCAGGAACCAATACTTTAGATTCTGTTAAGTAAATAGCGTCTTTTGGACAAGCTTCTTCACATAGACCACAGAAAATACAACGAAGCATATTGATTTCGTATATTTCAGCGTATTTCTCTTCTCTATATAAATGTTTTTCATCAGGCTTACGTTCTGCAGCTTTCATAGTGATTGCTTCTGCAGGGCATGATAAAGCACATAATCCACAAGCAGTACAGTTTTCACGGCCTTGCTCATCACGTTTTAACATGTGCTGACCACGGTAAACTGGACTCATTTCACGAACCTGTTCTGGGTAATGAATGGTAACTTTTTTTCTGAAAAGGTGTTTTACAGTAATAACCAGACCTTTTACAATCGCCACAAGATACAATCGCTCAACAAAAGACATGTCCTTATTTGACACTACCTTTTTTCTACCCGATAATGATATAGTTTCTATTGACATTTTTACTATTATAGTTTATGATTTGCAATTTGAAATCAATCAAATTCAAAATCTATTTTGTTTTTTATTTGAAGCTTATTACGGTTCTTAGAATCCTAAAGCTGCTGCAATATCGTGTCTTAAAATAACAACACCTGTAATCATGATATTAATGATCGAAAGCGGGATTAAAATTCTCCATCCTAAGTTCATTAATTGGTCATATCTAAATCTTGGAATTGTCCAACGTACCCACATGTAGAAGAAAATAAAGAAACATATTTTTATAAATAATGCTCCAATTCCTAGTAAGTTCGCTGTATTTACACCAACATTTTCTACCATCCATTGCATTCCTGGGTAGTTGTATCCACCAAAGAATAATACAGAAATAATAGTAGAAGAGATAAACATACTTGCGTACTCAGCAAATAAATAGAATCCCATTTTCATTGACGAATACTCTGTATGGTAACCTCCAATTAACTCGTTTTCACATTCTGCCAAATCGAAAGGAGTTCTGTTTGTTTCTGCAAATGAACAGATTAAGAAAATTAAGAATGATAAAGGCTGATAAAAAACATTCCAGTTCATTCCTTGCTGTTGTAATGAGATTTCTTTTAAACTCATTGTTCCAGTCATCATCAATAAAGCAATTATTGATAATCCCATTGCAACCTCGTAAGAAACCATTTGAGAAGCTGCACGAATAGCTCCCATTAAAGAGAATTTGTTGTTAGAAGCCCATCCACCAATCATGATGCCGTAAACTCCAACAGAAAGGACTCCAAAAATGTATAATATAGCAATATTTACGTCTGTAGCCTGAAGAATAATATCTCTTCCAAAAAGGTGTAAACGATCTCCCCACGGAATTACAGCACTAGTCATTAAAGCTGTACTCATTGCAATTGCCGGACCTACAACGAATAAAAATTTATTTGGTGTATTTGGGAAAAATTCTTCTTTAGAGAATAATTTCATACCATCTGCAAGTGGCTGTAATAAACCTCCCCATCCAGCACGGTTTGGTCCAACACGGTCTTGCAAGAAAGCAGCAACTTTACGTTCTGCCCAAGTAGAATACATTGCCATGATCATTGTTACCGCAAAAACGACAACAATTACAACACTCTTTTCTATAATAAATGCACTTTCCATTTCTTAAACTTTTTTATCATTATCAGTTAATGGAATCGCTGCCATACTAATTTTTTTACGATCAATATCTCTACCTAAAAGAATGTTCTTCTCAGTATCGATTTCAACTTTCTCTAATTTCTGAGTGTAGTTATTTTGGTTGATAACAGAATCTTTTTCAAATTCTCTTGGTCCTTCAATAACCCAATCATCAACATTTTTATGATCAAAACGACAGCTGTTGCAGATGAATTCTTCTACTTCATGATATTCGTCTTTACGACCAGTTACACGTTGAATTTCTCCACCAAACATCCAAACTGTAGTTTTACCGCAACATCCTGGAGTTGTACATTCTCTGTGTGCGTTATAAGGTTTGTTAAACCAAACTCTTGATTTAAAGCGGAAAGTTTTATCTGTTAAAGCTCCAACTGGACAAACGTCAATCATGTTTCCAGAGAACTCATTGTCGATTGCTTTAGAGATTCCAGTTGAAATATTAGCGTGATCTCCACGATCTAATACTCCGTGAACTCTGTTGTCTGTCAATTGATCTGCAACTTGTACACATCTTTGGCATAAAATACAACGGTTCATGTGAAGTTGAATATTTGGACCAATATCTTCTGGTTCAAATGTTCTTTTTTCTTCAATGTAACGTGATTTCGGATTTCCGTGCTCAAAACTTAAATTTTGTAAATCACATTCACCAGCCTGATCACAAATAGGGCAATCTAATGGGTGATTGATTAACAAAAATTCTGTTACAGATTTACGGGCTTCAGTTACTCTTGCAGACGATTTACTGTTTACTTCCATGCCATCCATACATCCTGTTACACAAGATGCCATTAACTTTGGCATTGGTCGTGGGTCAGCTTCACTACCTTTAGAAACTTCAACTAAACAACAACGGCATTTTCCGCCACTGCCTTTTAATTTTGAGTAATAACACATGGCTGGTGGTACCAAATCTCCACCAATCATACGTGCAGCCTGCAGGATCGTTGTTCCTGGTTCTACGTCTATACTTTGACCGTCTATGGTTACTTTCATCTCTTATTTTGTTTTTTTAGTTTCAGGTTTCAGGTTTCACTGCCGATAGCTATCGGTATTGAAACTAAAAAAACTTGAAACTTTAAACTATTTTTTTAAACTGTTTGTTTGCCAACTAAATGTTTTACCTGAGAAAAAGGCTCAGCTACAAAGTGATCTCTATTTTTAATTTTTTCTGGGAAACGAACGTGATATTCGAATTCATCTCTAAAGTGACGAATTGCCGCAGCTACTGGCCAAGAAGCAGCGTCACCAAGCGGACAAATTGTGTTTCCTTCAATTTTACTCTGAATGCTCCACAATAATTCGATATCTTCTTCACGGCCTTGACCGTTTTCGATTCTCCATAAGATTTTTTCTAACCATCCCGTTCCTTCACGGCATGGAGTACATTGTCCGCAAGATTCGTGGTGGTAAAAACGAGCAAAGTTCCAAGTGTTTCTTACAACACAAGCAGTATCGTTGTAAACAATAAATCCTCCAGAACCTAACATAGATCCAGTAGCAAAACCACCATCACTTAAAGATTCGTAAGTCATTAAACGGTCTTCGCCATTTGCTGTTTTGAAAATCAAGTCAGCAGGTAAGATTGGCACAGAAGAACCTCCTGGTACAAATGCTTTTAATGGACGATCAGAAGACATTCCTCCTAAATATTCATCAGAATTCATGAATTCGTCAACACTTAAACCTAATTCAATTTCATAAACCCCTGGATTTTTAATATGTCCTGAAGCAGAAATTAATTTAGTTCCAGTAGAACGTCCAATTCCAATTTTAGCATAATCATCTCCAGAATTGTTTACAATCCAAGGCACAGTCGCAATTGTTTCAACATTGTTTACCACAGTTGGATTTGCCCAAAGACCAGAAACCGCTGGGAAAGGTGGTTTAATACGAGGATTTCCTCTTTTGCCTTCCAATGATTCGATTAATGCTGTTTCTTCTCCACAGATGTAAGCTCCAGCTCCACAGTGAACGTGAAGTTCAAGATCATAACCTGTTCCTAATATATTTTTTCCTAACCATCCGGCAGCTTTTGCTTCGGCGATTGCTCTTTCTAAGATTTTGAAAACCCACATATATTCTCCACGGATGTAGATATAAGATAGGTTAGCGCCCAAAGCGTAGCTTGAAGTAATCATTCCTTCGATCAATAAGTGAGGAATATATTCCATCAAAAATCTATCTTTGAATGTTCCAGGCTCAGATTCGTCGGCATTACACACTAAGTGTCTTGGTCTTCCTGATTTTTTGTCAATAAAGCTCCATTTCATTCCTGCAGGGAAACCTGCACCACCACGACCACGTAATCCTGATTTTTTTACTTCTTCAGTAACTTCATCTGGAGTAAGTGTTTTTAAAGCTTTTTCTACAGAAGCATAACCACCATTTTGGCGATATACTTCGTAGGTTTTAATTCCAGGAATATTGATTTTATCTAATAATATTTTTTGTGACATCTTATTTATCGTGTAATATTATTTTATCATCTCTACAATCAGCAATGATCTGATCGATTTTCTCTTCTGTTAGTTTTTCTTTGTAGAAATCTCCCAATTGCATCATTGGAGCGTATCCGCAAGCACCTAAACATTCTACACCAGCAATAGTGAACATTCCGTCTGGAGTTGTTTCACCCATTTTAATGCCTAATTTTTCAGAAGTATAATCCATCAAATCTTCGGCACCTCTTAAACAACAACAAGAAGTTTGACAAAACTCAAACATATACTTACCAATTGGCTTCTGGTTGAACATCGTATAGAAAGTAACTACTTCATAAACCTCAATTGGTTTTATTTGAAGAATCTCAGCAACTTTATCTTGCAATTCAATACTAAGCCAGTTGTTATGTGCATCCTGAACTTCATGCAAAACAGGCAGTAAAGCCGATTTTTGTTTGCCCTCAGGATAATGACTGATCAATTCATTGATGCGGTTCATCAATGCCTCGGTCATGTTTATTTCTTGTTTGTAATGTTTACGTTCCATTTTTAATTTTAGATTTTAGTCCCGATAGCTATTGGGATAGATTTTAGATTTTTTTAATCTTGATCTATAATCTATGATTCTTCAATCATTGTTTAAGTTTTAGATTCTTCAATCTGAATTTTTCAATTCCTAATTATAATTTTAAATCTAAATTCTAAAATCTGCATCCTCATTCAGCAATCTAAAATCTATAATCTAAAATCTACAATTTGTTAGGCGTCTAATTCTCCTGCAATTACGTTCAAACTTGAAAGAATGATAATTGCATCAGAAAGCATGGCACCTTTAATCATTTCTGGGAATGCTTGATAATAAATAAAGCATGGTCTTCTGAAATGTAATCTATATGGAGTTCTACTTCCGTCTGTTACTAAATAAAAACCAAGTTCTCCATTTCCTCCTTCTACTGGGTGATAGATTTCTGCAACTGGTACAGGAACTTCTCCCATTACGATCTTAAAGTGATAAATTAAAGATTCCATAGAAGTGTAAACATCTTCTTTTGGAGGAAGGTAGTAATCTGGAACTTCAGCGTGATATTCATTTCCTGGAGGCATTTTTTCTAATGCCTGACGAATAATGCTTAAACTTTCCCAAACTTCAGCATTACGAACACAGAAACGATCATAAGTATCGCCTGATTTTCCAACAGGAACAATAAAATCGAAATCTTCGTAAGATGAATAAGGTTGCGCTACACGTACGTCGTAATCAACACCAGCAGCACGTAAGTTTGGACCTGTAAATCCGTAAGCCATTGCTTTTTCAGCAGTGATTCCACCTACGTTTACAGTTCTGTCAAGGAAAATTCTGTTTCTCTCGAATAAGTTTTGGAATTCCTGCCAAACTGGAGGAAATTCTTCAAGGAATTTATCTAGTTTTTTGAAAACTTCTGGAGACCAGTCTCTTTCAAAACCACCTATTCTTCCCATATTTGTTGTCAAACGAGCACCACAAATTTCTTCGTAGATTTCGTAGATTTTTTCTCTAAATTGAAAAACGTATAAGAAACCAGTATACGCACCAGTATCTACACCCAAGATTCCGTTACAGATAATATGGTCTGTAATACGAGCCAGCTCCATAACGATAACTCTTAAATATTGAGCTCTTTTCGGAACTTCAATACCTAATAGTTTTTCTACTGTCATCCACCATCCCATATTATTAATAGGAGATGAACAATAGTTCATACGGTCTGTAAGAGGTGTAATTTGGTAAAAAGGACGATTTTCGGCAATTTTTTCAAATGCTCTGTGGATGTAACCAATAGTTGGCTCAGCCTCAAGAATTTTTTCACCATCCATCAATAAGATATTTTGGAAAATACCGTGTGTTGCAGGGTGAGTTGGACCTAAATTCAGTACAGAAAGTTCGCTTCCGTCGTCGTTTAGTCTCTCCTTAATTATTTTAGCATAACGATGCTCTGGTGGTAATAATAGTTCTGACATTTTATAATGTTGAATTATTTTTTAGCAATTTGATGTTGTTCTTCCGAAGAATCTATCATCCTTATCTGTTCTTCCGCTGTCTTCCATTGGGAATTCTTTTCGCATTGGGTGAGACTGCATTTCGTCCATATTTAAAATACGTTTCAACTGAGGATGTCCTATAAAGTTAATCCCAAAGAAATCGTAAGTTTCTCTTTCCATCCAATTGGAAGACAAGAAAATATTTGAAACCGATTTAATTTCTGGTTTTTCTCCGTTTAGGAAAACTTTGATTTTTAATCGTTTGTTTTCGTACCAGTTGTGTAAATGATAAACAACTGCAAACTGACGTTCTGTTTCGTTATCCGGATAGTGAATGCCGCATAAGTCAGTTAAAAAATGAAATTTTAATTCTGGATCATTTTTAAGGAATAGAATCAACGGTGTGATTTTATCGGCCGAAGCTTCTAAAGAAAAAATATCTCTTTCTTGTTGAAAGTTAAAAACATCATTATTGAATGTTTCTACAAGTTTGTCTTGAATTTGGGTATTTTCTAAGGCCATCTTATGAGATATTATATGAAGCTAATAATTCTTGGTATTCAGGTGAGCTTCTTCGTCTCACAGATTCGCTTTTTACCAATTCCTGAAGTCTCATAACTCCATCAACAATTTGTTCTGGTCTTGGCGGGCATCCTGGCACATAAACATCAACTGGAATTACTTTGTCAATTCCTTGTAGAACAGAATACGTATCAAAAACTCCTCCTGAAGAAGCGCAAGCTCCAACAGCAATTACCCAGCGAGGTTCTGACATTTGCTCGTAAACTTGTCTTAAAATAGGAGCCATTTTTTTAGAAATAGTTCCCATTACTAATAACATATCGGCTTGTCTTGGCGAGAAACTCACACGCTCAGAACCAAATCGAGCTAAGTCATAGTGAGATGCCATTGTTGCCATGAATTCGATACCACAGCATGAAGTCGCGAAAGGAAGCGGCCATAATGAGTTGGCTCTTGCTAAACCAACAACATCACTAAGTTTTGTAGCGAAGAAACCTTCACCAGTAACTCCTTCTGGCGGCGCAACCATATTTACTTTTGAATCGCTCATTTTATTTTAGATTGTAGATTTCAGATTTTAGATTTTTGATCTTGAAACCGAAATCAATATTTTAAAATTCAATATTGTATTGTGAGATATTATTTTCAAATCTAAAATTCTAAATCAATTTAATCTAAAATCTAAAATCTGAAATCTAATATTCTTTATTCCCATTCTAGTGCTTTCTTTTTGATGATGTAAAAGAAACCAACTAAAAGTAAAGACATGAAAACTAACATTTTTAACATTCCTTCAATTCCTAAGTCTTTGAAGTTTACTGCCCATGGATAAAGGAAAATAACCTCTACGTCGAACAATACAAACAAAATGGCAACTAAGAAGTATTTTACAGAAAAAGGAATACGGGCGTTACCAACAGATTCGATACCGCATTCGAAGTTTTGATCTTTAACTTCAGAGGATCTTTTTGGTCCTAATTTCCCAGAAATGATGATTGTTCCTACCACAAAACCAACAGCTAGAATAAACTGCATTAAAATAGGAATGTAACTGTATTGATCAGATTGCATAAACTTTGATTTTATACTTAAAAAATGAGCCACAAAGATAACTTGGAAGTCTGTAAAACACAAGTTAAAAAAGGATTTAAGTAGGGTGCCAAACCGCGTTTATGTCTAATTTTTATTCATTATAAATAACATTGTGTTATTTTAATGTTTTTTTAAGAAATAGATAAAAAAAAACGTCCCGATATTTTCGGGACGTCTTCTGAGACCATTCAGAGGCAAAAAAAAATAATTGCTATATTTTTCTTAGATCACTGCTACTTTAGCAGCAACTTTCCCTTTTCTTCCTTCTTCTTCTTCATAGCTTACACGGTCACCTTCGCGTAATTCTTCCGCGTTAATTCCTGAAGCGTGAACGAAGATGTCCTTTCCTGTTTCTTCGTCTGTAATGAATCCATAACCTTTAGATTCATTGAAAAATTTTACTGTACCTGTACGCATTTGTAATGTAATAATAATTTATAATAAACAAATGTAATATATAAAATCATACAAAAGACATGTACGTGTTAATTTTTTGTAAAAATTATTGATTTACAGTGTTTTTACGCGGTTTATTGCATCAATTTGCTTATGGAATACCTTAATTTGCGAATCATTAATTGTAAGAATATGAAAATATCACAATTGTAAGAATATGATAATTCAAAAAAAATATCGTTTAAGATTTTTCTTAACATTTCGTTAAACTAAAAAAGCCGCTGAATTTTTTCAACGGCTCTTTTAGTTTTTATGAATAATTTACTGCATTTAAGCAATGTCAACTTTAATGCGAAGTTCTTTCAATTGTGCTTCATCAATTGCAGCAGGAGCATCGATCATGACATCACGTCCTGAATTGTTTTTAGGGAATGCGATAAAATCTCTAATGGTTTCTTGTCCTCCTAAAATAGCAACAAGTCGGTCAAGACCAAATGCTAACCCTCCGTGAGGTGGTGCTCCAAACTGGAAAGCATCCATTAAGAATCCGAATTGTGCTTTTGCTTCTTCTTCGGTAAATCCTAAATATTTGAACATCAATTGTTGTGTCGCTTTATCGTGAATACGAATAGATCCACCGCCAATTTCGTTTCCGTTTAAAACCATATCGTATGCATTTGCACGAACTTTTCCTGGTTCTGTTTCCAATAACGCCATGTCTTCTGGTTTTGGAGAAGTAAATGGATGGTGCATTGCATGATAACGTCCGCTTTCTTCATCAAGTTCCAATAATGGGAAATCAACAACCCATAATGGAGCAAATTCTTCAGGATTGCGTAATCCTAAACGAGTTGCTAATTCCATACGTAACGCAGAAAGTTGTGCGCGTGTTTTATTTGCAGGCCCAGAAAGTACAAAAATCATATCTCCAGGATTTGCTTCTGTTGCTTTTGCCCAATTTGCCAAATCATCATTGTCATAGAATTTGTCTACAGATGATTTGTATGTTCCATCTTCATTGCATTTTACATAAACCATTCCCGACGCACCAACTTGAGGACGTTTTACCCAGTCAATTAACCCGTCGATTTCTTTACGAGTGTAATTTCCAGCTCCAGGAACTGCAATTCCGACAACTAATTCAGCTGCATTGAATACAGGGAATTCTTTGTGTTGTGCAAATTCGTTCAATTCTCCAAACTTCATTCCGAAACGGATGTCCGGTTTGTCGTTTCCGTATGTTTTCATAGCATAGTCGTAAGTGATTCTTGGGAATTTATCTACTTCGATGCCTTTAATTTCTTTTAGTAAATGTCTTGTCAATCCTTCAAAAATATTCAAGATATCTTCTTGTTCAACAAATGCCATTTCGCAGTCAATTTGAGTAAACTCTGGCTGACGGTCTGCACGTAAATCTTCGTCACGGAAACATTTCACGATTTGGAAATATTTATCCATTCCACCCACCATCAATAATTGTTTGAAAGTTTGTGGAGATTGTGGCAATGCATAAAACTGCCCTTCGTTCATACGGCTTGGTACAACGAAATCTCTTGCTCCTTCTGGAGTAGATTTAATTAAATAAGGCGTTTCAACTTCGCAGAAATCTAAATCAGAAAGATATTTACGAACTTCCATCGCTACTTTATGACGGAACAACAAACTGTTTTTTACAGGATTTCTTCTGATATCCAAATAACGATATTTCATTCTGATGTCTTCTCCGCCGTCAGTTTCATCTTCAATTGTAAATGGAGGAGTTAAAGCAGTGTTTAAGATCGTTAATTCAGAAACTAAAATTTCGATTTCACCCGTTGGAATATTTTTGTTTTTAGCTTCACGCTCAATAACAGTTCCTTTTACCTGAATTACAAATTCTCTTCCTAGAGTTTTTGCCAATTCAAAAACGGTCTTATCAGTACGACTTTCGTCGAAAATAAGTTGTGTAATTCCATAACGGTCGCGTAAATCGACCCAATTCATAAATCCTTTATCACGTGATTTTTGAACCCAGCCCGCAAGTGTAACTTCGGTATTAATATTTGAAGCGTTTAATTCGCCACAATTATGACTTCTATACATAATCAAAATTTTAGACTGCAAAAGTAAATACAAAATTCAAGATAATATAGTAAAGTGGGAAGTTGATTCAGAATAATTTCAAATAAATTGTTAATTGTGAAAATCCGAAGCTTTTATTTCTTTAGTTTTGATTCATCTAAAAACTAATCATAATACCTATGAAAAAACTTTTTGTTGCAAGTTTAGTGCTTTTTAATGCTTTGAATATTGTTGCTCAAAGCAAAAATTCAATAAAGTTCACAGCTAAAATCGCCAATAGAAATAGCGACACTTTGGTTATTAAAGGAAGAGATAATTTCAGGCAAGTAATTCCAATTGGTAAAAAGGAGGTTTTTTCTGCAACTTTTGATGCTCCTCAGGGATTTTATGTGTTTTCTGATGGAACAGAATCTTCTAATTTATATTTAAAGCCAAATTCTGAAGTCAATTTGACTATGAATGCAAAAGAATTTGATGAAACTATAGTGTATAAAGGTAAAGGTGTGGATGAAAGTAATTTTTTGGCGCAACAATCTTTAAGAAATGAAAAACTTGAAGAAGCTTTTTCTAAAGAACCGGAGGAGTTTGCTAAAATATTAGAGGCTAAAGAAAAAGCAGATAATGAAAGTTTGAATAAAGGAACTTTTGATCCGCAATTTGTAACTGCAATGCAAAGTAGTTTTAAAAATTTTCATGAATTTTCGCTTAGAAATTATGAAAGTGCATATAAGGCAAATAAAATGGTTGGAAAAGCATCTCCCGGTTTTGACTACGAAAACTTTAAAGGAGGAAAAACAAAACTTTCTGATTTAAAAGGAAAATATGTTTATATCGATCTTTGGGCTACTTGGTGCGCGCCTTGTAGGGCTGAGATTCCTTATCTGCAAAAGATCGAAGAGAAATATCACGGAAAAAATATTGAATTTGTAAGTATTTCTATTGATAGGGCAAAAGATAATGAAAAATGGAAAAAGTTTGTAACTGATAAAAAATTGGGAGGCGTTCAATTATTTGCTGATAAAGATTGGGAATCTGAGTTTGTTGTGAATTACGGTGTAACTGGAATTCCTCGATTTATTTTAATAGACCCACAAGGTAATATTTTAAAATCTGATGCATCAAGACCATCTGATCCTGAATTGGATAAGCAGCTTAGTGCATTATTGAACTAATTTTTTTACGAAATTTATAACGTTATCGTAAAACGAAAATATTTCTAAAATACCAGTAAAACCAGTGCTTAAGCGCTGGTTTTTTCTTTTTCGGGAAATTTCCAATGTTAAGTTTTTATTCAATGTTACCAAATTGTTAAGCAAAAGTTTTTTTAATGTAAACAATTGACTATATTTGATAAAGATTTCTTAACATTAAATACCTAAAGATATGAAAAAGAGTGTAATTTTAGCTGCAATATTGTTCTCTGGAATTGTAGTTGCACAAGAAGGAAAGCCTGAATTAGAAGCTGCTGGGAACAAGGTAAAAGCAACGTATTACTATGAAAATGGTAAAGTGCAGCAAGAAGGCTTTTTTAAAGACGGTAAATTAGACGGTGTTTGGGTATCTTATGACGAAAAAGGAAATAAAAAAACCGTTGGAGAATACACAGACGGAGTTAAAACAGGAAAATGGATTTACTTTAATGAAAACAGTTTAAGCGAAGTTGCTTATTTAGACAACAAAGTAAGCTCAGTTAAAAGTTTACAGAAAAATGCTTTAGCAAACAGAAATTAAATTTAATTTCTGAAAACCAATTATAAAAAAACCGTCCCAATATTTCGGGACGGTTTTTTTATGCTTTTACTTTTTTAGATTTTCTGTTTCTTCCAAACCAAATTATAAATCCGCTTACAGGTAGTGCAGCGGCAATTAAACTCACAATAAAAGCTATAATTTTTCCAGGAAGGTCTAAAACTTGTCCTGTATGGATTCCGTAATTCATTTCGACAACTTTTAGTCCGAGGCTTTTTTTATCAAAAGTTTGGCTTTGGATTAATTTTCCGCTTGACGGATGAAAATAATAGTTACTCTGCTGATCATAACGTAATGTATATGGGTAAGCTCCTGTACTGACAATATCGCCTTTTTTCTGCGGAATCATTATAAAAAACATTTCTGCTTTTGGTTGCAATTTCTGAGTTTGAATAAATGCTTTGTCAATTGCTGTAACCGAATTTGCTTTGAACGAGGTTGTATCAATTATAGGTGTTTTTGTTTCGGCTGCTTTGTCTCCGCCAAAATTAAAAGATTTATAAATTCCGTCGCCAACCCATTCGTAGGTAAAAGTAAGTCCGGTTATGGCTAAAATTAGAGCTACTATAGAAATGTAAAAACCAGTAGTATTATGCCAGTCGTAATTGACGCGTCGCCATTTTGCTGACCATTTTATGGTAAAACTTCTTTTAATGTCACTTTTTCGTTTTGGCCACCATTGTATTATTCCCGAAATGAGCAATAAAATAAAAATGATAGTCGCTCCGCCAATAATATGCTTTCCGATATAATCGGGTAGAAGTAGATATAGGTGAATGTATTCTACAATAATGAAAAAATCGGTTTCCGGATTTTCCGATTTCAGATATTTCCCAGTATACGGATTAAAATATAAGTAAAGATTTCCCTTGTCAGAATAAGTGTAAACAATTGCCGATCTATTTCTTCCATAATAAGCGATCATGGTGGCTTTGTTTTCAGGAGCGGCTTCTTTTGCTTTTTCCTGCAATTGAGATGGTGGCAGAAAAGGTTTGTTTTGAGGTTCAACCAAACGCCATTCTTTTCGAGTAATGTCTTTTATTTCATCATGAAAACAGAAAATGCAACCTGTAATACAGACTACAAAAACAATAAGGCCAGAAATTAGTCCGAGCCATTTATGTATAAAACGTATTTTGGTTTTGAATCCCATTTTTTGATTAAAAGCGTAAAAGTATGCTCAAAATTTATATAGGACAAGTTATTATAGATAATTTATATGTGAGCGCAATAAACACTAAGAAATGATAAAAATAAAAATCTCGCAAAGACGCGAAGGCGCAAAGAAATATAAAAAAAACTTAGCGACTTTGCGTCTTTGCGAGATTTTAAAAAAAAGTAACTGAGAGAAAAGGAGCAGGGCAATTTTAAGCAACTGCTTTTTTAGGTTTTAAATGATAAGCCGTGTATAATGAAATTGCTGCTAAGAAAATCCAGAAAACATCAATAAAGAATATCTGAAATTTGTTTTCTAGGAAAGAAGTCCAGAACCAATTTCCAGAAACGATTCCGTTTGTAACGGGAATCAAGAATCCTAAAATGCTTCCTGAAATGAGACAGAATTTGTTGGTGAATGCATCATCCTTTTTAATGATAAAGAAGATTGTCAGTAGTAACCAGCCTCCAAAATAAAGTGCATATAAATTGGACTGACTTAAAGGGTAGAAAATTTTACTTCCAATAAAAGCCAACGCTGTAATTGGATACATGCTTAAACAAATTGCCAAATAAATACGAACAACAGCAGCGTTGAAACGTCTCTTCTTTTCTGGCATATTGTTTTTTTGTCGAGCAACAAGCCAAATCATAACGCCAGAGATAATGACAAAACAAGTTATAATTCCTAGAAGAAAACTAACGATTTTTAATGCATATCCGCCATAATCGCCAAAATGTATTCTGTATAAAACATTTTTTACAACATCTAAATAGCTCGTTTGTGCAATAGGGTCTTTTTTGCCAATTTCTTTTTCGTCAGCAATTCTGTATACTACTTTTCCAATTCCTGTAAATTTTTTATGGCTTAAAAGTTCGCCCTCAACTAGAACGTGCATATTGGCATCTCCATAATTTTGGATAAAAACACGGGTAATTTCAAAATCGGCCCAGTTCTTTTTGGTTTTTTCAACCAGTTCATTAATATTAAATGGATGTGCTAGTTTTTTGTTTTCAAACTTATAATCTGGATCAGTATATTCTAGTTCCTTATATAATTTATCCTGATCTCCTTTGTACAAAGCCATTACAGCTGGAGCTACAATTAAAAGTTTAATCATAAAAAATGCTCCTGTAACCGCATATACAAATTGAAACGGTAAGCCGATCATTCCTAAAGCGGTATGTGCATCTGTCCAAAGTGTTTTTAATTTTTCTTTCGGACGGAACATATAAAAGTTAGAAACGATTTTATTCCAGTGCAGAAGAACTCCTGTTATAATTGCGAATAAAAAAAACAAAGCTGTAAATCCAGCTAAATAATATCCTGCAGGATATGGAATTTGTGCTAGAAAGTGCAGACGGTATAAAAGCTCACCTAACGAATAAGATTCTTGATAAGTATAAGTTTTGTAATTTTTATTGTCAAGATA
Organism: Flavobacterium tistrianum; assembly: GCF_003254545.1. Classification (GTDB taxonomy): domain Bacteria; phylum Bacteroidota; class Bacteroidia; order Flavobacteriales; family Flavobacteriaceae; genus Flavobacterium; species Flavobacterium tistrianum. The sequence continues at coordinate 456,203 of NZ_QJRH01000072.1, forward strand.
AAAGAACTCTCCTGCTTGTTGTTTTTTTGAAGCCAAGGTGTCTTTGGTTCCTTCCATATAAACAGCAACTCGATTTTCTACTGAAGGTTTAGAAATAGTAATATTTCTTCCGTGCAAAACATATTTTTTGTCAAGATGCTGCAGTGCATTATTGTAGTCTAATTGAATTTCTTTTGTGATTGCTGTAGATTCACTTCTTTCCCAATTGATGATTTCATCTCTAAAAAAAGAAAAAGATCCAGCGAAGAAAATTACAAAAAGAACTACACTGATCACGATTCCGCTGACAGTATGTGTGTGAAAATAGATATTGTAATGACGGTTATTCATAAATATTATTGTGCCGTATTATAGGTTTGACCTAGGTAAATGAAAAGACAAAAAAGTAGAGACAGCAGAATGTAAACTCCCCAGATTTTCCAGCCGCTTTTGGCTAAGAAAGCAATAATCATTAATGCCACCCAAAGAATAAAACCGCTGAAAGCCATTGTGATTAACACATCTTTTCGGCTAAACCAAGCCGCTAAAGCCAAATGAAAAGTAACAGAAACAAAGTATCCGCCTAAAATTGCAGCAGTGATTTTGGAAAAACGAGGCCAAAAAGAAGGATTTAGATATTTTGGATTTGCTGGCATATTGTAATTTAAAGTGGATTTTTAATTGTAATAAAGTTCAGTTGCGGCAACAAAAATGAGTAAGGCTAGAAGCAATTTGCTGTTTATCTTTTTTAAAGGAGTAAGGATAATGATTAGACTTCCAACAGTCATTAGCTGTATGAAAAACATCAAAGTGCCACAGCCTAACGATTGTGTAAAAAGCCACATTGCATAAGCAGAAAGCAATAGCGTTAAACCTACGATTTTTGTTTGTTTTGGATTTCTCTGCATCCATTTTTCAAAACCCAAATCATACGATAACACTGCTCTCTTTGAAGTGTAGTACAGTGTATAAAAAGCTAAGAAAACGATAAGACTGGCAATTGTAATCATAATCAATTAGAATTTAAAAAACACCTTTCCCATGAAAGAAAGGTGTTCTTTGTTTAACTTTTATTAAAACTTGTAAGTAAAACTTGCAGCGAAAGTTCTAGGATCTTTTGGATGTACTGTTGACCATCCGTCATAGATTTCTTTGTTTGTGATATTGTTTAATTTTAGTGTGATTCCAAATCTTTCAGTATTGTAAAATAAAGAAGAATTAAGGACAGTGTACTCTGGAATTGTAAATGTTCCTGAAACTTTTCTGTTCATGATTTTGTTATCTCCAACATAATTTCCTCCGAATCCTACACCAAATCCTCTTAATAATCCATTAGTGAATTTATAGCTTGCCCATAAGTTTGCCAAGTTATAAGCTCCCGCACTTTCTGGTCTGAATCCTACAAAGTCAGCATCTCCTTTTGTTAGAGTTGCATCATTATAGCTGTAACCAAGAATAATATTTAAACCGGTAATTGGATTAGCGATAAATTCAGCTTCAAAACCTTTATTGTGTTGCGCACCATCTTGATAGTTTGTCACGTCAGTTGCATTTGGTCTAACGCTATAAACCATGTTTGAAACTTTAATATCGTAATAGCTTAAAGTAGCGTAAATTTTATCTTTAAAAATGTTCAATTTTGTACCAAATTCTATTTGGTTGGCATGCTCAGGGTCGAATGTTACAGGAGTTCTAACTGTTCCATTTACGTTTTCTCCGGGAGCCACATTTGAGAAACCATTCATGTAGTTTGCGAAAATAGATACCTTATCAATGATTGGCTGATAAACCAATCCGAATTTTGGAGATAAAGAAGTCTGGTTGTAGTTATCATCGTCAGTTGAAACATCTCCGCTATTTATAAAACGATCTGCACGTAAACTTACCATTGCAGAAAGAGCAGGAGTGAAGTTGATTACGTCAGAAAAATAGGCGCTGTAAACCTCTTGTTTTGTTTTATTGTTGTTTCTTGGAGCGTTTCCTACAATGGCGTCAGATCCAGCTTTTGTTAAATCTCCCGTGTCACCATTTGAAGGACCAAAGATTGCATTGAAAGAGGCTAAATCGTCTCCAATATAAACATATCCGTTTCCAAAATAACCTGTCCCGCGATCGAGAGCAACTCTGTTGTAGTAATCTAAACCAACTACAAGCCTGTTTCTCATATTTCCGATTTTAAAATCGCCAATGAAGTTTTGTTGGATATCAAAAGTAGTGTTTTTGTTGTCTTGGTAATTGAAAAATCTTGCTAAAACTATACCTTCCTTAATAGAAGAAAACATCTTATTGCTAGTTCCTTCATATAAATAAGCATAATTTCCAGTAGACTTAGCATTACTTGTCGAGAAAATAGTCTGAGAAGTCCATTGACTAGAAAGCTTGTAATTCATTTGCGCCTGAATATTGTAAGAAGGCGTTTTGATTGTTAATTCGTTACTTGTGTAAGAACGATTATTGTCGTATTTTAATTCAGCAATATTGTGAACTCTTAACGGATTCGCTCTATCTAAAAACAACATTGTTGGGTTTGTGGTTTCATTGCTCATGAATTCGGTATTGACTAAGAATGATAATCTGTCATTTACTTCGTACGATAATGATGGAGCAATAAAAAATGATTCTACGAATCCAGCATCTTGAAAACTTTCTTGTTTGTTGTATGCTGAGTTTACTCTAAAATTAAGTGTTTTTGCATCGTTAAGAGATGTGTTAAGATCTACAGTTGCACGGTTTAATCCGTAGCTTCCAGCGGTATAATTTACTTCTCCGCCAAATCCTTTGTACGGTCTTTTTGTTGTAGTATTGATTAATCCTCCGTATGAAATTAAACTGCTTCCAAATAAAGTTCCAGAAGGGCCTTTAATAATTTCTACTCTGTCAATGTTTGCAGGATCTAAACTACCATTTGTTAAACCTGGTACACCGTTTACAATAGTTGCTTGAACAGGGAATCCTCTTAAAGAGTAATAACTGGCTCCATCTCCGCCACGACCTGTTGAAGCCCAAAGTTGTGTTACGCCAGGAGCATTTTTTAAGGCATCATCAAATGTTGTAACCACTTGTTCTTTTAAAACTGATCCCGTAATTGTAGTATATACTTGTGGATTTTCAAGATTCTTAAGAGGTAATCTAGAAACTTGTTGATTGTCTTTGCGTACGAAGCTATTTTTACGACCGTTTACAACTACTTCTGTTAATTCTTCTGAATTTGAAGTAAGATTGAAGTTTTCAGTTAATTCTTGTCCTTCTGTAATGGTAATCTTTTTTTCTGATGAGTTATAACCAACAGCTGAAACTTTTAGGAGATAAGTTCCTGATTTAACATTTTTTATTTTGTAATTACCCTCTTCATCGGTAGTTGTTCCAAATCTTGTACCTTTTAAAGCCAGAGAAATTCCCTCAGGAGATTCATTATTATTTAAAGATATTTTTCCTTTTATAGTAGCTTTTTCTTGTGCGATGATCGTATTTCCGATCAACAGGAAAAAACAAAATGTTAAAACAGAAATCGTAAATTTTAATTTCATTTTTATTTAGAATTAATTTTGATAGTGCAAATTTAATTGCTGGATGGCAATCAAACAAGTTGTTTTTATTTATTCTAAATAAATTATTTTTTAAAGGTTAAAATTTTCATTAATGTAAAAAATTAACATCTTAAGTCAATCTTAAGCTAATTTTAAGCAAAAAAAAGCCTGTTCTCATGAAAGAACAGGCCTTTATATTGTCGAAAATTACTTAAAAATTACAACTCTAAAGCACGTTTAGCATCGCCATTCATTAATAATTCTAATGGATTTTCTAAAGCTTCTTTTACAGCAACTAAGAAACCAACAGACTCACGTCCGTCGATAATTCTGTGATCGTAAGAAAGAGCCACATACATCATTGGGTGAATTTCAACTTTTCCGTTTACAGCAATCGGACGCTCAATAATATTGTGCATTCCTAAGATTCCTGATTGTGGAGGGTTGATGATTGGAGTTGATAACATACTTCCGAAAACACCACCGTTTGTGATTGTAAAAGTTCCTCCAGTCATATCGTCAACTGTAATTTGACCATCACGAGCTCTTAAAGCCAATCTTTTGATTTCAGCTTCAATTCCGCGGAAAGTTAAGTTTTCAGCATTACGAACAACAGGAACCATTAAACCTTTTGGTCCAGAAACAGCGATAGAGATATCACAGAAATCGTATCCTACTTTGTAATCTCCATCGATCATAGAGTTTACATCTGGATATAATTGAAGTGCTCTTGTAACTGCTTTTGTAAAGAATGACATGAAACCTAAACCTAAACCACCGTGTTTAGCTTTGAAAGCATCTTTGTATTCATTACGGATATTGTTGATTGGAGTCATGTTTACTTCGTTGAAAGTAGTAAGCATAGCTGTTTCATTTTTAGCTGAAACTAGTCTTTCTGCTACTTTACGACGTAACATAGATAATTTTGTACGTTCAGTTCCACGGTTTCCTCCAGTTGGGGTTCCCATTGAAGCTACAGCTGTTGCATTTACTGCATCGTCTTTAGTAATTCTGCCACCTTTACCAGTTCCTGTTACAGAAGCTGGAGCAATATTTTTCTCGTCTAAAATTTTTCTTGCTGCTGGAGATGGAGTTCCTGCAGCATAACTTGTTGCTGCTGGAGCTTGTACTGGTTCTGCTTTTGGAGCTTCAGCCTTTGGAGCCTCTGCTTTTGGTGCTTCCGCTTTTGGCGCTTCTGCTGCTGGAGCTGCAGATCCACTTCCTGCTGGTTTAGCAGCATCTGTATCAATTAAACAAACTACAGCACCTACTGCAACTGTATCACCTTCTTCAGCTTTTAGTGTAATTACACCGCTCATTTCAGCAGGCAATTCAAGAGTAGCTTTATCTGAATCAACTTCAGCAATAGCCTGATCTTTCTCTACATAATCTCCGTCTTTTACTAACCAAGTTGCAATTTCAACTTCTTTTATTGATTCCCCTGGTGATGGGACTTTCATTTCTAAAATCATCTTGTTTTTGTTTAAGGTTTTTATCGTTTCATGTTTCATGTTTCAGGTTGTTAGACTTGAAACTTGGAACATGAAACTTGAAACAATTATTTTTTTAATTATCTAAATAAATTTTTATCGAATACCATTCTAATTGCATCTGCATGACGACGTTTAGCACGTGTATAACTTCCTGATGCAGGAGCAGAATATGCTTTTAATGAAGCCAATCTCCATTTTACAAGATCAAAGTTCATTAACATATAGCTGTAAGCTCCCATGTTTTTAGGTTCTTCTTGAGCCCAAACGTAATCATCTGCATTTGGATATTTTGCAATGATCTCTTTAATCTGCTCAACTGGGAAAGGGAATAATTGCTCGATACGAACAACAGCAACGTCTTTTCTTCCGTTGTTTTCTCTTTCTGCAGTAATGTCATAATAGAATTTACCAGTAACGAAAACTAATGTTTTAACATCTTTTTTGTTTACTGTAGTATCATCAATTGTTTCTTGGAAACTTCCGTTTACTAAATCTTCTACTGGAGATACACATCTTGGATCACGAAGTAAACTTTTTGGTGTAAATACTACAAGCGGTTTACGGAAATTCGTTTTCAATTGTCTTCTTAATAAGTGGAAGAAGTTAGCAGGAGTTGTACAATCAGCAACATACATATTATGTCTTGCGCAAAGCTGTAAGTAACGCTCCATTCTTGCAGAAGAGTGCTCAGCACCTTGTCCTTCATATCCGTGAGGCAATAAAAGAACGATACCGTTTTGGTTGTTCCATTTGTCTTCACCGCAAGAAATGTATTGGTCAATCATAATTTGAGCTCCATTAGAGAAATCTCCAAATTGTGCTTCCCAGATTGTTAAAGCTTTTGGACTTGCTAATGCATATCCGTAATCAAAACCTAAAACTCCGTACTCAGATAAGTGAGAGTTGTAAACATTAAAGTTTCCTTTTTTGTCTTCAAGGCTATTAATCAAGATTACTTCTTCTTCAGAATCTTCAACCTTAACTACAGCGTGACGATGAGAGAAAGTTCCTCTTTCTACGTCTTGTCCAGAAATACGAACATCAAAACCTTCTTGTAATAAAGATCCGTATGCTAAATGTTCTGCCATTCCCCAATCTAAAAGATTAGTTTCGAAGAACATTGTTTTTCTGTCGTTGATTAATTTTTGAATTTTACTGATGAATTTTTTGTCTTCAGGCAAATTAGAAATCGCATTTGCAATTTGAGTTAATTTTTCTTTTGGATAAGAAGTATCAACTTTTTGAAGCATTTGCGTATCTGTAACCTGAACAAAACCTTCCCATTCGTTTTTCATGAATGGAGTAATGATAGTCAAATCTTTTTTACGAGAAGCTTCTAAGTTCTCCTCCAATTGAGATTTGTATTGTTTTTCTAAAGCATTCACATAAGAAGCATCGATTACACCATCAGAAAGTAATTTCTCTGCGTAGATGTCTCTTGGGTTTTTATGTTTAGCAATGATTTTATATAAAACAGGCTGAGTAAAACGTGGCTCATCACCTTCGTTGTGTCCGTATTTTCTATATCCTAATAAATCGATAAATACGTCACGTCCAAACTGCATTCTGTAGTCTAATGCAAAAGATACAGCGTGAACAACAGCTTCAGCATCATCAGCATTTACGTGTAATACTGGAGAAAGCGTTACTTTGGCCACGTCTGTACAGTAAGTAGAAGAACGAGCGTCTAAGTAGTTAGTTGTAAATCCAACCTGATTGTTGATCACGATATGAATTGTACCGCCAGTTTTGTATCCGTCCAATAAAGACATCTGAATGATTTCATACAAAATACCTTGACCAGCGATAGCAGCATCGCCGTGAACAGCGATTGGCAATACTTTTGAAATATTTTCTGGGAAATGTCTTTCTTGTTTTGCTCTTGTAATACCTTCAATAACAGCTCCAACAGTCTCTAAGTGAGAAGGGTTTGGTGCTAAATTGATGTTGATGCTTTTTCCAGATCTTGTTTTTCTGTCGGCAGTAAGACCTAAGTGGTATTTTACGTCACCATCAAAATATTCTTGATCGTAATCTTTTCCATCAAACTCACCAAAGATATCTTGAGTTGATTTTCCGAAGATGTTTGCCAAAACGTTCAAACGACCACGGTGAGCCATTCCCATTACGAATTGTTCAACACCTTTTTCAGCAGCTTGCTCGATTAAAGCGTCAAGAGCTGGGATGATAGATTCTCCACCTTCTAATGAGAAACGTTTTTGTCCAACATATTTAGTATGAAGGAAATTCTCAAAAGAAACAGCTTCGTTTAATTTATTTAAGATTGTTTTCTTTTCGTCAGAAGAGAAGTTTGGCTGATTTGTATTTACAGCTAATTTGTCCTGAATCCATTTTACCACATTAGGATTTCTAATGTACATATACTCAATACCGATATGCTGGCAGTAAATAGCTTTTAGACGATTTACGATATCTTGCAATGAAGAAGGCGCCATTCCGATTGTTTGAGCGGCATCAAAAACAGTTGAAAGATCTGCTGTAGATAATCCGAAGTTTTCAATATCCAAAGTTGGAGATGAAGTTCTACGGTCACGAACAGGATTTGTTTTCGTGAATAAATGCCCGCGCGTACGGTATCCGTCAATTAATTTAAGAACATTAAATTCTTTCTTTAGTTTTTCAGAAATCTGACTATAATCTGTGTTATCGCTAGTCACGTACTCAACGATTGTTTGCACCGGATTTTCGTCATTATAAGTCGTTTGTCCAAAGTCAAAACCTTGAAAGAAACTTCTCCAGCTAGGCTCAACGCTGTCTGGGTTAACTAAATATTGATCGTATAATTGTGCAAAAAACTCAGTATGCGCTGCGTTTAAAAATGAAAACCTATCCATAATATGAGTGAATATACTTTTTGTTATATAGAAAGGCAAAAGTACAACAATCGCATTTATTTAAATCTTTTTTTTACGTACTTTTACGTAAAAATTTGTTAAAATAAACGTTAACTATGAATAAAATTCAATTTTCAATCGATTTCAGATATTTTTTTGTGATTTTGGCGGTCTTGTTTTCAAGTTATAGTATTGCGCAACAAAAATATGTCATAGACAACAGTAACCATTTTTGGGAAAAAGTTCAATTTGGAGGCGGTTTAGGTCTCGGTTTTGGTTCAGGGTACACCAATATTTCTGTAATGCCAAGCGCCATTTATAATGTTAACGAAATTGTAGCAGTTGGAGCAGGTCTTCAATTTGGCTATTTATATCAAAAAAATTATTACGAATCTTTCGTTTGGGGAGGGAGCCTTATAGGTTTAGTAAATCCAATCCCCGAAATCCAATTGTCAGCTGAATTAGAGCAAGTAAGAGTCGATAGCCAATATGAAGCAGGATATGATATTTATGGTCGTTATTATCCTTCCTATTCAGATAGTTATTGGAATACTGCACTATATCTCGGAGCAGGTTATAGAACAGGAAATGTGACTATTGGAGCGCGTTACGATGTTTTGTATGATCCTAATAAAAGTCTTTACGGCTCTGGATTTATGCCTTTTGTGAGAGTTTATTTCTAAGTTGCTAAGGTTCTGAGATGCAAAGATTCTAAGGTTTTAAAAACGAAAATTTGAAGAAATTTATTTTTATAATTACGGCAATTGTACTTTTAAGCTGTAACAATTCTAAAAAAGCGGATATTAATAAAGAGAAGGTTGTAAAGAAAGAATTACGACCTTTTTTTGATTCGGATAAAATTGATCATTATTTTGTGAACTATACTCTTGATAGTATAATTATTTCTGGAGGAGAAAGTAAAAAATCAAAAAAAGAGAAGGAGTTTGAAGGTTTATTTATGGGATATTTTCCTGACAGTATTCCTAAAAAGAATTTTGAAGAAATTTTGTTAAGTCATAATTATAAGAAATCCAATCTTACAATTAAACAGCAAAAGGAAATTGAAAATGTATTCAGCGAAAAAGATTCTCTGCAGATGAGTGCATATGCATGTGTTCCTGAATATCGCGATATCTTTATTTTTAAAAAGAAAGAAAAAACGATTGGAATAGCAAAGATTTGTTTTAAATGTGGTCGTTTTCAAATTATTGGAAGTAAAATTGACACACAGTATTTTGGGCTTTTTGAAGAATTAGAAAAATTGCACAATATTGTTCGTCCCAATGAGAAAAAACCTTAGAACCTTAGCATCTCAGCACCTCAGCCCCTTATTTATAATAGTTGCGAAACCAAACCTTCTGCCATTCTCTTTTTAAAATTAAGAAAGCAACTTGTTCAGCTAGAATGACTAAATCAGAACCATCTAGTTGTTTGATTTCATTTTCGGGAACGTCAATAATGTAAAGTAGGTTTAAATATTCAGCAAATTTGTACTGAATCATTCGGTAGATTTTTTCGTGAAGCTGAATTTTCAATTCGTCTGGCGAGATGCTTAACGGAAAATCAATTCCTTCATTCGCCAGATTAAAATCTTTATTAAGCTGTTCAATAAGATTCAGATATAAAGTTTCTGCTTGTGCTTGCGCTAATAATGATTCGGTATTTGCTGGTGCTACAAACATATGATTTTAGATTTTAGATTGCTGATTTATGATTGTAGAATTTGTTGTTGAAATTGATTTTTGAAATTGCTATTTTTTAAACTTTACGCCCCATTAAATTCTCTCCAAATGTTCTTAGAATATCTTTTTTTTCAGAATTAATATCCATTTTTTCTAAGGTTTCAAAGGCTTTTAAAGTATACATTTCAATAGCTTCTTGAGTAGCTTTTGAAGCTCCAGATTCGTTGAAAATGGCTTTGGCAGTTTCTATTTTTTCTGAATTATCGTCAAGTTGAAGCGTGAATAATTTTTCTAATTCAGAAGCTTTTTCATCAGAAGAAAATTCTAAAGCCTTCAGATATAAATACGTTTTTTTGTTTTCTATAATATCTCCTCCAACCTGTTTTCCGAATGTTTCTGGGTCGCCAAAAGCATCTAGATAATCGTCTTGAAGTTGGAAAGCCAAACCTAAATTTAATCCAAAATCATAAATTAAATCCGCTTCTTTTTCAGAAGTTTTTGCCACAATGGCACCCATTTTCATGGCAGCCGCAACCAAAACAGCTGTTTTATACTCAATCATTTTTAAGTATTGCGGAATCGTAACATCTTTACGAGTTTCAAAATCTACATCCCATTGCTGTCCTTCACAAACTTCAAGCGCTGTTTTGCTGAATAATTTGGCAAGGTTTCTAAAAACAATCGGCTCGTATTGCTCAAAATACTGGTAAGCTAAAATCAGCATGGCATCTCCAGAAAGAATTCCAGTGTTTAAATCCCATTTTTCGTGCACTGTAACTTGTCCTCTTCTCAAAGGCGCATCGTCCATAATATCATCATGAACTAGCGAAAAGTTATGAAAAACTTCAACTGCCATTGCAGCCGGAAGCGCAATCGAATAGTCAGTATCAAAAACCTCTGCGGCCATTAAAGTTAAAACTGGACGGATACGTTTTCCGCCAAGCCCTAAAATGTATTCTATTGGTTCGTAAAGATTTTTAGGCTCTTTATGTATGTTTTGGCTTTGTAGATAATTGATGAAAAAATCTTGGTACTGACTAATATCGTGCATAATAAATTCTGATTTCGCGGCTCAAAGATACAATTCAAATATGAATTTCTAAGGATGAAATGTTAAAAGCGTATGAATCACCTTAAACAGGCTTTTAATCCGTCTCATTTCTAAGATGTTAAAATTTTTCGCAAAAAACTTGGAAACTTTTTTGGTATTCAGAGTTTCCTGTCTATATTTGCAGCGATAAAATGGAAACTAAGAACACTAAAAAAGTTTCCATGACGAGTTTTAATGATTCTTAAAATCAATTAAATCAGCTATTTATGAAAACAAAATGGACTTTAGATTCAAGCCAGTCAGATGTTTTATTAGAAATGAGACGATCAAGAACTGCTTATTTGGGAGGAGACTCAAATAAATTTGATGGATATGTGAATATTGAAGACAATGAGATTGAAGATGCTTCTGTCGAATTCTCATTAGACATCAATAATAAAAATGAAAGTTTCCAATCTATAGATGCTTATTTGCAGCTTCAGGATTTTTTTGAAGAAGATGAGCATCCGATTATCAGTTTCAAATCGACTTCATTTCAAAAAGTAAATCAAAACATTAATTTTTTCAAAGGAGATTTAACTATAAAAGATATCACCAGAGTAGTTGAATTGGATGCTGAGTTTCTAGGAGAAAATATTTATAACGGAGAAAAGAAAGTAGCTTTTGAAATTAAAGGAAACATCAAACGTGAGGACTTTGGTTTAGATTACAGTTCTTTCAATCATACTTCGGGTGCAGCCTTAGGAAAAGACATTAAACTTATAGCAAATTTAGAATTTAGCATATAAATCTTACCAAATCAATAAATTGATGTAAAATTATTACAAATAAACAGGAAACTATTTTTTTAATTTTAGTTTCCAAAGTATATTTGTGATGCAATCGAGAATTTAAAATGAAAGAGAAGATTATAGCAAAAGCAAGCGAGTTGTTTTTAAAGCTTGGTTTTAAGAGTGTCACAATGGACGATATTGCAGGTGAAATGTGTATTTCTAAAAAAACGATTTACAAGTATTTCTGCAATAAAGAAGTTCTGATTGAAGAAAGCACTTCGCTGGTTCATGGCCAAGTACACGAAATCATGGATACCATCATAGCAAAGAATTTTAATGCTATTCATGAAAATTTTGAGATCAGAGAAATGTTCCGTGACATGTTTAAAAATAACATAGACACGTCTCCAATTTATCAGTTAAAGAAGCATTACCCTGAGATTTATCAAAATATCCTTTCATTTGAAATTGATCAATGTACACAGATGTTTAGAGAAAATATTGAAAAGGGAATTCGTGAAGGTCTTTACAGAAGCGATTTGAATATAGAGGTTTATGTCAAGTTTTATTATACACTGGTTTTTCATATAAACGAAAATACGGTTTCTGAAAGTGAGGCGCAAAGAATTGAGCTGGAAGCATTAGAATATCATACCCGTGCAATGGCCACCGCAAAAGGAGTAGAGGAATTAGAAAAGCAGCTAAAAAGAATAAATAATTAATTCATCCAAATATATTAATCGTCATTATTCTGAGTGAGGATGGAAAATGGCGATACTATCTCAAAATTTAAAAAATAAATATTTAACTACTTATGAAAAGAATCCTTATTATATTTTTGTGCACCATTGGCTTGTCTGTCAACGCACAAACCACTTTAACCCTGAAAGACGCTGTCAATTATGCGCTCCAAAATAAAGCAGATGCTAAAAAAGCAAAGCTTCAGGTAGAAAATAGTGAGTATCAGATTCAGGAAATACGTTCGAGAGCTTTACCGCAAATTAGTGCAAACGGAAGCTTAACGTATAATCCGGTAATTCAGACAACAGTTATTGATGGAGCAGCATTTGGTGCGCCAGGAACTACAATTCAGGCTGCGTTTGGACAAAAATGGACATCGACTGCGGGTGTTTCTTTAACGCAAGCATTATTTGATCAATCTGTTTTTACAGGTTTAAGAGCTGCAAAAACAACTCGTGAGTTTTATCAAATAAATGATCAGTTAACTGAAGAACAAGTTATTGAAAGAGTTGCAAATAACTACTATTCAGTTTATGTGCAAAGAGAAAGACTTATTTTATTAGACAGTAACTACGTAAATACACAAAAAGTTCGTGATATTGTTCAAGGGCAGTTTAATAATGGTTTAGCTAAAAAAATTGATTTAGATCGTATTATCGTAAAACTGTCTAACATTGATACAGATCGTCAGCAGGTTAAAAATCAAATCGAGTTACAGGAAAATGCATTAAAGTTTTACATGGGTATGCCTATCGAAACTCAAATCGTTATGCCAAAAGAAGAATTTGAAGTTGTGCCAGCTGCTTTAACACAAGAGCCAAATATTGAAAACAGAACAGAATATTTGCTTTTGAAAAAACAAGAAGAACTTTTAGTATTCAATAAAAAAGCGGTCGAAGCAGGTTATTATCCTACACTTTCATTGTCTGCAGGCTATAATTATATCGGACAAGGACCTAATATGCCTTGGTTTGCAAAACCAGAAAAAGGAGTGTATTGGTCAGACTTCTCTGCAATTGCTTTAAACTTACACGTGCCAATCTTTACAGGTTTCGGAACTCGTGCAAAAGTTAGACAAGCTGATGTTCAAATCAGAGAATTACAAGAAGACATCAAAGACACAAAACTTTCTCTTGATTTAGATTATAGAAATGCAATGACGCAGATTAATAACAATCTTGTGACTATCGAAAATCAGAGAGAAAATATGCGTTTAGCGTTAGAAATTCTAAGCAATACCAAAAACAATTACCTTCAAGGTTTAGCATCTTTAACCGATTTGCTAGATGCAGAAAACGCGTCTCTTGAAGCTCAAAATAACTTTACAAGAGCAGTTTTAAATTATAAAATTGCCGAAATATCTCTAATCAAATCGAAAGGCGAACTTAAATCTCTTACTAAATAACAAATTATTACAATGAAGAAAATAATTATAACAGTCGTAATCATAATTGTAGCTTTTTTTGGAGTTAGCTACATTTTAAATAAGAACAAAGCAGAAAACGAAGCGAAAACTGCCATTGTAGCAGAAAAAAACGCAGCAGTTTCTGTAAAAGTGGCTACAGTAAAAACAGAAGATGTTAACTTAGGTTTTACTGCAAACGGAAACTTCGCACCAATTCAGGAATTAACTTTTTCTGCTGAAAAATCTGGAAAAGTAATTAGTGTTTTAGTTAAAGAAGGTGACTATGTAAGAGTTGGTCAAACTCTTTTAACAGTAAGAGGTGATGTTATCAATGTAAATGCTCAAGCAGCTGAAGCAGCATATCAAAATGCAAAATCTGATTATGCTAGATATGAAAACGCTTTCAAAACTGGCGGTGTTACAAAACAACAATTAGATCAAGCAAAATTAGCTTTAACTAATGCTCAATCTAACTATACTCAAGCTAAAATTAATGTTGGAGATACAAGAGTAAAAGCTCCAATCAATGGATACATCAATAAAAAATACATCGAACCAGGATCTATTTTAGCTGGAATGCCTGCAACTGCTTTATTTGATATTGTAAATGTTTCTAAATTAAAATTGACTGTTACAGTAAACGAAACTCAAGTTGCTAGTTTAAAATTAGGACAAACTGTAGACATTACAGCGAGTGTTTATCCTGATAAATCATTTAGCGGAAAAATTACTTTCATTGCTGCAAAAGCAGATGCTTCTTTAAATTTCCCTGTTGAAATTGAAATTACAAACAACGCTAACAACGACCTAAAAGCAGGTATGTACGGAACTGCAAACTTTGGTGCTAAAAGCCAAGAACAAAACTTAAAAGTGGTTCCTAGAAATGCATTTGTTGGAAGTGTGAGCAGTAACGAAATTTTTGTTGTAGAAAACGGTGTTGCTAAATTGAGAAAAGTTGTTGCTGGAAGAATCTTAGGAGATAAAGTTGAAATCATCAATGGTTTAAATGACGGAGAAACTGTAATTGTTACAGGTCAAATCAACCTACAAGACGGAAATACAGTAGAAATTATTAAATAATTATTTGGCTATAAGCATAAGCTATAGGCTCTAAGCAATTTCAAAGCTTAAAGCCTACTGCCTAAAGCTTAAAGCATAAAGAAAAAATATATGAAATTAGCCGAAATATCCATAAAACGTCCGTCGTTGGTAATTGTATTGTTTACAATTCTAACACTAGGTGGATTGTTCAGTTACAGCCAATTAGGCTACGAGCTGATCCCAAAATTCGAAACCAACGTAATTACGGTTTCAACTGTATATCCTGGAGCTTCTCCAAGTGAGGTTGAAAATACAGTAACAAAGAAAATTGAAGATGCGATTGCGTCTCTTGAAAATATCAAAAAAATCGATTCGAAATCTTATGAGAGTCTTTCGATTGTATCGATCACATTGACTTCAAACGCGAATGTTGATATTTCGATGAACGATGCACAGCGTAAAATTAATGCGATTTTGAGTGACTTGCCAGACGATGCGGATCCGCCGTCATTGACTAAATTCTCTTTGAGTGATTTACCAATTATGACGCTTGGTGCGAATGGAAAAATGGACGAAGCAGCGTTTTACGATTTGATCGATAAAAAGATTGCTCCAGTTTTATCTCGTGTACAAGGGGTTGCTCAGGTAAACATTATTGGTGGTCAAGAACGTGAGATTCAGGTAAACCTTGATGCAGTAAAAATGCAAGGTTACGGATTATCTGTTCCACAAGTGCAACAAACTATTTTAAGTTCAAACTTGGATTTCCCAACGGGTAACATCCAAACTCGTAACCAAAAAATCTTAATCCGTTTAGCGGGTAAATATAAAAATGTTGACGAATTAAGAAACTTAGTGGTTTCTTCTCAAAACGGAATTCAAATTCGTTTAGGTGAAATTGCAGACGTTCAGGATACGCAAAAAATCGCAGAGAAAATTGCGCGTGTAGATCAAAAAAGTGCGATTGTACTTCAAATTGTAAAACAATCAGATGCGAATGCCGTTGCGGTAAGTGAGCAATTGATTAAAACAATTAAAACTTTAGAGAACGATTATAAATCGGCTCAATTAAAATTAGAAGTAGCAAAAGATAGTACAGTCTTTACTCTTGAAGCAGCAGATTCTGTTGTACATGACTTGTTAATTGCGGTTATTCTGGTAGCATTCGTAATGTTGTTCTTCTTGCACAGTATTAGAAACTCGTTAATCGTAATGGTATCTATTCCAGCATCTTTGATTGCTACATTTATTGGTATTTATTTGTTGGGCTACACGCTCAACTTAATGTCTTTACTTGGTTTATCTCTTGTAGTTGGTATTCTTGTGGATGACGCGATTGTGGTATTGGAGAATATTTACCGACACATGGAGATGGGTAAAAGCCGAATTCGTGCCGCTTATGACGGAACTGCCGAAATTGGTGCAACCGTAACTTCGATTACATTAGTAATTGTGGTGGTGTTCTTACCGATTGCGATGAGTACAGGATTAGTATCGAACATTATTACACAGTTCTGTGTTACGGTAATTATTTCTACAATGTTCTCGTTATTGGCTTCATTTACGATTATTCCGTGGTTATCATCACGTTTCGGAAAATTAGAGCATATTGAAGGTAAAAATCTTTTCGGAAGAATTATCTTAGGATTTGAAAGCTATTTGACTCGTTTTACTGACTGGGTATCTCATTTATTAAACTGGTGTTTAGATCACTACATTAAAACAATGGTGGTTATTATAGTAATGTTCTTTGGTACGATCTTCTGGTTAATGGGAGGTGGATATATTGGAGGAGAGTTCTTCGCCTCATCTGATAGTGGTGAGTTCTTAGTACAAATCGAGATGCCAAAAGATGCTTCGTTAGAGCAAACCAACTTTATGACGCAAAAAGCAGAAGCTTTCTTAAAAGGAGAGAAATATGTTTTCAGCCAAATTACAACAGTTGGTCAAACCAGTGAAGGTTTAGGAGCAGCTCAGGCAACTGCATATAAAGCAGAGATTGACGTTAAAATGATCGATCAAAAAGATCGTACAGATGACGCCAACGTATACGCTGCAAAAGTGAAACGTAAATTGGAGAAAGTTTTAGTTGGTGCAAAAGTAAAAACAGTTCCTGTAGGTATCTTAGGTACTGCTGAAGATGCAACTTTAGGTTTGATCGTAACAGGTCCAAACGTAGAAAGTGCTATGAAATTTGCTAAAATGGCCGAAGCTGAATTACGCACCATTCCTGGAACAACTGAGATTAAATTAACAGTTGAAGATGGAAACCCTGAGATCAACGTTCAAGTTGACAGAGATAAAATGGCTGCTTTAGGACTAACGCTTCAAACAGTTGGTTTAACCATGCAGACAGCTTATAGCGGTAATACAGACGGTAAATTTAGAGCTGGTGAATACGAATATGACATCAACATTAAATACAACGAATTTGATAGAAAAAATATCACAGACGTTAGTAATTTGATTTTCATCAACAATGCTGGTCAACAGATTAAATTAAACCAATTCGCGACAATTACAGAAGGTTCTGGACCAAGTAAATTGGAGCGTAGAGATAAAACAGCTTCTGTAACCGTACAAGGACAGAATGTTGGGGTGCCAGCAGGAACAATCGTTCAGCAATGGCAAGCAAAATTAGATAAATTGCAAAAACCAACTGGAGTTAACTACATCTGGGGTGGTGACCAAGAGAACCAATCTGAAGGATTTGGTACTTTAGGAATCGCATTATTAGCCGCTATTATTTTGGTTTACCTTGTAATGGTTGGATTGTATGACAGTTTCGTTCACCCGTTTGTTGTATTGTTTGCTATTCCGCTTTCGTTCATTGGGGTTTTATTTGCGCTTGCCTTAACCAACAATACTTTAAATATCTTTACGATATTAGGGGTAATCATGTTGATTGGTCTGGTGTGTAAGAATGCGATCATGCTTGTCGATTATACCAATCAGCGTAGAGCAGCTGGAGAATCAATCAGAAACGCTCTAATCCAAGCAAACCACGCACGTTTACGTCCGATCTTGATGACAACAATTGCGATGGTATTTGGTATGTTCCCAATTGCATTGGCATCTGGAGCAGGAGCTGAATGGAAAAACGGATTGGCTTGGGTAATTATTGGAGGTTTGATTTCTTCATTATTCCTTACGTTAATCGTAGTTCCTGTAATCTATGATATTATGGAGAAAATTATCCGTAAGTTCTCTAAAGGAGAAAAAATCGACTATGAAGCTGAAATGCACGCAGATTATACGCCAGCAGAATTAAGCGAAGACGGTTTCAATCCTAAACACACTCATTAATAGTTTTAATTTTTGATAGTGAAATTCCGAGCCCGAATTCGGAATTTCACCATAAAAATCCCAAGTTCCTTCAATTAGGAATTTGGGATTTTTTTATCCTGAATTAAAAAGACAATATAAAAAAATGTCAGCTTTTTCGTTTATTTGCATCACCTTACAAAAAATATTATGCTACAAAAAGACAAGTCAGCAGCAATTGGTTTTATTTTCATAACCATGTTAATAGACATTACAGGATGGGGAATTATTATTCCTGTAATACCAAAATTAATCGAAGAATTGATTCATGGTGACATCAGCGAAGCTGCAAAAATAGGCGGTTGGTTAACTTTCGCGTATGCGATAACCCAGTTTGTATTTGCTCCCGTTATTGGAAATCTGAGTGATAAATTCGGAAGAAGACCTATTATTTTAATTTCCCTTTTCGGATTTTCATTAGATTATTTATTACTAGCATTTTCACCAACTATTATTTGGCTTTTTATCGGAAGAATTATTGCTGGAGTAACAGGTGCGAGTATCACAACCGCTTCTGCTTATATTGCAGATGTTAGTACACCTGAAAACAGAGCTAAAAACTTCGGGTTAGTAGGCGCTGCTTTTGGATTAGGATTTATCATAGGACCCGTTATTGGTGGACTTTTAGGACAATACGGATCTAGAGTTCCTTTTTACGCTGCTGCAATTTTATGTATGCTTAACTTCCTTTACGGATTTTTCATTTTGCCAGAATCATTAAAAAAAGAAAACAGAAGAGAATTCGACTGGAAACGTGCCAATCCAATCGGAGCTATTTCAGGATTAAGAAAACACCCAACACTAATCGGATTAATTGTTGCCATTTTTTTACTGTATGTTGGTTCTCATGCTGTGCAAAGCAATTGGAGTTTCTTCACTATCTATCAATTTAATTGGAACGAAAGAATGATCGGAATTTCATTGGGAATTATTGGTTTATTAGTTGGAGTGGTGCAAGGAGGATTGGTTCGTTACATCAATCCGAAAATAGGAAATGAGAAAAGTATTTACACTGGTTTAGCTTTATATACAATCGGAATGCTATTATTTGCTTTTGCAACAGAAAGCTGGATGATGTTTGTGTTTTTAATTCCGTATTGCCTTGGCGGAATTGCCGGTCCAGCATTGCAATCTGTTGTAGCAAGTAAAGTAGCGCCAAGCGAACAAGGAGAAATTCAAGGGACTTTAACTAGTTTAATGAGTGCTTCTTCAATTATTGGTCCACCAATGATGGCCAATACATTTTACTTTTTCACTCATGACGATGCGCCTTTTAAATTTGCAGGAGCGCCTTTTATTTTAGGTGGAGTTTTAATGTTGCTGAGCACAGTTGTGGCTTATTTTTCGTTGAAAAAACACGCCGTTCAGAAAACAGAAATCGAGAGTTAAGAAATACTATAAAACTAAAAAGTCTTCATTTTACTGAAGACTTTTTTATTTGGAGTTTAGGATTTAGGATTTCATTATTTCAAATACAAATAATGGTTAAAATAATCAATAATCGCTTTTCCTTCCAGTAAAACATCGGCACCAATAATACCGTGTACAGCTTTTGCTTTAAAAGATTCTAAAGCTTCATTAACATGAGAAAGATCAAAAATCACGATGCTAAAATCTTTGCTTTTCCAGCTTCCTAACTGCAGTTTATTTTGAGACGAAATCTGTGTTGTCATTCCAGTTCCTCCCGCGCCAGAAGCTTTTGTTTTAGAATTTTTTGCAGAAAGTTCAAAACGTTCAATACACTCAAAACCCACACAAGTATTTGATGCGCCGGTATCTAAAATGAAATTGCCAGAAACGCCATTTATTTTAGCCTTTATTTGTAAATGCTGGGTTTTAGTGATTTTAAACTTTATTTTTTTGTATTTCTCTATTTTGAGAATTTCGTGAAGATTTTCCATTTCTGTAATGATTGAAACCCAAAAATAAGCCAATTACCGCCAAAAAACTAATGAAATATAAGATATAATTGGTTTGCTTTTCAGGCTTTTCAAGAGTGCCGTAATACACAAAAGCACTCCAGTAATAAGGTGATTTTTTTGCATTTGGAATGTTTTCATCTTGTAAAAATTCTCTTTTTGCATTTGCGGTTGCTTTTACAAAAGAAGCATTATGTTTAAGATCTTTATAAAAATAATCCATAAAAACAGAAGTTGTATAATCGTTGACATTCCATAAAGAAAACAAAAGATTCTGCGCTCCTGCAAACTGAAAACCTCTTGCTACACTCATGGCGCCTTCGCCTTTATAAAGTTTTCCAATTCCTGTTTCGCAGGCGCTCAGAACAACCAAATCAGGATTGAACTGTAAATTATACAATTCGGAAAATAAAACTTCTTGATCGTAGAATTTGATACTCGCAGGAGTTTCCAGATCGCCCGAAGAAGCATGTGTGCTGAGGTGTATAATCGATTTCCCAATTGCATTATTTTTAAAGTTTGAGAAATCAGCATTGTTATTCTCAAAAAACTGTCCGTCAAAATTATGTTTAATCGATTGCAGTTCATTTTTTGAAAACGGAAGTTCATAATTGGTTTTTTCGAAAATAGGAAAAAGGCCTAAAATATTCTTTTTGCCATTTGAAAGCGGATTTGCATTCAAATATAATTCTGCAGAATTGTTGTAGGCAACATCAAACTTATCAAGCAGATAATGCATTTTGGTAAAATTTGAAGTGCTTGAAATTTCATTTATTAATGCTTCAAAAGGAAGAAAAGACAATATTCCATCTGGAATGATAATCAAATTTTTATGCTTTTCAACTTTTGGAATTTGAAGTTTCTGATAAACCTTATTTCCAAGCAAATTATATTTTTTCGGATTATTTACGATAGCCGAAGGATCTTTGAAAAGTCCGATAAAAGAAAGCAATTCAGGAAAAGCATTTTTTTCGGTTTCAATTTTATGTAGTGCAATTTTTTTATTTTCCAGAGTAAAATTATAAATGCAATGAGCTCCAAAAAAGTATTCTATTAATATGGCATTGTCTTTTTCTAATTTGGCATAAAGTCCAGAAAGATCGAAGCTAGAATTCTTTTTTGAATATGCTTTACCTTGTTTTGTTTTCAAAAGCAGCATCAATTCATTCTGTTTTTTAACCGCTTCATTGATTTTCGAAATATCAGCCAATTCCAATTTTTGCTGTTCTTTTAAAATTGTAGTATTCCAATTTTGCAATTGCTGTAAAATCAGTTTTTCTTCTCGTGAAATCGTTTCTAAGTTTTTCAAATGATTTTTTAAAACAATAGATTTTGTTTGTTCCGAAAGCAGAAAAGCATTTTCCAGATAATTCTTTTTTCTCTCTTTTTCAAAAAGAGAAAGATAGATTTCGATGCATTTTTCAGTACGGTTTCGGTTTCTGACTTGCGTTATAATTTTAGAATTTTCATAAACCAAAAGCGACTGGATCATTTCTTCAATTTTAAAAGAAAGCCCGAAACTTTTTAATGCATTTTTCGGCTGATTTTCAGCTAAAAAAATCAAAGCTTGCAGATCTAAAGCATCTAATAAAACGGTTTCCGCATAAAGCGAATTCTGATTTGGTAATCTGTTTTTAGACTTCGAAAAGGACGGAAGAAGTGTTTTAAATATTAACGTAATATTTTCTTGCGCGTCCACTAATTTTCCTTCGCTGAAAGCAATAAAAGCGGCTTCATAATAAAACTGTCCAATTTTTCTAGGTTCTCTGTTCGGTGTTTTATTGAATTCAGTTTTGGCTTTTTCAAAATATTCTGATGCTTTTTCAAAATCATTTTCATTTACTTTCAGTTGTGCCAGATTTCGATACGCATTTGCCAAAGTTTCGGTTTGCGATTTGTCATTTTTTAAAAGAGAAATGGCTTTCAAAAATGAAGTTTCTGCTTCAGTTTTTTTAGAAGATAAAACATAGTTTGTTCCTAAATTATTCAGCAAAAGCCCTTTTTCTTTATTCGAAAGTTTTTCGGTCTGAATTGTTTTTTCAATTAAATCTATCGCTTTATAAACGTTTCCTGTATTCTGATAAACATTTGAAAGATTAAGAATTGCGGCAGTTTTTTGCGATTTGTTTTTCTCCTGACTGGCAATAAAGTAATATTGTTTTATAGTGTTTTCTGCATTTTCATAATCGCCCAAAACGGTATACAAATTGCCCAAAGGTTTCAGGCAAAATTCAATTATATCATAATTTTTAAGTTTGTTTTTCTGATAAATCATCCAAGCTTTTTCATAGCTTTTTACGGCATCCAAATTCTGTCCAAACTGATTTTCATAATACGCTTTGTTACAATTTAAAATGACAATCGCCAATAGCTCATTTTTGGTTTTAGGCTTTGCACTTTTCCAAAAATCACTTTCAATGTTTCTTAAATTCTGTAACGCTTCCGCGGAAGGATTTGTGGTAAAACTATCAACAGCATTATAGATTTTATCTTCCTGATTTTGCCCAAAAACATTCAGACACAGGAAAAGGAAAATAAAACCATATAAGTGATGTAAGTTCATATTATATTGTTGAGCATAATTTTGGTGATCATTAAGTTAATATAAGTTTTCAATTCTTTGGCTTCATTTTTATAAATATATTAAAACTTTATGAAGTCATTTTAATATGAACTTATATCACTTATATGGTAAAAAACTAAAACTTCCAGATTCCATAAACCTGAAAATAATTAAAATTCTGTTCAAAATTAATCACATAACGCGCGCCCAAACTTGGCCCGATTCTGGCAAAACCAGCGGTTAAATCAAATAAGAGTCCAGTTTTAAAACCCGAGAAATTGTTTTTTATCGTATTAGAACTCGTAGTCGAATTGATTAAAAAGTTCCCTTTATCGCCTTCATAAGTATCGACTGTGATCGTCTGATTTTGTTCTGAATACACATTTACATTCGCCTGAATTCCCGCTCCAACTCCAATATAATTGTTAATGTTATATCGAACTAAAACAGGAACTTCCCAATTGACATTTTTATTTTCGGTGGCCGTCGTAGTGCGTACCAATTGTCTGGTTCCGTTGGCATTTGTATTAAATTCTTCCGATACGTTTACTTCACTATCGTATTTATTTAAAGCATTTTCCCATTCTACTTGCCAATAAAAACGATACGATTTAAAAGGCGAAAGCGTAGCGCCGACAAAATAGCTTGTCGATTTATCTAAATCAGGATAGAAATTATAACCTGCTTTTGCACCAATCGAAATTCCAGGAAGGAATCGGGTAGTGGCATAATTGGTAATAATAGGTTCGTTTTTATCAAAAATAATGGCGGTTCGGCTTTTGGTTTTTACTTTATGAAAATCTTCGCCAAACTTCATCGAGTATTTTACAAAACCTTTTGTAGAATCTTTTTCATGCACATTTTTCTGTTCGCCTCCAGGAAGATAAATGTTTTTAAAAGTAAAAATAATCTGTTTTTGTTTGATGATCGTATCGAGACAGCTAATAGTTGGTTCTTCTCCCTTTGGGCAAATCGGACATTCGGGATACATGCTTTCAATCTGAAAAGTTTTTTTGTCAAACATGTCAGGAACATCGGTTTCTAAATGAATCTTTCTCGCAGGACCTTCGCCATTGTTCTGAAAACGGGTTTTAAAATTTACTCTTTTAAAACGAACCAATCTGTAATTCATAAAACTTCCGTTAGAGCCCATTTTGTTTGGATCGTGAGAAGTTACGATTTCCATTTCCAGATTTTTCACTTTATGGTTTTTATAGCTTCTATTTGGGACATAAATTCCTCGCATGGTAACCGTTGCACTGGTGTCTTT
This sequence comes from Flavobacterium tistrianum, assembly GCF_003254545.1. Taxonomy (GTDB): domain Bacteria; phylum Bacteroidota; class Bacteroidia; order Flavobacteriales; family Flavobacteriaceae; genus Flavobacterium; species Flavobacterium tistrianum. The sequence continues at coordinate 479,826 of NZ_QJRH01000072.1, forward strand.
TATCATTTCGGGAGTTGTTTTGAAAGTGTAAAAAATATTTCTAGTTTCTCCAGGATTTGCATCATCAAATTCTAAAATAGAAACATTGTGATAGATTTTATGGGCATCCAAAAGCGAAGCATCCAAATCTTCTTCAGTCGTAGTATTTCTATATTTTTTGGTTTTGAAATTCCCTTCGGCGGAAGCCAAAAAAGTATTTGAGTCATTTAAATCCTCAATTGAAGCAACTAGATTATCCTTTACTTCACGTTCGCCAGCGTAGGTTCTGAAATCACTTAATTCGAAATTGTTGTGTTTGAATTGCTTTTCATTATAAAATAAATAAAGCTTTCCGCTAGAAACATAATTTTCAAGATTCTGATAACTCACCACAATTACCATTTCCTGTTCTGGAATTGGATCACAGTTTTTAATAATCGCAAAACCATTCTGATCGGCAATAGACGCAATGTCTTTATAATTGGTATCTGTAATATCGTTTATGACGACTTTTTTCGGACGAGTTGCTGGAGGTTTTCCGTTATCGTAATTATTCGTTACAGCAAGCCTTGTAGTGTAAGTTCCTTTGTTTTTATAAACATGTTTAGGTTCGGCTTCTTTGCTGTAATGGCCGTCTCCCAATTCCCATAAATAAGAATAGCTTGGCTTTGGCGCACCCGCAATCGGAATCAAAGGCGGCGTTTCTGGTTTAAAAGAAACCTGATTTCCGTTTTGAATAAAACCTATATTGGCTCTTCGCGTTATGGTGTCTTTCACTTTGGTTTGTCCTATCGAAAAAATAGAAAATAGAATAAAGAAAATAGACAGTTGTGGTTTCATAACTAGATAGTTTTGAGGTTTAAAAATTTCTGAATGAAATCTCAAACAAGATTAAATGTAAAAAAAAGTGATGAGCAAATCACCACTTTTTCTCAAAAAAAGCATTTAGAAGTTACTGTATGGCATTAATTGCAGCAACCAGTTGAGCTTCGGTGCCGACTGTTGTTTCGGCTAAAGTAAAGTTGTAAACTGCGTTTGCAGAAATTGTCACTCCTTTTATAGCATAGCGCCAGTTGCCATTATCTTCAGTTGCAAAAATGATATGGCACGCTAACCCGATCGGAATTTGACCATAATGTTCGCTAAACAATCCTTCAGCTGTATAAGTGTCTAATTGAGCAAGTGCATTTTTGCCTTCTCCATCGTAGGAAAGAAAAACGGCACTGTTTGTTTTGTTGTATCCGTCTGGAACATCGACCAAAAGAGTTGTTTTTGGTCTTGGATCGTGGTAAAAACGGTCTACATTGGTCCAACCGAATTTACCGAAAGTCACATAATAATTGTTTAATTCACCTTGTACACCGCCTTTTCCATCAGTTCCATCGGCATTTGCTTTTGCTTCCCTCCAAGCCAAATTGCCATCTTCATCAATAACTCCAGTCCATAAAGTCATTAAGTTATCCAAACCATTTGTCAATGCAGTTGGAACAATCATATTCATACTGCAAGAAGTTTGCAATTCGACTCCCCCCTGAGTTGCTTTGATGAAGAATTCTCCTCCAGAAATCAAGAGATTTTTCTTTCCGTCTGTTGTAATTCCCATAGTTGGTTTGTTGGTAACCAACATATTTCCTTTGTCAAAAAGTTCGATGTATTCAATATCGACTTGTCCTGTAACTGGATTTCCGTTTTTGGTTAAACAATCTCCGTTAATGGAAAGCTTTACACCCTTTGCCGAAGTTAAGGTCACAACACCATTTCCTGCGGTCATAGTAAAATTTTGCGTGTTTCTTTTTACTCCTTTTTCACTAATGCTTTTAAAGGCAGCTGAAGTAGGTGGCGAAAGTTTGATATCTTCTCCGTCACTATTGTCGCAACTTGCAAATGCTGCCATTGCTAATATTAAAAGTCCGATTTTTTTAAAATTTGTTTTCATAATTTTCTAGTTTTTATAAATCTGGCTTGAATGTTTTCAAGTAGTTTTCAGATTTGGTTAATTAATTTTAATGTTAAATCAATTCGGTTTTTATTTTGTTACCCTTCTTTTCAAAAAATATTTTTAAAAGGCTTTTATATCGTTATATCAATTGACTTGAAAATTTGTTACCCTCTTTTTTTTTAAATGGAAATGCATTTGTCTTCAAACAGATTTCCATCTTCGTCAACGGCAACCAAAATGTCTTTTTTGCGGGAAAATTTTAGAATAAGATAAATCCAGACAATTATCCAGAGACCAAAAGTGAGGACGCTTAGAAATAGATGGAATGAATGGTTTATGGTTTTCTTCTCTTTAGACAAAACCACATAAGGCAGTTTTTCGCTTTGTTCTGTAATTACAAAACCATCACGTGTTTTGGTGGCAATTATTTCATAAAAACGGTCTAGGTTTTTTTCATCTATAAATTGATAACTTTCCATTTCTTTTAATTTTTTAAAGGTTTTTAAAAGACTTTTGTTTCATTATATACAATTGATTGTAATATTGTTACCTCTTATTTTTGAGAATTTTTAGGATTCTTTTTTTTAAATTAGCTGTAAAATGTTTTTTTATGGATCAAAATAAAATTCATCCTGATCAAAAATATATCGACGGACTTGTAGCAAACGATTCTGTAATTATCGAAATGATATATAAAAAGTTTGCGCCCAAAGTCGTTCAGTTTATCACCAATAATTCTGGAGATAAGGATCATGCGCAGGATGTGATTCAGGAAATCTTGATTTTGCTTTTTAATCAGGCGAAAGCCGGAAAACTCCAGCTGACTTGTCCGTTTGATGCCTATTTTTTCTTGTTGTGCAAAAGACGTTGGTTGAACGAATTGAAAAATTCTGCCAATAAAGGGGTAACAATTTATGAGAATGTGGTATCTATCAATGAATCTGCTCACGAATTGGTTGCTCAAGCTGAAGAATTTGATGAAAAACAGAAGCTTTTCGAAACCATGTTTCAAAAATTGGGAGAGAAATGCCAAGAAGTTTTGAAACTCAGTTTTTCTCTAAAATCAATGGAAGATGTAGCCCAAAAACTCAACGTAACTTACGGTTATGTCCGAAAAAAGAAATCGTTATGTGTTGGCCAGTTGACGCAATGGATTCAAGAAGCGAAAAATTTTAACTCTTTAAAAAACAATTAATCATGAACGAAGAACGCTATATATTATTTGACCAATATCTTCAAGGCGAACTGACCGTTGATGAAAAACACAATTTTGAGAAACAATTATCTGAGGATGCTGAACTGGCATCAGAATTTGAAAGTTTCAAAGAAATGCATTTTCAATTGGAGAATAAATTCGGACAGGAACAGGAGAGAGAAATCTTCAAAGAAAACTTGACCAAAATCTCAGATAAATATTTCAATAATAAACAACACAAAGTGGCTTCACTTAAACCGTGGTATTTTGCGGCAGCGGCATCTATAATTATTATGTTTGGGCTGTTTTTCTTTGATTATAAGCATTATCCAAACTTTGAAGATTACAACCATCCAGAAAGCGCGTATTTTACAGAAAGAGGTGTGTCTGAAGCTATTTTAAAACAAGCTGAGAATAATTTCAATGGGAGAAGATATGAAACCGCAATTCCGATTTTTGAAATGATTCTGAAAGAAAACAATTCAGATGAAATTAAATATTTCTATGCCGTATCCTTATTGCAGGTAAGCAAATACGTAAAAGCGGAAACCATTTTTAAAGAATTGGAAGCAGGAAATTCTGTTTATAAAGAAAAAGCAAAATGGAATCTGGCTTTGTCTAAACTCAAACAAGGAAAATATGACGACTGTAAAGCCATTTTACAGACTATTTCGCAAGACTATGAAGATTATGACGAAGTAGAACAGCTTCTAGAAGAATTGGATTAAATTCTAATTATTAAGAAAAATTTTATCCGTTTACGGGAAACCTCAATCGAATTTGGAATTTTAGTTCTAAATTCGATTTTCTTTTTAAAGGAATTTGTTTTTTAGTTTATCCATATGAAAGAAACCCAACGTGTAGGAATTGTACCCGATATTGAAGTAAAACCAACAATTTTGGGCATTCAACAAGGCAAAGATGAAGTTTTGGAACGCGCTTTGCTATATATAGAAACAGGAAAATAACCCTGTCTGTCGTACTGGAGAACGAGGGATCGCACTAGCTGATCGAGAGAAAAAATGGGGGTTTTCTCCTCGAAGCTTCTTGTGAGATCCTTCGTTCCTCAGAATGACAAAAAATAGGTTGTTATTATTCAAACCTCTGTTAAAGTTTTACACTTTGACAGAGGTTTTTCTTTGTGTCATCCTGAGCGAAGTCGAAGGATTGCATTGAGAATCCACAAAGATTGGGCTTCGATTCTGCTCAGCGTGACAAAAATAAAATCCGTGACAATCCGCGTTTTCGCGAAGTGAATCCGTTTTATCCGCATGCCAATCGCACAGAATTGCTATTCTTTTAATATTGTCGTAATTTTGGCAATTTAAAATTACAGCCTTGAATTCAACACCCATTATTACCGATACCCATACGCACTTATATTCTGAAGAGTTTGATCAGGATCGTGACGAAATGATTCAGCGCGCTATTGATGCCGGAATTACTCGTTTTTTTATTCCTGCAATCGATGCTGCGGCAACTCAATCTATGTACGATTTAGAAAAAAATTATCCTGAAAATATATTTCTAATGATGGGTTTGCATCCCACTTATGTGAAAGATAATTATTTGGAAGAATTGGAGCATGTTGAAAACGAACTGTCTAAAAGAAAATTCTATGCAGTTGGCGAAATCGGAATCGATTTGTATTGGGATAAAACACATTTAAAGGAACAGCAAATTGCTTTTAAAAGACAAATTCAGCTGGCAAAACAGTACAAATTGCCAATCGTAATTCATTGTAGAGAAGCATTTGATGAGATTTTTGAAGTACTAGAAGAAGAAAAATCTGAAGATTTGTTTGGGATTTTTCATTGTTTTTCCGGAACTTTAGAACAAGCAGAGCGTGCAATTTCTTACAATATGAAATTAGGAATCGGGGGTGTTGTTACGTTTAAGAACGGAAAAATAGATCAGTTTTTAAATCAAATCGATTTAAAACATATCGTTTTGGAGACAGATTCGCCGTATTTAGCACCAATCCCGTATAGAGGAAAAAGAAATGAAAGCAGTTATTTAGTCAATGTTATAGCTAAATTAAGCGATGTGTATGGAGTTTCTGAAGAAGAAATTGCAGCAATTACGACCCAAAACTCAAAAGACGTTTTTGGGATTTAACCTGAGCCTTACAAAACTTTAATTTTTTTTTTGTTCTTTTGCCCACTTTAAACAATTATAAATAATGCAGAAATTTGATGCCATTCGACCGTTTTATGATTCCGAAATAAATGAAGCACTTCATGCGGTGGTCAATCATCCTATGATGAAAACCATGATGAACTTTACTTTTCCGGATGTAGAAGATGAGGTTTGGAAGGAACAATTGAAGAAAACACACTCGATTCGTGATTTTCAATGCAACTTTATTTATAACACTATCCAAAAAGTTTTAGAAAAAAGCTCTGAAGGATTAACGACTTCAGGTTTTGAAAAACTAGAACCAAACACTTCTTATCTATTTATCTCAAATCATAGAGATATTCTTCTGGATACAACATTGCTAAATGTTTGTTTGTTTGAACATGGATTAGTAATGACAGCTTCGGCAATTGGAGACAATTTGGTTAAAAAGGCTTTTCTGGCAACTTTGGCAAAATTAAACCGAAACTTTTTAGTTTTAAGAGGTTTATCGCCTAGAGAAATGCTTCAGAGTTCAAAATTATTGTCTGAATATATGGGACAATTACTGCTTCGCGAAAACCGTTCGGTTTGGATTGCTCAAAGAGAAGGAAGAACAAAAGACGGAAATGACGAAACCAATCCAGGAGTTTTAAAAATGATTGGAATGGGGTCTGATGAAGAAAACTTAATGGATTATTTTAAGAAATTAAGAATCGTTCCTGTTTCTATTTCATACGAATACGATCCGACAGATGTTTTGAAAATGCCACAATTAATGGCAGAAGCAAACAACGAAGTATACGTAAAAGATAAAAACGAAGATTTCATGAATATCATTAGCGGTATCATGGGAACTAAAAAGAGAATACACATTTCGGTAGGCGATGTTTTGGATACTGAAATCGATCAGATTGTGGCAGAAAATGATAATGTAAACAAACAGGTTCAGGCATTGGCACAAACTATTGATGATGTTATCTTGAAAAATTATCAATTATGGCCGACAAACTTTATTGCTTACGATATTTTAAATGAAACAGATAAGTTCGCTCACAAATACAAAGAGAACGAAAAACAGCTTTTTGAGCGTCGTTTAGAAATGCGCATCGGAAGCGATAATCCTGTTACAAGACAAGGATTTTTAGCAATGTATGCAAATCCTGTTGTCAACAAATTAAAATACCAAGATGTCATCTAAAGCAAAAATATTATTGGTTTATACCGGAGGAACCATCGGTATGAGCAAAGATTTTGAAACTGGAGCGCTAAAAGCTTTTAATTTTGGTAAACTAATTCAGAAAATTCCTGAAATTAAACAATTGGACTGTGAAATCGAATCTATTTCGTTTGAACATCCGATAGATTCTTCAAATATGAATCCCGAAATGTGGACAAAAATTGCCACTATTATCGAGGAAAATTACAACGCTTACGACGGATTTGTGGTGCTTCACGGATCAGATACCATGTCGTATTCGGCTTCGGCATTGAGTTTTATGTTGGAGAATTTGGCAAAACCAGTGGTGTTTACAGGTTCGCAATTGCCAATTGGAGATTTGCGTACCGATGCCAAAGAAAACCTGATTACAGCAATTCAGATTGCGTCTCTTCAAGAAAACGGAAAACCTGTTATCACAGAAGTTTGTCTGTATTTTGAATACAAATTGTATCGCGGAAACCGAACTTCAAAAGTAAATGCAGAACATTTCAAAGCTTTTACAGCGCCAAATTATCCTGAATTGGTAGAATCTGGTGTCCATTTAACATTAAACAGACATTTATTTCTTCCTGTAAATAAAGATGCAAAACTGATCGTTCATAAGAATTTGGACAATCACGTTGCCATCATAAAAATGTTCCCAGGAATGAGCGAAATCGTTCTGGCTTCAATCCTTGAAACCAAAGGTTTAAGAGGAATTATTCTGGAAACCTACGGTTCTGGAAACGCTCCAACCGAAGATTGGTTTTTAAACTTAATAGAAAAAGCCATTAAATCTGGAATGCATATCGTAAACGTAACCCAATGTTCTGGTGGAAGCGTGAATATGGGGCAATATGAAACCAGTACTGCTTTAAAATCGTTAGGAGTGATTTCAGGAAAAGACATTACAACAGAAGCAGCCATTACCAAATTGATGTATCTGTTAGGGCATAATATTCCGCAAAACGAGTTTAAAGATATTTTTGAGACTGCACTTCGCGGGGAAATATCATAATTTGAATTACAATATTTAAAATCCCAAATTCCAAAATCTAAAAGATGGAGTTTGGGATTTTTTTATTGAAATTTTTGTTTAGCCTCACAGTTTGTCATTTCGACGAAGGAGAAATCTTCGCAAGTAACTCCGTTCCAATAAGCCAAACTTTGTCGAGCTTCTCGCGAAGATTTCTCCTTCGTCGAAATGACAAGATTGTGTGCAATTGGAACTTGGAACTTCTTTTTTGAAACTTTTAAAATTTGGAATTTCTATACTCAACAGGGCAAGTTTCCAAGTCTTCTTCAGTTGCTTTATGTTTTTTATAATACACATAAACAATCACAGAAAGAATACAAATAATTCCCTGAATGGCAACAGTAGTTCTTACGCCAAGCGAATGAGAAACATATCCAATAATTAAACTTCCCACAGGAATCATTCCTTGATACGCCATCATATAATAACTGATGCTTCTCGAACGCATGCTCACAATGCTATGCGTCTGAATATAAATGTTGATAGATGAAGTTTGGCCCATCATTCCGATTCCGCTTAACGTCATACAGATTAATGCGATGGTAATACTGCTTGAAATTGCTAAAATAATGATACTGAAACCTAACAATAAACTGGCAGCAATCATCAGTTTTCCCATATTTTCAGCCGATTTTAAATTGGCCAAATAGATTGCTGATAAAACAGAACCAATTCCGGCAGCACTTTCAAACCAGCTGAAAGTTTCTGCATTTCCGTTAAAAATATCTTTCGCAAAAACGGGCATCAAAGTATTAAAAGAAATTACAAATAAGCTGCTACAGGTTAACATTAAGAGCATTCTTGCCATTTCGGTTTCTTTTTTTACATAATCCAAGCCTTCTATAAGATCGTCCAGCATTTTAAGTTTATTTTCGGCTTTAATATGTGGTGTGATTTTCATCATCATTAACGAAATCAAAACAGGAACATAGCTCACAAAGTTTCCGATAAAACAGATATCTTCTCCATATTGGTGCAAAATAATTCCCGCAAGCGCAGGACCCGCGATTCTGGCAAAGTTGTTCATAGTTGAGTTAAGAGCAACTGCGTTTGGAAGATCTTCTTTATTGTCGACAATATCAATCATCATGGTTTGGCGGCAAGTCATATCAAAAGCATTGATGATTCCTTGAATTAAACTCAATGCCAGAATAAAATTGATATTATAAATTTTGAGATAAATAAGAAGAGCCAAGGTTCCAGCTTGAAGCATTGCCAAAGATTGTAAAACAATCATAGCGCGGTGTCTGTCATAACGTCCAATAATACTTCCAGCGAGAGGTGCTAGAAACAAAGACGGAATCATACTTAAAAAAGTCGCTACACCTAACAAAAATACAGATCCCGTAATGCTGTAAACCATCCAGCTTACGGCTGTTTTCTGTAACCAGGTTCCGATAACTGAAACAGATTGTCCGTAAAAGAATAACTTGAAATTTTTAGATTTTAAGGCTTTAAACATGATCTTTATTATTTGATTACAAAGTTCGGGATTACGATTTCATTAGAAAAATTAATAATTTTACTCATAATAAGTAGTAAAACTTATCAATATGGAAATCTATCAATTGCAATATTTTATTAAAACCGCTGAGGTTTTGCACTTTACCAAAGCGGCAGAATTGTGTTTTGTAACCCAATCGGGGCTTTCGCAACAAATCAAAAAGCTCGAAGAAGAACTCGGAATGCCATTGTTTAAGCGAATAGGAAAAAAAGTGCAATTGACAGAAGCGGGAGCTGTTTTCTTGATTCATGCCAAAAAAGTGGTCGAAAATGTCGAAAACGGAAAACAGGCGATTGAAGATTTGAACGAAATGATTGGCGGAGAGCTCAGAATTGGTGTAACCTATATTTTCGGATTATTGATTCTGCCTGTCGTAAATGCATTTGCTAAAAGATACCAAAACCTGAAAATTATTGTTGAATATGGAACTACAGAAGTTTTAGAGCAAAAACTCCTCGACAATGAATTGGATTTGGTATTCGTAATTTCGTCACATGAAATTGAAATACCGATTCAAAAAGTGCCACTGTTTACATCAAACATGGTTATGGTAGTTTCTAAAAATCATGCTTTGGCAAATCTGGATAAAATTGCTTTCAAGAAAATTGAAGAAATTCCCTTGATATTGCCAGGAAAAGGATCCAATTCGCGAGAATATGTCGAAGAACTCTTTAAGAAATTTAATATGAAACCTAAAATTTCGATAGAATTGCAATCTATTCATGCATTGCTGCAAATGGTAGAAAATAGCGATTGGGCTACAATTGTGGCCGAAATGGCGCTAAAAGACTGGGGTAACTTAAGAGCTATTCAAATTACGGGAGTTTCTACAAAAAGAGATTCGTACATGCTGACAGTGGGAGGTTACCAAAAAAAAGCAGTAAAACTGTTTATGGAAGAATTTAAAAAGAGCATTTAAAGTAATCTTACAATTTACTTTTGTAAACTCAATTTTTTTTGTGTTCTTTGCAGACCAAAATAGAAAGGTGTCCGAGTGGTTTAAGGAGCTAGCCTGGAAAGCTAGTATATGGGTAACTGTATCGAGGGTTCGAATCCCTTCCTTTCTGCGGAATAAAAACAAAAGAGATCTGAAATTTCAGATCTCTTTTTTGTTTTATATAAATGTTTTTATTTCCATTTCAATAATCATTTAATTTATGCTTTTTTTATCAGAGTTCAACCAAACTACATTTTGTTCCGATTCGTGATCTTGTCCAATAATATCTCTGTACAATTCTGGTCTTCTAGCTTTTATATAACGACTTCCTCCTGCAAGATTACATTTTTCAGGAGTAATTAGTGCTGTCGCAAAAGAATCATCAAAAGTGCGGCATTCTGCCAAAATATCTCCAAAAGGATCAATAATCATCGAACAGCCGTTTTTTAATTGATCATCGTCCATACCAATTGGGTTTGAAAATATCGCATAAATCGCATTGTCGTAAGCTCTTGCTGGAAGCCATTTCATTAACCAATCACGGCCTTTCATGCCGTCAAATTCTAATCGTAACGAAGTTGGGTCAGTTTCTCGGTTTTCCCAAAGCTGAGGTGCGACAAAACCAGCGCCAGGTCGGGTAGAAGGCGTGCACATAGTTACATGTGGCATAAATATAATATCGGCTCCTAGAAGTCTTGTTGCACGAACATTTTCGATAATATTATTGTCGTAACAAATTAAAATCCCACATTTCCAGCCTTCAATTTCAAAAATACAATAACGGTCTCCAGGCGTTAAATACGGATTTATAAAAGGATGCAATTTTCGGTATTTGGCCACTAAACCATTTTTATCCACACAAACATAAGCTTTGAATAGATTGTCGTTTTCATCTTTTTCAAAAAGTCCCGCCAATATTACAATGTTGCTGTTTTTGGCAATTTCGATCAATTTTAGAATGCTTTCTCCACTCGGAATCAATTCTGCCAAATCTAACATTTGTTCTTTTGATAAATTTCTTGCAAATGTATATCCGGTTATAGAACATTCATGAAAGGAAATTACATCGCAGTTTTCATCAGACGCCTTTTGCGAAAGTTTTTCGATTACAGATAAATTATAGTTTTTGTCGCCGCTTTTGTTTTCAAACTGAGCTGTGGCTATTTTTAGATTTTTCATATTGTAAGCTATTAATTATTTGAATCAAAAATAGGCTTATCAATATGTTATGAATTGTACAAAACCGACATTTTAGAATGTTCGTTTAATGAGATTGTTGGTTAATTTGCCAGTATTGTAAACATATTCGGTTGGAGTTATTCCTGTATGTTTTTTAAATTCTTTAATTAAATGAGATTGGTCAGAAAATCCGGCATCATAACAAATGGTTGTTATATTGGCGTCTTCAGGTTTGTTTTTTAATAGCTTTAAAAAATGATGTAGCCTTACAACGTTTCCAAATTTCTTCGGATTTAGTCCAATGCATTCTTTGAATTTTCTTTCCAAGTGCCTTTCGGTATAACCTGTGTATTCTACTAATTGTTTTATAGAGAATTGCCCTTTATTTTTAATGATAAAGTTTAAAGAATGATCTATTATAAATTGATTTGAAGCTGTTTTTGAGGCTAGTAACAATCTAAAAAAAGAATTAAGCAGTTCAACCCGTATTTGATTATTTTGTTGAAACAGGCTCTCCTGAAGCGCTATAATTTTTTCGTCAAAAATATCTTCGACAGGAATAATAGCATCGTGAAATTCGTTGACAGGAATTCCTAATAACTGATGGATTCCGTTGGGCTGAAAAACGACAATAATAAGCGTTATTTCACTTTCAGAATAAAGATCTTTAAAACCGTTAAGCTGTCCGTATAAAAATGAAGCTGGCAGATACTTTCTTACTTCATGTTTAGTAATATCAGAAATGAGTTTGCTTTTTACAGAAAAGACAAGGCCGGTATTTCCGTCTGAAAATAAACGGAATTTTTGCATAGCAGTTTCAGTATTATCTAAAAATAGATAATGCTTGATGAAGGGTAATAAATCTTTTGGAACAGAAATCTGCATGTCAAATTAATTTATAGCAAAATACAAAGGTACCTTTATTTTGCTTTAAAATATTTTACTAAATGGAATTGTAAAACTAATTTATTTCTGTAAAGCAGTTTTAATCTGCGGTATCATTCTGTTTACAAACATTCTATAAGCAATTTCAGAAGGATGCAGACCGTCTGAAGCAACTAAGTTCGGATTGTTAAGGCCTTGTCTCGTAATGTCGGTAATTGAAATAAATGCAACATTTCTGGATATACAGCAATTCTCAGCAAAATTATTATACTGATTGATCTCGTTAGAAATTTTCATTCGGTTTGAATCGGTATAGTTTGCAGCAAACGGAGTATAGGTATAATCTGGAATCGAAAGCACAATCACTTTTTTGTTGTTGCCTTTGGCCAATTCAATTGCCTTATTGAGCAATTGTGGAAATTCTTTTTCGTAAATCGAAAAATCTAAATGTTGATATTGATTGTTGACACCAATTAAAAGGGTAACCAAATCATAATTAGATTCTGGATTTTGCGAATTAATTGCCGAAATTAAATTGGCAGTTGTCCATCCTGTTGTCGCAATGACTTTTAATGAAAAAGCGGTTTCCGGATAAATTGTCTGTAACTTAGCTTTGAGCTGTTCAGGATATCGACAAGTTTCGCAGACGCTTTGTCCAATGGTATAACTATCTCCCAAAGCGAGATAATTTATGGATTTTGAAATTGGGGCTGTGAGTACTTCTGCGGTTGGCGGAGTTGTTGCAGGAGGAACCGAATTGTTCTCAGAATCTGATTGCTCAGCGCTGCAGCTCAATAAAAATATATTGAGTAAAACAATAACTATTTGTTTGAAATGCGGTTTCATAATTTTGGCAAATTAGATTTGTGAACATCTTAAACAAATAGTTACGTTAAATAGGTCTTTTTGGATTAAACCATTTCAGCTTTCATCACGATTTCTTCCTCAATGGCATTCCAAAGTGCGATACGTTTTTCTAGGGCAAGAATCGAAACTTCTTCTACTTCTTTCCATTTTTGTGCATCGTCTTCACATAATTCTGTAATCATTGTCATAGCCATCGGACCGTGCTCATCAGCATCTAGTTCGATATGTCTTTCAAAATAGTATAACAATTTTGTCAAATCGGTTTCAGGAAGATTCTTTTGAAAGTTTTTCAAAATCTCAGTAAACATACTCGGAATAAGGTCTTCTCTCCCGAAAGTAAAAGCGGCTGCAATTTCGTGTGGTTTTCCTTCTTCGATTACTCTAAAAGTAAAATCAAGAAAAGCTTTTACATTTGGATGAAGTGAGCTTTGTTTGATTGCTACAAATATATTGTGCAGAGAAGTCACCTCTGATAGAAAGCTTAAAATTCCTGTTGTATTAGCGCCACAAGCTTCCATTGCTTCAAGATACATTTCGTAGTGGCTTTGTCTTCTTCCGTCTAGTGTTAAATCGGTTTCTTCAGCCAAGACAATTTCGTTAATCAAGTAACGTGTTCCTGGATTTTTTGTAGCAAACCAAGGTGTGGTTGTGCAAGTAAGTTTAGCTTGTAAAGCTTTTAGTAATGACATGAAATCCCAAACAGCAAAAACGTGAGTTTCTAAAAAACTGTGCAGGTCGTCTATATTTTGAATCTTATTGTATAAAGAATGCTTTAAAAGTTGGTCTTTTTGAGGTTGTATGCTTTTGTTTATCGTTTCGATATTCATTTGTGAAAAAATTTTGATGCAAAGATAAAAAGCTTCTCCGTCAAGAAGAAGCTTTTCGCATTGATTTTATGTATATTTTAATAATTACAGATTATTTAAATGCTGGAATTCCAGTCACATCCATTCCTGTTATCAATAAATGTATGTCGTGAGTACCTTCATAAGTAATCACACTTTCAAGGTTCATCATGTGGCGCATGATAGAGTATTCGCCAGTAATTCCCATACCTCCGAGCATTTGTCTTGCTTCTCTAGCAATGTTGATAGCCATGTTTACGTTGTTGCGTTTTGCCATCGAAATTTGAGCAGAAGTTGCTCTTCCTTCGTTTCTTAAAACTCCTAAACGCCAAGTTAATAATTGTGCTTTTGTGATTTCGGTAATCATTTCTGCCAGTTTTTTCTGCTGTAATTGGGTTCCTCCAATTGGTTTTCCAAACTGGATTCTCTCTTTTGAATATCTTAAAGCGGTATCGTAACAATCCATTGCTGCTCCGATTGCTCCCCATGCAATTCCGTAACGAGCAGAATCTAAACAGCCAAGCGGAGCGCCAAGACCAGATTTATTTGGCAGAAGGTTTTCTTTTGGAACTTTTACATTATCAAAAATTAGCTCTCCAGTTGCAGATGCACGAAGAGACCATTTGTTGTGTGTTTCAGGAGTTGTAAAACCTTCCATGCCGCGCTCAACGATTAAACCGTGAATTCTGCCTTCTTCATTTTTAGCCCAAACAATCGCAATATCAGCAAAAGGAGCATTTGAAATCCACATTTTGGCACCATTTAAAAGATAATGATCTCCCATATCTTTAAAATTGGTAATCATACTTCCAGGATCAGAACCATGATCTGGCTCAGTTAAACCAAAACATCCTATATATTCTCCCGTAGCCAGTTTTGGCAGATATTTCATTCTTTGTTCTTCGTTTCCGTATTTCCAAATAGGATACATTACTAAGGAAGACTGTACAGATGAGGTAGATCTCACACCAGAATCGCCTCTTTCGATTTCCTGCATAATTAGTCCATAAGAAATTTGGTCCAATCCAGCACCACCATACTGTACAGGAATATAAGGTCCGAAACCACCGATTTCTCCAAGACCTTTAATAATTTGTTTAGGAAATTCAGCTTTTTGAGCATATTCTTCTATAATAGGAGAAACTTCTTTTTTAACCCAAGCACGAGCAGATTCGCGAACCAATTTATGTTCGTCAGATAGTAAATCGTCTAGGTTAAAATAATCTGGAGATTGAAATAGGTCTGGTTTCATGTTTTTTAAATTTAGCAAAGCAAATTTAAGCAATAAAAATACAACAAATACATGTTAAATTGTTATATTTATTTATGGTAAAAATAAAATTAATAGGAATTTGGCAAATTAATTGTAGTTTTTTGATAATTTATAGACTATTTTTGAATTCCAAAAACAAACTTAATGAGGCTGATCATCTCTTTTTTCTTTTTACTATTAGTATTTTCCGGTGGGACTGCTCAAAATAAGGAGGAGTTCACGGAACAAAAGTACTTAGAATTACAGGATAAAATCCGTTTTAGCATGAACGGTAACTTTGACCAAGGCCTCGAATATGCAGATGAATTAAAGAAGTCCAACAACAATGAGCACATAGCTTTTGCCTATGGGGCAGGATCTTACCTTTATCAATTAAAAAATAATAGAGCTAAATGTGATGAATGGTTTGCCAAGGCATTAGTTCATTACAATAAACTCCCAGAATCTGTTCAAAAAATAAATCTTAGAGCTTACCTCTACAATTATAGGGGATTGATAGAATGGAAAAGACGAAATTTTAGTAATGCTCTTAGTAATTATCAGGAAGGAATTAAGCTTTCTATAAAAACTAACGATGTTATTCAGACGGTAAAGTTTAAGAGTAATATTGCCCTAGTTAATGAAGCTGTGGGCAATTACGAACTTGCTGTTAAAAACCTTAGACAGAATAGTGATTTTTTGGATAAGAATGAAAGTCTTTATGAGAAAGACCAATTCCAAAACAGTAAAAGTAATATTTATACCAATTTAGGAAATGTCTACGAAGGTTATTACATGAAGAACCGAAGTAAGTCAGTTTTACTTGATTCGGCTGAATACTATTATAAAAGGGCGATAACCTATTCGCAAAACTATATAGATAATAAAATGACAGCTACTTTAAGTCTGGGAAATATCTATTTGTTAAAAAAAGATTTTAAAAATGCAGAGAAAGCTTACTTTGATATTTCGATGTATGCGAAGCAAAATAATGATGAAAGTTATTACAAGACTGCAAATTATAACTTGGGCGATCTTTATTATGCTCAAAAAAAATATGATAAAGCTTTAATTTTCTTGAAAAAAGTCGATTCTCTTTATTTAAAGGAGAAGAAAATAGATATGAGCTATTTTCAATCTAATTATATCCAAGCCAAAATTTATAATATTCTAAATGAACCGGAATTAGCTTTTAAGCATTCTAAAATTTATTTAGATTCTTATGAAAAATATGAGGGACAACTGCGGGAAGAAGCTTTAGAAGTTAATTATAAATTGGGTACTGCAAATCTCAGTGATGAGATGTTGAACATTCAAGAGAAGTATAAATATGAGGTTTTATGGAATAAAGCCCTAAAAGTCTTCTATGTTATTTTGGTTGTTGGGATTGTTTTTTTTCTAATTAAAAATATTAGAGATAAGAATAAAGCACAGAAAAAAATGAACGCTTTAATTGAGGAATTTAAAGCTAATCTTGAGAAAAAAGAAATCGAAAAAGCCGAAATCGAAAAAGCGGCATTAGAAAAAACTATAGTTGCGGAAGAGTTACCAGAACTAGAAGATGCTCAGTTTAAAAAGGAAAATGCAAATCTCAGCATCGATGAGGCAAAAGAAAATAAAATTGTAGAAAAATTATTGGCCTTAGAAGAAAAACTGGAATACTTAAATGCAGATTTTACGCTCTCGTATGTTGCTAAAAAAATTAAAACCAATACTACCTATTTATCCTATGTTGTCAATAAAAGATTTGGAAAATCTTTTGGAGAATATTCGAATGAATTAAAGATTAATTATGTTATTAATCAGATGATTACCAATCATTTGTATCGTAAATATTCGACTCAGGCAATTGCAGAAAGTGTTGGTTTTAAAAATGCTGTTTCATTTGCAAAATCGTTTCGCAAAAGAACTGGAGTATCTCCAGCTCAATTTGCGAACAATATTTAAAGCTGTATTATTAACCATTTCCCCCACCATTCGTTTTTATCGGAGAGCTTTGATAAGGCGGAGGATCAACAGTGTCGTTATCGCCTCCT
>NZ_QJRH01000019.1 GCF_003254545.1 Flavobacterium tistrianum
CCAAGTTGGAGCAGTCGTGTCTTGAATAGTGATTACCTGAGTGAAAACTGTTGAAGTATTATTGCACACATCTTTTGCGGTCCACGTGTTGGTGTAAGTTCCAGAATTGGCACAAGTTCCAGCTACAAAAGTTCCGCTCACTTTTGTATAAGTTACAGTTCCGCCGCAATTGTCTGTGGCAACAGGAGCCTGATTTTGTGCTGCTGTCAATCCTGCTGCATCGCTGCATTGCAAAGTAACATTCAAATCTGTAGGAGCAGTTGTCCAAGTTGGAGCAGTCGTGTCTTGAATAGTGATTACCTGAGTGAAAACTGTTGAAGT
>NZ_QJRH01000034.1 GCF_003254545.1 Flavobacterium tistrianum
AAAGAATGAAAAATCGGCAGAAAGGAGAGGGAAGGGCTGAAAACTGCGCAAAACCAGAATGTCCAAGCCTCCAAAAAATGCCAAAAACACACTCTAAAGAAGAAAAATCTTACGCGAATGCAAAAATATCCAAAATGTAAAGCATCCGTTATCAGCGCGTTAAGAAAAAGAATGGAAAAAGAATGGAAAAAGGCGATAAAAAAGCTTGCGCAACTGGAATTGTTGCGTACTTTTGCACCCGCAACAGCGAAAAACGCTCTTAGACATTCCGGCAGCTTTACGATATTTGAGGGAAGAAATTTCCAAAAAAAAAGATTCGGAAAAGCTTGCGGGAAAAGAAAAAGCTTTTTACATTTGCACCCCGCAAAACACGGAAGGCTCCTTGAGAGATTGAAAGAAAAACGGAAATATGGGGCGAAAAGAAAGCTTCAAAAAAAATCTAAGTTTTTCTTGCGAGAAACAAAAAGAAGTTTTAGTTTTGCACCCGCTTTGAGATACAGGCGAAACAGAAGAATAAACGTTCGTAGACATATTGAATTGACAGCCGCTTTAGCAGAGATGCTAAAGCAAAATAGAATAAGAGTAATGGAATCGGGAGATTCGAATGAAACCGACTGGAATAAGGCATCGATAATATAATATTAAAATATACGATGAAGAGTTTGATCCTGGCTCAGGATGAACGCTAGCGGCAGGCTTAACACATGCAAGTCGAGGGGTAGAAGCCTTCGGGCTTTGAGACCGGCGCACGGGTGCGTAACGCGTATGCAATCTGCCTTCCACAGAGGGATAGCCCAGAG
>NZ_QJRH01000007.1 GCF_003254545.1 Flavobacterium tistrianum
TATGTCAGTGATATTTTTGTTCTTATCGGCAATCATATTTCCGTTATCATCATAACTGTAATCATCCCCAATTTTATTGACATCGTTAAATCCGCTGGTGTTATTGGAATTATCTTCAACTTTAGACAGCTGGTTTGAGTTTGCCGGATAAGTATAAACCAAATCGTCCATATCTAGATTGCCTACTTCAGGGTCGTAATCTCCCTTGCGGATCAGCTTCATTATA
>NZ_QJRH01000038.1 GCF_003254545.1 Flavobacterium tistrianum
CATGTCCTTTCCGTCGTTGCCGGGAAGCTCTTTCCAGATTTCAAACGCTGATTTTCCGTCCGCTCCTGTGTCTCCCTTAAGGCCAGGCAGTCCATTAATTATATTAGTAACAGCTGTATTGCTAAAAATTGATGAAGCATTAGTAATAACATCGCCAACTACATCAATAGTCGTTTTTGTACCATTTTCACTTGTGTAAACATACTTGCCGTTATTTGCAGTATCTTTTACTAAAGTCGTTACCGTTTCGCTTGCTTTTATAAGTTCACTAATATTGATAACCCTCGTACTTCCAGATGCATCTATATAGGTAAACTGATTGGTTGTTGGGTTAAAAATTACATTGCCATTTCCACCTGAGGTATCTCCTGAAATAATCATTCTATTCCATTTATTATCATACCAGTAATAGTATCCTGGCTTGATATCTAACGAATTCGATGTATTAAAAACCAACATACTTTCTACAACACCAGGAACTGTTATAATATCTGTCGAACTTGTTAAGGGAATTCTAGGAATTAAAATACCTTTGTCTGCAGCGTAAACTTCTAACTGGGCAGAAGGTGTTGTTACTTCTTTTTTTCCTACTACTACTTGAGAGTAAACCGAGTAACTACCTAAGACAAAAAGTAAAGGAAGTAATCTATTCTTCATAAGATTTAATCTTTAAAGGGTTATTAAATTAATGATAATTATATGCTCTTGATTTACAAACATATCTTCATCCAAAGTTCAATTTTGACCCTACAAAGATTCTGTTATGATAGCTTTTTTCTTGCCTATAGAAGTTTATATTATTACATTTTAGGACATTTTTTTATTAATATTAATTTTACTAATATTTTAAACTTTTATTTTTAAAACTAAGCCATAAACAAAAAAATCCGATTATAAATAATCGGATTTTTAAATTTTGAAGTAAAGATTATTTCTTATCTTTTAATTCCTTAACAAGTGATTTTAATTGCTCAATTTCTGCTTGTTGTTCTTTTATTGCATTAATTAAAACAGGAATCATTTCAGAATAATACACTCCAAGAGTTTTATTCTCATCTTTCCCTTCTTCAACCACTTCTGGAATTAGAGTTTGCAATTGCTGTGCTGAAAAACCTAATTGTACTTTATTAGTTTGATCATTTTTTAGCGTATAAGAAATTGGATTTATCTTCAAAACTTCTGATAATCCATATTTCAATGGTGTAATATTTTGTTTTAAACGAATATCCGACACTACATTTACTGCATTTGCACAATATAATGTTCTCCATCTCTGATTAATATTTCCTAAATTTAACACTCCTGTTGTTACTCCACTCGCATCAACACCTGGAAGCAAATCTCCATTTGAAGCAATTTCTAAACTTAAGGTATTACTAGTTTTAAACTCTAGATTACTTTTTGCTGCTGTACCAGATCCTCCTTGATAATATGCCGTGACGCTAGAAAGTGACTGAATACCAGTTGTTGTTGTTTGCGCTTGAAAATTGAATGCTCCCATTGCCAGCCCACTTGTAAGTACAATCGGAGTAGCTTCTGTTCCTAGTGAATGTAAGAACGAGAATGAAGGAGAATTAGTTCCGCTTGAATAAGTTGCTAATTTTAGATCATCCATTAAATCATCCGTTGAATTATTAACAAGATGAATACCATATTTAGGATTACTAGTACCTATACCTAATCTACCACCTGTATCCAAACGCATTCTTTCTTTATTATTGGTAATAAAAGGCAAATCAAAATTAACTTTAGTACCAAAATTTTTCTCAGCTGTTAAACCATCATTTCCATCATTCCCTCCTAATACCCATGGCATATCTGGTGACCATGCGATAGTTCCAGCAGGATCAGTATATAAATATGCAGGTTTTGTAACCGCAGGCACCATATTAACTTGTACATCAGTTAACGTTGCACCAGTTCCATTAACAACTTTTAAGACTGTTGCAGGTGTTGTTGTTGTTAATGTTTTTGTAGTAATTCCAATAGTCAAATTACTGTCTACAACTTTACCTGAACCTGATACAGTAAGTGGACTTGTTGCAAGTAAACTAGCTTTTGTAACTGTTGCATCAGAACCATTAGCTCCTGTCGCTCCGGTAGCTCCTTTCAGTCCCTGAAGCCCTTGTGGGCCTGTCGCTCCAGTATCTCCTTTCAGTCCCTGAAGTCCTTGTGGGCCTGTTGCTCCGGTATCTCCTTTCAGACCTTGAAGCCCTTGTGGGCCTGTTGCTCCG
>NZ_QJRH01000071.1 GCF_003254545.1 Flavobacterium tistrianum
CAGCCGTTGCCGCCACCATTCGTTTTTATCGGAGAGCTTTGATAAGGCGGAGGATCAACAGTGTCGCTACCACCTCCTCGAATAATTCTTTGAGTTTTTGTATCTATTTTTTCTAATTCGAAATCTGCCAATGTGAATGCTTTATTTTTCATGTCTTTTAATTTTTTAGTTTATACTGTTAATCGCGTTGTTTGCTTTTTTGCAGCATTATCAAACGCAACAAAAAAGAGCGATAAATTGGGTTATGCTAAAATGTTTTGAGTTTTTATTTTGTTCAAAAGCAATAAAAAATCGAATTTTATTTGTGGGGTAAAACGACCAAATTATGGTTTGCTTCTTGCTTTTAGAGGGAGTTTTTTTGCTTCTGATTTGAGGTTTTTTGTAACGATTTGAAGTCATTTTATAGACCTCTTTTTATGATTTTCTTTCTTCAAAATCATGTCATCTTAATGTCCTTATTTTCATGTTTTTCAATGTTTAGATTATTGCTTATTCAAAACTAGATAAAAAGCAAAACCGTTAATCGAAAATGGACTTCTAGGCCTTTTTACTAAAAAATAAACAACTCAAATATCTGATATTCAAATACTTGAGTATTGTACTATACTTGGTATAATTTATAAATTGTATGTGGTATAATTAATAAAATGTATGTGCTCATGCGATTTTTATCAATAAAAACCCCAATCTTTGCAGTGTAATTATGATTTAAAAACGATCAAAAGCGATGTTAAAACTGGTCCAAAAATTTCTGCAAATCAATCGATACTCAGATATCAAAAATGAGTTTAAGGACCTATTTTTGTCTCATCCAAATTATCCGAGTTTGTTCGCCATTACAGACTCGTTTGATTTGCTTTCTGTAGAGAACGCAGCCGTAAGAGTATCAAAAGAGCAGATTGAAGATTTGCCATCTAACTTTTTGGCATATTTTAAAGATGAATTGACGCTAGTTGAAAAAATTAAAAGCGGTGTTAGAATTACAACCTCAAAAAAAGGAAGTCAAAAATTATCTTATGATAAATTCCTTTTAGATTGGAATGGAGTAATTGTTGCCATTGAACCAAATAATGTTGTAGCAAGAGATAATTTAAAAATAGAATACAATTGGCTAAAATATTTCTTGCCGCTTGTACTTGTAGCGGGATTGTCTTTCTACTACAATCGTTTTGATTGGTTTAGCGCTTCTTTTTTGACAACATCAGTTTTAGGACTAATTGTAAGCATATTTATTGTTCAGGAAAGATGGGGAGTTAAAAACACTGTAATTTCAAAATTTTGTAATCTCAGTTCTAATTCTTCTTGTCATTCTGTAATAAGCTTCAATGATGATATAGCAAATAGATGGTTGAGTTTTTCAGATTTGCCATTGCTTTTCTTTAGTTCAAGCATTATTGCAATATTGGTTCAACCTTTAAATTCGGCAATTTTTGTTGGATTTTTAAGTCTCTTGGCTATTCCAATAATAGTTTGTTCAATCTGGATTCAAAAGTTTGAGATTCAAAAATGGTGTATAATGTGTCTGGCAATATCATTTTTAATATTAGTTCAAAGTGTTGTTTGGTTTTCGTCAGATCTTTTTACATTGAGTTTCAGTTTTAATGAAATCTTCCCTTATGTATTCTCTTTATTGCTTTTAATACCAATTTGGGCTGCTGTTAAAGTAATGATTAAAAAATTACTTGAGAATGAAAACTCTTTGAAAGAACTTAAAAAATTCAAACGAAATTATTCGCTATTAAACTTCTTGTCTAAAAAAGTAAAATATACAAAAGGATTTGAAGACTTGAGAGGGTTGACATTTGGCAATAAAAATGCAGGAGTAAGACTTTCTGTAATTCTTAGTCCAAGCTGTGGACATTGTTATAAAACTTTTCAAGAAGCGTTTGATCTCGTGTTGAAGTTTCCAGACAAAATATTTTTGAATGTTCTCTTTAATATTAATCCTGAAAACAACGATAACCCTTATAAAGCAGTTGTAGAAAGACTTTTAACTATTAACAGAACATCACCTGGAAAAACGGTTGAAGCAATTTCTGATTGGTACATTAAGAGAATGACTCACAAAAAATGGCTTAAAAAATGGAATGTTGATTCTGTAAGTATGATGATAAATCAGGAAATTCAGAAACAATATGATTGGTGCTCTATAAACAATTTTAATTATACACCTATTAAAATTGTCAACGAAAGGCTATTTCCTAATGAATATGAATTGAACGAGTTAAAATATTTCTTAAATGATTATGTGGAAGAAGTTCAAGTTTTAGAAAAAATAGCTTAAAAAATGCAGAAGCTTCGACTGCTCAAATAGAAGAGAATAACCCCATTAAAAACCTGCAGTTATGTTAAAGAATATTTTGAAATTGAAAGGTGCGGTAGAATTGACTGCTAATGAACTGAAAACAATAAATGGAGATCGTGCTCCGATTTGTGAAGACGGATTTAAGGCTAAAAGATGTACAGAATTTGGAACAATGCCAGTACACTGGAACTGTATACCAAGTAACTATATCGGAAGCTGTTAAGGAGAATTTTTTAAGCAGCAAGTTATTACAGATTTGAGGCTTAAACCAAAAAATGTAAATAGCCAGTTATGTTAGAAAAGATTTTAAGAAGCAAAGAAACAAGAAAGCTGACAAAAAAAGAGCAGAAAAACATTTTGGGAAATGAGTATCTACAAGAACTCAATTGTCATGATACTGCTGTTGAGAAATACGCTGCTTGCTAATTTTTAATATTAACTAGCAATAGATAAAACACTATTGCTATATAAAAATGGTATTAATTATGTTAAAGAAGATTTTAAACCTAGAAGGTGCTCAATGCATTAATAAAAATGAGCAGAAAACCATGAAGGGAGGAATTCCAGAATGCTGGGTTTATGCTTTAGAAGCAGGATGTTTTTTAATACCACCAGGCGAAACTTGTCCGCTAAATACATCATCGGGTATTTGTGATACAAGTCGTCTTTGTTGTTGATTTTTAACTTTTTTAAAAGTAATACGATATAGCCTTATTTAGAATTTAGTCATGTTTTTTTTGAATGTATAGGCGCTCGATCGTGGAACATTGAGCATATTCTCAGTATTGATGATTGGTACTGAGATTCTTAGGAGTTGGCCGCTAGGTTGTTTTTATTTGGTTAGGGTAACCGCGGCCATGTCCTAAAGAAATTGTGTTGCTACAAATTTGTTTTTAAATATTGAAACAGAGAAGATTTAGGTCTTCTCTGTTTTTTTTATGGATTAACAAGAATTTTTTTTCTTAATTTGGCCATTAATAAATCAAAAACAATTGAAAAAATTCATTCATTATAGACAAGCTGATCAAAAGGATTGTGGCCCGACATGTTTAAAAATTATTGCTAAATATTACGGTAAAACAATCAATATTCAAGAGTTGAGAGATTTTAGCGAAACAACTCGTGAAGGAAGTAATTTGCTTTTTTTGAGTGGTGCCGCGGAGAAAATTGGATTTAGAACCTTGGGCGTAAAATTGTCTGTTAAAAGAATTGAAGAAGCCCCATTGCCATGTATTCTGCACTGGAATGATAATCATTATGTAGTTCTTTATAAAATTAAAAAAGGGAGATATTACATTTCAGATCCCGCCTTTGGTCTTTTGGACTACAATAAAGAAGAATTTGTAAAGTTTTGGATTGGTAACAATGCCGACGATCAAACGAAAGAAGGAATTGCATTGCTGATTGAAGCAACTCCTAAATTTTTTCAATCTGATTTTGATAAAGAAGAAAATTCTGGATTAGGATTTAGGTTTCTTTTCAAGTATTTGTTTCAATACAAATCATTTCTTATCCAGCTTGCAATAGGACTTTTAGCAAGTAGTTTGCTTAACCTGATTTTTCCATTTTTAACCCAAAGTATTGTCGATGTTGGCATTCAAAACCAGAATATCCATTTTATTTATCTGATTCTCTTTGCGATGCTTTTTGTTTTTGCAGGAAGAACAGGTCTAGAACTTATCAGAAGCTGGATTTTATTGCATTTATCAACGAGAATCAATATTTCTCTTATTTCTGATTTCTTTATCAAATTAATGAATCTTCCAATTTCCTTTTTTGATGTGAGAATGACGGGAGATATTATGCAGCGAATAAATGATCATCGACGTATCGAAAAAATACTTACCACATCATCGCTTAATGTTCTCTTTTCTGTAATCAATATGTTTGTTATGGGAGCTGTTTTAGCCTATTTCAATTTGCAAATATTTCTTGTTTTCTTTGGAGGAAGCCTTCTTTACTTTGGTTGGATAGTGATGTTTTTGAAAAAAAGAAAAGCACTAGATTATAAACGGTTTGCTGAGGTTTCAAAAGAGCAAAGTAAAGTAATGGAACTGATAAACGGAATGCAGGAAATTAAGCTCCATAATGCTGAAAAACAAAAGAGATGGGGCTGGGAATATGTTCAGGCAAGGCTTTTTAGAGTTTCGATAAAAGGACTGATTTTAGAGCAGACACAAACAATTGGTTCTTCGATTATTAATGAATTAAAGAATATATTTATCATTTTCCTTTCGGCTAAACTGGTAATAGATGGTTCTATTACACTGGGGATGATGCTCGCTATAAGTGCAATAGTTGGAAGTTTAAATGGTCCGATTACTCAGTTAATAGAGTTTGTGCGAGAATTACAAGACGCAACGATTTCGCTTGCTAGATTGTCCGAAATTCACCAGAAAGAAGATGAATTGCAGCAGGAAATCCATCAGACAAGCGATGTGCCGCAAGATGTAGATATCGAAATCAAAAATCTTACTTTTCGTTATTTGGGCTCGGACATTCCTGTTTTAGATAATTTGAGTCTAATAATTCCATCAAATAAAGTAACCGCAATAGTAGGAGTTAGCGGAAGCGGAAAAACAACCTTAATGAAACTGCTTCTGAAGTTCTACGAACCCGAAAAAGGAGAAGTCTTAATTGGCAATACACAGCTTAAAAACATATCGCAAAATGCTTGGAGATCTAATATTGGTGCTGTAATGCAGGAAGGCTTTATTTTTAGTGACACAATTGCTAATAACATTGCTTTTGGAGTGGATTATATTGACAAAGAGAGATTAATGTATGCAGCAGATGTCGGCAATATTAGAGAATACATCAGCGAACTTCCTTTAGGTTTTAATACCAAAATAGGAGCAGAGGGAATAGGAATGAGCACTGGACAAAAACAGCGTTTGCTAATTGCTCGCGCAGTTTATAAAAATCCTGAAATTTTATTTTTTGATGAAGCAACTTCAGCCCTTGATGCTAATAATGAAAAGGAGATTATGAAAAAACTAGATATCTTTTTCAAAGATAAAACCGTGGTTGTAATAGCGCATCGACTTAGCACGGTTATGAATGCAGACCAGATTGTAGTTTTGGAGAAAGGAAAAATTATCGAAATAGGAAGCCATTCGTCATTGGTAGAACAAAAAGGAAATTATTTTGAATTGGTTAAGAATCAGTTGCAATTAGGAAATTAGTCATGGCAGAGAATAACGATACATTTGAATTAAGAAGCGAAGAGGTTCAGGATATCCTGACCAAAGTGCCGCATTGGATGATACGATGGGGAACCGTTCTAATATTTGCCATAATAATCATGCTATTTTTTGTTTCCTGGTTTGTCAAATATCCCGATGTGGTAAAAACAGAAATAGTTATCACTACAAATATTCCGCCGGAGAAGATTGTGTCAAAATCTTCTGGGCGAATTGAAGCGATTTTAGTAAAAGATAAAACAGAGGTTCCTAAAAACAGTACGCTGGCCATTATTGAAAACACGGCGAATTATAAAGATGTTTTCCTGCTGAAAGAGATTGTGGATGGTTATGATATTAATAGCCCTGAGAAAGCTTTTCCATTTGCATTGCTAAAAAACACACAGCTAGGTGAAATTGAAAGTGCTTTTGCTGTATTTCAGAAAGATTACCAGGCACAGCAGCTTAATGAGAGCCTGCATCCTTTCGAAGTTGAAAGCAAAGCACAGAGTTCGGAGAAAATTCAGATAAAGGAGAGACTTGATATTCTGCTGCAGCAAAAACAGCTTAACGAAAGCGAATTAGAACTTCAGAAAAATGAAGTGGCACGCTTTGAAACTTTATTTAATAAAGGAATTATTTCTGCCCAAGAAATGGAAGCCAAAAAACTGGGTTTTCTTCAAGCTCAAAAGAATTATAGGGGTTTATTGTCGTCAATTTCCCAATTAAGGTCTTCTCTGATTGATAATACAAAATCAAGCCAGAATTCGCAGATAAATAGTACCAGAGAAGAAGTTAACCTTGGGCGTAGCATGTCGCAGTCTTTTTATCAGCTCAAAAAAGTGATAAGGGACTGGGAATTGGCATATGCGTTAAAATCTTCCATTAGCGGAAAAGTAACTTTTCTTCAGGTTTGGAATGAAAATCAGACTATAAATGTTGGAGACAATGTCTTTTCTATAATCCCAGATGCCAGAAACAGTTTTATAGGAAAAGTAAAAGCGCCGGCTTTAAATTCAGGAAAAATCAAAGTGGGGCAGCGTGTAAATATCCGTCTGGCCAATTATCCTGACAGAGAATTTGGCGTCTTAAAAGGAGAAATAAAAAACATTTCACTGGTGCCCGATAAAGATGGAAATCTTCTTATTGATGTTGCACTTCCAAAGGGGCTCAGAACATCATACGATAAACAGATTGCTTTTCAGCAGGAAATGAAAGGAAGTGCAGAGATTGTAACTGAAGATCTGCGTTTAATCGAACGAATTCTGTATCAGTTTAAAAGCATTTTTGAACAAGTTTAAAAAAAAATTTGTCCGATATGAATTTTAAATCTAGAAATATGTTTTACATCTTCAAGTAAAAATCTTTAGTAAGCTCAATATACTTGGGAGTATAAACGTGTCTGTCTGTTTCAATAACAAGTTCATCTGTTTCAATTTCAGGAACTTCATTCCGGCTAAAAGCCAATAAACTGCGTTTAATTTCCGATTTTGGAGTTCCTTTAACTCTTGTAACTTTTAATGGATAAAGTTCAGATTCTTTTGCCAGAGCAATAAATTTTTCTTCTTCTTTGAAAGGAATAATCAAAGCAAATATTCCGTTTTCTGAAAGTAATAAATCTGCTGCTTCGACTAATTCCTCAAAAGGCATTGCGTCTTGAAAACGAGCTAAATCGCGTTGTTCGTTTTCAGTTTTATAATCTTCAGCATAAAAAGGAGGATTCGAAACGATTAAATCATATTCATCTTCTGGTTCGTCAATAAATTCATCTAAACCAGCATGAAAACAAAATAAACGATCGCCCCAAGGAGAAGCTTCAAAATTTTCTACAGCCTGTTCGTGCGCCTCTTCATCAATTTCAAGAGCATCAATTTGTTCCGCATGAGTTCGCTGTGCTAGCATTAAAGCAATAATTCCCGTTCCTGCACCAATATCCAAAATGCTAAAAGGATTATGATTAATAGGAGCCCAGGCACCAAGTAAAACACCATCTGTGCCTATTTTCATAGCACAACGATCTTGATTTATAGAAAATTGCTTAAAACTGAATATAGACATTGCTGAAAAATTAAGTAAATATTTAAGAAAGTACACAATTGAAAACTGTGACTGAAAACTGAAAACTTTTTACAAGTACATTTCCACCAATCCTTCAGGAAGATCCATGATGACTTTTTTGTTCTCACGATCGATTTTTACTAGAAATTGATCAATCATAGGAACCAAGATTTCAACTTCACCATTTAAAACTTCAAAGAGAGGCTGTGCAGTTGAATCATTTATAGAAGTTATTTTTCCGAAAACACCCAAACGTTTGTCTTCAATTTCAAAGCCAATAACTTCGTGGAAGTAGAATTTGTTGCCGGTAAGTTTTGGCAACATAGTTAAAGGAAGATAAATAGGGCAGCCAACTAGAGCATCTGCATCTTCTTCGGTATTTACATCTTCAAAACGGACTCTAAGAAAGTCGTTTTTGTGTAAAGAGCTAGTTTCAATAAAAAAAGGAACCAAGTGTTTGTTGTTTTCAACAAACACTGATTCCAGATTTTCGTATAACTCAGGTTCATCTGTGTCTAAATAGACTAAGACTTCACCCTTGAAACTAAATTTTTTAGCGATTTTACCTAAATAAAAACAATCTTCTTTACGCATTATCGCCAAGTAAAAATTATGCTTCAGTTGTTTCGTTATTCTCTTCAGCAGCAGGAGCTTCTTCAGTAGCTTCAGCAACTTCTTCAGTAGCCTCAGCAGCTTGTGCAGCGGCAGCAGCTTCAGCTTGTGCAGCAGCAGCATCAGCGATACGCTTAGCGTTAACTTCTTTCTCTGCTTTTAATGCTGTAGCTTTAGCATCAGCTTTTGCTTTAGATAAACCATCTTTTTTAGCATCAACTTTACCAGCTTTAGCTTCTAACCAAGCAGTTAATTTAGCATCTGCTTGCTCTTGCGTTAAAGCACCTTTACGAACTCCTCCATCAAGGTGGTGTTTCAATAAAGCACCTTTGTAAGAAAGGATAGCTCTAGCAGTATCAGTTGGTTGAGCACCATTGTGTAACCATTTAACTGCGCTGTCAAGGTTTAACTCAACAGTTGCTGGGTTAGTGTTTGGATTGTAAGTACCGATTTTCTCTAAGTATCTACCATCTCTTTTTGAGCGTGCATCTGCAGCTACTACCCAGTAAAAAGGTTTTCCTTTTTTACCGTGTCTTTGTAATCTAATTTTTACTGACATAATCTAGTGATTAAATTTTGAGGTACTCGACCTCTGTTAATTAAGGGCGCAAAGATATAATTTTTTTATGAAAAACACGTTTTAAAAGAGATTAAATATATTTGAGTCGTTTTTTTAGCTTTTTTTTGACTTTTTAATTTAAGTATTTAGCTCTTAATGCGATACTTTTGCATCAAATTCATTTTAAATATGAAAAAATACTTTTACTTTTTATCACTTTTACTACTGCTTGTATCTTGTACAGAGGATATAAGATTTAATAATCCAGCTTTTCAGGCCTTAAAAGATAATGCTTTTTGGAGAGCACAAGTCTACGAAGCTGGAACCGAATCGAGTGGCTTTTTTACTATTGAAGGTTCTTTAGGTTACGAAAAGATAAAATTTCAGATTCTTGAACCAGATGAGAAAACATATGTTTTAGGAATAAATGATAATACAAAAGCCGTTTACAAAAACGGTTATAAAGGACAAGAAGCAGAATTTAGCACTGGAACTGGCAAAGGAAATGGAGAAATTGTTGTTACAGAATATAATACTGTTGATAATACTATTTCGGGGACGTTTAAATTTACAGCAGTTAATACTGATCCTAATGCCGAAAAGCAAACTATACATTTTTCGGAAGGAGTTTTCTATAAAATTCCAGTGACTTCAGGAGGAAACTTTGTGCCAGTTAACAATTAAAGTTTGCTTCAAATCAGAATAAAAACTTAAATAAATTGATAAGATAGTGGATTAGATATAAATAAGACTACATTTGTTTCTTATTATAAATAAATATCTATGAATATTTTCGTTGGAAGCCTTCCATTCAGTATTGAGGAAGCAGATTTAAGAGAGTCTTTTGAGGCTTATGGAACAGTTGACTCTGTTAAAATTATTACTGATAAATTTACTGGAAGAAGTAAAGGCTTTGGTTTTGTTGAAATGCCAAATGATAGCGAAGCTCAGAAAGCTATCGATGAATTGAACGGTGCTGTTGTTTCAGGTCGTACAATCGTTGTAAATAAATCTGAACCAAAACCAGAAGGCGAAAGAAGAAGTTTTAATAACAACCGCGGAGGAAACAATCGTGGTGGTTATGGAAACGACCGTGGCGGAGATCGCGGAAACAGAAGAGAATATTAATGTTTTTTTTCTAAAATATAAAAGGGATCAACTTTCGTTGATCCCTTTTTTTGTTTCAGGTTTCACGTTCCAGAACTTGAAACTTGAAACAAAATTAACTTTTATACATTCGTAGCTAACCAGTCACCAACTTCTTTAGTGCCATATGCTTTGCCTCCGTTTGCTAAATCTTCAGTAACTACTCCAGCTTCTAAAGCCTTGTTTACAGCATCTCTCATCGCTTTTCCTTCTTCCATCAATCCGAAGTTTTCGAACATCATAGCAGCAGATAAAATAGTAGCCATTGGATTTGCAATATTTAATCCTGTAGCTTGCGGATATGAACCGTGAATAGGTTCAAATAAAGATACTTCAGCTCCCATAGAAGCAGAAGGCATTAATCCCATTGAACCAGAAATTACAGAAGCTTCGTCTGTTAAAATATCTCCAAATAAGTTTTCAGTAATTAATACATCATAAGAGTTTGGCCATTGAACCAAACGCATTGCTACAGCATCAACAAATTCGTAGCTAACTTCAACCTCGGGATAGTCTTTTTCCATTGCCTGAACCGTTTCTCTCCATAAACGTGAGGTTTCCAAAACGTTTGCTTTGTCAACGCAGCATAATTTTTTAGAGCGAGTCATTGCTAATTCGAAACCTTTTTTAGCTAAACGCTGTACTTCTTCTCTTGTGTAAACGCAGTTGTCGTAAGCTGTATCTCCGTTATCTTTTCTTCCTTTTTCACCAAAGTAAATTCCGCCTGTTAATTCTCTTAAGAAAACTAAGTCAGTTCCTTCAATTCTTTCTCTTTTTAAAGGAGATTTATCTAATAATGACGGGAATGTAAAAGTTGGTCTCACGTTTGCAAACAAACCTAATGCTTTACGCATTTTTAATAAACCTTGCTCTGGTCTTACAGGTGCAGAAGGGTCGTTATCGTATTTTGGGTGGCCAATCGCTCCAAAAAGAACGGCATCAGCATTTTTACAAACTTCGTGTGTTGAATCTGGATAAGGCTCTCCTACAGCATCAATCGCAGCTGCTCCAGTTAAAGCTGGTTTCCAAGTAATTTCATGTCCAAATTTTTTCGCAACAGCATCAGATACTTTTACAGCTTCATTTATTACTTCTGGTCCGATTCCGTCTCCGGCTAAAAGGGCTATGTTTAATTTCATTCTTTTTTGTTTAAAAGGTTCAAAGGTTCAAAGGTTCAAAGGCGCAAAGGATGTTGGGATGAAAACTGTTTTTAGCCTTTGTCCCTTTGTTCCTTTGAACCTATATTTAAGTTATAATGTTAAGCATTTTTTGCGTTGCAATAATAGCTGCAACGGTTTGATCTGAGTCTAATCCGCGGGTTTTGAATTCTTTTCCGTTGTTGACCCAAGTGATAATGGTTTCGCACAAGGCGTCAGAACTACTTCCCGGAGGGATTCTCACAGCATAATCGATTAATTTTGGAAGCGTTAATTTTTTGCTTTTGTAAATCTTGGATAAAGCATTCATAAAAGCATCAAACTGACCGTCTCCTTGTGCATTTTCCTCAATTATTTCTCCATTAAGATTTAATGACAAAGTAGTAGACGGACGCATTCCTTTTGAGTGTACTAATATATAGGACTCGATTTTTATTTTTTCTTCGTAAGTATGACTGTCCAAAACATCAGAAATAATGTATGGAAGATCTTCCTTAGTCACGGTTTCTTTTTTGTCGCCCAATTCAATAATTCTTTGGGTAACCAATTTCAAATCTTCGTTGTTAAGTTTTAGACCTAACTCCTGAAGATTTTTTTCGATATTAGCTTTTCCAGAAGTTTTTCCAAGGGCGTATTTTCGTTTTCTTCCAAAACGTTCCGGAAGCAAATCATTAAAATAAAGATTGTTTTTATTGTCGCCATCAGCATGAATTCCAGCAGTTTGGGTAAAAACATTGTCGCCCACAATTGGTTTGTTTGCAGGAATTCTATAACCCGTAAAAGTTTCAACCAGCTTACTTACAGAATACAACGAAGTTTCTTTAATGCCGATATTTACTTCTGGCAGATAATCATTAATTACGGCAACAGTACTTTCAAGAGGCGCATTTCCAGCACGTTCTCCCATTCCGTTTACGGTTACGTGAAGTCCGTTGATTCCTGCTTTTATTGCTTCCATAACGTTGGCAACGCTTAAATCGTAATCGTTATGCGCATGAAAATCAAAATGAATGTTTGGATATTTTGCTCTGATTTTTGAAATAAACTCAAAAGTTAGAGACGGAATTAAAACTCCTAGAGTGTCAGGAAGTAAAATTCTTTTGATTGGCTGAGTCGATAAAAACTCCAAAAATTGAAAGACATATTCAGGAGAATTTCGCATTCCGTTGCTCCAGTCTTCTAGATAAACATTGGTTTCAATGTTATTCTCTTTAGCTAAAGCAATAATTTGAGCAATTTCTGAAAAATGTTGTTCGGGCGTTTTTTTCAACTGATGCGTCAAGTGATTCATTGAACCTTTTGTCAACAAATTTTGAACTTTAGCACTTGCTTTTTTCATCCAATCAATTGAAACGCCTCCATCAACAAATGTAAGGACTTCAATTCTGTTGATGTATCCTTTTTCTTCAGCCCAAGAAGTGATGCCTTTTACGGCTTGAAATTCTCCTTCGCTTACGCGGGCAGAAGCAATTTCGATTCTATCAATATTTAATTCCTCCAGCAACAATTGCGCAATGGTTAGTTTTTCTGCAGCAGAAAATGAAACTCCTGAGGTTTGTTCACCATCACGAAGCGTCGTATCCATTATTTCAATTTTTCTTTTTTCCATATTGATATTCTATATTTCTAACTGTGTTTGATAAACAGTTTCTAATTTGACGCGGATTTACGCGGATTTTTGTTTTAGCTAAAAAAAGAATCTGTTTTTTTTCAGCGTTTTTGCGATAGCAAATCTGTTTTATCTGCATTCTATATTTTAGAAAGACCCGACTGGTTTTTGAAGCCTGTCGGGTCTAATAGACTGAATGATATTTCTATTAGTACGGAAGTTTATCGGCGAAAGCCTTAATATCTTCCTTCATATCCTGTAAGTAATCAATGTCGTCAAAACCATTAATTAAATTGTTCTTTTTGTAACCGTTAATAGCGAATGATTCTTGCTCACCAGTTGACAATAAAGTAATGGTTTGGTTTGGAAGATTGATTTCTAATTCTGTTTTTGGATCAGCTTCGATAGCTTTGAAAATATTAGCTAAAAATTCTGGGCTGATTTGTACTGGCAAAACACCAATATTCAAACAGTTTCCTTTGAAGATATCTGCAAAGAAACTAGAAACTACAGCACGGAATCCGTAATCGTAAACTGCCCATGCAGCGTGCTCTCTAGAAGATCCAGAACCAAAGTTTTTCCCCCCAACCAAGATTTTCCCGCTATAAGTAGGATTGTTTAAAACGAAATCTGATTTTGGAGTATCGTCTCCGTTATATCTCCAGTCTCTAAAAAGATTGTCTCCAAAACCTTCACGTTTTGTAGCTTTTAAGAAACGAGCTGGAATGATTTGATCTGTATCTACGTTCTCAATTGGCAACGGTACACCGCTGCTTGTAAGTATATTAAATTTATCGTATGCCATTTTTTGGAATTTTAGATTTTAGATTTTAGATTTTAGATTTTCTTTTGAAAACGTAAAACTTTGAATCTAAAATATTTTGTTTTAATAATGTTAGTCAATTTCATTTGAAGACATTTGGATTTAGTTACATCAGCAATCTAAAATCTAAAATCTTCAATCTAAAATTAAAAAAGCTCTCTTGGATCTGTTAGTTTTCCTGTAACAGCAGCTGCAGCAGCCATAATCGGACTCGCTAACAAAGTTCTTGAACCAGGACCTTGACGGCCTTCAAAGTTTCTGTTTGAAGTACTTACTGCGTATTTTCCAGCAGGAACTTTATCGTCGTTCATTGCTAAACAAGCAGAACATCCCGGCTGACGCAATACAAAACCAGCTTCAGTCAAAATATCTAAAATTCCTTCTTCTTTAATCTGAGCTTCAACAACGTGAGAACCTGGAACTAACCAAGCTGTAACATTATCTGCTTTTTTTCTTCCTTTTACAATTTCAGCAAAAGCTCTAAAATCTTCAATACGTCCGTTTGTACAGCTTCCTAAGAAAACGTAATCGATTTGTTTTCCAATCATTACATCATCTTCGTTGAAGCCCATATATGCTAAAGATTTTTTGTAAGTTTCTTCACCGCCTTCAACTTCTTTTGCACTTGGGATATGTTTTGTGATACCAATTCCCATTCCTGGGTTTGTACCGTAAGTAATCATTGGTTCGATGTCTTCCGCTTTGATGTTTAATTCAGCATCAAATACAGCATCAGCATCAGTTTTTAGTGTTTTCCAGTATTCAACAGCTTTTGTCCAAGCTTCACCTTTTGGAGCGTAAAGTCTTCCTTCTAAGAAATCGAAAGTAGTTTGGTCAGGAGCAATCATTCCTCCACGAGCACCCATTTCGATACTTAAGTTACAAACTGTCATACGACCTTCCATAGTCATGTTTTCAAAAACATCACCAGCATATTCTACAAAGTAACCAGTTCCTCCAGAAGTAGTTAATTTAGAGATAATATAAAGTGCAACGTCTTTTGGTCCAACACCTTTGCTTAATTTACCGTTTACGTTAATACGCATTTTCTTTGGTTTTGGCTGCATAATACATTGAGTAGAAAGCACCATTTCAACCTCAGATGTTCCGATACCAAAAGCGATAGCTCCAAAAGCACCGTGAGTAGACGTATGCGAATCTCCACATACAATAGTAGCACCAGGCAAAGTGATTCCGTTTTCAGGACCAACTACGTGTACAATTCCATTTTTTTGGTGACCTAATCCCCAGTGCGAAATTCCGTATTCGTTTGCATTGTCTTCAAGAGCTTTAAGCTGGTTTGCAGAAAGCGGATCTTGAACTGGTAAATGTTGGTTTATGGTTGGTGTATTGTGGTCGGCAGTTGCAAAAGTACGTTCCGGGTATAATACGTTAACGCCTCTTGATTTTAATCCTAAAAAAGCAACAGGACTCGTAACTTCATGAATGAAATGGCGGTCAATAAAAAACACATCTGGTCCATCTTCAATTTTACGCACAACATGTGAATCCCATACTTTGTCAAATAATGTCTTACTCATTTTTTGTTTTTTTTAATTGTAATTTCTATAACCACAGCAATTTCCTGTTCATTATAATAGCAAAACAAAAGTAAAAAAAGATAAAAAAGCGTCAATTTCGATATTTCATTATATACGATACCCAAACTAAATTACAAATTGCCAAATGCCTTCTGCAGACTAAAATTTGAAAGAATAATGATAAAGAAACTGATTTAGCTTTTCTTTTTCGGCTTAAATTTTCCTTGTTTGTTTTTTGTTTTAATAGTTTGCAAATTTATCTCAAAATCAATACAAAATGTAAGGATTTGATTGAAAAAATCTAACAAATTACATAAAAATAGTAATAATTGCTAGTTTTAAAATCTTTGCTAAAAGAGCGCTTTTTGAGTTTTTTAAAGCTTTGAAAGGAGTTTTTTGGGCGTTATTTAGATTCAATAAAACATCAAAATACTACGACATCCAAGAAGTGTATTTTTATGAAATTTTATGTTTTTTTGAAGCAAAAACTGATTTTTTGAAAGTAATGTTTTTGAAAATTAATTCAATGAATTTTTAAATTCTAACGGAGTAAGATTGGTTTTCTTTTTGAATAATTTACTGAATGATTGTGGATATTCAAAACCTAATTGATAAGCAATTTCTGCTACCGAAAGATTGGTCGTGATTAGGAAATCTTTTGACTTTTCTATTAATTTTGAATGAATATGCTGTTGTGCATTTAATCCAGTTAAATTGCGAAGCATGTCGCTTAAATAATGACTCGAAACATTAATCTGCGAAGCCAGAAATTCTACTGTAGGCAATCCTCTTTTTAAGGTTTCTGCGTTGCTAATATAATTGTCCAACGTTTCTTCGACTTTTAATAACAAATCATGACTGACAGTTTTTCTCGTAATAAATTGGCGTTTGTAAAAACGATTGCTATAATTCAGCAGAACATCAATGTAAGAAACGATCACATCCTGGCTCATTTCATCAATTGCAGTATTGAGTTCGTTGTCGATGCTTTGCAATAATCCAATGATGATTGTTTTTTCACTGTCTGAAAGATGCAACGCTTCATTGGTGTCATAAGAAAAGAAACCATACTTTTTGATGCTTTTTCCCAAAGGATAATTTCTAATAAAATCAGGATGAAATAAAAGTGTATAGCCACCATATTTAGCACCTTCTTCATTTTCAGTAAAAATTAACTGAGTTGGAGAAGCAAACATGAGTCCGCCTTCGTTGAAATCATAATAGCCTTGACCATAGCCCATTTTTCCTTTGGTAGAAAACTTATAAGAGATCTTATAAAAATCAAATAAAAAAGCTTGGTTTGCTATTTCTTCATTTATGACTAATTGTGTATTGTCTACCAAACTTACCATCGGGTGAAGGGGTTTCGGTAGGCGAAGCAAGTCATGAAACTGCGATATAGAAGAGATTTTTGCTGGATTATTGTTTTTCTTTTCCATGATATAAAAGTATGAAAATTTGAGAGACTAATACCGTCCGACTTCTCGAAACCTGAACGGTATTAGTCTGAATGAATTATTCTCCAAAAAATTGTTTTCCAAATTCAGAACGAAAAACTTCGTCTCCAACTTCAAGTCTTTGTTTGTAAAGCGCTTTTGCGTCTTCACCGGCAACATATCTCAATTGTTTTTTTCCATCTGTAGCAGCTTCATAAACAACATCGGCAATTTGCTCAGGTGTTGAGGCCATTTCAAACATGGTGTCAACGTTTCCAAACATTTTATTGGTCATTGTTTCGTATTCAGGAAGAGTGCTTGTGTCAAGTGAACCATGCAAAAATTCTGTTCTGATTGCTCCCGGAGAAACCGTTTTAATGTTTATTCCAAACGGATTTAACTCGTAAGCCATACTTTCGCTCCAGCCTTCTAATCCCCATTTTGTTGCGTGATAAATTGATCCTAAAGGGAAAGCAATTAATCCGCCGATAGATGTTGTCGAAATAAATGAACCATTTTTTCTCTCTCTGAAATAAGGAATAAAAGCATTTGTAACGCGAATTACTCCCAATAAATTAGTGTCCAATTGTTTGGTGATTTGTGAATCAGAAAGACTTTCTAAAGGGCCGATTAGTCCATAACCAGCATTGTTAAAAACAATGTCAATATCACTAATTTCAAGCGCTTTTTGAACTGTAGCTTGGATTTGGTCATAATTGGTAACGTCTAATGGTAAAAGCGTTACATTTTTTAATTGAGAAAGCTCGATTTCTTTTTCAGGATTTCTCATGGTTGCGATTACATTCCAACCTTGTTCGTGGAATAATTTTGCTGTTGCTTTTCCTAAACCTGATGATGCGCCTGTTATAAAAATTGTTTTCATGATTATTATTTTTTAATTGTTATAATTTGATAAAGCAAAGTTCTGGATACACTGCAGTTTAAAAGTGTTCATTTTGGTGCAATGAGTATCCAAAATGGATTATTGAATTTTTAGGATTAAAAAAGAATTAGATCACATATCGAAATGCTTTTAATTAACGTTTTTGTTAACAACTTTAGCTTCTTTATTTCTGTAAAAAAAGCGTAAATTTGAATTCCTCCGATTTTTCATTTCGCATTTTATTATGTTTCATGTTGTCAATGGTTTACAATGTGAAAAGATATGAAATTTGGAGCTTTAAAACTTGACTTTTTATAATTCTATGTATTTAATATTCGATACCGAAACAACCGGATTACCAAAACGCTGGGATGCCCCAATAACGGACTCTGATAACTGGCCTCGCTGTATACAAATAGCTTGGCAGCTTCATGACGAAATGGGACAGCTTGTCGAGCATCAGGATTATTTGGTAAAACCAGAAGGATTTAACATTCCGTATGATGCTGAACGTATTCACGGAATCTCGACTGAATTGGCTGAAGCCGATGGAATCTCTTTGGCCGAAGTTTTAGAGAAATTTAATATCGTTTTAGGCAAAACCAAATTCATCGTTGGACAGAATTTAGGTTTTGACGTTAATATTATGGGAGCCGAATTCCATAGAATGGGAGTAGATTCTACTATGGCTTCAATTCCTGTTTTGGATACTTGTACTGAAGTTACGGCTTCGTTATTACAGCTTCCAGGAGGTCGTGGGGGGAAATTTAAACTTCCAACTTTGACCGAATTGCATGAATATTTATTCAATGTTCCTTTCGCGGAAGCGCACAACGCAACTGCCGATGTTGAGGCAACTACGCGTTGCTTCTTAGAATTGGTTCGAAGAGAGGTTTTCACCAAAGAAGAGCTTGACGTTCCAAAAGAATATTTCAAAGATTTTCAGGAAAGAAATCCAGAGCCGTTTAAGCTTATAGGTTTAAAACATATCAATTTAAAAGCGGCTTCTGATAAAATTAGAGAACAGCTTAAAGCTTTAGCTGGAGAAGGCCAGCAGACTGTTGTTTCAGAAGAAGATAAAGCCGATTTTAAAGCAGCAAAATTTGCGCATTTGCACAATCATACGCAGTTTTCGGTTCTTCAATCGACTATTGGAGTTGGAAATATTGTGGCCGCTGCAGCTAAAAACGGAATGCCAGCCGTTGCTATGACCGATACTGGAAACATGATGGGAGCTTTCCACTTTGTGAGCGCCGTTATGAACCATAACAAAGCTGCCTCTGGAAAAAATAAAGCTTTGGTTGAAGCTGGAGAAGAACCAATTGAAACTGAAGTAAAACCAATTGTAGGTTGTGAATTTAATATCTGCGAAAATCACTTAGATAAAAGCAAAAAAGACAACGGTTACCAAGTTGTTTTAATGGCTAAAAATAAAGCAGGTTACCACAATTTGGCAAAAATGGCTTCGATTGCCTATACTGATGGTTTCTATTATGTTCCAAGGATCGACCGCAAAATTGTAGAACAATACAAAGGCGATATCATGGTTTTGTCTGGGAATTTATATGGAGAAATTCCGAGTAAAATCCTGAATATTGGTGAGAATCAAGCCGAAGAAGCGTTGATTTGGTGGAAAGAACAATTTGGTGAAGATTTCTATCTGGAAGTGATGCGTCACAATCAGGAAGATGAAAATCGTGTCAACAAAACCCTGATTGAGTTTTCAAAAAAACATGATGTCAAATTAATTGCTACCAACAATACGTATTACTTAAATAAAGAAGATGCCAATGCGCACGATATTTTATTGTGTGTGAAAGATGGTGAAAAGCAGGCAACACCTATCGGACGTGGACGTGGTTACCGCTATGGACTTCCAAATCAGGAATACTACTTCAAGTCGCAAGACGAGATGAAAAAACTCTTTGCCGATTTGCCTGAAGCTATTATCAATATACAGGAAATTATTGATAAGGTTGAAGGATATTCATTGTATCGTGATGTATTGCTTCCGAAATTCGAAATTCCAGACGAATTTGTTGATCCGGAAGATGAAAAAGATAATGGTGTTCGTGGTGAAAATGCTTATTTACGCCATCTTACCATGGAAGGTGCCAAAAGAAGATACGGCGAAATTACCGAATCGATTCAGGAACGTTTGGATTTTGAATTAATGACGATTTCAAACTCTGGTTATCCTGGATATTTCTTGATTGTACAGGATTTTATTGCCGAGGCTAGAAAAATGGACGTATCGGTAGGACCTGGGCGTGGTTCTGCAGCGGGTTCAGCCGTTGCATACTGTCTCGGAATTACCAATATTGATCCAATTAAATATGACTTGCTTTTTGAGCGTTTCCTAAATCCTGACCGTGTATCGATGCCCGATATTGATATCGATTTTGATGACGAGGGTCGTGGACGTGTAATGGAATATGTAATCAACAAATATGGTCAAAAACAGGTAGCTCAGATTATCACTTATGGTAAAATGGCAACCAAATCGGCGATTCGTGATACGGCTCGTGTATTGGATTTACCTTTATTTGAAGCCGATAGAATTGCGAAACTGATTCCGGGTATGATGCCGTCAAAATGGAATTTGGCGCGTTTTATTTCGGAGAGTGAAGAAGAGGTTAAAAAAGCCCTTCGTTCTGACGAATTTGATAATGTAAAAGAATTAATCGCGATTGCCAATGAAGATGATTTGGCAGGAGAAACCATTCAGCAGGCCAAAATCTTGGAAGGATCGATGCGTAACACGGGAATTCACGCCTGCGGAGTAATCATTACGCCTTCGGATATTACGAATTATGTTCCTGTAACAACAGCAAAAGATTCAGATTTATATGTAACACAGTTCGATAACTCGGTTGCAGAAAGTGCCGGATTGCTGAAAATGGACTTCTTGGGTCTGAAGACCCTTACGCTGATAAAAGATACCGTAAAACTGGTAAAGTATAGAACAGGAATTGAACTGAATCCAGATACTTTCCCAATTGATGACGAAGAAACATATGCGCTTTTCCAAAGAGGTGAAACTGTTGGAATCTTCCAGTACGAGTCGCCTGGAATGCAGAAATATATGAAAGATCTGAAGCCAACGGTTTTTGGAGATTTAATTGCCATGAATGCACTTTATCGTCCGGGACCTTTGGAGTATATTCCGTCTTTCGTTCGAAGAAAAAATGGTGACGAGGAAATCAAATACGATTTAGATGCTTGTGCAGAATATCTTTCTGAAACTTACGGAATTACGGTTTACCAAGAGCAGGTAATGCTTTTGTCTCAGTCTTTGGCAGGATTTACAAAGGGTGAGGCCGACGTCTTGCGTAAAGCGATGGGTAAGAAACAAAAAGATGTACTAGATAAAATGAAGCCGAAATTTGTTGAGCAAGCAGCAGCAAAAGGTCATGATGCCAAGATTTTAGAGAAAATCTGGAAAGACTGGGAGGCTTTTGCGAGTTACGCCTTCAACAAATCGCACTCGACTTGTTATGCTTGGATTGCCTATCAAACAGCTTATTTAAAAGCGCATTATCCTGCAGAATATATGGCTGCGGTACTTTCCAATAACATGAACGACATCAAACAGGTTTCTTTCTTTATGGAAGAATGCAAACGTATGGGATTACAGGTTTTAGGACCATGTGTAAATGAATCGTACTACAAATTTACCGTAAACGATGATTATGCGGTTCGTTTTGGAATGGGAGCTATCAAAGGTGTTGGATCAGGAGCGGTTGAAACCATTGTAGAAAACAGAAAAGACGGAAGATATAAATCTATTTTTGATTTGGCTAAGCGAATTGATCTTCGTGCAGCCAATAAAAAAGCGATTGAAAATTTAGCACTTGCAGGAGGTTTTGATTCTTTTGAAGGAACAACCAGAGCACAATATTTCCACGATGATGGTGACGGAATTACGTTCTACGAAAAAGCAATGCGTTACGGATCGAAATTTCAAGAAAATGAAAACTCGTCGCAAGTAAGTTTGTTTGGAGAAACGAGCGAAGTGCAAATCGCAGAACCAGTTGTACCGCCATGCGAAGACTGGAGTACCATGGAAAAACTGGCGAAAGAAAAAGAAGTTGTTGGAATCTATATTTCTGGACATCCGCTTGATGATTTTAGATTTGAAATGAAATATTTCTGTAATTCTCGTTTGGAAGCGCTGAAAAGCATGAATGAATATGTTGGGAAAAATCTAATGTTTGCTGGAATCATTAATAACGTACAGCATCGCGTGGCTAAAAATGGAAAAGGTTGGGCGGCTTTCAACTTAGAAGGTTATGACGAAAGTTATGAATTTAAGATTTTCGGTGAGGAATATTTGAAATTTCGCCACTTTTTAATTCAAAATAATTTTGCCTTTTTGAAAATAATGATCAAAGATGGTTGGGTAAATCATGATACTGGTAAAAAATCAGATCCTAGAATGCAGTTTGTGGAGATTCGTCAGCTGCAAGATATTTTAGAAGCTTTCGCTAAAAAACTGATCCTTCTTTTGAATATTAAAGATCTTCATCCCGAGTTTATACATAAGCTGAGCCATTTGTTTAATCAAAATAAAGGAGAGAATTCTGTGACTTTTGAAATTATGGAATTAGAAAAAATAAAGCGTTTAATTGAGGTAGAAACTCCAACCGATTTTGAAGCAGATGATGCTGTTTTTGAAGAT
The DNA here is from genome assembly GCF_003254545.1 of Flavobacterium tistrianum. Classification (GTDB taxonomy): domain Bacteria; phylum Bacteroidota; class Bacteroidia; order Flavobacteriales; family Flavobacteriaceae; genus Flavobacterium; species Flavobacterium tistrianum. The sequence goes on from NZ_QJRH01000071.1 coordinate 21,993, forward strand.
GAAGGTGAAAATGAAGAGGGAGAAGGAAATGCAAAAATACAAGAAGTAAATGAAGTTGAAGAAATAAAAGTGGTAACCAAATTAACGATGCCTAGCCGCCGTCTGAAGGTTAAAATTTCAAACGAATTATTGCAGGAATTGGAAAAAATGCAGATTAATTTTAAACTCAACTAAAAATTTAACAGTTAAAATTTGAACAAATGTTAATTTTTTATGTTAAAAATATGCATGCATAATACTTTTTTAGTAATATTGCCCAAAATTACAACGTTTTCGTTCCAAGTCTAACTTTACAAGCTGTAAGAATGTGTTAAAATATTCTATGTTTGTACTAATCAATAAATCAAAATTATGAAAAAGAACCTATTTTTATTAGGATTATTAGCTTGCTCTATGGTTTCAGTAGCGCAGACAACAGAAAAACCAGAAAGCTGGTATTTTAAATTAGGAGGATCATATTTCAACCAAACTGCTTCAACTGAGTTCCCAGAAGTAGGAGGACAGGCTCCTAATAGAGATGTTTACTCAGGTACTTTAGCAAACAATAAATTAGTTTCGAGAGAAAGTGTAACGGGATCTTTTGGACAGGGGTTCAGAAGTGGAATTACTGGGGGTTACCGTTTTTCTACACGTTTAGGAGTTGAATTGTCTGCTAATTACTACATCAGTAATAGCAAAACAATGGCTCAAACTACAGATAGACTTATTTCGTACAATCCAGCATCTAGTCCTGCAGCTACTTATGTAAGTTTTACTGCTGAAGGACAAATAAAAGCTTTTGATTTAGCTCCTGCGCTTGTAATGTTTTTAGGAGAAGCTCATGGTTTTGAGCCTTATACTAAAGTTGGAGTTATTGTTCCTATTCACGGTACTTTAGATATTAAAACAAATAGAGAGTATACAACATTTGTAGGTGCTAACCAAGTTGCAAAAACTGATGCTTACTCTAAAGATGTAGTTAAGCCAAATGCAACAATTGGATTTATGGCAGCTATTGGTACTTCTTACAAATTAGGGAAACATATTTCGGCTTTTGCAGAATTAGAGTACCGTAATTTTACTGTTCACGGAAAAACAAAAGAAACTACTGATTATACTGAAAACGGTGTAGATAAATTAAATACTACAACTGCATTTAGAGCTGCTTCATATTCAGCTAATCATACTAACTACCACAGCAAAATTGATGCTAATTCTAATAGCATGGTTACAAATGCTGCAGGTTTTGATAATACAAAAGCAACAGACGATTTAAGTTCTTATGTTGGTATTTCAGGTTTAGGATTAACATTAGGTATCAAATACAGCCTATAATTTTTTATAGAAGTTTTATAGTTTTTTGAAGAAAAGGATATTCGAGAGAATATCCTTTTTTTGTTTTTTTTGCTTGTCATTGCGAGGAACGAAGCAATCTCACTAGATGCTTTGCAAAGTATATCCTTAATCTTTGTCGACTCCCGCGTGTGATTGCTTCGTTCCTCGCAATGACTTTGTAAAATATTATTTGGAGGTTTCTCTAAACTCTTTCAAAACCTGATCAATAACCCAAGTTGTTCTGGCGCCAGAAGTTCCTTTTGACGGAGAAGCGCCTTCATTGCCTAATAATTCAGCAATAACAGTTTCAATAAACGGTTGCTGAATATGAAGTGGATTTTCAATTGTAATGGTTTCCTTTTCTCCATTTGCGTATTGAATATGGATAGGATCATTTCCAAAAGTAGAGAACGAAATTTTTCCTTTATCGCCTACAATTTCAGTATTGTCGTAACGTTCAAAACTCGCAAAATTCCAAATGCCAGATCCGTGAATTCCGTTTTCGAATAAAAATGACATGGAAACCGCATCTTCGGCAGGATAGGCAATTAATTGCGAAGTCGCATGCCCGCGAACTGATTTTATTGGACCTAAAACAAAATCTAGGAAATCTAAAGTATGGCAAGCCAAATCAACAAAGATTCCGCCACCTGAAATATGAGGCAAAACAGTCCACGGAAGATTGATTTCGTCATCATAACGTTGCTCAAAAGGATGATACAAAACACAATTGACATGCCTAATGTTTCCTAACTTCCCTTGATCGATTATTTCTTTTATTTTTAAAAAACGAGGCAAAGCTCTTCTGTAATAAGCAACAAATAGTGGTACATTATGCTCTTTGCAAGCGCTAATCATTTCGTTGCATTCCTCAAAAGTTAAAGCCATTGGTTTTTCAACGTAAACAGGTTTTCCTGCTTTGGCGCATAAAATGGTGTATTCTTTATGAGAAGACGGCGGAGTGGCAATATAAACAGCATCTACTTCTGGATCATTAATTAAGTCTTCAGCTTTAGAATACCATTTAGGAACATTGTGGCGCTTTGCATAATCTTCGGCAAGCGCGGCATCTCTTCGCATGACAGCAACCAGAGCCGAGTTTGGAGCTTTCTGAAAAGCAGGTCCGCTTTTTACTTCGGTTACATTCCCGCAGCCAATAATTCCCCATTTTATAATTTCCATTGTGTAAGTTTTAAGTTTTCTCAAATTTAAAATAAAAAAGTTAGCCACGAATTCACGAATTTATTTTAATCTGCATGTTTAAAATTGTTGTGTTGAATTGCACGAATTCATTTCACGCTCCTGATAGCTATCGAGATAAAAAGATTTAAGCAGATTAACATAGATTATAATTTTAATCTGCTCAATCTGCGAGAGGAAGAAAAAAAGAAAATTCGTGTAATTCAAGGCCAAAGAAAAAGCCACGATATTCAGAAAAATTCGTGAATTCGTGGCTTAAAAAAATTTAAGCTTTAAGTTTTCAAATTAGTGTAAATGGTTTATTTAAAAGAGTTAGCCACGAATTCACGAATTATTTTAATCTCTATGTTTAAAAAATCTGTATCGATTGCACGAATTTATTTCACGCAAATTTGAAAAGATGTGTGCAGATTAAAATAGATTATTATTTTAATCTGCTCAATCTGCAAAATCTAGGAGAGAAAAGAAAAAGAAATTTTGTGTAATTCAAGGCAAAGAAAAAGCCACGATATTCAGAAAAATAATTCGTGAATTCGTGGCTTAAAAAAATTCAGTTTAAAGTCTTATTTCTTTGGTAAAGCTTTAAAACCCATATTATAAAGCGTGAAAGCTTGAATATCTACACTTTCTTGAATGCTAGCTGCAACAGATTTTCCTGCGCCATGTCCCGCTTTTACATCAATTCTAATTAAAACTGGATTTTCTCCTGCTTGTTTTTCCTGTAACTCAGAAGCAAATTTGAAGCTGTGAGCAGGAACTACACGATCGTCATGATCACCAGTAGTTACCATTGTTGCTGGATAATGAGTTCCTTGTTTTACGTTGTGAACTGGAGAATATCCTTTTAAGTATTCAAACATTTCTTTACTGTCTTGAGCAGTTCCGTAATCAAAAGCCCATCCAGCACCTGCTGTAAAAGCATTGTAACGAAGCATATCCATAACTCCAACTGCTGGCAATGCTACTTTCATTAAATCTGGACGTTGAGTCATAGTTGCGCCAACTAATAAACCTCCGTTAGATCCTCCGCGAATAGCCAAATAATCAGATGTAGTATATTTTTGTGCAATTAAATATTCCGCAGCAGCGATAAAATCATCAAAAACATTTTGCTTTTGAAGCTTTGTTCCTGCATCATGCCATTTCTTTCCATATTCACCACCGCCTCTTAAGTTGGCAACTGCGTAAACTCCTCCGTTTTCCATCCAAACTGCATTGGCAATGCTGAAACTTGGAGTCAAACTAATATTGAATCCACCGTAACCGTAAAGGATTGTTGGGTTTTTACCATCCAGTTTTGTTCCTTTTTTATACGTAATAATCATCGGAACTTTTGTACCGTCTTTTGAAGTATAGAAAACTTGTTTTGATTCGTAATCTTCGCTTTTGAAATCTACTTTTGGTTTTTGATAAACTTCAGATTTGCCAGATTTTGGCTCCAAAGAATAGATGCTTCCTGGCGTTGTATAGTTGGTAAAGCTGTAGTATAAAGTTTTATCGTCTTTTTTGCCGCTAAATCCGCCAGCAGTTCCAACTGCAGGAAGTTTAATTTCGCGGACTAATTTTCCGCTGTAATCATATTGTTGTACAAATGAAACAGCATCTTTGGTATAATTGGCAAAGATATAGCCTGCGCCAGTTGAAGGCGATAAAATATCTTTGGTTTCTTTAATAAAATCTTTCCAATTTTCAGGTTTCGGATTTGCTGCGTCAACCGTTACAATGCGTTTGTTAGGAGCATTAAAATCTGTTTCAATAAACAATTTAGCGCCTTGGTTGGTAATGATGCTATTGTCGCTATCAAAGTTATCAACGATTGTAATAATAGGACTATTAGCTTTGGTTAAGTCTTTAATGTAAAGTTCATTTCCGTAAGTAGAATTAGCAGCTGTAATTACTAAATAGCGATTGTCTTCAGTAACATACCCGCCAACATATCTTCTTTTTTTGTCTGCTCCAAAAATTACTTTGTCGTCTTTTTGAGAAGTTCCTAGTTTGTGGAAATACAGTTTGTGCTGATCTGTTTTAGCAGACAGTTCACTTCCTTTTGGTTTGTCATAACTAGAATAGTAGAAGCCTTCATTTCCGTGCCAAGAGACACCACTGAATTTTATATCAACCAAAGTATCTTCTAAAACTTTTTTAGAAAGCGCATCTATGATAATCACTTTTCTCCAATCGCTTCCTCCTTCAGAAATTGAATAAGCCGCTTTGTTTCCATCTTCAGAAAAATCAAGTCCACCAAGTGAAGTTGTTCCGTCTTTAGAAAAAGTATTCGGATCTAAGAAAACCTCTTCTTTTCCATTTTCATCTTTTCTATAAACTACAGATTGATTTTGAAGTCCGTTGTTTTTAGAATAATAAGTAAATTTTCCTTCTTTAGATGGAGCTCCAATTTTCTCGTAGTTCCAAAGTTTTTCCATTCGCTTTTTAAGTTCTTCACGAAATGGAATTTTATTTAAATAAGCATAAGTAACTTCGTTTTGAGCCTTTACCCAAGCACCGGTTTCGGCAGATTTATCATCTTCTAACCAACGGTACGGATCGCTTACTTTAGTGTCGAAATAAACATCAACAGTTTCTCCTTTTTTAGTTTGTGGATATTGCATTTTACCTTGTCCAAATGAAACCCCTGCGGTTGTAATTGCCATTAATAAAAATGTTTTTTTCATAGTTAGTTTTTATCTGTTGTAACAAAAATAGAACTTTTTGTGAGATATGTTTAACACAAAGTTCGCAATGTTTTTAATCTCGCAGAGACGCGAAGTCGCAAAGAATTTTTAAAACTTTGCGTCTCTGCGTCTTTGCGAGATTCTTTTAAAAGTTACTTAATAAACAAAACTTAGCGACCTTGCGTATTCCGATGGCTATCGGAATTGCGCTCTTTGCGGTTAAGAAAATTTTATAAGTTGAAATTAACTCCCAAAACGATATTTCTTCCAATATTCGGAATACCGTCTGTTTTTAATCTAGAAAGGTGTGCAATATATTTTTTATCAAATAAATTGTTTCCGTTTAGGTTAATGTCGAAAGCTGTTTTTCCTAGTTTGACAGTTCCTCCAAAACCTAAATTTACTAAAGTATAACCTTTAGAAGCCGTTTCGAAACCGCTTACATTATCTTGGCTGAAAGTAGAAGAAACATTTAGCGAAGCAAAACCTTCACTTAGCCAGTTTTTGATATTAAATTCAGTTCTCAAAGTATTGTTCCAGTTGTTTGCAGGAATTAGAGGCAAATAATCTTTGTTTTCTTTTTTACCTGTAACGGTTTCAAAACTAGTTTCAAAATGCAACCAATCTAACGGATGCGGGTGAAAGTGTAAACCAACTTCGCCACCATACAATTGAGCATTATCCTGAACATACGCAAATACGTCATTATCATCTTTAACTTCTCCAGTTGGCGACGTATAGATATAATTGTTTACGTGATTGTAGAATCCGTTTACGAAAAATTCAAAGTGCGTGTTTTTGTATTCTAAATTCAAATCGGTCTGAACGTTTTGTTCTGTTTTTAGATTTGCATTTCCAATTTCGTAACGATTTGTCCCTTCGTGAACACCGTTTGAAGTTAATTCAGCTAAGTTTGGCGCTCTAAATCCAGTTGCTACATTTAATCGAAGCGTTAACGGTTCTGCCAGTTTGGTTTTATAGCCCAAAGAAGCATTAAAACTATCAAAAGATCGGTCTAAAGCTTGAAAATAACCTTCTTCACCTTCAATTCCGTGAGCGATCGAAGTAATATTACGGTTGTCAAAACGCAATCCAGCTTGAATAACGCTGTTGTCCCATTCGTAATTTGCAGTTCCAAAAACTCCAAAATCATTGGTTGTAGCATCTGGAATTAAATATTCTTCTCCAGAATTTTTGTTGGTTTGATGCATTCCTTGAACACCTAAAATAGTTTCGATTTTTCCGAATTTAGGGAAATGATATTTTGCATTGTAATTGAAAGTGTTCAATTTCATGTGAAGAGAAGCTTCATTGCTGTCTTCAAATTCGCTTCTATCATTGGCGATATAACCTAAATCAACATCCAATTTTGAATTTTCAAAAAAGATAACATTGTTTAAACTCAGTAAATGATTGAAAATTCCCTGTCTTGGAAATTGAGTGTCTTTGCTTGAAGATTGTTCTGCAATTCCGTCTTCTGGAATTCCAATATCCAGTTTGTTGTAGTTGTATCTTAAAACACTTGAGAAACTTGAATTGCTGTAGCCAATACCAGTTTTAAAGTCTGTTTCATTGTAACGAGAGTTTGTAACGCGATCGCCACCTGAAATTTTGTAATCTGAATGTGTGTTGTAGCTTCCGCGAGCCAAGAATTTCCAATTATCTGTAGAAGTTTTTAATCCGATAGAAGAATTGCTTCCTTGTGTATTGGTAAAATATTTTTGGCTGAAATTGGCTTTAAAATCGCCAGCATCAGCAAATTTTTCAGGATTGAAATATAAAACACCTCCCAAAGCATCAGAACCATATAATAACGAAGCTGGACCTTTGATAACTTCAACGCTTTCAATTCCGGCATCATTTAAACCTAGACCATGTTCATCTCCAAACTGCTGATTTTCGATACGAACGCCTTGAGAATAAACCAAAACACGATTACCGCTAAGTCCACGAATTACAGGTTTTCCGATAGAAGTTCCTGTTGAAATCTGAGAAACTCCCGGAATTGTTGCCAAACCTTCAATCAAAGTTGAGGTTCCTTTTTGCTGTAATGTTTTAATGCTTTCATGCTCAATCTTCATTACGTTTTGCGATTGCAGTTTATTGAAAGGCGTTGAAACCACTACTTCGTCCATTTCTAAAATAGATTCTTCAAGAGTGATGTCTAAAGTATTATGCTTCAATAATTTTGCGATCGTTTTATTCTGATTGCCATATCCAACATAAGTAAAAGCAATGCGAAGACTTCCGTTTGGAAGATTATTCAATTCGTATTTTCCATTTGCGTCTGTTGTAGTTCCTTTATGTAATTCTGGAGCATAAACAGAAACTCCAGGCAATGGTTGATTTTGTTTATCGGTTACGGTTCCTGAAACCGAATTTTGGGCATTAAGCATGCCCGAAAACCCTAAAATAAGGGCTATTATGAATTTTTTCATTTGAAAATTTTGCTATAGTTAAATTGAATTTTCTTCTTTTAAATGAAAAATTAAACCTAACAGAAAAGCATTCTGATCCTAATTAATAAAAACAGGATTAGGAAACTCAATGTTGTTTTGAATTTGTATTTAAAAGAAAATGGTAAATATTCTTTCGAGTATTCGAAATTAAGAAACTATAGAAACGGGTGGTCCTCGTAATAAATACGAAGTTGTGGAAATAGAAAAAATCTTTTCTGACAGCGGAAAAAAATAAGGAATTTCGCTATTGAACGAATGAAATTGAAAAGAAAAACTTTCTGGCGCAATGTAACTTCCAAAAGCAAAATTACAGACAAAACAAACATCGTAATTGTGATGCTGGTGTGTTATTTCGCCACTTGGATCATTATAATTGTGATGGCACTGCTTTTCTGAAAGTTGCTTTACAATATGCTCATAACTGTGTATCGACTGAAACAATATCGAGAACAATATTGTTACAGCAAAGGATAAACTTAATATGAGTTGCTTTTTCTTCATTACTTTGCAAAGGTATAAAAGATAAAAAGAAAATGAATTAATTTTTTATTTCATAGAAGTGATTTATTGAAAATAATGCAGCGATTATTTTTATTCGCAATCAAAATGAGAATATTTTGTTTCTTATCACTACTGGAGAAAGCATTATGTTATATTTGTATATGAAATAAATGGGCGTAGAAAAGCGTTTGTTTATAATTATTTCTTTAAAAAACCAAACCACGATATGCGAATTATTTTTAGCTGCTTATTTTTACTCACTTTTTTTAACTCTTTTGCACAAGGAGACGTTAAGCCTGAGATCAAGCCAGTTGTAAAAATAGATTCCCTGTATCGAGAAGACCAGTTTTATTTTTCGGTGACTTATAATATGTTTACCGATATTCCAGTAGATTTCAAACAAAATAAATTTTCTCTTGGACTTTCAGGAGGTTTCTTGCGCGATATGCCCATTAATAAATCCAGAACTGTAGCTATTGCTGCGGGTTTAGGTTTGAGTTATCAAAATTATTATCAGAATCTTACCATTTCTCAAGATGGGTCAGGATCTATAATTTATGGAGTTAATAGTTATGGAGAATTTGTTTCTAATCGTTACAGACAATATTCTGTAGATCTTCCAATCGAATTCAGATGGCGTAATTCGACTTATGAAAGCACTAAATTCTGGCGTATTTATGGTGGAGTGAAACTGAGTTATGTTTTTTCTAATGCTTCTACTCTTGATGACGGCGAAAAAACATATAAAATCAAGAATAATGCTGATATTAATAAATTTCAATACGGGCCATATCTTTCTGCAGGATATAACACTTGGAATGTGTATATATATTACGGTTTAAGCCCTTTATTTAAGTCAGCAACAACTTTGAATGGAGAAAAAATCAATATGAAAACCTTAAATGCTGGATTGATCTTTTATATTTTATAACCACAAGTATAAAAATAAAAGCTGAGGCATTATTCCAATAAACAACCCAATTAGTATTTCTCTAGAAGTATGCGCATTCATTTCTAAACGAGATGAAGCCACAATTCCTGACAATAAAATAAGCAAAGCTGGCCAATACGGATTATGCAACTGAAGATGAATGTTTAGTCCGATAACAAAAATCGTTAAACCCGAAACAGCGACCATGTGAAGACTTGCTTTTGTTTTGAAAAGCACGCACACTAATGCCAAAATCGTGCTGAACAAAGCTGCTAGAAAAAAGAAGTGAAGCTCAGGATAACGCGTAATTACAATACTTCTTTTTACCAATAAAATATATAAAAAACACTGTAAAATAAGCGGAATAGTTCGTTCTGAAGCCTGACTTAACATTATTGATTTTACATGGCCAGTCGATTTTAACAGTAAATAAAATAAGACTGGGACAATTATATTAATGACTAAAATCTGTATTAGAACAAAATACTTCTCTTTCGTGCTAAAAACATCGTCTTTGTAGAATAGGTAAAATAAAGTCGCATATAACGATATAAAAATCGGATGTAAAATATAAGAGAATATCGGAAGTACTTTTTTCAAAACATGGAAATTTGTGGTGTAAAAACAAATATAATCAATAAATGTTTTCTGCCACGAATTACACGAATTCGCACGAATTATTTTTTAGCCACAGATTTTAGGATTAAAAGATTATAATCAGTGATGATCTTTTTAATCAATGGCTAAATATTTCACGCAGATTTCGCAGATTTTTTTTAAATGTTTTCTGCCGCGAATTACACAAATTCGCACGAATTATTTTTTAGCCACAGATTTTAGGATTTAAAAGGATTATAATCAGTGATAATCTTTTTAATCTGTGGCTAAAAATTTCCAAGCGGATTTCGCCGATTTTTTTTAAAATTAATTCGTGTGAATTCGTGTAATTCGTGGCAAACCTTCTTTTTCTGCACTTTCATATTAAATAGAATAATTAGTGAAAATTTGGGAAATTAGTGGCAAACCTTTTTTTAAATTTGAAAAAAAGAAATTTCTAAATGAGCATAAATATAAAAAGCCTGCTTTCAGTATTAAACGCCAAATGGACTGGCTCAAATGCTGATGTTTTAATCGATCATATCTCAATTGATAGCCGTTCGCTTCAAAACGGATCTAAGACATTATTTTTTGCTCTGGCCGGTGTTAATAATGATGCTCATTTATTTATTCCGGATCTAATAGAAAACGGAGTTCAGAATTTTGTTGTTCAATATATTCCAGAAGGCTATGCAGATAAAGCTAACTTTTTAGTGGTCGAAAATACTCTTGTTGCCCTTCAAGAATTTGCGGCTTATTATAGAAATCTTTTCCATTTTCCAGTGATCGGATTAACTGGAAGCAACGGTAAAACTATTGTAAAAGAATGGCTTAACTTCTTACTAAGTCCCGATTACAATATTATCAGAAGTCCAAAAAGCTATAATTCTCAAGTTGGAGTTCCGCTTTCGGTAATAGGCATTAACGAAAAGCATAATTTGGGCATTTTCGAAGCTGGAATTTCGACAGTGAACGAAATGATTAAATTGGAGAAAATCATTAAACCTACAATAGGAGTACTTACCAATATTGGAAGTGCTCACGATGAAGGATTTTTAAATTTAGTGCAGAAGATTGATGAAAAATTGCTTTTGTTTAAAGATTGTCCAATTATTATCTATCAAAAAACAGAAATTGTAGAATCATGTTTGACTCAGTTTGCAGCAGAATATATGATTCATCCGCGAAAGCTTTTTTCATGGAGTTTTACAGATAAAAAAGCAGATGTTTTTATTGAAAAAAGAGAATATAAAAACGATCATACCTATATTCAATATCACTACAAAAATGAAAAATTCAATTTAGAAATTCCGTTTAACGATTCAGCTTCTATAGAAAATACGATTTCATGTTTATTGGTTTTACTGCATTTTAAATATGATCAGGAGACAATCCAAAGTCGAATTGAGATGCTTTACCCTGTTCGAATGCGACTTGAAGTAAAAAACGGAATAAACAATTGCAGTATTATTGATGATAGTTACAGTTCCGATTTTCAGTCACTTAAAATTGCTTTGGATTTCTTAGAAAGTCAGAAGAAAAAAGGTGCTTCTAAAACGGTTATTTTATCTGATATTTTCCAAAGCGGATTCACAAATGAAGAATTATATTCTAAAGTTGCCCAATTAATTTCAGACAATAAAATAAACCGAGTATTTGGTATTGGACCAACGATTTCTTCTTTTGCAGCTAAGTTTCCAAACAGTACCATGTTTAAAAACACAGCTGATTTTATTGCAGTAATTGACAATCTGAATTTCAATAACGAAACTATTTTAATAAAAGGAGCAAGATCTTTTCAGTTTGAAGAAATTGTTTCGCTTCTTGAAGAAAAAACACACGAAACCATTCTAGAGATTAACCTTGATGCCATTAGTCATAACTTCAATTACTTCAAATCAAAATTGGCTCCAAATGTCAAAATGATGGTTATGGTAAAAGCATTTGGCTACGGAAATGGCGGATTGGAAATCGCGAAATTATTAGAACATCATAAAGTGGATTATTTGGGTGTGGCTTTCGCCGATGAAGGAATATCACTAAAAAATGGCGGTATAAAAGTGCCAATTATGGTTTTGAATCCAGAATCGACGAGTTTTCCATCTATGATTCAATATGGGTTGGAACCTGAAATTTATAGCTTAAAAGGGCTGAATGCCTTTTTGAAAATTGCTCGAGAAAAGAATTTAAAAGATTATCCAATTCATATCAAAATGGATACAGGAATGCATCGTTTAGGTTTTGAAAACAATACAATCGATGAACTGATTGCGACATTAAAAGGCAATTCGACGGTTCGTGTTCAGAGTATTTTATCGCATCTGGCAACAAGTGACGAACCTAAGCATTTTGATTTTGTGAGACAGCAGATTGCATTATTCGAAAAGCTTTCGTCAAAATTAGTATCAGAATTAAATATCAATCCAATTCGACATATATTGAATACTTCAGGAATTAGTAATTTTCCTGATGCACAATACAGTATGGTACGTTTAGGAATTGGTTTGTATGGCGTTTCAAACGATCCTGCAGAACAGAAATATTTAGAAAATGTTGGAACTTTAAAATCTATAATTTCTCAAATTAGATCAATTCCTGCAAATGATAGCGTAGGTTATGGACGTCGTTTTATGGCAGAAAAAGAAACAAAAATCGCAACAATCCCGATTGGCTATGCAGATGGAATTTCGAGATTATGGGGAAATGAAGTCGGTTATGTAACCATTAAAAACCAGAAAGCAAAAATCGTTGGAAGTGTCTGCATGGATATGCTGATGGTTAATGTAAGCAATATCGATTGTAAAGAAGGCGATTCGGTAATTATTTTTGGCGAAAGCCCGACTGTGATAGAGATGGCTATTGCATTAAAAACAATTCCGTATGAGATAATGACGAGTATTTCGCAGCGTGTTAAGAGGGTATTTTTTAGATAATATTAAGAATTTCCAATAAAATTGCGTATTTTCGATATTGCTTAATTATAAATATAAACAGATACGATATGGGATTTTTTTCAGAATTTAAGGAATTTGCAATGAAAGGCAACGTGGTTGACCTGGCTGTCGGGGTGATCATTGGAGCTGCTTTTGGCAAAATTGTCAGCTCATTTATTGAAGATGTAATCACGCCATTGCTGTTGAAACCAGCTTTAGATGCTGCACATTTATCGACTATTGAACAATTAACTGCTTTTGGAGGTGTAAAGTACGGAGTTTTTTTATCGGCAGTAATTAACTTTATAATTGTGGCTTTTGTTTTATTCCTAATAATAAAAGGAATTAATCACGCTAAAAAGAAAGATGTTGCACCGCCACCTCCAGCTGGCCCAACTCAAGAAGAATTATTGACACAGATTAGAGATTTATTAAAAAATAAATAAAAATATAATACCGCTACACTAAGTCTAACTTAACCGCCTTTTGAAGAGGCGGTTTTTTTACAAAATGTTTATTTTATAACATTTTGTTATTTTTTGTGAATCACCTTGCTAAGACTTTTATTATACTTACTTTTGCCTTACTAAATTAGATTAATTGATTATTTAAAAATATAAAAATGAGAATTGCAGTTGTAGGCGCTACTGGAATGGTAGGCGAAGTAATGCTTAAAGTATTAGCAGAAAGAAATTTTCCTGTTACAGAATTAATTCCTGTTGCATCAGAAAGATCAGTTGGAAAAGAAATTGAATACAAAGGAACCAAATATAAAGTAGTAGGATTACAGACAGCTGTTGATATGAAAGCTGACATTGCGGTTTTCTCTGCTGGTGGAGATACTTCATTAGAATGGGCTCCAAAATTTGCTGCTGCTGGAACAACTGTTATTGACAACTCTTCTGCATGGAGAATGGATCCAACTAAAAAATTAGTAGTTCCAGAAATCAATGCAGATGTTTTAACTAAAGAAGATAAAATTATTGCAAATCCAAACTGTTCTACTATTCAAATGGTAATGACTTTGGCACCTTTGCATAAAAAATACAATATTAAAAGAATCATCGTTTCTACTTACCAATCTATCACAGGAACTGGTGTAAAAGCAGTGAAACAATTAGAAAATGAGTACGCTGGAGTTCAAGGTGAAATGGCATACAAATATCCAATTCACAGAAATGCAATTCCACATTGTGACAGTTTTGAAGAAAACGGGTACACTAAAGAAGAAATGAAATTAGTTCGTGAAACTCAAAAAATCTTAGGTGATAACACTATCAGAGTTACAGCTACTGCAGTTCGTGTACCAGTTGTAGGCGGACACAGTGAAGCAGTGAATGTTGAGTTTACTAATGATTTTGACGTAAATGAAGTTCGCGAAATTCTACACCATACTGATGGCGTAACAGTACAAGATAATTTAGATACTTTTACTTACCCAATGCCATTATATGCAGAAGGTAAAAATGATGTTTTTGTTGGAAGAATCCGTCGCGACGAAAGCCAGCCAAATACTTTAAACATGTGGATTGTTGCTGATAACTTAAGAAAAGGTGCTGCAACAAACACTATCCAAATTGCTGAATATTTAATTAAAGCAGGTTTGGTATAATCGAGAGAGATTAATTAAAATTGTTATAAAGAAAAAACCGTAATTGCAGTGATGTAATTACGGTTTTTTTGATTTTATAATTGACTTATTTTGTTGGTTTTGTGGCTTATATAGGTTATTTTAGTAATCTATTTTGTATAATTTTGTACTTATTCGATTATCTTAAATATAAAGTTAATGCAAGAGGAGAATGAGCCAATTCAACTATTAGTAGGTAATATAGTTGCCGAAAGCTATTTAGGAGAAAATAAAGAACTTAAAAAAGGCGCAAAACATTTTAGCGGCGGTACAAAGGTTTATATAATTAATTGGTATCCTGGAACATGCGAAACAATAGTTGTTGCAGGAATTCAAAGAAAAACAAAGAAAATTATTTCAATTTGTATAAAAGTAAATTTAGTTGAGAATTTAAGAATAAAAACGGTTTATAAGAGAAACATAATTGGAAAAGTAAAAGAACAACATTATCAATTTGAACCTGAAATCATAAAAGAGTTGGCTGAAACAATGTTAGAAACCATTCCACAATGGCAGAAAATTGCTATAAAGAAAAAACCGTAATTGCAGTAATGTAATTACGGTTTTTTGCTAAAAATAATAAACTTATAATTTGAGTTTAAACTATTTCTTTTTCATTAATTCTTCTCCACAAGATTTTCCAATTTTCTGAACCAGATCTTCGTTCTTAGGATTTTCTAAATCTGCAGGACTAAGATTTTGCTCTTTGATTTTGGTAATAGCACAATCAGCAAGAAATGAAGCGTTTGAGCTATTTACACCAGAGCGCAAAAACATAGTTTTAAGCATAGCTTTGCATTGAGATTCGGTTTGTGAGTCCCAAGTGTTTTTTTTTTAGTTTTAGATAATACTTCTTGTGCGCAATCTTTTCCCATTTGTCTTACCATGATAGTAGTTCCTGGGTTTTTAGAATCGTTTGGTTTTAAATTTTTGCTTTTTATTTTCTCTAATACACAATCAGCCACGTTAGTTGCTTGTTCATCAGAAAACATTCCTTTTCCTTGAGATAATAAACCTTCTTTCATCTCTTTTTTAAAGTCAGCTTCCTTTTCTGGGGTCCATTCATTTTTGTTGCATGAGAATAATGTGAATGCAAGAACTGCAATACTAATGTAATTTAGAATTTTTTTCATTTTAAATATTTTTGATTACCTACGGAATAAACGAGTTGTTTATAATCCTCAAAATTTTTGCAAAAATATTTTTAATAGATGTTTTAGATAACCACTAAAAGATTTTTGAATAATAGAATAAGACTATTTGGGATTATATTTAAAAGAAGCTGATATTACTTCAAGTCAAAAGGAATGACTTTATGGACTTCTTCAAATATGTTTGTAATTTTTTCCTGATCGGCCCTACTTTTTATTAAAAGACCACTATAATCAATTGTATAAGAGATTTTTTCAGATTGCCACTTTTGTCTATTTATAGAATCTCCTTCTGTAGAATAGGTTTGATTTTCCTGAGCAACCTGAATTTCGTTATTTTTAAAAACGTAAATAATTTCAGTTTGCCCCATTTCACCGTAAATATTAATAGTACATCTTTTTATTTTTCCATCAATATAGTCTGCTTTGGCTCCAGCTCCTTCTGTCGAACCCATTTCTTCAGAAAGATCATATTCAATAGTTTTTGAGTTGTTTTTTGTAGTGGCTGTTTCCAAGTCTGTTTTATCCTTATTGTTGCACGAAACCATCAGAAAAGCAACACCAAGAATGCAAATTAAATTTTTCATTATATGATTATTATTTCGGCAAAAATAATAAAAGAAAGATTATTCTTATTTTGAAATACGTTTTCTATTTTAAAAATGCCTTATAACAACACAAATATGTCTTGTAGTAGTCAGTGGACTTCTAATACTAAAATAATTTTGTTGAAAATTTAAAAAAAATGAAAAACAAGTTAATTTTAAGAGTTCTACTTCTAGTCTTGGCTATACAATTAACAAGTTGTGGTAAAGAAAAAACAACAGATGTAAAAGAAGAAACTTCACAGAAACTCATGGTTTCAGATACAATCTTTGATTCAAAAAATCCATATTATATTTTTATACAAAAGAACAATCCTGAAGTTTTAAAAGAAAATAAACTTATTTACTTTAAAGAGGAAGATATTGATTTTGATGGAAAAAAAGAGGCAATTGTTGCGTTGGGTGAAATTGATAAAGAGGATGAAATGCAGACTTCTGTGAGTGATATTTTTTTACTAAGAAATGAAAATGGTGTAATAAAAAAAATAGATGATTTTGGAAGTTATGGTTATACTATTTATACTGTTAAATTAGTATCATTACAGGGAAAAAGACAAAAATATATTTATTTAGGTTTAACAAATGGAGCAAATTTGAAAGGTTTTAGTCTTCAAGAATTGGAAAACAATAAATTAAAGAAAATTTGCACTAGCGCTTCTGCAACCGGAGTAGGAAATGATGATTTGGTAGATGAAAATAATGATGGAAAATATGATGGTTATGTTCAATTACGTAATGGTATAGATGCATTATACTATGAAATCGATATACATTACATTTTCAAGAATGGCACGTTTCAACAATCGCGAACTCATGTTGAAATTCCACCAGAGTACCCTGATACAATTGAAGAAATCTTATTGCAATATATTTCACTTCGCTCATTAGGTTTTGGCGAATCTAAAGAAGTAAATCAAAGATTGAAATTGATTTGTAAAGATCAAAATGCTTCTTCATTAAAATGGAATGCAGATGCTTGGGCTGAAGGCTATTTTAATAGTTATATGGAATTAGATAATAGAATACAGTTTCAAATACAAGAAGATACTTATACTACTACAGCAACTTATACGGATGAAAATAAAAAGCAATATGAATGTCAGTTTGAGTTAAGAGAATATGGTAATATATGGCAGATTATAAAAGTAACAATACTTAAAGATGATGAATAATCTTCAAAATAAAATGAAAATTAAATCAATAATCTTCTTTGTTTTAATTGCATTAGCGCTTCAATTAAATAGTTGTACAAAAGAAAAGAAGACAAAAAGTGCGAAGGCCCATAGTGAACAAAAAATTGCTTCAGATACTATTTTTGATAGAGAAAGTCCGTATTACATTTTCATTCAAAAAAACAATCCCGATCTAATAAAAGAAAAGCTTTTCTTTTTTAAAGAACAAGATATTGATTTAGACGGCATAAATGAAGCAATTGTTGCTTTAGGAAACTATACAGAAGAAGGGACAAAAATAAGGTACCTTTTTATTCTTAAAAACGATAAGGGAACTATAAAACAAGTTATAGGTTCTTTTAATTTAAATGATTCCGATTTTTTTGCAAACGAGGTCAGTTTAATAAAGCTACAAAATCAACAAGAAACTTGTATTGCTGTAAAGTACAATTTAGTCTCAAGTTCGAATACAGGTGTCTCGATTTTTGAATTAAAAAACAATCATCTTAATGTAATTCAAGAAACCAGACTTTCCAGATTTGAGAAAGAATACGAAGAAAGACTAGTCGACGATGATGATGATGGTGAATATGAAGGCTATTCACAGCGTGTAACATACGATGGTAGAATAAACTATTATAAGGACACCAATTTTGCTTTTGAAAACGGAATCTGTATAGAAAAAGGTTCGCAAAATTATATGGATGCTTACCCGGATGAAATTCAGGATGTTTTATTGCAATATATCAGACTTCGATCTGAGCCTTTTAATGATAACATTATAAATTATAGATTGAACGAATTGTGCATTGACGCCAATGCCAATGCAATAAAATGGAACAAGAACTGGTATGGTATAGGCGTAAGAAGCTATTATCATATAAGAGATGGAGATGATTTTGGAATATGTGAAATACAAGAAGAAGATGATGATACAGCAATTGTAATAGCAACTAATAAGTATTTAGACCCAGATAAAAACCAAGGCTTTTATCAATTACAATTTAGCTTGCAAAAAACACTTGATAAATGGCAGATTACGAAAGTTGAAGTGATAAGATAATTTTAATACAAGAAAATGAAAAATACGATAATAGTTTACGCTTTACTTTTTGTTCTGATTTTTCAGCTTACAAGTTGCAAAAAAGATAACTCTAAAACTCAAAATGAAACTGTCAAAGATAAAACAGAATCAAAAGCAGTTTTTGACACCATTTTTGACAGAAAAAATCCATACTATGCTTTTATAAAAAAAAATCATCCGAAAGCATTGAATGAAAATGATAAAGTATCATTTTTTAAAGAAAGTGATCTTGATTTAGATGGTCAAGATGAGGTAATTCTTGCTTTCGAAAGAGATTCTGATGCAGGACCTTTTATACAAAATCTTTTTGTCCTGAAAAATGAAAATGGAATCATTAAAGAAATCAAATTTAATTCGAATTATGAAAAATACGAATTTGATAATATTGAGTTAATATCATTAAAAGGTAAAGACAAACCTTACATCAAGTTAGAAACATTCGAAGGGCCTTCTGCAATAGGATTTGCTATTTATGAAATGGTTGATAATCAAATAAAGCAAACTTTTCTTAGTGCTTCCGTTGGTAAAAACTCTTATGAATATGATGATTCTCTAACGGATTCACAAAAAAACGGTTTTTTTGATGGATATACTCAAACTTTAATGTATGAACTATTTAATGTAGAAAATATATTCTCTTTTGAAAACAATACTTTTAAACTTAAAAAAAGAAGTTGTGTATTCGAAAATTATCCCAAAGAAGTTGAATCTGTAGTTACGCAATACATTTGCTTAAAATCATTAGGGTTTACTGATAAAGCTAGTAGCAAAAGACTAGATGAGCTTTGTTTAGATAAAAATGTAAACGAATTAGCGCTGAATACAGAAATTTGGAAATCAGCGTATTTGAAAATAATAACCGATGGAGATGATGGATTGAAGATTGACGAAATAGAAGCCGAATTTGGAGCTATTTTAACGGTAGATTTTAATGATTCAAAGAAAAATGTAAACTATCAATTAAGATTTAAGCTTATAGAAACTAATGAAAAATGGCAGATTACAAAAATTGAACTTATTAAATAAATCACATTCATGGAACTAAACTATAGCCTAACAGAAAACGATTATTTACAACAGCAACTATTTCTTGCTTCAAAAAGTAAATTAATAAAAAAACAAAGAAAAACGGCAAGAATATTAGTGCTTGTAATATTGATAATAATAGGGATTCTATTTTTAATCAATAAAAATATGTTTTTAGGCTATTATTTTGGTGGTGCGGGTGTAGTCTGCTTCTTATTTTTTCCATTTTATTTAAAAAAATATTATTATAGAATTTTTAAGAAATATGTTACTGAAAACTTTAAAAATAGAATAGGAGTTGTTTCTAAAATAGTATTCAAAGAGGATACTTTGGAAGCTTTTACAGAAGGAATGGGAAGTTCAGTAACTAATTTTTCTATGTTTGAAAATATCAGTGAGATTGAGGATTATGTTTTTATCACCTTTAAAACAAACGTAAATTTAATAATTCCAAAAGAAAAAATTGTAGATGTTGAAGAATTGCGCAGTAAACTAAAATCAATTGCTAAAAATTTGAAAATAGATTTTATTTCAGAATTAGATTGGAAGTGGCAATAATTATAAATTAATTTACTTATAAAGACAAAGCAATGTTTGTAATTTCACTAACATACAAAAAGCCAATCGAAGTAGTCGAGAGATTTATTCAAGAGCATATTCTTTTCTTGGAAAAATATTATTCAAGAAATAAGTTTATTTGTTCAGGAAGAAAGGAACCTAGAACTGGAGGGATCATTTTGGCATACAATCTTTCTAAGCTTGAGTTATTGAATTTATTGAAAGAAGATCCTTTTTATCAAAATCAAATTGCTGATTATGACATTACGGAATTTACACCTACAAAATTTGCCAAAGATTTTGAACATTTTACCGAAATAACTTAAAAATAGATTTTATTTCAAAATTAGATTGAAATTGAAAATTTTAAAAAGAATAAGATATGGATCAAAACATAAAATACATCGAAGGCAATTTCATAGAATTTGAAGAAGTCATAAAATTAGCAAATATAACTTCGGATGAATTGACTGCTTTAATTGAAAACAAGCTTGTTCCGCAGCCATCTTATGTAATTAATTCGGAAATTAGAATAAGCTCTTCTCTAAATGACAATCATATTATTAATACTGATAAAAAGTATTTTCATCCAAGAGTTTTAGAACTTATTAAAATGAATGCAAATTCAGATTCTGAAAAATTTAAAACAGAGTTTAAAGAAAATTTATTGACAAACCTGAAAAATCATGCTTACAAAACATTTGCATACGGGAATGTTTTTGATGAAAATCACAATATTAATACTGAAAAGATTGAAAATGCATTAGAAGAAGAGTGGGGCTATTTCTGCAAAGGTGTCTACGGAATTTGCACTTTAAATAATAATGAAGAAGCAATTACCAATAAAGAAATCGCAATAAAAAGAATTTTGAATTTTATAGAAAAGAAATCAACGTCATTGACAGACGACGAAAAATTAGAGTTGCAAGAACTTAATATAGAATTTAATAAATCTACAAGTTCTTTTGCGCCGTATCAAAGAGAATTTAGTAGTCGAGGAAAATATTTAGATAAGTTGTTAAAAGAGTTTTCTTTGGAGGATTCGATTAAGTCTTATGAATAATAATTTGCATAAAAATGAAAGAATTAGTTAAGAGATTAAATGATCAATTGGAAACATTGAGACCTGATTATTATCAAAATCTTAAAGAGCCATTAAGTGAGAAAGGAATAGAAATATTAGTAGAAAAATATCAAGTTCAAATTCCGAATGATTTGATAGAACTTTATAAATGGAAAAACGGTCAAGTTTATGATTGTTATGAAGCTTTTGCAAATAATTCAATGTTTATGCCTTTGGAAGATGTATTGGAATCATGGGAAGAACTAACATCAATGATTGGCTCTGATTTTGAAATAGAAAACTGGTGGAATATGAATTGGCTGCCAATTTTTGGGAATGGTGGAGGAAGCTATATCTGTTATGATTTAGGAGGATTATTTACTGGAGATAAAGGACAATTAATTGAGTTTTGGAATAGGGATAATGACAGAAATGTTATTGCGCCAAATCTTGAAACTTTTATTTCTAAGATTGTGAATTATTATGACAATACAAAGGAAGAAGATTTTGATGAATATTTTGAAATAGAAGATATTGAAGGATTTCCTAAAGAGTTTATTGTTGAGTAATCTATAAAAGTTATACAAAAAAAGCGAGAATCAATAAATTCTCGCTTTTTATATTTTTAGTATTCAGGAGCTAATTCCAGCTCTAAACCTTCTAAGTCTTCAGTAATTGGAATCTGACAACCTAAACGGCTATTAGATTTAACGTAAAAGGCTTCCGAAAGCATAGCTTCTTCATCGTCACCCATTTCTGGTAATGCAACATCATTTAGAACATAACATTGGCAAGAAGCGCACATGGCCATTCCTCCGCAGGTTCCTTCAACAGGAAGTTCGTATGCTTTGCATAACTCCATTATATTCATTGCCATATCAGTTGGAGCCTGTAATTCGTGTATAACTCCTTCTCGATCTTTAATCTTTATTAATACATCCATTTTAATTATTGGAATTTTGTGTAGAATTTGAAAAATGTGTTCAAATTCTCTATTAATTTTAACTTTTTTCTTTTAAGCTAAAAGCATATTCTTTTCGATTACCGTCTTTAAGGCGCATTTTTACACCAATAATATTACCTCCTTTTTCTAGTATTGTCACTAGAGAGATAACAGAATAATAATCCTTGTCAGACTGGAAAATTAAGGTCCCTTCATAAGTAGAGTTTAAAATTCCTTGTTTGTCTGTCTGCGCACTAAGTTTTCGCGGATGCGAAAAATCAGCTGAGCTATAAGTTGCCTTATTTGAAAACTTTGCCTTTCCGTCGCAAAGGTCATATAAGAAATCATAATTTCCGATTCTTAAAGCACCTTCTTCAGTTTTTCCATTTGTAGAAAAAATGATTTGTCCTGAATATTGGAAATCTGACCATTCTTCAGATTCATTTACCCAAGCTTTTTCAGCAAAAAGTGTTTGGCCCTGTTGTGCATTTACAGCGCTTATAAAAAATAATAAAAAAAGAGCGTAAAAGTTTCTCATAAGTTTCAGATTTAAGGGTTATGTTGACAAATTTAAGTTAAAAATGTAACAATTCCTTAACAGAAACTCTTAAAACTTTGCATTGTTTTTTATGAATGTGGCAAAAAGCGTCCTTTTTTCAGTGTTATTTTATTATTTTTTCAATTAAATAATAAAACACTTATTATTCTTGTTAAACTATAAGGGTTCAATTTTGACAAAAAAACGATGATTTGTTACATAACATTTACCACAGTTTCTATTTGTGGAGCATATTTTTTTATAGTGGTCTCAACACCTGCTTTCAGTGTCATTTGATTAACACTGCAACTAATGCAAGCTCCTTCCAAACGAACTTTTACATGTTTGTCATCTTCAATAGAAATTAATGAAATATCTCCACCGTCAGATTTTAAGAATGGTCTTATCTCATCTAAGGCCAATAAAACATTGCTTGTTATTTCTTCTGTTGTCATAATACTAATGTGTCAATTAGATAATGTGATAATTAGGTAATTTTAAAGAATTTTCTAATTATCACATTATCTCAATTATCTAATTATTTTTTCACTGCAGAACAGCCTGCCATTGTTGTAATCTTGATAGCTTCTGTTGCAGGCAGACTTTCGTTTCTGTTTACGGTTTCTTGTACAACATTTCTAGTAATTCCTTCGAACACTTTTTCTATTGGAGATGCTGTCTGCAATGCTGCTGGACGACCGTAATCTCCTGCTTCGCGAATAGATTGTACAATTGGCACTTCTCCTAAAAATGGAACGCCTAAATCTTCAGCAAGGTTTTTAGCACCTTCTTGTCCAAAGATATAATATTTATTGTCTGGCAATTCTTCTGGTGTAAAGTATGCCATATTTTCTATAATCCCTAAAACAGGAACATTGATGTTATCCTGCATAAACATCGCAACCCCTTTTTTAGCATCAGCAAGTGCCACAGCTTGTGGAGTACTTACTACAACAGCTCCAGTAATAGGAAGCGACTGCATGATAGAAAGGTGGATATCTCCAGTTCCTGGAGGTAAATCAAGAAGCATGAAATCTAATTCTCCCCAATCTGCATCAAAAATCATTTGGTTTAATGCTTTTGCAGCCATTGGACCTCTCCAGATTACGGCTTGACTTGGCGCTGTAAAAAATCCGATTGAAAGCATTTTGATTTCGTAGCTTTCAATTGGTTTCATTTTAGATTTTCCGTCAACTGTTACAGAAACAGGTTTTGCATGTTCAACGTCAAACATGATCGGCATAGATGGTCCGTAAATATCAGCATCTAA
The DNA here is from genome assembly GCF_003254545.1 of Flavobacterium tistrianum. Classification (GTDB taxonomy): domain Bacteria; phylum Bacteroidota; class Bacteroidia; order Flavobacteriales; family Flavobacteriaceae; genus Flavobacterium; species Flavobacterium tistrianum. Next base: position 45,640 of record NZ_QJRH01000071.1, read on the forward strand.
AACACCAACTTTAAAGCCCATTTTTGCAAGTGTAACAGCCAAGTTTGCAGTTACAGTAGATTTTCCTACTCCTCCTTTACCAGAAGCGACTGCAATAATATTTTTGATTCCAGGAATAGCGCGACCTTTAATTTCTGGTTTTTCTGGAGCTTCAACTTTAATGTTTACTTTTACTTTTGCATCAGGAGATATTAAATCATGAATTGTTTTTTTAATATCATCTTCTGCTTTTTTTTTGATGTGCATAGCAGGTGTATGCAATACAAGATCTACAACAGCTTCGTCTCCAAATGTAATTACATTGGTTACAGCGCCACTTTCAACCATATTTTTTCCTTCTCCAGCAATAGTAATTGTCTCTAAGGCTTTTAGAATTTCTTTTCTATCTAGTTTCATTTGTAATGGGCTATTTTTTTATTCTCCAAAAACAGTCTTATAAGATTATGTTTATTTAAACTGATTTCAGGGTGCAAAGATAACAGATTAAGTTCGGAAATTAAGCGTTTTTGGATTGTAATTATTGATATTGAGATTATTCAAAATTATTCAAAAGTATTTTTATTGAAAATTATAATCAAGAATGATTAATCAATTTAATGTTGCGCGAAAAGTTTATTCGATTTAAATGAATATTTTTTACGTAAAGTTTTCTTTCAATTAAATAAAATTCTCACAAAACTTCGTTATATTTGATTGCCCAAATCGATGATTATCAGATATGAAAAAAATATGTGAAAACTAAGGTTTTTTGAGTAATTTATTGGGTTTTCGATATTTTTTTTAAAGTTGTTTCTACCAATTTAAAACTTTAAAAATATGCGAAATTTTACTTTTTCTTTAATTCTTGTTACAGTCAGTTTTTTTGCATTTTCATTCAATTCATTTTCCAACAATGCTAAAAGCAAGGCTGATTTAACAAATCGAAAAGCTGTTGCAGTCATTACCATCGATGCAGCTTCAATTAATGCCTTTTTTAAAAAATACCCTAAGCTTAAAAAATATCAGAAAGATGTTGAGGGTATTTATAAAGCTAAAGAGTACAAATCTATTTGGTATGATGATAAAAGTATAACAGAATTTGGCTCATTATTATATCAGAAAGTAAATGTTCTGAAAGATCAGGGTATTGAAGAAAAAATGCCCTATAAAGAGCAAATTGATGAGGCTTTTAATGAGAGTGCTTCTAGCAAGCCATCACAGCTTGATACCGAATTGCTGCTGACAAGCATGTATGTATTTTATGCAAGCAATGTGTATTCTGGTGTCGATCCTGCGACATTGAAAAAAATAGGATGGTACTTGCCTGCAAAATCTATTTCGTATACTCATATTCTAGATTCTTTAATGGTGGACACAGATCGATTGGATAAAGACGATAATCTTTTATTCAGCCAATATTATAAACTGAAAGATGCGCTGAAAAAATATCGTAAAATAGAAACCGATAATCTTTGGCAGAAAATTGCGATTGACAGTGCTACTTTTAAAGATTTAAGACCAGATGATACAGCTATTGCCATAAAGCAAATTAGAAATCGATTATTTGTAGTAGGAGATTTGAAAAAAGATTCTGGAAGTGATATTTATGATGAAGAATTGATGGCAGGAGTTTTAAATTATAAGAAAAGATATAATCTAAAAATAAATTATGCTCTAACTAGAGATATTATCAATCAGATGAATGAACCTATTAGCAAGAGAATCAGAACCATTATGCTGAATATGGAAAGATGCAGATGGATTCCGACCAAATTGGCCAAAGCAGATGAATACGTTATGGTAAATATTCCTTCATTCAGGCTGTTTTATGTTAAGAATGGAAAGTATGATTTGGTTTCGGATATTTTTGTTGGTAACAGGCTAAGTGAAACTGTGATTTTTAGCGGAAATATGGATCGAATCGTTTTCAGTCCGTATTGGTATGTGCCGACAAGTATTATTCAAAACGAGCTAAAACTTCAGATTGCGAGTGACAAAAACTATCTAGAAGAGCATAATATGGAATGGAATGGAGGAAAGGTAAGGCAGAAACCAGGGCCAAAAAATTCTCTAGGATTAGTAAAATTCATGTTTCCGAATCCAAACGACATCTACATGCACGACACGCCTGCAAAAAGTTTATTCGAATTTGAAAAACGTACTTTCAGTCACGGCTGTATAAATGTGAAAGAAGCCAAACAGCTTGCACTACATATTTTGAAAGATGATCCAGACTGGCCAGCGGACAAAATTGAGAGCGCTATGAATGGTGGAAAAGAAACAACTTGTATGCTTAAACGCAAGATTCCAGTTTATATAGGTTATTTTACCTGCTGGGTTCAGGACAACGGAGAAGTTAATTTTTTCCCAGATGTATACGATCGTGACCAAAATCTAGACAAGCTGATTTATAATGATGCTGTAACGATGAAAGACTAAAAATAAAAGCCCGACGGATTTTACTGAAATCTGTCGGGCTTCTTTAAAAAAAATGGTCTACAAGCTTATTCGTATTTTAAATATTTTAAGACATCTATTTTGGTTACCTGAAACGCTTTTGTCAAAACAATTACTAAAGTTAAAATCAAAAGAGAAATCAAGGCAATTGCAAAAGGTACTGTCGAAATTCCAATTCTAAAAGCGAAATCTTCAAGCCATTTCTGTAATAATATATAAGCAGGAACAATCCCGATTGCAAACCCTATTAAACAGAAAACAATATATTGTTTCGATAATTCTTTTAAGAGGATATCTGTTTCAGCTCCTAATGTTTTTCGAATGGCGATTTCTTTCAATCTTCTCTCCATCGAAAATGATGCCAAAGCAAACAATCCGAATATTGCAATTATAATTACAACCAGATTTAGGATAAAAAACAGTTTTTTTTGTTTCACTTGCTGCTCATAAGTCCTCGCAAAACTTTTGTTAACAAATTCGTAGTCAAAAGGATAGTCTGGATTAACATTCTTCTCCCAATATAATTTCAAATTTTCTAACGTTTCTGTTAAATTATTAGGCGATACCTTTACAAGTACACTATTAAAGTTATTCCATTTTAAAGTTTTAAGATTTATAAAAACCATTGGAGGAATTTTATTTTGCAATCCAGTCAAATTAAAATCTTTTACAACCCCAACAATTTTAAATTTTAAATTGTCACCTCCATTGCTCCATCCTGAAGTTATAACCGTATTAATTGGGTCTTTCAGATTTAATGTTTTGACCAATGTTTCATTCATAAGCATACTGCTTATAGTGTCTGAAGCATATTGAGGAGATAGGTCACGCCCTTTTACGATTTTTATTTTCATCATATCTAGGAAACCAAAATCCATTTCAATATTTTTTGGCTGTACAAAAATTCCATTGTGTTTAAATCCTGAACTTGAGCCCGAATTACCTCCAAAATCTCCCGCAAATGTGGCAACATCTACAACTCCAGGGATTTTTTTAATTTCTTGTTTTGAAGCTAAATATTCATCAGTCCTTTTAAGCCTGTCTAAAGTATTGTAAGGAATTGAAATGACTTGATCGCCACTAAAGCCCAAATCTTTCTCCATCATATAGTTCACTTGAGAATTTACAATTAGCGCTCCAATGATAAAGAATGCCGCGATTCCGAACTGAAAAATAAGCATCGAATTACGAATCCAGATGCCGCTTTTACTTCTTGAGAAATTCCCTTTTAAAACCTTTAGTGTTTCAAAATTTGCAATATAAATGGCAGGGAAGATACCCGCAAAAATGATTACTAATCCAAATATTAAAATAAGCTGCAGGTAAAATTCACTGCCATTCATAGTCAGTGTTTTGTTCAAGAAATTATTGTAGTAAGGCAATGAAAGCTCCACAATTGCCAAAGCAAATAAAATAGCCAGCGTAACAATTATGGCAGTTTCAAAAATAAACTGCGCAATAATCTGGTTTTTTGAAGCACCCACGATTTTACGAACTCCAACTTCTTTGGCACGTTTTATTGCAGATGCTGTTGCCAAATTGATATAGTTTACCAATGATAAAACTAAAATCAAAATAGACAAACCGCCCATGATATAAAGCAGTTTTAAATTACCAACTCCTTCAGGATAATTTTGTCCCGCTGAACTTTTGGTTCCATATAGGCGAGACGTTTTCAATTGGTCTAAAATGACTTTTACTTCACCATTTTCTTTGACATATTGTTCAACTGTCATGCCGCTTTCTTTGGCATCTTTTATGGTTCTGTTTACAAAATAGACATTTTGCATTTTCTTTAAAACAGTAGCCACAGCTGCGTCTTTTTTAATTTTAATTAGCAAACCATAATTAAAATTTCCCCATTGATTTAAGTCGTTATCTCTCTTTATACCACTAAAAACATAAGAAGGTTCTATAGATGAAGGCCTAATAATACGATATACCGACTTCACAGTATAATCTTTATTATTGTAAGTGATAGATTTACCAATAGGATCTTCGTCTTTAAAAAGCAATTTTGCTTGTTCTTCAGAGACGGCAACACTATTTTTTTCTTTCAAAATATTGATTTTTGTTCCTTTTACAATATCAAAAGGAAAGAAATCAAAGAAATTTTCATCGCTTATCATGATATCTTTAACCATCAGTTTTTGATCCTGATATTTTACAAGATCTTCGGCATACCAAGTGTTGAAGAAACAGATTTTATCGATTTCGGGAATTGTAGCTTTACAAGTTTCCCCAAACGGAATAGAGTTAGAACCCCAAGTATCTCCAGAGCTTATTTTGTTGAGAACCATATAAGTATTCTCTTTTCCAGGATTCCATTGATCGTACGAGTGCTCATTGTTCCAATAAAGTATGGCAAAAATGACCGCTGCAATTCCGATGCTTAATCCGAGAACATTTAAAAATGAAAACAGTTTGCTTTGCTTTAAATGATATATAAATATTTTAAACCAGTTAAAAATCATTTTGATGTATATTTTTTATAGTTGATATGGTTGTTTTTTGGTAAACCTTTCGGTTTTAAATCATAGTAAATATTTTGCACACCAGTTCTACCAGAACCACAAGTGCAGTAACAATAATTTTAATCATCACTTTGTTATTTAGCGTCCATAAAAACATCAACATTACGTTGATTTAACTTTTCAGAAAATATAACTCCGTCTTTCATATGAATGGTTCTCTGCGAAAAAGAAGCGTCATAATCAGAGTGGGTAACCATCAAAATGGTAGCGCCTTTAGCATGTAAATCGGTTAAAAGTTCCATTACTTCATTACCGTTTTTACTGTCTAGGTTTCCTGTTGGCTCATCGGCCAAAATAATTTTTGGATCGTTTACCAAAGCTCTTGCAACGGCAACTCTCTGTTGCTGTCCTCCAGAAAGCTGTTGAGGGAAATGTTTCAAACGGTGCGAAATGTTTAATTTTTCGGCAATAGCCTCAATTTTCTGTTTTCTTTCAGAAGCTTTTACGTTGTTGTAAAGCAAAGGCAATTCGATATTATCGTAAACAGAAAGCTCATCGATTAAGTTGAAATTCTGAAATATGAAACCAATGTTTTCTTTTCGCACTTTTGCTCTTCCTTTTTCTTTAAGCCCGATCATTTCCTGATCTAATAATTTATAGCTTCCGCCACTAGCGCCATCAAGAAGACCAATGATGTTTAATAAAGTCGATTTCCCACAGCCCGAAGGTCCCATGATGGTTAAAAAATCTCCTTTTTTTATTTCTAAATTGATACCGCTCAAAGCAGCAGTTTCTATTTCTTCTGTTCTAAAAACTTTGGTTAAATTCTGAATTGTGATCATAATTTTTTAAGGTTTTGAAATGTTATTAAAATCGTTTTTTGATTGATGATTGATGTCTTTATAATTGTAAATTGTGAATTGTAAACTGTGACTGTGACTGAAAACTGAATTACTGCGATTGCGACTCAAGAGAAAGCTCTTCAATATCTTTATAATCGGTATAAGAAGAAGTGACTACAGATTCGCCTTCTTTTAAGCCTTCTAAAACTTCGTAGTAAGAAGGATTCTCGCGTCCTAATTTGATATTTCTTCTTACGGCTTTATTTCCGTTTACTACAAAAATCCATTTTCCGGCTGCTTCCTGATTAAAAGCGCCTCTCGGAATAACTAAAGTTTTGTTCTTTTCAGATAAAATCAATTTTACGCCAAAGCTAAGTCCATCCTGAAGCACAATATTTTCTTTCGATGCAAAAGCCAATTCTACGGTAAATCTTCCGCCTTTAACTTCTGGAATTACTTTAGTAACAATAACTTCAAGATTTTTGCCTTTAAATTCCACTTGTCCTTTTAATCCTTCTCTAAGTTTTTCCAAATAAAATTCGTCAACTTCGGCAGTCAATTTGTATCCTTTATTAGAATCAATTTTTCCGATACTTGCGCCTGCCTGAAAAGTCTTCCCTAGAACAGGTTCAAAAGAAGTCAGTCGACCTGTTTCTGGCGCTGTGATTAAAAAGTTCTTTTTGTTATTTCTAAGAATATCCAAACTCTTTTCCATAGTCTGGATCGAACGGTTTATTTGAGAAATCTGAACCTGATTGCTTTGTTTTTCTTTTTGAATGCTTTGCTGAATTGTTCTTTTACGTTCCTCCTGAAAACGAAGGCTTTCCTTAAAAGTATTCCAGTCATTTTTAGAAATCACATCTTTCTCATACAACTTTGCATTCATGTCGTACAATCTTTTTGCATCGTTGTAGTCGTGTTCAATTAAAACTAAATCTTTGTTTAAGTTTAATTCTTGATTTCTAATATTTAATTTTCCAGTATTTAAATTGTTGATTTGCTCAATAATCGCAGTTTCTTGAGTCAGGTAATTCAATTCTGTATTCGGATTGTATAAACGAGCCAGCGATTGTCCTTTGGTAACCATTGCGCCATTTTCTACAAAAATCTCTTTTACAGAACCGCCTTCGGTAACGTTTACCAGCATCACATTCAAAGGTTCTACTTTTGCTTGAAAAACTACGAAATCTTCAAAAAAGGCTTTTTCCGCTTTTTGAATTACCAATTCGTCTGCTTTTACATTTAAAGTTCTTTTGGTGTTAAAAGCGAAAACCGAGATGGTAAGCAAAACTAAAAAAACAGCAATTGCTATTGCGAGATATCTAAATTTTTTATTTTTACGAGGAATTATCGTGTCCATTTTTTTAAATATTTTACTGATAATCAATAGGTAAATACTGTGCCATAGAATTTATTATTTGTAAAGTATTGATTTTAAAGAGGCTTCAGAAAACACTTCAAAAAAGCAGTGTCCGATAATGAACAGTTGACCGTTCGGAAACGGACAGAAAAAAGACTACATGAGAAAAAAACTAGCCCAAATATTAGTTGTCGACGATCAGGAAGAAATTCTTTTTTCTGCAAAAATGATTCTTAAAAAACATTTTGAGATGATTTTTACAACCAATAGTCCCAAAAAAATCATTTCAATCTTAAGCGAAAACGACATAAATGTGGTGTTGTTGGATATGAATTATAGAATTGGTTTTGAAGACGGGCGAGAAGGAATTCATTGGCTAAAAGAAATTAAAACACTTTCTCCGCAGACTATTGTAATCTTAATGACGGCTTTTGGTAAAATTGAAACCGCTGTAGAAGGTATTAAAATTGGCGCTTTTGATTATGTTTTAAAGCCTTGGAACAACGAAAAACTTATAGAAGTTATTGATAAGGCAATTGCTGAAAGCAGAAAAAACAGTAAAAAAACAGCTGAAAAGGTAGAAAAAACCGAAAAGAAATATTTTGTCGGAACTTCAGCCAAAATAAAACAAGCTTATTCTATCGCCGAAAAAGTAGCCAGAACAGATGCCAATGTTTTGATTTTGGGCGAAAACGGAACAGGAAAATATGTTTTTGCAGAATTTATTCATCAGCATTCAGAGAGGAAAAATCAACCTTTTGTGCATGTAGATTTGGGTTCTCTAAGTGATAATCTGTTCGAAAGCGAACTTTTTGGTTATGCCAAAGGGGCTTTTACCGATGCTAAGGTTGATACTCCAGGACGTTTTGAAAATGCCTCAAACGGGACTATTTTTTTAGACGAAATCGGGAATATTCCGCTACATCTTCAAGCTAAACTGCTTCATGTTTTACAGACTAAAACTGTAACACGTTTAGGCGAAAGCAAACCAAGACCATTAAATGTTCGCGTTATTGCGGCAACAAACAGTGATATTAAAACAGAAGTAAAAAATAAAACATTCCGTGAAGATTTGCTTTACAGAATCAATACAATGGAAATAAATCTTCCTTCTTTGCGCGAAAGAAAAGATGATATTGTACCGATGGCAAACTTTATTCTGGAACAGATAGCCGAAAAATACAATCAGGAAAACTGGCGTTTTGAAGAAAATGCAGCATCTTATTTGGAAAAATATCCGTGGAAAGGAAATGTTCGAGAAATGGAAAACAAAATTGAACGCGCTTTGATTTTGGCAGAAAACAATACAATTTCTGTAATAGATTTGGATATTTTGGACTTTGAAGAAATTCAGGAAAACGATGAAAATCCATTATCAGAAATGGAAAAAGGCGCAATCGAAAAAGCACTTTTTAAGAACAACGGAAACATCAGTAAAACTGCAGAAGAATTAGGTTTGTCTCGTGCGGCTTTGTATAGAAGAATAGAGAAATACGATTTGAAGAATTAGGAAGAATAATAATTTTGCCACAGATTAAAAGGATTTTCCCAGATTTAAGATAAAAAATGCTTTTTAATCCTTTTAATCTGTGGCAAAAAAAAATAATAAATGAAGAACTGGAAATTTTATAATGCATTGTTCGTGAGAGTTCTATTTGTAATGGCGCTCTTTTTCTGCAGTGCGTTATTGTTTTATAAAGGATTTCGATTCAATGGCATTTTGGTAGGTGTTTTTGTTTTGATTTTTCTGTTCGAAATGTATTTTTTTGTCAAAAACCAATTGCTGTTTTATGACAAAACGATAAACTCGATTCTACACGACGACTTTTCAGCTCACTTTCCAGAAGAACATAAAAGAGACAATTTTAATAGTCTGTATCTTTTATATGACACTTTAAAGGTTCAGAAACAAGAGCAGACTTCAAAAGAATTAATTTATCGTTCGATTTTGAACAGTATTGATACTGCTACTTTAATCTTAGAAAAAGAAAATGATAATTGGTCTGTTTTTGTAATGAATGACTGTTTTTCAAAGCTGTTCAAAGTGCCAAAAGTAAGTCATTGGCAATATCTTAAAAACTATCTTCCGAGTTTGTGCAGTGAGATTGAAAAGGTTGGTTTTACAGAACTTAAAACAGCCATTTCTATCAAAATTGAAGATCAGGATCTTCAGACTTTTATGCTTCAGACTTCGCATACTCAAACATATAATAAAGAGTATTTTATCATTTTGCTGGATAGCATTCAGCGTGTGATCGAGAAAAAAGAAAAAGAGGCGTGGATTAATTTAATGAAGATTATTTCGCATGAATTAATGAATTCATTAACGCCAATTCGCGCGCTTTCGCAAAATTTGCTTCATATTGTGGATCAGGAAGAATTGGAAGAGGATGATTTTGAAGACATTAAAAGCAGTATTTCAACAATTATAAATAGGAGCGATCATTTGCAGTTTTTTGTAGAGAATTACCGTAAACTGGCAATGCTGCCAACGCCAAACAAACAAATGACGCCAATTAATGCTTTGTTTGAAGATTGTCTGCGTATTATGAGTCCAATTTTGAAGGATGAAAAAATCGAGTTGATAAATGAAATACATAGTTCACGTTCTATTATGATTGATAAAAATCAGATGGAACAAGTAATTATCAATTTGATTACCAATAGTATTCATGCTTTAAAAGAAAAAGAAGAAAAGAAACTGCTAATCTCAAGTTATACCGAAAACAATCGCTTTTTCATTGTGATTGCAGATAACGGAAAAGGAGTAGATGCCGAAATTAGAGATAAAGTTTTCTTGCCGTTTTTCACCACCAGAAAAGATGGCGCGGGAATTGGTTTGACGCTTTCTAAAAACATTATAGAAGCCCACGGAGGTTATCTAAGCTACCAAACCGACGAAGATAAAACGAGTTTTGTGATTTGTCTGATTTAATCTTTAGTGTTCCTGCAAGGTTTTCAAAACCTTGTAGGTATTGTTCTTTTAAATGTCTTTATAACTATTGTCAATTAAAATATTAGACCTACAAGGTTTTGAAAACCTTGCAGGAAGAGCCCTGGATTTTACGATTCGACTTCAGGTTTCCAAAAGTGCTTTTCAAAATCTACAATCTGATTGTTTACGACTTTGATTCCTTCGTTTTCTAAAAGCTGCTGCATTAAATTCGTTCCGTCAAAATGATGTTTTCCTGTTAGAAGTCCTTTTTGGTTTACGACTCTATGTGCAGGAACATCATCCATATTATGGCAAGCGTTCATTGCCCAGCCCACCATTCGTGCAGAACGAGCCGTACCTAATGCTTTCGCGATAGCGCCATAAGAAGTTACTTTTCCAAACGGAATTTGTCTGGCGATTACATAAACTCTTTCGAAAAAATTCTCTTCTGCCATGATTTTGTTTTTTTTGCCACAGATTAGAAAGATTAAAGAGATTATCTGCTTAAATCCTTAAAAATCTGCATGAAAAATATTTAGCCACAAAGTAAAAAAATCATTTTAATCTGTGAAATCTGTGGCTATAAAAATTATCCGAAATAGTAATTCAGGATATTAAAAAGTGTTGCAAGAGCAACTAATCCTGTTATGGTTCCGATGATAGTATTCATGTTTCGCATGAAGTAATCGGTTTTCTTTTCGATTTTTCCGAAGAAAGCAATGTAACTATATAAAATTGCAAAAGCCCCAAGAACTGAGCCTAATACAAAGGTTAAAATAATAGTGTTTTCGAATACAAATAGATGGTACGAAGCAAGCGTTACACTTATTACAACATAATAAGGAATAGGAAAAAAGTTTAGTCCAGAAAGCAGCATTCCGAGAAAGAAACTGCTTTTTTTGCTGGTTTTCTTTAGTTTCGTTTTTTTCTTTGCTATCGGATCTTTCGCAAAAAAGAAAAAATAAATGGTTAAGATAGAAAAAATGACAAAACCAGCTTCACGCAATAATATTACAACATCTGGACGATTGTCTATGACGCGAGCAAACAATACCGCAATGTAAGCCTGAAAAAAAATAATTAAAACCGCACCAATTACAAACGACAGAGCATTCTTTTTCCCTTCTTTCATTTTTATTTTGGCAGCCGTCATATTGAGCAATCCAGGCGGAATAGTTCCAATGGCAGCGGCAATAAAACCTGAAATTAAAGGAGTTAGGTAGGTCATTTAGTTATTAAAAACTGTTAGATAAAGGTTTCAAAATTAAAGTTAGTCTTTAATTTTGAAACGAATATACGTAATTGCCTTATTAATTTCTAAATATTGTTTTTCGTAGAAAGTCTGAATAGAAGTCACAACTTCTGGGCTTCCTTCGTTTTTGTATACATTATGATTTGCGTATAAAACTTCGTGACCTTCTCCGTGAAGCAATCCAAGAGTATAACCGTGCATAAATTCGCTGTCGGTTTTAAGGTTTACGACACCGTCTTTTTTCAAGATTTTTTTGTACAATTTCAAGAACTCAGAATTAGTCATTCTATGTTTAGTTCTTTTATATTTGATTTGTGGATCTGGGAAAGTAATCCAGATTTCGTCTACTTCGCCTTCAGCAAAAATATGGTCGATCAATTCGATTTGTGTACGTACGAAAGCAACATTGTGAAGACCGTTTTCTACAGCAGTTTTTGCACCTCTCCAGAAACGCGCTCCTTTAATATCGATTCCGATAAAATTTTTGTTTGGGTATTTTTCTGCTAATCCAACAGAATATTCTCCCTTTCCGCATCCTAATTCTAAAACTAATGGATTATCATTTTTAAAGAAATCAGAGTTCCATTTTCCTTTTAAAGGCATTAAATCGCCTACAACTTCTTCTCTGGTTGGTTGAAAAACGTTTTGAAATGTTTCGTTTTCTCTGAATCTCTTAAGTTTATTTTTACTTCCCACTTTTACAAAAATTTTCGGCAAAATTAAGGAATATAAACGAATGAAAATAGCGTAATTAGGTTTAAAAAGTTTTCCGCCACGAATTCACGAATTTTATTTTAAAAATAATTCGTGAATTCGTGGCGGAAAAAATAATATTAACCGTAATGAGGTTCTGTAATTGGTTTTAATTTTGGATCAAGAGATTCATCATGTTGAGACAAATCCAATCCGATGTGTTCTGATTCTTCTGAAACTCTCAGTGGAATAATGAAATTGGTTACTTTAAACAAGAAATAAGCTCCGAAGAAAGTAAAAATCGAAACTAGAACCAATGCCATCATGTGATGTCCGAAAACATTCCATCCGCCGTGAAGTAAACTTGCATCTTCACCGTGAGCGAAAATGGCAGTTAGAATCATTCCCATTATTCCACCAACACCGTGACAAGCAAACACGTCAAGCGTATCGTCGAATTTTTTAGAGTATTTACAATTTACAGCTGTATTAGAAACCAACGCCGTAATGAAACCAAAGAACATACTTTCTGGCACCGAAACAAATCCTGCGGCAGGCGTAATGGCAACAAGACCAACTACGGCACCAATACAAGCTCCAAGAGCAGAAACTTTTCTTCCGTTCATTCTATCAAAGAAAATCCAAGTTAGCATTGCTGCGGCAGACGATGTTGTAGTTGTAGCAAAAGCCATTGCAGCAGTTCCGTTGGCAGCAAGAGCAGATCCAGCGTTGAATCCGAACCAACCGAACCAAAGCATTCCTGTTCCTAATAGTACAAACGGAATATTGGTTGGAATATGCTGGCTATTTTTTCTTTTTCCTAAAACAATAACTCCCGCCAAAGCTGCAAAACCAGAACTCATATGAACCACAGTTCCTCCTGCAAAATCTTTAACGCCAAAATAGCTTCCTAAAACGCCCGTTGGGTACCAAACGGCGTGACATAAAGGAGCATATATAAAAATGGTAAATAAACTAATAAAAACTAAATAAGAAATAAAACGAACACGTTCTGCAAACGAACCTGTGATAATTGCAGGACAAATGATAGCAAATTTCATTTGAAACAAAGCAAAAAGCATAAACGGAATCGTGCTTGCCAATTGTTTATGAGGCAGAACGCCAACATAATCCATAAAAGCAAAAGTGGTCGGATTACCAAAAAAGCTGTAAAAATGGTCTCCAGAGCCAAAACCAACCGGTTCTCCAAAAGCCAAACTAAAAGCTACTACAACCCATAAAAGCGTAACTACACCTAGACAGATAAAACTTTGAAGCATGGTCGAGATAACGTTTTTCTTGCCTACCATTCCGCCATAAAAGAAAGACAATCCTGGAGTCATGATTAAAACCAGACAGCTCGAAGTAAGCATCCAGGCAACATCGGCAGGAACAATATGATCTATAGTTCCAAATTCTGATAAAACATAATTATTTTCTGTAACTGTTGGCCAAAATGCCCCTATCGTACATACGACGCTTATCATGATAAAGGAGATAATCCAGCGTTTTTCTATTTTCATTTTTAAAATACTTTGTTTAACCCTATTTTTTTTAGGGTCAAAGTTAGAAAAAAATAAAGATTCTTGTTTTTAAGGCTGTTAAAATAGAGGTATGGGTTTTATTTTGATGAATTTTATAAAATACGGTTCTTTTTTTTGACAGTATCTTATTCTAAAGTTACAAAAAAGCGCTGTTTTTGCCGAATTAATTAAAATTAATCTGCTAACAGCGCTTCTAATATGCTCAAAAAGTTATGTTTATAATAAGAAAACAGTAAAATGTTTTATTTTTTCTGAAGTTTTGCAATCAAAGCATCTTCAATTGGCGCTTTTATCTTGGTTACAGCATCAACTTCGTCATTCGGAATTGTCATTGACAGAACATAATGCTGAATTTTCCATTCGTTGCCCACTTTAACCAAAACTCCAGAACCGCGACAGATTTTCATTTGTGTATCTAGCAATTCGTCAAACCAAGCAATTTTTCCGCTTTTGTCAAAAAAGATGTGGCGTTCTAATGCTTTAAAATTCCATGTAGTTCCTTTGTCGAAAAAAGGTTTTGCCCAAACAGCGAACTCTTTTTTAGTCCAATTTTCAGTTGCATCGGTTCCGATATAGATTGCGTCGTCTGCCAATACATTAAAGTAAGCATCGTATTTTACTTCGCCTGCAGCTTTATGCCACGCGTCTAAGGTTTGATTGATTTTGTTTTTGTCGGTTTGTGCATTTGCAAAAGAAGTAACGAATAAAAGAAGTAGAATTGTTTTTTTCATGAGATATGTTATTTGAGTTTAAAGGTATAATTTTTTTGACGATGAAAGTGAGGTTTCTCGCAATGCTGTTTTTTGAATCTCGCAAAGTCGCAAAGTTTATTTTAAGATGCCTAATGACTATGTGCCTTTGCAACTCAGTACCTTTGTACCTCATTAAATTATCATTAACATTGTTCATGTCATTTAATCTCTCAAAAAACCACTATATTTGATTCTCAATAAAAATACCCCAGTCATGAATCCAAAAATACTTATCAGTTCACTAGCCATAACTTCCTTATTATTTATTTCCTGTAAAAAGGAATTAGAGCCTCAGGAAAGTACAGCAACTTCCGAATTAGTAAGGTTAGGACTTGCAAAAGATACAACTAAACCAGCTGCGCCAGTGGTGCAAAACCCTGCAGCGAACCCAAATACAGTTTTAAGCGATACTAAAGGAATCAATCCTGCTCACGGACAGCCGGGACACCGTTGCGATATTGCGGTTGGAGCTCCTTTAAATTCTGCGCCGACACAGCAAGTGCAGGCAACTCAAGGACAAACGGTGCAAGTAAATCCGAGTCAGCAACAGAAAATGGTTACGACTACAACTGCTACGCCAGTAAAAGTGGCAAAAGGAATGAATCCGCCACACGGACAACCAGGACATAGATGTGATATTCCTGTCGGAGCGCCTTTAAATTCGCCTAAAGCGACAACAACTGCAACAACGACAAATACGGCTCAAAGCGGAACAGTTACGCAAAACTTTAGCGTTACTCCGCCAGCATCAAATCCAGTTCCTGCTTTGTTAAGCACAGAAGGGAATGAGGCAGCAGTAGCAGACGGAATGAATCCGCCACACGGAAAACCAGGCCACCGTTGCGATATTGCCGTTGGAGCTCCTTTACCGAAATAAAATAAACCATATAAGTGATATAAGAGAATTTAAGATTCTCACTTATTATAACCCACAAAAAAAGCGAAGCACTTTAGTACTTCGCTTTTTTTGTGATATAAAGTTTTTCAGTAAACTTAAAATGAACTTATATCACTTATATGGTTTAAAAAAATTAATGTTCTTTTATTTTTTCGAAAGTCGTAGTCAATGTTTTTTTAGCTTTGGCCAATGCACCGCTGAAAGCTTTTTCAAGTGTTTCTGCATGTTCTGTAACCGTAATTGGCTGTAGTTTTACAGGACGAACTTCTATCACACATTTTTTGTCATGCAAGCTGAATTTTTCTCCATTTTCATCTCCAAAATGAATTTCTACGCGAGTAATTTTATCTTGAAAACGGTCTAAGCTTTTTTCTACTTCTCCAGAAAAATAGCTTTCTAATCTTGCACTTCCTTCAATGTTTTTGTCGGTGTTGATTTGTACTTTCATAACAAATAAAATTTAATGATTCATTCTCAAACTTACCGATTTTTGATGCAAAAGACAAGTGGGTTAAGGAAATATTATGAAATTTTAAAATGATTTATTTTTCAATTTTGTAACTTCGATTTGGAAAAAATATACTCAGAGTATTTTATTTTTTAAATAAAGAAAAAACTTACAATTTATTTTTGTTTTTCATATATTTGGAGTTCCTAAAATTCAAGATTATGAACACAAAAAAATTCTTGCCCATGTGGTATGCTGACGTTATTGGAAACAACCGTAGCGCGTTCTTGAATGCGCAGGACAGCTAAGCCACATGGGTTTTTTTATTCCTAAAATTCAAGATTATGAGTACCAACGCCCTTTCCAAAGAAACCGAATTGAGGTTGACAGAATTCTTCAACAATTCAATCGATTCCAAAAGTATGGCAAAAACCATTAGGCAAGTCAATTTCCTAATTGCGTTAAATGCAATACGAGAAGATGGATTTATGAAAACTGAAACCGTAAATATTGAAGATGGTTTCTTTTGGCTAAATGAATTAGCAGAAATTCTTGATCCTTATTTGGGGATTGAGTAAGAAATGAGAAAAAGCCACTGGGAAAGTGGCTTTTTTTAGTTATTCTGGGTTGTTTTTTCTGGGTAAATCGTATTAAAATAGTTTTCGAAAGCTTTGCATAGTAATTCTTTATCAACCTCTAAAAGCTCATTTCTAATATCCCAATCTTTGATATACTCTTCATCTTCAATGCAAATTTCTTCTCCTTCAAGTTTTCTAGTTAAAATATCACTTAGTAAAACATTATTACAGCTGGAATATTCGGGATAATATTTCTCTATAAAAGCCCAGTAGTTAAATTGATCTTTTTCTTTCTTTTCTAGATATTCCATTTTTTTTAGATTATTGCATTTTTATCCCATAAAGTTATCTTCATCCATCGGAACAGGCTCATCTTTCATAAACAATTCAAAAGAGCCAATAGGAGCGAAGTCAATATTAATTACGGTATAATCATTTTTATTTCGCCATAAACGAACAGAATCTGTTCCTTTCTTTTCTAACCATTCACGAGTTACAGGTTCTCTTTCTTTGAGTCCTAAAACATCTACAAGTAGCCATTGGCCTAACGCAGATTGCCCAAATCTTTTTCCGTTTTCATCTTTTAAAGTGTTGCTTCCAGATTGTAAACCTTTCATGTTGTCTTGAGTAACTAAAGCAGGAATTGTTTTTCCATTTGGTAGTTTTAAAGAAAAACGCACTTCAGGTTTTTCATCTGAAGGACCTTTATAATCATCTTTAATTTTTTCAAATTCAAATATGTTAGATGTAAAAAAATCAGGATGCTTTTTATGAAATTCTCTAGGAATAGGAACATAAATTTCATTTAAAGGTCTTGGGGTACTACTTCCTTTACTTTTAGGTGCAGCATTCCATGCATTTAGTCCAGATTTTTCTTCTACTTCTTTAGATTGATAAGAATATAGAGGTAAGTAAACTTCAATTATATCTTGTTCTGCAACTTTTGTTGTTTCAACAAGGTCAAAGTATGCTTTCAGTAAAAATGAAAAAGGATCCTCAATAATTTTTACATCAAATTTATTGAGTGTTAAAGTATTGTATTTGTCAGAGTCAAATTTTTGCCATATTTGAGAATCAGCAAATGTATATCTATAATCTTTATTTCCATCAGACCAAGATAAAGCGGACGATGTTGCGCTAAAATCTTTAATTTTATTTACATCAATTAAAGGATATGCACATTCATTAATAGTGAAAATGCCTTTATCACGTGTTATGTAGTGATAAATGTTTTTGTCTTCAGATAGCCCTAAACGTTCATAATCACTTTGCATTCTTTGATTTTTAATCTCAGAAATTTTATATGCTAATGAATATAAATCACCACGATATTCATTAATATCATTTTGATAACGCTTAAGTTGCATAACTTTTTGAAAAGATGGTTTGCTTCCCATCCAAGTTTTTAAACCGATTCCGATACGTTCATCACCAAATACTGAAAGTACATCATGTGGTGTATTTCCAATATCAACATTTTGGCTATTAAAAATTTTTGTAAATACAGTTTCTTGAAATTTAGAATCAAGGTATGGAATTAAATCTCCTTGCTTTTGGCGAAAGAGGTTTGATAATGCTCCATAAACTTGTAAAAACTTTATATACTCACCTCTTTGGTCGCTAGAAAATTGTTCCCAAACACTCATGTTTATAAGACATTTAAAATTTCTTGACTAATTCTCTCAATTAATGTCGTTGTTACTGAATTTCCAGCTTGCATATATAATTTACTATTAGCAATATTTGGTAAAATATACTTATCCATTGGATATCCTTGAAACGCAAAACATTCTTTCGGAGTTAATTTTCTAATGCCATAATCATCAAGAATTAAGGGAACATTATGTCCTCCTGTTCCCATATTAGCAGTTAAAGTTGGACAAACTTGGTTTTTGTTTTCTCTAACATAAACTCTTCTCCATTGATATATTGTATCTTTTGAAGTTATTGTTTTTTCTAATTCAGGATAATATTGGTGATCTTTTTTGTAATAAAGATTGTCTGCCTGTTTTCCTTTTTCTAAAATGTCATGAATTGTTTTGGTTAAAGGAATAGGCTCAGGAAATTTAAAATCTCCATGATTTGGTACTTGCTCTTTGTCAAATGCTACAATAAAAATACGCTCTCTATTTTGCGGAACATTAGCGTGGGTAGAAGAATTTAAAACTTTAGTGTAAGCTTTATAGCCAAGTTTTTCTTCTAATATTTCTAAAATTACTTTAAACGTATTTCCTTTATCGTGTGATACTAGATTTTTTACATTTTCAAGAAAAACTACTTTTGGTCTTTTTGCTTCAATAATTTTCTCTACATCGAAAAATAAAGTGCCTCTTGTGTCTTGAAATCCTTTTCTGTTTCCAGCAATAGAAAAAGCTTGACAAGGAAATCCTGCACATAAAATTTGGAAATCATCGGGTATATAGTTTTTTATACTTTTCTTAGTTATATCACCGAATGGTATCTGACCAAAATTTGCAAAATATGTTTTCTGGGAGTCTTTATTAAACTCACTTGTGTATACGCATTCGCCACCGATGTTCTGTAGAGCAATTCTAAAACCACCAATTCCTGCAAATAAATCTATAAATTTGAAAGTAGAGTTTTCAGGAGTTTTGAAGGGAACATTTGTGACCTCATATAATAATTGTTGTATTGCAGAATCAGAAACATAATTTATGCTTTCTTCTTTATTTTTATACTCTACAACATTATCGAGATACTTTAAAGCCTCCTCTTTATAGTGATTTTTTATTTCTTTATAATTAGTATGGAAATAATGTGTTATAACGGCATCTTTGTTGTCTTCTTCTTCTAATTCTTTAATTTTGAGATTTTTATACTCTAACTCGTTGCTAATTTTTTGTTCTGCTACCTTCATTATTTTCTCTAAAATTAAAGGTGCAATTTATGAATAATAATTAGAAATTAGAATTATATTTTAGTCAAAAGAATTTCTGTTGGAGATACAAATTCAACTTTAATAAGGTCGCCAATTTTTGTTTGAGTATGTGTAAACCAAGCTCCTAAAAGTTTAAGATTTCTATTGCCATGTAAATTTTTAGCATAAATGCTTCCTTTTTTTGAAAATCCAGAGGCTTTTAACTCTTGGTCCTTAAAAAAACCATCACTTGTACTGAATTTATAAATATTACTTTGTCTTTTATTATTGATATTAGTAATGTTAAAAGACATTGCATATTTTAAAGGAATTGGAACGTAACCTTCATTCCCAATCCTTGCTCTTGAATATGTTTTGCGATGAGTCCCCCATCCTAGATGAGTTTTTTTTAAGGGTACAATGTATTGATTTCCAGTATGTGGCATTTTTTTTATTTTTTAGGATTATTTTTTTGTTTCTCGACAAGAATATTGATAAATGCGAAACTATAAAAGCGTATTTATACCTGATTCTTATAAAAAATCACCCCTTATCCTTCTTCCCCCACTTAACCTTCATTTTTCCCTCATTATCATAAGCAATCAAATGCAGGACAATACCGCGTTCGCGAACGGCTTTTCGTTCTTCTTTGGTGGCGAGTTTGGCGTCGTTTTTAGAATTTCTTAGCGGAACTGTAAGCGCGAGATTGGTGCCTCGGCCGAAAGAATACACGCCTTCTGCATCAAGATTAAGAACGCTCGAACTGATGGTAAGTTTATTGACATCGACTTGTTCGCCACGCAGATTAAGGGAACCAGACAAATCGCTGAAAGTAATATTTTCTACATCGCGAAACGGAAATGCAAATTTGCCGACTTTCATAATCGGTTCAAAATTAAGTAAGGCACCTTGGTTGACATTAAAATCGAGTTTTCCTTTCATAGAATTCATGATCAAATCGCCCGTGCTGCTCATTAAACCTGTAACATTAGCATTACTAGTTAATCGGCCGCGAATGTTTTTTGGACTGAAAGATTTGATTCCAAAGTTGTTGAAAGATCTTAAAAAACTCGCAATATCAACTCGGTTTACCTGTGCGTTTGAAGTAAAAACATAGCGATTTCCGCTTGGTTCAACAGAACCGCTAAAGTTTATACTTCCGCCAGAGGTGTTTAATGTTCCGTTTTTGAGCAGTATTTTAGAATTGAGCATTTGCAATGTAGCCTGAGTATTGGTTGCCGTAAGCGCGCCATATGTTATTTTATCGGCTTTGAGATTAATGACAGCCGTACATTTTTCGATTACCGATCTTAATTGATTTGTAAAATTGACATTCTTTTTTACTGGTTTTTTCTCCGCCACTTTTTGTTTAGGAGAATTTTCTAAAACGCCTATAAACTGTTTTACATCAATATTTGGACAATAAATATTCCAGTTTACCACCATTTTTTCGGGTGCATCGTAATAGAGATTTAAGAAATTATCAATTTTTCCGTCAATGCGAATGATGTTCTTTTTGTGTTTGTAAGCTATTTTTTTAATGTAAAGCGCTTCTTGCGTAAAAGACAATTGCACCGCCGTTTTTTCGGCATGAATCTTTTTCGGAAGATAATCGAATGTAGCATCAGCAATATCAACATCGCCTGTAAATTTGGGTTTATTGATGTACAAATCGACAATATCAAACTGAAATTTCAAATTGGCTTTGGCATGACCGCTTTCAAAATGAAGAATTTTTTCGTTCGTCATTCCGTTGAGTTTCGAAATGTCAAAATCGGCATTTACAACTCCTGTCGCAATTGGTTTTTCGAGATTGTTAATTACGGCTTGTGCAATTTTTAGCGGAATGCTTTCGTATTCGGCTTTAAAATGGGTGAGAATAATGGCGGAGTTTGGATCGCTGGATTCCTTTTCGGGTTTAAAAGTGTTCGTAAAAATTCCTTTAAAACTGCAATTGGTAAACAAACCATCAGGAATAGTCAGTTCGTTATCGCGAATGTCGGCCTGCACCACAATTTTCGGATCGCCTTCAACATTCAGATCGCCTTTTATATCGCAGTTTACCTTAATCGGTTTTTTGATATCAAATTGGTTGAGTTTCGAACTAATGTTTGCCGATAATAAATTGGAAGCATTCCGCCATAAAATATCTGTTCCGATATTGATTCCGAAAAGCGAATTGTTTTTTCCGATATTAAAGAAAGCGATAATATCAAAAACGTCAGAACCAATTTTAAGTCCTTTGGTTTTAATATCTATTTTCTGATTGGCTTCGGCATACGAAATATCAAAATAGCCTTCAAGAACTTTTTCTTTGGCAAAACTTCCATGAACGGTATTAAAAGCGAGGCTGTTAATTTTGGTCTTCAAAAACAAATTGGTCTGCCAGCTGTCATCTTCATAATTTACTTTTGAATCTAAACTCGCCACATCAAAATCAAACAATTTATGCCCCAAATGATTGTCAATAATTACGTGCACTTTGTTGAGGTTTACTTCGTCAATTGTCGTTTCGGGTTTTTCTTTATCGGTTTGCGGTTTCTTCTTTTTGGGTTTAAAAATATTGGCATTAGAATAACCGTTTTTGGCTTTGTAGATATAAATATCAGCGTCGTTGATCAAGATTTTATGAATGTTGATTTCGTGTTTCAATAAACTCAAAATATTCAAACGTGCTTCGATTTCTTTTGCTCTCAGCAAAGTATGTTTGTGGCTTTGCCATTGATTGTCTTTTATTTCGACATCATTCAGCGCCAATGTAAAGTTTGGGAAACCCGTTAGAAACTTATAATGAAAATCACCAATATGAAATTTGCCATTTATATTCTCATTGATTTTGGTATTGACTTTGGCAATAATTTCAGCTTTATTTCGATTAAAATATATCGATAAACCTCCGCAGGCAAGCAGAAGAATCGCGATTATGCCCAAAATAAAATATCCAAAGCGTTTGGCATATTTTTTAAAAGAATCAGATTGCAGAAAGGATTTTGTTTTGGATAAAGTTTCTTTCATGTTAATCGTATTTTTGGATAACTAAAGATACTAAAAAAATGCTAAAAAGTTTATTGGTTTGATTTTCAGGTAAATAAATTGTAAATTTAGCGTTATACAGTTTATAATTATTGACAATACATTTATAATGAAAACTAATTTAGTAATGGTGTTTGATTTATTTTAAATTTTTAAATTTGTACTGTAGTTTGAAAGTTAATATTTCAAACCTAATTTAATCTTAATATATTATGGCATTAGCAATAACAGATGCTACTTTTGATGAAGTAGTTTTAAAATCAGATAAACCAGTAATGGTAGATTTTTGGGCAGCATGGTGTGGTCCTTGTAGAATGGTTGGTCCAATCATTGACCAATTAAGCGAAGAGTACGCTGGTAAAGTAGTTGTTGGTAAAGTAGATGTAGATGCTAACCAAGAATTTGCTGCAAAATATGGTGTGCGTAACATACCAACCGTTTTGGTGTTTCAAAATGGTGAAGTAGTAGGAAAACAAGTAGGAGTAGCTCCGAAACAAGCCTACGCAGATAGTTTAGACGCTTTATTGTAATCTTAGATTGCAATTTATATAAAGAAGGTTTGACGAAAGTCAAGCCTTTTTTATTTTACTTCTGTCACGAATCAGGAATTTTTGCTTTAAATAATTCGTGAATTCGTGGCGGAATTTTTATTTTTACGAATCTTATATTCCTCTAAAAATGAAAATTTCCTACTCTTTTATTGCCTTCTTTATCACGATTACAATTGGATTTTCGCAATCTAAAACAAAAGGAAATATTACTTTAGAAAATGGTGTTTCAGAGCAATTGGCTCAGTTTAGAAAACAGCAGATTTCTAATGTTCAGTACATTTTGGATTTTAGTATTCCTAATCAAAAGGCAGAAAGCATTAACTCCATTTTGGTCTTAAATTTGAATTTAGCAGATTTGAGCGAGCCGTTATATTTAGATTTTAAAGAGAAAACGCAAAACATAAAATTGGTTTCGGCAAATGGAAAAACGATTGGTATTACTCATGAAAAAGGGCATATTGTAATTCCTAACGGGAATTTAATTTCAGGAAAAAATACCATTTCGATTTCATTCATTGCAGGCAATCTATCTTTAAACCGAAACGACGATTTTCTATACACTTTGTTAGTTCCAGATCGCGCAAGCACTTTATTTCCTTGTTTTGACCAACCCGATATAAAAGCGACTTACAAACTCAGACTTTCTGTGCCAAAAGATTGGTCGGTTTTGGCTGGAGCCGATGTGGTAGAGAAACTTGAAAAAGGAGATTTTGCGTCTTACACTTTTGGAGAATCGGACAAAATGAGCACATATTTATTTTCTTTTGTAGCTGGAAAATTCAAAAGCGCGACACAAAAACTAGGTTTAGAAATGACGATGCTGTATCGTGAAAATAGTCCGGAGAAATTTCGCGTAAGCGCTGATACTATTTTCAATTTACATCAGCAATCGTTAGACTTTTTAGAAAAATATACCAATTATAAATTTCCGTTTCAGAAACTAGATTTTGCTTCGATTCCTGTTTTTCAATATGGCGGAATGGAACATGTTGGCGCAATTCAGTACAGAGAATCTACTTTGTTTTTGGACAACAGTGCAACTGATACCGAAAAGTTAAACCGCGCCAAACTTATTGCTCACGAAACCTCACACATGTGGTTTGGTGATTTGGTAACCATGAAATGGTTTGACGATGTTTGGATGAAAGAGGTTTTTGCCAACTTCATGGCCGATAAAATCATGAATCCAATTTTTCCAAAAGTCAATCATAATCTACAGTTTTTTAGCGCGCATTATCCAAGCGCTTACGCGGAAGATAGATCTTTAGGAACACATCCTATCAAACAACATTTGGCAAATTTAAAAGATGCGGGTTCGTTGTACGGAGCCATTATTTACAACAAAGCGCCAATTATGATGCGTCAGTTAGAAGCTTCAATGGGAAAGGAAGCTTTTCAGAAAGGAATTCAAAAATACATTCAGAAATACGCCAACGACAATGCCGATTGGAATAATCTCGTAGAACTTCTCGATGCTGAAACTCCGCTAGATATGAAAAAATGGAGCGAGGTTTGGGTAAACAAATCCGGAAGAGCCATTTTTAAAGATAATATAGAATACGATTCTAAAAATAGAATCAGGAAGTTTGAAATTACGCAAAAGGCAGAAGATAAATCAGGAAATATCTGGGCTCAGGTTTTTCAGATTGGTTTAGTTTATGCTAAAGAGGTAAAAGTTTTATCAGTCAATATTAATGACAAAAATGCCGTTGTAAAAGAAGCTATCGGACTTGAAAAACCGCTTGCTGTTGTTTACAATTATAATGGTTTTGGATACGGAGTTTTTCCGCTTGGCGGGATTAATTTAAATTATATTACCTCTTTAAAAGATGAAATGGCAAGAGCTTCGGCTTACAGTAATCTTTATGAAAATATGCTTATTGGAAACATTTCGCCTGATGATGCATTTAGATGTTATTTCAGAGGAATTCAATTAGAAGAAAATGAGTTGGTTTTACGAATTATAACAAACAATATAAATGCTATATACTGGAGATTTTTTACAGAAAAGCAACAGAAAGTCAGTCAAAAAATGCTGGTTTATACTTTGTTTACACGTTTGCCAGCAGACTTGTCTTCTAATATTAAAAAAACCTTATTTGGTTTGTTTAGCTCTGTTGCTTATTCAGACTTGGCGTTAGGCAAATTATATAAGGTTTGGAACAGGGAAATTTCGATTCCCAATTTGAAACTGAACGAAGACGATTACACGAATATAGCAATGAATCTAGCGATTTTTAAACATCCACTAGCAGATGAAATCTTGGAGAAAACCAGAACATCGTTTACGAATCCTGATAAACAAAAGCGTTTTGAATTCTTGCTTCCGTCATTATCTAAAGACGAATCGGTTCGAAATGCTTTTATGGAATCTTTGAAAGACGATGCAAATCGCGAAAAAGAATCATGGGTTTCGGTTGGTTTGGCAAATATTCATCATCCGCTTCGTCAAGAAAGCGCGCAGAAATATATTAGATTTTCATTAGATTTGGTTGACGAAATTCAGCGAACGGGAGATATTTTCTTTCCGAAAGATTGGTTGGATAATACGATTGGGAAATATTCGTCGAAATTTGCTTTTGATGAAGTACAGCGATTCTTAAAAGAAAATCCTAATTTTAGTCCGATCTTGAAACGCAAATTGTTTCAGGCAACAGATTTGCTTTATAAGGCACAAAATATTAAAAAAGAAACCGAATGAAAATTGAATCGGAAATAGAAAAAGTCTCCAGTTTTCAGCACCTCGAAATGCTGGCAAATCAGGTTGTGGAAGGTTTTATATCGGGAATGCACAAGAGTCCGTTTCATGGATTTTCGGCCGAATTTGCCGAACATAAAGTTTATAATGCAGGAGAAAGCACTAAACATATTGACTGGAAATTGTTTGCCAAAACCGATCGTTTGTACACGAAACGTTTTGAGGAAGAAACCAATTTGCGCTGTCATTTGATCGTTGATAATTCATCATCAATGCATTATCCTGAACTCAAATCAAATCAGCCTTTTTACGAAAAGAAGATTGGATTTGCGGTTTTGGCTTCGGCAGTTTTAATGAATATTTTGAAGAAACAGCGCGATGCCGTTGGTTTGAGCGTTTTCTCAGATAAATACGAATATTACGCTCCAGAAAAAGGAAGCGATCGTCATCACAGAATGCTTTTAAATAAATTGGAAGAATTATTGGTTCAACCAAAAGTCAAAAAAACGACCGATACGATTACCTATTTGCATCAGATTGCTGAGAAAATGCATCGGCGTTCGATGATTATTTTGTTTACCGATATGTTTCAGACCGAAGATGATGAGAAATTATTCAATGCATTACAGCATTTAAAACACAATAAACATAAAGTGGTTTTGTTTCATGTCGTTGATAATGAAACCGAACTGAAGTTTGATTTTGATAACACGCCAAGAAAGTTTATCGACTTAGAATCGGGAGAAGAGGTTTCTATTTTTGCTGATAACGTAAAAGAGCAATATGAAAAAAGGGTAGAAGCTTATTTTAAAAATTTGGCTTTAACCTGCGCAAAGAACCAAATTAAGTACGTTCCGGTAAATGTAGGCGATAATTTTGAAAAAATATTGACCACATATTTAGTTGAAAAACAAAACTTTGGATAATGTTTTAAAAAATAATTTCATTTTTTTTATAAAAACGCTTGCAGAAATGAAATTCTGTTATATCTTTGCAACCGCAATAACGCAGAGGTTTGGTAGTTCAGTTGGTTAGAATACATGCCTGTCACGCATGGGGTCGCGGGTTCGAGTCCCGTCCAGACCGCAATATTGGGAAAAGCCTTTCTGTTAAGAAAGGCTTTTTTGCCCAAAAACGGTATCTAAGATTAGTTGTGTTGTTTTGCTACGACTTTGTAACTCGTAGCTGGTTTAGTAGTTAGACCAATGAAAAGCTTTCCACTTTTGTGGATGGCTTTTTTGATTTAAGACACTTTTGGTTTTGCTTAAGTCGGTGAAATTTTACCGCAAAGAGCGCTAAGATTTACGCAAAGTTCACAAAGATACTTTTTAAAGAATGCAAAGTCGCAAAGCTTACGATTGAGAAAGCTTTGCGATTTTTTTTTGCTTGATTCTGATTTTAACGAACAGTTTGTCATTCTGAGGAACGAAGAATCTCCGCAAGTAGCTCTACAAAGATTTTTCATTTATATATTTAAAATATAACCCCTAGTTTCAACCACGGGGACATAATGTGTAGCAATACGTTTCCGTGGTTGAAACTAGGGGCTGTGTTTGAAAACGAGATAAATGATGCTGCCTGAAAAACCTTTGTCAAAGTTTCAAACTTTGACAAAGGTCGAAAGATTAAAAAACTTTGTGCTTTTCGCTATTTCGATAGAGAAGAGCGCTTAAGTAAAGGAAAGTTCCTACTTTTTGATTAAAATTTGAATTTTTAAAATATTGGAATTTAACCCATTAAAAGTTTTTCAAAATTTTATTTTAAAAAACGCTTGCAGAAACAGAAATCTGTTGTATTTTTGCACTCGCAATAACGCAGGGTTTGGTAGTTCAGTTGGTTAGAATACATGCCTGTCACGCATGGGGTCGCGGGTTCGAGTCCCGTCCAGACCGCCTAAGTTTGTAAAAAGCTTCTCTTAACGAGAAGCTTTTTTGTTTTTATACAGCTTATGAAATTTAACCGCAAAGAGCGCAATCCCGATAGCTATCGGGATACGTAAAGTTCGCAAAGTTTTATTCGTATAGCTTTGCGAACTTTGCGTTTATAAGCGTAATCTTAAGAAAAAATCTTTTCGTGCTTTGCGGTTAAAATTCCTCTATCTTTATAATATGGAACCAGGAACTTTTAAAATAGATAAATATTATCTCAATAAAGTAGATGCCGATAAAAAAAGCATTTACTGTCATCATGATATAATGGGAGAATTGCTTGTTCCAACACATAAACACAACAAGGCGCAAATGTTATATGCAGAGGGAGATGTAGTTTTTGTGACAACTGAAACCAAATCATACTTTTTGCCTGCAAGACACTTTATCTGGATCCCCGCCGGAATAGAGCATAGCATCGAGCCGAAGTCGGAGCATGTAATGATGCGAAATTTATATTTTCCGGTTGAAAAGGATGAAGATGATTTTTACAAAAGTGAAGGCATTTATCCGGTAAACAATTTATTGCTTCAAATGATGATGTTTACCAATCAATGGAACGGAGATCTTAAAAAAGGAACTCCGAGTTTTGTTATTGCAAAAGCTATAAAGGCAATTCTTCCTCAAATATGTCATACCAATTTACCTTTAGAGCTTCCTCAGTCTAAAGATAAACGATTAGGAAAAATTCTTCGACATATTGAAAATAACCTCGGAGAGACTATTTTGTTTGCTGATGTCGCTCATGAATTTGGTTTCAGCGAACGCTCTTTGTATCGTTTGTTTCAAAAAGACCTTGGCATGTCGTTTATTCAATATTATACTATTCGTAGAATTTTAAAGGCAATCGAACTTTTATTAGAAAGAAAGCTTTCGGTAAAAGAGGTAGCCGAAGAAGTTGGTTACAATAGTGTTCCGACTTTCAGTAATACTTTTTTCAAGATTTTAGGCCAAAGACCTTCCGATTACTTAAACGGTGAAGAGATTTTGGAACGAAAATAATTTAATTTTCTCCCGCAGATTTAGCAAATCAAGCAGATTATTAATGTATTGAAATAAAAATCTGCACAATCTGCCAAATCTGCGAGAGAAATCAAAAAATAATCACAATCTAAATCTATTTTGTAATAAATTGTTTTTCAGTGTTTTAATATAACGTTTTCGGAAAACACGGTTTTAACATTTGTCCGAAATGAATATGTTCTTGGCTTTTTAGAATTATCAGTCATGATAAAAATGAAGGAACTTTGCAGCATCAAATATTAATGTATTCATGTTCCTTAAAACAACAAATTCTACAGACGACTGTTTTCCCAGAATCCTGCTGTTAATCTTAATGATATTAGCATTCAATGGCTTACAAGCGCAGGAAGTTCATTCGGTTTCATTACAAGAAGCTTTGAAGCTGGCTAAAGAAAACAACAAAAAAATCCTTAGATCTCAATTGGAGGTCACGCTCTCAGAGCAAAACATTAAAGAAAGAAAAGAACTCCGACTGCCAGACGTACAGCTAAACGGCATGTATTCTCGAATTACGAATATTACCGAATTTAAAGGAAGCGGGTTTTTAAAAGACAAAGAAGTTACACCGGCAATTCCTGAAATTTATGAGGTCAATTCGACTTTTAAAATGCCGATTTATGCAGGAAATAAGATCAATAATGCCATTAAAATTGCCAATCAGGAAAGCGAAATAGCTAAAATAAAAACCGAAAAGGCTGAAAATGATATCGAGCTTAAAGTTGTAGCTAATTATTTGGCAATTTATAAAATGATGGAACTTCAGAAAATATTCGAAGAAAACATCAAAGAAGAAAAAAGCCGACTGAAAGAAGTGCAATCGCTTCAAAAACATGGAACGGTTACGAAAAACGAAGTTATTCGTGCCGAATTACAGCTTTCAGATCGCGAATTGAATGCGTTAACTAACTCCAAAAACATTAAAATCGCACTTCACGATCTGAAAACGCTGATCCAGATTCCGGAAAACGAAGAAATTGCCATTGATACAACATCAAGTCTTGACGAAATGGACGGTCTAGATCCGTATGATTTTTATATGACTAAAGCTTTGCAGAACGAAGAAATGCGTATTGCAAGCCAAGAATTAAACATCAGCAAAACGGAACTGAAACTGGTTAAAGGAAATTATCTGCCAAGTGTTCATTTCTTTGGGAATTACGGTTTTTATTATCCAAACTATAAATTCTTTCCGCCAAATCCGTATCTGTACACTTTAGGGCAAGTCGGAATTGAAGCGACTTTTGACCTTTCGTCTTTGTATAAAAACAAAACGAAAATGGAGCAAGCCCATACCAAAATCAAATGGCAGGAAATGCAAAATGAAATTGTAAAAGAAGAAATTCAGGATAAGCTATATAAAGAGCACACACAATATCAGGAAATTCTTGAAAAGTTTGTGGTGGTTGATAAAGCTTTAGATCTAGCTAATGAAAATTATCGAATTGTAAAGCTGAAATATTTAAATCAATTGGTTTTGATTACCGAAATGGTCGATGCTGATAATGCTTTGCTTCAAGCAAAATACAACAAAATTTCTACCCGATTGGATGCGGTTTTAAAACATTACGAACTGCTTCATACGGCGGGGATAATGCCGCAGAGCTAGATGGTGAGGGATTAGGCTAAAGCCTTAGAAGAAAGAGGCAAGAGGCAAGACTTGATAAGAGAAAGATTAAAGAAGAAAGAATTTTTAGAAAAGAACTAAGTTAAAGAGATTAAGAAGATATGGTTAAGATAAAAAATGAAACTAGAAGAAATAAAACGTTTCATATACTAATAACAATTATTGCGTGTACGCTTGTGATAAGCGGTGTTATTTTAGGAATTTGGTTTTATGTATTCAACAGAAATCACGAAGAAACCAATGATGCTCAGGTTGAGCAATATGTAACGCCAATTATGTCGAGAATTACGGGTTATGTGCAGGAAGTTCGTTTTAACGAAAATCAGTTTGTGCATAAAGGCGATACTTTGGTTGTAATTGATAATAGAGAGTATCAATCAAAATTGAATGTGGCTCTTGCTGATGTTCAAAACGCGCAGCAAAACAGCGTTGTAGCTCAAAAAAATGCTATAAATACTGCAAGTGCGACAGCCATTAATGAAGCGCAATTAGACGCGGCAAAATCGAATCTTTGGAAAACTAAATTAGAATACGAAAGATACAAAGCCTTAGTAAGTGAAGAAGCGGCAACTTCTCAGCAATTAGAGAAAGTAAAAGCAGATTACGAATCGGCGCAGGCGCATTTTCAGGAAATGAAAAATAGAATTCATACTTCAGCTTTAAGCACTTCTGTTGCCGAAGCAAGCGTTCCGACAACGCAAACCAATATTGCATCCAAACAAGCTGTTGCCGATAATGCTGCTTTATTTCTTTCGTACACCATAATTACAGCGCCTTATGACGGCTGGGTTGGAAAACGAACTTTACAGCCGGGACAATTGGTAAAAGAAGGTCAGTCTTTATTGTCAATTGTAAGTAAAGAAAAATGGATTACAGCCAATTTTAAAGAAACGCAACTGCAATATTTAACCGTTGGACAAGATGTTGAAATAAAAGCCGATGCGTTGAGCGATAAAACTTTTGTTGGCACAATAGCTTCTTTATCGCCAGCGAGCGGGGCAAGATTTTCATTGCTTCCTCCAGACAATGCAACGGGTAACTTCGTAAAAATTGAACAAAGAATTCCAGTTAGAATTCAGTTGAAAGACAACGATAAACAAGCCGACTTTTTAAGAGCGGGAATGAATATTACTGTGATCGCAGCACACTAAAATGGAAGATAAAAGTATTTTTAAATCATGGGTTCCAAAATGGGCAATCATTACGATTTTGTTTGTTTGTCTCTTGCATTCCATGATTTTATTGGGAGTTTATACGTCAAACGTAACATATGCGGCAAGTTTTCTGGACATTGAGCCCGAAGATTTGCAGTACGCGATGTGCGTTACGTATGGAACTCTGCTGGCTACAATTCTTATAGAAAGCCGATTTTCGAGTTTTTTTCCTGCCAAAAATTACCTTATAGGAGTTTATTCCTTAATTGGAGTTACGATTGTGACGTCGGGTTATGTCGATAATTTTGCGGTTTTTCTATTGCTGAGAGTTGCCGAAGGAATCTTAATGGCGCTTCCTGCCATTACCATCAGACAATTGCTTATTGAGCAGTTTGATTCTAAAAATGCCATTATAATTGGTTTTTCCTTTTACTATGGTTCACTACTGTTGTCTACGCCTTTTATTATGAATATTGCGGTTTGGTTTCTGGATCATTACGATTGGAAATACATGCTGTATGTTTCGGGCGGACTGCAGGTTTTAAATGTCTTTTTAATCTTGGTTACTTTTCGTGGGCACCGAACAACAAGGAAAATCCCGTTGTATCAAATCGACTGGATGAGCTATTTTTTGGTTTTAACAGCTATTCTTTGCGGTGCCTACTTTTTTGTGTATGCCGAGAAAAAATATTGGTTCGAATCTTCTCAAATGGTTTTAATGCTTATTATGGCACTTGTTACAGGAGGTTTGTTCATCTTCAAAGAGCTTTTGGTCAAAAGGCCGACTTTTGATTTTGAAGTTTTTAAATACGCCAATCTTCGAATTGGATTTTTATTGTTCTTCCTGTTTTATATCAGCAGAGCAACGCTGAGTCTTTGCCATTCGGCTATGTATTCAATTTGGAATTGGGATCCGTCGCGAGTTGCTGGAGTGCAATACATTAACGGACTCGGAAATATTATTGGATTGGTTTTGGCGGCTTTTTTCTTGATGAAATCGCTTTCGACCAAAATTATTTTTCTGATTGGTTTTTCGCTGATTGCGTTGTATCACTTTTGGTTTACGTTTCTTTTTGTGCCCGATGTGGCTTTATCAGATATTATTGTTCCGTACTTTTTGCAGGGTATCGGAGTTGGATTGTTATTTGTTCCGTTGATTTTATTTACCACATCTTCGGTTCCTGCAAATATGGCGGTTTCTTCTGGAATTGTTGGGGTTTCGGGACGTTTCTGGGGAAGCACGATTGGCTTTTGCGTGATGCAGAATGCAACCGTATTTTTAAATAAAAAACACTTTTTGAAACTTAGTCAGTTTGTAACGGGCGAAAATCCCGAAGCACAGCAAAACATCGCCAGCACCACGCAGAGTTTTATTGCCAAAGGATATTCGGCAGATAATGCCAATGTTTTAGCTATGAAAAAAATCTTCGGAACGGTGGCAAAACAATCGACTTTATTAGCCGATATGGAGATTTATACCATTGTAGGTTATGGTTTATTAGTTTTGATTATTCTTATTGCTTGCAACCAGCATTTGAGACAGACTATGACTTTGATGAAAAGTAAGATTTGGATTGGGTAAAGATTTTGTTTGCTTCGCCTGTTCGAGCATAGCTCTCGAGTCAGGTTTAAAGTTTAAAGTTTTTGCCAATCTTTGTCTATTATTCTTGCAAAGGCGCAGAGATTTTTTTACTCTCGCAGATTGAGCAGATTAGATTTTTTAAATAAGAAAATAAATAATCCGCATAATCTGCCAAATCTGCGAGAGACAAATCCTTTAAATCTTTTTAATCTGTGGCTTTAAAATAAAAACTCTGCGAGAAACCTCGGTCCAACTCTACAGAATTAAGTATCTTGCAACCGTTAAAAACAACAAACAAAATTATGAGCCAGCAATGTGTAATTTTTGATATGGACGGTGTGATTTCGCACACCAATCCGCATCATGTAATCGCTTTTGAAAAGTTTTTCGATAAATATAATATTCCGTACACGAAAGAAGAATTTGAAGAACATATGTACGGAAAACACAATAGTTATATCATGACGCATTTCTTCAAACGTCCGATTGCGGGAGAAGAATTGATAAAACTGGAAGATGAAAAAGAAGGAATGTTTCGCGAGATTTACAAAGACAAAGTCGAAACGATTCCACATTATATGGATTTTTTAAACGAATTAAAATCTCGTGGTTTCAAAACCGCAGTTGCCACATCGGCGCCGCGTGCGAATCTGGATTTAATTGCCAATTTCTTGAAACTAGGTGACAAAATGGATTCGATGATGTCATCAGAAGACGTTACTTTTCATAAACCAAATCCTGAAGTATATTTGAAATCGGCAGAAAGAGTTGGAGTTTCTCCATCTGATTGTGTGGTTTTTGAAGATTCTTTTTCGGGTATTACAGCAGGATTAAATGCCGGAATGAAAGTAGTAGGCGTTTTGAGCACGCATACAAAAGAACAGCTTCCGCCATGCGATTTTTATATTAATGATTATAGTGAGATTAATGTCGATAAGATTTTAGAATTATTAGGGAAATAAATTCCAATTTTTTAAAATTCCAAATTCCAAACGATACGACACCTTTGTCAAAGTTTTAAACTTTGACAAAGGTTTTTTTGTGTAATATTTGTCATTTCGAGGAACGAGAAATCACACTAGAAACTCCATAAAGGAATGTGCTAGCCTTTGTCGATATACGAGTGTGATTTCTCGTTCCTCGAAATGACAAACAGACTTTAAAAAATAATCAATTGCCTCCTGCTTTAGCTGGAGGTTTTTTTATGTTTGAAAGGGAAAAGGCTTTAGCCGAAAATTGATTTCCATATGAAAAAAATAATTAGAGTTGAACGCATATATGGGTTCAATTGAAATTAGGTTCAAATGATTTTTGCAATATTTAAATCTAAAATTATGAGCACAAATTATTTCTCAGAAGAAGTTGAAACTAGATTAAAAGTTTTTTTTACCGAAATTATTGATCCAAAAGATATGGCTAAAACAATCCGAAAGGTAAATTATCTTCTTTCATTATACTCTATGCGAACTTGTAAAACTGATGAAACAGAATTACCTAATATGGATGATAATTTTTTTTGGTTGAATAAACTGGCAGAAGTTCTCGATCCTTATCTGGAGGTTGAATAAAAAAGAAAACAACTACGAAGTTTGTCATTTTGACGTAAGGAGAAATCACACGAGAAACTCCATAAAGAAAATCGCCAATCTTTGTAGATATACGCGTGTGATTCCTCGTTCCTCGGAATGACAAAACTAGACGGATTTGTGATCATTTCTCTCCAGAAATCACAAGAGCATTTCCGTCAATATTGACATTTCCGTCAGGGAATTTTTCATTTACTTGAACAAAAACTTCTTGTTTGATTTTTTCTCTCATTTCAACGTCGGCATTGCTGAGCGCGGCAACAAAAGGCGCGGCAATTTCTGTGATTAGATTCCAATAAGTTTCTGCAGTACCGCAATTTAATTTGCCAGTCAGTTCTTTTTCGGAAGTATTTTTAAATCCAGCTTGTTGGAAAATATCAGCAATTAAACCGCTTTTCGAACATCGAAACATTCCTGGAGCTTCGGGAGGCGGAGGAGTGAGTTGCATGTTTCTGTTAATTGTTCCGCCAACAGCGGTGACCCAGAAATTTTTCTCAGGTCCGCTCCAGACTGCGGTTGCGATTTTGCCACTAGGTTTCAGAACCCGATACATTTCTTTTGCTGCCAAAAGCATATCTGGAAAAAACATAAAACCCATTCGGCAGCTTATCGCATCGAAAGTATTGTCGTAAAAAGGAAGTTCGGTGACATCGCACGCTTGAAATTCAACATTTGTGATTCCTTTTCTAAAAGCATTTTCGCGCGCGATGGTAAGCATATCGTCAGCGAGATCGGTAATAATGACTTTTCCGTCAGAAAGCATCGTGGCAATGCTCAAGCCTGGTTCGCCAGTTCCAGCCGCGACATCTAAAATTACGTCAGATCCTTTTGGGTTTATCGAACGAATGATTTCATCAGCAAAAGGCTTCATAAAATCCAGAATTTCATGATCCCATTTTTTCCAGCCTGGAGAAAATTTATTCCAAGAGGCTTTCTGCTGTTCTCGAATTTCTTGTAGTTGTGATTCCATTTTGTTTATTGTTAAGTGGTTGAAATCGAATTTTATAACCGAAACAAAATTTGGGGAATTTGTTCTGCAATAGGCAGAGAGAAGGGTTTATTGGCAGATTTTTTGGATTAGTAAAGATACGGAAGAAATCTTTTTGTTGAGTTAGATTTTGGTGATAATTTGTTGGTTTGTAGTGTTTTGAATGTTTTTTATTTCCGCCCAGTTTGTTATTTCGACGAAAGGAGAAATCTTCGCAAGTAACTACTTAACGGAAAGCCAATCTTTGCGGAGCTTCTCATGGAGATTTCTCCTTACGTCGAAATGACAATATAATGGTTATGTTTCTTAAAATAATGTGTATGAGTAATTGATAAAATAATTTCTCATTTTACGATTTTCCGTAAAATAGTCAGTTCATGCCAAATTACATTTGATCATTATTAATTTAAAAAGAAAAAAAATGAAAAAATTATTATTGGCGGTTATTTTGATTTCAGGTTTTAATCTTAATGCACAAATAATGAGACGTTCTGAAGAAAGTAAGCCAGATGAAGTCATTTCTGTAAATATGGGTACTACGAAAATGAGTAAATATGGTGAAATCTATGTTTTAGATATGCCAGATATAACTTCTAAAAGTGATGTAAAATGGAATTTTATGTTTAAAAAGGCAGAGATTCTGGAAATTTATAATGAAGTGTCTAGGACAATGAATAGTGATGAATTTAAAAAAGGAGAGAGCTTTGATTATAAAAATTGGAAGGGTGATATGGTAACAATTCGTTATGATAAAATGATGGGAGTTAAAAGTATTCAGTTCGCAACAATACAAAATGGAACAGTAGAGCATATTGGAGGCACACTTACCTTGAAAAATTTAGAAAAGTTATTTACTATAGAAGGTGTGCATAAGTAGAATAAAAACAAAAAAGCTTCTGAAAAATCTTCAGAAGCTTTTTTTGTGCGGATAATAGGACTCGAACCTACACGCCTTGCGGCACCAGATCCTAAGTCTGGCACGTCTACCAATTTCGCCATATCCGCGGTAATTGTGGGTGCAAAGATAGGCATACTTTTGAATTATCAAAGCATTTTTTGAAAATTTTTTTTAATTCTCTTTTTTGTACTTTTGGTTTTCTATAAAAATAATTTAAATGGAAAATATTAAGTCCTACGTTCAACAACATAAAGATCGGTTTATCAATGAATTGATCGAATTATTAAAGATTCCGTCGGTTTCTGCCGACACTGCATATTCTCAAGATGTTATTGACACAGCAGAGGCTGTAAAAGAAAGTTTATCAAAAGCAGGGTGTGATTATGTCGAAACTTGCGACACTCCAGGTTACCCAATTATCTACGGAGAGAAAATTATAGATCCAAATCTTCCAACGGTTTTAGTTTACGGCCACTACGACGTACAACCGCCAGATCCATTAGAATTATGGACTTCGCCACCTTTTGAACCGGTTATTAAAACTACAGATATTCACCCAGAAGGCGCAATCTTCGCTCGTGGAGCTTGTGACGACAAAGGTCAGATGTACATGCACGTAAAAGCGCTTGAATTAATGGTGCAAAGCAATACGTTGCCTTGTAACGTAAAATTCATGATCGAAGGCGAAGAAGAAGTAGGTTCGGCAAGTTTGGCTTGGTTCGTAGAACGCAATCAGGAAAAACTGAAAAACGACGTAATCTTAATTTCAGATACAGGAATGATTTCTAACCAACAGCCGTCTATCACGACAGGTTTAAGAGGTTTAAGTTATGTTGAAGTAGAAGTTACAGGTCCGAACCGCGATTTGCATTCAGGTTTATATGGTGGAGCTGTGGCGAATCCAATTAATATTCTGGCAAAAATGATTGCTTCGCTTCACGATGAAAACAATCATATTACAATTCCAGGTTTCTACGATAAAGTAGAAGAATTATCTGCAGAAGAAAGAGCAGAAATGGCAAAAGCGCCTTTCAGCCTAGAAAAATATAAAAATGCTTTAAACATTGCTGATGTTTACGGCGAAAAAGGGTATGTAACGAACGAAAGAAACTCAATCCGTCCGACATTAGACGTAAACGGAATCTGGGGCGGTTATACTGGAGAAGGCGCTAAAACGGTTATTGCGAGTAAAGCTTTCGCTAAAATCTCAATGCGTTTGGTTCCAAATCAAGATTGGGAAGAGATTACAGAACTTTTTACAAAACATTTTACAAGCCTTGCTCCAGCTGGAGTTACGGTAAAAGTAACGCCTCACCACGGTGGTCAAGGTTATGTAACTCCAATTGACAGTATTGGTTATCAGGCAGCAAACAAAGCGTATACAGAAACGTTTGGAGTTCCTGCAATTCCGGTTCGTTCTGGAGGAAGTATTCCAATTGTGGCTTTGTTTGAAAAAGAATTAAAAAGCAAAACAATCTTAATGGGATTTGGTTTAGACAGCGATGCAATTCACTCGCCAAATGAGCATTTCGGAATCTTTAATTACTTGAAAGGTATTGAGACTATTCCGTTGTTTTACAAGTATTTTGTGGAGCTTTCTAAATAAGTTTTTTAACCGCAAAGAGCACAAAGGTTTACGCAAAGTTCGCTAAGATTTTTAAAGTAAGATTTATAAAAGTTCGCAAAGTTTTTTTCACAAAGCTTTGCGAACTTTGCGTTTATAGGCAAAGCTTTGATTAAAATCCTTATGTTTTTTGCGGTTAGAAAATAATTGCAAATAAGAAAAAAGCTTTAAAATTTAATTCTACATTTATAGAATATAGTTGTAAAGCAAATAAATTTGAAAAACCTTAATCTTACTTTATGAAAAAAACTATTGTTTTTATTTTAATATCTCTGAATTTCGGTTTTTTAAATGCTCAAAATTATAAGGAATGGGTTCGAAAAGCAGATTCTTCTTATACGGCAAAGAACTATAAATTGTCTGTCACTTATTATAGTAAAGCTTTTAAAATCGAGCAAAAATCATTTATGGATTTCTACAATGCGGGCTGTTCTGCGTCAATGGCAGAAGAAAACAAAAAAGCATTCAAATGGCTGAATTTATCCATTGATAAAGGATATGAAAACATTTCACATATTCAAATTGATCGTGATTTGAAACGTCTTCATTCAGAAAAAGAGTGGAAAAAGACAATTGAGAAATTACAAAAGAAATTGGAGATTATTGGAGCAAATTACGATAAGGCGTTAGAAAAAGAATTGGCGCTGATTTATACCGAAGACCAAGAAATTCGTGGAGAATTTATGAATGTTTATAAAGTTCCAAATCCTGATAAGAGGAAAATCGATAGCATTGGTAAAATTATGAATAGAAAAGACAGCATTCATCTGATTAAGGTGATGAAAATACTTGATGAAAGAGGTTGGTTAGGAAAAAATGTGGTGGGTGAACAGGGAAATAAGACGTTGTTTTTGGTTATTCAGCACGCCGATTTAGAATATCAGCAAAAGTATTTGCCGATGATGAGAGATGCGGTCAAAAACGGTAATGCAAATCCAGGAAATCTAGCATATTTGGAAGATCGAGTAGCTTTGAGAGAAGGAAGAAAACAAATTTACGGTAGCCAGGCAGCAAAGAACAAAAAGACAAATAAAATGTATATATCTCCAATGATAGATCCCGACAATGTCGATAAAAGACGTGCCGAGGTTGGACTGGGAACCATAGCTGAATATGCAGCAAAATTGAATATCGTATGGAATTTGGAGGAGTACAAGAAAGAATTACCTGAAATGGAAAAACTTGAAAATATTAAGCAATGACACTATTTTAAACCCAGAAGAAAAAAAATCCGCTTCTTGATGGGAGAAGCGGATAAAATTAAAAACTAATTAAAAAAAAATTCTAAAATAAACATGCAGACCTAGACTAGAACAAGTCTGGGTTGTATCCAAAATAAGGTACATTTTGTTCATTAAAAATGACCCCATATTCTTCTAACTCTTTCAGGATCGGTTCGTAAACTTCTTTTTTAATAGGAAGCTGAACTCCTGGAGTTGTGATTTTTCCGTTTAAGATTAACAAAGTGGCAATCGCAACCGGAAGTCCGACTGTTTTTGCCATGGCTGTATAAGTCTGGTCTTCGCCAATACAAACCATTTTAGAATCGATTTGCTTCTTTTCTCCATTCAATTCATAACCAAATTTATGATACATCACGATCATATCTTTATCTTCAGGTTCAAGAGCCCAACTGTCGGTCAAGATTTTTTCTAAGATTTGCGCTGGAGTAGCGTTTGGCAGATTTACTTTTTTGTTTGGGTTAAATAAATCCAGTTCCAAAAGCTTGTCCCACATAATATCGTCCTGATCAATTTTTAAGATCAATCGAGTTTTAATTTCAACAGAATCTGTTGGATGATACGGAAGAAAAGAATTAATAAACTGACGATAACTCATATTTTCTGACCCCTCTAAAATATAGCTATCATCAGTCATTCCAAGCTGAACAAACATGTTCCAAGCGCGAGAATAACCCACTCTTCTGATTGTACCTCTATATAAAGTAAGAATATCATCTAAACCATAAATTGATCTGTATTTAAGAGAATCACGATTAGAATACGCTTCAAATTTTCCGTAACCCTCTACTTCTAGAAATTCAGTTCTGCGAAACAAAGCGCTATATGGAATGTATTTATAAGTTCCTTCCTGAATAAACTTCGCTGCACCACCTTGTCCCGCCAAAACTACATTTCTTGGCGCCCAAGTAAATTTGTAATTCCATAAATTATTGTCAGATTCGGGAGCTACAAGTCCGCCGCAAAAAGACTCAAACAAAAGCATTTTACCGCCTT
Source organism: Flavobacterium tistrianum (assembly GCF_003254545.1). Lineage (GTDB taxonomy): Bacteria > Bacteroidota > Bacteroidia > Flavobacteriales > Flavobacteriaceae > Flavobacterium > Flavobacterium tistrianum. Next base: position 85,656 of record NZ_QJRH01000071.1, read on the forward strand.
TCGATCTGATTTCGTCAATGACTTTCATGGCGCTCATATGATCAATTCCTGGATCAAGACCAATTTCGTTCATAAAAATCAGATTGTTTTGAATGGCTTCTTCGTTCAAAGCCTGCATAGCATCACTAATATATGATGCAGTAACAAGATGTTTTTTAAATTCGATGCAATCTTTTGCAATCTCAATATGAAGATGTGCAGGAAGCATAGAAATTACTATTGAAGCATTTGCAATAGCTTTTTTTCTTTCTTCAGAATTAAAAATATCTAAGGCAAGTGGAGTGGCATTTGGGTGATCTTGAGTTTTTGCTTTCGCAAGATTTAATGAAAGGTCGGCTACAGTTAAATGCAGCTTTTCTTCATTAGATTTTGATAGTAAATATCGAATCAAAGAAGATGCAGATCTTCCTGCTCCAAATATTAAAATGTTTCTCATGTCTTAAATATTTAACACAAATATATTTAAATGTTATAAATATAACAATTCAAATTAAAGAAAATTAAATTATTTTTTTCGCAAAACCCAAAAAATAATTTGATTTTGTTCTAAATAATCTAGAAACAAAGGCGATTTTTCAGTTCGTTTGAAGTATTTTTGTTGAAATTTCAAAAGAGATATATTATGAAAAGAAGAATCATTCTAACTGGAGCTTTTATTGGTATGCTGGCTATTATTTTGGGTGCTTTTGGTGCTCACTTATTGAAAAAATATCTTTCGGTTGATCAATTAAATACTTTTGAAGTTGGTGTTCGTTACCAAATGTATCACGCTCTTTTTCTTCTTTTTTTATCTACCCAAAAAGATATTGCAGAAAAAACCTTGAAAACGATCTATAATTTGGTAGTTGCAGGTGTTTTGCTTTTCAGCGGTTCAATCTATTTATTGGCAACAAAAGACTATACTTTGTTCGAATCTAAAATTATCGTATTCGCAACACCTTTGGGTGGTTTCTTATTAATTATCGCTTGGATGCTATTATTCTTTACGATTTTGAAGAGAAAATCATAAAATACCGAAAAAAAAATTCTGTCTAAGAATTAATCTTTAATTTTGTCACATAAATAACATATAACTTTATTTGTGTGACTTTTTTGTATTTTATATTGTCAAACAAAAATAATATAACAAATTCGCGCATAAGGTTGTAAATAAATAAATTAGGAGCGATTATTTTTTTCTTTTTGTAATTTTAAAAGTGAAATTTTTCTTTTTTGATAGAAATCGAAGTGAAATTTAATTATTTTAAAAGAAATAAAAATTAATCTGTAATTTTGCTTTAACAAAAAATCACACACAACTTAAAAATTTATGGACACTAATACAGTTTTGGCGCAATCGATTTCGTTAAAAGAGTTAGGAATTGAAAATGCAAAAGTTCGTTATCAACTATCTGCAGATGAATTACACGCGATTACTTTGCAGTCAGGTCAAGGTGTTGAGAATTCTACTGGAGCGTTAGCAATTAATACAGGTGAATTTACAGGTCGTTCTCCACAAGATCGTTTTATCGTAAAAGATGATATTACTAAGGATCAAGTTTGGTGGGGAAATGTAAATATCCCATTTGAGCCTCAAGCTTTTGAAAAGCTTTATAATAAGGTAACAGCATTTTTATCAAACAAAGAAGTTTTTGTTCGTGATTCTTATGTGTGTTCTGACCCAAATTATAGATTGAATGTTCGTGTTGTAACAGAAACTGCTTGGTCAAACTTGTTTTGCTACAATATGTTCTTACGTCCAGAAGCTTCAGAATTAGCTAATTTTACTCCAGAATGGACCGTAGTTTGTGCGCCAAGTTTTATGGCAGATCCTGCTGTAGATGGAACACGCCAGTCTAATTTTGCTATTTTAGATTTTACTAAAAAAATTGCTTTAATTGGCGGAACAGGTTATACAGGAGAAATGAAAAAAGGAATTTTCTCTGCGTTAAACTTTATTCTTCCAGTTTTCAAAAATACACTTCCAATGCACTGCAGTGCCAATGTTGGTGAAGCAGGAGACACAGCAATCTTCTTCGGATTGTCTGGTACAGGAAAAACAACTTTATCTGCAGATCCAGAGCGTAAATTAATTGGAGACGATGAGCACGGCTGGACAAATGAAAACACTGTTTTCAATTTTGAAGGCGGATGCTATGCAAAAGTTATCAATTTAACTGAAGAAAATGAACCAGACATTTTTAGAGCAATCAAAAAAGGAGCGCTTTTAGAAAATGTGGTTTTCAAAGCAGGAACAAACGTAGTTGATTTTGATGATGTTTCTATCACACAAAATACTCGTGTAAGTTACCCAATTACACATATTGATAATGTACAGCCAGGTTTGATTGGACACAATCCTAAAAATATATTTTTCTTAACGGCAGATTCTTTCGGAATCTTGCCTCCAATCTCAAGATTGACTCCAGGTCAGGCAGCGTATCACTTTATTTCTGGATATACAGCAAAAGTTGCTGGTACAGAAGCTGGTGTGACAGAGCCTCAGCCTAATTTCTCTGCTTGTTTTGGAGCGCCATTTATGCCTTTGCACCCAACGCGTTATGCTGAAATGTTGAGCAAGAAAATGAAAGATGCGGGCGTAAAAGTTTGGTTAATTAACACAGGATGGACTGGCGGTGCTTACGGAACAGGAAGCCGTATGAAGCTTAAATATACTCGCGCTATGATTACTGCTGCATTAAAAGGAGAATTAAACGATGTAGCGTTTAAAAATCATGAAGTATTTGGAATTGAAATTCCTCAAGATTGTCCAAATGTTCCAGTGGAAATTTTAAATCCTAGAAATACTTGGGAAGACAAAGATTTATATGATAAAAAGGCATTAGAATTAGCTCATAAATTCAAAGCTAATTTTGCCAAATTTGAAGAGTTTGCAAATGCTGAAATCTTAGCAGGAGCACCAATTACAGAATAAAAGGAATTATTTAATTCAAATAAAAAAGCTGTTCAGAAATGAACAGCTTTTTTTGTTTCAAGTTTTATTTTTTCTTTTATACTCAATAATTATTTTTTTTAATTCGTTTAATATTATAGCGGACGATCTTTCAATATTGAAATTAACAGCATCTTTGTTTGATATTTTTTTTGTGCTGAAAAAGTCTAAATCCTTATTAAAAAATATACAGACTTTAATCATAAAATAAATATCAATTTTTTTTGCTCTACTATTTTCAATCTTAGATAGTTCACTTTGAGTTATTTCTAGGTAATCTGCCAATTTACTTTGTGACAAATTATTCTCTTCTCTTAATTTTTTGATTTTGAATCCCACAGACATAATTACTGGTTTTGATGATAATTAGTTAAAAAGTGAATAAGTATTATTCTATATCGATATAGAAAGAAAAAGACTATAAAAATATCTTTGTAATATATAAAAAATAGTATTAATATTACAAATTAAGATTATGAAAAAATTTTTATTTACAGTTTTTGCTGTTGTTGGGTTTAGCGCTATTTGTGTTGCTAATAATCAATTAGATGTTAAAAAGATTCAAGTTAAAATTGTTTTTGCAGACTGTAGACAAGATCAGGAAGCAGCATTTGATGACTGTATGTCTAATGGATGTGGTTATTATGAATCTTATTTTTTTGGTGCAGCAGCATGGGGTAGATGCATGGGAGCATAATCCTGAATAATAATGGGCTTTCTGCAATGAAAGCCCATAATAAAATTGTATAAATTATGATAAGTAGATTAATTTCCATTTTGTTTTTTTTCATAATCTTTACTGCTTCTGCTCAAATAGAAAATGGTAAAATTGAATATGGTACAAGTATCGAAATGCTTGAAGGACTAAAAGAAAATGGGGCATTCAAAAATATATATAGAGAGACAGTTGAAAATGCTAAGTACTTAAGCTTTACATTAAATTTTGATAAAGAGAGAGCCGTTTTTTCCTTTAATGAAGGTTTGACAGTTGACAATTCTGATCTTTTTATGGCTAAAGTATCTGCTGGCTATATGAATGAGGTTTATCAATATAAAGATTTTTCGCTTTGCGCTGTTTTCGGTTTTGGTAATTATGTTTTAAAGACAGATGCTATAAAAGATTGGGTGCTAGAAAATGAAACTAAAGAAATTGAAGGATTTCTATGTTACAAAGCAACTTCAACTAAAAGAGTAAATAATGGCAAAGGAAGTTTTGCCTTTCCAGTTATTGCATGGTACTGCCCAAAGATTCCTGTTTCATTTGGACCAAATGGATATGGTAATTTGCCTGGTTTGATATTAGAATTACAAGTGCGAAACGTCGTGTATGGCGTTAAAAAAATCGATTTGAATTTAGCGAAGCCTCCAATAATGGGTAATCCTAAAGACTATCCCATAATCAATCAATCAGAATTTGATGAAATGGTAATGACTGCATTTAAAAATAGAAATTCTGTAAATGGTTTTAAAAAGCCTGATGATAAGTTTTAGGTTTTTGTTTATTTTAAAAATAATATTTAACACCTTCACAAGAGGTAATGCTAATGCTTAAAGTTACCCTTTTCTTTTTACTTCCTTTAATTTGTTTCTCTCAAATAAAAACTTTAAGAGGAACAATATCTTCTGAGGCCGGTGTTTTATTAGAGTCCGCTAATATAATAGCCAAACCTTTACAGGACAAAGCCAGCTTAAAATTTGCTATAACTGATAATAAAGGACGATATCTCTTAGAGCTCGATAAAAATATCGATTATGAAATCGTTGCCTCATATATTGGTTTTAAGGATGAGCTCCTAGTTCTGAATTCTAATTCGGACATGACTTTATATAATTTTAAATTGCATTCAAGTGGTGAAAAATTAAAAGAGATTGTCATAAAGCGTGAATATAAACCCATAGAAATTAAGAAAGACACCATTACTTTTAATGTAAAAAGTTTTGCGAACGGAAATGAACGCAAAATGAAAGAAATTCTAGAAAAACTTCCAGGAGTTGAAGTTGATAAAAATGGGATTGTAACGGTTCAGGGAAAAAGAGTTACCCAGATGTTGGTTGAAGGAAAAGCTTTTTTTGGTGGTGGATCTAAATTGGCAGTTGAAAATATTCCGGCGGACGCTCTTGATAAAATTGAAGTCATCGATAATTTTAACGAGGTTGGCTTCATGAAAAAGGTATCGGACAGTGAAGATTTAGCGATGAATGTAAAGCTGAAAGAAGAAAAAAAGAAGTTTGTTTTTGGCGATATTGAGGCAGGTTTGGGGATAGGGGTTGATAAATCGTATCTGCTGCATTCGGGTTTGTTTTATTATACTCCAAAATTGAATATAAGCTTTATAGGTGACCTTAATAATATCGGAAAAAGCACTTTCACCTATAGTGATTTGAGAAGATTTACGGGCGGAACAAGTAATTATATAATGAAAAAAAAAGTCTCAAATGACTTGTTGTATGCACTTACAAAAGACAATGTTGATGTGGTTGAAAATAAATCACAGTTTGAAGCTCTAAATGTTAGTTACAATTTTTCTTCAAAGTTTAATATTTCGGTATTTTCAGTTTTTTCAAAGGTTTTAACAGAAACTAAAAACGTTATTCAAAATGAATATTTAGAGAACAATGATCACACTTTTGAAAATAAGGCAGAAATTAATAACAACATAAATAATTTAAATATCACCAATTTAAAATTGGATTATACGCCAAATAAGAACCAAAAATGGCTATATAATGTGCAATTTCAACTGGGGACAAATAATTTAAAAGGTATTTTAAATTCTTCAACAATTACAAATTCAAATGTTTTCAAGACAATTAGTGATACAGATAATAAATCTTTTAAGCAATATTTAGAATGGCATAAAAATTATAGTACCTCTCACATTCAGACACTAGCAATTAATCAATCATATGAAGACACTAAATCTCAAAATCAATGGTTGACCAATAAACCTTTTTTAGTGGGAGTACTTCCGTTTGAGAAAGATACAATATATAATATTGAGCAATTAAAACAACTAAAAGCAAACACTGTTGATGCTGTTTTTAAACATTATTGGATAATCAATAGCCATAATCACCTATATCTAAATATTGGAAATACATTTGAAAATTCAAATTTTGAAACTTCGGAAAAACAACTGTTAAGCGATAATACTATTAATGATTTTATTAGTGCAGGATTTGGAAATAGAACGAGATATCAATTTGTAGATGTTTATGGTGGTTTAGAGTATAAATTTAAAATAGGAAAATGGACAAACAAAGCAGGGCTATATTATCATTGGTACAATTCAAAAACAGAACAATTGGATGGGAATTATAGTTTTTTGCGTAAAATAGCACTGCCACAATGGAATAGTGAATTTGAATTCAATCAATCAGAAAAAATAACATTTAATTACAAACTTGAAACAAATTTCCCCGAAGTGTCATCACTTTCGGATGGTTTTACTCTTCAAAAATATAATTTAGTGTATAAAGGAAATGCATTGCTTGAAAATGGGAAATTTCATTCTTTCAATGTGTTTTATAACAAGATGAACATCTATAAAGGACTTTGGTTGAATGTTTTTTCAAGCTATACTAAGCGAACTGAGATTATAAGAAACGAAGTAATTGTTGACGATATTAATCAGTATAATTCTCCATTTTTAGGAAATAATCCAGAAACATCAGCACTTTTAAATGGTAGTATAGCTAAGAAAATATATCGATTTGAACTGAAACTGAATGCTAATTTAACTTGGCTAAGTTATTATCAAAAGCTAAATAATATAATAACACTAAATGAGAGAAACGCTCAAAATCTGGCTTTCTCTTTTAAGACAATATATAAAGAATGGCCAAATTTTAATTTTAAATATGAAAGATTTAATCAATTTAATGGATTAACAAATTCAGATTATAAATCAGACATTTTTAGTGGAGATTTTGAGATCACAGTTTTTAAATTTTGGACATATAAATTAAACTATCAAAATCTTAAAAACAGCAATTCTAATGGCAGAAATAATTTTTATGAAATAACAAATACATCCTTGAGGTATCAAAGAAAAAATAGCCCTTTTGGATTTGAATTGATTGCTAATAACTTATTCGATGTTCGAAGAAAGAATAGTTATTCATTTTCAGATTACATCATAAGTCAACAATCAACATATGTTTTACCAAGAGTTTTAATGTTTTCTATGAATTATAAATTATAAAAAAGCTGTTCATAACTGAACAGCTTTTTTTAGTTGGTTTCCAATCGCAGTAAAAAAAATAGACACTGAACACGGGACTGCGACTGAAAACCTTGAAACTTTTATTTTTTGCCTTCGTCTATTCGTTTTTGAATTAAATCCCAAGCATAATAATGGAAAGTCATTCCGTTACTCATCGCTACGAAAAGTCCATTTTTGAATTTTGGTCCTAGATTTACACTAGTAGCATCTGCACCATCACATTCAATTGTCGAAGTCGGAACTTCTGCCAATAAAGGATGATTGTTCGGATTTCCGTTTGCACCTTCTCTTGGATAAACCATAAATGAATTTGCTTGCTGGTTGGATACTAAAATATATCCTGTAGAATCTGTTTTTTTGTAGATCGCGATTCCTTCGTGATCTGCCTTGAAATCTTTTTGACCAAAGAAAGCCAATTCTTTATTATCATTTAAAGCCGGATCTGCTTTGTATTTTCTTATTCCAGACTGCTCATCGCAATAATAAACAAAAGCTAATTCGTTGTCTACTGCAATAGCTTCGATTTCTTTTTTACCGCTATACGTTCCGAATTTGCGAACGACTTTTGCTATAGCAAATTTTCCGTTTCCAGAAAGCTCATATTGCCATAAATAACTTCCAGTAGGCCCAGTTTTTCTTCCCACAATAGCAAAAATCTTTCCGTCAGTTTTACGAGTGTATAAAGCAACTCCCATTGGATCACGCTGTGCTTCTCCTTCAAAAACAGGAATTCCGCCATTATCAATTGGTTCTAAATTAGGTAAGCTAAAAATTCTAATTTTATTTTCTTCACGCTCTGTCGTAACGGCAACATCTACTTTTTTTCCGTCAATGATTAATCCGTAAGCGATATCAACATTGTTTGGGCGTTTTAAAGGAATTGATTTTTTAAGGATTTTTCCATTCAAATCAAAAGCATATAAACCTCCGTTTGTATCTTTATCTGTTCCAACAATAATGCTTTTTGAAGCATCAGTTGGATTAATCCAGATTGAAGGATCGTCTGTATCATGAGGCAGAGCTTCTGTAACCGCTGTTGGTTTTACGGCATTTGGCTGAATTGGCGCTAATTTATCGTCTTTACAAGCTGTAAATGATAAGCTTAAAAGTAAAAAAGCAACTAAAAATTTATTTTTCATTTGTATTATATATTTTAATGCAATTAGACAGAGCATTAAACTCTGTCTAATTTAAGAATTTTAAAAAAGTGCAGATTACAAGTCTAATTTCAATCCGAAATTGTAACGTGGCTGGTAATATTCTGCTTGTTTTGTATGTGCAGCAACTCCTTGGTAATAGCGCAACGGCTGATTAGTTAAGTTATTTGCTTCAGCAAAAACACGTAATTGTTTCGTGATTTTATAAGAAGCATTGGCATCTAAGAAAAACTGCTTGTCATAATAACTGTCTTTATAAGACTCAGAACCTAATTCATCTAAATAATCAGAGGTAAAGTTCGTTGAGATTCTAGCAGAGAAACGTTTGTTTTCCCAAGATAAAGATCCGTTAAACATGTGAGGCGTTGTCCCTGGAAGGCTAATGTCGTTTCTTTCGTTTCCGTCTTCGTCAGCAATTCCGCTTGCTTTAGATTTTGTGTAAGTATAGTTCAAATAGATACCAAATCCTTTTAAGAATTTACCAGGAAGGAAATCTAACTGACGCTGAAAAGCAACTTCAAAACCATAAACATCTACATTTTCTCCATTTCTTGATTGTAAAAATGACCAGTTTTCTCCCGCTGGAATTGGGTTTGCTTGATTAGGGAAATCTGCAGCAAATTTCGCATCAGTATATTGATTATCGCTGTAGTTGTAAATGAAATCATTTAATCTTTTGTAGAAAACACCTCCAGAAATTAAACCAACAGATTTGAAATAATTCTCAGCCATGAAATCATAATTGTATGAATATGTAGCTTTAAGATCTGGATTTCCAGCTGTAATTTCTTTATCGGCAGCAATATTGTTTACATAAGGAGCCAGTGCATAATAGTTTGGTCTTGCTAAAGCTGTTGTAGCAGCCGCTCTTAAAACTAAATCTTTTGTCGCATTGTATTGTAATGAAATACTTGGCAATAAATTAGTGTAAGAGTTGGTGTTGTTGATTTTGCTTTCTAATTCTTCCTCGTCTAATACACGGTTTCCTGTATAATCGATATGAGTATTTTCAACACGGAAACCTAAAACCATAGAAAGTTTATCGTTAAAATCCTGATCCCATCTTACATAAGCAGCAGTAATTCTTTCTTTAGCGTTATAGTTTACCGCTAAATATTCTGCTGGATCTGCTTCTTTATCAAATAAAGCAGGATTGTTCAAATCTAAACTTCCTAAGAAAGCTGTAGAAGCAAAAGTTCCCGGCACGTATTTACTTCCTGGATTAAAATCTTTTCCTTCAAAATAGCTTGTTGGAACTTGAGATAATAGTTCCATATCATCATTAATTGGCTCATAAGAATAAAACATATTGTTTCTTTCTTTTTCTTTTAAGCGAAGTCTAAGACCCGTTCTTAATCTTCCTTTTTCTCCAGCAATTACAGAGAATGGGAAACGGATGTTTACTTTGGCTCCAAATTCGCTTTCGCTTGTTTCATCTGTGTTTTCAGTAATCGAATCAAATTTAAACTTGTCAACTGACTCGCCAACTGTTGTTATTAAAGGAAATCTAATGTCTGATAAATCTTCAAACATTTCTAAACCTTTCTGACGGTATTCAATGTAACGTTCACCTGGACGATATTCTCTTGCTTTTGCATAATTAGCAGACCAATCTAAATCTAATGTCGAATTGATTAAATGCTCTCCGCGAATAGAATAATTCTGAACTCTTTGATCTTCTAATCTTCGGTTTTTATTTCTATTATTGTCTAAACCTCCTTTTGTCTGACGTTTTACACGACCTTCAAAACCAACAATTTCTTCACCATTATAAAGTGGTTCAATATCATCGTAAGTAGTTCTAAAACGGTTTTCTCTGTCATCTCTCCAGTTGTAAATTGCATTGGCAAAAATGGTATTGTTGTCATTGAATTTATAATCTAAAGCAACAGATCCGCTTCGGCGAATACGCTGAACATCATATTTTCTAATTTCAGAGGCTTGTAAATATTCATTTCCAAAATCATCTTTTACCCATTCGTTTTCGATATTATCAGAACCGTAATCTACATTGTTATAAGATCCGCTGAAAACCACTCCTAATTTATTGTCGATAAAACGATTACCATAAACGAAACCAGCAGTGTAAGAAGCGTGGTCACGAATTGGCAAATATCCTCCTGCAAGAGTTGCAGAGATTCTTTCTCCGTTTGGAGTTGCTCTTGTAATTAAGTTTACAGAACCTCCAATTGCATCAGCATCCATATCTGATGTAAGCGTTTTGTTTACTTCGATTGTAGAAATCATATCAGACGGAATTAAGTCCATTTGAACGTTTCTGTTATCTCCTTCAGCAGACGGAATACGATCACCATTTAAAGTCACAGAGTTCAAAGAAGGAGCCAAACCTCTAATAATAATGTTACGAGCTTCACCTTGATCATTCTGCATGGTAATACCTGGAACACGTTTTAAAGCATCTCCCACGTTAGCATCTGGAAAACGTCCCATTTGATCAGAAGAGATTACGTTTCCGATATTTTTATTGTTTTTTTGCTGATTCAAAGCTTTTGCCTGACCTTTTAAAATGTCTCCGACCACAACTTCTTTCAGTTCGTTTTCAGAAGCTTTAAGAGCAAAGTCAATCACATTGTTTCTTCCTTGCTCAACTTTTATTTCTTGAGTTAAAGTAGTATATCCAATATACTTTACTTCAACTTTATAAGTTCCTTCATTAATATTTAATAATTCAAAACGACCGTTATAGTCAGAAACGGTGTATTTTTTTTCGCCTACAATTTGAACCATAGCTCCAGGAAGAGGCAGTTTGTCATCTGCGTCTAATATCTTTCCAGATATAATGGCTTTCTGAGCAAAACCTGTAAAGGCGAATAAAAAGAATGCGGTTAATAGATAAAATTTTTTCATTGTGTGTGTTTAGTTTGATTCGGTTGCGAAGCTAAAACCTCAATTTTACTAAACCCTTCAAAAAAAATTAACATAGTGTTATGATTCCTAGTCAACATTAGAAATAGATTAATGTTAAAATAACATTTAATAAAAAAAGGAATTTTATAGAGCCAAGTAAAAACAAATCAACTATTTATCTGATAATTAAAATTTTGGCGCTAAATTTGCCGTATCATCATAATCAAAAATCATCAATCATGTTAAAACAATTTTTTATCCTATGTTCAGGAGTCGACCGAGACCTCTTGAAAGACTGTTCAGAAGGCGAACAAACCAAATATGTTGGTATTGGCGCTACCGTATTCTTCACAGCAGTTATGGCTTTCTTAGCCAGTGCTTATGCACTTTTTACCGTTTTCGATTCTATTTATCCCGCTTTGATTTTTGGATTTGTATGGAGTTTACTGATTTTTAATTTGGATCGATTTATCGTTTCTACGATTAAGAAAAGAGATCGTTTTCTGGACGAATTTCTGCAGGCAACTCCGCGTATTGCATTGGCTATTATTATTGCTATTGTAATTTCGAAACCTTTAGAAATTAAAATCTTCGAAAAAGAAATCAATACCGTTTTATTGAAAGAGAAAAACGAAATGGAATTGGCCAATAAAAAACAAATCGGAACTTATTTCAAAACAGATTTAGATAAAAATAAAGCTGAGATTGCAGCTTTAAAAGCTGATATTGTAAAGAAAGAAAAAGAAGTAAACGATTTGTATTCGGTTTATATTACTGAAGCCGAAGGAACTGCTGGAACTAAAAAACTAGGAAAAGGTCCGGTTTATAAAGAAAAACGAGAAAAGCACGATGCTGCTCTTAAAGAATTTGAAACTTTAAAAAAGACAAACGAAGCTAAAATTGCCGAAAAAGAAAAAGCAGGCGTACAGCTTCAAGCCGATTTAGACAAAAAAGTTTCGCAAACCCAACCCATCATCGAAGGTTTTGACGGATTAATGGCGCGTATCAATGCTTTAAATAAACTGCCTTGGCTTCCGTCATTTTTTATCATGCTTTTGTTTCTAGCGATCGAAACATCACCTATTATTGCAAAATTATTAGCGCCAAAAGGGGAGTTTGATTTCAAACAAGAAGAAGCTGAAACTGCGATGAAAGCAACTTTGGCACAAAACAAATACCAACGTGATTTATTAGTGAAAACAAGTGCCGAAATGCATGACAGAGTTTATGCAGATATTGCCGAAGACAAAGGCTTATTCGATTTACAGCGAAAGAATGCAAAAGAATTACTCGAACTGCAGTCGCATAAATTTGTAGAAAAGCAGAAGGCAACTTTGTAAATTATTTAACCGCAAAGAACACAAGGTTTTTTCGCAAAAGGTTCGCAAAGTTTTTTATAAAAAATAAAACCCATCAGTTATGCTGATGGGTTTTTCTTTGCGAACCTTGCGTAAAAGTCTTAGCGACCTTTGCGGTTAAGCTACTACATGTAGCTTAGTATCTCTTTTTTATAAGCATCATATTCTCCCTGCATGATCAAACCATTATCGAGAAGTTTTTTGTAGTTCTGTAATTTATCAAAAAGCTCTTCTTTAGATAAATCACTTAATTTACGTTCTCCGGTTGGCTGAGCTGGCTGAGTCGGAAGCGGTTCGTAAGTTTCCGTAACAGCTGGAGCAGCAGGTAAAATTTCTGCAAAACTTGTTACTTCTTCCGTTTCAACTTCTTCAATTTCTTCCTCTGCTTCTTCTTCAAAAACAGGTTCAGCAGTTTCTTGAATTGGCGTTGCTGTTTGAACTGGATTTTTTAATAAATCCAATTGTTCTTTGGCATAAGTATAAATTTTTCTAGCCTGAATTTTCGGAATATAGTCAATAGAAACTGCTATGTCAGTTTTAGTGCCAAATGAAAATTCAGAACCTAAAATATTTTCTTTTACAAAAGTACTCGCAATATCATCCCAAGTATAATCGGTAAAATCCATAGAAAGACCTAAGTTCTTAGGTTTACAAATAATGATACGTTTGTTTGTTAATACAATACTATCTGGAAAAACTGTAATTGCAGGCTTTTTTTGTACTGCGATATATCCAACTTCTTCGCCTTTCATCAATAAATCGTTAAGTTTCGAAGTGATTTTTTCAATCGCTTTTGGATCTTGTTCTTCGTTCAGAAATTTTTTAAATTGTTCTTTCATGATGCTATAAATTGCTAATTTGCAAACTGATTCGGGTTTTTAAGTTTTGAACTTACCCTGCAAATGTAATGCCTAATTTTCTAATTCGCTTATTTCATTTTGAATTTTCTTTGTCAAACTTTTGAAAACCAATTCATATGAATGATCTATCAATTCCTTGACAAATTTTAAGGGTAAATTTCCGTTCAAGGCTATTGTATTCCAATGCACTTTGCTCATGTGATATCCAGGTTGAATTTCGTCATATTCGGCTCTAAGTTCCTGCGCGCGGTCTGGATCGCATTTTAAATTGACAGACTGCTCGTTTTTTTCCCATTGCGATAAAGAAGACAAGGCAAACATTTTGCCGCCAACCTTAAAAACCAGAGTGTCTTCATCAAAAGGAAAATGCTCGCTGACACCTTTTTTAGACAGACAATATTCGTAAAACGTTTCTAAATTCATAACTGATTATTTACCAATTTCACCCAAATGTGTATACTTAAAACCTTTTTCGTATTTCAATCCGTAACTAAAAACACGATCCATTGCCGAATGCGAAAATAAAATAATTCCTGTTAATTGAATAATTTCAATACTTAAATAACATCCGATTGCATAAATTAAAAGTGCGATTCCTTTATGATGAAAGATATTATAAGCCAAAGCGCCAATTTTATTTCCAAAAACATATCCAATCATTGATAAATCGGGTGCTAAAATTAAAACTAGAAACCACCACCATTCGTAATTTAAACGGTTAAAGAGAAATATTCCAAGAATAAATAAAGCCGCTTCTTCTAGTTTTAGAACTGTTTTCATTTAGACTATTTTTTCCATCATCTTTTCAGGATGATTCAGTTTTGTAAATCCGAATTTTTCATATAAAAAGTGAGCATCGGTTGTTGCCAATCGCCAGATTTTTACCTCTTGCAATTCTGGTTCCTTCATCATTGCATCAATTAAAATGGATGAATAGCCTTTTCCGCGATGCGCTTCATCAATAAAAACATCCATTAAATATGCAAAAACCACATAATCGGTTATCACGCGGGCAAAACCAATTTGTTTGTCATCCAAATAAATTCCGAAACAAACCGAAGCATCAATCGTGCGCTGTACTTCTTCTATAGTTCGACCCGCAGCCCAATAAATGTCTTTTAAAAAGTTCTGTATAAACGGAACGTCGAGTTTGGTTTTATCTGTTGAGACACTAATCATAGTTTGTTGTTTTTTTGCCACGACCCGAGCGATAGCGAACAGGCGAAGCAATTACACGAATTTACGCTAATTTCTATTTTTATTCTGCCACTCCCGATAGCTATCGGGATAAAAAGATTAACACAGATTAAAATCATTTTAATCCTTATAATCTGTGGCAAAAAATTAATTCGTGTAAATTGGTGCAATTAGTGGCAACCTTTTAAATTTTATATAAAATTGGTTTGCTCGGACTTGCGTCGTTTTCGAATGAAGCGATTTGAAGATTTAGTATATAATCACCATCTTCAATTTCGTCTGAAACGTAAATCATTTCTGTAATTGTGGCATTAAATCTTGCGTCAGAATTTAAATTATGCGTGTCTTTTACATTCCAAAATGCTTTGTGAGCCAATAATTTTCCTTCGTCATGTTCTTTGTCAACACTTGGAAGATCAATCAGTAAATGCTGAATTTCGCTTTCGCGGATGAAAATAGCAGCCTCTTCAGACAAATATGGCGGATTTGTATTAGAGTATTTTCTTGACTTTTTATCTAGTTGATTTGGAAGAGTCCGAATTATTAATGATTCGTTTGTCATGCTGAGTCGATCCCGATAGCTATCGGGAGAAGCGCTCAATGCTTTTTGAACTTGCTCTTTAGTAATCACAAAATCTTCCCCAATTTTTTCAGGTTCAATAGTAATCAATTTAGCAAAAAAGAAAAACTGCTTTAAAGATTGATTGATACTGTAAAAATCATTCGTAATATGACCTAAACATTCCGTATGCGTTCCATGCCCATGTGGATTGAAGAAAATATTATTGAAATTGGTAGATGATTTTCCTTCCGAAACTTTACCAATCCAATCGCCAAAAACTACAGGTTCAATAACCGGTTTTTCGATGTACCAGGCAATCGGGTTTTCTTCAGTATTGGTTAATGGAATGGAGATATCAATAGGTTTTGATAAGTCGATTTCGAAGTTGTTGATTTTAGCGATCATTAAATGCTGAATTTATATCGAATAAAATTATAACAATGCTTCTGGATTTGCAATGTTTGTTGGATTTCTATTGATATAATTTATAACATTTTCGAATGCTTTCTCGAAATAAAGCTCATAGCTGTTCTTTTCAACATAACCAATATGCGGTGTACAAACGACATTTGGCATTTTCAATAATTCATAATTTGTATCATAAATGGGCTCTTCTTGATAAACATCTAAGCCTGCAAATCCGGGTCTGCCATTTTTTAAGGATTTAAGTAGCGCTCCTTCTTCTATTAATTCTGCACGAGCTGTATTGATTAAAATTGCATCAGATTTCATTAAACTTAAATCGGTTTCTTTTACAATTCCGAAAGTGCTTTCGTTTAATCTGAGATGTAAAGTTATGATATCGCTTGTTGAGAAAAATTGCTCTTTTGATTCTGCTTTTTCAAATCCATCTAAAACTGCCTGATTTCTGGAAGATTCACTTCCCCAAACCAAAACATTTGCTCCAAATACTTGTGCATATTTTGCAATTTGCTGTCCAATTTTTCCATACCCCCAAATTCCTATTTTCTTGCCACGAATTGTTGACCCGATATTAACTTGCCATTTTCCATCTTGCATGCCTTGAATGGCTTGCGGAATCTGACGAATCGTATTTAGAATTAGCGCCCAAGTAAGTTCTGATGGAGCGACAGGAGATCCAATTCCTTCTGCCACAGCGACTTTATGTTTTGTGCAGGCATTTATGTCAAGATGATTTGATTTTTTACCTGTTTGGCTAATTAATTTTAATTTCGGAAGTTTTGAAAGAAGTTCATCTGTAATTTCTGTTCTTTCCCTAATTAAGACCAAAATTTCGGAATCTTGTAGTAAGTCAGCTAATTTAGAAGTATTTTTTTCGGTATAGTTTAGGATTGTGACACCTAATCCTTTTAAAATTTTAAATGATTCAAGTTTTTCAACAGCATTTTGATAATCATCCAGAATCGTAATTTTCATAAGAAAGTTTTTTACTACAAATCTAAGTAAAATAGGTCACTTGCAATTCCATCCGTTAAAAATTTTCCTTTAGGAGTTGGTTTTAGAATTTTATTTTCGATCGAAAGCAAATCGTCGTTTAAGAACTTTTGAGATTCTTCCAGTAAATAATTGAGATATTCTGATCCGAATTCCTTTTCAATTCTTTCTAAAGAAACGCCCCAAATGGTTCTCAATCCTGTCATAATATATTCATTATAACGATCTGAAATGGTTAGTATTTCGGTTTCAATAGGAAGTTCATCGTTTTGAATTGCTTTTAAATACAATGAATTATTTGCAATATTCCAGCCTCTTTTTTCACCATCATAACTATGCGCCGAAGGACCAATTCCGAAATATTTTTTACCTAACCAATAAGCCGAATTGTTTTTAGAGAAATAATTTTCTTTTCCGAAATTCGATAATTCATAATGAATAAAACCGTTTTTTTGAAGCATCTCAACCAGAATCATAAAATGGTTGGAAGCGACTTCATCTTGAGGTTCAGCAATTTTTCCTGTTTGAATTAATTTGCTTAAAGCTGTTTTCGGTTCAACCGTTAATGCATAACTTGAAATATGCGGAATACCAAAATCCAAAGCCGTTTGAATATTCTGTCTCCACATTTCGTCACTCATTCCTGGAATTCCATAAATCAAATCAAGCGAAATATTATCAAAATATATGGTCGCTTCTTCCAAACATTTTTTGGCTTCCACCGAATTATGGGCACGATTCATCATTTTCAAATCCTCTTCATAAAAAGACTGAATTCCGATGCTTAAACGGTTTATAGAACTTTTGGATAATTCAAAAATTCGTTCCGCAGACAAATCATCTGGATTTGCCTCAAGCGTAATTTCTGGATTTTCTACAACTTTATAATTCTTATAAACTTCTGAAATTAAAAAGTTGATTTCTTCATTTGACAATACAGAAGGAGTTCCACCGCCAAAATAGATGGTTTCTATGATATTATCACCCTGAGCGGAGTCGAAGGGTTTACGCATGCCAATTTCTTTGGCTAATGCCAAAACCATTTCGTCTTTCTTTTTCATCGAAGTTGAGAAATGAAAGTCGCAGTAATGGCAAGCCTGCTTGCAAAAAGGAATATGAATGTAGATACCGCTCATTTTAGTTTTCAGTCTCGGTTTTCAGTCTCAGTCTCAGCTGTAAACTGCGACTGCGACTGAGAACTATTTCTTAATACGATCTTCGTTTTGTTTCACAAAAGCATCCCAACCGGAATAGCTTTTTCCAGCGACAACTTTTCCTGAATTGAAGTGATGACAAACTGCAGCTGCTAAACCGTC
Source organism: Flavobacterium tistrianum (assembly GCF_003254545.1). GTDB lineage: Bacteria > Bacteroidota > Bacteroidia > Flavobacteriales > Flavobacteriaceae > Flavobacterium > Flavobacterium tistrianum. The sequence continues at coordinate 103,548 of NZ_QJRH01000071.1, forward strand.
TGTAGAATCGAGATTTTTTGGTAATTCTTTTAAGCCTAAAAGCTGTTGCAGCATTTTGGCAACTTGTTCTTTACTGGCATTTCCGTTTCCGGTAATAGCCATTTTTATTTTTTTAGGTTCGTATTCCGTAATCGGAATGCCTCTTGAAAGTCCTGCAGCCATGGCAACACCTTGTGCGCGACCTAATTTCAGCATCGATTGCACGTTTTTGCCAAAGAAAGGCGCTTCAATCGCGATTTCATCTGGACAATGCGTTTCGATTAATTCGATAGTTCGCTCGAAAATGATTCTTAGTTTTTGGTAATGATTGTCGTACTTGGAAAGCTGTAATTCGTTTAATTGCAGAAATTCCATTTTCTTATTGATTACTTTAATCAATCCAAAACCCATAATCGTGGTTCCAGGGTCAATACCTAATATGATGCGTTCTTGTGTCAAGAGATTTTTGTTTCAAGTTTCAGATTTAGAAAATTGACTCATTTTCTAATTTTCTAATTGCCACATTTGATTACTTTTGCGGCATGATTTCAATTCCTCACAAAGCTAAGCAATTCCTAGTTCTTCTGGCCAAACTTTTAATTGTTGGCGGTGCATTTTATTTTATTTACAATCAGCTGGCTAACAACGACAAATTAGACTGGCAGAAGTTTATTGTTTTGTTTAAGAAAAACCAGTCGGTTTTAGGGATTTCGTTTATTCTGCTTTTGAGTGTTTTGAATCGTTATTTTGAGATTTTAAAGTGGCAGAATCTTGTACAAGTTATTCATAAAATCTCTGTTTACGAATCTACAAAACAGGTTTTAGCAGCATTAACCGCTGGAATTTTTACGCCAAATGGAGTAGGAGAGTATGCTGGAAAAGCATTGTATTACCCGAAATCTGAAGCCAAAAGAGTGGTTTTCTTAAACTTAATCTGCAACGGAATCCAGATGATTCTAACCATTATTTTTGGGATTTTCGGATTGTTGTATTTTAACGCTGAATTCAATGTAATTACAACCAAAACAGTCCTGATTCTTTTTGGCGGATTTATGTTGATTTTGATTCTGTTATTTTCAATAAAAAAAATAAAAGTAAAAGGCTATTCGATTGAAAAACTGATTCATAAAATCAACGAAATTCCGAAATCGGTTCATCAGAAAAATATCTTTTTGGGAATCTGTCGTTATTTGGTTTTTTCGCATCAATATTATTTTTTATTTTTAGGTTTTGATGTCGATCTTCCTTATTTAACTTTAATGGCAGCGATAACTTCGGTTTACTTTTTGGCTTCGTCTTTACCAACTTTTCAGTTTTTAGATTTTGCTGTAAAAGGAAGCGTTGCGATATATTTCTTCGGAATTTTGGGTGTAAACGAATGGATTGTAATTTTCATCAGCACTTTAATGTGGTTTTTGAATGTTGTCTTGCCAGTAGTTTTAGGAAGTTATTTTGTACTGAATTTTAAAACCAAAACAGTAGAATGATTTTTGGATTGTTCGCAATATTAACCATTTACATTTTAAGCATTTCTTTGCTGATTTATGGTTTTTTCAAAGTAAAAAAACACAAAAAGTCAGATTTAAAGCCAAAGACCAGTTTTACGATAATTGTTCCTTTTAGAAATGAAGAGGAAAATCTGCCAAATCTATTAAACAGCATTTCAAATCTCAATTATCCAACAGATTTATTTGAAGTAATTTTGGTAGATGATAGTTCTAATGAGAAATTCCAATTTTTAAATTCCAAATTCCAAATTTCGATAATTGACAATATCAGGATTTCAAATTCTCCTAAAAAAGATGCCATTACAACATCAATGCAACACGTAAAAACAGATTGGGTTATCACAACAGATGCCGATTGTATTGTTCCTGAAAATTGGCTTTTGACATTTGATAATTATATTCAGCAAAATAAAGTTTCAATGCTAGCAGGCGTTGTAACTTATCAATGTGAAAACTCTTTTTTAGATCATTTCCAGCAATTAGATTTAACGAGTTTGCAAGGGGCAACAATTGGAAGTTTTGGTTTGAATAAAGGTTTTATGTGCAACGGAGCTAATTTTGCTTACACCAAATCACTTTTTGAAGGTTTAAATGGCTTTGAAGGGAATGATGAAATAGCCAGCGGAGACGACGTTTTTTTGCTGCAAAAAGCAATCGAAAAGTTTCCCAACGAAGTTAGTTATCTAAAAGCAAAAGAAGCAATTGTTACAACAAAACCAACCGAAAATTGGAAAGCATTGTTTCATCAAAGAGTGCGCTGGGCAGCAAAAACAAGTTCGTACAAAAGCACTTTTGGAAAGTTTTTAGGACTTATCGTTTTCTTTGGAAATATAACTTTGGTTATTTGCTTTTTCTTATTTTTTTTTGGAGTTCTAAGTTATCCGATTCTAGTTTTATTTGCCTTTTTAAAATTTATAATCGATTTTGGTTTGCTTTCTGTAACCAATCAATTTTTGACTAAAACTAGAATAAAAAGCCTTTTACTGAGTAGTTTGCTGTATCCGTTTTTTAGCTCGACAGTTGCGTTGTACAGTCTTTTTGGTTCTTATGAATGGAAAGATCGACGCTTTGCAAAATAAATTGACCATTTAAGTTATATAAGAAATTTAAGTTAAGAGAATCGGTAAACACATCCTAATTTTAAATGAACTTACATTACTTATATGGTGTAAATTATTTTTCGTCTTTTGCTTTTATAATAACAGGCAGAATAAATTGTGTTTTTACCGGAATACCTCTTTTTATAGCTGGATTTACTTTTGGGAAATCGACTAGACGAGCATGCAGAATACTGTCAATTTTTATGGTGTCGTAAGCTACAGAATCTTTAGGAAACTGAGGTTCGAACTTCATAGTCGAATTTGGAAAGACAGTAACTTTCACTTCGATAGTATCCAATTCTGGATATAATATCGATAAAGTATCTACGTTTAGTTTTTCTTGGATAAGGTTTGACATTACTTCAAAAAAACATTGCTGACGAAGCTTTTTATCGGCAATTTTTTCGCAATTAGGAACAGAAGGATATTCATCAACTTCTTTCCAGTTGATAGATTTTAACTCTTTTTGAAGTAATTCTTTTTCAGACGGAACCTGCTTCTCAAAATATTGACAAGAACTAAAAAGAATACAAATAAAAAAAGGGAAAAACTGCCTCAAAGTTTTAAAATTGAATGAATGAACAAAAATACGGATTATTTTTTTGTGAAGCTTTCTGATGCTTACGAATCTTCATACTTTAAAGATACATATTTTAGGGTTTGTAAAGAAAAAAATAAAGTAGTAATTTGTAAAAACAAATTTACAAAATGATATGGATTTACTTTTAGTACTACTCGGATTTATATGTGTAATCGTTGGTGTTTTCGGGAGTTTTCTTCCTGTTCTTCCAGGATTATCAAGCTGCTGGGTAGGGTTGTTGTTATTGTATCTGACAAAGGCGGTAGAAAACAATTATTGGATTTTAGGAATCACATTTGTATTGATGGTGATAATCACAATTTTAGATTATATAATTCCGTCTAAAGGAACCCAAAAGTTTGGAGGAAGTTCTTATGGAGTCTGGGGAACCAATATTGGTTTGATTATTGGGATTCTGGCGCCAATTCCGTTTGGAATTATTATTGGCCCGTTTGTGGGCGCACTTGTTGGCGAATTATTATACGACTCTCAAAATCACAAACGAGCTATAAAAGCAGCTACGGGTTCTGTTCTAGGATTCTTGGCGTCGAGTTTTGTGAACTTCTTTTTTTCAGTAATTTATCTCGGGATTTTTCTGACTGTCCTTTGGCAAAATAGACAGCTTATTTTCTAAATGGTAATTTTGACTTTAAGCTTTTTCTTATATTTTTGATTTTTTAAAAAAAACTCTTAAAATTTTAAAAATAATTTTTGTATCTTATACATTACGCCAAGCTTTATATTTCCTCATTTTCGAATTTTTTAGGGCTAAATGCTTGAAAATCGACTACCTAAATTTTTAACTTAATTTTTGGAAATGTTAAAATATTTTATATTTTTATCACGATAATCGATGAAAAGCCTCACTTTATCGGTTATTTTAAATAAGTATAAATAATCATTTTTTAAGTTATGAGTATGACCCCAAACCTACAAATTGAACTTAGACGCTTTATTTCTTCTAATGTTGTCTCCAAGTTAAACAAGTTTTATTTTGAGAATGATGCACTTTTAATCAAGGGAATAGACGTCTCGATCGGCACAATTTTGATGGGACTCTACAACAAAGCCGAAGAATCTGATTTTTACTCCGAAATTGTTTCACTAATCCAAGAAGATTCCACTTTTTACCAAGAAGTAGATTTTAATGCAGGCAGAATTTTATCAGTCGACGACTGTTACCGTTTAGAAGGAAATGTTTTGCTGAAAGAATTGTTCTCTAACAAAAAAGGCAGAATTTCTGAAATGGTTTCTAACGAAGTTGGCATTAAAAGCGAAACAGCCAGAGAAATACTTAACTTTTCGGCATTACTTGTAATGTCTTACTTAAGATATAATCTTCAATTAATAGAAAGTTTAAAACTCCTTTTAGAAGATCAAAAAAGAGATATTTTAAACAGCATTCCTCCCGGAATCAAAATCATCCTAGGTTTTTCAAATTACGAAACAGTAGAAGACAAAAACCAATCTATCGGAAGATCTATTTTTACCCTTTTTGGACATAATTTCTTTAGTTTTTAAAAATAAAAAATCCCATTTTCAAGAAGAAAACAGGATTTAGTTATGACTTAAATTTGAAAAACGCTTACACGTTTTTCAAATTGATGATTTCTTGATTGGTCAAAAAGCGCCAATTTCCGCGAGGAAGATTCTTTTTGGTCAGTCCAGCAAACGAAACACGGTCAATTCTTAAAACATTATATTCGAAAGATTCAAAAATAGAACGCACCACTTTTACGTTAGCCGTACGCAGTTTAAGACCAACTTCGCTTTTTGGTTCATTATCAATATAGCTTACTTCTTCAACAAAAACGCGGTGTCCATCAAGAACAAGACCTTTGCTGATTTTTTCTAAATCTTCAAATTTTAAGTTTTTGTCTAAAGAAACCTGATAAATCTTAGACGATTTCTGATTCGGCAACGTAAATTTGCGAATCATATCGGTGTCGTTAGTAAACAACAATAAACCAGTTGTATTCTTGTCCATTCTTCCTACAGCAGCAATTTTTGCATTTGTAGCACCACGAACAAGTTCTAGAACGTTACGATATTCCTGACCTTCATCAAAGGCAGTTGTAAAGTTTTTAGGTTTATTCAATAAAATATATTCTTTCTTTTCTGGAGTCAGTGTAACACCGTCAAAGTTTACAACATCATTCAGTTTTACCAAATAACCCATTTCAGTAACTACATTACCGTTAACTTTAACGTTTCCAGATTGGATGTAGATATCGGCATCACGACGAGAACAAACGCCAGAATTGGAGATGTATTTATTCAGACGAATTTCATCTGAAGCCTTTTGTCTCTTTGCCGGCTGGTTTTGTTTTCTGAATTTTTCGGCTGCTGCTTCTTGAGCTGCTTTAACTTCAGGTTTTACTTTTTTCGGTCCCTGCGCGCGTTTTGGTAAAGCAGGTTTTGGCTTGTTAGAGTTTGATCTTGAGCTGTTTGGTCTCGATCCGCCTCTTCTATTATTGCCTTCCTTATTGTTCATAGAATCATTAATTTGTGCAAAGATAGTTTTTTCCTGCTAATAAATCCTAAGTTGAATGTTCTTAGATTAATAGCACTTTATTTTAAGATGTTCAGGAGCAATACAATTGGATTTTTTAAAGTTTAGGCTATTTCGCAAACATTCACAAAGTTGGACGCAAAGTCTCGCAAAAAAATCTCTGCGTATCTCTGCGAAATTCTTTGCGTATCTCCGTGGAATAAAAAAAGTTTAATAATTAGAAATCAATTCCTTTCCGTGCCATAAAACGCTAGGATTAATCAGTACAATGCAGAAAACACCAGAAACAATCAGGAATTTTAAAACATTATGGAGTCTTAAAAATTGCTCTTTAGAATTGGATTGCCATAAATAAATCAAGAAAAAAAGCAGTACGCCAAAACATACATAAAAATAGATGTCCATATAGCCCACATCGTGTATGTTGACCAAAACATAAACTGGTACAATGGTTAAGAAAGTTAAAGCAGTAATAATTTGTTTTGAAATTTTTTCGCCATACAAAACAGGAATTGTTCTATAATCGGTTACTAAATCACCTTTCAGGTTTTCAAGATCTTTTATCATTTCGCGAATCAATAAAAGCAGAAACAAGAAAACGGCATGCGCAGAAATCACAACAAAATGGCTCATATGATTCTCAAGTTCTTCAAACGAAATCTTATTATAGAAATACAGTAAAATGGCAAAAAACGGCGTCACAGCAAGGAAAGCAGACATTAAATTCCCAATAATCGGATACTTTTTAATTTTATGCGAATAAAACCAAATCATAAAAATATAACCCGAAAAGAACAAGAAAGCTCTCCAAGAAACAATAAAAGCCATTAGAACAGCCAGGAAATTTAAACTGAAATAAACATTCAATTTGGTTTTCTGACTAACCAAACGATCCAACATCGATTTATTCGGACGATTAATTAAATCCTTCTGACTGTCGTAAAAATTATTGATAATATATCCCGAAGCAATTGTAATAGCCGAAGCAAAAACAATTAAAAACAAATGAAAATCAAGTAAGATATCTAGTGCTCTAATTTCTGGTGCCAATATAAAAATTGCTGATAAGTACTGAGCTAAAACAATAATTGGAATGTTATAACCTCTAACCACAGAGAACAGACTAACAATTTTCATTATTAAAAGTTTTTGCTGTCTGCTTAACATAAAGTTTTTGTTTGTTGGATTAGATGAGGGAAGTTAAAAGATATTTTTTAATTCAAAAATTTAGAGTTTGTTTTTTAACAATTCTTTAGAACCGTAGCCTAGTTTTCTAATACAAGCCAAAGCTTGTTTTTGCGTAATATCGATTTCTGTAATATCTTTTTTATCGACAAAAACCACAGATCCGCCCCACGGATTTGGAGCATCTGGTATGAAGACTGTAAATTTATTATCGTTGACTTGCTCAATTAAAAAAGCAAATTGCAAACCTGCGTCAGTAGGAACTAAAATTACTTTTAAATCGTCTTTAGATTCTAAGCCCAATATGTTTTCATTCATGTTTTTCATAAATGAATACCCTGGAACAAAGCTCAAAATGCCATCTTCTAATTTCTCAACGAGTTTTTTTGCATTGGCAGTTTTTGCTAATAATCCTGCCACCAGACATATTAGAATTATGATTAATATCCCGATAAACTCTTGAATTGCAAGTCCTAAAACACTAATATTTGGTAAGTTACTTACAAGCGGAAGTGTAGCTTTTTGAATAATGGCATATCCTTTTTCTAGAACAATCAGTAAAACGACTAATGGAACTAAAAATACAAGTCCTCCTAAAAAAGTTGCTTTGATAATTTTTAAAATACTTTTCATATTCAGTAACTTTTTTAGGATTAAATATTAGGAAAGCGTATTCAAATAATTATCTGTTTTTATGGGATTTATATTTAGAATTGGTAAACGACTTCTAGCTTATAATCTTTTAAAGCTGCTTTGGCACGTTCTAGATCTTCAGTAAAACCAAGAATGTAACCGCCGCCTCCAGAACCGCAAAGCTTCAGGTAATAATCATTAGAGTCAATTCCGTGTTGCCAAATTCCATGAAATTGTTCTGGAATCATTGGTTTAAAATGATTTAAAACAACTTTAGAAAGCTTTTTGGTATTGGTGAACAAAGACTTCATATCGCCATGCAGAAAATTTTCTACGCAGGCATCTGTATATTTTACAAACTGATTTTTAAGCATGGCACGGAAACCTTTGTCTTTTAGGTTTTCCATGAAAATGCTGACCATTGGAGCTGTTTCTCCAACAATTCCTGAGTCTAACAAAAATACAGCACCTTTTCCGTCAAAACTTTGAGTCGGAATTCCAGTTGCTTCAATATTGTCTTTTGAATTAATCAGGATTGGAATACTCAAATAGCTGTTTAGAGGGTCTAGACCAGAACTTTTTCCGTGGAAAAAGCTTTCCATTTGAGAAAATATATTTTTTAGGTGTAATAATTTTTCACGAGTCAGATTCTCCAGAACAGTGATTTTGTTTGTAGCGTATTTGTCATAAATAGCCGCAACAAGCGCACCGCTGCTTCCAACACCGTATCCTTGCGGAATACTAGAATCGAAATACATTCCAGTCTCAACGTCATTTTTTAAAGTTTCTAAATCGAAAGTAACCAATTCTGGCTGCTGTGTATGCAGAACTTCAAGATAAGAAGCAAAACTTCTCAAACTTCTGTTAGATGCAATTGCTTCTTCAGTAGGTTCTTCGCTTTTTTTCAAAGCGCCATTATAAAAATTATAAGGAATAGAAAGTCCTTTAGAGTCGCGGATAATTCCGTATTCTCCAAAGAGTAATATTTTTGAGTAAAATAGTGGTCCTTTCATGATTTATTTTATGTCTTTCTTAATTTTATTTGGGTTTTGTCTGGTGTCGAAAACATTATGAATTCTGATTTCATTTGCGCTAAAACTATACAATAATCTTGATTGTTTTGTTATAACACATTTTCGATATTTCTTGTTTATCGATGATTTTGGAAAAATCTCAGGATTCATCACCATTATTGAAATTGCTTTTTCAAATTTGATAATAAACATCTTTTTTGATTTTTCTGACCATCTTGCTTCAATGAACTTTAAATCTGAATCTAAATTTTTCTCAGCTGTTTTTGAAAAACTTACTTTAAGATCCACTATCTGTATTTTTTCATAACATCCTCGTAGCTCGTAAATTCTCCTCTTTCGAATTCTAATTCACTTTGAGCTATATCTTCTTTTTGTTGATCAGTTAAATCATCCCACCAGTCTTTTTTATTTTTTCTAAGCAATTTTGCAATCGCCATAATAAGTGTAGGATCATTAGTCTCTTTCAACATCTCCATCGCCTCACGTTTTTCTAATTGAATGTCCATAACCAAAAAATTTAACTAAAGATACGCAAAATTATAATGCAATTGCACCGCTTCCAATTTTGTCGCAAATGTATTGACTATTCTGACAAAATACAACTAATTCGTCCTGAATAAATTGAAGTACTTTTTCGCTAACGTTTTCAGGATATAATACATGTACATTCGCACCAGCATCAAGCGTAAAACATACTGGAATCTGGGTTTCATTTCTGAATTTCCAAATTGCATTTATGATTTGCAACGTATTTGGTTTCATTAAAATAAAATAAGGCATAGATGTCATCATCATAGCATGTAAAGTCAGTGCTTCACTTTCTACCACTTTGATGAATTCTTCTAAATCTCCGCTTTCAAAAATGGAGATTAATTTATCCAGATTTTCATGTGCTTGAGCAAAACGTCTTTCTGCATACGGATGGTTGTGCATTAAATCGTGCCCAACTGTGCTTGAAACTTGTTTTTCGCCTTTATCAACCAATAAAATAGTATCTTGGTAATTCTTGAAATTTTCATGAATTGTATATGGAAATTCCACTCCAAACAAGTCAGTGCTTCCTTCAATATTTGCCTGATTTCCCCAAACTACCACATTTCCTTTTACGCTTCGGCAAGCACTTCCTGAACCTAAACGTGCTAGAAATGAAGCTTTTTGATAGAAATATTCATCTGTCATTTCTGGATTTAAAAGTTTCTCTAAACTCATAAAATTCATTGCCAGCGCAGCCATTCCAGAAGCCGAAGAAGCAATTCCTGAACTATGTGGAAAAGTATTCTTAGTATCAATCGTAAAATGATAATCCTTTAAAAACGGCAGATAAACCTCAACTCTTTCTAAAAACTTTTGAATCTTTGGTTTGAAATCTTCTTTCGGTTTTCCTTCAAAAAGTAAATCAAAAGAAAAACTTCCTTGATTCTCTTTTTCAGAGAAGGCAAGTTTGGTGATCGTTTTACAATTATTCAAAGTAAAACTTACCGAAGGATTTGCTGGAATCTGGTTGTCTTTTTTCCCCCAGTATTTCACTAAGGCAATGTTGCTTGGAGCGCTCCATTCAAAGTTTCCGTTTTCGATTGTTGAAGTATATGGTTTTGGTATAAAATCAGCTGCTGTTAACATGAATTTCAAAATTTTGGCAAAGATAGTTTTTTCGCCATAAAGGGATAATTTTTTATCCATAATGGTTTAAACTTTTCTTTTGACTATTTTTGAATTCAAAATTTGAATTCATGAATAAGTTCGTAAAAATCGCTATAGCTTTATTAATTTGTTTAACAGTAGGGTATTCTGCGGGAGTGGTTACAAAACCAAGCATTGAAACTTGGTATGTAATGCTGGAAAAACCAGTTTTTAATCCGCCAAATTGGGTTTTTATGCCAGTTTGGACTGTGATTTATATTCTAATGGCAATTGCCGCTGGATTGGTTTGGGACAAAATTAAAGTGGAGACAGAAGAAGTAAAAAAAGCATTACTTTTCTTCATTATTCAATTGATTTTAAACTCAATTTGGTCTTATTTGTTCTTCGGATTAAAAAATCCGATGTTAGCTTTAATCGAAATTGTACTTTTATGGCTAATGATTTACGAAACGTATTTAAAATTCATCAAAATCAATAAAACTGCGGGCCATTTATTGATTCCATATTTAGCTTGGGTTGGATTTGCAACTGTTTTGAATGCTAGTATTTGGTGGTTGAATAAATAAGTTTTGTTTCAAGTTTTTCTTTGTTTCAAGTTGAGCTACTTCAGATTCTTAAATTCTTCATTTTTGGCGTATAAAAAATCCATAATAGAAAGCACATTTGGTTGCTCTAAAAGTGTTTTAGATTTTGAATCAGCATTACAAAAATCTAAAAAGATTTCTTTTTCTTCGGGTTTAATTTTTAAATTTTTGATGAAAAAATCTGGTGGACAATAAGCCGTTGCCAGTTTTTTAAAACGGTCGTCACGAAGTTCGATTTTTTTCTCGGGACCATCAAAAATAGCACGTTTAAAGTTTATACCGTTTTTAATTCTTCCATCATTAATATTTAGATATCGCTGATTTAGGTCGTTGTAGCTCTGTTGTTTTTTAATTTCAGCGATAGCTTCTCTATTATCAGCATCATCAACAAGTTTAATGCTCTTCATTTGAGTAACAACTACATTGTCCAGCTCTTCCGCTTCTGGGATCATGTTTACTACAAGATTATTCGTTTTAAGATTATCGGCAGAAATTTTTAGACGGGTAAAAAAATAATTTTTAGCGAAAAATAATAAGCTATCTTGAGCCTTTACCACAATAGTAAATTCTCCCGAAGCATTTGTCGTAGTGCTGGTTTTGGCAGTTTTATTGATGACTTCGACATTTTTTAAAATTAAATTTTGAGAAACAACTTTTCCATGAAGTAATTTGTCGGTTTGGGAAATGCTAAACTGATAAGTAAGAAAAGAAATTGTAGTAAATAATTTTACTTTCATCTAATAGATTTTAGTTTTTAACTTCTGAATTTAGTTTTTGAAACTCTTTGTTTTTAGTATGTAGAAAATCCATTGTATAAAGTAAATTTTTCTGCTGTACAAGAATTTTAGCTTGTGGATCAGCATCACAAAATTGTAAAAACAGTTCTTTTTCTTCGGGCTTTATTTTCAAGTCATTTGTAAAGAAATTTAATGGAACAGTCGCTTCGGCTAATTTTTTGAAATCCAATTCCTTGAACTTAAATTGCTCTTTTTTTCTTTTTCCTCTAAACAAATTGAAAATAGCGACTAAATCCATTCCATTTGCGATAGTTCCGTTATAAACACCTGTAGACATTGGTCCCATTGGTACAATAGTCGAATTTTCGTCTGCTGGTCCAACTTTGGGAAACTTAATGTTCGTTATTAAAACCTCATCCAATTCTTCAGGTTTCAAAATCATACTGACCACAATATTATTTTGATCAATATTTTCTTGGGAAACTTTTAATCTTTTAAAAAAGTAATCTTTAGAGAAAAAAAGCAAACTATCTTTTGGACGAACAAGAATCGAAAATTCACCTAATTCATTTGTCGTCGTACTCGTTTTTGCAGTTTTATTAATTACTTCCACCTTATTAAGTGGAATATTTTGCGAAAGTACTTTTCCGTTTAATGCTTTTTCAGTTTGAGAAACGCTGATCTGATAAGTGAAAATAGAAATTGTGGTAAGTAATTTTACTCTCATATAGGATTAATTAGTTGAGAGTAAAATTATTAGAATAGTCTTAACGAAAACTTACAGAATCTGTAAATTCTTGTTAATATGCGATGTCGTTTTTTTTGATAAATTTTTCGAACTCACCGTTATCAAACAAAATAGGACCGTGGCCAAAACACAATATTTTGGGTTTTAAAGATGCAAGTTTTAATATTGATTTTCTATTCGTTTCTTTATCAGCAGTAAATAAATGTGGAGGTTCATGCAAACCGACTTTTGTCGTTAGAAGATTCATATTGGTCATCACATCGCCAACAATTAAAATGCCGTCTTTCTCTCTGAAAAATGATAAATGGCCGCTTGAATGTCCAGGAGTTTCAATTACAATAAATCCGCCAATTTGATCGCCTTCTTTTAAGATTTGAGAAACAGGAGCTCCTTTTCCTGCCCAGAAATTTTTCTGAAATTTTGAAAAAATATGATTCGGATTTGGGTATTCTGTAAATACATTACCGCTTTCAGCAAACTCTTTTTCAGGTTCACTGCATAAAAGAGGAATATTTAAGGTTTCGCAGATTATTTTACTGCTTCCTTGATGGTCGGCGTGTGCGTGTGTCAATGCATGTTTTGTAACTGATTTGTCTTTTATTGACTTTAATATTTTAATGGCAGAGGTTCTAATTCCAGCATCAATTAAAACATCTTCTATCAAATAACAATTAATGGCGTTTCTTGGAAATAACGAGATTTGGTAAACGTCTTTGGCAATATTCTTCATCTTTTTCAAATTTTATTTCGACAAAGATTTGAATTCCGTTTCTCAACTCACTTGATAAATGTTAAGAAATGTCCTGACGGATTCTACTCAACGATTCTGGTGTAATTCCAAGAAAGGATGCGATGTAAATCAGAGGTGTTCGCTGAATTATTTTGGCTGGAGCCGATGCTAAAAAAGTCTGATATTTTTCTTTTGCTGGAATCATTTGCAGTTTTAAAACTCTGTCGGCCATACAAAGGTAATTTTGCTCGGCTAAAATTCTTCCAACGCGTTCCCAATTCGGAATTTCGTTGTACAAAAATTGCATTTTTTCGAAAGTTATCGAAAGCACTTCACAGTCTTCAATACACTGAATGTTTTCAAAAGAAACTGATTGGTTTATAAAACTAGAATACGAAGCAATAAAGCCGTCGTCACAGCTTAAATAAGTGGTAATTTCTTTTCCGTCTTTTAGATAATAAACTCGTGCTAAACCTTCAACAATAAAGAAAATCTTGTTGCTGATTCTTCCCATCGAAGAAAGAAAATCTTTAGCCGTAAATTTTTCATATTCAAAACAAGAAACAATCTTTTCGATTTCATTTTCAGAAAACGAAGCGATTGATTGTATTTGTTTTTTTAAAGAAGGATTCATTTATAAAATTCCAATTAATTCCGAAGCATTATTAATCACCACTTTTGCTCCACTAGATTTCAATTCATCTTCTGTTCTGTAGCCCCATGTAACGCCAACAGGAAACATATTAGCATTTACAGCCGTTTTCATATCAATATCAGAATCGCCAACAAATAGGATTTCTTCTGGTTTTAAATTCCATTTTTTGCTTATTTCAATCGCTTCAAACGGATTTGGTTTTTTAAGTTCTTCTGTACTTAAACCGACTGCTGTATCAAATTGTTCAGGAAATAATTCATGGGCTATTTTCTTTGTTAATTCATTTGCTTTGTTAGAGAAAACAGCCATTTTGATATTTTGTGAAGTCAGTTTTTCTAACAATTCAACAATTCCGTCATACGGTTTTGTTTTCAACGTGCAGATTTTGGTATATTCATCAATCATACATTCAAAACAACTTTCGATTTCATCATCAGAATTGTTTGTAGCTGGTAATGCTTTGCTTACCAGATTTCGTAAACCGCTCCCAATAAAATACTGATAAGTTTCGTAACTATGTGTAGGATAATTTAGAGCAGTAAGCACTTTATTCATCGCATCTGAAATGTCGTGTAATGAATTAACTAAAGTTCCGTCTAAATCAAAAATAATTCCTTTGAATTTCATTTTCTATTAAATATTTTGAGCCAGAATAAACCCGCTTGTCCAAGCATTCTGAAAATTAAATCCGCCTGTAATAGCGTCGATGTTTACAATTTCCCCAGCAAAATAAAGGTTTTGGTGAATTTTGCTTTCCATGGTTTTAAAGTTGATTTCCTTTAAATCGATTCCGCCAGCGGTTACAAATTCTTCTTTAAAAGTGCTTTTTCCGTTGACTTTAAATTCGGCTTTGGTTAGTTGTGAAGTCAGGTTCAGCAATTGATTTTTAGATAAATCCGCCCACTTCGTTTCCGAATCAATTCCCGAAGCCAAAACCAAACTTTCCCATAAACGATTCGGAAATTCAAAAGGAGATTTCTTAGAAACTGCTTTTTTAGCGTGTTCTTGTTTTAAATTTTTCAGGATTTTTTCGGTGTTTTTAAAATCTACATCATTTAACCAATTGACGAAAATCGTAAATTGATAATTTTTATCGTGTAAAATGCGTGCGCCCCAAGCCGAAAGTTTCAAAATGGCTGGTCCGCTCATTCCCCAATGCGTAATCAATAAAGGTCCTGTCGATTCTAGTTTAGTATCTTTTACATGAACGGTAACCTGTGCAGCAACTCCTGGTAATTCTTTAATTCGAGAATCTTTGATATTGAAAGTAAATAGGGAAGGAACGGGGCTCACAATAGCGTGTCCTTGTTCCTGAAGCATTTCCCAGATTTTAGGATTGCTTCCCGTTGCCATTATTAATTTTTCAGCAGCATAATTATCGGTTTGTGTATCGATTTTCCAATGATTTTCTTTCTTGAAAATCGACTGAACACTTTGTCCTGTCAAAACTTTTATACCTAATTTTTCGGTTGCTTTTAAGAAACAATCAATAATAGTTTGCGATGAATTAGAAACAGGAAACATTCTGCCATCTTCTTCAATTTTAAGTTCTACGCCGTGTTTTTCAAACCATTCGATAGTATCTCCAGAACAAAACTGATGAAACGGTCCACGAAGTTCTTTTTCTCCACGAGGATAAAATTTTACTAATTCGTTAGGCTCAAAACAAGCGTGCGTAACGTTGCATCGCCCGCCCCCAGAAACGCGAACTTTAGAAAGAACTTCTTTTCCTCTTTCTAAAATGGCGATTTTCAGTTTCGGATTTTTCTCTACAATGTTAATTGCGGTAAAAAAACCTGCAGCGCCTCCGCCAACGATGATTATGTCGAAATTTTTTATCATATGATTTGTTCGCCACGAATTCACGAATTATTTTTTTACAATCTTTGAGAATAAAAAAATCGTGAATTCGTGGCTATTTAAACTTTATATTTTGTCTGGATTATCAGAGATAATTCCATTTACTTGATAACTTTTTACTTTTTGTATGTCTTCTTCTGAGTTTACTGTCCAAGGTAAAACTAAGAAACCTTTTTCCTGAATTTGCTGAACATTTTCTTCATTCAATAACTGAAAATCTGGGTTAATTGCTTTTGCTTTTATTTTTTCGGCGAAAGCCAAAGCTTTATCTAAATCTTCTTCTGTTAAAACACCAATCGGAATATTTGAATTTAGTTTTGATGTTTCTTCTAACATATTCCAATCGAAACTTGAAATGATGAAATTTTCGTATTTCCAGTTTCTTGCTGAAATATATTCCTCAATTAAAGCAACAACTTTAGGAGCGGTTCCTAAACCTTTTAATTCGATATTGATTAGGCATTTTTTGTCAACCAAATCAAAAACTTCGATTAAAGTTGGGATTTGGTATTTTCCATCAATTAAAAATGATTTTAATTCTGCTGAAGTAAAATCATTTACACGACCTTTTCGGTTTGTTGTTCTGTCTATTGTTTCGTCATGAATTACGATTAAATGTCCGTCAGAACTTAAATGAACATCGAGTTCGATTCCGTCTGAATTTAAGTCTAATGCTTTTTTAAAAGCTTGTAAAGTATTTTCAGGTTCGTAGGCTTTGGCGCCACGATGTCCAATTTTTAGCATTTGTTGCGAGTTTAACCGCAAAGGTCGCAAAGTTTACGCAAGGTGCACAAATAATTTGTGAAATTAAATAGCCACGAATTCACGAATTTTTTATTCTCAAAGATTGTAAAAAAATAATTCGTGAATTCGTGGCTAAAATTTTTTGCACTCTTATCGGTTAAATCTTCTCCAATAAAACAATATCAAAATCATTGTCGATAATGACTTTTCCATCAATTACTTCAACTTCTTGATTTGAATAAGTGTCTTTTAGTTTTGTTCCGTTTGGGAAGACGTCACCCACAGGAAGTTCCTTTTTGCCTTTTGGTAAATCTAATCCCATAACAACTTTATCGGTAAAAGAACCTTGAGTAAAAGTTCTGGAAAAAGTATAAGGATACGGATTAATCAATTTGTGAACACCAGCACCAACAGCAGGGTGATTTCGTCTAAACTGACCTAATTTCTGCCAATGCAAAAGTGTTTTTTGCGTTTCAAGATTGTTTTGGATGTCATTCCAATTCATATTAGAACGTAGGGTAGCATCGCCTTGAGTGCCTTCAACAACCAAAGATCTGGCCGATTCATCTCCGTAATAAACTTGAGACATTCCTGGAGAAAGTAATAGTTTATTGGCAGTTTCGATGCTTTTGGTTCTATTCGCATCAAAAGGCTGTCCATCGTCATGCGAAGACATATAATTAAGGACAGAATATCCTTTTAAATCATTATTCAAAGCATTCGAATATTTCGAAAACAAACCTTCATAATCGTTTTGAGCAGCATTCCATTTAAATTCAAAATTGATCATGCTGTTGAAACCATTCTTGAAATAATTTACTTTTCGATCTCCAAAATCGTAATCCTGCCCGCCACTGATTCCGTAACCGTAAACCTCAGCAATGGTATAAAACGGATTCTGATCTAGAACTTGTAAAGGATGATGTTTTTTCCACGTTTCAAATGCGTAATCACATTCTTTTTTGAAATCTGCCCAAACATTTTCATCTGTGTGTTTTACTGTATCTCCTCTGTAGCCATCAATTCCGAATTCTACGATATAATCGGTAAGCCATTTTATGATGTAATATTTTGGTGTTCTTAGATATCCTGTTCTTTTGAAGAATTCACCTAATGAAGCAATTTCTTTTTCGTAACGACCTTCTTTTTTCCATTTTTCTATTAAAAAAGGAGGGAGTGCTACTTCCTGAGTACTTTCAGTTCTAACATCTGGAAGATTATCAACCAACGTACACATGGTAGTATTTTCAAACGATTTGTAATCGCACACA
Organism: Flavobacterium tistrianum; assembly: GCF_003254545.1. GTDB lineage: Bacteria > Bacteroidota > Bacteroidia > Flavobacteriales > Flavobacteriaceae > Flavobacterium > Flavobacterium tistrianum. The sequence goes on from NZ_QJRH01000071.1 coordinate 121,049, forward strand.
ACACCAGTTCTAACCCAGTCTGAAGGCCAAACGGGATCTTCTGGAGTTACTGGTCCGGTATGATTGATAACTCCGTCAAGAATGATTCTGATGCCTTTTTCGTGTGCCTTTTTTACCAGATTAGCTAAATCTTCTTTGGTTCCGAAATTTGGATCTAAAGCCGTCCAATCTTTTGCCCAATAGCCGTGAAAACCATAACTCAATCCGGTTCCTTCGTCAACGCCATCGTGGATTTGTTCTACAATCGGCGTAAGCCAAATGGCATTGATTCCTAATTTTTCAAAATATCCTGATTCGATTTTTTTAGTGATTCCGATGATGTCACCGCCTTCAAATCCGCGGAGTTTTCCGGGTGTTTTGGTTCGGTTGAAATTGACGTCGTTGGAAGTATCTCCGTTGTAAAAACGATCTGTAAGTAAAAAATAAACATTTGCTCCTTCCCAAACGAAAGGTGTTTTTGAAGTATCATTCATTGTAACTGATTTTGAGCCAGAACAACCCGTAATTATGAATACTAAAGATAAAAAAAGGAAAGTGTATTTTTTCATTATTTAGAAAATTTTAAACATGTTGAAAAAAATAGCCACGAATTCACGAATTATTTTTTGACAATCTTTGAAAATAAAAATTCGTGAATTCGTGGCGGAAAAAATAGTTTCTTGCAGATCTCGCAGATTCTGCAGATTTTCTTTTTTAATTATCTGCTTAATCTGCAAAATCTGCGAGAGAATAAATATTGCTATTCTAGTTCTAAAACCAAAGCCGATTTTGGTTCTAAAGTAATTTCAGAAGCTAAATCAAATGTTTTTCCTGTGATAACATCTTTTCCTGATTTTAAGTTTTTGATGTTTTCTTTGAAACGGTTTGTTTTTATAACCTGCTCTTTTGCATTGTTATTGAAAACTACCATTACCGTTTTAGCATCGGTATATCTGAAATATACATAAGTATTGTTTTCAGGAATATAATGTGTCATTTTTCCGAAATGAACTGCTTCGTTTGTTTTTCTCCAGTTGAATAATTTTGAAGAGAAATCAAAGAAAGCAGCTTGTTCTGCAGTTCTTCCTTCTTTTGTAAAAGCATTGTTTTTATCGCCAGCCCATCCGCCTGGAAAATCCTGACGAATATCGGCATCTCCGCCTTTACCTTTATCGCCACCCATTCCGATTTCTGAACCGTAGTAAATCTGTGGAATTCCGCGAACGGTTGCCAATAAAGTCATAGCCAATTTATATTTAGGTAAATCGTATTTGAACTTTTCATTCATACGATCTGTATCATGATTTTCAGCAAAAACCAAAATGTTATTCGTGTTTGGATATAGAAAATCCATTGCAAAATTGTTGTAGAATTTAATCAATCCGTTGTCCCAGCTTGGCTCATTTTCGTTGAAAGCAGAAGTAATCTGACTTTGAAGCGTAAAATCCATTACACTTGGAAGGTTCGAATTGTAGTTTTCGATTGCTCCAATTTTACTGTCTTTTTGCCAAAAAGCTAAATTCGCTTGATTGTGCATCCAGATTTCACCCACAATATTAAAGTTTGGGTATTCATCTGTAATAGATTTTGCCCAATTTGCCATTGCCGTTTTATCTGAATAGTTATAAGTATCTACCCTGAATCCGTCAAGATTTGCAAATTCAATCCACCAAATAGCATTTTGCGTTAAGTATTTTGCAACCAAAGGATTTCTAAGATTTAGGTCTGGCATTGAAGGTACAAACCAGCCATCAATACAAACTTCCTGATCGATTTTTGACGCGTGAATATCTGTAATTACTTCACGTCTGTGGTGAGTTTGTGTGTAGTTTTCAAATTGGTTAAGCCATGATTTTGTTGGCAGATCTTTCACCATCCAATGCGTAATTCCCCAGTGATTCGTTACATAATCCATAACCAGTTTCATGTTCTTTTTATGCATCTCTGCAGAAAGACGAGCGTAATCGTCATTCGTTCCGTAACGCGGATCAATTTTGTAAACATCAGATTGTCCGTAAGTATGATACGAATGCTGTTTGTCGTTGTCTTCGCATAAAGGCGTGCTCCAAATTGTGGTTGCGCCAAGAGACGAAATATAATCTAAGTTTTTGATGATTCCTTCAATATCTCCTCCGTGGCGTCCGCTTGGATCTTGACGGTTTGCTTTTTCAGTTAATGAAGCATCGCTATCGTTTTTCGGATTTCCGTTAGCAAAACGATCTGGCATGATTAAATAAATCAAATCCGATGCATCATAACTTTTTCGGTCGGCAGAATTGGCTCTTCTTTCTTTTAGAGCATATTTCTGAGTAAAAGCTACTTTATTTTTGTTTTTGAAAGAGAAAAGCAATTCAGAAGCTTTTACGTCTTTTGTATCGATGGTTACGAAAAGATAGTTTGGATTTTCTGTTTTTTCAACGTTTTTAATCACTACATTATTAGAAACTGAAGCTTCGTATTGTGCAATGTTTTTTCCGTAGAACATAATCTGTAGTTCCGAATTTTTCATTCCGGCATACCAAAATGGCGGTTCTACTTTTTGGATTTGCGCTTTCGCGGAAGCGGAAAACAATAGAACGAGTAAAATTAATTTATAGAAATGATGGTTTTTCATAGCGAGTAGAATTTAATTTTAATTCGATTTCCTGCAAGGTTTCTAAAACCTTGTAGGTATGTTGAATATAAATATTTAGGAAACTTACAAGGTCTTGGAAACTTTGCAGGATTGATATGATATAATACCTAACAGGATTTTAAAACCTGTCAGGATAAGCTTTTTACAATTTAAAAAAAAGACAAGTAATCTAGGGGGAAATTACTTGTCTTTGAAAAAAATTATTTGTTTTCAATAATGCTTATTGCATATCCTCCTCCTGGAGCTGAAAACTGAGATAATTTTGATTTATTTGTTACAGCAATTTTCTTGATTGTGTAAGCTTGCGGATTTGTTTTGTAATGCGCATCTTTTGCATCAGCATAAATTGTTGCGGTGTATTTTTTACCTTTTTCAAGAAAACTGAAATCGATGTTTGAGGTACGTGGAGTTTCTCCGTTTACGTTTCCAACAAACCAGTTATTTGTTCCTTTAGCTTTACGTGCAACTGTGATAAAATCTCCAGGCTCAGCTTCAATATATTTACTTTCTGACCAATCTACAGCCACATCTTTAATAAATTGGAAAGCATCTGGAAAACGGTTATAGTTTTCTGGAGTATCTGCAGCCATTTGTAACGGACTGTACATAGTAACGTATAAAGCTAATTGGTTACAAATAGTGCTATTTACATGCGATTTGTTATCAGGATTCATTTTGCTGATATCCATTTCGAAGATTCCCGGAGTGTAATCCATTGGACCACCAATTAAACGTGTAAATGGCAATACGGTAACGTGATTTGGCTTAGAACCACCAAAAGCTTGGTATTCTGTTCCTCTTGCAGCTTCGTTTCCAATTAAGTTAGGATACGTTCTTGCAATTCCCGTTGGGCGAACTGCTTCGTGAGCGTTCACCATAATTTTATAATCAGCCGCTTTTTCGATAGCATATTGATAGTGGTTTACAATCCATTGGCTGTAATGGTTTTCGCCTCTTGGCAAAATATCACCTACATACCCGCTTTTTACAGCATCATATCCGTTATCGTTCATGAATTTGTACGCGGCATCCATGTGACGTTCGTAGTTACGAACAGATCCTGAAGTTTCGTGGTGCATGATGATTTTTACACCTTTAGATTTTGCATATTCGTGTAAACCTTTTACATCAAAATCTGGATAAGGAGTCAAGAAATCAAAAACATAATCTTTTGAGTGACCAAACCAGTCTTCCCAACCTTCGTTCCATCCTTCAACCAAAACAGCATCGAAACCATTTGCGGCAGCAAAATCAATGTATTTTTTTACGTTAGCATTATTTGCTCCGTGAGTTCCGTTTGGTTTTGCTTTAGCGAAATCAGTAACACCCAATTGAACTGTTGGATAATCGTTTGTGTACGACCAAGAACTTTTTCCTGTAATCATTTCCCACCAAACACCAACGTATTTAACAGGCTTAATCCAAGAAGTATTTTCAATTTTTGATGGATCGTTTAAGTTGTAAGTCATTTTTGAAGCTAAGATTTCTCTAGCATCATCGCTTACGATAATCGTTCTCCAAGGAGAGTGGTTTGGTGCTTGCATGTGACCTTTGTCTCCTTTTGCATCTGGAGTTAACCAAGATTCGAAAACTAAGTTTTTATCATCTAAATTCAAGTGCATACAAGAATAGTCAATCAAAGCCGCTTCGTGTAAATTGATGTAGATTCCGTCAGCCGTTTTTAACATCAAAGAAGTTTGAACTCCTGTTGGAGAAAAAGATTTTTGAGAAACGTTTGCTGTATATGCTTTTTGAGATAAACCTCTAATTTCTGATAATTTCGATTTTGTATAATCGTATTCCTGAGTGTCATAATCTCCTGGAATCCAGAAAGCAGTATGATCTCCCGTCATAGCAAATTGAGATCTTTCTTCTTTAATTACAAAATAAGTAAGATTCTTTTGTGCTGGAAATTCATAACGGAATCCTAAACCGTCGTCGAATAAACGGAAACGGATTACGATTTGTCTGTCTGTACTTTTTTGGTTTAAAGTAACCGCCAATTCATTATAATGATTTCTAATGTGATCTACTTCTCCCCAAACTGGTTTCCAAGTTTCGTCAAAAGTTGAAGTTTTCGTGTCAGCAATTGTAAAGTCGTTCAATAAAGATTTTTTATCATCTTTAAGTTCAAGACCTAGTTTACTGGTTTTAATAACTTCTTTGTTTTTGTATTTTAAATTGTAAACTGGAGTTCCGTCGTTTTGAAGAGAAAATTCCATTACGAACTTTCCTTCGGGTGATTTTAATTGTTGTGCTTCTGCAATAGAGCTAAAAGCAAACAAGATTAAACTTGCGAAAAATAAGTTTTTCATGTTTTTTTAGATTTTTAGGTGTATTGTAATTTAATTTATTTGTACAAATTTACTTGCAATTACAGGTTTTCCGTTAACGATAATTGTTAAATCTTGATCGCCATCTACAGTAAATGTGGTTTCGTCGTGATTTACAGTAACTTTCAGAATTTGGTTTCTGAAATTGATTTTAAACGAATAACCTTTCCATTCTTTTGGAATTTTTGGAGAAAAATGAAGCTGATCATTTTTAACACGCATTCCTCCAAAGCCTTCCACGATACTCATCCATGTACCGGCCATTGACGTGATATGACAACCTTCTTCCACTTCTTTATTATAATCGTCCAAATCCAAACGAGAAGTTCTTAAATAAAATGTATATGCCATGTCCATTTTATCTAAAGCTGCTGCCTGAATCGAGTGTACGCAAGGCGAAAGCGAACTTTCATGAACCGTAAATGATTCATAGAATTCAAAATTGCGTTTTAATTCTTCTTTCGAAAAATGATCTTCGAAGAAATAGAAACCTTGTAAAACGTCAGCCTGTTTGATGTATGGTGAACGCAACACGCGATCCCAAGACCATTTTTGGTTAATCGGACGTTGTGATTTATCTAAATCTTTTACAGGAACTAAATCTTTGTCTAAGAAACCGTCTTGCTGTAAGTAGATTCCAAGTTCTTCAGAAATAGGGAAGTACATATCGTCTGCCACTTTTTTCCATTCCTGAATTTCATTCGCCGAAAGGCTAACTTTATCCATCACTCTTTTGTGGTCTGCAGGATATTCTGAAGCCACTTTTTCGATTTGTTCAGCAGCAAAATCAATACACCATTTTGCAATATAATTGGTGTAGAAATTATTGTTGATGTTGTTTTCGTATTCGTTTGGACCCGTAACTCCTAAAATTACATATTGATTTTTATCTTTAGAAAAAGAAGCTCTTTGATGCCAAAAACGTGCAATTCCGATTAAAACTTCCAAACCTTTTTCTGGAATATAAGAGTAATCTCCCGTGTAACGGTTATAGTTGTAAATCGCAAAAGCAATCGCTCCGTTTCTATGAATTTCTTCGTGTGTGATTTCCCATTCGTTGTGGCATTCTTCACCATTCATGGTCACCATCGGATACAATGCAGCGCCGTTTTTGAAACCTAAATTGTCTTTAGCATTTTCAATCGCTTTATCCAATTGATTGTAACGATACGTTAATAAGTTTCTTGCAACTTGCTGATCTTTTGTAGCCATGTAAAACGGAATACAATATGCTTCAGTGTCCCAATAAGTAGATCCGCCGTATTTTTCTCCTGTGAAACCTTTTGGACCAATATTCAAACGAGAATCTTTTCCTGAATAGGTTTGGTTCAATTGGAAGATGTTGAAACGAATTCCCTGTTGTGCTTTTACATCGCCTTCAATTGTAATATCTGACATTTCCCAAACTTTTGCCCATGCCTCAATTTGGTTTTGAAGCAAGGTTTCATAACCTAAAGCAACTGCAGATTTGATTACTTTTTCGGCTCCAGCCAAAGTATTTTCGTGGTTTAGAGAAACCGTATATCCGCCAATTTTTTGAATTGATGAGGTTTGTCCTTTTGCGATAATAGTTCCGTAAGTATACTGAACTTTATCTGTTGTTGAATCGATTGTTGAAGGTGAAATATGAGCATCTTCACCATTTGCCAAAATCGTATTGTGCATGAAAGTCGTAACTTTGAAATGCGTTTTGAAAGTCTGAGCGGTTACAAAAGCTTCGTTTGTACCTTTTTTAATTTCAAGAGGTTCCCAGAATTTTTCTTCCCAGTTGGCATCTTCATTCGTTACACCAGCATCGATATATGGTTTGTAAACGATTTTTGCATCTTTGTTTAAAGGTGTAATATCGTATTTGATAACTCCAGCTTCGTCTAAATCTAATGACAGAAAACGACGAACGTTTACCGAAATTTCAGTTCCGTTTTTAAGAACAGCTTCAAAAGAACGATTGTACCATCCTTCTTTCATATTCAATTCTCTGCGGAAATTTCTAACTTCTACGCAAGTATTTAAATCAAGATTTTCTTCGTTGATTTCAATATCAATTCCAATCCAGTTTGGAGCATTAAGTACTTTGGCAAAATATTTCGGATAACCGTTTTTCCACCAGCCCACTTTTGTTTTGTCTGGATAATAAATTCCGGCAATATAACTTCCTTGAAAAGTTTCTGCGGAGTAAGATTCTTCAAAATTCGCACGCTGTCCCATAGCGCCGTTTCCGATACTAAAAAGACTTTCAGAAGATTTTACTCTCTCTGCATCAAATCCTTCTTCAATAATAGACCAATTGTCTGGTTTTATATAATCTTGGTTCATCTTTTAAATTAGATAATTCGGCAATTTGGTAATTAGATAATTGCCTTGGTTTCTTATTAACTTTTTACATTCATTTGAACAATTGTTGATTAGAATATTTGTCGATGAGCAACATTATCTCATTGACACATTTTCTAATTATCCAATTAACTCTTCGATAAAGCTTGTTTCGATTTGGGTAAAATCTTTAAAAATATGATCAGCTTCATGTAAAATTGTTTCCTCACCAATTCCCACACTTACCATTTCTGCTATGTTTGCTGCCTGAATTCCGGCAACAGAATCTTCAAATACAATTGAATTTTTTGGATCAATCTTTAATAATTGAGCCGCTTTTAAGAATACTTCAGGATCTGGTTTTGCATTGCTGACATCGTTTCCGTCAACAATAACATCGAAGTAAGACAGAACGCCTGTTTTTTCTAAAATTGGTCTTGCATTTTTGCTGGCAGAACCCAGTGCAATTCCTTGATTTTTATCTTTTAATAGTTTTAGGACTTTTAAAACCCCTGGAAGAACCTCACTTTCATCCATGTCAACTAAATAAGATAGGTAATCTTCATTTTTTTGAATTAACCATTGATCTTTTTGTTCTTGAGTAGCCTGAACATTTCCTAACCCAAGTATAATGTCTAGCGAACGAACACGGCTAACACCTTTTAGAAGTTCGTTGTCTTCGTGCGTAAAATTGATATTTAACGATTTGGCAATTTTTTGCCAAGCCAAAAAGTGGTATTTAGCGGTATCAACGATCACTCCGTCAAGATCGAATATGAATGCTTTTTTGCTCATTGTGTGGAAAATTCTTTATTATGATTTTTGAGTAAAGTCGTCTACGTCTTTTACTTTAGATACTAAAGCTGCGGCGATTAAGAAACTAACACCGCTAGTAACTAAGGCATAAATTGCGTCTCCGTTGTAAAGGTATTTTACAATTGGACCACCAATTAGAGCGTTTACAATTTGCGGGATAACAACAAAGAAGTTGAAGATTCCCATATAAACTCCCATTTTTTTAGGTGTAATAGAACCCGCAAGAATAGCGTAAGGCATTGCTAGGATACTCGCCCAAGCAATTCCGATTAAGATCATTGGCAAGACAACCCAATCTTCATTTGGCATGAAATAAATGGAGATTAATCCAATTCCTCCAATGACCAATGAAAGGGAATGTGTTGCTTTTCTTCCAATTTTTTTAGCGATATAGGGCAAGAAAAACAAAGCGACAATGGCAGAAACTAAGTTGTAAACACCAAACAGGATTCCGACCCAGTCACCAGCGTCTTGATATTGCTGGCTTGATGTGTCTTCTAATGGCAAACCGTAAATGTGGTGCGCAATTGCTGGAGTGGTAAAAACCCACATTCCGAATAATCCAAACCAAGAGAAAAACTGCACCCAGCTTAACTGACGCATTGTAACAGGCATTTTTGCAAAATCGGTAAAGATGTCTGTAATTTTTGATTTTTCCTCAGAATCTGAAATCGCATCATTTTGCGGGTCTTCAAATTTTGCCAATTCTTCTGGTGAATATTCTTTGGTTGTAAATAAAGTTACTAAGATTGAACCAATTAAAACCGCCGCTCCAATAATGAAAGATAACGTTAGGTTTAAAGGCACACTTCCAGGAACTGTGCTATTTGGAACACCAAAATATTTTGTTAGGATGTATGGCAATGCAGAACCAATTACGGCTCCAAAACCGATTAAAGAAGTTTGAATACTAAATCCTGCAGTACGCTGATCTGTTCTTAAATTATCACCAACAAGTGCTCTGAAAGGTTCCATTGCAATGTTGAAAGAGGCATCCATAATCATTAACATTCCAGCTCCAACCCATAAAGCAGGAAGAACAGAAATGAAAATATTAGCTTGCGGCATTAGAATTAGTCCAACCGAAGCTAAAACGGCTCCTACTAAAAAGAAAGGTTTTCGTCTGCCGAATCTTCCCCAGGTTTTGTCGCTATAATGACCAATGATAGGCTGAACTATTAATCCCATAAGGGGAGCAATAATCCAGAACCACGAAAGTTCATGTACGTCGGCACCAAAAATTTGAAGAATTCTGCTGGCATTTGCATTCTGAAGTGCAAACCCCATTTGGATTCCCAAGAAACCGAAACTCATGTTCCAAATTTCCCAGAAACTTAATTTACGCTTTTCCATTATCGTAATTTGAAAATTATACGATAAGCGCTTTGCTTATCAAAACTTTGTTTCTTTCGAAGTAAAACTAAAAGCCTTGACGGGCGTAAAATTATAAATTATTTTTTTATATATGCTAATAAAAAAGCCATAAATATTTTTTATGGCTTTAGAAAGTATTGATTTTTAGAAAATTAGTCAGTAGATTCTCGTTTTATAAGATGAGTTTCTATCACTTCTGTGATATAATTTTCGTTATGTTCTTCGTCATCATCTTCTTCGGCTTCTATTCTTTCTATAAGCATTTTAGCCGCTTTATTTCCCATTTTTTCACCGCTCTGGCTAACGGTTGTAATAGTCGGAGTTGAATATTTCGAAATAATTCCGTCAGTAAAAGCTATTACTGCTAGATCTTCTGGAACTTTTAATCCCATTTTATTGGCAGTTTTGATAATTGTTACCGCAAAAAGTTCGTTTACAGCAAAAACAGCGTCGAAAGCTCTGGCGTGCAGAAGCTCAGAAATGGTTATTTCGCAAGTATCTACATCTTCAATTTTTATGATTAAATCTTCATTAAAAGGTAATCCGTTATCTAACAAAGCTTTTTCGTAACCGTCTGTTCGTAGTTTTCCAACGCTTACATAATCCACAGTTGTCACTAATGCAATTTTTTTACGTCCGCTGTCTATTAAACTCTGAACGGCTTCATATGCTGCAGATTTATCATCAATAATAACTTTATCACATAAAATATCATTGGTAACGCGGTCAAACATAACCACAGGCATTCCTTGATTGATAACTTCTGTAATATGGTGAAAGTCGCCTTTATATTGGGTTTCTTTAGAAAGAGACATGATAAAACCGTCGATACTTCCATTGGCTAACATCTCCATATTTAGAACTTCTTTATCGAAAGAATCATCAGATACACAGATAACAACACTGTAGCCATATTCGTTCGCAACCTGTTCAATTCCGTTGATTACAGTAGAGAAAAAGTAGTGTACAATTTCGGGAATAATGATGCCGATGCTCTTCGTTTTTCGGTTTTTTAAACTAAGGGCAATATTGTTTGGTTTATAGTTGTAAAACTTTGCAAAAGCCTGAACTTTTAGTCGTGTTTCTTCTCCAATTTCGAGACTGTTTCTGAGTGATTTTGAGACAGTTGAAATGGATACGTCGAGCTCTTTTGCAATCTGTTTGAGGGTTATTTTACGTTTCATGGAGTTAATCGAAAAAAATCTAATTAATAATAAAGGTGTATAATATTTTTGGTATTTGCAATTTTAACACTGAAAGATTACAAAAAATAGAAAGTTTTCAACACTACCACGTTTTCGTAAAGTAATAAAAAGTGCCTGCTGTCGAGCATGTTAATAAATTCATAATTTTGAAATTCGAAGTAAAATTAAAAACTTAACTAACATTCAAAAACTCAAAACTAATTTAAACAAAAAGTATGAAAACAATTTACAAAAAGTTGTTATTTTTATTCCTATTGTTGCCTTTTACAGTGTTGGCTCAGAACACTTTAAATGGAACAGTAACTGATCATACCACAGGTCAGCCAATACCGGGAGTAAATGTAAATGTTCAAGGTGCTGCAGGAGGTACCTCTACTGATTTTGATGGTAAATTTCAATTGCCTAATCTGAAAAATGGAGACAAAATTTTAGTTTCATTTATCGGATACAAAACAGAGACTATTGTATTTAATGGTCAAAAAAACTTAGCCGTTTCTTTAAGCGAAGATACAAATCAATTACAAGAAGTTGTTGTACAAGTAGGTTATGGAACTGTTAAGAAAAAAGATGCTACGGGTTCTGTTTCTCAAATTTCAGCAAAAGAATTTAACAAAGGTATTAACGTAACGCCAGAAAGTTTAATTGGTGGGCGTATTGCTGGTGTTAATGTTGTTGGAGGCGGAGCGCCTGGAGCAAAAGCAGATATTAGAATTCGTGGAGGATCTTCATTAAGTGCTTCAAACGATCCATTAATTATTTTAGATGGACTTCCGTTAAGTAATGCGGTTCCAAGTGGTGCTACAAGTATTCTTTCTACTATTGACCCTAATGATATTGAGTCTTTTACAGTTCTTAAAGATGCATCTGCAGCGGCTATTTATGGTTCTCGTGCAGCAAATGGTGTAATTGTAATTACAACTAAAAAAGGAACTAAAGGTGGTGTAAAAGTTAATTTCAGTTCTCAAGTTGGTATTAATACAGTTGCAAATACAGTAGATGTTTTAAGTGCTGATCAATTCCGTTCTTTTGTAAACGAAAAAGGAAGCGATGCTCAAAAAGCATTAATGGGTAATGCAAGTACAAACTGGCAAGATGAAATTTTCCATACTGCTTTAACAACAAACAATAATATCTCTGTAAGCGGTGCTTTATTTGATAAATTGCCTGTGCGTTTATCTGTTGGAAATGTTGATAATCCAGGAATCTTAAGAAATACTTCTTTTGAAAGAACAACGACATCGATATCGTTAAATCCAGTTTTGTTTGATAATCACTTAAAAATTGATATTAGCGGAAACTTATCTTTCAGTAAAAATCAATTTCAAGATGAAGATGCAGTTATTGGTTCTGCAATCAGTTTTGATCCAACACAATCTCCTTACCAAGCAGATTCTCGTTACGGAGGATATTTTGAATGGTTGGAGCCAAACGGAAATTTAGCATTATTGCCTGCTAAAAATCCAGTTGCAAGAATTAATCAAGAAGATAAAAGATCTAAATCTACTAGAAAATGGGGTAACATTAGCGTAGACTATAAATTCCACTTTTTCGAAGATTTAAGAGTTGTTGCTGAAGCTGGTATTGACAGATTTGATAGTAGCGGATACAACAGACAAAGTACAGAAAGTGCTTTAGGATATCAGCCAAACCCTTTCAGTACTGGAAATTGGGTAAATTTAGGTAACTATGATACTTATACTGATGACCTTCAAAACAAAAATTTAAATACCTATTTTGTTTATAGCAAAAATATAGGAAAACTTAAATTGGATGCTACTGCTGGTTATAACTACCAATTGTTCCAAAAAGAAAAATATCAATCAGGAGCACTTACACAGCCTGCAGCTACAAGAAATGAGGATGTTATTACGGATCCAGACATTAATTTGCAATCGTATTTTGGTCGTGTAAATTTAGGTTGGGATAGTAAATATTTATTGACTTTAAACTACAGAAGAGACGGAACTTCTCGTTTTTCTGAAGAAAACAGATGGGGTAACTTTATGGGAGGTGCTTTTGCATGGAATATTGCTGAAGAGTCTTTCTTAAAAGATAATGAAACGCTTTCTAGCTTAAAATTGAGAGTTGGTTACGGAACTACAGGTCAGCAAGATATTTCTGCTCAGTACGATTATTTAAGAAGAGTTACTTTAGGTACTGTTAATACACAGTATGTATTTAATGGTGTTGTTTACAGAACAGCGAGACCAGAAGGATATAATCAAAATATCAAATGGGAAGAGTTGGCAGAGATGAATATTGGGGTTGATTTTGGATTCTTAAATGATAGAATTACAGGTACTCTTAACTATTTTGATAAGAAATCATCTGACTTATTAGCTGATGTATTGGTTCCAGATGGAGCTAACTTGAGAAATCAAGGATTTAATAATATTGGAGATTTAAGAACTAAAGGAGTTGAATTCAGTCTTCAATCTGATATTATCAAAAAAGACAACTTAACTTGGAATGTTGCTGTTAATGCTACTTATTTAGATCAAAAAATTGAAAGTTTAGGTCAAACTGTTGAAGGTTTCCAAGGTTATGAAGTAGGAGATAATATTAAAGGTGGAAATGGAAACAAAGTTTTAATTAACACAGTTGGATCTGCTCCAAATTCATTCTTTGTTTACGAGCAATTATATGATGCTAACAAAAAACCAATCGCTGGTGCTTATGTAGATAGAAACGGAGACGGTAAAATCGATGGAAATGACCGTTACAGATACAAAAAACCAACTGCAGATTATACTTTTGGATTGTTCTCAACTTTAAATTACAAGAAGTTTGATTTTACAATGAACTGGAGAGCGAGCTTAGGAAATTACATTTTTGATAACGTAAATTCTAACATGGGGTATTCTGATGCTGCTTTAAGAAGAGAAACAGACTTATCAAATGTAAGTTCAGATTATTTAAATACTGGATTTAAATATGAGGATAATGGAACTCAACGTTATTTGTCTAATTATTATGTGAAAGATGCTTCTTTTATCAAATTGGATAACGTAACTCTTGGCTATACTTTAGATAAATCTTTATTAAAAGCGGCTTCATTAAGATTCTCTGCAGGTGTTCAAAACGTTTTTGTACTTACAAAATATGATGGATTAGATCCGGAGAAATTCAACGGAATTGATGGTAATGTTTATCCAAGAGCAAGAACATTCTTGTTTGGGGTAAATGCAAGTTTCTAATAGTACATTGAAAAACAAAAATTTAAAACATACAAAATGAAAATATCATTTAAACATATATCTTATTTCTTCCTATTTATATTAGGAATAAGTATGACGCTTACTTCGTGTACTGACGATTTAAACGTGACGCCAAAAGATGATGATGAATTTTTATCTGAAACTTTTTTCGAGGATCCAGCATCTTACAAGCAAGTTTTAGCAAAATTATATGCTGGACTTTATGTAGGAGGAAATGATGGTGACGGACAAGCTGATATTGCTGGTCTTAGTGGGGATTTCAGCAGTTACTTGCGTTTGCTTTTTGTAACGCAAGAATTACCTACAGATGAAGCAGTTATTGCTTGGGCTGATGGATCTTTGCCAACATTAAACACACAAACATGGTCTCCAGTAAATGAGTTTTTATATGGAACTTATTCTAGAGCATCTTACCATATCAGTTTAGCAAATGAGTTTTTAAGACAAACTACAGAAGACAAATTAAACTCAAGAGGTGTTGATGCTAGTTTAAAAGCTGAGATTGCAACGTTTAGAGCAGAGGCTCGTTTCTTAAGAGCGTATTCTTATGTAAACTTAATGGATTTGTTTGGTAATGTGCCAATTACTACGGAGGCAGATCCTGTTGGATTCTTTTATCCGGTGCAAAAATCAAGAGCAGAAGTTTTTGCTTTCGTAGAGTCTGAATTAAAAGATTTAGATAACAGTTTGGTAAATGCTAGAACAAATGAATATGGTAGAGTTGATAAAGTAGCAGCTAAATTTTTATTAGCTCAAATCTACTTAAACTCTAAAGTATACACAGGAACTGAAAGAAATAATGACGTAGCAACTTTGTGTACTGAAATCATTAATTCAGGATATACATTTGCAAATGTTCCTTATTCTTATTTGTTCTCTGCAGATAACAATACAAATGGTGCTCAAAGCGAATTTATTTTCCCAATCGTAAGTGACGGAAACGCGATTAGAGCAACAGGTGGAGGAATGAGTTTTATTATTCATGCTTCTATTGGAGGAAGTATCGATGCGGCTTCTAGAGGAATGGATGGAGGTTGGTTCGGTACAAGAACTCGTAAAGAATTTGTTGATAATTTTGGTAATCCAAGTAGTTCATTTGAGTATTATCAAACAAAGAATAAAAATTTAGCAAATAACACTGGAATTTTGGTTAACAAAGATGGTCAAGCATTTGATTCAAGTGACCGAAATGAAACACAAGCAGGATACAATGCAAATAATACTTACGTATTTAATTTTGTAACTGGTAAAATTACATTAAATGGTGTTGAAGTTGCGGCTCCTACAGCATTTACTAATGCTCCTGTATCTTTAGGAAAACAACAGGTTTGGGGAGATAAACGATTATCTGCTTATACTCCTGGGCAAGCATTGGATATTACCAATATAGGAACTTTTACAGATGGTTACGCAATAACGAAGTTTTCAAATGTAAAATCAAATGGAACGGCAGCTCAAAGAACCGATATTCCAGATACAGATTTTCCTGTGTTTAGAATTTCTGATGCTTATTTAATGTATGCAGAAGCGACTGTAAGAGGGGCTTCAACAGGCAATATAGGAACAGCTGTTGGTTACATAAATCAAATTAGAGCAAGAGCAAATGCTTCAACTATTACTGCTGCAGATTTGACACTTGATTTCATTCTAGCTGAAAGAGGAAGAGAGTTATATTGGGAATGTCACAGAAGAACAGATTTAATTCGTTTTGGGAAATTTACAGGAGGAAGTAAAATTTGGCAATGGAAAGGTGGCGCAATGGGCGGTATTGCAACAGACTCATACAGAGATTTAATGCCAATTCCTTCTAAAACAATTCAGGCAAACCCTACGCTGAAACAAAATCCTGGGTACTAATATCTAATAGAACTGTAAAATGAAAAATATATATAAAATTTTAATTGCATTTGTTGGTGTATTAGCAGTATCATGTAATGCTGATGCTGTTGATGAAAGACCAGTTTTAGATGCTGTTGCAACGCCAGAAATTACTGCTCCATCTAATGGCCAGTCTTTTGTTTTGGACGTTGATAAAGGATCAGAAGAGGCTGCTAAATTTACATGGTCAGCAGCGGACTATTCTAAAGACGTAGTTGTAAAATATACTTTATTGGTAGATAAAAAAGGCGGAGATTTTTCTGCAGCAAAAACACTTGCAACAACCACTAGTATTACAGAAGCCTCAATACTTGGTAAGAATTTAAACCAAGCGGCGATTGATCTTGGAGGAAAACCAGAAGTTGCTGCATTATATGATGTAAAAATTACAGCTAATGTGGCAGGTTCTTTCTCTCAAGTTGGAAAAAACGTAATTACAATTAGCATTACTCCATATTTAGGAAGAGTTACTTATGACTTTACAGATTGGTATTTAATTGGTGCGGCTGTAGCTGGCGGATGGGATAATAATGTTGATACTAACCATCAGCCAATGTTCAGAGATGGTAAAGAAGCTAATAAATATAAGTTTGTAGGATATTTTAAAGCAGGTAACTTTAAACTAATTTCTGAAAAAGGAAGCTGGGCTTCTCAATTAGGTAAAGCTAGTGATACTTCAATTGAGATTAAAGATAATGCAGGAGAATTTACAATTCCAGCAGATGGATATTATACTTTTGAGTTCAACACTACTACTTTAAAATATACTTTAAAGGCTTATGCGGCAGGAGCTACAGCGCCAATCTATGATAACAGTAAGGTAGGTATTATTGGAGATGCAACTGAGAAAGGATGGGATGCATCAACACCGATGGCGCAATCAACTTTTAATGCACACGCTTGGACTTTAGGTGCAACGTCTCTAAATGATGGTGGAATGAAATTCAGAGCGAATAATGCTTGGGATGTTTCATGGGGAGGAACCACTGCCTTTTCAGGTGGAGGTACTGGAGATAATATTCCAGTTGCAAAATCTAAATATGTTATTTATTTCAATGACTTAGACGGAAGTTATCTAATGATTCCTAATCAATAAAAACTTCAGTTAATAACTAAAAAAGGGCTATCTCTGGATAGCCCTTTTTTAATCAAACTAACTAACCAAACAAACCATGAGATTATGAAAAAAACATTACTTTTTATTTTCTTTTTACTATCGATTGCTATTCATGCTCAACAAATATCAGTATCACCATCTGTATTTCAGGTCAATGAGCCAATTACGATAACAGCTTCATTTGCATCAAGCACTTGTAATACAATGGGAAGCAATCCGATAAAAGTATATATGCATGCTGGAATAGGTACAGATGCAAGTCCATGGCAGACCACAAAAGGAAATTGGGGCGCTGATGATGGAGTGGGATTAATGACTAAAAATGCAAACGGAACCTGGAGTATTACAATCACTCCAAGTGTATATTTCGGATTGACATCAGTCCAGCAAACTGCGGCGACTAAAATGGGAATTGTATTTAGAAATGCCAGTGGTTCTCAAACTTTAAAACTGGCTCCTTCTTGTACAGATTTTTTTCTTAATGTAGGTGTGTTTCAAGTAATATTGACTTCGCCAGTCGAAAATAGCACCACAATTATTAATTCTGGCTCAAATTTCACCATTAGCGCAACAAACACAGGCGGAGCAGGTAGTTATACTTTAAAAGCTAACGGAACAACGATTAATACAAACGCCAGCACTTCAAGTTATTCCTATACACATACCAATATTACAGGAAATCAGAGTTACGAATTAATTGCAACTCAAGGAGCGACTACAGTTTCTAAGAAATTTGCAGTAGTTGTAAATCCAAATACTGTTTCTGAGGCGATGCCCGCAGGTTTGGTTGACGGAATTAATTACAATGTTTCAGACGTTACAAAAGCAACTTTGGTCTTAGATGCGCCTTTAAAAGACTTTGTTTACGTTGCGGGGAGTTTCAATAACTGGCAGCCAACATCTGCTTATGCCATGAAAAAAGACCCATCTTCTGGAAAGTATTGGTTAGAAATAACTGGATTGGTTTCAGGTGAAAGCAATACGTATCAGTATTGGGTTGGTGATGCAACGCCGTTGGCAAATTCGCCATCTTTAGTAAAAGCTGCAGATCCTTATTCTACTTTAGTTTTATCTCCTTATGATGATCCTTCAATTCCCGTTGCTAAATATCCAAATATGCCAGCTTATCCTGCCGGACAGAATTTTGAGGTTACAGTATTAAAAACAGGACAGACTCCGTATAATTGGCAGGTGAGTAATTTTGTAAAACCAGAAAAAGAAAAGTTAGTAGTTTATGAGGTTTTAGTTCGTGATTTTGATGCTTCAAGAAGCTATCAAAGTTTGATTGATAGAATAGATTATTTTAAAAATCTAAAAATTAATGCTATCGAGTTAATGCCAGTAATGGAATTTGAAGGCAATGAAAGTTGGGGATATAATACTTCGTTCCATATGGCTCTGGATAAGTTTTACGGAACTTCAGATAAATTAAAAGAGTTTATTGATTTGTGTCATCAAAACGGAATTGCTGTAATACTTGACGTAGCACTAAATCACGCTTTTGGAAGAAATCCTATGGTCAGAATGTGGATGAATGATCCTGATGGAGACGGTTTTGGTTCGCCAACTGCGGAAAATCCATATTTCAATACAGTAGCAAAACACAGTTATAGTGTAGGGGAAGACTTTAATCATCAATCTTTAAAAACACAATATTATGTAAATCGAGTTATCAAACATTGGATTGAAGAATATAAAATTGATGGTTTCCGTTGGGATTTAACCAAAGGATTTACACAATCATGCACGTCAAGCGATAATGCTTGTACCGATTCGTACCAACAAGATCGTGTAGATATTCTAAAAAAATATGCTGATTTTTCTTGGGCAATAGATCCGACACACTATACTATTTTTGAACATTTAGGAACAGATGCAGAAGAAAAAGAGTGGGCAAATTATAGAGTTACAGAAACACCAAGTAAAGGTGTAATGATGTGGGGAAAAATGACAAACGAGTACAATCAATTGTCGATGGGATATGCTTCAGATAGTAATATTTTTAGAATGAATAGCGCAAATCGCGGATTTGTTGCCAATCGTTTAATGGGTTATGCAGAGAGCCATGATGAAGAACGTTTAATGTATAAAAATGTACAGCATGGAGCTTCGAACGGAAGTTATAATGTGAAAACATTAAATACGGCTTTATCTAGAATGTCTGCAATTGGTGCAGTTTCTTTATTAATTCCTGGACCTAAAATGATTTGGCATTTTGGTGAGCTAGGTTGGGAGAATTCTATTTTTACTTGCAACGACAATTCCGTAAATACAGATTTTGATGCTGTAGGCGGTGATTGTAAATTAGACACTAAACCACAGCCTCAGTGGGTAAACAATTGGTTAGGGAATTCTAATCGCAATAAAATTTACAATGATTGGGCTAAGATGATTACGCTTAAAAAAACGGAACCAGTATTTTTAGGAACAGCAACAATGAACAATGTGGCTTCTTTGACAGTAAATATCAAAATTACCAATAGTAGCCTGAATTCAACTCAGCTGAGAGACGTTGTGATTTTGGCTAATTTTGATACAACTGCACAAAATATGATTCCAGGATTTCAATATACTGGTGCATGGTACAACTTAATGGATAATTCAACGATGAATGTTGCTGATGTAAATGCACCAATAAATCTAGCTCCCGGAGAATATAGAATTTATGGAAATAAACAAGCAAATCTGGCGATAGAAGATTTTGAAAAAGGAAATCAGGTTAGCTTGTATCCAAATCCTGTTGCCGATTATTTTACTTTAGGTTTTAAAACTTCAAAAGTAGATATCTATTCTATTACAGGACAATTAGTAAAAACATTTAATACAAACGGAAATGCTGATTATCAATTCTCAGTAAGTCATTTAACTTCTGGATTGTATCTCGTAAAAACGTTTGACGAGAATAATAAAGTTCGCGTTGTGAAATTTATTAAAAATTAGGTTTGGTTAGTAATGAAAAAGGGCTGTCTAGAAATGGACAGCCTTTTTTTGCTTAAAGTAGTTTTTTTGTAATATAAATGTATTTTTTCGAGGTGATTAAATAAGTCGATGGAGTTTTATGGTTTAACGATAATTGTTTTTTTCTTTTTTCTTTTTCGGATCATTATATTCTCCAATTAAAGAATAATATCCAAATGTTCCCAAGCCCATGACAATAAGCGGCGTTAGTATAAATAGAATAATTACACCAAATACTAAATCGTCCTGTTGGTCTGAAAGAAGTTTTGGCAAACCAAATTCAAACACGCAAAAATAGGCAGCCGCCGCTGCTAAAGAAATCCATAACGCCCCTAAAACTTGTTTAATCGCATTCATTTTTTTGTAAATTTTAAAGGTGAGTAATTTTGTTTTTGTTGTCAATATAAATCATTCCAATAACAAAGCAGATTCCAGCAATAATTATAGGATACCATAATCCGTCCAAATAAAAATCGGCTTTGCCTGCTGTTTTGGCGTGTGATACAAAATAAGTGGAAATGGCAGGAAGCAATCCTCCAAAAATTCCATTTCCTACGTGATAAGGAAGAGACATAGAAGTATATCTGATTTTAGTTGGAAACATTTCGACTAAAAATGCGGCAATTGGACCATAAACCATGGTTACAAATAATACTTGAATAAAAACTAAGAAGGTTAATGTCCATTTATCGCTTGAATTAATTGTTACTGAAACGCTGGTTTGAGTATCTTTTTTGTCCAAATACGTTTTTTTCTCCTCCACGGATGTTCCGTCTGTATATTTTTTTTCTGTAATTGTAATAGAACTTCCATCAGCCTTGTTTTCAGTTGTGATTCTTGGAGTTTCAAGAATTTCTGTTTTCTTGCTTACATCAGTTGTATCGTACATCATCTTGTAAATAGGTCTGTATGATACTATGGCAATCAACATTCCAAACATCATTATGTATTTGCGGCCAATTTTGTCGCTCAACCATCCGAAAACAATAAAAAATGGAGTTCCAATTAAAAGAGCAATTCCTAATAATTGATCAACTTGCGAAGAATCAACATTCATAACCGTTTTCATAAAACTCATAGCATAAAATTGCCCCGTATACCAGACAACACCTTGTCCCATCGTAGCTCCGAATAAAGCTAGAAGAACAAATTTTAAATTGTATCTGTTTCCAAAACTTTCTTTTAGTGGGTTAGTGCTTGTAGTTCCTTCTTTTTTAGCTTTGGCGAAAACAGGAGATTCATCCATGTTTTTTCTAATTAAATAGGAGACTCCAACCATTGCAATTGAAACCCAAAAAGGAACGCGCCATCCCCATAAATCAAAAGCTTCAGGAGAAAGGACGCTTTTGGTTGCCAAAATAACCATCAGTGAAATAAACAAACCAACAGTTGCAGTAGTCTGAATCCAAGAAGTCCAATATCCTTTTTCTCCTGCAGGCGCATGTTCGGCAACATATGTCGCTGCGCCACCATATTCTCCTCCAAGAGCAAGACCTTGAAGCAAGCGTAAAATTAAAACCAATAAAGGAGCGAGAAAACCAATTGTGTCATAACTCGGAATACAACCAATTAAAAAAGTAGAACCGCCCATTAATAATAAGGTAGCCATAAAAGTATATTTACGTCCAATAATATCTCCAAGCCTTCCAAAAAATAAAGCTCCAAATGGTCGAACTACAAATCCAGCGGCAAATGTGGCCAAAGTAGATAAAAATGCAGCAGTTGGATTGCCACTAGGAAAAAATTTTGTTGAAATGACGACAGCCAAACTGCCAAAGATGTAAAAATCGTACCACTCGATCATGGTTCCCATAGAAGAGGCCGAAATTACTTTCCAAATGCCCTTAGTAGAAGTTTTGCTCATAAAACTGCTTTGAGATCTTATTAATGAATGAAATATAAAAATACAGTTTTACGAATATATAAGATTATTTTTTATTCAGTCAATACTTTTTTAACAAAAACTATTAATTTGTTGACTTTTGAGTTTTACCGCAAAGGCGCAAAGAAAAAGCGCAAAGGTTCACAAAGTTTTTAAATCAAACTTTGCGAACCTTTGCGTAAACCCTAGCGTTCTTTGCGGTTTAAAAAAAACAGAAAAGTATAGAAAACAAAAAACCCACTCGTTTGAGTGGGTTTCGTGGTACCTCCAGGGATCGAACCAGGGACACATGGATTTTCAGTCCATTGCTCTACCATCTGAGCTAAGGTACCGTGCTTGTTGCGGGTGCAAATATATAATCATTTTTGGTTTGTGCAAAACATTTTTTAGAAAAAATCTATTCGTATCTTCGCAAAAGCAAAAAAGGAAATATGATTTTAACGGTTGATGTTGGGAATACCAGAATTAAAGCATCTGTCTTTGAGGGTAATACTGCTCTCGAAAATTTTGTTTTTGAAAAAAATGAACTCGAAAAAAAAATTGAAAAAATTTTAGAAAAATATCCAAAATGCTCCGATTTGGTTGTTGCTTCGGTAGGGAATATCGAAAAACAATCCTTTTTAACTTTCGAAAATAGACTTAAAGTTCATTTTTTTACTCACGAAGATGTTTTTCCTTTTCATAATAAATATGCAACTCCAAAAACTTTGGGGATAGACAGAATGATTTTGGCAGCAGGGGCAACGCTTCAATTTCCAAAACAAAACCGTTTGGTTATAGATGCTGGAACTTGCATTACCTACGATTTTATCGACGAAAATGACAATTATTTAGGAGGAGCTATCTCTCCAGGTCTTCGTTTGAGATATGAATCACTGCATAATTTTACAGCCAGACTGCCGTTACTAACCTTAGAAGAACCCGATTCTTATGTGGGAAATTCTACGGCACAAGCCATACATTCTGGTGTTGTCAATGGTTTCGTCTATGAGATTGACGGTTTTATCGATGAATATCGAAAACAGTTTTCAAATTTTATCATAATTTTAACGGGAGGCGATGCAGATTTTTTGGCTAAACGATTAAAAAATACCATATTTGCCAATTCAAATTTCCTTCTGGAGAGTTTGAGCCAAACATATCAATATAAAATCGACAATGATTAAAAAAGTAATACTAAGCGCTTGTTTGCTTATATCGTTCGTTTCATTCGCTCAACAAGGTACTGCTTCACCTTATTCTTTTTTCGGAATAGGAGATGTGAGATTCAAGGGAACTCTTGAAAACAGATCTATGGCAGGAGTTGCAGTAGAACAAGATACGATTCACTTAAATTTAGAAAATCCGGCAAGTTATGCCAGCTTAATTCAGACAACTTTTACAGTTGGAGGAACATTTGCGACTTCAAATTTAAAAACGGATTCTGCATCAGAAAAAGCACAGCGTTCTACTTTTGATTATTTAGCATTAGGAATTCCAATGGGGAAATTTGGTGCTTCATTTGGTTTGATCCCTGTAACTTCAGTAGGATACAAAATTCGTAACGACAATTCTGCAACAGAAGGTGCAACAAGTTCACAACTTGATGGAAAAGGTGGTGTAAATAAAGTGTATTTTGGTTTATCATACAAAATAATGAAAGACTGGAATATCGGGGTTGACGCGCAGTATAACTTTGGAAAAATTACTACAACAAGTGTTGAGGCAATTACAGGAGTTCAAAACGGTACAGCAGAAGTTAATACTTCTGAACTTTCAGGTATGGGATTCAGTTTTGGGACTATGTACCAGAAAAAGATCTATAAAAAGACGAGCATATTCTCGAGTTTGAGTTATTCTTTTGCGAGTAATCTGAACTCAGATAATACGAGAGTTATTTCAGTTCAAGGAGATCCAGCAGCTTATGCAGTTCCAACAGAATCAACAAAATTAAAACTCCCAAACAAGCTAAGCATTGGTTTAGGTATTGGTGAAGCTAGAAAATGGCTTGTTGGAGCAAATATGACTTTTCAGGGAGATGGACAATTAGCAAATTACTATAACGCAGCCGATAATGTAAGATACGAGAGCTATTCTAAATATGCTCTTGGAGGTTATTATCTTCCAAATTATAATTCTTTTACTAGCTATATGAGCAGAATTACGTATAGAGCTGGTTTGAAATACGAGAAAATAGGTTTAATCGTGAACAACGAATCAATTAAAGATATCGGAATGTCATTAGGAGCAGGAATTCCAATTCCAGGATCTTTCTCAAATGTAAACTTCGGAATCGAATTTGGTAAGCGTGGTACAACTGCTGCAGATTTAGTACAAGAAAACTATGTTAATTTCAGTGTGAGTTTCTCTTTCAACGATAAATGGTTCGTGAAGAGCAAATACCAATAATCAAAATATATTATCTTTTAGAAGCTCATTACAATTTACTACATTTGGCAAATGAATTTACCAAAAAGATATAGTCTCATAGCTGTCACAGTTTTTGCTGTGACACTATTTTTTGGATGCGAAAGTAATTTTAAAGAAGTTCAGAAAATTAACTTCTCAGAATTTGTTCCCGCCAGTGATGCCGATACTGTAAATATTAAATATACAGATTCTGGACGAATTACAGGTGTTTTGATAAGTCCGAAAATGTTAGACTATTCAAATCTTGATTTTCCTTTTACAGAATTTCCGAAAGGAATTGATGTTACTTTATATGATAAAAAGCAAAAGCGTACCTTTATAAAAGGTAATTATGCCGTTTCTTATAAAAATACTGGAATCATTGATTTGATAGGAAAAGTGAAAATTACTTCAGAAGCGGGACAGGTTTTAGAAACGGAACAATTGTATTTTGACCAAAAAAATGAGTGGTTTTATACAGAAAGAAAGTTTAAATTGACTGATAAAAAAGGAGTTTCCTACGGTCAGGGAATAGATTTTAGCAAAGATTTTAAAGTGATCAATTCGCAGCGAATAAGCGGTGAAATTGAATCAGACAAAGAATTATAATATTATGGGTTATTTAAAATATACACAATACGTTTACATCCTTTTTGCAGTTTTCTTTACCTATGATGGTATTGTAAAACTAAATGAAGGAGACGAGAGCTATCCTTTTTATTTTGTAATTGCGGGAATGGCTATTTTTATGTTTTTCTTTAGGAGAAGATTTCTTAATAGGCATAACGATCGAAACAAAAACCAATAAAAATGGAAATTAGTATTATAATAATATGTTTAATACTAGCAGCCTTTTTCTCTGGGATGGAAATCGCTTTTACATCCGCAAACAAAATTTATCTCGAGATTGAAAAGAAACAAGACGATTTTCTGTCTCGAATCTTAACCAAGCTAACCGAAAATCCATCCAAATTTATTGCTGCCATGCTTATTGGCAACAATGTAGCATTGGTGATTTACGGTTTTTTTATGGGCGATCTAATTTTAGGTTGGATAGCTTATTTTGGTTTTGTCTTTTCTGATTGGTGGAATATACTCATTCAGACGCTTCTGGCGGCATTCATCGTATTGCTGACTTCAGAATTTTTTCCGAAAGTTTTTTTTCAAATTTATGCCAATTCTTTAATTAAAATTCTAGCACTTCCGGCTTATTTATTCTACAGATTATTTTATTACATTTCGACTTTCTTTATTTGGATAGCAGATTTTGTATTGAGTAAATTTTTCAAAACAGAAGGAAGTCAAATTCATTTGTTTAGCCGAATTGAACTAGGAAATTATATTACAGAACAAATGAGTACAGTTGAAGAAGATGAAGAAGTAGATTCTGAAATTCAGATTTTTCAAAATGCTTTAGAATTTTCAAATGTAAAGGCGCGCGATATTATGACGCCTCGAACAGAAATTGTAGATGTAGATTTGTTTGATACTGTAGATGATCTTAAAGCAATGTTTATTGAGACGGGTTATTCTAAAATAATTATAAGCCAAAATTCATTAGATGATATTGTAGGTTATGTTCATTCATTTGATTTGTTTAAAAAACCAGCAACAATAAAATCGGTTTTAATGACAGTTGAGTTTGTTCCAGAAACTATTTTAATAAAAGATGTGCTGAATTTATTAATCAAAAAGCGAAAAAACGTTGCAGTTGTTTTAGATGAATATGGAGGAACTTCTGGAATTGTTACGATTGAAGATATTGTGGAAGAGCTTTTTGGAGAAATTGAAGACGAGCACGATTTAGACGAAGAATTAATTGAAGAACAAATAGGAGAAGGCAAATATTTGTTTTCAACCCGATTAGATGTTGAGTACTTGAACGAAACCTATAAATTGATGATTCCAGAAGAGGATTCTTATGGAACATTAGGAGGTTTTATTGTGTATCATACAAAAGAAATCCCACAAAAGGGCGATAAAATTGTAATAGATAAGTTTCATTTTTTTATTGAAGAGGCTTCAAATAAGAAAATAGAACTAGTCAAATTGACAATTAAAGAGTGATTTTTTAAATTAATGAAAAAAAATGTTGAAAATAAAACGCTAGTTGTATTGTTATTAACTAGATAATTGTATTTTCGCAAACTGAATATAAAATTAACGATAATAAAATGGCAGTTTTAGCAAAAATTAGACAGCGTTCCGCTTTATTGATAGGAGTTATTGCACTTGCATTATTTGCATTTATAATACAAGATCTATTCACAAGAGGAACATTCGGTCAAAGTTCAAAAGATGTAGGAAGCATCGATGGAAAAGATATTTCATTTGAAGACTTTAGAGTTAAAGTTAGTAATGTTGAAAAAAGTGGGCAAGGGATAACTTCCACTGAAGCTGCAAACAGAGTTTGGGATCAAGAAGTTTCAATCGCTTTATTGTCATCACAATTTGATAAATTAGGATTGAGAGTTGGTGAAAAACACATTTTAGAGGTTTTAAAATCAGATCCAAATATTGGTAAAAACCCAATGTTCTTAAACGCAGCAGGAATGTTTGATGTTGTTAAGTTCAAAGATTATTTTAAATCAAATCCAGAAGCAGCACAATACATCGCACAAAAAGAGAAAGATGCTGAATTGAACGCGAAATTTCAAATCTATAATACTTTAATTAAATCAGGACTTTACACAACTGCTAGTGAAGGAAAATTAAAGTATGAAATGGAAACTAATAAAGTAAGTTTTGCTTTTGCAGCTGCTCCTTATTCTTCT
The DNA here is from genome assembly GCF_003254545.1 of Flavobacterium tistrianum. Classification (GTDB taxonomy): domain Bacteria; phylum Bacteroidota; class Bacteroidia; order Flavobacteriales; family Flavobacteriaceae; genus Flavobacterium; species Flavobacterium tistrianum. The sequence goes on from NZ_QJRH01000071.1 coordinate 147,919, forward strand.
ATTAAAGATAGTGAAGTTAAAATCTCTGATGATGAGATCGTAGCTTACATGAAGAAAAATGAGAAAAAATTCAAAGCAGATGCAACTCGCGAAATTCAGTATGTATTAGTTGAAGATAAAGCATCTAAAGAAGATGAGGCTGAAATTAAAGCTAAATTAACTGCATTATTATCAGGAAGTGTTGTTTACAATGCAAAAACAGGTAAAAACGATACATTGCCAGGATTCAAAAACGCTACAAACGTTGCTGAATTTGTAAACGCAAATTCTGATGTTCCTTACGATTCTACTTACGTTCCTAAAAATGCATTGCCAGCTGTTGATGCTGACAAATTATTCAGCTTGCCAGCTGGAGCAATCTACGGACCATACGTTTATGGAAGATACTATGCAATTTCTAAATCTCAAGGATTTAAAGCTGGAGTTAATGCAAAAGCTAGCCATATCTTAATTGGTTACGAAGGATCTCAAACTCCAAATCCAAAAGAAAAAAGAACTAAAGAAGAAGCTAAAGCTAAAGCTGAAGAAATTTTAGCACAAGTTCAAGCTAATCCAGATAGTTTTATGATGTTGGCTTTTACAAGTTCTGATGATTCATCTGCACAGCAAGGTGGTGATTTAGGATATTTTGGGCCAAACCAAATGGTAAAACCTTTCAATGATTTTGTATTCAGCAACGGAATTGGTAAAGTTGGTTTAGTTGAAACTCCTTTCGGATTTCACATTATCAAAATTACAGACAAACAAGACGGAATTCGTTTAGCTACTATTGCTCAAAAAATCGAGCCTTCTGAAGCTACTTCTGATAAAGTATTTACATTGGCAACTAAATTTGAAATGGATGCTGCTGATAAAGATTTCAATGCTGCAGCAAAAGAATTAGGTTTAAAAGTTGCTCAGCCAGTTAATGCAAAAGCTATGGATGAAGCGTTTGGACCATTAGGAAACCAACGTAACATTGTAAGATGGGCTTTTGATAAAGAAACAAGCAAAGGAGACGTAAAACGTTTTGAAATTGCAAACATCGGACACGTTATCGCACAATATAAAGGTGAAAACAAATCTGGTTTAGTTTCTGTTGATATGGCAAGACCTTATGTAGAACCAATCTTGAAAAACAAGAAAAAAGCAGAATTATTGAAAGCTAAAATGCAAGGTTCAAGTCTTGAAGCTATCGCTAAAGCTGCAGGAGTTGCTATTCAGCAAGCTACTGATGTAACTCTAGATAATCCAGTTTTACCTGGTGGAGTTGGGCAAGAGCCAAAAGTTGTAGGTAACGCATTTGCTTTAACAGCAAATAAAATCTCTGCTCCAATTGAAGGAAATACAGGTGTTTATGTAGTTAAAAACATCAAAACTGTAAAAGCTCCTGCAATTGCTAATCACGCTGCTTATGTAGAGAAAGTAAAAGCTCAAAGCGCTAATGATGCAAGCAGAGTATTGCCAGCGTTAAAAAACAATGCTAAAATTGAAGATAACAGATTACAATTTAACTACTAATTAAAAAGTAATTAATCTCATATAAGACCCGAAACGCTTCAAGTGTTTCGGGTTTTTCTTTTTTATAATTTACAGTAATTCTGTTTTGTAATTTTTTACTGTTAATTTTCTAAAAGTATATAGGAATTATCGAAATTTAATTTAAAAAACTTGTGATTTTCAAAATATTACAGTTAATTTGCTCGCTTTTTAATTTTAACATACTTTTGGCTTTTGCCACACAATAAAAATAAAGAAGAATAAATATCCAAAAAACAAAAGCTTTAATAACCAATCGTTCAATGTTTTTTACTTTTAAATTTTTTAGAAGAAAGCCGAGAGTATATACCAAGATAGAAAGCCATATTTATGGTATAATTATCGAGCTTTTAAAAGTAGGCAGCACCGACATCAATGTTGATGAATTGGGTGGGAAGTATTATTTGAGTAACGAAGAACAGCATTTTAAAGTTACTATTTTGAGCAATGACAACGTGATTAGATTAACCAATACGCACGATTCTGTTGCTGAAAAATATGATAAAATCTTTGTTGAAGATGTTTTAAGAGCTGTAAAAGAAGAGAAACACCGTCGAATGGAAGTGGTTTACGATTCGATTACCAATAGCATCGAAAAGATGGCAGAACGCTTGCACAATAGACTTATAGAGTCAAATGAACAAGACAAATCTGTTCGCCGTTTAGAGACAAAAGAGGTTAAAAACAGTAAAAAAGTAAACTAAAATAGCTTTTTTGAAAAGATTTATAAGATCATTTCTTCGTAAGTCAAAATTGTTTCATATCCTTTATTAAAGAAATATTCTTTTGGATTTTCTTTAGAAACTACCAAGATAAAGTCGCCTCCCCAAGCTCCCAAACTTTTTATAACGCCATTAAAATCAGGAAAAACAGCCTCTTTTATAGTCTGCATTTCTAAAACCTTACTCAGATGAATTTCGTGTTTCTGAATAGCCGATGCAAATTCTTTTAATGTTTTGGCGTGAAGAATTTCATTCGTGATTTTATTGTTTTCTGCAACACTAGCCGCCAGATGATTGCCTTTGTGGTTGTTGTACGAGTATATTGCTGATTTACTGTTTTGTTTTTTATTCAGATAAACAAAATAAAGATTCTGTGTAAAATCTGGATTAAATTCAACTTGCTGTACGAAATTATCTTTTATGCGGTACAAAATAGGTGTGTTGTTTTGTGCGCACGCAATATCATACCCACTTCCTCCGAAACTGTTTTTTAGCAGTGTAAAAGCATTAATTTCAGTCCATTGTGCAATGTTATTGATAAGAGTCGAAGAGGTTCCCAGTCCCCAATTTCTTGGAAAACTCAAATGTGTGCTTACTTTATATCCATTAGCATTATCAATAAATTTTGGATTTAAAATATAAGCTTCGTGTAGAATGTTGACTAAAGTAGATTTTACGGTATCAATTTGCGGGTCTGAACCTTTTATAACTTCGTCAAATGAAATAGTTTCTTCGAACCATAAATGTTTATCGTAATCGTAACTTTTCCATTCAATTTGTTTGCTATCTACGTCTTCAATCACTAAATCCTGACCAAATTTTGTTGGTAATGCAAATGCATCTGCTCCATCCAAAACGAGATATTCACCAGCTATAAAAAGTTTTCCGTTGCTATAAAAGGTTGTTGGCATACTTCAATTTTAAAATAAATTCCAATCCCAAAGGTCGGGATAAATTCCAAATTCCAATTAGCGTTGGAATTTGGAATTTTATTTGGAAGCTATAATTTTTGGAATTTTATTTATTTTGTTTTCTTAAGTTCTCAATAAATTCTACCACAGCGCTGTGAGAAACGGCTGTTTTTTTGAAGTGTGATTTGATTAAATGACGTTCTTCATCGGTAGCTTCAAATTGATTGATAATGTTGTTAAGGTGCATTTTCATGTGTCCTTCCTGAATTCCTGTTGTAGTTAAGGAACGTAATGCAGCAAAATTTTGTGCCAATCCTGCAACAGCTACGATTTCCATTAATTCTGGAGCAGAAGGTTTTTCTAAAATTTCTAAGCATAATTTTACTAAAGGATGCAAAGAAGTTAAACCGCCAACAGTACCAACTGCCAGAGGAATTTCAAGCCAGAAGGTAAATATTCCGTCTTCTATTTTGGCATGAGATAAACTTGCATACTGACCATTTCTGGAAGCATAAGCATGTACGCCAGCTTCTACAGCTCTAAAATCATTTCCTGTTGCCAGAATCACAGCATCTACACCATTCATGATGCCTTTATTATGTGTAACTGCTCTAAAAGGTTCAATTTCTGCAATTTGAACTGCCTGAATAAAACGTTCAGCAAACTCCTGAGGATTGGTAATGTGTTTTTCTGCTAAATCTTCAATAGGGCAAGAAACTTCGGCTCTAACAAGGCAATGAGGTACATAGTTAGAAAGAATGCTCATTACAACTTCTAGCTTTTCACCATTTTGACATAAATCAGAATTTTGGGCTTCTTCTTTTAAGGTAGTAGCAAATTGCTCTAAACAAGAATTGATGAAATTGGCTCCCATGCTATCTTTGGTTTCAAAAGTAGCATGAAGCTGATAGTAATTTTCTAGTAAACTTCTTTTGTCTTTTAGTTTAATATCAAGGATACCTCCACCACGCTGCTGCATGTTTTTGGTAATGCTTTGCGTTTCTGAAAAGAATTTTGGTTTGATTTGGTCAAAGAAGTTATTTAATTTTTCAGCATCACCACTATAAGTGAAATGAACTTGACCAATTTTTTCTGTATCTATAATTGTAGCTTTAAAACCGCCTCTTGTTGACCAGTATTTTGCTGCTTTAGAAGCTGCTGCAACGACAGAACTCTCTTCAATTGCCATCGGAATGGTTTTATATTTTCCGTTAATCAGAAAATTAGGCGCAACTCCAAGTGGGATGTAAAGATTTGTAATAGTATTTTCTATAAATTCATCATGAAGCTGCTGAAGCTTTTTGTCTGAATTCCAGTAATTTCTTATAATATTTTGTGCCTCTTCAGGATTTGAAAAATACTCATTTGAAATCCAGTCAATTTTTTCTTTTTTGGATAATTTAGAAAATCCGGCAACAGCGTTGTTCATTCTCAATATATTAAATAATAATGTTGCGGCAAAGATACTATTTTAAGAGTTTTGATTGCAATCTATTTCAGACATGAAAGTACGCAATCGTTATTTTTTTTAACATTTAACACTTAAAATGTGTATTATGTTTATTTTTTTTACTAAAATTGGGCTCTTTTTATATTTAAAATAATTCTAATGAATACAAGCAAATTTACTGCAGTACTTTTATTCTTAACTGCAGTTGTTTTTGGACAGCAGAAGATAACTGTCGAAAATGTTTTTAGCGGTACTTTCCGGGCAAAAGGAATGGATGAACTACAATCGCTAAAAAATACAAATCAATATACTGTTTTAAATGTTGACCAGGCGAGCAGAAGTATGCAGATTGATTTATACGATTTTGCGACGCTTAAAAAAGTATCAAATCTTATCGATACTAAAAACTACAAAGAACTTGCCAGCGGAATTAATAGCTACACCTTTGATGCTTCAGAAAAAAAGATTTTAATTGCTTGTAATACTAATAAAATCTTCCGTCACTCATTTACTGCTGATTATTTCCTTTATGATATCGCAACAAAATCTCTGATTAAACTTGTTGATTTTCAGATTCAAGAACCAACATTTTCACCTGACGGAACAAAAATCGCTTACGCAAAAGAAAATAACTTATATGTATATGACGTGGCTTCAAAAAAATCTACGGCTATTACAACAGATGGAAAGAAAAATGCGGTAATAAACGGTATTACTGACTGGGTTTATGAGGAAGAATTTGCATTTGTTCGTGCTTTCGACTGGAGTAAAGACAGTAAAAAAGTAGCTTATATTCGTTTTGACGAAAGTCAGGTTCCTGAGTTTTCAATGTCAATCTTTCAGAAAGATTTATATCCAAAAATTGAAACGTTTAAATATCCTAAAGCTGGAGAAAAGAACTCAGAAGTTTCGTTGCACATCTATGATGTGGCTGCTGGAGCAACTAAAAAAGTAGATTTAGGAAAATATAATGATTTCTACATTGCGAGAATGCAGTGGACAAATGATGCCAATGTGCTTTCTGCACAGGTTTTAAACCGTCATCAAGATAATTTAGATATACTGTTTATTGATGGTGCTACTGCTAGTTCAAAAGTAGTTTTAAATGAAAAAGATAAAGCTTACGTTGATGTTACTGATAATTTGACTTTCTTGAAAGACAACAGTTTTATCTGGACAAGCGAAAAAGACGGTTTTAATCATATCTATGTGTATGATAAAAACGGAAAACTTAAAAATCAAGTTACAAAAGGAAACTGGGAAGTGGTTTCATACTACGGTTTCGACGAAAAAACAAAAACTATTTTCTACCAGTCTACAGAAAATGGTTCTATTAACAGAGATCTTTACAGAATTGGTTTAGACGGAAAAAACAAAGTACGTTTGTCTTCAAAAACTGGAACAAGTGCAGCAACTTTTAGTCCAAATTTCCAGTACTTTATTACAACTTTCTCGAGCAATACACAGCCTACAACTTATACTTTGAATGAGGCTAAAACAGGAAAAGAAATTCAGGTTATCGAAAATAATCAAGCTCTTGCTGACAAATTGAAAGCGTATGACCTTCCTGTAAAAGAATATTTTGTTTTAAAAACAGCAAAAGGAAACGAATTAAATGCATGGATTTTAAAACCAAAAGATTTTGATCCTTCAAAAAAATATCCTGTTTTCATGTTCCAATACTCTGGTCCAGGCTCTCAACAAGTAGCTAATCAGTGGAATAATTCTAATGATTACTGGTTCGCTTCATTAACACAGCAAGGTTACATCGTAGCTTGTGTTGACGGAAGAGGAACAGGTTATAAAGGAGCTGATTTTAAAAAAGTAACTCAAAAAGAATTAGGGAAATACGAAGTTGAAGACCAGATTGACGCAGCAAAAGTAATTGGTGCTTATCCTTATGTTGATGCTTCAAGAATTGGAATCTTTGGATGGAGCTACGGTGGATTTATGGCTTCTAACTGTATTTTCCAAGGAAACGATGTGTTTAAAATGGCAATTGCTGTTGCACCAGTTACAAACTGGAGATTTTATGACAGTGTTTACACAGAAAGATACATGCAGACTCCGCAAGAGAATGCAAGTGGATACGACCAAAACTCTCCTATAAATCACGTTGATAAATTGAAAGGAAAGTTCTTATTGATTCACGGTTCTGCAGATGACAACGTTCATGTTCAGAACACAATGCAGATGATGGAAGCTTTAATTCAGGCAAATAAACAATTTGATTCTCAAATTTACCCAGATAAAGATCATGGTATTTATGGCGGAAAAACGAGAGTTCAGCTTTATACCAAAATGACAAACTTTATCAAAGAAAATTTATAATCTAAAAATAATTAAAACCTAATTAAATAAACGAATAATATGGGAGAAACTCAAGTAAAAACAGCGCATCCAAAAGGGCTTTGGGTATTATTTGGAACGGAGATGTGGGAGCGGTTCAATTTTTATGGAATGCGAGCTTTATTGACTTTATTTCTTGTAAATTCATTATTGATGAAGGAAGAGGAAGCGTCATTAATTTATGGAGGTTTTCTTGGACTTTGTTATTTAACACCAATGTTAGGTGGTTTTGTTGCCGACCGTTATTTAGGAAACAGAAACTGTATTCTTTTAGGAGGGTTATTAATGGCAATTGGACAATTGCTTTTGTTTACTAGCGGAAGTGTTTTTGGATCTAACTTAGGTTTAGCAAAAATCATCATGTACTCTGCTTTAGGAGTAATTGTTTTTGGTAACGGATTCTTCAAACCGAACATTTCTAGTATGGTTGGAAGTTTGTATCCAAAACAAGAAAAAACCAAATTAGATAGTGCTTTTACTATTTTCTATATGGGAATTAACATCGGAGCATTTTTAGGTCAGTCTATCTGCCCTTTATTAGGAGATGTTAAAGATGCAGGCGGAATTAGAGATATCCACGCTTTCAGATGGGGATTCTTAGCAGCTTCTACTGCAATGTTGTTAGGAACGGTTCTTTTCTACTTCTTAAAAAACAAATATGTTGTTTCTCCAGAAGGGAAACCATTGGGAGGACTTCCTTCTAAAAATGATGCTTCAGACTTTGAAGAAGGAGAAGCGCAACAGGCAAACTTTTCTACAAAAGCTCTTATTGGTGCAGGAATTGCGTTTGTTGCTTTAGGATTCTTTTTCCATTATGTGGTAGGTCAGAACTTGATTTATACTTTGATTTATTCAAGTGGTTTGGCATTAGCAGGATTAATTATCTCTGATACTTCTCTAACTAAGGTTGAAAGAGATAGAATTTATGTAATCTACATCGTGTCGTTCTTTATTATTTTCTTCTGGGCGGCGTTTGAGCAAGCAGGTTCTTCTTTAACTTTTATTGCAGATAACCAAACAGACAGACATTTCTTTGGTTGGGCAATGCCACCGTCGATGGTTCAGATTTTTAACGGATTATTCGTTGTGGTTTTAGCAGTTCCTTTCAGTGTTCTTTGGGATACTTTAAGAGCTAAAGGAAAAGAGCCAATTTCTCCAGTAAAACTAGCTGCGGGATTAGTAATTATTTCGATCAGTTTCTTTATGATTGCAACTCAAGTTTCTTATATCGGAACTTCTGGACTTTTATTGGTTAAATGGCTTATTTTATTATATTTCTTAAATACTTGTGCAGAGTTATGTTTATCTCCAATTGGATTATCATTGGTTGGTAAATTGTCTCCAAAACGGTTTGCATCATTATTATACGGAGTTTTCTTTTTGTCAAATGCGTCAGGATATGCTTTAGGAGGAACTTTAGGTTCTATCTTGCCAGCAACTGGTGATAAATTTGCAAAAGCAAAAGAATTAGGAATCGATCTTCAGGCAGTTTTAGATAAAAAAATAACGCTTTCAGCAGACCAATTGGCTTTGTTGGATCATCATCAGATTAGTGCACAAAATCCAATTTTTGCTGGGTTTGAAATCCATAATTTATATGAATTCTTTATGGTATTTGTTGTACTGACAGGTATTGCTGCAATTTTATTATTTGCTTTAACACCACTATTGAAAAAATTAATGCACGGTGTTAGATAATTAGAATGGAAAACAATATTACTTTAGAAGAAATTCAAAATTTTAAGGGCAAGTACCCAAAACAATTGTGGTACTTGTTTTTGGTTGAAATGTGGGAACGTTTCTGTTTCTACGGAATGAGAGGGGTTTTGGCAGTTTTCATGGTAGATCAATTAGGTTTGGTTGAAGGGAAAGCAAATTTGCAATATGGGGCCATTCAGGCTTTTGTATATGCATTTACTTTTATCGGTGGAATTTTTGCTGACAAAATTTTAGGTTTTAAAAAATCACTTCTTTTTGGAGGAATCGTGATGATTTTGGGGAATTTGCTTATTGCAGCAAATCCGCATGATTTCTTTTATTATGGAATAACACTTTCTATTATTGGAACCGGTTTTTTTAAACCAAACGTTTCTTCAATGGTAGGTGAATTGTATCATGAGAGCGATGGACGTCGTGACGCTGGATATGGATTGTTCTATGCCGGGATTAATATTGGAGGAATGCTGGGAGGCGCAATACCAATTTACTTAGGGAAAAATTATTCATGGAGTCTTTGTTTTCTTTCTGCTGCAATTGTAATGATCATAGGAGTTATAACTTTTCTTTTGACTAAAAAACATTTGGCGCCAATTGGAAATTCTCCGTTAGAAAATCATGCACCTAAAAAACGTAATCTATACGAAACAGCAGTTTATTTAGGTTCTTTTGCTGTAATTCCATTGGTTTACATAATGGTTATCAATTCTGATTTTACAGAGTATTTTATGTATACTATCGGGGTTTTGGCATTGGGATATTTTTTATATGAATTGATAATGATAAAAGAGAGAAAGCAACAACTTAAATTTTTTGCTGCCTTCATCTTTATTTTTGCATATTTTATGTTTATGGCAATTTCTGAACAGTCAGGGGGGTCATTGTCGTTATTTGCGAAAGATAATTTGACCAATAAATTATTGTTTTTTAATATCGATCCAAATGTGGTGAATAATAGCATAAATTCACTTTATGTTATTATTTTTAGCCCATTATTAGGCTTTTTGTGGATCTATATGTCTAAACGAAAAATAGAGCCTAATACAGTTATTAAATTTGGTTTGTCATTTATTTTATTGGCGGCAGGTTTCTTTATCTTTTATGCTGCTAGATATTTTGTAAACCAAGACGGATTAAGTTCGTTGGATGTATTTGCTTTAGGATATCTTTTGTATACACTGGGGGAGTTATGTATTGGTCCAATCGGAATGTCTGTGATAACAAAGTTATCGCCTAAAAGATTGTTCGGAATGATTATGGGATTATGGTTTTTGTCAAGTGCATTTGGTCAGTTTGCTGCAGGAAAATTAGGGGCTGAAATGTCTGATGCCAATACCGGAACTACATTAATGTCTAAACTTATTGCTTATACAGATGGATATTATCAATTAGCTGTATATGCTCTTGTTGCAGGTATTGCATTTATTGTTCTAACTCCGCTAATCAGAAGATTAATGCAAGAAGTTAAATAATTATATCGTAATTAGTTTTTGCATAAATTTGTATAAAATTTCCATTATGAAAAAAATAGTACTTATTGCTTTGTTTTTAATTGGTGCCGTGAATTTACAGGCGCAAGAATTAAAATGGTATACAGATGTTAGAGAAGCAATTACTGTAAGTAACAAAGAACAGAAGCCTATGCTGATGTTTTTTACAGGCAGTGATTGGTGTGGTTGGTGTATTCGTTTGCAAAATGAAGTTTTAAAGACTGCTGAGTTTAAAAAATGGGCAACAGATAATGTAGTTTTAGTTGAGTTAGATTATCCAAGATCTGTTCCTCAGACACCAGAACTTAAAAGTCAGAATAACGAATTGCAGCAAGCTTTCGGAATTCAAGGTTTTCCGACGGTTTTCTTTACTAGTGCAGAGACAAAAGATGGAAGGGTTAACTTTAAAGGTCTTGGTAAAACAGGATATGTTGCCGGCGGACCATCAGCTTGGTTAACGGTTGCAGAAGGAATAGTGCATCCTAAGAAAATGTAAATCTAGATTTTAAAAAATAATGAAAGGTCTCCTACTCTGTAGGGGACCTTTTTTGTTTAGTAGGAAAAATTCTTTAGAAAAAAACTTTAAAATTGAGTATTTTATATTTTATTATATGTAAAAAAACACATAATGTATTTTTTGTATTAATATAATTTGGATAATTAAAATATAATGTTAATTTCGTCTTGCTAATCTAACCAAAACCAATTTATATGACTAAAAAATTACTTATCCTACTGTTTTTTTTAGGTTCATTTATGATGCAAGCACAAAACTTAGCATGGAGAACAAACATGACAGATGCTATTGCTATAAGTAATGACCAGAAAAAACCAATGTTAATTCTATTCACTGCCTCAGGTGTACCAGAAAATCTTCAAAACGAAATCTTTAAAACGCCTGATTTTGCTGTTTGGTCACGAGACAACGTGGTCTTAGTAAAATTAGATTTATCTGATATGAATGCTTCAGATAGCGATCGCGAACAAAATGTAAAATTGAAAAATGCATTTGGAGTTGAAGATCTTCCAGAAGTATGTTTCGCAATGGCATCAGTAAGAAAAAACAAAACGACATTTAGCGCTTTAGGAAAAATAGCCTATAAACCTGGAGGAGCGAAAGCATGGATTGCAGAATCTAATGCAATTTTGCATCCAGTAGAATAATAAACGATTTCATTCGACTTTTATTTTAATTTTTTTTAGTCCCTTTCTGTTTTGCAGAAGGGGATTTTTTTTGTGCTTAAATTCAGTAATCGATAATTTGATTATTTTACTTGGTGTTTGTTTTACATTTATTAAAAAATAGCACATATATTATTAATTTGATTTTAATTCTTATAAGTTGATTTTTAATTGCTTAAAATCTTTATTGGATTCTGTTTTTGTATTAATTTTAGTTTTATTAACATAACCAAAACCAAAATTATATGCCAAAAAATCTACTTATCCTACTGCTATTTTTAAGTCCATTTTGTATGAATTCTCAAAATATAATTTGGAAAACCGACATCAATGATGCTGTAACTGTGAGTGCAGAGAAAAGGAAGCCGTTATTGATTTTCTTTACTGCTCAAGGAGTAAATCCTCAGCTGCAGAATGAAATTTTTGCTACGAGAGATTTTGAAGAATGGTCGCGCAAAAATGTTATCTTGGTAAAACTAGACCTTTCAGATCCCTCAGCTTCTGATGCTGTTAAAGAACAAAATCTAATGTTGAAGAATGCTTTTGGTATCGAAGACATTCCTCAAGTATGCTTTTCTGAGGTGACGATCAGAAAGGGAAAAACAAATTTTAATAAATTAGGGCTTATTGCTTATACAAGTTCTGGCGTTAAAACTTGGATTTCAGAATCTAATTCGATTTTAAACCCAGAATAAAAATCATAATTGATAATATCCCTTTTCTTTTGTTGAATGAAAAGGGATATTTTTTTTATGACAGCTGTTTTTCCAATATTTCTGAATTGAATTGGAATTAGAACCATCTGCAATAACAACTTTTGGACGAATATTTTCCAGCACTCGATCTAGATTTATTTTTGAAGTTTGAGTAAGTATTAAAATATCTGGCTGAATTTTTTCGGAAAAAACTTTTGTGCTGTCAATTATCAGAATTTTGTTGTTTTTAAAGTAAAGCACGTTTTTAATCTCTTTGATTTTAGACAAAGCAATTGAATTTCCAACGAGATAAGAATTTATATTTCTTTTATTGACGCTCTTTTGAATGGTATCTCGAGTATAAAGTGTAATGTTTTTTCCTGAACGTTCAGAAATCAGGGTATTGTTTTTTTCATTGTAAACAATCAATTCTTCTTTGTTTTCGGTTTCAACTTTAGTTAAAATAAAAGAAATTTGGATCAAAATAATTGAGGCAAGCACTAGAATCAATTTATTAAAGCTGGGTTTTTTAATCCAGATTATACTGCCAATTATAAAGAGTGAGAACGCCCATAAATGATAAAAATTGAAACTGATATCTCTAATGACAAATGAGTCAACGGAAGCCACAGCATGAATCATAAGATTTAGCAAATAAATGCTTTTTTCAAAAATCATTGTAACAAATAACGGCGGACTGGTAAAAATGGCGATAATCATTACTACAATTCCAGCAATCATAATAAATGATAAAACTGGAAGTATGATAATATTTGTGACAAAAAATAAACCTGGAAATTGGTGGAAATAGTAAAGACACAATGGTAGAGTACCAATTTGTGCCGCAAGAGAAACGGTCAAAGCTTCCCAGATATAAGCTGCCAACTTGTTCTTTGGTTTATAAATGTCTTTTAAAATAGGATGTAGCCAAAGAATAAAAAATAGTGCGATATAGCTTAATTGGAAACCAACATCAAATAAAAAATAGGGTTCAAAAAGCAATATCAATAAAATAGAAACTAGTAAAGTATGGTAGATATTTCCGTTTCGACGTAAATGACTTCCAATCGCAACAAATGAAAACATAACTACCGACCTTAAAACTGAGGGAGATAAGCCAGAAATTATTGCAAAACCAGCCAAAGAAATTAGAATCGAAGTCAGTTTTAAAAAAGAACCTTTCCTTGTGTTTGGAATCGGTTTAAGAATGAAAGTGATGAAAAGCATTATAAAGCCCACATGAAGTCCCGAAACAGATAAAATATGAGTAGCTCCAGAATATTGGTAATCTTGGATAATATCTTGCGAAATCTCTTGCTGCTGGCCTAAAATTAAAGCCAAGGCAACATTCATTTCAGCGTTATTAAATTTAGATTTTTCAAGATTTGAAATTATTCTCGAATGCAATTTGGCACAATAATACCAGATGTCTTTTTGAATCGTTTTGCTGACCAAAACTTCTTTCTTCTGACAATAAATCTGCGCATAGATTTGTTTGTCTGCCAAATATTTGCTGTAATCAAATTGATTTGGATTTTTGCTGGGCTTATTTTGCTGTAAAATCGTTTGAACGTTAATGTTATTCCCTACAATTAAAGGGTTTTTGGCGCTGTCTTTCTGAATGTTTACAATTATTTTTCCCGAATAAGCCTTTCCCGATATTGTTTTTACAAGACCAATGTAACGATCACTATAATCGTTGCTTTTTAATTTTTCCCTTAAAATTAATGTGACAAATTGTGGTTTTTTAAAGGCTGTCTGGCAATGTGTGTAATTGCTTTTTTGAAGGTTTTGAGTGTGGCATAAAAGCGTTAATGCTCCAATGCAGAAAGATAAAATATAGCTCAGATTTCCAAATAAGATAGATTTCTTATTATGTCTTAAACTCCAAAAGAAAGCTCCGCAAAATCCTATAAAACTAATTGAAACAGATAAAGAGATCAGAGAAATTGAAAAATGCAGGTAATAAGAAGCAATTATGCCAAGTATAAAGGCAATTGTAATTTTTACTAACGGAAAATCTAATACTTTCATGGTGTAAAAGTATTAAATATTTGTAAGAAAAATAATAAAAATAATTCTTTTAAGGAAGAACTCTGTTTACTTGTTCAAAGGAGTTTTTATAATAAGGTTCTTTTGTAGAAGAAATAATTACACCTTTTGAAGTAGAAGAATGAACAAATTTTACTTCATCAGAATTGACTTCTGTAATCAATCCAACGTGATTAATTTGTCTGCTTTTATTGGTTTTAAAGAAAATTAAATCGCCTTTTCTGGCATCGTTTAACGGAATTACTTTTCCAATTTTTGCTTGATCGTAAGAACTTCTTGGAAGTTGGATGTTTTCACTTTCAAAAGTAGTGTAAACTAATCCAGAACAATCAAATCCGCTTCTTGTAGTTCCACCGGCTTTATAACGAACGCCAATGTTATCGGTCGCTTTTTCAATTAAATTATTAACCAAAGCTCTGTTTTCTTTTTTAGATTCGTTTTTGTTTACAGCAGAAGAAGTCGATTTACAAGAAGTAAAAGCGATCGCTAAAAGCAGAAAAAGGAGTATTCTTTTCAAAATGGATTAATTAGTTTGTTTTAAATCGGCAACAATGAGTTTTGCTGTGTTTTTACTCGCACCAACTCCGCCAAGTTTTTGTTCTAATATATCGTAATTTTGTAGCACTTTATTGCGATGGCTAGGCTCTAATAGTTTTTGAAGCTCTTCTTTTATTCGTTTTTTGTTGCAATCTCCTTGAATCAACTCGGTTACAACCTCTTGATCCATAATTAAATTTACAAGAGAAATGTATTTTAAAGTGATAATGCGTTTTGCAATCTGATACGAAACTTCACTTCCTTTATAGCAAACCACTTCGGGTACTTTAAAAAGTGCGGTTTCAAGAGTGGCAGTTCCAGAAGTTACTAACGCAGCTGTCGAAGAACGAAGTAAATCATAAGTTTTATTAGAAACAAACGCGATATTTTTATTTTTTAAGAATTGCTGATAAAATTCGTATTCCTGACTTGGAGCGCCAGCAATAACAAATTCGTAATCCTGAAAATCATCTACAACACTTAGCATCACGCTCAACATTTTTGTAATTTCTTGTTTACGGCTTCCTGGCAGAACAGCAATAATTGGTTTTTCGCCTAGATTATTTTCTTTTCTAAACAAAGCCTCATCAAAAGCAGGCTGATTCTGAATCGCATCAATAAGCGGATGCCCAACAAAATCTACAGGAAAATGGTGTTTGTCTTCGTAGAAACTTTTCTCAAAAGGCAAAATCACATACATCTTATCGACGTCTTGTTTGATTGCTTTAATTCGGTTTTCTTTCCAAGCCCAAATTTGCGGAGAAATATAATAATGCGTTTTATAGCCTAGTTCCTTTGCCCATTTAGCAATACGCATATTAAAACCAGGATAATCAATAAAAATAATCACATCTGGTTTGAACTCCGTGATGTCTTTTTTGCAGATTTTAATATTGTTTAAAATGGTTTTTAAATTGAAAACCACTTCAATAAACCCCATAAAAGCTAGATCGCGATAATGTTTTACCAAAGTTCCGCCTGCTTTCTGCATTAGGTCTCCGCCCCAAAATCTAATTTCTGCTTCTGGATCTTCAACATATAATGCCTTCATTAAGTTTGAACCATGTAAATCTCCAGAGGCTTCTCCTGCAATTATGTAATATTTCATGTTGGTCTTTTTTGTAAATGTGCTAAAGTTGTAACCATTTAAGGGAACTTAGCAAAGATAAGATTTAAATAACTAATGTAGAAATTGCCAATACAATCACGGCTAAAATAACGCCTCGGGCCATATATTCTTTATTTCTTTTAAGAAGAATCGCAAATACGCCAAGATCTAAAAGTGTTCCTATGGTAATTATTTTTCCAAGATATCCGTATTCTCGAATCATTTGAAATCCTTGTGAAATGTCAAATGTGGTAAAAAAAGAGATGAACAGATAACTTCCTAAAAGAGCCGTAAAAATTCCGATTAAAAAACCGATTACTATTTCTTTAGTCATTTAATTTCCAAGTGTTAAGTTGCTGAATAGAGTGGTGGGCAGTCAAATCAAATTGTACAGGAACGACCGAGATGTATCCGTTAGCCAAAGCCCATTCGTCGGTATCTTCTCCTTTATCTTCGTTTACAAATTTGCCAGCAAGCCAGTAATAATCTTTTCCAAAAGGAGTTTGTCTTTTATCGAATTTTTGCGAGTAGTAGGCTTTCGCTTGACGGCAAACTTTAATCCCTTTAATTTCAGATTCTTTTAATTTCGGAAAGTTGACGTTTAAAACCACGCCTGGAGGAAGTTTATTGGCTAGAGTTTCTAAAGCAATTTTTTTTACGAAAGACTTAATCGGTTCAAAATCGGCGTTCCAATCAAAATCCAAAAGAGAAAATCCGATTGCCTGAATGCCTTCTATACCGGCTTCAACAGCAGCACTCATGGTTCCAGAATAAATAACATTAATAGAAGAATTTGATCCGTGATTGATTCCCGAAACGCATAAATCGGGTTTGCGTTTCAAGATTTCGTTTACTGCCAGTTTTACGCAATCTACAGGAGTTCCAGAACAGCTGTATTCTGCAATTGTGTCATCATCTTTGGAGATTTTATCTATAAATAAAGTATTGTTGACTGTTATGGCGTGTCCCATTGCACTTTGTGGTTTGTCTGGCGCAACAACAATAACATCGCCTATTGTTTCCATAACGCTAATAAGGGCTCTAATTCCGGGAGCCAAAATACCATCATCGTTGGTAACTAATATAAGTGGTTTTTCAGCTTTCATTTAATAAAAATTATGTGTAGTTTTAACAATTGTAAGATTTTAAGAACAAAATTAATCACAATTATTTGCGAGAAGTCACAAATAATGCAAAATTTGTCATCTAAGGTAAAGAACTTTTTTACGAATTAAACATTTTTATATCTTTAACAAAAAATTATCGAAGCGTTAGCTCTCGTGGCATAGTTTTTAACGTAACTTAGATAAAAAAATTGATGAATGCTATTATAAAGTTTATGAAAAGAAATTATAAGATACTCATAGCCGTATTGTGCTTATCGCTTACATTATTTGCATTTAAGATGAATGCCGATAGGACAATCGACCCAGATCCGAATAGAGACAAGACACTTTTAGAATTACTAGCATTTGTTATTGAAAAAGGACATTATAGTCCAGCAGAAATAAATGATGAGTTCTCAAAAGGTATTTTCAAGGATTATATCGATGCTTTAGACCCATCAAAAAGATTTTTCCTCCAATCAGATATTGACGAATTCAAACAGTATGAATTAATGCTTGATGATCAATTTTTGAATAAAGATATTACTTTCTTCAACCTTACTTACACAAGGCTGATGAAACGTATGGAGGAAAGTAAAAAACGTTACAAAACAATTTTGGCTCAGCCATTTAACTACAATGTAGATGAGAATTTTGATGCGGATTATGAGAAAATGCCGTATGCAAAAAACTTAACTGAGATTAATGAAAGATGGAGAAAACAAATCAAATTGTCAACTCTTTCTTCTTTAGTTACAAAACAAAAAATTGAGGAAGAAAAGAAGAAAAAAGATCCAGCTTACAAAGAGAAATCTTTTGAAACTTTAGAAAAAGAAACTCGAGAAAGCTCTTTAAAATCTCTAGATGATAATTTTAGCGTAATTAAAGATTTAAATAGAGAATACTGGTTTTCTGTGTATTTGAATTCTATCATGACTCGTTTTGATCCTCATACAAGCTATTTTGCGCCAGAAGAAAAAGATCGTTTTGATGTAAATATCAGCGGAAAACTAGAAGGTATTGGAGCTCGTTTGACTAAGAAAAATGACTTCACTCAAATTGATGAATTAATTTCTGGAGGTCCAGCTTGGAAAGGAAAACAGCTTGAGGCTGGAGATTTGATCTTAAAAGTGGCTCAAGGAAATGAAGAGCCGGTAGATGTTGTGGGTATGCGTTTGGATGATGTTGTGAAGAAAATTAAAGGTCACAAAGGAACTGAAGTAAAACTGACAGTTAAAAAAGTAGATGGTTCTATCAAAGTAATTTCTATCATTCGTGATGTTGTTGAAATTGAAGAAACCTATGCTAAATCTAGTGTTGTTGAGAAAAATGGTTTGAAATATGGAGTGATTTATCTTCCTAAATTCTATATCGATTTTGAAAATAAAGACGGACGTGATGCTGGAAAAGATATTGCGCGTGAGGTAGAAAGATTGAAACAAGAAAACGTTAACGGTATTGTTCTAGACGTTCGTGATGACGGTGGAGGATCTCTTTCTACAGTTGTTGATATTGCTGGTTTATTTATCGAAGAAGGACCAATTGTTCAGGTGAAATCTGCTGGTAAAAAGAAAGAAGTTTTATATGATAAAGATAAAAAAATCGAATGGGATGGTCCATTGGTTATCATGGTAAACAGTTTTTCTGCTTCGGCATCTGAGATCTTAGCAGCTGCAATTCAGGATTACAAACGTGGTGTAATTATCGGAAGTAAACAAACTTACGGAAAAGGAACTGTACAAAATGTACTAGATTTGAATCAGTTTGTTCGTAATGCAAATTATGGAGATCTTGGTGCATTGAAAATTACAGGACAGAAATTTTATAGAATTAACGGAGGTTCTACACAGCTTGAAGGTGTTCATAGTGATGTAGTAATGCCAGATCGTTATGCTTACCTAAAAATGGGCGAGAGAGATATTGATAATGCTATGCCTTGGGATAAAATTGATCCGGCTGATTATAGTACATGGACTTCTAACGAAAACTTTACTAAAGCTATCAATAACAGTAGAAATAGAATTGCACAAAATCCTCAATTCAAATTAATTGATGATAATGCAAAATGGATCGATGTTAAAAACAAAGAAAACGTTTATAGCTTGAATATAAAGAGTTTTAAAGAAACTCAGGAACAAGTTGAAAATGAAGGAAAAAAATATAAGCCAATTTCTGATTACAAAAACGATCTGATTTTTAAATCTCTTCCGTATGAAGAAGAAGAAATGAAAGCAGATGCTTCTTTAAAAGAGAAAAGAGATGCTTGGCACCAAGCATTATCTAAAGATGTTTATGTAGAAGAGGCTTTGAATGTATTGGATGATTTACAGACAAAAAGTTTGGTAAAAAATACAGTTAATCCTAAAATGAAAAAGGATAAACTAGTGAAGTCTTAAGTTCGAGATGAATTTAATTTGTTTAAAAAACGCTCTATAAATTTTTGAATTTATGGAGCGTTTTTTTGTAAGTTCGCTTTTAAAAATAGAAATATGAAAGGTTGTTTAGGTTTGATTTTGCTGAGTTTTGCATTGCTGTCCTGTAAAAAAGAGAATGCAAAAATTAATGAAGGGGGAAATAGTAATGAAGTGGTTACTTTTAAAGAGAATCTTACTCACAAAGATTCTTTATATACTATTGCTTATCTCCCGACTTCGACAACCAAACAGATTGTAAAGCACCAATATTATACGCTTTCTTATAATGAGAAATTTGAACAAGCAGAATGGGTAGCTTATGAATTGAAGAAAGAGTATTTAAAAAATAATGATTACAAAAGACCTTACTTTATAGAAGATCCAAAAGTAACTACAGGTTCTGCCGATTGGAGAAATTATAAAAAATCAGGTTATGATAAAGGTCATCTTTGCCCTGCTGGAGATATGGAGTTTAATAAAGATGCATACAATGACACTTTTTATACGTCTAATATTTCTCCTCAGAAAAAAGAATTTAACGCTGGAATTTGGAATAGAATAGAGCAGAAGACTCGTTATTGGGCAGGAAAATACAATGATATTTATGTCGTAACTGGCGGAATTGCGAAAGATTCGGATAAAAAAATAGGAACAGAGAAAGTTGCTGTACCTAAATATTTTTATAAAATTGTTTTGGCTAAAACTGGCAAAGAGCATAAGGCAATTGCTTTTTTAGTGCCAAATGAAAAAAGCGACAAATCTATTTATGATTTTGTTGTTCCAATCGAAACTTTAGAAAAAATGACTGGAATTGACTTCTTTCCAAATCTTAAGAACTTAAAAAGCAGTAAGGATTTTTAATTAAATACTGTTTGCCCATAAATTAATTTAGAATACAAATAAGAATGCCTTTTTTTAAAATGAACAAGCAAAAAATGATGTTTGTTGGTTTGATAATTTCTTTTGTCATAAACCACGGCTATAGCCAAACAACACTGAATAAGCAAAATATAGAAAATACGCTTAACGACGCCTTTAATAAATTTAAAGATTTAAAGGAAGGAAAAAATGCTGACTATATTAAAGAACTAGCCAATGTTGATCCTAATATTTTTGGTATTGCACTTGTTACTGCAGAGGGGGCTGTATACACAAAAGGGGATATAACGTCAATGGTTTCCATTCAAAGTATATCGAAAGTGTTTACTATGGCAAAAGTAATTGAGCAAGAAGGACCACAAGTTTTACAAGACAAAATAGGAGTAAATGCGACTGGATTGCCATTTAACTCTATTGTTGCAGTAGAAATGCATAAAGGTGATAATATCAATCCGCTTGTAAACCCTGGAGCTATTGCAGCGACGAGCCTTATTCGAGGGAATGATTCTGTGGCAAAATGGAAAGAGATTCAGAAAATTCAGAGTGACTTTGCAGGAAGGCAGCTTTCTATGAATCGTCCTGTTTATATAAGTGAGGCTAGTGATAATTTGCGAAATCAAGCTATTGCACATTTGCTATTGGCTTATAACAGAATATATTTTGATCCAGTACAGGCAACAGATCTTTATACGAAACAATGTGCATTGAATGTAAATGTAGAGGATCTTGCTACAATGGCGGCCACATTAGCAAACGGAGGTGTTAACCCCGTTACAAAGAAAAAGGTTGTAAGTCAGACCACTGTAATGTATACTTTGCCTGTAATGGCAACTGCAGGTCTTTATGATAATTCTGGAATTTGGCTTTTTAATTCGGGACTTCCAGCAAAGAGCGGTGTTGGAGGAGGAATATTGGCTGTGTGTCCTGGTAAATTTGGAATTGCTGTTATTTCACCACCATTAGATGAAACGGGAAATAGTTTGAAAGCTCAGAAAGTTATCCAATATGTTGTAGAAAAACTTAAAGCAAATCCTTATTGGATTGAACCTAAGTAGATTTAGGGAATAAAAAAAGTCCAAAATTATTTTTGGACTTTGTATTTAAAAATTTAGAAAGCAGTAAGACTTTTTAAATCAGCTATGGTTTCTGTCGGATTTTCAGCTTTAAAAACAAAGCTTCCGGCAACTAAAACATCTGCTCCAGCTTCTGCTAATTGTTTTGCATTTTTGCTGGTTACGCCACCATCAATTTCGATTAATGTCGAAGCGTTTTTACGAGTAATAAGCGCTTTTAGTTTCTTTACTTTATCATAAGTGTTTTCGATGAACGATTGTCCTCCAAATCCTGGATTTACACTCATAATGCAAACTACGTCAATATCATTAATGATATCTTCTAATAAATCAACATTCGTATGCGGATTCATGGCTACACCTGCTTTCATCCCTTCAGCTTTTATTGCTTGTAGAGTTCTGTGTAAGTGTGTGCAGGCTTCGTAATGTACTGTTAATCCATTTGCACCTAAATCGGCAAAAGTTTTAATGTAGCGGTCTGGATCGATAATCATTAAATGTACATCGATATATTTTTTGGCATGTTTGGAAATGGCTTCTAAAACAGGCATTCCAAAAGAGATATTTGGAACAAAAACTCCATCCATAATATCGATATGAAACCAATCTGCCTGACTGTTGTTAAGCATTTCTGAATCACGCTGTAGATTGCCAAAATCGGCTGCAAGAACTGAAGGAGCAATAAGTGTATTTTTCATTGTATTTGTTTGTGTGTTGTTTTTATTACAAAGATAAAGTTTAACCGTAAAGTACGCTAAGATTTACGCAAAGTTCGCGAGGTTTTTTTACTGCACTTAGTTATTTAAACGCAAAGAGCGCTAAGATTTTTCGCAAAGTTTTTATCTAAGATTATTTAAGGATAGGAAGTTAGCAAAGCTTTGTGTTCTTTGTATTCTTTTAAAATAAAAACTTTGTGAACTTTGCGTTGTCCTTTGCGCTCTTTGCGTTAAAAAACTTTTCAGTTAAAAATAAAAAACTCCGGTAATCAGCCGGAGTTTCAATCATCAATCAAAAAACGAACAGTCAATCAAACTGTTGTTTGCGGTAAAATTCCAATCCCGATAGCTATCGGGACCAAATTCCAAGCCAATTGTAATTTGGAATTTAAAAATATTGAAATTTAATATTGTTTATCCTAAATAAGTTTTAAGGATTTTACTTCTAGAAGTGTGTTTCAATCTACGGATTGCTTTTTCTTTAATTTGACGAACACGCTCACGAGTAAGGTCGAAAGTTTCTCCAATTTCCTCAAGAGTCATTGGGTGCTGATCGCCAAGACCAAAATATAAACGAACAACATCAGCTTCTCTTGGAGTTAATGTTTCTAAAGAACGTTCAATTTCAGTGCGAAGAGATTCGTGAATTAATTCTCTATCTGGATTTGGAGATTCGCCAGAACGCAATACGTCATAAAGGTTAGAATCTTCACCTTCAACAAGAGGTGCATCCATTGATAGGTGACGTCCAGAGTTTTTCATAGACTCTTTTACGTCGTTTACAGTCATATCAAGTTCTTTTGCAATTTCCTCAGCAGAAGGCGGACGCTCGTTAGATTGCTCTAGTAAAGCATACATTTTGTTGATTTTATTGATAGAACCGATTTTATTTAATGGTAAACGTACAATACGAGATTGTTCAGCTAAAGCTTGAAGAATCGATTGACGAATCCACCATACAGCGTAAGAAATGAATTTAAAACCACGAGTTTCATCAAAACGTTGAGCCGCTTTAATTAAACCTAAGTTTCCTTCATTAATTAAGTCAGGAAGAGTTAATCCTTGATTTTGATATTGTTTAGCCACAGATACTACGAAACGTAGGTTGGCTTTTGTTAGTTTTTCTAAAGCTCTTTGATCACCAGCCTTTATTCTTTGTGCTAATTCTACCTCTTCATCAGCGGTAATTAGGTCAACTTTTCCAATTTCTTGTAGATATTTATCTAACGATGCAGTTTCACGATTAGTTACCTGCTTGGTGATTTTAAGTTGTCTCATGTTGTTGTCTCCCTATTTTTAAAGTGTACAAATGGTTATACGTATAGAGTGTCGAAAAAGTTACAAAAAAGACTATTTTATTTTTATAAATTGAACATTTTAATTGTGTTAAATTGCAAAGTCCTTGATTTACAATGTAATCAAAGCCTTTTTTTCTGTTTTTTTCTGTAATTATTTTACAGTAATATTTTTTGAAACGTAAACTGGGTTTCCATTTTCAGTAAATCCTTCTAGAATAACTTCAAAATTTCCTTTAATATCAGAAGTGTAAAAAGATAAATCTTCTTCTTTTGTATCTAATTTAAGATCTGGTTTCCATAACAATTGGTATCTGTAATCGGGAACTCTTTGTAATTTATTTCCAGGCGAATAATCGGGATTGTTATATACTTTTTCAGGATTAGGACGCTGGATTTCAGTTGTTTTCAGATACTTCTTTACATAATTTTCTGAAAATTCATTGTTTTTTGTTTCAAAACTAATCAATCCTCCATACAAATTTGGGCCATATACATAAGGCTCTGTTATTAAACTAACCCTATTTACATTTGCCATATTGTAGTCAAAAAGATCGCTCGGATCTTGAATTAAAAGTCCATCAACAAGTACCAATGGCGGTCCATACATTTCTAAATCTTTTTGATTATTTCTTATATGAAGTTGGTATTTGCCGTTGTTTCTTCTATAATAAAGTTCTACAATTACTTCGACTATATTTTCCTTTAAAGTTGGAAATCGAGTATAATCATCTAAAACATATGATTTTTCAACCGTAGTAAAAAATGGATTCATAACGGCCTCTGTAACCAAACTGTCTTTTTTAATTTGATAGTAGGCATTTTGAATTTGGCTTGCTGTAGATCTTTCTTCAATATCTTTTTTTAATTCTGGCGACAAATTCAGTTTTGAAGTGAATTGTAATGAAGAAGCATCAAATTTTGGAAACGGATCAAGATTGACCATGTAATCATTTCGGTTTTCATCAATTACCTGCAAAATAGCATTTGAAAAATTTGGAAACTGATCAAGCAAAAATGCAAATTTTCCCTGAGCATTTGTTTTAACAATTTTCAAAACATATTCTTTTCCTGGCAGAGATAATGCAATTGATTTGTTGGCAATATCTCGGTTGTTTTTTGAAGTTAGGTTTCCCGTGATTAATTCGGATCTAATTTCTGGAATATAATTTAAACTGTTTGGTGTATTAACGTAGTTCTCAGTAGTTTTTTTTGCAAACTCTGATGATGTTAATTGTTGTAATGTTGGAATTTGATCTGTTTTTCGTATAGAAACAGAATAGTTTCCTTTTTCAACAGTTTCAGTCAAATGCTTTAGTTTTAAGCTAACTTTTTCTCTGGTATAATAGCTTTCTTTATCAAATGCAAAATCTATTCTTTTATCATTTGCAATGTTAGAATTTGTCGGTTGAATTGCATTCGATTTTGCTGGATTGGTAATGTCGAAAGTGATATTGTCATTTGGTTCTTGAGTCTGAAATGGATTAATGATGAAAATATCAATTTCATACTTTTGAGAATGAACATTATTAAGCATCCATTTTGTATAAGCTACAACTTTGTAATTTCCTGTTTTTAAGGTTGTAGGTATAAAATAGTCTCCAGTTCCAATTCCCTTATCAAGATATATTTTGTTTTTTTGAAGCGATTTTTTTTCACTGTCAATCAATTCAACGTAAGCAATTTTGCTAATTGCGCTAATTTTGTTGTTTAATGGATTAAGACAATATAATTTGAAGTATAATGTCTCACCAGTTAAAAAAGTTGTTGTATTTGAATGAATAAAAATGGTTTCTTGAGCAGCAGTGTCAGGAATTGAATTCTTGTTTTGTAAACTCTGAGCGCAAGCAAAATCTATTTGAATAAACAAAAGCATCAAAAACAGCAATTGTTTGATTCTAATTGAAATATTATTCTGATTATATATAGAAAGTTGTTTCATGAATTTTTTTAAAAAGATTAATCTATCCAAAAAGGTGGAACTATATTAGATGAAAATGTAGTGCAATCACCGCAAGCTGGTTTCACCATTCCGTAATTGCCATTATAATCAGTTGATACAAATACTAGTTCTTTCGATTTGATTGCTCCACGTAATTGATTTCTGGCGCAAGGAGGAAGGCCTTCACAATCTGCAAAATCTTTTACGACGCAGTCACTTTCATAATATGGAGGTAATGGCTCTTTTGGAAATAAATCTGCATAATTGAAGAAAATTCTTTCTGAAGAAACAGAAGAAACTTCAAAAAAACCAATAACCTTTTCAGATGGATTTTCTACAGATTTTATGTTTCCATAAAAGAAACCAGGCTGTTTTGGAGAAAGGACACCTCCTGAAGATGATAAATCTTTTAAAGTTTTGTAATAGGTATATGCGGCTAGATTTTGAACATACTGCTTTACGAAGATGGAATAACGATGAGAAATTATATAGTTTTGGTTGCTAATAAAACGTACAGGGAAATGCACGCGATCTTCGCTAAGGCTGTTAGTGTTATATAAAATAATATCATTAGATTTTTTGGTAGAAAAACAGGTTCTAGTTTCTCGGTTTCTAAGTCTTACCAAAATATCTTCACCTGCTGGTGAACCCGGAAAATCTTGGTCTGGATCTGCTGGAATAGCAGGAAAACTAACGATCACGGTTTCCTGACTGCTCCATACCGGCGCAACAATTTTGTAAGTTTCAGTGTATTCGTAACGATAATATTTTGAAGTATTAGTTGGCTCAAAACTATTTACATTAATCTGCACGCCTCTTTCTCCATTTACATTTTCTGCAGTTGCGGTAATATTGTCAATTTTAGTTTCGGTAGTTAGAATCTGTTCGTCAGAAGTGTAATTTTTGCCAGCACTTGTTCTGATTTTTAACTGATATTTTCTTCCTGGTTCTGCTTTAAAAGGAGTTATAGAAGAATAAATTGTGTCTTTTTCTTCAAATTGATATTCGTTGCCTTTATCGTCAGTAATAAAAACATTTGCTCCTTTCTCAAGTCTTGGACCGCTTTCTTCAAGCTGATAAACTTGAGAAAGTCTGATAGTTTGATTTTTAAGTTCGTTTGTTATAGTTCCCTCAACAACAAGGGCGCTTTCAAAATCTGTATTTTGAAAAACATATTGCTCTGTACAGCTGCTAATAGTAACTGTTAGAAGTAATAATAGTGATATTTTATATAGATATTTTTTCATGATTTTAAAACTTGAAATTATAGGTAATACTTGGAATTGGAATAGAGAAAATAGATGTTTTGTACGCTTTAATCTGTCCTTTGTCTGTAACAAAAAACACAGAATAAGGATTGTTTCTTCCTAAAACATTATAAACCGAAATATTCCAAAAACTATGTGCTAATTTTTTGATTTTATGATTTCCTTCAATGTTCAAACCAATATCAAGTCTAAAATAATCTGGAATTCTAAATTTGTTACGATCACTATATACAGTATATTGCTCGTTGCCGTAATCATATCTTCCAATCGGATATGTGATTGGTCTTCCGGTTTGATATGCAAAATTACTTGAAAAACTATAACGTTTAGTAATTCTGTAATTTAGAACTGCACTAAAGTCATGCGGCTTGTCAAAATTGGAAGCAAAATATTTTCCGTCATTTACTTTTTCCTGCTGAAATTGACTATCAAGTTTTATCAATGATCTTGAATACGTGTAGCCAAGCCAACCGTTTAATTTACCTACTTGTTTCTTTAGTAAAACTTCAACACCATATGCTTTTCCTTCGCCTTGTAAAAGTTCGGTTTCAATATTTTCATTAAGCAATAATTCTGCACCAACTTTATAATCTAGAATATTTTTAGATCTTTTATAATAACCTTCTAAACTAAGCTCGACATCACCACCTTTTAAGTTTTTGTAGAAACCTAAAGAAACTTGCTGTGCGCTTTCTGGTTTTACGTTCAAATCTGAAAGTTTCCAAATGTCGGTAGGAGATTGCGTCGTGTTGTTTGATAATAAATGAATGTATTGATATGTTTTGTCATAACTTGCACGAACAGAAAAATCGTCTGTAAGGAAATACCTTGCGGCAAGCCTCGGCTCAAGTCCGCCATATCTCTTAATTACTTCATTATTGCCATATGTTTTTGTCTCAGTTACTGTAGCATCACTTATAGGCTGATTCTCTTCGTAAATTCGCTGAGTAGATTTTCCTAAAGCGGCAAAAGTCGAATAACGTAAGCCGAAATCAAGAAGGAATTTATCGCTTATTTTGAAATTATCACCGATGTACGCTGCAGATTCTAAACCTTTTTCCGTTTCTACATCTACTGGAATTAAGGTAGACTGAGGGTTTTTAGGGCTTAAATATCCGGGATCAACAGCATATAATTTAGTAGAAAGACCATAACTGAATTTGTGTTTATTGCTATACAAGTAATTCATTTTCAGCATTGCCTGAGTTTCGTTAATTTTATAGCCAAAATCAAAATTGTTTACTCCTTCAGATTGATAATCAATATTGAATTTGTATTCGCTATTAGTCACAATTAATGAACCTTTATTTTTTTCATTAAAAGTATGATTCCATTTTAAAGTTGCCAATCTGTTGCTGTACTTGTATAAAGAATCTGAAGAGACACTAAATTTATCGTGGCTGTAGTATAAGGTAGATTCAATATCATTATTAGTATTTATTTTATGATTGTATTTTAAAATTAAATCATAAAATGAAGCTTGGCTATTTTTTAAATTTTCATCGTCTAGGCTTTTTAAAATATAATCTGAATAAGTGGCTCTTCCTCCTGCAACTAAACTTGATTTTCCTTTTACAATTGGAGTTGATACCATTAAGTTACTGGTTACAGGACCAATACCTCCTTCACCTTGAAATTCGTTTACATTCCCACTTTTTGATGAAATATCAAAAACAGATGACAACCTGCCTCCAAATTCAGCAGGAATACTTCCTTTGTAGATGTCTACTTTTTTGGTTGTATAAGGATTTAGAGCAGTAAAAAATCCAAAGAAATGTGATGGATTGTATAATGTAGCGTGATCTAATAAGAATAAATTTTGATCCTCTTTACCTCCTCTAACATTAAATCCAGCAGAACCTTCTCCGGCTGTTTTTATTCCAGGCATGGTTAAAGCAACTTTAAGAATATCTCGCTCGCCCAGAACCAAAGGAACGTTTTTAATTCCTTCAGAATCAATTGTTGTTACTCCAGTAATGGCAGATTTTGCACTCTTGCTTTTATTGGTTTTAATAAGTACTTCGTCCAGTTGGTTTATATTGTCTGTTAAAGAAAGATTTAATGCGCCATCATTATAAACCATTATATTTTTGGTGACTTTGTTGTAAGAAAAACTTTCGGTTTCCACAACATTTAATCCTCCTGGAACTTGCAGACTGTAAAATCCTTTTTTATCTGTTACAGCAGAAAATTCAGAATTTGGTATTTTTACCACAACATTTGCAAGTGCTGAATTGTTTTTTCCGCCTCGTATAAAACCTGATAATGTATAAGTAGATTTCTTTTTTTGATTTTTAACTTCTTTACCAATAAGGACAAGATCCCGAATATTTTTGTTTGGATTTCTTGAGTTTGTCTTTTTTATCGAATCATATTGCTGATAGAATATAGGAGTCGTTATTTGTCCGTTTTCGTCTCTTTCGAGAGGAATTCCAAAATAATCATCAGGTAACTGACTATAAATAATACTGTTATTGGTTACTATAACTTTGTTTTCAGAAATATAAAAGTTAAAGCTCGTGTTCTGAAAAACGTCTTCAAGAACTTCACCAATTTTAACTTCTTTATATTGTTTGGTTATAGAAACACTGTCGTTTTCAAACCATTTTTCATCAAAATAGAATTTGTAGTAAGATACTTTTTCAATATCTTGAATAGCAGTTTTTATGTTTGCATTTTTAAATTCAACCGTTATTTTGTCGCTAATTACTTGGGAATATATAATTTGTTGAAAGGAGAATAAAAATAGAATAAGAGTAATTTTTTTCATTTAATTAGAACTTTTTTTTAAAAGACCATTGATTTGTTTCGTTAGATTTTCCATGAATTGAGCTTTATTGGAACGTTCTAATTTTTTGTCGGTTTTGTAGATATTGTTTATTTCCTTTTTATAATTTGGGAAAATTTGTTTAAAATCCTTTACTGTTTCAACCTTATAGAAGTAGTTGTTGTATTTTAAAACGTAACCTACTTTATAAATGAAATTATAGTAGATTAGATCTGCTTGAAGAGATTTTACTTTTTCTTTAGTATGTTTGGTGTAAAGAGAAACATTGTCTCCAATGTATGTTTCTTCATAGAATCCTTTTATGATAGAAGGAAATTTTACTGATTCTTCTTTAAGGTTGACAAACTTTTTGTTTTTGATAAAGAAATAATCAACTTTTTCGGTAATTAGGTTTATAGGTAAATTTTCTGAAGAGCCATTCTGTTTGTAAATGACTTGATCAAGAAGAATGTCATATTTAAGATTGACGCTAGAATAAATCTGTCCCTCAAAACTGATGTCACCAATATTAAACTCTTCAGTATAATATCTATTTTTTCCAGCTATTGGTCGAAAAGGTTCGCTATGAACGATTCCGTTGTTAATATTTAAATTGTCTTTTCCGACGGTTTGGTCGAAGTAATCGTATAGTGAGGATTTTTCAGCAGATTGTGAGTGTGCATACGATATGTTTAACAGGCTTGCAAATAACGATAGATAAATCGCTTTTTTTTTGTAATTTTTCAAAGGAAATGTGATTTTTTTGTTTTTGGATTGATTGGCTCCAAAAGTATTAAAAAAATGTTATAAAAATCACGCAATATTGTTAAAATGTAATAAAAATTCTATGGAATTTGGTTTTAATTATATTCAGAGTATATTTTTTTAGCTAAAACTAGGCTTAGATATCACTTGTAGTTGTTTTTTATTTTTAATCATTAAATCTAAAAAAAATAATGTTTCTTTAAACTGAAAAACCCCAATTCGGTAAAGAATTGGGGTTTTCTATAAATAAACCTTTAGTAAACTAAGATCTGATTACTCTTTTTTCTCCTCACGTGGAGGTCTTGGAACAAGTGCTTTTTTAGACACTTTTTCTTTTTTAGTTTTAGGGTCAACTCCTAAGTATTTCACTTGGAAAACATCTCCCATTTTAACTACGTCAGCAACGTTTTCAGTACGTTCCCAAGCTAGCTCAGATACGTGAAGCAATACTTCGTTTCCAGGTGCAGCAGTGTATTCTACTACAGCTCCAAAATCAAGCATTTTAATTACTTTTACTTCGTAAGCTTCTCCAACTTGTGGTTTGAAAGTTAAAGCATCAATTTTAGCCAATACAGCTTTAATACCAGCAGGATCAGTCCCTAAGATTTCAACTACACCTTGCTCATCTACTTCGTTGATTACAATAGTAGTTCCTGTAGCTTTTTGTAATTCTTGAATTACTTTTCCTCCAGGTCCGATTAATGCTCCAATAAAGTTTCCAGGAATAGTTCTCGTGATGATTTTTGGTGCATGAGCTTTAACTTCTGCTCTTGGCGCTGCAATAGTTTCAGTTAATTTTCCTAAAATATGTAAACGTCCGTCACGAGCTTGTGCTAAAGCTTGTTCCATGATATCATAACGCAATCCTTCGATTTTGATATCCATTTGGCAAGCAGTAATACCATCAGCAGTTCCAGTTACCTTAAAGTCCATATCTCCTAAGTGATCTTCGTCTCCTAAGATATCAGACAATACAGCAAATTTCTCACCGTCAGTGATTAATCCCATAGCAATACCAGAAACTGGTTTTGTCATTTGAACTCCAGCATCCATAAGAGCCATTGTTCCAGCACAAACTGTTGCCATAGAAGAAGAACCGTTAGATTCTAATACTTCAGAAACCACACGGATTGTATAAGGACAATCTGCGGGAATCATATTTTTAAGAGCTCTTTGAGCTAAGTTACCGTGACCAACCTCTCTTCTTGAAGTTCCTCTTAATGGTTTTGCTTCACCAGTAGAGAAAGGAGGGAAGTTATAGTGTAAGTAGAATTTCTCTTCACCTTGCTCAGATGGAGAATCGATTTGGTTAGCTTCTTTAGAAGTTCCTAAAGTTACAGTAGCCAAAGCTTGAGTTTCTCCACGTGTAAATAAAGAAGATCCGTGTACAGATGGCAAATAATCAGTTTCACACCAGATTGGTCTGATCTCTGTAGTTTTTCTACCGTCTAAACGAATTCCTTTTTCAAGAATTACGTTACGAACAGCTTCTTTGTTTGTTTTGTAGAAGTATTTTCCAACTAAACCTGCAAGATCTGCGTTTTCAGCATATTCTTCTTCAGTGAATAAAGCTTTAGCCTCTTCTTTAACAGCTGCGAATTTTTCACCTCTTTCAGCTTTTCCTGAAGCTTCTTGCGCAATTGCATAGCATTTATCATAAGCAGCAGCTTTTACTTTAGCGTAAACAGCTTCGTCTTCAACTTCACCTTCGTAAGTTCTGTATTCTTGAGAGCTTAATTTTGCTCTTAATTTTTGTTGAGCAACAATTTGAACTTTAATTGCTTCGTGTGCAAATTTAATTGCCTCAACCATTTCAGCTTCTGAGATTTCTTTCATCTCACCTTCAACCATAGCAACAGAATCCATAGAAGCTCCAATCATCATATCGATATCAGATTTTTCTAATTCTTCTCTGCTTGGGTTGATTACTAATTTTCCGTCGATACGAGCAACACGTACTTCAGAAATTAAGTTGTAAAACGGAATGTCAGAAACAGCTAATGCTGCAGATGCTGCTAAACCAGCTAATGCATCTGGCATAACATTGTCATCGTGAGACATTAATTGAATCATAACCTGAGTTTCAGCATGGTAATCGTCTGGGAAAAGAGGACGTAAAACACGGTCAACTAATCTCATTGTTAATACCTCACTGTCGCTTGGTCTTGCTTCTCTTTTGAAAAATCCTCCTGGGAAACGTCCTGCAGCAGCAAATTTTTCACGGTAATCTACCGTTAATGGCAAAAAGTCAACACCTGGGTTAGATGTTCTTGCAGAAACTGCAGTTGCTAAAAGCATACAGTTTCCTAAACGTACAACAACTGAACCATCGGCTTGTTTTGCTAATTTACCAGTTTCGATTGAGATGCTTCTTCCATCTCCTAAATCGATAATTTCTTGTGAAACTTGTGGAATCATAAATTTTCCTTTTTGATTATACAATGGGTTTTAGTTGTGTTGTAGTTGTTGTTGTGTGTAGTTGTTGTTATCTAAAACCCAATGAAAAACCAAACTTTTTTTCTTGTAATATGCTTATTATAAACAGCTGTAATGTAAAAACAAAAAGAGGCACTCTCGCACCTCTTTTCTATATTGATTATTTTCTGATATTCAATACTTTGATAATCTCACGATATCTGTTGATATCTTTCTTTTTCAAGTAGTCCAACAAAGCTCTTCTTTTACCTACTAATAGTACAAGAGAACGCTCAGTGTTGTAATCGTGACGATTTTTTTTCAAGTGTTCAGTTAAGTGAGAAATTCTGTAAGTGAACAATGCGATTTGACCTTCTGCGCTTCCAGTGTTTGTTGCACCACCGTGTTGAGCGAAGATTTCTTCTTTCTTTTCTTTAGTTAAATACATTCCAATATTGTTTTAATGATTTTTATGTATGTCATACAACTTTTGTAAGACGGGTGCAAAATTAGATTAAAAAAACAAAAGAATCAAACAAAAATAAAAGAATCTTAAAATTAAGCATAAGAATTTTGTTTTTAAATATTTACAGTCGTTTTTTTCTCCTTAATTTATGCTCATTCCTATTTTGACTTCTCAACTTTTTTACCAGATTGCTTTTCGCTTAGAGAAGAATAAGAAAATTTGACATTGTCAGCAT
This sequence comes from Flavobacterium tistrianum, assembly GCF_003254545.1. Classification (GTDB taxonomy): domain Bacteria; phylum Bacteroidota; class Bacteroidia; order Flavobacteriales; family Flavobacteriaceae; genus Flavobacterium; species Flavobacterium tistrianum. Next base: position 180,990 of record NZ_QJRH01000071.1, read on the forward strand.
CTGTGCTTACTCCCGAAATTAAAACGCCTCGATTGTAATTGTCAACAAACGTAATCTTTCGTAAAATGTCAGTCCCTTCCCAGTAGCCTTGTTTCAATCCGTCTTTAATTGTTCCTTTTTGTGTAACAAATTGATCTCTTTCTTCATAATCTCCATTCCCGTCTGTTACGGTTTGATTTTTATTTTCATCCCAGCAATTAAGAATCAATGTCTGGAGTTTTTTTGTTTTTGGATTCCAATTGTTCTGTTTTTCACATTTTTTACCCTGATTTTCATACCAGCTAATCTCTTTGCCTGTTTTATGATCTTCAGAATAATTTATAACAGATTCTTTTGCGCCATTTTTATAATAGCAAATAAATTCTCCATCTTTTTTTAAAACATCTCGATCCAAAGTTGATCCTGTCATTTTCTTTCTTCCATTTTTGTAGAAATCAGTCACGACATAACGGATGCTTTTTTGAGAATAATTGGTAATTACTCTTGTGTAAGCATGGTTTTCGGGTGTGCATTCCCGATTTAACGAGTCTAAAAAGATTTTTTTAGACATCATGCTAATTTGCGCAGACAGATTAACTGAAATTATCAGAAGCAATAAGATGAAGATGTTTCTTTTCATTCAGTTCTATTTTTTATCTTAAAAATAGTTCTTCTAGAATAATTTAGCAACTTCTTGATTTACAAATTCTAAAAATCTTTCGTCAGCTTCTGTAAACGGATCAATAACATGGCTGTCAATATCAATTTGGCCAATATTTACTCCATTAACAAAAAGAGGTACTACAATTTCTGATTTAACAGTCAAACTGCAGGCAATATAATTGTCTTGCGCTTTAACGTCTGGTACGACAAAATTGGCATTGCTTTCGGCAACCTGACCGCAGATTCCTTTTCCAAACGGAATAACGGTATGGTCTGTTTCTGCACCAACGTAAGGTCCTAAGTGTAAAGTTTTAGCGTCGTGATTTGCAAAATAAAAGCCAACCCAGTTGTAATATTCTACGTTTTCGTTTAAAAGCTTGCAGACTGCTAATAATTTTTCGTCTCTATTTTTTTGATTGTCAGCAACAATACTGATTATCTGTGGTTGTAATTCTTGAAATGTCATGATATTAAATTTTATACAAAAGTATTTAAAGCTAAACTCAAAAAATATATAAATTTGAAAAAAAAATCTCTTGAAAAAATATTTAGTCCAGTTTAAGCCATTCCTGATTTTTATAAGCATTTTTTTTCTGACATATATTGTCTTTACACTGCTTTATAAATTTTATTTAAACAGTTATCAGGCAGAAGATCTTGATGCTATAACCATGATTTCTGGAAGAAATTCAGAACAATTGCTGAAGCTTTTTAATTACGATGTAATAATTCAGAAAAATTCACAAAATCCGTGGCAGGACATCATTTTAAATGGCAGATTTATAGCACACATAACCGAAGGCTGTAATGCAGTAAGTGTAATGATACTATTTGTATCGTTTGTAGCGGCTTTTTCTGGAAATTTAAAAAAGACGTTATTATTTATAATTTTTGGACTTATATCCATCTATATTCTAAATGTTATTAGGATTTCGCTTCTAATTGTGCTTGTATATCACTTTCCGCAATATACCCATTTTCTGCATGGAACTTTTTTTCCTCTGATGATTTACGGATATGTTTTTGTTTTATGGATTTTCTGGATTAATAGATTTTCAAAGTATGCTAAATAAATTAAAAGAGAATAAATTAAAAATCTTTGTTGCAATTGTTGTTGTCATAGGTTTTGCATTGATTAGAACGTTTGAAAGTAAATTGTTTTATGATCCTTTTCTGGTATATTTTAATGCCGATTTCCATTCAATACCGTATCCTCAAGTTGAAACCTTTAAGCTTTTTGCAGGGCTTTTTTTTCGTTATTTTCTAAATTCAGCTTTATCACTTTGGCTGATTTTTGTTTTGTTTCAGGATCGTGACATTTTAAAATTCAGTCTATTTGTATACGGCTTATTTTTAGTCTTGTTTTTGATAGCATTTTATATCATTCTCGAATATTTTCCAGACGGCAGCTGGCTTCTTTTTTATGTGCGTCGATTTTTGATTCAGCCCATTTTAGTGCTATTATTCATTCCTGGATTTTACTATCAGCTTCAAAAATCCAAAAAATAACATTTGTTTTAGTTTTTTATCGACAGTTTTTAAATAGCTTTGCAGTATGAATTTGAAAAAGTGTACAGGTCTATTTTTAGCGTTCCTTTTATTGGTTTCCAATATTGGGTTTGCTTTTGACGTACATTATTGTGGCGGAGAAATTGCTTCGGTTTCTTTAAAAACTACAGCAGAGCCTGTTATTGAAAAGAAATGTTGCGGTTCTAAAGAAAAAGAGAACTCTTGCTGTAAAGATAAGGTTGTTCACTTCGAAAAGAAATCAGACAACGCAACTATCAAATTTTTCTTTTTTCAATTTGCTTTCCCAGCTGTTGTACAAGATTACAAGCCTCTTGTCTTTTTAGAAATTCCAAGTTTTAAAAAGAAAGAAGTTCTTTCGTATTACGCTGACGCGAATGCGCCCCCCTTATTTAAATTATACCATCAGTATATTTTCTATTCCTGATTTTAATGTTAAGATGCACTGCAAGTCTTAATCAAGACTTTGTATTTACATTTTGATAGTTTTTGTTTTTGAAAAACATCAAAAATGTAATTCTATTTAAACATTAAAATCATTTTTTATGCAAAAAAATATAATGCTTTTTGCAATGATTTTGCTTTCTTTTTCTGCCTTTTCGCAAGAAGATCTGCAAGAAGTAAAAATCACTAAAAAGCAAAAAGGGATTAAAAAATCCTTCACAGTAACAGCCAATACATCTGTAATTACCAGTAAAGAACTGCTTAAAGCGGCCTGTTGTAATTTGGCTGAAAGTTTTGAGACCAATCCATCAATCGATGTTAATTTTTCTGATGCTTTAACGGGAACCAAGCAGATCAAAATGCTTGGGTTAACTAGCCCGTATTTAATGATTACAGAAGAAAATATTCCTTCTGTACGAGGAGCGTCTCAAGCGTATGGCTTATCCTTTACACCTGGGACTTGGATTGAAAGTGTTCAAATTACAAAAGGAGCGGGGAGTGTTATAAATGGTTACGAAAGTATTTCTGGCCAGATTAATACAGAACTTTTAAAGCCGTTAAATGATATTCCTTTCTTTCTGAATGCTTATGGTTCGACAGATTCTCGTTTTGAATTAAACACTCATTTCAATAAAAAACTTTCAGATAAATGGGCAACCAGCTTATTTGTTCACGGAAATGCACGTGTAGCAAAAAACGATATGAATAAAGATGGCTTTCTTGATAATCCGTTAGGAAAACAGATTAATGTTTTAAATCGTTATCAATATTACAATCCAGAAAGTGGTTTGGTGAGTTTTATCAATTTCAGATATATGAATGATAAAAAACAAACTGGAGAAGTTGATTTTGATAAAGATCGTGATCGTGGCACAACCAATTATTGGGGATCAGAAATTAATACTGAACGTTTTGATGTTTCTACAAAAATCGGATATGTATTTAAAGACATGCCATACCAAAGCATTGGTTTTCAAAATGCCTTTAACAGCCATAAGCAGGATTCTTATTATGGTTTAAATCAATACGACATCAAACAGAATAGCTTTTATTCTAACTTGATTTTCAATTCGATCATCAATAATACGATGCATAAATTTTCAACAGGTCTGAATTTTACTTACGATCAATATCAGGAATTTGTAAACCTGACAGACGTAAGCAGAATTGATAACTCAGTTGGTGCTTTCTTTGAATATACTTACGATAATACAGATAATTTCAGTTTGATTTTAGGTGGAAGGGTAGACAATCATAATCGATTAGGAGTTTTTGTTACGCCAAGGTTGCACATGAGATATAATCCTTGGAAAAATGGAGTCGTTCGTTTTTCTGCAGGAAGAGGAAAGCGTTCGGCTAATATCTTTGCGGAGAATCAACAGCTTTTTGCCAGCTCAAGAACTTTTTCAATTTTAGATTCAAACGGAAAGGTGTATGGATTAAACCCAGAAATTGCATGGAATTACGGAGTTAGTTTTTCTCAGAAATTCCGTATTTTCAACAGAAATGCCGATGCAGGTTTTGATCTTTACAGAACCGATTTCCAAAATCAGGCAGTTGTAGATGTGATGCAAAGTCCACAGCAAGTATTGTTTTATGATTTGAAAGGAAGTTCTTTTGCAAATAGTCTTCAGGTTGAGTTCAATTACGAATTGATTCACAATTTGAATTTAAGAACAGCTTACAAATATTATGACATTCAAACTGATTATTTGAGAGGAACATTCCAGCGTCCGCTTCAGGCGAAACATCGTTTCTTAGGAAATTTAGAATATGAAACAACAATGAATAACGACAAGCAATGGAGATTTGACTTTACCTATAATTGGTCAGGAAGACAGCAATTGCCTTATACGGCATCAAATCCTGTAGCAGATCAGTTTCCAGATTTTTCACCTGCTTATGCTGTAATGAATGCGCAAGTAACCCGAGTTTTTTCTCCAGTTTTTGAAGTGTATGTCGGAGGAGAAAATATTGGAAATTATAGGCAAGAAAAAGCAATTTTAGGAGCCAACGATCCTTTTGGACCTAATTTTGATGCATCAATTGCATACGCACCAATTTTTGGACAGATGTATTATGCAGGACTTAGATTTAAAATTAAATAACAATTTCAATAACAATAAATTAAAGACAATGAATAAAATAGTTTTAATCGCAATGATGATTTTTCTAGGATTTTCGGCTCAGGCTCAAACTAAGAAGAATAAAAATTTAAAATACACAACAGAAGTAAACGGTAACTGTGAACAATGCAAGAAGCGAATTGAAAAAGCAGCTTACGGTGTTCCAGGTGTAAAAACAGCAAGCTGGGATGTTAGTTCTCATCAGCTTTCAGTAATTCTAAACGAAGAGAAATGTTCTCCTGCAGATTTAAATAAAGCAATCGCAAAGGCAGGTCATGATACTAAGGAAGTTAAAGCAACAACTGAAGATTATGACAACCTTCACAGCTGTTGCAAGTATGTAAGAGAATAATAATTAAAGAGGCCCAAACAACTAGTTTGGGCTTTTTTTAATAGTTAATTTATGTTTAAAATACCGTATTTTATTGTGGTTAAGGTAAATTATTGTTACTTTCACGAACTATAAAAAATAACCAATCGCATTTATGAATAATTTTGAATGGACCCAGTTACTAAACCCTGAATTTTATATTACTTTAAGCGTCGGAGGTTTTCAAATTGGGTTGTTTATTGTTCTGTTTATAGTTTTTGCTGAGACAGGACTTTTTGCAGGCTTTTTTCTGCCTGGAGATAGTTTGCTTTTTTTAGCAGGTATTTATAGTCGTGATTTAATTGAAAATGTTGCCTATATTCCAAATGATTTTGTAAATGTGTTTCTGCTTGCTACAGCAGTTGCTATAATGGGAGTTTTAGGTAATATGACTGGTTATTGGTTTGGTGCAAAAAGCGGTTATTATTTATTTAAAAAAGAAGATACATTCTGGTTTAAGAAAAAGTACTTGCTTCAATCAAAAGACTTTTTTGAAAAATATGGAGGAAAAGCAATTATTTATGCGCGCTTCTTGCCAATTTTCAGAACGTTTGCTCCAATTGTTGCTGGAATCGTTTCGATGGACAGAAAGAAATTTATGTTTTATAACGTTTTGAGTTCTTTCCTTTGGTCATTTATATTAATTTTTGCAGGGCATTATTTATACGGCGTTTTCTTAAAACAAGGAATAGATTTAAAAAAACACATTGAATATATCATTATAATAATCATCATTATTTCAACATTCCCAGTTCTAGTGAAACTTTTGAAAAAGAGACCACACGAAGAGATATAATCAAATAAAGAATAATAAAAAAATCCGAAGCTAAAACTTCGGATTTTTTATGCTTGTTATTAAAACTTATTATCGACGTTTCTATTATGGGATTGTTTTTCTTAGTGATAATCTATAATAGAATAAAAAAGCTGTAATTAGTTTTTAAAACGTAATTACAGCTTTAGGTGAAATTATTTATAGTTTAATATATAGATATTCTAAATTGGAACTTGGGACTTAAAAATTGAAGGTTTTAATTCATTACCATTCATTCACTTTGTTAGCATCCATTTTAAGGAAAATAAATAGTAAAATAGTGAATCCCCAGAGTCCAGAACCTCCATATGAAAAGAAGGGCAGAGGAACCCCAATTGTTGGGAAAATTCCAATTACCATCGCAATGTTTACAAAGAAATGGATAAAGAGAATTGCGGCGACACAATAGCCGTAAACCCTACTGAATTTAGTTTTCTGTCTTTCTGCTAAATAAATAACTCTAAGAAGTAGACCTGTAAAAAGTAAAATCACTACTAATGAACCTGCAAATCCCCATTCTTCTCCAACAGTGGTAAAGATATAATCGGTGTGCTGTTCAGGTACAAATCCTCCTTTGGTTTGTGTTCCTTCAAGAAAACCTTTTCCTAGCCATCCTCCAGAACCAATAGCAATCTCAGATTGGTTGGTATTGTATCCAATACCTTTCATATCTACAGTTTTACCTAGTAAAATATTAAAACGGTCTCTGTGGTGTTGTTTAAAAACGTTATCAAATACATAATCAACAGAGAAAACGAATCCAGAAATTAAGACGAGTAAAATTCCGCTTAAGATGATGTTTCTGTCAACTACTCTACCTTTAAAGTGTATAATTGCTAACACGATAAAAGCCATTCCAATAACAGCGTACGGCTCTAAAACTAAAGTAAGAACGAAAAGAACAATGGTAATAAATGCTGTCCATACATACCAAGAAGGCAAGCCTTCTCTATATAAAACAAGAATAAATGCACTATAAATTAAAGCACTCCCAGGGTCTGGTTGTGGTAAAATTAATATTACAGGCAATAGCATAATAGCTAAAGCTTGAATTTGTCTATTGGTTTCTTTTAAGTTGATTTGCGTATCACTCAAATATTTGGCTAATGCGAGAGAGGTTGCTGCTTTCGCAAACTCAGAAGGCTGTAAAGTAAAACTCCCTATGGCGTACCAGCATCGCTGTCCTGCTATGGTTTTCCCGAAAAGGAATAATCCTGCAAGGGACAGTAAGGAAACTCCGAAGATGATACTCGCGTATTTTTCGTAAAATTTTCCGTCAACAAAAAGCACAACAAATATCAATGGAATAGTACAGCAGATAAAAATCAGCTGTTTTTGGTATGTTCCATCGGTAGATAATAAAGAAGACGAATAGATATTAAGCCAACCTAAAGTTACCAGCGCAATGTAGATAAAGACACTTATCCAATCAATATTATTTTTTACACTTTGATTTTTCATTTGAAATAATCTTTCTTAGTTTTCTTTAGTAGTGTCTACTGCTGTTTTTTTAACTTCAGTTTTTGGTGCCGTTGCGGATGGTGCTTTTGGCTTTATAATTTTTGCTTGTAAAATAGAATCTTTTGGTACAGATTCTATTTTAAGGGCATCACTTATTCCACCTACTTTAGCATATTCTGAAAGTAAGCTTTTGTTTAATACTCTTACTTCTAGGTCGGTTCTCGTAATTTTTTTTCTTAGATATTTCTCAATCATTAAACTCGCAATCGGACCTGCAACTGTTGCTCCAAAACCTCCGTTTTCAATCATAACCGCAATAGCAATTTTTGGATTGTCTTTTGGGGCAAAAGCAACAAATATAGAGTGGTCTTTAAGCTGTGTTCTCTTACCGTTTATTTTGGCAAAGTTCTCTGCAGTACCTGTTTTTCCACAAATGTCAATTCCTTCCACTCTAAGTGCATAAGCAGTACCTTTGTTATACACATCAAATAATCCGCTGATAACTGGTGGGAAATATTTTTGATCAATCGTAGTTACGTGTTTTGTAGTGAACTTTTCATCGATTTTTTCTCCCTCAATTTTTTTAATGATATGAGGAGTATAATAATATCCTTGATTTGCGACAGTCGCCATCATGTTTGCCAATTGGATTGGAGTCATCAAAACCTCTCCCTGACCAATTGCATTAGAGACAATCGTTGAGCTTCTCCATCCGCCATTAGGATAGATTCTTTTGTACGTTTTAGAAGTCGGAATATTTCCTCTTTTTCCAGTAGGCAAATCATATCCCATAAACTGACCTAAACCAAAACTTTTTATGTGACTGCTCCAAACATCAACAGCATGGCCTGGATCTTTATACTTGTTGATGGTAAGCATATAAGCTTGTCCAAAATAGGTGTTACAAGAATTGTAAATTCCGTTATGTAATTGATGCGGACCAAAACCGTGGCACTTCATAAAACGGCCTCCGCCATAACTAAATCCGTGATGACACATGAAAGTAGTTTGTTCATTTATAACACCTTCTTGAAGCGCCACTAAACCAGTCAGGATTTTGAATGGAGAACCTGGAGGATACTCTGCTAAAAGTCCTCTGTCATATAAAGGTTTTGCAATAGAATCGTGATATAAAAGAGTATAATTTTTAGATCTCTGACGTCCTACTAAAATACCTGGATCATAAGAAGGAGCTGTGACCAATGCTAGAATTTCTCCAGATTTTGGTTCAATAGCAACAATTCCTCCTCGCTTATTAATCATCAATTCTTCACCATATTTCTGAAGTTCAGAATCAATTGTTAAGTTGATATCTTCTCCAGCTACAGCAATAGTATCATATTTTCCTTCTTTATAAGGGCCAATTTCTCGATTGTATTTGTCTTTTTGAATGTATTTTACACCTTTTATACCGCGTAAAATCTCTTCATAGCTTTCTTCTACACCTTGTTTTCCAATTAAATCTCCGCTGTTATAGTAGGGATTTTTGGCAATTTGTTTTTCGTTTACCTGAGTAATAAAACCAAATATGTTGGCGCCGTAATCAACTTCATAATCACGAAGAGAACGTTTTTGGAAATAGAAACCTTCATATTTTCTGATTTTCTCCTGAAAAGCAGCAAATTCGTTTTTATTCAGCTGAGATAAAAATACAGACGGAAGCCTTGGGCTATATACTTTTGCTTTTTCAATACGCTTTTGGTATTCCTCTTGGGTAATATTCAGAAGAGCACAAAATTCGGCAATATTTAAGTCTTTTTTTATGTCTCTTGGAATAACCATGATATCATAAGAAGCCTGATTCGCAACGAGAAGTTTTCCGTTACGATCATAAATATAACCTCTTTCTGGGTAGTCATATACTTTTTTTATCGCATTATTTTCCGATTTCAGTTTAAAGGAATCATCAATAATCTGCAGGTAAAAAATCCTAATCACTAGCAAAGACGCTGCTATAATAATTATAGTGGGCAGCAAGACTTTTCTCATCGTTTATTGGGCTTAATAAGATAAATTATTATTATTGAGGTGATTATAGTAAAGATAGAACTAAATAAGGTTCGAAGCAAAATGTCCCAGATAAATTTGAATTGAAATGCTTCTAAAACAAATAATACAATATGATGCATTAAAACCGAAACCAATATAAATGAAAATCGCTCTGGTGTTAAAGATTCATTCAGTTTAATGGTTTGATACTCATAACTTAAGCCAAATGAAAATTTAAAAATATAAGGCCTGTAATAGGCTAAAATAACACACGCAGTAGCATGTATCCCGCCAGAATTACAGAACATATCCATGATTAGTCCTAAGAAAAAGCTTGAGATGATTAATCCAGCTTTATTGCTGTTTACTGGGTAAAGAATGATATACAAGATATACGGAAACGGACTTATATATCCTAAGAAATTCATATTGTTGAAAATAACAATCTGAATTGCCAGCAACATAATAAATCGAAAAATATTGACTAACAGAGCGCTATTCATTTTTTTCTTTGTTTTCTAAATTAATAAGTTCCTCTCTGTCTTTGCTCTTGATAATATAAACGTGCCCTAAGTTCGTCATGTCATTAAATAGTTTAACTTTTATGACATAAAAACTTGTTTGGGTCTCTTTGTAAATTGTTTCAACAGTTCCAATGTTGATTCCTTCAGGAAAAATAACAGATTGTCCTCCTGTTACAATTGTATCTCCTTTTTTAACTGAAGCTAACCTCGGAACATCTCTTAACTGTACAAATCCAGTGCTTTTTCCATCCCATGTCAAAGAACCAAAATGATTTGATTTTTTTAACTTGGCATTAATTTGAGATTTCATATTCAAAATGCTCACTACGGTAGAATATCGTGGTGATGTATCGTCTATAATACCAACAATTCCTAAACTGTTTATTACTCCCATATCTGGTTTTACGCCATCATTTGACCCGGAATTTAAAGTAAGAAAGTTTTCGTGTGTGCTGTATGTATTATGAATTACTTTTGATACAATGATATCAGCAGGTTTTACCCCTTTAATGGTATCAGGTAAAGGTAATTTTGATGTGTCTTCTTTGTTGAATAAAAGACTTTTTAATCTTGCGTTCTCAAGTACAAGTTCGTCGTTTTCAGCTCTTAAATTCATGTATTCATTAACACGATTGATTTTTTCATAAACACCTCCGCTTAAGAAATTGGCAGAACTGATTATTTTGCTTCTGTGGTAAGAATGAGATTGAATCGTGAGTCCTAACGAAATACCTAAAAGCAGCAAAAACAGCAATCGATTACTGTTTCTTATAAGGAAATTAAATATTTGCTGCATTTCTTGTCTGGTTATTTTGTTTCAGGATATGCTTAAAGGTTTCAGTTTTTACAAGGGTCAAACAATATAAATTTGACCCTTATAAAAGTAAATTGATTATTATTTTGAATCTTATTTGATTAAGATACTTTTGAATTTTGCAATGTTTTTAAGAGCCATTCCTGTACCGCGAACAACAGCTCTCAAAGGATCTTCAGCAATATAAACTGGTAAATCTGTTTTTTGAGAGATACGTTTGTCAAGACCTCTTAACATAGATCCTCCACCAGCTAAATAGATACCAGTGTTGTAGATGTCTGCTGCTAACTCAGGTGGAGTCTGAGATAATGTTTCCATTACCGCATCTTCAATACGCTGAATAGATTTGTCTAATGCTTTTGCAATTTCACGGTAAGAAACATCTACTTGTTTTGGTTTACCAGTAAGCAAATCTCTACCTTGAACTGACATATCTTCTGGCGGACCGTCTAAATCTTCGATCGCCGCTCCAATTTGAATTTTAATTTTTTCAGCAGTACTTTCTCCAACAAAAAGGTTATGTTGTGTACGCATGTAATACACGATATCGTTTGTGAAAACGTCACCTGCAATTTTAACAGATTTGTCGCAAACAATTCCGCCCAAAGCGATAACAGCAATTTCTGTTGTACCACCTCCGATATCGACAATCATGTTTCCTTTTGGTTGCATAATATCAATACCAATACCAATTGCCGCCGCCATTGGTTCATGAATCAAGTAAACTTCTTTTCCGTTTACTCTCTCACAAGATTCCTTCACCGCTCTCATCTCCACTTCAGTAATACCAGAAGGAATACATACAACCATACGTAAAGCTGGAGTAAACATTCTTTTTTTCAATGCAGGAATACTTTTAATGAACATATTGATCATTTTTTCCGAAGCATCAAAATCAGCGATTACACCATCTTTCAAAGGCCTTATAGTTTTGATGTTTTCATGTGTTTTACCTTGCATCATATTGGCTTCCTTACCAACAGCAATGATTTTGCCTGATACTCTATCACGTGCAACGATAGATGGACTATCAATGACAACTTTATCATTATGAATGATTAAAGTGTTTGCGGTTCCAAGGTCTATCGCAATATCCTCGGTCATGAAATCAAAAAATCCCATAAGTTTTTTAGGGGTTTAAAATGTTATAAATTATTTATCGAACAAAGTTAAACAAATTAATGTTTAAAATGACGAGTTCCTGTAAATACCATTGCAAGATTATTTTCATTGCAATAATTTATACTTAATTCGTCTTTTATCGAACCTCCTGGCTGAATTACAGCAGTTATTCCTGCTTTTTTGGCTAATTCTACACAATCCGGAAATGGAAAAAATGCATCACTTGCCATCGAAGCTCCATTTAAATCAAATCCAAAAGCTTTTGCTTTGTCAACTGCTTGAATTAAAGCGTCGACTCTTGAAGTCTGACCTGTCCCTGATGAAATCAATGTTCCGTTTTTAGCAAATACAATAGTGTTTGATTTTGTATTCTTGCAAATTTTAGAAGCAAAGATCAAATCTTCGATCTCTTGAGCAGTAGGTTCTGTAATGGTAACGGTTTTTAAATGCTCTTTATTATCCGTAATATTATTTCTGTCCTGAATTAACAATCCGTTAAGACAAGTTCTTACTTGACGAGCTGGTAATTCAACGTCGTTTTGTACTAATATGATTCTGTTTTTCTTCTCTTGTAAAACTGTGACAGCCTCATCATCATAAGCTGGAGCGATTACAACTTCGCAGAATAATTTGTTGATTTCCTGTGCAGTTTCTAAATCAATTTTAGTGTTAGAAATTAACACTCCTCCAAAAGCTGAAGTTGGATCACAAGCTAAAGCTGCTAAATAAGCTTCACTGATTGTTTTTCTTGAAGCCAATCCGCAAGCATTGTTGTGTTTTAAAATCGCGAATGTTGGTCCGTCAGTTTTAAACTCAGCAATTAAATTTACTGCAGCATCAACATCTAGCAAGTTGTTGTATGACAATTCTTTTCCGTGAAGTTTTTTGAACATTGCGTCAAAATCTCCAAAGAAAAATCCTTTTTGGTGAGGGTTTTCACCATATCTTAAAATTTGACCGTTTGCAATGCTTTCTTTGTAAATGGTCTCATCTGTGTTGAAATAATTAAAAATAGCTCCATCGTAGTGAGATGAAACGTGGAATGCTTTAGTAGCAAACAATCTTCTGTTTTCAAGAGTTGTTGCTCCGTCTTGCTCCGTAATCAAGTCCAAAAGTAAGCTGTACTCGTTAACAGAAGCTACAATTACAGTGTCTTTGAAATTTTTTGCACCAGCACGAATTAATGAAATACCACCGATATCAATTTTTTCAATAATATCTTGTTCGCTTGCTCCAGAAGCAACTGTTTTTTCAAAAGGATATAAATCAACAATTACCAAATCAATCTGAGGAATGTCAAATTCCTTCATTTGCTGAACATCGCTTTCATTGTCTTGACGATTCAAAATTCCTCCGAAGATTTTTGGGTGTAAAGTTTTAACTCTTCCGCCAAGAATTTCAGGGAAAGAAGTAATATCTTCAACAGGAACTACTGGAATGCCAAGGTTTTTGATAAAATCTTCAGTTCCTCCAGTTGAATAAAGCGTTACATTTTGTTCGTGTAATTTCCTAACAATTGGTTCTAATCCATCTTTAGAAAAAACAGAAATTAATGCCGATTGTATTTTTTTAGTTGTGCTCATTGTGTAGTTATGATTTTGAGACTGCAAAAGTAGTTTTTTTATATATTATATTAAAAAAAATTAGTGTAACAAAATGCTAAAAAATTCTACTGATGAGTAAGTTAACTTTTATTAGGTTTTTGAATTTAAATTATTGAATTTTACTTTATTGAAAAATACAAAAATATGATCGTTTATCTAAGATTATTAAAAGAAAGTTTGAGTTTTGCCATCAATGCTTTGCGAAATAATAAATTACGTACTTTATTGTCGCTCTTAGGTGTTACGATTGGTATTTTTTCAATTATCGCTGTTTTGGCCGCTGTTGACTCCTTAGATAAAAAAATCTCTAAAGATTTGAGTAGCTTAGATAAAAATACAATTTATTTAATGAAATATTGCTTTGGGCCGTCTGAAATTCCACAATGGAAGAGAGAGCAGTTTCCAAATGTAAAATATGACGAGTACGTTGGCCTGAAAAACTCGATGAATAATACCGATCAAGTCGCGTACCAGCTTTTTGTAAACAGAGAAAGTTTAAAATACGATTCTAAAACTGTCAGCGATGTAAATATTATTCCAGCATCAAGCGAAATGGTTGATATCGACGGACTGAGTTTTGATAAAGGAAGATTTTATAACGAATCTGAATCTAACTCTGGAACTGCTGTTATTGTTCTAGGATATGATATCGCAGATGGACTTTTCGGTTCAAGCGATCCAATTGGAAAAAGTATTCGTTTATACGGACAGCGTTTTACCGTAATTGGCGTAATTGCAAAACAAGGAGCAGGATTTTTTGGAGACAGCAATGATACTTCTGTTTATCTTCCAGCAAATTTTTTAAGAAGAATGTACGGAGATAGCGATTCTATGACTCCAGTTATTGTATTAAAGCCAGTGAAAGGTGTCGATATGGATGCCTATAAAGCAGAAATCGCACAAAAACTGCGAGCAATCCGCGGAATGAAAGCGGGGGAAATGGATAATTTCTTTATTAATGTCCTTTCTGGATTTACTGATTTTATTGATGGAATTTTAGGCCAGATGAATTTTGTGGGCTGGATCATTAGCGGTTTTTCTCTTTTGGTTGGAGGTTTCGGAATCGCGAATATTATGTTTGTTTCGGTAAAAGAAAGAACAAATCTTATCGGGATTCAAAAATCATTGGGAGCTAAGAATAAATTTATCTTATTCCAATTTTTGTTCGAAGCTATTATTTTGTCGGTTATTGGTGGAATCATTGGCTTACTAATGGTTTGGGGAATTGCTTTGGCTCTAACAAAATTGCTAGATTTTGAATTTGTTTTAAGTCTTGGAAATATAATTTTAGGAACAAGTCTGGCGGCTTTTATTGGGTTAATTTCTGGTATCCTGCCAGCAGTTTCGGCAGCAAATTTAGATCCCGTTGAGGCTATTCGAACAGGAATGTAATATTGTTTTTGTGTTATTTTACTGTAAATTTTGATGGCTCGAAATAATTAGATATTTTTGATAGACCAAGAACATAAATTGCTAAATATATGAGCTTTAACCTTAGATCTGTCGATACTGTTGAGTCTATTTCTAGAGAAGATTTCAAAAAGAATTATTTAGACAAAAGAAAACCTTTAATTATAAAAGGACTTACTAAGGATTGGCCAGCAAGAGAAAAGTGGTCAACGGAGTATTTCAAGCAGATTGCTGGAGATATAGAGGTTAAACTTGTAGATAACTCAAAAGCAGATCCAGCAAAAGTGATTAACGCTTCTATAGCAAGTATGAAATTTGGAGAATATCTGGATTTGATAAAACGCGAGCCAACACAATTGCGTATTTTTTTCTTTAATCTTTTTAAACACAGACCCGAATTAATTGATGATGTAAAGGTTCCCAAAGAATTAATGGGAGGTTTTATAGAAAGTATGCCTGCCATGTTTTTTGGTGGTTCAAAAGCGATTACTTTTTTGCATTATGATATCGATTTACCGCATCTTTTCCATACTCATTTTGGAGGAAGAAAACATATCATATTATTTGATAACAAATGGAAAAAAAGATTGTATTGTCTTCCAAATACCACTTACGCCTTAGAAGATTACGATGTCGCTAATCCCGATTTTGAAAAATTCCCTGCTTTAAAAGGAGTAGAAGGTTATGAAGTTTTCTTGGAACATGGCGATACATTATTCATGCCAACAGGAATGTGGCATTGGATGCGTTATATAGATGGTTCTTTTTCGCTTACACTTCGCGCATGGGATCAATCTGTTTCTCGTAAAATAGCTAGCGTTTGGAGCTTATTTATGCACGGTGCAGTTGACAGCGGTATAAAAGTGATTTTTAGGGAGCGTTATGCTGTTTGGCGCGAAAAACGAGCTTTTGTAATTGCTGAAAAAGAATTAAAAAAGGATTTGAGAAAGGCGAGTTAAGAATGGAATTTTCACATGTCTTCCTGCAAGGTTTTTAAAACCTTGTAGGTTTAGCTTAAGATTTTAATTCGAAAAAACGCAAAGTATAATATACCTACAAGGTTTTAAAAACCTTGCAGTAAGCTCAGCTGTACTTACATGGTTTAAAGCAAAAAAATCCCAAGAAGCAATTTTCTTGGGATTTCTCTTTTAGTAGTTTTAAAACTATCTAATATCATTATTTTGAATCAAATCGATATATAAGTTAATCTTATCTTTCAATTCTTTTCTTGGCGTGATAAAGTCTAAGAAACCGTGCTCTAACAAGAACTCAGCAGTTTGGAAACCTTCTGGTAAATCTTTTCCTGTAGTATCGCGAACCACACGTGGACCAGCAAAACCAATCAAAGCGCCTGGTTCAGAAATATTGATGTCTCCTAACATTGCGT
Organism: Flavobacterium tistrianum; assembly: GCF_003254545.1. GTDB lineage: Bacteria > Bacteroidota > Bacteroidia > Flavobacteriales > Flavobacteriaceae > Flavobacterium > Flavobacterium tistrianum. The sequence goes on from NZ_QJRH01000071.1 coordinate 197,224, forward strand.
AAGATGCAGTTGTTCCTCCAGTTGTTGGATCTGTACAAAGAGAGATGTAAGGTAGTTTAGCTTCAGCTAATTGAGCTAGTTTTACAGAAGTTTTTGCTAATTGCATTAAAGAATAAGCAGCTTCCATCATACGAGCTCCACCAGATTTAGAAATCATTACAAAAGGAAGTTTGTTTTTAATAGCATGATCAATACCTCTCGCGATTTTTTCACCTACAACAGCTCCCATAGATCCACCAATGAACGCAAAATCCATACAGCAAATTACAAGTTCTCTTCCTTTAGATTTTCCAACTCCCGTACGTACAGCGTCTTTAAGATGAGTTTTTTCCATTACATCTTTCAATCGGTCTGCATATTTTTTTGTATCTACAAAATGCAGAGGATCTTTAGAAGTCATGTTTTTATCTAACTCAACAAATTCATTGTTGTCGAATAAAATTTCAAAATAGGTTGCGCTTCCAATTCGAACGTGAAAATCATCTTCAGGGCTAACGAACAAATTTCTCGCCAATTCGTCAGCATCAATAATTTTTCCAGTAGGAGATTTGTACCACAATCCTTTCGGAACGTCCATCTTATCTTCAGTAGCGGTCGTAATCCCTTTTTCTTGTCTTTTAAACCAAGCCATATTGAATGTTTTATTTGTTTTAGGTTTCAAGTTTCAAGTTGCTGGAACCTGAAACTTGAAACGTTAAACTTGAAACTTTTTTATTATAATGTATTCACGTTATTTAAATCAGCAAAAGCTTGTTCAAGTCTCGCGTTGAATGTCACTTCGCTTTCACGAACCCATTTTCTTGGATCGTAGTATTTCTTGTTTGGAGCATCTGGACCTTCTGGGTTACCAATTTGAGTTTTTAAGTACTCAATGTTGTTTACCATATAATCACGGATTCCTTCAGTGTATGCAAATTGTAAATCTGTATCAATGTTCATTTTGATAACTCCGTAACCAATAGCTTCTCTAATTTCTTCAAGTGTAGAACCTGAACCTCCGTGGAAAACGAAATCAACTGGATTGTGTCCTGTGTTGAATTTGCTTTGTACGAAATCTTGAGAATTTTTTAAGATTTTTGGAGTTAATTTTACGTTTCCTGGTTTGTAAACACCGTGAACGTTTCCAAAAGCAGCAGCAATTGTAAATTTAGGGCTCACTTTAGATAATTCTTCGTAAGCGTAAGCTACTTCTTCTGGTTGAGTATATAATTTTGAGCTATCTACATCTGAGTTGTCAACGCCATCTTCTTCACCACCTGTAATACCAAGTTCGATTTCTAATGTCATTCCCATTTTGCTCATTCTAGCTAAGTATTCTTTGCAGATTTCGATGTTCTCTTCGATTGGCTCCTCAGACAAATCGATCATGTGAGAACTGAATAATGGTTTTCCTGTTTCTGCGAAATGTTTTTCAGAAGCATCTAATAAACCATCGATCCAAGGTAAAAGTTTTTTTGCACAGTGGTCAGTGTGTAAGATTACAGTTGCACCGTAAGCTTCTGCCAAAGTATGAATATGTTTTGCTCCTGCGATTCCTCCTGCGATTGCTGCTTTTTCACCTGCATTTGATAATCCTTTTCCAGCGTTGAATTGAGCTCCACCGTTAGAAAATTGAATGATAACTGGCGCGTTTAGTTTTGCTGCAGTTTCAAGAACTCCATTAATTGTGCTAGATCCAGTAACGTTTACTGCTGGAAGAGCAAAACCCTTCTCTTTCGCATAATTAAAGATCTCTTGTACTTGATCTCCTGTAGCTACTCCTGGTTTAATGTTGTGTGCCATTTTAATTTTTTTTTATAGTTGTTTTTAGTTTTTAGGTTGCAAAAATAAGAATTAATTAGCATTAGAATGGATAATTTATACCAAAATTTAAAACCGAGTGTCCAAAATTGTATTCTTTAAACCATCTGTCTCCCTTCTCATGTGCTGGATTATAAGTCTTAAAGCCTAAATCTAAACGAATCACAAAAAAGCTTAAATCGTATCTTAAACCGAATCCTGTACCTAAAGCAATTTCAGCTAAATCGTTTAAGTTGTCGAATCTTGCTTTCGGATCTATCACATTATCGAGTACATTCCAGATATTTCCTGCGTCTGCAAAGAATGCTCCTTTCACATCTCCAAAAACTTTGAAACGAAATTCGGCACTTGCTGCAATTTTCATATTCGCCTCATTAAAGTCGTTTACAGCGTTGGTGCTTCCAGGTCCTAAAGCGTAAGGCTGCCAAGCACGGTTATCATTGGAACCTCCGCCATAATAACTTCGCGAAAACGGAATGTAATTTGAATTTCCAAACGGAATAGCAATTCCAAAGAAGCTTCTCACTGCCAGAACTTTCTCTTTTCCAAAATCCCAGTGTTTGATATAATCAAATTCGGTTTTTATATATTCGGAATATTCCAGATTGAAAATCTCGTAATTGCCTTTTGCATTTTTTTGAAGATTTCCAACTTCAGAAATTAATGATAATAATGTTCCAGCAGACTCAATTTTGGTTCTGAATTGATAGAAATTGTTATCTGCCAGATCTTTTTTGGTTGTTTTAGTGAAAGAAAAACTTGTCGCAAGGATAAAATCATTTTCGGTCAAACGAACTCTTCTTTCCTCAATGCTTTCAACTTCTTGATATTGCGAACTTCCTGGAGTTAAGGCTGTTTTTCCATTTAATACGTCATTTGTAAATCCAGTTGTTCCTTTTGGTATAGTAAGATCTTTTCTCGCTTGTTCCTCTGTTGTGGTTCCCCAGTTGAGAGGGTCAACATTGTAATCTTTTCCAATAAAATTCAAATCATCATAAGATGAAGTATATACATTAAAATAATTGTCAGGATTTAAATTGCGGACAAACTGTGCGTTTAACAATTCGAACTTAGCTGTGTTATGACGTTTTGGTGTCCAGTTGTATGAGATACCTCCTGTAAAGTTTTCTTTGTCCAAACCAATATTTCGCTGTTTTGAAAAACCAGAAGTAATAGAGGTGTAGGGAATCATACTTTTTGGGATAATTTTTTCAGTTCCAAACGGGAGTAGAATTCTCGGAAAGTTCAGTTTCATATCCAAACCATATTCAGAAACATTGAAGAAATTATTGTTTGGGTTGGCCATATCTCTAGAAGATCCTATGTTTAAACGAGCAGAAATTTCAAGAGTCTCTGCACGGTTAAATACATTACGAATAGTTTCAGAAACACTGGCTCCAATTCCAAAATCCTGAATGTTGGAATGCGTTAAGTCAAGCGTTGCTCCAAAACTGTATTTCTTTCTAGGAGTTAAATAAACATTGGCAATAAGAGATTGCGCTGTAGAATCTCTTTTGTCTACCTCATATTGGATTGAAGGATAGTTGAAAATCCTTAAATTATTTAAATATCGAGACGAAAGAGTCGTTCTGAAATCGGCAAAAGTGCTTCCTTTTGTAATGAAAATAGCATCGGTGATCGCGCGTGGCCTGTACTTTAATGTTTTATAGCTGTATAGATTAAAGTTGTTATATGTTACACTGTCTGTTGGTTTTTTCTTGGCATTGGCAGCAGAATAATCTGTGTAAATATTTACATCGCTAATTTTATACAATTTAAAAGGCTCTGTACGGCTAGAATCTTTTTCTTGAATCGTATTGTTGTTTATTATCAAAGTTACATCGGCTTTTGCTTTTTTGCCAATGGTATCAATGTCAAAAGTTACATAAGTTGGCTGAAAGTAATAAGCGCCATGATTTCTAAAATAGGTTGTGATACGATTTTTTTCTTCTTCAAAATCTGTGGTTTTGTATTGATTTCCAGATTTTAATAAAGAAGGTTCATTATTAGTTCTGTATAATGAGTCCAGTGCAGGAGTCATTATTTTTGTTTTTATTGTATCTAACTTGTAAGCTGGTCCAGTAGTGATATTATAATTAATTGCAGCTCTCTTTTTTCCGACGGTATCAATTGTATAATCGGTTTGTACATTAAAATAACCACTGTTGAAATAATAGTATTTTAAACGTAATAAGGTTTTTCTAGTTTTTGAAGTGTCTATTATTACTGGTGGTTCACCTGTGTTTTTTAGAAATTCATGAATTCCTTTATAGTAAAAAGACTGGCCAAGACGGTCTACTTGTTTTGCAGAGAATATTTTAGACATACGCTCATACTTTCCAGGATTGTTTTTAAATTTTGCCTGATAAGTAGAATCGGGATTTAAATTGGCTAAATTGTATAAATTTAATCGAAGCTTATAACCTAATAAATTACCATTAGGTTTTTGGTACATTTGGTTAGAAGCAGTTTCGTCATTTGTAGATTTTCCGTTAACAAGAATATTATTTTTCACGAGAAGATTTTTTCCATCGGGAACTCTTTTTACGGCATTACAAGCGCAAATTAATATTGCAATTAGAAGAAATGCTATTATTTTTGTGGAATTATTTTTCAAGTGTTATTTAATATTTAATTCAAAAGTACATTATTTTATGGTTAGTAAAAACCAAATAAAACTAATATCAGGCTTGCATCAAAAAAAGCAGCGTTTTGCTAATCAATTATTTTTTGCTGAGGGAGTAAAAGTAATTCAAGAATTGCTGCAATCCAATTTTGAATTAGAACATTTATACACTACATTGAATGATTTTCAAACAGTTCATACGTCAAAACGCACTCTTATTAATGAACAAGAACTGAAAAAAATAAGTGCTTTGTCGACTCCAAATTCTTGTTTGGCAGTTTTTAAAATTCCAGCCGAAAAAGAAATAATCAATTCGGGCTTGATTTTAGCCTTAGACGATATTAGAGACCCAGGAAATCTAGGCACTATTTTGCGTCTATGCGATTGGTTTGGTATTAAGCAGATTGTCTGTTCTAAAGAAACAGTGGATATTTATAATCCGAAAGTGGTACAAGCTACAATGGGGTCTATTGCCAGAGTAAATGTAAGTTATGTTGATTTAAAACTTTTTCTTGCTCAAACTAAACTGCCAGTTTTTGGAACCTTTATGGACGGCGAAAATATTTACCAATCAAAACTGCCTCAGGATGGAATCATTATTATGGGTAATGAAGCCAACGGAATTTCAGAAGAGATTGAAAAAATCGTAACCAGCCGTCTCACAATTCCTAGATTTGGAGAGCTTCAAAAAACCGAAAGTTTAAATGTAGCTACCGCAACAGCAATTATTCTTAGTGAATTTAAACGAAATAGTTGATACTTTGTTTTAATGGAAAGTGAAATTTATTAAAATCGCTCTCGATTTCATTGAATCGATGTTGTCGGTATAAGGGCTAACAGGATGCTCTGGCGTTACGTTATCACGAATTAATTCATCTGTAATACCAAACATACCTCTAACAGAAGGAGAAAAGATAAAATATTCGGTAAAGATATCAATTCCTAAACCTAATTCGTAAGCAGCGGTCCATTGTTTTACTCTGAACTTTTGCTGCCAGTTATCGTCTTTAGATTTGGCGTTACTAGATAAATTTAAAGTTGTAGACATACCGCCAACCAAGTATGGGCGTATGTTTCCTGTACGCTTGGCAGAAAATTTCAGTAACAAAGGAAAGTGAATATAAGTACTGTTTACTTCTCTTAAATAATCACTTTCTTTGTTGCTTATGCCTGGGAAATAAAGATCACGCTTAGTGTAATACAAACCTGGTTCAAAACGCAGATTGATATATTCCTGAAGTCTTAAATCGGCCACAACACCCACATTAAAACCAGTTGTTTTTTTAACTTGAATATCTTCCTTTACAGGAGTTTTGTAATCAAACTTAAAGTCAAAACTATTAAAACCTAAATAATAGCCAAAGTAAATACGTTGCTTTTGCCAGTTTTCAAGATTAATAATAGGATCTTTGCTAAACATGTTTTTAGCAAATTGCGAATGTCCTTTTGTCGTTAAGACCAATAAAAATAAGATTACAACTTTTTTCATACTATTTTTTAGATGCAGAATAAATTGTTGCGACACCAAAAGTTTGAGGCATTGCCACAACATCTATAAACCCAGTTTTTCTTAAAATATTGTTTAAGGCTTCTCCATAAGGAAAAGTAGCAGCCGATTCAGATAAATAACCATAAGCATCATTATCTTTAGAAAATAATTTTCCAATTAATGGAAGTATATTTTTGCTGTAGAAATTGTAGCCTTGTTTATAAGGAAATTTATCCGGAACAGAAGTCTCTAATATAACAAAAATGCCATTTGGTTTTAAGACTCTTAAAATCTCTGCAAAACCTTTTTCTAGGTTTTCAAAATTTCTTACGCCAAAACCAACTGTGATTGCATCAAAATAATTGTCTTCAAACGGCATGTTTTCAGAATCGCCTAAAACTAATTCAATTACATTTGAAAGTTTTTTTTCTTCAACTTTCTTTTTTCCTACTTCTAGCATTCCTGCAGAAATATCTAGACCAATAATTTTTTCAGCATTAGTTTGTGCAAGCAAAATGGCCAAGTCGCCGGTTCCAGTTGCAATATCAAGAATAACTTTTGGTTTTCTGTCTGATACTATTTTTAATACTTTTTTACGCCATTTAACATCGATGCCAAAAGAAATTACACGATTCAAATTATCGTAATTCCCAGAAATGGTATCGAACATTTGGGTTACTTGCTCTTTTTTACCTAAAGAAGAGTCTTTATACGGAGTTACTTTTTCAGACATTTTTTTTATTTAGGCAAATATAAACAATCTAGTTTAACTGTAATTGAGTTTTTTAATTTGTAAAATAAATGTTTTGGAGTATTTGTGTAAAACGGATTGGGCAGATGTTTTGCTATCCCTAAATCTAGGTATTTTGCCAAAATCCCTAAATCTTGGTATTGTCAGATAGCGCTATTATGAGCAACTTTGTCAAAGTAAAAATGATTAAAGTTTTAATGATTGATAATGTCGCTATGACTTAAACAGATGATTACTTTTTTTGTGCTAGTAGTTCATTTGTTCATGAAAGAGTTTTGCAAAGTATTGTTCTTGGGGGGAAATACTAATATTAAGCGCAAAGTACGTTCTTAGGATTAAATTTGTTTTTGGAAATTTTAATTTTCTGCCTTTAATATCTTAGTGGTATTTGTTATTAAAGGCGTTTGAGACTTAGGTCTCAAATAACATTAAATGTTATTCAGTTTTGCAAATGTTTCTCGACATTTGTGATTTTTTTAAACAAAATTCTTCTTGAGCAAGTTAAGCTTCAAAAGTCAATTATTTAAAAACATCCTCCCTAAAAAGAGGATGTTTTTTATTTATTTTCTAATGTAAGTTTCATACGTATAATCATAAAGGTGTTTTTCGTCTTTATAATTTTCTTCAGATTCTACTAAAGTCCATTCGCTTTTATTGATTTTAGGAAAAAAAGCATCTGCTTCAAAAGAATGGTGAACTTTGGTTAGCTCAATGATGTCTGTAAATGGAAGAGCGAGATTGTAAATTTCGCCACCGCCTATAACATAACTATCATCGTTTTCAGGGCAAATGGCAATTGCTTTTTCGATACTATCTACTACAATGCACCCTTCTGGCTTATAATTTTCTTGACGAGAAATTACAATATGAACGCGGTCTGGTAACGGTTTCGGAAAACTTTCAAAAGTTTTTCTTCCCATAATAATATGATGACCAGTAGTAAGCGATTTAAATCTTTTAAAATCATTAGGCAAATGCCATACTAATTCGTTGTTTTTTCCAAGCGCATTATTTTCGGCCGCAGCCGCTATCATTATAATCATGGTATGCTTAACTAAATTTTATTTTCATTCTCTTCATTAATAGAAGATTCAAGCTGGCTGATTCTTTTTTGCTGTAAAGCAACTAATCGGTCAATTTGTTCTCTTTCCCACTTTTTATTCATAAAACGGTCGGTTATATACACTTTTATAAAATGAAGAATAAAAAGGAAAAGCCAGATCGTAATTCCCCAAATGCACCAGTTTTGACTTGTGCCTTGTCCGAAACCAAAAAATCTATTGGCGATAAATAAAAATAAACTTCCAAGCAGGAAAAGTACAAAATGAAAATATAAGACCTTTTTTTGTCTTAATCGGCGTCTAGCGTATTCGTATTGTTCGTGCACTTCTTTTTCCATAAGATAAAAATGAGATCATAAAGTTAAAATTTATTTTCGAAAGACAATATTTTGGGTGTACATTATTTGCTTTTTAATGATCCAATAATTTGAATAACAAAATTTTAACCACTTTAAATTACCAATAAAGCGAAAAAAATATATTGTTTTTGGCATTATCATAAATCGGTTCTGGTGGTAGTTAGTGTTTCGTTGAATTTAGTTAATTTTAGATGTATAAATCTAAAAACGAAATAGTTATGTCTTTGAAAAAACAATTTATCAAAACGAAGCCGGTTGTTAAAGTTACATTTTCAATAGATGCCAAAGATGCTGATTCGGCAGCGGTGGTTGGAGATTTTAATAACTGGAATGCCTCAGAAGGAACTTTAAGCAAGTTAAAAAACGGAACGTTTAAAGCAACTTACGATTTGGTGAAAGATGCGATTTACGAATTTAAGTATCTGATTGACGGGAATTATGTAAATGATCCAGAAGCTGATTCTTATAAATGGAATGATTACGCTGGCAGTGAAAACAGTGTTTTAATTGTATAAAAAAATCCGCTTATAAAAGCGGATTTTTTTATTTCTATACAGCGACACTACCTTTTATGGCAGGATGCGGATCATAATCTACAAGTGTAAAATCATTAAAATCAAAATCAAAAATGTTTTTAATCTCTGGATTTAAAATCATTTTTGGTAATGGTTTTGGCTCACGGGTTAATTGCAGTTCCAATTGCTCAAAATGATTGTTGTAAATATGTGCGTCACCAAACGTGTGGATAAATTCGCCTGGTTCTAAGTCGCATACTTGTGCAATCATCATAGTCAGTAATGCATAAGAAGCAATGTTAAAAGGAACTCCTAAAAAGATATCGGCACTTCGCTGATACAATTGGCAAGAAAGTTTTCCTTTTGTTTCGCCTTTTTCAGGGTCTGGACTTGCGACGTAAAACTGAAAAAACGCATGGCAAGGAGGTAAAGCCGCTTTGTTATTGGCTACATTTTCCTCAAAAGATTTTTTAGTGTCTGGTAGAACCGAAGGGTTCCATGCAGAAACCAGCATTCTTCGGCTGTTCGGATTTGTTTTTAATTCTGTAATTAATTCAGAAATCTGATCAATTTCTTCGCTATTCCAATTGCGCCATTGATGTCCGTAAATAGGTCCTAAATCGCCATTAGAATTTGCCCATTCATCCCAGATTTTTACTCCGTTTTCCTGAAGATATTTGATGTTTGTATCGCCTTTTAAAAACCAAAGCAATTCGTAAATGATGGATTTTAAGTGTAATTTTTTGGTCGTGACCATTGGGAAACCTTCACTTAAATCAAAACGCATTTGGTAGCCAAAAACGCTTTTTGTTCCAGTTCCAGTTCGGTCTCCTTTTTGATTGCCGTTTTCTAAAACGTGTTTTACTAAATCTAAGTATTGCTTCATCTTTGTTTAATCGTTTAATCGTGGATCTGTTTAATTGTAAACTTGTTTAATCGATTTAACGAATAAACGGTTTAACGATTAAACATGTATTTATCTTCTAGAGATTTCGTCTCTAATTTTTGCTGCTTTTTCGTAATCTTCCTGAGAAACGGCTTGATCTAAAAGCTCGTTTAATTCTTGTAAAGAATGTTTTGCGTAAACGTCTCCAGACTGGTTGCTTTCTTCCTCATGTCCAAAAGTTTCAGGGTTTGAAAGAACATCATCTATTTCTTGCGCGCCAGAATCTGTTTCGGCAGTATTTGATTTTAGATAAATTCCTGCTTTGTCTAAAATGTTTTTATAAGTAAAAATAGGAGCGTTGAAACGTAGTGCTAACGCAATAGCGTCAGAAGTTCTGGCATCAATAATTTCTTCGATTTTATCTCTTTCGCAGATTAAACTTGAATAAAAAACACCATCAACCAATTTGTGAATGATAACTTGTTTTACTACGATATCAAATCTTTCAGCAAAATTCTTGAATAAATCATGTGTTAACGGGCGTGGCGGTTTTATTTCTTTCTCTAAAGCAATAGCGATCGACTGGGCTTCAAAAGCGCCAATAACAATAGGTAATTTTCTCTCGCCGTCGACTTCATTCAAAATTAAGGCATAAGCGCCATTTTGAGTTTGACTGTATGAAATTCCTTTTATGGATAATTTTACTAGACTCATATATGTTTGTAAAAAAGGCACTTAGCGCCTTATTTTAATACTATTTTGGTTTGGAAAATAAAGCTGCAATTTTAATCAAAAAATCTGGAACAAAAAAGCTGCCTATAAACAAAGATACAACATCTTGTTTTTAGGCAGCAATATTTTTAAAGAGAATTCTTTGTATTAAGAATGCTGAGCTTTAAAAGCTTTTAATTTCTCTGTTAATTGTGGTACAATTTCAAAAGCATCTCCAACTACACCGTAATCAGCAACTTTGAAGAAAGGAGCTTCTGGATCGTTATTGATTACTACTTTTACTTTAGAAGAGTTGATACCAGCAATGTGCTGAATCGCTCCAGAAATACCAATAGCAATGTATAAGTTAGTTGCAACTGGTTTTCCTGTTTGCCCAACGTGTTCGCTGTGAGGTCTCCATCCTAAATCTGAAACTGGTTTAGAACAAGCAGTTGCAGCGCCTAGAACAGCAGCAAGATCTTCTACTAATCCCCAGTTTTCTGGACCTTTTAATCCACGTCCGCCAGAAACTACGATATCTGCATCAGCAATAGAAACTTTTCCAGAAACTTTCTCTACAGATTCTACTTTTACTCCAAAGTCATTGTCTCCAACAGTTGGATTGAAATCTTCTGCGGCAGCAGCTCCTGCGCTTTCAAAAAGTCCGTAAGAGTTTTTAGCTAAACCAAGAACTTTTACATCTGTATCGATTTGTGTAATGTTGAAAGCTTTGTTTGAAAAAGCGTTTCTTTTTACTTGAAATGGAGAAGTGCTAACTGGCAATCCAACTACATTTGAAGCAAAACCAGCATTTAAAGCCACAGCAACTAGCGGTGAAAGATAAATGCTGTCTGTTGTAGAAGAAAGCAAAACTACTTTTGTTCCTTCTTTTTCAGCAGCTTGTTTGATAACATCAGCATAAGCTTTTGCGTTAAAACCAGCTAATTTATCATTGCTTACTTTTAAAACTTTATCAACTCCGTATTTGCCTAACTCGCTTACATCGCTGATGTTTACTGTTAAAGCAGTAACAGTTGTTCCTAATGATTCAGCTACTTTCTTAGCATAAGAAGCTAATTCGAAAGCTACTTTTTTAAATTTTCCTTCTGCAGATTCTGCATATATTAATATTGACATGATATTTTTGTTTTGAAGTTTCAAGTTTCAGGTTTCAAGTTTCAGGTTATTTCTGAAAACTGAAAACTGCGACTGAAAACTGATTACTAGATTACTTTCGCTTCGTTGTGTAATAAATTGATTAACTCATCTAAATTATCTGCAGAAACTAATTTTACTGCTGATTTTGGAGCTGGTTTTTCAAATTTCACCGCTTTTGTATTTACAGCTGCATCAACTGGCTCAAGAATAGTAAGCGCTTTTGTTCTAGCAGTCATAATTCCTCTCATGTTCGGGATACGTAAATCTTTTTCTTCAACAAGACCTTTTTGACCTCCAATAATTAATGGAAGAGTAGTGCTTACAGTTTCTTTACCACCATCAATTTCGCGAACTGCTTTTACATTGTTTCCGTCAACAGTTAAAGCTGTACAAGAGTTTAGGAAGTTGTATCCTAAAATTCCAGCGATCATTCCAGGAACCATTCCTCCATTATAATCTAAAGATTCTTTACCAGCAATTACTAAATCGTAACTTCCATTTTTAATTACTTCTGCCAATTGTTTTGCTACGAAGAAACCATCTGTAGGATTTGCGTTAACACGAATAGCTTCGTTTGCTCCAATTGCCAAAGCTTTACGTAAAGTTGGTTCAGTATCAGGACCTCCGACGTTTACAACTGTTACATTTGCTCCTTGTTGTTCTTGAAACCAGATAGCACGTGTAAGTCCGAATTCGTCGTTAGGGTTAATTACATATTGTACACCATTAGTGTCAAATTCTGAATCACCGTTGGTAAAGTTAATTTTTGAAGTAGTATCAGGCACATGGCTGATGCAAACTAGTATTTTCATAAGTATATATTTTGAATTTATAATATGCTTTTACAAATTTAGAATTTAATTTGGAATAATTATACTATGCATGCATAATATTTTTTAAAACTATTACGATTTCGCTGATTCTGTACTTTTGAATGGATTTCATCGGAATCTAAAAAATAAAAAACATTGATTTTGTCTGATTGTTAGGAATTTTGCAATAACCGATAATTGGAAAGCAAATTAATTTTGTCTGAGAGATACTAATTTTTTGTTTTTTACGTTTAGATGAATGAATTTTCGGGAAACAAGAATTAAACAAATCGATAGAAGTTTGTCTGAAAAATGTTTTAAGTAAGTTTAAGTGTGAATTATACGTTATTATATCGATTTCGTAAATGTCACAATAAAGTTTAAAAAGTTAAAACCTGAGAACAGATAGAAGTTCATGCGATTTTAAATTCAATTTTTGCATTTAAGTTATTTAAAATATTTATTTTTGCTCTTCAGAAAATTCAACATACAATATAAAATATGAGAACAATACAATTTAGAGAGGCCATTTGTGAAGCGATGAGCGAAGAAATGCGTCGCGATGAATCCATATATTTAATGGGAGAAGAGGTTGCAGAATACAATGGAGCTTACAAAGCTTCAAAAGGAATGCTTGCTGAGTTTGGTGAAAAAAGAGTAATTGATACTCCAATTGCTGAGCTTGGATTTTCAGGAATTGCAGTAGGTTCTGCAATGAATGGAAACCGTCCTATTGTAGAATATATGACATTCAACTTCTGTTTAGTTGGTATTGATCAAATTATTAATAATGCTGCTAAAATGCGTCAAATGACAGGAGGACAATTTAATGTGCCTATCGTTTTCCGCGGACCAACAGCTTCTGCTGGTCAATTAGGAGCTACTCACTCACAAGCTTTAGAAAACTGGTTTGCTAATACTCCAGGTCTTAAAGTTGTTGTTCCTTCAACTCCATATGATGCAAAAGGACTTTTAAAATCTGCTATTCGTGATAACGATCCAGTTATTTTCATGGAATCTGAGCAGATGTACGGTGACAAAGGCGAAGTGCCAGACGGAGAATACACAATTCCTCTAGGTGTTGCTGATGTTAAACGTGAAGGAACTGATGTAACTATCGTTTCATTCGGAAAAATCATCAAAGAAGCTTTTATCGCTGCTGATGAATTAGCTAAAGAAGGAATTTCTTGTGAGATTATCGATTTAAGAACAGTTCGTCCAATGGATAAAGACGCTATCTTAAAATCGGTTAAAAAAACAAATCGTTTAGTAATTCTTGAAGAAGCTTGGCCAGTTGCCAGCCTTTCTTCTGAGATTTCTTATATCGTTCAAGAGCAAGCTTTTGACTTCCTTGATGCGCCAATTCAACGTATTACAACTGCAGATACTCCTGCACCTTATTCTCCAGTACTGCTAAAAGACTGGTTGCCAAATGCAGGTGATGTAGTAAAAGCAGTTAAAAAAGTATTATACAAATAATACAAAAATAAAATACTCATAAAACTTCATCAGACAGAATGGATTGGTGAAGTTTTTTTTTACTTTATAATGAACAAATTAACTCTACTTCTCTTATATTTTTTATTTGCTTTTGCGAATGTCGCTACTGCACAAACTAAGGTGAGTGGAGTTGTTTTGGACAAAAGCAATCAACCGATACCTTTTGCAAATGTGGTTTTTAAAGGTTCTAATATTGGAATCGTTTCTAATGAAGACGGACGTTTCTATTTAGAATCGCCAAATACTTATACTGCACTTTTGGTTACTTCGGCAGGATTTTCAGACAAGGAGGTTCCTTTAGACAAAGCTGTTAATTATAATTTCAAAATTGTTTTGTTCGAAGAACAAGTGCTTAACGAAGTCGTAATTTATACCGGAAAAACTTCTAAAAAGAATAATCCAGCTTTAGATATTTTGAGAAAAATATGGGAAAGAAAACGTAAAAACGGACTTTACCAATTCAATCAATATCAGATGCAGAAGTACGAAAAAGTGGAATTTGATATGAACACTATTGATAGTGCATTCATGAAGAATAAGCTTTTTAAAGGAATGGAGTTTATTTTTAACCACGTTGATACTTCAGACGTTACAGGAAAAACCTATTTGCCGATTTTTATAAACGAATCGGTTTATGATGTTTATGGTGATAACAAACTAAAGAAGGTAAAAGAAAACCTAACAGGAAATAAAATGTCTGGTTTTAATGGAAATCAACAGATTTTATCTTTTGTAAAAGATCTTTATTCTGAGTATAATATTTACGACAATCATCTTAAATTTTTTGATAAAAGTTTTACGAGCCCACTTTCGAGAACGGGAATCGATGTTTACAATTATGTTCTAAAGGACAGTGCATTTGTAGATAAAAAATGGTGTTATAATATTGTTTTCTATCCGCGACGTAAAAATGAATTGACTTTTAAAGGAGATTTTTGGGTTAACGATACCACTTTTGCGATCAAGAAAATTAATATGGGTGTTACAAAAAGTGCCAATATTAACTGGGTAAAAGATATATATATCGAACAGGAATTTGAAGTGGAAAATGATTCTGTTTTCCTTTTGACTCGTGATTATATGATGTCTGATTTTGCTTTGAATAAAAAGGAAAAATCAAAAGGAGTTTACGGTAAAAGAACAACTTTATATCGCAATCATAAGTTCAATATTCAGAAACCAGAGAAGTTTTATAAAGAAGAAGTCAATTTTATAGACAATGCTGTTTACGACCGACCGCCTGAATTCTGGGAAGAAAATCGTTTTGAAAAACTAAATAAAGACGAACAAGGAATTTATAAAATGCTTGACACGCTCCAAACCGTCAAGCGCTTTAAGCAATTGTATAATCTCGTCTCGATTTTAGGAAGTGGTTATATTGAATTTAAAAATTTCGATTACGGACCTATATTTTCAACCTTTGGTTATAATGAAGTCGAAGGTATAAGGTTAAGAGTAGGAGGAAGAACCTATTTTGGGCCAAACGACCCGTGGCGTATTCAAGCTTATACGGCTTATGGATTTGATGATAATAAATTCAAATATGGTGTTTCTGGAAAATGGATGGTTGACAAGAAAAACCGTGTTATAATTTCTGGAGGAAATAGGCGTGATATTGAGCAAATTGGAGCGAGTTTAACCACTACGAATGACATTTTAGGACGAAGTTTTGCGTCTTCGGCCTTGTTTACAACAGGAAGTAATGGAAAACTAACCAATATCAATTTGAGCAATATTTCTGTTGAAATGGAGCCTAAAAAGAACTTTATAGTACAAGCAGGTCTTTCTTATCGAACATTAGAATCGGCCTCAAAAACATTTAGTTTAGATTACTATACCACTTTGCCAACTCCCGAAAATCCAGCAGGAGTTGTAGAAAGTACGGTAAAACAATCAGAAGCCAATATTCAGTTTGAGTTTATGCCAAACAGAAAAACTATTGGTTATGGTGTAGAAAGAAATTTAGTCGATAGTCCTTTTAGCCATTTCTTTGTGAATTTCAGCTATGGTTTGAAGGGGGTTTTTGATAGTGATTTTGCGTACGAAAAAATTCAAGTTTTCTACAAACAGCCTATCATTATAGGGCCTTTAGGGAGATCGAATATTATTGTTGAAACAGGAAAAACTTTTGGCACCATTCCGTTAGGTTTGATGAGTGTAATACCAGGTAACCAGACTTATTTTACAATCGAGAATACATTCAGTAACTTAAATTTCTACGAATTTGTTACTGATCAATATACAACATTACAGTGGAATCATGATTTTGGAGGAAGATTGTTCGCCCGAGTTCCGTTTATGAGAAAACTGAATTGGAGAGAATATATTGGAGTTAGAGCTGTCCACGGAACAATTTCTGATGCCAACCGCGCTATAAATGCTTCAGGATTACCTTACAATGCTCCTGAAAAAGTGTATTATGAATATCATGCGGGAATTGGAAATATCTTCAAAGTCTTCCGTATTGATTTTTCTTGGAGAGGAAATTATCTAGATATGCCAGATGCTCATAAATTTGCAGTAAAAGGATCTTTCGGATTTTATTTTTAAAAAGGTGCAAAGGCTCAAAGTTACAAAGTCGCAAAGGTTTTAAATCTTTGCGATTTTTTTTTCTAGCTTTTGATAATCATTGAGATTCCAGATCAGATTTTTATCTGCTTAATCTGCAAAATCTGCGAGAGATAAAAAAACTTCGCGACTTGGCGACTTTGCGAGAACTAACTTCATTTTTCTTAAATTTGATTTACTTTCGAAAACCATAATCATGCAAGAAGCCATAAATTTTCTTTCCTCTAAAAATCCAATATTTTTAGAAATTATTGAAAAATACGGATTGCCACCAATTCCGAGGCGCCCGCCTGGATTTGAAACTTTGGTTTTATTAATTCTTGAGCAGCAGGTTTCTATAGATTCGGCGAAAGCCATATTCTTAAAAATCAAAGCTTTTACAACTTGTAATCCTGAAAACATGGCTATTCTTTCTGATGAAGAATTTAGAAGTCTTGGAGTAAGCCGTCAGAAAACAAAGTATATTAAGATTTTATCAGAAGCGGTTTTAAACAAAGAACTAGATATTGAAAGTTTAGGTTCAAAACCTCCCAAACAGGTTCGCGAAGAACTTATTAAATTAAAAGGAATTGGAAATTGGACGATCGATATTTATTTGATGTTTTGTTTGGAAGAACCTGATTTGATTCCGCTTGGTGATATTGCAGTTATTAATACCATCAAAGAATTATTGAATATCCATGATAAAGAAGAAATGGAAATTCATGCAGAACAATGGAGTCCATATCG
The DNA here is from genome assembly GCF_003254545.1 of Flavobacterium tistrianum. GTDB lineage: Bacteria > Bacteroidota > Bacteroidia > Flavobacteriales > Flavobacteriaceae > Flavobacterium > Flavobacterium tistrianum. Next base: position 214,189 of record NZ_QJRH01000071.1, read on the forward strand.
ATCTTATGCGACCTATTTGCTGTGGCATTATTACCTGAAAAAAAGAAATAGAACAATTACCTATTAAATGCTTGTTTTTTAAACTTTAATGCGCATAATTTAACCTTGTTTTTTATTGTAAAACTAGATTCTTTAGTTATTTTTGCAACCGAAATTATAGAAACAATAAAAAACGAAAATGACCGCAGACAAATTAACGACTTTCGATGTATTGATCGAAATACCAAGAGGAAGCAGAAATAAATACGAGTACGATTTTGAAATTAAAAGAATGCGTTTCGACAGAATGTTATTCTCTTCAATGATGTACCCAGCAGATTACGGATTTATTCCGGAAACTTTAGCTTTGGATGGTGATCCTCTTGACGTATTAGTTTTGGTAAACGAACCAACTTTCCCTGGATGTGTTATGGAAGTAAAACCAATTGGTGTTTTCCACATGGCAGATGATAAAGGACCAGACGAGAAAATTATTTGTGTACCAGTTTCAGATCCAATCTGGAATTCATTAAATGACCTTTCTGATATCAACCCACACTTAGTAAAAGAAATCGAGCACTTTTTCCAAGTTTACAAAGATCTTGAAAACAAAAAAGTAGACGTAGAAGGATGGGGAGACGTAAAAGAAGCTTACGATATTATCGCTGAGTGTACAAAACGTTTTGATGACATTGAAAATAAACCGGCTGGATTATTTAGCATTAAATAATTTTAACCTTATTCTATTATAAAAAAAGCAATACTGCCGTCAGGAGTATTGCTTTTTTGTTTAAATTCGTTCAGTTAGATTGTTGACTATTAACCAAAACCAATAAAATATTATGAATGCATTTATGATTTACCTGCCTATTATAATGGCAGTTTTAGGATTACTTTTCATGGGAATAAAAAGGACTTGGGTTTTAAAACAAGACGCTGGAGACGGTAAGATGAAAGAGATTTCAGATTACATCTACGAAGGAGCCTTAGCCTTTCTAAAAGCCGAATACAAACTATTAACCATCTTTGTAATTATTGCCAGTTTAGCTTTGGCAGGAATTACTTTTATTCCAGGAGTAAAAACACATTTATTAATCGTAATTGCATTTATTTTTGGTGCATTTTTCTCTGCTTTAGCAGGAAATATGGGAATGAAAATAGCAACAAAAACAAACGTTAGAACCACTCAAGCAGCTCGTTCAAGTTTACCGCAAGCTTTAAAAGTTTCTTTTGGTGGTGGAACCGTAATGGGACTTGGCGTTGCTGGATTAGCAGTTTTAGGTTTAACTTCCTTTTTTATCATTTTCTTTCATTTGTTTTCTGGTGGAGTTTGGAAAGATACTGATACTATGACAGTTGTTTTAGAAACTCTTGCAGGATTTTCACTTGGAGCAGAATCTATCGCATTGTTTGCCAGAGTGGGAGGAGGAATCTATACAAAAGCTGCCGACGTTGGAGCCGATTTGGTAGGTAAAGTTGAAGCGGGAATTCCTGAAGATGATCCTCGTAATCCCGCTACAATTGCAGATAACGTAGGAGATAACGTTGGAGACGTTGCAGGTATGGGAGCCGATTTATTTGGGTCTTATGTAGCAACCGTTCTTGCGGCAATGGTTCTAGGAAACTATGTAATAAAAGATATGGGCGGAAGCATTAACGACGCTTTTGGCGGAATTGGACCAATTTTACTTCCAATGGCAATTGCCGGTTTCGGAATTTTATTCTCCATTATTGGAACAACTTTAGTAAAAATATCTGATGATAATGCTAAAGAAGCACAAGTGCAGAAAGCTTTAAATATAGGAAACTGGGTTTCTATTGTTTTAACAGCTGTAGCTTGTTTCTTTTTAGTGCAGCACATGCTTCCAGAAACCATGCAGATGACTTTCTTTGGTGAAGGTTCAAAAGCGATTTCATCATTGCGTGTTTTCTATGCAACTTTAGTCGGATTAGTGGTTGGTGGAGCTATTTCATCAGTGACAGAATATTATACAGGATTAGGAACAAAACCAGTTTTGGCAATCGTTCAAAAATCGTCTACAGGAGCGGGAACAAACGTAATTGCAGGTTTGGCAACGGGAATGATTTCTACTTTTCCAACCGTATTATTGTTTGCCATCGCAATTTGGATTTCTTATGTATTGGCAGGATTTTATGGAGTGGCGCTAGCGGCTTCAGCTATGATGGCAACAACGGCAATGCAATTGGCAATTGATGCTTTCGGGCCAATTTCGGATAACGCTGGTGGAATCGCCGAAATGAGCGAATTGCCTAAAGAGGTTCGTACAAGAACTGATATTTTAGATTCAGTAGGAAATACAACAGCGGCAACAGGAAAAGGATTTGCGATTGCTTCTGCGGCTTTAACTTCATTAGCTTTATTTGCGGCTTACGTAACTTTTACAGGAATCGACGGAATTAATATTTTTAAAGCACCAGTTTTAGCGATGTTATTTGTTGGTGGTATGATTCCGGTGGTTTTCTCTGCTTTGGCAATGAATTCTGTTGGAAAAGCGGCAATGGATATGGTGTATGAAGTTCGTCGCCAGTTCAAAGAAATTGCTGGAATTATGGAAGGAACAGGAAAACCAGAATACGGAAAATGTGTTGAGATTTCTACAAAAGCCGCTTTACGCGAAATGATGCTTCCAGGAGTTTTAACGATTGGTTTTCCTATTGCTATTGTTTTGATTGGAAAATTAGTGTACTCAGATAACAATCAATTAATTGCTGAAATGTTAGGTGGATATATGGCTGGAGTTACAGTTTCTGGAGTACTTTGGGCCGTTTTCCAAAATAATGCAGGAGGTGCTTGGGATAATGCTAAAAAATCTTTTGAGGCAGGAGTTATGATTAATGGCGAAATGACTTATAAAGGTTCTGATGCGCACAAAGCGGCGGTAACTGGAGATACAGTTGGAGATCCGTTTAAGGATACTTCTGGGCCATCTATGAATATTTTAATCAAATTGACTTGCTTAATCGGATTGGTAATTGCTCCGATTTTGGGAGAAGGTCACGCTCCGTCAGATATTGCTGGAAAAGCTTCTTGCTGTGCTAAAACAGAAATGCATGCAGGAATGTCGAAATGCGGCGATATGTCTGGAATGACAAAAGAAGAATGCATTAAAATGTGCAAAGAAAAAGGCTGTTCTGAAGAAGAAACTGCCAAATGTCTGGCTCATTTTGATACAAACGGAAAATACTCTCATACAGAAAGTCAATCAGTTCGTGTTGAGGTTAAAAATATTAACGGAAAAACTACAGGAACTGTTACTAAAACAGTAGATGGAAAAACAACAACTGAAGTTTTTGAAGGAACTGAAGAAGAAGTTTTAGCAAAAGTTGAAGCTGCGAAATAATTATAGCTTTGTCAAAGTTTAAAACTTTGACAAAGTTTCTTCAAACAGAAAAGCCTCTAAAATTATTTTAGAGGCTTTTTTTATTTCGTGTAAATTCGTGTAATCTTTGTTTTAAAACAATCCGTTCAGTTCAGCATCAATTTTATTAATAATATCTCCTAAGTCCTCAGGATTGTCAACAAAATTAATGTTGTCAACGTCAATGATTAGTAATTTTCCTTTACTATAAGTCTGAATCCAAGCTTCGTATCTTTCGTTCAAACGGCTTAGATAATCAATAGAAATAGAGTTTTCGTATTCGCGTCCGCGTTTGTGAATCTGGCCAACTAGATTCGGAATTGAACTTCTTAAATAAATCAATAAATCTGGAGCTTTAACCAATGATTCCATCAATTCGAACAGAGACGTGTAATTTTCAAAATCACGGCTTGTCATTAATCCCATTGCATATAAATTGGGAGCGAAAATATGTGCATCTTCATAAATCGTTCTGTCCTGAATGATTTTTTTTCCACTTTCGCGAATTTGCTGCACTTGACGAAAACGGCTGTTTAGGAAATAAATCTGAAGATTAAATGACCAGCGTTCCATCTGATGGTAGAAATCATCCAAGTACGGATTATCAACTACATCTTCATAATGAGGTTCCCATTTGAAATGTTTCGCCAATAATTTGGTCAAAGTTGTTTTTCCTGCGCCTATGTTTCCTGCTATTGCTATGTGCATTACGGTGTTACGATTTTATAATTTGATATATCTGTAGCTGTAAAAATAGATAAAATTTGGTCTTTGTAATAAAAATTGTCAAAGGTTTTTTCTAAAACTTTAATTTCAGAAATTACCTCAGAATTTGATTTATTAAACCCTTTAAAATACAATAAATTATCCTTAGCGAAAAGATATTGAGAAGAGTTAACGATAGAAATTCTATCAAAATCAGCAATTTTTCCTAATGAAGTTATCTTTCCAAAAATGTCGCAAGAGTACCAATTATTTTTCTTGTCAATCCAATAGAAAGTATTAAAATCAGTTTGATAATATTGGATGGATTCTGTCAACGGAATTGAAACCGTTTTGTATTCATTTTTTAAATAATCAAAAAGACCAATCTGCTGATTTAAAGTATTGTAAATCCACAACTGATTTTGAGTAGACATTCCGATCGCACTTACTACAATTGGAGTTGCATTCTGCGAAAAATTAATTTCAGTCATTTTATTTAATTGATTGTCTAATAAAACGACACTATTGAAATCTTCATAAAACAATACAATCTTTAACGGATTCTGAAGATCAACTTTCGTGATTTTTCCTAAAGAAACATTTTTGTATTCAAAGATTTCTTTTCCTTTAATCTTACTAAAAACATTATTCATTATCTGATACGAATATCCAAACGCATCATATCCTAAAAAAGTATCAGAAGTGTTTTTATATTGTGAAATTAAACTTGGACTTATGTTCAAATCTTGAGCTGAAAGCGCATGAAAAGTGCAGAAAAGAAATAAAGAAAATACAATTTTTTGCACCATTTTACGCATTAGAAATTATTTTATAAGAGTACCAAATTACAAAAAACTCTTCTTAAAATTTCAATTTTGAGTCTTAAACCTTTTTTAATTCTAATAGTCTAAAAAATAAGCGGTTCTATCTATACCTTAGCGCAGTTTATATATTTAGTTTTTTGAATTTTAAAATAAATAATACATTTGAATGTAAGTTTTGTCGGATTTACTCACTTAAAGAAAATGAAATGAAAAAGATATTTTTTTATATGACTTTACTGCTTGTTTCTATGCAAATTCAAGCGCAAAAAGATTTTCAAGGAATGGCTGTTTACGAGTCAAAAACACAAGCGCCAAAATTTGAAGGCATGCGTGGGAATAGGGATATTACGCCAGAAATGCAGAAAAATATGGAAGAGCGTATGAAAAAAATGCTCGAAAAAACATTCATTTTAAATTTCGATAAAGCAGCATCAATTTATAAAGAAGAAGAAAAACTAGAAACGCCTGGCCAACAGCAAGGAGGTTTTCGCATGATGTTTGGTTCACTTACTGGAGGCGGTGGTACTTTTTATAAAGATGTAAAAACAAAAACCTATACGGTCGATAAAGAGTTTATGGGCAAGGAATTTCTTGTTGTAGATTCTCTTCCAAAATTAAACTGGAAACTAGAACAGGAAACCAAACAAATTGGTGGTTACAATTGCTTCAAAGCGACAGCCGTAAAACAGGCAAGTAAAACCGATTTCAGAAACTTTAGACCTAAAAACAATGACGATAAAAAGGATGAAGTAAAAAAGACTTCGGGTGAGACAAAGACCAATTTTGCAGACAATTTTGAAATACCAAAAGAAATTGTCGTAACAGCTTGGTATACACCAGAAATCCCGATCAATCAAGGACCAGAAAATTATTGGGGACTTCCAGGTTTAATCTTGGAAATCAATGATGGAACAACTACGATCTTGTGTTCAAAAATTGTCTTAAATGCAAAAGATAAAGTAGAAATAAAACCTTCTAAAAAAGGAAAAGTAATTTCTCAGAAAGAATATGACGAAACGGTAATTAAAAAGATGGAAGAATTTAGAGAGATGAATCGTGGCCGTGCAGGCGGGCCACCACCTCCAATGGGAAGATAATATCTTTAAAATTCCAATTTTCAAAATCCAAAATCCAAACTTTCAATATTCTTATCATGAATAAGATACTTTTTTTATTTGCCATACTTTTTACTTCTATTTCCTTTTCTCAAAGTGTCCGTTTTGATGGTTTGATTCAGGACGAACAGAAAAATCCGTTAGAAATGGCCAATATTATGGCAATTAATAACGGCACAAAAGCAATGGATTCTTATGGGATTACCAATGATAAAGGAAAGTTTCAGCTGACTTTAAAACCCAATACAGCTTATACCATTAAAATAAGTTATTTGGGAATGAAATCTAAAGAAATGGTAGTATCGACTAAGTCCGAAAACATGACTCAGAATATTGTTTTGGATGGTGCAGGAATCGAATTGGAAGGTGTTGAAATTGTACGCGAAATGCCTGTTTCTATAAAAGGTGACACAATTGTTTATAATGCTGATTCTTTTAAATCGGGAACCGAAAAAAAGCTTGAAGATGTCTTGAAGAAACTTCCGGGAGTTGAGGTAAATGCTGACGGAGAAATTGAAGTGGAAGGGAAAAAAGTCAGTAAATTGATGGTTGAGGGAAAAGATTTTTTTGACGGAGATACCAAATTAGGCGTTAAAAATATTCCTGCCGATGCTATTGATAAAGTTCAGGTTTTAAGAAATTATAATGAAATAAGTCAGTTAAAAGGTTTAGAAAACGATCAGGAAAATGTGGCGATGAACATTAAACTGAAAGAAGGAAAAAAGAACTTTTGGTTTGGAGACGTTACTGCAGGAATTGGAGTTGCAGAATTGGACAGCCGATATATCATTAATCCGAAACTGTTCTACTACAGCCCGAAATACAGTATTAATTTAATTACCAATTTTAATAATATTGGCGAATTGCCTCTTACCGCTCAGGATTATTTTAAGTTCACAGGAGGATTTAAAAACGTGATGAAAAAAGGAGGGAGCAGTTTTAATGTCTCTTCAAATGATTTAGGAATTTCACTGCTCAGAAATAATCGAGCAAAAGAAATTGAAACCAAATTTGGCGCAACAAACTTTGCTTATTCTGTAAATAAAGCTTGGAATATTAGCGGTTTTGGAATTCTTTCAACTTCAAAAACCGATTTAGAAACCAAGTCTCAAACAACCATTTTAGATTCTGGAGATCAGCAGAAAAGTAACGAAAATACCAGCCAAAAAAATAATTTGGGACTTTTTAAATTAAGTTCAACCTATAAGCCAAGTGACAAATTTCAGTTTGATTATGATATTTTGACAAAACTTACCAAACAAGAAGAATACTCAGATTTGTTTAGAGAACAGATTGTTCAAAACGTTGCGACTTCAGAAGATATTTTTACAACAAAAAAACAAGATCCTACTTCGATTAATCAGAATTTGAGTTTGTATTACACGCAAAGCACTAAAAATATCTTTGCTTTTGAAATGCAGCATTTATATCAGGACGAAAATCCTTTTTATAATGCTAATCTGCAAACACTTCCTTTTGATTTATCAGGATATATGTCGGGACAAAACAGAAATGATTATAATCAAGACCGATTTGTAAAAACCAATAAATTGGATGCAAAACTAGATTATTATTATATGGTTACGCCAAAAAGTAATTTCAATATTACTTTAGGAAATACGTATTCATATCAGAACTTTAATTCTCACATTTTCCAAATGTTGGATAATGGAACAAGAAATGATTTGAATGACGTTGAAAATAATAATGATGTAGATTATCGTTTTAATGATGCTTTTTTAGGTTTTCATTATAAAATCCTCACAGGAAAATTTACTCTGACACCTGGTGTAAGTCTTCATACTTATCAAATGACAAACGGACAATTAGGAACCGATTATTCTCAGAATTTCACGAAAGTGCTTCCAGATTTCTTTGCTTTGTATCAAATCAAGAAATCAGAAACATTGACGTATAATTTTTCGCTAACAAATGATTTTACAGATATCAATCAGTTGGCTTCGGGTTATGTTTTGTCTAATTATAGCAGTTTATTTCGCGGAAACCGTTTCTTAGAAAATGCGACTTCTCAAGTGCATTCGCTTCGTTATTTTAAGTATAATATGTTCAATTTCGAGAACATTTTTGCCAATGCAACTTATACAAGAAAAGTAGATGCTATTAAAACAAAAGCCAATTTTGACGGAATTAATCAGTCTTCTGTTCCGTACAATTCCAATTTAGCTGATGAGACTTTTATAGGAATGGGAAATTATGGGCGTTCGTTTTTAAAGAATTATAAAGCCTCTGCAAATGCAACTTTTAATTGGTCAAAATTCAATAATATTCAGAACAATCAATTGTCAACAACAGAGAGTTTCAGTCAGAGTTATACTTTACGAGCTTCAACAAATTATAAAAACCTTCCAAATATAGAATTTGGGTATAATCTTTTGGTCAATAAATACAGCGGTTCAACTTTTTATACTGATAAACCATTTGCAAGGTTAGATTATTATTTCTTGGATAGTTTTTCTTTTGTTTCAGAATACGAATTCTATCATTATTATAATGGAGATAAAACGGTTGATAACGAATATGATTTTTTAAGCGCTAGTTTAATTTACCAGAAAAAGAATAGTAAATGGGAGTATAAAATCTCGGCAACCAATCTGTTGAACACAAAATATCTTAACGACGACAGCTTCTCACAGTTCTCTACAAGGGTTTCTCAATATACTGTACAGCCACGTTATATCATATTTTCAATGAAATATAATTTGTAGTATTTTAATTGCAAGATTATCATCTTTTGTGATTTGTTTAAAGAAGAATCAAATATCTTTGCGCTATATTATTAACAACAAAAATGTAGTTATGCGCAATTTTATTTGGAGTATATCACTCCTGTTTGCTGGAATTTCTATCTCTTTCGCCCAAACAAATGGAATAGAAAAGGGAACTTATTTATCTACAAATAAAGGAGGAAAAATCAAATTGAATTTATTGGATGATAATAAGTATGAATTGGTTTTTTATTCAGGAGGATATGAGATTAAAGGAGATTCGCTAGTTTTCTTAAAAAGCAAAAATACCGTAAATAATAGATTTGATCTTTCTTTTGTTAAAGATAAAAATGCTAAAAAAGTTAAGATTAAGTTTTTGAATCCATCATACTATTCGTTTTACATAGGAACTCAAAAAGGGACAGAAGCAGTACAATACCAGAGAGTTTCTGATATTAAAACGAAAGAAGATCCTGAATGGACTAAAGATGATTTAGAGTTCGAAATAGATAAGACTGATTTTCTTTATTTGGTTTACGAAGACTATAATGGAAAAAGCGATGTTAATAAATTTGCATTGCCAAAAGATGTTTCAGAAGTGACGATTAGCTATGATCTTGCAATTCTGAACGATTTAAATCTTGCAGGATCTTTTGATAAGAAAACAAAAGAATTGAGAATTTCTGATCAAGCAGGAAAAGATCCTTTAGTATTTGTGAACGAAAAAGATGAGAAGCCAGCTAAAACTCCAATAGTAGTTCCGATAGAAACTCAATCTGTTACAAATTGGACTTATCCAGGGAAAGATTCTGATTCTTATGGAGGCTTTGCTGTAGATAGTGTTGGAAATAATTTAATAGACACTGCAGCAGTAGCAGGATCGGCATATCCTGTTGATGCTACTGCTTCTTATACCAAATATGATTTTAAGTTAAAAATTGAGGACAATTTAAAAAAGGCAATAGAATCTACAAAAACAGCCAGCAATAAATTTTTGGTTGTTGTGGTTGACAGCAAAAACAAAAAAGCAAAAGAAGGTTTTGATGCTTTTGTAAAAGAACAGGAAACACAGACTGGATATAATATGTATGATTCGTATAATGCACTGTATGATACTTACAATTATTATTTGGCTGGAGCCGATGATAAAAAATGGCTAAAAAACAATAAAATAACCAATGATCCGAGCGTATTGGTTTTAAACGAAAACGGTGATGTACTTGCTGTTGCAAAATCAGATTTAACAACACAGCAATATCAGTTTAGCTACTATGGTGATTTTTATAAGAGGCTTCAAAAAGCAAATGCGTTTCTTTCTATAGATAAAGTTTTAAAGAACAAAAAAGCTTCAGATGCAGACTCAATTAATGCTTTTAATAAAGCCGCTTTATTAGAAACATCTTATGATTATGATTCAGATTATTCAGTAAGCGATCCTAATTCTACTGATTTTGTAATTACAAAAACGGCTTTAAACCAAAAAGAAGTAGCTCAAACATGGAAAAAATTGATTGAGGCACATCAAAAAGATAAAGCCGTAAACATGTATTTGGCTGAGACTATTATAAAAGAAATCAAAAATCAAGGATTTACAAAACAGCTTTTCAGTACAGACAGAATTCTAAATGATACAGATTTCTTAGCTATCGATTATTTGCTAAATCACTCAGAAGATATTGAAAATAATCGTGCTGATTTTAATAGTAAACAAGGAGAACTTCATACCGTTGGAAATATGGTTTCTGAAATTTCAGATGCATTGCAGCAAAATCTGTATCTTTCTCAAGATGGAGTTTCTGGAGAAATGAATAAAGAAAAAATCAATTCAATTTATAAGAAAATCATTGCTTCTGGAAAAGGGAATTTTGATGTTTATAGAAATTACTTCTACTATTTAAGCCAGATTGAAGAAAAAGATGGTTCTAACATAACTTATTTAAGAGAGTTTAATATGTATTTTGATAATACATTAGCAGGACCAAGTCCGATTGAAAAATTAGACGCTATTTTTGGAGGTTTAGATTCTAGCTCAAGTTATTCTTATGATGGATGGAGTTCGTTTAAGCTTTACCATTCGGATATTTGCAACAATGCAGCATGGACAGTGGTATTAAAACCACAGAATTCAAACTTTATTAAAGAAGCAATTAAATGGTCTGAATATAGCTTGGTAATATCTAAAAACAATCCGTACTATTTAGACACTTTAGCGCAATTGTATTATAAAGATGGACAGACACAAAAAGCTATTGAAACACAGGTTTTAGCAGTAAAATATATTACTAGTGATGTTGATGAAGAAACTGCAAATCAAATGAAAGAAGTTTTAACTAAAATGAGTAACGGAACATATTAATAAAGAATTATCAGTATAAAATAAAAGCCGATTTCTAGAATTAGAAATCGGCTTTTTCTGTTTAGCTAATCTAAGATGTCTAATAATCTAAGTTAGTCTATAAGTCTGAATTACAATCCAAATGCAGCTTTTACTTGGTCAACAAAATCAAGTTTTTCCCATGTAAACAATTCAACAGTAACTGTTTTTTCATTTCCGCCTGGAGCAGAGAAAGTTTTAGTAACCGTTTCTGGTTTACGTCCCATGTGTCCGTAAGCAGCAGTTTCGCTGTAGATTGGGTTTCTTAATTTTAAACGTTGCTCGATAAAGTAAGGACGCATATCAAAGATAGCTTCTACTTTTTTAGCGATTTCACCGTTAGTTAAGTTTACTTTAGAAGTTCCGTAAGTTTCAATGAAAATACCCATTGGCTCAGCAACTCCGATTGCGTAAGAAACCTGAACTAAGATTTCGTCAGCAACACCAGCAGCAACTAAGTTTTTAGCGATATGACGAGTTGCATAAGCAGCACTTCTGTCCACTTTACTTGGATCTTTTCCAGAGAATGCACCACCACCGTGAGCACCTTTTCCACCGTAAGTATCAACAATGATTTTTCTTCCTGTTAAACCAGTGTCTCCGTGAGGTCCTCCAATAACGAATTTTCCTGTTGGATTAATATGGTAGTTGATTTTATCGTTAAATAAGTGAGCGTGCTCTGGGTTTTTAGCGATAATTCTAGGAATCAAGATTTCGATGATATCTTTTTTGATTTTAGCCAACATTGCAGCCTCTTCATCAAAATCATCGTGCTGAGTTGAGATAACAATTGCATCAATACGAGTTGGTTTGTTATCGTCGCTATATTCTAAAGTTACTTGAGATTTAGCATCTGGACGTAAATACGTGATTTCTTTGTTTTCACGTCTTAAAATTGCTAATTCTTGTAATAATTTATGAGATAAATCTAATGCCAAAGGCATGTAGTTTTCAGTTTCGTTTGTAGCATAACCAAACATCATTCCTTGGTCACCAGCACCTTGCTCTTCTGGCTTAGCTCTGTCAACACCTTGGTTAATATCTGCAGATTGCTCGTGAATAGCCGAAAGAATTCCACAAGAATTCGCTTCAAACATATATTCACTTTTAGTATATCCAATTTTACGGATTACCTCACGTGCAATTTGCTGTACATCTAGATAAGTATTCGATTTTACTTCACCTGCCAAAATAACCTGACCAGTTGTAACTAATGTTTCACAAGCAACTTTTGAGTCAGCATCAAATGCCAAAAAGTTGTCAATTAAAGCGTCCGAAATTTGATCTGCAACTTTGTCTGGATGCCCTTCACTAACAGATTCTGACGTAAATAAATAAGCCATAATAATGTAATAAAAATGTATTAATTTTAAATTTAAGCGAGGAAATAATTGCTAAAAAGGGCTAAAGGAGGGTTCCTGCTTTAGCATTTTTTACTGCTGAAATGAATCTTTCAGCATTCATAACGAAACCATTTCATTATGAAGAGGTTGCAATCAGTTCAAATTTTTCCTCTATTTCGGGTGCAAAGGTATGAAACCATTTTGATTTGCAAATTAAAGTTCAACTTTTTTTATTTTTTATAGCAGAAATTTAACAGTAGCATACTATTTTGATAGGGTAATAGAAAATATTTTGTTTTTTGTTTGGTCGATTAAAAAATAGTTCGCAACTTTGCCCCGTTAAAACAAAAGAAACAAATGAAATTTACAGTTTGCAATATGATGTCTTGTAAGATGCCGGAGTTCTCCGCAGAGACGCTATTGTAATTATTTTTCAATAAAAATATAAATAGAACCTCTGCCGAACCGCAGAGGTTTTTTTTATGTCAAAATGAAACCTGTAAGATTTTTTTTAAGCCAAAAACAATAATTAATTCAGTAAAAAAAGAAATGAAGAAAAATGTACTAATCGTTTTAGGTCTTGTGACATTTTCAGGACTTTATGCTCAAGACAATAAAAAAGAGCAAGATAGTTTAAAAAACAACGAACTGTCTGAAGTTACTATTATTGGATCAAGAAGTAAAAACAGAGTTAAAACAGACGTGCCAGTTCCGGTAGATGTTTTTAACGTATCAGAAATAACAAAAGGAGCACCGCAAACTAGCGTAACTCAAATTTTAAATTATGTTGCTCCGTCATTTACGAGTAACCCAACATCTACAGCAGATGCAACAGACCACGTAGATCCTGCACAATTAAGAGGATTAGGACCAGATCAAGTTTTAATTTTAGTAAACGGAAAAAGAAGACATACCAGTGCTTTGGTAAACATAAACGGATCGCCAGGTAGAGGATCTGTCGGGACAGACTTAAATGCAATTCCGTCTTTTGCTATAGAAAGAATAGAAGTTTTAAGGGATGGAGCTGCTGCGCAATATGGTTCTGATGCGATTGCAGGAGTTATCAATATTGTTTTAAAGAAAAACGCTAATTATTTGACAGGAGGGATTCAATACGGAGCAAATCTATCTTCAGGATCAAATAATTTTGAAGGAGGAGCAGACGGACAAACAGCTCAAATCGATTTAAACTACGGAACTTCATTAGGCAAACCGGGAAGTTTCTTAAATATTACAGGAACTGCCGTAACTAGACAAGCAACAAGCAGAGCAGGAATTAGAAGCAATGCTATTTTTAATGCTTATAATGCTGTTGAAAATAGAGCGGCACAAGATGGTGTAGAAATCAACTCTTTGTTTAGCAACATTAATACGACTGCAAATTCAGCTCAGATTTTATCATCATTAAAGCAATATGCACCGCAAGTAAGCTATTTTACACCAGCTCAGCAAAACGCTATTGCATCGGCATCGACAATTGCGCAGATGCAGACGGCTTTAAATTTTGATGTTACTAATAATGAGCTAGCATACAGAAATCAGCAGAGAAGTGATTATAATATGAGTGTTGGACAGTCTGAGTTGGCTGCAGGACAATTGTATTTTAATGCTAAGTATCCTTTGAGCGAAACCACTTCTTTGTATTCTTTTGGAGGCGTTTCTTATCGAGGCGGTAAATCGTATGCCTTTAACAGATTGCCAAACGGTTCTGGAACTTTCACGCAAGTGTATCAAAACGGATTCTTGCCAGAAATTGAATCAAAAATTTTAGATGCTTCTGGAGCAGTTGGAATAAACACACAATTATTCGGATTTGATACTGATTTAAGCACCAACTTAGGTACAAATTCTTTTAATTATGATGTAAATAATACCATCAATGCAACTTTAGGCACAAATTCTCCTTTTAGTTTTGATGCCGGAAAAGTTTCATTTTTACAAAGCACAACAAATTTAGATTTTAGCAGAAAATATGATGTTCTTGCAGGATTGAACGTTGCTTTTGGAGGTGAATTCAGATATGAAAATTACCAGATTAAAGCAGGAGAAGAAGCTTCTTACGGATTATATGATGTAAACGGAAATTTAGTTTCAGGAATTTTACCAAGCAATTCGCCATTAATTGTAACTGACTTTTTTGGAAACAAACGTGGAGCAGGAGCACAAGGATTTTCAGGATTCCAGCCTTCAGATGCTAAAGAAAAAGACAGACAGAGTGGAGCGGCTTATGTTGATTTAGAATTGAATGCCACTGAAAAATGGCTTATAAATGGAGCGGCACGTTATGAAAACTATTCAGACTTTGGAAACACGGTTACATTTAAACTGGCTTCTCTTTTAAAATTGAATGATAATATCAATTGGAGAATTTCTGGACAAACTGGTTTTAGAGCGCCTTCTTTACAGCAAAGATATTTTGAGTCAAGTTCTACTCAGTTTATAAACGGTGCACCATATCAAGTTGGATATTTTACAAACGATTCGCAAGCGGCAAAAAGCATTGGGATTGAAAGTTTAAAGCCAGAAAAATCAAAAAGCATCAGTACAGGATTTACATTCAAAATTCCTGAAGCTAACATAACCATTGCAACTGATGCTTATTTTACGAGAATCAACGACAGAATTGTACTGTCTGGACAATATTCAAGACCAACAGATGCGCAGATCGCAGCAGCAACTTCACCAGAACAGGCTGAGGCATTGACGTTGTTTCAACAAGCATTTGACTTGAAAGGAGTAGAAAGAGCTTCGTTCTGGACAAACGGAATCGACTCTGAAACAAAAGGAATTGATTTGGTAATTTCTCAGAAATACGATGTAATTCAAGATTTCACAATTAGAAATGATTTTGCATTTAGTTTCAACGAAACCAAAAGAGTAGGAGATTTGCATATTCCACAATCTATCGTTAATGCTGGAGGAGAACCTTATATCTATTCTTTCTTTCCAGAATCAAGCCGAGTATATTTAGAAGAAGCGATTCCGAAATTGAAAGCCAATTTGATGACTACTTTCAATATTAAAAAACTAGATATTTATTTAAGAAACAGCTATTTCGGAAAAGTTACAGATCCAGGAGCAACAGATGTTAACCTAGACGGATTTTCTTCTGTGTACGAACATCCAGAATACAGCGCAAAATTGGTTACTGATTTATCTTTAGGATATCAGATCAACGAACATTTGAGAGCAACAATTGGAGTTAATAATATAGGAGATGTTTATCCAGACAGAAATAATCCTGCAACTCCAGCTTTTACAAATACAACTCCAACTTTGTCGCCAGCGCCAAGTACAGATTTGACAAATGCGAATCAGTTTGCGTATTCAAGAGCAGTTTCTCAATTCGGATTAAACGGAAGATTTGGTTTTGCCCGTTTAAGCTTTAAATTTTAATTCAAATAGTTTCTTTCAAGCCTTTTAAATAGAGGCTTGAAAGAGATTTCAAAAAAAAGAAAACACAAAAATTTAATTTTAATTTGGTGGTTTAAAAATATTTACTACTTTTACTCTATAGAAATAGTCGAATTTAAAAAATAAGATTAATTAATATAAAAATGAAAGCAATAGCAAGAAGAAATATGATGTGTTGTAAGATGATGCAAATGTGCATCCCACATTGCTGTTGCCAAAAGTGAAAGAGTAGAATCTTTGTTATAGTTAAACTATAGCCCTTTTGGTCGCCATCCGAAAGGGCTTTTTTATTTCCAACATTTTAAATTTTAAATCATGAATACATTAGATATAAATACAATCGCATTTCAATACCTATTAAGAAATAACAATTCAGAAGAATTATCGACTGAAACTCCAAAATATGATCCTGCACAGCAGAGAAAAACAGAGAAATCATTACTGTTTCATCTATATGATCTTGAAGAAGAAGCCGAAGATCTTTTAGCTTAAATCAATTTCAAAGTCAAATACCACTTTTATATATAGTATTAACAATATTTAAAAAACTAAGAAATCATGAGTACACAAAAATTTGCAACAAACGCATTACACGCAGGACACGACGTAACTAAAAACGCAGGAACTAGAGCCGTGCCTATTTACCAGACATCATCATATGTATTTAATAACGCAGATCATGCCGCCAATTTATTTGGTCTTGCCGAAGCTGGATTTATTTACACAAGATTGAATAATCCGACAAACGATATTTTGGAACAGCGACTGGCGGCACTTGAAGGCGGAATTGGAGCAGTAGTAACCGCTTCTGGAACATCGGCAATTTCCACAACTTTATTGACTTTGCTAAAAGCGGGAGATCATATTGTTGCATCAAATAGTTTATACGGAGGAACTTACAATCTATTAAAAGTTACCCTGCCAAGATTAGGAATCACAACCACATTTGTAGATCCTTCAAAGCCTGAAAACTTTACCAAAGCAGCAAAAGAAAATACAAGAGCTTTCTTTGTTGAGTCTCTTGGAAACCCAAAATTAGACGTACTAGACTTAAAAGCAATTTCGGCAGAAGCCAAAGCATTCAAAGTACCATTTATAGTAGACAATACAGTTGCGACACCTTATTTATTAAACCCAATTAAATATGGTGCCGATATTGTAATTCACTCCTTAACTAAATATATCGCAGGAAACGGAACTTCATTAGGAGGCGTTATCATTGATGCTGGAAACTTTGATTGGGCAAACGGAAAATTCCCAGAATTTACCGAGCCATCTGCAGGATACCACGGATTAGTATATCATGAAGCTTTAGGAAATGCAGCTTTTATTGCAAAAGCTCGAATTGAAGGTTTACGTGATTTTGGTGCTGCTTTGAGTCCATTTAATGCTTTTCAGATTATTCAGGGACTAGAAACGCTTCCAATTCGAATCAAGAAACATAGTGAAAATGCTTTGGCTTTAGCTGAATGGTTAGAAAAACAAGATGAGGTAGTCTGGGTAAATTATCCAGGTTTAAAATCAAATGAATATTATGATTTAGCTAAACAATATTTACCAGAAGGCCAAAGCGGAATTATCACTTTCGGATTAAAAGGAGGTTTTGATGCGGCCAAAAAAGTAGTAGACGACACAAAATTATTCTCTCTATTAGCCAATATTGGTGATACAAAATCACTGATTATCCATCCAGCAAGTACTACACACCAACAATTAACAGAAGCGGAACAAATAGAAACAGGAGTTTCTAAAGATTTGATTCGTTTATCTGTTGGAATTGAAGATATAGAAGATTTAATTGCAGATCTGCAAACTGTTTTTGAGAGCGTGTCGCTTTCTCAATTCAGTATCAATAAAAATTAGGTTTTTTTGTTTTTTGTTTGAAAAATTGCCTTTAGCGAGTGGTTTTGCTAAAGGTAATTTTTTATGAAAAACACCATTATAAAATTTAAACCATATGTAGAGACGCACAGCAGTAAGTCTTAACTATAGTTGAAAACTAAAATGTTAGAAATTATGTCAAAGCTTAAAATAAACATTATCCTTTTCGGAATTGGAAATATCGGAAGCACTTTGATTAATCAGATTATTGAAAGTCAGGATTTTTTTCTCGAAAGCAAAAATGTCGATTTTCATTTTCCAATTATAACCAATTCTACGGTTGCTTTTTTTGAGAAAGAAGGCGTAGGCTATTCTTGGGAAACCAATTTCAGACAATTGGCAGTTCCTTTTAAGGTAGAAGATATTGTCGAATTTGCACAAGAAAATGAATTTGAAAACTTAATTGCCGTAGATGCAACAGCTAGTGATGAATTGGTGAAACATTACAATACCTTAATTAAAAACGGATTTAATATTGTAGCTGTAAATAAAAAAGCCAATACACTTCCGATAGATCTATATAAAGAACTGAGAGCAAATCTTAAAAAGTACGACAAAGAGTTTTTGTATGAAACATCTGTTGAAACTGGAATTCCTGTTTTGCAGACCTTAAGAGATTTGTATTATTCGGGAGAAAAAATCACAAAGATTCGAGGGGTTTTCTCAGATAATCTGAGTTATGTTTTCAATCGATTTTCATCAGAAGACGTTTCGTTTTCGTCTGTTTTAAAAGATGCCAGTCTTTTAGGTTTAATGAAATCAAATTTTAAAGAAGATTTATCAGGGAATGATACCGCAAGAAAACTTTTGATATTGGCCAGAGAAATTGGAAAAGATTTTGAGCTTTCAGACATTAAAATCAAACCCTTTATAACGGAAGAGCATTTAGAAAAAAATGGAGTGCTCGACAAAGAGGCTGTAGATAAATCTTTTAAAATCGCCAAAATTACTCAGGCAGAAAATCATGTGCTCCGTTTTGTAGGAGAGTTTGATGTGGAAAAAAACACTTTAGAAGCCAAATTAATTTCAGAACCATTAGCTTCTCCAATAGGACAATTGAAAGGTTCCGACACTATTTTTGAGATTTATACCAAATCTTACGCCGATACTCCGATCGTAATTCAGAGCGCTCCGCCATGTAAACAGGCAATTTCAAGAGGAATTATAACCGATATCCTAAAAATTGTAGAGCGAATTAGGACTAAAGAAGCGGTTTGGCTGTAATTTTTTAGAAAAAAAAGAAAAAAGTTCTTTGATAAATTGATTTGTCAAATGGAGTTATGAAGAAAATTAAGCTTGTTTTGTAAGTTTTTTACTTGTGTTATTTCGTTTTCATTTTTGTAAGATGTTTTTTGACGCTAAAAAACACATTTTCAACGATTTTTGTAATTAAATTCTTGAATTTAATTTGTGTAATAAAAAAAATATTTGCATATTTGTTATACCCAAAAACTACTAGAAATCAAATGAACTTAAAAGTCAACAAAATGTTTTGTGCCATTTCGGTTAAGACCGAGGCTGGGGTGTCTATTGCTTAAAAAAATTGTAAGAATACAATAATAATATAGTAAGAGCCTCCTAAGAAATATCTAGGAGGCTTTTTAATTTAATACAAATGCAGAATTTAAATAAAATACAATATAAATCACAGATGAATAAATCCTTACAGATGAACAAGATGTTTACTGTCGCGCTTATTTGCGCATACGTCTGTTGATACTAAAAGTATACGTGAGTGTAAAAACTTAAACCCTTTTGGTATCATAAAAATCCAAAAGGGTTTTTTTATTCGATAAAACGAATTAACAAAAAGATAAACGAGAAATAAAGATTATAAAACACAACTTAACTAAAACTTAATATCATGAGCACATTGAACTACTTAGCAGAAAAAATTTCAAATTTGAAAAACAGAAGGACAAGAAAAAATAATCCGCCGCCAACAAACGAATTGGCTCATCCAAGATTCGGAATAACTGAGGCTGGAATCACAGAAGAAGCTAAAGGAGCTGAGAAAAAAGCACCGAACTCTTTATTGTTTTTGATGTATTCAAAAGAAAATGACACGCTTTTTATCTAAACAGAAAAAGCATCATAAACTAGGGTAAAACCTGCTTAATTTTACTGGGCATTTTTGTTCGGTAAATTTTTGCGTATAATAGTTTTTGCTAAAGTAAGTCTCAGAAATTTAACAAACACTTTTAGATAAAATTTGTTTGTTTAAGAAAATAGTAGTTAATTTGCACTCGTTAAGTTCAAACACGTATTGAAATGTTATAAAGAAAGGACGAGGGATTAGACCCGATGAAGCCTTAGCAACCCTTCGGTAAAACGAAGAAGGTGCTACATTCTACCACGCCAAACGTGGAAAGATAACAACAAGATTTTTTCTAGTTAAACCTAGTTTTTCTTTCTAATATTTCCATATACAAATCATAATACAACAGATTTGAAATTGGAAAATATACCAAACCCTATTATAATTCAAGAATTCATCACAGAAAGTGGTGCAGCTTTTCATTCTATCCCGTTACATTTTACATTGGCAGGTCAGTCCTTGCACAGTGCACCAATCGTTTTGGTTAATCATGCCTTAACAGGAAACTCTCAGGTTACGGGCGAAAACGGCTGGTGGAATGATTTAATTGGAGAAGGTAAAACCATAGACACTTCTGTTTATACCATTTTAGCTTTTGATGTTCCTGGAAACGGAAATAATTCTTTTTTAATCGAAAACTATCTTGACTTTACTGCGAGAGATATTGCTAGAATCTTTATCGAAGGTGTAAAAGCTTTACAGATTGAAAAACTTTTTGCAATTATCGGAGGTTCTGTTGGTGGCGGAATCGCTTGGGAAATCTTAGCTTTAGCGCCAAATATTACAGAAAACCTTATTCCGATTGCAAGCGATTGGAAATCGACAGATTGGCTTATTGCCAATTGCTTCCTGCAAGAGCAAATTCTAAACAATTCTTCAAAACCAATCGAAGACGCTAGAATTCATGCAATGCTTTGTTACCGTTCGCCAGAATCTTTCAAAGAAAAATTCCAAAGAACAATCAATCAAGATCTTTTGATTTTTAATATCGAAAGCTGGTTGGCGCATCACGGGAAAAAATTGCAGAAAAGATTTCAGTTGTCTTCTTATAAATTAATGAATCAGTTGCTTAAAACAATTGATATTACTAGAAATAGTGAAAGTTTTGAAAACTTATTGTCTCAAACAAAAGCTTCAATTCATATCATAGGAATCAATTCAGATTTGTTTTTCACAGCAAAAGAAAACGTAGAAACCTACGAAGAATTAAAGAAATTTAAAGACAATGTTATCTACAGCGAAATTGATTCGGTTCACGGACATGACGCTTTTTTAATCGAGTACAAACAATTAGATCATTTACTTGCCGACATTTTTAAGGCAGAAACAATAAAGAAATAAAATGAAAGTATTAAAATTTGGAGGTAAATCGTTAGCAAACGGAGAAGGACTTAACAAAGTTGTTTCAATCATTTCTGATAAAGTAAATCAAGGTGAAAAAATTGCCGTTGTAGTTTCTGCGCGCGGAAATGCGACAGACGAGCTTGAATTTATCTTAAGCATTGCTGCTAAAAATGGCAGTTATAAAGAATTATTAGAGAATTTTAAAAAATATCAAATATCAGATTATCCTCAAGTTGATTTGTCTGAAGAATTTAACGTCTTAGACAAACTTTTTGAAGGTGTAAGTTTAATTGGCGATTATAGCAAAAAAATCAAAGATCAGATTTTGTCAAAAGGTGAATTGCTTTCGGCTAAATTATTGACAGCAATTTTATTGGAAAAAGGAATTCCAGCCAATTTTGTAGACACAAGAGATTTGCTGAAAACCGATTCTAAATTTGGTGATGCACAGCCATTAGAACAGCTTTCAAAGAAAAACGTAGTCAATTATTTTAAAGAACATAACGGAGAAACGGTTAATATAGTTACAGGTTTCATTGGATCTAATAACAACAACGACACAACTACTTTAGGTAGAAATGGCAGTAACTATACCGCTTCGTTAATCGCAAATTATTTAAATGCAGAAGAACTTCAAAACTTCACGCACGTAGACGGAATCTATACTGCAAATCCAGATTTAGTTGCTGATGCTAAGAAGATAGAATATTTATCGTTTAATGAAGCGAACGAATTAGCCAATTTTGGAGCAACGATTCTTCATGCTAAGACGATTATTCCTTTGTTAGAGAAAAATATTCCGTTACGTATTTTAAATACGTTCAATCACGAAAACCGAGGAACATTAATCACTTCAGATTCTTCGAAAGAAGGAATTAAAACGCTTTCTGTTTTAGAAAATGTATCTCTTGTAAATCTTGAAGGGCGCGGATTACTTGGAAAAGCAGGAGTCGATGCCCGAATTTTTAAAGTAATGGGAGATCACAATATCAGTGTAAGTATCATTTCTCAAGGTTCATCTGAAAGAGGAATCGGTCTTGTGGTGGCAACAGAAAAAGCTACTCTTGCAATGGTTGAATTAGAAAAAGAGTTCGAAAATGACTTTTATTCTAAAGACGTAAATCAGATTACAGTTACAGATAACGTATCGGTAATTTCGATTATTGGTCAGGATTTGAGCACTTTCCACAAACCTTATACGGCTTTAATCAAAAATAAAATTGTTCCGATTTTGTTTAACAATACGGTTACGGGTAAAAACGTGAGTTTGGTTGTTAAAAAAGAGGAATTAAACAAAGCGCTAAACGTTATTCACGGAGAGATTTTTGGAGTTTCTAAAAAGATCAACATCGCAATTTTCGGTCACGGATTGGTTGGCGGAACTTTAATCAACCAGATTTTAGAATCGGCTTCAGCAATTGAAAAACGTAAAGATATTAAGCTGAATGTTTTCGCTATAGCGAATTCAAAAAAGCTACTTTTGAACAAATACGGAGTTACAGACAACTGGAAAAACGATATTCAGACAAAAGGAGAAGCTTATACAATAAAAGATATTATCGCTTATGCGAATGAACATCATTTAGAAAACTTAATTGCAATCGATAATACGGCAAGTGCGGCTTTCGTAGAAAACTATATTCCGCTTGTAGAAAGCAGTTTCGACTTGATTTCTTCAAATAAAGTGGCCAATACGTTAAGCTACGGTTTTTATAAAGAATTGAGAAAAGCGTTAGCAGAAAATCAAAAGAATTACTTATATGAAACCAATGTTGGTGCAGGATTACCTTTAATTGATACAATCAAATTATTGCACCTTTCAGGAGAAAATATTACTAAAATTAAAGGGGTTTTCTCTGGAACATTGAGCTATTTATTTAATAATTTCTCTGCAAAAGACGCTCCGTTCAGCGAAATCTTGCAGGAAGCGATTGATAACGGATATACAGAACCAGATCCGCGTGAGGATTTATGCGGAAATGACGTTGGTAGAAAATTATTAATTTTAGCTAGAGAATTAGACTTGCAAAACGAGTTTGAAGAAATATCAATTCAAAACCTAATTCCAGACCACTTACGTGAAGGAAGCGCTGCTGATTTCTTGACTAAATTGAAAGAATTCGATCCAATTTATGCTAAAATAAAAGCAGACCAACAGCCAAATCACGTTTTAAGGTACATTGGTGAATTGTCTGGAGATTTACAAAATGACAAAGGAAATCTAGAAGTTAAATTAGTTTCAGTGCCAAAAGATACTGCATTAGGCGGATTAAAAGGTTCTGATTCTTTCTTCGAAATTTACACAGAATCTTACGGAGATCGTCCAATTGTTATTCAGGGAGCCGGTGCAGGTTCTGCAGTAACAGCGAGAGGAGTTTTTGGAGATATTTTGAGATTGTCTGATAAAGGGTAAAAAGTCTAGTTTGTCATTGCGAGGAACGAAGCAATCACATTTGCTAAATCAAGCTTTGTGTAATTGTAGTGGGGTTGCTTCGTTCCTCGCAATGACAAGAATAAAAAAAAACAAAAAAATAACAACACAATGAAAGTAACACTTAACAGAGTAAATGACGCATTTCATTTTAAAGTAAAAAATGAACGCGGACACGTAGTTGACGTTGACAGCAGAGCCGAGTTTGGCGGAAGCGATTTGGGTGCTAGCCCAATGGAATTAGTGTTAATGGGAGTTGCAGGATGCAGCGCTATCGATATGATTTCAATTTTAAAGAAACAACGTCAGGAAATCACTTCTTTTAATGCTGAGGTAGAAGGAACGCGTGTTCAAATCGAAGAAGCAAAACCTTTTAAAGAAATTGATGTGGTTTTTTATTTAGAAGGAGAAATCAATCCTGATAAAGCAAAAAAAGCAGCGCAACTTTCATTTGAAAAATACTGTTCAGTTGCTAAAACGGTTGAGCCAACAGCAACAATTAGCTACAAAGTTGTCTTGAACAACGAAGCTTTGTAAATTAGATAATTAGTCAATTAAGGAAATTAGAAAATTTCTTTAGACAGTTTGAATTTTAAGTTTAGTAATAACTTGAAACATTAAACCTGAAACTTCAAACAAAAAAAACAAAAAACAACACAATGAATACAGAAGAATTTGGTTTTGAAACACAAGCCATTAGAACACAATTAGAAAGATCGCAATATTTAGAACATTCGGTACCTTTGTACCTTTCATCAAGCTTCGTTTTTGAAGATGCTGAAGACATGAGAGCTTCTTTTACAGAAGAAAAAGAAAGAAATATTTACAGCCGTTTCAGCAACCCAAATACAACCGAATTTGTGGAGAAAATTTGCAAAATGGAAGGCGCTGATTCTGGTTATGCTTTTGCAACAGGAATGGCAGCGGTATATTCTACTTTTGCGGCATTGTTAAACTCTGGAGATCATATTGTTTCTGCAAGCAGTGTTTTCGGTTCGACTCACGCTTTGTTTATGACTTATTTTCCAAAATGGAATATTGAAACTTCTTATTTCGAAATCAATAAACCAGAAACGATCGAAAGTTTCATTAAACCAAACACAAAAATATTATACGCCGAATCTCCAACAAATCCTGGAGTTGATGTAATTGACTTAGAATTGTTAGGAAATATTGCTAAAAAACATAACTTGATTTTAATTATTGACAACTGTTTTGCAACGCCATATTTACAGCAGCCAATTAAATTTGGAGCACATTTAGTAATTCACTCAGCGACAAAATTAATTGACGGACAAGGAAGAGTTTTAGGTGGAGTTACAGTTGGAGATGCAGAGTTAATCAGACAGATTTATTTATTTTCAAGAAATACAGGGCCAGCTTTATCACCGTTTAATGCGTGGGTTCTTTCAAAAAGTTTAGAAACATTGGCTGTTCGTGTAGACAGACACTGCGAAAATGCTTTAAAAGTGGCTGAATTTTTAGAAAGCCATCCAAACGTAAACAGTGTAAAATATCCGTTCTTGAAATCACATCCACAATACGAAATCGCTAAAAAGCAAATGAAAGCGGGTGGAAATATCATCGCATTTGAAATTAAAGGCGGAATTGAAGCTGGAAGAAAATTCTTGAATTCAATTCAACTTTGTTCATTATCAGCAAATATTGGAGATACAAGAACAATTGTTACGCATCCAGCGTCTACAACGCACAGCAAATTATCTGAAGAAGATCAACTAGCAGTTGGAATCACACAAGGTTTGGTTCGTGTTTCTGTTGGTTTAGAAACTGTAGAAGACGTAATCGCAGATTTAAAGCAAGCGCTTTTTTAATTTAAGATTTTAAACTTCAGATTTTTAGATTTCTGAATTATATTTTGACGATTTTTAACTGTAAATTTATTACTGTTAAAAATCGTCATTCTTTTTTATGGTTGTTGATGTAAAAAGTATATTTTTGTTGTAATCAACAAACTATATTTAGTAAAAATAACCTATTAACATATGAGCAACACTACTTACATTCTAGATGATAAATTGCTAGCTTCCAGCGGAGCACGTTTTTTAAATTACCTTATAGATCTGTTCTTTTCGATTGTTGTCTTTGTAATGGTTACCGTTTTTCTGGGAGTTTTAATTGGTTTAGGATTTATAGAGCTTGGAGTTTGGATGGATAATCTGGGAGATTTTGGATGGAATGTTATTGCTATTGTTATTTCGTTTGCTTATTATTTGGTTATGGAAGGATTGTTTGCAAGATCGATTGCAAAATTTATCACAGGAACTGTTGTGGTAGATGAAAATGGACAAAAACCAGATTTTGCCACTATTTTTAGAAGAAGCTTGTGTCGTTTTATTCCGTTTGATGCATTTACTTTTTTGGGAGGATCGCGAGGTTGGCATGATTCTATCTCTCATACTTATGTAGTTAACAAAAAAGCTTTGGAAGAAGAAATGAGAATGTTTCATGAATTCAATTTAATTGGGACTAACGAAGTAATTTGATAGAATTAGTAGAATTTAACTATCTAACTATTATTTTTCTCATTTAAAAAGTCTATTTTTGTTGCAGAATAATATGGAGTTTGTTCATTTTTAGGAAATCTAAAATCTGCATTCTACAATTTAAAATATAAAATAGTGCTTTCAAAGAAAACAAAATACGGAATTAAAGCTTTAACTTATTTAGCGAGACGTGAGAATAATGAGCCTGTACAAATTGCAGAAATTGCAAAAAGCGAGCACATTTCAATTAAATTTTTAGAGAGTATTTTGTTATTGCTAAGAAATTCAGGTTTTCTGGGAGCAAAAAAAGGCAAAGGCGGAGGCTATTACCTGATAAAAGATCCCAAAGATATCAGTATGGCTAAAGTATACCGCATTCTGGAAGGACCAATTGCGTTATTGCCTTGTGCAAGCCATAATTTCTACGAAAAATGCGATGACTGCGATGATGAATCAACCTGTGCTGCAAGACGTTTAATGACAGAGGTTAGAGATAATACACTTAAAATATTAGAAAGTAATTCTTTGGCAGATATTGCTTTTTAGAAATGCTTTAAACCAAATAAAAAGACCAATTCATTATTTTTGAATTGGTCTTTTTGTTTATATATGTTTTGAATGCTAAAATATCAATTTATATCCAGCCATAAAAAGCATTACTGCAATAGCATTTCTAAGAAATTGATCGGGCACTTTTCCGCTTAGCATACTTCCCATATAGATTCCTGGAAGAGATCCCATTAGTAATTGACCTAATAATCCTAAATCTAAATTTCCCATTGAAGCATGTCCGATTCCAGCAACTAAAGTTAAAGGAACAGCATGCGCAATCTCGGTTCCAACTAAACGAGGAGTCGGTAATAATGGATAAAGAAAAAATAAAGTGACAGTTCCGAGTGCTCCAGCTCCAATAGATGTTAAGGTTACTGTTGCTCCCAATAAAACGCCAATTCCAATAGTCAGCATATTTTGAGTCGTGCTTTCGCTATGAAACTTATCTCCAGCATGCTTTTGAGAAAAAGCCAAAAGTTTCTTTTTAAATATAATTGCTACAGAAGTAAACAATAAGGCCCATCCTAAACTGTATTTAATAACGCGATTTATAGTTTCAATATCGGTTTTAATACTATTTAAAATCCATAAAGTCAATAAGGCGGCGGGAACACTTCCTAAAGTAAGCCAGCCTGTAATTTTCCAGTTGATGTTTCCCTTCTTATTATGTACAAATACTCCTCCAGCTTTGGTAAAAGCGGCGTAAAGTAAATCGGTTCCTACTGCGGTTGTTGGAGAAATGCCAAAATATAATAAAATAGGAGTCATTAAAGAACCACCGCCAACACCTGTTAACCCAACAATAAAGCCTACTGTTAAACCCGCAATTACAAGACCAATCTGAAAATCCATAAAAAAAATTTGGCGCTAAAATAATAACATTTTTACAATTATCCTATAGATTTGGTAGAGATTAAATGTGTATTTTTACAAATCACAAAATTAGGGTGCGCTGTTTAGATTTTAAGAGGCAGTGCATAATTTGTTAAATTAATTTACTAATCGTTCTTTAAATATCTTCTATATTGGTTTAGAGTAGAATAGCTCTTGTAAAAAAGTAAATATATTGTTTTGATATTTCAAAATATGTAGTACATTTGCAAAGTAATCTACTAAGCCGATAGGGTAATGGATTTTTAAGAGCAAAAACAAATTCTTAAAACATGGAAAATGAACTTAAGTTAAACAACACAGCGGTAAAGTCTAATGCTTTATCAAAGGAAAATTTATGGGTTGTGATACCTGTACTTTTGTTGTTAGGTTTAGTGGCTACACTAATTTATAATCATCACGCAGAATTTACGTGGGATGGATTTGTGAATGGTTTTAATGCGGAGTTTTTAGTGTTTTTGGCCATTGGAGTTTTTGCTCAATTGGTTGATGGTACTTTAGGAATGGGTTACGGAGCAACTTCAACGTCATTTTTATTGGCTTACGGAGTGCCGCCAGTTGTGAGTAGTACAGCAGTTCACGTTTCAGAAATGTTTACAACGGGAGCATCGGCACTTTCGCATCATCGTTTCGGAAACATTAATAAAAAACTGGTAAAGCATTTATTGATTCCCGGAGTTTTAGGCTCGATTACAGGAGCTTATTTATTGTCTGATGTAATTGATGGCGACGTTATTAAGCCTTTTATTGCAGTTTATATGATGATTTTAGCAATTGTTATTATCAGAAAGGCATTAAAAAAGAGTATAGTAAAAAAGAAAACTAAAAAATTGGGCGCTTTAGCTGTTTTTGGCGGATTTATGGATTCTGTTGGAGGCGGAGGTTGGGGGCCAATCGTAACTTCTACTTTATTAGGAAGAGGAAGAAATCCAAGATATACAATTGGGTCAGTAAACGCAGCTGAATTTGCGATTTCATTTGCAAGCGGTATCACCTTTATGCTTTTCGGAGGAATCCACGGCTGGCAGGTGATCATCGGATTGATTTTAGGAGGAGTCGTTTCAGCGCCTTTGGCAGCTTATTTAGTAAATAAAATCAAAAGAAAACCAATGATGGTTGCAGTTGGGATTCTAATTATAATATTGAGTTTAAAAACATTATCTAAATTATTGTAAAGATAATTTTAGAAAGGAAAAGATTTATGAGTGCGATTATTGTACAAGAATTATTAGAGAAAACTAAAAATCTTTCGCTTGACGAAACCTTAGTTTTTTTAGCAAAAGAATTTCCGGGAAAAGTCATTTTTTCGACTTCTTTCGGTCAGGAAGATCAGGTAATTACCGATTTTATTGCAAAAAGTAACACAGATATTAAGGTGTTTACTTTAGATACAGGAAGATTATTTCAGGAAACGTATGATGTTTTTCATAAAACATTAAAAAAATACAAAAGAGCGATTGAAGTTTATTTTCCAGAAGCAGCATCAGTTGAAAATTTGCTTCAGACAAAAGGGCCAAATAGCTTCTACGATTCAGTTGAAAACAGAAAAGAATGTTGTTTTATTCGAAAAGTGCTTCCGTTGAGAAAAGCTTTGGTAGGAAATTCAGTTTGGATTACAGGATTAAGAGCCGAACAATCAGAAAACAGACAAGATTTAAGTTTGTTTGAATACGACGGAAATTTCGAAATCATCAAATTCAATCCGTTACTAAAATGGACTTTAGAAGAAGTTGAAACGTATTTGTCAGAAAACAATGTTCCTCAAAATGCTTTACATAAACAAGGTTTCGTAAGTATTGGATGTGCGCCTTGTACGAGAGCAATTTTCCCAGGAGAAGACATCAGAGCAGGAAGATGGTGGTGGGAATCAAGCCATAAAGAGTGTGGTTTACATAGCGCTAAAAAAGAGTAGACTTTTTAGAAGAAAGAAGCAAGAGGCAAGACTTTTTGCTAGAGCATAGAATAAAGATTATAGAATAAAGATTATAGAATAAAGAGTGGAGATTTTAGATTAGGTGAAAAACTTGAAACTTTAAACCTGAAACAAAAAAATCCACAAACAAAATATCAAACAAAAAAACAATGAGTTCAGTATTAAAAACAAACGCTTTAGAGAGTGAAGCGATATACATTTTCAGAGAAGTAATTTCACAGTTTGACAAACCGGTTTTACTTTTCTCAGGAGGAAAAGATTCTATTACGTTAGTGCGTTTGGCGCAAAAAGCATTTTTCCCTGCTAAGATTCCGTTTCCTCTTTTGCACGTTGATACGGGACACAATTTTCCTGAGACAATCGCTTTCAGAGATAAATTGGTAGAAGAGTTAGGTTTAGAGTTGATCGTTCGTAATGTTCAGGATGCTATTGATGAAGGAAAAGTAGTTGAAGAAACTGGAAAATATTCTAGTAGAAACAGTTTGCAAACAACCACACTTTTAGATGCGATTGAAGAATTTAAGTTTGATGCTTGTATTGGGGGTGCGCGTCGTGATGAAGAGAAAGCAAGAGCAAAAGAACGTATTTTCTCTGTTCGTGATGATTTCGGACAATGGGACGAAAAAAATCAAAGACCTGAATTGTTTGATATTTTAAATGGAAAAATTGAAAATGGACAAAACGTTCGTGTTTTCCCAATTTCAAACTGGACAGAATTAGATGTTTGGAGTTATATCGAGAAAGAAAAAATCGAGATTCCGTCAATCTATTTCTCGCATAAAAGAAAAGTTTTTTTGAGAGACGGTTTAATCTGGTCGCATTCTCCTTTTGTGTACCAAGAAGAAGACGAACAAATCGAAGAAAGAATTGTTCGCTTCAGAACCGTTGGAGATATGAGTTGTACTGCAGCTGTTGAATCTTACGCAGCAACAATCGAAGAAGTAGTTGGTGAAATCAGATCATCAACCATTTCTGAAAGAGGAGCCAGAATCGATGATAAACGTTCTGAAGCTGCAATGGAAAAGAGAAAACAGCAAGGATACTTTTAATTCAGTTAAAAATCGAGAATTAAAAATTAAAAGTTAGAATCAAGAAAACAAAAACATACAGATTTAAGTTTCGAGATAACATGAAACCTGAAACTTTAAACCTGAAACAATATATAAGATGGACGTTTTAAAAATAGCAACAGCAGGAAGTGTAGATGACGGAAAAAGTACTTTGATCGGGAGATTATTGTACGATACAAAATCGTTGACAACTGATAAAATAGAAGCAATCGAAAAAAGCAGTAAACAAAAAGGATACGATTACCTTGATTTTTCTTTGGCAACTGACGGATTGGTAGCAGAAAGAGAGCAAGGAATCACGATTGATGTTGCGCACATTTATTTTTCGACTGCAAAGAAAAGTTACATTATTGCCGATACTCCAGGGCACGTAGAATACACTAGAAACATGGTTACAGGAGCTTCGACTTCTCAGGTTTCTATCATTTTGATCGATGCCAGAAAAGGCGTTATTGAGCAAACTTACCGTCACTTTTTCATCAACAATTTATTGAGAGTGAAAGAAGTAATTGTTGCTATCAACAAAATGGATTTAGTAGATTACTCTGAAGAAGTTTTCAATAAAATCAAAGCTGATTTTGAGGCTTTAAATGCAAAAAGTACTTTCAAAGAGCAAAACGTAAGTTACATTCCGTTAAGTGCAATCAACGGCGGAAACGTTGTGGACAAATCGGAGAATATGCCTTGGTATGAAGGGCAAACTGTTCTAGAGCATTTAGAAGGATTACATTCTCATGATGTGTACGAAGCAGGAAAAGCACGTTTTCCAGTTCAGACGGTTATTCGTCCAAAAACAGAAGAATACCACGATTTTAGAGGATACGCTGGAAAATTGTACGGAAACTCAATTAAAGTTGGAGATGCTGTAACAGTTCTTCCATCGTTAACAGAATCAAAAGTATCTAAAATTCACTTTTTCGATAAGCAATTTGATGAAGCTACAGCAGGTTCTTCAATTACAATCGAATTAGAAAATGATATCAATGTAACGAGAGGTGATATGATTGTAAAATCAGATGAGCTCCCAAAAATTGAAAAAGATATTACGACAACAGTTTGCTGGATGGACAGTAAAAAATTGGTTGCGGGAACTAAATATTTGGTACAGCACAATACCAACAGAGTTTTAGCAAAAGTAGAAAGCATTAAAAATACAATTGCAACAGATTACTCTGGAACGACAGAAGCTTCACAATTAGCCATAAACGAAATTGGAGAAGTAACGATCAAATTAAGCAAGCCGTTATATTTTGATTCATACAACGAAAACAAATCAAACGGAGCTTTCATCTTAATTGATACAGCAACAAACACAACAGCAGGAGTAGGATTCATTCGCTAGTTGATAGTTGATGGTTTTTGGTTGATCGTTATCTGCCAGCAAACCAACAACCAACGACTAACAACCAACAACTAAAGAGAAATGGAAAGTTTTAGAACAGAAATAGAAAATCCGGTAGTTCAGAAGGAGATTATCGAATTAGAAAAAAAGATTCACTTATTCCGCGGAGGAAAAATTGATGATGAGCGTTTTCGTAGTCTTCGTTTAGCGCGCGGAATCTACGGTCAGCGTCAGGAAGGCGTTCAAATGATTCGTATCAAATTGCCTTATGGAAAAGTTACCAGCGAGCAATTGGTGCGTATTACACAAGTTTCAGACAAATATTCTACAGGACGTTTGCACATTACAACACGTCAGGATATCCAGATTCACTATGTAAGCTTGGATAGAACGCCTGAGCTTTGGTCAGAATTGGCAAAAGACGATATTACGTTGCGTGAAGCTTGTGGAAACACCGTTAGAAATATTACAGCGAGCGAATTAGCAGGTGTAGATGTAAACGAGCCATTTGATGTTTCGCCTTATGCACATGGTTTGTTCCAATACTTGTTGAGAAACCCAATTTGTCAGGAAATGGGACGTAAATTCAAAATTTCGTTCTCTTCTTCAGATGAAGACACTGCTTTGAGTTATCTACACGATTTAGGATTTATTCCGAAAATAAAAGACGGACAAAAAGGTTTCAAAATCATGTTTGGAGGAGGTTTAGGATCTCAGCCAGCGCATGCAGAATTACTTTCAGAATTCGTTCCCGTAAACGAAATCATTCCAACAGCAGAAGGAATCATTCGTATTTTCGACAGATACGGAGAGCGTGCAAAAAGAATGAAAGCGCGTATGAAATTCTTAATCAAAGAAATGGGGAAAGATGCTTTCCTTGATTTGGTTGAAAAAGAGAAAAAAGCAATCGCTTTTGAAACATACGAAATTGATACAACTGCTTTCGACGGACCAATTACAGAACCGTTATTAGAAGTTCCACAAGTTACAATCGAAGACACAGAAGCGTATGAAGCGTGGAAAAAATCGAATGTAATCAAACAGAAACAAGACGGTTATTATGCAATCGGAATCAAAGTTTTATTAGGAGATTTTTATACCGATAAAGCAAGATTATTAGCCGATTTAATTAAAAATTACGGAGCAAATGAATTACGTTTTTCATTGCGTCAAAATATTGTAATACGAAACATAAAAGAAGAGAATCTTCCTTTCTTTTATCAAGAATTAGCCAAACTTGACTTTGTTCAATTAGGATATAATTCGGTTGGAGATATTACGGCATGTCCGGGTACTGATACTTGCAACTTGGGGATTGCAAGTAGTACCGGTATTGCAGAAGAATTAGAAAGAGTTTTAAGTACAGAATATCCACAGTATTTAAACAACCGCGAAATCGAAATTAAGATTTCAGGCTGTATGAATGCCTGCGGACAACATAACATGTCTGCAATTGGATTCCAAGGAATGTCTATCAACTCAGGAAAACTAGTAGCTCCGGCTTTACAAGTTTTATTGGGTGGAGGAAGATTAGGAAACGGAGCAGGACGTTTTGCTGATAAAGTAATTAAAGTGCCAAGCCGTAGAGGTCCTGATGCATTGCGTACCATCTTAAATGATTTTGATGCTAACGGAAGCGGACAAAAATTCCTTGATTATTATGACTCAAAAGGAGAAAAGTATTTCTACGAAATCTTAAAACCGTATGCAGATGTAACCAATTTAACAGAAGCCGATTTTGTGGATTGGGGTAACGCAGACAATTACGTAAAAGCAGTTGGAGTTGGAGAATGTGCTGGAGTTGTGATCGATTTAGTTGCAACATTATTGTTTGAAGCTAAAGAGAAACTCATTTTGGCTCAGGAATCTTTCGATGAGAAAAAATGGTCAGATGCGATTTATCATGCTTACGCAGGATTTGTAAACGGTGCAAAAGCATTGTTATTGGCAGAAAACCAAAAAACAAATCACCACGCAGGAATCGTTGATTTGTTTGATACTGTTTTTATCGACACTAATAAAATTGAATTAAACTCAACTTTTAAAGATTTGGTTTACCAGATTAATAAAAATGAACCATCTGAAGCTTTCGCTAAAGATTACATTGCACAAGCAACTGTTTTCTTTGATAAAATCGAAACTTTCAGAGCACAGGAATTAGCAAATGCATAATATAAAACCCAAAATAACTTTAGTAGGTGCAGGTCCGGGCGATCCCGATTTACTTACGCTGAAAGCTGTAAAAGCATTGGCTGAAGCTAATGTGGTTTTGTACGACGCTTTGGCCAACGAAGAAATTCTGGATTACGCACCTAAAAATGCGATTAGAATTTTTGTTGGAAAACGAATCGGAAATCATGCCTATACGCAGGATCAAATCAATCAATTGATTGTTGATAATGCTTTGACTTACGGAAATGTAGTTCGACTAAAAGGCGGAGATCCATTTATTTTCGGAAGAGGCGGAGAAGAAGTTGATTTTGCAGAAAGCTTCGGAATTGAAACAATCGTAGTTCCGGGAATTTCATCAGTAGTGGCAGTTCCGGCAAGTCAGGGAATTTCGATCACAAAAAGAGGAGTTTCAGAAAGCTTTTGGGCAATTACGGGAACAACTTCAGATAGAAAATTATCTTCAGATGTAGCTTTAGCAGCACAATCATCTGCAACAGTCGTGATTTTGATGGGAATGCACAAATTGCCTCAAATAATCGATTTGTTTCAAAAAGAAGATAGAGGAAATTTGCCTGTTGCAATCATTCAAAACGGAACAACGGCAGAAGAAAAAGTTGGAATTGGAACAGTAGATTCGATTTTAGAAGTTGTAAAACAAAAACAATTAGGTTCACCAGCCATTATTGTTTTAGGCGAAGTTGTCCGCGAAAGCAACAAATTAAAAGGTTTTTACGAAGAATTTCTATCAAAAGAAGAAATTCGATAGAATTATGTTCCGTTAGGAACATCTCATCGGTAGAAAATAAACGGTTTCAATAAATGTTCCGTTAGGAACAATTGATCGGTAGAAAAAAAATGTTTTCACAGTAATAATGTTCCGTTAGGAACATCTGATTGCCACCGATTTTGTAGCGTCAGGTTTTAACCCGAAGTTTGCATTATTAATTGTTCCGTTAGGAACAACATATTGGTAACATGGAACAAAACGAATTATATCCAATATTTCTAAAGCTTCACAATTTAAATGTCTTGATTGTAGGCGGAGGAAATGTCGGTCTGGA
This sequence comes from Flavobacterium tistrianum, assembly GCF_003254545.1. GTDB lineage: Bacteria > Bacteroidota > Bacteroidia > Flavobacteriales > Flavobacteriaceae > Flavobacterium > Flavobacterium tistrianum. The sequence continues at coordinate 249,328 of NZ_QJRH01000071.1, forward strand.
AAAGCTTTCATTCTTGCTAAAATCAAGTCCGAATGCAAATGTTGAGGTAGTGGCAAAAGAATTTCATTTAGAAATAAAAATTCTGGCCGAAAAGCATCCTTCGATAACATTGACAAGATCGAAGTTCAAAAAGAAAATGCTCAAAAAACGTCACATGGTAATTGCCTGTACAGACGATTTGAAAGTAAATAAAAAGGTTTACGATTTAGCGAGAAAGCGTTATCTGATTTGCAATATCGCCGATACACCAGATTTATGCGATTATTATCTGGGTGGAATCGTAACAAAAGGAAATGTCAAAATTGCCATTTCGACAAACGGAAAATCACCGACCACAGCAAAGAGATTGCGTGAGTTTTTCGAAGAAGTAATTCCGGAAGATATCAATCAAATGGTTGAAAACCTGAATGAATATCGAAAAACCTTAAAAGGCAATTTTGAAGAAAAAGTTAAACGAATGAATGAGATTACCTCTTCATTAAAAAATAGAGAGTAAAAAAGTTTCGGAAAGAAATTAATGATAAAAATCATTGAAAGTACAAGGATTTATTCGTTTCTTTGCGTTATTAAGAATGATTATAAACAACAACATAATGATTAAAACAGATATACTTATAATTGGAGCAGGCCCAACAGGTTTATTTGCCGTTTTTGAGGCAGGATTGCTAAAATTAAAATGCCACATTTTAGATGCGCTTCCACAACCAGGAGGACAACTATCAGAGTTATATCCAAAAAAACCAATTTATGATATTCCTGGATTCCCAGAAGTATTAGCCGGAGATTTAGTTGACGGATTAATGGAGCAAATTAAACAATTTGAACCAGGATTTACTTTAGGAGAACGTGCTGAAACAGTTGAAAAGCAAGAAGACGGAACTTTCATTGTAACATCAAACAAAGGAACTAAATTCCACGCGCCGGTTATTGCAATCGCTGGAGGTTTAGGAAGTTTCGAGCCTCGTAAACCACTTATCGAAGATATCGAGTTTTATGAAGATAAAGGAGTAAAATACTTCATCAAAAATCCTGAGAAATTCAGAGATAAAAGAGTTGTAATTGCAGGAGGAGGAGATTCAGCGTTAGACTGGTCAATTTTCTTAGCAAATGTAGCTTCAGAAGTAACTTTAATTCACAGAAGAAACGAATTCAGAGGAGCTTTAGATTCTGTAGAAAAAGTACAGGAATTAAAATCAGCAGGAAAGATCAAATTAATCACTCCTGCAGAAGTTGTTGGAATCAACGGAGCAGAGCGCGTAGAGTCATTAGATATCGAAGAAAACGGCGCACACCGTAAAATCGACTGCGATTATTTCATTCCGCTTTTCGGATTAACGCCAAAATTAGGTCCAATTGGAGACTGGGGATTAGAAATCGAGAAAAATGCCATTAAAGTAAACAATGCATTAGATTACCAAACGAACATTCCAGGAATCTTCGCCATTGGAGACGTAAACACATACCCAGGAAAATTAAAGTTGATTCTTTGCGGATTCCACGAAGCAACTTTAATGTGCCAGGCTGCTTACTCAATCATCAATCCAGGTAAAAAATACGTATTGAAATATACAACAGTTTCTGGAGTAGACGGTTTCGACGGAACTCGTAAAGAGGCTCCAAAAGCGGTTGTTAAAGCGATAGTCTAAGTTGCTGAGATACTGAGTTTCTAAGACACTAAGATTTTTATATAGAAAGCTCAAACTTGAAAAAGTTTGAGCTTTATTTTTTAGCAAAGTATATAAAACATAGCCAGTGGTTTCAACCACTGGAAGACAACGAATAAACGCATCGCATAATCACAATACGGTCCCGCGGTTGAAACCGCGGGCTATATTTCAAAAACAGAAGCTAAAAAAAAAACTTAGAAACTCAGTGTCTTAGAGTCTCAGCATCTTAATAAAAACTTAGAACCTTAGCATCTTAGTCCCTCAGCACCTTAGAAAAAAAACATTTGCAAATCGAAACCCTATTTCATACCTTTGCACTGTTCTTAAAATTATTGTTCGTTATCACGAAAGGCGGAGGGATAGACCCAATGAAACCTTAGCAACCCTTTATCATAAAGAAGGTGCTAAATTCTACTTTTTACTAATTTTCAAGTATTAAAGATAGATAACACAAATACATTACAAGTATTTCTCAAAACTTTTCCAGACAACATACAATATTTACCGAAGCAATTCAGTAGAAGGAGCGAATCATTGGCGCATTTTTGCAGTCAATAGTTCCCGCTGTACACAAATATCTTTTATTCTGAACCCCAGAATAAAAGGATATTTGCTTCCATCGGGGCTAATGAGCCAGCAATAGTGAGTTTTTGGAATTAAAGTAAAAAAATATCGAAGGTTAAACCCGACAGGTTTTTAAAACCTGTCGGGTTTAAATAGAGCCTTCAAAATTATAATTAAAAAAGCTTTGTGCCTTAGCGCCTTAGCGGCAATTACAACATGGCAATTACGATACAAGAAGCAATAAAAAAAAATATCCTAATCCTTGACGGAGCAATGGGAACAATGTTGCAACGCTACAATTTCTCAGAAGAAGATTTCAGAGGAGAGCGTTTTAAAGATTTCCCGCATCCGTTAAAAGGAAACAACGATTTACTATCCCTAACACAACCACAAGCAATCCGCGATGTTCATGCCGCTTATTTTGAAGCAGGTGCTGACATCGTAGAAACCAATACCTTTTCAGGAACGACAATCGGTATGGCCGATTATCACATGGAAGATTTGGTTTACGAGTTAAACTACGAATCGGCAAAACTTGCACGCGAGGTTGCCGATGAGTTTACCGCAAAAAATCCGGAAAAACCACGTTTCGTAGCCGGTTCAATTGGCCCGACAAACCGTACGGCAAGTATGTCGCCAGACGTAAACGATCCGGGTTACAGAGCTGTAACATTTGACGATTTGCGAATTGCTTACAAACAACAAGCAGAAGCTTTAATGGACGGCGGCTGTGATTTACTTTTAGTAGAAACGATTTTCGATACATTAAATGCAAAAGCAGCACTTTTTGCCATCGAAGAAGTAAAGGAAGAACGTAATCTGGATATTCCAATCATGGTTTCAGGAACGATTACCGATGCTTCAGGAAGAACACTTTCTGGACAAACAGTTGAAGCGTTTTTGATTTCAGTTTCGCATATTCCGTTGCTAAGTGTAGGATTCAATTGTGCCCTTGGAGCCGATTTGTTGAAACCGTATTTAAAAACATTAGCGCACAATACAAGTTTTAATGTTTCGGCGCATCCAAACGCAGGATTGCCAAACGCTTTCGGGCAATACGATGAAACACCAGAACAAACCCAGGCTTTTATTAGAGAATATTTAGAAGACAATTTAATTAATATCATCGGAGGTTGTTGCGGAACAACACCAGATCATATTCGATTAATGGCTGAGGTTGCGAAGGATTATAAGCCGAGAGTTGCGCCTGTTTTTGAATAATTTAGAAAATTCTGTACAAATAAAAAATTATGCTAAAAGCAAGTAAAATTCTTCTAGTTTTTATTTTACTAAATTTTTGTTCTTGTGATAAGTTAGATACAAGAGAACTGATTGTTAAAAATAGTTCTGATAAAATAATATATAGCATTCTATCTGAAAATGATAGTATGAATGATTCAGGCTTTTATTATGAATATCAAGATGATTTTAATGAAAGTAAAAGAGGGGATTATGATGCTCCATTTGTTTTTGAGGAAATCATGAGCGGAAAAATGATTGCTAATAGCGATAGACCGAGATATTGGGATAATTATTTTCAAAGATTAGAAGATAAAAAAGCAAGGTTGTTTATTGTAGAAAAGAATAGTGTAGATAAATACGGCTGGAAAACAATATTTGCTAAAAATATTTACAGTAAAAAGTATTATATCACTCTTGAAAAATTAGATAGCCTTAACTGGCAAATTGAATATAAAGGGGGTAATTAAGAGAATCAAATAGAATGAATTTCTTATGAAACCGAGTTTGCGTGAGGGATAGAAGTGAAAAGCCCACAGCCTGACGAAGGAAGTGCGAGGACTTGTAACGGATAGCCCGGTTCGCCGCGGCGAAACACGCCCAAAATAATAAAAAGATTACAGGTTTATAGACCTAAAAAATATAGAATAAAAAAAAACTCAGAATCTAAGCATCTTAGAATCTCAGTAACTTTAAAAAGAAATGACAGAAAAAAGAAGAGACCTTGTATTATCAGGATTAGAACCGTTGATTATTACGCCGGAAAGTGTTTTCGTGAATGTGGGTGAGCGTACAAACGTAACAGGTTCAAGAAAATTCCTAAGATTAATCAAGGAAGAGAAATACGACGAGGCACTTGATATTGCAAGACAGCAGGTAGAAGGAGGAGCGCAAATCATCGATATTAATATGGATGAAGGAATGCTTGACGGTGTTACAGCAATGACTAAATTTTTGAATTTAATTGCGGCAGAACCAGACATTTCGAGAGTACCGATTATGATCGACAGTTCGAAATGGGAAATCATTGAAGCTGGTCTTAAAGTAGTTCAGGGAAAAAGCGTTGTAAACTCTATTTCGTTAAAAGAAGGAGAAGAAGCTTTTATTCACCACGCTAAATTAATCAAACGTTACGGAGCGGCAGCGATTGTTATGGCTTTTGACGAAGTTGGTCAGGCTGATAATTACGATCGTCGAGTGGAGATCTGTCAGCGTTCGTATGATATTTTGGTGAACAAAGTAGATTTTCCCCCGCAGGATATTATTTTCGATTTAAACATTTTCCCAGTTGCAACGGGAATGGAAGAGCACAGATTGAACGCATTGGATTTCTTTAGAGGAACAAAATGGGTTCGTGATAACCTTCCGCACGCGCACATCAGTGGTGGAGTGAGTAACGTTTCGTTCTCTTTTAGAGGAAACGATACGGTTCGTGAAGCAATGCACTCGGTTTTCTTATACCATGCCATTAAAAACGGAATGACAATGGGAATCGTGAATCCAGAGATGCTTACGATTTATGATGATATTCCGAAAGACTTATTAGAATACGTTGAAGACGTAATTCTGGACAGACGAGACGACGCAACCGAAAGACTTTTGGATTTTGCTGAAAGTGTAAAAGGTGAAGCAAAAACAGATGAAAAAGCGGTTCAAGAGTGGCGTTTAGGATCGGTTCAAGATCGTATTACGCATTCATTGGTAAAAGGAATTGATACTTTTATTGAAGAAGATGTTGAAGAAGCACGTTTAGCCGCAACAAAGCCAATCGAAGTTATCGAGATCAACTTAATGGCCGGAATGAATGTAGTTGGAGATTTATTCGGAAGTGGAAAAATGTTCCTGCCTCAGGTGGTGAAATCGGCTCGTGTAATGAAAAAAGCGGTTGCTTATTTATTGCCTTTTATCGAAGCCAGCAAACAAGCCGGTGATAAACAAGGAAACGGAAAAATCCTGATGGCGACTGTAAAAGGTGACGTTCACGATATTGGTAAAAACATCGTTTCGGTGGTTTTGGCATGTAATAATTATGAGATTGTAGATTTAGGAGTAATGGTTCCTCCAGAGAAAATTATTTCGGCTGCAATTGAACATGAAGTGGATATCATAGGTTTAAGCGGACTGATCACACCTTCGCTTGACGAAATGGTGTATTTGGCCAAAGAATTAGACAAACAAGATATTAAAATCCCGATTATGATTGGTGGAGCAACAACTTCGCGTGCGCATACAGCTGTAAAAATTGCACCTCAATACAGAGAAACCGTAATTCACGTTAACGATGCTTCAAGAGCCGTTACCGTTGCCGGAAACCTATTAGATCATAATAGAAAAATATATGCTGCAGATATTCGTGCAGAATATGACTCGTTTAGAGAAACATTTTTAAATCGTTCAAGAGATAAAAACTTCTTGACGATTGAAGATGCTCGTAAAAATAAATTACCATTGGATTGGTCTGAATATACTCCAGTTAAACCAAAAGTAATTGGCGCACAAACCATCGAAGTAGAATTGGATGTTTTGGTTCCGTATATTGACTGGACGCCATTTTTCCAAACTTGGGAATTGTACGGAAAATATCCAGCAATTTTGACTGATGAAGTTGTGGGTAAAGAAGCGACTTCAGTTTTTAACGATGCTCAGGCAATGCTAAAAGTAATTTTAGAAGAGAAAAAACTAAAAGCAAAAGGTATTTACGGAATTTTCCCTGCAAATCAGGTAAATGACGACGATATCGAATTGCGTGATGAAAACGGAAAAGTTCTAGAGAAATTCTTAACGCTTCGTCAGCAGTCGCAAAAAACGAAAGGCGCACCAAACATCGCTTTAGCTGATTTTATTCTACCAAAAGAAAGCGGAATAGAAGATTATATGGGAGCTTTCTGCGTAACGACAGGTTTTGGTGTTGACGAATGGGCAGCGGAATATGAAAAGAATTTAGACGATTATAATTCGATTATGGTGAAAGCGCTTGCCGATCGTTTTGCTGAGGCTTTCGCCGAATATCTTCACGAGCGAGTGCGTAAAGATTTCTGGGGTTATGACAGCGAAGAATCTTTAACCAACGAAGAATTGATTAAAGAAAGCTATAAAGGAATTCGTCCGGCTCCAGGTTATCCGGCTTGTCCAGATCACTTGGAAAAACCAACAATCTGGAAGCTTTTAGATGTTGAAAAACAAATAGGAGTGAAGTTGACAGAAAGTATGGCGATGTGGCCAGCTTCATCGGTTTCAGGATATTATTTCGGAAACCCAAAAAGCCGTTATTTCGGACTAGGAAAAATAAAAGAAGATCAGGTGACAGATTACGCCAAACGCCGAAATGTACCGCTTGATTACGCAATGAAATGGTTAAACCCTAATATAGCAGATTAACGAAAAAGTTATTTTAGTTTCAGGTTTCAGGTTTCAAGTTCTCTACAGCAACTTGAAACTTTAAACCTGAAACCTGAAACAAAAAAAGAAATGAAAGTAACAGAACATATAGAAAAGGCCAAAGGAAGAACATTATTCTCGTTTGAAATTATTCCGCCTCAAAAAGGTAAAAGCATTCAGGAATTATACGACAATATTGATCCGTTGATGGAGTTTAATCCGCCGTTTATTGATGTAACAACTTCTCGCGAGGAGTATATTTACATTGACCGCGGTAATGGACTTTTGGACAAAAAGCTGACTCGTATGCGTCCGGGAACGCTTGGAATTTGCGCTTCTATAAAACATAAATACAATGTAGATACTGTTCCGCATTTGCTTTGCGGTGGTTTCACTAAAGAAGAAACCGAGTACATGCTGGTTGACTGTCATTATTTAGGAATCAACAACGTAATGGCACTTCGCGGAGACGCTATGAAAGACGAACAGTCTTTTGTGCCAAAAGCAGGAGGAAATCACTACGCAATTGATTTGGTAAAACAAATCAACGATTTGAACTGCGGAAAATATCTTCATGAAGTAATGGATGCTGACAACAAAGCGGATTTCTGTATTGGTGTTGCGGGTTATCCTGAAAAACATTTAGAATCACCATCTTTACAGTCAGATTTAAAAAGATTAAAAGAAAAAGTAGACGCAGGAGCAGATTACGTAGTAACACAAATGTTTTTTGACAACGCTAAATATTTTGCCTTTGTAGAAAAAGCAAGGGAAATGGGAATTACGATTCCGATTATTCCTGGAATTAAACCAATTGCTGTTCAAAGACACTTACAGGTTCTGCCACAGATTTTCAGAATCGATTTACCAGAAGATTTAATCGATGCTGTAGATAAATGCAAAAATAACGCTGAAATTAAACAAGTTGGAATAGAGTGGGCGATTCAGCAGTCATTAGAATTAAAAGCAGCTGGAGTTCCGTTTTTACACTATTATTCAATGGGAAAATCGGAGAATATTCGCCAGATTGCAAGTCAAGTATTTTAAAGTCTTTGCGAGGAACTTTGTCAAAGTTTTAAACTTTGACAAAGTTGTTCAAGTATAGTTTGTCATTCCGAGGAACGAGGAATCTCACTCGGGTTTCGACAAAGATTGGCGATCTACTTTGTGGAGTTTCTAGTGTGATTCCTCGTTCCTCGTAATGACAAAAAAGTTGGGATTTGGTCCCGATAGCTATCGGGATTAATTGGAATTTAAAAATACCCATTATGAAACAAGAAGAACTACAAGCCATAGCCTCTCAATTAAAACATCCATCGGGAGAAAAAGGAATTGAAATGGCCAATATGATGAACGAAACGAACATCAATATGACCAAACATTCCATTAAAAATCTAAATATATCTAGCGAAAACAGAATTCTGGAATTAGGCCACGGAAATGCAGGACACGTTGAGTTTCTGTTTGAACAAGCAGAAAAACTAAAATACTACGGACTGGAAATGTCGGAACTGATGTTTCAGGAAGCGCGCCAGATCAATCGAAATTTTGTTTCTCAAAAACAAGCTTTCTTTTCGCTTTATGACGGAAATACGATTCCGTTTGAGGATGGATTATTCGATAAAATATTTACTGTAAACACTATTTATTTCTGGCAGAAGCCTGAAGAATTGCTTTCAGAAATTTATAGGGTTCTAAAGCCAAATGGAAATTTCTGTGTAACTTTTGCACAGGAAGATTTCATGAAGCAACTTCCATTTACTCAATTTGAATTTGAGCTTTACAACACAGAAAAAGCACAAAAACTAATTGAAAAAACAGCTTTTAAAATTGTTTATATTGAAAGTCAGACAGAACAAGTAAAAAGCAAAACAGGCGAACTTGCTGAAAGGGTTTTTACTACGATTGTTTTGGAAAAGTAACGAATCAATTTTCGCAATCTTTTTTTGAGTACTTTCATTTTTTATTATTAACCCTTCTGAATTATAATTCTCTACACTATGGAAGTGAAGAAAATCAATTTTTTGCAGAGTTACAGCAGTATTTTATGGCTTCTTGGCGGTATTATAATCGGAAGTATTTTTGGTTTAGTATTTGGAGAAGATGTTTTGATCATAAAACCACTTGGTGATATTTTTCTGAATTTACTTTTCACAGCGATTATTCCGCTTATTTTTTTTACGATTGGTTCTTCTGTTGCGAATTTGGAACGTACAGAAAAGCTTGGAAAACTCTTTATCATAATGATATTGGTTTTTCTGGCAACAATTCTGATTTCAGCAATTGTGATGATTTGCGCTGTTTATCTTTTTCCGATACATGAAGATATTGCAATTGCCAAAGTTCCGTTTGAAGAAGTAACCTCAGGATCGGCAGGAGAACAAATTGCGAAACTGCTTACAGCCAATGATTTCTTCGAATTATTGTCTCGAAAAAGTATGTTGGCATTAATTATTTTCTCTTTTTTAGTTGGTTTCGCCACATTGCAATCAGGAGAAAAAGGAAGCGCTTTCAAGAGTTTTCTCGATTCAGGAAACGAGGTGATGAAACAGCTTCTAAACATTATCATGAAATTTGCGCCTATTGGTTTAGGTGCTTATTTTGCTTATCAAGTTGGAGTTTTCGGACCGCAATTACTTGGAGTTTATGCGAAACCAATGGCAGTTTATTATGCTGCTTGCGTGTTTTATTTCTTTACTTTCTTTAGTCTATATGCACTTGTTGCTGGCGGAAAAAGAGCTTTTAAAGTTTTTTGGAGCAATAATATAATGCCTTCTCTAACAGCAGTTGGAACCTGCAGCAGTATTGCGACTATTCCAGCCAATTTAGCAGCAGCAGAAAAAATGGGAATTCCGGCTCATGTGCGTAATTTGGTAATTCCGCTTGGAGCGCCTTTGCACAAAGATGGGTCGAGTATGTCATCTATCTTAAAAATAACTTTTTTATTTGCCATGTTTGGTAAAGATTTTTCAGATCCGATGACAATTCTTTTGGCACTCGGAATTACAGTTATCGTTTCAATTGTCGAAGGCGGAATCCCGAACGGAGGCTATATTGGAGAAATTTTAGCCATAACAGTTTATGGTTTTCCTATGGAACAGGCGCTTCCAGTTGCCATGATTCTGGGAACATTGGTTGATCCAATTGCTACTTTATTAAATGCTAACGGAGATGTAATCTGCTCTATGATGGTTTCTAGATTCTCCGAAAAGACAAAGTGGTAGCTACTCTATAAATTTCCAATACTTTAAATAAACACTAAAAGCAACATTTCTCGTGTTGAATGGCTTCGACTTCTCTCAGCCTGACAATGCGTGATGTAAACAACTATATAATATGAATTCAAAATTACAGCACGATCTCAATAATTTTGAGAATATCTTAGAAAAAACAAAACAGCAAGGAATTGATTTCCTTAATAATATTGATAACGTTCCAACGTCCAATACTTATTCAATTGATACTAAAACCGTTTTAAACGAATTAGGTTTAGGATCTATAGAAGCTTTAAAGGAATTTAATGAGAGACTGGCTCCATTGATGGTTTCTTCTTCTGGGCCGAGATATTGGGGATTTGTGACAGGCGGTTCAACACCGGCATCTATTGTGGGAGATTGGCTGGCATCGGTTTATGATCAAAATACACAATCAGTAACATCTCAAGGCGGAAATTCAGCATTAATAGAATTCGAAACCATCAATTTATTATTGCAATTATTAGAACTTCCTGATTCTTTTTTAGGCGGATTTGTTACTGGTGCTACAATGTCAAACTTTACTTCTCTTGCCGTTGCAAGACAATGGTTTGGGAAGCAGTTAGGAAAAGATTTTGCTAAAAACGGAATTTCAGAACCAATTACTATCTTAACAGCAACACCGCATTCATCTTCTATAAAATGTTTGTCACTTTTAGGAATTGGAAGCCAGAATTATACGGTTGTAAAAACAATTGAAGGTAATCGTGAAGCTTTGGATATTGCCGATTTAGAAGAAAAAATCAAAGCTTTAAACGGAAAACCTTTTATTTTGATTTCGAGTGCAGGAACGGTAAATACTGCCGATTTTGATGATTTTGAAGCCATTGCAGCATTAAAAGAAAAATACAATTTCTGGTGGCATATTGATGGTGCTTTTGGTGGATTTGCTGCCGTTTCAGAAAAATACAAGCATTATGTAAAAGGCTGGGATGGCGCAGACAGTATTACTATTGACTGCCATAAATGGCTAAATGTGCCTTATGAAAGCGCTTTTTATTTAATTAAAAAAGAACACATTAATCTTCAGATTGAAACCTTTCAGAATTCAAATGCGCCCTATTTAGGCAATCCGTTGGAGAATTTTAATTATTTGAATGTGCTTCCTGAAAATTCACGCCGTTTGCGTGCGTTACCCGTATGGTTTTCCCTTAAAGCCTACGGAAAAGAAGGTTTTAAAGACATTATCGAAGATAGTACAGCATTGGCTTTGCATTTTGGAAATGCCTTAATAGAAAATGATTTTGAGCTGTTAGCGCCAATTCGTCTTAATAATGTCTGCTTTACGCTGAAAGGAGAACACAATCAGGAAAAAGTAACTCAATTTTTGTCTGCTTTGAATGATACTGGAAAAGTATTTATGACTCCGACCGTTTATCAAAATAAAAAGGGAATTAGAGCTTCTTTTGTGAATTGGAGAACTACAGAAGATGATGTAAAACTTGTAATTGAAGAAATGCGAGAAGTGCTTTCAGAATTATAAACCTTATAAAAGTAGAAGAGCCTGTTTGAAGGAACAGGCTCTTGACTAACACAAAAAAAACAAAAAACAAGGTATTTAAAGAACGAAATTTATATGCGGTATGTAAATGCAATTGTTTCTATAGAAGAAGTATGCATGACTTATCGTGGCATTCAAAATTTGATTTGCCAAATATAATATTATTTATAACAAGTCTAAATAAAAATAGTAATTATTTTTTACGAAAAACCTCTAGTTTGTTGATTTGTAAAGAAAAGGACTATGATGTGAAATAAAAAAGCGGTCTGTTTTTTATAAAACAAACCGCTTTTCTATTGAAAAACTGAATAACTTATTTTGTGATTTCTCTAAAAACAGCTTCCAGATTTTTATTTTTTTGATTCAATTGTAAAGTCTTTAACCCATTTTCGTTGGCAAAGTCAAAAATAGCAGGACGCATATCTTTGTCTGTAACAAAAGTCAGCTCCCATGTCATGTCATGAGTATTTACGTACGAAGAAATATTTTCTAGTCTAGCCAAAAGCTGTTCTTCAACTTTGTAATCAAACTCTACTTCAATAACTTGCTCTTTATCGGCAGTTACTAAATGGTCTAATTTATTGTCGGCAACAATTTGTCCTTTGTCAATAATTATGACACGATCACAAATTGCTTCAACTTCTTGCATAATGTGTGTGGATAAAAAAACTGTTTTATTTTTCCCCGCATTTTTAATCACATTACGAATTTCCATTAACTGATTCGGATCCAGACCTGTAGTTGGTTCGTCCAAAATTAAAACTTCTGGATCATGAAGCAAAGCATTTGCCAATCCAACACGTTGGCGGTATCCTTTAGAAAGCTCTCCAATCTTTTTATGGCTTTCTGGTGTCAGTCCTGTCAGTTGAATTACTTCTTCAATTCTTGATTTTGGCACGTTGTAAACATCGGCATTAAAAGCCAAATACTCACGAACATACAGATCCAAATATAAAGGATTGTGTTCTGGTAAATACCCAATAGAACGTTGGACTTCTTTTGCGTTTGTCATGACATCGTGACCATTTACAAGGGCTGAGCCACTATTGGCAAGTAAATAAGTGGTCAAAATTTTCATCAAAGTAGATTTTCCAGCTCCGTTTGGACCAAGAAATCCTACGATTTCTCCTTTTTCAATTTTAAAAGAAATTTCATTTAAAGCTTTTTGCTCTCCGTAACTTTTTGATATACTGTTTACTTCTATCGACATGACTTTTTATTTGTTACAAAAGTAACTAGAAATAGTTTCGATTGCTAAAAATTTATCTCTTAAAGTAATTATAAAAAAATTGGACAGCCCAGCATTCACGGCATCGTTATTGTTAAGGGAATGCTAAAATTAAAATAAAATCCAAATCATGAAAAAAATTCTAGTGATGGCTGCTTTAGCTATCTGCAGTTTTGCAAACGCACAAAAAGGAACAGTATTAGTAGGTGGTAACATCTCTTATTCTTCTGAAACAAGAGATTTCGGTAATGCTGAAAGAAAATCAAACGAATTTGCTTTTTCTCCAAAAGTAGGTTACCAATTTCACGAAAACTGGACAGTTGGAGGTGAGTTTACAGTTGCTTCTTCAAAAGATGATCAAGGTGTAAACGAATACAAAACAAACAGTTCTAAATTTGGTGCATTTGTACGTTACACAATGCCATTAAGCCAAACTTTCTCAGTATTCGCAGATTTAGGAGCTGGTTTCCAAAATCAAACTGAAAAAGATTACGTTGGATCAAACTACACAAAATACAAAGCAGATGGAATGTATATTGGTGTAGTTCCAGCTCTTTTCATTAACATGAAAAATGGTTTTGGTCTTAACTTTAGCATTGGTGGTTTAGGATACGAAACTTTAAATTATGATAACAACGGTCCAGATGTTAGCAGATTTAATTTCAACTTTGGTAAAACAGCTAGCATTGGAATCTCTAAAAACTTCTAATCTTTAGTTTTTATATTCAATTTCAGAAAGCGCTCCAAACGGAGCGCTTTTTTTGTGGTGGGACTTATGAAAACTAGATTTTCTGATTTAGCCCCGATAGGAACGATATCCTTTTATGGTGGGGTTCACCATAAAAGATATAGTGTATAGCGGGACTAAAGTTGTTTTGAAAATTAAATTCTCTTGCTCCTAAAAAAATAAATACCAACAAAATGAAGCCGAACCGAATCATAACTAATATTCGGCCTCATTTGCTAGCATAAAAACAAAAACTATTTAAAAAGAATTAAGTCACAGGATTTTCTACTGCTGTTCGCATTTCTTGAGCTGCTGCAACCATTTCGATCAATGCTTTTTTAGTTTCGTCCCAATGGCGGGTTTTTAAACCGCAATCTGGATTTACCCACAACTGGTCAATTGGAATAACAGCTGAAGCTTTTTCTAATAAACGAACCATTTCTTTGCTTGACGGAACGCGTGGAGAGTGAATGTCATAAACTCCAGGGCCAATTTCGTTTGGATATTTAAAGTCTGCAAAAGCATCCAAAAGTTCCATTTGCGAGCGTGAACATTCGATTGTAATAACGTCTGCGTCCATGTCGGCAATGTTTTGAATGATGTCGTTGAATTCGCTATAACACATGTGTGTATGAATTTGAGTGTCATCGTTTACTCCGCTTGCCGAAATTCGGAATGCACGAACTGCCCAATCTAAGTATTTCGCCCATTCTTCTTTTCTTAGCGGAAGACCTTCGCGAATAGCAGGCTCATCAATTTGAATGATTTTGATTCCAGCTTTTTCCAAATCGACAACTTCATCGCGAATAGCCAAAGCAATTTGTGTACAAGTTTCAGAACGAGGCTGGTCGTTTCGTACAAATGACCATTGCAGGATTGTTACAGGTCCAGTAAGCATTCCTTTTACCCATTTTGGAGTTAAAGATTGTGCATATTGTGACCATTTTACTGTCATTGGATTCGGACGAGAAACGTCTCCGTAAATAACTGGCGGTTTCACGCAACGGCTTCCGTAACTCTGAACCCAGCCGTTTTTCGTAAAAGTAAATCCTGATAATTGTTCTCCAAAATATTCTACCATGTCGTTTCGTTCAAACTCACCATGAACTAAAACATCGATTCCGGTTTCTTCTTGAAAACGAATGGTTGCCTCGGTTTCTTTTTCGATTAAATCATTGTATTCCTGAGCTGTTAATTCTCCTTTTTTGAATCTCGCTCTCCAGCTTCTCACTTCTGCTGTTTGAGGGAAAGACCCGATTGTTGTAGTTGGAAATAAAGGCAGTTTTAAAGCTTCAATTTGGCTTTTTCTTCTTGATGCAAAAGTGCTTTTACGTTTATCATCAGAAGCTGTGATTCCAGCAACGCGTGCTTTAACTTCGTTGTTATGAATTAATTTCGAAGTTTTTCGGTTTTCGTTTGCCAAAACATTTTCTTTGTAATCAGCTGAATTTTCAGGATTCACTTCGTTTGAAGCAAATTGTTTTAAAAGAACAATTTCACTGATTTTCTGTTTAGCAAAAGCTAGCCATTGCTTGATTTCAGGAGTTAAGGTCTGATCGTTTGTTTCTAAATCTAAATCGCATGGACTGTGAATTAATGAACAAGAAGGAGCAATCAAAATTCTATCAGTTCCTAGGGCATCAGTAGCTTTTTTGATTAATTCTAAAGACTTTTTAAAATCATTTTTCCAGATATTTCTTCCGTCAACCACTCCAAGAGAAAGATTTACGTTTAAGGCCAATTTTCCAGATTCTAAAATGTCATCTAATTGAAGCGGACAACGAACTAAATCTAAGTGAAAAGTATCAACAGGAAGTGCTAAAGCAGTTCCTAGATTTTCTCCAAAACAGTCAAAATAATTAGCTAAAACAACTTTTAGTTTTGGGAAACTTTTGTTGATTTCATTGTACACTTTCGTCAAAACGCCTCTTTCTTTATCAGTTAAATTTAAAGCTAAGAAAGGCTCGTCGAACTGAATGTATTCTGCATTTTCGGCTTGCAGTTTTTCTAAAATCTCGAAATAAACAGGCAATAAAGCATCAATAAGATCAATTCTATTAAACCCCTCTTCTTTTTCTTTTCCTAATAAAAGATAAGAAACTGGCCCGATTAAAACAGGTTTTGTTTTGATTCCTAATGAATTTGCTTCTTTGAACTCATTGATTATTTTTTCAGAAAACAATTCAAACTTTTGATTCTTTGTGAATTCAGGAACAATGTAATGATAGTTGGTGTCGAACCATTTTGTCATTTCCATTGCCACAACATCTTGTCCATTTTTTTGAGAACCTCTTGCCATTGCAAAATACAAATCTAGAGACGAATTGCTTTTTGCCAATTCATGATAACGTGCCGGAATTGCTCCAAGCGTTAGCGTTAAATCTAAAACTTGATCATAAAAAGAAAAATCATTAGACGGAATTAAATCAACTCCTGCTTCGGCTTGTAATTTCCAGTTTTTAAGACGAATTTCTTTTCCAGCATCTATAAGTTCTTCTGCCGAAATTTTTCCCGCCCAATACAATTCGCTGGCTTTTTTTAGTTCTCTGTTGCTGCCAATTCTTGGGTAACCTAAGTTGTTTGTTTTCATTTTTGATTCAGTATTTTTTACTGAACAAATTTACATTCTTGGTTTTTATAACTTACATTTGAAGTTTATTTCAGTAAAAAGTGTTTTTGAAATAGATTTTTAAAGATTTAATTACTTTGAAATTGTTTAAAATGAACTTCTAGCAGTAAAAAAAACTATGGAAAACTTAGATAAAACCGATTTGCAGATCCTGAAATACCTTCAGGAAGATTGCAATATCAATACAAAAGATCTAGCAAGCAAATTATTTCTAACCGTGACACCTGTTTATGAAAGAATTAAAAGACTCGAAAGAGACGGTTATATTACCAAATATGTAGCGCTTTTAGACAAACAGAAAATGAATCGCGGAATGACGGTGTTTTGTAATGTTCGCTTAAAAGAGCACGCTAAAAATGTTGGAAGCAATTTTGTGAAAGATATTGTGGCGCTTCCAGAAATTATCGAATGTTATAACATTGCTGGAGATTACGATTTTATGCTTAAGATTTTAGTGCAAGATATGGCTAGTTATCAGGATTTTGTAATGAACAAACTGTCAACGATAGAAAACATCGGAAACACAAATAGCATTTTTGTGATGGGTGAAATCAAACACAGTACTGCTTTAGAATTTTAATTTTTTTTGCCACAGATTAAGAGGATTAAATTGATTTTTTAAAAATGATGCTCAGATTTATTCGCCACGAATTCACGGATTATTTTAAACGAAATGCTTTCTAAAAATTCGTGAATTCGTAGCGAATTAAACTTAATCTATTGTCTGTTTTTATCCTAAAATAAAACGTATTTTTGAAATTTTAAAATCCTCAATTTAGATCAACAATCTAAAATCTTTAATCAACAATCTAAAATCAAATGAACTGGGAACAACTTTTATCATTAAAACGTCAGGGCGATACAAGCAAAAGATTACGTGTAGAACAAGATGATACTCGTTTAGGATTTGAAGTAGATTACGACCGAATTATATTTTCTTCAGCATTTAGAAGTTTACAAGATAAAACACAAGTTATTCCGCTTTCTAAGACAGATTTCGTGCATACGCGTTTAACGCATAGTTTAGAAGTTTCTGTTGTGGGGCGTTCGCTTGGGCGTTTGGTTGGAAAGAAGATCATTGAAAAATATCCTTATCTGAAAGAAGTTCATGGTTATCATATGAACGATTTTGGAGCTATTGTGGCTGCAGCTTCGTTGGCGCACGATATTGGAAACCCACCTTTTGGACATTCTGGAGAAAAAGCAATTGGTGAATATTTTTCTATCGGAAACGGTCAAAAATACAGAAATCAGCTTACCGATAAACAATGGCAGGATTTAATTGATTTTGAAGGAAATGCTAACGGATTTTCAGTTCTTACAGCAAGCCGTCCAGGAATAGAAGGTGGACTTCGTATTTCGTATGCAACCTTGGGAGCTTTTATGAAATATCCGAAAGAAAGCCTTCCGAAAAAACCAACAAATAATATTTCCGATAAAAAATACGGATTCTTTCAGTCTGATAAATTATTCTTTGAAGAAGTAGCCAAAGATATGGGAATGATTGCCAATAAATCTGGTGAAGATATTGGTTTTGAAAGACATCCATTGGCTTATTTAGTTGAAGCAGCAGATGATATCTGTTACACCATTATCGATTTTGAAGACGGAATTAATTTAGGTTTGGTTTCTGAAGATTTTGCTTTAGAATATTTGATTAATCTAGTAAAAGACAATATTGGAGTTTCTAAATATAAATCGTTAACCACAAAAGAAGACCGCATTAGTTATTTGCGAGCTTTGGCAATTGGTACTTTAATTAATGATGCTGTAAATGTTTTTGTTGAAAATGAGGAAGCAATTTTGGCGGGTAACTTTCCATATGCTTTAACAGACAAAAGCAAATACAAAGCTCAGATGAATGATATTATCAAACTAAGCGTTGATAAAATCTACCAAAGCCGCGAAGTGATTGAGAAAGAAATTGTCGGTTATCAAATCATTCAAACATTGCTGGACAAATTCATTACAGCATTTAATAATAAATATGACGGAACAGCTTCAAATTATGATAAATTGATTTTAAAAATGTTGCCAGAGAAACATCATTTAGACAAAACTAATCTATACGAACGTTTACTGCATATATGTCATTATGTTTCGCTTCTTACAGATGGAAATGCTCTTGAATTGTACGAAACAATTCAAGGACAGAAAAAGCGTTAAATCGATTCGTTTGCAATAAAAAATGCCTCTTTCATGAATTTTGAAAGAGGCATTTTTTATTATTCTTATTTTATTTGAAAGCGTAAACCAAACCAACTCCTAGAACTTGTCTTAATTGCATTCTTGGCCCGTCGTTTACCTGTGTTGTTGCTCCTGTAGCTGGGTCAACAACATCTTTTTTTGTTTTAATATCGTCGTCATAAATTAAGTGAACTCCTATGTTGGCTTTTACATATGCGTTAACAACAAGATCCAGACGCGTGTCATAATCGATATCTACATTTCCGAATTTGTTTAAGTAATCGGTATACAAGCTTAATCTGTTTTCGTAAAAAACGTTTTTATAGATTTCGTTTTTCATATAAGCTGTAAAAAGTATACCAAATTCGGCTTTTACTTTTTGCCCTCCTTCAATTAGTATCTGCTGAGTAGGATCTAGCGGATCTGGTGCATAAACCGCTTTCTTAACCCCGAAAGAACCTTGGTCTGCAAGATATTGATCAAGTACTAAAGTAGTTTTTAACGTAATAGGAGAGAAGTAAAATACTCTGTTTTTTTCTTTATTTGAATTCTCTGCTCCGGCTCCCAGAAAGATATAAGCTGGTGCGAAAGGTTTCGAGATTGCCACATCTCGGTTTGGGTAATTATAACCGTCTGTAAATTGTGTATTGAAGTTTAATTTAGAAGAATAATACCAGTTTGAAGCAGTATCTTTTCTGAAACCATAAGTAGAGTTAAACTGAAAGGCGTCGTCTGTTTTTCTTAGCTCGATTCCGTCTTGCTTATTTAAACCATATTTTACGATAAGCTCGTTTACCCATTTATGATTTTTCTTTGTGTAAGTTCTATTAAATTCGCCTTTAAATAAACCCGAAATAGAACTTGTTCCCCCGGCGCTCCAGTTCACAAAAGCAATTTCGGAAATGTCAAAACCAACCTGATTCTTTCTGCTCCAGTTGGACGGCGGTTTAGGCGCTTGATTCGGACTTAAAGTGGTTTGTATAATCTGGGCAAAGTTATTAGAAGTACACAAAAGCAATAATAGCAAAAGGGTAGAACGCAATAATTTCATTTAGGTATTTTTTTTTTGGTTTCGCAAAATAATTATTTTGAACCGTTAGAAAAAAGATTTATTAAACTTTTAACGTCAATTTTACACAATTCTTGCAGTTGATTTACCGTTCCATGCTCGATAAATTCGTCTGGAACACCCAAAACTTCAATAGAATTTTTGAAATTATTTGATGCTGCGAACTCTAAAACTGAACTTCCAAAACCACCATTTTTAACTCCATCCTCGATTGTAATAATACGTTCGAAAGTTGAAAAAATGGTTTTCAAAGTATTGACGTCTAATGGTTTAATAAAGCTAAAGTTATAGTGGGCGATTTCGTTAGAATTGGTAGATTCCTTTAAAGCCTCTATAACATTATTTCCAATTGTTCCGGCCGATAGCACAGCAACTTTCGTACCATCTTTCAAGCATTTTGCTTCGTTCCAATTTATTTTTTCGTAATGTCCGAAATTTTCTACTTCCCAATTTGGAAGGACTCCGCGGCCTCTTGGATATCGAATTGCTATTGGATGGTCTATTCCTAATTGAACGGTGTAAAGAATGTTTTGAAGTTCAATTTCGTTCAGCGGAGCATAGATGACCATATTCGGAATCGAACGTAGATAAGCAATATCAAAAACTCCATGATGCGTTGCGCCATCTTCACCTACTAATCCAGCACGGTCTAAGCAAAAAATAACTGGCAGGTTTTGCAAGGCTACATCATGAATTACCTGATCGTAGGCACGCTGTAAGAATGTGGAGTAAATGTTGCAATACACAATCATGCCCTGTGTCGCCATTCCTGCCGCCAGGGTTACAGCGTGTTGCTCGGCAATTCCAACATCAAAGGCACGTTCTGGGAATTCGTCCATCATAAATTTTAATGAACTCCCCGATGGCATTGCGGGCGTGATTCCGATTATTTTTTCATTCTTTTTGGCTAAATCTAAAATGGTTAAACCAAAAACATCCTGATATTTTGGAGGAAGATTTTCTTCAGATTTTAAATGAATTTCTCCAGTTGAGGCATCAAATTTTCCAGGAGCATGATATTTCACCTGATTTTCTTCGGCCTGCTGCAATCCTTTTCCTTTTGTAGTTACAATATGAAGGAATTTTGGACCTTTTATCTTTTTAAGACGATTTAATTCTATTATTAATTTAGGAAGATCATGACCGTCTATTGGCCCCGAATAATCAAAATTCAAAGATTTAATGATATTATTCTGTCGTGGATTTTTCCCGTTTTTAACCGAAGTAAGGTATTTTTTTAAAGCGCCCACGCTTGGATCAATTCCGATGGCATTATCGTTTAAAATGACTAGAATATTGGCGTCGGTAACTCCGGCATGATTTAAGCCTTCAAATGCCATTCCGCTTGCGATTGAAGCATCGCCGATAACCGCAATATGTTCTTTATCAAAATCACCTTTTAATTTAGAAGCAATTGCCATTCCGAGTGCTGCAGAAATAGAAGTGGAAGAATGTCCAACACCAAAAGTATCATAAACACTTTCGCTTCTTTTCGGAAATCCCGAAACTCCTCCAATTTGTCTATTGGTATGAAAAATTTCTCTTCTTTCGGTCAATATTTTATGTCCGTATGCCTGATGTCCAACATCCCAAACCAATAAATCATCAGGAGTATTAAAAACATAATGCAAAGCAATTGTAAGTTCTACAACGCCCAAACTTGCCCCTAAATGCCCTTCTTTTACAGAAACAATATCAATAATAAACTGACGCAATTCTTGAGCAACTTGAGCAAGCTGTTCTTCTTTTAGAAGACGCAAATCGGCAGGATTGTATATTTTGGAAAGTAAATCGCTTTTCATTGTAAGGTAAAAAGCAAATTTACGGTTTTAAATTTAATTTTCCCCCAGAGTGTTATTTCAATAAAATAGGAACAGAATATTGCATTCTGACTTTTTTTCCATTTGATTCTCCCGGTTGCCATTTCGGACATAAACTTAGAACTCTGATAATTTCTTTTTGCAGTGGTTCTTCGACTGCTGGCGAACATTCAAGAAAAGATACTGTACCGTTTTTTTCGACTGCAAAAGCAAGAGTGAAATTGAGTTTCCAATAACTCACGTCTTCTGGTTTTTTATACTCTTTCATAAAAAAGTTATGAAATTGTTCTATTCCACCAGGAAATTCTGCATTTGTATTTGAAAGGGGTTTTAGAGTTGAGGCAGAATCATCTTTTTTTACTTTATCAGATTTGGAAGATTTGTTTTCATCAACTTCTTTAGTTGCTATTGGTGTCGTTTGTTTTAATTCAGTTTGCTCTGCTTTTGGTAAATCTTGTGCTTGATCTAATTTTTTAGTGCTAATTACAGTTGTATCTAAAACATTTGGTTTTGCTGTAAAAGTATCTTTGACAACTTCAATACTTTTAACTTTTTGTTGCTTATCTTCTTTGTTTTGACAGCCAAAGAAAGCCGTTGCTATAACTGTATAGAATACTAAAAGCAATTTGTATTGCTTTGTCGGGGTAGCTATTTCACGGTTTATTTCCATTATTTAAATGTAATTGGCAACACGAAAGACGATCGAACAATACGGTTTTTTAATTTACCAGGAATCCATTCAGGTGATTTTTCTAAAACTTTGACTATATCTTTTTCACTTGCAGAAGTTGTATTTTTAAGTATATTAAAATTACTAAGACTTCCGTCGCCTTCAATTACAAATAAAACCGAAATTTCTCCCTGTTTTGCAGATTTAAGATTTTTTGAAAAATAAGAATGGAATTCTTTCATTCCATCTTTTGGATATGGTGCTATATCTAAATCAATTGAACTAAAAATGACATCATATTTCAAAGGTTTTTCATTCATTACAAGTACTCCAGTTGTAAATCCTTTAGAAAGTTCTCCGACAGATTTTGTTTTTTTAGGTTCAAATTGATGTCCATAACATGCTGGAACATCTTCATCTTGACTTTGTGTGTTATTGTCAACAATTTCAATTTGGTCAATTTTCTTCTTATTTCCTTCTTTATCTGCACAGCTAAATAAAGTTGTTCCCATTGCAATAAACAAAGCGAGAAGAAACATTTTATGATAGTTTGTCTGAGAATACACAACGCGATTAGGAATTTGAATCGTGATAGTTTCTAGTTGCGAGTTTTTAAATCTCCCACAAACCCCTTCATTTTTATTTTGAATAAAATAGTGCTGAATTTCTTCTGGAAGCATCGAGGTAAAATCAACAACCGTTTTAGAACAGCTCATGCAGAAACGGCCATTTCCATTTGGCGTCATTTTGTTCCAGTCTTGAGAGCATGGTTCAGGAATGCTGATTTTGTAATTTCTTTCCATATTCAAATTTCAGAATTTAAATGTAATAAAAATAATGTGTAAAGTTTTATTTTTGCACTTATGGAAAATCCTTTTACTGACGAATATTTCATGAAAAAAGCTTTGCAGGAAGCAGAAGAAGCCTACTCAAAAGGCGAAATTCCTGTTGGAGCTGTAATCGTTGTAGCAGATAAAGTTATTGCTAGAAGCCACAATTTGACTGAGTTGCTAAATGATGTTACAGCGCATGCCGAAATGCAGTCTATAACCGCTGCCGCAAACTTTCTGGGTGGAAAATATTTGAAAGACTGTACACTTTACGTAACGCTTGAACCTTGTCAAATGTGTGCAGGTGCTTTGTACTGGAGCCAGATTTCTAAAATTGTCTTTGGTGCACGAGATGAACAGCGTGGATTTTTAAATATGGGAACAAAACTACATCCTAAAACTACTGTAGTTTCTGGTGTTATGGCCAATGAAGCTGCCGATTTAATGAAACGATTTTTTTTGGAAAGGCGTAAATAAATCTTTTTGACCATCTCTACAATAGTGTCTATCCTTCAACAAAAGTTAAATATTTTTGTTTCGGAATTTTCTTCTTAAATAAATTAAAAAATAAATTACTTTTATCGTGATTTAATTTGTATTTTTCTGTTATAGCTTTTAGCAGTAAAATCCAATAAATTCTCAATTTGTTAACCATTTAACTCTCAATAAAAGTGAAGGCAAAAGGATTATTTCTCGTATTTCTCGTATTTTTTGTTTTTCAATCCTGCGGGCGCAAATCAGCTGCAGATTTCAATTCTGATTTTTCGTTATTTAAAGATTACATAACCAGTTTTACTGGCGGTATCGTTTCTGCAGATTCTGATATCCGTGTGGTTTTGGCTTTCGATAAAAACGATTGGAAACCTAATCAGGAATTAGACGACGATTTGTTTGATATTTCGCCAAGTGTTCACGGAAAAGTTATTGCACTTTCAACAAACACTTTAGCTTTTATTCCAGAAAAAAAATTGGCGCCTGGAACAGAATATCAAGTTACTTTAAACTTAGATAAGTTAACCGCCATTCCAAAAGAGAAAGAAGAACTTTCAAAATTCAATTTTACAGTTAAAACGGTAAAACAGGATTTTACCATCAACACTGGCGATATTCAATCCTACAGTAAAGAATATCAATATTTAAACTGTGTTTTAAAAACTGCAGATAATATTGATTTGGAAACTGCACAAAAACTGGTTGAAGCCAAACATAATGGCAATAATCTTAAAATTAAGTTTGAGAAAACAAACGGACCTGCAAAAGAGTTCCGTTTTATAATTGACAGTATTCAGCGCCAGTCAGAAGCTTCAAATCTAGAAATTATTTATGATGGAAATGATTTTGATATTGACCAGAAAGGACAAATCGATTTCCCAATTACAAGCATTAACGAATTTAAAGTCATTAAAGTTGAAGTTCCAGACGGAAACAATCAGCAGGTTTTAATCAATTTCTCTGAACCTTTAGAAAAAGGTCAGGATTTTGCTGGATTGGTTTCGATTCAAAATACCAATAATCTGAAATTTTCTACACAAGGGAATTTACTAAAAGTATATTTTACAAATCAAAATGCACCTAAAAAAGAAAAAGCTGTAACAGTAGTTGCGGAAGAACCAGTTGCGGTTGCTGTAGATTCCGCCGCAGTTGTAGTTGATTCTGCTGCAGTTGCTGTAGATTCTGCCGCTGCAGTTGCAGAAGAAGCTGTTGAATATGTGCCAGACGAAGAACCTGAACAAGTTATAACGGGCGAATTATTGCTAGAAGTTTTTCAGGGAATAGAAAGCCAGTACGGTAAAAAACTGGAAAACAATTACACAGAGAAAATTTCTTTTGATCAGATAAAACCAAACGTTCGTTTTATTAAAAACGGAACGATTTTGCCAAGTTCAAATAATTTAAAACTGAATTTTGAAGCAGTAAATCTGAGCGCGGTAGATGTTAAGGTTTATAAAATTTACAAGAACAATATTCTGCAATTTCTTCAATATAACGAATTAAATGGCGGACAAAATCTTAAGAAAGTAGCACAGCCTATAGCCAAAACTACTTTAAATTTAAAGGAAAGCACACTCGTAAATCTCTCAAAATGGAATACGTATGCTTTAGATTTATCTAAAATTATTAAACCAGAACCAGGAGCGATTTACAGAGTTGAATTTGTTTATAAAAAGAAATACTCGCTTTATAAATGCGAAACATCAGAAGGTAATGACGATGAAACTGAGGAAGAAGAAGTTGATGAAAACGACGTAAACTATAGTGGAAACTCTTACGACGATTACTATTATGATGATTACGATTGGAGAGAAAGCCAAGATCCTTGTACAGGTTCTTACTATTACAATGCGAGAATTGCAACCAATATTTTAGCTTCAGATTTAGGAGTTATTGCTAAAAGAGGCGAAAATAAATCGTATTTATTTGCTGTAAATAATATCGTTACAACAGAACCAGTTTCAAACGCAAGAGTGGATTTATATAACTTCCAACAACAGAAAATAGCAACAGAAGCAACAAGCAGTGAAGGAATTGCATCTTTCCAATTGGACAAGTTTGCCTATTTTGCAATTGTTACTTTAGGCGATCAATCGACTTATGTGAAATTGGATGACGGACTTTCATTATCTGTAAGTAATTTTGATGTTGCTGGAGAGACTTTACAAAAAGGTTTAAAAGGATTTATTTACGGAGAAAGAGGCGTTTGGCGCCCTGGAGACAATTTGTATTTGTCTTTCATTTTGAATGACGCCGCGAATAAACTTCCAAAATCGCATCCAATCAAATTTCGTTTAAATGATCCGAATGGTAAAACAGTTTATCAAACGGTTCAAAAAACAAACGATTTAAATCATTATGCATTTATAGTGCCAACAAATCAAGATGCACCAACAGGAAATTGGGAAGCGATGGTAAGTGTTGGTGGAGCAAAATTCTATAAGAGTATAAAGATTGAAACAATCAAACCGAATCGTTTAAAAATCAAAAATACATTTAGCAGAAAAACACTTTCTGCTTCGTATCCAAACACAGATAATCTTGAAGTAACATGGCTTCATGGCGCAATTGCTAAGAATTTGAATGTAGAAATGCAGGCTAAATTCTCGCAACAAGCAACCACTTTTAAAGGTTATGAAAAATATACTTTTGATGATTTGGCGCGCCAATTCAGTACGGAAGAAATTAATGTTTTCTCTGGGAAATTAAATGAAAGCGGAAAAGCTTCAGTAAATATTCAACCAAGATTACAAGGCCAAGCTCCAGGAATGCTTCGCGCTTCATTTATTACAAAAGTATATGAAGAAGGGGGGGATTTTAGCACAGATGTGATGTCAACGACTTATTCTCCGTATAAAACTTATGTAGGACTTAAAACTCCGGAACTGAACAAGTATAGCATGCTTGAGACGAGAGCAAACAATCGTTTTGATGTGGTTACGGTTGATGAAAACGGAAGGCCAAGATCTGTTCGTAATCTTGAAGTAAGAGTTTACAAAGTAGATTGGAGATGGTGGTGGGATTCTTCAAGCGATAATTTATCAAATTACAACTCGTCGAATGCAACGACTTCATACAAAACATTTGTCATTAATACTGATTCTAGCGGAAAAGGAAGTTTCCAATTTGCTTTGACAGATGAAGAATGGGGACGTTATTTAATTCGTGTTGAAGACGGAGAAAGTGGACATGCTACTTCTTTAACCGTAAATATCGACTGGCCAATCTGGTCCGGAAAAACGCGTAATAGAGATGCTTCTACAGCAAATATGTTAGTGTTTTCTACCGATAAAAAGAATTATGCAGTAGGAGAAAAAGCACAGATTTCATTCCCTTCAAGTGAAGGCGGTCGTGCTTTAATTTCTATCGAAAACGGATCAAGAGTTGTGCAGACTATTTGGACTGAAACTAAAAATGGAGAAACAAAAGTTGAGGTTCCAATTACAGGAGCAATGGCGCCAAACGTTTATTTCAATATTACATTGTTACAGCCTCATGCTTCGACCAAAAACGATTCGCCAATCCGTATGTATGGAATTGTACCTATTGAAGTGGTAGATAAAAATACCATTTTAGCACCAACTCTTAATATGCCAGATGTCTTGCGACCAGAACAATCATTTACAGTAAAAGTAGGCGAAAAATCAGGTAAAGAAATGACCTATACAATCGCAGTTGTTGATGAAGGTCTTCTGGATTTAACTCGTTTTAAAACACCAAACGCATGGGATAGTTTCTATGTTCGCGAAGCTTTGGGCGTAAAAACTTGGGACGTTTACGATGATGTAATTGGCGCATATGGCGGAAAAATAAACCAGATTTTCAGTATTGGCGGTGATCAGGATTTAGGAGGCGGAAAAGCTAAAAAAGCAAACCGTTTTAAACCTGTTGTATTGTACTACGGTCCATTTAAATTAGAAAAAGGAGAGACGAAATCACATGAGTTAAAACTTCCAAAATATATTGGCTCTGTTCGAACAATGGTTGTGGCAGGAGATGCAAAAACAAGCGCTTACGGAAGTGTTGAGAAAGCAACACAAGTTAAGAGTCCGTTGATGGTTTTAGCTTCGTTGCCAAGAAAAATTTCGCCATCAGAAAAAGTGACATTGCCTGTGACGGTTTTTGCGACTGAAAACAAAATTAAAAATGTAACGATTCAGGTAAAAACAAGCAACGGATTGAAAGTAGCGGGAAGTGCAGTTCAGAAACTAAGTTTTGCACAGCCAGATGAGAAAATGGCCTATTTTAATTTAGTTGTAGGTTCTGCAACTGGAATTGCAAAAGTTCAGGTTATTGCAACATCTGGAAGTGAGAAATCGACTTATGATGTTGAAATCGATATGACGAATCCAAATCCGGTTACGAGTACTTTTACCGATGTTGTTCTAACGCCAAATAGCACTAAAACAATTTCATGGAAAACGTTTGGAATTGCAGGAAGCAATAAAGCAAGATTGGAAGTTTCGTCAATGCCATCAATGAATTTGAACGGAAGGTTACAATTCTTAATTCAATATCCTCACGGATGTGTAGAGCAGACAACTTCGTCAGTTTTCCCTCAATTGTATTTGGGAGATGTTGCAGATATTGATGCAAAACGCAAAGATTTGATTCAGAAAAATATTGCAGCTGGAATTCAAAGATTAGGTAATTTCCAATTATCAAATGGCGGAATGCCTTATTGGCAAGGAAATGCTATTGCAGACGATTGGGGAACTTCTTATGCTGGACATTTCTTAATTGAAGCAGAGAAAAAAGGATATGTGTTGCCAATTAATTTCAAATCAAAATGGCTGTCGTATCAGCAGAAAGAAGCTAAACAATGGCGATTTGAGCCAAAATATGGAAATGATTTAGCTCAGGCGTATCGTTTGTATACTTTAGCTTTAGCTGGAAATGCCGACTTATCATCAATGAACAGATTGCGTGAAACAAAAGGGATTTCAAACGAAAGTATGCTTCGTTTGGCAGCGGCTTATGTTTTGGCAGGACAAAAATCGGCTGGACAGAATTTGTTTTTAAGAACAAGTATTGACGGAAGTTCAGATGAATACAGTTATTACTATTATGGTTCGAGCGAAAGAAATAGAGCAATGGCTCTTGAAACGATGCTTCTTTTAGACCAGAAACAAAAAGCGTTTGTAACAGCGACAAAATTGGCTAAAGAAATGTCAGCTAATCAGTGGATGAGTACACAAACAACAGCTTACTGCTTGTATGCGATGTCGAAATTTGTGGTTAGCAACGGTCCAAAAGGAATCAATATTCAGTTTAGTAAAAACGGAAAAGGAGAAACCATAAAGACAGGTAAATCGGTTGCAGATCGCAGTTTGTCTGTTGCTTCGGGAACAAACAGCATTACGCTGAAAAACAATAAAGCCAATACGGTTTATGTTCGTGTATTGAATACAGGAATATTGCCAATCGGACAGGAAAATGCTGTTCAAAGTGATGTGACCGCTTCTATTGTCTTCAAAAACAGAAAAGGAAGCATAATCAATGTTTCAAAAATCAATCAGGGAACTGAGTTTGTTGCAGAGGTTACAATTAAAAATCAAAGAGGAGAAAGTGTTCAAAACGTAGCGTTGTCACAAATTCTTCCTTCAGGATTCGAAATTGTAAATACTCGTTTCACGGATTACGGAGATGCGGTAAACAACATCGCTGATTATATTGATATTCGCGATGACAGAACAAATTTCTATTTCGGAATGAAAGCTAGAGAAACCAAAGTTTTCAGAATTCTGCTAAATGCATCGTATTTAGGAAATTATTATCTGCCTGGATTACAATGCGAAGCAATGTATGATAATACGTTCTTGGCGAGAACAAAAGGATTCTGGGTTGAGGTTGTGAAGTAAAATTTATTAGCCACAAATTCACGAATTTATCTCTTATAATTTAAATTCGTGAATTCGTGGCGAAAAAAAAGAATATTGAAAAATAAATTAAAAGCGTTTTTCCAGCGCCTTTTAAACTGGATAAAAAGAAACAAAATAAAATCAGCAATTGCATTTCTGCTCTTGCTGATTTACTATTTTTCGATACCTCGAACTTTATTCAAAGAACCATACTCTACGGTAATAGAAAGCAAAGAAGGAGAACTTTTAGGAGCTAAAATTGCCCGAGACGGACAATGGCGTTTTCCTGCGCAGGACAGTGTTCCAGATAAATTCAAGAAATGTATCGTTTATTTTGAAGACGAATATTTCTATAAACATCCGGGTTTCAATCCAGGCGCAATGATTAATGCTTTTAAACAAAATAGAAAAGCAGGAAGAGTAGTTAGAGGAGGAAGTACATTGACGCAGCAAGTAATCAGACTTTCAAGAAAAGGGAAAAACAGAACCTACTTTGAGAAACTGATTGAGATTATTCTGGCTACAAGATTGGAATTAAGATATTCTAAAAACGAAATCCTCGAAATGTACGCGGCACATGCGCCTTTTGGTGGAAATGTTGTAGGATTAGAAATGGCTTCTTGGCGTTATTTTGGCGTTCAGTCTAATCAATTATCATGGGCAGAAAATGCTGTTTTGGCTGTTTTGCCGAATGCACCAAGTTTAATTTATCCAGGAAAAAATCAAATAAAATTACTAAATAAACGAAACCGACTTTTATTAAAACTGCATCAGGAAGGTGTTATTGACAAGCAGACTTATGAGCTTTCTATAGAAGAACCATTGCCGCAAAAACCGTATGATTTGCCTCAAATTGCTCCTCATTTATTGCAAAGAGTGGCAAAAAACGAAGAAGGGACCAGAGTAAAAACTACGATTGATTATGCGTTACAAAATCGTGTAAATCAAATTGCGAGATATTATTACAATCAATACAAACAAAACGAAGTTCATAATTTGGCTATTTTGGTAATTGATGTTCAGAGCAGAAATGTCATGAGTTATGTTGGGAATTCTCCAGCAGATTCAGATCACCAAAAAGATGTTGATATTATTGATGCGCCAAGAAGTACAGGAAGTATCTTAAAACCGCTTTTATACGGAGCGATGCTAGATGATGGTGAGTTATTACCTAATACTTTAGTGGCTGATATTCCAACCCAAATTTCGGGATATACACCTCAAAATTTTAATTTGACATTTGACGGGGCTGTTCCGGCACATCGTGCATTATCGCGTTCGCTGAATATTCCAGCGGTTTTAATGCTTCAGGAATTTACTGTAAACAAGTTTTATGAAGAGCTTCAAAAATTCAAATTAAAAAACATTAATAAAACGCCTGATCATTATGGTTTGTCCCTGATTTTGGGAGGTGCAGAAAGTAATTTATGGGATTTATGCCGAACATATGCCAATTTATCTTCAACGTTAAATTATTATACTAAAAATAAAAGTCAATATAGAACAAATGAGTTCACAGAATTAAATTATAAAAACGATTTTAAGCCTGATTTTGGCTCAGAAACCGATCAGAAGAATATTTTGGGCGCTGGATCAATTTGGTTGACGTATAACGCCATGGAAGAGGTTAACAGGCCCGAAGGAGATGAAGCTTGGAAATTTTATGACAGTTCGCTGAAAATTGCATGGAAAACAGGAACCAGTTTCGGGAACCGAGATGCGTGGGCTATTGGAACCAATTCAAAATATGTGGTTGGAATTTGGGTTGGAAATGCAACTGGAGAAGGAAGACCAACTTTAACCGGAGTTACCAGTGCGGCGCCAATTTTATTTGATGTTTTTAATTTACTTCCAAGACAAAGATGGTTTGATACGCCTTATAATGATTTGGCGGAAGTTGAAGTTTGCCGTTTAAGTGGTTATTTGGCAAAAGATAATTGTCCGAAAATCAAACAATGGGTTACTAAAAAAGGAAAATCGACTAAGGTCTGTCCATATCATAGAACAATTCATTTGGATAAAACGGAGCAATTTCAAGTAAACAGCAGTTGTGAAAGTATTGATAATATTGTTACTAAAAACTGGTTTGTACTGCCTCCAGTTATGGCGTGGTATTACAAAAGTCAACATATAGAATACCTGCCCTTGCCACCATTTAAAGAAGGATGCGAAGGAACACAGACCACAACAATGGATTTTATTTATCCAAAAGCAAATAGTAAAATCTATTTGACAAAAGATTTTAATAGTAACGTTCAGCCTGTAATTTTAAAAGTGGCTTATTCTGAAAGAGATAAAGAGTTATTTTGGTATGTTGATGATGTTTATAAAGCAACAACAAAAACATTCCATGAACTGCCAATTACTCCCACAACGGGAATACATTATGTCACAGTTGTAGATGCTTCAGGAAATGAAATAAGAAGAAAAATTGAAATTGTTAGGGAATAAAATACTTACATAACCTTTAATTGTCCAAAAGCTTTTTTATTATTTGAAAAACGTAAAGTAAGCGAGGTAGTAAAACCTTTGTAAACAGGCATTTTTTCGTTTGTATATGGAAAAGAATAGCCAAATCCTAAATCAATTGCATTTAAAAATGTAAACCCACCTAAAACATAGGCATTTTTATGAGAGCTTCCCGTTTTTATAAATAACAATTCTCTGTTATAAGATAAGTGTATATCAGGAAGACCATAATAATTTCCATTGTAGCTGTTTGTAATTCCAAAACCTGCTCCTAAGAATAGTTTGCTCTGATTTTTACAAGACAGGCAAAATTCTATACCTCCTGTTAAGAGGCTTTTGTTGGCTATTTTATAATCAATGTAAAAAATAGGCGATTCAGGGATTTTAAATCCTGTATTCTTGTTTGCTCGATAATCAAAATTGCTCGCATCGACTATTTTTCCTTCTTTACTAAACCACTCGGCTTTGCCGAATAAGTATTTAGCATCAAAGTCACTTGCATAACCTTGAAATTGTAGCTGATTATTGTCTAGATAATAATCTTTAATAACAAAAAGAGAATCAGTGTTTTGTATCTTGTAGCCTGTAGCATCTTTCGTCTTAATTTTATAAGGTTTAGTGCGGTAGTATATGGCATTACCTTTGTTGGTTGTTTTCCAGTTTTTGTCAAAAAAAATTGTATCATTTTGAGCTGACATTTTTGAATTGAATAAGAACAAAGAAAAAAAAGTATAAAGTAAGACTTTGAAAATTGGCTTAAAGATAGTAAAAGGCATTATATAATAATTTAGCCTGTAAAAGTAAGAAAAATAATATTTATCTGCTATTTGGAACAAAAAAAACCGCCAGTCTTTCGAAAGGCGGTTTTTGGTTTTATTCTGAAATAACATTTCCTTTATTATCGTAGAAATGATATTCTAAGTACGTGTAAGCGTCACGAGGTATGATTTTCACCCATTTCTTATGTTCAAAAAACCATTTTGAACGTAATGATGGAAAACCTTTGCTGAGGTATGCAGCCACAAACGGGTGTGTATTAAGCACAACCTTGTTGTGGGTTTTTAAAAGTCTTTCTAAATCAGCGGTGATCTTATCAATGATTAAAATTGGAGCTTCAATTTCGCCATTATGTTTGTTAGGATCTTCCTCTCTGGTTTTGATATTGACTTCTGGTCTTACTCGCTGTCTTGTAATCTGGACCAAACCAAACTTACTAGGCGGTAATATTTTATGTTTTGCTTTATCGTCGCTCATTTCTTCTCGCAAGAAGTCGAACAAAACTTTCCTGTTTTCTGGATTAGACATATCGATAAAATCAACTACGATTATTCCGCCCATATCTCGCAGACGCAATTGTCTGGCAATTTCTGCTGCAGCAATCATATTTACTTCCATGGCAGTGTCTTCTTGGTTGGTCGCTTTATTAGAACGGTTTCCGCTGTTTACGTCTATAACGTGAAGAGCTTCAGTGTGTTCTATAATAAGATAAGCACCTTTACTCATGGAAACAGTTCGGCCAAATGAAGTTTTGATTTGTCTCTCTATATTGTATTTCTCAAAAATCGGAGTGTCATTTGATTGATAAAACTTAACAATCGATTGTTTTGAAGGTGCAATTTCTTGCAGATATTCCTTCGTTTGATGGTACAACTCTTCATCATCTATTTGGATACCGCTGAAGGTATCGTTGAATACATCTCTTAATATTGAAGAAGCTCTGTTAAGCTCTCCTAATACTTTTGATGGATGATGAGCAGTTGGTAATTTTTTACACATTGCAGACCATCTGCCAAGCAGGTTCTGCAAATCTTTTTCTAATTCGGCTACGTTTTTGCCTTCGGCTACTGTACGAACAATAACACCAAATCCTTTAGGTTTGATCGATAGAACAAGTTTTTTTAGACGATCCTTTTCTTTTTTGTCTTCTATTTTTTGAGAAATAGAAACGCGATCAGAAAAAGGAACTAGAACGATAAATCTTCCGGCAAGAGAAAGCTCAGCACTTATTCTTGGGCCTTTGGTCGATATAGGTTCTTTAACTACTTGAACTAAGACAGATTGATTGGCACTTAAAATATCAGTAATGATGCCATCTTTGTCAATCTCTTTCTCAAACTGAAAGGTTTTTAGGGAGAAATCTTTTAATTTACCTGCGCTTACAAGTTTTATGAATTTCAGCTGAGAAGCTAGATTTGGACCTAAATCATGATAATGTAAAAAGGCATCTTTTTCGAAGCCAACATTCACAAAAGCAGCATTAAGTCCAGCAACTGGTTTTCTGATTTTGGCAATAAAAATATCACCAACCTGAAAGTTGCTTTTTTCTTCTTCTTTGTGTAATTCAATTAGTTTTCCATCTTTTAATAAGGCAAAATCTACTGCATCAGAACTAGATCTAATGATTAATTCTTTATTCACACTGTAAATTTTTATCCAGACTTTTAGTTTCAGGTTTTAAGTTTCAAGTTTCAAGTTTTACAACTCATAACTTAACACTCATAACTCATAACTGAATTGTAAGGATGGATTAAACAATATTTTTAACAGGTATTAACCCGGCTGGGAAAGTTAAATTTCAATTTATAAATTCCAAATTCAAACTAAATCGACGTTGAAGCCTTAATTTTTGGATTTTGGATTTTCTTTTTTTGAATTTTTGAAATTTCCCAAATTTCAATGAACGTTTAAAAAGAAAAAAGTAGTTTAAAACTACTTTTTCTTTTTGTGGCGGTTAGCTCTCGCTCTTTTCTTACGTTTGTGAGTCGCTACCTTATGTCTCTTTCTTTTTTTACCACTTGGCATATTGTGTCAGATTTATGTTAATTAATATTATTTTGCTTCGTTGTTAGTTTTAACTCCCTCTACAAAAACTTTTGCAGGTTTGAACGCAGGAATGTTGTGTGCTGGAATTTTAATAGTAGTGTTTTTAGAAATGTTTCTTCCAGTCTTTTCAGCTCTAGTTTTAACGATAAAACTACCGAAACCTCTTAAGTATACATTGTCTCCAGTTTCTAAAGAAGTCTTAACTTCTTCCATAAAAGTTTCTACTGTTGCTTGAACGTCTCCTTTTTCAAGACCTAGTTTCTCTGAAATCTTCGCTACGATATCTGCTTTCGTCATTTTCTTTCCTATTTTATTTTATAAATGGTGTACTATTTTTTTGAGTTTGCAAATATAGGAATTAAAAAAATAATTAATCAAGCTAATTCGTTAAATTTTAATTACATAAACATTTACTTTTGCAATCTAAGTATTTTGCAATGGATTTTCATAACATATTGATAAAATGGTATTTACAGCATAAACGTGATTTGCCGTGGCGAAAAACAGTCGATCCGTACCAGATTTGGCTCTCAGAAATTATGCTTCAGCAGACAAGAGTTGTGCAAGGAATGCCTTACTTTTTCTCATTTACCAAGGAATTTCCTACTGTAAAACATTTGGCAGACGCCCCCGAAGAGAAGGTTTTGAAACTTTGGCAAGGCTTAGGTTATTATTCTCGCGCTCGAAACCTTCATAAAACGGCTCAATATATAAGTAATGATTTAAATGGAGTTTTCCCTGATTCGTATAAAGAACTTCTAAAACTTAAAGGAGTAGGCGAGTATACTGCAGCTGCGATAGCTTCTTTTTCTTATAATGAATTGGTTCCTGTTGTAGATGGAAATGTCTTTCGCGTACTGTCTCGTTATTTTGATGTTGAGTCTGATATTGCGCTTCCCGCTACTAAAAGAGAATTTACGGCTTTGGCGCAAGAATTAATGCCAAAAGATAATCCAGCGATTTTTAATCAAGCTATAATGGAGTTTGGAGCGCTGCAATGTGTTCCTAAAAGTCCGGATTGTTCTGTTTGTGTTTTTAACGAAAGCTGTGCTGCATTGCAAAAAGGAAAAGTAAATATGCTTCCTGTTAAATCTAAAAAACTTAAAGTAACCAATCGTTATTTTAATTATTTGATTTTGGAAGATGTTTTAGGAAAGACAGTAATCCAAAAAAGAACCCAAAAAGGAATTTGGCTTAATTTATATGAGTTTCCTTTGTTGGAAACAGAATCGATTATTGGTTTTAATGAGGTTTCCAAAAAAGCAAAAGAAGAAATTTTTCCTGAATACACCATTATAAGTATAGAAGATTACAGTGAATCGACCATCGTACATAAACTTTCGCACCAACATCTTCATATTCAATTTTGGAAAATTAAAGTACAGGAGAAAATCGAAAACGGAATAGATTCTCAAAAATTAAAAACTTTTCCTTTTCCTATTGCGATATATAATTTTATAGAAAAGCAAGAAATAAATTGCTAAAAAAATGTATCTTTGGGAGAAATACTACCAAAAACTATGAACGGAACATTAAATAAAGTGATGCTTATTGGCCATTTGGGCGATGATGTAAAGATGCATTATTTTGATGGAGGAAACTGCATCGGACGTTTTCAGCTGGCTACCAATGAGGTGTATATCAATAAAACGACCAATGAAAAGATTACCTCTACAGAATGGCATAATTTGGTTGTGCGTAATAAAGCCGCAGAGATTTGCGAAAAATATCTTTCTAAGGGAGATAAAATTTATGTAGAAGGAAGAATAAAATCTCGTCAGTGGCAGACTGAAGATGGAACGACAAAATATACTACAGAAATTCAGGTTACAGAGTTTACTTTTCTGACTACCAAAAAAGAAACTGCATATACAAAGCAAAACCAGGATGCGGAGTCGCCAAAAAATACTAACTTTGATGCTCCTGAAGGGCTTCCAATCAATGATCTGCCTTTCTAAAGTGATGTTTAACTAATTTTATGCAATTTGGACCCAGAGCCCAGTTTACTTTTTTCTACCAATCTTGACGCCAATTTAATTATTGGTTTCGTCGGAATTTTTATTTTGTTATTTCTTTCAGCAATCGTTTCTGGTGCTGAAGTTGCTCTTTTTTCTTTATCACAGCAAGATATCGACAATTCTTTAAATGATAATCCTGCAAAAGGAAAAATTATTTCAAACTTATTAGATAAGCCTAAAAAGCTTTTAGCAACTTTATTGGTTGCAAATAACTTCTTTAATATTGGTGTAGTAATCCTATTTGCTTATTTAGGACAGAGTATTTTTGCTAGTGTTAGTTCGCCAGCTTTTAAATTTACGCTCGAAGTAATTCTGGTCACTTTTCTAATTTTATTATTTGGCGAAGTGCTTCCTAAAGTTTATGCAAGC
This sequence comes from Flavobacterium tistrianum, assembly GCF_003254545.1. GTDB lineage: Bacteria > Bacteroidota > Bacteroidia > Flavobacteriales > Flavobacteriaceae > Flavobacterium > Flavobacterium tistrianum. The sequence continues at coordinate 286,123 of NZ_QJRH01000071.1, forward strand.
AGAAACAGCGTTCGATTTGCCAAACGTGTCGCTTATCCGTTGGCATTTTTAGATAAAGTGCTTACTCCGATTAGCTTGCCGATGCGTGCCGTTACGATATATTTTCAAAACAAATTAGGAAAGCAAAAAAGTAATTTCTCTGTCAATCAACTTTCTCAGGCATTGGAACTTACAGATTCGGAAGGAACTTCGACAGAAGAACAGAAAATCCTTGAAGGAATTGTTTCTTTCGGAAATACTGATACAAAGCAGGTAATGAGTCCAAGAATTGATATTTTTGCATTGGAAATAACAGAGACATTCGCAGAAATTTATCCTAAGATAATTGAAACAGGATTTTCAAGAATTCCAGTTTATCGAGATAATATTGATCAGATTGAAGGCGTGCTTTTCGTAAAAGATTTGCTTCCTCATATTGATAAGGAAGAGTTTGATTGGACTTCTTTAATAAGAGAAGCGTTCTTTGTTCCTGAGAATAAAAAACTGGATAATCTATTGAAGGATTTTCAAAGCTTAAAAAGCCACTTAGCAATCGTAGTTGATGAATATGGCGGAACTTCTGGATTGGTTTCTTTAGAAGATGTTATCGAGGAAATAGTTGGTGATATTAGTGATGAATTTGATGATGAAAACCTGAACTTCTCACAAATAGATGAGAATAATTTTCTTTTTGAAGGAAAAATAAACCTGAAAGACTTCTACAGAATTGTAGATGTTGACGAAGATGTTTTTGAAGCTCATAAAGGCGAAGCCGAAACTTTAGCTGGATTTATTCTAGAGATTTTGGGCAATTTCCCTAAAAAAGATCAAAAAGTGCCTTTTGAAAACTGTATTTTTACCGTAGAAACAGTTGATAAAAAGCGTGTAAAACAAATAAAAGTAACTATAAATTAAAATGCTTAATAAAATACTTTCAATAACAGCAATTTTGCTTGCGCTAACGGTTATAAGCTGTAAAAATGATGTTCTGCCAAAACCAGCTAGTTTTCTGCGATTAGATTATCCAGAAGCAAAATATGTTAACTTTGAAAACACTTGCCCATTCACTTTTCAAATGAATGAAGATGCCATCATCAAAGGAGAGAAAGAGTGCGGATTTGCCATCACGTATCCCAAGATGAAAGCGACCATTTATTTGACATATAAGCCAGTAAATGGTAATATTGATAAATTGTTACGTGATGCTCAAAAACTGACTTACGAGCACGTTATTAAAGCCGATGATATTCTAGAACAGCCATATTTAAACCCACAGAAAAAGGTTTACGGAATGTTTTATCAAGTTGATGGAAATGCAGCCACAAACTCTCAGTTTTACGTTACAGACAGTACTAAACACTTTTTAATAGGTTCGATGTATTTTTACGCAAAACCAAACTTTGACTCGATTATGCCTGCTGCAAGTTATGTTAAGAATGATATGCAACGTTTGATGGAAACGTTGAAATGGAAATAAAAATGAGAAAAGGATTCAATTTGAATCCTTTTCTCATTTTTAATATTAGGGTCTCATTCCGTAGGAATGTTTCGTTGGTAAAAAAAACAACCAGATGTTTTATGTTCCGTAGGAATGTTTGATATGCAGAATTGTAAAAAAAATCTCAAAACCAGATGTTCCTACGGAACGTAAAAATCAACAATAATATAATTTTCTACCAACGAGGTGTTCCTGCAGGAACAATCTAGGATGAAAATAAAAATGGCTGTTTCTATTTTTGAAACAGCCATTTTTATTTTGTTGAATTTCGAATTTAAGACTTAAAATTCGAAACTTTATATGTTTTTCCGTCTCCAGTTTCTTGAACTACTTTTGTCAAAGATTCTGAGTTTTGGACTGTTTTATCAAAACTTACCGTTGCTGTCTTCTTATCAAAATCAACAGTTGCTTTTTCAACTCCGTCAAGGTTTGCTAATTCTTCTTCGATAGTTTTAGCGCACCCAACGGCACACGTCATTCCGTCAATTGTAAAACTTGCTGTTTGAAGATTTTCAGCAGCGATTGGTTTGAGTTCTTTTGGAGCACTTTTTTCTTTATTTACCACTTCAAGACTTTTGTCTTCTGCTTTTTTACAGCCAACGAACACTAAACCAGCGATTGCTGCAGCGAATAAGATTTTTGAAATTTTCATATGTGAATTTTATTTATTACGTTAATTTTCTTACAAAATTTAAAAATTAAATTGTCAGTTTACAAAAATATTACATTTTTGCATCAAAATACAATTTATGGAAACAAAACAGTTAAAGTGGATTTACCTAGCTATTCTTTCTCTTATCTGGGGAAGTTCTTTTATTCTGATAAAAAAAGGGCTGATAGGTTTGACAGCTATTCAGGTTGGTTCTTTTCGAATCGTTTTTGCAGCATTGTTTTTATTGATTGTTGGATTTAAGAGTTTAAAAAAGATTTCTCGACACCAATGGAAATTTGTTGTTATAACTTCAATCTTTGGTACTTTCATTCCGGCATATCTTTTTGCTATCGCAGGAACTCAGGTTAATAGCTCGATTGTGGCTATTTTGAATTCTTTAACGCCTTTAAATACTTTGATCTTAGGAATTATAGCTTTTGGGATTCAATTTCAGAAACGACAAGTTCTGGGGGTTTTAGTAGGGCTTGTAGGCTGTCTGCTATTAATATGGAGCGGAGGATCTTCTGGAGGGACTCAAAATTTTTTTTACGTTTCATTGGTTGTTATTGCAACATTAAGTTATGCGATAAATGTAAATTTGATTAAAAAATATTTACACGATTTAAATTCGGTAAGTATAACAACAGGAAATTTTGCGGTTTTGCTTATACCAGCACTAATTATTTTGAGTACGACAGATATAAGTCAAAAAATACATTTTACGGAAACGCAGCATTCTGTATTATTTGTAATGATTTTAGGAGCTTTAGGAACAGGAATAGCCAATATTCTTTTTTTTAAACTGATTCAAATGTCATCACCAGTTTTTGCAACGTCAGTAACGTATTTAATTCCAATTGTAGCGTTCTTCTGGGGATTGTTAGATAACGAATTTTTGACGCCAATTCAATCTGTAGGAGCTTTTATTATTTTGATAGGGGTTTATTTGTCGGCTAAGAAGTGATTTTTTTGAGTTTTGAATTATAAGTTATGAATTATGAGTGGGCTTCGTCTTAGCTTGATTTGATAAAACTTAGTAGATAAAAAGAGCCTTGTCAAAGTTTCAAACTTTGACAAAGCTCTTAAGAATTTTATTTTTAAAGACTCAGACAAAACCTTTGTTCCTTTGAGCCTTTGCAACTTTGAACCTGCTATAAAAAATCTTTCTCAGAAACTCCTTCGTTAATCTTGATGTCAGACATTTTAATATCCAATTCAAAACCAACATTCTGAACTAAGTTAAACGGAACTTTAACGCCTTTTACTTCTTTATAATCGTTGAAATTAGTGATTTGTTCAACTGATTTTCCGCCTTGTTCACGAACTTTAGATTCGGCAGTTTTTAGGCCTGATTTAATATCGTAATAATACTTTGTTTTACCGTCTTTAATCACATAAGCATCACTTCCGTTAATCGGTTCGATTCCTTCCACTTTTAGATCAGTTCTTTTTACAAGTTGCAGTTCTTCAAAAGGAGCGGCATTGGCTTTCATTTCGGCTAAATCTTCCCCTTCAAGGTTTTTTCTTTGGCCTTGTTGTTCAACGTAAGCGCCTTTTTCGTTAACCACCTGTTTCATTAAATTCATTGTTCCCATAGACAGCGAAACCATCATTTTTCCTTTTGAATCTAATTTAGATGTAAATGTCAATGGACTAGGAGCTTGCGGTATCGTTGTTGAGCCATTCATGTATAATGTTTTTACGGCTGTAACGGCTTGTTCTCCACCAATAGCTTTAATATAGTTTTCAAAAACTGTTTTCGCACTAATATCTTTTGGCGCTTCTTTTTTTGCTGAAGGTTTTTCAACTGGATTTCCGTATTTGTCGAAATACGAAATTGGAATCTGTAATTTTTCTAGACCAGGAATAACATCAGAACCTTTTCCGACAATGACAATTCGCATATTGTCCAATAAAAAGTATTTGTTGGCAACGCGGTAAATATCGTCAGCAGTAACGTTATTGATGGTTTGAATGTATTTTTCGTAGAAATCAATTGGAAGTTTTTCTGTTTCAATATTTAAGGCATATCGTGCAACAGCTTGTGGTTTTTCAACTTGCATTACAAATCTCCCAATGTAACCCGCTTTTACGTTTCTTAAAACTTCTGGATCAACTCTTTCGGTTCTGATTCGTTTAATTTCCTTTACAAATTGTACAACAGCACTATCTGTTACGGTATTTCTAACCGCCGAAGATGCTTTGAATTTAGTTACATATTTTCCGCTTCCAATGCTTGAATTTGCGCCGTAAGTCCATGCGTGCTGCTCGCGAAGATTCATGTTTAAATAACTATTAAAATCGCCTCCAAGAATTTGATTGGCAATAACCGCTGGGAAAAAATCTGGATCGATCATTCTTAAATTTACAGTGTTTACCAATGAAATTTCAGATTGAACTGCATTTGGTACGTCAACAAAATCTATTTGTAAGTTTGAAACATTTGTCGGATTTGGGTACGTGTTTTTTGGAGCACTTTGCTTTTTCCATCCGTTGAATAATTTTTCAACAGCTGTTTTTACATCTTTAAATTTTACATCGCCAATAACGACCAAATAAGCGTTTTCAGGAACAAAATAAGTATTGTAATTGTTTTGAACATCAGCAAGCGTTACGTTTTTTACAGTTTCTTCAGAAAGATATTCTCCGTTAGGATGGTTTTTTCCAAATGCTAAAACATCAACTACTCGGTTTGAAATTGCAGGAACGCTTTTTTCGTCGGCTTTTAAGCCTTCTAAAAGTTTTGCTTTTTCTTTGTCAAATTCTGCCTGAGTAAAGTTTGGCTGTAAAGCTCCTTCTGCCAAAAGCTCTAAAACACGTCCAGAATATTTTGATAATGTACTTGCGTAAGCGCCTTGAGAAGTGAAATTGATGTTGGCTCCATAAAAATCAATTTCTTCGTTAAAAGCTTCTTTGGTTGTTTTTTTAGTTCCGTTTCCGATTAGGCTACTGGTCAATTCGTCAACACCTTTTTTATTGCCTTCAGTAAATGGAGCATTATCCAGAGTAAGTGTATAGCTCACTCTAGGCAATTTGTGGTTTTCAACAACCAAAACCTTCATGCCATTTGATAAAACAAAAGTCTGCGGTTTTTTGATGTTGACTACTGGGGCATTTCCTGGTTTGGGTTGTGGACGATCTTGTGCTTGCATAATTCCAGTTAGGAAAGTAAGGATTAAAAAAGTATATATTTTTTTCATGATTCGATATTCTTAGTTTTGAGATTTGGCTGTCGGAATATAATCTAAAATCAAACGCTGATTTGGGTTCAAATACTTCTTGGCAACTTCTCTAATTTCTTCTCTTGTAATAGAATGATAGATGTCGATTTCAGTATTAATTAGATTGACATCGCCATATAGAAGATAATAAGAAGCCAAATTTTCTGCAATTCCCTCTACGCTTGCATTAGCATTTACGTAATTGTTATCGAATTTGTTTTGTAATTTTTCGTAATCTTTTTCAGAAATAAGATCAGTTTGAATTTTTACAATTTCCTCATCCATTTCCTTTAAAATATCATTAATTGTGTATGGTGCCATCGGAAGACCATAAAGAATATACGTTCCATAATCTTCTTGGCTAAAACCTACAGCGCCAATTTGTAACGCCATTTTTTTGTCGTCAACAATTTTTTTGTAAAGTTTCGAGCTTTTTCCATCGCTTAAATAAGAAGAAATCAAATCTAAAACTCTGGCATCTCTGGTTTTCATTGAAGGGGTTCTGTATGACGCCACAATCATCGGAATCTGAATGTTTGGATCTTCGTAAGTAGCTGTGATTGGCTGCGTAATCGGGTCTTCAACATAAGTTTGTTTTTTAACTTCTTCACCTTTCGGAATTGGCCCAAAATATTTCTGGATCCATTCTTTTGTTTTTGCTTTTTCGAAATCTCCAGCAACGACTAAAACAGCATTGTTTGGAGTGTAGAATTTTTTATTGAAAGCTTGGAATTCTTCAAGAGTTGCGGCGTCCAGATCCTTCATAGAACCGATAGTTGTCCATCTGTAAGGGTGCTTTTTGAACATGTTTTTCTTTACCTCTGGCAAAATATTTCCATATGGCTGATTATCGTAACGCATCCTCTTTTCTTCTTTTACGACCTCATTTTGAGTGTCCACACCAATTTTATTGATGATAGGATGCATTAATCTCTCAGATTCCATCCATAAACCAAGTTCTAGGCTATTAGAAGGAAAAACTTCATAATAATATGTTCTGTCGTCTGAAGTGTTAGCATTGTTAACTCCGCCATTCGCAGTAACGATTTTCATCCATTCACCACGTTTTATATTTTGAGTTCCTTCAAATAATAAATGCTCAAAGAAGTGCGCAAAACCTGTTCGATCAGGACGTTCGTCTTTTGATCCAACATGATACATTACCGAAGTTATGACAACTGGAGCAGAAGGATCATTATGTAAAATGACATGCAATCCATTGTCTAAATCGTATTCTTCAAAAGCTACTTTTTGGGCATGAGCCACTCCGCCAAGCATTAATGCAGCACTTAACATCATTATTGATTTTTTCATAAAGATTAATAATTTTAAAATATCAACAATAGTAGGTAGACAAGAGTTGATTTTGGTTACACCAAAAATAGTTTTTTTTAGTTATGTATTACAGATTTGTTTTCAAATAAATGCGATTTTAACAATCTTTTACTTTAAATTAATTTTGTTTTCTATGTGGAACTGCTTGAAAAACAAGGTTTTTTTGAGTAAAAATATTTTTGCTTTTATGGGTTGCATAGTAAATTATTAGTTGTATATTTGCAACCTTAAAATTCAATAAATCAATTTGATATGTATGCAATCGTAGAGATAGCAGGGCAACAATTTAAAGTAAGCAAAGACTTAAAGGTTTATGTTCACCGTTTAGCTAATGAAGAAGGTTCAAAAGTTTCTTTTGACAAAGTTCTTTTATTAGATGACAATGGAAATGTAACTTTAGGCGCCCCAGCTATAGAAGGTGCTTCAGTAGAAGCTAAAGTGTTACAACACTTAAAAGGAGATAAAGTTATCGTTTTCAAAAAGAAAAGAAGAAAAGGATACAAAAAAAGAAATGGTCACAGACAATATCTTACTCAAATTGTAATTGAAGGTATTACTGCAGCAGGAGGAACTAAAAAAGCAGCAGCTAAAAAAGCAGTTGTAGCAGAAGAAGCAGCTACTGAAGAAGTAGAAGCTCCAAAAGCAAAAAAAGCAGCTCCAAAAGCAAAAAAAGAGACTACTAAAGAATAATAACAATATTTAAACTCATACGTCATGGCTCACAAGAAAGGTGTCGGTAGTTCGAAGAATGGTAGAGAATCAGAATCAAAACGTCTAGGCGTTAAGATTTATGGTGGTCAAGCTGCTATTGCTGGAAACATCATCGTTAGACAAAGAGGTTCAAAACACAATCCAGGTGAAAACGTTTACATCAGTAAAGATCACACTTTACATGCTAAAGTTGCTGGAGTTGTTAAGTTCCAAAAGAAAAGAGATAACAAATCTTATGTATCTATTATCCCATTTGAGGCGTAATAATCATAGATTATTTTTTATAGGAAACCCGTTCTGAAAAGAACGGGTTTTTTATTTTTAACTTAAAACAGTTTGGTAGGAACTTGCATTTGCAAGACCGAAGATAATTCGATATCTTCAATTCTTTAAAATGTATAAGTTGAAAAAAATAGTCGTATTTGCCCTTTTATTCTGTATAAGCACTTATGGTAAAGTTGTGACAGATAGTGTTGCCATTCATTTGAGCGCGCTAAACAATAAGCAGAAAAATGTTCTGTATGAATTTGAAGTTCTAAAAAAGAATGGTTTCAATACAGATAAGTTTTGGAATGCGCATAAAAATGAATTTCCTAGTTTAAGTAATAATTTGAGAGATGAATTAGCTAGGGAAGTTTTTCTAAATTCAGATATTATTTATACTCCACAAAAAGATTCTGCTGTACAATTGTGGATGCAGACGCAATTGCTGACCAATTGGATGTTTTATCTTTCTGCATTCGTAGCTATTTGCGCCGTTGTTGCTTTGTTTAAAAGGTATTGGAATCTGATAATTGAGTTTATAGTTCGTCATATTGCTCCAGTATTAAAAATTTTGTTTTCACCAGTTTTACTGACTTTAGAATTGCTTTTAATTGGCGCGGCGTGTATAATTTACGGCTGTATGGTTGAAGAATTTGTGCTGCGAACCGTAATTATTCATCTAGGCTTATTTTTATTATGGAGCCAGTCTACAGCTTTATTTACTAAAGAATATTGGATTAAGAAATATGTTTACGAAATAGAAAATAACTTTTGGGGTAAAAATTCTTGGGAAACCATAAAAACGATATGCTTTCCAGCTTTTATAGTTACAATTGCGCTTTTATATGTATTGTATAAAGTTCCTGCCGATGTTTTTTATAATTACGAAGTAGTATTATCAGGAATTGCTGCGATTTATGCTTTGCCTTTCTGGCGTTCTTTAGAAAAGTATATTTATCCTATTTTATTTCCTTTTTATAAAGAAGATTTTAGAGATAGAAGTATTAATTCTCTAGCAGCCTGTACTGTTGTTGCAGTTGTTGTCACGATAGTTTTTGCATGGCAAGAAAGCCTTGTTTTTTATAATATTATTTCGGCTTTAATAAGTTTATTGATTTTGTCATTTTTAATTTTGTCATTAAAAATGAATCACAAACATAGTTCAAGAAACTATTATTTTATACAATTTGTTACGTTCTTTTTTCTCTGTTCCGTTTTTATATATGGTTTTTATCTTCATTTAAATGAAGTTATCTGGTTTGCAATTATAGGGTCAACTCTGTTTATAATAATAAAATATATGGAGGTTTTTTCTTTTTTCTCAGATTGGAAAAGAGGAAGGGGCTGGGCTTGGAAATTGCTTGGTTTAGCTTTGTTGTTATGGTTAATGGGTAAAGGGATTTTATACCTTTCTGCGCAAATATTTACAGTTTAAGCTATCTCTAAAGAAAAACCTTTGTCAAAGTTTTAAACTTTGACAAAGGTCTATAGTGAGAATTGGAATTTCTAGAATTAGAGTTTTGTTTATTCGGTATCTTTCGTTTCTTCCAAATCTTCGGTTTTCTTACCGACTTTTACTTTAGGATTATCTTGAGTTCCCGTAACAGTTAGTGGAATTCCGAAAATTCCAAAAGGAGGTAATCCTAAACGCATTTTTAGGTTTAATTTTCCATCTAAGCTTGTTGTTCCTTCAATTCTTGGTCTAAAGCCGGCAAACTTAAATTTAAAGCGTTCTACGGTTATGATATTGTTCTTAACTGTTGTTTTGATATCAACTTTAGAAAGATCTGGATTTTTCATCGATTCAGAATTGGTTTGTTTGCTTACAGCATTAAACATTTTCAAACCTCTCACTTTTACATCTTTTACAGAAAGAGTTCCGCCTCCAACAAGCGAAGGGTAAACAGGATCCATATTTCCGTTTAAACGGCCTTTTAATTGGTAATCTAAAGAAACGATTCCTTGCGCTTTTTCTGCGGCGCTCGCCATTTTTCTGAAAACTTCAACTTCATTATACGCTCTCTTAATGTCAAAATCTGTTGCTTTTATAGAATAATCAAAATTGGCTTTTTGTGGTGTTACAGCTTGATAATTGGCATTCATTGAAACGTTGCAACCAATTAAATTAAAACCAGTGTTTTGCATGGTCAATTTACCATTTTTCATGGATAAATTTCCAGTTGCATTTTGAAGATTTAATTTGTCGAAATTTACCTTTTGTGCATTGGCAAATAATTGTAAGTTTAAATTGGTTGGAATAATAATAACGCCTGTCTGAGTATTTTCAGATGGTTTGGTTTCGGTTTTTGGAGCAGAAGTCTGTGTTACAGATGTATTCGGATCTACGCTTGACATGAATTCATCAACGTTGATATATCTTGATGTAACTTTAAAAGAACCTTTTAAAACTCCTGTATTGGTCATTACATAATTTAAAACGTTCTGAAGATAACCATTCATTTTAAAATCAGATTGCCCGTATGCAGCAAGAAAATTATTGAAAGACATTTTATCCTGATTGATTTTGAAAATTCCTTCTTTGATGATGAATTTCTTCGGAAGATATTCAGAAGTAATTCCAATGTTTCTTAATTCAAGAGTTCCCTTATTATTTAATTTGCTGTAATTCCCTTTTTCGGCATCGCTTTGTTTTCCTTTTAAAGATACGTCAGCTTTTACAAAACCATCAAAATCAAGACCTTTTTGCGAGAAAACTCTATAAATTCTGCTGATATCCAATTCACCTTTTGCCTTCACATCATAACTCAAATCATCAAAATTGCTTAAGTCAGCCTGTACAAAAACAGGTTTTCCTTCAAAAGTAAATTGAGTCGGCTGTAAGTTTACTTTCAGATCGGCAAATGTCCCTTTCTGGTTTTCTATTTTCGATTTAATCGTAATATCAGTAATTGGATTTGGATAATATGGCGTTTTTAAATATCCATTATCCAAATTAAGAACTCCGTTTGTTACAGGAAAACGCTTAGTCTTTTGGTCAAATACTCCATTTGCTTTTACATCACCAGCCAGAGTTCCTTTTAATTCAATATCTGGAATTCCAAGTGCCTTCATTAGTTTTTCAAGATCGATTTTGGCCTTAAAATCAGCATTAATATCTGGCGTGTTTATACCTTTAACCAAGAATTTCGATTTTAAATAATCTTGATTAATCTTTAGCGATAGGTTTTTGGCATCAACAATTGTCAAATCTGGATTTAGAGAAGGAACGGTTGTTTTAACATCTAAATTTAGGTTTGAAACTGGAAATGCGCTTTTGTTATAATTGACAAAACCGTCAGTTACTTTTACATCCAAATCCAAATCAGGAGCAATATTTTCAGAAGCAATATATTTTCCTTTTAAAGTCAGGAGCAGATCTGCATTTCCTTTTAAATCTGTTTTAGAAAGCCAAGTAATATATTTTGGAGGTAAGGCTGTAAAAACATCATAAAGCTTGCTGTTATTGGATTTAATAACAAAATCCATATTGTAGCCATCTTTCAAAAAATCAAACTTCCCTTTAAAATCTACCAGAAGCTGATTGATTTTAAGGTTATTCTGCTGAAAAAAGAAAGAAAGCGAATTGATGTTTACTTTTGTAATCAAATCGGCATCAACCTTTTTGTTCATTAAATACGGTTCGTCTTCATAAACGATATTTAATTTTTCGATGTTTGCTTTAGAATATAAATCAAAAACAGCTTTGTTTAAATCTCCTTTTCCTAAATAATTAAAACCGAATGCGTCAAAATGAACTTTAGTCGATTTATCATCATAAACAATTTTACTGTTTAAAATTTCAATTCGTTCCAGTTTAAGCGCCGTATCGCTACTATCTTTAGATTTAGAAGCTTGTTCTTGCGATTTATAAATATTGTAATTCGCTTCTCCTTCAGGATTCACTTTTACGTTTATAAAAGAATCTGATAAATAAATCTGATCAATTTTTACCGATTTGCTGAAAATCAGACTCGCCACATTTATTCCGAAAGAAACCTCTTTTGCGGTAATGAATTTTTCGTTTGTATAAGGTGCCGAACCATTCAAACTTAAATTGTCTAAGGTTAAAGTAAGTGAAGGAAAATGGTGGAAAAACGACACCGAAACATCAGAATAATTCAATTCTGCGCTTAACCTTTCGTTGGCTGTTTTCTTAATTTGTTCTTTAATCTGATCCTCAAAGACAATAGGCGTTAAAAATAATAATCCTATAATAACTGCGAAAGTTATTCCGGTATACTTAGCAATTTTAAAAACGATTGATCTCGATTTACTTTTTTGCATAACGAATTGTGGTTTTTAAATATAAAAATAGAGTTGAAAAAAGAGCGTAATTTATCCGTGAACTGTTTCACTTTTACCATAATTGGTAATAATAGAACCTTCATATTCAATCCATTCTTTCCAGCGTTTATCGATATCGATATTATCTTGATATTTTCTGGCAAATCCTAAAAAAGTAGTGTAATGTCCTGCTTCAGAAATCATTAAATCACGGTAGAATTTAGCTAATTCTGGATCTTGAATATTTTCTGAAAGCACTTTAAAACGTTCGCAGCTTCTGGCTTCAATCATTGCCGAAAACAATAATCGGTCGCAAAGAGCATCTCTTCGGCTTCCGTCTTTTTTCATGAATTTAAAAAGCTCATTTACATAATGATCTTTTCGCTCACGACCTAAAGTAAGTCCACGTTGTTTTATGATGTTATGAACCATCTGAAAATGTTCCAGTTCTTCTCTGGCAATTTCAAGCATTTCGGTTACCAATTCTTCGATTTCAGAATTGTAAGTCACGATACTAATCGCATTTGAAGCCGCTTTTTGCTCGCACCAAGCATGATCCGTTAAAATTTCTTCGATATTTGACTCAACTATATTTACCCAGCGAGGGTCTGTAGCTAATTTTAATCCCAACATAATTTCCCAGCATTTAGATTTTGCAAAATTAGTGTTTTTTTACGACCGAATTTCAGGAAATTGGGTGCAAATCAGCGGGAAAAAGTATTATTTTGTAATATGAAACAAAGTTTATGAATCAAATAAAAAAACTTTTAATTGTTGGGTTTGTTTGGCCCGAGCCAAAGTCTTCTGCTGCAGGCGGAAGAATGATGCAGTTGATTTCTATTTTCAGGGAAAATGGATTTGAAATTACATTTGCAAGTGCGGCTCAGGATAGCGATTTTATGGTTGATTTGTCTGAATTTGGAGTAATAAAAAGAAGCATCGAACTTAATTCGTCTACTTTTGATGATTTTATTTTAGAATTAAATCCAGATGTTGTTTTGTTTGATCGTTTTATGGTCGAAGAACAATTTGGTTGGCGAGTTGTTGAAAAGTGTCCAAAAGCAATTCGAATTTTGGATACCGAAGATTTGCATTGTTTAAGAACTGCAAGGCAAAAAGCTTTTAAAGAAAATCGCACTTTTGAAATAGAAGATTTACTGTCTGAAGAAGTGGCAAAAAGAGAAATTGCCAGTGTTTTAAGATGCGATTTGTCTCTAATCATTTCTGAATTTGAAATGAATATTCTAAAAGAGGTTTTCAAAATCAATGAAGATTTACTTTTTTATCTTCCTTTTTTGGTTGATGAAATGAATGAAGAAGAATTGCAGAAATTGCCTTCTTTTGAAGAACGTAAGAATTTTGTTTTTATCGGAAATTTTCTTCATGAGCCAAATTGGAATACCGTTCAGCATTTGAAAGAATCTATTTGGCCTTTTATAAGAAAAGATTTTCCAGAAGCGGTTTTGGAAGTTTATGGTGCTTATCCTTCGCAGAAAGTGTTACAATTGCATCAGCCTAAAAATGGTTTTTATATTATGGGAAGGGCAGAAGATGCCAATGAAATTGTGAAAAAAGCCAGAATTGTTTTAGCGCCAATTCGTTTTGGAGCAGGTTTGAAAGGAAAATTATTAGAAGCCATGCAGTGCGGAACGCCAAGTGTAACAACATCTGTTGGTTCTGAAGCCATGCATGCCGATTTGCCTTGGAATGGTTTTATAGAAGATGATTCAGCTGAATTTGCTAAAAATGCTATTGAACTGTATCAAAATGAAAATCTTTGGAAGCAATCTCAGAAAAATGGAATTGCAATCATTAATGAATGCTACCAAAAAAGCAATTATTCTAATCAATTGATTTCACAGGTAAATTCACTTTTGATTGATTCAAAAAGTCATCGTCTTCATAATTTTATGGGAAATCTGTTGCAGCATCATGCATTTAAAAGCACCATGTACATGTCAAAATGGATTGAAGCAAAAAACAAGTAATCAGTAACAGTTTTACAGTAATCGGTAGACTGTAGCTGATTACTTACTTCTTCTGGGTTTAATGCCGTTAATCGTGCCTTGTATTTAATTTTTAATGTTATTATTTGTTTTGTCTTTTGACATTACAAAGTTGCGACGATTGCAGATTTTAAAACAATGTACGCTATGTGATGGATAATTTTTTCTAGTTTTTTGAGGAGCTAATCCAGCTTTCCACTTCAAGTCCTCACTCAAAACCCTGATTTTTCTAAGCCACAAAACGAGCTTCCGTTGGTCGCTGTTTTCTGGCAAGAAAAATCAGGGTTTCAAGCTCTGGGCTTTCCACTTCAATCTGGGCTAGGGCACTCGGTTTCATAAGAATGTTTTCGTTTAGTCTGTCATTTCGACCGAAGGGAGAAATCGCACGCGGAATTCTACAAAGATTGGGTTTATTCTGCATTGTTTCCTGTTTAGTTTGTCATTTCGAGGAACGAGAAATCTCCGTATGTAACTCCGCTACCAGAATCAACAATCTTTGTTGAGCTACTTGCGGAGATTTCTCGTTCCTCGAAATGACAAGATTGTGTTGATTGTTTTGCGGAATTTCTAATGAGATTCCTCGTTCCTCGGAATGACAAATATTGCGAATAAAAAAAGAGTCTGTTCTTTAAAAAAAAAACAGACTCTTTTAAACTTATATTTTTGAAAAAATTATTTCAAAACACTTGCAGCATCCTGAATAGTGGTTGCATGATAACCAGATTTTGCTTTATCAAAAACTTTTTTGGCCCAAACTTTTCCTTCTGGAGTTTTGACCATTTCTTTGTAAAGCATCATGATAGATCCAGTTCTGCTGCTTCCAATTAAGAATTGTTCAATTGCAGAATCAGCAGCTTTGTATTGATGGCGAATTGCCTGAACAAACCATTGACGTTTAATGATAAAATTACCGCCTTTAGTAAAGTTGAATTCTTTATCAATTGCTTCCATTTCTTTTACTGTGATATCAGCTGGAAGATGATCTATAAAATGTTGTTTTTCCGCAGTTGTGGTGATTTTTTTGCTTAAACCAGCAACGCCAGTTTCTCTCCAGCTTTTTTGAATGGCATCAATAGCATCAAATTCTGCTGAACTTACAGGAACGATGTTTGATGGAATTCCCGGTTTGTAAATCCAGTTGTCTAATTGGATTTTATTTGCTAAAGCTTTATCTCCTTTAATAAGATTTTCGTTTAAATACTTTACAAAATCTTCTGTTGTGATAGATTGGAAAGCATGAGAATCGAAATAGTTTTTAATAAACGGATCGAATTTTTCGCGTCCAACGGCATTTTCAATAACTCTTAAAAAAGAATATCCTTTTACATAAGGAATCATGCTAATTCCGTCGTCAGGATTTCTTCCTGTCAAACTAACTTTTAATCTTGTATCTGGATTTGTGTTTCCATATTCAGCAACATTGTCAATCAATTCTTTGTTGGTGATGACGTTTTGCATGTCAAATTCTTTTTTACCAAAAATTGCTTCTCCAATTCTGTGCTCAACGTAAGTAGTAAAACCTTCGTTTAGCCAAATATCATCCCAAGTTGCGTTTGTGACTAAGTTTCCGCTCCAGCTGTGTCCTAATTCGTGTGCTAGTAAGCTTGTAAGCGAACGATCTCCGGCAAGTACTCCTGGAGTTAAAAAAGTCAAGTTTGGGTTTTCCATTCCGCCATAAGGGAAACTTGGAGGTAAAACCAAAACATCATAACGTCCCCATCTGTAAGGGCCGTATAATTTTTCTGCAGCATTTACCATTTTTCCAAGCTCAGCAAATTCGTATGCTGCGCTTTTTAGAACAGAAGGTTCTGCATAAACTCCAGTTCTGTTATCGATTGCTTGAAATTCAATATCTCCAACTGCAATCGCCATTAAATAAGAAGGGATTGCTTTGTCTTGTTTGAAAGTATAAACTCCAGTATCATTTTTCTTCTGCGGATTTACAGCACTCATAACCGCCAATAAATCTTTAGGAACGGTAACTTTTGCATTATAAGTAAAACGAATTCCAGGTGAATCCTGACAAGGAATCCAAGTTCTAGACCAAACACTTTCGCCTTGAGAGAAAACAAAAGGTTTCTTTTTGTCTGCAGTTTGCTCTGGTTTTAGCCATTGTAATGCCACACCGTCTTTAGTTGTATTGTAATAAATATTTACTTTGGTTGTGTTTGGCTCAATGGTGATATGAAGCGGTTTTCCGTGAAATTCTGTGTCTTTTCCAAGCTCAAATTTGGTTTCTTTTTCGTCGTCACCTAAAGTTACTTTTGTAATGTTTAAAGTGTTTTCGTCAAAAATAATTTCGTTTCCTTTACTGATGTTGTCAATTGTCCAAGATGCTTTTCCTGAAATAGTTTCTGTGTCAAAATCAACTTTGATGTCAAGATCAAGATGCTTTGCAACAGCAAGTTCTGGTTTAGAGTAACTGTGTTCGTCTGTAACAGCAGCTGTTTTTTCTGTTTGCTCTTTTTTCTGGCAAGCAATTGCTGTCAGAAATAAAGCGACAAGAATTAGTTTCTTCATTTTGTGAGGTTTTGAATTTGAGGATGAAAATTAAACAAAAAATCCCGTTTTGAATAAACAAAACGGGATTTAATTATAAAATTAACAACGATTACGCCAACATTGTAACTGGGCTTTCGATGTATTGTTTTAATGTTTGTAAGAACTGAGCTCCAGTTGCACCGTCAATTGTTCTGTGGTCGCAAGCTAATGATAGCATCATTGTGTTTCCAACTACGATTTGACCATTTTTAACTACTGGTTTCTCAACAATTGCACCTACAGAAAGGATAGCAGAGTTTGGCTGGTTGATAATTGAATTGAATTCAGTAATACCAAACATACCAAGGTTAGATACTGTAAAAGTACTTCCTTCCATTTCCTGTGGTCCTAATTTTTTGTTTTTAGCTCTTCCAGCAAGATCTCTTACTGAACCACCGATTTGAGATAAACTCATAGCGTCAGTAAATTTCAATACAGGAACAACTAATCCATCTTCAACAGCTACAGCAACACCAATGTTTACGTGGTGGTTGATGATGATAGCATCTTCTTTCCAAGTAGAGTTGATTTTTGGGTGTTTTTTCAATGCTAAAGCACAAGCTTTGATTACCATATCGTTGAAAGATACTTTTGTATCTGGAACGCTGTTGATAGCAGCTCTAGCTTGCATTGCTTCGTCCATACTTACTTCGATCACTAAGTTGTAGTGAGGAGCAGTGAATAAAGATTCAGAAAGACGTTTTGCAATAATTTTACGCATTTGAGAGTTTTTGATCTCTTCTGTGTAAACTTCACCAGCAGGAACAAATACTTTTGGAGCAGCAGGAGCAGATGCTTCTTGTTTAGCAGAAGGAGCAGAAGCAGCAGTTTGTGCTTGCGCAGATGGAGTAAAGTTTTCGATATCGCTTTTTACGATTCTTCCGTTTTCTCCAGATCCTTTAACTTGGCTTAATTGAATTCCTTTGTCAGAAGCGATTTTTTTAGCTAAAGGTGAAGCTAAAATTCTTCCTCCGTTTGAAGTTTCAGCAACAGCTTCTGTAGCTTGTGCAGCAGCAGGTGCAGCTTTTGTTTCTTCAGCAGCAGGAGCACTTGCAGTTGCAGCGCCACCAGCAGTAAAGTTATCAGCAACTCCAGAAATGTCAGTTCCTGCAGGTCCGATGATAGCTAATAAGCTGTCAACAGGAGCAGTGCTTCCTTCTTGAATTCCGATGTATAATAATGTTCCAGCATTGAAAGACTCAAACTCCATAGTAGCTTTGTCTGTTTCAATTTCTGCTAAAATATCTCCTTCAGCTACAGTATCGCCAACTTTTTTCAGCCAAGTTGCTACTGTACCTTCAGTCATTGTATCGCTTAAACGTGGCATAGTTACCACTACAACACCTTTTGGTAGTTCAGCTGCTTTTGCAGGAGCAGCGGTTTCGGTTTTTGCTTCGGCAACAGGAGCATCCGCTTTTGGAGCTTCAGCAGCAGGAGCATTACCGCCAGCTAAAAGAGCAGAAATATCTTCTCCTTCTTTACCGATGATAGCTAATAATGAATCAACCGGAGCAGTTTCTCCAGCTTGAATTCCGATATGTAAAAGAGTTCCTTCATTAAAAGATTCGAACTCCATTGTTGCTTTGTCTGTTTCAATTTCAGCTAAGATATCGCCTTCGCTTACTTTATCGCCTACTTTTTTAAGCCAAGTTGCTACCGTTCCTTCAGTCATAGTATCGCTCAAACGAGGCATTGTTACTTTAATCGCCATGATATTATAATTTATGAGGTGTAAATGGATAGTCTTCTTGTGCGTATACTACATCGTATAATTGTTGTAAATCTGGGTATGGAGATTCTTCAGCAAATTTCGCACACTCTTCAACTAAGTCTTTAACTCTTTGGTCAATTACTTCAATTTCTTCTTCAGTAGCAAATTTTTGATCCATAATTACATCAAGAACTTGAGTAATAGGGTCGATTTTTTTGTACTCTTCAACCTCTTCTTTAGAACGGTATAATTGTGCATCAGACATAGAGTGTCCTCTGTAACGGTACGTTTTCATTTCAAGGAAAGTTGGTCCATCTCCGCGACGAGCTCTTTCGATAGCTTCGTGCATTGCTTCAGCAACTTTTACTGGGTTCATTCCGTCAACAGGTCCGCAAGGCATTTCGTAGCCTAAACCTAATTTCCAGATGTCAGTGTGGTTTGCAGTTCTTTCTACAGAAGTTCCCATTGCGTAACCATTGTTTTCAACGATAAATACAACTGGAAGTTTCCATAACATAGCCATGTTGAAAGCTTCATGAAGAGAACCTTGTCTAGCAGCTCCGTCACCAAAATAAGTTAGGGTAACACCACCAGTATTAAAATATTTGTCTGCAAAAGCAATACCAGCTCCTACAGGAATTTGAGCACCTACGATTCCGTGTCCTCCATAAAAACCATGTTCTTTAGAGAAAATGTGCATAGAACCTCCCATACCTTTAGAAGTACCTGTAGCTTTTCCTAAAAGTTCTGCCATTACGTTTCTAGGATCAACTCCCATACCGATTGGTTGTACGTGATTTCTGTAAGCAGTAATCATTTTATCTTTGGTCAAATCCATAGCGTGCAGTGCGCCAGCTAATACAGCTTCTTGACCATTATATAGGTGTAGAAAACCTCTAACTTTTTGTTGAATGTATAATGCTGCAAGTTTGTCTTCAAACTTTCTCCAAAGCAGCATGTCCTCATACCACTTTAAATATACCTCTTTTGTAACTTCTTTCATCTGAATTCTTTCTTTTGCTAAAGTTGTTTGTGTTATCGATTATTGTGCCTGTAACGCAAAATAGTTTCCTCCCACAAATTTGCGCCCGAAAGGTCGGGATGCAAAAATAAGACATTACATTTAAGAACTAAAATTAAATGACTACTTTTTGGCTTTTTTTTACAAGAACTTTTTATCAAACATCAATGGGAGCAAATTTTTTAAAGATGATGATTTGTAAATTTCACCAATTTCTCCCATAAAAAAGATTTCTATTGGAGTGTCTTGTTTTATCTCATATTCTGCTATTGATTGTCGGCAAGATCCACAAGGCGGAATAGGAGCAGTAGTCTGATTAGTGTCTGAAGCGGCTGTAATTGCCATTTTAAGAATTTTTGCTTCTGGATAAGCACTTCCCGCATAAAAAATAGCAGTTCGTTCAGCACAAAGTCCAGACGGATAAGCGGCATTTTCTTGATTGGAGCCTAAAATAACTTTTCCGTTGTCTAAAAGTAAAGCGGCGCCAACTTTAAACTTCGAATAAGGAGCATAGGCTTTTTTTCTGATTTCTACAGCTTGATTCATTAAATCCTGAATTTCGGCTGGAAGTTCATTTAAATTATCAAATATTGTAAATGAAGAGGTTATATTAATTTCTTTCATCTGTTTATAAGGGAAAAAAAATCCAAATTCCTAAAATGCCGGAATTTGGATTGAATTATTTTTATTTTGAACTTTCTCTTAATAAGTTTCGTATTTGTCTCCAAAGTTAAACGTTAAAGAGAAACGAAGTGTGTTTTCTAAAGGATTTTTTATTTTAGATGCAGAGAATAGGTAAGAAACATCAATTTTCATAATGTTGTATTTAAATCCTGCTCCTAAAGAGAAAAATTGCTTAGCGCCTTTTTCTGGACTTTCGTGATAATATCCTAAACGGAATGCAAAAGCATCTTGGTACATGTATTCTCCAGCAATGCTGTAAGTTACCTCTTTCATTTCTTCTTTAAATCCGCCTGGAGCATCTCCAAAAGATTTGAACATTCCTTGAAACCAACCAATGTCGTTATAGTTTCTATATCCAATATCTGTTGCTTCTTGTTGTGAAATATCTTCAGGATCGTCATAATCTCCGTCACCATTTACATCTACTGGTGTTCCAATTCCTGGAGGAGTTGGAACTAAAAGCTTAGTAAGTTCGGCGCTTAAAGTAAGTTTGTTGTAATCGTCAAAAATAAAATCAAATCCTCCTCCTAATCTTAAATTGGCTGGTAAGAAGTTTGAACTTACATTATCGTGATCATAACTGATCTTTGGCCCCATGTTTTGAAGGTTGATACCAGCTCTCCATCTTCCGTTGAAATCTTGATAAGCAATTTCTTCCGATTGATAAAAAGCAGCCACGTCAACAGCAAATGAACTTGCAGATGTTGCATCAACTTCTTCTGAAGCGACTTTTAAATTTGAGTTAATAAAACGAGCAGCAACTGCCATAGAGAACTGTTCGCTTAATTTAAGTGAATAAGATCCGTCTAAAGCAAATTCGTTTGGATTTACTTCTCGTACGGCCTCATTTGGGTCACCAGTATATCTTAGTTCGATTCCTCCAAAACCAAAATAGCGAAAACTTCCTGCAAAGGCGCTTCGTTCATTGATTTTGTTGTAATATGTGATCTGGCCTAACGAAATGTCATTGGCAAGATCTGTTAAATAAGGGGTGTAACTGATAGAAAGACCTTGCGCATCTTCAGAAAATGCATACTTTGCAGGGTTCCATTGTTGTGAGAAAACGTCAGCAGAAGTGGCTACTCCTTGATCTGCTAAACCAGCTGCTCTAGCATCAGCAGCAACTAATAAAAAAGGTACTCCAGTAACAATAGGCCTTGATTCTTGGGCCTTTGAGCTGTAAATGCTAAAAATACAAATTAGTAAAAGTGATAGTTTTTTCATTTATGGGACTTGTGTTTTGGTGATGCAAATATATATAATATTATAGGATAACAAGCTTTTCGTATTTTTCTGCCTTTTTATTTGTTAAATTAGATTTTACAGTCAGTTTGTAAATATACACTCCTTTTCCGATTTTGTCACCAAAATCGTCTCTTCCATCCCATGTTATTTCTCTTGATAAAAATCCTTCTGTTGTAACGGTTTGATTTTTTGTCCAAACTACTTTTCCTGTAATAGTCATTACTTGAACCTGTACGTCTAATGGCTCATAAGGTCTGTTATGAGAAAACCAAAATTGCGTATAAGTTGAAAATGGATTTGGGTAATTAAGAACGTGTGATAATGTCAGGGAATCGTCTCCTACAACTGTAAATTGAATTTCACTCGTAACGGGATTATTGTAAACATCCCAAGCAGTAAAACTTATAGTATGCAGTCCAGGAGCTAAATTTCGGAAAGGAAAACGTAAATTTCCGTTGGTGTAATCGTCTAATTTTGTTTGATAGTAATCATTCAAAATATAAGGATTGCTTACGTCTCCATCTAAAATAGCGACAATATCATGACCGATTCCACTTGCTGTGTTAATTCCGTTCTCGTCTTCTAAAAATGCCAAAAGAAATGGCGATTCATTTGTGATTCCTCCAGACACAAAAGTTTCATCGTTCATATATAACTTCACTTTCGGACTTATATTGTCCTGAGGTGCATTTTCGTTAATTCCCCCAATTTTGATTGTATTATTGTAGCCAGTTTGGTTCTCTAAAGATTCATTTTTTTTCGCATAAAAACTGATTCTTCCATTGTCAACAGGAATTCTAATGTCTCTAGGAACTACAAAACTAAATTCAAATTGTCCGTTTGTAACAGACGCATTTCCTCTAAAAATGGTTTCTCCTAGAGTTTTAAATTGCATTGGAGGACTAAAACCGTCATTATTTAAGGTCGTATTCGTAATTAGTTTGTCAAAAATAGCAGTCGCCAATTCTCCATTATAATTGCTTAAAAGCGTGTTGTTTTCGTCTGTAATTTCTCCTGAAATTTTGATTTTTGATAATGATTTTAGGTCAGGAATTGCTTGCGAAATCACAATATCATTTACTTTCGTTAAATTAATTCGCGGTTTTGGAATGGCAAGCATCAATGCAGGATCTCCTATATAAAAAACAACATTGCTGGAAGAACTCGGATTTTCATTTTTGGATATTCTTAAAGATTCGGCAATAGTATTGTATTGATTTGAACCATAAGAAAGCAGATTTTTGCTAATTGTTTTATTGAATTCTTCGGCATTTGTCTGTCCAATCTCGCGAACTGTGGTTAACATTGAAATTGCACCTCCTTTTGGGTTCCAATACACGTATTCTCCAGCGGTAGGTCTTGTGGGGTCGTCAAAACGTGAAAATTCACAAGTAATAGTGATAAATAGCGGATATTTATATTGATTGGTAAGGTTTTGTCCGTCAGATTTCTCCCAAATTCTTTCGCTGGCTAAACCATCTTCACCACCATGACCTAAATAATTAAATATTAAAGCGCCTTTTTCAAAAGCATTAAAGAAGTCAGTTCTCGCTTTCGGGTATCGAGATCCTCCCGCAGACGCTTCTTGAGTGTAAGCATCTAGGAAAATTTTATCAATATTAAAAAAAGGCTTTTCAGTTGCGATTTGATCTGCAAGAGCATTTTGATTTGCTTGCAAAGTCTGATCGCCTGGTTTGTCGGAATCGTCGCTAATTAAAACAACATTATTTCTCCAATTCCCATAAGATTTTGTGTCATGATATTCTATGACTTTGTTGACCATTTCTTGAGCTTGTGCGTTGTCTGAAACCAGCATTCTTCCTAAAGCAATATCAATCCCAGCAAGTGACGGAATGATAACTCCTTCGTTAGGATCCATTAGTCCGTAAAAATCATCAGAAGCAAATGAAGCTTCGCCGACAGTATTGCTTATTAAGGATTGATATATAGGTACAATATTAGTGTTGTTTGAAATTCTGTCTTTGTAATCATAAGAAGCATCTCCAAATAAATTTAAGTAACGTACTTTTCTCTCTGTAGAGGAAGCATTGTCATAAATATATTTAACACAATTTCTAATAGCGGCAATGTCTTGTTTGCCAGACGAAAATTCTTGATAGATGTTTTCTAGCGAAATGACTTTTACATTTAAGTGTGAATTGGTTCTATGAAAATTGGCTAATCTCTCCGCTTGAGATGCAAGAGATTTTGGAGTTATTATTACATAATCAATATCCTGAAAAGTATTTTGGCTGTTTCTAAAAAGCGTTCCTTTTAAATTCTGATTGGCAACTTTTGATTGATTTTCTTTTAATGGAGCATAATAATCGGAAGGATCTATTGCAATGTATTTTCTAACCTCTCCTAAATTAGCTTTAAAGCTAAAAGAAGACTGACTTGCAGTTTCAACTTTAGATACATTATATAGATCTGTAACGTCCCAGATTTGTGCTATTCCTGATGCGTTTCCAATTGTATAATTAACAATTCCAGCCGTAGAGCCTGCGGCGTTGTATTGAAAATGAAATTGTTTGCCCGTTCCTAAAAGTTTTCGTTTTGCGGTTAGATTGATGTAGTCTAAGTAGCCTTTTGATCCTGGAACGCCATTATTATTATAGGTAAGCTTTATTTTGATGTTGTCTGTTCCTGTAAATTGAGTATTTGCAGGAAGTTTGCCTATTGTGTATTTTGTGTCAGAGTTCGCTATTAAAGACGGAAAGCTTATAGAGCCTGCATTTTGTCCATTTGCTGTTATGGCGAAAGAAGTAGTGGAAAAAGATGCAGCTGCCGCACTTACCTCTATTTTTACAGGTACAGTGGTGTCTAGGTTTGGAAAACTAAAAGAGAATTCTTGCTCCTGATTGATGTCAAATGATTCTCCGAGCCATTGACGTCCAAGATGCACAATGTTGGTTTGATCAATTTCGTGGTATTGATAGTCATCAAACGTGTTTAGTTCTAAAGTGCTGTTTCCTATGGGTTGATTTAGGTTCTGAATTCGCTTTCCATCACCTCCAGTAACTGTAATATAATAATAGGACTTCGTGTCGTATAAGTTTAAATTGGTTTGGCTTTCTGAATTCCAGTTATCAGTTCCTTCTGCATAAAAAAGAATATAATCTTCATTGTTAAAAACACCGTCGTTTTCGCCAGATATCTGAATTGCATTTTCAGTTAAATCATTTGGATAATAAATGCTGTTGGCAAGAGGAAGCATTCTTCCGCCATTTCCATAAATTTTTATTCTTCTCGGGTCGACTTTGGAAGGGTCAAATCCTAGGCTTTGTAAAAAAGACCTATCTATTTTATAAACTCCTGATTTCTGAACGTAAAACCGATACCATTCTCCTGAAGCCAGAACAGAATTTACAATTGCCGCAGATTTTTGAAATGAAGAAGCTGAAGCAGTCCGTGCAGTTGAATTATTAATAAAGTAGGAAAAGGACTTTATGCGTTTGTAATTGTTTCCTTCCCTAATTATAGGAGAAAGAGAAAGGAAAGAATATTGTATGTCTCTTGCGTTTGTAACTATTACCGATTCATTTGGTTTTTCAGGAATGTTTTCAGGTGCTAAATCGCCTAAATCAACTCTGGAAATTGATTCGTAAACAATGTTGCTAATTTGTGCTGAATTACCGTTTGAAAGGCCACGCTGGTTTAAGTTTTGAAGCAACATTATGCTTTTTTTTGTAATGTCGAAACGAAAACTGCTTCCTGAGAAGTACGGAATTATGATTTTGTTTTCGCCATAATTTACCTCTTTTTTATTTTGCCAATCGATTGTTATAGCCCCATTTGTCTGTGAAAACGAGAGAATTGGAATTAAAAAAAAGTAAATTAGGTATGCTTGCTTCATCGGTTAAAAAGGCGAAATTTAATTAAAAAATAATTAGTAAGTAAAAATATAGTATTTCATGTTATAGTAATAATAAAAAGTATATTTTTGCGTTCGTAACTAAAGGTTATTTTCTGGTAAAAAACAGCTAAATAAAATTATTAGAACAGATGTTGCCAATTAAATGTTAATTATTATATTGCAGCACCTAAATTTATCACCTAAGAATGAGTATGAAAGTAAACAAAATTGTAGTCTTGCAGTTAATGATGTCAATGGTATTGATGTTGGGCACGGCTAGTTGTAGCAAAAAATCGAGTTCCACTCACGCTTCTAGAGCTACTGGCTGGGATGTAGATAGTCAGAATGGAACTGCTGCCAGAAATGCAGGTAAAAAACAACAGGCTGGTCCTGGTTTAGTTTTTGTTGAAGGAGGTACGTTTACTATGGGTAAAGTACAGGATGATGTTATGCACGATTGGAATAACACACCAACTCAACAGCACGTTCAATCATTCTATATGGATGAAACCGAAGTTACGAACGGTATGTACTTAGAATACCTAGAGTGGTTAAAGAAAGTTTTTCCACCAACAGAAGAAAATTACAAAAACATTTACGAAGGAGCATCTCCTGATACATTAGTATGGAGAAATCGTTTAGGATACAACGAAACGATGACCAACAACTATTTAAGACACCCATCTTATGCTAACTATCCTGTAGTTGGTGTTAACTGGATTCAAGCTGTTGAATTTAGTAAATGGAGAACAGACCGTGTTAACGAGGCTGTATTAGAGAAAAACGGTTATCTTAAAAAAGGAGCTAAAACAAATGATGTAAATGCTGAAAATGCATTTAATACTGAAGGATATTTAATGTCTCCAAGTACATCACGTGGTGCAAGTGAAGAAATCGTATTAAAGAAAAATCCTGACGGAAGAAGACCTAAAGCAGGTAAAGATGGTGTTGTGCCAGAAGAGAAAAATGTTTATGCACAGCGTTCATCTGGAATTATTTTACCAGAATACAGACTTCCTACTGAAGCAGAATGGGAATATGCAGCTGCAGCTGATGTTGGACAAAGAGAATATAATATCTACAAAGGACAAAAGAAATATCCTTGGTCTGGAGATTACACTCGTTCTAACAAACGTAAAAACAAAGGTGACCAATTGGCTAACTTTAAACAAGGAAACGGTGACTACGGTGGAATTGCAGGTTGGTCAGATGACGGAGCAGATATCACAAATGCTGTGAAAAGTTATGCGCCAAACGATTTCGGTCTATATGATATGGCAGGAAACGTTGCAGAATGGGTAGCTGACGTTTATAGACCTATTATTGATAACGAAGCAAATGATTTCAACTATTACAGAGGTAACCAATATGCGAAAAACAAAATTGGTAAAGATGGTAAAATTGAAATCGTTACAACATCTACTATTAAATATGACACTTTAAGCAACGGTAAAGTTATTGCAAGAAACCTTCCAGGAGAAATTGCTCAAGTACCAGTTGACGAACAAGAAACTTATTTAAGACAAAATTTCAGTACAAGCGACAACATCAACTACAGAGATGGTGATAAGCAATCTTCTAGATTTTTTGATTTTGGTGATTCAGAGTCTGGACCTAAAGCAGATCAGGCAATGTACAACTCTCCTAAACACAACGTTACAACAGACAGTTTAGGAAAAATGATAAGAAAATATGATAACTCTAGTAAACGTACAACTTTGATCGATGATAAAGTTAGAGTTTACAAAGGAGGATCTTGGAGAGATAGAGCTTACTGGTTAGATCCAGCTCAAAGAAGATACTTCCCTCAAGATATGGCAACTGATTACATTGGTTTCAGATGTGCAATGTCTAGAGTAGGTTCAAAATCTGAAAGAAGAAAATCTCCTAGAAACTAATATTTAGGAATTCAAATAATAAAAATTCCAAATTCCAAAAGCTGAATATTCGGTCTGGAATTTGGAATTTTTTTATTGTTTTTTTCTACTTTTATGACTTATTAAAAAATATATAAATGAATATTCAAGACATTCATAACTTGTTTTTACAATGCAGTTCTCTATCAATTGATACAAGAAAAATCGAAAAGAATTCGATGTTTTTTGCTATTAAAGGAGAGAATTTTGATGCTAATACATTTGCTAAAGAAGCTTTAGACTTGGGGGCTTTGTTTGTTGTTATAGACAATGAATCTTATTTCATTGATGATAGAACTATTTTGGTAGAAAATAGCCTTCAAACGCTTCAGGAATTGGCAAAATTCCATAGAACTTATTTGGCTCTTCCGATTGTTGCTCTGACAGGAAGTAACGGAAAAACAACAACAAAAGAATTAATCAACGTTGTGTTGTCAAAAAAGTTTAAGACAAAAGCTACTATTGGCAATTTAAACAATCACATAGGCGTACCATTGACTTTGCTTTCTTTTACCAAAGAAACTGAGATTGGTATTGTTGAAATGGGAGCCAACCATCAAAAAGAAATCGAGTTTTTATGCCAGATTGCACAACCTGATTTTGGATATATAACTAATTTCGGAAAAGCGCACTTGGAAGGTTTTGGCGGGGTTGAAGGAGTAATTGCTGGTAAAAGCGAAATGTATCAGTACCTTGCTGCAAACCAGAAAACAGTTTTTGTAAATCTGGAAGATCTCGTTCAGATTGAAAAATCAAAAGGAATAAAATCATTTACTTTTGGCGTAAAAAAGGAAAATGCAGATTTAAATATTCAGAATATTAAAGCTAATCCTTTTGTAGCAATTGAATACAATGATTTTACTATAGAATCTCATTTAATTGGACTTTACAATGCTAATAATATTAATGCAGCTGTAGCAATTGGAAAATACTTTGATGTAAAAGAAAGCGATATAAAGAACGCTATCGAAAATTATATTCCAGCAAATAATAGGTCTCAGATGATGCAAAAAGGCTCAAATGAGATTATCTTAGATGCTTATAATGCTAATCCTAGCAGTATGGCTGTTGCAATTACCAATTTCCTGCAATTAGACAAGAAAAATAAAATTATGATTCTTGGCGATATGTTCGAACTTGGAGACGAAAGTCTTTATGAGCATAAGGTTATCGTTGATTCTTTAGCAAATCAGAAAGAATCGCAATGTTTCTTATTGGGAAAATCTTTTTTTGCTAATAAGATTTCGAATGAGAACATTCAGTTTTTTGAAACATTTGATGCCTTTGCTGAATTTCTAAAAGATTTCAAATTTGATTCTAATATGATATTAATAAAAGGTTCGCGAGGCATGGCCTTAGAGAGGACATTAGATTATATTTAAAAAAAAAATAAAGCCATTCTATACGAATGGCTTTATTTTTAAATGCTCATTAGAAATCCGATTAGATTTTCTTTTTTGTTTAAGCCTAATTTCTTTCTTAAGCGGTAACGCGCCAATTCGACTCCGCCAGTTGAAATGTTCATGATTTCGGCTATTTCTTTTGTAGACATGTTCATTAATAAATAAGTAGACAAATCTAATTCTCTTGGAGAAATAGTTGGATATTGTCCTTTTAAACGCTTTAAGAACTCAAAATGAACGTTTTTAATATGTTTTTCTAAGTCTTTCCAGCTCTTATCTGTATTTACTTCTTTTACAATACTTTTGTGCAGTTTGCTGAACTCTGCTTTGGTAGTTTCATCCAATATTGCAGTATCGATATCTTTCAGTTTATGAATGATTCCATTTAAAACTTTATTCTTTTTTACAACTTGTAACGAGTTGTTTACTAGTTCTTTATCTTTTGCTAAAATTTTAATTTGAAGCTTGTCGTTTTTTAGTTTTTCAATTTCTTTTTCCAAATCATGTTGTTCATGCCTGATTTTTGATTCCTTTTCAAGGTATAATCTTCTCTGTTCGATGGTTTCGTAATATCTGTTTTTTCTAATCTTCAATTTGATTCTGATAGAGATTAAATAAGCTCCAAGTAAAATGAGTACCAAGTAAAATAAATAAGCCAAAAAATGTCTGTACCAAGGAGGTGATACAGTAAATTCTACTTCAGTAATATTTGATTCTATGCCATAACTGTTTCTGGCTCTCAACTTCATTACATAATTGCCTTCCCTTAAATTCGTATACTCTTTGATGGCAGTAGACGACCAGCCGCGCCAATTTTCTTCAAAAGGTTCTAATTTATACGAATACATTACATTTTCCTGATTTTCATACGTTGGTGATGCAAAAGTAAATTTGACACGATTGTATTTATAAGGTATGCTGTATGATTCCAGTTTACTTGTAAGATTGCCGGTTAAAATTGTATCTCCAGGATTGGTAAAGCTTTCAATAAAAGCTTTCGGTTTTGTCATGAAAGTGTTCGGAATAGTCGAGTTGTAATGTGCCAAACGATCTGTTAGACCAATGAAAATATTTTGAGGATCTATCGCATTAACTGAAATATAATTGTTTACTAGATTCCCTGTTAAATTAGAAAATATAGCTTGTTTCTTCGTAAAAGTTCCATTTTTATTTTTGACTAATACGCCGAGCGATTCATTAAATGCATACCAAAGATTTCCTGCTGAATCCTCGATTAAAGTATTGATTGTTGGGATTCCGTTGAATAAATTGGTGATTTTTTTATCTTCAAAAAATGTTTCCTGTTCGACAGAATATCTGTAAAAATGATTTTTTACTTGAAAATATACTTTGCCGTTAATGTTTTGAAGACTATTTATTCCTTTAAATTTTTCCGAAATGTTAACATGCTTTTTTATGAAATCGAATCTTTGTAAATCTTCAGAAAGCTTTACCTGATAAAGGAAAGGATTTTTCTTCAGCCATAAATAATTTGCGTCTATTTCTACAGAAAAATTATTGGTCGTTTCATCAAAACCTTTCACCTGATGTAAGTAGTCGTATCCTGATGCTGATCGTTTGAAAACTGAAAATCCGTTATAACTTTCGCCTATTATATAGTTTTCATGATCAGGTATTTTTTTAAACCCAAAATATCCTTTATTGTCTAGTATTTTTGATACCCTATTGTTTTCAATAATTAATGCTCCGCTGTTACTGGCGCATATTAGTACATTGTTGATAACCTGAATATTCCACACTTGAGAAATTGTTCCTTCAACTCTTGTAAATGGACTGTCTTTAAATGTTTCTCCCCAAGGATGATAGAATAAGCCTTGGTTTGTTGCTACGTATAGATTTCCATTATGAGTTGTTGAGGCATATACTGTTCCGATATTGTAGCTGTAATCAAAATAAGAAAAGGGCGAATTTTCATTTATAAAAGTAATACCATTATCAAGTCCCAGCCAGATATTGTTTTTTTTGTCTACAAAAGAAGCCAAAATGGTATTATTTTGAATTCCTTTTTGACGGTTTAAATGCTGAATTATTTTTCCATTCAAATCGCAGATAATAGCCCCGTCTAAAACAGAATTAAGTATTATAAATTTGTTTTTGATAATGGCTCCTCCAAGAGAAGTGTTTTTCTTGATAAACTCGTTGGCTTCTGTTGTCCATGGTTTGATAATGCCATTTTCAGACACAAAAAGCCCTTTCTCCAAAGTGGCATATAATAATCTGTTGTTTGATAATGGAAAAAGAGACCATATTTCCTTATCATTAAAAACAGTAGTGCCTTTTATAGCAGTAAGTTTTCTGTTTTTATATTCTAGCAGACCTAAAGTTTTGTCCTGAAAATACAGACGGTTGTTTACCAAAAATGAAAATTGAAATTTATGCGGAGCAGTTAAAGTAGTTACTTTTTCATTTTTTAGAAAAAATACTTTGCTAAAGGACTGAAAAATAACTTCTCCATTAAAGATGTGAATTCTCCAGATAAGATTAATGTTTTCTTTGTCTATCGGGCTTAATAGATTGTATAA
The DNA here is from genome assembly GCF_003254545.1 of Flavobacterium tistrianum. Lineage (GTDB taxonomy): Bacteria > Bacteroidota > Bacteroidia > Flavobacteriales > Flavobacteriaceae > Flavobacterium > Flavobacterium tistrianum. The sequence continues at coordinate 316,993 of NZ_QJRH01000071.1, forward strand.
AGAATGATATTTTAAAATTCCTTTTTCGTCATTTTTAAAATACCCAAATTCATTATTTCCTCCAACAAATATTCTTCCTATAGCATCAATTTTTAAGCTTCTGATCTCAGATTTATTTGGTAAGGAATATTTATGCCAGTTTGAACCGTCAAATTGAATTAGACCGCTATTATTTGCAAAATAAATGTTTCCATTTTTATCCTGATCAATACTCCAGTTTTGAGTTCCACCTTTATATTCTGATCTTTTATAATTTTTTATGTCTGGAATTCCGATATTTTTTACTTGAGAAAAACTTTTTATTTGTAAGAAAAATAATAAAATCAATGCAAAAGATGTAGCTATGGATTTCATAAAATTTTAAATATATTTTTATTATAAATGCTTTATTTTGGTTTTAAATTGTTGATTTATCAATTAGAATAAATCGTAATTTTTAAATTATTTTTAATTTATAACGCAAATGTGACTGTTAAATTAATGTAATATACGTTTTTTTTAATTAACATTTTTGTAACATTTTTTTTTTTAAATTAAACAGCTGTAAATTAATTAATTATGTAATAAATGTTGTGTTTTTGTAGAGTGTTAAAATTTAATTTGAAGTGTTTTTGTAAAGAAATTTAATCTAATACTTATTAAAATTTAACATTATAATTGCATCAAATTACTAATTAATTAACCAAAATTTTTAGAAAAATGAAATTGACAAAATTATTTATTTTTTGTGTTTCATCTTTACTGTTTTCAGTTGTCGCATTTGCTCAGGATGTGACTATAAACGGAATCGTTAATGATGAAAGTGGATTACCCGTCCCAGGTGCGACGGTTTTAGTAAAGGGTACCAATAAAGCAACTGCTTCTGACTTTGATGGGAAATTTCAGATCAGCGCTCCCTCTAACGGAACTTTAATAATTAGTTTCGTTGGTTTTGAAACTGTAAATGAGGCAATAGGCGGAAAAACCAAGCTTACAATTGCTCTGAAAGCGGTGTCACAAAGTTTAAATGAAGTTGTGGTTATCGGATACGGTACACAAAAGAAAGCTTTGGTTACGGGTGCTTCAACAAATTTTAAAGGAGAAACATTGCAGGAATTAAATACAGGCTCTGCGATGGAAGCACTCCAAGGAATTGCACCAGGTATTAGCATTACCAGAAATAGTGGTACGCCGGGTGCAGGTACAAAAGTGGTGATCCGTGGTATCGGGACAATTGGAAATTCAAACCCTTTGTACATTGTAGATGGTGTACAGGTAGGAGATATTGATTATCTAAACCCTTCTGATATTGAGTCTTTAGATGTTCTTAAAGATGCGGCATCAGCGGCGATATATGGTTCGAGAGCTGCTAATGGAGTCGTTTTGATAACTACTGTTAAAGGACGCAAAGGAAGACCTGCAAAAATTAGCTATGATTCTTATTACGGAATTCAAAACATTTACAAGAATCTTGATCCTTTAAATGCACAAGAATATATGTATATCATGGATGAAGGTCGTGTAAATGATGGACTTGCTCCAAACGATTGGCATGCTATGCTTACTAATAATACTTGGCTGGATAATAATTATCCTGGTGCAGGAAAGCAATTGGGAGAAGAAGTTTGGGCGAAACTGCAAAATGGATGGACAGGGACTAACTGGATAAATGAGATGTCTAAAAAAGATGCTCCAGTTGTAAATCATTCGCTTAATATTACTGGTGGTAGCGAGGATATTATCTATTCATTTGGATTTTCTTACTTTGATCAAGATGGTATAATTGGAGGAAATATAATCGATGCAGGCTATAAAAGATTAACTGCAAGAATGAATACTCAAATGGTTTTAAAAAAGAATGAAAGCCACAGTATTATAACAGTTGGAGAAAATTTAACCTATACAAACATCCAAAAAAGAGATGTTTCAAATGGAAACATTTATAGCAATGACTTGCATAATGCTCTTACGCAAAATCCATTACAACCAGCATATTGGCAAACTGCTATAGACAGAAATATTAATGAGTATGGTTTTACTCCAACTTTGGATGGTCTATCTACAGGTCAGACCAATCCTTTAGCGGTAATGTACTATAGAAGCAATTACAACTATCCAAGAGACCACAAGATAACAGGAAATGTTTTTGCAGAAATTGAACCTATTGCAAATCTTAGATTTAAAACGGTTTACGGTGTTGATTCTTGGTTTGGTTATAGTAGATCTATGAACCCGACTTATCACTTAGGATTGCTTTACAATGATTCTGTTGATGGTGCTTCGCAATCTGAATATTTCGGTGCGAATACTACTTGGACAAACACACTTTCGTACCAAAAACAATTTGGGAATCATAATCTTAATGCGGTTATCGGTACTGAGTTGCTTCAGAATGTCGTAAATAACAATGTTTATGGTTCTAGAAACGGTTTATTGTTTCCAAATGATCCAAAATATGCTTATTTAAATAATACAAAAAATCCTGGTTCTGTAGCTGATATTAATACTACAGGTTTTGATACTGCTGCAGGTGGCGGAGGAATAATGTCATATTTTGCCAGAGCACAATATGACTATAAAGAAAAATATCTTTTTTCTGCTGTTATACGCCGTGACGGATCTTCTAATTTTGGTGATGGTCACAAGTATGGTAATTTTCCTTCAGTATCAGCAGGTTGGGTAGTTACTAAAGAAGATTTTATGTCTAGTACTTCAAAATATCTTAATTTCTTGAAATTGAGAGGAAGTTGGGGGCAAAATGGTAATCAATATACAGATTATGCATTCTATTATTCATCAAGTATTAAATATGCTTTTCCTGGTTACTTTTTTGGAGATACAAAACCAGTTTCAGGACAGACCGCATATCCTTCAACAGTACCAAACCCAGATGTTAGCTGGGAAACATCAGAACAGCTAGATTTTGGATTGGATGCAAGTTTATTCGATTCAAGATTAGGAATTACATTTGATTGGTATAAGAAAACAACTAAAGATTGGCTAGTAAAAGCTCAATATCCTGGAACTGCTGGTGCAGATGACCCATATATTAATGGGGGAGATATTGAAAACAAAGGTTTTGAACTTTCTCTAACTTGGAAAGATAAAATTGGCGGTTTTAAATATGGAGCGACTGTAAGCGGTGCACTTAACAAAAATAAAGTGACTAGAATTGCTAACGGAAATGGTATCATTAATGGATTGTCACACGTGCTATCACAAGGAACTTCGGAGATTTCAAGAGCACAAGTAGGTTATCCTATCGGGTCTTTTTATGGGTTCAAAACTGCTGGGATTTTGCAAAACCAACAAGAAGTTGATGCTTATGTAGGTCCAACAGGACAGCCATATTTTAATGATCAGCGCCCTGGAGACGTTCGTTTTGTAGATCAGAATAATGATGGGGTGATTGATGAAAAAGATAAAGTAATGTTAGGTGATCCAAACCCAAACTTTCAATTGGGTATTCAGTTAAATTTCGAGTACAAAAATGTTTATTTGAACACTACAATGGCTGGAAAATACGGAATGCAAGTAATGCAATCTTACAGATCGTTTGCAGACAATCCAAAACAAAATTATACTTCTGATGTTTTTGATCGTTGGCATGGTGAAGGAACTTCAAACAAAATGCCTCGTTTAAGCTCTGTATCAAATAGAAACTCAAATTATATTTCTGATATCTATATGCAAAATGCAGACTTTTTAAGAATTAATAATTTAACGCTAGGTTATAATTTTAATGAATTATTGAAAGATGTTAAGTTTATCTCAAATCTTAAATTTTACGTAGCGGTAAATAATTTATATACATTCACAAAATACGATGGTATGGACCCAGAGGTTCGTTGGGGAGGAGATAATCAAAATTATGGATGGGCTTCAGGAGTTGATCTTGGTTTATATCCACAATCTAGAACAGTGATGTTTGGATTTAGCGCTGATTTTTAATATTAATACAATCACAATGAAAAAACTAAAATATATAATAGCAATTTCGGCAATGTTTGTTGCATCAAGCTGCGACGACTATCTGGATACCGAGAATCTTTCAGAAAAAAGCTTAGACAGTTTTTATAAAAGTCCGACAGATATAAACGAAGCAATGGCAGGGGTTTACAATGCTATCTATACAGCAAATGTTCATAGCGAAGAACAAGTTGCTGCCAATTTAATGGACAATATGATGTTTGGTGGTGGAGGTCCTGATGATAAATCGGCTAAATGGGTAGATAACTTTGAAGATCCTGCAGAAGATACGTATCGTGACATGTGGAAGCAATCCTATAATGGAATTTCTAGAGCAAATGCGATTATTGAAAAAGTGCCATTAGCAGATTTTTCAAAACATTTTAATACGCCACAAGAAGCAGAAGATTTTAAAAAACAAGCTCTTGGAGAAGCTTTGTTTATGAGAGCTTTCTTTTACTTCAGATTAGCTAAATTTTTCGGAGGAGTTCCATTAATTGTAAAATATGACGGAGATAGATTGGTGGCGAGGTCAACTTATACTGAAACATTTGCGCAAATAGCATCTGATTTAAAGTTGGCTATCGAAACTATGCCTGCTACACCGTTTCCAAGTATTCCAACTTCTAGATATGGACATGCAAATAAGTGGGTTGCAGAAGCATATATGGGACGTGTATTTCTATTTTACACAGGATATATGAGTAATATTGAAAAGCAAGCAACAACAGATTTACCACTGGTAGGAGGAGGCTCTCTGACTGGAGCTCAAGTTGCAGCTTATTTAGATGACTGTATCAATAACAGTGGGCATAAATTGACACCTGATTTTAGAAATCTTTGGCCTTATTCTTATGTAAATAAAAGTGCAGGAGATAATACCGTATTGCCTTGGGCAGCTGCAGAAGGTTTATCATGGGTGGGACAGGATGGTGTTACTCCAACATTTGGAACAGGAAATTTTGAGACTATGTTTGTTCAAAGGTTTTCTTTTGGTGACTGGGGTTGGACAAATGGTAATATTTATACCAACAGACTTGCTTTATTTAATTCGTTACGTGGTAATTCATTAGTTCCTTTTGGTGAAGGCTGGGGATGGTGTACGGTAAACCCAAAATTATATAGTGGCTGGGACGATGCCGATCCTAGAAAAAGAGGTTCTATACTTGAAGTGAGTAGAGCTGATCAAGGTACGGCTGGCTACGCCAAAGATAAAGGAGATCACGAAACAGGATATTTCAATAAAAAATACACTTCACTACAGCACAACGATGGTACAGGGACAAATAAAGGTATGTTTGTTCAGATGTATGCTTGGCCAAATGCAGATATGCAATTAATGCATGCGCAGGATTTTATTTTCATGCGTTTTGCAGATGTATTATTAATGCATTCTGAAATTACTAAAACAGCGAATGGTATGAATGCTGTAAGAGCGAGAGCTAAATTACCTGCTGTTGCATATTCTCTTGAAAATATTAAAACGGAGCGTTTGCACGAATTGGCTTTTGAAGGTCTTCACTGGTTTGATCTGATTCGTTGGGGAGATGTTGACACAGCGTTTAATGACGTAATCCAAGTTAGAAACTCTGGTGTTGATGCTAATTATAGCGTGAAATATAGAGCAGAAACAAAAGGATTAGTTCCGATTCCTGAAACAGAAATGAGACTATTAAATGGGGTTTACAATCAAAATCCAGGTTGGTAATATTTAATAACTATTAATAATTAGAAAAATGAAAATTCATAATATAAAATATTTACTAATTGTTGCGTTTATGCTGGTCTTTGCAGCATGTGACCCGATTGTAGATGAACAGCATTTACAGAATTCTACTGACGTTGCGGGGGTTGAATTAAAGAGTTCGCAAAGCCCTGCTGGCGGAAATAAGATTACTTTAAGCATGAACACTCCTGGTGTTACAGGCTATTGGGATTATAATTTAGGAAAAGCGCTAACTAACGAAGTAACTATTGTTTATCCAATTCCAGGAAAATCTACTTTTACATTCGTGGGTACTTTAGGTGCAGAATTCTTTACTAAAACCATTGACGTGCAGGTTGATAAACTTGACACTCCATTAGATCAGGACTGGTACGATTTAGTTAGTAACAATACTGCTGCTGGTAAGACATGGGTCTTTGATGGTGTTGCAGGTACAGGTGATCAGTATTGGTTTATGTCTCCTCCAGATAATCCAGATTCTGCTATGAGTGCTTGGTGGAATGCAGGTGATTGCTGCCCTCCTTTGGATGCAAGCGGTAAAATGCATTTCGACTTAAATGGTGCCGCAAATTATAATCACTATCAAACCGCTTCTGCAGCAGCTGAAAAAGGAAGTTTCATTATGGATATTGCCAATAAAAAATTATTCATTAATAAATCAAAAATTTTAGGATATGAAGCTGGAAATACAGCTAATGAGTATACTATTATTACACTAACAGAAGACAAATTAGTGCTGTATGTTCCTAGAAGTTTAAAAGACGCTGGAACTGGCTGGACATTTGTTTACAGACCTGAATAATATATTTTGTGTTAGTTATTTCGAAAAAGGAAGATTAAAAAATTCCTTTTTCGAATTTCAAACATTTTATGCTTCCCTCTAAATTGTGCAAGCATATTTTAAGATTTAAACTATGGTTAGTTTAAGTTAAGTTTATTGCCTGGGTAGCCCATAATTTCGATTATGGGCTTTTTTTTTTTTTTTTACTATCATCAAGGTCGAATTATTGCAAAATATGGTATGAATGGAAAAGATAAAGTGTATATGAAATTGCGAAAGTTCAATTTTAAGGGTGTATTTGACCTAAATGCCATTTTCCTACATATATGCAAGCAGTGTTAAAAAGATCAAATATTAGCGAACATTATTTTTTGCTTGTTTTGATGCTTAGTCTCCTCGGAAGTATTTTAAATAAAAAAAACAACCCAAGATTTTAGAATTACACATTAAAAAGACTTGCTTGATCATTTTTATAAAAAAATGACTTTTTTCCCAATTTTAGAAGATGAAATTTCGTTTTTTCTTGCTTATAGTTCTTATTAAAAGTAAGGTATTTTTTATAAATTTATCAAAAATAAGATTTTTCCTTCTTTAAAAATTATTGCCAATAATGTAAAAAAAGTAGGGTAAAAATATCATATTCTTTATTTTTTGATTTTTATGAAAAATAAAGACTTTGTCCTTGTAATTATTTAATAAATAGCCATTTACGAAGTGTTTAGTGCTACTACCACGTTGTAGTTTTAATAATTTTTGCTAGAGTTTTCCTTTACAAATATGGTGTAGTGTTCTTTTTTGAAATTAACTTTTCTTTAGTACTATTTTTTATTTTTTTAAAATGCTAATAATCAATTTATTATATTTTTTTTGATGTGTTTTTATAATATTATTTTTTTCTTTTTGATGTGTTTTTGTAATGATTTTTGCCTGTGAAAAGTGAAAATTTAGTTTTAGTATTGCATCAAATTACTAATTAATTAACCAAAATTTTTAGAAAAATGAAATTAACAAAATTACTTGTTTTTTGTATTTCATCTTTATTATTCTCGGTTATAGCTGTGGCTCAGGATGTCACAGTAAATGGAATAATTAATGATGAAAATGGTTTGCCTGTTCCAGGCGCAACAGTTTTATTAAAAGGTACTACAAAATCTACTGCGTCAGACTTTGACGGAAAATTCCAGATTCAGGCACCTTCAAATGGATCATTAACAATTACTTTTATTGGTTACGCTACAGTAACGGAAGCAGTAAACGGAAGAACAAAAATCACAATTCAATTAAAACCAGAATCACAATCTTTAAATGAGGTTGTAGTTGTTGGATATGGTACTCAAAAGAAATCTGTTGTAACTGGAGCTATTTCTAGTGTAAAATCTGCTGATCTTGAAAAAGTACCAAACGGAAGAGTTGAGCAGGCTTTACAGGGTAGAGTAGCAGGGGTTTCTGTTGCTGCCGTTTCTGGACAGCCAGGTGAAAAGTCAAAAGTTCGTGTTAGAGGTATCACTACATTTAGAGAAGGTGGAAATGACCCTTTATGGGTTGTTGACGGTATCGCTGTAGATGCAAACGCAATTGGTTTTATCAACCAAAGCGATATTGAGTCTATCGAGGTTCTTAAAGATGCTGCTTCTGCTGCAATCTATGGTACTCGTGCGGCTACGGGGGTTATCTTAGTTACAACTAAAAAAGGTAAAGCAGGGAAAATTTCTGTAAACTATAATGGTTTTGCAGGTATATCAGCTCCAGCAAAAAAATTAGATATGTTGAATGCTACTCAGTATGCAACTTTAATGAATGAAAAATCTTTAAACGACGGTGGTGCAATTAAATACCAAAATCCTTCAGCATTTGGAAAAGGTACAAATTGGCAGGATGCAATCTTTAATGATTCTGCTTTCAGATACACACATGAATTAAGTATTAGTGGTGGTGGTGAAAAATCTACATTCTACGCTTCTTTCGGACTTCAAGATCAGGAAGGTATCGTTACTACAGATATTTCTAACTACACAAAGAAAAACTTCAGATTAAACTCTACACACAAAATTTCTGATTACTTTACTTTTGGACAAACTTTTGGATATACACACCAAAAAACAAAAGGTATTGGTAATACAAACAGTGAGTTTGGTGGACCTTTAAGCTCTGCGATTAACTTAGACCCGCTTACTCCACTTGTGGTTACTGATCCGACGGAAGCAAATTCAGGATTTTATACTAATCCAAATGTTGTTAGAGATGCAAATGGTAATCCTTACGGAATATCTTCTTTAGTACAACAAGAGATGACAAACCCTCTTGGATATATCCAAACAAGATTAGGAGGATACAGCTGGTCAGATGATTTTGTTGGTAACGCTTATTTAGAGGCTAATATTACAAGCCACTTAAAATTTAGAACTACCCTTGGTGGTAAATTAGCTTATTGGGGAGATCAAATGTTTACTCCAGTTTTCTTCTTGAACCCAAACATGAAAGCTGATAGAAATAACTACAGCCAAAACAACAATAAATCTTTAGCATGGACACTTGAAAATACTTTAAGCTATGCTAACAAATTTGGAGATCATAACGTAAGTGTTTTAGCTGGACAAGGAGCTTATGTTGAAAATATTGGTGGTTCTATCGGTGTAACAATGTTCGGATTGCCAATTACGAGCTACAAGGATGCTTCTTTTAACTTCGATATTCCACAATCTGATAGAGTTAACAGAGCTAGTGACTTCGTAGAGCACAAATTATCTTCATTGTTCTTACGTGCTAACTACGATTACATGGAGAAATATCTTTTCACAGGTATTGTTCGTCGTGATGGATCAACTCGTTTTGGTGAAAACAAAAAATGGGGAGTTTTCCCATCATTCTCTTTAGGATGGGTAGTTTCAAAAGAAGGTTTCTGGAAAGAAAATAATGTAGTTAATACTTTAAAACTACGCGGAGGTTATGGAGTTGTAGGTAACGACAATATTGATGATTTCAAATATAGAGCGACAGTTGTTGGAGGTTATAACTATGCTGTTGGAACTTCAGGAGGTATTACTACAGGTTATGGAAACTCTACTCTTCCAAATGCAAACTTAGGATGGGAAGAAACATCTCAAACTACAGTTGGTCTTGATTCAAAATTATTTAATGATTTTACCCTTACTCTTGATTACTACAAAAAAACAACAAAAGGAATCTTAAGAAACATTGTAATTCCTGGATATGTTGGGGTAGTTGATGCACCATCTGCAAACATTGCTGATATGGATAACAGTGGTTTTGAGGTTGAATTAGGATACAAGAAAAGACTTGGAGAATTCAATTTGGGTGTTAATGCAAACCTTGCTTACTTGAAAAACGAAATTACATACGTAGGATCATCTACAAACTTCATTGTTGGAGATGCTACTTTCCAATCTATGGGACCTGTAACTAGAACACAAGTAGGACACTCATTTAACGAGTTTTATGGATTTAAAACAGCTGGAATTTTCCAAAATGATGCAGAAGTTGCAGCATACAAAAACAAAGACGGCGGATTACTTCAGCCAAATGCTAAACCTGGAGATTTCCGTTGGGTAGATGCTAACAACGATGGAAAGATTACTGATGATGATAAACAATTCTTAGGAACTAACGTGCCTAAATATACTTTTGGTTTTACTGTTAACTTAGACTACAAAAACTTTGACTTTATGGCATTTACTCAAGGAGCTGCTGGAAGCAAAATTTTCCAAGGTTTAAGAAGGTTAGATGTATTGAATGCAAACTACCAAACTAAAGCATTAGATCGTTGGCATGGAGAAGGAACTTCAAACGATTATCCAAGATTGACAAACAATGATCCAAATAAAAACTACACAAACATGTCTGATTTTTATCTTGAAGATGGAAATTACCTACGTTTAAAAGTGGTAACTGTTGGATACACAATGCCAACTAATTTATCATCTAAAATTGGAGCAGATAAAGTTCGTTTTTACTTAACAGGAGAAAACTTAGTGACTTTTACAAAATACACTGGATTTGATCCAGAAATTGGAGGTCAGGTTTATGGTGTAGATAAAGGAGTTTATCCGCAAGCAAGATCTATTCTGTTTGGAGCTAACGTTCAATTTTAAAAAAATTAAAGAATCATGAAAACGATAAAATTTAAATATATTTATGTAGCTGTGGCAATGGCAGTGCTAGGATCTTGTTCTGAAGATTTTGTGACCATTGACCCAAAAGGAAAATTTGATACAAATACTTACTTTTCTAATGAACAGCAATGCTATGCCGCTTTAATTGGGGTGTATGATCCAATTAGAAAAAATACAGGCGGATTTGAAAATTTGGTAGCAATGCTAAATGCTGGTTCTGATGATTTTTATGCTGGAGGAGGTAGTTCTACAGATGGAACAGGAATACAGAATTTCTCTACACACTCGCTTACTTCCATTACTATTCCTGGAAGTTACTGGAATGATCACTACCAAGGTATTTCTAGAGCGAATATGTTGTTACAGAAATTACCGGCAGCATCAATGAATGATGCTGTTAGAAGCAGATTTGCTGCCGAAGCTAAAACATTACGTGCTTTTTACTATTTTAACCTAGTAAGACTATTCAAAAACATCGCATTAGTTTTAGAGCCATTATCTACAGAAACAATCTATAATCCTGAGCAAGTTGCACCAGAAGTAATTTATGCTCAAATCGAGAAAGATTTAACTGAGGCTATTGCAGTTTTACCAAATACTGTGGTGAAAGATACTGAAGCTGGAAGATTTAACAAAGGAGCAGCTCAAGCGCTTTTAGGAAAAGTGTATTTGTTTGAAGGTAAAAAGACAGAAGCTGCTGCTGTTTTAGCAGAAGTAAATGGTACACCAGGAGCTGTAAACCAATATGGTAATAAATTATTAGATGATTATAATGATTTATGGGTAACATCAAACAAATTTAACGAAGAGTCATTAATTGAAGTATCTCACAGTAGTGCAGGTAACTCTGATTGGACATTCTGGGGATCTGGTAGAGACGAAGGAAACTCTTTAAACATTATGGTTGGACCTAGAGGATATTCTAGACCAGCAGGTTCTACTGCACCAAACCTTCCTTCAGGATGGGCTTTCAACGTTGCAACTCAAAAATTATATGATGCAATGCAAGGTGACCCACGTAAAGATGCTACAATTCTTGATTTAAAAGCATTAAAAGCAGCAGGTAAAGCAAATTATATTCCAGCTTACCAAGATACAGGATATTTCTTGAACAAATATCTTCCAAGACAGTCAGATGTTAGTACAGGTGGTGGTAACTCAGAGTTGAACTACAAACAAAACTCTTATGTAATCAGACTTGCAGATACATACTTAATGGAAGCAGAAGCTTTAGGATCTGGACCAAGAGCTCAGGCATTACTTGATGCAGTTAGAGATAGAGTAAAACTACCTCACGTACCAGTAACATTAGCTGCTATCAAGCATGAAAGAAGAATGGAATTAGCAGGTGAAGGACACAGATTTTTTGATTTAGTAAGATGGGGAGATGCAGCAGCTGCATTATCTGACAGAGGTTTTGATGCTGGAACAGATGAGATTTTCCCAATTCCGTACACAGAACTTAACGGTACTAAATTGAAACAAAATCCTAACTACCAATAAAAGTTGAATTCCGACGAAAATAAAAAGTTAAGTTAAGTTTAAGTTTAAGTTTAAGTTTGGTTGTAAATAGCCCATAATCATTATGAGTATGGGCTATTTTTTAAATCCTTTATAGGTAGAACTCGATTTTGATTTCTTCTAAACTTCAATTTAAAAACATAATAATTGGGAGCGAATGAAAAAAAATAGCCTAAAAATTTTATGCCTTTTGTTTTCTGCTGCAGCTTTTGCACAACAGCCAAAAACAAAAAAAGAGTTTACAACCAACGGAAAAAAGATAACCGTTTATACTACCGCAGAAAACTCAAAGTTACGATTAACCACTACAGATAATTTAACTTTCTCTGCCGCAAAACAGCCTCTAGAAACAGAAACTTCTGTTTTTGTACAGCCAGCTAAAAAATTTCAAACTTTTATGGGAATCGGTGGGGCTATTACAGATGCTAGTGCCGAAATATTTGCTAAACTTTCAAAAGAAAAACAAGCAGAATTTTTAGATGCTTATTACGATAAACAGAAAGGAATCGGCTATTCTTTGCTAAGAACAACAATTCAAAGTTCTGATTTTAGCAGTGGAAGCTATTCTTATATCGAAGAAGGAGACAAAGATCTGAAGACTTTTACTATTGATCATGATAGACAATACCGTATTCCATTAATAAAACAAGCTATACAGAAAGCTGGAGGAAAATTGACAACATACGCTGCACCTTGGTCGCCAAATGCTTTTATGAAAAGCAACAAAAATGTATTAAAAGGAGGAACCTTACTTCCTGAATACTATCAGACTTGGGCAAATTTCTATGTGAAATTTATTAAAGCTTATGAAAAAGAAGGAATTCCAATTTGGGGAACTTCAACACAAAATGAACCAATGGCAGTTCAGACTTGGGAATCTTGTATTTATACAGCTGAAGCTGAAAGAGATTTTATCAAAAATTATCTTGGGCCAACTTTGAAAAAAGAAAATCTTGGCAATAAAAAAATCATTGTTTGGGATCACAACCGTGATTTAATGAATTATCGTGCTAATGTAATTTACTCAGATCCTGAAGCATCAAAATATGTTTGGGGAATGGGATTTCACTGGTACGAAACTTGGTCTGGTGGAGCGCCAATGTTTGACAATGTTGGAAAAGTAAATGAAGCTTATCCTGATAAAAAATTAATGTTTACTGAAGGGTGTATCGAAAAATTTGACGCATCGAAATATCAATTTTGGGGTAATGCGGAACGCTATGGAATCAATATGATTCATGACTTTAATAACGGAACAGTTGCCTGGACAGACTGGAATATTCTTCTAGATCAGAACGGTGGACCAAATCATGTTGGAAATTTCTGTTTCGCACCAATACATGCAGATACTACAACAGGAGAATTAATCTACACACCATCTTATTATTACATCGGACACTTTTCAAAGTTCATCCGTCTAGATGCTGTGCGAGTAAGTACTGCAGTAAGCAAAAGCGCTTTATTGAGCACATCTTTTTTGAATGCTGACGGAACCATGGCAACTATCGTCATGAACCAATCAGCAAATGACCTTACCTACAATTTGATTATTGGAGATAAAAAGGCAGAAGTAAAAATTCCGCCGCACGCTATACAAACACTTGTTTATTAATATTTTGTAGTAAAGTAATGTAGAGGACTAATTTGAATCATCCATTTTAGTCTTCTCTTGCTTTTAATTTTAAAACGATTATTTAAGCAACATGAAAGTTACCTCTCAAATATTTCTATCAGCCTTTGTCTTAATGCAATTAAGTTGTTTTACTTCAAAAATAACAGCTCAAAAAAATAATAAAATAAAGGTTTATACTACTGCCGAAAATACCAGCATGAAATTGTCATTATCGAATGATTTAATTTCAAAAAACAACACTAAACAACAAAAAACATCAACAGTATCTATTCTTGTAAATACTGAAAAAACAGATCAAACCTTCCTCGGAATTGGAGGTGCAATTACAGATGCAAGCGCAGAAGTTTTTGCAAAATTATCGCCAAAAAAACAACAGGAATTCTTAAATGCCTATTACGATAAAAACAAAGGTATTGGATATTCTTTGGCAAGAACAAACATTCACAGTTGCGATTTCAGCAGTGACAGCTATACTTATGTTTCTGAAGGAGACAAAGACCTAAAGACTTTTAATATTGACCACGATCGAAAATATAGAATTCCTTTAATCAAAAAAGCAATTGAAACAGCCGGCGGGAAACTAACCTTATTTGTTAGCCCATGGAGTCCCCCAGCTTTCATGAAAGACAATAATGATATTTTGCACGGCGGCGTTTTATTGCCTGAATTTGCTCCAGCTTGGGCATTGTATTACACCAAATTCATAAAAGAATACGAAAAAGAAGGAATTCCAATCTGGGGAATGACGGTTCAGAACGAACCAATGGCCAAACAAAGATGGGAATCTTGCATCTATACTCCAGAAGCAGAAAGAGATTTTCTTAAAAATCATCTTGGACCAACTTTAGAAAAAGAAGGGTTGGGCTCTAAAAATGTTATTATTTGGGATCATAATCGTGGAGACATGCTAACTAGAAGAGCGAATCTCGTTTTCTCAGATCCAGAAGTTTCTAAATACGCATGGGGAATTGGATTTCATTGGTACGAAACGTGGAATGGTGGCCCGCCTCAATTCGAGTCTGTGGCAAAAGTTCATGAAGCATTTCCGAATAAAAACCTGCTTTTTACAGAAGGATGCATCGAAAAATTTGATGCTTCAAAATATCAGTTTTGGGGAAATGCAGAGCGTTACGGAATCAATATGATTCATGATTTTAATAACGGAACGGTTGGTTGGACAGACTGGAATATTCTCTTAGACCAGAATGGAGGTCCAAATCACGTTGGTAATTTCTGTTTTGCGCCAATTCATGCTGATACTACAAAAGATGAATTAATTTATACGCCAATGTATTACTACATCGGGCATTTTTCAAAATTCATTAAACCAAACGCAAAAAGAGTGCTTGAAACCATAAGCGATAAATCTTTATTGAGCACTTCTTTTAAAAATTCTGACGGACAATTGATTACGATTGTAATGAATCAATCTGAAAAAGAGATTGTTTATTCTTTAGAAAATCAAATAGGAAAATCGACAATTACAATTCCAGCACACGCTATACAGACTATTGTATATTAATTGTCAGACTAACTAAAAAACCACAGAAAATGAAGTTTAATTTAAAGAATACCATAAAAGCATTTTTCTTAATGGTAGCCGTATTGGCTCAAGTAAAATGCTCTTCTTCAAGTGATCCTGTAGAAAATCCGCCTGTAGATCCAGTGGTAAATCCGCCAGTGGTAGTTACAAAAGATGTCGATTTTTGGCTGACAAAAGGAAACCAAAGTGCATTGTTAGAGAAACAAACAGTAACACTGGGATTTGGCACAACAGCAAATGCTTATGCTAATATTGAAGTGAATGCAGCTCAAAAATATCAGACCATTGATGGTTTTGGATATACTTTGACTGGAGGAAGTGTAGATGTTATAAACCAATTAAATGCAACAAAAAGAACTGCTCTTTTACAGGAGTTATTTGGTTCTGGCGAAAACTCAATTGGTGTAAGTTACATTAGAATTAGTATTGGAGCTTCAGATTTAAATGCAATTCCTTTTACTTATAATGATCTTGCGACTGGACAAGCAGATTTAAATCTAGATAAATTTAGCTTAGAAAAAGACAAAAATCTAATTGCCATGCTGAAAGAAATCTTGGCAATTAACCCTAAAATTTTAATCTTAGCAACACCTTGGTCTGCGCCTATTTGGATGAAAGATGTTGCTAGTTTTAAAGGCGGAAAACTGAAAACAGAATATTATGATGTCTACGCTAAATATTTTGTAAAATACATTCAGCAAATGAAAGCTGAAGGAATTACGATTGATGCTGTAACTCCTCAAAACGAACCTTTGCATGACGGAAACAATCCAAGTATGTATATGTCTGCAACAGATCAGGCAAGTTTTATAAAAAATAGTTTAGGTCCAGCATTTAAAGCGGCAAATCTAAACGTAAAAATCATTGCTTACGATCACAATTGCGATAATCCAAATTATCCAAAAACAATTTTAGCAGATACAGATGCATTTCCTTTTGTAGATGGATCAGCTTTTCATTTATATGCAGGAGATATTAGTGCTCTCACAGAAGTTTATAATTCGTACCCGACCAAAAACGTCTACTTTACAGAGCAATGGACTTCTTCTGACGGAAAATTTGAAGGCGATTTAAAATGGCATCTTCGAAATGTAATTATCGGATCAATGAGAAATTACAGTAGAAATGCATTAGAGTGGAATCTGGCTAACAATTCAAGTTTTGGCCCTCATACAGACGGCGGATGTAACATGTGTAAAGGTGCTATAACTATAACTTCAGGCGATAGTTTTGAGCGTAATGTAGCATATTACATTATTGCGCATGCTTCAAAATTTGTTCCGATGGGATCTACTAGAATTGAAAGCAATTCTGGCGGAAATTTACAAAATGTGGCTTTTATCACGCCTTCGGGTTCTAAAGTATTGATCGTTGAAAATGATGGCTCTGCAACAGAAACATTCAACATTAAATTTAACGGGAAATGGGTAACAACTTCGCTTGAAGCGGGATCAGTTGGAACTTACACTTGGAAATAAATTTAAAGACAATTCAGTATGAAAAAAATAATTCTAACAATACAGCTTCTCATTTCGATAGCTTCTTTTGGACAAGGTTTTTTGCATAGAGACGGACAAAAAATTGTCGACGGTAATGGCAAAAATGTTCTTTTAAGAGGTTTAGGCCTTGGCGGATGGATGGTGCAGGAAGGTTATATGCTAAAGACACAGCCATTTGCTAGTCCGCAATATAAGATAAAACAAAAAATAGAAGACGTAATTGGCGTGGAGGGAACAAAAGAATTCTACGCAGCGTACAAAGCAAACGGAATCACTAAACGAGATATCGATTCTTTAGCAAAATGGGGATTCAATTCTATTCGTCTTCCCATGCATTACAATCTTTATACTCCACCAATTGAGCAGGAAAAAAACGGTGAAATAACTTGGATCGAAGAAGGTTTTACTATGACTGACAATTTGCTGAAATGGTGTGCAGAAAATAAAATATATCTGATTTTAGATTTGCACGCTGCTCCAGGTGGACAAGGAAATGACGCTGCGATTTCAGATTTTGATACGACAAAACCAGCGCTTTGGCAGAGCGAAGCCAATCAGAAAAAAATGATTGCTTTATGGAAAAAATTGGCTTCTCGTTATCGAGATAATCCTTGGATTGGAGCTTATGATATCATCAATGAACCAAACTGGAATTTCACAGGATCAAATAAAAATGGTTGCGACGAAAATTCAAACGGACCTTTAAGAGATTTGATGGTTGCAGTTACAAAAGCCATTCGTGAAGTTGATACCAATCATTTAATTTTTATTGAAGGAAACTGCTGGGGAAATAACTACAACGGTATTTTTCCGTTATGGGATGACAATCTAGCTTTAAGTTTCCACAAATATTGGAATTATACTGACAAAGCTTCGATCGAACAGATGTTGGGCTACAGAGAAAAATACAATGTGCCAATCTGGATGGGAGAAAGTGGTGAAAATTCTAATGTTTGGTTTAAAGATGCATTGACATTGGTTGAAACAAACAACATCGGATGGGCATTCTGGCCAATGAAAAAAATAGACAACATTGCTGGAGTAACATCAGTTACTAAAATTCCAGAATACGATGTTTTGTTGAAATATTGGAAAGATGGCGGTCAGAAACCATCACCAGAATTTGCAAAAAAGACCTTGATGAAAATAGCAGACAATTACAAAATGGAAAACGTAACTGTTAAGCCAGATGTAATAGACGCGATGTTTAGACAAGTGCAAACCGACGATACAAAACCATACAAGAAGAACGCAGTTCCGGGCAAAATTGCGGCAACGCATTACGATTTAGGAACCAACGGAAAAGCTTATTCGGATAATGATTTTATAAATTACAGATCGGTAACTGGAAAAGACGAGCAATGGAATCGCGGCAACAGTATGAGAAATGATGGCGTTGATATTTTACCATGCAAGGATAAAGATTCAAACGGTTATCAAGTTTCATTTATCGAAGATGGAGAATGGATTCAGTACACTATCGATGGAAAAGAAGGAACTTACAATGTTGCGATTCGTTATTCGAGCGAAAAAGCAGAAGGGAAATTGTATTTAGAAATTGATGGAGGAACAAAATCAGCAGTTATTTCGCTTCCTGCAACGGGAGGAAATGATAAATGGAAAACGGTTGTTTTATCTAATGTTGTATTGAAATCAGGTTCAAATAAAGTAAAAGCTGTATTTGAAAAAGGAGGTTTTAATCTGAACTATTTTGACTTTGTCATAAACAAAAACAAAAAGTAGACGAAATAATATTTATCTTGATATTCAATTTATTAACTAAACCATTTAAATAATAAAAAGATGAAAATAATCAATCTCGCAAATAGAGCAGCAGTATTTACTTTAATCCTATTGTTTGTATTTCAGTCTTGCAGCAGTAACAATGATACGACCGATACTCCTGTCGTAGCTCCTGATAAAATCTCAGTACAAGTTGATGTAGTTGGAAAAACTGCTGAATTGCCAAATGGAGACGGAAGCGGAAAAATTAATCTAAAGATCGATGCTCCTAATGCAAAGTCATATAAAGTTGTGGTAAACAACGAAACAAAAGAGTTTACAACAAACAATTTTTCATATGAGTTTACACAACCTGGAACCAAAACTTATACTATTGATGTTACCGCATTTAATGGAATAAAATATACTAATACTTCTACAACAGTAAATATTTTCGTAGCCAGAAAATTAATCTGGTCAGACGAATTTAATACAGATGGAGCTCCTGATTCTAATAAATGGGGTTATGATTTAGGAAATGGAAATGGTTTTGGGAATAACGAATTACAATATTATACAAACCGCTCTGAAAATGTAAAAATCGAAGGAGGTCTTTTGAAAATCACAGCAATCAAAGAAGCTTACCAAGGAAGCCAATATACTTCGACAAGGATGCTAACGAGAGGTAAATTTTCTTTTAAATATGGAAGAGCAGAAGTTCGCGCAAAATTACCTGTAGGAGGTGGTACTTGGCCAGCTTTCTGGCTGTTGGGAGATAATATAGACACAGTTGGTTGGCCGTCATGCGGGGAAATTGATATTTTAGAATCAGTTGGAAACAATCCAAATGTGATTCATTCTTCATTGCATTCTCCGGGACGTTCAGGAAATACACCAGATACAAAAACGACTACAGCTCCAAATTCGACAACAGAGTTTCATATTTATGCTGCCGAATGGGATGCCGAAAACATCAAATTCTATGTAGATGATAATTTATTTTATACCTACAAAAATTCAAGTACAACTCCATTTAATGCCAAATTCTTTGTGATTTTAAATTTAGCAATGGGAGGAAATTTTGGAGGAACTGTAGATCCAAACTTTCAAAGAGCAACTTACGAAATTGATTACGTAAGAGTATACAATTAACATAACTTTTAAATAGATTTTTTTCTTTAAAGTCACGTAAACACTAGCTTTACAAGATTAAAATTTTTTAACATGAAAAAGATAAACAAACTTGTTTTTGCAGTAATGCTGCTTTTAACCGTGAACTCATTTTATGGTCAGAATTTAAAAATTATGACTTATAATATCCGTTTGGATGTTGCTTCAGATGGAGAAAATGCTTGGCCAAAACGAAAGGATTATTTCACCTCTCAGATTGGGTTTTATAGTCCAGAAATTTTTGGAGTTCAGGAAGCAACGCCAAATCAAGTTTTAGATATTGCATCGGCTCTGCCAAATTATAACAGATTCGGACTAGGAAGAGAAGAAGGCGGATTGGGAGAAGCTTGTACGATTTATTATAAAAAAGACCGTTTTAAAGTCGAACAATCTAACACTTTCTGGTTATCTGAAACTCCAAATGTAGTTTCAAGAGGTTGGGATGCAGCCTGCAACAGAGTTTGCACATACGGACTTTTTAAAGATTTAAAAACTAAAAAACTATTTTGGGTTTTCAATTTGCATTTAGATCATATGGGAGAAGAAGCGAGAGTGAAAGGTGTGCAGCTTGTTCTTTCTAAAATGAAAGAGCTTAACACCAAAAATTACCCAGCTTTTTTAATGGGTGATTTTAATTCTGAACCGAGCACAACGCAAATTGGAGAAATCAAAAAAGTGATGGACGATACCAAAGATGTTTCAATAGAAAAACCTTTCGGACCTTCAGGAACTTTCAATGATTTCAAACACAATGAACCCGTAACCTTATTATTAGACTACATTTTTATCTCAAAAAATAGTGGTTTAAAAGTTCAAAAACACGCAGTGTTAAGTGATTCTAAAGATTTAAAATATCCGTCAGATCATTTGCCTGTCTTAATAGAAATAGATTAAAAATGAAAAACATCAACAAAAAACTTCAAATCCTAGTTTTGCTGCCATTAATTGCGATGCAGTTTAACTGTGGATCTTCAAAAAGTGTTACTGCCAATTCTGGAAAAGTAGAATCTTGGATTACTACTACAGATGAAACTTCAAAACTTAAAAAACAAACTGATTTAGTTTTTAATTCAGAAACAAATTCAAATCAGACTATTGAAGTAAATCCAGCAGAGAAATTTCAAACCATAGAAGGTTTCGGATTCTCATTAACAGGAGGAAGCGCTCAAGCTATCAAAAAATTAGATAAGCAAAAAAGAGAAGCGTTACTTCAGGAATTATTTTCAAGAAAAGACAATGCAATTGGTCTAAGTTATTTAAGAATAAGTATTGGAGCATCAGATTTGAATGAAAAAGTTTTTTCGTATGATGATATGCCAGAAGGACAAACCGATATGAATTTGGAGCACTTTAATCTTGGTCCAGATTTAGACGATGTAATTCCGGTTTTAAAAGAGATTTTAGCTATAAATCCTAAAATTAAAATAATGGGTTCTCCGTGGTCGCCTCCAGTTTGGATGAAAGACAACGGAAGTTCTAAAGGCGGAAGTTTACAGCCAAAATATTATGGAGTTTACGCGCAGTATTTTGTAAAATATATTCAAGCAATGAAATCGCACGGAATTGTTATTGATGCGATTACTCCGCAAAATGAACCATTGCACCCAGGAAACAATCCGAGTTTGTTAATGTTGGCAGAACAGCAGGCAGATTTTATCGGGAATCATTTAGGTCCCGCTTTCGCGAAAGCAGGAATCAAAACCAAAATTATCGTTTATGATCACAACTGTAACAAACCAGAATACCCTTTGACAATTTTAAGAGATCCAAAAGCAAATCCGTTTGTAACAGGATCGGCTTTCCATTTGTACGAAGGAGATATCAGCGCTTTATCAACTGTTCATAATGAATTTCCAAATAAAGATTTGTATTTTACAGAACAATATACAGGAACAGGAACCAATTTTGAAACTGATTTAAAATGGAGCGTGAAAAATGTGGTAATTGGTTCTATGAGAAACTGGAGTAAAAATGCACTTTCGTGGGGATTGGCAAATGATGAGTTCTACAAACCTTTTACGCCAGGAGGATGTTCAACTTGTAAAGGAGCCTTGATGATTGATCAGAATCAGAACATCAAAAGAGAAGTAGGATATTATATTATCGGACATGCTTCTAAATTTGTTCCAGAAGGCTCCGTAAGGATTGGAAGTAATATTGCAGGAAGCTTATATAATGTGGCTTTCAAAACTCCATCAGGACAAACCGTTTTAATTGTAGAAAATGATGGAGCTTCGGCTGAAACATTTAATATCAAATACAACCAAAAACAAACCACAACCACTCTAAACGCAGGTGCAGTTGCAACTTACGTTTGGTAAATAGCTTTAAATACATGAAAAAAGTAACTACAATTACACTGTTTATACTTTCGCTTTTTGCGTCGGCACAACAGCAGACAATAGATCAGAAAGTCAACGATCTGTTGAAAAAAATGACAATTGAAGAAAAAGTCGGCCAGCTGAATCAGTATACTGGCGACAATCAGGCAACAGGTCCAATTACAATTAATCCGAACAAACAGGCCGAAATAAAAGCAGGTTTAATTGGTTCGATGCTAAATGTTATCGGAACAAAATATACCAGACAATATCAGGAATTGGCAATGCAGTCAAGACTTAAAATTCCATTGTTGTTTGGACAAGATGTAATTCACGGATACAAAACTACTTTTCCTCTTCCTTTAGCAGAAGCTGCAAGCTGGGATTTAGCTGCAATCGAATTAGGCGCAAGAGTTGCAGCGACAGAAGCTGCAGCAAGCGGAATTCACTGGACATTTGCGCCAATGGTAGATATTGGCCGTGATCCGCGTTGGGGGCGTGTGATGGAAGGTGCAGGAGAAGATACTTATTTAGGATCTAAAATTGCTTATGCCAGAGTAAAAGGTTTTCAAGGCAATAAATTGGGAGATTTAAACTCGGTTATGGCTTGCGTAAAACACTTTGCAGCTTATGGTGCAGGTGTTGGAGGAAGAGATTACAACTCTGTAGATATGAGCGAAAGAATGCTTTTAGAAACGTATTTGCCTCCTTTCAAAGCAGCTTTAGACGCTGGAGCAGCGACATTCATGAATTCGTTCAACGATATTAACGGAATTCCAGCAACTGGAAATGCACATCTGCAAAGAGATATTCTAAAAGGAAAATGGAACTTTCAAGGATTCGTAGTTTCAGATTGGGGTTCAATTGGAGAAATGGTTGCTCATGGTTATTCTAAAGATCTAAAAGAAGCCGCTTATTCGGCAATTACTGCGGGAAGCGATATGGATATGGAAAGTAATGCATACCGCAAGAATTTGGCAGAGTTAGTAAAAGAAGGCAGAGTTTCTATAGATTTAGTTGACGATGCTGTAAGACGTATTCTTCGCAAGAAATTTGAATTAGGATTATTTGATGATCCTTATAAATATTCAGATCCAAAAAGAGAAGAAAAGGCTTTGGGAAATCCTGAACATAGAAAAGCAGCTCTTGAAATGGCTGAGAAAAGTATCGTTTTATTAAAGAATGAAAATCAGACTTTACCAATTTCAAAAAGTACCAAAACAATTGCTTTTATCGGACCAATGGTAAAAGAATACAAAGCTAATATGGGCTTTTGGGCTGTAGAATTACCAGAAGTAAATTACGATAAATGGGTAGTTTCTCAATGGGATGGTTTGCAAAATAAAGTAGGCAAAAACACTAAACTATTGTACGCAAAAGGCTGTGAGGTTACGGGGGACAACAAAGATGGTTTTGCAGAAGCTGTTGCAACTGCCAAACAAGCTGATGTTGTTATTTTGAGTGTTGGTGAAAGACACGATATGAGCGGTGAGGCGAAAAGCCGAAGCGATATTCATTTGCCAGGAGTTCAGGAAGATTTGATAAAAGCAGTTATGGCTACAGGAAAACCAGTTGTAGTTTTAATTAATGCAGGAAGACCTCTTGTTTTCAATTGGACTGCAGATAATGTTCCTGCAATTTTGTACACATGGTGGTTAGGAACTGAAGCTGGAAATGCAATTGCAAATGTTTTATTTGGAGATTACAATCCATCAGGAAAATTACCAATGACTTTTCCAAGAGAAGTAGGACAAGTGCCAATTTATTACAATCACTTCAGTACAGGAAGACCAGCTAAAAATGAAGACTCAACAAATTATGTTTCGGCTTATATCGATTTAAAGAATTCTCCAAAATTTCCTTTTGGATACGGTTTGAGCTATACAACGTTTGATTATTCTGGATTGAAATTATCTTCAACGAAAATAAAAAGCAATGAAACAATTAAAGTTTCTTTCCAATTGAAAAATACAGGGAAAGTTGCCGGGGAAGAAGTAGTTCAATTGTATTTGAAAGATAAATTTGGATCTGTTGTGAGACCAGTTTTAGAATTGAAAGATTTCCAAAAATTGAAATTAAACGCTGGAGAATCTAAAACAATCGAATTTACAATTGACAAAGAGAAACTTTCTTTCTACAACAATAAGTTGGAATGGGTTGCTGAACCAGGAGATTTCGAAGTTATGATCGGAGCTTCGTCAGCAGATATTAAATTAAAATCTGATTTTGAATTAGTAAACTAAATAAAAAACGGGGCTTCTTTTGAGCCCCGTTTTTTTATCAAAATTATTTAAGTCGTTTCTTAAAACTATATTTCAGCATATTCAATAAACCTTCTTCAATAATATCAATTCCAATTCCGAAATTACTGTCAGCAACTTCATGATGTGCATTTCTAAAATCTTCAAAATCTTCACTTGGAATTTCTAGATTGATCAACGGTTTAAAATCGACAATTATAGAAGCGCCATTTTTAGTCACTTTTTTACGGCTAGTATAATCAAAATACGGATTAGCAATGGTACTTTCCTGAATAGTATATTTCTCTTGAGTATCTATTTTCTGATCTGTCGTTAAATTGATCTCGTATTTTTCGTTATCAAAATTATGCCAGAAAGAAAGATCGCTGTGCATAAAATCGCGCGCAGAATTTTTAACCACATTTCTATCAAAATACATTAAAAAACGATTCTTTTCAGTATCTGTAAAATAAGGGTTTTCGATCGAAGTGTTATACTGAATTGTAAACTCGTTCAGCTTTTTGTCATCACTTACAATCTCAATTGCTGCATCTTTAAAAATAGTTCTGATATCGGTTCCGTTTCGATCACTAGAATAATTTAAAGCATAAAACAAGAAATTATTCCAGCTGTCAATGATTTCTCTTTTGTTAGTATTTTTGAAATATTTACGCATATAATTGGCACGATTTCCTTTGTAAGTGGTAACCAGTTTTAGCTTTCCAGTATTATTTTGAGCACTAAAATCTACTTTCTCATTTATGCCATAATAAGAAAATTTATGAGGTTCTTTAATCGCCAATTCCTGATTTGGTTTCACTTCCAAATAATGCATAAAATAGATGTAGCCACGGTTTTCAATTAAACCAAATTCATCTCTCGAAGTTGCATCAACAAAATAAGTTTCGCCTTTGTAATTAATTTTTACAATAACATGATTAAAAGTCAACAGCGACGGAAGGTAATATTTGATGTAATGATCTGAGTTAAAGTTTACCAATACGACAGAAGAATCAACATTAATATAATCTAGAACCACTTTCAGTAAAACCGATTTTGCTTTACAATCACCTTGTTTATTTTCATAAGTTACTGATGGTTCTTGCGGTTTGTGGCCGTTCATTTCATCAGCATTAAAAATATAGTAGACGTGATTCTGTACATAATCAATCGCAAATTGCAGCTTCTCGTCCTGATCTGCAATGGCATCGAGCTTTTCAACAAGATTTGGAGCAAATTCTTTTAGAGAAGCTTTATTGTATATTTCTTCATAGAGCGGAGAAATATAATTAGATAAATCGATCCAATTACGGTCTGTAGCAAAATCAATAAAAGGAGCAATTTCTCTATTAACGTCAAAAGAATTAATGTAATTCTCTTTTTCAATAATAAAACGCTCTCCTTTTTTCAGGTGATTGATTTCGGGTTCTATAACATTCCCTTCTTCATTTCTGAAAAATGTTTTTTTGTAAGCGATTGTTTCCTTTCTATCATTGATAAAAGAAAACTTATACTTTCCGTAAGCCCAATAAGAACTTGGCGTTACATACACATATTTAAGAAATTCTTTTCGCATAAAATCGCGATCTGTAAAAACCTTTGTGCGAGAATCTTCGGTAATCAAGACATCATAAAGACGTAAATCTTTAATAGTAATGTTTACTTTTTTATTGCTGCTCAGGATACCGCCTTCACTTTGATTTTCGCTATCTAAAACTTTAATTTTAGTATCTGCGATTTTATCAATTAAAACGCCATCTCTTAAAACACTGATTCTATGAATAACATAAGTCTCGTTTTCTTCTACAACAACATCTCGTACCGAAGCACTTTCTAGGTTTGATGGTTCGTTAAGTGTATAAGCAACGCAAGCATATTCACTGTTTTCAGTATCGCTTGTGTAATAAACTTTATCTAAGAAATAGCAGAAATCACGTCCTTCGTCAACTTGTTTGTTCGAGAAATCGGATTCTTTTATATAGTCAATAAGTTGATCGTCGTTAATTGTAGGCGCCCAGCTTTCTGGTTTTTGAATTTTGTAGCTTTCTGATTCAATGATGTTTTCCATGTACTTTTTCTATAGGGGTATATTCTTACTTTTAAAACAGCTAAAATAATTAATAAATGACCATTTTCTTTCATTTTATTGTGAAATTTATAATAAAAAAAAAGCCTCACTAAAAGTGAGGCCACATTATAAATTATAAACAGGGACAAGGTTATTTTATGACAGTATTTACAAAATCCATGGCACCAATTCCTTTATAAGAAGCGTACAAAGCTTTGTCGAATGCTTCTTGCTTTTCTTTTTTGTTTTTCGCATCAGTTTCAACAATCATTTCATTGAAAATTCTTTCTTGTTCTTCACTGTATTTCAATGAGGCTTCTAAAAGATAGGTTTTAGAAACAAACCCAAAAGAATTTAGAATTTTACTTCTAATCTTCTGATTAAAATTTTTTAACGGATTGGCATTCATGATTTTCTACATTTAATTTCTACACTCACTTTGAAGATAAATAGTAGTTTTGTATTATTTTTCTTTTGTTTTGATTTCAATTTTAACAATTAAAATCATTAATGTGTTATTATGACGCAATGTACTTATTTTTTTTAAATTTGATTTTAAATTTTCGTTAAAATTGTAGTTTGGACACTTCTGTTTTGATTGAAAATCATCTCTTTATAAAAATACGTGTGTTTTATAAAAATGAAGTAAATTGCAGAGTTATTAAAAGAAGAATTTATATAGATTTTTGATGTTAAAAGACATTATAGATAATAACGAAAATTACCAGCCGGGACTTTCTATAGATTGTGTCATTTTTGGTTTTCATGATAATCAGTTAAAAGTTTTATTGATTAAAGTGGAACGAGCCAATAAATGGTCTTTACCCGGCGGATTTATTCCTGTTGATCAGGATATAGATACGGCTGCAATCACAGTATTGAATAGCAGAACTGGTGTTGATGGAGTTTTCTTGAGACAATTTGCAACTTTTGGAAAAGTAAATCGTAACGATCAGCATTTTGATAAAAAGATATTAGAATATCTGAAAATTGAAGAAGAAAAAGGGAAATGGCTTATGCGTCGTTTTGTGACGATTGGTTATTATGCTTTGGTGGATTTTTCTAAAATTCATCCAAATCCGGCAGGCAAACTTCAAGTTGTAGAATGGATTGACCATAAAGAAGTTCCCGAACTTATTTTGGATCATCGTGAAATTTTGGATAAAGCTCTAGATACTTTACGAATCGAATTGAATTTAATGCCAATTGGTTATAATTTATTGCCTGAAAAATTTACTATTCCAGAATTGCAAAAACTATACGAAACGATTTTGGACAAAAAGTTGGACCGCCGAAATTTTTTACGCAAAATTACCAATATTGGAATTCTAACTAAACTTGACGAAAAGAAAAGCAATGTGGCCCACAAAGCCCCAAACTTATATTCTTTTGATAAGGACAAATATAAAGAAGTCTTGAAGAATGGATTAAATCAAGGCTGGTAAATTTTACATAACGAAGACCTAACAGGTTTTTAAAACCTGTTAGGTCTAACTAAAATAGCCGATATGATTTCAATTGAAGAATTTAGAAAATTAGCGTTATCATTTCCTAATGCGACCGAAGAGCCTCATTTTGAGAAAGCTTCCTTTCGAGTTAAAAAGAAGATTTTTGCCACTTTTGATGAAAAAAATAATCAAGCCGTTTTAAAATTAAACGAAATTGATCAATCAGTCTTTTGTGCTTCAAGCGAAAAGATCTTTTATGAAGTTCCAAATAAATGGGGAAAACAGGGCTGGACAATTGTCGAACTTTTAAGAGTGAGGCCCGAAATGCTTGAAGATGCCTTGATACGATCTTACGAAACGGTAGCTTCAAAGAAGTAACATTTCTATCTTACAATAGTTCTAAAAGTCAAATTAACTCTTGGTTTCTGAGTGCTTTTTGTTGGAGGCAATCGATGAAGCCAATGTGTTTGTGTTTCATCTTTCATGACCAATAAACTTCCATGTTCCAAAATAAGAGAAACGGTTTCTTTAGATTCTTTATGTTTGAAAGCAAATTTACGTTCGGCTCCAAAACTTACAGATCCAATTGCGCCATTTTTCTTCAGATCTTTTTCGGCATCGCTGTGCCAAGCCATTCCTTCTTCGCCAGAATGATACAAATTCAGTAGACAGGAATTGAAAGTTTCTCCTGTTTTTTCTTCAATAACTTTTTTTAGTTCCAAAAGTTCAGGTGTCCAAGGCAAAGCTTTTTTGGTTGTATTCGAATATGTGTATTCAAATTCCTGATCGCCATACCATGCAACTTTTCTTTTGGTTAAAATTAATTTTCCAAAGATAATGGCCTCGTCATTTTTCCATTCAATTGTATTTAATAAAATATCACGATAGAAATCGGCTTCTGTTCTCGAGAATAATTTTCCGTAATAATTCACCGTTCCATCTTTCGGAAGCAGATTGGTTGTTTCGTCTATTTGCGGATTAAATAAGTCCATTTTTCCATTTTTGATATTCCAATTTCATACAATGACCGCAAGGCCTGAAACCATTTTGTTTGGCGTCATTTTCAGAAGAAAAGAAGACACGATTCTCCCGTTTCATTCTTTTTCCCGAAGAACATTTAAGCGTTCCGTAGATTTTTAGTTTTTGGTTGCCACCAAAACAAATTTCGCCTTTTTTAATTTTATTTCGAAGTTCTGAATCTGAAATTTTACTATGCTTGATCATAATTAAATTGTTAAAGATTTATTTCTCGCAAAGTCGCAGAATCGCAAAGTTTAGAGCCTATTAATCTTAAAAAATTAAGTTTGCTAAGTCTTAAAAATATCTCTTGGCGACTTCGCGACTTTGCGAGCAAAAATCACGAAAGCGCATCATGAAAAATAATTCCCAATGTAAAACGTTCACCAGAATGAATTTCGCTCACTCCATGTTTCATATTCACCCGATAATAACCTTTCGTGCCTTTTACAGGTCTAAAATTGGTTGTAAAAACCAAAATATCTCCTTTTTTGGGTTTTAAAACAATCGCTTTAGATTGTGCTCTTGGTGTTTGTTGAGTCAGAACAAATTCACCGCCAGTAAAATCCTCATCGGGTTCATTTAGAAAAAGTACAATTTGAATAGGAAAATAAACATCTCCATATAAATCTTGATGCAAAGTATTAAAACCACTTTCGCCATATTTTAAAATTAAAACTGTTGCTTTGAGCTGATTATTGTCATGGCATTGTTTTAGTAAATCTTCATGTTTTGCTGGAAATACTGTATCGATATTTAAGGCTTTCATCCAAGCATTGGCAATTGGCGCTAATTTTGGATAAATCGAAGATCGAATATTCTGAATTAAATCAGGCAACGGATAATTGAAATATTTGTATTCGCCTAAACCAAATCGATAACGTTCCATTACAACCGTTTTTCGGTAGGAATTTGGATTATCATAATCGAATTTCAAGTCTTCACATTGTTTATTATTAAGGACTTTCGGAATGATTGCGAATCCATTTTCGTGCATAGATTCGGTGATGCTCTCCCAGTTTTGGGAAGCAATTTTTGATTGTATATTTTGCATAAGATTTAGATTTTTTTTTCGCCACGAATTCACGAATTATTTTTTCAAATGCGTTATCTGATTATTCGAATTAATTCGAATAAATAATCGCAAAGATTTTAAAAAGAAAATTCGTGAATTCGTGGCAGAAAAACTTATAGATTTATATGCGCACCTTCCCAGCCAATTATTGCTGTTTTTCTGGTATTTCCCCACATGTAACCGCCAAAAGTTCCAGAAGACTGGATCACGCGATGGCATGGAATAAGAAACGCAACAGGATTGCTTCCAATTGCGGTTCCGACAGCGCGAGAAGCATTTGGTTTTTGAATTTGGTTTGCAATTGTTCCATAAGTAGAAAGCTGTCCCATTGGAATTTTAAGTAAAGCTTCCCAGACTTTCAGTTGAAAATCTGTCCCTTTTAAATGCAGTTTAATTTCAGATAATTTGCTCCAATCATTTTGGAAAATGAATAATGCATTTTGCTGTGCCAAATCTAGTTTTTGGGTAAAAGAAGCATTCGGAAATTTATCTTTTAATGCGATAAGTCCATTTATTTCATCTTCGGCGAAAGCCATAAAACAAACGCCTTTTGAAGTCGATGCAACAATAATATTCCCAAACGGACTTTCGGCAAAACTATAATTGATGGCTAGATTTTTTCCGCCGTTTTTATATTCGGCAGGAGTCATTCCTTCGATATTGACAAATAAATCATGAAGTCGGCTCGTGCCTGAAAGTCCAGTTTCGTATGCCGTTTCAGAAATCGTTGCTTGATTTTCTTTAAGTAATTTTTTGGCGTATTCGATGCTTGTAAATTGTAAAAACTTCTTCGGACTTGTTCCTGCCCATTCACTAAAAAGTCTCTGAAAGTGAAACGGACTTAAATGCACTTTTTCTGCCACTTCATCAAGATTGGGCTGATCTTTAAAATTTGCTTTGATATAATCGATTGCTTCTGCAATACGGTTATAATTAATGGTTTCTTGTGTGTTCATTTTTCTTCCATTTTATAAGGCAAAGATCGATTGGTTTTGACAGATAAAAAATCCGAAACTTGCTGAGTTTTTTAACCGCAAAGAGCGCAATCCCGATAACTATCGGGATATGCAAAGTTCGCAATGTTTTTAATCTCGCAAAGACGCAGAGGCGCAAAGTTTTTTTCAATTTTGTCTTTATAAGCGAAGCCGAAGTATCTCAAAGTAAGCCCACAAAGGTAAGTGAACTTAAAATATAACTTAGCGGCTCTGCGCCTTTGCGAGATTACATTGCTCATTATATTTCTTTTTCCATCTTAAAGTTAATTAATTCAACGCCCAAGCGAATATTTTTCTGCTCAGCTTTTACGGTAAATCCTTTCTTTTCAAAAAATGGTTTTGCTGTTATGCTGATATCTGATGTTATTATTTTTGAATGGTGCTTTCTAGCTTCAATTTCTAATTCGTTTAGAATTTTGTCTGCAATTCCTTGTCGCTGAAAATCTTTGTGAATGTAGAAGAAATCAATGTAATTACCATCTTTTAAGGTTCCGAAACCTGCAATTTTGTTTTCGATAATAGCTAATAAAACAAATTGTTTTTCAATGACTTTAATCCATCGTTCTTTATTTTTTACGCCAGAAATCCAGGCTTCTATTTGAGCTGTATTATAATCGTTTTTGCAGACAGATTGTATGGTTTCCATATACAATTGCTGCATTTCGCTTAAATCTGAAATTGTTGCTTTTTTGAAAATGATCAATGTTTTGATTTTTAGAGAAATACTGTTTATGATAGTATCAAATGATAGTATCATTTGTTGATTCAAAAAGTTTAATGCGCCGTAGTTTTAGAAAAAACATTGATCACAACAACGCCAATTATAATTAAAGCTAAGCCAATAATCGCTGGTAAATCTGGAATTTCTTTAAAAAAAATAGCACCAATTGCAGTAATTAATACAATTCCGACTCCAGACCAAATGGCATAAGCGAATCCGACGGGAATGGTTCTGATGGCGAAACTCAAACAATAAAAAGCGCCACAATATCCAATAATGGTAATAATGCTAGGAATAAGTTTTGTGAATTCTTCAGACTTTTTTAATGCTGAGGTAGCAATGATTTCGAAAACAATGGCGATAAATAGGAATAAAAAGTTTTTCATGATTTTCGTTTTTTACAAAATTAAGTTTTGTTTGAAATGGAAAGTAATTTATCGAATATGAACTTCTGTTTCATTATTTTTTACTTCATCAAAACAATCAATGCATAGCATTTTAAAATCGGCTTTGGTTTGAAAAATGTCAGTCCATTCTTCACCATTATCAAGAAGCCATTGTTCGCATTCTCCGCACCAAGCAATTTGAGGGAGATCTTCTTCGGCTTCTGAATAGTAAAAACCTACTTTTTCTTTGGAGTCTGTTGCCATTGCAATGTGAATACAGCCAAAAGTCATTTCTTTTGTACCGTGTATTTCGCATAAAACTTTTTCGATCATAATTTTCTTTTCTCCCTTTTTTATAAGTTAAGGGGTTTCAAATTTAAACTTATAATTTTCGAAGTCATAAATAAGAATAAGACTTTTTATGAATTCTGATTTGCGTGAGGGATAGGAGCTATCCGCCGCGGCGGAGCGGATAGTCCGACATGATTTAAGAAAAGGCCTAATGTAGACAAAGCATATTTAGGCCTTTTTTTAAATTATGGCACGCCCAGATTATTTAGATTTAAAATATTTTTCTACGGATTGAATGATAATCCTACACTGAAAAATACTCGTACTTTGTCTATATTATTGATCCAAGAAGTGTCAAAATGAATTGGACCTAAAATGGATTGATAGGAAATCGCTGCACCTCCTGATATTACAAGACTGGTATCGATATTCTCATCCCAATTTCCTTTTGGATCGAAGGCATGTTTTATATAATCGTTGAAATTATCAAAGCCAACAGAGGCAACATTGAAATGAGGCGTAAGATAAATTTTTCCGATTAAGTTTATTTGAGATCCAAGTTTAAGACCCATATATTGTGTCACATTGAGTTCGTCTTCATGAAGCCCTGCAAACGAGAAACGGTTGCTGCCAGAACTTGGTATAATGCCACCTATGAAATATTTTGCAGCGTATCCAAATCCTGAAAACGGAATGTCGTCATGTTTAACTTTATCTTGAAAAATAAAATAATAATCAAATCCTATGATTCCTGTAATTTTCTTTTTTATGGGCAATCTCTTTTCATAGGTTAAACCAAATTTGGTGTAGCCATTTGTAGAGCCCGAAACACGTGTTAAGTCTGGGTCTGAAAATGAAGCATCTAGATCGGTAAGAAATGATCGTGCAATGTTTGATTTTATAATGGTTCCGTCGGTGGCAAAGAAAACTCTATCCATGTCATTATAAGAATAATGCAAGTTTAGTTCGATGTTATTAAAGCTATAGTTGTTAATACTCAAAGAATTGGGATTGTATTCTCGGTCATATTTTGGTTTTAGATTGGTGTAGCTGTAGTTTAGTCCAAAACCTAAATAGCTTTTTAGAGAATTTAAATTTCTGTTTACCTCATTGTTGATTTCAAGAGTGTTATAAAGTATATTGTCTGATGCTTTACCATTAATGTAAATTTCTTGGCGAAGTAAAGCCCCATAAGCTTCAGACATCCACCACCATTCTCGGTGTTGCCCAAAATTTTTCTGATAATTGATTCTGGCTTTTGGCTGTTCGGCAATATCTACCGTTAAAAGAAGACGCGATGCATCGGCAAGTACGTTTCTTCCTGTGTAGTTAAAAATTATTCCGACACCTCTATAAGTGTCATAATGAATAGAAGTGTTTAACTGATTTTTAGCGCGTTCAAATCCGAATAATGTAATGCCTAATTTGTCTTCGTCTTTAATGAAATAACTATACGTAATCTCATCAAAAAGATTGGTTCCCATTGCTCTGTTAATTCCTGCAATTAAATCTTTGGTGGTATATTTTACATGAGTTTTAAGATTGGCTCTTCCGACAACCAACGGCATATTTTCCGGACTTATTTTTTTATAAACTATAGTATCTAGAACAAACTCATTTGGCATGTCGGGCAATTTGTGGGTTCGCTGCTGAAATCCCTTTAACTTTTCTGATAGAGCAATTAAAGCGGGAAGATTCTGATTTGTGGCAATTTTACCGTCTTTGTAAATTTCATTGCTATTGGCAAAATCGGCAGTAGAGAAGCGAAGGTTTGGTAAATGATCAACCAGTATTGTACATAAATCACGGTTTGCAGGATTTTTAATGTTACTCGGAAACATACTAGTCTGCATTAATATAGTCATAAGATTGTTAAGCTTGTCTACAGGTTCCATTCCGCCTCCGACATCACTTCCAATAATAATATCGGCACCCATTTGTTTGGCAACATCAGTTGGGAAATTGTTTAATACGCCACCGTCTACCAAAACTGTTTTTCCGTAGGGCATTGGTTTAAAGATGGCTGGTAGCGACATGCTGGCACGCATGGCGTAAGATAAACTTCCTTTGCTTAAAATAACTTCTTTTCCTTCGACCAAGTCTGTAGCCATCGCCCTGAAAGGAATCGGCAGACTATCAAAATCTTTAACATTGTATACAGGGAAAGTTAGTTCGGAAAGATATTCTCTTAAATTTTGATCATTTAGTAGAGAACCAATGCTGTTAAGTTTTCCATCTTTAACACCTATTCCGACTAAATACCGTTGAAATTCTCTTTTTTCTTCGGCGCTTACAGCTCGTAATGACTGTCCACCGCCTAAGAGTTTATCCCAATAAATATCTTTAGTGATTTTTTCTATGCTGTCGCCAGAATATCCCATTGCATATAAGCCACCTATAATACTTCCCATACTGTTTCCAACAATAAGGTCTGGAACAATGTGAAGAGAGTCTAATTTCTGTAAAAGAGGAATATGTGCAATTCCTTTTGCGCCTCCACCGCTTAAAACTAATACGACTTTAGGCTTTTTTTCCTGAGAAAAAATAATCTGCGGAAGGCTAAGTAAAAACAAGAAAACGAATAAATAAGATGTTTTTTTCAAGATTACAGCGTTTATGTAGTTGAGAAATAGTAACTTATTTGATATCTTAAAATTAAGGAGTTATTCTTAATAAAGCACATTTTTTATAGAAATCTTTTTTGTTTGTTAAAAATAAAACCCGACAAGTTTTTAAAACCTGTCGGGTTTGATATATGATTTTGAGGAAATCTAAAATCAGAAATCTACAATCTAAAATAGATTAGTATCTGTAGTATTCTGGTTTAAATGGACCTTGAACTTCAACACCAATGTAAGCCGCTTGATCTTCACGTAAAGTTTCTAATTCAACACCTAATTTAGCTAAGTGTAAAGCAGCAACTTTTTCATCTAAATGTTTTGGTAACATGTAAACTTCATTTTTGTAAGCTGCACTGTTGTTCCATAATTCGATTTGAGCTAAAGTTTGGTTTGTAAATGAGTTACTCATTACAAAACTTGGGTGACCTGTAGCACAACCAAGGTTTACTAAACGACCTTCAGCCAAGATAATGATATCTTTTCCAGCGATAGTATATTTGTCAACCTGAGGTTTGATTTCGATTTTAGAAGCACCGTGGTTTTTGTTTAACCAAGCCATGTCGATTTCGTTATCAAAGTGTCCGATGTTACAAACAACAGTTTTGTCTTTCATTTTTTCGAAATGACTTCCAACTACGATATCTTTATTTCCTGTAGTTGTAATGATGATGTCAGCATTAGCAATTACAGTATCTAATTTTTTAACTTCGTAACCGTCCATTGCAGCTTGTAAAGCACAGATTGGATCAATTTCAGTAACTGTTACAATAGAACCAGCACCTCTAAAAGAAGCAGCAGTTCCTTTTCCTACGTCACCGTATCCGCAAACAATTACTCTTTTTCCAGCTAACATTAAGTCAGTTGCACGACGAATAGCATCTACAGCAGATTCTTTACATCCGTATTTGTTATCAAATTTAGATTTAGTAACAGAATCGTTAATGTTGATAGCAGGCATTGGTAAAGTTCCAGCTTTTACTCTTTCGTAAAGTCTGTGAACACCAGTTGTAGTTTCTTCAGAAAGACCTTTAATTCCAGGAACCAATTCTGGGTAACGGTCAATAACCATATTAGTTAAATCTCCACCATCATCCAAGATCATGTTCAACGGTTTTCTATCTTCACCAAAGAATAAAGTCTGCTCAATACACCAGTCAAATTCTTCTTCATTTAAACCTTTCCAAGCGTACACAGAAATTCCAGCAGCAGCAATAGCAGCAGCAGCCTGATCTTGAGTCGAGAAAATGTTACAAGAAGACCAAGTAACTTCTGCACCAAGAGCAATTAAAGTTTCGATCAAAACAGCAGTTTGAATCGTCATGTGCAAACATCCAGCAATACGAGCACCTTTTAATGGTTGTTCGTCTTTGTATTCAGCGCGAAGTGCCATTAAACCTGGCATTTCAGCTTCAGCTAGTTCAATTTCTTTTCTTCCCCAAGCCGCTAGAGAAATGTCTTTTACTTTATAAGCCACATAAGGCGTAGTTGTAGTACTCATTTATAGTATATTTGTATATTGTAAAATTTTTGCAAATTTACGTAATAGGTTTTTAATTTTACTAATTTCTGTAAGATTTGTGAAATCTTTAATTTCTTAATCCATAGAAAGTTAGTTATAAAGGTCTTTAGGAGCTAATCCTGCTGTCCGCTGTATCTTTTCCTGGCTAAAGAAGCCAGAAAAAGGATGCCGCTTCCATCAGGGCTAAAAAGATCAGATATTCATTAGAAATTTCATTTTCGAAAAAAGAACAATTTATCATTTACAACTCATAATTCATAATTAAAAAAGAAATGCCTTTATTTCAGACCATACAATTCAACGAAACTACTAAAATCTTAATTTGGGAAATAACCGAATCTTTTGACGAATTGTATAGTCGTGTTACCTTGAAAGAAAAGACACAACGCAGACTTGACGGAATGAAATCTCAAATGCATCAGCGTGCTTTTTTGAGTGTGCGAATGCTAATTCAGGAAATGGGATTTACGGATAAAGATTTGCATTATGACGAATTCGGGAAACCGTATTTCGATTGTGATAATCATATCTCAATTACACATTCGTACCATTTTGCGGCAATCATTATAAGCAAAGAAAAGGTTGGAATTGATATGGAATTACAGCGTGAGAAAATTCAAAAAATCGCTGATAAATTCACAGATTATGAATGCAAATATTTAGAACCGAATTCTAAAGAATACATAAAAAAACTTACCGTTATCTGGGGTGCAAAAGAGGCGATCTTTAAAATAAGAAATGAAAAAGGTATAAGTTTTAAAGATCATATTAATGTAGACAACTTTTCTTTAGATAAAACCCAAACGCAGGCAAGTCTTCATTTTGATAATTTGATTAAGGATTTTGATGTTCATTATCAAGAAATCAAATCGGATAATTTTGAAGGAACTTTTACTTTGGTTTACGCTTTTGAGAAATAGCCACAAAGTTTGGTCATTGCTAGAGACGAAGCAACCTCACTATAATTGATTTAGCAAATGGGATTGCTTCGTTCCTCACAACGACATTTAAATCTCGCTTTCTTTTTGTCTATGCTGAAACATACTCATATATAGAAAAGTGCTCATTTTGCGAGCGCGTCTTTTAAGTGTTTCGGCGTTTTCACCTTCAAAATGCTCGTCAATGGTTTGAAACCAGTGATTCAGCCAGATTCCGAATTCATTAGGTGCGATCTTTTCATCAAAATGAGCATCAACTTCATTGTGTACGGCATGCGGATTTCCTTTGTATTTGCGAACACCAAATAGATTGGTTTCCCAAAAATCTGTAAGTTTTTCGAGATGCGCATCCCAATCAGAAATCATTTCATTAAAATAAAAGCCGATTTCTTGATCGGCTCTTATTTTAGCATAAAACTGATGAACCAAAAAGGAAACATCTGCTCTATTTTCTATTTGTTTTTTCATAGAATAAAACTATTCAAAAGTATAAAGAACAAACTTAAAGTTGCACTTAGCATAATAAGGTTGAAAACTACTTTGTGTTTCATTTGCGCTAAAATAGATGTATTTGCAAAAACACAAGCTAAAACAATAATTCCTAGCTGAATCATTTGCGGAATAGAAGTTCCGTTGGCTAAAACATACATAGCCGCTGCGCCTCCTAAACAGCTTTGCCCAATTACTGCCATTGCAGCAGAACCCATATAATTTCTATTGAAAATGTCGAATGTTGTTTGATATAGTGTCATGATATTCAGTTTTTTATATCAACAAAATTACGTCAACAATAGTGCTCCATTTTATGATTAAAATCATAAAACGAGAATTTTTTTATCTGTATACTTTTCGGTTAATAATCTTTAATTCGCCTTTTTTTTCCAATGCTTTTATCGTTCTAATAACTGTTTCTACACGTAAACCGGTTAAATCTCCAATTTGCTGTCTGGTAAAATTAATAAGATGACCATTTTTATCTTTTTGAAAATTGAAATAAGCAATTCCGTGATCTATTAATTTTAAAACGCGATGTTCAGGCTCGTGAGTAGATATTTCCGCAGCCATAACCGATTTGTAGTACAAACGTTGCGCTAGATTTTCAATTATTTGAATGCTCACTTTTGGATTTTCTTCTAAAAGCTTCATAAAGTTTTCTTTCGGAAGAATAAAAAGCTCGGTATTTTCAACAGCAATTGCATTTGCTGGATATTTTTGATTTAAAAACAATGGAGGTTCTCCAAAAGATTGTCCGTTATAAAAAATGCCTTGAATAAATTCACGTCCATCATCATTATAATTACTCATTTTTACTTCGCCAGAAATAATCTGGTAGTAGTGTAACGGAAGATTCCCTTCTTCTAAAATAATATCATTTTTATCAAATGATTTTTTTATGACTCCGTACTTTTCTAGTAATTCAACTGTAATCATAATGTGTTATTTACGTTATCAAAAAACGTTAAACAAATATAATTCATTCAAAATAGTTCTTCTACATTAAAAATCTTTTACTTTTACACCCCGTATGCAAGAACAAATACTTACCATTAGACAACAGATTTTAGAAGCTAAAAGCAATGGCCAAAAATTACTGGCAGTGCTTTTGGATCCTGATAAAATTGTATTGGAAAATGTCAATCATTTAATTGAAAAAATTAATGGTTCGCCTGCAACTCACATTTTCGTAGGAGGAAGTATTGTTCAGAATAACATTTTAGAAGAATTGATTTCGGAGTTAAAACAAAAAACAAATCTACCTGTTATTTTATTTCCTGGAGATCCTTCTCAGATTTCACCAAAAGCTGATGGTATCTTGTTTCTGTCTTTATTGTCTGGTCGAAATCCAGATTATTTGATTGAATATCAGGTTCAGGCAGCACCAATTCTAAAAAAAACAAATCTAGAGGTTATTTCTACAGGATACATTTTAATTGAAAGTGGCAATGAGACAGCTGTTGCCCGTGTGAGTAAAACAAAACCTTTAAGTCGTGAAAATCTTGATTTGGTTTTAGCAACAGCTCAGGCAGGAGAAATGTTAGGAAATCAATTGATTTATTTAGAAGCAGGAAGTGGTGCTAAACAGCCCGTTCCAACAGAAATGATTGAACTTATTGCTCAAAATATTCAAATTCCTGTTATTGTTGGTGGAGGAATTGTAGATTTGCAAGGAATTCAGAAAGCGTATGAAGCTGGAGCAGATTTGGTTGTGATTGGAACTGCTTTTGAAAATAATAGTCGCTTTTTTGAGTTATAAAAGCCAAATACCACATTTTCATGATAGATTTTTTTTTAGAAAGTTATAAGAACGCACCGCTATGGCATATTGCTTTGGAGTTTCTGGTATTTGTCTGTGGAATTTTAAGCGTTTGGTTTGCTAAAAAAGAAAATATTTGGGTGTATCCAACAGGATTAATTGCGACGGCAATATCTGTATATCTGCTTTATGTTGCAGGTTATATC
Source organism: Flavobacterium tistrianum (assembly GCF_003254545.1). GTDB lineage: Bacteria > Bacteroidota > Bacteroidia > Flavobacteriales > Flavobacteriaceae > Flavobacterium > Flavobacterium tistrianum. The sequence continues at coordinate 356,766 of NZ_QJRH01000071.1, forward strand.
GGCGATATGATCATAAACGCTTATTTTTCAATAATGAGTATTTATGGCTGGTATGTCTGGGCAAAAGGCGGAACGGCAGATGATAATCTGCCAATTACACGTACAAGTTTTAGTGAAAAAATAATCGGAATCTTACTGTTTATTGTCACTGTTTTTGTAGTTTTCGGCATTTATAAATATTTTGATTACAAAATACATCCAGACAATTATGTTGATATGATTTCGTCAGGAATATTTTTTGCAGGAATGTGGTACATGGCCAGAAAAAAAATAGAAAACTGGACACTTTGGATTATTGGTGATATTATTGTTGTGCCTCTCTACGCTTATCGTGGCTTAGGAATGTTGTCGCTTCAATACATAATTTTTACAATTTTGGCTATTTCAGCTTATTTAGAATGGAGAAAGATCTTAAACAGCAAAAAACAAATATCATAAAAATTGCTTTGTTTGGACCTGAAAGTACAGGAAAAACAACCTTAGCAAAACAGCTTGCAGATTACTACGAAACCGAATGGGTTCCTGAGTTTGCACGCGATTATCTGCAAGAAAAATGGGAGGAGAATAAGCATATTTGTGTAGCGGATGATATGATGCCAATTGCTTATGGTCAGACTGCATTGGAAAATGAAAAATTGGCTAGTGCAAATAAATACTTGTTTTGTGATACCAATTTGATGGTAACCAAAGTGTTTTCTGAGATGTATTACGGTTTTTGTGACCCGCTTTTAAATGAAGCAGCATTAAAACATGAATATGATTTGTTTTTCCTTACAGATATTGATGTTCCTTGGGAGAAAGACGATATTCGCGATACTCCAGAAGGAAGAGAAACCATATTTTCTGTTTTTAAACAAACACTAATAGATACAAAAAAGCCTTTTATAACATTATCAGGAGACAAAGAAACACGTTTGGCAAAGGCAACAGCTATTATTGATGATTTGACTTTAGCTAAAGAGCATGATTTTTCTTCTAATGATTTTGTCCAGATATATAATAGAGGAATATCTTTTGAGACTATTTTAAAACAATTAAAAAGTTTTAAAAAGGGAATTGCAAAAAGCGATTTAATTAGACCCGCTACAATCAACGATGGGATTTTGAGTTTGTCAGATGAAGAATTCCAACAGAAAGCGTTATTTTTTGATCAGCAGAAGGACAAATTTAAAATTAAAAAATTTGTTCCAGCATCAGGCGCGGCAACAAGAATGTACAAATTCTTAACGGCATTTCTGAATGATTTTGATATTACAAGAGAAACAATAAACGCTTACATCAACAGAAAAAATGATAAAGAACTTGCCATTTTTATCGTTGGTATGGAGAAGTTTCCTTTCTTTGAAACGGTAGACAAAAAATTAAGAGAAATTTATCCTGAATTTGAGACTTTAGAAAGAGATTATAAAAATTACTATTTTATAAAACTACTGTTGTCTTCAGATTATTATAATTCAGCAAATAAACCCAAAGCTGTTTTGCCATTTCATCAATATGATACTCATATCGCCAACCCGATTGAAGAACATTTGAATGAATGTGTTCATTATGCGTCATCAAAAAATGTATCTAATTTGCATTTTACAGTCTCAGAAATACATCAAAACTTGTTTGAAATAGCAGTTGATGAAGTTAAAGACAAAATTGAAAAACCTTCAGGTATTAAGATAGATATCGGATATTCTTATCAAAGCAAAAGCACAGATTCTATTACAATAGATGAAAAAAATAAACTAGTAAAAGATAAAAATGACAATTTAGTTTTCAGACCGGGCGGACATGGCGCTTTGATTGAAAATTTAAATAATCTGGATGCAGATGTAATCTTTATTAAAAACATAGATAATGTAATCCAGAATCACATTGATCAAATTACATTGTACAAGAAAGCTTTGGCAGGTGTTTTGGTAGAGATGCAGCAAAAAGTTTTTGAATATTTAAGATTAATTGATCAAGAGAAAATTAAAGAAGATAATATTGAAGAGATACTTCTTTTTTTAGAAAAGGGCTTTAGTGTTGAAATGACTGCGGATTTCAATAAATTTACTTTTGAAAACAAAATAAGCAAGCTAAAAGAACTTTTAGGTAGACCAATTCGTATTTGCGGAATGGTTAAAAATGAAGGAGAGCCAGGCGGAGGCCCTTTTTGGGTTATGAATAAAAAAGGAATAAAATCACTTCAGATTGTAGAGACTTCCCAAGTTGATTTAGAAGATAAAAAACAAAAGAAGATTTTAGCCGAGGCAACACATTTTAATCCAGTAGATTTGGTTTGTGGCATAAAAAATTATAAAAACGAAAAGTTTAATCTACTACAATATGTAGATCATGAAGCTGGATTTATTGTAGAAAAAAGCCTTGAAGGAAAATCAGTCAAAAATTACGAATTGCCAGGTTTATGGAATGGATCAATGGCCAATTGGTTAACCGTTTTTGTAGCTGTTCCTTTGATTACTTTTAATCCAGTAAAGACTGTAAACGATTTGTTGAAAGCAGCACATCAGCCACAATAATATGAATTCAGAAAAAATTATATCAGAATTAAACTTTAAAGCCGTTCGTAGTAGTGGATCGGGCGGACAAAACGTGAACAAAGTTTCGTCTAAAGTAGTTTTGAATTTTGATCTGAATGCTTCACAAGCTCTATCTGATGAAGAGAAATTACTATTGCAAGAAAATATTTCAGCAAGATTAACTTCTGAAAATATCTTGATTTTAAACTGCGACGAAGACCGTAGTCAGCTTAAAAACAAAGAAATTGTAACCAAACGATTTCTGGAAATCATAAAAAAAGGATTATTTGTTCCAAAAGTAAGAAAGGCTACAAAAGTCCCAAAAGCTGTGATTAAGAAAAGAATCAAAGACAAAAAGAATATTTCAGACTTGAAGCAATCAAGAAGAAAACCGAATATAGAGTAAAATTCCAATTTATAAATTCCAAATTCCAACAACTAAGGTTAACGTTGGAATTTGGAATTTTAATTTTCAATCTAGCTGAATTTTTTGGAATTTGAAATTTTCAATATTGAAATTTAACTTTTTAACATTACATTTGCACTGTCTCAAAGGGGTGCTCCAAATAACGAGCTGAGATCATACCCAAAGAACCTGAGCGAGTAATGTTGCTAAGGGAAAACGACACTATCGAGCGTGCACACTTTATTTTGTCGTGAAACACATTTATTAATTTTAACAAAAGAATAATTCCCCCTTTTATTCGTAATCCTTTACGAATGAAAACTTTATTTAAAGGTACAAAGGTACAAAGGTACAAAGGTTCAAAGCTGACCCAAAAGTCGTCTATTTTCTTTCTTTCTTCTTTTTTCTTTACACTATTATCTTATGCTCAGCAACATCCAAAAGATTCTACAAAAGTAAATTCTCTAGATGAGGTTTTAGTTTCTGCTATTCGTGTTACTTCTAAGACTCCGGTGAGTTTTAGCAATATGGATAAAAAAGAAATTAAGTATAGAAATCTAGGTCAAGATATTCCTGTTCTGATGAATTACATGCCTTCGGTAGTAACCACTTCAGATGCAGGAAATGGTGTTGGTTATACAGGAATTAGAGTTCGTGGAAGCGATGCTACTCGTGTCAACGTAACTATAAATGGAATTCCGTACAATGATGCAGAAAGCCAAGGAACGTTTTGGGTAAATATGCCTGATTTTGCTTCTTCTGTAGAAAGTCTTCAATTACAGCGAGGAGTTGGAACATCAACAAATGGGGCAGGAGCTTTTGGAGCTAGTTTGAATTTATTGACTGATAGTTATGCTAGAAAAGCAACAGGTGAAATCTCAAGTTCTGCAGGATCATTCAATACATTTAAAAATACTGTAAAATTTAGTACTGGTTTACTAAATGATCATTTTGAAATTGCTGGACGTTTGTCTACAATAAAAACACACGGCTATATTGATCGCGGAAGTGCAGATCTAAAATCATATTTCTTGCAGGGAACTTATGTAGGCAAAACAACTTTAATTAAAGCATTGGTTTTTGGAGGAACTGAAAAAACCTACCAATCTTGGAACGGAATTGATGCAGAAACTCTTAACACAAATCGTACTTTTAATTCTGCAGGAATGTACACAGATGATGCAGGAAATGTTCATTTTTATGATAACGAAACCGATAATTATAATCAAGACCATTATCAATTGCACTGGAGCGAATCGATTTCTGATAAATGGAGTACAAACTTAGCATTTCATTATACTAAAGGGAAAGGGTATTACGAAAATTATAAAGAAGATGAACCTGTTGCTGGTTATGGACCAATTCAGCCAACAAAAACGGTTGATGATGGCAACGGAAATTTAATTCCAGTAACCGATTTGATTCGTCAAAAATGGCTGGATAATGATTTCTACGGAACTACTTTTTCTGCTAAATATGTGACTGAAAAACTAAATATTATTTTAGGCGGAGGCTGGAATAAATATGAAGGGGATCATTTCGGAAAAGTAATTTGGTCGCAATACTCTGATCAATCAGCATTAGGAGCTCATTACTATGATGATTATTCGTCAAAAACGGATGGTAATGTTTTCGCGAAAGCAAATTATCAATTCACAGAAAAATTAAGCTTTTATGGAGATTTGCAATATAGAAATGTGAAGTATAAAGCCAATAGTGCAGAAACTGGTTTGGTAGATGATAATTTCAATTTCTTTAATCCGAAAGCAGGTTTGAATTATGCTTTCAACGAAAAAAACACTTTGTATTTCTCTTACGCACGAGCAAATCGTGAGCCAAATAGAACAGATTATGAAGGCGGAAATGTAAAACCAGAAAAATTGAATGATTTTGAATTAGGTTGGAGATTCAATTCAGAGAAATTCCAATTGAATTCTAATGTGTATTACATGGCATACAAAGACCAGTTGATTTTAACTGGAAGATTGGATGATGTTGGAAATCCTATTCGAGCAAATACTGAAAAAAGTTACCGTTTAGGTTTTGAATTTGATGCGACGATTGCGCTTTCTGAGAAATTTACTTTAAGACCAAACTTTACTTTAAGCAGCAACAAAAATGTGGATTTGGCTGTTGATGGAGAATATTACGGAACAACCAAAATTGCGTATTCTCCAGAAGTAATTGCAGGAAACGTTATTGTGTATAAACCAATGGAGAGATTGTATCTTTCATTATTGCAAAAATATGTTGGAGAGCAATACATGAACAATATTGAACTTCCAGCGGCAAAATTGGCAGATTACTTTGTAAATGATTTTAATGCATCATACGAAATAAAGCCAAAAACAATTTTCCAATCGATAACAATTACGGCTTTGGTAAATAACATTTTCGATAAAAAATATGTTTCAAACGGAGCAATGTGGGATGTTTATCCGTACTATTATCCGCAAGCGGGAACAAATTTCTTAATTGGTTTGAGTTTGAAATTCTAATGAAGCTAAGACACAAAAAAAGCCTGAAACTACTTACTTTCAGGCTTTTTTGTTGTTAATTATATACGTGAATTACGGTTCCAGAAGATTCGACACGATATTGTTTCATCGGATATTCTTTTCCGCCAAGTCCTGTAAATAAATTATATTGGGTTTTGTCACAAGAACAAACAGCATAAATTCCGTCAATTGTCATTGCAGTACAAGAAGTTAAAGCTTGGTTTGGACAAGCTGCATCAAAAGCAGTATAAGTTCCTTCTCCAGTTTTCATTACAATAATTCCTTTTGCACCATAATTGGCAACATAAACAGGATTACTAGGATACAGTAATTTGTTATAAGTAGGAAGATTAGTGTCGAGATACGCGTTTATCGAGTAGTTCGGGATATACGGATTATTATTACTTCTATTATTGTCGCTGCAAGCGAATAAAACTGCAGTAAATGCGATAAAGAACCAGATTTTTTTCATTATTTGAATAAGAATTAGTTAAAACAAAAATAATTTATTTAGATTTGAAATCTATATATGATTAACATATAATTATGTACTATTAAAAATTATAGTATATTTGTGGTAAGAAAATCCCGTCGCGATGGGATTTTTTGTATTTATATAAACGATGAAGTTATGAGTAAAGTATCTTATTATACAGCAGAAGGATTAAAAAAATTAAAAGATGAATTGGAGCATTTAAAAAGTGTAATGCGTCCAAAGGCATCTCAAGATATTGCAGATGCAAGAGATAAAGGTGATTTGTCTGAAAATGCAGAATATGATGCAGCAAAAGAAGCGCAAGGTTTATTAGAAATGAGAATTGCTAAACTTGAAGAAGTATATGCAAATGCAAGATTAATTGACGAATCTCAATTGGATGTTTCTAAAGTTTTGGTTTTATCGAATGTAAAAATCAAAAACCAAACTAACGGAATGGAGATGAAATATACGCTTGTTGCAGAAAGCGAAGCAGATTTAAAAACGGGAAAAATCTCTGTAACATCTCCTATTGGGAAAGGTTTGTTGGGGAAATCTGTTGGAGAAGTAGCAGAAATTACAGTTCCAAATGGAGTTTTGAAATTTGAAATTCTAGAAATCACAAGAGACTAAGTCATTGCGAGGAACGAAGCAATCGCACTATTAAGATTTTTAAAAGTTTAACCGTTTAATCGTTAAATCGGTTAAACAAATAAACAGTTAAACGATTAACCCAAAAAACAATGGCATCAATATTCTCTAAAATAGTAAACGGAGAAATTCCGGCATACAAAATTGCTGAAGACGAAAACTATCTAGCATTTTTAGATGTAAATCCAAACGCAAAAGGACATACGCTTTGTATTCCGAAACAAGAAATCGATAAGATTTTTGATATGGATGAAGAGTTGTATTTAGGGCTAATGAAATTCTCTAAAAGAATTGCTGCAGCTTTAGAAAAAACAGTTCCATGCAAAAGAATCGGAATGGCTGTTGTTGGACTTGAAGTGCCTCACGCACACGTACATTTGATTCCTTTAAACGAAATGGACGAAATGCGTTTCATTAATAAAGTTTCGCTTTCTAAAGAAGAATTCGAAGCTCTAACAAAAGATATTCAAGCAAATTTATAAGGGTTTCGACTTCGCTCAACCTGACAATGTAAAGTGCAGTAAAATATTTTTTACTGCACTTTTTTATTTAACACAATCTGAAAAGTAGTTCCTTTTCCGATTTCAGAATGTAACACTTTAATTTTTCCGTTGTGGTATTCTTCTACAATTCTTTTAGTTAAAGAAAGGCCAAGTCCCCAACCGCGTTTTTTGGTAGTGTATCCTGTTTCGAAAATAGTTTTAAATTGTTTTTTAGGAATTCCAGTTCCCGAATCTTTGATATTGATTTTTACCTGATGCGCATCTTGCTCAATTTGAAGATCCAGTGTTCCTTTTCCTTTCATCGCATCAATAGCATTTTTAACTAAGTTTTCGATAGTCCAGCTATGCAAAGTAGGGTTTATCATTCCTAAAATAGGCTCGTTTGGAGCTTGAAACGAAAATGTAACTTGTTTAGAAAAACGAGATTGCAGATACTCATAAGCTGTTTTAGTTTCTTTTACAATATCATGAAGCTCTAAAACTGGTACTGAACCAATTTTAGAAAAACGATCAGTAATAGTCTGCAAACGTTCAATATCTTTTTCGATTTCAGTGCTAATTGACGAATCAATATTTTCGGTTTTTAATATTTCTACCCAGCCAATTAATGAAGAGAGAGGAGTTCCAATCTGATGTGCTGTCTCTTTTGCCATTCCTGCCCAAAGCTTGTTCTGGGTTGCCATTTTAGTGCTTTTATAAAAATTATAAATTAAAGCAATACACAAGAATATAATCAGAAGAAGTGCAATAGGATAATATTTGAGTTTGTTCAATAATGAAGAGTTGCCGTAATATAACGTCTGATATTTTCCCGGAGCATATTCAAAAGTTATAGGCTCATTTTCATTTTTCAGTTTATTTAAGAAAGCGATTCTTTTTTTCTTGTCATTAAGAATTTCATCAGGAACATTCACGGCACTTACCACGTTATCATAAAGCATTATTATACCTGGAATCGAAGTGTTATTGTTGAAAATCTGAAGAGGAAGTTCTACATCGGTATTTTCATCGGCGTTGACTATAGTTATTTGCGCCTTCACAAAAAGGTTCATTTTTAAACGTTCCTCATTTTTAAAAATTTGGAAGAAAGTATAAGTGTTCCAAAGAATTAGAGAAATGATTATAAAACAAACGGAAATAATAATCCAGCGGGTTGTATTTGTTCTTTCAGAAAAAGACATATCAGTTTTTTTGAGGTATAAATATAACGAAATATAAACATTTTATATTTTGCCGAGATAGAAAGATTTTTTCATTTTTATCCGCAAAACTATTTCTTCGAATTAAACCATTTCAATACTTTTGTAGCTGCTAAAATGAGATTCTGTCTAAATTTTAAAGTATGATCAGCGTTAACCCAAAAGAGATTCCAACGGCCAAATTGCAAGGCTATCTGCAGAGTTCAATCGGACCGAGACCTATTGCTTTTGCAAGCACAATTAGCGAAAAAGGGATTCCTAATTTATCTCCATTTAGTTTCTTTAATGTATTTAGTGCCAATCCGCCTATTTTGGTTTTCTCGCCATCAAGACGTGTTCGTGATAATACCATTAAACATACTTTAATTAATGCCGAAGCAACTCGCGAAGTGGTAATAAATGTTGTTAGTTATGATATTGTACAACAAACATCATTGGCAAGTACAGAATATGCAGACGGAGTAAACGAATTTATCAAAGCTGGATTAACACAAATTCCTTCAGATTTAGTAAAACCATATCGCGTAAAAGAATCTCCAGTTCAATTTGAATGCAAGATTACGCAGATTATTCCGTTAGGAACAGAAGGTGGAGCGGGAAATTTGATTTTATGCGAAGTAGTGAAAATTCATATTGATGAATCGATTTTAGATGAAAACGGAGGAATCGATCAGCATAAAATTGATTTGGTTTCAAGACTTGGAAATAATTGGTATTCAAGATCAAATCAAGGACTTTTTGAAGTCGCAAAACCCTTGACAACAATGGGAGTAGGCGTAGATGCGATACCAGATTTTGTAAAAGAAAGCCCTGTTTTTGATGGGAACGATTTAGGAAAATTAGGTAACATTGAAGCCTTGCCTACAAAAGAAGAAGTTAGTATATTTGTGAAAGAAAATTTCGCAGTCAAAGGAGTTTTAAGCTCAGACGACCAGAAAAAAGTACATTTAGAAGCCAAAAAATATCTGGATAACGGTGATGTGGAATCGGCTTGGAAAGTGCTTTTAGCTAAAAAATAAAAGAAATAGAAACAATAATTAAATAGACGAAGATGGAAGTTACAGGAAAAGTAAAAGTGGTTAACCCAGAGCAGCAAGTTAGTGCCTCATTCAAAAAAAGAGAATTAGTTGTTACTACTGAGGAGCAGTATCCACAACATATTTTAATCGAATTTACACAAGATAAATGCGATTTGTTGAGTAGCTATAAACAAGGAGATGCAGTAAAAGTTTCTATCAATTTAAGAGGAAGAGAATGGGTTAATCCGCAAGGAGAAACTAGATATTTCAATAGTATTCAAGGTTGGAGAATCGAAAGATTAGCAGCAGAAGGACCTGCACAAGGAGCTCCAATGCCAGCTGCAGAAACTTTTGCACCAGCAACAAACTTAAACGAAGACGAACCAGACGATTTACCGTTCTAAAAAAAGGTTTAAATTTCAAATTATAAATTCCAAATTCCAATTCATAACTATGTTTTGGGATTTGGAATTTTAGTTTAGAGCTTTATTTTAAATAAAAGACAATATTCTGAAAGTTTGGAATGTGGAATTTTTAGTATTGAGATTTCTATTTGTATTGGAATTTGGAATTTCATAATTGAATATTAAAAAAAGATGTATTATTTATTCAACGATTTGTTTTTTCCGCCAGTTGAAGAAGCTGATGAAGAGGGAATTTTAGCGATAGGAGGAGATCTAAGTCCAGAGCGTTTACTATTGGCTTACAAAAGCGGTATTTTTCCTTGGTTTAATGAAGGAGAACCAATTCTTTGGTGGGCGCCAGATCCTAGAATGGTATTATTTTTTGATGAGTTGGTGATATCCAAAAGCATGAGAAAAATTCTCAATAAGAAAATGTTTAAGGTTACTTATAATAAAAGTTTTAGAGAAGTAATTTCAAATTGCCAACAAATAAAAAGAGAGGGACAAGATGGAACTTGGATTTCGGATGAAATGATTGAAGCGTACTGCAAATTGAATGAAGAAGGAGTGGCAAAATCGGTTGAAGTATGGCAAGATGATGTTTTGGTTGGTGGTTTGTATGGAATTGATTTGGGAAAGGGAAATATTTTTTGCGGAGAAAGTATGTTTTCTAAAGTTTCAAATGCTTCGAAAACAGCTTTTATTGCATTAGCTTTATATTTGAAAAAAGAAAATTACAAATTGCTGGATTGTCAGGTTTACAATCCGCATTTGGAGAGCTTAGGCTGCCGAGAAATTGATCGTGAAGAGTTTATGTCCATTTTAAAAAGTAAATAGAAAAATGAGTGCAATTTACAGCGTAAAAGAAATTTATATTTATCCGATAAAAAGCTTGGCAGGAATCAGTCTTGAATCTGCAAAAGCTGAAGAAATGGGCTTTGAAAACGATCGCCGTTGGATGCTGGTTGATGCAGAAAACCAAATGCTGACACAGAGAGAACATCGAATTATGAGTCAGTTTTATCCGCAGATTTCAAATGGAAAAATCAGCATTACTTTTCAGGATCAAAAGCATGAATTTTCTATTAACGAACATTTAGAAAACGCAATAGAAGTAAATGTTTGGGATGATAAAAGTGAAGTGGTTGAGGTAAATCTTGAAACTTCAAAATGGTTTAGCCAACATTTAGGTTTTGAATGTAAATTGGTTAAAATACTTAAAAATGGAGCTCGTAAACACGAAAGCTCCAAATTAAAAGAAACATTCAATGTAAGTCTTGCAGATGGTTATCCATATTTATTACTTGGAACCAAAAGCTTGGATTTTTTGAATGATAAATTGGATGAAAAAATTACCATAAAAAGATTTCGCCCAAACCTTGTAGTAAGTACTGAAAAACCTCATGAAGAAGATGATTTTAAGACTTTTAAGATAGGAGAGGTTCAATTTAAAAATATAAAACCCTGCGGAAGATGTGTTATGGTAAACAATGATCCAGAAAATGGGCGTTTGAAAAAAGAACCTCTAAAAACGTTGAGCAAATACAGAAATGTTGATAATTCGGTTTTATTCGGAACCAATATTGTGAGTCTGAATTCTGGAATTATCAGCGTAGGAGATGAGGTTGTTTTTTAGAAATTCAACTTTGTAAAATTCCAGTTTAAGGTATTAAAAATAACAAGTTCATTATTTAAAGGTGGCAATTCTAAAATCAGCTTTAAAGTTTCGTGCGCCATCATGTTGCCTATAATTCCAGGCAATGTTCCTAAAACACCATTTAAATTACAATTTGGAACATCTTTTGGATCGGGCATTTCCGGGAATAAATCCCTAAGATTTTTACTTCCGTTATGATTAAAAACAGCAAGTTGTCCTTCAAATTTTAAAATACTTCCGTAAATCAAAGGTTTTTTAAGCTGAACGCAAGTATCATTGACTAAATAACGAGTGGAGAAATTATCAGAACCATCGACAACAATATCATATTGCTGAATGATTTCCGATGCATTTTCAGCAGTTAATTTTTCATTAATGGCAACAGCCTCAATTAACGGATTTAGTTTAGAAACTACTTCTTTAGCAACAATTGATTTATGCTGACCAATTTCATTTTCGGTATATAAAATCTGTCTATGGAGATTATGAATTTCAATGGTATCAAAATCCATGATTCCAATAAATCCAACTCCTGCAGTCGCAATATATTGCAAAATCGGACAGCCCAAACCACCGGCTCCAATTACCAGAACTCTGGCCTTTTTTAATTTTTCCTGCCCTTCATCGCCAATTTCAGGAAGGATGGTTTGTCTATTGTAGCGAAGGAATTCTTTTATGATACTCATTATTTTAATTGTGAATTGTGAATTGTGAATTGTAAAATGTTAAGTCTTGGAACCTGAAAATTGAAACAATTTCAACTATAAACTTTGTCCCAATCTTTCCAAACAGGTTCATAACCTGCATTTTTTATGATGTTTGAAATTTCTTCTGCTGAACGTTCATCGCTGATTTCGAATTGCTCCAAAGATTGCGGATCAACAACATAACCGCCAGGATTTGTCTTCGAACCAGCGCTCATACTTGTAACTCCAATCGGAATAATGTTGTTTCTGAATTTCTCATTTTCTCGCGTTGAAATAGAGATCTCTAAATCTTCATTCCACAATCTGTATGCGCAAATTAATTGTGTCAAATCTTTGTCATCCATAATGAAATTAGGCTCTATAATGCCTTCTGCTGGACGGAGACGTGGAAAAGAAACAGAATATTTCGTCTGCCAATATTTCTTTTGAAGATAATCTAAATGTAAAGCATTGAAAAAACTATCAGTTCGCCAGTCTTCCAAACCTAATAAAACCCCTAAACCAATTTTATGAATTCCAGCAGTTCCAATTCTATCAGGCGTTTCTAATCGATAATCAAAGTTTGATTTTTTTCCTTTTGTATGATATTTTTTGTAAACTTCCTGATGATATGTTTCCTGATAAACTAAAACTGAATATACTCCAGCATAATGCAAACGCTGGTAATCTTCTTTAGAAAGCGGTTGCACTTCAACAGAAATAATGGAAAAATCTTTTCTAATTAGAGCAATTGCATTCAGGAAATAATTGATGTTTACAGTATAATTTGCTTCGCCTGTAACCAATAAAACATGGTCAAAACCAGCACTTTTTAAGGCTTCGACTTCTAGTTTTATTTCGGCATCAGAAAGTGTTTTTCTTTTGATTTTATTGTCTAAACTAAATCCGCAGTACGTACAGATATTTTGACATTCATTACTCAAGTATAACGGAGCATACATTTGTATCGTTTTTCCAAAACGTTTTTTGGTGATTTCATGGCACTTTTGAGCCATTTGTTCCAAATAATTTTGAGCAATAGGCGAGATTAAGATCAAAAAATCATCGAGATTGTATTTGGTTTTGGACAAAGTGCGCTCAACATCTTTTGATGTGGTTTTGTATATTTTAGATTGGATTTCATCCCAATTATATTGCTCAAAAATGGATTTGAATGTTTTCATTTTTTTATTTGTTTCCCGCAGATTTTGCAGATCATGCAGATTAAATTTTATTGGCAACACGATGAATATTTTCTAAGATATTAGAGCAGTTGAAATTGACTAATAGTCCAAGTTTTTTGTTAGTCAATTTTAAATAAGTATTTAATTGTTTAAAATGAATAGGTTTTATTTCTTCTACTGATTTCAATTCTATAATTACTTTATTTTCGACCAAAATGTCTAATCTGAAAGTTATATCTAAGTAAACATTATCATATTTAACTGGTAAATCAATTTGTTTAACTACGTGTAATCCATCTTTTTCTAATTGATAATAAAGTGCGCTCTCATAAATTGATTCTAATAATCCAGGCCCAAGAGTGTTATATACTTTAAAAATTGCTCCTCTAATTTTATATGAAATCTCATTTTCTGACATATTTTTTTAATTCAAAATTAAAGAAAATTCTGTCTTTTTGAATATGGTGAAAATATCATAATAAATAGAATGACCAGTTTTAGCATATAAAAATATCTGCTAAATCTGCAGAATCTGCGAGAGAAAAATCAATTTACTCATAAAGAAAAGAAGTCAACGGGCTAGAAGCCGAAGCATAATTTTGCTGATTAGCAACTTTAGCTTCAAAAGCCTTTCTTCCAGCAATAACCGCTTCTTTAAAAGCTTCAGCCATTAATTTCGGATTTCCTGCAACGGCAATCGCAGTATTCACCAAAACAGCATCGGCTCCAATTTCCATTGCTTTTGCTGCATCAGATGGCGCTCCAATTCCTGCATCTACAATAACAGGAACTGTACTTTGTTCGATTATAATTTCGAGAAAATCAATCGTTTTTAAACCTTTATTGCTTCCAATTGGTGAGCCTAAAGGCATTACAGCCGATGTTCCTGCGCTTTCTAAATGTTTGCACAAAACAGGATCAGCGTGAATATAAGGAAGTACAATAAAACCCAATTTTGCCAATTCTTCTGTCGCTTTTAAAGTTTCAATTGGATCGGGCATCAAATATTTTGGGTCAGGATGAATTTCCAGTTTTACCCAGTTGGTTTCCAAAGCTTCTCGAGCCAGTTGCGCAGCAAAAACAGCTTCTTTGGCATTTCTCGCTCCAGAAGTATTGGGTAATAAATTGATATTTGGATATTTTAAGTGCGATAAAATAGCGTCGGTATCAGTTTCAAGATCAATGCGTTTTAATGCAACAGTAACTAATTCGCTTTCTGAAGCCAAAATAGCCTGTTCCATTTCTTCATTCGAGCCAAATTTTCCCGTTCCAAGAAACAGACGGGATACGAACGCTTTGTCTCCTAAATTAAACAATGATGTTTGCATATAATTTTTCTTTTAATTGTTGAATTAATTTTTCCTTTTCATCACTTTCAGTAATGATTCCAGAAACGGCAATTCCGAAAATTCCAGTTTCCATTAACGGACTCACATCGCGTAATGTGATGCCTCCAATAGCATAAACTGGAATGTCGATTTTATTTTTTTTCAGTTTTTGAAGAATTTCATGATAACCTGACAAACCCAAAATTGGACTCAGTTTTTCTTTTGTAGCTGTAAACCTGAAAGGCCCCAAGCCAATATAATCGCAACCGTTTTTTACGTGATTTTCGATATCTTCAAAAGTATTGGCAGTTCCTCCGATGATTTTTGTAGAGCCTAAAATCGCTCTTGCTTCATCGATTTTTGTGTCCGTTAGTCCTAAATGAACACCATCAGCTGAAATTTGTTCTGCGAGATGTAAATCGTCATTTACAATAAAATTCGCAAGATATTCTTCGCACAAAGGTTTTACTGCTTCCGCCAAAGTAAAAACGTCTTTTTGAGTTTGATTTTTAAATCGCATTTGTACCCAATTGCATCCAGCATCAAGCGCTTGGTGTATGTTGCGTAATTGGTCGTCAATTGTTTCGCCTTGCGAAATATATTGCAGTTTGTTATACATAATGGTATCCGATTAATGTTGTAGTTGAACTAAGATAGTTTTCAATATAGATTTTAGCATTTTTGCAGGCTTCTTCTGTAGTTTGGTTTAGGGCTAAATTTGAAGCGATAGCCGAAGAAAGGACACAGCCTGAGCCATGTTTTTCGTAGCAGTCTTTTTCAGTAGGAAATAAATCAAGAATTTTATTTTTCAAAAACAATTGATCTTTTCCGATTTCATTTGAATTGTGTCCGCCTTTGAGCAGAATTGCAGTCGAAATTTCATTCTCAATCCAAAGATGATCTTTTATAAAACCGGGAAGTAATTGTTCGATTTCTATATAATTTGGTGTAATCAAATTGATTTTTGACAAGATTTGGTTGAGATCTGAATGATCTTCAATGTTTAAGAAATCAAACTCTGTAGTCGATTTTAAAACTGGATCCCAGACAATTTTTGTATCAGGAGAAATCAATTTTATCGTTGATAGAATTCGATTTAAGTAAGAAAGAGATGGTACAATCCCTATTTTAACAGCACTTATTTTATAGCTTTGAAACAAGACTTCAATAGATCGTATCACAAAATTGATATTAATCCATTCAATCTTATAAAATTCATTTTCAGTCTGAATAGTATTAGCTGTTGCAATAGCGAAGCCAGTAACTTTATGCTGTTCAAATGTTTTGATATCAGCCAAAATCCCAGCACCACCAGACGGATCTAAACCTGCGATTGTGAGTACGAATGGACGATTTTCTGACATAATTTAAATTGTTTTACAGGATTTTCATTGTTCCAAATACTTCCCAAAAGAGCGATATCATCAAAACCATTTTCAAGAGTTTTGTGTATGTTTTGAGAATCAATTCCGCCTAAAGCAATAACTTTCGTTTTATAGTTTTTTCGCAATTTTAATGCTTCAAAAAGATCAATTATTGGATAATAATTTTCTTTTGAAATGCTTTTAAAAACTGGACTTAAGAATGCATAATCAAAATCATTTTCTAACGAATTAAAATCTTCTACTGAATGTGTTGATGTCGATTTATACCTACAAGGTTTTGGAAACCTTGCAGGAGAATCAAGATTGCTTTTTCTTTCTTTTTCAGAAAAATGCAATCGTTTAATTCCAAAATCTTCTGCCAAATCATAATGATTGTGCAAAACCAGTTTATTACGAAATTCTAGTTTTATCTGATTAATAAACTGAGTCATTTCCAACTCTGAAAAATCAGGTTTTCGAATATGAAGCAAAGACAATCCTTCTTCTAATAAAGAATGTAGAATTTGAATTTCATCTTCAATAAAAAAAGGATTTGTAATCACAATCATTTCAAAAAAGTATTAAGTATTAAGATGAAAGTATTAAGAGTTTGCAGATTTTAAGTCTTAATACTTAATTCTTCCATCTTAATACTTTTGTTATATATAAATCTCTTTTCCTTGCTCAATAAATTCCTCTGATTTCTCCTGCATTCCTTTTTCTGCTGCAGCGACATCTCTGATTTCTTGTGATATTTTCATAGAGCAGAATTTCGGCCCGCACATCGAACAGAAATGCGCTACTTTAGCACCATCAGCAGGAAGTGTTTCGTCATGAAATTCTCTTGCGGTATCTGGATCTAAAGCCAAATTGAACTGATCTTCCCAACGGAATTCAAAACGTGCTTTACTCAAAGCATTGTCTCTATATTGTGCTCCAGGATGGCCTTTTGCTAAATCGGCAGCGTGAGCAGAAATTTTATAAGTAATCACACCGTCTTTTACATCTTTTTTATTTGGTAAACCAAGATGTTCTTTTGGCGTCACATAACACAACATGGCACATCCGTACCAGCCAATCATGGCAGCGCCAATTGCCGAAGTAATATGGTCGTAACCCGGTGCAATATCTGTAGTTAAAGGACCTAAAGTATAAAAAGGAGCTTCATGGCAATGCTCTAATTGTTTGTCCATGTTTTCTTTAATCATGTGCATCGGAACGTGCCCCGGACCTTCAATAAAAACCTGAACATCATGTTTCCAAGCAATTTTGGTTAATTCTCCCAAAGTTTCTAATTCAGCAAATTGTGCAGCGTCATTAGCATCTGCAATCGAACCCGGACGTAAACCGTCTCCAAGAGAGAAAGCCACATCGTATTGTTTCATGATTTCGCAGATCTCTTCAAAATGTGTGTACAGAAAGTTTTCTTTATGATGAAATAAACACCATTTTGCCATGATTGATCCGCCGCGAGAAACGATTCCTGTAACTCGATTGGCGGTTAAATGAATGTAACGAAGTAAGACTCCAGCATGAATCGTAAAATACGAAACACCTTGTTCTGCTTGTTCAATCAGCGTATCACGGAAAATTTCCCAAGTTAAATCTTCTGCAATTCCTTTTACTTTTTCTAAAGCTTGATAAATGGGGACGGTTCCAATTGGAACAGGAGAATTTCTGATAATCCATTCTCTGGTTTCGTGAATGTTTTTTCCTGTAGATAAATCCATAATCGTATCAGCTCCCCAGCGACACGCCCAAACCGCTTTTTCAACTTCTTCTTCAATGCTTGAAGTCACGGCACTGTTTCCGATATTGGCATTAATTTTTACCAAAAAATTACGACCCACAATCATAGGTTCACTTTCTGGATGGTTGATGTTGTTTGGGATAATAGCTCTTCCACAGGCAACTTCAGAACGTACAAATTCAGGTGTAATTTTGTTTTTTGGAGTATTCGCGCCAAAGCTGTTTCCACTATGTTGGCATTGCATCGCTTTGGTTTGCTCATTTAAAACCTCAATTCTTTGGTTTTCACGAATCGCAATATATTCCATTTCTGGAGTAATAATGCCTTTTTTAGCATAGTATAACTGTGTTACATTTGCACCTTTTTTGGCACGTTTTGGCTGATGAAGATATTCAAAACGAAGATGATTCAAACTTTCATCTTTTAATCTGCTTAAGCCGTAATCTGAAGTGATTTCATCTAAAATTTCGACATCATTTCGGTCAAGAATCCAATTTTCGCGTAGGCGTGGCAATCCTTTTCTAATATTAATTTCAATATTTGGATCTGTGTAAGCTCCTGATGTATCATAAACTGTAACGGGAGGATTTTTCTCAATTCCGCCATTTGAGAGTTTAGTGTCGCTTAAAGTTATTTCGCGCATGGCTACTTTTATTGGATGAATTTCTCCGTCGATATAAACTTTTTTAGAATTCGGAAACGGGGTTCTGGATATTTGTTCTTCGTTTGTCATAATATTTTTGTTTCAGGTTTGAAGTTTAAAGTTGATTCTGATTGCGTTTAATCGCAACATTGTGGAGATGTGCAGTGCGCCTACATCCAGCATATAATTGGAATTTGAAATTTTTGTATTCGAATTTTAAATTGAAATTTATCCCCCTTGTGTAGCAGAAATAATCAGGATTTCGTCAGTTTCTTGTACGAAAAATTCGTTCCATTTGAGTTTGGGAACTACAGTATTGTTGACGGCAACGGCGATTCCGTTTTGTTTGTTCGGAATTTCGAGATCGAGCAATGATTGAACGCTTAGCGATTCAGCATTGAATTGTTTGGTTTGTTGATTGATTTTTAGTTCCATTCCTTTTTCAGTTTAGTGTATAGATACACATTAGGAATGGCTACAGTAACGCATAGAAATGCGTTCAAGAAGTCATCTTACTTTTCCCTACGCTAGTATGAACTAGATCAGGTTCAGAGGGTAAAATCTCAGCCTGCGTGTTGCAGACACCCCTAAAGTGTGAAGCAAATGTAATAAAATTTTGTTTGGGAGTTTAAAAAAGTTTCAAGTTTCATGTTTTAAGTTGTTTTTTTGAGTGCAGCCACAACGTGAAACTTGAAACATGAAACAAAACTATTTTTTTCTCGTCCAGCAATCTTCTACATGATCATTGACCATTCCCGTTGCCTGCATATGAGCATAAATAACGGTTGAACCGACAAATTTGAATCCTCGTTTTTTTAAATCTTTGCTGATAGCATCAGAAATTGGAGTGGTTGCTGGAACATCTTTTAACGTTTTTGGCTTATTGTCAATTGGTTTTCCTTCAATAAATTTCCAGATGTAATCAGAGAATGTTCCAAATTCTTCTTGTACCTTCATAAAGGCCTGAGCATTTGTGACAGCCGATCTAATTTTGAGTTTATTTCGGATAATTCCAGTGTCTTGAAGTAATTCTTCGATTTTATCTTCAGAATAATTAGCAATTTTTTTATAATCAAAATTGTCAAAAGCAGTTTTGAAGTTTTCTCTTTTATTTAAAATAGTAATCCAGCTTAATCCGGCTTGAAAAGTTTCTAGAATTAAAAACTCAAAAATAGTAGGGTCGTCATAGACAGGAGTTCCCCATTCTTCGTCATGATATTTTTTATACAAATCGCTGGCAGAACACCAGCCACATCTTATTGGTTCCATTTTTAATTCTAATTTTATCTTCCAATTTGCCAGCTATATCCTTTTACACTCGGAATATAGGCTGAGCGCCCAATTATGATTAAATTGGTATAGATTTTCCTATTATATTTGATGCCGATAGCATTGCCCGACATATACATTTTATTTGCTTTGAATTTTACTTTCATTTTGCCATCTTCAAGTTCGGCATCTGATACTTTTTCAACAAGCCAAGTTGATTTCCATTTAACAGATAACTCATTTTCTGCAGTTTTAGTAACACTTTTAATTAGTTTAACAGCTTCTTCTGGAATTTCAAAATGTTCGGTTAATTGTTTTTGAGTCATGGTCTGACCCATTTTGCATTTTGCTAATATTTTACGAACATTAACAAAATTTAATAATTCCTCGTTGACTTCTTTTTTTATAGACGTGGTAGTACTCGGAGTATGAGTTGGTATTTGAGGACTTAACTCAGGTATTGCTATCGGATTTTTAACAGCAAATGGATTTTTTTGAGAAGCGGTTTTTGGGGATTCAAATTCCTTTGAAGCGGTAATACTTTTTGAAGAAACTTTGCGAGGTATCTTCACAGCAGCTGGTGTCAACTTATTGACAGATTGAATGACTTTTTTAGGCTGTTTTTTTTCGTCATTGCCACAGCTGAAAAAGAAATAGGTAACAGAGAATAAAATAAGCAAGTGAATTTTTTTCATGACCTAAATATTTTTTTTATTCTTTATCCTTTATGCGCCGGATCTTCGTCCAAATATTTTTTAATCAAATGATGTCCTAAATAAATTGCTGGGGTTAATAAAATAGCAATTGCTAACTTAAAAGTATATCCTATTAATCCCGAAGATATAAAAGTGTCAAAATCAATTTTCCCAGGAAGCCAAAATGCAATTCCTAAAACAATAAATGAATCAAACAATTGCGAAATAACAGTAGAGCCAGTAGTTCTTAACCATATTTTTTTCTCACCCGTTCTGTTTTTGAAAAACCAAAATATCCATACGTCAATAAGCTGTGATGCCATGAAAGCGATTAAGCTTCCAATAATAATCCACATACTTTGTCCAAATACCGCTTGAAACTGCTGGTCATTTACAGGACTAATTCCTTTTGCAGCTGGAATTGTAATTGCCATAAAAAGAATCAAAAAAGCATAAGCAATCAGACATGCCGTTATGAAAGAAAGTTTTTTTACGCCTTTTTCGCCAAAATATTCATTAATCAAATCGGTAGTTAGAAATACAACTGGCCAAGGTAGAATTCCTATACTCATGACAAAAGGTCCAATTTGAATTAGCTTTCCTCCAATTAACTCAGCCACAACGGCATTAGTTATAAATATTCCTGCTAAAATTACAAAAACAATTTCTTTTCTGGTTCTAAACATTTGATTTTTGGTATTGATATTTCAAAAATAAACTATTTCTTTTAATTCTTTGAAACTATAATTCGTTGGCGTATGAAGTTTGCTTTTGATTGGTTAATTTTGAGATTCTGTTGCTTTTTTTTCAAATCGAAATTTGCTCAGAATTAATTAATGCATTTATTATGAAAACACCAATAGAATTAGATAATCCATTGTTAAAAGATTGGTCTGGGCCTTATGGAGGAGTTTCAGATTTTAGTACTTACCAAGTTTCAGATTTTAAGCCAGCAATAGAATTTGCTATTCAAGAAAAACTAGAAGAAATTTATGCTATTGCTAATAATTCAGACAGGCCAACCTTTAAAAACACAATTGAAGCATTGGAACTTTCTGGCGAAAAATTGGATAGAATTCACGCAGTTTATGGTATTTACAGATCCAATTTAAGTACTCCAGAGTTTAATACAGTTGACACTGAAATGTCGCCAAAATTGGCTGAGATTAATGATAAACTGTATCAAAATGATAAACTGTTTTCTAGAATTGAAGCTTTATACAAATCGGATGAAAAGAAAAACTTAACCAAAGAGCAGCAACGTTTGCTTTGGCTTTATTATACCGATTTTGTTAGGGAAGGAGCAGAGCTAAACGAACAGGATAAGAGTAAAGTGGCTAAGATCAATCAAGAATTGGCTGGACTTTTTACAGCTTTTAGTCAAAAGCTATTGGCAGAAGAAAATAATCAATATATAGAGCTAAATACAGAGGCTGATTTTGACGGTTTGCCTGAGGAATTTAAGAATGCGGCAATTGCCGAGGCGAAAGAAAGAAATCTAAATGTTTTAGGTTGTATTGGAAACACAAGATCTTCAATAGAACCTTTCTTGACTTTTTCAAACAGGAGAAATTTAAGAGAAAAAGCTTTTGATATTTTTGTTAAACGAGGCGATAATAAAAACGAAAATGATACCAATGAAACTCTTGTGTCTATTTTAAGATTAAGAGCTGAAAAAGCAAAGATTTTAGGTTTTAAAAACTTTGCTGAATGGAGTTTATCAAATAAAATGGCTAAAGACCCACAGAAAACGCTCGATTTGATGCATTCTGTATGGAAACCTGCTGTAGAGAAGGTGAATAACGATGTTTCGGCTATGCAGGAAATGGTAAATGAAGAAGGGGAAGATTTTAAAATCCAGCCTTGGGATTACCGTTATTATGCAGAGAAAGTCCGTAAAGCAAAATACGATTTAGATCAGAATGAAATTAAACAATATTTGCAGCTGGAAAATTTACGTGAAGGAATGTTCTGGACGGCTGGAGAATTGTTTGATTTAGGTTTTAAACAATTATTTGATGTTCCGGTTTATCATTCCGATGTTCGAGTTTGGGAAGTAAATAATAAAAAAACTGGCGAACCTATTGGTTTGTGGTATTTTGATCCTTATGCACGTACAGGAAAGCGTTCGGGAGCTTGGATGAATTCGCATAGGGACCAGCAGAAAATAAAAGGGAATGTGCTTCCTATTGTTTCAAACAATTGCAATTTCATAAAAGGAAATAGTGACGAACCTGTTTTGATTTCGTGGGATGATGCTACAACTTTGTTTCACGAATTTGGCCATGCGCTTCATGGATTGTGCTCGAATGTTACTTATCCAAGTCTTTCTGGAACTTCGGTTGCGAGAGATTATGTGGAGTTTCCGTCTCAGTTGCTAGAACACTGGCTGGCGACGCCAGAAGTGTTGAATAAATTTGCGCTTCATTATAAAACTAACGAACCTTTGTCGCAATCATTGGTAGAAAGAATAGGTAAGGCGGCTAATTTTAATGAAGGTTTTGCAACGGTAGAAACGATCTCAAGTTCTTTTGTCGATATGAAATTGCATTTAACAACTGAAACAGTTGACCCGCATGCGTTTGAGAAGAAGATCTTGAGCGAAATTAATATGCCATCTGAAATTGTAATGCGACACAGAATTCCACAGTTTGCGCATATATTTTCAAGCGACGGTTATGCGGCTGGTTACTACAGTTATTTATGGGCAGATGTTATTAATGCAGATGCTTACGAGGCTTTTCTGGAAGCAGATGGACCGTTTGATAAAAATGTTTCAGAACGTCTTTATAAAACAGTTTTAAGTGTCGGAAATACTATTGATAATGAAGAAATGTATGAGAATTTCAGAGGCCACGCTCCAAAATCTGATGCATTGATGCGAGCAAGAAATTTTCCAATTGAAAATTAAACGAAATAAAAAAGCCCGAATAACTAAATATTCGGGCTTTTTAATATTGAAAATAATATATTAACCTAAAGTAACTCTTTTGAAACCTGTAATTTCAACATTGAATCCTTTTACGTAATCACCAACTTTTTTACTGTCATCTTTGATGAAGTTTTGATCTAAAAGAGCTTTCTCTTGATCTAAAGTAGTGTTATCAGAGATAAAACGTTGAACTTTTCCTGGAAGAATTTTGTCCCAGATCTGCTCTGGTTTTCCTTCAGCTTTTAATTCAGCTTTAGCATCTTCTTCAGCTTGTTTGATAACTTCAGGAGTTAATTGAGAGAAAGAGATGTATTTAGGAACATTTTTCAAAGTTTTTCCTAAACGTTTTGCTTCTTCGTTGTCTTTTTCGATTACAGCAATACGAGCAGCAAGTTCAGATTCAACGAAAGCAGGATCAAAATCTTTGTAAGATAAAGTATCAGCTCCCATAGAAGCAACTTGCATAGAAATGTCTTTTGTTAAAGCTTCAGCGTTTGCAACTGGAGCAGAAATTGCAGTTAAAGCAGCAATTTTATTAACGTGTACATAAGATCCAACGTAAGCACCTTCTAAAATTTCAAAACCACCGATTTCGATTTTCTCACCGATAACACCAGTTTGCTCGATTAATTTCTCAGCAACTGTGATTCCGTTGAAATCAGAAGCTAATAATTCTTCTTTTGTAGAGAAGTTGATAGCTCTTTCTACTAAATCTTTAGCTAAAGCAACGAAAGCTTCATTTTTACCTACGAAGTCAGTTTCGCAGTTTAAAGTGATGATCGCTCCTTTAGTATTGTCAGCATTGATGAAAGAAACAGCAGCTCCTTCAGCAGACTCACGATCAGAACGGTTAGCAGCAACTTTTTGTCCTTTTTCTCTAAGGATTTGGATAGCTTTATCGAAATCACCTTCAGCTTCAACTAAAGCCTTTTTACAGTCCATCATTCCGGCACCTGTAGATTGTCTTAATTTATTTACGTCTGCAGCAGTAATTGTTGCCATAATATTTTAAGTTTTAATATGTTTTTAAAAGTAAAAAATTCCATCTTTTAAATCCCAAACTCCAATTTTAATAAATTATCAACATAACGTTTTTAATTTTGTCTTGGATTTTGGAATTTAAAATTTGGAATTTAAATTTTGATTTATTCTTCAGTTTCAGTTGCAGGAGCTTCAGCTTCAACAGCAGGAGCTTCTTCAGCAGCTTCAACTTCTTTTTCAGCACCTCTGTCAGAAAGACCTTCGATTACTGCAGTAGTCACTAAAGATAAAATTTTGTCAATTGATTTAGAAGCGTCATCATTTGCAGGAATTACGTAATCAACCTCTCTTGGGTCAGAATTCGTATCAACCATTGCGAAAACTGGAATGTTTAATTTTTGAGCTTCTTTTATTGCGATGTGTTCAGCTTTGATATCTACTACGAACAATGCTGCAGGTAGTCTAGACATATCAGCAATTGAACCTAAGTTTTTTTCTAATTTAGCACGTAGACGATCAACTTGTAAACGCTCTTTTTTAGATAAAGTGTTGAAAGTACCATCTTTCTTCATTTTATCGATAGAAGACATTTTTTTAACTGCCTTTCTGATAGTTACGAAGTTAGTCAACATTCCACCTGGCCATCTTTCAGTGATGTAAGGCATGTTTGCTGCTTTTGCTTTATCAGCAACGATGTCTTTTGCTTGTTTTTTGGTAGCTACGAATAAGATTTTTCTACCTGATGCAGCGATTTTTTTCAAAGCTTCGTTAGCCTCTTCAATTTTAGCTGCAGTTTTGTATAGATTGATAATGTGAATACCATTACGCTCCATATAAATGTAAGGAGCCATGTTTGGATCCCATTTTCTAGTCATGTGTCCGAAGTGAACACCTGCTTCTAGTAATTCTTTTACTTCTATTTTGTTTGCCATTTTTGTACTAGTTTACGTTCTGTTGATTAGCAATGTATAAATGGCGATTTCTCTGGCTTTATACATTTAGATGCTAAACTATATCCTACCTCGATAGGAGAGCAACAATAACTGTGTTTTTTAATTTCAATAAATAATTGATAATGTCTTGTCCCATCTGAACAAGACAGGTAATATTAACGTTTAGAGAATTGGAATCTCTTACGAGCTTTCTTCTGACCGAATTTCTTACGTTCAACCATTCTTGGGTCTCTTGTTAATAAACCTTCTGGTTTAAGGATAGCTCTGTTTTCAGCGTTAACTTCACACATTACGCGTGCTAATGCCATTCTTACAGCTTCTGCCTGACCAGTTGTACCACCTCCGTAAACGTTTACTTTTACGTCAAAGTTACTAGCGTTTTCTGTCATAGAAAGCGGTTGTAAAACTTTGTATTGTAAAGTTGCAGTTGGAAAGTAAGTTGCGAATTCTTTTTTGTTTACAGTGATGTTTCCAGTTCCTTCAGAAACGTATACACGTGCAACAGCGGTTTTTCTTCTACCGATTTTGTGAATAACTCCCATTACTTAAGATCATTTAGGTTAACAGTTCTAGGTTTTTGAGCTCCGTGTTTGTGCTCAGATCCTACAACAACATTTAGATTTCTAAAAAGTTCAGCACCTAATTTGTTTTTAGGTAACATACCTTTTACAGCTTTTTCTACTAATGCAGCTGGATTTTTAGCTTGCAATACTTTAGCAGTTAAAGTTCTTTGTCCTCCTGGGTAACCTGTATGACGCATGTAAATTTTGTCATTCATTTTTGTACCTGTAAGGTTAATTTTTTCTGAGTTGATAACAATTACGTTATCTCCACAGTCAACGTGCGGTGTGTAACTTGGCTTGTACTTACCTCTTAAAATCATTGCAACTTTAGAAGCAAGACGTCCTAAGTTATGACCTTCAGCGTCAACAACAATCCACTCTTTAGTTACAGTGGCTTTACTTGCTGAAACTGTTTTGTAGCTTAATGCGTCCATAATATTATTTTAATTAAACATTCCATCCCCAATAAAGGGGATGCAAAAGTACAATTAATTATTTTAAAACCAAATACCTGAAAGAATATTTTATCTGCTGAAAATCAGGTACTCAGTTTTTTAATTAATTAATGAATAAAAAAACCGTCTTCACAATAATGTCAAGACGGTTAAATATTTAGAGAAAAAAGTAATTATACAATAAATATATTGGCAATATCAACAACTTGTTGTGTTGTAAGTGGCTCATCATAAGCTTCTGAGCCGGCCGCGGCACCAAATGCGGCAGCGGTATTAAATCCTGCTTGTACCGTTACGCCTTCACCATCATAAACAGGTTGAGTAGCTGCTGGCATTCCAGCACCTCGGTCAGAATTGGAAATCCATCCTTTTAAACCTCGCAGTCTTCTAACCTCAGAAGCATGACGGGCTTCGACTGAATGAATCTGTAGTGCTGCAGTCAATAAATCGGGTGTTGTGATTAAGTTTGCAGCCTGACCTTTGTATGCTCTAACTCCTGTGTCTTCAAAGGCTTGTGCCAAAGCTAAAAATGTTGGATAATCATGAAAAGGATCAAATGCTCCACCCACAGTAAAATCAAAAGTGGGTTTAGGAACAAAGTTCGGGCTTGCGGTACCGCCTAAGCCTGCAATTAAAAATTTGACATGATCAGATTCATGATCCGCAATCTGTTGGAATACTTTTAAATCACGCCCGCCATTCTCAGAAGCTGGAATTACCCCAGAATCTAAAGCCATTGAGTAAAATTCGTTTTCAAGATATTCTAAGGTTAAAGCAAATTGAAGAGCTCCAATTGGAGTTGCTGGAGTTGCTGTAATGTCTTTAGCGAAAGCTTTATTGGTAAGAGCCGACAGTCCGAAAGGAATTGACGCTAAGGCTAAATTTTTTCCAATATTTCCAAAATGCGAAAAACTGTCTCTGCGTGAACCAGTACTGTTCATTAAATTATCATCAGTAAAGGATTCTATAAATTTTAAAATGTTCATAATTTCTAAGTTTTATTGGTTAGGATTAAGGCAAGTATTTAGCTGTAAATTTTGTGGTAATAAAACCAGCAGCAATCGGCAGGATTTTAGATGGATCTTTTGCATCATCTAATCCTGTTGACATATTTACGATATCGTCTCCAGCAAAATCTTTAGAATTTGGGTTGATCAAACTTCTTATGGCTGATGCGTGTCTAGCTTCAACGGAAACAATTTTCCCTGCTAATAATAAGTAATCTGCAGTTTTAATTAATTTTCCTGCTCCATTGTAAGCGGCAACACCTGTGTCTTCAAGGGCTTTCGCAGTGGCTAAAACTTCGTTACGGCTATTAAAATTTAAAGAACCGTAATTAAAGGCTAAAGAAGGAAGCAGTTGTGAACTAGGATCTGGAAGCGCACCAGTCAAGGCTGCTTTGAAAAAATCTCTGTGAACTACTTCATGATGATATAAGTCGGTCAAAACTTGACGCTCAGTGTCATTAAATACTGTATTAAAGCTTGTAGAATTTACAACTTTAGTATAAAAGTCTGCTTCTAGTTGCTCTAGGGCGTACGCATAGGTTAACACTCCAAAATCTCCCGAACCCAAATCGAAAACACCATTTCTTACTCCTGGCAGAGAAGTGTCTTCCATATTGTTGTCATTATCATTATCGCTGCATCCAGCTAGAACCAAACCTGTGGTTACTAATGTTAATCCACTGAGCTTAAGAAAGCTCCTTCTGCTATTCAGTGAAGGATCAACTTCATGAATTTTAACTTCGTTTTTCATAATCAATTTTTTATTAGGTTAACAACATTGGTCTTAGTTGTTTGGTATTTAATTATTAACGAAATTTTAAGGGATACGGTTTTATAAAAATCTTCTTTTATGGATTTTTTTCGAATAGGTGGTATAATTTAAAAGACTAAATGGCTGTTTTTTGTTTTATTTTCGGTAATTCTACTATATTTGTATTAATTACATAAACTTTTATAGATGAAAGCTAAAGCAACTCTAAAACAAATTGCGAAAGAACTAGGAGTTTCTGTGTCAACAGTGTCTAAAGCATTGAATGACAGTCCAGAAATTAGTGAGCAAACGAAGGTTAAGATTAAGGAGTATGCCAAACTCAAAAATTATAAGCCGAATGTTATTGGTCTAAATTTAAAAAATCGTAAAACCAAAACGATAGGAGTAATTATTCCTAATATTCTAAATTCTTTCTTCGCGAAAGTTTTTAGCGGTATTGAGAAAGTTGCCGATAAAAAAGGATATAATGTAATTACATGTATTTCTAACGAATCTTTAGAAAAAGAAATTCATACGCTTGAAATGTTGAGTAACGGAACCATTGACGGATTTATCCTTTCGGTTTCTGAAGAAGCTCAAAAACTTCAAGATTACAACCATTTTTCTGAAATTATTAATGACGGAACGCCAATCGTGATGTTTGACCGTATTGCTGATGAAGTAGATTGTGATAAGGTTGTTGTAGATGATTTCGATTCTGCATTAAATTCAACACAGCATTTAATTAATCTTGGATGTAAAAATATTGCTTTAATATCTTCTGTGGATAATTTGAGCGTTGGAAAACTAAGAGCTGATGGTTATTTAAAAGCTTTAAAAGACAATAATATTCCAGTTAACGAAAAAATTATTCTTCGTACCGATTCTGAAGAAGATATGAAAGCCAAAATAGATGCGCTTTTTGAGAATAAAATTGATGGAATTTTTGCTTTGGACGAAAATGATTCGGTTGCAGCTTTAAGAGTAAGTTTGAAAAAAGGCTACAGAGTTCCAGAAGATATTTCGATTATTGGTTTTGCAGATGGTATTTTGGCTTCAAGACGTTTGTCGCCAAGTTTGACTACAGTAAGTCAGCATGGAGTTGAAATTGGAGAGGTTGCCGCAAAAAGATTAATCGAAAGATTAGAAGAGCCGGAAGGAACAGTTTCAGATTATGAAACAATCGTAATCAAAACAAAATTAAAAGAAAGAGAATCGACAAGAAAAGTATAATAATGAAGAAAAACCATCAGTTTGCGCTGATGGTTTTTTATTTATAGCTCTTTTATAAATTTAATTAGATAAACAAAAAGAATAACAGTGATAAGTGTGATTCTAAATGTTTTTTGTTGTTTAGCTTTAAGAATATAGCCGTCTTTTTTAAGCTCCCATGTAAATAGCAGTTCAAACAATGTGCTTTTGGGTTTAAGTACAAAATCTGAGATTTGATAACTCTTATTTGCCTTTCTTAAAATTTCTTCTGCTTCTTCTTTTTCTGCAGCTTTAATTGCATTTTCAATTTCTGAAGTATCGACATTTCTGTTAGATAATTCATGTTTTGCTAGATAAACAGCATCACGGTTCCATTTTTTTGGAGAACCAACAATATTTAAAAGTTCCTCTGTTGTCCTGCTTTTTATAGGAGGCTTGAAATTATCGACCATTCTTGCTTTTTACAAATTTTAAAACCTAAAATCAACAATCTGCAATCTAAAATAAAATTAATGCGCTTCTAACCAGTCTTTGCCCATTCCAAGTTCAACTTCTAAAGGGACTGACATTTTAAAAGCATTTTCCATTTCGTGTTTAATCATAGGCTGGATTTTTTCGAGTTCGTCGTTATGAACATCGAACACAAGCTCATCATGTACTTGCAGTAACATTCTAGATTTCCAGTTTTCGTCACGAAGTTTTTTATGAATGTTGATCATTGCTATTTTGATTACATCGGCAGCACTTCCTTGAATTGGCGCATTTACAGCATTTCGTTCTGCTGCACTTCTTACAACGGCATTGGCAGAATTAATGTCTTTTAAGTAACGACGACGGCCTAAAATAGTTTGTACATAACCTTTTTCGCGTGCAAATTCGACTTGTTCTGAAATATAAGATTTCAAACGCGGATAAGTTTTGTAATATGCATCGATCAAAGCGGCACTTTCACTTCTAGAAAGTGAAGTCTGGCTGCTTAATCCAAAAGCAGAAACACCGTATATGATTCCGAAGTTTACCGTTTTAGCATTGCTTCTTTGTTCGCGGGAAACTTCTTCTAAAGCAACATTAAAAACCTTTGCAGCGGTTGCTCTGTGAATGTCTTCTCCGTTTTGGAAAGCGGCAATCATATTTTCTTCGCCACTTAGAGCAGCAATAATTCGCAATTCAATTTGCGAGTAATCGGCAGAGATTAAAGTATGGTTTTCATCGCGTGCAACAAAAGCTTTACGAATCTGACGCCCTCTTTCGGTACGAATCGGGATGTTCTGTAAGTTCGGATTATTAGAGCTTAAACGCCCAGTCGCAGCAACCGCCTGCATATAATCGGTATGAACGCGTAAGGTCTTTTTGTCAACTTGTTCTGGCAGAGCCAAAATATAAGTGCTTTGCAGTTTTACCATCTGGCGCCAATCTAAAATATCTTTTACGATTGGGTTGTCATTTGCCAAATAAGTCAAAACTTCTTCGCCAGTTGCATATTGTCCGGTTTTGGTTTTCTTTTGTTTTGCTCCGCCAATTTTTAGTTTTTCGAATAAAATATCACCTAATTGTTTTGGTGAAGCTAGGTTGAATTTCTCGCCAGCCGTTTCGTATATTTTTTGTTCCAAAGATTTGATTTCAACATCCATTTCTTTAGACATGTCTTTTAAGAAATCAACGTCAAGACGAATACCCTCCATTTCCATATCG
This sequence comes from Flavobacterium tistrianum, assembly GCF_003254545.1. GTDB lineage: Bacteria > Bacteroidota > Bacteroidia > Flavobacteriales > Flavobacteriaceae > Flavobacterium > Flavobacterium tistrianum. The sequence goes on from NZ_QJRH01000071.1 coordinate 387,556, forward strand.
GCTAAAACGCTTACTAAAGGAATTTCGATTTCGTCAAATAACTTTTTAGTTTCGGTTTTGTCTAATTGAGTTGTGAAGATCTCTTTCAGTTGTAAGGTAATATCAGCATCTTCTGCAGCGTATTCTTTAATATCTTCTAAAGGAACATCACGCATATTAAGCTGATTCTTCCCTTTTTTACCAATCAAAGTTTCAATAGATTTTGGAGAATATTTCAAATACGTTTCAGCCAAAATATCCATATTATGACGCATATCAGGATTAATCAGATAATGCGCGATCATCGTATCAAAAAGTTTTCCTTTTACGGTAACGCCATAATTAGAAAGGATTTTTAAATCGTATTTTAAATTCTGTCCGATTTTTTCAATGTTTTCATTTTCAAAAAACGGGACAAATTTGTCTACTAAAGCTTTTGCTTCTTCCTGATTTTCCGGAAACGGAACGTAAAATGCTTTTCCTTTTTCGTAAGAAAATGACATTCCGACCAATTCTGCGTGAAGAGCATCGATTCCTGTGGTTTCGGTATCAAAACAAACGGAAGTCTGTTTTTGTAAATTCTGTAAAAGCAATTTAATTCCTAAATCACCTTGAATAGTCTGATACGAATGTTCAGTATTTTCTAAAGTGTTATAGAAAGAAGTTCTTGGAGCGTCTGTATCTTCATCTGCATCAGCGCTTCCAAAAAGATCAAATTGGTCTTCGTTTTTAGCAGCAGTTTTTTTAGCTGGTTTTGCATCTGGAGTTGCAGTAGTCACTTGACCACCATCTGTTCTGAATAAATTGTCAAACTGTTCTGCCATTCTTCTGAATTCTAATTCTTGAAAAATAGCATCTGTTTTTTCGATATCTGGACGAGAAAGTTCGTAATCTTCTTCATTAAAAGTAACATCGCAATCAGTAATAATTGCAGCCAGTTTTTTAGAAAGAATGCCTTTTTCTTTATTCGCTTCGATATTTTCTTTCATTTTGCCTTTAAGCTTATCAGTATTTGCTAAAAGGTTTTCCATAGTGCCAAATTCTTTCAGGAATTTTTTGGCAGTTACTTCACCAACACCAGGAAGCCCAGGAATATTATCGACAGCATCACCCATCATTCCAAGAAAATCAATTACTTGTTCTGGCCTTTCAACTTCAAATTTTGCCAAAACCTCAGGAACTCCCCAAATTTCGATTCCATTACCCATTCGGGCTGGTTTATACATAAAAATATTTTCAGAAACTAGTTGGGCAAAGTCCTTATCTGGAGTTACCATATAGACTTTGTAGTTTTGTTTTTCTGCCTGTTTAGCGATTGTTCCAATTAAATCATCGGCTTCGCAGCCTTCAAGTTCAATAATCGGAATATGCATAGCTCTTAATAACTCTTGAATATACGGAACAGCAATTTTAATCGCTTCTGGAGTTTCATCTCTGTTCGCTTTGTATTCTACAAACATTTCTGTTCTCACATGGCTTCCTCCTTTATCAAAAGCAACGGCCAAATGATCTGGTTTTTCTCTTTTAATAACATCCAAAAGTGAGTTCATAAAACCCATAATTGCAGATGTATCCATTCCTTTTGAGTTGATTCTCGGGTTTTTTATAAAAGCATAATAACCACGAAAAATTAATGCGTAAGCATCTAGAAGAAAAAGGCGTTTTTGAGTTGACATATTAAAAATATTAGTCTGTAAAAATAAACAATTGGGTTTTAAAAAACGATTCAGTTCTTGAAAATTAATTTTGTTTGACCATACAAGTCATATAAGTCCATTTTAGTAGAGACGTATCGCAGCGCGTCTTCCTGATAAATAAATTAATGCTGGAAAACGATTAAAGATTTAAATGAATTTGTAGAACTCATATGTTGAAAAAGCAGCAAAAGTTAATATCAAGTTAAAAATAATTTATTCAGGGATTTCTTCATTTTCTCTTCATGTTACGAAGGTAATTTTGATCTGTAAAATAAAAGGTATTAATTCTTAAATCTTAGAAATCATGAGAAATTTATTAATGTTACTAGTGGCAGTTTTAGGAACAAGTGCAATGGTTCACGCATTCCCTGCAAAAGATGGAAAAACAGCTCCAGCAAAAGAAGTAAAAGCAACCAAACATCCTAAAAAAAGTAAAACAGACAAAAAAACAAAATCAGTGAAAAGTGAAGCGCCAAAAACAGAAGCAGCTAAACCAGAAACTGCAAAAATGAAAAAATAACAAATAATCAAAAAAAATAAAAAGTTATGAAAAATTTATTTATTGTATTGGCAGCAGTTTTAGGAACAAGTGTAATGGTAAGCGCTCAAACAACTCCAGCCCAAGCAGCACCGACAAAAGAAGTAAAAGCTACAAAACATCATCACAAAGGAAATAAAAAAGCAAAAGCTGATGCTACAAAAGAAGAAGTAGCGCCAGTAAAAAAATAAAAATTGCTCTCGTTTTGTTTTCGAAGCGTTGTAACGAAGGCAAAACAGGAATAATGATTATGAGAACGCGATTGAAGAAGCTGATGAAGAAATTTATCAGCTTTTTTCGTTAGTTAATTTTTTAATAATGTGCAGCAAAATTTTCGATAATTGATTAATTTTAGTTGTGCTTAAATGCTTTGTTTATGAATGTTTTAATTGTTGAGGATAATAAAGAGCTTGCTGTAGAAGTTTATGACTTTTTGTGTAACGCAGGTTATATCTGTAAAATTGCAAATAACTGTGCCGATGCTTTGGAAGAATTTGGAAGCAATGATTATGATGCTATGCTGTTGGATCTTGGTTTGCCTGATGGAGATGGTTTTGAGGTTTTGCAGGCCATTCGAAAAACAAAATCAAAGATTGCTGTAATTGTGCTTACAGCGCGCGGAGAATTGGACGATAGAATTAACGGGCTTCATCTTGGAGCTGATGATTATCTCACAAAACCTTTTGCTTTGACAGAATTGGCGGCGAGATTGTTTGCTGTAATTCGTAGAATTCATGGTTTTACTTTAAACAATTTAAGTATTCATGGTTTTTTATTGCAACTTCAAGATTATAAAGTGAGCTTTGATGAAATCCCCTTAAGCCTCACTAAAAAAGAATTTGATATTTTTCAGTATTTAGTTCTCAACAAAAATCGTGTTATCACTAGACTGCAATTGACTGAGCATATTTGGGGCGATATCCTGGAAGTCAATTCAGATTCTAACTTTATAGATGTTCATGTTCGAAATCTTCGAAAAAAATTAGACAAACATACTTCGATAGATTGGTTTGAAACTGTTCGAAATGTGGGTTATCGTATAAACGAATAAATTCATTTCTTGTGAAAATAAAACATCAATTAGCTATTTTTAATGCCATGACCAGATTGCTGGTCATTTTGGTTTTATGGTTGATGCTTCCTATTTTGGTAGAAAATGTGGTATATCATCATATTAATAATACACTGCTTGAGAAAAAGAAGAAATTTATTGAGCACCTGAATAGAGAAGAAATTAATGATTTTATCGAAAACCCAGACGATTCGACCGATACTTTTTCTGAGTTTTCAACGCTTCATAGTGAGTTTTTGGTGCTGTCTAGAGTTTCTATAAAACCACATCAGAAAAAAACAACATTTAGCAATGAATATCGAAAAATAGAAGGGGAAGAAAGCGAGTATCGAATCCTGCAGCATCATTTTACGTATGATGGCGAAGATTATCAGCTTGAAATAGGAAGCAGTTTGAGCGAGGTTAACGATTTGACTTTTGTCATAAAGCTTTTTATTATAATCGTTTTTGTGATAATTCTCCTGATTACTTTTTTGGCAGACACTTTTTATATTGAATACCTCCTAAAACCATTTTATAAAATTATTGATACCAAAATTAGACGTGTAAACGAACCAGAAACATTTGATCACACTCCGATAAAAGCAACTTCAAGAGACTTTAGGGAATTGGACTTTGTTTTGAACCAAATGATGGATCGAATTAGTGAAGTTTTTAAAAAGGAAAAACAGTTTATCTCCAATGTTTCACATGAACTTCTTACGCCGATTGCACTGCTCAAAAACAAACTCGAAAATTTATTGCAGAATCAGTCTTTAGATGATAATGCTGTTGATAAAATTGCAGGCTCTCTAAAAACGCTAGATATGCTAAAAAAAATCATCAATAATTTATTGCTGATTTCTAGAATAGATAATAATCAATATGAATTGAATGAGGAGATTAATCTTCGAGAAATTGTTTCTGATCTGCAAGAAGACCTTCAAGATCGAATTGAGGATAAAGATATTCAGTTTATGAACGAAATAGAAAGTGATTTTGTTTTTGTAGGAAATAAAACCTTAGTTCATATTCTTATTTATAATCTTGTAACTAATGCCATTAAATACAATAAACCTAAAGGAGGCATAATTATAGAAGATGGTTTTGCCGATGAACACTATTTTATTTCGGTAAAAGATTCAGGAATAGGAATGGACGAATCGCAGTTGGAGAAAATATTCAGTCGTTTTGCTAGAATCAGTTCAGATCAGGAAGGGCAGGGGTTAGGACTTGCAATTGCGCAGAGCATTGCTTCTTTTCATCATATTCAAATCAAGGTAAAATCAATTTTAAATCAAGGAACTACATTTACTTTATTGTTTGAAAAAGCTAATTAAAAGTTAAAATTTCTTGTAGGACTTTATCTTCATTTCATCTTCATTTTACGATTCTATCTTTGACTCGTAAATAATAAATTAACAATCAATAAAAATTTAGAATCATGAAAAAATTAGCAATTTTAGCAGTAGCAGTTTTAGGAACATTTGCAATCGCAAACGCGCAAACAACTCCAGCACAAACAAAAGAAGTGAAAACTGAAAAACACGATAAAAAAGCAAACAAAAAAGCTAAAGGAGACAAAAAAGCAGAAGCTCCAAAAACAGAAGCTCCAAAAGCAAAATAATATAAGATTTTAAGTCTTAAGATTAAATAGTTTTAAAGGTTGGTAGGTTAGAAGCTGAGAGAGTCATCTTTCAGCTTTTTGGTTTTACAGCGTTAAATTTTTTATAATAAAAAGAAATAGAATTCTCATTCTTTGTTACTTTGTTTAAAACTATAAATTAAATGATCTTTCGTTTTATAATTCTATGTGCTCTTTTATTATTTATTGAGTTCTATTCATATCAGGCTTTTCGAACTTTAATCAAAACACGTTGGGTTTTGATTAGCTATCAAGTTATAAGTTTACTTGTCTTAGTCTTCATCATTTATTCTTTTTCGCAAGTAGACCGCTCTGTTGGTCAGACTAGACAATTTGTGTTTACAACAGGTTTGATGCTGACAGTGTATGTGCCTAAAATTGTGCTTACACTAATAATGTTCAGTGAAGATATTTTTAGAATCGGAGCCAGTATCGTAAATTATTTTATTTACAATACTCCACGAAAAGAAATGATGCCTGATCGCAGAAAGTTTGTGAGTCAGATTGCATTAGGTCTTGCAGCAATTCCTTTTCTTTCTATTATTTACGGAATTTTTGAAGGGAAATATAATTTCAAAGTAATCAAACAAACCATATTTTTTCCAGATCTTCCAGATGCTTTTGATGGGTTTAAAATCACACAGATTTCTGATGTTCATAGCGGAAGTTTTGATAATCCAGAAAAAATAAATTACGCTATTGATCTGATCAACGCGCAAGAATCAGACTTGATTTTGTTTACGGGTGATATTGTAAATACACATGCTAAAGAAATGCATCCTTGGCTGGAAACTTTTAGTCGTATTAAAGATTATAAATATGGGAAGTTTGCAGTTTTAGGAAATCACGATTACGGCGAATATGTGACTTGGCCTTCTGAAAAAGAAAAAGACGAAAACTTTAAGGCTATTAAAAATTTGTATGGTCAAATTGGCTTTAAATTAATGCTGAACGAACATACTTATATTCAAAAAGGCGATGATAAAATTGCTCTTATTGGTGTAGAAAACTGGGGAGTGAATTTTAAGAAAGCTGGTGATTTAAACAAAGCTTCTGAAAATGTGCATCAGGATGATTTTAAAATTCTAATGAGTCACGACCCGAGCCATTGGGATGCCGAAATTAAAGATCACCCAAAGAATTTTCATTTGACATTTGCAGGTCACACACATGGTATGCAGTTCGGAATTGAAATTCCGGGTTATTTTAAATGGAGTCTAGCACAATACATTTACAAACAATGGGCTGGATTGTACGAAAACGTCGGAAGATACGTTTATGTTAACCGCGGATTTGGTTTTCATGCTTATCCAGGACGAGTTGGAATTATGCCAGAAATAACAGTAATTGAACTAAAAAAAGGCCGTAATGTCGGTTAATTCGTTAAAAATGCTACATTTGTATAATATTTATTTCTTTTAAGAGATTTAAAAAACTTAATTTTTGGTTTTATGTCAAAATTTGGAGAACTAATAAATGCCCAAGTTCCAGTGTTAATTGATTTTTACACAGATTGGAATGAATCTTCAGTTTCTATGCATCCTGTTATTAAGGACGTAGCTGCTGCGCTTGGCGATAAAGCCAAAGTAATCAAAATTGATGTAGATAAAAATCAGGAACTAGCAGAAGCACTTCGTATAAAAGGACTTCCAACTTTAATGATTTACAAAGAAGGGCAAATGATCTGGAGGCAATCTGGAGAGCTTGATGCCAATACTATAATCGGAATTGTTCAGGAACAATTTAACGTCTAAATAACTTCTCTTTTGTTGATGTTATTTAGTGAATAATGTCAAACTTATATCCGTTTTCTTTTAAAAAATGAAGTGTTCGAGGCAAAGCAAATCTTAAATTTGGCGAAGCTTTAATACTGTCATGGAAAACAATTACGCTACCAGATTTTACATTTTTGGTAACATTTTCAAGACACTTTTCTGGAGTAATGCTTTGATCGAAATCGGCGCTTAAAACATCCCACATTACTATTTTATAGCCTAAACTTCTAAGAATTTTAGATTGCGCTTTTTTGATTTTTCCATAAGGAGGGCGAAACAATAAGCGGTGAGGAGCTTTTTCTTGCTCATCTAAAACAGCAGCACAGTTTTTTACATTTTCAATATATTCATTAGTATGGATTTTCCATCCATTCACATGATTCATGGTGTGGTTGCCAATTGAATGTCCGTCGGTAATTAACTTTTCAAACAAAGCCAAGTTGGCTTTAATATTTTTTCCGATGCAGAAAAAAGTAGCTTTTGCATCAAATTTTTTTAATTCAGATAAAACCCAATCCGTAATTTCTGGAGTTGGGCCATCATCAAAAGTCAGGTATATTTTCTTTTCGTTGTTAGGAATGTCCCAGCAATATTTAGAAAACACCTTTTTTATAAATGCGTTAGTTTTTACCCAATAGAAGCTCATTTTGAATTAAAATTGTATTAGTATGTATAAAATTAAAAAATGCAGCGCTATTTATCAAACAGCGCTGCATTTTTTTAATAAGTAAGATTTTCGTATATTATTTATTCTTTTTCACGTCCAAAACGCTCAAAAACATTCACGTAAGTATTAAATGTTGTTTTGTGCTGGTTGTAAAAAGCAGTGTCTTTATTATCGTCCATTACATGCAGCAAACTTCTGTAACGCTCAATATCTGTAATAATGTCTACAGCCAAATCAGTTTGGTCAGAAGGAGTCAATGTACTATAATAGTTTAAGTTCTCTTTATATTTCTGAACCAATTTGTTTAAAAGATCTTGCGCTTTGGCTTTTTCGCCAACTTTATAGTAGCCATCAGTAAAAGCCTCAACCAATGAATAATAACCATATTGGTCTAAAGGCATTTTGGTCATTGCTAAATTGATTACATTTTTAGCCTTGTCAATTTTACCTTCAGCAATAAGCTGGTTCATTAATCTTGAAAGATTAGTGCGGTAGGTAATACTATTTCTTCTAGTTTCAGGGTCATGATAAATGTTTCCATTGCTATTGCCCCAATCCCATTTCATTACAATATCGTACATTTTATCTGCATCAATTTGTCCCATATCTAATGGTCCGCCATCTTTAGAAGGAGTATTTTTTATTGGAACCAATTTATACACCATTCCGTCCAATTGCAGATAATCTTTTAACCATAAATAGTCTTCGTCATCAAAAGCTCCGCCGCTAAAGTAAATAGGTCTCTTCCAGTTGTTATTTGCTAAGATATCAAGCATCATTAAACGATTTTTGTATAATGCGCTTCCTTTGATGTCAATATCTAAGTAAGGAACAATAGAATCGTAATACTTAGGGTTCACTACTTTATTTTGGATAATAGTGTTTTTGTCTACATTTACTCTAATCTTGTTTGTTGGGTAAAAATGGATAGTTTGTCCATTTTGCAATCCAACAGTCGATTTAGGGTTTTTGATAAAATCGATAAAATCTTTAATATTCCAACGTGTATCAATCTTCTGAATATAAGCTGTGTAATCTAAATTATCCCCTACATATTGGCTATGTACAAAAGAAATAGGCAACGGATTTGATTCATAAGACTTCGCTTTCATTTGATCAATGTACCAGTCTGTCATGAATAAACTTGTGTTTACAATCTTGACATCGGTTCTAAAATGCTCAATTTCCTGCGCATACCAAAGAGGGAAGGTGTCGTTATCTCCAATGGTAAATAAAATAGCATTTTTATCGCAAGAACTTAAATAAGCTTTTGCCATTGCAACTGCAGTATATCTTCCAGATCTATCGTGATCATCCCAGTTTTGAGAAGCCATTAAAACAGGCGCAGCCAACAAACTTCCGGCAATAATTACTGGTCCGGCAATTTTTGGAGCCAAATATTTGTACAAACTTTCATAGAGTGAGTAAACACCAAACCCGATCCAGATGGCAAAGACATAGAAGGAACCTACAAGAGCATAATCTCTTTCGCGAGGCTCAAAAGGTCTTTCATTTAAATATATTTTTAGTGCAATTCCTGTAAATAAAAATAAAGCCAAAAGCACGTAGAAGCTCTTCAAGTCTTTATTTGCATGGTACATGATACCAATTAATCCTAAAATAAAAGGAAGGAAATAATAAGCATTACGACCTTTGTTGTTTAAAACATCTGTTGGCAGATTGTCTTGAGAACCTAAATGAACAGAATCCAAAGCTTTGATGCCGCTGATCCAGTTTCCGTCTAGATTATCGTATTTACCTTGCTGATCATTTTGTCGTCCAACAAAATTCCACATCAAATATCTCCAGTACATATATCCAAATTGATATTCAAACATAAAACTGAAATTGTCTGCTGTTGTTGGTTTTTCAATAAGTAGATATTCGCCGTAACTTCTTAAGAATTTTACGTAACCTTCATTGTCAATTTGTTTTTGAGCGTAAGCTTTTCTAAACTCAGAAACTGTTTTTTCAACTTCGTTACGTAATTGAGCTGTAGCTTTATTGTATTCATCTTCACTTAATTGGCTAGCGTCGATTCCGTATTTTGCCAAATCTTCATCATAATTATAATTAGGATTGATTCGGAATTTTGGAGGATTTGTAAAGTTGATATAGTTTTGAATGTGACCCGTTTCTGTACTCCACATTCTTGGCAGAATTGCTTTCTGGTTGTCATCAGAATTTTGTTCTGCATTTTTATAATTATTGGTAATAATATATTTACCTGTTTTGTAGTCTCTTTCGTAGTTTGGTTTTTTGTCTAAATAAGGCGTTTTAGCATCAAGACCAGCAAAAAGTTCAGTGTATTGAGGCCCATAAAACAGAGGATTCACTCCGTATTGCTCACGATTATAATAAGCTAAAACCTCAGTAGCATCTGATGGTTTGTTTTCGTTGATAACTGTATTAGCGTTTGCACGAACAGGAAGCATTAGCCAAGTTGAGAAACCAATCAGGATGAATAAGATACACAATATAATAGTGTTGTAGAATATTAAGCCTTTTTGTCTAGTGTATTTTAATCCAAAATAGAAAAAGGCAACAAATAATAATGCTACAAAGATAGTTCCTGAGTTGAAAGGAAGTCCCATGCTGTTTACCATGAAAATCTCGGTTTTTCCGAAAAATGCCATAGTTAATGGAAGCAATAATTTGAAAATGAATAATAAAATTCCAATAACAACTACATTGGCAATAAGAAAGTTTTTGATAGTAACTTTTTCGTAGTGTTTAAAGTAGTATAAGAATCCAATAGAAGGAATAGTCAAAAGAGCCATAAAGTGAACTCCAAACGAAAGACCTATAACCAATGAAATAATTAAAAGCCATTTATTTCCTTTTGGTTTATCCATGTCTTGTTCCCAACGTAAACCAAGCCAGAAAAGCAATGCAATTAATAAAGAAGCCATTGCATAAACTTCGGCTTCTACTGCGTTAAACCAAAAACTATCAGAAAATGTATAAGCCAAAGCGCCTACAAAAGAGCTTCCTAAAATTACAATCGAATTGTTTTGGTCGATCTCGGCAAAACGACCTACGATCTTTTTCAAAATCATAGATGATGACCAGAACATAAATAATATGGTAAATGCGCTAGAGAAAACAGACATCATGTTAACCATTAGAGCCACATGCTGAGCATCTATTGCAAACATGGCAAAAAATGCACCCATCATCTGGAAAAGTGGAGCTCCCGGTGGGTGACCAACTTCAAGTTTGGCTGCGGTAGCAATATATTCTCCGCAATCCCAAAAGCTCATTGTAGGTTCAACTGTTAATGTATAAGTTATTAAAGCGATTGCAAATGCAAACCAACCAATAATTGTATTCCATTTATTGAAATTGAATTGTGCCATATTTAGGTGTTAAAAATTTGAATGTTTTTCTATCCTACAAAGAAAATGTTTTTTTATGTAAAGAAACGAGCATTAACAAAAAATTCTATAAAACTATAAGTTTAAAGTAACGTGTTGTTTCTGAGAAGTTTTCGAAGTGGAAGTAGATTTCAATGTGAAAAAAATCAAAAAAAATGATTTTTTTTTGCTCAAAAAGTTTGCACAAACTAAATAAAGACTTAAATTTGCACTCGCTTTACAGCACTGCTGGTCTATGGTGTAATGGTAACACTACGGTTTTTGGTGCCGTCTTTCTAGGTTCGAGTCCTAGTAGACCAACAGAAAAGTCTCTCAGAAATGAGAGACTTTTTTTTTTATTTAAAAAAGTTTCAATTAAAATTTGCATAAATTAAATAAAGTTTTAATTTTGCACCCGCTTAACCGCACTGCTGGTCTATGGTGTAATGGTAACACTACGGTTTTTGGTGCCGTCTTTCTAGGTTCGAGTCCTAGTAGACCAACAGAAAAGCCTCTCAGAAATGGGAGGCTTTTTTTATGCTTTGAATTATAGGTTTTTTAACGCAAAGTACGCTAAGGTATTCGCAAAGTGCGCTAAGTCTTTTTTAAGAATGCTGAGTTCGCAAAGCTTTGTCGGTGAGATTTTCCGAGTTTTATTTTAACATAGCCCGTGGTTTCAACCACGGGGAGCTTATTGTGAAAGACGTATTCTGGGAGGTATATTGTAGAACGTCTATTTATGATTTAAAGAAGAAGGAACAATTCCGAATTTCTTTTTAAAGGAAAATGAAAAATGCGAAAGATCTTCAAAACCAACACCGATATATACTTCTGAAGGCGGATTTCCTTGGCTGATTAAATAATATGCTTCTTGAAGTCTTTTGTTTAAAAGCCATTTTCCGGGTGTTTCTTGAAATACTTTTTGAAAATCTCTTTTAAAGGTGGCGAGACTTCTTCCTGTAAGATAGGCGAATCGCTGCATTTGAACGTTGAAGTGAAAATTCTTATTCATAAAAGCTTCTAAGTCGATTTTGCCAGGTTCATTAAAATTAAATAATATGTCTTTTAATTCTGGATTTACTTTTAATAAAAGGTGAATGGCTTCCTTGATTTTTAAATTGAATAAAGCCTCGTTATTTTCTTCTTCAACTTCAAGATAAGATAGCAGGGATTCCATGAAAGACTTGTAGAGTGGGTTTGGAGCCAATGAAAACATAGCGTTTGAATCTGCTTTTTTGTCGGCTTTCAAATTATATTCTTTGCTGATTTCTTTTAAAATTTCTTGATCTAGAAAAAGAGAAATGGTTTTAAATTCTCCTTCTTCTGGTGGGATCTTGGTGAATTTTGCCAAATGATTTCTTCTGCTAAAGCGAAAATCTCCTGCTTTTGAATGAAAAGTGTTTTTGCTGTCTGAAGCGATCATTTCTCCAGAAATCTGATAGCTGAAAACATGTTCAGGAATAAAATGCTCGCCTTCTCGACTGCGTGAATAATAGCACGAGTAAAGAATCTTGGGCTTTGTATTTGGTTTTGTACTCATATTGTAAAAATACTAAAAGATCTGGAAATCTTTATGTGTAAAGATTTCCAGATTGATGAAGATTATTTTGGTTGAATCAATGCTCTTGGTTCTAAATAAGCTTCAAGGCCAATTGTTCCAAATTCGCGTCCGATTCCAGATTGTTTAAATCCGCCAAAAGGAGCCATTGGGTCGTGACCGATTCCGTTAACTTGTACGCGACCTGCATTAATTTGTGAAGCTACGTTATAGGCTCTTTTTGAATCTGATGAACTTACGTAAGCTTGCAGTCCATAAGTGGTGTCATTTGCAATTTCAATGGCTTCTTCTTCTGTTTTATAAGTGATGACAGATAGAACAGGGCCAAATATTTCTTCTCTAGCAATGCGCATCTGATTGTTAACGTTGATGAAAACAGTTGGTTTTACGAAATTTCCGTTTTCTAATCCTTCTGGTTTTCCTAATCCGCCAATTAATATTTCTGCGCCTTCATTGATTCCGATCTGAATATAATCTTGAACGCGATTAAATTGTTTTTCGCTAACCATTGGTCCGACTGCGGTATTTGGATTTTTTGGGTCGCCAACAATGAAGTTTGGAATCGTTTCTTTGATAAGGAATTTTACTTCGTCTAATTTGTTTTCTGGAATTAATAATCTAGTTCCTGCAATGCAGGCTTGTCCGCTATTCATAAATGCTGCGCCAATGGCAAGCGGGATGGCTTTTGAAAAATCGGCATCGTTTAGGATAATGTTTGGAGATTTTCCGCCAAGTTCTAGCGTAACGCGTTTCATGGTGTTGACTGCTTCTTTGGCAATGATCTTCCCGACATTTGTCGAGCCAGTAAAAGATATTTTTGCAATATCTGGATTTCGGCTTATTTCGGCGCCAACAACTTCTCCTAATCCGTTTACGATATTAACTATGCCTTTTGGAAGTTGCGCGTCATGTAAGCATTCCATCATCAACTGCGTTTGCTGTGCGCTCATCTCGCTTGGCTTGATTACGGTTGTACATCCTGCAACAATTGCTGTAGATAGTTTGCTGCAAATAAAACCGTTGCTTGAGTTCCAAGGAATAATAATTCCGACAACTCCAATTGGCGCCATTTGAACTTCAGATTGCCCCATTGTTTTGATGAAATCATAGCTGTTTAATAAATTAATTGCTGAATCAAATCCTTTTATCATGTATTCGTAACTTACAGATGCAAATTGAAACGTTCCTCCGTATTCTTCGGTCATTATATTAATAAAGTCGCTTTTTCTTTTTTCAACAGAAGATTTGATGTTTTTAAGATATTGAATTCTTTCTGAAGGTGTTGTTTTAGAAAAAGTTTTAAAAGCATTTTTAGCGGCTTCAATTGCTTTTTGAGTGTCTTTGGTGTTGCCTAAACGGACTTTTCCTAATTTTTCGTTTGTTGTAGGGCTAATTAAATCAAAATACTCAGTCCCGTTTGGAGTGACAAATTCTCCATTGATGTAAATTTTGTCTATTGTTTTCATTTTTTAGTTTTTAATGAATTTCTATTTGACAAATTTCTGCATTATATACGCTGGCGGTTTTGTTGTGAAGCTCAGTTATGCTTTGTTGAGAAGCTCATTTTTTTGTATAAAAAAAGCTTCTCGTTGGAGAAGCTTCAAGAAGAGAAAATAATTATGTTAGATTTTTAATGTTATAACGGGTTTGATGGCATGATTGACCAAACCTTCGCTAATGCTTCCGTTAAAGAAGTGTGCAAAGCCTGTTCTGCCGTGTGTGCACATTCCGATAACATCGGCGTCTATTCTGTTGGAGAAATTTATAATTCCTTTTTCAATATTGGTGTCATTGTAAATTTGTGTGGTGTAATTGGAGATGTCAAATTTCTCTACAAAATCATTCATTGCTTTTTCGCTTACGTGAGTTGGTTTGAAGCTGTTGGGTGTGCAAATAGTGACTAAGTGCAGTTTTGAATCAAATAGTTTGGTGAAACTTAAAAGCTTTTCAAATGGTTTTTTTGCTTCGTCTGAAAAGTCAGAAGCAAAAACAATATTGGCTGCATTAAAATTTGGAATATTTTTCTTGATGACTAAAACAGGAATTTCAGAGTTTCTGACTACTTTTTCTGTATTTGAGCCTATTAGGAGTTCTTCAACGCCAGAAGATCCATGCGATCCCATGACAATTAGATCAATGTCGTAATCTTTGCTAATTTGAGTGATACCGTGTATAGGTTTGTCCATCTTTACAATTTCAGTTACCGGGATTCCTTCTAGGTAATTTCTAGAGGCAACTTCGTCTAGTGTTTCGTTTGCTTTCTTCATAAAAAGCATGGTTTCAGGAATGCTGGTTCCTCCCAATACTGCATCATTTGATTGCTGCGGCAATTCGAGCATATGAAGAAGAATGAGTTCAGAGTTGTTCTTTTTTGCGATTTGAGCGGCAACTTTTAAAGCGTCTTCTGCATGTTCTGAGAAGTCGGTAGGTACTAAAATTCGTTTCATGATTTTGAGGGTTAAAAATTATGAATAATTCGCGTTTTTAATGCTATATAAAGATAAGAAATTATTTTAGAGCAATCAATTATATTTGATTTATAAAAAAAACACTATATTTGCACTGTTATTTATTAAAATCTAAATAATGAGGGGACTAAGTGTCCCCTCTTTTTATAAAATTATGACATTTAAAGAAAAAGTAAACGGATTAATTACAGAAGCTCTTCTGGAAAAACCATCAGTCTTTTTGGTTGATTTGGCGGTTTCGGATTCTTTTAAAATTAGTGTTGGTTTAGACGGAGATAATGGAGTGGCGCTACAAGACTGTATTGACATTAGTCGTGCAATCGAAAATAATCTGGATCGTGAAGAGCAGGATTTTTCGCTTGAAGTAGCATCGGTTGGAGTAGGAACTCCTCTTAAAATGATAAGACAATACAAGAAAAATGTTGGTAGAACGTTGATTGTTACCACAAATACAGAAAAAATCGAAGCGGAATTAGTAGAAGCTAATGATGTTTTCATAATTTTGTCTTGGAAAGCAAGAGAACCGAAAAAAGTAGGAAAAGGAAAAGAAACAGTTCAAAAAGAGCAACAAATACCTTATACAGAAATTAAAGAGGCAGTTGTTACGGTAACATTTTAATTTTAATTAAAAAATTCGCATGGAAAATTTAGCATTAATCGATTCATTCTCAGAGTTTAAAGATAATAAACTTATTGATCGTGTAACGCTTATGGCAATTTTAGAGGACGTATTTAGAAATGCATTAAAGAAAAAATACGGTTCAGATGAAAATTTCGATATCATTATTAATCCTGATAAAGGCGATATGGAAATCTGGAGAAGAAGAGTAATTGTTGCTGATGAGGATCTTGATTTTGAAAATGAGGAAATTACATTGACTGAAGCAAGAAAGATTGAAGCGGATTTTGAAATTGGAGAAGAAGTTTCTGAAGAAGTAAAATTGATTGATTTAGGAAGAAGAGCTATCTTAGCGCTTCGTCAGAATCTTATATCTAAAATTCACGAACACGATAATACAAACTTATACAAACAGTTTAAAGATATTATCGGTGATATTTATACAGCTGAAGTACACCACGTACGTCCAAGAGTAGTGATCTTAGTTGATGATGAAGGAAACGAGATTGTGCTTCCAAAAGAAAAACAGATTCCATCAGATTTCTTCCGTAAAGGAGATAATGTTCGTGGAATTATTGAAAGCGTTGAATTAAAAGGAAACAAACCTCAGATTATTATGTCTAGAACTTCTGAGAAGTTCTTAGAAAAATTATTTGAGCAAGAAATCCCAGAGGTTTTCGACGGATTAATTACTGTGAAAAATGTAGTTCGTATTCCAGGTGAAAAAGCAAAAGTTGCGGTAGATTCTTATGATGATAGAATTGATCCAGTTGGAGCTTGTGTGGGAATGAAAGGTTCTCGTATTCACGGAATTGTTCGCGAATTAGGAAATGAAAATATTGATGTAATCAATTATACAAACAATATTCAATTATTTATTACAAGAGCTTTAAGCCCTGCTAAAGTTTCTTCTATCAAAATTGATGAAGATAACAAACGTGCTGAAGTATTCTTGAAATTAGAAGAGGTTTCTAAAGCAATTGGTAGAGGTGGTCACAATATCAAATTAGCAGGTCAATTGACAGGTTATGAGTTAGATGTTATTCGTGAAGGAGATGTTGCCGGTACTGTTGCAGATGAAGACGATGTTGAATTAACAGAGTTCTCAGATGAGATCGAAGAGTGGGTAATTGAAGAGTTTGCTAAAATCGGTTTAGATACTGCAAAAAGTATCTTGAAACACGATGTAGAAGATTTAGTAAGAAGAACAGATTTAGAAGAGGAAACTATTCTAGATGTTATGAAGATACTAAAAGAGGAGTTTGATAATTAAGCAGTAGCTTACATCTGCTCTAACAACACAACGAAAAAGGTAATAATAAAAAGGTTATATGTCTGAAGAGAGAGTAATAAGAATAAACAAGGTTTTAAGGGAATTAAATATTTCGTTAGAAAGAGCTGTAGATTATCTAAAAGATAAGGGAATTGCTATTGATGCAAATCCAAATGCAAAAATTTCTGATAGCGAATTTAATATCCTTCAAAGCCAATTTGCGGGCGATAAGGGGAACAAGGAGGCTTCTAAAGAGGTTGGAGAAGAAAAAAGAAAAGAAAAAGAAGCATTACGTGTAGAGCGTGAGAAAGAAATTGAAGACAAACGCAGACAAGAAGAAGAGCGTCTAAAACAGCAAGAAATAATTAAAGCAAGAGCAGTTGTTTCGGGACCTGTACAAGTTGGTAAAATTGACTTGAATCCAAAAAAACCTGCGATTACTCCTTCTGACGAAGCGGCTAAGGTTGAAGAACCAAAAGCTGTTGCTGCGCCTGTGCAGCCAGAAAAACCTGTTCAAAATGAAACAGTAAAATCTGAACCAGTTGTTTCAACTCCTGTTTCTGAAACTAAAAAAGAAGAACCTATTATTACTGAGAAAAAAGAAGTTAAAGCAGAATCTAAAGTTGCGCAGGAGCCAATTGTGTCTACTGATCCAACAACTTCAGAGGAGACTATTACTACTCAATATCAAAAGCTTACAGGAACAACTCTTACGGGTCAAACAATTGATTTATCTCAATTTAATAAACCTAAGAAAAAGAAAGAAGATCCTAAAGCTGCTCAGAATAAACCTGGAGCTCCTGGAGTTGGAAATAATAATAACGCAAATAAAAACAAGCGTAAAAGAATTGGTCCAAAACCAGGTACGCCTGGCGCACCAAAACCTGCTACAGGTAATGCGCCTGGAACACCAAATCCAAATAAGCCAGGCCAAAATAACAATGGTGGAGGTTTTAATGCTAATAGAAGCCAAAGACCTGGTTTTGTAAAAGGAAATCGCCCTGCAATTGTAGCTAAAGTTGAGCCTACTGAAGAAGAAGTAAAAAACCAAATTAGAGAAACTCTTGAAAAACTTCAAGGTAAAGGAGGGAAATCTAAGGCGGCAAAATATAGAAGAGATAAAAGAGAAACACACCGTCAGAAATCTGATGATGAGCAAAGAGCTCTTGATGAAGGAAGTAAAACTATTAAGGTTACGGAATTCGTTACTGTAGGTGAAATTGCAATCATGATGGATGTGCCGATTACTAAAGTAATTGGAACTTGTATGTCTCTTGGTATCATGGTTACTATGAACCAACGTCTAGATGCTGAAACATTAACTATCGTAGCAGATGAATTTGGTTATGATGTTGAATTCATTACAGTAGATATTGAAGAAGCTATCGAAGTTGTAGAGGATAGAGAAGAAGATTTAGTAACTAGAGCGCCAATTGTGACTGTAATGGGTCACGTTGACCACGGTAAAACATCTTTACTGGATTATATTCGTAAAGAAAATGTTATCGCTGGTGAGTCTGGAGGAATTACTCAGCACATTGGAGCGTATGGAGTTACTTTGGATAACGGACAAAAAATTGCATTCTTAGATACTCCGGGTCACGAGGCGTTTACAGCGATGCGTGCGCGTGGAGCTCAAGTTACCGATATTGCGATTATCGTAGTTGCGGCTGATGATGATATCATGCCACAAACAAAAGAGGCAATTTCTCACGCGCAAGCAGCGGGAGTGCCAATTATATTTGCAATCAATAAAATTGATAAACCAAACGCTAACGTTGATAAAATTAAAGAACGTTTGGCTGGTATGAATTTACTTGTTGAAGATTGGGGTGGGAAAATTCAGTCACATGATATTTCTGCTAAAGTCGGAACGGGAGTTAAAGAATTATTGGAGAAAGTTTTATTAGAAGCAGAGATTTTAGATCTTAAAGCAAATCCAAATAAAGCAGCTCAAGGAACTGTTGTTGAGGCTTATTTAGATAAAGGAAAAGGATATGTTTCTACAATTTTAGTACAGCAAGGTACTTTAAAAATTGGAGATTATATGTTGGCTGGAAAACATCATGGTAAAGTGAAAGCGATGCATGATGAAAGAGGACATACAGTTTTATCTGCTGGTCCTTCAACTCCAGTATCAGTTTTAGGTTTAGACGGAGCACCAACTGCGGGTGATAAGTTTAATGTATTTGAAGACGAAAAAGAAGCAAAACAAATTGCATCTAAACGTTCTCAATTAATGCGTGAGCAGTCTGTTCGTACTCAAAGACATATTACGCTTGACGAAATTGGACGTCGTATTGCTCTTGGTCAGTTTAAAGAATTGAACGTAATTCTTAAAGGAGACGTGGATGGTTCTGTTGAAGCATTATCAGACTCGTTCTCTAAACTTTCTACAGAAGAAGTTCAAATCAATATTATCCATAAAGGTGTTGGTGCAATTACAGAAACCGACGTTAACTTGGCTTCTGCATCAGACGCAATCATCATCGGATTTAACGTTCGTCCTGCAGGAAATGCAAGACAGCTTGCTGATAAAGAAGAAATTGATATTCGTTACTATTCTATTATTTATGCGGCTATCGATGACTTGAAAGATGCAATGGAAGGAATGTTAGCGCCAGAGATGAAAGAAGAAGTTTTAGGTAATGCTGAAATTCGTGAGATTTTCAAAATTTCTAAAGTGGGTTCAATTGCTGGATGTATGGTAACTGATGGTAAAATCTTGAGAACTTCTAAAATTAGAGTTATTAGAGATGGTGTTGTAGTTCATACAGGTGAATTAGTTGCCTTGAAACGTTTCAAAGACGATGTCAAAGAAGTAACTAAAGGTTACGATTGTGGTATTCAAATTAAAGGATTTAATGATATTGAAATCAATGATGTTATTGAGGCTTATCACGAAGTAGCAATCAAAAAGAAATTGAAATAATATTCAATTAATATATTTAAAAGTCCCAATGTAAGTTGGGACTTTTTTTGTTTGATGCGAAAATTAAAGATGAAAAGTGCTGGTTTAGTATATTATTGTATTTTTATTTTATCTAGATTTTAATATTGTTAAAAAAATAACGAATATGAAAAAGAGTTTTTACTTGGTGATTTTATTTATGAGTTTTTCAGCTTTGTCTTTTGCTCAAGAAGCTGTAGAAAAACCTGCTCCACCTGCAGGAAATGCTCTAGTTGGTGATTATTATGGAGAAGATATTTCAAATGTTTCTGCGAGTAAGGCAATTTCAGTCGCAGAGCTAGGGGAGGATTTGAATAACGTGAACAAATTGGAACATGTTGCTGTAAAGGGAGAGGTTGTAGATGTATGTCCCAAAAGAGGGTGTTGGGTAAGCATTAAGGCGGAAAATGGGGTGTCTTTCTTTGTTAAAATGAAAGATTATGCTTTTTTTGTGCCGACTGCCTTAAAAGGTAAAAGTGTAGTGTTAGAAGGTGATGTAGAGAAAAAATCACATCTGTAGAAGAGTTGAAGCACTATGCGAAAGATGCTAAAAAGACAAAAGCGGAGATTGATGCTATTAAAGCACCGAAAGAAGAAATCCGTTTTTTAGCTAGCGGGATTAAAGTGGTGAATTAGATTGAAGGTTGTGGTTGATATGATTTTGGAAACTTAATTAATTTATTGTCGGATCGATATTATTTGATTATTGATAATTATTGACAAGATTGTCTGAGCTGTACAAGAAACAAAAAAAAAGCGAGATGAAAATCCCGCTTTTTTTTGTTTCTTATGAATTATTTACCTGGTTTAAGTAGGAAGACACTTTTGTATCTTTTCTTGATTTCTGCCAGATTTCTTTCGGCTTCTATTCTGGTTTTAAAATTCCCAACAATTACCTTGTAATTTGGAGTGCTAAAAATGATAGTTCCGTCTATGTCTGAATTTTCTCTTTTGAAATCCGATAACGTTTTTTTTGCCTCGTCACTTTTGCCGCTAAAGATTTGGATTCTATAAGTATCGTTTGTATTTATTGACGTGTTAATTTTGCGTTTCTCATTTAGCAATTGCTCAAATTTAGGATCTTGATTCAATGTTAAATTTTGGTCTTGCGCGTTAATATTGTGCGCGAAAGCAATCGTTGTAATTGTTAATAAAAGGCTTTTTGAAGGACTTAAAATTCTCATAATGTGATGGTTTTTATGCAAAAATACTATTTAAAGTTTGAGTGTAAAATTTTAATATTATTTAGAATTGATATAAATTGATAATTAAGACTATTTTAAGGTTTTGAGAATAGCTCATAAGTCGTATTTTTGTGCAAGTTTTAAAAGAGGGTATAGGTTTTTGCTGGATTTAGTACAGAAAAAATCATACCAAAAATTAGTAGACAATTATTTATACTATATGAAAAAGGTGGGTAACCATAATTCGATCTCAAGAAAATTACTGCTTGGCTTATCGCTAACGTTAATTTTCTCCCTAACTTCATTTGCTCAAGATGCTGCTGCTCCGGCGGCGCCTGAGGCTGCTGCGGCTGCTCCAGCTGCAGGAGGCGGTGATCCAGTAAAAGGGAAAGAACTTTTTAATGCAAATTGCGCTGCATGTCACAAATTAGATGCTAAATCAACTGGTCCTGCTTTAAGGGGAGTTGCTTCTAAGCATGATATGGCTTGGATTTACAAGTGGGTGCATAACAGTTCTGACATGATTAAGTCAGGTGATCCTGTTGCTGTTAAACTTTTTGAGGAAAATAACAAAGCTGTTATGACTTCGTTTCCTCAATTGTCTGAAGGAGATATTGATAATATTATAGCGTATACTTCTGAGCCTAAAGCTGAACCTGCTGCGGCTACAGGTGGTGCCGCAACTCCTCCTGGAACAAATGTTCAAGATGGCGCTATTTCAAATAACATTATTTTAGGGGCTCTTGCTCTTGTTATGGCTATTTTAGTTGTGATGTTGTTCATGGTAAACAAGGTTTTAACTAAAGTTGCAAATAAAAACGGTATTGAGGTTGCTCCAAAAGAAGAAAGGCTTCCAATCTGGAAAGCTTTCGCTAAAAATCAATTCTTGGTTCTAGTAACTGCAATCTTCTTGCTTTTGGCTAGTGGTTATTTTGTTTACGGATACTTGATGCAAGTAGGTGTAGATCAGAATTATGAGCCAATTCAGCCAATTCACTACTCTCACAAAATTCACGCTGGTGATAACGAAATCAATTGTAAATATTGCCACTCTGCTGCTCGTGTAAGTAAAACAGCTGGTATTCCTTCTTTAAATGTTTGTATGAACTGTCATAAAAACATTTCAGAGGTTGCTGAAACTACTGCTACTCCTGAGTACAGCAAAGCGTTCTACGATGCACAAATCCAAAAATTATATGATGCTGTTGGATGGGATAAGACTAAACAGGCTTATACTGGAAAAACAATGCCTGTAAAATGGGTTCGTATTCACAACTTGCCTGACTTCGTTTACTTCAATCACTCTCAACACGTTTCTGTTGCTGGTATTGAATGTCAAACTTGTCACGGACCAGTACAAGAATTTGAAATCATGAAGCAATACTCTAAATTAACAATGGGATGGTGTGTTGATTGCCATAGAAAAACTGATGTTAAGATGGAAGGTAATGCTTACTATGACAAAATTCATGCTGAGCTTTCTAAAAAATACGGTGTAGAGAAATTAACTGCAGCGCAAATGGGAGGTTTAGAGTGTGGTAAATGCCACTATTAATCGATTTATTAAGATTTTAATATATATATACAATGTCATCAAACAAAAAATACTGGAAAAGTGTTGAGGAGCTAGAAAATAGCTCTATTGTTGAGGCGCTTAGAAATAACGAATTTGTTGAAGAAATTCCAACTGATGAGTTTTTGGGTAATGCTGAGGCTTTATCTACATCAGGAACTTCACGTCGTGACTTTTTAAAGTACGTAGGGTTTAGTACGGCGGCTGTAACATTAGCTGCTTGCGAAGGTCCGGTTCACAAGTCTATCCCTTATGTATTACAACCAGAGCAAATCATCCCTGGTGTTGCAGATTATTATGCAACTACAGTTTTTGATGGATTTGATTTTGCTAATCTTTTGGTGAAAACTCGTGAGGGTCGTCCAATTAAAATTGAAAACAATACAATTGCTGGAGCTAAATTTTCTGCGAATGCTAGAATTCATGCATCTATATTAGGTCTGTATGATAGCGCTCGTTTAAAAGAGCCAAAAGTAGACGGTCAAAACTCTTCTTGGTCGGCTGTTGATTTGAAAATCAAATCAAGTTTAGCAGATGCTAAAGCTAAAGGTGGTCAAGTAGTATTATTAACTAATACTTTAGCAAGTCCATCTACAGAAAAATTAATTGCTGAGTTTATTGCTAAAAATCCAAATGCTAAGCACGTTGTGTATGACGCAGTTTCTTCATCTGAAGCATTAGATGCTTTTGAAGCTGTATACGGTCAAAGAGCTTTAGTAGATTACGATTTTTCAAAAGCTTCTTTAATTGTATCTGTTGGTGCTGATTTCTTAGGAGATTGGCAAGGTGGAGGATATGATACTGGATATGCACAAGGACGTATTCCACAAAACGGAAAAATGTCTCGTCACTTCCAATTTGAATCAAACATGACATTGTCTGGAGCTGCTGCTGATAAGCGTGTTCCAATGACTGTAGCTGCTCAAAAGCAAGCTTTAGTTCAAATTTATAATATTGTTGTAGGTGCTTCTATTCCTGTAGCTTTAGAAGGAAACTTTAAAACTGAAGTAGTAAAAGCTGCACAACAGCTTAAAGCTGCTGGTTCAAAAGGAGTTTTAGTATCTGGAATTGAAGATAAAAATGCTCAATTATTAGTTTTAGCTATCAATCAAGTATTGGCTAGTGAGGCTTTTAGTACTGCTGGAGCAAGACAAATTAGAAAGGGTTCTAATGCTGCAATTGCACAGTTAATTAAAGATTTGAACGCAGGAAGTGTTCATACTTTAATTATGAGCGGAGTTAACCCAGTTTACACTTTGGCTGATTCAGAAGCTTTTGTTTCAGGATTGAAAAAAGTTAAAACGTCTGTTGCTTTTTCATTAAAAGAAGACGAAACTGCATCAATTGTTTCAATTGCTGCACCAGCTCCTCACTATTTAGAGTCTTGGGGAGATCTTGAGCTTACAAGTGGAACTTACAGTTTAACTCAGCCTACAATCCGTCCTATTTTCAATACAAAACAATTTCAAGATGTTTTATTGTCAGTAAACGGTGTTGCTGGTACTTATTATGACTATTTAAAAGCAAATTCTGGAGCTTATACTGGAGGAGCTTCTTGGAACAAAGTATTACACGATGGTGTAGCTGTTCTTGGAACTTCAGCATTATCAGGAGGAGCTATTGATGCTGCTACTGCTGCAAATGCGGTTGCAAGATCTAAATCAGCTGGTGATTTTGAATTAGTTTTATATACTAAAACAGGATTAGGAGATGGACAGCACGCTAACAACCCTTGGTTGCAAGAGTTTCCAGATCCTATTACAAGAGTTTCTTGGGATAACTATGTTACAGTTTCTAATGCTGATGCTAAAAAACTTGGTTTATCAAATGAAATTGTTGCAAATGGAGGATTAAATGGTAGTTATGCTACTATTACTGTTGACGGAACTAAATTGGAAAATGTTCCAGTGATCGTTCAGCCAGGTCAAGCAGTTGGTACTTTAGGACTAGCTCTTGGTTACGGACGTAAAGCAGCTCTTAAAGAAGAAATGCAAGTAGGTTTAAATGCTTACGCTTTATATAAAGGTTTCAATAATGTTCAATCTGTATCTATAGCAAAAGCTGGAGGAGTACACGAGTTTGCTTGTGTTCAAGGTCAGAAAACTTTAATGGGTAGAGGAGATATTATTAAAGAAACTACTTTAGAAATATTCAATACTAAAGATGCTGAACATTGGAACGAAAAACCAATGGTATCTTTAGATCACCAAGAAGTTGAGGCTACTACTGTAGATCTTTGGGAATCATTTGATCGCACAACTGGTCACCACTTTAATCTTTCAATTGACTTAAATGCTTGTACTGGATGTGGAGCTTGCGTTATCGCTTGTCACGCTGAAAACAACGTTCCTGTTGTAGGTAAAGCAGAGGTAAGAAGAAGCCGTGATATGCACTGGTTACGTATCGATAGATACTACTCTTCTGAAAGTACTTTTGAAGGTGATAATGAAAGAAAAGAAGGAATTGCTGGTTTATCTAGTTCATTATCTACATTTAATGAAATGGAAAAAGCAGGAGATAATCCTCAAGTTGCATTCCAACCTGTAATGTGTCAACACTGTAACCACGCACCTTGTGAAACAGTTTGTCCTGTTGCTGCAACTTCTCACGGTCGCGAAGGCCAAAACCATATGGCTTACAACAGATGTGTTGGTACTCGTTACTGTGCAAACAACTGTCCATATAAAGTACGTCGTTTTAACTGGTTCTTATACAACAAAAACAGCGAGTTCGATTATCATATGAACGATGATTTAGGACGTATGGTTCTTAATCCAGACGTTAACGTACGTTCTCGTGGTGTTATGGAGAAATGTTCTATGTGTATCCAAATGACACAAGCGACTAAATTAAAAGCTAAAAACGAAGGCCGTCCAGTTAGAGATGGTGAATTCCAAACAGCTTGTTCTAGTGCTTGTTCTTCAGGAGCGATGATATTTGGTGATGTAAATGATAAAGAAAGTAAAGTTGCTAAATTAGCTGCTGACGAAAGATCATACCACTTATTAGAGCATGTAGGTACAAAACCTAATGTGGTTTACCATGTTAAAGTTAGAAATACTTAGTAAAATTATTAATTAAGAAACAATATAAAGGATTATGTCGTCTCACTTCGAAGCACCCATTAGAAAACCTTTAGTTATAGGTGATAAATCTTATCACGATGTAACTGTAGATGTAGCTGCACCTGTTGAGGGGCCTGCAAACAAACAATGGTGGATTGTATTTTCAATCGCATTAATAGCCTTCCTTTGGGGGTTAGGTTGTATAATTTACACCGTATCTACCGGTATCGGAACATGGGGATTAAATAAAACAGTTGGCTGGGCTTGGGATATTACTAACTTCGTTTGGTGGGTTGGTATTGGTCACGCTGGAACATTAATTTCTGCGGTATTATTACTTTTCCGTCAACGTTGGAGAATGGCCATCAACCGTTCTGCAGAAGCTATGACTATTTTCTCTGTAGTTCAAGCAGGTCTTTTCCCAATCATTCACATGGGACGTCCATGGTTAGCATACTGGGTATTACCTATTCCAAACCAATTTGGATCTTTATGGGTAAACTTTAACTCACCTTTACTTTGGGACGTATTCGCGATTTCAACGTATCTTTCAGTATCATTAGTTTTCTGGTGGACTGGTTTGTTACCTGACTTTGCAATGCTTCGTGATAGAGCTATTACTCCTTTTAACAAAAGAGTGTATTCTATCTTAAGTTTTGGATGGAGCGGTAGAGCAAAAGACTGGCAGCGTTTTGAAGAAGTATCTTTAGTATTAGCTGGTTTAGCTACTCCACTTGTACTTTCTGTACACACAATTGTATCTATGGACTTTGCTACTTCTGTAATTCCTGGATGGCATACAACAATTTTCCCTCCATACTTCGTTGCTGGAGCGGTTTTCTCTGGATTCGCGATGGTAAACACATTGCTTATCGTTATGAGAAAAGTATCTAACCTTGAAGCATACATCACATTACAGCATATCGAGTTAATGAACATCATTATCATGATTACTGGATCTATCGTAGGTGTAGCTTATATCACTGAGTTATTCGTAGCTTGGTATTCAGGTGTAGAATATGAGCAATATGCATTCTTAAACAGAGCTACTGGACCTTACTGGTGGGCATATTGGTCAATGATGACATGTAACGTGTTCTCTCCTCAGTTCATGTGGTTCAAAAAATTAAGAACAAGTATCATGTTCTCATTCATCATTTCGATTGTTGTAAACATCGGTATGTGGTTTGAAAGATTCGTAATTATTGTTACTTCTTTACATAGAGATTACCTTCCATCTTCTTGGACAATGTTCTCACCAACATTTGTTGATATTGGAATTTTCATTGGAACAATTGGTTTCTTCTTTGTATTGTTTTTATTATACTCTAGAACATTCCCTGTAATTGCTCAGGCAGAGGTTAAAACAATTTTGAAAGGAACAGGAGATAATTACATTAGAGAAAGAGCAAAAAGTAAAGATTCACATCATGAGTAATAAAGTTATATACGCCATTTATAATGACGATGACGTTTTGATGAATGCAGTAAAGAAAACTAGAGCTGCTCATCATCATATTGAAGAGGTTTTTACTCCATTCCCGGTTCACGGTTTGGATAAAGCCATGGGATTAGCACCAACAAGATTAGCAATATGTGCTTTTTTATATGGATGTGTTGGTATTTCTGTTGCAACAACAATGATGGGTTACATCATGATTCATGATTGGCCGCAGGATATTGGTGGTAAACCAAGTTTTAGTTTCATCCAAAATATGCCATCTTTTGTCCCAATTATGTTTGAGATGACTGTATTTTTTGCAGCTCACTTAATGGTAATTACTTTTTACATGAGAAGTAGATTATGGCCTTTTAAAGAAGCTGAAAACCCAGATGTAAGAACAACTGATGACCATTTTTTAATGGAGGTTGCTGTAAATGATAACGAAGCTGAATTAGTTTCTTTCTTTGAAGGAACTGGAGCTGTTGAAGTTAAAGTAATAGAAAAGAATTAATTGTAGCTATGAAAAGGATATATAAAATAACACTTTTAGTTGGTATAACTATTTTAGTTTCATCTTGCCACAATAATTCGGCACCGAACTATCAGTATTTCCCTAATATGTATGAATCTGTTGCTTACGAGCCATATTCAGAAGCAAAAATATTTAAGGGAGGAAAAGAAGGACAGCTTCCTGTTGCAGGAACTATCAATAGAGGTTTTGAACCTTATGAATATGAAAATTCAACTGCTGGTTATGAATTAGCAAAAGCTAATTTAAAATCACCTTTAACAGAAGAAGAGAAAAACTCTGGAAAAGGAAAAGAACTTTTCGAAATTTACTGTATCAGTTGCCATGGTGCTGCTGGTAACGGTAAAGGTAAATTGGTTGAGAGAGAGAAATTTCTTGGAGTACCTAGCTATAAAGACAGAGAGATCACTGAAGGAAGTATCTTTCATGTTGAGACTTATGGTTTAAATGCAATGGGTTCACATGCAAATCAATTAAGTGCTCACGAACGTTGGTTAGTTGCTGACTATGTTCTGAAACTAAGAAGCCAATTATAATTGTTGAACAAACTGATCGTAATAGATATGTATACATTTTCAAGTAAATTAAAAACTTTTTCTATCATCTTAATGGCCGTTGGTTTATTAGGAATTGGGTATGGTTTTTTAAGTGCACCAAAAGATATTCAAGAAGTTGAAAAAATACTAGCTGCAGATGAACATGGTTCACATGGTGCTGCACATGAAGAAAAAGCGGAGGCATCTCACAAAGAAGCAGGTCATCATGAAGCTGCTGAAGCTGGACATGACGCTCACAAAGGAGCAGCACATGCTGAAGTTTCTGGTGCAAATGAGCACGAAAAACATTTAGAGCACGTATTACACCAATTGCAAAACAAGCCTTGGTCTGCTGTATATGTAGCTTGTATTTTCTTTTTACTGCTTTCAATGGGAGTTTTAGCTTTCTATGCTATCCAACAAGTTGCTCAAGCTGGTTGGTCTCCAGTTTTGTTTAGAGTTATGCAAGGTATCACAGCTTATTTACCAGCTGGTTCTGTTATCTTTTTTATCATCTTAGTTTTATGCGGATTGCACTTCAACCATATCTTTGTTTGGTTAGGTGAAGGTGTAACAGATCCTAAAAACGCTAATTATGATGCAATTATTGCTGGAAAATCTGGTTATTTGAATTTTCCTTTCTGGATTGTAAGAGCAGCTATCTTTTTGTTAGGATGGAACTTATACCGATACTATTCTAGAAAAAACTGTTTAGAGCAAGATGAGGCAAATGATGATCTTTACTACAAAAAGAACTTCAAAGCTTCTGCAGGATTCTTAGTATTCTTCATTGTATCTGAGTCTATCATGGCTTGGGATTGGATTATGTCATTTGACCCACACTGGTTTAGTACATTGTTTGCTTGGTATGTATTTGCTTCTTTCTTCGTAAGTGGTATTACAACTATTGCATTAGTAACAATTTATTTAAAATCAAAAGGATATTTAGAGTATGTAAATACAAGTCATATCCATGATTTAGCTAAGTTTATGTTTGGTATTAGTGTATTCTGGACTTATTTATGGTTCTCTCAATTCATGTTGATTTGGTACGCTAACATTCCAGAAGAGGTAACTTATTTTGTAACAAGAATTCAATTATATAACCTTCCTTTCTTTGGAGCGGTTGTTATGAACTTTGTTTTCCCATTATTAATATTAATCAATACTGACTTCAAACGTCTTAACTGGGTTGTTGTAATGGCAGGTATTGTAATATTATTAGGTCATTATGTTGATTTCTTTAATATGATTATGCCTGGTACAGTAGGAGACAAATGGTTTATTGGAGTTCCTGAAATTGCATCAATTCTTTTCTTCTTAGGTTTATTTATATTTGTTGTATTTACTGCATTAACTAAATCTCCTTTGCTTGCAAAAAGAAATCCTTTCATCGAAGAAAGTAAACATTTTCATTATTAATATTTAAAGAAGTAAACAGATGACAAGTTTGTTGGTAATTATAGTTTTAGTTTTATTAGCGGTTGCATTATGGCAATTGACGAAGATATTTGATCTTACTCAGGTAGGATCGTCTTCTGATGATTCTCAGGTTGCATCAGATAATGACAATAACGTACAGGGATATATTATGTTTGGCTTTTTAGCTTTCATTTATATATTTACGATTTATGGTTTACTAAAATGGGGTAATTTGGTACTTCATACTCCTGCTTCTGAGCACGGTGGTTTAGTAGATAATTTAATGAATATTACTTGGGTTTTAATCTTTACAGTTCAAGTTATTACGCAAGGTTTGCTTTACTGGTTTTCTTTTAAAAATAGAGGAAACAAGGATAGAAAAGCATTATTCTTTGCTGATAGTAATAAACTAGAAGCAATCTGGAGTATTATTCCATCTGTTGTTTTAGCTTGTTTGATCCTTTACGGATTATATGCTTGGAATAACATTATGTTTGTTGATAAAGATGAAGATGTAATCGAAATCGAATTATACGCTCAACAATTTAAATGGACAGCTAGATATGCTGGACAAGACAATGTTTTAGGTAAAGCTAACGTACGTTTAATTGAAGGAGTTAATACATTAGGAGTTGACATGTCTGATCCTAATGCTCAAGATGATATTGTAGTTTCAGAATTACACATTCCTAAAGGAAAAAAAGTTCACTTTAAAATGCGTTCTCAGGATGTATTGCACTCTGCTTACTTTCCTCACTTTAGAGCACAAATGAACTGTGTTCCAGGTATGGTTACTGAATTTGCTTTCGTTCCAACTTATACTACTGCGGAATATAGAGAGTTACCATTTATGGTTGAAAAAGTGGCACACATCAACAAACTTAGAGCTGAAAAAAGTGCTGAGTTAGTTGCAAAAGGTGGTACAGCTTTAGATCCTTACACATTTGATTATTTATTATTATGTAATAAAATTTGTGGAGCTTCTCACTACAATATGCAAATGAAAGTTGTAGTTGATTCTCCGGAGGATTACAAAAAATGGTTAAGTGAGAAAACTACTTTAGCTCAAGATATTAAAGCGGCAGCTGCTGCTGAGAAACCAGCTGAAGGAGCTGCACCAACTACAGATACTGCTGCAAAAGTAATTGACACTGTTAAAACAGTTGTTGATACTGTTAAAGCTGCTGTAGCTAAAGTTGCGATGAAATAATATTATTAAGAAAATTTAAAGTACAATTATATGTCAGCAGAAGCGCACGGTCACGATCACGGACACGATCACGAGCACGAACATCATCATAAAGACACGTTCATTACTAAATATATTTTTAGTATTGATCACAAAATGATTGCTAAACAATACTTGATTACTGGTATTGTTATGGGAGTAATTGGGATTGCAATGTCCTTGCTTTTCAGAATGCAGTTAGCGTGGCCAGAAGAGTCTTTCAAAATATTTAATGTTTTATTAGGAGATAAATTTGCACCTGATGGTGTAATGGCAAATGATATTTATCTAGCTTTAGTTACAATTCACGGTACCATCATGGTATTCTTTGTACTGACGGCTGGTTTGAGTGGAACATTCAGTAACTTATTGATTCCACTTCAAATTGGAGCACGAGATATGGCATCTGGATTTATGAATATGATTTCATACTGGTTGTTTTTCTTATCAGCAGTTGTAATGTTATGTTCTTTATTTGTTGAAGCTGGACCAGCATCTGCAGGATGGACAATCTACCCTCCTTTAAGTGCATTGCCACAAGCAATTCCAGGATCAGGAACAGGTATGACATTATGGTTAGTATCTATGGCTATTTTCATTGCATCTTCTTTAATGGGATCTTTGAACTACATCGTTACTGTACTTAACTTAAGAACTAAAGGAATGTCTATGACTAGACTTCCACTTACAATCTGGACATTTTTCGTAACAGCTATTATTGGTGTTATTTCATTCCCAGTTTTATTATCTGCAGCTTTATTATTGATTTTTGATAGAAGTTTTGGAACTTCATTCTTCTTATCTGATATCTATATTGCAGGAGAGGTTTTACACTACCAAGGAGGTTCTCCAGTATTGTTTGAGCACTTATTCTGGTTCTTAGGTCACCCTGAGGTTTACATTGTAATCTTACCAGCAATGGGTCTTGTTTCAGAAATTATGGCAACAAATGCTCGTAAACCAATTTTCGGTTACAGAGCGATGATTATGTCAGTTCTTGCAATTGCATTCTTATCAACTATCGTTTGGGGTCACCACATGTTTATTTCAGGTATGAATCCTTTCTTAGGATCTGTATTTACTTTTACAACTTTATTGATTGCAATCCCTTCTGCTGTAAAAGCTTTTAACTGGATTACAACTTTATGGAAAGGTAACTTACAATTCAACCCTGCGATGTTATTCTCTATCGGAATGGTTTCTACTTTCATCACTGGAGGTTTAACAGGAATCATTTTAGGAGATAGTACATTAGATATTAACGTTCACGATACTTACTTCGTAATTGCTCACTTTCACTTAGTAATGGGTATCTCTGCACTTTACGGAATGTTTGCTGGTATTTACCACTGGTTCCCTAAAATGTACGGAAGAATGTTAAACAAAAACTTAGGTTACATCCACTTCTGGGTAACTGCAGTTTGTGCTTATGGAGTTTTCTTCCCAATGCACTTTATCGGATTAGCTGGTTTACCAAGACGTTACTATACAAATACTAACTTCCCATTATTTGATGATTTACAAAATGTGAATGTTTTAATTACAACATTTGCTCTTGTAGGAGGTGCGTTCCAATTAGTATTCTTATACAACTTCTTTAGCAGTATTTTCTACGGTAAGAAAGCAGTTCAAAACCCATGGAAGTCTACAACTTTAGAGTGGACTACGCCAGTTGAGCATATCCACGGAAACTGGCCAGGAGAAATTCCTCACGTATACCGTTGGCCGTATGACTATAGTAACCCTAATCACGATGTAGATTTTGTTCCTCAAAATGTACCAATGAAAGAAGGTGAAGAAGTTTTACACCACTAGAAATAATCAAGGGCTGTCAGAGATGACAGCCTTTTTGTTTAGTTAAAGTTTTAATCGTTCAGTTTAACTGTTTTAGAAACTGATTAGTTTATATATCTTTGTGGGATGAATGAAAATCTAGATCCTACTACTAAAGGATACAACTCAGAAGAGTTAGATCTTGAAAAAAGATTGCGTCCGCTATCATTTGATGATTTCGCCGGACAAGATCAAGTTTTGGAAAATTTGAAAGTCTTTGTTGCTGCTGCCAATCAGCGTGGAGAAGCGCTTGACCATGCCCTTTTTCATGGTCCTCCAGGTCTAGGAAAAACTACTTTGGCAAATATCTTAGCCAATGAGCTGCAAGTTGGTATTAAAATCACTTCTGGTCCAGTATTAGATAAGCCCGGTGATTTGGCTGGTTTGCTAACTAACTTAGATGAAAGAGATGTTTTATTCATTGATGAGATTCATAGACTTAGTCCTGTTGTTGAAGAGTATTTGTATTCTGCGATGGAGGATTTCAAGATTGATATTATGATTGAATCTGGTCCAAATGCAAGAACGGTTCAAATTAATTTAAATCCTTTTACTCTAATTGGGGCAACTACTCGTTCAGGATTATTAACGGCACCGATGCGTGCTCGTTTTGGAATATCTTCTCGTTTACAATATTACACTACTGAACTTTTAACAACTATTGTTGAAAGAAGTGCTTCTATTTTAAAAATGCCTATTGATTTAGAAGCTGCGATTGAAATTGCGGGTAGAAGCCGAGGTACACCTCGTATTGCAAATGCTTTATTAAGACGAGTTCGTGATTTTGCACAAATTAAAGGAAACGGAAGAATTGATATAGAAATTTCGAGATATGCTTTAAAAGCACTTAATGTAGATGCTCATGGATTGGATGAAATGGATAATAAAATATTGTTGACCATCATCAATAAATTCAAAGGAGGTCCGGTTGGACTTTCAACCTTAGCCACTGCCGTTAGTGAAAGCAGTGAAACTATTGAAGAAGTGTACGAACCTTTTTTAATTCAAGAAGGATTTATCATGAGGACTCCTCGTGGTAGAGAAGTTACAGATAAGGCTTATAAACATCTCGGAAAAGTAAATACAAATATTCAGGGAGAATTGTTTTAATACTGATAGAAATGTCTATAAGTAAAAAATATAATTATCCGCCAAAGCTCTCTATTTTAAGATTTTTTGTTGACGCCGAAGGAGTTCGTAGAAATCCGATACCATATCATAAAAAATATTTTGAGCATTTTGGAGATTCATTTTCTATAAGAATAGGAAAATCTCGACACATTATTTTATCTAGAGATAATGAGGTTGCTCAATACATCCTTCAAAAAAATCATAAGAACTACCATAAGTCCAAGTTCCAGTCTGTTTATTTATCTAAATATTTGGGTAAAGGATTATTAACAGTTGATGGAGAATATTGGTTAAAGCAGCGTAGACTTATTCAGCCAGCATTTCATAAACAAAAGATGAATCAGCTGGTTGGTAATATGAAGACGACAATCATTTCTGAGTTAGAAGGAATAGAGGAAAATAAGGTAATGGATCTTTTTCCTTTAATGAGTGAACTGGCTTTTAATGTTGTTGCCAAATCATTATTTCAATTTTCTATTGCAGAAGAAAAGTTGAATCGGATAAAATATATTATCGAAACAGTTCAAAATTTCCTAATTAAAGAAATTCGACTTCCACATAAAGGATGGTGGTTTGCTATTAGCGGTCAAGTGAAAAAACATCTTCTATTGGCTGAAGAAAATAATGCAATCATTCGAAGTATTATTGAAGAACGAGTTGCTTCAAAAAGCGAAGTAAATGATTTACTTAATATGCTTTTGGAAACTCGTTATGAAGATACTGGCGAAGGAATGTCAGTTGAACAATTAATAGATGAAATAAAAATTTTATTTATTGCTGGACATGAAACAACTGCCAATGCCTTGACTTTTACATTACAATTACTGGGGAGCAATTCAGATGTTCAGCAAAAGGTATATGAAGAAATTCTTAAAGTTGAATCTGAAAACAATGATGTTATAGAGCAACTGCAAAGAATGACTTATATAAACGCCGTATTGAATGAATCAATGCGCTTATATCCGCCGGCTTGGATTACAGATCGACAAAATGTGGAAGATGATGTTTTAGGAAAATTTAATATCAAAAAAGATACTTTGATTGGTGTTTCTTTTTATGAATTGCACCGAAATCCAAAGTATTGGGATAATCCAGATGAATTCAATCCAGATCGTTTTTTAGGAGAACAGAAAAAGCGTTCGATGCAATATTTTTATCCTTTTGGAGCTGGACCAAGAATGTGTATTGGTGCTGGTTTCGCTATTTATGAAATGTGTTTAGCAATTTCTTATATTGTTAAAAAATACAAAGTGGTTGCAATAGAAGATATTGTCAAGTTTAATCCGTTGATTACCTTAAAACCTGTTGGTGTTGAAGTTGTTTTTTCTGAAAGATAATGATTAATTCTAAAGAAAAATATTCGAAATTTATAAAAGAGGAAGCCAAAAGACTTGGATTTCTTTCTTGCGGTATATCTAAAGCAGGTTTTTTAGAACAGGAAGCACCTCGTCTTGAAAATTGGTTGAAGAATAATCGTAATGGTCAGATGGCATACATGGAAAACCATTTTGACAAACGTTTAGACCCAACTTTATTGGTAGATGACGGAAAAAGTGTCGTATCACTTTTACTTAATTATTATCCTGATTCCTTCCAAAATGATGAAAGTTTTAAGATTTCCAAATACGCTTACGGACAAGATTACCATTTTGTAATTAAGGATAAATTGAAAGAACTTCTTCACTCTATTCAAGAAAATATTGGTGAAGTTTCTGGACGTGCTTTTGTCGATTCTGCACCAGTTTTAGATAAAGCTTGGGCAGCTAAAAGCGGTTTAGGTTGGATTGGAAAAAACAGTAATTTGATTACTCAAAGAGTTGGCTCTTTTTATTTTATAGCCGAACTTATTATTGATTTAGAATTAGAATATGATTATGCTGTCACAGATCATTGTGGTTCTTGTACAGCCTGTATTGATGCTTGTCCCACGCAAGCAATTGTAGCTCCCTACATTGTTGATGGCAGTAAATGCATTTCTTATTACACCATCGAATTAAAAGAAAATCTTCCTGAAGAGATGAAAGGAAAATTTGATGAATGGATGTTTGGCTGTGATACTTGCCAAGATGTTTGTCCATGGAATCGATTTTCAAAACCACACTCGGAGCCTTTGTTTAATCCTAATCCAGATTTACTTTCCTTTACTAAAAAAGACTGGTTAGAGATTACTGAGGAAACTTTCCGAACAGTCTTTAAAAATTCACCAATCAAGAGAACAAAATTTGACGGACTAAAACGTAACATCAAGTTTTTGCAATAGCATATCAATGTTTGTTTTGTTTATGTTGTTGGTTTTCAGTGTTTTTTATTGAAAGTATCATTTCCTATTTCATCGTTTTTATTTCCTACGTTTAATTACTTATTTGTCAATAAATTCTGTAAGAACTCTTGATTATTGCAAATATTTAAGAAAATTCAACTGTTTTATTGCTGAATGTTTATAGATTTTTGATTTTCAAGTGATGAACAATTGTTAAAAACGGTTGTTTAACGAGTTTATGTGCACTTTGTCGGAATAATGAGGATAGTTGTCGTTCCTAGATATACTTTCGCGCTTTCCAAATCTACTTAATTTAAAACCAGAAAGACTTTTATAGTCTTTATTTTACTATATGACAATGGTCTACATAATGCCTTTTTTGTATGTAAGTCTTGAAAAAACTATTTCTAGTTTTTCTAAATCCATTTTATATTTTTTCACGTATCTCATCAAGATGCAAAAAATGATCATCCGTTTTTTAGCATTCAAAATTTCTGTTCCACAAACTCAAGTTGTCTATGCGTAACTCTACTTTTTGTAAGTCTGGATTTTCCAGACTAATTTTTCTTATTGTTTTTTTATTACTAAATGCTTACAGTGTTTCGGCTCAATTTTATACTAAGCATTACATTGCACCAGCCCCTTGGCAATATTTTAATAATGCTAATGAAATTGTTATAGCAACAAATTCTGTAAGCACTGTAAATATTCGTGTATCAAAAAGCGATGGAACACTAGTAACTAACTTAACAGCAAGTAAAGGAGCTCCTGCTGTATATAGATTTATTGGTGCACCTAGTCCAACAGGAACAAAGGCATATGCTTTTGACACCGTTTTAAATGGCATAGGATTAATTGTAGAAGGTAGCGCTCCTGTTTCTATTAATTTAAGAAATGTGGCTTCTGACGCTTTAACAGGTCAAGATATAGATAAGCAGATTAAAGGAAATGCTGCATTAACAAGCTTTGGTGATGCAGGTCTTGGAGTAAGATTTCGAGTTGGATATTATAGAGACGGGTCGTTAGGTAATTTTAATAATTATGGAGATCAACGTCCGATTTATAGTATTATGGCTACTGCTAATAATACAACAATAAAACTTAATAATATTGTTACTACTACCTTAAATGTTGGACAGAGTTATTTATTTAAAGCCCCTATAGGAACTTTAGTTGAATCTTCGAACCCAATTGTGATGAATACGTCTGCTGCAATTGATACCCCGGGCGGTTGTGGTGATAGTGCGTATAATCAAATTCCACCTGAAGCTGTTTTAGGAACAGAATATTTTTTAGAAAGAGGAACAGGTAATAGTACAGCAGAGCAGACTACTGTAGTTGCAACACAAGATGATACATCTGTAACTGTTGAAGGGTATTCTACTACTGGAGCATTAGTAACTAGAAATACAGTTGTTTTAGATAAGGCAGGTAAGTTTTATACTTTTGTTAATGGTTCAAATAATACCAATTTTACAGCTTCACGTATTGTTGCAAACAAGAGGGTAGCTGTGTTTTCCGGAACGGCGCAAGGCTGTGAGGTTGATATTTCAACTATTGCACCAGTGTCGGAATGTGGAGGTTCTGAATTTATTGAAACATCTAAATTTAAAAGCTATAACTCATCTAATTTAGATTATTTTGGATATATTTTATTAAGAAGTGCTTCTGAAGATGTTACTATTAATGGTGTTAAAACTACCAGCATATCTGGAGTAGGGAATCGTTATCAGATAGGTTCTACAGGTTGGTATATAATAAATTTTAATAGTGAACAAATTGGAAGACCTGAAGTTCTTTCAATTGAAAGTAAAGCTAAGCTTACTGTTTCTATAGTGCAGCAAGCAGGAGGTTTTTCGATGGCTGGTTTTTTCTCGACTTTTGCATCTCTACCAGAAGATCCTACTTTAACTTATATTGAAGGAGGTGGATGTACAAACAATACTGCCAAATTAACAACACAATCGGGTTTTGATCCTTATCAGTGGTATTACAATGGCGTAGCAATTAGTGGCGCTAATTCTTCGACATATATTGCGACAAAAACTGGTAATTATTCAGTGTCTTATACATTGGCATGTGGAGCTCAAACTCCTTCTAAAACAGCTTCGGTAACTTTATGTACTGATTTAGGAATTACTAAAGCAGTTGATAATGCTACACCTTGTATTGGATCTAATGTAGAATTTACGGTTAAGGTTAGTAATTTGGGAGGGAATAATGTTTCTGGAATTTCAGTAACTGATTTGCTTCCTTCTGGCTATACGTATGTAAATTCGACACCCTCTGTTGGCGTGTATGATGCAACAACAGGGATTTGGACTATTGGTGATGTGGAGGCACAATCTTCAATTACATTAAAAATTGTTGCGACAGTAAATGCATCTGGAAATTATACAAACACAGCAGCATTACCAAATGGAGTAGATACCAATACAGCAAACAATTCTGCGAGTGTGGCGGTAAATCCAAAATCTGCAAATCTTGTTGTAACTAATCCAGCTTCAGTTTGCGCACCTTCGACTGTTAATTTGACAGCTTCTGCTGTAACAGCAGGAAGTTCTTCAAATTTGACACTTTCTTACTGGACAAACTCAGGTGCAACAACAGCATTATCTTCACCGAATGCTGTTACTGCTTCAGGAACTTATTACATAAAAGCAGTTTCTGCAGATGGATGTACTTTTATAAAACCAGTTGTGGTGACAATTAATCCGCAACCATTAACTCCAAAAATTAATGGAAACGCGACATTGTGTGTAACTTCAGCTTCTACAGTTTTAAAGGCAGATAATACTGCCGCTTCATATAATGGAACCTCTTATTTATGGTCAACTGGTGCTACTACACAAAGTATAACGGTTACAACTGATGGAACATATACTCTTCAAATAGTAAATAGTTCTGGTTGCGTTAGTAATAGCTCAGCAGCTGTTACAGTTAATTTTTCACCAGCACCTACAGCTTCTGATCAAACATTCTGTTCTTCAGAGAATAAAACTGTCGGAGATTTGATCGTAACAGGAAATAATATAAAATGGTATAGTAGTAATAGCAGTAATACTGTATTAGCATCAAATTTAGCATTGACTAATAACACAGATTATTATGCTAGTCAAACTTTGAATGGCTGTGAAAGCTCAAGAACTAGAGTTCGTGTGACTGTGAATTCTAAATCCTCGGCTCCAGTTGCTGCTGCGTCACAATCATTTTGTGCTGCAGATAATAGTACAGTTAATAATTTACAAGCGACAGGTGCAAGTTTAAAATGGTATAATGTATCTTCAGGAGGTACTGCGCTTTTATTATCGCAAGGTCTAACTAATGGAGACTATTATGTAAGCCAGACAGCAAATAGTTGCGGAGAAAGTGCAAGAACAAAGGTTACTGTTACGATAAATACAAGACCATCTGCGCCAACGGTTTCTTCTCAAGCATTTTGCGCAAATGATAATAAAAAAGTGAGCGATTTAACGCCTTCAGGAGCTGCTTATAAATGGTATAGTGCTGCTACAGGAGGTAGTTTATATGCAGGAACTGAAACTTTATCATCAGGGAATTATTATGTAAGTCAAACAAATGACTGTGGAGAGAGCACAAGAACTACAGTCTCTGTAACAATAAATAATACCGCTGCCCCTACAGTTTCATCTCAAACTTTTTGTTCTGGAGAATTAAAAAAAGTAAGTGATTTATCTCCTTCAGGAGCATCATATAAATGGTATAATGCTAACATAGGTGGAACTTTGTATGCAGGAAATGAAACACTTGCAACAGGAACTTATTATGTAAGCCAGACAACAAATGGATGTGAAAGTTTAAGAACAGCTGTAAATGTAACTGTAAATCAAACTCCAACTGCACCTTCAGCATCAACACAAACTTTCTGTTCATCAGAAAATAAAAAAGTAAAAGATTTAGTTGCAACAGGATCTAACTTAAAATGGTATGATTCAAGTGCAGGAGGTACACAATATTCAGGAGACGAAACTTTAACTTCAGGTAATTATTATGTAAGTCAAACTATTAATAGTTGTGAAAGTACAAGGCTTTTAGTGTCTGTCACTGTAAATCCTACACCGACAGCACCTTCAATTTCAGCAGATGGAGCAACAACTTTCTGCCAAGGAAGTAGTGTAACTTTGACTTCTACAGGAGGAAGCAGTTATTTATGGTCAACAGGAGCAACAACACAATCAATTATTGTATCAGCTTCAGGAAATTATAGTGTTAAAGTATCTAATGCTTCAGGATGTTATAGTGCATTTTCAACAGCAACAACTGTTACGGTAAATGCTATACCATCAGCACCGACAGCTTCAGCTCAAACATTCTGTTCATCAGACAATAAAAAAGTAGGCGATCTGTCTCCATCAGGAGTATCATATAAATGGTACAGCGCCAATACAGGCGGCACTCTGTATGCAGGAACTGAAACACTTGCAACGGGAACCTATTACGTAAGCCAAACATCAAACGGATGCGAGAGTTCAAGAACTTCGGTATCGGTTACGGTGAATACTACGCCAACTGCACCGACAGCTTCTGCCCAAGCGTTTTGTTCATCAGACAATAAAAAAATAGGCGATCTGTCTCCATCAGGGGCATCATATAAATGGTACAGCGCTAATACAGGCGGAATTCTATACACGGGAACTGAAGCGCTTGCAACAGGAACGTATTACGTAAGCCAAACAACAAATGGATGCGAGAGTTCAAGAACTTCGGTATCGGTTACAGTGAATACTACGCCATCAGCACCGACAGCTTCTGGTCAAACGTTCTGTGCTTCAGACAATAAAAAAGTAAGCGATCTGTCTCCATCAGGAGCATCATATAAATGGTACAGCGCCAATACGGGCGGGACTCTGTATTCAGGAACTGAAACACTTGCAACAGGAACGTATTACGTAAGCCAAACAACAAACGGATGCGAGAGTTTGAGAACTTCGGTATCGGTTACAGTGAATGCTACGCCATCAGCACCAACAGCTTCAGCTCAAACATTCTGTTCATCGGACAATAAAAAAGTAAGCGACCTGTCTCCATCAGGAGCATCATATAAATGGTACAGCGCCAATACGGGCGGGACTCTGTATGCAGGAACTGAAACACTTGCAACAGGAACTTATTACGTAAGCCAAACAACAAACGGATGCGAGAGTTTGAGAACTTCGTTATGGGATACAGTGAATGCTACGCCATCAGCACCGACAGCTTCAGCTCAAACATTCTGTTCATCGGACAATAAAAAAGTAAGCGACCTGTCTCCATCAGGAGCATCATATAAATGGTACAGCGCCAATACGGGCGGGACTCTGTATGCAGGAACTGAAACACTTGCAACAGGAACTTATTACGTAAGCCAAACAACAAACGGATGCGAGAGCTCAAGAACTTCGGTATCGGTTACAGTAAATGCGACGCCAGCAGCGGCAGTATTAAGTGCTATAACACAGCCAACATGTTTAGATGCAAAGGGAAGCTTTAGTATTAATAATTACAATTCAGCTTATAATTATACAATAACTCCTTCAACTGGAGTTACAAATAATGCAGGCACAATTACAGCACCTGCAGGGAGTTATATTATTTCAGTATCTTCTAATGGATGTTTTTCTAGTGATGTAAGTTTTGTTATAAAATCAATCTTATGCGCTAATAATGATGATTTTGGAACAAAATCTTCGGGATCCGTAGCAGCAACAATTGGAAATGTAAAAACAAATGACACTTTAAATGGAGTGGCTGTTACTAATGCAAATACAGTTGTATCAGTTCACAGTGATGCCCCATTAAGCGTTGATGCAAACGGAGATGTAACTCTAGCGGCAAACACGCCAAGCGGAACTTACAGCATTACTTATGAAATCTGCGAGAAAGGTGCGAATCCAGCAAACTGCAAGACAGCAACAGCAGAAGTTAAGGTTGAAAACGGCTTAATTGCGGTTAAAGACGATTTCGGAACAAAAACTTCAGGATCAACATCGGCAACTATCGGAAATGTAAAAACAAATGACACTTTAGACGGAGCATTTGTTACGTCTGGAAATACAGTTGTTACAATAGATTCATCAGGACCATTAAGCGTTGATGCAAACGGAGATGTAACTCTAGCGGCAAACACGCCTAGCGGAACTTACAGCATTACTTATGAAATCTGCGAGAAAGGCGCAAATCCTGCAAACTGCAAGACAGCAGTTGCGGAAGTTAAAGTTGTAAATACAATAGACGCAGTACTAGATACTATTGATCCAATTAATGGAAATATTGGCGGGACAACGGTATCTCTAATAGGAAATGATACATTAAATGGAAAACAAGCTGCAATTGGAATCAATTCTGGAGAAGTTGCAATAAATATTGTTGGTACTTTGCCATCAGGATTGACATTAAATGCAAATGGAACTATTACTGTTGCGCCAAATACGCCAAAAGGAAATTATGATCTAGAGTATAGAATTTGCGAAATAGGTGC
The DNA here is from genome assembly GCF_003254545.1 of Flavobacterium tistrianum. Classification (GTDB taxonomy): domain Bacteria; phylum Bacteroidota; class Bacteroidia; order Flavobacteriales; family Flavobacteriaceae; genus Flavobacterium; species Flavobacterium tistrianum. The sequence continues at coordinate 429,815 of NZ_QJRH01000071.1, forward strand.
AGTTCCTGCTAATTGCGATTCAGTAACTATTACCGTACCGGTAACGGCAGGAAACCTTGTAGCAAATGCAGATGAAATTCCATCAGTTTTAGGATCGAATGTTCCTCAGACATTAGGGAAGAATGTTTTTGATAATGACACAAAAAATGCCCAGCCGTTAAATCCGTCAGATGTTACGCTGAAAACTACAGTGGCAGATTCGAAAGGATATCTTACTGTAGATGCAAATGGAAACATTGTTTTAGGAGCAAGTCCGCCAGCAGGAGATTATGAATTGACTTATGAAATCTGCGAGAAATTGAATCCAGACAACTGCAGTTCAAATACTGTGAAAGTAACAGTTGGTTTGCCGGTAATTGATGCAGTTGAAGATGTTATAGCTTCAATAAACGGTAATATCGGAGGAACAACAATTTCATTGACTGCAAATGATAAATTAAATGGAAATCCAATTGTGGTTGGAACAGCTGCAGGAGAAGTTAAGTTTGAAATTATTGGAACGCTTCCGACAGGATTGACATTAAATGCAAATGGAACTATTACTGTTGCGCCAAATACGCCAAAAGGAAATTACAATGTAGAATATAAAATCTGCGAAAACACAAATCCAACAAACTGCGATTCAGTAACTATTACTGTGCCTGTAACAGCAGGAAATCTTGTAGCAAATGCAGATGAAATTCCTTCAGTTTTAGGATCGAATGTTCCTCAGGCATTAGGGAAGAATGTTTTTGACAATGACACAAAAAATGCCCAGCCGTTAAATCCGTCAGATGTTACGCTGAAAACTACATCGGCAGATCCAAAAGGATATCTGACTGTAGATGCAAATGGAAACATTGTTTTAGGAGCAAATCCGCCAGCAGGAGATTATGAGCTGACGTATGAAATCTGCGAGAAACTGAATCCAGACAACTGCAGTTCAAATACTGTGAAAGTTACAGTTGCTATGCCGGTAATCGATGCCGTTGAAGATGTGATAGCTTCAATAAACGGAAATATCGGAGGAAAAACAATAGCATTAACAGCAAATGATAAATTAAACGGAAGCCCAATCGTAGTTGGAACAGGAGCTGGAGAAGTTAAGTTTGAAATTATCGGAACGCTTCCTACAGGATTAACTTTAAATTCAGATTACACTATCACTGTTGCGCCAAACACGCCAAAAGGAAATTAT
>NZ_QJRH01000008.1 GCF_003254545.1 Flavobacterium tistrianum
TATAATGAAGCTGATCCGCAAGGGAGATTACGACCCTGAAGTAGGCAATCTAGATATGGACGATTTAGTTTATACTTATCTGGCAAACTCAAACCAACTGTCTAAAGTTGAAGATAATTCCAATAACACCAGCGGATTTAACGATGTCAATAAAATTGGAGATGATTACAGTTATGATGATAACGGAAATATGATTGCCGATAAGAACAAAAATATCACTGACATA
>NZ_QJRH01000053.1 GCF_003254545.1 Flavobacterium tistrianum
ATAGGTTCCTGCCGATGGCGTTGCGCTGACAAAAGTATAGCCCGACGGCAGTGTTTCGGCAACACTGACTCCCGTGGCATCGCTTGGCCCGTTGTTGGTGGCTGCAATTGTAAAAATTACATTCGAGCCAACTATTGGAGAACTGGTATTGACTGTTTTAGTGACAGATACATCACTGCTAGCCACTGGTATTGGCGTGCTTATACTAGTATTGTTTGCTGTAGATGGATCTGGCTGGTCGCCTGAAATAAATGCCGTGTTAGCATAAGGGCCAGTTGCGTTTACTGTAGCTATTATTGTTAAAGTACCGCTTGCTCCACTTGATAAATTACCTATATTCCACGAATTTAGACCATTATATAGACCAGCCGACTGGCTTGCATTAACAAAAGTGTAGCCTGCTGGCAATGTTTCGACAACGTTCACTCCTGTGGCATCACTTGGGCCATTATTAGTAGCGGTAATTGTAAAAATTACATTCGTACCAACTATTGGAGAATTGGTATTTACTGTTTTAACCACAGATAAGTCAGATCTAAATATTGGAACTATTGGCTGGACTGTACTTGTATTGTTTGACAATACTGGATCAGTTTCAGTTCCTGAAATCGAGGCTGTGTTGTCGTATATGCCACTTGACATGACTGTTGCGATGATTGTTATGCTAGCACTTGCGCCATTGGCTAAATTAGCAATTGTCCAGTTTGGTGCTGACCATGATCCTGTACTTGGAGTAGCGCTTACAAAAGTATAACCCGACGGCAGTATATCTTGTACATTTACATTTGTAGCATTACTTGGACCATTATTGGCAGCTGTTATCGTAAAAGTTACATTGGTGCCAACTATTGGAGTATGTGTGTTGACTGTTTTAACAACTGATAAATCAGCACTTGCTTCTGGAGTTGGCGTGCTTGTACTTGAGTTATTTGCCGGTACAAGATCAACAGGAACGCTTCCGGTAACAGATGCTGTATTAGCATACGGACCTGTAGCATTAACTTTAGCCAATATCGTTAGAGTGGCACTTGATCCATTTGTTAAACTTCCGATTGTCCAATTTGGTTCTGTCCAATTCCCAATATTTGGTGTTGCACTTATAAAAGTATATCCCGCTGGCAGTATTTCTTCAATAACTATTCCTGAGGCATTGCTTGGCCCATTATTAGTAGCTGTTATTGTAAAAGTTACGTTAGTTCCTACTCTTGGAGAGTTGGTACTAACCGTTTTAACAACCGATATATCTGCATTTGGTATTGCCGTTGGGGTAACAGTACTTGTGTTGTTTGACAAGGAAGGATCGGACTCATTTCCTGAAATGGTAGCTGTATTCGCGTAATCGTTGGTCGCACTTGGAAGAACTGTTGCAATTATGGTTAGGGTTTCACTTGTTCCATTAGTCATATTGCCAATGTTCCAAGTTGTGCCATTATAAGAACCAACTGATGGTGTTGAACTCACAAGGGTATAACCTGAAGGAAGCGTTTCTGCAACGCTGACTCCTGTGGCGTTACTCGGTCCATTGTTGGTAGCTCTTATGGTAAAAGTTATATTTGTTCCCACAACAGGATCTCCTATACTCGCAGTTTTAACAACCGATAGATCTGCACTTGCTATAGGTATTGGCGTACTTGTACTTGTGTCATTTGGCGTTGTTGGATCTGGTTCATTTCCTGATATAGTCACCGTATTAGCGTAACTATTGGTGGCACTTGGAAGAACTTTAGCAACTATTGTTAAAGTTGCATTTGCACCATTAGCCAAATTTCCTATAGCCCAATTTGTGGTGCCATTATAAGTTCCAACAGATGGGGTTGCACTCACAAACGTATAACCAGATGGCAGCGTTTCTGCAACATTTACATTTGTTGCATTACTAGGACCATTATTTGTAGCTGTTATGGTAAAGGTTACATTGGTACCGACTATTGGGGAACCAGTATTAATTATTTTAACAATTGATAAATCAGAGCTAAATACAGGTATAGGGGTAGCTGTACTTGTATTATTTGATAATTCAGGATCTGTCTCGTTCCCTGCAATAGTAGCGGTATTGGCGTATGGACCAGTTGCATTAACAGTGGCAACTATTGTTAAAGTTGCATTTACGCCATTAGCCAAATTTCCTATAGCCCAATTATTAGTGCCATTATAGGTTCCAACAGATGGGGTTGCACTCACAAAAGTATAGCCCGCTGGCAGTGTTTCGGTAACGTTTACTCCTGTTGCATTACTTGGACCGTTATTGGTCGCCGTTATGGTAAATGTTACGTTTGTGCCTACTGTAGGAGATAGGTTGCTAATTGTTTTTACTACCGACAAGTCACTGCTTGCCACCGGTGTTGGTATGCTCGTGCTTATATTGTTTGGTAGTGTAGGATCGGGTTCATTTCCTGAAATGGTAGCCGTATTGGCATAAGAACCGCTAGCATTGACAGTAGCGGTTATGGTTAAAGTGGCAGTTGCTCCATTAGCCAGATTTCCTATAAACCAAGTTGTTCCATTATATGTTCCTATCGAAGGGACTGAGTTTGCTAAGGTATAGCCAGCTGGCAATGTTTCTGCAACATTAACTCCTGTTGCATCACTTGGACCATTATTAGTGGCCGTTATTGTAAAAGTTACATTTGCTCCGACCGTAGGAGAACTTGTGCTTACCGTTTTAACAACCGATAAATCACTGCTTGATACTGGTGTTGGAGTAAAAGTACTTGTATTATTTGCTGGAACAGTATCTGATTCATTTCCTGAAATGGTGGCTGTGTTGGCATAAGGCCCGTTAGAATTAACTTTTGCAACTATAGTTAAGGTTGCGCTTGCACCATTAGCTAAATTGCCTACAGTCCAATTTGGAGCAGTCCACGTTCCAATACTTGGAGTTGCGCTTACCAAGGTATATCCTGATGGCAATGCATCTGAAACATTTACGCCTGTTGCGTTGACGGGACCATTATTGGCAGCAGTTATTGTAAAAGTGATATTTGTGCCAACGGTAGGTGTAGCATTATCAGCAGTTTTGGCAACTGCTAAATCAGCGCCTATTACAGGAACGGTAACCATTGCATCATCACAATTTGTAGGGTTTGCAGTTTCACAAATTCTATATGTTAGGGTATAATTTCCAGCAGGTGTGCCAGGAGCAACTATAACATTCGTACCCGATAAAGTGATTCCTGCATTGGTCGAGCTTACAAAAGAAACATTTACATTTAATGTTGTTGCTGGATTTCCATTTAAAGTATCATTAGACAATACATTTGTAAATGAGGTTCCGCCAGTAAATCCGTTTACGGTATTTCCTGTATCATCGTTGGCAATAACTACAGATAGAGGAGTTCCCACTAAAGCAGTATCTGTACATCCATTAGAACTTGTCCAAGTAAAATGATAAACTCCAGAAGGGGTGTCAAAACCTGTTATTGTAGTTGTTGGACTTGTTGGGTCAGTAATCGTTACAGGATCAGGATTGCTGGCATCTGCCGTCCATGTACCTGTTCCAACAGCTGCCATAGTAGCAGGAGATCCAGGAAAAGTTGACTGATCTGGTCCAGCGTTTGCAGTAGATACCGTTACAGTTGCAGGAGAACTTTCAACACCTGCTGCATCAATTTCACTGAAAGTAAATGATACCGTATCAAAACCATCGTTAGGATCAATAGTTAATTGGTTAGGATTGTAATTTGAAATTATTTGTCCTGCAGTTACAGCAACATTATTATAAAACAAAATTCCATTGGCAGGCAAAGTAACAATTTTTATGGTATTGGTACTGCTAGTGCCGTTGTAAGCGCCATCCTCGACGTCGCTACCCGTTAAAACCGGCACATTTACTTTTGTGTTTCCGCCTGGATCAACCTGACAATCTGATGCGGTATTTGCCACTGGTATATTATCAATTCCGAAATTGGCATTGGCAATAGCAGTTGTGCCTATAACAACATTGGTCAATATGCCATTTACCGTTCCATCATTTCCAGCTGCAGTTCCAAGGTTTTCTCCTGTGTTTGCCCATCCAGCAGGTAAACTGGCATTTGGAGCAGAAGAACCAATAATTCCCGCCACTGTGCTCAAAACAATGCTATATGTTCCTGCAACGGGACTTACTAAAGAAAAATTATAAGTGCCATTGGCTGCTACTGCAGCATTGGCTACTACGTTTCCTGTACTATTCACCAATACAGCTGTCAAACCGCCAGCATTGGTGCCAGTTCCATTTACTGTATTGGCAGGACTTCCATTTAAGCCGTTGGCATCATTAAAAACAATACCGCTTATTTGTAAATTGGCATAATCTTCCACCTCTCCATTATCAAAAATATCATCAAATCCAGTAAATACAACTGGTATGCTGGCCACTATGAGTCTGACTTTATATGTTGAGGAAGCTGCTGCTGGTGCAACAATTGTTTTAGAAACGGTGCTTCCAGCAGTACCACTGCCACTATAAAAAGCATTATTGCCATTGCCGTCAACATCATTAGAAAAATCACCATCATTATTCCAATCAAACCACAAACCGTAGTTTACGGTTGTTCCTGGTGTATTGCTGTTTAAACTTATATTGGCTGTAATAGATGATCCTGAAACTAAAGGGAAAGTTAATCCATCATCAAATGTATCGGCAGTTCCTGTTACATTTCGTAATGGACTTGTTTCAATGCTTATTCCATTTCCCGCCCAAACAGCACCATTATTGCCAGATGGCACGCCTGCAGTCACACAGCTCAAAATTTTCGCTTGTGCTACAGGCCATGGAGATGCTAAGTCGCTATAATCGTAATCATCAATTTTTTTTACTTCATAGTTGTACGATGAGTTGCATCCTCCACCAGCACTAGTACCAGTTAAAGTATAGATGCCAGGTGTTGTAACAGTGATCGAACTCCCATTTACTACATTTGCATCATTGCTATTTGTCCATGTATAGGTGAGTGATGGTGCAGCTCCTCCAGGATGAAACAAAACAGATGCAGGCACTGCAGCTTTTGCTAGAAGAGGAGCAGAAGTTCTTTCGTAAGAGACCGTTAATGAACCGGCTCCTGATGGACCGTCAAAATAATTTACCTCTATAGTATGATAGCCCGCTGATAGCGAAAATGCAGCAGAAGCAACCTCTGTTGCAGCATGTCCGCCATCATTGCTTACGCGTAATGATCCGTCTATATATAAATTGCTGCCGTCCTTACTATTGGTATAAAAAATATAGGTGCCTGCAGTGGCAATATTAATAAAACCTTTATACTTTACCCCATAAGCAGTCGAAGAAGCAGGCGTAATACCACTAAGACCGGTAAGGTTCATTTGAGATACCACTCCTGTGCTAGTAGGTGCCTGATTGTAAAATCCAGTAGTTATAGTGGTAAAATCTCCGCTGGCAAAAAGCGAAGTTGCATTATATGGCCTAAAGGTTTCATAATCTAAGCCAGCTGTGTAGCTTGCAGCATTCAGTGTCAAAGAAGGTATGCCGCAGTTTAATTTATCAGGGCCTAATACGGTAACGGTAAAAGGTGTCACTGTGCTTGGATCTACTGTTAGAGTAGTGCTTTTTGATATTGGACAGCCATATTTGTCAATGTAAGTGCAGGTATAAGTGCCCGAATGGGAAGCATTGAGTGCGTTGATATCAAAATTGGCTTCAGTGCTGGTAAAACCATTTGGTCCCGTCCAGCTTATGCTGCTTGGAACGGCTTCTGCGGGAATAGCGGCAGAACTGAAATGAACAGCGGCACCAGTACAGGCTGTTGGATTATTTGGAGATACTGTAATATCGGTTATTGGAAGATTTACCACCAAATCTTCAGAATATGGACATCCATTGGCGTCAATAACAGTTATATGATAAGTGCCTGCATTAGCAGCGGTATAATTGCTCAAAACAGGATCTGCAGCACTGCTGGTAAAGCCATTTGGTCCAGTCCAACTGATACTGGAAATATCGGTATTGTATTTTATAATGCCACTTTTTAGTTCAATAGTATTAGACCCGCAGACATGTTCAGCTTTAGGGAATAGAACGATATTTCCAAAATCAGAGAAATTACTAAAATCTCCACCGCCACCTCCAGCAGCTGAATACATATTTTGATAAAAAAGGAATTTGCCTATAGAATTTCGTATGGTTAAAGTATTGCCAGGAGAAATGCCCGGAAAGCCGTTGATCTGTTTTCGCACATATTTCCAGCCCGTAAAACCAGGAACATCAATAAAATCAGTAGCTGTAATAGGCTGGCTTGTCATAGTGCCACTACTGCTAGTTATTGTAAAGCCTCCAATAGCACTGCTAGGAACTACTATATTAAAAAAAGTAGTTGATGCAGAGCTAGGATATTGAAATGCTAGAAAATCAATACCCTTACAATCTGCAGCAGGAGTAAGAATTCCTGAGCCCAATTCGCCTCCATTTCCTCCCAATTGATAGGCAGAAATTGGTTTGTCTGAATGTATATATGCCACATTTTTTCCTGCTGCTAAAGTATAGCGAACCATTTGCGCTTTATCCACTACTAAAGTCGTTGTAGTAGTGCCGTCAAAAATCGTTATTGTGGTGCCGTTTTGGCTTCCCGTAAGGAAAATGCTTTCTGATGCTGTTGTAAGATTGGTGCGTACATGCACATAATCATTGCCTAATTTGCTTATGGGCACCAACTGGTCTCCTCCGTTATCAGCTGCACCACCTGCCTGTAGCAAATCATCACTATAAGTTACCACAACAGGATTGGTGGAAGTAATTGTAGTGCCAGCCAAATGTTTGCCCGTTTTTGTAGTGCTTTCAGCTCGATAACTTTGCCCTTTATTGAGCGTGATATTAAAAGGAACATTTGCTCCATGACCAATAATGGCTTCAGAAGGGGTAATGGTAACAATCGTGTTGTCTTCAGTAGCTGTAATTACCGCCTCAGAATTTGCTCCGCCATAAGTAGCACCAATGGCATATAAATTTTGTCCTGGAACAATAAAAGAAGTACCCAAAGCATTTGGTCCGCGCAACGGAATAGTGCCGTAATTGTTGCCTGTTTCGTTGGCATAATAAGCCCCCATTTTTCCCCAAATGCGAATGCGGATTCCTTTATTTTCTACACTATTGGCTGGGGCGACTGTTATGCTACTGATAACAGAAGACAGATCTACAATCGCAGATCCGCCACCTGCTACAGAACCCGAAAGAGGCCATCCTGTAGGTTGTGTTGTGGCAGCAGGCATGTCGATGATATAATAATTGGTTGCTGAGGGTAAACCAACCCCAGTAAAGTGAATCTTTTGAGGTGAGTTATATCCAGGAGCCCATCCTGGCACACCAAACCAGAATTCAAAATCTGGATTACCTGTTTGTGCATTGGCTGAAAATCTCGGTAATAAAAATAAATACATTAACAATAAGAGAAGCGTGTAGTTTTTTTTCATTATAACTAGATTTAAGTAAGATGAGATTCGGAAAAATTGAGCATAAATAAAATTTCAATGGAGTTTCATCACAAGCGAAGCTTATTCCATTGAAGGCATTAGGTATTTTTGGCGTACGTGATGCTGAATATTTTTCGGTTACAAGTTAAAGTCATATTTTGCGTTTTGGGTTAATCTTTTGGCTTTTCGTTACCAAAATAATGATCCATAAACTTCGCTGAGCGCTTTTAAAGGGCTTTTCGCTATAAGGCTTTAAAGCGCAAATGGGATGTGGGCTGTAGGGCTGTATTTAAAATGGGAGCCCCTTCTTATTGCCTCTGGGGCAATGTCTAGAAAGCGCATACGATAATTTTCCTAAATGATGGGTATATTTTAAAGAATTTGCGACTTTTATTAAAGTTGATTTCATTGGACCTATAGTATTAAGACGTTTTTAAAATATTATAAATGAGCAAATTGCTACTTCCTGCACCCAAAAAGGATAATTCTTCTTAAGAAAATTTTAACTAAAATAGTAAAAAATCCTTTACAAAACAAGAAATATGTTAAAATTTGAATTTCCTGCATAACTGCAAGCATTAAGTTATATGTTGCTATTTCAAAATATTGATTTTATATATCTTATGGTAGATGAAAATCTTTTTAATTACGTCATCTTAAGCAAATTTTAAGAATTGAAATGTAGAATTATGTTAGCTGATATAAAACATATGATGTGTCTAAAAGTTTCGAACCTAAGCTTGTTAGATGTTGATTTTGCTGAGATTATAGTTTTATAAAATCGCATGTGCACGATTCTGCCACAAATTTCAAATTGCTAAATATTTATAAAAAACCAATCTAATTTTTGCGATCCCAAAAAGTAGCAGATCCGCTTTTAAACAAGAAAATAAATGACGCGAATATCTTACCATTAAAGAATTGAACATGTTGGCTGAAACGCCCTGCGAAAAAGTTGTCCTTAAAAGAGCTGCGCTTTTCTCAGCGCTTACAGGTTTGAGGATTCGGACATTCAGAAGCTCCGCTGGAAAGATATTAGTCTGGAAAATGGTAAGGCCAAACTGCATTTCACTCAGAAAAAGACTAAGGGTGTCGAATATATGCCTATTTCTGAGCAGGCTCTTCAGCTCTGCGGAGAACTGAGGCTTCCTGGGCAGCTTGTTTTTGAAGATCTGCCGGATCCGTCGTGGATCTCGCGGCCTCTGAAAAAATGGGTTGAGTCTGCAGGCATTAAAAAAAATATTACTTTCCACTGCTTCCGCCATACATTTGCAACACTGCAGCTGTCAAGCGGGACAGATATTTATACAGTCAGTAAAATGCTGGGGCATACCAATGTAAAAACTACTCAAATTTATGCGAAAGTAGTAGATGAGAAGAAATATAAAGCTTCGCAGGCAATACAATTGGAATCTTTAAAAAAGAAGCAGCAATGAACATAAAATACTTTGAATATATTGCTATTTATCTGTCCGTTCTTTTAGTCTGTATTTTTTTAGGCGCAGTTGTAAGATTTGTGCTTATAGATGCAGGTATTGATGAGTATACGGCTGGTGTATTTTTTTGGATCAGCACGGGAATTGGAATTTTGCTGTTTGCAATTCTAAGTTTATTTATTAGCAATTTGGCTGATAGGTTGCTGAATCATTTTTTGAAGGCTAAAAAAAATGAATCTCCAAAAAGCCAGATTCCAGTTGAAGGTTTTGAAAAAATAAAAGAGCAGCAGGATACTTTGATTAAAGCCGAATTGTCTGAAAATAAAAATCCAGCTAAAAACAGTCCTGAAAACAAATCATGATCTGGCAGGGTTTTATTCCTTGATCGATCCTTGCATAACGATTGAAAAAGATCTGATTTTTAATAGTTTTTTTCCGGAATGAGCCAAAAAGCAGGCAATCGTTTGGAATAATGCCGTCCTGACACTACTTTTTTTGCTGATGCGTTTTCGAATTATTCCCAACTGCCTGGAATGGCAGCATTCAGACAATAGCTCTTTACTTCCATATGGATAGGGGCATAAGGTGCTGCAGAGCAGATCATCCGGAAATGCATGCGGAATGTCCAGGAGATTTTCTTATTGCAAAAGCTTAAATTTTTAACATGCTTCATTATCAAGGAAAAAGATTAAATTTTATATTTGGTATGAGAATACAAAAAGTTTCAGACAACAGATCTTTTGCTATGGAAAAAGCTATACGGTTAAAAGTGAGAAAAGATTTGGACCCGCGCCAGCAGCTCAACTTTATCAGATTAAAGGGCAGCCTTTTCTCAAAGGGCTATACAGAGATTATCCATATTATGGACCAGGATGATGAGTTTCATATCAACAGCTTTGAAACGCTGCCCGAGCATCGAGAGGAAGTGCAGGAATATATTTCGGGATTCATCAGCTCGGAGAATCTTGCCGATACCATTTCGATAAAATAGCCTTGAAATTAAGGCAGGAAGCCAAACTGCCAGAATGAGATGGGCGGGCCTGCAGTCTGATGGCGCAGTATGCCCTATATTATGATGGGACTTTTAGGACCAGGATTTTAAGCTGCTGACGCATCGGCCCTGTTTGATGTATAGAGAAATTAGGGAATGATAAAGAAAATAATGCATTTCACAGACAATCTGGTCCTTTTTTTCCTTGCCTGATTATTATTGATTGGCCTCTTTTCAGTATAAAACTGAAAATGGCATCCGTTATAAATAATGCCCGATGGACAATAGTCAGAGGCTGAATCAAATGTTTTGAAAGCCTGTGCCGGAGAGATAAAAGGGCATGCAAAGGGCTGTTTTTCGTTTGCTAAAAGGATTGGAAAGCATACAGAAAACACTGCCCAGCTCTCCTTGGGATATCTCCCGCCAGACGATAAACTAATATTTTAAGGATTACCAAACGGCAGAATAACCAGACAACACGCTTATGAAAATAATCATTATTGGCGGCTCCATAGGCGGGCTTAGCGCAGGCATAGCACTCTGGTGCAGAGGCTATGATGTAGAGATATACGAACGCTCGGGAAGCCGCATGCAGGACAGGGGCGCAGGACTGGTCATTCAGCCCGATATGATGGGCTATCTGCAGGAGCATCATATATCGGCAAAGGAAGTTTTTGGCATTCCTGCATATGAAAGGCAGGTGCTTGACAGCAATGGGAGGGCATCCTACACGTTCCCGAATGACACATCGTTCACTTCATGGAACTATATTTGGCAGCAGCTTAAGGACTATTTCCCGGAAGACCGGTATTTCTTTGGGCACCAGCTGGAAACAATAGAAGAAAAAAACAGCCAGGTAATGCTGGGTTTTGCCAACGGCGTGAAAAAAACGGCCGATCTGGCCGTTGGAGCAGATGGCTACAGTTCTGTAATGCGTGCACATTTTTTGCCTGATATAGCACCTGCGTACGCTGGCTATGTTGCCTACCGCGGACTGGTGCCTGAAAGCAAAATGATCGATGAGGAGGCTGCATTTTTTGAAAACAAATTTTCAATTTATCCATATGGGAATTCCCATCTGCTTTGTTATATGGTTCCGGGAACAAAGGGGGAACTGGACAAAGGGGAACGTTTATACAATTGGGTCTGGTATCTCAATAAATCAGGCCAAGAGTTGGGCGAAATACTTATCGATAAGGAAGGAAAAAAAAGGCTTTATGCCGTGCCGCCAACCTTTCTCAGCAGCAAGGCCATCAGCGATCTGCATCAGCTTGCAGATAATGAGCTGCCCAAGATTTTAAGGGACCGGGTGCATCAGACTGAAAATCCATTTGTCCAGGTAATTGTTGATATGGCTGTTCCCAGAATGTACAGCGGGCGCATTGCAATACTGGGCGACGCGGCTTTTGTTGTCAGGCCGCATACCGCTTCAGGTACGGCTAAAGCCTATCGCGATGCGATTGCGCTTGCCAATTGCCTGCATTTTCACAATGGCGATATTGACAAGGCACTGCCCCATTGGAACGATCAGCAGGTCAGGGAGGCATCAAATCTCGTTCTATACGGAAAGCAGCTGGCGCTTAGAAGCGGGCTCGGCATAGAGAAATAAACAAAAGGCACCAAAATTAAAATTCGATTTCATGGAAAAAGATGGAGCAACGGCAGTCATATCGCATCATATTATTGAAGGCAAGGATCAGGAATATGAAAATTGGCTGGACGAAATAGCGCCGCTTTGCAGAATTGCCGAGGGGCATATCGATTGGCAGATCATCCGTCCGATCCCAGGACTGACCTATCTTTACACGGTCATTATCCGTTTTGACACAATTGATAACCTGAAACGCTGGATGGAATCAGATGACAGAAAGCGCCTTATTGAAAAAATCCGCCCCTTATTGGCAAAAGATGACAGCTACCACATAAGAAGCGGCCTGGATTTTCTGTTTGTCACAGAAAATGATAAAGCAGTACCTCCCGTTCGATGGAAGCAGTTTTTGGTGACCTGGTCGGCAATCTATCCTCTGTCCACAATTATTCCATTGATTTTGATTCCGTTGTTAAGGGCTCTGAAGATGCCCCCTATGCGGTTTGTCGATTCGTTTTTCGTGTCAGGCGTTATCGTGCTGCTGATGGTTTACCTAATTATGCCGCGCTATGCCAAATGGATAAGAGGATGGCTTTATAAATAGATGAGTGATGAGGGAATATTGCTTTATTGCCAGGGATCGATTGGCCTTAAGGATATTGGCCCGCAAATTGCTGCTGCAAGCAAAAGTACGGATTGACCTATGATCGGACCGGATTTCAGTGCTGCAATGGCTTCAATCTGCAGGCCTCATTTTATCTCCCATTCTGCCTGCAAAGATTATTTTTGCTTTTAAGGCATTCAAAAAATGGAGTTAAATATTTCAGAATTTTCAGTCTTTTTGAGGTGTTGGGGCATTTTATCTAGGTTTTATGCCTAACTTGTAGCCATTACCGATTCGCTGATGTAATTCGATTGTTTATCGATTCAAAGGGGCCTCCCGTAGGCGCACCCCCGGTCCATAGATTCTTGTCTTCTGCTGTCTGCAATAAAGGAAATGAACAATGAAAAAGCTGGATCTCCCAGAGAAACTTATATTTATAGCCGACGATGATGAAGATGACAGAATGCTGTTTTCCGATGCGGTAAAGGAATTTAAGCCTTTCCATTGCGGTCAGAGAGGCACGGGATGGGCAGGAGCTGCTCAAGACGCTTTGCGACCTAAAAGAAAAACTTCCCGATATTGTTTTCCTTGATATCAATATGCCCGGCAAAAGCGGCTTTGACTGCCTCAAGGAAATACGCGTGGCGGCCCATTATTTCAGAAACATCAAAGTTGTGGTGCTTTCCACCAGTGCAAACCAGCTCAATATCAGCCATTCCTACTAGCTCGGCGCCGATCTGTATGCCGTGAAGCCCAGCACGTTTCAGGAGCTCAAAAGCATGATCGGGAGCATTCTGGAAAGGGACTGGGACGGTTTCGCAAAAACAAGGGAGAAATTTCTTCCGGCCTGATGCGGACCATAAGAGGGGCCGGTCCCAATCGGCAGGGTCTGACGGCTTGAGCGGGCAGAAGCGGACAAAGTATTTTTTAGGATTCCGTTTCTTGTCGGCCTTCCTGAGCTTCATCCTGGGGCGCGGAGCGTTTGATGAGCAGATAAAAGTCCTTTAGATGCCACCATGCGGGACACATATCAAGGCTTCCGTTAAAAGTGCGTATTCCGGTATAGCAGCTTTTCAAAAACAGCTGCGAGTCGGTGATTTTTGCCCACGGCTTCCAGTCGGCCTGCAGGGGCGGGGGATTGGCGTCAAAATATCTTTTTATTTCTTCGGGATTCATAAGGCAAATTTAGCCTAAAAAATGAAGCATGTCAATGTCCTGGACAAGGGGATGGGCAGGATCCGCGTATGAATGCCCATTGCCAGTGCCTCAGATCATAAAGGTTTCAGCCGTTTATTTTGTCCATATGGTAGCGGGAGAGCCATTTTTCCATCTTCTGGAGCAGCTGGATTTCTTAAGGGTCGCCCGTCGGGTCTGAAAGCCCTGTTATGGTTCTTGAGTAATGGAATCTGCGGTCCTCAAAGAGGCAGGTGAACCTGGGCACTTCGTTATGGGAGACTATCCAGCTCTCTGGGGCTATTTTTTTTATTTCAAACTTCTTCATTTTTATTTATCTGCCCAAAAGCCGTATCCGATTTGGCATGGCTGTGCCCTGTGGTGTTTATGCTTGTGGATCTAAACGGCAAAAATAGAATATTATTGCAGGAGTGGAAGGCATAATTTTAAAGTTTAAATAGGATTTTTTGTTTTGATGCGGGGAAAATAGAGCTTTTTCTGTTTTGATTTGCAGGCCCATCGTTGCCAGAATCTAATTTGAAGTGATGATTACAGGATAGTTAGTGCATTTTTTTATTATAGTTTGTGAAAGGTGTTTGTCAAATTATTCCGTGTCAAGTATTAGTCCAAACAAAGCGGCTTTACATAAACTTTATTAGGCCATCGTTTTGTTTTGTACTATTATAATTGCATTTGTTTTAGCTCTTTTAATGGCATTATAAAGTAACTTTCTCTTGTAAAGTATATTTCCAGAAACTTCATAAGGCTACAGAATTATCACAGGCATTTTTTTAGTTGTGAATATTTTTTTTTGAATTATTTCTAAAGAAAATAACTGACTATAAAAAAGAATAATGCTTAATAAGGTTAAGGGGGGCAAAGTCTGCGAAGAAGGGGACTTTGCAATTTAAAAATATTTAGGAGGGAGAATGTCTTAGTTTTATTTGTTCCATATTGAATTTGTCTAAAGGAAATAATTAAATCGTCTAATTTTTAACGTTATACTAATATTTTTTTTATTATTGTGGTATAGTACAGAATAGTATTAAATCTTACTAACTAATAATAATATAAAACTATGCAAGAAAAAATTACAAAAGAAAAAGTATCCGTTAAAAAGCTACTGGCCTTAATGCTGTTTTTATTAACGGTATGCAGTTGGGGCCAGACTTACGAATTTGAAAACGGCACCCGTACAGGAAATGCCGACATTCAGAATTGCGATTCCTGTTCAGGAAAAATAGTAGGCAATTTAGGAGGCACAGGAAGTGTTTCTGTAAACGTCAACGTAGCTGCAACAGGCTGGTACAATCTGCAGTTGTTTTACTGTACAGGAGATCCACGCACGATTAGGTTAAATGCAGGTTCAGCCACGGCTATTGCAATTCCATGTGAGCCAAGTGGAGGATGGAGTACGGCGGCTTCCAAAAATATAAGCGTCTATCTAAACAGCGGAACAACCACTCTGCTTTGGGATAATACGAATTCGTGGGCTCCCAATCTGGATAAGTTTATTTTGACACCATTAGCGGCAGGAACTAACCAAACTATCGCTTTTGGAACAAACAATAGTATTGTTTATAACCTCACTAATAAAACCTATAGCATAAAGTTTAATGGTGCAACTGTAATTAGCAATGCATCTGCTTATGCAAACAGTGATCAGCAATACTTAAGCAGTAATTTTGCTTCAGCGGTTTATACTTCAGAACCGTTTGCAGACAATATAGGAAGCGGCACCAAACATATTTTTACTTTAAGTGGGAATTATAATCTTGGAATGCAACAGATTTTTTACACTTATACCAATAAAAATTATTTAGCTGTGCAAGTAGTCTTAACAGGAAGCGGATCAAACTGCTATAAAATGTCGCCTTTAACCAGTAACCAGATAACGCCCAATTTTGGAACAGGAGATACCAGAGCAGTATTTGTTCCTTACGATAATGACGCCTGGATTCGCTACAATGCTTATAGTTTAAACTCAGCGGAGTTTACAGCATCAGAAGTAACCAATATTTATAACAATACCAATCGTAAAGGTTTAGTAATTGGTTCTTTGGAACATACAAAATGGAAAACAGGTGTTACGGTAAGCGGAGCAGGGGCTTCGTCGGCTTATGTTTCCGTTATTGCAGGCTGGACCAAACAAGATGTGACTAGAGATGCAAGAGGACATGGTTGGGTGAATGTAGGGCAGACGAGCTGTCCTTCTCCAAAAATAATGATTAATGCTACGAACGACTGGAGAACTGGATTTGAAGAATTTGCACAAGCTAACGCAGCGATGCAGCCGAAATATATTTTTGATTGGACAGCACCAAAACCAATTGGATGGAACAGTTGGGGAGCTATGCAGACCAATATTAACCTAACGAAGGCAAAAGCAGTTGTAGATTTTTTTCATGATGATTGCCCTGCGTTTAAAACAGAAGATAATACTTTGTTTATTGACTTGGATTCGTATTGGGATAATATGAGCGATGCCGAATTGGCACAATTTGTTAGTTATGCAAAAAGCAAAGGATATAAGGCTGGGATCTATTGGGCTCCGTTTGTAGATTGGGGAAAATACAATCGTCAGGTTGAAGGAAGTTCGTATACTTATAATCAGTGTTGGACAAAAGTCAATGGAAATCCGTTTGAACTGGATGGCGCTTACGCAATGGATCCGACAAGTCCAGGAACTAAAGCGAGAATTCAATATTTTATAAATCGTTTTAAAACGGCTGGATTCGAAATGATAAAGATTGACTTTTTGACTCATGCAAGCATTGAAGCAGACAGCTTTGCAAATAACCAGCTGCATACAGGAATGGAAGCGTATCAGGAAGGAATGAAATTTTTAATAGACCAAATTGGAGGAACGATGCTGGTTCAGGCAGCCATATCTCCTAATCTGGCAACCGGTCCTTTTGCGCACGTAAGACGAATTGCCTGCGATGCTTATACAAACATAAACGAAACAGATTATACTTTAAATAGTACAACTTATGGCTGGTGGCAAAATCAAATCTATGATTATATCGATGCAGATCATGTAGTTTTCGGGAATGCTTCAATTGGACAGAATCGTGCAAGATTATTAAGCAGTGTAGTTACAGGAACGGTAATTGCAGGCGATGATTTTTCTGTTGCTGGGCAATGGAAAACAACCGCGCAGAATCTTTTGCAAAATAATGATGTGATGGATGTTGCGCGTAACGAAATGCACTTTATTCCTGCAGATGGAAATACAGGATATAATGCGGCCAATATTTTTTCTGCGACACACAATGATATTACCTATGTCGCTGTTTTTAATTACGGAAATATTACAACAACCACTAATATTAGTTTAAGTCGTTTAGGGCTTGGTTCAGGAAACTATACAGTTAAAGAACTTTATTCGGGGGCTAATAGTACAGCTCAAGGCACATTAAGTGTTCAATTGCCTCAGGCAGATGCTGCGCTTTATGCTATTTATAATGGAGGAACATTAAGTGCTTCAAGTTATAATTGGGCGAATGCTTCTACTAATTATGTTTTTCCTAATCCTGCATCAGACAATTTTAGAATTAAGTTTGATCAGGAAATTAATGGCCCAACAGCAATTTCGGTGCATAATATTGCAGGAAAAGAAGTCTGGAAAACCACTGTTACAACCAATGGAACAATTAGTTCAGAAATTCCGGTAAATGGTCTTGCAAAAGGCGTTTATTTGGTAAAAGTAAAAGCGTCTGGACATCCGCAGCAAAACTTCAAATTTGTTAAGAATTAAAAATCTTTAAATAACCTTTAAAAAGTCCCGATTTTCATTTTGACGAGAATCGGGATTTTTTGTACCGGTATGTTAGAATTTTTAAATGGCAATTTTGAAATATAATAGTTCTAGAGATGCATTTTTTTTGTTTCGATTTTTCAAATTTTTATCCCATTATTGTCAGAATGACTATTTTGGAGAAAAAAAAGCAATACTTGTAAAGTTGTTTTTCCTATTGATTTTTAGGTGTTTGTGTTTTTTGAATCGGAAAAAATGAGCACTATTTTTACATATCTTCTTGCGGGGTTAATTTTAATTTGTATTATTGTAGTATAGAATAGTATAATAAATAAAAAAACTTATCTAATGAACCACCATTATTTCCCTTTAAACAAACTGTTTTTATCCATTTTTCTGGCTGTATTTTTTTTTGTGTCAGCTTTGGCGCAAAAAAGTGTTACAATGACTTTTGGCAAAAACGGAATCATTATTTATGATGCGAAACAAAAAACAATTTCAGTAAGCCAATCTGGAAAAACTGTATTTAGCGGAGCAAAAACTTCTGTTATCGTTAACGGTAAAACAATAACGGCAGATTCGTATCCTGATGCTGTTTTTGCAAAACAGACGATTAAGGATGATTTAGGAAATGGTTTAAAATACACTTTAACTTATAAAGAGAAAAATAACCCTACTTTAATTCAGAATTTTTATACTTATACTAACAAATCTTACTTTATAACTCAAACAGAAATAATAAGCAACGGAAAACAGATTGAGACCAATTATATCTCACCATTAGATTTAGGCAAAATTGCTTTTGATAAAGTTGAAAATCTGCATAGCGTTTTTGTTCCTTATGATAATGATGCATTTATAAGTTATAATTCTAAAAAACTAGACACTATTTCGCAAAATACCAGTGCAGAAGTTGGAATTACATTCAATAATAATTCAAGAAATGGTTTTATTGTAGGTTCGCTTGAACATACCATTTGGAAAAGCGCTGTTAAAACAATCCATAAAAATAAAGAAACGCAATTTTCGGTTTGGGCAGGATTTTCAGAAAAAGAAATAACAAGAGATAGTATTGCGCACGGAATAATAAAAGGTGAAAAAGTTTTGTCTCCTAAATTCTTCGTAGGATATTATTCTGATTGGAGAGAGGGAATGGAAGAATATGCAAAAACAAACCGTATTGTAGAGAAACCTTTTGTTTTTACTTGGGATAAACCAACTCCAGTTGGCTGGAATAGTTGGGGTGTTTTGATGGAGAAAATTAATTTTGAAAACACGACTAAAGTTGCCGATTTTTTTGCGACTTCAATTCCACAATTTAGAGTAGGCAATACCGCTTATATTGATCTTGATTCATTTTGGGATAATATGGTGAAAGGCGGTTTTACAGGAGATTTCAGCAAATTAAAAGAATTTGCAGATTATTGTAAAAGCAAAGGATTAGAGCCTGGAGCTTATTGGGCGCCTTTTACAGATTGGGGATGGAAAGACGGCCCAAACCGCAAAGCAGAAGGCAGTGATTATACTTTTGGACAATTGTGGACTAAAACCGGAAATACTTATTTTGATTTTGATGGCGCTCGTGCCATAGATCCAACACATCCAGGAACGCTTAAACGTGTAGATTATGTTATTAATAAACTAAAAGCGTGTGGTTTTAAAATGATAAAAATTGACTTTTTAGGTCACGCCGCAGCAGAATCGACTTCATTTTATGATAAAAATGTAACCACAGGAATGCAGGCTTATAAAATAGGAATGGAACATTTAGTAAAAGCACTAGACGGGCAAATGCTAATTTATGCTGCAATTTCTCCTAATATGGCTACAGGCCGTTACGCACACGTTCGTCGTATTGCATGCGACGCTTGGAAAACAATCGAACAAACACAATACACATTAAATAGCGTCAATTATGGCTGGTGGCAAACATATTTGTATGATTATATAGATGCAGACCATGTTGTTTTTGCAGATGTTACAGAAGGCGAAAATCGAGCAAGATTAATATCTTCGGTAATTACGGGAACATTAATTACGGGAGATGATTACAGTAAAGATGGAATCTGGAGTAAGCGCGCAAAAGAGTGGCTTCAGAATCAGGAATTGCTTAAGATTGTTGCCAATGGAGTAGCTTTCCGCCCAGTAGAAGGAAATACAGGAAAACTAACAGCCGAAGTTTTTGAACAGAAAATTGGAAATGATTGGTATGTGGCGGTTTTAAATTATGGTTCAGCAGCTAAAAATTTTGCTCTGCCATTAGAAAGGTTAGGCGTTAAGAACGGTAATTATAAATTGCAAAATCTTTTTACAGCCGAAACTGGTGAGGTAAAGAACAATAGTATCGATTTTAATCTCGGTGCTAAAGATGCAGGTTTGTTTAAAATAGTAAAACGTTAATTGATAGGCTTATGAAAAAACTTTTTTTTAAGAAAACGGCTTTAATATTTACCTTATTTATTCTTTCATCAAACGTAATAAACGCAACGGTTACATTACCATCTTTCTTTACAGACAATATGGTATTGCAGCAAAAAAGCACAGTTCTGTTTTGGGGAGAAAGCAATAAAGAATCGGTATCTGTTACAACTTCATGGGATAAAAAGACTTATAAAGCCAATGTTGTAAACGGTAAATGGAATGTGGCTTTAAAAACTCCTGCTTATGGTGGCCCTTATGCAATTGCGATAAATGACGGAGATTTAAAAACACTGCAAAATGTTTTAATTGGCGATGTGTGGCTATGTTCTGGACAAAGCAATATGGAAATGCCTTTGGAAGGTTGGGGAAAAATCGATAATTATAAAGAAGAAATTGCAAATGCCGATTATCCTCAAATACGATTATTGCAAGCCGAGCATATCGAAAGTACTTTGCCTCTAAATACGCTAAAAGTGCAGCACGATGGCTGGAATGTATGCAGTTCTAAAACTATTGCCGATTTTAGTGCGACAGCTTATTTTTTTGCCAGAAAGATTTATCAGGAAAAAAAGATTCCAATCGGATTGATTCATTCTTCGTGGGGAGGAACATTAATAGAAGCTTGGACAAGTTCTGGAGCGTTAAGTACCATTCATGATTTTGATGCCGAAATTGAAGCTATGAAATCTGAATCAAGCAGAGAAGCTTTAGAGAAAAAATACAATGCTGATTTAGCAGTTTGGGAAAAACATCTTGCTAATGCTGACAAAGGATATGAGAACGAAAAAGCAGTTTGGGCAACGGCTAAAATTGATGATTCATTTTGGAAAACAATGAAAGTGCCTTCTTTTTTTGATAGCAACGGATTAGGGAATTTTGATGGTATAGTTTGGTTTAGAAAAAAAGTGAATATTTCAGATGCTAGTAAAGATTTCACCCTGAGTTATTTTGCTGACGATGACGATATGATTTGGGTTAACGGAAATTATATTGGAGAAACCAAAGGTTATAATGTAGAACGCCATTATATTATTCCTGCCAAATATTTAAAGAAAGGCGAAAACCTAATAGCAATACGAGTTTTTGATGGAGCAGGAAATGGGGGAATTTATGGAGATGAAAATATCGCTTTAAAATCAGAAAAAGAAACGATTGCATTATCTGGAGACTGGAAATACAATATTGGTGCAGATAGTAAAAATCTGCCTGCACGACCTTATCTGGCTCAGGGGCAAAACAGGCCGAGTGCTATATACAACGCTATGATTGCACCTTTGGCAGATTATAAAATAAAAGGGGTAATCTGGTATCAAGGTGAGAGTAATGCAGAAAGAGCACATCAATATCAAAAAATAATGCCGCTCTTGATACATGATTGGCGTGATAAATTTAAAGACAAAAATCTTCCTTTTTTCTTTGTGCAGCTGGCCAATTACAAACAGAAAAAAGAGCAGCCTGAAGATTCAGATTGGGCAGAATTAAGAGAAGCGCAATTCCTGACTTTAAAAGTGCCTAATACAGGAATGGCTGTTACAACCGATATTGGCAATGGAGAAGACATTCATCCAAAAAACAAACAGGATGTTGGCGGACGCTTGGCCAATATTGCTCTAGCGAAAGTGTATAATACCAAAATTGATTATTCGGGACCTCTTTACAAATCATATAAAATTGAGCATAACAGCATTATTTTAGATTTTGATCTTAATGGTGGTATTAAAGCTAAAGACAATATTCTAAAAGGGTTTTCAATAGCAGGATCGGATCAGAAATTTTATTGGGCAGAAGCAAAAATAGTGGATGGGAAAGTGTTGGTTTATGCGCAGGAAGTTTCAAATCCGGTAGCGGTAAGATACAATTGGGCAGATAATCCAGACGGAAACTTAACCAATGCATCTGGATTGCCAGCATCATCATTTAGAACCGATAATTGGAAAGGAATTACAGAAGGAAAAAAATAAAGATATAATACATAATAAAATGAAAAAACAAAGTATCAATTTAAGGCAGTCTTTTGCGATAGCATTTTTTATTCTCACGAGTTATTGCAGTACAGTAGCAGCACAACAGATTATCGCTGTAAAAACAAAAACTAATGCATTAGTTTTACAAGTAACACCTGGAAAAGAGGTAAACACCATTTATTTGGGTGAAAAGCTTGCAAACGATTCAGATTATTCAAAAATACAAAGTCAGTTTCGTCAGGGAACAGATTATTCAGGGATTTACAATGCGGCTTACACTGCTTCTGGATCAAAAAATTTATTGGAACCAGCAATCACAGTAACACATGCTGACGGAAATACTTCTTTGGATTTGCTATATGTAAGCCATAAAACCAATACGGTAAGTGCAGGAGTTTCTCAAACCGAAATTACGTTAAAAGATCGTGTTTATCCGGTTGAGGTTCATTTGTTTATTCAAGCTTATTACGATACAGATGTTATCGAGCAATGGACAACCATTCAGCATAACGAAAAAGGTAGCATCACTTTGAATAAATATGCTTCGGCTAATTTGTATTTGAAAGGATATAAAAATTTCTTTTTGAACCAATATCATGGTGATTGGGCAAAAGAAATGCAGCCAGAAGAAACTAAAATTACTCATGGAATTAAAACTTTAGACACTAAATTAGGTTCTCGCACCAATTTATTTCAGCCATCTGTATTTATGGTTTCATTTGACAAACCAGCAACTGAAGATGAGGGGAAAGTTTTGTTTGCAGGTTTAGAGTGGTCGGGTAATTTTAGAACCGATTTAGAATTAGATCCGCTAAATAACCTTCGTGTTATTTCGGGAATCAATAATGCAGCGGCAAATTATAAGCTGGCTAAAAGCGAAGTTTTTACGACTCCTAAATTTTGGTACACTTTATCATCAACAGGAAAAGGAACTGCAAGCCGTAATCTGCATGACTGGTCAAGAAGCTACAAAATCTTAGACGGAAAAGAAGATCGTTTGACTTTATTGAACAACTGGGAAGCAACTTATTTTAATTTTGATGAAGAAAAACTTAAAGTTTTAATTGCTGATAGTAAAAAACTGGGCGTTGATATGTTCTTGTTAGACGATGGCTGGTTCGGAAACACATATCCTCGTAACAATGATGATGCAGCTTTGGGTGATTGGGATGTCAATAAAAAGAAATTGCCAAACGGAATTGGAACCTTGGTGAAAACAGCCAAAGACAATCAAGTGAAATTTGGTATCTGGATTGAGCCGGAAATGGTAAGTCCTGCAAGTGATCTGTATAAAAAACATCCTGATTGGGTAATTAAACAGCCTGGAAGAGCAGAACATTATTTCCGTAATCAATTGGTTTTAGATTTAGCAAATCCAAAAGTTCAGGATTTTGTGTATGGAGTTGTAGACAATCTTTTTACTGAAAATCCAGAATTGGCTTATATCAAATGGGATTGTAATGCTGTGATTTATAATGCTTATTCTAATTATTTGAAAGACAAACAGAATAATTTCTACACCGATTATGTAAACGGATTGTACAAAGTGCTGGAACGTATACGCGTAAAATATCCAAAAGTGCCAATGATGCTTTGTTCTGGCGGTGGAGGAAGAGTAGATTATGGTGCTCTGAAATATTTTACTGAATTCTGGCCAAGTGACAACACAGATCCTTTAGAGCGTGTTTATATGCAATGGGAATACTCGTATTTTTATCCTGCGCTTACTATCGCGGCACACGTTACAGACTGGGGAAAGCAGCCTCTAAAATACCGTACAGATGTAGCTATGATGGGAAGATTAGGTTTTGATATTGTCGTAAAAGATTTAAATGAGAAAGATTTGTCATTTACCCAAAAAGCAATAAAAAACTATAACGAATTAAGCAATACCATCTGGCAGGGAGACCAATATCGTCTACAGAATCCGTGGGAAAATGATGCCGCTTCTGTAATGTTTGTCAATAAAAATGGTAATGAAGCTGTGGTTTTTAGCTATTCAGTTAACTCTAGATATGAAGCAGGAACTCATCTTCCAATTAAACTAAAAGGATTGCAGGCTGGACAAAACTATAAAGTAGAAGAAATTAACGTGTATCCAGATAAAAAACCAGTGGTAGAAACTGCTGTATATTCGGGCGATTTTTTAATGCAAGTTGGGATTAATCCGAATGTTACAGCATCAAACAGCAGTGTTGTTTTAAAAATTACTAAGGCCTAAACTAAATTTCAAACATTAGTATATATTTGTAATACAATATTTTCTAAATAAATACTTATTAAAACGATTTATGAAGCAAATTATTCAGCAGATCAAAAATCTTGAATCTATAAATTCCTTATCTAAGCATGAGCAATTGGTTCAGGGAATAATTAATGCCATTGATGAAAAGGTAGTCGTAAAAGGCGATTTACTTCCGTCTGTAAATACTTTTATAAGCGAACTAGGTTTTGCGAGAGAAACCATTGCAAAAGCTTATAAAGAATTGGTGCACAGAGGAATTATTGAATCGAAAAACCGATTGGGGTATTTTGTAGCTACCAATGATGTAAAGCAGGAGTTAAAAGTGGCATTGCTGATATTTGCTTTTGATATTTTTCAGGAAATGTTTTACGAGAATTTTAGAAAAGGACTTGGCAAAAATGTGCAATTGGATATTTTCTTTCATCATAACAATTTTGATACGTTCGAGAATATAGTTCAAAGCATAAAAGGAAAATACGGAATGTTTGTTATCGCTCCGATTCCGAATAAAAAAACACCTGCTGTCTTAAAACAATTGCCTACAAACAGAGTGCTGTTGGTAGACCGTTTTATAGAAACAGATGAAGATTATAATTATGTTGCACAAGAGTTTGGAGATTCGTCTTACAACGCTTTTGTGCAGCTTAAAGATAAAATTAAAAAGTACGATGAACTTGTTTTCTTCTTCAAGCCATCGTCTGCAGAACCTAATGAAATCTTAAATTCTTTTAAAAGATTTATGAAAGACTATGATATCAAGGGAGTTATAAAAGAAGAATATACTGCGGGTTCATTAGAAAAAGGAAAAGTATACTTTACGATTCACAATTTGGAACTTTGGGAAATGCTTAAAGATTCTAAAATTAAAGGACTTAAGATAGGTAAAGACATTGGTTTTATTTCACATAACGATGATATTGTAAAAGAGATAATTTTTGACGGAGTAACCACGTTTTCTACAGATTTCTCTGAAATGGGAAGAAGAGCAGCCGATTTTGTGCTGAACAGAAAAAAAACGCAGGAAATCATTCCAACAGTTCTTATCGATAGAAATTCGCTGTAGTTTATGAATGTTTTATCGATTGTTAGTTTCCTACTGATTACGGGTTTAGTTGCCGTTATCTCAGCAATAAAAACGCGAAAAAAAAAGGTACAGACAACAAGCGGACTTTTTTTTGCAGACCATAACAATAATTTTTTTATAGTTGGAGGTGCTTTACTGCTCAGTAATATAAGCGCTAATCAGTTTATAGGTGAGAACGAATCTATCTATACCAACAACATGAGTGTTATGGCATGGGGCGTAAGTTCTGTGCTGGCCATGCTTTTGGTGGCGGAATTTTTTCTTCCCATCTATTTCCGAACTGGCGCGATGACAATTCCCGATTATTTGGGTAAACGTTACGATCAATCGACTAAGAGGCTCGTATCGATTATATTTCTATGCAGTTATATTGTTAATCTGCTTCCAGCCGTATTGTACGGTGGCGCAGTCGCACTGACTGGAATGTTTAACTTTTTAGATCCGTTTGGGTTTAGTTATTGGCAGAGTATCTGGGTAATGGTCTGGCTGATAGGTCTTACTGGTTGCGCTTATTCTGTTTTGGGCGGTTTGCGAGCCATATCGATCAGCGATACTGTTTTGAGCGTTGGTCTGCTGACTATTGGTATTGCGTTTCCTTATTTCGGATTTAAATTCTTAGGAAACGGAGATTGGTTCAAAGGACTTCATATTTTGCTTTCAGAAAATAAAGAGCACTTAAATGCAATCGGTGGGCCTCATGATGAAATTCCGCTCAGCACTATTTTTACAGGTATGTTTATCATGAATCTGTATTATTGGGGAATGGAACAGTTTATTGTCCAGCAGGCACTTTCGGCAAAAAGTTTATCTCATAGCCAAAAAGGTATGGGGCTGGCTTGCTTAGGAAAGCTCTTATGTCCTTTTATTATCAATATTCCTGGATTGGTTGGAACTCATCTTTATAAAAATCTAGAAAATACAGCAGAAGTTTTTCCTCTTGTCATCAAGGATACAATGCCGGGAATCATGATTGGCCTAACAGCAGCAGTTGTTTTAGGGGCAGCAATAAGTACTTTTAATGCAGGACTTAATAGCAGCAGTACTTTATTTGTCCTTAATCTTTACAAACCATGGCTGGAGAAAAGAAATAAAGAAGTAACAGAGGAAGATCTGGTTTACACAGGACGTAAATTTGAAATTATTGTCTCAGCCTTGGCTATGTTTTCGGCACCATTTATCATTTTTAGTAAAGCTGGTTTTTACACTTACCTGCAGCAATTAGGCGGTATGTTTTGTGTGCCCATTTTTACTATTATTCTGATTGGTTTTGTATTTAAAAAAGTACCGCCTCAGGCAGCAAAAACAGGTATGATTTTCTTCATTTTGAGTTACATTCTCTTTAATTATGTATTAGATATTAAATTGCATTATCTGCATATGTTGGCTCTTCTTTTTGTGCTGACTTCAATATGTATGCTTTTGGTTTCCAGATTTTATCCAACTTACAATTATTCGGAAATCAAATTAGAAACAGTAGAATTATCGCCTTGGAAAAATCGTTATTGGTATTTTGGCGCTTTGATAATCGGAATGATTGGTCTTTTTATTCTATTCTCAAAATGGGGAATAGCTTAGTAAAGGTGCAGAGGTTCCGAGGGACAAAGGTTCAAAGGTTTATCTGTAGAGACGCACTTCAGTGCGTCTTTTTTTATGTTTTTAGGTTAAACCTGACAGGTTTTTAAAACCTGTCAGGTTTAATTTATAGATAAATTTCTTGAGAATGAGTTCTTTAATTTGTACACTTTTTTCCTTGGTTTTAATTGAACCTTTTTTCTTTTTTGTCTGACATTTCTTTAAATTATCATATCTTTTATTTTCTTTTTCCTTTTTTATGTGCCGTATTTGTGGCAAAGCCGAAATAAATCAACAAAAAAAATAGCAAATTCTTAAAACATAAATTTGGATGTAATGAAAATATTTGTATGTTTGTAATGTTGTAGTATAGTATAGTATAATATAAGTCAATTCGTTTTCTCGTATTTTAAATGCTCAATAAATAACAAAAAACTAACTAACTAATTTATTAACTAAAAACCAAATTATTATGAGAATTGCAATAAGATACTTATGCTTCTTAGTAGTTATGTTGTATGCCGGCACACTTTACTCCCAAACCATAACTGGTAAAGTTAAGGATGAACAAAATTTACCTTTACCAGGGGCAACTATTCAGGTTAAAGGTACTCAGAATTCGACAGTAACAGACATTGATGGCAGTTACAAATTATTAAACGTAAAATCTGGCTCCACGCTTGAGTTTAGTTTTATTGGATTTGATAAGCAAACTGCAATTGCGAACAAGTCTGAAATTAATATCTCTTTGACTCCAAGCACTCAGGAACTGACAGAAGTGGTAATAGTTGGAGCCGCTATGAAAAAGGGAGATCTAACAGGTGCCGTAAGCAGTGTTTCTGGAGATAAGCTTAGAGAGGTTCCTACTCCAAACGTAGTCCAAGCGCTGCAAGGCCGTGCGTCAGGGGTATATGTGCAGCAAAGCGCAGTGCCTGGCCAAACTGGTTCAATAAGAATTAGAGGGAATAATTCTCTAAACTTTGGCGGTAACCCAATATTTGTAATTGATGGTTTGATTACAGATAGCAATTTTGAAAACATAAATCCTGATGATATTGCGAGTATGGAAGTGCTTAAAGATGCTTCTGCTACCGCATTGTACGGTTCAAGAGCTGCAAATGGAGTAATTGTAATCACAACAAAAAAAGGTTCAAGATCAGGAGAAGCAAAAATACAGTATGACACATGGACTGGTGTATCTGAATTTGCAAGAACTATTCCTCTGATGAACGGCCAGCAGTTATTTGATTTAAGAGTTGACGCTTATGCAAATCGTTATATGGATGAGAATCCTGGTGCTGATCGTGCTGCTTATATTAATCAAATTAAGTCAGATGGTTCGACTGTATTTGCACCTTATGAATTGGAATCTTACAGAACTGGTAAAAGCTACAATTGGCTAGATCAGGTAACGCGTTCAGGTTTTCAAACCAATCATAATTTAAGCTTTAGCGGAGGAGGAGAAAAAGGGACTTATTTTGTGAGTTTTAATTATGTTGATCAGGAAGGGCTTCTTAAAAATTCTGATTTTAAAAGGTATAATGGAAAAATTAACCTTACTCAGGATTTAAAATCATGGCTCCAGTTTGGTACAAATACGACCTTTTCAAGAAGTCAGAGCAATTACCAAGAAGGAAGTGCCTTTGGTGTGGCATTGGGAGCAAACCCGCTATTGCCTATAGACCCAAAAGCTACTTATCTGAGATATGGTGAAGTATTTGATCAAAATCTTTACAATCCAATAAAAAGTCTTGACATCATAAATACAAGTACGCGCAATAGACTTACAAGCAGTAATTTTTTAAGCGCAAAACCAGTAAAAGGACTTGATATCAGAACGAATCTTTCTGTGGATGTTATAGATCAGGCAAATTTTGATTATGTGCCAAGTTATACTGGGCAATCACTTAGAAATTCTATGAATGGCGAGGCGCACCATTATAGATATTCGCAATTAAATTATCAATGGGATAATACCGTAAGCTATAGTAAAGTTTTTGCTGAAAAGCATGACGTAAGTATAATGGGAGGATTTTCTGTACTGAGTAATTCAGGTAATAGTACAGATGTAAGAGCTCGCGGATTTGTTAGTGATGACTTGACATACATGGCATTATCAGGAGCTTATCAAAAAGACAATGCACAGTTAGGATCGAATTTTACAGATTATACAAACCAATCGTATTTTGCAAGAGCTAACTATACTTTTGATGGAAAGTATAATATTACAGGAACAATCAGAAGAGACGGTTCTTCTAAATTTGGTCCTAATAACAAATGGGGAACTTTTCCTTCTATAGCGGGAAGCTGGGATATTGGTAAAGAAAACTTCCTTTCTGGATTTGAAAAATTAAGCCAACTTAAATTTCGTGCAGGTTATGGTATGGTAGGAAATCAGAATGTAGATGCTTACAGGTACTTTGCATTATATAATGCACAAGTGAGCAATAATTCTGGAACTTACGTGTCTGATAATTACATCGATAATTTTGATTTAAGATGGGAAAAACAAAAACAATTTAATATTGGATTAGATGCTGGTTTCTTCCAAAATAGATTGACTGCAAGTGCTAACTATTTCCACATCAATAATGATGATCTTTTGATGCTGCGTAATATGCCAGTTTCATCAGGATATAAATATAAACTGGATAATATCGGTTCTACAACTAATGAAGGATTTGAATTGGAACTTAGCGGAGACATTATTAAAAACAAAGATTTTAAATGGAATGTTTCTGCTAATATATCATCGGCAAAAAATAAGGTTACAAAACTTTATGGAGATGCTACAGAGATATACAATTTAGGCGGTTACAGCAACAATGAGATCCAGCGTACTGGGAACTTTTTCTTAGGGAAATCAGTAAACACGGTTTATGTATTTCAATATGATGGGATAGCGCAGCAGGGAGAAGATCTTACTAAAGTAAATTATGGTAGCCGAACTGTTCAGCCTGGAGACATTAAAATTAAAGACCGTAATGGAGATGGCGTAATAAACGATCAAGACAGATATGTGGTTGGCGATTTGAATCCTGATTATTATGGTGGTTTTTCTACAGATCTTAATTATAAAGGTTTTGGATTAAATGCAGTATTTGCGTATTCAATAGGAGGTAAGAGACCAAGTGGGACTTACGAAAGCTATATGAACTCTGGAGGAATGAGTGCGGCTCATACAGATCTTTTGGATCGTTGGACTCCAACAAACACCAATACAGATGTGCCAAGAGCTTATTATGGAGGAGGAAGATATACTTTAGGAGAAACAGATAAGGCGATACAAGATGCTTCATTCCTTAGATTAAATGCGCTTACATTATCTTATACATTGCAAAACAAAGTTGCAGAAAGTGTTTTTCTTAAAAATGCAAGATTTTATCTGACGGGATCCAATCTGTTTATTATAACTAAATATAAAGGATATGACCCTGAAGGAGGAGATTCTTATCCGATTTCTAGAGCGATAGTTATGGGATTAAATGTAACTCTTTAATCAAATTAATTCTAAAAATTATTTTTATGAAAGCAAAAATTATAGCCTTTATGGCCCTAACGATATTATCCGCTTCCTGTTCTTCAGATTTCTTAGATCAAGAACCAAAAAGTTCTCTTACTGCTGCACAAGCATACGGAAGTTTAGGCAAGATAGAACCTGTTCTTTTGGGAGCTATAACAAATTGGAGAAATATGCAAAAAGACCGTGCAGGACTTTATACTTCTCTAGGTACAGACGAAGCGCAACAAGGAGCTTTGCAGGTGACAGGAGATGCAAACCAAGCGGGACTAGATTTGTACAATGGTTTCTTAAGCCAGGAAAATCAGGCAATTGGGCAATTGTGGAATGACAGATGGCCAGTAATAGAAGTTGCAGCTCAGTCTATCAGAGCATTAGGAATTAATACCGAAGATGATAGTGCAAAACGCGATCTTTTAATGGGTGAAGCTAGTTTTTTGAGAGCAACGCTAATGTTTGAGCTTACGCAATATTGGGGAGAAATACCGATTAATGATAAAGCAAAATCGGCAGAGTTTGGTTTAAAGCGTCAGCCTTTAGATTTGGTCTATTCTTATATAGTTGCCGATTTGGAAAGAGCAGTAGAGAAACTTCCTGTAACACAAAGCAATCCTGCATTTCCTGCAAAAGGAGTAGCTCAGGCACTTTTAGGAAAAGTATATCTATATGCGCCAGAAGCATCCGGATACCGTGATTATAATAAAGCAAAACAATGGTTTGAAGCAGTTATTAAATCTGGAAAATATAGTTTATTGCCTAATTACGCAGATGTTTTTAGCCCAGACCACGCTAATTCTTCAGAATCTTTATACGAATGGCAGTATAACAACAACTGGCCAGATAATAACCAGATACAATGGCAGACAGGTTCAAGAGTTTTGGCCAATATGGATCAATATGCCTATTTTGGAGGTTACGATTTGATACTTCCTACTCAATATTGCTATAAAGACAAAACGGCTGGAGGATTATGGGAAGCTGGTGACACACGTAAAAATGCCAGTATCCGTTATGATTTTACTTATAAGGGAGTTACGCCAACACTTCCTGCAGGTTTTGGTGGTGATGAGCTAGATCCACACATTAAAAAATACGAAGATATTCGTGTAGATGGAAAACAATCATTTTGGAATTCTGGTAAAAATAAAGCTTATATCAGATACTCTGATGTATTGCTTAGCTATGCAGAATGTTTAAATGAATTAGGAAGCACAACAGAAGCTGAAAGTTATGTGAATCAAGTTCGAACAAGAGCTTTTGGAGGAACATTGCCGGCAGGAATGGCTTGGAGCGGACTTTCTCAAACGCAGTTTAGAGATCAAATTCTAGATGAACGTATGCGCGAATTGGCTTTTGAAGGATGGAGAAGAATGGATCTTATCCGTACAGGAAAATTGGTAGAATTGGTAGGCGCTCGCAACAAATGGGCAAAACAAAACGGTACCATTGCAGCATTTCATAACCGTTATCCTATTCCAATTGGAGAGATTAAGCTTAACGATGAGATTGGCCCAGAGGATCAAAATCCAGGCTATTAATATCTAAAAAAAATTCAATAGTAATTTTTATTTTTTTGGTTCATGTGGTTCGGTTAATGCCACAGTTTTGATTTGTAATGCCATTTTGGGTATAGGTAGTAACAGAACTGAGTTCTTCTGTTCGAAAAAGCTTATTCCAAAATGGCATTCTTATTTCTTATAATTCAATAATTTTTAATCATTCAAATAACAGTATGAAATTTTATACTTATCAGGTTTATCTCTATTTATTTGTTTTAAATGCCATTTCGTTCAATTTTTACGCTCAGAATAAAGTAAGCCTAAACTCTTCTGATATTGTTTGGAAGGTAAAGCCACAAGCAGAAATAGGAAAAGACAGCCTTAAAATGTTTGCTCCAAATTATGCCGATAGCGATTGGGTAAAAGCAGTTGTTCCAGGCACAATCTTTAATTCTTATGTCGTAAGCGGATTAGAAAAAGACCCTAATTTTGGAGACAATATATATCAGGTCGATAAATCAAAATACGATCGCAGTTTTTGGTATCGTTCTGAATTTGCCATTCCGGAAAATTTCACCAAAGAAATCATCTGGCTAAATTTTGAAGGTATAAACCGTGAAGGAGAAATTTACCTTAACGGAAAAAAAATAGCAGTTTTAAGCGGAATGATGCAACGCGGCAAATTTGATATTACAAAGCTTGTAAACCGTAAAGCAAAAAATGTCTTAAACATTTTAGTAAGCATTCCGAAACAGCCATTAAATAACTACGGAAGTCCAACTTACATTTCTAGCGCAGGATGGGATTGGATGCCTTATGTTCCGGGATTAAATTCTGGAATTACCGACGATGTCTTTTTAACCAATACCGATAAAGTCACAATTGAAGATCCATGGATTCATACCAATCTGCCAACAAATGCACGCGCAGATCTGGAAGTAAAAGTAGATTTGAAAAATACATCTTCACAAAATCAGGAAGGAGTTCTAACTGGAGTGATAATGCCAGGCAACATAACCTTTTCTAAAAAAATAAATCTGGATGCTGATGCAATTACAAGTGTAAAATTGACAAAAGAACAGTTTCCGGAACTTTCTATCCAGAATCCTAAATTATGGTGGCCAAATGGTTACGGCGATCCTAATTTATATACATGCCAGTTTACTTTTAAAATTGGAAATGTAGTTTCAGATAGCCAGAAAATAACTTTCGGAATTAAAAAATATACTTACGATACAGACGGCGGCGTTTTGCATATTGCCATAAACGGAAAACGTGTTTTCTTAAAAGGAGGAAACTGGGGAATGAGCGAGTATATGCTTCGCTGCAGAGGTGAAGAATATGATCTTAAAGTAAAGCTTCACAAAGAAATGAATTACAATATTATCCGTAATTGGCTGGGTTCAACAACAGATGAAGAGTTTTACGAAGCCTGCGATAAATATGGCATTATGGTTTGGGATGATTTTTGGCTGAATGCCAATCCGAATCTGCCATTGGATATTCATGTTTTCAACAGTAATGTAATCGAAAAAATAAAACGTGTGAGAAACCATGCCAGCATTGCGATTTGGTGCGGCAATAATGAGGGTCTTCCGCAGCCACCCTTAAATGGCTGGATTGCCGAAAATATCAAAACTTTTGACAACAACGACCGTTATTATCAGCCTTGTTCCAATACTGGAAACTTAAGCGGTAGCGGACTTTGGGGCAATAAAGATCCCAGATTTTATTTTACAAAATACCCGGAACCTTATCAAGGCACAGGCGATGGGCCAAGCTGGGGATTAAGATCTGAAATTGGTACAGCTGTTTTTCCTAATATCGAAAGCTTTAAAAAGTTTATTCCCGAAAAAGACTGGTGGCCAAGAAACGATATGTGGGATAAACATTTCTTTGGACAAAAAGCCTTTAATGCAACTCCAGATAATTATGATAAAAGCATTACCGAACGTTACGGCAGACCAAATAATCTGGAAGAATATACCAGAAAAGCACAGCTGTTAAACATAGAAACCAACAAAGCCATGTACGAAGGATGGCTCGATCATATGTGGGAAGATGCCTCTGGAATCATGATCTGGATGAGCCAGTCTTCATACCCTAGTATGGTTTGGCAGACTTATGATTATTATTATGATTTGACAGGAGCATATTGGGGAGTAAAATCAGCTTGTGAGCCTATGCATATTCAGTGGAGTCCTGTAGACAATTCGGTAAAAGTGATCAATACAACAGGAACCGATTTTAAAAATTTAAAAGCCGAAGCCGTTGTGTATAATTTAGATGGAAAATCGGTAGAAAAGTACAAACAAAATACAGCAGTAGATTCTTATTCAAATACAGCTGTCGAAAGTTTTGTAATTCCGTTTTACGCCAATCAGAAAGATTTGGCTTTTCAAAAAAATGTTACTGCATCCTCTACTGATGGAGGAAATACCAGAGATGTTGCAGACGGAGATTCAAACACGCGCTGGGCAAGTAATTCGACAGATAATGAGTGGATTTACGTAGATCTTGAAAAAGAGTATATTGTGAATCGAGTGGTCTTAAACTGGGAAAATGCCTTTGGAAAAGAATACAAAATCCAAATTAGTTCTGACGCCAAAAACTGGACAGATATAAGTGTGATTAAAGATGGAGCGCAAGGTCTTCAAACTATTTCATTTGATGAAACAAAAGGCCGTTACGTTCGAATGTTAGGCATAAAACGCGGTTCTGGCTGGGGATATTCTCTATACGATTTCAAAATTTTTGGAGCCGAAACCAATATTGACACTTCCGATTTAAGTCCAGTGCATTTTATTCGACTAAAACTAAAAGATGCTTCAGATAAATTAATCAGTGAGAATTTTTATTGGAGAGGCACCAATATGAAAGATTTTACAGAACTAAATAAGCTGCCAAAAGCAAAGATAAATGTTTCAAGTAAAGTCATAAAACAAAACAGGAAATACATCATTAAATCGAAAGTTTCAAGTCCGTCGGGAATAGCTTTTGGAATTCAGATTCAGACGTTAAACGAAAAATCGGGAACTCAAATTTTGCCAGCAATTGTGAGTGACAGTTATTTCACTTTGCTAAAAGGAGAAAGCAAAGAAGTGACAATCGAATTTGATGAGACAGCTTTAAAAAATGGAGAAAAGCCTGTTGTAAAAGCGATTCCATATAACAAATTATAATACCAAAATTTAGTACAATTATCACAGATTAAAACCATTTCCAATTTTTTTAATCTGCGACCAAAAACAACAAACAATTATGAATATCAAACAAATGAAAACACTGCTTTTTATATTATTGCCATTATTAGGCTATTCGCAAAGCAATCCGTTAGAGTTATGGTATACCAAACCAGCAGCCCAATGGGAAGAAACACTGCCTTTAGGAAACGGAAGATTAGGTCTTATGCCTGATGGCGGAATTGCAACTGAAAAATTAGTTTTAAATGAAATTACTTTATGGAGCGGATCTCCGCAAGATGCCAACAATTATAAAGCCTACAGTTTTTTGCCTCAAATTAGAGAATTGCTATTGGCTAATAAAAATAAAGAGGCCCAAAAATTAATCGATGAGCATTTTATCTGTACAGGAGCAGGTTCTGGAAGCGGAAATGGAGCCGATGTGCCATTTGGCGCCTATCAGGTTCTGGGAGACATGACGTTGAATTTTGATTACAAAACCAAAGCGCAGGCCCAAAATTATACTAGAAATCTAGACCTGCAGACTGCGGTTGCCGCGACTCAATTTACAATTGACGGCGTAACGTATAAACGTGAATATTTTACAGGGTTTGGTGATGATGCTTCTTTTATCAGACTGACGTCAAGTAAAAAAGGAAAGCTGAATTTCACTGTTCAGCTCAGACGGCCAGAGCGTTTTAAAACTGTAAACGGCACTGATAATTCGATAGTAATGACTGGTCAGTTGAATAACGGAACTGATGGAAAAGGAATGAAGTATGAAGTAAAGGTAAAAGCCCAAACAACAGATGGAAATGCAGTTTATGCCAATAATGCAATTGAAATAAAGAATGCAACAGAAGTAGTGCTGTTTATTTCTGCTGGAACAGATTATAAAGATAAAAACTTCGAATCTTCGGTAGATAAAATTCTAGAGGCAGCAATGCTGAGCAAATATCAGGATCAGAAGAAAAAGCATATTGAGAACTATCAAAAGTTGTTCAATCGTGTGTCTTTGAGTTTCGGAAAATCAGCGCAAAAAACATTGCCTACAAATGAACGTTTAGATGCTTTTATTAAGCAGCCAGATGCAGATACGGCGCTTCCGGTTTTATTTTACCAATACGGGCGTTATTTGAGCATAAGCAGCACCAGATTAGGATTGCTACCGCCAAACTTACAGGGATTATGGGCGAAAGACGTACAAACGCCTTGGAATTCCGATTATCATTTGGATGTAAATGTTCAGATGAATCATTGGGCATTAGAAACAGCCAATTTATCAGAATTAAATCTTCCTTTAAAAGATTTGACTAAAGCGATTGTGCCAAATGGAGAAAAAACAGCCAAAGCCTATTACAATGCTGATGGTTGGGTAGCACACGTAATTACCAATGTGTGGGGCTTTACAGAACCAGGAGAAAGTGCTTCTTGGGGAATCACAAAATCAGGATCAGGATGGTTATGCAATAATTTATGGAGTCATTATCTGTATACAAACGACCAAGCTTATTTGGCAGAAATTTATCCGGTTTTAAAAGGAGCAGCACAATTTTATAAAAGCATGCTGGTAAAAGATCCAGAAACAGGGTGGTTGGTAACCTCACCATCTGTCTCTCCAGAAAATTCATTTTTGCTTCCAAATGGAGATGCATCTCATGTTTGCATGGGACCTACAATCGACAATCAGATTATTCGCGAGCTATTTAATAATGTTATTATCGCGTCAAAAAAACTTGGATTGGATAATGATTTAAGTACTGAATTGGAGAAACAATTAAAATTATTACCGCCTCCAGGAGTTGTCAGCCCTGACGGAAGAATCATGGAATGGCTAAAAGATTATAAAGAAGAAGACCCACATCATCGCCATATTTCTCATTTGTATGGATTATATCCAGGGTCTTTAATTACTCCAGAAAACAAACCTGAACTTGTAGACGCAATTAAAAAAACGCTTGAAGTAAGAGGAGATGATGGAACAAGCTGGTCAATTGCATACAAAATGCTATTTTGGGCCCGTTTAAAAGATGGAAACAGAGCATATAAATTATTTAAGACCATACTTAGGCAAACAAAGGATACCAATATTAATTACGGTCCTGGCGGTGGTGTGTATGCAAACCTGCTTTCTGCAGGGCCGCCATTTCAAATTGATGGAAACTTTGGTGCATCAGCAGGAATTGGTGAAATGTTAATTCAAAGTCACGCTGGATTTATAGAATTATTGCCTGCAATGCCAGATGCTTGGTTAAAAGAAGGAGAAGTAAAAGGACTTAAAGCTGAAGGGAATTTTACTATAAACATGAAGTGGAAAGATGGAAAAGTAGTTCAGTACGAAATCAAATCTCCAGCTCCTGATAAAGTGAAGATCAAAGTAAATGGAGAATTAAAAAAAATTACTTCTGCTAAATTGTAATCTAATAAAACTTTTTAGACCTGACTGGTTTTTAAAACCAGTCAGGTCTAATTTATTATGCTCATTTTCATAAATCTCTATAAAATGAATCTCAATAAAATGATACTTTGTGGCGCTATCTTGAGTTCCATAATTCTTGGAGCACAAACTAAAGAGAAAATCACTTCTCATGTAAATCCGTTTATTGGAACAGGAGCAGCACAAGGTTCACCGCTTTCAGGAAATAATTATCCTGGTGCTACAGTGCCATTCGGAATGGTACAGCTAAGTCCAGACACCCGAAACACACCAGATTGGAGTGTTGCCTGCGGTTATAATTATAACGATACCACTATTGCAGGTTTTAGTCACACGCATTTAAGCGGAACCGGAGTAGCCGAATTATTTGATGTTATGCTAATGCCTTTCAGTGGTAATATTGTAAAAGAAGAAACGGGACAGAATGCATATCAATCTAAGTTTACGCATGATAAGGAATCTGCAAAACCGGGTTATTACAGTGTAGAACTTTTAGATTATCAAATAAAAGCCGAATTAACAGCAACAACACATGCGGGTTTTCATAAATACAGTTTTCCTAAAAATAAAGAAGCGCACATCATTGTTGATTTAGACCATTCAATGAAAAAATCGGATTGGAATACTCGAATTATTTCATCTCAATTATCATTTCCAAATGATCATAGTATTGAAGGATTTCGAATTATTACGGGTTGGGCACCTATGAGGAAAGTATATTTTCATGCCGAATTTTCACAGCCAATAATTCGCAATCATATTACAGACGGAAGTAATGTTTACAACAATGCAAAAGTGGTTAATGGCAATGCAATTCGGGCAATATTAGATTTTAATGCTTCAAAACAGCAGGAAATTTTGGTGAAAGTGGGAATTTCTGCCACAAGTATTGAAAATGCACGTTTGAATGTGCAAACCGAAATTCCAGCTTGGGATTTTGACGGAACAGTAAATAATGCCGATGCCATTTGGGAAAAAGAATTGAGCAAGATAAAAATTGAAGGGACAGAAGAACAAAAGCAGATTTTTTATACCGCTTTATACCATACATTCATTCAGCCCAATACATTATCAGATGTGAGTGGAGATTATCCAGCAGCCGATTTTACAGTTAGAAATTCATCCAAGCCTTATTATACGACGTTTTCTTTGTGGGATACTTATCGTTGCGCACATCCTTTATATACTTTGATTCAGTCCGAAAGAACCGCTGATTTTGTAAATAGTATGCTGGCATATTACAAAGTTTTTGGCTATTTACCAATCTGGCAGTTATGGGGACAGGAAAATTACTGTATGATTGGCAATCACGCTATTCCGGTTATTGTGGATGCTGTACTGAAAAAAATCCCAGGAATCGATGCCGAAGAAGCCTTTGAAGCCGTAAAGAATTCATCGTTGCGAGAACATCCTGGATCGCCATTCGATATTTGGAAAAAGTATGGATATATTCCAGAAAATTTAAAATCACAGTCAGTTTCATTGACTTTAGAAATGGCTTACGACGACTGGTGTGTAGCTGAATTGGCAAAGAAACTTGTTAAAATCGATGATTATAATCATTTTGCAAAACGTTCTCAGTTTTATAAAAATCTGTATGATAAAGAAATAAGTTTTTTCAGGGCAAAAGATGACAAAGGCAATTGGATTGGCCCTTTTGATCCGTTGAAGTATGGAGCAAATGGAGGTTATCCGTTTACTGAAGGAAATGGCTGGCAGTACTTTTGGTATGTTCCTCAAGATTTAAAAGGACTTATAAATTTGGTTGGAGGAGATCATGCTTTTGCCAAAAAACTAGATGCTTTTTTCACATTAGAAGACAAGCCAGAAGAAGTAAATGATAATGCTTCGGGTTTTATTGGCCAATATGCGCAGGGAAATGAGCCAAGCCATCATATTGCTTATTTATACAATTATGCAGGCCAGCCTTGGAAAACCCAACAATATACTGCTGATATATTGAAGAAA
The DNA here is from genome assembly GCF_003254545.1 of Flavobacterium tistrianum. Lineage (GTDB taxonomy): Bacteria > Bacteroidota > Bacteroidia > Flavobacteriales > Flavobacteriaceae > Flavobacterium > Flavobacterium tistrianum. Next base: position 38,846 of record NZ_QJRH01000053.1, read on the forward strand.
ATGTACAATACAACTTCTTCGGGTTATTCTGGTAATGATGATTGTGGCGAACTTTCGACTTGGTATATTTTTAGCGCCATTGGATTTTATCCTGTTAACCCAGCAAGCGGTACTTATGTTATAGGTTCTCCGCTGTTGAAAGAAGCCTCTATTGAATTGAAAAAGGGAAAGGCTTTTAAAGTTAGTGCTAAAAATGTTTCAGATGAAAACATTTATATCCAAAGCGCCAAATTAAATGGTAAAACCTATACAAAGACTTTTATTTACCAATCTGATATTGATAATGGAGGTGTCTTAGAATTTGTAATGGGATCAAAACCAAATAAAAATTGGGGAGTTAAGCGAGACGATAAACCGATTAATTAATTTTTGCTTCAAATTTCCTGCAGGTTTTCAAAACCTTGTAGGCGTATAAGTTGTAATCCAAAGTAGAGCAAACCTACGAGGTTGTGAAAACCACCTTGCAGGAGTACTAAAAGCAAGACCTGACAGGCTTTTAAAACCTGTCGGGTCTACTACTTAAAATAACTTAAACTGAAACCGATTCCTCATTTTTTAATAGCGAAAGGTGTATCGTTACACCCGAATGGATTTTCTCTTCAGAAAGAACACTTTTAAATGTCTGTCCCGCTTCAGCTTTTTTATCAAGACCTAGAAGACCTAATCCTTTCATGTACAAGCAATGAATTTTGTTTCGCTTGTCTAAATCATCCTCCCAAATCATAAGATCAGGAAGTGATACTGCAAAATAATCAATCGTAACATGATCATGTACATGTTTTTCTGCATAGGCAACAAACTTCTCGAAGCGTTTATTGGCTTCTGGAATGTTGTTTAGTTTTAAGAAAGCCAATCCTTGATAGAAAATTTTATCTGGCTGCTGATCATTATAAAAAATCGCTGCTGTAGGTTCTTCCAATCCCTGAGTTGCTTTTTGCCACCAATTTTTAGCTTCTTCTAGATTGTTTTTCTTTTCGAAAGCTACTCCAAGCCAATAATGGATATCATTTTCTTGTGCGCCCGGCAGTTTTCCTTCACCTAAATTTTCAGGATACGTTTGCGCTTGTTCTAAAAGCGCTATGGCTTTATCATAACTCCCTTCAGTAATGTGCTGTTTAGCAATTTCAGTCAAAGAAATCAGGTATTGGCCGCTTACTTTTCCTTCACCGCCTTCCCAAGGATGGAAAATTCTATTTTGTAATAATGTTAAGGCTTTATCATGTTTCCCTAGTAAATTATATAAAGCGGCTCTTTCTAAATACACATCATCTCTTTGAATAACCAATTCTAGATGCTTTTCTAAGAAAGCAAGTCTAAAGACCAAATCTCTGTTTAAACGCTTATACAATTGGTCTAATTCCATTAAAATTCTGGAATCTTCCGTATCCAAAGAAAATGCTTTTTCTAAACTTGCAAGTGCTTTTTGCTCATCATTCAATTTATTGTAATATGCCAATGACAAGTTGCGATGAACAGTTGGGAAAGAGTCGTCGATAGCAACCGATTTTTCCCAGCAGGAAATAGCATCATCATAGAATTTTGAAGCATACCAAAAGTTTCCTAAATAATACAACGCTTTTGCGTCATTGGTTTGTTTTTTAATTACTTCAGAAAGCACTAAAGCGGCCTCAATCTGATTTGGAAAACAATAGTCTGGTTTTGCTTGGGAAGCCATTTTGAAACATTTTTCGGCTTGACCGAAATCATTTAACTTTTCATAAAATGAACCTGCAAAATACCACGCCATTGGATACGTATTTTCATCTTTCAAACCTTCATTTAATAATGCCGCGGCTTCTTCGTATAAACCAGCTGCATTGTAATCTAAAGCATATTCGATATACGTGTGAATGTTGTTTCGGATCAATGCATTTAGGTACGTTAGATCTTTTTTATCGGTACTTAAAATATACTTTTCGTATAGCAATCCAAAATTAAACGAATCATTCTGCAAATAATGGTCTGCAAGTTGAAGCGCTTTTTCTTTTTGATTTAATTTTCTAAGAAACGCTACTTGCAAATGCAGTGCTTTATGGTCTTCACTATTTTTAGAAATAGCTTTTTGGATGTGTTCCAAAGCCAATTCAAAATCACAATTTAAAGCATCAAGCTGTGCTACATAAAAATAGCCTTGATTTTGCCAAGCTGCATTCCAAGTCGATTTGTAGAAAGCATCGTAAGCTTCTTTGTTTTTGTTCTGATATTTAAGACATAACCCTAAATTGAAATAAGCTTCACCATCGTACGGATTTGGGTTTCGCTGTGTCAATGTTTTTATGGCTGCTCTAAAATAAGGTTCAGCTTCAGTAAATTTTGCTCTTCTCATGAGCCATAATCCCATTGCATTGTTGGAACGAACATCGCCAGAATCGCGTCTAAGAGCTTCTTCGTAATATGGAATCGGACTGTAAGTGGCGTGTCTGTATTGCTCTAAATGCTGTGCTGTAAGGAACAATTGTTCGCTATTCTCGATAGCTGTAGGAGAAAGCGCAGGTTTTGCAGCTTCCGGAATTTCGTCTTCGTTTTGAGCTTCGTAATTCCAATCCACTAGAACTTTATCATCTGCATCGGTCACAGAAATTGATAAGCCTTCTAAAGAGGCATTGTGTTTAAAATCAATAGCTTCGTCAAACGAATTATATGGAGACGCATCATACTGTTTTTGGAATAATACAATATCGTTGTTTTTTAAAGTAACGGTTGTTTTTGGATAAACACCTGTTGTGTAAGCTTTAATAACAAGTTTGTTGTCAATACTTTCCAGATTAACCATTGCATTTTTAGTAGCATTTTTTACAACTCCCAAATCGCGATATGGCATAAAATATTGTGTAAATTCTTTTTGCTCGCCTGGCATAATCCAAGTAAAATCAGGCTGATTATCAGTATAGACACCACACATCAATTCGATATACGGACCATCTTCATCGGTAAGATTACGATCCCAAGCACGTCCAAAATCGCCGTGCCCCCAAGTCCATTGTTTTTTTCCAGGAGAAACATGATGATTGGCAACGTGCAATAAACCGCCTTTTGAATCATTTTCGTATCCGCCTACAAAATTATATTTGGAAGCAATTGCCATGTAAGATGTTGGAACCGGAATGTTTTTGTAACGAGAAATATCAGTTCCCGGCGAATAATCTACTTTATAATACGTTCCTTTTGCAATTGGAAAAGACGAAACGTCACGTTTGCCATGATCAAAAACAGCGTTTACATCCGGTGGAAAAACCGACTGATAATCGTCATTTACCTTTACAGCAGGATTGGCCCACCATAAAAAAGTCTGCGGAAACGATGTTCTATTGTACAATTGTGCTTTAATTTCCAGATAAGCTTTATCAGGATATAATCTAAAACCAGCCATACCTTTGGTTCTAAACATACGTTCTACTTCACTGCACCAAACGGTTGCACTTCCATCTTCATGTTCTTCGACCGTAAAATCAACAGGATCAAAAGTGGTTGGTCTATGGTGCTGAGGCCAGTTAAACTCGATTCCGCCAGAAATCCAAGGTCCGGTAAGTCCAACCAATGCGGGTTTTACCACTTGATTGTAATATACAAAATGACGTTCTTTGGTTTTATCATAAGCCATATGAACACGCCCGCCAAGTTCTGGAAGAATCATTATTTTAATAAACTCGTTTTCAAGGTAAACGGCTTGGTATTCTTTGTTGGTTTTTTCGTCAGCGATTTTCTCAATAACCGGATAAGGATATACAGATCCGTTACTTCCCTGATAAACTCTTTTCTCAATAAATACAGGATTTTTTTCAGGTTTGCCCACCTCATAAGTTGGCAGGATTATTTTTTCCTTCCAAACATTTACTTTTTGCATGATGTAATGAAATTTAAATTATTGAATATTCTTTGATTCTTTATCAGAAACCATCAGTTTTTCAATCTCTTCGAGACTTTTGTTTTTGGTTTCAGGAAGTTTTTTGAATACAAACAAGAACCCTAAAGCACAGATAATTCCGTAGATCCAGAAAGTTCCAGATGTGCCAAGGTATTCGTTGAAGATTGGAAATGTTTGTACCAAAAGTGCGGATGCAATCCAGAGTGCAAATGTGGCAACAGACATCGCAACACCTCTGATTCGGTTAGGGAAAATTTCAGATAAAATGACCCAGGTAATAGGAGCAAGAGACATGGCATAAATAGCAATAGCTAATAATACCAATAATAATAAAGGGAAACCAGTAACATTGGCATAGTAAAAGTACCCAAGTAAGGCGTAAATTATAGCAAGTCCAGCTGAACCAAAAAGCATTAGTTTTTTACGCCCAAGTTTGTCTACAGTTCCCATGGCAACCAAAGTAAAAATAAGGTTAATACTTCCGGTAATTACAATATTCATAAACAAATCGTTGATGCTGTAACCTGCCGAAACAAAGATTTCCTGAGCATAGTTAAAGATAATGTTGATACCGCACCATTGCTGGAAAGCAGCCAAAACAATTCCAATAACTAAAATTGGCAAAGCTTTTTTGTCAAACAGCATTTTGAAATCGGTACCTTCTGTTTCTTCAGTAAAAGTTTCTTTGATGGTTGTGATTGCTTCTTTGGCGTAGGCTAATCCGCCAATTTTGGCTAAAGTATTTTCTGCTTTGTCATGACTGCCTTTTTTTGCAAGGTAGCGAGGGCTTTCAGGAATCAAAAACATTAATATAAAGAAAAGTACTGCAGGGAAAAATCCTGCCCAAAACATCCATCTCCAGCCTGTTTGTCCGTTCCATGAAGCTAGAATTTGCGCAGGAGAATAATCAGGAGGAATAACTTCTGTAATTAGCATATTGGTAATCTGCGCAGCAAGAATTCCAATCACAACTGTTAGCTGATTGATGGAAACAAATAATCCACGGGTTTCTTGAGGCGCAATTTCTGCAATGTATAAAGGAGAAATGGTAGAAGCGATCCCGATTCCGACTCCACCGATAATTCGCCAGATAATAAATACGGTAAAGGTTTCAGATGCTCCAGTTCCAAGAGCGCATAAGGAGAATAATACGGCAGCAATGATCAGGACAGGACGTCTTCCGTAACTGTCGGCTAATTTTCCCGCAACGGCCGCACCCGCGACACAGCCTACAAGCGCACTGCTCATTGCCCAGCCTTGTAAAGCCGGAGAATTTGTAATGCCAAAATAAAGTTCATAAAATGGTTTTGCACCGCCGATTACAACCCAGTCGTAACCAAAGAGTAATCCGCCCAATGCCGCAACAAGGCTGATTGATAATAAAAAGGTATAATTATAGTTTTTCATAAAAAGGTTTTATAGCTTTTGTAAAATTAGCGGAATAGGAACCTTTGATTTATGGATATTTTTTTTGAATAGATGGATTATAATCTGATTTTTGGGTATTGAATGCTTAAATGCGAAAACAATTGCGTTACTGCTTGTATTCGGTTCGATATTGTATAGGCGAAGTACTCATGATTTTTTTGAACAAACGAGAGAAATACAAAGGGTCGTTAAACCCTAAATTAAAACTGATTTCTTTTATGCTCATAGTGGTAAAACTGAGATACTGGCAGGCTTTCTGCATTTTTAGATAATTGAAATAATGTATGGGAGAATATCCCGTCTGCTTCTTAAATAGCGTAAAGAAATGAGAAGGAGAATAGTTAAAATAAGCGGCAACATCATTGATTTTTAAGGAAAGATCAAGATGTTTTTTCATATAGTCAATAGCCGACTCTATAGTATTATCCTCTGAAAATTTTCGGTTCTTTTGAATGAAGAATTTTTCATACAAAAAGGTATTTAATAACTGCCATAACGAAAGATTGGCAAATTCGAGATTGCTGGCGCTGTAACCGTCTTCCATAACATCGAGAATGTTTTCAAAAAGTTCAAGGCGTCTTTCTTCAAGTGATAATTGAGAGGCAGTCTCAGCATGTTCGGCAATAAATTTATCATAGAAAAAAGGAGCCTGAATTCCTGTAAAATGAATCCAGTAAATGCTCCACGGATTTTGCTTTAAAGCATAATAATCATGTGCAACTTCAGGAGGTATTATATAAAAGGTATTGGCTTTTAGCGTTATTGTTTTATTTTCTTTGCTTATAATGCCTTCTCCTTTATAACAATAGATTAAAATGTATTGCTTGCTCCCGTGTTTTCGTTTCATGGAATGATGGCTTGCATTAGGAAACACGCCAATATCTGTAAAATACAAACTCGCGATAAGCGGATTCTTTTTTATGATCGAAAGTATATTCTTTGGAATTACGATCATTCGCTGTCCTAGAAAACCTTCTTTGACTTTTATTTTTTCCTTTTGAGATGCATTTTTCATTTTTCCAGAATCTTGTTTTTCAAATATCGTAATTTAATCCATGCTTTCGCAAAAAATGTCCATTTTGAGAACAATAATCAAAACTAAATTTGAAATTCTATACTAACACTTCAGATTTTAACCTTTTTGTAAAACGATATGAATCCTACAAATAATATTGTTTGTGAGTCTTTTGGCTGGCATGATGGGAAAGAGATTTTCAAATTTCAGATCACAAATATTCACGGCAATTGTGCCGAACTTATTAATTATGGAGCCATAGTAAAATCCATAGTGATGCCAGATAAAGAGGGAAACAAAGAAAATGTGGTTTTAGGATTCCCAACTTTAGAAGGATATGTAAAAGATCAATCTTATATAGGAGCAACTGTTGGGCGTTTTGCCAACAGAATTAATAATGCGGCATTTTCTATTGAAAATAAAACGTATCATCTCGATAAAAACGACGGTAAAAACAATAATCATAGTGGTTCAGCTGGGGTTAATAACAAAGTGTTTGATTTTATTGTAGAAGAAGATGCCGTAATTTTTTCTCTTGAAACTGAAAACGGAGAAGGAGGTTTTCCGGGGAATTTGAAAACCAAAGTGATCTATAAATGGACAGATCAAAACGAACTCAAAATTGAATTTTTGGCGGAAGCCGATGAGGCAACTCCACTAAACTTTACCAATCATTCTTATTTTAATTTGACTGCCTGTAAAGAAATAATATACCATCATCAGCTTACTATTCAAGGATCTAAAATTCTGGAAAGTACAGCCGATTATATTCCGACCGGAAAAATTTTACTTGCCGACAAATATTTGTTTTTTAAGGATAAGCTGAAAGACGTGATGAAAAACAGCGGACTTAATCTCTATTATATTTTTGATAGAAATGCTAAAAATGAAAATCCTGTCTGTGAATTGTATGATGAAAAATCGGGAAGGATAATGCATGTTTACACCTCTTATCCAGGAGTGCAATTATATACTGGAGATTATTTGAACTGTGATAGTATCGGAGAACATAATAAACGATACAGCTCATTTGATGGCCTCTGTTTAGAATGCCAGTATTATCCTGACAGCCCTAATCATAAACATTTTCCGAATACGATATTCCAATCGGGACAAGTTTATAACGAAACTATAATTTATGCTTTTGATGTAATCCAATAACAAAAAAAGAACTATCACCTCTAAATAATTATATAAATGAAAAAAATGTTTCTTAACCGATCTTTAAGTATGCTGATACCCGCAGTATTTTTTATACTGACGAGCTGTGTCGCTCAAAATGAAGAACTTTCTTTAAAGTCTAAGGACAATCAAAATAGGATTGAGCTGTCTTTAAGCCAAGACGGGAAATTGTCTTATAGAGTTACCCGCAAAGACCAAGCGATAATTTTAGATTCGCCTCTTGGATTAAATTTCGAGAATAATGATTTTACTTCAGGACTATCTGTTGTAAAAGTTTCGCCAATTGAAGAAAAGCGCGAAAAATACGAGCTTAAAGTTGCCAATAACAAAGTTGCAGATCATATTTTTGAGAGCAAGAGCATTACATTCAAAAATAGCAAAGGCGCTTTAATGACAATAGATTTAATTGCAGGTCAGGAAGGTGTTGCTTTTAGGTATAAGTTTCCTGAGCAGGAAAAACAAACTAGAATACTTAAGAATGAATTGACAGGTTTTCATATAGCTCAGAATGCAAAAGGATGGTTGCAGCCTTATAACAAAGCAGGAGATTATACGCCAGGTTATGAGGATTTTTATATTAATGTAAAGCCTGGAGATCCTATAAAAGGTGCAAGAGGTGAATCAGTCGGCTGGTGCATGCCAGCGCTTTTTAATGTAAACGAAACTAAAAATTGGGTTTTAATTGCAGAATCAGGAACAGACGGCTCATTTCCGGGCTGTCACTTAGATCCAGATTCTAAAGACGGAATTTACAGCATTGCTTTTGCTAAAAATGATGAAAAATTCACACTGCCTTTAGCCGATAAAGGAATTGCTTATCCGGAATCAAGCTCGCCTTGGACAATGCCGTGGAGAGTAATCATGATTGGCGATAAAGCGGGAGATATATTATTGTCAACGATGATTACCGATTTGGCTCCAGCTTCTAAAATTGCAGATACCTCATGGATTGTTCCCGGAAAAGCGGCTTGGTCGTGGTGGTCGCATCCTGAAGATTTTACACCAGAGATGTATAAAAAGTTTACGGATGTTTCGGCGTCATTTGGATTTAGATATACGCTTTTTGATGCTGGATGGGAAAAAGCCAACAAAGAAGGAAAAATTATTGATCACGCTTTATCAAAAGGAGTTCTGCCATTGGTTTGGGGATATTCGGCCGAATATTTTGATTCAGATAAGAGAAAGAAAAGATTCAAAGAGTTGGCAGATATGGGCGTAAAAGGAGTTAAGATCGACTTTTGGTGTTCGGATAGACAAGAAGTTATGGGAACGCTGCAATCGGTTTTTGAAGATGCGGCCAAAGAACATCTTTTGGTAAACCTGCACGGTACAACTGTGCCAAGAGGCTGGCATAGAACATGGCCAAATTTTGTAACAGCAGAGGCTATTTTAGGAACTGAAAGTTATTTTTATGAGCCAAGATTTCCTGAAAAAGCAGCAGAGCAAAATACCGTATTGCCATTTACAAGAAACGTTGCAGGTCCAGCAGATTACACGCCATTTGCTTTGACTTTTAGAAAATACACTCGTTTAAATACAGCTGCGCACGAATTGGCTATGGCAATGATTTACACTTCGGGAGTTATTCATTTTGCCGATTCAGAAGAAGTTTTCAATTCGCTTCCGAATGAATTGAAGAATTTATTAAAAGAAATGCCTGCGACTTGGGATAAAACAGAATGTATCATTGGTGAACCAGGCAAGGCTCTAGTGTTGTCACGCCAAAAAGATAATCTTTCTTATGTTGTTGGCATCAATGGAACTAATGCAAATCAGCCTATCACAATTGATCTTAAAAAATACGGCAAAGGCTTTTCAAAATTCAGAATCATCTCTGAAGGTAAGGACCCGTTGATGGATTTTAAAGTGGAAACTCATCCAATAAATGCTAAGTGGAAATACAGTATGGCTCGAAAAGGCGGATTTATTATTGAGTTTGTGAAGTAATAATTGACTAATGGAAGGAGAAAAGGCGCTTATTTTTTTAAGCGCCTTATTTATTGCGTGAAAAAACAAGAATAATGAGATGGAAATGCACAAATTTTTCGCGTCACTAGAACAGCAGATCTATAGTCCTTAGTTAGTTAGTTAGTTAGTTAGTTAGTTAGTTAGTTAGTTAGTTAGTTAGTTAGTTAGTTAGT
>NZ_QJRH01000009.1 GCF_003254545.1 Flavobacterium tistrianum
AAATAGGGCGATTAGCTCAGCTGGTTCAGAGCACCTCGTTTACACCGAGGGGGTCGGGGGTTCGAACCCCTCATCGCCCACATTTTTTTTTAAAAAGGCTTGTAAATATAAATTCTAAATGTATATTTGCACTCGCAATCACAAAAAGATAGCAACCTAGTAAATAGGGCGATTAGCTCAGCTGGTTCAGAGCACCTCGTTTACACCGAGGGGGTCGGGGGTTCGAA
>NZ_QJRH01000032.1 GCF_003254545.1 Flavobacterium tistrianum
GTGTAATCTGAATTTAAAGTTAATCCTGTCGGAAGCGTTCCCACGATTTCAAACTTAACTTTTCCAGCTCCTGTTCCAACTACAATTGGATTTCCGTTTAATTTATCATTTGCAATTAATGAAATTGTTGTTCCTCCGATATTTCCGTTTATTGAAGCTATAACATCTTCTACCGCATCGATTGCTGGCGTTCCTACTGTTACTTTCACAGTATTTGAACTGCAATTGTCCGGATTCAGCTTCTCGCAGATTTCATAAGTCAGCTCGTAATCTCCCGCTGGCGGATTTGCTCCTAAAACAATGTTTCCGTCTGCATCTACAGTCAGATATCCTTTCGGATCTGCCGATGTAGTTTTAAGAGTAACATCCGATGGATTTAACGGCTGAGAGTTTTTAGTGTCATTGTCGAAAACATTTTTGCCCAATGTCTGAGGAACATTCGATCCTAAAACTGATGGAACTACGTCTTCGTTTGCCACAAGGTTTCCTGCCGTAACTGGTACAGTCACAGTTACTGAATCGCAGTTTAGCGGATTCGTGTTTTCGCAGATTTTATATTCTACATTATAATTTCCTTTTGGCGTGTTTGGCGCAACAGTGATAGTGTAATCTGAATTTAAAGTTAATCCTGT
>NZ_QJRH01000021.1 GCF_003254545.1 Flavobacterium tistrianum
GTGGCTGCTATCGTGAAAGTGACGTTGGCTCCAACGGTTGGCGCCGCATTATCAGCTGTTTTCAATACCGACAGGTCTGAAGCGGGAACCGGTATTGGAGTGATTGTGCTGGTGTTGTTTGCCAGGGTCGGATCCTGCTCATTTGCTGATACCGTTGCCGTATTGGCATACGGTCCTGAAGCGTTAACTGTTGCAACAATGCTAAGGGTTGCGCTTGCTCCGTTGGCAAGGCTTCCTATTGTCCAAACAGTTCCGTTATAAGTCCCCGCTGATGGCGTTGCGCTGACAAAAGTATAGCCGGACGGCAGTGTTTCGGCAACACTCACTCC
>NZ_QJRH01000042.1 GCF_003254545.1 Flavobacterium tistrianum
TAGTTAGTTAGTTAGTTAGTTAGTTAGTTAGTTAGTTAGTTAGTTAGTTAGTTAGTTAGTTAGTTTCTTTTCTTCTAGATTGTTTTTAACCCTTTTTCTCTTTTCTTTTAAGATTGTTTTTGTTTTGATTTTGGCAGGCAATTGTGAGGTTGGTTGGAACGGAAAGGTATTTGAAAAGTTGTTTTTAGATTATACTACAGAAGGATAAAGAGGGATAGCAACGCTTGGTTCATCCCTCCTCTATAATACATCTTTTAATATTTTTTCTGTGCTGTGCCACGATTTTTGTACAGGATGGATATGCAAAAAAACTGTTGATAGTCACTTAAGCGCAAATTTCAAAAAAAAGGAGACTTCGCGAACGATTCATTTCTTGCTAATGTAATATTTTCCAGCGGAAAACGAATGTCTGCATTAATTTTTAGGCGAATAAACCTTGTTGTAATAAGTGTAAGAAATCCATAATATCACCAAAAATATCAACGGAAAGAACGATTGGAAACCAATGCCATCTACTGCAAAGTGACTAATACTCGCAAACAGGAAATTAAAAGTAAAACCAGCATATGCAAATTCTTTAAGGCGTTTGGGCACTTGTGGAATTGCTAAAGACAATGCTCCAAGTACTTTAAAAACCACCAATGCATTTCCAAAATAAGCAGGATAGCCTAAATGGCTGATGCCTCGTTTGGCTAGTTCTGTTTAAGAGGTAAGGGCTGGCATCACTCCTTCCATTAAAAAAAGGACGATTGTGGCTGTCCAATAAATTATTTTATCTTTTTTCATTTTTATAGCATTTTAGGTGTTAGAATTTTTAGTGCAATTAAGTATCCAATGATTGCCAAACTTATCGGTAAGGTCACCAAACAAAGCTCCCCAAAAGCTTTCTTCTAATTGGTGATTTGCAGTTCCACCTGCCGAAAGTTTAGCATAACAATCTTTAATTTCTTCTTCGCTGCTGCAGTTTAAAGAAAGTGAAACACTGTTGCCTTTAATCAAACCCTTTTCACTTACCAAATCAGAACCCATAAGCACCAAAGCTCCTTTAGAAAGCGTTGAATGCAAAATGCAATTTTTCATTCGTTCTGGCATTTTTTCAGACAAAGGAGATTCGCCAACGGTTTGAAAGCTGAGCTCGCCACCCAAACACTCTTTGTAGAATGTCATGGCTTGCCTGCAGTTGCCATTGAATGTGAGATATGAATTTATTTGTGTCATTTTCGTATCAAATAAGTATTTAGCATCTAATTTTTAGGCATCAGGGATATTGGGCTCAGTTAATTTTTTCAATTTCTCTAATGATTCCTGCCATCCTAAATAACACATTTCTGACGGTATCATATCGGGGATGCCAGTTTGCGTTATATGTAATTCTGTCCCACAGCTTACTGCAGTTAGCTGTACTGTTGTTATCATTTCTCCAGGCAAATTAGGGTCATCAAATCTATCCGAATATTTTAATAGCTGATTGGGTGCAATTTCCAGATATTCGCCACCAAATGAATGTGAGCTTCCTGTAGTGAAATTGGTAAAGCTCATTTTGTAAACACCGCCTGCCTTAAAGTCAAATTGATGTACTTTACATACAAAACCAAATGGCGGCAGCCAGCTTGCTATGGCATCTGCATCAGCAAATGCGCGAAACACTTTCTCTGGTGAAGCTGCTAAAACTCTGTGCAATGTTACTTTGTCTGTTTCCATCTTGCGTAAATTTTAGTTATTTTCCGTATAATTTTTGAAACTATTTAAGATGGCTTGCCATCCGCCTTTTTGCATTTCAATTGAGTTCTCTGTTTCTGGGTCAAAAGCGACTGTTACTTCCGTTTTATTGTCATTTCCATCAAATTGAACGGTAGCTGTTCTCCCTCCAAATTCATAAGTAAACCCTTGTCCTTCTTTAATATCTGTGTAAATGGCTTCAAAGTCAAAACCAAAACTGCCATCTTTAGCTTCCATTCTGGCTTTGTAAGTGCCGCCAACTTTCATATCATTTTCGGCTTTTGGACAATGCCAGCTTGGGTCTGCAAAATTCCAATTTGTAATGTGATTTGGATTGTTGTAGTAATCCCATACTTTTTTTGCGTTTGCTTCAACAGTTGCTTGAACTGTAATTTTTGAGTTTTTCATTTCCTTATTTTTTAGCTTGTTTATTTATAATACAAAGATGCAACGGCTATTAGTGCATTGCTATGTGCAATAATGACAACTAAAGGGTGATTTATGACAAACTTTAGTTTATCTTTATATTCGCAACCAAATCTTGAAAAAAAATGATGAATGTAAGTATATTTGTTCCCGAAAATTCGGTAATGCAGGCTATCGCTGATCCGCAATATTTGTTTTCAGCAGTAAATCAATTTATGGCTATGGCGGGTAAAATGCCATTGTTTGATGTACAGTTAGTTGGCTTAAAAAAACAAGTGAAAATCAATGAAGGTTCATTTTCTATTACTGCATCACAACTTTTGAATGAGGTAAAGAATACAGATTTAATTATTATTCCTGCTTTGTTTGGCGATATGAAAACGGCTATCGAAGCAAACAAAAAAGCCTTGCCTTGGATAAAAGAGCAATACAATAATGGGGCAGAAGTGGCCTCGCTTTGCGTGGGCGCTTTTTTACTGGCTTCTACAGGGCTGCTTAATGGAAAAAAATGCTCAACACATTGGGGTTTCCAAAATGAATTTATCGAAATGTTTCCTGAAGTAGAAGTAATAGACGGCAGTATTGTTACAGAAGAGCAACGGCTTTATTCAAGCGGTGGCGCTATGTCCTATTGGAATTTATTATTGTATTTGGTAGAAAAGTACACCGATAGGGAAACGGCAATTTTGGCTTCAAAATATTTTGCCATTGATATTGATAGAGACAGTCAAGCCGCTTTTGCGATGTTTAAGGGGCAGAAAAATCATACCGATGAAGCCATAAAACAGGCTCAGGATTTTATCGATAAAAACATTCAGGAAAAAATTACGATTGATGAATTGGCAGGTTTGGTTTCCTTAGGCAGACGAAGTTTTGAAAGACGATTCAAAATAGCGACAAATAATTCGGTCCTAGAATATATCAACAGAGTAAAAATAGAATTTGCAAAACGAAGCTTCGAATCGAGCCGAAAAAACATTAGCGAAGTAATGTACGATGTTGGTTATACAGACACAAAAGCCTTTCGTTCTATTTTCAAAAAAATCACGGGTCTCACACCAGTCGAGTATCGCAACAAGTATAATAAAATGGCTATGGTGTGACGTTTTTTCTGTTTAATATTTTTTGATGGAAATACTAATCTTTATGTAAAAAATAAATTCTTCCATCATAATAAATTATAACCTTTTGAAATTGAATGAATTTTATAAATAAATAATTTAAAGATGAGCAGCAATGCTTATCTTTTTTGTTTTAGTATTGCCTTAAATGAGCTAAAATGGGTAAGAATCCGGTATAGTGTTCCTGAGTTAGTGGTGATGAATTGTTCAAAAAATAAAGAGCAAAAGGTTATTAAAAATGGGAGAACAAAAAATAATAAACAGCAGTACTATTGTAAAATGTGCTCTCACCGTTTTATAGAATATTATACAAATCAAGCTTACAAATTAGATATTAATGAAAAGATTGTTCAATTAACCAAAGAGGGATTAGGGATAAGAAGCATGGCAAGAATACTGGAAATATTAGCTGCAGCATTATTGAAAAGAATTGTTTCAGTTGCTCGAAATATTGTCAAGTCCATTATAAAAAGCAGCGAAGCATGAAGCCTTTTGATTTGAGAAGTAAGGCAGTGTTTTTAGCTTTATTTTGGCTGGCGAAGGGGAGGGTGGTTAGAGAGGTTTGTTTATTTAAAGGAGAAATCATTAAACTCTCTTTTAGTTAGTTGCTTAGTCAGCTTTAGACTGTTGATATTTTTATTAGATTTTTTTTAGTTTGATTTTGGCCAGTGAGAAAGAGGCTGGCTTGAAGGGAATTGTTTTTTGTAATATTTTGTTTAAAAATAAGTAGGGAGAAGACGATGCCAATGAATCGAAAAAGCTATTTTAGCCATGAATTGCCAAGCTAATAGCCATATGAGAAAAGCCCTTTTAATTCTTGCCTTAATTTCCCTTAAAATGTCGGCCCAGATTTCAGAAGCTCCCGGATTGGGCCTGCCGCTGGATATCCCTGAAGACAGCTATCAGGAACTGGTACGAACCTATCTTAATCCAAACAGGAACAATGGGTTCTACAAAAACAACTATTCGTTTGAAAGCGCCGATTTTGATCTGAAGAAAGGCAGGCCGGTCAAACAGCTCAGCATTGACAATAACAGCGATGGAATCAATGAATATCATCTGGCCTTTAATGCGGATGGCAGGATTGAGCGATGCGAAAATAAATTGAGAAACAGCACGATGATTTACCAGTATCTTAAAAACCTGATAGTGGTCACCAAAAGCAATAGGAGTTCGAACTATAAGAATATCGTGTCTTCTGCAGAAACCGACTCGATTTTTTTTGACGGCAGACGAAATATAATAAAGCATTCCAGCACATTGAAGGTGGATGAAAAATTTGGCGGAGGCTACAGGAGAATGGTCGTTGAAAACCAGTTCTCAAAAGAGGGCATACTGGAGAAAAAATATTACCGTTCCATCGATCATCTTAATACCCCTTTAGAGGAGATCGGGGAAACGGTTTATGAAAATTACAGGGATTCGATAGTGGAAAGATATTACCGTATCATGGGAAGCAGATTATCGGCCACCCGTACATCCAAAGAGAACTTTGCTTCAAAATCAGTCTATTTTCTCGATAAGGGCGGCAGGGTTTTTCGCATTGCTGTTTTTTCGCAAGACGGTTCATTAGATCTGGAAGTTTCCGTAAAGCATAATGATGCTGGAAGAATCACCGAACTGGTGAGCTCAAGGGGAGCAAGCGGCTATTTTAAATATAACGGCGACGGCACCATAGCATCCATCAGAGAGATGCTTGAAAAGAACGAATACTTTAAATACGAGTGCATCTATGACAGCCATGGCCGATTTGCGTCGGCTGTTGATAATGGAGAAGAGGTTAAGGGATTTGAGCGGATCTATACCTATGACCGATACGGCAACTGGGACACTTTAACCTTTCCAAACAACGGCAATGTGACGACCCGAACCATAACCTATTACTAAAGCGGCTGAAAGGCCATTCAGCTTATAGCGCTGTTTTTTAGACAAGTTGCTTTAAGTGGATAGACTGTTTAAAAGTTAGTTAGTTAGTTAGTTAGTTAGTTAGTTAGTTAGTTAGTTAGTTAGTTAGTTAGTTAGTTAG
>NZ_QJRH01000020.1 GCF_003254545.1 Flavobacterium tistrianum
TGTAGTATCCTGAATTGTGATTACTTGAGTGAAAGTGTCAGAAGTATTTCCGCAGTCATCTTTTACAGTCCAAGTATTGGTGTAAGTTCCTGCGTTTCCGCATCCTTGGGAAGCTACAAACTGTCCGCTTACTTTTGTGATGTTTAGAACATCAGCATCGCATAAATCTGAAGCTACTGGGATTTGAGCCTGAGCAGTAGCAAGTCCACTTGTATCACTACATTCTAAAGTCACATTTAAGGCTGTTGGAGCAGTAGTCCAAGTTGGCGCTGTAGTATCCTGAATTGTGATTACTTGAGTGAAAGTGTCAGAAGTATTTCCG
>NZ_QJRH01000039.1 GCF_003254545.1 Flavobacterium tistrianum
TTAGTAGCCCTAACAGGACAATTCTCGAACCATTTTCACGGTGATTTGAAAATTTTAAATCCGATTTAGGAACTGTTTATTGATCGGTTATGTAGCTTTTTTATTATTATGAAATTTTAAAAGTGTATTTCTGAATTTTATTTTTCATCTGATTATTTGTAAAGCAGATAACTGTTTAATATTCTTTTACCTCTTTAAACTAAAGTGGCCCTTGAATTCATTTCCATTTGCAGCTGTTGCCACAAACCAATAATCAGAGGACGGCATATCAAGTCCTTTATAAGTTCCATCCCAAGAATTATTAGCCGTTAGTGCTGTAATTAATCTTCCAAATCGATCAAAAATTCTAATAGCAGAGCCTGTTGCTAAATATTCTGAATTGATTATCCATGTATCATTATAGCCATCATCATTAGGAGTGAAAAATTTTGGAAAAGAAATTTCATTAAAGGGATCAGGGCAGTCAACGGCCGCATTTTTTATATTTATTTTTACTGGAGTTCTCATGCTCTCACAACTGTCAATTGTCTGGGAAGCATAATATGTTTTTCCATCTTCAATTAGCGTTGATTCAGAAAGATTTGTTTCGTCTAATAGGGAAGAGTACCATCTTATATTCTGTCCATAAACTTTAATGAAGCTAATGGTTGCATTTTGGTTTGAACAGAAATTTTGCTCAGGATCAGCATCAGGACTTTGGGATTCTATAATTTTGACGAATATCGCTTTTCTTGGGCTCTCACAGCCATTCAAATTTTGACTTGCATAGTATGCAGTATTATTAAGCTTCGTTGTTTCATTTAAAATATTTCCACCTGTTGGAGAATCAAACCATATTGTGTTTTGACCTATAATTGTAATGTCTTTTAAAACGGCATTTTGGCTAGCGCAAAAAAACTGAGGGCTTTCTGCTACTGGGGCATCATCTTGAAGGACAGTAACTGAGACTGGGAGTCTTTCACTTTCGCAGGCAATCGTTTGAGATACATAATACGTTGCCCCATTTTGTAAAACAGTATTAGGTGAAAGTGCAGTTATTGCAGTATTGGTATCATACCACTTTAAATTTTGACCATTAATGCTTATATTGTTTAAGACAGCATTCTCACTTTTGCAAAATATCGGATTAGTGTCTCCTGTTGGAGCTAAAGGCTTACTGGTAATATTTACGCGAACGGGAATTCTTTCGCTTTCACATGAATTAATGGTTTGAGATGCATAGTATATTTTATTGTCTTCAAGTATTGCTGTATTTGGTAAAAGAGTTCCTGCCGTTTCTGAATCATACCATTTTGTGTTTTCACCTATAATTTTGAGATCTGAAATAATCGGATTCTGATCTGAACAGAAAGACTGATTAGATTCAGTTGAAGGTTTGTTTGGATGAACAATTTTTATATGAATAGGAATTCTTCTGCTTTCGCAACCATTTACGGTTTGAGATGCATAATAGATCTGATTATCTGCCAGAGGTGTTGTTTTTTGAATGACATTTCCTTGATTTTCAGCATCATACCATTTAATGTCGGTGCCCGTAATTTCTATGTTTTGTATATTTAAGTGATCACTGAAGCAGAATGTTTGTCGAGAATTTGAAATTGGCAGAGGCTGTTCTTCAATGATAATTTTTTGATTTTGTTTAGAAATGTTCCCATTTCCGTCATTATAATCCCATGTTATAGTATAGATTCCCGGCAAAGTAAAATTCAACGAATTTTCAGTTGTGGCAGTTATTAATCCTGCACAATTATCTGTTGCTGTCGGAATTGTGTTTATTATGGTTTGGCAGTTGCCCCTCACATCTACTAAAACTGCAATAGTTGGAATAGGAGCAATGTTATCTCCAATAGCGACCTTTAAAGATAAAGTGCTTGGACAACTTCCAGGCGCCCCTGATATTATACAATTATACTCGCCACTGTTTATTGCCGCAGCATTGGCTATTGCTGGATTTTGGTCTTGCGATGTGAAGCCGTTTGGCCCACTCCAATTGTAAGCGGTTCCTCCTGAAGCAGAAAGTTCTATAGTTTGTCCAATACAAATGGGTGAATTGCTTGAAATATGGGAATTAGATTCGCAGTCCTGGAACTTTACCAGAAATGCATCTCCAGCATTAAAAGCGAGATTGGTGTAATTGGTGTTCTGATGTGTACCTGGTGTTGCTATGTTCAGCAAGCTCTGGGTGGTGCCAGCCAAATATAGATTCCCATTTTCATCTGCAGCAGTTGAAAAAGCATCATCAGCAGCCTCTCCGCTAAAATAGGTAGACCATTTTCTTTTTCCATCTGTACTGAATTTTACTAAAAAAGAGTCGATGCCTGACGCATTGCTGTAAGGGGTTTCCATATAAGCGTTTGGCGTAGCGGAGAAGCCGGCTTTTGCCCGTCCGGTAAAGTATATTGTTCCATTTTTAGTAACTGAAAGCCCTAAGGCTTCTGGGTAAAAATACGACCCCCATATTTTAAAACCGTTCGGATCGAATTTCAGAATGGCTCCGTTATTGCCAGAACCATTAGCAATGAAATTTTCCTGAAAAATGCCAGCCGTTGCAATTCCTTTGTTGCTATTGGTTTGGCCAAGACAATACAGATTATTATGGGAATCTATTCCCAGATCGTGAAAGTAGTCTGTTTTTTCCCCACCAAAATAAGTCCCCCAGACCAGATTTCCATTGCCGGTAAATTTAGCTAAAAATCCTTCCCGATCGGAAGTGGTATGCGTTTCCTGAAATGAATTAGCCGTAGCAATGCCATTTTTGCTGAATGTTGAACCTATAAGGATAATATTGTCATTAGTATCCACTTTAGAATCATAAATGATGTCCTGGCCTGTTCCTCCATAATAGGTTCCCCACTCTCTGCGTCCGTCCTTATTAAATTTGGCGATAAAGCCATCTCCC
>NZ_QJRH01000057.1 GCF_003254545.1 Flavobacterium tistrianum
AAATTTAAAATCCGACTATTATAATATTCAAAGATTATACACTAGAGTGAAACTATATAAATTTAATTATTCTTTAACTAACTGTTTTTGAGAAGAATGCTAGATTTAAATAGAAGGCTTGTAGTAAGAAAATGCATATTACAGTATAAAAATGATGTTTTCTAAATTTTCAAAAATAATTTTAAAAAAAATTTAAACAACAATTACCTATAACCACACAAAAGTACTGATTATAAATCAGTTACAAACAAAAAAAAGCAGTAAAAAATTACTGCTTATATTATTTACTTATCAATATTATTTTTTTATTTCACTCGAATACTCCATTCAAAATCCATTTCAGAAACTTGAACTCCTTCTTCATTTGTTCCGATAGATTTCATCCAGAACGTCTGCCCTTCTCCAGTTTCTATTGTTTTTTTAATAGCATCGGCAATTAAATGTCCGTCTTTGCAGACAAATGTAATTCGGCCAGTTGCCTTTTTTGTGAAGTTTCCTTTGTTGTTGGCTACTAACATCGAAATCTTTTTACCGCTTTGCTGAATCTGTGAAATCACCAAAGCTCCTGTTGTTAACTCAGCAGCCATTGCCTGAACAGCAAAATACATCGAGTTAAAAGGATTCTGATTGATCCATCTGTGTTTTACTGTAACTGTACAACTGCTATCGTTTATATCTTTTACACGCACCCCACAAAAGTATGCAGAAGGTAATTTGAATAAGACGAATTTATTAAGTTTTGATACCGAAAGTGCCATAGGAATATTTTTTTATGTAAAAATACAAAAAAACTATGCACGCACAATAAATTATCCAATTATCAGAAAGACCTCAATAAAATCAGTACTTCCCAATGATTTTCAACAATTTAAACCTATATTCTTGCTTTTCAAATTGTTAAATTTTTGTTAATAATTAGTACTATGCAAAACAAGATACTGTCTTTTAGACATATATTTGCATAAGAAATTACTATATACTTTTAATCATGGAAACAACAACACCACTCATCATGGAAAAAACATCAGAAAAGAATACAGCAGCATTTACTCATCTGAGTACTTTAAGCCAATATATAATTCCATTTGGGAACTACATTTTTCCGTTAATTATTTGGACAAATTATAAAGACAAGTCTGAATTTGCAGATCATCACGGAAAACAGGCTTTGAACTTTCAATTAAGCATTTTGCTTTATTCTTTGATCTTAGCGCTTATTGCGATCCCGATTTTCGTTACTGTTTTCTTGCAGAATCTTCCATTAGAAGCCGTTTTTAATGACGACGATTTTGTAATCAGAAACATTAACTTCCAGGCAAACATTGGAATGTTAAGTGTAGGCATAACAGCTGTTATACTTTTCGGATTATTAAAATTTGTTGAATTCTTTTTAGTAATCTATGCTTCTATAAAAGCTTCAAACGGAGAATTATATAAATATCCAATTACGATTCCTTTTATAAAGTAATACTAAAAAATTAAAAGTTATAGTCGAAACATCAATCAAATCAAATAAGTTTCGAAATCAATCATCAATCAAAAAACGAATTGTTCAATCAAAAAAAAACAAAATGAAATTATGAACATTGAAAACACAAAAGCACAGATGCGCAAAGGTGTTCTTGAGTTTTGCATCTTATCAGTTCTAAAAGAAAAAGACGCATATACATCTGAAATATTAGACACTTTAAAAAACGCAAAATTACTAGTTGTAGAAGGAACCGTTTACCCGTTGTTAACTAGATTAAAAAACGATGGTTTACTTAATTATCGCTGGGAAGAATCGACCTCTGGGCCACCACGAAAATATTATGGATTAACCGAAATAGGACAAACATTTTTAAACGAACTTAGCGGCACTTGGACAGAATTATCCGATGCCGTAAATCTAATCACCAATCAAAATCAATAAGTCATGAACAAAACAGTAAATATTAACTTAGGCGGGATGTTTTTTCACATCGATGAAGATGCATACTTAAAATTGACACGCTATTTTGACGCTATAAAACGATCACTTAACAACTCATCTGGTCAGGATGAAATCATTAAAGACATCGAAATGCGTGTTTCTGAATTGTTGACAGAAAAACAAAAAAGCGAGAAACATGTTGTTGGACTGAAAGACGTTGACGAGGTGATTGCAGTAATGGGTCAGCCAGAAGATTATAGAATTGAAGATGAAGAAAATCCAAATCAGTCTTTTAATAACTACAATGCCAGAAAACACAAAAAGTTATACCGTGATAAAGAAAATGGTATGATCGGAGGTGTGGCTACAGGTTTAGGACATTATTTTGGAATTGACGCTGTTTGGATTAAAATCGTATTCTTAATCTTTGTTTTCGCAGGTTTTGGAACAGGTATTTTAGCTTATTTTGTTCTTTGGATTGTAACTCCTGAAGCGGTAACAACTTCTGAAAAATTGGAAATGACAGGAGAACCAGTAACCATTTCGAACATCGAAAAAAAAGTTCGTGAAGAAATTGATTCACTTTCTGAAAAATTCAAAAATGCAGATTATGACAAAATGGGAAACCAGGTAAAGTCGGGAGCTGGGAGAATAAGTAGTTCATTTGGAGACTTTATCATGACGGTTTTTAAAATCTTTGCTAAGTTTTTAGGAGTGATTCTAATTATATCAGGGATTTCGACTTTAATTATGTTATTGATTGGCGTTTTTACCTTAGGAACAAATATTTTCATCGATTTCCCTTGGCAAAATTTTATTGAAGCTGGAAACTTTACAGAATACCCTCTTTGGTCATTCGGATTGTTAATGTTCTTTGCAGTTGGAATTCCGTTTTTCTTCTTAACTCTTTTAGGATTTAAATTGTTATCTCCAAACTTAAAATCAATCGGAAACATTACAAAATATACACTTTTAGCGCTTTGGATTATTTCTATCGCAATTCTTACTAGTATCGGAATCAAACAGGCAACTGAAATTTCATACGATAATAAAGTAGTAGAGAAAAAAGTTCTGGCAATTAAACCAACTGATACTTTATATATCAAGTTCAAGTACAATGATTATTATACAAAAAGTTTGAACCACTATAGAGAGTTTGAATTTGTACAAGATTCTGCAAACAACGAATTGATTTATTCTAATGATGTGCGTTTACACGTATTACACACAGATGAATCGGCTCCGTTTATGCAGATCGAAAAAAGCGCAAGAGGAAACTCATTTACAAATGCTAAAAAAAGAGCAGAAAAAATTAATTACAAGTTTCAAGTTAGCGGAAATCATTTAATTTTGGATAATTATTTTCTGACAGATGTAAAAAATAAATTCAGAGGACAAGAAGTTGACATTTACCTTTATTTACCAGAAGGACAATTAGTAAAACCAGATTCTTCTGTGAGAGATTACTATAACTCAGATGACAATTTCTTCGAATTAAATTACAATGGAAATTACAACTATAAAGTTATCGGGTCTAAAGTAAAATGTTTAAACTGCCCTGCTGACAAGGACAACAATAACGAAAATGATTATGAGAACGACTACGAAAATGACTATGAAAATAATGCTGGTAGCGCAAATGATACAATAAAAGAAGTTTCGGTTAAAATTAATGGAAAAGAAGTTTTAAACGGAAAGAAAACTAAAGGAAGACTAACAGAAGATAAAAACGGAGTGATAATCAAAATTAACTAAAACCATGATAAAAATAATCATCCATATTACGAAATTTATAATTGCAACTGTTACAGCTTTATTGTTTGCTTCATGTAATTTTAACATGAATGCGATTGAAGGAAGCGGAAATGTTACAAAAGAAAAAAGAACTGTTCAAGGAGAGTTTAAAAACATCTCTGTGAGTAATGCCATCGATTTGGTTATTGTACAGTCTGATGCTACAGAAATTACAGTTGAAGCTGATGACAATCTTCAAAAAGAAATTGTTACTAAAGTTGAAAATGGAACGCTTGTTATTGAATGCAAATACAGCTCTTTCCGCAACATTACATCAAAAAAAGTAACTGTAAAAATGCCTGTTGTTCATAAAATCGAAGCCTCTAGTGCTTCAAGCGTTGAAACTGAAGGACTTGTTCAGGGTGAAGATATTACTTTAGAAGCTTCGAGCGCAGCATCGATGGATGTTAAAATCGAATCGGACAGAATCGCTATAGACGCAGGAAGCGGAAGTTCTGTAGATATTGAGGGTAAAGCATTAAATCTTACTACTTCAGTTTCTAGTGGCGGAAGTATTGATGCCGAAAAATTAATGGCTAATGACATTCATGCAGATGCTTCTAGCGGAGGAACAGTTTCTGTTCGTCCAATCTTAAGTCTAAAAGCCGATGCTTCTAGCGGTGGAAATATAAACTACAGCGGAAATCCAAAAACGGTTGAAAAATCTTCAAGCTCTGGAGGAAATGTAAGTAAAAGCTAAAAAAGCAACTGTTAAATATAAACGAAATCATTCATCAAAAGTGGATGATTTTTTTATATTTGTCAAAATCAAATCTAGAATTAATGAAAAAAAGTACCGCCCTACTCCTATTATTATTTGTTACAACTCTGACTTTTGCTCAAAAAAGAGAAAAAATTAAAGGTTCTAAAATTGTAACGACCTCAATAAAAGAAGTTGGAAGTTTTGATGCCCTTGAAGTCGATGATAATATAGAAGTTTATCTAGAACAAGGAGAAAAAAACGAAATTAAAATTGAAGCCGATGATAATCTGCACGATATTATCGGAATGGATTTAAGAGAAAAAACCCTTCGCTTATATACCAATAAAGAATCTTCAATTTTCAAAAAACTATCTGTTAAGGTTACTTACACCAAATCATTGAATAAAGTAATCACTAAAAATGAAGCTATCGTTTATGCTATTCAGGAATTGCAACTAGATGATATTACCATGAATTGTGTAGATTTTTCTAAATTGTATTTGAATGTGAATGCAAAGAAATTCACTTTAATTGCAGATGATAAGTCTAGAACAGAATTAAATTTAAAAGCTGAAGACGGAAATTTGCAGTTGAGTAAATATGCTGGAGTTAAAACATTGGTTTCTGCAGTAAAATTCAAATGTGACTTGTATCAAAAAGCCACTGCGGCAATCGAAGGAATTGCAGAAAAAGCAACTATTAGATTAGATAATAATGCTGTTTTTACGGGAACTAAATTTACCTTGAAAGATGCAAATGTTACAGCCGAAGGTTCTGCTGTTGCTACTATTTTAGCAGAAAACACGATCGCGATCGCAGCTGGAGACAAGTCTGAGATTTCATTATTTGGTGATCCGAAAATAGAACTTACACGCTTTAGCGAAGAAGCAAAGCTGATAAAAAAACCAGGCGCGGCAAAACCAAAAGCAACGACTTTGTAAGCTTTTTAAAGTTTAAAAATCAATATAACGAAAAAGAAAAATCCCAGTCTAAAAATTTAGGCTGGGATTTTTTATTACAAAGATTTCAGCTTTCCAACAACTTGAAACCTGAAACCTGAAACTTTTTAACTTACTCTTTAGAAGCTAAATATCTTTCAGCATCCAATGCAGCCATGCATCCTGTACCTGCAGCAGTAATAGCTTGACGATATACGTGATCTGCAGCATCTCCCGCTACGAATACACCCTCTACATTTGTTTTAGATGTACCTGGAGTATTTACAATATATCCTGTTTCATCAAGAGTGATATAATCTTTAAAAATATCTGTGTTTGGTTTGTGTCCAATTGCTACGAAGAAACCAGTTGCAGGAATTTCGATTGTTTCGCCAGTTGTTTTGTTTAAAGCTTTAATGGCATGAACTACATTATTATCTCCTAAAACTTCAACAGTATCATGATTCATTAAAATCTCAATATTTTCAGTTTTACGAACACGCTCCTCCATAATTTTAGAGGCTCTGAATTTATCACTTCTAACCAACATCGTTACTTTTTTACAAAGTTTAGACAAATAATGCGCTTCTTCGCAAGCAGAATCTCCTGCACCAACAATAACAACATCTTGGTTTCTGTAGAAGAATCCGTCGCAAACTGCACACGCTGAAACTCCACCACCCATATTTAAATAATGTTGTTCTGATGGCAATCCTAAATATTTAGCCGAAGCACCTGTAGAAATAATTACAGTTTCACAGTGCAATTCGATTGTATCGTTAATCCAAACTTTATGAATATCTCCAGAAAAATCAACTTTTGTAGCCCATCCATCACGAATATCTGCTCCAAAACGTTTTGCTTGTTCCTGTAATTGAATCATCATTTCTGGTCCTGTAACTCCATCAACGTAACCTGGAAAGTTTTCAACCTCATTAGTTGTAGTCAATTGACCTCCAGGCTGCATTCCTTGATATAGAACGGGATTCATGTTAGCTCTGGCTGCATAAATTGCCGCAGTATAACCTGCAGGGCCAGAACCTATAATAAGGCATTTAATTTTTTCGATTGTATTTGACATAGTAATAGTTTTTTTGAGTTGCAAATGTAAACTTTATTATAAAAAATATCGCCGAAAATAAATCTGAAATAGTTATGTGCAAATAAGTTTTATTTATTTTCATTTTTTCCTTTTACAAATCAAATTTATTTATATCTTTGCATCCGCTTTCGGGCAGTATTACAAATACATCTTCGGGGTGTAGCGTAGCCCGGTTATCGCGCCTGCTTTGGGAGCAGGAGGCCGCAGGTTCGAATCCTGCCACCCCGACAAGCCGAACAGAAATGTTCGGCTTTTTTATTTTTCATACATTGTGTTCCAATGGTTGAAACCATTGGCTATATCCTCAAAGAAAGCCGAAACGAAATAAATAGCCACGAATTCACGAATTTTCTTTTAAATACTTTATCTAATTATTATTCGAATTAATTCGAATAAATAATCGCGAAGATTTGAAAAAACAATTCGTGAATTCGTGGCAAAAAAAACTTCTTATTATTTCTCCATACTTATATAAGAAGGATAAGATTCTTTATTAGGCAAAATAAATTCTTCATCAAAAGGTTGTGTGCCTTCTCCATTATTATAAGATGCTACACGTTTTGCACCAGTTGCTGTGCTTCCACCTGTACCATTTATAACATTTTGAATATTTCCTGGACCTGCAAAACGAGTGATACACATTTTTTCCAATTTCACATTTGGACTATTCGGAATTTCAAAACCGTTTTTCTTATTCACATTTCCGTCAGTTCCCGTAAAAACAGCATAAGAGCCCATTCCTATAGTATGATGTTCTTTTACCGTATTGGCTACTTTAAATGCTGCATAGCCATCAACTTTTCCACCTTGACTGCTCCAACTTGCTTGATTTGGCGCATCGTATGGAGGTTCATTTTGAAAGAAGAAAGTTCTACCACGTTCTCCTAACCACAATACTTCATATTCCTGAAAATGCTCAACAAATAATGCATAAAGTGTTACATCATTACCAGTAACTATAAGTCCGTTTTTGCATCTATCTCTTTTCCAGCGTGCGTCGCCACCCTTCTGAGAACCATGATCAGCGCGCCATAACCAGAAATGATCTCCCACAACATTATTACTATTTATTTGCATCGAAGCCTGAATTTGAATGTTTTTTGACTGCACTCCTCCAACTCTGCAAGTAATATCACTCAATAAAATAGGATCTGCTGAATGATCTGCATTTGCTCCTTCATTACCAATTCTAACTTGATATGTCGTACTATTTAACGAATCCATTAAAAGTCCAGCAATGATAATTCCGTCTTTATCATCAGCATAAATACATCCCCAAGTGTTTTTTTCTGTAGGCTCTAGCGTTACAGAAGCAATACCAGCACCAAGAAGTATGGCATCTTTTCTATTTACCTGTATCGGAGCATCCAAAGCATAGTGCCCTGGAGTGAAAAATATATTTTTACCAGCTTTCAATGCAGCATTAATTTCTATATCGGTGTCTCCTTCTTTGGCAACGTACCAATTTGAAATCAAATCTTGAATTTCACCTTTTCCCATATCTGTTGCAGACCAAGAAACTCCTACTCTATCTTTTTGCCAAGCAGGAACAAACACTTTATATTCTCCATCACTATCAATAAAAAGAAAAGGTTTTTCACGCATAATAGGCGTTGTAGAAATTGGAGAATTAGATTCATTTACTTGTGGAGGATTTACACATCCCTGCCAAACCATATTGTATGAACCTCCCATAGCTCCAGAACCCGATGGAAAAACTGTATTTCTAGTATACCACTGCTGCTGTCCGCCCCAATTTGGTCTTGAAGTTGTATAGTGAGCATCGGCAATAAAACCGCCGCTGCCCCAAAAGTTTGTATCTCCTATGTCAGAAATATATTTAGAAGTGCTTTCAATTAATAATCTTCGCGCGCTCGTTGACTGAGAAACAGTCCACGAAAAATCACGCATTACTTCTACATTTTCCACAGAACGCCAAAATGTACAAGTCGCATTTGCTCCGCCCGAAAGATGAGGTCTTGTAAAAATTGCACCTAATTTTACGTCTGAAGGCACTTTACCCAAACCTCCAATATGAGAATAAAATCCTAATTCTAGAGCGTTTGCCTCTGCTGAAGAAGCAGAACCTGACCCGCCAACATCGTAAGTCTGTCCGTTCACATTTGGTTTAAAATAATATGCCTGACGTTTTGTGGTCCACTCACCATTTGCACCGCCTAAACCAATTGCACGAAAATGAGAATTAATTTCATTTCGTGCCGTTTCAGCTTTTTCATGTTTTCTGTCATAAAAATACATATTGTCTCCAAAAATCTGATTTTCGAGCGAAATGATAATCGTAATATCATTTCGAGTTATTTTATAATAGTTCTCATATTTATTAGCATTAGGCTTATTATCGATAAATGTCAATTTAGAAGTTGATCCTACCGACATAAAATCAGATGCCAAACGGCTGCCTCCTCTTGTAATGTTATAATTTCCAGAAGTCCCAAAAGCCGACCATGATAATGTGATGTTATGTTTCTTTTTGTTGTAAACAATTTTACGTCCTATATTTTTATTTCCTTCTATTTTTTCGTTAGCCGAATTAGGTGAAACAAAACTGCATAAAAGCATCATAAACGTAAATACTGTCAATAATGAGATTACTTTTTTACTCATAAGAATGTTCTTTTTGTGGTTTGATAGATTGTAATACTTGTAGTTTTAAGAAAGCCCAAAATAGCAATAATATCCAACCTTAACGTCCGCTTCTGATCTCAATTTTCTTATCAAAAACACTACAAAACCTCAAAAATTTGTCTTTTTCTAACACAAATAAAGCTTATCGAACATATCTGTTTTTCTTTTATAGCCTTTTTTTGTCCGCAAATAGAACGAGAAAACAAAATGAAAAAGATTATACTATTTATTACCTTATTTTTTTCTGCCGTTGCAATCGCACAACAAAAAAACAGCATTGTGATTGATTCCTGCGCTTCGGTTAGAGAAAGCGTATTGTATAAACAAAATGCCCACGCTTCATATTACCATGATAAATTTAATGGTCGAAAAACAGCAAGTGGCAAAAGATTTAACAATAATGATTATACTGCTGCTCACAAAAAATTTCCCTTTGGCACTATATTAAAAGTAACTAATGAAGTAAATAAAAAATTTGCTATTGTAGAAATTACAGATCGTGGGCCTTTTGTAAAAGGAAGAGAAATAGATCTCAGTAAAAGGGCTTTCATGGATATTGCTTCTAATAAAAAAAGTGGTTTAGTATATGTCACTATTGAAATTTTAAAATAGATCTTTTTATCTAATTAAAACTTAGGCTCTCGCCTTTTTGCAGCAAGAAAATTGCCTAAATTATTCAAAAAACTTATTAATAATTTCATTCATAACTAAAATTATTTTCTGTCAAACACCCATGAAACCCCGATTAGGCACACTTTCACAAATGTTAACAAAATAGATTTTCAGAAACCATAAATAATTGTATTTTTACGGTTCAAAATTCAGAAAATAAATGGGCAAAATCATTGCTATTGCTAATCAAAAAGGAGGCGTTGGAAAGACTACTACATCAGTAAATCTTGCTGCCTCATTAGGTGTTTTAGAGAAAAAAGTATTATTGATCGACGCTGATCCACAGGCCAATGCTACATCTGGTCTTGGAATTGACGTAGAAACAGTTGAAACCGGAACTTACCAAATACTTGAGCATACTGTAACACCAAAAGAAGCCGTTTTAAAATGTACAGCTCCAAACGTTGACGTGATCCCTGCTCACATTGACCTTGTTGCTATCGAAATTGAATTGGTTGACAAAGAAAACCGTGAATACATGCTTAAAAAAGCATTGGAAGAAGCCAAAGAAGAATATGATTACATCATTATCGACTGCGCACCTTCTCTAGGTTTGTTAACCCTGAATGCTTTAACAGCAGCAGATTCTGTAGTTATTCCTATTCAATGTGAATATTTTGCACTTGAGGGATTAGGAAAATTATTGAACACTATTAAAAGTATTCAAAAAATACACAACCCAGATCTTGACATTGAAGGTTTATTGCTAACTATGTACGATTCAAGATTACGTTTATCTAATCAGGTTGTAGAAGAAGTTCAAAAACACTTTAACGACATGGTTTTTGATACTGTAATTCAGCGAAATGTAAAATTAAGTGAGGCTCCAAGTTTTGGAGAAAGTATCATTAATTATGATGCAACAAGTAAAGGTGCCGTTAACTATATTCATTTAGCGCAAGAAATTATAAAGAAAAACAGTAAATAGTTTTTATGACAAAAGTAATTAAAAAACAAGCCTTAGGAAGAGGATTATCTGCCTTATTAAAAGATCCGGAAAACGACATTAAATCAGTAGAAGACAAAAATGCTGATAAAGTTGTTGGAAATATCATTGAACTTGAAATAAGTGCAATTGAAATAAATCCGTTTCAGCCTAGAAGCAATTTTAATGAAGAATCATTACGCGAATTAGCCACTTCTATTAAAGAACTTGGTGTAATTCAACCTATTACTGTTCGTAAATTAGATTTTAATAAATACCAGTTAATCTCTGGAGAGCGTCGTCTTCGTGCATCTAAATTAGTAGGACTTACTCAGGTTCCTGCTTATATCCGTATTGCAAATGACAACGAATCCTTGGTTATGGCATTGGTTGAAAATATTCAGCGTCATGACTTAGATCCTATCGAGATTGCTTTATCATACCAGCGTTTGATTGACGAAATTCAATTAACTCAAGAACAAATGAGTGAAAGAGTGGGGAAAAAACGTTCGACAATTGCCAACTATTTGCGTCTTTTAAAATTAGATCCGATTATCCAGACTGGTATTCGCGATGGTTTTATCAGTATGGGACATGGTAGAGCAATTATCAACATTGAAGATTTAGACGTTCAGACTGATATTTATCAAAAAATAGTTAGCCAAAATTTATCTGTTCGTGAGACAGAAGCATTAGTTAAAAATTATCATGAAGGTCAGCAGCCAAAAGCCGATGGAAAACCTAAAGCTGATGCTGGATTTGTTGTTAGAGAAACACAAAAGAACACTTTCAACGATTATTTTGGCTCAAAAGTTGATATAAAAGTCGCTGGTAACGGAAAAGGAAAAATTACAATTCCATTTAATTCTGAAGCTGACTTTAACAGAATTATAAAATTAATAAACGGATAGTGAATAAAATTGTCCCCATTGGTCTATTGTTCTTTCTAACAGGAACCGTTTCTCTTTTTGCCCAGGTAAAAAAAGACACGGTTTTGGTCGTAAAAGACACTACTGCATTAGAAGAAATAGATCCGCTTACACCAGCAAAAGCAGCTTTCTATTCTGCTGTACTACCAGGTCTAGGCCAAGCATACAACAAAAAATACTGGAAAATTCCATTGGTTTACGGAGCAATCGGAACCAGTTTATATTTCTACATAGACAACAACAAGAAATACCACGATTATCGTGACGCCTATAAACGAAGATTAGAGGGCTATAACGATGACAAATATCAATTTTTGGACGACAGTCGTCTTATTGACGGGCAAAAGTTTTATCAAAGAAATAGAGACTTATCTGCTTTATTTGTTGTTGGATTCTATGTCTTAAACATTATCGATGCCAACGTTGATGCCGCACTGATACAGTTTAATGTAAACGAAAGACTTTCTATGCGTCCAGAAATTTATCCCGACGATGTAACATTTAGACCAAACGTCGGACTAACCTTTAATTATAAGTTTTAATAGATAATATTCTATTTAAAAAATCAAAAAACAAATCATAATGAAAATTGCGCTTTTAGGATACGGAAAAATGGGTAAAGTAATCGAAAGAATTGCTTTAGAAAGAGGTCATGAAATAGTTTTAAGAAAAGACGAATTTAACACCTATGACGGACTTTCAACAGCTGATGTTGCCATCGATTTCAGCGTCCCATCAGCAGCAGTTAGCAATATTTCTGCATCTTTTAACGCCAATGTACCTGTAGTATCAGGAACAACAGGATGGTTAGAACATTATGACGAAATGATTGCGCTTTGCAACGAGAAAAAAGGAGGATTTATTTCTAGTTCAAATTTCAGTTTGGGAGTAAATATCTTTTTCGGCTTAAATGAATATTTAGCCAAAATCATGAATCAATTCGATTCCTATAAAGTTTCAATGGAAGAAATTCATCATATCCACAAACTTGACGCTCCAAGCGGAACAGCTATTTCTTTAGCACAAGGTGTTATCCAAAACAGCAATTATGCCAATTGGACTTTAGAAGAAGCAAAAGCAAATGAAATTCATATCGAAGCAAAAAGAATCGGAGAAGTACCAGGCACTCATACTGTAAATTACGATTCTGCGATTGACAGCATCGAAATTAAACATACTGCTCACAACCGCGAAGGCTTTGCCCTTGGCGCTGTTATTGCTGCAGAATGGCTAGCAGGAAAGCAAGGAATTTTCTCTATGAAAGACGTACTAAACTTACAATAAATTGACCAAAATTCAGGGCTATTAAAAGCTTGAGTTTAAAACTTAAAATACAATATTATGACATTTTACTCTTGGTTCGTATTTTTCCTAGGTGTTCAAATTATCCACTTTCTTGGAACATGGAAATTATATCAGGCGGCAGGAAGAAAAAGCTGGGAAGCTGCAATTCCGGTATACAATTCTATCGTTTTAATGAAAATTATCGGGCGACCTACTTGGTGGACATTATTACTTTTTATTCCAATTATCAACTTGATTATGTTTCCAGTTGTTTGGGTTGAAACACTAAGAACATTTGGTAAAAAATCAACTTTAGATACTATTTTAGGCCTTGTTACATTAGGTTTTTATATCTATGTTGTTAATTACACTCAAAAATTAGAATACAATAAAGACCGTAAATTAACTCCAGAAAACAAAGCTGCAGATACTGTTAGCTCTTTATTATTTGCCATTATAGTAGCGACCTTAGTACACACTTATGTTGTACAGCCTTACACCATTCCGACATCATCTTTAGAAAAATCTTTATTGATTGGCGATTTCTTATTTGTAAGCAAATTAAACTACGGCCCTAGAGTTCCAATGACAACTGTTGCATTGCCAATGGTTCACGACTCTATTCCTATGACAAAGAGCAAATCGTATTTAAGCTGGCCACAATTGCCATACTTAAGACTACCTGCTTTTCAGAAAATAAACCGATGTGACATTGTCGTCTTTAACTGGCCTGTGGATACTGTTCATTATTTCTTCGAACCAAAAGGAAGACCTGGTGTAATTAAACCAATTGACAAAAAATCAAATTACGTAAAAAGATGCGTTGGTATTCCTGGAGACAGTTTATCAATAAAAGACGGTTATGTTTTTATTAATGGAAAAAAATTAGTTTTACCAGAAAGAGCTAAACCACAGTATTCATACGCTGTAGCATTGGACGGAAAAACACCAATCGATTTTGAAACCATTTTCAAAGAATTAGATATTACAGATCCTGCTGGCTTTAGAACTGAAAAAAGAGATACACTTTATCTAGGCGCCTTAACAGAAGCCGGAGCCGAAAGATTCAAAAACACTCCTGGCGTTACTGCTGTTATCCGAAAAGTTGATCATGGAGATGACAATGCTATTTTTCCTCATATCAACAAATGGAACCAAGACAATATGGGGCCAATTTACATTCCTGAAGCTGGAAAAACTGTTGCGTTGACAAACGAATCGCTTCCTTTCTACAAAGAGATTATCACCAATTACGAAGGAAACAAGCTAGAATTGCAAGGTTCAAAATTCTTAATCAACGGAAAACCAGCGACAACATACACTTTCAAACAGAACTACTACTGGATGATGGGAGACAACCGTCACAACTCAGAAGACAGCCGTTATTGGGGTTACGTTCCAGAAAATCATATCGTAGGAAAACCAGTATTCATTTGGATGAGCTGGGATACTAACGGAAAAGGCATCAATAAAATTCGTTGGAACAGAGTATTTACAACTGTAGACGGCGAAGGTCAGCCACACTCTTACTTTAAATATTTCCTAATACTTCTTGCTATCTACTTTGTAGGTGATTTTATCTGGAAAAAAAGAAGAGAGAATAAAGCATAATAAAAAATAAGTTATTTTTGTTTCAGGTTTCAAGTTTCACGTTCTTAACGTCAACTTGAAACCTGAAACTTTTAAACCTGAAACAAAACAAAATGAATTCCTTAATACTTCCAACATATTTCCCTTCTATCAGTCATTTTGCAGTAATAGCGCAATCTGATAGCATTACTTTTGAAATGGAAGATAATTTTCAGAAGCAGACCAATAGAAACAGAACATACATCTATAGTCCGAATGGAATTCAATTACTAAATATTCCTGTTAAGCATTCTAAAGCAACACATCAAAAGACAAAAGATATTTTAATCGAAAACGAATTTGATTGGCAGAAACAGCATTTTAAATCGCTTGAAGCCGCATATAGAAGCTCACCTTTCTTTGAGTATTTCGAAGATGATATCGTTCCTATTTTCGAGAAAAAACACCAATTTTTAATGGATTTAAACTTCGAAGTGTTAGACATTGTAACGAAATGCCTTCGAATGAAACTAGAATTTGGAAAAACAACAGAGTACTTTCACGAAGTTGCTGATTTTACCGATTTCAGATATTTAGCAAACGGCAAAAAAGATGCAAATTCTTTTGAAAAATATACTCAGGTATTCGATGATAAACATGGTTTTATCAACAATTTAAGTGTTTTGGATTTGCTTTTTAACGAAGGTAAATTTGCAATGGATTATTTGAAATCGCAGAAACTAATATAAGCTCAGGTTAATGGCTTAAGTTTTTGTTCAAAACATTATCTTTTACTAAAACTGATCTATTGAAAGTCGAGTCATAATAGGGTAATGGTCTGAATTTTCGAAATCAGGAAAACTCTCAAACTGCTTTACTTTCATTTTAGTATCGGTAAAAATATAGTCGATTCTTGCAGGATAATATTTAAACTTGTAAGTTGCTCCAAAACCTTCTCCTGCCTCTTCAAAAGCATCTTTTAGCTTTCCTTTTATATTTCTATACACATATGAAAACGGACTGTTATTCATGTCTCCACAGATAATAATCGGATAATTGCATTTTTTAATATTTTCCTTAAAAATCTCTGCTTGTTCTTGCTGTTGCGTAAATCCTTTACTGATTCTAGCATAAATGCGCTGTGATTTTTTCTGATTTACATTATCAATATCATCAGAAATCTCGCTTACATCTGGAGATATTTTAATGGACTGCAAATGCATATTGTAGACACGAATGATATCTTTTCCGCGCTTAATATCAGCATAGACTACATTATTATCGGATTTAGGAAAAATGATATTTCCTTCATCTATAATAGGGAATTTAGAAAATATGGCTTGACCCGTTTTGATTTTTTTACCGTCTATAAAAATATAACGGTGCGGATATACTTTTAAATCTAAATGTGCCGAATTTGAATATTCTTGAATACATAGAATATC
Source organism: Flavobacterium tistrianum (assembly GCF_003254545.1). Taxonomy (GTDB): domain Bacteria; phylum Bacteroidota; class Bacteroidia; order Flavobacteriales; family Flavobacteriaceae; genus Flavobacterium; species Flavobacterium tistrianum. The sequence continues at coordinate 15,920 of NZ_QJRH01000057.1, forward strand.
TGGATCTTTTTCGTCTATAAAAGCTTTAATGTTTGACGGAATATCATCTCGATCCAACCATTTAAAAACATTAAAAAGACGTACATTATAACTCATTACAGAGAAATCTTTTTCGTCTTTGACATACTCTTTTCCAGAAAACTTATAAAATTTACTAATGAATGTAATTCCGGTCAGCAAAACCAAACCAGACAGAATAAGGCGTTTTTTAAACTGAATTCCCCAATAGACAAAAAACAATATATTGGCCACAAAAAAAGCAGGCATAAACAAAGTAAGCACCGATAAAAGCGGAAAACTTTTAGGTGCTAAAAAAGGCAAAACATAGATGCTAAATGTAAGCACAGTCAGCACTATGTTCAAAAAGAACATTATTTTATTAAACCAAGAAAGGTTTTTCATATTTAGTCTCCTACAAGTTTATTTTCCAGCTTTAAATAAAAACTCTTTTTCTTCCTTTGTCAGACAATCATATCCCGACTGGCTTATCTTGTCTAAAATTTCATCAATCTGCTGTTGCGTTTTATCTTTCGTAACAATTCTTGATGTCGTTTTTTCTGTAGGTCTTTTGTAATTTTTATGAACTTTTGTAAATGGGGTCGTAGGAGATTTTCTAAAAAGATTTACAAAGAAATCTAAGGTTTTAGAAACAATGATACTTAAATCGGTACCGTTTTGAAGTAATTTTATATAAGCAAATCCGAAGAAAGCACCGGCAAGATGCGAAATGTGTCCGCCCATATTTCCTAGGCGAAACTGCATTAAATCTAAAATTAGAATAACAGCTGTTATATGCCAGAGTTTTACATTTCCGAAAAGAAACAATCGCACGTTCATCAAAGGAGAATAGGTAGTCGCCGCCACTAAAATAGCCATAATAGCCGCCGAAGCTCCAACAATAGAACCGCTTATATTTGAAAAATAAAAACTCAGCGCAAAAGTAACTCCTGCAAAAAGAGCACTTAAAAGATACAATCCTAAATATTGCTTTTGCGTAAAATAAGTCAGAAATAAAGTGCTTGCAAAATTAAGCACCATCATATTGAACAACAGATGGAAAAATCCATCATGAAAAAAAGCATAGGTTAAAAAAGTCCAAGGTTTAAACATAAAAACCTGAGGATCTGACGATAGAGCCAGCCAACTTGGAAAAGCAAATTGACCAACTGAAAATTGATAGAAGAAAATAAGTGATACAATAAAACATGCTATATTCCAATACATGACACGCATGGCAATACCGCCCAATCTATACTGTAATTTTAAATCATCTAAAATATTCATAGAAACTCTTTTGTTTTAGAATTTATACTTTAAAGTTAAAAATTAATTCCAACGGTTGTTATTAAACTGATTCTTTTTCCAGTACCACATCATTAAAAAACCAGTAATTGCACCTCCGACATGTGCAAAATGCGCTATACCTGTACCACCACCACCAAACAAAGAAGTACCTTTAACACCTAAAAATAAATCAATCAATAAAAGCCCAGGAACAAAATATTTAGCTTTAATTGGAACTGGGATAAACAAAAGTGCCAATTCTGCATTAGGAAACATAAAAGCAAAAGCTGTAAGTAAGCCATAAATAGCCCCCGAAGCCCCAACGACAGTTCCTATATATGCACTAGTAAAACCATCAAATTGAGCAACACTTACTAAACTCTGCCATCTTGTATCTATTTTTCCCTGGCTTAAAATATTTAAGATATCCCCCTTATGAAATCCGTTAGCTGTCAATATATTAATTGTATCCTCAAAAAAGTAATAATTTACCGCTGTATGAAGCAATGCCGAACCTAAACCACAAGAGATGTAAAAAAATAAGAACTTTTTACCTCCCCAAAAATGCTCTAAAGCAGATCCAAAAGAAACCAATGCAAACATATTAAACGCAATATGCATAATCCCACCATGCATAAACATGTGAGTTATTGGCTGCCAAATTTTGAAACTTGGATTTTCTGGAAAGAACATCGCAAAATACTCGTAAGAAATTGGCACTAACTGAGAGCCAATAAAAAATATAATATTAATAATAAGCAGTTGTTTAACTACTGGAGTCATATTCATCATACAGCAAACTTTTTATCTATATCTTCAACACGCATAGTGATGAAAGTAGGTTTTTGAAAAGGTGAAATATTTGGATCTTTACAGGCAAACAAACCGTTTACCAGATTATCTTGTTCTTTTTCGGTTAAATAAGATCCTGTTTTAACCGCTAAACTTTTAGCCATTGACTTGGCAATTGTATCATTCTGACTGTAGCTGTTTGCTGGAATTCCGTCCTGCAAATCACTTAATAATTGTTCAATTACCTGCGAAACTTCACTTTCTGTAATATTTACAGGAATTCCAGAAATTACAACGTGATCTGTTTTACTTTCGTCAAAAACAAATCCTGTGGTTTCTAAAGAAGGCTTTAATTCCTCAATCAATTTCATTTCAGATGCCGAATAAAATAAATCTAAAGGAAAAAGCAGTTGCTGGCTTGAAGCCTGATTAACGGTCATATTCAGTAAAAATTGTTCGTACAAAATTCGCTGATGCGCACGCTGCTGATCCACAATAATCATTCCTGATTTTATTGGCGATACAATGTATTTTTTATGTATTTGATACGTTTTCTGCGTTGCTTGTTCTACATCTTCATCATCAAACAAAGAAGAAGTTACTTCTTCATTTTCGAATGTAAAAGGCGAACTTTCTATACTTTCAGGATTTTCTGTATCTAAACCAACATACAAACTTTCCCAGCTTGCTGTTGGCTCAACTCTTTTAGAATATCCTGAATATGACGATCCAGAAGACGATGATCCTGATGAAGACGAAAAAGAAGAACGCGAGCTATATCCAGATGATCCAGAAGCAGCTTTACTATAATGCTGATTGGTTTTATCATCTGTAAAAGGATTAAAAGTTCCATCAACTTGAATGGTCGGAATTTCAACTTCTACGTCTTTATAATGATATGGCGTATCTAAATTGGCATCGCGATCAAAATCTAAAACTGGAGCAACATTAAACTGTCCTAAACTATGTTTGATAGATGCTCGTAAAATAGCATATAATGCCTGCTCATCATCAAACTTAATTTCTGTTTTGGTTGGATGAATATTGATATCAATTGTATTTGGCGGAACCTGCAGATACAAGAAATAACTTGGCTGAGAACCATCTTTCAGTAATCCGTCGTATGCCGACATAACTGCATGGTGAAGAAAACTGCTTTTTATAAATCGATCGTTTACAAAAAAGAACTGCTCTCCCCTATTTTTCTTTGCAAACTCAGGCTTACAAACAAATCCTTGAACATTTATAATTTCTGTATCTTCGTTTACAGGAACTAATTTTTCATTTGTTTTTCCAGACATGATACCCACAATTCTCTGGCGATATCCTGCTGCTGGAAGATTGTACATTTCACTTCCGTTATGGTAAAAACTAAAATGAATATTTGGATGCGCTAATGCCACACGCTGAAATTCATCCATTACATGACGAAATTCAACTGTATCTGACTTTAAGAAATTACGGCGAGCGGGAATATTAAAAAACAAGTTTTTAACCGCAAACGAAGTTCCTTTTGGCAAAACAGCCACTTCTTGCGAAACAAATTTACTTCCCTCAATTACAATATGCGTTCCAAGTTCGTCTTGATCCTGTTTGGTTTTCATTTCCATGTGGGCGATCGCCGCAATAGAAGCCAACGCTTCTCCACGAAAACCTTTTGTTCCAAGTGAAAACAAATCTTCGGCCTGACGGATTTTGGATGTTGCATGACGGGCAAAACACAAGCGCGCATCGGTAACGGTCATTCCGACTCCGTTATCGATAACTTGCACTAGCGATTTACCAGCATCTTTTATAATTAATTTAATATCGGTTGCTTTAGCATCAACAGCATTTTCTAACAATTCTTTTACGACTGAAGCAGGTCTTTGAACCACTTCTCCAGCAGCAATTTGGTTAGCAACGTGATCAGGAAGCAATTGAATAATACTCGACATTAAGCAAAAATAGGTTTTAAAGTTAGGTTAGGTTTTTTCAAACCAAGAAGTACAAATTTAATGAATTTTGGTTGGCTTTTAGAACAAGAATAATCATAAAAAAAACAAAAACCACAATAGCCTAAAAAACAGAAAGGTTGCAATTTACTTTAATTCATTTTTGCAATTTCATCCAAAGTATAAACCTTGTATTCCATTCCCATTTCTTTGGCATTTTCTTCAACTGTTGTTGTAAAACCAGCTTTCTTTCTGCGATCGTTAACTTTAGAAGGATTTTGAATTGGCGAAACGTAACTAAAAAACTCTTTTTTTCCTGTCTCCTTGTTTGTTATTTGCTTCATCTGGCCCTGTGTTCCATAAATTTGTTCTTTTCCTTGCTGGGTTAGATAACGATCTTGCATTTTAGCAAAATAAGTAAAAGGTATCTCCTTTTTTTTCGCTTCCTGTTCGATCATTGGCAAATATTCTCCAATTTTTGACCCATGTTGAATAACGTACCATGCAGCAATATTGGTTGGTTCGCCAACTAAACTTTTCCCTGGATAGCCATACTGCTTAATAATTTCTTCAATCTTAATCAAGTTAAGAGAATCTCTTTTTTGCATTTCGAGCCAAATGCCTTTTCTAAAATCTGGATCATTTTCACGTCCGAGTTCTTTTTCTATTTCTTTTTTTCGACTTTCAGAAGTATCAAAATTGATATATTCTCTAAGAATCTGATCAGATTTCATAATTGAATCGAGCTCCTGTTTCAAATTTTCATTGATTTTTTTCTGAGCATAGCTTTGACTGACACATAAAACAAAAACATAAAGTAGACATTTTTTCATAGAAACTTAATTTAAAGACTAACTCAAATGTAATATAATTCGGAATTTGACAGAACTTAATAGAATCACAAAAAAAGCATAAAAAAAACCTACACTTTTAACAGTATAGGTTTTAATATTTTTAAAACAAATGCCTTTTATTCGTTTTCTATTTTTTTTGGAGAATCTTCAATTTGAAGCGCTCCAGAAGTCAATAATGGCTGATTGAAGGCATGAGACATTGAAGCTTGCTGACGAATATAAGCCATTTTGATTGCTGCAATTGCTGCTTCAGTTCCTTTGTTTCCGTGAGCTCCTCCACTTCTGTCAATTGACTGCTGCATATTATTATCTGTCAAAACACAGAAAATAACTGGAATATCCGTTTGAACATTCAAATCTTTAATTCCTTGTGTAACACCTTCGCAAACAAAATCAAAATGTTTGGTTTCTCCTTGAATTACGCATCCAATTACAATAACTGCATCAACATTTTGAGTCTGAAGCATTTTTTTTGCTCCGTAAATCAACTCAAAACTTCCTGGAACATTCCAACGGATAATTTGCTGAGCAGGAACATCGCAATCAACTAGAGCGTCAAAAGCACCATTATAAAGTCCTTCTGTTATAGTATCATTCCATTCAGAAACAACAATCCCAAACCGAAAGTCTTTCGCGTTTGGGATTGTGTTTTTATCGTATTCTGATAGATTTTTATTTTCAGTAGCCATCTTTTATATTTTAGATTTTTGATTTTAGAATTTAGATTCTTAATTACAAATCTACAATCTTAAATCTAAAGTCTAAAATTTTTATTGCGCTAATCCGATCAAAGCATCAACAGATGCTGCTTCTGGAGTACTGTCGTAATTATCTTTAATGTCATTGAAATACTTCAAAGCATCTTCTTTTTGCCCTAAAGCTAAAGCAGTTTTTCCAGCTTTTAATAAGAAACGAGGCGTTGTAAAATCGTTTTTGTTAGACTCAGCAGCTTTTACATAAAAATCTAAAGCTTCTTTTTGCTGATTTTTTTGAGAGTAAGCATCTCCTGTAGCTCCTTTAGCTAAAGCGCTTAAAACTACATCCTCAGATTTAAATTCACCTAAATATTTAATTGCCTCATCAAATTTACCAGTATTTAGGTAAGCGATACCAGCATAGTAGTTTGCTAAGTTTCCAGCATCTGTTCCAGAATATTCGTCAGCGATTTTAATAAATCCGAATTTACCTTCTGAACCGTTTAATGATAATTTGAATAATGAATCGCTAGAAACACCGTTTACAGCTTTTTCAAAGTTTTGTTGAGCAACAAACATTTCACTTGCAGCTTCTTCTTGTTTAGGAGTTGCAATAAATTTTTGGTAAGCTAAGTATCCAATTGTAGCAACAGCAATACCAGCCACTAAACCAATAATGATTTTTTGATTTTTAGCCACCCAATCCTCAGTTTTTGAAGCAGTTTCATCTAACTTTGAGAAAACCCCAGCAGTTGTACTGTCTTTTTCGTCAATAATTACCTGTTGCTCTTCAGTAACCACCTCTTTTACTTCCTTTTCTTTTGGTGTCTTATATCCTCTTTTATTGTAAGTTGCCATTTAAAATTTATTTAGTGAACGGCAAAAATAAAATTTTTCTTGAAACTGAGGTAAAAAATTTCAATTTTATCACTATTTTAAAAGAAATATTTTCAGGATTCGCTTATCCTTTCGCGAAAGCGCTAAAATAAATAAGCCCAAGAAAGCTCTAAAGCCAATTATATCGATAATTTTCGGTAATTTGCAGCCTCAATTTAAATCATCTTTTCAAAGCTAAAAAAAATGGTTTTAGCCACAGATTTCACAGATTATCACAGATTATGTAAGCTTTAAATAAAAATCTTTTTAATCATTTTAATCTGTGGCGGAAGAAAAAACAAAGAATTGACGCAAAATTTCAAACTTTATCTTTATAAGGTCTTTCTAAAAAATGCATTTAAACAAAATCTCTTTATTCAATTATAAAAACTTTTCAGAAGCAAGTTTTGATTTTGACATCAAAATCAACTGTTTTGTGGGTAAAAATGGCATTGGAAAAACCAATGTACTCGATGCTATTTATCATTTGGCTTACGGAAAAAGCTATTTTAATCCGCTTGCGGTTCAAAACATCAAGCATGGCGAAGAATTTTTTGTTATTGATGCCGAACTGGAAAAGAACGAAAGAACAGAACAGATTGTCTGCAGTTTAAAAAAAGGGCAGAAAAAGGTTTTAAAGCGAAATGGAAAACCTTACGATAAATTTTCGGATCATATCGGTTTTATTCCGCTAGTAATTATTTCGCCAGCCGATCGCGATTTAATTATTGAAGGAAGCGAAACACGCCGCAAATTTATGGACAGTGTTATTTCGCAACTTGACTCTACGTATCTGCATCAGCTTATTCAGTATCAAAAAGTGATTGTACAACGAAATGCACTTTTGAAATATTTTGCGCTCAATCATACTTTTGACAATGATACCTTATCTATATATAATGAGCAATTAAATGAATATGGGAAATCGATTTTTGAAAAACGAAAAGATTTCTTAGAACAGTTTATACCTATATTTAATACGCATCATCAAGCTATAACAGGATCTGAAGAATCTGTACAACTGGTTTACGAAAGTCATTTGTTTGAAAAAGATTTACTAACGCTTTTACAGGAAAACATTAATAAAGATCGAGCGCTGCATTACACAACTGTCGGAATTCATAAAGACGATTTATCTTTTGAAATTGATTCGCATCCGATAAAAAAATTCGGATCGCAAGGTCAGCAGAAATCTTTTCTGATTGCTTTAAAATTGGCTCAATTTGAATTTTTAAAAAAACAGAGCGGTGTAAAACCAATTCTTTTATTTGATGATATTTTTGATAAACTTGACGAAACCCGTGTTGCCAAAATTATAGAAATGGTAAACAGCGAAACGTTTGGACAGCTTTTTATTTCTGACACGCATCCTGAAAGAACTGAAGCGATTGTAAAATCAACGCATCAGACTTATAAGATATTTAATTTGTGATTTTTTGCCACAAAATTACATGAATTTTCACGAATTAAAACTTTGACAAAGTTCAAAACTTTGTCAAAGCTGATCAATAAGCAACAAAAAATTACTGTAAATTCGTGTAAGTAGTGGCAACTTTAAAAATAACTGCAATCAAAAACTACAGAATATGTTAACGAAAGAATCATTGCAATTTTTAGACGATTTAAAAAAGAACAATAACAGAGAATGGTTTCAGGAAAACAAAAAGCGATATGAAGTTTTTAAGAAAGACTACCATCAGTTGGTGAGTGATTTTCTGGATGTAATGAAACCTCTTGATCCGTCTTTGGAACTTCTTGAAATAAAAGACTGCACTTTTAGAATCAATCGCGACATACGATTTTCTAAAGACAAATCTCCTTACAAATCTCATTTGGGCGTTTGGATGTCGGCTGGAGCAAAAGGCGCAAATCGTTCGGGCTATTACGTTCATATTGAAAAAGGAGGAAGTTTTATTGCTGGCGGATTTTATTCTCCTGATGCAGAAGAGCTAAAGAAAGTCCGTAAAGAAATTGCTTTTTTCTATGATGATTTACAGGAAATCTTAAACGATAAAAACTTTAAAAAGGAATTTGGAAGTTTAGATTTTAATGAAAACAATTCTTTAAAAAGCATGCCACGAGGTTACGAAAAAGACCATCCTGCAATTGAGTTTTTAAAATTAAAAAGTTTTACAGCAAGCCAAACCTACGATATTTCTGAGGTTACAAAAAAAGATTTTGTAAAAAAAATGAGCCAAAAACTTATTGCCCTAAAACCACTCAACGAATTTATAAATCGCGCTTTAGATACTGAATAATTTTAGCTTTATTTGCCACAGATTTCACAGATTCTCACAGATTAATTCTTCGCAATTGCAAATCCTTTTAATCTTTTTAATCTGTGGCAAAACAAATAATTGAATGAATAGGAAAATACTTTTTCTTGGAGAATCTTATCGTGCTGATGCCATTACTTGGATGAAAGGCCTTAAAGAATTTGGTGATTTTGAAATTATCACTTGGGAACTTCAAACATCAAACAACCATAGATCGAAACGTATTTTAGAATATTTATTCGCTCCTATTTCTATTCGAAAAATAATTAAAAAGGAAAAACCAGATATGGTGATTGCAGAGAGAACTACCAGTTATGGTTTTCTTGCCGCGCTATCTGGGTCAAAAACCATTGCGATCGCACAGCAAGGCCGTACCGATTTATGGCCTGAAGAATCTAAATTGTATCCTTATAAAAAGTTTATTCAGAAATATGCTTTCAAAAAAGCGCATTTAATTCACGCTTGGGGACCTGTAATGGCAGTTCACATGAAAGCAACTGGTGTTGATATGAATAAAGTTTTAATACTTCCAAAAGGAATTGATTTATCGCTTTTTACGCCTTCAACCAATCATTCGAACAAAATTGAAGCCATTGTAACACGTTCGCTTCAACCTGAATATCGTCACGATTCTATTTTAAAAGCTTTCGGAATTTTAAATCAAAAAGGAATCGATTTTACATTGACCATTGTTGGTGACGGAAATAGATTGCAATTTTTAAAAGATTTAGCAAAAGAACTCCAAATAGAAAACAAAGTGATTTTTACAGGAAGAATTCCGAATACCGAACTTCCAAAATTATTACAGCAATCTAATATTTATATCAGTATGCCTACTACTGAAGGCGTTTCTGCCTCTTTATTTGAAGCAATGGCATGCAATTGTTATCCTATTGTTTCAGATATTCCAGGAAACCAAAGCTGGATTACGCATCGAGAAAATGGACAATTGATTGAAGTTGATCATATTGAAATGCTGGCCAATGAATTAATCTGGTCTTTTGAAAATGCTGAATCTCGAAATCTGGCGATTATTCGAAATAGAAAATTTGTGGAAGAAAATGCGAATTACGATATTAATATGATGATTATTTCAAAGAAATATCATGAGTTGTTGAATTCTATAAATATTTAACCGCAAAGTTCGCAAGGGTTTACGCTATGAACGCAAAGCTTGGGTCTTTGCAATAAAAATTATTGGGGATAAGCCATAGAAAGCTTTTCAGCATCCTTCAAAACCTTATTATTTGGAATCAATCGAATTGCTTCTCCTTCTTTATGAATGTAAAAAAAACCTAAATCTCTAACAATATCTTCTTTATTTAGATTTTTCATCTTGCAAGTTAAACCAATAAAATGAGCATCTTTTACAATCAATTGTATATAATCACTATCAACTTGCTTATAAGTTCCAGAAGTAAAAACGAAGCAATCATTAAGACATTTCACTGGCGCATCACAAAAAAATGTGCCATCTTGCTTAAATGTTATACTTCGTCCATTATTCTGTTGTTTGTTTTTTACTAAAGAATATTCAAGAACATCAGAATACCCAATTATATCTCTAGTCTCCCATTTCCCGACAATATCTGATTGAGCAAAAGAAGACACTGAAATAAACAGACCTAAAAAGAGTAAAATCTTATTCTTAAGAAAAAAAAGCTTCATAATTATAACATTACAATTCTTTCAAATTTACAAAAGAAATTGATTTAGTTTTCGAAACCTGATATTTATTTAAAACCCCTTCCGAATAAATTATAATCCTTACTTTTGACTCAGATTAAAAAGCCTTTTATTTATGGAAATCCAATCCAATTTTTCTTTAAAAAAATATAATACTTTTGGCATTGAAGCCAGTGCAAAACAATTTGTTGCAGTACATTCTGTTGATGAATTGAAAACCATTTTATCAGCAAACAAAAACGAGAAAAAATTCATTCTTGGCGGCGGAAGCAATATGCTTTTAACCAAAGATATTGACGCATTGGTTATCCATATTGATTTAAAAGGAAAAAAAATCACAAAAGAAGACGACGATTTTGTTTGGGTTGAGAGTCAGGCAGGCGAAACTTGGCATGATTTCGTTCTTTGGACGATAGACAATAATTTTGGCGGATTAGAAAACATGTCTCTTATTCCTGGAAATGTTGGTACGACTCCAGTGCAAAATATTGGCGCTTACGGAACTGAGATAAAAGACACTTTTGTTTCTTGCGAAGCCATGAATATTGCAACTCAGGAAATTAAAACTTTCGACAATGCTGAATGCAATTTTGGCTATCGAGAAAGTATTTTCAAAAATAAAGTAAAAGACCAATATATTATTACTTCGGTTATTTTTAAACTGACCAAACGCAATCACAAAATCAATACTTCTTATGGCGATATTTTGGCAGAATTAGCCAAAAACAATATTGCAGAACCCACTTTAAAAGATGTAAGTAATGCTGTAATTGCCATAAGACAAAGCAAATTGCCGGATCCGAAAGAATTAGGAAATAGCGGAAGTTTCTTCAAAAATCCGATTTTATTGAAATCTGATTTTGAGAAAATCCATCAGAAATTCCCAGAAATGAAATTCTACGAAGTTTCAGAAACCGAAGTAAAAGTTCCTGCAGGATGGCTGATTGAACAAGCAGGTTTTAAAGGAAAACGTTTTGGCGATGCAGGAGTTCACAAAAATCAAGCTTTGGTTTTGGTAAATTACGGAAATGCAACAGGACAAGAAATTTTAGCTGTTTCAAAAGAAGTGCAAAAAACTGTTTTTGAAAAATTCGGTATTCAAATCGAAGCAGAAGTGAATGTGATTTAGGGATTAAAGTTTTCAAACCTCTGAACCTCTGTCTCTTTGAGCCTTTGAACCTAAAAAAAAAAAAAAAAATGTATACACCAGATTTATACAAAAACGAAAATCAGGAAGAAATAAGAGCTTTTTTGAAAGAAAACAGTTTTGGAATCCTGATTAATCAGACTAACGGAAAATTATGTGCAACGCATATTCCGATAGAATTGGAAGTGAATGCTGATGGAAAAGAAATTTTGCAAGGGCATATTTCGAAGCTTAATCCCCAAGCTGAAGGTTTTAAGGAAAATGATCAGATTTTGGCCATTTTTACGGGTCCGCACAGTTACATTTCTTCTTCTTGGTATGATCACGAAAATGTTCCGACTTGGAATTATATAGCCGTACATGTTTATGGAAAAATCAAGATTGTCGATTATGAAACTTCGGTAGAACAATTGAAAAAGCTGGTAGATAAATATGAAGCGAATTCTAAGAGTCCTGTTCGCGTTGAAGATTTATCTGAAAAGACCATGCGTGAAGCACGAGGAATCTTTGGTTTTGAAATCGAAATTGAAGAAATTCAAGCCACAAAAAAACTCTCCCAAAATCGTGACGATCACAATTATAAAAACATAATTTCGGAATTGGAAAAAACCGAAAACCCTCAGTCTATTGCTGTTGCAAAAGAAATGTCAAAATGCCGAAAGTAAATCGGTTTTGGCTATTGAATTTAGCGAATTGATAAGTACATTTGCAGTCGCAGAACGTGAAATTAATAGAATCAAATAAATCAGATGCTTATATACATATTTTACTTTTTTATTGCTATTGTTGCAGTTCAACTTTTTTATTATCTCGGAGTTTTTGGAAAATTTGCTTTTGCCAAACCACAGCACGTGAAGCCTAAAAACCTTCCTGTTTCTGTAATTGTGTGCGCTAAAAACGAAGAAGAGAATGTCAAAAAATATATTCCGCTTTTGGCACAGCAAGATTACCCTGATTTTGAAGTTGTTTTAATTGACGACGCTTCTAGCGATGAAACTCTTGAAGTTTTTGAAGAATTTGAAAAAGAATTCTCTAATATCCGTCTAGTAAAAGTTGAAAACAACGAAGCTTTTTGGGGAAATAAAAAATATGCTTTAACCCTTGGAATAAAAGCCGCAAAGAAAGATTATTTACTTTTTACAGATGCAGACTGTTTTCCAAATTCTAAAGATTGGATTACTTCTATGACTTCACATTTTACCACAGACAAAACAATCGTTTTGGGTTACGGAGGTTATGAAAAAGTAGAGCGCTCTTTTTTAAATAAAATTATCCGCTTTGAAACAGTTTTAACCGCTATTCAATATTTTTCATGGGCAAAAATGGGACTTCCTTATATGGGAGTTGGAAGAAATCTTGCTTACAAAAAAGAAGAATTTTTTAATGTAAATGGCTTTATAGATCATATTCAGATTCGTTCTGGCGATGACGATTTGTTCATTAATCAAGCAGCAAATAAAGCGAACACAACTATTTCTTATACACCTGAAAGTTTTACCTATTCAGAACCTAAGAAAACCTATAAAGAATGGTTTACTCAAAAAAGAAGACATATTTCTACTGCAGAACATTACAAGTTTTTTGATAAAATGCAATTGGGATTATTCTTCCTATCGCAATTATTCTTCTTTATATTAGTTATTATACTATTAGCATTTCAATTCCAATGGATCGCCGTACTTGCAATTTTAGCCACACGCTACACTATTGTTTGGACAGTGGTTGGATTTTCAGCAGGAAAATTAAAAGAAAAAGACATTAAAATTTGGTTTCCGGTTGTTGAGATAGCGCTAATATTAACGCAAATTAATATCTTTATAACTAATATCTTTTCAAAACCCGTATATTGGAAATAAATTCTAAAATAGAAAAAGCAAAAAAAGGCGATCAAATCGCCTTTACTTTTTTATTAGATCATTATTGGAATGAGGTGTATTCGTTTATGCTCAAACGTACCGAAAACGAGACCACCGCAGAAGATATTACCATAGAAACTTTCTCTAAAGCTTTTGACAAAATTGCTTCTTATAATTCAGAATTTCAGTTTAATACCTGGCTTATTGCAATTGCAAAAAACGTTTATATTGATTTGCTTCGAAAAAAGAGAACCAATCTTTTTATAGAAATCACCGACAACGAGGACCAGCAGGCATACAACATTGCCGACCCTACTCCATCTGCAGAAGATGCTTTAATTAAAGAACAGAATCTTTCGCGTCTGCTTCTATGCATCAAAGAACTTAAACCACACTACCAAGAAGTAATTCAACTTCGTTATTTTCAGGAAATGTCTTATCAGGAAATTGCCGCTAAAATTGATGAGCCATTAAGCAGTGTTAAAGTAAAGCTTTTACGTGCTAAAAAATTATTAGCCGAAATTATCGAACGTAATAGATAATTTACTATCTTTAATCAAAGAATAAATTATTCTCACATTTATTCTTAAAACAAAAACATTTCCACAACATTAAAACTACAACATTTACGTTGTTAGCTCAAACCTAAAACCTTTTCTGCGTATGATTTAAAGTTACTTAACCTTAAAACCCAAAAATTATGTCTAAATTAAGCATTTATGAAAACAAGTGGACCGATCTTGTTTTCGAGAACAAAAACAAAGAATACGGCGCGTACCAATTACGCCAGGAGAATTCCAAAAATTCTGTTACAGCTCTCTTTATGGGTTTATTGTTAATAACGGCTTTAGGAAGTGCACCTGTACTTATTAGCAAATTAAAGACTTCGTCTGTTGAAGTCGAGCCAGAACCTAGGATTTACGAACCTACGATTGTACACGTTGATCCAACTACTGTTCCTCCACCGCCAGCTCCGCCTGCGCCTATGGTTGAGCAAACTGCGGCGAGCCAAACAGAAGCGGTTCAATTAACCAATCCTGTAGTTGTAACAACAACAGAAGCTGTTAAGGAAATCGCTCCTAATACAGAAAATGCACCAGTTGTAGAAAACACTTCTGGAACCGGAACCGCTACTAATACCTTACCTACAACAGGAGGAGGAGAAGGCAATGGAGTTGTTGCTTCAGTAGCTCCTAAAATTGAAGGGCCTGTTTCTTCTGCAATTTTGGACAAACAACCTGAATTCCCAGGTGGAATTGCTCAGTTTTACAAATATGTTGGAAACAATTTCCAAAGACCAGAGCTTGACGTAGAAAAAACACTTAGAGTGTACGTTTCTTTTGTAGTTGAGAAAGACGGATCGCTAACTGACATTATTGTTAGAAATGATCCTGGATATGGTATGGGAAAAGAAGCCATTAGAGTTTTAAAATCATTAAAAACAAAATGGGCACCAGGAATTCTAGACGGAAAACCAGTGAGAACTGCATACAATCTTCCTATCACAATAAAAACAGAAGTCGAATAATACAAATATTTTGAAAAAGTGAAAAAGCAGAACTTCGGTTCTGCTTTTTTTTGTTTCCATTAATTCTAAAATCCACTACATTTACTCCTTCAAAACGGAAATCATTTTAACTAAATTAAAACAGAATAATGGGAATATTTTCAGCTATTCTTGGCAACGCAGGTTCAGTAAACCAAGAAGATTTAATTAAAAAATACGGACAGCTTTTAACTGCAAATGAAGAAATCGAAATGGGTTTCAAACTTATTCGTGACACATTCATTTTCACCAATAAAAGATTAATCTTAGTCGATGTACAAGGAATTACAGGAAGCAAAACAGAATATAAATCTATTGGTTATAAAAGCATCACAAGATTTAGCGTAGAAACCGCAGGAACTTTTGACCTTGATGCCGAATTAAAAATATGGATTTCTAGCGAACAGCACCCAAGCATCGTAAAACAATTCAACAAATCTGTTAATGTTTATGAAGTGCAAAAGATTCTTGCTTTTCATGTGTTAGGATAAAAAATAACCCCAGCAAATATCAATTTACTGGGGTTTGTTATTTTAAGACACAACTCTTATTTCTTTTTAGCAGTAGTTGTTTTCTTCGTAGTTGTAGTTGTTTTTTTAGTCGTTGTTGCAGGAGCTGTATTTACAATTTTTTGTTGCACATACGGTTTATACAAACCATCTTTCTCTGCTCTTTTCTTAGCATCGTCAGCTCTTTTCTGAGAATCAGGATGCGAACTCATCATTTGGTCAATAAACGAAGCTTGAGAACCTTCACTCATTTTTGCCAAAATTCTAAACGCAGATTCTTCAGCATTTACATTGTAGCCGTTTTTCTTCATGAAATTGTAAGCAAATAAATCTGCTTCCGATTCTTGTTTACGGCTGTATTTACTGTCAATAATTGCACTTCCTATTTTTCCAAGTTGGCTATCTGTAACTGTTGCCACAGTTGCCGACTGAGAAGCTGCTCCATCCATTAATGCCTCTTTTTGGTACGCTGCACGAATTGCATCTCTAGAATCATTATTTGCGACGTGTCCGATCTCGTGTCCAATTACAGCAATTAATTCATTATCGTCCATGATATCCATTAATCCTGAATAAACACGAACACTTCCATCTGCAGTTGCAAAAGCATTCACTTCTTTCAATTTATATACTTTATAGTTTAAAGTAAATCCGTCTCCAGATGCATGTTTTCCAAAAACACGATTTAATCTTAAAGTATAACCATCAGTTGGCCCAGCAATTTCATTTTCAGCATCTAATTTATCTACAGCTTCTTTAGATAATTTTGCTGCATCGGCATTACTAAAAGTAAAGCCAGTAACTCCTTTCTGAACTGCCCCAATTGCTTTATCTCCAAAATTAATCTGTGCAGTCATTTTAGTTAAACCAAATGCTGTAAATAAAAGTCCTACTATTATAAATTTCTTTTTCATATTTTTTATAATTACAATTTAACAACAAATGTAGCATAACAAAATGCTATTTTAATTTCACACAAAACTTGTTTTTCAACAAATAAAGATAAAACTTTTTTACGAGCTGATAATCAATCTATAATAGATTTTGATTCTGTTTAAAAAAGAAAAAACCGGCAAACTTTTTAGGTTTACCGGTTTTGAATCATATATAGTTTATTTCTTTTTTGCTGTACTTGACTTTTTCGTTGTTGTAGTTGTCTTTTTTGTAGCAGTTGCAGGAGCTGAATTTACAATTTTCTGTTGCTCATAAGCATGATACAAACCGTCTTTTGTAGCTTTCTTTTTTGCCGCATCGGCTCTTTTTCCTGAATCAGGATGCGAACTCATCATCTTAGTCATAAAAGACGCCTCAGAACCTTCACTTAAATTTTGAAGAATTCTAAAAGCCGACTCTACAGCGTTCACATCATAACCATTTCTTTTCATAAAATCATAAGAGAAATCATCTGCCTCAGATTCTTGTTTTCTGCTATGTTTGCTATCAATCATAGCACTTCCTATTTGTCCCAATTGAGATTTGGTAAGAGTTTCTACTTTTCCTGATTGAGACGATGCAGCATCCAATAAAGCTTCTTTTTTATAAGCCGCTTTTATGGCATCTCTTGTATCATGATTAACAACGTGCCCGATTTCATGACCAATAACAGCAAGTAGCTGGTTATCATCCATCATATCCATTAGACCCGCAAACACACGAACACTACCGTCTGCACATGCGAAAGCATTAATATCTTTTACTAAATACACTTTATAATTCAAAGTAACTCCTTCGCTAGTAGTATGTTTTCCAAATAAGCGATCTAAACGAATTGAATAGCCATCTTTTGGATCTGCAACTGGATTATTTGCATCCATTTCTGCAATAGACTGTTTGGCCAAAGCCGCAGCATCTGCATCACTAAAAGTAAATCCAGAAATACCTTTACCTAAAGCTCCCATAGTTTTATCTGAAAGTATCTGTGCGTTTGTTTTGGTGAAGCTTAACATTGCAAATAAAGCTCCTAATACAATAATTCTTTTTTTCATGGTTTTTAAACTATTAAATTAACAGCAAAATTAGCACAGCATGAATTTTGCAAGTTCTCAAGAAGCCAAATTTATAACAGATTAAGACCGAACTTTTATATTCCACAAAAACCTAACAGAATATCAAAATATTAGATAGAAACCAAAAAACAAACCTCAAAAAATACTAAAAAGCAAACTATTAACAATTGCATTAAATTATCTTAAATATTACCTATTAACAAGATATGTAAACGAAAAGCAAATAAACATCTCAAAATAAACTACATTCCGTATCTTTGTACTTTGAACATTGATATATGGAAACAGTCACTGAAAATACACAAACCACAAAACCTAAGTGGTTAAAAGTAAAATTACCTATCGGACAAAAATACACTGAACTTAGAGGTTTAGTTGATAAATATAGTTTAAATACCATTTGTACTTCTGGAAGCTGCCCAAATATGGGAGAATGCTGGGGCGAAGGAACTGCGACTTTTATGATTTTAGGAAATGTCTGCACACGTTCTTGCGGATTCTGCGGTGTAAAAACCGGAAGACCTGAAACAGTAGACTGGGACGAACCTGAAAAAGTTGCTCGTTCTATTAAAATCATGAACATCAAACATGCTGTTATTACTAGTGTTGACAGAGATGATTTGAAAGATGGAGGTTCTATCATTTGGATGGAAACCGTAAGAGCAATCCGTAGAATGAATCCGCAAACTACTCTTGAAACTTTAATTCCAGATTTTCAAGGAATTGAAAGAAATATAGATCGTATTGTAGAAGCAAATCCTGAAGTGGTTTCTCATAACATGGAAACTGTACGACGTTTGACTCGCGAGGTTCGTATTCAGGCAAAATATGACAGAAGTTTAGAAGTTCTTCGCTATTTAAAAGAAAAAGGGATTAACAGAACAAAATCTGGAATTATGCTTGGTCTTGGAGAAACTGAAGAAGAAGTTTTCCAGACAATGAGAGATTTAAAAAATGCTAATGTTGATGTGGTAACAATTGGGCAGTATTTACAGCCAAGCAAAAAACATCTTCCTGTAAAAGAATTCATCACGCCTGAACAATTTGCCAGATATGAAAAATTTGGTCTTGAATTAGGTTTCAGACATGTAGAAAGCGGACCTCTTGTTCGTTCTTCATACAAAGCACAAAAACATATTTTATAAATTTTAGGTTAATCGTTTAACTGGTTAATCGTTTAATCGCAGAGACGTTTAACGGTTTAAAACAATTAAACGATTTTAACGATTAAACGAATAAACCAAATAATTGAAAACAAGAATTGCTATTAATGGATTTGGAAGAATCGGGAGAAATCTATTCCGATTGCTTTTAAATCACCCTGAAATTGAAGTCGTTGCTATAAATGACATTGCAGACAACAAAACCATGTCGCATTTAATTAAATATGACAGTATTCATGGTGTCTTGCCTTATGAAGTAAGTCACGACGAAAACAGCATCATTGTAGATGGAAGGCATTTTTTCTTTTTTCATGAAAAAAGTATTTCAAATATAGACTGGAAATCACATTCAATTGATATTGTAATCGAATCGACAGGTAAATATAAAACGCATGAAGAATTAAATGCGCATCTTGAAGCTGGAGCAAAAAAAGTAATTCTTTCTGCTCCTTCAGAAGTTGATACTATAAAAACAGTAGTTCTTGGTGTAAACGAACATATTTTGGATGGAAACGAAGATATAGTTTCAAATGCAAGCTGTACAACAAATAATGCTGCTCCAATGATTAAAATTATTGAAGAATTGTGCGGAATTGAGCAAGCTTACATTACGACTATACATTCTTTTACGACAGACCAAAGTCTTCACGACCAGCCACATAAGGATTTGCGTCGCGCAAGAGGCGCTAGTCAGTCGATTGTTCCAACAACAACAGGTGCAGCTAAGGCATTAACAAAAATTTTTCCTAAATTGCATAATAAAATGGGTGGCTGCGGCATTAGAGTCCCAGTTCCAGACGGTTCATTAACAGACATAACCTTCAATGTAAAACGTGCTGTTAGCATTGAAGAAATAAATAAAGCATTTAAACAAGCCTCAAAAACAAATTTAAAAGGAATATTAGATTACACCGAAGATCCAATTGTTTCGGTTGATGTAATTGGCAACACACATTCTTGTTTATTTGATGCTCAGCTAACCTCGGTTATCGACAAAATGGTAAAAGTTGTAGGCTGGTACGATAATGAGATTGGCTATTCATCAAGATTGATTGATTTAATTTTACTGATAAGAAAATAATAAGATTCATTGTAAAAGCATTGCCATACATGAAATACTGTCTTTTTATTGCTGTTTGTTTTTTTAACTCGTTTTTGTATTCTCAAGCCAAGAAGAATACGGATAGCGTCACCTATTATAACAAGCTTGCAAATACTAATCTGAACAGTAAAAAGTACAATCAGGCCATTTTTTACACAGAAAAGTCAATTATTTTTTGTGAAGGAAATGGCAAAAAAGAAGATCTAGCCAATCAAACTTTCAAGCTTGGCAAAATCTATTATAATCAGAGAAAATTTGAAGATGCCTTAAAAAACTTCCACAAAACAGTTTCTTTATTTGATACCTTAAAACCTAGCTGCACAAAAGTTTTGGCTCTGCATTATATTGGAGTAACCAATACTGCCAAAGGAGATTATAAAACAGCTACGATTTATTATACAAAAGCCCAAGATTTATTAAAAAAGCTAGATATCAAAGACAATGCTGAAGTATTAAATTATCAAAAGGCCTTGGCTTTTAAAACCAATAACGACCTTAAATCAGCTGTCAAAACTTTTAAAACTATTACCAAAAAACCAGATAATAACGCAATTATAAAAACAAAAGTAGATGCGTACTATCAGCTTGGTCTAATTGAAGGACAGCTCAAAAGAAATGATTCGGCAATAATATATTTTGACAAAGCATTAGAATACAATTCTAAAATTAATGATTTTCCAAAAAAATCAAAAATCATTTTAGCAATAAGCCAATATTATAAACAAAATAAAAATTATGATCTGGCCTACTCTTATTTAGATGAACATTATCAAATTGAAAATTATCTTTTAAGATTAAAAAATGCCAAAATTGATTTGAACGAATATGAAAAGTTCAAAAAAAATCAATCTTTAAACAATACTATCAAAAGAGAAAGCGAAGAAAAATTCCAACTAAAAACTTATCGCTATTCTAAGTTAGTCAGCATTTTAGCAATTGCCCTTATTTCGATTTTATCTCTTTTGAGTTTGGCTTTGTATAAAAACAACATCATTCGAAATCAGAACAACTTACTTCTTCGCGAAAAAAATAAAGAATTAATTTTAGCAAAAAATAAAGCAGAAAAAGCATCCAAAGCAAGATCTGAATTTTTGTCGACTGTAAGTCATGAACTCCGGACGCCGTTAAATGCCATTAACGGAATTACCCATATTCTACTTGAAGACAAACCAAAGAAAAGACAACTTAAGTATTTAGAGTCTTTAAAATTCTCTGGAAACTATTTAACCACTTTTATCAATGAAATTTTAGAAATTAATAAAATTGATTCGACTAAAGCAGAAGTTGAAAATATCAGCTTTAATTTAAAAGAATTGCTTTTTAATATTCAAAGTTCGTTAAAAGAGCTGGCGACTGCCAACAAAAACTACTTTAATTTAGAGATAGACAAAGCGATTCCTGATAATTTAATTGGAGATCCTACCAAATTATCTCAGATTATATTAAATTTAATTAACAATGCTTTAAAATTTACTCAGAACGGACATGTAAATGTTATTGCAAAACTGTATTCGCAAGAAGAAGATAATGCGACAGTGTATTTTGAAATTGTCGATACTGGAATTGGAATTCCAGAAGACAAACTTCAAACTGTCTTCGAAAGCTTTTCTCAAGGTTCTATAGAAGTTAATAGAAAGTACGGCGGAACTGGCCTTGGCCTTACTATTGTAAAAAAACTAATAGAACTTTTAGGAGGAGAAATAAAACTAAAAAGCGAAGTGGGTAAAGGTTCTACTTTTACTTTCAAGCTAAATTTCAAAGTCAACAACGAACCATTGGAAGTAATTGAAGAAGTAAAACCTTATAATGACAAACAATTGAAAAACAAATCTATTTTATTGATTGAGGACAACAAAATCAATCAGATGATCACTCGTAAAATGCTGGAAAACAAAAACATTACTTGCGAGATTGTGGACAATGGGGAAGATGCTGTTGAGCTTTTAAAAATCAAACGTTTTGATATGATTTTAATGGATGTTCATCTTCCTGGTATTAACGGAACAACTGCAACTAAATTGATTCGTGAGTTTGATAAAGCTACTCCAATTATAGCTTTAACAGCAATTTCGCTTGACGAAAATCGCGATATGCTTCTTTCTTTCGGAATGGATGATGTGATTACAAAACCTTTTGTCCCAGACGATTTCTACAGCACTATTGCTAAGTTTTTTAATTAACTAAGGTTCTGAGATGCTAAGATACTAAGTTCTAAGTTTTCTTTTACATACTCTAAAATCGTAGTATCAAAGTCTTGCTGATGGTTGATGAAAGAGCTTTTTATTGGCAGATAATATAATTGATCAACTAAATCTGAATCTTTCAAACGTACATAATCTTTCTCGGTTGTAATTATTTTTCTTCCGTTTGCTTTGACTTTAATCGAATCTAAATCTGCCTCAGAAAAATGGTGATGGTCTGGAAAAGCAAGACATTCATCACTTTCATTTTTTAAATAATCAAAAAATGGTTTTGGTTTTGCAATTCCAGCCAAAAGAATTTTTGACTCTGACTTAATTTCGTTAACTGTAATTTTTTCACTTTTGCCATAAACTACTAAATCGTAATCTATAAAAGTAAAAAAGACTTGCTGCGCAGTATTTAATTTCAATTTCAATCTAATTTCTGACTGCTCTTCTTCAGTTAAAATTTTAGGGCATTTTGTCACAACAACAATATTTGCTCTTTCTGCTCCACTCCTACTTTCTCTCAAATTCCCAGTTGGCAGCATAAAATCATCTGAGTATAAATCTCCATAAGAGGTCAGTAAAATATAAAATCCTGCTTTTACTTTTCTATGCTGATAAGCATCATCCAATAAAATAATTTCTGGTTTTTCATTTTGAGAAAGCAACTGCTGAATTCCGTTTGTACGATTAGCATCTACTGCCACCATAACATTTGGGAATTTTTGATAAAACTGAAAAGGCTCGTCTCCCAGAATTTCAGCATTCGAATTTTCATCAGCCAAAACAAAACCTTCTGATTTTCTCTTGTAACCACGGCTCAAGGTTGCGACTTTGTATTTATCAGATAATAATCGAATCAAATATTCTATTTGTGGGGTTTTTCCAGTTCCGCCCACACTCAAATTTCCAACAGCAATAACTGGAAGATCAAATGATGTTGATTTCAAAACTCCTTTATCAAAAAGAAAATTACGGATTGAAGTAATAAATCCGTATAAAATAGCGAATGGGAAAAGTAATTTTCGAAGTAAGTTCATAAAGTTATTTATCTGAATAATGACCTTTTGCAGAAACGACAAAAATTGTCACAGTATCATCTTCTAGATCATATATCATTCTGTCTTTTTGATTTATTCGTCTCGACCAAAAACCAGTAAGTTCATACTTTAATGGCTCAGGATTACCACTTCCTTCGAAAGGTGTTTCAGAAAGCTCTAAAAGAATTTTCTCGATATTTTTAATACTCTTTTTATCTCCTAACTTATAATGCTGAATAATGTTTTTTTTAGCTAATTCTTTTATTTCAATCCTAAACTTCCCCATACATCCTTAGGATTAACTTCAGTACTATTTTTACTTTTGGCAGATTTCAAAACCATATCTACAAATTCTGGATTATATGGACTTTCTTCTTCATTAACCTGTCCATAACTATCTGTCTCTACAATTTCAATACCATCAAGACCTTTAAAAAAAACTTCGAACATTTCCATAAATGCTTTTCCTGTCTTCGTGCGTTCGTTAATTTTTATTGTAGTCATGACTTACTAAATTAAATTATAACCTTACAATTAATAAATTATTAAAAATTAATATTTTATTAATTACGCAAATATACAAAATCAAATCGCTTCATGAAGACACTCAAAAGCCAGATTTATGAAACTGTATTTTTTTTCGTTAATTTGTTCGAGGTTTTGGCACAAGTAATAGAACTTGAAACATGAAACCTAAAACTTGAAACAAAAAATAAAAATGAAAATCAAAAATATTATATCGGTTCTTGAAGAAATGTCTCCTTTGGCTTACGCCGAAGATTTTGACAATGTCGGACTTTTAGTTGGAGATTCTGAAGCCGAAAGCACTGGCGTTTTAGTTTGCCACGATGCCTTAGAAAATGTAATTGATGAAGCAATTGCTAAAAATTGCAATTTGATAGTTTGTTTTCATCCGATATTATTCTCTGGAATTAAAAAAATTACAGGTAAAAATTATGTTGAACGCGCTATTTTAAAAGCAATTAAAAATGACATTGCTATTTATGCCGTTCATACCGCACTTGACAATCATTCGCAAGGGGTGAATAAAATTTTCTGTGATGCTTTAGGATTGACAAATACCAAAGTTTTGATTCCGAAACAAAATTTCATTCAAAAATTAGTCACTTTTACCGTTCCAGATAATGCCGATAAAGTTCGAAATGCCTTATTTGAAGCTGGCGCAGGAACAATTGGCAATTATGACAATTGCAGTTTTAACTCTAAAGGAACTGGAACTTATAAAGGAAATTCCGATAGCAATCCAGTAATTGGTGAGCGTCATGAATTAACAAAAACTGAGGAAATAAAAATTGAAGTTACTTTTGAAAAACATTTGCAATCCCGCATTCTAAAAGCACTTTTTGCCAATCATATCTACGAAGAAGTCGCCTATGAGATTTATAATCTTGAGAATTCACACCAAAATATTGGTTTAGGAATGATTGGCGAATTTGAAACTGAAATGGATGAAAAAGATTTTCTTCATTTTGTAAAAGATAAAATGATTGCTGATGGAATTCGTCATTCTGCTTTTTTAGGCAAAAAAATAAAAAAAGTGGCCGTTTTGGGCGGTTCAGGAAGTTTTGCCATAAAAAATGCAATTCAGGCTGGAGCAGATGCATTTTTGACCGCCGATTTAAAATATCACCAATTTTATGAAGCCGAAAACAAGTTACTTTTGGCAGATATTGGTCATTTTGAGAGTGAACGCTATACAAAAAATTATATTGTTGATTATCTTCGAAAAAAAATTCTTAATTTTGCAATCATTTTATCGGAAGAAAATACAAATCCAGTTAAGTACTTATAAAATATGACGAATACGAAAGAATTAAGTGTTGAGGACAAGTTAAGAGCAATATACGATTTACAGCTTATTGACTCTAGAATTGACGAAATCAGAAACGTTAGAGGAGAACTTCCTTTAGAGGTTGAAGATTTAGAAGATGAAGTTGCAGGTTTGAGCACTCGTTCAGAGAAACTGAAAGGTGAACTTGAAGTGATTGAGGAGCAAATCAAAGCAAAGAAAATTGCTATTGAGGAGCATAAAGAGGTTATTAAAAAGTACACAAAACAACAAGAATCAGTACGTAACAACAGAGAATTTAATTCTTTGACAAAAGAAGTTGAATTTCAAGAATTAGAAATTCAATTGGCTGAAAAGCAAATCAAAGAAATGAAAGCTTCTATTGAGCACAAAAAAGAAGTTATTTCTAACTTAAAAGAAAAACTTGATGCTAAAAGCTCTCATTTAAAACATAAAAAATCTGAGTTAGATGCTATTATGGCTGAAACTCAGAAAGAAGAAACTTTCTTAACTGAGAAATCTGCTGAGTATGCTGCACAAATCGAAGACAGATTATTAGCAGCTTACAACAGAATCAGAAGCAGCGTTCGTAACGGATTAGCTGTAGTTTCTATCGAAAGAGGAGCTTCTGCTGGATCTTTCTTTACAATTCCACCTCAAACTCAGGTTGAAATTGCTTCAAGAAAGAAAATCATCACAGATGAGCACTCTGGAAGAATCTTAGTTGATACGCAATTAGCTGAAGAAGAAAAAGAAAAAATGGAACAATTGTTCGCAAAATTCTAAATATCAAGTCCCGATTTAATCGGGACTTTTTTTTTGCAATTATTTTTTTGCCACAGATTAAAAGAATTAACACAGATTAAATTATTCTTATGCTGAATAAAATCTTTTTAATCCTTTTAATCTGTGGCAAAACATTTTTTACCTTTAGAAAAAAAATTAAAGTTTTGGGAATTAAAAAAGGCATTCGTTTTATTACATTAAAATCAGTTGGATCTTATATTAATTTTTTGAGTTATGTGCGTCCTCAGAAAGCCACGGAACTTTCGTATGCCCTTTTCAGCCAGCCTCGAATTGGCCGATTAAAAAAAGAGGAACTTCCAAAAGTTTTGCGACATACAGAAACAGAAATATTTCATCATAACGAACATCATTTCCAAACCTATATCTGGAAGGGAAATGAAACTAAAATTCTTTTAGTTCACGGATGGGAAAGCAATGCCGCTCGTTGGAAAAAGACTTTACCACATCTTCAAAAATCTGGAAGTACCATTATAGCTATTGATGCACCCGCACACGGACAAAGCAGCGGAAAAGAATTTAATGTTCCGCTTTATGCAGAATTTATCAATAAAGCAGTAGAAAAATATCAGCCAGAAATTATTATTGGGCATTCTATTGGCGGTGCTGCCTGCGTCTACCATCAATATTTGTTTCCGAATACGAGCATCAACAAAATGGTTATTCTTGGCGCTCCTTCAGATTTAAAAACTTTGATTGACAATTATATTTCGATGCTTAGTTTGAATAGAAGAATGTTGCCCCTTTTGGAAAGCAAATTCATAAATCGTTTCAATTTTAAGCTGGAAGATTTTTCGGGACAAAAATTTGCGTCAGAAATTACAATTCCCGGCTTCATTGCTCATGACACTTCAGACAAAATTGTTGCTTTTGCAGAAGGAAAAAAAATAGCACAAGGTTGGAAAAACAGCCAATTTGTAGAAACCAGCGGTCTAGGTCACGGAATGCATGACGATCAATTGTATGACAAAGTGATTGAGTTTTTGTTTGAAGGTTCAAAGTAACAAAGACTCAAAACTGCAAAGGTTTTCTGATTCAACTCATAATTCATAACTCATAATTCATAACTTATAATTCATAATTCTAGAAAAGATGATCGCCGTAATTTTTGAAGTGATTCCGAACGAAGGAAAAAAAGAAGAATATCTAGATATTGCAGCGAGTCTGCGTCCGGAATTAAATAATATTGAAGGATTTATTTCGATAGAGCGATTTCAAAGTTTTACCAATCCTTCAAAAGTACTGTCTCTATCTTTTTGGAAAGATGAAGAAAGTATTCAGCAATGGCGAAATCTGGAAATGCATCGTCATGCGCAGGCAAAAGGCAGAAATGAAGTTTTTAAAGATTATCATTTAAGAATTGCTACTGTTGTTCGTGATTATGGAATGTTCGACAGAAAAGAAATTCCAGAAGATAGTTCTATTTTTCATGATTCGTAAAAAAGGTTCAAAGTTACAGAGGCTCAAAGAAACAAAGTTTTTTTTCCAAAAATCTAAAATCTAAAGTCTGAAATCTAAAATTCTAAGATGTCTAAACTTTTGTCTACTTTTGCAATATGGAAGAAAATTTAAAACGTCTGAATAAATTTATTGGAGAAACGGGTTATTGTTCTCGTCGTGAAGCTGATAAATTAATTGAAGAAGGACGCGTAACTATAAATGGCGCTGTGGCTGAAATGGGGACTAAAGTTTCTCCAGATGACGAAATACGTATTAATGGCAAATTAATCGTAGAGAAAAACGAAAAAATGGTTTATCTGGCTTTCAATAAACCTGTCGGAATTGAATGCACGACCAATCTTGAAGTTAAAAACAATATTGTTGATTATATAAATTATCCAAAACGTATTTTCCCAATTGGAAGATTGGATAAAGCCAGTGAAGGATTAATTTTTATGACGAATGACGGTGATATCGTAAATAAGATTCTTCGAGCCAGAAATAATCACGAAAAAGAATATACTGTTACGGTAAACAAACCTATAACAGAACGTTTTATTCAGCGTATGGGAAATGGTGTTCCGATTCTGGATACTGTGACCAAAAAATGCAAAGTAGAGCAAATTAGCAAATACACTTTTAAGATCATTTTAACGCAAGGATTAAACCGTCAGATTAGAAGAATGTCTGAATATTTGGGTTATGAAGTTACGGCCTTAAAACGTATCAGAATCATTAATATTTCTTTAGACGTTCCGGTTGGAAGATACAGGGATTTAACTGATGCAGAAATAAAAGAGCTGAATCAGTTAATTGAGCCTTCAAGTAAAACTGAAGAAGCGAGTTTTCCTAAAGTTGAAAATTCGGCTTCAAGTGCAACTCCAACTAGAAGAAAAAATTTTATCTCAAAACATGACCCTCGATTTAAAAAAAGAGGAGATAATAAATAAAGAAAATCCCATTCAAACGAATGGGATTTTTTTTGTTATTTCTTTTCTTTATCTAGAAATTCATAATACAACGCTTTAGACAAAAAGTTTGATTCTTGATAATTCGAAATCAATTCTTCTCGCACAGCTTCTGTATAGTTTCCGTTTAAATTATTTTTTTTGAAATATTCACGACGGACATCATCATTAAAATTCAAACCGCTTAGAAAAACTGGCTCTACACCTTTGTTTACAGAGATATTATAATTAGTTACCAAACTTCCCCAATTGATATAACTGCACAAAAGAATTGTTCCGTAGAAATACCAAACCATCTGGTTGAAAAGATAAGCGTTGGCCTTTTGTTTTCTGATTTTCTGGAATGAAACTACCAATCCGATAATAGCTAAAATTAAAAAAGCATAAACACCAAGACGTTTGTATGTTAAACCATAAAAAGAAACATATTCTGAGTTCTTGACCATAGCGCTTACAATTAGAATCACATTTAAAACAAGCCAAACTTTTGCTAAATTTTTTAAAGATTTGGCTTTTTCATCAAAATTAAATCCGCCTTTAAAGTAAAATAGGATTACGCCAACTGCCATTAGAATTGAAAAAATAACTGCATTTACTCTTTCATGAGTATCGGCACTTAGATTTGTTTTTTCGACAACTTCAAAGAATTGTTCGTAATTGTAAGTTCCAATAAAAACCAAAAGCATAATATTCAAGAGAAACAATGTGATTTCTCCGCTTTTTCTTTCGAAATCCAAATCAAGGAATGAAAATGTGCTTTGATTTTTAACTTCAGAAATAGTATTGAAGTCATTATTTAGCTTTGGATTGAATTCGTAACAAGCATCTGGAACCCAATAATTCCAAAAACTGAAAGAGATATAAAATCCTAAAATACACATTGCAATTAATTGCGGCAAATTGATATCTAACTCGTAATCTGTAAATAGTGAAGAGAAATGATCGCTTCCGAAAGAATAAACGATAAAAAACAATCCAAGAAAAATGACTGGAATAACAACAAACGCCACTAATTTTTTAGCAAAATCGTTATGAATTTTTCTTTCTGGAAGCCATTGGCTGAAAAGAAAAATACGTCCTACTGATGCAAATCCGTTTACGATTATCAATGGAAAGATTTGAATCGTTTTGAGTTCGCCATCTTGTGTTTTAAATTGTAAAAACAAAATTGATAATGCTAATGCAAAAAACGATGCTGCATCTCCATACCAAGCAAAAGCAAAACATGATAAAATAGAAGTCATTACCAAAATTAGATGTGATCTGTCGACTAACTTTTCTTGAAAGAAATAGCTAATTAAAAGTGTTAGCAAAACGCCAAAAATAGAAATATTGATTCCAACAGATTCATTGTAAAAAAGCAGTATAAAAACCGCGGTACACGCGAAGATAATTTGATGTTTTTTCATGATTTTAGTTTTAAAAGTACTTTGTAATTCAAAGTTTTTAGATAAAAAATTTTAGTTTCTAAGATTTCATTAATTTTTCGAGGTAAGAAAGATGTTCTTTAAACGCCGCGCGGCCAAGCGGTGTTACGTGATAAGATGTTTTTGGCTTTTTGCCCACAAATTCTTTCTTAATCTCTATATATTCAGATTTCTCCAATGCAGAAGAATGACTTGCTAAATTACCATCGGTGATATTCAAAAGCGTTTTCATCTCGGTAAAATCTACCCAGTCGTTAACCATCAGAACGGACATAATACCCAGTCTGACACGGCTTTCGAAATCTTTATTTAGTTTGTCAATAATTCCCATTCAATTATTTGTATTTTTTGAACATTACTAATCCGTATAAGATATGCAGAATCCCGAATCCGAGAATCCAGAAAATCAATCCATATCCGATATAGAAAAGAGCAATTAATCCTAAACAAAGTTCGCAGAAACCTAAATATTTTACATCAGAAAAAGTATATTTTTCTGCATTAATAAGTGCTAAACCATAAAACAGCAAAGTAGATGGCGCAACCAACCCAAAGTATCCATGATACATTAAAGCCAAACAAAAAACACCTCCAGCAAAAAGTGGAACTGTTAAATTGAACAGCATTTTCTTGGTCGCAGATGTCCAAATTGGCAGATTGTATTTTCGGCTTTTTCTAATGGTGAAAAAAATTCCGAATGCAAATGCGCAAACTAAAATTCCGATTCCTATCCAGAATAATTCTGAAACTAAATTGGCCGAATACAATCTATGTTCATCATTTATATAATCCATTCCATTTGCTTTGAACAACTGGTACACATAGATTCCACCAATTAAAGCCGAAAGACCCGCGAAAACTCCTGAAAGTCCGCTTAACGATATAAATCTTG
Source organism: Flavobacterium tistrianum (assembly GCF_003254545.1). GTDB lineage: Bacteria > Bacteroidota > Bacteroidia > Flavobacteriales > Flavobacteriaceae > Flavobacterium > Flavobacterium tistrianum. The sequence continues at coordinate 46,213 of NZ_QJRH01000057.1, forward strand.
AAGAGCGCTCCATCATGGAACGAATATGTGCTAAATCTTCTTGGTGCTTTTGATTCATAATTAAAGTACTTTGCGTTACAAAGTTATTATTTATTTTGAATTGGCAAGTAAAAAAAGAAAAATATTTTCGATTACAATATAGATTCCTGCAAGGTTTTCAAAACCTTGTAGGTTTGAAGCTGAGCTTGAATCAAAAAACTAAAGTCGTCTTTGTTTTAACTTTCTAAATATACCTACAAGGTTTTGAAAACCTTGCAGGAGAGAAACTTTCTTGTTAGACGAGACTGCGTGAGGGATAGGAGCATGCTACCGAAGTAGCGCGGATAGCCCGACCCCGACCCGTTGAGAGGGCGTATAAGCGCAAAGTATATTTGCCCTCTCGATGGGTCGGGGTCACGCCCAAAATATAAAAACGAAAAAGCCCATTCTTAACGAACAGGCTTTATAATATTTAAAATTTTAGAACCATCTTCTTCTCTTGAACAAAAAGACTCCAAAAGTGGATAGAATTATTGAAACTAAAAGTAAGATCCAGATTCCGTATTTACTTTCTTCTAATCCGTTTGGCACGTTCATTCCGTACAAACTGGCTATTAAAGTTGGTATCATTAATATGATTGAAATTGATGTCATTTGCTTCATGATATTGTTCATATTGTTTGAAATTACCGAAGCATAAGCATCCATCATTCCAGTTAAGATGTTGTTGTAGATATTGGCTGTGTCTTGCGCCTGATTTAACTCAATTTCGACATCTTCTAATAATTCTGGATCGTAACTGGCTTTGTGCGCTTTTAAGTTTTTGATTCTTTGAAATAAAACGTCATTTGCTTTTAAAGACGTGATGAAGAACACAAAGCATTTTTCGATTTGTAGCAAGGCTTGCAATTCTTCGTTTTTGATCGATTTTTCTAAATTATCTTCTGCTAATTTTATTTTCTGGTTGATTTGTTTTAAGTATTTTAAATACCAAACGCTTGAGGACAAAAGCAATCTTAAAACTAAATTGAAATTGTCTTCTATGTCGATGTTTTTGCGCTGTGAATAAGCCACAAAGTCTTTTATGATTTCTGTTTTATAAAAACTAATGGTAACACAGATATCGTCTTTAAAAATGATCCCGAGCGGAACGGTATGAAATGGAATTTTGACATCGCCACTTTTAATGGGAATACGCATGATAATCAAAGTCCAGCCGTCTTCGATTTCGATACGAGGTCTTTCGTCGATATCCTCAATATCATTGTAGAATGCTTCGGGAAGTTGAAGTTCTTCTAATAAGTAATTTTTATCTGATTCTGTTGGAGATTCGATGTGAATCCAGCAATTTGAAGTCCATTTTTGGATTTCTACTAATCCGTTGTTGTTTGTGTAAAAGGCTTTCATTTCAAAATACAGGTTTTTAGCGCAGCATTTTGAAATTTCAAAAGCTGCTTAATTTAATACTAACGAATAATAATAATCGTCCATTTGGAGAAGTGTTATTTTTTAAAGTGCTGCAAAAGTATCCTTTATTTTTAAGAACCAAAACTTTAAACTATTAATTATATATTAAAAACAACAAAACCCGTTCAAATGAACGGGTTTTGAATATTATTCAGAAAGAAATTATTGATTTCTTGCGCTTCTCATTTTTCTTGCTAAAAGCGTATTTTTAAGCAACATTGCAATTGTCATTGGTCCTACTCCACCTGGAACTGGTGTAATGAAAGATGCTTTTTTACTTACACCATCAAAATCAACGTCACCTTTTATAACATATCCTTTTGGATTTGAAGCGTCATCTACGCGTGTAATTCCAACGTCGATAACGGTTACTCCTTCTTTTACCATATCTGCTTTTAAGAATTCTGGAACTCCTAAAGCTGTGATAATGATATCAGCATTTTTAGTGAATTCTGCTAAGTCTTTAGTACGGCTGTGCGTCAATGTAACTGTAGAATCTCCAGGATTTCCTTTACGGCTCATCAAGATACTCATCGGACGTCCAACGATGTGGCTTCTTCCAATTACAACAGTATGTTTTCCTGAAGTTTCTACTTTGTAACGCTCTAACAATTCCATAATTCCAAATGGTGTTGCTGGAATAAAACTTTCCATTTCCAAAGCCATTCTTCCAAAGTTAGTTGGGTGGAATCCGTCAACGTCTTTATCAGGATCGATTGCCAATAAGATTTTTTGCTCGTCGATATGTTTTGGCAAAGGCAATTGAACGATGTATCCGTCAAGATTATCATCTTCATTTAATTCTTTAATTTTTGCTAAAAGCTCATCTTCTGTAATCGTTTCTGGTAAAGCAACTAAAGTTGAATCAAAACCGATTTCTTGGCATGATTTTACTTTACTTCCTACGTAAGTTAAACTTGCTCCGTTGTTTCCCACTAAAACCGCTGCTAAATGAGGCACTTTTCCTCCAGCTGCTTTTATAGATTGAACTTCGGCTGCAATTTCGTTTTTAATGTCGTTAGATGTTTTTTTACCGTCTAGTAGTTGCATTGTGTGTTGTTTCAGGTTTAAAGTTTCATGTTTCACGTTACTTGCGAAACTTAATATTTTATTGAATCAAAAAAGTTTCAAGTTTTGGCCTCTTAACTTGAAACCTTAAACTTGAAACTCTTTTTATTATCTCGGCATTCCTCCTGGCATACCACCCGGCATCCCTTTCATACCTCCCATCATTTTCATCAGATTTTTTCCGCCTGGGCCTTGCATCATTTTCATCATTTTGCTCATTTGGTCAAACTGCTTCATCAGCTGATTTACTTGCTCGACTTTAGTTCCCGAACCTTTTGCGATTCTGGCTTTTCTTTTTACGTCGATAATCGCTGGTTTGCTTCTTTCTGCTGGCGTCATCGAATAAATGATCGCTTCTATATGTTTGAAGGCGTCGTCTTCGATTTCAACATCTTTCATGGCTTTTGAAGCTCCTGGTATCATTCCAACCAAGTCTTTCATATTACCCATTTTCTTTACTTGCTGAATCTGCGTTAAGAAGTCATCAAAACCGAATTCGTTTTTAGCAATTTTCTTTTGAAGTTTTCTTGCTTCTTCTTCATCAAATTGCTCTTGAGCTCTTTCAACAAGAGACACAACGTCTCCCATTCCTAAAATACGCTCAGCCATACGTTCTGGATAGAAAACGTCAATTGCTTCCATTTTCTCGCCAGTACCAACAAATTTGATTGGTTTGTTTACAATCGATTTGATCGAAAGCGCAGCTCCACCACGAGTATCACCATCTAATTTTGTTAAGATAACTCCATCAAAATTCAAGATATCGTTGAAAGCTTTTGCTGTATTTACAGCATCTTGTCCTGTCATAGAGTCGACAACGAACAATGTTTCTTGTGGCTGAATTGCTTTGTGTACACGTGCAATTTCGTCCATCATTTCCTGATCTACTGCCAAACGTCCTGCTGTATCCACGATAACAACATTGAATCCGTTTGCTTTAGCGTGTTTGATTGCATTTTGGGCAATCTCAACAGGATTTTTATTTTCTGGTTCTGAGTAAACCTCAACACCTATTTGGTCTCCCACAACATGCAACTGATTGATCGCCGCCGGACGGTAGATATCACACGCTACAAGTAATGGTTTCTTGTTTTTCTTTGTTTTTAAGAAGTTTGCTAATTTTCCTGAGAAAGTAGTTTTACCAGAACCTTGAAGTCCTGACATCAAAATAACAGTTGGATTTCCTGATAAGTTTACACCAGCAACATCTCCACCCATTAATTCTGTCAACTCATCTTTTACCAGTTTTACTAATAATTGTCCTGGTTGTAAAGTTGTTAATACATCTTGACCAATTGCTTTATCTTTTACTCTTGCCGTAAAATCTTTAGCAATTTTAAAGTTAACATCGGCGTCAAGTAACGCACGACGAACTTCTTTTAAGGTATCAGCAACGTTTACTTCTGTAATTTTACCGTGCCCTTTTAATATATGGAACGCTTTATCTAACTTATCGCTTAAATTATCAAACATATCATTTTCTTTATATGAAGTGCAAAGATAATCTAATTAGATATTTCAGGCAATTTTTATTTTCTAAGGTTCAAAGGAACATAGTAACAAAGCTACAAAGGTTTTTTGCCATGAATTACACTAATTTCTCGAATTAATAACTGCTACTCTTTCTTTCACAGATCATGCAGATTATTATTTAAAATCTAAAAAATAAAATCTGCCACAATCTACAAAATCTGCATAAAAAAATCTTTTTAATCCTTTTATTCCGATAGCTATCGGGACTGGCTAAAAACAAAAAAGACGCAAGAAGAAAAACCTTTGCGCCTTTGTAACTGTGTCACTTTGTAACTTTATTTTAGAATTGGAAGTAAATGAAAGGTTGTGAACCTGCGACTGCTGTTGCATAAACTATCCAATAAACGAATCCTAAGATTATGGCTTTTATTAGTAAAGGTGTTTTATCGAAAACAGATTTCATTCCGTTTGTGAAAGTTTCTGGTAAGAAATGCCAAACGTAACCGAACAGCATTAATCCGAATACATTTTTATATCCAAGAACAATTGTTTTCCAAAGTTCTGGTTCGAATGTTAATTGGCCGATATTATTAATTACCTGTAATGCTGTTTCGAAATCTCTTGCTCGGAAGAAAATCCAACAGAAAACCACAAAATGGAATGTGATTAAGATTGAGAAAAATCTCCATAAGAAGTTTGGACTTTTATCTTTCTTCGAAGGAAAAAATTCCATGAATATTTTATGAACTGCTAATGCTAATCCGTGAAGTGCTCCCCAAACGATGAACTGTGCTCCTGCTCCATGCCACAATCCTCCCAAAAGCATTGTAGTAAACAGGTTGAAATTGGTCACTAAAGTCTGTTTTACTTTGCTTGACAGTAAAAACGACAAAGCGAAAATTAAAATACTGATTCCTGCAATGACAAGTGGAATTACACTTTCATTATAACAAGACATTCCCCAAAGCAATAAGCCGAAGAAAAATAAACTTGGAAATAAATATCCCGCGAAAGATCCATTACGATTTCCACCAATAGAGATATACAAAAAGTCTTTTAACCAAGTCGAAAGCGAAATATGCCATCTTCTCCAGAAATCGGTAATCGAAGTGGATTTATACGGAGTTCTAAAGTTGACTGGCAATTTAAATCCAAGCAATAATGCAATACCAATTGCCATATCTGAATATCCTGAGAAATCGCAGTAAATCTGAATGGCATATCCGTACGAAGCCATTAAATTTTCAAACGAAGTATAACTCATTGGTGTATCAAAAACACGATCGACAAAGTTTACTGAGATATAATTTGAAATTACGGTTTTCTTGATTAATCCTCCAATAATCAAAAACAAAGCATTGTTTACATCTTGTTGCGTCAGATTTAATTTTTGATAAATCTGAGGCAAGAAATCTTTTGCACGAACAATTGGTCCCGCAACTAATTGAGGGAAGAATGAAACGAAGAATAAATATTCGATGTAATTTTTTGTCGGTTTAATTTCTTCTCTATAAATCTCAATAATATAACTCATAGATTGGAACGTATAAAACGAAATTCCAACAGGAAGAAAAACATTATGAAGTGCAAAATTACTATGAAACATATCGTTGTACGTTACAATCAAAAAGTTCATGTATTTGAAATAGCCTAAAAGAGCCAAATTCAAAATAACACTAATTACCAAGTAAAATTTCTTAACTCCGTCTCTGCTTTCTCGGTAAATAATCTGGCTCAAACCATAATCTACAACTGACGAAAGCAATAAAAGCAGAAAGTAAATACCGCTTGATTTATAGTAAAAGAATAATGAGAAGAGAATAACATAGGTTAATCTCAAATAAAATGTTTTGCGTAAAAAACCATACACAAAATAGAAAACCAGAAATAAACCTAAGAATAAACCGGTATTGAATAAAAGTTTTTCGTCTTCATTATAAACGAACCAACTTTTAACTTGTTCTATTGTAATTGCACCAAAGTTTTGAATAAACCAATTATTAATGCTTTCTATTGTTGTCAACTTACTTCTTTAATTTAAAATTATCGTATGATCTTAAAATCGCTTGAGTAAACAAATCTCCTTGCTTCTCGTATCCTTTTTTTGAATAATGAACCCAGTCTGGTCCAATTAGCCCTTGTACTTTTAATTGCCTGATTCCGCTCATGCCTCCAAATTCATCGTACAAATCCCAAACAGCAAGACCGTCTTTTTGGGCTATATCTATAATTTGTCTCGCATAATTATCAATGTAGGTATTTGGCTTTCGTCTTAACAATGATGGCGGAGGTGTCATTACAATTATAGGAGCGTCTATTTTTTGTGCTCGTACATTATTGATAAACTCTCGTAATTCTTTAATATAATTTTCTGGTTCCAAGTGATCATAGCTTTCATTTGTTCCTAAAGAGAAAACCAGTAAATCTGGATGTAATGATTTTAACTGATCAAAGAATAATGGATATTTATTGTAGTCTGAATATTTTGCTCCGTTTACTCCAATACTGCTATAAATAATACCTGGAGCATCTTTTTCTAAAACAATTCCGTTCAATTCATAATCTTTAGCTTCTTTATTTGGAATCAAAAAAATTCGGCTTAAAGCGTTTTCTGAATTATAATAATGCGAGAAAGAATCTGATTCTATAGCCAGCGGAACAAATTCTGACATTGAAATAGTCTTTTCCCTAGTTTCGTTTGTTGCAATTTTTAATGTTCTTCCTGCACGAATATTATTCCCTTTTAAACGATTGTCTCTTTTAATTTCAGCAACAGAAACATTGTATTTATCTGCAATTGTTCCAAGCACTTCGCCTTTCTTAATTTTATGGGTAATGACTCTTCGTTCTGTTGTCTGAATAGAATTGATTTTAGACGAAATTGCCAAATCGAACATATTCTGATTTTGAGGCGTAATAATTTTTATTGTATTGAATTTATACGCCGGATCTTTTACATTCATTTCCATTACAAATCCGCCAGAATCTCTCCAAAGACCAATTCCGCTTATTCCAATCGGACATTGTTTAAATGGGTGAATATTTCTATAGCTTTCCCAAGTTCTATTTGATCTAAAACGTTCATTATAAGATCCGTTTGTTTTAGCCAATTGATAAGGAAATACTAAACCTCGCCCAGCGTTTCCAAATCTCTGCTGCAATTTTTTTCTGATTTCATTGGTCATTAAATCGCCTTGAATATGCGAATCTCCAATATGTACAATATTGATTTTTTGATTTTTCTGATCTTCATTTTTTTCCAGTTTCTGAAAAAAATCGCTTATCGCTTTTGCATTATAAATCTGACCGTCAGAAGGTGCATCAATTGCTGCTGTATCCACTTTTTGAATCATACTTTTGGGTGTTGGCTGTACGTCTGTTTTGGGCGTTTTTTCATTTGTTGTAAAAAAAAGACAACAAAAGAAAATCATAAGTTTATTTATCATACACTATCTTTTGTTACTGAAACGGAATCGGGTCTGGCTCTTTTTATTGGTTTTGGCTTAGTCCCTTCAGAATCTCTTTTTTGTCTGAGTACTTTATATTCTTCGTATCCTTTATTTAATTGTCCGTAAAGCAAATTACCAATTGCTTTTGCGCCACGTTGGTTAAAGTGCGTGTAATCTTTGTTTGCTTTTGCGGGAGTTTCATCAACCCACTTTATCATAGAACCATCTCCACCCATCAAAGTATATAAGTTCACAAATCCTGCATGAGCTTCTAAGGCATAGTGTTTTTGTGCTTTCATTAAAGGAACGACAGCAGAATCGGTTTTCATTTCCAAATCATATTTTGTTGATTTATCAGCTGTTGAGACAATTAAAATAGAAACTCCTGGGAAAGATTCTTTTATTTTATTTACGGTCTTTGTCATTCCTTTTTCATACCAAGAATAATTTTTGGTTCCGTAATTTAAAACATTGGTTCCGTAGTGCAGAATGATCAAATCGTATTTTAAGCTATTATTAAAAGCTCTCATTACATCGGCATTGAACATCGAAATTGGAAGTCCTGAATTTCCTCGCTGTGAGAAATTATCAACATGAACTCCGCTTCCATTGTCAAAATTAAACCCGTAAATCGGAATAGAATCTGCTTGAAAAAAATTGGCTTTAAAAGCTTTTAAACTTCCAGATGAAACTTTTAGTGTATTTACTAAACTATTTGGAGAAAGACTTTTTTTAATTGTATCTTTTCCTATAATGAAATTCACTTTTCCGACTTTAGACGAACGTCCATAAAATAATGTTGCGTTATCTAAAGAAGTAGAATATTTGTTAAGTCCAGCTTCGTACTGAACCCAAGTCGAATTTGATTTATCATTTGCAAAAAATACATGTCCATTAACTCCAAAAGGACTAGTTGGTCTTTTTACATTTAAGTAGGACTGTGTTTTCCAGTTTTTAGAATAGGTAGATTTTACAGAACCTCTCGAAGCTGCAGATTCTGAAGTAATAGAAACGAAACCAACGCCATTTCCGCCAAAACGTTCCTGATAATTGGTACGGACATCTTGAACGATTAAATCTCCATCGGTCATGGAATCTCCGTAGTAAGCAATTCTAACCTTGTTCTGCGGATTTTTCTCCAGCTGATACAATTTCTCATAAAAAGAAATCAGGTATTGATAGCCTTTGTAATTTTCGAATGTTTCGGCAGGAAATTCAATTCCTTCGGTTTCATCAAAAACAATTTTCTGCCCGCTTAGTGCTTGCTCACTTTTTGCAATACTGTCTTTATCTAGCGATAATGAATCGTCGGCAACAGATTCTAAAAGCAGACTGTCTATTAAAATATTTTTAGAGTCTAACTTACTCTCAGAAAATATTTTGTCTGGAAGGATTTGTTTAAACCCAATAAAAGCGACCAACGCTAAAGCCACAATTGCAAAAGACTGAAAAAAATAAGACTTTGTATTCACTTAAATAATTATAATAAAATATGAAGAATTGCTTTCAAAAATTAAACCAATTCAATAATGGATAACTTACTGCAGAAAAAATTTGTGCAAAGATAGAATAACATTTTGTTTCTATTTCATTTTAACAAGAAAGTAGAACAAAAAAAAGAGGTTAGAATTTTTCTAACCCCTTTATCAAAAAAAAATAAAAAAAACAAAGCTAATGATTCACTAGATTTTTAATGTTTTATTTAAAAGTATTCTGTGCAAAAGAAACTATTTGAGATTGTTACTCTTTATTAGAATGTAGTAGTACTGTTTGCTTGGTATGCGAAATTAAAAGTATAATATGGCGATTCAGAAGTTAATGTTGGACTTGCTGGCGCATCTTTATAATAGCTTAATATTTCAAATTTTGCATATTTACCATCGTGTGTTTTTACTACAAATACTTTTCCTGCAATAGGAGAAATAATATGAGTTTCTGCATTATAAGCATACCAACCTTTTCCGCTTCCTGTCGGGATTGAATAAACTGTTGATGCATCTTGAGCAAAAGTACTTGCCGCAGGAAATGCAGTTACACTAGCAAATGTACCAGACACAATACTTACTGCACCAGATCCTGTTCTTTCTGGTTCATCTGTAAGACCAATTTTAGCACCTCCATTTACAATAATTGTAGTCCCGCGAAAAGCAATATCCCAGCTATTATCTGTTACCAACTTATTTTGAGAAAAACTAAATTTTGCAAATGCTCCTCCAGCTGGTTGTCCCTGACCACCTGTTTGAGGCGCAGCAATATTAGAAACTTTTGTAGTTACCACTGGTGCTACTTCTTTTTTATCATCATCGCTGCTGCAAGATGCTGTAAAAATAAATAATGCTAAAAGCGAAAGTTTGAAGAATTTTGTTTTCATTTTGAAAAAGGTGTTAAATAAATATTGATTAAAAATTATATTGAATTCGTGCAAAAAACTGTCGACCTGCCAAATTGCTAATTTGGCTAGGGTCTGTAAAATCAAATAAATTATTGGCTCCTGCCTGAAGCATAAATTTATCTCCGATATATTTTGAAATTGACAGGTTTGTTAAGAAGTAACCATCTACAAATGTGTCATATTTGTCAAGTATCTGATTACCGTTTGTATCAAACATTCCGTATTTGCTTCTATAAAAAATACGTAAGTTGATGTCTGTTTTTATTTTAGGAATAGTGTAGGCGAACTTAACATTAGCCGTATGTTTTGATCTGTTAAACAATCCAAAATAATCGGATTTCTTAATTTGAATCGTCTGTAAATCTGAGTTACGGATATATTGATAATCTTCGAAATTATCCAAAACAGATTTGTCTTTTGCTGTTAAAAACTGATATCCAAATGATACTGATAATTCTTTTGTGAAATCGTAAGTTGAATTAAACTCTAGACCGTAAGTGAAAATTTTACTGATATTAAAATAACTGAAGACATTCTGACCATTAGTTTTTTGAGCAACAACTCGAGTATCAATTAAATTTTCGATTGAATTATAGAAAGCATTGACGTCTAATCGTAATTTATTTCTCTTATAAAAAGTTCCAAAATTGACATTTATTGAACTTTCTGGCTTCAACGGTTCACCAAAATTTACTCCATCTACTCTAGACAAAAGCTGGCCTTGCTCTTCAAGTTGATTTAAGCGATCTTCAGCAACGTTGTATCCCAAAACGGTATATCCAACTGAAGGATTTGTAAAATCAAAATACAATTGACGAAAATCTGGAGCTTTGTATCCATATCCTACAGAAGATTTTAAAGAAAAATTCTCATTAACCTTATAATTGACTGCTAATTTTGGGCTAAACTGTGAAGCATATTCACTATGATTATCATATCTAAATCCAGCAAGAACGTTCCATTTCTCAGTTGGATTGTAATCGTATTGCAGGTAAACATATTGCGAATTAAAGTTTACTTGTCTTTCAAAATAAGTTCTATCTAAAGTCTCATAATTGACTCCAACTCCACCTGTCAGTTTATCATTTTTTAACGAAAGTGTCGTTCGAATTTCTGGTCGAACTAACCATTGATTATAATAAGCACTTTCATAAAGAGTATTATTCTTATCATTTAAAAAGGAATCATTTTTATAATTCGTCGTGTAAAACTCATATTCAGAATACACTTTCGAACTCCATTTATGCTCAAATTTAATTTGCGAGTTCCATTCTTTTTCTTTTGCATCACCTTTGTAGTTTTCAGAATCGATAATTGCAACGTTATCCATTTTCATATCGTAAAAACGGTTGTTTACAATTAACTTTAGATTCTCTGAAAAATCGTAATATATCTTAGGTTGGATTGTGAAATTATAAAATGGCTCCACATTTTTTAGTGGCGTACTTTTATCTAAATCATAACCATCTGTAGAATAAAAATTAGCAAAAAGATTAGCTGAAAATTTCTTCTTTTTCCACAGCAAATTCGTATTAGCATCATTGGTGTTAAAAGTTGCGTATCGATAAGAAAGACTTCCCGTAAACGTATCTTTTTTTGGTCTTTTTGTAATAACATTTATTACTCCTCCCATGGCTTCAGAACCATACAATGCTGAAGAAGCTCCTTTAACAATTTCAATTCTCTCTATATTTCCGACAGAAACCCTAGATAAGTCCAAAACACCAGCACTTCTACCCACTAATGGCACTCCATCAATTAAAATCATGGTATAAGCGGCATCCAGTCCTTGCATTTGAATTCCCTCAAAACCACTTTCGTCAGGAATCAAAATAATACCGGTTTGCTCGCTTAAAATTTCATTTAATCTTGTAACTCCAGACTTCATAATTGCTTCAGATGTAATAATTGTCATCGGCAAAGGCAATGACGAAAGCACTCTTTCTGTTCTAGTTGCAGTAGTAACTTTAACTTCTGACAATTCATTTGTTTTCACACTATCTTTTTTAACCTCTTGAGAAACAGAAATTTGACAAAAAAGTACAACAGCAAAAAGAGTAATTTTAAAATTCATTATTTTTATTCAGTCTTAATAATCGATGCAAATATATAACTATTTTTAATTGTTCTAAATAAAATTTATATATTTGCGAAAATTTTAAAAACAAAACAATAAGTTATGATTTCAAAAAGCCTATTTATGTCAGCCGCTATGGCTTTAACATGCAGTCTTGGTTTTAGTCAGGACAAAAAACAACAAGACATTAAGTCAATTAAATCGATGTGTGGTTGTTATGAAGTGAAGTTTAATTTCACAGAAACTTTCTCATACCCTAAAGATTCTCTTACTTATAAACCTTCTGAAACGAAACACGAATCTGCTTTAGAATGGGTTGAGTTATTAGAAGATACTCCAAACAAAATCGTAATGCAGCATTTACTTATTGTAAGTCCTGATATGATTATCAAACACTGGAGACAAGATTGGCTTTACGAAAACACAGACTTATATACTTTTGATAAAGGCAATTCTTGGAAATACAAAAAGCTAGATAAAAAAGCTGTTAAAGGTCAATGGACTCAAAAAGTATATCAAGTAGATGATAGTCCAAGATATGAAGGTTCTTCAACTTGGGTACATGTTGACGGACAAGATTATTGGGCAAACGTTGCAGATGCTCCGCTTCCAAGAAGAGAGCAGACAAAACGTAACGATTATAACGTTTTGAAAAGAAGAAACATTCACGAAATCACTGCTACAGGGTGGAATCATGAGCAAGACAATGATAAATTAGTTCGCGACGATACTGGAAAAGATGTTTTATTAGCTCAAGAAAAAGGATTTGACGTTTACACTAAAGTAGATGATTCTAAATGTATTGCTGGACAAAAATGGTGGAAAGAAAATAATGCGCTTTGGAAAAATGTTCGTGACAAATGGCAAACTCTTTTTGACAGACACCAAGACTTAAACTTAGAGGCCAAAGTTGACAGAAAAGCACTTTACTCTCTTCTATTTGATTTGAAACCAGATGCTTCAAAAGCAGAAACAGATAAAATCATTGACAAATTTGTTAAGTAATTAAAATTAGTTGTTGTAAAAAAGCCGGGAGTTTTTTGAGACTTCCGGCCTTTTTTTATTTTTCTTTTACTCTACAATGGATTTTGAACAATTAGTGGATTAGCATTAATTTCAGCTCTTGGAATCAACCATTGCCATCTATTATCTGAGGGAGCAACAGTTAAAACTCCATTTGTAATACCAGCATCGTGGTTAGAATTTGTTCTATCTAATGTCGAATTTGTTCTTTTTAAATCATAAAATCTGAAACCTTCTCCCCACAATTCAATTCTTCTTTGAAGTAAAATTTCATCAACCAATGCTTGTCCAGAATTTGTTGATAATGTATAGGAAGGGTTTCTTGTTTTTTCGAATTCAAAAAGTACTGCAGCGGCATCTGCGTTTCCAAGTCTTGCTTTTGCTTCTGCTTCTATTAGATACATTTCTGCAACACGCATATATGGAACATCACATCTACTATCACCAGTACTGATAGCTAAAAACTTTTGGCTCGTGTATGGAAATTTTGCAAAATTTGAAGGAAGTGCCAATGCTGCATGTTTTCCCGTTTTATCAAAAATCGTAGAACGCACATCAGTTGGCGGAATCATGTTATACAGTTTGCTGTTGATTGCCTTTGGACAAGAACGTATAACCGTTGAACTAAAATTTCTAGACATGTAAGCTCCAAAATTTCCAAAATACTGAGTTTGAACTTCATTAATATGACTTCCCCACATCCATTCTTTATTATTATAATCATTAAAACCTAAAGCATATTCAGAAATTGGCATTAAAGTCTTTGCAGTTCTAGCCTTATTTGCATATTCAGCCGCAAGCGACCAATTTCCTTGAGTTAAAGCTACTCTTGCTTTTAAACCTTGAGCAACCTTCAAATCTAAATGTGAATTGTTTGGTTTTGTATAGTCAAGCAATAAAACATTAGCTTCATCTAAATCTTTATTAATTTGAGCATACACTTCTTCAACCGTTGAACGAGGAAATTTGTCATTTCCTACACTCAATATAATAGGTACTCCAAGTTGAGAATTTGTTTCACCATTTACATATCTCTTGCCAAATAACTGTACCAATTGATAGTGACAAAATGCTCGGTAAAGCAAAGCCTGTCCTTTTACAATTTTCTTATCAGCATCAGAGCCAATTGCAACATCTGCTGCATTTATTATTGTATTTGCATTTCTAATGATTCTATAATAAGTCCTATAAGCAAAACGAATTTCTGAAGAATTTTCATTATTCATTGCACTCCAGTTATATACTGTCAAAAACCAGCCATTTGTAATTGGAAAAACCACGTCATCACCTGCAATATCAGTTTGCTCCATTAAACCTCCTAATCCTGCCTGGCTTTGATCTTCATAACTATAATATAATGACCTATGAATACCATTCAAAAGTGTCATTAAATTTTCCGTTGTTTTTGTCGCTCCATCATAATCAACAAACTCTGTTGGCTTTTTATCTAAAAAGTCTTCAGAACATGAGCTTAAAAAAGTCAACACTATAAATGCGAATAATACTTTTATATAATTTGATTTCATAATATTAAAAATTTAAATTCACTCCTAATGAAATTACTCGAGATGGTATATATCTATTTTGAGTCGTTCCATTAAAAGTTTGAGTTGGATCCATCCCTTGACGCTTTGTAAACAGCATTAAATTTTCTCCGTTTATATAAACTGAAGCATTATCAATTTCGAATTTTGATATAAACTCTGAAGGTACTTTATATGATAAATTGACTTGTCTTAATGATAAATAATCAGAACCTATTAACCATCTATCAGAAGCTGCACTTGCAGGAGTATTTCTATTAACGTCCAATCGAGGTACATCAGTTATATCACCAGGCTTCTGCCATCTTCTAAAAATGTCTGTGCTTAAAGCAGACCCATAATTATTACCTGTATGCATTAAAGTCGCATAATTAGTATCATACATTTGACCACCAATTTGGTAAGTACATACTACATCTAACTGAAGTCCTTTATACTTAAATGTATTTCCAAAACTTCCAAACAAATCTGGAATAGCTGAACCTGCGTAATGGTACAATGCTTTATTTTGATCTGTAGTCACATTTATACCATTTACAACTCTTATTGAAGTATCACTCGAATTTACAAATTTTGGATCTGCAACAAATAATGCATAACCATCTGAAGAATCAACACCATACCAGTCTCTTAACCAATAGTCATATATAGAATGTCCTACAGAAAGTTTTTTGCTTCCATCAATAATTTCTCCCTGCGGAAGATTTGTAATTTTGTTATTAATTGTTGATGCATTAACATTTAAACTCCAAGAAAAATCTTTGGCTTTAACGATAACACCATCTAGTGAAATTTCAAATCCTTTATTGACCATAGAACCAATATTTTCTACCCTATTGTCTAAACCAGAAGATAATGGATTAGGTACTGAAAAAATTAACCCATCAGTATTTCTATTATAATACTCTACACTCCCTTTTAATCTGTTTTTGAACAAGCTAAACTCTACAGCAATATCTTTTTGAGTATTAACCTCCCATTTTAAATCTGGCGCGGCTGCAGCATAAGTAACAATACCACCTTCACTTCCATTATCATAACCTAAACTATAGGTAGGCTGACTAACATAATAATTTAATCCATTAATTTTTGCTCCTGCATCATTCGTATCGCCAATTATATGAGAATCATTTCCAACTTGCCCAATTGAAGCTCTAAATTTTAAATCATTAAGCCAAGAGTGATCCTTTAAGAAATTCTCTTTAGAAATTACCCAAGCTCCACCTAAAGACCAAAAGTTGCCCCAACGATTATTCTCAGAAAATTTTGAAGATCCATCTCTTCTTAATGATGCCGAAAAAATATACTTACTCATATAATCATAGCTAGCTCTTGAAAAATATGACTCTGTGGCATAATTTCTTGTATAAGAAGTCAAACCAGTAGTTGTTGCATAATTAACAAATTCAATAATGTCTGGGGCTACTTGACCTGTTTTACTGCTACTGGTCCAATTTGTCTCATAATCGAAACTTTCATGTCCTAATAATACATTGAATGAATGTTCTCCGATTTTCTTCGAGTAATTCAATAATTGGTTGTATGTAATTCCAGTTAAAATTTTATCTTCTTTTGCCATCAATCCAGTTGGCGCCCCATCTCCAATTTCAGTATTATAGGAATAAGTTCTGTTTCGATATGTTTTGTCAATAGAAGCATTTGTTGTAAATTTTAAATCCTTAGTAAATGAAATTTCAAAAAAAGTTCGCGCTGAAAGAGCTAATCCTTTTACTACATCAGTATCATTTAAAGTTTCATAAACAACATTACGTCCATTGGAAGCCCCTGATCCACGAACAGTCGAATAAACGCGATCACCATTTACATCAAGTACATAATCTCCGTTTGCTGTATGATCGAAAACAGGATAAATTGGTCCCATTGTTCTAATAGTTCTAAATGGATTTTTAAAAGAGCTTGTATTTTCTACTCCATCAGTACCTAATTTTGAATTCGTTAAAGTTCCAGATAGATTTACACCTGTTTTAAACCATTCTTTTAAACTTGTATTTAGGTTCAATCTTCCCGTTGTTCTTTCGAAACCAGATTTTTGTATGTATCCTTCTTCATCCAAATAACCTAAAGAAGCAAAGTAGTTCGATTTTTCAGATTTTCCCTGATAAGAAAAATCCACATTCTTACGAACTCCAGCTCTCTCTAATTGTTTAGCCCAATCAAGATCTTCAGGATACAATAACTTTGCATCAGGATTTAATTTCCCATCGGTTCCAACTATACTTCCGTTTGGAACATTAAATGGGTTTGTCACTAATACAACAGGAACTCTTGCGGATGCATAAATATTTGCTGCATCAATCTCTGCTTGATTGCTCATTGGACGACTATTTCTAATAGCTTCCCATTCTAAAGGATAGTAATCTAAAGCATTTACTCTTTTATAATCTTTAATAGATCGAGAAGTCATTCCCGTACTTAAATTAAGCGAAAATTTATCCTTTTGTGACTTTCCTGATTTTGTAGTGATTATGATTACACCATTTGCTGCTTTTGAACCATATAAAGATGTAGAAGAAGCATCTTTTAAAACGCTTAAACTTTCAATATCACTTGAATTTAAATTGCTAATATCTCCGGCGTAAGGAACGCCATCTACAATATACAAAGGAGTGTTTGAGCCATTAATTGAACTAAAACCTCTTATTCTTACCTCGGGCGCGGCTCCTGGCTGACCTGCTGAGCTTTGAATTTGAACTCCTGAAGTACTCCCTTCTAAAACAGAAAGAGCATTGGTTAAAGGTCTATTTTCTAGTTGCTCTGATTTAATTTGTGTAGCAGATCCTGTATATGTACCTTTTTTTGCCTTACCATAAGCCACCTGTACCACAACTTCTTCCAATTGCTCACCTCCTTCTTGCAATTTAACATTTACAGAAGATGAATTCCCAACAGTAATAGTCTGATCTTTCATTCCCATGTAAGAAAAGACCAAAACATCACCTGTCTTTGCCTTTATCTTATATTTTCCATCAAAATCAGTTTGAACACCATTGCTGGTTCCTTTTACCACAACATTCGCACCCGGAATAGGTCCGCTTCCATCTGAGACAATTCCCGATATTGTTTTCTCTTGTGCAAAAAATACTTGCGTAAAAAGAAGAAACACAAGAATTGTCAATCCTTTAAATTTTTGTTTCATTATTTTGTTTTTTTAATTAGAGAGGGCGAACTTAAAAAATTAAAATAATTTTAACAAGAATTAATCACTAATTAACATACTAATTTGAAATATTTTACTTACAAAATAAAAAACCGCATAGATTGTAGATCCATACGGTTTTGATTCCTTTTATATTTTTTTCTAAAAGCTTACTAATTCAAAATAGTTAAAAATAATAATAGGAAAATATCTTAAAAAGCTTAGAAACACTCATGTTAGACTCCTATTCAGCAATGAGTTAATTACTAAAACTATTATATTTATTTTTACAGGAGCAAAATAAAAGAAGTATATTCTTTCATATTACTTCTGAAAGTCAAAAAAGCAATAAAAAAAGCCAATAGTTTTAAAACTACTGGCTTTCTACTTATTGTATGTATTTTTAATTCTTACATTCTCTCAGGAACTTCAATTCCTAATAATTGAAATGCAGATTTAATCACTTCGGCAACTTTTTGAGAAAGCTGTACTCTGAATATCTTTTTAGTTAAATCAACTTCTCCTAAAATATGAACTGACTGATAAAAAGAGTTATACTCTTTTACTAAATCATAAGTATAATTGGCAATTAATGCCGGGCTATGATTTTGAGCAGCGTTTTGAATTACTTCAGGGAAAAGTTCGATTTGTTTCACCAATTCTTTCTCTTTTTCATGCAATTCTTCGATTTCAATTTTATTAGAAAAATCAAAATCAGCTTTACGGATTATCGATTGAATTCTTGCGTATGTGTATTGAATAAAAGGACCTGTATTTCCAGCAAAATCAACAGATTCTTCTGGGTTAAATAAAATACGTTTTTTAGGATCTACTTTCAAAATGTAATATTTCAAAGCTCCTAATCCAATTGTTTTATACAATTTCGCTTTTTCTTCGTCAGAATAGCTATCTAGTTTTCCTAAATCTTCTGAAATCTGTTTTGCTGTATCGGTCATATCTTGCATCAAATCATCAGCATCTACAACCGTTCCCTCACGGCTTTTCATTTTTCCAGATGGTAAATCAACCATTCCGTATGATAAGTGATATAAACTTGAAGCCCAGTCAAAACCTAATTTTTTAAGGATTAAGAATAAAACTTTAAAGTGATAATCCTGCTCATTCCCTACCGTGTAAACCATTCCTCCAACATCCGGCATATCTTTTACACGCTGAATTGCTGTTCCGATATCTTGTGTCATGTAAACCGCTGTTCCGTCTGAACGTAACACAATTTTACGGTCAAGACCTTCGTCTGTCAAATCTATCCAAACAGAACCGTCTGGATCTTTTTCGAAAACGCCTTTATCTAAACCTACTTGTACAACATCTTTTCCTAAAAGGTAAGTGTTGCTTTCGTAATAATATTTATCAAAATTAACTCCAAGATTGGTGTAAGTGGTTGCGAAACCTTCATAAACCCATTCGTTCATTTTTTTCCAAAGTGCAATCACTTTTTCATCACCAGCTTCCCATTTCTTAAGCATATCTTGCGCTTCGATAATAATCGGCGCTTGCTTTTTGGCTTCATCTTCTGTTTTACCAATTTCGATTAAGCCGTTAATTTCATTTTTGTAAGCTTTATCAAACTCAACATAATATTTCCCAACCAGTTTATCACCTTTTAAACCAGAAGTTTCAGGAGTTTCTCCGTTTCCGAATTTCTCCCAAGCCAACATCGATTTACAGATATGAATTCCTCTGTCGTTGATAATTTGCGTTTTGTAGACTTTTTTACCAGAAGCTTTTAAAATCTCTGCAACAGAGTATCCTAACAAATTGTTACGAACGTGTCCTAAGTGCAAAGGTTTGTTGGTATTTGGAGAAGAATATTCTACCATTACTGCTTTTTCTTCTGGGTTCGAAGCAATAAAACCAAATTGTTTTTGATCTTTTATTCCGTTAAAGAAATTTACATAATAAATGTCTGAAATCACAATATTCAAGAAGCCAGAAACCACATTAAAGCGAGCAACTTCAGAAACATTTTCTACTAGATAGTTTCCAATTTTATTTCCCAATTCAGCCGGATTACTTTTAATCACTTTTAGCAAAGGGAAAATTACCATTGTAATATCTCCTTCAAACTCTTTTCTAGTAGTTTGAAACTCGATTTTATCAACAGTAACGTCAAATAATGCTTGTATTGCTTTTTGTATAGAAGGTGTAAGAATTTGTGATAATGACATGTAAACTTATTTTAAAGTGAGCAAAGATACTGCTTATTCATCAATTAGAGAAAATCAAAAACATATTAAATTCAAGAAAAGAGTTTCAATTTGACAAAAAAGCATAAATATTAATTGTTAAAATTATCAAAAAACCAAAAGGCTAATCTATTATAAAACAGCCAATGAGAAAAAAAATATGCTTTTTTCTGAAATTTCTTGTAACATATCAACCGTAAAAGAGTCTTAATAGAGACTTTATTTTTTTTTGAAGTCAGGAAAAACAAAAAGAGAAAAGCTAACAAAACGAAATCATCATCAATCAAATCAAAAATAATCAGTAAAAAATCATGAAATTAAAATTCTTTCTGTTTGCGTTATTAGGGATAATCGCAACTGCACAGGCCCAGAATACTGGAAGTGTTTCTGGAAAAATTACAGAAAAGTCGAACAATGCACCGATTTCTTACGCGACAGTTTCGCTTAAAGAAAATGGAAAAGTGGTTTCTGGCGTAAACACAGACGATAACGGAGACTTTTCATTTAAAAATATTGCTTTAAAAAGCTACACTATCGAAATTCAGTATATCGGTTTTAGAAAATATATTGGATCTGTTCTTTTGAGTGAAAACAAAAAAACTGCAACCGTAAATGTTGCGCTTGAAGAAGAGGCTACTCAACTTAAAGGTGTTAACATTATCGCAGAACGTTCTACAATTGAACAAAAAATTGACAGAAAAGTAGTTACTGTTGGTAAAGACTTAACAACCGCTGGAGCTTCTGCATCTGATATTATGAATAATATTCCTTCTGTGAACGTAGATCAGGATGGAAAACTTTCGCTTCGCGGAAATGACAATGTGCGTGTATTAATTGACGGACGCCCTACAAATATCGATCCTGCTCAGTTGTTGAAACAAATTCCGTCGACTTCTATTAAAAAAATCGAGTTGATTACAAATCCAAGTGCAAAATACAATCCAGAAGGAATGTCTGGTATTATTAATATTGTCTTGCATAAAAATGCCAATACTGGTTTTAACGGAACTTACAGTGGCGGTATCACTTTTGGCGAAACTGCAAAATACAATCAGTCTTTAGATTTGAACTACAAAACTGGAAAAGTAAATTTCTTCGGAAATGTAGGGCAAAATTTTGGAACATACCACAACAAAGGTTTTATCCAAAGATTTGATGAAGATATTGTGCAAAAAATTAATGTTTTAAATGATAACGATTCATATTTGTACAAAATTGGAATGGATTATTTAATTGATGATCACAATACTTTATCTATTTATACCAACCAAAATAAATCTAACGGAAAAGGTTATGTAGACACTAATATTGATTACAATAATGTAACTGGTTCTGATATTTCTAACATTTTCCAAAAATCAAGATATTGGGGACCAGATCAAGTTGGAACATACAATTTGGCATACAAACACATCTTTAAAAAAGAAGGTCACACTTTAGATTTTGAAGCAAACTATAGCGATAACAAAGAAACCCAAAATGCTTCTTTTGATACTGAAACGACAAAAACAGACAATACTGCAGGAAACGTCTTCTATGAAGATTATTTGAAAGGAACCCGAAAATTAAGCACAGTAAACGTAGATTACGTTAATCCGTTAAACGAAAAGACAACATTTGAAGCTGGTGCTGAAGCAAGAATTACCAGAACAGAAAACGATTATATTACTGGAAATCCTTCGCTACCTATTGCAGATCAAACGTCTCACTATACTTATGACACAGATATTTATTCTGCTTATGTAACATTTGGGCAAAAATTCAAAAAACTAAGCTATCAAGTAGGTGCGCGTTTTGAAAGTTATAAGGTTCAAGCCAACTTAAATTATGGTAAAGATAAATTTGATGATGATTACATTACTTTGTATCCATCTGCTTATTTAACATACAATATTACTGAAAAAAATACTTTACAGTTAAGCTACAGCCGTCGTGTTGACCGTCCGAGTTTAGAGCAGACAAAGCCTATTCGTGAATTTGCTACTCCATTAGTGACTTCAATAGGAAATCCTGATTTAAGACCTCAGTTTACCAATTCTGTCGAGTTAAATTATACTAAAACCCTTGAAAAAGGAAGTTTTACAGCGGGTGTTTTTGTGAGAAGCATTAATGATCAAATCAGCAGAATTTTATATCCAGATCCTACGGATGCAAGCGGGCAAAAGCAGATCATGAGTTTTACAAATTTTGATCATAATACAGCTTACGGATTTGAAATGTCATTCAATTATAAAATCACAAAATGGTGGGATATTCAACCGTCGATTGATTTTTCTAGCATTGACCAATCAGGAGTTATATATGCCTTTATTCCAGAAGAAAATAAAATTGGCCCAACGAATAAAACCGTTACTGTTGCTGCATTTAATGGACGTATGAACTCTAATTTTAAAGTAAACAAACGTCTAAGTTTCTTAGCTTTTGGATTCTATAGAGGTGCAACAGATGGGCTACAGAACAATAGCCACGAAATGTACAAAATGGACATTGGTACACGCTATACGTTGCTAGATAATAAAATGAATTTAAGTGTTCGTTTCAATGACGTTTTCAATACTATGAAATATGCTTTCGACACATTAAATCCTTATCCTCAAGCGGGTCAGTTTACATGGGAAAGCCAAACAGTATATTTTGGTTTGACTTACAACTTTGGTGGTGGAAAAATCAAAAATTTACAGCGTAAACAAAGAGACGACAATACTAACAAAGGCGGAGGCGGAATGTTCTAAGCCTGAGAAGATTTTAAATAATTTTTGAATAATTTTTTGTAGAAAAAAAGTCTGGAGATTGCCACCTCCAGACTTTTTTTGTTTTATGGAAAACTATAAAAAATTGCGTAATTCTTTTATTTCTTCAGGATTTGCCGTTTCAGAATTATCTGTTATTGCTGAGGAATGATAGAACGTTAAATCTAATTTTTCTTGAAGCAATTTAATGTTTGAAGATCGCAAACCGCCTCCAGGCATAATTTCTATTCTATCACCAGCCAATTCTTGAAGTCTCGCTAAAGCGTCAATTCCTTCTTCTACATTTATTCCCTGACCAGAAGTTAGAATGGTTTTAAAACCGCAATCAATTACAGACTCCAAAGATTTTTCAGGATTTTTTACGACGTCGAAGGCACGATGAAATGTACACGGCAACGGATGCGCTAGATGGACTAATTCTTTATTTTGCTTTTTACTTATTTTTCCGTTTTCCTTTAAGATTCCAAACACAAAACCGTCGACCCCCAATTTTTTATATTGCTTAATATCTTGCTTCATTTCGGTAAGCTCTTCATCCGAATAAACAAAATCGCCACCACGAGGTCTAATAATGACGTGCATTTTTATATCAAGACTTTCACGGACCTTTACCACTAAAATTGAGTTTGGTGTTGTTCCGCCCAGTTTCATGTTTTCACATAGCTCAATTCTATCCGCGCCATTTGCTTGAGCAATTAATGCCGATTCATAATTAAAACAAGCTATTTCCAGTTGATTTTTTTTCATTTTGATTTAAATAGTTTTTCTCCAAATGAAACCTAACAGGTTTTAAAAACCTGTTAGGTTTGAGTACGCAATTTATAAAAAAAACCTGCTCCAAATATAGAAGCAGGTTTTAAAAAATATAAATGTAAGATGATTATTTTACCATTTAATAATAGCACTTGCCCAAGTAAATCCGCTTCCGAAGGCTGCTAAAACTACAGTGTCTCCAGATTTGATTTTTCCTTGTTCCCAAGCTTCTGTCAGAGCAATCGGAATAGACGCCGCCGTTGTATTTCCGTATTTTTGGATATTATTATGAACTTGATCGTCTGTCAATTTGAATTTGTTTTGAATGAATTGCGAAATTCTCAAGTTTGCTTGATGCGGAATTAACATATCAATATCTGAAACTTGCAGACCATTTGCTTCTAGTCCTTCATTGATTACTTCTGCAAAACGAACTACAGCATTTTTGAACACAAATTGTCCATTCATATATGGATAATAACTTTCATCGTTTGGATCGTTATCAGCAACAATATCTGTTACCCAGCGCGCTCCCATTCCTGGTGCTTGCAACGCCAACTCTTCAGCATGTTCACCTTCTGAGTGCAAATGAGTTGACAAGATCCCTTTTGTCAAATCTTCTTCACGGCTTAAAACTGCCGCTCCTGCTCCATCACCAAAAATTACAGAAACTCCACGTCCACGAGTTGTCATATCCAATCCTGTAGAGTGAACTTCAGAACCAATAACCAAAATATTTTTATACATACCGGTTTTAATATATTGGTCTGCAACAGAAAGCGCATAAACAAAACCAGAACATTGATTTCTAACATCTAATGCTCCAACTGTTCTTAAACCTAAATCTCTTTGAACCAAAACACCTGGTCCTGGAAAATAATAATCTGGACTTAATGTAGCAAAAACTACAAAATCAATATCTTCTTTGGCAACACCAGAACGCTCTATTGCAATTTTAGCTGCTTTTACTCCCATTGAAGTCGTAGTGTCTTCTCCACGAATAATGTGTCTTCTTTCTTGAATCCCGGTTCTTTCCTGAATCCATTCATCATTGGTATCCATTATCTTAGACAAATCATCGTTAGTTACGACATTGGAAGGAACATAATATCCTAAACCAGCTATTTTTGAATGATACATAATCTATTATTATTTATTAAAAATTTGGATTGCAAATTTACGCATACTTTAAAATATACGTACACAAAATACTATTTTTTTCGTTATTAGCAATTTAATATATTTCAATTCTACGGTGACTTATCATCATTTACTTCTTGAAAAGGCAATATTAAGACAGAAATATTGAAAAAAATTAAAAATCAGATACAAGATGTAACAACATAAAAGTATTTTAGACAAACATTTTGAATACTATTACAAACCCTAAAATTTAAACTATGAAATTAAAGGTTACGCTGTTTTTATTTTTAAATATAAGTTTTTGCTCTTTTGCTCAAGAGAACCTAACTTATCAAAAACCTTCTAAATCTATTTTGGATTTGGCAGATTACCAAAGAGCACCTTCTGTATCTATGGATACAAAAAAAGAAAACATGCTCTTAATGTATCGCAATACTTATAAAACACTCGATGATCTCAATCAAGACGAAGTTCGTTTAGCAGGTTTAAGAATTAATCCTATTACTAATATCTCAAGTACTGCAACCTACCTAAACAATCTAAAACTAAGAAAAATAAACGCTAAGGAAGAAATTCAGGTTAAAGGCCTTCCTGAAAACCCAAAAATAACAAACATTCTTTGGTCGCCAAACGACAAAAAAATCTTATTCTCCCACACTACAAATTCTGGAGTTGAGCTTTGGGTTTTGGATGTAGCAACTGCACAGGCTGAAAAACTTACAGAAGCTAGAGTAAATGCAAATCTTGGAAGTCCGTTTAGCTGGTTTTTGGACAGCGAAACTATCTTAGTAAAAATGCTTCCTAAAAATAGACAGCCACTTTTAGATTCTAAAAAAGATCTGCCAACTGGCCCAATTATTTCAAACACTTCAGGAGAGAAATCTCAAAATAGAACTTATCCTGATATGCTGAAAAACAAAAACGACGAAGCTAATTTTGAGAACTGTATAACTTCTGAATTATACAAAGTAAAACTAAATGGCGATGCGGCTTTATACAAGGAAGCGGCTATGTATTTTGGAGAGAAAATCTCGCCAGACGGCAATTACATCATGTTGACTACCATTCAGAAACCATTTTCTTATGTAGTTCCTTTGTATAGATTTCCTTCAAAAACTGTTGTTTACGATTTAAGCGGAAGAGAAATCAAAACAGTAAATGACGTTCCTTTAAACGAAATTATGCCAAAAGGCTTTATGGCTGTTCGAAAAGGAAAAAGAGAAATGACTTGGAGAGACGACAAACCTGCAACATTATCTTATGTTGTAGCTTTAGACGAAGGTGACCCAGCAAATAAAGTTGATTTTAGAGATGAAGTTTTTCTTTGGGATGCACCATTCGACAAAGAAGCTTCTTCATTAGCAAAAACACCACAGCGTTTTAGCGAAATTACTTGGGGAAATGATAATCTAGCGGTTCTATCAGAAGAATGGTACGATACTAGAAATACTAAAACATTTTTGATAAATCCCTCAAATCCAAGCCAGCAACCAAAATTGATTACGGATAGAAATTCTCAGGATGTTTATTCAGATCCTGGAGTTTTCGAAACAAGAAAAAATGCTTACAATAAATATGTTTTAGCTGTTGAGAAAAATAATCTTTACAGAATTGGTGAAGGCTATACAAAAGACGGTCAATTTCCTTTTGTTGACGAATTCAATCTGGAAACTTTAAAATCAAAACGTATTTATACTTCTCCTTATAAAGATAAAAAAGAGGATATTTTAGAAATCGAAGATTTTAAGTCTGGAAAAGTCTTAGTTCAAATTCAGTCAAAAAGTGAATATCCAAATTACTATTTTAGAAATATCAAAAAACAAAACAGCTTAACACAAGTTACAGATTTTAAAAATCCGTTTGAAAGCATTAAAAATGTTAGCAAAGAAGTTATCAAATACAAACGTAAAGACGGATTAGAACTTTCAGGAACTTTATATCTTCCTGCAGGTTATGATAAAGTAAGAAAAGAGAAGCTTCCGTTATTAATTTGGGCTTACCCAGCAGAATATAAAGATAGAAATAGCGCTTCACAATCGACTCAAAATTCTAACGAATTTACATTTCCTTATTATGGATCGTTTGTATACTGGGTTACAAAAGGATATGTTGTTTTGGATGATGCCGCTTTTCCAATTATTGGTGAAGGAACTACAGAGCCAAACGACAACTTCATTTCTCAGTTAGTTGATAATGCAGCAGCGGCTATTGATGCGGTGGATGCTTTAGGTTATATTAACCGTAAAAAAGTGGCTGTAGGAGGACACTCTTACGGAGCATTTATGACAGCAAACTTATTAACTCATTCCGATCTTTTTGCTTGCGGAATTGCAAGAAGCGGTGCTTACAACAGAACGTTAACCCCGTTCGGATTCCAATCTGAACAAAGAAATTACTGGGAAGCACCAGAAGTTTACAACACAATGTCTCCATTTATGAATGCAGAAAAAATGAAAACACCAATTTTATTGGTTCACGGAGAAGCAGACAATAATCCTGGAACTTTCACTTTGCAAACTGAGCGTTATTTTCAAGCATTAAAAGGTTTAGGAGCACCTGCAAGAATGGTTATTTTACCAAAAGAATCTCACAGTTACGTGGCTAAAGAAAATATTCTTCATTTGCTTTGGGAACAAGATCAATTTTTAGAAAAATATCTGAAAAACTAAATTCATAGTTTGATTCCAAAAGTAAACCCGACAGTTTTTTTTAAAATCTGTCGGGTTTGTTATTTTAACAATTAGAAATTATCTAATTTTCTAATTGACACATTCCTTAATTATAAATAATTTAAAGCCAAAAACACTTCTTGTTCGAGCGGTAAATCTATTTCACTTTCAAAGAAAATTAATTGCCTCTTATATACCGTTTCAATCAAATAATGACTTCCTCTAAAATAAGTTCTTCTAATTTTCACCATTAGTTTTGATTCTGAAACCATTTTAAACTGATGCGGATAAACTAAAGTTTTATGGGTTTCGTCTTCGTATGATAATAATAGATGAGTCGGAATTTCATTTACTTCTCCAAACAAAGAAGCAACATACTTAATTTGCGGATCTTCATATATTTTTGAAGGATCATCTTTAACTAAAACTTCCCCATTACGCATTACGATTGCCTGATCTGCAAAAGACAAAGCATCAGTACTATCGTGAGTTGCAATAATGCAGGTGATTCCTTTTTGTTTTAAGTAACGAAATAAATTACGGCGCAAAGCATTTTTTCTAAAAGCATCAATCTGACTGAATGGCTCATCTAACAAAATTACTTCTGGTTCTAAAGCCAAAACTCTTACCAGCGCCACTCTTTGCTGTTGTCCACCACTTAAAAATTTGGTTTTAACATGAGCAAACTGATCCATTTCTACCATCTCTAACAATTCCTGAACACGAAGTTTTTTCATGTTTGCAAAACCATTTGATAGAAACTTACCTACGTTTTCTGCAACTGTTTCATAAGGAGATAAATCAAAATCTTGTGCCAGATATTTCATATAAGGCATTCCAGGAATCAAATTAAATTTTGGTCCTAATACAGGCTTGTCACCATAAAAAATGCTTCCCTCGTCCAAATCATAAAGTCCATATATAAGCTTGAGAAGCGTACTTTTTCCGCAGCCACTCTCACCTATAATGGCAATGTTCTGGCCTTTTTCAATAGAAAAAGAAATGTTTTTTATAACGGGGCTTTCGGTGTACGAAAAAGATATATTTTGTATGTCGAGCATGAGTTGTAATATGAGACGTCAAATTTACAATGTTTAATTTCTAAAGTCAAAAAAAAGCTGCTTCAATTAAGAAACTTATATTAAGCTACTTTATTGTGAGAAAATAAATCAAAAAATTAACATTGAAATTTTATTTGTAATCTTTTTTTTACTTCATTTGTTTGAAATTTATAATTAACTTATGAAAAAATTGCTCCCTTTAATAGTAATGCTTTTTACATCATATAGAGTTGAGGCAGCGTGGTTTACTTCTATGGAAGATGCCCAAAAGGCGGCTTTAAGCACACACAAACTTATACTTGTAGATTTTACTGCAAAATGGTGTGGTCCTTGCAAGCAAATGGATTTAAATGCTTGGAATGATGTCCAGATTCAGACAATTCTTAAAGATTTTGTAACCTTAAAAATAGATGTCGATATGAATCGGGACATTGCTTTTAAATACCAGATTAGGCTTCTTCCCAGTATATTTATTATTGATCCTAACGGAAAAATTATTCATCAATTTACAGGTTATCAAACTGCTTCTGATTTAAAAAGAGAATTAATACAATATAGTTTATCTACAGAATATTTAGCCACAGAATTAATTGGTTTCTACCAAACTCAAAAATACAATACAGCTATTCGGATAGCGCAGAAATATTACAATTATTCTCTATTAGTAAATAACAATATTAAAGGAAGAATAGTTCGTGTTGCTAATGAATATTTAAAAGATGCTAAAGATGAATTAAAGAAAAGTGACGAAAACTATTTACAAAAGAAACAAAAACTGGAGCTTTTGGTCCTTTACGAATTAGCATATCGCTTTGATTTTGAAAAGCTGAACAAAAAAATCTCAGCAATTAAAGCAGAAGAAATTAACGAATTGAACGATTATCAATATTGGTTTTTAAAATATTTGTCTGTCAAGAATAATCCCGAAGATGCAATTGTTATAGAAACTTTTTTAAAAGAAAATGATTTAGAAAATGTCATTGAAAATTGTAATCAAGTTTATGCTTTTTATAAAAAATTAAAATAAAAAAATCATTAACAAAAAAAGCTGCTTCAATTATGAAACAGCTTTTTTAATATTCTATTTTGTTTTGAAATTATTTTCCAGCTTCCGCTTTAGCGTCATTTACCATTTTGTCGTTTGCTGTGATTGAGAATTCAACACGACGGTTTTGCGCTCTTCCTTCTGGAGTATCATTTGTTGCAATTGGATCTGCAATTCCTAAACCTGAAGTTTTGAAACGACTCGCTTTTAATCCTTTAGCAACTAAATAAGCTTGAACAGACGCAGCTCTTTGTCCTGAAAGTGTCAAGTTGTATTCTGGTTTTCCTGTATTGTCAGTATAACCAAAAATTTCAATATTAGTGTCTCCGTACTCAGTGAATACAGGAATCAATTTATCTAAATTAGCTTTTGCCTGAGCAGTTAAAGTTGATTTGTTAGTATCAAAACGAACAGCATTTTCGTTCAAAGTCAAGTGAATTCCTTCACCAACTCTTTCAACATCAGCACCTGGAAGCGCTTGGTCGATTTCACGAGCTTGTTTGTCCATTTTGTTTCCAATCAAAGCTCCAGTTCCACCACCTACAGCAGCTCCAATTACAGCTCCTAGTGCAGCGTTACCGCCTCGACCAATATTATTTCCTAAAATACCACCAATAACACCACCTGCCACAGCACCAATTCCTGCTCCTTTTTGTGTGTTATTTGCATTTTTTACTGAATCGCAACTTGTAAAAAAGCTAGCTAATACTAGTAAACTACTTAATCCTAAAACCGTTATCTTTCTCATTTTTTATACCTTTAAAATATTAATTAGCTCTTTGAAATTGGTAGACCACATCTTTTACCTGACCTCCAACATTTATATTGTCTACTAACTGAAATGAACTTTCTGTCACTCCAGCAACTTTTAGCAAATAACCATCTCTTACTTTCTTAGCTTTTTCGCCTGCATTAAGAATTTTAAGAACAAACATCCCTTGATCGTTAATGCTCCATACAATTGGAGAAGAAAATCCAGTACAACTTGGTGATGTTAAAGCCATGTTTCCTTTATTATTATTTGAAATAAAGCTCCAAGTACTTCCAATGAAACATTTAGAATCGGCAAGATCAAATGAATTTACTTTGATATAATCTGAACCAGGATAAGATACATTGGTAAGAACCCAATTCCCCTTTAAAGCTACTTGAGTTTTCTTGTCAAGTTTAGTTGAAAGTGTAGTAGCCTCAGAAGATGAAGCTGTAGTGGACGACGATGATTTACACGCAAAAAACAGAGCGGCAATCATGCACATTAAAATACTCTTCTTCATTTTGTACAATTTTTTTAGATTAATATTTGTCTTTTTAACAATTATTGTACCACAAATATACGATTCGTTCAGATATTTTTTGTTTTACAATCCATTTATTTTCTTTCAAAATTAACATTTCCGACATTTTGTCACCCAAAAAACAATTGGTATTCTATTTGAATAAATGAAAATCATCAAATTAAATCAAAAAATAAAAAATATGGCAACAGGTAAAATTAATGTTTCAGTAGAAAACATTTTTCCTTTAATTAAAAAGTTCTTGTACAGCGACCATGAAATTTTCTTGCGTGAGCTTGTTTCGAATGGTACTGATGCTACTTTAAAATTAAAACACCTTATCAGCATTGGCGAAGCTAAAGTTGAATACGGAAACCCGATTATCGAAGTAAAAGTGGATAAAGAAGGTAAAAAAATCCACATTATCGACCAAGGTTTAGGTATGACGGCTGATGAAGTTGAAAAATACATTAATCAAGTAGCTTTTTCGGGTGCTGAGGAATTTTTGGACAAATACAAAGATTCTGCTAAAGATTCTGGAATTATCGGACATTTTGGTCTTGGTTTCTACTCAGCTTTTATGGTGGCTGAAAAAGTTGAAATCATTACAAAATCGTACAAGGATGAGCCAGCAGCGCATTGGACATGTGATGGAAGTCCTGAGTTCACGTTAGAACCAGCTGACAAAACTTCACGCGGAACTGAAATCATTCTTCACATTGCTGAAGATTCTTTAGAGTTCTTAGACGATTCTAAAATCAGTGGTTTATTAAACAAATACAACAAATTCATGCCTATTCCGATTAAATTCGGAACAAGAACTGAAACGCTTCCAAAACCAGAGGATGCTCCAGAAGACTACGTTAATGAAACTGTTGAAACTGACAACATCATCAATAACCCAAATCCAGCTTGGACAAAACAACCTTCTGAATTATCTGATGAAGACTATAAAAACTTCTACAGAGAATTGTATCCAATGCAATTTGAAGATCCATTATTCCACATTCACTTAAATGTAGACTATCCGTTTAACTTAACTGGTATTTTGTATTTCCCGAAATTAGGAAGCGACATGCAGATTCAGAAAGACAAAATCCAGTTGTACCAAAACCAAGTTTACGTTACAGATAACGTAGAAGGAATTGTTCCTGAATTCTTGACGATGTTAAAAGGTGTGATCGATTCTCCAGATATTCCGTTAAACGTTTCTCGTTCTGGTTTACAGGCTGACGGCGCGGTTAAGAAAATTTCGAATTACATTACTCGTAAAGTAGCTGATAAATTAAAAGCTTTATTTAACGAAAATCGTGCAGATTTTGAAGCAAAATGGAATGATATTAAAATCGTTTTAGAATACGGAATGCTTTCTGAAGAGAAATTCTACGAAAAAGCAGGTGCATTTGTTTTGTACCCAACTGTAGATGACAAATATTTCACTTTAGATGAATTGAAAGAAAAACTAAAAGAAAACCAAACGGATAAAGATGGTAAACTTGTAGTTCTTTATGCTGGAAACAAAGATGCTCAGCACTCTTACATTGAAGCAGCAAAAGACAAAGGTTACGAAGTATTGCTTTTAGATTCTCCGATTATCTCGCATTTAATCCAGAAAATTGAAAACGATAATAAAGATGTAACTTTTGTACGTGTAGATTCTGACCATATTGATAACTTAATCAAAAAAGACGAAAACACTATTTCTAAATTATCAGATGACGAAAAAGCAGCTTTAAAAACTTCTTTAGAAGCTTATATTCCAAAAGCATATAGCGTTCAGCTAGAAGCTATGGATTCTCAAGCAGCTCCTTTTATTATCACGCAACCAGAATTTATGCGAAGAATGAAAGAAATGAGCCAAACTGGTGGTGGCGGAATGTTCGGAATGGGCAATATGCCAGAAATGTACAATTTGGTTGTGAACACAAATTCTGACTTGGCTTCAAGCATTTTAAATACTGAAGACAAAACGCACCAAGAGCATTTAGTTAAACAAGCTTTAGATTTAGCTAAATTATCTCAAAACCTATTAAAAGGTGAAGCGCTTACTGCGTTTGTTAAGAGAAGTTTTGAAATGATTAAATAATCATTCGAAAAACAAGCATTCAGAAATCCTGCAAATTAAGTTTTGCAGGATTTTTTTTATTATCTAAAAATCAAGTAGTTACCCTTATCTTAAATCCAAATTAATCTTTTACTTTTAATCTTGTTTTAATTAATCTAAAAAAGCAAGCGCGCAATAATTTAAAACCATTAAAAAATCGAGAGGAGCCAGCCAAAAATCCTAAAACGAGTAGGCGATTAAATCTTTAAAATATGTTCTACGTTAGATTAAACAAGTTAAGAATTATTAAAAATGGAGATCTGATTGGAAAAGGAGAAATACAATTTATGAGTTTTATAAATCAGTCCAGTGATAGCTTTCCAAATTTGAATGAGTTTTTTGAAACTAATGACGAAAACAGAAAAAAGGAAATCATAAAAGATTCTGTTTCCCGGGTTATCCAATCAAGAATATTAATGACAATTTACAAAGTAAAAGACAAAAGCATCATCACTTTTGGCGATACAGGTTATATTGTTTATAAAGACGATAAAATACCACAAGATTTTAGCTGGCAAATAGTTGGAGTTGAATTGGATAAAAAAATGCGAGATAATGCCGCATTAATTAAAGCCGTTTTAACCGATTCAAACATTAATGTCATAACAAAAGGTATTGAAGTGTTAGCGAAAACATCTAATCCCGTAAGTGGTGCTGTAGTTGAACTTTCTAAATTAGTTGTCGGGGTAATTTTAGACATAGCAAAAAATAAGAAAGATGATCAAATTGGGTATTATTTAAGCTCTTTTATAGAGAAATTAGATTATCCGAACGGAATTAGAGACAAACAAGATGTGCCAGATTTAACAGGCAATATGTTTGTAGATTATTCTATTTTCGGATATTTAGACTACGCAACAAAAGGAGTTGAGGAACAAAAAGCATAAGAATTTTCAAATCACTTTGATTAGGAAAATTCAAAAAAATAAAAGAAGCTAAAAAGCAGTTATTATAAACCTCATTAAAATTATAAATTTTCTATTGATAATTTTTTCTTCAAAAAACCGTTCTAAAATCCTGTAAAATAACCATTACAGGATTTTTCAATTGTAATTTATTTTTTTATTACATTTGATTGCCTTATTAATCTAATCCAAAAACAAAACCCTCATTATGAAAAAAACTGCTATTTTATTGACAGCTATTTGTGCTACAGCACTTTTATACGTTTCTTGTTCAAGCGATAATCATGAAGATACCGTTTCAACAAGCTTAACAAGTATTGGAGCTTCAGTTGCTGTTGACACTTCAAACGAAATGGATCTTAACACTGGTCTTTTAGTCAGTACAAGCACCTCAACAACTGGAAAAACCGCCGAGACAGCTCCCGGAATTTGCGCAACAATTACGGTTACAACAAACGGAGGAGGATATCCTAAAGTCTTTTTAGCCGATTTTGGAACTGCAGGATGTACAGACGCGAACAATCTTACACGAAAAGGAAAACTAAAAGTTACACTTTCTGGACCAATTACTGAAACTGGAAGCAAAATGACAATTGAAAGAATTGACTACTCTATAAAAGGCATTAAGCTTGAAGGGACTATTGAATATGTCAATACTACAACTGTTCCAACTGTACCGCAATGGACTAGAAAAGTTACAAATGGTAAACTAACTGATTTACAAGGATCAGTTTATACCAACTCAGGAATTTATACTACAAAACAAACAGCAGGTGTAGATACACCACTTGTTTTATCTGATAATGTGTACGAAATTACAGAAGGAACGCATACAGTAACGGCTTCAAATGGAGAATCACTTACTTTAACAGTAAAAGAACCGCTTATTAAAAAATATTCATGCTTATTTATCTCTAAAGGACAATTAAAAGTTCAAGGAGGTATTTTAAACGGTGTGATAGATTACGGAAATAATGACTGTGATGCACTTTACACATACACGCACGAGAATGGTTCTTCATTCAATTTATCAATGTAAGACCTTTTCCTACATGACTTTAAATCCCAATTTAGAAATAGATTGGGATTTATTTTTTTTATAAAAATAAAACACCTGCCTCTTTACATTTAAACTATTTTCTTTATTTTGCACCCAAAATCTCAAAAACCAATGAAAAAAACATTAATTGCTTTTGTTACACTTGCAGTATTAGCATCTTGCAGCAAAAAAGAAACAGCTGCTGATAACTTACATATCACAGGAAACATTAAAGGTTTAAAAACCGGAACTTTATATATCCAAAGAATTGTTGACACTTCTCTTGTTGCCATTGACAGCATTAAAATTGACGGAAATTCTGCTTTTGAAAGAGACATCAAATTAGAATCTCCTGAAATGTTATATTTATATTTAGATCGAGGTGTAACAAATTCATTAGACAATAACATTTTATTCTTTGCTGAACCAGGAAATATTAATATCGAAACTAATTTAGACAACTTCATTGCTGGCGCAAAAATTACTGGTTCTAAAAACCAAGAATTATACGAAGAATATCAAAAAATAAACACTCGTTTTAGAGATGAGAACTTATCTATGGTTGAAGCAAAGTTCAAAGCTTTAAAAAGAAAAGATCAAAAAGCTCTTGACAGTCTTGATGCAAAACAGCAATCAAATATCAAAAGAAAATATTTGTATGCTACAAACTTCGCTATCAACAATAAAGATCACGAAGTAGCACCTTATATAGCTTTAGCAGAGATTTATGATATCAATTTGAAGTTTCTTGATACGATACAGAAATCGATGACTCCAAAAGTATCACAATCGCTTTATGGAAAGAAATTGACAAAATATGTTGCTGAAATTAAAAAAGAAGAGCAAAAAGCTCCTGCTGAAAGCAAAACTGAAGCGGAAGCAACAACTGAAACAAAAAAATAATTTTATCTACAAGCACAACAAAAAAGCCCTGAAAATTCAGGGCTTTTTTTATTTGCTATCAAGAATGTTTTACAAGTGCTATAATTATCGCAATTACAATTATAGAAATATACAGGACTATAAAAGAAATTGTAAAAACCGCTATATACTTAAAATGAGATTTTAAGTACTTCAAAGACTCCGTAAGCGTATGAGAGTCGTTTTCTCTAAATGCTTTCTTTACATTTACCGCGAACTTATTTAAATAGTAAACTGGAAAAAAGTAAACAACGATTAGGATTATATATACTAAAGCAATTACTTTTCCTGTAATACCATTTAAAGGACCAAGATTTAATGTTGTAATATTAGAGGACAAAAGTCCAGAAATAGCTGCTAGAGCCATAAATCCAATTCCAACAAATCCAATTATAGATAAGACATTTGCCCATTTTGCAGTTTCTTTTAGAAAGCCTTTAGCTGATTCATCAAACTGCATTTCAAATTTTTCAAAAATTGATTTTTCTTCCATTATTTTTTTTGCGTAAATATACAAAATAAACTAATTTTCTTACAAAAAAAATAATCATATAATTAATCGTTACAAAGTTGTAGTGAACCAAAGGCAACAGACACATTTTTTTGCTTTGTAAAAACTTTGTTTTTGAAATAACAGAATTTTTTTACGCACATTTTTTCGCGATTGATTTTTATTTTCATAAATATCTAATAATTAAACAATTAAAAGTTAAATTGTCAGAATATACATAGCTATTATCTTGATTTGTAATAACTTAGCTCTAAACTAAAAAACTACATTTATGGAAAATTTAATCAGCAACATCAGTCGACCTAAGCATGATTTTATAGATTCGTCTGTTTTTCACAAATTAGAATCTTACAATCACAAACACTCCCAAGCAGAAAAAATTCCAGACCAAGACCCTTACACTTTAAATGGTCAAAAATTGCGTTTGAATTTTATTCGTAACCAATTAAACTTAGATCTGGATTTCTTGTCTGGCGAAAAAGTATTTACTAACAATGAAAGCCTTAAAGGAAACATTGAAAATTACATTGGAATGAGCCAGATTCCTACTGGAATTATCGGCCCATTGGTAATAAACGGAAGCGTTGCTCAAGGACCTTTCTATGTTCCTCTTGCTACCACCGAAGGCGCATTGCTTGCCTCTTACAATAGAGGCGCAAAAGCCTGTAGAGAATCTGGACCAATAACGGTTATTACGCTTCAAGAAGGTGTACAAAGAACCCCAACTTTTAAATTTAAAACCGTTATCGAATTAGGCAAATTTGTCTCGTGGGTTTTAGATCATACTGAAACCTTTTCTATTCTAACACGACAAAGCAGCAATTACGCCATCTTAAATGATATTAGCATCAATATAGAAGGAAATGTTCTAATCTTAAAATTTGAATTTTCTACTGGCGATGCTTCAGGACAAAACATGGTTACTATTTGTTCAGATAGAATATGCCAGTATATAATAGAAAATTGCCCTATAAAACCTGTATTTTGGACCATTGAAGGTAATTTTTCGGGAGATAAAAAAATAAGCCCCTTAAACACTCGAGTTCGCGGAAAAAAACTTACTGCAGAAATCGAAATAAAAAAAGAGGTCGTTAAATCGGTTTTAAAGACCACTCCGGAGTTATTGTTCGAACAATGGAAAGCATGTGTTACAGGAGCCCAAAAAGCAGGCGTAGTAGGCAGTGGAATGCATCCATCAAATGCGCTTGCTGCTTTGTTTATTGCTTGCGGACAAGATGTAGCCTGTACAGGTGAAGCTGCTCTTTCATTTACCAGAATGGAAATTACAGAAGACGGTGATATTTATTATGCCATCACAATGCCCAACATGATCGTAGGAACTGTTGGCGGCGGAACATCGTTTCCAACCCAAAGAGAATGTCTTGAACTTCTAGATTGTTACGGAGCAGGAAAAAGCGGTAAATTTGCCGAAATTGCAATTGCTTTATGTTTAACTGGCGAACTTTCAATTTTAGCTGCAATGTCTTCAGGACAATTTACAGCAGCCCACCAAAAATGGGGGAGATAAATTTTAAATTTCAATATTTAAAATTTAAAATTCCAAAAAACAAATTCCAAATTCCAAATTGTTTTGCCCGTTCGCTATCGTTTGGATCCAAGTTTTAAATTCCAAATTCCAATTCTTAACACGAAATGGGATTTGGAATTTTTATTTTACATCTCAAACCTTTGTCAAAGTTTAAACTTTGATAAAGATTGCAATTTGGAATTTGAAATTTTAAATATTGGAATTTCTCAAGATTTAGAATTTTAAAAAATTGGAATTTATTTTTTTGGAGCAAAAAAAAACCACCACATTTCTGTGATGGTTTTAGAGCCGATAGAGGGACTCGAACCCACGACCTGCTGATTACAAATCAGCTGCTCTAGCCAGCTGAGC
>NZ_QJRH01000061.1 GCF_003254545.1 Flavobacterium tistrianum
ATTCTTTTTTCCCTATCCTTTCTCCCGCAAAAGATACAGCGGACAGCACGGCCCGTAGGGAAACGCCATAAGGATCTGCAGTCTTGAGCCTATAAGTGTTAAATTATAGTCAATTGTATAAGGTTAAATATTGATACCTTAGAGTTTTTGGATTTGAATGAGTATTTTTGTGTTTCAATTATTTTATTTAAACATGAAGAAAAATATTTTATTGTTAGCGCTTCTTGCTGTTACAGGTTTAAGTGCACAACAACGTCCAAAGTTAGTGGTGGGTATAGTTGTCGATCAAATGAAAATGGAGTATTTATATCGTTTTTCAGATGATTTTTCTCCAAACGGCTTTAAAAGATTAATGAATGATGGGTTTACTTTCCAGAATATGCATTACAATTATATGCCAACTTATACCGCTCCGGGACATGCTTCAATCTACACAGGTACAACTCCAGCTACTCACGGAATTGTAGGTAACGAATGGTTTAGTAGAACGCTTGGTAAAGAAACGTACTGTACTGATGATGCTGGTGTTAAAACAGTAGGAGACGGTACAGTAGAAGAAGGCGCTATGTCTCCAAAAAATCTTCAAAGTACTACCATTACTGACGAAGTAAGAATGGCTACCAATTTTACTGGAAAAGTTATTGGGATGAGTTTAAAGGATAGAGGCGCTATATTGCCAGCTGGTCATTTTGCTAACTGGGCATTTTGGTATAGTAAAACAGGTTCTTTTATTTCTAGTACTTTTTACGGTGAAAAATTACCTGAATGGGTTACAGAATTCAATAATGAAAAAAACTATTTAAAATATATTAATAAAGGTTGGGATTTGTATAAGCCTGCTTCAGTTTACAATGAAAGTCTTCCTGATAATAATCCTTATGAAGGGAAATTATACGGAAGTGCAGCTCCTGTTTTTCCATACGATTTGAAATCAATGTATGAGAAAAATGATGCTGGAGTTATAAGAGCTACTCCTTTTGGGAATGATCTTTTAGCTGAGTTTGCAAAAAGAGCTATTGAGAAAGAAGAATTGGGCAAAGATAATGTTACAGATTTCTTAACGGTTAGTTTTTCTTCTACAGACTATGTAGGTCATTTATTAGGGCCTAGATCGATGGAACTTCAAGATACTTATTTAAGATTGGATCAAACAATTGCTGATTTCTTGGCTTATTTGGATAAAACTGTTGGAAAAGGAAATTATTTACTTTTCTTAACTGCTGACCATGCTGGAGCTGAGAATGTAATTTATTTGAAAGATCGTAAGTATAATGTAGATAATTATCCTTCAAAAGAGGTTAAGAAAAGTCTACAAGATTTTTCATTTAAAACCTTTGGTGTAGATTTAGTTCAAAATTACTCTAACTTTAATGTTTTCTTCAATAAACAAATTATTAAAGACAAGAAATTAGACCTTGATAAAATTAAAGATGCTTTTAAAAAGTTTTTAATTACTCAACCGCAAGTTAAGAAGGTTTACACAGAAGAAGAAATTTTAGCTAATGCTGGAAATGATTATGCTCTTAATTTTGTAGCGAAAGGATATGATGTTACACAAAATGGTGATTTAGTTATTGTAGATAAGCCTGGAATGATAGAATATACACCTACAGGAACATCGCATGGTACAATTTATAGTTATGATACGCATGTTCCAGCTATTTTCTATGGTTGGCACATCAAAAAAGGGGAATCTTATGATAAAAAAGCGATTACAGAAATTGCTCCAACAATAGCTCAAAAAATTAAAGTTACTTTTCCAAATGGAACCGAAGCTAAAGTTATGACTGAAGTTCTAGACAATAAAAAATAAGAAAATATAATATTTAAAACCTGTCTTCATGACAGGTTTTTTTATGCCATAAAAAAAAGGCTTTTCAATTAAGAAAAGCCTTCTTGTAATAGTGACTTAGTAAGCACTTAATAAGTATTAGCACTATGCGTTTGCTAATACTATTTCTTCGTTAAAAGGTAAATTCCAAGCTTCTGCAACTCCTTTGTAAAGGATTTTTCCATTCGCTACGTTTAATCCTTTTTTCAATTCTTCATTTTCTGCACAAGCTTTTTCCCATCCTTTGTTTGCTAATTGTACAGCATATGGTAAAGTTGCATTTGTTAAAGCTAAAGTAGAAGTGTAAGGAACAGCCCCTGGCATATTAGCTACACAGTAATGAACGATATCGTCAATAATGAAAGTTGGATTTTCGTGAGTTGTTGGAGTACAAGTTTCAATACATCCTCCTTGGTCTACCGCTACGTCAACAACAACAGTTCCCGGACGCATTAATTTAAGCATATCGCGAGTGATTAAGTGAGGTGCTTTTGCTCCTGGAATTAAAACTGCTCCAACAATTAAGTCAGCATCTTTAATCGCTCTTGTGATATTGTAGTGGTTAGACATTTCTGTATTTACGTTTGCTGGCATAATATCATCCAATTGACGTAAACGTGGTAAGCTTAAGTCCATGATAGTAACTTGAGCACCTAAACCAGCAGCCATTTTAGCAGCTTGAGTTCCTACGATTCCTCCACCTAAAACCAATACTTTTGCAGGCGGAACACCTGGAACACCTCCTAAAAGAATTCCTCTTCCTTTTAATGGTTTTTCAAGGTATTTTGCCCCTTGTTGAATTGCCATACGACCTGCAACTTCAGACATTGGAACTAATAATGGTAAGCTTCTGTCAGTTTTCTCAACAGTTTCATAAGCTAAACATACAGCTCCTTTTTCTAACATTGCATGCGTTAATTCTTCAGAAGAAGCAAAGTGGAAGTATGTGAATAATAATTGATCTTTTTTGATCAATGGGTATTCAGAAGCAATTGGCTCTTTTACTTTGA
The DNA here is from genome assembly GCF_003254545.1 of Flavobacterium tistrianum. Classification (GTDB taxonomy): domain Bacteria; phylum Bacteroidota; class Bacteroidia; order Flavobacteriales; family Flavobacteriaceae; genus Flavobacterium; species Flavobacterium tistrianum. The sequence continues at coordinate 2,842 of NZ_QJRH01000061.1, forward strand.
TAATCATTTCTGCAATAGCATAAACTTCTTCAATTGTTGGTAAAACAATTGCACCAGCTTCTGCATATTCTGCGTCAGAGAAACCACTTCCTAAACCAGCAGTAGATTGAACATAAACTGTATGTCCGTGCTTTTTCATTTCAGAAACACCTGCAGGAGTTAAAGCAACTCTGTTCTCGTTATTTTTTATTTCTTTAGGAACACCTATTATCATTTTGTTATATTTTTTTGTTTTTATTGAATTTGTTTTACAAATCTACAGATAGAGAATAAATTATGGTTTAAGGCTTAATAAATAAGAAAATATTATTTTATTTTTTAATTTTACAGAAAAATATTCTGTTTTGGAACAAAATTTATTCTTCAAAAAGAAAAAATGACTAAATCGAACTAATTTTAATAAAACGTTTTCGTTATGGCTTTAGATGAAATTGACAAAAAAATCTTACGTCTTTTGCAAGAAGACGCTCACTATACTTTAAAAGACATTGCAAACAAAATAAATTTGTCTTTGACACCTGTTCATGATCGTGTGAAACGTCTTGAAAAAGATGGGATTATAGAAAAATATGTGACACTTTTAGATAAGAAAAAACTTGGAAATAATTTGACAGTTTATTGCCAAGTTACACTGACAAAACAGACTTATGATACGTCGGAAGGGTTTAATCAATCGATTTTGAATTTGCCAGAAGTAGTAGAGTGTAATTACGTTTCAGGAAACTTCGATTATATGCTGAAAATCATAATTCCAGATATGGAAAGCTATCATCACTTTCATCAGAAAAAATTATCGGTTCTGCCTGAAGTTTCTTTAATAAATACCGTTTTTGTAATTTCAGAAGTAAAGAGTACTACTGTTCTTCCTATTTAAACTAAAACAAAAAACCATCAAGAAAATCCTGATGGCTTTAAGAAAAAAAGTTAGTTTGGTTGAATTAATAATAGGTATAACGTCTTACTTTGGCAATATATTTTGCTAAACGAATAACTTGATGGCTATATCCATATTCATTGTCATACCAAATATATAGCACTATATTTTTTCCATCCTTTGAAACAATGGTAGCATTGCTGTCATAAATAGATGGAGCAGAAGTTCCAACTATATCAGACGAAACCAATTCGTTGTTTAAAGAATATTTGATTTGCTCTACAAGTTCTCCTTCAAGAGCATATTTCTTCATAATTTTATTGATTGCAGTAATCGATGTCGCTTTCTTAACTTCTAAATTTAAAACAACAAGAGAGCCATTAGGAACAGGAACTCGAATAGCATTTGAAGTTAATTTTCCTTCCAATGATGGTAAAGCTTTTGCAACAGCACTTCCTGCGCCAGTTTCAGTAATTACCATATTTAAAGCAGCAGCTCTTCCGCGACGGTATTTTTTATGCATATTATCAACCAAATTTTGGTCGTTGGTATAGGCATGAATTGTTTCTAAATGACCTTTTACAACTCCAAGAGTTTCTTCAACAACCTTTAAAATTGGAGTAATGGCATTTGTTGTACAAGATGCGGCAGAGAAAATATTTACTTCATCAGGATTAAATTCATTGTGATTTACACCATGAACAATGTTTGGAACACCTTTTCCGGGAGCAGTCAGCAAAACTTTACTAGCTCCGTTTGAGGTTAAATGTCTTTTTAATGCTTCTTCGGTTGTAAAGGCTCCAGTGTTATCAATTACTAAGGCATCATTAATTCCGTATGCCGTATAATCAATTTCTTCAGGAGAATTTGCTGTAATGATATGAACAGTTGTTCCGTTAATAATTAAGGCATTATTTTTAGCATCGGCTATTACAGATCCTTGAAAATCTCCGTGAATGGAGTCATATCGCAATAGAGAAGCTCGTTTCTCTAAGATTGTTGCATCATTTTTATCACGAGTTACAATCGCTCTTAGACGCAATTGATCTCCTTTCCCAGTTTTAGACATTAGCTCTCTCGCCAATAAACGTCCAATTCTTCCAAAGCCATATAAAACGATATCCTTTGGTTTGATTTCTTTTGAAGATTTTGCTTTTTTCAATTTTTCAATAACAAAATATCTTGCATCAGGATATTTCTCATCTTCTAAACGGTATTCGTAAGTTAGTTTTCCTAAATCTATTTTTGCTGGCGGAAGATCTAAGGATAAAACTACTTTTGCAATTTCAACCGAATCAAAAATACTGATTGGTTTGCCTACGAATTCACCAGCATATTGATGAAGATTTATAATATCGCTAACGTTTTTATCCAATAATTGATTCTTGAATAAAACCATCTCGATAGACTTGTCATACCATAAATCGCTTATGACTTTAATTAATTCGACACCTGCTTTTCTTCGGTCGACTTGTAAGGATACCTCTTTTTGGTACAATGATTTGTTACTCATAATTGAAAAAATAAAATGCTCACTATTTTAAAATTTGGCGCAAAAGTATCTATTTCAATCGATTTCGTAAACTATTTTAGCATTTATTTTTGAAAATAAAAAAGCCACCTTAATTTTCTTAAGATGGCATTTTTTGAAGTTTTCAGTCACAGTCACAGTTTTCAGTTTTAGTAACTGAAAACTGTGACCGAAAACTGCGACTTAAATTATAATTCTGAAAATTTCTCCATTTCTGTTGATCATTTCAATTCGTACGCTTTGGCCTTCGTCTTTTTTACTTAAAAGTTTTGAAACCGTTTCAACATTTGTTGCTTTTATATTATCAATACTAAGGATAATATTTCCTAATAATTCGTTTTGATATTGCATTAAATTCTCGTTGGTGATGTTTTTAATTTTTACACCATAATCAATTCTGAATTTTTTCTTGTCGGCAGCATCGATGTTTTCCAATTCGATTCCTTTAAATTCAGCGCTGTAAAATTCGTTTTTACTTAAAGTTACAGGAACTGTTTTGGTTTTTCCGTCTTTAATGTAAGTTACTTTTACAACATCGTTCGGACGTTTTGTATTGATATAGCCAGATAAATCTGCATAAGTAGCAATGTTCTGATCATCCAATTTTACAATGATGTCTCCTTTAGTTAAACCAGCTTTTTCTGCACCTGAATTTTTAGAAACTCTATTAATATAGAATCCTTGTGTTTCTGTCACTCCCAATTCTTTAGAAGCTGTTGCATTCAATTCGCCTCCTTCAACTCCAAGAATACCTCTTTGAACATTTCCATATTCCATAATATCCTCAATAATTTTGCGGGCAATATTAGAAGGGACAGCAAAAGAATATCCAACATAAGAACCAGTCATAGAAGAAATCATGGTATTAATTCCGATTAATTCACCTCTCGCATTTACTAACGCTCCACCGCTATTACCTGGGTTTACTGCAGCATCAGTTTGTATGAAAGATTGGATTCCGCTTTGGTCTAAATTTCTCGCTTTCGCAGAAACAATTCCCGCAGTTACAGTAGAAGTCAAATTATATGGATTTCCAACTGCCAATACCCATTCACCAACTTTTACATTATCAGAATTTGCAAAAGCAGTGTAAGGAAGTTTCTCATCGGCATTAATTTTTAAAAGGGCAATGTCCATTTTAGAATCAGTACCAATTAACTTCGCTTTGTATGATTTTTTATTGTTTAAAGTAATTTCAATTTCTGTAGCGTCTTTAATTACGTGATTATTAGTCACAATGTATCCGTCTTCAGAAATAATTACGCCAGAACCAGTTCCTACTTGTTCTTGCTGCTGCTGTCCGCCATATCCGTAGAAAAACTCAAGCATCGGATTGCTTACAGTTCTTCTCGAAACATTTTTTACGTGAACAACAGTATGCACAGTTTTGTCTGCGGCTTCGGTAAAATCTAATGTTTCAGCACCTAATCCAACATTTTTTCCATAAGAATTAGGGGCAAGAGTTACAACAGAATTTCCTTTTCCAAAAAAAGAATTGTTGCTTTCAAATAATAACTTGTAAGCACCAAGAGTAATAGCACCACTTAATAATGACACTAAAAATAAGGCTGAAAATCTTTTCATATTAGAATTTGTAATTAAGTTATTAGAATTTAAGTTTCATGTTTTATTTAACGTAAAATTACTTCAAAAAATTATTTGTAAAAACGGTTTAACGCTCTTTAACAATGATTAACATTTCATTAATTAATAGTTCGTACTTTTGTATTTCTAACAACTAAAAAATGCAAATAGAATTTTATAAATATCAAGGTACCGGAAACGATTTTGTAATGATTGATAACCGTTCAAATTTTTTTCCGAAAGAGGATGTAAAACTTATTGAACGTCTGTGCGACAGACGTTTCGGAATTGGAGCAGACGGATTAATTTTACTTGAAAATGATTCTGAAACTGACTTCAGAATGGTTTATTACAACTCTGACGGAAACCAAAGTTCGATGTGCGGAAATGGTGGACGTTGTCTTGTCGCTTTCGCCAATCAATTGGGAGTTATCGATGATAAAACGACTTTTATCGCAACTGACGGATTGCATCATGCTTCTGTAAATGCCGATTCAATTGTTTCTTTGCAAATGATTGATGTAAACGAAATTCAGAAAAAAGATTCTTATACTTTCCTAAATACAGGTTCTCCGCATCATGTTCAGATTGTAGATGATTTGGAACATTATAATGTAAAAGAAAATGGAGCCGCAATTCGTTACGGTGAATTGTATGGAGAAAAAGGAAGCAATGTCAATTTTGTTAAAAAAGTAGACAACGACACTTTTTCTTTAAGAACATACGAAAGAGGTGTTGAAGATGAAACTTTGGCATGTGGAACTGGAGCGACAGCAGTTGCGATTGCGATGAATGCGATTGGAGAAACAGATAAAACTTCGATAAACTTAAATGTTGAAGGAGGAAAACTGGTAGTTTCTTTTGATAAAGATAATGATGGTTATACAAATGTTTTTTTGACAGGTCCTGCGAAATTTGTTTTTAAAGGAACAATCGAGATTTAAATCTAAAATCTGCAATCAAAAATCTAAAATATCCAGATGATTACATTAAAAGGCGATTCGATTTATTTGCGTGCACTTGAACCTCAAGATCTAGAGTTCATTTATTCTATAGAAAATGACGAAAATATTTGGGAAGTTAGTAATACGCAAACTCCTTATAGCCGTTTTTTGATTAAACAATATTTAGAAAATGCCCATCAAGATATTTATGAAGCAAAACAGCTTCGTTTGGCAATCTGTCAAGACGAAGATTTCCCTGCTATTGGATTAATTGATTTATTTGAATTTGATCCTAGAAATAATAGGGCAGGAATTGGCATTGTCATTCAGAAAGAAGAAAATCAAAGGAAAAACATTGGTTCTGAGGCTTTAGAACTTTTAATAAATTATTCTTTTACTAATTTAAATCTGCATCAATTATATGCAAATATTGGAGTGCAAAATGTAGCGAGTATTGCACTTTTTACTAAATTTGGTTTCAAGAAAATCGGAATAAAAAAAGACTGGATTTTGTATCACAACCGCTATCATGATGAAGCAATTTTTCAGCTAATTAATAAACAAATTTAAATTTTAAGCTTTGAGTCTAAAAAAAATAATCACAATAAGTGCCGTAGCCATAATTTCAGTTTTATTGATTTATGGTTTTATATTAATCAGTAAAATTTTTAGTTCTAATACTAAATTTGAGGAAAAAGAAGTGTACGTCTATGTGCCGACGGATGCAAATTATGCCGATGTAAAGAAGATTTTAGCGCCTTACATAAAGAATTTTGACAACTTTGAAATGGTTGCCGAAAAGAGAGATTATCCGCAAAATGTAAAATCGGGTCGTTTTCTTTTAAAGAAAGACATGAACAATATTGACTTAGTACGTGCAATGAGATCTAATATTCCGGTTAAATTGGTTTTTAATAATCAGGAAAGATTAGAAAATTTTGCTGGACGAATTGGAAAAGAAATTGAGGCTGACAGTTTATCATTATTGAAAGCTATAAAAGATTCTACTTTCTTAGCAGCAAATGGGTTTAATGAAGAAAACGTTTTTGCAATGTTTATTCCAAATACTTATGAAATTTATTGGAACACTTCGGCTGAGAAGTTCCGTGATAAAATGATTAAAGAATACCACAATTTCTGGACAGCTGACAGAATCGCTAAAGCAAAAGCGCAGGGTTTAACTCCAGTTCAAGCTACAATTTTAGCTTCGATTGTGCATAAAGAATCAGTTAAAAAAGATGAAAGACCTCGTATTGCGGGAGTTTATTTAAACCGTTTGCGTTTAGAAATGCCTTTGCAAGCAGATCCGACTGTTATTTATGCTTTAAAATTGAGAGACAACGATTTTGATCAAGTTATAAAAAGAGTTTTTTATAATGATTTGGTAATGAGATCTCCATACAATACTTATGTAAACAAAGGACTTCCTCCAGGACCAATTGCAATGCCTGATATTACAGCTTTAGAAGCAGTTTTAAACCCAGAGAAGAATGATTATATTTATTTCTGTGCAAGTGTAGATCGTTTCGGATACCATGAATTTGCTGCGACATTGGCAGAACACAACGTAAATGCAAAAAAATATTCAGACTGGATCGCAAGTCAAGGTGTGACAAGATAATCTGATTTGTCTAAATAATATTTTAAAACCGAAGTTAATTCTACTTCGGTTTTTTTATTTCTTTTTAATGCAAAATTGTTTTTGAAATCGAATAATTACGAATTTACTATTTGGGATATTTTTTAGATTGAAGTAATAAAAAAATAAACATTTTTTAATGTTGATTTTTATAAAATTAAAAAACTAGTTTTCAAGATTTGCATTAAAAAACAAGATTTTATTATAAGAAAATTCTTTCTTTTTGATGAAATTTGCTTAAAATTTATATAAAATACGATTTTTTTTGACTCTAATTTTCAATTTTTGGGAGTAAAAAGATAGAGCAAAAATCTCTCGGAATCCATTACTATACCTGGGATGAAAGCAGTTTACGTTTTTACGTAAAAAATGCTAAAGTGTTGGTTTTTAGTATATTTTGGAAATGACTTATCTTTGCACCGTAGAAATTTCAAGAGAGTGACAGTGTCTTGAAGAAAAACAATTTATGATAAAGAAATGGTATTTTTATGCGAGTTTAGTCGTTATTATTACATTTTTAAGTTTGGGATTTATTCCCTCAAATCACGAAACCAAACCTTGGTTTTTAATTGAAAAAACAGATGGATCAGAATACATTTTTCCATCAAAAGAAAAGGATGATTATCCAAACACCAACGTCCCATACACAGGAAATCATCTAATAGGATTTAAAGAAGCAGTCGCTTTTAAAGAATCGCAAGGGCAATACAGATTAGTAAATTCTCTTGGTTATATGGGTAAATATCAATTTGGTTCTAAAGCTTTAAGAGCAATCGGAATTAATGATAATAAAGCCTTTTTAAAAGATCCTGCTCTACAAGAAAAAGCTTTCATGGCTTTATTAGCCAAAAACAAATGGATTTTACGTAACGAAATCGAAAAGTACGAAGGCAAAATCATCAGTGGTATTGAAATTACCGAATCTGGAATTTTAGCTGCAGCGCATTTAGGTGGTGCAGGTTCTGTAAAGAATTTTTTCAAAAACAAAGGAAGCAGGCATTTTAGAGATGCTTTCGGAACTTCTTTGAAAAGCTACATGAGAGATTTTGCAGGTTATGATCTTTCTTTTATCGAAGCAGATAGTAACGCAACAGTAAACGACTAAATTAAAAGAGGTTGTTTCACATTTGTGAAACAACCTCTTTTTCTATTGATTTTCCCATATCGGTAATACTGAAAACCGAGACCGAGACTGTAAACTCTAATCTATTAAAGCTTCTAAGATTTTTATAGCCGCTTCACTTATTTTAGTTCCAGGTCCAAAAACGGCTGATGCACCCGCATCAAATAGGAATTGATAGTCCTGAGACGGAATAACACCGCCCACAATTACCATAATATCTTCTCGTCCGTGTTTTTTTAATTCTTCTATAACTTGCGGAACCAAAGTTTTGTGACCAGCAGCTAGAGATGAAACACCTAAAATATGAACATCATTTTCCACAGCTTGTTTTGCTGCTTCTGCTGGAGTTTGAAATAACGGACCTATATCAACATCAAAGCCTACATCTGCATAACCTGTAGCAACTACTTTTGCGCCTCGATCATGACCGTCTTGTCCCATTTTGGCAATCATAATTCTAGGACGTCTTCCTTCTTGTTTGGCAAAAACATCTGCTAGTTGTTTTGCCTTCTCAAAATTCTCGTCATTTTTTATTGCTGCACTATACACTCCGCTAAAAGATTTAATTTGTGCTTTAAAACGGCCAAAAACAGTTTCCAATGCATTACTGATTTCGCCTAATGTTGCTCTGTTTCTAGCGGCTTCAACTGCATTTTCTAACAAGTTTCCTTGTCCTGTCTGAGCACAATGGATTAATTTTTCTAGTGACTTATTTACTTTTTCAGAATCTCTGGTTCGTTTTATTTCTTCAAGACGCTCGACTTGCTGTTTACGTACCAATTGATTGTCGACATCCAAAATATCCAACGGATCTTCTTTTTCTAAACGATATTTGTTTACGCCGACAATAATATCTTGTCCGCTGTCAATTCTTGCTTGTTTTCTAGCCGCAGCTTCTTCGATTCGAAGTTTCGGAATTCCAGCTTCAATTGCTTTTGTCATTCCGCCCAATTCTTCCACTTCTTCAATTAGTTTCCAAGTTTTTTCAACAATTTCGTTAGTCAAACTTTCAACATAATAACTTCCTGCCCAAGGATCTACCGTTTTAGTGATTTTGGTCTCTTCTTGAAGAAAGATCTGAGTATTTCTAGCAATTCTTGCAGAGAAATCTGTTGGAAGCGCGATTGCCTCGTCTAAAGCATTGGTATGAAGCGATTGTGTTCCGCCAAAAGCGGCCGCTGCTGCTTCAATGCAAGTTCTTGCCACATTGTTAAACGGATCTTGTTCTGTTAAACTCCAACCGCTGGTTTGGCAGTGTGTTCTCAATGCCAAAGATTTATCGCTTTTAGGATTAAACTGCTGTAATAATTTCGCCCAAATCATTCGCCCAGCTCTCATTTTGGCAATTTCCATAAAATGATTCATGCCGATTGCCCAAAAGAAAGATAATCTTGGAGCAAAATCGTCAATGGTCATTCCTGTAGATAATCCAGTTCTGATGTATTCTAAACCATCTGCTAAAGTGTAAGCTAATTCAATATCGGCCGTCGCTCCAGCTTCTTGCATGTGATAACCGGAAATAGATATCGAATTAAATTTTGGCATTTTTTTGCTCGTAAATTCAAAAATATCAGCGATTATTTTCATTGAAGGAGTAGGCGGATAGATATAAGTATTTCTAACCATAAACTCCTTTAAAATATCATTTTGGATTGTTCCTGCTAATTTTTCTGGACTAACGCCTTGTTCTTCAGCTGCAACAATATAAAAAGCCATAATAGGTAAAACGGCTCCATTCATGGTCATAGAAACCGACATTTCATCTAGCGGAATCTGATCGAAAAGTACTTTCATGTCTTCGACAGAATCAATGGCAACTCCAGCTTTTCCAACATCACCAACCACTCTTTCGTGATCAGAATCGTAACCGCGATGTGTTGGAAGATCAAAAGCGATCGAAAGTCCTTTTTGGCCTGCAGCTAAATTTTTTCTATAAAAAGCATTGCTTTCTTCAGCAGTAGAAAATCCGGCATATTGGCGAATAGTCCACGGACGTCTCACATACATCGTTGCATATGGTCCGCGTAAATTTGGTGCAAAACCAGCTCCGAAATCAAGAAAATCTAATTCTTCGATATCTTTCTCAGAATAGTTTTTTTTAATTTCGATTCCTTCAGCAGTCGTAAAGTTATCTGCCAAGTTTTCTTGACTTTCAGCTTTCGGCTTTTGACTTTGAAGAGTAATATGTTTAAGGTCTTTTCTCAATGTAAATATTGTTGTTTAAAAGAATAACTACTTTATAGTTCATTTTCAATTTCTTTTAAAAAATCCTCTATGTCAGTAACAACGCTAGGATCTTTTAAATAGTTTTCTGTCCTCTTTCTAACTTCATCAATTTGCCATTGTTCAATCTCTGATTTGACATTTTGAAGTGATAAAATAGTTTTCATTATAAATTTAAGATCATTTATTTCTATTCTAATTCCAATCGTTCTTGCTCCATTTTCTCTGCCAATCTCTTTTCGATAATGGGGGTAATTAATGTCTTTCTTGGTTTTATTTTTACAAAAGGAAACAATTCTAAATCATGTTTCATTCTGTCTTCTTTGTTTGGATATTTATTTGTGCCTAATAAGATTTCTTTCTTAGAATCGAATAATTCCTGTTCTTTATTGGCACTTTCCTGAATTTTCTTTTTGATTGTGCCTTCATTTAGAAGTTTTAGAAAACCTCCGTTGGCTTCGATTTCCTTAAATAAATTCAAACTTTTTTCTGCCAATTGCATCGTTAAGCTTTCAATATAATAACTTCCGTCAGCTGGATTATCGACTTTATCAAAATAACTTTCGTGCTTTAAAATCAAAAGTTGGTTTCGAGAAATTCGATCTCCAAATTCATTGTCTTTATGATATAAAGCATCGTAAGACAAATTCGCAATTGCATCTGCGCCACCTAAAATTGCCGACATACATTCAGTCGTGGTACGAAGCATATTGACATTATAATCGTAAATTGTTTTGTTTCGTTTTGTTGGAGTTGCCAATAAATGGCATTTTATTTTAGAATTATATTCTGCAGTAATTAAATCAAAAAGCATTCTTAATGCGCGCAGTTTTGCAATTTCAAAAAAATAATTGGTTCCAACTGAAATTTGAAAAACAATAGATTTTGCAGTATCAGAGAAACGATTTAAATATTCGTTTGCATGCGCTAAACTATAAGCGATTTGCTGAGTGATGTTAGCTCCAGAATTTTGATACAATCCCAAATCTACGCTAAGCAGATTTAAATGGGTTGTATTTTTAAAAAGTAAATCTACGGTTTCAAAATTATTTTTCTCAGAAGTTGTAAACCAATTTCCTTCTCTTGCTAATTGTCCGATTGGATCAAAATTGCAGTAAAAATTAGCTTTTTTCTGAATTGAAATCGTATCTAATTTTTTAACGAAATCGATTGAAATGAAATTGAAATTAAAGTAAACAGTTTTGTTTTCTAAAGGAAGATTTTCCAATAGTTTTTGAACGTCAATTTTATCATTTTCGATTGTAAAACGAAGACTTTCTGCACCTCTTTCTAAAGTGTTTAAAGCGCGTTCGATAGATTTTTCTACATCAAAAACAAAGATATTTTGGCAGATTTTAAAATCTGATGCTTGAGTATTTACGGTTGCTGTTTTTGTAAATTCATCGCTATGATAAAAAGGTTTTACCTGAATATCTTCTGGAGAATTCCAAATAACAGTTTGATTGTAATCGGCTCCATCTAATTCAAACTGAATTTTTTGTTTCCATTGTTTGGATGAAATCGGATTAAAATCGTCGAATAGGTTAGTGGCCATTGTAGTTTTTTTGATTATTCTTTTTCTTGAATTGTGTCTCCTTCAAATTGAATGATATAAATATCTTCGCTGTCTTTCTTCATAAAATACTTTTCGCGAGCGTATTTTTCAATTTGTTCTGGATTTTTGAGCAACTTAATCTGCTCTTGGTCTTTTTTGATCTCGTCCTGATAATACTTTTTATTATCCTCAAGTTCATGTATCTGCTGATCTAGAAAGCGATGATCAAAATAGGAGTAATTGTCTAAAAATAACATCCAAACTATGAAAAATAGCAAAACCCAAACGTATTTGTTTCCAAGGTATTTAAACCATTTTTTGTCTTTGTATGGATTTTTAAATTTCATTTTAAACGAATATTTCTTTTGAATTTGTTATCTCTAGCCCCGATAGAGCCGGTATCTCCTGATTTAGAAAAACAAGGCCCTTTTGCCGTAGTTTTTCTTTATCGGGAATAAAGGCGAAAGCGGGAAATAGCTCCTAATTATTATGGTTTAAATTTACGATAAAAATTATGAAATACGCTGATTAATTACAGCCCGAACTACATCAATTGCTACCGTATTGTATTTGTCATTCGGAATAATAATATCGGCAAATGCTTTAGTTGGCTCTATAAATTGCTCATGCATAGGTTTTAAGGTAGTTTGATAACGGTTTAAAACCTCGTCAATATCACGTCCGCGTTCAGAAATATCTCTTTTTAAACGACGGATTAATCTTTCGTCAGAATCGGCATGAACATAGATTTTTATATCGAAAAGCTCTCTTAATTCTGGGTTTGTCAAAATTAAAATTCCTTCAACAATCATTACTTTTCTAGGATGAGTAGTAATTGTATCATCTGTTCTGTTATGCTGAATAAATGAATATACTGGCTGATCGATGGTTTCTCCAGCTTTTAAAGCTTTAAGGTGTTTTACCAATAATTCGAAATCGATGGCACGAGGGTGATCAAAATTGATTAATGCTCTCTCGTCAAAAGACAAGTTATGGTTTTCTTTATAATACGAATCTTGAGAAATTACGCCAACTTCAGTGTCTGGTAATTCGTTCATGATTTGGTGTACAACTGTTGTTTTTCCGCTTCCAGTTCCTCCTGCAATTCCAATAATGAGCATAAATTTGATGTTATAATTTGTTTCGCAAAAATAATAATTTAACTGAATCGCTAAACATTTAATATAATTTAACCATATAAGTAATGTAAGTAAATTTAAGCTAGAAAATATTTAAACAAAATGTTACTTAACTGAAATTATTGCTGTTATATTGATAAAAGACCGAATTATTTATTTTGAACCATATAAGTAAATATAAATAGTTCGATTTTTGTGCTTAAATGAACTAGTATTTACAAGAAAAGAAAAAATACCCAATCAGCTTATAATCTCTTACATGAGCTTATATGGTGAAAAAAATAAAAAAAATCCCGAAAGTAAACCTTCGGGATTTCGTGCAATCAGTATAGATTTAATAAAATATTCTGAATTTAGTAAGCACTTGTAATTATTTATTCTTTTTTGCTTTAATCATCATTTCAAGCTGATCCCAAAGCTCTTCTGGAATTGCTTCTAATAAATTGAATTGTCCAGCGCCTTTTAACCACTCGCCACCGTCAATTGTGATTACATCTCCATTAATGTATGAAGAGAAATCAGAAACCAGATAAGCAGCTAAATTGGCTAATTCTTGATGATCTCCAACTCTTTTTAATGGCACTTTTTTAGCCATGTCAAATTTCTCTGAAAGATCTCCAGGCAATAATCTGTCCCAAGCGCCTTTTGTAGGAAATGGACCAGGAGCAATTGCGTTAGAACGAATTCCGTATTTTGCCCATTCTACAGCAAGACTTCTTGTCATTGCCAAAACTCCCGCTTTTGCCGTAGCACTAGGAACAACATAAGCAGATCCTGTCCAAGCGTAAGTTGTTACTATATTTAAAATCGTTGCCGAAGTTTGTTTGGTGTCAATCCAGTGTTTTCCAAAAGCAAGCGTACAGTTTTTAGAACCTTTCAGTACGATATCGATCACAGTATCAAATGCATTGGCTGATAATCTTTCTGTTGGCGAAATGAAATTTCCTGCAGCATTATTTAAAAGAATATCTACTTTTCCGAAAACTTTTAAAGTTTCTTGGAGCATATTTTCTACTTCTTCGTAATGACGAACATCACATTGAAGGGGAAGACATTTGCCTCCAGTCTGACTTTCTAATTCGGTAGCTGTAGTTTTTAACTTTTCTAAATCTCTAGAAGTTATGGCTACTTGAGCTCCTAATTCGAGAAAATATTTGGTCATAGCTTTGCCTAAACCGCTTCCGCCGCCTGTAACGACAATGACTTTGCCTTTTAAAGCATCATCACGTAACATTTTATCTGTGTAGCTCATATTTTTTCTTTTTTTTACAATATTAATTAAATAAAATAGGATGCACGCATAATAATGTTATAAAATTTCAATAAATTTTATATATCACATAATTTTTTCGCTGCAGACTCAAGCGTGAAGTTGTCTTTGGCGAAGCAAAAACGAATTAATTTTTGATCTTTATGGTCTGAATAGAAGGTTGAAATTGGAATTGCAGCAACACCATGATCGATAATTAGATTTTTGCAGAAAGTAACATCGTCATCATTTGAAATATTGGCATAAGAAGCGACTTGAAAATAAGTTCCTTCACAAGGTTTTAGTTCGAAACGGCTATTTTGGAGTAGTTTCTGAAAATAATCTCGTTTTTCCTGATAAAATTTTCCAAGAATATTGACATCGACAACATCAAGATATTCGTTAATTGCAAACTGAGAAATACTGTTTACACTGAAAACCAAAAACTGATGCACTTTTTTGATTTCTTTCATTAAATGTTCTGGAGCACTGGTATAGCCAATTTTCCAGCCCGTTATGTGAAATGATTTTCCAAAAGAAGAAACCATTACACAGCGGTCTAAAAGAAAATCTTTTGTATGTGCCGAAATGTGCTTTTCTTCAAAAGTAATGTATTCGTATACTTCATCAGACAAAACGATAATGTCTGGATATTTTTCAAGAAGATTTTTTAACTGTACAAAATCATTTTCAGTTAAAATTTTTCCTGTCGGATTATGTGGATTATTGATAATCATCATTCTGGTTTTGGCAGAACAAGCTTTTTCAATTCTATCCCAATTTGGAGTATAATCGTCGTTCAGTGCTACTCGAACTGGTTTCGCTTTGCAAAGTAAAACTGGTGACTCATAAGAATCATAACTAGGATCAAGGATAATTACTTCGTCATTTTCTTTTACTAAAGCTAAAATTGTGGTGAAAATTCCTTGTGTCGCTCCAGCTGTAACCAAAAGTTCTGTATCTGGATTTATTGTTCTGTTATAAGAATCCTGAGTTAATTTCGCAATTTTATTCATCAACGGAGGATAACCTGCCATTGGTGTGTATTGATGCACATTTTCTTTAGCTAATCTCGCAACAATATCGGTCAATCTTTCATCTACAGAAAAATTTGGAAATCCTTGCGAAAGATTGATTGCATTATATTCAGCTGCCATTTTTGACATTACCGTAAAAATGCTTGTGATTACGTTTGGGAGTTTGCTCATGATAAAGTTTGGTTAGGGAAAAACTTATGAGTGTTGCACTTGCTAATTTATTGTTAGTGCTATTGAGTATAAAGCTCTAACTTTTTTGCCTTTAAGTTCTCCGGGAATCCATTTTGGACACTTTTTTAAAACTCGAATTGCTTCGGCTCCTGTGTTATAGCCAGCATCTTTAATGATTTTTATATCTGTTAATGCTCCATCTTGTTCAACCACAAACGTTGCGTAAATTTTTTTTCCTTTCAAAGAGGTATATTCTTCATCGGAATAATGAAAATTGTTGTAAAAAAATTTGTTGAATTTCTCTATTCCTCCAGGAAAATCTGGTTTTACATCTAAGCCTACGGTATTATAAATTGTTTTGTCGTCATTTTTTATATCCAATGAAGAGGGATTCGGTTCATCTACTATTAAATCTGCATCAGAGTAATTACTTGTATTAACTTTAACAATTGGTGTTTCTGAGTTTTTTGTTTGTGAAGTTTTTGTTGCAGAATTCTTTTTGGTGCTTTGTGAAAAAGTATTTTGTACAAAGCAAATCAAAACTAGAAGAATGAATTTTTTCATTATGACGGTTTTATGGTTAGCTTACATTTTATGAATAATAAAAATCGCAGGGCGTTTATCAATGTCAATTTTTAATTTTTTCCAATCAGAAACCTTCATCGTTTTTATGAATTCTGTTGGCAAAGTAATATCTGCCGCAATGCAAAGATGAGTTGCAGGACTTAAAATCTGCAAAAGATCTTCAATCAGTTTATTGTTTCTGTATGGCGTCTCAATGAAAAGTTGCGATTGATTTTTATCATAAGATAATTTTTCGAAATGACGAATTGCTGATTTTTTTTCGTCTTTGTCAATTGGCAAATATCCGTTGAAGGTAAAGCTTTGTCCGTTCATTCCAGAAGCCATCATGGCTAGTAGGATAGAAGAAGGACCGACTAAAGGTACAACTTGAATTCCTTTCTCGTGAGCTAACTTTACAATTGCAGCACCTGGATCTGCAACTCCGGGACAGCCCGCTTCGCTCATTAATCCCATATTTTTTCCTTCTAGTAAAGGTTTAATGAAATCATTGTGTTCGCTGGTTTCTGTTCTTTTGTTTAAAGTAAAAAGAACCAGTTCAGATTGTTTCTTTTCAGGATAAACTGCTTTTATAGATTTTCTTGCAGTTTTGTCGTTTTCAACAATATAATGGTCGATAACTTCTATCGTTCTTCTAACGGTTTGAGGTAAAACATCCATCGGATCGCTTTCGCCCATTGTGGTTGGAATTAAATATAATTTTCCGAAAGATTTCATAATGTGTTTTGTTTAAAATTAAAAAATTCAATTATCTCTTTTTTAGAAACAATTGAATCGAATTAGGAGTGTTTTTTAAGAAGCTGATCTGCAATTAGATCAGTTACTTCGTCCAGCATTTGGTAAACGTTGTCAAAACCGTTTGCAGAGCCATAATAAGGGTCAGGAACGTCTACGTTTTCGTCTGGGAATAAATCGTTTAAAATTAAACGGACTTTATTTTTATGTTCAGGAGTTTTAGCTAAATGGACAACATCGCGAAAATTCGAATTATCCATTACATAGATATAATCGAATTCATCAAAATCAGAAACTTGAATTTGTCTACCTTTTTGTGCGCTGATGTTAATTCCGTTTTTTCTAGCAACTTCAATAGAGCGTTTGTCAGGACAATGTCCAATATGCCAAGAACCTGTTCCGGCCGAATCGACCAAAAATTTATCTTCGGGTAGTTTAGAAGCTAAAATCCCTTCTGCTAAAGGAGATCTGCAAATATTTCCTAAACAAACCATTAAGATTTTTATAGGCATGGCACGTCTTAAAGCGTTAGTTTTTTATTGATGTCTTCGACAAATTTTTTAAATTGTTTGTCTGTAGAAACTAAATTATCGACTGTTTTACAAGCGTGAAGAACAGTTGCGTGATCACGATCTCCAATTTGTGAACCAATATTTGCCAAAGAAGCTTTAGTGAATTTTTTAGCAAAGAACATTGCTAGTTGTCTAGCTTGCACAACGTGCCTCTTTCTGGTTTTAGATTGAAGTGTTTCAATATCCAATTGGAAATAGTCTGAAACAATTTTTTGGATATAATCGATTGAGATTTCTCTCTTTACGTTTTTAACAAATTTCTCTACAACACTTTTTGCGAGTTCGATCGTAACTTCTTTTTTATTGAAAGAAGATTGAGCGATTAACGAAATAATAGCGCCTTCAAGTTCTCTTACATTAGATTTAATGTTTCTTGCAACATATTCTAAAATATCTTCTGGCATTTCTACACCATCACGGTATAAAATGTTTTTTAAGATTGAGATGCGAGTTTCGTAATCAGGCTGATGCAATTCTGCAGATAATCCCCATTTAAAACGAGATAATAATCTTTGCTCAATATCCTGCATATCAACAGGAGCTTTATCTGAAGTTAAGATTACTTGTTTTCCGTTTTGGTGCAAATAGTTGAAAATGTGGAAGAATACATCCTGTGTTCCTGATTTTCCAGATAAGAATTGAACATCGTCAATAATCAAAACATCGATTAACTGATAAAAATGAATAAAATCATTACGATTATTCTTTTTAACAGAATCAATGTATTGTTGCGTGAAAATCTCAGCAGAAATATATAAAACGGTCTTTTCTGGATATTTATCTTTTACTTCTACACCTATAGCATGCGCTAAGTGCGTTTTTCCTAAACCAACTCCTCCAAAAATCAATAACGGGTTAAATGAAGTTCCTCCTGGTTTGTTGGCAACTGCCATACCAGCAGAACGAGCTAATCTATTTGAATCTCCTTCTAAGAAATTGTCAAAACTGTAGTTCGGATTTAACTGAGACTCAATTTTTAAATTTCTAATCCCAGGAATTACAAAAGGATTTTTAAGTTCAGGATTTAAGTTTTTAAACGGAGCGTCAACCTCTTGCGGTTTCATTGGCACTCTGTTGGCACTTGGCAGCTGCTCGGTAAACGGCTGTTTATTGCCATAAGTGTTCTCCATTTTAATTTTATAGAGTAACTTTGCGTTTTTTCCCAGTTCTTTGGTAAGCGCAACTTTCAATAATTTTACGTAATGCTCTTCGAGCCATTCGTAGAAAAATTTACTTGGAACCTGAATGTATAATGCGTTATCGGTTAGCTCAACTGATTTGATTGGTTCGAACCAAGTTTTATATGCTTGGTCTTGAATATTATCCTTTATAAAGGACAAACAGTTTTCCCATACCGATTGAGCAGTTTTAGTCATAGATTCAGATAAATTTTTATTATTGTTATAAAGATTCTCCTAATAAAAATGGAGCAATTTTATTCCGTATTTCGGGATAACAAATATGTGAACAAATTTCTGTAAAAAAAAATATTTCGGCATCTAATTTTATAAAAAAAAGTTGTAAAGAGCCTTTTTAAATTCGAATTTTTTTAATATTTTATAAATGAAAAATCACCAGACTCAAGTACGAGTTCGTTACTCAGAAACTGACCAAATGGGAGTTGTTTATCACGGAAATTATGTGCCTTATTTTGAGATCGGACGCGTGGAATGGCTTAGAAATAAAGGGGTTTCGTATAAAAGTATGGAAGAAAGCGGTATTGGTCTTCCAATTGTCAATATGAATATCAACTACAAAAAATCGGCGCGATACGACGAACTTTTGACAATTCATACGACATTCAAAAGTCACTCTTCTGTGAAGATCGAATTTGACTGCGCAATCTATAATGAGGCAAATGAGTTATTAACAACTGCGACGTTTATTTTAGTATTTGTTGCGTTAAAAACGGGTCGTCCAACAGCTCCTCCAGAATACATTTTAGACATATTCAAATCACTTGATGAAAAGTGTTAAAACAACCCTCTTTTTGATGTTAAATTATATAATTTTAATATCAATTTCGAACATTAAATCAAAAATGCTGAACACCGTTTCGGCATTTTTTTTTCTCGTTTTTGTCACAATTTTGCCAATTGGCAGTCCAGAAACTTCATCCATTTCCATTTCCTGAGACACAATTTCTAATTTCTTTTCTTTGATCACTCGCATTACTTTATTCATGTTTTTGTAATCAAACGAAATTAAAAATTCGACATCAATAGTTTTTTCAACAATTTCGCAAATTTCCAAAGTCTGTTGTGCAGTTGTTCGATATGCCGAAATTAAACCGCCAACGCCTAATTTTACTCCGCCAAAAATACGAACGACTACAACTAGAACGTTAGTTAATCCAAAAGATTGTATCTGTCCGTAAATTGGTGCTCCGGCTGTGTTGCTTGGTTCACCATCATCATTAGCACGATACGAAATTTTATTTCCCACACCCAATTGGTACGCATAACAATAATGCACCGCGTGCGGATGCTGTTTTTTGAGGTCTTCAATAATCGGTTTTACTTCGTCTTCATGATCTATCGGAAATGCATAACCAAAGAATTTACTGCCTTTTTCCTTAAACAGTATTTCTTCAGATGCAGTTGCAATAGTTTGATAAGTATCGTTAATTTCCAAAAGTTAAGCTTTAAGTTTTTTAGCCACAGATTAAAAGGATTGAAAGGATTTTTCTTTTGCTTACATAAAAAATCTGTGAAAATCCTTTTAATCTGTGGCAAAATATTTTTTCGACGAGAAATAAATGTTTTATAATAATCCTTTGTTAAATAAATCTACAACATCTTCTTTTCCAACTTGAAGATTCCAGACTCTAATTCCTAAAGTTGCAGCGCTATCGGTATTTTCTGTCTTGTCGTCAATAAATAAGGTGTTTTCGGCAATTAGATTATTTTCTTCAAGAACAAACTGATAAATTTTCGGATCAGGTTTTCTCATTCCGATATCAAAAGAAAAATAAACTTTTTCAAAACAAGCATAAAAATCTTTGTAAAAAGAAACGCCACTTTTTGTTTCAAATGTATTAATGTGAATAGAATCGGTATTGCTTAGAAGAAACAAGCGGTATTTTTTTGATAATTCTTGAAGAAATTCCAAACGATAAAAAGGAAAATCTGCTAAAACGGCATTCCAAGCTTTTAAGATTTCTTCTTTCGAAGCATTGGGCAATTGTTTTTGAAAACCACCAACAAAATCTTCTGGAGAAATAGCACCTACTTCAAAAGAAAGATTTAATTGATCAAATTCGTTATTCCATTCCGTCATTCCTAATTTTTGTAAACCAGAAATCGTGGCAGGTTTGTCTAAATTGATAAAAATGTCTCCGAAGTCAAAAATTATCGCATTAATCATGATTTTTAATCTGTTTTAGTTCGTCGCTTAAAATGTTGGTTTTGATGCTGTTTTTTCTTGAAATCTCTGGAGCTTTCGTTCCTTTTTCAAAACTTGTTTTTCCAATAAAAATTCGTGCTTCGTCCCAAAGATTTTCATCAATAAAAGATTGAAGAGTTTGTCTTCCCCCTTCAATAATTACAGATTGAATTTGATTTTGGTATAAAACATCTAAAATCTGAGGGACAATATTTTTGCTAAAATCAATTGCCTCAAACTGCGTATTTTCTTTTGATGACTTTTCTTTTTCACTAGAAAAAATAATAGTTTTCACAGTATCATCAAAAACAAAACTATTTGGATCAATTCTATTATTTCGATCTATAACAATTCTTGTCGGATTGTTTCCGTCCCAATCTCGGGCATTTAATTTCGGATTATCATCAACTACAGTTTGTGTTCCAACTAAAATTGCCTGTTCTTCTGTTCTCCATTTGTGCACCAATTGTCTCGAATATTGATTTGTAATCCAAATTGGCTTGCGTTCTTGATCGATTTCTTTTTCTGGAGCCAGAAAACCATCCTGACTTTCTGCCCATTTTAAAATTATGTAAGGTCTTTTTTTCTGATGAAAAGTAAAAAAGCGCTTATTCAATTCGTTGCATTCATCTTCTAAAACACCAACCGTAACATTGGCTCCAGCTTCAATTAATTTTAAAATGCCTTTTCCAGCTACTTTTTCGTTAGGGTCAACCGTGCCGACAACCACATTCGGAATTTCATTTGCAATTATTAAATCACAGCAAGGAGGAGTTTTTCCAAAATGACTGCAAGGCTCCAAGCTTACATAAATTGTAGCCTTTTTCAACAGCGTTTTATCTTTTACAGAATTTACGGCATTTACCTCTGCATGAGGCTCACCAGCCTTCTTATGCCAGCCTTCACCGATAATCTGACCTTCATAAACAATAACGCTACCAACCATTGGATTCGGATAGGTTGTTCCAAGTCCATTTTGTGCCAGTTCGATGCAACGTTTTATATATTTTTCATGTATATTCACAGTGCAAAAGTAGTTAATTTTAAGATTATCATTAACTGAAAAGAGTTAAGTTGTGAAACAATCCCGATAGTAATAATAGTATTCAAAACTATCTTTACTTTTGTGTTTATAATGATTTAGAATAGAAAAAATGGTAAATTGGCTTATACGGGCAATTAAAAAAGAAGACAATCAGGCAGTTGCAGGTTTGATACGATCTGTTTTTGATGAAATGGAAATTCCAAAAGTAGGAACCGCATACGAAGATCCTTATCTCGATTTGATGTTTGAAGAATATAATAAGCCTAAATCGATATATTTCGTTGTTGAAAGTGATGGGGAAATTGTGGGTTGTGCTGGAATCGCGCCTTTAGAAAATGGAGACCCTGAAATTTGCGAATTACAGAAAATGTATTTCCTCCCAAAAACAAGAGGTTTAGGGATTGGAACGCAAATGATGGGAAAATGTCTGGAACAAGCTAGAGCTTTTGGTTTTAAAAAATGTTACATAGAAACCATGCCATTTATGCACGCCGCACAAAAGCTTTATAAAAAATCTGGTTTTGAATATTTAGATGCTCCAATGGGTTGCACTGGTCACAATTCTTGTCCTGTATGGATGCTGAAAGTTTTGTAGTTTTAATGTAACAAATTTAAATCGGTAAGACTTATTGAGATTTAAAATGTCAGTTTTTGACTGATGAAATGCCAAAAAATAAAAATGAAAATTAAACAATATCGTACTCATTTTATTCAAGAATTATCTCCTTTTTACGATGCGTACGAAGCGGAAAGCTTTTTTTATTTGATTCTAGAAGATAAGCATCAGCTTCGCCAGATTGATTTGGCTCTAAATCATGAACTTGTATTTGATGAGAATGACTTTATAATATGGGACGAATTGCTGCAACACCTTAAAAAAGAAGTTCCCATTCAGTATTTGCTTGGGAAAACTAATTTTTACGGTTTGGATTTTGAAGTAAATGAAAATGTTTTAATTCCAAGGCCTGAAACGGAAGAATTGGTAGAATGGATTATTAATGAAAATATAAGTACAGAAAAGTCAAAAAAAATACGAATTCTGGATATAGGAACGGGCAGTGGCTGTATTGCTATTTCTTTGGCGAAAAACATTCCAAATGCAGAAGTTGTGGCGATTGATGTTTCTAAAAAAGCAATTGAAACGGCTAAAAGAAACGCTGTGAGAAATAATGTCGAAGTGACTTTTGCATTATTGGATATTTTAAAAGAAGAAGAATTAAGATGCCAGTTTGATATCATTGTTTCTAATCCGCCGTATGTTCGAAATTTAGAAAAAGAAGAAATCAAAAAAAATGTTTTGGACTATGAGCCGCATTTAGCTCTTTTTGTGGAAGACAACGACGCTTTGATTTTTTATAGAAAAATTGCTTCATTGGCAAAAAATGCTCTTCTAGAAAAAGGAAAATTATATTTTGAAATCAACCAATACCTTGGGAAAGAAATGATTGATTTGCTCGAAAGTATGAGTTTCGAAAACGTCGAGCTTAGAAAAGATATTTATGACAATGATCGCATGATTTCCTGCAAGGTTTCAAAAACCTTGTAGGTCTTTTTTTTAGAATATTTATAGTTTAAACCTACAAGGTTTTTGAAACCTTGCAGGAAAGTGAGTATGAAGTTATTCGTAACGCAACGCCTCAATAGGATCTAATTTTGAGGCTTTAATGGCAGGATACAAGCCTGAAACTAGAGCAACACAGAAACTGGTTGCAAATGCGGCAAAAATCGCCATCCACGGAATCACAAAAACGAAACTCATGGCGGTTGCAATAGCGAAACCAAGCAGAATTCCCAAAACGATTCCAACCAAACCTCCAATTTGTCCGATCAATAAAGTTTCGATAAAAAACTGAAAAGCAACGGTCGATCTTTTTGCTCCCAATGCTTTACGTACGCCAATTTCGCGCGTACGCTCTGTAACCGAAACAATCATAATATTCATTAAAGCTATAGAAGATCCTAAAATGGTAATAACGGATATAATCCAAGCGGCCCAGCCCAGATATTTGGTAATTCCTAAAATTCGGTTTATTAAATCGTCACTGCGTCCAATTGCGAAATTATTGTCTCTTACAGGGCTCAGTTTACGAACCCTTCTCATGGTGCTTGTAGCATTGTCGACAGCTTCGTCTAAAAGTTCTTTTTTAGAAACCATCACACTGATTGTATAGTTGATGTTTGGCGCGGAAAACAAAGACCTCGCAACTTGAATCGGAATCAAAACACGTAAATCTTGACTATTTCCAAAAGTAGAACCTTTTTCTTTTAGAACACCAATAACTTTAAATCGTGCTCCGCGAATCGAGATGATTTTATCTATCGGATTTACATCCTTTAAAAGCCCTTTTTCAAAATCAGAACCAACAATACACGAATAGGTATTATTGTCAATGTCAAATTGGTTAAAAGAACGACCTAAAGTAGTTTCTAAACCTGAATTGGAAATGAAATGTTCGTCAACACCAACCACTGTAATTTCAGGATCTGTTTTGGTGTCTAAATATTTTACTTCAGCTTTTGAGGTTGCGGTAAAAGAAAGAGATGTTTCTGTAAAAGGATATTTGTATTTATTTTTAAAAGCAACAGCTTCAGGATAAGAAATAATTGGATTGATGATTTCGCGCTCCTTTCCGCCACGATTTCGAACCGTATTTTCGTATTGGTTAATGTTGAAAGTATTAGCTCCCATTGATGCAAAATTGGTAGAAATTGTATTTTCTAATGCAGAAACTACAGTAAGGATGCCTACCAGAGCGGTAATACCGATAGCAATAATTAAAACGGTAAGAATAGTACGCAGAATTTGGGTTTTGATGGAACCAAAAGCAATTCGGATATTTTCTTTAAATAATTTTAGCATCATGACCAATTTGTCACGAAAATACGGTTTTTGTTACAAGTTTGTTTTCGAAGTGTTATTATTTATTTTAAAAAGTAAGATATTTGCATTCGCTTAAAAATTAAAAGAAATAATGTCAAAGAATTTTAGGCTTTTAGTTTTCAAAGGAAATCTAAAATCTAAAATCAATAATCTAAAATAAAGAAGATGGCTTCAAAACCAAGTATACCAAAAGGGACAAGAGATTTTTCACCAGCAGAGGTGTCAAAACGTCAATATATTATTCAAACCATAAAAGCTAATTTCGAGAAATTTGGTTTTCAGCCAATCGAAACGCCTTCGTTTGAAAATTCAGATACCTTAATGGGGAAATATGGAGAAGAAGGAGACCGTCTGATTTTTAAAATTTTAAATTCTGGGAACTTTTTCTACAATAAAAGTAAAATCGAATTGCCAGAATCTATTGAAGAATTACAATTAAATTCTGCTGAAAAAATAAGTCTTGAACAAAGAATCGAACTGAATAAATTCACAGGAAAAATTTCTGAAAAAGCGTTGCGCTATGATTTGACAGTTCCTTTTGCAAGATACGTTGTTCAACACCAAAGTGAAATTGAATTTCCTTTTAAAAGATACCAAATCCAACCAGTTTGGAGAGCTGATAATCCGCAGAAAGGCCGTTTTAGAGAATTTTTTCAGTGTGACGCCGATGTTGTTGGTTCAAAATCACTTTGGCAGGAAGTGGAATTAGTTCAATTGTACGATACGGTTTTTACTTCTTTAGGTTTAGAAGGTGTTACAATTAAAATCAATAACAGAAAAATTTTATCCGGAATCGCTGAGGTTATTGGTGCTTCTGATAAATTAATTGATTTTACAGTTGCTCTTGATAAATTGGATAAAATTGGAGAAGACGGCGTTAAAAAAGAAATGATCGAAAAAGGTATTTCTAAAGAAGCGTTGGTAAAAGTGCAGCCGCTTTTTAGTTTCTCAGGAACTTTTGCAGACAAAATTGCACAACTTTCGGACTTATTGTCTTCTTCTGAAGAAGGAATGAAAGGTGTTGAAGAGCTTAAATTTATTTGTGATAATGTTGCCGATTTAGGTTTGTCAACAGCAACTTTAGATTTAGATGTGACTTTGGCACGTGGTTTAAATTATTACACCGGAGCAATTTTTGAAGTTGCAGCACCAAAAACAGTTGCAATGGGCTCTATTGGCGGTGGTGGAAGATACGACGATTTGACGGGTATTTTCGGATTGAAAAATATGAGCGGTGTTGGAATCTCTTTTGGATTGGATAGAATCTATCTAGTTTTAGAAGAATTGCAATTGTTTCCAGAAACCGTTGCAGCGACTTCAAAAGCAATATTCTTAAATTTTGGAGACAAAGAAGCTTTATATGCTTCAAAAGCGATTCAGAAATTGAGACAAGAAAATATAAAAGTAGAATTATATCCAGACAATGTAAAAGTTGGAAAACAATTTCAATATGCGGATAAACGTTTGATTCCATTTGCAGTATTGGTTGGTGATCAGGAAATTAATTCAAATTCATATACGCTTAAAAATTTAGTGACAGGAGAACAGGTTTCTGTAGATTTCGAAGGATTGAAAAAAACTTTGTTAGGCTAACTGTCTGGGATAAAAGTTTTTGCTTTATATCCCGCAGATTTAAAGGGTTTTCTTTTAAAATCTCTTCTTAAAATAGTTGCTGGTGAAGAAAAAAAGCTCTTAATTTGCCAACCTTAAGTTACGGGCGTAGTTCAAGGGTAGAATAGCGGTCTCCAAAACCGTTGATGGGGGTTCGAATCCCTCCGCCCGTGCAATAAAATATTTTTACCGCAAAGAACGCTAAGTTTTTTATCTAAGAATACTTTAAAAAAATAAAGTTCGCAAAGCTAAATCAAGACAAAGCTTTGCGAACTTTTGTCTTTTTTATAAGGTTTAAGAGTGAAAAAAACCTTGCGTTCTTTGCGATAATTTTTTAGATCTCAGGTATTGCCATTAAGACATTAAAGATGAAGAAAGCATAAAAAAAAGCTTCGTCTCTATAGGCGAAGCTTTTTTTAATATAAGGTAAACTTGAATTAATAATTATTTAGAGGCCGAAGCCAACCCTTAAATTCAATTTTTGGTGGTAATAATTTGTTTTTTATTGGTCTCAAAGATAAGATAAACTAAAACGTAATAGTCTTAAAATTATAATAAATTTTTTCTGGGCAAATGCGTTTTTTAAATGGCTCATAATTAATAAAGTGACAATTTGACATTTTATAAGATTTGGCAGTACTTTTGCAATCCAACAGAAAGAAATAAAAATGAAGTTTAAAAATATTTTTAAAAATAAAAGTAATATGACTACGGAAAATACAGAATTCGATCAGGAATTAGACGATGTAACGTTAGAGAACAATGCCAACGGAGAGCAGTTAATTGTTGAAGAATTAAGTGTTGAGGAGCAATTAGCTAAAGACTTGGCTCACGAAAAAGATAAGTTTTTGCGATTATTTGCTGAATTTGAAAATTACAAAAAAAGAACTTCAAAAGAGCGTCTTGAATTGTTTAAAACAGCAAACCAAGAAGTTTTATTGGCTATGCTTCCAGTTTTAGATGATTTTGACAGAGCGACAGTAGAGATCAACAAATCTGAGGATGAGAATTTGAAAAAAGGTGTTGAGTTGATTCACGAAAAATTGAAAAGCACTTTAGTTTCTAAAGGATTAGAGCAAGTTGAAATTCAAGTAGGAGATGCTTTCAATGCTGATATCGCTGAAGCAATTACCCAAATTCCAGCTCCGTCTGACAAATTAAAAGGGAAAATTGTTGATGTTATTGAAAAAGGATACAAATTAGGAGACAAAATTATTCGTTACCCTAAAGTTGTAGTTGGAAACTAAAAGCAATTAAGATTCTGAAATTCAGTTTTTAAACATTGAAGTTTGGAATTTTAGATTTAGAATTTAACCTAAATTATGAAAAAAGATTTTTACGAAATACTAGGCATTTCAAAAAATGCTGATGCTGCCGAAATAAAAAAAGCGTACAGAAAAAGTGCTTTAAAATACCATCCTGATAAAAACCCAGGCGACAAAGAGGCAGAAGAAAACTTCAAATTGGCGGCAGAAGCTTATGAAGTTTTAAGTGATCCGCAGAAAAAAGCGAAATACGATCAATACGGACATCAAGCATTTGATGGTTCTGGCGGATTTGGCGGTCATGGAGGCATGAATATGGATGACATTTTCAGCCAGTTTGGTGATATTTTTGGTGGTGGATTTGGCGGTTTCGGAGGCGGAGGCGGAGGCCCTCGTCGTGCGAAAGGAAGCAATCTTCGAATTAAAGTAAAACTGACTTTGGAAGAAATTGCAAATGGAGTTGAGAAAAAAGTAAAAGTAAAACGTAAAGTTCAGGCAAAAGGTGTAACGTATAAAACTTGTACGACTTGTAACGGTCAAGGACAAGTAATGCGTGTAACCAATACCATTTTAGGAAGAATGCAATCTGCATCAACTTGTCCTACTTGTGGTGGTTCTGGTCAGATTTTAGATAAAAAACCTTCTGAGGCAGATGCTCAAGGAATGGTTCAAGAAGACGAAACAGTATCAATCAAAATTCCTGCGGGAGTTGTTGACGGAATGCAGTTAAAAGTTGCTAACAAAGGTAACGATGCGCCAGGAAACAGTATTCCAGGAGATTTAATTGTTGCTATTGAAGAAATTGAGCACGAATTCTTGAAGCGTGAAGGTGAAAACGTTCACTTCGATTTGTATATCAGTTTCCCAGAAGCAGTTTTAGGAGCTTCAAAAGATATTGAAGCAATCAACGGAAAAGTGCGTATTAAACTGGAAGAAGGAATTCAATCTGGAAAAATCTTAAGATTGAAAGGAAAAGGAATTCCAAGTTTAAATGGTTACGGAAGCGGAGATTTATTGGTTCACGTAAATGTTTGGACTCCAAAAACTTTAAATAAAGAACAAAAACAATTCTTTGAAAATGCTTTAACAGACGAGCACTTTGCTCCAAGTCCAGAGAAATCAGAGAAATCATTCTTTGAAAAAGTAAAAGATATGTTCTCATAATCTGAACTTTTTTAAAATACTATAAATATCAAAAACCCATTCTAGCATAAAATAGAATGGGTTTTTTGCGTAATATGGCGCAGATTCGCTAGTAATTATTTACTTTTACAGTCGCTGAACCGTAATGGCAGAAGCAACGCAGTAAATCCTTAAAAACAACATGAGTAACTTACTAGAAGTACATAAAGTCATAAAAAAATATGGCGATTATGTAGCACTTAACGAAGTTTCATTAAATGTGCCAAAAGGCAGTATATATGGACTATTAGGTCCGAATGGAGCAGGAAAAACTTCCCTTATCAGAATCATAAACCAGATTACAATGCCAGATAGTGGAAAAGTAATTTTGGATGGAGAAAAATTACAGCCAAAGCATGTGCAGACAATTGGTTATCTTCCGGAAGAAAGAGGTTTGTACAGTTCAATGAAAGTAGGGGAACAATGTCTATATTTGGCGCAAATGAAAGGGCTTTCTAAAGCCGAAGCCAAAAAACAACTGGATTATTGGTTTGACCGCTTAGGAATTCAAGGATGGTGGAACAAGAAAATCCAAGAGCTTTCTAAAGGAATGGCACAAAAAATTCAGTTTGTAGTTTGTGTGTTGCATAAACCAAAATTGCTGATTTTAGATGAGCCATTTTCAGGATTTGATCCAGTAAATGCAAATATTATTAAAGACGAAATTTTAGCTTTAAAAGAACAAGGTTCTACGATTATTTTTTCTACTCACAGAATGGAAAGCGTAGAGGAACTTTGTGAAAATATTGCTTTAATTCATAAGTCTAATAAACTGATAGAAGGAAAAGTGGTCGATGTAAAGCGTCAGTTTAGAACCAACAGTTTCGAAGTTGGAATTCTGACCAATAATGTTGAAGGATTAATGTATGATATCACTCAGAAGTTTACTGTTTCGCCTGCTAGTTTTAAATCTTTAAATGATGATTTAAAATTAAATATTCAGATCGGAAATGCTTCTCCAAACGAATTGTTGAATGTCTTAACGCAACGTGGACAAGTAACGCACTTTGTTGAGAAAATTCCGAGTATAAACGATATTTTTATCCAAACGGTTACTGAAAACAAAATTTAAAAATTCCAATATAGAAATTCCAGATTCCAAGCTTATAAATGGAATGTGGGATTTAAAATTTGAAAATTAATTATTTATGAGTATCATCTCGTTGATTATAAAAAGAGAATTTATTGCTAAAGTCCGCAATAAATCTTTTGTTGTCATGACATTTTTGAGTCCGCTTTTGTTTGTGGCTATTGCTGTTTTTATTGGGTATTTGAGTACTATGAAAGCAGAAACGAAAAGAATTGCAATTCATGATGAAACTGGAATTTTTGTTTCAGATTTTTTAAAAGAAAACAAAAAAGGAGCTGAATTTAAATATCTCAATTTATCTGAAATTGATGTAAATGCTTTAAAAGACAGTATTACAAAAGAAAATTTCAGCGGATTAATTGTTATTCCGAAAACAGAAAACAGAAAAGATTTAGAAAGTAAAATTGAATTTATTTCCAATAACAGCCCTAGTATTTCTTTTATTGAAAACACTCAGGATATTATCGGAAATAAAATCACAAAACTAAATCTGGAAGAAGCAAAATTGGATACACTTGCTATTCAAAAAGCGCAGTCAGATGTAAATATTCATTTGGTTAAAGCTTCTGGAGAAGAAAGTTTAAAAGGTTTAAACGAAATTAAAATTGGAATCGGAGGTGCGTTTGGCTATTTGATTATGATGTTCATTATCATTTACGGAAATATGGTAATGCGAAGCGTAATCGAAGAAAAAACAAATCGTATTATCGAAATCATTATTTCATCAGTAAAACCATTTCAGTTAATGATTGGTAAAATTGTAGGGACTTCTTTAGCAGGAATTCTGCAATTTATAATTTGGGCAATTATTGGTTTAGGATTAATGTTTGCCGCTTCGGCATTCTTCGGCGTAAATGTTGGCCCAACAGCTAGAATTTCTCCAGAAATGATGCAAACGGCTCAGCATGAGTTTTCAGGTTCAGCGCAAATGTATATTGCCGAATTATGGAATCTGCCCATCGCAAGTATTATAATCGGATTTGTGATTTATTTTATTGGTGGATATTTTTTATATAGCTCATTTTACGCAGCAATTGGTGCAGCAGTTGACAATCAGACCGATTCTCAGCAGTTTTTGCTTCCCATTTTAATGCCTCTGATTTTGAGTGTTTATATTGGGTTTTTTACTGTAGTAAATGATCCTCACGGAAGTGTTGCGGTTATCTTTTCAATGATTCCGTTAACGTCGCCAATTGTAATGTTAATGCGTATTCCGTTTGGCGTTCCGTGGTGGCAAATCGCAATTTCGGTATCATTATTGTTTGCTACATTTTTCCTTGTTGTCTGGTTCGCTGCCAAAATCTACCGAATCGGTATTTTAATGTACGGCAAAAAACCGACTTGGAAGGAATTGTATAAGTGGCTGAAATATTAATTTTTTAAGGGACAAAGGTTCAGAGTGACAAAGTGACAAAGGGACAAAGGTTTTTACTTTGTAACTAGTAACCTCTGATATTTAAACCCTAAAAAAAGATTGTATAACAGTTGTAAGGTGTGAAATGGTGACAAAGATTTTTTAAACTTTGTACCTCTGCCTCTTTGCAACTTTGAACCTTAAAAAAAAAATGAGTAAAATACTAATTGTCGAAGACGAAGCAGCAATCAGAAGAGTTTTGGTAAAAATATTATCAGAAGAAAATGATTCGTATCAAGTTGATGAAGCTGAAGATGGTGTTGCGGGACTTGAAAAAATAAAAAACAACGATTACGATTTGGTTTTGTGCGATATCAAAATGCCAAAAATGGACGGTGTTGAGGTTTTAGAAGAAGTAAAAAAGATAAAACCAGAAATTCCGATGGTCATGATTTCGGGACACGGAGACATGGAAACTGCGATTCAGACCATGCGTTTAGGAGCTTTTGATTATATCTCGAAACCGCCAGATTTGAACCGTTTGCTGAATACAGTTCGTAATGCTTTGGATAAAAAACAATTAGTAGTTGAAAATAAGATTCTAAAGAAAAAAGTCAGCAAAAACTACGAAATGATTGGTGACAGCGAATCGATTAATCATATTAAAGTGATGATTGATAAAGTTGCTCCAACAGAAGCCAGAGTTTTAATTACAGGTCCAAACGGAACTGGAAAAGAATTAGTGGCGCATCAATTGCACGAAAAAAGTGAGCGTTCTGGATTTCCTTTAATCGAAGTAAACTGTGCGGCGATTCCGAGCGAATTAATCGAAAGCGAATTGTTCGGACACGTAAAAGGCGCTTTTACATCGGCAGTTAAAGATCGCGCAGGAAAATTTGAAGCGGCAGACAAAGGAACTATTTTCTTAGATGAAATTGGCGATATGAGTCTTTCGGCGCAAGCCAAAGTTTTGCGTGCTCTTCAGGAAAATATGATTACGAGAGTTGGTGCTGATAAAGATATTAAAGTTGATGTTCGCGTCGTTGCGGCAACCAATAAAGATTTAAAAACAGAAATTGCAGAAGGACGTTTCCGTGAAGATTTATACCATCGTTTGGCTGTAATTTTAATTAAAGTTCCGCCATTGAATGAAAGACGTGATGATATCCCAGCTTTAATTTCTCATTTTACAGAGAAAATAGCTTCAGAACAAGGAAATGCAGTGAAGTCATTTTCAGCGCAAGCCATAAAATTGTTGCAGGAATATGATTGGACAGGTAACATTCGCGAGCTTCGAAATGTGGTGGAAAGATTAATCATTTTGGGAGGAAGCGAAATTTCTGAAACAGATGTAAAAATGTTCGCAAGCAAGTAAGATGCTTCGCGCAATAAGCTATAAGCTTTATGCTTTAAGCTAAAAAACACACAATAATTTTGGCCTAAAGCTTATTGCCAAATGCCTAAAGCTTAAAAAAAAATGAAACTAAAAAAGATAAACGAGAAATTACAAGATGGTCTAATTGAAAATGGTTTAACAGAAGCCAATGCTTTGCAGATGGAAACCTTTTCGACCATAAAAAGTGGCGCTGATTGTGTGATTATTTCTCCAAAAGGAAGTGGAAAAACAACGACAATTGTTTTAAATGTAATTCAGCAATTGGCAGGAAAAAACGAAGAATCGCCACGCGCTTTGATTATTGTTGAAGATAAAGCTAAGGTTTTAGAAATGGTTGCTCTTTTTGAGAAATATGGGAAATATACCAATCTAGAAGTTTATGGTGTAAATGAAAAAGGCGATATGGATTACGATAAAAACTATGTTTCTACAGGAATTGATGTTTTAATTGGTACTCCAACCAAATTAAACGACATGTTTAGTACGGCGGGTTACAACGTAAATCGCTTAAAAATGTTTATTCTAGATGATGCAGATGAAATTTTGAAATTGCGTCATGAACCAAAAATAACCCGTATTTCAAATAGTATTGCTAAAGTACAGCGAATTATTTTTGGTGAAGCTTTGACAGAAAGAATCGAGTTTTTGGCAGATAAAATTATGGTTGAGCCTTATTTGTTTGATATGGATGAAGAAGGAGAGGAGCTTGATGAAGAGGAAGAGGATATTGAAGAGGAATAATTTACGATAAAGTTTTCAGTCCCGGTTTTCAGTCTAAGTAATTGAAAAACGGGATTTTTTATAAGTCACAGTTTTCGGTCGCAGTTTACAGTTGTAATACTGAAAACTAAATTAAAAATATAATTAGAATAAATTATAAGTCTCAGTTGCTGTTTACAGTTTAGATACTGAAAACTGCGACTGAGACTGAGAACTTAACAAAATGGATTATCATGGGATTAATGAAAGTATTTTCGGGAAGTGAAGTTTTAGCAATTGCTTTGCAAGAAAGATTAGAAGAAGCAGGTGTAGAAACCGTAAAAAAAGATAATATTCAATCAGCTCGTTTAGGAGGTTTTGGTCAGACAGATTTGGCAGTTGAGGTTTTTATTCAGGAAACCGATTTTGCAAAAGCAAATCCAGTTATTGAAAATTTCAGAATGAGTCTTTAAGAGTTTTCAGTCTCAGTTTTCAGTCACAATATAAACTGAAAACTGAGACTGAGACTGCAAACTATAAAAAAATGCAATACAAAATGTTAGTGCTCGACATGGATGATACCTTGTTGACAGACGATCACAGAATTTCAGATTTAAATAAAAAAGTAATATTAGAAGCTCAGGCAAAAGGTGTTTATGTGGTTTTGGCTTCTGGAAGACCGACTACTGCAATGACGGCTTATGCAAAAGAGTTGGAATTAGATAAAAACGATTCTTATATCATTTCTTTTAATGGAGCAATAATTAGCCGTGTTAAAGACGATTTAGTTTTGTTTGAACAGAAATTGACTGTAGAACAAATTCACGCGCTTTACGATTATAGCGTAAAGAAAAATGCACATATTATCACGTATTTGGATGACGAAATTATCAGCGAAACGGATTCGGAATTTATCGAAGTCGAAAAAGAAATTACAGGAATGGCGCATCATAAAGTTTCAAGCTTTAAAGATTATGTAGACAGACCAGCGGTTAAATGTATCTTGCTTCAAGATCCAGCGTATTTAAAAACGTTAGAAAACGATTTAAAAGATGCTATGCCGCATTTAAGTGTTTCGATGTCAAAGCCATTTTTCTTAGAAGCTGCGCAGCAAGGAATTGATAAAGCGGCTAGCTTAAAGTATTTGGCTGATAAATTAGGAATTCATCAAAGTGAAATTATCGCGGTTGGAAATGCAGGAAATGATTTAACGATGATCGAATATGCGGGTTTAGGAGTTTGGGTTGATAATGTGACTCCCGAGCTACGTGACAAAGCCGATTTAATCGTAGCTTCAAATAATAATGATGGTGTTGCTGAAGTAGTAACACGTTATATTTTAAACTAAACTAAAATGAAAAATCAAATAGAAACGGAACGTCTTATTTTACGGCCACTTGAGCTTTCAGACGCTGAAGGAATGTTCGAATTAGATTCTAATCCGAATGTGCATCTGTATGTTGGAAATAGACCTGTAAAACATATTGACGAAAGCATTGAGTACATCAAGTTTGTTCATAAACAATACAAAGATCTTGGAACAGGCCGATGGGCAGTTGTTCTCAAAGATACAAACGAATTTATTGGCTGGTCTGGAATAAAGTTTATTACAGACGAAATCAATAATCACAAAAACTTTTACGAGCTAGGATACCGATTTATTGAAAAACATTGGGGAAAAGGCTACGCAACCGAAGCGGGAAGAGCTTTTATTGATCGTGCTTTTAACGAAATGAAAGTAGAAATGCTTTATGCTTACGCAGATGCAGGAAACGAAAACTCAAGAAAAATTTTAGAAAAACTAGGTTTCCATTTTGTGAATTCTTTCGAATATCAAGAAGAATTAGAAGTTTGGTACGAACTTAAAAATCCAAACTCAAACTAAGAAATGTGTTCCAAATCTTTACATACTTAAAAGTCAGTAAAGATTTGGAAACAAATCAGAGTTATAATTATTTTTTAGCTACAGAAACAAAGTATTTATTTCCGTCACCCATAGTTAATTTTACACGTTCGTCGCAAAGATCGATTGCAAAATTAGCACTTTCGTAACAGCTGCAAGTTGTGTTTTTGTCTTTAGACATTTCAGTTTTACAGTTGTTGTTTTTAAAACTTGCTAATTGCGGTGTGTATAAACTAACCAAATCAGTAGAAGCAGTTACTAAAGAAATGATACTTGCAGAATTATTATTGGTAATTCTGTATACAATTCTATCCGTATAGTTTACATCATTAACAGTTACTT
This sequence comes from Flavobacterium tistrianum, assembly GCF_003254545.1. Classification (GTDB taxonomy): domain Bacteria; phylum Bacteroidota; class Bacteroidia; order Flavobacteriales; family Flavobacteriaceae; genus Flavobacterium; species Flavobacterium tistrianum. Next base: position 37,952 of record NZ_QJRH01000061.1, read on the forward strand.
TACGAATGTAGGTATAAGCTGTAGATCCTTCACCTGGTTCTTTAACTTCAAACTTAAACCCAACTGCACGAATAGCAACATCAAATTGCTGTTGTGAGTTAAAGCTTGCCCAAGTCGTCAATGTGCTAATAGTAGGAAATGGATTTGCATTTGCGGCTGGTGCATTAGTTTGCGCTTGCGAACTAAATAGGGTTAAGAACATCAAGCAGATCGTGGGTAAAAATGCTTTCATAAAGCGTGGTATTTGTTATTATAATTTTGCCTACTCTCTTTGGTTTTCGGCTTTCCCATTTCATTTTGTAACACAAAACAACAACATAACGAGTAAAATTCAAAATTGTTATGACTGAATTATTATTAAATTAATTAGAGGGTATTAAAATTCTCTAATATGAATTTATTGGCAACTTGATTCATAACAATGGTAAATGTAAGAAATTTTGAATTTAAAACCGAAAAAAATGTATTTAATCGATAAAAATTGCATTTAGTCGATTATTTTGTCATTTTATTCTTATCCGAATGTTAAAATTTGAAAAATTGAATGCTTTACTTTTTTTCAATTAAAGATAAAAAAGATTAGCTTTTGAATGTTTCTAAATTAACATTACCGCAAATTATTGACTGGAAGTGTATTAATCGCTTTCTTTTGATGAATATTGTTTGTAAATTTGCAGCCTTAAATTTTTTGACAACGATTTCATTAATTTAAGACAAATTATGGAAAATAGAAAGAAAGTTGCCTTTTATACGCTGGGTTGTAAACTGAATTTTTCAGAAACCTCTACAATTGCCAGAAGTTTTAATGACGAAGGTTTTGACCGCGTCGATTTTGAAGATGTTGCAGATATCTATGTAATCAATACCTGCTCTGTAACAGAAAATGCCGATAAACAATTTAAGCAAGTCGTAAAGAAAGCAATGAAGCTGAATGAGAAAGCTTTTGTTGCTGCTGTTGGCTGTTATGCTCAATTGAAGCCGGAAGAATTGGCTGCAGTTGATGGAGTTGATTTGGTTTTGGGCGCTACAGAAAAATTCAAAATCACAGACTATATCCATGATTTGAGCAAAAATGATATGGGTGAAGTGCACTCGTGCGAAATTGCAGAAGCTGATTTCTACGTAGGAAGTTATTCTATTGGTGATCGTACAAGAGCATTTTTGAAAGTTCAAGACGGTTGCGATTATAAATGTACGTATTGTACAATTCCGTTGGCAAGAGGAATTTCTAGAAGTGATGCTTTAGAAAATGTTCTTAAAAATGCTAAAGAAATTTCAGCTCAAAATATTCGTGAAATTGTTTTAACTGGTGTTAACATAGGTGATTACGGAAAAGGCGAGTTCGGAAATAAAAAACACGAACATACTTTTCTAGATTTAGTTCAAGCTTTGGATAAAGTAGAAGGAATTGAGCGTTTACGAATTTCGTCAATCGAACCAAATCTTTTGAAAAACGAAACAATTGAATTCGTATCAAAAAGCCGAACTTTTGTACCGCACTTTCATATTCCGCTGCAATCAGGAAGCAATGATATTTTGAAATTAATGAAACGACGTTATTTGCGAGAAGTATACACAGAGCGTGTTGCTAAAATTCGTGAAGTAATGCCTCATGCTTGTATTGGTGTTGATGTAATTGTTGGTTTTCCAGGAGAAACAGATGAACATTTCTTAGAAACGTATCATTTCTTAAATGATTTAGATATTTCGTATTTACACGTTTTTACTTATTCAGAAAGAGATAATACAGAAGCGGCAGATATGGAAGGCGTAGTTCCTTCAAATGTTCGTGCTAAACGCAGTAAAATGCTTCGTGGTTTATCAGTTAAAAAGCGCCGTGCTTTTTACGAAAGTCAGTTAGGTACAAACAGGACAGTTCTTTTTGAAAGTGAAAATAAAGAAGGATACATTCACGGATTTACTGAAAATTACGTAAAAGTAAAAACGCCTTGGAATCCAGAATTGGTAAATACTTTACAAGAAATCAATTTAACTAAAATTGATGAAGATGGAAGTGTGCGAATTGAGTTTTTGAATAAACTGGCAGAAGCTTAATTAATGGTTTTAAGAACTTTGTCAAAGTTTCAAACTTTGACAAAGTTTACACATAACAAATAAAAAAGCCCTTTTGATTAAAAGGGCTTTTCTGTTTTATATATTATTCATTATCCTGAACAACCAATTTCAAAGAATTAATATAATCTGTATCAAACTCTATAACCCGAATTTTTTCTGGATTAAAGTCTAATTCTCCGCCAAATTGACCTCTTGTATCTAAGAAATCTATGGTTAGCTCTTCATCAGTTAATGCTATTAGTTTTCCTAAATAAGCAGATTTTGATGATTTTTTGGCGATTTGAAAAATGCCGTATTTCTCTGAAACGTAATTAATAATTGAAGCCAAATCCTTGATAGGAATAATATCATCAGAATTGATTTTTAATCCTTTCAAGCGAATTACTTTTTCTGTAAAAGCTAAATCATGATCTCTATTTACGGTTTCAATATTTTTGTTTCTTAGGATAACAAAACCATCCAAAACAAAATCGACTGGATTATTTCGAAGCAAAATCCAATCATCAGAATAATCAATAAGAAATCCAGAGTAAATCTGTTTTTTATCTTGAAATTCTATTTCAACCAATTGTCTTAAATATTGTTCCATCGTATTTGTTTAAAATTCCAATACTTAAATTCCAAATTCCAATTGCAGTTGAAATTTAAATTTTAAGTTTAGGATTGGTTAGAACTTTGTCAAAGTTTTAAACTTTGACAAAGTTGGTCAGAATTTTTTTGAAGGCTTTAATATTTTAAATACCAATACTTAAATTCCAAATTCCAATCTCAAAGCAATTGGAATTTAGTTTTAAGGATTAGTAGACCAAATACTGCTGTTTTTGATAAACACTCTTCGGTTTAGTTTTAGTTGAGCAATAATTAAATCTGCCATATCTTCAGACTGCATTACTTTTTCTGGGTTACCGTCAGTTAAATTTAAATCTTTTGCCATGTCAGTTGCAACTGTACTTGGCGTTAGCGCAGTAACACGAATATTGTGTTTTCTCATTTCCTGCATTAAAGAATCAGTTAAACCTAAAACAGCAAATTTAGAAGCGCTATAAGCACTTGTCAATGCGTTTCCGTTTAATCCCGCAGTTGACGAAATATTGATGATATCTCCAGTTTGTCTTTCGATCATGTTTGGGATAATCGCACGAGTTGTATAATACGTTCCCATTAAATTCACCTGAATAATTCTTTCCCAAGCTTCAGGCTCCAATTCTAAGAATTTTCCAAAAGAAGCAATTCCGGCGCTGTTGATTAAAATATCGATGTGTTTAAATTCAGCAATAGCTTTTTCAACGGCAGAATTGATAGAATTGATATCAGAAACATCAGCAGATAAAGCCAAAGTTTTTACGCCCAATTTCGAAGTTTCTTCTGCCAATTGATCAATATCACTTTTGGTTCTAGAAACCAAAATCAGGTTTACACCCTCTTTTGCCAAAGCAATTGCTACAGCTTTTCCTATTCCTTTTCCTGCGCCAGTAATAAAGGCGTTTTTATTTTTTAAGTCGGTCATGATTGTGTTTTTAGAAATGCAGAAAGCATCATTTTAAGTCTTACAAAAATAAGGTTTTGAAAACTAAAATGATGCTTTAAAAGGTATTCTTAATCTAAGTTTAACAACTTTTTGCTATTCTTTTAGAACCATGTCAATACACATGACAGCTCCTAAAATCAATTGTCTCAACGGACTATCAGCTGCAACTGTGTCTTCAATTTGAAGAACATAATTATCGGCACTTGTAAAAAACTCTTTTCCTAATCCTGCCCATTTTTTACTTACTTGAGCCAATTGTTTATTTTCATGTGAGAATTTAAAATCCCAGCCAGTCCATTTTCCTTGAAGCGTTGCAACAGGTTTTTCGTTTTTATCTAAAATTTCAAATCGTCCTCCGATGGAGAAAAATTTTTGTTTGAAAGTTCCAACCAAACGATCTTTTTCATCCAATACTTCAACAGTTGATCTGAATATCGCAACACCTCTTCTTACTGTAATTAACTTTTCTCCAGAAGCGGTTGTAATTTCAACATTAAATGGAGTTGCTCTTTTATAATCTGTAAAACGAAATACTTTTGTGAAGAAACCAAGATTGTTTTCTCGGCAGTTCATAATGATTTGATTGGTTTCTGGATGATAGATATCGTAATTGTTTGCGGCTTTGAACATTCCAATATGTTCTTTTACTAAAAATAGATTTTGGCTTAAAATAGGATTCATACGTGTGTAAAATAAGTTTGAAAAATAAAGCCGCAAATGTAATAAAATATGGACTAATTATATGTTTTGTGAAAGATTGGCTTAAAATCTTATTTTTTGCGAGTTATAATAATTGCGCCATTTGCTCCCTGATCTCCATAAAGTAATTTAGCTTCTGGTCCGTGCAATAGTTTTAAAGACTCAATGTCATTAGGATTGATTTTAGAAACTTTTAAGCTATCGGCTATTTTCCCGTCTAAAACATAAAGAGGTTTAATGAAAGCAGATTTAGACGGGGCACATATTCTGATTTTAGAAGATTGAACTTGTGGCGCAAGAACAGTGTCTTTTGTTTTTCTTGAAACTGTTTTCTCTTGCGCCATTGCTCCATAACTAATTAGCATTAAAAAAGTGAATGAAAGAAATTTTATGGTTTTCATACTTACTTTCTAATTGTACTGCTTAGAAGTTTCTACCAAACGAATAAACTCAGCTTTATAACCTTCGCCATCGTTTGAATTTCCTTGCTTCGCTAGTTTTACAATTTCTTCAGAAGACTTGACAGCGATTAATTTTGAATCTCTCAATTTCAAACCGAACCAAGCTACAGCAGAACTAAATTTCATATCATCGCTCGCTTTATCCAAAGCAACTGATTTGTTTTCGATTACCTGAATCATTTCAATGCTTTTATTTCCATCAGGTTTTTTGTAACGGAATTTGATTGTAGCCAATTCGTTGCTATAATTGTTTGAACTGGTTTCGGTTTTAGTATATTTTAAAGGATCTGGCTGTTCAGCTAAATAATCACTTTTTACACCAGCTGGAATAATTTCATACAAAGCCGTAACGGTATGATTACTTCCTAATTCTCCAGCATCGATCGCGTCATTTTTGAAATCTTCTGGACGCAATTTTCTGTTTTCATAACCTATCAAACGATACGCCTGAACTTGTTTCGGGTTGAATTCGATTTGAATTTTTACATCTTTCGCGATTGCAAACATTGAACCTTTGAATTCTTTTCCTAAGAAACGATTTGCTTCTTGAATGTTATCGATGTAAGCATAATTCCCGTTTCCTTTATCGGCCAAGATTTCCATTTTGCTGTCTTTGTAATTTCCCATTCCGTATCCCAAACAAGTCAAGAAAACGCCTGTTTTTCTTTTTTCTTCGATTAGTTTTTCCATATCAGAATTAGAAGAACTTCCGACATTAAAATCACCGTCGGTTGCTAGAATTACACGATTGTTTCCGCCTTTAATGAAATTTTCAGTTGCTGTTTTATAAGCCAACTCAATTCCTGCGCCACCTGCTGTGCTTCCTCCAGATTGTAATTTATCCAAAGCATCTATAATCGTTTTTTTCTCGTCTCCAGAAGTTGGAGGTAAAACCATTCCTGCAGCGCCTGCGTAAACCACGATCGCAACTTTGTCTTTTGCACGTAATTCGTTTACCAATATTTTTAAAGATTGTTTCAATAAAGGCAATTTATTCATGTCGCTCATGGAACCCGAAACATCAATTAGGAAAACAAGGTTTGACGCTGGTAAATCATTGGTTGGAATGTTTTTTCCTTGTAAACCAATTTTCAAAATTTTATTATTCTTATTCCAAGGCGAATCGCTCACTTCTGTGTTGATAGAAAACGGATGTTCATTTTTTGGTTGCGGATAAGTGTATTTAAAGAAATTAACCATTTCTTCTACACGAACTGCATCTTTAGGAACTTCCTGTCCGTTGTTTAAAAAACGTCTGATATTGGTATAAGAAGCATTATCAACATCTATAGAAAATGTAGAAAGCGGAGCTGTTTTTGGACTTTCGAAAGCATTTTCAACAAAAGCGTCATAATCTTCCTGAGTTGGTTCAGTCGGAATTGGTATAATATTTAATTTTTTATCCAATTCTTTTTCTGAAAGGTTTTTATAGATTTCATTTTTAGTTGAAATAACTACAACGCCGTTTAAAGCTTTGCTTCCATAAATTGAAGTCGCATCTTTATCTTTTAAAACAGAAACATTATCAATATCATTCGGATTTATTTTTGCCATTTGATTGGCTTTTGCTGGAACTCCGTCAATAATATACATTGGTTCATTTTTAGGAGAAACTGATGCAGTGCCACGAATAGCAACAGTTGGGCTTGGCATAGCAGAATAACCCATAGAATTTTGAACTTGAATTCCTGCAACTTTTCCTTTAAGAGCCTGTGCATCTTTTTTCTCTCTTCTTCTTTCAGCACGAGCATAGCTTCGGTCTTCATATTCTGAACTGCTTACGCCATAACCAACCACTACAACTTCGTTTAATGTCTGATTATCTGCAAGGAGTTTTATATTAATTATATTTGAATTTTGAACCTTTTGGCTTTGACTTTTGTATCCAATGAAGCTGATAACCAACATGTCACCTGTTTTTGCTTGAATACTGTATTGGCCATCAAAATTTGTATAAACACTGGTTTTTGTGTTCTGATTTAAAACGGTTACACCTGGAAGTGGCTGTTTCGTTTCATCTGAAATAATTCCAGAAATCGTTCTTTCTTGTGCCAAGCTTACGAAACATATAAGCATAGCAATGGCTGATGAAATAAGTTTTAGACTTTTCATGATAATAAGTTTTAGAATTAATGTTGAGATTTAACTTTGTCAAAGTTTCAAACTTTGACAAAGTTTTGTTGTGGCCTGATTATTTTTTCGAAGCCGGTTTTCCGTTTTTTGTAGTAATTATAACAACTCCTTTTTTGCCTCTTTCGCCATATTTTTCGGTTGCTTCAAGGTCTTGTAAAATCGTTATGGTTTTAATGTCTTGTTTGTCCAAAGGCGCATAAGGACTTGTTGGATTTTTACCGAATAAATCATTTTCTGAATAATAAATTCCGTCAATGATATATAAAGGTTCGTCAAGAACTACAAGCGAATCTAAATTTTCTGGTTGTAGATTCGGAAGTTCGTTTTGAATCATTTTATCTTTTTTTGCATCATCACTGTGTGCTAACGCATTTCCGTTAAGAACTACCAAAGGACTACTTTTTTTAGCTTTTTGTGTTGGCGCTGCTGAATAAGCCACTTTTGCAGACTCTCTTTGAGGATAACTCGAATAGCCCATTTCTGGTATTACTTCTTTTTTTGAAAGGATGTTATTCTCTTCCTCATAAGATTCACCTTTAATAGGTGCATTTGCAGAAACAACTGCTTCTGCAGCAATACTTGGCGCTGGCGCAGATTGAACAGGTCCTGCTTGAGGAGCCGTTATTTCTTGAACCGTAACTCGTTCTTTATTTTTAGTTTGATTGTCTAAAATTTTAACAGCCTCTTCACTTGAAACTATTCCAGAAGAAGTGGCATCATTTTGATTTAAAATAGGTTCTTCGGTTTGTGGCTGTTTGATTTGTTTTTCTTCCAAAACTACTTTTGGAGTTTCTGTTACAATTTCTTCATTAGAATGCAAAAACTGAAAACCTAAAGAAAGCAATAATAGAAGAGAAGCGGCAACCGCGATTTTTTTCCATAATGCAATTGTTTTTTTATCTTCTTTTTTGTCCAGTTTTTCTTCTACGCGCGCCCAGACTTTTTCCATTCCTGGAAAGTCTTGAAACTCGGCTTTTTGCGAAGCTTCTTTTATTTTATCGAATAATTTATCTTGATTGTCCATGACTATTTTGCTTTTTGATAATACAGTTTATTAACCAGTTCTTTCAGTTTGGTCTTAGCGGCATTCAATTGTGATTTTGAGGTACCTTCAGAAATCTTCAGCATTTCGGCTATTTCTTTGTGTGAGAAACCTTCAATGACAAAAAGGTTAAACACAGTTTTACAGCCGTCAGGAATATGGTTTAATAAATTAAGTAAATCTTCTTCTTCCAATGTATTCAGTTCGTCGACAGAAGGCTGCGAAAGCAGTTTCACATCATCTAAATACATATTAAAGTTGGTTTCTTTACGAATCGTCGCCAAACAATGATTTACAGTTATACGTCTTGCCCAAGCTTCAAAAGCATAAGCTTCTTTTAACTGTTCTAGTTTGGTGAAAATTGTAAAGAAAGAATCGGCCAAAGCTTCTTCGATTTCCTCTTCCTTTTTTAAATATCTTTTGCAAAGGCGGTACAACTTTGGCGCCATGTATTCGTACACCTGACGCTGGGCATCGCGGTGCATTTTTTTACAGTTTGCTATTTGAGTCTCGTTTATCACAATTGTTGTCTTTCTTGTATAGAGAGTAAAAGAGATAAAAAGGTTGGGACAGGGGTGAAAAAAATATTAAAATATTTTTTTTAGGTTCAGAGTTGCAAAGGTTCAAAGGTACAAAGGTTTTTGTAGAGACGTACTGCAGTGCGTCTTATCGTAATTATTCTCCTAAGCAAACATCATTGTAAAATTCTACGATTTCTTTAATGTCTTCGAAAATCCATTTGTCGCCTTTTAGTTTTTTGACGATAAAATCGCAGTCAGCAAAAACTTTTGAAGTGTTTTTTCTCCATGAGTTTACAACACCGCAGTTTATACAAGTGGGATATTTGTCTTTTGCTTTTTTTATATAATAAAATTCAGAAGGTTCAGTTGGTTGAGAAAAAGAATTGGTTTGAGGATTGTAAGTTGCTGGTCGTTCCTCATGAGGATTATAAATTTGATCGAGAAGACTAAAATCTGAACCAAATTTTTTATATAAGGTAGCTTCTCCTTCAATAATGATCTCGACCAGTTTTGGCTTGTCTAATGAATTTAATTTCACATATTCAAAAGTCCGTCTAGCATTAAAATTAAGAAACGTGATTTTTTTAACAAACTCTTCATTCCAAGTATCAGGCTTGTCTTCGGGCGCAACCTTAAATTTTATTTTGTTGAAATTTAAAGAAGCAAATCCTTCAATAGAATCTCCATCTTTAAAGTAAATTATTGCTTCTTCTGTTTGAGAATAAATTTTAAGGCTGATAAAAAATAGAATGAATATGATTTTGTAGAGTTGTTTCATTAACAAGAATATGTTTTTTTATGATTTAGAGAATCTATATAAAAAACTTTGCGAATCTTTGTGTTGTAGTTTTATCACAAAGATTCGCAAATATTATTATTTCGCAATTTGAAATTTAGTATTTCCAACCTGCCATAATGCAAAAGCAAACATGTCGGCTTCGTCTCCAAATGTAACATCTAAATCATTGGAATGGTGGCCGCTTGCATAGTTAACATGTAACAAAATTGGATTTTCTGAGCTGTTATAGTTTTGTAAAATAGCGGCAAATTTTCCTGGTTCCCAAGGAGTAACTCTAGGGTCGTTTATACCTGTTCTAATAAAAACTGCTGGATATTTTTCGCCTTTCTTTACTTTACTCTGCGAATCCATTTCTATTATATGTTTTACATCTTCGTCATTTTTTAATGAACCAACTTCAGGTATTTGGTTTGGACCATTTGGAGTCGTTTCCATTCTTAAGGTGTTTGTGCAACCTACTTCTACAAGTGCAACTTTGTAAAGATCAGGACGTTCTGTGATTGCTCGTCCAATCAATACACCTCCCATACTAACTCCATTTCCAATAAGTTTCTCTTTAGACGTATATTTTTCTTTTATTAGATATTCTGAACAGGCAATAAAGTCCTTCCATGTATTTGGTTTTTTAGCTTTCATTCCGTCTACATGCCATTGGTTGCCTTTTTCACCTCCTCCTCTTACGTGGGCAAAAGCTACGATAGTGTTCTGTTCTAATAAAGTCATTAAACTAGGCCCGACAAAATACGGATATTCGCTAATTCCGTAGCCACCGTATCCTGTAATATAACAAGGTGTCGAACCAGCCATTTTAATACTTTTAGGATAAATTATAGATAAAGGTACCATTACACCGTCATGACTTGGAACCTCTATCTCTTTTACAACGTAATCTTTGCTAAAGTCAGGAAAAGCGCCATTTGAAGTTAATTCCTTGCTTTTTTCTAGTTTACCTGTTAAGCTATTATAATCATAATCTGTCGAAGGTGTAACCCAACCATTGTTAAATAATAACATATCGTCGTTTTCATGTGCACTTAATGGATAACCGCCATTAGAACCGACTGGTAATGGAATCTTTTTGGTTTTTAAAGTTTTGGCGTTAACTTGAAAAATTTCCTGATTGATTCCGTCGCTCAAATTATAATAGATGAAGTTTTTAGACTTTCTTAATCTACGTATTACTTTGTCGTTTTCTGGAACAAGGACTGTGGCATTATTAAAATTTGGGTTTTTTATACTTGTATAGGCAAGTTTATAATTTGGCGCATTTTTGTGAGTAAGAAAAAATAGTTTGTCACCAATAATGTGACTTCCTGTTATTTCATCCTCATATTTAATTAATGGTTTCCAATTAATTTTTGATTTTCCAAGTTCTGAAAATGGCACGTAAAAAGAGAATTCTTCATTTTTTGTAGACCCAATATTTAAAATTATATACGCATAATCATTAGAAAACGTAACATAAGGGAATTGTTCAGACAGAATGCCTAATTCAGGATTGTTTTCTTTTGAAGCCAGTATTTTATCTGTTTTAGAATCAGTGCCAATAATGTGAAGGAAAGATTTCATATTCTTCAAAAAATCTTCACTTGTATTATCTCGGGTAACCATTTGTGTATATGTTATGGCTTTACTATCTGGAGTAAATTCAAAAGGGAATTCGCTCCAAACAGGTGTAAGTTTATCCGAAAGGAACTTTTTCGATTCAAGATCCATAATTTGGAGATCACAAACTTCTGCACCGTCTTGAGATATAGTTACCGCTAATTTTTTATTGTCAGGACTAATAATAAAACTTGTAATAGTTGCCCCTTTTTTGATCGTACTAGGATCTATCAATAAAATGTCGGCTCCGTTTTTACCTTTACGGAGATACAATTTATCGATATTTTCATTTTTTTTATTTTTAGTATAATAATAAACATCTCCAACCTTTCTAATGTAACCGTATTGATCTCCACCCAAAGCTTGGATTTCTTTCATTCTCTTAAAAAGATCATCACGTCCAGAAATAGTTTTTACAATAGAGTTAGTGAAATTTGATTCATCTTTGAACCATTTTTGTACCTCAGGACTATTCATGTCTTCCATCCATCGATAAGAATCTGTGATTTTTGTTCCAAAATAATCATCTACAACAGGACGCTCAGGAGTTGTAGGATATTTGTACTGAGCTTGTGTGACTTGATTTGTAATAAAAAGTAAAAGAGCGAAAGTGGTTTTTCTGATCATTATTAAAATTGGTTTATCTTAGTTTGTTTGGTGTAAAAGACGCTATTTTAAGAAAAATGTTACATTTTTATCTTATAGGCAAAGTCAATTTATAAATCTTCGTTTCTAAAACTTCTGTATCATTATCTTCGCAAAGCAAAAATTCAATTTTATTGTTTTCTTTTTTATAGAAAGTTAGACCTTCAAATTTGTTGGTTGAGGTAATTTTTTGAGTGAAATCGATTTTCATGGTTTTTACATCAATTCTTCCGATGAAACTTCCTAGGATTTCTCCGTCGTCGTAAGTTGATTTTGTATCTTCGGCGGTTGAGAGGAAATAGATTTTATCGTCGACTAAAATAGCATCGGTAAAACTGGAACGAACGCCTTTTATTTTTGGAAGTTTATAATTCACCGAAATCAAGGCAAATTCTTCTCCTAGATTTTTGGCGTGAATGGTAAAAATGGTGTTTTTGTTAGAAATGCCATTTCCGCGATTGAATAAATACCAGTTTTCACCATCAAAAATAGCGCCTTCTAGATTAAAATCTTCTGGTTTTATTTCTCCGAAATTCTGCATTACGGCATACAAATCGACTAAATTATTTTTCTGTAAAACAGTTTTCGACTTCAAATCAAACTCAATCATTTTGTTTCGTTTTTCGGTCGAACCAGAACCAAAAACATAAAGTGTATCGTTATGATGTGTAAGTGATTCAAAATCGGGTTTTAAGTTTTTCGGAATATTCTGTGTCGGATTGTCAATCAAAGCATGCTGATTCAGTTGCTGATTTTGCATATTGTATTCATATAAGAATCCGCTGTTGTCGCCAATTACATAAAGCGCATCGTTATTGTAAAATAATCCTGATGCTGAACCGATTCCGATTATTTGAAATAATATTTCTAATGTAAATTTTTCCATGAATTTTTGTAACTAGGTATTTAAATAAATAAGGATGTTTTCAACTTCACTGGATATATTTTGATCTAATGAGTTGTTTTTTTCTAATAAAATCTTTTCGGGGTGATGGAAATGATATGGAAATGCTTCTACATGATATGGGCCATCGTCATCAGATAACTTGTCATAATTATTTCTTATCTCTAATAAATCTTGAAGTAATTTTTCTGAATTGTTATTCTCAAAATAAGATTTATAATGATCCATTATATAATGTGATCTTTTTTCTTTATTAAGGAGAAATGCTTCTGCTGCTATTTTTTTTAACATTTCGGCACCAGCACTATTATCAAAGATTTTAGCTAATAAATATTGATTTAAAATAGTTACACATGTACTTATTTGAACACTCTTGTTCCAAGCTGGTTGAGTGTAACTAATTCGATTTAATTTAATTATTTCTAAATTAAGAACGTAGCCTTCATATAATGTTATTTGATTTTCTCGAAGTGCATCAGAAATAAAATAAGATAATTTATTTGCTTTCACTAATATATGATCTGTTGATTTAATTTTATTAATAAGATCATCCATATCTTCTTGTCTTAACTTTCTCATTTTAGTAATATTTTATAAATCGAATAGAAAGAATTTCCTTCGTAAAAGTAGTATATTTATGATATAAAATTTGAAAATATGAAATCAATAAACCCGAATGATTTTAAAGTTGTCGAAAAAATTAAACTAAAAGAAATTCCAACTTTATTAGATGTAAAAGCCGATGATGATGAAAAAGAAGAAAAATTAGATAAAGTTCAAGCCAAATTGAGCGATTTGCAAGATGTAATGTATGCGCACAATAAATACAGCGTTTTGATTTGCCTTCAGGGAATGGATACTTCGGGAAAAGATAGTTTGATTCGCGAAGTTTTTAAAGAGTTTAATCCGCGTGGAGTAGTGGTGCATAGTTTTAAAACGCCAACTTCGGCAGAACTGGAACATGATTATTTGTGGCGCCATTATATTGCTCTTCCAGAAAAAGGGAAATTTGCTATTTTTAATAGGACACATTACGAAAATGTTTTGGTTACACGTGTTCATCCTGAATATGTGCTGTCTGAAAACTTGCCAGGGATTGAATCTGTTGATGATATTACGCCTGATTTTTGGAAAAATAGGATTGAACAGATTAATAATTTTGAAAAGCATATTTGCCAAAACGGGACAATCGTAATGAAATTCTATCTGCATTTGAGCAAAGAAGAACAGCGCCAACGTTTGTTGCGCCGTTTGGAAGAAGAAAAGCACAATTGGAAATTTTCGCCAGGCGATTTGAAAGAGCGTGGCTATTGGGATGAATACATGAAATATTATGAAGAAGCTATCAATAAAACTTCTACAGCTCATGCGCCATGGTATATTGTTCCTGCCGATGATAAAGAAATGTCACGATATATTGTAGCGAAAATTATCTGGGAAGAAATGAAAAAACACACCGATATTAAAGAACCAGAGCTGGACGAAAAAACAGCAATTAATATTGAGTTGTACAAGAAAGAATTAGGAGAGAAGTAATTGGACAATTGAGATAATTTGTCAATTAGATAATTTTTTGAACCCCGATAAGTTTTAAAAAACTGTCGGGGTTATTTTATATTGCTTTTAAATTCCATTTGTCAAAATAAAAACGCAGTTCGTCAAACTAATTTGAATAACGCTTGTGGTTTATGCTACTTTGCTGTTTGTTTAAAAAATATAGAACTACTTTTGAAGTTAAATTTTCTCAAGAAATTATTTATAGATGATTGCAATCAATAAAAATAGGCATTGGATGTTTTTAGTCTTTTTCTGGTGTCTGTTAGGTTTTACAATTTGGGGACAGCTAATAGAAGATTACAGTTTTTGGTCTGCTTTTTCCCAGTCCGTTTTAATTTTATTTTGTTCAACCGCTTTAGCGCATTTTTTAAGTGATGTATTATTGCCTCGTGCTTTGCGAAAAAATAAAATGGCTTTGTTTGCCATGCAAGGTATTGTGGTGGTTCTTATTTTGTCATTTTGCCTCGCAACCATATATGCTGTTTTTTCAAATCCAGAATCAAGAAGCAGGTTATATCCCGATCAAGCTGATTTGAGTACACTTCAGTTTTTGTGGACACAATTTTATGGCAGCATTCCAGCGGCAATTTTAATAAGTAGCACAGCCTGCGGACTTCGGTTTTATCAGGAACATAATGTTATCGAAAGAAGTCATGCGCAATTGCAGCAAGTTCATTTAGAAGCGCAAATCAAGATTTTGCAAGATCAGATCAATCCGCATTTGATGTTTAATGTGTTAAATCATATCCATATTCTAATGCAAAGCGATGTAAAATTAGCTTCAGATTTATTGGTTCAGTTTTCGGATATTTTGCGTTATCAATTGTACGAATGCAATAAGGAGTATGTGCCTTTGCATCTTGAAATTAAATATTTAAAAGATTTAATTGCCGTTGAAGAAACCCGTTGGGGAAATGAATTGGAGGTAAAAAGCAAATGGAATATCGAAGATGGACAGCTTCAAATTGCACCACTGCTTTTGGTTCCTTTAATAGAAAATGCTTTTAAACATGTTTCCAGACTTCCAAATCAAAAAGGATTTGTGCATTTGTCTTGCGAGCAAATAAATCATCAGCTGAATTTTAAAATAGAAAATTCATATACAGAACAATATAAAATACCTTCAAAAAATCAAGGATTAGGTTTAGAGAATGTAAAAAAAAGACTGGAAATACAATATCCAGAAAAACACAAATTAGATATCCAGAAAACCGATTCTGATTTTACAGTTACAGTGACTTTAGATTTGAAATGATTTTTTAGCCACAAATTGCACGAATTAGCACAAATTTTTTAATCCGAAACGCTTAGTGATCTTTGTATCCTTTTAAAAATTAAGACTTTGCGAACTTTGCGTATATCTTTGCGAACTTTGCGGTTATTTTTTTGCCACAGATTAAAAGGATTAAAATGATTTTGAAAATTTTTAAAGAAAAAATCTACCAGAAACAAAAAAACTATGAAAATGAAATGTCTCATAATCGACGATGAACCTATAGCAAGAAACGGAATAGCAGATTTTGTTTCTAAAATTGATTTCCTCGAAACTGTCGGCACTTGTGCTTCGGCTCTTGAAGCGACCTCGTTTCTTCAGGAAAAGCAAATCGATTTGATGTTTCTGGATATCAATATGCCTTATCTTACGGGATTGGAGTTTTTAGAATCTTTAGAAAATCCGCCTTTGGTAATTTTTACAACTGCCTATTCAGAACATGCTTTAGACGGATACCGTCTTCAGGTTGTAGATTATTTGTTAAAACCCATTACTTTTCAGCGTTTTTATCAGGCTTCCTTAAAAGCAAAACAATGGCATCAAATGCTGAGTTCACCAAAACAAAATCAATTAGATCCTTTTTTATATGTGCGTCAGGAAGAAGGGTTTCAGAAAATTTCGTGGATTGATATTTTATATATTGAAGGAATGCAAAATTATGCTAAACTTCATTTTAAAGATAAAGTGCTGATTATTCATCAAACCATGATTTCATTAGAAGAAACACTTCCCAAAGAAATTTTCTTTAGAGTCCATAAATCATTTTTGGTAAATGTTACGCATATAGATTCTATTTCTGGCGGACGTCTATTTATAAAAGGACAAGAACTACCTATTTCAAGAACACGCCGTGAGGAATTATTGAAAGAGGTAGTCTATAAAAACTTACTAAGCAGATAGCTCTAGAATTTCCATTTTAGAGCTAGTGCTCCATAAAAAGTAGTAGTGAATCTTGGATCTGCAATATCTTTTTCCTTAAAGATTTCTTTAATTTTTCGGTTTGTTGTCGAAAAACTTCGAACAAGAGTAGTTCCTCCCGTTGGTTCTAAAATCCAATGTTTTCCAAATTTCAGCTGTGGTCGTAAGCCTGCAATTATCTGCTGATATCCTAGTAATGTAGATTTATTTCCAATTTTGGTTTCAGCTGTCATTCCGCTTATTTCGGCTACTGCTTTTAAGTCAAAACTATCAGACATTCGATAGCCAATTTCTAGACCTTCTGGAAAAGCAACTTTAAAATGTAAAGCTCCCGTAGTTTCCCAGTTAAAATAAATTCCAGGAAGAACCATCGGCACACCAAAACTATTAGTCAAAACAGGACCAGCACCCAAAGCCAATTTAGGATTAAATTGTTTGATAAAAAGAATTCCACCTTGAAGCAGTACATCGTCTTTATTAATTTCAACCATATCTGTATAAACACCTACAGAAGCCATTATCAATAAAGACCAAGAAGAAGAAATGGAACGCAAATGCTTGACTCCAATTTGTGTATTGAGCAATTCATCTGGAAATCCGCCTTGAAATGCTACAGGAAGATCTTGAATATTGTAATTTCTGTTTTCCATTTTGGCATAACTGCCACTAAAAAATACCGACCACAGTTTAGGATGATCGTATTTATCCATTTGTAAAGAGAGTGGTACTTCAAAAGCTAGTTGCGCTCTTTTAAAATTGCTTTCGGCATTTGTTTTTGTGCTGTCGATTGGTCTTACATATTTAGAAAAAGGGACATAATCGACTTTGAATTCGCCTGAAATTCCCGATTGCGAGCGTGCAGCAAGGCTAGCCAATAAAAAAAGAAAAAGCTGCGATAGATAAAAGACTGTTTTGTTCATGATTTGATTAATTTTTCTGCGAATTACAGCGTTCCAAACCAATCCAGAAAAATCATTTGACTACTAGCACTTTTCTTTTGACCAACGGCATAAAATAAAAAACCCGACAGACTCCTCAGACTGTCGGGTTTTTACCAAAAACAAAATAATAAATTAAACCTATTTTTTAGAGTTGAAAACCATAAGCAACACGCAATGCTACTTGGTTGGTTCTAAAATCATGATAATCTTCGTAGCGAACACTTAAGTCGATGTATTTATTGGCATAACCAATTCCTGGAGCCCATAAAAATGTGGTTTGATTGTAACCATTTGTTACTGCAAAACCGGCACCCAGTTCTCCTAAGACATAAAATTGATCTTTTAAGACAAAAGCTTTAAAACCAGCTTTGGCTGGAATAAAACCAAGATCTTTAATGTCATTTCCTGCAGCATCTTTTTTACCGTTAAATAAATTTGTAAATCCTGTAGTTAAGGTCAAAGATGTTTTTTTAGAAAGATCGTACTGTAATCGAACATCTCCCCCAAGAGACCAGTCGTAATCATTGTCGGTTGGCAATCCCCCATTTAAGCCAAAACCTAATCTAAAACCTTGATCGTAATTTGTTGCTTCTGTTTCTTGAGCAAATGTGGTATTGGCAAATAAAAATGTGAAAGCAGCTAGGCATAACATCTGTAATTTTTTCATGGCTTATATTTTTGAAATTTCTATAATGTAAAATTATATGGAAGCCGTTTGGAGTTTGTTATACAATTTTTAAAAATCGTTACATAATATTGAGTTCGTCTTATTTTTGTCTTAAAATTGGGATATATTTTTATAGATAGGATAGAATTCGAAGCTTCTGACTATCTTTGCGCACAAAATTGAATACAAGTGAATTTAAAGCAGTACACCAAAGAGTTTTCGTATAATTTAAGACTGGCATATCCTGTTATTTTAGGAATGGTCGGGCATACCTTGATTGGTATTGTCGATAATATAATGGTTGGTAAAATAGGAAGTACAGAACTGGCGGCGGTTTCACTTGGAAACAGTATGATTTTTATCGCCATGTCTTTAGGAATTGGTTTTTCTACAGCTATTACGCCAATCGTTGCAGAAGGTGATGCAGAGAAGAATGACACTAAAATTCGTTCGGCTTTTCATCATGGTTTATTTCTATGTACGATTTTAGGATTAGTGCTTTTTACGGTAATCATGTTTGCCAAGCCTATTATGGAATTGCTGAAACAGCCAGCAGATGTAATTGTATTGGCAAAACCCTATTTAGGATGGGTGGCTTTTTCTCTAATTCCGTTAGTCATGTATCAAGGCTATAAACAGTTTGCAGACGGAATGTCATTGACCAAATATTCTATGTATGCCATGGTAATGGCCAATGTACTTCACGTTGGTATAAACTATGTTTTAATTTACGGAATTTGGATTTTTCCTAAAATGGGAATTATCGGAGCTGCTTTAGGAACTGTAATTTCAAGAATATTTTTAGTAATGTTCATGCATATTATGCTTTCGCGAAGAGACGATTTAAAACGCTTTTTCAAAGGTTTTAGTTTTAATGAGATAAAAAAAACAACTATAAAAAAGATTATCAGTATCGGATTTCCTTCTGCAATGCAGATGCTTTTTGAAGTGGTTCTGTTTACAGCTTCAATCTGGCTTTGCGGAAATATCGGAAAAACAAGTCAGGCAGCAAATCAAATTGCTTTGAGTTTAGCATCGATGACTTTTATGTTTGCAATGGGATTAAGTGTAACTTCTATGGTTCGTGTAAGTAATCAAAGAGGATTGATGGATTATAAAAAGCTGATTATTGTAGCCCGTTCTATCTTTTTGCTTGCTATAATTTTAGAAACCGTTTTTGCCATTTTCTTTATCGTTTTCCACGATTATTTGCCTTACATTTTCTTGAACATGGAAAACACAGGACAGGTTTTGGATAATGAAGAAGTAATTGCCATTGCTTCAAAACTGCTTTTAATTGCTGCTATTTTTCAGATTTCTGACGGAATTCAGGTTGTGGTTCTTGGAGCATTACGCGGATTGCAAGATGTAAAAGTTCCTATGTACATTACCTTTGTAGCCTATTGGGTTATTGGTTTTCCGATTTCATATTATTTAGGAGAACACACCGAATTGAAAGCACAAGGAGTTTGGGTTGGACTTTTGGCAGGATTAACTGCGGCGGCAATCTGTTTGTATGTTCGTTTTCATTACTTAACCAAAAGATTAGTTAAGAATCAGGTGCAGAATAATTAAATTTGAAAAAATATAGGCGCAGATTTCAAATATTAAATCTGTAGCAAAATAATAATCAATTACTAAAAAATAAATATATGGAATTACCTAAATTTTTACTTGGAGATAATACTGACTTTCCAGATGATATTTTTATCATTCACCTAGATTATCCAAGATTCATTATCAATTTGAAAGATGATGAGGTTGAATTTTTAGAAGAAGCGGAAGATCTAGACGAAGCTGAATTAAACGCCGAAATGGAAGGTTTAATCGAAAAGGCTAATGAGTTTTATGATAGAGAAATTAACCGCTACGAAGAATAATTTGTTTTTCTAATCTTACGTTCTTATACTATATTTGATGAAAAATTTACGTTTCTTAAAACCTATTTTCAGTTTTATATTAATCGGATTATTGATTACTACTTTAAGCCGAATCTTTTTATTTTTTCTTTTTAAAGAAAGAGTAGTGCAGACGCCAGATTTCTGGTATATTTTTCCAATCGGTCTTCGAATGGATTTGATATTGCTTTGTTATTTGTCGTTTCTTCCAGCATTGCTAATTACTTTTCTGCCGAATAAAGCGATAAAGTTTACCAATAAATTTCTGGTAATTTACAGTTTTCTGTTTCTGTTTTTAATTCTTTTTGTAGAATTAGCATCGCCAGATTTTGTAAAACAATATGACACACGTCCAAATAAGATTTTCTTAGATTACCTTATTTATCCAAAAGAAGTAGTTGGAATGCTTTTAAAAAGTTATCTGACTTCAATCATTGTGACTTTTCTAATTCTTGGTGTTGTACTGTATTTTGCTTTCAAAAAAGGAAAACAACTTTTCTACACTACTAATACAGAATACAAATTCAAATTAATGGTATTTCCATTAGTGGCTTTTTTATTGTTTTTTGGAGCACGTTCAAGTCTGACTTCAAAACGTCCTATTAATGCTAGTAATGCTGTTTTCTCAACAGATCAGCTTACAAATACTTTGGGATTAAATTCATTTTATACAGTAGCTTTTGCGGCTTATTCAATCAAGAATGAAGGAAATACAAAAATGTATGGTAAAATGGATGAAGCCGAAGCGATTGCTCGTGTAAAAAAATACATGATCGCAGGTCCAAACGATTTTACCGATAAGGATATTCCGTTTTTGCATGTTCAGCAACCAGATTCTGTCATGAAAAAGCCATACAATTTGGTGATTTTTCTACAAGAAAGTTTAGGTGCAGAATATGTTGGGATTTTAGGAGGAAAACCATTAACTCCTGAATTTGATAAATTATCTAAAGAAGGATTACTGTTTACGAATTTGTATTGCACAGGAACTAGAAGTGTCCGCGGAATTGAAGCGGTTGTGACTGGATTTTTACCTTCACCATCAGAAAGTGTTGTAAAGCT
The DNA here is from genome assembly GCF_003254545.1 of Flavobacterium tistrianum. Lineage (GTDB taxonomy): Bacteria > Bacteroidota > Bacteroidia > Flavobacteriales > Flavobacteriaceae > Flavobacterium > Flavobacterium tistrianum. Next base: position 58,681 of record NZ_QJRH01000061.1, read on the forward strand.
TGGAAACTCGCAACAAGGATTTTTTACATTGGCAGACGCATTAAAACAAAAAGGCTATGACACGAGTTTTATTTATGGTGGAATGGCCAATTTTGATAACATGGCTTCGTTTTTCAACGGAAATGGTTTTACAGATATCGTAGACCAATCCGATTTTGAATCAGACGGGAATAAATATGCTTTCAAAGGAACTTGGGGCTATTCTGATGAAGATTTAGTTACTAAAGCCAATCAGTATTTCAAATCAAAAGGAGACAAACCGTTTTTCTCTTTAATGTTCTCAACTTCAAATCACGAGCCTTTCGAATATCCGGCAGGAAGAATTAAACCTTATGATAAAAAGCCTAATACGGTGAACAATGCCATGAAATATGCCGATTTCTCAATTGGGAAATTCTTTGAAATGGCAAAAAAAGAACCGTATTTTAAGAATACGATTTTCATTGTAATTGCTGACCACAATACAAGAACGTACGGTAAAAATTTAGTTCCAATCAATAAATTCCATATTCCAGCATTTATCATGGGACCAGGAGTTCCAAAAGGAGCTATTTATGATAGATTGGCAAGTCAGATTGATATTCCACCGACATTACTAAGTTATTTAGGACTTCCATTCGAAACTCCAATGGTTGGAAGAAACTTAAGCAAATTGGATCCGAAAGTTCAAGGAAGATCTATTATGCAGTTTAATGATATCAATGCATTTAGAGTGGAAAATCAAGTTGTGATTATGCAACCAAATTTGAAACCGTTGCAATTTGAAATCAAAAATGATACAACTTTAGTTCCTGTAAAACTAAACGAAGATTTAGCAAAAGATGCTTTGGCACACGTTATTACAGCAGGAAATTTGTATAAAGAAAGCAAATATAAGCTTAGAGCTAATAAAAAATAGGCTCAAAGGCTCAGAGTTACAAAGGTTCAAAGGTTTTACTTTGGACCTTTTCTTTTTTAGTGAAATTGATATGCTTTGTGGGTTCTCGACTCCGCTCGAACTGACAAGATTGAGTATAGAGATTGTTGAGGTATTAAAAAGAGCAAAGCGACTTTTTTCTACTCTGAACCTTTGTCACTTTGAGCCTTTGCACCTTTATTAAAATACAATTTTAATAACTCAGAAGCAGCGGCAAAAGATGAAATTTCATTGTTTTGCACTGCTTTTTTGTTTTCTTCCAATAAAGAAACAATTTCAGGCTGATTATAAAAATTCTGTTTCAATTGTTCGTTGATCGTTTCCATCATCCAGAAATGGTTTTGTTCATTTCTTTTTTCTTGGAAGAATCCTGTTTCTTTGGTCATTTCAAAATAATCAGAAATTGTATTCCAAACTTCAGAAATGCCATCTTTTGTGAGTGAACTGCAAGTCGTCACTTTGGGTTGCCAGTTTGATTTTTTGGGAGGAAATAAATGCAAAGCGCGATTAAATTCTACTTTCGCCTGATTAGCTTTTTTTACATTATCGCCATCAGCTTTATTAATGACAATTGCATCTGCCATTTCCATAATACCGCGTTTAATGCCTTGAAGTTCGTCGCCTGCACCAGAAATTTTCAAAAGTAAAAAGAAATCGACCATGCTATGAACAGCAGTTTCGCTTTGGCCAACACCAACAGTTTCAATAATAATAGTATCAAAACCTGCGGCCTCACAAAGAATTATAGTTTCTCGGGTTTTTCGAGCTACACCGCCTAAAGTTTCTCCAGAAGCACTTGGTCTGATAAAAGCATTTTCATCTTTAACCAGTTCTTCCATTCGGGTTTTATCACCCAAAATACTTCCATGAGAAAGCGAACTGCTTGGGTCAACTGCCAAAACCGCTACTTTTTTTCCTAATTGTGTCAGATGTTTTCCAAATGCCTCAATAAAAGTGCTTTTTCCCACTCCAGGAACTCCTGTAATTCCAATTCGAATTGATTTGTTGGCATGAGATAAACAGCCTTGAATGACTTCGCCTGCTTTATCAAAATGGTCAGGATTAGTGCTTTCAATTAAAGTAATCGCACGGCTAAGAGAAGTTCGGTTTCCTTCTAAAATACCATCAATTAATTCTTGAGAAGTAGGCTGTTGTCTGCGTTTGCTTTTAATTTGATTGATAGCCGAAATATTGGTGATTTCGGGTGGTGAAATTCCAGCTTTTTCAGATATGCTGCCAGTTTGTTTATTAGAATTTGACAAAACGCACTTTTTAGAAATGTAAAAGTACAGAAAACAAAAACAGTTTCAAAAAGTTAGTTTGCCATGAATTACACGAATTTCCGCTAATTTGTTATTCTCGAACGACGTAAAAAAGTTTGCCACGAATTCACGAATTTTCTTTTTAAAATCTTTGTCTAAATATTATTCGAATTAATTCGAAAAAATAATCTCAAAGATTTTAAAAATAAAATTCGTGAATTCGTGGCTGAAAAAAATTAGTAACCCGCGGTAAATCTAACTTGATGATGTTTTGGAGTTTCTACTTCATCAGCAATAACCACCGCTAAATCTTCTACAGATAAAATACTTCTTTGCTCGTCATTGAAAACAGGATTTTCTAAGCCTAAACGGTATTTTCCAGTTCTACCTGTTTTAGTTCCAGCATGCATTTCAAAAGCAGGACTAAAGAACGCCCAGTCTAAATCTTTTTCTTCTTTGATAATGTTTAAATAATGTCTCGCTGCATTAGCTCCTGGGAAAATCTCTTTTGGAAAATCTGGAGTGTCAACTGCTTGTAAGTCTGGAGCAACATATAAACTTCCAGCTCCACCAATAGTGATAAAACGTTTAACGCCTGATTTTTTAACCGCTTCCTGAATAGCTTTAGAACCTGCTAAAAAGTCATCGTAAATATTAGGATTAGTCCAACCTGGATTGTAAGCATTGACAACAGCATCGTGACCTTTTAAAATTTCTGCCAAAGCGTCAACATTAAAAATATCTGCAGTAACCCAAGTAGCGTTTGAGGTGTCTTTTGGAGTTCTTGCAATAGCAGTGATTTCATGTTTTCTGTCTGCTAATTCATTTAAAATTGCTGAGCCAACAAATCCTGTAGCTCCGATAAGTGCGATTTTCATAATATATAAATTTATTTAGTAATAAAAAATGTTACAGTTTAGGTTAAAAAAATAGTTTTAAAACTGATTCGAAAAATCTTCCAATGAAATTCCTTCCAGCTGTTTGCTGACGTTTTGATTCATTTCGCTGTATAAAACTTCCAAATGCTGATTGATGTTTTTTCCAACAGGACAATCAGGATTCGGTTGATTTTTTGCAAAACCTAAACCAATGGTTTCAAAGGTCATTTCGAATATTTGTTTTAAAGTCAGATCAGCAGCGTTAACTGCCAATTTTGTACCGCCATTTTTTCCTTCTTTACTTTCTACTATATGATGCGCTTTTAGGTTGGCAATTTCTTTTCGAACCAAAACAGGATTTAGATTAATACTTCCCGCAATATATTCCGATGACAGATAATCATTTGGGAATTTATGGAGCAAAGTAAGAATGTGAATCGTTATGGCAAATTTACCTGAAATCATACTGTAATAAAATATGTTACAAATTTACATCTTTTTGTAACTCAAAAAACAATTTTAACTTAAAATTAATTAAAGTAATTCGAAATATAAAATAAAAGAAAATTGCACATCATTAATTATCAATGATGTGCAGTTTATTTATTGACTATTTTGATTTTTGATTGATTCCTAGTGAAGAAAAATATACCCATGCTATAAAAAGAAGTTGCATAGGTATCCTAATCCATAAATACGATACGCCTTTGCCGGTATAGTCGGCACTCTGTAAATTGATATTATGGCTTGCGGCATAAATGTTAGCTGGAAGCAATAAGATAAAAAATAAAATCAGCAGTTTTCCTGTAAGGACTTTGGTATTTGGCAATAGGAGTCCAATTGCAGCAATTAATTCTATGATTCCTGTTACCAAGACAATAGCATTTGCCCAAGGCAAAAAAGAGATCATCATTGCCATTCCTTTAGCAAAAACAAAATGTCCAATAGCAGTAAATACTAGCATAACTGCCATAGCGACTCTGCCAGCAAATGCTAATTCAAGCCGTTTAGCTGTGAGCCAGATAATAAACAGTGTTGCGATAAAAACTCCAAAAAGTATAATTAAGGTTTCCATATTTCCATATCTTTTTTTATTGTACAAAGTTGCACAGGAAAGAAACCTTAAACAATGAACTTGGGTTAATAAATACGTTTTCTGATTCGGCTTAAAGCTTGCGGAGTAATACCAATATAAGAGGCAAGATATTTTTGCGGAATTTTTTGTATTAAGTGAGGCTGTTCGGTGAATAAATTAAGATAACGCTGCTCAGCAGAATCGTTTAGCAAAGACAGTTCTCTTTTTGATTTTTTAATAAATAATCCTTCGCTTGCCAATCGGCCAATGGTATTGCCAATTTTAGTTTTGGCATAGATGTCTTGAAGATCATTATAAGAAATGCGCCAAAGTACTGTGTCGGCAAGAGTTTCGATGGTATAGTTTACAGGTAATCTTGTAATAAAAGAATCATATCCACTTGTAAATTCGCCATCAAATACAAAAGTAAAAGTTAGGTCTTTATTTTCGGAAGGAACATAATATCTAAGAATTCCTTTTTCTATAAAAGAAAGATAATTTTCTATGTGGCCGGTTTGAAGTATTGCTGTTTTCTTTGAAAATTCCTGACGAATAAGTTTTGAGGAAAAGATGTTCCAGTCTTCATCAGAAAGTTTGGTCATTAGTTCAAGATTATCCCTTATTTGTTGCATAGATTTTTTAGAATTACATATTAAAAGTAACAAAAAACTCAAAGAGAGGCGATAATTTGTTCAGCGCATCAATATATAATTTCCTATTTTTGTCTTGAAGCCATGATATGAACAACTTTATATTAATATTTCTCTTTCTTTCGCTGGGTTTAGCTCTACAGCACGTAAAGCAGTTTCCTACTCATATCTATAAGACGTTCAATAAAATTGTTATTTATGTCTGTCTTCCTGCAATTACTTTATATCATATTCCGAAGATAAAGTGGAGCAGCGAATTGCTATTTCCGATTGGAGCGGGGTGGATTACTTATATTCTGGCTTTTATTTTTTTTCATTTTTTAGGAAGAAGAAATGGCTGGTCTAATAAATTAATCGGATGTTTGATTTTAACGGCTGGCTTAAGTAATAGCTCTTTTCTTGGATATCCGATTATCGAAGCTTTATTTGGAAAGAAAGGTTTAGAAACGGCCGTGTTGGTTGATCAGCCAGGAACTTTTGTGGTGGTTTCGACACTTGGCGTTTTCACCGCGGCTTTTTATTCTAAAGGAAGTCCGAATGCATTAGGGATTTTCAAAAAAATCATCACGTTTCCGCCATTTCTGATGTTTGTTTTGGCATGTATGATGAATATTTTCGATTATAATTTAAATGAAAACTTTCAATCTGTATTATTAAAAATCGGAAGTTTGGTAACGCCTTTAGCTTTGCTTTCTGTTGGTTTACAACTGACTTTTGATCGAAAAAGCCAACATTGGAAATTTTTGCGCCTTGGACTTTTCTTTAAACTACTTTTAATTCCTTTTGTAATTTTTGTGCTCTATGTTTTCATTTTTAACCAGCATTCTGAAGTTATAAAAATCACGATTATGGAAACTGCTATGGCGCCCATGATCACAGGAGCAATCTTAGCTTCAACTTATGGATTAAAACCAAAATTAAGCAGCATGATGATCGGTTTCGGAATTCCTATTTCCTTTGTAACTCTTGCGATTTGGTACTTTGTAGTAAGTTTTATTTAATCTATTACTTATTTTTTTAATCTCGCAAAGACGCCAAGTCGCTAAGTCTTTTCTTTTTAAGTTTTTCTTTTTTTTAATTTTTTATAAAACTTTGCGTCTTTGCGTCTTTGCGTCTTTGCGTCTTTGCGAGCAATTTTTACTATGAAAAAGAGGCTTATAAAATAATTCAGGTAACATTACAAAATCTATGTTTCTATGTGCTAAAATCAGATTAAAACACTAACTAGATAGAGAATGTAGAATTTTAACTTTTTTTTACCTTTTGAATGTTTTCTAAATGCATTTTTTAGTTAATTTTAGATGAACTAAAAAAATGAAATTATGTCAACATTACGATTAGGCGATATAGCTCCAGACTTTCACGCAGAAACCACGCAAGGACCAATTAATTTTCACGAATGGTTAGGTGATTCGTGGGGTGTTTTATTTTCGCATCCAGCAGATTTTACACCAGTTTGTACAACTGAATTGGGAACTGTGGCGAACTATGTGCCAGAATTTAAAAAAAGAAATACTAAAGTTATTGCTCTGAGTGTAGATGGTTTAGACTCGCACAAAGAGTGGATTAAAGATATCAACGAAACTCAAAATACAGAAGTAAATTTCCCAATCATTGCAGATGAGGATAAAAAAGTAGCAAATTTATATGATATGCTTCATCCAAATGCAAGTGATAAATTTACAGTTCGTTCTGTTTTTGTTATCGGGCCAGATAAAAAAATCAAATTAACGCTGACTTATCCAGCTTCAACAGGAAGAAATTTTGATGAATTGCTTCGTGTAATTGATAGTTTACAATTGACAGCAAACTATAGCGTTGCTACGCCAGCAAACTGGAAAGATGGAGAAGATGTTGTAATTGCACCAGCAATTCCAGACAGCGACATTCCAGCAAAATTCCCAAAAGGACATACACCAATAAAACCTTATTTGAGATTGACACCGCAACCGAATAAGTAACTTTAAGTGACAAAGGTTCAAAGAGTCAGAGGGACAAAGTTTAAAGGTTGGGATTTTTCCATTTGGAAAAATCCCAACCTTTTTATTTTCTACGAGATCTTTGAACCTCTGTCTCTTTGAATCTTTGCACCTTCAAAAGCCATCAAAGCATTCATTTTTTTCTTATCTCCTACAACCCACAGAATATCATTTTTCTCTAAGATCAAACTAGATTCTGGATTTAGGATACGGTTTCCGTTTCGTTCAATTCCTACGACCATTCCGTCTGTTTTGGCTCTGAATTGTCCGATGCTTTTTTGAATAAACTCATCTTGAGAAACTTCAAGCTGTCGTAAAACAATATCGGTTTCTTCTACTTTTGTAGGAGGTTCGGTTTCGTTTTGAGTTAAGAATTTGGTGAATTCTGCAATTTGTGCGTCAGTTCCAATTACACAAATTTCATCGCCTGGAAATAATCGTTCTGTTTTAGTAGGAATCGGAATGGTGACTTCTCCTCGTTTTATGTAAGCAATATTAATTCCTAATTGCTCGCGGATCTTCAATTCCTGTAAAGTTTGGCCCACTAAATTAGATTCTTTTTTAATTTCGAAGAAAGACATGTGTCCATCCCAAGGCATCAAATTGGCATATCTTCTGTCGATCTTTTTGTTTTCACGATCGTTGAGGTTTTTCAAAAAGTGATTTTCAATTTTATGGTATTGCTCATTTAGTTTTTTAGGAAAAATTTGATAAGCTCCGATTGCAATAATCAGTGCTACGAAAGCCACTAAAGGAGAGAAGAAAATATTCAATAAAAACCCAACAAAGAATAAGCCAAGACTCATTCTTATCAAGATAAGCATTAAAAGTGCACCACGGTATTTGCGTTCTTCCCACAGTGCTTCAACTTCATCTACTTTTACGCGACGAAGCGAAAGTGCCCATAAAAAAGGTGCAATTACAACCAGAGTCAATAAAGCTGCCAGCGTATTTCCGAATCTTGTGTCGGCAACCAAAGGCGCTACAAATTTTGAAGACAATAATATAATGGCAGTAATAATGATTGTATGCAGAATAATTTGCGTAATCGAAGAGCGAAGTACAATCTGCCAAGTACTGACAGATTTAATTGCTTGGGCATTCACACTATAACGGTTAATATTTTTGACCCATCTTTTCGGCATTTTTGCTTCTAAAAAGAAAGCAAAGCGCTCTGAATATTTAATTAAGAAAGGAGTAGTAAATGTGGTAATTGCAGATACAGCAACGATAATTGGATACAAGAAATCGCTCGTAACTTTTAGTGACATTCCGAGAGTGGCAATAATAAACGAGAACTCTCCGATTTGTGCCAAACTCATTCCGGTTTGAACCGATTGTTTTAATGGTTGACCAGAAATCAAAGCTCCGATCGAAGAACTAAAAGCTTTTCCGAATATGGTCAATAAAGTAATTATAGCCACTGGAAGTGCATAATTTATCAATGTTACAGGATTGATTAACATCCCGACTGACACAAAGAAAACAGCACCGAAAAAATCTTTTACAGGCTGAATTAAATGTTCAATTTTTTCTGCCATCGTAGTTTCAGCGATAATAGATCCCATGATAAAAGCACCCAAAGCTGGAGAGAAGCCTACATTTGAAGCAAAAATTACCATCATTAAACATAATGCCAATGAAATAATCAGCAGCATTTCGTCGGTTAAGAGATGTTTTGCTTTTTTGAAAATAGTTGGAATGATAAAAATTCCGCCTAAAAACCAGATAATTAAAAAGAAGATTAGTTTTAAGACAGATTGCAGCAATGCAGTTCCCGAAACCTGATCGCTTACGGCAATAGTTGACAATAAAACCAACATTAAAATAGCAACAATATCTTCAACGATTAAAGCTCCGAAAACAATTCCAACGAACTTTTTTCCTTTTACACCCAATTCATCAAAAGCTCTGATGATAATTGTCGTGGACGAAATAGAAAGGGTGGCGCCCAAGAAAATACTGTCCATTTTCGCCCAGCCCATCCATTGTCCAACTGCATAACCAATTATGGTCATAAACATAATCTGGGTTATGGCGGTGACAGACGAAGTTCCTCCAACCTTCATTAGTTTCTTAAAGCTGAATTCGAGTCCTAAACTAAAAAGTAAAAATATAACACCAATTTCTGCCCAAACTTCAACACTTTTCATGTCGGTTATAGATGGGAAAAAATCAAAATGGTTTCCAGCCAAAAATCCTGCAATCAGGTAGCCCAAAACCAAAGGCTGTTTCATTTTTCTAAATAATAGAACGGCAATTCCGGCAGTCATTAGAATTAATCCTAAATCACTAATTAAAGGTTGTAAGTGGTGTGTAGTTTCTGCAGCGGCATTTAATGCAATCATATAAATACGTGGTATTTTTTTTCAGGAGCTTCATCCAGCTTTCCATTTCAAGCTTTTACTCAAAACGCATATTTTTTAAGCAGTTCCAGGAGCTTCCGTTGGTCGCTCTGTACCTGCAAAAAAATAATGCTTTTTTCGCAAAAGGCTTTCCATTTCAATCTGGGCTAGAAACACTATGTTAAATAAAAAAAGCTATCTCGATAAAGATAGCTTTTTTTGGTAAAATATTTAGTGTTTTTCTTAGATTCCTGTGTAATTACTAGGAGTTATAGCCAATAATTCTGCTCTAACAGCATCTGAAACTTCTAAAGTTGCAATGAAATTATGAATCGCATTTTTGTCAATTGCTTCATTAGTTCTTGTTAAACCTTTTAAAGCTTCGTACGGATTTGGATAAGCTTCGCGACGTAAAATAGTCTGAATCGCTTCAGCGACTACGGCCCAGTTTTTTTCTAAATCTTCAGCAAATTTGCTTTCGTTTAAAAGTAATTTGTTTAAACCTTTCAAAGTTGCCTCAAAAGCAATAACTGTATGTCCGAACGGAACGCCAACATTACGCAAAACGGTACTGTCAGTTAAATCACGCTGTAATCTTGAAATAGGTAATTTTGCTGCTAAATGTTCAAAAATAGCATTTGCAATTCCTAAGTTTCCTTCAGAGTTTTCAAAATCAATTGGATTTACTTTGTGTGGCATTGCAGAAGAACCAATTTCTCCAGCTTTGATTTTTTGTTTGAAATAATCCATAGAAACATACGTCCAGATATCGCGATCTAAATCGATGATAATAGTGTTGATTCTTTTTAAAGCATCAAAGAAAGCTGCAAAATGATCGTAATGCTCAATTTGAGTAGTTGGGAAAGAATGTTTTAAACCAAGATCAGTTTCAACAAATTTGTTTCCGAATTGTTTCCAGTCAATTTGCGGATATGCTACGTGATGTGCATTGAAATTTCCTGTTGCTCCACCAAATTTAGCTGCAAACGGAATGTTGAACAACAAACGCATTTGCTCTTCTAAACGCTCTACGAAAACCAAAATTTCTTTTCCTAAAAGAGTAGGAGAAGCAGGCTGTCCGTGAGTTCGTGCTAGCATCGGAATGTCTTTCCATTCAACGCTTAATTCTTTTAATTTTGCAATTACAGCAATTAAAGTTGGCATGTAAACTTGCTCAAACGCTTCTTTTGTAGAAAGCGGAATTGCAGTGTTATTAATATCTTGAGACGTTAATCCGAAGTGAATGAACTCTTTATATTGAGATAAACCTAATTTCTCAAAAGCATCCTTAATAAAATATTCAACCGCTTTTACGTCGTGATTGGTTACTTTCTCAGTTTCTTTAATCCAAAGTGCATCTTCAGTTGAGAAGTTTTTGTAGATGTTTCTCAAGCTTTCAAATAAACTAGAATCAATACCTTGCAATTGTGGTAATGGAATTTGGCATAAAGCAATGAAGTATTCCACTTCAACCAAAACGCGGTATTTTATTAAAGCTTCTTCAGAGAAGAAAGGTGCTAAATTTTGAGTTTTATTTCTATATCTTCCATCAATTGGCGATATAGCATTCAATTCGTTTAGAGTAGTCATTGTGATGTTGTTTTTTCGAAAGGTGCAAATATAAGGTATTGTTAAAACTTCTGAAAGCTATATTGACGCTTAAATTATGGTTTTGAAAATTTTATCCCAAATTGTAAAGTAAAAACCATAATTGTGAGACTCATTTTTATGATGATCATTATGAAATTTAGTGGTAGAAATCCATTTTGTAAAGTAATTGCTGTACCAGAAAGATGGAAAAATGTCTTTTTTTAAATGCCCAAATATTCCATAAGAAAGATTTAGAACCAAATAAATAATGATACTCAGATAATTAAACTTCAAAATTGTAATTAAAAATAGCCATATAAAACCAAAGCCTAGAGTTTCTATCGGATGAAGAACATACAAACTATACACGTTGGTTTCTACATGCGTGTGATGTAGTTTATGAATTGGGTAAAGCCATTTTAAGTGATGAACGAGAAAATGAAAAATAAACATGAAAAGATCCATCAACAAAATCAATAAAAGCGTATCAAAAACGATAAGTTTGAGAGATGCAGAAAAATCTACTTTCATAATTCCGTAACGATACAATTCAAATCCGATTAAAGTGATGAAAGTGTTGCAAAGTAGGGTAGAAATTACCCATTTTTGATCTTTATGCTTTAAAAAAGTGTTTTCAGGTTCCAGTATTTTTCCAATCAAAACGGATAAACCAATCAACACCGAATTTTCTATTAAAAAGAAAACAAAGAGCCAGAATATATTAAACGGAAATAATTGCTGTAACCAACTTTCAAAAATCATGTTGTTTTTTCTAAGTTCAATAATTTTTCTCTTAAATCGGCAACTCCTTCAGAAGCAAATTTGGCAATCGTTTCGACTTTATTTCTAAGATTCGGAATCGAAATAGGTTTTGGATCAATATAAAAAACGGGCGTTGTACTTGGCGTATAAGCAATTAATCCAGCAGCGGGATAAACTTGCAAAGAAGTCCCGATTACAGCAAAATAGTCTGCAGTTTCGGTAATGTCAATAGCTTCTTCAAGTGCAGGAACTTCTTCACCAAACCAAACAATATGTGGGCGCAATTGATGTCCGTTTGCATCCAAATCTCCTGTAAGCAAATCTTCTGTCCAATCTAAAATCAGGTTTTTATTTTGAGTGCTTCGCACTTTTAGCAATTCTCCATGCAAATGCAAAACGTTTGTGCTTCCTGCACGTTCATGAAGATCGTCAACATTTTGAGTGATAATCTGCACGTCGAAGTCTTTTTCTAATTCAGCCAAAATCGTGTGACCAAGATTCGGATTTACTTCTTTTAACTGTTGGCGTCTTTTGTTGTAAAAATCTAGAACCAATTCCTGATTTTTATGCCAGCCTTCTGGCGTTGCAACTTCCATCACATCATGTCCTTCCCATAGACCATCGCTATCGCGAAATGTTTTTATGCCGCTTTCGGCGCTGATTCCTGCTCCTGTTAAAACAACAAGTTTCTTTTTCATTTTAGTTTTATTAAAAGATAAAAATAGTGATTTCTTTATTCAAATGTTTAGTAAATAGTAAGGATTGCCAATGCTTTTTTTAGATAAAAGAATGGGGGTTTATACGCTTTGTCTCTCTTTCTGAATTATTTAATTTTAATGTTCTATTTGGTAAAAGCGTTTCTAAATGATTTTAATTCAATTTACAGGGCTTTCTGGTTCAGGAAAAACGACTTTGGCAGAAAATGTCAGGCATCTGCTGCTTCAGAATAATTACGAAGCAGAAATAGTAGATGGCGATGTTTATCGGCAGACTATCTGTAAAGATTTGGGGTTTTCTAAAGAAGATAGATGCGAAAATGTACGACGTCTTTTTAACGTTGGGCGAAGCTTGATTGAAGAAAATAAAATTGTTCTGATGTCAGTTATAAATCCGTATGAAAATGTTAGAAGTGAACTAAGAGCTTTTGAATTTGTGAAAACAGTATTTCTAGATTGTTCTATTGATAATTTGATTGAAAGAGATCCGAAGGGTTTGTACAAAAGAGCTTTATTGCCAGACCATGATCAAAATAAAATTAGAAGTTTTACGGGTATAAGTGATGTTTTTGAAACTCCAGAAAAAGCGGATTTAATACTAAAAACAGATTCAGAAACGGTTTCGGTTTCTGCTGATAAACTTTACAATTTTATAATTAGCAATTTAAATTTTTAAGGCTATGAATTCTTCTTCTTGCCAACTTCCGATTTCTTTTTCGATAGAAAAACTGCAAAATGATTTACAGACTTGCGAGACTAATTTGTGGACACCGCATTTTAATACCTATCGATACGAAGGAAAATGGACAAGTGTTTCTTTGCGGTCGCAATCAGGTTTAGAAAATGATATTCTTTCTTTTCCAGACAAAGAATATAAAAATACGCCTTTGCTCGAAAGCTGTCCTTATTTTAAAGAAATAATGGATTGGTTTAAATGCGAAAAAGAAGCAGTGAGATTATTAAGACTTGGCCCAAATAGTGAGATTAAAGAGCATGTTGATAATGATACTTCATATGAAGATGGTTTTTTCAGGATTCACATTCCTATTATTACCAATTCTGAAGTTTATTTTTATGTAAATCATCAATTAGTTCCAATGAAAATGGGAGAGTGCTGGTATGCCAATTTTCAATTGCCGCACAGTGTTCAGAATAAAAGTTCAGAATCTAGAATTCATTTGACTTTGGATTGCATAAGAAATGATTGGTCTGATAAATTGTTCTCTAAAATGGGTTTTGATGTGAATTTTGTACCCAAAATAAAGTATTCAGATGAGGTAAAGCATAAAATTATTGCAGAGCTCTCAAGAAATCCATCAGAAACGAATGCTAAAATTATCGCTGAACTTCAATCGCAAATGAACTCATAAAAATGGAAAAAATACCACATCTTATTTCTAATTGGCTTCCAATTAAATTGATTGAAAGTGAGAATGAAGTTTATTTTGAGTGGCTTTATTTGTCAGATATCCCTTTTGCAGATCCTTTTTTTGAAGAAACGATTGCGAAATGCAGAAGTCATAGTTATAATTCAAAGCGGTTTAAATTAATAAGCACTGCAGAAAATCTGATTGATTGGTCGAAAGAATTGGATTTTGTTGACTTAAAAGGATTGGTTTTTCATGTATCAAGATGCGGATCTACGATGCTGAGTCAGTCTCTTGCAACTTCACCAGAAAATATAATGGTTTCTGAAGCTCCTATTATTGATGAGATTTTAAGGAGTGATGCTTTTGATGAGGATACAAAAACAATTTTGCTCGAATCGGTTATCAGATTGCTTGGACAGAAGAGATTTCCAGAACAAAAGAATCTTATTATAAAATTGGATGCCTGGAGTATTTTTAAAGCTTCTTATTTAAGATCGGTTTTTCCTGAAATTCCATTTGCTTTATTGTATCGGAATCCGGGAGAAGTTTTAAGATCGCACCAAAAAATGGCAGGAATGCATATGGTTGCAAGTATAATTCCGCCAAGTGTTTTCGGAATTACTTCTAAAGAGATTGAAGAAGTGAATTTTAGACAATATCAAGCTTTGGTTTTAGAAAAATATTTTCAAGGTTTTTTAGATTTTTATGAAATTGACAACAACGTGATTATGCTTAATTATAATGACGGAATGAAAAACGTTATAGAGCGATTTATATCTTTTATCGATGCCGATTTTTCCGAAAGCGAATTAAATATAATGCTGGAACGTCTTAAAAAACATTCTAAAAATGAAAATGCTGTTTTTATTGGAGATTCATATAAAGATGATGTTTTGTCTGTCGATTTGAATGAAGTGAATTTGCTTTACGAAAAACTTAATGCTAATTTTAGGAAAGATTTGGTAGGCTTAAAAAACAGTTGAAGTCTTCTTTCTCTTTTATTTATTATTTTTGGCATCAAATAATAAAGAATGCCTTCAGAATTAAAAGTAAAGATTAAAAGAAGTCTTTTAGATAATTATCAAAGAAGTCTCCATCTTCATCCAGATTTTATCAAATTTGAAGATAAAGATTTAGCTAACGATGGTTTTACATTTTTTAAAGCAGATGAAATAAAAGAATTTCGTTATGGTATTACCTTTTACCAATACAAATTTGTTTTTGGAAGAGAATACCAATTATTTATTAAGAATTTTGACAATCAAGTTTTAAAAATAAATTTCAACACTTATTTAGGTATAAAGAAATATGAATGTCATGATTTATATTCTAATATACTAAGTTCTCTTTGGGATTTATATTTTAAAGATAAAACAGTTTCTTTTATTGAAAAATTTCAAACCGGTGAATCTTTTTTTATTGGAGATGTAAATGTTAATTCGGAAGGTGTTATTATTGAAGTTTCTCGACTTTTTAAACAAGAAAAAAAACTTATTCGTTGGCATGATGTTGCTGTAAAAAAATACAGTACGTATATCTCTATTTATTCCAAAGAAAATCCTTTAGACTTTAATCGTGGCTATTCATATAAAAATGATTGGAATACCTTTGTCTTGTATAGCGTTATTAATAATATAATTGAAAACAAAAACACTAATAATGATTGATTTAGATTACCTCGCATTCTTAGAAAACATATTAACTGATAATAGAAAAGCTAATTTTTTAAAAGTACTAGAAAATAGAACAAAACATTTTACAGTTGCAGTAGAAGATGTTTATCAGATGCATAATACAAGCGCGGTAATGCGAAGCTGCGAAGTTTTTGGAATTCAGGAATTGAATGTAATCGAACAGCGTTTTGGAAAAAGAATCGATAAAGAAATTGCTTTAGGTGCACAGAAATGGGTTGATATTAATCGATTTGATTCAGTTTCAGGATGTCTTTCTGATCTAAAAAGTAAAGGATATCAAATTATTGCAACAACACCTCATGAAAAAGATTGCATGTTGGAAGATTTTGATATTACAAAACCAAGTGCTTTATTCTTCGGAACTGAAAAAGAAGGTTTATCAAAAGAAATTATGGACAATGCCGATGGTTTCTTAAAAATACCGATGGTTGGTTTTACAGAAAGTTTAAATATTTCGGTTTCCGCTGCAATTATCATTCAAAGCTTAACTAACAGACTTCGTAGATCTGATATCGATTGGAAATTAACCGATGAAGAAATTTTAGCAAAACGCTTGGATTGGGCTAAAAATTCGATACGAGATATAAAACGAATTGAAGAACGTTATTACCAAGATAACCCAAGATGATTTTTTTGAGGTTCTGGGGGACTAAGGAGCTAAGGTTCTAAGAAAAAAAACTTAGTATCTTAGAACCTTAGAATCTTAGCATCTTAAAATTTACTTTTTCAGGAAAAGAACAAAACCTAAAATACTAGCAATTAGAATCGACAACGCAGCTAAAACTGTTGCCAGATCGCGAATATTTTTTCCAGCCCAATCCATAAATAGAAATTTATGAAGAATGGCAAAAGAATAGCCTTCAACCCGATTTGAATTATTGACAACTGCAGCCAATCGTGATGTTGAAGTTTCAATAAAGTAAGTTGTTCTTTCTGGCGTATCATAAGCCAATTTCACGACAGGAAGCCTTTTGTTGACAAAACCATATTCTCGGCTATCAAAATCGGTTAGCACTTTTGATTCCAACAATTTTATGTTTTCGAATGAAGGTTGAGAATCATCTTCAGAAGTGTCGATCATTTCACAACAAGAAGCTTTTGGCGCTCCATCGGTAAAATAATACGCTAAAAATTCAGCATATTCTAAATCCAGATTTGGTGCAACTTTATTTGTTGTTGCATTAATGTAAACCGCTTCAGATTTTGAATCTTCTTTTTTATTCCATTTTGAATCTGATTTAGGTATTTTGAACCTTTTTGTTTCTTTTTCAAGCAGTTGACATCTGTAGTAAGTAGTGTCATTCAATGTAATTAAACTGATATTTTGAAAGCGAGACCAATCTAAATTTAAATCATTATTTGCTCTAGGAATTTCTTTGGTTACAAAAGTTGGTTCGTAAACCATTTGCGATAACGTGTAAGGTGCCCATTTTGTAGTAGCATGATAAGCACCGCTGAAAGCAAAAGTCAATGTGAAAAGCGAAATCCAAATTCCAATTTGGCGATGGTATTTTCTCAAACCTTTTTTGGGCGTTATACTATCAGTTTTTTTGAATTGTTTCCAAAGCAAACCATAAATTAAGATACCGCTCAAAGCAGAAAATCCAATAATTGACAGCAAAAAAATCATCGTAATAATTCGGATGCTATTGTTGCTTATGGCATCGATAAAAGACCAGTTATGAAAAGTATCAAAGAACCAAATAAATGCTTGTCTAGAAGTTGGATTATAAGTCGCCAGTTTGCTAGATGAGGTTTCTACATAAATTTGCATGCCATCGGGGCGGTCAAAACTTAATTTGTAAACTGGCAAATAACGGTTGACATATTTGTATTGCGACGTAAATTCCGTTACAACTTCGCTGTTTTTTATTTTGCTTTTTTGGTCATCTAAGAAATAACGAGAAAGCCATTCGGCGTATTTCTGATCTCCGTTTTCCAGTTTTTTGGCAGTCAAAGCATCATAATACCAAAGTTCGCCAAGAATAGTTTTTACTTGATAATAAGTTGAATTATTAAAAGTGACAATTCTAAAATTTTTGAATTGAGATATTTCATTTTTCAGTAAAACCTCTTGAATAGAATAATGCAATTGGCTTTTATCAATAATTGATTGTTCAATTTTATCATGAGCAATTTCAGGTTTGAAAAAGTGCGCCATAAAAGGATGCATCAAACCAGAAAATGTCCAGAAAATTACAGGAACAATTGTAATCAATCCAATAACACGATGCCATTTGTACATGTGTTGTTTGATTTTTTTGATGAATTTTGAATCTTTCTTTTTAGAAGTTTTTCTATTGATTTCTTTACTCATAGTCTAAATTTTTTGTCGCAGATTTAAAAGATTAGAAAAGATTATTTAATCTGTGTTAATCATTTTAATCTGTGGCGAAATTTTATTTTATTTTTTTAATGAGAAATTATATTGGATTCCGAATACAAAAGTTCTAGGTGCTGCTGCAGTATAAGTTGGCTGTGCATTGGCAACATTAGTTCTGGTAACATTGTAAGCATATAATTTGTCAGTAAGATTTAAAACGTTTCCATAAACCTCAATTTTTTTCCATTGATAACCAATTCGGGCATTGAAAATATTATAGCCATCATATTTCACGGTATTGATTTGATCTTGATAATAGCTGCCTACAAGTTGCCATTCCAAAGACGTTCTTAAGTTTGGAAGCCAATTTGGATAATAACTAACTTCTGAATTTCCTGACCATTTTGGAGCTGAAGGCATTTCTTTTCCGTTTAAATCCTGAATAGGATCTGATGGTTTGTCCGAAAGTTTAAAATCGATATACGTATGTTGCGCATAAGTACCGCCAAGTCGAATATTGAATTGTTTTGATGGTTTGTATGACGCGCCAAACTCGATTCCTTTATGGCGTG
The DNA here is from genome assembly GCF_003254545.1 of Flavobacterium tistrianum. Classification (GTDB taxonomy): domain Bacteria; phylum Bacteroidota; class Bacteroidia; order Flavobacteriales; family Flavobacteriaceae; genus Flavobacterium; species Flavobacterium tistrianum. The sequence continues at coordinate 76,813 of NZ_QJRH01000061.1, forward strand.
TTTCTCCAGCCGAGCGATAATCGGTTGAATTGTCTGGAAGTTTGACGTTTAGTAATTCATTTTTGCCTTCCATATAATAAAAAGCATAATCAAAATTTAGTTTGTTTTGGAAGAGAGAAAGCCATCCGCCAATTTCATAATTATTGAAATCTGCAGGTTTTAGATTGTAATAAAATTGGGCAGGAACGCCTGATGTACCGCCAGTTCCTGGTTTAGCTCTAAAAATTGAAGTAATTCCCGGAGGAGCAAAACCTTGAGAGTAATTGCCGTAAATACCAGCAAATTCTACAGGATTATAATTGGCTCCAGCTTTAAAAGTAAATTTGTCATATACTTTGCTTCCTGTAGAAAGATCAATTGCATTATCATAATTCACTTTCATATTGTCATAGCGTCCTCCAAAAGTGATAACTAATTTTTCAATAGGATTAAAACTAATTTGCGCATAACCCGCAGTGTTAAAAATATCAGCCGTGTAATCCGAAAGTTTAGAGTCTGGATGTTCGGCAATGATTTCATACGAATCTACTGTTTGTTTTCCTGGCTGTCCTGGATTCAAATTGGCTTTTAAATCAATTACATACGACCAATAAGTTACAGGAGAATAATCATATAAGGCGCCAGCAACAATTTTGGTATTCAAGAAATCAAATTTTTGAGTGTGTTGTCCGATTGCACCATAACTTTTAAAGTTGTTCGAATTTACTTCGCCTTTAGCCGTCGTAGGATTTACAGTTGGACTCCATTTAATTCCGTATGATGGATTTTGTCCTAATTTATTGTCGCGCAAATAAGCGGTAATATAACTGCTAGAATTGCTGTTCCAGTCATGTTCTAATGTTAAACGAGTTCGTAAAGCATCCGATTTTCTATACGTGAAATCAGAAGTGCTTTTGTAAGTTCTGTTGTTGAAAGCTTCTTCATTGACAGTTCCGCTCATGTCTGAATAATATTTTCCGTACATTGTATTGCTGATCAATCGGGTAGAAGGCGAGATGTTGTAGTCAATTCTTGCATTCAGATTATCTTTATTGTAATCAGAATAGGTCATCCAGCCATTTTCCTGTAAGCTTGAAATTCCTGCAACATGAAAACCAACTTTTCCAATTGTGGCGCCACCTGCGGCTTGAAATCTTCTGTAGCCATAATTGTCAGCTTGAATTCCGAATTTAAACTCAGGATCAACAGGAGGTTTAATCGAAATTAAATTGATAGTTCCGCCAACAGCTTCTGGTCCGTATAAAGAAGAAACTGGACCTTTTACAACTTCAATACTTTGCAGATTGTATTGGTTTATTTCCAATAATGCATTGTGATTGAAAATTCCCATTGGGCGAATTGGCAGTCCATCTTCCAGATATAAATAATAAGCATTTGTGGTCATAGGCTGACGAATAGACATCATATGCTGTTCGTTTCCTAGGTTTACCATTAAGACTCCAGGAGTTTTATTTATGATTTCGTAAACTGCTGTCGCTTTGGCTTCGTTAATTGTTTTTGCTGTCAATTTACTTATGGCAACTGGAGTTTCCTTTCTTAAAGTTGCCGTACGATTTGCCGTTACAAAAACATTTTCAAGTTCTTGTTTTGTTGTGTCTTGCGCTGTTTTGTTTTGTGCAAAAACACATTGCCCTATGATTAATAGGGTAAAGTATATTTTTTTCATTTTGAATTATATAAATTAAAGCTGTTAGCTATAGGCTTTAGGCCGTAAGCGAACTGCAAGTCTTAGAATTTTGACTTTTTAAAATTTATATAAAATAGGATGGAGGGTGAAAAATTGAATTTGCGATTGCAATAGGCTTTTTATCAAACGAAGCGAAAATTTTTGCTTTTGATTCAATAATGCCCGTTAATTTGAAATTGTTTAAGATTGAAGTCTGAATGTAAACTACTTCTGCTTTTTCTTTCAGATTATTTTGCATTCTTTTTTCGTTGTCTGCGTATTTTTTTAAGCTTTTTTGAAGTTCACAACGACCATTACAGCTGTTGAAAACCATTTTGCGCTGTACACAGATTGTTTTAGAAATTTCTTCCTGATTTAATTTGAATGAGGTATAAACAAAGAAACTGCCAAAAGAAGGGACTAATAGCATGCAAGAAAGAAATATGACGAAAAGTCGTTTCAAAATATGTTTCGTTGTTTTCGAGAGCAAAAATACATTTTAAATTTATTTACAAGAACGATTTTTGTCATTTAATGTAAAAAAAGAACAACTGGAGGCATTAGAAAAGAAAAACCCGACAGATTTTTGAGTTCTATCGGGTCTACTTATGTTTACTATTTGAAATAGAGATTATTAGTTAATTAAAATCCAAGTTCCTTCAGCAATTAAAGCTTCAGCTTTTTTGTACTTCATTGTTTCTGTTTTACCAGTAGCAACTTCTTGAACTACAACAGTATCGTTTCTGTTGATTTTTGGCATATCTCTAACGATAGTTTCAGTAACTTGACGTTGTTGAGTTTCTCCAGCCTCACGATTCATGCTTTCGCTATTTGGAATTTCGTCTTTACTTAATTGTAAGTTTTCTTTTTGACGAACTTCTCTTGCTTCGTGAATTTCAGGAACGTTTTGAGCTGGTAAATCACCTTTGAATAAGAATGAAATAACTTCTTTGTTAACGTTGTCTAACATTCCTCTAAACAAATTGAAAGCTTCTAATTTGTAAATAAGCAATGGATCTTTTTGCTCGTGAACAGCCAATTGAACAGATTGTTTCAATTCGTCCATTTTACGTAAGTGTTTTTTCCAAGCTTCATCAACAATAGAGAGAGTGATGTTTTTCTCGAAATCAGCAATTAATTGAGCACCTTCGCTATCGTAAGCTTTTTTCAAGTCGGTTACAACATTCAAAGTTTTGATTCCGTCTGTAAATGGAACGACAATTCTTTCAAAATGATTGTTTGGCTCTTCGTAAACTCCTTTGATAATTGGGAAAGCTTCTCTTGCGCTTCTTTCTGTTTTTTCAGTGTAGAATGCTAAAGCTTCTTTGTATACTTTTCCTGTAACTTCGATATCGTTTAATTTTGCGAAATCAGCTTCAGAAATTGGAGATGTAATTCCGAAATAACGAATTAAATCAAATTCAAATCCTTTAAAATCATTAGCCACTTTATTGTTGCTTACGATTAACTCGCAAGTATCATAAAGCATGTTCGCGATATCTAGTTTCAAACGCTCTCCGAACAATGCGTGACGACGACGTTTGTAAACTACTTCACGTTGAGAGTTCATTACGTCATCATATTCTAATAAACGTTTACGAACACCAAAGTTGTTTTCTTCTACTTTTTTCTGAGCACGCTCGATAGATTTAGTCATCATAGAATGCTGAATAACTTCACCTTCTTTCAATCCCATTCTGTCCATTACTTTAGCAACTCTTTCAGAACCGAATAAACGCATTAAGTTATCTTCAAGAGAAACGTAGAATTGAGAACTTCCTGGATCTCCTTGACGACCAGAACGACCACGTAACTGTCTGTCTACACGACGAGAATCATGACGCTCTGTACCCACGATTGCTAAACCTCCAGCAGCTTTTACTTCTGGAGACAATTTAATATCGGTACCACGACCAGCCATGTTTGTTGCAATAGTTACAACTCCAGCTTTACCAGCTTCTTCAACGATTTGTGCCTCTTGCTTGTGCATTTTAGCATTCAATACGTTATGAGTGATTCCTCTCATTTTAAGCATACGGCTTAATAATTCTGAAATCTCTACAGAAGTTGTTCCAATCAATACTGGTCTTCCAGCTTTTGATAATTCAGTAACATCTTCGATTACAGCGTTGAATTTCTCACGTGTTGTTTTATAGATATAATCTTCTTTATCGTGTCTTGCAATTGGACGGTTTGTCGGAATTTCAACAACATCTAATTTATAGATTTGCCATAACTCACCAGCTTCAGTAACAGCAGTACCTGTCATACCAGCCAATTTGCTGTACATTCTAAAGTAATTCTGTAATGTTACAGTAGCAAAAGTTTGAGTTGCAGCTTCGATTTTTACATTTTCTTTTGCTTCGATCGCTTGGTGAAGACCGTCTGAGTAACGACGTCCGTCCATGATACGACCTGTTTGTTCATCGACAATCATAATTTTGTTGTCCATGATAACATACTCTACATCTTTTTCGAATAAAGCGTAAGCTTTTAAAAGCTGAGTAAGAGTGTGGATACGCTCGCTTTTTACTCCAAAATCTTGGAATAATCTTTCTTTAGCTTCCGCTTCAGCGTCCTTGTCTAATTTTTGTTTTTCAATTGCAGCGATTTCTGTTCCAATGTCTGGTAAAACGAAGAAATCTGCATCTGTATCTCCAGAAAGGTATTTGATACCATTGTCTGTCAATTCTACTTGATTATTTTTCTCCTCAATCACGAAGTATAAAGCCTCATCAACTTTATGCATTTCGCGATTGTTATCCTGCATGTATTGATTTTCAGTTTTTTGAAGCAATTGTTTAATTCCTTCTTCACTTAAAAATTTAATTAATGCTTTATTTTTAGGTAAACTTCTGTAAGCTCTCAACAATTGGAAACCTCCATCTTTTGTATTACCTTCTTTGATTAATTTTTTAGCTTCAGCCAAGAAACCATTTGCTAACTGACGTTGTTGCGCAACTAAGTTTTCGATTTTTGGTTTCAATTCGTTGAATTCATGACGATCTCCTTGAGGAACTGGTCCTGAAATGATAAGCGGTGTTCTAGCATCATCAATTAGTACAGAGTCAACCTCGTCGACAATGGCGAAATTATGTTTTCTTTGCACTAAATCGCTTGGCGAATGCGCCATGTTATCTCTTAGGTAGTCGAAACCAAACTCGTTGTTGGTTCCGTAAGTGATATCAGCATCGTATGCTTTCTTTCTTTGCTCTGTACTTGGCTGGTGGTTATCGATACAGTCAACAGATAAACCGTGGAATTCGAATAAAGGAGCTTTCCACGTGCTATCACGTTTTGCCAAGTAGTCATTCACAGTTACTAAGTGAACTCCGTTTCCTGTCAAAGCGTTTAAGTAAAGCGGAAGCGTAGCAACCAAAGTTTTACCTTCACCCGTTTGCATTTCGGCAACTTTACCTTCGTGCAATACCATACCACCAATTAACTGAACATCATAGTGAATCATGTCCCAAGTGATATCTTTTCCAGCAGCATTCCATTTGTTTGCCCAGATCGCTTTGTCGCCATCAATAGTAATATATGATTTTGTTGCAGAGAATTCGCGGTCTTTTGGAGTTGCCGTAACTTCGATATGAGAGTTTTCTTTAAAACGACGAGCCGTTTCTTTTACAACAGAAAATGCTTCTGGAAGAATTTCCAATAAAGTTTTTTCAGAGATTTCATAAGCCTCTTTTTCAAGAGCATCTATTGCATCATAAATATCTTCTCTTTTATCGATGTCTTCGATGTTTTCTACTTCTGCTTTAAGCGAAGCAATTTTAGCATCTTTATCAGCTCTAGCTTCTTTGATTCTATCTTTAAAATAAACCGTTCTTCCTCTTAACTCGTCGTTTGAAAGACTCATTAAAGGAGCTTCGAATGTTTTAATTTTGTTTAAGTAAGGTTGTAAAGCTTTGACATCTTTCTGCGACTTATCGCCGACAAAGACTTTAATAATACTGTTTATGAAACTCATGATTTATTGTATTTCTTTATTATATAATATGTATTTGAACCAAAAAAAAAGTCTCTATGATGAGACTTTTTCCTTTGGTTTATTTTTTAATATTCATCCTCATTCCAAAGATAATCTTCGTCTGTTGGATAATCAGGCCAAATTTCTTCCATTGATTCATATATCTCGCCTTCATCTTCAATTGACTGAAGGTTTTCTACTACCTCTAATGGAGCACCAGCTCTAATGGCGTAGTCAATAAGTTCGTCTTTGTTAGCAGGCCATGGCGCATCACTTAAATAAGATGCTAATTCTAATGTCCAATACATCTGTTATCTGTTTAGTTTGTGCAAAAATAAATTTTTTACTGAAAAAGACAAGTAAATTTTGATTTATTTTAATAAAATTTAAGAACGTCCTTATTAGTAATCAGTTTTCGGTGCCAGTTTGCAGTATGAAAACCGATGTTTGCTACTAATTACTGTACTTTTAAGTATTCAGTTTTCTTGTGAGTTTGCAGTTTGAAAACTGAGATTGTTTACTTACGCGGTATCCATTTCACTTCCTCCGCTTTTAAGTCTGAGGACAACTTTCGTGCCAAGACAAAAAGGTAGTCAGAAAGTCGGTTTAAGTAGGTAATTGCTATTTCTGGAACATGTTCATTATGACTTAAATGCACGGCTAAACGTTCTGCTCTGCGACAAATGCAGCGTGCTATATGACAATGTGACACAGTTGGATGCCCTCCAGGTAAAACAAAATGAGTCATTGGCGGAAGGCTTTCGTCCATTCTGTCAATTTCATTTTCGAGTAATTCAATATCCGAATCAATTATGCCTAGGTTTTCTAAACGAAGTTTTCCGTTTTTTAAAACTTCTTTCTCTTGCGGAGTTGCCAAAATGGCACCAACAGTAAAAAGGCGGTCTTGAATTTCAATTAAAATGGTTTTATAATGCGAATCCATTTCCTGATCACGGATTAATCCGATGTAAGAATTTAGTTCGTCAACAGTTCCGTAACTGTCAATTCTAATATGGTCTTTCGGTACGCGAGTCCCTCCAAAAAGAGATGTTGTGCCTTTGTCGCCGGTTTTGGTATATACTTTCATTTTTTTTAAAGGTGCTGAGATTCTAAGTTTTTCTTTGCGATTAAACGATTAACCAAATAAACGGTTAAACAGTTTTTTTCGTGTCACTTTCAATTAAACCATCTCTTAAACGAATAATTCTATGTGCATAAGCAGCAATATCTTCTTCGTGAGTTACTAGAATTACAGTGTTTCCTTGCGCATGAATGTCTCCAAAAAGCTTCATGATTTCTACAGAGGTTTTACTGTCTAAGTTTCCTGTTGGCTCATCGGCCAAAATTATTGAAGGTTTGTTTACCAAAGCTCTTGCAACTGCAACACGCTGACGCTGTCCTCCAGAAAGCTGATTCGGTTGGTGATCCATTCTGTCTGCTAGGTTAACCTGTTTTAAAACTTCGGTGGCACGAGCCATTCTTTCAGATTTTCCATGACCAGCATAAATCATTGGCAGGGCAACATTATCTAAAGCAGTTGTTCTGGGTAAAAGATTGAAGGTCTGAAAAACGAAACCAATTTCTTTATTTCTGATTTCAGCCAGTTCATCATCTTTCATTTTGCTGACATCTTTTCCATTTAAAATATAGCGACCAGAAGTTGGTGTATCTAAACAGCCTAATAAATTCATTAATGTAGATTTTCCTGATCCAGATGGTCCCATTAAAGCAACATATTCACCTTTTTGTATTTCTAGATCTATTCCTTTTAAAACATAAACGATTTCGTTTCCTAAAGTAAAATTTCGTTTAATGTCGGTTATTTTAATTAATGGTTCAGCCATTTTAGTTTACAATTTTGGATTTAAAAGTACAAAACACTTTTGAATAAGTAGTTGATAATCGGTTTTTGTTACAAAAATCACTTTGATTATAAAAGCTTAGAATCGCTTTCGTAAAATACGTTTCTTAAAAGTAAATCAGTTATATAATTCAGGTTTAAATTTGTTTAATTCTCATTATTTTGTGTGTTTTATAGTTTTAAAATGTTTTTTGTTTTTAAAATATGATAATAATGTAATTTTTTGATTTATGGTTTAAGTAAATTTGATATGTAATTAATTAAATAACTAAGATTATGAAAAATATAAAAATAGCTACAGGAATTGCATTGTTAGTATTAGGGCTTACATCGTGTAAAGATGAAAAGCAAGAAAGAGCTCAGAAAACAGTAGAGAGTTATGTTACATATGTCGACTCTGTTAAAAATGTCGCAGCCACAGATTTGAAAGACAATTGGAAAAGTGTAGAAGCCGAATATGATAGAAGATCTCAAGAAGCTCAAGCCGCTTTGGCAGATATTAAAGACAATGTTGCCGCAACTGAAAAAGTAAATGCAAGTAAAATTAAATACGAGGAATTTAAAAATGAAATGACCGCCCAATTTGCCCCTCCAGCTCCTAGCCCAAAACAACAATTAAGAGATGCTTTGTTTGGTGCAGGAAAAATTGGTGATGATATGAGTTTTAGTTGGGTTAACGCCCAAAACATTCATAGCGTTTATCAGCAGTTTGTTCATACTGTAGAAAATAATAAGGACAAATATTCTAGAGAAGACTGGGATGAAATTAAATTAATGTACGAAGCTCTAGATAGCCGTAAAAATACAGTAGAAAAAGAAGGGCTTACAGCTGAGGATAACCGAAAAATTGCTGGTTTGAAAATCAAGTTTGCACCAATGTATAAGATAAACAGAATGGGAGCTAAATCTGAAGAAAACAAAGAAGCTAAGAAATAAGATTTTTAAATTTTTGAATTAGAAATAAAAAGAAAGCCGATCATTAATGATCGGCTTTCTTTTTATACTCGTATTGTAAAATGCTCTTTCGGCTGTTCTCTTCTAAAGAATACAAATCCCCATTGAAAAGTATCAATTGTGACTTTTACTTGAGGATGATTTTTGATTATCTCCCAAGCCTCTTCCATATCTTCTGACCAATGAATGTCATCGAAAATCCAAACAGAATCATTATCTATAGTTGGCAATAAAAGTTCAAAATATTCTAAAGTTGCTTTTTTAGAATGATTTCCGTCAAAATATATCAGATTATAATTTGTTGCTTGAATGTTCTCAGAAATTAAAAAAGATTCAAACTCGGAAATTACATTTTCTACATTATTACAATTAAATTCAGCCAATTGATTTTGAGCAACATTTGCGGTATTTGGACAACCTTCAATTGTAACCACTTTTGCTTTCGGATTTCCTAAAGCCAACGCGGAAGTTGCTAAACCTAAGGATGTTCCTATTTCGAGTATGTTTTCTGGCTGAAAATAATTGGTAACTCGAAACAATAATTCGGCTCGTTTTGGCGAAATTCCTGCTGTTTGCGCAATTTTAGAAATCTGTCTTCGATTGGATTTGAAAACTCTGGAGCCTGCTCCAAAATCAGTCACTTCTATAAAGTTTTTATTTTCTAAAAGAGATTTTCTGTATTTTTTTAAAATTGCATATTCCGATTTGGTTTTCTTATCATAAAAACATTTTGTGAGCAGACTGAAAACAAAGGGCGAATGAACTGCGTGTTCGTTTTTAGAATGCCAAAGAAAGGTTAGATAAGATTTAATTTGAAACAGCATTTTTACTTTTCAGATTGCAATATTAATTTACTGAAATTAGTTCAATGTCAAAAATAAGTACAGAACCCGCAGGAACACCTCTTGGGTCGTCATAACTTCCATAACCTAAATGTGATGGTATCAGCAAAATTCCAGATCCACCCTCTTTAAAAAATGGAATTCCTTCTTTCCAGCCTTGAATTACTTTATTTAATGGGAAGGTAGCGCCAGCTGCATCTTTACTCTGGTCAAATGTTTTTCCAGATGTAAAATATCCTTTGTATTTAACAGTTACAGTAGATAGTATACTTGGCTGTTTTCCTGTGCCTTCTGTTTTGATTATGTAATATAATCCTGTGCTTGTTTTTGTTGCTGTTAAATTGTTTTTAGCAAGATAATCGGTAATTTCTTTGTCATTTTGTGCCGTATAATCCTTTGGTGGTGGTAGGATATCGTCAGGAGTTGGACTAGAACATGAAACGAAAAGTGTCAATGTAAATAATGCGATTAATAATTTTTTCATGTGGTATTTATTTTAAAAGCTGTAAATATATAAATTAGTTTTTGAGTCGCTGTGATGGTTTTTAGATATTAACATTAATTGCTGAAAATCAAAAGTATAATCTATCCTTCCAATTTAGCAGATAGTTCAAACCAGCGTTCTTCTTTTGCGTCTATTTTATTAATTATATTTTGAAGTTCATTTGCTTTTTTCTCGATGTCAGCATCGGCAACTTTTCCGTCAGAGAATAACTGCTCGATTTTAGCTTTGTCAGCTTCAAGGTCTTTAATTTCTCTTTCAATTTTCTGATATTCCTTTTGCTCGTTGAAAGTTAAGTTTCCAGATGTATTGTTCTGTTTCCAATCTTTCTTTTCAGCTTTGGTTTCTTCTTTTGCAACAGATATGTCCGCACTGTCTTCGTAAGCTCTGAAATCAGAATAGTTTCCTGGGAAATTCTCGATTTCTCCTTGACCTCTAAAGACAAATAAATGATCGACAATTTTATCCATAAAGTAACGATCGTGAGAAACTACCAATAAACATCCTGGATAATCTAAAAGGAAACTTTCTAAAACGTTAAGTGTCACAATATCCAAATCGTTTGTTGGCTCATCAAGAATCAAAAAGTTTGGATTCTGAATCAAAACTGTACACAAATACAAACGTTTTAATTCACCTCCACTCAATTTTTCGACATAATCGTATTGTTTTTTCGCATCAAAAAGAAAACGCTCCAATAACTGCGAAGCTGAAATAATTTTTCCTTTTGCCAATGGAATATATTCTCCGTATTCTTTAATGACATCGATAACACGCTGTCCCGGTTTTGGATTAATCCCAGATTGTGTATAATATCCAACTTTTATAGTATCACCTTTTACAACGCGACCACTATCTGGCGGAATTGTTCCTGTCAGCAAATTTAAGAAAGTCGATTTTCCTGTTCCGTTTTTACCAATAATTCCAATTCTTTCACCACGTTGAAAATCAAAGCTGAAATTGTCTAGAATAACGCGGTCTTTGAATTTTTTTGAAAGTTTATGAAGCTCAATAATTTTGCTTCCCATTCTTTCCATATTAATTTCAAGTTCAACTTTATTTTCTTTTCGTCGGCTTTGTGCTTTTTCTTTAATAATGTAAAAGTCGTCTTGACGAGATTTAGATTTGGTTGTTCTCGCTTTTGGCTGGCGGCGCATCCATTCTAATTCTTTTACAAAAAGGTTTTTTGCTTTGTCAACACTGGCATTTTCAGAAGTGATTCTTTCTTCTTTTTTCTGCAGATAATAAGAATAATTTCCTTTGTATTGATACAATTTTCCGTTATCCAATTCGATGATTTCGTTACAGACACGTTCCAAAAAGAAACGGTCGTGCGTTACCATAAACAGCGTAATGTTTTCTTTAGCGAAATAACTTTCAAGCCATTCGATCATTTCTAAATCCAAATGGTTGGTTGGCTCATCCAAAATCAATAAATCTGGGCGATTGATTAGAATTATGGCTAATGAAAGACGTTTTTTTTGTCCTCCAGAAAGATTTTTCACTTTAAGTTTAAAATCTTCCAGTTTTAATTTGAATAAAATCTGCTTGTATTGAGTTTCAAAATCCCAAGCATTATGCTGATCCATAGCATCAAAAGCTTTTTGATAGGCTTCTTCGTCTGAAGGATTTTCTAAAGCTTTTTCGTAAGCTTCAATAACTTTCAGCGTTTCATTGTCTGAAGCAAAAATACTTTCTTCAATCGTAAGTTCATCCTGAAGTTTATTGTCTTGTGAGAGAAATGCCATTCTGATTCCCTTTCTTAAAACAACTTGACCTTTATCTGGTTCTTCCAACCCGTTAATGATGCTCATCATGGTGGTTTTTCCAGAACCATTTTTAGCAATAAAAGCGATTTTTTGATCTTTGTTGATCCCAAAAGAAATGTTGTCAAAAAGGACTCTTTCGCCAAATGACTTTGATATATTTTCTACAGATAAGTAATTCACTTTGTAAGTATAAGTTATAAATTATGAGTTATGAATGTTTCTAAAACATAACTTTCTGCAAAAGTAAACTATTATCTTGCATTTGCGAATTATTTATGGAGATACAAACTGAGGACAGAACTCAAATCAAAATAATGAATTTGCTGCGGATTATTTAAAATAGGTTTTCGAACCAGAGATTCATTTGTAATAAAGTAGTGAAGTCCATCTTTTGTTGCGATTCCTTCTATTTGATGAAAGGGAAGTTTTATATCTATTCTTCTTTTGCTTCCAGATAAAAAATCATAGTTTTTAAAATCGTAAAGCAGATATAAAAACGGTTTTCCAACTTTAGTATAGCCGCACAAAGTAATTAGTTTTTTATCTTCTAAATAGGTTGCGCCAGTAACCAAGCCTTTGGTGTCGAGTGTTGCTTTAAATTTTGCAGTTTGCGTTCCTTCCTGTTTGGGCAAAGCATAAATATTGGTTTTAGACGATTTCCATTGTTTGGTAAACAGATAAATACTGTCTTTAGAAACAATAAAAGCCTCACAGTCAAAATCGGTTTTGTTGGGTTTTGAAGGAGAAAAATCAGTTTGATCCGAATAAGAGAATGAAATCGTTTCAATAGTTGGACTGCCTTCCAGAAAAGATTTTTTTTCGATTTTGAGAATTTTCAAATCCGATCGGTTTCCAGAATAGTTGTTTCCAAAATCTCCAATATAAATATGAGTGTCATCTTGCGAGATTTCTTCCCAGTCGTGATTTACCGCTTGTTCCAAAACGATTTTCTTTTTAATTTTTCCTAAAGAATCTAATCCGTAAATAGTTTTATCGTGATCGTCGTTGTGTGTCCAAAGCAGATTTTTGAAAGCGATCAAACCCGAAGTTTCTTTTATAGAATCGCTTAGTTGAAAAGAATAGTTGGGTTTTAGCTTCAGTTTTTTTTCATGAATTTGAGAATAAACGGAATTCGTGATTATTAAAAAGAAAAATAAAATTTTTAGCATGAGCGAAATGTTAAGTATGCATAAGATAAAAGTAAAGTTTTAAATAATAGAAAGAAATAAGTATTTAAAAAATATAATTTAAGTGTTATTTTGCATCACTTTAAGTGTAAAAGTTTTTTTTATTCTTTTGGATAAAACGAAGCCACGCAATGAAAATTTTACAAAAATTATCGCACTACCGAATTTCTCGTTATTACAAGCTTTTGTTTGTAGTTGTTGATGTTGTATTGTTAAATCTTGCGACAATTCTTTCTGCATTGGCTAGATTTGGCAATTTAGATAAGCTATTATCTAAAGACGAAAGAACCATTTCGCTTTTAGCCATTTTTATATGGGTTGCTTTACTGCTTCAAAAAGATTCTAATCGAAGCGTGAGAGTTGAACCGATTGAATCAATATTATGGAGAACAATTAAAAAGATTTCTATTCATGCCGCTTTGGTCTCGATATTTGTCGTTTACTTAAAATACGTTGATATTTCAAGACTTCGTTTGGTTTATTTTTATCTGATATTTTTTGGACTCTTGATGATTTCGAGGTATTTATCAATGAAGCTCTTAAAATACGTTCGAGCAAAAGGATACAATTTTAAGACTTTTATCATTGTAGGAGCCAATAAATCGGGTGAAAAAATTCGTAAAGTGCTGGCAAAAGACTTAACGTTTGGTTATCGTTTTTTAGGTTTTTTTGATGAAACAAATAATAATCAAGATGTTGATTCAGATTTGATTATTGGAAAATTCAATGACGTTGAAAAGTTTGTTATCGACAAAAAAATTGACGAAATGTATGTGGCATTGCATATTGACAATATCGAAATCATTAATGAATTGACCAGAATTTGCGAACAAAATATGATTCGTATCAAATTCATTCCAGATTTTCAGCTTTACACAAAAGCTAGCAAAGTAGAAGTTGCTTTTTATGAAAATACGCCCGTTTTAATGTTTCGTCCAGAACCTTTAGAATTTGCTTCAAACAGACTTTTAAAGAAGTTTTTTGATATTTGTTTTTCTGGACTTGTCATTTTGCTCATTTTTCCTTGGCTGTTCCCGATTATTATGCTCATTATAAAATTGGAATCGCCAGGACCTGTTTTTTTTAAACAAGAAAGATCCGGAAGAGACAACAGATCTTTTATGTGCATAAAGTTTAGAAGTATGCATGTAAATGGTATGGCTCATAAAAAACAAGCTGAAAAAGGTGATAGCCGAATTACCAAATTTGGAGCTTTTATCCGTAAAACAAGTATAGACGAACTTCCTCAGTTTTTTAATGTTTTTCTAGGAGATATGTCTGTCGTAGGACCAAGACCTCACATGGTCAATCTTACAAAAGAATATAGTGATCTTATCAATAATTATTTGGTGCGCCAATATGCAAAACCCGGAATTACAGGCTGGGCGCAGGTAAACGGTTTTAGAGGAGAAACAAAGGTTCTAAGCGATATGGAAAACAGAGTGGAATATGATATTTGGTATATCGAAAACTGGAGTTTTCTGCTTGATATTAAGATTATCGTAAAAACGGTTATCAATATTTTTAAAGGTGAAGAAAACGCCTATTAAGTTTTCTTAGAATTTAAAAAACTGATTATTCTTAATGACGTCTTTTAAAGAATCAATATTTTTAATTTTTATTTTATCGTCAAGAGCTGCAATATGCTTTTTATGATGAACATCGGTTCCGCAAAAATCATACATTCCTTTTCCTAAAAGTTCATCAACTATTTTGGCGATTGGAGCTCCATAATATTCTACAGTAGAAAGCAGATTCAGTTGAAAAACACAGCCCGCATTTTTTAATTTTTCATATTCCGAAAACTTGTTGTGGTAAAAAACATATCTTTCAGGATGTGCCAAAACTGGAATGTAGCCCGCTACTTGTATTTCAAAAATGGTTTTGTAAATATTTAAAGGCGCACTTTGATACGACATTTCCACCAAAACATAATTGTCTTTTAAAGTAAGAAGTTTTTCTTCTTTAAAATGATTTTCGAACCAGCTATCTATAAAATATTCGGCGGCAGCTTGAACAGACATTTTAATTTTATTTTCTTCTAATGCTTTTTGGGTTTCCTGAAGTTTAGATTGAATAATTTCAGGAGAATTATTCCAAACATGATGCTTGATGTGTGGAGTTGTTATAATTTGAGAAACCCCAAGCTTTTTCAAAGCCGAAACCAGTTCACTTGATTTTATTATGTTCTGAGCTCCGTCATCAATTCCGGGTAAAATATGAGAATGGATATCTACAAAACTGCCGTCAAACAGTTCTTTTAATGCGGGTTTCGATTTTAGGAATGAAAGCATGTAACAAAAATGTATAAATCAGTTTTATATCGCGCAAAATTAATCGAGAATTTGTAACAAGACATTTTAGAATTATGCTATATTTGATTTTTAGTAAAAAAGTAAAAAATTATGAAAATAAAAGAGAATTTGTTTAATAAGCGTATTGTTTCTATTGATGCTTTGCGCGGAATTACCATTTTTGTAATGATTTTTGTAAACGAACTTGCGAGTATTCAAAACGTACCGCAATGGATGAAACACATGCCCGCTGATGCCGATGCAATGACTTTTGTTGATTTAGTTTTTCCTGCTTTTTTATTTATTGTCGGAATGTCTATTCCGTTTGCTTTTAATGCCAGACTCATAAAAGGTGACAGTACAAAAACAATTTGGATGCATACTCTAAAAAGAGCCATTGCGCTTATTGTAATTGGTGTTTTTATGGTCAATGCCGAATATGGTTATGATGCTGCAAAAATGATTATCAAGCCTGCATTTTGGGCACTTTTGGCTTATAGTATGCCAATTCCGATTTGGAATAAATACCCAAAAGATTTTCCTTTTTGGTTAAAAAATGTATTGCAATACGGAGGTATTTTAGTTCTCATCACGCTCTATTTTATATACATTCAAGATACGGGAGATCGCGGAATGACGCCAAAATGGTGGGGAATTCTAGGATTAATAGGTTGGGCATATCTTTTTACAGTAATTTATTATTGGTTGGTTTCAGGAAACTTATGGGCAATGATTGCTTTTTTAGTTTTTGCCGTTGCTATGAATTCTCTAAATTTAACAGAGAACTCTTTTGTTAGAAACACTTCTTGGCTGAGTTTTATAGCGGGACATCTTACACATGTTTCTCTAACTTCCGCAGGAATTATAATTTCTTTATTGTTTTTTGATCGAAAAATAAGTTCCAAAATCAACTGGCCAGTAATTGGTTTTATTGCTTTATTTACTGCAACTGCAATTTTGCTTCGTCCGTATTTCGGAATTTCAAAAATAAAAGGAACGCCATCTTGGACGATGTTTTCTGCGGCAATTTGTACCGCTTTGTTCTATTTTCTTTATTGGCTGATGGAAGTTAAAAAACAAACCAAATGGAGTGAATTCTTCATGCCAGCAGCCGCAAACCCATTATTGATTTATATCTTGCCGGGCGTTATTTATTATTTCTGTAAAGCTATTAATTTTCATATTATACCAGGATATTTCAGAGTAGGTGTTCCTGGAATTTTATGGTCTTTGGTGTTTTCAATAATTATGCTTTTTGTTATGAAGCTTTTGAACAAATATAAAATTCAGCTGCATCTTTAGCGCTTTAGTCTCGTCACAGTTTTTGAGTTTTCAGTATGTAAACTGAGACCGAAAACCGCAACTGAAAACTTTCCTTAAAAACGACCTTAATATTCTTAATAAAATTTTAAATTTGTAAGAGACGGTTTTTAAGATATTGTTTGTGAGTGGTTTAAAAATTAAATGCATCTTAATTTTACTTTTAATAGGATCGTTTTGTCAGGCTCAAAATGATAGTACAGCTGTGGGAACTCGAGATATCTTAGATGTTATTCATAAAATTTTTGATAAACAGGATACTATTCGTCCAGATAGAAAACGAAAACTAACTTTTTCCTTATTGCCAGTTCCCGTTGGCGTTAATTCCAGCAATGGTTTGGTTGTTTCTTTTCTGACTACTTTTTATTTAGGAGATGCCGAAAGAACCAAAATGTCGCAGATTACCTTTTCGCCTTATTTCAGTTTCAGCAATCAATTTGTATTTCCGATCCAATCTTATATCTATACAAGTGATAATAAATGGAATCTTATCGGAGATTATCGTTATATGATTTATCCGCAGGATACTTACGGATTGGGAGAAGAAAATACAAAAAAGGAAATCTCTACGCTCGATTATCAGCAATGGCGTTTTTATCAATTTATAACAAGGCAAATTGTTGGAAATTACCGTTTGGGAGTTGGTTTTCTTTTCGATAATTATAAAAATATTTCTGAAGAATCTTATATAGACGGAGAAACAGATTATTATAAATATATGAATGGCGATTATTCTGATGAGACTTCGTTCGGATTTGCCATTCAAGGTTTGTACGATTCGAGAGAAAACATAATCAATCCAGAACAAGGTTTGTACGTCGAAGCCGATTTACGACTCAATACCAGTGGAGTAGAAGGCGATAAGTGGCAGTCTATATATTTTGATGCTCGTAAATACCATTCTTTCAGTAAAACCAAACATCGGGTTTGGGCATCAAGAGCATTTTTCTGGTCAACTTTTGGAGGAAAACCGCATTATCTGGATTTGCCGAGTATTGGCTGGGATCGTGAAGGAAAAACGGGTCGTGGATTTACTAAAAACAGGTATAGAAGCAATGCTTTAGTTTATTTTGAAACCGAATACAGGACCGATATCAGTCGTAACGGATTTTTTGGTGCTGTTTTTTTTACTAATATTTCTTCGGTTTCCAAACTTGACACCTATGAATTTAAAAAATGGAATCCTGCCGTTGGAACAGGAATTCGCATTAAATGGAATAAACGCAACGGCAGTAATTTGGCTTTGGATTATGGAATCAGTAAAAACGATTGGTCGTTGCGCCTAGGGTTATCAGAAAATTTCTAACTTCGGCCAAAATCTACAGACTCAATTATTCATGCAATTATCGGTTGTTATTTTAAATTACAATGTGCGTTACTTTCTCGAACAATGCCTTTTAAGTGTTCAGGAAGCAATTGCGTCAATCGATGCAGAAATTATTGTAGTTGATAATAATTCATCAGACGAAAGTGTTTTGATGATGAAAGAAAAGTTTTCAGACGTAAAACTGATTGAAAACAAAGAAAATTTTGGTTTTCCAAAAGGCAATAATATTGGTGTTCGTCAAGCGAAAGGAAAGTACGTTTGTATTTTAAATCCTGATACTGTTGTTGCAGAAGATACCTTTACAAAGATTCTGGCTTTCGCCGAAAGGCAAAATAATCTCGGAATCATTGGTTGCAAATTAATTGACGGAACTGGAGAATTTCTTCCAGAAAGCAAACGCGGCATTCCAACGCCTTGGGTTGCCTTCACTAAAATTTTCGGATTGTATAAAATATTTCCCAAAGTAAAACTTTTTAATAAATATTATGCTCAGCATTTAAGCGAAAATGAAAGTGGAAAAGTAGCTATTCTCGTAGGAGCTTTTATGTTTTTAGAAAGAAAACTATATGAAGATTTAAACGGTTTTGATGTAAACTGTTTCATGTATGCCGATGATATTGATCTGTCGTATCGCGCTTTACAAATGCAAAAAAGGAATTATTATTTTCATGAAACTACCGTTTTGCATTATAAAGGAGAAAGTACAATAAAAGACGAAAAGTATATGATGCGTTTTCAGGAAGCCATGAATTTCTTTTATCAAAAGCACTTTAAGAAATCATGGTTTTTTAGTTTTTTTATTCAAATTGGCGCTTTTTTGTTTTCAAGTGCTAAAATGTTTCTAGGAAAACCAAAAGAAAACCCATTGCCGGAAAGTTATTTTTTATACTCCGAAAATGAGAATTTCGCTAAAAAACTGGCTTCGATTTTGGAAAATAAAGTTGGATTTTTAGATTTCAAAGGAGAAAAAATGGTAAATTCGTGCCTAATTTTAAAGGGTAAAAAGGCAGAGATCATTTTGGATAATCACTATGTTTCATTCAAAAAATGTATCGAAATCATAGAAACTCTTAAAGATAAGCGGGTTACTTTTAAAATTTTTCCCAAAAATACGGGTTTTATTATTGGAAGTAATTCAAGGAATGACAGAGGGCAAATCGTGAAAATTGAGTAAAAAATTATATTAAATGAAATTTATATTTAAAATTTTCATTAATTTCGCAATCTGAAAATCAAAAACATCTTTTAGATTAACAATATGGCAAGATTTGAATTAAAGCTTCCTAAAATGGGAGAAAGTGTCGCTGAAGCAACCGTAACAAACTGGTTGAAAGAAGTTGGAGACAGAATTGAGGCTGATGAAGCCGTACTCGAAATTGCAACAGATAAAGTTGACAGCGAAGTGCCTAGTGAAGTATCAGGGATTTTAGTTGAGCAATTGTTTGGTAAAGATGATTTAGTGCAAGTAGGACAAACCATTGCTATTATTGAAACTGAAGGCGGAGAAACAGCAGCGCCAGAAACTGTAAATGCTGTTCAAGAAACTGCCGCTCCTGCAGAAGTTGCCGAAATCGAAAAAACAATCGAAGCGGTTAAAGAAACGGTAGCTTCTCAAGATTTTTCAGGATCAGATAAATTCTTTTCTCCATTAGTAAAAAATATTGCAAAAGAAGAAGGTCTTTCTTTAAACGAACTTGAAAATATTGCAGGTTCTGGAAAAGACGGACGTGTGACTAAAGAAGATATTCTAAAATACGTAGAAGATCGTAAATCGGGTGCTGTTCAAGCTCCTCAAACAGTTGAAGCTCCAAAAGCAGTTGCTGAAACTCCGAAAGTTGAAGCTCCGAAAGCAGTTGAGCCAATTGTTCAAAAAAGCCAGCAAGCGGTTCCAGTTTCTGTAAACGGTGCTGACGAAATTGTAGAAATGGACAGAATGCGTAAATTGATTTCAGGTTATATGGTAGCTTCGGTTCAGACTTCGGCTCACGTACAATCTTTTATTGAAGTTGACGTAACAAACATTGTGAAATGGAGAGATAAAGTAAAAGCTGCATTTGAGAAAAGAGAAGGCGAGAAATTGACTTTTACTCCAATTATGATGGAAGCGGTTGCTAAAGCTTTAAAAGATTTTCCTGGAATGAATATATCTGTTGACGGAGATTATATCATTAAAAAGAAAAATATCAATTTAGGAATGGCGGCAGCGTTGCCAAACGGTAATTTAATTGTTCCTGTAATTAAAAATGCAGATCAGTTGAATTTGGTTGGAATGGCAAAAGCGGTTAACGACTTAGGAAATCGTGCGAAAGCTGGAAAACTAAAACCAGATGATACTCAAGGCGGAACTTACACGGTGACAAACGTTGGTACTTTTGGAAGTGTTTTCGGAACGCCAATTATCAACCAGCCACAAGTAGGTATTCTAGCTCTTGGTGCAATTCGTAAAGTGCCTGCTGTTATTGAAACTCCAGAAGGTGACTTTATCGGAATTCGCCAAAAAATGTTCTTGTCGCACTCATATGATCATAGAGTTGTAGATGGGGCTTTAGGAGGAAGTTTTGTGAAAAGAGTAGCAGAATACTTAGAAGCTTTTGATGTTGATAGAGATTTCTAAAATCATTTGAAAAATAAAATCAAATCCGATAGGTTTAAAACTTGTCGGATTTTTTTTCTTTTGTAAGAAAAGAATTAAGTGGAAATGCGTGGTAAGGTTGTAGGCTTATTTTAGAAAAAGTTAAAATCACGAATTGAAAGCTTTTTTTGGGCAAAAAAACTCAGAATAAAGGAAGATATTCCGCTTTAAAAATTACATTTGTAAACTTATAAAAATTAGAAATGGAATTAAAACTTAACAAACCAATTTGCTTTTTTGATCTCGAAACAACGGGAATTGATATCGGTAAAGATAGAATCGTAGAAATTTCAATATTCAAAGTTTTTCCTAACGGAAACAAAGAAAGTAAAACCTGGCTGGTAAATCCAACAATTCCAATTCCTCCACAAACAACTGCAGTTCATGGTATCACTGACGAGAAAGTGGCCAATGAACCAACTTTTGCAGAACTTGCTCCGCACATTCACAATATGATAAAAGACAGTGATCTTGGCGGATTTAATTCAGATCGTTTCGATATTCCGCTTTTGGCAGAAGAATTGCTTCGCGCAGGAGTCGATTTTGACATGAAAAATAAAGTTTCTGTAGACGTTCAAACAATTTTTCACAAAATGGAAGAGCGTACATTAAGTGCGGCTTTAAAGTTCTATTGCGGAAAAAGTTTAGACAATGCGCATTCGGCAGAAGCTGATACCATGGCGACTTACGAAATCTTGAAAGCGCAGTTAGATCGTTATCCAGAACTGGAAAACGATATAAAATCTTTATCTGAATTTACAACACGTAAAAAAATAGCAGATTTTGCCGGAATGATTGCTTTTGATAAAGATGATGAAGAAATTTTTACTTTTGGAAAACATAAAGGTGCAAAAGTGGAGAAGGTTCTAGAAACAGAGCCAGGATATTTCAGCTGGATCCAAAATGCCGATTTTCCATTGTACACCAAAAAAGTTTTGACAGCAATTAAATTAAGAAAATTAAATACGAAGTAAGCTTCTAAGGTGCTAAGTTTCTAAGGTTCTGAGTTTTTGCCTTAGAAACTTAGCGTCTTAGCATCTTAGAACCTTAAAAGAAATGAAAATCATTTGTGTCGGCAGAAATTATGCCAATCATATAGAAGAGTTGAAAAACGAACGTCCCAGTGAGCCTGTTGTTTTTATGAAGCCAGATTCTGCGGTTTTGCTGAAACAGCATCCGTTTGTTATTCCCGAATTTTCCGAAGATGTTCATCATGAAGTTGAAATAATCGTAAAGATTAACAAAGTCGGAAAATATATTGAACCAAAATTTGCTCATAAATATTATGATGAAATTAGCGTAGGAATCGATTTTACAGCACGAGACTTGCAAAGTAAATTGAAAGAAAAAGGACTTCCGTGGGAAAAAGCCAAGGCATTTGACGGTTCTGCGGTTATTGGAGATTTTTTGCCAAAAACTGATTTTGTTTCTGTGGAAAATCTTAATTTTGAATTAAGAAGCAATTCAGAAGTGGTTCAAAAAGGAAACTCAAGTATGATGCTTTGGAAGATTGATGAATTAATCGCTCACGTGTCTCAGTTTTTTACTTTAAAAATTGGAGATATTATTTTTACAGGAACACCGGCAGGTGTTGCGGCTGTAAAACCAAATGACATTTTAGAAGGCTTTTTAGAAGATAAAAAATTATTCAGAATACAAGTAAAATAATGGCTTTAAAGTACAACCTTTCGAAAGTTTATGCGCTTTCAGATAACGATCCTGAATTTGTAAATCAGATTTTAACTTTATTTGTTACAGAAGTTCCGGAAGATTTAAAACAAATTAAAGAAGGAATTAAAAAGAAGGATCATAAATATGCATATTCGTATGCGCACAAAATAAAGCCAACATTAGATTTAATGGGGTTAAATGTAGCTTTTGAAGAAATCTTGCAAGTAGAGGCGTGGACAAAAGCTGAAGGCAAGAAAAAAGATATTATTGAAACTTTTAAAAGTATTAAAGTACAAGTAAAAGAAGCGATAAAAGAAATTAAAAAAGATTTTGATCTTTAATATAAAATTTGACTTATTCCTGATTTTTTTAAAATTAAGGAATAAGTCAAAATCATTTTTTAAATTTTGTAAGCGGCTTATAGTCTGTAAAAGCTGTTAATACCTTCCTCCAAGACAAAATTTAAATTTTCTACTTATAAATTATAGTCTTGCTTAATGTAAGAATCAAAAAATATTTTACTGATATGAAAGCAGCAATTATTACTATTGGAGATGAAATCTTAATTGGCCAAATCGTCGATACAAATTCGGCTTTTATTGCTAAATCACTCGATAGAATTGGAGTTGAGGTGGCAGAAATGCTGTCGATAAGCGATGATAAAAAACATATTTTAGACACTTTTGCGCAATTGCAAAACAAAGTTGATGTTGTGATTGTAACAGGTGGACTAGGTCCAACAAAAGATGACGTTACCAAGAAAACATTCTGTGAGTATTTTAATGACGAGTTGGTTGTAGATCAAAAAGTTTTAGCTCACGTTACAGAACTGATAGAAGGTTTTTATAAAAGGCCAATTTCTCAAATGAACAAAGATCAGGCTTTGGTTCCGTCAACTTGTACGGTGTTGCATAATAAAGTGGGGACGGCTCCGGGAATGTGGATGAAGAAAGAAAATACCGTTTTTATTTCGCTTCCAGGAGTTCCGTATGAAATGAAATATTTGGTAGAGGAAGAAATAATTCCAAAAATTGTCCGAGAATACAAACGCCCTTATATTATTCACAAAACCATATTAACGTATGGTCAAGGCGAAAGTTTAGTTGCAGAACGTATTGAGCAATGGGAAAACAATCTTCCAGAATTTATAAAATTGGCTTATCTGCCAAATCCAGGACGAGTTCGTCTCCGTCTAACAGCCCGTGGAACGAATAAGGAAGACTTAGAAGAGGCTATAGAAAGTAATGTGCAATCATTGGACGCCATAATTCATGATATAATTGTGGGCTACGACGAAAATGAAACTATCGAAACCGTAATTGGCAAATTGCTTTCTAAACAAAATAAAACAATCTCAACTGCAGAAAGTTGTACAGGAGGAAGAATTGCTTCCCTGCTGTCGTCTGTTCCGGGTTCGTCAAGCTATTTCAAAGGTAGCGTTGTGTCTTATGCAACAGAAACGAAAGTAAATGTTTTAGGGGTAGCTCAAGATTTGATAGACCAGTTTTCGGTAGTTAGTGCTGAGGTGGCATCAGTTATGGCTTTGAATGTTAAAGCGTTGCTGAAAACCGACTATGCGCTGGCAACGACGGGTAATGCAGGGCCTTCTAAAGGAGATTCTGATGCCGAAATTGGCACTGTTTTTATCGCTTTAGCGACGCCAGACGGAGTAATTGTGGAAGAATTTAACTTCGGACAACCGCGTGAAAAAGTGATAGATAGGGCAACTGTTAAGAGTTTGGAAATATTACAGAAAGAAATTTTAAAATTTGTGCAATAATTTTTTGCTACAATGGTTTATTTTTCTTTTCTTTGCACCCTGATTTTGAATAACGATAAAAGATAAGTATAATGTCAAGAGTTTGTGACCTTACAGGTAAAAGAGCGATGGTAGGAAATAACGTTTCTCACGCTATGAACAAAACTAAGAGAAAGTTTTCTGTAAACTTAGTTAAAAAGCGTTTTTATCTTCCAGAAGAAGATAGATGGATTACTCTTAGAGTAGCAGCATCTACGATAAAAACAATTAATAAAAATGGAATCACTGCAGTTTTGAAAAAAGCGCAGTCAGAAGGATTTATCAAATAATCTTTTCCTAAATAAATATATAGCAAGATGGCAAAGAAAGGTAATAGAATCCAAGTAATTTTAGAATGTACTGAGCACAAAACTTCTGGTGTTCCAGGAACTTCTAGATATATTACAACTAAGAACAAAAAAAATACTCCAGATAGATTAGAGATTAAAAAATTTAATCCAATCTTAAAAAGAGTAACTGTTCATAAAGAAATTAAGTAATAATTAGAGATTTTGATAAAATCTCAAATGGTTTTTCATTTGAAGATTTATTGAATTTCAAATAACATTTGAATCATGGCAAAGAAAACCGTAGCATCGTTACAAACAGCTTCTAAGAGATTGTCAAAAGCCATCAAAATGGTAAAATCTCCTAAAACTGGTGCATATACATTCGTAGAATCTATTATGGCTCCTGAAGAAGTTGATGAATTCTTGAAAAAGAAATAATTACAATTACATTATATAGAAAAGCTACTTTCATTCGGAAGTAGCTTTTTTATTACCTATATTTGTCTAAAAATTTAAAGAATCGTAACAATTGGCTCTTTTTAAGGAAACCATTGCACTTTCTTTAAAGATTTGGATTTCTTGTATGGAAATCGAGAAATCTAATAATCTAATAAACTACAAAAAATGAGTTTTTTTAAAAAATTATTCTCTAGCGAAAAAAAAGAAACTTTAGACAAAGGTCTTGAAAAAACAAAAACTACTTTTTTCTCAAAATTAAGCAAAGCCGTTGCTGGAAAATCTAAAGTTGACGATGATGTTTTAGATGATCTTGAAGAAGTTCTGGTTGGTTCTGATGTTGGGGTAAATACAACATTGAAAATCATTCAAAGAATTGAAAAACGTGTTGCTGAAGATAAATATCTAGGAACAGACGAATTAAATCAGATTCTTCGTGATGAAATTGGCGCTTTGTTGTCTGAAACGAATACAGGTGAAGCAACAGAATTCGAAATTCCGAAAGATAAAAAGCCATATGTTTTAATGGTTGTTGGAGTAAATGGAGTTGGAAAAACAACTACGATTGGTAAATTGGCTTATCAATTTAAAAAAGCAGGTCATAATGTAGTTTTAGGAGCTGCAGATACATTTCGTGCGGCTGCGATTGATCAGTTGCAGGTTTGGGCAGATCGTGTAAATGTGCCTATTGTAAGACAGCAAATGGGTAGTGATCCTGCTTCTGTAGCTTTTGATACTTTGCAATCTGCTGTGGCTCAAAATGCAGATGTTGTTATTATTGATACTGCTGGCCGTCTTCATAACAAGATCAATTTGATGAATGAGCTTACAAAAGTAAAACGTGTAATGCAGAAAGTGGTAGCAGACGCGCCTCATGACGTACTTTTAGTTTTAGACGGATCAACAGGACAAAATGCTTTTGAACAAGCAAAACAATTTACAGCTGCAACAGAAGTTACTTCACTTGCTGTAACTAAATTGGACGGAACTGCAAAAGGAGGAGTTGTAATTGGTATTTCTGATCAATTTCAAATTCCGGTGAAATACATTGGTGTCGGCGAAGGAATTGAAGATTTACAAGTCTTTAATAAATATGAATTCGTTGATAGTTTCTTTAAATAATTTATAATGAAAAATATATCGGCTCTAACGTTCTATTTTGCTAGTGTAATATCTTTTGTTCTGGCAAATGTTTTAAAGGATAAAAATATTTCAGTATACTATATTCTATTGGTTTTGGGTATTGTTTTATTCTTTTTAGGAGTTCTTAAAAGAATAAAAAATAACCGATAGGTCGTATGATTCAAAAAGAAAAGAGTTTTGGAAAACTAAAGTTTGGACTGCTTTTAATTTTTCAAAACTCTTTTCTTTTTGGTTTGTTTTTTTTGTTTGAATATATAATAAAAGTTTACTTTCTTTCGAATTTATTCTTTTCAAGTCCTTTTAATAATGGATGGCTAAAATCTTTATTAAGTTCCCATTTAGTACCATCAGTAAAAACGATATGATAAGCTCTGATTTCAATGATTTTATCTGCATCTGTGGAAAAATCTTCCCAAAATTCAGTTCTCAATTGACCAGGCTTTAATAAATGGGTCGAATTTTCTGTAAATCTTCCTTCTCCATAAAAAGACCTTCCACTTGCAGGTTCTTCAAATGAATTGATGCAGAACCATTCAAGTTTAATGGCTTTTATACTTTTTTGTCCTGTGTTTTTAAAAATTAAACTAATATCTTTATGTTGGGAATAGTCATTTTTGTGCAGTGTTGCTCTTATGATTTTTATTGGTGATGTCTGATTGTTTTTTTTAGCCAGTGTATCTTTGGGTTTTAAAATTGGTGTACTATTGGTTAGGCTTTTTGCTAATTTTGAATTTTTTTGATCTTTTTTTGGCTGTATTGGTTTGTTGCATCTTATAAATAGAGCAAAAATGCTAAAAAGCAGTATCAATATGTTTTTCATTTTTAATTCTGAAATTTAGGTTTGGGTTGTGAATTTATTTTTATGGTAAATTTGATGATTTATTTTTGAGACTAAAGTTCTCTAAAATTTATTGAGATTTTGACTCTTTATAAGTTTTTATACTGTTAGAATAAGTTTTTTTATTATGAAAAAGTTGTTGTTTTCATGAAATAATTAATGAGTAAAACATTTTATTTGATAATTATAAAATTACCTTTGTAGTTCAAGAAAAATTTCTTTTGAAAACGGGAGCCCTAGTCCTGATGGGAGCGGCATCCTTTTGTGTCCGCCGCGCCGGATACAAAAGATACAGCGGACAGCAGGAATCAGCTCCTAAATCTTCAATTTCATTTTTAAAGAAAAAAGAATAAATTTTATGAAAAATGCTTTCATAGTTTTGTTTTGTTCGCTTTTGTTTGTGAGCTGTAAACAGGAAATAAAACCTACGGATATTGCTAAATTGAATGGCTATTGGGAAATTGAAAAGGTCGTTTTTGAGAAAGGAGAAGAGAAAGAGTATAAAATGAACGAGACTTTTGATTTTTTTCAAATTAAAAATAATAAAGGTGTCCGAACGAAAGTGATGCCGCAATTTGATGGCACATTTTTGACAACAGATACTTTTGAGAATGTATCGGTTCGTTTTGCTGGAGATCAAGTTTTCTTAGATTACAAAACGAAATATGCCAAATGGAGCGAAGAAATTATTTCGCTTTCTGATGACAAATTAGTGGTGAAAAATCCGCAAAAAATAGAATATCATTATAAAAAAGCTGGACCAGTAAATCTTTTAAACGATGGCGAAAAGACTAAATAGCGAAACAACAATTGGTGCTGTTTTACAGCAAATTATTCAGGTGAATAAATTACAGCCTGGAATGGATCAAATCGATGTTCGTGAGGCTTGGAGGCAGCTTATGGGAAATGGTGTAAATACGTATACTAGAAATGTTGTTCTGAAAGGCAGTACGCTTTATGTTGAGTTAGGTTCTTCTGTTTTGCGTGAAGAGTTAACTCACGGAAAATATAAAATCGTGAAAATGATCAATGAAGAATTGGGCCGTGAAGTGGTGAAAGACGTAATTTTGCGGTAGTTTTTTTAGTAAGATAAATTTTAAAAAATAATTAACACTTCTATTGTGAGGTGTTTTTTTTTACGATACATTTGGGCAGTTATTTCTTTAAAATAACATCTTTTTTATAAACCCAAAACAATAAAAAATCAATGAAAAAAATTTTACTAATTTTAACCGTACTATGTACGTTAACTGGTTATTCACAAAAGAAAAAAGTTGCCGTTGTTGCTTTTTACACTGACAAAACAATTGATCTTTCAGATCTTGGTTTAAGTGCTGTTGCTGCAGTAACAGATTTAGGAAACAATCCAAATTTTAACCTGCAACCAATTTTGGAAAAGTATCACAATGCTTTTTTTAATGATTATTCTAAAAAGTTTCCATTCGATTTGCTTCCTGAAACAGATGTAACTCAAAAACAAGAGTATATTGATTATGTTCCTCATTTTGATAGAGAGGGAGAAAAGGGAAAATATATTATCAATTACCCTGGATATAAATATATCTATGAGGGAATAAATGGTTCTGCAAATGAAGTAGCGACAGCTACTATGTTTAAAGATAATGCAGATGGTGTTTTGTTTACAGAGATTCACTTTGCTGTGGTAAAAGGATTTGCAGTTGGTGGAACCGGAACTATTAAAATGAGAGCTTATGCAAGAATTGCTTTGTATGATAAAAATGGAAAGAAAGTTTTTGCTTTTAACGAAGGAGCAAATTCAAAGAAAACTGGAACAATAGTAGGGGGAATTCCTGTTTTATCTTTTGATAAAGTATTACCTATGTGCGAAAGTGCATTAGAAGAGCTTTTAAAAGATTTGGATGGCAGAGTTGAGAAAATGGTAAAGAAGACTTCAGAGAGTCTTTAATTATTTTAAGTAAATAAAAAAAACCGCTTCAGTTATGAAGCGGTTTTTTTATGATTTAAGAAGTCTTAGAATTGCTCTCTTCCTGCAAAGTGGAATGCGCTTTCGATAGCAGCGTTTTCGTCGCTGTCAGATCCGTGAACTGCATTTTCTCCGATTGAAGTAGCGTATGCTTTACGAATAGTCCCTTCAGCAGCTTCAGCTGGGTTTGTAGCACCGATTAAAGTTCTGAAATCTTCTACTGCGTTGTCTTTTTCTAAAATAGCCGCAACAATTGGTCCACGAGACATGAATTCAACTAATTCCCCGTAGAAAGGTCTTTCTGCGTGTACTGCGTAAAATGCTTTAGCATCAGCTACAGTTAATTGAGTTAATTTTAATGAAACGATTTTGAAACCACCATTAGTAATCATTGCTAAGATATTCCCGATGTGTCCGTTTGCAACAGCATCTGGTTTAATCATTGTAAAAGTTCTATTTGTTGCCATTTTATATTTTATTAAATTTTGTGCAAAAGTATACTTTTTTTATGAATTGATTTTAATAAAATCATAATTAAAACGGTTTAGAATGATGTTTTGGATAAAAATTGTGTTTTTTGGTGATTAGTAGATGTGGAGATGCATTGCAGTGCATTTAAAGGCGAATAAATGATGGCAACGAAAAGACACTGCGTCATCGGCGGCGGCTCCGTCTCTACATATATGGTTAAAAATTTAAACTTTAAAGATTAATTTGTTTCTATAGAAAATCCATAAAATGAACGTCCATATTGCAACATAAGTTAATGCTCCAGCTAAAGAAGCTGTCATCGCATTGCTAAAAAATGGCGCAATACCAAATCGGTACAAATAATCTAATAAATTGATTTGTTCGCTTGGAAGTGACGGATTTTGAAAACGAATCATTACCAAAGCCTGCGGAATAATCTGCGAAGCAAAGAAGACAATCATTGGGTTTACTCCCCAGATTACAAATAATTTGAATCCTTTTTTGTATTCGGCAATGTCTATTATGTAATACAATACGGTTAAACATACTGTTGCCAATCCTGTAGTATACAAAACATAACTGCTTGTCCAGATGGATTTGTTTATTGGGAAAACTAAATCCCAGATTAATCCAAAAAAGATTAATGATGTACCAATCATTCCCATTCTTTGAGCTTTTTGGATTTTGGTTACATTTAAAAGTAAAATTTGACCAATAAATAAACCGATAATTCCATTTACAATTGAAGGAATTGTGCTTAAGATTCCTTCTGGATCCCAAGTTTTGGTTTCGTGATACATATGTCCTTTTAATAGAACACTGTCAATCCATGCTGCTAAATTGGTTCCTTTTTCTAAACTGGCTTCCCCAAATCCTGGAACAGGGATTAAAGTCATAATAGCCCAGTAGCCAAAAAGCAAAACGATTCCTGTAATAAGTTGTGTTTTTCGAGATGTTTTTAAGTATAAAAGCGAAACTACAAAATAAACAATAGCAATACGCTGTAATACTCCGGGAAGTCTAACATCTGCGTAATTTTCAAAACCTCCGTAAGCTAGAACGAGATATATAACTAATATGCTAAAGGCAAAAATGTTTTTTAGTTTATTGCTAAAATTTCCCATTAAAGCATAACCAACTGCAAAAGTAATAACCAATCTGCCGATTAAAAGTGGAATTCCATCTAAACCAAATAGCTGAATCTTACCAAAGAAATTAAAGAAAATACCTAAACAGAACATTCTTAAAGAACGAATCAGGATTTTGTTGAATGTTGTTTCGTCGTATTTTTTTTCTGGCATTGCAAGCGGTACGGCAACTCCCATTATAAAAATGAAAAACGGAAATACAAGATCTGTTGGCGTACAACCGTTCCATTGTGCGTGTAAAAGCGGCGGATAAACATTTCCCCAATCACCGGGATTGTTTACAATAGTCATCAATAGAATAGTCAGTCCGCGAAAGACATCAAGCGAAATTAGGCGTTCTCTTACCATTAGGTTAGTTCATTAAATAGGTTATAAAATATAATTCTATTTGGTTTGAGAGAGCAATAATTTCGGAAATGAGCTGGTTATTTGTTCCTAAATTATCGCTTTTGAATTTCTAAAGATAATTATTTTAGATTATTATGATGTCAAAATTATGTTCTAAAGGTTTTAATTTCTGAATT
Organism: Flavobacterium tistrianum; assembly: GCF_003254545.1. GTDB lineage: Bacteria > Bacteroidota > Bacteroidia > Flavobacteriales > Flavobacteriaceae > Flavobacterium > Flavobacterium tistrianum. The sequence continues at coordinate 107,427 of NZ_QJRH01000061.1, forward strand.
AAAAGCGGGATCAATTGTTCTCCTTTTTCTAAATAAAATTCAGAAAAATTCGCTTGACGTTCTTGAAGACTATTGTTTGGAAATAATTCGCATTGCAAATCGGTAACACGTTCCAATTGATCTGCTAGTTTTCTTTTTTGTGCTTTTAATAAACGCTTTTCTAGATTTTCTAAGCCTTTCTTTTGTTTTACTTCTTGTGCTTTTACAGCGCCAGAGAAAGATTTATCTGTTTTTTCGGCCAATTCAAAAAGATAAGCAAACTGTTTTTCTAGCGTTTCTTTTTGAGGAGTTAAATCTATCGGGAAAGGAGAAAGTTTATGAGTGATTTCATTAACTAAATTCTCTGATTTACCGAATAAATCTTTCCAGCTTAAACCTAAATTATCTGCTTTTTTTGCTTGTTTTTCGGTTGCTAAAAGAACAGAATTTCGAACTAATAAAATTGGAAAAGTAATATTTACAGCCTCAAAAAAAGCTTTTAGTTCTAACCAATAAGCAATTTCTCCACCTCCGCCAATGTAACAAAGGTTAGGAAGAATAATTTCCTGATACAATGGACGCATAATTACATTTGGACTGAACTTTTCAGGACTGCTTTCTAGTAATTTGAAAATTTCATCCTTAGAAAATGAGATTTTGGTGTTGTTCACGAAATATTTATCATTCTCAAAAATGATTCTTTCGCGCAGTTTATCTTCAATATAAAATAAATTAATCTCACGCGGATTTACCTGAACGGTATAATCGGCAAGTTCTTCAATAGATTTTTGAACTGCTTTAAACGAAGTTTGATTTTCCAATTCTTCTTTTGCAAACGGAATGAAAGCACGTTTTAAATCGGCATCATCTGCATCTATAATGACCAAGCCGTAATTTGCGAAAAGGGCGTTGGCTAAATAGCGCGTTGCATCGGCAAGATTTGAATGTTTTAGATAAGCATCTTCAAAAAGTTTTTTAAGCGCATTTGCGTTTGTACTTGACCCTAATTCTTTAGAATAAACTTCAAATAAATCTTCTAAACCATCAGTTGCAAGTCTTCCGACTGGACCAGTGCTTTCAGCGTTCCAGCGGATTTTTTTTCCTTTAAAATTAAAATAATTAATTTCCTCAAAATCGTGATCTTCTGTCGCCATCCAATAAACTGGAACGAAATTGTACGAAGGATACTTTGACTTTAATTCTTTAGTCAAATTAATTGTTGAAATAATTTTATATAAAAAATACAGCGGCCCACTAAATAAATTTAGCTGATGTCCAGTTGTGATGGTAAACGTATTTTCGAGTGCTAAAAGCGAAATATTTTGTCTGGTCAAATCAGAAATTTCAATGTCTTGATATTGCTTATGCAAAGTGTCAACCAATGCTTTTCGGTTGCTATGATCAAAATTGGCTGATTTTTCAGCAATCTGTTTTTCGAAATTTTCTAAGGTCGGAAAATTATTGTACAGCGGTTTTAATTCTGGCTTTTGATCTAAATAATCCTGCATTAGTTTAGAGAAATATCCAGAAGATTGAAAGCTGATACAGTCGGTAGGCATAATTTTAAATTTATTTTTGACAGCTGTAAATTTAATGAAAATATATAGTTAAAAACGCTATTAACAATTGCTTAAGAATTGATTTTTTTCTGATGCTTTTAAAAACGTTGTAATCAGGATTTTAAATTTTGATTATATGCGATCGTAGAAAATTGAAAATTTAGATAATTTGTTAAAAATATAAAGTAGTGCTAAAAGTAATTTGTTTAAATATGAATTATTAATAATGAAACTCTATTTTTGCAAATAAAAAAGATATCAGTTTTCATGAAAAATAACCCGAATAAAAAGAATTCTTTAAAACATGTTCTTTTTGGAAGCCTTATAGGCACTACAATCGAATTTTTTGATTTTTATATTTATGCCAATGCGGCCGTATTGGTTTTTCCGCAATTATTTTTTCCAAGTTCAGATTCGACGATGGCGACCTTAGAGTCTTTAGCAACATTTTCTATCGCTTTTTTATCTCGTCCGTTAGGTTCTGCTTTTTTTGGGCACTACGGCGATAAAATTGGACGTAAATTTACTCTTGTTGCTGCTTTGTTGACAATGGGAATTTCTACAGTGACGATTGGCTTTCTGCCAAGTTATGAAAGTATTGGAGTTGCAGCTCCGTTGTTATTGATGCTTTGCCGATTCGGACAAGGTGTTGGTTTAGGAGGAGAATGGGGAGGAGCTGTTTTGTTGGCGATAGAAAATGCGCCACCAAATAAACGTGCATGGTACGGAATGTTTCCGCAATTAGGCGCTCCAATCGGATTATTGCTTTCTGGAGGAACTTTTCTATTGCTTACCGATTCGATGAGTAATGAAGATTTTATGAATTATGGATGGAGAATTCCATTTATTGCAAGCGCGCTTTTGGTAATTGTTGGCTTTTATATTCGAACAAAAATTACTGAAACGCCTTCATTTGAAGAGGCTAAAAAGCATGAAGAAGAGGTAAAAGTGCCATTTTTAGAATTGGTGAAATCCTATAAAAATCAGTTGATCTTTGGAACTTTTGCTGCAATTACAACATTTTTGGTTTTCTATTTAATGACAGTTTTCACTCTAAGTTGGGCAACCTCGGATTTAGGAATTGCGAAAAGAGACGGATTATTAATACAATTATTTTCAGTATTATTTTTCGCGCTGTTTATTCCGGTTTCGGCTGTAGTTGCTGATAAAATTGGACGTCGAAAAATGCTGATTTTAGCGACAGCAGCTATTGCTATTTTTGGATTTTTCTTTTCGTTTTTCTTAAATGAAGGTAATATTCCAATGGTTGCTATATTTGCCTGTATCGGAATGTCTTTGATGGGATTTACATACGGACCTTTAGGAACTTTTCTATCAGAACTGTTCCCGACAAACGTTCGCTATTCTGGAGCTTCTTTAACTTTCAATATGGCTGGAATCCTCGGAGCGGCTTTTGCGCCAATGATTGCAATTTGGCTAGCTAAGACATATGATGTAAGCTATGTAGGTTATTATTTGGTTACAGCCGCTTTTATTTCTTTGATTTCATTTTTGGTAATTAGTAAAGATGAACATAAGTTTTAAAGCTTGATTAAGATTCTGATAGCTGTCATAAAAAATATTAGAGTCCGCAATCTATAACAATAGTTGCGGACTTTACTTTTATAATTATCTTTTCAAACTAAAATGCCCTCGAAATTCTGTTCCATTTATTCTGGTTGCAGTAAACCAATAATCTGATGCTGGCAGCTGATTTCCTAGATAAGTTCCGTTCCAAGAAGTATTTAATGCCAATTCTTTAATTAATTTTCCATAACGATCAAAGATTCTAATAGACGAATTAGGAGCCAAATAATCAGGATCGATCATCCAAGTGTCATTGTGGCCATCACTATTTGGAGTAAAGAATTTTGGATACGGAATTTCATTAACCAAATGAATGCAATCTCCAGCTGTTGCTTCTAAAATGTTTATTGTAACAGGAATTCTATCACTTTCGCAATTACTGATTGTTTGAGTCGCATAATATGTGATTCCATCTTCTAGTGAAGTTGATTCGGATAAATTACTTGTTGAGGAAGAACTTTCATACCATTTAATATTTTGACCACCAATAGTAATATCACTAATTTTTGAGCTTTTCTGAATACAGAATTGCTGCAGAGAATTGGCAATTGGAATTTGAGTGTCTTGAATTTTTACCGTAATTGCGAATCTTTCGCTTTCGCAGTTATTTAGTGTTTGACTGACATAGTACTTCCCGTTTTTTAATAAAGTTGTTTCTTGTAAAGAATTTCCATGTACAGGAGCATCATACCATTTGAGTGCAGTTCCAGCTATATTTAGATTTTCAATTGTTGCTATTTCATCAATGCAAAACTGCTGATTATTATTTCCTGTTGGCAAAGGTGTGTTATATACATGAACAAGAATTGGTGTTCTGTCACTATCACAGCCAATTGTTTGTGAAGCATAATAGGTTCTGTTGTTTTCTAACAAAGTGGTATTGAGTAATGTTGATGCAGACATCATGGTATCAAACCATTTTATGTTTTGCCCCGTAATTTGAATGTCATTAAGCGTTTTGTTTTCTTGCTTGCAAAATGATTGTTCTGGATTTCCCGATGGAGCTGAAGGAGTATTTACGATTGAAACCCTAACCCCAAATCTAGGGCCTTCGCAATTATTTATGGTTTGAGAAGCAAAATAGGTTTTCCCATTTTCAAGCGTAGTTGTTTCTGCCAATAAAGATCCATTTGTTAATGCATCGTACCATTTTATGGAAGTTCCTATAATTTCGATATTGGCAATCGTTGAATTTTGTCCTGTGCAAAATTGCTGATTTGTATTTCCCGTTGGAGCTAATGTATTCTGAATATTAATAGTTACAGGAGTTCTTTCGCTTTCGCAACCATTTACAGTTTGAGAGGCATAATAAGTTATTCCATTTTGAAGTGGAGTTGTGTTAGACAAAATTGTTCCAGCAGATTGTGTGTCGTACCATTTTATATTTTGTCCAGTAATTTGAATGCTTCCTAAAGTTGCATTTTGCTGTATACAGAAAGATTGTGGAGAATTACCTGCAGGATTTTGCGGTTTAGTAATTATAATTAGTTTAAAATCTTTCTCTACAAAACAAGAGGGATTTGTTCTGAAATAACTTTTTACAGTTATAATTTCTTCATTTTTTACAGAATTTGTGTAAGGATTTGGTAGCGGACTTGGCAAAGAGACTCCATTTTGATTCCTATATTCTACAATTAAATCTGATTGATTTCCTATCACGGTTGAATGTATGCCAGAGGTGTCAAAAGAATTTGAAATGCCAGATCCAGAATTTGCTTCGCAAGAATAAATAGAGTTTAGCGTAAAGTCATTAGGACTATTGGTAATTTTGATTTCCTTAGTTATAGTTTGAGTTTCGCTTCCGCATTTTATTGCCGCAGTAACATTGTATGTTCCTACAGCAGTAAATTGATGCTGAGGATTGTTTATTGCTGCAGTATTGTTTCCATTTGAATTTGGATCATCGAAATTCCAAAGTATCGAATCAAATGTACCTTTCACATTAAAATTAACAGCTTTATTAAAACAAGTGTTTTCTGCTAGTATTTCACCTTTATTAGGCGGAGATGTACTGGCTTTAAGCTTATAAAGCAATCCATTTGCTTCATTGTTTCCGCTATTGCCATAAATAACAGAATTATTAATTATTAAAGGCTCGCTTTGAAAATTTGCGGTTAAAAACAAATCATCTTTGTCAAATCTAATTGGTCCCGCCGCATCTAGAGAAAGGCTATTAGCATAATGGTTTGTACCAGATGATTTTAGAATATACTCTGGTTCAAAATTATCTAAATTCATTTTAAAGAGGACGAGATCTTCGCCCCAGTTCCTTGATGTAATAGTTGCATTAGGAAAAATCATTGTATTGGAGAAACTGGTAAAAACAAACAATTCATTACCTTTTCCAGCCATATATGCTTTGTTTAAACTACTTGGTCGAAGATTGGCTTCTCCAGGATATTCAAGCATTGAATTGTTATTAATTTGTTTAAATCGTTCCAAATTTCCGTTAGAAGGATCAAATTCTGTCAAAATAGATTGTGTGACATCATTTCTTGGGGAATTTGTATTAAAGGTATTTCCCATAACATTTACATCTCGATCAAAACAGCCCCATAAATATAATTTGTCATTTATTGGGTTATAATGTAATATCGTTGGTCTATAAACGGTTTTATTAAGGACATTACCATTATTAGAAATCTCTTTACTCCATACCATCTCTAAGTTTGAATTGATTTTGAAAATAGTCGAAGAAGTATAGTTCGGACCAATTTTACCAAAATATATATTTCCATTTTTATCGATTTCAGAAGTTTTAAGAATCTCTAAACCAGATCCATATTTTTTAGCATCAATTAAATTTCCTCCAACATCAAATTTCGCAACAAAAGCTCGTCCATAATAAGCATTATCACTTAATAAAATTTGATTATTGATATTGATAGAATTATTAAATGAGCCGGTGACATAAATGTAGCCATTATTGTAGTAAACGTTTTTTGCTAAGTTGTTCATTATGCCAATTTTGCGATTCCATACAACATTTCCGCTTGGAGATAATTTATAAAGTGTAACGCCAAAATAAAAGTCTAAACCATCAAGAACAAATGGCTCTCTCCCAGAATTGTAATTTCCTCCTAAAAGTTCTTTTACTAAAACGTACGAATTTCCCTGATCATCAGCACAGAAATAGTCAGCAATTGTATAATTAGGAAATTCCTTTTTCCAAAGAAGATTACAATTTAAATCATATTTGTAAAGTCCTGGCCTGTCGGTTCTATTGGCACCAGATAAGTGGGTTCCTATAGTTACAAACACGGCATTGTCTGTTTTTTCTAAATCAAAAACAGCACCTCCAATCCAACCAGCATATACTTTTGCGCAATCAAAACATTGACTTTGCATTAAAAAGGAATAAAAAAGAAAAAAGAAAAGTAATTTTTGTTTCATAAAAGAAAATTAAGCCATTTCAAATGTAATTAAATATCTACAAATCCAAATTAAAAAGTCCGAAGTGAAGTGAATAAAATCTTTTCAGTAATAAATCCACAATATCCCGTATTTTTGCAAAAAAATAATTTCCTTTTGAAAACAAAACTTTTTGTAATTACACCGCCTTTTACCCAACTGAATACACCGTATCCGGCAACGGCGTATATAAAAGGTTTTCTGAATACGAAAAATATCGAATCGGTTCAGGCTGATTTGGGTATTGATGTGATTTTGGAATTGTTTTCTAGAAAAGGACTTATTGATTTGTTTGAAGTTTCAGATTCCAAGTTTCAAGCTGATTCTGAAATCTCAGATAATTCTAAGCGAATATTTGCTCTTCAAGACGAATACATCAAAACGATTGATTCTGTAATTCAGTTTTTGCAGGGAAAAAATCCGACTTTGGCTTTGCAGATTTGTCAGGAAGATTTTCTGCCAGAAGCTTCTCGTTTTGCACAATTAGAAGAACTCGATTGGGCTTTTGGAACAATGGGAACTCAAGATAAAGCAAAACATTTAGCGACTTTGTATCTTGAAGATATTTCAGATTTTATTGTAGAATGTGTCGACGAAAATTTTGGTTTCAGCCGCTATGCCGAACGATTAGGGCGAAGTGCAAATTCTTTTGATGAATTATATGAAGCTTTGCAGCAAAAAACAACTTATATAGATTCAATTTTAATTTCGCTTTTGAAAGCTAAAATTGAAGCTGTAAAACCGACTTTGTTTTTAATTTCTGTTCCTTTTCCAGGGAATTTGTATAGTGCATTTAGATGTGCACAATGGATAAAACAAAATCATCCTGAAATAAAGATCTCAATGGGTGGCGGTTTTCCGAATACAGAATTGCGTTCGCTTTCAGATAAACGTGTTTTTGAGTTTTTCGATTTTATTACTTTAGACGATGGCGAAGTGCCAATTGAGGAGTTAATTTTCAATTTGGAAAATCCAAATTCCAACTCTTTTAAAAGAACATTTTTATTAGAAAACGGAGAAGTCGTTTACAAAAATAATTCTTTAAAGCACGATTATAAACAATCGCAAGTTGGAACACCAGACTATTCAGATCTGCCTTTGGATAAATATATTTCGGTTATCGAAATTGTAAATCCAATGCATAGAATGTGGAGTGATGGTCGTTGGAATAAACTCACAATGGCGCACGGATGTTATTGGGGAAAATGCACTTTCTGTGATATTTCTTTAGATTATATAAAAGTTTACGAACCTGTTGCCGCAAGTCTTTTATGCGACAGAATCGAAGAACTAATAGAGAAAACAGGTCAAAACGGATTTCATTTTGTAGATGAAGCTGCGCCGCCAGCTTTAATGCGTGCTCTAGCGCTTGAAATCTTAAAAAGAAAACTAGCTGTAACTTGGTGGACAAACATTCGTTTTGAAAAAAGTTTTTCAAAAGATTTATGTTTGCTGCTAAAAGCTTCTGGATGTATTGCCGTTTCAGGCGGTTTAGAAGTAGCTTCAGATCGATTATTAAAATTAATTGACAAAGGAGTTACAGTAGAGCAAGTGGCAAAAGTAACCCGAAATTTCACCGAAGCAGGAATTATGGTTCATGCCTATTTGATGTATGGATATCCAACGCAGACAATTCAAGAAACTGTAGATAGTCTTGAAATGGTTCGCCAATTGTTTGAAGCTGGAGTTTTGCAATCAGGATTTTGGCATCAGTTTGCTTTAACCGCTCATAGTCCAGTTGGATTATATCCTGAACAATTTGGCGTGACTAAAAAAACGGAAGCGATCGGAACTTTTGCAAATAATGATATTGAATACACCGATGCAACGGGAATTAATCACGATAAATTTAGCTTTGGCTTAAAAAAGTCACTTTTTAATTTCATGCATGGAATTTGTTTTGATTACGAATTGCAGGAATGGTTCGATTTCAAAATTCCGAGAACTAAAATTCATCCCGATTTTATTTTTAATGCTTTAGAAGAGCAGAATGATTTCAATACAAAACCAAATGCAAAAGTGGTTTGGCTTGGAGGAAAACCTACTGCGGAAGCCTTTACGAAATCAAAAAAAGGAAGAAGCTGGGAAATGATGTCGCTAACTTTTCATGATAAAAAAGAAAGTTTCGATATTCAGACTAGTAAAGAGGAAGGTGAATGGCTACTTTCAATTTTGTCAAAAATAGCCGTTTCTGGTTCTAAAGGTTATACTTTTCAAGAAGTCAAAAATGATTTTGAAACCGAATTGGAAGATTTCGAATTATTCTGGTATTCTAAACCTGTAAATACTTTGCGTGAGTTTGGGTTATTGGTACTTTAATATTCAATGCACTCACCATCATTGGGAATAGAAGTCTTAGTTAAAAGTCCATGATCTGAAAGTGCAGTTCTTAACTGTAAACGAGTTGTTGGACAATGATTCAAAGCTTCTAAATGATTGGCAAGAACTTTTCCTGGAGCAAGTGTCACAAACTTCAAAATATCATCCATTCGCATTAATAAAGGCTGGCCAAAATCTAATCTTGCAGTTCCGCAAGCAACAATCGAAATATCGGGTTTAAATTGTGTCAGAACTTTTTCGACGTGTTCTGTGTAAATGGTGTCTGAACTAATATAAATAGATTTTTGATCTGCCAATTCGATAAGAAATCCCATTACATTTCCCATTAATTTGGCAACAAATCCGTAACCGTGTCTTGCTGGAATTCCTGTAATTTTTCCGTCTAGAAATTTTTGAGGTTCCCAATATTCTAAAGTCTGAATTACGCTTAATCCTCTTTGTACAAGTGCCTTTTCATCTTTAGAACTGCAAATAACCGGAATGCTTTTTCTTCTCAAAAAAACTTCGCCAGCTTTATCAATATGATCAGGGTGTAAATGTGTAATCAAACAATGTGTTACACGACTCAAGATATCACGACTGTTTTTTGGCAAAGCCACTAGCGGATTTCGTTTGGGTTTATATCTGAAAATAGTAAAAGGCGGAATTGTTTTTCTTTTACCTAACATTGGGTCAACTAAAATGACATGCTTTTCTGTTTCAATTACCAAAGAGGCATTTCGCAAATGATGTAATTTCATATCCAAGAAAATTAGATATTAAAAATACAAAGTTTTTCGAAGAATAATTTACAGATTTTTCTTTATTTTTAGCAGAATTGTTATTATTTGAATTTATGCATTTACAAGAGGGTTTTCATACGTATTTTATTTATATTTTGACTAATAAAGCAAAATCTGTATTTTATGTTGGGGTTACTAATAATTTGAAAAATAGATTAATAAAACATAAAGACAATATTGCTTCTCGGAACAACACTTTTGCTTCAAAATACAATGTTGAGTTTTTATTATACTATGAAAAATTTACTTGGATTCAGGAAGCAATTGCAAGAGAAAAAGAGATAAAAGGCTGGAGAAGAGAGAAGAAAATTGCTTTAATTAAAACGATGAATCCTAATTTAGAATTTTTAGATTATTAATTGTAGACAAAGTATTTCAAGTCTAGTTTGTCATTCGTGACAGATCTTTGTGGTTACGGTATGTTACGTAAAGTATTCAAGGCTAGTATGTCATTCCGAGGAACGAGGAATCTCCGTAAGAAGCTCGCCAAAGATTAGAATCACTTTGCGGAATCTCCGTAAGAAGCTCGCCAAAGATTGGAATAGCTTTGTAGAATATTGTCGCGGAGATTCCTCGTTCCTCGGAATGACAAAACTTTGTGGTTACGGTATGTTATGTAAAGTATTTCAAGTCTAGTATGTCATTCCGTGGAACGAGGAATCTCCGTAAGAAGCTCGCCAAAGATTGGAATAGCTTTGTAGAATATTGTCGCGGAGATTCCTCGTTCCTCGGAATGACAAAACTTTGTGGTTACGGTATGTTATGTAAAGTATTTCAAGTCTAGTATGTCATTCCGAGGAACGAGGAATCTCCGTAAGTAGCTCGCCAAAGATTGGATTGACTTTGCGGAATATTGCCCCGGAGATTCCTCGTTCCTCGGAATGACAAACTGTACGTTTGTAGAACTCAAGAACGTTTTATCCTATAGAAAATCTAAATCCAATTCCGTGCAGGTTTTCTATCGAAATCCCTTCTTCGTTTGCTAAGATTTTACGCAGACGCGAAATAAAAACATCCAAACTTCTTCCCATAAAATAGTCGTCTGTTCCCCATAAAGAAGTTAAGATTTGTTCCCTTTTCAAAACAGAATTTTTGTGATCCAAGAAAAGCTTCAATAATTCTGCTTCACGTTGTGTTAATCCTACTTTTTCTTCGTTATTAAAAAGAATAAAGTTTTTGGTGTCAAACTGGTATTTGCCAACTTCATAAATAGTTTTAGCAGTCGGAATATTTTTCTGAGAACGTTTTAAGAAAATCTCCACCTTTAAAAGCAATTCTTCTATACTAAAAGGTTTAACCAAATAATCATCGGCACCTAAACGAAGACCTTTTATCCGATCTTCTTTTAAAGTCTTAGCCGAAAGAAAAATAATAGGAACATCAAGATCAATTTTTCGAACGGCTTCGGCAAGTTCAAAACCGTCCATTTTTGGCATCATAATATCAAAAATGCAAATATCAAATTCTTCTTCTTCAAAAATTTTCAAAGCTGATTTTCCGTCTGAACAATGAATTACTTCATAACGGTTTTGCTCCAAATTGTCTTTGGTTAAAAACGCTAAGGTTTCATCGTCTTCGGCATATAGTATTTTGAAATTTCTCATTTTTTGTAAGGAATTGATAAAGTTATAGTGATACCTTTTTCTTGATTATTTTCGGCTTTTATTTTCCAGTTCTGCAAACTGCAGATTTCTTTTACATAATATAAACCAAGTCCAAATCCGTTAACTTCGTTACTTTTTTCATTCTGAACTCGATAAAACTTATCAAAGATAAAAGATATTTTTTTAGGATTAATCCCAATTCCGTTATCAATAAATTCTAGTTTTAAGCAATTATTATTTTCGCTAATTTTTATAGTAACTTCTGGCTCTTCATTACAGTACTTTATCGCATTATCCAATAAATTGTAAACTAAATTAGCAAAATGAAAAGTATCAGTTTCAAGTAAATATTCTCTAGTAACAGTCTCAATTGTAATTGTTGCCTCAGGATACTTTAATTTGATATTTTCTATCGCCTCTTCAATAATCGGAACAATTAAAACAGTCTCTTTTTTAAGTTCTAAAGGAGCATAATCGGCTTTTGCAACGTTTAGTATTTTTTCGATATGACCATTTAATTTATTTCCCTGATTGATAATTATATCTGTATAAGTATACAATTTTTTATCTTCTTTAATTGGTTTTTGCTCAATCAAATATTTTGAAGCAATTAATATAGAAGCCAGCGGAGTTTTAAACTCATGCGTCATATTATTGATGAAATCACGCTGCAATTCCGAATATTTTTTATGCTGTAAGAGGGTAAAAATCGAGTACACATAAATCAACAAAATCAGAATTAATGCGGTTGAAAGTACAAACCAAAAACGCATCGAACTAAAAAGATAAGTCGTTTCGTTTGGAAAACGCACAGCAAAATAATAAACCAGATTTTTATGTTTAGGGAAATAAACGGTTTTCTTGCATTCTGCTTTTTTCTTATAGAGCGAAATATAATCACCATAAATCATTTCGTCGCTTTGGCAATTATACATCGCATATTCAAAGTCGGTGGTGATATTCATTTTTTTGAATTCTGTTTTCAGATAAAATTCTAAAATATCGGGCTCAAATTCATTGTCGACATTTACGATATAATAGTCATTTGCAATTTTCTGAACTGGATTCTGGACAGGCAATTCATGATTAGTTCCTTCATATAATTTTTTAGCTACTTCCAGTAACGCAATATGCGCTTTCTGGCTGAGCTTTTTTTGTTCTATAGTAAAAGCCTCTTTTGTCCATAGCAATTGCGCTACCAAAATACTAATGATAGCCACTAATCCTAAGAGAATGATGCTGTTGAGTTTATTAATTTTCAAGAATAAAAAATTTTGAGAGTGTAATATTAATCAATTTTAGCCTAAAAACGGGCGGTTAACAAGTCATTAACAAACGTTTGAAACCAGTTAACAGCGACTTGAATTTGTCTGAATTACCTTTGTAATATCAAAATGAACTATAAACCATTTTAAATATATCAGTTATGAAAATGATCAAAATTTCGATGTTAGCTCTGGCTTTAGGCCTAATGTCTTTTTCAGCAATTGCTCCGGTACAATCTTTAGTTTCAGAAACAGAAGTTTCAGAACTTGCAGGATCTACAATTGCTTGGAAAGCAGAAACAATTGATGTTGGACAAATTCCGCAGGGAACTCCAAAAGCGATTGTTTACGAATTTAAAAATACAGGAAAAACGGCTGTAGTGATTACAAACGTTCAAGGTTCTTGCGGATGTACAGCTACAGATTATACAAAAGAGCCAATTCAGGCTGGAAAATCTGGAAAAGTTACTGCAACTTACAATGCTGCAAATAAAGGTGCTTTTACAAAAACTGTAACAGTTACCACTAGCGCAGAAACTACACCAAAAGTACTTACTCTAAAAGGGACAGTTATTTAATTAGAATTTTAATAGGTTGGTTATATGGCGAAAGCTCCAGACATGCAAATTGTTTGGAGCTTTTTATTTTATTAACCGGTTAAACTTCAAAAAAATAAGGTTTAAGATTTATTGTTGAGTGCTTTGTTTTAATAGAATTTTTTCTACTTTTAATCAAAAATTTTGAGTTATGAAAATCTGGTATACGCCTATTATTGCTATCGTTTTTTTTACTGTTTTTTCGTGTAATTCGAAAGCTGATAAAAAAGAGGAAAACTCGATAAAAACGGTTGAAAAAGTCCCTGAATTAAAACTTACCATTGACAGTGTTCGCATTGCGAAGTTTTATGAAAATTATCCAAAACTGGATAAATTTAAATATGATGTAACTGCTTTGTATCAAAAAAATAAGTCGACTCAATTGTGGCAGGATAATAAAGGAATTGTTGAATTTGCTAATACACTTTTCAATCAATATAAAAATCTGGATCAGGAAGGATTAAAAGCCAATTATCCTTATAATGAGCAGTTAAGTGCTGTTTTTGATAATAATGCCAATACTAAGCTTTCAAAAGAAGATACCGATTTACTGCTTTCTAATTTATATTACTATTATGGTGAAAAAGTAGGAGGCTTTGACGAAAAAACTGTAGTTTCTTTAGAATGGCTTTTACCCCGTAAGAAGCTCAATTACCAAGTGCTCTCAGATTCTATCTTTAAGAAATCAACCATTTTGGATGATAAAAAAAGAAAGATGTTCAGCCAGTATTACAAACTGCGTGACGCACTGAAAGAGTATAGAGAAATTGAGAAAAACGGTGGTTGGAAAACTATTGAAACAGATGAAGATTATAAAAGCCTGAAAGTAGGAGATTCGTCTGCTGTTGTGGCGCAAATCAGAGAGAGACTTTTTGTGACCAAAGACATTAAAGAAGACAATAAAAGTGCTATTTGTGATACAACCTTAATCAAAGCCATGAAAAACTATGAATTGCGTCATGGTTATACTGCAAAGAACACGATTCTTCTGGAACATATAAATGATTTGAATATTCCTGTCTCAGATCGTATCAAGACCATTATTGTTAATATGGAGCGCTGTCGTTGGATTGATCCAGAATTAGAAAAAGGGCAGAAGTATATAGAAGTTAATATTCCTGAATTTAGACTGTATATAGTCGAAGATGGTAAAATTGCTTTTGTGTCGCCAGTTGTTGTGGGAAGAGCTATGACAAAAACCGTTATTTTCAGTGGAATGATGAGCAATATTGTTTTCAATCCGTATTGGAATGTGCCGCCAAGTATCATCAAGTCGGAAATTAAACCTGGAATGGCCAGAGATAAAAACTATTTGCAAAAGAAAAATTTAGAATGGAATAATGGTGCTGTTCGTCAGCTTCCAGGAAAAAATAATTCTTTAGGATTGGTGAAGTTTTTATTTCCAAATTCAAGCAATATTTATCTTCACGATACGCCATCAAAAAGTTTGTTTGAAAGAGAAAGTCGAGCTTTTAGCCACGGTTGTGTGAGAGTAGCAAAACCAAGAGAATTAGCTATTGAATTATTAAAAGTCGATCCGCAATGGAATCCCGAAAGAATTGATAAAGCCATGCATGCTGGAAAGGAAAGCTGGTACACGCTTAAGAAAAAAGTTCCAGTTTATATTGGCTACTTTACTGCTTGGGTTGATAGACAAGGCAATTTAAATTTCTATAAAGATATTTACGGAAGAGATGAAAGTATGATTAAACTCTTAACTGAAGAATAAAAACTTAAATTCCAATTTTTAAATTCCAAGTTCCAAAACCGAATCTATTCAATTGGCATAAAAAAAATTAAAGCCACAGATTAAAAAGATTAGCACAGATTTTTTGTAATCATTTCTAATCCTTTAATCTGTGGCAAAAAAAATAAATTCGTGAATTGCTTCGCCAGTTCGCTATCGCTCGGGTCGTGGCTAACAGAAACTATTCCGACAAAACATCAACACATTTATAAAAACGTTTAGTGTAATGTTCTGTATCAAGAGATGTTATAGTTACTTGCTGTGCTTTTCCTGAAGAAGCATGAATAAATTTTGACTGCATTCCGTTGGCTTCGCAAATTATGCCAACGTGACCAACTACATTTCTGTTTTTATATCCATAGAAAACCAAAACATCTCCAACCTTAAAATCTTCTGGCTTTAAAGCTTTACCTAAATTTTTATAACCGCTTGAACTTCTGGGAAGTGTCATTCCAAAATTTTTAAATACATAACTCACAAAACCCGAACAATCAAAGCCTTTTTCAGGATTACTACTGGCATATACATAAGGAGTTCCTAAATACTGTTTGGCGTAAACAATAATAGAATCTCGATTGATTTCGGTTTGAGATGGATTGTTTTGAATTTGCTTTTTTTCTTTTTTTAAGTTGAAAGAGGAAAGAGTGATAAAAAACAATAAAGAAGTTATGGCTAAGGTTTTCATTTTGACAGATTGTAAAAGTATAAAACGGCAAAGATAGATCTAAATTGTAATTTCTTTTTATAAATGTAAGAATTGACATCTGTAATTGTCCGAATGATGGGTTTATGTGGTGTTTTTTTATTACTTTTTGACATTTTAGTATCTTTTTGGATAATCTCTTTCCAATATATTTGTGAATAGTATTTATATTTTAACAAATAAATTATGTTTCCCAAAAAAATGGCACTTTTAATTTTGTTTTTGCTGATTTCGACGGTTTCGAATTCGCAAACTCAAAATTCTAATAAAACTTTTTTATATCAAGGACGAATTGATAAACTTCAAAATGATCAGGTTATTTTAATCGGAACTGCTTCTTCAGTTTCTTTTAATTTTACAGGAAATGAGTGTTCTATTTCATTGCAAAGCCTTGAAGATCATCATAATTATGTTCAGCTAGTTTTGGATGGAAAATATATTGGGAAGATTAGAATAGAAAAAGGAGCTGTGCAGTTATTTCCAATAAAAGTGACTTCGAATAAAAAAGAGCATCGATTAGAAATCTACAAAAATACAGAAGCGCAGAGCGGAAATATTTTGTTTGCTGGAACAACTGCAAAACTGATTCCGACTTCATTTAAAAAGAAAAAGAAAATTGAATTCATTGGCGATTCCATTACTTGTGGCGCAGCAAGCGATCCGTCTGATGTTCCTTGTGATATAGGCGAATATATGGATCATCATAATGGTTATTATGCTTATGGACCAACACTTTCCAGAGCAATCGATGCTGACTATTTAATGAGCTGTGTTTCGGGAATCGGAATGTACAGAAATTGGAACGATGAGCATAAAGACGAAGCCATAATGCCAGACGTTTATCCTAATTTATATCTGACAAAAGATGCTTCAAAACCGAAATATAATTTTGCGTTTCAGCCAGAGATTATCAGCATTGCTTTAGGAACAAATGATTTTTCTGGAGGAGATGGAAAAAAAGAACGTCTGCCTTTTAATGCTGAAAAATATATTTCAAATTATCTCAATTTTATAAAAATGCTTTACAAACACAATCCGAATGCGCAGATTGTAATTACAAACAGTCCGATGGTTGGCGGAGATAGAGCAGTAGTTTTTGAAGATTGTTTGAATAAAGTTAAAAACGCTTTCGCGAATGATAAAACACACAAACCAATTCAGATTTTCAAATTTAAACCGATGACTCCAAATGGATGTTCTGGTCATCCTGATGTGGCAGATCATAAGGTTTTGGCAGAGGAATATGGCCCATTTTTAAAGAAGTTGCTAAATGAAAAATAATATTTTTAAGTTTGTTTTCTTTCTATTGATTTCCAGTACTATGATGGCAAACGTTTCGCTTCCGAATATTTTTAGTGATAATATGGTTTTACAACGCAACTCTGAAGTGAAAATTTGGGGTTGGGCAAATCCAAAAGAAGAAATTAAATTGGTTTCGAGCTGGAATAATCAGGAATATAAAACCGTTGCCAATAATCAGGCAAAATGGGAAATTACGATTAAAACTCCTGAAGCAGGCGGTCCTTTTACCATTTCGATAAAAGGCTACAATGAAGTAGTCTTAAAAAATATTTTAATTGGCGAAGTTTGGCTTTGTTCGGGACAATCAAATATGGAAATGTCTGTAAGCTGGGGAATTGACGATGGGGAAGAAGAAATGAAAAATGCCACAAATCCAAGCATTCGATTTTTTACTGTTCCGAAATTGACAGCTGAAAATGCGCAGAATAATTTACTGGGAAATTGGACAGAATCGACTCCTGAAACCATGAAATATTTTAGCGCTGTTGGTTATTTTTTTGCGAAACGTCTACGCGAAGATTTAAAAAATGTCCCAATCGGATTAATATCTTCTAACTGGGGAGGAACTCCTGCAGAAATATGGATGTCACAAGAAGTTGTAAACAGTGACCCTGTTTTATTAGAAAACGCTAAAAAACTCAACGAACAAGAATACGGACCAAGACAACCTGGACGAGCTTACAATGCCATGATTTATCCAATAATCGGATTTAAAATTGCGGGAACGCTTTGGTATCAGGGCGAGTCGAATGTTGGTTCTTTGGTTTATGATAAAACTTTGGGAGCTTTAATAACTTCTTGGAGAAAAGAATGGAAAGACGAATTTCCGTTTTACTATGTTCAGATTGCGCCATTTAAAACGGGAAAGAATAATTTCTCAAATGTAACAGTTAGAGATTCGCAGAGAAAATTATTGAAAGAAGTTCCGAAAACAGGAATGGTGGTCATCAGTGATATTTCGGATATAATTGATATTCATCCAAAAAATAAAAAATCGGTGGGAATTCGTTTGGCGAATTTGGCTTTGGCTGACATTTATAAAACCAACAATAATTTAGTTAATGGACCACTCTTTAAATCCATTAAAATTGACGAAAATAAAGTAACCGTTTCTTTTGACTACGGAGACGGATTATATTTCAAAGACAACAAATCGAATCAATTTGAAGTTGCGGGAACAGATGGAGTTTTCTATTCAGCCGAGGCTTCAATTCAAAATAACGAAGTGATTTTGAAAAGTAAAAAAGTGGCTTCTCCAACAAAAGTGAGATTTGCATGGGGAAATACAACGCAATCGGATTTGTTTAATAAAGTAAATTTGCCGGCTTCTTGTTTTGTTTCTGAGTGAGTGTTTAAAGAATAAAGAAACAAGATTTTAGATTTTAGTTTTTTTGTCAGGCTGAGCGAAGTCGAAGTCCCGCAAAGTGATACGCAAAGTTTGTCATTTCGAGGATCGAAGGATCACACTCGGGATTTGACAAAGATTGGTGAATTTCTGTGTGGAATTTCTAGTGTGATCCTTCGTTCCTCAGGATGACAAGATAACCAAAAACGCTCTTTTGAAAACGATTTGCGTGAGGGATAGAGGCGGTATCCTTTTGTGAAGAGAAACGGAACAAAAGATATAGCCGAAAGCCCGACCCGCCTTTTTCGGCGGGACACGCCCAAAGGAAAACTTAGAATCTCAGTATCTCAGAACCTTAGCAACTAAAAAAAAAACTAACTAAACCACTATATGAAAAATAAACAAATACTAATTATTGGGGTATTTTCCCTTTTTACTGTTGGAAATATGAATGCACAAAAAAAGCCATATCTGGATAAGAATAAAACTGTTGAGCAGCGTATCGATTTGCTTTTGCCGTTTATGACGCTTGAGGAAAAAGTAGGGCAAATGAATCAATACAATGGTTTTTGGGATGTTACAGGACCAGCACCAAAAGGTGGAACGGCGGAATTAAAGTATGAACATTTAAGAAAAGGATTAGTCGGATCAATGCTGACAGTGCGCGGTGTAAAAGAAGTGCGTGCCGTTCAGAAAATTGCGGTTGAAGAAACCCGTTTGGGAATTCCGCTGATTATTGGTTTTGACGTAATACATGGCTATAAAACGTTAAGTCCGATTCCGTTGGCGGAAGCAGCGAGTTGGGATTTGGAAGCGATTAAGAAATCTGCGGCGATTGCGGCAGATGAAGCTTCGGCATCTGGAATTAACTGGACTTTTGGGCCAAATGTTGACGTGGCAAATGATGCCCGTTGGGGACGTGTGATGGAAGGTGCTGGAGAAGATCCGTATTTAGGAAGTAAAGTGGGTTATGCCAGAGTAAAAGGTTTTCAAGGGGAAACTATTGCCGACTTGGCTAAAGTAAATACGATTGCAGCTTGTGCCAAACATTTTGCTGCTTACGGTTATGTTGAAGCGGGATTGGAATATAATATTGTGGATATCAGTAATTCTAAATTATATAATTCGGTTTTGCCTCCTTTTAAAGCAACTGTAGATGCTGGAGTTCGTACGTTTATGAATTCGTTTAATACTCTGAATGGCGTTCCGGCAACTGGAAATGCTTTTTTGCAAAGAGATATTTTGAAAGGGAAATGGAAGTTTGACGGATTTGTAATTTCAGATTATGCTTCGATTCGTGAAATGATTGCACACGGTTATGCAAAAGACGAAGCCGATGCAACGGCAAAAGCGGTAATCGCGGGTTCTGATATGGATATGGAATCGTATCTATATGTGGCAAAATTGGTTGATTTAGTAAAATCAGGAAAAGTAAAAGAATCTTTGGTTGATGATGCGGTTCGCAGAATTCTTCGAGTGAAATTTGAATTGGGATTATTTGATGATCCGTACAGATATTGTGATGAAAAACGCGAAAAAGAAGTTGTGGGAAGCAAAGCCAATAATGAAGGCGTTTTGGATATGGCAAAAAAATCTATCGTTTTATTAAAGAACGAAAAGAATTTGCTTCCGCTAAAGAAATCTGGACAGAAAATTGCTTTGATTGGCGCTTTGGCAAATGATAAAAATAGTCCGCTAGGAAGCTGGAGAATTGCAGCTTCTGATGATACTGCGATTTCGGTTTTAGAAGGAATGCAGCAATATAAAGACAATCAATTGACTTTTGAAAAAGGTGTTGATTTGTTGAAACAAAAAGCAACATTTTTAACGGAAACGGTTTTCAACACTACAGACAAAAGCGGATTTGAAGCGGCGAAAAAAGCAGCAAAAAATGCCGATGTTGTGGTAATGGTTTTGGGCGAATATGGTTTCCAAAGCGGTGAGGGAAGAAGCAGAACTGATTTGAACTTGCCAGGATTGCAACAGGAATTATTAGAGGAAATCTACAAAGTAAACCCGAATGTAGTTTTGGTTTTAAATAATGGCCGTCCGTTGAGCATTCCGTGGGCGGCAGAGAATGTTCCGGCAATTGTAGAAGCTTGGCATTTAGGTACTCAGGCAGGAAATGCAATTGCGCAGGTTTTATACGGAGATTATAATCCGAGCGGGAAACTTCCAATGTCGTTTCCTAGAAATGTAGGTCAGGAGCCAATTTACTACAACAAATACAGTACTGGAAGACCAATTGACAGCGATAAAAATGTTTTCTGGTCTCATTATATGGATGTGGAAAAAACGCCTCAATTTCCGTTTGGTTTCGGATTGAGTTATACAACTTTCGATTATAAAAACTTGAAATTGAATAAAACGGCTTTCGAAAAAGGTGAAAAAGTTCAAGTGAGCGTTGAGGTTACAAACTCTGGAAATTATGACGGGAAAGAAGTAGTACAATTGTATATTCATGATGAATACGCAAGTATTGTTCGCCCAATAAAAGAATTGAAAGGTTTTGAATTGGTTGATCTGAAAAAAGGAGAAACTAAAACGGTAAATTTTACTTTGACAGATAAAGAACTTGGTTTTTATAATAACGAAGGAACTTATTTAGTTGAACCGGGAACTTTTAAGATCATGGTTGGAGGAAGCTCTGATAAAGGGTTGCAGAGTGGGTTTGAAATTAAAGAATAGTCGTTAGTTTTTTTAGGAGCAAAGGGACAAAGTAACAAAGGTTCAAAGTTTTTTTTTCGCCACGAATTCACGAATTAATTGATTTATAATTCGTGAATTCGTGGCGACTTTAATTTTGCTTATTGTGATAGTAAGTGTTTATATGTCAGTATTTTATTGTTTAAAACGGTTTTGCTTTAAGCTTTTGTCTTATCTTTGATAAACAGCCATTTAAATGGTTTTAATTGGTGATTTAAGGTAAGCTGAAAACTTTATAGAGTAGGCAAGATTTTAAAACAGTATTATGGAACATTCTTTATTTAAAAAAGTGAAAGCAGCAATTGATTATTGGTACATTCCGTTATTAGTGGGAATACTTTTTGTAATCATCGGATTTTGGTCTTTTGCCACACCTCTAAAGGCATATTTAACGTTGGCCTTTTTATTTAGTGTGTCATTTTTGGTCAGCGGAATTTTTGAAATTATTTTTGCACTTTCAAACAGAAAGAAAATTGATAATTGGGGCTGGACACTAGTATCTGGTATTATAGGTTTAGGTGTCGGGATAGTATTAATTGCTAATCCGTTAGTTTCAATAACACTTTTACCACTTTATGTTGGATTGGCCATTTTATTTCGTTCTGTAATGGCTATTTTTATGGCTTTTAATTTAAAAAGCTATTCTGTGCCAGATTGGAAAAATCTGTTGGGATTAGGGATTTTGGGAGTGTTGTTTTCATTTCTGTTATTATGGAACCCGGTTTTTGCAGGACTTTCAATAGTATATTGGACTGCTTTTGCTTTCATTGCAAGCGGATTTTTCTATATTTATTTTTCTTTCAAGCTGAAAAGAATACATGATCTAGGTTAAAAAAATAAGATTTGTTTGAACTTTTTACTATAAACACAAAACCCGAAAGGTTTTAAAAACATGTCGGGTTTTGTGTTTATGTTAATTGAATAAAGAAAGGGCTCTAACCAAACTTTGGAGTTTTGGCTAAAGCCCTTTTGATTGTCTTATATCTTCATCCAGCTAAAGCTGGACGCTATTGATTTTTTTGTTTTCTAAAAGCTAATGCTCCAAGAATATGCTCTTTCTTTAATTCAGGAAAATCCTCAATGATTTCTTCAAAAGACATTCCTGTAGATAACCATGAAAGAATATCAGAAACACAGATTCTAGTTCCTGTAATTATAGGTTTGCCAAACCGAATATCTTGGTTTATCGAAATTAAATTTTGCCAGTTATTTTCCATAATTTTATTATTTAAACAAATTTACAAAAATTAAAATGAATGATATTTTTAATTTTCTCGCAGATTCGCCAGATTTTTTTATCTCCTAAATCCGCTAAATCTGCGGGAGTTTTTTGTATTTTTAAAATCTATTAAAACTCCAACTTTTAAATTAAAACAATGAAATATAATAGATGTGGAAAAAGCGGTTTGCTGCTTCCTGAAATTTCTTTAGGATTATGGCATAACTTCGGTTCAGTTGATAATTTTGAAAATGCCGAAAGTATTGCTATCGAGGCTTTTGACAAAGGAATTACGCACTTTGATTTAGCGAATAATTACGGACCAGTTCCAGGTTCTGCCGAGGAAAACTTTGGTAAAATCTTATGGCATAATTTTCAAGGAAATCTTCGTGATGAAATCGTAATTTCTACTAAAGCGGGCTATACCATGTGGAAAGGGCCTTATGGAGATTGGGGCTCGCGTAAATATCTTTTATCTAGCTTAGACCAAAGTTTAAAACGAATGAGTATTGATTATGTCGATATTTTTTATTCACATCGTCCAGATCCAGAAACTCCGATTGAAGAAACTATGATGGCTTTAGACCACACTGTTAGAAGCGGAAAAGCTTTGTATGTTGGAATCAGTAATTATTCTGCAGAACAAACACGTGTTGCGGTTGATGTTTTGAAACAATTGGGTACGCCATGTTTGATTCACCAAGCAAAATATTCTATGTTGGAGCGTTGGGTCGAAAATGGTTTATTGGATATTTTAGAAGAAAAAGGAGTAGGGTGTATAGCGTTTTCACCTTTGGCACAAGGACTTTTAACAGATAAATATTTAAACGGAATTCCTGAAAATTCTAGAGCGCATAATCCGAACGGGCATTTGAGAGAAGATGAGGTTACGCAAGAACGTATTCAGAAATTAATTCAGCTAAATGAAATTGCTCAAAATAGAAATCAGTCTCTGGCACAAATGGCTTTGGCTTGGTTGCAAAAAGATAAACGAATTACTTCTGTGTTAATTGGAGCGAGCTCTGTAAAACAATTGTGTAATAATATTGATTGTTTGCAGAATACTGAATTTTCGCAGGATGAGTTGAATGCGATTGAGAGTATTTTATCTTAATATCAAACCTAACAGGTTTTTAAAACCTGTTAGGTTTCTACTTTCTTTCTTAATTATTTAATAATCATCGCCAATCCACCACCGCTTGCTAAAGGATATTTTACTTTAGTTGTCGAGTCAACGGTTATGATTTCCTTTTTATAATCGGTTGCAGCTTTATCTGCGTTTAGTCCGTCGGAGAAAACTTCGGCTTGGAATTTTTTGCCTTTTTCAAGGAAAGAAAAATCTATTGTAATAGCTCTAGAATCCCAATTCGTTATTGCACCCAAATACCAAGTGTTTCCTTTTCTTCTGGCAATTGAAACGTATTTTCCAACTTCGCCATCAAGAGCAACTGTTTCATCAAAAGTAGTTGGAACTTTTGCTATAAAATCAGTGCTTTCCTGCTCTTTCATAAAAGCGGTCGGGCTGTCGGCCATCATCTGCAATGGAGCTTCAAAAATCGTGTAAAGCGCTAATTGATGGCATCTTGTTCCCTGACTCATTGGCGTAGAATGACTTGGCTTGAATTCGCTTTTTGTAGCATTTCGCATCGCGCCTGGAGTATAATCCATTGGTCCAGCCATCATTCTAATAAACGGAATTGTTACATCGTATAGCGGAACATCATCATTTGGTGTCCATTTATTGTTTTCCAGACCTTTTACACCTTCAAAATTTAAAATATTTGGATAGGTTCTCTGAATTCCCGTTGGTTTATACATCCCATGAAAATCAATTATCAATTTATGATTGGCTGCTTTTTGCGCAATATCATAAACCGAATTGACCATTTTAGCATCGTCACGATCTATAAAATCAACTTTGAAACCTTTTACGCCTAATTTTGCATAATTGTCAAAAACGGCGTCTACTTTATTGTTTATTGCCATCCACGAAGCCCACAGAATGATGCCAACGTTTCTTTCTTTCGCGTAAGCAATCAAATCTTTCAAATCTACATTCGGATTGTGTTTCATAATGTCCGCTTCAACACTCCAGCCTTCGTCCAAAACCACGTATTCAACTTTATTTTTAGAAGCAAAATCAATATAGTATTTATAGGTCTGCGTATTGATTCCTGCTTTAAAATCAACGTTGTAAATATTCCAGTCGTTCCACCAGTCCCAAGCTACTTTTCCTGGTTTTATCCACGAAATATCTTTTATTTTTGATGGTTCGGCTAATTTCTGAACCATATCGTTATTGGCTAAAGCGGCATCATTTTCAGAAATTACAATTGCTCTCCACGGAAAAGTTCTCGTTCCTTTGGTTTTAACCAAATAATCGGCTCTTTCGGTAATTAATTTGTTGAGGTAATTAAATCCGCCATTGGTTTCTTGTGTTGGATATTTCGAAAAACGAGATTCAAAACCTGTTTTGTTTTTATTGTTCGTTACAAATAATCCAGCATAATCTTCGAGATCAGCTTCTAAGAAAACGGCTTTTTTATGGTTTTTATAATCAATTAAAAATGGAAGAAAAGCTAAAGTATCTTTTGCAAACTCACTTATTTTTTTGCTCTCATAATGCGATTCAAATGAAGAAATAAACTGATCTTTCGGATTTCTTAAATCTCTCACATATGGCATTAAAGTGTTGTAATCTTTATCGAAATTTAAAACCACTTCTTCATCATTAACCGTAATCTCTTTTTTCTTTTTAGTTGTAAAACGATAAGCCGCGCCATCATCAAAAACACGAAATTCGATAGCAAAATCATTTTTAAAATTAATGGTCAATTTATTGTATTGATCTTTTACATTTTTCTTTTTGTAAAAAGGTGTTTCAAAAGAAGTATTCACACTTTCTTTCTTTGAATTTAAAACAATCGGATTTTTTCCTAAATCCTCATTTTGATTTAAAGTCATTGACATTTCAGACGGAGCCAAAATCAAATCTTTTTCGTGTGAAATAGACCAAGAGATTTTATCATTTACAGCAATTTTAACTTGAATTTTTCCATTAGGAGAAATTACTGCAAAATCTTGTTTCTTTTGAGAAAAAGAGATGTTCAGAAATAAAAAACAAAAAAGAATGAGTGTATTTTTCATGTTGTATTTTTTATCAAATTTCGATTTTGTTATTCTGTAGAGACGCACAGCAGTCTATGGCCAGTTTACATCGTATATATTCGTTGAGCATAAGACGCACTGCAGTGCGTCTCTACAGAAAATTGGAATGAATGATTCTTTTATTTCTTTAATTCTGAATTGTATTTTTTGACAATTTCTAATGTCGATTTATCTTCATTAAAAACAGAATTCAGCCCTTGAGGTTCTTGCGGTGGATCTGTTGTGAAAGGTTCTCCGGGATTCCATTTTCCGTCTGAGTGAATTGCTTTTCCCTCACCGCCAAAACCCCAGAAATTGGCAGCTTGCAACGGGCCGCCGCTTTTAACGCTTTCTGCAACTCTTCTAAAAATATAACTGTAGAATTTATCTCTGTAAACCGAAGGAGCTCCAGCATTTAGATTTTCATTTTCTCTCGGAAGTCCGAATTCTTCAATAATTATTGGACGTTTTAAATTATTAGCAACTTTAATATGATCATCAATGTATTTGCCAGCATTTTCAATAGTTTTAGGCATTGTAGCCTCAGCATTATCAGCTTTAAACCAATTCCAGTTTTTAGGCCAAATATGCATCGTCAGATAATCGATATTCGGATTTTGATGTGTTCTTTCGAAGATTTCCATGCTGTCGTTTGAACTGTTTTTTCCTTCAGAGCCTGTAGAAACCAGATGATTTTTATCTAAACTATCAATCAAATCCACAATATTATTAAGCCATTTTGTGAATTTTGCCTCGTTTTCAACTGTAAAAAGTCTAGGTTCGTTTCCAACTTGCCAAGACATAATCGTATTATCTTCGTTGTATTTCTTTTTAGAATACGCATTTGTTCTTCCAATAATAAACTTCACATGATTATTTAAAGCTTTCATGCAAGGCTCACAGCTATGAAATTGCTCTGTATACGACATAAATTGCGGCCAAGTATTCGGCGGAATATTCGGAACCGGAACTGGACCTTTGCCATTCCATTCCAAATATTGCGACATTCCACCAGACCATTCCCAGTTATTAGTCAGATATAAAACGGCATACATATTTCGTTTGCCCATTTCGCTAATCAGAAAATCCAATCCGTCCAATAAATCTTCGTCATATTTCCCTTGTTCATATTGCAATGCGGGACGAACTGTAAAATCATATTTTCCGCCATCGGCACCAACCAAAACGCGCAAATTATCGATTCCGTTTTTCTTCATTAAATCCAACTCGCGCAAAAGCCTTTTGCGATCGCCTATTTTTTTAGAAGCCAACATACTTCCGTACCAATAATTGGTTCCAATGTAAGCGTACGGTTTATCACCTTTGTAAAATTCATTTCCTTTTACGGTTATTCTTTCCTGCGCCTGACAAGCAATTGCAGTAAAAATTAAGGCCAATGAAAGTGTTTTAAAAAATCTGTTTTTCATAATTTATATTTTAAGGAGCTAATCCCGCTATCCGTTCCAATCTTTTTGTGCTGAACCCCAGCACAAAAAGGATTTCCACTTCTATCGGGGCTAGGGCTATACGTTCTGTAAGACGTTTTGATTTTTATTTGAAACCTTAATTCTCAATTCGATGAATAAGCTCTAGGCAAGCACGGCCATTATGATACGGACATTTCCAAAATCCAGCTTTGTCTTTTTTCATTACACTATAATCCTCAGAAACTCCCCAAAACCATTCTCCATTCTGCAGATCTATGATGTGTTTTTTTATGAATTTCCAGTTTTTGTAAACGATATCCAGATATTCTTCTTTTTGGGTTAATTGATAAGCATTATAAAAACCAATTAAAGCTTCTGCCTGTGGCCACCAATGCTTTTCAGCGATTAATTCATTTTTTTCAGGATCAAATTCATACCATAAACCGCCATCAGAATCAAGACCTTTTTTGGTAGCCTCTGCCATCTGAATGGCATATTTTTGATAGTTGGCAATCAGAGTTTCATTTCCTGAAATTTCGGCGCATTGCTGTAAAAGCCAAGCTGCTTCAATATCATGTCCGTATGAAATAACATCTGGTTTTTCTTTCCAGTTTTCATCAAAAAACAAACGCAAATGTCCTGTTTTGGTATTGATGAAATACTTTTCGATGGTTTCAAGTAATTCGATTATCGTAGCAAGCAATTTTTCATCTTTCCAAACCTTGTATAAATTCGCATACCCTTCAATAATATGAAGATGCGTATTCATAGTTTTCTTTTCGTTGGCATCTTTTGCGCTTAAACGTAAATCTTCAATGGGTTGCCAATCTCTCGTGAAAGCTTCCAAATAACCTTTATTTACAGGATCGTAACTGTATTCTTGAATTTTTAGATATAAACTTTTAGCTATTTCTAAAGCTCTTTTTTCATTTGAAATCGAATAATATTCAGACAATCCATAAATCGCAAAGGCTAAAGCATAAATTTGGTTTTTGGTATCTTTTGGAGTTTTATCCTCATTTATGCTCCAAAAAAGACCTCCAAATTGTGTGTCATAAAAATAAGCTGCAAGAAACTCAAATGCCCTTTCTGCCAGTTTTTTGTGGTTTTCATTTTTTGTTGTTTTGTAGCTGGCAGAAAACGTCCAAAGGATTCGGGCATTTAGAACCGAACCTTTTTCTGCATTGGCAATCAGATGATCGTTAAAATCAATTTGCCCAACAAAACCTCCATTTCGATCATCAATAGTACGTTCTGACCAATAGTCTAGAATGGAATCCAGTTCTGCGGTTAATTCTGATTTTAAAAGCTTGAGTTGTAATGACACGGTATTTTAAATTGCGTTATTTTTTTCGATTTGATTAATGATAGTCTGCACCGAACCAGCAGAAACAAAAGTATCTGCAGGCGTGTTGATTACATAATCGACTAATTTGTCCACGGTTGAAACGGCCACGTGCATTCTCGTATCAGATGAAGCGTAATAAATGTAAACTGTTCCGTTTTCGTCCTCAATCCATCCGTTAGAGAATAAAACATTCGAAACGTCGCCAACTCTTTCGATTCCTTCTGGTCCCATAAAATGTCCAGCAGGAACGTGTGTAACTTTCGAAATATCATTCAAATCGGTCATAAACATATATAGAGTATAGCGTAATCCTGCAGCAGTATTACGAACACCGTGTGCTAAATGTAACCATCCTTCTGAAGTTTTAATTGGAGCAGGACCCAAACCATTTTTCAATTCATAAATAGTATGATATTGTTTTCCGAAAATGATTTTCTCGTCTTTAACAATTGGGTTTTTCATGTCTTCAACATAACCCAAACCAATTCCGCCTCCAGAACCAACATCGATAAAACCATCTTGCGGACGCGTGTATAAAGCGTATTTTCCGTTTACGAATTCTGGATGTAATACCACATTTCGCTGCTGTCCTGTATTCGAAATCAAATCAGGAAGTCTTTCCCAGTTTACTAAATCTTTAGAACGAACAATTCCCGCATTGGCTACAGCCGAACTTGTGTCGCCTTTTGGAGCATTTGGATCTTTTCTTTCTGTACAGAAAATTCCGTATACATAACCGTCATCGTGATTTATTAAACGCATATCGTACACATTTGTATCAGGCTCTTCGGTTTGTGGGATTACGCAAGGTTTATCCCAAAATTTGAAATTATCAATTCCGTTTGGGCTTTCTGCAATGGCAAAAAACGATTTTCTATCAATTCCTTCTACACGAACGGCAAGTAGATATTTTCCGTTCCATTTCATTGCGCCAGCGTTGAAAGCGGCATTTACACCGATTCTTTCCTGTAAAAAAGGATTTGTTTTTTCGTTAAAATCAAAACGCCAGTTTAACGGAATATGCGCCGCAGTAACAACAGGATTTTTATAGCGCTCATAAATGCCATTTCCTACAGTTTCCTGCGGCTCGTTTTTTTGTTCAATAAGTGTTTTATGTTCGTTTTCTAATGCCGATTTTCTTTCTTGAAAATTGACTGAAGATGTTATTGTTGTCATATAAATTGATTTCTTTGTCTTTGGTTTTTTATTGATTTTGATCTCTCTTTTCGTTTAAATCCTGTTCTATAATCTGTAATTTTTCTTCTGATAAAGGGTAAAATGCGATAAAAGCTACTGATATTGCGGCCGCAATTGCAGGTAGTATACTTAACATTAATTGAATTCCGTTTTGTGCTGTTGCAGTTTGTTCAACATTAGCTTGAAAACCGAAATAACCCAAAAGCCATCCAGCTCCAGCACCGCCAATGGTCCAGCCAAATTTTTGAGACATTGAGGATGCTGAAAATACTAATCCTGTCGCTCTGCGTCCTTGTTTCCATTCCGAATAATCGGCGCTGTCGGCATACATTGACCAGATTAATGGGAAAATACATCCCGCACAAATACTGATTAAAACTTGGAAACTCATGATTAAGAAAACATCTTCTTTTCCGAATAAATAGAAAATAAGACTTAAGATTGCTGCCAAAGCCATTGCACCAAAAAAGGTTTTCTTTTTACCGATTTTATTGGCAATAGGAGTTGCAATAATGACTCCGATGATGTTTGCTGCTTGTCCTAAAACCAAATAGATTGACGTTGGCGTCATATGAAAATCAGTTCCGAAAAGCGAAAAATCAAAGTTTACAGAACTGCTTACATAATATTTAAAATAATAAACCGCCGCTCCGTCGCGAATAGAATTGAATACTAAGGCTCCGATTCCTGCTCCAAGTAGAATCCACCACGGTTTATT
Organism: Flavobacterium tistrianum; assembly: GCF_003254545.1. Classification (GTDB taxonomy): domain Bacteria; phylum Bacteroidota; class Bacteroidia; order Flavobacteriales; family Flavobacteriaceae; genus Flavobacterium; species Flavobacterium tistrianum. The sequence continues at coordinate 137,409 of NZ_QJRH01000061.1, forward strand.
TTTCCAAAGATCTTTTAAGTCTTCCTTTAAATAATTTTGTTCATCTGCAATTGGTTTGATTCTTTCTTTGGTGAATGCAAAACAAGCCCAGAAAAATATAGTTGTAATGAATCCGAAAACGGCAATTGTTGCCAGCCAGCCCGATTTAGAATTTAGATTTCCTCCAAAATAATTTACCAAAGGTTCAATTAGCCAAAGCGCCAATAAACTTCCTCCGAAAGCAAAAACCATACGGTAAGATGAAAGTGTGTTTCTTTCTTTTCGATCAGAAGACATTACGCCCAAAAGTGATGCATAAGGAACATTGATTAAAGAATAAATCATCATCATTAAAGAATAAGTCACATAAGCGTAGATGATTTTTCCTTTTTCATCAAAATCTGGAGTGTAGAAAGTTAAAACTCCAATCACGGCAAAAGGTATGGCAACCCAAAGAAGATAAGGTCTGAATTTTCCCCATTTGCTTTTGGTTCTATCGGCTAGAATTCCAACAATTGGGTCAAAGCAGGAATCCCAGATTCTAGTAATTAAAAACATGGTTCCCACTACAGCAGGTGCCAATCCGAAAACGTCGGTGTAGAAAAATAGGAGATACATACTGAAAATTTTCCAGAACATAGATGAGGCGGCGTCTCCTAGTCCGTAACCGATTTTTTCTTTTAAACTAATTTTGTCGTACATTGGTTATTTTTTAAGGTTTTAATTTGTTTTGGGCGGTTATTTTAGTTTTTTCGGAATGTCTTTTTCAAATATAGTCTGATCTAAATTATAGAAATCAACAAAATCTTTTTCGCTTACTTGTTCATTAAATGGCACGTAATAATGCATTTTCTGTTCTTTTTCCTGCCAGCCGTGATTCCTCCACAACAAAACATAAGAAATTTTATAATCTCCAATGGCTTTTAATAAAGTTCCTGTCCACCATTTTGGATCTGGAATAGCTTCGTAACCAGCTTCTGCCAATGCCATTAATTTATGCTTTTTTACGATGATCTCATTTAGTATTTTGAATTGATTTTGAACTTCTCTGATAAATTTTTCGCCATTTGGATCATCATTATTTTGATAAGTGTCAAAACTTAAAATATCAGCATAATCATCTCCAGGATAATTGGCTAAGAAATCGGCTTCACTGCCAAAACTTCCTGTGTTGTAGATATAAATTAGATTGTGAACGCCTTTTTTCTGTAAATAATCAACTGTAAATTTCCAAGCGGTTTTAAATTCTTCGGGAGTGCAATTTCCTTTTCCCCACCAGAACCATCCTCCTGTAAGTTCATGAAAAGGTCTAAATAGAATAGGAACATTTTTTCCGTTTTTATCTTTTAAAGACAAAAAGAAAGCCGCAGCTTTATCTAGCCAAGAAGCGAATTTTTTATGGTTTTCGGCTCCTGGTAAAATCGTTTTTAGAGAATTAGGAACGTTATCCCAAGCATTTTTTCCTGTGGCAGGATTATCAAAATGCCAACTGATAGTTGAAATTCCGCCTCTTGCATTGGCCTCTATAATATATTGTTTCATTTTAGCGAAAGGAACACCATCAATGTTATTGGGTTTGTCATTTTCTAAACCTGCAATGTCCCATCCATAAATTGCTGGATAATCGCCGACAACATCTTTTACATCACTTCGCCCGTCTTCATATTTCCATTTTACACCATAGGCCAAATCGTCTTGATGTCCAAATAAGAATCCTTTTTGAGATAATGTATTTAAGTTTTTATAAAGTGATTGAGTTTCGGGAGTGGCTTTTTTATCTGAAAGTGATAAAATAGTATTACTGTTGCTTTTTTGCGATTCGCACGAAGCGCTTATAAAAACAGCAGTTAGAAGCATGATAAAATGTTTTTTCATTGTCAGGTTATTGATTATTAATGGCGTTAAATGCTAAAGTTACAATGATTTATGATTCTAAAATCTATTGGTTTTTTATTGGAAAATTCTTTAGCGATTTGTCTTTAAAATTATTAAAACTATAGAAAGTTATTTGATAAAAAATGATTAATGTTTATTATTAATATTCTTTTTAAAGAAATGATAATTAATTTTTTCAAAGATAAACGGATGATTAAACTGTAATTAATATTATTTTATCAATTATATATCATATTATTGCAGTCAAAAAAAGAATATCATCTTTCTGAAAAATACTTTTTAATATGAGTACTACGAAAAATTTTTATAGAGAAATAGCGCCGCTTGCTGCAAGTGACAGTTTTTTGGTTTTTGACCGCGTAAAAGATAGTTTCGATTTTCCAGTCCATTACCATCCAGAATTTGAGATTAATTTTATCTTAAATGGAAAAGGAGTAAAGCGAGTTGTGGGGGATAATATTGAAGAAATTGATAATGTAGAATTGGTTTTGATTGGGCCAAATTTATATCATGGATGGGAGTTAAATAAATGCACGAATAAAAAGATACATGAAATAACCATACAGTTTCATAATGACTTATTTCATGAATCTTTGCTTGCAAGACGTATTATGAATCCGATTCGAGATATGTTTAACCGATCTATTCATGGGATTTTATTTTCAAAAAAAACTGCCGAAGAATTGATGCCAAGGCTTGTGAGGCTTTCTAAACTAGACGGTATGGATTATTTTTTGGAGATCACTTCTTTATTATATGATCTGGCCAATTCTAGAAATCAACGTTTGCTTTCTACATATACAGTGGACTATGATACGTTTGATGATTACGATAAAATGAAATTGGTTTACGAGTATGTGCAGAAAAATTTTGCAGAAAAAATTACTTTAGAAGATGCGGCAAATGTAGCGAGCATGTCTATTATTTCTTTTAACCGATTTATTAAAAAACGTACGGGAAAAACTTTTGTCAATTATATAAATGATATTCGAATTGGCTATGCTGCTCGCTGGCTGGTGGAGAAAGATATGAGTGTTTCTGAAGTTGCTTTTAAATCTGGCTTTAACAATATTGCAAACTTCAATCGCAGTTTTAAAGCGACTAAAAATTGTACGCCAAGTCAATATCGTGAAGAATTTTCAGGTTTGAAGCGTATTTTATAGTGATACTTTTTTATCACAAATAAATATTATTTTTAACGAAAACGTTTGCTTTTCGAGATTTCATTGGTTTTTATTCATTGTTTAGGTTCTTTTTGAGGAGTGTAATTGCGAATAATTTAATTTTTATGTGATTTTATTTTCATATATGTTTTTTTAATCGCTTACAGTAAAAATATTATCATTAAATGATATAATATTATCGATTTGATAATTCTCTCTGTTATAGATTTGTTAAATAATTTAAAAGTAAAAATTATCCAGGCATTTTACTTTTCAGATTATGCAATAAACAAATTTAACTAACCAAACATTATTATGAAAAAACTAATGACTAACTTTCTTCATTGGAATGCTAACCACAGAGCGGTTCCTTTGATTTTATTCTTGCTTCTGACTAGTAATTTTATTACTGCTCAGGTTAAAATAACAGGAGTGGTGTCTGATGATAAAGGAATGACAATTCCTGGAGCCAACATTTCTGTTGTTGGATCTAAAAATACTGCATCCTCAGACTTTGACGGTAAATATAGTATTGATGCTCCTTCAAATGGGACTTTGGTAGTGTCATTTATCGGTTTCGATTCCCAAAAAATTGCCATTGCGGGCAAAACTAAAATCAATATTTCTTTAAAACCATCTTCAGAAGACTTAAAAGAGGTTGTTGTAATTGGTTATGGAACTCAGAAAAAGAAAGATGTAAACGGTGCTATTTCTTCTGTTCGATCAAAAGATATTGAAAACTTAAAGCAGGTTTCTATTGATCAGATGCTTCAGGGGAAAGCTGCCGGAGTTTCGGTAACAAATAACTCTGGCCAGCCGGGTGGTGCAGCTTCTGTGAGAGTTCGTGGAACGACTTCTATTACAGGAACAAATGAGCCTTTGTATGTAATTGATGGTGTGCCAATTTCTGGAGATGCAACTGGTAAATCTACGAGCGGACAAACTTTGGCTGGTAAAGACGGATTTTCTGCTTCTGGAGGAAGCGGTAATACAGCTATGAGTCCGCTATCTATGATTAATCCAAATGATATTGAATCGATGGATATTTTGAAAGATGCCTCTGCAACTGCAATTTACGGTTCTCGCGGTGCAAATGGTGTTATTATTATCACAACTAAATCTGGTAAAAAAGGAGGCGGAAAAGTATCGTATGAGAACTATACTTCTTTTGCAACAGTAAGTAATAAATTGGATGTTTTAAATTTATCAGAATATGCAACTTTAAAAACCAATCTGGCTAAACAATGGGGTTTTCAGACTCGTCAGGAGTTTTCTCATCCGGAATTGTTAGGAGCTGGTACAAATTGGCAGGATGAAGTATATAGAACGGCTATTTCAAACAGTCATCAGCTTTCGTTTTCTGGTGCAAAAGATGGAACAAGTTATTATTTGTCTGGGAGTTATTTAGATAATGAAGGAACTATTATCAATTCTGGATTAAAGAGATATACTGTTAGATTGAATTTAGATTCAAAAATTAAATCTTGGTTAAGAGTTGGTGGAAATTTAACTGGAGGTATTACAAACGAAAGAATTACAGTAAACCAAAGCTATTCAGGATTAATTTCAAATACATTATTGCAATCTCCTGATATTCCAGTTAGAAATATTGATGGCTCATTTGCAGGTCCGCCATCTTCTGAACAAAGTGTAACGTATTACAATCCAGTGGCAGAGGCATTGACGAGAGATAATAAATTGGTTAGAAAAAATTTCTTAGGAAATGTTTATGCTGAGGCAGATATCGTTAAAGGATTAAAGTATCGTATTGAAATTGCGGCAAATACTGAGTTTTCTGAAAATGATGACTTCAGACCATCTTATGCATGGGGAAGCCAAGTGAATTTATTAGCAGATTTAGACGTAAGAAGACAAAACTGGTACTCTACAAATATTAAAAATTTATTGACTTACGATAGAACTTTTGGTAAGCACAAAATTACGCTTTTGGCAGGTCAGGAAGCAAATGATTCTCATTGGGAAGGTTTGATTGCATCTGCGCAAGGGTTTAAAACCAATTCAATTCATACCATTAATTTAGCTGATGTTGATAATAATACCATAACGCAATATAAAGGAAGCGCTTCGCTTTCGTCTTTATTTGCTCGTGTTATTTACGATTTTAATGATAAATATAGTATTACGGCTTCTATCAGACAGGACGTTTCGTCTAAATTTGATCCGACTACAGATAACCAAAAAGGAGTTTTTAATGCTATTTCAGGTTCATGGAAATTGTCTAACGAATCTTTTATGGAAGGAACTCGTAAATATGTAGACAATATTAAATTTAGAGTTGGTTATGGAGAAACTGGAAATCAGCAGATTCCAAATAACAGTTACTCTGCAATGTTAGGAACTCAAAACTCAGGTTTAGGAAGCGGATTCTTGCCGTCAAATTACCCAAATCCAGATTTAGTTTGGGAGTCTTTGAATCAGACTAACTTAGGTATTGATTTTACATTGTTGAACAATAAGCTTTCTGCAAGTTTTGATGTTTATGATAAAAAATCTAAAGGATTCTTGTTTCAAGTGCCATTGCCTTTATATCTGACAGGTGGTGGAGGTCAGTACGGAGGAGTTTCTGCTCCATATTCTAACCTAGGAACTATGAGTAATAAAGGTTATGATATTACGGTTGGATATGATTTAAGATCTTCAGGAAACTTTAATTGGGACGCATCTTTAGTCGTTTCTCATTACAAAAATAATCTTGACGAAATCGCTAACGGAATTGTGCTAACTCAAGAAGTTAATACTAACGGATATCAGCCAGTTGTGGTTACCAATACTACAATTGGAAATCCAATTGGATTGTTCTATGGATATAAAACAGATGGAATTTTTAAAGATCAAACGGTTTTAGATAATGCACCGCTTCAATTTGGTCAAGCAGTTGGAAATGGAGCAGGAGAAACAGCTTTAGGCGATGTTAAATATGTGGATGTAAATGGAGACGGAAAAATTGATGCAAATGATAAAACATTCATCGGAAATCCGCATCCAAAATTCACTTATGGATTTACAAACAATTTCAAATATAAAAACGTAGATCTTTCTATTTTTCTTCAAGGTTCATACGGAAATGATGTGATGAATTTGACTAGAAGAGCCGGTACAACAAATGCGTCTTTGTATGATAATCAATTAGTGGAGGCAATGGATTATTATTCTCCAACAAATACAGCAAGTAATAACCCAAGACCAATTGCAGACTCTTCAAATAATAATCTTCTTATTTCAGATCGTTATGTTGAAGATGGATCATACTTAAGAATCCAGAATGTTACACTAGGGTATTCTTTGCCACAAGATGTAATTTCAAAATATAAAATATCAAGATTAAGATTGTACGGGTCTGCTCAGAACCTGTATACGTTTACAAATTATTCAGGTTACGATCCAGAGATTGGTTCATTTAATCAGAATGTGCTTTTATCAGGAATTGACAACGGAAGATATCCGGTAGCGAGAACATTTTTAATTGGACTTAACCTAGAATTTTAAAAATTAAAGAAAAATGAAAAAGAAATCTTTTTTAAATAGATATAGCCTGCTTTTTATAGCAGTTGCATTTTTGACTTTCGGATCTTGTCAGGATGATTTTACCGACAGGCCTTCTGAAGATGGAATAAGTTTGGATTCGTATTACAGCACAGATGACCAAGTATCGTCGGCAACAAATGGTATGTATAGCAGAACTTGGTTTCAAATGTATAATAAATTCTGGTGGGCGCTAGAAGTAGGATCTGGAAACATGTATTCTGGTTCTCCTGACGTAAGCGGATTAAGAACTTTCTCTTTAAACGGAAGTGATCCAGAATTAGTAAACGGCTGGTCGTCTTTATGGGCAAACGTACAGCAGTCTAATATGATTATTAATTTTCTTGCTGCAAGAGTAGGGCCAGGAGTTTCTAAAGATGTCTTAAATAATACTATTGGAGAAGCTTATTTTATGAGAGCTACTGCGTATTTTGATTTAGTAAGGCTTTGGGGACCAGTGCCAATTATTGAAAACCCATTAGACTACACGAGTAATCCTTATGTAAATACAAACCCAGTTGAGGATATTTATAAATTAATCACGTCAGATTATTTAAAGGCGATTGATTTACTGGTGGCAAAAAACAGAGGAACAAATTATGCAAATAATGGACATGTTTCTAAAGGTTCTGCAAAAGCAATGCTGGCAAAAGTGTATTTGTATCAAAAAGATTATGCAAAAGCACGAGCAATGGCAGAAGAGGTGATCAATAGCGGTGAGTTTAAACTTTTAGGAGGAGATCAGCTTCCTGGGAAAAGCTTTGGCGATTTGTTTACGTATGCGAACAATAATAACGAAGAATCGATTTTTGCTATACAATGGAAAGGAGATGGAGCTTACGGATCTGCAAACAATTGTAATACACAATTCGGATTTCAAGATGGTACATTATCAACTTCTAATGCATCTTATGCTGGAGTTTTTGGCCCAAGCCAAGAAGTTATACTGTCTTTATATGGTGCTGGAGATTTAAGAAAACATGAAACGGTAATGATTGGCGGCGATACTTATCCAAATATTAAAACTACACAAGGAATAGGGTTTACAGTTCCGTCTGGTAAAGATCTTGCTCAGGCGTCTGGAGGAGCAATTAAAAAATATTGCATTGGAGTGGTTAACGGAAATGTTACAGGCCAGGCAGACGGATGGGCAATGATGGATAACAATACTTATGTAATGCGTTACGCAGAATTGCTATTAATTCATGCTGAAGCAGTTTTAGCGGGAGGAGCAAGCACATCAGATGCAGCGGCTTTAAGCTCAATCAATGCGGTAAGAAAGAGAGCTGGTTTGGCCGCTTTAGCTTCAATTACTTTTGATGATATATTTTTAGAAAGAAGAAAAGAATTATGTTTTGAAGGAGATTATTGGTTTGATCTAGGACGTATAGATAAAGCGAAAGCAATCGCTATTATGTCGGCGCAAAATAGAGGAGATAGATACGGAGAACGCCACTATACACCAGTTTATAGTGAAGATCACGCAACAAATGATTTCTATATGGACTATCCAGATAATGAAGTGGCTAAAAACCCGAAGTTGTTGCAGGCTCCAGTTCCGTATACTTTTAAATAATTCCTAAAATTAGATTAATATGAAAAATATAAAAATAAAATACCTTTTGCCTTTCATCGCAATGGCATTTATGGTACTGGGCGTGTTTTCATCATGTGAGAATGATGATTCTTCAGGAAGTTCTGGAGCGCCAGTCATTACAAGTGTAGCAAAATCCGTTGAAGGTGATTTAGTTCCTGTCACAGTTGGAGATCCTAAAAACTATTATATTATTCAAGGGCAAGGACTTTCTGGTGTTACAAAAATTTACTTTAATGATTTTGATACCTATTTTAATCCTACACTAGTTACAGATACTGCAATTTTTGTTTTAATTGATGAAAAAACACCTTATGCAGATGCAAGCAATAAATTGAAATTGGTTACAAAGCAAGGAACAGTTTTATATGATTTTGTTATAGCGCCTCCAACGCCGAAGTTTGGAAGTTATAATCCGATAAATGCCGCAAATGGTGATGTGGTTACCATTTATGGAGATTATTTTCTTGATCCTATAGTTAAGGTTGGGACAGCGCAGGCAGAAATAGTTTCTTCCTCATTAACAGAGATTAAATTTAAAATGCCAGCAAATTCCGCAGATAAATATGTAAGCGTTACCAATATTTCAGGAACGACTATATCTGAAGAAGCAATCGGATCAGCCTTATATGATGATGTTCTTCAGGGTGATGCAGGACATTGGATGTGGAGCGGAAGTGATACTTTTGATACTAATTTTAAAGATGATGTAGTGCAAGGCCAAGCAGCGATTAAATTTGTTTTTGGCGGATGGAATGGAGCTGACATGAAATTTAACTCAAGAGATGTTTCTAAATACAAAGCCTTTAGAGTAAAAGTAAAAAGTGTTTCTACTAATACAGATGCCAGTGTGATATTTGTTTTTGGCGGATGGGCTTATCAAATTAAAAAGCCATTAACTAACAAATGGACTACTATTGAAATTCCGTTTTCTGACATTGGAAATCCAACAACATTTGATCAGCTTACACTTCAGGAATCTGGAAATTTTGGAGGAAATACAATTCTTATGGATGACATGGGATTTGTTTTAAAATAGAAGTAAAGAATCTATTTTGGTTTTAGTTTTGTTTCAAGTATTCCCTAATCTACTCAATTAGGGAATACTTTTTTATTATACATTTAAATTTAATTTTGATGAAAAGAATAATTTTATTGTTCTCTCTGTACTTTTCAGTTTTCAGTTTCGGTCAGGGAAATACGCATAAACAATCAGGAGGAAAATACGAAGGATTAGCAATGACTCCGCCAATGGGCTGGAATTCGTGGAATACTTTTGCAACAAATATTGATGAAAAATTAGTAAAAGAAACTGCCGATATTATGGTTTCTTCGGGGTTAGCTGCTGCTGGTTACAATTATATTGTATTAGATGATGGCTGGATGATGCACGAACGTGATGTAAACGGCGATTTACTGCCTGATCCTGAAAAATTCCCAAGCGGAATGAAAGCTCTTATTGATTATGTTCATAGTAAAGGCTTGAAATTTGGATTGTATAATTGTGCCGGAACCAAAACCTGTGCAGGTTATCCAGGAACAAGAGGATATGAATATCAGGATGCCAGATTTTATGCAAAACTTGGAATCGATTTTTTAAAATACGATTGGTGTAATACAGAAGGAATTACTGCAAAAGAAGCCTACACAACAATGAGCAATGCATTAAAAACAGCTGGAAGGCTAATTGTTTTTAGTCTTTGCGAATGGGGAGACAATCAGCCGTGGGAATGGGGAAAACCAGTTGGAAATCTTTGGAGAATTTCGGGAGATATTTATCCGTGTTTTGACTGCGAATTTAAACACCCAGAAAATTGGTCGTCCTGGGGATTTATGAAAATTGCTGATATGAGAAAAGATATCCGTAAATATTCTGGCCCAGATCATTGGAATGATTTTGATATGATGGAAGTTGGAAACGAAATGAACGATACCGAAGATAAAACGCATTTTGCAATGTGGTGTATGCTTTCGTCGCCATTATTTACTGGAAATGATTATAGAAAAATGTCAAAAGAAACTTTGACAATTTTGACGAATAAAGAACTTTTAGCTGTTAATCAGGATAAGCTTGGAATTCAAGGTTTTAAATACACTGTTTTAGATGGAGTAGAAGTATGGGTAAAACCTCTTTCAGATGGTGCTTGGGCAGTAAGTTTTATAAATGGAACCGAAACTTCAAAAAAAATCATTTTCGACTGGAAGAAAAACAATATTAAAGATGCTGATTTTGGTTATGAAGCTGACTTTAGTAAAACCATCTTCAAAATAAAAGATCTTTGGAAAAACAAAGAAATTGGAAGCACAAAAAAGGGTTTTACAGCCGAAATAGCTTCACATGATGTTATTACCTTAAAACTAATCCCTTAAATCAATACATTATGAAATCAAAGTTTTGGTATGTCGCCTTTTTGCTTTTGTTATTTGTTAATATGTCAAAGGCTCAATTTGTAAAAAAGCATGGACAGCTGAGCGTTCTCGGAACTCAGCTTGTAGATAAAGATAATAATCCAATTGTACTCCGCGGATTAAGTTTTGGGTGGCATAGCATGTGGCCGAGATTTTATAATGAAAAAGCAGTTAGCTGGCTAAAAAAGGATTTTAATTGTAATGTGGTTCGTGCTGCAATGGGAATCGAACTTGGTGATTACTCCTACATAAAGGATCCTGAATTTTCTAAAGAGAAAATAGAAGCAGTTGTAAATGGCGCTATAAAATCGGATATCTATGTCATTATAGATTGGCATAGCCATAATATAAATTTGAAAGAGGCCAAAGAGTTTTTTGCAGAGATGTCAAAAAAGTATGCCAAGTATCCTAATATTATATATGAAGTGTTTAATGAACCAGATTATGAGACTTGGTGGGAAGTTAAAAATTACGCCGAAGAAGTAATTCGAGTAATTCGTGAAAACGATCCTAATAATATTATTCTAGTTGGCTGTCCCCATTGGGATCAAGATATCGATCTTCCAGCTGAAGATCCGATAAGAGATTATACTAATATAATGTATACCATGCATTTTTATGCCGCAACTCATGGCAAAGAATTAAGAGATAGGACAGACTTGGCTATCAAGAGAGGTCTTCCGGTTTTTATTTCAGAATCTGCTGGAATGGAAGCTTCTGGTGATGGACCTCTAAATTATAAAGCTTGGCAGGAATATATAGATTGGATGGAATCTAAAAAACTGAGCTGGATTACTTGGTCAGTATCAGATAAAGATGAAACGTGTTCTATTTTAAAAAACTCGGCTAAATCTGATGGAAAATGGAAAGATGAAGATTTAAAGGATTCAGGAATTAAAGTTCGTGAGTATTTAAGAAGATATAATAATGCGGAATAAGTAGTTAGGATGTTTTTTATAAAAGCCCGTTCATTTAAATGAACGGGCTTTTTTTGATTTTTTATATATGAATCATAATGCTTTTATAATCTTAATAGCGAAGTGTTTTGTAAGGTGTGTTTTTGTGAGAATTTATTTTGGTTGGAATTGATTTTTATCTTGTCTTTTATAATAGTGTTTGTAAAGTTATTTTTTTTTAATTTTTATAAATACCCCCATTTTTTATAGGGGTATAATTTTTTAATATGTTGTTTTTGATATTTTTGGTTTTGTTTTTGTAGTATTTTTTGTTTTAACCTGTGTAAAAAATGAAAATTTGTTCTAAAATTCGTTGTTGAATTTTCAAAAAGAATTATCTATAAATGTCAAATCACGATTATTGGTGACTTAATTTTTGTAATCCGTAATTCTTCATGTAAAACATCAAAAAACCAGTTTTGAATTATTCTACTCATACAAAAGTTAATAAATTCGCTAATGAAAATGATGATGATTTGAACGGCGTATGAAAGGTTTTAGAAATGACTTATACTATTAAATAGATATATAAAAGATTAACTAACCAGAATCAATTAATAACTAAAAACCAAATTAAAACATGAAAAAAGCATTTCACATTTTAGCCGCGATGTTAACAAGTTCTTTTGCCTTTGCCCAAGAAGAGGAAGCAGCAGCTCCGCCAGCAACCACATGGGGAGGTTCTGCAGATGCGTACTATAAATATGATTTTTCAAAACAAATGAATGGATTAACGAGCTTTACCAACTCACAAAATTCATTCGAATTAGGAATGGCATCGATTGAAGCGAGCCATACTTTTGGAAAAGCTTCTGTTTTTGTAGACTTAGGTTTCGGAAAAAGAGCAGCAGAATTTTCATATAACGAAACACCAGATAAAGATGCAAGCGCAAAATTTATGATTAAACAATTATTTTTTACATATAATTTGACCGATGAATTTAAAGTAGTAGCTGGTAGTTTCGGAACCCATATAGGCTATGAAGTATTAGATGCAGTAGATAACAAAAATTACAGTATGTCTTATGCGTTTTCTTACGGACCGTTTTTTAATACGGGGGTTAAAGCGCAATATACTTCTGGTAAATTTACAGCGATGTTAGGATTAACCAACCCAACAGACTTTAAATCGGCTATGGATGCAGGTTCGTATCAAAAAACGTTCATTGGACAAGTAGGATATATAGGTGATACAGGAAGCGCTTATTTGAATTTTACAACAGGAAGCACTAATCCAATACCAGGAAGTACAATTCCGGTTTCAGACGAAAATAAAACACAGTTTGATTTAACAGCATCTAAAACAATTTCAGATAGTTTTGCACTTGGGTTAAATGCAACGTATGCTAAAACGACAAATGATTTTGACAGTAATTTAGATGGAGATTGGTTTTCTTTGGTAGGATATGCTAATTATACTTTCAATCCAGCATTACTTTTAGCTTACAGAATGGAATATTTTGATGCTAAAAATGCAGCTCCAAGTTTAGGAACTTTAGCAGGATCAAACGTATTTGCAAATACAGTTTCTTTAAATTACAAAGTTGGGAAACTTACTATAATTCCTGAGCTAAGATACGATGCAGCCTCTGAAGATATTTTTTTAGATAAAGATGCATTGCCAACAGGCGGAAGTTTCTATGCCTTAATTGCAACAACATACTCTTTCTAGAGGTAAAGATTGATATTTTTTTTTTTTTTTGGAGCTGTCGAAACATATTATTGTTTTGGCAGCTTTTTTATTTTTTAAGAG
>NZ_QJRH01000036.1 GCF_003254545.1 Flavobacterium tistrianum
TCGCCTTTCTTTTGAAAACCCTATCCAAATCGGATAGGGTTTTCTGTTTTTATATGATTTTGAAAAGGTGTCTTCTCACTGAATAATAGCTTAGGACTAATGAGGTCAAAATACTTCTCGTTTTAAAGTCTGAACCAATTATTAACGTATTTTTTAGTTCATTGATTTGGTTTTTATATATTTAATAAGGTTGGTTTCTAATGTCTTCAAATATACGTTTAAAATGTTTTGATATAATTTGATTTTTATTTCTGAAGCTTTAGAATGTTTAATTGCATTAGTTAAAAGTTCTTGTAAGATTTTAGAATTTCAATCTGAATGTTTTGTATAGTTCGTTTATTTCTTTTTTCGGATATGGAATATTGGAGATTTTTAGTTTTATTTGATTCTTCGATCTTACTAAGACAAAACTTTAATGCTTTAAAAATTTATTGTGGCTGAATTTTATTGGAAGTAAAGTATATGATTGATTTCGTGCTTGTTGGTTGGTTTTCTGCGATTGATTGCTAATGTTTTGAATGTTAGAAAAAAATAGGAAGGATTTAAATGGGCTAAATTGTTTGTTTGTAATTTGAAACTATTAAATTATAGCTTATACTATGTTTTGGAAAATAGGTTGACTTCTTTGTCTTATATGTTAATTATGGCTTTAATTAACTTACGTATCCATTAGGTGTAGAAAGAGGAATATCTCAAGTTGTTTGTAAGTTGTTTTTTTGTTAATTCGAAAATATAGAAATTGTTCTAATTTTTAGGTTTAGTTTGCTTTTTTATGTAGTTAATGTATTTTTTTTGTGAAGTTATTGTTTAGATTGAACGATGTGTAGAAGTATCTTTTTGTTTTATATTGAATAGGCTGTAATGCGAAAAGAAAGCCAAAAGAATTCTCAAGAGATAAGTTTTTATTTGTATTAGTTTCTACTTTATTAATGTAATTTGTTCTATTTTTTAGTAAGTGTTAAGTAAAGAGTGCGATGTTTTTGCGTAATATGTTGTCAAGGATTTTTGTGTTGTTTGGAGTATAGAATTAAGTAAATATAAAGAGGTTCTAAAAAAATATAAATAATGCGAGAAAGAAGAGATTAGAGTTTTGAATACTGTAAAACCAGAATGCCCAAACCTCCAAAAAATGCTAAAATTACACGTTATAGAAGAAAAATCTTACGCAGATGCAAAAATATCCAAAATGTAAAGCATCCGTTATCAGCGCGTTAAGAAAAAGAATGGAAAAAGAATGGAAAAAGGCGATAAAAAAGCTTGGAAAAGCGGAAAAAGTGCCTACTTTTGCACCCGCAACAGCGAAAAACGCTCTTAGACATTCCGCAGCAT
>NZ_QJRH01000027.1 GCF_003254545.1 Flavobacterium tistrianum
TCCCACTGATGGCGTTGCGCTGACAAAAGTGTAGCCTGACGGCAGTGTTTCGGCAACATTCACTCCTGTGGCATCGCTTGGTCCGCTGTTGGTGGCTGCTATCGTAAAAATGACGTTTGCTCCAACGGCTGGCGCTGTATTATCGGCTGTTTTGACTACTGACAGGTCTGAAACGGGAACCGGTATTGGAGTGATTGTGCTGGTATTGTTTGCTGTGGTAGGATCCTGCTCGTTTGCAGATACCGTTGCCGTATTGGCATACGATCCGGAAGCATTTACTGCTGCAACAATGTTTAAGGTTGCGCTTGCTCCGTTGGCAAGGCTTCCTATTGTCCAAAGAGTTCCGCTATAGGTTCCTGCCGATGGCGTTGCG
>NZ_QJRH01000023.1 GCF_003254545.1 Flavobacterium tistrianum
AATGGAAGATTACCATGTTTTTTCTATGGAAGACATTTCATCGGAAGCTGTTGATAATGGCGTTGCGCTCCATGTGGATGATGTTGCGTGGGCTGAGAAACAGATGTGGGCGCCCGATGCTGCGCATAAAAATGGAAAGTACTATCTGTATTTCCCTGCCAAACGCGCCAACGGAATCTTCCAGATTGGCGTTGCGGTTTCAGATTCGCCAGTCGGGCCTTTTGTTCCTGAAAGAGATGCCATAAAGGGCAGCTACAGCATTGATCCTGCGGTTTTTGAAGACGAAGACGGCAGGCATTACATTTATTTTGGCGGTATCTGGGGCGGACAGCTTCAGAAATATCGAAATAAT
>NZ_QJRH01000060.1 GCF_003254545.1 Flavobacterium tistrianum
TTTTGGCATTAGTTTACGGGCTCAAACTGTTTCAGGTGTTGCAAGCAATACAGGATGTCAGAATAGTGGTATTGTAACGGCAAGCAGTACTCTGGTTTAGTGTCCTGAGCCATTACGCCAATTGAAAAGAAAGCAACTGTTACAACTGTGATTACTTTTGTCATTTTGTTTAAATGTTTTTTGTGTTAGAGATTATAATTGGTAAATCAAATATAATCCGAATTCTTATAGCTGATTCTTACAAATTGTTAATGTTTTTGTAAAATCTGTTAATGAGTTGTAAAGCCTCCACCATTGTATTTAATAGTTAAGATTAACTCCAAATCCAATTCCCATATCGCTGTCGTAATGTGTCGTAATTCCGAAGTTTCGGGCAATAATGTATTTCAATCCAGCCATGTATTCTTTATCAGTATTCCACATTAAATTCATTCTGAGTCTTTGCGAAAGCGGAATGTCTTTTCGTTCAAATTGGACTCTCACATTTCCATCGGTATAAACCTCAACTTGTGCTTTTATGAGCATTGGCAAAGTATATTCTGCTCCTAGACTAAAAACCGAACGGTTGTCTTTGGTGTTTTTCTGTCCGAAGAGATTCTGTTCCTGTTCGTCTATTCCCATTTTTCGGTATCGCCAGTCAAAACCAATAAAAGGCATTAACCATTGATTTTTTCCAATATAGCGACCAATATGTGTTTCAGCTTCATAACCGTGTTTGTCATTATAACCCAATCTCCATTCGGTTCCAATGCTCCAACGTGTGTTGCTGAACACCGCTTCACCGTCATTTCCATTCGAAGCAAAATCATTTTCAGCCATAAAATGAAACATTCTATCATCCATTTTTAGCATTTTAAAAGCCATTTCAGGATGATGAATCAACGGATTTGGAGCTGAATTTTCGTAAGTGAAAATTCTTCCCATTCCCGCCATCATGTGATATAAAATATGACAGTGAAAAAACCAGTCGCCATCAGCATTTGCTTGGAATTCGATTGTGTCGGTTTCCATCGGCATAATGTCAATCACATTTTTTAAAGGAGAATAATCCCCATGTTCGTTCAAAATTCTAAAATCATGTCCATGCAAATGCATTGGGTGGCGCATCATAGAACCGTTGTACAGCACAATACGAACGTTTTCGCCTTTTTTAATTAAAATTTTATCGGTTTCAGAAACCACTTTATTATCCAAACTCCAGACATAACGATTCATATTTCCAGAAAGTGTAAAACGCAATTCTTTTACAGGTGCATCTTTCGGAAGATTGGTTTTAAAAGGAGATTTCAGCATTCCGTAATTCAAAGTCACAATTTCAGAAGTTTCAATACTGTCATTTTCCATTTTCATTCCTTCCATATTATGATTTGAATGATCCATCGCAGGTTTTGCATTTTCATCTTCACCTGAAATTTCTGGATACATTACGGCATTCATATCCATTTTATTCAAAGACATATTCATGCCCATATCGTTCATGTCGCCGTTCATTTTCATCATATCATTCATCATTTTCATACCTTCAAAATATTTTAATTTCGAAAGATGATGAACTGGCTGTTTCTCTCCTCTTCCTAAAAACAAAGACGCAGATCCCGTTCTGTCTTCGGCTGTAGCCAAAAAAGCAAAAGATTTGTTGTCTTCAGGAATCGTAATTACAACATCATAAGTTTCAGAAACTGCAATAATCAAACGATCGACTTCGACAGGATCAACATCATTTCCGTCGCTTGCCACAACCGTAATTTTTCCTCCGCCATAAGTCAGCCAAAAATAACTCGAAGCACCTCCATTGGCAATTCGTAAACGGACTTTTGAACCTGGTTTAAGATCTGAAAACTGCTGTTCGTTTTTACCATTAATGAGAAACTTTTCATAATAAACATCGCTGACATCCATTGCGTTCATTCGTTTCCATTCGTTGGTAACTTTGGTAGAAAAATGCCCTTGTTTTACAGCTTCGGAATAACTTTGAGTTGTTCCTTTTTTGATAGCAAACCAATCATTTGCATTGTGCAGCATTCGCTGAATATTCTCTGGTTTAAGATCCGACCATTCGCTTAAAATAACTGGAATCGTCGGCAAATCGTCAATTCCTTTTCTAATAGTCGGATCGTCTTTTTTCTTGTTGATGATGAAAAGTCCGTACAAACCAATTTGTTCCTGAAGTCCAGAATGGCTGTGATACCAATACGTTCCATTTTGAATAATAGGAAATGTATATTTGTGAGTTGTTCCTGGTTCAATTGGCATTTGAGTTAAATACGGAACACCGTCTTCTTTATTGGGAAGAAATAATCCGTGCCAGTGCATTGAAGTACTTTCTTTTTTTAATTCGTTATGAACGTAAATCTCTGCAATATCGCCTTCGGTAAAAGTTAGAGTCGGCATCGGAATTTGTCCATTAACAGCAATCGCACGTTTTTCTTTACCCGAAAAATTGACAATCGTATCACGAACATGCAAGTCGTAACGCACTACTTTTTGAGCCTTTAGTTGAAAAGCGATTGCAAAAAGGATAAGGATATATTTGATTTTAATCATTAGATTATAATTTTAAATTTCTCAATCGCAAAGCATTTACGATTACGGATACAGAACTCAAACTCATTGCCACCGCAGCCAACATTGGCGAAAGCAATATTCCTAAAAACGGATATAAAATTCCAGCTGCAATTGGCACGCCCAAAGTGTTATAGATAAAAGCAAAAAATAAATTCTGCTTGATGTTTGACATCACAGCATGGCTGAGGTTTTTTGCTTTTACAATTCCCTTTAAGTCTCCTTTTACTAAAGTAATTTTAGCGCTTTCAATAGCGACGTCAGTTCCAGTTCCCATTGCGATTCCTATATTGGATTGAGCTAAAGCAGGCGCATCATTGATTCCGTCTCCAGCCATGGCAACAATTTTTCCTTGTGCCTGAAGACGTTGAATCTCTTTTAATTTATCTTCTGGAAGACAATCTGCCTTGAAAGAACTTAAATGTAAATGTTCAGCAACTGCTTTTGCAGTATTATGATTGTCACCAGTCATCATGATTACTTCAACACCTTGAGCGATTAATTCTTTAATGGCTTTTGCGCTGTTTTCTTTAATGGCGTCAGTAATGGCTACGAAGCCTAAAACGCTTTTTTCAATAGCGATGTACGAAATAGTTTTTCCTAAATTCTGTTCAGAAATTACTTTTTGTTCTAAATTGGCAGAAACAGAAGCACCAATTTCATCCATTAATTTTTTGTTTCCTAAAGCGACATTTATGTTTTCTATAGTTCCCAAAACGCCTTTTCCTGCAATAGTTTCAAAACCTTGAACTTCTTTGAATGAACTATTTTTTGCTTTCGCGAAATCTACTACGGCCTGCGCTAAAGGATGTTCGCTATGCTGATTTAAAGAAGCAATGTTTTGAAGAAGAAAATCTTCGTCATTATTTACTGCATAAATTTTTTCTACAGATGGTTTTCCTTCTGTGATGGTTCCAGTTTTATCGGTTATCAAAACATCAATTTTATTCATGTTTTCTAAGGCTTCTGCATTTTTGATCAAGATTCCGTTTTGAGCACCTTTTCCAACCCCAACCATAACCGACATCGGAGTTGCGAGTCCGAGTGCACAAGGACAGGCGATAATTAGAACCGCAATCGCATTGATTAATCCGTAAACATAAGCGGGTTCTGGACCAAATTTTGCCCAGACAAAAAAGGTTACAATTGAAATGATAACAACTGTTGGCACAAAATATTTAGAAACGCGATCAGCTAATTTCTGAATCGGAGCACGAGATCTGCTTGCATCATTTACCATTTGGATAATTTGTGACAACATGGTTTCTGAACCGACTTTTTCGGCAATCATCACAAATGATTTTGTACCGTTTATAGTTCCTGAAATTACAGCATCGCCTGTTTTTTTGTCTACCGGAATTGGTTCTCCAGTAATCATCGATTCGTCTATACTGCTTTCCCCAGTTGTTATTTTTCCATCTACAGGGATTTTTTCTCCTGGTTTTACACGAAGTAAATCGCCTTTTTTGATATTGTGAATAGAGATTACTTTATCTACACCGTTTTCAACCAAAGTCGCTTCTGTTGGAGCTAATTTCAATAATTCTTTTATTGCTCCGTTGGTTTGTCCGTGCGCTTTGGCTTCCAACAATTGTCCTAATAAAACCAAAGTGATAATTACAGTGGCAGCTTCAAAATACAAATGAATCGTTCCGTGATGCGATTTGAATTCGTCTGGAAAAATACTTGGAAAAAACATTCCCACGATACTAAAAAGAAAAGCAACGCTGGTTCCGATTCCAATTAGCGTAAACATGTTTAAATTCCAAGTTACAATTGATTTGTATGCGCGAACGAAAAACATCAAGCCAGCATAAAACAAAACAGGAATAGAAAATAATAACTGAACCCAGTTCCATTTTTCAATAGACATGATATTGTAAAGCGGATTATTCGGAATCATTTCTGACATTGAGATGATGAAAATTGGAAGCGTAAACAGAATCGCTATTTTCATTTTCTTTAATAAATCAGAATAAGTTTTGTTTCCTTCACTTTCTGAAGCTTGCATCGGAACCAAATCCATTCCGCAAATTGGACAATCGCCTGGTTCGTTTGAAACAATTTCTGGATGCATTGGACAAGTAAATTGTGTTGCGGTTACGGCAACTTGCGGAACTAAATCCATTCCGCAGACTGGACAATCTCCAGGTTTGTTGTATGTTTTATCGCCTTCACAATGCATTGGGCAGTAATAAACGCCATTCGCACTGTGATGATGTACTTTTTTAGTTTCTGCTTTATGATGATCGTGATTGTGACCGTTATGTTCTTTTTTATGACTAGAACAGCAAGATTTAACGGCAGTTTCTCCATGATTTTTAGGAGAATCCATTTCAATAGTATAATTTCCCGCAACCGATAAAACTTCCTGAAATTTTTCTGTCGGGACGTGCTTATCCATTGTTATAGTGGCTGTTGGCGGATTCAAACTAACTTCTGCATGAACGCCTTCAACTTCATTTAAAGTTTTTTCTACTTTAGTTCGGCATCCATTGCAAGACATTCCTGAAATTATATATTGATGAGTCATTGTATTGGTTTTTAATGTTACAATGCAAATTTCTGAACTATCTGTGAGTTCGGTTTGTAGAATTTTGGGAATGATTTGTAAGATTTACTAAATGTTGTTTTTTAAACGCAAAGGACGCAAAGAATTTACGCAGAGTTCGCTAAGTTTTTATTTAGTTGAGATTTTTAAAAGTTCGCAAAGCTTTGTGTGAATAATTCTGCGAGCTGTATTTAAACATAGCCCAAGGTTTCAACCTTGGGTACACAAAGATTGGAACACGATGCGTTTCCCAAGGTTGAAACCTTGGGCTATGTTCTGAATAAATTGCGAAATCGTTATGTGAAAAGTTAGCCACAGACTTAAAAGATTAACACAGATTTTAAAATCCTTTTAATCCTTATAATCTGTGGCTAAAAAACTTTGCTCCCGATAGCTATCGGGATTGCGTAAACCTTTGCGGTTAAATAAAAAACTACAAATTCTCGATCTGAATACGCATTTTATCTTTTGATTGTTTGAATGAAGTAGGAGTAAAGCCTGTAATTTTCTTGAATTGATTGCTTAAATGCGCCACATTGCTGTAGTTAAGAATATCGGCGATTTCGCTAAGAGAAAGCTCATTATAAATCAATAATTCTTTTACTTTTTCAATTTTCTGGCTGATGAAATACTTTTCAATAGTGGTATTTTCAATTTCAGAAAATAAATTGCTTAGCGAATTATAATCTTGATTTAGGTTTTCAGCTAAATAATCAGACAGGTTGATTTTTAAATCATTGTTTTTATGATGTACCAAATCGACAATTAGGTTTTTTATTCTTTCGACTGTTTTCGTTTTTTTATCATCGATTAAATCAAAGCCTAAAGCTTGAAGATTTTCTAATAGAACTTCTTTTTGCTCGTCGCTGATTTCTTCGTTCAGCTCGACTTCTCCCAATTCTACAGAAGTGGTTTGAAGTCCGAGTTTTTCGAACTCAGACTTCACTACCATTTTGCATCGGCTGCACACCATATTTTTGATGTAAAGCTTCATATTTATTTGATCGTTTCTACCACATTTCCGCAAGTCAGCATAGAAGAACCATAATACGGATTTTTAACCGCTTTTTCTTTGCTTAACCAATCAGCGTCTGCCATTGGGCAATATTGTTTGTAGATTGGTTCACTTGGATTTGAAACCTTAATTAAATCGTAAGTGCTTTTAGATAAAGATTTAAAAGTCTCACGCTGTTTTTTAAGATCTGTTGTTGCTGAAATACTTTTGGCATCGGCAGTTAATTTTTTAACTACTTTCATCCAAACGGTATGTTCGTTGCTTTTCAGTTTGTCCATTTTAACAGCGGAAATGGCTGTCAACAAAGTTGCAGCTTTCGCCGAAGTTAGTTTGCTGTCACTTTTAATAAGTGCATCTTTTACAGAAAAATAAGCATCGTAAACAGATTGAAGCTGACTAGCATCAACAATTTCTGTTGTTCCTGACTCTAATTTTGCTGTTTTTGCCTGAATAATATTTGCGTTAAATAATACTGTAAATGCTGTTGCTAAAGCTATAATTGATTTTTTCATTGTATATAATATTTAAGTAAAGGATTTATTTCCTTTAAAATTAATTAAAAATTTCGTTTTAAAAAAGACCCAATATGGGCTGTCATAAATACAAATATTATATTTTCGGCTTCAGCCAAATAGAAGCAAATCCAGAAGAAATAGTAGAATTACTATAAGATGAAATAGTGTTTTTTAAAGAAAAATTGAAAACATCGTTTTGGAAATCAAAATCATTAGAAGTTAAAAGAATGTTTAATACTGAGGTATTACAGCCAGTATGACGGCATTTTCCTTCGCAATTGTGTTTTTCTTGTTTTGAAGTTTTCTTTTCACAGCATTTTTTAGAACAGCTGTTTTCTTTTTTCGAGGCAATTTCTTTTGAGTGTCCAGTATGACATGCGTAAGTATAACTCGGATTCAAAAAGAAACTAAGTGTTATAAAAAGCATTATTATGTGGATTTTCTTGCTCAAGAATTTGTTTTTAGTAGCACAAATTTAGTTAAAAATGTTTGAGGAAATAACTTTTTAAGATTTCGCTAACTAGAGTTTTTTGAAATCTGTCGGTTTCATGTTTTTACGTTTCTTGAAATAATTGGTCAAATGACTTTCATCGGTAAAACCAAATTCGTACGCAATCTGTTTAATCGGCAATTGATTGTTGTGAAATCTTTTTTCGATTAAAGTCAATCTTAAATTATGAATGTATTCGCGATAACTAATGCTGAAAGTTCTTTTAAAATAAGCGCTAAAATAGGTCTGAGCGATATTAAAATGTTCTGCAATAACTTTTATCTGAACCAATTTAGGCTGATAAATATTCTGATGTATATAATTTGCAATTTGTTCATTGTCCAGATGTTTGGATGTCATTTGTAAATTCATGCATCTAATCGTTTCTTTAATCAATCCAAAAATGGAAAGTATCTGATAGAATACAATTGGCGAATTGGTAACATCTATATATTCGCCATACTTTGTGATGTTTTCAACTGTATTCTTTAGAATGGTTTTGCAAGGTTCATCAAACTTTAAAACAGTTTCTTTTAAAATTTTATCACGCATGAAACTTTCTGGAGTGTGAATTAGAAATTCATCACAAGTTAGATTTTGCTTCGAATTAAAATAATTATCGGTGAATTTTATAAAAATAAAACGAGTACTCTTTTTAATATCAAAGTAATGTTCGTCATCAGGTGAAATCACAAAAAGATCTCCTGCTTTATAATGAAGCAAATTATTATTTATATGATGAATACCACTTCCTTTTTTGATATAAATGATTTCGTAATACGTATGTGTATGCGGAGGAAGATGAAATTTCTCTTCCTCAAATTCGTCAAGAACAAGCGTTTTAAACTGATTTAATTTAGGCATAACATAAATGTACAATTTTATATCGTAAATTTACAACTTTTTTTAAGGTTAACGGTGTTAATTTTGCCTCGTAGAAATCTATTCCTTTCTACATTAAATCAAAATGAAAAAAAGTCTTATTGCACTCTCTTTAGGAGGGTTAACTATTGGAATTACAGAATTTGTAATGATGGGATTACTCCCAGATATTGCTTCAGATATGAAAGTTTCAATTCCGGTTGCTGGATATTTAATTTCAGCTTATGCGCTTGGAGTTGTTATTGGAGCACCTTTATTAGTAATCGCAGGAAGAAATTATGCGCCTAAA
The DNA here is from genome assembly GCF_003254545.1 of Flavobacterium tistrianum. GTDB lineage: Bacteria > Bacteroidota > Bacteroidia > Flavobacteriales > Flavobacteriaceae > Flavobacterium > Flavobacterium tistrianum. Next base: position 8,305 of record NZ_QJRH01000060.1, read on the forward strand.
AAAATGCTTTTAATTTTAGCTTTAATGCTGGCAGTTTTTAATGCATTATCAATTATTGCTCCCGATTATAATATTTTATTTGCTTCCCGATTTCTTTCTGGTTTGCCGCATGGAGCATTCTTTGGAGTGGGAGCGGTAGTCGCAAGCCGTTTGGCAGATAAAGGAAAAGAAGCACAGGCAATCTCAATTATGTTTGCCGGCTTAACTATCGCTAACTTAATAGGTGTACCTATTGGAACTTATATAGGACATCATTTTATTTGGCGTTATACTTTTGTTTTAATTGCTCTTGTGGGATTATTGACGTTGCTGGCAATTTATTTTTGGATGCCGAATTTAGAAAAAGGAGAAAGTGTCAATATGAAAACACAGCTTCAGTTTTTTAAGAAAACAGAAGCTTGGCTAATCATCGGAATTACAGCAATTGGTTTTGGAGGTCTCTTTGCTTGGATCAGTTACATTGCACCTCTTTTAATTAATGTATCAAAGTTTTCGCCAGAAGATGTTTCATCTATCTTGATTTTAGCAGGACTAGGAATGGTAGTTGGTAACTTCGTGGGAGGTAAATTGGCAGATCGTTTTTCGCCAGCTCCAACGACTCTAGCTTTATTGCTTGTTATGTCTACCGATTTGGTTTTGGTTTACTTTTTCTCATTTAATCAATATGTGTCCTTATTTCTAACTTTCTTAACGGGGGCTATTTCATTCTCGGTAATTGCGCCAATTCAGATGCTGATGATTCGTACGGCAAAAGGAGCGGAGATGATTGCTTCGGCTTCTCTTCAAGGAAGCTTTAATATTGGTAATGCTTTAGGCGCTTTTCTTGGCGGATTGCCTTTGGCGGCGGGATTCAGCTATTCTTCTCCTAATCTTATTGGCGTAGTAATGTCGGTTATCGGAATGATTATTACATTCATATTGGAGATTACATCAAAAACAGGTTCAAGTTCAGCCAGTATAAGTCTAAAAACAATCAAATTTTTAAGCCCTTAACTTTTGTTTAAGGGCTTTTTTTATGCTTGTAAATACGCAAGCTTATAGTCAGAATCACTTTTTCTTTTCCTCCGTTGACTTTATTTATAGGTAAAATCATTATAAAATTTAAGCTGTAAATAGTTTTTTTTTAATTTTTTTTGGCTTGGCTTTAACTTTTTAAGTGTAAAAACAACACCTGATAATTTCGTAATTAATATTCATGTAATCGATTGTTTTTTTTGCAATAATCGAATCAAATGAACGATTAGTAATAATATTTTTAATATTTTAAAGTGATATAAATTATATATGTCACATAAAAAAGCAATAATAATTTTCATATATAGTTTATTTTGGGATTTTTTTGGGAAATTTTATTTTTCGTTTAAAAAAAATATCTATGTTTGTGTAATCGATTACAACTTTTTTTGCGTTGTTCGAAATCGATTAAGTTATGTGAAGGAAAATGAAGCTTGAATAAAGTTTTAATGAAGAGATAAATAAATTACTGTTAAATAAAAACCACAAATATTAACTATAAAATGAATTGAAAGTAACCACAAAAAACCACTTAAACCAACTAGAAAAAACATTAATAACTTAAACAATCAACCATGAACTTTAAAGAACTATTAAACAAAGGAGCAAATTTTTGCTTTAAACTTGTTTTCTTACTGTGCTTATTGATCGGTAGTCAAGTACACGCGCAGGGCACAACGATAGAGGGAACCGTGAAGGATGCCGCGGGACTTTCTCTTCCTGGGGTAAACGTCTTAGAAAAAGGAACTAAGAACGGAACTTCTACCGATTTTGATGGGCATTACAAAATAAAACTAACCAATCCGAAAGCAGTATTAAGTTTTTCATTTATAGGGTTTCAGAGCATTAATGTTCCAACGGAAGGAAAGACCAAAGTAAATGCAACATTAATTGAAGATGCTAATAACTTAAATGAAGTTGTTGTAATTGGATACGGAACGGCTAAAAAGTCTGATTTGACTGGAGCGGTATCTACTATTTCGGGTACAGACTTGAAAAAAGTGCCAGTAGCTAATGTTGCTGAAGCTTTAACAGGTAGAATTGCTGGTGTGCAGGTAACTACCGCAGAGGGTTCTCCTGATGCAGACATTAAAATTAGAGTTCGTGGAGGTGGTTCACTTACTCAAGATGCTTCGCCTTTAATTATTGTGGATGGATTTCCAATCAATAATATGAATGACATTTCTTCATCTGATATTGAAACAATGACTGTTTTAAAAGATGCCGCTTCAACTGCAATCTACGGATCACGTGGTGCAAATGGGGTAATTCTTATTACTACAAAAAGCGGAAAAGATGGAAAAATGGCAGTAAACTTCAACATGTTTTACGGTATGAAAACGATGGCGAAGAAAATTGATGTTTTATCACCGGAGGATTATACTAAATGGCAATATGAGTATGCTTTACTTTCGCAAGGGACTCCAAAAGTAGCTTCAGATCCAAGTTCATATACTAAGTATTTTGGAAATTGGCAAGATCATGATATGTACGCAGGTGTGAAAGGGGATGATTGGCAAGAGCAGATTTTTGGACGTACAGGTGAGGTTCAAAGCCGTGATTTAGGAATTAGAGGAGGAACTGATAAGCTTAATTATAATTTTAATTATGCTCATTTTGATGAAAAAGCGATTATGGTAGGTTCAAACTATAAAAGAAACAACTTAGCATTAGCTTTAAAAAGTAAATTAAATGATAAGATTGACGTTGGTTTTACTATGCGTTATTCAGATACAGAGATTGATGGTGGTGGTGTAAACGAGCAAAATGAGAAATCTTCATCAGACTCACGTATGCGTACTATTGTGGGTTATGCGCCACTTCCAGTTGCAGGTTTAACTACAGAAGATGTAAATGGGGATGGAACAGATATGTTAATAAATCCTTTTACGTCTATTTCTGACAACGATCGTCAGCAGTTTCGTAAAAACTTTAATATGTTAGGAAGTTTTGGATGGGAAATTGTTGATAATTTAAAATTGAAAGTAGATTTAGGTTTAGACAATTTCAATAACCAAGATTATCGTTTTTACGGACTAACTACTTATTATGTGGCAAACTCACCACTGGCTACAATGCAGAACATGCCAGCAATGATTATGTCAGATGCTAAGGAGAAACGTTTTAGAAATGCTAATACGCTTACTTACGATTTTAAAAAATTAATGGGCGATGATCATCATTTGAATGTTCTTGTTGGGGAAGAAAACATTACATATAGCTCAAATACTGTAACAAGCACTATCCACGGATATCCAACATTTTTTAATTTTGATCAAGCAAAAAAATTAACTACGCAAGGAACTCCTCAATCTGTTGATAATTATTACAGCCCAGATGATAAATTATTATCATTTTTTGGACGTGCAAATTATGACTACAAAAACCGTTACTTACTTTCAGCGACATTTCGCGCCGATGGATCTAGTAAATTTTTGGCAGAAAATCGTTGGGGTTACTTTCCGGCTTTTGCAGCAGGATGGAAAATGTCAGAAGAAAATTGGCTAAAAAATAAAACTTGGTTAAGCCTTTTAAAGCTAAGAGCAAGTTATGGTGAAGCAGGAAATAATAATATACCTGTTGGTCAGCAAATTCAAATTTTTCAATCTACAGCAACATCATGGATCAATGGGGTTACTAGCGTTTGGGCGCCTTCAAAAACGATGCCTAATCCTGATTTGAAATGGGAAACAACTGTAACTCAAAACTTAGGTTTAGATTTCGCATTTTTCAAAAATCGCTTAAGTGGTAATTTCGATATATATAAAAATATTACTAGCGACTTATTAATTAATTTCCCAGTTGCAGGATCTGGATATGATTTCCAATATCGTAATATGGGAGAAACACAAAATAAAGGTTTTGAAGCTACAATTAATGTTGTTGCGATTGAAAAAGCTAAATACGGATTGAATTTTTCTTTCAATATGTCGGTAAATAAAAACCGTATCAATTCATTAGGAATGATGAGTGATTTTGGACAAGGCACAGGATGGGCTTCTTCACAAATTGGAGATGATTACCTTATAGCAGTTGGCGGTTCATTAGGTAGTATGTATGGCTATAAAAATGATGGAAGATATGAAGTTTCTGACTTTGATTATGTTGGAGGAAAATATGTTTTAAAAAGCGGAGTAGTGAATACTTCTACTTCTTTAGTGGGTGATGGAAATGGCCTTAGACCTGGAGATATGAAATTAAAAGATATCAACGGAGATGGTAAAGTAGATATTAACGATAAAACAGTTATTGGAAATGTTAATCCTAAAAGCTCTGGAGGTTTTGTTATCAACGGAAATGCTTATGGATTTGATTTAATGGCAGCTTTCAATTGGAGTATTGGTAACGATATATATAATGCAGATAAAATTGAGTTTTCGACAGCTACAGCTTCAGGAGAATACAAAAACTTAAATTCTACAATGGCTGATGGAAAAAGATGGACAAATTTAGATCCTGCTACAGGACAATTAGTAACAGATAATCCTCAAGCTTTAGCAGCTCTTAATGCTAATACAACGATGTGGTCTCCATATATGAGATCTGCTATCTTTACTGATTGGGCAGTTGAAGACGCATCATTTTTAAGATTGAATACTTTAACATTAGGCTATACAATGCCTGAAATGTTTACATCTAAACTTGGAGTTTCTAAATTGAGATTTTACTTGACAGGAAGCAATGTTTTTGTTTGGACTAATTATTCTGGTTCTGATCCAGAGGTTTCAACAAAAAGAAAAACTCCACTTACTCCTGGGGTTGATTCGAGTCCTTATCCAAGAAGCAGACAAATGATTTTTGGAATGAATCTTAATTTCTAATTTAAACGACTACAAAATGAAACATAAAATAATTATAGCAGGATTGATTATTTCGGGTCTATTTAGTTCTTGTCAGCAATTTGAAGATGACTATTTAGAAGCGCCTGCACAATCAACATTAGATGCTTCTGTAATTTTCTCTACTGCGGGACTTGCAAAAGGAGCTATTGACGGAATTAAAGTTCCATTTGCAGAAACAAACTCTTATAGAGGAAGATTTTTACCTTATTACGGATTAAATACAGATGTAGAATGGTATAATACTTCGCAAACAGCTGGAGACAAATCAGATTTGTGTGTGTATGATGCAAAGCCTAGCAATACAGAAATGAATACTACCAATAATGCTTATGCCATGATGTATTCAGGAATTGAGCGTGCAAATGTTTGTATTCAGGGCTTACGCCAATATGGAAATCCTACACCAGGAACAGAATTAGGTCAGTTATTAGGAGAGGCTTTAACACTACGAGCGATTTACTATGCTGATTTGCTTAAATCTTGGGGAGATGTTCCTGCTCGTTTTGAACCGATTACTAGTGCTACTTTATATTTGCCTAAATCAAATAGAGATATTATTTATAAACAATTAATTGCAGACTTAGGAGAAGCTTCAACATTGGTGGCTTGGCCTAACGAGACTTCTTATACAAGTACAGTAGAACACGTAAATAAGGCTTTTGTAAAAGCATTTAGAGCGCGTTTGGCTTTGGCAGCAAGTGGTTACCAGCAATATCCTGACGGAGTGAGAAGAAGCAATGATCCAGAACTTTCAGTAGCGTCTATGTATGCATTGGCATTAAGAGAATCTCGTGAGGTAATCCAAAGTGGTTCTGCTCGTTTAGAATCTACTTTTGAGGGATTATGGAGAAAATACAACGAAGAAAATACTGCTGCAGGAGGAGAATCTCTTTGGGAACTTCCTTTTTCTGATGGGCGTGGTAGAATGTTATTTACTTTTGCTGTAAAGCACACGGCGGCAGCTGATCAATTTCAGGCTAATGGAGCTAACCGTGGTGGTGTTGCAGGTCCATTACCATTTGTTTTCTATGACTACGATCAAACTGATGCTCGTAGAAATGTTACTTGTGTGCCTTATAAATATGGTGCAGCGGTTAATGGTATTGCAAAACAAGAGTTGGGTTCTTTAGATACATGGTATTTTGGTAAATACCGTTACGAATGGATGAAACGTTATGTAACTTCTACAAATGATGATGGAGTTAATAAAATGTACATGCGTTATGCTGAGGTGCTTTTAATTGCTGCTGAAACGGCAAACGAATTGGAAGGGCCAAGTGCAGCAATGCCTTATTTGAAAGAAGTACGAAGAAGATCATTTTCTTCAGCAGATCAGGCTGCTAAAGTTGAAAATTATGTAAATGCTTTAACTAGTAAAGAAGCAATGTTTAATGCGCTTGTTGATGAAAATAAATATGAGTTTACAGGTGAAATGGAACGTAAACAAGCACTTATTCGTTGGAATTTGCTTAAAGTAAACTTAGATAAAGCAAAACAAAAAATGGCAGAATTATCTGCTCGTACAGGACAATATGCAGATGTGCCAGCTACTTTGTATTATAAATACCAGTCGGATAATGTAAGTTTAGATGTGTATGGACTTAATCGTGGAGAAACTACAAATCCAGGAGTTTTGTATACTTCGACTCCTTGGACATGGACAGGAACAGCTGCTGATGCTAAAATAGCTTCTTTATATAAAGTAGGAGTTAATCCTGATAACAGACAATTTTGGCCAATATGGCAAGTGTTTCTGGATGCAAGTAATGGTCAGTTAAAAAATGATTACGGTTATTAAAAATTTTTCAAAAAACTAATAATAAATTATAAGTTATTATGATGAAAACAATAAATATATTTAAAGGATTAATAACCGTATTACTTCTTTCAGTAGCAATTTCTGGTTGCGAAAGTTATAATGAAGCGTTATTAGACGATATAGGAAATACAAGAGAGTTTTCTCCAATTGGACTTAAAGCTACAATTAGAAATAAAACTGTAGTTGAATTAAACTGGACGGTTAAATCAGATGAAAATACAGATCATTATGTAGTAGAATTTAGTGCCGATGATCCTAGTTTCTCTACAATTTATAAAACCATAAATGTTGCGCCTTCTGAACTTCCTATACAAGTACCTCTAGAAGGAGAAACAGTTTATTCTATTAGAGTAAAATCTGTTACTTCGGGACTAGAAGATTCAAAATGGTCAGTTATAACAGCTACGACATTATCAGAACAAATAATGTTCCCGGTTCAAGATGCAGATATTGAAGCAACTAAAGTTACATTAAGATGGATTCCAAATAGCTCTGTGACACAAATTACAGCTATGCCTGGAAATATTATACACACTATTACAGCGGCTGAAAAAACTGCTGGAGTAGCTACTTTAACAGGCTTAACACCTGAAACTGCTTATACAGCAATTTTATACAACGGTACGAAGAAAAGAGGTGATGCATCATTTACAACTGGAATAGATATTGGAACTGGAATATTAGTTAAATTAGGAGATGATATAATTCAAAAAATTGTTAGTGCACCTTCTGGATCTGTTTTAGTTTTCATGCCGGGTGATTATACAGCTCAAACGGGAACAATAGCAGTAAATAAAACATTAACATTAAGAGGTTTGAGACCAGGTGATAAACCAAAACTTAAATTTAATTTCACTCTAGCTAACAATCCTAATAATGCAAGCGAAGTAGTTAATTTCTCTTTAGTTGATATCGATTTAAGTGGAGTAGGAACAACTGGTGGTGCGATTACAATTGGTACAGCAGCCACTACACAATTGGGAGATGTTTTAATTAGCGGTAGTTATATTCATGATTTCCCATCTCAATTAATGTACGGAAATGCATCAGCAAAATTAAAATCGTTTACTGTAGATAATAGTATTGTTAAAAATGTAAATACTGCTTCTGGAGCTGATTTTATAGATTTCAGAACTACTTACGTGGCAAGTGTTTCTTTAACAAAAAGTACATTTGACACTTGTTCATCTCGTGATTTCATACGTTTAGATGCAGCTGCTGGATTAACAGGAACAGGGTTAACAAGCAATGTGTTAATTGATGCGTGTACAATTTATGCGCCTACCTTGCCAGCTGCAAGTAGAATCTTGTATGTGCGCTTTGTATCAAATGCATCAATAGTACGTAATACATTGTTAGCAGTTGGATCTGCAGTTTATACAAATTCTACAGCAACTGCCGCTCCAACATTCGGAAATAATAATAATTTCAATTCAGCTGGTTTACAGGCTACAGCAAGTAACAATAGACCAGATGCTTCTGCAACTGTATTGGATCCTCAATTTACAAGTGCATCAACGGGTGATTTTACAATTAAAAATCAAACATTAATTGACAGAAAAGTGGGAGATCCACGTTGGATAAAATAAAAAAATCGTGGTTGATTAAATAGAGAAAAGCGGGATGCAATTTACTTTGTAATCCCGCTTTTTTAATTTTGGTGCTAGCTTTCAATTTTAATTTAGTTGTAGCAGAAACTGAAAATTAAAAAATCATTGAATGTAGTATCGTTTCAAAACTTTGATTTTTAATACGGATTCCATTGTTATTCTAATTCGATACAATCAAAAATGGTATTGTTTTGAAGTAATGCTGTAACATTCAATTCGCTGTCAACTCGTAAGATGTTATCGCAATCTTCAAGGTCGAAATTCCATTGAGATTCTGGTAATAATTGATTTAGTAATGCAGAAGCCGATTCAAATTTGGCTTGGTTATCAACGGAAGTTTTAAAAACATAAATCATAATTTGCATTTTTGAGGAAGCAAATTTCTGAAAAACGTCTACATAATTGTTAGGATTCTCTAATCAATAATTGGGACTTATCAATCAATTTTCGATATCGTATTGGAGAAATTCCTTCTGTTTTTTTGAAAAAACGGCTAAAGTAAGATTGATCTTCAAATCCTACTTGTGCTGCGATTTCACCTACAGAAAGGGTGGTTTGAAACAGTAAATATTTAGCTTCGAGCAATATGTTTTCGTCAATCCATTTCACCGCAGATTTTCCTGTAATAGTCTTTACACATTTATTTAAATGGTTTGGAGTGACATTCAATAAAGACGAATAATAATTTACCTGATGCTGGGTTTTTATATGATCATGAATCAGTTCTTTGAATTTTGCTGTAATGGCTTCTGCTGCCGAAATGCTTTTGATAGTTTTCACAGCATTTTTATTCATTTCATAAAACAGCGTAATCAGATAAGATTGCACAATATTCAAATCTGCAATTGTAGTTTCTGAATATTCCTTTTTCAATCGTTCAAAGATATTGGTAATGGGTTCAATATCTTCGGGAGCCAGTTTGATTTTCGGATTTCCAGAAATTTTCAAAAAATCAAAATCATTCAACAATTCGCGACTGCCATATTTCCGAATTAAAATATCAGGATGAAACTGGCAGATATAACCTTTATGAATATTATTTACATTATCAAGCGAAAAAATCTGACCCGCTGGAACCATAATCATTTCATTATCGGTTGTGATAAATTCCTGATATCCCAATTTCATAATATGCTGACCAGAAGAAATAAAAATTAAAGTATGGCAAGAATGTTTAGAAGGCGGAACAGGATGTTGCATTTGCATCATTTCTTCAATTTCAAGACAGAAAAAATGATCCGAATTCGATTTGAAAAGCAAATGAATAGGATTGTCTTCACCTAAAAATTTCTCTCGAAATCCTTTTGGGCCATACGTTTTTATTTTCTCTGCCTGCCTCTTTTTCATTTTTAATAATATAGTCTAAAATCAAGCAGTTTGCACAGATTGTAATGTTTAGTATAAAGATCTTCGACCACTTCGATCAAATTGTCATTTTCCTGATACAGGCTAAAAAAAGCTTTGTCGATTGTACTGCAGCTGGCAATTTTATTATAAGTAGAACCATAACCAGAAATTGCTCTTGCGCCAGTAATATCCAAAAAATATTGTGCTTCTTCTTCGTTTAAATCTAAAACCTTAAGATTGGCAAAGTGGATAATTTTACCTTTCATTTTTCCTTCAAACAATTCGGCAATTTCTTCAATGCTGTAATAATAATCGTGAAGGCAGATATTGTTTTCCTGACCCGGCATTGCTAGATAAATAATTTCATAATCTTTAAAGTTATGATCTTCGTAAAGCAGAATATTCAAACTTTCTTCTAAACCCTCAATCGTGTCGCAGGTTTTATGAATGCTTGAAATGCCTTGGTCAATAGCCAATTCTTCAAGACATTTTACCACATGTGTTGGGGTATGATCGTCTATATCTTTAACGCCTTCAAGGCAGAAAATAAATTTTTCACTATCCATGCAGTTTTTTCCTTTCTTTTTAAGACTTTTTTAGTGGTTCTAGCAAATGTATTTTTTAAATCATAAAATCCAATAGATAAAACAGACTTTAACGTCTTTTTTGGTTTTTAAATTTAGGTTAGAGCCACGTAAATTTTTAAACGTATTTTTGTAAACCGAAAATAAGTTACGCATGATACAAATTAACCAAACAGCATCCTTTGCTGTTGAAGATATATTATTCTGCTTTGCTCTCGAATCTGAAGCTGCAGAAGTTTTTAAAGGCCACAATGTTTTAATTACAGGAATCGGAAAAGTAAACGCCGCTTATGAATTGACAAAAGCAATCCAAAATAAAAGACCTTCTGTGATTATAAATCTGGGTTCAGCGGGAAGCAGCTGTTTTCAAAAAGGTCACGTAATTTGCTGTACCAAATTTGTTCAAAGAGATATGGACGTTCGCGGTTTAGGTTTTGCATTGTACGAAACACCACTTTCAGGGTTGTCACCAGTTTTAGAATATGGTTTGTTAATGGATAATCTTCAAGAAGGAATCTGCGGAACAGGCGATAACTTCGAAATGGGACATTGCTCAGACGCTTACAATGTCGTTGATATGGAAGCTTACGCTCTAGCGATGATTGCCATGAAAGAAAATATTCCGTTTTTAAGTCTAAAATATATTTCTGACGGAGCCGATGATAATGCTGCAGAAGATTGGACAGTTCAGGTTCATAAAGCTGCAACTGCTTATGGTAAAATTTTGGGATTGATAAAAGAATCAGAAGCCATTTCTTAGTTGAAATGGCTTTTTTTATTTAGATTGCAGACACAGAAACAAATAAATAATTATGGAAGATTTTATTAATGAGATTTTAGGAGATGATCGTGAAATAGTTGAAAAAGTAGATTTTAATGATTTTGTTTTTGTTTTTTTTAAGCCCAAAGGGTATAGCAATCCATATAAGGATGAAAGACTAAATTTAATATCAAGTTCAGGGCCATTAAAAATTAATATAAAGACAATGGAATATGAATTTACTCACATATATGAGTTTTATTCAGAATATGGAGATAATGAAATAATTTTTCCAAAAAAAGATGAAGTTCCTCTTGATTGGGGTGAGGTTCTCTACAATATTAAAATGAGGGAACGTTTTAATTCAGAAGACTTTTTTTTACTATTAAAAAATTATAATCTACCTCTTGATAGTTTTGATATTTATAGTATTAATAGTCAAGACACTATTGAGATTGAAATAAAACATGATGTAGCTATTAACTATTTAATAGAGTTTCTTGAGAAAAATAATGGCAATTATATTAAAAAACACAGCAATCATTTTCTCATACAATTAGATATCTAATTTTTCAGTGATAACAAGATGAAGTAAAAAAGCAACAGGAGTATTTCTAACTCTCTGTTGCTTTTTTTATGGTATAACACAAATAAAAAAAGAAAAACGACTAAATAAGCCTCATAACACAAAACTGATAAGTATTTGATGGGTTATTTTTAACTAATACGGAATGTTTGTTTACTACTGAATTTCAGAAACTTTTTAACTTTATAACCTTCATAATTTACTAACTAAAGACTTTCAAAACCAAATGATTTTAAATATGAAAAAGATAATAATGCTGTGCTGTGCTTTTCTGTTTATTGGAAAAACTATAGCGCAGGAAATTCCGTTGGTGGCAAATATTTCTTCGCGAAACAATATTACTTTAAACGGAAAATGGAGTTATATAGTAGATCCGCTGGAAAACGGATATTTCAATTACCGTTTAGAACCTTTTAAAGACAACGGATTTTTCGAAAATAAAAAATGGAACACTACAGAACTGAGCGAATATAATTTTGCAACCTCAGCAGTAATGGATATTCCGTCAGATTGGAATTCGAAAGACCAAAGATTGTTTTTTTATGAAGGAACGGTTTGGTTTCAGAAAGACTTTAGCTATAAGAAGGATTCCAAAAGCAAAGGAATTCTTCATTTCGGAGCGGTTAATTATGATGCGAAAGTTTATGTAAACGGAAAATTGGCAGGAACTCATATTGGCGGTTACACACCTTTCAATTTCGACGTAACCAATTTATTGGTTGACGGAAATAATTTCGTAGTTGTAAAAGTCGATAACAAACGCCATAAAGACAATGTGCCAACCGTAAATATGGATTGGTGGAATTATGGCGGAATCACAAGAGATGTAACTCTGGCTCAAGTTCCGAATACTTATATTGAAGATTATTTAGTTCAATTGGATAAAAAAGAAAAAGGAAAAATTTCAGGCTGGATAAAACTAAATAGCGAATCGGCAAATCAGTCTCTTTCGGTTTCAATTCCAGAACTGAAAATTAAAAAAAGCGTTACGACCAATGCTAAGGGAATGGCGTATTTCGAAATAAAAGCCAATCCAATTTTATGGACACCTGAAAAGCCAAAATTATACGATGTAACCATTTCTAAAGCAGATGAAAATATTGCCGATCAAATTGGTTTTAGAACTATTGAAACCAAAGGCAAAGAAATTCTGTTAAACGGAAAAAAAGTCTTTTTACGCGGTATCAGTATTCACGAAGAAGCGCCTTTTAGATCTGGAAGAGCTTGGTCGCAAGAAGATGCTATAACGTTGTTGACTTGGGCAAAAGAAATGGGCTGTAATTATGTTCGTTTGGCTCATTATCCGCACAACGAAAATATGGTAAAAGAAGCCGAAAAAATGGGATTGATGATTTGGTCTGAAGTTCCGGTTTATTGGACAATTTCGTGGACAAATCCTAATACGTATGCTAATGCCGAACATCAGTTGCACGATATGATTTACAGAGATAAAAACCGTTGCGGAATCGTAATTTGGTCAATTGCCAATGAAACTCCACACGGTGATGATCGTGATGCTTTCTTGAGCAAATTGGCAAAATATGCGCGCACGCAAGACAATTCTCGTTTGATTAGTATGGCGATGGAAGTTACTTCGAGTTCAAACAACATCAATACGCTTCATGATAATATGAATGAATATGTTGATATTGTAAGTTTCAATCAATATTTGGGTTGGTACAGAGGAACTAACGAATCTTGCAAAGACATGCAATGGGTGGTTCCGTACAACAAGCCTGTTATTATTAGCGAATTTGGTGGCGAGGCTCTACAAGGTTTGCACGGTGATAAAAAAGAACGTTGGAACGAAGAATATCAGGAAGAGCTTTATATTCAAAACACACAAATGTTTAATCGTATTGAAGGTTTAGCAGGAGTTTCGCCTTGGATTCTCGTTGATTTTAGATCACCAAGAAGACAATTGCCAAACATTCAGGATTTCTTTAATCGCAAAGGATTAATTTCTAGCAACGGAATTAAAAAGAAAGCTTTTTATGTAATGAAAGATTGGTACAAACAAAAAGAAGAAGAATATAAGTAAGATTGATAAAGTAGAAAACCTTCAAAGTCCTTTAGATTTTGAAGGTTTTTTTATGTTTTTTCCTTAATTTTATTTTAAAAAACACAAGACTTAAATGGATGTCGAAATTATCATAAAATTGCTTTTAGCAACATTTTGGGGAGCTTTAATTGGTGCCGAAAGAGAATACAAAGGAAAAGCTGCCGGACTTCGCACAACGATAATGATTTCTGTTGGAGCGTGCTTTTTTACCCTAATGTCTGAATGGATCGGCGGACCAGGAAATCCCGATCGCATAGCTTCTAATATTGTTACAGGACTAGGTTTTCTTTGTGCGGGAGTAATCTTTAGATCAGACAGTCACGTTTCAGGTATTACAACGGCAGCGACAATATGGTCGGTTGCGGCTGTTAGCATGGGGGTAGGAGCAGGTTATTACTTTGCTTCGGCTTGTGCAGCGATTATGATTATCATAATTCTAACAATGCTAACGGTTCTTCAAGATAAAATAGACCTCATCAACGAACATAAAACACTTCGAATAACTTTTAAGCGCTCCGATAATGGACACGAAAGGTGTAAAGAACTTTTTTCGACTTTTGGCGTAAATTCAAAACTCATGACTCAGCGCCGTAATATGGATCATATTACTTTAGAATGGCAAATTCATGGTTCTAAACGCGCTATAGAATCTTTATATGCTTCGCTTTTAGTAGATCCAATTTTTGAAGAGTTAGTTTTATAAAAATCAAAATAATGAATTTTAATTTACAACCCGTTTTAGAAAACGATCTTTGCATTCTTTCTCCTTTAGAAGAAAAAGATTTTGACGCATTATACCAAGTAGCTTCCGATCCTAAGATTTGGGAGCAGCATCCAAACAAAGACAGATGGCAAAGAGAAGTTTTTGAAAACTTTTTCGAAGGAGCCATGAAAAGTAAAGGCGCTTTTAAAATTATAAGTAAAGAAACGGGAGAGTTTATCGGAAGCACACGATTTTACGATTTCAGTGAAGAAGACGATAGTATTCTTATTGGCTATACTTTTTATGTGGTTTCATGTTGGGGAAAAGGTATTAATCAAAGCGTAAAAAAAACAATGCTGGATTATCTTTTTCAATATGTTTCGAAAGTCAAGTTTCATATTGGTTCAGAAAATATCCGATCGCAAATTGCCATTTCAAGAATAGGTGCCCAAAAAGTGGCCGAAGAAGAAGTGGCTTATTTTGGAGAAAAGCCCAAATTGAATTTTGTCTATCAAATAAATAAAGAAGACTGGAAAAGACAAAAGCCTTAAACGAAATGTTTAAGGCTTTTGTCTTTTTATAAATGGATTTTCTATTTCACCAAATAATCAACTTGATCTGCTTCGCAAAGTCTAAAATAGCCAAATGCAAAATTATTAGCATCAGAAGTATTTATAATGTTTCCTCTAATATTTCCTGGCGGAACAAGAAACGGATTTGAGCTTGAGGCTTCCAAAATTAATTTCCAGTAATTGTAGAAGTTTTTAGAAACGCCTCTGTGAGTAATTTTTACAGTATTTCCAGATTTCATTTTGTCTTCATGAGAATATCTCGTACTGATTTCGTTTCCGTTAAAGAATTCATCATTCGTGATTTCATATTCTGGGTAAATCAAAAATGAACCTTGGTAATCGGTGACATAATAATTGATCTCGTCTGCAGGATCATTATAATAATAAGTCAGTTCAATAATATCTTTTCCACTAAAATCGGGAACAATATTCTGTTCTATTTTAGTAATTGGCGTTACAGAAGTTAGTTTTTCAACTGCTGTAAAACTTTGCCCTTCGGCAGTAATAAATAGTTTATAATCTGCATTGAGAACAGGAACAAAATTAGTGCATTTGTAAACGCCAGCTTCGGTTTCGTTAAATGCAAAAACATCTCCGTTACTGTTTTCAATTCTTACTTGAGCGCCAGAAACTTTTGGCGTTGAATTGCTATAATAAGGAGCCGTTTTACTGATTTTTATGGTTTGTTCCTTTCCGTCAGTTCCTTTTTTCCAGATAATTTCGGCATCTATAACCAATTTGGTTTCGCCAGTTTCCAGATCCAGATTGACTACATCTTCGCAAGAAGCAAAAGAAAAAACAAAAAGAAGACTTATTAATGCCAGTGCTTTATTCATTATCGTATATTTTTTCAATTTATTCATAGCATTAAAATTTAAAATTATAAGAAACCCCAGGAACAATTCCGAAAATAGAAAGTCTTCTGGTTTCATTTGCTCCCGTATCTTCATTGGTTGTAAAACTCATAGAAGCCGCATTTTTTCTGTTGTAAATATTGTAAAGGCTAAATACCCAATAGCTTTGCCAACCTTTCTTTTTGTCTGGTTTAGGCGTGTACGTTGCCGCAACGTCTAAGTGATGGAAAAGTGGTAAACGGTTTTCATTTCGCAAAGAATAATTCGGAATATGAATGCCTCCCATTTCGTAGTATCCATTAGCATAAGTAACAGGTTGACCTGATTGCAAAGTGAAATTTCCATTAAAAGACCATTTCGGATTAAGTTCATAACTTCCTACAATGCTCAAATTATGCAATTTGTCGTAACCAGATAAATACCAGTCGCCGTTTGCGATTCCTGGTTCTTCAGGAGTTCTTCCCGGAGTTTTTTGTTCAGCTCTAGATAAAGTATACGAAATCCATCCTGTAAAAATGCCAGTATTTTTTCTGAATAACAACTCCATTCCGTAAGATCTGGCTTTTCCGTTTAGAATAACCTGCTCAATATTGTTGTTAGCCAAAATATCAGCGCCGTCAATATAATCAATACGATTTTGAACATTTTTATAAAATAATTCGGTTTCTAATGAATAATCTCCGTCTTTGAAATTTCTGAAATATCCCATCGCGTACTGATCCAAAAGTTGAGGTTTTGTAAATGGTCCGCTTGGTGTCCAGATGCTCATTGGCAGTGGAGACTGTGTGTTTGATAAAATATGAATGTACTGCGCCATTCTGTTGTAACTTGCTTTTATAGAAGTTTCGTCATTAAAAGCATAAGACAAGGCAGCTCGAGGTTCAAAATTGTTAAACTTGCTGATGGTTTTTCCTTTTCCGTACGAAATGCTTCCGTTTGGCGTTCCTTCCTCGTAAATTTTATACAACGGATTGTATACTACCGCCTGACCATTTTCGTAAGTGCTGATAGTTTCGTCTCCTAAACGATAAAACATGCTGTAGCGAAGTCCATAACGGAAATTTAGTTTCTCTGTAATTTGATTTTCAAAATCAACAAAAGCAGAAGCTTCTAAAGCATATTTTTTATCCAATTGCATATAATTAAACTGCGAATCTGGAGAAGTCGGTTTTACAACTCCAGGATTAAAGTTGTAATACAAACCATCAATACCATAATTGATTTTGAATTTCTCTGACTGTTGGAAATTCCAATTGTATTTCAATCCATAACTCGCAATATTGCTATCCCATTTAAAACTTTCAATCGGAATTTCTAGATTAAATCTGTAATCGCTGTAGAAAGTTGATAAATTGCTGTTTACACGATCAGAAAATTTATGTTTCCAGCTTAAAATACCCATTGTGCTTCCGTAAGTGCTGGCAAAACGATCATTGATATCGAATATGTCATTTCCGAAATAACCAGAAAAAGACAATGTGTTTTTAGCATTAAAACGATAATTTAATTTAGCATTCAAATCATAAAACATGGCAGAGTTATTATTGTCTGCCAGTTTCATGAACAAATGCGCGTACGAAGCTCGTCCAGAAAGGATAAACGAACCTTTTTCTTTTTGCAACGGACCTTGAACTAAAAGTCGGCTTGAAATAATTCCGATTCCTCCGTTTACTTTATATTCTTCAAAATCTCCAGTCTGTTGCGTAACATCTAAAACAGAAGAAACGCGTCCTCCAAATTTTGACGGAATTCCTCCTTTATATAAATCTAAACCGTTGACAATATCAGCATTGAAAATAGAAAAGAATCCAAACATATGCGAATCTGCATATACAGGCGCACCATCCAAAAGAATCAAATTCTGATCGGCAGCACCACCGCGAACATTAAAACCCGAAGAAGCTTCTCCTGCATTGGTAACTCCTGGCAAAGTTAAAATTGATTTTAACGGATCAGGCTCTCCCATTGCAACAGGAATTCTTTTGATTTCCTGCATCGTAAGCTTGTTAACGCTCATTTGGGTAGTTTTAATATCAACCGCTTTATTGTTCATAACAATAACTTCTCCCAATTGCTGGCTGTCAGAATCTACATTGAAGTTCACTTTGGTATCGTCTGAAATAGAAACACGTTTTTCTTCATTTTTAAATCCAACATAACTTACCTGAACAGTATAATTTCCGTGAGGGACATCAATACTGTATTTTCCGTTAGCATCTGTTACAACGCCAGTTTCCAATTCTTTAATATAAATATTAGCGCCAATAACAGGCTGTCTTTCGTCATCATAAACGTGACCGGTCAGCTTGCTTTTTTTTTTGGCAGGTTTTGGAGTTTGAGCTTTCTGCTTCACAAAAATATTGTTGCCAACTATAGAAAATTGTACAATCGAAGTTTGGTTTAATTCCGTAATTAGCTTGCTGATTTCAATATTCTTATAAGTATTTTTTTGTGTAAAATACTTTTTATTGGTGTCGATCTGATCTGTAAAAGCAAATTTAAAATTGGTTTGGCTTTCAATCTGTTTAAAGAATTCTTTTAAAGTTACATTTTGATCTACAGTTACTGTAACGCTCTGTGCAGACATACATAAACTGAATAAAAAAAAGCACGCTGAAATTATATGCTTCATGAAATTTCGTATTTTTGAATATTATTAAATGGAATAACCTCGTGTTATCCTGAAAATTAGGAGGATGTGTAGTTTCGCGGCTTGCATCCTTTCTTGTTTTTTTATTGAAAAGTGATCTGTTTTAAATCTTCATTTATTTCAAAGTTTAGGTTATACATTTCGGATAGTAATTGTACAATTGTTTTTAAATCTTCTCTTTTATTGATTCGGATAGTGATTTTCTGATCTAGATTTTCTTTCGGAATATTGACTTTATAACCGTATTTTTCTTCAATATATTGACTGATGACTGACAGTTTTTCGTTGTCAAAATCTACAAATGGGCTGAATTCTGTTATTGAAGCAGTTCGGTTTCCGTAAGTGAATTTATCACCTGGTTTCAAAATCCATTTTTGGCTTTGCCCTTTTACATTCATCTGAACGCTTCCTTCAAAAAGCTCAACAGTAACTTGTTCGTTTTTGGTTTCCTTAACTGTAAAAGAAGTTCCTAGAACAGTTGTTGTAGTTTCGTCACAAAAAACTTGAAAAGGGTGCTGTTTGTCTTTTTTTACATTAAAATAGGCTTCGCCCTCAATTTCAATTTTTCTGTTTAAAGCAAAATTATTTCCATAAGAAATTTTAGAATTTGGACCTAATTCAATTTTTGAACTGTCTGGCAAGACAACATATTTTATTGCTGAGGTTGTGTTTTCAATGATATTTTCAGCAAGAACAGCATTTTCATTTGAAGATTCGTTGTTGAAATATATTCCAGTTCCAATAAGGGCAAAAAGTAAAATTGAAGCTGCTGCATAAAGATGCCAAGGCTTAAATTTTCTTTTTTTCTTTGAAAATGTCTTAGCATAAAATTGTTCCCACGAAGCTTCTTTTTCGCTGTCGGAATGAGATAGAGGAGACTCTTCCCATAACTTTTTAAACTCCTCGTCAAATTTCTCCTTATCCATTTTTTCTAGCTTAAATAATTTGACAATGAAATCCTTGTTTATTAAAGACACTGTAAACCATTTCTTTGATTTCACGGTTAGTTTCTATTTTAAGGATGTTTTCGCGCCCTTGTTTATCAAAATTTATGATACAGTCAGAAATGATAAACTGTAAATGAGCAACAAGTAAACTTGCGTCTTTCTTTGTTTTAACATTAGTTTTATACGCTTCGATATGCATTTTTAGTTCCTGTTTTTTAGTATAACAAACGAGAACTAAAAAGTTCCTAATGGTTTTCGATTTTTTTTCGAATAAATTTACTGGCGAGATAAATATGATTGGCAATGGTCTTTTCAGAAAGATCCGTTATTTCTGCAATCTCCTTATAGCTAAGGTTTTCCAGTTTGTGTAAAGTAAATATTTTTTGTTGCTGTTCGGGAAGCTGATTAATGAAATTTTGAAGTTTTTCTTGTCTTTCTTCAAAAATTCCTGAGTCAGTTTCTTCATCTAGCATTTCAACTTGAGAAGGATCAAGCTGTATTATTTTATTTTCCCTGTTAACATGATTGATAATAATGTTTTTACAGATAACAAATATCTGTTTGTCGAACAAAACATCTTCATTAAGCAGTTCTTTTTTATTGTAAAGTCTTATGAAAGTTTCCTGAACAAAGTCTTCGGGAGTAAATACAGAAGAATTGAATCGTTTGGCAATATTTATAAGTTTGTCGTAATAGCTGAAGTAAACTTCCTTGAAAGCTGCTTCATTACCTTTTTTTAAACTTAAAATAAACTTTTTATTGTCCATAACGAAAGTATCGTGCTAGCTCCCTAGTTCTAAACTCTTTAGAGTCAATATTATTGTATTCGGAAATTAAGTAACCTCAAATGAAAATGTAATAAGTTACAAAGAACCGTAATTTAATTCAAGATTTGACGCTTTTGTAGATTAAATGTTACAAATTATTTCAAATAAAAACCCTTAAACATTTTGTCTAAGGGTTTTGCTTTTTGTTGCTAATTAGAAATTTTAGTTTTTCAGCTAATAATAAGCATCATTTGAATGTCTACTCTGTCATAAGAAGATGAGATACCAGTAATTTCTTTAAAACCTAATTTTTCATACAACTTAATAGCAGATTTCAGTTTGGTATTGCTTTCCAGATATATTTTAGAAGCACCTTTTTCTGATGCCCATTTTATTGCTGATTTAGCCAGTAAAAATCCCACGCCTTTTCCTTGTGCTTTTGGGCTTACAGCCATTTTAGCCAATTCGTAATCGTACTCTTTTCCGTCACTTTTAATTAAAGCACAAACCCCTAAAACTTCATCGTTTAAAATGGCAGAAAAAATTTCCCCACCTTTATTTATAATATAATCTTCGGCGTGATCTAACGCTTTCACATCATTTGGTTCAACCACAAAATAATTTGAAATCCATTCGATATTTAAATCCTTAAAACTTTTTTGATACTCAGGTTTATAAGTTACTATTTCTACTTGTTCTTTATTTTTCATAATACATTAAATGCTGTTTTTTATTATTCTGCCCAATTTTTCTAAATCAGACTCCACGCGTTCATTCCATTCCAAAGCATAATTCAGTCGCATGCAATTGTTGTATTGATTGTATTGCGAAAAAATTCTTCCAGGCGCAAAATTAATTTTCTGACTTAGGGCAGTATTAAATAATTCTGTTGTTGATATTCTTTGATCCAATTCCAGCCATAGCATAAAACCGCCTTTTGGTTGTGCAATTTTGGTGTTATCTGGAAAATAAGCTTCTATAGCACGATTCATCTGTAGATAATTAGCATAAAGCTTATTTCTGAATGTTCTTAAATGATGATCATAACGTCCGTGTTCTAAGAAATCCGTAATAACATCTGAATACAACGAAGAATTACAAACCGTCTGAACCAATTTCTGTCGAATAATTTTATCTTTAAATTTTCCGGGAGCGATCCATCCAACTCGATAACCCGGAGCAAGAGTTTTAGACACAGATCCAATCCATAAAACTAGACCAGCTTCGTCGTAAAACTTGCAAGGTTTTGGACGTTCGGAACCAAAGTAAACATTGCCATAAATATCATCCTCAATCAGCGGAACGTTATATTGAGTGATCAATTTAACTAGTTCTCGTTTGTTTTCGTCAGGCATTTGAAATCCCATCGGATTATTAAAATTGGTAATAAAACAACACGCTTTAATTTCGGGAAGAACTTTTTTCAAAGCCTCAAGGTCTAATCCGAATAGAGGATGTGTCGGAATTTCAACTGCTTTTAAACCTAATTCTTTTATTGCTTGAAGTATTCCAAAATACGCTGGGCTTTCAACCGCAACACTGTCTCCAGATGATGTCACAGCCATAAGCGCGTTGTAAATTGCATGCATTGCACCTGAAGTGATAACAATATCATCTTCAGTAATTTTTCCTTCCATCACTAAAGCCCATTTTGCAATAGCACGACGAAGGCTTTCCGGTCCTTGCACTGGCTCATAGGGAGTGCCAGCGTCGTCTCTCGTGCGAACGACATTGATAATTCCTTTATTCAATTTTGCAATAGGCAGGAAATTCTTTCCTGGCATTCCGAGTGCAAATTGTGTTACATCGACTTGTGTGATAGTGGCAAAAACTTTATCAATAAGTTCTTCAGGAGTATTTTCCGTTTCCTGATTATCTATACTTGCAATTGTTGGAAGTGCTGTTGTGCGTTGTGAACTTTTGCTCACGTAATATCCCGTTTTTGGACGAGATTCTATAAGTGAGCGGCTCTCGAGTTCTAAATACGCTTGTTTTATCGTGTTTAAACTAACATTATACAGTTTTTGTGCGCTTCTTACAGAAGGTAATTTATCGCCCAGCACCAAAGTTTCATTGTGAATCTGATCTTCAATGATTTTAGCAATTTTTAAGTATAATGTTTCTTTGTTTTTCATTTATGCTAAAAATTCAGGTAGTGAATAAAATGCTCTGTGCTTTGTTTCAGTTGCTCGGCATTATTGAAATTGGCGCTATTTTTCTTCTTCAGAAATTTTTTGATGTAATCATTAAATAACGCTTTATCTTCATTTGTCAAACTTCCATCATCATAAATTCTAAATACAATTTGATTGCTTTGGTTTAAAATTAAACTGGCAAACGAATTTATTTTATTGTCTTTTTCGCAGAGAAGAAATGGTACTCCAAAAAGCATTTTGTCTTCGGCTTTCTCATGCATATTTTGAATGAAGATGTTTTGCAAAATCTCCATATCAAATACATAAACTTCTCTAAAATTTATTTTTTCCTGAGTTACAGCTTTAGATTCCATATCTTTTTTTAGCAAAATTATTGCTATTGTAGATTTGGGTACAGATACAGAAAATACTTTTTTTATGGATACAGATAAAATTACTGCTTTTTTAGGAGAGGACGAAATAATTATAAAAAACAAAATCCCTGAATAAAAATATTCAAGGATTTTGGTGTTCTTTATAGCTTGGAAAGGAAGAAACGTTTATTGGTTTTCTTTTTCCAAATCTGCAGCTGAGATCTGATCTAATATATTAGTCTGATTTGGCGAAATGTAGTTTTTGTTTTCGGTAACCTGTTCCTTTTTAAAAAGAAGGTCGAGTGCATTGTAAAGCTTTAATAAAACATCTTTGTCTTCTTTGGCAATATCTAAAGCGGTGTTGAAATTAAAAACATAATTGTTAGAATTACGTACTTCTACTTTAATTGTTTTAGATGTGATCTTAAATTTTACTATGTCCATATGTTTGTAAATTACCTTTGCAAAATAACTATTTTAATGGCACTTATTGCGGTTATTTTTTAATTTTTTAATCAAAAAGAATTTCTGCTATTCTCTTTTAATTCTAATAGAACCTTCATTGCTTTTTGAGCATCATTTTCGTCAACAAATATATGGTCGTGCAAATATGCGGCAACTACATTACAGCTGATATTGGCATTCCCTAGAGCCTGAGAAAAAGCAGCAGTCAAACCTACAGCAGCCAAAGAAGAATGAACTTCTAAAGTAATCCAAGAAGCAATGTATGAGAAATTAAGATTAAGTTCTTCTGCAAAGCGTTTTTCTAATACAATGGTGATTCCTTCTTTTTCTTTAAATAGAAACAGAATTTTAGAAAAAGGAATCTGATCTAGCGAATCTACTTTTGTAAAAACATATTTTCCGTCGTTAAGAACAGGATTAAGATTCTCTAAAATGATGTTTAAATTTATTTCTCCTTCCATGAAACTAGGACTATTTTTTGTTTAAATATAATAAAAAACCCTTAAACATTTCTGTTTAAGGGTTTTACCTTCTAGTAGCGAGGACGGGAGTTGAACCCGTGACCTCAGGGTTATGAATCCTGCGCTCTAACCAACTGAGCTACCTCGCCTGGACTGCTATCATGAATTCCTGATTGCGGGTGCAAAGATAGAAATAATATTAAAGCACGCAAGCATAAAATGAAGAAAAAAAAATATTTTTAAAAATGCATTGTTTTTGGACATATATTCTTATATTTCGAAAAAAATTAAAGTAGCACATGGATTCAAAAATACGTTACGAAATCGAGTTTCCGATTAATTCTTCGCCACAATTATTGTATCAATATATATCAACTCCGTCAGGTTTACAAGAATGGTTTGCTGACAATGTTAATTCGAGAGGTGAATTTTTTACTTTTATCTGGAATGATTCACAGGAGAGAGCACGTCTAGCTTCGAAAAAATCTGGTGAAAAAGTAAAATTCAAATGGGTTGATGACAGCAGTAAGGATACAGAGTATTTTTTCGAACTCCATATTTTAGTTGATGAATTAACTAAAGATGTATCGCTTATGGTAGTAGATTTTGCTGAAAAAGAAGAACTAGGCGAAGCTAAACAATTGTGGGAGAATCAAATCTCAGATCTAAAACATCTTATAGGATCTGTTTAGTAAAAGTCTATTTTATACCTTATATTTGCCCTGAACAAAATTCAGGGTTTTTTTATGATTAATTTTAACGGAAACATAGGGCAGGAAGAAAATATACTAACTCTAAACCGCGCTTTTTTGTATGGTGACGGAATATTCGAAACAGTAAAAATTATCAACGGAAAAATCTTGTTTCTTGAGGATCATTATTTTAGACTAATGGCTTCAATGCGTGTGGTAAGAATGATGATTCCAATGGATTTTACAATGGAATATTTTGAAGAGCAGATTCTTAATTTGGTAAACGAACAAGGAATTGCAGCTTCGGCACGTGCAAGAATTACTGTTTTTAGAAATGATGGCGGTTTATATCTTCCAAAAAGCAATGATATTTCATTCTTAATCAATGCCATTTCTCTTGGAAATAAAGCTTACACTATAAATACAAACGAGTATGAAGTAGATTTGTATAAAGACTTCTATGTAACAAAACAATTATTATCGTCTCTTAAAACGACTAATAAGATGATTAATATTACGGGAAGCATTTATGCAAATGAAAATGATCTTGCGAATTGTATTTTACTGAATGACAGCAAAAATGTTGTAGAAGCACTTCAAGGAAATATTTTTATGGTGACGGGTAATAAGCTTATTACACCTCCAGTTTCAGAAGGTGCTTTAAACGGTATTATGCGTAAACAGATTTTAGCTTTAGCTAAAAAAGTAGATGGCATAGAAGTTTTGGAAGAAGTAATTTCACCTTTTGATCTTCAAAAAGCAGACGAATTATTTCTGACCAATGTAATCACGGGAATACAACCGATAACTAAGTATCGAAAAAAGGAGTTTACAACAAATCTGGCTCATTTATTAGTACAGCGACTAAATGAATCCATCTCTGAAAATTAATTCAGATATGGATTTTCAGGTGCATTTGACCAAATAAGATAATCGCCGCCAAGCTCAATAATCTGCTCTTTCCAAAAGTGGGTAGTAGATTTTCCGATAATTTTATTTTTGTAATTATTATCAGCAATAATCCAAGAGTTACCTTGCATCTCATTCTCAAGTTGATTTTCCTCCCAGCCGGTATAGCCTAAGAAAAAACGAATGTTGTTTTTGCTGATAGATCCGTTGTTAATTAGGTCCTTAGTGGACTCGAAATCGCCTCCCCAATAAATTCCGTTAGAAATTTCCACACTATTTGGAATTAACTCAGGAATATTGTGAATAAAATAAAGGTTGTCTTGTTCTACAGGGCCTCCGTTATATATCTTAAAGTTAGCATCAATCTCAGGTATTAAGTCATTAATAGTATATTTTAATGGCTTATTAATTATAAAACCAATTGATCCTTCCTTGTTATGGTCTGCTAATAAAATTACCGATCTGTTAAAAGATAAATCTCCAATTATTGAAGGCTCGGCAATAAGCAGGTGTCCTTTTTTTAATTTTTCTGAAATCATACGGTTACAATTTTTATTAAATTTACTCATAAAAAAATTAAAATCACAAAAAAAATCGTTAAACCGCATAAAAAAACCTTCCAGATGGAAGGTTTTAATTATATTATAAGTTTAGAGAACTTTCTTACTTAGTTCACTGCACCTTCTAATTCAGCACCAGCTTTAAATTTTACAACGTTTTTAGCTGCGATTTTGATAGTTTTTCCTGTTTGAGGGTTTCTACCGTCTCTAGCAGCTCTTGAAGATACTGACCATGATCCGAAACCTACTAATGAAACTCTTCCACCTTTTTTCAAAGTAGTTCCTACATTACCTAAAAAAGACTCTAAAGCTAATTTCGCCGCAGCTTTTGTAATTCCTGCATCAGCAGCGATAGCATCGATTAATTCTGATTTGTTCATAATAATTAGTTATTAATTGTTGGTTAAAAAAAATTGTTAATACACAAATTTAGTAGGAAATCCGTTGCGTGCAAGTGTTTTCTTTATTTTTAGCAAAAATTGTTGATAACTTGCTTTTTTTGTTCATAAAGAGTGTTATTTGTCGATGAAAAACAAGTACAAACCCCTGTTTTACTGACGTTAATACACTTTTGCAGCTTCTGAAAAACTCACTCCATTTAATAATTCTGAAGCAAGCATTCTCTTTTTTCCTGGAAATTGTAGACTTAATAACTGAATAAAACCGTCTTTTATTGCAATCTTGATTTCTTTTTTAGTGCTAATTAGCTTTCCAATCTCGTAAGAATGTGATTCTGAGATTAGTTTTGCTTCATAAATTTTGATGTTTAATTCTTCATTTTGGTCTTTTAAGTAACACCAAGAAGCAGGATATGGACTTAATCCTCGAATTAAATTATTGATTTCTGCGCCAGATTTTGTCCAGTCAATTTTACAGTTTTCTTTGTTTAACTTATAAGCCGTTTTTATATCGTCGTTATCTTCCTGAATTGTTGTCACGACATTTCCGTTTTCAATAACCTTTAAAGTGTCAATAACAGTTGTGCTTCCTAAATGCATTAAGCGATCGTGAAGTTGTCCTGCTGTTTCTTCGGGCTCAATATTGATTTCAGAATTTAAAATCATAGCACCAGTATCAATTTTGTCATCAATAAAGAAAGTAGTAACTCCAGTTTTAGTTTCTCCATTAATAATAGCCCAGTTAATAGGAGCAGCTCCACGGTAATTAGGAAGCAATGATGCGTGAAGATTGAAAGTTCCTAAGCTTGGCATTTCCCAAACTACTTTAGGGAGCATTCTAAAAGCAACTACAATTTGTAAATTGGCATTTAAAGCTTTTAATTCTGCTAAGAAATTTTCGTCTTTTAAATTGGTTGGCTGTAATAAAGTAAGGTTGTTTGCAAGCGCATATTCTTTTACAGCCGAATATTTTATTTTTTGTCCGCGTCCTGCTGGTTTGTCTGCAGCAGTAATTACGCCAACAACTTCATAGTTATGTTTAATAATGGTGTCCAAAATGCCAACGGCAAATTCTGGCGTTCCCATAAATATAATTCTCAATTTCTCCATTATGATTTTAAAGTGTATTTATTATTCGGTTGTATAATGATATGATTGTTTTCGAGTAATTCCTGAAGAACCAATAAAATATCTTTTGCATCCATTTTTATCTGATTTTCAATTTCTCTCGAAGTCAGCGAAGCTGTTCTAAGCAGAGACAAAATCTTGTCAGCAATCGAATCGGCTTCTGTAATTTTTCCTTTTTGTGTAATGCAGTACGAACAAATGCCACAATTTTCGTTTGTTTCTTCTCCAAAATAATTCAAAACCAATCTGTTTTTGCAAGTTTTGTTGTCTTTTATATAATGAAGAACCGATAGAAGTTGTTCTTTTTTAACCTCGTTTTGTTTCTCTAAATATTTCGAAACTCTATTTATAGTAAGATCATCCTCGCGGACTTCATTAAACAATATAGTAGCATCGTTGTTTTTAGATTTATATTCTATAATTTCTTTTTCTCTTAATTTTTCTAAAAGTGCGGTAACTTGTTCTTCCGAGTGATGAGATTTTTTAGCAATTAAACCAAGATTCAGATTAGATTTTACGTCATAAATTCCAGGATAAGTTCTCAAAATAGTCAGGATAATCTCTTCATCATTTGGATTCAAACTCATATATCGAATGACTTCTTTAGATTCTATTAAAAATTGAGCGCTAATTTTTTCTGAGAATTCCTGAGACATCGTAATAATTCCTTGCTGATTTAAAAACTGTAAAGAATTGTACGTTTTGAGAGTGGGAAAGTCATATTTATTGCAAAAATGATTCAGTTTAAACGAAAAAGATTCATCTAAACCTTCGCCATATGCAATCTGAAAATAATTACAGAGTTTGATGTACATCGTTTTTAAAAACTTCTTGTCGGGAAGAACGTTGATAAACTGCTGTTCGGTCTGGATCATGTCCGAATTATTGTAAAGCAAAACCGAAAAAGCTTTTTCGCCATTTCTTCCAGCCCTGCCAGACTCTTGATAATAATTTTCTATGTTTTCTGGAAGCTGTGTGTGAATAACGGTTTTGACATTGTCTTTGTCAATTCCCATTCCAAAAGCATTTGTTGCCACAATAACTTGCGCTTGCTGTGACATCCACAACTGCATGTTTTTGTCTTTTTCTTTTGAAGAAAGTCCGCCGTGATAATACGTTGCCGTAAAACCTAACGATTGTAATTGCGAAGACATGTTTAGACACGCTTTGCGATTTCGTACATATATAATAGAAGGCTGTGGATTTTTTTTCAAAATCTGTTCCACGCGATACAATTTATCTTCGACTTCAAAAACCATGTAAGCGATATTTTTTCGCTCAAATGACTGCTGAAAATGTCTTGGATTTTTTAATTCTAATTGCGTTCTGATATCTTCAATAACTCTCGGAGTCGCCGTAGCAGTCAAAGCCAAAAACGGAATTTTAGGAAAGAACTTTTTCAGTTCCGAAATTTTAAGATAAGCAGGTCTAAAATCGTGTCCCCATTGCGAAACACAATGCGCTTCATCAACAGCAATTAAATTAATAGGCAAATTTTTAATACGCTCCAGAACCCAGTCCGATTGAAGTCTTTCTGGAGATAAATAAAGAAATTTATAATTTCCGTACTGGCAATTGTCGAGAAGATCAATCAATTCTTCGGTGTGAATTCCGCCTGTAAGGGCAATCGCTTTTATATCCCTTTTCTGCAGATTCGCAACCTGATCTTTCATTAAAGCAATTAGAGGAGAAATAACAAGGCAGATTCCTTCCTGCATCATCGCAGGAACCTGAAAACAAATCGATTTTCCTCCGCCTGTCGGAAGTACCGCAAAAGTATCCTGTCCTTCAAGAACAGAATCGATAATTTCTTTTTGTAACGGTCTAAAACTGTCGTGTTTCCAGTGTTTTAGAAGAATATCCTGCGCTCCGAGCATTGCTTTAGTTTTAAAGTTAAAAATTTAGAAAACAGTTTCTAGTTTTGCAACTTTAAACCATGCCGCTAAATTTTGTCTAAGATATAAAGAATTCTGTTTTCGACCGTATCTTTTGGAACCTCAATCAGTTCGTAACCATATTTTTTGTAAGTTTCAACAAGATGCTCTTGGATTTTTACTGCCTGATCAAAATTTTCATAACGTTCAGAATCACTTTGGTAAATTTCTTCCCAAGGCGGTAAAATAAAAGTTTTAGAATATTTATAATCTTCGCACGCTTTAACGAAACTCTCTGGATATTCATCACCAATATAATCCATATAAGCTACTACATCTGGAATTCCGCGGTCAATAAAAACCACATTATCCGGCTCTTCAAGAGCATTTTTATATTGTTCAATACGACCTTCCAATAACATTTCGCTAAACAAAAGCGGCTGTTCAAGAAACAACTGTTCAATGCCTTGTTGTTGCGCTTTCATGGTAACCTGTCTTGAAATTTCAGGATAGCAGCAAAAGCCACGAGCTACCAATTCGTTAATAAGTGTTGATTTTCCAGTACCAGGTCCGCCAAGCAAGACTATAATTTCTTTTTGCACTATTCTAAAAATAAAGCGCAAATTTACCTAAACTTATTTATAATTAAAAAGAATATTTATCAGAAACGAAAGATTTGGCATTTTTGCAATCATGCGTTCCTGCTGTTCGCTACAATCTTTTGCTTTTTAAAGAAAAAAGCAAAAGGATTTCCGCTTCCATCAGGGTTAAAAAGGAGAGATGGTTTTGTTTTTGGAATTATTTTGTATTTTTTTTCTCCTGCAAGGTTTTCAAAACCTTGTAGGTCTCTAAATGTGAATTATTAGTAGTAAAAAGAGAAAAAAATAATACCTACAAGGTTTTGAAAACCTTGCAGGAAATCAAGAAAAAGCATAGGCTCCAGCGGAGCGACACAATTTGGATAGTTTATATGTCGCTCCGCTGGAGCATTTTTTATTTGAATTGCCGTTGGTTTTAACCAACGGGATTTTTGAAGATGTAGAATTTCGGCTTTAGCCAAATGTAATAGTTGTTATTTGTTTTGTTTGAATATCATCATTAAATCAGAATATAAGTATACACCAGCAATTGCTAATATAGGAATAGCAATAAAAAATTTGCCATCTGGAATCATGCCAAATATGCTAAATAATATTAAAGCTAAACAAAATGGATATGTAAATAATCGGGTTAATATTTTACCGCCGCTCCATTCATTTTCTGATTTTTCTTCTGTTTCTGAATCAAGGATTCGACTTCTGTGCTGTTTGGTTAATTGCTTATTATTTACTTTAATATTTATTAATTGATAAAAATCTGTCAATTGATCTTTTTTATTAACTAAACCTATTCTGCGACTGAGTAAATAACAAGCAAAAGTCAAAAAAAGAAAAACACTTATACAGGCTAAGAATTTTTTAATTTGAAAATCCGTAAAAGCTGTCAATAGTAGAGGGAAGAAAAAGAATAATGGAAATAGTAGTTGTGAAAATTGAGCAAATGGATTTAATTTATCATTGACTTTTGTAAGTATGTCTTCTGAATCAAATTCAAAAGAATATAGTGAATATGAGCTTCCAGTCCAACCTGTTCTTTGCCAGATAATGATTTTATGCTTTTCAATATTTCCGTAGATTTTGTAATCTTTTTTGAGGGAACATATAAAATGATTAAAAAAGGTATTTTCTTTCTGAACTTGTATTAGTTTTTGAATGTCTGATTTTGTTACTTCCATTTTTTGTAAAATAAAATATCTTAAAATGTAGTAATTGTCTTTCTTTTTTTACTCGCAAAACAAATACTTCCCAGAACTTTTTCCATTTTTAGATGGCACAATCAAATGCGATTGAAACTTTTTACCATTCGAAACATCATTCACAAAATCTAGAACATATTGCTGTCCTTGGTGAAAAAGATAGCCAGAAAATTCATGTCCGCCACCGCAGAAAGTAATCAGCTCAATGTCTTTGTGTAAATCGGTCATTTGATTGTAAACCGCATAAGAGCCAAAAAGAATCAGCCAGCCCGACGCATTTGTTGGGCAAGAACGGTGCGAACCTGCAGCGTATGGAACTGTATCATCATTATTTCCATGTGCCAATAACATCGGAATTGCTTTTTCTTTTGTAATCAAATTAATGTCCTGAATAGCTCCCGAACCTCCAATAAAACCTTTGTATTTAAAGTTTTCAGGCAAATTACTTTTGTATAAATTCATCAATTTATAATCCCAAAACGAAGCATGGAAGCCAATTTCGGCACCTGCACTAATTCCTGAAATAAAGATTTTTGAAGTATCAAGACTGTATTTGTCTGCATTCTCAATCATGAAAGCAGTTGCTTGCCACATATCACTCACACCAATTTGGATCGCTTTTATTTTTTCGGTTAAAGTTCCTTTACACCCAAAATCTTTTCCTTTCATGTATAAACTGTACGAAATACTCGCAACCGCATAACCATTTTGTGACATGAATTTTCCAAAATCTTTTTCGCTTGTGCGTTCTCCGCCAGAAAAACCTCCGCCAAATGCGAACATTATTAACGGAATTTTTTCGCCAGCTTTTTTCTTTGGCAGATATAAATCTAAGTCTAGTTTTAAAGTGTCGTTTTGGAAATAAGTTAGTGTTTTAACTTCCTGCGCTTGAATATTGGTGAATGTAAGGAAGATAAAAAATAAAAGGATTTTTTTCATTGTAATGTGTTTTAATCTCGCAAAGTCGCGAAGTCGCAAAGTTTTTTTGCCACGACTCGAGCGATAGCGAACAGGCGAAGCAATTTTACGAATTTTCGCTAATTATTATTTTTTGATTTGCCAAGTTAACTAAAATTCGTGAAATTGAAATTTCAGAAAAAAGAATAGATAAAAATTCGTGAATTCGTGACTGAAAAAATACTAGTTTTTTAGAGTCAAAAAATCTAAAATCTAAAATCATAAATCTGAAATCAAAACCGTATATTTGCGTTTATTTTTAATTACGAATGGAGAACGATAAAGAAAAAAATACAGCCGAATTTTACGAAAGATTAAAATTAGAGCTAGATAACGCAAATACTTGGCCAGCAGAATATTTATACAAATTTATTGTGCCTTCTGTAGCAGACAATGTTGAGCGTGTTGAAAAAGCTTTTGATAGAATGGGAGCAGTCATTAAAACAACAAAATCTAAGACAGGTAAATTTACCAGTGTTTCTGTAGATGTTACAATGCACAGCTCAGATGATGTGATCAGCAAATACAAAGAAGTTTCTACAATTGAAGGTATAGTTTCATTATAAACTTATGATCGAAAAATATAAAAGAGAAGCCGCAAGCGACGTTGTGTATAATTTGGAATACAATTCTGAAAGACAACGTTTAATTATCCCTGAATATGGTCGTCATTTACAAAAATTGATCGATCAGGCAACTGCAATCGAAGATGATGAAACGCGCAATAAAGCCGCAAAATATATTATTCAGGTTATGGGAAGTCTGAATCCGCATTTGCGTGATGTGCCAGATTTTCAGCATAAACTTTGGGATCAGCTTTTTATTATGTCTGATTTTAAACTGAATGTTGAGTCTCCGTACCCGATTCCGTCAAGAGATGTTTTGCAGCTAAAGCCAGAGATATTGCAATATCCACAGAATTTCCCGAAATACAGATTTTATGGTAATAATATCAAATATATGATTGAAGTTGCTAATAAATGGGAAGAAGGAGAGATGAAAAATGCGCTGGTAATGGTAATTGCCAATCACATGAAAAAATCTTTCTTAAGCTGGAACAAAGATACTGTAAAAGACGATGTGATTTTTGAGCATTTATATGAATTATCTGGTGGTAAAATCAATTTATTGCACAGTACAGAAGAACTGTTAAACACGACAGATTTAATGCGTACAAACAAACGCATGTCGAACAAAACAGCTTCTGGAACACAGCCAAAAGCTCAAAACAACAAGAATAATAAAGGCGGTCAAAAAAAGAACTTTCAAAAAAACAATAATCAAAAATAAAAAAGGGGCTAAGATGCTAAGGGACTAAGATGCTAAGATTTTTATCTTAGAACCTCAGAATCTCATAACCTCAGAACCTTAACAAAGATCTATGGGAATTTTTAAAATCGAAGGAGGAACTCCTTTAAAAGGAGAAATCACTCCGCAAGGAGCAAAGAATGAGGCATTACAAATATTATGTGCCGTGCTTCTAACAGGAGAGAAAGTGAAAATTAATAACATTCCTGATATTATAGACATCAATAAATTAATCACTTTGTTGGGGAATTTAGGGGTAAAAATTCAACGTAACGAACCAGGTTCGATTACTTTTCAAGCTGACGAAGTTAATGTTGGATACTTAGAAACTGAAGCTTTCAAAAAAGAAGGTGGAGCGCTTCGTGGTTCTATTATGATTGTTGGGCCGCTTTTGGCTCGTTTCGGAAAAGGATATATTCCAAAACCAGGAGGAGATAAAATCGGTCGCCGTAGATTAGATACACATTTTGAAGGTTTCATCAACCTTGGAGCAAAATTTAGATATAACAGAGAAGATCATTTTTATGGAGTAGAAACTCCTGAAGAAGGTCTTAAAGGAACAGATATGCTTCTTGATGAAGCTTCTGTAACAGGAACTGCAAACATTGTAATGGCTGCCGTTTTAGCAAAAGGAACCACTACAGTTTACAATGCTGCTTGTGAGCCATACTTACAGCAATTGTGTAAAATGCTTAACTCTATGGGAGCTAAGATTACAGGAGTTGGTTCTAACTTATTGACTATCGAAGGTGTTGAAAGCCTTGGTGGTTGTGAGCACAGAATTTTACCTGATATGATTGAAATTGGTTCTTGGATTGGTCTTGCAGCAATGACAAAAAGCGAAATCACAATCAAAAATGTTAGCTGGGAAAACTTAGGTTTGATTCCAAATACTTTTAGAAAACTTGGAATTACAGTTGAAAAACGTAATGATGATATTTACATTCCTGCTCACACAAATGGGTACGAGGTAAAAACAGATATCGATGGTTCTATCTTAACTATTGCCGATGCACCATGGCCAGGATTTACACCTGATTTATTAAGTATCGTTTTAGTTGTGGCAACTCAAGCTAAAGGAGATGTTTTAATTCACCAAAAAATGTTTGAAAGCCGTTTGTTCTTCGTGGATAAATTAATCGATATGGGAGCAAAAATTATGTTATGCGATCCACACAGAGCTGTGGTTATGGGGCATAATTTCGAATCTCAATTGAAAGCAACAACAATGTCTTCTCCTGATATTCGTGCGGGAATTTCATTATTGATTGCGGCGCTTTCTGCGAAAGGAACAAGCACAATCCAAAATATCGAGCAAATCGACCGTGGATATGAGCGTATCGATGAGCGTTTAAGAGCAATCGGCGCAAAAATCGTGAGAGCTTAAAATGTTATAGCCACGAATTCACGAATTATTTTGATAATCTTTGAGGATTTAAATTCGTGATCCCGATAGCTATCGGGAGTGGCAGAAAAAAATAAATGTCGCTAAATGACAAACGAACAAAAAGCTATAAAAGCTACATACTTTAGTATAGCCGGAAACACCTGCTTGGCCCTTATAAAAGGTCTTGCAGGTTTTTTTGGCAATTCTTATGCCTTAATTGCAGATGCAATTGAATCAACGACAGATATATTTTCATCATTTTTGGTTCTGTTTGGAATCAAATATTCGAATAAACCAGCAGATGAAAATCATCCTTATGGTCATGGCCGTGCAGAACCTCTAATTACGTTTTTGGTTGTAGGGTTTTTAATCACTTCGGCAACTATTATTGGTTACGAAAGCATTGCTAATATTGGCACTTCACATGATTTGCCTAAATCTTGGACTTTGTACGTTTTGGGTGCCATTATTATTTGGAAAGAATACTCTTTCCGTTTGGTAATGAAACGAAGCAAACAAACCAATAGTACCTCTCTAGCAGCTGATGCTTGGCATCATAGAAGCGATGCAATAACTTCTGTAGCAGCTTTTATCGGGATTTCGGTTGCTTTAATTATGGGTAAAGGATACGAATCTGCTGATGACTGGGCAGCGCTATTTGCAGCCTTTTTTATTCTCTATAATAGTTATAAAATTTTCAGACCTGCGCTTGGCGAAATCATGGATGAAAATCTAAATGAGGACTTAGTAGAAGAAATTCGCGTTGTAGCCCTTACAGTTCCTGGTATTTTAGGAACTGAAAAATGTTTTATCCGTAAAGCTGGAATGAAATACCATGTTGATTTGCACGCTATCGTTTCAGCAAAAATTTCGGTTAAAGAAGGACATGATTTGGCCCATAAACTGAAAGATACACTCAGAGAAAAAAATCCTGAATTAGGACATGTATTAATTCATGTTGAGCCAGATGATTATTCTTAAGGGACAAAGTTGCAAAGGTTCAAAGTTGCAAAGGTTTTTTCACTGAAACTTTTATTAAAGATTGAAATAAAAAAATCCGTTTATTATAAGTAATAAACGGATTTTTTTTGTTTGATATATTTTTGAGTTCCAGCGAAGTAAAGAATCCGCAAGGTGTTTCAGCTTTGAACCTCTGAGCCTTTGCAACTTTGAACCTTAGCTTAATCCAACGCATTTAAGATTTTCAAGCCAAAAACTACTCCGTTTTGCTGAATGCCGCCTTGGTAAGAATGCACATAATCGATTCGGAATAATTTGAATTTTCCAAAACCTAGATTGTCTAAACCAACCGTAAATTCAGAATAGGGTTTTCGATCAGGAATCGCTAAAGCGTGAAAACCAAGATTCATAGTCGATTTCAAAAGATTTAGCAGCGGAATTTTATTCATAATAAAACCAGTGTCGTTATACTCGGTGTGCATTTCAAAATAACTATCGTTTGTGCTGTTAGAATAATAAGGCATCATATTAAAAACGTTCAAATAGCGATCACTTGTTCCGATGTGAGTTTGATTTCCGTTGAAATGTCTATAATCAATAAATGAGATGTTTTCTGCATTAAAGAATTTTCCTCCTCTAAAATTGGTTCCTAAAAGACCTTTGTTGCCAAGTGATAAGTCATATTGAACAGAAGCGCCAATTCTTTCATATTCATATTTTTTTTCGCTTGCTGCGAAAGCTTTTTCAAATGCAAGATAAACCGTTGGATATTTGTCATTTTTGATATTGAATCTTCCGTCAGGTCTTGAGATGTATTTACTTCCAAAATTGATTCTTGTTGTTACAAGAGCTTTAAACAAATGATGCTGATCAAATGCTGGAGTTGTAAAATCGTTTGGCGCTAAAGGATTATTAGACGAATAAATATCATCTTTTTTAAAGAAAGAATAATCAGTTGTATTAAAAAGCGGTTTTCGCTGTTCGTAACCAATTTTTCCCGTAAGATTTATTCCATTTGCAATATCTTGTCCGTAATTGATTTCTACAAATTCTAGGTTATACAGCTTCATGTAATTGTCTTTAAAAAATAAAGAGCTTATAGAATTGACAAACTTACTAATAGGCTCCGCACTATTAAACTGAGCTGTTTTTGCACCACCAGAGCCCCAAATTGTAGCATAATTTATAGTGTTGAAACGATGGCTGAATTGGCCAATTGCACGAAAACGTTCGTCAGAAAAGCCATAATTGAAAGTGGTGCTTATAGAAGTGTTTGTTCCTTTTTCTTCATCCCATTTTCTGAAAGAAAAACCAGAATCCAGATTGAAACCCTGAACAGTATTAAAACTCAAAGAAGTAATATTTAAAAGGCCTTTATAATCAAAAGAATATTTTTTAAATGTGTTTTTGTAATCATAACCCATTAATATATCCCAAACCTTAAACTTGTTGTTTTTAGCATCAATAGAATCAGTATATTTTTTTGATTTTCTAATAGTCTGCAAACTGTCTTTTTTAGCATAATCATTACTTTCTTCAAGTGTTAACGGAATTGGCCGAATTTCATTCCAAAAAGCATCCTCTTTTTTATTGGCATTAAGTTCAAAAGCAACAATTTCATTTCCGAAAGTTTTCTTGTCAAAAGAATCGGGAAATTCATAATTCGAATAAACGTAATTGAAGTTTCCAGAGAATTTTACTCCAAAAATGCCCGCGTTAAAAGAAAGCGTCTGAGCATTCTTAGACCAGATTTTGTTTTTGGTGTTATAACTAAAACTCTGTTTTAAAGTCATCACTTCTGTAAATTCATTTTTCATTCGATATCCTTTAATGTCGAGATCAATGGCATAGATTGCAAAACTGTCATCTACAATATAAATGTAGCCTTCAAAAACAGGTTCTTTATCTCGTTTCGGAATAACTTTGATTTTATTAATCTGCTGATTATTGTCGTCATAAAATGTACTTTCCAATTTATATTTATAATAATTGAAAGCATTGTCGGCAATAGGAGAGATGAGTTTTACATCAAAATCTAATGTATTGTCATAAAAATCGTAAGTAGATAAGGCAGCCGTATTATAACTATAACCGCGATTGTTTCCTGAAATTTTAGAAGCGATGATTTTTTCTTTTAGTTTATCTGGTTTTTCAAAAGTCACTTTCGAAATCGTCTCAGATAAATACAGAATCCCTGTTCCTGTAGAATCTAAATTTGAAGCCATATCATCACCTAGATCTACTTTTTTGCCAAGGATTTTTTTAGGAAGATCTTTAACCTTAAACATTCCTTTCGAATAAAAATCGGCTGTATATCTTCCAGTTTTATCTGAGTTTTCCTTTTTATTTGCTATTGCACTTTTTATAATAGCATTTGCAGGATTATTTTTAGGATCAATGATCACTTCGTTCAATGCAAAACTTTCTTCTTGCAGGCTAACATCCATATTAACTATTCTTGTTGCGGCAAGAACCGTTATCTTTTTAGTTTTATACCCTAAATATTGAAAAGTGATGACGTTTCCTCCAATTTCTTTTACGTTAAGCTGATATTTTCCCTGTTCGTTTGTGGTTGTTCCAGCATAGGTGTTTTCTTCAAAAACGGATACAAATGGCAACGGATTTCCTTTGTCATCTGTTACAGTTCCTCTGATTTGAGCAAAATTAGAAAGCGAAAAAAATAAAAAGGCAAGTAAAGTATAGTTTCTCATACAAATGTGGTATATCTTACAAAAATATAATAAGTTAAATCTGAGCTTATTAATAATTTGTTAAATTGAATGAGAGAGTTTATCATTCTGAGAGAAGTAGTTGTCTTCGCTCAGAATGACAATATGCTATAAAAAAGACTGAACAGCTAATTCGTAACTTTTTAGGCCAAATCCTAAAATAACGCCTTTTGCATTTCCAGATAAATACGATTGATGTCTAAAGCTTTCGCGTGCATAAGTGTTTGAAATATGAACCTCAATTACTGGTGTGGTAACGGCTTTCATGGCATCACCCAAGCCTATAGAAGTGTGGGTATAAGCACCAGCATTCAGAATAATTCCATCAAAAGTAAAACCAACTTCTTGGATTTTACCAATCAGTTCGCCTTCAATATTGCTTTGATAATAAGAAAGTTCAATGTTTGGGAATTTTTGCTTCAACGTTTCAAAATAGTCTTCAAAAGTCTGGCTTCCGTAAACTTCAGGTTCACGTTTCCCTAAAAGATTCAAATTTGGTCCGTTGATGATGCAGATTTTCATATGTGTTTTTATTTTGAGATATTGACATTGCTATTGATTTTTGCAATTGTCATTGAACTTTGTAAAAATAAAAAAACCGCACTAATAATTAGAGCGGTTTTTATAAAAGTATGTGATATTCTTTTAGAACATGTATCCAGCTGAAAGTTGGAATACAGAGTTTTTGAAATCAGCTTTATCTGAAATTTCTGTTAAGCCAATGCCGTAACGAGCCTGAACAAAAAGACCTCCAACCACTTTTAATCCTAAACCTGCATTAAGAGAAAAGTCAAAAGTCTTTGGATCTGCAACATCAAATTCTTTTTTATTGCTAACAAGAAATGATGCCTGTGGACCAAGTTCTAAGCTAAGAGATTTAGTCATATAGATTTTTGCCATTACGGGAATAGCAATATATCCCATTTCATTTTTAAACTCTGAAACAGCATTTTTATAAGTTGCTCCTTGAGTAGTATATAAAAGCTCTGGTTGAATTGAGAATTTTTCTAATAATTTAAGTTCTGCGACAAGACCTGCATGGTAGCTTGTAATACCATCTTTGTCTACAGAAATTCCATTAAAGTCAGAACCTCCTGTTTGGTTAGCGAAGTTAACCCCTGCTTTGACCCCGATTTGTACAAATTGTGCGTTTACTGCCGCTGATGTTGCAATGAACATTACAGCTGCTAAAAGTATTTTCTTCATAAAAAGGTTTTTAAAAATTGGTATTTTAAAATGTTATTTAAAGTTCAAAACTACATATTTAGGATTTTATTGCCTTATAATTTGGATTAAATAATTACTAAAATTCCCACTCAAAATGCTTTTTCTTGTCTAAAAAACGTCCTTTTTTATTTTAAATATTTGATTTTCAATCAGTCTCTATTGACTTTATTTTTGTCTTATTTTAATACTTTTTAAACTTATTGAGATGCATGTTTTGTAAGTCTAATCTTAGTTTTGTGAAGTATTAATCGAATAATATTTTAAAAAATTATGAAAAAAATTGTTTTAGCTGCTATTGCAGTACTATCTTTTGGATGGGCTAATGCTCAAGAACAAACAGCAAAAGGAAAATGGTTAATTGAAGCTAATACTGGTTTTGGCTCTGGTGTTGGAAGTACTAGTTTTGGTTTAGCATCAGCGGATGGTGAAACTCAATGGAACATTGGTGCAGAAGGTGGATACTTTTTAGCTGATAATCTAGCGGTGAAAGTTGGTTTAGGATATGGTGATGAAGGTCACGATTCAAGCACTTTCGCTTATAAACTAGGGGCTAAGTATTATTTGGCAAATAAATTTCCATTAGAACTTTCTTATAATGGCGTTAGTTACAAAGGAGCTGACGAAAATCCTTCTTACCTTGGTTTACAAGGAGGTTATGCATGGTTTATTGGGAAAAATGTTTCTGTTGAACCAGGAGTTCGTTATAATGTTTCATTGAATGATGATTATTATAAAAGTGTATTCCAATTCAATGTTGGTTTCGCTTTACACTTCTAATATTTAGTTAATAGTGTTTTTTTGAGAGCCTTTCCAGAAATGGAAAGGCTTTTGCTTTTATTAGTTTTAAATTTCCAGCTAATTCATGTTGTCTTAACAATTAGTGTAATAGTTACTATTTTATTTGTTAAATTCCTAATATACATTTATGAAGAATATTTTTATATTTGACCCAATTAATTTAACCCAAAACAAATTAGAATGAAAAAAATTATTTTATCTGCCATTGCAATTATGGCTTTTGCATTCACTAATGCACAGTCAACAAGATTTGGAGTAAAAGGAGGTCTTAACATTTCAAGTATTGTTGGAGGAGATGTAGACAATAGTAAATCATTAGTAGGATTTCATATTGGTGGTTTAGCAGAAATCCATGTAGTTGAAAAGTTTTTTATTCAGCCTGAGCTTTTATTCTCTGCTCAAGGAGCTAAATTTGATGGACCTTTTGGATCTGACGCAGACTTAAAATTAAATTATTTAAACATTCCAGTATTAGCAAAATATTACATTGTTGACAAGAAGTTTAGTGTAGAAGCTGGTCCACAACTGGGTATTTTATTATCAGCTAAATCAGATGGAGAAGATTTCAAAGATTATACAAGATCAACAGATTTAGGCTTTAATTTAGGAGCTGGTTATGATTTTACTGAAAATTTCTTTGTAGGTCTTCGTTACACTATCGGTTTGTCTCCTATTTCTGATAGAGATATTGATGATTCAGAAGATTACTATGATAGCGCAAAAAATGGTAATTTTCAGATTTCTTTAGGTTATAAATTCTAATTGAAATTTAAAATATTTAAAGAACCTTCCTGTAATGGAAGGTTTTTTTATGGCCCTAAATCTTTTAAAATAAATCCTATTTTATTTGTTAAATTAAAGTGATGTTTATTGAGTATATTTTTATATTTGGCTAAACTATTTAATCAAAACAAATAAAATGAAGAAATTTTTTTTATCTGCGATTGCAGTTATGGCATTTGGTTTTGCAAATGCACAAGATGGAAACTTTAAGGTTGGAGCTCACGCCGGTGTCGTTCTAGGTGATTTAAAAGATTCCTATTCTGCGAATTTAGGTATTGATGTTGCATATCTGTGGAATGTTACTGATAAATTTAGCGTTGGTGCAACTACAGGTTATACCGCTTATGTTCCTAAATCTGATAATT
Organism: Flavobacterium tistrianum; assembly: GCF_003254545.1. GTDB lineage: Bacteria > Bacteroidota > Bacteroidia > Flavobacteriales > Flavobacteriaceae > Flavobacterium > Flavobacterium tistrianum. The sequence goes on from NZ_QJRH01000060.1 coordinate 49,727, forward strand.
ATGATTATGGGAATGTATCATACAGAATCAAAAGTCCTAATGCTGGTTTTGTTCCATTAGCAGCAACTGCACAATACTCGATAACAGATAATTTGTTTGTTGGTGCTGATTTAGGTTATGCAGTTTATGCATCAAGCGGTAGTGGAAATGGAGGAGTTTTGTATCAGCCTAAATTTGGTTATCAGAATGAAAAAATTGAATTGTTTGCTTCTTATAAAGGAATATCTGATGATGCTACTCTATCTTCTTTAAATATTGGATTTAATTATAAATTCTAATTTGAATTTTAAAATATTTGAAAAACCTTCCTTTTTTAAGGAAGGTTTTTTTATGCCAAAAAATTACTTACTTTGTACATATGAATTGGAGCAGATATATAAAAGATTATCAGTCATACTTGAGGATTGAGAGAGGTTTGTCTAAAAATACAATAGAAAACTATGGCTTTGATATCGAGCGTTTATGTCTTTTTTTGGAAACCAATCAGATTGATGTTTCTCCTATAAAAATTTCCGATGAAACTTTACAGCAGTTTATTTATTCGGTAGCTAAGGAGGTAAATCCGAGATCACAGGCAAGGATTATTTCTGGACTTAAAAGTTTTTTTAATTATCTGGTTTTTGAAGATTATAGAAATGATAATCCTTTAGAATTAATTGAAGCTCCAAAAACAGGCCGTAAATTGCCAGATACTTTATCACTTCAGGAAATTGATGCCCTTATTGAAACAATCGATTTAAGTACTAATGAAGGCGAGAGAAACAGAGCAATGCTCGAAACTTTGTATGGTTGCGGATTACGTGTTTCTGAATTGATTACACTTAAAATTTCAGATCTTTTTTTTGATGAAGGCTTTATTAAAATTACGGGTAAAGGAAATAAGGAAAGGTTTGTTCCAATAGGCTCATTGACTCAAAAATATATCGATATTTATAAAAATGCGGTACGTTCAAATCTCAATATTAAAAAAGGAGCTGAAGACACTTTGTTTTTGAATCGACGTGGGAATCAATTGACTCGTGCAATGGTTTTTACTATCATTAAAGATCTTGCTCAAAAAATGGGACTTAAAAAAAGTATTAGTCCGCATACTTTGAGACATTCTTTTGCGACTCATCTACTTGAAAATGGCGCTGACTTGAGATCAATTCAATTAATGCTTGGTCATGAATCTATTACAACAACTGAAATTTATGTGCATTTGGATCGCAGTTTCTTAAAAGAAGTAATGTATAGTTTTCATCCTAGAAAATAAATTATTTTTACATATAGTTATGTTTTTGTTGTTTAAATTTATTATATTGTGTTAAATTTTTGTTTAAAATAAAGTAAAAAGTAGTAAAAACTGAGTTTTGTTTTTTGCTTTTCTGAATAAGTTCGAATATCTTATTTACAAAAAATAGTAGTATATGGTTTTTGATTTATATGGAAATGAAGATTGCTTAGAGGTAAATAATTTTTATAAAAAATTGTTGGCCGAAATGCCTGACCTGCTTTTTCAGTTTGTTATTGATACTGATAATAATTACACATTTCCTCTTGTAAGCAAATCGGCAGATGAAATATTTGAACTTTCTTCGGAGGATTTTAATAATGATATTAAGTTTATAGTTTACGATCGAATTTTACCGCAGGATCGTGAACTTTTTTTTCAGTCTTTAGTCAAAGCAAGAAAAGAAATAAAACCTTGGGAAATTGAATTTAGAGCTACTCTTCCTAAAAAAGGAATTCGATGGTTTAAAATTGCAGCAAAAACAGAATCTGCGACAAATGAAAATGTAATTTTTTATGGTCATGTTTCGGATATTACTGAACTAAAAGATAAAGAAGAAAAGCTTAGAATTTCTGAAGAGCGTTTTCAGTTTGCCCTAGATGCTTCCACAGCTGGAATTTGGGATTGGGATATGGTAACAAATAGGGTTTTTTATTCTTCTCTCTCTCTTAAAATTTTAGAGCTAGAATCGGCTGATATTTTTGATGATCCAGAACGATGGGATAAAATTGTGCATCCAGATGATCTTCCAAAATATTATTCAGACATACATGAACATTTTGATAATAAAATTCCGTTTTACGAAAATTATCATCGTGTAATGACTTCTAGCGGTAATTATAAATGGATTTTGGATCGTGGAAAAGTAATTAAACGTGATGAAAATGGAAAGCCTTTGCGTGTGATTGGGACGCATACAGATGTTTCGGCTCAGAAAGAAAAAGAGCTGGAGCTTATGAAAACAATGAAGCTTTATAGCGATCAAAATAGCCGTTTATTGAATTTTTCGCATATTGTTTCTCATAATTTAAATACACAAGCTGGAAATATTAAATCTATCTTAGATCTTATTGATGCAGATGTTAGTAAGCAAACGGTAACAGAAATGCTGGAATATTTGCGTACTGTTTCTAATGATTTGAATGAGACTATTTTAAATCTTACCCAAATTGTAAAAACACAGAGTAATATCAATATTGCAGTTGTTCCATTAAAACTTTGCGAGTATATCGAGAAAACTATTTCGACTATTAAAGGATATCATCAACAGCGAAAGGTTACTATTATAAACAATGTTCCGAAGTATTTAACGATTAATTTTAATCCGGCTTATATGGAAAGTGTTTTGTTGAATTTTACAACAAACGCGATTAAATATGCGCATCCTGATCGAGATCCCGTAATTACTTTTGATTTTGCAATTGAACCTGAAGGTTATAAATCGCTTAAAATTACAGATAATGGTCTAGGAATTGATTTGAAAATTTATGGTGACTTATTATTCGGGATGTATAAAACTTTTCATAAGCATGAAGAAGCTAGAGGTATTGGCTTATACATTACAAGAAATCAAATTGAGGCAATGAAAGGAACGGTTGAAGTAGAAAGTGAAGTAGGAGTAGGAACAAGTTTTAAAATCATTTTTAATGATATGTAGACGTTTTGGATACTAGAAAAAAAATAAAGGCTGTCAGTTGACAGCCTTTATTTTTTATGTATACTCCTTAGATTATTTAGCAATGTTTACAGCTCTTGTTTCTCTAATAACTGTAACTTTTACCTGTCCAGGATAAGTCATCTCTGTTTGAATTTTTTGTGAAATTTCGAAAGATAAGTTTGCTGCATTGTCATCAGAAACTTTTTCACTCTCCACAATTACACGAAGCTCTCTACCAGCTTGGATTGCATAAGCATTTTTAACTCCGCTGAATCCGTAAGCTACGTCTTCAAGATCTTTCAAACGTTGGATATAAGAATCAAGAACCTGACGTCTAGCACCTGGTCTAGCTCCAGAAATAGCATCACAAACTTGGATAATTGGAGATAATAAAGATTTCATTTCAATCTCGTCGTGGTGTGCTCCAATTGCGTTGCATACTTCTTCTTTCTCGCCGTATTTCTCAGCCCATTGCATACCTAAAAGAGCGTGTGGCAAATCACTTTCTGTATCTGGCACTTTTCCGATATCGTGAAGTAAACCAGCTCTTTTTGCCAATTTAACGTTCAGTCCTAATTCTGCAGCCATAATTCCGCAAAGTTTAGAAACCTCTCTCGAGTGCTGTAATAAGTTTTGTCCGTAAGAAGAACGGTATTTCATTCTACCTACAACTTTAATTAATTCTGGGTGTAAACCGTGAATTCCTAAATCAATAACGGTACGTTTTCCAACTTCAATGATTTCGTCGTCGATTTGTTTTGCAGTTTTTGCAACAACTTCTTCAATACGCGCTGGGTGAATACGTCCGTCAGTTACTAATTTGTGCAAAGACAAACGAGCAATTTCTCTACGAACAGGATCGAAACAAGAAAGGATAATTGCTTCTGGTGTGTCGTCAACAATGATTTCAACTCCAGTTGCAGCTTCAAGAGCTCTAATGTTACGTCCTTCACGACCGATAATTCTACCTTTTACATCGTCAGATTCAATGTTGAAAACAGAAACGCAATTTTCTACCGCTTCTTCCGTTCCAACTCTTTGGATCGTATTAATAATGATTTTTTTAGCTTCTTGCTGTGCAGTCAATTTTGCCTCTTCAATAGTTTCTTGAATATGAGACATTGCTTTTGTTTTAGCTTCAGCTTTTAAGCCTTCTACCAATTGTTCTTTTGCTTCTTCGGCAGAAAGACCAGAGATTACTTCTAATTGCTGTAATTGACTTTTGTGAAGTTTATCTACTTCAGCTTGTTTTTTGTCTAAAACTTCAATTTTATTATTGTATTCGGCTGTTTTAGCTTCAAAATCTTCGTTTATTTTTTTTGCTTTAGAAAGTTCATTAGAAACTTGAGATTCTTTATCGCGAACGCGTTTTTCTACTTCAGCAACTTTTTTATCACGTGCTAAAATAACTTGTTCGTGTTCTGATTTAAGTTCGATAAAACGCTCTTTTGCTTGAAGAATTTTATCTTTTTTGATATTTTCTGCTTCTAAATTAGCATCTTTTAAGATAGAAGCTGCTTCTTTTTTAGCGTTTTTAATTAGGTTTGAAATATTACTTTTCTCGATAATTTTAGCTATTGCAAATCCTGCCGCAATACCTACAATACCAATAATGATCGTTATGATGTCCATGTTTGTTAGGGTTTATATATAAAAAAAGCCTACATTAATTGCTTGTATAAACTCGTAAAGACAAGTTTTGAGCTAACTCACTGTTCAAGTTTCCCAGCCAAAAGGAGGGCATACTATAGTAGCGACGATTTGCTCATTCTAAATTGTTAGTGTTGAGTTTACCAAATGTGAACTAATGTAGGCAGTATCTTAGTTTCTGTAAAGAACGTTTAATTTTCGAGATATTGATCTAAAAGCGTATTTAATCTTTTAATTCTTTCGATAGTTTCTTCTCCATCGATTGCATTATCAATCTGTTTTTGTTCTACTTGCGATGCAAATTGTAGTGCACACATGGCTAGAACATCTTGTTTGTCACGAACCGCGTAATTTTCTTCGAACTGCTTGATCATGGTATCAATTTTTTTAGAAGCACTTCTAAGTCCTTCTTCCTGAGCGGGTTCAACCGTAAGTGGGTAAACGCGGTCGGCAATTGATATTTTAATTCTAAGCTTTCCGTCCATGTTATTAATCTGATAGTTGCGCTATGCAGTAATCGATTTCGCGAATTAATGAATTTATTTTAAGCTTTGTCTCTCTCTTGTTATTGTCGCTGCCAAGCAACGAATTGGCTATCTTAAGTGTTTCATTTTGCTTCTTCAAAGCTTCCATTTCCTCAGATTGTTTCTGGATAATTTGCGCAGCTTTGGCTAGTTCTAATCGTAGTGCTTGATTGTTTTGTTCAAAGGCTTTTGATTTTTCAAAAAGCTTTTCAACTTTATATTCAAGAGTATCAATTATTTCTGCAATTACACTCATTATACATCCTATTCATTACTTAATCCTACAAAGTTAATATTCCTTTTTATTAATGCAATTTTTTATCGATTTTTTTGCATTATTTTAGATAAATATATTGTAATTCAATTAATTGGGTTTTTGAAGCTTTTTTCTTGCTTTTATTGGCTTATTTTTGCTTATCTTAGCAAAAATGTTGTTTATGAGATTATATGTACTTGCCCTTTTAATTTGTAATTCTGTGTTTGCTCAAACACAATATCCTAAAGATTATTTCCGTCCTCCATTAGATATTCCAATGCAACTTTCCGGTAATTTTGGAGAGTTAAGACCTAATCATTTTCATGCTGGTTTTGATTTAAAAACGAATCAAAAAGAAGGATTGAGTGTGCATGCAATTGCGGATGGATATGTTTCACGAATTAAAATTTCGACTTTTGGAAACGGAAAATGTATTTATATAACACATCCAAATGGTTACACTTCAGTTTACGGACATTTGCAAACGCCAACTGGCGCAATTTTAGACTATGTGAAAAAAACACATTACAAAGAAAAAGCCTATGAGATTGAAATGTTTCCAAAACCAGGCGAGCTTCCAGTTGTAAAAGGAGATATAATTGGGCTTTCAGGAAATACAGGTTCGTCAGAAGGGCCACATCTTCATTTTGAAATAAGAGATACAAAAACGGAGTTTGTTATCAATCCGATTTTCTTTGGCTTTGACCAAAATTTAAAAGATACCAAAAAGCCAACTTTATCTAGTTTATATGTTTATCCTTTGGATAATGCTACTGTCAACCAGTCTAAGCAGCCTTTATTGGTTAATATGGCATTTCAAAAAGACGGTACTTATTTGGCATCTAAAATTAAAGCAAACGGAAAAATTGGTTTCGGAATTAATGCTGTTGATACTGATGATGTTTCACATAACAGAAATGGAGTTTTTAATGTTTCGACTTTTTTAAACGGAAATCAGAATTATAATTATCAGTTTAATACGTATTCTTTTGATGAAATGCGCTACATCAACGCCTTGATTGATTATCCTCGTTATAAAAAATCGGGACAGCGCGTGCAGAAACTTTTTATGAAAACGCCATTTGCGTTAAGCATTATCAAAACAGATTCTCTTCGCGGGATTGTAAAAGCAGAACCTAATTTAACTTCAAGTTATAAAATTGAGGTTTCAGATTATTTTGGAAATATGAATTCTATTACGGTTCCAATTGAGTTTGATGCTGCAACACCACTTGTAGAAGCAGAACCAACAAACGGGCAGTATTTCATCAAGTATAATAGAGATGCCAATTTTGAGAAAGATAATATGTCAGTTTTCTTTCCAGCTGGAACTTTCTACGATGATTTTAATATGGATTTTGATGTGAGAAATAGCAAAATTTATATTCACGACGATACAGTCCCTGTACATTCAAATTTTACGATTACCATAAAAGACGATACTTATCCAGAATCGTTAAGAGATAAACTTTATATTGGCAAAGGAACAAGTTATAATGGAACAGTCAGAAAAGGAGATGTTTTTACTGCAAAAGCAAAAATATTGGGCACTTACGGTTTGGTTCTCGATACGATTCCGCCAGTTGTTAAAATTGCAAAACCAATTGAAGGTAAATGGATTAGCGATCAAAAGAAAATTGACCTTACGATAAGTGATTCTTTGTCTGGAATAAAATCTTATAATGGATATTTGAACGGAAGCTGGGTTTTGTTTGAATACGAAAATAAAGCCAGAAGAATTACGCATACTTTTGATGATCAATATTTGGCAGAAGGTGAAAACGTATTAAAAGTTGAAGTTGTTGATAATGTAGGAAATACTACTATCTTTGAAACTCGTTTTTTTAGAAGTCAACAAAAATAAAACCCAAAATCTTTGAGTTACAACAAGTTTACATTCGCTTTTCTTTTTTTATTTCTCAGCTGTATTGCTTTAGCTCAAAATGCTAGTATTAAAGGGCTAATTTTAGATGTAGATAAACATCCTGTTGCGGGCGTAAATATTTCTTCGCAAGATATTACAGCGCAATCTGATGCAAATGGTTTTTACGAAATAGTAATTCCGTCAAACAAAAAAGTTTCTCTTATTTTTACTCACGTTTCATTAAAAATGATGAGTTTGACGGTTAGTTTAAAAACAAACGAAGTTTTTGTTTTTAATCCGATTATGAGTAATTCTGAAGAACAGATGGGAGAAGTTTTTGTTTCTTCTGGAAATAGAAAACGTGTTCAAGGAATAACTTCTGTTGATACTGAAACCATAAAAAAGATTCCGGGTGCCAATGCAGGAATCGAAAATATTCTGAAAACGCTTCCTGGCGTTAATTCAAATAATGAATTAAGTACACAATACATGGTTCGTGGCGGAAATTATGATGAAAATCTAGTTTATGTAAACGAAGTAGAAGTATATCGTCCGTTTTTAATTCGTTCAGGACAGCAGGAAGGATTAAGTTTTACCAATACAGATTTGGTTCAAAATGTTGAATTTTCTGCTGGTGGATTTCAAGCGAAGTTTGGAGACAAATTATCTTCTGTTTTAGATATTACGTATCGTAAGCCAACTCAATTCGGTGCTGCTTTTGAAGCCAGTTTTCTAGGAGGAAGCGCTGCAGTAGATTTGGTTTCTAAAAATAAAAAATGGTCAGCTGTAACAGGAGTTCGTTATAGAAATAATAGCCTTTTAGTAAATAGTCAAGATACAGAGACGAACTATAAACCAACTTTTGCTGATATTCAGACGAATATAAATTATGATATTTCTGAAAAATGGCAAATGAGCTTTTTAGGAAATATTTCTCAGAACAAATATTCGTATGAGCCTTTAGTGCGCCAGACGAATTTTGGAACAGCAGATCAGCCAATGGCGCTTGCGGTTTATTATGACGGACAGGAAAAAGATCAATACGATACTTATTTTGGTGCTTTAAAAACAACTTATAAAGCATCGCCAACGCTTACTTTAAAATTAATAGGATCTTTATTTCATACCACAGAACAAGAACATTTTGATATTCTGGCGCAATACCGTTTGGGCAATGTAAATGCTGAAGATTCAGAAAATGCATCTGCAGTTGATTTTACTCGCGGAATTGGTTCTCAGCTAAACCACGCCCGAAATGATTTGGATGCCCTAATTGCAAATATTGAGCTGAAAGGAATTAAAGACTGGAAAGAAAGTCAGCTGGAATTTGGTTTAAAATATACGAGAGAATCTATTCGAGATCGAGTAGTGGAGTGGGAAGTTATTGATTCAGCAGGATTTTCTATAAATCCGCCTTTAGTTATTCTTCCAAAAAACAATGAACCTTACGCGCCTTATACAGGGCCGCTTTTGCCCTATCAAAATATCCGAGCGACCAATTTTAATACTATAAATAGATTTTCGGGTTATGCACAATGGAATAAGCAGTCAGAAATTGGCTCAAGTCAGATCTGGTATCATTTAGGAGCGCGTTTTCAAGGCTGGAATGTTGCGGGAGCTTTAGAAGAAGGAAAAACACAGTTTGTCGTAAGTCCGCGCGCGCAATTTGCTATAAAGCCAGATTGGGATCGCGATATGGTTTTCAGGATTTCGGGAGGATTGTATCATCAGCCGCCGTTTTACAGAGAATTACGAGATTTAAATGGTGTTGTGAATCCGAATGTGAAAGCTCAGGAAGCCATTCATGTGGTTTTAGGAAATGATTATAATTTTAAAATGTGGAATCGTCCTTTTAAATGGGTGACAGAACTGTATTATAAATCACTTTCAGATGTAAATGTGTATTCGATAGATAATGTCCGTATTCGTTATGTGGCGAATAATAATGCAAAAGCGTACGCGCAAGGTTTGGATTTTAGATTAAATGGCGAATTTGTTCCAGGAACAGAATCTTGGGTAAGTTTTGGATATATGAAAACCGAAGAAAATTACGAAAACAAAGGTTATATTGCCCGTCCAACAGATCAGCGTTTGAAATTTGCGATGCTGTTTCAGGATTATATGCCGAATATTCCAAGTGTGAAGGTGTATTTGAATTTGGTTTATAATACAGGTTTGCCTGGAGGTGCGCCAGCATATTCTGATCCGTATTTATATCAAAACCGATTGAATGATTATAGAAGAGCAGATATTGGTTTTGCAAAGGTTTTTGTAGATGCTAGTACACAAAACACAAAAAAAGGTTGGCTGAAAAACTTTAAAGAATTGGCTGTTGGATTGGAAATTTTTAATCTTTTCAACAATCAAAATGCTATTACCAATACTTGGGTTCGTGATGTGTATTCAAAAAATCAATATGCGATTCCAAATTATATGACTTCGAGGGTTTTTAACGTTAAGATAAATGCGAGGTTGTAGTACTGCTTCGGAATTGTTCAGTAAAATTCAATAAAAACAAAAATTACAATCAAAAATAGTATATTTGATAATCGTATATAATCATTGTAGATGAAAAAGTATTTTAAATATATCGCCTTTTTACTTATCGGAACAGTTATAAGCTGTAGAGAAGAAGTTCAAAAACCAAAAGTAAGTTATGGCGCTTCAAACAAAGTAAGTGTTACTAAAGCCGATACAACTCAAATTGAAATTGCCGATTTGCCAATTCAAATGGAAGGAACAAGCTATTTAATTCATCCGGTTGGAGATCTAAGGGTTTTTGAAAGGGGTTCTAAAGCGCGTTATGGTTCTTCAAGCGTAAATGATGTAAGCTTTACGATTTCTAATTTGGGCGAATATGAAATTACAGGATACCTTCAGAATTTAAAATTCCAAAAAGTAGATTCAGATTCTATCCGACCTTTATCAGATAAACCAGTTTTGATTTTAACAGCAACTTTTCTAAAAACGGTTGCAGACAGAACGCATAATAACGTGATGGTTTATACGCTTACGGATTCAGATACCAATAAAGATGGTAAAATAGATACGAGCGATATTAAAACTTTATACTTAAGTGATATTAGTGGAGAAAATTTTACCAAAGTTTCTGCAGACCTTCAAGAGTTGGTAGATTGGAGTTTAATTGAATCTAAAAACCGTTTGTATTTTAGAACTATTGAGGATACAAATCAAAATGGACAGTTTGATAAAAATGATGTTTTGCATTACAATTATATAGATTTGGCTTCTAAAAAATGGGAAGTGAAAAGTTATAAACCTATTTAAAAGGTTCTGAGGTTCTGTGATGCTAAGGTTCTAAGTTTTTTGCAACAGATTAAAAGGATTAGAAGGATTTTTTAATTCTTTATAAATATAAAGAGAGGAATAGAAAATTTTAATTTCTATTCCTCTTTTCTTTTTAGCACAATATAAAATCATTTTAATCCTTTTAATCTGTGGCAAGAAAAAAACTCAGAATCTTAGCAGCTTCAAATTAATATATCACTTTCCAGGTCAGATTTTTCAATTTCAAAACCAAAACCAAGACGCTCCACCAATTCGATAACCAGTTTTTTGTACCAGTTTTCAGATTTTGGGTGAATGTATATTTTTTCGATCAATTGATTGATGTCGACATTGATCTTTAATCCGTCGTTTAATTTGATGTCACTTTTTGAAGTGTCACTTAGAATACGGACTTCTCTTTCGTATTGAAAACTTTTTCTTTTAAATAGAAATGGAAAGAATAAATCATCAAACGGAATGTATTCTTTTTTGTAGTCAATGTAATTTACTTCGCCAATATACTGGTCAAAATTATTTTCAGGTCTCACAGCTTTTTGCAGTCTTTTAATAGTAGATTGAATAGCTAAACCTTCATTGTTTTTGGTGAAAATCTGCCACATGGCAAAAGATTCATATTCGTTGATATGCCAGCTGCTAATGGCTACTTTTTCGCGATGCGTTTTGTAGTAGTTTAAGAACTCGGGATTATCTACTGCAAGTTTTTTAATCTCTTCATAAGTGGGTTCGCTAAAAGTACCTTCGTATTGGTCTTCAAACTTGTCTGAACGTGACATAAAAAGTTTCTTCGAAAGCAGTAAATCTAGAAATTTAGATAAGTCAAGATATTTCCAAACAATAGTATCAGGATCGTCAGGAAGTTTTATGTTGGGGTTGTTAAGATACATTTTCTGAAAGAATTAAATTTCAATCTTTAACTATCCTAAAGTTATAAAAATAAACACAGATTAAAGAAATTAAACTGAGTTTTAATATTTCCTTAATCTGTGTTAGATTATTTGTTATACGAGAGTCTTATGATTCGAAAGACTGCATGGTAACCAATTTATTGTAAGTTCCGTTGTGAGCAATCAGTTCTTCATGAGTTCCCTGTTCAACGATTTTTCCTTTTTGCATTACCACAATCACATCTGCTTTTTGAATTGTAGAAAGACGGTGTGCAATTACGATTGATGTTCTGTTTTGCATCATGTTTTCAAGAGCAACTTGAACAAATTTTTCGCTTTCTGTATCTAATGCAGATGTCGCCTCATCCAAAATCATAATTGGTGGATTTTTAAGAACGGCACGGGCAATAGATAAACGTTGTTTTTGACCTCCAGAAAGTTTGTTTCCGCTGTCTCCGATATTAGTATAAATTCCTTGTGGAAGGTCTTTTACAAATTCATAAGCATTCGCAATTTTAAGCGCTTCGATAATTTCGTCATCGGTAGCGTCTAATTTTCCTAAAGAAATATTGGCTTTGATAGTATCATTAAATAAAATGCTATCCTGAGTGACCAATCCCATTAAGCTGCGAAGCGATTGCAGATTCATGTCTTTAATGTTGATTCCGTCAATAGAAATAGAGCCGTCGTTAACATCGTAAAAACGAGTCAATAAATTGGCAATAGTACTTTTTCCACTTCCAGATTGACCAACAAGCGCAACAGTTTGTCCTTTTTTGATTTGAAGAGAAAAATTTTTTAAAACCGTTTCGTCTTCGTATTTAAAGTTTACATTTTGAACTGAGATATTATCATCAAAAGTTGTTTTTTCAACAGCATTTTCTTTAGAAGTAATCGTGTTTTCTTGTTCTAGAATTTCAAGAACACGTTCTGCAGCTGCATTTCCTCTTTTTACTCCGTAAGAAGCTTTAGAAATGGCTTTTGCAGGAGTTAGAATGTTATACGCTAATCCCATATAAGCAATAAATGCAGCGCCTTCTAAAGTTTTATCAATCAAAACCATCTGACCTCCGTACCAAAGCAAAATCGCAATGACCGTAATTCCCATAAATTCACTCGCTGGTGAAGCTAGGTTTTGACGATTTCCAATGCTATTTGATAAAGTGAAAAAGCGGTCTGTCGAATTTTGAAAAACGTTATTAAAGTAATTTTCAGCATTGTATCCTTTTACAACTTTTAATCCTCCAATTGTTTCTTCGATAGTAGAAAGGAATTTTCCTTGTTCTTCTTGAGCTTTGGTAGACTGTTTCTTAAGCTGTTTTCCAATCAGTGAAATGATATATCCAGAAACAGGAATAAAGATGAAAACAAACAAAGTCAGTTTGGCGCTAATGACAAGCATAGCGATGATCGTAAAAATAATCGTTAAAGGCTCTTTTATGATGAGCTCTAAGATTGCTAAAAAGGAGTTTTGGACCTCATTTACATCAGCTGAAATTCTAGAAATTACATCTCCTTTTCTTTTTTCAGAATAAAAAGCCAAAGGAAGTTCTAATGTTTTTTTGTACAATGCATTCCTCATGTCTTTCAAAACACCATTTCTCAAGAAATTAATGAAAAACATTGCTAAATAATCGGCTAGATTTTTTAGTAAAAAGATTGAGATAATTATGGCAACCATTATAGATAGCACATATCCAGCTTCGTGAGTTCCTTTTGAAGTTGTAATATAGTAGCTTAGGTAATTTTCGCCATATTCCTTAATGTCCAAAATTCCTGTGTATAAAGGTTTTTCATAGTTTTCTTTGGTTTTGTCAAATAAAACTTGAAGCATTGGTATTAAGGCAATGAATGAAAGTGTGCTGAAAAGCGCATATAAAATATTGAAAAAGATATTTAAGAATGCGTATCTTTTATATGGGTATATAAAAGGAATTATTTTTTTGAAATTACTCATTTATTTTTGGATGTTTTTTTCTGCTTGGTTATGGTCGTTTGAGTTTTGGCTAGTGAATTTTTTCTGCACAAAATTAATCCAATTGGATTGTTTTCAATTTCTTTTTAGTTTTTTTTATAAAAAAAACTCTGATTTTGCATCTTCTAAGAAATGCAAATCAGAGTTTTACTATTTGACTCCTTGTTTTTAAATACTATTTGCAAATGGCAATACTTTCAAAAAAGGTTTATTTAATTCAACTGCATGTCTGCAATAATGTTTTGAATTTTTTGATCTAAGAAACTTTCTGCCTCATCAAAATCAGAAACCGATTCGATTTCAGCATTTACACTAATGTAGAATTTAATTTTTGGTTCAGTTCCGCTTGGTCTCGCACAAATTTTAGAACCATCTTCTGTATAATAAATCAATACATTTGACTTCGGAATATCCATTGTTGATTCAGAACCGTCTAATAGATTTAAAGCGATAGATGATTGATAATCTTCAACCATAATAACTCTTTGTCCGTTAATTTCTTTCAAAGGATTTTCTCGTAAATCAATCATCATTTGGTTGATTTCTTGTAAGCCTTCCATTCCTTTTTTAGTTAAAGAAACTAAGAATTCTTTGTAGAAGCCATTTTCAACATAAAGCTGTAAAAGTTCTTTGTAAACAGAGCTTCCTGCTGCTTTAGCTTGAGCGGCAACTTCGCATATTAATAAGGTAGCAGCAACAGCATCTTTGTCTCTAACAGCATCGCCAACCATAAATCCGAAACTTTCTTCACCACCTCCAATAAATTCAAGTTCAGGAAAATCTTTGATCATTTTTGCGATCCATTTAAATCCTGTTAATCCAACTTTGCACTCCACACCGTAGCTTGTTGCCAATTCCATCATCATTGGAGTTGAAACGATTGTTGAACCTACGAATTGTTTTCCGTTAAGTTTACCTGCTTTTTTCCATTGTTTCAATAAGAAAGAAGTCATTAAAACCATAGTTTGGTTTCCGTTCAATAAAATCATTTTGCCGTCATTGTTACGAACAGCAACTCCTAAACGGTCGCAGTCAGGATCTGTTCCTACTACAATATCAGAATTTGTTTTGTCTGCCAACGCCAAAGCCATTGTTAAAGCTTCTGGCTCTTCCGGATTTGGTGATTTTACTGTTGGGAAATCTCCATCTGGTACAGCCTGTTCTGGAACAATATGAACATTTTTATACCCAGCTTGCGATAAAACATCTGGGATTGATTTTATAGAAGTTCCGTGCAATGAAGTAAAAACAATGTGAAGGTTGTCTTTGGCCTCAGCCGGAGTATTAAAACTTGCATTTTCGATAGACGATTTTATAAATGCTTTGTCAAGTTCTGTATCAATGTACTGAATCAAACTTTCGTTTGCGTTAAATTTGATTTTGTCATAGCCTAAACTTTCAATAACATTTACAATTTCTTTGTCTTGCGGAGGAACAATTTGGCCTCCATCTTGCCAGTATACTTTGTAACCGTTATATTCTGGCGGATTGTGAGAAGCTGTTAAAACAATTCCGCATTGGCATTTTAAATATTTAAGAGCAAAAGATAATTCTGGAGTTGGTCTCAAATCAGAAAACAAATAAACCTGAATTCCATTTGCCGAGAAAACATCAGCTACGACTTTTGCTAAAGTATTGCTGTTATGACGGCAATCGTAAGCAATAACCACTTTTAAAGGTTCGTTTGGAAAAACTTTATGGAGGTAATCAGATAATCCTTGAGTGTTTTTTCCAAGTGTATATTTGTTGATTCTGTTATCGCCAACACCCATAACACCACGCATTCCTCCAGTTCCGAATTCTAAGTTTTTGTAAAAACTCTCTTCCAATTCTTTTGGAGAAGTGGTCATTAATTCTTTAACTGCAGCTTGCGTTTCCTTATCAAATGTTGGTGTTAACCATTCATTGACTGCGTTTAGTATATTTGGTGCGATATTCATTTTGATTTCGTTTTATGATTTATTTAAAAATAAATTTTTATTAAGGCTCAAAGGTGCTTTATGCAATAATTTTATGACTTAATTAAAAATATTTTAAAGACTATAATATTGTTTTAAAAATTAACCTCTCGTGCTACTTTATATCTTGCCTCATTGCTTTTTGTTCTTAGAATAATTTCTCCTAAGAAACCTGCTAAAAACAATTGAGTGCCAAGAATCATCGTAGTCAAAGCAATATAAAACCATGGATTGTTTGTAACCAAGCTGTATTTCATTCCTGTATACATATGGTATAGTTTAGAAATTCCAATGTAACCAGCAGATAAAAATCCGATAATAAACATTAAGGATCCTATGGCACCGAATAAGTGCATTGGTCTTTTTCCGAATCTTGATAAAAACCAAATGGTAATCAAATCCAGGAATCCGTTTATAAAACGCTCCATTCCAAACTTCGTTTCACCATATTTTCTTGCTTGGTGAATTACCACTTTTTCGCCAATTTTTCCAAACCCAGCATTTTTAGCTAAAACTGGAATATAACGGTGCATTTCACCAGAAACTTCAATGTTTTTTACCACAACATTTTTGTAGGCTTTCAATCCGCAGTTAAAATCATTCAATTCAACACCAGAAGTTTTTCTAGCTGCCCAGTTGAATAATTTTGAAGGAAGATTTTTTGCTACAACAGAATCGTAACGCTTCTTTTTCCAGCCAGAGACCAAATCGTATTTCTGAGCTGTAATCATTTCATACAATTCAGGAATTTCGTCTGGACTGTCTTGCAAGTCGGCATCCATAGTAATGATAACATCACCTTTTGCTTTTGCAAAACCAGCATGCAAAGCTTGAGATTTTCCGAAGTTTTTCATGAAACGAATTCCTTTTACATTTGGATTTTCGTTAGAGAAACCTTCAATAATCTGCCAAGAATTATCTGTACTACCATCATCTACAAAAATGATTTCATAAGAGTAATTGTTAGATTGCATCACTTTAATGATCCATGTATAGAGTTCTTTAAGTGATTCCTCCTCGTTTAGAAGCGGTATAAGTATAGATAAATTCATTTATATTTTTATTCTTGTGTAGATTTGCTTTTAAAAAATGCTGCGAAAATTAATCCGAAAATTGCGCTTACAACCATAGCAAAAACAGATCCTTTTAATAATTCAAAAGTAGAATACGGATTGCTTTCTTTCATTTTGGCAACAGCTTCGTTAATTGCTGAAGCTGGCGTACCAAATTTCTGCATCATACCAATAGTATATTTGATCATAATTTCGCTTAAAGTGTCTTTTGCACCTGGATCAATTAAATTAAATAATACAATGTTGAAAGTTGTAGATATTAAAATACCGATTACAGCAGCTATAAAATAAGTAGTAAAAGCATCTTTAAAAGGAAAAACACCGTTTAAATCTTTCTTAGTTTTAGAAAGTAAAATGATACTAATTGTAAGGCTTATTACGATTCCTAGTATTCCCATCCACCAAGCTGTAAACAGATTTAAATCAATAGCATAGATTGTAGCGGTAACCAAAGCCGATGCAATTCCGATCATTACACCATACGTAACTCCATTCTTTTTTATAACTTCATTAATCATATTTCGATATGTTTAAAATTAATCCACAAATATAGTAATTCCCACTATAATCGAATATAAAAAAAGCTTTTCGAAATAAACTAAAAAAAAGTAAGCTAACTGTTTGTTTATTAAAAAAGAATTGTAAATTTGCACACTCAAAAATAATTAAATTTTTAAACAAAAAAGAGTATTATTTGTTTACACCTTTTTCTAACCATGAAAAAGCTTCAAAATAAAAGTGCTCCAAACAATAAATAAAAGAAAAGATGAAAAAAGGAATTCACCCAGAAAATTACAGATTAGTTGCATTTAAAGACATGTCGAATGATGAGGTTTTTATCACTAAATCTACTGCAGATACAAGAGAAACAATTGAAGTTGACGGAGTTGAGTATCCAGTTGTAAAAATGGAGATTTCTAGAACATCTCACCCTTTTTATACTGGTAAATCTAAACTTATCGATACTGCAGGACGTATTGATAAATTCAAAACTAAATACGCTAAACACGCTAAAAAATAATAGCTGTTTTAAATTATACAAAAGCCTTTCAATTATGAAAGGCTTTTTTTATGTTTTTTTATTTGCCACGAATTCACGAATTATTCTCTTGTAAAGCTTATGTTTAAAGTATTTGTGAAATCATTAGTATGATGTTATTTGTATCAATTCGTGAATTCGTGGCTATTTACATATAAACTTGCTTAATGTAAAACATAAATATTTGTAACTTTGGTGCCAGGTAACCAAATCAAATTTTAACAAACACTCAATTATTTATGAACTACATTCTTTTCGACGGTCCCGTTCGGAATGCCTTATTACCCTTTACTTTTACACGGCCAGTAGCTGATATTTTGGTAGGAATTATGACAATTCGCCAGAAATGGGAAAAATATCTAGGTTCTACAATCACTACGATAACCGAAGAATATTTGTCTGAAAAATTTCCAATGGTTGAAATGGAGGAAAACGTAATGATCAACGCAGCGTATTTGCCAAATGATACTCTTGCGGAGATGGTTTCTAATTTGACAGAAAATCAGGCAATCTTTAAAGGAGAAGATATAATTGCGTTTTTTGCGAGCGAAAATCAAGACGAAGTCGATTTTGATTCTTACGAAATTATTCAGTACAACGAAGATTGCATTACGATAGAGCATACTTGGGATATTTTCTCAAAAAATGATGCTGCGATTCGCCAAGATTTTAAATATCTGACTGAAGACCGCACGTCTCAGCCAATTCCTAAAAGCGTTAATGTAATTTCGCCAGAAAATATTTTTATCGAAGAAGGAGCAAAACTAGAGTTTGTAACTTTAAATGCATCGACTGGTCCTATATATATAGGTAAAAATACCGAAATTATGGAAGGAACCGTAATTCGCGGACCATTTGCTTTATGCGAAAATGCAATGGTAAAAATGTCAGCTAAAGTTTATGGGGCAACTACTGTTGGACCTGGGAGCCGAATAGGAGGAGAGGTTAAAAACTCAGTTCTTTTTGCGAATTCAAATAAAGGACATGAAGGGTTTTTAGGAGATTCAGTTTTAGGAGAATGGTGCAATATCGGAGCAGATTCTAATAACTCAAACCTAAAAAATAATTACGAAGAAGTGAAATTATGGAGCTACGAAACAGAAGGTTTTGCTAAAACAGGACTTCAGTTTTGCGGTTTAATGATGGGAGATCATAGTAAATGCGGAATCAACACGATGTTTAATACAGGAACTGTCGTTGGTGTAAGCGCTAATATTTTCGGAAGCGGATTTCCTCGCAACTTTGTTCCAAGTTTTTCTTGGGGAGGTGCTGCAGGATTTACAACTTATGTAACTAAAAAAGCTTTTGAAACGGCAAGATTAGTAATGAGTAGGCGAAATATTGAATTCGATGCAACTGAAGCTGCAATTATGGAGCATATTTTCGAAGAAACTAAAAAATGGAGAAAAGATTAATGAGATAATTAGTCAATTTGAAAATTAGATAATTATAGCAAACCCTACAGGTTTTTAAATCCTGTAGGGTTTTGTTATTTTAAGGTTTTGAGAATTTTCTAATTTCCTAATTGACACATTTTCTAATTCAACTTATTTGTCAATCTTAATAAAATCTCCTTTCAGGTTGAATTTTAGTTCCAAACCATTGGTTAATTTTGTTTCATAACCAGAACTTCCAAGTTCTATTTTGGTTACGTCTTCTTTAGGGAAATTTGATTTTATATAAGAAGCAACTTTTTTAGGGATAATAGATTTTGGAACTTTACTGTTTTTTGCTTCCACTTCTTTCCAGTTTCCTTTTTTATCAAACTCGATTTCAATCTGATTGTCGTATTGAACTTTGTATTCTGTCGAAAGAATTTCTTTGTCTTCCAATATATAGCTCGGTTTTTTAGATCCAAAATGTGTCTTTAAGAATGTTTGAGCATTCGCAGGCAAAGCTTCTTTTTTAATTACGGTTTTTTGTGCATTTGCAGTAAGTCCAAATAGTAATCCTGCAATTAAGTAGACGGTCAGTTTTAATTTCGTTCTCATATTTTGCTGATTTTTAAATTCTTATACAAGATAAGATTAAAATTTTAAAATTTAGCAAAACCATTGAGGTTTCGTTCATTACGATTTAGATCTTATTTAGTTAGTGTATTATCTAATTGGCACATTTTCAAAATTATCTAATTATCAAATTGGCACATTATCTAATTAAATCTATCTTTGCAGCACGAAAAAAATGGGTAGTCGGATAAACGATTAACCGATTAAACAAAATTCACAAACACAAATGATTACAGTTAACGATATTTCGGTTCAGTTTGGCGGAACTACACTTTTTAGCGATGTTTCTTTTGCTATTAATGAAAATGATAAAATTGCCCTTATGGGTAAAAATGGTGCGGGAAAATCGACACTTTTAAAAATAATTGCTGGTGTAAACAAACCTTCTACAGGAAGTATTTCGGCTCCGAAAGAAGCTGTAATTGCCTATCTGCCTCAGCATTTGCTTACTGAAGATGGTGCGACAGTAATGGAAGAAGCGTCAAAAGCTTTCAGTGAAATTTTTAAAATGAAATCTGAAATTGATGATATCAATGAACAGTTGACAGTTCGTACTGATTATGAAAGCGACGAATACATGAAATTAATCGAAAGAGTTTCTGACTTAAGCGAGAAGTTTTATGCTATCGAAGAAGTGAATTACGAAGCAGAAGTTGAGAAAATATTAGTTGGTTTAGGTTTTGAAAGAGAAGATTTCGCACGTCAAACTTCAGAATTTTCAGGAGGATGGAGAATGCGTATCGAGTTGGCTAAAATCCTTTTAAGAAAACCAGATTTAATTTTGCTGGATGAACCAACAAACCACATGGATATCGAGAGTATTCAATGGTTAGAAGATTTCTTGTTGACTCAAGCAAAAGCAGTTGTGGTAATTTCTCACGATAGAGCGTTTGTAGATAATATTACAAACAGAACTATCGAAGTTACGATGGGAAGAATTTACGATTACAAAGCAAAATATTCTCATTACTTAGAATTAAGAAAAGATCGTAGAATTCATCAGCAAAAAGCGTATGATGAACAACAGAAAATGATTGCTGAAAACCGTGCTTTTATTGAGCGTTTCAGAGGAACATTTTCTAAAACAGACGCTGTTCAATCTCGTGTCAAAATGCTTGAGAAACTTGAAATAGTAGAGGTTGATGAAGTTGATACATCTGCATTGCGTTTAAAATTCCCGCCAGCGGCACGTTCTGGTCAATATCCAGTTATTGTAAAAGAAATGTCTAAAGCTTATGGAGATCATGTTGTTTTTAAAGATGCAAATATTGTAATCGAACGCGGTCAGAAAGTAGCTTTCGTTGGAAAGAATGGTGAAGGAAAATCAACAATGATTAAAGCCATCATGAAGGAAATAGGTGTTGATTCTGGAAGCGTTGAAATCGGACATAACGCTCAAATTGGGTATTTTGCTCAAAATCAAGCGGCGCTATTAGATGAGAATGCTACTATTTTTGAAACTATTGATAGTATTGCTGTTGGAGATATCAGAACGCAAATCAAAAATATTTTAGGCGCTTTCATGTTCCAAGGAGATGATATCACTAAAAAAGTAAAAGTACTTTCAGGAGGAGAAAAAACTCGTTTGGCAATGATCAAATTGTTATTGGAGCCAGTGAACTTATTGATTCTGGATGAACCTTCGAATCACTTAGATATGAAAACTAAAGATATTATCAAAGATGCTTTAAGAGATTTTGATGGAACTTTAATTTTAGTTTCTCACGACCGTGATTTCTTAGACGGTTTGGCTACTAAGGTTTTCGAATTCGGAAATAAGCGAGTAAAAGAACATTTTGAAGATGTGGCTGGTTTCTTGGCTCATAAGAAAATGGATTCGATGAGAGAAATCGAGAAATAATATTTTTCAATATAAATTCTAAAGGGTGTAAGATTTAATCTTATGCCCTTTTTTTATTTATAATCCATAACAGTATTTTAATGCAATTTTTTTTACATAAAATATCTTTTTTTGTTATTTTAGTACTTCCATTCCATGTTGACTATAAGCTGTTAACTTTTGATCTCAAGAATAAAGAGCTGATTTTTTTAAATCGGCTATATAAGCATTAATGTTTCAAATTATTTTAAGCCTATGAGTAAAAGTCTACTAATGCCAATTTTTTTTCTTTTTTTTATAACGCCAACTTTTTTACACGCCCAAGGCGATTTGAATCAAGGAGCTGATAAGACCGATAAAACAGAGAATGGAGAAGTAAAATATCCGCAGTTTCAGTTAAAAGGACTGCTTCAGGCGAGATATTTAGAAAGTTTTGGAGATAATGTAGATGTTTTAGGAACTCATCATTCGACGGGAGATGCAACACAAAGCTCTTTTGATATAAAAAGAATGCGTGTTGGCTTAAATACCAAACTAAGCGAAACAACAGAAATCGTAATTCTGGTGAATCTTGCAGATTTTAAATCAGATACAAAAGGTAAAGTTCTTGAAAATGCCTACGGAAAATATACTTTTAATAAATATATAGCCTTAACAGGAGGACAATTTCGTCCAGCATTTGGTATTGAAGAGCTTGTTCCAGTAGATATTATTAAATCTTTTGATTTCTCGAATCAATATTATGAGTTTGGGAAAAATGGATGGACAAGTTTTCAGATTGGTGCATCGGCAACGGGAGCTTTTGATATTGGGAAAATTCCAGTGAATTATGCCATTTCGGTTTTAAATGGAAATGGGAAAAATGTAGAAATGGACAAAGACAACGGAAAGCAATATTCTTCCAGATGGGTTTTCGGTTTGTCAAAAGAACATAAAATTAATTTAGGTTTAAACGGCGGTTTCGGAAAAGTTTTTAAAGAAGATGTTTTTGCAATCGGAGCAGATATTACAAGCGATTTTAAATTGACGGATAAGTTTAGTTTTGATTTGCAGATAGAATATAAACAAGGAACAAATCATAATTTGTACTATTCGCTTCCGGTCGACGGAAAAACAGATAATGTTTCAGATTATCAAATGCGAGGTATTTATTTCCTTCCAAACTTTAGATATACCGTAAATTATCAAAAACTCACAGCGCTCGAATTGTCGTGTCGTTACGAAACTTTTGATCCTAGTTATAAAATCAATTCAAACGTACGCACCACTTATACGCCAATGGTCAGTTTAGAATTCGGAAAATCATATACGGGTCGTATAGAAATGGGATTTGAGATTGATAGATTTGATAAAAGCATTCCAAGTACAACAACCTACGATAATGATTTATTTTTAATTCAGTTGCAGCTCAGAATTTAATTCACTTAATTTTTGTTTTATGAAAGAAGTAAAAATTCCACAGACTCTAATTACGCTGGCAGTTTTAGTTGCCATTTGGTTTATTCCAGCTCCAGAAGGTGTTGTGATAGAAGCGTGGCATTTATTTGCCATTTTCGTAGCTACTATTTTAGGAATCATCTTAAAAGCAGCTCCGATGGGAACTATGTGTATGATTGCTATTGCCTTGACGGCAATGTCTCAGGTTTTGGCTCCTGGAGATCCTGGAAAATCAATCACTTTAGCATTAAAAGGATTTGGCGATAAAGTAATCTGGCTGATTGGAATTTCATTCTTTATAGCAAGAGGATTTATAAAAACAGGTCTTGGAAACAGGATTGCTTTTTTATTCATAAAAATATTCGGAAAAAGTTCTCTGGGATTAGCGTATGGTTTAGGATTGGCAGATTTGGTTTTAGCGCCAGCTGTTCCAAGTAATACCGCTAGAGGAGGAGGAATCGTTTATCCGATTATGAAATCAATGTCGATGAGTTTTGGCTCAATGCCAGACAAACCTGAAACACATAGAAAATTAGGGGCTTATTTGACTTTGAATAGTTATAATATGAATTTGATTGCTTCTTCTATGTTTTTAACAGGAACGGCAAGTAATCCGATGTGTCAGAAGTTTGCGCTTAATCTGGGAATAAAAATCAGTTGGATGTCATGGGCTGCGGCGGCGATTGTTCCGGGTTTGTGTGCTTTTATTGTAATTCCGTTTGTTTTATATAAAATTTACCCTCCAGAATTAAAAAAGACTGGAGATGCTCCACAAATTGCATCACAGAAATTGAAAGAAATGGGAGCGATTACAAGAGACGAATGGATGATGTTGCTTACATTTTTCATTCTGCTTTTCCTTTGGATGACAGGGGACTTGTTTTCTATCGATGCAACAACAACCGCCTTTATCGGATTGGTAATTTTACTTTTAACTTCAGTTTTGACTTGGGAAGATGTAAAATCAGAAAAAGGAGCTTGGGATACTATTGTATGGTTTTCTGTTTTGGTTATGATGGCGAGTTCGCTAAACGAATTAGGTTTTATAGCGTGGTTCAGTGATTTAGTAAAAGCACAAATTGGCGGATTAAGCTGGCAAATGGCTTTTCCGATTATTATATTAGTGTATTTCTTTAGTCATTATCTTTTCGCAAGTGCAACTGCGCACGTTGCAGCAATGTACGCAGCTTTACTTGGTGTTGGTGTTTCGCTCGGAATTCCGGGGTTGTTGCTAGCGTTTATGCTTGGTTTTGTCGGATCGCTTTACGGAACTTTAACTCATTATGGCCATGGTCCGGCACCCGTATTTTTCGGGAGCGGTTACGTTGACCTAAAGAGCTGGTGGGTCAAAGGGCTTATAACCGGTTTGGTTATGCTCTTAATCTATATGGTAATAGGAGGGTTGTGGCTCCGAATTATAGGATATTTTTAAATTCTAATTCCTGGAGGAAGTAATTCTTTATATCTTGGATTTTTTTTGAAAAACGAAACAATCTTTGGATGAATCGGAACTACTCTGTAATTTTTTTCAGCACTTAAATCTAATATATTTTTAAGCAAAGTGTTGATTGTTTCTTCGTTCTCGAATGAATCAGGCTTGTTGATTTTGGTTAAAAAGATTTTCTTTTCTTGAAATTGATACTCAACTGCTAACATTCCTTCAGGGATGACAGTTTCGAATTGGCGTGCAAATGTGTTGTCTTTGATTTCCATAGTTACAGATGTTTCCATAGTAATTTCTTGTTAGGATATTGGTAAATAGTGAATTTGGGACTCGAAATACGTATTGAAAGAAAATTCTTTATAAGATTTAAAATCAAAAAATATTTCGAAATGCAAAGGTAATCATTTGATTTTCAATATTAAATTATTTTTTGCAGCTATAAACTTTAAGTTATTGTTTTGAAGTTTGATTTTTTGAGCCAGACGCAATAAATAGGTCTGAAATTTGATTATAATGATATTAAAAAAGGTAACTTTATTTTTTAGAATAAATATCCTAATGGTAATTTCATTTTAATGTTATGAGTAAAATTCCAGTTTATTTTATGCCAGGTTTGGCTGCGAGTTCATCTATTTTTGAAAGAATAAAATTGGATGAAGATATTTTTGAAACGCATCTTCTCGAATGGGAAATTCCAAACCCAAAAGAATCTTTATCAGATTATGCGCTTCGAATTAGTAAAAATATAAAAGACGAAAATCCTGTTTTAATCGGAGTTTCCTTTGGAGGAATCTTAGTGCAGGAAATTTCGAAACATATAAAAGCGCGAAAAGTTATTATTATATCGAGCGTAAGAAGTAATCACGAATTTCCTAGAAGAATGAAAATAGGAAAGAGCACAAAAGCTTACAAACTAATTCCAATGCAGTTGATTCTTAATATTGAAAAGCTTGCCAAGTTTTCTTTTGGAGAAAAAGTCAATAAGAGAATAAAATTATACGAGAAGTTTCTATCTGTTCGTGATTTAGGTTATCTGCAATGGGCTGTAGAAAGTGTAATCTTATGGGATCGCGATCAAATCGACGAAAATGTAATTCATATTCACGGAGACCAAGACGATGTTTTTCCAATTAAATATATTGATAAATGCATTTTGGTTAAAGGAGGAACCCATATTATGATTCTCAATAAGTATAAATGGTTGAATGAGAATTTGCCTTCGATAATACTGGATTAAATTCCAATTTTTAAATTCCAAATTCCAAATCTTTGTCAAAGTTTAAAACTTTGACAAAGGTGTATTTAAGGACATTTACACGCGATCTTGTCATTTCGACCCTAGGGAGAAATCTTCGCAAGTAGCTCGACAAAGATTGGTAATTTACTTTGCGGAGTTTCTTACGGAGATCCTTCGTTCCTCAGGATGACAAACTATGCGGAAAATGTCAGTTAAGAAAAATCTAAAATCTAAACTCAACAATCTAAAATAAAAAATCCCAAACTCCTTTTTAGAATTTGGGATTTTTAATATTTGGAATTTAAAAAATCGTTAGATTTTCTTCATTTGTTCTTTCATCATAGAGATTTGCTCTTTCAGCATACCTTGCTTGTCTAATTTTTTAGCTTCGTTTAATAAATTAGTCGCTTCCAATTTTCTTCTGCGAGACATTGCAACTCCTGCAAGGTTTAATTTAGCTACAGCTAAATCCATATCCATTGATAGTCCAAGTTCGATTGCTTTTTTGAAATGTTTCTCTGCTTGGTTGATGTTAGTTTGAGATAACATGATGCCTTGTAAATAATTTAAGTACCCTTGTTGTTTTCTTACTAATGCACCTTCTGGATTTTTGATATATGATAACCATTTATTAGCTCCTGCGAAGTCTTGTTTTCTTAATTTAAGGAAGGCTAAAAGGATAAATTCGTTTTTAAAATAAAGAAAAATTGGAATTGCAGTCAATAAAATCAAAAATATACCATTTCCGATATTACTTTCTGTAAATTGCCAAATGCCCGCCACTACAAGAAGTCCGGCCAAAATAAGTTTAATATTCTTGTGAAACATAATTATTGTAAATTTGTGATTGCAAAGATAGTAAAAGGAATTAAAAATATTTTTATAAAAGTACTTGCCAGAAAAAAAAGTCTTTGTATATTTGCACTCGGTTTTTGAACAACGATATCCAAAACCAAATAAACGAGTTAATAGATACCATTTTTAAAGATACAAAGCAATGAGCAAAAGAACATTTCAACCATCGAAAAGAAAAAGAAGAAATAAGCACGGATTTATGGACAGAATGGCTTCTGCGAATGGAAGAAAAGTTCTAGCGCGTAGAAGAGCAAAAGGAAGACATAAATTAACTGTTTCTAGCGAGCCTAGACACAAAAAATAATGTTTGTATAAACATACATAAGGCGATTACTTTTTTAGTATCGCCTTTTTTTATACCTTTTCGGTAAAATTTTATCCAACTTTCTAGTTTATAATACACTAGAGAGGTTTTTAAAACGTAAATAACTACACAATACATACAAAATGCCTAAAGACACATCAATAAAATCAGTTTTAATAATAGGTTCAGGACCTATTGTTATTGGCCAAGCTTGCGAATTCGATTATGCGGGATCTCAATCTGCACGTTCGATTCGTGAAGAAGGAATTGAGGTTATCTTGATTAACTCGAATCCAGCGACGATTATGACCGACCCATCTATGGCCGATCATATTTATTTGAAACCTTTAACGACAAAATCGATTATTGAGATTCTTAAGGAACATCCGCAAATTGATGCAGTTTTACCTACAATGGGAGGACAAACAGCATTGAACTTGTGTTTGGAAGCTGAGGAAAAAGGAATCTGGCAGGATTTCGGAGTAAGATTAATCGGTGTTGATGTAAATGCAATTAATATTACTGAAGACAGAGAGCAGTTTAAACAGCTTTTAGAAAAAATTAATGTACCAACTGCACCGGCAAAAACAGCTACTTCTTACTTAGAAGGAAAAGAAATTGCTCAGGAGTTTGGTTTTCCGCTTGTAATTCGTCCATCGTTTACGCTTGGAGGAACTGGAGCAGCTGTGGTTTACAAAAAAGAAGATTTTGATGAGCTTTTAACTCGCGGACTTGAAGCTTCTCCAATTCACGAAGTTTTGATCGACAAAGCTTTGATGGGATGGAAAGAATATGAGTTAGAGCTTTTAAGAGATAAAAATGATAATGTTGTAATTATCTGTTCTATCGAAAACATGGATCCAATGGGAATCCATACTGGAGATTCTATTACAGTTGCGCCAGCAATGACTTTATCTGATACAACTTTCCAAAAATTACGTGACTACGCTATCTTAATGATGAGAAGTATCGGAAATTTTGCTGGAGGATGTAACGTACAATTTGCAGTTTCGCCAGACGAAAAAGAAGATATCGTAGCAATCGAAATCAACCCTCGTGTATCTCGTTCTTCTGCTTTGGCATCAAAAGCAACTGGATATCCAATTGCTAAAATTGCTTCTAAACTGGCTTTAGGTTACAACTTAGATGAGTTGCAAAACCAAATTACAAAATCTACTTCGGCTCTTTTTGAACCAACTTTAGATTATGTAATCGTAAAAATACCACGTTGGAACTTCGACAAATTTGAAGGGTCAGACAGAACTTTAGGTCTTCAGATGAAATCTGTAGGTGAGGTTATGGGAATCGGACGTTCTTTCCAAGAAGCCCTTCACAAAGCAACTCAATCTCTAGAAATTAAGAGAAACGGTTTAGGTGCTGACGGAAAAGGATATAAAAATTACGAACAAATTATCGAAAAACTAACTTATGCAAGCTGGGATCGTGTATTCGTAATTTATGATGCAATCGCAATGGGGATTCCGTTGAGCACAATCCACGAAATTACAAGAATCGATATGTGGTTCTTGAAACAATACGAAGAGCTTTATACTTTAGAAAAAGAAATTTCAAACTACAAAGTTTCAAATCTTCCTAAAGAATTATTGCTTGAAGCAAAACAAAAAGGTTTTGCAGACAGACAAATCGCTCACATGATGAGTTGTTTAGAAAGTGAAGTGCATATTTTGCGTATGAACATGAACATCAACCGTGTATTCAAATTGGTTGATACTTGTGCGGCTGAGTTTAAAGCAAAAACACCATATTACTACTCAACATTCGAAGCTGAAATTGAAAAAGCAAACGGAGAACGTTTTGTAGACAACGAAAGTATCGTAACAGATAGAAAGAAAGTAATCGTTTTAGGTTCTGGGCCAAATAGAATTGGTCAAGGAATCGAGTTTGATTACTCTTGTGTACACGGAGTTTTAGCAGCTAAAGAATGCGGTTACGAAACGATCATGATTAACTGTAATCCTGAAACGGTTTCTACAGACTTTGATACGGCTGATAAATTATACTTCGAGCCAGTTTTCTGGGAACACATATATGATATTATCCAACATGAAAAACCAGAAGGTGTAATCGTGCAGCTTGGAGGTCAGACGGCTCTTAAATTGGCAGACAAATTATCTAAATACGGTGTGAAAATCATCGGAACTAGTTTTGATGCACTTGACTTAGCAGAAGACAGAGGACGTTTCTCAGACTTATTGACTGAATTGCATATTCCTTTCCCACGATTTGGAATCGCTGAAACAGCTGATGAGGCTTCAAAACTAGCTGATACTTTAGATTTCCCACTTTTAATTCGTCCTTCTTATGTATTAGGAGGTCAAGGAATGAAAATTGTAATCAACAAAAAAGAGCTTGAAGAGCACGTTATCGATTTGTTGAAAGCAATTCCAGGAAACAAATTGCTTCTAGATCACTACTTAGCTGGAGCAATCGAAGCTGAAGCTGATGCAATTTGTGATGCTGATGGAAATGTTTACATCATCGGAATTATGGAGCACATTGAGCCTTGTGGAGTTCACTCTGGAGATAGTAACGCAACATTGCCTCCTTTCAACCTAGGAGAGTTTGTAATGCAGCAAATTAAAGATCACACGCATAAAATTGCGAGAGCTTTAAAAACGGTTGGTTTGATCAACATTCAGTTTGCGATTAAAGATGATACGGTTTACATCATCGAGGCAAACCCAAGAGCTTCAAGAACGGTTCCGTTCATTGCTAAAGCTTACGGAGAGCCTTACGTAAACTACGCTACAAAAGTAATGTTAGGTCACAATAAAGTAACTGACTTTGATTTCAACCCAAAATTAAACGGATACGCTATCAAACAACCAGTTTTCTCTTTTAGCAAATTCCCGAACGTAAACAAAGCGTTAGGGCCAGAAATGAAATCGACAGGAGAAAGTATCTTGTTTATTGATGACTTAAAAGACGATCAATTCTACGAGTTATACTCTAGAAGAAAAATGTATTTGAGTAAATAATCTCAGATTGTATTATAAAAGAAAAGCTCCAATGAAAATTGGAGCTTTTTTATTTCTGAATTAAAAACTTTATTCGCCTTGATTAAAGTTCATATTGTCTCTAGTATTTTTCTGAACTGAAATTGCACCGAATAATGCTAGTAGAAAAGCAAAGGCATAAAAGCCTTTTTCGCTTGGTAAAATTGTTGCATTCCATAATCCAACAACTAAAAGAACGATTGATAGTAAAGTTCCAAACCAGCAGATTCCGTAATAAATATCAGTAACAGGAAGTTTTTCTAATCGGTCTCTTACACTTTTTTGTAATGAAACAACAGCAAAAAGGCCGAACATTAGAACGGTGAAATAATATCCTTTTTCGTTTAAAAGCATTTCGGCTCGGGCAAGTCCAACAATAAAACCGATTGTTCCGGCTCCAAGCGCAACCCAAGATGCGGCGATAAAGGCATTTGATGTTTTTTGTATTATAATTTATTATTTTGGTAAGCCACAAATATAATTAAATTAGATTCATGCCAAAGTAAAAACCTGCTGTTTTGTTCAGTAAAATCGCTCAAAATAAATAAAAGAAAAAGCTCCATAATTGAAGCTTTTCTCGTTGTAAAAAAGTAAGATGTTTTATTTTTTAAGCAATTGTTCTAGAGGTTTTAACTGTTCCATATCTATTTTAGATTTTTGTAAAACAGACATTAAAGTCATAATGTTATTTGGATTCATATCTTCGCCTAACACTCGAACTACTGCAAAACCAGTTTCTTTTCTGTTGGCAAAAATGACAAACTCTTTAATATTGTCGTCACTTCCAACGTAGCTTACAGAAGCGCCTTCTTTTCCAGATCCAAACTTCATTAATTCCTGATATTTCGGATCTTTTAATATGGTTTTTACTTTTGTTCTTTCTGTCTCAAACTGAGCTTGATTACTTTCATCAGCTTTAAAAGCCAGAATATTCATTTTGTCAAACGAGTTTAAAGCTTCGTTTTGTTCGGCAGATAATTTTGTTTTATCAACATTTAAAATGTTTGGCGAAATATCCAAAGCTATAAAATCTTTTTTCTCTGAATTTTCAACAAAATACTTTTGCAGTGAAGGTTCATAATTACAGCTTCCTAAAGTTAGAAGAGCTGTAAGTGCTAAGATGAAGATACCTTTTTTCATTTTATTTTTTGCCTTTAGAAGCTTTCTTTAAGTCAGAACCGCCAGGAAGTTGCATTTTGTCAGTTAGTACTGAAATTTCATTTAAATCAAAATTACCAGTTAAAGATAGTAAAACAGTTTCGTCATTTTTTGCACCGTCAACATACATTAAAAGTTCTCTTATCTGTGTGTCAGTAGCGCCAGATTTTACCATTATTCTAACGTTTTTTCCGCCATCATTTACTCGCATTAATTCTTCTAAACCGGCTGTTTTTACATATTTATCGGCAGTAGCTTTCATGTCGGCTTCGATTTTTGGATTTTTAGTGGTAAACACTTTTAAGTAATCCAGTTTTTTGATTAGAGCAATATATTGCTGAGTTTCTTTATCAGAAGTGTCAGTTTTTACTTTGCTCATTAAATCAAACATTTTTTTGTTTACAATTACTGAGGTTACATCGTCTTGACCGTCAAATTTGTCAAATGCGCCTTGTGCATAAAATACATTTGTAACGAAGGCGAATACTAGTGTTATGATGAAATTTTTCATTTTTGATTGAATTTAATTACTGTTTAAAAATTTTGTTTTTTGATTGTTCGTATTCTTTAATATAGTGTACACTTTCAATACCTACATTAACATTGTTTGATAATAAAGCCAAAGCTTTTTGAGTTGCTTTTAAGGCTTCTTCTGGATCATCGTAAGTTCCTAATTCGGTTTGCGAAGCTACTGCAGTAGTATCATTTTTTTCGCTAACAAAAAAGTAAGTTCCGATTCCAAGCAAAACAACAGCAGAAGCTGCAATCGATAACCACGCTACGTTTCGTTTCTTAGTTTGTAGTGGAATCTCATACGTCGATTTCTGTTCTTTTGCTTGAGAGAAATAGCCAAACATAGGTTTGTACTGCTCCAAATGCTGCGCAACATTTGATGAAGAAAAGTATTCTTTTAATTGATTTTCTTCAGCAATAGAAGTTTCTCCCTGAAAGTATTTTTCTAATATCTCTTCTATTTTATTTAGTTCCATAAAGGTGTGTATTTGTCATTGATTCTCTAATTTTTTTTCTTGCTCTCGAAAGTGCCACTCGTATTGCGGTTTCGTTCATATTTACGATTTTGGCTATTTCTTCAAATTCATATTGTTCAACATCCCGAAGCTGAATTAATAGTTGCATTTGTTCGGGCATTTCGTTTATAATTTTTTCAACCCATTCTAAACTGTCTTGATCTTCTAATTTTTTATCCAATTGCGGTTGCCGATCGGTAAAATTATTATGGACAATCTGAAGATTACTGGCTCTTTTAGATTTTAGCTGATCGAGACAATAGTTTTTTGTCATTGTCATGGCCAATGCTTCGACGCTATTATAGCTTTGCAGGTTATCTTTTTTGTTCCATAATTTTACCATTACTTCCTGAGTTGCATCTTCTGCTTCTTCGGTGCTGGTAAGCAATCTTTTTGCCAGACGAAAAACTTTGTCTTTGAAAGGATTTATTAATTCTATAAATACAACTTGGTTCATTAATCTGATGGTTAATCGTTAGCTTATATATTCAAGACGAGGTACAATTCTATTTGTTACAAGGAAAATAAAATTTTTTTTTGCGTAAAAAAAATACTGCTTTTTAACGAAGCTAAAACTAAAGGTACTACTTTTACGTTTATTCAGAATATAGATAACCTACACGATATGAAAACAACTTTAAAAAGCATTCTTTTTCTTTTTTTATTCGCATTTTCTTTACAGTCTTGTGAAGATCAGGATGATGTTGCTGCTCCAGCAGACTTGCAGATTAATAAATTTATCTGGAGAGGATTAAATGAAGTTTATTTATGGCAGCAAGATGTTCCAAATCTAGCTGATGGCCGTAATTTGCAACCAGATTTTGATCAATTTTTAAGAGGATATTCTCATCCCGAAGATTTATTTCAAGACTTGCTAAATAAACCAGTCAGTAAATTTCCTAACGGTGATGCGATTGATCGTTTCAGCTGGATTGTTGACGATTATACGGTTCTTGAGCAGGAACTTAGCGGTGTTACAAAAAATAATGGTGTCGATTTTAGATTAAGCCGTGTGGCTTCAGGATCAAATGATGTGGTAGGTTTTGTACGATACATTATCCCAAATTCTGATGCTTCTACAAAAGCTATTAAACGAGGAGACTTGTTTACTAGTGTGAACGGAACAAAACTTACAGTTTCGAATTATCAGCAGCTATTATTAAATCAGGATAGTTATACTTTAGATTTGGCAGATTATAACGGAACTAACTATGTTCTAAACGGAAAATCAGTTGCCTTAACTAAAACTGTTTTAGAAGAAAATCCTATTTTCATTAACAAAGTGATTGCTTCAGGAGGTCGTAAAATTGGTTATTTAATGTATAATGGTTTTTATCCAGGATATGACGATAAATTAAATCAAGCTTTTGGCGAATTAAAATCGCAAGGAATTACAGATCTGATTTTAGATCTTCGATACAATGGAGGAGGATCTGTGACATCTGCAATTAGACTTTCTAGTATGATTACAGGACAGTTTGATAATCAGATTTTTGCTAAAACGCAATTCAATGCGAAGTGGATGAAAGATATGACTGCCGACGATTTAGAAAGTTTAAATTATAGGTTTGTAAATAATATTGATGGAAAACCATTAAACAGTTTAAATTTAACTACAGTTTATATTATTACCACTGCAAGTACAGCATCTGCAAGCGAATTGATTGTAAATGGATTAAAACCTTATATCAACGTAGTTCAGATTGGAGAAACTACAACGGGCAAAAATGTTGGGTCGTATACAATTTATGATTCTGAAACTCTTTTTACTAAAAAAGGAATCAATCCAAACCATAAATATGCGATGCAGCCTCTTGTCTTTAAAATTTCAAATTCTGCAGGTTTTGGTGATTACCAGCAAGGTTTACAGCCAACTTATCAGCAGTATGAAAGAGTAAGTACTTATGGTGTTTTAGGAGAAACATCTGAGCCTTTGCTTAATTTGGCTATTTCAAAAATTACAGGATCTACTGCTAAGAGAATCTTAGATGATTCTACACCAAATACTCCTTATTTGACAGATTCAAAAATCATAAATGGACTAAGACATGGAATGTATTTTCAAAATGCTCCAAAAAACTAAAATACAATAAATAGAAAAGGCTTTCATCACTGAAAGCCTTTTCCATAAAAAAAACAAAAACTAATTCTAAGTATAAATTAATCGTTAAAGTAGAATCCGTTTGGACCAACACCAACAGTTAATTCTTTTAATAAGCTTCCGCTTAAATTATAAATGTATGCTTTACTGCTTGAAGCAAAATCACCACCATCTGCAATAAAGATTTTATCATTTTTTACTGCAAAACCGTACATTTTTCCATACTCAGAAGTTGAGCTGTATTGGAAAATAGGAGTTGTAGAAGCTGATGTTGCTGTGTAGTCTATAGCATAAACAGCAGTTTCTAGAGTATAATATATTTTATTGTTGTTAATGTCTAGATTTTTAACACCATCAAGAGACTCAGGGAAAGTAATTTTACTGATAGAATTGTCAGATAATTTTACTTTTACAATTTCGCTTCTTTCTCCGTATGAGCTTCTAATTACGTACAAAATACCATCTTTAACTTCCATTGTATCTGCACCTTGACCAATAGTTAGAGAAGTTTCAAGTTTGTTTGTTGCAGTATTTACTATAAGTAATTTGTTATTGTTGTAAGGTTCAGTTACATAAAGTTTATTGTTGTAAACTTCAATATGATTAGCCGTTGCGTTTAAAGCAATTGTAGATTCTACTTTGTTTGTAGCTAAATTGATAACAGCGATAAAATCATCTGTATTACCAGCTGGGTTTGTGCTAGATGCGTAAGTATTTGCATTAGTAACATAAGCTTTTCCATCTTTTACAACACCGTATCTTGGAGTAATTAAGCCAGTTTCAATTTTTGCTACAAGTTTAAATGTATAACGATTTACAACATTTATAACATTAGAACCACCAGCAATGATATAGGCTTTATCTCCATCAAAAAATATATTTTGAAGATATTTTCCAACAAAATCAGAACCGTTTACAGTATTGTATACATCTTTTGTGAAAGTATTTAAATCGTTGCTAACGAAAGAAACAGAACCTCCATCAGTGAAATTTCCTTCGTTTAAGATGAAAATTCCATTATCATAAACTCCTTTTGGATCATTGGAGTCATCGTCATTAGAACAAGAAACAAGAAGCGAAACGCTAAGTGCTGCTAAAAATAATCTAGTTAATTTCATTATATTAAAATTTAAGGTTTAAGTACAAATTAAAATTTCTTCCAGGCATTGGTCTGTATTCTAAACTTTGATAAAATGTATTCCAAAGATTTAAGACCTGAAATCCTACTTTAAAAGAAGATAAAAGTTTAAAATCATAATCAATTCCGATATTTGATACATTGTAAGCATCAACAATTTTCTCAGGATCGTTGTCAGATTGTGTGTAGACAAAGCCATTATAAAGGAACTGATAATAGGCAGAAATGTTTTTTCTTGAATAGGCAACAGATGCCGTAACTTTATTGAAAGGAACAAAAAATAACTGTTTTTTGGTTTCAACATTTTCTGAAACTGTATAAGCATAAGTTGCATTTGCTGTCAAGTTGTTTTTTCCAAAACTTTTTTTCCAGCCCAATAATGTTTCAGCTCCATAGCTATTTACCTTGTCTGTATTTTGTGGCATCCAAATTCCATTTGTTCCAGGAACCCATCTTAGCAAATCTTTTATTTTCATGTAATAAAAGGTCTGCGATATATTAAAATTTTGAAAAGTAAAAACATTTCCTATTTCTGCCTGATAAGAACTTTCAGGTTTTAAGTTTGGATTTCCGCCTTCTTCCCAGTACAAATCATTGAAAGTTGGAATCCTGAAATTTCGTGATGCATTCAATTTCAAATTGTATAGTTTTCCAAACTGATAAGAAGAACCAACTGAAAACAGAACAGGAGATTTATAATTGTCTGTAAATTCTTTACGGACGCCAAATTCATTTTTCCAGTTAGCTGAAGCGTCTTGTTTGACAAGTAAAGCTGCAGAACTTATTTCTCTCACATTATCGCCAAAACCAGAACCATATCCTTTAGTTCTATTATAGTCCAAAATTCCGTTTACTTGCAATGATTTGAATACTTGATATCCTAAATCTGCTTTTGTAATAAAGCTTTCAGTTTTTCCGTAAGTATAAATGTTACTAGAATTATCTGCATAATACTGATAGTTCTCGAAAATATAAGCAGTTTTTAAATTGGTTGTAAACTTTCCAAAATTACCGTC
Source organism: Flavobacterium tistrianum (assembly GCF_003254545.1). Lineage (GTDB taxonomy): Bacteria > Bacteroidota > Bacteroidia > Flavobacteriales > Flavobacteriaceae > Flavobacterium > Flavobacterium tistrianum. The sequence continues at coordinate 85,773 of NZ_QJRH01000060.1, forward strand.
ATATTCTAATAAGTTCCGATTAAAGCCATTGACATATTTGCTTTTCATTTCCGATTCGGAAACTAAAGAAGTATTTCTATCGGTATTTGAGCTTTGGGTGTATAATCTTAGGATGTTTTTTGCATTAATTTTATAACCAGCATTGGCGCTTAGAGTAATAACATCATATTGCCCATTTTGATTCCAGCGCTGTTCGCCTTTCCAGTTGTACTGATTCAGATATTTATAATCGTTAGTCGAACTGTTTTTCGAAAGTCCAATTTGAGCACTCCATTTTTTGTTAGAAATAGAAGTTTTGTAATTAACTCCAATTGTATTGAAACTGCCGTAGTCTAGTCTTAAATTATTCTCAAAACGATTAGAAAATAACAAATCGTTGTTTAAATGCACCGTCCCTCCAACTGCTCCGCTTCCGTAAATAACACTTCCACCGCCCGCTTTTACACTTATTGAATTGTAATCGGAACCCGAAATGGTATTAAAATCGGTGCTTCCGTTCATTTGGGAATTGATGTTAATTCCGTTCCAGATTACCGCTGTTTGAGAAGAAGTTGTTCCTCTAAAAGCTACCGTAGATAACATTCCACGCCCGTATTCTTTAAAGTAAATTGTAGAATTAAAGTTTAATAAATCGGTTAAGAGAGCTTCATTTTTGCCAATAACAGAGTCATTTAGTTTTAAAACAGATTGTGAAACCGAATAGGATTTTAAATTTTTGTCTGAAACCAATACTTCTTTGAGACTGGTAATAGAATCGTTTTGCGCCGAAATAATCTGGCACATTATAAAAAAACAAAAAGCAAAAAGTCGTTTTAAAGTCATAAATTCTTCACTCTTTTTCCCGAGAGTTCGATAAATTGTTACAAAGGCAGGTCTCCTGGCTTGCGTCTTGCTGTTTACCTTCCCATTCGCCGTGGCGGAACAGTGGTTTGTAGTTAACAGCAAGCATTCGTTTAGAACTTAGCTTACAGTTGCGGGTACAGCTCAAGAATTTACTTGATTCCCTTTTAATGTGTTTTTAAATCAAAAACACAACCTTAATTTGCTGCAAAGATAAAGTTAAAAATATTGATTATTCAAATTTGTTTTGAGATTCATGAAAAATTATAAATTATTTGCACTAAAAATCGATTTTTATAACTTGTCCGAAATCAACTTTATTATTGAAAGCATCCTTTAAAGGCAGTGAACTCTGATGGCAGAGAATGCTTCTGATGATTCCGGCGTGAGCAACAATAACAATTGGTTGATTTGTTTTTGAAATGGTTTCAGATAAAAAATCACCAACTCTATCGTGCAGTTCGACAAAAGATTCTCCGTTTGAAACTTTTATGTTTACAAAATCTTCCATCCAAGGATTGAGTTCTTCCTGCGGAATTTCGTTCCAGCTTTTTAATTCCCAATCTCCAAAATTCATTTCTTTCAAACGCTCGTCTTCCTGATAAGAAATGGTTTTAATATTTTTTTGAATGTGTTTTGCTAAAATAACACAACGCTTTAAAGGACTAGAGAATATAATTGCCTCTGAAGGAAGTTCACAAATAATTCTGTCAAAAATTTCATCAAATGGAACTGAAATATCAACATCTGATTGCCCGTAACAGATTCCTTTTTCGCAGATGGTTTCGGTATGACGAACTAGATAAATTTCCATAAAAATAAAATGCTTAAGTAAAATACCACTTCACAAACCTGTTGAGTTGCTCCAAGACAATCTCCAGTATAACCGTCAATCCATTTCTGAAAATAGCGTGCTAAAAAATATCGTGTTATAAAAACAGGAATTATAGCCAGAAGAAATTTCAAATTGAAACAAGAAAATGCAATCAGAGGAACTAGACCAAAAAAGAAAGAGCCAAAAACTTCTTTCCAAGTATATTGTTTTGCAATTGGTTTGCTTTTGCTCGAAGCATCTTCACGAGAATATTCGTGTGTAAAAATAATACTTATTGCTGCCAGACGGCTTAATGAATGAGCAGAAATAAATAAGAGATAAACTAGTAAAATATTATTAGTGAAAAGTAAAATTGATTCTGAAAGCAGTTTGAATTTTAATAGAAAAAGTAACACCAATCCGATTGCACCATAGGCGCCGATGGCACTATCTTTCATAATCATCAAGATTTTTTCTTTCGTCCAGCCTCCGCCGAATCCATCACAGACATCAGCGAATCCATCTTCGTGGAAAGCACCCGTTGTTAAAATAGAAGCAATAATTGCTAATATAACAGCAATCTCCGTTGAAAGAAAAAATGAAAAAAGATAAAAGGTCAAAAAGGAAATACTACCAACAATCCATCCGATAAAAGGAAAATATCTTGTGGCTTTGTTTAAATAATCTGGATGATGCGTAATGTTTTTTGGACACGGAATTCTGGTGTAAAACATTAAGCAGGTGAAGAAAATGTGTAGTTCTTTTTTCATTTATATAATTAGTTTGTCATTTAGTTTGTCATTTCGACGAAGGAGAAATCATACAAGATATTCCGTAAAGAGAATCGCCAATCTTTGTAGAATTTCTAGTGTGATTTCTCCTTCGTCGAAATGACAAAAATCAGAATAAATCACTATGTGACATAATTGTTTTTTAGAAATACAAAACTATTTCCTACTTATACCCGCACTTTCAAAACTTGCCATTTCATTCAAAAAGGCCTCAGCCGATTTTAAAATTGGAAAAGCAACAGCGCAACCCGTTCCTTCTCCCAAGCGTAAATCAAGATTTAAAATAGGTTTTGCTCCTAAATAATTTAGCAATTCTGAATGTGCTTTTTCGGCAGAACAATGGCAGAAAATAGCATTTTGTTTGATATTCGGATTTATTTTAAAAGCAATCAAATATGCAACAGTACAAATGAAACCGTCAACAAGAATCAGCATTTTATTTTCAAAAGCTTCGAGCATTGCGCCAGACATTTGAAGAATTTCAAAACCTCCAAAATAGGAGAGTTGCGATAGTATTTCGGCTTGACCGGAATAACTTTCAATTGCTTTTTTGAGTAAATTTTGTTTTAAGATCAGTTTTTCATTTTCGACTCCAGTTCCTTTTCCGACACAATCTTCAATAGGAAAATCGGTTAAAATACTCATTAAAACAGAAGCTGTAGAAGTATTTCCAATTCCCATTTCGCCAAAACCAATACAGTTTGAACCAGATTTTGCGATATTTTCAACAATCGATTTTCCTTTCTCAAAACATAACTGGACTTCAGATTCGCTCATTGCGGGAACGTGTAGAAATGACTGAGTTCCTTTGGCAATTTTTGCATCGATTAATTTTGCGTTGGTTGGAAAATCATAATTAACGCCCGAGTCTACAATCGATAATTCGATATTATTTTGATTACAGAAAACGTTTATAGCTGCGCCACCATCCAGAAAATTATTAACCATTTGTCGCGTAACATCCTGCGGATAATCACTTACGCCATGAATTGCAATTCCGTGATCTGCAGCAAAAACTACAATATTAGGTTTTACGATTTTCGGATTCAAAGTTTCAAAAACCGTTGCCATTTGAAAAGCCAATGCTTCCAAAGTTCCTAAAGAACCAACAGGTTTAGTTTTCGAATCTATTTTGTCTTGTAAAAGAGTATAGAAATCGGACTTATCATGGATTTTGCTTTCTGATTTTGAATTGAAAGAAGAAACATTTATTTGATGAATTTCTTTAATTTCAGTGCAAATAGGAGCTTCCGATTTTTGTTTCCAATGCAATTGCTGCAGCATTGGCTGATTGTTATAATTGGTAGCTGGTTTCCCGATGCAGAAATAACCAAGCGGTTCTATATTTTCGGGTAAATCAAGGATTTTTTTAAACTGATAATAGTTGAGAATCGAAACCCAGCCCATTCCGTAACCTTGTTCTGTTAGCGAAAGCCAGATATTCTGCGCCGCACAAACCGAACTGAATTTCACTGCTTCGTTACTGCCAATTGTGCCAATCGTAAATTGATTGAGAACCGAGCGATCATAAGCAATTATAAGTCCAATTGGAGCTTCTTCAATTGCTTCGAGTTTTAGCGATCTGTAAAGTTCTTTTTGTTCTGGATTGTCGGTAAGTTCTTCAGCTTTTTTATTGTAATCTAAAAAAAGCTTTTTAATAGACGTTTTAACCTCATGAGATTTAATGAGATAATATCTTGTAGCATCAGTCAGTCCCACAGACGGAGCCCAATGTCCTGCTTGCAAAGCTTTTTCAATTACGTAATGAGGAACTTCATCGGCTGTAAAATGTCGTGTGTCGCGGCGTGATTTTAATATATCGTCTAAATGGCTCATTTTCAAAAATCAATAACAATTTCAAAAATCAATGTCAATTTGAATCTCAAAATTTTTTAGTCCTTGTAAAGTTAAAGCATTCGCTTTGGAATCAGAATTAATATTTTATTAAATAAAAAAGAAAGCTAGATAAAGGATATTGATTTTTGAAATTGTCATTGTTATTGAAATTTTTAACCTTTTATTTTAACTGGAATTCCAGAAATCATCAATACAACTTGATCTGCATTTGCAGCAAGAAACTGATTCATCCAACCTTGAAGTTCAACGAATTTTCTTCCTATGTGCGTTTCTGCATGAACACCCATACCGATTTCATTTGTTACAATAATGATATTCGCATTTTCGTGTTTTGCAATGGCAAGAAATTCTTTTTTAGCTCCTTCCAGACTTAAATCTACATCATTTTTGGTATCAATGAAAAAATTGGTCAGCCAAAGCGTTACGCAGTCAATTAAGGCCGTTTTTCCAGAGAAATCAATTTCACTTAGATATTTCTCTTTCTCAATATTGGTCCAATGTTCGTCTCTTTCTTTTTGATGGCGATCAATTCGATTTTGGAAGTCATCATCCCATTTTCGGGCAGTTGCTACATATAACGGTGAGTTGGAAAGTTCTAAAGCAAGTTTCTGCGCATAACCACTTTTTCCCGAGCGCTCACCACCAGTTATTAAATAAATCATTTTTTATTAATTATGAGTTATGAGTTTTGTTTGGCAATTTATAAATTAAATTACGAGCTATTCATTCATAACTCATAATTTATAATTCATAACTCCTAATAAGGGCAATGTCGGCAGTTATTCCCACAGCAGGTTCCTCTTTTTAGGTGAAACCAAGCTTTAAAAACATAATTGCCATTTTCGATATAATAGTCAATTCCTTCAATTAAATTGTCAGTTTTGGGTAAAAGCATTGCCTTATTATTAAGTGCCTTTTTTGGAGTTAGGGTTTCAATATAAGCGTCAATTTTATCTTCGCAGGCTTCTTTAAAACATGCAGGGCATAGACAATCGCCTCCTTCTGAAAGATTGAAAATAGGAGGGTAATCATTACACCAGCATTTATTTTCAGGTGAAATGTCTCCGCATGAAAAAGCGGCTTCACAACTAGAGCAAATTTTTGTTTTTGGCGCACTCATTAAATAAAAGGCTTTTGTTTAAATTTGTACGAATAAAGGTAAACAAAAAAAATAGAAATTGATTTACCTTTGTGCCCACACAAAACACAAAATATGAAATATTTTTTCCATAAATTACCAGTCGTTTTTTTGCTTCTTTTAGTAATTAGCTGTAAAAAAAATGAAACGCAAGCTATTGTAAAATCTGATGTTGCGACAGAAAGTATTCAATATGCATATGGACTTTCAATTGTAAAAAACGAAGGCTATTCAATTGTAAATGTGAGCAATCCGTGGCCAAATGCTAAGGAGAAATTCACTTACATTTTAGAAGAAAAAGACGTACAAATTCCAGACAGTTTAAAAAAATATCCGTCAATAAAAGTTCCATTAGAAAGTGTTGTGGTAACTTCGACAACCAATATTCCGTTTCTGGAAATGCTCGAAGTGGAGAATAAATTGGTCGGATTTCCACATACCGATTATATTTCTTCAGAAAAAACACGTGCATTAATTGACAAAGGTTCTGTGAAAAACGTTGGACAAAATGAAAAACTGAACATCGAACAATTAATAGAATTGTCACCAGATTTGATTGTGACGTTTGGTGTCGATAATAATAATCCGATGTTGGATAATTTGAAGAAAAGTGGTTTAAAAATACTTATTCAAGGTGATTGGATGGAGCAGTCTCCATTAGGAAAAGCCGAGTGGATTAAACTTTACGGCGCTTTGTTTGGTAAAGAAGACAAAGCAAAAGAGCTTTTTGATAAAATCGTAGAAAGCTATAATCAGGCTAAAAAGTTAGTTATAGATAAACCTGCAACTTCAAAAGTTTTATACGGTTCTATGTACGAAGATGTTTGGTATGTTGCCAAAGGAAATAGTTGGGTGGCGCAGTTTATGAAAGATGCAAAATCAAATTATTTATGGGCTGACTTACAAGGAACGGGAAGTGAAGGATTATCTTTTGAAAAGGTGTTGGATAAAGCGAAAACGGCTAATGTTTGGATTGCTTCAGGATCTTTTAAAAGTTTGGATGAACTGCAAAAAGCGAATCCGCATTACTCAGAATTTGATGCTTTCAAAAATAAGATGGTATATAATTTTGAAGGAAAGCTTGGAGCAACAGGAGGAACAGTTTATTATGAATTGGCACCAAGCCGTCCAGATTTAGTTTTAAAAGATTATATCAAGATTTTTCATCCCGATTTATTGACGGGCTACGAATTTACTTTTGCATCAAAACTGAATTAAATTGGCGAATAAAAAAAGAAATACCATTTTATTTGTCGTTTTGGCTTTAGGACTGTTACTAATGTTTTTTGCGAGCATTAGTTTAGGATCGGTTACAATTCCCTTAAAAGATGTTGTAGCAAGTTTAACAGGAGGTCAAGCAACAAAATCGACTTGGGAATATATTATCATTAATTACCGTCTTCCTAAAACCATCACTGCGGTTTTAGCTGGAATGGGACTTTCAATGAGCGGACTTTTGATGCAGACTCTGTTTCGAAACCCGCTTGCTGAACCTTATGTTTTAGGTTTAAGTTCCGGAGCCAGTCTTGGGGTTGCTTTTGTGATTTTGGGAGCAGGATTTTTGCCTTCTTTTTTAAGTGTAATTGTATTGTCTTCTTATGCAATCGTTTTGGCATCTACTTTAGGAAGCACATTGGTTCTTTTCTTGGTTTTAATTGTTTCGCAAAAACTACGAAATACAATGGCAATATTGATTGTGGGATTGATGTTTGGAAGTTTTAGCACGGCTATCGTAAGTATTCTATCGTATTTTAGTACGGCAGAACAACTTCAGAAATTTACTTTTTGGACAATGGGAAACCTCGGAAATCTCTCTTGGACAAACATCGGAATTCTAACTTTTTGTGTTGGAATCGGATTGCTTTTGAGTGCCAAAAGTATCAAACCATTAAATGCCTTGCTTCTTGGAGAAAATTATGCCAAAAGCATGGGATTGAATTTTAAACAGGCTAGATTAATAATCATATTTGCAACCAGCATATTGTCTGGAGCTATTACTGCATTTGCGGGACCAATTGCATTCGTAGGTTTGGCAGTGCCCCATATTGCAAAGCTAACTTTTCAAACCAGCAATCATACTATTTTATTTTGGAGCACTTTATTTTTCGGTTCTATTATAATGCTGTTTTGCGATATTGTTTCGCAAATGCCTGGATTTGATGTTACGCTTCCAATAAATGCCGTTACATCTATAATTGGTGCGCCGGTTGTTATTTGGCTTGTAGTTAGAAAAAGAAATTTTTAATAATTTATTGCCACAGATTAAAAAGATTTACGCAGATTTTTTTAATCATTAGGCAAAGAAAAAACTTAGAATCGTAGAATCTCAGAACCTTAGCGCCTTAAAAATGAAAAATATTTTATCAACTTCAAATCTAAATATTGGATATAAATCCAAGAAAGGAGTTACGACTATTGCTGAGAATCTTAATCTAAATCTTGAAGCAGGCAAATTAATTACTTTAATAGGAGCAAACGGAATAGGGAAGTCAACTTTACTGCGAACGATTACTGGAATTCAGAAACCTTTATCAGGAAATGTTTATTTGAATGAGAGAAAGATTTCAGACTATAAACCATTAGAATTGGCACAAAATCTAAGTTTAGTTTTAACCGAAAAACTGCCGCCAAGTAATCTTTCTGTTTTTGAGTTAGTCGCTTTGGGTCGCCAGCCTTATACCGATTGGGTCGATAAATTGTCTCAAGAAGATATTCTAAAAGTGCAGGAAGCAATGAATTTGACACAAATTGAACATTTAGCTTCAAAAAAACATTTTCAAATTAGTGACGGACAATTGCAGAAAGTTTTAATTGCACGAGCTTTGGCACAAGATACTCCGTTAATTATTTTAGACGAACCAACAACACATCTTGATTTGCTGCATAAAGTCTCATTATTTAAATTATTAAAGAAGCTAACACAAGAAACTCAAAAATGCATTTTGTTTTCAACACACGATATTGATTTGGCTATTCAGTTAAGTGATGAAATGATTCTGATGACGCCAGAAAATATAGTACAAGATCAGCCTTGTAATTTAATTTCAAATGGGAGTTTCAGCAATTTATTCAAAGATGAACATATTATTTTTGATGCTGAAAAAGGGAAGTTTATTGTGAGTTAGAATTATTGTTTTTCCGATCGTACACGATAGACTTGAAGTAGTTTTTCTAATTCTTGATCTTTTATGTCTAATTCTCCAATATCAATCATTTCATTGTTAAATGCTAAATAAGTTGTGCGGTTTTTTCCTCCTGACGTAAAAACTCTATCGTTTTGTATGCCTTTCCACTTGACAAGCTTTTTGTCTTTTAATTTTATTCCTTCGGCATTAATTATAATTTGAGGATTTTTATCTAGTAATTTTTTAATTTGATTATAGGTTAAATAAAAACCGAATCCTAAAAGTATTAGTCCCCAGTATTGTTTTTCATACAATGAATAAATACCTAACAAAATACTTCCGAAATAAATTAAAAGGAAGAAAAGAATAATAATTTTTGAGAAATAAATAGCTGTTTCTTTTGGAACCGAAATATCATCCTTATAGATATCTTTTTCTAGAAATTTTTTATCTAATTGTTTTAATTTTTGTTTTTGCTGATCGTTTTTAAATTCTGTCTTTTCAAGCCAGCTGCCTTTTTCCCAAATCAATTTTTCTTCGACAGCTTTTCTTTGTAATTCATGGATATTTCTAACATTTTCGTAAGCCCATATTTTCCAATTATTAACAAAATAGCTCCATACCAGCCAACCAGATATAAATCCTAAAACAAAACTAACGGGAATAATCCATCCTTCTAATAATTTTACATACGAAAGGTAAATTCCACCACAGATAAAGCTAAAAATTACAATCATTGGCAAAAATTTTAATTGCCATCTGCCTTTGCTTAGTGCTTGTTCTACAGTTACGTTTTCTTTCATAAAGATTAAATAAGGATTTTAATTTGCTTATTCTGATGAAGCAAATAAACAATTAAATTTTCTTTAATCCAATTTGCCTCTTCGCTTCTCCAACAATAAAAGCAACCGAATTGGCAATATTAAAACTACGGATAAGTGGTGACATTGGAATCGTTAAATGATTTTTGAATCTTGCCATAAATGCTGCGCTCAAACCAACGCTTTCTTTCCCGAAAACCAACCAGTCACCATCTTGGAATTCATTTTCTAAATAGGATTTATCAGAATGCGAACTCATTAAAAATACGCGAGAATGATCTGGAATCTGAGCAATCCATTCCTCTACGTTTTGATATTCTGTAACATCAAGATGAACCCAATAATCCAATCCAGAACGTTTTAGATTTTTGTCATTAATCACAAATCCGAAAGGATGTATTAAATGAAGACGGCTTTCTGTGCCTACACACAATCTGCCAATATTTCCGGTATTATTTGGTATTTCTGGTTCTACGAGAACAACGTTTAACATCTTTTTTAGTTATGAATTATGAGTTATAAGTTATGAGTTTCTGGAAATTATCTAATTGGCACATTTTCTAATTAACTAATTTTCTAATTCGAAATCGGAAACTTCCAAAACTTCACCTGCTTTAAGGTTTTGCAAATATACATTTCCTATTCGAACGCGAACTAGACGAAGTGTTGGAAAACCAACTGCAGCAGTCATTTTTCTAACTTGACGAAATTTCCCTTCTCTTACCGTGATAGATGCCCAAGAAGTTGGACCATGACGTTCGTCTCTTATCTTTTTGGCTCTCGCTCCAAAATCTGGAATTTCGGTAACGATAGATGCTTTACAGCGTTTCGTTTTGTATTTTCCACCGTCAAGTCCAATTTCGACACCATTTTGTAATTGTTCAATTGCTTCTGGAGTAATTAATCCGTCAACTTGAACGTAATATTCTTTTTCAACCTTTTTACTTCGAACGAGTTCGCTCATGTTTCCATCAGTAGTCAAAAGAAGCAATCCTTCAGAATCTTCATCCAATCTTCCAATTGCCATTGTTCCATTTGGGAAATCGTACAATTCGCCCAAAAGCTTTTTCTTTCTTTTTAATTCATAAATAAATTGGCTCAAATAGCCGTAAGGTTTAAAAAGAATGAAGTGTCGATGCATTTTTAATTTTTTGCAAAGATAGTTTCTTTCCTAAAATTAAAACTATTACGGCTTTTGTGATTTCATTTTTTTAAGCCATTGGTAGACAAACCAAATTACGGTAACAATAAAAATGGCGATTAAAACCGAATAATAGTTTTCGAAAAATTCATGAAAATAACTGCCAATTAAAATATAAGCAGAAGCCATGCAAAATTTGATTAAGATAAATTCAGAATTTGACCAGCTGGTTTTGATTTTGAAGAAGTTCATAATAATTAAGGTTGTTAAGTTGCTTTGAATAAAGATAATGAATAAAAAAGTAGATGGCAATTATAAAAGAAAAGCAACCCGAAGTCGTAATTTTTTCGCAGTAAGAATTCGTAATATTATAAAGTTGAATGTAAAAATAATAATGCCATGGAAACGAATAATTTAGGAACAAAAAAGATAAACGGAACGCAGAAAAATATTGACGAATCTAAAGGAAAAAACGTTTCGCACGATAAAGAATTAAAAGATGCCAAATTGAACAAAGAAATGGTTACAGATGCAGACGGCGATAAAAAGATTGTAGAAAGAGCACGAAACGAGAATGAAGATATTCATAAAACTCTTCATCAAATAAATCCAGATAATCCAAATGCAAACCGTGGAGTTGAAACGGAAGAAGAGGCAAACAAAACAGTTGAGAACAAAGATCGTAATTCTGATATTACGCCAAATCGATATCCAAACTCACATCCTGATAATCACAAAGATCGCGGAAACATGAAATTGGATGAAGACGAACGAGATACTACGAAATTTTAAATAAAAAGAAGTCAATTTAATGCTAAATAACATAAGATTAGCGGTTGGCGTTAATGTTATTGTAAACTCATTTTAAAGCTTCTGTATCGGTTGATATCTTCGTAAATTAGAGGAATCAATTTAAAAACATATATAAAATGGCACTTTTAGAAAATAAAGTAGCTTTTGTATCTGGCGGTGGTTCAGGAATTGGACGCGCAGTAGCAAAAGCCTACGCTCGAGAAGGAGCAAAAGTTGTAGTATCTGATATAAATGTAGAAAATGGTGAAGAAACTGTAAAAATGATAAAGGAAAAAGGCGGAGAAGCTTTTTTCGTAAAGGGAGATTCGTCGAGCGCAGCCGACAATAAACATATGGTTGAGGTGACAGTTTCAAAATACGGCCGATTGGACATTGCTTGTAACAATGCAGGAATGGGAGGGCAGGCAAAACCAACCGGAGAATACGATCCAGAAGCTTGGGATAAAGTTATTGCATTAAATTTGAGCGGTGTTTTTTACGCTTGCCGTTACCAATTGGAACAAATGGAGAAAAATGGTGGTGGAAGTATTGTAAATATTGCTTCAATTCATGGACAAGTAGCTGCGCCAAATAGCGTTGCATACACAGCGAGTAAACACGGTGTGGTTGGTTTGACTAAAAATATTGCAGTAGAATATGCTCAGAAAAATATTCGTTGTAATGCTGTTGGACCAGGTTATATTGAAACAGCACTTTTAAAAGATAATTTAAATAAAGAAATGATGCAGGCCGTTGCAGCAAAATCTGCAATGAACCGTTTGGGAACTGCAGAAGAAGTTGCCGAACTGGTAGTTTTTCTAAATTCTGATAAATCATCATTTACAACAGGAAGTTATATTATTGCCGATGGTGGTTATACCGCGGTTTAATATTTTTTATAAAATACTATTTTGAATTAGTAAAAGCAGTAAGCGAAAGTTTACTGCTTTTTTAGTTTTTAAATCTGTTTTATTTGTAGGAAACGTAGCGTTTTAGAGGCTTTCGCGTGTTTTAGTTGTTTTGAATAATGTTTTGTTTTGTGCCTTTTTTGTTGGTTTTATTTTATTATATTTAGCGTTGAATTAAGTTTTGATGAAAAATATTTATAAAATTGTAAACATTAAGTTTATGTTTTTGTAATATTCACTTAACTTTAAACACTATAAATTTGAACTCTAAAAACTCTATTTTTTAACGTATGAAAAAACTTTACTTTTCGCGCCTTTTGGCTCTTTTATGTTTTTTTTGTTGTATTTCTGGAGATCTTTTTGCCCAGACAAATCCAGCGCCACAAAGCATACCTTTTAAACAATATTTTGATACATTCGCAGTAACATCTACTACTTATCCGGATGGTTTTCAAGGTTGGAATGCAAGTACACCTTCCAGTTTAGGTACACCTTCAAATTTTACTACTACTGTTACCTCTGATAAAACCATGAGTTCGGGTGGATCAGCATCTTCTTCTGGAGGGAATATTTATAATTATAATCAAAAAATTGGTTTTTTAAATGCCTCAACTTATCTAGATCAATCTATAGTTCTTGCTTTAAAGACAGAAATGCATACAGGAGTACAGGTAGAATATGATGCAATGGTAGTTCGTAATCCATATGTTGCAGGAACTACAACTAATCGTATTAATGAGATGGCTTTACAATATCGTGTGGGTGAAACGGGAAACTTTATAACCTTATCTGAAAGTTTATTTCGTAACAATACAACAACACGTACAAAGGAAAGTGATCCGTTGCAAACTGAGCACATAAGAGTGACATTACCTGCCGAATGTGATAATAAGCCAGTAATTCAAGTACGATGGATATCTAGACAAGTTTCAGGAGCAGGTTCTCGTCCTGCTTTTGCTATTGGTAAAATAGATGTAACAGAAGATGATTTAGCACCAGTAAATATTTCAGGATATCCAAAAACAGCAAATGTTTTAGGAGATAGTTTTGATTTTGTTAGTAGAATAAATGAAGCTGGAAAAACGTATTATGTTCTACTTCCAAATGGTAGTGCAGAACCAACAATTGCACAAATAAAAGCAGGTCAAGATTCTAATGGAAGTGAAGTTTTAAAAGCAGGAGTTTTTGATGTCACAAGTTCTGCTCAAGAATATGTGGCAAGTTTTACAGGATTGCCTTTAAGCACAGCATATTCTGTTTTTTCTATATCAGAAGATATTGCAGGAAATATCCAAGCATCAGTAAATAGAGTAGATGTGACAACACTAAACGTGATGCCTCCTGCTATATCTCCATCTATTTCTTCATTAAATTTAGGAGGTACTGAACCAAATTTTGATCCTTTAATTAAAAGCTATCAGATAGGAGCTTCAGATCTTACCGCAAATGTAGTGCTTACATCTTCAGGAAATTTTACTATTTCAAAAGATAATACTGTATTTTCATCATCTTTGACATTTGTTCCTACTGATTTTGATTCGAATGCTACACCAACCATTTATGTAAAATTTACACCAACAGCAATTGGCAGTTTCTCGGGAACAATCACTCATGAAACAACTGGAGGTACAACTAAAATAGTTTCTTTAACAGCTCTTGGAGTAAATCCTTTTGTACAAAATTTTGACGATCCAGATGTTTTTGTAAACAGTAAATGGTCTCAATATAATGAAGCAGGGCCAATAAACAAATGGGCTTACACGAATCAGTCGCGTAATGTTAACTCCGGAACTGGAGCTGTTTTAATGAACGGATTTTCAGACAGCGGCGCTAGTAAAGATTGGTTAATTTCTCCTAGATTACGTTTAGATGGTTTTACTCAAATTCCGTTATTATCTTTTTATTCTCGTCAATTTTATGATGGCCCATCTTTAAAATTAATGGTTTCAACCAATTATGATGGAGTAAGTGACCCAAATACAGCAACATGGACACCGATAAACGGAAGATTTCCACAAGATACGGGAAGTTATGTGAAATCTGAATATATAAATTTATCAGCTTATAAAACAAATCACACTTATTTGGCTTGGGTTTACGAAACCACTTCTGGCGGAAATGATAATGCTGCGGAATGGTCTTTTGATGATTTTGCTATTATTGATGAATCAAAATATGTGGATTCTAACCCGCGCTTAGATTTTGCAGATGTAAGTCCAAATTCGGTTTCTGCTAGTCAAACTTTTGTTTTTGCAGCGGCAGGCTATGGAGATATTACTATTGAGGCTCCCGCTTCATACGAATTGTCATTAGATAATATTTCATTTTCATCAAGCATTATTATTTCTTCTGCAGATGCATTAACTGGAAAAACAGTTTATGCGAGATTTGCCCCAACAACAAAAGAGCCAACTATTTCTGGTGTTTTAACTGTTACAGGAACCTCTTTAAACAAACAAATAGGTTCATTTACTGGAACTTCTATATTGAAAGTAGATACTTATGATGTAGTATCTTATAATTTAGAATTTTTTGGTTCTGATGTTAAAGATAAAACTGGTAAAGAATTTGGACCAACAAATGATGCGTTGCAAATAGAAAACGTTGCCAAAGTAATGAACAAATTGAATGCAGACGTCTATGTTGTTCAGGAAGTTTCTGATGAACCAGCACTAGATGCTTTAATTCAAAAAATTAGCGTTAACGGAAAAACATTTGATAAAGTAACTTCAACTTCTTGGTCTTATTCATTTAAGCCTTTAGATCCCTATTTTCCACCTCAAAAATTAGTTGTAATTTATAATACGCAAACGACTACTGTAAAAAGCACAAAAGTATTATTTAAAGATTTATACGATCAAATTTTAGCTCATACGGTAGTTTTACCAAACTATCCAGGAACAGGAACTCCAGAACTTAATGATGATAGTTTTTTCTCATCAGGACGTCTTCCTTATTTAGTTCAAGTTGAAGCTAATATTGGCGGAATTAAAAAAGACATAAATCTTATCGATCTTCATGCACGTGCAAATAGCGGGACATCTATAAAGGAGTACAATCAGCGCAAATATGATATCGACTATCTAAAAGATGCATTAGATGCTGAATATCCAGATGCAAATTTAATTCTTTTAGGAGATTTTAATGATGATGTAAAAGCTTGGGTTGGAAACGCAAGTACAGCTTCTTCTTATAAGAAATTTGTAGATGATACGACTAATTATAATGCTTTAACATTAGGTATTAGTCAGGCTGGAGCTTATAGTTTTTTAAGTTCACAAGGATTTTTGGATCATATTTTAATTTCTAATGAATTGAATGATGATTATATTGCTAACTCAATTGCAGTTTATGACCCAAGAAATGATATTGCAAATTACACCACAACAACATCAGATCACGGACCTGTAATTGCCCGATTCCAATTGAAACAAGATGTGCTTTCTACGCCTGATTTTGGAAAAAACAAATATTTTGTAAAAGCTTATCCAAATCCTGCAACAGATGTTTTGAATTTTGACGTAAAAACTACGCAAGGAAGAGATCTTAAAATCAGATTATATGATTTTAATGGTCGTGCTATTGGAAACCCGATTAGTGTTAAAAATGAATCGGAAGTTAGCACCGCAGTTGTTGCTGTTGGAAACCTAGTTTCTGGAGTTTATTTCTATACAGTAACAGAAAACAATAAAGTGATTTATAAAGACAAAGTTATTAAGAAATAAAATCGATTATAAAAACAGAAAGGCAGTCTAATTTAAGACTGCCTTTTTTACATAAATACTTTTTTAAATTCCTCTAAATCAATTTTGCTTTGATCTGAAAAGTTAAAGAAATAATCCAATTGCCATTTCTGCGTTTTCTGTGCTTGTTTGCTTGTGGTTTCGTCCCACGGCGGATAAACTCTTGTAGCTCTAATGCCTTCTTTATTTTGGGTAGAGAAAATACCTTTTTCAAGTAAAGTTTTCTTCGGAAAGATAAACTGTCCCCAATTTTGATCTTTTCTAACAGTCACAATTACAAAATCAATATTATCCAAATAATCAAAAGGTTCAATTATACCTGATTGGTTTCGTTTCCATAATGTAACGAACTGTCCCGTTTTGGTTGGGGTAATTTTCGCCTCTCTATAGCAAATGTTTTTATTGTTTAACTTAAAACGAAATGCACTGTATTCTTCACTTTCGCTTTCCTTCTCTAAAGAAGTCATCTGCAAATCAGCTTTGTCAAAAATACTTTCTTTGCTCAATACTAAATCAGCTGAGCCAATGGTAAAATTCATAAAAATCTATTTTAAAAATAGTTTGAAAATTACTACAAATTTACTTTAGAAATTAACATTCAGTCCAAAATTTAATCCCCATTGGAACTGGTTGAAAGACTGGCTGTTTAACGGATTGATATAATAATTTACAGCAGGTTCAACAAAAACATTGGTCTTTTTATATACACGATATTGCACCGTACTGCTCAAAGTAGAACCATAAACATAATTATTAGCATTTACATTTTCTCCAATAGAGTGTCCGTCCAAAGCCACATTGTTAGAAATTAATTTACCCACAAAACCTCCTGTATTTAAGTTAATGCTGGCTTTGTTTTTATTAAAGACAGAATAAGAAACCTCAAGTGGCATTTCAACATATCTTAAATTTTGATCTAATTTTCCAGTTTGTACGTTTTCATTTTTCAAAGCTTCTTTTGTACTATTTGAAATAAAAAGATAACCTTGGCTTGACGGGTCTGCTGAAACAACGGGACTGTTATTACTATCGGCATTTAGAGTGCCAGGATTAAAAAAAGCATTGCTTTTAGCGCTTAAATACGATACATTGGCAACACTCTGACCTAATTCACTAATTTTTAATCCAGAACCAACAGCCCATTTTTTGTTAATGCTGTATTTTGTTTTTACACCGTAAGAATTAGATTGTTTAGAATCGTTTACGTTACCTAAAGTTTTCTCGTTTTTAGTGTTTTCAGAACTTGCCACACCCGCAAAAACGGCAACTGCCCATCTTTCTTTTTTGTTAATCAAATTATCTTTTTTCGCTTTTTCTTCTTTTTCCTTTTCTGGAGTCAAAATTCCCTTTTCTAAATTCTGAAGTTCAGCCAGCTGCATAGAGTCTGTTTTACTTAAACTGTTGGTAATTTTCAGATCGTCTTTTATGATAATTGCTTTATCTGTTCGCTTATTCTCATTTTTACCCGTAATGGCATTGTTTGAATTATACGCATTACTGTTTGCAAAAGGGTTGTTATTTGAAGAATAACGCTGATTATTGAAGGCAATATTTTTATTGTTTTTGGGAGCAAGTTGCTCTTCAAAAATAGAATTTGAAAGCTGTTTTTTTGCAGACGAATTAAACTTGCTTTGTTTTCCAAATGCAATCTGTTCTTCAGAAATTCCTTTATTAGAAAGCTTTGCTTTATTTTCTAAATTAGATTGTTTAGAAGATTTTGTACTTGATTTTCCTTCTAAACCTGAATTTTGATATGCAACAGATTGGTTCGGAGTGTTTGCTGGAACTACAGTATTAGATTTTTTAGAAGATTTTACAATTGATTTTTCTTCCGAATTTGAATTTTGATATGCAACAGATTGTTTCGCAGCATTTGCTGGAACAACTGTACTAGATTGTTTAGAAGATTTTACAATTGATTTTTCTTCTGATAAACCTGAGTTTTGATATGCAACAGATTGGTTCAGAACATTTGCAGGAACTACTGTATTAGATTTAGAATCTTTTTTATCGGTTTTGTTCTTAGAGTTTGTTTCTGCTACAGAAGTTTCTTGAACTTGAATTTGTGAGTCAATGTTGAATTGGTTCTTTGCATCATTTTCATGTAATGAATCTATTGCTTTGCCAGTATTTTTATTTTGATTTAAATCTTTGGTATTCTGAATGCCATTTTTTTCTTTGTCAATAACAACACTATTTCTGCTGTTTTCTAAATTGCCATTGTTGAGGTTTGTATTTTCAGATGAATCAGTAAAATGTAAAATTGAAGGCAGAAGCAACCCTAATAATAAGCATGCAGCAGCCGACCACCAAAGAACAACTCTCTTCTTCTTTTTAGGTTTATTTAATTTTTCTTCAATCTGACTCCATAATTCTGGAGGCGGAACACTCGAAAAGTCTTCCATTGATGAAAAAATATCTTCTATTTTTTGCTTCTTCATGCTATCTTAAAATTTTTTATGCTCAAAATTCGCTTTTGTAATATGTGTTTGGCGCGATTTAAATTTGATTTTGATGTTCCTTCGGAGATTTTTAATAGTTCGGCGATTTCTCTGTGTTTCATTTTTTCAAATACATACAAGTTAAAAACCGTTCTATATTGATCTGGTAAATCCCGAATATATTCGAGCAGTTTTTCCTGTTCTATCGGAATAGCTTCCAGTTCCTCTTCTTCAATAAAATCAGTATCAGGATCAAAAACATCTAAAAAGAAACTTTCTTTTTTCTTTTTATTTAAAGTTTCGATGAGTTTGTTTATAAAGATTCGTTTTAGCCATCCCTCAAAACTTCCTTCAAATTTATATTGGCTTATTTTTTGAAAGGCAATTACAAATGCTTCCTGAAAAACGTCTTTCGCATCATCTTCGTTCTTCATATATTTCAAACATATACCATACAAAACAGGAGAGAACAACTGATAAATTTTCAGCTGTCCCTCTCTGTCATTTTTCATGCACAGTTTGATATATTTTTCTAACTCGTCTTTCAAGAAATGGTTCAAATTTGATTTTGCAAAAATAGTTTTAAATAGCTTACAAAACTATCTTTTAAAAATAGTTCGAGCACCATCTTGACAGTTGCTTACAATGGTTAGGTTTTGATTGTCAAGGTTTTCTATTACGTAAGTTTTGCCTTCAAACGTTATTAGATCGTGTTCCGACTGATCAGAATATCCTTTTCCTTTTTCTATCTGATAAGCACTGTTTCTAATTTCTATATTGTTTTTGTAAGTAATAACCCTTCCGTCTTGGGTGAAAATAATTTTCTTAGTAAATCCAATTGTTTTTGGAGTTGCTACATAAGGATTATTAGATCCTCCTATAGATTTTTCCCAAGTCCAAGTATTTACTATTGATCCAGCAGCTTCTTTAGAATCATTTACAGAAATCATTGATGTAAAAAGAAAACAGATAACAAAAGATAAAAAGAGTTTCTTCATGACCGAATTATTATTTTAAACTTGTAATTTTTTCTTGAATCGCTTTTTTGAAAAGTTTTACTTCTGTACTCTGATCTTCAGTGTCATTATTGTCGATATAAACTTTAGTTGTACTTGCGCCTTGACGAAGTTCAAAATAAATTCCGCCTTGATCTGCAGCATCTGGAGAACCGTAAGTTTTAGTTTTTCCTTTTAAAGCCAAGATTTCAGCAGGAACACTTTTTAAGAATGAAGTATATTCGCCTCTTTTAATTGTCGGAGTATATCGATATTGTCCAAAATCATATTGATTAGCACCAACATTTAAGAATTTTAAAGTGTTATAATCGTTAATCTGATAGAATTTTTGGCAGTCAGAACTTAAACATTTATTATTGAAACTTCCAATAATCATATTGTCTGCACTTTCTGTTGTTTTATTAAAAATCATTCCTTTTGCCGTTTTCGGAATCAAAACAAAATCATAAGGATAAGTAGGAGCTTGTGTTACATTTTCGCCTTCAGCAGGAGCTTTTTCGTAGTAATTCACAACGATTTCACAATTATTTTCTACAATCGAAGTAATTTTGATGGCATACCCGCTTGTAGGTTTTGCGCCTGCAAAAATTCCAACAAGATATTCTTTGGTAAAATCAATATTTGGGTCACTTGCAACCGGACAACTGTTATCATGTTTTGTAAAAAACTCATCCATTTTTTCTTGAGATACAATAACAGCCGCAGCAGGATTATTAGGCATTGATTTTACACTATAATTACATGCAAAAGGAAAACCAGTAAAATTTACAGCTGTATTAGCTCCGCAATCTACATAGTTATTTCCGTCATTAAGAGAACAAGCACTGAATCCAAAGGCTACAAATAAGCCAAGCATTAATTTTTTCATAATCATTTTAATAGGTTTATATCTTGTAGATAGCACTTTTAAAAAAAGGTTGCGTTGAGGTTAAACTTTTTTCAAAAAAAATAAAATGTTGGTTTAGTTGGATTTGAAAATCAATTCGTGAAATTTCTATTTTAAAAATCAAGTACTAAGCATTATTGAGTATTTTTACGTAAAATAAACTTAGTTATGTCTGATTATATACCGTTTTTATTAGGTTTTGTTGTGGCGCTTTTTGCGGGAATCTACTTAGGCAGAATGCTTTCTGTATCAAAATTTCAGTCGGAAAAAGCTATTTCTGAGGAGAGATTAAATGCCTTAAATAATCAATTGCAAATGCTGAAAGAACAATTTGAAAACGAAAAAAATAATTTTCAGAAACAATTGCAATTTAATATTTCTGAAAAAGAAAATATTCGAACAGAAAAAGACAGTCTGGCAATTCAGCTTTCTAAAAAAGAAGTAGATTTTGAAAATTTATGGGAACGCCATAAAGAGCAAAAAAGCGAAATCAACGAGCTTCAGGAAAAATTTACCAAAGAATTTGAAAACCTAGCCAATAAAATCCTAGAAGAAAAATCGGCAAAATTTACTGAACAAAATACTGTAAACATGAAAAATATCTTGACGCCTTTACAAGATAAAATTCAGGTTTTTGAGCAGAAAGTAGAGCAGACACATAAAGAAAGCATTGATTATCATGCAGCGCTTCGTCAGCAGATAATTGGTTTGAGCGAAATGAACGCACAAATGAGCAAGGAAACCTTAAATCTTACCAAAGCATTAAAAGGCGATAGTAAAATGCAAGGGAATTGGGGCGAATTGGTTCTGGAACGTGTTCTAGAAAAATCAGGATTAGAAAAAGGAAGAGAATACGAAGTACAGCAAAGCTTTACAAATAGTGAAGGAAACCGCGTTTTGCCCGATGTTGTAATTAATCTTCCTGACGGTAAAAAAATGATTGTTGATTCTAAAGTTTCTTTGTCGGCGTATGAAAAATGGGTAAACGAAGAATCGGAACTTTTAAAAATAGAATTCCTTAAAGAACATGTCATTTCTATAAAAAGACACGTCGAGCAGTTGGGTAGCAAAAACTATCACGATTTGTATCAAATGGAAAGCCCAGACTTTGTTCTGCTTTTTATTCCGATGGAACCAGCTTTTGCTGTTGCTTTAAATGAAGATCCAACATTATACACCAAAGCTTTTGACCGAAACATTGTCATTGTAACACCAAGCACGCTTTTGGCCACTTTAAGAACTATTGACAGTATGTGGACCAATCAGAAACAACAAGAAAATGCTTTAGAGATTGCAAGACAAGCAGGAGCTTTGTATGATAAATTTGAAGGTTTTGTAAATGATTTAGTTCGAATAGGAAACAAAATAAAAGATACCAAAACCGAATACGAAAGCGCCATGAATAAATTGGTTGACGGAAAAGGAAATCTGATTTCGAGCGTAGAAAGATTGAAGAAAATGGGAGCAAAAGCAAAGAAATCGCTTCCAGATAACATTATTGCAAGAGCTATTAATTCAGATGAAAATGAGTTGTTGAATTAAGAAAGAGAGGCAAGAAGAAAGACAAACGTAATATATAATACAACTAATCAAAATACCAAAAACAAAAACATGAGTACAGATTTTAAACCCGTTTCTTCATCAAAAGTTAGCATATCAGAATTAATGCTGCCATCGCATACTAACTTTAGCGGGAAAATTCATGGAGGATATATTTTACTATTATTAGATCAGATAGCATTTGCATCGGCATCAAAATTTAGTGGAAATTATTGTGTTACAGCTTCTGTAGATACAGTAAACTTTCTTAAGCCAATTGAAGTTGGAGAATTGGTGACCATGAAAGCCTCCGTAAATTATGTCGGAAGAAGTTCTATGATTGTCGGTATTCGTGTAGAAGCCGAAAATATTCAGACAGGAGTAATCAAACATTGCAATTCCTCTTATTTTACAATGGTTGCCAAAGATAAAGATGGAAAAAGTGTGCAGGTTCCAGGATTAATTTTATCGAACTTAGAAGAAGTGCGCCGTTTTAGAAAAGCAATAAAACATATCGAAGTTAGAAAAGAAGTAGAAGAACACGAAAAACTGACCAATATAAACTCTATTGAAGATTTGGCGAGTTTAGAAAAATATAATGTCCTTTTAGAAATCAGCTAAATTTCTTATATTTATTTGGCACACATTAAATATTAGAAATTATGGTCAAGTTTGGATATACTATTTTATATGTTGAAAATGTCGAAGAATCTATTGCGTTTTATGAAAACGCTTTTGGGTTTTCGAGAAAATTTGTCACGCCAGAAGGTGATTATGGCGAATTGATTACAGGAGAAACAACACTCTCGTTTGCTTCGAAGAAATTAGCTTCTAAAAGTTTACCAGATGGTTTTATCGAAAGCAGTCTGGAAGATAAACCATTTGCTATGGAAATTGGTTTTATTACAGAGAATGTTCCTGAAGTTTTGCAAAAAGCAACTTCATTTGGTGCTATTATCGTTTCAGAACCTGTAGAAAAACCTTGGGGACAAATCGTGGCTTATGCAAGAGACTTAAATGGATTTTTGATTGAAATTTGTACAGAGGTTAAAATGTAATTTTGAGAGCATTTCACATCTCACAATTCACATTTAACGAAGAAAAAATTCACAAATTTTTAGCATTACTCTCAGAACTTTGAATGGGGAAATTTCGTAACTTTAAGTGTAATTATTGGGTTACGGAATTTTTTCATTGAGTATTGCCGTTCGATTTTTCAGATTAATTAAAGTCTGATTTCTAATTTACATTAGTCCGAAAATAAATTGAATGACATAATTGTTTAAATGTAGACGATTATGAAAACAACTACCTTACTATTTTTATTTTTTACTGTCTTTTCTGTCATTGCCCAAGATAAGTTTTTTACTAATACAGGAACAGTAAATTTTGAAGCCTCTGTTCCTCTTTTTGAAGAAGTGAAAGCAGTAAATAGACAAGTTGCCATACTGTTAGAGCCAAAAACAAGTACTTTTATCTGTACAGTTATTGTTAAAGATTTTCGCTTTAAATTGAATTTGATGCAAGAGCATTTCAATGAAAATTACATGCAAAGCAATCGTTATCCTAAAGCTGTATTTAAAGGGAAAATTCAAAAATTTGATTTAAAAGATATTACTGAAGTAGAAAAGCAATATGAGATTAAAGGAAAACTTAATTTGCGAGGCAAATCAAAAGAAATTGTGGTGAATGCCTTGATTAAAAGAGTTCCAGAAGGAATTAGGATAGTTTCAGATTTTCCGATTGAGGTATCTGATTTCAATATTCATATTCCAACTCCTATAGCTTCTAAAATTGCAAAAACAGCCAATACAGAACTGACGGGTATTATTCGCAGTGATGAGACAATGTTGACTTTGAAATAAGAGCTACTTTATACAATTGATAAGTGTCTTTTCTAAATCTGTAAATTGGAATTCGAATCCTGCTTTCTGAATTTTCTCTGACGAAACACGCTGTCCGGTTAAGACGGCTACGCTCATTTGTCCAAGCATAATCTTTAATACAAAAGGCGGAACTTTGGGCAGCCATATGGTATAATCATACAGTTTAGCCAAAGTTTTAGAAAAACCGGCATTTGTTGTATTGTCCGTTATACAAGCATTGTAAGCACCTTCTAGTTTGGTGTCTTCAATGCTTTTTAAATAAATCTGACACAAATCTTCAATATGAATCCATGGGAGATATTGTTTGCCAGAACCTAAAACAGCTCCAAAACCAGATCTAAATGTGGGAATCATCTTCTTCAGAAAACCTTCGTTTTTGCCTAAAACAATACCAGTTCTAATTTTAACTGTTCGAATATTTAAAGAAGCAATTTTATCAGCAGCACTTTCCCATTTCTGGCAAGTTATGCCCAGAAAATCATCGGCTGGAGGAGTATTTTCAGTGCAAATTTTATGGCTCGTAATAGCGCCGTAAATCCCGATTCCTGAAGCAGAAACAAATGCCTCTAGTTTTTTATTGTTTTTCTCTAAAATCGAATAGATCATTTCGACAGGCCTAACGCGACTTTCGATGATGGCTCTTTTACGTCTTTTAGTCCATCTTTTTTCGACGATGCCTTCGCCAGCAAGATGAATGATGTAATCGGCATTTAGAATCGCATTTTTGTCAATATAGTTTTTCTTAATATCCCATTTGTAATAAGTAACTCTTGGAGTATCTTCTCTATCAGAACGGCTCAAAACAGACACAGAAAAGCCTGCTTCGATGAGAACATCTGTTAAATGTTTTCCAATGAAACCACTTCCGCCTGTTAATAGAACATTTTGAGCCATAATAGTTTATAATATATTTAACAGTCTAACTTGTTTAAGGATTAGTAAAGGTACTTAAACAATCCTTATCTTTAGGGCGAATTCTAAATTATAATGAAATGGCGACTAAAAAAAAGACAATCACAAAGGATGATATAGTCTCAAAATACATGAATGAAGTTTTAGAAAAAGGTCAAAAACCAAAATCAGTTTATCATTTTGCAAAGGAAAATGATTTTACAGAAGCTGAGTTTTATGCTTTTTTTGGAACATTAGAAGGTTTAGAAAAAGAAATATTCCGACTGTTTTTTGAAAATACAGTCAATCTTCTTCATAAGAACGAAGAATATCAAGGATATGATATGAAAAACAAAATGCTGAGTTTTTATTTTACTTTTTTCGAAATACTTACTGCCAATAGAAGCTATGTCTTGCAATCGCTTAAGATTGACAGAAATCCGCTTAAAAATTTAGTACAGCTAACCACACTTCGAAATAGTTTTAAAGAATATGTTTCTGAAATCCTGACAGACGATTACAGACTAGAACAGGAAAAGTTTCAAAAGTTTCAGGAAAAAGCCATTCAGGAATCTTCTTGGTTGCAATTAATGTTGACGATTAAATTCTGGATGGAAGATGAATCTCCTGCTTTTGAGAAAACCGATATTTTCATTGAAAAATCAGTTAATGCATCGTTTGAATTAATGAATGTAGCACCAATGAATCATCTGATAGATTTCGGAAAATTTTTGTTCAAAGAAAAAGTATACAGCAGATAATGAAAACAATCGATTATATTCCGACCTCAAAAATAGAAAGAGCAGGAAAATTGGTTCAGACAGGTGCTAAAATTGGTGTAAACTATGTAAAGCATTATGCTGAAAAAATAGTAAATCCCGATCTGACGCGTGATAAACTAAACGAGAATAATGCCGAAGATATTTATGACGGACTAAAAAGCTTGAAAGGAAGCGCACTAAAAGTAGCGCAGATGTTAAGCATGGATAAGAACTTTTTGCCACAGGCTTATGTAGAAAAGTTTTCTTTATCTCAGTTTTCTGTTCCGCCGCTATCTGCTCCATTGGTTTAAAAACTTTTAAAAATAATTTTGGAAAAACACCTTATGAGATTTTTGACGAATTCAATCCAAATTCGGTAAACGCGGCAAGTATTGGCCAAGTGCATTTGGCAAAGAAAAATGACAAAAAACTAGCAGTTAAAATTCAATATCCGGGCGTAGCCAATAGTATTTCGTCAGATTTGGCTTTGGTAAAACCAATTGCAATTAGAATGTTTAACCTTCAAGGAAAAGATTCTGATAAATATTTTAAAGAAGTTGAAGACAAACTAATTGAAGAAACAAACTATTTACTGGAATTAAAACAAAGTCAAGAAGTTGTAGAGGCGTGCAGTAAAATAGAAAATATCAGTTTCCCGAATTACTATCCAGAGTTTTCGTCAGAGAAAATCATTACAATGGATTGGATGACGGGAATTCATCTTTCTGAATTTACAGCTGTAAATAAAGATCAAGAAGTGGGCGACAAATTAGGTCAAGCACTTTGGGATTTTTACATGTATCAAGTGCATGTTTTGCGAAAAGTGCATGCAGATCCGCATCCGGGAAATTTTTTGGTAGATGATAAAAACCAATTAATTGCTTTGGATTTCGGTTGTATGAAACAGATTCCAGATGATTTCTACATTCCGTATTTTGAATTAATCAATAAAAACATACTCTCAGATCCAAATCTTTTTAATCAAAAATTATTCGAATTAGAAGTTCTAAGAGCAGATGATTCAGCTTCAGAAATAGAATATTTTACTAATATGTTTTTTGATTTGCTGTCTCTGTTTACGAAACCCTTTCAGAATGATTCCTTTGATTTTTCAGACGAGAAATTTTTTAATGACATAGCAGTATTAGGAAAACGTTTTTCAACCGACACTAATCTTAGAAAGATGAACGGAAACCGTGGGTCTAAGCACTTTATTTATATGAACCGTACTTTCTTTGGCTTATATAATTTAATGTTTGATTTGAAAGCGAAGATTGTGGTAGATAATTATTTGAAATACTAAGGTTTAGTTTCTTTTGTTTCAGGTTTAAAGTTTCAAGTTGATGAACTTTATATATAGAACTTTGTCAAAGTTTTAAACTTTGACAAAGTTTTTTTGTTTAGTTTGTCATCTCGACGAAGGAGAGATCACACTAGAAACTCCGCACAGAATTTTGTCAATCTTTGTCGATTTACGAGTGTGATCCTTTGTTCCTCAGGATGACAAGATTGGGGATAATTGGAATTTGGAATTTAAAAATTTGGAATTTATTTAACTATTCCCTTTTTGTAAGTCGCAATCGCGCGATCTCTAGCAAAAGCATGATCAACCATTGGTTCGTTGTATCCAAGATCAAACTCAGGAATCCATTTGCGGATGTATTCTCCTTTTGGATCAAATTTCTTTTGTTGAATTTCGGGATTAAAAACTCTAAAATAAGGCGCAGCATCACAACCTGTTCCTGCCGCCCATTGCCAGTTTCCTACGTTTGAAGCCAATTCAAAATCTAAAAGTTTTTCTGCAAAATAAGCTTCGCCCCATTGCCAATTGATAAGCAAGTGTTTGCAGAGAAAACTTGCGACAACCATGCGCACACGATTATGCATATAGCCAGTTTCGTTTAACTGACGCATTCCAGCATCAACCATCGGGTATCCGGTTGTTCCAGAACACCATCGTTTGAAATCTTCTTCGTTATTTCGCCATTGAATTCCGTCATAATTAGATTTGAAATTATGATTGACGCAATTCGGAAAACTAAACAGAATCTGAATAAAGAATTCTCGCCATATTAATTCACTTAAAAAGGTCTGATTTTTTCGGTTTGCCCAATTTACTAATTTACGAATACTCACAGTTCCGAAACGCAAATGCGGAGAAAGATAAGAGGTGCTGTCTAAAGCTGGAAAATCTCGTGTTTCTTTATAATTAGCAATTTGAGATAAATTATGCGGTTGAACTTTTATAGAACTTCTTTCGAAACCTATTTCAACTAAATCTGGAAACTTGAATTTGTTTTTAGCAAAATTAGATTGATATGAAGTAGAATCATATTCTGTAGCTGATCCTAAAAAATGATATTTTTCCAGCCATTTATTTTTATAAGGCGTGTAAACCGTATATGGAAGTCCGTCCGCTTTTGTGATTTCTTTTTCTTCAAAAATGACATGGTCTTTATAAAAGAAAGTTTCAGTGTTATTTTCTTTTAATAATGCCGTTATAGCTGTGTCACGTTTGATAGCAAAAGGTTCATAATCTTTATTGAAGAAAACGTTTTGAATATCAAATTCCTCAATTAACGATTTCCAAACTTCTGTAGTTTTTCCTTTTTTTATTAAAATAGAAGAATCAAGTTTATTTAATTCTGAGTTTATTTTTTCAAGTGAATCATAAATAAAAGTTACTCTGGCATCATTTTTTGGAAGATGTTCTAAAATATCATCATCGAAAATAAAAAGAGGTACAACAGGAAAATCAGTTTGCAAAGCATGAAATAATCCTGTATTGTCTTCTAAACGCAAATCACGTCTAAACCAGAATAAAGTAACTTTTTGTTTTGTCATTGGTTTGTCTTAATAAAGTAATTTTAAAGGTTTTTATTTCGCATCAAATAGCTCGCAAAGGCGCTAAGTCGCAAAGCAATTCTTTCTCAGGCCTTTGCAAATAAAAGATTGCGACTTAGCGTCTTTGTGAGATTAAAAAATCTGCGACTTATTTTTTAGAATTAAACAATTCTTCGATTTTATTAAATCTGTAATCGAAAATGCTTTTCAATTTATTTTTTACGACCAATCGGTTCATAATTCTGCCTAGAATTCCGAATGGGAGAGCGTAATGAACAATGTCTGTCATTTTTGTTCCGCCATCAGGTGTTGGTTCAAAGAAATGTTTGTGATGCCAAAGTTTATAAGGTCCGAATTGCTGAATGTCTACAAAATACTCATTTTCTTGGCAAGCCGTAATTTCGGTTACCCAAGACATTTTGATTCCAAAAAGTGGTTTTAAAGTGTAGGTAATTATTTGTCCGTGATACATGCGCTTGCCATCATAATCTTGAATTTGAAAATTCATGTTATCAAGTGTAATGGTCTGCAAGTTTTTTGGACTTGAGAAAAAATCCCAGCAATCTTCTACACTTGCATTGATATGCTGTACTGTTACTATCTTGTATAATTTCATAATCAAATCGTTCTTTAAAAATGCCCAAATAATGTTACATTTTATAATATTTGAATGGTACAAACAACATTCCGAAACATTCTCCTTTTTCTTTTTGTAAATGTTTGTGGTGTATTTTATGAGCCTTTCTAAGTCCGATGAGGTATTTGTTTTTGGTGTTTTTAAACCATTTAAATCGCTGATGGATTAAAACATCATGAATTAAAAAATAACAAGCGCCATAAAGCGTAATGCCGCATGCAATAAAAAACAAATAATTGAATCCGCCTTCGACACCAAAATAGAATAAGATAATGCTCGGTGTGGCAAAAATGACAAAGAAAATATCATTACGCTCAAATGTATTTTCGTATTTCGGCTGATGATGATCGGCGTGAAAATACCACATAAAACCATGCATGACATATTTGTGAGTTAACCACGTAACACATTCCATGAACAGAAAAACGCCTAAAAAGATTAAAAAAGAAATCATTTTGTATATGTTGATGTTTTAAAATTATCGTTTTATTGTTTTTGAGTTTAGCTTTAAATTATAAAAGGTTGACTCAAAAGGATTTTGTTGTTTTTTAAGTCTGCGATTCTCTCAATCTTGTCATTTCGACCGAAGGGAGAAATCACACTAGTTGATCGACAAAGATTAATTCTTCGCATTGCGGAGTTCCGAGTGTGATTCCTCGTCCCTCGGAATGACTAACTATGGGTTAAACCATTTTCAATTTATAAGTCACAAAAGACTGCGCCAAAAGGCCCGCTTTTGTATAATTGGAAACTCGAATTCTGGAATTTCCAATTTCGTAATAAGGTGTGTTTTTTAATTTTTGAAGCAGTTTTTTATAGTAAACATAAGCAGTGTAAACTCCAAATTTGGCTTCGATTGGCAGTTTTACAATTCCTTGATAAGCAATTCTGAAATCTTCTTCAATTTCTTTGATAATCTGATTTTTTGCATCTTCGTTAAAGTTGTTCAGATTTATGCCTGGGAAATAAGAACGGTTTAAAATTGTGTTGTCATCTTTTAAATCTCTCAGAAAATTTACTTTCTGAAATGCCGAACCCAAACGCATAGCTTCATATTTCAGCTGTTCGTATTTGTGCTCTTTTCCAGCGACAAAAACTTTCAAACACATTAAACCTACAACATCGGCAGAACCGTAAATGTAATCGATGTATTCGGTTTGTGTCTGATAGTTTGATTTTATAAGGTCCATTTTCATACTTTGTAGAAAAGCCTGAACGAGATCGTCGGTAATATTGTATTCTTTTACCGTTTGCTGAAAAGAATTCAAAATCGGATTTAAGCTGATGCCTAATTCCATTGCTTTATAATATTCTTTTTCAAAATCTTCAATCAGATATTCTTTTTCATAGCCATGAAAAGAATCTACAATTTCATCGGCAAAACGCACAAATCCATAAATGCTGTAAATAGCATCACGAATACTTGGCGAAAGCATTTTTACAGCAAGGGAAAATGAGGTACTGTAATTTTTGGTAACCAATTTGCTGCATTTGAAAGAAACGGCGTCGAATAGTGATTTCATTTTTTAAGATCTAAAAGATTTTTGAATTAATTCAGCTGCTAGTTTTCCTGAAATTAAAGCAGGCGGAACACCTGGACCAGGAACGGTTAATTGTCCTGTAAAAAATAGATTCCTGACTTTTTTACTTTTTAATTTTGGTCTTAAAAAAGCCGTTTGCAATAAAGTATTGGCCATTCCGTAAGCATTTCCTTTGTACGCATTATAGTCTGCTACAAAGTCGTTTTTGCAGAATGATCTCTTAAAGATAATGTTATTTTTAATTTCTTGTTGGGTAAGTTCCTCAAATCGAGAAATGATTTTTTCGAAATATTTTTCTCTTAGTTCCTCTGTATCTTCAATTCCGGGAGCAAGAGGAATTAAGAAAAAACCAGATTCCATTCCTTCTGGCGCTGCGGTTTTATCTGTTTTGGATGGAAAATTGGCGTAGAATAACGGTGCTTCTGGCCACTTTGGCTGATCGTAAATAGCGGCTGCATGCTGGTTGAAATCAACATCAAAGAACAAAGCATGATGCGATATGTTTTCTATTTTTTTATTAAAACCAATAAAAAATAGGAGAGAAGAAGGTGCAAAAACTCTATTCTCCCAATATTTTTCTGAATACATTCTGTGTTCTTTTTCTAGTAAAGTTTCAGAATGCTGATAATCTGCTCCGCTTAAAACAATATCTGCTTTTATGGTTTGTCCGTTAATCACAATTCCTGTTGCTATCTTATTTTCAACAAGAATCTTTTCTATTGGCGAATTGGTTTTAATTGTTACACCAAGTTCCAACGCTAGTTTTTCGATTCCTCGAATGACATCAAACATTCCCGTTTTAGGATGCCAAGTTCCGAGGCCGAAATCGGCATAATTCATAAAATTGTAAAACGATGGAGTTTTGGCAGGTTTTGCTCCGAGAAATAAAACGGGAAATTCTAGAATCTGAATTAATCTTTCATTTTTGAAATTTTTTCGAATATCACTGCTGACATTCTTGAAAAACTGATCAAGCTTTAATGCAGTTTCTTTTGTGATCAATTCAAGAGGAGAAATTCCTGGACGATACACCAAATCTTTAATAGCAATGTCATAATTGCTTTTTGCTTGGTCAATAAAGTTTTGCAGTTTTTGACCGCTTCCTTTTTCTATTGTCTCAAAAGTGTATTTTATTTCTTCTAAATTATCATAAATGCTGATAAAATCATTGATTCCGAAATAAACCCTATAGGCTGGATTTAATTTTATCAGTTCGTAATAATCAGAAGGTTTTTTGTTGAAATCCTGAAAAAAACGTTCAAAGACATCTGGCATCCAATACCAGCTTGGTCCCATATCAAAAGTGAAACCATCTGCTTTAAACTGTCTTGCACGTCCGCCAATTGTGCTGTTTTTTTCGTAAACAGTAACCTCGTTTCCTTGTTGGGCAAGGTAACATGCGGCCGCTAAAGAAGAGAAGCCTGAGCCTATTATTTGAATCGTTTTTCTCATTTGTTTAACAAATATAAGAAAAACTTAAACAAAAATAAATTAAAGCATGTTAATAGTTTCTTCCATCGAATCAAAAATGCGGATTCTGTCGGTCAGGATCTTTTGGTCAATATGTTCTACCATTTTGCCCATAAGCCAGATTTCGTTGTTTTCCTGAAGCAATTTCTGCCCCATCGATTTAACATACTGATTAATTACGCTTCGATCTGGCTGAACAGTCATGAAAGAAACAAACGTAATGTTTTCAAAATGTTTAGTTAAATCCTGTAGGTTTTCAATCGGCATGCTTTCTCCCAAATAAATGGTTTTGTAACCCTTATCAAGGATTTCATATTGCAGATATAATAATCCGATCTGATGAATTTCGTTTAACGGAAGTGACAAAACAAAAATTCGATCGGTTTTTATTGGTTTTCTAATTTGAAGGCTTTCTGTGTAAATCAATATTTTCTGCTTAATCAAATGACTCATGAAATGTTCATTGGCAGGAGTGATTGTTTCAGATTGCCATAATAACCCCAACTCTTTTAAAAGAGGTAAAAAATGTTCTTTAAAAACTTCTTTAAATGTTTTTTCGGTAATAAGCCAATCGAATGTATTGAAGAATAATTCTTGGTCAAAGTTCATCATCGCCATTTTAAAAGAAGTAATGGCGTAGTTTTGAGAGTTTTTCTTCGAAATTATTTCGCGTACCAATTGAGGAATCTTTTCTTCAGGGTAGGTTGCAATTTTAGAAATCTTATAGCCGTATTCGTGCAGTAATGTAATGTTTAAAAGTTTCTGCAAATTGTGAAGATTATAAAATCTGATATTAGTATCAGTTCGCATAGGTTCAAGGATGTTGTATCTCTTTTCCCAGATGCGTATAGTATGCGCTTTTATTCCAGATAAGTTCTCAAGATCTTTAATGCTGAAAACAGTTTTTATATTGTTTATCATTTTTCGCGATTAAGTCAACAAATGTAAAATAAAATCTTAGATTCGGCCTTAAAACTACATTAAAAAGATAGAGGATTAGAGGTTTAGGTATTTAAAATATATTTTTTACCTAAAATCAGGTATATAATTTTTAAGAAATATATTACTTTGGTAAAAAAGAAAGGTCTGCATGTTTTTTAATATGCAGACCTTTTTTAATTTTTAGGTTGTTGTTATTTGCAAAAGGTAGCTTTGTTTTTTATAGCGCTCTGGCTTCCAAGTTCAATTGCTTTGCTGAAATCTTTGCAAGAGTTTTTCTTATCGCCAATTTTGTTGTAAGCCAAACCTCTTAAGTTGTAAGCAACATAATCTTTTGGATTTAAGCCTAAAGAAGCTGTACAGTCATCAATGGTTCCTTGGTAGTTTTGTAATTTGTAGTTAACATTGGCTCTGCCTGTAAAAGCATCTGCATTCATACTGTCCAACTCGATTGTTTTGCTAAAGTCTGCTTGAGCGCCTTTTAAATCATTTAGTTTGAATTTTGCGACACCTCGATTTTGATACGCTTCGACAAATTTAGAATTCATACTGATGGCTTTCGTGTAATCGGCAATTGCACCTTTGGTGTTGCCAGCTTCAGCTTTTTTCATGGCTTTGTCAAAATAGCCAGTTGCAGATTGTGCCCAGATAGAGCAAGACATCATGATAAGTGATGCTAAAAGTAGGTTTTTCATAAAACTAATTTGGGATTAGTGATTTAATTATTTCCCAACGAATTTAAGAAAGTTTTTATTTTGTAAGAGTTTTTCTTTTCCAATATTATTTAGTAAATAAGGAAAATTTTGGGAGAGAATAAAAAGTTTGGTATTCCCTGAAAATAAAAAAGGTCAAGTAATATTTACTTGACCTTTTGTGACCCGACTGGGGCTCGAACCCAGGACCCCATCATTAAAAGTGATGTGCTCTACCGACTGAGCTATCGAGTCTTCATTTCTTCAATGAGGGTGCAAATATAAGGACTTATTTTAGCTTTTTAGCGGTTTTTTGAAATGAATTTTAAATAAATTTCAATAAAAATTATAAAGCCTTATTTTACAATGAAATAGATTTTATGTTTTTTAGTGACCATGGAGGGATTTGAACCCTCACGCCCTTGCGAGCACCACCCCCTCAAGATGGCGAGTCTACCGTTTCTCCACATGGCCTTAAAAGAAAAAAGGTCGAGTAAAATAAATTACCCGACCTTTTGTGACCCGACTGGGGCTCGAACCCAGGACCCCATCATTAAAAGTGATGTGCTCTACCGACTGAGCTATCGAGTCATTGCTTTCAAGAAATTTAATTTGTTAATCACAAAATTTGTGACCCGACTGGGGCTCGAACCCAGGACCCCATCATTAAAAGTGATGTGCTCTACCGACTGAGCTATCGAGTCATTTAATTTCTTGAATGCGGGTGCAAATATAAGGAGTTTTTTTTGAAGTTTCCAAGCTATTTTATCATAAATTTGTCTTTTTTTTGGAAAAATCTCCAATTGCTTAGTTTATAAGGTTTTATTAATATGAAAAAAATTGTACTGTTAGGTTACATGGGTTGCGGAAAGTCAACAATTGCCCAAAATTTGTCAAAAATTACAAATATTCCGTTCTTAGATTTGGATAAATGTATCGAAGAAAGAGCAAATTTATCCATAAATGAGATTTTTGAAAAGCACGGAGAAGTGTATTTTCGAAAATTAGAACACCAAATGTTTGTCGAATTACTAGAATCTTCTGAAAATAATATTATCGGATTAGGAGGAGGAACTCCATGTTATGCTAATAATCATGAATTATTAAAAGGTGAAGATGTGGTGTCTATATATTTAAAGGCATCAATTGATACATTATATAATAGATTGGTGCATAACAAAAGCAAACGTCCTTTGATTGCAAATATGAATGAGGAAGAAATGAAAGAGTTTATTGCGAAACATTTATTCGACAGAAGTTTTTACTACAATCAAGCAAAACATAAAGTTTCGGTAGATGATAAATCTGTCGAAGAAACGGTTCAGGATATTTTAGAAATACTAGCTTAAAGAAGCATAATCGCCATTTTCTGAATTGAAAACTACTTGAACATGCTCTAATAAAGAAGTTGAAAGTGAAATTCCTTTGAAATCGGCTTTTACTGGATATTTTTTATGGTTTCGGTCAACAAGTACTGCTGTTTTGAATTTTTTAAGCGGAACGTCTAAAAAATGACGAACAGCATATATTAATGTAGTGCCTGAGTTTAAGACGTCATCAACAAGTACCAATCCTTTGTTTTTGTATTCTTCAGTACTCAATGAAGTTTGTATCGCTTCTTGCGGATTTTGTTTGTTTATTTTGACTTCGCAGATGGAAACCTTTAAGGTAGAAATGCTGCTAAGTGCCGAAGCAATTTTTTCGGCAAAAACAAATCCGTTAGAAGCAATTCCGGCAATAACAACTTCGTCTTCGTCTACAAAAGTCTCGTAAATTTGGTAAGCGATACGTTTTATTTTATGTTCGATTTCTTGATTGGTCAAGATTATATTGTTGCTCATGGTGTATTTTTTTTGCTAAGATAAATAATTTAAAACTCCAATTTTAAAAATTCCAAATTCCAAACTTTGCGAAGCAAGAATGAAATTGTGAAATTCAAATTTATCGTATTTGGAATTTGAGTTTTGAAATTTAATTTTCATCATGATCTTCGTCTTCGTCATCATAAAAATCGTCTCCATAATCGTCAATGTCTCTTCGGTCCTTTTTGGTCGGACGTCCTGCACCGGTTCTTCTAGAGTGTTCTTTAGATAGTTTTAGCATTTCTAAGTGAGCAAAAGCTTCAGGTGGAGTTTCGTTTTTTTGATAAATATCTACCAACTTTGCTCCAACGCGATTTTGCGGAATGTCTAAAACTGTTATAATTTGTGTAATTTGATCTTTTCTAAACGTAATTCGGTCTGTAGGAAAAACTTCTTTTGAAGGTTTTGCAATCTGCCCATTTACAGTGATCTGATTCTTTTTGCAAGCTTCAGTAACCATGTTTCTGGTCTTGTAATAACGAACGCACCACAAGTATTTATCTATTCTCATAATTTTTCTAAAATCCAAGTTAAATTCTTTACAAAAATAAATCAATATTGTATCTTGCGCACCTAAAAAAATGATAATAATGAATAAATTTAAATATTATTTTGTTTTGTTACTTGCTGGTCTTGCCATCGTTTCTTGTAATAAAAAGGATGATGATGAGGCGGTAGTGGTTCCTTTAAGGGATTATGCTGTGCAGTATAAAGCAGATAATGATTCAATTGAAAAATTTTTAAAGACTAATTATATTGTTGTAGATAAGACGACTTTTGATGTTAAAATAGAAAAAATTCCTGCAGGAGGAACTCAAATTTCTATTTGGGATCAGCAAGAGTATCCTTTGAGAATTAGACCTGTTTCTAGTCGTGGTGTCGATTATAAAGTTTATTATTTAAGTTTTAGAGAAGGTGTTGGTGAGAGGCCATGTAATTTTGATGAGGTTACAGTTTCATACACGGGAACATTTTTAGATAATAAGCAGTTTGATAGTTCATATGGAGTTGAGCGTAATTTTAACTTAGATATTTATGTTTCTGCACCTATTATAGATGGTTGGCCTGAGATTATGCCTCAATTTAGAGTAGGAACTCGTAATCCCACTGGTGCTGATGGAAGTTTTACATATGATGGCTATGGTGCTGGAGTAATGTTTTTGCCTTCAGGATTGGCATATTATGGAAATCCTCCAGCGGGTATTCCTCAATATGCTCCTTTAGTATTTAGCTTTAAATTGTTAGCTTTAAAGCGATCTGATATTGAGTACAATGCCTCTACGCAAACAAAAGCTGGCGATGGTGTTCCAAGTTATTTGGAAGATCTTAATGGTGATGGGTATCTTTATGATCCGAGAGATACTGCAAGATATCCTACTTTGTCAGATGATAAAATAGAAGATACTGATAAAGATGGAATTCCCGACTTTTTAGATTTTGATGATGATGGAGATGGTTATACAACTAGATTTGAACTTACAAAGCCTAGTGATCAGATAGGTTGGGGGACATTAGATGGGTCACCTTTCTATTTTGGAATAAGAAACTATTATCCTTGGGATCCAATGACGGATGATGCTACTACGCCAAATGTTGATGAAACTGAACCAAGAGGAATTCCTAGTAGACCAAGCGGAGGATTAACTGATCCTACAAAACCTGAATCAATTACAAATCCTGCTAAATTTGTTCCAGAAGATTATACTAAACCTGGAAGATTAAGAATACATTTGGATAAAACGTATCCTTATCAAAAGAAATAAGAATTAAAAGCTAATATGAAAATCCCCGAAATTTATATTTCGGGGATTTTTTTATCTAAAATTCCAAACGATATGCTTTGGAAATGGGTAGTGAAGTGTTGATTATTAATTATTTGTTGTTTTGTGAGATTTATTCTTGTGTTTTACGGAATCACGTAAGTATTTTATTTCTTATAATTATATATTTGAAAGAATAATATTAAAATTTTACAAAAATGAAAAAATTAATTGCATTGTTTTTAGTGCTTACTGCTTTATCATGTAGTAGTGAAGATCAGGTAAATCAAGAAGTTTCCTCTGTAGAGAATTCAGCTTCCGTTTTAGATGGTAAAATGTTGTCATTTAAAAATGAAGAGTCTTTTGTTAAAGAGTATTCTGATTTAGCACTTTTAAGTAACGATGAACTTAAAAAATGGATTTCTTCTAAGAAATTAGAATCGTTATTAAATACATCTGATAATTCTGAAGGTATAGAAGAAGATGTTGTACCAGCTACAAGATTGGTTTATTCAGATGCTTTAAAAGCAATTTTGAATTCTGATTTGAAAGTTAAAGTAGATGGTAAGGTGATTTGGCTTAATGAGCGTACTTTTTATCTGCTTTCAGAAGATGATGCTAATAAGTCATCTAATGAGCTTGTTGCTCAGAAAGATAAATTGAAAGTTTATGGAAGTTTGTTGAGTTTGTCAAATCCAATAGCGAATTCGACTGCAAAAAATTTAATTCCTAACGAAAATGGGATTAGAACTTTTGCATCTGAAGAAATGAATTATAGTGGAAGCAGGTTAAGGCATGTTGTCGATTTATTTAATGAAACAGTTTACCTTAATGATCGACTTCAATCTAGTAAAATGTTTATTCGCTCTATTTTACAATATAGATCATGTTCTACATGGAGATGTACTTGGAAAGAAGCCGGTAATGCGCGAAATTTAACTAGTGATTTTTCTGCATCACCTGCTAGCATTGCTTGGTCAACTCCTCATATATATACTTATACGGCGATAAGTGGAACTCAAACAATTCTACTGTCAAGTTGGTCTCAACCGCCTGCTCCTACTAGTCCTAATCTTTGGTATCCGAATTTTGCTATTTCAGGACCATTGGTTTGTACTCTTGTTGCTGTAGCTCCAGCGCCTTCAGTATCTATTAATTTGTCTTGGTATTAAGATTATATTCGCATAAGAACAAAACAAAAAGCCTCGAAATGTAAATTTCGAGGCTTTTTTTATAAAGTGAGAAAAATTAAAAATTACTTTCTTTTGATTACTCTTTCTACAGCTTCGACAATCGCTTGATTGTTTAGTTTGTATTTTTCCATTAATTGCTCTGGAGTTCCAGATTCACCAAAACTATCTTTTACTGCTACAAATTCTTGTGGAGTTGGATTGTTTAAAGCTAATACTCCAGAAACACTTTCTCCAAGACCTCCAAGGTAGTTGTGCTCTTCTGCAGTAACTACACATCTTGTTTTAGCAACCGATTTAAGGATAGCTTCTTCGTCAAGAGGTTTAATAGTATGGATGTTGATTACTTCGGCAGAAATTCCTTTTTCTTCTAATTTTTCAGCAGCAATAAGAGCTTCCCAAACTAAGTGCCCTGTTGCAATAATAGTTACATCAGTTCCTTCATTTAATAGAATTGCTTTTCCAATTACGAATGGTTCATCAGCAGGAGTGAAGTTTGCTACAACTGGACGTCCGAAACGTAAATAAGCTGGTCCATGGTGATCAGCTAGTGCAATAGTTGCCGCTTTAGTCTGGTTGTAATCGCAAGTATTGATTACAGTCATTCCTGGCAACATTTTCATTAATCCAATATCTTCTAGGATTTGGTGAGTTGCTCCGTCCTCTCCTAAAGTTAAACCAGCGTGAGAAGCGCAGATTTTTACATTTTTATCTGAGTAAGCAACAGATTGGCGAATTTGGTCGTAAACTCTACCAGTAGAGAAGTTAGCAAAAGTTCCTGTAAAAGGAATTTTTCCTCCAATTGTTAAACCTGCAGCGATTCCGATCATGTTAGCTTCAGCGATTCCGATTTGGAAAAAACGCTCTGGGTGATTTTTCTTGAATTCATCAAATTTTAGTGATCCAATTAAGTCAGCACATAATGCCACAACATTTTCGTTTTTTTGACCTAATTCAGTCATTCCCGCTCCAAAACCAGAACGAGTATCTTTACTTCCTGTATTTTCGTATTTTTTCATTTTTGTTTTTTTGCTGTACGCAATAGGCTATATGCAATAGGCTTAGTGCTTAATGCTTATGGCTTAAAGCTTTTTTTAGTAATCAACTTGATCTTTAGAGTAGTTTTGAGCTAATGCATTTGCTAGTTGCTCATCATTTGGAGCTTTACCATGCCAAGCGTGCGTGTGCATCATAAAGTCTACGCCATTACCCATTTCTGTATGTAACAAAATACAAACTGGTTTTCCTTTTCCTGTTCTTGATTTAGCATCGGTTAAACCAGCAATAATAGCATCAATGTTGTTTCCTTCTGCAATTTCTAGAACATCCCAGTCAAAAGCTTCAAATTTTGCACGTAGGCTTCCCATTGCCAAAACTTCGTCAGTTGTACCGTCAATTTGTTTTCCGTTAACGTCAATTGTTGCAATAATGTTGTCTACTTTTTTAGCAGAAGCATACATAATAGCTTCCCAGTTTTGACCTTCTTGCAATTCTCCATCTCCGTGTAAAGTATAAACTAGATGATTGTCTTTGTTTAATTTTTTAGCTTGAGCTGCTCCCAAAGCTACAGATAAACCTTGTCCTAATGAACCAGATGCCATACGAACTCCAGGTAAACCTTCATGAGTTGTTGGGTGTCCTTGTAAACGAGAATTTAATAATCTAAAAGTAGCAAGTTCTGAAATTGGAAAGTAACCGCTGCGCGCTAAAACGCTATAAAATACTGGAGAAATATGACCATTTGAAAGGAAAAAGATATCTTCTCCAATTCCGTCCATATCAAAACCTTCTTTGCGGTCCATTATATTTTGATATAATGTAACCAAAAATTCAGTACAACCTAAAGAACCACCTGGGTGTCCAGAGTTTACAGCATGTACCATTCTAAGAATAT
Organism: Flavobacterium tistrianum; assembly: GCF_003254545.1. Classification (GTDB taxonomy): domain Bacteria; phylum Bacteroidota; class Bacteroidia; order Flavobacteriales; family Flavobacteriaceae; genus Flavobacterium; species Flavobacterium tistrianum. The sequence goes on from NZ_QJRH01000060.1 coordinate 125,992, forward strand.
CTCTTCTTACTTGGATCGTTAAATCGCTTAATTGTTGTGTGTTAGGCTTCATTTTATATGTAAAAGTTAAACTGGAGCAAAAGTAATCGTTATTTTGCGGGGAGACAAATGATTTTTTGCTTTAGTTGCAATGCAATTGTTAAATTTTACTATTTTTTTTACATTATAAAAAATGTAAAGGATGTTTTGACTTTCGATTCTTTGTAAGTTTTTTTACAATTTTAAGCAAAACAAAAAAGTCCTGCATTTCTGCAAGACTTTTATGTGCGAATAAAGAAAGAGAATTTATTTATTCTGTGTCTCCTTCGCTATAATAATTATTTTCTTCATCTTCTGAACCTATTTCTTCTTGGTCGTCGTCTAACTCAGCACCTGGAATGTCCAAATCATTTCCGATTTTGTCGCTGTTTTGTTTCCACTCGTTATTGTTTTGGGTGATGGTTCTGTCAGTTGAAATGCTTTCTGGGTCAATATCTTCTAATTTGTCTTCGCGATTATAAATATCCTCGTTTGATGGGTAATTTAGATTTTCCAGATTTTTTTCTATTTCATTTTCTTTTGGGCTTTTGTCTTCTGAATTTATCATGATATCAATGTTAAGATTATAAAACAAATGATTTTTGTTGTATAAAGTTATAAAATTCTGATAATTTGATCTTTATATTTTAATAGATAAAAAGTTTTAGTATTTACATTTTTTTTAATCTATCTAAATTATAGGGTTTAGTATCTAAAATTAGAATTTAAGAAAACATTATATAAATTTCTGATTGACAAATTTTCTAATTAATAAAATTTCCTTAAATTAAACTATCTTTGCCGTCCCGTACGGTCGGGAGAAAAACGAATTTATGAAGTTTGATTTATTACAAAAAGACCCGCAGTCTAAAGCTAGAGCGGGGAGCATTACTACAGATCACGGAGTTATAGAAACTCCTATTTTTATGCCTGTCGGAACTGTTGCTTCTGTAAAAGGAGTGCATCAGCGTGAATTGAAAGAAGAGATCAATCCAGATATTATTCTTGGAAATACTTATCATTTGTATCTGCGTCCGCAAACCGAAATTTTGGAAAAAGCGGGTGGATTGCATAAATTCATGAACTGGGATCGTAATATTTTGACCGATTCTGGCGGATATCAGGTATATTCTCTTTCTTCAAATAGAAAAATTAAGGAAGAAGGAGTAAAATTCAAATCGCATATTGACGGTTCGTACCACTTTTTTACGCCAGAAAATGTAATGGAAATTCAGCGTACAATTGGTGCCGATATTATTATGGCTTTTGATGAATGTACGCCTTATCCTTGCGATTACCGTTATGCACAGCGTTCTATGCATATGACGCATCGTTGGTTAGATAGATGTATCAATCATTTGGAAAAAGTGCCTTATAAATATGGTTACGAACAAACTTTCTTCCCAATTGTTCAAGGAAGTACTTACAAAGATCTTCGTCGCCAATCGGCTGAATATATTGCAAATGCTGGTCAGCAAGGAAATGCAATTGGAGGACTTTCTGTTGGTGAACCAGCTGAAGAAATGTACGCTATGACTGAAGTAGTTTGCGAAATTCTCCCTGAAGATAAACCTCGTTATTTAATGGGGGTTGGTACTCCGATTAATATTTTGGAAAATATCGCGTTAGGAATTGATATGTTCGATTGTGTTATGCCAACTCGTAATGCAAGAAATGGAATGCTGTTTACGGCAAACGGAACAATTAATATCAAGAATAAAAAGTGGGAAGCCGATTTTTCTCCAATTGATGAAATGGGGCACACTTTTGTTGATACAGAATATACAAAAGCATATTTACGTCACTTATTTGCTGCTAACGAATATTTAGGAAAACAGATTGCTACCATTCATAATCTTGGTTTTTATATGTGGTTGGTTCGTGAAGCTAGAAAACATATCTTAGCGGGCGATTTTAGACCATGGAAAGAAATGATGGTTAAAAATATGAGTCAAAGACTTTAAGGAGTTTTAAGTTTCAGGTTTCAAGTTTCAGGTTCTGGTAAGAATCGAATCTAACAAACTTGAAACCTGAAACAAGAAAAACTTGAAACAAAAAATCTATGTTAACAATAATAGATAAATACATCTTAAAAAGATATCTGGGAACTTTCTCTGTCATGTTGCTTTTGTTTGCACCGATCGGAATTGTGATTGATGTTTCTGAAAAGGTGAACAAAATGCTTGAAAACAAGATTCCGTTTGGCGATATTGCTTTCTATTATTACAACTTTACAATTTACTTTATTAATTCGCTATTCCCGATATTTTTGTTTTTATCGGTGATTTGGTTTACATCAAAATTAGCCAATAATACAGAGATTATTGCCATTTTGAGTTCTGGAATTTCCTTTACTCGTTTCTTGCGTCCTTATATTATTGGGGCAACAATTGTTTCAATTTTTGTATTGCTTATGGGATTTTTTATTGTTCCTGCGGCAAGTGAAGGCTATAATAATTTTAGATATACTTATTTAAAGGGAAATGGGAAGGCTGAAATGCGTGGAGAAAATACCAATGTTTTCAGGCAGATTAATGACCATGATTTTATTTTTGTAAATAGTTTTAATGAAGAATCGAAAACAGCTTTCAATTTTTCTTTAGAACATTTTGAAAATGAAAAATTAACTTACAAAATTACCGCAAGCCGTATTAAATGGGATCCTAAAAAGAAGATTTACGTTTTATACGATTATACAAAAAGGACAGTAGGAGAGTTGAATGATGTGATTGAAAAATATCCTGAAAGAAATGTGCCTTTTAAATTTGAATTGGCTGATTTGACGCCAGTAGTATATATTGCAGAAACTCTTACTCTAGGTAAATTAATTGATTTTATTGAAAAAGAAAGAAAAAGAGGTTCTGGGAATATCAATACCTATTTGGTTGTTCTTTATAAAAAATATAGCATACCAGTTTCAGCATTTATTTTGACTATTATTGCAGTCTCGGTTTCTTCTATGAAACGTCGTGGCGGAATGGGGATGAACCTTGCCATCGGAATTGCAATCGCATTCTCATTTGTATTCTTTGACAAAATCTTTGGTACGCTTGCTGAAAAATCTACATTTTCACCTTTATTAGCTGTCTGGTTCCCGAATATTGTTTTCGGAATTTTAGCAGTTTATTTATTACGTAATGCGAAACGATAATTTAAAAAGTTATTTAAATCTTCACTTAATTGTTTTTATCTGGGGTTTTACAGCCATTTTGGGCGCTTTAATTACAATTGATGCCGAAAATTTGGTTTGGTACAGAATGCTACTTGCTATGATTTTTCTTGGCGGATTTATTGCTTACAAAAAGCAGTCTTTTCAGGTTCCAGTAAAAGAATTTTTCAAATTAATTTTTGTCGGATTATTGATTGCACTTCATTGGATTTTCTTTTTTAGGGCAATCCATGTTTCCAACGTTTCAATTACGCTTTCCATATTTTCATTAGGAGCATTTTTTGCTTCCTTATTAGAGCCATTATTTTATGGAAGAAAAGTGCTTTGGTATGAAGTTCTTTTCGGACTTGTAATAATTGCCGGTTTAGGACTTATTCTTCAGGTTGAAATAAAATATCTCGAAGGTGTGTATTATGCCTTAGCGGCCATTATTTTAGGAGTTTTATTTACGCTAATGAATGGAAAATTAATATCAGATCATGAACCTTCGGTAATTACATTTTATGAATTTGGAGCGGGAGTTTTCTTCATTACAATTTATTTTTTATTTCAAGGAAAATTTACGGCAGATTTCTTCCAGATGTCTTTAAATAATTGGGTTTTATTATTGATTTTATCTTCAATCTGTACAGCATATGCGTTTACGGCTTCGGTAAAAGTAATGCAGAGATTGACGCCGTATACTGTAATGTTAACCACCAATTTAGAGCCAGTTTACGGAATTGTTTTAGCTTATTTCATCTTGGGAGGAAAAGAAAAAATGAGTGTCGAATTTTACATCGGAGCAGTCATAATTATCATAACAGTTATTCTAAATGGTGTTTTTAAACATTATCAGAACAAGAAAGAAAACTTGTAATAGTTTCCTTATTATTAAAATGCATTTTTATACTTTAAATAACAATTAACTTCGCCAATGATATAATATTTTTATATTTGCGGTTCGATTTACAAACAAAATTCAAAAATCCATGGAATATTTAGATTTTGAGCTTCCAATTAAAGAACTTGAAGAACAGTTAGAAAAGTGTGTTATTATTGGAAAAGAATCTGACGTTGACGTAACGCCAACGTGCAAGGAAATCAACAAGAAATTAGAGCAAACTAAGAAAGATATATACAAAAACCTCACGGCTTGGCAGAGGGTACAATTGTCAAGACACCCAAATAGACCATATACTTTAGACTATATCAGAGCAATTTGTGGAGACACATTCTTAGAGCTTCATGGAGATAGAGGTTTTAAAGATGATAAAGCAATGGTTGGTGGTCTTGGTAAAATAAACGGACAATCGTTTATGATTATCGGTCAGCAAAAAGGTTTTAATACTAAAACACGTCAATACCGTAATTTTGGTATGGCTAATCCAGAAGGATACCGTAAAGCTTTGCGTTTGATGAAAATGGCTGAGAAATTCGGAATTCCAGTTCTTACTTTGGTAGATACTCCGGGTGCATATCCAGGACTTGAAGCTGAAGAAAGAGGGCAAGGTGAAGCTATTGCTAGAAATATCTTCGAAATGGTTCGTTTGCAAGTGCCAATCATTACCATTATTGTAGGTGAAGGTGCTTCTGGTGGAGCTTTAGGAATTGGTGTTGGAGACCGTGTTTACATGTTAGAAAATACTTGGTACTCTGTAATTTCTCCAGAATCCTGCTCTTCTATTTTATGGAAAAGCTGGGAGTACAAAGAGCGTGCAGCTGAAGCTTTAAAACTGACTTCTTCTGACATGAAAAAACAAAAACTTGTTGATGATGTGATTCCAGAACCACTAGGAGGAGCGCACTACGACCGTGAAACAACTTTCAAAACGGTTGCAGAATACATCACTAAAGGATATAATGAATTGAAAGACTTATCAACAGCTGATTTAATTGCCCAAAGAATGGACAAATACAGTAATATGGGCGAGTATAAGGAGTAAGTTCATAAAAAAAGACTTAAAATCCGAAGCCTTACAGTTTCGGATTTTTTTTTGGTTATGAACAAATCAGAATTATTTATAAACAATTATTAGTTATAACTAGATAGCAGATTTTTTTTAAATTTTGCTACTTTCGCTATATGGAAAATTTCAAAAACTTAAACCCTGTTAAGGTCGACAAAACCACAATTATCAACTTAGAAAAAGGAAAGTTGCCACCACAAGCTCTTGATTTGGAGGAGGCTGTACTTGGTGCGATGATGATTGATAAAAAAGGGGTAGATGATGTAATTGATATTTTGCAGGCCGAAGCTTTTTACAAAGACGCACACAAACATATTTTTGAAGCGATTCTGCAGCTTTTTACTGAAACTCAGCCAATCGATATCTTAACAGTTTCGACTCAGTTAAAGAAAAATGGAAAGTTGGATTTAGCGGGTGGAGATTTTTATTTGATTCAGCTTACGCAGAAAATTGCTTCTTCGGCGCATATCGAATTTCACTCGCGTATTATTCTTCAAAAATTTATTCAAAGAAGTTTGATTAGAATTTCTTCAGAAATTATTGAAGCATCATATGATGAAAGTGCAGATGTTTTTGATTTATTGGATCAAGCTGAATCTAAATTATACGAAGTTACGCAAGGAAATATCAAGCGTAGCTCTGAAACTGCGCAGAGTTTAGTTTTGCAAGCTAAAAAGAAAATTGAGGAGATTTCTAAAAAAGAAGGATTAAGTGGTGTAGAAACTGGTTTTCATAATTTGGACAAGCTAACGTCTGGATGGCAGCCAAGTGATTTAATTATTATCGCGGCCAGACCAGCGATGGGAAAGACGGCATTTGTCCTTTCTATGGCCAGAAACATTGCTATTCAATACGGGCATGGAGTAGCTTTATTCTCTCTTGAGATGGCATCTGTTCAGTTAATTACAAGGCTTATCTCTTCTGAAACTGGATTGTCTTCAGAAAAATTGCGTACAGGAAAATTAGAGCCTCATGAATGGACCATGTTGAGTACTAAAGTAAAAGATTTAGAGAAAGCACCTCTATTTATTGATGATACGCCTTCACTTTCTATTTTCGATTTAAGAGCAAAATGCCGTCGTTTGGCATCGCAGCATGGTATTAAAATTATCATTATTGATTATTTGCAGTTGATGACTGCAGGAGGAAATGCTAAAGGAGGAGGAAATCGTGAGCAAGAAATTTCGACAATTTCTCGAAACTTAAAGGCTTTGGCAAAAGAGCTTAACGTTCCAGTTATTGCACTTTCTCAGTTATCGCGTGCCGTTGAGACGCGTGGTTCTAGTAAGAGACCTTTACTTTCGGATCTTCGTGAATCTGGAGCAATTGAGCAGGATGCCGATATCGTTTCGTTTTTATACCGACCAGAATATTACAAAATTGAGGAATGGGATGATGAAGAAGCTTCGCCAACTGCTGGCCAAGCTGAAATTATGATCGCAAAACACCGTAACGGTGGTATCGAAAATATTCGTTTGAAATTTTTAGGACACTTAGGAAAATTTGATAATCTTGATGAATTTTCAGGAAACTATGATGATTTGCCTTCTAAAATGAATCATGATGATAGTCCGTTTATTACTAATAATCTGCCTTCAGCCAATGAAGCATTCGGAAGTAATTTAAATGATGACGATGACGACAGCGATGTTCCATTCTAAAAAAATCGAAAAGCCTTATTTTTAAGGCTTTTTTTATGTTTAAATGTTAATTTTCTAATTAAAATCTGTAGTTTAGCTAAACCAATTACAAACTATTAATTTTTTTAAATTATTAACCAATAAACAAATTTTAAATTATGAGTGAAGAAACTTTTCCAGGACCTATTCAGATTCCTGTAGCAACTGCAAACGAGTGGGAAAAGAGATATCATGATGATACCTCAATCGAAGACGCCAAGAACAAAGTAAAAGCTTTCTTAATACCAAGAGAAAGTTTAGAAAAAGTACTGAAGCTTGAGACAGAAGCTGTTTGGGCTTATTTAGGTATAAACGATCAAAAAGAAAAAACATTACTTTTTGTAGGAGCCGAATATGATAAGGAAACTGGAAAATGGAACAATGTTTATGGCACAGGTGATGGAGTAGATTGTGATGATAATGGTGGTGATGAGGTAGTATACGATGGTGCAAGACCAAGTCCTCCATATTAATTAAACAAGTTTCAAGAATGGATGATTTTTTAATATATTCAAGTTATTTGATTCTATTGATTAATCTTGTATTATATACATTTAGCTTTTTCCAAAAGGAAAAAGCTAATGTTTTTTTTGTCTCTTATTTGGCTTTTTCAACTGTGTTGCAATTTTCAATGGAGTTGGTGTACCATTTAGGTATGAATAATTTATTTCTCGTAAATATTTTTTTTATAGGACAAATGATAATATTAGGACTTTTTTATAATTCACTATTTTATCATAAGGGCCAAAAAATGTTCGTCAAGACTTCGTTGATAATTGCTTTATTAATTTTATTAGCGCAATTTTTGATAGATTCAAGTCAGTTCTTAAAATTTAATTTATTCGAAATCACTTTAACTTCTTTGCTGATTGTTGTTTTTGCACTAGTCCATTTTTATAATATGCTGACAGAAAATAAAAAGTATTACTATATAACTATGGGAGTAGTTTTTTATTTGTTAGCTAGTACAGTGTTATTTTTAATTGGCAATCTTTCTACAGGATTAAGTGCAGATTTGAAATATCTAAGCTGGCAGTTAAATGCTTTTTTATTGATAGTTTATTATTTGATTATTTTATTCGAATGGAAAGTAAGTTTTTCAAAAAAGGAAAGTTTGCAAAACTAGTTTGTAATTATATAATATAAAAAAAGATATGAATGCAGGTCGTATTCCTGAGAAAGAACTCGTAGCCATAATATTATATATCTCTTTGTTTTTTATAATTGTTGCGGTCGCATTAATTATATTCTTTTATTTTTCTAGAAAAAAAATCATTCAGAAAGAACTAGAGAAAATAGATTTAATACTTCGATACCAAAAAGAACAGCTACATGCTATTATTGTTACCCAAGAGGAAGAACGTAAAAGGATTGCGCAAGATCTTCATGACGATATCAGTTCAAAACTAAACATTGTTTCCTTAAACAGCCATTTGCTTACAGCGCCAAACTTAACTGAGGCTGAAACCGCAGAAATTACCGAAAATATAATTGCTTTGACAACAAAGGCACTAGACAATTCTAGAAAAATTGCGCATAATTTATTGCCACCTGTTTTTGAAAAATTTGGTTTAAGTGCAGGTATAGAAGAACTATGTGGAGAATTTGAAAGCAGTAAATCGGTAAAAACGCATTATAAAAACGAAATTGATTTTGATGAAAAAGATATAGATAGACATTTGCATGTTTTCAGGATTCTGCAGGAACTCATGAATAATTCGATTCGACATGGAAAAGCAACAGAAATTTGGATTTCATTTGCTAGTATAAACGGAATTAATACTTGTGATTATAAAGATAACGGCGTTGGTTTTGATAGTTTGAATGTAGAAAATCAGAAAGGTTTAGGAATGAAAAATATTGATAGCCGCATTTCATTTTTACAGGGAACAATAGAAATTAACTCTGAAATTAATAACGGTATTGTTGTAAATTTTACTTTTTAGGTAGAATTATGTGTTTTATTAAGGTTTTTAGTCAATAAATGGGGGTATTTAGACTTTTTCTAAATCATATTTTGTAATTTCGACAAACCAAATTAAACGACCAAAAACAAATAAGATGAATGCTGCTATAAAAATTGCCCTAGTCGATGATGAAATTTTGTTTCGAAAAGGAATTTCTTTTTTACTACAGAGAGAAGAAAATATAGATGTGATTTTTGAAGCCTCAAATGGCGATGAGCTTATTTCGCAGTTAAACGAAAGAGAAACAAAACCAGATATTATAATAATGGACTTAAAGATGCCGGTCTTAAACGGAGTCGAAGCCACTAAAATTATTAAAAAACTTTTTCCTGATATTAAGATTATTGCATTGACTAGTTATGATACCAAATCTTTTATTGCAAATATGATACAAGTTGGTGCAGTAGCGTACTTAATAAAAAATACCACTCCAAAAGATTTAATTCATACAATAAACGAAGTTGCCAAAAAAGGATTCTATTATAACGAAAATGTTTTAAAAACAATTCAAGAAACTATAGTCTCTCCTAAAAATACAAGAGGCGGTTTAGAGACCAATTTTCTTTCACCGCGAGAAATCGAAATTCTACAATTAATTTGCCAGCAGAAAACTACCGCAGAAATAGCAGAACATCTTTTTCTAAGTCCCAGAACAATCGAAGGACATAGAAATAATTTGCTGCTTAAAACAGAATCTCGAAATATTGCTGGATTGGTTGTTTATGCTATTCAGAATGAATTGGCAGTTTTAACAATCTAAAAGAAATTAGGCTGTCAAAAATTGAATAGACAATACATAATATAATATAATTGTTATCACAAGAACACATAAACCTATTTTCTGAATTACATTCAGGCCCTTTTGCTGGTTTTTACTATCATTAAGCTTCATAATGTGGTTATTTTTACGGCGATTAGTTTGATGAACCTGGGATAGCAAATGTAGAAAGAATATTCTGCCTAAGAATAGGTGTTTTTACCTGTTTTTAAGTTGTTTAAAATCTTATTCTCGCGTTTTTTTAACATTCTATTATGCCATAAAAGACAACAAGCATTCTTTTTTTGTTGCCGCCTTTTATATCTTTACTAAAATAATTTTCTGATGAAAAAGAGTTTATTCTGCCTTTTTATACTATTAGCCACATTTAGTTCAAGAGCTTCGTTTATATTACTACCGATGGACGAAACGACGCAGCAAAATCATTTAAAAGCTTACGGAATTACTTATTGGTGTTTGAGCAGAGATTATAAGGCAAGTTGGCTTTTAAATTATCGAGGAGGTTCTTTTTTACTTCCGGATGCTGATGAAATCAGGAAAGAATGTAAAATTAGAGGAGTTAGTTTTGAAGTAATTTCAGATAGCGAACAAGCTTCTATTCTAAATGAAATTTCGAGTCCTTCTCAAAATATGGAATCGGTGATTTTAGAAAAAGCGCCTAAAATAGCAGTGTATACTCCAAAAGGCAAACAACCGTGGGATGATGCTGTGACCTTGGTCTTGACTTATGCCGAAATTCCGTTTACGCCAATTTATGATGAAGAAGTTCTAAGTGACCAATTATTAATGTATGATTGGCTGCATCTGCATCATGAAGATTTTACCGGGCAATACGGAAAATTTTATGCTGCTTACAAAAATACGCCTTGGTATATTGATCAAAAAAAGGATGCTGAAGCGTTGGCTGCAAAATTGGGATATGCAAAAGTATCTCAGGAAAAAGGAGCGGTCGCAAAAAAAATTAGAGATTTTGTTATTGGCGGAGGTTTTATGTTTGCGATGTGCTCTGCAACAGATAGTTTTGATATTGCACTTGCTGCCGATGGTGTAGATATTTGTGAATCTATGTTTGACGGAGATCCAAGTGAACCGAATTATCAGTCAAAATTAAATTATAATAATTCATTTGCTTTCAAAAACTTTACTTTAGAAAGAAGACCTGAAGTTTATGAGTTTTCAGACATCGATATGACAACAAAAAGGAGAATATTAATGGAGAAAGATTATTTTACTTTAATGGAATTTTCTGCAAAATGGGATCCGATTCCAAGTATGTTATGTCAAAATCATACGCAATTGGTGAAAGGTTTTATGGGGCAGACAACGTCATTTGATACTTCATTGATAAAATCGAATATCTTGATTATGGGAACATGCGAATTAAACGGCGAGTCAAGATATATTCATGGAGAAAAAGGCAAGGGTATGTTTACTTTTTTTGGCGGACATGATCCAGAAGATTTTCAGCATCAGGTTGGAGATCCGCCTACGGTTTTAGATTTGCATCCTAATTCTCCGGGATATAGGTTGATTCTTAACAATGTTTTGTTTCCAGCGGCCAGAAAGAAGAAACTTAAAACTTAAATTAGTTTAAAGAAAATTCAAACCAAATAGGAATATGGTCAGATACTTTTCTCGCGTCCTGAAGTGAATCAAAATCTTCGTAAAATTTGACAATTCCAGAATTGAACACTTTTAAACTTGTTATATTATAAAATATGTTGTCAAATTCAGACGCAAGGCAAATATTATTTTTGCATTTATGCTTGAGTGTTGTCTTTTGATTTTTTAATACAGGTGCATATCCCATCTTTTTTAACGGATTAAATACGGAATGCTTTTCAGGACAATTAAAATCACCTAAAAAAACGAGATTTAAATCGGGATATTCGTTTGGGAGAAATTTGAAATACTTGATTTCAGTTTCGGGTTGCTTTTTTTGTGTTATGGCATGAAAATTAACTAGTGTGATAGTCTTTTTATTGATCTCGAAAGTTGCATAATAGGGTTCTCTATCAATTTCTGAGCTGAATTTTTTTTCTAGCCACGGTTTGTTTTTTAATTTGGCTTTATGGGTTTTCCAAATAAATGCATATCGTTCCGTTTTATAACTGCTGCTAGAAGTAGGGGCGCTTATTTTGTAATCCCATTTACTTCCTTTTTCATTAAGTATTGATGCGAGTTTTGCAACAGTTTGCGCGCCGCCGTTTCCAGCAACAACTTCTTGAATTGCAATGATATCGTAATTGGAAATTGTTTTAGCGATATAATTTAGATGAGTATCTGATTTAGATTTTCCAAAGTTTTCAATATTCCAAGATAAAACTTTGGTTTGTGCAAAAGATAAAAATGTGAAGAATAATAGGACGAGGCAGAGATTTTTTTTCATGTAAAAAAATTAATGGAATAAGATACGAATTTTCTTTTCCAGCAATAATCAAGCCCTTCTTAAAATAAATTAATGTTTTTTGTATCGGTTTTTTAGAGCAGTTCCTATAATTATAATTTGCAATACTAATAATGCTGGAATAAATATTAATTTCCAATCAATTTCTAGCCAGCCTGTTTTTTCAGAAACAAAGGCAAAACTAATTGATAAAAAAAGGCAAAGTAACATTGTTTTCATAATAATTTTATTTTGTGTAGTATTAATTTTGGAGAATATAATACTAGCTTTACTTTTTGGTTTCATGGTTAGTTAGTAGATTATCACAAATTTAGCGTTATCAAAAGTGTAATCCTTACGGAAACCCGTAAAGCGCCATAAAAATTACACCAGACCGAAATCTTTTGCAATGGCAATTAAATGTACATTATTGTTGGCTTTGAAGTAAATTTTCAGTTTATTGATTCTTTTTTCAATACTACTTGTTCCGTTTGGCGTTATAGATAGATCTTTAAACTCTTTAGAAATGCTTTCTAAAATGTACCCTTGCGACAAAAGTTTTAAAATAGATATGTCATAAGATTCGATTTCAATTAAAGCTTTGTCATTAAAATTAAAAGACAAATCAGAAGAAAGTATTTTTTCTTCATTATTAAATGTGCTTTCAATAGCATTTCTTAGCTCAGCAATACTATTTCTTCCTTTAGATACGTAAGCATTAATACCCAATTCGTTAAAAAGAGTTTTAATTCTATAGCTTTTGTCTTCTATAGAAAAAACTATCTTTTTTATATTGGGCTGGACTTTATTTATGGCATCAATAAGTTCGTCGCCACTGTTTAAATTGACTTTTCTATGATCCGATTTAAATGATAGATCTGTAATGAGCAAATCGTAAGGTTCTTTGTCTGCCAATGCTTTTTTAATTTTAAGCAAACCTTCGTCACAATATTTCACATGATGAATTACGGAAACTTTTAACTCTTCAAGGACTTGAACAACTGCAAGGCTGATACTGTCTAAATCTTCGGCAACTAAAACTTTTTTAAACATATAATTGTATTATATAGGAAATTTGATACTTATTTTAAAACCACTTTCGGAATTTGCATCAAAATTAATTGTTCCTTTTATTGTTTCAATACGGTTTTCCACATTTTGTAGTCTTTTTTCTAAAATATTATTTTCTGAAATAATTTCATTACTGTTATCAGTATAGGAAATGAGTAGGTTTTTGCTTATTTCTTTTACAATAATACTCACTAAACTAGAACTATTAGATTTTTTCATATTGAATAATAATTCTTGTAAAATTCGATAGAGTATTATTTTTTTATTTTTATCAATTTTACTCCAGAAGACCGAATCAAATCCATTTAGAATAATGTTTACATCTTTAGTTTTGTATTCTGAAATCATTTCCTTTAAGACAGCTAAGTATCTTTCGTCTGTTGGGACTTTGCTGTTTTCTCTCGATATGTTGCGGGTTTTTGAGTAAATATTATTTAAGCTATCAAGTAGTTTTTCCTTATTGTCTTTATTTTCAAGATTGTGATCTTGTACAAATAATAACGTTTCATAGATATTTGAGTTAAGCTCATTATGCAATTTCTGAGATATTCTCATTTCGCTTTTAAGGATAATGTCATTTTTTTCTCGTTTGCCTTTGGTAGTAATATAAAATATTAAAAAAAGGATGATAAATAAGCTTAAAGAAATTACGACATAAGAAATATAGCTTCTGTTTTTTTGTCTTTGCAATTGTAATTCTCTTTCTGCTTTTTGATTTTTGAGTTCAAAATTTTCTTCTTTATCTTTCTTTGAGTCATATATGACGTCTGCAAATTGATTTTTTGCCGTTTTTCTGCTTAAATAGAGGCTATCATTTTTTCTAGTATAAATTTCCCAGTATTTTTTTGCTTTTTCAGCCTTGTCCATCTCAAGTAGATCGGCTAATCTGTCGATTTCATTTCCAGCTGATTTTGCTCGTTTTGCAGCATGATATGATTTCTCTGCATAAAATTTTTTAAGTTCTGGATTATAATATTTTGAGTAATAAAGATAATAGCCAAAATAGTTGGCAATTAGCTCAAAATCATTATTGTATGGGATGGTTAATTCCAAACTTTCGTCAAGACATTTTAAAGCTTGTTCTTTATGGTTTCCAAGGCCTATGTAGGAGAGAGCTAAATTATATAATATACCAGAACGCACGAGGTTTGTATTTGAAGGTGTGATTTTATCTGCAATTTTGCACTTGGATATTGGTTCTAATATATCTTTCGCCTCTTGAAATTTTTTTTGTTGAACATAAACAAATGCAATTTCAGATAATATTCGCGCTTTTCTAAATGTGGATATTGCTGTTTTTAATGCTTTTCTATGATAATAAAGAGCTTTTTCGTTATTATAAGTATAAAAATAGTTGAAAGCCATAAACGTGTAAGCATTAATGGCATATTTTTTACTAGATGTTTTTTCTAAATATGGAAATGCTTTTATAAGTGTAGCTTCTGCTTCGTAAAAATTGCCATATCGTTGCAAGATTTCGACCATGTAGTTTAATGAACCGACATATTCATCTGGATAATCTTCTTTCGGATCACATAGCAATTGTGTTTTGTTGAAGTAAAAATAGGCACTGTCATATTTTCCGGCATCAAAAAAAACATGAGCTTTTTCTAATGTTTTTTTTATTTTAATTGAGAGATCGGCCTTAGGGTAAATTTTTTGCTGTTTTTCTTTTTCAGAGAACTTTACGGAAAAAAGAGTTGCTAGAATCAAACAAATGATTAGCAAAGAAAAAAGAATATTCTTTTTTTGAAAAAAGAGGAACAAGTTCTTAATCATTATACAGGAAATTTAATTAAAGCCTTAAAGCCTGTTCCTAAATCTGAATGAATTTCAATCTCGCCTTTTAAGGCTCGAACTCGATTCTCAATATTATGCAAGCCATTTTTATGAACCATTTTGTTTGAATCAATTCCTTTTCCGTTGTCGGTATAATTAATTATAATAATATTGTTTCTCTTTTTAAAAGTTATGGCAACTAAAGTAGCGTCACTATGTTTTTTCATGTTGACCAGCAATTCCTGGATGATTCTGTAAACTGACATTTTTTTAATTTCATCCAACTGGTTCCATGAAATTTCATCTAATCCATTTATTAATAGGTTTATTTTAGATGTATTAAATCCGGAAATCATTTCTTTAAGTGAAATTGTAAAATTTTGATTGCCCAAAATTGTATTGTTTTCTTTCGATACATCGCGTGTTCGAGAATAAATATCATCTAGCTTTTTTAATAAATGACTTCGGTTTTCTTCAGCAGAAAGATTTCTATTCTCAACAAAAGCCAGTGTATGATAAATGTCGTTAGCCAGTTCGTCATGCAGTTTTTTTGAAATTCGAGTTTCGCTTTGATAAGTTGCTTCAATTTTTTGACGATTATTTCGTGCAGTTAAATAGTAGTAAACAAATACAATCAAGCATGATACTAAAATAATTATGATATATGAAATAATATTTTTGCTCTCCTGCTTTTCTACTTGAAGTTCGTTTTTGATTTTTTGAGCCTTTAATTTTAAGTTTTCCTCTTTCTCCCTTTTAGAATCATATTTCATTTTTGCAAATTGATTTTTTGCTTTTTGTCTGAAGGCATAAATGCGGTGATTCTCTTTTATATAAAGAAGAGCCTTTTCTTTTATCTCTGCAGGAGAATCAGTGTTTTCTATAATAAATTTTAAAGCAAGTAAGCGATTATTTGCATTGTCAGATAATGTGTAGTTTTTGTAGCTTAATTTGGCATACATCATCGATAAAGACCTATTGTTTTGATAATATTGAGCAAGATTATAATACGTTTTGCCTAAACCATCTTCATACTTTGCTTCAGAGTTTGTATGTACACTCTTTTCAAAAAAAGCCAAAGCTTTCTCGTTCTTGAGTTTGAAATAACAAAGACCAATATAATCAAGTACTTTGGCATAATATATTGGTTTTTCATGTACAATTTTTTCTTTGCTTATGGATAAGAAAATTTGCAATGCTTTATTGTATTTACCTTGGTCAAGATAAATAGTGGCGATATTGTTTTTCGCTTCAAGTATATTGATTCTGTCTACCCTCAGAGCAAATGCTTTGGAGTAATAATAAATAGCACTTGGATAGTTATAAGTATAATAATAGTTTCTGCCTAAAACGCTATAGATATTCCATACTTGATTTGGATCTTTTATTTTATTAAGATAAGGAATGGTTTCTTTTGCAGTAATAGTACTTCCAATAAAATCTTCATGGTCTTGTTGAATTTCAGCCATGTAATACGTGCAATAAACGTAACTTTTGGCATCCTCATTAGGATTACATTTTGTTCTCGCTCTGTTGTAAAAATAAAATGCACTATCTAACTGTTTATTCTTGTAGAATGAATCAGCGACATTTATTATCTTTTCTATTTCAGCTTTGTTATTAGTGATTTCTGCTGTAATTTTTTTTTTCTTCTGACAGGCAAAAAAAGCCGTGAAAATTAAAATTATATATAGCAAAAATTGTATTCTTTTTGGTATCATGCGCCAAAAATAAAAAATCTGAATTCCTGTGAAAGAGTATAAATACCTGTTTTTGTAAGAAAAACAAATTCGCTATTTTTTGAGTGTTCATTTACAATTATATACAAACAAGCCCTCAGAGAGAGGGTTGTTAAAGTTTGAAAATGATGTAAATATTATCCTTATAAATTATTCTGCTCTCATTCCAGTTGTAATTCCTATTCTGTTCCAAGCATTAATTGTGATAATCGCTAAAATGAGTTCTGCGAGGTATTTTTCGTCAAATAATTTGGCTGCATTTTGATAAACTTCTTCAGAAACGTGATTGCTTATTAAAGTAATTTCTTCAGTCAAAGCTAATATTGCTCTTTCTTCTTCAGAATAAAAATCAGCTTCGCGCCATGCACTTAGTAAATATATGCGTTCTTCTGTAACGCCTAGTTTTCTGGCATCGGCAGTATGCATTTTTATACAATATGCGCAGCCATTGATTTGTGAAGCTCTAATTTTGATTAATTCTTTATGTACGGGATTTAAAGATGTTGAAGCAATATATTTTTCTAATCCTAATATGGCTTGATACGCTTCTGGGGCAACTTGCGGAATAACAATTCTTGGTTTCATTTTTATATGTTTTAAAAGTTCATTACAAAGGTCAGTAATGAATACTCTTAAAAACTTGAACTACTTCAAGAAATTCAAATCAAACTTTTCCAGCTCTTATCTTGCTCATAAATTCTGCGGAAAAATCTAAATAGGAAGCAAGCATATATTGAGGAACGCGCTGAACAAATTCTGGAAAATGATCATTAAAATGATGGTATCTTTCTTCTGCCGACATGGTAAACAAGAATTTAATTCGCATTTGAGTTGCACCGAAACTTTTTTGAGTAACGATTCTGAAGTATCTTTCAAGATTTGGAATTTCAATCAGTAAGGACTCTAGAACGTTTTTATCAATAGCAATAACTTCTGAATTTTCAACTGCTTGCAAATAAAAGCTTGACGGAATATGATTGTGATAACTTAAGTAATCAGTAATCCACCAATTTTCGATTCCAAATTGAAGTGTTTGTTCTGTACCTTTAGAATTGATGATATATTGTCGCATACATCCTTTTACGACAAAATACATTGTATTGCAGATTTGGCCTTCTTCGAGTACATGCTCCTTCTTTTTTATTTTAGAAATTTCTAGACATGATTCTAATTTATCAATATCTGAAGGCTCAAGAGAAATGAAATTTTGAATATGATGAATTAGTGTGTTTTGCATTACTTTGGAATTTATATATTTTAGTTGTAGAAATTAATCTCAAAGTTACTATTTACTTTTATGCCATTACTAACGGCAGAAGTCCAATCTGCGTTTTTAATAAATGCGGTGATTTGGTCGGCTATCAAATTGTAAAACTTTTCATTTTTAGGATTCTTAAACTCAACCTTTACAGTAATGTTAGATATAGAATTGTCATTATTAATTGTAAATTTAGTTTTGGCAAAAAAGTCTCTTTTTTCATTGTCTTGAATAAAATTTTCGGGGAATACAAACGAAGAGAAAAAATCTTTTTGAATTTGTTTTTTTTGCTCTAAGAAGTCTTCAGCTTTTGGATATATCATGCAGTAATTATCTAATCCATAAGGATATTCAAAAGGTATGTCTATTCTACTCATCACGTACAAACTATCAGCAGTTTTCTCTATGTTTTTAATGAAGTTTTGACCATATTTTGCATTCAATAATTTATTAGATGCTTTGCAGTAGCAATTTTGTATTAATGGATATCTCTTTTCGCCATCAGAACTCCAAAACGTGTCCAAGCCATATGATTCACGAAAATCAATTCCTTTTTCTTTAAGTAAATTTATTAAATACGGATAATGTCTATTATAATCACTGTCAAGATATCCTTCTGGAATAATATCGTAAAGAACCTCTTTGTATTTAAAATCTAATTTTGCTCTCTTAATATCTGAGAGACAGTTTACATCACGTTTGTCAATTATGCCAATGATTGTTTGTATGGAGTTTTTGTCCAGATTCTTCTTTTGAGCTTTTGTGAAAAGTATTTGTGTAAGGAATAAAATTACAAAGAGTTTCTTCATTTATTTATTGTGTTCGCATCGAAAGATAATAAAAACAAAAAAAACCATTCGAATAAACGAATGGTTTTTATATAATAAGTAAGTAATCTTAAATTGAGTTTATAAAACGTTTTATTTTACTTTATTAAGAATAGCTTTGAAAGCTTCTGGGTGGTTCATAGCTAAATCTGCAAGAACTTTACGATTCAATTCGATTCCGTTAGCTTTAACTTTCCCCATGAATTGAGAATAAGACATTCCTTCTAATCTAGCTCCAGCGTTGATACGTTGAATCCATAATGAACGGAAATTTCTTTTGTTTTGTTTTCTATCGCGGTAAGCGTAGCTCATCGCTTTCTCTACTGCATTCTTAGCAACTGTCCAAACGTTTTTACGTCTTCCAAAGAAACCTTTGGCTTGCTTCATTATTTTTTTTCTTCTTGCTCTTTTAGCAACTGAATTTACCGATCTTGGCATAATTTTAATGTGTTTTTGTAGCAGGCGTCCTGAATTGAATCAAAGGAACTTAAAGCCATACTCCAAGGTTATATAAATAATTTTTTAACCTAAAGAATTATTAGATAATTCTTAATTGTTGTTTAATGCTTCTCATATCTGTTTGGTGAACTAGCGCTGAGTGAGTCAAAGCTAATTTACGTTTTTTAGATTTTTTAGTCAAGATGTGACTTTTAAAAGCATGCTTTCTTTTAATCTTTCCAGAGCCAGTAACTTTAAAACGTTTCTTAGCGCTAGATTTTGTTTTCATTTTAGGCATTTTTCCTAGTGTTTTAATTTATTCTTACTTACTTATTTTTTTAGTTGTCAGTCTCGGTTTTCAGTTTACAGTGCGAAAACTGAAAACTGCGACTGCAAACTGTTTTACTTTTTCTTCTTCGGAGCAATGAACATAATCATTCTCTTTCCTTCCAGAACAGGCATTGCCTCAACTTTACCATGTTCCTCTAAGTCCTGTGCAAGACGTAATAATAGAATCTGACCTTGATCTTTGTAAATGATAGAACGTCCTTTAAAGAAAACGAAAGCTTTTAATTTAGCTCCTTCTTTCAAGAATTTTTCAGCGTTCTTTCTTTTAAATTCATAATCGTGCTCATCTGTCTGAGGACCAAAACGAATTTCTTTTACAACAACCTGAGAAGATTTAGCTTTTAATGCTTTATCACGTTTCTTTTGTTCATAAACAAATTTCTTGTAGTCCATGATTTTGCAAACTGGCGGCTCAGCATTTGGAGAAATTTCAACCAAATCTAACTCAAGCTGATCTGCTAAACGCAATGCATCAGCTATTTTAAAAACGCCAGGCTCGATATTCTCACCTACAAGACGTACTTCAGGAACACGAATAAGATTGTTTATTCTGTGTGCATCTTTTTTTTCTACTCGAGGTTGAAAACCTCTGTTACTTTTTATTGCTATGACTTTCTAATTTAAGTTAAACTGTAAATACTTTTAATGTCTTTTTTATTTCTTCGTCTACAATCGCAGCAAATTCGTCGATTGAAACTGTGATATTACCTTTTCCTTCTTGTCCATGGCGGCGAATAGAAATCGTTCCGTTTTTCTCTTCTTCCTCACCAACGATAAGCATAAATGGAATTTTTTGCATTTCAGCATCTCTAATTTTCTTACCGATAGTTTCGTTTCGGTTGTCAATTAGGGCGCGAATTTCGTGATTTTCTAGCAAATCTAAAACTTTTTTAGCATAATTTTCGTATTTCTCGCTCAAAGACAAGATAATAGCTTGCTCAGGCATTAGCCAAAGTGGGAAATTTCCTGCTGTATGCTCAAGTAAAATTGCTATAAAACGTTCCATTGATCCAAAAGGAGCTCTGTGAATCATAACAGGGCGATGTAATTCATTATCAGCACCTTTGTAAGTTAATTCAAAACGCTCAGGTAAGTTATAATCTACCTGAATTGTTCCTAATTGCCATTGTCTTCCCAAAGCATCTTTTACCATGAAATCTAGTTTCGGGCCATAAAATGCCGCTTCACCATATTCTACAACAGTATTAAGACCTTTGTCTTTTGCTGCATTAATGATAGCATTTTCAGCTTTCTCCCAGTTTTCATCTGTACCAATATATTTATCTCTATTCTCCTGATCTCTCAATGAAATCTGAGCAGTAAAGTTTTCAAAACCTAATGAACCAAATACATATAATACAAGGTCAATTACTTTTTTGAATTCTTCGTCCAATTGCTCTGGAGTACAGAAAATATGCGCATCATCCTGAGTAAATCCTCTAACTCGAGTTAAACCATGTAATTCTCCAGATTGCTCATATCTATAAACAGTACCAAATTCTGCGTAACGCTTAGGCAAATCTTTATATGACCAAGGTCTTACATTGTAAATCTCACAGTGGTGAGGGCAGTTCATAGGTTTCAATAAGAACTCTTCTCCTTCTGCAGGAGTATGAATTGGTTGGAAACTGTCAGCGCCATATTTTGCATAGTGACCAGAAGTTACATAAAGTTCTTTTTGACCAATATGTGGACTCACAACTTGTTCGTAACCCGCTTTCTTCTGAGCTCTTTTCAAGAACTGCTCCAAACGATCTCTTAAAGCTGCTCCTTTTGGCAACCATAAAGGTAAACCTTGACCTACTTTTTGAGAGAAAGCGAACAATTCAAGTTCTTTTCCTAATTTACGGTGGTCACGACGTTTTGCTTCTTCAAGAAGCTCAAGATATTCGGTTAAATCCTTTTGTTTTGGGAAAGAAGTCCCGTAAACACGAGTTAACTGTTTGTTTTTCTCGTCACCTCTCCAATAAGCACCGGCAACGCTCATGATTTTCACAGCTTTGATAATTCCAGTATTCGGAATATGTCCACCGCGGCATAAATCAGTAAAAGTAGAGTGATCGCAGAAAGTGATGGTTCCGTCTTCAAGATTTGAAATCAATTCAGTCTTGTAAACGTTATCTTTGTACATTTCCAATGCTTCCGCTTTAGTTACCGGACGCATTTTAAAATCAAACTTACCTCTTGCGATTTCAAGAATACGGTCTTCGATTTTTTTAAAATCAGCTTCAGAAATTTTCTGATCTTCAAAATCTACATCATAATAGAAACCATTAGCAATTGCAGGTCCGAGAGTTAATTTAATTCCAGGATACAATTCCTCAAGAGCTTGGGCCATTACGTGAGAAGTTGAGTGCCAGAAAGCTTTTTTGCCTTCAGCATCATTCCAAGTATATAAAATAAGATTACCGTCGGTCGTTAATGGAGTCTCGGTTTCAATAGTTGTACCATTAAAAGATGCAGAAATAACATTTCTTGCAAAACCTTCGCTAATGTTTTTAGCGACCTCCATTGGAGTTACGCCCGAAGCGAACTCTCTAATTGACCCATCGGGTAAAGTAATCTTGATCATTGTTTATAATTTTGTGAATGCAAATATACATGATTACAAAAATACATACAATATATGTGTAGAAGTTTACTCTATTATATATATATAAGTGTAGTTTTATTATGCTGTCACATAAGAGAAAGTTCCATTTGCAACCCGACAGTTTTTCAAAACCTGTCGGGTTTGTTTTTATATGCATATATAAGGAGAAAACTCC
>NZ_QJRH01000048.1 GCF_003254545.1 Flavobacterium tistrianum
AATGTCCCTGTTATCCAGTTCATCCGAATAAACAATATTCAGGCACATTCTAATCAGATTCACTCCAAGACAAGTCATATCTGCGTAACCATAAAATCTTATCTCTCGTATTGATTCCCCGTCTTTGTCCTGAGCAGGATTGAGCAGTTTAAAATGATAAGATGCAAAATCCTTAAATTCTTCCAGTGTTTTTATTTTGTCAGTCTCCATAATTTTCAAATATTAAATCTTAATCTTGACATTCTGTTTCTTCTTTATTTTCTGAAAACAGATCCGTAATCTCATTTAAAAATTCAAGTTCGTCAACTGGAAATAATTGCAGTGCAATCCCCAGTATAAGCCCAACATCAATGTATTGGTTTTGAATCGTAGGCGGAACTTCTGCGCTGTCCTGATCTAAAGCAATAATGCACAGCTTCATTAGGTTTCTAACAACAGAACCGAGTTCGCAATAGCCATAAACCCTGATTTCTGCATTATACATCCCTCTTTTATCCTCTGCTTTTTTCAGGGTATTAAGCAGTTTTCCGCTTAACCTCCTGATGTCTTCCAGTTTTTTGATCTCATCGGTTTCCATAACTTTGGCTTTTATGCTGATAAAGCTTCTTCAAAATGAATTCCCTCAAGCCTCTCCAATTCTTTCTGAATCACAGCTTCTGCCTCTTTCATAAAATCACGGCATCTGTCTTCCATCAGCCCATAGTACAGATAATCAAAACTGTTCCTTCTGCTGAATCGAAGCGTGTTCGGGTTCTTTTTCAGAAGCTTGAACATATTTTTTTCATCCCTGCTGTTTCGGGGAAAGTATTCAGAAGTCAAGCTCGTGAAGTATTCGCAAAGCTCAAATAAGTAGCCCAGAGAAAAGTGATTAGGCGTATATCCCAGAAATACTCTTATAAGTGAAAGGCAGGTCTGTTCCACTATCTGATGGAGTGAACACATTCTGACTTCATATGAAAAATACTGGTCGTTATTATAGATAAGATCCCAGATCGATTCCGTAACATTTCTTCTGTCTCCTGCGTATGCTGAAGTGCTTTTCACATATCTCTTTTCTGGATTCTTAGCCCATATTATAGGCGACCTGTATGCATCTATATGAATCCTCTGTGCATTCTTAAAAATATTCCAGAAGAAATACTGCTGGTCTCCATATAGTTTTATAATATTTCTCACTCTGTGGAGCAGAATTGTGACGGTTATCAGGCCTCTTGACCTGCTCTTTATTTTATCGGTAAGGTCATTGCCGATATTATCCTCAAACTCTTCGGCTATGACCAGCAGATAAAGATGGACATGCTTTTCTTTCTGTACGGGCTTTTGGAAAGGCTCATTAAAAGTATAACTGCTTTTCTTCTCTGCAAAACAGTAAATGCCTATCGGATCGATGTTCTGTGAAATAACTCGATAAATTAAATCGGATGCGGTGTTTTGAATTGCTTTCATAATTTTACTCATTTTAGTTAATACTTGTCTGAAAAATTGTATTTTTGCTAAACACGCTGGCAAGTAAGCAATTACCCGTATGGTACGCTATCAAAATGTCCCGTACCGTACATAAGAAAATATGTATCATACATAAATCTGGCTTTTTTATCCTTAATTATTATCTTTGGACTATGAGTACATTAACAAAACCAAATCACATGGGGCGCAAGATCAGCCGTATCCGTGAACTGAAAGACAAAGAAGCAATATTGCAAAAGCCATGTTAAAAATGCTTTAAGACAGGCTTTATTTGATGAAAGAATGACTTCTGTTGAGAGATTATCCGAAAGGCTCAAAGATGAAGCCATTCATACTATTTTAAGAAAAAGCAGTGAGGGGAAGCTTTATGGAATTACTTTTATCGATTTTAAAACACAGTCGGTTATCAATGGAAGCAGTCTTGGAAAAAAATTCAGTGCAAAAGGAATTCAGGAAAGTTGCGCAATGAATATTCTTACACTTGAAAGAAAGCATCAAAACTCAATTCCAACAGCTTTAGAGAACTTTCAAGATGCTGAATTAAGAGTGTATGTAAAAGAAAATCTGGCAGATATACTGTTTCGTGGAGAAAAAATAAATGACTATGTTTCTAAACAATTTAAACAAAGAAAGAAAAGGAGACTTTATAAGGGAATTTAGAATAGTTAAGAGTGCAAAAATGGAGTCAACTTTACCTCCAATTTTCATTAGTCCATCCATATTTTTTTCATGACCTAATTTGAAACACTATGGTAAAGTAAAAGTATTTAAAGGCTTATTAGAAGATAAAAAATGAAAGAGACGACCAGCTGGTCGTCTCTTTTTCTATTTAATAATTACAAATTTATATTCTCTTTCAGGTAGTTAAATTACTAATATAAAAAAAACACCTAATCTGATACACTACCGATTACCTGTTTTGATTGTAACTTTCCAAAATCATTTGCTCTAAGTCTTCAAAAGAACATTGTAAGCCTACTGATGTTATTGTAATTGGTGTACCATAGGTTTTTAAGTTTTGTTTTAACAGTAATTTCTTCATTTGATTTGCCTTTTGTATATAATCTTCTGGATTACTTACTTTAATCAACAAAAACTGCGTTGACATAACTCTACTCAAACTAATTTCAGTAATGTCTGACCATTTTATCAAACCTATTGAACTAGAATTACTATTATCTGTTATTCCCTTTTCATTTATAATTAATCCTGGCGTATTATCAAACAATTTAAAGAACAATAAAACTGAACCCAAACCAAATACTATTAATCCTAAAATCCCTGCTATAAATACAATATTTTCACTCCGTGTAATGAAATTAACAAAATCTGAGGGTTCTAAAATAAACCAAAAACTAAAAAAAGTAAAAACCACTCCTGCAAATAGAAGAAGTATTAATTTTTTCTTATCTAACGCTATTATTATTTCTTTCATTTTTTTATTTATATGCTTCTTCAACTGTTTAAGTTCCTATTTCAGAAACACTCCATCAATAAAAGCCACTCGGTTTATTGAAGTGGCTTTTTTAGTATTGACTTGTTTTGCTTGCTCTCTTTTGTAGGTACAAAATATAATTCTGCACTATCTAACGTGGACGTATCCGATACGTCGAGTTTTTTTAATGATTATATAGTGCTGTACTAATTTTTAATTTGTTTACTCTGATTATAGCTTTCTAAGATTAATCGCTCTAATTCGTCGAAAGAGCAATCTAAATCCCCAGAAGTAATTATATAAGGTGTACCCATAGATTTTTCATTCATTTTAAAAAAAAGTGAACTAATACCTTTTTCATTGTTTGGAGTTTCTTTTAAAAATATTGCTATGTAATTGTTATAATTATATTTAATTGTTTCTATCTTACTGATTTCTTCCCATTTGATAAGTTTTTTGGAATATAAGAAAAAACCATTAAATATACCTTGCTGGTCAATTCTTAAGAAAATATCTTTTCGAAAAATACTTTTTATGAGTAAAAATATTATCAAAGCACAAGTTATTATACCAACTATAGAAAATATAATTACCGCATTTTTTGTTGGAAGTAAAAAATAGGTATGTTCGGAAGGATAGCGTAAAAAAATTACCAGTCCAAATAAGACAAAAATCATCAATAGTATTATTCCAATTCTTTTGAAGTAATTTTTATTTTTCTCTATTATTATTGTTTTCATTTGTATATTATTCATAAGCTTTCTCTACTAAATTTCCTGCTGTTTCACTCGCATAATATCCTGCAACTCCTCCAACAATGGCTCCTGCAACTGTTCCAACAATTGGTATTGGAATTAGACTTCCAACTGCTGCTCCTGTCGCAGCTCCTGCAGCCCAACCAACAGCAATACCAGCCCCAACTTTTGCGGTTGCTACCGCCGTATTCTCACCGTTTGTATATCCAGTGTTTTGGTAGTTTTGGTAATCGCCAGCTACTCCTTGTCCAACTTCTATAGTTCCAAGAATAACGGTAGTAGCGATGGAGCCTCTTTTTATTAATTTACTTACATTAAACGTCTTTATATTTGCTGCACTTCCTCCAATCCAATTAGATTTATAATATTTAAAACTAAAGTTTCGTGGGTTATAACTACCATTGTTAGTCAACCTAAATGAACCACCTTTATTATTAGTTAATGCTAAAATATCAGCGGCGTCTCCAATTCTGTCATTAATGGAGTTTGCATCATCTACTGTACTACTTTTTTTAGATTTTCCTTGTACAACAACTTCATTAAGTTCAGTAGCTTTACTAGCAGTTTGTGTTTGAGGGTCATAAACATATATATTATTTGGGTCATCAATTAGCGGTTTAAATGCAGGTGTATTTGGACACGTTGGACATATAGCTAGACCTTGATTATCATTTTCAAACAGACCAGATGGGTCAGCCCAATAAACAGGGTTGTTAAAACCAAACCTGTAAGGATTATGCATAGGAGCTAACTCACTTAATGGGTCAATTACATTAAACCTACCAATAGCTGGGTCATATTGTCGCCAGTCCATCGCTGTAACATTCAGCCCCAGTTCGTCTTGCAATTCCTTGCCATTGTACTTATACTTATAAGGATTTACAATTTTTTCCTTATAATATAACTGTACATATTATCCATAAGATTTAAGAACGTATATGGAACGAAAATAAACGGATTCAAATTGAAATCCTAATTGAAAACAATAAATAAATTTTATATATTTACATTTTAAAATAAACAAAAACTATTTAAAATGATAAATGATTTTAATCCACAAATAGAAATTAAACAATTTCTACTTAGCCGTAAGGATGAGGTAATATCAAAAAGACCATCTATTCAATATCTAGAAGCTTATGCAGACAAACTTTTAGATATTATAAATAGATGGAAAGCACAAAGTAATGAAGCAATTTTGCCATTAATATTAATTGTGAGAGAAATTTCTATATTCAAATCAGACCTTACAGGAGAGCTTGAACACGACTATGAAAAAGAAAATAAAAGATATAGGCAAAAATGGCTCACACAAAAAGAGAAAATTGATTCAATAAAAAGAAAATTAATAACTGCTTATGAAAACAGGACGAACGAAATGCTTAAATAAATTAAGATTATGCATCAGATTCGGAAGAATCATTACTTAAAACAGCATCGAAATAAAAATCTTGCCCACAAGCACATTCTTCAATTAAATTCGGTTCATAAAAATTGATGAACATTTTTACGGATAGTATAGTTTTCTTAAATTCAAAATTTAATAAATCTCTATAAACTCCTTTGTATGCTGTATTTGTTTCTTCAACAGGTTTTAAATGAACTATGTCATTTCTCAGCTTAATTAAACTGTCAATGCATTTATTGTACTTCTTATGTTTTCCTAATCTAAAATCAATACTTTTAATTTTTGGTATCGTATTATAAAGTTTATATGAAACCGTTGGGTATATGGTGTTTCCTGTTTTATCTATAAATAGATAATTGTCAGGAATTATTCTATTTGCAAAACTTTCAAGTGATGCTTGGAGATTGATTATGCAGTTAATAGCCAAATGAAAAAAACTACCAGAGTGATTTAAATTTAATATTCTTCCTACTTTTCCAGCCTCAGATGATTCACTAAGCAATATTTTTTTATATTCCTCTAGCATCCCATAAGACATAACTGCATTAGAATAAAAAACTGTAATTGGATTGACTTCTGGAAGAATTAGTTTTTTGTTCTGATAAACATAATCATAACCAAAAATTACTTTTTCTTCTAGCATTATCATAATATCATTTTCGGATAATTTCTTTGAGTTTAAATACTCTTTAGCTTTCTTTTTACTTTCTTCGGGAATTATAGAATTATCTAATTCAGAAGGATGAAAGTCAATCTTAATTTCTCTAGTTGGTTTTAACCGAATATGTGCCATTACAAATTATTTTTTAAATGCATTTTTTAACATCTTTTCAATACCAAGTTTTGTTTGTTCGGCAACAATTTTTTCTACCTTTTTAGTTAATTTTTCATTAAACTCCTCGCAACAAGAATCTATTTGAAACCCTTTAGCTGTTTTTTTTAATTCAGGATGCGCATTATGTTCAGTGCATAATTCTCTTTCTATTTTCGTTTAATTGCAGTATAATCTAGTAAATCTTTCATGGGTATTTTTTTTGTTAATTTAAGAAAAAAAATGAAATCATGATATAGGAAAAAATCTATTAATCATCTCCCTCTGATGGAAGCTGTCTGCTTTGATATACTTTTCTGTTGTTCCAGGCCACTTATGTCCAGCAAGCTCCTGTACATGCTCCAATGGCAGTTTCTTCTCATTTAGCCAGTTGCAGATAACGCTCATTCTGATAGTTCTTGGGTTGAGGTTCTTATCTGGAAATAAAGGCTTTAATGGCTCAATCATTGCATGAATGCTATTAACGGTGATAGGCTTTCCCAGCTTGCCGATAATCAGCTTATCGGTTGAGGCTCTGAGCATTTTGGGTCTGACTTCGCTTATATATTTGGAAAACAGCAGTATCTGTTTGGCTAGCAATGATAATTTTCTTCTGTTCAGATTACTGGATGCTTTGATATAGATTGTTCCTTCCTCCAAGTCAATGTCCTGAACATTCAGCTTTATGATTTCATCGCTGGTCAAACCTTGATAAATCAGCAGGTTTAAAAGAACGCTGTTTCTGGTGTCCAAATTCTCGTAACGGTTCTCACGTGCCAGAAGAAGCTCCAGCTCTTCTGAACTGAACAAATCCTGAACCTGAACAGCCTGATTGCTATTGACTTTGATATTGAGCTTTCTGCATGGATGGTCTGTTCTGTAACCGCTCATAATCAGATAATCGTAGTATTTCTTTATAGCCGATAAAATAACAACCCGATATTTGCCATTGGATTGTTCTTTGCTGATTTCTTCCATATACTGCACTACATTTCTGTATTTGTACCATTTCGCTTTTGGATTTCGCTTTAAAAAGTGGCTAATGGCAAACATATAACTGTCTACAGTCTGTCTGCTGTAACTTTGGAGCAGGAAATTTTCAATTTTTGGTTTAGTCATAAGCATGTTGATTAAAAGGCTGTTACTGGTTTTCGTTTTTTGTTCCGAACTGCATAGATATAGGTTGTATTGATTCCTGAATGACCTAAAAATCCACGTATGAAATCTATTCCTGCATTCTTTTCCATCAAGTGATTGGCGATGCTGTGTCTGAGACAGTGAAGCGTTATTTCTTTCTGTATGAGCTGATAATCATTGGTCTGCTCAATCATTTTCTTTAGGGTGCTGTTGAGATATTCGCCATTCATCCGCTTTCCGCTATCATGTATAAAAAACGCATCTTGTACTTTGTTTTGGCTGGCTAATTTCTCATAACGTTCTTCGGTTATATACTTTCTGAGATATCCAACAACTATATCACTCAGCGGGACTTCACGTCTTTTGCTTCCTTTTCCGTCTCTGACAATAAGCATTCCTTTGGAGAGCATGACATCCCGTACATTCAAAGCTGTGATTTCAGACCTTCGAAGCCCGCAGCCGTAAGCCACTGATAATAAAGCCCGCTGTAAATCGCTCTGGCAATGCTGGTATATAGTTCTGATTTCTTCAACGCTAAGCGCATTTCTGGCTTTTCCGCTTTCTCCCGAATAGCTTGGAATGTAATATGCATTTTCAATGTGCCTGTTCTCCAGAAGATTTGACACAAACAGTCCTAAAGCAAAAAGATGGAACTTTATTGTCTTTCCTGCCAGCGTTCCTTTTCCCCGCAGTTTGGGTCTTTTTATCAGATATTCAAAGTAATTCACCGATTCTTTACCTGTTATGCTTTTGATATTGGTAATTCCCGAATCTTCCAGCCAGATAAGGAACTCCGATACGGCTTTCTGGTACATTGAGCCTTTTCCCTGTTTGTAATTCTTTACTCTTACATAGCTGTCAAACTCATTTAAAAGGTTCTGGAATGCTGGTGTCTGTATTGTTTTTTTCATCTTTTCTCTGGTTTTTGAATCACTAAATGCAAATGTTCCTTAGGTGCACTTTGCAAAATTGCGAACACTAGCGTTATATTGTCTGTATTTACTGGGCTTCACGTGTTCTTTTAACTGTTTTTAAGCTGGTCTAACTGCATTGCCATTTCTGTTTTTATCTTCGCTTTTAGCTTTTCCATATTGTCCCAATAGCTCACAACATACTTGAAACCTTTGTTTGCAGAACCTTCGACAGCTTGTATATATTCCAGTTCGTGCAAAGTCTGCATATATTTGAAAGCCGAAGTTTTGCTGATATTAAGCTCTTGTCTTATCTCACGGGTCGTGAATCGGTATGTTGTTCCGTTTGGCTGGCTCTTGACAAATCCTTTGAGCTTTTCAAAAAACTGTCTTGTGCTTTTATCGAGCTCGTCCACTTTGATAATAATGGAACCAAAGAATATCTCAACGGCTTTTCGAATATCTTCAACGGTCGCTATCAGTCTTCCTTTATCGTCTTTCTTTCGCTGATATTGGTTTAAAATGGCTATCTGGGAAACAAAGTTCTGAAACTGGTCGTTGAGCCTGCGGAGCATTTTAGCTTCCAACGGCAATTCGATTTTATCGGCAAATGGATTCACTACAGCATAGCTTTTTAAAACACGAATACAGTTTCTCAGGAGCTGTTTTGCCTGCTGTTCGTTCTCAATATTGCTGATGCCAGCATTTTTGAGATTCTGCGATTTGATGATACGGAGCGTCTGTTCCAGACTTTCATCAACTCCCAACACTACCGAACGGCTCATGTTATCATAGTAAACCTCTGCTTTGGTCGTGGCGGTAAGACTGGCAAAATGTGCGTGAACCTTTTTCATTTTTCCTCTGGTGTTGCCCAGCATGTCTTTTACTACGGTTGAACTGGTCAGGAACTTGGCTGACTGCATTTCTCTGAATGCAAATTGCGCCTTTTCATCCAGTCCGTCAAAATCTTGGATAATGATAAGCTTGTTCATCAGCTCTTTGTCTCTGTAATGATAAAGCGATTTGCTGGTGATTCTGGTCATGTTCATTACATCTTCCTGTGGCATGCAGTCCGCAATAGCGTTGATAAGGTGTGATTTGCCTTCTCCCGAACTTCCCTGTACGAGTCCATGCATCAGATATGGCATCTTATAGCTGGATGCCAGTACAAACAGCAGAATCCTGTTTTCTTCTTCTCCAACAATCCCGCTTTGCGCAAGGAGTTTGTCCACACTCTCCAGAAGACGGGGTTTAGAGAGGAATTCTATTGCTTTTTCATGCGCTTGGGGAGTGAGTTCCTTTTCTGAGAATTGGTCGGTTACAGGGTTCATTTCAGCATTGAAAAGGTTTTCTCTATACTCTTCCAGCAGGTCTGTAAACTGCTTCAAATCAGCTTCCAGCAGATTGCCGTCAAATCCCTGTTTTTCGTTAAGTTCTCGGCATTGGTTCTCAACGCTGGTGAAATCAAACAAATCGATTTTTACACGGTGTTTCTTCTGGCTGTCCTTCTCTACAATCTGTAATGATACTCTCAGGTTTCCCAAGTCCATCGGCAGGCTGCCAATCGCATAGAATGTTCCTGTTTTTCCTTTGTAGCCGATTTTGTAATCGCTGTGGATTTCAAGTGTCGGGACTGCTTTTTCTTTTTCTGCATTCTGCAAAAGTTCAACTATTCCGCCAGTTCCGTAATTCATCCACATATCATTCATGCTGTGTCCGTCTGGGAGCTGAATCATATTTACTGGCAGTTCTGGTCTGATATTCTGTATCTGTGTTCTTATATCTTGCATGTTGTTAGCGTTTAATGATTATTATTTCTTCCAATTCATGAAGGCTTTTAATAGCTTCCAGATGCTGAGGCAGTAACGTTCCGCTGAGCATTGCAATCACAGCATCTCTGTTCTCCAGTGCTTTGGACTGCAAAAGGCTTGCGCAGTCAATGACCGTCGGAACGATATAGAGCCTTTTTGTGAGCAGATTTGGATAAGACGGATAAATGCCTTCGCTGTTGAGGTATTCTTCTTTAGGGCTCTCCAAATTAAACCGCAAAGCGAAATAGTTTACAATCTCATTTTCTCTGTTCAAAAGCGGGAAAATCAGTCCGTATCTTCCAAAAACGGTATATGGAGTTAGGTCTTCTTTTCTTACTCCCGCATCACTCTTTTTAAGCATTCCTAATGCTTCAAATTCATCTTTGGCATCTTGGCTTTTATTATGATGAAACTGTACTGAATTAAAGCCTATTCTGAGTTCCGCATAATCCAGTCCTATCTTACTCAGATAGTCTTTCGGCTTTGTAGCTTTTACGCTTCGGATGCCAGTTTCAAAGGACTGGAACAGCGATTCTAAGTTTTGCATAAGCTTTATTTTTTAGAGTTAAACACGTAATTTTTGGGCACAAGAATACTGCTTCGGGTATTGCACCGAATTTGTAATCTGAAATATAAATTTGATTTTTGAGCTGATTGTTTAGCTTTACAATCTGCTCTTTTTCCACTCTTTAGCTACTAGAATGGCGAAATTTTCCTTGCAAGAATCTTTTCCTTTTGATTTTGTTTTACAAAGGTAGAGAAATTAAACATAACTCAAAAATGCGTAAAAACTTACAATTATTGAATTATCAACGCCATATAGATTTATATGGACTTAAAAATACAATGTATTGAAAATAAACACATTATAAATTCATATAGACTTATATGGCTTTAATTTTTACTTTCTGAATATTTATTTAAAAAAAATCATTAAAATCAATGAAATTTTTACGAATAATTTTTTGGCTATATGCTCAAATATAGGTTACTTATCTCCTGCTCTCTGATTCCTAGATAGATTTTAGTGGTTGAAACGCTGGTATGATTGAACAGCTGGGACAATAACAATAATGCTTGGTCGCTGTATTTGTTTACTTCCCAGACTCTGCGACCTAGCGTTTTTCTCATAAAATGGCTGGAATACTGACCTTTCACATTGTATTTAATGAATATATCTTTGAGTTTGCTGTTAACATACTGTATGCTGAACGGTTTATCTCCAGACCTATTGGCAAACATCAAATCAGTTTCTTTTGCTTCAAGCTGGATAAACAATCTTTTAAGTATGATTTGCAGTTCTGGATTGATGGTCACTTTTCGGATTTTTTTGGTTTTCTTCTCTGTAATGATAAAATGCTCCTCATTCAAAACCTGATTCCAACGAAGCTGTAGCAGGTCTGAAATCCTCAGACCAATATAAGAACCTGTTGCAATCAGCAATGCAAATTTCAAATCATTGTCTCTCTCCAGCTTCAAAACGATTGTCTGCATCTTGTTCCACTCTAAAAAATCACTTGTTGTCTTTTGTCCTTTTAATGCCATTTTGCTTGATTTTAGTTTCACTTTTTTACCTTAATATATGTATCTGAAAGCGGTCAATTCTTTATACCATGTAAACCATTGATTTCATTGGGTTTATATGATTGCTTTCACTTCTTATCAAAAGTGAAACAAATGTCCAGGTCTATTTTGGATTGTGCAAGAAAAATCCTGGATTTCCTGGGCTCATAGATTTTTGAGCCATTTCTGAGCACAAAAAAACGAGGTCTTAGCCTCGTTCTTTAGATTGCATTAATTTTTGAAACTCTGAGAATTCTGCATTTGTGAAATCTTTCATTTTAAAACTGATTGGCAGTTTTAGCGGTTCTGACAGCAATATCTTTTTCAACTGAGAAAGTTTAAGCTTAACTCTCATCTGTTGAAGTGTTTGCACTATTATTGATAAAATCCCAATCTTCGCCATTTAGACCTTTTTTCGATATGTAGAACAATCCTGCTTTATAGCGGTCATAGATGCTCACATCAACTCTGTCATAGCTAAAATGCTCCTGAACGTCACTTATAATACTCTCATGAAGCTTTTTATCTTCAACATGTAAAACAAAGTGATTGTGAAAACCTTTTCTATTGGTAAACGGTTCTGTTGTAAAAAACATTCGCAAGACAGTTGAATCGTGATATTTTTCATTCAGATAATCATATAATCCGTGCATCTGCTTAAAACAGCTGTTTTTGTTGCGCTCTGTTTTATAAGCTACTGTAAAGAAGAAACTCCAATCCATCTGCCAGAACGTATGCTGTAAACTCTCTTTATCTGTTAAACAGTCAATAAGATTTCGCATTGACTGATTCTCTTGTCTTAGTATTTTGTTCTCATCAAACATGATTTCAGAATCAAAATATCTTGCGTGGTCTACAGGAAACAATCTCTTTCCAGTACTCATTTTAGTTTCTAAGAATAAGTCTTCGTTCTTTTTATAGAATCTATAGATTGTACTTTTACTTGATTTTGTGCTTATTATGAATTTCTTTAAATTCTCATATTTCATTTTATTAATTGATTAATATATCATTATTGTTGAGATACAGGAACTCCATACAAGAGAGTTAGTCAAGCATCTTTACAATAAATACTATCAAACTTTGAAAAGTGTAGCTTTTTGGCACTTTTTTTTGAGAAATATTTTCAGAATTGGAAAAATAAGTGTTCCAAAATGATACTGTGTTTTATCTGAGCCAAGAATTAAGAGATTTTTCGTTTATCACATCGAGCATATAGACTGTAATATGTGTACAGTTTATAGTGCAGGCAGGTAATTTGATGCTTCAAATCTTGGAATTTAGTATTGAAATAGGCGATATAGGAAAGAAGGAGCTAGGAAGCTATGATTTACATTATGTCTAGGACTCAGGAGTAAATACGTGCTAAACTTAAGTTTTAAATATTGATTATTAAGCTATTAAAATCGAAAGCCACTCCGTTATGGAATGGCTTAAATATAAAATAACCTATTAATCAATTATATCGTTAAATTAAAGTGTCTCAATACCACTGGAGGTATAGTATATAGAAATTCTCTTTCTTTTAAAATTTTCAAAACATCATCTTCACTAGATACAAACTGAACTTCTTTTACTATTTTTTCATTGATTATTTTTCCTAAAAGATAGAATCTTTCTTCTGTTTTATAATCATTTTCTAAATTCAATAAGTCTGTAATAAGTTTTTGTTCTTCTTTCTCTTTACCTCCTAAACGATTATCTACATGAGACGTCCAATTATCAAGAGGTAAACTATTCAATATATATCCATAATTAATATAAAAAGCATTACTGTATTGTGACTTTTGGAGATTTATAATTCTATTTACAGCTTCTCCATTTGAAATCCAATTATTTCCTTTTCGCTTAAAATTTAATGGAACAAAAATTCCATCCAAAAATTTTACTAATTCCTTTTTCTCCATTTTTTACTTAATTAATATGTATCTAAAACTGTATTCCAAATTGTTCCAGGATAAGCTTCTTCAAAAGCGGCTTTATAATTCTTCAATTGTTTCTCTCCTGCTTTTATTGCTCTTGGATTGAATGGTTTTAACTCATAGATAGTTTTTGTGCTAAAATCAACAAAATCTGGACGAATACCTTTTATTCCTCTATATTCCTTTATTGCAACTCCTGTAACTTGGTCTGCAACTTTATAAGCCGCATGCATCTCTTGACCAATTTTCATCGTTGATTTAGTATATTTAATACCTTTTGCCGCATCTCCAACATATGGAAGTATAGCAATTGCCGCAATCGCCGCATTGCCTGTTTGACCTCTTAATAGATATCCAACTGCATTAATCCCATCAATTATTCCCGACGGGTCAGCAGTTCCTAATCCAGCCATCCAATCTTGAGTGTCATCTATTTGTTTTGTTCTAAAATCACTTCTCCATCCATCATAAAACTTTCCAAAACTATACGCTTTACTTTGTGCAAGTCCACCAATATTGCCGTCAAGGTGAGAACCACCTCCAGAAGTTTTTCTACCTGTAACCGTAACTGCTCTCAAAGAATCAAACCCAGTAAACTCGCCAGTTTCTTGGTCAGCCATTCCACTTCCATCTTCTCTTGAGAAAGTTCCACCGCCATCATTTACCCACTTAGTAGACTTATCATTATCACTATTTTCTACTAATGAATTTATAAATGCTTGAGAAAGCAATCCAGTAGGGTCTGCCCAGTAATTAGGATTATTATATGAGAAAGCATAAGGCGAAAATGAATAACTAGTTTCTGCTAGTGCATCGATAGAATTAAATCTTCCTAAAGCGTTATCATATTGTCGATAGTCCATCGCCGTCATGTTCAGCTGTAGCTCATCTTGGAATTCCTGACCATTGTACTTATACTTATTCGCTGTCGGCAGATAATCATTATATGCTTTGTGCTTTAATCCAAAAGGA
>NZ_QJRH01000063.1 GCF_003254545.1 Flavobacterium tistrianum
CTATTTTGCGAGTGCAAAGATATAAATGTTTTTTAATATTCCAAAAAAAATTTCGCACCTCTCTCTATAATTAAAAAAACCACCACATTTCTGTGATGGTTTCCGTTTTTTGAGCCGATAGAGGGACTCGAACCCACGACCTGCTGATTACAAATCAGCTGCTCTAGCCAGCTGAGCTACATCGGCGTCATTACGGGTGCAAATATAAAGCGGTTTTTCAATTTCCCAAAATATTTTTGCACTTTTTTACGCTTTTTTTTGCTTATAATGCGTTGATTTTTTCAATCAATTGATTAGCAGCTTGTTCTAATTCAACATTAATTTGCTTGAAGTGCGCTTTTTTATTTTCAACGTTCTTTGCGTTCACTTTTGTAATCAAAGTATCGAATGCAGCAATAGCTTCATCGACCAAAGCATTCGTTTCTGGAGTAGGATTTCCTGTTGTTGACATCTCAAACAAGTAAACTGCCTCAATAATATCTCCTAATACGAAGTTGATGTCTTTCTTTAAATTCTTAACGTTTGCCATTTTTCTTTTTATTTTAATTTGCGTCTGCAAAAGTACATATTATCTTTAAATTTAATGCTAAGAAATGTAAATTTCTAAAATTGAAGCTTTTCCGCTCAAACTAAATGCATTTATTGCAGCTGGAACCAAAACAGTATCTCCTTTTTTGTAAGCCTGTTTGAATCCATCATATTCGATTTCAAAATCACCTTCGATACACATATATACCGTAAATGTTTCTCCATTTTTAGCAACTTCTAATTTATTTTCTAACGGAAGAAAATTAGTTGTAAAATAAGGACAATCTACAACCGTATTTGAAGTATTAACTTTAGTCTCGTATTTTTTCTGTGTATCAACCTTATTATAGTTAATTGCATCTAGTGCAAGATCTACGTGCAATTCTCTTTTGTTTCCTTGTGCGTCTACGCGGTCAAAATCATATAATCTATACGTAATATCAGATGTTTGCTGAATTTCTGCCACTACCAATCCAGCTCCAATTGCATGAACCGTTCCAGTTTCTAAGAAGAAAACATCTCCAGATTTTGCTTTTACATCATCTAGAATAGAAACTAAAGTATTATCGTGCAAATGCTTTAAATATTCTTCTTTACTAGAATCTTCTTTAAAACCAACAATAATTCTAGCATCTGCATCGGCTTGCATTACGTACCACATTTCTGTTTTTCCGAATGAATTGTGACGCTCTTTTGCCAATTTATCATTTGGATGCACCTGAATAGAAAGATCTTCTCTTGCATCTAAATATTTAAAAAGAAGCGGAAACTGTTTTCCAAATCTCTCATAAACTTTAGTTCCTAAAATAGCGTCTGGTGTTTCATCGATTAAATCCATTAAAGATTTTCCTTTTAAAACTCCATTTGCAACAACACTTACATCTCCTTGTACAGTAGATAATTCCCAGCTTTCGCCCGTGATTTTAGAAACGATTGGTTTGTTTAGAATAGTTTTTAGTTTTTCTCCTCCCCAGATTCTTTCTTTTAAAATCGGTTCAAATTGCAAAGGGTATAAATTTTGACTCATGTTTTTTAGGCTAATATATTTGTTTAATTAATTCTATTCTGATACTATTTTGGTATTCTATGATACTAATTCTTGTACAGCTTCTAACGCTTTCGATATATGTTTAGCCGCATTTGAGCTATCAAATATCGAAATCACCAGTCCATTTTTATCAATTATATAGGTAATGCGTCCCGGAAGAAGTCCAAATAAAATATTGCGGACACCAAAAAGTTTTCTTAATCTTTTATCCTGATCTGAAAGCAAAATAAAAGGTAATTTATGTTTAGCAGCAAATTTATGATGTGATTTTACACTATCGCTGCTAATACCAATTACCTCAGCTCCCAAATCTTTAAAATCTTCGTATTGATCCCGAAAACTGCAAGCTTCGGTTGTACATCCTGGCGTATTATCTTTTGGGTAAAAATAAATCACCAGCGGTTTTCTTCCTAAAACGCTTTGGCTTTCAAAAAGTTCACCATTGTTGTCTTTCGCAGTAAAATTCGGAACTATATCTCCTATTTTTAATGACATTTTTTATTCTCCTTTATAAGTTACAAAATTTCGTTCCGTTTCGTTCAGCACAACCTCAAGGTCAAAGTCGGCATGAATTCGTTGTCTAATTTTATTCCATATCACAACAGCAATATTTTCTGCGGTCGGATTCAAATCTGCAAATTCTGGAACGTCCAGATTGAGATTTTTGTGATCAAACGGAATTTCTACTTCTTCACGTATAATATCCGCTAATACTTTCACATCGAGAACAAAACCAGTTTCGGGGTCAATTTTTCCTGTAACACTTACTGTTAAACCATAATTATGACCATGAAAGTTGGGATTGTTGCATTTTCCAAAAACAGCATCGTTTTTCTCAAATGACCAATCCTTTCGATGCAGTCGATGTGCAGCATTAAAATGTGCTTTTCTTGATATGGTTACTCTCATTTATGCTTTTGGTTAGTTGGCTATAATTTATGGTCTTCTAGATAATGATCAAATTCATCAAAAATTATCTTAAACCATACGGTATAAATTTCGGGCTGTTTTTCAATATCTGCTTTAACATCTTCAATACTCATCCATTTCCAGTCTTCTACTTCGTCTGGGTTTATGTTTGGCTCTTCATTATAGTAACCAATCATAACATGATCCAGCTCATGTTCTGTCAAACCATTGTCAAAAGGCGCTTTATAGATAAAATGGAATAACTCTTTCAATTCAGCTTTAAATCCCATTTCTTCAAACAACCTTCGGCTTCCCGCTTGAATATTTGTTTCTCCTTCTCTCTGATGACTGCAGCAAGTGTTTGTCCAAAGCAACGGAGAATGATATTTATGATGTGCTCGCTGTTGCAGCATAATTTCGTTTTTACTGTTTAAAATAAAAACCGAAAAGGCACGGTGCAAAAGCGCTTTTTCATGTGCTTCTAATTTTGGCATCAAGCCAATCTGTTCATCGTTCTGATTAACCAGTATTACGTTTTCTTCTATCATAATGCTTCTTAAGCAAACAAAAATACGAAAAAAGAAATGGCTTAAAAATGCTAATTAAGCTTGTCAAAAGTTAAGGTTTTGACCCGATTTCTATTTTACTGATTTACAACGTTATAATTTACATTAAATTTTAAAAGCAGTTAAAATTAAGACATAAAAACTACATTGCCTTATTTTACGTAACTAATAAAAAGTTAAAACACACTTAAAAAAATCT
Source organism: Flavobacterium tistrianum (assembly GCF_003254545.1). Classification (GTDB taxonomy): domain Bacteria; phylum Bacteroidota; class Bacteroidia; order Flavobacteriales; family Flavobacteriaceae; genus Flavobacterium; species Flavobacterium tistrianum. The sequence goes on from NZ_QJRH01000063.1 coordinate 3,251, forward strand.
CAATAATAACACTCCCTGTATTTTAAAGCTAATTCTCAGCGTATCTTTGATATACAGATTAATTCACCCAAGAACTCATGAAATCCAAAAATCTAATTTTCAGCCTTTGCTTTTTACTGCCGCTGTTTATTTTGCAGGCTTGCGGACAAAACACAAAAAAACAATCTGCAAACACAACTGTTATGGAAAATAAAATCAGTAAACCCGGGAATCCTTATTATTCAAATACCGACACTACGAAATTAAATGTAAGCAATGCCGAATGGAAAAAGGTTTTACCAGAAGATGTTTATGCCGTAATGCGTGAGGCGGACACCGAAAGACCTTTTACAGGAAAATATTGGAACACTGACGAAAAAGGAACATATTACTGCGCTTCTTGCGGAAATTTGCTTTTTAGATCTACAGCAAAATTTTCAAGCAGTTGCGGATGGCCAAGTTTCTTTGAACAGGAAAACAAAAAAAGCATTGTTTTTAAAGAAGATAATTCTCTTGGAATGGAAAGAATTGAAGCGCTTTGCGGACGCTGTGGAGGACATTTAGGACACATATTTGATGATGGTCCTCCTCCTACAGGAAAACGCTACTGCATGAATTCGATTGCTCTTGATTTTATTCCTGACAATAAATAATCACAAAATGAAAAATATACTTTTAATATGTCTTTTTGCGCTTTCGCTAAATGGCGTTTCTCAAAATAAAAAAGCCAATCTAGAAACTATTACACTTGGCGGAGGATGTTACTGGTGCGTTGAAGCTGTTTACGAAAATCTTGACGGAGTAAAATCTGTTGTTTCTGGATTTTCTGGCGGAAAAGTCGCCAATCCAACTTACGAAGAAGTTTGCACAGGAGAAACAGGTCACGCCGAAGTTGTGCAGATTACTTATGACAAAAATGTAACTGATATTAACGAAATCTTCAAAGTCTTTTTTACCGTTCACGATCCGACAACATTAAATCGTCAGGGAGCAGATGTTGGAACGCAATACCGTTCTGTTATTTTCTATAAAAATGACGAACAGAAAAAAGCGGCTCAAAGCATTATTGCCGAATTAAATAAAGCTAAGGTTTACAGCAGTCCAATTGTGACAAAAGTTGAGCCTTTTAAAGTTTTTTATAAAGCCGAAGATTATCATCAAAACTATTATTCCAACAATAAAAATCAGCCGTATTGTAAAATGGTGATTCAACCGAAAATAGAAAAATTTGAAAAGGTTTTTAAAGACAAACTCAAAAAGAAATAACGATTATTAAAAACATAATTCTAAAACCGTCCAAAAAAATGGGCGGTTTTTTTATTTCCTAAACCCTTATGAATACAGGGATTTCCGTTTAATTGAAAAAATATTTTAATTTTTTTTCTCTTTTTTGTCCAATCCTGAAAGTTCGATTGTTATTAGGGTATAAACAATTAAAAAATATACATCATGGAAACTAGATTAAATTTATTCGAACAAGGTCAAAAAGCAGTTAGCACATTATTTGGAATTAGCGGTTACTTGAAAAAAAGTTCAATCGAAGCATCTCTTATGGAATTAATAAATTTCAGAGTATCTCAAATCAACAACTGCGGTTATTGTTTAGACATGCACTCAAAAGAGGCTTTAGCGGCCGGAGAAACAACACAGCGTTTATTTGGATTAAGTGTTTGGAAAGAAACTCCTTACTATACAAAAAGAGAAAGAGTTGCTCTTGCTCTTGCAGAAGCTGTAAATGCGTGCGATGTTCCAGACGAAATTTACGAAATAGCAAAAGCTGAATTTACAGAACAAGAATTAATCGATCTTACGCTTGCAGTTGCAGCAATTAACGCTTGGAATCGTCTTAATATCACTTTTGCAAACGTACCAGGAACTTACAGAGTTGGGCAGTTTGGATAAATAATAATTGGTTTTTATTTTCTAAAAAACAATTAACTTTATACAACTTAAAGCAGATTATTCAATTATAAAAACATAAAAAATGAATGAGTTTTTATTGATTTTCAGAAGAGATTTTAAAACAAAAGAAGCACAGCCTTCTCCAGAAGAATACCAACAGCACCTGCAGCAATGGCAAAACTGGTTTGGAAGCCTTGCTGCTCAAGATAAACTGGCTAGACCTTTACAGCGTTGGGACGGACAAGGAAAACTAGTCAATTCTAAAGGAGTAACTGATGGCCCATTTGTAGAAATTAAAGAATCAATCGGCGGCTTAATAATCATTAAAGCCAAAGATTATGATGAAGCTGCAGAAATCGCACAAGGATGTCCAGTTTTAAATTTTGGCGGAAATGTCGAAATTAGAATGGGTGTTTAATAATAAACCAACTGAAATAAAAATGCCTTTGTATCTTTACTTAGGCATTTTTTCTTAAAAACATGGAGCATAAAGAACTTTTACCCAATTTATTTAGAACCGAATATCAAAAAATAGTTTCAGTTCTCTGCAGCTTATTCGGTATTCAGCATATCGAAATTGCTGAAGATATTGTAAGTGATACTTTTTTGACCGCTTCAGAAACTTGGGCAATTAAAGGAATTCCAGAAAATCCTTCAGCTTGGCTTTATACCGTTGCCAAAAACAAAACCAAAAACTACCTGAAAAGAAATAATATTTTTGAAACCAAAATCGTTTCCGAAATAAAACACAATACTCCATTAAACAATCCTGAAATAGATATTGATTTATCTGATCAAAATATTGCCGACAGTCAGCTCGCGATGATCTTTACGGTTTGTAATCCGTGTAATTCAGAGGAAGCTCAAATTGCTCTTGCCTTAAACCTATTGTGCGGTTTTGGTGTCAACGAAATCTCAGATGCTTTTTTATCTAACAGAGAAGTTATTTACAAAAGAATTAATCGCGCCAAAGAAAAACTGAAGGAAGAAAATATCAAAATTCAGAATCCCAGCAATTCTGAAATAAAAGACAGAATTCAAACCGTTCTAAAAACGATTTATCTACTTTATTCTGAAGGCTACTACTCTATTTCACAAAACACCACTTTACGAAAAGATCTTTGCACCGAAGCCATGCGTCTAACGTATTTATTAGTTCAAAACGAAAGCACAAATCTGCCGCAAACTAATGCTTTAATGGCTTTGATGTGTTTTCATTCTTCAAGGTTTGATGCACGAACTGGCTCAAACGGCGAAATTATTTTATATGAAGATCAAGATCAATCGCTTTGGAATCAGGAATTAATTGGCAAAGGAACTTATTTTCTTAGCCAGTCTTCAACTGGAAACACACTTTCAAAATATCACTTAGAAGCCGGAATTGCGTATTGGCATACCATAAAAACAGAAACTATCGAAAAATGGAAAAATATTTTGGAACTCTATAACAATCTGATCATTTTAGAATACTCGCCAATTGTAGCTTTAAACAGAACTTATGCTTTGTCTAAAGTAAACGGAAAAAAAGAAGCAATTAAAGAAGCCGAAAAACTGAATTTAACTGATAATCACTTTTATTATTCTTTACTCGGAAATCTCTATTCTGAAATTGATGCAAAAAAAGCATCGCAGCATTTCGAAACTGCATTTGGTTTAGCCAAAACCTCAGCTGACAAAAACATTATCAGTAAAAATATTGAACAGTTGAAATTGAAAACAAATTAACTTTAGCATAAAACAAAAAGAGGAAATGATTTTTCATTTCCCCTTTTTTATACTGATTTGTTAAAACTATTGCTTAGCTACTTTTTTAAATCTCATTACCGGAATATCCCCCTGAATTAAATTTAGTTTTCCATCTTTATCAATAGAATAACTAGTAATTTGTCTAATTTGTTTTAAGAATACTTGTTCCCCTCCGCCTTCACAAAACATCATTGTAGTTGGCCCTTCTTCTCCAAAAGTCAAAGAATTTCCTTTTAAAGTGTAAGACGCACTATAACCGTTACATCCGTTATTGCCATAAACTTTTGTTTCTTTTTGTTCAAAAGTAAGCTGTGGTTTTTTATTTGGGTATAATCCTTCAAAAGCAATTCTTGGCCCTGAGATATATTCCAACTCCCAAATTGTGCCAATTAAATCGCCATCATTAGAAGCAGATTTTGACGCCGTACATGAAGCAAATAATAAAGTTAAAACTGAAAGGACTGCTAATGTGTATTTTTTCATAAAAGTGGATTTTAAAGATTTATAATTTGTTTTTCGAAGTTTAAAATTATTCTATAAAAATTCTTTTCTCAATATTCGTGCCCAGTTACAGGTTTATCAAAGTTTTAATTTTAGCATAAACCGTAATTCTCTGTCTCTAAGTTACTACAATTTATTTAAAGTTTTATGACTCAAATGTTTAAAATAAAACAAGCTGCATTATTTTTTTTGTAATTTGCATCGATCAAAAAACCAAAAATCATCAATAAAAAACCAAAAAATGAAACAATTTCTCTTCTTGTTTGTATTTGCATTAACAGCACCATTTGCTCATTCGCAAGAAAACCTTCCAACAGATTATCTCACAAAAGAATTTCATCAAGGACGCCGCGAAGCATTTAGAGCGCTAATGCCAGCCAATTCAGTTGCCGTTGTTTTTTCTTATCCAGAAAGAGTCTTTTCTAGAGACGTCGATTACAATTACCACGCAAATCCTGACATGTATTATTTATCGGGATACAAAGAACCAGATGCTGTATTATTAATTTTTAAAGAAGCACAAGGAACGGAAAAGTACAATGAAGTGCTTTTTGTTAGAGAGAGAAATGCAGCGTATGAAATGTGGACTGGAAGACGTCTAGGAATTGAAGGCGCAAAATCGAAACTAGGTTTTACTACCGTTTATAACGGAAAAGATTTTAATGCCTTTGCAATTGATTTCGCAAAATTTGATAAAGTTATTTATGATAAAATCCCAACAGATGTAGCAGAAAACAATAATCCTGATAATTTATATGCATTATTAAAATCATTTAAATCTAAAGCTGGAATTACGCAAGCAAATGAAACCTCAACCAATTTATTCAATAATATCACCAGTTCTCTTCGTGAAATAAAAACTCCTGAAGAACTTGTTTTGATGCGCAAAACAGTAAAACTTTCTTGTGTTGCACACAACGAAGTTATGAAAGCTGTAGGTCCAGATATGAGCGAGAACGAAGCCGACGGAATTCATGCCTACATTCATAAACATTATGGTGCAGAAGGCGAAGGCTATGGACCAATTGTAGGTGCTGGAGCAAACGGATGTATCTTACACTATTGGGAAAACAACGCCACAAAAATTGACAACCAATTATTATTAATGGATGTTGGTTCTGAGTATCACGGCTATTCTGCAGACGTTACGAGAACAATTCCGGCAAACGGAAAATTTACTGAGGAACAAAAAGCGATTTATCAAATTGTTTATGATGCTCAAGAAGCTGTTTTTAAAATATGCAAAGAAGGAACTCCTCTTGTTGCACTAAATGAAACTGCAAAAGATGTTATAGCAAAAGGTTTGATCAAATTGGGAATTATTACAGATCCGAAAGATGTAAAATTATATTATCCTCACGGCTGTTCGCACTTTCTAGGTTTAGACGTTCATGACAAAGGAACTTTTAAAGGGCCAAATACTCTTATAAAAGAAAACATGATTCTTACTGTTGAACCTGGAATCTACATTCCAGCAAATAGCAAATGCGATAAAAAATGGTGGAATATCGGTGTTCGCATCGAAGATGATATTTTAATGCTAAAAGATTCATACGAAAACCTTTCAGCAGATTCTCCTAGAAAATGGCAGGACATCGAAGCTTTAGCCAAACAAAAAAGCACTTTTAATGATATGAAATTCCCTAAAATATAATTAGTTTTTTTGCCACAGATTAAATGGATTATTAAGATTTTTAAATTCTAAACTTAAAAAAAATCTGTGTAAATCTTTTTATCCCGATAGCTATCGGGAGTGGCCAAGAAAAGTAACTAAGGGGCTGTCTCAAAAGCAAAATCAAGTTGTAGAAATCGCATAAATGGAAAATTTCTCCAATAGCCACCGAATAAAAAAGAGTTTATCTCGACTTTTGCATCTGATTCCAGTTAGAAGCTTTAAACATAGCCCGTGGTTTCAACCACGGGAACGCAATGAAATTCCTCCTCGCATGTCCCCGTGGTTGAAACCACGGGCTATATTTGAATAAATGCGTATAAATAAAAACTATTGAAGCTGTCTCAAAAGCAAAACCAAGTTATAGAAATAACATAAAAGGCAGTCTAGAAAATTTTTGAGACAGCCTCTTTTCTTTTAATTTTTCCCGAACTTTACATTCTTAAATCAATTAAAAATGAAAGCACTTACCTTTTCTTCTTTTGGAGAATCAGATGTTTTAGAATATATAGAAATCCCTAATCCGCAATTAAAGAAAGATGAAATTTTAGTCGAGATGAAAGCCATCGGATTAAATTTCGCAGATGTTTACCGTCGAAAAGGAAATTATCATTTAAAAGGAAATCCACCCTTTATTGCCGGTTATGAAGGCGCAGGAATTGTGGTTGATGCCAACAATCATCCAGAATATAAAATTGGTGATCGCGTGGCTTTTGCCGATGCACCTTTTGCTAATGCAGAATTGGTTGCCGTAAATATAAATCACATCATTCCATTATCTGAAAATATCACTTTTGAAACTGCCGCTTCTGTTCTGCTTCAAGGTTTAACAGCGCATTATCTTGCAACAGACAGTCATAAAACAGCAAAAGGAGAAACGGTTTTAATACATGCCGTTGCAGGTGGAGTTGGTCAGATTTTAACACAAATTAGCAAACTTCTTGGCGCAACTGTAATTGGCTTAACCTCATCGGTAGAAAAAGCAAAAATCGGTTTTGAACAAGGTGCAGACCATGTTTTTCTTTATAATGAAGATTGGAAATCGCAAGTTTTCAAAGTGGCTCCAAATGGTGTCGATGTTGTTTATGACAGTATCGGAAGCACTTTAATGGAAAGTTTTGAAGTCACTAAAGAATGCGGACAAGTTATTTTCTTTGGAATGGCGGGCGGGGATCCAGCACCTGTAGATCCGAGAATGCTGATGGATGGTTCTAAAACTTTAACGGGAGGCGATTTATGGAGCTATTTAAATTCTAAAGAAGAACGAATTAAAAGAGCAACTCAGTTATTCAGCTGGATTACCGAAGGAAAAATCAAACTTTCAGAACCGACATCTTTCAAATTATCTGAAGGAAAACTGGCTCATGATTTCTTGGAAAGCAGAAAAAGTACAGGAAAAATTATTTTGATTCCTTAATTTTTTTTCGCCACGAATTCACGAATTTTACTTTTAAAATCTATGCGTAAAGTTTTTAAATAAATTCGTGAATTCGTGTGGCTATCAATTACAACTGAGTAACTTCAATTTTAGTTCGGTCAGACAATTCTAAAATTCTTTCTACTTCATCTTTGTTTACCACAAAAAACAAATAACTGTCTCCATAGGTTTCATAAGTCAATAACTCTAGATTTGATTTTTCCAATTCAGATTGAATGTACGGAAACAAATCATGACTATAGGTTTCTTCTGGATAATCAAATTTGAAATCTTCGCCAAGCATCTCAGAAATAAAATACTCTGCATCTTCCGGATCAAATTTCCAGTCGCTATGCCAAGTATTTATTTCGTCAAAAAAACTAAAATGATCTTCTGTAGTCTCATAATACGTTTTACCTTCCTTGTTAAGGCTTTCAAAAAGCTTCTCTGAATATTTTTTCACATCATTTTCTTCGATATTATTTCTCGAAACTAATTTGACAAATTCTTCAAAGTCCTCTAAAGCCGCTTTGTCATCTAGCAGCAGATTTTCTGAAGACGGAAGCTCAACATCTGCTGGAATTTCGATATTAAAATACTGAGAGATAGCTTGCAAGACTTTTTTTAAATCTTTAACTCCTATTTCCTGAGTTTCATTTTGAGGATTATTGAAATCAAGATATTCTGAATCTAGCAAACCTTTTACATAATCAGAAAAATGATTGCTGGAATACAACATTCTAAAATCGTTTACTTCTAAACTATTGGTACAGCAAAAGAAAATCATGAAATTATTAATAACACTTGTAAAGTGTTTTTTCATTTCCTGACTAGGTCGCGAATAAAACTGAATATGAATAAAATCATATTGCAAATCATCCTGCATCGCTTCTTCTGACAAGCCTCCAATATTCAGTTTTTTATAAAGCTCGTTCAGAACTTCATACGCATTATTAAATCCTGCTTTTTTAATTTCTGCTTTTCCTTCTTTGTGATCCAATGAGGAAGGAACAGAATATAAATTTACAGTAACCGTATCATGAATTCCTTTTACTTTGAACTCTATGCTATTCGATTCATGATGTAAATGACTATAGATTGAATCAATAACATCAAAAGAAATAATAGATTTCGGATCATTATTTCTATTAAACAAATTGGAGAAAAAGCCCATTACAAATATTTTACATTAAAAAACTAATCGTTTGAATATTTAAAACTCTGATTCATTTTATCAAAAGGAATTACTTCATTGACAATAGATTCTAATTCGAAATCTGTCAATAATCCTCTCGCCGATTCTACTATTTTTGGTGAAACATGTATTTCATAATCAATGATCTCTCGTTTTAAAATATCAGACAGAATATTGTTTTGCTGCTCCGTCAGATATTTTTTGTGCGATTTAAATACTGATTTTATATCGTCTCTAAATTCTTCGTCAGTAAGTTCATTGTAGACATCTTGTTTAGACATATCGATCAATAAAACTTTGAAGATAAAATCTTGAAGGTTCTTTGCCAGATAATTGACTTCGTTTGAATCGTGCCACACAAAAACAATGGGCACATCGCCATTGTTTTCTTCGTTTAAAAAGAAACAATAATGATCACCTCCGCCACTTTTTGCAAACGGAATAAATTTAAATTCTGGATTGATATTTCGATAATCCTCTGGATCTCTGAGTTCTTCTATTTCTTCTGCAACCGATTTCAAATTCAATGATTCAAAATCATACGAATGCAAAAGCAAAGGCGGATTATCTTTTAAGGTTGGATAAACTTCGGTGTACCAATTTGGACCATATTCTCCAACGTCTAACATTCCGTCAGCGTCTAATTGCTTGTATAAAAGCGGGAAAGTGAATCCGTATTTTTCTTCTATTTCTTGTATTGTCATCTTTGGGGCAAATTCTATTACAATCAAACCACTAAGATAACAATCTTTTTACTACACCAAAAAACCTGAGGTCAATTATTTCAAGGACTCCGCAATCATCAAGGCACATTTTTCGCCATCAATTGCTGCAGAAATAATTCCGCCAGCATAACCTGCACCTTCTCCGCAAGGATATAAACCTTTGATTTGCAAATGTTCTAAGGTCATCGGATCTCTCGGAATTCTAACTGGAGATGAAGTTCTACTTTCTGGCGCGTGTAAAATAGCTTCGTTGGTCAAATAACCGCGCATTGATTTTCCAAAATCCTGAAAACCCTGACGCATAATCTGAGTTAGAAATCCTGGAAAAACCTGTCCCAATTCAACAGAAGTAGTTCCCGGCACGTATGAAGTTTTCGGAATATCTGCTGAAACTTTACTCTTAGTGAAATCAATCATTCGCTGTGCTGGAACTTTTTGGGTTTCTCCAGCCAAATGCCAAGCTTTTTGTTCGATACTTTTTTGAAATTCCATTCCAGCTAAAGCTCCGAATTTCGCAAAAGGTTTAAAGTCTTCTAATTTTAATTCGACCACAATTCCTGAATTTGCTGTTGCCTGATCGCGTTTAGATGGCGACCAACCATTTGTAACCACTTCTCCCGGACTTGTCGCACAAGGCGCAATTACACCTCCCGGACACATACAGAAAGAGTACATTCCGCGACCGTTAACTTGCTTTACGATAGAATATGGCGCTGGCGGCAAATGTTCGCCACGGAAATCACAGCTGTATTGAATACTGTCGATTAATTCCTGTGAATGTTCCGCACGAACTCCCAAAGCAAAAGGTTTTGCTTCTATTAGAATTTTCTTTTTATCTAATAATTCAAAAATATCACGAGCCGAATGTCCTGTGGCCAAGATCAATTTATTGGCGTGAATTTTATCTCCGTTTTGGGTTACGATTCCTTCAACTTCATTATTCTTTACTAGAATATCGCTTACGCGAGTTTCGAACAAAACCTGTCCGCCAAATTCTCTGATTTTATTTCTAATATCTTCAATGATTTTCGGCAATTTATTGGTTCCGATATGCGGGTGCGCTTCTACCAAAATATCTTCAGAAGCTCCAAAAGCCACTAAAAGTTCTAAAATTCGAGTTACATCGCCACGCTTTTTAGAACGGGTATATAATTTTCCATCAGAATAGGTTCCTGCTCCACCTTCACCAAAACAGTAATTAGAATCTTCATTTACAATATGCTCGCGGTTTATCGCTTTCAAGTCACGACGACGTCCTCGAACATCTTTTCCGCGTTCTAAAACAATTGGTTTTAAACCTAATTCAATTAATTGCAATGCTGCAAAAAGTCCAGCTGGACCAGCTCCAACAACAATAACTTCTTGTGCATTGGATACATCCTTATATATAGGAAGTTCAAGTTTAGTTTCCTGGAAAGGTTCACCTTTTAAATAAATAAGAACTTTCAAATTGATTTTAATCGCCTTCTGACGTGCATCAATAGAGCGTTTTAAAATTGAAACATGCTGAATTTCTTGAGCAGAAACTTTAATCTGCTTAGACAAATAGTCTTTTAGCAATGATTCGTTTGCAGCAATTTCTGGTGTAACTTGAAGTAAAAGTTCTTTAGGCATTTTGTATTTTTTATTCTATTAGCTTTTCTTTTTACGAAAAGAACATGCAAAAGTACTATTTTGAAATGAGATTTTATATTTACTGTAAAATTTGCATGCAGATTTTCAGCACAAAGAATATCGTAGAGACGCACTGCAGTGCGTCTACGCAACGAATATCTACAACTAATCTACAAATACGTTAGACGCACTGCAGTGCGCCTCTACAGAAAAAACTTTGCGTCCTAGCGTCTTTGCGAGCAAATTGTTTTTTTTCTCTCGCAGATTTTGGGATTTTTTTAACGCAAAGGATATACGTTACGTAGACGCACTGCAGTGCGTCTCTACATGCAACCTTAAAAAAAACCTTTGTACCTTTGCGCCTCAGAACCTTTGCACCTTATAAAAAAATGTCAAGAAAAATAAAACTAATCTGGGATTTCCGTGGACCAGCTTCAGCTAAAACCGCTGAACACCACGAAATTCATTTAAAAGAATATATTGCGATAGAAAAATTGCCTTTAAATATTACAGGATTTAAAATCATAGACGAAATGTACGCCATAGCTTTTATGGTTGTAACCGATGAAAATATGATTCAGGTAAGAGATGCTTTGAAACCACATCGTGGGGAATTGTATGCTGAATAAAATTCCAATATTTTAAATTCCAAATTCCAAGACTGAAATACTTAAAAAATAAAATTCCAAATTCCAAAACTATAGAAGCTTAGAATTTGGATTTTTTTATTTGAAATTCCTCGAAAGGTTGGAATTTGGAATTTAAAATATTGGGATTTAATTTGCTACTTCACTAATAAACTTAATACGCATTAAACGAAGTTCATCAATATCATAGTCGCCATCAAATTCTTTGAGAGCATCCTCGATTTTATCAGATTCCGACTCCATGAAATAATCGTGAATTTCTTCCTGCTGATCGTCATCTAAAATATCATCTAACCAATATTTGATGTTCAGTTTTGTCCCAGAATAAACAATCTGCTCCATTTCTTTAATCAATGCATCCATCGTAAGTCCTTTCGCGGAAGCGATATCATTTAAAGAAAGTTTTCTATCAATATTCTGAATGATGTATAATTTATTGGCAGAATTTACTCCTGTAGATTTTACGACTAAATCGTCTGGGCGAATAATATCGTTGTCCTCAACATATCGGCTGATTAAAGCAACAAATTCGCTTCCGTATTTTTTTGCTTTTCCTTCACCAACACCATGAATATTATATAATTCCTGAATTGTTATTGGATATTTTAAGGCCATATCTTCAATTGAAGGATCTTGGAAAACTACGAATGGAGGAACTCCCAATTTCTTAGCCACTTTTTTACGAAGCTCACGAAGCATTCCAGTTAAAACTTCGTCTGCTGTTCCAGAAGATTTTCCTCCTGTTACAATAGTTTCATCATCGGCTTCAGTGTATTCATGATCTTCAGACATCATAAACGAAACTGGCTTTTTGATAAAATCTAGACCTTCTTTTGTAATTTTTATCACACCATAAGTTTCAATATCTTTTGACAAAAGTCCTGTTACCAAAACTTGTCTCAACAATGCCATCCAATATTTTTCGTCGTGGTCTGAACCAGAACCAAAATAAGGCTGAGTATCTGTTTTATGAGCTTTAATAACCGCATTGATACGACCAATTAAAGTAAACACAATTTCTTTTGATTTGTAAATATGTTTGGTATCACGAACAATTTCAAGCAATTTAACTACTTGATCTTTGGCTTCGACTTTATGTTTCGGGTTACGAACATTGTCGTCCATATCGGCACCTTCTCCTGTTTCGCTGTCAAATTCTTCTCCGAAATAATGAAGAAGGAATTTTCTACGCGACATCGAAGTTTCGGCGTAAGCCACGACTTCTTGCAAAAGTGCAAAACCAATTTCTTGCTCAGCAACTGGTTTTCCAGACATAAATTTCTCCAACTTTTCTACATCTTTATAAGAGTAATACGCTAGACAATGCCCTTCTCCACCATCACGCCCTGCACGACCCGTTTCCTGATAGTAACTTTCAAGCGATTTTGGAATATCGTGGTGAATTACAAAACGAACATCTGGTTTATCAATTCCCATTCCGAATGCGATTGTTGCCACAACAACATCGACATCTTCCATCAAGAACATATCCTGATGTTTCGCCCGTGTTTTCGCATCCAAACCTGCATGATAAGGAACAGCACTGATTCCGTTTACTTGCAAAACTTCGGCAATCGATTCTACCTTTTTACGGCTTAAGCAGTAAATAATCCCAGATTTGCCTTTATGCTGTTTTATAAATCGAATAATATCCGACTCGATGTTTTTTGTTTTTGTTCGAACTTCATAGTATAAGTTCGGTCTGTTGAACGATGCTTTAAAAGTATTTGCATCGGCCATATCAAGGTTTTTCAGAATATCTTCCTGAACCTTTGGTGTTGCGGTTGCGGTAAGTCCAATAATTGGCACTTTCCCCAACTGCTTGATTATATTTCTCAGATTTCTATACTCTGGTCTAAAATCATGTCCCCATTCTGAGATACAGTGTGCCTCATCAATGGCTACAAAAGAAATAGGCACGCTTTGTAAAAAGGCTACATATTCTTCTTTTGTTAGTGATTCTGGGGCTACATACAAAAGTTTGGTCAATCCAGAACTAATATCTTTTTTGACCTGAGCAATTTCTGTTTTGGTTAGAGAGGAGTTTAATACATGTGCAATTCCATTTTCAGACGAAAGGCTTCGAATTGCGTCAACCTGGTTTTTCATCAAAGCAATTAAAGGAGAAACAACAATTGCTGTTCCTTCTTGAATTAAAGCTGGCAGCTGATAGCAAAGAGATTTTCCTCCACCAGTCGGCATTATTACGAATGTATTCTTCTCATCTAAAATACTCGTAATGACTTGCTCTTGCAAGCCTTTAAATTGGCTAAAGCCGAAATACTTCTTTAATTCTTTATGTATTTCAATTTCATTTGAATTCATTCTCTATATTAATGGTATTTTGTATAAATTTGCAACACATAAAGATACAACTTTCTTTTATACATACAAATTTTAAATATTCTGTTTTGATCACAAAAGAAAATATATTGGCGATCGCCAAGAAAACAATACTCTCTGAAAGTGAAGCAATTACAAAACTAATTGATTTTTTGGACGAAAATTTTTACGAAGCTGTCCAACGCATATACGAATCTAAAGGCCGTCTCATCGTTACAGGAATTGGAAAAAGCGCCATTATTGCTCAAAAAATGGTGGCAACTTTTAACTCAACTGGAACTCCTTCTATGTTTTTGCATGCAGCAGAAGCTATTCACGGTGATTTAGGAATGATCCAAAATGATGATGTCATTATCTGCATTTCTAAAAGCGGGAATAGCCCAGAAATTAAAGTGCTTGTTCCTTTATTAAAAAGATTTGGAAATACTTTGATTGCCATTACAGGAAATACAACTTCATTTTTGGCAAAAGGCTCTGATTTGGTTTTAAATACAACTGTTGACACAGAAGCCTGCCCTATCAATTTAGCTCCTACAAATAGTACGACGGCTCAACTTGTAATGGGCGATGCATTGGCTGTTTGCTTAATGGAAATGCGTGATTTTAAACCAGAAGATTTTGCGGTTTATCACCCGGGAGGCGCTTTAGGGAAAAAATTACTGCTTCGAGTAAAAGACATGATCGAGCATTCATTAAAACCAGCTGTCACTCCAGAAACTTCTATCAAAAAAGCAATTTTTGAAATCTCTGAAAAAAGATTGGGAGTTACTGCAGTAATTGAAGACAATAAAATTGTTGGAATTATTACCGATGGAGACATCCGAAGAATGCTAAACGACGTAGATAGTATTGCGGACTTAACTGCAAAGGATATTATGTCAAAAAATCCAAAAGTAGTTTCGTCTGAAACTATGGCTGTTGATGCTTTAAATATTTTAGAAGACTTTTCGATTACACAATTGATTGTTGCGGATAACGGAGAATATAAAGGAGTTTTACATTTACATGACATTTTAAAAGAAGGAATCGTATAATGGCAAAGAAAAATCTTGGCGAAATGTCATTTTTAGATCATCTTGAAGAACTAAGATGGTTATTGGTTAGAAGTACACTTGCAACAATCATAATGGCAATTGTAACTTATTTTATTAGTGATTATTTATTTGATCAAATTATTTTAGGTCCGATTAGACCAACATTCTTTACGTATGTTTGGTTTTGCGACTTATCTCATTCATTAGGCTTTGCTGATAGCATCTGTATTACAGAACTGAATTTCATTATTCAAAATACTGAAATGGAAGGCCAGGTAAATATTTTTGTCTGGATGTGTCTTTTGGCAGGTTTCATCTTGAGTTTTCCTTATATTTTATGGGAAATCTGGAAGTTTATCAGTCCTGCACTTTATGAGAAAGAAAGAAAGAATGCGAAATTATTCATCTTTGTTTCATCTTTGCTTTTCTTCTTAGGAGTATTGTTTGGATACTTTGTTGTAATTCCGATGTCGGTAAATTTCGTAGCGACTTTTTCTGTGAGTGATGTAGTAAAGAATCAGTTTACTCTAGAATCTTATATGGGAATGGTTAAAACGAGTATTCTTGGAAGTGCTATCTTTTTTGAACTTCCAATTGCTATTTATTTCTTAACAAAATTAGGATTAGTAACTCCTGAATTCTTAAGAAAATATTGGAAATACGCTGTTGTAATTATTCTAATCATCGCTGCGATTGTAACACCGCCAGACGTTGTGAGTCAGACCATTGTTGCCATTCCGATGTTGCTTATTTACGAAGTTAGTATTCTAATTTCGAAGATTGTTTATAAAAATAAATTAAAAGAAAATGTCTGATATAGTTCAAGAATTTAACGACTATCGTTCTAGAATGAACGAAAAACTGCTTGCTGACAACAACAAAATTGTAAAGCGAATTTTTAATCTTGACACCAATGCGTATGCAGAAGGCGCTCTTGATGTAAAAACAAAAGAATTACTTGGTTTAGTTGCATCGACTGTTTTAAGATGTGACGACTGTGTAAAATACCATTTAGAAACTAGCTATAAAGAAGGTGTTTCTAAAGAAGAAATGATGGAAGCCATGGGAATTGCTACTCTTGTTGGAGGAACAATTGTGATTCCTCATTTAAGAAGAGCTTACGAATTCTGGGAAGCACTGGAAGAGCAAGGCAAATAATTAGAAAATGTGTCAATTTAATGATTAGATAATTTCTCTTGAAATACGCTAATTATTTAATTTTGAAATACAAGTTCTAAGTTTTGAAAACGCAATAATTTGTTAATTGATTCATTCTATTGAATATTTTACATTTATTTTGCCTTTCAAATCAAATTATAAAATTGATTATGATTTAGTTTTTTTAATTATCTCATTTTCAAATTATCTAATTTTCACATTAAACAAATGAAGCTAAGAGCCGATAATTTAATCAAAACCTATAAAGGACGAAGCGTTGTAAAAGGAATTTCTGTTGAAGTAAATCAAGGCGAAATTGTAGGGCTTTTGGGACCAAATGGAGCTGGAAAAACAACATCATTCTATATGATTGTAGGATTGGTAAAACCAAATCGAGGAAATATTTTTCTTGATGATTTAAATATTACCGATTATCCAATGTACAAACGTGCTCAACAGGGCATTGGTTATTTGGCACAAGAAGCTTCTGTTTTTAGAAAATTAAGTATTGAAGACAATATCTTGAGCGTTTTACAATTGACAAAACTTTCTAAAGAAGCTCAAATTGCTAAAATGGAAAGCTTAATTGAAGAATTCAGTTTAGAGCATATTCGCACCAACCGAGGCGATTTACTTTCTGGAGGTGAGCGTCGTCGTACAGAAATTGCTCGAGCATTGGCAACCGATCCAAAATTTATTTTATTAGATGAGCCTTTTGCAGGAGTTGACCCAGTTGCGGTAGAAGATATTCAGCGAATTGTAGCGCAATTAAAAAACAAAAACATCGGAATCTTAATTACCGATCACAACGTTCAAGAAACATTAGCCATAACTGATAAAACATACTTAATGTTTGAAGGAGGAATTCTAAAAGCTGGAGTTCCAGAAGAACTGGTAGAAGACGAAATGGTTCGTCGTGTTTATCTTGGACAAAACTTCGAGCTTCGTAAGAAGAAATTGGAATTTTAGAAAAAAGTATTCAGTCGCAGTCTCAGTTTACAGTCTCAATAGAAACTGAAAACTGTGACCGTCACTGCAAACTAATTTAAAATGAAATCAGAAAAACCAACTCAGGAAGATTACGATAATTGGCACAAAGATCCAAAGAATTGGTATTTCTTCAACACCTGTTATTATAATCCAAAAGACAAAAGATTACTTCCTCCCAAAAAGATTCAATGGATGGGTTATACTATAAATTTTGCCAATCCGTATTCTGTAATGCTTCTGTTACCTTTTATAATAATTGTTATTTTGGTTTTATCAAATACTCTCTGAAAACTGAAGGCTTTTATTCCACTGTAATAAAATGCAATTGTTCTAAATCGCCGTTGTAAATATTAACATCAACGCGATGTTTGATTCCTGGCAGAGAAGCTTTTTCTGTAAACTGCCAAAACAACCAGTCATCTTCGATTTTTTCTCTGTAGAAATTATAATTGGCAATCCAGAACAAATAATCTCCGAATTCTTCTTTTAAAAAATCAGAATAATATCTTTCTCCTGAATAAATTATGGGACGAACTTGATAATGCTTTTCCACTTTATTCAACCAACGTTTCAATCCTTTTTTCAAACTGTCTAGAGGCTGATTTTTAGGTAATTTTTCGATATCCAAAACAGGCGGAAGATCTCCTTTCTGTAATTTTACTGTTTTGATAAAAAGATCAGCTTGTTCAATAGAATTCTCATTTGGACGATAATAATGATAGGCGCCACGCATTATTTTATTTTCTTTTGCACCTTCCCAGTTTCTTTTGAATTGTCTATCGACACGATCATTTCCTGCCGTTGCACGAATAAACACAAATTGAACGGGATATTTTTCATCTAAGATTTCAACTTCTTCCCAATCTACTTTTCCTTGAAATTCAGATACGTCAATTCCAATTACTTTTCCTTTATGATTCTCTAAAACACGAATATTTCGAACGTCAGAAAGATGTTTATCTACCTCATCTTCATCTAAAACCTTTTCTGTTTTAAAACCTAAATAATAAGCAAGTCCTTTGCGATAATGATAAATTATCCCAATGAATAAAAGTCCGAAAAAAATCAATAAAAGTCCCCGAAAAAGTCTGCTCAGAAAAGATCTTCCTGCTGGTTTTCTTGAATATGTTTTACGATAAGTCGTTTTTCTTGCCATTCAACAGAATTACTTTTTCAAAAAAAGATTATTGATAACTGACAATAATACATAAAAAACAATAATCAACGGAATCGCGATATATTGAAGTAAAACAATCATTAATACAGAGACAATTAAAAATACAATTTGAAGTGTGTTTCCTTTAAAACTAATTTTTTTAACCTTTAAAGAAAACAAAGGAATTTCAGCATTCATGATATAAGCACTACACAAACTAATAACCAATAAAATCCATTGATTAGTTAATAATTCAAGAACAAGAAGTGATGATTCTGCATACATATCTAGAACTACTTGCAAACTAATAATAAAAATGGCATTTGCAGGAGTTGGCAAACCAATAAATGAATCTGTCTGACGTGTGTCAATATTAAAGTTGGCTAATCTGTAACAAGCACCTAAAGTTATAATAAATCCTAAAAAGGGAACAATTGCTTGATTTCCTAATTGATCACCCCCTCTTGCGAACATACTATACATTACATAACCTGGGACAACACCGCTTGTCACCATATCTGCTAGAGAATCTAATTGTAATCCAAGTGGGCCCGCAACTTTAAATAATCTGGCAAAAAAACCATCAAAGAAATCAAAAAAGATTCCTAAGCAAACCATATAAAAAGCCATTAAAAAATCCCCCTTAGAGACAAAGACGATTGCGACACAGCCGCAGAAAAGATTAATTAATGTAATTAGATTTGGTATATGCTTTTTAATATTCATAGCTTAAAAATTTGATAATGGTAGAGAACAAATTTAGTATAATAACTCGATCAAAAACGAGTTTTTTCGAGAGTTTTTTATTTCTAAGTTCGACTTTGGGAATATTTAAGCATAGGAACTCATTAGATGATTAAAATATTATATTTTTGATAAAAATTTAAAACAGGCCTCGATCTGCAAAAACATATACGTTGAAGAAATATTTATTGTTTTTATTCTTTTGGAGTTGTACTTTTCAGTATGCACAAACCGTTCGTAAATACTCGAATGAATTTATGAATATTGGGGTCGATGCCGCTGCTCTTGGAATGGCGAGTGCCGTAACTGCTTCTTCAAATGATGTAAATGCCGTTTACTGGAATCCCGCAGGTTTGACGCATCTCGAAGATCATCAAATTGCTCTGATGCACGCCAGCTACTTTGCCAATATTGCACAATACGATTACATAGGTTACGCAAGTCCAATTGACGACAGAAGCGCGTGGGGAATTTCGATGATTCGTTTTGGAGTAGACGACATCATGGACACGACACAATTAATCGATAACCAAGGAAATATAGATTATAATAGAATCAGTCTCTTTTCTACGGCAGATTATGGTTTTACTTTTTCTTATGCGCGAAAACTGCCTGTTGACGGATTTCAATATGGAGTAAATGCAAAAGTTATTCGTAGAATAATTGGAAAATTTGCCAATTCATGGGGTTTTGGATTTGATATCGGACTTCAGTTTGAAAGAAATGACTGGAAGTTTGGTTTAATGCTTCGCGACATCACTACAACTTATAATGTCTGGAATATTGATGAAAAAGAATATGAAAAAATCGCCAATGCTATTCCAGGAGAAAACAATACTTTGCCAGAAAGTACAGAGATAACATTGCCAAAAGCACAATTGGGAGTTTCAAAACGATTTGATTTTCATAATGAATGCAGTCTTGTTACCTCAGCAAATTTAAACATGCGATTTGAACAGACAAATGATATTATTTCTTCAAAAGCTATAAGTATAGACCCAGCTCTAGGGTTTGAGTTTGGTTATACCGATTTGGTTTTTGTGCGGGCTGGTGCAGGAAACTTTCAGAATGTAATGCAGCTGGATAATACTGAAAAAGTAAATTTTCAGCCTAACATTGGTTTAGGATTTAGATATAAAGGCATACAAATTGATTATGCTTTGACCGATTTAGGAAACCAAAGCACTGCATTGTATTCTAATATTTTTTCGTTAAAAGTAGATTTGGGTATCTTTAGATAATTAGAAATCATAAAACATTTAAAATTTTAAATCATGAAAACTGTCATGTTCAAAAAAGCACTTTTTATTTTATTATTCTTATCAAGTTTTATTGGTTTCAGCCAAAATTTAGCTTTATCGAAAGATGCTAAAATAAGCGTTTTGACATGCGGGCTTGGAAACGAAACGTATTCTTATTTTGGACATACGGCTGTTCGTGTATTTGATCCATCAAATAATATTGATCTCGTTTATAATTATGGCGCATTTGATTTTAGAACACCTAATTTCGTTGCCAAATTCGCGAAAGGCGATTTACAATATTTTATTATTACTCATCCTTTTTCTGATTTTATAAGTGAATATAGTAATGATAAACGAAGTGTTTATGAACAAGAACTTCTAGTTTCTCTTCCTTTAAAACAAAAAATATTCGACAATCTGAATCATTCTTTATTTTCTGAAGAAAGATATTATACTTATAAATTCATAGATAAAAACTGCACTTCGATGGTTGTTGATGTTATTAATAAATCACTAAATCAAAATGCAATAACTAAAAAAGGAGACACAGATAAAACCTACCGTTCTATCCTATTTCCTTATTTTGACGGGCATTTTTATGATAAATTAGGAACAAGCATTATTTTTGGAACTAAAGTAGATCAAATGGGTACCAAAATTTTTCTCCCATTTGAATTGAAAAACAGTTTAGATAAAACCACTTTCCAAAATAAACCTCTTGCAGCTAAAAGCAAAACGCTATTAGAGTTTACAAAAGAAACACCGAAATCTTGGTGGAATAATATCTATACGTATCTTTTTATTCTACTTTTTGTAATCTTTGCCAGAAACAAAACAATCGATAAAATCTATTTTGTGATTTTATCTTTAATTGGAATATTCTTCGTGATTATGGGATTTTATTCATTCCACCAAGAGCTGGCGATGAATTATAACGTATTACTTTTTAGTCCGCTTTTATTGGTTCTAGTTTTGTTTTCAATCTTCAAGAACAAACTATGGACTTATAGATTTTCGCTAATCAACTTTATAATGCTTGTGATTTACTTCTTGTTTTTAATCAATAAAGCACATTTCTTTATCACTTTACCATTGATCATTACAAGCGGAGTGGTTTTAGTGCGAACCGCAATTCGCAACAAAAAACCAATTCCGATTATAATCTAATTTTTTTACTGACCTCTGTAGAATAAAACCGTAGTAATGGTTTTGAAAGTAATACTTAGGTCGAGAAATATACTTCTATGTTTAATGTAATACAAATCGTACTGAAGTTTTATCAAACTTTCGTCGATTGATTCTCCATAAGAATAATTAACCTGCGCCCATCCAGTGAGTCCAGGTTTAATTACGTGACGCGTTTCATAAAAAGGCATTACAGCGGCAATTTCCTCAACAAAAAATGGTCGCTCAGGTCTTGGACCAATTACGCCCATATCTCCTTTTAAAACATTAATAAATTGTGGAAGTTCGTCTATTCTAGACTTTCGCATAAATTTACCAAATGGAGTGACTCTTTTGTCATTATGAGTTGCAAAAACAGCTCCGTTTGCCTCTGAATTCTCGGTCATAGTTCTAAACTTGTAAATTTTGAAAATAACTCCATTTTTCCCCACTCTTTCTTGAGTATAGAAAAGACTTCCTTTATTGGCAAAAAGGTTGCACGTAAAAATTATCGGGATAAAAACTAAGCTCATTAAAAGCCCTAAAACAGAAAATATAAGCTCTATAAGACGAACGAAAAACAAATAGAGTTTGTTGCTATTGCTTCTGCTAAAAGGGAAAAATCTATAAAAATCTCTTTCTATGTAATGAACAGGAATTCGCTGTGTTTTACTTTCGTAAACTTGAGTATACTCACGTATAATATTTCCTTTTTCTAATAAATGAAGCAATTGCTGATACAAATCGGGAGTAATTCCATCTGTTTTCTGAGAAGCAATTACAATTTCTGAGACATAATGTGTAGACACGAAACGTTCTAAATCTTCCTTCTTTATTTCGCTTACATAATGAAAATCTAAATTTTCATCTGCAACAGAATCGGAATTAACAAAACCAACAATTTTATAATGCGGATCTACATTTTCCAGTCCTAAAACTAATTCTTCTACTTCACTCTGATCACATATCAAAACAACATTTTGCGAGAAACGATGAGAGGCCAAGAAATAACAATAAAACAAACGCCATAAAAGCAATGTAATTAATATTGTAAAATAAAATATTACTATTACTAATCTTTGTTTGGGCAGCAAAGGGGAAAGAACTGGCGTTAACAAATAAGCTAAAACCGTTGCAGTAGCTGTAAAAACAACATTCTGCAGAATCTGAAGATGATTGCTTGCTACTTGTAAATTATAGATTTCGAATATTACACCAAAAGCATAAAGATAGCTGACTAATAAAAGTATACTTAGGGAGCTACTTAAATTAAAGGTGAAATAATGATAATCAAAGATTGCGCTTAATAGATATAAAGCAAATAAAATAAAAAGAGCATCGAAAGTAAGGAGCAGTATCTTCCTCTCCGAAATTTCGAAATGCATTTTCTTTTTTGACAACATCACTTGTAGGTTTTAATTTGGTTAGGGCAAAGCAAATGTATCGTAAAAAAATATAACTAATCTATTAATTTTCTGTTTCTTCAGGAATTTTTATTTGAACAGAAAGAAGGCATAGTGCATACACAAAAGCTGGAGCAGCCGTTCGCATTGCCGCGTGATTAATTGTTAAAAGCCAAAAGATAAAGAATGATAAAAAATATAAATGCTGTCTATTTTCTATATAAAATACAAAAGGGGTAACTCCAATTATCAACAATGCAAAAATACCCAATAATCCATGTTCGGAAAAAAGTCTAGTTATTTCGTTATGTGAAGCAATTGCTATTCCAAGTTGATCCTCTCTTTTCTCTTTACTAAGTCCCACACCTACCCCTAAAATGGGATTTTCTAAAAAAAGTGCAATATCCGCATCCATTATTTCTTCTCGACCTCCTAACCTATCTTTCTTTTCTCTCCCTAATGCATCTTTATTAGCATATCTTTTCTCTATAAGGCCTTTTGTTTGAAAAGAACTATATCCCCAAATAGCAGTTCCTAAAGCGATTGTTAAAACAAAAACTAGAGTAAATTTGCTTCTACCTTTTGAATTTGAATAGTAATACAATAAAAGTAAAAGACAAATAATCATTATTACACCAGTAATAATTCCTCCTCTCGAAAAGGTCACAATCCCTCTATAACTTACGAAAACTAACAGTCCTCCATTTATTAATAATTCTATTTTAGATTTTGAAAACAGAATTACTTGCGTAAAGAAAACAAACATTCCTAATCCCAATATTGTAGACACTTGATTTGGTCCAAAACCACCAGAGGTTTCAAAATTTGACTGAGTTCCCGTTACAACATCTTGTATATTCGGAGTATAAAGAAACAAATATACAGTTGTAGAAATAATAGGAAATCCCATAATTACTAATAACTTTTGAATACTCTCGAAAGTAATTTTTCTCCCAAATGTATATATTGAGCATATTCCCAAACATATTGGTCCTGACAAATTAAAAAATAAAACTTTTTTAACATCTGTTCCTGCATTCTGATAATTGGCAGTAATAAGAATAGAAGGAACCAAGAGCACGAAAAAAAACAAATAAATTAATGCGCTTTTTGAGAAATTACTATATATCATACCAAGGAGCATAAAACCTATAACACAAAATTTTGCGTATTCATTATTAAAATTCCCTCCTGTCATGCGAAGAAATACCTCAGCACCTACTAAATATGCGCTAACAAAAAGTACTTCGTTATTTCTGTTTTTGTTTCTAATGATTACAATAACGCCTATTAAAACAATTAATAGCGCATATATTTTTGAAAAAAAAGGAATAACAAAAATAATTAATGCTAACAATGCATGAAAAACGATTATGGGTAAATAACTAAGTTTTGTGTTTTTCATTATAAAATATTTACTTTGTAATAGTAGTTAAAGATTTTAACCATATTAAGTACTCTTTTAAAATTAATTTTTCACCAAAATTTTCATTTACATAAAAATTCAATTGGTTTCCTAATGATTTACGGACATGTTTATTCTCAATCAATATTTGAATTGAATCTACAAATTGGCTTAAATTATTTGAATCAATTACCAAACCTTCTTTAGATGAGGGAATGACTTTTAAAATTTCACCAACATTGGTTGCCACAACAGGTAAATTTGCTAATCCATATTCTAAAGCAGCCAAAGGAAGTCCTTCTGAAAGAGAGGTTAAAACTGCTATTTCACTCTGTTTTAACAATTCCTGAACATTATTTACTGCTCCATAAAAAAATATAACTTCATTAAGCCCTAGCTCTTTTACTTTTTTTAATAAATTTTCGCTGTAAGCATCATTAAATTTTTTACCGACCAAATGGAAAGTCCAATCCGGAAACTTTTTATGGATTTCTAATGCGCCATTAATGAGTAGTTCATGATTTTTTTGAGGGCGTAAATTTGCAACACAGATTATCCTGTAGCCATCTTTTCCTTTTAACTTAAAACTACTTAAAGAAGCATTTGGCTCTATTATAAAATTGGGAAAATACTTAGTATTTGAACAATTTAAATAGTTCTGAGCCCATTTTTTTAAAGCATCGTTTACAGAAATAATTCCTAAAAAGAAAAAAGATGAAAATTTTAACGCCAAATTTTTTCTTGATGAAAGATCCTGCGAAATTCCATAGTGGTCATGCCAGATTATTTTAATTCTAGGCATCGTTAATTTAACTAAAACCGCGATAAAGAAAGAAGAACTATGCGCATGAATTAACTGAACTTTATTCTTCTTGAGATAATTTCTTAATCTAAAAATTGCATTTAAATCAAGAACCGATTTTTTTCCCAGAAATGAATATGCGACTTTTTGATTTAAATGGTCTAAAAGTAAGCCTTCACTCCTTGTTGCAATTAATCCCGAAAATTCAATTCTATCTGCAAGTGAATTTGCATAATTTACAGCCATACGCTCTGCACCACCAACTTCTAATGAATCTATAATTTGTACAATTCTCATTTTATCAGCAATTTTGCAATTTCTTTTTCAAAAACATCTGTGGTGAAATTGCGTGACCATTCCATAGCCATTTCGCTTTTCTTTAAAAAATCATTTTGGTTCACTATTAAATTCTCTATCTGCTTAGCATCTTTATCCAAATCAATTTCTAGTAAAACGCCTCGTTTGCAATAATCTAACATATATGGAACACATGAGACTTTTGTCGCAATTGGAACACATCCCCAAAACATTCCCTCTGCTACAGCTTTAGGCCAACCTTCACTTTTTGAAGGCAAAATTACAAAATGACTATTTTTATAGGCATTTTTCAAAATTTCCCTATTATTATTTCCTCTTAAAAAAACACAGCTTTCCAATTTATTCATTCGAATATAATTTTCTAGAGAATTTCTTTCTACACCCTCTCCATATAAATCTAATGTTGCGCTGTGACCTTTCATTACCAATTTTTCAACTAATTTAATGCCATATAGAGGATTTTTGCCTGAAACCAAGCTTCCAACAAAAATGAACTTAATTCCATTCTTAAAGTCCGTTTTTTCAATATTTTCTTTTTCAGATTCTGAATAAGTTGCTGTGAAAAATGATTTTATATTTTTTGATTGATTTTCCCAATCGCCATATACCAAAACCTGCATATTTCTTGTTAGAAAAGCATTATTAAGAATCCATTTTTGTATTTTATAAGACCATGGCTGTTTACTTTTAGAATCCCAATTTCCAGCATATTTTGCTGTTTTAATTTTATTTGGAAAAAGAATCTGAACAAAACAACCTATTAACCCCATATTTCCTGGGCATCTTAAATGAATATGATTTGCTCCTTTCATTGCCCAAAATATCTTCCAAAAAATCAACGGCAACTTTAATATAGTTAGAATAATTTCTCTTACGCCTGTTAAATTAAAGTTTGGAACTTTTCTGAAACTAATATTAGAATGATTGTAATCTAAATCTATAGCAGTTGAGTTTCCTGTTAATAAAGGAGCAACCACTATAATTTCATCTACAAATTTCAACCAAATGTTCATTTCGCCAATATATGGTCCATAACCAAAATATTGATCATTTTTATGAATATGATTGACATGTGTTACTATTAAAAAATTCATTCTAGCTCCTTTCTACTAATCTTAAAATAACTTTTTTTGGAGTCAGCCATTTATCAAAATAATTTCGACTTTCCACTTCTAAGCTATTTTTAAATGCTGGATCATCTGTCAATTTTGCAATAGATTTTTGTAATTCGTCGTTATTTTCTATGTACAAAACATGTTTTTTATCTTCTAAATTCTCTGGCAACACATTATAATGTTTCGTTGTAATAATTGCTTTCCCTAGAGCAAAAAATTCACCTAATTTCCAACCGTGACAAGAAAGAACAGCCGGTGTGTTGAAAACAAAAGCGGAATTTTTAATTTTTTCGATATAAATGTTAAGCGGAATTTTTTTTGAGTATACTAATTTATCAAAGCCTAAATTGTCTCCATTAGTTCTAGCAGCAAAGCCTCCCTCAAAAATAAGATTAGAATTGTTTTTACATGCTTCAATAAATAAAGCCCTATTCTCATTTGTTTCGTTCTCTTTTTTCCAAATTGAATTCATAAAAAAGATTTCATTAGAAGAAGATTTTACATATTGATATTTTTTCAATTCAAGTCTTTTATATTGTCTCCAATAGTTTGCTAAAAACTCTCTTTTATTTGTAATATTTTTTCTAAACCTAAGAAAATTAAAACTTAAAAAATACAATGTTTCACCTAAATTCCAGATTTTGACGCCAAAACTAGGACCAATAGGAACAATTTTTTTTTCATCACTAACTGGGATATCCTTAGTATTGTAATTTATTTTACCATATACATCACACCATTCAAGTTCAGGAGTATTAATTTCGCTAGAATCTCTTGAGTCTATAATTATTTTTTTTGATTTATTTTCTTCTTCAATAATAACAGCAAAAGTATCTTGATTAAACTGCGGAAATTTAGAAACATTGAACTCAAAATTCTTATAAATTTCATTTAGCCCTTGAATATAATATGAATCATAGAATATATTACAAAGTCCGTAAATGTAAACTTTTGTTCTCATTTTATTTTTTAGGTTTATTTAAAATTAGGCTAAAGTAACCAGAGACACGCCCCATTACTTCGGTAAAAGCACCTTTTTTTTCAGCTCCATTAATCACATTTGTAAATCGTATCAAAATCAATAAAAATGTGATTGCATTCCATTTCAATCGGTCTTTTAAAGACGGATTAGAATTTTTTGTTCTCCAAACATACCATCCATTTCGCAGAACCATTTTGCCATATCTAAATTGGTTTGGTCTACCAGCAGGATCATGATAGTGGTTTAGCTTCGCATCTATATTAAGGTATAATTTTCCTTTTTTAGCCAATCTTAGACAAAAATCAGCATCTTCGTACAAGCCATATCCTTCAAAATAAGTTGAAAATGAAAGCTCCTCAAATACTGATTTTCGAAAAGACGAAACACCTCCCATTAATTGTTCTACTTCATAAACCTTCCCGCTAGGAGGTAAAAACCCAACACTTCTTCCATGAGAAAATCCTGGAGAAAATCCTGGAGAAACATTACTGTCCAAACCCAATCTTTTTCGTAGCACAAAACGACTTCCATCTTTACGTACCCAGCCATCGAAATAGAATTCTTTTATGGAAGGCTTATAATTTTCTTCTGCTTTTTCCCATTTAATTTCATTCGCAATATAACCTCCTACACCTAATGCATCGGAATAAAGTGTGTACGTATTTAATAATTGCTCAAAATAATTGTGCTCTAAGACAGTGTCATCATCTAAAAAACAAATTATTTCAGAATCAAAAGCAACATGGCTGATTCCAAAATTACGTTGTCTTGTTAATCCTCGATCTTTCTCAGAAACTAAAAAATATTTTAAATTCTTAAAATTATTTTTGTCTAGAGCTATTTTTGTTTCTTCATTTAATGATCCATCAATGATCAAAATTTCATCTGGATATTTACTTTGAATATTTACTGAGTTTAATAGTTTAACTAATGGCCCAGGTCGCATATATGTACAAATAATCAGTGAAAATTTCATTGTTTAGCATTTAATTTATTAGCCCAATATTGGCTTTTTGACCATTGTTTTTTATAACTAGAATAGTATCGCAATGGGTTTCTAATTTTTTGAACTTTATAATATTTAAAGAATAAAACAGTTCGATACCCCTCAATCTGTTCTTGCGTAAAATTTAAAATCTTATTTAGCATTACTGTCGGAGAAGGTTTTGGTTTAATCTTTTCTTCTGCCCAAGCCAAAATATGTTTTGTCCTAAAACCGCCGGTTGGTGCTTTTATATGAAGAATTTCTGGCTTTGGAGAATAAAGAATATCATGCCCTAAATTTCTAAGTTGCATTCCAAAATCACTGTCTTCTCCATAACCAAATTCAAAACTCATATTGTAAGAAAGCGTTTTTATATTTTCTGCTTTTACGATACTACAGCCTGAACCAAAACTGCCCCATTGAAATTTCTGTTTTATTTTTTTATCTAAAGGGTAATCAGGTTGATAGCATCCTAAAGTAATCTGTTCTACTCCTTCTTTTTTAATTATCTTAAATGTTTCTTCCAAAAAGTCCGCTTCTATTCTGATATCATCATCTGCCATAAATACCCATTCGCTCCTCACTTCTTTCATGGCCAAATTTCTTGCATTACATGCTCCGGTTTGATGCGTAAAAATATGTTTAATTTGAAATGGCCACTCTTCATTCACAATATAATCAAGTTCTGTGATGCTATCTTGAATAGGATTTTGCTCCACAATAATAATACTGGTAGGCAAAAATGTTTGCAAGGAAAGATCTTTTAGAGTATCAAATAAATATTTTTTTCGTCCAATTGTTGGAATGATTACGTCTATAGTTCTTTTTTCAATTACTTTATTATTAGATTCGGTTTTAACTTCTTGGAATGTATCAGTTTTCAAAAATCTTTTCTTGTAAAAAAAACACATTAAAAAAGGAAAAACAGCCAATGTTTTTTTATAAAGAAATAGATCTAAGAAAAGTAAAAATATCCAACGTGTTTTATAATGTTGTATTGCAAACCTAAAAAGAAGACTCTTATCATCCTTGTACTTTGGAAAAACTTCAAAACAATCTTTTAGCAGTTCGGGATTAGAATAACATAAAAGGCCAAGAGGCATTCCTAATTTTGCTATTGAATTTAAAAAATAGTCAAAATTTGGATCTGCCTTTATCTGATTCTTTAAAAGCAATAAAATAGAAGCATGAATTCCTCCAACGTGACTGCTCATAATCCAAGTTGGATAGCTTACTTCTTTGTTTATTTTTAAAAAAGGCGAAGAATCTATATATCCAATATTATTTGAAATAAAGCTATTGGGAGACAAACTGTATGAAACCATTATCTTATTCTGATGAAAAATTTCATTAAATTTCTCAATATTAAGATAAGACTCTAATGAAATATGACACCAAATAATTAAATCTTGAGGAAATTTCTCTGCAATTTCAATTAAATTTTCAGCAATACTTTTACTTCCAAAGAAAACATTTTTTGTTTTGGCTTCAACTTTAACTATTTTATTATTTTGATGATAAACAATGATCACGCTTTCTTTTTGTTGCAGTTTATGATATTTTGATAAAAACTAATATTTGCTAGTGCAAGGTTATTTATGTCAAATTTTTCTTCAGCTCTTTTTCTAGCTCTTTTTCCTAATTTTAAAACCAAAGAATCATTTTTAAACAATTCTACAATTCTATCAGCATACAAATCATGATTTGACGGATGTACAAGATAACCGCTTTCTTCATCAGTCAGAAGTTCTTGTGACCAACCAATATTGCTATTTACAATTGCCTTACTCATTGCCATAGCTTCTATGGTAACCATACCTAAAGTCTCGGCATAAGTAGGGAATACACATACATTTACTTTTTTTATATGTTCCTGAACTTCATTGTATGGGATTTTACCGAGATAGTTTACATTATTTAAATCATCCTTAGTAAATAGAATTTTCATTAATTCCCAAGTTGATTTAGAATTGGTTTTTATATCGAAAGAATCACTTCCTATTAGAAAAAGTTTTGCTTCTGGAAAAACATTACGCACTTTGCTAAAAATTTCTGGAAGTTCTAAAACACCTTTTTTTCTAATTAAAGTTCCAATGTAAAGAATAGTATTTTTTTCAAAATTTTCTGGTTGCTTATTTTCAAACTCATTAATATTTAAACCATTATGAATGGTCTGGATTTCTTTTCCTTTTATCTTAAAAAGTTTTTTTGAAACTTCTCCTGCAAAAGTTGTTGGCGCTATAAACGCTTGAGTTTTATTTATTGCTAATTTTTCAAGCCAGAAATTTTTAAGTTTTTGTTTTCTATTCTCTAAGTGACAGAAATAAGTATCGCTTCCATGAAAACGAATTATTAGAGGAATTTTGAAATTCATAAATGCTGTAATTCCAGTCCAATCTGCGGCTTCAATTACTTCGATATTCTCTTGTTTTATGATTTGATTACAGTATTTCTCAATGTATTTACGATACAAATACCATCCAAAAAAATTATACTTTTTTATTTGAATGCGATGAATTTTTATTCCGTTATCATTTATAATCTCCGCCACAGGTTGATTATAAATAAAAATAGTGATGTCATTTCCAGAGTTAAACAGTGATGTAGCCAGATTTTTAATACTTGTTCCAATTCCAGCTGATTTTGTAATACTAGAATGTGAATATTCTGGGGTTAGAAATGCTATATGCATAATTATTTATAAAAAAAATCTTTAATAATCCTTGCTGTAAATTTTTTCGCTCCCATATCATTCATGTGACCACAATTGGAGAAGTACTTATCTTCAATCACCATGTTTTCATAATTATAAATTTCAGGATATATTTGGTTAACCTTTTTAAAATAATCGTTTCCAACCGCATTTTCACAGACTGGGGTCATAAAAGCAATAAGCCTAATATTATTTAATTTGCATATCTTTTTTATTTCCTCATAATATCTGTTCCTTTTTGGTTGAAAATTTAAAACCTCAGGAGGCATCTTTCCATTATTAGGAGACAATGGACTGTATCCTCCATTATTTTGTTCTTTATTTTTTTTATTTAATGCATAAAAAAACATTTCTCTAAAACCAATTTTCGTATCAAATTTTAGATATCTAAAAAAAGGAATATAATAAATAACATTAAAATCATTTTGCGTCTCGAAATGTTTTTTGATAACCTCAGAATTATGCAAATACGGTAAAAACCTTAAAGACATTCCTTCCGATTTCTTTTCAGTTTTTAGTGTTACGTCCACATCAATTATTACATTTTTAATTTTATTTTTTTTCTCTAAAAGCAATTTCAAAACCAAATCAGATTCAAATAATTTTGATCCCTGCATCCCAAAATTAAATGCTTTTAAACCTTTATCAGTAAACATTTGCGTAACAAAATGATTATTTGCTCTTGACGAACCCAATATTACAACATCGTATTCTCTTGGTGGAGAGTTATAAATAAGGCCTATTTTATCTCTTTTATTCGATTGAAGAAAAAAAAAGGAATACACATTATCCATAACCAACATCAAAATAAATGTCAAGATTAAAATCTTTAAAATATAAAATAAAAACTTCCTTATATCCATGCAGTTATTCTGTAAGGTAGATGAATCATATTTCTATTTATTAAAAAAATCTTTAATAATTCTAGTGGTAAACAATCTTGCTCCTTCATCTGTCATATGCCCGCAAGAAGAAAAATATTTGTTTTCAATAACTGTATTTTCGTAATTGTAAATTTCTGGATATGCCTTTTTTACCTTATCAAAATAATTCATGCCTACAACATTCTCACACATAGGAGTCATAATAGCGATAAAATTAATGTTATTCTTTTTGCATATATCTTTAATCTCTTCATAGTACTTATTATGTGGTAGCGGATTTAAATTGACAATATTATTTTTCATATTACCATTTTTATGTTTTTCTAATGGATGATATCCTAAATTTTCTAAGGAATTTGTTTTTTTGTGTATTGCTGTAAAAAATGTTTCCCTAAAACCAATTTTACTATCATATTTTAAATATCGATAAAATGGAATATAGTATAATTCATTGAAATTATTTTCATTTTTATAGCGCTCTTTTATTATTTCAGAATTATGAATGTAAGGCAAAAATAAAGCAGCAATTCCTTCAGCTTGATGGTCACTTGAAAGATTTAAATCGGCTTCAAGAATTATATTTTTTATTTCATATTTTCTTTCTATCATCAATTTCAACATTAATGAAGCTTCAAACAAATGTCCGCCGCTCATTCCGTAGTTAAACGTTTTTAATCCTTTATCTTCAAACATTTGAGAAACAAAATGATTATTAGCTCTTGAAGAACCTAAAATTACCACATCGTATTTCTTTGCTGTAGAATTGAAAACAGTTTCTATTTTTCCACGATTTCTGGACTGCATAAAAACATAAGTATACAATCCGTCCAAGAGAACTGCAATCAAAACTGTTAAAAGAAAAATTCCTAATATATATAATAAAAACTTCTTCATTAAAACTGGAAATAAATAAATTCTTTATAATCAGAATAAGTTCCGAAAGCAATAATTACCATAATTGCCAATGCCATTTTTAACCAACTTCTTTTTCCAGAAATTGGTTCTACTTTAGTTTTATTATTCCATTCTACTAAAACGAACAGACCAATCATCAATAATAATTCATAATTATATCGCTCGTTATCTAAATACTGAGGGCTAAACTCGCCATTAGTAAATATTCTTTTTAAATACAAAACAGCATCTGTAATAGTTTTTGCTCTAAAAAACACCCAAGCAATGCAAGTCAATAAAAATGTGGTTAGCATACTAAATAATACTTTCACAGAATCAAGATTCCATTTTAGAATTATAGAATCCATATTATTTCTATTACTATTTGAAAGTAATAACGGAAGGAAATAAACTGCATTTATAAACCCCCAAACAATATACGTCCAATTGGCACCATGCCAAAATCCGCTGACAATAAATATGATAAAAGTATTTCTAATTTTCATCCAAAGTCCACCTTTACTTCCTCCAAGCGGAATATATAAATAATCTCGAAACCAAGAGGAGAGCGAAATATGCCAGCGACGCCAAAACTCTGCTATATCTCTTGAAAAATAAGGATAATTGAAATTCCTCAGCAACTCTAAACCAAATAATTTAGAGACTCCAAGTGCAATATCTGAATATCCAGAAAAATCTCCATAAATCTGAAAAGCAAAATAAATTGCTCCCAAAATCAATGAAAATGAATTCATCGAAGGATAATGATCAAAAATCGCATTTGCATAAACTGCACAAGTATCTGCAATCACAACTTTTTTGACCAACCCCCAAACAATTTGGCAAATTCCTTCTTTTGCTTTTTCTAAATTAAACTCACGTTTCTCTTTTAGCTCAGGAAGTAAATGTGTAGCTCTTTCAATTGGTCCAGCTACTAAAAGAGGAAAATAGCTGACAAATAAGGAATAATCAATAAAATTATACTCTGCTTTTATTCTTTTATAGTAAATATCAATTACATAAGATAATCCGTGGAAAGTGTAAAATGAAATTCCAACAGGTAGAATTACATTCAATAAAAATGGACTTACCTTAAATCCAAACGAAGTAAACATTTCTGCAAATGATGTTGCAAAGAAGTTATAGTATTTAAAAATTCCTAAGAATCCTAAATTCACTAAAATGCTAAGCCAAAACCAAAATTTTCTACTTTTATCTGAATTACTCTTTTCAATTTGTATTCCCGTGAAATAATCTAAAAATGTAGAAAAAACTAGCAAAAACAGAAATCGCCAATCCCAACAGGAATAGAAATAATAACTGGCTACAATTAGCAAAGCATTTTGCGTACTTTTATTTTTATTGAAGACAAACCAATATAGTAAAAAAACAATTGGTAAGAATATGGCAAAAGCCAATGAGTTAAAAAACATGAATTAAAATGGTTTTATTCTAGATCAAAAAATCTTTAGTAGTTAAGAATTGTTTCTATTGATTTCCATATTCTAACAGAGGAAATTTCTGGTGGTTCCTGATTGATAATCCTAAACCAATTTTGAACACTTTCTAATGTTTCTCCTGTATTCAATCCATGTAGAATTTTATTTGAGATTTCATCTGCTGAATTTAACCAAATAACAGAATTTAAATTTGGCATCGAACGAAAATGTACATAATTATAAATTTTAGAAACTGACCAATTCATATCTATTTTATTTGGAACATCATAATTTAAAAACGCGCATGGCTTTTTAAAACATGCATAATCAAATACCATTGAGGATCCTAGATTTACAACCATTTCAGTATGGAATATTGTATTAGCAAGTAATTTAGCATCTTCTTGTGTTGGCAGAATGGTATTCCATTCTTTTCCTATTCTTTCCCAAATAGGGTCAATTGGCACAATCAAATCTTCATTTCTTTTAAGAACTTCATCATACCTAGTAGAAAAATCAACTGGACAGCGTCTAAATATAATACCTAATGACTCATTATTCTGCTCATTTAATCTTCGCACTCCATCTGCAACATCTGATAAATACTTGGGATCGTCTGGACAAGTTGTAAAATCATCGCCAGAATAACAAATGTATTTTTTGTTTAGATCTAGTTTGTATTGATTAAAAAAACGAGTCCTATCTACAATATTGTCTGCATTAAAATGATTTTCGAATTGTGGTGTACCAACGACAAAAACCTGATTTTCTTTTATATATGGATAATATTTAAGAAGTTCTTTCTTCATGTATTCACTCCATACAAAATAGTAATCGGTTTCAATTACCATTGTCGCTTTTGGCAGATTATCCCATGAAAAAATAAAAGTTGCTGTTGGTATTTTTAGTTCTTTTGCGGCCAATATTGGAGCTATTGCTAAAACGGGACGCTGGTTAGTACAAAACACAAAATTAGGTTTCTCTTTCTGAAGTGTTTCTAAGCAATTCTTATAAAACTCGGTTTTCTTTTCTTTGAATTTTATTTTTTCTCTAACCTTTTCTAAGCCTTTTTCTGAATTGTTTATCGCAATAAAAAGTTTTGTTGCATAACTTTTAACCGCACCTTTTATACTTTTAAAGGAAAAAGGAAAACGATAAGAATCATAAACATTATCTGCCGCTCTTTTTATATTAAGATTCAGCTCGATGTGCTTTCGAGCATTTTTATAACTATCTGTAAGAGGATTTGTTTTAGCGTTCTTAATTCTAATTTCATTAAAACCTAAACTTGTCAAATCAAAAGGTGTATTATTCCAGTAAACAATATCAAAGCCTTTTCCTAATTGATAAAAACTAGAGAAAGCAAAATTCTTAAGCCCCACTCCATCAGGCAGTAAAATAAATATTTTTTTTTTTGACATTTTATATAAATCTACTTGCAAATATATTTTTTTATTCTTTTTTTGAATTTATTCTTTTTTTGAATGAATATTATTTTTGAGCCAACTAAAAACTCATAGACAAAACCTCTGATTTGGAAAACTAAATATTTTTTTTCAAGGCTTTGATTTTTGTCATCAAAACTAACCCATCTTTCTGGAAAATAGTCAACATCGTTGTTTTTTTTTGCAAAATCTCCTCTAAAATTTTTTAATGGTCTTATAACCTTTGAGCTCTCCTTTTCGCCTAGCCAAGCTATCCACCAAGAAAAAGTTGAATTACTAATTACAAAATCATCACATTTTGAGCCCAAAACCAATTGTTCTATCGCTGATAAGTTTTCCAAAAAAAAACTATTTTTCAAAAAAGAAAAATGATACTTACAATAATTTATGTCGTCACTCGTAAAAATTATTCTACGATCTTTCCAGTCTGGAAATTTTTTTATTATCGCTTTTAAATAATATAAATGCGACAATTGATAATAATAGGGGTGTTTTACAAAATCTCCTCTTCTTACAGATACCAAAATTGTTTTTTTTGTAAAAAGATAATCGAATTTTAAATGCAATTCATTTGCAAAATCTTTAAACTGAAAAACTTCTTTTGTCTTTTGTATATCAAAATATTTTTCAGATTGAAGCCATCCATCAAGATCATAATTTCCTTGATCTAAATTCCATTCATAATGGTTATATGATTTCTCTTTTATGAGCTCAAAAGAATTGTCTTTTTTTAAAAAAGGAATTGGATTTTTAAAATACTGAGAAAAGTTCCAATTTGGAAAACCGTATTCGTATCCATATTTTTCTCCAATGCCGATAGTTGAGGCAATTTGAAATAATTGATTCCCAAGATTTCCTTTATCTCCAAGCTTAGAAAATGTTATCATTCTTAAGTTATGCATCTCTAAATTGCTTTTGATGATTTAGTTGCCAAATATTTGACTTCTGCAAACAATCTAAAAATAATTGATTACTATTCCCATCTCCAAAATCATCCTCCAAACTTTCAATTTTATGCAAATCTATTATTGCGAGAGCCTCCTTTATTTGTGCTTCGGTATAATCTGTATTGATTATATCTGCATGTATAGACCTGTTTTTCTGTCTTGTACCAATATTGATAATCGGAATTCCATAATATGGCGCTTCTCTAATTCCTGCACTACTATTACCAATGATAAATTGGCTATTTTTTAAAAGAGTTAGAAAATATTCAAAACGAAGTGACGGAAAAACTCTAAATCGCGAATTTTTTTCAAGTTTTTTATAAGCCTTAAGAATAAATTGACTGCCTAGATCATTATTAGGAAAAATTACCACATAATTATGATTATCTTCTAAAAGGGATTTTACAAAAATTTCTGCATATTTTTCCATTCCATTTATTTCTGTTGTTACGGGATGAAACATTACAATGGCATAATTTTCAAAATTGATATTATAATAATTTTTAGCTGTTTCTATATCAGGTAATTGATCTGAAAACATGATATCAACATCTGGAGATCCAATAGTAAAAATGGATTCCTTAACTTCTCCCATTTGAATAAGCCTTTTAGCTGCCTGCTTGTTAGAAACAAAATGAATATGACTTAATTTACTAACACTATGGCGGATTAATTCATCAACGGTTCCCGAAACTTCACCGCCTTCTATATGTGCTACCAGAACATTATTAAGAGACCCAACAATTGCTCCTGCAAGAGTTTCAACACGGTCACCATGAACAACAATCATGTCAGGCACAATTTCTTTGCAATAACTCGAAAAACCTTCGATAGTTTTAGCAAGAGTAAGATCCATGGTAGTTTCATGTGTATGATTCACAAAAGTGTGAATGTTTTTAAAATTACATCGTTCAATTTCAATAAGGGTATACCCATATTCTTCTTGCAGATGCATACCAGTCACGAAAACAAAAACTTCAAACTCTTGATGTTTTTCAAGAATTGTGATTAATGATTTTATTTTCCCAAAATCGGCTCTAGTACCTGTTAAAAAAAGGATTTTTTTCATTGATATTATTGAATATCTTCCCAAGTTAATTGTTCATCATTCTGAATATCTTTCGTTGCCGTTTTACCAATTATATCATTAAAACTTTCAGCCAAAATTTTTCCTGTTCCAGGTCTTTTAACCCAGATATTTTCTTTGGTAAAAATTTCTCCTTTTTTAATTGAAGCAATAGAACAAACTGTTGCAAAAGCAAAATCAATAGTTACTTGTTCTTCATCGGCAGGCTTTTTTGAACCACCACGCATTTGTGCAATTTCTGCACTTGAAACGATTAGTTCGTGACAAGCATTTTCATCCATGCTGCAAACAATATCTGGTCCAGTGCGCTGCATATGATCTGTAAAATGTCTCTCTAAAATACTTGCTCCTAATGCTACCGCACCTAAACAAGCATTGTTATTCAATGTATGATCGCTTAAACCAAAAACTTTGTCTGGAAATGCTTCATTCAATTCGACCATGGCACCAAAACGAACTAAATGAATTGGTGTTGGATATAAATTTGTAGTATGCAATAAAGCAACAGGAACATTATATTTATCAAATACAGCTACTGCTTTTTGAATGCTTTCAATTGTGTTCATCCCTGTACTTAAAATTACTGGTTTTCCAAAAGAAGCAATATGTTCTAATAGTGGATAGTTGTTGCATTCTCCAGATCCTATTTTATAGGCTGGAATATTGAACTTCTTTAATCTTTCTGCTGCTGCACGTGAAAATGGAGTTGAGATAAAAATCATGCCTTTACTTTCTACATAATTTTTAAGCTCTAATTCATCCTCTTCGTTTAATGAACAACGTTCCATAATTTCATATATAGAAACATCTGCATTTCCAGGAATGACTTTTTTGGCTGCCCCAGTCATTTCATCTTCTACAATATGAGTTTGATGTTTTACTACTTCAACTCCAGCGCGATGAGCTGCATCAACCATTTCTTTTGCAACTGCTAAAGAACCTTCGTGGTTAATTCCTATCTCGGCAATTACTAAAGGCTGAAAGTCTTGACCTATTTTTCTTCCTGCAATTTCTATATATGGTTTCATTTATTTATCTATAAGGTTTTATAAGTTTTAAATACAAATATTCTGTATAATCAAAATCTTCTTGTGTATCGATATCAACGTTTGCAAAAATATGATCTATTACAAGAGGAAATGCATCTTCTGAAATAATTATATTTTCTTGAATTAAATTGGCTTTTGTAATATAAAGTAATCCATTTTCAAAATAAATAGGAGACAGATCTTGGCTTCTTTGACCTATTTTGTAGTTGTATGGAACAAACTTTTGATCAATAATTTTTCCAAATTTTTGATGATTTCTTGAGACAGTAAATAAACTATTGTAGTTTTCATTTTTATAGGTTTCAAAAGCTTCCTTTAACAAGTTTTCAGGTCTAAGAGGATTTGTTGGTTGTAATAAAATTACATTTTCAACATCTGCATCAATGTTTTGTAAAACATGTTTTAATGCCGAAACAGTTAACTCATTGTCACCAGAAATATTTTCTGGCCTATCTATTACTTTTGCTCCATATTGTAATGCAATATTTTTTATATCCTCATCATCAGTTGAAACATAAATTTCGTCAATGATATTACTATTTTCTTGTGCATATAAAATACTAAATGCTACTAATGGAATTTTATCAATTTCTCTTATATTTTTTTGAGGCAATCTTTTTGAACCTCCTCTAGCAGGAATAATAGCAATGTTTTTCATAAAAAAATTATTGTTCCTTCGGCAACCAATAAATTTTGGTTTCACCAAGTTTTTGATACTCTGAAAACTCTAACTCTGAAAATCTATTTTTATTTTTTACTATTTCTGGAACAAAAGTAATTAAATCAAATCCAGCTAGAATTAAAGCTTTTAGTGCCATAAAATCACCCTTAAAAACTTTCATTTTCAATTGCATCCAGATTGAATAAGCCATTTTTCTTGGTATTAATTTTAGTGGCATAAATAAAAAATAGAGAGACCAGCCAGCTCTTAAAGACCTTTGCAATCTAATTGAGTAATCTGCGTCTTTTTTTCGTAATTTAATATCAACTCTATGATTTATTAAGACTTCTGGAAGATAGTGTATTTCCCACTTTTTTTTAAACAATTGATATGATGCAAAATCTTCTTCTCCATAAAATATCAGCCACTCTGGGTAATTTGTAATATCTTTCCACGCTGACATACGCCAAACATGTCCACAACCAACAAAACTTTTCATTTGATGCGAAGCTTCAAAATTACTACTGTTTTTAGGCTCATTTAAACCCCAAAAAATTCTAAATCCTAATAATCCTATTTTAGGATTATTATTAAATGCTTCTTCAATAAAATCCAAGGGATTTTCAGTAATAAAATGCGCATCATCATCTATCGAAATAGCATATTTAGAATTAACCAGCGAAAGAAGCCTGTTCCTACTATATATAAGTCCTTTGCTCACTTTATTTTGAATAAATTGAATTTCGGGAAATTTTGATTTAATAAATGTGGCTGTATCATCGGTGGAACCATCATCGCAAATTATACAAACTACATCTTCCCTTTCTATTATTTTTTTGATTTTAGTTAATGTAAAAATCAAATCATTACATCTATTTTTCGTTGTAATTAATATTGAGAATTTCACCTCCTTTAAACTCATAGATTTAAGAATTTAAATTACTATTATAAAAAAGAGAAAATGTTTGTTTTATAATTTTCTTTCTCAAATTATAAAGTTTGTTTTTAAATCGAGAATCAAATAAATCCAGACTTTGTGTAAAATCTTTCTCAATTTCAAAATCCTGCTTTATTTTTTTTAGATTATTATCCTGAACATCAACCATCCACTTTTCCACATTATTCCCCATATGAAATGCATAATTGTTATAGGTAGATAATCTTAGCTTGCCCAACTTGTCAATAGGCTGATCAACGTAATTAAATTCGGACTCATTGCCTACTAATGTTAAACTTGGATTTGAAGGCACTTTTCTAAACAAAATATCTCGAGTAATTGTCAATATTTGGTGTCCGCTCCCAATTACAGCACTATTTCCATTTTTTTCAATTATTGGCCACTTAATATTCTCATTCTTCTCCAAGTCCCAGTTAATGCTTTCTAAGTAACGATTATAATCTTTAAAGTTTTCAGGAATTGATACGCGTTTAAATTTTACTCTTTTAAAAATAATTTTTTTTAAAACCGAACTTGTTCCGTAAAACAAAGCATGTCTAACAGGAATTGGAGAAACTGATCCTACATCTTTAAAATTTTCAAAAACTTCTTCTACTTTTTGCTGCCAATTTTGAACGAAAAGTATATCTGAATCACTTAGCGTAATATACTTTTCACGACTTCCTCTTGCGGCACCAATCATGGCGTCAATTTTTCCTATATTTTCATTATGATGTATTAAGGTATCAATTTTCTTATCTTCTAAATAAGAGTTTAAAAAACTTGAAACTTCCTTACATGACCCATTATTTACAACCGTGATAAGGCAATTTTTATCTATGGTTGCAACAAGAGAATCTATACATAATTTAAAAACCTCGGCCGAGTTACTGTAAAAACCTTTCGAATCTGGAATATATACCACTACTATAACTCTATGATGTGTTTTAAGTATAATTTTTTTATCACTCTTTTGTGGATTTACTCCTATTCTCATTCTCTTTATTTTAAATTTTAGTTATTTTCTAGCTTCAACTTGACTATAAAATTGGCATTTTTAATGCCATTCTATAGGCCTTTATTAAGATCCTTATATCTGACAATTTCCCTTGCATAAATAGAAGCTTAATAGCAAGAAAAAACTTTATATAAAATTGTTGCTTTACTACAGTATTTGAAAAATGTTTATTTAGGAAATAAAAATATAATCTCAGTTTTTCTAATTCCATATTTGTGGTTTTCCATTTATCTCTTTGTCCTCCTACTGAAACCCATAGATGCTCAACTAAAATTTTAGGTTGAAAATAAATATTTGCACCCGCTTGCAGCAAGCGCATTCCATAATCCCAGTCATCTCCCCAAATTGTAAAATTTTCATCAAATAAAAAACCCGCTTCCTTAAAAGTTTCTCTTCTTGTAATATTTAATCCCGAACAAACCTGAAGTCTAAAACGAGGCTTTGAAAAATTACTAGGTTTAGAGATAGTATCTAAAATTGTGTGATACTTAAATTCTGTGGTTTCCATTCCTTCAAATTGAATTCCTGGTATTAGAACATCAATAATATTGGGTTTTAACACTTCAATTATCTTCTCAAACGCCACATTCGGAATTCTTAAATCATCGTCAAGAAAAAACAACCATTCTTCATTTTGATAAAATTTTAATGCTTGATTTCGAGAATGATTAACTGAATTTTCTCTTTCGTTTTTTACAAAAGTAAATTTATAACTCAACGATAATTTATTTATATCTGCTTCTATATCCTGCTGACTTTGATCAACAATGACAACTTGCGAAATATGTTCTTCGAATGCATTTAAATCTATAAGTAAATTAGACAAATACGATAATCTGTCTCTTGTTGGGATAACTAAAAAAAAGTTTTTCATTTATTTAGTAATTTGTCATATATCGCATAAATGCCATTAAAAATTTTAAGTTTTTTCAAGATCAAAATTATATTATATTTTATTAAACGCAACTGAAAATCTATGGTAGCCCAAAATCCTAGCTGTCCAAAATAATGTTTTGTTATTTTTTGATATGTTTTAAACGACGGAATATTAAAAAAAGCAACTTCAAGTTTTTTTAAAATTACTTTCTTTTGAAATTTTGTAAAAAGTAAAGTATGATCCTTAAACAAAATCTCGCAAAATTCAAAAGTTGCCCAATTCTTTTGATTGTTTGAGCCAGAATCGCCAGTGATACTTAAATTTGATACTCGAATTAACAACTGAGCTTCATTAATTGAATAAATAGAATTTGGAATTGAGAATTCTAAAACAGCCAAGTCATCTGAATGCCAAGCTAAAGGAAGATCTTTAAACTTTACATTTTTTATCTGTTCCCTTTTAAAAAAGTATTCCCCTAGTGAGCTTCTAGTTTTTTTTGAAAATTTTCTTGTTAAAAAAT
Organism: Flavobacterium tistrianum; assembly: GCF_003254545.1. GTDB lineage: Bacteria > Bacteroidota > Bacteroidia > Flavobacteriales > Flavobacteriaceae > Flavobacterium > Flavobacterium tistrianum. Next base: position 45,963 of record NZ_QJRH01000063.1, read on the forward strand.
CTTGTCCAGTTTCTAAAACTGGATGCTCATGTTTTTTGGAAATAGTTTCCTCTTTTTCATTTATTACCGTCGTAGCAAAACGAACAACATTTATTTCATTCTTATTTATATCTTCTAAGTTCCTATAAAAAGATGCTACTACATTTTCATCAAGGACATCATCATCACCTAAAATCATGATCCATTCTTCACTTTCAACTAAGTCTACACACCTCTCCCATTGTTTTACTAATGAAATCCCTCCTAAATTCTGCTCAAAAAGATAGTACTTGAAGTCAAAATCATTTTTATATTTTTCTAATAGAGAAAACGGATTTTCTGGACTTGAATCATTTCCTATGTAAACTTTAAATCTTTTATCAATTTGTTTTTTTAAGGATTCTAAAGTTTTTTCAAAAAACTCAAGTTTATAATACGGAATTACTATAGCAATCATTTTTTAAATTTTTTAAGTATCCAATTTCCGAGAGAGAGCAGGTGTAAACTGGCTAAAATATTTTTAATTTTATTTCCTAATTTATAAGAACCTGAGTTTTTATATTTCTTAACCTCGATCCCCTTTTCTCTAGACTGCTGGTAATACTTTTCAATTAAAAAAATTAAAAAATTCTCAAATTCATCTTCTGTTAATAATGATTTTAGAATTGGAAAAGAGTAGAAAAAATTACTTTTCATATGAACAAAATCTTTGGTCATATTTTTTTCATGATATCTATAGTATGCCAAAAAACGATCTAAAAAAACGACTTCTGGATTCTTTTTAAAAATTTTCAGCCACATGATCCAATCTTCTTTTGCTCCTAATTCTGTCGAAAATTTAAAATCTTTAAAAATACTTCTATGGAAAAAACCACAATGAATTGGTATATTAAACTCAAAGTCCCAATCGAATAAAACTTTTTCAAAAGTAAACTCTTCTAAAGAAAGTTTACAAAATGGAGGCTCTACATTTTTCAGATTCCCTCGAAACATCATAAAATTAGAAATAACTATTTTATTGTTTCTTTCCTCGCCAGCTATAATGTCTAATGATTCTTCAAGTTTCTTTTCATGTAATAAATCATCCGAATCTAAAAATTGAATAAACTCTCCTGAGATTTTACTTAAAGCATGGTTACGAGCAAAACTTACACCTTTGTGCTCTAAACAATAAAGTAAGAATCGAGAATCTTTCTTTACAAATTCTTTAACTATATCTACCGTCTTATCTGATGAACCATCATCGACAATAATACATTCCCAGTTTGAGTAAGTTTGCATTTCAATCGACTGCAACGTTTCTATTATTAGAGATTCTCTATTGAAAGTTGGAATTACAATCGAAATTAACGCAGTATTTTGATAATGTATATTCATTTTCTTAATATCTGCCAATTATTTTTTTTATAGCTTTTTTTAAGATAATTTTTAAGGGTAAATTCACTAAATTTTGATGATTTCTTTCTGAGAACTTATCAATAAATTCATCTATTGATTCTGCAGGTAAAAAATGAAGTCTATTCCATACTTTTGGCAACAAAGGATGTATATTGGTATAATTTTTATAATTTAAACTTGATAGTGATTTCCAAAAGTGAAAATATTTTTGTGTATCAAAATCATCTCTATGTCCCCAATTTGTAATTTTTTGCACTATTTCACCTTCACTTCTCGCCCAAGATTGATGAATAACATTTACTTCTGAGTAATAATTCCTAATATTATCATTTCTTCTTGTGTGAGAATTCAATAATTGATTTGTTATAAAGGGAAACTGTTCTTTATTATCTATAAATAGATATCCATCATTTAGTTGTTTATATAACGTGACTAATTTTCCTTGAATACATATTGGAGTTACATTGGGAAAAATGTTTAGATACCAATATTTATTTAAGTATTTATACAATTTTTCAAAATCATATATATATTCATCAACATCTAATTGTAATTTCCAACCTCTTCCTAATTTTTTCAAAATCATATTTCTTTCTCTTGATTCGCATTGAGTTGGATTTAAAGAAGGAATATAAAAATTATCAAAATAAAATTCTATTATATTTTTGGTATCAAAGGCTTTAACCTCCTGAAAAAAAGAATCTGGAATCTCAAAAGAATTTCCACTCCATGTTTTATAATTACAGTCTATACCAATAACAATTTTATCTACATAATTATACAATTGCTTTACAGATGTTAAAAACATGTGATAATCATACGAAACAAGATAACCTACCTTAATCAAAATATATTTTTTACTTTTTTTGTAATTGTGCTTAATAAAAATGTGCAATAATAAAACTTGAACTCTTTAAAATTACAGATGATATTTTTTAGTTCGAAATTACTTTTTAAATCTTTCAGAAAACTTTTATCAAGACTGTTTTTATAATACTTATACACTTCGATTTCACGATTTTTATAAAATTTGCACAGATATATATAATCAGAAATCATTTTTTTTGTTTTAAAACTTTCATCTATTCCGCTCCACACTCCACCAGCATGCTCTCGATAAGAAGCTCCATTAAAATCTAAATACTTTGCTTTTCCATAATCCCCTAAAAAAGAGGTCAAGAATAAATCTCCACAGTTAACCTTGTCAAAAAAAACTGGATATTCTTTTATTACATTTCTAAAACACCTTGTTAATGTAGGAAGCCATGCTCCTTTTTTTAAGTCTTTTTCATTATAGTCATTTTTATAATTTTCTAAAAATGATTGTACCGTTAGATTATTAAATTGATCAACTACAGAGCAATCATGATAACATACCACATAATCTGAATTGTTTTCCAAAAAACTAACTTGTTTTTGTAGTTTTAACGGATCAGTCCAAAAATCATCTCCCTCGCATAGAGCTATATACTTACCTGAGCAATGTTCCATAGCAAAAATAAAATTAGACATCATACCAATATTTTTCTCATGTCTAAAATATTTTATTTTTGAAGCTTTGGGATTACTCTTTAAAATCTCCTCAATAACTTTATCTGTTTGATCCGGAGAGCTATCGTTGGCAATAATCAATTCTATTTCAAAATCACATTCTTGCATTAATACGCCTTCTATGGCTTGATGAATGTATTTTTCATGCCCATAGGTAATCATACAAACACTTACTTTCACAGTATTTTGCATATCTAGAAATCTAACGCCTCTAATTCTTTAAGAACTTTACCTGGTATGCCAACAACTAGAGAATTATCAGGAACGTCTTTTGTTACCACAGATCCAGCACCAATAATTACATTCTTACCAATTTTAACTTTAGGCAAGACAGTTGCATTGGTTCCTAAGACACTATAATTTCCAACTATACAATTACTAGAAATACTTACTCCCGGAGATAACTCTACAAATTCACCTATTATAGAGTCATGTCCTACTGTACAATTTAAATTGATTAAAGAACCTTGTTTTATAATCACATCTGATGTGATAACTGTTCCCGTCATAATATTACATCCTTTTTGAATTTCGTTACCGAAACTACCAATATGTGCATATGGACTAACTGTCGAAGAGAAAACGCCACCTATTTCACTGAATTTATCATAAAGTTTTTTTCTTAAAATTGGATTGCCAATTCCGATTGTAAATCTATTATCAATTGTTTTAAAATAAACTGAAGCATCATCAATATTTTTCAGAATGGGGAATTTATCATATAAATTTCCGCATACGTCTTCATTAACATCATCATAAAATGCCAAGTTATCTAATTGGTTTAATTGATGGAGTACTTCTAAAACTTCTTTTGCAAAACCTTTGCCGCCAGTAATCAACATAAAATAGTATTAATAAGTAAAACAATTTTTTCTAATTCCTCTAATTGTAACTCTGCATAAAGTGGCAAACACAATATTCTTGAAGCAATGCTTTCTGAAATTGGCATTTCATCACCTTCTGTGTATTCAATTGTGTTTAATGACGGATAGAAATATCTTCTCGGAAAAATATTATTCTCGTTCATTTTTTTTTGTATTGTGAGCAAATCTTTCTCCGTTTCAAAAATAACTGGATAATAACTATAATTCCATTGTGTATTTTCCCTAATTTTCAAAAAATCAATTTTTTCAAAATTGAGATTAGAATTATAAAATCCCACTATTTTTTTTCTTTCATCCATTATTTTATCCATATAAGGAAAAACAGCCAAACTCAGTGCAGCTTGTAACTCTGAAACTTTACCATTAATCCCTAATCCGTGAAAAGCTAAAGTGCCATTATGTCCAAAGTTATGCGAATAAAACAATTTATCCCTCAGATCTGCATCATTAGTAAACATGGCACCACCTTCTCCAGTATGAAATAACTTTTTTGCATGAAAACTACAAGTACTTACATCTCCATAATCAAAAATAGATTTATTATTGAATTTCACACCAAAACAATGTGCGGCATCATAAATAACCTTTAAATTATACTTTTTTTGCAATTAACTTAATATCAAACACATTTCATGGATTTCCAAAAACATGAGTAGCTAATATAGCTTTAGTTCTCGATGTAATCGCTGCTTCTATTTTAGTTTCATCAATTGTCAAATACTCTGGATGGATATCCACGAAAACTGGGCTACAATTTTCCCAAACTATTGATGCAGTAGTTGCTACATAACTAAAAGGGGGCGTTATAATTTCACCTTGATTTCCTAATAACTTCAACGCTATTTGTAATGGTATAGTACCATTGTTCGTTACAATAATATTAGACACATTTAAATATGCCTTTAACTTCTCTTCTAATTCCAATACAAGCTCTCCTCGATTTGTGAGCCATTCGATATCCCAAGCTCGTTTAAGATAAGAATTATATTCTTCTAAAGGAGGAAGAAAAGTTTTGGTAACATTTATCATTAGTTCTTTTTTAATATCCAATTAAATTTAGGTTTAATGTAACCTGGTTCTCTTCCCATATATACCCCTAAATCTCGTCCCCCATCAATAACAGTAAAACATAGAATATCATTTTCAACAAAACGAGCTTCCCGTTTGTCTTTTATAAAAAAGAATGATAAAAAATATTGACCTGACTGAAAAAATGAGGAGGGAAAAAAACATATTAATTCATTTTTACCATATTGCAATTTTTCCTTTTCCTCTCCATTTGAAAAAGAGAAAAGAGCTTCTCCCATCTCGTTATATAAATGATACGTTACATGATAACTCCCCAAACAATCATCTTTCAAATTTATTACTGTTTTTAATTCAATTTCACTATTTTCTATTAGTGGCTCATTTATACTTTTACCTAAACAATTAATTGAAATTTTTTCTAACTTAAACTCGTCTGTTTCGTAATTTGGACCAAATGTTTTTTGATTGATAACTTCCGAATCTCCACTTAGGTAATAACTAACTGCTTTTTCAATATTAGTAATAAGTTTCACTTTTCCATGCTCCAAAACAATTCCTCTTGTACACAAACTTTTTACTGCCGCCATATTATGACTTACAAACAAAACAGTTCGTCCCTCTCCCTTAGAAATATCCTGCATCTTACCAATCGCCTTTTTTTGAAACTCAGCATCTCCAACAGCTAAAACTTCATCCACAACTAAAATTTCAGGTTCTAAAAATGCGGCAACAGCAAATGCTAAACGCACAGTCATTCCAGAGCTATATCTTTTTACAGGAGTATCTATATAACGTTCACATCCTGAAAATTCAATAATTTCATCTAGTTTTGATGTGATTTCTTTTTTGGTCATTCCTAAAATCGCTCCGTTTAGAAATATGTTTTCTCGTCCAGTCATTTCTCCATTAAAACCTGTACCTACTTCTAATAATGAAGCAATACGGCCACGAGATTTTATGCTCCCAGTTGTAGGAGCGGTTACTTTTGAAAGTATTTTTAAAAGTGTAGATTTTCCAGCTCCATTCTTGCCAATAATTCCTAAAACTTCTCCTCTTTTGACTTCAAAATTAATATCTTGCAGTGCCCAAACATAATCTGAAGTTCCTTTTCTGGAACGATCATTTGCGTCTCCAATCTTTAAATACGGATTTTCTTTTCCACGAACTTTATGCCACCATCTATTTAAATCATGACTCAAAGTACCAGTTCCTACTTCTCCTAAACGATATTGTTTGGAAATATTTTCGGCTTTTAATATAATATCTTTCATTTATACTGTATCTATAAAGCTTTTTTCTGTTCTATTAAAAACCAATAATCCAGCAAAAAAGACAACTAAGGTAACTACCATTGTATATAATAATCCTAAAATTGATATACTACCAATATTTAAAAGCATATATCGGGATGTTTCTATTACATAAGCCAATGGGTTATATTGAACTATCCAACCAAATTTCGGGAGTTTTTCTTTTATCAATTCCATCGGATACATTACTGCAGATACATACATTAACAATTGTACCCCAAAACCAACTAAATTATTTAAGTCCCTATATTTTGTAACCATTGACGAAATCATCATTCCTAAACCAAGCCCTAAAATTCCCATAAACACAATTAGAACTGGAAAGAACAATATTGATATATTTAGGTTTAAATCTGCTCCTTGAATATAAAAGAAAAGATAAAAGAAAATAAATATCCCAAATTGAATTCCAAATTTGATCAGGTTTGAAATAACTATTGACAAAGGAGTGATAATTCTTGGGAAATATACTTTCCCAAATATACTGGCATTGGATTTAAATGTATCTGAAGTTCCATTTAAACAAGCAGTAAAATAATTCCAAACCATAATTCCCGCAAGATTAAATAAAAAGGGCGGAATAGAGCCGGTTTTAATTCCGGCAACATTGTTGAATATAATAGTAAAGGTTATAGAAGTAAACAAAGGCTGTATAAGATACCAAAGTGGTCCTAAAACCGTTTGTTTATAAACTGTAATTATATCTCTTTTTACAAAGAGCATTAATAAATCTCTATACTGCCAAATCTCTTTAAAATTCAGAGAGAAAAATTTATTCTTCGGCGTTATTTCAAACAACCAATCATTTGTGTTTTTAGAATCCATTTAAAAGAGCTAAAAAAATCTTGTCTAAAAAAATTAACAAGATTTTTAACATTTTAGAATTTGTTTAAAAATGTCAAAAGGCGTTTAAAAAAACACCTTTTGAACTATATTTTGTATATAAATTTGATCTATTATTTGTCTAAAATCTCAAAAGCAGAATTCATGCTCTTAAATTCTGGAACAATTTTTTTCATCTTAGCCACAATATCATCATTTTCATAAAAATCAGCAATTCCAATTAATTCGTCTACATCATTATGAAGAGTTTCATATTCGTCTTGAATTTCTTGTGCAATCATAATCTTATTATGGTATGTCGGAAGAGTTTTAGAAGTATCATTTAATAATTCTTCATAAAGCTTTTCACCAGGCCTTAGACCAACTATTTTTATTTTAATTTCTTTATCTGGAATAAAACCTGCCAATTTTATCATCTTTCGTGCTAAATCAATAATTCTAACAGGTTTACCCATATCAAAAATATAGATCTCGCCACCATTCCCCATTGCTCCTGCTTCTAATACAAGCTGACAAGCTTCTGGAATTGTCATAAAATAACGTATAATATCCTGATGTGTAATTGTTACTGGCCCTCCTTCTGCAATTTGTTTGGTAAATAAAGGAACTACAGATCCATTTGATCCCAAAACATTTCCAAAACGAGTTGTAATGAATTTTGTGCCACCTTCCACATTTTCGCGTTGATTCTTTAAGAATAAAGACTGCACATATTTTTCAGCAATACGTTTACTCGCTCCCATCACATTACTTGGGTTCACGGCCTTATCTGTAGAAACCATTACAAATTTCTTCACATGATACTTACAGGCTAAATCTGCCAAGTTTTTTGTTCCCTTTATGTTAGTTTGAATTGCCTGAGAAGGATTTTCTTCCATCAAAGGCACATGTTTATATGCGGCGGCATGAAAAACAACATGCGGATTATAATTTTTAAAAACTTTATCTAATGCTTTTTTGCTTCTTACATCTGCAATTACCGCCACAATTTTTGTACTAAAATTCATTGCTTGAGTTTCTAAACATAAATTATGCAATGGTGTCTCAGCATGATCTAAAACAATAACGTTTTTTGGATTAAAATTCAGAACCTGTCTCACAATTTCACTTCCAATTGATCCAGCCGCGCCAGTAATTAAAATAGTTTTATCTTTTAATTGTTTAGAAATTGATTTACTATCTAGAACTATAGGTTTTCTTTCTAATAAATCTTCAATCTGAATATTTTTAACTTTTTGAGAGATTTCCTTCTGATTTTCCCAATCTGAAATCAATGGAACGGTATATACTCTATAATTAAACTCTAGACATTGATCAACAATAATAAGCTGTTCTTCTTTTGATAAACTTTTATCAGCAATAATAACTCCTTCTGCAGCAACAGAACGCATTAAAGCTGGAAGTTTCTTTCTTAAAATTAAGATCGGTAAATCCAGCATTCGTTTAGATGCATTCTGATTATTTTTATCTACAAATCCTACAATCTTAAATCTGGAAGGTGTTTCAAATTTCAAAGCGTTGGCTACTGAAATTGCATTTGCATCTGTACCATAAATAACAGTCCTTACCAATTTTGTTGTCGCTTTTTCTGAAAAGTACATTTCGAAAGTCTGTTTTACAATTACTCGATACAAGAACAACCCGCAAAAAGACAAAACTAAATTGATAAATAAAGCTGTATTCAAGAAAGCTTTATGTCCAGTATATAATTCGAATATTAAATTTATAAACAGAAAGAAAACTAATACTGACATTTGAGAAAAAAGCAATTTTATAGCATCAATATATGATGAGTGTCTAATAATTCCTGAGTACGTTCTAAAGAGCCAAAAGAAAAACACATTGACCGTTATTAAACTTGCAACAAAATAAAAATCATGTGATGTTATAATATATCCTATTGCCGTCCCATCGAAAAGCAAATAAGTAAAAGAAAAAGAAAAAAACAAAACCATTATGTCAATAGCAACAATAATCCATCTTGGCAAATAACTCAAATTATTGATGTTTGCCCTTAGATTTCTTGGTGAAAAGGCTTTATAAAATAAAGCCGTTATAGTATTTGGTTTGTCGGTATTCAATTTAGCTTTTTTTAAGTCAGTAAAGTTTGAACTTTATACAAAAATACAAATTAAAGGTTTTAAACGATTGCTTATAGATACAAATTAAACTTTAACACCTTTTTTCTTTTGTTTAAGGAAGTCCAATAAATAGGTTCCATAACCAGACTTTAACAAAGGTTGGGCAAGTTCTTCTAACTGATCATCATTAATAAAACCTTGTCTCCAAGCAATTTCTTCGATACAACCTACTTTTAGGCCTTGCCTTTCTTCTAGTACCTGAACAAACTGACCTGCCTGCATTAAACTATTAAAAGTTCCAGTATCTAGCCAAGCTGTACCTCTGCTTAATATACCCACTTTTAGCTTCCCTTTCTCGAGATAAATTTTATTAACATCTGTAATCTCATATTCGCCACGGGCACTAGGTTCAATGTTTTTTGCGATTTCTACAACTGAGTTATCATAAAAATATAGACCAGGAACGGCATAATTTGATTTTGGTTCTAATGGTTTTTCTTCTATAGATATTGCATTTTTGTTTCCATCAAACTCAACAACTCCATATCTTTCAGGATCAGAAACATGATAAGCAAAAACAACCCCGCCTTCCGGATCGGCATTATCTTTTAATAATTGTTGCATGTTTGTTCCAAAGAAAATATTATCTCCGAGAACTAACGCTACTTTATCATTACCTATAAACTCTTCTCCAATTACAAAAGCTTGGGCTAAACCATTTGGATTTGGTTGTTCAGCATAACTAAATTTACAACCAATTGTACTACCATCGCCCAAAAGCTTTTTAAAATGTGGTAAATCATGAGGAGTTGATATAATTAAAATCTCATTTATTCCTGCCATCATTAAAGTTGACAAAGGGTAATAAATCATAGGTTTATCATAAACTGGCATTAGTTGTTTACTTACGGCTAATGTTAATGGATGTAATCTTGTGCCAGAACCTCCGGCTAATATAATTCCTTTCATAAATCTTATTTCTATAAATCTTTAGATTTGCGAAATCTAAAATCAAATTTTAGATCTTATACAAACATTTTTTTTAAACTTTCCATATAATATGGAATATCTAAATTATAAACCCTTTTTATCTTTTCCTTATTCAATAATGAAAAATTTGGCCGTTTTGCAATGGTTCTATAAGATGAGGATTGGATTCCTTTTACTTCACAAGCATATCCTCCTAATTCTTTGATATTTAATGCAAATTCATACCAACTAATCTCCCCTTCATTCGAATAATTGTAAACTCCTGGAATCCATTTTAAAGATTCAAGTATATCAATCATTGCTTTTGCCAAATCAGCAGCATAAGTTGGAGAGCCAATCTGATCGTTTACAACATTAATTTCATCTCGTTCCTGCATTAATCGCTGCATAGTTTTAACAAAGTTATTTCCAAACTTACTGTAGACCCAAGAAGTTCTAATAACAATTGATTCCGGATTTTCTTTTAAACAAGCCATTTCACCAACTAGTTTACTTTTCCCATAAACATTTATAGGATTTGTTTCCTCATCTTCATCTAAGGCAATAGATGAAGATCCATCAAACACATAATCCGTTGAAATATGAATTAATTTAGCATTATTTTCTGCACAGTATTTTGCAATTAATTCTACTGCTAAATGATTCACTTTAAAAGCCAAATCTTTTTCTTCTTCAGCTTTATCCACAGCTGTATAAGCTCCGCAATTAAATATAATATCAGGCTTAATTTTATCTAGTTGAGATTGAAGCAATTCTAAATTATCTAATGTTACTTGTATGCGATCAGCAAATATCCATTCATATTGAGGATAAGACGGCGCTAAAACTGAAAGTTCAGATCCTAATTGCCCTGTTGCTCCAGTTACTAGAATTTTTTCCATTAAAATAAGCTGTTACAATTTTCTATAAAAGGCAGGATTTGATCTTTTTCTGAAACTATAGCTTCATCCAGATTCATACCCCAATCAATATTTAAAGAAGGATCATCATATTTAATTCCGCCTTCAGAGTCTTTCTTATAAAATTGGTCACATTTGTACATTACTGAAGCTGTTTCGCTAATAACAGAAAATCCATGTGCAAATCCTTGTGGAACTAATAACTGTTTTTTATTCTCTGCTGACAATAAAATACTAAATGATTTTCCATAAGTCGTAGAATCTTTCCTTAGATCTACAGCAACATCAATAATTTCCCCTTCTAAAACACGAACTAATTTTGTTTGTGCAAAAGGAGGATTTTGATAATGCAGCCCCCGTAAGGTTCCTTTTTTTGAAAAGGATTGATTATCTTGAACGAAATCAATATCAATTCCCAAATCTTCAAATTTGTTTTTACTATAAGATTCAAAAAAGTATCCTCTTTCATCCCCAAATACTGTTGGTTCCACAATTACCAGATCTTTAATAAATGTTTCTTCGATTTTCATGTTTTATGATTTAAAAAAAGCTGTAAAAGCTTCTTTTATTCTATTTTTATCATTTTCTGTAAGATTTGACCCAGATGGCAAGCATAATCCATTTTTAAACAAATTCTCAGCTACATCACCTCCATAATAAGAATACTTTTCAAAAATTGGCTGTAAATGCATAGGTTTCCAAAGTGGACGGCTTTCAATGTTTTCAGCCTCTAAAGCTAGTCTTAAATCTTCTCTAGTATTTCCATCAACTTTGGCAGGATCGATAACGATTGCTGACAGCCAATGATTTGAATAATATTGGTCATTTGGCTCTGTTAATACCGTAATACCTTCAACATCCTTAAAGTAATCTACATAAAAATCATGTATTTTTCTTCTTAAAAGAATATGCTTATTTAAGACTTCCATTTGCCCACGACCAATCCCCGCACATATATTACTCATTCTATAATTGAAACCAACTTCACTATGTTGATAGTGTGGTGCATTATCTCTTGCTTGCGTTGAAAGAAAAACAGCCTTATCTTTTTTTTCTTTAGTTTTAGTTACTATTGCACCTCCCCCTGAAGTGGTAATGATTTTATTTCCATTAAAAGAAAGCACACCAATTTCTCCAAAAGTTCCGCACTTTTGATTTTTATAGTAACTTCCTAAAGCCTCAGCACTATCTTCCAAAACAGGAATTTCATACTTCTTTGAGATGGCATTAATTTCTTCTACTTTGTATGGCATACCATAAAGATGCACGGCTATAATAGCTTTTGGCTTCTTTCCTTTTGAAATTCTATCTTTAATAGCTTCTTCCAGTGCAATTGGGCAAATATTCCAAGTTTCTTTTTCGCTATCTATAAAGATTGGAGTGGCACCGAGATATAATATTGGATTTGCTGAAGCCGAAAAAGTCATACTTTGGCAAATAACCTCATCACCTGATTTAACGCCTAGTAAAATCAAACCTAAATGTATTGCAGCAGTACCAGAACTTAAAGCTCCCACATGAACCTCTTCTTTTAAATAATGTTCCAGATCTTTTTCAAAACCGTTAACATTAGGCCCTAATGGCGCGACCCAATTAGTCTCAAAAGCTTCTTTTACATAGTTTTGTTCTGCGCCTCCCATATGTGGTGAAGAAAGCCATATTTTTGAATTACTCATTTTTTTAAAATATTTTTTTTGCAGGGTTACCAAAATAAGTTCCTTTATTTTTTATCGATTTTAAAACTACAGCACCTGCACCAATTCTTGTATCGTCAGGAATTTTAACACCTGGAAGAATTACTGCATTAGAACCTATAAAAACATTTTTTCCTATTTGGGCACTACCACCTATATCGACATTTGCCATGATGCTTGTAAAATCACCAATGTTGACATCATGACCAATCTGGGAACCATTATTAATAAAAACTAAATCTCCGATTCTACAATCACATGAAATGACTGCATAAGGAAGCAAAACCAATCCTTTTCCACAGATTGTTCGTTCTCCTATAAAACAAGATTTATGTACAAAAGAAAATATTGAAATCTGGGATTTAATTATTTCATTAAACAATTTCTCTTTTACATTCACATCAGCAATTGCACAAATTACTGATTGATTTTTTTTTACCTTATCCAGTTCTATTTTTCCAATAATTTTTTGATCTATGTTATAGTTATTTAAAGCTTCAAGATTTTCATCCATAAAGCCTATTATCTTCCTATTGTCTTCACTAGAACCTATATTATACCAACTTGCAATTTCTCGAGCTAACCCACCTGCTCCTAAAATGATAATTTCTAAATTATTGTATTGAATACCCTCCATCAATTTTTAAATTTTGTCCTGTTATCCATTTACTAGAATCTGACAACAAGAATGTTATCGCAGGCACGACATCATCTACTTCGCCAATACCTAGAGGGTGCATTTCTTTAATTCTTTGAATATTATCCTCTTCAATTTGAGAAAATAATTTTTGGGTCATTGGTGTATTTACGACTCCAGGAGCTACTGAATTAACTCTGAATTTTCTTTTTGCAAGCTCAAGCGCAGATGCTTTTACAATTCCTAGAATAGCAGACTTTGTGGCGCAATAACCAATTTTTCCAGGCTGTCCCAATTCTCCCATAACCGAAGAAAGAAAAACTACACTAGCTCCATCATTTGAATATTTTTTCTTAGAAAAATATCTTAATAATTCAACTCCTGAAAACACATTGATATCAAATATACGCTTTACATTTTCTGGATTATACATCGTTAACGGTAACGTTTCTTCTATCCCAGCGCAATGAACGAAACCATCAAATTTTTCTCCGTTCAGCATTTCATCAAAAACCATAGTATAGCTCTCAAAATCAATTAAATCAAGAGACAAAAACTTTAGTTTATTATCAGCCTTTTCAATAAGATCTTTAATTTTATCTTTATCTCTTCCAATTCCTATTACGCTGCAATCCTGTTTTATTAAAAAATCACAAAGAGCTAATCCTATTCCAGACGTAGCTCCTGTAACTAATATTTTTTTATTTTGTATCATTTCAAATATTTTTTATACTCTTGCTGAAAATAAAGAACTCTTTCTTCTTCTTCACTTAGCTCGCCATCATATGAAGAAAATTTGACACCTTTTTGAACTTCTTGACAGATGGCTTTATCTTCATCAAAAACTTTTCGATTAAAATCTACTAGACTCTCTTCATAAACTTTTTCTAAAATAGACCCTTCACTTTCAATATCTTTTTTAGCAATAAAAACAAAACTTCTAAACAATGTCTTGTCTTCTGAAAGAGGAATAATTTGTGATAAATTAAAAGAAACTCCGTAAGTTGACGAAATTAAAATATTAGGAAAAATAATTAAATGTTTATATCCTTCAATTTTGTAATTTCTATTTTGAAATGGTTTATGAACTTTAGCTTGTTTTCCTTCATTTTCTTTCATTAACAAAACAGCATCCCACATAGAATGGTTTTTTGAAAAAGAAAAATCTAAACCATCAGCTCCTAACTTCTGAAATGTTTCAGAATGAATTAAAGCCACATGATAGCTTTCTAATGTATTCTCGACAACGATTTTCCAATTACATTTGATTTCAATTTCATTTAAATCTATTTGCTTTCCAAAATTATTAGACATATTTTCTATTTCATTATAGAATTCACCTAAATAATCTTGAAGAGTTGTTTCATCATTCTTTACTTTTAAGAATACTAAACTTCCACAGATATCAACCGAATATTCTTCTAACTTCAGACATTCTAATTCTTCTTTTGTAAAATTAAATAATGGCTTTTTAGGGATTCCAAAAGGAATTCCTTTGTCATTATATGCCCACCCATGATAAGGGCACATTAAAGGTCTGTTTCCCTTCTCACAAGTTTGAATTATAGAGTGTCTATGGGAACAAACGTTTTTAAACGCTCTAATTTTACCTTTTAAATTCTGCACAACAACTGATATACCTGAAACATTAGATACCACGAAATCATTTATTTCAGCAAAATCAGAAATAAAACCTACAAAGTTCCAAATTTCCGAAAATAACTCTTCTTTTTCTCTCTCAAAAATCTCTTTTGTGTAATATTCTTTTGGCTTTATTAAAGCTTTCATAATTTCTTATATTTCTATTATATCGAAAATCTTAGTTTTGGATAAATTAATAATCAAATTTCCCCAATTTAACCCAGAGCCATATCCACTCATTAAAACATTTTGCGAGTTATTTAATAACTCTTTGTGAGAACATACTAAAAGTGGGATTGAAACTCCACTAGTATTTCCAAAATTACTAATGTTCAAAAGCATCTTTTCTGGCTCTACTTTTAGCTGGGAAGCTACTTGCTTTATAATAAACTGATTAGACTGATGCAAAAGAAAACAATCAATATCTTCTTTTTTAATATTTGTTTTTTCTAACAAGCTAATAATGCTATTTGAAATTTCTCGCAGGGTAAAATCAAAGACTTTTGGACCATTCATACTCAAATGAAGACCATTTTTCCTATTCCCCATCTCATCACTTACAATTTCAAGACTTTTCTCAGTGATTCCATTACGGTATCCGCCATCAGGAATTTGAATTGCATTGGCATTTTCTCCATCCGAAAAGAAATTTAAATAGGATTTATTATTAGATTGATCGGCACTAATTAAAACAGCCGCCGCACCATCTCCAAATAACATTGCGGTGCTTCTATCTTCAATTGAAAGTATCTTTGAAAGGGTTTCTGCTACTATAAACAACACTTTTCCTTTCTTTAAAGATTTCACAATTGAGAATGCAGTGCTTATCCCTTGAATAAATCCTGCACAACCCGCATTAATATCTAAACATAAAATTTCTTTTTTTAATTCGAGTTTATATTGGAGAATATTGGACGTAAATGGAATTTTATAATCTGGTGTTTGACTTAAAAAAATTAAACACTCAATATCTTCTTTATTTATTTTGTGTTTATCAATTAAATTTAAAGCTGCACTAAGACCTAAATCAGATGCAGTTACATTTTCTTCAGCCCAACGTCTTTCCAGTATACCTACCGTTTTTTCAAAAACTCTATACTCTTTTGGAGACAACAGTTCTCCGAAAGAATCGTTTAAGATTTTTCTCTTAGGGACACAAGCACTAATTGCTTCAATTTCTACACCTTGAAATTCCTGAAGCATATTAATTAAATTTATCTAATCCAATTCGTTCAATCAATGAGTCAATTGTCGTTATGTCTTTCAAATCGTCACCATTTAAAGTAACTCCAAATTCATTTGACACATATCCTATTAAAACCATAGCTGCCATAGAATCCCACTCATCTAAATCTTTAAGATTTGTAGTACTTTCTAAGGTAGTTTCAATTTCCAATTCTTCAGCTAAGCCTGAAATAAAATCAACTTTTTTCATAATATTATAATTTATTCTTAATTTTAATAAGTCCTCCTGACCAAGAAAGACCAACTCCAAATCCGACAATAATTATTGCAGATTCTTTGTCAATCAATTCACTATATTTTTTTAATGCAATAGGTATCGTACAAGAAACTGTGTTTCCACCATCTTCCAAATCGATAAAAAAATTATCACTAGCAATCTTCAATCTTTTACGCATAAAATTTAACATATATGCATTTGCCTGATGAAAAACAAACTGATCAATTTTGTCAACGCTTAAGTTGTTTAGTTCAACAATTTCTTTTGTAAAGTTTGGTATAACTTCATTTGTAAAATTAAACACATCAGGTCCATTCATATACAAATGATTGTCCGTATATGTATTATCTGTCCCATATACTATTTCGGGAGCATTTGGATCATATGAAAATCTGCTACATCCATTTTTAACAATTAACTTGTCGTAGCCTAAACCATCTGTCCCGAACATGAAATTGCCAATTCCATCCTCTTCTTCTGAATATGATATTAATGTGGCAGTTGCAGCATCTCCAAAAATTGATCTATTAGATCTATCATTAGGATGAAGATATTTAGAATAAGTTTCTGCTGTTACTAATAATACATTTTTTACTTGTTCAGAACTTATTAACCCCTTTGCAAGACTAATCCCATATGTATACCCTGAACATCCAAGATTAAAATCTAAAGCTCCAATATTCTTTTTTATTCCTAATTGATTTTGCAAAATACAGGCTGTTGTAGGCAAAAAATATTCTGGACTTTGCGTGCAATACAAAATATAATCAATTTCTTGCCTATCGTAATTTTCAAATAACTTTTCACATGCTTTCAAAGCTAAATCAAAAGCCGTTTCATTTTTACCAACCCAGTATCTATTTTTTATACCTACTTTTTCTTCAAATTTTGAAAAGTCATAATCTGGAAATGCTTCTTGTAAATCTTTGTTTGTGATTTTGTTTTCAGCATGAACATATTCAATTGCCTTAATAACCATACCCATATTTAATTTCCTTTAAATGATTCTGTTGTTGCCGCATTATTGGCATTTATTCCCTCTGACCTAAAAACTTTTTCAATAGTTAAAAATACTATTTTTAAATCTAATAAAAATGAAACATTTTTCGCATAATAAACGTCAAATTTAAATTTTTCTTGCCAACTAATAGCATTTCTTCCATTTACTTGAGCCCAGCCCGTTATACCAGGTCTAACATTGTGTCGCTGTTTTTGAAAATCATTGTAGAGTGGCAAATATTCAGGCAGTAATGGTCTTGGCCCTATCAAACTCATATCTCCCATTAATACATTTAACAATTGTGGCAATTCATCTAAAGAAGTCTTCCTAATAAATGAACCCACTTTTGTTAATCTTTCCCCATCTGATAACAAAACCCCTTCTAAATCGACTTTGTCATTCATTGTTTTAAATTTGGTAATTTTAAATATTTTTCCATTTTTACCAGGTCGTCTTTGTCTGAAAAAAGGCTTGCCATTATTCGCAATAGTTAGACAAAAGATTAGTATTAAAATTATTGGCAAAGTACATATTAATAAACTCAAAGCTCCAATAAAGTCTATAAATGGTTTAAGGATTTTATACATTATTTTTTAACTTTAATTGGCATTAAACTTATTATTCCAAACTGAATCATCTTATTTCTACTTCTCATTAATTGAAAATTATATCTAAAAATAACGTAAAATCTTGTAAAATAATTTTTTGAATATAAATTATAGATTTTCATATACTCAGAATTCTTTGGAACCAATTTTGAAAAATCTTTTATTTGCTGGAAATACCAGCCCTCTTTTATTAATTTCAATCTTTCTTTAATTGCATGAATTGACATTTTATTTAATTGACCATGCACATTCTCCCCGTGGATTCTATATAAAATATAAGCATTACTGTCAACTGATATATTGTAATTGTTAATTCTTGCAAAAAAATATACAAACCAATCATGTGAAAAAAACTTCCATTTACTATAATCAATTTTATGCAAACAGCTTTTTAAATCTAATGCAAATTTTCTCGTAAAAACGTAAGTACAACCAGCGCTACCGCCTTCAAACAAAAAATCGTATTTTTTTTGTGGATAGCATTTTTTTATTAATGATTTATTATCTGTTTTCTGATCCCATAAAATTAAATTAGAAAAATATAAGCTAGATTTTTCACTCTTTAACATTTCAACTGCAGATATTATTTTTTTTGGCAGCCAAATATCATCCTGATCAGCAAATAATACATAATCATATTTTTCTATAAAATCTTCTTTCAAATATTTAATTGCACCAAAAAAATTGCTTGCAGCGCTCCCTGTTGGATGGTCATTTACTACTAAACGAATTCGTTCGTCTTCTTTAAATAAATTTACAATTCCTAATGTATCATCTTTACTTACATCGTCAAAAATAACCACATGGACATGCGCTTTCTCTTGAGACAATATCGAATCTAATTGCTCTTTTAAATACTTTTCTCCGTTATAAGATGCTAATATGATTAAAACTTTCATATAAGAAACATGTATGTTTTCAATTTCATTACTCTTTTATTTCAAACTATTTTAAGTTTTCGCGTCCCATTTTTCTAACTTATCAGCATAAACTTTAATGACTTTAGCTGGAGAACCAACTGCTATGGAATTTGAGGGAATATCTTTTGTAACAACACTCATTGCACCAATGATTGCCCCGTCTCCAATTGTTACACCAGGCAAAATAGAAACAAATTCTCCTATCCAAACATTTTTTCCAATCTTAACTTCTTGTGATTTTAAAATTCTCGAAATCGGTTTTTCATATGGGCTGCTTTGGTCTTCACCACTATAACTTCCATGATTATGATCTGAAATAAAAACCTTTGAAGCTATAAGGGTATTATCGCCAATTGTTACGCGGTTTGTAACTCCTATATGAACATAATCGTTAATTTGAACGTCATTCCCGATAATGAGAGAGCTTTTTTTTCCTATAATATCAACTCTCAAATTAATTCCAGTAGTTAATCTAACTCCCCCTATTATTCCTTTTTTGCCACGAACATAAACAGGCATCCTAACTATTCTTGCTTTTGGGTAAAATAAAATTGTAAATATTTTATCTCTTAATAAACGTAAAAAACCAAAAAATCCATATTGATCTAAATAACCATTCATCTAAATATATTTAATTTCATTTTTAAAGAACCCATCTAACCTTCCACTTATTGCTAATAAATATTTTCGCGAAGATTCTTTATGAATATTCAAAATAAAACGTAACACTTGATAAAACAGAGAAAACAGAAACAAGACAAACAAACTAAAATTCAAATTCTTACGAATTATAGATGCGTATCCATAAGCATATTTATACACTTTTTCATTAGGCATTGTTGAGACGCCCAATATAGGATGCCAAACTTGAATTAAGGAGTAATAATATACATTATAGTTACTATTAATAGAATTAATTACATAATCTAATTCTTCGCCAGAAGATATTCTTGAGCCAACCCCATAATTTTCATCAAATCTTATCGATTTAATTCTTGTAAAACAAGTAATCGCCGAATAGTAAAAACTAAAGTTAAATGAATTCAATTTTAGCAATTTATTCTCAACATCAAATTGATTATTCTTATATAAATCGCCATACCAAACACTACCAAAGACAATATCAGCTGTTGGATTCTCTTCAAAGAACGTCAAAGCGCTGGAAATTGTATTCGGATAAAAAGTACAATCATCATCGGGGAAAGTAATTAACTCACCTCTAGCCAATTCTATTCCTTTGTTTTTTGCTTTTGAAAGCCCCTTTACATCCGTTTTATAATGATTTAATATTAAATCATTCTTATATAAATCTGTCAATGATGACAAATTAATCACATCATTTTGATCAATTAGAATTACTTCAAAATTTTCTCTGCTATAATCCTGTTTTAAAAGACTATCAAATAGTTCCTTTAATTCTTCATATCTACCATAAGTAGACACTACTAAGCTTACCTTAATTGCCATAAAATTTCTAAAAAATAACGGAAACACTTAGATCTGTAAGTGTATACCATATGATATTCGCATTTATTCTTCACCACAAACATTAGTTCTGATAATAGTCTTCATACAATGCAACAATTTTATTAAGAGAAAATTGTTTAGAAAAACTGAGACTATTCGTGGCAATTTTTTCATAAAACTCCTTGTTTTCAATTAGCTCAAAAATATTATCTGCTAAAGCAACTTCATCAAACATTGAAAACAAGAGACCGTTTTCTTTATGAATTATTAAACTTTTAAAACTATCATTATCAGCGGCAACGACAGGTAGACCCATTGCCATTTTCTCAATTAATGTTAATGAAAAACCTTCAAATTCTGAAGGAAAAACACAAAACGATGAAACTGACAAAAGTTCTGCAACATTTTTGATAGCTCCAAGCAAAATGACATTTTGTTGCAGTTTGTTTTTATCCAAAAAATCTTCGATAAAGCCTCTTCTTTCACCATCCCCTGCCAAAATCAATTTAGCGGAAGGATACTTATTTACAACTATTTTTATTGCTTTTAATAGAGTTTCATGATTTTTTCCATCGCAAAACCTAGCCACGTACGTGATAATAATGTCATTTTCATTACAACCAAAGTCTGTTTTTTTTGCATCATAAATTTCTTTATGGTAGATTTCTAAATCAACACCATTTGGTATATACCTTGAAGTCTTAGATTGATATCTATATAATTGAATATTATTGCTTTGCACAACTTCAGAAATTCCTACAAGAAAAGGATTTACCAATCCGATCGTAAATTTTTCAAACAAAAATTTAAGCTTGTCAAAATACTTGTCGGATTTATAATACATTCCCGAAGTATGAACTGTATGAAAACTTTTAAAGTCATTTTTGATCCTTTTTATTGCTAAATTCTCTATTAGCAATCTGTGAAGATAAGAATGTGTATGAACTATATTTGGACATATTGAGTCTAGTACATTTGATAAATTCTTGATAGCTTTAAAAAAGAAAAAAACAGCATTAACCCCCACTAATTCATGATGTTTAATCGGAAGAGAATAGAGAGTCACATCTGAATTTATTTTATATGACAATTCATTTAAATCATTAGTCAAAGTGATAATAAAAACCTTGTATTTTTTTTTATCTAAATGATTACAAATATCAATTACAGAATTCTCTCTTCCTCCTACACATAAAGTATCTATAATATGAACTATTTTTTTCATAATTATAATTCAGAATAAAATTCACTAAACAATTTGTTTGGAGAAAATCTATTTATTGCCCATTCAGAAAAATTAGCCGTTTCCCTTTTCAAATTATTTAAGTAATACTCCTCAATTCTTTCGCTAAAGCCATCCACATCAAATGGGCTAATTAATTCGTTATGTAAAATTTCTGGTGTAGTTTCCATTATAGGTTTGATATTGGAAGCAACTATAGGCAAACCTGTTACCATAGCTTCAATTAAAGCATTTGGTTGTCCTTCTGTAATTGATGGAAAAAGATACAAATCAAAAATGGTTAACATACTCGGAACATCATTGCGATAACCTAAAACTTTAACTCTATTTTTTAAAATTTTATTCTCTTGAATACGATTTTCTAGATAAATATCTGTGTTCTTGCCACACAGTATAAAATAGATGTTTTCAAATTTAGCGCAAATAGCTTCTGCCACTTTAAGAATTGTTTCGTGATTCTTAGCTCTATTATATCTTCCAGTATGCCCTATTACAAAACCGTCTTGGGGTATACCGAAATCATCCTTATTATATTTTCTGGAAATGATCTTTTCAACATCAATTCCATTATAAATTACTTTATATTTTTTGTCATCCACATCTCTATTAGGAAAATAGAAATCAAATGCTGCCATTGAATTAGATAAAATTTTTGTTGAATTTTTGCTAGCAAGTATTTTTAAAAAATCAACAAACGATCTTTTTAAAAAAGACGATTCAAAATCATGACTAGAGCCTCTGTAAAATACTATTCGCTTTTTTAAACCCGTTAAATTTGCCAAAAACATTAAAATTCCTGAATAACTTCCTGTAAAATCTACAATACTATCTGCATTCTTATTTTTCAGAATTGAATACAAATCTTGATAAGGTTTAATTTGAAGTTTTTGTAAATCAACTTTAAGTAGTTCAATATTATTAATTTTTCTATATTCTTCTTCAAGTTCCCCAAAATGATTTCCTCTACAAATTACAGTAGGTTCTATCTTATTTTCAAAATGCCTCAAAAAACGTAGGAGATAATTTTCTATACCTCCAGAATCAAGAGTTGTTACAATAAATATTGTTTTTTTCATTACTTTTTTTAAAATCGCTATATATAAAATCTATTTTATTCTAAAAAATCTTTTTGTTGTAAGGGATCAGCTGTAAAAATAGTTGTTAAAAATAAATTGCCTTTTTTCGAAAATGTGGCAGTAATATTAGGAAGAGCACTAATTATTTCAAAAAAAAGAATAGATATCAATAATAAATGAAAAAAGCTTACAATAATTTTTTGTTTGTATTTGTATAATTCATAAATCAAAAGAAAGACAAATAAAAATCTAAGTAGAATATTATATCTATAAAAAATAGTTGGAACTGAATAAAAAAGATTTATTACTGCTGCAGTGAGCAAAACAATATTTCTCAATGTACTATCTCTATTTTTTGTTAACAAAATATAGCCATAACCGCATAAGATCCAAATTAAATTAAGTGAACTGCTAATTCGAAGAAGATATGATTCATCTAATCCTTTTTTGATAAAGTCTTCCCCTTCTAAATATGCTTCTTTTTTAACACTTAACCCCCCTGACATACCTATTAAATCAAGTATTGAATTCAATATTTGCTGAGGCATCAACATAAAAAAAAGGGAGATAACAAATATTGTTTTATATATCTTATTACTATTTGGAAAAAATAATAATATAAAAAAGACGGGCAAAAAAACAAATGTACTAAAATGGATAAATGCCGCTATTAACATAAAAAAAACAGCATAAAACTTTCTTTCAATGACACCTGTATAAAGTCCTGCCAAAGCAAATGAAGCTGCAAACATGAAACGCGTTCCTGAAAACAAATCAACATATGGTATGGCAAGACATAAAAGTAATAATGCTATTAGTCTTCTTTCTAAATTAGTTTCTACTTCAATGGTTAACTTATAAAAAATCTCTAAAATTAGACTCATAGTCACAATAGTGGTAATTGCAAAAACAAGTTGAGCAGAAAACTCTATTTGAGAAGCAAAATAAAACATGGACTGCAATATAAAATCTTGTCCAGTAAGCATTAAATATGCAAATAGTTCAAAAAATGATCCATCTTTAAAATCTTCATACAATTCAAAATATCTTGCTCTATCATTTGAAAAATGTGGTACATACATATAGCTTACCACTGCAAAAACTAATACAAGCAATTGTAATGAGAATTTTGATTTATTAATAACTCCCACAAATATAGTAGGAATTGCTAAAAAGGGAGAAACTACAAATAACCCCAAATTCAATAAATCAATTTTTTTTAACTTCATTATTACAATAACGAATGTACTTCTACAAAGTAAAATACATTCAATTTTATTACATTTTAAACTCTTTATACCATTTAGCTAACACAAATAATTTCCAAATATTAAAAGTATAATCGGTCTTATTTTCTAAATGAAGTTTTAATTGTTTTTTAAATTTCGAAACATCCAAATTGGGAACTTTATTCAAGAAATCATCAGATAACTCTAAAGTTATCTCCTCTTTTAACTCTTTTCTGATCCATTGATTCAACGGTATTGCAAATCCTCTTTTGGGCTGATTAAAAACTTTCTCTGGAATGTATTCAGTTAAAATATCTTTCAGAATTTTTTTCTTTACTCCTTCTTCATATCTATAAGAAACTGGCAGTTTTCTAGCAAATTCAATTATTCTGTAATCTAAGAATGGGCTTCTCACCTCAACAGAATAGGCCATACTAGCTCTATCAACCTTAACATTACTATCATTTTCCAACCAAAGTTTAATGTTTAAATCAGCTATCCTTTGAAAACAATTTGTTGAATATGTTCTAAAGTTATCATATAATTCAGCCCAACTTTTATAATGCTTCTTTTGCAAACTATCAAAACCAGTAAATATACCCCATGAATAATCATCACTTGATTTTGTTTTTAGGAGAGAATTAACTGTTGATGGTTGAATTTTTGTCAAATTCTCATTGTAAAAGAAAGCAATAAATTTTCTAATAAAAAAAGGAATACGTGAAATTTTATTGAACTTTTTTAGTGCATCAAAATGATTGTACCCCAAAAAACTTTCATCACCACCATCTCCTGACAAAGCTACGGTTACGTGTTTTTTTGTTACCGAATTTAGAAGTAAAGATGGCAAAGCAGAACTATCTGCAAAAGGTTCATCGTATACTTCTATAAATTTGCTTAACATTGTCAATGCATCATCTGACTTACAAATTGTTTCAGTATGATTTGATCCTATAATGGAAGCAAATTCCGCCGCTACTTTGCTCTCATCAAATTTTGGATCTTCAAAGCCAATAGTAAATGTATTTATTCTATTCTCTGATAACTTTGATGCAATTGAGGATACTAAAGCAGAATCAACCCCACCAGAAAGAAATGTCCCAATTGTAACATCTGATTGAAGTCTGATTTTTACGGCATCAATTAAAAGCTCATGCAGTTCTTTTTTTGCTTCAGCATATGAAATTTCACTAACTTTTACAGGCTTCAAATTCCAATATTCTGATATCGTTTTTGTTTGAGCACTTAAATCAATTAACATTGTATTACCTGGAGGTAATTTGTAAACATCTTCTAAAATAGAAAAAGGACTAGGTACGTATCCGCAATCCAAATACATTGAAATTGATTCGTCTGATAATTTACTTTTAGGATTAATTAGTGGTCTTAATTGACTACAAATTTCGAACTTTCCTTCTCTCCAAAAATAAAAAAAAGGCTTTACACCGACTCTATCACGAGCACAAAATACTGTATTTGAAATAGTATCAAAAATAGCAAAAGCAAACATTCCATTTAATTTTGGAACTATGTCTACTCCCCATTCTCTATAGCCGAAAAGTAAGACTTCTGTATCGCTTTTTGTATTGAATTGATAACCTAAATCAATTAACTCCTTTTTTATCTCAAGAAAATTATAAATTTCACCATTAAAAACAACATGAAAATGTTCAAAGGTCATAGGCTGATTAGAACGTTCTTCTAAATCTAGAATTGACAATCTTAAATGGCCTAAAGATACATCACGAACTTTTTTATAACCCAAATTATCAGGTCCTCTAAACTCAATTGATTTTAATTTATCTAATACCTCTTCTTTTTCGTAAGGAATGTTTGTTATATATATACCACACATAAAATTAATTTCATTAATTAATAAAGAACTATTTCTAAAAAATTAAATGAATTTCAAAAAACAATCGATTACTTTAATTTTCACTAAATAGTAACCTTTAAATATTTTTACGTCGCATTTTTGAAATCTTATATACTGAGTATATTTATAATGTATTATTTTGAAAATCAAACTATAATTATTATTCAAAAAAATCTGCCAATATTTTAAAGTACCCAAAAACTTTTCATATACGTTATATGAAACTGTATTACTAACACTACCAGTATTAACCCTATAAATAGAAAACAAATCAGGATGATATTTTATTTTCCCATCCACTCCTGTTTTTATGACAACTAATGACTGATCCCCCGCATGTACGTCTTTAAACCAATCGGGGATAGGTTCATTTGAATTTCTAAAAACAAAAGATGAAGTCTGTGAAAATGGGTTTTTGATATAATCCTTTAAAACATATGTTTCTTTTTTATGTGGATTTACTAACTCAGGTCTTTGTGTAATTTCACCTGTGGATTGCATAAACATGTCAACTCTACCCATTGAAAAAGAATAGGAAGGATTAGCCTCTAAAAAGTCTATTTGTTTTTTCAACTTTGAAGAATCTACCCAATAGTCATCCCCTTCACAAATGGCAATATATTTTCCTTTACATTTTTCAAAAGCAAAAACGCTATTAAGTTGCATGCCAATATTTTCTTTATGCAAAAAATATTTTATTTTATAACCTTTTGGATGATTTCTTATTATTTCAGATACAATTTTATCAGTTGAATCAGGGGATGAATCATTAGATACAATCAAATCGTATTCAAAACTTGTTTCTTGCATCAAGACCCCTTCAATTGCTTCTCTAATATACTTTTCATGTCCATATGTAATCATACAAACAGAAACTAATATATTTTCAGTATCTTTCATATTTATCCAAAAATTTTTACTGCAGGATTCCCAAAAACTGTTGTTTCAGACTTAACTTTTTTAACAACCAAGCTTCCAGCTCCAACCGTTGCACCTTTCTCTATTTCCAATCTGTCAAGTATTGTGGAACGGACATATACTGTTACTTCTTCTCTAACCTTTGCATATCCTCCAAAAAAACAATGAGCTCCAATATGAGAATACTTCCCTATAACAACATCATGCCCAAATAAAGAATGAGAATGAATGGAAACGTAATCATCTATAACAGCATCATTATTTATCACAGAATATTCACATACAATACAACCTTTACCAATAGAAACATTTTCCCCTATCCTCACAGATTTTTCAATTATATTAATAAATTCACCTCCTTTTTCAAGAATAATTTCAATATAATGTTTTTTCCATTTTACTGATCCCAATGCACACACAAAAACATCGTCTTCTTGAATTTCATAATCTTCAACTGACCCAATTATCGGTGGATAATTCTCAAATTCATCTAAGACCTCTGATTTACTATCTAAAAAACCTTTAATACTAAATTCCTCATTGTATCCTATAGAACGTGTAGCCAAAGAAAAAACTTCTCTTCCAAATCCTCTAGCTCCGATAATAATTAATTTTTTCATTATTTAATTTTCTTTCTATATAAAGTTTTAAAAATAATTGGCAGTATGGTTCCTTTATCAAATACTTTTGCAAATATTCCTTTAAAAGGTGTAGACAAATTCAGTTATTACTTATCTAACCTTCTTCATCTAATTTAATTATTCTGTGCTCTCAATATTAAACGACAAATCAAATCAACTTCTTCCACCGTTAAATCATGATATAGAGGTAAACATAATACTCTTTTAGAAATTGACTCAGTAACTTCGATTATTATAGGTTCTAAATATGGCAATGTACTAGCCAACGAAGGATAAAAATAGCGACGCGTAAAAATTTCATTTCCATCTAAAACTTCTTTTATTCTTAGCAATAATTCTTCGCTTTCAATAACTAAAGGATAGTAAGCATAATTTAATGACGCGCCCTCAAGCCATAAAGGTTTATATGCTTTAAATGATTTTAGTTTTTCATCATATCGGTTTGTCAGTTTTTCTCTTTTATGATGTATCGATTGGATATATTTCAAATTAACCAGTCCCATAGCAGCATGGAATTCTGAATTTTTTCCGTTAATCCCCAATTCAGCAAAAGCTTCTGGTCCATTAAAACCAAAATTTCTAATATAGGCCAATTTTTTTAGCAAATCGGTATTTTTTGTTATAATTAATCCTCCTTCTACTGAATGATATAATTTGGTAGCATGCAAACTACAAATTGAAATATCACCGTATTCAAATATAGATCGCCCTTTAAATTTAACACCAAAAGCATGAGCACCATCATAAATGACTTTAAGATTATGTTTTTCCGCAATTTTTTCAATTGCAACAACATCACAAGGGTTTCCATAAACATGAGTTGCTAATATAGCAGATGTTTTATTTGTAATTGCAGCTTCAATTTTTGAAGCATCAATGTTTAAAGATTTTTTATCAATATCAACAAATACTGGTTGACAATTTTCCCATACAATACAACTTGTAGTAGCAATAAATGAAAACGGTGTTGTAATAATTTCTCCTTCAAGTTCAAGAGCCTTAATTGCCATTTGTAATGCAATTGTTCCATTGGTAACAAATAACAAATGATTTACACTAAGATGTTCTTTAAGACTCATCTCCAATTCACTCGCCAATGGCCCCATATTGGTGAGCCACTGTCGTTTCCAAATACCTTCAACTAATTGCTGATATTCTTCGTGCGGAGGTAAAAATGGTTTTGTAACTGGTATCATTGTTTTTTTATAATTTTAATCAATTCTTTTAATGAATTCATTTTAAATACATATGCTGCAAACAAATACAATATAGCATACGTAAATCCATTAATTGTTAGTCTTATTGCATCATATTTAAAATAATCCATAAAAATAAAATCCAATTTATAAATAATTACTCCTATTATTGTAGCCAAAACAATTATAGGCAATAAATCTAGTAATTGATTTATGGATTTATAATTAATAAAAACACCTGTATAGTGACTATTAATAAAGAATGCTAAAACTGATGTCAATATGCTTCCATATAAAAGTCCTTGAATTCCAAATCGAATTGTAATTACAATTACTACTACAATCATCAATTTTTTTATTACTTCTAGTTTCAAAAAGAGGTCGCTTCTTCCTTTAACCTTAAGTATATTAAGGTTATATGCATGAATTGGATACAATATTCCGTTCCAGCATAATATTTGAAAGTATGGTACAGCTGGTAGCCATTTTTCAGAAAAAAGTAAACGAAATAAAGGTTCTGCTAAAGCTGACATGCATAATAAGACAGGGGCAACAAAAAACAAAACCATTTGCATAATTCTTTTATAGATATCTTTAAGCCGCTCATCATTATCATGCACCTGCGCAAATAATGGAAAAGTAACTTTGTTTAAAACTACAGAGATATTACTAACTGGCAATTGTTTTAAAGTATCTGCTCGGTTATAAAAACCAACCTGAGCTGGAGCAAAAAATTTTCCAATTATAATTGAATAAGCATTAACAAAAATGGCATCTAAAACACCTGACAAAGTCAGCTTATACCCATAATGAAAATGGTAATTAAATTTTTCTCTATTAAAATTCAAAGTAGGTTTCCAATCTGATCTAATCCATAATTGAATTGATGCCAAAACTGATTGTGTCAAAGCACTAACAATTAAACTCCATATCCCATAACCCATATAAGCCATGGTTATTCCAACAATACTACTTAGAATCAAAGACGGAACAACGATTGTAAGTTCCTTCTTAAACTTCATTTCTTTGGACAATTTTGTATATTGTACGCTTGAAAAAGCATTTGTAATAAAAATGACGCAGTACCATTTTATTATTAGCTCAAGTGATGGTTGCTGATAAAATTTAGCAATCGAACCAGCAAATAAAAAAACGATAATATAAATTAAAAAACTGCCAATTAGATTAAAATAAAAAACTGTAGTATAATCTTCTTCTGTTGGATCATTTGTCCTAATAAGAGATTGTCCTAATCCTCCTTCCATTAAAACAGTACCAATACTCATCAATACTGTAATCATTCCTATTAGTCCAAATTCTTCAGGAGAAAGCAATCTTGCTAAAACAACTGACACAACAAAAGCAATGCCTTGTGTACTAAATTGTTGTATCGTTGACCATAAGACCCCCGCTAAAGCAGCTTTTTTTAAAGACATAGAATAAAATTACAGCTGACCGTCGATTTCACATTTTAAAAAACCTTTTACATCGTACAAAATACTATTTGGTTTTTGAATAGTTTTAAAATCAATTTCACGAAACTGCTTGTGTGAAACACCTAAAACTACAGCATCAAATTGAGCATCCGGTAATTTTGAAGTTGTGGACAATCCATATTCATGCTCAACTTCTAATGTATTTGCTAAAGGATCAAATATCGTTATCTTAATGCCATAGTCTTTTAATGAATTAACAACATCAACTATTTTCGTATTACGAACATCAGGACAATCTTCTTTAAACGTAATACCAAGCATTAATAGATTTGCACCATTAATTACAATTCCTTTTTTAATCATTAATTTTATAACTTGAGAGGCTACATACTCTCCCATACTATCATTTAATCTTCTTCCTGCTAGAATTATTTCGGGGTGATATCCAAACTCCTGTGCCCTTTGAGCTAAATAGTAAGGGTCTACACCAATACAATGTCCTCCTACTAAACCTGGTTTAAATGGCAAAAAATTCCATTTAGTGCCAGCCGCTTTTAAAACAGCACTAGTATCAATATTCATTAGATTAAATATCTTCGCCAATTCATTTACAAAAGCAATATTAATATCACGTTGGGCATTTTCAATTACCTTAGCCGCTTCGGCAACTTTTATTGAAGGTGCTAAATGAGTTCCTGCAGTAATAACGCTATTGTATAGATTATCTACTACAGTACCAATCTCCGGCGTAGAACCAGAGGTAACTTTCAAAATTTTATCAACTGTATGTTGTTTATCTCCAGGATTTATCCTTTCTGGAGAATATCCAGCAAAAAAATCTATATTAAATTTCAAATTAGATCTTTTTTCTAAAACAGGTATGCATTCTTCCTCTGTAACTCCTGGATATACGGTAGATTCATAGATTACAATATCTCCCTTTTTCAAAACACTGCCTACCATCTCACTAGCTTTATACAGCGGAGTCAAATCTGGTCTATTATTTTTATCAACTGGTGTAGGAACCGTAACAATAAAAACATCGCATTTTTTCAAAAATTCGATATCATCAGTACAATAAAGACCAATATCCTCAGAACTTTTTTCAACTAAAACTGCCTTCAATATCTCGTTTTCGACCTCAAGTGTACTGTCTTGTCCTTGGTTTAAAGACTCTATTCTCTCTCTGTTAATATCAAAACCAATTACAGAATATTTTGTAGCAAACAACCTCGCTAAAGGTAAGCCTACATAGCCTAAACCAATAATGCCAATTTTTCTCATTTTTTAATATTTTCTTAAATAAAAGAATGTATGCTTATGATTTTAAATTATCATAATACCAATTAACAGCTTCTTCAATTCCTCTTTTAATTGAATATTCCGGTTTATATCCTAGCAATCTTTCCGCCTTAGCAATACTAGCTAAAGAATGAGGTATATCTCCAGCTCTGTTTGGTCCATATAAAACCTCAACGGCGCGGATTTTTGGATCCAAATTTGAAAGATTTTCCTTTAACATCTCAACTAATTGACTTAAGGTTGTTCTGTCACCGAATGCAGTATTATAAACTGTATTTATAGCTTCAGGATTGTTTGTTAACATTGCTAATTCATTCATTTGAATAACATTATCAATATAAGTGAAATCACGGGAGAAATTCCCATCGCCATTAATCACGGGACTTTCATACTTCATAAATTGCATTACAAATTTTGGAATAACTGCTGCATAGGCTCCATTTGGGTCTTGTTTTCTACCAAAAACATTAAAGTAACGCAAACCGATAGTTTCTAAACCATATGTTCTGCTAAAAATGTCTGCATATAATTCATTAACATATTTTGTAATAGCGTATGGTGATAATGGTTTTCCTATTATCTCCTCTACTTTGGGCAATCCCACAGAATCCCCGTATGTCGAAGAACTTGCTGCATAAACAAAACGCTTTACTTTTTCATCTCTGCAAGCAACTAACATATTTAAAAATCCTGAAACATTTACTTCATTAGTTGTTATTGGATCATTTATAGATCTCGGTACAGAACCTAAAGCTGCTTGATGCAATACAAAATCAACATTTACAACGGCTTTACGACAATCTTCTATATTTCTAATATCACCTTCAATAAGTTTAAAATTAGTGTTGTCAAGACAATTTTTTAAATTATGCATATAACCTGTCGCAAAGTTATCGAGACAAACAACTTCATAACCTTTATTTAAGAAATGTTCTGTTAGATTTGATCCTATAAAGCCTGCTCCACCTGTAATCAAAATTTTCATGAAAAAGATTTTATTATTTTTTTTAATATTAAAAAAACTATTACAAAAAAGCCACCCAAAAAACCACCTATAATAATCCCCTTAATTTTACCAAAACGTTCTTTTGCCAAGGGCAAAATAGGCTGATCAATAATTTGGATCAATGGTGTTTCTTTACGCAAAGTAACTTTTGCTAATTCAGCTTGCTTAACTAATTCTGTTAAGATAGCTGTATTTGCCTGAACATCAACCTGTCTTCTTGCCGATGGGGCTCTACGAACATTCAGTGCTGGGTTTAAGTTAAAAGTATTATCATTTGCAACAGCGACACCTGTAATGGCACCATTAAGTTCTCCACGTATAGAATCAACTTGATGTTCCAAAATTGACATATTCATACGAGCTTTTTTACTCTTTGTTTCAACATAAAATTTGCCAACTTGTTTTGCTAATGCTTCACAAAAAATCTTCGAAAATAGTTCATTCGTAGAACGAACTTCCATTGTTATAATTGAAACTTTTTTGTCCTTTTGAGAAACAGATAGACTTGATTTAGATAAACCTCCATACATTACTCCTAGAATACTATCCTGAACTCTTGTAAACTTTTTACGATCAGAATTTGGCAAAAATTGGATCTTACGCAAAAAAGGTTTATCGCTCCAACCTTTACGCCACTTATTATTCTCAATGTACATTTCTGCAATAGAAATTTCCTTTCCATTTAATTTTACAGGAGACAAAAGTGTCTTTTCAACCATAGCTCTTGATTTAAATAACTCTGTTAGGTTAGAACCAGTAAATATTCCACCTCCACTTCCTCCTAAATCTAAACCAAAAGAACTAGCCAAACCTAATGCCCCTCCAAGACCTCCTCCAGTTTTCTCATCTTCTAAAGCGAATGATAATGTTGCAGTGTAAATTGGCTTTTTGAATATTGAATAAGATATTCCTAATGTTGCACCTATTATTCCTGCAAAAACAATAATTTTCCACTTAGAAAGTAAATAGATATACCATTCATGTCCTTTCTCAAATAAATCTTTTAACGAAATTTCATCGTTTTCAATAGTTTTTTTTTCCATTAAAAAATTATTTAAATGCTGTAACTATTAATAATGCCAAGCTAGCAAATGCTGTTCCTAGACCAGCCCATTCTCCTGCACTCATTTTTTTCCTTTCAGGCTTCTCTGGTACAACAATTTGTGAATCTGGTTCTACTTTTGGATATGATCTAAAAAACAGAAATGAAGTTGTTACGGCAGCTTTCCCATTAGGATAGATGATATAAGCTTTTCTTTTCCATCCCTTATTGTCGACCCCACCAACAGAATTTATGTAATATTTAAATCCTTTTCCATTTCTATATGGGATTTCAGAAGTTAACAACACGTTGCCAGTAACTTTTACTCCTTCGTTATATACTGCAACTTCAATTTCATCTCCTGGAAATAAAGTAACATTTGAATAGTGATTTTTGTCTTTTACAATTTTTTCCCAGTTAACTGGGATTGTAGTGTATTTTAATTCGTCTCTTAATTTTTTTGATAATTTAGATTTGAGGGTATCTTTAGATTTAAGATTTGATTCATCTAAAGCTCCTTCTTTTTTATCTAACGTTTCTTTCTTCTCCAAGTTAAGATTTACAGTTTCTAATTGCTCTAATTGTTCCTCTTTTATTGGTCTTTTTATCTTCATACCATCCAAATTTGCTATAGACGTTAATCCTCCAGCTCTCATGACCACATTATAAACCCTTTCTTTTTTATTGGCCAATACATATTTTCCCGGATAGGTTACAGCTCCACTTACTTTGACCATTTCCGGTTTTTCATATACGGCCATTCTACGAATATTAATAACATCAAAAGGTTTTAAAACAAAATTCTTAATTTGTTCATTATTTTCTGCTGTAATCTCCAATTCAACTAATTCTATACGTTTAGGATCTGCATCGTCAATAGCATCAGATTTTATCATTCTAGCAATTTCAACTCTTTTTGAAGCTGAACCTGTTAACCCACCTACTTGAACTACTAAATCATTTAAAGTAAGATTCTCAAAATATTCGTATTCACCTGGGTTCTTTACTTCACCGTCAATTGTAACTTTATACTCCTCTCTAAAATCTAAAATAGAATATACCGTAACTATATCTTCTCTTTTTAATTCAATATCTGCATTTAAATCTCCTGACAGAGCAGCTCCTAAATCTACATTAACAATTTCTGTTGTTAAATCTGTTTTTAAACGGATAATTCTTGCCCTTTTACTATAAGCATCTTCTTTTAATCCCTCTGCTCTTGTTACAAGATCTGAAATTCTCATTCCTTCTGTAAAAGAATAATAATCTGGCCTGAAAACAGCTCCTTCAATCTTGATACGATTTTCAAATCGATTAAGGATTTTAGTTATTCTAAAAACATCTCCTGATTGAGGTTGATAAGAATTATACTCACTTTCGTTTATATCATGAACTTTAAATTCTTTTCCCGTCTTTTGCAGCACATTTACCGAAGCTGTATAAGCAAATTCATTAAATCCAGAAGCAAAATTTAATAAATCAGAAAACTTCTCGCCTTTTTTCATTTCAAAAATACCGGGACGCTTAACTTCTCCGTCAACGGTTACTCTTTGGCTATAGGCAGGAATTCTAATAACATCATTCTCTTTTAAAGAAATATTATCAGATTGATCTCCTTTAACTAAGAATCTATAAATATCAATATTTTTGTAAACCTTATTGTTTCTGATCAATTCTATGTTTCTATAACTCCCATTTTTTCCAGGTCCGCCTGCTAAATGCAAAGCATTATAGACTGTTGCTAACGAAGAAATCGAATAATTACCTGGCTGCTTACCTCCAACAATTGTTACTTTAATAGTACGTATTTTCCCTAAACTAATGCTTACCTGAGATTGTCCAGAACGAACTGTGCTGTAAACTTTAGCGATAGCTGCTTTTATTTTTTGTGTAGCGGCCTCTATAGACATTCCTGAAACAGAGATTTGTCCTACATAATCTATACTTACTTTTCCTTCTACACTTACAGGTATATTAGCATTATACTCTTGAACACCATAAACACTTACTTGTAATTCATCACCAGGACCAAGAATGTAATTCATAGGTGTAGCCAAATTCAAATCTGGCTCAAAATTTAATGTAGGATTATCAAATAACTCGGAACCAAAAATTAATGCATTTACAGAATCTTTTACTTTATCATTTTTTATTTCCCCCTGTTTTCTCCCAAATTCTGAAGTTTTCTCGCCTGTTTTTAATTTACTATCCTTATTTTTATCTTTTGCATTTTTCTTTTCATACTCATTAAGTTTAACTCTAAGTTTATTAAACTCTGTTTGACTCATCCCTTTTGAAAGTGCCATCGATTCGACTTGATCAATTGTTGCATTATTACTTTTTAATTGAGCACTAAGCTTTGCTAAATCATCATCAGATAAGTAGTCAACTTTTACTGTAGTTAAATCTTTAGATTTCATTATATCTTGCGCAGTTGCATTAAAAGTAATTAATGCAAAAAATACAATAAGAACGTATATTATTTTTTTCATATTAGGAAAAATTATTAAAAAATATTTACAATAAATATTTTCTTTTATGAGTATTGTTTTTGATAATAATCTTTATACGAACCAGAAGTAACGCTTTGAAGCCATTCTTGATTATTCAAATACCAATTTATAGTTTTTTCCAGTCCTTCTTCAAAAGTGACCGAAGGTTTCCACCCTAATTCTCTATTAATTTTTGAGGCATCTATTGCGTAACGTAAATCGTGACCAGGTCTATCTTTTACATAAGTAATTAGTTTTTCAGAAGTACCTTTTTCTCTTTCTAATTTACCATCCATTATTGCACACAATAATTTAACTAAATCAATATTTCTCCACTCATTAAAACCACCTATGTTATAAGTTTCGTGGTTTTTTCCTTCATGAAAAACCAAATCAATCGCAATGGCATGATCTTCAACAAATAGCCAATCTCTCGTATAATTGCCATCACCATATACAGGCAATGGCTTATTATTTATAATATTATTTATAAAAAGAGGAATAAGTTTTTCAGGAAAATGGTAGGAACCATAATTATTTGAACAATTGGTAAGAACATAAGGTAACCCGTAAGTTTCACCATAGGCTCTTACAAAATGATCAGAACTTGCTTTTGATGCCGAATAAGGAGAGTTTGGATCATAAGGAGTATTTTCAGTAAATAATCCTTCAGCACCTAAAGAACCATAAACTTCATCCGTGCTTATATGATAAAATCTCTTTCCTTCAAAGTTATTTTTCCAATTATTCTTAGCGGCATTCAATAAATTCATTGTTCCAATAACGTTGGTTTTAACAAATGCAAGCGGATCCTCAATGGAACGATCCACATGTGATTCTGCGGCTAAATGCAGAACTCCATCAAATTTATGAAGATCAAAAAGCTCATTAACAAAACTCTCATCAACAATATCTCCTTTAACGAAAGTGTAATTTTTTTTATTTTCAATATCTTTTATATTTTCAAGATTTCCAGCATATGTCAATGCATCTAAATTGAAAATTTGATATTCTGGATATTTGTTCACAAAACGTCTTACTACATGAGAACCAATAAAACCAGCACCGCCAGTTATTAGAATTTTTTTCATTTTTATTCTTTAATTTAAGAGTTTTGAATTCTGCTTTTCTAATTCGCTGTAAAGATCTTTCACATCTTGCGAATTTTCTTTTTGCAAAATTAGATTAGCAGTTTCAGTATAAACAAAAATAGTGTTTTTCAAACCGAGAAAAGTTGTATGCTTATCACATCCGATAACCATGTTACCATTAGAATCTGTTGAATGTCCTTTTGAGTATAAATAATCATAAACCGATTCAAATGAGCCTAAATCCGACCATGAAAAAGAAGCAGGAACAACTTTAATTTTTTTACTACGTTCCATTACTGCGTAATCAATACTAATAGAAGGAATTTCCATAGATAAATTTAAATCTAGAAGCCCTTCTTTACTTGCTTCCCAAACTATTCTAGATTTTTCGTAAACTTCAGGCTGGAATTTCTTCAGTTCCTCTAAAAGTACACTTGCTTTAAAACAAAACATTCCACTATTCCACAAGAAATTACCTTTTGCGATAAATTCTTTTGCAGTTGTTTTGTTTGGTTTTTCACGAAAGGAAATTACATTATCTGCTTTTGCCTCTATATAGCCATAACCTGTTTCTGGCTTTGTTGGGATAATTCCAAAAGTAACTATAAAACCGTCTTTTGCTTTGGAAATTGCTTCGTGAATTGCTTTATTGTAATCTTCTATTTTATCTATTATGTGATCAGAAGGAGTTACAATTAATATATCTTCCGGGTTTGAAGCAAAAGCCGCAAAAGCAATCGCGGCTGCAGTATTTCTAGGAGTCGCTTCCACAATATTGGTATAGGTAGTATTGGTTTTGTTCATAACAACACCACTCAAATGATGATTATCAACATTTCCTACTACCATCACTTTATCAGCTAAATGACGATTGCGTTCTACCGTCATTTCGAATAATGACTTCCCTTCAAATATCTCTAAATACTGTTTTGGTCTGCTTTTACGAGAAAGAGGCCATAACCTACTGCCTACTCCCCCCGTTAGAACCACATGTATTATTGAATTTTTTGTTTCCATTTTCTCTAAAAATAAAAAAAGACTTTTAGTTCTATAGTCTATTATCGGCTATAGCACCTAAAACTCCTTTTACATCATATAATAAACTATTTGACTTTTGCAATTCAACAAAATCTAATTCTAAAAACTCAGCGTGTGAAACTCCCAGAACTATGGCATCAAATTTATTGTTTGGAAGAGAGTTTAATGTTACTAAATTATATTCTTTTATTACATCATGTACATCTGCTAGAGGATCAAATATGGTGACTAAAATCCCATACTCATTTAACGCTTTTACAACATCTACAATTTTAGTATTTCTTACGTCTGGGCAATTTTCTTTAAAGGTAATTCCAAGCATCAATAATTCAGCTCCATTAACCGAAATACCTTTTTTAATCATTAGCTTCACTATTTGTGAAGCTACATATTCTCCCATACTATCATTCAAACGTCTTCCTGCTAAAATTATTTCAGGGTGGTATCCAAACTCTTGAGCCCTTTGCGCCAAATAATAAGGGTCCACGCCTATACAGTGTCCTCCAACAAGACCTGGCTTAAAAGGCAAAAAATTCCATTTTGTCGCTGCCGCCGTTAGCACTTCTTGTGTATCAATATTCATTAGATTGAAAATCTTCGCCAATTCATTGACAAAAGCAAT
The DNA here is from genome assembly GCF_003254545.1 of Flavobacterium tistrianum. Classification (GTDB taxonomy): domain Bacteria; phylum Bacteroidota; class Bacteroidia; order Flavobacteriales; family Flavobacteriaceae; genus Flavobacterium; species Flavobacterium tistrianum. The sequence goes on from NZ_QJRH01000063.1 coordinate 84,564, forward strand.
ATTAATATCCCTCTGAGAGTTCTCAATTACTTTTGCCGCTTCTGCAACTTTTATAGTAGGCGCTAAATGCGTTCCTGCAGTAATTACCGATTTATACAATGCATCAACTTTTAAACCGGTTTCTGTAGTTGAACCAGAAGTAACTTTTAGGATTTTTTCAACTGTATGTTCTTTGTCTCCTGGATTAATTCTTTCTGGGGAATATCCTGCAAAAAAATCTTCATTAAATTTCAATCCCGAAACCTGTTCTAAAACTGGCACACATTGTTCCTCTGTTACTCCAGGATAAACAGTAGATTCATAAATAACAACATCACCTTTTTTTAAAACTTTACCGACAGTTTCGCTCGATTTGTAAAGGGGTGTTAAATCTGGTCTATTATTCCTGTCGACTGGAGTAGGAACTGTAACTATATAATAATTGCAATTCTGAATATCTTCTAATGAAGTTGTACAATATAAACCAATTTCCTTACTGGGTTCTGCAATTAAGACTTTTTGTAAAACATCATCTTCAACTTCTAAAGTTGTATCGGTTCCCGATTTTAAAGAATTAATTCTAGATTCATTTATATCAAAACCAACTACAGAATATTTTGTTGCAAATAATCGAGCTAATGGCAATCCAACATAGCCTAAACCAATAACTGCAATTTTAACATTTTTTTCTAATTCCATTTTTTTAATTTATTTAGGCTTTTAAAAACTCACGGCTTCGCCGTTCCAAGTCACAAAATCTGACTCAGATGCCTAAATTAATCATTTTCGCGCAAATATAATATATTAAGTCTAGTTATTCAATACGGTTTCACGTAATACTCAAAAACAAATTGTTAATTTAAAAACGCTTAACTACAACATATTATTAATCAGGCTGTAAATAATTACTTTATAAAAAAAACAGAAGAAAAAAATCTAAAAAAAGACTTCTCTTCTGTTTAATTTTTACTTGATAACGTTGTTATTTGTATTTTATTTTTAAAACACAGCCCAAACTTTCTAAAACTAATATATAGTAATTATTAGAAACTTCCCTAACAATTGCATTTTGATTAACAAATGCACCTGATTCTAATTTAATTTTATCTCCTACTTGAAGAGTTGAAACAGTTATATCACTAATATTTGACGCTTTAAGACTAGCTTTTATAATTTCAATTTCTTGGTCTTTTACAATTGCTGGTTTTCCAAGCCAAAATAAGTACCTTATAACTCCTGCGACTTGAAAAACTAAATTTCTTTCTGAATCCTCCAATTTTACAAAAACATAGGAACTAAAAAGCGGAACCTCAATTTTTTTCTTTCTGTCAGACCATTGCTTAACTTGAATAATAAGAGGACAATAACACTCAATTCCTAATTGATTGAGTTTATCTGCAACTTTTTTTTCCCATTTAGGCTTTGTATAAACTACGTACCAATTCATTCTTCTTATTTATCACGAAGCAAAACCTACTACACTTCACATTAAAAACATCATTTTACTTCACTAAAAACTTTATGCCCCTATACCATTGTAAATAAAACCTATAGATTCTAATTCTTTAGCATTCAAAATATTTCTTCCATCAAAAATAAAAGCTGGCTTATGCATAGAATCGTAAATTTTTTGCCAGTCATACGTTGTAAATTCGTCCCACTCTGTTAAAACAGCAATTGCATGTGCATCTTTACACGCTTCGTAAGCATTCTCAAAAACATTTAACGCTTTTGCGTTTTCTTTATTTAATCTTGTTTCTAAATAATCTAGATCACTTAACATCTTATTTTCAGAAACTTTCGGATCGTAAACTGAAATTTTAGCTTGTTCATTTATTAAATCATCAGCCACATAAATTGCAGCAGATTCTCTAGTATCGTTTGTATCTTTTTTGAAAGCCCAACCTAAAAAAGTAATTTTTTTATCAGCAACAGTATTATATAATGTCTGAACAATTTTATTTGAAAATCTTCTTTTTTGATGATCATTCATAATAATGACTTGTTCCCAGTAATCCGCAACTTCATTCAATCCGTATGACTTTGCTATGTAAACCAAGTTTAGAATATCTTTTTGAAAACAAGAGCCTCCAAATCCTACTGAAGCTTTTAAGAATTTAGGTCCAATTCTACTGTCCATTCCAATTGCTTTTGCAACTTCGTTCACATCAGCGCCCGTTTTTTCGCATAATTCCGACATTGCATTAATAGAAGAAATACGCTGTGCTAAAAATGCATTTGCAGTAAGTTTAGACAATTCTGATGACCAAACATTTGTTGTTAGAATTTGATCTTTATCAACCCAATTAGAATAAACTTCTACTAGCGAATTAATAGCCTCTTCTCCTTCTGGTGTTGTATCTCCACCAATTAAAATTCGATCTGGATTTAACAAATCTGCAACTGCAGTTCCTTCCGCCAAAAATTCTGGGTTAGATAAAATTTGAAATTGAACGCCATTTCCTGTATTATCTAATATACTTTTAATTGCTTCAGCCGTTCTAACTGGCAAAGTAGATTTCTCGACTACAATTTTATTTTGTTTTGCTACTCTTGCTATTTGCCTTGCGCATAACTCAATATATTTTAAGTCAGCAGCCATTCCTTTTCCTTTCCCGTAAGTTTTGGTTGGAGTATTAACTGAAATAAATATCATTTGTGCTTCATCTATTGCTTGATCAACATCTGTAGAAAAAAACAGATTTCTGCCTCTCGCTTCTGCTACAATTTCAGAAAGACCTGGCTCATAAATAGGAATATTTTCAGGATTCGGATCATTCCAATCCGCAATTCTTTGTTCATTTAAATCAACAACTGTAACTTGAATGTGTGGGCATTTCTGAGCAATAACTGCCATAGTTGGACCACCAACATATCCTGCACCAATGCAGCAAATTTTTGTAATTTTCATTTGATCTATTTTATCTTGATCTATTTATTTTAAATTATTCCAGTACCACCACACAGCTTCTTTCAATCCTTCTTGCAAAGAATATTTTGGTTTATAACCAAGCATTGTTTTTGCCTTTTCGATACTTGCTAATGAATGGGGAATATCCCCTACTCTGGTTTCTCCATAAATAATTGGTACATCTTTTATTTTTGGATCAAACTCTGATAAATATTCTTTTAAATATTTAGCTAAATCATTTAATGTATTTCTATCTCCAAATGCAGTATTGTAAATAGAATTAATCGCTTTCGGATTTTGAGAAGTCATTGCCAGCTCATTCATCTGAATAACATTATCAATATAAGTGAAATCACGCGAATAATTTCCATCTCCATTGATTACTGGACTTTCATGATTCATAAACTGCTTTACAAATTTTGGTATTACAGCCGCATAAGCTCCATCTGGATCTTGCTTTCTTCCAAAAACATTAAAATAGCGAAGACCAATTGTTTCTAAGCCATAAGTTTTACTGAAAATTTCTGCATATAGCTCATTTACATATTTAGTAATTGCATAAGGAGATAATGGTTTTCCTATAACATCTTCTACTTTTGGCAATCCTTGAGAATCTCCATAAGTTGACGAGCTCGCTGCATATACAAATCGTTTTACTTTTGCATCGCGCGCTGCCGTAAGCATATTTAAAAAACCCGAAACATTTACATCATTGGTAGTAATTGGATCTTTTATTGATCTTGGAACAGAACCTAAAGCAGCTTGATGCAAAACATAATCTGCTCCTTCAACTGCTAAATTACAATCAGCTAAATTTCGGATATCACCTTCGATTAATTTAAAATCTGGATTATCTAAAAAATCTTTCAAATTATGACGATGTCCTGTTGAAAAATTATCCAAGCAAACGACCTTATAACCTAAGTGTAAAAAATACTCGGTCAGATTCGAACCTATAAATCCAGCTCCTCCGGTGATTAAAATTGTATTTTTTGTTTTATTTTCCATTTATCCAAATTTAACTTTTTCTAATTCGACTCATAAATGTTTTCCAAAACCCAACTTTTACTGCTTCTTCATGATAACCATTTGAATATGCCCCGTAACCGTAGCCGTAGCCATAACCAGAACCATATTTTGCTTTATTTTCATAACCATTTAATACAATACTAACATTACTTAATTCTCCACGTTTAAGTCTGGTATTTAATACTGTTATCATATCTTTTTTAGTATAATTCTGTCTTACGATATACAATGTCACATCTGCAAACTGAACCAATTCTAATGAATCTGCAACCAAACCAACTGGAGGAGTATCTAAAATGATATAATCATATTTCTGTTTTAACTCATCAATCAATTCTTTCATTGCATCACTTAAAATTAACTCAGAAGGATTTGGAGGAATTGGTCCAGATAAAATTACATCTAAATTTGGTATTGGTGTAGAATTAGTAATTTCTTTCAAATTATTTTGTTTTATCAAATAATTGACAACTCCTAAAGATGATTTTATTTGAAATTCATCAGCTAATCTTGGTTTTCTTAAATCTAGACCAACAATTACAGTTTTCTTTTCGCTTAAAGCAAAAACGGTAGCAATATTAATAGAGCAAAATGTTTTTCCTTCTCCACTAATCGAAGAAGTAATCATTAATGTTTTTGACCCGCTCACTTGCTGCTTTTTATACAAAAACTGAAGTGAAGACCGTATGCCTCTAAAAGCTTCTGAAAGAGCCGATTTCGGCTTGTCAAAAACTGCTAAACTACCCGAATCCTTATTTAGTCCGATAACACCAAGCAATGGAATTTGAGTTAATTTACTAATATCTTCACTATTCTGAATTGAATTATTAATAAAAAAGATTACTAGAACAAACAGCAATGGAATTAAAATACCTAAGAATAGTGCCATTACATAATTCACAGAAGTCTTAGGACCAATTAACCCTCCGCCAATATCTTTTGCAGGATCTATAAAATGAATATCTGACAAATTGGAAGCTCTTACAATTTCTGCTTCATTTCTTTTTTGAAGAAATTCCGTGTAAATATTATCATTTAAATCATATTTTCTCTTGATTTTTAATAATTCTTGCTGCTCTGCAGGGAGTCTTCTCACTGTACTTTCTGCTTGGCCAATTTTTGCATTAACTAATGATAAATCATACAATAGAGAAGCTTTTGCAGTAACAATATTCTCTTGAAGAACGTTTTTCACTGCCGCCATTTGATTATCAAAATCCTTAAATATTTTTTCACTTTTTACTGCATAAGCCATTTCAGATCTTTGAGTAGAAAGTGCAATAAGTTTAGAAACATTAGCAACAATATTGGGGTCTTCTATTCCAGCAACAGAAGGAGCTGGTAATCTAGAATAGTCGACACTATTGTTCAAATATGTTTTTAACGAATTATAGTAGGCTATTTTTCTTGCTATTTGGTCTTTTTCAACATCGAAATCCATTATTTTTTCTGAAACTTTAGAACCACCGCCTTCTATTTCGTAAACATTTTTATCTTTTTGAAAAGTTTTTAATTCGTTACCTGTTTGCTTAAGCTGAGATTCCATTGCCACAAGAGTGCTATCAATAAATCTAATGGTATTTGTAGCAAATTGATTTTTCCCATCAAGCTGGATTTTAATAAGCATTTTTACAGTAGAATTCAAATAATCAACCATTCTTGCTTTGTTTGTTCCCTGCATTGACAAAGTTAATATCGATCCGCCGCTTTTACCTGCGTCCACATTCACCCCTTTATATTGAGATACGGTTCCATCAAAATCATTAAATCTTACGAAGTACTCTTTCCCCTTATAAAAACCCGGATTATCATTTATTTGAAGCTTCCAATTCAGAAACGGAAGATTAACAGCTTCTCCAACTTTATATTTCTTTATAAAAGTTATAGGCTGTACAGAAGTATTGCCATAAGAATTATTACTGTAAGTAATCAGTGAAACTGAGCTACTTTCAAATGGAATCTGAATCTGATATTCATTTTCACTTAAGAACTTAATACCAATTAGGGCATTTGCAAGCTGTCCCTTAGTTTTATCAATATCAACATAAAATGGTACAGCTCCGTATGAATCAATTAAATTATATTTTCCTTGCTCTAAATAATCAATATAAAATTGCAACTTATCAATCACCAACTCATTATGAGATCTTGATTGGAGAATTGTGGAAATACCATTTACCTGATCAGAAATTCCTCCCCAATTAAAAACCAGACTTGTATTTGAAGTAAAAAAAGGATTATTTTCTTCTTTAATAGAAACCAGAGTCTGCATTTCATAAATTTTTTCTTTACGAATGTTTATCTGATAAGCAATAGTGAATGTAATAATCAAACACACAAGAAACCATTTCCAGTAACTCGTAATTTTCAATAGAAACCCCTTAAAATCAAAGTGCGAATGATTTTCAAAAATGGCAAGGTCTTTAATATCTAACATTTTAAAAAATTATTTTTACTTTATAATTAGGTAAACAGTTGTAGCTAAGGACAATAATGTAATTATCGTTCCAATTGACTGTATTCCCGTCTGACCTGTTCCCCAGGTTTTTTGTCTCAATGGCTTAACATAGATATAGTCATTTGGCTGTAAATAATAATAAGGTGATTTCATCACATTTACATCTGTAAGATCAATATCATGCATTTGCACACCTGTTGGGGTCTGACGAATTACGGTTACTTCTTTTCTATTACCAACTGTTGTGATATCTCCCGCATTTGCAACAGCTTCCAAAATAGTTACATTATCTTTAAACAATGTTTTTGTCCCTGTACTTCCAACTTCTCCATTAATGGTATATCTAAAACCTGCTAATTTAACGGTAACAAAAATATTGGCTTCGCTTTTAAAATATTCTTCAAGCAATTTCTTTTCAATTTTCACACGAACTTCTTCAAGTGTATAACCAATTACATTTATCTCTCCAAGAATTGGCATCCTAATATTCCCATGATCATCAACTGTAAAACCATCAAAGTATAAAGCCGATTCACTTTTTCCTGCTTGCCCCCCTTGATCTTCTGTTGTATTAAAAATAGAAACCAGTTTTGGATCTATTGCCTTTATATTGACTTTTAAGATATCATTAACTTGCAATCTATACGGTTTTGCTTCTACCGCTGCAATCGCTGCTTGCTCTCCAGAATCATTTTTATCTTGAAGATAAACCAAATCTTTAATCGGAATACATGATGTAAATAATACTGAAATTAATAAGAATAGAAAAAAACTTTTTTTTGTCATTCGTTCAATTTTATGGCAAGTATAGCTTTTCCATTTAATATTCAGGAAAACCTAACTTTTGTTTGGGGCTCTGTTAATTATTTTTAAATGTTTTTTCAAAAGGGATTCTGTGCAAAATACTTCGTCCTAATGTTATTTCGTCTGCATACTCCAATTCATCACCAACCGATATCCCTCTCGCTATCGTTGAGATTATAATATTAGAATCTGCTATTTGTTTATAAATGTAAAAGTTGGTTGTATCTCCTTCCATTGTTGAGCTTAATGCAAAAATAATTTCCGACACAGTTCCTGATTTCACTTTTGTTACCAAACTAGAAATATTTAACTGATTTGGCCCTACTCCTTCAATTGGCGAAATTTTTCCGCCTAGAACATGATATATTCCTTTAAATTGTCCAGTATTTTCTATTGCCATCACATCTCTAATATCTTCTACAATACATATTGTTTCATGATTTCTAACTGGATTAGCACAGATTTCACAAATTTTAGTATCAGAAATATTATGGCAACTTTCACAAAACTTAATATCCTCTCGCATATTCAATAATGCTTGAGACAAAAAAACAGTTTGTTCTTTAGGCTGTTTCAACAAATGAAGAACTAATCGAAGTGCCGTACGCTTACCTATTCCTGGCAATTGCGACATTTCGTTTACTGCTTTTTCAATTAATTTTGATGAAAATTCCATGACGACAAAAGTAATACTTTTAATGGTTTAGCCTAAATTACAGCCATTAAATTCAAGTCTTAATCCTATTTAAAATTTAGCACGAAACCTCTTTCTTTTTCTTTACTAAAAAAATGCTTAATATTGATTTGTAGCTAATAAGACTAAAGTGCAAGCTACTTCTACCTCAATACCATTAGATTCTAATAATTGGTAAAATTCTGGATTTTCAGTTCCAGGGTTAAAAATTACTCGCTTAGGATGTGATTCAATTATATAATTATAATAATCTCTTTGACGAACAGGATTTAAATACAAAGTAATGGTATCAATATTTTTAATCGGGATTGTCTTTGTTTGAATTTTTACTCCAGCAACCTCACCTGCTCTTTGACCAATAGCCAATACTGAATGTCCTTTCCCAACCAACATATTAACAGCTCTAAATGAGTAACGTTCTGGATTTGTAGATGCGCCTATAACTAATGTTTTTTTACTTTTCATAGTTTTTGTTTAGACTGCAAAAGTAATCAAAAAAGAACGATTTAACTTTATGTCTTTGATTTAGAATTAATAGCAATTAAAAACAGAAACATAACATATTTTCATACAAAAGCATCAAAAAATAACTACATTTACTTCACTAACCAATGTAATATGGAATTATTTATTTACTTATTTGCTGCTTTATTTTCGGTATTGAACCCAATCGGAACTGTACCTATTTTTGTTGGATTAACACAACACGATTCTCAAAAAGAAAGATCACGTATTTCTCTCTGGACTGCTATTAATGTTTTCATCATATTATTGGTTTCCTATTTTATTGGCCAATATGTTCTAACTTTTTTCGGCATTAGTATAGATGCTCTAAGAATAGCAGGAGGAATAGTAATTGTAAATTCTGGATTCTCTTTACTCTCAGGCAAATTCAACAAAAAACGAGGAATCAATAAAAAAATTGAAAATGAGGCGCAACACAGAAATGATATCGCACTTACGCCATTAGCAATACCAATGCTTGCCGGCCCTGGATCTATGTCACTTTTAATTGCTTTCTATCAAGAACACCATGGAATAGAAGAAATTATAATTTCTTCATTAGCTATACTAGCTATTGCTGTAGCCATTTTTGCGATTTTAAAGAGCGCACATTATCTAGCTAGAATTTTAGGAGCTTCGGGAATTGTTGCAATTTCAAGAATTGTAGGCTTTATCGTAATTTCAATCGGCATTCAATATATTGTAAGTGCAATTGTAAATATTATTAAAGGAAATTTTTAATTCAAATACATTTTCCAAAAAGAAAAGGGATAAAATCACTTATGATTCTATCCCTTTTCTTTTATAAATTAGTTTTATTTTATTCTCTTGGCAAGAAAACTTCAGCCATCATACATCTTGCACTTCCACCGCCACAAGCTTCGATAGTATCAAGACTTGAACTCAAAATCTCTGCATGATTTTCTAACTGCGTAATTTGTTTTGGAGTCAAGCTTTGATGTGCAGAAGCGCTCATTACAATATATCTCTTATCATCTTTCCCACGAACCTCAAGCATATTTCCAGCAAAATTGTTCACCTGATCTTCTGTAATTAAAATAATTTCTTTTTTATCTTCTTTCAGATTATCTAAAACCATTTTTCGCTCTTTCTTATCATCAATAGAATCTGCGCAAATAACTGCAAAAGTTTCACCTAAGCACATCATCACATTAGTGTGATAAATTAGTTTTCGTTCTCCATCAACTGTTTGAAAAGCTTCGAAAATAACTGGAGCATAATCAAAATCTTCGCAGAACTCTATAAACAATTCTTCATCTGCTCTCGGAGATAATGCACAATATGCTTTTCCATTAGCTCTGTCTAAAAGCAAACTTCCTGTTCCTTCTAAGAAAATGCCGTCTTCTTCTGCAGAAGTATAATCCATGATATTAGAAATTTCAAATCCTTTTTCTTCCAAAGTATCCAAAATATCTTCACGGCGTTCTTGACGACGATTTTCAGCAAACATTGGATAAAGTGCAACGTCTCCATTTTCATGAAATGAAACCCAATTGTTTGGAAAAATACTATCTGGAGTATCTGTCTCTAAATTGTCATCAACAACAGTTACGTCAACACCAACCGCTCTTAACTTTTCTACAAAAGCATCAAATTCTTGTTGCGCTTTAGCATTAACAGTACTTGGCAAAAGTCCGTCTAATACTTTTTGATAATAATTATTTACAGCCGTCTGTTCATTCATTCTGAATGCAACTGGACGAATCATCACGATAGCATTAGTAGTTTGTTTCATTTTTTATATATTTTTTCGCTTAAAGTTTCAGGTTTCACGTCTTATAAAAAACTTGAAACCTGAAACAAAAAAAACTCTTTTAGTCTCTAATTAATGGTAAAGTTGAACATCTCAATAAACCTTCTTGTTTTGAAATTTCAGCATAGGGAATCTCTTCAACCGTAAAACCATTTTCTCGAAGCCAGTTGTTCAATCTTGTAAAGTTTTTCTCTGAAACCACTACATTTTCATCAATTGAAAAAACATTTGAAAACATATTATACATTTCGTTTCTTTCGATATGGAATAAGTTTTCTTTTCCAAAAAGTTTCACTAAATAAAGATAATCCGCTTCTTCGCGAAAACCTCTTTTGTAGATAATTCCTTTATTTTTTCCAACAGGTTGAAAACAACAATCTAAATGCAGTGCATTATCTCTTGCTTCTAACTTAGATTTTACTAAATCAAACTCTTTTACAATTTTATTAGGAAACAAAGATTTGATATAATTTACACCATGCATATTGGTTCTTGCAGTAATGTAGTCTTTATAATCACTCCCTTTATAAGTTCCAATAAAAATATGATCATTCCAAAGCATAACATCCCCTCCTTCAATATGAACTTCTTCTGGAGGACGAACAACTTTTAAGGGATCAATCTGATCAATTACATATTGAATGGCATCTAATTCTCGTTCTCTATCTGGCAGAATATTTGATTTTACAAAAACATCGTCAATTACAAATCCAATATCACGAGCAAAAATCTGATTATAATTTTCGATCATTTCCGGACGATAAACAGTTACATCATATTTCTGAAAAACAGCATTAAAAGCTTCCATTTCAGCAACCATATCTTTTTCTACAGGATAAGTTCCTGCCTTAATATGTTCCAATGATTTAGGGTCATAAGCCTCATCTATAGTTGGAGTTGGACCATTATGAACAGCAGAACCCAAAACTACAGCCCGAAGCCGAGACGTTTCGTTCTTTACATTTAATTGCAACATAACTTTATTATATTTTGAGCAAATATAAAAAAAGCTTCACAGTAAAGTGAAGCTTTCGTTTTTTATTTATTAGACTTAAATTCTCTTAAAGGATGTCCTGTATAAATTTGTCTTGGTCTTCCGATTGGCTCTTTATTTTCACGCATTTCTTTCCATTGCGCAATCCAACCTGGCAATCTTCCAATAGCAAACATTACAGTAAACATATCAGTTGGAATTCCTAAAGCTCTATAGATAATTCCAGAGTAGAAGTCAACGTTTGGATATAGGTTTCTTGATTTGAAATATTCATCTTCAAGAGCAGCTTTTTCTAATTTTCTTGCAATTTCTAAAATTGGATCTTCAACACCTAAAGTTTCTAATACTTCTGTTGCTGCTTTTTTGATGATTTTAGCTCTTGGATCAAAGTTTTTGTAAACTCTGTGCCCGAATCCCATCAAACGGAATGGATCATTTTTGTCTTTTGCTTTCGCTAAAAACTTATCTGTATCTCCACCGTCTTTGTTAATTTCTTCTAACATTTCAAGCACTGCTTGGTTTGCTCCACCGTGAAGTGGCCCCCAAAGTGCAGAAACTCCTGCAGAAACAGAAGCAAATAAGCCGGCGTGAGAAGAACCTACCATTCTAACTGTAGAAGTAGAACAGTTTTGCTCGTGATCAGCATGAAGAATAAATAATTTATCTAAAGCATTTACGATTACTGGATTTGCAGCGTAAGGTCCCGTAGGCAATTTAAACATTAATTGCATGAAGCTTTCTACATAACCTTTAGTATTATCATAGTAATTCAAAGGATAACCCATAGATTTTCTGTAAGTCCATGTAGCAATCACTAAAAATTTTGCCATTGTTTTACAAATAGCTTCATACATTTCTTTCTCATTATCAACATTAACCGCTTTAGGATTAAAAGCTGTTAAAGCGCTTGTTAAAGCAGATAACACTCCCATAGGGTGAGCTGTTTTAGGGAAGCCATCGATGATATTTTTCATTTCTTCGTTTACCAAAGAATGCTTTTTAATACCATTTTCAAAATCTTCTAATTGTGAAGCCGTAGGCAATTCACCAAAAATCAAAAGATATGAAACTTCCAAGAAACTAGCTTTTTCAGCAAGATCTTCAATTGAATATCCTCTGTAACGTAAAATTCCTTCTTCTCCATCTAGGAAAGTAATTTCACTTGTGCAAGATCCCGAATTCTTGTAACCTGGATCAAGTGTAATATAACCTGTTAAATCACGTAATTTGTTAATATCGATAGCTGATTCGTTTTCACTTCCTGTGATTACCGGAAGCTCAATCTTTTTACCATCTATTTCTAATGTAGCTATTTTTGACATAATATACTGGAAATAATTCTTTAAATAATAATTTATCAAATCTAATGAATTTAAGACTAATTAAAAAAAGAATACTGCTATGAATTTGTTAAAACTCCAAAAAAAAACCATCCGCGGTGGCAGATGGTTTTTTCCAATATATAATTTCTAAGATTATTTGATTTTAAAAGCATTTAAACCAGGGAAATAAGCAGTACTTCCTAGTTCTTCTTCAATTCTCAATAATTGGTTGTATTTAGCCATACGATCAGAACGAGAAGCAGAACCTGTTTTAATTTGACCACAGTTTAAAGCAACAGCTAAATCTGCGATTGTATTATCTTCAGTTTCTCCAGAACGGTGAGACATTACAGACGTATATCCAGCGTTTTTAGCCATATTTACTGCTGCAATAGTTTCAGTTAAAGTTCCAATTTGGTTTACTTTTACTAAGATTGAGTTAGCAATTCCTTTTTCGATACCAGTTGACAAACGAGCAACATTAGTAACAAACAAATCATCTCCAACTAATTGAACTTTATCTCCAATTTTTTCAGTTAAAGCTTTCCATCCATCCCAGTCATCTTCGTACATACCGTCTTCGATAGAGATAATTGGGTATTTAGTAGCAAGTTCAGCTAAGTATTCAGCTTGCTCAGCAGATGTTCTGATTTTTCCAGTTTCTCCTTCAAATTTAGTGTAATCGTATTTACCATTTACATAAAACTCAGAAGCAGCACAGTCAAGAGCAATCATGATTTCGTCACCGAAAGAATATCCAGCTTTTTCAACCGCAAGTTTAATAGTATCTAAAGCATCTTCAGTTCCACCAGCTAAGTTTGGAGCAAAACCGCCTTCATCACCTACAGCAGTACTTAAACCTCTATCGTGTAATACTTTTTTCAAGTTGTGGAAAATTTCAGTTCCCATTTGCATAGCATGTGTAAAAGAAGTAGCTTTTACTGGGAAAATCATAAACTCTTGGAATGCGATTGGCGCATCAGAGTGAGAACCTCCGTTGATGATATTCATCATTGGAACTGGCAATGTATTAGCAGAAACACCACCTACGTATCTGTATAATGGCAATCCAAGTTCGTTAGCAGCAGCTTTTGCAGCAGCTAAAGAAACTCCTAAAATAGCATTAGCTCCTAATTTAGACTTGTTTGGAGTACCATCCAAATCAATCATTAATTGGTCAATTGTGTTTTGTTCGAAAACAGAAGTTCCAACTAATTCTTCAGCAATAATAGTATTTACATTATTCACTGCATTCAAAACACCTTTACCTAGATAAGCTTTACCTCCATCACGTAATTCAACAGCTTCGTGCTCTCCAGTTGATGCTCCAGATGGAACAGCAGCTCTACCTAAAACTCCATTTTCAGTTACTACATCAACTTCAATAGTAGGATTACCTCTAGAATCAAGAATTTGTCTTGCGTGAACTTTAATTATAATACTCATTATTTTTGTTTTTTATTAATAAATTATATTTTTTTTTCGAAATTATAAAAATATTTAATACCATAAACGAGCTTTAGTCATTAGACCCGTTTATTTATTAACTACATCGTTTTAGGCTTTGCTACTTTTAATATTCTCTACAAATTGGTCAAACAAATATGACGAATCATGCGGTCCTGGGCTAGCCTCTGGGTGATATTGCACAGAAAAGCAATTTTTGTTTTTCATTCGCATTCCAGCAACAGTTCCGTCATTTAAGTGTACATGGGTAATCTCCAATTCTGGATGATTTTCTAACTGTTCTTTTCTAACAGCGAACCCATGATTTTGAGAAGTTATCTCACCTTTACCGGTAATGATGTTTTTAACTGGGTGATTAATTCCTCGGTGTCCGTTAAACATTTTATACGTTTCAACCCCATTTGCTAAACCAATTACTTGGTGTCCTAAACAGATTCCGAACAAAGGTTTATTATCTGCTAAAATTTCTTTTGCTACCTGAATTGCTCCAAATAAAGGATCTGGATCTCCAGGTCCATTTGACAAGAAATATCCATCTGGATTAAACTCCGACATGTCTTTATAAGTTGAATCGAAAGGATACACCTTAATGTAACAATCTCTTTTTGCAAGATTTCTCAAGATATTCTTTTTGATACCAAGGTCTAAAGCCGAAATTTTATAAGTAGCATTTTCGTCTCCGAAGAAATATGGCTCCTTAGTAGAAACTTTTGATGCCAATTCTAAACCTTCCATATTTGGCACGTTAGCCAATTCTTTCTTCAGATCTTCTATTGAAGTTCCATCTGTACAAATTACAGCATTCATAGCACCGTTATCACGAATATAACTTACAAGTGCACGAGTATCTACATCAGAAATACAGATTAAGTTTTGTTTAGCAAAATAATCTTCTAAACTTCCAGAAGCATTTTCTCTAGAATAATTAAAACTGAAGTTTTTACAAACTAAACCGGCAATTTTAATACTATCAGATTCCACCTCAGAATCATTAACACCATAGTTTCCGATATGTGTATTTGTAGCAACCATTATTTGCCCGAAATAAGAAGGATCAGTAAAAATTTCCTGATACCCTGTCATTCCAGTATTAAAACAAACTTCACCAAAAGTTTTACCGCTAATTCCGATAGATTTTCCGTGAAAGATTGTTCCGTCACTAAGTAATAAAATGGCGCTTTGTCGTGTTGTGTATTTCATTATTTAATTTGTATTGTTTTTTTTTAATCAAGTTATAAAACCTAATCAAGGTTTTAAGTGTAATTAGAATTTTGCAAATTTACTTCTTTAAAATAGCCCTTCCAAGATTTTTTAAAACTTTCACTCGTAAAAATAAAACCTATCATTTTAAATAAGTTACATTTCTGCAGTTTCAAAAAAATCAAAAAAAAAGGATAAACTAAAAATTAGTTTATCCTTGATTTTTATAGAATGATTACTTTCATAATTATTCAGAAGCTTCAGTAGTCGTTTCTGATTCAGCAGCAGGGGCTTCAGGAGCAGCAGTTTCAGCTTTTTTAGCTTTACCACCACGACGGCTTTTCGCTTTTTTAACTTCTTTTTTACCTCCGTTGTAAAGTTCATTGAAGTCAACAAGTTCGATCATCGCCATATCAGCGTTATCTCCCAAACGATTTCCAACTTTAATGATACGTGTGTATCCACCTGGACGGTCACCTACTTTAGCAGCAACATCTCTGAACAAATCAGTTACAGCGTATTTGTTACGTAAGTAAGCAAAAACAATACGACGATTGTGAGTCGTATCCTCTTTTGATTTTGTAATTAAAGGCTCAACAAATTGTTTAAGCGCTTTAGCTTTAGCAACAGTAGTGTTAATACGTTTGTGCTCGATAAGAGAACAAGCCATATTAGCCAACATAGCTTTTCTATGTCCAGTCTGTCTGCTTAAGTGGTTGAATTTTTTTCCGTGTCTCATGACGTGTTTTTTTTATCTTCATCTTGCTACAATCCACCATGGAGAGCAAAATATGAAGTAAATTATTCTTTATCTAATTTGTATTTAGCTAAATCCATTCCGAAAGTTAAATTCTTCACTGCAACAAGTTCATCAAGTTCAGTTAAAGATTTTTTACCAAAATTACGGAATTTCATTAGGTCATTTTTATTGAACGATACTAAATCACCAAGTGTATCAACTTCAGCCGCTTTCAAGCAATTTAATGCTCTCACAGATAAATCCATATCAACAAGCTTAGTTTTAAGCAATTGTCTCATATGCAATGACTCTTCATCATACGATTCTGTTTGTGCAATTTCGTCAGCCTCAAGTGTAATTCTTTCGTCAGAGAATAACATGAAATGGTGAATTAAAACTTTAGCAGCTTCAGTAAGAGCATCTTTAGGATTGATAGATCCATCAGTTTTGATTTCAAAAACTAATTTTTCGTAATCCGTCTTTTGCTCAACACGGAAATTTTCGATTGCATATTTTACATTTTTTACCGGAGTAAAAATAGAATCTGTAAAAATCGTTCCAATTGCAGCATTCTGTTTTTTGTTCTCTTCAGCAGGCACGTATCCTCTACCTTTTTCGATTGTTAAATCGAAATTCAATTTGATTTTAGAATCTAAGTTACAGATAACAAGGTCTGGATTTAGAACTTGGAAACCTGAAATAAATTTCTGAAAATCACCTGCTGTTAATTGATCTTTACCTGAAACAGAAATAGTAACTGATTCATTATCGATATCTTCAATTTGACGTTTGAAACGTACTTGTTTTAGATTAAGGATAATTTCGGTAACATCCTCAACAACACCTGAAATAGTAGAAAACTCATGATCTACACCTTCGATACGAACAGATGTAATTGCATAACCTTCTAACGCTGAAAGCAAAACTCTTCTAAGTGCATTACCAACTGTCAATCCGTAACCAGGTTCTAAAGGTCTAAACTCAAATTTACCTTCAAAATCGGTTGAATCGATCATGATAACTTTATCGGGCTTTTGAAAATTAAATATTGCCATAAATTTCGACTAAGTCAATTATTATTTGTTGTACAACTCTACGATTAATTGTTCTTTAATGTTTTCTGGAATTTGAAGTCTTGCAGGTACAGAAACGAAAGTTCCTTCTTTAAGATCATTGTTCCAAGTAATCCATTCATAAACATGACTTGAATTTGATAAAGAACGTTCGATAGCTTCTAAAGATTTAGATTTTTCACGAACTGCAACTTTATCACCAGGCTTAAGGTGGTAAGAAGGAATATTAACAACCTCTCCATTTACAGTAATGTGTCTGTGAGAAACGATTTGACGCGCACCTCTTCTAGATGGAGCAATTCCCATTCTAAAAACAACATTATCTAATCTTGCTTCGCATAATTGTAATAGAACTTCACCAGTTACTCCTTTAGTCGCTGATGCTTTTTCGAATAAATTTCTGAATTGTTTTTCTAAAATTCCATAAGAATATTTAGCTTTTTGCTTTTCCATTAACTGAACAGCATACTCAGATTTTTTTCCTCTTTTTTTAGCCATCCCGTGTTGTCCAGGTGGGTAATTTCTTTTTTCGAAAGATCTATCATCTCCGAAGATTGCCTCGCCAAATTTACGAGCGATTTTGGTTTTAGGACCAGTATATCTTGCCATTTTAAAAAAATTTTAAGGTAGAAATTATGAATTCAGGTCTAATCCTTCGATAATTTATGTTCTACCTTGATTATACTATAAAAATAAAAAATTAAACTCTACGTCTTTTTGGAGGACGACATCCGTTGTGTGGCATTGGAGTAACATCAATAATTTCAGTAACTTCAATTCCACCGTTATGAATAGAACGGATAGCAGACTCACGTCCGTTACCTGGTCCTTTTACATAAACTTTCACTTTTTTAAGTCCTGCCTCAAGTGCTACTTTAGTGCAATCTTCTGCTGCCATTTGAGCTGCATAAGGAGTGTTCTTTTTAGAACCTCTGAAACCCATTTTACCAGCTGAAGACCAAGAGATAACTTCACCTTTCTTATTAGTCAAAGAAATAATAATGTTATTAAAAGTGGCAGAAATATGAGCCTCACCCGTTGATTCAACGATAACTTTACGTTTTTTTGCAGTTGCTTTAGCCATATTACTTATTATTTAGTTGCTTTTTTCTTGTTAGCAACAGTTTTTCTTTTACCTTTTCTTGTTCTTGAGTTGTTTTTAGTTCTTTGTCCTCTTAATGGAAGACCAGATCTGTGACGAATACCTCTGTAACATCCAATATCCATTAAACGTTTAATGTTTAAAGAAATTTCAGAACGTAATTCTCCTTCAATTTTGTAAAATGAAACAGCTTCACGAATTGCTCCGATTTCATCATCATTCCAATCTTGAACTTTTTTATCTTGGCTAACTTGAGCTTTTTCTAAAATCTCAATAGCTCTACTTTTTCCTAATCCGAAGATATAGGTAAGTGCAATAACACCTCTTTTGTTTTTTGGGATATCTACCCCTGCTATTCTTGCCATAATTATCCTTGTCTTTGTTTAAATCTAGGATTCTTTTTGTTTATTACGTACAGTCTCCCTTTTCTACGCACGATAATGCACTCGGCACTTCTCTTTTTTACTGATGCTCTAACTTTCATAGTGAATATCCTTTAATATCGATAAGTAATTCTTGCTTTTGACAAATCGTAAGGACTCATTTCTAGTTTCACTTTATCACCAGGTAATAACTTGATGTAATGCATTCGCATTTTACCAGAAATATGAGCAATTACAATATGTCCATTTTCTAACTCTACACGGAACATAGCATTTGACAATGCTTCTATAATTGATCCGTCTTGTTCTATTGCTGATTGTTTTGCCATAAATATATTAAGCTACCGCTTTTCTATTTTTACCAGTCTTCATTAAACCATCATAATGTTTGTTTAACAAGTATGAATTGATCTGTTGAATAGTATCTATTGCAACACCAACCATAATTATTAATGAGGTACCTCCAAAAAACATTGCCCAAGATTGTTGTACATCCATAATACTTACAACAATAGCTGGGAACACAGCAATCAAAGCAAGGAATAAAGATCCTGGGAAAGTTATTAAAGACATCACTTTATCAAGGAAGTCAGAAGTTTCTGCTCCTGGACGAACGCCTGGAATAAAACCACCGCTTCTTTTTAAATCATCAGCCATTTTGTTAGTAGGAACGGTGATTGCAGTATAAAAGAATGTAAATACAATAATTAAAGTTGCAAAAACAAAATTATACCAAAAACCAAACATATTACTAAATGCACCAACAATAGATTGTGATGTATCTGATTTAGACAATCCAGCCACAGCTGCAGGGATAAACATAATTGCTTGAGCAAAAATGATTGGCATAACTCCAGAAGCATTAAGCTTTAGAGGAATCCATTGTCTATTACCACCTGCCAAATCTTGTTCGTAATCTCCACTTGTAGTACGACGAGCATACTGCACAGGGATTCTACGTACTGCCATTGTAAGCAATACACAAGAAATGATAACTAACAGCCACACAATAATTTCAATAACTAATAACATTGGACCTCCATTGTTATTGGTAACACGAGTTGTAAACTCTTGGATAAAAGCTTGTGGTAAACGAGCTAAAATACCAACCATAATTAACAATGAAATACCATTTCCAATACCTTTATCTGTAATTTTTTCTCCAAGCCACATAGCAAAAATTGTACCAGTAACTAAGATAATAACAGACGAGAACAAAAATTCAGGTGAATTAAAGCCTAGCAAAAATGCATTACTAGGCAATGTTCTGTATAAATTATAGATATAAGTTGGACCTTGAACCAATGTGATAGCGATTGTCAACCAACGAGTGATTTGATTAATCTTTTTTCTACCACTTTCCCCATCATTTTGAAGTTTTTGCAAATATGGAATCGCAATTCCCATCAACTGAACAACAATAGACGCAGAAATATAAGGCATGATACCTAAGGCAAAAACTGAAGCCTTAGAGAAAGCACCCCCGGTGAACATGTCTAGAATAGATCCTAGACCATTTTTAGTTTGTCCCGCTAAACCAGTCAATTGCGTTGCGTCAATTCCAGGAAGCGTAACGTGTGCTCCAAAACGATATACTAAAAGCAATCCTAAAGTAATTAAGATTCTATTTTTTAGTTCTTCGATTTTCCAAACATTACTTATTGATTCAATAAATTTCTTCATCTTAATAGATAAGTTATATAGTTACAGCTTCTCCTCCAGCAGCTTCAATAGCAGCTTTTGCAGTAGCAGTAAATTTGTGGGCAGTTACTTTTAATTTTGCTTTCAATTCTCCTCTACCTAAAATCTTAACGATCTCATTTTTAGAAGCTAGACGATTTGCTACGAAATCTGCCATTGAAACAGAATCAGTAATTACACCGTTATCAACTAATAATTGAAGAGTATCTAAATTAACACCTTCGTATTCTTTACGATTGATGTTTTTGAAACCAAACTTAGGTACACGTCTTTGAAGTGGCATTTGACCTCCTTCAAAACCAATCTTTTTAGAATAACCAGAACGAGATTTTGCTCCTTTGTGTCCACGTGCAGCAGTACCACCTTTTCCAGAACCTTCTCCTCTACCTAATCTTTTATTTTGATTGTGTGTAGATCCCTCAGCAGGTTGTAAGTTACTTAAATTCATAACAGTATTTGTTATTTAGCTTCTTCAACAGAAACTAAGTGTTTAACTTTGTTTATCATCCCAAGGATAGCAGGATTTGACTCATGCTCCACAACTTGTCCAATTTTACGTAGACCTAAAGCTTCCAACCCTCTCTTTTGAGAAAGAGGACAGTTGATTTTGCTTCTTACTTGTTTTACTAATAATTTAGCCATAATTTCCTGAATTAACCTTTAAAAACTTTTTCTAAAGAAATACCTCTCTGTTTTGCAACAGTATGAGCGCTTCTCATTTGCAATAAAGCATCAAAAGTTGCTTTTACTACGTTATGTGGATTTGATGATCCTTGAGATTTAGACAATACATCGTGAATACCTACTGACTCAAGAACTGAACGAACAGCTCCACCAGCGATAACTCCAGTACCATGAGATGCTGGAATTAAGAATACACGCGCACCACCAAATTTACCTTTTTGTTCGTGAGGAACAGATTGACCGTTCAAAGGAATTCTCACCAAGTTTTTCTTAGCATCTTCTACTGCTTTCGCAATTGCTTCAGAAACGTCTTTAGATTTTCCTAATCCGTGACCAACTACTCCATTTTCATCACCTACAACTACAATAGCAGAAAAACCAAAAGCTCTACCTCCTTTTGTAACTTTAGTAACACGATTTACACTAACTAGACGATCTTTTAATTCAAGACCACTAGGTTTTACCAATTCTACATTTTTGTATTTAGACATAATATATTAGAATTTAAGTCCAGCGGCTCTTGCGCCTTCTGCTAATGATTTAATACGACCGTGATATAAATATCCACCTCTGTCGAAAGTGATGGTATCAATCCCAGCTTTTAACGCTTTCTCTGCAACTAATTTTCCAACAGCAGCAGCTACTTCAACGTTAGTACCTTTTCCTATTTCTTTTTCTCTTGAAGATGCAGCTAATATAGTAACTCCATTTACATCATCAATAATTTGAGCGTAAATTTCTTTATTACTTCTAAAAACAGAAAGTCTAGGTCTTGCAGCAGTACCACTAACCGATTTTCTAATTCTGAATTTAATTCTCTGTCTTCTTTCAGATTTTGTTAATGACATAATCTTATATTTTAAGCTGATTTACCTGCTTTTCTTCTTAATACTTCACCCACAAATTTAACACCTTTTCCTTTGTATGGCTCAGGCTTACGGAAACTTCTGATTTTCGCAGCTACTTGACCTAAAAGTTGTTTATCAAATGATGTTAATTTTACGATAGGGTTCTTACCTTTTTCAGATATTGTTTCTAAAGATACTTCTGGAGCAATTTCCAAAACAATATTGTGAGAATATCCAAGAGCTAAATCTAATTTTTGACCTTGGTTTGAAGCTCTATAACCAACTCCAACTAATTCAAGTTCTTTTGTAAAACCTTCAGATACACCAACAATCATGTTACTGATTAAAGCTCTGTATAATCCGTGTTTTGCTCTTTGGTCTTTATAATCAGATGATCTTTCTATTGTGATTTGATCACCTTCAACTTTTACAGTTACGTCCGAAAACTCCTGAATTAGTTGACCTTTTTTTCCTTTTACTGTAATACTACCTTCTTTAACTTCAACAGTTACACCAGCAGGAATTACAATTGGACTTTTACCTATTCTTGACATCTTATCTAGTGTTTAAAATTAGTATACGTAACAAATTACTTCACCACCTACATTTAATTGCTTAGCTTGTTTTCCAGTCATCAAACCTTTTGATGTAGAAACGATAGCAATTCCTAATCCGTTAAGGATTCTTGGTAATTTGGCAGCACCTGCGTACTTACGTAAACCAGGTTTACTAATTCTTTGAATATCTTTAATTACAGGCTCTTTAGTATCTTTATCGTACTTTAAAGCAATTTTGATAGAACCTTGAACTGTGTTCTGCTCAAATTTGTAACTCAAGATGTAACCTTGATCAAATAAGATCTTAGTTATCTCTTTTTTTAGATTAGATGCTGGAATCTCAACAACTTTGTGGTTTGCTGCCACAGCGTTACGAACTCTAGTCAAATAATCTGCAATAGGATCTGTATACATATGTATTTGATTGCGATTATGGTTTTCAGGAAGCACCCCGCTTCCTGAACCTTTAATCAATTTATAAACTTTTTTAAATTACCAGCTTGCTTTTTTCACACCTGGAATTAATCCATTGTTAGCCATTTCACGGAAAGTTACACGTGAAATACCGAATTGACGGATGTAACCTCTTGGTCTTCCAGTCAATTTACAACGGTTATGCAAACGAACAGGTGAAGCGTTTTTTGGTAATCTTTGTAAACCTTCATAGTCTCCAGCTTCTAATAAAGCTTTTCTCTTTTCAGCATACTTAGCTACCGTTTTCTCTCTTTTCACCTCGCGGGCTTTCATTGATTCTTTAGCCATGTCTTAATTCTTTTTAAAAGGTAATCCTAATTCAGCCAATAATGACTTCGCTTCCTTGTCAGTTTTTGCAGTAGTAACAAATGTAATATCCATTCCTGAAATTTTGTTTACTTTGTCAATATCAATTTCTGGGAAAATGATTTGCTCTAAAACTCCAAGATTGTAGTTACCTCTTCCGTCAAAACCAGTAGCTTTAATACCATTGAAATCTCTAACACGTGGTAAAGCAGAAGTAATAAGTCTATCTAAAAACTCATACATTCTTTCTCCACGTAAAGTTACTTTTGCTCCAATAGGCATCCCTTTTCTTAATTTGAAAGATGCAACGTCTTTCTTAGAAATTGTAGATACTGCTTTTTGTCCAGTGATCTTTGTTAACTCATCAACTGCATAGTCAATAAGTTTTTTATCAGATACAGCTGCACCAACTCCACGGCTCAAAACGATTTTTTCAAGTTTAGGAACTTGCATTACGTTTGTATATCCGAACTCTTCTTTAAGAGCAGAGATTACTCTACTCTTATATTCTTCTTTTAGTCTAGGTGTATATGCCATTACTATAGTACTTGATTAGATTTTTTTGAAAATCTTACTTTCTTATCTCCTTCTACTCTGATACCTACTCTAGTTGTTTCCTTAGTTTTAGGATCAATTAAAGCAATGTTAGAAATTTGAATAGAAGCCTCTTTCTTAACGATACCACCTTGAGGGTTTTTAGCACTTGGTTTAGTATGTTTAGAAACCATGTTTACACCTTCAACGATCGCTTTGTTTTTTTCACGGTAAACACGTAAAACTTTACCTTCAGCACCTTTATGGTCTCCAGCAATAACTCTTACAATGTCTCCTGATTTTATTTTTAGCTTTATCATCTTAAAACGAATTAAAGCACTTCTGGTGCTAATGATACAATTTTCATGAATTGTTTTTCACGAAGTTCTCTTGCTACCGGACCAAAAACACGAGTTCCTCTCATTTCCCCTGCAGCATTCAAAAGAACACATGCATTGTCATCGAAACGGATATAAGAACCATCAGCTCTTCTCACTTCTTTTTTAGTACGCACAACAACTGCAGTTGAAACAGCTCCTTTTTTCACGTTTCCGTTTGGAGTTGCATCTTTGATAGAAACTACAATTTTGTCACCAACAGAGGCATATCTTCTTTTAGTACCTCCTAAAACACGAATAGTTAAAACTTCTTTAGCTCCCGTGTTATCTGCTACTTTTAGTCTTGATTCTTGTTGTACCATAATTATTTAGCTCTTTCTAAGATTTCAACTAATCTCCAACATTTTGTTTTACTTAAAGGACGCGTTTCGCTGATCTTTACAGTATCACCAATGTTACAGTCGTTTTTTTCGTCGTGTGCAACGTATTTTTTTGTTTTCAACACGAACTTACCGTATAATGGGTGTTTTACTTTTCTTACTTCAGAAATAACGATAGATTTATCCATCTTATTTGAAGTAACAACACCTATTCTTTCTTTTCTTAAATTTCTTTTTTCTTCCATCTTTCAGCAGAATACAATTATTGTAACTCTCTTTTAGTTAACTCTGTAGCCAATCTTGCAACTGTTCTTCTAACGCTTCTAATTTGAAGTGGGTTAGCAATTGGAGAAATAGCGTGAGCCATTTTTAGGTCAGCATATACTTTCTTAGTTTGACTAAGCTTTTCTTGCAACTCCGCTGCAGAAAGATCTTTTATTTCTGATTGTTTCATAATAAATATAAATTATGCTTCGAAATCTCTAGCAACGACGAACTTAGTTTTTACTGGAAGTTTTTGAGCTGCAAGACGTAAAGCCTCTTTTGCAACTGACAATGGAACCCCTCCAACTTCAAACATAATTCTTCCTGGTTTAACAACAGCAGCCCAATACTCAACTGCTCCTTTACCTTTACCCATACGTACTTCAAGAGGTTTCTTAGTAATAGGTTTGTCTGGGAAAATTTTAATCCATAATTGTCCTTCTCTCTTCATGTAACGAGTTGCAGCGATACGTGCAGCTTCGATTTGACGAGATGTTAAGAACATTCCATCTTCATGTACAGATTTAATACCAAACATTCCATTTGAAAGTTCATGCCCTCTTTGAGAGTTACCCTTCATTCTACCTTTTTGTACCTTACGGTATTTTGTTCTTTTAGGCTGTAACATTTTTCTTTAGTTTAAAAATTTACTTTCTTTTACGAGCGTCTGGTTTTCCACCTTTGTTAAAGTTAGATTTGCCTCTAGGAGCATCTCCACCTTTTCCACCACCTGTACCAGATTGTTTTTTGTCCATTCCAGCAAGTGGAGAAAGTTCTCTCTTACCGTAAACTTCACCTTTCATGATCCATACTTTGATACCCATTCTACCGTAAGTAGTGTGAGCTTCAGCCAAAGCATAGTCAATGTCAGCTCTGAAAGTTGATAGAGGAATTCTACCTTCTTTGAAACCTTCTGAACGCGCCATCTCAGCACCATTTAAACGACCAGAAATCAAAACTTTGATACCTTCAGCGTTCATACGCATAGAAGCAGCAATAGCCATTTTGATTGCACGTCTGTAAGAAATACGGCTTTCGATTTGACGAGCGATGCTTGTAGCCACAAGATAAGCATCTAGCTCAGGTCTTTTAATTTCAAAGATGTTAATTTGAACCTCTTTGTCAGTAACTTTCTTAAGTTCTTCTTTTAACTTGTCTACCTCTTGTCCACCTTTTCCGATAATGATACCAGGTCTAGCAGTAGTGATAGTAACGGTTACAAGCTTCAAAGTTCTCTCGATGATTACTTTTGATACACTAGCTTTTGATAAACGAGCGTGGATATACTTTCTGATTTTGTGATCTTCAGCTAATTTATCGCCATAATCATTTCCACCATACCAGTTTGAGTCCCATCCTCTGATGATACCAAGTCTATTTCCAATTGGATTTGTCTTTTGTCCCATGCTGCTTAAGAATTGCTTTGTGTGTTATTGATAGCTCCAAGCACGATTGTTACGTGATTAGAACGTTTTCTTATTCTGTGTGCACGACCTTGTGGAGCTGGACGAAGTCTTTTTAACATCATTCCACCATCTACTCTGATCTCTTTAACAAATAATCCAGCTTCTTCTAAATTACCTTCACTATTTTTTTGCTCCCAGTTATTGATTGCAGATAATAATAGTTTTTCTAATTTTCTTGAAGCTTCTTTAGAACTGAATCTTAAAATGTTAAGTGCTCTTTCTACCTTCTGACCTCTTACCAAGTCCGCTACTAAGCGCATTTTTCTAGGTGAAGTAGGGCAGTTATTCAATTTTGCGAAAGCGATAGACTTATTAGCCTCTTTTCTCGCATCTGCTGTTTCTCTTTTACGAACTCCCATTGCTTCTTTTATTTTTTACCTTTATTTTTTGCTCCAGCATGACCTCTAAAAGATCTAGTTGGTGAAAACTCTCCTAATTTGTGACCTACCATGTTTTCTGTTACGTAAACTGGTACAAATTGACGACCGTTATGAACTGCGATAGTTTGTCCAACGAAATCTGGTGTAATCATTGAAGCTCTAGACCAAGTCTTAACAACTGCATTTTTACCACTTTCTACGTTTTCTTGAACTTTCTTGTCTAATTTATAATGAACGAAAGGTCCTTTTTTTAATGAACGTGCCATATCTTATTATTTCTTTCTACGTTCTACGATATACTTGTTACTCGGGTTTTTCTTAGAACGAGTTCTGTAACCTTTAGCTGGCAATCCGTTTCTTGAACGTGGGTGCCCTCCAGAAGAACGTCCTTCACCACCTCCCATAGGGTGATCAACAGGGTTCATCGCTACTGGTCTAGTTCTAGGTCTTCTTCCCAACCATCTTGTTCTACCTGCTTTTCCAGATACAACTAATTGGTGGTCAGAGTTAGAAACAGCTCCAATTGTAGCCGAACAAGTTAACAAGATTAATCTTGTCTCACCTGATGGCATTTTAATTGTTGCGTATTTCCCGTCTCTTGCCATTAACTGAGCAAAAGTTCCAGCTGAACGAGCGATAACAGCTCCTTGTCCTGGACGTAACTCAATACAAGATATAACAGTTCCAAGAGGAATTCTGCTTAAAGGTAAAGTATTACCAATCTCTGGTTGAGACTCTGGTCCAGAAACTAATTTCTGACCAACTTTCAATCCATTTTGAGCGATAATATAAGTTTTCTCTCCATCAGCATAAGCTAATAAAGCGATAAATGCAGTACGATTTGGATCGTATTCAATTGATTTCACTGTAGCTGGAATTCCATCTTTAGTTCTTTTGAAATCGATGATACGATATCTCTGCTTGTGACCACCACCCGTATAACGCATGGTCATCTTTCCTTGACTATTTCTACCTCCTGAGTTTTTTATCGGTGCTATCAAAGAGCGTTCCGGCTTATCAGTTGTAATAGCGTCATAACCATTCACAACTCTAAATCGCTGACCCGGGGTAATAGGTTTTAATTTTCTTACTGACATTTTTCTATCTTAGATATTGTTGTAAAAATCAATTGTTTCTCCTTCTTGTACTTGAACAATTGCTTTTTTATATGCATTTGTCTTTCCACTGATTAAACCACTTTTAGTGTATTTAGTAGATCTATCTGGTCTCACATTCATTGTGTTAACAGAAACGATAGTTACTCCATAAGCAGCTTCTACAGCTTTCTTAATCTCAACTTTGTTTGCTTTTTTGTTAACAACGAATCCGAAGCGGTTTAGAACTTCACTTTCTTTGGTTACTTTTTCCGTTACTATAGGTCTAATAATGATGCTCATATTCCTATTATTTACTTAAATTTTCTTCAATTAACTCTAAAGAACCTTCCAAAAGCACTAAATTGTTAGCGTTTAATATTGCGTAAGTGCTTAATTCTGAGCTAGTTACGACGTTTGAAGCCTTTAAATTACGTGACGACAAATATACGTTTTTATTTGACTCACCCAACACAAATAAAGATTTTTTATTCTCTAACCCTAAAGCTTTCAAAACGTTAATGAAATTTTTAGTGTTTGGCGCTTCAAAATTAAAGTCTTCTACAACTACGATATTTGACTCTTTTGCTTTGATTGAGAAAGCAGATTTTCTAGCCAATCTTTTTAAACCTTTATTCAATTTGAATGAATAACTTCTTGGTCTTGGTCCGAAAACTGTTCCACCACCTTTAAACAATGGACTCTTAACACTTCCTGCACGAGCAGTACCAGTTCCTTTTTGTTTTTTAATCTTACGTGTACTTCCAGTTACTTCAGCTCTTTCTTTAGCTTTATGAGTACCTTGTCTTTGATTAGCAAGATATTGCTTAACATCAAGATATACAGCGTGATTGTTTGGTTCAATTGCGAATACTGAATCAGAAAGTTGAACTTTTCTTCCAGTATCTTTTCCGTTGAAATCTAATACTTTTACTTCCATTACTTCTGAATGATTACATAAGAGTTTTTGTGCCCAGGAACGCATCCTTTAACAACAAGTAGATTCTTCTCAGCAACTACTTTTAAAACTCTAAGGTTTTGAACTTTTACATTTTCTCCTCCCATTCTTCCAGCCATACGCATTCCTTTGAATACTCTAGATGGATAAGAAGAAGCTCCTACAGAACCTGGCGCTCTTAAACGGTTGTGCTGACCATGAGTAGCTTGTCCAACACCACCAAAACCGTGACGTTTAACAACACCTTGGAAACCTTTACCTTTAGACACACCTTGTACATCTACAAATTCTCCTTCTTCAAAAATAGTAACATCAATAAGATCTCCTAATTTTTGTTCAGTTGCAAAATCTTGGAATTCAACGACTTTTTTCTTAGCAACAGTTCCAGCTTTTTTAAAGTGCCCTAAAGCAGCTTTAGTAGAATGTTTCTCGTTTTTGTCATCGAAACCAAGTTGCAACGCTTCATACCCGTCAACCTCGTTGGTTCTGACTTGGGTAACAACGCATGGTCCAGCTTCGATTACTGTACAAGGAATGTTTTTCCCGTTTTCGTCGAAGATACTAGTCATGCCGATTTTCTTACCAATTAACCCAGACATAAATATTAATTATTAATTACTAAAATTCCCTTCAATTTGAAAATAACAGAAATTTCCAAACAGGGAGTGCAAAAGTAGATATTAAAATTGAATAAACCAAACGGTTACAAAAATTAAATCGCTCATTATCAAAATCCAAGCACCAAAACACCGTCAAAATAAACCTTATTGGCACTAAAATTCGAGCTCGTTTTCTCCGTCTTCAAACATTTTACGCATAACAATTAATTAATAAAATCAGAACAAAAAAAACTCACATCCCTTTAAAACAAAGGCTTTTACAAAATTCATAAAATCATAAACCTTTAAAATTTCACTAATTAAAACTAACTTTTACAAACAAAAAAAGCGAGACAAAAAATGTCTCGCTTTTTATATAAAAAAATATAAAAAAATTATACTTTAATCTCTACTTCAACTCCACTTGGCAATTCAAGTTTCATTAAAGCATCAATAGTTTTAGATGAAGATGAATAAATATCAATCAATCTCTTGTATGACATTACTTCAAATTGCTCTCTCGCTTTTTTATTAACGTGCGGAGAACGCAATACAGTGAAAAGTTTTTTGTGAGTTGGCAACGGAATTGGACCTGTTACAACCGCTCCAGTAGTTTTTACTGTTTTTACGATCTTTTCAGCAGATTTATCTACCAACATGTGATCGTAAGATTTTAGTTTTATTCTGATTTTTTGACTCATTTTCTTAAAATTAAGCGTTACCTTTTGCTTTTTTGATTACCTCTTCTGAAATGTTAGAAGGTGTTTCTGCATAGTGAGAAAACTCCATTGTTGAAGTTGCTCTACCAGAAGATAATGTTCTTAATGTAGTTACATAACCAAACATTTCTGATAAAGGCACATCAGCTTTAATAGTTTTAGCACCATTTCTATCACCCATGTCATTAACTTGACCTCTACGACGGTTCAAGTCACCTACGATATCACCCATGTTTTCTTCAGGAGTAATAACCTCGATTTTCATGATTGGCTCAAGAATAACAGCTCCAGCAGCACGTCCTGACTCTTTATACCCCATTCTTGCAGCTAATTCAAAAGAAAGAGCATCAGAATCCACAGGGTGGAAAGACCCGTCTAATAAAGTTACTTTCAAACTATCAACAGCATATCCAGCTAATGGACCTGTTTTCATAGCCTCACGGAAACCTTTTTCAACAGCAGGGATATATTCTTTAGGAACGTTACCACCTTTTACCTCATTAACAAACTGCAATCCTACAGGAACTTTACCATCAACTTCATCAGCAGGCTCGATTCTAAATACGATATCACCGAATTTACCACGACCTCCAGATTGTTTTTTGTAAGTTTCTCTATGTTGAGCAGATTTAGTAAACGCCTCTTTGTACTCTACTTGTGGCTCACCTTGATTAACCTCTACTTTAAACTCACGTTTCATACGATCAACTAAGATATCTAAGTGAAGCTCACCCATACCAGAAATAATAGTTTGACCTGACGCCTCATCAGTTCTTACAGTAAACGTCGGATCCTCTTCAGCTAATTTAGCCAAAGCCATACCCATTTTATCAACGTCAGCTTTAGTTTTAGGCTCGATAGCAATACCAATTACCGGCTCTGGGAATTTCATAGATTCCAAGATAATTGGACTCTTCTCATCACACAAAGTATCCCCTGTTTTGATATCTTTAAATCCTACAGCAGCTCCAATATCTCCAGCCTCAATAAATTCGATTGGATTTTGTTTGTTAGCGTGCATTTGGTAAATACGAGAAATTCTCTCTTTATTACCAGAACGAGTATTCAAAACATAAGAACCAGCATCTAAACGTCCAGAATAAGCACGGAAGAAAGCTAAACGACCTACGAACGGGTCAGTAGCAATTTTAAATGCTAAAGCAGCGAACGGTTCTTTTACATCTGGACGACGTAAGATTTTAGTCTGATCTTCTTCTAACAATTCAGCATCATCAGGGTGAATTCCTTCGATACCTTCTTTATCTAATGGAGATGGCAAATACTTACAAACAGCATCTAACATGAATTGAACTCCTTTGTTTTTGAAAGAAGAACCAGCAAGCATAGGAATGATTGCCATATCAATAGTAGCCGCTCTTAATGCATTGTTGATTTCCTCCTCTGTAATAGAGTTCTCATCTTCCATGTATTTATCTAAAAGATTCTCATCATAAGTAGCAATCTCCTCGATAAGGATAGAACGGTAGTGTTTCACATCATCAACCATATCAGCTGGGATATCAACGATATCAAAAGTAGCTCCTTGAGTTTCATCATGCCATACGATAGCTTGATTTTTAACTAAATCAACAATACCTTTAAAGTCAGCCTCATCACCAATAGGTAAAGTAATTGCAACCGCATTCGATTTCAACATATCTTTAACCTGTCCGCACACAGCTAAGAAATTAGCACCTTGACGGTCCATTTTGTTTACGAATCCCATACGAGGAACTCTATATTGATCTGCAAGTCTCCAGTTAGTTTCTGATTGTGGCTCAACACCATCAACAGCACTAAATAAGAAAACTAAACCATCAAGTACACGTAAAGAACGGTTTACCTCTACAGTAAAGTCAACGTGCCCAGGAGTATCAATAATATTAAAGTGGTATGGTAATGATTCTGGAATAACTTTACCTTGCACAGTTGGAAAGTTCCAAGTACAAGTTGTAGCAGCAGAAGTAATTGTAATACCTCTTTCTTGCTCTTGAGCCATCCAGTCCATTGTTGCAGCACCATCGTGCACCTCACCAATTTTGTGTGACTTTCCAGTATAAAAAAGAATACGCTCAGTTGTTGTTGTTTTACCAGCATCAATGTGAGCCGCGATTCCGATATTTCTTGTATATTTTAAATCTCTAGCCATTTCTTACGAATTAAAATCTAAAGTGAGAGAATGCTTTATTAGCTTCTGCCATTTTGTGAGTATCCATTCTTTTCTTAACCGCAGCACCTTCTTCTTTAGCAGCAGCTAAACACTCAGAAGCTAAACGTTGTGCCATAGATTTTTCATTTCTTCTTCTAGAATAAAGTATCAACCACTTCATTGCCATAGAAATTTTTCTGTCTGGACGAATTTGCATTGGGATTTGGAATGTAGCTCCACCAACTCTACGGCTACGTACTTCTACGTGAGGCATAACGTTTGTTAAAGCATCTTTCCAGATCTCTAATGAAGTTTTCTCATCATTTTGCTTTTTAGTTTCAATGATATCAATTGCATCATAAAATACTTTAAAAGCTGTAGATTTCTTACCATCCCACATTAAGTTATTCACAAAACGTGTAACTAATTGGTCATTAAACCTTGGATCCGGTAAAAGTGGTCTTTTCTTTGCCGCTCTTTTTCTCATGTCTTTTTCTTAAAAGTTTTTAAATTACTTTTTTGCTTCTTTTGGGCGTTTAGCACCGTACTTAGATCTTCTTTGCGTTCTTCCTGCAACACCTGACGTATCAAGAGCTCCACGAACGATATGATATCTAACACCTGGTAAATCTTTTACCCTTCCACCTCGCACTAATACTATCGAGTGCTCTTGTAGATTATGTCCTTCTCCTGGGATGTAAGCATTCACCTCATTACCATTTGTCAAACGTACACGCGCAACTTTACGCATTGCAGAGTTTGGTTTTTTTGGTGTAGTAGTGTAAACACGCGTACAAACCCCTCTTCTTTGAGGACAAGAATCTAAAGCAACCGATTTACTCTTCTTAGTGATCTGAGTTCTTCCTGTTCTTACTAATTGTTGAATTGTTGGCATAATTAATACTAAAAATTATTATGTTTATTAAATTCCCGCTTTTTACGGGGTTGCAAATGTATAAAATAATTTTCAGTATACAAACGTTAAATCATTAATTTTCAACAACATTATTTATATCTATGATTTCAGAGAGAAACATTAGATATTTGCTTTACATTTAACCAACAAAATAATTGCATTTGAAACAATTACATTACATACTCATTTTACTTTTATCCTCAAATTGTTTCGCGCAATCTTTTTATCTGACTATAAACGGAGTCAACAAACTACAAAACTCAACAATCGATTCCATACCATATATCAGAAAACATACAAACATAAAATCTCTCAACAATGAAATTTACAACACTTTAAACAAACTGACAAAGCATGGCTATATAGATTCGAAAATAATAGAAAACAAGAAGGTCAGTGACAGCACATATAACGTTTTGATCGACTTAAAAAATAAGATAGAAGCGATACATATATATATAGGAACAAATAGTGCCTTTTATGATTCAAAGAAAATTTCGAAAGACAGCATATCGATCCCCTACTCAGAACTTGAAAACTTTTTAAATCAAGAAATTTCAAATAAAGAAAAAGCTGGTTTTGCATTCACAAAAATTAAACTAGAAAACCTTAAGAAAAAGAACTCCATAATATATGCTGATTTAAACTTTGACTCCGAAAAAAAAAGAATTCTAAATTCTATTGTTTTGAATTATACTAATCCCTCAGTGAAAGATTTTTTCCCTGAAGGAGCATTAAAACAATTGAATAGAAAATACACCAATAAAACCTTCAACCAAGAAACCGTTAAAAAACTTTCTGACGACATTAATAGTTTCGAATTTGTATCTCAAACCAAATATCCAGAAATCTTATTCACAAAAGACTCAACAAAAGTTTACACTTATATAGAGAAAAGAAAAGCAAACACTTTTGATGGCTATATTGGATTTTCAAACGACGACAGTAAAAAAATACGTCTTAATGGCTATTTAGACATTTCCTTAATTAACACACTTCATGCAGGAGAACAATTCTCATTATACTGGAAAAGCGACGGTAACAAACAAACGACTTTTAATACAAAACTAGAAATCCCATACATCTTTAGAAGTCCGCTAGGAATAAAAGCCCAACTAAACATTTTCAAACAAGACAGCACATTTCAAAACACAAAAACAGAAATAAATCTAGGTTATTTTCTAAACTACAATTCCAAAATATACATTGGATATCAATCAACCGAATCAAGCGATATACAAAACACCAACAGCGCAACAATAAGTGATTTCAAAAACTCATATTCCACCACCGCATTAGAATACAAAAAAAATGACAACTCCAACTATTTGTTCCCAAGAAAATCATATGCAAATCTATTGCTTGGTTTTGGAAAAAGAAAAATAAACAACACAGTCGAAACAACAGAAACGTCTAGTCAATTTTACACTAGTCTAAATCTATCGTACAATTTTGAATTAAATAAAAAAAACTTTATTTACATCAACCCCCAAATCTTATACCTAAAAAGCGACAATTACATAACGAATGAGCTTTTCAGATTTGGAGGATTAAACTCCATTAGAGGCTTCTCTGAAAATAGTTTACAAGGAAATGTTGCAAATCTATTCATTACTGAATACAGATACTTACTTAGCTCAAATTTATACATACACACCATACTTGATTATGGAATTTACCAAGACCAAACTTCGATAAATAATAGCAGAAAATTCAACAACTTAATTAGCGCTGGCGTAGGTTTAGGATTACTAACAAAAAATGGCCTATTGAAGACAATATTAGCTAACGGTAGCACAAATCAAGCCGAAATAAAATTTTATAACAGTATACTTGTAATCTGTTACAATGTTAAATTTTAAGGCTTTGTAAAAAATCATTAACAAAATATTAGGATTTTTAACAAGTATTTACGAATATTACATGACTAATCCAAAATATTTGACAATATGAAATCAAAACCAAACAGATTCTTAGTGTTTTTATTAGCACTAATGGCGCAACTAACCTTTGCGCAAGAAAGAACTGTTTCAGGTATTGTTACCGATGATGCCAATATGCCTCTACCAGGTGTAAGTGTATTAATAAAAGGAGCAAAAACTGGAACACAAACCGATTTTGATGGAAAATATTCCATCAAAGCATCACCAAATCAAGTTTTAGTTTTTAGCTACATTGGAATGAAATCACAAGAATTTCCAGCTAGCTCAACAAAAATTAATGCTAAACTATCAAGCGATGCACAACAGCTAGAGGGAGTTGTTGTTACTGCTTTAGGATTATCAAGAGAAAAAAAATCCCTTGGTTATGCAACTCAAGAAGTTAAAGGTGAAAATCTTGCCGCCGTTAAAAGTGACAACTTCGTAAATGCCATATCAGGAAAAGTTTCTGGAGTACAAGTAAAAAGAACGACCAATTTTGGAGGTTCTACCAATATTGTAATTAGAGGAAATTCTTCTCTTACAGGAAACAACCAAGCTTTGTTTGTTATTGATGGGGTTCCAGTAAGCAACAACAATTCTAACACAAGAGATCAGGAACAATCCGGAGCAGGTTATGATTACGGAAGCGCTGCATCAGACATAAACCCTGAAGACATTGAATCCATCAACGTACTTAAAGGTTCTGCCGCAAGTGCACTATATGGATCAAGAGCCGCAAATGGAGTTGTTGTTATAACAACAAAAAAAGGAAACAAAAAAGCAAAAGGCTACTCAATTACTGTTAATTCAGGTGTAACAATTGGTTCTGTCGACAAAAGCACTTTTATAAAATATCAAAAACAATATGGCGCAGGATATGGGCCTTATTATGGTCCGGACGAAGATTCATATTTAGATCATATTGATATAAATGGAGATGGGATTTTAGACAATGTAACTCCATTAACCGAAGATGCCTCTTATGGGCAAGCATTCGATCCAAAATTACTGGTTTATCAATGGGACGCATTTTATCCTGAGTCTCCAAACTACATGAAAGCTACACCTTGGGTAGCTGCTAAAAATGGTCCGATTACTTTTTTCCAAAAACCAGTAGCTCTTACCAATTCCATTTCAATTGACAAAGGTTTAGAAAATGGTTATTTAAGATTAGGAGCCAACAATCTTGATCAAACTGGTTTACTACCAAACAGTAGCTTGAAAAGAAACACTTTTACATTGAATGCTTCGACCCTAATCAACGACAGATTAACCGTGGCAGGATACGGAAACTTTACAAAAACAAGTACAATTGGTAGAAACAGCACAGGATACAATGACAATATTGCTGGTAATTTTAGACAATGGTGGCAAACCAACGTTGACTTAAAAAGCTTAAGACAAGCTTACGAACTTACAGGACGCAATGTATCATGGAACCCTAATTCATATACTAATCCGACTCCAATATTTTGGGACAACCCTTATTTTCAACGTTATGAAAATTTCGAATCAGATAGTAGAAGCAGATTCATTGGAAATGCTTCTCTAAACTATAAAATTGCAAGCTGGTTAGATGCCTTCGGCCGAATTTCTGTTGATACGTATGATGAACTACAAGAAGAAAGAAGAGCCATCGGAAGTGTACCTGTTGATTTTGGTATTGGAACTGGAGGTGGTGATGGTTCTCTTAACAGAAACCCAGCATCGTCAGGTTACTCGCGAAAAAACATTGGCTTCAGCGAATACAACTAT
This sequence comes from Flavobacterium tistrianum, assembly GCF_003254545.1. GTDB lineage: Bacteria > Bacteroidota > Bacteroidia > Flavobacteriales > Flavobacteriaceae > Flavobacterium > Flavobacterium tistrianum. The sequence continues at coordinate 121,041 of NZ_QJRH01000063.1, forward strand.
GACTTCATGCTGAACTACAACACAGACATCACACAAAAGTTAAACCTTAAAGGTGTAGTCGGTGTAAATATTCGAAGAAGTTACTACAATTCAATATTCGCAGCAACAAATGGCGGACTTGCTATACCAAAATTATACTCTTTACAAAATACAGTAAGCCCCCTACTAGCACCTATCGAAAGAGATGAAGCTATAGGTGTAGATGGCATCTATGGAAGTGCATCTTTTGGATACGAAGATTATCTATTCCTAGAAGGAACAATCAGAAGAGACCACTCTTCAACTCTTCCAGAAGCAAATAGCACTTACTACTACCCTTCTGTTTCTTCAAGTTTTGTATTCTCTAAGTTTGTAAAAGCAGATTGGCTATCCTTTGGAAAAGTTCGACTTAATTATGCCGAAGTTGGAAACAGCCCTGGATTTGACAGAGTTTTAGACACTTATGCAGTTAACACAGCATTTGGAGCAGCATCAGCATCAGTAAAAGACACTAAGAATAATCCGAACCTAAAACCAGAACGCACAAAAAGCTACGAGGCAGGTTTAGAACTTTCTTTCTTCAAAAAGAGATTAGGACTTGATTTTTCTTACTACAAATCAAATTCTATTGATCAGATCATCCCATTAAGACTTACCGCTTCTACTGGATATTTATACGAATTAATTAATGCCGGAGAAATTGAAAACAAAGGAATTGAAATAAGCTTAAATGGTACTCCTATAAAAACAGACACTTTTTCGTGGGAAATAAACTTAAACTTTGCCAGAAACAGAAATAAAGTACTAGACCTACTAGAAGGCATTGATAACCTGCAATTAGGATCATTTCAAGGAGGCGTAACAATAAATGCCGCTATTGGACAACCATACGGTGTAATATATGGAACTAAATACACTTATTTAAACGGACAGCCAGTTGTTGACCCAAGCAATGGTCAATATATCAAAACTTCAACATCTGACAATGCAATTGGAAATGCAAATCCAGATTACACAGGAGGTTTAAATAATAAATTCACTTATAAAAACTTTTCAGTTGAATTCTTAATCGACATGCAAAAAGGCGGACAAATATTCTCACTAGACCGCTATTATGGCTTAGCAACAGGTTTGCCAGATGACACGGCATTTTTAAATGAATTAGGAAACCCTATCAGAAATCCATTGACATCTGGCGCTGATAGCGGAGGCTTTATAAATCCAGGTGTAAATCCTGATGGAAAAGTAAACACTACTAGAATTGAGGCAAGTCGATTTGGAGCTCAAGGTTACAGAAGAGGTTTACCAGATGAAGCATTTGTATATGACGCAAGCTATATCAAACTAAGACAAACAGCAATCACATACGCTTTACCAGAAAAGGTGTTGAAAAACACATTCATCAACGGAATGACCTTCAGCATTGTTGGAACAAATCTTTGGATTATACACAAAAACTTGCCAGACGCAGATCCAGAATCAGGATTAGGAGCTGGTAACTTACAAGGCTACTCAACAGGATCTTTACCATCTACAAGAGACGTAAGCTTCAACATTAAAATCCAATTCTAAAACAAGAAATCATGAAAAAGATATTTATAATCATACTAACCGCAGTAACATTCACGTCCTGCTCTGATGATATAGAAAAATTAAATGTAAACAAAAAAGATCCATCAAGCGTACCGGGAGAAGCTTTGTTTACAAGTGCTCAAAAAAGTTTGGTAGACCAGATGACGAATACAAATGTCAACAATAACATCATTAGATTAATTAACCAATATTTTACAGAGACCGTTTACACAGACGAAAGTAATTACGACTTAGTAACAAGAACAATCCCTGAACAGCATTGGCAATTTTTATATAAAGATGTATTAAAGGATTTAGATCAAAGCGCTAAGAATATTACCGATAAACCACTTGGTTTAACAGAAAATCCTTTAGACAAACAAAACAAACTTGCAATCATAGAAGTTCTAAACGTTTATACTTATGCAATATTAGTTGAAACTTTCGGAAATGTTCCATATAGTCAAGCTATAAACCTTAACTACAAAACACCAAAATACGATGATGGTTTAACAATCTACAAAGATTTAATTACGAGATTAAACAATGCAATAGCTAAACTAAATACTGGCGGTAAAAGTTTTGGAGATAATGATAGAATATACGGAGGAGATGTACAAAAGTGGATTAAATTCGCAAACACTCTAAAATTAAGAATGGGTATAACCATTTCTGATATTCCTGCAGAAAGCGCATTGGCGAAAGCAACGGTATCAAGTGCTGCTCCATTTGTGTTCACCTCAAATCTTGACAATGCTGATTTAAAATATCTTACAGCAACACCAAACACTAACCCTTTGTATGTTGATCTTGTTGCGAGTGGCCGTTCAGATTTTGTCCCAACTAGTACTATAATAGACATAATGAACGATTTGAGTGACCCAAGACGTTCAAAATATTTTGATGACAATATGGACGATCCATCCACACCAGAAATAGAATATATTGGTGGAGAAAACGGGTCTGCTAATTCATTTTCACAAAAAACACATATTACGCCAACAATTCAGGCTCCAGACTTTCCAGGAACAATTCTAGACTATGCTGAAGCTGAATTCCTTTTAGCAGAAGCTGCCGAAAGATCTTTATATGGAACTCCAAGTAATGCAGAAGCGCACTACAATGCGGCAATAACTGCTTCCATTTTAGATTGGGGAGGAACAGAAGCTGAAGCCACAAGTTACTTAGCTAATCCTGATGTAGCTTACACAACTGCTGCGGGAACTTGGAAACAGAAAATAGGAACACAAAGCTGGATAGCTTTCTACAATAACTCATTTGAAGGATGGTCATCCTATAGAAGATTGGACTTTCCTGTTTTAGTTGCACCACCTGATGCCGTATCAGGTTTTCCAATGCGTTATACTTATCCAATTATCGAACAGTCACTAAATAAAGCAAGTTACACAGAAGCAAGTGCCGCAATTGGCGGGGACGCTGTAGAAACTAAATTATTTTGGGATAAATTCTAAATTTTAAAATTAAAAGTAAGTAAAAGCGATTGCATCTTCTGCAATCGCTTTTTTTTATAAAATCCATTAACTTTAAATTTACATTTAACTCTCTTCAATCAGAATTCCAAAACAAAAAAATGTTAAAAGCATTAAAAGAAAATCACATCTATACTATTAAATAATAGCAAAGAAAACTTTGCATATTTTCTAAAACAATATTATAATATAGAAGCACTTTATCCATCCCTTAATACTGTCTAATAAAGATTCCCGCTTTTTTTAACAAAAATCAACAATAAACATGACTGTTTTTTTGAGACAAAAGTTATAAAAAAAACATTTAAACACCCTTCATCTATAAATTTAACATTTAAGGGTTTGACGAAATTTTTAATTATTATCAAATTTAACACTAAAAATTACGGATTTGTAATTTTAAGTTGATTTTAATCTATAAAACAGCAAAATCCAATCCTAAAATCATTATTTAACTAAAAAAAAAGCTTTTTAAATTAGGTAGATTAACAAATTATTAAGATTTTTGTCGGACTAATTCAAAATATTTAAAAATGAAACTAAAGTTCAATGGATTCTTAGTGCTTTTATTAGTACTAGTTGCGCAACTTTCTTTTGCGCAAGAAAGAGCTGTTTCGGGAACAGTTTCTGACAATGCAGGAATGCCTTTACCAGGTGTTAGTGTATTAGTTAAAGGAACTAAAACGGGAACACAAACTGACTTTGATGGTAAATTTTCGATCAAAGTATCACCAAGCCAAATTTTGGTATTTAGCTACATCGGAATGAAAACTCAAGAGGTAGCAGCAAGTTCTTCAACTGTAAATGTAAAATTAGCAGATGCAGGAGCACAAGAACTTGAAGGAGTAGTTGTAACTGCTTTCGGTATTAAAAGAGAGAAAAAATCTCTTGGATATGCGACTACAACTTTAAAATCGGATGCGATTACTCAAGTAGTTAACACGAACCCTTTTGAAACTTTATCTGGTAAAATTGCTGGGGTTGATATCACTGCTCCATCACAACCGGGAGCAGCTACAAAAGTTATCATCCGTGGTTTAAATACAATTACAGGTAACTCTGGGCCTTTATATGTAGTTGATGGATCTCCAATCAACAACACATCTACAGGTACTAGTAATAATGGTACTGCATCTATCAGTAGATCATATGATGCAGGTAACGGTGTAAGTGATTTAGATCCAAACAACATTGAAAGCATGACTGTACTTAAAGGAGCTGCTGCTTCTGCATTATACGGTTCAAGAGCTGGAGGTGGTGTTATCATCATTACTACTAAAAAAGGAAAAGCAAACTCTGGTATAAAAGTAGACTTGTTGGCTTCAACTGAATTAAGCGAAGTTGCAAGAGTTCCTCACCAACAAAGCGAATTTGGACAAGGATGGAACGGACATGGTTACACAGGAAACGGACCTAGTAACGAAAATGGTTCTTGGGGACCAAAATTTACTGGTGAGGTTAGACCTTGGGGAACTGTTTATGAAAACAGCCAACAAATCAAACCTTACGTTGGATTAAAAGACAACGTTAGAGACTTCTACAACACTGGTATTTTAGCTACACAATCTGTAAACCTTAGTGGTGGTGGAGATACTTCAGATTTCTCTTTAATCTTCTCTAATGTAAACAGTGATGGGGTTGTACCTACAGATGCTGATTTATACAAAAAACAATCTATTGGGTTCAATGGAGGTTTAAAAGGTAAAAGACTTACTTTAAGAACATCTTTAAACTATATCTACAAAGATCAAAGTGTTGTAAACACTGGTCAAGGTGATGATGCTGGAGAAGGTTCTACATTACAACAAGATTTATTACAAATCCCTACTGATATTAGTATAGTAGATTTGAGAGATTACAAAAACAATCCTTTCAATACTCCTTCTTACTATTTCACTCCTTACGCTTCAAATCCATATTTTACTATTAACGAAAATAGTACCAAAATATACGGAAACAATATTTTTGGAAATGCTAACTTAAGCTATAAAATTACTGACAAATTAACTGCTTCATGGCAAATTGGTGGTAACTTTAGAACTGAAAGATTAAAAAGCCACGGAGCTATCGTAAACTATTTACCAGGAAGCCCTCAAGATATTGCAGGAAGTTTAACTGTAGGAGGTGTTACAGAATCAAGATCTGAATTCTCAGAATTCGACACATTCTTCAACTTAAACTACAACACAAACTTAAGCGAAGACTGGACATTAAACCTTTTAGGTGGTTTTAACTATAACAGAAGAGAAAGCGACAGATTAATTGCTTCTATTACTAACTTAGGAATTCCAGGTTACTATGAATTATCTAACTCTGCTGTAAGACCAGTTCTTACTCAATCTAACAGCATGAGAAAAACTGGAGCTGTTTATGCATCTGCAGAATTTGCTTTCAAAAACAGATATTTTGCTACAATTACAGGTAGAGAAGATGTTACATCTACATTACCAATTGGTAACAATGCTTATTTCTACCCAGCATTATCTTTAGGTGCTATTGCAATTGACAATGGAAACACTTTCTTAAAATTAAGAGCTGCTGCTTCTAAAATTGCAAACGATACTGATCCTTATAGAACAGAAAATTCATACATCTCAGGAACTGCAGCAGCAAACTTCGGAATTATTGCATCTCCAATTGGAGGGGTAAGTTTCTACGAAGCTTCTGGAAGATTAGGAAATTCAAGTTTGAAACCAGAAAGTACTGTTGAATATGAAGTTGGTGCTGAAGGATCATTCTTCAAAAACAGAATTAGTTATGATATCGCTTTATATCACAAAACAACATCTGACTTAATTGTTAACCTTCCATTAGATCCATCTACTGGTTTTACACAAAAAGCAATCAATGCTGGTGATATCGTGAACAAAGGTATTGAGCTTTCTGTTACTGCAAGCCCAATTAAAAACCAAGACTTTACTTGGAGCTTAACTTATACATTCACTAAAAACCTTAATGAAGTTACTAAGTTAGCTGATGGTTTTGACAGAATTGACTTAGCAACTGCATACGGTGTAACTTTCTCAGCAGAAAAAGGACAACCAATCGGTTCATACTACTCTTTAGTTACAAAAACATCTCCAACTGGTCAGCCAATTGTAAGCGCTACTACAGGAATCGATGTAAACACAACTCAAGTTCAAAGAATTGGAAACGCACAACGTGATTTCGTTATGGGTTTACAAAATACATTTAAGTACAAAAACTTCAACTTAGGTATGTCATTAGACTGGAAACAAGGTGGAGAAATGTATTCTTACACAAAAAGATTGTCTCACTTCGTAGGAAATGGTATTGAAACTACTTACAACGACAGAGCTCCTTTTATCGTACCAAATTCTGTTAACGAAATTGTTGCTCCTGATGGATCTGTATCATACGTAGAAAACACTACACCAGTTTCATTCGAAAACGTTGCTAACTACTACAACACTCAAAGTAACTTAGCGATTGAAAACACTCACATTGTTGACAAAACTTTTGTTAGACTAAGAGAGATAAATTTAAACTATGATTTCCCTTCTTCACTAAGTAAAAACATGGGTCTAAACAAAATTACAGTTGGTATCTATGGAAGAAACTTATTTATGTGGACTCCTGGAGACAACCCTTATGTAGATCCAGAGGTAAGTACTTACGGTACAGGTGTACTTTCAGACTTAGGAGAGTTTGGAGCTAACCCATCTCAAAGATCAGTAGGTGGAGTTTTAAAATTATCATTCTAAAAAAAATATAGAAAAATGAAAAAGATAGCAACATTAATAACAGCTCTTTTCTTATTAGTGTCATGTGATGAAACATTTGACATTAACAGAGACCCGGATGCATTGCCTCCTGGACAAGCAAATAGCACAATATTTCCTGCTGGTATTGCAGGACTTGCAGGTGCACAAGGATCATACTACGCTATAATAGGTGGTTTTTGGTCTCAATTTTGGACACAAAACCCAACTTCTAACCAATATAGAGATATTGACAGCTACAGTATCGGTGCAAACAACTACGCAGCAGCTTATACTGCTATGTATGATGCATTAAACGATATCAGAACTGTAAAAGCTCAATCTGCAAAAGAAGGAAACTGGAACTATTACCTAATGGCTACAATTCTTGAAGTTGAAGGATCTCAAGTTTTAACGGATTTGTATGATGATATTCCTTATACTGAAGCTAACAATGTTAACATTTTACAACCTAAATTTAATACAGGAAAAGAAACTTATGATTTAATGATCGCTGATTTGAAATTAGCTTTATCAAAAGATTTAAGTGCTTCTGTAGGAGATAAACCAGGTAAGGATGATTTCATTTTCAATGGAGATATGGAAAAATGGACAAAATTTGGAAATACTCTATTGTTAAAATTACACATGAGATTAACTGCGGTTAACCCAACTCTTGCTCAGTCTGGAATCACTTCTTTAATTAATTCTGGAGCACAATTCTTAGATGTTGATGCTGCTATGACTCAATTCGAAGATGCTGCTGATAGAAGTAACCCACTTTATGAGTCTGATAGAAGACAATTAAATACTACTTTGAACTTAAGAGCTAGTAAAACTATGTTTTCTTACCTATCTCTTAAAGGTGACCCACGTTTAGCTAAATACTATGCACAACCTGGTAACCCAAACAATCAAGGTGATTGGAATAATACTTCAGTTCCAAACTTATCTCTAGTTCAATTAAGCCCTTTAACACCTGTTTTCTTTATCAGCAAGGAAGAAAGTTATTTCCTTCAAGCTGAAGCCCTTACAAGATACTATGGTGGTGCTGGTGCAAAAGCTAAATATGACGCTGGTGTTACTGCTGCTTTGGTAAGATGGGGACAAACTCCAACAGATGCTGCAGGTTTCGTAAATGGAGTGTATGCATTCCCTGCAACTGGAACTGACACTCAAATTGAAGCTATCATCACTCAAAAATGGATCGCAAGTTTCCCAGGAAATGGTTACGAATCATTCTTAGAGCAAAACAGAACAGGATATCCAAAAGAATCTGCTGTTAAACAATCTAGCGAATTATATATTCCTGGACAATTGGCTATTGCAGTTGAAACTAAAACTGGTAACGTATTCCCAAGAAGAATTGTATTACCAAACGTTGTAACAACAAGAAATCCAAATGCACCGGCAGCGAAACTAATCACTGACAAAGTTTGGTGGGATGTTAACTAATAAAAATTAGATCATGAAAAAAATATTTATACAACTAATGGTAGTCCTTGTTTCAGGATTATTATTTACAGCTTGTGATGGTGATTCAACTGCGAACGTTTCAAAAGTTACTTACTATCCAAACTTAACTATGCATGGAGATGCACTTGTTGTACTAACACAAGGAGATACTTACACTGAAAAAGGTGTTGATGCTGAAGCAAACGGACAACCTTTAGAGGTAAAAATTAGCGGTTCAGTAGATACAAGCAAACCAACTGTGTACAAAATTAACTATTCAGCTTTAAACAATGATGGATTTCCTGCTACTTTGACACGTACAGTTGTTGTATTAAGCAATAAACCTAGTACAATTAACTTAGAAGGTGCATTTACAAGAGGTGCAAACGTTAATAACGTTAAAAGGTTAGCTGACAGAAAGTACATTTGCGATAACGCTACAGGTTATAACGTTGCTAATGACTTCATTACATTGGAGTTCTACAACATAGATGACAAACAAATTTACGCTCCTTATGCTGAAAATACTTCTAAATCAGGAATTTCTGCGGAAAGTAATATTGGAACCATAACAGACAAAAACAACTGGAAATGGGTTATTTATGCTTCAGCAGTCTTTGGTACAGCTGAAAGAATATTTACACGATAATTTAAAAATATTAAAATGAAAAAATTAAAACTAAATATAACACGTGTACTTGTGGCGATCCTAGTACTTACGTCATTCGTAGCTTGTGACGAAGTTGGAGACACAAATCCAGGAGGAACATCAGCTGAATTTCTTGCGGGTGATTGGTATGTTTCAACTACTAATCCAGCTGGAACAGTAATTATTGATCATGCTTTGTTCACTACTTATAACACAGCTGCCAATGATAACACATTATGGTTAGACGATCATAATACTGCAGGTCTTAAGAGATTCAAAGTTAAAGTTACTTTTAACAGTGACAATACTTTTTCAGCAACTGCTGCAGCAAACACATACAATGCTAAAACTGTAACTATTACAGCTGGTAAAGTAGAAAAAAATGCTGCTACATCTCTTGGTGGACACACTGTTGATAAAATCTCTTTCAAAGCAGAGTTTAGCAATGAGCCAGGAATTATCTATACTTACGAAGGTCATAGAAGAACTGGTTTCTTAGAAGATGAATACTAAGATTTTTTAATCTAGCACTTTAATATTAAACCACCTCATTAATTTGGGGTGGTTTTTTTATATAAACATATTACCTATATTTGTCCAATGGAAAAAGAACATCAAATATTTGGCATTAGAGCCATAATAGAAGCAATTCAGGCGGGAAAAGAAGTAGACAAAGTTTTCATTCAGAAAGACATTTCTGGTGACCTTATGAAAGATTTAATGAAGGTAATGAAACGTGCAAATGTTAATTTCTCTTACGTGCCTGTAGAAAAACTTAATCGTTTAACTCCAAACAACCATCAAGGTGCTGTAGCTACCATCTCTCCTATTGGTTTTATCGATCTAGAACATCTAGTTGAATCTACAATTGAGTCTGGTGCAAAACCTCTTTTTCTTATCTTAGATCAGATATCAGACGCTAGAAATTTTGGAGCTATTATTAGGACAGCTGAGTGCACTGGTGTAAATGGAATCATTGTACAAAAGGCAGGTTCTGCTCCTGTTAATGGAGATACTGTTAAAACATCTGCCGGAGCTGTATTTAATGTTCCTATTTGCAAGGTTGAACATATTAAAGATGCCATTTTTTACCTACAAGGCTCTGGAATAAAAACATTGGCTGCAACTGAAAAAACAGACCAAAACATATACGACATATCACTATCTGAACCTGTAGCAATTATCATGGGATCTGAAGACCGAGGAATAAATCCTTCTGTTTTAAAAATAGTAGATGAAAAAGCCAAATTGCCAATGTTCGGCTCAATTGGATCTTTAAACGTATCTGTTGCCTGTGGCGCTTTTCTATACGAAGCTGTCCGCCAAAGAACATAAAAAACACATTGAAAGATTAAGATGCGAATGAAATAATTAAATACCTTTAATTAATGCTTTCAAAATCTAATTCAAAATCAAAAATTATACTATTCCGATGCCTGTTTGTAATTCTACTGATTACAAACAGCTACGGACAAAATAGTACTTATAATCAATTCTGGAATGAAATTCAGTTTAACCAAACTTTGAGTAAAAAATGGGCTACTGAAATAGATTTTGCTGCAGCTTACAGCAGCACTGAATCATCACCAAATTTATTCGAGAATACGATTCAGAGATCTATTAGAGGCTGGGGACATTATTATTTTTCTCCCAGATGGAAATTCTCGGCTTTTATAGCTTATTTCAATAATAGAGATGTCCCTGAAATAGGTCAATTTGAATCTCCAGAAACACGATTTGCTCTTCAGGGAATTTACTACTTTCATAAAACTGGATATACATTAAGTACAAGAATGCGTACCGAATTCCGTCATATGAAAAATAAAGATGATGATTATGAAAATGTTTTTCGATACCGTCAGCAAATCAAGTTTATACAACCAATCAATAGCAAAGTATTAAGAGGCGGTGTTGTATATGCAATTACCTCAGACGAAGTTTATTTTAAATCTGGAGCAAATGTTACAGGCGAAAGCTTCTTTGATCGGAATCGATTCAATATTGGAGCTGGTTATTTATTTTCAGATGATTTTCAGGTAGAATTAACTTATTGCAACGAGTTTCTTCCAAGAAACAGTGGAAATCAGACAACAAATGCGGCTTCGCTTACCATAACTTTCAACAATCTTATTCGAAACCTTCAAAAGAAAATAAAAGAGAAAAAGCATCTTGAAATAAAGGATGAAGAATAATTAGTTTTCTTCTTTCTTTAAAAAACATTTAAGCTGTTCGACAATAGCATCTTTATGAAGCTTAAAATTATAGCTTCTTATAAATTCTGTTCCCGCCATATTGATTTCTGCGCTAACGGCTTCATAATTAGAAAATGCATCGAGATCTTTATCATCAATTAAATAAAGAACTTGCATTATAGAATCGTTACGTCGATATTGGGTATCGTAATGTACCAACTTATAAGTTTTGCTATCTGCCAGATGAATTATTAAATCGTCTTTTATTTTTTTTCCAATTTTTTTTTCAGGAAACGGTGTCGGTTGTAGCGCAACAAAATAATGTTCTTTATCAGTAACAATATTAATTTTCAATGATTTTGATTTTGTGGTATAAAAAATGGCTGGTTCGAAATAGTACATCATACTCCCATCTGCCTGCACCCTATTTTTTATTTCGCATTGAGCAATGCCTTTTGCATTAAAAACAAAACACAAGAACAAAACTAAAAAATTCATTTTCTTCATAATGCTCAAAAATTAAAATTGTTAACTAACAAATTTAATCTTTTTATCTTAAAGAAAATTATTGAGTGGCATCATCTTCAGGAGTTTCCTTTTTGGTCACAATATAATTTACTGGATGACTAGACAAAAAATATCCTAAATCGTCTTCTTCCTCTTCATTATCAAAAACAACAAAATTTCCATTTTCATCAAAATGCTTCATAAAAGGGTCAGTAGTAGCATCAAAATCTGGACGTTGCCAATCGTAAACAATTGGTTTTGCGTATTCAGGCGCTTTGTAAAGTAAACTCAAAACAAAACCGGTAATAAGTCCTGCCAAATGCCCCTCCCAAGAAATAGACTGATCAACATCTGGAAAAACATACCAAATCATTCCGCCGTATAGTAGAATAACAGTCAAGGACAAAGCTACTAGTCTGTAATATTTCGTTTGAATGCCTTTAAAAAAAATAAAACTTACAAGAACATAAATCAATCCACTTGCACCAATATGAAAATTTTCTCTTCCCACAACCCAAGTAATCAATCCTGAAAAAAGAATACCATAACTGATAACTCCAAAAGTTTGTTCCGGGTAAAAAAACTGCATTGCTGCTAATAGTATTAAGAGAGGAATGCTATTATTGTATAAATGATCCAAATTTTCATGAATAAATGGACTGAACAAAACACCTCGCAGTCCAACAAAATCTCGAGGATAAATTCCATATCGATAAAAATCAAAATCAAACCGAATTTGAAGCCAATATATAACCCATAAAAAAAGGACAAAAAATAACGGAAGTCCAATAACCGAATTTGAAAACTTAAAATTAGTGTCGCTCATATTTTTTTAGAAAATAACATCTAGCAGAACTCAAAAAACTATCCAAAAATATTTTACTGATATTTTGTCATATCGATATAAAAAATTGTCTCAAATTGGAACAATCCTTCTCTCTAAGAACTGTTTTAACTTTTGAATGAACGAAATTTAAATCTGAAAACAGTAATTTTGTAATTATGGAAGCACCTTTAGCAGAGCGTATTCGTCCGCAGAAATTAGAAGATTATATAAGCCAGCAGCATTTGGTTGGACCAACTGGTTCTTTAACACAGCAAATTTCAAAAGGAATAATTCCTTCATTGATTTTTTGGGGGCCTCCTGGCACAGGAAAAACAACCTTGGCCCAAATCATTGCTCAGGAGTCCAAAAGACCCTTTTATATTCTAAGTGCCATAAACTCGGGTGTGAAAGATATTCGCGATGTTATTGATAAAGCAAAACAAAGCGGCGGGCTTTTTACAGCCAAAAATCCTATTCTGTTTATTGATGAGATTCATCGATTTAGTAAATCACAGCAAGATTCACTTTTAGCAGCTGTAGAAAAAGGTTGGATAACTTTGGTTGGTGCTACAACCGAAAACCCAAGTTTTGAAGTGATTCCTGCATTATTGTCACGTTGCCAAGTCTACATACTAAATGCATTTACAAAAGCCGATTTAGAAGCTCTTTTAGAGCGCGCAATGAAAACTGACGTCTATTTATTGACAAAAAAAATAAGTTTAAAAGAAACAGAAGCTTTATTGCGAATTTCGGGCGGTGACGGTAGAAAACTTCTAAATGTATTTGAACTTGTCATTAACGCTTCCGCAGGTGACGAAATTACGATTACCAACGATCGCGTTTTAGAACTTGTACAGCAAAACACAGTTCTTTATGACAAAACTGGTGAACAACATTATGATATAGTTTCTGCATTTATAAAATCAATTCGTGGCAGCGATCCCAATGGAGCTGTTTATTGGCTAGCCCGAATGATTGAAGGTGGAGAAGATGTAAAATTTATTGCAAGAAGAATGCTTATTCTGGCTAGTGAAGATATTGGCAATGCCAATCCAACTGCACTTATAATGGCCAATAATACTTTTCAGGCCGTTACAACTATTGGATATCCAGAGAGCAGAATCATATTAAGCCAATGTGCGATTTATTTGGCTACATCGCCAAAAAGCAATGCTTCTTATATGGCAATTGGAACTGCACAGCAATTGGTAAAACAAACTGGTGACTTACCTGTTCCGCTTCATTTGAGAAATGCTCCTACCAAATTAATGAAAGAACTAGGATACGGTGATGAATATAAGTATTCCCATGATTATGCCAATAATTTTGCTGAACAGGAATTCTTGCCAGATGCTATAAAAGAAACGGTTCTTTATAATCCTGGAAACAATTCTAGAGAGAACAGTACCCGCGAATTTCTAAAGAACCGTTGGAAAGATAAATACGGTTATTAAACCATATTTTATATTTAGAATTTAACTACAATTTTTTCTGAAACTAATTTATCATTCTGATAAGATTCAAAATACCATTGTCCGTCTCCTTTCAAGATTAAAGAACCTTGCACATTATCCTTACTAGCGATGTAAACGTTCGGTTGCGAAGTTTTGAAAAGCTTCATTACCACTTTTGGAGTTTTATCAATTAATTGATAGCCTGATTCTGTTGGTTGAGCGTATAGTAAATTTGGATCTTTTAAGTCTGGTGAAGATGCTGTAACAATTTGAGTTGCTGCTACAGTAGTAACCGCAGTTGTTGCAACAGCTTTTGCGGGAGCAGGAGTTTTTGAAGTCGCAACTGGAGTACCGCTATATTTATAATGTAAAGCAGCAACTGACTTAAAAGCATTGTCCAATGCTTCTTTGTAAGCTACCTCATAATCCTTCTCTTTACTTCTTCCTACTTCAGAAGTATAAACAACCTGACCAAAACAATCTTTTAAGTTCACTATAAGCTTAGTTACCAAGAAAGCATTATCTTTTACTACATCAATATACAAAACCTGACAACGATCTGTATAACCGTCAGGAAGCTGTTCATTTGAATAAAAAGCTTCAAAACCAGCTTTAGTTAAATTTTGTTTGCTTAAAGTTGCCAAACGATATTGATTATCAGTCTTCATAAACTCATATTTCAAAGGAATAATTACAGCTTTGTAATCATTAATAGACTGCGCAAATCCAACAAATGAACATAAAAGTGCAGCAAATAAAATTTTAATTCTCATCATTATAAATATTTTTTTAGTTCTAATAAATGGTTAATTTGTTTATAGTTTTCCGAAACGTCGATTCTCTTCTCATTAAAGAAAATAGCATCTATACCAGCATTCAAAGCACCATTTACATCGGCTTCAAAATCATCTCCAATCATAATGCTGTTTTCTTTAGAAGTATTTGCCAGTTTTAATGCATAATCAAATATAATACTATTTGGCTTTTTAACTCCTGCTAGCTCCGAATTTGTAATCGTACTGAAATAACCTCCAAGTGAAGCATTGTTAATTTTCTTTTCCTGCACTTGGGCAAATCCGTTTGTAATGATATGAAGTTTATATTTTGGCTTTAAATATTCCAAAACTTCAATTGCTCCATCAAAGAGATAATTATTGTCGGTCAAAAACTCAATATAATCATTGGCAATTTCCAAGATATTCTCCTCTGAGATAGCATAATTCAAAGCATCGAAAGAAAACTTCAAACGATTGTAACGTAATTCTTGATGCGTAATTTTATCATTCTGATACAGTCTCCAGCATTCTTGGTTGATCGGAATATATTCTCTAATAAAATCTTGAGTAACGATTTCTTGATACTTACTTTTAAAAATACGATCAAAAGCCATTTCTGAATTTTTATCAAAATCCCAAAGCGTGTGATCTAAATCAAAAAAGATGTCGGTAATATTGGTATTCATGCATTAAAAAATTCCTTCATCTACAAAACTATAATATTTTGATTCAGTTATAATAACATGGTCCAAAACTTTAACATCTAAAATTTCTCCTGCAGTTTTAATTTTATTGGTAATTTGTTTATCGGCACTACTTGGAACTAAACTTCCAGAAGGATGATTATGACACAAAATCAAGCCAGTAGCACTATTTTCTAATGCCAATTTAAAAACAAGTCTTATATCTACAATTGTTCCAGCAATGCCTCCTTTGCTTAATTGTGATTTATAAATTACTTTATTAGAATTATTAAGAAAAAGCACCCAAAATTCTTCATGCGGAAGTTCTCCAATAATTGGTTGCATGATATCAAAAACACCTTTACTTGAAGTTATTTTTTTGACTTTTTCAACATCTTCTATTCTTTGTCTTCTACCCAACTCTAAAGCCGAAACAATTGAAACCGCTTTTGCTTCACCTATACCTTTAAATTGCATCAATTGAATAATAGACATTTTCCCCAAAGCAGTTATATTTTTTGTGGTAGCTAAAATCCGTTTACTTAATGCAACCGCAGATTCATTGCGACTTCCTGAGCCAATTAAAATTGCTAATAATTCAGCATCGCTCAAAACCTCTTTTCCTTTAAGCATTAACTTTTCACGAGGTTTGTCACCATCAGACCAATTTTTTATAGCAAAATGTCCTCCTTCCATAATAATAAATTTAAGAAGCGAAGATATTTAAAAAAGAAGAAAAATCTTTCAAAAAAATCTAGTTAGATAATTAGAAAATTTATCAAATAGATAATTAAAAAAAATGTGCCAACTGCAAAGCAATTGACACATTATCTAATTTTCTAATTGACTAATTAAGAAATCAATCCTTTAACCTCATCAAAGTTTAAACCTCCATAATTTCCTGAACTCATTAATAAAAGTGCAGAATTATCTAAATTCAAATTGAACAAATATTCTTTAAATTCAGCTGGATTAGTATAAATAATTAAATCTTTTCTGTTGAATGCCGTAGCAATTTGTTCGTAAGTTACTTCTTCTAGCTGTTTAATTTTTACAGCATCTGGCGAATAAAAAACAACAGCAACATCTGCATATTCCAAAGCACCTTCATACTCTTTTAAAAACTCAGCATTTAAACTACTATAAGTATGCAATTCTAAACAAGCGACCAAAGTTCTGTTTGGGTATTGTTCTTTTACCGCTTTTGTTGTTGCAGCCACCTTACTTGGCGAATGCGCAAAATCTTTATAAGCTACTTTGCCTTTTCCTTCAGCAATTTTTTCTAAACGTTTAGAAGCGCCTTTGAAACTTGCAATTGCTTCGTAGAAATCAGCTTCGTCAACGCCCATATTTTGGCAGATCCATTTTGCTCCTGCTAAGTTATTCAAGTTATGCGCTCCAAAAACTTCAATTGGCATATCGCCTTCTGGAGTTTTTAGTAAAGTTACTCCATCACTTACAGAATATTCTGGTGTTGAATACGCAATTTTTCTAATCGGATTTGTCGCTGCTTCAGAAACACGTTTTACTTCAGGATCATTTTCGTTGTAAACCAAAATTCCGCCATTTGTAATTTTTTCGATAAAAATCTCAAACTGCTCAACATAGTTTTCATAGGTTGGAAAAACATTAATATGATCCCAAGCAATTCCAGAAATCAAAGCAATGTTTGGTTGGTATAAATGAAATTTTGGACGTCTGTCAATTGGTGAAGACAAATATTCGTCGCCTTCCAAAACCATAAAATCATTTTCCTCGGTCAAATGTACCATAGTATCAAAACCTTCTAGTTGTGCTCCTACCATATAATCAACCGCAATATTGTGATAATGCATTACATGAAGAATCATCGAAGTTATGGTAGTTTTACCATGAGAACCTCCAATAACAACACGTGTTTTGTTTTTTGATTGTTCATATAAAAACTCAGGATATGAATAGATTTTTAAACCTAATTCTTGCGCTTTTAATAATTCAGGATTATCTGCTTTTGCATGCATTCCTAAAATAATTGCGTCAATATCTGAAGTGATTTTTTCCGGAAACCATCCTAGTTCAGCAGGAAGAATTCCTTTTTTTTCTAATCTTGATTTTGAAGGTTCAAAAATAGCGTCGTCACTTCCTGTAACCTGATATCCTTTATTATGTAATGCTAATGCCAGATTATGCATTGCGCTTCCGCCTATAGCGATGAAATGTGTTTTCATTTAAAATGTTTAATCGTTAAACTGTTTAATCGGTTAATCGAAATGGCAAATAACTTATTAAACTCCATAATTATTTTTCAAAAATAAGGAAATATAATATGCTTTTGGAGATAAATTAATTTAGAAGACAATAAAAAACCCGACAAGCTTAAATCCTGTCGGGTTTGATATTTATAATCAGAATTAAAGATTATTTTGCAATCGTCAATTCGTCGATAATATTTTTCGCTCCTGCGTATTTGTCTATAATCCAAAGTACATAACGAATATCTACGTTAATCGTTCTTTGCAATTTAGAATCAAAAATTACGTCTCCAGCCATAGCTTCGATGTTTCCGTCAAAAGCAATTCCGATTAATTCTCCTTTTCCGTTAAGAACTGGCGAACCAGAGTTTCCTCCAGTAATATCGTTATCAGTTAGGAAGTTTACCGGCATGTAACCTGCTTTATCAGCATATTGTCCGAAATCTTTTTTCTTGTTTAATTCTAATAAACGAGCTGGCAAGTCAAATTCCTGATCTCCTGCTTTGTATTTTTTAACCATACTTTCCATTGTAGTATAGTTATTGATTTTTGCATCGTTGCGAGGATCTGCAGGTAAAGCGCGAACTTTTCCGTAAGTCAATCTCAATGTAGAGTTTGCATCTGGATATTTAATCGCGTTCAATTTAGATTCTCTTAAACCTTCTACCAATTTACGGTAAGCTGTTGCAAAACCATCATCTGCTTTTGCCTGATCGTCTGTTTTAGCACGGTATTTTGTCAACAAATCATTAGAAATAATATACAACGGATCGTGTACAATTGCTAATGGTTTTGGATCAGCTAAAAATGCTAATACTTTTTCTTTGGTTGTAAAATAACTAACTTCCGTTGCTTTTGCTACATCAGCAGTAAAGTCTCCATTGTTAGCTGTTTTCATTTTTGCAATTTCTGGAGCAAGTCCGTACTCAGCAGCTTTAGAAGCATATAGATTCAATTGAGCTGTTAGAACATCTTTTTCTAATGGAGTATAAAAATCACCATAAATACTTTCTACCATTGCATTGATTTTAGGAAGCATTTCAGCTTTCTTCGCATCATTTTCTTTGTAATAAGCAATTAAAGCATTTCCTAAATTAGCTGGTCCAGTTGCATAAGAAGAAGTACGTAAAAGCTGTGTTAAATAATTATCGTGACGCGCTTTTAAGTTTGTTTCTCTGTAATAATCGTTGATAGTCGGAATTACATTTTCGTACTTTTCTTTGTTTGCAGGTTTAGTAGCCCACTCGTAGAATTTATCTTCTTGCTCCGTTTTAGTATCAACTGTACCTGCTTTTGTTAAAGCATCGATCATACCTTGACGGTTTTTCCAGTAGTTTGCAGTCGAAGCATATTTAGAAGCGTATTGTAAGCGAACAGTTGCATCTTTGTCCATATACTTTTTCATTACATCCATTCCTGTTTTTGCACCTTCAACCCAAGCAGGATAAGCATATTTAATGTTTTGCTCAATTCCTCCAGCTGGCATCCAACGGTTTGTTCTTCCCGGATAACCTAAGATCATAGCAAAATCATTTTCTTTTACTCCTTTTAAACTTACAGGCAAATGATGTTTTGGCTGTAATGGCACATTGTCTTTAGAATATGCTGCAGGATTTCCGTCTTTGTCTGCATAAACTCTAAACATAGAGAAATCTCCAGTTTGACGAGGCCATTCCCAGTTGTCTGTATCTCCACCAAATTTACCAACGCTTTCAGGTGGAGTTCCTACTAAACGAACGTCTGTGTAATCTTGGTAAACAAAATAGTAATATTCATTTCCTTGAAAGAAAGGACGAACAGAAACTGTGTACTTTCCATTTTCGCTGTTTTCTTTTTCGATTAAAGCGATTTCTTGCTGAATAACTTTATTTCTTTCAGTTTCTGTCATTGTATCATTTACTTTTGACAAAATTCTTTTTGAAACATCATCCATACGAACGAAGAAACGAACGAACAACGATTTAGGTTTTAATTCTTCAGAACGGCTTTTTGCCCAAAAACCATTTTTCAAATGATTTTGTTCTGCAGTTGAAAGTTCTGCAATCGCACCGTATCCGCAGTGGTGATTCGTCAATACCAAACCAGTATTTGAAACGATTTCTGCTGTACATCCTCCATTGAACTGTACAATCGCATCTTTTAAGCTATGGTGATTAATACTGTAAATTTCTTCGGCTGTCAATTGCAAGCCCATTTTTTCCATATCTCTATGGTTCAATCTTTCGATAAACATCAAAAACCACATTCCTTCATCGGCTCTCATTGGGAAAGCCATAAGGCACATGGTCAAGAATAAAATTACTTTTTTCATGTTATTTTGTTTAAGTGATGCGAATATAAGCCATTTTAGCAAAAAAAATAAGCTTTAAACTCAAAAACAAAACATAATAAATCGAATAAGGCATGATTTTGCGAAATTCACAATTTTCATAAAACATAGAATAAGCTTTAAATTTTTAAAGTAAATCCATAAAAATTAATAAAAACATTAAGTAAAATAATTACTAGTTTTAAATCGAAATGATTATTTATAAAAATAAACCTTCAAATACAAAATAATATTATAAATCATTTCTTACAATTTATTTTCTACTAAATTTGCCGTTCAATAATTATTAGACTAAAATGAAAAAATTGTTAGTAGCAGTTGTAATCTTATTTACAACTATGGCAAGTGCGCAAAAAAATTCTATCCTTTTGGGTGGTAACGTTGGATTTTCTTCTGAGAAAATCGGTGATTCCAAATCAGAAAACTTCGAATTCTCTCCAAAAGTAGGATATCAATTTGCTGACCGATGGACAGCTGGAATTGAAGGTTCTATTGGAAACGTTAAAAACTTCGGAGAAGACACAACTGAAAAATACAAAATTGGAGGTTTTGTACGTTACACTGTTCCTCTTTCAGATGTGTTCTCTGTTTTTGGTGATTTAGGTGCTGGATACCAATCTACTAATGTTAATGATGCGAAAGGAATGTATGCTAGCCTTACACCTGCTTTATTTATTAATATGAAAAGAGGATTTGGTTTAAATTTCTCTATTGGAGGAATTAACTATGACAATCTTGATGGTAAAAATGATCCAAGACAAGAACGTTTAGGCTTTAATTTTGGAAAAACTCTAAACATTGGAATTTCTAAAAACTTCGGATTATAAATCAAAGTTAACAAGTAAGATTTAGCCATCTTAATCTTTTTGTTTTTTTTTCGTACAAAAAGAAAAACCCGACAATACTGTTCATTGTCGGGTTTTATATTTTTAATTGAAAAAAAATTTACTCATTAAGCATTTTCCAAAGTCTATCTTTCAAATCTGTCAAACCTTGTTGTGCAACAGAAGAAATAAACATATAAGGAACACCTTTGAAAGAAACATCTAATTCTGCTTTCAATTCTGCCTTCAACTCATCATCCAGCATATCACACTTCGAAATTACAACTAGACGTTCTTTGTCCAACATTTCAGGATTATATTTCGTCAATTCATTAACCAAAATATCATATTCTGCCTTAATATCTGCTGTATCAACAGGAATCAAAAACAATAATGTTGAGTTACGTTCGATATGACGCAAGAAATAATGACCTAAACCTTTTCCTTCAGCAGCTCCTTCAATAATTCCAGGAATATCAGCAATCACAAAAGATTGAAAATCTCTATAAGCTACAATTCCTAAATTTGGTTTTAAAGTCGTAAACGGATAATCAGCAATTTTTGGCTTTGCGGAAGTTAAAACAGACAATAAAGTAGATTTTCCAGCATTCGGGAAACCAACTAAACCAACATCGGCTAAAACTTTAAGCTCTAGAATAACATCCATTTCTACACCAAGCAAACCTGGCTGTGCATAACGAGGTGTCTGATTTGTTGAACTTCTAAAATGCCAGTTTCCTAAACCTCCCTTTCCTCCTCTTGCCAGAATCTGTTTTTCTCCGTGTTCTGTAATTTCAAAAAGTGTTTCTCCGGTTTCCTTGTCTTTTACAACAGTTCCTAGTGGCACTTCAATTACTTTATCTTCTCCATCTGCACCTGTACTTCTGTCAGATCCTCCGTCTCCACCGTGACCCGCTTTAATGTGACGTGCAAACTTTAAATGAAATAATGTCCAGAGTCCTTTATTTCCAACTAAATAAACATGCCCTCCGCGACCTCCATCTCCTCCGTCAGGACCGCCTTTTTCGATAAATTTCTCTCTATGTAAATGCGTTGATCCTTTCCCTCCCTTTCCGGAAGAAACATATATCTTAACGTAGTCTACAAAATTTCCTTCTGTCATTTTTTCTTGTTTATGTGTAGTTCCATGTTTCAAGTTTCAAGTTAACAGAACGTCAACCAACTTGAAACTTTAAACTTGAAACAAATTTTACTCTTTTAATGCTCTTACAAGCACTTTGTCAATCTTGACACCGTCCATATCAATTACCTCCAGAACGAATTTCTGCCAAACTAATTTTTCTCCTTCTTTTGGAATATGAGACAACTCAGTCATAATCATTCCGCTTACGGTGTTTACTTCGTAATCGTTGGTTAATTCGTCCAATTCGAAATACGTTAAGAAATCGTGTAACGAATAATGTCCGTCAACTAGCCACGAACCGTCTTCTCTTTCGATAAGCTGGAACTCGTCTTTATAAAATTCGGCAGCATCACCAACTAAAGCTTCTAAAATATCATTCAACGTAATCATACCTTGAAAAACTCCGTATTCATCTGAAACTAAAGCATAATGGACTCCTGTTTTTTTGAAATTTTCTAATGCTTTATAAGCCGTAGTTTGTTCCATCAAATAAGGAGCGTCAGACAATATTGAGTTCAAATCAAAATTATCTTTTTCGATGTGTGCGAAGATATTTTTCAGCGTTACAACTCCTACAATATCATCGTAATTATCATTGTAAACAGGATAAACGGCATGAAGATCCTGAACTACTAATTCTTTGATTTTTTCTTTATCTGCTTTTAATGGCAGCATGTCAACCGACTTACGGTGTGTCATTAAAGAATTTACTTTTCTGTCTCCAATATGAAAAACACGCTCCACAATATCCTGTTCAATTTCTTGAACTTCTCCTACTTCTGTTCCTTCTTTAATGATGGCTTTAATTTCTTCTTCGGTAACTTTTCCGTCAGCAGTTGGTTTTATCTGAAGAACATTCAGTAAAAAATCTGTTGAAGAAGTTAACAGCCAAATAAATGGTGCCGTAATGATCGAAATCACTTTCATTGGCATTGCAACCATTTTAGCAATAGCTTCTGGATAATTTAATCCAATTCGTTTTGGAAGTAGCTCTCCCAAAACCAATGAGAAAAAAGTTAAAACTACAACTACAATTCCAACCGCAATTGAATGTGCATAAGGCTTAAGAACTGCAAAACCAGCTACAAAAAGTTCAACGTCTGCCGTGATTTTGTCACCAGAATAAATACCCGTCAAAATTCCGATTAAGGTAATTCCGATTTGTACTGTAGACAAAAATTTATTTGGGGAGTTGGCTAAATCGAGTGCTGTTTTAGCGCTTTTGTTGCCTTTTTTAGCTGCTGTTTCTAGCCTGTTTTTACGTGCCGAAATCAAAGCGATTTCAGACATGGAGAAAACTCCGTTTAATAGAATTAGAAAAAATATTATTAGTATTTCCAATTGATAGGGGATTCGTTATAAAATAGTCTCGTTAATGTAATTTGTAATCGCAATCTAAAATAGCCCAGATGGAAGAGAAGAGCCAGGAGCTAAAAAAACTAATTTTTCTTGCCATAAAACAGCGACTGAAAGAAGCTCGTTTTATGGTATAGAAAAATAGTTTTTTTAGCGAGGACTCGTAACGTACAGCTGGAAAAAGCTTCTACAAATTATCTATAACTGACGTTAAGCGCTCTGTAATTTGTTCGATAGTTCCGATACCGTCTACAGCATGAAACTTACCTTGTTCTTTATAATATCCAATTAGAGGAGCAGTTTTCTCATTGTACTCTTGATATCTCACACGAATTTTTTCTTCGTCCTGATCATCAGCTCTTCCACTTGTTTTTCCTCTTTCTAATAGACGTTTTACCAAAATTTCGTCATCAGCTTCTAAAGCGATTGTTGCTGTTACGCTAGATCCAATTGTTGGTAAAAATTTATCTAAAGCTTCTGCCTGATTGATTGTTCTTGGGTAACCATCGAACAAAAATCCTGCTGTATCTGGGTGTTTTTTCACCTCATCAATTAACATTGCAGTTGTTACTTCGCAAGGAACCAATTCTCCATTGTCCATAAAAACTCTTGCTTGTTTTCCTAGTTCAGTATCATTTTTTAAATTGAAACGAAAAATATCTCCTGTTGAAAGGTGCGTTAAATTGTATTTCTCTTTTAAAAATTCTGCCTGAGTTCCTTTTCCTGCACCAGGCTTTCCAAATAAAACGATGTTAATCATAATTGAAATGAGTGTTGTTACTTCTGTCTTTCAGAAGTCTTTAAATGAATATTTAGTTGTGTTTTGTTATTCTGCTAATTTGTAAATTTCGGTTAAGTTTCTTCCCAAACCATCATAGTCTAGACCGTAACCTACAATAAATTTATTCGGAATACGAATCCCGATGTAATCTATTTTGATGTCTTTTTTGTATGCTTCTGGTTTAAAAAACAATGTTGCAATTTTAAAGTGCTTTACATTTTGCGCTTTAAACAAGTGCTTTAATTCTTCGATTGTATTTCCGGTATCAATAATATCTTCAATGATAATTACGGTTCTTCCCGAAAGATCCTGATTGATTCCGATTAATTCCTTAACAGCATTTGTTGTTTCAGTTCCTTCGTACGATGCCATTTTGATAAACGAAACTTCACATGGTTTTTTATATTTTTTCAGAAAATCTGACACGACCATAAAAGCACCATTCAAAACTCCAATAAAAATTGGCGTATCATCTCCAAAATCGTCTTCTACCTGAGCTACTATTTTAGTTAAAGCAAAATCAATTTCTTTAGCCGAAATAAACGGAACAAATTGTTTATCGTGAAGTTGTATCATTATTTTTCTTTTTAAAATAATGGACAAAGATACAGAATTACAACTTAACTGCTTCTATCAAAATAAACTGTATCAAGATATTTTTTAAGAATGTTAAATATCAGTTAATGTTTACAAATTAATTTTTGACACTATAAGATTTTTCAGTAAATTGTTGTGACATAATCATTTAACTCCAAAAACTGATGAAAAAATCCTTAACCCTGATATCTATACCACTACTAGCCTTAATGACTGCCTGCAATGGGCAAGTAAAAAAAGAAGAAAAAGAAGAGCTTGCCAAACAGCCAGGCAATGTTGTAAAAACTGCCATTGGAGATATTACTCTTCCTCCACCCTATGCAACAGAATCAAAAACCAACAATAGCAAAGTAATCGGATGGCCTGCTGGCAAAACTCCAAAAGCACCTGAAGGTTTTACTGTAACTAAATTTGCTGACGGATTTGAAAATCCGCGTTGGACTTATATTGCTCCAAACCAGGACATTTTTGTTGTTGAAAGCGGAACAAGATCTAGTAAAAACCAAATTACGGTTTTAAGAGATAAAGATAAAGACGGGAAATTTGAAACTCGTCAAGTTTTTGTTACCGGTTTGAACAAACCTTTTGGAATGTTGGTTTTAAAAGACTTTTTCTACATAGCCAATACCGACGGATTATACCGTTATCCTTATAAAAACAATCCCCTGAAACTGGAAACAAAAGGCGAAAAAATCCTTGATCTTCCTGCAGGCGGATACAATAATCACTGGAGTAGAAATTTATTGGCAAGTTCTGACGGAAGTAAAATTTACGTTTCTGTAGGTTCTGGAAGTAATAATGGAGAAAACGGAATGGACAAAGAAGTACGTCGTGCAGCAATTCTTGAAATTAATCCTGACGGAACAGGAGAAAAAATCTTCGCTTCGGGATTGAGAAATCCTGTTGGAATGGATTGGAATCCTGTGAATAAAGAACTTTGGACAGCAGTAAACGAACGTGATGAACTCGGAGACGATTTAGTTCCTGATTATATTACAAGTGTAAAAAGAGATGGTTTCTACGGTTGGCCATATTCCTATTTTGGAAATATTCCTGACCCAAGAATGAAAGGCGAAAGAAAAGATTTGGTAGAAAAAGCAATTGTGCCCGATGTTTCAGTTGGTCCTCACACGGCTTCGCTTGGATTGGCTTTTTATACTAAAGATAAATTCCCAGCGAAATATAAAAACGGAGCTTTTGTCGGACAGCATGGTTCTTGGAACCGCTCTAAAATTTCGGGCTATAAAGTACTTTTTGTTCCTTTTAAAGACGGAAAACCTTCAGGAAAACCAGAAGATTTTTTAACCGGATTTATTTCTAACGAAAACAAAGCAGAAGTTTACGGACGTCCAGTTGCGGTAACGGTTATGAATGACGGATCACTTTTGGTAAATGATGATAGCGGAAATACGATTTGGAAAGTGACAGCTAAATAAAACTCCAAATTAAAAACTCCAAATTCCAACTACAAAAAGATTTTAAACACATAGAGACATAGATTTTTTGCATTAAAAAGTTGATTTAAGAAAACTCGTTTTCACACATAGTTGCTATGTGGCTTTTGATAAGTGAAACGCCTTTTTTGCCTCAATCAATACTATGTTTCTATGTGTTAAATAAAAATGCATTTAACCCACCTCCTTTTATGCCTTTCAAAAAATATTTTCTTCTCCTTTTTGTTCTTTTTATTTCTAAAAATAGTTTAGCACAAGAAAAAGAAGTCCAAAATATTGATTCTAAAAAAACTCAAAAACTGAACGAAGTTTTAATAAGTCCGCTTCACATTAATCGTGATTTACAAAACAGTCCAGCTTCGATTGGCATTTTATCTGAAAAAGAATTACTTCGAAATAATACTACCGATATCAGTAACGTCATTAATACAATTCCTGGTGTTTTTATGCAATCTTCAAATATTACGACAACCCGAATTTCGATTCGTGGAATTGGCGCGAGAACTCCGTATGGAACCAATAAAATCAGAGCTTTTTATGGAAATATTCCGCTGACATCTGGAAATAGCGAAACCGTAATTGACGACATTGATATTCAAAACATCAATCAGGTTGAAGTCATTAAAGGTCCACTTTCGAGTATTTACGGAGCGGGTTTGGGCGGAGCAATTTTGGTTTCGCCTCAAACTTTAAAAAAAGGAAATTATCAAGCTGAAGTAAGTTCTGTTTTTGGTTCTTTTGGATTATTGAAAAATAGAATTTCTTTTGATTTGAATGAAAGAGAATCTTCTTTAAGTCTTAGTTATCATAATTTAAAAACTGACGGCTGGCGCGAAAACAGCGCTTACAATCGCGAAGGAATTACACTTGGCGGAGAATTATTCAGAAAGAAGAATAGTAAACTAACATATTTCTCCAATTATACTTATTTGAAAGCTTACATTCCGAGTTCGATCAATAAAACCACTTTCGAAAATAACCCACAAGCAGGCGCGCCAACTTGGGTTGCTTCAAAAGGATTCAAAGAATACAAGTCAACTTTGGCTGGATTAGCTTATGATTTTAAAATTAATGATCATTTAAACAATTCGACTTCAGTTTTCATCAATTATAAAGACAGTAACGAACCGCGTCCTTTTGATATTTTGCGCCAATATACTTTTGCTTCGGGTGCACGAACTCAATTTTCGGGAGATTTTAAAATCGGCAAAATCAACAATCAATTTATTGCTGGATTGGAATATTTCAAAGATAATTACAACGGCAATACTTTTGAAAATCTATATCAGCAAAATAACGGAAATGGAAGCTTGCAAGGCGATCAACTTACAGCAACCAATCAAAAAAGACATTTTTATAATATTTTCTCTCAAATTAGAACTTTACTTTCTGATCGATTTGAGATTCAGGCAGGTTTAAATTACAACAAAACCAAATTTGAATTGCAGAATGATTTTCCCGCTTCCGCGAATAATCCAAAAGAAAAATATAGTTATGATGGCATTTTTTCGCCACAGCTTTCTTTTTTATTTAAACCGAATGAAGTTCAAACTTTCTACTTTTCTGTGAGCCGAGGATTTTCTCTTCCCGCAACCGAAGAAACTCTAACCTCAACAGGAAACATCAATTCTGACATTAAACCCGAAACCGGTTATAATTTTGAATTAGGCGGAAAACTACATTTTTTCAATAAAAAACTCTACACCGAAATTGCCATTTACCGAATGGAAATTAAAGATTTATTAGTCGCCAAAAGAATCGGAGATGATCAATACGAAGGTGTAAATGCTGGAAAAACGTTTCACGAAGGAATCGAAATTTCATTAAACCATAATTGGCCCATAAATCGAACTTTCAATTTGAATTCTTATGTTGGAACATCAATCGGAAATTATGAATTTAAAGAATTTGTAGATAACGGAAATGATTATTCGGGAAATAAATTAACTGGAGTTCCAGCAAACACTGCAAGTGCTGGTTTTAATTTGAATACTAATTCAGGATTCTACTTTTCTGCCGATTTCCAATTCACAGATAAAATCCCAATGAATGATTCGAATGCTGATTTTTCAAATTCTTATTCACTTTTGAATTTAAAAACGGGCTATCAATTTGAGATTTTATCAGGATTGAAAGCACATTTTGATGCTGGAATAAATAATGTCACCAACGAAAAATATGCTTCTATGATTTTGACCAATGCAACAGGAGTTGGAAATGCACAACCAAGGTTTTATTATCCAGGACTGCCCGTAAACTATTACGGAATTGTCTCATTAAATTATTTATTTTAGCGACATTAAATCTTAAAAACAATGCTTTCCGAACTGCAGAAAAAACTGGATTATGTCAATGCATACAGAGAAAATCGTCTCAAAACAGCACAAGAGGTTTTAGAGAATCCATCGCTTTTTAGTGAATTGGTTTCGATTTGCTTTTCACCAGAAAACAAAAACAACCATAAAGCTTGCTGGATTTTAGAATTTGTTTCTTACGAAGAATTACTTTGGTTACAACCTCATCTAGATTTTTTCTGTTCGAATTTAAAAGTTTTAAAAGACGAAAGTTCCATGCGTCCGATTGCAAAAGTGACACAACTTTTGGTAAAATCACATTATAAGAAAAACGAAAACGGAATAAAACTCTCCGAAGAAAATCTTCAAGATTGCATTGAAGCTTCTTTCGATTGGCTTATTAACGATACCAAAGTCGCTACAAAAGCGTATTCCATAAGAACTTTATTTATTCTAGGAAATTATTACGACTGGATTCATCCCGAATTAAAAGTGATTATTGATAAAGATTTCGGAGACCATTCTGCAGCATACAAAGCCGTCGCCAAAGAAGTTTTGAAGAAAATAAAATAGTCTTAAGAGCCACGACCCGAGCGATAGCGAATAGGCGAAGCAATTCACGAATTATTTTTTCGCCACAGATTAAAAGGATTAAAATGTTTTTTTAATTACTTCAAAAAATAATCTGTGGAAATCTGTGGAAATCTGTGGCAAAATATTTTAAGCCAAAAATTGATTTCCATAAATTTAAAATTCGTGAATTCGTGGCTAAAAAAACTAAATTTTGGCTAAAAAAAGATTAAAAAGTATCTTTGCAAAAACACAACACAAAATGAATTATTTTTCTTCTGATTTTAAATTAGGAATATTAGGTGGCGGACAATTAGGTAAAATGCTTTTGTTCGATACCAGAAAATTTGACATACAAACTTACGTTCTAGATCCAAGCGATGAAGCACCAAGTAAAATTGCCTGCAACAAGTTTTTTCAAGGCGATTTAATGGATTATGATACCGTTTACAATTTCGGAAAACAAGTCGATGTTTTGACTTTCGAAATCGAATTGGTAAATCTTGAAGCTTTAACGCAACTGGAAAATGAAGGTTTAAAAATATATCCATCTCCTAAAACCTTAAAAGGAATTCAGAATAAAGGCGTTCAAAAAGATTTTTACGCTAAAAATAATATCCCAACTGCGCCTTTCGAAAGATTTGAGAACCTTGAAAATCTAAAATCAGAAATCGCTAATCCACAATCAACTATCAAATTGCCTTTTGTTTGGAAATGCACCGAATTTGGTTATGACGGAAATGGCGTGAAAATAGTTCGCCAAATTTCAGATTTAGATACGCTTCCAAATGTAGAATGTATTGCAGAAACTATGGTTCCGTTCAAAAACGAATTGGCAGTAATTGTGGTTAGAAATCCGTCAGGCGAAATGAAAACATATCCGGTTGTCGAAATGGAATTTCACCCAGAAGCCAACCAAGTTGAATACGTAATCTGCCCAGCAAGAATCGACAAAAAAGTAGCTGAAAAAGCGAGAGCAGTTGCCTTAAAAGTTTCAGAAAACTTCAACCACGTTGGACTTCTAGCAGTTGAAATGTTTCAGACTCACGATGACGAAATTTTGGTAAACGAAGTTGCTCCTCGCCCACACAATTCTGGACATTATTCTATTGAAGCTAGTTATACTTCACAATTCGAAAATCATTTACGCGCTATTTTAGATCTTCCGTTAGGAAATACCGACAGCAAAGTGGCGGGAATTATGGTAAATTTAGTTGGTGCCGAAGGTCATTCTGGAAATGTTGTATATGAAAACATAGAAACCATTTTAGGATGGGACGGCGTTACACCACATATTTACGGTAAAAAACAAACACGACCTTTCAGAAAAATGGGACACGTGACAATCGTAAATGAAAATATGGCTGAAGCGAGAAGAATTGCACAGGAAGTTAAAGAAACTATTAAGGTGATCAGCGCTTAAATTAGTTTTCAGTCGCAGTATTCAGTTAAAACTAAACAAACAGTGTTTACAGTTCCAAACAACTTGAAACTTTAAACCTGAAACAAACACAACAAAATAAAAACATGAGCAAAGTAGCTATTATAATGGGAAGCATCTCAGACATGCCAGTTATGCAGGATGCGATCGACATATTAAAACAATTCAATGTAGATGTTGAAGTAGATATCGTTTCGGCACACAGAACGCCGGAGAAATTATTCGATTTCAGCAAAAATGCACACAATCGCGGGATTTCGGTAATTATTGCCGGTGCTGGCGGTGCGGCGCATTTACCGGGAATGGTGGCTTCAATGTCTCCACTTCCTGTAATTGGAGTTCCTGTAAAATCAAGCAATTCCATTGATGGTTGGGATTCGGTTTTATCGATTCTTCAAATGCCGGGCGGTGTTCCTGTTGCAACTGTAGCTTTAAACGGAGCAAAAAATGCTGGAATCTTAGCAGCACAAATCATCGGAAGCCATGACAAAAAAGTTTTAGATACCATTATTTCTTATAAAGAAGAATTGAAAGCTGCGGTTAATAAAGCGGCTGAAGGCTTAAAGAAATAATCTTCCCATAAATTCCTGCAAGGTTTCCAAAACCTTGTAGGTCTGATTATCACAATCAAAATTAAAGTACTTCAAAAACACCTACAAGGTTTTAAAAACCTTGCAGGACAAAAAACTGTAATATGAGTATCTTAACACAATATTTCAACACCAAACATAACACCGCACCTTTTTCGCAAATTAAAATCGAAGATTACGTTCCTGCTTTTCAGGAAGGAATTGCTTTGGCGAAAGCCGAAATTGATGCGATTGTAAATAATCCAGATGCACCTACTTTTGAAAACACAATTGTAGCGATGGATTTTTCGGGCGATATTTTAGATCGTCTTTCTAGTATTTTCTTCAATTTGAATTCGGCTGAAACGAATGACGAAATGCAGAAAATTGCACAAGAAGTTTCGCCTTGGCTTTCAGAATTCGGAAATGACATTCGGTTAAACGCTGAATTATTTGTACGAGTAAAAGCGGTTTATGATCAAAAAGAAAGTTTAAATCTTAATCCAGAACAAACTACTTTATTAGATAAAAAATACAAAAGCTTTTCAAGAAACGGAGCTAATTTGCCAGAAGACAAGAAAAACAAATTAAGAGAAATCGACAAAGAATTATCGAAATTGAGTTTACAGTTTGGCGAAAATGTTTTGGCAGAAACCAACAACTTCGAACTGCATTTAACTGATGAAAAAGATTTGTCTGGTTTGCCAGAAGGAACAATTGAAGCCGCAAGATTATTAGCCAAAAATCAGGAAAAAGAAGGTTGGATTTTCACTTTAGATCATCCAAGCTACGTTCCGTTTTTGACTTATGCTGACAATCGTGAATTGCGTAAAAAAATGGCCGTTGCTTTTGGCGCAAAAGGTTTTCAGAAAAACGAATTCAACAACGAAGAAAATGTTCTGAAAATTGCTAAACTGCGTCACGAAAGAGCCAATTTATTAGGTTACAAAACGCACGCTCATTTTGTTTTGGAAGAAAGAATGGCCGAAAGTCCAGAAAAAGTATTCTCTTTCTTAAATGATTTATTAGCAAAAGCAAAACCTGCAGCGCAAAAAGAATTTGCTGAATTAACAGCTTTCGCGAAAGAATTGGACGGAATAGAACAATTGGAAAAATGGGACGGCGCTTATTATTCTGAAAAATTAAAACAACAGCTTTTTAATTTAGATGATGAAAAACTGAAACCTTATTTTCAATTAGAAAAAGTTTTAGACGGCGCTTTTATGGTTGCCAAAAAATTATACGGTTTAACTTTTACGGAAGTTTTTGATATCGATAAATACCACGAAGAAGTTACGACTTACGAAGTAAAAAACGCTGATGGCAATTTAGTTTCTATTTTCTACGCTGATTTCTTCCCAAGAAAAGGAAAAAGAAACGGCGCGTGGATGACATCATTCAAATCACAATATGTAAAAGACGGCGTAAACGAAAGACCGCACATTTCGAACGTTTGCAACTTTACAAAACCAACGGAAACAAAACCTTCGTTATTGACTTTTAATGAAGTGACGACTTTATTCCATGAATTCGGTCACGGATTACATGGAATGCTGGCTGATACGGTTTACCCAAGTTTATCTGGAACCTCTGTTTATTGGGATTTCGTAGAATTGCCAAGTCAAATTATGGAAAACTGGTGCTACGAACCTGAGGCTTTAGCTTTGTTCGCAAATCATTATGAAACTGGAGAAATTATTCCGATTGAATATGTGCAGAAAATTAAAGAAAGTGCAAGCTTCCAAGAAGGTTTGGCAACTTTACGCCAGTTAAGTTTCGGATTATTAGATATGGCTTGGCACGGACAAGATCCAACAAACATTACAGATCTTAAATCTTTCGAAACGGAACAATTTGCGAACACACAATTGTATCCTGATGTAAAGGAAAATGCAATGAGTACAGCATTCTCTCATATTTTCCAAGGTGGCTATTCTTCTGGATATTATAGCTACAAATGGGCGGAAGTTTTAGATGCAGACGCTTTTGAATATTTCCATGAAAATGGAATCTTTAACGAAGAAATTGCGAAAAAATTCAAAGATAATGTACTTTCAAAAGGTGGAACAGAACATCCGATGATTTTATACAAACGTTTCAGAGGGCAAGAACCAAAACCTGAAGCTTTGTTAAAAAGAGCGGGTCTTCTCTAGACTTCTTAGATTTTTAGACTTCTTAGAATATTAGATAATTAGAACCGAGGTAGAAATACTTCGGTTTTTTATTTGATTTTACTTTAGCTATCTTCGTATTTTTAAATCTTAATCTTACAAATACAAGCCGTGAAAAAATATTTTAAAATAGCGCTTTATCTTGCCATTATCGGATTGATTGCCATTGTTTCGGTCAATTATTACGTGAAATCTTCGACTAAAAAGTACATTTATTATTCAATAAAAAAGTTTCCTAAAAATGATGTCGGAATTATTTTTGGTGCAGGAATTAACGGAAATCAGCCAAGCAAATATTTGAAAGATCGTTTAGATGCTG
Source organism: Flavobacterium tistrianum (assembly GCF_003254545.1). GTDB lineage: Bacteria > Bacteroidota > Bacteroidia > Flavobacteriales > Flavobacteriaceae > Flavobacterium > Flavobacterium tistrianum. The sequence goes on from NZ_QJRH01000063.1 coordinate 154,426, forward strand.
GAATTATGCTTTGGAAAGCAAAACGCATTAATAAAATTTTACTTTCAGGAGATAATGGCCGAGATGAATATGATGAATTAACGGTTATGAAAAACTACTGTTTTAATCACGGAGTTGACACAACCAAAATATTTATTGATTATGCAGGTTTCGATACGTATTCAACAATGTATCGTGCAAAACATATTTTTAAGATTAAAAAAGCGACTTTAATTTCGCAGGAATATCATTTAAATCGTGCGATTTATATTGGACAAAAACTAGGAATTAAATCCTCTGGATATTCTGCCAATAAAGGAGAATATCTTGGATATAATTATGTTCGGTTTAGAGAATATGGTTCGGTTTTTAAATCTTTCTTCGATGTTTTAAGAAATCGTAAACCCCGTTTTTTAGGTGGAGAAATTAATATTAACGGAGAATCGAATTATTCTAAAGAAGATAAACGATAAAAAAACAAAACCCTGCAAAAGAACTTGCAGGGTTTTTAGTTTTATAATTTAAATACAAAGAATAGAAATCTTGCCTCTTTATTCTTTTTTCTATTAAATCTTTATTCCTTCTCCAAAACTCTGTTAGCTAATTTCCCAACTGTCAACCCTTGAACCACAATAGAAAATAAGACTACAATATAAGTTACTTCCAAAAGCAAGTTTTTATATTCGCTCTCAGGCATAGAAAGTACTAACGCAATAGAAACTCCACCGCGAATTCCGCCCCAAACCAAAACCATCAAAGAACCTTTGTTGTAAGCAGATTTGATTCCGAAAAACTTAAAGATATCGAAGAATTTCCACGGTAACACAATTGAAGTTAATCTTGAAAAAAGCACAATAAAAATAGCTACAAAACCGGTAAGCAATTGTTTGTTCAAATCTGGAAGCAATAACAATTCGAAACCTATAAATAAAAACAAAATAGCATTTAAAATCTCATCTATAAGTTCCCAGAATTTGCCTAAATAATCTTTAGTCACTTCACTCATGGCAACTTTTTTGCCATAATTACCAATAATTAAACCAGCAACAACCATTGCCAACGGACTCGAAACGTGCAAACTTTGAGCAATTAAAAATCCTCCCATAACTATAGAAAGTGTTATAAGAACAGAAACTTTATAATCGTCAATTTTCTTCATCACCTTAGAAGCTGTAAATCCGAAAACCGCTCCTAATAAAAGTCCACCAATTCCTTCTTTCATAAACAACCAACTAATTGAACTAAAAGTAGCATCAAATGTTGGGTCGGTTGCCATTTTTAGAACAACCGCAAACATTACAACTGCAACTCCATCATTAAAAAGTGATTCACCAACAATTTTAGTTTCGATTCTTTTAGGAACTTTAGCTTCTTTTAAAACTCCCAAAACCACGATTGGATCGGTTGGAGAAATTAATGTCCCGAAAACCAAACAAAATATATACGGAATAGTTATTCCGAGAAGTGGCGCTATATAATAAAGCAGAACAGAAATAATTAAAGCTGATAAAACGACACTTACTGTCGAATAAATCATGATAGGAACTTTTTGTTCTTTAAGATCAAACATGTTTACGTGTAAAGCTCCCGCGAATAAAAGAAAGTTCAACATCGCTCCCATTAGGATTTCATTGAAATCAAATTCCTTTATCAAATCAAAAAAATGCTTTGTCATTGCAGGAAAATAAGAATCTCCCAAAAGACGAATTCCTACTGAGACCAACATCGCAATAATCATGATTCCGATGGTTCCTGGAAGTTTTAAAAATCTTAAATTTAAATAGGCGAAGAATGATGCCAATACAATTAGCACCGAAAATGTGTAGTATAATTCCATAAAATGTGATTTTTACAAAAATAGCTGTATCATTATTTAATCGAAAATTTAAAGGTTCGAATTAACACAACTTTATAATTTGTTAAATATGTTTCAATTATTTTTGAAAGTTTAAAAACTTTTACTTACATTTGACTCATGGAATTCAAAGAAGCAAAAAATAAATTCGTTCAAACTTGGGGAGCACTAGGTTCCCAGTGGGGAATTAATAAAACGATGGCACAGATCCACGCTTTATTAATGGTCTCAAACGAAGCTGTTTCTATGGAAGACATTATGGAAGAATTGCAGATTTCACGCGGAAATGCCAGCATGAACCTAAGAGCTTTAATGGATTGGGGAATTGTTTACAAAGAATTTAAAGCCGGAGAAAGAAAAGAGTTCTTTACAGCCGAAAAAGATTTAGATGAATTAGCAGCAAAAATCTCCAGAGAAAGAAGCAAAAGAGAAATTAAACCTGCTCTTAAAATTTTAAAAGAAGTTTCGACAATTGAAGCTAAAGATTCGGCAGAAGAAAAACACTTCGTTGATCAGACCACTAAGCTCTATGATTTTGTTTTAAAAGCAGATAATATGTTGGACAAAATGACTGAATTTAATGATAACTGGCTTGGGAAATTGTTTATAAAAATGATGAAATAAAAAAATTTAATCAAATCTTTCAATTTTTTCTGAAAGTTTAAAAACAACAGTAACTATGAAAACAACTTTTAAAATAATGGAAATTATCAATATTTGTGCATTAACGTTTTTACTCGCAGGTGCTTATGGAATAGCAATTACAGGAGCATTACAAGTTTTAGCTGCATTTCTATTTCTTATTTTGTTTCCGAAAAACAAATTCATTTATATTTATTTCTCACTCGTAATCTTTTTCTTTTTGATCTGGGATGGAGAATTTACTTGGCTTTTTTTATTACCAGTTGCCTTAATATTCTTTCTAACGTTTATTATCTATAATCAAAAAAAGAAATTATGAATTTCAACATTATTGGATATTTAATCTATCTCGGCATTACAACTTTTATCATTCTAAAAGTTGGAAAAATCTGCTATAAAAACGGAAATCTTTATGTTGCAGATCTAATTCCGCATCACGCTGACATCTGTAAAAAAATAAATCAGGTTTTGCTTTTAGCTTATTATCTATTAAATATTGGCTATTGTGCAATGACTCTAATTTCCTGGCAAAAAATCATTACTTCCACTCAATTGATCGAAACAATTTGCATAAAAACAGCCATTATCGTTTTTATTATTTCAATTCTGCATTACCTCAACATTTTAATTATAACTAAATACGTTCAAAAACTAATTCATAACAACTAAAATTCAAATATTATGGAAACTACAAAAATCTTAATCGGTTACGGAATTTATTTACCAGTCGCTTTATTTTTAACTTATTACGTTTCTAAAACCCTTTTCAAAAACGGAAAAATCTTTATGCTTGACATTTTTAAAGGCCGAGAAGAAATTGCTGAAGCAACCAACAAACTTTTTGAAACGGGATTCTATCTTTTAAATATTGGATTTGCGTTAATGATTCTGGAACTGCAATTAAACCAGGACAGTTATCAGGAATTAATTGAAAGACTAAGTTATAAAATTGGCGGATTTTCTATTTATCTTGGCATTATGTTATTCTTCAATTTGTATTTCTTTTTTAGAGGAAAAAGAAAAGCTAAAGAAGCTCAGAGAGAAGAAAGATTAGTTTTTAAAGCTTAAGATATATCGAAACCTAACAGGTTTAAAAAACCTGTTAGGTTTAATACTCGAAAACAAAATGAAAAAACTTATAATCGCAGCCGGAACTGGTTTTCTTGGACAAGTTTTAGTGAATCATTTCAAAGATAAATTTGAAGAAATTGTAATTCTCACTCGAGGAAAATCTCAAACAATTGACGGAATTAAATATGTAAACTGGAATGCTCGAACTTTTACAGGTTGGGAAAAAGAATTAGAAAATGCTTCTATTCTAATAAATCTCACAGGAAAATCTGTTGATTGTCGTTATACGAAAGCTAATAAAAAAGAAATTCTTTGGTCTAGAATTGAAAGCACAAAAATCTTGAAAAAAGCAGTTTTGAATTGCAAAAATCCGCCGAAACATTGGCTGAATTCGTCAACTTCTACGATTTATCGTTTTTCTTTAGACAAACAAATGGATGAAGTTTATGGTGAAATTGGAAATGACTTTTCTATAAATGTTGCCCTTTCTTGGGAAAAAGCATTCTTTAAAACTGAAACGCCAAAAACTTTAAAAACCGCTTTACGAACTTCGATTGTTTTAGGAAAAAATGGCGGTGCTTTTGTTCCATTAAAGACTTTGGCTAAAATTGGTTTTGGAGGAAAACAAGGAAATGGAAATCAATTCGTAAGCTGGATTCACGAAGAAGATTTTGCGAATGCAATTGATTTTATTATTGAAAAAGAAATTACAGGCGTTATAAATATTGTTTCACCAACGCCAATTCGAAATGCTGATTTTATGCAGAAACTTAGAAAAGCGGTTGGCTTCCCGTTTGGAATTCCTTTGAATAAATTCTTTCTAGAAATTGGTTCTTTTATCATTCGAACGGAAACGGAATTGGTTTTGAAAAGCAGAAATGTAATTCCGAGACGGCTTTCGGAAAATGGGTTTCAGTTTAAGTTTGGAGATATTGATAGAACTTTTCGAGATTTAATATAGACCTCAAATTCACACAGTTTTGTCATTTCGACGGAGGAGAAATCTTCGCGAGTAACTCTACAAAGATTGGCGACATTCTGTACGGAGCTACTTGTGGAGATTTCTCCTACGTCGAAATGACAAGATTGTACAAAATATCTAGTAACTTAATTTATAAGAAGGCTTTCACTTAAAACTATAAACAGTCAAAAAATAGACGATCAAATTATCTCTTAAAAATGAATCTTCTCATTTTACGTTTTGCGTGAGGGATAGAAGCAAGCTACCGAAGTAGCGCGGATAGCCTAACTCCGATAATACGAGCGGGCGAATATGCTCAAAGTAATTTTGCCCGCTTGTATTATCGGGGGCACGCCCAAAATATCTTTATAAAAAAACCACCATCAGCCACCAAAAAATCGGAACAGCTTCAACCCAAAAAGAAGTATAATACTTAGATCGGTTTGGATTGGCGAAAATGATAAAAAGCATCAGCATAATGACCATTATCAAATTGATGAAGGCATCATGATAATTAAAAGTTGACACGAAAATCTCTAAAAACCAAAACGGAACTAAAAGTGAAAGTCCTAAAACTTTGGTTCTTTTTACTCCAATTGTCTGCGGAACGGTTTGTAAATGTGGATCATCGTTAGCCAAATCTAAGATTTCGAAAACCAGAATCAATACAAAAACGAGAATAAATCGCTGAATACATTTAATGAAAAAATCTGTGGTAAACGGAATTTCAGCATTTATTAATGGTAAAACCAAAGTTGCTCCAACCCAACAAAGTGCGACAATATAAATTTTTACGCCTGCCCAGTTTCTGGCATTTCTTCGGTTTGGGAAAAAAGGTAAAGTATAAAGCGCCGTTATGGCAAAAATTCCGACAGAGACTATTTGCGTAATTCTCTTTAAATGGAAAAAATAATAACCGACTAAAACGACCGAAATAAAACTCAAAACAGCAATAATTTTTAGCTGAGTTCCAATCGGATTTTTTTTTACGCGAACCAGCGCATCATATTTTACGAAATTATATCCTACAATTGTTCCAAAAAAAACAAAAAGCGCCATCGGCTCATCATATTGAATATGAAACACATGAAACGTGATTCGCACAAGTGCATAACATGACAAAGCCACATGAATACTGCTATTTAGGTAAAAATCTAAGAAGCGTTTTGATACTATCATACCTCAAATCTAATCTTTTATTAACAAATCATACCATTAGTTAGAAATTTGATAAAAAATGAAGTTAAAAATACCTATTAAATTATTAATAATACTTAATTTTGCGCCACAAAAAACAACACATTTACTTTTAAATGTGATTCGTACAGTGAAAAGTGCACGAACACATCAATTTAAAAAACTTAGATAGCTACATGAAAACAGATGCTTTTGCTTTAAGACACATTGGTCCAAGAGAAACCGATCTTCAGCATATGCTGAAAACAATTGGAGTTGACTCAATTGAGCAACTTGTTTACGAAACCCTTCCGGATGATATTCGTTTAAAAGCACCTTTGAATTTAGATCCTGCAATGACAGAATATGAATTTGCAAATCATATTCAGGAATTAGGAAAGAAAAATAAAGTATTCAAATCGTATATCGGTTTGGGTTATCACCCAACAATCGTTCCAGCTCCAATTCAAAGAAATATCTTTGAAAATCCAGGATGGTATACAGCTTACACACCTTATCAGGCAGAAATTGCTCAAGGTCGTCTAGAAGCTATTTTAAATTTCCAAACTACGGTTATTGAATTAACAGGAATGGAAATCGCCAACGCTTCTTTACTTGATGAAGGTACAGCTGCTGCTGAAGCTATGGCTTTATTATTTGACGTTCGTACGAGAGATCAAAAGAAAAACAACACACATAAATTCTTCGTTTCTGAAGAAATTTTACCACAAACTTTATCTGTACTGCAAACACGTTCAACTCCAATCGGAATTGAATTAGTGGTTGGAAATCACGAAACATTTGATTTTTCAAACGAATTCTTCGGAGCGATTTTACAATACCCTGGAAAATTTGGTCAGGTAAACGATTATAGCGCTTTTGTTGCTAAAGCAAAAGAAAATGAAATCAAAGTTGCCTTTGCTGCTGATATTTTATCACTTGCAACTTTAACTTCTCCAGGAGAAATGGGAGCTGCTGTTGTAGTTGGAACAACACAACGTTTTGGAGTACCAATGGGTTACGGTGGTCCTCACGCTGCATATTTTGCTACTAAAGATGAATACAAACGTTCTATGCCAGGTCGTATCATCGGAGTTTCTGTTGATACAAATGGAAACCGTGCTTTACGTATGGCTTTAGGAACTCGTGAACAGCACATCAAACGTGAAAAAGCAACTTCAAATATTTGTACTGCTCAAGTTTTATTGGCTGTTATGGCAGGAATGTATGCTGTTTACCACGGACCAGAAGGTTTGAAATACATTGCAAACAAAGTTCACGCATCGGCTGTTACTACTGCTGAAGCTTTAAATAAAATTGGAGTTTACCAAACGAACTCAGCTTACTTTGATACAATCTTAGTAAAAGCAGACGCTCAAAAAGTAAAAGCTGTTGCTGAGAAGAACGAAGTAAACTTCTTCTATCCTGATGCTGAATCAGTTTCAATTTCATTTAACGAAACAACTTCGATTTCTGACATCAATCAAATCATTGCGATTTTTGCTGAGGCTTTAGGAAAAGAAACTTTCACAGTTTCTGAATTAAGTGAGGCTAGCCAATTACCGGCTTCCTTAGAAAGAACATCTTCTTTCTTAACGCATGATGTTTTCAATAATCATCATTCCGAAAGCCAGTTAATGCGTTATATCAAAAAATTAGAGCGTAAAGATTTATCATTGAATCATTCGATGATTTCATTAGGTTCTTGTACAATGAAATTAAACGCGGCTTCTGAAATGTTGCCTCTTTCAATGCCAAACTGGAACAGCATTCACCCGTTTGCACCAGTTGAGCAAGCTGAAGGTTACATCACAATGCTTAAAAAATTAGAGCAACAATTAAATGTAATTACTGGTTTTGCTGGAACAACTTTACAGCCAAACTCAGGAGCTCAAGGAGAATATGCTGGTTTAATGGCAATTCGTGCTTACCACATGTCAAGAAACGAAGGTCACCGCAATGTATGCTTGATTCCTTCATCGGCTCACGGAACAAACCCTGCTTCTGCAGCTATGGCTGGAATGAAAATCATTGTTACGAAAACAACTCCAGAAGGAAATATTGATGTAGAAGATTTAAGAGCAAAAGCTATTGAACACAAAGATGATTTATCTTGTTTAATGGTAACGTACCCTTCTACTCACGGAGTTTACGAATCTTCAATTATTGAAATCACAAAATTAATCCACGAAAACGGCGGATTAGTATATATGGATGGTGCAAACATGAACGCGCAAGTTGGATTAACAAATCCTGCTACAATTGGTGCTGACGTTTGCCACTTAAACTTACACAAAACATTCGCGATTCCTCACGGTGGTGGTGGACCTGGAGTTGGACCAATTTGTGTGAACGAAAAATTAGTTCCGTTCTTGCCAACAAACCCAATCTTAAAAGTTGGTGGAGAGCAAGCAATTACTGCTATTTCATCTGCACCTTACGGATCTGCTTTAGTTTGTTTAATCTCTTACGGTTATATCACAATGATGGGTGCTGAAGGATTAAAAAGCGCTACAGAGCATGCGATCTTAAATGCTAACTACATGAAAGCTCGTTTTGAAGGACACTACCCTATTCTTTATACTGGAGAATGCGGAAGAGCTGCTCACGAAATGATTTTAGATTGCCGTGCATTTAAAGAAAACGGAATCGAAGTGGGTGATATCGCGAAACGTTTAATGGATTACGGTTTCCACGCTCCTACAGTTTCTTTCCCAGTAGCTGGAACTTTAATGATTGAGCCAACTGAATCTGAAGATTTAGCTGAGTTAGATCGTTTTTGTGATGCTCTTATCTCAATCAGAAAAGAGATTGAAGTTGCAACAGCTGATAATACAAACAATGTATTGAAAAATGCACCTCACACATTAGCTATGTTAACTGCTGATTCTTGGGATTTCCCTTATTCAAGAGAAAAAGCGGCTTATCCGTTAGATTACATTGCTGAAAATAAATTCTGGCCATCTGTTCGTCGTGTCGATGATGCTTATGGTGATAGAAACTTAGTTTGCAGCTGTGCTCCTATTGAAGCTTACATGGAAAGCTAAAATTTAGTTTTTCATATAAATATCCAAACCCGACAGGTTTTTAAAACTTGTCGGGTTTTGTTTTGTTTCAAGTTTCAGGTTTCAAGTTTCGAAAAGCAACTTGAAAGGAAACCTGAAACTTTTTCCAAACAAAACACCAAAGAAGAAATCTGATTTAAAGAAACATAACTTTCTGCTAATCTTTTGTGAAATTATTGTCACGAAATTAAAACAAAGGTAAAAAAACTTCACCTCCAAAATCGTCTTCAATCGTTTGAAATCTAGGAAATATTAAAAAATCATTAGAGAAAAAACAATATATCAATCTAAAAATAGTTATTTCATAATTATATGCATGCATACTATTTTTTATGATTGTTATCATAATATTATTTATACATTAGCGCTAAATTTATCGGATAATAAAGGGAAAAATGAAAATAAAAATTATTGGCATTGGGAGCTATATTCCTAATCTAGAAGTAAAAAACACAGATTTTGATAAACATGTTTTTTTAAATGAGGATGGAACTCCTTTTGGTTATCCGAACGAAGTTGTAATTAAAAAATTTAAAGGTATTACGGGAATTGAAAATCGTCGTTATGCTGAACCACAATACAATGCTTCTGATTTAGCTTTCTTTGCTGCTGAAAAAGCCATTGCAAATGCTGCTGTTGATGCAGAAACTTTAGACTATATTATCGTCGCTCATAATTTTGGAGATGTAAAACCTGGAACTACTCAATCTGATATTTTACCGAGTTTAGCAACACGTGTTAAAAACAAACTAGGAATTAAAAATCCTAAGTGCGTGGCTTACGATATTATTTTTGGATGTCCAGGATGGATTGAAGGCGTTTTGCAAGCCAATGCTTTCATCAAATCTGGAATGGCAAAAAGAGTAATGGTAATTGGAGCCGAAACGCTATCAAGAGTTGTTGACGATCATGATCGCGATTCAATGATTTATTCTGACGGTGCAGGCGCTTCAATTTTAGAAGCTTCAACTGATGAAACAGGATTATTAGCTTACGAAAGTGCAACTTATGCGACTGATGAAGCTGGTTACCTTTTCTTTGGAAAATCATACAATAAAGATTTAGATCCGGACACGAAATACATTAAAATGTACGGACGTAAAATCTACGAATTTGCATTAAGCAATGTTCCTTGCGCGATGAAAAGTTGTTTAGATAAAAGTGGCATCGGAATTGACGAAGTGAAAAAAATCCTTATTCATCAGGCAAACGAAAAAATGGACGAAGCGATTATTGAACGTTTCTACAAATTATACGATAAAACAGCTCCTAAAGACATTATGCCAATGAGCATTCACGATTTAGGAAACAGCAGTGTTGCAACCGTTCCTACTTTATACGATTTAATTCTTCAAGGAAAAGTTGAAAATCATGAAATCAATAAAGGCGATGTTCTTATTTTTGCTTCGGTTGGAGCGGGAATGAACATTAATGCTTTTGTTTATAGATATTAAAATTTAAAGTCGAGTGAAATAATCTCGCAAAGACGCGAAGTCGCAAAGTTTTTTGCCACAGATTAAGAGAATTAAAAAGATTAAAAAAATCTGTTTAGATCTGCCAAATCTGTGTGAAACAGAAAAACTTTTTGACTTCGCGTCTTTGCGAGAGATTCATTTTAAAACTTAGCACCTCAACTGAATACTAAAAACTGAACACTGAATACTTTTTTAGTATATTTGCGACCTAATTAAAAGCTAGAACGAGAGATTCGTTCGCAATGACTATGTACGAAAAAACGTTTCCGAATAAAAGATTCAAACTTACTTTAGAATTTTTAAAAAAACACGTTAGCACATCTGAAACCATTTTTGATTTTGGCGTGCCAAATCCATTTTCTAGAATAATGGAAGAAAACGGATATAAAGTAAAAAACACTAAAGGAGAAGATTTAGATAACGATCATACAGCTTTACAAACAGAAGATTATACCGTTTTTACAGCATTTGAAATTTTCGAACATTTACTAAATCCATACACTATTTTGCAAAATGTAAAATGTGATAAGTTGTTAATTTCAATTCCATTGCGTTTATGGTTTTCTCCAGCATATCGTTCTAAAACTGATATGTGGGACAGACATTACCACGAATTTGAAGATTGGCAATTGGACTGGCTTTTGGAAAAAACGGGATGGAAAATAACAGATCGTCTGCAGTTTACGCATCCGGTAAAAAAACTTGGAATCAGACCATTATTAAGATATTTCACTCCGAGATATTATATAGTTGTCGCGGAAAAAGTTAAGAACTAAGATTGCTGATTAACGATTTTTGATTTTTGATTTTTAGATGACTTGTTCAGAATCTAAAATCTAAAATCTAAAATCTAAAATTCTTTAAATGAAATATTACATCGTCATTCCCGCACACAACGAAGAAAATCTAATTGGCTTGACATTACAGTCTCTAGTTACTCAAACTGTTCTGCCTTCTAAAGTTGTGGTTGTAAATGATAATTCGACAGATAAAACTGAAGAAGTTGTTTTGGGATTCGCAAAAGAAAACCCATACATTTCTGTTGTAAACAAAACTTCAGATGCGATTCATTTGCCAGGAAGCAAAGTAATTCAGGCTTTTCAGAAAGGTTTTGAAACTCTAGATTCTGATTATGATATCATTGTAAAAATAGACGGTGATTTAATTTTTCCTCCAAACTACTTCGAAACTATAATCAAACATTTCGAATCTGATCCAAAAATCGGAATGGCTGGCGGATTCTGCTATATTGATAAAAACGGCGAATGGGTTTTAGAAAACTTAACCGATAAAGATCATATTCGTGGTGCTTTGAAAGCGTATCGAAAAGAAACTTTTCAGCAAATTGGAGGTTTACGACCTGCAATGGGTTGGGATACTGTAGATGAATTATTGTGTAAATATTATGATTGGGAAATTGTGACCGACGAATCTTTACATGTAAAACATCTAAAACCGACTGGTGCCAATTACAACAAAACAGCTCGTTACAAACAAGGCGAAGCTTTTTATACTTTAGGTTATGGTTTTTGGATTACTGCTATTGCTTCAGCAAAATTGGCAATGATGAAGAAAAAACCATTTCTATTTTTAGATTACATTAAAGGATTTATGAAAGCAAAAAGCGCCAAAACTCCTTTATTAGTAACTCCCGAACAAGCTAAGTTTATTAGAAATTATCGTTTAAAAAAAATGAAAGAAAAGTTAATTTGAGTAGTAAAACACTCGAAAAAACTGAACTCATAACTCAAAACTCACAACTTCTTTTTACCTTAGCCAATATTTAAAACTTATGATGCTAATTCGTTATTTATCCCAAATAGGAAAATATTTTTTAATGCTGAAAGAAATTTTCAATAAACAGACCAAATGGTCGGTTATGAAAAATTTAATTTTCAAAGAAATTGATGATTTGATTATTGATTCCCTTGGAATTGTCTGCTTTATATCTTTTTTCATTGGAGGAGTTGTTGCTATTCAAACAGCTTTAAACTTAACTAATCCATTAATTCCAAAATATTTAATTGGTTTCGCAACACGTCAATCTGTAGTTTTGGAGTTTGCCCCTACTTTTATTTCGGTAATTATGGCCGGAAAAATGGGATCTTACATTACTTCAAGTATCGGAACAATGCGTGTTACAGAACAAATTGATGCTTTAGAAGTTATGGGAGTTAACTCTGTAAATTATCTTGTTTTCCCAAAAATTATAGCTTTATTAATGTACCCTTTTGTAATCGGGATTAGTATGTTTTTAGGAATTTTTGGAGGATGGCTTGCTTGCGCTTACGGAGGATTTTCAACGGGCGCAGATTTTATTATGGGAGCGCAAAAAGATTTCATACCATTTCATATTACGTATGCCTTTATCAAGACTTTAATTTTTGCTATGTTATTGGCAACAATCCCATCTTTTCATGGTTATTATATGAAAGGTGGTGCGCTAGAAGTTGGTAAAGCAAGTACAACATCGTTTGTATGGACATCTGTAACTATCATCCTTTTAAATTATATATTAACTCAATTATTATTAGGATAATGATAGAAGTAAAAAATATAGAAAAATCATTTGGTGACAGTAAAGTTTTAAAAGGCGTTTCGACGGTCTTTGAAACTGGAAAAACCAATTTGATTATCGGACAAAGTGGATCTGGAAAAACAGTTTTATTAAAAACTCTTTTAGGAATTCACACACCAGATTCAGGAACAATTGAATTTGACGGAAGAGTTTATTCTGACTTAGACAAAGATGAAAAACGTGACTTGAGAACTGAAATTGGAATGGTATTTCAAGGTTCTGCATTATTTGACTCTATGACTGTTGAAGAAAATGTGGCTTTCCCGTTAAAAATGTTTACTAACAATAGCAAAGCACAAATCAAAGAACGTGTTGATTTTGTTTTAGAAAGGGTAAATCTAGTTGACGCACATAAAAAATTACCTTCTGAAATTTCTGGAGGTATGCAGAAACGTGTGGCAATTGCACGTGCCATTGTAAACAATCCGAAATATTTATTTTGTGACGAACCAAACTCAGGTTTAGATCCAAATACTTCAATTTTGATTGATAACTTGATTCAGGAAATTACAAAAGAATACAATATCACTACGGTAATCAATACACACGATATGAACTCTGTAATGGAGATTGGCGAGAATATTGTTTTCTTAAAGAAAGGATTAAAAGCTTGGCAGGGAACTAAAGAAGAAATCTTTAGAACCGATAATGAAGCAATCGTCAAATTCGTTTATTCTTCAAACTTGTTCAAGAAAGTACGTGAAGCTTATTTGAAAGGATTATAATCTTTTAAATTCCAAAATATTAAAAATCCCAAATTCCAACGTTAACTAAATTGGAATTTGGGATTTTTTTATTGACTTTTCCAATAATTGGAATTTTAAATATTGGAATTTTTCAACGTTATCAATTCAACCTCAGCATTTGGATTAAAAAGATAGGTTTTTCCAGAACTAATTTCGATGCATTCAAAACGTTTGGTTCTAACAGCCAATTTTTTAAAAACTTTACCATTCTTAATTCTAAAAATACTTCCGTAAGGAATTTCGAAAACGTAATTTTTATCATTTTCTTTATCATATTGTTTTAAAGCTAAAGATAAAGTCGTATCGGTATCACTACTCGCCGAAGGATTTTTAAAATGTCGCGCTAGTAACGGCAAAATCTGTCCCGGAAATATTTCTGGCCGAATAAACGGAACCATTAAACGCTGAAAAGTATATTTCCATTCATTTCCGTGCGGTTTTATATTTCGCCCAAACTTTTCAAAAGCAACCAAATGTGCAATTTCATGAATTAATGTGATTAAAAACCTGTATTTATTCAAACTAGCGTTAACCGTAATTTCATGCTTTCCACTTGGACCGCGTCTATAGTCACCATGACGCGTCTGACGTTCGTTTACGATTTTCAAATGAACCTGATTGGCCACTATCAAATCGAAAACGGGTTTTACCGCATGTTCTGGAATATATTTAGCTAAAGTTTCGCTCAATTTAATTATGAATTATGAGTTTTGAGTTATTAGTTTTTTCTTTGACGTTATGATTATACTTTTTATGATCTTTAGCACTTCCTCACATTGCTTATGCATTGATTCAAATTCAGATTTGGAAATATAATTCGTAGCAATCAATATTTCCAACCAATACATTGATTCATCACATTCCTTTTGAGAAATTGATAATTTATGAATAAAATCGGGTTTGCTTTGTGCGTTAACAGCTTCACGAACGTTCGCCCCAACAGAAGTAATAGAACGCAAAAATTGTTTACTCATTACAAATTCCTTTCTTTCCATAACTAACCATTTGTAAAAATTAACTTCTCTTACAGCTAATTCAAAACTTTTAGTTTTCACAATACTCTCACTCATAATTCATAACTCATAATTTATAATTTACTAAGGGTTTGTTGATGAAACTTCAAGAACTTTTCCATTAAAATACTTATTTCCGCTTAATGTAAAATCATAAATATAAGTTGCCATTCCTTCTGCCGAAATTGGCGCTTGATATCCTGGAAAAGCTTCATTCAACATTTCAGTTTGAACAGAACCTAAAGCCAAAACATTAAACGAAATTCCTTTTTCTTTATATTCTTCTGCTAATAATTCAGTCAAAGTAATTACAGCTCCTTTACTTGAACTATAAGCCGCAAGTCCTGCAAATTTTAAACTTCCGCGAACTCCACCAATTGAACTAATCGTAACAACATGGCTTCCTTTTTCCAAATACGGAATACAGATTCGAGTTAGATTAGCAACTGCAAAAACATTCACTTTATAAATATTTTCAAAATCTGTTTGAGTAGTTTCTGCAAAAGGTTTCCAAATTAAAGCACCGGCATTATGCACAACTGCATCTACTTTTTTCCAAGTTGAAGAAAGAAAATTGTCAACCTGATCTAAAGCCGTTTCATCGGCCAAATCAACAGATAGGCAAGTTATGTTTTTATGTTCTAAAAGTGCTTGCGGTATTTTTCTGGAAATGGCCAAAACCTGATGGCCTGCTTCAGCAAATTTCAAGGCCAATTCATAACCAATTCCTCTGCTTGTTCCTGTAACGATAATATTTTTCATGTCGCAAAAATAATCAAATGCTGTAAAACAGCCTCTTATTTATTCATCGTTATTTCTTGTGTAGGCGAAGTAGCAATTTTGGTCACAGCTGGCAATAATTCTTGTGTGAATCTAGTAATATGAGGAATATCCATTACTTTAAACTCATCTGAAACATGGTGATAAAAATCAAAATTTTCAAAATCAAAAGTACTTAGAGATTGACATGGTTTTCCAAAAGCTTGAAAGAACGAATAATTATCAGAACGATAAAACAACTGATATTCCGCTTCTTTTGGCAAAAATCCGATTGTACTTTTTCCTGTGTATTCGTTTATTTTTTGCGCCATGTTCGATTTATCAAAACCAGTAATGTAAGCTAGATAATCTCTTTTCATTGGCACGCCAACCATTTCGATATTTAGTTGTGTATAAAGATTGAAGTTTTGCTTTTTTAATTTCTCAACTAAACTTTTAGATCCTAATAATCCTTTTTCTTCTCCCGCGAAGAACGCAATTAAAATACTTCTTTTATTCGCTTTTGTTTCGCTAAAATATTTTGCCATTGCCGCTACAGAAGTTACGCCTGAAGCATCATCGTTTGCACCATTATTTATTTTATCAGCCTGCTCTTTTTTCTCCAAACCAATATGATCGTAATGCGCACTCAATACCACAAATTCTTTTTTTAATTGAGGGTCAGTTCCTTCAATAACTCCAACAATATTAAAAGCTGGCGAATCAAAATTGGTCAAAGTATCTCTGTACGTTTTAAAATACGGTTTGATTTTATTTTTCTTTAAAAAATCCTCCAAGAAAACCGCCGCTTTTTCAATTCCCTTAGTTCCTGTTTCACGGCCTTCCATTTCATCAGAAGAAAGATATTTCAGAAAATCTGATATTTCATTTTCTTTTACTTTGTAAGTAATTTCAATTGGTTTCGAATCTGCTTTTGTTTCTTTATCATTTGCAGTTGTTGTTCCCGATTTACAGGCTAAAAATACAAATGGAAGTAAAAAATATAGTTTTCTCATGGTTTTCTCTGGTTTATTGATGATTGAAATTAAAATATCACTTGAAGCTATAAACTTATGAAAAGTAATAGAATATTCATAAAAAAACCCTTTCGTCTTTTAGTTCGAAAGGGTTTAAAATCAAATTCTAAAATTTATTTATCCAGCAATCACTGCTCTAGAAATTACGATTTTCTGAATTTCAGAAGTTCCCTCGTAAATCTGAGTAATTTTTGCATCACGCATTAAGCGCTCTACATGATATTCTTTTACGTATCCATTTCCACCATGAATCTGAACCGCTTCTACAGTAGTGTCCATGGCAACTTGCGAAGCAAAAAGTTTTGCCATTGCACCACTCACATCGTAATTTTTATGATTGTCTTTATCCCAAGCTGCTTTCATACATAAATGACGCGCTGCTTCGATATTAACCGCCATATCTGCCAATTTAAAAGCAATTGCTTGGTGATTGCAGATTTCAGTTCCAAAAGCTTTGCGCTCTTTAGAATATTTCAAAGCCAGTTCATAAGCTCCAGAAGCAATTCCTAAAGCTTGAGAAGCAATACCGATTCTACCTCCAGCAAGAGTTTTCATTGCAAATTTAAATCCGAAACCATCTTCTCCGATTCTGTTTTCTTTTGGAACTTTAACATCAGTAAACATTAAAGAGTGCGTATCAGAACCACGGATTCCCATTTTTTGCTCTTTTGGTCCAACAGCAAAACCTGGCATATCTTTAGTCATAATCAAAGCATTAATTCCTTTGTGCTTCAATTCTGGATGAGTTTGTGCAATTACTAAATATACAGATGCAGTATTTCCGTTTGTAATCCAGTTTTTTGTACCATTAACTAAATAATGATCTCCCATATCAACCGCAGTTGTTTTTTGTGAAGTTGCATCACTTCCTGCTTCAGGCTCGCTTAAGCAAAATGCCCCATGAATTTGTCCAGAAGCCAAACCTGGAAGATATTTTTGTTTTTGTTCTTCGGTTCCAAACTCTTGTAATCCCCAGCAAACTAATGAATTGTTTACCGACATAACAACAGAAGCAGAAGCATCGACTTTAGAAATTTCTTCCATTGCAATAACATAAGAAATAGCGTCTAACCCGCTTCCCCCATATTTAGGATCAACCATCATTCCCAAAAATCCAAGCTCACCCATTTTCTTGATTTGCTCAGTTGGAAAAATTTGTTTTTCGTCACGTTCAATAACTCCCGGCAATAATTCATTTTGAGCAAAATCTCTTGCTGCCTGCTGAATCATTAAATGTTCTTCGGTAAGATTAAAATCCATAGTAGTTTACTTTAAATGTTTTTCTCAACCAGATTTCAAAACAGATTTCTTTAGTTGATTGTTTTTTTATGTTTTTTGTGATTTTTTCGATGCCTTACTTTTTAATGCAAAGGCTTCCAAAGATACTTTTTAAATGTTTAAATTACAATGCGCGCATATAAAATTAATAGATCAGCAAAGATTACGATAACGTTTTCGCAATTATTTAGCTTTTTTTTCAAAAGAGCATTAATTTGACAACAATTTCTATAAATTTTCTGACTGAAAAAATAGGCTTAAAAGTATTTTTTTAATCTAAAAAAAGCCATTTTCAATTACCTAAAAAGTTAGACAATTCTTAAAATGAGTAAAAGTACGTAAACCTACTCTTACTAAATTGATTGTTAATGTAATACAAAAATTAAACATAAAAATTTTAGTAAAAAAACATTTTCAATATGACCTAAATATTAATAAATTACTATTATTTTTGCCTTAAAAATAAAAATTTGATAGAATATGAAAAAGATTTTACTTTTACTGGCAGTCCTTTTTAGTTTGCAATTTTCTACTGTTTCAGCCCAAACCCAAATTGATGTTAATGGTGTGACAGTTCCTAGAAAAATAGAATTTCAAGGCAAGCCATTACAGTTAAACGGAGCAGGCGGAAGATCAAAAATGTGGTTGGAAGTTTATGTTCAAGCATTGTATTTATCACAATTAACTCAAGATCCGCAATTCATTATTGATAGCGATACTGAGATGGCTGTTAGAATCGAAATTACTTCTTCTATGGTTTCTTCAAACAAACTGACAAAAGCGATGAACACAGGTTTTGAAAAATCTGCTGGTGCAAATTTGGAACAATTGCGCCCAAGAATTGAGCAGTTAAAAAGCTATCTAAGTGATGCTATTACAGAAAAAGATGTTTTCATTTTAGCATACAATCCATTAGATCAAAATGTTTACGTAAGTAAAAATGAAGTGCTAAAAGGAAAAATCCCTGGATTCGATTTCAAAAAAGCATTATTCGGAATCTGGCTTTCTGACAAACCAGTAGATGAAACTTTGAAAAAACACTTATTAGGACAATAAATCTTAATTTTTTAAATATTCTGAAAGCCGTCCCGAAAAATTTCGGGACGGCTTTTCTTTTTTGTTTTATAAATTTGATGCAAAATACATTATTCGCATTATTCTATTTTATACATTTACGCAAAATAAACATATCACAACAAAATGAAAGATTTATTACAACAATTTGAAAACAAAGCACCTGAAATTGTTTTCAATTGGAAAGATTCAGAAACAGAAGCCGAAGGGTGGACTGTTATTAATTCACTTCGTGGAGGAGCTGCGGGTGGAGGAACAAGAATGAGAAAAGGTCTAGACATGAACGAAGTTTTGTCTTTGGCTAAAACTATGGAAGTTAAATTCTCAGTTTCTGGCCCTGCAATTGGAGGAGCTAAATCTGGAATAAATTTTGATCCGAACGATCCTCGCAAAAAAGGTGTTTTGCAACGTTGGTACAAAGCAGTTTCTCCCTTATTAAAAAGCTACTACGGAACTGGAGGCGATTTGAATGTTGATGAGATTCACGAAGTAATTCCAATGACAGAAGAATGTGGCGTTTGGCATCCGCAAGAAGGAGTTTTCAATGGACACTTTAAACCTACAGAAGCTGATAAAATTAATAGAATCGGGCAATTGCGTCAAGGTGTAATTAAGGTAATCGAAAACCCAAAGTTCTCACCAGACGTTACTAGAAAATACACAGTTGCTGATATGATTACTGGTTTTGGTGTTGCCGAAGCAGTTCGTCATTTTTATGCAACTTACGGCGGAGACATTCAAGGCAAAAAAGCAATCGTTCAAGGTTTCGGAAACGTAGGTTCTGCAGCAGCTTTTTATTTAGCTGAAATGGGAGCAAAAGTTATCGGAATCATTGATCGTGACGGAGGTTTAATCAAAGAAGAAGGATTTTCTTTTGAAGAAATCAGAACTTTGTTTTTAAATAAAGATGGAAACAAATTGGTTGCCGACAATATGATTCCGTTTGAAGAAATCAATTCTAAAATCTGGACCATTGGCGCTGAGATTTTCACGCCTTGTGCCGCTTCAAGATTAGTAACTCAAGCTCAAATTGACAGTTTAGTTGCAAACGGATTGGAAGTAATCTCTTGTGGAGCAAATGTTCCTTTTGCTGACAAAGAAATTTTCTTTGGTTCTATTATGGAAGAAGTTGACAGCAAAGTAAGTTTGATTCCAGACTTTATTTCAAACTGCGGAATGGCAAGAGTTTTTGCTTACTTCATGGAGAAAAAAGTTCAAATGACCGATGAGGCTATTTTTAATGATACATCAGACACGATTAAAAATGCGATTGTAAAAGCTCATGCTTTAAATTCATCTAAAACAAATATCAGTGCAACTGCTTTTGAGATTGCATTGAAACAGTTAGTATAAATTTATTTATATCTCAATCTAAACGAGCCGCATTATTGTTGGCTCGTTTTTTTGTTTATCTTAATATAACCGCAAGGAACGCAAAGATTTACGCAAAGAACGCTAGTTTATTTCTCGCAAAGTCGCGAAGTCGCAAAGTTTTTCTTTTTTAAGTTTCTTTGCGACCTTGCGACTTTGCGAGATTTAAAAAAAAACGCTTTGCGAACCTTGCCTAAACCCTTGCGTACCTTGCGGTTAAATAGCTAGCAGTTTTTAACGCAAAGTGCGCTAAGATATTTTAATTCAGAGCGCAAGCAATATCTAAATATTAAGTTCGCAAAGCTTTGTGTACATCTAGCTTTGCGAACTTCAATCGGAGATTTACTCAAAGTTAAGACAAATAAAACTTTGCGTTTCTTTGCGTAAACCTTAGCGTACTTTGCGTTATAATTTTAAAAAAAACTTTGCGTGCTTTGCGGTTAAATTCTCTCTTTCATTCTAAACAATTTTTACTACTTTTAAACGTTTTTAAAATAATACATTTCAAAATTTAGAATCTAAATGAGTTCCTCAATTTCTTCAGATCAAAAGAAATCATTGCTATTCACAACAGCTATTTATGCAGTAATAATTCTATTGCTGTTTTTTATACGTTTCTGGCCACCATATAATCCAGAAAACAATGTAGCTCTTGCTGATGGCGGCGGAGGTGGCGGTGGCGTAACCATAAATTTTGGAGACAGCGATTTAGGTTCTGGCGCCAATCATAAAAGCGAAGTTTTGGATGTGAAAAACAATGTAAAACAAGCTCCTGCAAAAGCAACTCCAGAGGAAGAATCAATAATTACACAGGAAAATACAACTGCTGATAACGATGTTGTAATTCCGACAAAGGAAAAACCGAAGAAACCTGTTCCTGTTGAGAAACCGATACAAAAACCTGTACCAGAAAAACCAAAAGTTTCTAACTCAACAAATGATGCGTTGGCAAGCATTATGAAAGGTTCCAACAAAGGTGGTGACGGAGACGATAAAGCAGCAGGAAATAAAGGAAAGTCAAACGGAAGTCTAAACTCTAGCGGATATTACGGAAGTGGTGGTTCTGGCGGAGGAACCGGAGGCGGTAACGGAACTGGAAATGGTATTGGAACCGGAAGCGGTTATGGAGCAGGAACTGGTGGCGGTTCTGGCGGAGGAACTGGATATTCTCTAGGAAACAGAAAAGCATTATCTAAACCTGCACCAAAATATACTTGTAATGAAGAAGGCAAGGTTGTGGTTGAAGTTAGCGTTGATCAGAACGGAAAAACTATAAGTGCAACAGCTGGAATTAAAGGAACTACCAATACTGCAAAATGCTTGTTAGATCAAGCAAGAATTGCGGCAATGAATACCAAATGGGAATCTGATAGTGATGCTCCTGCTAAACAAGTTGGAAAAATTATTTATAATTTTAGTTTGGATTAAAAACAAGAATTTACTTCGTCTGTTCGCCCTTCGGGCTCGAGTCACAGATTTACACTAAATCTGCTATCATAGAAAAAGGCTTTCAGGAATCTGAAAGCCTTTTTTATTGAACTTGTTTGACACATTTCTATCGCCCAGTTTGTCATTTCGACGAAGGAGAAATCTTCGCGAGAAGGTCTACACAGATTGGATTTTCGTTGCGGAGTTACTTGTGGAGATTTCTCCTTCGTCGAAATGACAAGATTGTGGCACATTCCTTAATGTGATTGCTTCGTTCCTCGCAATGACTACTTCGGACTTGTTGCAATTACAAACTTCAAGTTATTCTTCACTCCTATCTGTAAAACATCTACTAAGTCTTGAACTTGCAGGTTGAACGGAATTCGAACTACAACAGTTTGTTCTTTGTCTGTTCCTATTTTAGACATTAAACTGGTTTCTAAGTTTTCAAAATCTACTTCCTGTTTGTCAATGTAGAACTTTTTATCTTCAGTAACCGATAAACTAATAAGCTGTTTATTGGTCTTTTCATTCGCTTTAGCTTTTGGCAATGTCATCTTAATCACATTCGGATTTGCCAGTGTTGAGATAATTAAGAAAAACAACAGCAGGAAAAACATGATATCGCTCAAAGATGAAGTCGCAACTTCGGCGTGAAATCTTCTTTTTCTTTTAATAGACATGGCTTATGCTCTTTGAATTATATTGACAAATTCTAAAATCTGTTTCTGAATTTTTAAAGCAAAATTATCAATCTTTCCGTTCAATAAGTGGTAAGCACTATAAGCAATAATACCCACAATTAACCCAGAACCAGAACTGATCATTTTTTCGTATAAACCTCCAGAAATGTTTCCGATACTAATATTTTCTGTAACCGAAATGCTGTAGAAAATTTTGATAACCCCAGAAATCGTTCCAATGAAACCTAACGTTGGCGCAATACCAGCAATAAGTCCAAGATGACCTAAATGTCTTTCCATTTCTCCAATTTCGATATCGGCTGCGCGGTCCATGTTGGCTTCAATTTCTGCAATTGGTCTTCCAATTACCAAAACACCTTCTTTCAAAATATTTCCGGCAGCAGTATTGTTTCTTTCTACAATTGTTCTTGCCAATTCGATATTTCCAGAATGTAATTTTTCACCAATATCTTGCATCAATCTGCTGTCAATTCTTGAAGCACGGCTAATGTACATATAACGTTCAAAAATCAGGTAGATTGTATAAAACAGCAACAACGCGATCGGAATTAAGAACACTCCCCCTTTCATGATGAAACCAAACATTGAAATTTCATTTTGCGGTGCCGCGATCTTTTCGACCACTACATTTGAAGCATTTGCGATTGTATCTGTTTGTAACTGAATAAAAGTAAACATATATTAATTCTGGTTTTTAATAATTAATTCTAAAAAATATTTGAAATTTGCAATAAAGATAATTTTCGCTGTAATATTAAACTACAAAAATCGAAATTTATTTCAATCAACAACCATTTTATCTAAACAAATGAACTATCAAGAGACTACCAATTGGATGTTTAATCAGCTTCCAATGTACCAATTGCAAGGGGCTTCTGCGTATAAAGAAGATTTAACGAATATCAAATTATTGGCAGCCCATCTTGATAATCCGCAGAACTGGCTGAAATGCATTCACGTTGCGGGAACAAACGGAAAAGGTTCCACATCGCACATGCTTTCTTCTGTTCTGCAAGAAGCAGGTTACAAAGTGGGTTTGTATACTTCACCTCACTTGAAAGATTTTAGAGAAAGAATTAAAATAAACGGAAAAGAAATCTCGGAAGAGTTTGTGATCGAATTCATTGCAAAACACAAATCCTTTTTTGAAGCCAATGATATGAGTTTCTTCGAAATGTCAGTTGGATTGACGTTTGATTATTTTGCTGCCGAAAAAGTTGATATTGCTATTATTGAAGTTGGTTTGGGCGGAAGACTAGACGCGACAAATATTATTACGCCTTTGGTTTCGGTAATTACCAATATTGGCTTAGATCATACGCAATTTTTAGGGAATACTCTGGAAGCTATTGCAGGCGAAAAAGCTGGAATTATAAAACCAAATGTTCCTGTAGTAATTGGCGAATATACCGATGAAACTAAACCTGTTTTTTTGGCTAAAGCCGAAGAAAACAACGCGCCGATTTCTTTTGCTTCAGATTTAATCGATCAGATTTATTTGTCTGATTTGATTGGAGATTATCAGTTTCACAATAAAAAAACGGTTCAGCAAACGATTTCCATTTTGAATAATGAAACCGATTTTAAAATTTCCGTAGAACAATTAAAAGAAGGTTTACTTAATGTTGTAAAAAATACGGGTTTGCAAGGCAGATGGCAGCAATTGGGAGAAAACCCCAAAATTATTTGCGACACGGCACACAATAAACATGGATTATCTGTCGTAATGAATCAGCTAAAAAACGAAAAATTTGAAAACCTTCATATTGTTTTGGGCGTTGTTAATGATAAAGATCTGGATTCTATTTTGCCACTTTTCCCAAAAGATGCGCAATATTATTTCTGCCATCCGAATTCGTCACGAGCTTTGCCAGCAGAAACTTTAAAAAATGCAGCTGAAAAATTCGATTTAATTGGAGAAAAATACAATTCTGTTGAAATGGCTTTCGCGGAAGCAAAGAAAAATGCCTCGGAAAATGATTTTATCTACGTTGGCGGAAGCACTTTTGTGGTTGCCGAATTGCCTTTGAACTAAAATATACTTTTGATATAGAAAAAACTTCAAAAAAATCATTTTAATAACAAATTCATAAACAAGGAGATATAAACTATTTTTAAAAAAGTTTTATTTTTTATTCGAATTTCTTTGCAGAACTCAAAAACTAGCGTATATTTGCACTCGCAATCACGAAATGATAGCAACCTAGTAAAATAGGGCGATTAGCTCAGCTGGTTCAGAGCACCTCGTTTACACCGAGGGGGTCGGGGGTTCGAACCCCTCATCGCCCACCAAGAAACTCCTTAAGAAATTAAGGAGTTTTTTTTATGCTTATTTTATTTCCAGAATTCCCACCATTTTTTTTCGCCTGTTATTTTTAAGTTTAATTCAACACAATCTTGTCATTTCGAGGAACGAGAAATCACACTCGAGCATCGACACAGATTGGCGATATACTTTATGGAATTTCTAGTGTGATTTCTCGTTCCTCGAAATGACAAATCCTTGTCTAAAATTAAGCCTGAGAACAGAATTAAAAATCCTTACCATAAAAATCGTATTTTTGTTTACCGCTCCCCAAGAAAATCTACACGAACGCTTAATCCAAGCCAAAAAAGACAAAGTTGAATATCTCGAAAAAATAGCAAAAGGAAAATAACCTTTTAAAGCATAAAAAAACTCCATTATTTCTAATGGAGTTTTTTCTTTTTATTTATTCAGCTCTTTTTCAATTTCTTTAATAAGCTCAACTGCAAGTGGTTTTGTGTTTTCTTTGTAAACCCTTATGTTATTTCTACCTAGTTTAACAAGATATGCAAGTGTCTTTTTATATTTCGGATCTGAATATAATTCTTTTTCCGGCTTATCTGCATTTTCTATTTCTTTATCAAAACACTTAAACAAAAACTCAGTGTACATTTTATCAACCTCATTAGCCGCTGGAACAAATATTTGGTAATAGTTTAAGATTTTCTGTTTCAATTTTTCGTCTTCAATGTAGCCAAGTTTACCACTTGATTTAAAACTTTCGTAATTACCTATAGTCAATGTTTGTCCGTGCGAATGAATTGGAAAGTTTACTTTACCTTTAGATTTATAAATACTATCTAGTTGAGAAGGCGTTAATGCCAAAATTTTTTCGTAGTCTGCGTTTGTCTTTTGGTACATTCCCACTTCTCTGTCAATACTTTCTATATCATTCTTCAAATCATTCTTTAAATTACCAAGAAACACAGCTACTTCTTTTTGTTGGTGTCTATGCTCGCTCCAACCGTGCAGCCATATCGAAAGTGTCACAGCAAAAACAATAATAAATATTTCTATAATGATTTCTTTTACCTTTTCTCCAAATGTGTGTTCTGAATTTTTCACCGTTTTATAAATTTTTTTTGAATGTTTCGATATTTCTTCTTGCATAATTTAATCTTGTAATTTTATCTAGTTGTTATTTGTAGCTTATTTTAGTACGTTTTTAAATTTTATCAGTTCAAAAGCGAATATAAGACTATTTGCAAAAAAGCTCTTTAATTTCTTAAAAAGCTTTCTTTACATTTTTCAATTTTAATGATCAGTCATTATCATTTTGTATTTTCTCACATACTTTTTCAAGAAGACTTTTCGTTTGCTTAAAATATCTCATTTTATCATCAATTTCTTTTATTTTGGCTTGAAAAAGCTCCAATGTTTCTGGTTTCGAATCTGTTGTCTCGAACCAGCTAATTAATATTTTCTTTATTTCTGCCAAAGTAAATCCAACTTCTCTTGCTTCTATAATAATTTCTAGACGCTCGATAGTATTAGCATCGTAATGTTTGTAATTATTTGATGTTACCTTTTCATCAGCCAATCCTTTGATCATTCCTAAATTTTCGTAATATCTAATAGTGTGGATTGACAATCCCGTTTTTTTTGATAATTCGTTTACAAGCATAGCATTATTTTTTTTAAAATAAAACAATAAAGCGTAGAGTATAGTCTATACTTTACTATTGCAAATATACATTTTATTTTTTCTTTTAAAACTTAAAAAACACAAGAAATGAGACATAAAACAAATTCTTCTACAGAAAACACGGACACAATGACAAAATATTTATAAAAAAAGCTCCATTTTAAGTAATGGAGCTTTTAGAAATTAGAGCGAAATCTTTATTTCAATTTCGTCAAAGCTTTAGAGTTTCTCAACAAAAACACATATTGAAAATAATTAGTTGCAGAAGCATTTTTTAGAGGCACAATATTTTCTCCAAAAGCTCTAGATTTTACTGTTATTAAGTTTTTTGATTTTAGATAAGGCGAATTTTTCGAGTTCAGTTTAAAAAGTGTGATTGATTCTGGTTTGCTTAATTCTTTCAAATCATTAATTCCTTTTACCAGCATTAATGGTCCGTCTGCATTCATCCAGTCTACTTTTTCATCTTCAGGAGTTGGAAATTGAGGATTTTTTGGAAGATACATTTCGCTATCAATGGTATAACTTACAAAACTTGTCACTTTTACGCCCGAATCTTTTAATCCTGCAGCAAAAGTTGCTCTACCCGATTCTGTTTTCTTTTGTAGGGTATGAAAAAATCCGAAAAGCCCGTAAAATTTTTCATTTTCGATATGCATTTTTTTAATCGAATTTTTAAAATTAGCAACCATCGCTTCGTCTCTCGAACCTTTCGATTCATCATCAAAATTTTTATCGATTCCGATTACTGTAATTTTTAGAGAATCAGCCAAATTCTGGTTGTAATCATGAACAGCGCTCCATTTATCAAATAATTCCTGGCTTGACTGCTGCGGAATTCTTTTCTTGATAGATTCAACAACTTCTCTCAAAAGCGCTTTATTTTTTTCATCTCTAAGAAACAAAAAAGCATTTAACTTTTTAGCTGTCAAACTATCCATTTCGGCAATATAATATTTGATTCCTACTTTTTTATTCAAGAAAAAAAGCATTTCCTGATCTATTTTCTGATTGTCTGCATAACCATGAATTTCTCCTAGCAAAAACACTTGCGATTTATAAAAATCTGCATCAAAAAACTTTTCATTGATTGAAGTTGTTATCTCAACATTATTTTTTGACAAATAGCCGATATTCTCATCATTTTTAGATTCTAAAAATAATTTGTTGCTGATATACAAATAGGCAATAAAAAGTAAAATAATACTCAAAAGGCTAATAAACGTGATTTTGATAACTTTTAAAATTTTCTTCATGGTTATGTATTAGGGTTGTTTTGATTTTGATGTAAAAATATTTTTATTCGACAGAACATTCAATTTTTATTGACCGAATTGTCATTTCCAAGAGATGAATTGTTTTTTCAATTCTTCTTTTATGGATTTATGGCATGTATCCGGAAAGCAGGTATTTTTCTCGTAAATTTACAATTCCTTCCAAGTTAGAATAAATCATTCATAACTTTAAGAATTTAAAAACTTTACATATAAAATGGAAATATTAATAATAACAGGCCCACCGTATTCCGGAAAGGGTACGCAATGCGAAATTTTAAAAGACGAACTTCATTTTGAACATATTTCGACGGGAGACAGATGCCGTTTGGAAAAACAGAATGAAACGGAAATTGGAAAAATAATGTCCCAATATGAAGAAAAAGGAGATTTGGTTCCTGATTCTATAATGAAAGATCTTTTCAGCAAAATATTGGATGAAAACATTACCGCTAAAGGAATCATTTTAGACGGTTATCCAAGAACGGAACCACAGGTAAATGATTTGTTGGAACTCATTAAATCTAAAAATCTAGAAATTGGAAAAGTAATTAATATTGATGTTCCAAAAGAAGAACTTTTAAAAAGAGCACAAAAAAGAGCTAAAACTTCTAATAGAAAAGATGACAAAGATGCTAATATTCATCTTAAAAGAATTGATGTTTTTGAGAGTTCTACCAGACCAGCAATTGAATATATGAAGTCAAAAATTAAAGTTTTAACTTTTGACGGAATGGGAACAATTGAAGAAATAACAAAACGAATTAAGGATAATTTGTAAAAGAGATTGTTTTTTATAATTAAAAAAGCTCCAAAGTCATTTGATTTTGGAGCCTTTTTATTTTAATAATCTTCAATCTAATTTGAAACTATGTTTTTCTTCCTTTTATTATTAAAATAATTTCTCAGAGGAATATCATAAATCGTCATTACAAAATAGGCAAAACCTACAAGCAAAATCACAGAAGCAATTACAATCAAAGTTAATTGTGTTATATCTGGTTTGTAGTTGGTATAATAATTTCCAAACATCCATAAAACCGCATAATGCGTCATATAAAGCGGATAAGATATTTGACCAGAAAAGACACAAGCTTTTTTTAATCCAGGTTTTAAGACTGCTCCTGCTCCCAAAGAAATCAACAACGGAAAATACAACAATACTACCAAAGGTTCAGAAAGCCAATTATATTCTGAAAATGGCATAATGAAAGCCAACAGCAATAAAAAGGTCAATCCGCCAAAACCAAGTTTGTTTTTTATAATCCAATTAGATCTATAAATAAGTAATCCTGCCAAAAAAGAATATGAAATTCTCGCACAGCCGTCCCAAAAAGTTGGGCCACTCCAACCTCCTAATAAATTGCCAGAATTGTATCCGACATAACAAATTGCAATTGCAGATAATACGGTTAGCACGAATAAAAAGCTTCTGCCAATTCTATAAAGCACAAATGCATAAACAATATTGGCAATATATTCCCAAAACAGTGACCAAGCTGGCGCATTAAAACTAAACAAATTAAATCCGCGATCTGCAATAACCGGAAACGGAATAAGAAATAGAGAACAGATAAATGTCAAGATAATTTTTCCTGCACTATATAATTCCAAATGTCCGCCAAATGGATCAAACAAAAAAGCCAACAATCCTAATATTGAGCCAGCAATTACCAATGGATGCAGTCTTATTATTCTTGATATAAAAAAATTACGAAGTCCCATTTTTGCGATACGATCATCATAGGCATATCCGATTACAAATCCAGAAAGACAAAAGAAAAAATCGACAGCTAAAAAACCGTGTCCAATAAAATTTTGGCTGGGATCGGTAAAAATCCATTCCATAAAATGGAAGATAACAACAGCAAAAGCTGCGATGCCTCTTAATCCGTCTAAAATTTCAAAATGTTGTTTCGTTTCAAGAAGTGCTGTAGTCGATTGGCTTGTGCTCATTAGATTGTAGTATACTTATAAATAGGCGATTTGGTGACGTTGCAAGTTCTACAAATAAATGTTCAAATCAAAATCAGATTTATTCAATTCAACTGTTAAAATGTTTGAAGTTTCACATTTAAATAACTTTTTGCACTTTTTAGAAGAATACTTTTTTCCTAATTTTGCTCAAAATCAAATTTTATCATGAGTTTTAAAGGTTGTCTTCCTCCTCCAGTAAATTAATAATACGTCTTTAGTATTGACACATGACTGAATCTTCAGTCCGATTTCTTGTGTCTTTACCTCAATTCAATTATTAATATTCAAAACATATCCTTCAAAAAAAGGATAGACAACTTCTTATGAAAAAATCTTATTTGATACTGCACATTGCAGTTTTACTTGCTGGTTTTACTGGCATTTTCGGAAAACTTATTTCTCTTAATGAAATCACGTTAGTTTGGTATAGAGCATTCTTTGCCTTAATTATTCTATTTTTTATTCTAAAAATATATAATCTGAAAATGCTAAAGTCATTTTCTGAAGCGCTAAAAATCTCTAAAGCTGGAGTATTGATTACCATTCACTGGATTTTCTTTTACGCCAGCATTAAATATTCCAACATATCAATTGGCGTTGTGTGTTATTGCCTGACTAGTTTTTTCACTGCTTTTTTTGAACCTATTCTCAATAAAAAGAAATTCAATATGGTTCAAGTTTTATTAAGTATACTCACCTTATTAGGAATAAGTCTGATTTTTCATTTTGATTCTTCCTATCAACTTGGAATTTTACTTGGAGTAATTTCTTCAGCATTTGGAGCCTTATATACTATTTACAATGAAAGACTGGTACAATTTTACGATAGCAAACTCATTAATTTTTATCAGATGCTTGGCGGAACATTGGCACTAGGCACAGCTCTGCCATTTTATTTTTATAATTTTCCAGAACAGACTTTCATTCCAGGCCCAAAAGACATTTTTTATCTACTGATTTTATCTTCCTGCTGTACCGTTGCTCTTTATGTAATGTTTGCAGAATCGCTAAAAAAGATTCCTGCTTTTACCATAAATCTAACATTCAACTTAGAGCCAATCTATTCTATAATATTAGCCTTTCTATTTTTTAACGAAGGCCAATCGGTTAATTTCTCTTTTTACATAGGAATAAGTTTGGTAATGACTTCAGTTTTGCTCCAATCTATAATTTCTATTCGAAAGAAAGATTTAGTAGAGCAACAAATCTTTTAGAACTGTAAAAACAAAAAACTCCTTTGATTTAAAGGAGTTTTTCTTTTTTTCAAATATTTTTTAATCATTCAATCCTTTTCCATCTAGAATTCTTTGACTATTTTTTTCTATTCTAGTTTCTCTAGTTTTAGATTGTTTAGGTTGAGAAAAATGAAGTAAATATGCTCGCTGTCTTCCAGGTGTTAAAGCATCGAAAGCTTTCTTAAAATCTGTATCAGAATCAAATTTATACTGAAGCTCTTTGGCAACTTCAAAATCAGAAACTTTTTTCAATTCGACTTTTTGTCCCGATTTCTCAATTTCGGCCGCCTCAAAAATATATTTTTTTAAAATTTCTTTTTTCGCCATAACATCTTCCACATTCGTAAATCGAACTTGACGCGCTGCCTGAACATTATCTGATTGTTGAATTAGAATATTATCCGGATCTTTCATTAAAGCGCCTTTGAAAAACAAAAAAGCACAATATTCCTTAAAATAATGGATCAATACAATATTTGCTTTTTCGAAAGTATAACAAGGAGATCCCCATTTCAATTCTTCAGACAAATGACAGTCTAAAACAATTTCTCTCATTTGTTCTATTTCGGCTTTCCATTTTTCAGCTTTTTCAAAATAAAAATCAACTTTGGAGTTTGTACTATATTTTGTCATAATGCGTTAATTTAATAAGCATATAAATTTAGCATTTTTATATATTTAAAATTCAAAACCTTTAATAATTCCTCTTTTAGAATCACGAACAAAATTTAGAATCTTATCTCTTTCTTCGGTTTTCTCAAATTCATTACTAATTACTTCAAGTGCGAATTTTGTATTTCTCTTTTCCTGGAATAGAATTCTATACATCGACCGAAGCTCATCAATTTTTCTAGAATCAAATCCTCTTCGTCTCAGACCAACAGTATTAACCCCAGCAAATCTCAAAGGCTCATGTGCAACAACGACATAAGGCGGAACATCCTTAACCACTCTACTCAAACCGCTAATCATCGCATGCTCGCCAATCACCGAAAATTGATGTATAGCAGTTAGTCCGCTAATATTTACCCAATCTTCTACAATTACTTCACCAGCCATTCCGACACTAAAGCCTATAATACAATTATTGCCAATAATACAATCATGCCCAATATGTGCATTAGACATAATCAAATTTGAATTACCAATACTTGTTTTTCCTTTGGAAACTGTCCCTTTATTAATTGTTACAAATTCCCTGATTATATTGTTATCTCCTATTTCCAAAAGAGTATACTCTCCTTTATATTTCAAGTCCTGAGGAACACCGCCTAAAACTGCGTTAGAATGAATCTCACAATTTTCTCCAATTCTAGATCCGCTTAAAATAGTCACATTGTTTCCTATCTGCGTATTATTACCAATTATGACATCCTGGTCAATAACAACATTATTTCCTATACGAATATTAGTTCCCAGCACAGCTCTCGTATCAATAAAAGTATCTTTCAATTTTTACATCTTTAATTAGCCACAAAAATTCAAAAACTTTAGATACTTTTTATTGATGTAATGTCAAATAATAGATGCACGAATCCTACTCAGAGTTTCTTGGCTTACGCCAATTAATGAAGCGATGTGTTTTAATTTAGCTTTTTTAATAATTTGAGGAAATGACTCTAACAGAAATAAATATTTTTTCTCTGCAGTCATTAAACGAAATAAATGATTAAACTCATTTATTTTAGAAAGATAATGCCGAAGCTGTCTAATATGAAACTTCACAAATAACGGATATTCTAATAAAGCCTGCTCATCGGAATAAGATAAGGAATAGAGAATTGTTTCTTCGCAAGTTTGAAAACTCTCAAAAGATGGTTTCTGCTCAAAAAAACTACTCATCGAAGTTACAAATTGATTATCGGTATAAATCCACTTCGTAACTTCTTCCCCATCTTCAATACAAAACCTTCTAACCGCACCTGATTTAATAAAGTAGATTTTGTTACATATCTTTCCTTCTACTATAATAAACTGGTCTTTTTTAAAAGTTTCTTCGACAAAACTTTCTTTAATAGCAAGCTCTGTCTCCGAATCTAATTTCTCAAAACTATTTATAATTTGAATTAGTTCCTCCATTTATTTTATTTTCATGATAAACCAAATTTAAAATGAAATTAATATAAAAGCTAGCCTTGATTAAGAAACCGCAATAATAAAGCTATTGCGACAATTTTAACGATCTATAAATAAAAAATCGACTTAGATACTTATAAATAAAATTAACTCCATTAAAAGACAAAAAAATCAACCACAAGAATAAACAGTTTTATTTATATAGCGTTTCCCTACGGGCCGTGCTGTCCGCTGTATCTTTTGCGGGAGAAAGGATAGGGAAAAAAGAAT
>NZ_QJRH01000011.1 GCF_003254545.1 Flavobacterium tistrianum
TGTGCAGACAGCAGTAGTAGAACCTAATGCTATTGTCGGCAAAGGATTTACGGTAACAGTAAAATTATTTGATGCTGACACGCATCCTGTCGCATTGCTTACCGTCAATGTTCCCGTGTAAGTTCCAGCTGCAGTATTCGCAGGGATGGAAATATTAATCGGACTTGCTGGTAAAGCTGCATTTGATACTGGCAAAAAAGCATTTGCAGGACTGGCGTTCCACGTAATGCTGTAGTTTGTCGGAGAATTGGTT
>NZ_QJRH01000015.1 GCF_003254545.1 Flavobacterium tistrianum
AGCGGGCTTTAAAGTGAGCGGAGGATGCGATGCGAAAGGCGAGATCCAAGGAACTCCAGCAGCTCCTAAATTATGCGACGGAGGCACGGTGACAGTTACCTATAAAGTAACCGACAAATGCTATGACCAGACCATCAGCCGAGACTTCACCATCACGGCTCCAGCAGCCGTAACCCCAGAAGCTCCGACGGCGGTTAACGCTTCAGCCTGCGCTTATGCCGATCAGGCTGCACTGGATGCCGCTTTCGAGACCTTCAAAGCGGGCTTT
>NZ_QJRH01000013.1 GCF_003254545.1 Flavobacterium tistrianum
CTATGCCTGAAGACAGCATTGAGCACATTAATTTTGAAGAAATCAATAATCTGGCAATTTCGAAGCCTTTAGTATCCCATATCTACACCGCCGATCCTTCGGCGCATGTATTCAACGGGAAGATTTACATTTATCCGTCGCATGACATCGATGCGGGGATTCCGTTCAATGACAACGGCGACCATTTTGGAATGGAAGATTACCATGTTTTTTCTATGGAAGACATTTCATCGGAAGCTGTTGATAATGGCGTTGC
>NZ_QJRH01000001.1 GCF_003254545.1 Flavobacterium tistrianum
GGAAGCTGATTGGCGCAGTTGAGTTATAGTTGGCTGCAGGCGTAAAAGTGATCGCTCCCGAAGCTGTAATATTTACCGTTCCGTTTGGAACCGCTATGGTTTGAACTCCGCCTGTAAGCGCCGTTCCATTGATTGAAGCAATAGAAAGCGCATCTCCGTCCGCATCCGTATCGTTGGCAAGAGGCGTCAGAGCAATCGTATTGTCTTC
>NZ_QJRH01000028.1 GCF_003254545.1 Flavobacterium tistrianum
CGCAACGCCATCGGCAGGAACCTATAGCGGAACTCTTTGGACAATAGGAAGCCTTGCCAACGGAGCTAGCGCAACCCTAAACATTGTTGCAGCAGTTAACGCTTCCGGACCGTATGCCAATACGGCAACGGTATCAGCAAACGAGCAGGATCCTACCCTGGCAAACAACACCAGCACAATAACTCCAATACCGGTTCCCGTTTCAGACCTGTCG
Organism: Flavobacterium tistrianum; assembly: GCF_003254545.1. Taxonomy (GTDB): domain Bacteria; phylum Bacteroidota; class Bacteroidia; order Flavobacteriales; family Flavobacteriaceae; genus Flavobacterium; species Flavobacterium tistrianum. Next base: position 215 of record NZ_QJRH01000028.1, read on the forward strand.
GTAGTGAAAACAGCCGATAATGCAGCGCCAGCCGTTGGAGCCAACGTCACATTCACGATAGCAGCAACCAACAGCGGGCCTAGCGATGCCACAGGAGTGAGTGTTGCCGAAACACTGCCGTCCGGCTATACTTTTGTCAGCGCAACGCCATCAGCGGGG
>NZ_QJRH01000005.1 GCF_003254545.1 Flavobacterium tistrianum
ATGATGTAAATGCAAACGGGCAGGCTTACGCTAATGCTCAAGGTTCTTGTAGTTTTGTAAACGTGGTAAAAAGCGGAACTTTCACTAGGAATAACTGCGGAGCTGGAGGAACAGGTTCAACTGTAACCTACACTGTCAACGCAGGAACATACACTGCTGCAACCCAAGCAGAAGCCGATGCACTTGCGCAGAATGATGTAAATGCAAACGGGCAGGCTTAC
>NZ_QJRH01000006.1 GCF_003254545.1 Flavobacterium tistrianum
CATGGTCAACAAAGCTTCCTCCGTCGGTTCCTGCAGTAATTAAATTCCCTGCATCAGCGCTTATAACTTTTGATGTCGAAACTTTTCCCGCTTCATTTGTGTAAGATATATCTCCCGTAGCAGGATTTTGGGACTGTGCCGTTATCGTTTCCTGAATTGAAACTGGGATACCTTTCTCGTTTGAATAGCTTGCTATTGCATTTCCTGCAGTGACAGCAGGAGT
>NZ_QJRH01000055.1 GCF_003254545.1 Flavobacterium tistrianum
AAGCGCATCTCCGTCCGCATCCGTATCGTTGGCAAGAGGCGTCAGAGCAATCGTATTGTCTTCTGCTACGGTGTACACATCTTTTACCGCAACAGGATTATGTTTCACCACTGGTGTAACCGTTCCCGAATTATTGCCGCCAGCGGGATCATTCTGCTCACCAGATATGGAAGCTGTATTTGCATAAGAACCCGAAGCATTTACAGTAGCTTGCATCGTAAGAGTAGCACTGGCACCGTTTGCAAGATTGTTAATAGTCCAATCAGGCGCAGACCATGTTCCAACTGAAGGCGAAGCACTTATAAAAGTGTATCCCGAAGGAAGAACATCAGTAACTTTCACCCCTGTTGCAGCACTAGGTCCCGCATTGGAAGCTGTAATTGTAAACGTCACAGTGCTTCCAACATTTGGTGAAATATTATCCACTGATTTGGATACCGAAAGATTTGCCTGAACCAAAGGTGTGGCAGTTGCTGAATTATTTCCTGCAGTGCCATCAGGATTATTTCCTGAAATGCTTGCTGTGTTGGCATATGATCCCGTTGATTTTACTGTTGCTGTAACTGCTAAAGAAGCGCTAGCTCCATTTGCAAGAGAACCAACTGTCCAATCTGGTGCTGACCATGTTCCTGTTGAAGGCACTGCACTAACAAAAGTGTATCCTGAAGGAAGCACATCGCTTACTGTTACGCCTGTAGCTTTATAAGGGCCTTTGTTTTTAGCGGTTATGGTAAATACCACATTACTCCCAACGCTTGGAGAAGGGTTGTCTGCAGTTTTCGTGATCTCTAAATCTGCAGGACATAACGCTGCATCAAAATTTCTTGTTGTCACTGAAGTGCCTCCGCATGAAGTCATAACTGAGTACTTCACTGAAACTGTACCCTCTCCAGTAAAACTTAAAGTGTTACCCGTTAATGTTCCAGGACCGCTCACAATGCTTAATGTTCCTCCAGCCGGAGTCGGATTTAAAATAACCGGATCATCAACGCAATATTTTGAATCAGGTCCGCCGCCTGTAGAAACTGGCTGGATCACTGGATTAGATTCTGCACCGCAGATCTGCACATTTGCAGTTGCAAAAGTATAGCTGGTTTCATTTGTGGTATTATTGGTGCCGTCACCCATACTTCCGCTGATTCGATGACCTACATATCCGAACTTAGATTCACAGCTTTTTACGAGCATAGAAGTGTGTCCACCCGTCTCAATTGCCAGAATATTATCAGAAGCACCTAGTCCGCCAGGAGCTGTCGGATTATTTGAAGTCGTCGATCCAATACCCAACAGTGAACCATTGCTGTTTCCAAATGCATATATTTTATTGGCGTTTGTCAGTACATTGATAGCCGCATAACGTCCATCATGCTCCTGAGGGCTGAACCATTTTATATCATTCATAAACGGGCCGGATGCAGAAGCATATCTTGGCTGAATCCATGCAAGCCTTTCAGCGGCAGAAGTCCAATCCCCTAGCTGTCTGTTGGCATTGTTTCCTAGGGCGTATAAACTCCCATTTGCAGCTAAAATGTAATGAGACTGTGCTGTTCCTGTACCTGTTGACCCAATCATTTTTGGCGTAATTCCAGCAGGAAGTGTCATGGCGCTCGCATAATTTTGATTTCCTGCAGCGCTGTTATTTCCTAAATACACGTTAACGCCCCATACATATACCGTCCCATCAGATTTTAATGCCATAAGGGCATCATTGCTCCCCCTGCAGGCTACAACATCTGTCAAAAATGGGTTATTATTTTCAGAAGTTCTCACTCTGTACCATGTTGTGCTGTTTCCAGCTGCTCCATTCCCCCTAACAGCTGCAGTCTGCGAAATTACCCAGACATCTCCGCTGCAGGTTGTAATGGCAAGCGTTTTGTAGGTTCCAAACATCATCTTAACATCGCCTGGATTTACCCCGTTTGGAAGCCCATTGGCATTGCCTCCTATCGTAAGCTTTTGAAAAACGGCGCTGCTTGTTAGCGACGCATCTAGAACTGCTCCTCCTTTAGACCAGGCATACAGACCATCTGTGGCTAAAAGTATTCCTTGGACATTGTCTGAGGAACTGCTTCCCAAAGCGGCTTTCAAAGGAACAGCTCCAGCAGATAATGCTGGAAAATTAGCCTTGTTAATTGTAACAGGCGATAACTGGTTGGTTCCTGCACTAGAAATTGTTTCGCCCCATGTCTGGAATGAACCGTCAGAAGTTCTTACCACAGTGGTGTGCCAGCTCGAAACAAAGTTATCGTACTCAATTGTGGCAGCATTGCTGTTAGATGCTGCCCCAAAATTGGAAAGATCCGTATTAGGACAACCAGCAATTGGAGTGGCGCATTGAGCATCTGCCGACTGGCTGAATATAAAAAACACAAAAAACAAAGCAATTGCCTTTTGTAAATTCAGTCCGCTATTTAAATTAAAGTAGTTTTTTATCATACTCATCGGTTTGTTATTTTACTATCTGAGGAAGGCTATAAGTCTGCACCTGTCTGTTGAAGTCATAAAAATCAAACATCAGATAGGCTTCTTTATCAGCTATACCTGAGATTCTGTATTTCAGCACTTGGACCTTGCCATTCAAAGTGATTTCCTTATCCACAGCTTCAGCTGCCATTGAAACTCCCACGCCCGTAATTGACATGCCAGGAGCTGGCAGCTTTGCGACAGAAGTTCCTTTTACTGCAATTTTTACAGGAACAGCAACAATCAGATCCGAGTAGCTTCTTCCTTTTGCTATTTTTTCAGAAAATGAAATTTTTGAGAAATCAAAAGACATTTTAACACCTTCCACCTTAATCTGAAATTTTTCGGGAAACTGCTGATGATCGCATTCCCCGTCATGTTTCTTGCTTTCGTGAAAATTAATTTCATACTCTCCTGGTTCTTGAAATATGTAATTATTAATTTCCTTGCCATGCAGAGTAGCGAAGATGTTATTTTTTAAACTGCTGACTGTCCAAATCATCGACTCATCAAGCATCCCAAAGTCAATTTTTTCGCCAAATGAAACTGTTCTGTAAAACTGATCCGATGGCTCCGTATTAATGTTTTGTGCTGCCGATCTGTAAGAATGAATTAAACTGTACAGCAGCAGAAAAAGTAACAGTTTTTCTTTTCTGAAAGATCTCAGGTAATTGGTCATGGTTATAAAAGTTTAATTAATTGGGCTGTTCGCTAATTGGCAGCGAAAATACCATTTCGAAAGAGCGGCGAGAAGCATTATGCTTTCACTATAGCGCAAAAATGAAAGCTTTTCTTTCTTACAAAAACCATAACACACTAAACAACAGTTAATTAAACAAAACCCCATCTTATAGGCCAAAATCCGGATAATTAAGCATACAATCCCATATTTCAGCTAATCTTAATAAAGGAAGCCGACTTTTGAAGAAAAAAAAAGATGCCTTTCACCTTTTTTTGGATCTGGCTATCTGCGATGCAGCGAATTAATATTAATTTCAAAATCAAGAATTGCATAATTTCCGATAATTTTAATATTTTAGCCACCCATAATATTTTAGAATATTACCACGCCGAAGCGCCACCCTGCTTTGGATCACTATTCGCAGTTTCCATTAACATTTTCACTTATTTATATGCACTTAAGATCCTTTCTTTTATTATTATTTATTTTTATTTTTTGCCGGCCCAGCTACCCGCAAAACTCACAATACGATAAAGTATTTGCCGAAACCGCTCAGGTTCTATTAGGCTCTAATCCTAAAAAAGCATTAGGCAACACCGATTATCTCTATAAAATAGCGCAGAACAACAGCGAACGCATTAAAGCAGGCATGCTTAAGGCAACTCTTCTGCGCCAATACGGATTGCGCAATGAGGCGATTTCTGTTCTAAAAAAGGCCGACAGCATAGCATCGGCAGACCAGGACTATACGCAGATGTCCAGAATTAACGGTTTTCTATCCACCCTGCATAGGGAAAATGAGATCTATAGTCTGGGAAAAACCTATCTCAATAAAGCGGTACAGGCAAGCAGAAAAATTGCAAACAAATCGGAGATGTATAAGTTTCAGGGAAACCTTTCCCAGGAAATTGCCTATTATGAAATGTATTCTCTAAACTTTTCAAAGGCGATCAGACATCTTAAGGCAGGGAACGTCCTCTTTAAAAAAGCAGGCCCTGAGATAGACGTCAATTTCAATACCGCGGTAAATGACGAGCTCATTGCCAAAAATTATCTTTCCTTAAAAAAAGCGGATTCAGCATTATTCTATTACTCCACGGCCGCAAAGGCACTTGAGGCATCACAGTCTTCCGAAAGCCCTTTGAAAGGCTTTATCCTAAACGGCTTTGGAAATGTCTACTCTGCAAAAGGCGATCGAAGCAGAGCGCTTGAAAACTACACGAAGGCTGAAGAAATCGCCCTGCGGTCCAATTTTTTCATCCTTAAGCAGGAAGTATACAATTCAATGATGGATTTTTACAGAAACAGTGACAGCAGAAAATACATCGCCTATAATGAGCTGAACCTAAAGCTCAATCAAGATGAGGAGCATAACAGAAAAATCATTGCCGACGATCTGATTAAAACACTCCGAAAAGATCACATCAAAAGCCAGTCCCAATATAAAAAAAGTACGGTTGCCCTAGCAATGGCCTTCATTGCTCTAGTGCTCTTCACCATTGCCTTTTTTACCTACAAAAGAAGACAGGATCTTAAAAACTTCAACAGCATAATCGGCAATGCCATTTCTAAAAAAGGCTCTTCCCAGCGCAGGGACAATGGCAGAGAGTATATGTCTGAGGCTACAGAAAACAGCATCTTAAAGAGCCTGAAAGAATCTGAAAAAAGCCAGTTTTATCTCAACAGCGAAGCTTCTCTAACCACTCTGGCAGCAGAGCTCGGCATCAATCATAGATATCTTTCCTATGTGATAAACAAAAACACGGAAAAAGATTTTGCGGGCTATATAAGCGAATTGAGAATCAACTACATCGTTGAGCGCCTGCGCAGCGATCCAAGCTATCTTAAATATAAGATAAGCTATCTTGCCGATCTCTGCGGCTTTTCCTCCCACAGCAGATTCACCACCACATTTAAAAAAGTCACGGGGCTCTCTCCCGTTGATTTTATAAGGCAGCTGGAAAATAAAGCGGCAGCGGAGCCGCTTCAGAAAGAGCATTAAAAAAAAAGCAGGGACATCAATCCCTGCTCTTCAATCTCTGCTGCACCTCACACTGCAGCTCTGAAATGGCTCAATGCTCTCCATGCGCATCATAAGGGTTCATATTAGCAATTTATTGCTTTCTGTTGTATTAAACCTGGAGTCGCTGCCTTTTTTCGCGACTAAAAGCTAAGGCAGTCTATATCTAAAGTGGTAAAAAAGATGTCAAAAAAGATATGGCGGGTGCAGAATCGGTGCACTTTGGTCAAATGCATTATATAAAACCTGCATAAAGAGGGCTTCAGCACTAAAGTTCGAATCCTGCTCTCTGATCATAAATAATATTATATTCTTTATCAATATGATAATCTGAAATTAACTTTTCTTATTTAATAAGGCTTAAGCAATGTCGGGGTACAAATAAAATACAAAACAAAAAGCCTGCAAATTTTGTGCAGGCTTTTCAAAATAATCCTATTTATTAAATCTCTGATCCGCTTCCCGCTGCATTTCCGACATGGTTTTGATCCTTCCGGATTTGATCCATTCCAGCAGTTCCGACCTTATAAAATAAAGCTTCTTGCCCTTCTTGCTGGCGGGCATTTCCTTTCGGCATACTTTCGAATAGATGGTGGCTACCGAGAGATTCACGAGCTTTGAGGCCTCCAGAATGTTCATTAGGCCCGGATCAAAATCCTCAGGAGGCTTATTGTCCCTGATCTGTTTTACCATGCGCTCAATGCTCTCCACACGCATCACAAGGGTTCCCAATATATCGGGAAGATCCTCAAAAGCAAAAGGCTTCATGGCTCCATTAATTTACGCAGTTCAAAATCAAAAAAATATATCCGGCTTGCCCTTGTCTTCTTAAAAGAAGGCTCATAGCGCAGGTATCCGTACTCGTCAAGCTCCCGAAGGCATTTATGGTAGGTGCATGCGGAAGATATCTTGGCTATGGGCGCCAGTTCCCTTCTGAAGACTTCAACGGGATTGGCAAAGCCTTTGGCCGACCTGAACTGCAGAAGAGCCGCATAAAGGGCTATATGCGCCGTGCCGATGCGCCCGTCCTTTCCAATGGCAGAAAAGAAGTCTGCCAAGGGTTTCGCGCTTTCCATAATCCATCAATGATCACCTGAGCTAAATCGACTGCGATCTTCTTTTCGCCTTCTTTTCCTTCTTCTCCCCCAAATCATCATCTCCCTGCCCATCAGCGTTCTTCTTCTCTCCTTTGGAAATATCCTCCTTGGAATCCTTCTGCTTCTGCTCTCTGCTTTGTCTGTCATTGATGCGGAGCATCGATTCGTCATACACCCTGATGGTCTTGAACTGCGGATTGGCCTCCACAAACCTTCTCTTTTCCTCGCCATTGACAACAAAAGTGACCGATTGGATATTCCCTTTTTTAAGCGAACCAAGCAGACTCTCTCTGGACTCGGGTGTCTGAAGCTCCTTAATGGAATGCTTCTCCAGAGCCGCCTCCAAATTATAGCCATAATTGTGGTGATAATGGTTCATCTTAAAGTTTCCGTTTGGCTCGGCATCTTTAAAGTCCAAAGAAATCCAAGAATTATATTTCTCGCCTTCCTTGGTCATAAGATCCTTATTGACCGATCTTCCTTCCAGCAGATTAAAAGCCTCCTTCATTGTAAAATTATTATCTTTTCCCATGTAGAAAATCTGCTCCAATGTATGGGGAGCCCCTTCCTTGGAGAGCATGGCCTTATAGGAGTTGAAGAAATACATATCGCTCTGGTCCGATTTCTTAAAGCTCAGCTCGCATTTAAAGGCGCTCTTCTCAAAATTGGCTTCATGGAGAACCGTAAATTCCTTTTCCCCTTTTTCCAGCTGCTCTTTTAATATGGGCTGCAGCGCTTCCCCAAAACCAGTGTACTTGATCTGGTCTGCCAAAAATTCTAAATTCTTCTGATTCATGATATTTCCATTTAAATTATTTTCCATTATTTCCCTCTTTTCCCTTTCCCACTGGGCATATCCCGTAAGATCAAATGCCTCATTGCAGGAAGTGTCTATTGCGCTGCGCATAAGCGCCCTTAGATCATCCAGCAGCAGCTCTATGGGCAGGCTTTGGTAATGGTTGGCATCATTGGCCATCACAAGACAGTATTCCTGCGCATCGAGTTCGCTTCTGAAAAACTCCACATTCTCGCTATTGTAAACCTTCTCCACATTATAGGCGCAGAAGCGATAGCCCAGATCGGACATTTCGCTGCTAAAGGACAGCAGCATTTCGGCGTCGGCTAAATCAATTATCACAACCTTTTACATTCTTTAATGGCCCAGCCGCTATTCGGACAGCGGAACCGCTTTTCTGGCCAGATTATTGCCGATTTTTACCTCGATATGCCTTCCCCCATTTTTCTCCAAAAGCTGTATTGCCAGATACTTTCTCCCGGGAATGGTGAATTTCTCCAATGCATAGACTCTCACCGTTTCAGACGCATCGGGAATTACGCCAGAAGATGCAATGGCATGCAGCGGCTGGAGTTCTATTTCCTGCGATGCGGTGCGCTTTGGTGTTTTCCTGTCTCTGATAAAAAAGCGCAGCTGATCGATATCGTAGCTAATCTTTGATCTGTTTTCAAAAACAAAGCGCAGATATAAAACGTCCTGCCGTATAAAGATCCCGTTTACCTCCAGACTGATCTGATCTTTTGATTTTTTCAGACCGCTGGTCTTTTTCTTTTTGGATAATGCAAGTGAAGCGCTCTGTTCTATCCTTTTCTGATTTTCGTTTTCCAAAGAAAATAGAACATCCCTACCCGCTGCCACTGCATTTTCAGCCTTAAAATTTAAGTCGGGGCAGGAATCGTCATAATTGAGCACAAACACAAATAATCTCGCATCTGAAGTCACCACGGTCAGATTGGTCTGGAAAAAATGCTGTTTAGCCGCCTTTACAAGCAGTATATTCTCCACTCCTTTTGCTTTCTGGACCAGCACATCCGCGCTTCCCTTATCTATGCTCTTGATTGGATAGGGGAAAACAATGCTTGTGGTTTTCGAGAAGCCGACCTGCAGATTCTTATACTGGTCTTCATAAAGGGCAGTTTCTCTTTGATCTGGCTGCGGATAAGCAGAAAGGCAAACCAGCTCCCAGCTGATTAAAAACAAATAATCCAGTTTTTTCATTTTTTCTCACTTTTAAGGTTTTACATTTTTTTGTTTTTCATCATACAGAAGCACTTGATACCCCGCTTTTACCACCACCTTTACGAGTTTTACCTTTTTGCCCAGAAGGCTTTTAGCGGCCTCGATGCCCATACCTGCTGCCTGCGCTCCCCATGAATCCGAAACACTGGCAAGGCCTAGAGTCTGGATGGAACGATCGGCGGATGCTTTGGCAGCGTCCCTGCTAATGGCTCCGGGAATATAGATGCCTTCACCGCCGTCAATATCATAAACAGCCAATTCGACTGGAAATATGGAATTGCTATACTGGATGCTGGTGATTTTCACTTCCAGCCTCTCTCCTTTTAAAGCTGCAGTTCCGTACAGGAAAGTATTTTTGGGTATCGCTGTTCCCTGCAGAAAAATATCATTCGACAGCCTCAATTTAACCACCGATCCATTGACAATGGCCTGGGTCTGGTGAACAGCCGCTTCAATAGAATTCTGCATCGCCTCAGAAGGCTGTTCTTCATCCAAAGAATAAAATGCATTTGTTTTTAGCAAGCTCTGCGGATTGGCATTCTGCTCAAGCGAGCTTATGATGTTCTCTGCCGCTTTTTTCTGCACTTGATATATTTTCCCTTTTTTACCGTCAGATGATTCTTTAAGCCGTTCCTGCACACGCTGCGGATGCTGTATATCCAAAATATTTTCCAACATCCCTCCAAGCTGCTTCAGTTCAGGATCAGGTTTCTCAGAAGTGCCCATTTGCGAGATCATCTGCTCCAAATTTTTTATCGCATCTGATCCGCTTTTTGATGATCCATAGCTTTCAAACTCCCTCATATCCTGACCATAAGCATTAGGGACAGCCGGCTGGCTGATTGCTTTTTCAAGAGCCCTGAGCTTCTCATAAACTTTCTGCTCATTGCGGTCCTGAAAAGACTGCGGATTAAAAACCGATCTGCTTTTTGGAAGCATGCCGGATCCAAAATCATCCGCAGAAAAAGGACTGGCTTTATCTTCAGAGCCTTTATTGTCAAAATAGTTGGGATCTTTTTTTATCTGCTCACGCAGTTTTGTAGAATCAGCTGCCGCCTGATCATAATAGCTCATCTTGTCCAATGCCGAGTCCTCTTTAAATTTAGGCAGAGGAAGATTAAAATTAAATCCTCTACTTTCGCCATTCTCTGCTGTTTTGGCTTCCATACCTCCTCCTCCCAAGGAATAGAACAGGAATGTCAGAAATGGAAGTGTAATAAGAGGCAGAACTAAAAGCAGTTTTCTCCTTTTAGATTCCTTCGGAGATACTATTTTCTCTTGCATAATTTTAGTTTTTTAAGTTGATTTTCTTTGTTTTTGAAACTTCTGGAACCCCAGCTTCTTTATAAAATGTCCTGTACAGGTTATAGATCAAATAACCCGATGCCAGAACCGTAAAGAACAGAAGTCCACATATCAGTTTTGTTTTGGATAGCCCAGCTGTGGCTCTCTGCATTTTTTCTGCCCATCTTTTCTGCAGCAGCAGATAATACTTGTGATACGCAAAAGGTTCAGTCCGTTTTTTAAATAAGGATTTCATATGAATTTTATTTTCTGGATTCAGCCGAGATATCCCTATTTTCAATAGTATTGAAACGTTCGATCAGAAAACCGTGAGGATTATTGTCGCTTCTGGAAACATTTCGAAGAGAACCTTCCGTAAGCAGGCTTCTTTTTATAATGCTGGTGGTGCGGATAATGCTTTGCCCGGCATAACACCTAAAACGATAGGGATATTCTCGGATATCAATGCTCACACTATCAATCTGGATGGTCTGGCTTATGTTCCCTGATATAATTCCCGAATAGAAATTATTCTCCTTCAGGCCATCATAAATGCGCTTGGCGCTGTCGTCTGCCAGATACAGCGCTTTTGTTATATTGGCTTTAATCACTTTATCATCAGGGTCAAGTGTAAAGAAAAACTTGTGAAAGGCTTTCACATGATCCCTTGCTTCCACAGCAATATTATCCTTTCGATCTGACGCATAAGCTTCAAGCGCTTTGCCATTGGCCAGAATATATACTTTATCCTGCATCAGGCTGACTGTCTGAAAACTTTTGCAGACAGCATAACAGCTTACAATTACGCAGCCTGCAATTACAAGCATTGTAAAACCTCTCACATATCTGAAAGCGGCATCTATGTTCTTCATTTTCGTAAACATGGGATGTTGGTTTTAAATCTGTTTGGAATTTCCTTTTAGCCTGTCATTCATATAGTTTCCTTTATCTTGAAAATATGGGCTGCTTCCTGCTGTCCCAGCCATGCTGCTGCTCATTCTCCTATCGGCATCTCCCATTACATCGGCAGCCATTCCAACCGCGTTTGAAGAAGCCCGCACAACAGTATTGGCTGAATTGCCAAACATGCTTGTCACTTTCTGGCCAAGAGCTCCGCCCCCGGCTGCATGGACAATATAATTGGCAACTGACGGAACAGTGAAATAGCCTATGATTCCGATTATCATAAAAATGAGGTAAGCCATATCGGTCCTGCTGAAAAAGGTATCTCCGCTTGCCTCTACCTGCGATAAATCCAGCTTCAGCATCAGTTCCTGAATTTTCCCAATGATGCTTCCAAAAATATTCGCAACGGGAAGCCATAAATAAATGTTTATGTATCTGGCAAGCCAGACGGTGAGCGTATGCTGAAACCCGTCAAATACTGCTATTCCAAATACAAGAGGTCCAAGTATTGAGAGCACTACCAATTGAAAAGTCCTTAGGGTATCAATGCACAAAGCCGCCGCTTCAAATAATACTCTAAGCACCTCGCTCATCCATTCCTTCACTGAGTTCCTAAAATTATAGGATGCTTTTTCCATGGCAAATTTCACATCGTTTCCTATGCCTGCCAGCATGCTTTCATCCGATGGATCTGCTCCGTCATGCGCATACTTGTACCATCTATCACGGTCCCCAATACCGGAAACCCCTACATACATCCTCCATGGATCGGTTTCTCTGACTGCTTTTTCCTTTTCTTTCAAAAGAACCGCCACAGCATTATTGGAACCTTCGACCATAGCGGCGGTGGCTTTTACAGTCGGCTTCATAACACTATTGATAAGTGCCAGAACCGAAGGAAAAATCATAATGCAGAATCCTATTACAAAAGGTCTGAACAGGGGATAAAAATCTATAGGTTCAGCGTTTGCAATATGACGCCAGACTCGGGAAGCTATATACCATATGGCGCCAAATCCCGCTATTCCCTGCCCTACTGCTATTAGATTAGAACACAAAGGCATCATTTCATCATAAAGCTGGTCTAAAACACCATGAAGACTGCTCATATCATCACCAAGTCCTTGCGCCATGATTCTGAACGGAAACAGCAATATCATAAGCACTGCTGGTAATCTTTTTATATTTACTGCTATCATCATTCTTCAGTCTTTAAATGCCTGTAATGCTTTTGACGCGTCAACATCATTTTTCTCCTTCGCTCTCTGAAGAGCCAGCACATTGGATGATGCATTAAAATTTCTGAGAAAAAGAAGTTTATCCTGCATCTGCTCATATATTCCGTCAACAGCCTCTAGCCTCTCATCATCGGACATTCTAAGTTTATCAGCGGTTATGATCATCGTTAGTTCATCCAGATTTCGAAGGCTCTGATTAAGCAGGTTTCCGTATACTTTTTCAAAATAATTTATTTCCTGTCCGCTGAAATTCCCGCTTTTTATAAATCGATTCACCCCATTGCGGCTTTCCTTGACTATTAAAATCTGATATTCTACGATCTCTGATACTCTTTTGTAATTCTTGACCGCCGGACTTACCTGCATAAGCGCGTCCAGAAAGGTTTTATGAAGACTGAAATTTCCTTGGGTCATATCCTTAATTGTTTTGTATCCTCCTGAAAGCAGTTCATATCCCTTTTTCATGTCATTAAGAATTTTCTTGAACTGCGAAAGCTTTTCAATATTCAAAATCAGCTGCTGGATTTCTGCAGACTGCCCTTTTGATTGGTCAGGAATAAGAAACATGCAGATAACCGCCACAAACAATACTATCTTATTCATCGTCATTTATTTTATAATCCGTACAATTCATTTACACCTCTATAATCCTTTTTATCTGAAGATTTTGAAATCGACAGCAGTCTCGCTTCATTGCTGAAAGAAAGACAGAAATTATAATCTTCCAGCATTGTCTTGTGCAGCAGATCAATGCGCTCAATTCTCTGGTCATCTTTTAGTTCCAATTCAGCAGCTGTGGTAACAGCCAGCAGCTCATCGAGAGTTTGGCTGCAGTTCTGAAGCAGTTTATCAAAAGACCTCTTTATATAGTCCAGTTCGCTTCCATGAAACAAATCTGCCGTTTTAAGCTCTGCCAAAGTCTTTCGGCACAGTTTCATTATCTTAAACTGCATGGAAATAATCTCAGCGGTTTTATAATAATTCCGGACCTTTGGATTGATCTTTAAAAGTGAGGTAAAATAATCACCGTGCATGCTGAATTCCCCCTTTCTCGCATCCCCAATAAAATTGAGTCCCTTCGATACCGCCGAATATCCTTTCTTTGCATAATCGATATAAACCTGAAGTGCGGCTATCTGCAATAAAAGTTCCTTTCTCTGCTTTGCCTGCCCAATCATACTATGGTTAAAAACACAGAGCATTGTTAGTATTACAGCTATCTTTTTCATGTTGTTTATTGAATTATGGAATTCCGTAAAATTGTTTCACTTGCTTTACATCTGCCTCTGTTTTGGCCCTCTGAAGACTCAGCAGTATGTTCTGCTGGTTAAACATGGTAAGGTCATCGTAATTTACATCAATCTGATCTGCGGCTTTGTTGATGATCTCAAGACGTTTGAGATCGCTCATCTGGGTGGCAAATGAATCCAGAATTAAAAAAATCTGGTCGATATTCTTCACACTTTCCTCTAGTATTCCAGTGTAAACACGCTCCATATACTGGATTTCACTTTCCTTAAAATGCGCGTCCTGCCTGAAAAGATTCCAGGCTCTTTCATACTGCTGAACCAGCTGGGTCTGCTTCTTGGTAATTTCCTTTATTCTTTGGTAATAGGTAATAATGGATTTTACTTTGGCCAGCTCCTCATAGTAGCCTTTATATAGGTCTTTCTGCTTCTGGGTCCAGTCCGAAATTTCATCAAGCTTTAATTTGGAGAGCACGTTTTCCGCTTTTTTCTGCGCATTCTGAAGCCAGATGGTTTTATTCTGGAGTTTCTGAATCCTCAGATCAATTGCTTTGATCACTTTTTTCGTAACGGCCTTTACGATTTCCAGTATCGGCAATGCCACCATTTTATCTGCAGGCCTTGCCGGAGCATTGATAAGCAGCAGGCAGACCAGACTGGCAATTAATTTCATTTTCATTTTTCCTTTTCATTTAATTGTTTTTCTTCCCTTATATCCTGAGCCATTGCGGCTATTCCTTTTCTGATGTCTCCGCCAAATTTTTTCACGTAGGCATTCATTTTCACTTTTTCGCTTTCTTCAGTGGTATATGCCAGATATTCCTCCAAGGATACCTCTGTTCTGTAAACTTTGGAAAGCATGCCTCCAAGCGAGATAAAAACCTCCTTGTATCTTTTATCGGCATCATTGGCTTTATTTACCGAAAGCACAAGCGCTTTTTCTTTCTCGGTCAGTCCCAGAAGCTCCTGAATCTGATCAAACTTATTCTGGTATTTGCTCTGATCAAGCAGAATCTTGCAGTCGCTGTTATTGATGATGGCCTGTTTTACCACTGGAGAAGAAATAATGTCTTCGACTTCCTGCGTAACCACAATAGCCTCTCCAAAGAACTTCCTCACCGTTTTAAACAAATACTTAATGTATTCCGCCATTCCTTCCCTGGCAATGGCCTTCCACGCCTCTTCAATGAGGATCATCTTGCGGACGCCTTTGAGTTTTCGCATTTTACTGATAAAGACTTCCATAATAATGATGGTCACAACTGGAAAAAGAATCGGATGGTCTTTTATATTATCCAGTTCAAAGACAATAAGCCTTTCTTTTAACAGCTCGAGGTTCTGCGTTGCATTGAGCAGATAATCAAACTCGCCACCTTTATAATAGGGACGCAGCACATATAGAAAGTTATTCACGTCAAAATCCTTCTCCTTTACCTTATCATCCGATAGGATCAGAACAAACTCCCCTTTCAGAAACTCATAAAAGCTGTCAAAGCATGGAAAAATATCCGAATCGGCATCCAGCTTTTCATAATACAGCTGCAGGGCATTTGAAAGCGCCACATACTCGCTGCGGTTAAAGGTTTCATCATCTTTTTTCCAAAGGGCCAAAAGCAGCGTTTTAATGCTTTCCTTTTTCTCGGTATCCAGAGAGTCCCCTTCTGAAATATAAAAAGGGTTAAAGCATATGGGATTCTTCTCATTGTAAGTGAAGTAATAGCCTCCCACCATATCGCAAAGCCCCTTGTAGCTGTGCCCGACATCCACCAGCACGATATGCGTTCCCTGCTCGTAGTAGCTTCTCACCATATGGTTGGTGAAAAAGGACTTTCCGCTTCCCGAAGGCCCCAATATAAATTTGTTCCGGTTGGTGCAGATCCCCATTCGGACAGGCTCATCGCTGATATCCACATGAACGGGTTTGCCGGTCAGCCTATCTCCAAGCCTTATGCCGCAAGGGCTCAGCGAAGATCTGTAGCCTGTCTCCATGTTCAGAAAACAAACCGCCTGCTCTGTGAAAGTGTCAAAAGTGTCATTCATTGGAAAATCCCCTCCATTGCCTGGAATTCCAGCCCAATAGATCTGCGGGGCTCCAACCGTTTCCAGCTTGGCCGCCGAATCCATCTGGGCAAGCGCTGATGACACCTTATTTTTAATGTCCTTCAGCTCTTCTTTATCCGTGCTCCACGCCAGCACATTAAAATGGGCCTTTACGGGAAGCCTCTGCTCAGACACGGCTTCATTCAGAAAACCATTAGTGGCATCTCTGGCAATCATATTTCCCCTGCTGTAAGCCGACAGCGACTGGAGCCTTAATCTTTTGCTCTCCAGCTTTTGGATCGTTTTCTGCGCATCTTCAATAAAAATGTACTGGCTGTAAATATGATTGCACGACAAAAGCTGCCCTAAAGCTGAGGCAAACCCTACGCTAAATTTGGTTTTATCAGTCGAATAGCGGTCAAAATTGATTCTGGATCCGCATAGCCCCGGAAGATCGGCCGCGTCGCCAAGAGTAAAAAGCTGGCAGCGTTTATCTCCCACTTCGAGCCCTTCATCAAATTTGATGTCCTTATAAACAAATGAATCTTCCTGCTCTGATAGCAGACAGTATTTTTCCGCCAGCCCGATACTTCTGCTCCCGCTTTTAAGCGATTGGTTTCTCAGGCGAACGAGCTTTATAAATCCGCTGTCCTCCATAATCCTTTTAAACTGGCCACAGACATCCACAAAATCCTCAAGCAGCCGGGGTTTTAAAGTTTCCTCGGGAACTATTGAACTCCTAAGCAGATTGGAAAACAGCGAGGTTGCATTCTTTTTTCCCTGAGGCTTCTTGGTCAGCATAATATAGCAGGAATGGTCCAGATAGGGCCTTTCGCTAAAAAAATGCTCGCTGCTTCGGGTCAGAAAACTGCTGTCCCCGCTTGAGAAATCAGCTTTATATTTCCTATCTAAAAACCAGTCCTGCTTGTGGAAAACGCAGAACTTCGGAAGCACCTTTATGGCCTTTATCCACGACTGGTGGAAAGCCTCATACTCCTGGTCTGAAAGCGTAAAAATCTCGGGCAGCTCCGCCTTAAAAACTAAAGTTATATCCCCCTGCTTTGACAATATGCAGTCATGCTCCACCGCCATAATAGGCAGGAGCTCTTCCATCCTCTTCTCCATGTCTTCCCACAAATTAACGTTCTATAGCTATAACTTTATATAAACGCCCCTGCTGCGCACCTTCACGCATTTGGGAATGCGTTTTGCGGCTATGGCCTTCATCATGCCATGCTCTCCATATCTGGCGCTCATCCTGTATATCTTAAAGACAAGAAAGGCGCCTGCAATTCCGATAAGTCCAACACATGCAAGGGAAGGCACGCCCACAATAAAAAGCACGGCAAAGAGTACCATAAGCACCACTATTCCAAAACCTAAATACCAGATATACTGCGCTTTGAGACCCTTGAATTCAATGCTTTGATTAATGCCCTTATTGATCCTGTAGACGCTGTTTGCCATCAGACCCCAAAAAAGGATTTAATGACCGTAGCCACCACCACAAGAAACACGCAGCTGCCAAACCAGGCGGCCGCAACCTTTCCCGTATCGGGATCTCCCGCATTCCACTTCTGGTACACCTTCACCGCTCCGATAAGCCCCAATATGGCCCCCACGGCATACATCAGCTCAGTGCCCGCATCAAAATAGCTGCGCACCTTCTGGTTGGCCTCATTGATGCCCGCCACCCCGTCCTGGCTGTAAAGAGCCCCTGAATAAAGCATCAGCAGGGACAGCGCTAAAGCGCCCGATATGTTCTTAAGCCTTCTCCATAAGAATTTCAATCTCCAATTCCACCTTTTCATCTCCCATCATTTAAATTAAACCGTCACTTGAATTAAAAGCAGAGAAATACCGCTGTTACAGCTGCTATCTCCTTGTCACAATTGCCATACCGCACTAGAGCGAACAGGGGAAATTTCTCTGCATAAGATTTAGACCTCCTCTTCCCATAAGCTGTCCATCTCCTGAGCGCTGAGCTGAAGCGAAGGGTATCTATCGCTCTGCAGCACCATGAGAGAATTGATCTTATCCCGCAAAACGGACTGTCTCACATGGGGATATTCAGCAAGCAGAAACTGCACGTAATGCTTGAACTCGGCTTTAGATATATTTCTACCATCGCTTTCAATAAATGATTCCAACAATTTGGAATACAACTCCTTTGCATCTTCAAGCGTACTGAAAGACTCTTTGAATTCTGCAAAGGGGCTATCGCTTTTCATGTCCTCTGCAGCGGAAGACCGGCCCCTGAAGCCGCCCCTTAAATTCGAAATGAAATTCTTCGGATAATACCTGAAAAACACATACCCGTACCACAAAAAAAGAAAAACAGCGGCCGCAATCATAAAAGCCTTCCATGAAATATCTCCAAGCATAACCATCCCATTTAAACATTAGACATCCTTTCAGAAAACCGGAACCCATTCCGATTTCATTGCAGGACAAAGGAACAGTTATGCAAGAGCCCCTGCAAGCACAACTTTTTCCGTACCCTTTTGTCCCCCATAGAAAAACCGGCATGCTCCATGAGGCCCATAAATAAAAAAGCCCTGAAAACATACGCTTTCAGGGACCTGACAGATTAAAAACATCCGGCAATCGGTCTCACTGGAACCTTTTTATAAATTCCATCATATCGCCAATGGTCTGTATCTCTTCTTTTTGGGTATTGCCCAGCGCTTTCATCTTTTCAATATGAAGAAGGCTATTGAGCATGGCTTTCTGAAGCCCGTTTAAGGGATCGCCGCTGGTGTCCGGTTCGGGAAGCAGCTCCCTTAAATCCATCTGTGATGGAATTTCGGGCCAATCTGCCCTTTTCTGATTGGAAAAGACTTCTGTAAAGGGCAATACTTGGGGATCCCTGTCCCTATCGGTCAGCGGATCCAGCTGCCATTTCTGGCAGACCGTCTTTATGAATGATGCGTGCTCAAACTGTCCGCTGACTATTGTCTGCGGCTGGATATAGGAAGACACCATTATCATCGGAACGCGCACCCCAAGACGGTCAAAGCCGAAACCGCACTCCCCCTTCATGCCTGCAGCAGGCGGAACCGTATCGGGCGGCGCCACATGGTCATAGCAGCCTCCGTGCTCGTCATGGGTGATGATCAAAAGTATCTTGTCCCTTTTAGGGCTCTTTCTGATGGCATTGTACAATTCGCCGATGAGCTCGTCTCCCAGTTTCACAGTCCCGACAGCCAACTCATGGTTCACTGCCGATGGATGCTGGTCATTATGCTTATGCAGAAACTGGGGTTCCACAAAGGAGTATTGCGGCAGGGTGCCAAACTCCAGATCAAAGAAAAAATCGAGATGCCCGTGCGTATTGTTTTTTCCCTCACCGGTTCCATTGACTATATAGGTCAGGCTCAAAGGCGCAATAGGCGAATAGACTTTCCATGAAATATTATTATCATTCATGCGGTCAAAGATGGTCGGCAGCGACCAGACGTCCTTTATCCACGAATCCATATTATGCAGGTCGCCATCAATGCCTGGAAAACCGCTTCCATCCTCGCCAAGTGGATTAATCACTTTCCCCCCCGAGCTTGCAGCATGCCAGAATGCCCGATTGCAGTAGGTCTGGCTCGGCACCGAACAGTGCCAATGGTCAAAAACCGCAAACTCTTTGGCTAAAGTCGCCATTGCAGGAATCTGGTCCGGCTCAAAGCACTGCATGATCACCTCATACTGTTCATAGGCAGGATTGCCAATGCTGTAGGCTGACCTGAGCGTATTTTCGTAATCGTTGACAAAGCCATTCATGCAGGGCTTACCCGCTGAAGCCGGCAGATTATAAGGCGGTGCCATTTTATAGTCAGCCACCCCTATATTGCTCTCTGGGATAATGGAATTGAAAAGTTGCGTATTGACATGGGGGTATTCCTCTCCCGGATCCGGATAGGGCATCGAATAGCTCACCGCACGCGAGGGGGAAATGCCCGTTTTCTCGGGATAACCCGCCGCTCTGGCGGGAATGGGGTTCGCATAGTCAATATTGGGATTATAAAGCCCGTCAAAAGGCTTTTCAGGCGGCAGCTCCCCGTTTTTGTAGAGATAGCCTAACAGATTGTCAAATGAGCGGTTCTCCAGCATAAGCACCACGATATGCTCAAAAGTTTCCAGTCCGTCAGATTGGTTTGCATTTTCCATATTCCAGCCGTTTTTAATTCATTAAACATAAGTAAATTACGACAATTAAAACCAAGCCTATACAAGTAGTTCTACCTGTTTTATAAAAACTGGCCCCAGAGGCGCACTTATCCCAGTTTGAAATTAGAATGGATTGGATTTTATCTGCTATTGCTTTCTTTTTAATTTGCGCGCCAGCAGGATTACATTCAGCCTAATATTATCATAAATTAAGCCCGCAAACAATATAAGGCCTCCAAGAAATAATACCTGCAGGCCTATTTTTGAGTAAAAAACGCCTCCCGTAATGCCTCCAATGAAAAAAAAACTGATAATAATTATCCGCAGCTTAATTGAAGAGGAAAGTTCAGCTTTCCTATTTTGCTCCCTATAAAAGAAAAGCTGGGACAGCTCAATGCCCAAATCGGTAAACAGGCCTGTTAAATGGGTGGTCCGCACTACGGCATTTGAGATTCTTGTAACAAAAGAATTCTGCATTCCCATTGCAAAAAGCAGAATAAAGGCAATTAAATTTGGAAAACCGTCCTTTAAGGCATCTCCAAAGAAGGCTATAAAAAATAAAATTGCAATCTCAATGCATGCAGGGATGAGATGCACGATATTTTCTCTTTTGCGCACTACCAGCTCCATTAGAAGGCTCGATGTGAAAGAGCCCATAAAAAAGAAAAATATATAGCCAAAGCACATCAATGCCGCTAAGAGATCAAGCTTGAAGATTTCATCTACGAAAAACGCAAAATGGCCCGTCACATTGGTGGTAAGGGTCTGGACTGAAAAAAAACCTGCCACATTTACCATGCCGGCAACAGACGAGAGAAGGGCGGCAATTTTTAGATTGTGCCTCAAACTTCTTTTTTTTCCTTGGTGTCTAAACATTTCCAGCAGTGCTTTTATAAGTTGGCGAAGCATTACTTTTAAAAATGCCTTTCATTTATAAATAGGGCAGTTTCTCTCTTTGCCACGCCTTAACATATCGCCGCAAAGAGGGGGCTGCTTTCCTCTCTTCAAGCAAAATTTTGTCCCAGCCTAGCCAGATCGGTTAATCTTCATAGCATTGCCATCAGTAAAAATTGGCTATGCGGATCAATTGCTGGAAATTAACCAGCTGGATCTTGCGCCCCTCCATCCATATAAGATTTTCATTCTTAAAATCATGGAGCACCCTTGCCAGGGTTTCATTTACAGTGCCTACCATTTTGGCCAGATCCCCCCTGGAAAGGGTAATAAAAACATTTTTCTGGCCATCATCTGTTTTATATTTATCATGCAGAATCAATAGGCTAAGCGCTACGCGCTCCCTTACGGTCCGCTGCGATAAAACAGCCATTAGATTTGCCACTACGCTAAACTCATGGCTGAGGCATTTTAAAAGCAGGCGCGAAAACACTGCGGAATTATTAAGAACATTAAAAAAATCCTCTTTGGATATAAATGAAATGACTGAATTTTCAATGGCCACAGCGTTATCTCCATATGCCTTCTCACTTAGTATGGCCGTATAGCCGAAAAACTCTCCTGAACTGTAGATGTAAATAATCTGCTCCCTTCCGTCATTATCGACCTTGTGCTTTTTGATCTTGCCTGACTGGATATAAAAAATGCCTGTAGGCAGCGTCCCTTCGGTAAATACTGTCTGGTTTTTAGCATACTTTCTGCTTTGCATCACCTTTTCAAGCAGGTCCCTATCGCTTTGGGGCAGCTCATTTAAAATATACTGGTTATTAAAGATGAATTTTGAAATCATAGCTGTCTCAAAGCTACAATATTTTTCCCTACCCCATATAAAACTTGATTTAAATCAAGTTTTACATTCCGTTCCAATCCGCTGGATCCATTTCAAAACCCTTTGCTTTAGCAGCATTGACCCCTGAAATGATAAACTGGCATATGCCGCCGTGCCGCGAAGCCTTGCAGACCGGTCCGCCGCAAATTTTAAAAGCTTTACCGGATCTGCCAATGAAGAAATCTCCAGCGGCGCACCTATTGCCCAATGAAAGAGCCATAAGGGCATTTAAAGAAATCCTATCTAATCTGAATGCTGGCCGATAAAAAAACAGAAGAAACAGCCAGTGCAAGCGCTATAGCTATAAAACTTGGCAACCGGCAATGCAAAACAAGTGCGCTATCAAAGCGTATAAGGCGAAAGGCTGCCGCCACTGCCAATGCCATATCTGATAATCTAAAAAAAAAGGAAGAGCATCAGTTAAACGCTCTTCCTTTTTCCGGTCAGGAGTTTTTTAAATTATTCTTTTTTTATTGCCCCTTTCGGATCATAGCAGACAAACATATTGATATAAATATTTCGGGATAATCGCAGCAATATCGGAAACAAAACCACCAGCACTGCGGTAATTGCAAGAAACGATGTTTTTATTCCGGAATCAAAAATAAGATATGAGATGGCAAAAACAGCAATTCCAACACCGACATTCAACCCATAACTTGCATACATTGCGCCAAAAAAGAAAGAAGGCTCTATCTGATATCTCAGACCTCAATGGCTGCATTTCTCATGCATTTTTAAAACAGAGCCCAAATGCAGCAGGTTTTTATCCGCGTACCTATTCTCATTCTGGCATTTAGGGCAGCTTCCCGTTAAAATGCTATTTAATCTGCTTCCTTTCTTCATTTTCGAAATATCCATTTAAAGCTCCAAATCCATGAGCCATGGTTTAATTTTAAATTTATGGATGCCCTCAGGGATTATCTCTTTACAAATTTGGTTAAAATCACAATAGCCTGCCCCTCTATTTTCCCTTCGATCTGCTCATGGTTATCATGGACCAGACGGATGTTTCGAACTGCCGTGCCGACTTTCGCATTTAAAGAAGAGCCTTTAACATCCAAATCTTTGATAAGGGTCACCGTATCGCCATTTTGCAGGATATTGCCATTGCTGTCTTTGTGGAAATTAATGGCCCCGTCACCGGTATGGTCTCCGGTCGCTTTTGCCCATTGCAGATTTTCATCGTCCAAATACATCATATCCAGCGCATCGGCAGCCCAGCTTTCGTTGCGAAACCGGTTAAGCATGCGCCATGATACCACCTGTACGGCCGGCACTTCGCTCCACATTGATATCGGCAGAAAATTTTTCCAGAAAGCATCATCCAATTCCTCTTTTTTTTCAATTTGGCGAAGGCACTTCTCATTGATTAAAATCCAACCGTCCGCCCCTTTATTTTGGCCTGGCGGAACTTCATAAGCAACTAGATTTTTATTGATGTCGCTCAATTCGCAGACATTTCCGCTTCTCTTTTTTAATAATTCCTCTAATTTCATTTTATTGCATTTGGAAATAAAGTTTAAAGGCTTCTCAGAACATATTCTAAATCCATACATTCTTCACCCTCTCTATTTTAATTGATTTTATTTGGCAGCGTTTATAGGTTTCATGCTCCAATTTAAGCCGTTTTTCTCCAGAAGCTTAATACCCCGCCGTACGAAACGGATTCAAGGCTGAAACTCTTCGGAACCTCTCTGCAATTGCTCCAGTAGGTAACCAGTTTTGTGCCAATGGGAGTTTTCTCCAGCTGATCTTTAAGATAAGCCGTATATAGATTATACAGTTCCTCACTTGGATCAATTGATTTGTCAATGCGGGCCGTCAGATCTATATTTTCCTGAAATGAATTGAAAAAATAGAAAGCGTCATAATCCAAAAAAGATATCTCCATAATATTTGAGTGTATGAATTCAGCATTTTCAATCTTATATTTTTCGGCAATTTTCCGCGATAATTTTATAAGCGATTCCCTTTGCTCGACCCCATAAAAAATCCCATTGGTTAAAGCGGCCCCCACAAGGCAGAATTTTCCAGCCCCCGAGCCTATATCCAATACCCTTTTACCGGGTTTGTCCACCAAAAAACCAGCCGCTTTTCCGGCTATTTTTACAGGTGTCCAATGGCGGGCCGCCAGCTTCTTTATCCTAATAGGGTACACTTGGTTAAACTCGCTATCATCAATAGATCTATTTTGCTTGAGCTGTTCAAAAATCATTTTATAAATACTTTGCATCTGCTGCAGTTGGCTTAATTTTCCCTGCTAAATGGAATAATTTGACAAGGGGCAAAAATATAGAGAGTCAAAATATATTTAACTGATTAATATCTTTATAAAATTTGATTTAAATCAAAAAAAAAGGACCAGAAAATGTAGCAAGCCCCCAGAAATTCAAATAGCTTGCCGAAACTGAGAAAAAGCCTTCTGGGGAAAATCGCGCCGCTTAAAATAGCCGGGTCATGTTAAAAAATCAACATCATATTTTGTCCAAATAAAAAACCAGAGATTTAGCGGCTAATCTCTGGCCCTAAAATTCCATAACAAATAAATCCTACTAAAATCCTGATAATAGCCGCCGCTCAATTCTAGGAGTCTCCAAAGACCAAAATACAATTAAATGCGATGCTAAAAATTTGATTAAAATCAAATAAACATTTCCCAAAGCAAACATATACCTCAGATTTTAAGCATCTTACAAAAAAAGACCCGATTCTTCAGCTGCGAAGCAAAACGTCCTCCAGCCGATAGCTGCAGGCATTAACGGAACCTTTAGGCTCTGCAAAATAGCGTCGCCGAAGGTTTCCCTGATGATCTTTGTGCTGCGGCAACAGGACATCCTTTATCCCGAGGATCACACTCCGCTGAATTATGTCTTCAATAAACCGGATAAAACTGCATTTTTTTCCATGCGGGCAAAAATTGCAAAGCCATGGCACAGATCATAATCTGCACCATGGCTCATAAGGGCCTAAAGCCAAAATCCCCCCGTCACCCCCTATTTTTATTTTGTGTCCAATGCTTGGATGACAGTTTAAACAGCAGAGGCCTTTACTGCACGCTCAAATAAAGATAGCCCGCATAGCTCTGCTGCCTGCTGTCAGAATCGACATATCTGATTATGTAGTAATAGGTTCCCGTCGGCAGTCCTGCGCTCTGCTTTACAACCGCTCTTCCGTTGGAATAGCCGTTAAATGCATTGGACTGATTATCATAGCCGTCGGTATGGAAAACGATAACCCCCCATCGGTTGTAAATCTCAACGGTATTCTGCGGATAGCATTCGATTCCGTCAATCTTAAAAATATCATTGCGGCTGTCTCCATTTGGAGATAGGGCATTGTGCGCGATTATCTGGCATCCTTGGATATCAAGCACTGTTGGACCGTTGCCTGTTTGTGAAGAATTATCAGAGAGGTCTGAAACATCTTTTCCAGCTGGATCTGCAGGAGTTGGCGGCCCTACAGCTTCCGCAAGGGCTTGATTAACCACTTGGCCTTTGGCTATATCATTTGCGGTAATGGAATAATCTGCCCTGTACAGCCATATTTCATTTACATCTAGTTTTCCGTCTCCATTAAAATCTCCAGTGCCATTGGCATTATTTGCAGGATCAAGTGCTGGAGCCGATAATCCGGGCATCGGATCGCTCACCCGAACATTGTCCAATGCTGTGTTTCCAATGTTTGTAACCGTAAACAGATAGCTTACCACATCTCCAGCTTTTGCATTGCTAAGGTCACCGCTAAAAGATTCCACTTGTTTTACAAGTGCGATTTTTGGATTATTAGGCAATGGCACTACAGTGCAGTCCGGACAGGCGGGATCATAATATGGATCACTCGGATCAGTCGGGTCTGTGGGATCCGTTGAAGTGTCATTGACAATGGTTCCAGCAGGGTCGTCTGCCGTAGGAGGCGTATTTCCCTGCCCGATTGCGCTATTATAAACTGCGCCATTTGCAATATCTGTCGGCGTGATGGTATAGTTTATCTGCGCGCTTCCAGTCTGGCCAGGCTCGAGTGTGCTTGGCGTCACCGCAAGATCTGTAATGCCAATATAAGAATCTTTTATTTTTACGTTTTCCAATCTGATGTTTCCGGCATTCCTTACGCTAAATGCATACGTGACCGTTTCGCCTGCTTCCGGAAAACCATTTCCGTTTGTGTCATTTGCCGCCGAAAATGTGCCATCTTTAAGAACCTGAATTGCAGGCATTGGCACAATTGGCGTTACAATTTCGCTATCCTGATCGTTCTCTGAAGGGTCATTATTGTTTGGAGTCGAATTCGGATCGAAATTATCTGAAGCGGTGATCTGAGCCACATTTTTATACTCGCCCGCCGCTCCTGCAGAAGCATTGACTCTCACGGTATATTTAAGCGGTACTGATGCTCCGGCTGCTATATCCAATGCAGGCCAGGCAATGGTATTGCCAGTCAGCACGCCTCCGCTATCCGCGCTTATAAAAGTGTATCCCGAAGGAAGCGCATCATTGGCGCGTACCCCTGTTGCATTATCAGGCCCAAAGTTGGTTACCGTAATTGTAAAATCAATCCGGTCTCCAACAAAAGGAGAAAGATTGCCGGCTGTTTTAGCAAGTGCAATATCAGAACACAAAATAACATTAATATCTGCTTTAAGCGCATTTCCAATAGGGTTTTCGCAAACCGCATTACTCTGAACGGTAACGTAGTAAGAAGTGCTTGCAGTGAGGGCTGGCGTCACAAATACAGCTCCCGTATAAAGCAATACGGATAAATTGGCATCCTGATACCATTTGTATATTGGATTGCTAATGGCGCTGGATGCGGTAATGGTGGTAGTGCCTCCCGTACAGACAGCTGCATTTGAAATAGCAACCGCAATATCTGAAGCTGCTGCCAGCGGATTTACCGTTACCGTAACAGGTTTTCTAGTGCCTGGAAGATTCTCGCAGACCCCGTCTCCGCTCACGCTCACATAATACGTGGTGGTAGCCGTAGGCGAAACAGTATATGAAGCTCCCGTGCTTAATGCCGTCGTGGCGGTCTGGTCGGCATACCATCTAAACACTGGAGTGGTAACCGTCGCAGATGAAGCTGTCAGCGAGGCTGAAGAGCCTGAGCAGATTACAGTGTCTGCGGCAGCAATGTCTGAAGCCAATCCCAAAGCATTTACTGTTACCGTAACTTCCTGCCTTGTGCCCGGAAGATTCTCGCAGACTCCGTCTCCGCTCACGCTCACATAATACGCGGTGGTAGCAGTTGGCGAAACGGTATATGAAGCTCCCGTGTTCAAAGCTGTCGTCGTGGTCTGGTCGGCATACCAGATGAATACCGGCGCTGTAACCGTTGCAGATGAAGCCGTAAGCAAAGCTGAAGAACCTGAGCAGATTGTCGTGTCAGCAGCAGCAATATCTGAAGCCAAACCTAAAGCATTAACCGTCACCGTCACAGGCTTTCTAGTGCCCGGAAGATTCTCGCAGACCCCGTCTCCGCTCACGCTCACATAATACGTGGTCGTAGCCGTTGGCGAAACAGTATATGAAGCTCCCGTGCTCAAAGCTGTCGCAGAGGTCTGATCGGCATACCATCTAAACACTGGCGTGGTAACTGTTGCAGAAGAAGCCGTAAGCGAAGCTGAAGAACCCGAGCAGATTGTCGTGTCAGCTGCAGCAATGTCTGAAGCCAATCCTAAAGCATTAACCGTCACGGTCACCTGCTGTCTTGTGCCCGGAAGATTCTCGCAGACCCCGTCTCCGCTCACGCTCACATAATACGTGGTGGTAGCAGTTGGCGAAACGGTATATGAAGCTCCCGTGCTCAATGCCGTTGTGGTGGTCTGGTCGGCATACCAGGTGAATACTGGAGTTGTAACCGTTGCAGAGGAAGCTGTCAGCGAGGCTGCAGAGCCCGAACAGATTGTCGCATCAGCAGCAGTAATATCTGAAGCCAAACCTAAAGCATTAACCGTCACGGTAACCTGCTGTCTTGTGCCCGGAAGATTCTCGCAGACCCCGTCTCCGCTCACGCTCACATAATACGTTGTGGTAGCAGTTGGCGAAGGATTGTATGAAGCTCCCGTGCTCAATGCCGTTGTGGTGGTCTGGTCGGCATACCAGGTGAATACCGGGGTTGTAACCGTCGCAGATGAAGCTGTCAATGATGCGGGAGAACCCGAACAGATTGTTTGATCTACTGCAGCAATGTCTGAAGCGGCCGCTAAAGAATTTACTGTTACTATTACTGCCTTTCTTGCATTAATGGCATTATCGCAGACATTAGTCCCTCTTACGCTTAGATAATAGGTTGTAGTGGCCATCGGTGCAGGATCATAAAAATCTCCAATAAAAAGCGGATCGGTTGAAGTCTGGCTTGAATACCAGATAAATTCTGGACTACCAATTGCCGATGTTGGAATGAGCAATGCTGTATTGCCTTGGCAGATGGTCTGGTCTGATATATTGATATCTGCCGCTGTTGCCAGCGGATTCATCGTCACTGTTACCGCTTTTCTGGCATTAGGCGCATTCTCGCATACTCCTGTTCCGCTTACGCTTACATAATAGGTTGTGGTAACGGTTGGCGAAGGGCTATATGTTGCGCCTGTGCTTAAAATCGTCGTGCTGGTCTGATCGGCATACCATCTGAAAACAGGCGCTGTTACGGTTGCAGATGAAGCTGTAAGAACAGCTCCTGCACCTGGACAGGCCGCAGCATCTGAAATCGTCACGTCTGATGCTTGCGCTAATGGGTTTACAGTTACTGTCACCGCCTTTCTTGCATTTATGGGATTTTCGCAGAATCCATCGCCGCTCACGCTCACATAATAGGTGGTCGTAGCCGCTGGCGTGACAGTATACGAAGCTCCAGTGCTTAAAACCGTTGCGCTGGTCTGATCGGCATACCATCTGAAAACGGGATTTGTCACATTAGAAGATGAAGCGGTCAGCGAAATCGGCGAACCATTGCATATTGTCTGGCTATCGGCAGTTATCTCTGCTTGAGTTGCCAGCGGAGTAATATTGACCGTCACCGCTTTTCTGGCATTTATGGCATTCTCACAAACCCCATCGCCGCTCACGCTCACATAATAGGTTGTTGCAGTTAATGGAGATGGGCTGTATGAAGCTCCTGTGCTTAAAATCGTTGTCGAAGTCTGATCGGCATACCATCTGAAAACGGGATTGGCAACTGTAGATGAAGAAGCCGTTAAAGATGCCGAAGAGCCCAAACAGATTGTGGCATCCGCAGCAGCAATATCAGAAGCTGCTCCTAACGCATTAACCTCAACTGTAATTGCTTTTCTTGTATTTGGATCATTTTCGCAAACCCCGTCTCCTTTTACGCTCACAAAATATGTTGTGGTTGCCGCTGGCGAAACGCTATAGGAAGCGCCGCTATTAAGCGCTGCCACAGTGGTCTGGTCGGCATACCAGGTAAATATCGGATTGGTTACCGTAACAGAACTCACGTTTAATATGGCGGCGGCTCCCGGACAAATTTCACTATCCGAGCCTGTAATGTCGGCGGCTGTGGCCGGCGCATTCACATTTACCGTTACTGTTCTTGTAGTGGATGCCGAAGGACATCCGCTTGAACCGTTTACGGTATAGGTTATGGTTGCGGTTCCGGTCGCATTACCCGTTATTACGCCATTTGCATCGACAGAAGCAATGCCATTGTTATCTGAAGTCCAATCCCCTCCCAAATCTCCATCAGTGGCAAATGCTGTTGTTTCTCCAACGCAGACATTCTGATTTCCTGATAAAGTCCCTGGATTAGATTCTATAATAGTTACCGCTATTGCTGAAGGAATTACGGCGCAGCTTCCCGTTTGCGGTATGGTATACTGAATAGTTGCAGTGCCGCGAGAAACCCCTGTCACCAAACCGGTTACCGGATCTACAGCAGCTACAGCCAGATTATCGCTTAACCAGATTCCGGCAGGGGCTCCATCTGATGAAAAGGCAGATGTGCCGCCAACGCAGATATTCTGGTTTCCGGATAAATTGCCAGACTCAGCGGCATCTTCAACAGTAATTGCCCGGGTCGCCGAGACATCTGAACAGCCTCCAGCTCCAATTGCCGTATAGGTTATAATAGCTGTTCCCGGCGCTAATCCTGTCACAATTCCGCTTCCATCAACCGTTGCTACTGCGGTGTCGCTGCTTGACCAGGTTCCTCCTGCGTCTCCGTCTGAAGCAAAAGGAGTTGTGCTTCCTTGGCAGATATTTTGTGTTCCCGACAGGTTTCCTGGGATCGGCGGTGCCGTAACGGTTAAAGTGACCGGCGTTCTGGCGCTGGTGCATGTTCCGTTATTTCCTTGCGCATAATACGTTACGGTACCCACCGTGCTTAAAACGGGAGATGCCACAACATTTCCTCCCGTTAAAGCGTCATACCATACCACCGACTGTCCTGTTGGAACAGAGGCTGTTGCGGCCAATGCAGCCGGAAAGCATCCTTGAGCTGCCGCAGTAGTGTTAATTGGAATGCTTGCCGCAGTCAGGGTAACCAGTGCGCTGTTTGAGGTGTTTCCTTGCGCATCTCTGCCAAGGTAAGCCATTGGCGTCGGACTTATAACGCTTGCCGACAAGGGTTCGAAACTTACCTGGCCAGCCGAATTTGCTTTCCATGTTCCTTCTCCGGGAATTGTTATCCCGACAATATCGCCAAAACCGTCTATGACAAGATTAGTTCCATTGCCTGGATCTACAAGACCCACAGATGCAGGAACTATCGCGCTTCCCGTTGTATCGTTTGCCAGAACATCTAGCCATCCTGAGGAAAGTCCGGCATTGAAGCAGGCAAAATCAGGCGTTGCCGCGGGAATGCCGATTGCATAATCTTCTACCTCACCATTAATGAAAGCGCCTCCAAAATCTGATGCTGTTATGGCTTCTGTAGTAACCCTTACCCTGAGATAAGTCTGCGCATGCCCGGCCGTATTGGTTAAGGCGACATTATTCCAGGTAAGGTTCACGCTTCCTGAGACAGTGCCCGCTGGAGTAGTCGCTGTTGCCGCTTCGGAAGCTTCAAAAATGCCGTTATTATTCCAATCTATCCAAGCGGCATAATTGGCAGGAAGCCCCGTATTGTTGGTGAAATTTGCCGCCACCGTATAGCTGCTTATAATCTGGCCGTTATTGGCTATTGGCGGAATAACTGGAACTCCGTCATCGTCTATGGACGCATCAGCCAAAACGGAAGGCAGTCCGTCCGGTTCAGAGAAATTGGCGGCCCCAAGCAGGAGGGTTCCCACCACGCCGTGGGAAGGCCCGCCCGATGCCAGAAGCGTCTTATAGCTGTCCGGCGCATCTCCAAAATCAGAGCTGATGGTTATGACAATCGGGCTTAATCCCGATGCCTGGACGTTGGCTTGGCCCGTGACGCTCCAAATGCCCGTCATCAGGAAAAAATCTGTCACATGGGTACTGGATGAAGGGGGCGTGAAAAGCACCTGATGGTTTAAATCGTCCGGGGTTCCCGAACCTCCATTTGTGGTCTGTCTTCTTATGGTCATCGCGGTGGGAAAAGCCGCCGCGGCGGCTGCGCCTATTGAGTTTCCAACCAGTGTCCTCCAGCTGTGGGTTGCCGAAGAAGTGTTGATGGACTGGTTCACCAGCTGCGTGGTCGGCCCGCTGATGGCATAAGGCACAAAAGTGTTCCCGTTGTAGCCGAAAAAGGCGACCCATTCGGCATTTCCGTTTGGAGTTCCATGAACCCCGTCAATATCCAGAGCAAGAAAATTGATGCTTTCTATAGGCCTGTCAAAATAGATCCTAAAGCCAATGCTTGAGGAGCAGTTGTTTCCCATGCCGTTATCCGCATTCTGCGTATTGGCCATCTGGATTTTCGTAAAATTGGTTGGGGTGCGGTCTCCGACATATGCCGGAAGGGTGTTGCCCGTAAAAAGCCCTCCTATATCGGGCCCTGCGGTTCCCGAACCTGAAGGCCCCGTGGAATGCGTCGCGCCGCCTGTAGTGATGAGCTGCGCTTTTACCACCGTCCCGTCTGGAAGCCTTTTGCCTGCCGGCATGGAGCTTAAAATATCGGCAATGGAAAAGCTGTAATTGGTTTGCGCCGATACGCCCGTTATCAGCAGCAAGGCGCTAAATGCTAAAATTATCTTTATCTTTTTCATCATCTAAAAATTTTAATAACAGATATATCATTTAAGAGCAATTTCATGCTACAAAGCTGTAATGATGAATTCGCTGCGTCTGTTTGCCTGATGCTCTTCCTCTGTGCAGGGAACGCCATCCGAACATTTATTTACAAGCTGCGTTTCCCCATACCCTTTTCCGGTCAGGCGGTTTGGCGCAACTCCGTTTTTAACCAGCCATTGGACGGTTGATTTTGCTCTGCGTTCAGATAAGGCCTCGTTATATTGATGCGATGCCCTGCTGTCCGTATGCGAGCGGATATCCAGCTTCATCGTCGGATGGCTATTCAATACATCCAATATTTTCTCCAGGTCAATAGCCGCTTCCGTTCTGATGTCAGATTTGTCCAGATCGAAATAAATCATCTTGATGCCGAAGCATTTTCCCAAATCATCCCCTACGGCAACTTTGCAGATGGATTTTTCCAATTGGATCGGAAGAGTGGTTTTTCCGCTTTGCGTTCCAATGGTTACATTGGCTTCTTTTGTGCTGTATTCCGGTTTTTCAGCCCTAACGTAATACATTTTTCCGCATTCTACAGAAAAGCTGTATCTGCCGGATGCATCAGAAACGGCGGCATTTTTAACCGACATGTCGCTGCCCAGCAGCGTGACTTTCACTCCCGATAAAATAGCTCCTGTTTTGGCATCGGTAATGATTCCTTCGAGCTCCTGAATGCATTTGAGCCTTCTGGTTTCCAAAAATGCATAGATGTCGTCAGAACCCTGTCCGCCGTCTCTGTTGGAAGTGAAAAAACCCCTTCTTGTTTCGGGATCAATGATGTAGGCAAAATCATCTTGGGGAGAATTGACATCTGCTCCGACGTTCTGGATATTGCTTATTTTTCCGCCGCTGTCGATATTGGCGGCAAAAACATCCAATCCGCCTAGGCCGGGATGCCCATCCGAGGCAAAATAAATTTCGTTTTCTGAAGTCACATGCGGATAGGTTTCCTTCCCTTCGGTATTAATGGCATTTCCGAGATTCTCTGGCGTTCCGAATCCTCCGTTTGGATTAATGCTTGCTTTATATATATCGGACTGTCCGACAGATCCGGGCATATCGGAAGCGAAATACAGCGTTCTCCCATCGGGGCTTAAGGCTGGATGGGCCGTGCTGTAGTTATCGCTGTTAAAGGGAAGCTCGGCAATGTTTATCCATTTGCCGTCTTTTCCTAGCTCCGCCCTGTAAATCTTTATTAAAGTGGTTCTGTTGTCATCTCTGCCCCTTTTTCCGCCGATATAATTGTTTCTGGTGAAGTACACCGTTTTTCCGTCGCTGGCAAAAACAGGGGAAGCCTCATGGAATCTGGTATTGATGGCCGACTTGAATTTCTTCGCCTTTGACGCGGTTCCGGTCTGCGGATCCAGATCGGCATTGTAAATATTGGTGAAATATTGCCCGGTCCAGGTATGTCTGCGTTTGATGAAGCTGCCCGTATCGCGGGCAGAAGCAAAGTACAGTTTGTTATCGTAAACAAATGATCCGTAATCCGAGTACCTGCTGTTCACTCCAGCGTCTTGGATCTTATACCGTCCGGAATTGGCTTTAATCTGATCCATGTAATTCACATCTTCCTTATAAAGCCTTGCTCTGCTGTCATTTTTTGATCTGGCATTAAACTCATCCAGAAGTTTATTGGCCTTCTCAGTTTCTCCCGCAGATTTCAGGCACTGCGCATAACGGTAGCAGTATTCCGGCTCGGCATCCGCGTTCATGGAAAAGAGCTCTGCATACCATTTTCCGGCGTTTTGGAAATCGGAGTTGAAGTAATAGGCATTTCCCAGCTTTTTGAACAGGTCCTCAGACCTATAGCCTTTAGCGGCAACCCTTTCATAGGTCTTTATGGCATCGATGTAGGCATAGCTGTCATATTTCTTGTCGCCAGAATTGACTTTTGACTGCTGCGCATGGAGTCCAAATGAAAAAAAAGCGGCAATTGCAAATAGGATAAGTATTGTTTTTTTCATGGCACTTGATTTTATTAGAAGAAACGGGGAGTTGTGATTCTGCTTTTGCTTGATAAGAATTCATAGCGCAGGAAGATTTCATGCGAGCCTGAATTGTAATGCCTCAATTGGGTCGTCTCGCTGTCATAGCCATAGCCCACATACAAGCCTTCTGTAATCTGGAATCCGGCCATGGCGCTCACTGCGGCATCCCATCTGTAGGCAGCTCCCAGGGTCAGCTTTTCAAAAAATAGAAAATTGGCGGAAACATCCAGCTGCAGCGGAGCCCCTTCAACCATTTTCATCAGCGCGGCGGGCTTGAATTTCACTTCCTGAGAAAAATCAAAAACATAGCCTCCCATCAAATAATAATTGATCTTGTCCTTATAGATGGCCACATCATTGTCGTCATAGCGGCTGGTCTGGATGAAATTTGGAACTGAAAATCCGATATAGACTTTATTGGAATGCCAGTAGATTCCGGCTCCAACATTAGGAGAAAAATCATTGTCCAAGTTCTGGAATTGGGGATCTCCCTGATCGGCAGGGTTGAGTTTCGAGGCATCAAGATTAAAAATATCGGCAGTACCTTTAATACCGAATGAAAGCTTCCAGGTTTCTGAAGTGGGAACGGTATAGGAAAGGTCTACGGAAAACTGGTTCTCCGTCGTGGGCCCGATCTTATCATTGACCAGAGACACGCCAAGTCCAAGCTTGCTGCCGTTTATGGGCGCATTTACAGAAAAGGAATTGGTTTTGGGGGCGCCGTCCAATCCGACCCACTGGTCCCGGTGCAGGGCAAAAATGCTCAAAACGCCCCGAGAGCCAGCATAGGCCGGATTTATGTTTATGGTATTGTACAT
Source organism: Flavobacterium tistrianum (assembly GCF_003254545.1). GTDB lineage: Bacteria > Bacteroidota > Bacteroidia > Flavobacteriales > Flavobacteriaceae > Flavobacterium > Flavobacterium tistrianum. The sequence goes on from NZ_QJRH01000055.1 coordinate 33,917, forward strand.
GTATTGGGTGTACTGCGCATCCTGCTGCGCATAAGTGGCGCAACAGACAGACAATAGGAAAAGTAAAAGTAATTTTCGACTCATATTCTCATCTTTTAATGGTTCGCATATAGGCATTAGGTCTTGATAGAGAACATATTCTCTAGCATTATAACCGATAAATGGGGAATCCGATTCAAGAGGCTTCAAATGCGGCATCTTGAATATCGGCGGGAACAGGCTTTCTGCAGGGGCGGCCAAAAGAATAAAAAAGACCGGCAATCCAGTCTGGCCGCTTCAGCCGTAAAGCTGTCAAAAGGTCTGGCGTATAGCAGATCCAAAAACGGATCCTAAAAAATAGAATGGAAACAACAGAAAAAATGCATAGGGCAAAGAAGAAAAAAGGCTGTGATTTGTCTATGGGCGCAGAATTGGAAAATAAATGCAAAGCAGAGAATCTGCTTTACATGGCCTTATCCGCTGATCAGACGGAAAAAGGCTTTTGTTCCGATAAGAGGCCAACTGCCAAACCGGATCCATAAAAACAGTCGGACATTCCAGCATCTCTTAAAAAGAACCTGCGAGAAACCAAATGCCTTAAAAATAAATTCTTACATTTTAAAAGTACAAATAGTATTAAACGCCTTACAAAAATAAAAAAAATATATTGAAAACCAATATTTTAACATTTATTTCATCCCAAAATAAATTTTATTTTTCTGACAATAAGACCATTTCTCCTAATTTAATGCCTACAAAATTGCCAATATCTGCTTTTTTGCAGACCGAATCAATTGATCAAAGCAGCGCGGACATCATCTTCTTTTGAAAACAGCAAAGAGCTGGAATCAGAAAGCCTCTGAAAGCTAAAGACGCTTTCAGAGGCTCTCCACTGGATAATGGGATTTTTATTTTGATCTCATTGCCCGAATCAGCTTTGCATTGCGCCTGTCGGCTTTTGAATTCTGGAGCGACACCACAGCCCATATGGCCGCGGGAATCCAACCGATAAGCGTAATCTGCAGGATAAGGCACAAGAGAGCCGTGAGAAGCTTTCCTCTGAGAAGAAAAGAAAGCGAGGGAAAGAATATGGCAATTAAAGTCATCATGGTTTTCAGTTTTAATGTAATGCGGTTAGCGGCAATGGAATTTTAATCACAAATGATTAGACGCCATTCTATGTATTTTGTTTCAAAAGAATGGCAGATAGTGCAATCAAGATCTAATACGACCTTATTTTCTTAATCATCTTCTCCAGGGTCAGTATGGCGATATTCTTATCGTTCTCCTCCGCGTTATAGGATTTGCTGCGAACGGACTGGTAGGACAGATCCCTTTTAAAAGCGGTGGAGAGATGGGGCACTATCCTTTGGAAGACAAGGCTCATTGATCTGGATTTTACCACGCGAGCCTCATCGGCAGCGCGAAGGATTATCCCAATCTGATCTGCCGACAGATCGCACTCGACCTTGTTTTCATGCTTTTCCGCAGCGCCTGCTCCTACCTGCTTATCATCTGAAGCAGTCGCAAGCTCAATCTGCTTCTCCAGATAAGACAGCTCATGGGCGAACCAGTTTTCCATAACGCTCTTGAGGGGCGGCAGCTCTGCACTGAAAAACAGCTTTTCATTGGAATGGATCTGCGCGAATTCCTTATAATAAAAGCCAAGCTGGCTGGACCTTTCCGAAAGACCTTCCAATTTTTCCAGATTTGATCCAATGCGTCTTGCCAGCAGATGGATATAAGCAGCGCTATTAAAATTCAGGGCAATCAGCTTCTGGTCCAGAAAGGAAAACAAGCCCTCCCCAAAACCGCCAATGCGCAAAAGTTCGTTTAAAAGCGTCCGCTCATAAAGCATCTGGCGGAAGGTAACCCTGCTCCTGCTCTTCAGAGCAATTGGACTGGCCAGCTCTTGGGTTACCGCATCCAAAACCTGCCCTATTTCTCCATCAGCAGCTTTGAGCTTCTGCAGGCTTTTTGCCTTCAGCCGCATTTCTTTTTTCAAAACCATCAGATAGGTCACCGGCACCCTTTCATCCATACTCAAGTAATTAGCGTAGCGCTGCTCCAAAAATGACAGCAGCCCATCCAGACAGCTCATGACCGCATTGCAGCATTCGGACAGAAGAGCCATATCAAAAGCCTTATTCTGCCGCCTGTCTGCCATAGCATCCAATAGAAATATCAGCATAGAATGGTACTTTCGGACCTGAAGCCGGATCTGCCTCTTCCGGTGAAGAGCGAATATCTCATTTTTGATCCGGATCCTGATCCGTTTGGACTCTTTTTCCAAATCTTCTGAAATCAAAGCCAGATCCGATTCTGACAATTGGCCTGCATCCGACACATTGGGATTCAAACGCTCCAGTATCAGATTATCGAGCCATTTTAAAGGATATTTATTGTTCATCATTCTCATGTTTTAATTGCAGTTAATAAAAAAAACTAACGACTCTTAAATCTCTCGGCAATATTTCAAACGGTATTCGGACGGGGTGCAGAACATCAGTTTCTTAAAGAAAATATCAAATGCGGAAAGGGAGCTGAACTCCAGCTCTTCCGCTATCTCGGCAATGGTGAAATTGGAATCTTCCAGCAGATTCAGGGCTTGGGCAAGCACCGCTTCTATTATTGTTTTCTTGGCAGATTTTCCGGTCGCCTGCTTCACCATCCTATTCAGATAGCCTGAAGTGACATAAAGAACCCCTGCATAAAATTGAACATTGTGGTGCGTGCGGCTATGAATGGCCAGCACCGCTAAAAACTGCAGCGAAAGCCTGTGTGCTCTTGAAGCATGAAGGGCTGCCAATTTAAAATACTTGGAATAGATTAGCTTCATTTCAAAAGAAAGCAGATCAGCACTCAGGCGCTTCAGTTCCGCATCAAAATCATTAGGCTCAGAGCTTTTCCCCTGTGCATAAAGTAGCCTGCATATCAGTGACAATACCTTATACTCTCCTACCTGCAGACTTATCTTTACGGCTTCCCGGTCAGCCATATAAAACAGAGAATCTGCATGATGGCAATTGGATCCCCGATTCATTTTGCTGGGAGAAATCCCAATAAGGAAAAATTGGGGTCCATCTGATTCCATTACTGTGAAGGTGGTTTTTGGCGGAAGCATAAGCAGATCATGCTTCTTCAAATCATGGGCGCCTTCTCCAGTCCTCATTTTAAATCTTCCGGACTTCATCAGTATAATGCTTGGATAATGAAGCATAAAAGGTTCATCTGAAGGAGGCTTGGATATATATTTTTTAACGATATCAACAGCAAACCCAGAAAAAAAAAGCTGATCCGCTCCACACTTAATCAAATCTTTCAGCATAATAAAATCTGATGTGGAAAGAGCCTAAATCAGCCTGCCAAGAAGGCTGATTATCCTGATAAGCGGGGCTTCATTAGCTCCAAAGAAAGGACGGGCTGACTTATTGCCCACAAGAATATCCCAGTCCTTATCCTTGCGTTCCTCTTCCGAATAGAGCGAATATCTGGCAATGGAGGCTATAGTCAGAATGGTCTCCGTTTCATCTGAAGTCAAAGCGCCATCAGCTAGCACTTGAGCCTCATAGCCCGCAATATAGCTGTAGGTAACGCTAAATGCTTCCTGCCTCTTTACGATAAGCTCCTGCAGGAAAACAATAAGATTTGTCTTTGCATAGGTCTGCAGGACACTGCCTTGGACTATTAAAATCATGCTGCTGTCGGGATCATCCATGATAGACTGCACCGATTCATCTGTAAAAGGAATTAATCGTGCGGTATTGCCCGATCTGCCGTCTAGCTCTTGAAAAAGAAATCGGATCTGACCTGCAAGCTCCGATACCGAATTGGGAGATTTATTCTTTTGATGGTATAGATCCAAGAGGTGGTAAATCTCTCTTCCCTGCTGATCGAAAGGATTTTCAAGGTTGTCAGGATACTGGACTTGGGTATCCTGTTTTCCGGCAGCGCCAGATTGTTTCTCCTGAGCCTGAAAATCTGAATCGGCTGAACATGAAATAAAAAAAAATGATGTGATGATGCATAATAAAATGGTTTTCATGGTTTTGTATTTGAAAGTGAATGGGAATCCTCCCCGTCCATTTCATCCGGATAAGCAGAACTTATGCCCGGCACTCTGCCTGGCATTTGCTTTTGAATTCAGGGCAAAGCTATTCCGTCTAAAAATCCCCTGCAACCTCTTGTCTTCGGGTTTTCCTTATTTCCGCTACGGATTTTCGCGAAATCCATAGTGCATTTCCCACAAATAATCCGCTATTATCCAATTGTTTATGCTACATTTATACTTTAAAGTAAAATTATTCCCACATCACAGAGGCAATGCCCAATATTCCCATCATCAGTATTCCCTAAACCACCATACTTATGAATAGACAGAACCTGCTTTTATTATTCCTCCTGTTCTTTTATCTGGCCTCAGCCCAAAAAAGCATTTGGAAAACTCCCGATTCTCTAAAAAATAAGAATTACCAATACCTTGATGACCGGTTCTACGATCTTAAAAGAGACAGCGCAAACGCAGCATTGTATGCCTACTCCCATCTGCAAAAAGCCCACAGGGAGCAGAACTGGAAGGAGATAATAAACGGCTTTCAGAACCTGGTTTTAATCTCGCCGCCAAAACAGCGCATTATCTATGCTGACAGCATGATCCATGCGGCCAAAAAATCCAATGACGGCAAACTGATCGGCGGCGCCTATCTGAGCAGGGGAACCGTATTCTACGGAATGAAAAAGCAGCAGGAAGCCTTGGACAATTATCTGGCAGCCAACAGCTACATCGCCAAAACCAAGGACCAGTATCTTATCCATAAGGTAAAATACTGCATTGCACTGGCCAAATTCTATATAGGTTTTTATGAAGACGCAGCTTCCCTGATGAGGCAATGCGCCGATTATTACAAAAGCCGGCAGCCGAGGCCTTATCTGAATTCGCTGCATATGCTCGGACTCTGCTACAACAAACTAGGGGATTACGGACGGTGCTCCGACATCAACAGGCTCGGAATCGAAGAATGCCAAAGGCTCGGCATCGAAGAGATGATCCCGTACTTCAGGCATTCTGAAGGAATCAACGAGCATTTCAAAAAGAACTACGGCGCCTCCATAAAAAATATTGAATCCTCCCTTGAAGCCATCAAAGAGAATAATGATTTCGGCAATGAAGCCGTTGCATACTTTTACATCGGCAAAAGCTACTGGTCTTTAGGCCAAAAGGAAAAAGCTTCCAGCTATTTCGAACTGGTAGACAAGATCTTCAATGAAAAGAAATATCTGCGTCCAGATTTAAGGCAGGCCTTCGAACTCTTAATCCACTATTCCAAAAGCGCAAAAGATCTAAACAGGCAAAGCTATTACATTGACCAGCTGCTGAAAGCCGATACCCTGCTGACAGAAAACAGCAGATACATTCTGGGAAAAATCCACAAGCAGTACGACACCAAAGAGCTTCTGTTGGAAAAGGAAAAAATAGCCACCGAGAACAGAACCATCAGACAGAAGCTCGACTGGAAAAAAAAGCAAGACCGCATCTTGGCGTCCGCCATCCTTCTCATGCTTATCAGCATCGTTGCGCTAATCTGGCGCCATTACCGAACCAGAAGCATATATAAAAAGAATTACCGGCTACTGATTCAGGAGCTTGATGCAAAGAAAAACAGGCCCAAAATAAAAACCGACACCCCTCCCATAAAAAATATCAGCATTGAAACAGCCTCCCAGCTACTCAAACAGCTGGAAAATTTCGAAAACAAAAAACGGTTTCTCGAAAAAGACTGGAAGCTAGGAAGCCTTGCGGCCGACTTTAACACCAATGCCAAATATCTAGCAAACATACTGGAGCACTATAGGCACAAAGGAATCAACGAATACATTAACGGACTGCGCATCGACTACATTATACCTCTGCTCCAGAGTGAAAGCAGATTGAAATACTACACCTACGCCGCACTGGCGCAGGAAGCCGGCTTCAGCACCACAGAGCGCTTCACCAAAGCCTTTATGGCAAAAACGGGCATAGCCCCCTCCTATTTCATTGGCCAGCTAAAAAAAGAAAAGCCATGATGTTTTATCTGCCATAATTAGGATATAATAATTAACTTCATATTTTTGCCGCTGTAATTAAAAAAAGAAATACCATGAAAGACCTATTGGCAAAAATCAATGCTGAAATCGAAACATTCAAAACTGAATCAGACTCACTTGCAGAAAAAGGAGTAAAAGCTGCCGGAGCAAGAGCACGCAAATCATCTTTAGAGATTGAAAAGCTTTTGAAAGAATTCAGAAAAGTTTCTATTGAAGAATCTAAAAAATAATAATCCTTTAATCTTACTTTATTAAAAAAAGCCTTTCAATTGAAAGGCTTTTTAGTATACATTTTTTTTAAATCAAGGAAAACTATTTAATAGGCAAATCATAAACTAAAATTTATCGATTTTGCTATTGCAACTTAAATAAAAATTACAAATACTATCAAAGCTTATTGTAAGCTTTTTTTACTAAATATCCTTTAGTTGACTTTCTAAATTTCAGCTTTTCATTCTCTGTTTCTACTAATAAAAAAAAATCCGACAATGATATTTCTAGAAAATCACAAATCGCGAAAAGTTTACTACAAGTAACATTATGATCACTTGTATACCTCTCCAATCCTAAGTTTATACCTATCTCTGCAAAGTACTCATTGTTTTCGGTGAGAATGGCACCATCTCGATCTTTATAGAGCTTTTTGATAACATTAGAGATTGCAATAGTCAATTCTTCAATTTTTATTTGTTTTTTCATATAAACAAATGGAATGATAAAAAAATAGGCTTACAATTACACATGTGTAAATATTTTTTATATATTTGTACTAGTAATTACATTTTTATTAATGTACTTTTGCGATTCTTCAATAAATTATATGAAGCATTGCTTAGAATCCCGACTTAAAAACTGGTAATTTTTGCACACGGGAAAATAAGTAGTATGCTCACGTCTTATGGCGTGGGCTCACTTATTCGTGTGCGGGTATACCAGTACCTTAAGTCGTCTAAGATGAGTTCCGCGCCTTTTTTATTTCTACTCTCTTATAATTCAAAGCAATCCTTCTCATTAATCAGAAATTCTCGCATTTTATTAAATGTCTAAAAAATGAAATAACACTGCCAATGAATTATTAAAAATCTTATTCAAATACATAAAAAATGGCCCTCAGCTGCAGCGACCAAACTAGAGCAGAGGACCTTAGCTAATCAAATACCATTTAACTAACCAATCCCAATATTATGAATTATTTTTCATTTTCCAAGGATGGAAAGGCTCTTTATTGCCTATTTTTTACAGCAATGCTCCTTTCATTCTCCGCCTTTTCAGCCAAAAATTCCCGGCGCTTCTTCCAAAAATCAGAACCTTATATGCTCACCGGAACCGTCTCCGACGGAACCAGTCCGATTCCTGGCGTCACCATAGCAGTCAAGGGACGGGTCAAGGCCAGCACGGTATCCGATTTTACAGGCCAGTATGCCATTTTGGTTTCTGCCCAAGACACCTTGTCGGTTTCCTTTATTGGATTCAAAACGGCCATAATTCCCGTAAAAGGAAAACCTGTTATGGATATTGTCCTGCATTCCTCCACCACTGAACTGCAGGAAGTCCGGGTCAATGCAGGCTACTATTCGGTCAAGCAAAGCGAGCGCACGGGAAGCATCGCGCGGATCACTTCAAAAGATATTGAAACGCAGCCCGTCACCAACGTGCTTGCCACCATGCAGGGCCGCATGGCAGGCGTCGAAATAACCCAGACAACAGGAGTTCCGGGCGGAGGATTCGATATTAAAATACGGGGGCAGAACAGCATAAGGCCCGATGCCAACAATCCCCTTTACATCATAGACGGCGTTCCCTATGCCACAGACCCCATAGGCTACGAACAGACCTCAACCGTCTTCCCCACCTTCAATACCAGCCCTCTTAACAGCATCAACCCGGCAGCAATTGAAAGCATAGAGGTGCTCAAAGATGCCGATGCAACCGCCATCTATGGCTCAAGAGGGGCAAATGGCGTTGTCCTGATCACCACAAAAAAGGGAAAAGAAGGGAAAACCAGCTTTAATTTCAGCGCATCATCAGGAGCTGGAAGAGTCACCCGTTTCATGAAGCTCATGAATACCGAGCAGTACCTCTCTATGCGCCGTCAGGCATTCATAAATGATGGCAGAACCAAATACCCTAAACGAGACTATGATATTAATGGAACATGGGATCAGGGCAGATACACCGACTGGCAGAAGGAGCTTATTGGCGGCACTGCCTCTATCACGGACATAAAGGGAACTTTGAGCGGAGGCTCCAAAAACACCCAATTTCTGCTAAGCGGCACCTACCATACCGAAACCACCGTGTTTCCGGGAGATTTTATGTATAAAAAGGGCGGTGCGCAATTCAATTTAAACCACCAGTCAACCGACAATAAATTCCGTCTGGTCCTATCAGCGGGCTACAATTCGCAAAACAATGACCAGCCGGCAAACGACTTCACTTACGATTCCCGCACGCTGGCCCCGAATGCTCCCGCCCTGTTTGATTCCAAAGGTAATCTAAACTGGGAAAACGGCACTTGGGAAAATCCGCTGCGCCTTCTGGCATCGCAATATGTCTCAAAGACCAGCGATCTGCTGGCCAATGGCGTGCTTTCTTATGAGATCATTCCCAATCTTATCCTAAGAAGCAGTTTTGGCTATACAGACCTGCAGCATACCGAAAGCCGCATTAATCCCTCAACCATATACAATCCATCCTATGGCTATACCAGTGCGGTTTCAAACATAATACTCAACAATACCGATCGCAGTTCTTGGATTATAGAACCGCAGATCAGCTGGAAAAAAGAAATCGGCGGGGGCAGACTGGAAATTCTGTTAGGGGGGACTTTCCAAGAGCAAAATACCACCCGCCTTTTCCAGTCTGGAACAGGCTTCAGCTCCAACAGCCTTATTTACAATCTTGCCTCTGCCGCCTACCAGCAGGTGCTCTTGAGCGATGGGCTGCTGTACCGCTATCAGGCATTTTTCGGCAGAGCCAACTACAATTGGAAGGACCGCTACATTTTAAATCTTACCGCTCGCCGTGACGGATCGAGCCGGTTCGGCCCCGGCAATCAATTTGCGAACTTCGGCGCTGTGGGTCTGGCATGGCTGTTTTCCAATGAAAGTTTCCTTTCTGAAAATTCATGGCTCAGCTTCGGAAAGCTAAGGGCGAGCTTCGGGACTACGGGAAGCGATCAGATTGGCGATTACCAGTATCTCAATACCTATATCTCTTCAGGCGCCACTTATGGCAATATAATCGGACTGCAGCCCAGCCGTCTGTACAATCCAAACTTCGGATGGGAAATCAACAGGAAATTAGAGGCCGCGGCAGAACTTGGATTCTTCGGCGACCGCATTTTTCTTACCGCAGCATGGTATCAGAACCGATCATCCAACCAGCTGGTGGGAATTCCTCTGCCCGGCACCACGGGGTTCTCGCAGATTCAGGCGAATCTGGCGGCAACAGTACAGAACAGCGGATTGGAATTCACGCTCCGCACAGTTAATTTCAGCAGAAAAAATTTCAATTGGACCAGCAATATCAACATCAGCTTTTCCAGAAACAGGCTCTTGGCATTCCCAAACCTCAACGGCTCCACCTATCAGAACAGATACCGCATCGGAGAACCGCTGAATATCCAGTTGCGGTACAGCTATGCAGGACTGGATCCCCTAACAGGCATCTACCAGTTCCACGACCAGAACCATGACGGCATAATCTCTTCTCCCGATGACAGGCAGACTGCAGTCAATCTTAATCCGGATTATTTTGGAGGTTTCCAGAACCAGTTCCGATACAGGCAGTGGAAACTGGATTTTCTTTTTCAGTTTGTCAAACAGCGCAACCAGAGCTTTGACAATGGCTTAGCGGGATATATGGGCAATCAGCCTGAAAGGATGATCAAAAGCTGGACCAGTGAGGGAGATGCAGGCCCCTATCAGATCTATTCTGCCGGGTATAATCCTGCGGCAATCTTGGCGCAATCCCGTTTTGCGATGAGCGACGGCTCAATTGTCGATGCGTCATATATAAGACTAAAGACCGTAGCGCTGTTTTACGATGTCCCGCTTAACGCAAAAGAACTCAAATGCACCGTTTCGCTGCAGGGACAGAACCTTCTGACCATTACTCCTTACAAGGATGGAGACGCTGAATTCAGCATGTCAGGCTATCTGTCGCCCTTAAAAATCTTTACAGCAGGAATTATGCTAACCTTTTAAAATCTGTCCTATGAAACCAATGTATAACAGCAAGCCGAACCTTTGGTTCGCGCCTAAAAAAATATTTCTTCTGGCTCTGCTTTTTTCCGCCGCAGCCTGCGATTCTTTTGTGGATGCCGGTTTTCCAAAATCGCAGCTCTCAAGCCAGGCTGTCTTTGAAGACTATACGACAGCCAATGCCGCCATGGCGGATATCTACGCTAAAATGCGCGACTCAGGCATACTTACAGGCACGCAATTCGGATTATCGGTCCAATTGGGATACTACACCGACGAATTGGACTGGTATGATGCCTCAAGCGATGCTTCCTTTGCTTTCTACACCAATACGGTCTTACCTTCCAACAGCAATATCGCTCTGTTCTGGAACAGCTCCTACAGCCAGATTTATGCCTGCAATGCCATTCTTGAAGGCCTCAAGTCTGCCAATTTTGATGAACAGCAGAAAAGACAGCTGCAGGGTGAGTCTCTATTCGTAAGAGGGCTTCTCCATTTCTATCTGCTCCAGTTGTTTGGCGGCATTCCCTATATTGAGACAACCCAATACATGCAAAACAGCAAAGTGGCCAGAATGCCCGAAAGTGAAGCTTATGAGCGCGTTATAGCAGATTTAGAAGCCGCAACTCAGATGCTCCCTTCCTCTTACCTGACTTCAGATCGAGTGCGTCCGAATTCATTTGCGGCACAGGCGCTTTTAGCCCGGGTGCATCTTTATAAAGGGGACTGGGAAGAATCTGAAGCCATGGCCACGGCAGTGCTGCAGCAGAAATCCCTCTATCATCTGGAAACAGACCTGGATCAGGTGTTTTTAAAAAATTCAAACGAGGCTATCTGGCAGTTCATGCCCTCACTCACCGGAAAAAACACGGATGAGGCCAGCGTCTTTATTTTCAGTTCCGGCACTCCCCCTCTAGCCGCATTGAATGAATCTCTGGTTAATTCATTTGATATGCAGGATCTTCGAAAAACGCATTGGATAGCTGAAGTTTCAAATGAAACGGGAATATGGCATCATGCCTTTAAATACAGAGAATCGCAATCTACCGGCGCTTCAAAAGAATATTCTATGGTTCTGCGTCTGGCGGAACAGTATTTCATAAGAGCTGAATCGCGCGCGCATCTTGGAAATCTTCCCGGAGCGCTGGAAGACCTCAACGCGATAAGAAGCCGAGCGGGGCTCGACAGCCTGCAGGCAGAATCCAAAGATCAGATAATCGAGGCCATCATAGTCGAGAGAAGAAAAGAGCTCTTCACCGAGTACGGACACCGCTTCTTTGACCTAAAGCGCACAGCCAGAATAAACGCCGCGCTGCAGACCAAAACGGGCTGGAACGATACCGACAAGCTGCTGCCCCTGCCAGAGAGCGAACTCAATCTCAATCCAAATCTTCAGCCTCAAAATCCAGGCTACTAACCTTAATACTGATCCAGCCATAATGAAAAAACATATCAAAATGCCGTTACCCTGTCGCAAGGCAGTCTTTTTTTTAGTTTTAATTTTGCAATTAGTGACCTGCCCCTTAACGGGGCAGGCATTGCAGAAAAAGCATCTGACCCCGGCCGACTATAAAAAATGGGAAGAACTGTATCCTGAAAAGATAAGCCCTGACGGAAACTGGGTAAGCTATACCGTATATCGGCAAGACGGAGCCAATACGCTTTTTCTAAAAAACACGGCATCTTCAAAAAAATATTCTTTTGCTCTGGGCCAGAGGGGCAATTTCATTTCTTCAGACTGGTTTGCTTACAAAACAGAAAAATGCCTCCATCTGATAGATCTAAAAACTGGCGCTCAAAAGAAAATAGACGGAGTCATAAAACATTTTCATCTGCCTTCAATCCATAAAATAGCAATTCTAAAAGAAGAAATTACAAAAGAGAAAACACTTTCCATTCAATCTCCCGACGGTAAGAGAGAATATCATATTACAGGAGTTGAAGACTTTGTTTCCGCCCCTACAAAACGTCTGCTGCTCTATACCTCAAAAAATGGTAGCCAATGCTCCATTAACCTGCTGGATCCTGCAACGGAGCGAAATACGGTTTTATGCACCACTGCTGGCACATTTGACAATCTAACCTGGCAAAGGGAAGGAAATGCTTTGGCTTTTACGGAAAAAACAGATGCTGATCCCGGCTGCCAGCTGTTTCTATATGATATTCCCAATGCCAAGCTGCATCGTTCCAATAGGCAGACGCAACAGATTTTCCTCGGAGATACGCTTGCTATCCCAAAAGCCAGCTATAAAGTGCAGATTTCAAAAGACATGAAAAGCGTATTTTTCGGCCTGCAGCGAAAAGAGAGACCTAATGCCCCGAATAAAAGAGAAAATGTGCAGCTTTGGAATGCAAATGCCAAATGGATCTATCCAACGGAAGAAAAACAAAAAAAGTTTGAAGGAGTCTATCTTGGATTATGGCATCCGCAGGAAGACCGCTACAGGCTTGTTTCAAACGATTCACTGCCTCAGGCCATGCTCTCTGGAGACCAGAAGCATGCCGTAATTTCCAATACCAGACAGTATGAACCCCAGTATATGAGGGAAGGGCCAAGAGATTATTACCTCCTTGATCTGGCCAGCGGCAAAAAAGAGCTGATGCTAAAGAAGCATTCCGATTTTTTCCTCTACACCATCCCTTCCCCAACAGGGAAATACATAGCATATTTTCAAGAAGGAGGCTGGTGCATCTATGACATCCAAAAGAAAACCAGCACTAATATCACAAAGAATATGGGAGAATCCTTTTCCCATAATAAAAGCGAGCATCCCAATGCGGAAGAATCCTATCCTTTATTAGGATTCACGCCCCTTGATCATGAAATAGTCCTGTGCGATGAATATGATATCTGGGCTGTAACCCCGGATGGAATTTCTGCAAGGCGCCTGACCCGTGGCCGGGAAACCAAAACCAGATTTCGTTTGGCAGGCTATTCCAGAATCATAGCCGGCAGATTGAATTACGACGGCTGGATACTGGATCCCATAAATCTTGATAAGGAATTACTGCTGGAAGCCTCAGACAAAGATGGCGGTTCAGGCTACTACTGTTGGTCGGGAGGATCAATGGAAAAACTGGCATACTCCCATAATTCAAACCTGAGCCTTATGGCAAAGGCATCGTCTGCTAACGCATATATGTATATGGAGCAGAATTACGAGCTGCCTCCCCGTCTGATGGTGAAAAGGAGCAGAAAACAGGGGCCTAAACTTATTTTCCAAAGCAACTTGCAGCAGGAGTCTTTCTATTGGGGGAAGGCAAAAATTATTCATTACAAAAATAGCGCTGGAGATTCCTTGAAAGGCATTTTATATTATCCCGCAGATTTTGATCCGCAGAAGAAATATCCCATGATCGTGCATGTTTACGAAAAGTTTTCAGACAAAATCCATACTTATGTCAGCCCTTCAGAATCGGATGCAGAAGGATTCAACATATCAGCGTATACAACACAGGGATACTTCGTGCTTCTTCCCGATATTGCGTATCAGAAAGGCAATCCGGGATTATCCGCAGCGGACTGCGTGATCGCTGTAACACAGGAAGTGATGAAAAGCGGCCTTATCCAAGAAAATAAAATCGGACTGATCGGCCATTCCTTCGGAGGCTATGAGGCCAATTTCATCATTACCCAGACCCCTCTTTTTGCGGCCGCTGTTTCCGGTTCGGGAATTTCAGATCTTACAAGCCATTATCTTTCAGTAGGGCTGTTCGGCAAGCCTCTGATGTGGCTCTTTGAAAACCACCAGTTCCGCATGGGAAGCTCGCTATTTGAAAACCGTGAGGGCTACAGGAAAAATTCACCTATAGAATATGCCGAAAACTGCACCACCCCGCTGCTCTCCTGGACAGGGGACGCTGATGAAAATGTCAATTGGAACCAAAGCAGGGAATACTATCTGGCATTGCGCCGTCTTGGAAAAGCGAACATCATGCTCGTATATTCAGGAGAAGGGCACGATCTGGCGTCCTATGAGAATCAGCTGGATCTCTCAGAAAGGATCCATCAATGGTTTGATTATCATTTAAAAGGCGTTCCGCCCGCTAACTGGATAAAAAAAGGCCTTCAATAATACAAACAGCAAATGCAGCTCTAAAAGAGCTGCATTTGCCTTTTAAGGATTATTTGTAATGTTTATTGCGGACGGAACACTACCCTGTTACAGGTTGTGGGACTGTCCATTGCTTTAGCCTGCGGGCCTGTTGCTCCAAAAAGACGGCAAAGCTGTCCTTGGGCGGTATCACAGGAAACAGGAATATCGCAAGGGTCATCGTCGCTTGGCACAAAGCCGATGATCGGAACCACGTCCTCTGCAGCGCTCTGCATTGACATAGTGAAAAATGCTCCCGAGATGCCCAGCATAAAAACTGCTGCAGGCATCATTTTTTTCAAAACGATTGATTTCATAATTTCTATAATTTAAGGTTAAAACATGATCTACTTTTTTCTACAGGTGTTCGATCTGATTCCTGACACTGCGCGCTAGTATATTATTCCATGTCATTTTCTTATTCCATTAAGCCCCATTTCTTTCCTTATTTGAGCGCCAAGTCTATAGACCGCCAATTGGCTGCCGATAAGCGCATAGGCATGGGTTGGGGTCACCATAAAGCTTCGAAGCTTTTGATCTCCAATTCCATAGATATGAAAGCTGAGCAGATAGCTTTTTCTCCTTAGGTCGTAAACATCGATGACCGATGCCTGCTTCCAGACTTCTTTCTGCTCATACCGCCCGGGAACATTTGAATTTACAAATAGCAGATGCCCGCAGACGCTGCTGCTTTTATTTACATTTAAAGCTGGTATTGACATAGTGCGTTCAGACCGCCCTTTGAGATAAGCCACTTTTACCTGAGCCTTAGAAATAGTGTCAATCGTATTGCCCCTGTAGTCCAGCCTTCCGTTCTGATCTGCAACAATGTACTGGTTTCTGTAGGCATAGAGATATACTATCCTTTTCATTTCCTCACTGTAATGAAGCATGCCCTCGGTATCAAACACGCCATCAATCTGCTTCTGCAGAAGCTCAGGCGCCATATGCGCCTTCGGCTGGCTCCCAAAACCGAATATGCCCAAAGTATTGTCGCCCGTCTTGCTGCTTATCCCATTAAATGCAACAGCAAAACTGTCTATAGGAACAGCATTTGTAAAGTAAGGCGCTCGGGCATGCTGCAGCTCCGCTTTCCAATTGTCTACCGCACCTTTAAAAACAGCAGGAGTTCTGCCATCAGTCAGATAAAAAAATGGCGGGTCCACGTTTATTTTGATCTCTTTAAAAGTAAAGCTGCTTTGGTCCAAGGCTATTCTTATTTTCCGCTGATGCAATAGACTGTCGATGGACAATAGATATAAAGGGACTGTCAGATTGCCAAGATAGATATTGCCATTTCCCGAACCTGCAAAATAGTACGAATTGTATTTCAAATCCAGCGTATCGGTTAGCGTTGCCGGATGATGGGGATAGCGGCGTATAAAAGGATTCTGATGCTGCATTATTTCCTCTGAACTGAAAAACAGGGCAAGCAACACAACTGTGCTTCCAAGAACACTCAACAATAAGCCGAAACCATAAGAGATTCCAAACCTCCTATTTTTAGAATCATTATTGCCGTTATGAAGCCAGAGCGCCCATGCTCCCAGCAGCACAAAGAAGAGATTGAATAGG
The DNA here is from genome assembly GCF_003254545.1 of Flavobacterium tistrianum. GTDB lineage: Bacteria > Bacteroidota > Bacteroidia > Flavobacteriales > Flavobacteriaceae > Flavobacterium > Flavobacterium tistrianum. Next base: position 49,857 of record NZ_QJRH01000055.1, read on the forward strand.
AAATGCTGCTTCCAGCTCATCTTTTCCAATATTCCTCCGCAGGAACACGGCAGAAAGGAGCTAAAATTCAGCATAATAAATATATATGCGCTAAACATGGACATCAGACAAAATCCTGCATAAAGCGCTTTAGCCCGCGTTTTGCGAAATAAAAGAAAAAAGGCGATTGAAAACTCTATTATCAGAACCAGCCAAGAGATCCAGCCTGCAAAAGCGCTTAATAACGGAGACTGGCCCAGCTCAACTTTAAATTTTTCAAAATCAAGCCCTTTATTCATAGCGGCATAAACCAGCAGAAAAATATACAGCAGACATGCGGCTTCAAAAATGGCGGACTTAACATTTGAATATAATTTCATATCTTCTTTCTTTGGTTAAACTTTTTACGCAAGCATTCGGATTAAATAATTTCTTTAAAATAATTACTTCAAAAGTATAAACAGATCGAAAACAACGGATTATAAAAACAGAGCCAAAATTTTTTAAAACCCTTCCATTATCCTTGCAAAGATTCTTTTAAGAGCCTTCACTTTGCAGATTCTGATTTTCAAACTCCCATCTTAACATATCTTCAGAAAAAACGCGCTGCAAATCTGCGATTTGCAGCGCAACTGGCATAAGGATACAGGCAGTCTATAACCGCCTGTGTCCACAATCTTAAAAAACCTTAATTCTGCACCATATAAGAACTAAACCCTTTAACAGCAAAGTCAAGGCATAAATTAAATGCTGCCTGACCGCGAAGCTGCGCCGTTCCTCCCATTAAAATCGAAGAAAGCTTTGCCTCATCGTCCTTATATTTTCTCACATTCTGAAAATAGCCCGCCACGGCATTGTACGCGCCAAATACGGTTCCCTGGGTTGTGGCTGTCTGCTGGGTGGGATGGGCCATCGCATATTCGAACGCATTGTCCACCATATTATTGAAACAGGCAGAGAGATCTTCGCTTCGCCCTTCCTGCAGCTTTTTAAGCACTTCCCTGCTGGGAGCCATAGCATGCTGGATCAGTTTTTTAACCTCCTTATCGGATATGCGTGCCTTTGTCCAGTAGTTAAAAACAGCTTCCAGACTGTGTGCCAATGTATCTGATATCCCCATTACTTTATGCGCCTGCTCCAAACGGTCTTTAGCATTTGATGTGTGGCGGATGCGCACCGTATTGGTTTTAGACTGCATGGCAGCGTTAAGCGTATTGGCGCATACGATTCGTATCGGCGTAAAAGCTGCCGTAATGCTTCCGCTCCCGTCATGCGAGGTGCTGAGAAAAAGATATTTCTCGATCAGATCATCCTTTCCCACGCGGATATAATCGGGAAGCTTTGCCGTGATAAAGATCTTCTCACCGTTCCCAAGAGCGCCAGCGGTTTCATATAGTATGCCGTCACCGCCCACTATGCTGTCAAAAAACGAAAATGCATCCCTATTCTGCACTATATGGTAATCTTTCCCGACAACACCCAGCACAGTATCGGTGTCAGTCCGCACCGTACTGCAGTAATCTGGAACATCCAGCCTTCCAGCAGAAATAAAGTCCTGCGTTACAATCGGAGCTGAAGGCGTAAAAAGCCTTCTTTTCTCCACTTCAAAATCCAGCCCCGCATGCGCTATCGCCTCGACGCTTGTCGGATAGTCTTCCACTATCTTCCCGAGATTGTGCCAAGGCTTTTCCTTCACGCTGAAAAAACTGTGCCTTCCTGTCTGCTCGTTAAAATAAATATGATGCGCCATGATTTCTGATCTTTAAATTAAGCATGCCACTAAAAAGGCACTTCATCTCCAGCCTTGCCGTTATCCTTCTTAACGGCAGTTCTGCTGTTTCCCTTCTTGGCAATACTTGCACTTTCAGCTTCATCTTCCTTATCCGCACTTCTTTTGGCAAAAGCCAAAATATTAAATGCATTGACATGAAAGTCAATGCTTCCGATCGGATTTCCATCATTGTCGATATACACATGCATGCCTAGCCTACCGCTTAACAGTACAACGGTTCCTTTTTTAATCCACTGCCCCGCCTTCATGCTTATCCAGTACGAACATCTGATAAACGTCGACACCTCCTTATACTCTGAACTTCCCGCAGGCTTATAGCGGTCATTAACCGCTATGGTGAAACTCAAAACCTCTTTCTCACCCGCTCTGCGCACTTCCGCATCCTTTGTAACCCTTCCTGTAACTTCCATAACCTTAAAATTTAATTGTGAATAAATAAGTACTAGCCGACCACAAAAACTAATGATTAACCAAATGAAACATTTAACCAATAGCCATTGCCCAGACTACCAGCTTCCCTTAACTCCCGCTCCGCCCTTTAAAAAATTGTTTTCAAAAGAAAAACGGAAAAAAGAAAGCAAGAGACCAAGCGCAAGCTAAAGGATGCGGAGTGCTATAAGTCCCGAAGGGCGGACGGAAAGAGAGTGGAATCCGTTATGCGCATGCAGCAGACTTGCTGGCGCTATCTTGGCTGCCTTTTTATCCGTTTCGAATGAAAACATGCATTTGCTGAAGATTCTCATCCTCCTCTAATAAAACTTAGTGAAGCTTCCTGCCAATAGTTCAAAAAGTAAAACAGCTCTAATAACAAAATCAATAACAGGTAATTACACTGATATAAAAACGGCATAAAATTGTAATTTAGAAATATCAAACAGTGCAATCAAAACAATACGAAAAATGGCGCAGCAGAAAAAAAACACACCAAAAAACCATCACTTTGTGCCCCAGTTTTTCCAGCGTTTCTTCTCTTATGAAAACAACAGAAAAACTATTGGAATGTTCAATACAAAGCTTAATGAATTTAAAACACAAGTGCCTATTCCGTCACAGCTAAGCAGCGATAATTTATATGGCAGCGACGGAGAACTCGAAAAGTGGCTCTCAAAGCTCGAAGCAGATTCAGCGCCAATCTTCAGAACAATGTGGGAAAAAGAAAAGCTTCCCATAGCACAAAGTCAAGACCATTCAAAAATGCTGCATTTCCTTATCATTTTGGATCTTCGAAACCCCATCAGATTCAAAATCCTGAATAGTTTCGAGAAAAAGCTCCCCAGCACTAAATCTAAAATCAGCGAAGGCAACGTTTCGGCAGATATGGTTCCTGGATTGCAGGAACAGCAATCTGACAAAGGAAAACTGCATTCCCTAAAATCTGCCGAAGCATTGGTAGGGGATCTATTAAACCTAAAATTTAAACTCATAAAAAATACGACTTCAAACCCTTTTATCATCTCGGATAATCCGCTTATTATGTATAACCAGTTTTTAGAAAAAAGAAAAACCAAATTCGGCAGCCAAAGAGATTTTGGAACAAAGGGATTGCAATTTTTTCTGCCCTTAAACGATTCATATATGCTAGCTGTATATGATTCCGAAATATATAAATTGGGAAATAAAAAAGAGCATGTAGTAACCATAAATGATAAAAGAAGCATCGACCAGCTTAATCTTCTACAGTTTCTAAACTCTGAAACTACCGTCAACTTCAGCCATATGGCAACCGAACATTATATTCGGACAATCCATGAAAAATCAAAAAAGTTTAAAAAAGCCAACGAGGACTTTATTAGCGTACATGAAATGAAAGTTCCAAAAGAATCAGAAAATTTGACTGCGCAAATGATCGAAATGGGAGTGTCAGATTTAAATATTAAGTTATCACTTCAAAAATTAAATTTCATTTCAAAATCCTGCGCGATTAAACTGAATACCATTTCAGACCTATACAGAAAAGATGTAAAATTCAAAGGTTACATGCATGTTGTCTATACAATAACTCCTATATAAAAAAATTAAAGAAGTCTCCTTAATTTTATGTTGGGAAGTTTTCGGAATTACAAATTAAAATTTATTTTCTCTAATATAATCTCTGAATACTTTATCATGAAACTCAGAAGGAAGTTCGAATATGAATTTTTCACCATTATTTCTTAAAAGATATAAGTCATCAATTGTTTTTAATTTTTTATCACTGGAATAATAAGAACCTTTTAACCTTAGAACATATGTATTGCAATGGAAATTATCTATAAACGATAGATATGCAGATAGTCTTTGATCCTTAGCGATTGTTATATTCTTATAAAATGCTCTTAAATTAAAATCTATAGAAGTGGGAGTGACATTAGTAGTAAAGCCAAATACATCGAATTTCAGATCACAATTATAGCTAACGGCATTATCAGATATAATTTCATATAAAATTGTATTTCTTCTCGTTATTGCTGAGCTATCTTTAAATTCCAAATTTCTAATACGAAGTAAAGGAGGAATTATGCTGGCGTTATTAGTTCGAATCGAATCCTTAATATAAAATATTTGTTTTTTTATGCTGTCATATTGTAAGCCTTGTTTTTTAAAAGCTAGAGATAAATCTTGAAAAAGTTTATCTGTAGCTTTTTTTACGCCTTCAGAGATAACGCTGTCTCTAGATTTCTGTTCATTATGTAGCTGATTGTCTTTCTTATTGGATATTGCTCGATTGTTCACTTCTTGCATTGTTAATAGCAAGGCAATTGCACCACCTATTTTTAAAGCACTTCTGCCTTTCTTTTTTAATCTATTCTTCCAACTACTATACCGTGCGTCAATTAGACCTGAGGTAACCAAAGTAAGCCAGATAGTTAAAATTGCTATAAAAAAAACAAAAAATATATTATCTATTGGAAAGATTTTTTCTAACATTTTCTGAAGTTAATATCTACTGTTTATAAAAGAAATCATTTTTGATTTTGGAGCGCCTTCAAACCATTGAGACATTACAAAATTTTGACTATCCTTTTGTTTTAATCCTTCATAGTTGAATTTATTGAGTTCAAGATTTCTTTGAATTATATATTCTCCTTGTAAAGGATGATGGGTTTCTATAATTTCTGGAAACAAAAAAATAAATAAAAAGAATAGATTAAAAACCACTCTTATAAAACTGCAATCTAATGAACAACATCCTTCCCTTCTAAAAATCCAGGAGGATATTTACTGACGTCTTGCCATACTGAATCGCGCATTTTTCTTTCTAAAACAGCTTTATCTACATTCTGCCAATTGTACTTTTTTATTGATTCGGAAACTCCTTCAAACCATTTCCAATACGAGGCTGTACGTTCCGTGTATCTATTGCCGAATTTCGTTCCCGCATGAATCATTATTGTATACTGTGTCTGGGTATATCTATTTAAAACTTCAGGATCACCTTTAAAAATTCCCCAAGCTCCACGCACCAGTGATGAAGATGAAATACCAGCCTGTTGAATTACCATTTTAAATTCTGAGTTTTCAAAAATGATAGCCCACGAACCATTATGAATTCTTTTAATAGTCATATCAGCAGGAATCCGCAGTGCATAACTTTGATATTTTGATTGATCATTTAAATAACTATTTCCTGAAAATATCTTGTGTAGCTCAGCCCCGTCAACTAATTTATTCTCGCTTCCTGTTCCTATAGCCATTGATCCTCTGGATCCGTTTCCATAAACCCCTTCAGAGTAGACAAATTCTGAGTCCCAATCACGTCCGTTAAAATCAGCTAAAAGCTGAAACAAAACTGCTTTTTCAACTAAATCATCTTCAGCCTCTTTTGGGCTTTCATATTCCATCTGCTTGAATGTCCCTTTTCCTTCAACAGTATTGAACAGCTGCGTATATATTAAAAAATATGGATCTTCAAAAAGATCAGAAACAATCTTTTGAGTTGTATTATCCCTAAATATCGTTATATTTCCAAACTCAGTTTTTTTATCTATCTGAAGATATGGAACAACCGAGATAATAACTAAAAGAACTGCGCCCAATAACGTGAAAATATGGGTCGAATTACCTTCTGCCGATGGGTTTTTCCACATTATACAAACAACTGGAATGCTAACTATAACGAAAAAAACTAAGGCAATTTTCAGATAAGGTATTTTAAAAATGAATTCCATTAATCTATTAATATTTATTATTGAACTAATTCTAACAGATTCTATTGCAGATAAAGCAATACTCAAATATAGCTCTATCAACTGTGTGAAGTCAAATATAATATTTCACGTGCAAATAATTGTATATCACTATCGAATTCTTTTTTTTTCGTAAATTTCCAATTTTTATAAAACCTTAAAAAAGTTTTATGTAAAATTTCTTAGACTTTTTTCACCATATAGCTACTGTCTGTAAATAAATCCTATAATGGTTAATCTATCTAATATCGCCCCTGCTGATCTAAAAACGCTTGCTGGAATCCTAATGTGCTTTATTACACTGATATGTATCTAATTTAAATTTTATTCCTACATTTGATGCTGTATGGCAAATAAAGCATATATAACACCTAACGTTTTAAAGTGGGCAAGAGAATCGGCAAGAATCACCGAAGAAAGTGCTGCGTCTAAGCTTAAAATATCTACTGATAGATTAAGAGAGTGGGAAATTGGTTCAAGCCAACCTACAATAAGTCAAGCACAAATATTAGCAAAACTATATAAAAGACCTTTTGCACTATTTTTTCTCCCAGAAATTCCACGAGATTTTATGCCACTTCAAGATTTTAGAAAAAAAGATTCTAAAACCCTCGGGACAGCATCAATTTTTATAATCCGTGAAATTCAGCAAAAACAATCTTGGATAAGAGATTTAAATATAGATAATAAAGAAAACCAATTAACGTTTGTAGGTAAGTATAAATTATCAGACAACCCCACAATTGTCGCAAAGGACATATTGACTACTTTAAATATAAATCCGGCTAACTATAGTACCGATAATCCAATTAAAGAATGGATTAATAAAGCGGAATCTAAAGGAATATTTATATCAAGAACGAGCTTTATCCATTCAAGATTAACATTAGACTCGGAAGAAATTCAAGGATTTGCAATCGCTGACCCTCATGCCCCATTTGTATTTGTCAATTCGGATGACTGGAACGCTCCACAATTATTTACATTAGTTCATGAATTAGCTCATATTTGGATTGCTGAAACAGGAATTTCGAATGAAATTGAACCAGAGTTAAAAAATAAAGATAAATTTCATCCGGTTGAATTATTCTGCAATCAGGTTGCAGCGAATGCATTAATGCCAGAACAAATAATCCATAGCTTAAATAACACCACTTTCATTGATTATAAAGAAGTTTTTAAAGTTTCGAAAAATTTAGGCGTTAGTTCCTTAGCGCTTTTAGTTAGAGCCTTGAATTTAAATGTTATTAACCTAAGTAATTATCAAAAACTAAAAAAAGAAGCTGATATAAATTATCATGCATTTTTAGAAAAGGAAGCCGAGAAAAAACTAAAAAACAAAGAAAAGACAAACACAGGAGGTCCAAATCCTTATTTACTTAAGTTAAACAAAAACAGTAGATTATTCACTCAGATTGTTTTAGATGCTTTTCGCGGTGGTTTTGTTGAGCCAACACAAGCAAGCTCTTTATTGAACACACCAGTAAATAAATTTTCATCATTAGAAGCATTACTATATAAATGATTTCAACGGCTCCTATATATTGTTTAGATGCCAACGTACTTATTCAAGCTTGGCAAAAATATTATTCTCCTAAATTCTGTCCTAGCTACTGGGAGGTGCTAAATACGCTTGGTACTCAAAAAAGAATCTTTATTCCAGAGCTTGTTTATGAAGAAATTATCCGTACTGACGATGATTTATCTGATTGGCTAAAAAAAAGCAATATTACTGTTCGCAAAATTGATGAACCTGTCACTAGATGTCTACAGTCTATATATTCTAACAATCCCCTACACAAAAATTTAGTTGACAATGTCAAAGGAAGGTCTTTAGCAGATCCATGGGTTATTGCGCATGCAATAAATGATAAAGCAATTGTTGTAACTAAAGAAGAAAAAATTACTGCATTAAATTCACAGAAAATAAAAATTCCGAATGTTTGTGATAACATGGGAATTCGATGGATCAACGATTTTGAATTTATTGCTGAATTAGGATTTATTTTCAATTGCAAGTTACAGTAAATTGGATAGATTTTTACCAACAAAATGATAAACGATTTAGCGCAAACATTAGTAAAGCAAAAAAGGTTCGTTCTTGGAATAATTTGCTTCCTCTGTTTGCCACTTACTTGGAAAATCGATCCTTCCTACCCAAAAAGATTCCATTATAAACTCAACAAAAATCAATAAGTAGAGTCTTAAAAGACCCTCTATCAATTTCCCTTCTAAATAATCCTTCCACTAAATTTACCAGCATTTTCAACCAACCTCCCCTTCGCCGGCCAAAATCAAACCAAAAAAAATAAAAACAATCTAAAAGAAAAGAAAAAACTAACTAACTAACTAACTAACTAACTAACTAACTAACTAACTAACTAACTAACTAACTAACTA
>NZ_QJRH01000018.1 GCF_003254545.1 Flavobacterium tistrianum
CGCTCCGGTATCTCCTTTCAGACCCTGAAGCCCTTGCGCGCCTGCCGCTCCAGTATCTCCTTTCAGGCCTTGAAGCCCTTGTGGGCCTGCTGCTCCGGTATCTCCTTTCAGACCTTGAAGCCCTTGTGCGCCTGTCGCTCCGGTATCTCCTTTAAGTCCCTGAAGCCCTTGTGCGCCCGTCGCTCCGGTATCTCCTTTCAGACCCTGAGGCCCTTGCGCGCCTGCCGCTCCGGTATCTCCTTTTACTTTTCCGACATCAGATGTTGAGCCGTCATCATAGGTAATTATAAGATTTCCCGAACCGTCGATTGCCGTACCTT
>NZ_QJRH01000014.1 GCF_003254545.1 Flavobacterium tistrianum
AACATCAAACAATTTTACTGTTACCGTAAATCCTTTGCCGACAATAGCATTAGGTTCTACTACTGCGGTTTGTACAAGCTCAAATTCGCAAAGCACCACATTGCCCTATAGTGGAGTTGCAAATTCGCCAACTACTTACAGCATTACGTGGAACGCCAGTCCGACAAATACCTTTTTACCAGTTTCAAATGCGGCTTTACCAGCAAGTCCGATTAATATTTCCATTCCAGCAAATACTGCAGCTGGAACGTACACGGGA
>NZ_QJRH01000033.1 GCF_003254545.1 Flavobacterium tistrianum
CTTTAGGCGAGAGTATTTAATATACTCTTTTTAGTTACTCATGTCACCATTCTCACTTGAGTTATAGAACTATTCTTAAAATAAGAATGCTCTTGTATACACTCAACGTTCTGCTACCCCATTAAATAAAGTTATTTTTAAATATGGACAAGGTTTCGGTATATTATTTAGATCCGTTAAATTTTCGATGCTCTTAAAACTTAACAAGTGCTCTGTTACGAGATCTTTAAATTATGGCTGCTCCTAGGCCTATCCCCTTGTCGACTTAAATAAAAACCTTCTTAATTTCACTTAACAATAACTTTGGAACCTTAACTCTTGTTCTGGGCTGTTTCCCTTTTGACATACAACCTTATCATTCTATGTCCGATAATTAAATATTCATCTTTGCCATTCCGAGTCTACAATCTCACCGGTAAAATCTTCACGATTCCCCGATCTGTACAAGAATAAAATGTGTTAGGAATCTTCCTATAATACACATCTTGCCTGAGATGAAGTTCTGTACCTGCTAAGATGTTATCAAATTGCCTACTTTTATAGGTTTCGCAGAAAACCAGCTATCCTAGTCAGCTTTGTCTTTCACTTGCTTACCACAATTCTTCGGATATCAATGCAACGATAACCCGTTCGGACCTTTATAGTCCTGATTGTGGTAAGATCACCAGGCTTCGGGTCTAACTTTAGACACTACTCATTAATTTATGATCAGTTTAATTATGCATTTGGTGATGCTTGCATCTAATGTTAACTTGGTGACCCATTATGCAAAAG
>NZ_QJRH01000017.1 GCF_003254545.1 Flavobacterium tistrianum
CACTTTAAAGCCCGCTTTGAAGGTTTCGAAAGCGGCATCCAATGCAGCCTGATCGGCATAAGCGCACGCTGAGGCGTTAACCGCTGTCGGAGCTTCTGGGGTTACGGCTGCTGGAGCCGTGATGGTGAAGTCTCGGCTGATTGTCGTTTCGTAGCATTTGTCGGTCACTTTATAGGCCACGGTCACCGTGCCTCCGTCGCATAGTTTCGGAGCCATCGGACTGCCTTGGATCTGTCCTTTCGCATCGCATCCTCCGCTCACTTTAAAGCCCGCTTTGAAGGTCTCGAAA
>NZ_QJRH01000050.1 GCF_003254545.1 Flavobacterium tistrianum
AAGCCCGCCTGCGCAGATGGTACTGCAGCATTGTGGGAGAGTATGTCGTCGCCTTTCTTTTGAAAAGCCCTGTTTTTTAACGGGGTTTTTTATTCTAATCTTCACTTATAGAAATATAAGTGATAATGGTACCTTAGCTCAGATGGTAGAGCAATGGACTGAAAATCCATGTGTCCCTGGTTCGATCCCTGGAGGTACCACATCATGCTCGGATGGTGAAATTGGTAGACACGCTGGACTTAAAATCCAGTGAACAGCAATGTTCGTGCGGGTTCAAGTCCCGCTCTGAGTACTAAAACTTCAATTAGCTTTTGTTGATTGAAGTTTTTTTTTTGCTCTAAACTGAAATAGGTTCTCTCCTTATCAATATTCTAAAATATTAAACTTCAAAAGCTGTTTTAATCAGAAATTTTATATTTTTACTTCTGTATTTAACTTTAACTATTACTTTCAACTATGCAAAATGTTTTTCTTAAAGAAGATTGTGATCAATTTGTTACTAGAATTAATAAGCTTAAAACGGATTCTCAGCCACTTTGGGGAAAAATGTCTGTTGACCAAATGCTAGCTCATTGCAACGTTACATATGAAATGGTTTATGATAATATTCATCCTAAACCAAATGCTTTGATGAAGCTTCTTTTGAAACTATTGGCGAAGAATAAAGTAGTAAGCGAATCTCCTTATCCAAGAAATCTTAGTACAGCTCCACAATTTATTATTAAAGGAGATCGTGATTTTGAGCTAGAAAAGAGTAGATTGATTTCTTATATTCAAAAAACGCAAGAATTAGGAGAAAAAGAATTTGAAGGTAAAGAATCACTTTCTTTTGGTAAATTGTCTTCTAAAGAATGGAATAATATGTTTGCAAAACATTTAGACCATCATTTTTCTCAGTTTGGTGTTTAATATAATCTACGATTATGAGAATTTATACAATTATTCTTTTTCTTCTTTTAGGGTTATCTTCTAATGCTCAAAAACAAGAAGTACAAAAATGCATTGAATCTTTTTTTGAAGGGTTTCACCAGAGAGACTCAGCAAAAATTAAATTAGTTTGTGCAGATAAAATGATTTTGCAATCTATTAGTGAAAGCACAGTAAAAGGGAATAAATTGTCCAATGAAAGTGCAAAAGAATTTTATAAATCTATTGCTTCAATTCCTGCCAGCATGAAATTTCAAGAGAAAATTTTGAGCTATAATATTCAGATTGATGGTAGTATGGCACATGTTTGGACTCCCTACGAATTTTATATCAATGATAAATTAAGCCACATAGGAGTGAATGCTTTCACATTATTTAAAGAAAAAGATTCTTGGAAGATTATTTATCTGATCGATACTAGAAGGAAATAGTTAGATTACTTCTGTATTATAGTAAAGGCAAATGTCTGCTAATAGGCATTCAAGACATTTAGGTTTTGGTCTGCAAGTTTCTCTTCCAAGAAAAGAAATTGCCATTCCTATTTCTGACCAAATATTTTTAGGTAGAACCTGCATTAAGTCTTTTTCTACCTTATTTCCATCTTTACTTTCTTTTATAATCCCGATTCTCGGGGCAACACGAATAACGTGTAGGTCAGAAATAATTCCTTCAGCTGGTTTATTGGTTTCTCTCAGAATAACATTCGCAGATTTTCTTCCAACGCCTTTTAGTGCCGTTAATCCAGACATTGTTAATGGAATATTTGCATCTTCTTTAATGGTTTTTGCTATATCTAGAATCCATTGTGCTTTTGTGGTATAATTTCGAACTTTAGTAATATGTGATGTAAAAGTTTCTATATCAGTTTCTGATATACTTTTTAATGTTGGATATTTTTCAAATAATTTCGGTGCTATATTATTTATATTGGCATCAGAATCTTGTGCTGAAAGAATAACCATTACCAATAATTGATAAGTGTTTTGATATTCCAGAGGATGTTTTTTTCCTTTATATTTTTTTAAAATGGGCTCTAATTTTGTTTCCCAATCCGAAGTCTGCTCAAATAAATCCATTTCTTTAAAGTTTAAAATATTGATAACTAGTTTTTTATATTTATAAATTTACGGATTTTGTATGAATTCGAGAATTTTTTTAATGACACTATGATTTCCTAGAATTTTTCTATGTCCAAGCCCTTCAGTTAAAAATAAAGTGCCATTTTTAAGGTTTTCATGAATATGCATTCCTGCCTTAACGGAAACTTCAGGATCATCTTTGTCATGCATTACCAAAACTGGAATCTTAACTTTTTGCGCAGCTTTATAAGCTGAAAAATCATCCATTTTAACTTTATAAATATCTTCGAAATAATCTCTTAGATGATCGCTAATCTCTTTTTTTAATCCTAATTTAAAAATAAATTCATCCAAGATATCTTGAACAATATCGCCACTTCCGATAATAATTGCCTTTTTTACTTGAAGACCATCTTTAATAGAATTTAAAACAGACATTCCTCCTAAAGAATGGCCTATGGCAAATTCAAAAGGACCAAATTGTTTTTCTATTTCCAATATAGAAGCTATAAATTCAGACATTATAGTAGTATTGCCTTTCGATTTTCCGTGTGCAGGTGCATCAAAGCTAACTGTAGAATATCCATTTACTAGAAGTTCATCTGCAATTTTAAAAAGCTGAGTTCCTCTTCCAGACCAGCCATGAACCAACAATACTTTACGTTGGCTTTTACCATATAAATATGTGACTACACTTTTGTCAATGGTGGGAACATAAACTAACTTTTGCTGACTTTGCGAATCCATTTGCAATTCGCGTTTTGGAACTTTGTGCTTTATTGGACTTGTAAAAATTTTTGCAGCAAACTTTGTAACTAATTTTGTTGATATAAAAGCACAAATTTTCGCAGAAATTATAATAATCTTCGGAATTTTTAATGATTTAGTAGGATTAATTGCCTTTTTTGCCATTTCAATAAAACTGATTTAAAAGAAGGATTTTGCTTGTTTTTTTGCTAAATTTAAAAAAGATAAAAATAGCATTTAAATGATTGCTTCTTATCTATAATCATAAATTAATTTCTTGAATGGAAATATTTCATATTAGTGCAGAATGCTATCCTGTAGCAAAGGTTGGGGGCTTGGGAGATGTAGTTGGTGCATTGCCAAAATATCAGCAGTCTGCTGGACATGAAGTTAGAGTTGTAATTCCTTGTTACGACACAAAGTTTAGACATGAAAATGATTTTGAATGTGTTCATTGGGGCACAGTTAAATTAGGAGATTTTAATTTTCCGTTTAGCGTTTTAAAAGAAACAACAAATAAATTAGGGTATGAACTGTATCTAGTAGAAATTAATGAATTGTTCAATCGTCCGAATGTTTATGGGTACGAAGATGATATAGAGCGATTTTTGTCTTTTCAAATTGCAACACTTGATTGGATTATTGCGCGAAATAAAATTCCTAACATTATTAATTGCCATGATCATCATACTGGAGTTATTCCATTTTTGCTTCAATTTGCTTATAAATATGTGAATTTAAAGGATGTCAAAACTGTTATAACGATTCATAACGGTTTATATCAGGGATGGTTTGGTTTTGATAAACTGTATTATCTGCCAGAATTTGATTTGAAACATGTTGGATTTTTAGAATGGAGCAATTCGATAAACTCTTTGGCAGTTGGAATTAAGTGTGCTAATGCGGTAACAACGGTTTCTCCAAGTTATTTGAATGAAATTAATATTTCGGCAAATGGTTTAGAATCGTTGTTTAATTCTGTTCGAAATAAATCGAAAGGAATTTTAAATGGAATTGATATTGAAGTTTGGAATCCGATGACGGATGGAAGAATTGTTGGAAATTATTCAATTGAAGATTTTGAAACAGGAAAAAGAATAAACAAAGAAAAGTTGTGCGAAGAATTTGATTTAGATCCTACAAAACCATTATTTAGCTTCATTGGCAGATTGTTTGAGGAAAAAGGGGGAGACTTGCTTCCGCACGCTTCTGCTTTGGCTTTATCAGAACATTTTGAAGAAATTAATATTTTGGTTTTAGGCTCTGGAAATGCTGATATTGAATCACAGTTGACTCAGTTAAGGAATGATTATAAAGGAAATTACAATGTTTTTATAGGTTATAATGAAGATTTAGCGCATTTGATTTACGCAGGTTCAGATTATATTTTAATGCCTTCTAGGGTAGAGCCATGCGGATTGAATCAGATGTATGCGATGCGTTACGGAACAATTCCGATTGTTAGAAGAACTGGAGGATTGAGAGATACGGTTATTGATTTTGGAGATGAAGGAAACGGAGTTTGTCATGATCAAGCTTCTGTGGCTGATATATGCTATTCAATAAATCGTGCTGTTAGGTTGTATGAGGATAAAATAAACTTTAAGAAAGTTTTAAAAAGAGGAATGTCAGCAGATCATTCCTGGGAAAGAGTTTGCCAAGAATATATCGAAATATACAACTTAATAATTCAGCAAGATGAAATTTAAAAAGAAAAATGTAGTCGCCATTATTTTAGGAGGTGGACAAGGTTCACGTTTATTTCCATTGACAGAAACAAGATCAAAACCGGCGGTTCCGATTGGAGGAAAATACCGTTTGGTTGATATTCCGATTTCGAATTGTATCAATTCTGATATTTTTAAGATATTTGTTTTGACACAATTTAATTCTGCGTCTCTAAACGCTCATATTAAGAACACTTTTAATTTCAGTATTTTCAGCCAGTCTTTTGTTGATATTCTAGCTGCCGAACAAACTCCTGATAATCCAACCTGGTTTCAAGGAACGGCAGATGCAGTTAGACAATGTATGTCGCATTTTTTAAAACACGATTTCGATCACGCTTTAATTCTTTCAGGAGATCAATTATATCAAATGGATTTTAATGAAATGCTGGAAGCGCATATTGCTGCAGATGCTGAAATTTCTATTGCTACTTTACCTGTAAACGCTAAAGATGCTCCTGAGTTTGGTATTCTTAAAACAGATCATGAAAACAATATTCATGCGTTTATAGAAAAACCTCATGCTTCATTATTACCTGAATGGGAATCTGAAGTGAGTGAGCAAATGCAAGAAAAAGGCAAAAAATATCTGGCTTCTATGGGGATTTATATTTTCAATAAATCACTACTGGAAGAACTAATGGCAGACCAAGAAACGAAAGATTTTGGTAAAGAAATTATTCCGCAATCTGTTGGAAAACATAAAATACTGAGTTATCAATATGAAGGATATTGGACTGATATTGGTAATATCGAATCATTTTTTGAAGCCAATATTGGTTTAACTGCTGATATTCCTGAGTTTAATTTATTTGATAACGAGAATAAAATTTTTACTAGACCGAGATTATTACCTCCATCTAAATTTAGAAATTCTATAATTAATCAATCTCTAATTTCTGAGGGTTGTATTATAAATGCTAAAGAAATAAAAAGTTCTGTAATAGGTATTCGTTCCAGAATTGGAGAAGGAACCGTTTTAGAGAACTGTTATGTAATGGGAAATGATTTCTATCAAGATCTTGAAGAATTAAACCATGAAAGCAGTATTAATAAAATTCATGTCGGAATTGGCGAAAACTGTTTTATAAATAACGCTTTGATTGATAAAAATGTCCGTATTGGAAATAATGTTCATATTAGCGGAGGCAAACATTTGGACAATTTTACGAATGAATTGTACAGCATAAAAGATGGAATAGTAGTTATTAAAAAAGGAGTTACTCTTTCTGATAATTTTAGAATTGAATAAAATCTGAAAAAAAAACAATATAAAAATTCCAAATTCCAATCGCCATAAAAACCAAACATGACTAAAGTAATCGCACATTCTCTTTTTACCGATTTTGATATAGATTTATTTAAAGCTGGAAAACACTTTAAATTATATGAAAAATTAGGAGCACATTTAATAGAAGTGAATGGAGTTAAAGGCGTTTATTTTGCCGTTTGGGCTCCAACTGCACAGTCGGTTTCTGTTGTTGGAGATTTTAATTATTGGACTCAGGGTGAACACAATCTAAATGTACGTTGGGATTCTTCTGGGATTTGGGAAGGATTTATTCCTGATATTTCAAAAGGAGCACTTTATAAATATAAAATCCAATCCAATATCAATGGTGTAATTACCGAAAAAGCAGATCCCTTTGCACTTTATTGTGAAAAACCGCCTCATACGGCTTCTGTTGTTTGGGATTTGGATTATAAGTGGAAGGATGAAAATTGGATGCAGAAACGTCAGGATTATAATGCATTAGATAAACCATATTCGGTTTATGAAGTACATTTGGGGTCATGGAGAAGAGCAGATCATAATCGTTTCTTGACTTATCTCGAACTTGCAGATGATTTAGTCAAATATGTAAAAGAAACTGGTTTTACGCACGTTGAGTTTATGCCTATAATGGAATATCCTTATGATCCTTCTTGGGGATATCAATTAACAGGCTATTTTGCACCAACTTCTCGTTTCGGTAAACCACAGGATTTTATGGTTTTGGTGGATAAATTGCATCAAGAAGGAATTGGAGTAATTTTAGACTGGGTTCCATCACATTTTCCTGATGATGCCCATGGATTAGGTTTTTTTGATGGTTCTCATTTATATGAACATCCAGATCGCAGAAAGGGGTATCATCCAGATTGGAAGAGTTTAGTTTTTAATTATGGAAGAAATGAAGTCCGCGCTTTTTTAATTAGTAATGCTGTATTTTGGCTCCAAAATTATCACATCGACGGACTTAGAGTTGATGCTGTAGCTTCTATGCTTTATTTGGATTATTCTAGAAAAGATGGTGAATGGGAAGCTAATATTTTTGGAGGAAGAGAAAATCTTGATTCCATTAGTTTTCTTAAAGAATTTAATGAAGTAATTTATTCTAATTTTATTGGAGTTCAGACTATTGCAGAAGAAAGTACTTCGTTTCCCATGGTTTCAAGACCGACTTCTATAGGAGGTTTAGGTTTTGGAATGAAATGGATGATGGGATGGATGCACGATACTCTAAAATATTTCCAAAAAGAAACGGTCTATAGAAAATACCATCAGAATGAATTGACTTTTTCGATGACATATGCTTTTACTGAAAATTTCATGCTTCCGTTTTCGCATGATGAAGTGGTATATGGAAAAAATTCCCTTATTTATAAAATGCCTGGCGATGAATGGCAGCGTTTTGCAAATTTGAGATTGTTGTATGGCTATATGTTTACACATCCAGGAACAAAACTTCTGTTTATGGGAGCCGAATTTGGTCAAACTTCTGAATGGAATTTTGAACAAAGTCTAGATTGGCATTTGCTGCAATATGATTTTCATTCTGGAGTAAAAAGATTGATTACAGATTTGAATCAATTGTATAAATCGCAGCCTGCATTGTACGAAAAACAATTTAGAGGCGATGGCTTTGAATGGATTAATTATTCAGATCATCAAAATGCGATTTTATCTTACATCCGAAAAGGGAATAATCCCGATGAGAATTTAATTGTGGTCTGTAATTTTACTCAAGTTGTTCGAGAGAATTATAGAATAGGCATTCCTAAAAAAAGCAAATTAAAAGAGATTTTTAATAGTGATGCTATAATTTATGGCGGAAGTGGTGTCGAAAATTCTAAATCATTAAAAACAGAAGCAATCGCTTATGATGGAAGAGATTTTTCTGTTGTATTAATTTTACCTCCTTTAAGTGTTACTGTATATTCTTTGATTGAATAAAAAATCTGGAACTAAGATTTTGTCATTATATCGTTTCAAAATTATCAAATTGCTGCTTTTTTGTTTTGTAATTTGAAACTCATTCAGAAAAATCGTTTTCGTGAATAAACCTTTTATTCATAGGGTGTTACGAACTTTTTTTGTATGTTTGAATAGAAGGAAAATGTTAAATTAATTCATTTGAGATATGATTACAAACACATCATTAGAATACAAAGGCGATTTATACCCATCAAAAATTGTCTCTTATGAACATGAAGGAGATTCTATTTTCTTTAATACAGATAACAAGGTAATTTTAAAAGTTACTATTCTTCGTGATAGCCTAATCCGATTTCGTTTTACTACAAAAGGGTACTTTAGTAATGATTTCTCATATGCGATTGATAAAACGCAACTTCACGGCTATAATTTTTTGGAACTTACTGAAGAAGAAACGCATTTCCAGATCAGAACAAGCAAAGTAAAATGTAAAATCCAAAAAGCAGATCTTCGCCTTTCCATTTATGATTTAAACGATTTTTTAATTCTAGAGGATGAACTTGGTTTTCATTGGGAAGAAAGCTACGAATACGGTGGAAACATTGTAAAAATGAGCAAGTACTCTAAAGACGGAGAATGTTATTACGGTCTTGGAGATAAAGCCACTCAAATGAATCTTAAAGGTAAGAGGGTAGAAAATTTTGCTACAGATCAATATGCTTACCAAAAAGATCAGGAACCTTTATATAAAGTTGTTCCGTTTTACATTGGTTTGCACAACAAACAGTCTTACGGAATATTTTTTGACAATACTTTTAGAACTTTCTTCGATTTTTGTCAGGAAAGAAGAAATATTACCAGTTTTTGGGCAGAAGGTGGCGAAATGAACTATTATTTCATTTATGGCCCGCAAATGCAAGATGTTGTAACTACTTATACCGATTTAACAGGAAAACCAGAATTGCCGCCACTTTGGGTCTTAGGCTATCATCAATGTAAATGGAGTTACTATCCAGAAAGTAAAGTAAAAGAAATTACTTCAAAATTTAGGGAACTTCAAATTCCGTGTGACGCCATTTATTTGGATATTGATTATATGGACGGCTTTCGATGTTTTACTTGGAATAAAAACTATTTCCCAGACCCCAAAAAAATGGTTGCTGAATTAGCCGAAGATGGTTTTAAAACAGTTGTAATCATCGATCCCGGAATCAAAATTGACAAAGATTACTGGGTTTACAAGGAAGCTTTAGAAAAAGATTATTTCTGTAAAAGAGCCGACGGTCCTTATATGAAGGGAAAAGTCTGGCCGGGCGAATGTAATTTTCCAGATTATACAAATCCCGCAGTTAGAGAATGGTGGGCTGGATTATTTAAAGAATTAGTTTCAGAAATAGGAGTGAAGGGAGTTTGGAATGATATGAATGAACCTGCAGTAATGGAAGTTCCCAATAAAACATTTCCGATGGATGTTCGCCACTTTTACGATGGAAACCCTTGCAGTCATAGAAAAGCACATAATATTTATGGAACTCAGATGGCAAGAGCAACTTATCATGGTGTGAAACGATTTGCTTATCCGAAACGACCATTTGTAATTACAAGATCGGCTTATTCTGGAGCGCAACGATATACTTCTTCTTGGACAGGAGATAATGTAGCTACTTGGGAACATTTATGGATTGCAAATATACAAGTGCAGAGAATGTCCATTTCTGGAATGGGATTCACAGGTTCTGATATTGGAGGATTTGCAGAACAGCCTTCGGGCGAGTTGTATGCTCGTTGGATTCAATTAGGCGTTTTTCATCCGTTTTGTAGAACACACTCTTCCGGAGATCATGGAAATCAAGAACCGTGGTCATTTGACGAAGAAGTAATTAATATCACTAGAAAATTTGTTAGCCTTCGTTATCAACTATTACCTTATTTATATACCATGTTTTGGCAATATATTGAAGAGGGAGTTCCGATGCTAAAACCATTAGTTTACTTTGATCAGGACGATACGCAGACGCATTATCGCAATGATGAATTTATCTTTGGAAACCAAATTTTAGTCTGCCCAATACTTGAACCTAACGCTGTAGGTAGACGTATGTATATTCCTAGAGGAGAATGGTATAACTATTGGACAAATGAGCTTTTTATTGGTGGAAGAGAAATCTGGATTGATAGTAAATTTGATGAGATTCCAGTCTTTGTAAAAGCTGGTGCTATTATTCCAAAATACCCAGTTCAGCAATATGTAGGCGAATTAGAATTTGATGAATTGACACTTGACGTTTACTATAAAAATGGTAAAGAGCAGTCAGCAGTTTATGAAGACGCTCAAGATGGTTATGATTACAAGAAGGGACGTTACAGCTATTTGTCACTAAGAAATATAGGAAAAGAAAAAGAGCTTATTATTCAGCTTCACAAAGAAGGGAAATACGAAACACCTTATTCTAAATATAAAATCAATTTAATTGGACTTCCATTTAAGGTTACAGAAATTGAAATTGACAATGAAAAAATTGAATTTGATAAAATTAATTTTGATTTAAATCATTTCTTGATTGTTGATAAAGAGTTTAATGAGCTTCACATTATTGGCGAATAGTCAAATTTTGATAATTTTTTGATTTATCGTATAAAACATTTTATCTTTTTTAATCGTATTTTTGCTATAAAAATAGCTCGAATTATGAAAAAATATGTGTTTTTAGGGGTTTTTGGAGCACTTATGATGGGTTGTGCAACAAATCCAATTACAGGTAAACAAAACTTGAATTTTGTTTCAAATAGCGAATTATTTCCATCTTCTTTCCAGCAGTATAGCCAGTTTTTAACTGAAAACAAAGTTATTACTGGAACAGCAGATGCAAAACTTGTAGAAACTGTAGGGTTTAAAATAAAGGCGGCCGCCGAGAGATATTTAAATTATTTAGGTCAGACGCAATATTTGAAAGATTATCGCTGGGAGTATAAATTGGTTGATAATAAAGAAGTAAATGCGTGGTGTCTTCCAGGAGGTAAAATCGTAGTGTATTCTGGTATTTTGCCAGTTACGCAAAATGAGTCTGGTTTGGCAACGGTAATGGGGCATGAGGTTTCTCACGCTTTGGCAAATCACGGAGCGCAAAGAATGTCCGCGGCACAATTACAGCAAATAGGAGGTGCGGCTTTAGGAGCGGCAACTAGCGGAAAATCTGAAGCAACACAACAAATATTTGCTCAAGCTTACGGAATTGGTTCTGAAGTTGGAGTTATGCTTCCATTTAGCAGAAGCAACGAAAGTGAAGCTGATAAAATCGGTTTGACTTTAATGGCAATTGCAGGTTACAATCCAGATGATGCTGTCGCTTTCTGGAGCAGAATGGCTGCTAAATCTGGAGGATCTGGAACGCCAGAATTTATGAGTACGCACCCTTCTGATGCTACAAGGATTGCAAATATTAAAGCTTTAATTCCAGAAGCAAAAGCTATTGCATTAAAAGTAGGAACTATTAAATAAAATATATTTTAAGGATATTCAGAAAAAGCTATTCATTACGAATAGCTTTTTTGTTTATAATTTATTAATGAACGAATTAGATAATTTGTATTTGATTATCATAAAAAATGGATAAATTCGTAGCCTATTTAACAAACCATTTCTATGAAAAACCTACCAAAAGGAGATAAGAAGCTTTTAAATGCTTGGGCATTTTATGATTGGGCAAATTCAGTTTATACACTTACAATCGCTTCGGCAGTATTTCCAATTTTTTATGAAGCGTTATTCAGCGATCGTGATCATTACATTGATGTTTTCGGTCTTCATTTAAAAAATTCAGCATTAATTAGTTTTATCACAGCGGCGGCCTTTTTGGTTGTATCATTTATTTCTCCATTATTATCGGGTATTGCCGATTATGTCGGAAACAAAAAATCTTTCATGAAATTTTTCTGTTACATGGGAGCTTTGTCATGTATGGGATTGTATTGGTTTGACCTTGAAAATATTTATGTCGGATTAGCATTTTATTTCCTTGGATTATTAGGATATTGGGGAAGTTTGGTTTTCTATAATTCTTATCTTCCAGATATTGCTTTTGAAGAACAGCAAGACAGAATTAGTGCAAAAGGGTATTCTTTAGGATATATCGGAAGTGTTATCTTGTTGATTATCAATCTAGGCATGATTATGAAGCCAAAACTTTTTGGAATATCAGGTACTGAAGGAGAAGCTGCAATGAAAGCAATGCGCTATTCTTTTGTAATGGTTGGAGTTTGGTGGATTTTATTTAGTCAATACACGTATTATTATTTGCCAAAAGGAAGCAAAGAAACAGGGCAGAAGTTGACAAAATCTGTTATATTTAACGGTTTTAAAGAGTTAAGAAAGGTTTGGGGATTATTACAGGAAAATATTCCATTAAAACGTTACTTAGGAGGTTTCTTTGTTTCTAGTATGGCCGTTCAGACTGTAATGCTCGTCGCTACTTATTTTGGAGCTCAGGAAATTCAATGGGAAACCAAAGAACAAAGTACAATTGGTTTGATTATTTGTATCTTAATAATTCAATTGGTAGCTGTTGTAGGTGCGGTTTTAACTTCTAGAGCGTCTGAAAAATTTGGGAATGTTCCAACTTTGATTTTTATCAATGGTATTTGGGCTGTGTTTTGCGCATTAGCTTACTTCATCATATTGCCAGTACATTTTTATGTGATGGCAACCGTTGCCGGATTTGTAATGGGAGGAATTCAGGCCCTGTCTCGTTCTACCTATTCTAAATTATTGCCAGAAACAGAAGATACGGCATCATTCTTTAGTTTTTATGATGTAGCGGAAAAGATCGGAATTGTAATCGGAATGTGTGTTTACGGAATTATAGACCAAATTACAGGCAGTCCACGTGCGGCGATTGTAATTTTAGCAATTTTCTTTATAACCTCAATATTCCTTTTAAGAAGAGTGCATAAAAAAGACGTTTCAAATTAATGAAACGCCTTTTATAATACCAAATATCACGAATTGCAAGGATTGTTTGACTGATGATTTCTTTTGTAATTCGTGATATTTTTTTTAGAAAATTAACCTTTTGTAATAGTTCCAGATCCAGAAACTTTTACATCTCTTTTCTCAGGATTTCCTATATATTTTATGTTTCCAGAACCGGCAACTCTTGCTGTAATACTTTCATCGCAAGTTACTTTGCTGTTTCCAGAACCAGAAACGTTGGCTTCTACAATTTTAGATTTTAAGCTAGAAGCATCAATATCACCAGAGCCAGAAAGTTTGGTTGTAAGTTTGGTTGCAGTTCCTTTTAAGTTAATGTTTCCAGATCCGCTGACATGCAATTCTAAGTTGTTTGTGTCAACAGGCAAATTGAAATTTCCTGAACCAGATAAATTTACTGCAAGATTATCATTTTTAATTACGTCTTTAGATTGAATATCTCCAGAACCGGCCAAACTTAATTCTGAAATTTTTTCAAAAGGAACTGTAACTTGAATTTTACCTGAACTTGTACGGATTTGAGTTCCTTTTTCAACATAAATTTTTAGCGAATTATCTTCAACTTCAACTTTGATAACAGCTAATAAATTTTCTTCTCCTTTTAGAGTGATTTTTCCTTCTTTCCCAGACACTAAGTCCACATCAAAAGAACCTGCTATTTTAATTCCGTCGTAATCTCCTGTAGATCTAGTTTCGGTAACTACTTTGCCGTTACCCTGTACTTTGTTTTGTCCATTAACTGTACCGTTTGCAAAAAACGCAGCTAATGTTAATAGTAAAATTGACTTTTTCATTGTATTGATTTTTAGATGATTATTTTTTTGTTAACGAAATGTTCCCGTAGTTGGAAGTAATATTGATTTTGTTTTGCCCTTTTTTCTTATAGAAACCTGCAATTTTCTTACTGTTGCTTTTAATTTCAGTTACAGAAAGCTCCAAAGAGTTATCATGTTTGATGTTTGTATATCTTCCTGATATATCAAAGTCAAAAGCATAGTTTGGGGCGTAACCAATTGTAATGTCAGTATATCCAGAATTTATTGTAATATTTCCAGCTTTTTCGGTCACAGTTCCAATATTGATTTTGCTGTAATTAGTATCATAACTTAAGTTGCTAGAAATTTCTTCGATAATAAAGGTAAGATAATTTCCTGAACCACTCAAAGAATTGATTTTCTGAAACTTAAAGGTTCCGTAATTGCAGTCGGCTTTAATGTTTTGCCCGTCATTTAAATTGACGTCAGTATAGCTTGCATTTAGATTTAGATTTCCAGAATCGTTAATTTTTAATCCAGAATATCTAGCATCAATATTTCCAGCTTTTATATACTCTATGCTTGAATTCTGGCAGTATTGAATCGAGATTTGATTATTTGATCCACTTAATCTTCCCAAAGTAACTTTACCGTATTTACAGTCTATATCTGTGGAAGATTCAGCATTCGGAATAGAAATATTACCGTATTTATTGGCTAGTTTAATTGCTCCGTTTTTTGGAATTTTAATAACGTAGTTAATTTCAAAACTGTTATTGCTTCCTTTGCTTTTAAGATTAGAAGTTCCTAGTGTGGTTACTGCGGTTACCATGCTTTTAAGAGCTGTGATATCCACATCAATGCTGTTTAAGCGTTCGTTTACCCAATTTTCGTTTGGACCGTTAACTTTAATTGTAATATCAAGATCAATTTTATCTTCATCCCAAGTAGTTACAGTGATGTTACCGTATTTATTATCTACATCAATTCCTGCATTTGAGTTTACGATATAAGTTTTTTTAATATTTTTTTGTTTCGTTATAAAAGAGTCATCATTTGAAAATCCCAAGAAAGGAATCAAAATAAATAAGATGAGTAAATTATAGTGTTTTTTCATTAGAGGTGTTTTTTAGTTTTTCGTTGTCTTCAATTCTTTTCAAAACGGTCTGTAAGAAAGAAATACGCGTTTGGAGATTACTAATCATTGCGTAAATAATCTGCTTGTTCTCACCATTTTTCTGCAGTTCATTTATGATTTTTTGATAATCAGCATCGAAAGTTTTCATCTGTTTCATTGCATCATCAATAATCTGCTGATTTTCTGGCGAGTTTTTCTCTTTCAGTTTAACCAGTTCGTTATCAATTAGAATATTGAAAATAGAATCGGTACGTTTAGTTTCTTTAGAAGCAAATTTGAATTCTTTTGGTTTTTCATTTTTATAAAAAAGAGATATTCCAATCATCAATACAATCGAAGCGGCAATAGCAGTCACGAACCAATATCTTTTCTTAGGCTCTTTTTTGTTTAATTTTTGAAGAAAATCCATTTGATGATCCGGATTTAATTCCTGAATATCCCATTGGTTTTCAAATTTGTTGAATAATTCGTCTAAGTTGTCTTTTTCATTTTTCATAATTCCAATTCATTTTTTATCTCTTCCAATTTTTTTCTCAAACTATCTTTTGCTCTGCTCAAGGTTGTTCTGCAATTTGGGTATGTGATATTTAAAATTTCGCAGATTTCTTCTTGATCATAACCTTCTATGTAAAAAAGTGTCAGCACCATTCTGTAATTATCTTTCAGCTGCAGAATTGCATCTAAAACCTGTTTTACTTTTAGCGAGTTTAAGTCAATATTGTCAGAAATAATTCCGTCGTTTTCTTCAATTTTGTAAAGCTGTTTACTTAAATCTTCTACTTGAAAAGAGTTATTTTTCTTGTAAAAATCGATGCTATAATTGATGATTATTCTTTTTAACCATGCTCCAAAAGCCACTTCTTGTTTATAGTCATTGATTTTTGTAAAAGCTTTTAAGAATCCTTCCTGCATGACGTCTTGTGCAAAATGTTCGTCTTTTACAATACGAAAAGCCACGTTATACATCGCCTTACAATAGCGATTGTATATTTCAAATTGCGCTTTTTGATTATTGCTTTTGCAAAGCGCAATCAGTTCTTCGATATTTTGGTTGTTTTTATTCAAGTAGTGGCTTTTGGTTTTTTATAAGGACTGCACTTTTTTTTGTTTGTTACACTTTTATAAAATTAATTTTATTTTTTTTTAATTTGATTAGGCAGAAAGTGAAAATATAATTTTTAGAACTGACTTCTTTTGCTTTTGGCATAATGATTGTCTATTTTTATGCCCTATCTTGTAATTGAAAAACGAAACCTGTTTTCAGTAAAAACTTCAATAAGCAATACTCTTTTTACAGATAGTATAAAAATTTTAATGACAAAACGACTTATATTTTATTATGTCAAACCATAAAATACTTACTATTGACAATCTGTCACTTCAAGAATTTGACTCAGAGGCAGAATTAATTCCATTGTTGACGCCAGAAGACGAGGAGGAAATGAATAATGAAGAACTTCCTGTTTCTCTTCCAATTTTACCTTTACGTAATACTGTATTATTCCCAGGAGTTGTTATTCCGATTTCTGCTGGAAGAGATAAGTCTATCAAACTAATTAATGATGCTAACGCAGGCGGAAAAATTATTGGTGTTGTATCTCAGATTAACGAAGAAGATGAAGATCCGTCAAAAGATGATATCCATAAAGTAGGAACTGTAGCGCGTATTTTGCGTGTGCTTAAAATGCCTGACGGAAACGTTACGGTTATTCTTCAAGGAAAAAAACGCTTCGAAATTGACGAAGTTGTTTTAGAAGAGCCGTATATGACAGCAACAATCAAAGAAGTTGCAGAAGAACGTCCAGACGAAAATGATACTGAATTTACAGCGATTTTAGACTCTGTAAAAGAATTGGCAATTCAGATCATTAAAGAAAGTCCAAATATTCCTTCGGAAGCTACTTTTGCGATTAAAAACATTGAAAGCCAGTCGTTCTTGATAAACTTTGTTTCTTCAAACATGAATTTATCTGTAAAAGAGAAACAAGGGCTTTTATCGATAAACGGATTAAAAGAACGTGCTTTAGAGACTTTACGTTATATGAATGTAGAACTTCAAAAATTAGAATTGAAGAACGATATTCAGTCAAAAGTTCGTTTTGATTTAGACCAGCAGCAAAGAGAATATTTCCTTCACCAGCAAATGAAAACTATTCAAGAAGAATTGGGTGGCGTTTCTCAGGAAGAAGAAATGGACGAAATGGGGCAGAAGGCGAAAACCAAAAAGTGGGACGAAAAAACACAGAAACATTTCGAGAAAGAATTGTCTAAAATGCGTCGTATGAATCCACAATCTCCAGATTTTGGAATTCAGCGCAATTATTTAGAGTTATTTTTAGAATTGCCTTGGGGCGAATATTCTAAAGATAAGTTTGATTTAAAACACGCACAGAAAGTTTTAGATAAAGATCATTTTGGTCTTGATGAAGTTAAGAAAAGAATGATTGAGCATTTGGCAGTTTTGAAATTGCGAAATGACATGAAATCTCCAATTATATGTTTAACAGGGCCTCCTGGAGTTGGTAAAACTTCTATTGGACGTTCTGTGGCAGAAGCTTTAGGAAGAGAATATGTTCGTATTTCTTTAGGAGGTTTACGTGATGAAGCAGAAATTCGCGGACACAGAAAAACGTATATTGGAGCAATGCCAGGACGTATCATTCAAAGTTTGAAAAAGGCAGGAACATCTAATCCTGTATTTATTTTAGATGAGATTGATAAACTGTCAAACGGAAATAGCGGCGATCCATCTTCAGCTTTATTAGAAGTTTTAGATCCAGAGCAAAACAATGCTTTCTATGATAATTTCCTTGAAATGGGATATGATCTGTCTAAAGTAATGTTTATTGCGACTTCAAATAACATGGCGGCAATTCAGCCAGCTTTGCGTGACAGAATGGAAGTAATCAAAATGTCAGGCTATACCATTGAAGAAAAGGTTGAAATTGCGAAAAGGCATTTATTTCCAAAACAGTTGGAAGCTCACGGTTTAAGTGCAAAAGATTTGACTATTGGCAAAAAGCAATTAGAAAAAATCATTGAAGGTTATACTAGAGAATCTGGTGTTCGTAACTTAGAAACTAAAATCGCTCAAGTGATCAGAAATGCTGCAAAATCTGTGGCAATGGAAGAAGAATACAACAAAAAAGTTACAGATGAAGATATTGTAGCAATTTTGGGAGTGCCAAGATTAGAGCGTGATAAATATGAAAATAATGATGTTGCAGGTGTTGTAACAGGTTTAGCTTGGACAAGCGTTGGCGGAGATATTCTGTTTATAGAGTCTTTGATTTCTGAAGGAAAAGGTTCATTGACTATTACAGGAAATCTTGGAACAGTAATGAAAGAATCTGCTACAATTGCTTTAGAATATATTAAAGCAAATGCTAAGAAATTAGGAATTAGCACAGAATTGTTTCAGAAATATAACATCCACTTGCACGTTCCAGAAGGAGCAACTCCAAAAGACGGACCAAGTGCTGGTATTGCAATGCTGACTTCTCTAGTTTCGCTTTTAACTCAGAAAAAAGTGAAGAAAAGCTTGGCAATGACAGGAGAAATCACTTTACGCGGAAAAGTGCTTCCAGTTGGCGGAATCAAAGAGAAAATATTAGCTGCCAAAAGAGCTGGAATTAAAGAAATTATTCTTTGCCACGAAAACAAAAGCGATATTGATGAAATTAAAGCGGAGTACTTAGAAGGCCTTTCTTTTCATTATGTAAAAGAAATGAGCGAAGTTTTAGCAATCGCTTTGACTGATCAAAAAGTTAAAAATGCGAAAGAATTAAAGTAAGTTTTAAAAACTATAAATTGTCAAATTCCAAATTCCAATTTTCTCATTGGGATTTGGAATTTTTTTATTTCACTTTATTTTAAGTGTTATATAATTTTATATTTGCAGTTGCGTTATTCCCCAATAGGTGCGCCAAAAACAAATGCTTAAAAAAGTTGTTTTATTTTCTGTGATCTTAATTTGTTCGTATTCTTTCGGACAAGTAGGAGGGCGCTACACCTATCAATTTTTAAATCTCACCACTTCACCAAGACAGGCCGCATTAGGAGGAGATATAATTACGATATACGACGAAGACGTTAATCAGGCCATGTCGAATCCTGCGCTTATAAATGCAGACATGGACAATCATTTGGCATTAAACTACGGAAGTTATTACGGTGAAGCTTCATATGGAACAGCATCATACGCATATACCTATGATAGGCATGTGCAGACTTTTTATGCCGGAGTAACTTATGTAAACTACGGTACATTTGAAGGCTATGACGAAAACGGCCAAGCAACTTCTAACTTTACAGGAAGTGAAGGCGCTTTGTCGCTTGGATATGCATACAATGTTCCTTTTACAGACTTTTATATAGGAGTAAGTGCTAAATTGATAACATCATCTCTAGAAAGTTATAATTCGATAGGTGGAGCAGTAGATTTAGGTTTTTTATATGTGAATGAAATGAATGATTTAAATTTTGCTCTTGTGTTTAGAAACATGGGAACGCAGTTTACGACGTATTCAGGAATAAAAGAGAATCTTCCTTTTGAAATCGTAGCCGGTATTTCGCAAGAGTTAGAACATGTGCCCATCCGCTGGCATCTTTCATTGGAAAATTTGCAGCAATGGAATATCTCTTTTTCAAACCCGAACCGCGGAGAAACCAATATCGACGGATCTACAAGTCCTGAGAAAGTTTCTTTTGTAAATAATGCTTTGAGACACGTGGCTTTTGGAGTGGAGCTTTTTCCTAAAAAAGCATTTAATTTTCGTGTAGGATATAATTTTAGAAGAGGCGAAGAATTAAGAGTTGATGAGCAGCGTAATTTTTCGGGTGTCTCATTAGGTTTCGGTTTAAGAATGAATAAGGTAAAATTTAATTATTCGTATTCAAGATATACATTGGCGGCTAATACAAGCCTTTTTGGTTTAACATTAAATTTTCAATAATTGCATGAAGCTGTTCTATCTGCCTTTTTTATAGCCATATAATAAAAGTTTTTGTTCTATAATTTATTCCTGATAAAACAAATAATTTAGATGCTTTATATAAAAATAAAGATGGCTACATTTGCATTAGTTTTGACTGTTTATGACTTGAAGCAGTCTTTAATAGAATAAAAATTTAAAAATATAAAATTGAAAAAAATTACCATTGCGATCGACGGATTTTCATCTACAGGAAAAAGTACTCTTGCAAAACAATTGGCAAAAGAACTAGAGTATGTTTATGTAGATACTGGAGCGATGTATCGCGCTGTTGCCTATTTTGCTATGCAGCATAATTTAATTGGAGCAGATTTTTTTAAGAAAGAAGCTTTGATTGAAGCATTAGCCGATATTAAACTTGAATTTAGATTTAATGCAGATTTGGGTTTTGCTGAAATGTATTTGAATGGTGAAAACGTGGAGAAGCAAATTAGAACTATCGAAGTTTCTAATTTTGTTAGCACTGTAGCTGCAGTTTCAGAAGTCCGCGCCAAGTTAGTAGAGCAACAGCAGGAAATGGGAACGAATAAAGCTATTGTTATGGATGGTCGTGATATTGGTACCGTTGTTTTTCCTAATGCTGAACTTAAAATTTTTATGACTGCAAGTGCAGAAACGCGTGCAAAAAGACGTTTTGATGAGTTACAGCAAAAAGGTAATAATGTTTCTTATGAAGAAGTCTTAAAAAATGTTGTGGATAGAGATTATATGGACACACATCGTGCAGATTCTCCTTTAGTAATTGCTGATGACGCAATAGAGATTGATAATTCTTACTTAAATAAAGAGGAACAATTTGCTGCTGTTTTAGAATTAGTGAATGATGTTGTTAAAACAATATAATTTTTTGTAGATATTATTTTTAATGGTAGTTTTACCGCTTCATTTTACTTTAAAGACAATTTCATTATATGGGAATTAAAAACAGGTTAATCTTTATGAGCTTTCTTCAATTTTTTGTTTGGGGAGCGTGGCTTATAACAATTGGAAATTATTGGTTTGGAACCAAAAATTGGGAAGGAACACAATTTGGTTTAGTATTTGGAACCATGGGAATTGCTTCTTTATTTATGCCTACATTAACCGGAATTATTGCCGACAGATGGGTAAACGCTGAAAAACTGTATGGAATTCTTCATATTTTATACGCAGCTATTTTATTTGGAATTGCACAAGTTACAACACCAGATACTTTTATTATTGTAATGCTTTTGGCAATGTGCTGTTATATGCCAACAATTGCTTTAAGTAATTCTATCTCTTACACTTCGCTTAAATTAAACAATAAGAACATTGTGAAAGATTTTCCGCCAATTCGTGTTTGGGGAACAATCGGTTTTATTGTAGCGATGTGGATTACAAACTTAAGTGGAAGCAAAGCAACTGAATATCAGTTTTATATAGCTGGAGTTGGAGCTTTAATTTTAGGAATTTACGCTTTTACATTACCGAAATGTGAGCCACAACGTTTAATTAAAGAAAATGCAACATGGATTGAAACTTTTGGTCTAGAATCATTTAAGCTTTTTACTAACTACAAAATGGCTCTTTTCTTTGTTTTTTCTATGTTTTTAGGAGGAGCACTTCAATTGACAAATGCTTATGGAGACGTGTTTTTGGATGAATTTAAACATTTTCCTAAATATGCGGATTCGTTTGTAATTCAATATTCGACTATTATTATGTCGATTTCTCAGGTTTCTGAGACATTGTTTATTTTGGCAATTCCGTTTTTCTTAAGACGTTTTGGAATCAAACAAGTTATGTTGATCAGTATGCTGGCTTGGGTCTTACGTTTCGGATTGTTTGCTTTTGGAGATCCTGTAAACGGTTTATGGATGATTATTCTATCTTGTATCGTATACGGAATGGCATTTGACTTCTTTAATATTTCAGGTTCATTATTCGTAGAAAGTAATACAGATTCTAAAATTCGTTCTTCTGCACAAGGTTTATTTATGATGATGACAAATGGAGTAGGAGCAGTCTTAGGAAGTTTGACTTCTGGCTGGGCAATTGATCGTTTCTTTACAAAATCGTTTGTCAATACAACTGAGTTAGCTGGGTTTCTACAAACTGATGCAACAAATGAAAAGATGGTAGAATTTGTAAAAAGCCAAGGAAATTCAATTTCTGCGGATGGCATTTTTACAAATCCAGTTTTAATGAAAGACTGGCATACTATCTGGCTTTCGTTTGCGCTTTATGCTTTGGTGATTGCGATTGCTTTTGCTGTTCTGTTTAATCACAAACATGATCCAAAAGAAATTGAGAATTTGAGTCATTAATGATTCTTGCTTTAATATATTTGAATCCTATTTTCGATTTTGAAAATAGGATTTTTTTTAGTAACATTTACATATGTAAGATTTGTTTTATGTAAAATGGTTTTTAGTTGTACATTTGCTCTTTTCCTAAAAAGATGAACACTAAAAAGACACTTCCGAAATTTGAATCGGTAACATCAATTGCATCCAAAAGCCTTAATAATGGTTATGGTATATTTGTATATTTTACTTTAGGGTTTCTTATTGTTGCTTTCTTGTATTTTTTATTTTCTGTTCCTATAGATGAAGATTCAATAGTGATTTATATTCTTCTTCTTATCTGTATAGCTATGATAGTGCTTTATTTAAAAAAGTCATCAAAGAATGCTGCTACAATTATTGATGATAAGGGAATTCATTATGTAGATAAATTTGGCGAAGAAGTTGAAAATGCAATATTTTGGAATGGCTTTGAAAAGATTGAGAAATTTAAAGGGAAACTGAGTGAATTCTCATCTTCTAATAAGGCAGATCTTTTAAATTATGATGTTTTTGCTACTTTGACAGGTAGTGGCAGAGCTACGCGACTGACTCTTTTTTGTTTTATTCTAAGTGATGGAGAGGTCAAAGTATGTAAAGACATATTTTCTGAAAATGATATTTCTAGTATGTTTTATACTAATCGATTAGAATTGTTTAGGAGTTTGTTGTTGGGGTTTGCACATTTCAGACCTGATATAAAGATTCATCCAGAAGTTTTCAATTCTTATTTTATTGATCCTGATACTTATACAATTAATTATGAAGCTAATGGCCAAGAAAAGTCTGTGGCACTTCTTATAGTTGGTTTTATTGTGATAATCGTATTTTTTGCACTATTACTTTTCTTCTTTTAAAAGTAAAATCCAAAAGTTTTGTTTATTTAGGGTTTTATGAAAACTAAAATTTCTAATCTAGCCCCGATAGAAGTGAAAATCCTTTTGTGACGGGGTTCAGCACAAAAGATTGCAACGGATAGCTGGACTAAACGTCTTTTTGAAATCTAAAACCTCTACTTCTCAATAATTAGTTGATAATCATATCGGTTTTATTTTGTTAATTCAGAAAAATGTATTAATTTTGCAGTCCTTTTGGCAGAGAAGAGTTTCCATTAGGAATCAACCATTTATGTAAAACAACTTCTGTATTTTCTATCGCATAGAGAAACTCGAGAAAAACAGAATACAAATTTTTTTATCAGCATGTCTGAACAAACAAAATCACAAGAAGAGTTTTTAGCAAATTTTAACTGGCACAACTTCCAAGAAGGAATTGATGCAGTAGATGAGAAAAACTTGCAAGAGTTTGAAGAACTAGTGTCAAAAACTTTCATCGCTACAGATCAAGAAGAAGTAGTTGAAGGAGTTGTAGTTAGAATTACAGATAGAGACGTTATCGTTGATATCAATGCTAAATCTGAAGGTGTTATTTCTTTAAACGAATTTCGTTACAACCCAAACTTAAAAGTAGGTGACAAAGTAGAAGTATTAATCGACATCCGTGAGGATAAAACAGGTCAATTAGTATTATCTCACAGAAAAGCACGTACTATCAAATCTTGGGATAGAGTTATTGCAGCTAATGAAACTGGAGAAATCGTTAACGGTTTTGTTAAATGTAGAACTAAAGGAGGTATGATTGTTGACGTATTCGGAATCGAAGCGTTCTTACCTGGATCTCAAATTGACGTTAAGCCAATTAGAGACTACGATGTATATGTAAACAAAATGATGGAATTCAAAGTGGTAAAAATCAACCACGAATTCAAAAACGTTGTTGTATCTCATAAAGCGCTTATCGAGGCTGATATTGAAGTACAGAAAAAAGAAATCATCGGTCAATTACAAAAAGGACAAGTATTAGAAGGTGTTGTTAAAAACATTACTTCTTATGGTGTGTTCATTGACTTAGGTGGTGTTGACGGATTAATTCACATTACTGACCTTTCTTGGAGCAGAATCAACCACCCAAGTGAAGTTCTTGAATTAGACCAAAAATTAAACGTTGTAATCCTTGATTTCGATGATGAGAAAACAAGAATTCAATTAGGATTGAAACAATTAAACGCTCACCCATGGGATGCTTTAGATGCTAACTTAACTGTTGGAGACAAAGTAAAAGGTAAAGTAGTTGTAATCGCTGATTACGGTGCATTTATCGAAGTTGCTGAAGGTGTTGAAGGTTTAATCCACGTTTCTGAAATGTCATGGTCAACTCACTTACGTTCTGCTCAGGACTTCGTGAAAGTTGGAGATGTTGTTGAAGCAGTTATCTTAACTCTTGACAGAGAAGATCGTAAGATGTCATTAGGTATCAAACAATTGACTCAAGATCCATGGACTGACATTACTTCTAAATACCCAGTAGGTTCTAAACATACAGGTATCGTTAGAAACTTTACAAACTTTGGTATTTTCGTAGAATTAGAAGAAGGAATTGATGGATTAATCTACATCTCTGACTTATCTTGGACTAAGAAAATTAAACACCCATCTGAGTTTGTAAACGTTGGTGAAAAACTTGATGTAGTAGTATTAGAATTAGATGTTGAAGGACGTAAATTATCTTTAGGTCACAAACAAACTACTGCTAATCCTTGGGATCAATACGAAGATTCTTTCGCTGTAGGAACTATCCACAACGGTGAGATTTCTGAAATCGTTGACAAAGGTGCTACTGTAGAATTCGGAGATGATATCGTTGCTTTCATTCCTACTCGTCACCTTGAAAAAGAAGACGGAAAGAAATTGAAAAAAGGTGATACAGCTGATTTCAAAGTAATTGAATTCAACAAAGAATTCAAAAGAGTTGTTGCTTCTCACACTGCTATCTTCAGAGAAGAAGAAGAGAAAAACGTGAAAGCTGCTGCTGAAACTACTGCATCTGCATCTACAAACGCACCAGCTGCGACTTTAGGTGACAACAATGATGTATTAGCTGCTTTAAAAGCTAAAATGGAAAAAACTGAGAAAAAATAATTCTTAGCTTTTTTATAAATAGAAAGTCCCACAGTAATGTGGGACTTTTTTTTTGTTCGTATTTGGTTTTAACTTTTGAATATTGGCAAAGTACTAGCTATTTGCCATTTTTTTTGTGTTGTACTTAATTTATATCAATTGAGTTTCAATTTGTAATATTTTTTTAAACTTATATAAAATCAGTATTTGTTGAATGAGATTTAGTAAAAAGCCTATATAACAAAAGGACTATAGACTATTTATTCTATTAAAATCTGCTGTCTATTCTGAATTGGCACTCTTGAATTTGAGTGTTTTTTACTCAAAGGGCTATTTCTAAAAATGTCCTAGAATGTTAAAATAAAAACTTTTATGAGTTATATCAATGTCCTATTAGAAGGAAATT
Organism: Flavobacterium tistrianum; assembly: GCF_003254545.1. Lineage (GTDB taxonomy): Bacteria > Bacteroidota > Bacteroidia > Flavobacteriales > Flavobacteriaceae > Flavobacterium > Flavobacterium tistrianum. The sequence continues at coordinate 25,223 of NZ_QJRH01000050.1, forward strand.
TGCATCATCAATTTAGAATAATTTTAAAATCTTAAAACTATGGCAATCAATCTATAATGGTTATTTGTAGAACGTACTGATTTATTAATGTTAATTAAATAAAAAATGAAAAATAAATTTCTTCCAATACTTTTTGTGCTAGGCTTTTATTCAGCCTACTCGCAAGTGGTTATTGGAAAAAGTGAAGTAACCCCTTCAACTCAATTAGAGATTTATGCAACTGATAAAGGAGTCTTATTTCCAAGAGTTGGATTAACAAGTTTGACAGACGCAAAAACGATCGTAGGAGGAAATGTAAACAGTTTGTTTGTATTTAATACAACAACTTCTATTGATCTTAAACCTGGTTATTATTATTGGTTAAATAATAAATGGAATAGAATATTGATTTCTTCTGAAACTACAATTGCTGAAGGAACAGTTATATTTAATCCTGTTTCAAACACATTTTCGTATATCGATCAAAATGGAAATCAGCAAATAATTAGTTTCAACGATGTGGTAAAAAATAATGAGACCATTACGACTTTGGTTAATGCTGCCGATGGCAAACATACCTACACCAGCGAAAATAATACAGTAACGGTAATCGACGTAGTGGGCGATGTTACAAATAATGCCACAGCTATATTTAATAATGCGGCAGTTGTAACAGAGCTGACTAACATCATCAAAAACAAAGAGACCTTGACCAGTCTGGTTTATGACGCCTCACGAAATACACTTACCTATGAGGCAGAAAATGGCGTGCCGACTGTTGTGAACTTATTAAACTTAGTTCAGGGCGCAGAAACTCAAACAAGCTTAGTATATGATGCCTCTGCTAAAACATTGATTTATAATCCGGAAAATGGAGTTCCGACAATAATTAATTTGTCTAATCTAGTAAAAGACTCAGAAACGATTACGTCAGTAACTCCTGTTGTCACTGCAGGAAATGCAATAGCAAGCTATTCAAACGAGAAAGGGATTCCAGTTTCAATCCAGGAAACGATAACGGCACAGTCCCAAAATCCTGCTACAGGAGATATCGCTTATACAAATGAAGCGGGAAAAGTTTCGACATCAAAAGTTATAAGCGCTGATGCAGGGAATTTAATTACTGCAGGAACCGACGGAGGAAGCTTTGTTGACCATGCGGCAGTTGCGGCAAATGAAACCGTTACGTCTATAACTCCTGCTGTCACTGCAGGAAATGCAATAGCAAGCTATTCAAACGAGAAAGGTATCCCAGTTTCA
>NZ_QJRH01000073.1 GCF_003254545.1 Flavobacterium tistrianum
AGAATTTAATTACTGCAGGAACCGACGGAGGAAGCTTTGTTGACCATGCGGCAGTTACGGCAAATGAAACCGTTACCACAATTACTCCTGCTGTCACTGCAGGAAATGCAATAGCAAGCTATTCAAACGAGAAAGGTATCCCAGTTTCAATTCAGGAAACGATAACGGCACAGTCCCAAAATCCTGCTACGGGAGATATATCTTACACAAATGAAGCGGGAAAAGTTTCGACATCAAAAGTTATAAGCGCTGATGCAGGGAATTTAATTACTGCAGGAACCGACGGAGGAAGCTTTGTTGACCATGTGGCAGTTACGGCAAACGAAACCGTTACGTCTGTAACTCCTGTTGTCACTGCAGGAAATGCAATAGCAAGCTATTCTAACGAGGAAGGGATTCCGGTTTCAATTCAGGAAACAGTAACATCTCTGTCTTACGATCCAACAACTAGTTCATTAAGTTATAGTAGCGAAAATGGAACTACAACTCCCTTTGATTTAAGTGGGCTAAAATCTTTAGTAACTGCTGGAGCTAATGTTACAATTACTGGTGATGGTAAAACAGGAACTCCATACATCATAAACTCTCCAGTTGAAACTGCATTATTGACACCTAGTACACCTATTGTAGCATCTGCGACAACAATTGCGGTACCTTCTACTAATGTGCAAGGGGCTATTGGAGATTTAGCTACAGAATTAAAGCAAAAATGGGATATTAGAGGTAATTTAGGTACAAATGCAAATACAAATTTTATTGGAACAAGAGATGACAATGATTTAGTTTTTAGACGCAATAATGTTAGAAGTGGTTTGTTGAGCTTATATAACACTTCTTTCGGAGTTAATGCTTTAAACCCATCATCTACCGGTGCTAATAATACAGCATTTGGTTCTAGTGCTTTGAATCTTAATACTACTGGATCATTAAATACTGCAATTGGGGCAGAAGCACTAAAAAGTAATACTACAGGACAATGGAATACAGCAATTGGTTATGGAGCTTTAGCTTTTAATACAAACGGGCAGCAAAATATAGCAGTAGGAACAAAAGTTCTATTTAATAATGGTTCAGGTTCTGCTAATATTGGTATTGGTATAAATACAATGAATGCGAATGTTTCTGGGAATGATAATATTGGCGTTGGAAATTATGCAACGAACTTAAATAAAACTGGGAGCGGTAACATTGCATTTGGGACTAATGCATTAAGATATTCAGATGTTGGAAATAACAACATTGCCATTGGAACAAACAGTGGGGCGTTCATTGGCGTATCTGGAGGTGCTCTTGCAACTTTAGTAGATAACTCTATTTTTATTGGTATAAATACATTAGTTAATGCTGATGGAAATACTAATCAAATTGTGATAGGAAATAACGCGGTGAGTAGAGGGAGCAATACTATTCAGTTAGGAAATGCTCAAGTAACTGGTGTATATACAAGTGGTTCAATGACAGCTAGCGCATTTTTGACAAGCTCAGACAAACGTCTTAAGAATAATATAAATGACAGTTCTTTTGGTTTGAATTTTATAAACAAATTGCGACCTGTAACGTATTTTATGAATAATGAAAGTACTAATCTGAGGTCTGGTTTTATTGCTCAAGAAGTTGAAGCAGCGGCAAATAGTTTAAACTATGAATTTAGTGGTGTTTCTAAACCAGCTAATGCAAATGATTTTTATAGCCTAAATTACGCAACTTTTGTCGTTCCTTTAGTAAAAGCAGTTCAAGAACAACAAAATATTATTGAGGATCAATATAAAAAAATCAATGATTTAGAGAGCAGATTAAAACGATTAGAAACATTATTAGATAAACAATAAGTACTAATAAATTTCTGAATGATTTTTTAATTTATAGATTAAAAAGAGGAATTCAACTTCCTCTTTTTTATTTTCTGCACATACAAACATACCAACTACTACTTTAGGTGACAACAATAATCTATTGGCTGCTTTAAAAGCTAAAATGGAAAAAACTGAGAAAAATAATTATTAAGTTTTTATAAATAGAAAGTTCCATAGTAATGTGAGACTTTTATTTTATATTAAAAAATATTGCTGGATTTTTCAATTTCTGGCATCAATGTATTATATTTTTTTTGTAAGTTTATAGTATTGAAAAACAATTAGTTATGTTTTTTTTTTTTATGATAAACTGCTTGAATGATCTGATTTTATATATTTTATAGATAATTCATTCAATGTTTTTCTGAATTAACTTATTGGGTAGCTTTGTTATTTAGGTTCAATTAAATCAATATTAATCTTGTCATTAACAAAAATAATTACATTTTAAGAAACTCACTATTTATGCCTATAAACATCTAATTATATCTCCCTTTAAAAATTCCAGTTTTTTGATTTCTGTATTTCTTTTATGAATATGTAATTAATATTTTGATTATGATATTATAAAATTTTCTCCTGTTTTATTTTATTAATTTAAATCAAAATCTATGAAAATTAAACTTTTACTTTTATTCATTATTTTTAGAGGTTTATGTAATGCACAAGTTGGAATTGGAACTCCTTTACCAAATAATTCTTCTCAACTGGATGTCGTTGCTGCTAATAGGGGAATTTTAATTACGAGAGTTCAGCTGCAAAGTACAACTAGCATGAGTCCAATTATTAATGCAGGTTCGTTACCATCAAGTCTTTTGGTTTTTAATGAAGCAACAGCTGGTACATCGCCATTAAATGTTACTCCAGGTTATTACTATTGGTTTAATAATAAATGGAACAGGGTAGTGATTTCTTCTGAGACTACAATTCCAGAAGGATCAGTGATTTATAATCCTGTTACGAACACATTTTCTTATATTGATCAAAATGGAAATCAGCAGACAATTAATTTTCAGGATATAGTAAAAGATAGTGAGACGATTACAACTCTGGTTAATGCTGTAGATGGCAAACATACCTACACCAATGAAAATAATACAGTAACTGTAATCGACGTAGTGAGCGATGTAACCAATAATGCCTCTACTATATTTAATAATCCAGCGGTTGTAACCGAGCTGACAAACATCATTAAAAACGATGAAACTTTGACCAGTCTGGTTTATGATGCTACGGGAAATACACTTACTTATACTCCAGAAAATGGAGTGCCTACTGTTGTGAATTTATTAAATTTAGTTCAGGGTGCCGAAACTCAGACAAGTTTGATATACGATTCAACAGCTCAAACGCTTACTTATAATCCGGAAAATGGAATTCCGACAATAATAAATTTATCCAATCTGGTAAAAGGTTCAGAAACGATTACAACTTTGTCCAACGCTACTGACGGTAAGCATACCTACACCAATGAAAATAATACAGTAACTGTAATCGACGTAGTGGGTGATGTAACAAATAATGCTTCTACTATATTTAATAATCCAGCGGTTGTAACCGAGCTGACAAACATCATTAAAAACGATGAAACTTTGACCAGTCTGGTTTATGATGCTACGGGAAATACACTTACTTATACTCCAGAAAATGGAGTGCCTACTGTTGTGAACTTATTAAATTTAGTTCAGGGTGCCGAAACTCAGACCAGTTTGATATACGATTCAACAGCTCAAACGCTTACTTATAATCCGGAAAATGGAATTCCGACAATAATAAATTTATCCAATCTGGTAAAAGGTTCAGAAACGATTACAGCCGTAACTCCTGTTGTTACCACTGGAAATACAATAGCAAATTATTCTAACGAAGTGGGAACTTCAGTTGCAATTCAGGAAACAATAACTACACAATCTCAAAATCTTACCACTGGAGATATAAGCTATACAAACGAAGCAGGAACAATTTCTGCATCAAAAATTGTAAGTGCTAATTCAGGCAATTTAATCACAGTTGGAACCGACGGAGGAAGTTTTATTGATAATGCTGCAATTGTGGCAAATCAAACAGTTACGACAATAACTCCAATTATAACTGCAGGAAATGTAATAGCCCAGTATGTTAATGAAGCTGGAGGAACACCAGTAGATATAAGAGAGACCACAACCAAAATTACTCCAGTCGTACTAAGTGGAAATATAATTGCTAATTATTATAATGAAGAAGGTTTACAAGAGAATATTCAGGAAACGCTAACATCTTTATCTTATGACTCAGCAACTAGCACATTAAGCTATAGTAATGAAAATGGTACAGCAACTCCTCTTGATTTAAGTGGTTTAAAATCTTCAATCACAGCTGGAGACAATGTTACAATTACTGGAAATGGAGAAACAGCGACTCCATATACAATTAATTCTCCTATTGAAACAGCGTTACTAACACCTAGTACAGCTATTATAGCCTCTGCAACAACGGTTGCTGTTCCTTCGACAAATGTGCAAGGGGCAGTAGAAGATTTAGCAACAGAATTAAAACAAAAATGGGATATAAGAGGAAATTCAGCCACAGTAGCTGGTATAAATTTTCTAGGTACTACAGATAATGTTGATTTAGTTTTTAAACGAAACAACATTCAAAGTGGTCTTTTAAGCACAAACAATACTTCTTTTGGAGTTGGAGCTAATCAGGATTCGGGAGGAAATTCAAATGTTGCAATTGGAACTTCAAGTTTAAATTTAAATAATAGAGGAAATTATAATACTGTATTAGGTTATAATGCGTTAGCAAAAAGTGTTAGCGGAAGTTTTAATGTTGCCATTGGAACTAATTCATTATCAAATAGTACTGTTAATAATAATACAGCAATAGGTTATAGTGCACTAATTGAAAATACTATAGGAACTAGGAATGTGGCAATTGGAGTTTTGACTCTTTCTTCAAATACAACAGGGAGCAATAATATTTCAATTGCAGATTTTTCTCTTGGTGCTAATACAACAGGAAGTAATAATATAGCATCAGGACTTAATGCACTTGAATCAAATACAACTGGGAATTACAATATAGCCACTGGTGTAGAAGCTATGATAGCCAATCAGACAGGGAGCTTAAATGTTGCAATTGGTTATCGAGCCTTGGCAAATAATTCAGTAGGGAACAATAATACGGGCATAGGAAATAGTGCTGGTAATAGTGGTAGCACAGGAAGCAATAATACAGCCTTAGGAGATTCTGCATTATATTCAAATTTTTCAGGAGGCAATAATACAGTTATGGGAGCTAATGCTTTATATGGTAATGCAAATGGCTCAGGAAACGTAGCAATCGGGTTTGAAAGCGGAAGATATTTTGGTGCTTCGGGAACGAATAATTTAAACACAGTTAATAATTCTGTTTATGTGGGCAATCAGATAAGAGCACTTAACAATTTTGCTACTAATGAAGTTGTTATTGGTTACGCAGCTCTTGGTAGAGGAAATAATACTGTACAGATAGGAAATGATGTTATGACAAGCATTGGTGGTCAGGTGGCATGGTCCAATCCTTCAGATTTACGTTTAAAAAAAGATATAAAAACGAGTTCTTTTGGTATAAATTTCATCAATAAACTTCGTCCTGTTACCTATCATCTTAAAAAAGGAACAACCGATTTGCAATCGGGGTTTATTGCTCAAGAGGTAGAGTCTGCAGCGAATTCTATTGGTTACGAATTTAGTGGAATTGTTAAGCCTGCAACTGATAAAGATTTTTATAGTCTTCGTTACTCAGAATTTGTTGTTCCGCTTGTAAAAGCTGTACAAGAACAGCAGTTGGTAATTGAAAAACAAAGTCAAAAAATTACTGATCTTGAAACTCGTTTACAACGTTTAGAAGAAGTAGTTAATAAATTAAAGTAAGAAATTATGAATAAAATAGTAATATACTTGCTTGTATTATCAATATGCTGCATAGAGAAAATAAATTCGCAGACTTCAAACATAGGTGAGTTAACAGTTGCATCAAATACGATACTATCTACGATACAATCTTTTGATAATAAAACAACAGGAAATTTTGTAAACGACGGAACTTTTTATGTTTATGCTGATTTCAATAATGATGGGTTGGTGACTTTTTCTCAAAATTTGACTACAGGATTAACTTATTTTAAAGGAAGCTCTGCGGCACAAACTATTTCTGGAGAATCATTGAGCGAATTATATAATGTAAGATTCGAAAATAATTTTATTCAGCCAGCCTTTTTATTGTCTGGAGATATTAGTGTTTTTGGCAATTCTGATTTCTTTTATGGAATTGTAGATAATGTAAGTCAGCCTGGGAATTTTTTGTTTGAAGAAAAAGCCATACATAAAAATACAAGCAATAATAGTTATGTTGCGGGTTACGTAGAAAGAAATAAAAATAATCAGTTTGAATTTCCTATCGGTGATGGAGGTTTTTTTAGACCTTCTGCGATAAGTCAAAGCAATTCGTCTACTAATTTTTTTAGCAGTAGGTATTATCTAAAAGATTCAAATGCTTTACATCCTCACAATCAGAAAGATCCCTTAATTCAGATTATTGATCAACCTGAATATTGGAGCTTCGAAAGCAATCAGAATCCTGTAGATATTGCACTCACTTTATCTTGGAATGAAGAAACAACTCCAGACCAAATCATTAATGGCGCTTCTGGAACGCAATTAGCAATTGTAAGATGGGATGAAACGGCAAATAAATGGATGTTTTATGCAACTGCTGTAGATGAAAGCAATAAAATAGCAACTGCATCTATTGATAATGATGGGATATTTACTCTTGGGCGAATTTTATCTAATTCTTCTAACGATATTATAGTACACAACGCCATCTCTGCAAACGAGGATGGTAAAAATGATTATTTGCAAATAGACGGAATTTCTAATTTTCCTAATAATAAACTCGAAATATATAATCGTTGGGGCGTAAAAGTATTTTCAACAACAGGTTATGGAATTGATAATAATTTCTTTTACGGATATTCTGATGGAAGGGCAACAGTAAAAAAATCCAGTATATTGCCAGACGGAACTTATTTTTACATACTTAGTTATGAGGCTGCAAATGCTGTTTGGAAAGAAAAGGCAGGGTACCTTTATCTTACTTCATCTAATTAAATTTGGTTGTTTTAATTTTGAATGTTTTGAATAAAAGAATTCATATACAACTAAATATTTTAATGCACTATCTTGAAGCTAATAATTTTGATTCTTCTGGTGTAAACTGAGGAACAATTGCATACGAAGTTATATTAGCCATTTTTATCTCATCTAATATATCTACAAGATTTCCATAATTAGATTTTTCTGTTGGTTTTATAATGACTGTAACTCCTCTTCCTGGTCTACCAAGTCTTGCTGAATATTCTAAAACCATTTTATTTTTTTCTATTAGCTCTTTTCGTATTCCATTTTTCTCATAGTTAACTTCTTTAGGGGCTTGTATAGGAAATGCTAGTAGTCCATGGTAAGTTATTATTTTGTCGTTTTTATCAAGTAATAAAGTTAAAACAATATTTTCGTCGGGTTTGTTACATTCAGGCTCAGGACCGCAACCTCCTCTTCCAGAATATAGTTCCATAAGTTTTGGCTTCGATAATTCCCCAACAACCATAAAAAATATAATCAATAAAAAGGAAACGCTAACCATTGGAGTTAAATCTACTTTTGAGTTTAACTTTTTGCTTCTGACTTTTTGGGGTAAGTTTTTCATAAGGCTTTGATATTAATTTGAAGCTAATAATTTAGATTCTTCCGGACTGAAATCACTTACAATCGCATAAGTATCTATTTTTGCAATAGCCATTTCGTCTAAAATGTCAATTAGATTTTTAAAATTACTTTTTTTGCTTGGTTTAATAATAACAATAACTCCGCTTTTGGGTTTGCCAAGAGAACTCATATATTCACTCACTTCCTTCTTTTTACGAAATACTTCTTTACGAATAACATTATTTTCAAATTTCATTTTTTTTAGAGTACTTATATCGTATTCTAGTATTCCAGAATACGTTATTATTTTGTCATCTTTATCGAGTAAAATTGTATATAAACGACTTCCTTTAATATGTCCACAAGAAAAATTTTTACATCCTGGGTCTTTATCTGGTAAACTCAAATCCATTACTTTGGATTTTGACAATTCCCCAACAACCATAAAAAATATAATCAGCAAAAAAGAAACACTGACCATTGCAGTCAAATCAACTCTTGAGTTTAACTTTCTGCTCCTAACTTTTTGAGGCAAATTTTTCATATAATTTTGATTACTAAGTGAGACTAATTAGAGGCCAATAATTTTGATTCTTCAGCAGTAAAATCGTCAACTATTGAATAGGTTTCAATATTGGCAATTTTCATTTCATTCACTATATTTACTAAACTGCCATAGTTTGAATACTTGCTTGGTTTTATAATAACGACAACACCACTCATTGGCTCTCCTTCAGAAATCATATAATCTTTAATTTCTTTCTTTTTGCGAAAAACTTCTCGTCTTATATCATTTTTTTGAAATTTAAACTCTTTTGGTTTGTCTAATGGAAATTCTAACAGACCTGAATAAGTAATCATTTTACCATTTTTATCTAATAATATTGTAAACATTTGATCAGCTTTGACACATCCAATATTTTCTAGACAAGCATATTTCTCTGGCAGATACAAATTCATTTTTGGAGGTTTTGATAATTCGTTAACAATCATAAAAAATGCAATAAGTAAAAAAGAAATACTAACCATTGCAGTTAAATCAACTCCTGATTTTAATTTTCTATCTCTGAATTTTTGAGCTAAATTTTTCATAATTGATGATTTTTGTTTTTAAATTTAACAATAAAAGAAATGCAAAAATCAAATATTTTAAATTTTTTAAAGAAAAATTAAATTAAGTTAATGCCTTGTTTTGCTGGAAATTTAAAAGAGAATCTGCGCTTTTTTACATAAGATTAGTTTCATGTGAAAACCAAAACAAGTTTATAACCGTAAATGAGCTTATAACTTAAAATCATTTAAATATGAAAACTAGAAAATTTTTAGCCCTTGCAGTTTTAGCTTTAGGATTTGCATTTACATCAAATGCACAAAAATCAGTAATGGTTGGTGGTGCAGCGATGTATCCAAACAAAAATATTATTGAAAACGCTGTAAATTCAAAAGATCATACAACATTAGTTGCAGCTGTTAAAGCCGCCGATTTAGTTGAGACTTTAAAAGGAAAAGGCCCTTTTACCGTTTTTGCTCCAACAAATGAAGCCTTTGATAAATTGCCAAAAGGAACCGTAGAAACATTGTTAAAACCAGAGAATAAAAAGCAACTTCAAAACATTTTGACTTATCATGTTGCTGCTGGAAAATGGAATGCTTCTGATATTGCAAAAGCAATAAAAGAAGGTAAAGGAAAAGCTACTATAAAAGCGGTAAATGGCGGAACCCTAACAGCTTGGATGAAAGGAAAAGACTTATACATTACGGATGAAAATGGTAATAAAGCAAAAGTTACTATCGCAGATGTAAATCAATCAAATGGGGTAATTCACGTTGTTGATGCAGTACTGCTTCCTAAAAAATAAGTAGGCTTAAATTCCAAAAATTAAAATTCCAAACTCCAATTTTTGCATTGGAATTTGGAATTTTAATTTTAGAAGTTTTCTAAACTTATTTTTTAGCCGTTAGTGTACTTCCTGCAGAAGCAATTACAACGCATATTACGGCTAGAATTTCATAAAAATTCAAACTTTCTTTAAGGAAAATAAACGCGCAAATAGAAGCTGCTGCTGGTTCTAAACTCATTAAAATGCTAAAAGTACGAGGCGGAAGTTTTCCTAAAGCATTCATTTCTAATGTAAACGGAATTGCACTCGATAAAAGAGCAAGAGCAACACCCATTCCGAATAGTTTTGGCGTTAGATTGCTTAATCCGTTTTCTAGGAAACCAAAAGGTAAAACTAGAAGAGCTGCAAATAACATTCCTGTAGCCACAGCATCACCATCATTCATTATTTTTGAAACTTTTCCGCCTAAAACAATGTAAGCACTCCAAAAAGCTCCAGCCAAAAGAGCACATATAATTCCCAAAGGATCTAAACGGTCATTTGTCCAAGGTGCAATTAACAAGATGCCAATTGCGGCTAGTAATACCCAACAATAATCGACTAAACGTTTAGAGCCAGCTATTGCAAGCAATAAAGGTCCAACAAATTCTAAGGTTACTGCCAACCCAATTGGAATTCTTTCTATAGCGAGGTAGTAAATTAAATTCATAGCCCCAAGTGATAAGCCGTAAGGAATTACCACCTTCCATTGTTTTGGAGTTATGGTTTTTAAATTGGTTCGATAAGCTAATAATAAAATTATTGCCGAAATGCCAATACGCATGGATGCTGTGCCTGCTGCTCCGATTGTTGGAAAAAGTGTCTTTGCAATCGCGGCTCCGAATTGCACACTGATAATTGCTAATAATACTGCTGGAACAGGAGATAAGCTGATGTCTCTGTTTTTCATAAAAAGTATGACAGAATCATAAAAAGATTTGCTTCTGTCGGGATAAAAAAAATGTATTCTAAATTAATTGCCTAAAGCTTTTTTTGTTACATAGGCGCGATAACCAATAATTGCCATTTGCCATTTCTTTGCTTTAGAAATATCTAAACCTTGTTTGGTAAAGCTTGGCAAAAGTAATTTATTTAGTTTAGCTAATAATTTATACATAGTAGATTTGTTTCGGCAAAGATACAAAAAAAAGACTTTGTGTTTGAAGCAAAGTCTTTTAGTAGTAAAATGTGAAAGTATTTAAATTCTGAAAAACCAGCGTTTTGAGCGCTGGTTTTTCTATATTTCAAAATAATGCAATTATGCTTTTTTGTTTTGTTTTTCCATTTCTTTCATGTCTTTTTCATGCTGTTTCATATCTTTCTCATGTTGTTTCATGTCTTTCGCATGTTGCTTCATGTCTTTTGCATGCTGTTTCATATCAAGCTCATACTGTTTCATGTCTTGTTCGTATTGCTTCATATTGCTTTCGTACTCTTGAGAATCTTCTCCAAAGTTAAATTTAAAGTCATAGTTAAATTTTCCCATTTGAGCATTGAATTTTTCCATTGCAACTTGGTATTTCTCCATTTCCTTTTCATAAATAGCTTCACGTTTAGACATGATTTCGCTAACAGCATCTCCATAAGCAGACATAGCATCAATGTTTGGTTGGAATTTTTCCATTTTCTTTTCAAATTCTTCCATTTCTTTCTCAAACTTCTGCATAGCTACCTTGTCCTTTGGATTTCTAGGAGCAACTGGAGGTTTTGGCATTTTTGACATGTCAACTGCAGGAGCAGGAGGTAGTGGTCCTGAAGGAAATGCTGGTGGCGTTGGCGGTGTTGGAGGAGCGATATCTCCATTACGAACAATAACTCTTTCGTTTCTAATTATTACAGGTACTTTAAAGTTTTTGTCTGTGTTAATGTTGATCGATTTTGCTCCATTTTCGTCTGTTCCAATGGCCAGTTCGCAATCTTTTATAGCTTGGTCTCCGTCAATTTTGATAGTTTGTTTTTTTCCAGAATCTGATTTTACTTTGATCTGAATTGCAGTTAATTCTTCTTTGGTATTTCTTTTTACATCCGAAATCTCAACGTCAAGATTATGATTTGCTTTTAACTTTCCAGGAAGTTCGTTTAATTCCTTGTCAGTTGTATTTTTTGTTATTTTAATTGTTTCATCAGAATCTTTGATGGTATCTCTTTGAATAGCAGCTTCATTTTGTTTCTTTTCTTGGGCAATGGTCTTTATTTGGAATAAAAGGACAAATGCCCCAAGAGCAGGAATTACTGCCGAATATTTCCAGTAGTTTCTTTTCTTTGATTGATTTTTGTTTAACATGACAATTCGTTTTTTGATTAATGATTGATAAAAATGATTGGTGATTGCAACACAAGTTTCATGCGTTGTGATTTTTAAAAGTGTGTACTGATAGGCTTTCTTGTCTGCAATTTTTTTAGAAGCTTCGCTGTCTGCAATAAATTCTAGATTTTGCAAAATTGCTTTTTTGTAAAGCCAAACAATTGGATTAAACCAAAATAGGATACAGAAGATTCTCGAAATCAAAACATCTACAGTGTGTTTTTGATCGCTGTGTACTTTTTCATGTTCCAGAATATTCTCCAATTCTGCAGCTGTATATAGTGATGAGTTATATACAATATAATCGAAATAGGAGAAGGGAGCTATGTTTTCATCCACATCTATGAATTTAAAATCATTTTGCTGTTCAATTTTCTTTCCTTTCAAAACAGCGTTTAAGCTGTAAAAATCAAGAGCAAATTTGATCATGAAAGCCAAGAAGCCAATTCCGTAAACTACAGCCAGCACTAAATTCCAGTTGATTACAAAATTTTCTTCTTCAACAACAGTAACCGTTGTTGGTTTATATTGAGGTGTGTAAGCAATGACATCTTGACTTGAAACTGGAATGTTTTTTACAGCATTTTCTGTAGTTGTAATAATTGGAGCAGGAGAAAGCGCAGGCGGTGCTTCGACCCAAATTACTTTGGTGTAAACTACAAAAGGAAGTACAACAGAAGTAATTAAACCAGCAATTAAAAACCAACGGCTGCTGTTGAAAAAAGTCTCTTTGCGAAGTAAAAAAATGTAAGCAAAATAAAACATTGCCAATAATCCGCTTGATTTTAGGATAAAAATGAAAAGTGCTTCCATACTATTTTGATTATTTATCTTCTTTTGGATTTTCGATCATATTTAGGATTTCACGTAATTCGTCTGCCGAAATTTTTTCTTCTTTGGCAAAAAATGAAACCATACTTTTATAAGAACTATTGAAATAATTGTCAATAGCAGTGCTCATAAAGCCTTTTCTGTAATCTTCAATGCTTACTGCTGGATAATACTGATGTGTATTTCCAAAGGCATTGTGCGCTACATAACCTTTCTCTTCCAGATTACGAACAATGGTAGACAAAGTATTGTAATGTGGCTGATCTTCTAAAATCTCTGCTTGGATCTCTTTTACAAAAGCCTTTTTTAGCTTCCATAAAATATGCATGATTTCTTCTTCTTTGTTGGTTAGTTTTTGCATTTTTTCTATTTAAAAATTAGAAACGAATTATTTCTTGGTTACAATTTCGATTACTCCGTTTGAAGCTTTATCTCCATATTGTCCAGTTGCATTAACTCCATCTAAAACATTTACAGATTCAATATCAGTTGGTTTAATGCTATTGTAATCATAATTAGAAGGCATTTCTTCTCCATCAACAATTATAAGTGGGCTAGATGCTTTAACATTCTTTTTTGTGCCATTTGAAACAGCGACAGTTGCGCCTCCAGTTGTAATAACTTTAGTGTTATTATCTTTATTTATAATTACAGTAGTGCTAATATTTGAATTAGTATCACTGTCAGTTTTTGTACTAGTAATAGAATTAGTGTTAACATGGGTTTCTGTATTAGTAATTGTATTTTTAATTTCTGTAGCGTTTTTAGCATTGTCATTTACTGTAACTTTTTTTCTGATAGTGATTTTTTCATCAGAAGTTTGAATGCCAGCTTTCTTAGCGCCAGTTTCATCTGTAGTCACAATTATTCCAAAATCTTTGATAGCTTCTTTTCCGCCTGTTTGGATAGATTGAGATTTTTCTTTCCCGTTAATTAAATCAACTTTAATTGAAGTTAATTCATTTTCTGAGTTTCTTTTTAAGTTAGAAACTTCAAAATTAATGTTGTGCAGTTTTTTTAACTTTTCTTTGATCTCTTTAAGCTCAGCATCTGTTGAGTTTTTCCAGATTTTGTAAACATCAACAGATTTAATTTCATTCGATGCTGATTTTAAAGTTTGAGGCCTTTCTTTTGCAATTACTTCAATTTGAAATAATAGTACAAATGCTGCAAGAGCTGGGATTACAGCATAATACTTCCAAGAGTTTCTTTTTTTTGATTGACTTTTGTTTAACATGACAATTCGTTTTTTGATTAATGATTGATAAAAATGATTGGTGATTGCAACACAATTTTCGTGTGTTGTTATTTTTAAAAGCGTGTATTGGTACGCTTTTTTGTCTTGTAGTTTTTTTGCGGCCTCGCTGTCGGCAATAAACTCTAGGTTTTGAGTTATCGCTTTTTTGTAAAACCAAACAATCGGATTGAACCAGAAAATAATGCTAAATACTCTCGAAATCAAGACATCAAATGTGTGATTTTGATCGCTGTGCACTTTTTCGTGTTCAATTATGCTTTCCAATTCTGAAGCTGTGTACAGTGATGAGTTGTATACGATATATTCAAAATAGGAGAAAGGCGCAATGTTTTCGTTTATATCTATGAATTTGAAATCGGCCTGCTGTTTGATTTTTTTTCCTTTAATAATGGAATTCAAACTATAAAAATCAATTGCCAATTTTATTAAGAATATCAAAAGGCCAATGGCGTAAAAAACAAGTACGAAATAATTCCAATTAAATTCAGAAGATTCGTTTTGAGATGTGTTCGATATAATATTCTGAAAATCGGTATTAAATTCGGGAGCAGCATTTATCCATATTATCTTTGTATAAGTCAATAATGGCAGAATTGCCGATACAATTAAACCTGACAAAAGAAACCATCTGTTGCTGTTAAAGAATGTCTCTTTGCGCAACAAGAAAAAGTATGCGCAATAAAACAAAAACATTAAACTGCTTGATTTGATAGTATAGATGAAAAGTGCTTCCATAACCCGAATTATTTATCTTCTTTTTTATTTTCGATCATCGATAAAATTTCACGCAATTCATCAGCAGAAATTTTTTCTTCTTTCGCAAAAAAGGAAACCATGCTCTTATAAGAACTATTAAAGTAATTATCGATAGCGGTTTTCATAAATCCTTTTCTGTAATCTTCAATCGGCACAATCGGAAAGTATTGGTGTGTATTTCCAAAAGCATTGTGCCCAACATATCCTTTCTCTTCCAAATTACGCACAATAGTAGATAATGTGTTGTAATGCGGCTGATCTTCTGTGATTTCGGCTTGAATTTCTTTTACAAAAGCTTTCTTTAGCTTCCATAAAATCATCATAATTTCTTCTTCTTTGTTTGTTAACTTCTGCATCTTCTCTAATTTTAATTCAAACCTACAACTATTTTTTTAGTTATGCAACTATAAAAATAGTTATTTAACTAAAAATTAAGTTTGCTTTCGGTTTAAGACGCAAAAAAGCTATTCAAATTTAATGGTAATAAATTGAATTATAATGATTTAAAAAGTTAAAAGTTGTTTATGAAGCTTTTTTGTTGATTAAAGCATTTTTTATCCAAATGCAGCATCCAGTTGCGACAACACCAATGCAAGCCATGAAAAGCCAGTTAATTTGATAGCCGAATCTGGTAATAATTTCAAAACCAAGTTTAGAACTCACAATGTGAGCAAGACTAAAACTCATGGTATAAAGTGCCATATAGCGGCCTTCTTGTCCGCGCGGTGCACGGCTCAGTGCAAATGCATTGGAAAACGGGAAAGTAAGAACTTCGCCAATAGAAATGCAAACCATGCTAACAACCAGTATTCCTGCCCAGAAATTAATAAGCAACAAAAAGAAACTGGACGCCATTACAAAAGAACCGACTATTATAATTCTAATTTTAGGAAAAGCTTTTCGTTCTAAAAACCCAACAGTTGGCATTTCGAGAGAGAAGATTAAAAGACCGTTTAAAGTCATTAAAAGACCAGTTTGAAATTCGCTTAAGCCAAATTTTTCATTATGATATAAAGGAAGAGTTGTAAAAAGCTGGAAGAAAATCATAGCTGTAATGAAACTTACAAACAAGAAAACCCAGAAAATCTTATCATGAAAAACCGATTTCACATCAGAAGCACTTTCTGCTTTATCATCGTGAGTGGCCTTTTTCTTTTCTTTTACCAATAAAGCAAAAATGGAGATTGAAATGATACATGAAGCTCCATCAACCCAAAACAAACCAGAATAACCCATTCCCATAATAATCAAGCCACCTAAAGCTGGCCCTGCAGCAAAACCTAAATTTACGGCAAGACGTACCAATGTTAGGGCACGAGTTCTGTTTTCTGGTTTGGCATAAGCTCCTAGAGATACGAACATGGCGGGGCGAAACATATCTGCAATTGTCATAAGAATGAACATAGCAACACAAAGCGCCCAGAAAGTAGTAATATATTGTACAAAGAAAAGAGAAACTCCACTGGTAAATAAGCTAAAAATCATGATTTTATAGAATCCTATTTTATCTGATAGTTTACCTCCTAACCAAGAGCCGAGCATTGACCCAAAACCAAAAGCCACCATAATCCATCCAACTTGATTGTAAGTAAAATGTAAGTCTTCTTTTAAATATTTTGATAAAAAAGGAAGAACCATTGTTCCAGCGCGGTTGATAAAAGTAATGATAGCAAGAATCCAAACTTCTCTGGTAAAACCTCGAAAGTTGTTGATGTAGTGGGTTAGGGCGTTTTTAAGCATTTTGTGTGATAGATTATCGTCACAAAGTTAGCAAACTTTGTCTCGTTAAGTGGTTGTTGTTTTGTTACTTTTGAACTATTTTTGCAGAAAATTTCTAAGATGAAAACTATAAACGCCCTAGCTTTATTGTTGGTTTTTAATTTTGGCTTTGCACAAAAAAAGTTTAGTAAAACTGATGTTCAGAAGTTTCAAAAGAAAATCAACTCCGAATTTGCTGATCCTAAGACAAGTCCGTTAATGGCTGAAGATTTAAAAACTTTTAAAAGCTTAGATTTTTTTCCTATTTCTGAAACTTATTTTGTGAACGCCACTTTGGTAAAAGCCAAAGGCGGAAAAGTTTTTGAAATGAAAACTTCTGGAAAATATACTCCAAAGTATATTAAATACGGAACTTTAAACTTCAAAATAAACGGAAAAGCTTTTCAGCTTGCTGTTTATCAAAGTTTAGAGCTTATAGTTCAGGAAAAGTATAAAAATCATCTTTTCTTGCCTTTCTCAGATTTAACAAGTGGTAAAGAAAGTTACATTGGCGGTCGTTATATTGATTTAGAAATTCCGAAAGGAAATACTATAGCTGTCGATTTCAATCAAGCTTATAATCCGTATTGTGCTTATAACTACAAATATTCTTGTCCGCTTGTACCGCAGGAAAACGATTTGAAAATCGAAATCAAAGCTGGTGTAAAGACTTTTCATTAATGGAATATTTTAATTTTCATACCCATCAATTTACCAATCAATCAGATGTTTTAGAATTGGTTAATCAATATCCAAAAGATTTTGATGCGTCAATTCCGTTTTATTCGATAGGAATTCATCCTTGGTATATTGACGAAAGTCGGCTTGATGAAGATTTAAAAATTATTGAAGAAAAACTGCAAACCCAAAATTGTTTGGCAATAGGCGAATGTGGGTTAGATAAAAGAATAGAAGTTCCGTTTGATTTACAAGTTTCTGTTTTTGAAAAGCAATTGGAACTAGCGGAAAAATTTAAAAAACCTTTGGTAATTCATTGCGTTGCTGCTTTTCAGGAAGTCATGGCAATCAAAAAGAAAATGAAGATAAGTGTCCCAATGATTATTCATGGTTTTTCAAAAAATAATCAATTGGCAGAACAATTAATCAACGCTGGATTTTATCTTTCATTTGGAAAATATTTATTAAAAAATCCAGATTTGAAATCGGTTTTTCAAAATGTTCCAAATGATCGTTTTTTCTTAGAAACAGATACTATTGAAGAATCAATTAAGCAAGTTTACGAATTAGCTTCTGAGTATAAAGGATTAAATTTAAAAGAATTAGAAAGTATTATTTCAAGCAATTATAGAAGTGTGTTTGGATTGTAAAATGTCAACTGTGAGAAATGAAATATTGATTTATAAGTCGTAAATCTTGCCAATTGGAGCGCCCTTCTACTTCGCTCAGGGTGACAACAAAAAAAAATTGAAACATTAAACTTGAAACAAAAAGAATAAAAACAACAAAAAAGAATATATGGCAGAATGGACAGAAAGAGCTGAGCTTTTGTTTACTAAAGAAGGATTAGAAAATTTGCAAAAATCTAATGTTTTAGTCGTAGGACTAGGAGGAGTTGGATCTTTTGCAGCTGAATTTTTAGCAAGAGCAGGAGTAGGGAATATGACAATTGTAGACGGAGACGTTGTGGATATCACCAATATTAACCGTCAATTACCAGCTTTACATTCAACAGTTGGTCAGCCGAAAATTAAAATTGTAGGTGATCGTTTAATGGATATTAATCCAGAATTAAATTTAACACGTGTTCAGGAATTTCTTTCTCCAGAGCGTGCTTTTGAGATTGTTTCTCCAGAATTTGATTATGTTTTGGACTGCATCGATAGTATTACTCCGAAATTAAATTTGATTATTGCTGCAAAACGCAAAAGAGTAAAAATCATCAGCAGTATGGGTGCTGGAGGAAAAATGTTGGCTTCTAAAGTAAAAGTAGCGGATATTTCAAAAACAATTAATTGCTATTTCTCAAAAACAATTCGTAAGCGTTTAAAAGAAGTAAAAATCAATAAATTGAAAGTCGTTTTCTCTTCTGAAATTCAAGATGAAAAAAGCTTAAAATTAACAGACGGTAAAAACTTCAAAAAGTCATTCTACGGAACAAACAGCTATATGCCAGGATTATTTGGTTTGCACGCTGCTGAAACGGTGATTAGATATTTGCTTAAAAAATAAGGTTCTAAGATGCTAAGATTCTAAGCTACTAAGGTTTTTGTAGCTGAAAAGCAGAATCTTAGTTTTTTGAACTTAAAAAAAAGTTAAAAGAACTTTGTCAAAGTAAAACACAAAATAAGCAGACCTTTGAACCTTTGTCCCTTAGAATCTTAGTACCTTAAAAAATAATGATTAAAACAGTAATTTTTGATATGGACGGCGTAATCGTTGACACGGAACCCGTTCATCGTTATGCATATTATTTACAATTTTCAGAACTGAATATTGAAGTTCCTGAAGAAATGTATACCACATTTACAGGATTTTCAACTCGAAATACATTTCAAACTCTAAAAAGTTATTTCCCGACTGTAGAACAGGAAGTTGAAGATCTGATTCAGAGAAAAAGAACAATTTTTAATGATGCTTTTGATACTAAGGAAGATTTATATCTTTTAGACGGTGTTGAAGATCTGATTAAAGATTTGTACAACAATGGAATACAATTGATTTTAGCTTCATCAGCTTCAAAAGTTACTATCGATCGCGTTTTTACAAGATTTAATCTTCATCAGTATTTCACGCATATTGTAAGCGGCGAAGATTTTCCGCAATCAAAACCAAATCCAGCCATTTTTATTCATGCGGCTTCCTTGTCGATTGCGCCAAAAGAAGAATGCATCATTATTGAAGACAGTACAAATGGTGTGAAAGCGGCAAAGGGTGCCGGAATTTATTGTGTAGGATATAATAGCGAACATTCTCATCTTCAAGATTTGTCTGAGGCTGATCTAGTTATAGAACATTTTAATGAATTAAATGCTGAGAAAATATCACAGCTTAAGCCTTGAATTATATAAAATTTAACATTTGTTAGCTGATTGAATTTGTAAATTTGAAATAAAATAAAAACGTAAAATAATGAAGAAACTACTTATTGCTTTAGCTCTGATTATAGCTCCGTTAGCATCAGAAGCGCAAGTAAAAACTCCGCAAGCAAGTCCAAAAGGATATATTAAACAAACTGTTGGTTTAACCGATGTTGAAGTTACGTATTCAAGACCGGGAGCAAGAGGAAGAGCTGTGTTTGGAAATTTAGTTCCGTTTGGGAAACTATGGAGAACTGGAGCAAACGAAAATACTATCATTAACTTCAGCGACGATGTTATTATTGACGGAAAAACGCTAAAGAAAGGAAAATATGCAATTTATACAGTTCCTAGAATTGAAAGCTGGGATATCATTTTTTATCTTTCTACAGATAATTGGGGATTGCCAGAAAATTGGAGCGATGCTTATGTAGCACTGAAAACTACAGTAAAAGAAGAGGCATTGCCAACTCCTGTTGAAACCTTTACAATCGGAATTAATGGTTTAGATCCAAATTTTGGATATTTAGATATTTCTTGGGAAAACTCTCATGTAGCCTTAAAATTTGAAGTTCCGACTGCAAAAATCGCTACAGCAAGTATCGATAAAGCTTTAGCTGGTCCAACTTGGAATGATTATTTTGCAGCATCTCAATATTTATTTCAATCAAACGGAAATATCGAAACTGCTAGAAATTATGTAGATAAAGCACTTGACTTGAGTTCAGATAAACCATATTATGTAACAAGATTGAAGTCTCAAATTCAAGCAAAACAAGGTGATAAAAAAGGTGCAATCGAAACTGCAAAAGCTTCTTTAGCATCTGCTGAAGCTGCAAACAATGCTGATTACGTAAAATTGAATAAAGACAGTATCGCTGAGTGGAGCAGATAATAATTCTTTCAAATTATAAATTCCGATTTTATAAAATTCCAAATTCCAAAGCTCTCGGGTTTTGGATTTTTTTTTGTGCTTTTAATTTAACCGCAAAGAACGCAAGTTTTTTTGATTAGCTGGATTCATTAAATGCGCAAAGTTCGCAAAGCCTTATCTGAAATAAACTTTGCGAACTTTGTGTTCCCGATAGCTATCGGGAGTGCATCCTTTGCGGTTAAATGATTTTTAATTTAAACTTGGCGGTTCAGGAATCTTCACTGTTTTTTTGATTTTCTTTATCAAAAGATAAAAAGTAATCCCTCCTAAAATAATGAGCAATGCAATCTGCAGCTGACCAAGAGCATTGTTCCTATTATACATTGCATTTGCAGCAGCAAGTTTTGCTTTTCCTTCTTCAATTTGAATTTCTGAAAGGGATTCAAGCGTTTTTAAGGCTTGAGCACTAGAATTGGCTATTTTGTCCCAATTTTTACTTTCAACCTGTTTATTTATTTCTTTACAGGAAAGCAAAAACGCATCAAAATACTGTTTCTCTTTGTTTGTTAAAACTGTTTTAGCATATAAATCGTCAATATTATGAATAATATCAAGAGTTTGAATAATTTCATCTTTTTTGATGTTGTCGCTCAAATTCAATTTTTCAGCTTCTGATTTTATAAAATGCAACTCTTTTGAATATTGAAAAATATAATGTGCAACAACCAATCTATCTTTATAAATCGCATTGATATTATCGTTTACGTTTTTGGAGTTTCGTAGCGTATTAAAATTTCCAAGCAGAATGATAAGCATTACGATAAGTAATATAAAAGCAGCTTTGGTTTTGTTGCTATATCTTTTTTGATCTTTCATGACGTTTTTTTGGAAACTAGAATTTTAATCAATCATTTTGTTTTCTACCAGCGCAATGTTTTTTATGGATGCCAAAGGAGTAATTTTTATTTTTTTGTCTCCTTTAACAAGATAGAAATAGTACAAACTATTATTTCCAATAATAAAAACATTTTTAGATTCGCCTTCGTTAAAATCAAGCTGATAGCTGTAATCCAATCTGTTTTCTTTTAGCTTTTTGGTAGTAAAGTAGCCACCAGCAAGTCCGTAGCCTAAAAAAAAGGACAATAGAAAAACTACAAGAGATTTTATGGCAATACCATTATAATAGCTTTTAGTTTCTTCTGGAGATAATTCATCAGTCGATTTTAATTCGAAAGATTTTTTTACAAATGGTAAATCTTTATTCTTAGCCAAGAAGGAAGGAAGATAAAAATGAGCTAAAAAAAGAATAGTGATTGCTGCTAAAATAATCGGGTTCGAAGTAAATTCAGCGATTGGACTAATTAAGATATCCATTATTGTGGAATACCTCAATATATTGATTCCGAATTGGTAGTAAAATATGCTATCCTTTAGTATTCCCATTAATATTAGAAATAGATATCCAAATGGCAATAGCTTTTCTAAATCGTCTGAAATCTTCATGAAACTAATTTTTATCTAAAATAGTATTTTAGTTTAAATTTTCAAGAAGTTTTATAAAGGAGCACAAAAATATTTTTTAGAATACGAAAAAAAATAATTATTTTTTAGTTTATAAAGTTTTTTGAAATTTATCTCCAAGATAAATAAAAAATAGGCCAAAAAGCAATAAAAAAAATGTTGTTATTTGAGACCTAAAACGTTTGCCTTTATAATTATATTCATTTCTTCCATCGATATCAATTTTAAAAATTTCAGGAGTAATTTCTTTCTTATCTAATCCTTTTATCCAAACAGTTATATTTTTTGATCCTTCTAAATATGAAGAAATCTTATCATTTTCTGTATTGCCATTGTACAAAGGACTAGGAGCCCCGCTTTCTAAAATAAAAGTTTTATTGTATTCATTTAAAGTGAAAATTAAAGTTGAGTTTCTACTCAATCTTTGATTACCAAATCTTTCTTTGTGTGAAACTATTTCAGAAGAAGAATTAGCTGATTTAATAGTGCCTTCAAGAGGGATTAACATATCATCAAATGTCAATGCTAATGGTAAAAATAAAAATAAAGCAACTAAAATCATTCCTGTTCCTAATGATGAAACTTTATTTTGATATAATAATTTTAATTTTGAAAAGAATAGCATTTATTATTCTAAAATTAATTCATTATCATCTGATTTTCCTCTAAAAAACAAAAAATGCAATAAAAGCGCCAGTACAATTGTCAAGATTGCTCCAATGAAATTAAGCCATAAATAACCCAGTTTTTCCTGTCTGTAAATCATAAAGTAATAGATTACAAAAATAGTAAGCTGACTTATGATAGCACTAATAAACATTGGCTTTGCTTGAACTCTCTTTGTATAAAAAGCTACAAGGAAAATCCCTAAAACAGTTCCGTAGAAAATAGAGCCAATAATATTTACAAGCTGAATTAAATTTTCGAATAATGTGCCGACACAAGCAAAAAGTATTGCTACAAGTCCCCAAAAAAGGGTGAAAAACTTAGTAACATGCAAATAATGTTTCTCAGATTTTTCTTCGGTCTGATTTCGTTTATAAATATCAATTGCCGTTGTAGAAGCCAAAGCTGTTAGTCCAGAAGCTGTAGATGACATAGCTGCCGAAAGAATAACGGCCAATAGCAATCCGATGAGACCTTTTGGCAAATAATGCAGAATGAAATGAAAGAATACATAATCTTTGTCATTCGTTTCTGAATTGCTATCGGCTCTCGAAATGATTTCTTTGGCTTTATCACGAAGATCTTTTTCTTTATTAGATAAAGCAACTAATTCTTTACGTAAAATTGGATTATCATAATCTTGGTTTAGCTGATCGATATATAATAAGTTTATAACTTTTTTATCTTCTGAAAGCTTTACTAGCTTTTCTTCTAAAACATGGTATTCTTGTTTAAAAGCAGATTTTTCAATAGCAATTTTATTATTCGGATTAAAATTTAGCGGTACTGGATTGAATTGAAAAAATACAAAAACCATAACTCCCGTTAAAAGTATAAAGAATTGCATTGGTACTTTAAGCAAGCCATTCATAATTAATCCCATCTGACTTTCACGAACTGATTTTCCAGATAAATAACGTCCAACTTGTGATTGATCTGTGCCAAAATAGGCCAGAGCCAGAAAGAAACCTCCTGTAATACCGCTCCAAAAAGTATATTTTTCTTCTGGATCAAAAGAAAAATCAACAATATTCATTTTATCATTTGCACCAGCAATATGCAAGGCGCTATTAAAAGTCATATCGTTTGGAAGATAATGCAGAATCAGAAAAAATGTAATAAACATTCCAGACATGATAACAAACATCTGCTGTTTTTGCGTAACGTTAACTGCTTTTGTACCACCAGAAAAAGTATAGATAATTACCATAACTCCAATAATGATATTCATTACTGTTAAATTCCATCCTAGAAGTGCAGACAAAATAATGGCTGGAGCATAAATAGTCAAACCAGTTCCTAAACCTCTTTGAACTAGAAATAAAATTGCGGCAAGTGAACGTGTTTTAACATCAAATCTTCTTTCTAAGAATTCGTATGCGGTAAAAACTTTACTTTTATGATAAAGCGGAATAAAAGTCAAACAAATGACAATCATGGCAATTGGCAATCCAAAATAGAATTGAACAAAGCCCATTCCGTCATGATAAGCTTGTCCAGGCGTAGATAAGAAGGTAATCGCACTGGCTTGCGTCGCCATTACAGAAAGTCCTACAGTATACCAAGGCGTTTCATTATTTCCTAAAATGAAATCTTCTACGTTTTTACTGCCTCGGGTTTTCCAAGAGCCATAACCAACAATAAATAATAATGTTACAATAAGTACGATCCAGTCAAATAGCTGCATAGGTTAGGAATATAATTGCATGATTAAAAGAAAAATAGCTATGTAAATCGCATTAACGATCAAGACATAAGTATAGCTTTTTTTCCATTTTTTTGTTTTTTTGGCTTCCATATTTTATTGCTTTAAATCTGGTTTTGGAGCTTCAATTGGCTGTTTTAGAGATATAATATTCGACAATAATCTATATGCTCCAGAAACACCTTCTGGCAATTCTCTAAAGAAACTTAAACCAGTGTAAATATAATATCCTTTTCCGTAAGGCGCTACAAGTAAAGCTCCGTCTTTTGCAGATTCGCCTTTATCATGCGACGAGATAATAGGAGTGAAGGCAGGATCGTATTCGTTCGGATAATATAAACCTTGTTCTTGTGTCCAACCTTGAAAATCTTTTTCAGAGATTTTATTTGGTGTATTCAAAACAGGATGATTTGGTGCTAAGAATGTAATTTTGGCGTTTTCTTCTGTCACGCGATCATTTGATAGTTTTAGCGGATATGGTGCAATTTTATCAGTAACCAGTTTACCATTTGTATTGTACTGTACAATCATGTTTTTACCGCTTTTTACAAAATTGAAAAGTATATTTTGTTTGTTTGCTAAAGCGTTTACAGTATTGTAAGCACGAACTCCTGTAATTACAGTATTGAAAGAATCTAGTTTTTGAGGCGTAATTTCTTCTGGTTTCAGAATCGAAACTTTATATCCCATTTGGGTTAAACTTTCTGGAACTTCGTCGCCTGCACCCATAATATATGCAATGGCATCACCAGAAATTTTCAAATCAATTCTTATGCATTTTGATTCTGCAGGTTTCAGAACCATTTGTTTGGTAATATGAGGAAAATCAATGATCGTTTGGTCTTTATCAAAACGTTTATTGTCAGCAATAGCAACACTTTTTGCTATAACTTCTTCTGGATTTACTGGCGGCGTTACTTCAAAGTAAAAGATTTGTTCTGTGCCTTTTTTGTCTAAAGCAAACGGAATTTCTTTTGGGGAAACTGTCCAGCTTTTTGGTAATTCTAATTGCAGATTTCCTTTTACATCATCTTTTCCAGCACGAACTTTTACTGGAACCATTTTGCTTTTGGTGTTTCCGAAAATCAAAACCCTTTCTAATATCGAAGTAGTAACTTCTGGCACAATATCAAGGAAATTATACATTTCGCCTTTTACGCCATCATTATATTTGTAGACAACAGTTCGTTCAAACGGAATTTCAACATCATTAATTTTTACGTTAAAAACTACTTTTGTGTCGCGTATAATATCTGGAATGCCAATGTTTTCTTGATTAGAAACCGTGTACATTCCAACTGTAGCTTTTTCTTTAAGCCAATATGGTTGTGTGTATTCAATATCGTTAGGAAGCTGTAATTGCAGATTGATTTTATTATCGTTATTATTTTTTAAAACAATGTTCTGAATCGTTGTTTTATGATCTGGAAGGGTGGTTACACTCATCAATTCCATTCCTACAGAGCATCTGTTAATAGCTTCAAGACTTAGTTTAATAGTGCTTCCCGGAGTTGCTTCCTGTTCGTTGGCAACAGCTTCAAGATACAAACCAGAACAAGATGCGATAATGTTTTTTATGGTTGCCGATTTAATTTCTTTCCAATGCGTATCATCTAAAGCTTGAATCATGGTATAAGCTTTAACTAAATCTGGAATACTTGCAGAAGGATGGTTGAAATCGTATTTTAAAATTATTGAAGAAATTAAATCGCCAACTGGTTTTCCGTTTTTAACACGGTTCCAGCTTGTATCTATTCCGTCAAATAAATTATCGCGTTCTTTTGGAGTTTCGCCATTTATAAGTTCCAAATACTCAGTTTCTTCACCTCGAACGCCTGTGCTTCCAAATCCTTGCGATTGGTGACGGCTTCGGCTTAAAGCAGCAATTTCTTGATTTGATTTTCCGATTCCTGTGTAGTAAACACCGGTTTCAAGTTTTGTGAATTTAGATTTATTAGCAGCATCAAATTTTTCTTGGCTTCCGTAAAACCACCAAGACGGATTGAAGAATTGACGTTTTACCTGCCAAGGCGAAACGTATTTTAATTGTTCAGGATAAACTTTTGGATCGTTTGTTAATTTGAAGCTTTCAACACTCAGCATTGCAGATGATGTATGATGTCCATGTGTTGTACCAGGCGAACGATGGTCAAAGCGATTGATGATAATATCTGGCTGGAATTTTCTGATTGTCCAAACGACATCGGCAAGGACTTTATCTTTGTCCCAAATATCTAAAGTTTCGTCTGGATTTTTAGAAAAACCGAAATCATTTGCTCTTGAGAAAAATTGTTCTCCGCCATCAATTTTTCTAGCTTCAATTAATTCCTGAGTTCTTATTACGCCAAGTAATTCACGCAATTGCGGGCCAATTAAGTTTTGCCCTCCATCACCGCGAGTCAATGATAAATAACCAGTTCTGGCATTCATATCATTGGCCAAATACGAAATCATTCTAGTATTTTCATCATCAGGATGTGCGGCAATATACAACACAGAACCTAAAAAGTTTAACTTTTTGATTTGATTGTAAATTTCAACTGAATTTGGTTTTTGTGGCTGCTGTGCAAATGAAACCTGAAAACCGATAAAAAATAAAAGAAAGATCTGAATCTGTATTTTTCGCATGGTGAATGTTAGGTGTTTTTTGAAATCATTCCAAAAATAGTAATTATTTTATGTAAGATTATTTAAATGAATTGTTAACGCGCAATAATTATACCTTTCTTCAATCTGATGCAACAAAAAAAGCTGTTAGAAACTAATCTAACAGCTTTTATGTAAGAGGTTTGAAATTTTATTTCAACTTGTTTTCAGTGTCTTTGTAAGTTCCTGTAATGATTACGTTACTTCCTTTGGTAACTTTTCCGTAGATTGTTATAGAAGAATTATTTCCGATAAAATTAATCTTAGCGCCGCTATTTAATCTTAAATCTCCCCAGATTACAACAGAACCTTCAATTTGTAGAAGCGAATTGTTATTAATAATTAATTCTGTCGGATTAGATTGCTGGTATTTACCTTGAGACAAACTTCCTGTCATGTTGAAAGTGCCACCACTATTTAAAGTTAAGTTATTAAGAATTGCAATTGAACCGCAATGTGTTAAAACAGCACCAGAATTAACAATTGCCGAATTAATAGCAGTTGCTCCTTGGTACGATTTTATTTCGTTTGAATTCAAAATCAAATCCTTCCCTTGATTGTAAATGCTGTAAGATGTGCAATTTGCAAAAGTAGTATTTGGTTTTTCCATTTTAATGATTTTCAAACCACCTGTTCCGCTTGCTACATAAATATAATTGCCGCTTGATTTTACATAGTTTGAAGAACCTGCAATTCCAACAGAACCTAATAAATTAAGTTGTGTTGCAGATTGGTACACATTCAATCCAAGAGCACCGTTTGCCACAAAAGCATAACCATCATTAAAAGAAACAGCATTTGTTACATTATCTTCTCCAGCTGTTGCAATTGCAATGCTTTGTAATTTAGATCCGCTGTTGATATCGTAAACGCCAAGACCGTTTGGACCTTCAGAAACAAAAAGTTTTGTTCCGTCAATATCCATTGTTCTTTTTGCGCCACTTACATCTGTTGATGTTGTAAAGCTTTTTTGCAGAGCAAGAGTCGATTGATTGTAAACATTAACGCCTTTTGTACCGCTTAAAGTTACCACTTTGTCGCTTGTTAAAGCAATAGAACGTAAATCGGTTGCAGCAACTTTTCCTGTAATTTCTTTTGTAGAACTGCTTAGTTTAAATAAACTTCCGTTGTCTCCCGTTACAGCAAAATAATAAGAAGTATTAGCCGCAACATCTGTTGTAACTCTATTTTCTAAATAATTGGTTTTGAATTTATCTGCAAGCATTCCTGAACTTAATTCCATGTTAAGAACAATGGCAGGATTTGTAGTCAGAAGCGGATCTTTATCTACATCTTTTGCCGCTCCGATAATTAAATTTGATCCAGAAAAAGTAAGAGATGTAATATCTGTATTAGGAATTAAGGCAGAGGTAACCAATTTTGGTTTATACGGATCTGAAACATCAATCACATCAATTGCCCCAGAATACGCGTCACCCCTCATGATATAGGAAACATAAGCATAATTTCCGTTTACTGTAACATGACTTGCCTGCAATGTTCTTCCGCTGGCGTCAACTGGTGGTTTGACTTCAGCAATTTGAACCAAAGGAAATGAAGTGTTGGCAGTCTCTGCAGCTTTTCCTGTTAAAGAACCATTTTCGATCGAAATTACCCCTGAATTAGTTAAGTCAAGCCTTTGATTTAAAGCAGATTGATCTGAGGTAATAGTAATGTTATTTGACGATTGTCCATCGTTTTTGTTGTCATTGTTATCGTCACAACCAATTAACAGTGACATTGCTAAAAATGAAAGCAAATAAACATTCTTTTTCATAAGATTTTAATTTGGGTTTTGAAAATTCGGTGCAAATATATATCATAATCACATTAAACAAAGGTTAATTTTACTAAAACTATCTGTTTTACAGTGATTTATATACAAATTACAAATTTTTAACAAAACTTCAAAGTTAAATTATCATAAAAAAAGAGAGTATCATTTTTTTTGATACTCTCTTGTGTTGATTACTAATAATTTAGCATTTATCTTCTTCCATGTCCGTGATCGTGGTGATCATCATGATCGTGGCGATCGTGTTTGTCATGGTGTTTATCGTAGTGTTTATCATGTTTGTCGTAACGTTTGTAATCTCTACGATCATTGTATCCATATACAGGTCTTGGTTTGTATGGTCTTTGTGGACCTCCATGATATCCTTTATAGTATTTTACTCTATGACGATCAAAGTATGTATATGGAGTTCTACCGTGATAATCTGTCAAAACTACTTTATAACCTCCATACAAATCATAGTTTCTATATTGTCTTGGCAAGTAAGTTGTTCTTACCCATCTTCCACCTCCGAAATAGATAAATTGAGCAGCACGAACATCGTAGTAAGCTTCAATATCAGGAAGATAGTAATATTCCATTTCTGTATATCCGACTGGTCCCCAAGCAGGTGGAGCACCTATATTTACATTTACTGATACTTGGGCTTGTGTGGCGTTTGCAACCATTAGAAATAATCCGGCGATTGCTAATTTTATCGTTTTCATCTTTTTGTTTTTTTTAATGTTAATCTTGAATAGGGATATTCATATACTGTGCCAAAAAAAATAAAGAGATGCATTTTGTCGAATAAAAATGCATTTCGTCGAATAAATTAAAATTAAAATATATTTAATTTGTTGATATGTAGTAGTTTGTGTGTTTTTTGAATTTCTTAAAAAAATAAAAAAAATTACTTGTAATTGACAATTCTTGGTTTTGCAAGTTCAAAACTTTGCAGTCCATAATCGGTAGTTTCAAAAGTGTTTGTTTTGAAAACATTATCTCCCTGTTGCGGAATACTTGGGTAATATGATAAAGAAAGCTGGAACGAGCTGAAAACCAAGTAGTCATTACTAATCAATAATCCTATAGTCAATTTAGAATAAGGCTTGTTTTTTGTCATTGCAATTTCTGGGCTTCCCAATACTGCAATTGAGTAATTGAAAAATGGATTTAAACGGAATCCTAATAAAGAATGAGGAGAATATGTCTGAGTTTGTAGCGATAAAACTGCTTTACTAGTTCCGTACAAATAAGCGTTAAATCCTGCGAGTCCGTTCTGTTCATTTATATTTAATTGATCGCCAATAATATCA
Source organism: Flavobacterium tistrianum (assembly GCF_003254545.1). Taxonomy (GTDB): domain Bacteria; phylum Bacteroidota; class Bacteroidia; order Flavobacteriales; family Flavobacteriaceae; genus Flavobacterium; species Flavobacterium tistrianum. Next base: position 29,914 of record NZ_QJRH01000073.1, read on the forward strand.
TCCCGATTTATTCCAATTACAACTTTCGGATTTACGAATTGTCTAATTTTCCAATTCCCTATGCTGTATAATTTTGTGAAATAGTTTGACTCGAACAAAAATGAGGTTTGATAGGTTTTGGATTGATGAAAAAAAGTTCCAGCTTCAAAATTCATACTCAAAAAACCTAGACGGTAATAATTTCCAAAAGAGAATTGCGCACCAACATAAGGCCTCCAAAACGTGTTTTTATATTGATATCCAAAAGTTACCCCATAAATTCGTCCTATTGGAACGTCTTCTGTTTGTCCATTTCTAAAAATATAACTGTCTTTGATAAATTTTCTTGTATTCAATCCGATTCCGCTGAGAATTAGTTTTTCAGAAGAATAAAAATGATTTGGATCATAAAGATCTGAAGGCGATTCGCTATAATTTACATTTAAAAACCTCGCTGTAGTAACAAGATTTGTTATCGCTTTGTTAGTATCTTCAAAGACTTTAAAAGCATGTCCAACCCAAACATCCTGAGACGTATATTTTTTAGGCTGATACGCAAATGTAGAATCAGGAGCCTGAAGCGTGTCTTTTCTAAAACTTTCATCGATATAGAATCCGCCAGCCCATTTGGTCAGAGGAGAGTAGAAGTCTCGTTCAATATCTATACTTTTAATATAGTTATTATCCAAATCCATATTGTAATGCAAGACCGTACCAACATAAGTATTTTTAATATTTGGAACGGTATAAGTTGCTTCATTACCATTTCGCCCATCATCAAAACGATTGGTAAAACGATATTCTAATTGCTGTCCTGTTCCAAAAAAGTCTTTTTCTTTAAAACCAATCGACATTTGATTGCTTGAAATTGAAAATCTAGGAATGGTACTCCAAGAATCTAAAACTCGTATGGTAACATCTACAGAATCTGAAGCTTGCCCCACACTTTGATTGGAAATTCTAACTGCTGTGACATAACGTTGTGCACGAATTAAACGCTCAGACTCCAATACTTTATAAGTATTGTAAGGTGTATTTTTCTTAAAAAGCAATAAATTGTAAATAGCAAATTTTTTAGTTTTCAAGTGAAGTCGATTTCCCATTCTTTCTCCCCAGTTTCTGGGCATTTGTGTGGTATCGGCAACAGAATGCCCAAAAGGATCTAAAGTAATAATATTGATTTTTCGAATAATTTTCCCTTCATAATTTGTTGAATCAATAGGAACAAGCAATTCGTCTTTTTTCTTCGGTTTCTTAGATCTAAAAAATAATTTATGCATGGTTTGCGTAAACTTATTTTTTTTAGAATAATTCCTAATTTTAGTATAGATTTCCGTGGTGTCTTTTTCCTTTTTAGGATCTTTTTTATTTTGATCTACCTGAGCATGTCCGCTTTGTAAATAAAAGCAAAGCAAAATAAAAAACAGTATTTTGTTGTTTAGAGACATTCGGTAGTTTTCTGCTAATAGTTTTAAGCTTTATAATATTAAGGAATAAATAAATGCTATGCTAGCATAACGCTTTTTTTAATTTTCTGTTGTAATTTTTCTTTTTCTCCAGACAAAATTTCTTGGAACGTGGTTTCCCATCAAATATCCCCAAGCCGAGAGTGATTCAATTCGGTCAAAGATGATTTTAAGAATTGCTAATAGAGGAATTGCTAAAAACATTCCCGCGATTCCGGCAGCGGCGCCTCCAACAATAATTCCCATAATCGAAACAAAGGCGTTTATTTCGACTTTAGAATTAATGATTAATGGCACAAGCAGATTATTATCTATAAATTGAACTATAATATTTACGATAAGAATTCCGAGAATTACAGATATTTCTCCAGATCCGGTTAACGATGCGAGAACAGTAATAACTCCAGCGATAAAAATTCCAATGTATGGAATAAGATTCAGAATTCCTGTAATTAATCCGAGAAGGATAAAATATTTTACACCAATAATCCATAAACCTAGACTGGTCAATACCGAAACAACAATCATTTCGATAATTAAACTCACTATATAATTGTTGATCGAAACTTTTATCTGAGACAAAATATCCTGCAAAACAGCATGATTTTCCTGTTTGATTAATTTGGCAAAAAACAGTTTAAAATGTTCTTTATAAATAAGAAATAAAAAGGTGTAAATAATCATAATCGTACTATCTAGAAGAACATCGCTTATAGAAATTATAAACGAGCCTAGTTTTGCCTGACCTGTTTTTACAGAATCTTTTGTCACAGAATCCAGATATTTTTTCTGTTCTCCAATGCTTACCTCAAAATTTTCTCTTATAAATTTATGAATTTCAAGAATAAATGAGTTTGCGTTTTTCTTTATGGTTTCAAAATCATTTGCCATATAAGTGACTTGATAGGAGATAAAAACCAAAATCCCTACAATAATTGAGATGAAAATAGCAAGACAGATTATTGCTGCAAGATGCCTTGGAAATTTAAGCTTTGTATTTAGAAAAGTAAAAATTGGAAGCAATAAAACGGCAAATAAAAATGCCATTAAAATAGGGGTAAGGATATCTTTTCCGATGCAAAAAATAAATGCAAAACAAATTAAAGTAACAAGAATAAAAGAAAGTTTTGCATAAAAGGGTAATGTTACGGGCCGAGTCATTTTTTATTTTATTTAGCTGAATTTATAAAACAAATATTACACTTTATTTGTCCTTTTGCGTTCCAGCTTTTTGACTGCCCGTTATAAAATTCCCATTATATTTTAGTCGAAAAACTCACGCTCTTCATACTTTGCAGGTATTATTGAAATTCCTTTTTGAAGTAATAAATTATTAGGAAAAACTATTTTTTCTCCTTCTTTTGTTTTTAAACTTACATGAAAGGTGTTTATATCTTCAATTTCAGCTTCGATAGGGAAATCTTTATCATGAATTTTAATCGTATCACCAATTCTAAAAGGAAAAGAAAAGAATAAAACCATTCCGGAAGTAATGTTGCTTAAAATGGACCATTGGGCAAACATCGCAACCCCAATTACAGTTGCAATAGAAGAAATAGTAATAAAAATATCTTCTGTTTGAACTCCCCAAATTACTATTAAAGTAGTTACAACCAATATATTCATTAAAATATTAATATACTTGATAACTAGGTTTGTGCGGTGTTCAAATAATTGGCTTGTAGCGGCAAAACGTCTTATTAGTTTAGCGATTACCATTCGCAGAACAATCAAAATTGCGATAAGAATGATTGTTGCTATTATTTCTCGACTATACTCTTTAAAAGAAAACATAGATAAATTTTTACACTAATGTAGTCAAAAATTCATAAACTTTGGCTGTTGGAAGTCCCATAACATTGGTATAAGAGCCTTCTACTTTTGCAACTGCCATAAAACCAAACCATTCCTGTATGCCATAAGCACCAGCTTTATCGTAAGGTTTATAGTTTTCAATGTAATATAAAATAGCTTCGTCTGACAAATCATTAATAGTTACTTTTGTAATATCGTGCAAAAGAGTTGAAGAGTCTTTCGTTTTAAAACAAACTGAAGTAATTACTTCATGCGTTGCATTAGACATTGATTTTATCATAGCAAAAGCTTCCTCAGCATTTTTTGGCTTGCCTAAAGCTTTATTCTGATGCCATACAATCGTGTCACTTGTAACTAGAATTTCATTTGCTGCCAGTTCGCCTTCAAATGCATTCGCTTTTAATTCAGCAAGATAATCGGTGATTTCCACTGCTTTTAATTCTGGCGGATAAATTTCTTCAACATCTTTTAAACGAATTTCAAAATCAAGATCTAAATCCTTAAAAAACTGTTGTCTACGAGGAGAACCCGAAGCTAAAATGATTTTATATTTTTTTAATTTTTCTTTAAGCATTGTATTGAATGTTTAAGGCAATAACCAGGATTGATAAAATTCCGAAGAATAAAATAAGTTTTAAAATAGTGCTTAAATGATGGAAATCTTTCTGAGATTTGGCACTAAATATCTTTACAATAAAATAAAGCAAAGGCGCCAAAACAGTTGCAAAAGTGTAAAATACAGCAATGTAAAGTTTGTTTTGCATGAAGTAAGTATTGCAGTAAAGACCTGAGAGAATAAACGCAATAACAGCAAAACCTAAAGCTATTTTTGCTGCTCGGCTAACTCCAATTGCTACTGGTAACGTATTCATTCCCATATTGTAATCGCCGTTTACATCCTCAATGTCTTTTACAATTTCTCGAATAAAATTGATCATGAAAGCAAACAAGGCATAATCTGTTAAAATAGAAAAAAGACTCGCCATTTGTGCTTGATTTTCGCCTGTAGTGGCAGGAAAAAGATCAAAAACTCCAATAATTAAAACGCTAAAAGCCAAAAGCAATGCCACAACAAAATTGCCTAAAATCATAATCTGTTTCAGAGTTGTTGCGTAAAAATACAACAACGATGCTATCAAAATAAAAAGCGAAGCAAAAGTTGGCCTCATAATGATATTAGACAGAATAAAACCAATTGCAACTCCGGAAATATTCAGACCAATATAAATGTTATAAGCGGCAGTTTCTGTAATTCCTTTTCCAACGACAACATCATTTGGTTTGTTGATGCTATCAGTTCCTACATCGTAAATGTTATTGATAACGTAACCTGCAGCAGCCAGCAAAACAGTGCTTAAAACTAATAAACCGTATTGCCAATCAGCCAATGCCAGTGGAACTTGCTGTTGTTTTAAAAAAGCATAACGGAATAAGAGCTGCATAAAAGCAAGCATTAATAGGTTTTTATAACGAATGAGTTTTAAGAATTTCATTTTTTTTCTAAGGTTCTAAGGGGCTAAGATTCTAAGATGCTAAGTTTTTTCAGTTAACAATTTATAATTAACAATTCACAATTAAATTAATCGTGTTGTCCGTTAAAGTACTCCATCCATTTCCCTTGCACTTTCATTACTTGCTCGATAACATCTCTTACAGCGCCGCGTCCGCCTTTTACGTGTGAAATGTATCGGCAGATATTCTTGATTTCTGGACTTGCATCTTGAGGACAAGTAGGAAGACCAACTAATTTCATGACATGAAAATCTGGAATATCGTCTCCCATATACAGCACATTCTCAGGTTTAATATTATGAGTTTCTGTGTAAGCTTTAAAAGTTTTAACCTTGTCAGGAGTTGCTAAATGAATGTCATTAACGCCTAGATTTTGAAGACGAATGCGAACACCTTCATTGCTTCCGCCAGAAATAATGCAAACATGATAACCGCTTTCGATTGCAGCTTTCATTGCAAAACCATCACGAATATTCATTGTTCTCAACATTTCACCTTCATTGGTTACAAAAACAGAACTGTCTGTAAGTACGCCGTCTACATCAAAAACAAAGGTTGTGATGTCATTCATTATTTCTTTATAACTTTTTGCCATTATGCTGTATAGATTGTGTTAGGATTTTATAGATATTTTTTTTGTTTTCGTCTTGTAAAAAAGCCAGATGTGCGTCAATCGTATTTGAATCGCGGCGAATGGCTGGCCCCGTTTGGGCATCAATAGGATCAAGCGTATTGATTTTATCAGCAGTTTCTTGAATTAAAGGTTTTAAAACAGAAAAAGGAACTTGATTTTCTTCACAGATTTCTTGTCCCATTTGATACAAATGATTCGTAAAATTGCTAACAAATACCGCTGCTACATGAAGCGCTTTTCGTTGTTCTGAACTAATAGGGTAAACTGCTGTTGAGATACTTTTGGCAACAGTTTCCAAAAGTTTAAAATCAGCTGTGTTTTCTGCTTCTAAGCAAAAGGGAACTACAGAATAATCTAATTCTTTACTCTTAGAGAATGTCTGAAGCGGATAAAAAACGCCGCGTCGATTCTTCGGATTCAAAAGTTCTATTGAAGATGTACCAGATGTATGAACCACCAGCTGATTGTTAAACGGAATTTGTTCTGAAACTTCTGAAATAGCATTGTCAGAAACTGAAATAATATATAAATCGGTTGGTTCTAATGCTGCAAAATCGGTTGCAATCTTTTCAGAATCAATCAAATGAAGCAAGGATTCTTTCTTTCTCGAAAAAACCTGTTTTATTTCAACAATTTTGCTGGCAGAAAAAGCCTTTATCAAATGCTGTGCAACGTTGCCGGAACCGATTATTGTTATCTGAATCATGAAAGCAAAATTAGTATTATTTTTTTTAATGCAGGAACCTATTGGATATTGATAATGCTTTTTTGAAGTTTTTATTGTCTTCTGTTTTTTATTAGAATTCTTATGCTTTTTCGTTAAACGGAACTATCCAAAAAATACATTGCTGTTTTGTAGGTTTAAACTTTCTCTATTATCAATTCGTTTAAAAAATAGTCTTTATTTTTGGTTTTTATTAACAAAAGGCAAAGCCTGCTAATCAACATTTTTAAGTACTTTTGTCGCACTTTTATACAATGTAATCCCTAAGAAATGGATAAAAAAATATTCTCTTTTTTGTTTTCTACACGATTAATGGCCGTTCTTTTTTTAACATTTGCAATTGCAATGGGTGTTGGAACTTTTATCGAAAGTAAATACAATACCGATACAGCCAGAATACTAATTTACAATACTTGGTGGTTTGAAGCGATTATGGCCATCTTTATGATCAATTTCTTCGGAAATATCAAAAAATACCAATTGCATAAAAAAGAAAAATGGGCAACGCTGTTACTGCATCTTGCCTTTGTTTTTATCATTTTAGGGGCTTTTATTACTCGTTATATTAGTTACGAAGGAATGATGCCAATTCGCGAAGGCGCGGCAGAAAACCAAGTGTACTCAGATAAAACCTTCTTAACTATTTTCGCTGATGGTGAGTATAAAGGTGAAATGAAAAGAAGAGTTTTTGAAAAAAGCCTTTTACTTTCTCCTGCTACCAATAATGATTTTAGTATTTCAGGAAAATTTGACGAAACTCCTTTTGAAGTTACCTATTCAAACTATATCATGGGAGCTAAGGAAGTGGTTAAACCAGATCCAAACGGAACCTTATATCTTAAATTAGTTGAAGCTGGTGCTGGCGGACGTGAAGAACATTATCTTAAAGAAGGTGAAGTTCAGAACATTCACAACGTTTTATTTGCTTTAAATAAGCCGACAGACGGAGCTATTAATATTAATACAACTGGAAAGGAATATACGATTCAAACCCCTTTTGAAGGTGAGTTTATGCGAATGGCAGATCAGTTTAAAGGAAAAGTTACAAAAGATAATGTACAGCCTTTAATGATGCGTTCTTTATACAGCATTGGAGATATTAGAATTGTATTTCCAGAACCTCCATTGAAAGGAAAGGTTGACTACGAATCTAATAATGATTTTAAAGCAAAATCTCATACTGATGCTTTGGTCGTAAAAGTAAAAGCAGAAGGACAAGAAAAAGAAGTAATGCTTTTTGGTTCTAAAGGACAAATTGGAGAACCAAAAACAGTGAAAATCGGCAAGATTGAATATTCTTTATTCTACGGAAGTAAAGCTTATGTTTTACCATTTAAAATTCGCTTAAACGATTTTATTGCAGATAAATACCCGGGAACAGAAAAAAGTTATTCTGCTTTTAAAAGTAAAGTAACTGTTCAGGATTCTACAGAAACTTTTGATGCAGATATTTTTATGAATCATGTTTTGGATCATAAAGGCTACCGTTTCTTCCAGTCTTCATTTGATCCAGACGAAAAAGGAACTGTTTTGTCTGTAAATCACGATTTTTGGGGAACTAATATTACTTACTTAGGTTATTTCCTACTATACATTGGTTTAATGGCTATTATGTTTACTAAACATTCTCGTTTTGGTGATTTGAAACGTAAGCTTGATGCTATTCAAAAGAAAAAAGAAAAATTAATTACAATTCTTGTTCTTATGATTAGTTTGAGCGGTTTTGCGCAACAAACGCCTCATGTACATTCACATGATCATAATCACGCACATTCTACAGATCCAAATGATCATGCGAATCACGTTACAGCACCGCCTAGCCAAAAACAGCTGGATTCTTTATTGAATATTTATAAAGCGCCAGAAGCTCACGCTGCAAAATTCGGTCGTTTGATTATTCAGGATGCTGGAGGTAGAATGAAGCCAATTAATACGTTTTCTTCTGAATTGCTTAGAAAAGTAAGTCATAATGATACGTACAACGGAATGAATTCTGATCAAGTATTCTTATCTATGACGCAATATGCTCAGGTTTGGATTCAGATTCCATTAATTTATATTAAATCAGGAAACGATAGTATTCGTAAAATTATCGGAATTGATTCAAAAGACCAGTATGCTCCATTTGTGAAATTCTTTGATGAGCAAGGAAATTATAAATTATCGCCTTATTTGGACGAAGCTTACAAAGCAGCAAATCCGAATAATTTTGAGAAAGATTTTGTTGAAACAGACAAAAAGGTTAATTTGATGGAGTCTGCATTGAGTGGACGTATTTTAAAAATATTTCCTGTTCCAAATGATCCTGGAAATAAATGGGTTTCTTATTTAGAACGCGATAACGCAGGTTTTAAAGGAATGGATTCAACTTATGTGCAGCAAATTTTGCCATTATATTTTAGTGCTTTAAATAACGGTTCTATTGAGAAAAACTTTAGTACAGCCGATAATTTAGTAGAAAGCATTAATGGTTTTCAAAAGAAATTTGGTGCTAAAGTAAGACCAAGTGAAGATAAAATTGATGCTGAGATTGCTTATAATAAGTATGATGTTTTTAAAGTGTTGCCTTACTGGTACATTACAGCGTCTATTCTTATGTTGATATTTACTATTCTTAATATCTTCTTTGAGAAAAAGTGGCTTAGAATAACTGTAAATGGTTTCCATATTATTGTCGGATTATTATTTGTAATTCATACTTTAGGATTAATTGCGCGTTGGTATATTTCTGGTCATGCACCGTGGAGTAATGCTTACGAATCGATTGTTTATGTGGCTTGGTCAACAATGTTCTTCGGATTGGCTTTTGACAGAAAATCGAAACTTACAGTAGCTTCGTCAGCATTCGTAACAGCAATGATTTTAATGGCCGCTTACATGAACTGGATCGATCCAGAAATTGCAAACTTACAGCCGGTTCTTAATTCTTATTGGTTAATGATTCACGTTGCAGTAATTGTGGCTAGTTACGGTCCAACTGCATTAGGAATGATTTTAGGTTTCGTTGCTTTACTATTGATTTTCTTTACGAATGATAAAAACAAAGCCAAAATGGATTTGCATATCAAAGAAGTAAGTTACATTAACGAAATGGCATTGACAATCGGTCTTATCATGTTGACGATTGGAAACTTCTTAGGAGGACAATGGGCAAATGAAAGCTGGGGACGCTACTGGGGATGGGATCCAAAAGAAACTTGGGCTTTAATCTCGATTATGGTTTATGCATTTGTAATTCACGCCCGTTTTGTTCCAGCTTTAAGAGGAAAATGGTTCTTTAACTTAATGAGTATGTATGCTTTTGTTTCTATTTTGTTTACCTATTACGGAGTAAACTTCCACTTAGTTGGTTTACACTCTTACGCAAGTGGTGAAGCACATTCGTTAAATTGGATTTATTATTGCCTAATCACAATTTCTGTAATTGGAGCTATTACTTATCCAAAATATAGAAAGTACTATAAAACGAAAAAAGTAAAAAAATAATCAAGTTGATTGATAAAAAAAGGGTTCAAAATTTGAGCCCTTTTTTATTGCCTAAAAATTTATTTCTTAAGAGAACTTTCCGCTTAATAAAAAAACAATCGTTATGAAAGTAAAAAATGAAATGAAAAATATTATGTGACTTAAAATAGACAATAGAAAAGCCTTTGTTTTTGACATTTTATTAAAAAATTGAACATTGGTCCAGAATATCAATATTAAGCCGATAGCATAAGTTATGCTTGAAAATTGCTGTAAATGATCTGTTTTGTTTAGATATAGTAAAACTGGAAACATTAAAATTTGAACAAAAAGTCTTTGAGACGCCTTAAATGTATTGAGCACAAAAAACTCTACAAAATTGTATCCTTGATTTCTAAAAACGGCATAAGTTCCTATAGTATAAAACGGAATTGTAGCGATTGTGACCCAAGAAAAATGAGTGGCAAACCATTCATTCAAATGATTATAATCTAAATATTCACTAGATGAGTTTTTGAAAAAATTAATTTCAAAATAATGGCACATAAATCCGTAAAGTGTCGCGAGTAGAACGACTAATGATAACGGTTTAAAGTGACGAACTCTTTTTCCTTCAATAAACTCACGGATAGAATGTCCAGGCCTAGTAAATAATTGTTTCAGAGAATACAAAATTCCTTTGTCAAAATGCAATAAGCCATGCTGAATATCATGCCATAAAAAATGCACATTTATTTTATGCGTTTCTGCAGACTGTCCGCAATTGTTACAGTAATGACCTCTAAAGACTTGATGGCAGTTTTTGCACATTATTTCCATTTAGTTCGAAATTTGAATTTATGAATTGTTTTTTCTTGAAATTCCATTCGGATACATAATTGCTAATAGAACTATAATCAATAGAAAATTATATTCCACACCATTTCTTCCTCCGCCCACAACAAACCAGCCTTCTTGAAAATGAACCAGAATTATTCCCATAATAAGAATAAAGATGGTGATAAAACCTGCTGGTTTAACATATTTATTTGCTAATAATAAAATAGCGGCAATGATATGCGAAATCTTAATTGACCAAGCTAGAAAGATGCCAAAAGGAGCAAAGCCTATCTGATTTAAGTATAGATTTCCAAAATCATTAATTCCCCCATTAAACATTCCAAAAACAGAATGTGTAAGTAATATAATAGCTGTGGCAATTCTTAAAAGTAAAGTTCCGTTCATGATTATGAATATTAGTTTATAAAAAAAGCGCATACTAAATTAATTAATAGGCGCTTAAAATTTGTAATTAAGTTTATCTTTAAACTTTTCCTAAAGTATAAAGTTGTTCCATTGTTGGAGTTGGGCTTCCGCCGGCTGGCTCCAAAGTAATTCCGAAAGCTTCAGCCGAATCGGTTTGCTCTACAGCAAAGATTTTTTGTTTATTTCCTTCAAAATTATCCAATAAACCAATGCTTGTCGGAGTAAGAACTGGACTTAATTTCAAAGACCAAACCTGATAAACCATTCCTTTTGGAGGTGTTGGCAGACCTACCGCATCGATATAAGTAGTTTTAGTCTGCTGATTCCAGTATACTTTAGCAAAAGAAGCTGGCGAAACGGCCTGACCACCAAGAGTTACTCCAGTATTCTTGATGTCTCTTACAATGCTTAAGTTTTTCTCAGTCTGCTTATTCTGCTGATCTAAAAACGCATATTCTCGTTGAATCTTATTCTTTTCATTTCCAACAGTAGAAATTGCCTCTTTTGTTTTTGTTAATTCTAAAGTCTGATATCCTAAACCTAACAATAAAAGCACTGCCGCAGCCCAACCCACATATTGCGACCAGTTTGAAGCTGGTTTGATATCGACAACTTTTCCATGTTTAAGTTCAAGACGAGCTTTAATTTTTTCGAAATTTTCCACAGAATGGAAAGGAGAGAAGCTCGAAGAAAGCGCAATTATTGCTTTTTCTATCGAAATAATTTCCTGATCCATTTCGGGATTCTTTTTTGCCATTTCGGCAATTTCTAAATTTTCTTTTTCACTTAGCAAGCCATAAACGTACAGCTCTAAAATTCCTGATTCTATATATTCTTGTGCTTCCATTATATCTTCAAATAATTGCGTAAATCGTTAATACAGTTTCTGTTTTGTGTTTTGATAGTTCCCAGTGGCAGTGCCAATTCTTCTGAAGCTTCTTGCTGGGTATATCCTTTAAAGAACAATAAATTGATTATTTCGATACATTTTGGTTTTAGTTTTTTTACAAATTCCTGAATTCCAATTGCATCAAGTTTATGGCTCAATTTATTGCTCTCGTCTAAGAGATTTACGAAATTATCTGATGAAAGGTTTTTTTGGCTGTTGTTGTAGTCTTTAGAACGAAGTTTATCAATCGAAGTATTTCGAGCGATATTAAGGATCCAAGTGTAAAATCGTCCTTTGCTCTCGTTGTAAGAATCGATGTTTTTCCAGATTTTGACGAAAACATCTTGAAGCACATCTTCTGCTTCTTCGCGATTTTTGATTAGGACGTGAATAACAGAAAATAAACTTTTGGAGTACATGTCGTACAAATGTGTAAAAGCTTTTTCGTCCTTTTTGTAAATTAAAACTAGCAGTTCTTCTTGACTCATAGATTTGGATTTTTAAGTTTAAACATTAAAAGCTAAGGAATTAGATACTTATCTTTTATAAAGTTAATTTATTTTTTCTTCATTTTTATATTTTTTTTAGTAGCTAAAAACCTAAGAAAACATAGGGCTCAGAAAAAAAAGGCATTTTTTTTTCATTTTTTTAAAACCAAAAACAATCCAATTACGTAAATGAAATTAATAAGGTGAGAAAGATCTTATTTTCCAGTCATAAAAAATAAAAACTGTTGTTAGAACATTATTAGAGACTTATGGATAGCAAAATAATAGTTAGAATATTAATAGTTGGATTAACAACAGTTTTATCATTGACCATTTTTACTGAAAACGATTTTGTAAAAAATGCTTTGTCAACTGGTATAAATGTGAATGATTGAAGATTTGTGATTGAACAAGATTTAATTATAAAAGAAACATAAATATTGTATAGTTGATGTGCTCGGACTTCCAGACTGAAGATTTTTTTAGTATGTCTCGACTTAATTAGGATTTTAATTTTACATCAATACAAGCCATTTAAAGATTTTTTTAAAAGACGTTTGACATATGGGGGATAAACGAATTTTCGACATAACCGAGTCATCAACTATAATTTATAAAAGATTGCATAATAATTAATTCATGGTTTGATTTGTTTGTATGGGGGGAAGCCTAACGTCTGATTAACGTTAGGCTTCATTTTTTTATTTAACTTTTGATTGGCAAAAAAAAAGTTTTTAGAAAGTGGATTTTAGCTAATTTTATAAAAAATTATCAGATGAAAAAAATACTTTTAATGCTATTTGGAGCGACTGTTTTGTCAGCAACAGGATTAAATGCTCAAACTAATACAAACAAATTATCTAAAAAAGATAAAGCCATGGCTAAAGAAACAATTTATCAATTTAAAGTAGAAGACTTGTCAGGAGATACTTTTGATTTTGCGTCTTTGAAAGGCAAAAAAATCATGATTGTAAACACAGCTTCAAAATGTGGTTTAACTCCACAATACAAAGATTTAGAAGCAGTTTACAAAGAGTATAAAGATAAAGGTTTTGTAATTGTTGGTTTTCCTGCAAATAATTTTGCTTCTCAAGAGCCAGGAACTGCTAAAGAAATCGAAACTTTCTGCCAGCAGAATTACGGTGTAACTTTCCCGATGATGAACAAAGTTTCTGTTAAAGGAAGTGATATGTGCGACGTTTATAAATTCTTGACTGAAAAATCAAGAAACGGTTTACAAGATTCTGAAGTTGAGTGGAATTTTCAAAAATACCTAATCAACGAAAAAGGAGAATTAGTTAAAGTAATTAAACCTAAAACTTTAGTAACAGAACCTGAAGTTATCAATTGGATTAAAAGCTAAATTACTCAAAAAGACTCAAATTTGAAATTTCAAATTTGAGTCTTTTTTTTTAGGTTTCAAGGTGCAAAGAGGCAAAGGGGCAGAGTTTTTAAATACTTTGCGAGCTTTACGCAATTCTTCGCGTCCTTTGCGGTTAAACCAAAATAAGCTGCATAAACACCAAATCTAGCCAGTGATCAAATTTGTAGCCTACTTCGCGAATTGTTCCTGTAGCGACAAATCCGAATTTTTCATGAAATGCAATGCTTCCCGCATTATCAGCATCAATCGCGCCAATCATAACATGGTAGCCTTGTTCTTTCGCTAAACGGATTAATTCTGTCAAAAGTTTAGAGCCAATTCCTTTTCCTATTATATTATCAATCACATAAACAGAATGCTCAACAGTATATTGATAGCCTATTTTTTCTCTAAATTGTCCGTAACTCCCAAAACCAACCACTTCACCATCTAAATCGGCTACAATTACAGGTAAATTTTTAGATTTTTTATCTTCAAACCATTTTGTTTGAACATCCAAAGTCTGGATTTCATAACTATAATTGGCTGTAGTATGTAAAATGGAATGATTTACAATTTCTAGGATTTTTGGCAAATCGTTTGTTGTTGCAGGTCTTAAAATAATGCTCATTGGTAATATTACAGTTATTTGGTATTCAGTTCAGCTAATAAAGTGTCCACTTCTTTGGAATTCCAGTCCATTTCTTTGGCTATCGCTTTGGCATTTTTGGCATATTCTAAAGCTTTCTTTTTGTCTTTTATTTTATTGTAAAGCTTCGCTTCAAGTAAATTTCCGTCATACGAATCATTTAATTCTAAAGAGCGATCTACCCAAAAAATAGCCTTTTTTAAACTCTCTTTATCATTAATATGTTTAAAATAAGTGTTTCCGATATCTTTTAAAAAGCTCGCATCATTCCAAACCAATTTCTGAGTGTCTTCGACTGTTACTTTTTTATAGAAGTCCCATTTTTCAGTTCTTTCGGCCAATGTCAAATCATATTTAAAAACCAAAGAATCTGTTTTTTGCAAGCGGATTGATTTGGCAACTTCTCTTTGTTTGTAATAGTTTATTGTATCTAAATTGTCAACCAAAGGACGGAGCAACTCGTTTACAATACTTTCGATTTTACGGTCAACTCGATTTTGAGAAGCAACAGCAGCAAACTCTTTCTGATGGTTTAAAACGTATTGAAATTCTCTAGATTTAATATCAGTTACTCCATTTGCTATAACACGCCAGTTTACTTCGCTAACCAATTGTTTATCAGATTGTGTATTTAAGTAGACATGTGTTGGCATAGATAATTCCGTTCTGTCTTTTCCTTTTTTTAAAGTATTCAAATAAGTAAAGAATTTATCAGAATTACTCGGGTCGGCAAGGAATTCTTTTTCTAAATATGGCAATTGCATTTTTGGATTTAAAGCATAACGAAGTTCGTTTTGAAATTCTGCTTTTTTCATTTCGCCTTTCAATGCGTAAATCAAAGTTTCATTATTATCAAGAAATAAAAAAGTAGGAAGCGATTTGGTATTGAATTTATTTTTTAAAGCAATTCCTTCTTCTTTTTCAATGTTTTTATAAGTGCACACAAAATTTTTATTCAAAAAGTCCATAACATTAGGATCGCTCAAAACTTCAGCTTTCATTAAATTACAATGCGGGCACCAATCTGCATAAAGCATAACAAAAAGCGGTTTTCCTTCTTTTTTAGCATTTTCTAAAGCCATTTTATAAGGAACATCAACAGGAACAAATTGATTCTGAGAAGTTACGGTGTGAAAAGTAATAGATAAAAAAAGTATAAATAAGAAACGCATATTGTATCAGGCTTTTATTAATTATTCGATTTTACAAATATATTCCCTTTTTCGTGAAAGAGCCTTAATATATTCCTAATTATACTATAAATCAAGTGCGAAGTTTGTAACTTTGTAAACAAGATGAAGAAAAATCAGAACAAAAGATTTTCTTTAAAATAGTAATACACGACCGGAATGATTTACCCCAAAATAGCGCTTGCACAAAGCATTATCAAAATTTTATCTGCCAAAGGCATTTTCAATATTATAATTTCTCCAGGATCTAGAAACGCACCGTTAACCATTGGATTTGCTCAAAATCCAAACTTCACCTGTTATAGCATTGCAGACGAGCGTTGTGCTGCTTTTTTTGCCTTAGGAATTGCTCAGCAAACCAAACAGCCAACTGCTATAGTTTGCACTTCAGGATCAGCTTTATTAAATTACTATCCTGCTTTAGCGGAAGCATTCTACAGTCAGATTCCATTGATTGTCATTTCTGCTGACCGTCCGCAGAGTAAAATTGATATTGGTGACGGACAAACCATTCGCCAGGAAAATGTTTTTGCTAATCATTCTGTTTTTAATGCCAATTTAACCGAAGAAGCATCAGAAGAGAATGATCTGAAAATCAATTTAGCTATCGAAACGGCAATTCTTAAAAAAGGTCCAGTTCATATCAACGCTCCTTTTGAAGAACCGCTTTACGAAACTACAGAAGAGCTTTCAGTACAGCCAAAAATTACAAATCTAGAACTTGAAAATTTTTCAAAAACTATAGAAAATAGCGAAGAATTTATTTCTGTTTGGAATACTGCAAAACGAAAACTAATCTTAGTTGGAGTTAACGAAGCGAATACAATTGATAAAGAAGTTATTGAAAATTTAGCTTCAGATCCGTCGGTTGTAGTGCTTACAGAAACGACTTCAAATCTTCATCACGAGAGTTTTATTAATTCAATAGATACTTTAATTACGCCTTTTGATGATTTTGATTTTAAGAAGTTTAACCCAGAAGTATTAGTTACTTTTGGTGGAATGGTAGTTTCAAAAAGAATAAAAGGATTTCTGCGAAAATACAAACCGAAACATCATTGGCATATAGACACTTTACGTGCTTATGATACATTTGGAGCCTTGACAAAACATTTTGAGATGAAACCTAATGATTTCTTTAAAGACTTGGTTTCAAAAACATCTTTTGTGAAAAGTAATTATTTTAATAATGTAAATGCTGTTTACCAAACAAGATTAGAGAGAAGAAAAGAGTATTTAAATAAAATCGAATTTTCAGATTTTAAAGTTTTTGAAAAAGTAATCGAATCATTGCCAAAAAACAGCATGCTTCAAATTAGCAACAGTTCTGCTATTCGTTATGCACAGCTTATTGATATTGATAATTCTATCGAAGTTTTTTGCAATCGAGGAACAAGCGGAATTGACGGAAGCACTTCTACAGCAATCGGCGCAGCGGTTGGAAATGAAAAACAAACCATTTTTGTTACTGGAGATATAAGTTTCTTATATGACAGCAACGCTCTGTGGAACTCTTATATTCCTAAAAACTTCAAGATTATTTTAGTGAATAATGGAGGAGGAGGAATCTTTAGAATTCTTCCAGGACATCAGGAAAAACCTGTTTTCAATACTTATTTCGAAACATCGCATAAATTGACTGCCGAACATTTGGCGAAAATGTATGGTTTAAATTATTTTACTGCTCAGGATATTCAATCGCTGGATCATGGAATACAATCTTTATATAATTCTAATGATGCACCTTGTATTCTAGAAATTTTTACGCCAACAGCTGAAAATGATCTTATACTAAAACAGTACTTTAAATATCTTTATTAAAAATGAAAGAAAATATTTGTTAAAAATATTGTTTTGTAGTTTTCTTAATTATACATTTGGTTTATTATTCACCAAATTATATAATTATGAGCAAGAGAGAAGAATTAATTAAAAAGTACACAACTGATTTAAAAGAGAAATGCGGTATTACAGCTGACGCAGATTTATTGACAAAGATTACAATTGCTTGCGGTCCGTCAATTTATAACGATGATGCTTCTACAGTGGCTTCTTCGCAGCAATCAGAATTAGATACAGTAAAAAATAACTTTTTAATAAAAAAATTAGGTTTAAAAGATGGTCCAGATTTAGACAAAGGAATTGATACTGTTATGGAAAAGTATGGAAAATCAAATAAACACAAATATAGAGCAGTAGTGTATTATTTACTGACTGTACATTTTAAGAAAGAAAGTGTTTTCAAATAATTGTTTGAAATTAAAAAGAAAGTGCCTCTTTATAAAGGCACTTTCTTATTTCTATTATTTTTTAAACTTACTGAATTATAAGATTAACTTTTTCTTCATTGGCTTTTGATAAGGCTTCGAAAAATATTTCGAATAAATTATTCCCGTCGCTCGTTACAAAATAATTAGATAAATCTGTTATTTCTGGACTAATGTTGTTTCCCCAAGGAGGAGTTAAACTTAAATTTTCAATATCCCAAATTATCTTTGAAGGAGGTATTTTTTCAAAATCAAATTGTATCTTTTTTAATTCAATGATTGCTTTGTCAATATTTTTATGTTTTAATTCCCCTTGATAAAGTTCATTCATTAGAATAGGGTATTTATTTCCCCAGTTTTCCTTTTCCAGATGATAAGCAATATTTGAAAAGAAGCAATGAAAAAAATCTCCAGTTCCTATTTCATACCAATCATTTTTTACTTGAAATCCTATAGCCATTATTGTAAATTTTAAATACTTGTGTAAAAGTATAAAAAGTAAGAAAAAACACATATTAAAGTGTGTTAAAATTTAAATTGGCTATAAATTACTTTTTTAAATTTAGTACTTTCAAACTTCGTACCTTTGCGCTTCAGAAACTTAGTTGCTTTTGCAACTTAGAAAAATTTTAAAATGCTAGAAATAGGAAAATACAATACGCTAACTATATTACGTGATACCAAAGTTGGTTTATTTTTAGGAGATCCAGAAAATGATCCAGATGGAGTTCACGACGTTTTGCTCCCAAATAAATATGTGCCAAAAGTATTTGAAATTGGCGAAGAATTAATCGTTTTTGTTTATTTAGACCATGAACAGCGACCAGTTGCTACGACTTTGGTTCCGTATATTTTATTGAATGAATTTGCTCTTTTACGTGTAAATTATATCAATAATGTAGGTGCTTTCATGGATTGGGGAATGGAGAAAGATATTCTTGTTCCGTTCAAAGAACAGGCGCGCCCAATGGAAAAAGGAAAACGCTACTTGGTTTATTTATATATGGATAAACAAACGAATCGTTTAGTCGCTTCAAGCAAAACGAATCAATTTTTGAGCAATGATAAACTGACGGTTGAAAAAGGCGAAGAAGTTGATTTAATCGTTTCTCATATTACCGATATGGGAATCAATGTTATTATAAACGAACGCCACAAAGGCCTTTTATACAAAGATGAAGTTTACGATGATTCGATAAGAACTGGAGACAGAATGCGCGGTTACATTAAAAACATCCGTCCAGATAATAAAATTGATGTAGCGCTTCAGGCTCAGGGTTTTGAAAGCATTGAACCAAATGCTGAGAAAATATTGACTGAACTGCGTGCTAGCCGAGGCTTTCTTAGATTAAATGACAATTCGCATCCAGAAGACATTAAAACGGTTTTGAAAATGAGTAAAAAATCATTCAAAAAAGCAATCGGAGCTTTATACAAAGAAAAGCTGATTGAAATAAAAGATGACGGAATTTATCTTGTGAAAGAATAAAAATCTAGAAATTTCAATATTAAAATTCCAAAATTCCAATTGATACTTGGAATTTGGAATTTTTATTTTTTGGAATTTATTTTGCGTGAGCAAAATTATTACAATACAAAAGGCTGCTCATTACAAGCAGCCTTTCGCTTTTTATTCAGTTTTAAAAAAAATTGTAATTAAAAAAAAACAGAAATAAAATAATTCGAGTCCATCTCAGAACAATAGCTTTACGAATTTTAGAAATTATTCCATTGATGGGTATGTCTTTTAAATGATTTGATGCATCTATTTTAACAGCAAAAAAAGAATTTCACGGCTCATCCATTGGTTTTATAAAATAACTTTTAGAAAGTATGAACTAGTACTTTTTCATCTTTTATCGTTATCACTCCTCATACTAATTATAGATACAATTCTAACATTTAACCTTAGGTGTTACTTTTTTCTTTTTGAAGTTTCGACAAACACACAAATCATTTGCTCTTTTAATTGAGGTTTGTTCGTAAAAACCCTAAAAAAATGAGCGACAAATTTTTTAAATTTTCTCAAAAAAATCATTTTTTAGGTTAATAAATCAGTGAAAGAAAATCAATCTGAAATCTTTAAAATATTTTGTATCTCATTGATTTCTAGGTTGTAAAATTAATTATTAATTTTCTAAACTAATGTTAAAAAATGTTATTTTTTGTAAGTAAATACTAATTGTTAACATTGGGAGTCAATTTAGTAAAGACTTAAGACGGATTGAGTAGGTAAAATAGTAAAAATGCGTTATTTTTACCGTATAATTATTTTAAACAAAAAATCAAAATGGATTGGATTACAGCCAGAGAATTTGAAGATATAACTTACAAAAAATGCAACGGAGTAGCAAGGATAGCATTTAACAGACCAAATGTTAGAAATGCATTCCGTCCTAAAACTACTTCAGAATTATACCAAGCTTTTTACGATGCACAAGAAGATACTTCAATTGGAGTTGTTTTACTTTCTGCTGAAGGACCATCAACAAAAGATGGGGTTTACTCTTTCTGTAGTGGTGGAGATCAAAATGCACGCGGACACCAAGGATATGTTGGAGATGATGGTCAGCACCGTTTAAATATTTTAGAAGTGCAGCGTTTAATTCGTTTTATGCCAAAAGTGGTTATTGCTGTTGTTCCAGGTTGGGCTGTAGGTGGCGGACACAGTTTGCATGTAGTGTGCGATATGACGCTTGCAAGTAAAGAACATGCTATTTTTAAACAAACTGACGCAGACGTAACAAGTTTTGATGGAGGTTACGGATCGGCTTATTTAGCTAAAATGGTAGGTCAGAAAAAAGCTCGTGAAATCTTTTTCTTAGGAAGAAATTATTCCGCACAAGAAGCTTTTGAAATGGGAATGGTAAATGCTGTAATTCCTCATGACGAGTTAGAAGCTACTGCTTATGAGTGGGCTCAAGAAATCCTTCAAAAATCACCAACTTCTATCAAAATGCTAAAATTTGCAATGAACCTTACAGATGACGGAATGGTTGGACAGCAGGTATTTGCAGGAGAAGCAACCCGTTTGGCTTACATGACTGAAGAAGCGAAAGAAGGAAGAAACGCCTTCTTAGAAAAGAGAAAACCAAACTTTGGTGAAAATAAATGGATACCATAAATAAGTTATAAAATAGTTTCAAGTTTCAGGTTTCAAGTTAGGAACCTGAAACTTGAAACCTGAAACTAAACAAACAAAACAAATAATGAAACATTGGATTGAAGCCGCTAGATTGCGCACATTACCTTTATCAGTTTCCGGAATTATAGTTGGAAGTATTTATGCTTTGTCAAATCCAACAGAAACTATCAATACGCCAACTGAAGTATTCAGCTGGAAAGTTTTTGGTTTTGCCTTATTGACAACGTTAGGATTACAGGTTTTATCCAATTTTGCAAACGATTATGGTGACGGAGTAAAAGGTACCGATAATGCAGACAGAGTAGGACCGCAACGTGCTATTCAGAGTGGCGTCATTACGCCTCAGGCAATGAAAAAAGCCATTATTATCACTTCTTTTTTGACTTTACTTTCTGCAATTATTTTGATTTACTTTGCTTTTGGAAAAGACAATTTTGGATATTCTATCTTTTTTCTATTACTAGGAATCGCAGCTATTGTATCTGCAATTAAATATACTGTAGGTAATTCTGCTTATGGATATAGAGGATTGGGAGATTTATTTGTTTTCATTTTCTTCGGATTAGTGAGTACTTTGGGCGTAAACTTTTTATACGCAAAAGAAGTTGATCCGCTTTTAATTCTTCCTGCTGTAGCAATTGGATTATTGAGCGTTGGGGTTTTAAACCTAAACAATATGCGCGATCAGGAATCAGATAGAAAAGCAGGTAAAAAGACAATTGTAGTGCAAATGGGAGCTGAAAAAGCTAAAAATTATCACTTTTTCCTAATTATTACAGCAATGGTTTTAGTAGTTGTATTTGCTATTTTAAGCGATTATAACTTTGATCAATACTTGTTTGTATTAGCTTACATTCCGTTGACAAAACATTTAATCACGGTTTACAAAAACCAAGATCCAAAATTATTAGACCCAGAATTAAAAAAACTGGCATTAAGTACATTTTTACTTTCTATATTACTTACAGTGTGTATGATTTCGCTGATTTCTGACATTATTGTAAACCTTTTTTTGGGAGGAAGATAATAAACAAATGTTTAATTTTAAAAAGGCAACAAAATGAAAATTACATACTACGGACACGCTTCATTAGGAATTGAAGTAGGAGGAAAACACATTATTGTGGATCCATTTATTACCGGAAATCCACAAGCGGCATCAATCAACCTTAGCACAATAAAAGCCGATTATATTTTGCTAACGCACGCACACGCTGATCATGTTCTAGATGTTGAAGCAATTGCTAAAAATACAAATGCAGTTATCGTTTCTAATGCTGAAATTGCAAGTTACTATGCCAAAAAAGGATTCAATTCACACCCAATGAATCATGGCGGAAGCTGGAAATTTGATTTTGGAAAAGTAAAATATGTAAACGCCATTCACTCAAGCAGCTTTCCTGATGGTTCTTACGGAGGAAATCCTGGAGGTTTTGTAATCGAAGGAGAGCACAAAAACATCTATATTGCTGGAGATACGGCATTAACATATGATATGAAATTGATTCCGCTTCGTACAAAACTGGATTTAGCAATTCTTCCAATCGGAAACAACTTTACTATGGATGTTGAAGACGCCATTATTGCATCAGATTTTGTAGAATGCGACAAAGTTTTAGGATATCACTACGATACTTTTGGTTATATCGAAATCAATCATGAAGAAGCAATTCGCAAATTCTTCGAAAAAGGCAAAGATTTAATGCTTTTACCAATCGGAGATTCTATCGAATTGTAATTGTCATCCTGAGCGGAGTCAAAGGAAGAAGCTAATCCCGCTTTCGGCTAAATTCCCGATTAACAAAAACTACGACTGAAAAAGTCTTGTCTTTCTAAATCGGGAGATACCGCCTCTATCGGGGCTAGGGCACTCAATTCCATAAGAAAGTTATTTGGCATAATCTATGTTAATTGAATTTTGAGTTTTAAAAGTAAAAATCATTTTAATCTGTGAAATCTGTGGCAATTAAAGCATCATCACAAAATACAACTTTCAAACAAATCCTTTTATTACTATTTATCGCAGTTTCTTCTAGCACGTTTGCACAAAAAGACGGTTATTGGGACAAAGAACGCGCTACAACTAGGGAAATTATGGTTCCCGCGCGCGATAGAATTTCTATACCAACAGAAGATTTACCAGTTGGAACTACAGAAATTGTATATAGAATCACACTTTTGGATAAAAATCAGGAAATGGCCAATAGTTTGGTTTCCTTATTAAAAGCAATTCCAGATCCGACGGGCGTTAGCCAAGGTTCTGCAGGAGCTGTTTTCTTGATGTCAAAAATTTCAGGTGATGACGAATGTACATATTCGATTTTTACCTCTAATGAAAACGCAAAAAAGTATGTTGCAGATGGTAAAATAGATAAAGCTTGTTATTCTCAGGCAGAACCTGTGAGCAAAGATGCAAAACGTTTATCTATAAATAAATCATCTTGCCTAAAAGAAAACGTTGGTACAATCTGGTTTGGATTTGAAAGTAAAAATTGGATTTTAAGTCAAAAAGTTGTTTTAGAAGTAGTGCCTTGGGTTGATACAAAATTGAGTCGTGGCTGGAATCAAGACAATAAAAATGAAATTATAAGTTTGTGCAAAACTTCTACAATGGCACAAAAAATGGCCAATTCAGATGATTTCTGTGTTTGTATTTTAAATAAAATCATGAAACAATATCGTTATGATGAGTTTCAAAAATTATTGGCTGTAGAAAAAACAAAAGTGTATAAAGATTTTGGAAACAGCTGTTACAAAGATGCTGATATTTCTAAAAATGTATTCAACGATTTAAGAACACAAGTCGCGTCTTTAATTAAAACTCAAAAGTATAACGAAGCAATTCCGAAATTAAATACAATTGTAAACGAAGGCAAAGCAACTGCAATAGATTACGCCTCACTGGGCTATTGCTACATTTTGACCAAACAATATGCAAAAGCATTAAAAGTGCTTCAAGAAGGCGAAAAGCTGGATGATACAGAATTATTAGTCAAACTAAATTTAGCGCATACTTATTTAGTGAG
The DNA here is from genome assembly GCF_003254545.1 of Flavobacterium tistrianum. GTDB lineage: Bacteria > Bacteroidota > Bacteroidia > Flavobacteriales > Flavobacteriaceae > Flavobacterium > Flavobacterium tistrianum. The sequence goes on from NZ_QJRH01000073.1 coordinate 53,771, forward strand.
CGATGATTATAGTGCAGCCAAAGCGATTTACAAAAAATATCAGACTCAAAATGTAACGGATAGTTTAAGCTGGATTGCAAAAACGAGACTAGATTTTCAGGCTTTTGAAAAAGCAGGTTTGCCGTCAAAAGATTTCGAAAAAATTTTAAAATTATATAACTAAGTCTCTTAGGGGTGAAGTGTTTTTAAAGTCTTTTTAAAACTTAGCACCTCAGTAACTTAGCATCTTACTACCTTAAAAAAAATGAACGCATCCTATCACAAATATTTACTAGAATTTAAACGTCCATCTGGAACTTCTAGAGGGATAATGACCGAGAAAGAAACTTGGTTTATAACGTTGGAAGAAAATGGAAAAAAAGGGATAGGAGAGTGCGGAATACTGCGTGGTTTAAGCGCGGACGATCGTCCAGATTACGAAGAAAAACTAAAATGGGCGTGCGAAAATATTCATTTAGGAGAAAAGGCGCTTTGGGAAGCATTATTAGAATTTCCGTCGATCCAATTTGGAATAGAAATGGCTTTTTTATCTCTTAAAAGCGAAAATCCATATCTTTTATTTCCATCTAATTTCACCAACCATACAAGCTCGATTCCTATAAATGGATTAGTTTGGATGGGCGAATCTGCATTTATGAAACAGCAGATAGAAGAGAAATTAGCTGACGGTTTTAGCTGCATTAAACTTAAAATTGGAGCTATTGATTTCAATAAAGAATTAGAATTACTGCAATTTATCAGAAGTCATTTTTCTCCAGAAGAAATAGAAATCAGAGTAGATGCCAATGGTGCTTTTTCTTCAATAGAAGCTTTAAGTAAGTTAAACCAATTAAAGCAATTTCAACTTCATAGCATAGAACAACCCATTAAAAAAGGACAGATTCCTGAAATGGCTGAATTATGTAAACAAACGCCATTTCCTATTGCTTTAGATGAAGAACTCATTGGTGTGTTTTTGTTTGAAGAAAAAGAAAAATTGCTTCAGGATATTAAGCCTCAATATATCATTTTAAAACCAAGTTTTGTTGGTGGATTTCGTGGCACACAAGAATGGATCACTCTAGCAGAAAAATATAATGTCGGCTGGTGGATTACATCAGCACTAGAAAGCAATATAGGATTGAATGCCATTGCACAATGGACATTTACATTAAATTCAAATATGCCTCAAGGTTTAGGAACCGGAGCATTATATACTAATAATATAGATTGCCCGCTTGAAGTAAAAAAAGGACAACTTTGTTACAATGCTTCTAAAGGCTGGGAAAGTTTCAAAGGAAAAAAGTTACAAAGGTAAAAAACTCTGAACCTTTGTAACTTTGTTCCTTTGAAACTAAGTTCTCACTCTTTTCCTCCCAACAAACTATCTTGCCAATCTTTCAATTCCTTCCATTTTCCCTGATAAGCCATTAATGCTTGTCTAGCCCAAGTACTCGGATTATGCATAGCATAGTTTTCTCCGCCTGCATCCAAAATAGCTCGCAATTTTTCTGTGGAAGCTTGCGAAAGGTTTTGCCACGTTTTTATTCCTGCTTCGATAAATAAAGATTCTATTTTTGGACCAATTCCTTCGACTATTTTAAGGTCATTTTCCATTATTTTTTTTCCTAAAGCGTTTGAAGCTAATGTAGGCTCAAAAGGAATTATTTCAGGAACTACTGTTTTGCTTTTTGCAGCAAGTTCAGCTTCTAATTTTAAGATTCTTGCATTTAAATTTTTTGTATGCGCTTTGCAAACATCTAGATCGGCTTGAAGAGATGCTGAAAGTGAATTATCATTTTTAAAAGTTATTTTACCTAGTATGTAACCTAAAATCCCGCAGATTACACCTAGTGCTATTGGTATTACAACATAAGGTACATTCATGATCGTTCTATTTTAGAGTTTAAATTGTAGTAAGTCTTTTAGTTATACTAAAAAAATGTTTTAGATTGATAACTGTTTGATGAGGAATGGATTCTATCAAAATTACTTAAAATAATAATTGTAAGATGTTAATAATCAGTTATTTTGATGAAAATGATTTGTGATAAAAAGTAACAAATTAACATATTTTTCATTTTATGCAAGCTCAAAGGCTTGATTAAAATGAGTAACTTGCATAAAAAATAATCTAGAATTAAGATGGTTGAAATAGAAAGAAAGTTTCTTGTAAAATCTGACGTTTATAAGAATCAAGCTTTTACTCAGAATAAAATTGCTCAAGGCTATTTGAGTTCTGCTCCCGAACGTACAGTTAGGGTTAGGATTAAAGGGCATAAAGGCTTTATAACCATTAAAGGGATAAGCCATGGCGGCGGTATGTCTCGCTTTGAATGGGAAAATGAAATTCCGCTTGATGAAGCTCAAGAATTATTAAAATTATGCGAAAAAGGTAAAATTGAAAAAACGCGTTACGAAATACAATCTGGAGAGCATGTGTTTGAAGTTGATGAATTTTATGGTGAAAATGAAGGCTTAGTAATGGCTGAAATTGAACTAGATTCTGAGGATGAAGTTTTTGAAAAACCTGAATGGCTTGGAGAAGAAGTTACAAACGACGAAAGATATTACAATGCTTATTTAAGCAAAAATCCTTATAAAGACTGGCAAAAATAAAATGACAGAATCAATATATGACCTTATTATCGTAGGCGGCGGACCAATTGGTCTTGCTTGCGCAATAGAAGCTGAAAAGAAAAATTTAAAATATGTAATTATAGAAAAAGGGGCAATAGTGAATAGTATTTTCAACTATCCGCTATATATGACTTTTTTCTCAACCGCAGAAAGATTAGAAATTGGCGGAATTCCCTTTAATTGTCTGGCGCCAAAACCAGGGCGACAGGAAGCTTTAGAATATTATCGAAATATTCATCGTTACTTTAAATTCAATATCAATTTATTTGAAAAAGTAATTGATGTGCAGAAAAATCAAGAAAATTTCAAGATTACAACGAATAAGAATAATTATGAATCAAAGAATGTTATAATCGCAACCGGCTTTTATGACATTCCAATTGAAATTAATGTTTTGGGCGAAAATCTTCCAAAAGTTCGTCATTATTATAAAGAAGCACACGAATATGCTTTTAGAAAAGTTTTAGTCGTTGGAGCTAATAATTCTTCTGTAGATGCAGCGCTGGAATGCTGGAGAAAAGGAGCAGAGGTTACCATGGTTATTCGTAAAAATGAGATTAATAACCGTGTAAAATATTGGGTAAAACCTGATATTGAAAACCGAATTGCCGAAGGAAGCATTAAAGCCTATTTTGAATCTAACATTACTGAAATTCGTGAAGATGAAGTAGAAATTCAAACACCAAACGGAAAAGTTACAATAGAAAATGATTTTGTTTTGGCATTGACTGGCTACAAACCAGATTTGAATTTTCTAAAAAAAATCGGAATCGAGCTTTCAAATGATGAACTGAAAATTCCTGCTTACAACCCAGAAACGATGGAAACTAATGTAGAAGGATTATTTCTCGCTGGTGTTGTGTGCGGAGGAATGCAAACGCATAAATGGTTTATAGAAAACTCTAGAATCCATGCTAGCATGATTGTAGATTATATTACTACGAAATAAAAAGTTTGCCACAGATTAAAAGGATTTTTAGGATTAATCATTTAAATCTTTTTAATCTGTGGCAAAAAACTTTTAAGAACTGCAAGAAAGCATTGAACAGCCAACCTTAGTTCTAGCCCAATCTGGGCGTTTTGCGAACCATTTTTCAGATTCAGGCTGCTCGTCATAAGGTTTTTTCAGAAGCTGAAATAACTCGTCAACTAGAGAATAATCTTCTTTATCTGCGGCATCAATTGCCAATTGTGCCATATAATTTCGAAGGACGTATTTTGGATTAATTTGATTCATTTTTTCAGCACGTTCTTCATCCGAAAGCTCTTCTGCATTTAATCTTTTCAGATAAACCGCAAACCATTTTTGCCAAGCATCAAGAATGTTTTCTCTTATTTCTTCAGGAATATAAAATGCATATTCTATCTTTTCGAATGCTTGTTCTACAGAATCCTCTTTTTTAATCTTACTAAGATTTCTAAAAAAGATAGTCATATCCGTTTCTGATAACTGCAAAATTTCCTCCAAACCTTTAGTGATTTTATCATCAGCTTCACTTGAAGTAAATATTCCTAATTTACTTAAAAACATCACTTTGTAGTCTTTTTCAAAATCGGCTATAAATGAATCTAATATTTTTTCCAAAGGTGGAGCTTCATTAATTAACGGATAAAGTGCATTTGCCAGTTGAAATAAATTCCATTGCGCTACTTGTGGCTGATTTCCGAAACGATATCTTCTGTTTTGACTGTCGGTTGTATTTGGAGTCCAATCTGGATCATAATTTTCCAACCAACCATAAGGTCCGTAATCTATCGTAATTCCATGAATTGACATATTATCAGTATTCATTACGCCGTGAACAAATCCGACGCGTTGCCAATGCAAGATCATTTCACGTGTTGTATCAGCCACTTTTTGGAAGAACTGTAGATATTGTTCTTTTGGTTCTCCTTTAATTTCTGGAAAATAGTGCTTAATCGTAAAATCTACAAATTGTTTAAGGTTTTTAAGCTCGTTTCTAGCCGTAAGCATTTCGTAGCTTCCAAAACGAATAAAAGAAGGAGCCACACGGCAAACTACAGCACCTTTTTCATAAGCTGGATTTCCGTTATACAAAATATCCCTTAAAACTTGATCTCCTGAGAGAGCAAGTGAAAGCGATCGAGTAGTAGGAACACCCAAATAATGCATTGCTTCGGCACATAAATACTCTCTTATCGAAGAACGCAAAACAGCCAAACCATCAGCAGTTCTAGAGTATGGAGTTTTTCCTGCGCCTTTTAATTGAAGTGTATAAAATTGATTGTTGCTTTCAACTTCTGTTAAATTGATTGCTCGGCCATCACCTAATTGCCCAGCCCAATTTCCAAACTGATGCCCTGCATAACACATGGCATAAGGTTGCGTTTCTGGTAGAATTTCTTTTCCAGAAAAAACATTTAAAAATTCCTCTGATTGGATTTCGTCTTTAGAAATACCAACCAATTCGGCTACTTCCTCAGAAGCGTGAATCAATTTTGGATTAGATGGTTTTGTCGGATTTACATAAGAAAACAGTGTGTTCTTAACTTGACGAACTTCATTTGTCAAATCTGGATCTGCTGGTAATTCGGCAGTAAATCGATTATTTATTTTAAGATTTTTCATTTTGTGTCTTTCTTATTTTTGCCACAGATTAAAAGGATTATTTAGATTTCTTTTTTTTAAAATCACTTTAATCTGTGGCAAAAAACTTTTATCCAATCAATCGGTCAGCGTACATTTTTTTTAGTTTCTGAATTTTAGGATCAATTACCACTTGGCAATATCCCGCTTCTTGATTTTCATTGTAATAGTTTTGATGATAATCTTCGGCTTCGTAAAAAACTTCAAAAGGTTTTAATTGCGTTACAATCGGATCTGCATAAGCAGGTTGCACTTCTTCGAAGACTTTTTCTGCAATTTCTTTTTGCACGTCATCGTGATATAAAATTATCGAGCGGTACTGAGTTCCGCTATCGCCACCTTGACGATTTAAAGTTGTCGGATCATGACTTGTCATGAAAATAAAAATTAAGTCATGATATGAAATTATGTCAGGGTTGAAAGTCACCTGAATCACTTCGGCATGTCCTGTTCTTCCTGTACACACTTCACGATAAGCAGGATTCTTTATAAATCCGTCTGAATAACCCGATTTTATTGATTCTACACCTTTTAAACGCTGAATTACAGCTTCTATACACCAAAAACATCCGCCACCAAAGGTAGCTACAGATAAATTCCCCATAAATAATACTTTCTTTAAATTTAATGCCTATTAATTCGATAGGATATTATGATAATTTATTAAAAAAAAGTTCTTTTAACTAAAAATACTAAACGGTAATGTAGTGTTTGAAGTTTGCTATTGATAAATTCGCAATTTTATAAAAAAACTATATATATTTGCAGTCAAACACAAGGCACAACTAATGAATAGCAAAAATAGTACCATGACACTGGAAACTTATTTTCAGGAATTTAGAAAGAATATTGTCGGTATAAATCAAGAATTTACTTCGCCTTATGGCAGAAAATCAATAATTTACACAGATTGGACTGCCAGCGGAAGACTATATCGTCCGATTGAGGAAAAACTATTAAATCAGTTTGGGCCTTTTGTCGCTAATACACATACTGAAACTACTGTATCTGGTACTGCTATGACAAAAGCATACCATCATGCTAGACATATCATTAAGCGTCATGCCAATGCAAATAATGACGATGTTTTAATTACGGATGGAACCGGAATGACAGGAGTTATCAATAAGTTCCAGCGCATTTTAGGATTAAAAGTTCCTGAAAACCTAAAGAGTTTTACCAATGTTCCTGCAGATAAAAAACCTATTGTTTTTATTTCTCATATGGAACACCATTCTAACCAGACTTCATGGTTGGAAACTATTGCCGATGTTGAGATTATTCCGTCTTGCGAAAAAGGGCTTTTTAATTTAGAAAACCTTGAAGCTTTATTAGAAAAATATAAAGATAGAACCATAAAAATTGCTTCTATTACGGCTTGTTCGAATGTTACAGGTCTAAGAACTCCTTTTCACGAAGCTGCAAAATTAATGCATAAATATAATGGTGTATGTTTTGTTGATTTTGCTTGTTCGGGTCCTTATGTAGAAATTGATATGCACCCTGCAGATCCAGAAGCTTATTTGGACGCAGTTTTTATGTCTCCACATAAATTCCTTGGAGGTCCTGGAACTTCTGGTGTTTTAATTTTCAATAAGAAATTATATAACAACATGATTCCTGATTGTCCAGGCGGAGGAACAGTAAGCTGGACAAATCCGTGGGGAGAGCATAAATATATTGATAATATTGAAGATCGTGAAGATGGAGGAACTCCAGGTTTTCTTCAAGTTATCAAAACTGCGTTAGCAATTGAGCTAAAAGAGGAAATGGGAATTGAAAACATTATGGAGCGTGAACACGAAATTGTCGATTATGTTTTCTCTGAATTAGAACCGATTTCGAATATTAAGATTTTAGCTGGACAGCACAAAGAACGTCTTGGTGTGATTTCGTTTTTTATTGATGATCTTCATTTTAATTTAGGGGTTAAAATTTTAAACGATCGTTTTGGAATTCAGACCAGAGGAGGATGCAGTTGTGCAGGAACTTATGGTCATTATTTATTGCATGTTGATCAGGAAACTTCAAATAAATTGGTTAACGAAATTACAATTGGTGATTTAATCAAAAAACCAGGATGGATTAGAATGTCTATTCACCCAACAACAACTGATGAAGAAATTGCTTTTGTTTGTAAAAGCATTAAAGAATTAGCAGCCAATCACAAAGTTTGGGCTTTAGATTATTCTTATGATAAAAACCGCAATGAGTTTATTCATAAAGACGCCACTTCGTTTGAAGATGAATTGGTAGAAAGCTGGTTTAAATCTTAGATTTTCAAAAAAAAAACAATAAAGATTTTTTAGCCACAGATTATACTGATTAACGCAGATTTTTTTTTAATCCTTTTAATCTTTATAATCTGTGGCTAATTTTTTTAACGCAGGGAGCGCTAAGTTTTTTTTAAACTTTGTGGTTATCTATGTGGTTATAGAGGTCGCAAAGTTATAAACGCGACAGGTTTTTAAATTTTTAAAAGGAAATTAAATGTTTTGAAACTGTTTCAGAGCGGAAAGAGCTTGCGATTGTACTTTTTTCTGAAAGAAACCAGTCCAGCCTAATAAATAACCGGTAAGACCAAAGGCTTGTTTTGACCATTTCCAGACATCAAAATTATCGGTATGTTTGATAATTAAGCCATCTTGGAATATAAATTCTGCAGATATTTTATTAATGACTTTTCTGTTTGTTTTGCTAAAATTGTAAGTAGCTATCCAATTTGCAGAACCAGTAGAATCGTCTGCTTTTACATTTGAAAATTCAATTTTTAAATTGCCTTTACTTTTTAAAAGCAGCATTTCCCACATTTTAGAAACTTCTTCTTCTTTTAATAAACCAAAAGCTGGATCTATAAAATGAACTTTCGGATGATAGCATTCGCTCATTGTTTTGGCGTCAGCATTCGCGAAAGCGGTATAAAATTTTGTAATCAGGGCTTCATTTGAGTTCATAAAAAAATATTTATGTTAAATATAAGATTTATTATATTAAAAAATCACTACAAAACACTAATTTCTTTAGCTGTATCAAATGTTTTTTTACTCTTATCAAATGCTGTAGAGAAGTATTTTACTTTGCTGTACGCTGTAAAATGCCCAGTTAGATTTCCTGAAATATCTGGTCCGCCAGCTACAATGAATCTTATAGCATAAATATCTGTCTTTTTTAGCTTCAGCCATTCTGATGGTGTAAAATAATAATAAGCAGTTGTTTTGCCGTCTGCAGATTCTTTTACATTTTTGTCTGTGCAAGCAATTACATCGGCATTTGTTAAATCGACATAAACGCCTCCAACAATTTTAGCTTTATCACTTGCTGTAGAAATGGTTAATTTTAAAATACCGCCTTTGTCTGTTTTGGCTATCTGTACATTTATTTCACCAGAATAAGCATATTTTTCGCAGATGAAAGTATATTCTTGAGTTGCGGGATAAGGTGCAGAACCTTTTACACTCATAGTTTGCTGTGCAGAAGCAAATGTTGAAACAAATAATAAAAGAAGAAGCGGTAGTTTAAAATTCATAAGTATATAATTTATTGATCGGCTAATTTGGCATCAAATTTTTCATCCCAATCCATAGATTTTATGGCAGAAATGAGATTGTCTTCATTTACAAAGATGCGCAGTTCTTTATTGGCAACTTTCTTTGTGTACAAAGCATGATAGCGATAAATGACTTCATGTTTGGTTTTGTAAACTCCATCTAATTTTAAATCTATAAAACTTCCATAGTATTGTCTAAATCTTTGGCAGGTTTTGGTTAAACGCTCTTCTGTTGTGTTTTCCATAACCGTTTTAGTTACTTCAGTTTCATTAAAAGGTTTAAATTTTGAAGTATTACAAGTTTCTAAAACTCTCTTTCCTAAATCATACGCTTTACGCTGCTGATTTGCATTTACATCTGCTCCAGAAACTTTTTTAATTTTCAAATCTTCTGTATCTCTGCTAACGGTTTTAGATTTACATCCGATTAATAACAACAAACATATAATCAATCCTGCTTTCTTCATAACTATTTAAGTAATTTTTAATAATAAGTTAGGGTCGGGACAATTTTCGATATAGAAGTTTAGGTCTTTTGTGTTGCAGACTCCAGGATAGTCTCCCCAATAATCTCCAATGTTGTGGATAATCTGAAAATGGACATGAGGTGCATAATCGCCATTTACAGAGGCTTTTCCTAAGGTTGCAATTTTTTCTCCTTTCTTAAAATTGTCTCCGACATTTAAATTCTCTATACTTTCTAACGATAAATGCCCGTATAAAGTATAAAACTTCTCATTTTCTACTTCATGTTCCAATATAATAGTAGGACCGTAGTCGCCTAAACCAATATTATTTTTAAAACTATGAACTGTTCCGTCAAGTGCAGCCAGTACATCAGTTCCAGCTTCTGCCCACAAATCTAATCCGATGTGAATATTGCGTTCAGGTTTTGAGGCATCTAAGAAAATGGGACTTCTTTGATATAAAAATCTGCCTTCTATATAACCGCCAAATGCAACTTTGGCGTTGTTTTCTTTTAAGAAATTTGAAATATACTTTTCAAAATCTTCCGAAGTATCTAATTTCTGATTTACCAATTCTTGATTCGAAACCGATAGGTTTAACGGCGTATATTCAGAAAGATTAATTGAGGCATCAATAACTTTAGTAGGTGGTAAGGCGTTTAAGATTGAGGAAAGGGGTTTCATAAATTAAGCTACTTTATTTATTATTATTAATTCGTTATGTACTTCAATGCGGGGCAACATCTTTGTTTTAAACATTTTCGGATTCACTTCTGCAACATATTTTCTGTTTCGGACATTGTGAGCTTCATCTAATATCATGGTGTTGAATAAAACAAAACCATTGTCTTTTAAAATAGTGCAGACTCTATCGACAAAAAACTTTTCAAACAAAAAATTTGGCATATGTGTATCTTCAAAAATGTCTATAATAATGAGATCGTATTTGTCTTTCGTTTTCAGCACAAATTCAAAAGCATCATCAATAACAACTTCTAACTGTTTAATTTGATTAAGGTTGAAATACTCATTGGCAATTTGAATCATATCGGGATCTATTTCAACTCCAGTAATTTTTTCTTTGTAGGCAATCTCGTCTACTAATGTTTTAACTACGCTTCCGCCGGCAACTCCCAATAGCAGAATATGTTCCATTTCTAAGATTTTATCGTAACCAATATTTCGTAGTCCATACCTTAATATGCGCTGCAGACTTCCGTATGAATAATTTGTGTTTTCAGTATCCAATACTAATTCGCCATTTGCCCATGTAACTTCTATCATTTTGCTTCTGGCTGATTTTTTCTTAAATATTTTTATTGGAATTATATAACTGAAAAATTTTCGAATCATTTTTTATGCTTTTACTCAAATTTACCATTAAATCTTTTATTTTGCACCAAATATTAAATCTTTCATGAAAAAACTATTATACAAATTCATCTTTTATAGGCTAATGGGCTGGAAGATAGTAGGAATGGAGAATGCTGAAGTAAAAAAATGTGTATTAGTAGTAATGCCACACACCAGTAATCATGACTTTTATATAGGTCTTTTGACTCGTGGCATATCTGGTTTGCAGATGAATTTTGTAGCAAAGAAGGAGTTATTTCGATTTCCCTTTGGCTTTTACTTCAGAAATGTGGGCGGAGAACCGCTAGACCGTACTGGAGGATTGAATAAAGTGGATGCAATTGCTTCTATTTTTGATAGAAAAGAAATCTTTCGTTTGGCTGTTGCTCCAGAAGGAACCAGAAAAAAAGTAAACGAAATAAAAACTGGATTTTACTTTATTGCGCTTAAAGCGAAAGTGCCAATTATTCCTGTAGCTTTTGATTGGGGCAAAAAAGAAGTGAATATCGGTAAACCAATTTATCCGACTGGAAATTACGAAGCCGATTATGAAATTTTGAAAAAACATTATGACGGCGTTGAAGGCAAAATTCCTGAAAATGGCATAAAATTGTAATTTCTGAGAATTTTTCCAAACGCGTGAGAATCGCGTATTTGAAAATTTTCTGGACAAAGAGTCAAATACTCGCTAATTTTTACATTATGGAGAATAGGCCTTAAAAGTACCATTTTTATAGAACAAGACGATTTTTTCAATTTCGTCATCTTCCAAATTGAAATTTTCATTTTTTACAACAGGAGATTTTTTAATTTCTCTTTTTTCTTCTTCCGAATTTATTTCTATAGCCGAAAATAAATCATTCCCTATATTCTGATTTGATAGAATAGGAGAAGAGTTTTTTTGAATTTCAGGCACTTCTTCATTATTGCTTTTTGGAAAAGTTCCTCTTCCTATTAAAATCCAATATAAATCTATATCTGGAAAAACTTCTAGAATTTTCATTACAAAATCTAAACTTGGCTTATTTCTGCCTGATAAAAGATGGGACATGCTAGAACGTTGCACACCAATTTTATCGGCAAAAGCAGAGGCATTTAAACCATAATATTCTAATACAGATTCAAGTCTTTTTACAAAATCATCTATGTTTACCATTGTAAATTCCTGCTTTAAATTCTATCATTTACAAATGTAAACAAAAAGAAACAGTATTTGAATATTATTGTTGTAATTTTAAGCAGAGTTCATTTTTATGTTAAATTTAAAATTTAAATAGATAAATATAATTAACTGAAATATATTAATTTAGATAATTATATTTAATTTAAAAAGCTCAATTAAAACAACTTATATATAGTTATCCCAAATCCTCCTCAAAACTGTTTACAATTCTAAATTATTAATATTTCCTACAGTTTACAATTGTAAAAATAAAGATGTTTACTTTTGTAAACTAATCGAAACACAATGAATTTAGAACAGCTTTTTATACAGTACAAGGAACAGTCAATCTCTGGTAGATATCTCACTTTAGACCATATTAAACCAATTTTAGATAAATTAAATACAAATGCTCAAGTACAGATTATTGGAACATCTGTTCTAGACGAACCTATATATAGTTATCAAATTGGAACTGGAAAAATACGCGCTTATCTATGGTCGCAAATGCACGGAAACGAAAGCACAACAACAAAAGCTTTATTTGATTTCATCAATTTGCTGAATGACGATACCGATTTTGCAAAACAAATGCTAGATACCTTCACATTTTACTGCATTCCGATGCTTAATCCTGATGGAGCAAGACTGTATACTAGAGCAAACGCAAACGAAATTGATCTAAATCGTGATTCGCAAGATTTGAGCCAAACTGAAAGTAAAGTTTTACGCGAAGTATTTGAGAAGTTTAAACCTGATTTTTGCTTTAACCTGCACGATCAGCGTACCATATTCGGGGCAGGAACAACAGGAAAACCTGCAACGGTATCTTTTTTAGCTCCTTCTTATAACGAGGAAAGAGAAGTAAACGAAAACAGATTAAAAGCCATAAATATCATTGCAGGAATCAATGAAGAGCTTCAAAAATACATTCCTGGACAAGTTGGGCGTTTTGATGACTCCTTCAATATTAATTGTATAGGAGACACTTTTCAGTTTTTAGGCGTTCCAACTATCTTATTTGAGGCAGGACACTTTCCAGAGGATTACGAGCGAGAGATTACGAGGAAATTCATATTTTTCGCGTTAATTCAGAGCTTCAAACTAATATCCGAAAACGATTTAGTTGACAATAGATTTTCCGAATATTTGAATATTTCACAAAATAATGTGGTTTTTTATGATTTTATGTATAAAAATGTCAAAATAAATTATGATGGTATCGAAATTATTACGAATTTTGTCGCACAATACAAAGAGGAATTAATCGAAAATAAGATTCATTTTAACGCTTACATAGTTGAAGTAGGCGAGTTGGAAAATTATTTTGGTCATTACGAATACGACGCAAAATGTGCAGAATATTCGGACGATTTCCAAAACTTTCCTAAAACGGGTCAAAAAGCAAATTTTTATTTAAATAAAAATGTTAAATTTGTTAACGGATTAATAAAAAGTTAATTTTTATGTGAATTTGTTGTTTTTTATATATAATTTTATACTTTGTAATAGCAATTAGTAATATTAATTAAACAATTATGAGTAAATTTCGTTTAGATGAAGTAGATCACCAGATTTTAGATATGTTAATAGACAATACGAGAGTTCCGTTTACTGACATTGCAAAAAAACTATTGATATCTGCTGGTACAGTACACGTTAGAGTTAAAAAGATGGAAGATGCCGGTATCATCATGGGATCTTCATTAGCCTTAGATTACGATAAATTAGGTTATTCATTTATTGCTTATGTAGGGGTTTTTCTTAATAATACATCTCAAACTAAATTTGTATTAGAGAGAATCAATCAAATTCCATTCGTAACTGTAGCTTCTGTAACTACAGGAAAATTCAACATCTTTTGCAAAATTAGAGCAAAAGACACTAAGCACGCAAAAGAAGTTATCTTTATGATTGACGATATTGATGGTGTTTACAGAACAGAAACAATGATTTCATTAGAGGAAAGTATAAACGATAAGAAGCGTTTGATGCATACTATTTTCAAAAATATGTAAGAACTTTTCTTGAATGCTATATTAAAATATAACCTCAAGTTTATTCTTGGGGTTTTTTTATGACTAATTAACCAACCAACTATAACACGATTATGTATACGTTGCCAAAAATTGAGCGTTTTAATCAAGACGTTCTCTCAAAATACCACATTTATAATAGTGTTTTTATAACATTACCCTTTGATTCTATAGATAATACAGGGGTTTTACTTCCTTTATTTACAGAAACTTGCGAAACAGGCTTTAAAAAACAAGAAACACCAAAAGAAATTGTAGATTTCTTCTCAAATAAATTCTTAAACAACGCTTCTGAAGAAGAAAAAATCGATCTTATGTTTCGATTTATTCAATATATAGAGCGCCAGATTGTACTGTTTGATGCTATTGAAGACGCAGCTTTTCCAGAAGTAAACAACATGGAAGGACGCGGATCTCTTCGTGATATCAAAGAAAAATCTGATGCTAAAGAAAAAGATGAAGAATTAAGTGAATTTTTAGAAAGTTTTAATGTTCGTACCGTTTTAACAGCGCATCCAACGCAGTTTTATCCTGGTCCTGTATTAGGAATTATAAATGATTTGACAGAAGCAATTCGTCAAAATGATTTGTTGAAAATTAAACAATTACTGGCTCAGCTTGGAAAAACACCTTTCATTCAGAAGGAAAAACCAAATCCTTACGATGAAGCTGTAAGTTTAATTTGGTACCTTGAAAATGTATTTTATGCTACAGCAGGAGAAATTGTACATTACCTGCAAAAGAATATTTTGGAAGGAAACCCAATTCACAACCAGTTGATTAAACTTGGTTTCTGGCCAGGAGGTGATCGTGACGGAAATCCTTTTGTTACTACAGACATTACTCTTAAAGTTGCTGATCGTTTACGTACGTCAATTTTAAAGTGCTATTATGTAGAAATGAGAAATTTAAAACGAAAGCTAACTTTTTCAGGAGTAGATGATTTAGTAGCTGAACTTGAACATAAACTTTACCGTTCTGTGTTTTATTCTAAAGGAGATATTTTTATCACATTAGATGAATTATTAACGCAGTTATACAAAATTCGAGCTATAATTATTGAGAAACATCAATCTTTATATTTGGACGAATTAGATGCGCTTTTGGTAAAAGTTAATTTATTCGGATTCCATTTTGCAACTTTAGATATTCGTCAGAATAGTAAAATTCACAATGCAGTTTTCAAAGATGTTGTAAATTATTATTTGAATTCTGGTTCAGATATTTTCCCGAAAAATTACTACGAATTGACAGAAGATCAAAAAATTGATGTTTTATCAAAAGTTAAAGGAAATCTGAATCCAAGTGATTTTGAAAATGAAATTACGAGATATACTTTAGAATCTGTACAAGCCATTAAAATGATTCAGCAAAATAATGGCGAAGAAGGAGCAAACCGTTACATCATAAGTAACAACGAAAGTGCTTTGAACGTTATGGAAACTTTTGCCATGATTCGTTTGAATAATTGGGAAAAGCCAACTGTAGATATCATTCCCCTTTTTGAGTCTGTAGACGATTTACAAAATGCACATACTATTATGGAGCAATTGTACACGAATCCAGAATATGCTAAACATTTGAAATCTAGAGGAAACAAGCAGACTATCATGCTTGGATTCTCTGACGGAACTAAAGATGGTGGATATTTAATGGCTAACTGGAGTATCTATCAAGCTAAAATTTCGTTGACTAAAATTTCTAGAGAATACGGAATTAAGGCGATTTTCTTTGACGGACGTGGCGGACCTCCAGCGCGTGGTGGCGGAAAAACACATAAATTTTATGCATCTCTTGGACCAAAAATTGAAAACAACGAAATTCAGATAACGGTTCAAGGTCAGACAATTAGCTCTAATTTTGGAACTTTAGATTCTTGCCGTTATAATATTGAAAATTTATTGAGTGCTGGTGTTACAAACCAAGTATTTAGTAAAGAGAAAAACGAATTGACTGCAGAAGAAACTCAAATCTTGACTGATTTGGCCAATTTGGGTTATGATAAATATTTAAGCTTCAAAAATCATCCGAAGTTTATTCCGTACTTAGAAAAAATGAGTACGCTGAAATATTACTCAAAAACTAACATTGGAAGCCGTCCTTCTAAAAGAAGCAAATCCGAATCATTAGATTTTGCAGATTTAAGAGCGATTCCGTTTGTAGGTTCATGGAGCCAGTTAAAACAAAACGTTCCCGGATTCTTTGGAGTAGGTTCGGCATTGAGACATTTTGAAGAAACTGGACAATGGGACAAAGTAAGTGATTTGTATCATAATTCATTATTTTTCAAAACATTGCTAGAAAACAGTATGATGTCATTGGCAAAATCATTCTTGCCATTAACAGCTTATATGAAAAATGATCCTGAGTTTGGTGAATTCTGGCAGATTATCTATGATGAATTCTCAGAAACAAAACGCCTTTTATTGAAAATTGCCGGGCATAAAACATTGATGGAAAATTATCCTGATGGTATTGCATCAATTCAGATTAGAGAGCGCATTGTTTTACCGTTGTTGACTATTCAGCAATATGCATTATTGAGAATTAATGAGTTAAACAAAGCGGAAAAGCCAAACGAAGAATTGGTAAAAGTTTATGAGAAAATCGTAACAAGATCATTATTTGGAAATACTAACGCAAGTAGAAACTCAGCTTAAAATATAAAAATGAGAGCAACAGAATTATTAGACAATGAATATTCAGGTCATTTTGGAACTTATATCAAAGCGGCAGGCGATGGGATTTTAATTGAAGAATTAGAAATTTCTCTTCACGAGTTTATCCGATTTGTGCAAAATATTCCAATGGATAAATTTGATTATCGTTATGCAGAAGGAAAATGGACGATCAAAGACATTATTCAGCATGTCATTGATACAGAACGAATTTTTGCTTATCGCGCTTTACGTTTTTCAAGAAATGATAAAACGCCTTTGCCAAGTTTTGAAGAAAATGATTATGCAGATAATACTGATTCAAACAAGAGAAGCATTCAAGATTTGCTAACCGAATTTTCGGCTGTAAGACATTCAACTTTATTGTTTTACAAAAGCTTATCTGAAGAACAGCTAAAGCGAATTGGAACTGCATCTAATAATCCTATTTCTGTTCGCGCTTTAGGTTTTGTCATGATCGGACATCAAAAACACCATCAGAAAGTTTTTGAAGAGAGATATTTATAGATCTATCTTAGGATAAAAAAGCATCTCAAATTGAGATGCTTTTTTATTTTAGAACGACTTTAATAGGATTGATATAAATTTCTTATTCTTTTTCCAACACAAACACTGTATAGCAACATATTAAATAATTTTAATTTTTTTTAAATTTAAATACAATATTTCTTACAAAAATACGTTTGTAAGTTTATGATTAACAATTAAAACTTAAAAAAATGAAAAAGTTATTATTTTTCGCTTCAATGCTTTTAATAGTGTCATGTAGTGAAGACAAAGTTGAAACAAGTGGAAATCAGGGAGCCCTAGAAAAGAAAATGTATTTATGTACGACAAAGGAATTTGATACTATCGTGTCAAATCCAACTGGGCGTGTTTCTTTAAAAGGATCTTATTGGAAAACAGGACAAACCATTCGTGTTAAATTCCTTAATGGTGACACTAGCCAACGAAATTATGTAATATGGTTTGCGTCACAATGGGCTTGTTATGCAAACTTAAAATTTATTTTTGTAGATGACAACCAAACGGGAGATATAAAAGTTAGGTTTAACGCAAACAGTAGTTCTTCACCGTCAGTTATTGGAACGCAAGCATTACAAATACCCCAAAATAATCCTTCATTGCAAATCGGATATTATTCTAATACAACAGTTCAAGAATATGGAAGAGCAATAATGCATGAATTTGGCCATGCTCTTGGTTTATTACATGAACATCAAAATCCATTATCACCAATTCAATGGAATGCATCAGCACTTTATGCAGAATATACAAAATCTGGATGGACAAAAGCAGATGTAGATAGTAATATTATAAATAAACTTTCAACCACTCAAGTTGATTATAGCAATTTTGATATTAATTCAATTATGTTGTATCCAATTTCAGCAAGTTTAACATTGAATAATTATAGTACGCCTTGGAATACAGAGATTTCATTTGATGATAAAGTAGGAATAACAAGATTATATCCTTTCCCAGCAGTGTCAACTGCTGTCACATCAATGCAGACAGCATCGTGGTTATATGGTAATTTGGAGGTTTATTCTCTTAATAGAAGATATAAATTAGTCATGATGAGTGATGGAAATTTAGTTATCTGGGACATTTTAAATGGTGGAGCTAAAGCAATTTGGGTTAGTGGAACTAACGTAAGATGCGCAGGATCAAGATTGGTCTGGCGAGGCGATGGAGATTTGGTTATGTATGATTTAAAAAATAGAGCAGTTTGGCATACAAATACGTTAAATAATGTTGGAGGTACTTTACTGTTGGATAATGATGGAATCTTAAAAGTTTATTCTGCAAATCGTGCACTTTTATGGGATTCTGCGTCAGGCAAATCCTTTCCTATATATTATTAAAAAAGAGAAAACCATGTCTATATCAAGACATGGTTTTTTTTCGTTCTATAAACGCCAATCCAAATCGAATTTTATCATACGATATTTTTTCTTCAAAATAATCAAAATAAGGTTTTAGAGCGTTGGGATTTTCTAATTCTATCTGGGCCTTTTTAATTCTTTCAATTTCTTCTTCAGAAACGAATTGGCTTAAATCTAAATTATATCCATCAACATATAATTTTGCTAAATGTGAAATTACTGTCGTCTGACTGATATTTCTTCTTTCTGCAATTTCTTCAACAGAAATACCGTTTTCATATAATTCTAAAGTTTTTTTATAAGTACTGTCTTTTTTCTCTTTTTTGACAACTGACTTGTTTCTTTGAAATTCAATAATTGCATTTATAAATTCAGATCCATATTTTTCTAGTTTTACTTTTCCAACTCCTTCAACAGCAAGAAATTCATCTTCATTCATAGGTCGCATAATCTCCATTTGTCTTAATGCCGCATCACTGAAAATAACGTATGCTGGAACTTCTTCTTCCTTTGCAATTTCATAACGTAATTTTCGCAATGTTTCAAAAAGAGAATTTTTAGCCACTTTAGTTTTTTCTTGTGTGATTTCATTTTTGTCAATTACTTTTTTGACAACAGTCGTAAGCTTTACTTTTTCACCTTCAAATAAAACTTTCTTTGCAAAAGGAGTGAGAAGGATTTTATTATGCTGGTGAAAAGCAATTTCACAATATCCTAAATTAATTAGCTGAATAAGATATTGATTCCAGTCGTACCAAGAAACATCAGCGCCAATTCCATACGTTTTTAGCTCTTGATAATTTTTTTCGTAGATATATGCATTTTTTGAGCCTCTTAAAAAATCGACAATTACAGCCAAAGGTTCTGATTCTTGTAAACGTGTAATTGCTGATAATGCTTTTTGCGCGAGAATCGTACCATCGAAAAAAGTTGGCGGATTTTTACAAATATCGCAGTTTCCGCAATTCTCAGTAACCAATTCGCCAAAATAAGATAAAAGTATTTTTCTTCGGCAACTTACAGCATCAGCGTATTGTTTCATACGATCTAATTTTGCAAGCTGAATGTCAGAGTTCAATCCTTCAGATGCAAATTTTTGCAATTGAATGACATCAGCATAACTTTCAAACAAAACGGTTTCGGCAGGAAGACCGTCACGTCCGGCGCGCCCAATTTCCTGGTAATAGCCTTCAATATTTTTTGGAAGATTATAATGAATAACCCAACGCACATTCGATTTGTCAATTCCCATTCCAAAAGCAATGGTGGCGCAAACTACTTGGCAGTCATCATTTATAAATTGATCCTGAGTTTTAGCACGAGTTTCGTTGTCCAAACCAGCATGATACGCTTTAGCCGAAATACCGTTCTTTTTTAATTTCTCAGCAAGTTCTTCTGTTGTTTTACGGCTCAAACAATAAATTATTCCTGATTCATTGGGTTTATTTTCAATAAAATCTATTATTTGTTTCACACGATCTAAAGCAGGACGAACTTCTAAACTTAAATTTTTACGATCAAAAGAAGCAATGAATGTTTTGGGATTCTTTAGATTCAATTGCTTAGATATGTCAGTACGTGTTGCTTTATCTGCTGTAGCTGTCAAAGCTAAGATTGGAGTAGAAGGGAAGCGGCTTTTTAAATATCCTAAATTGGTATAAGCAGGTCTAAAGTCATGCCCCCAAGATGAAATACAGTGCGCTTCGTCTATTGCGATCAAACTAATATTCAGCTCGTTAAAAGCCATGTCTAAATAAGAAAGACTTTCGGGAGCGATATAAACTAATTTAAAATGATTTGACTTTAAATTATCTATATAGTATTGCTGTTCTTGTGATGATTGAGAACTATTAATGTAACAAGCAGATATTCCATTGGTTTTTAAACTGTCAACCTGATCTTTCATTAAAGCAATCAACGGCGATATTACAACTGTAATTCCGGGTAAAATTAATGCCGGAAGCTGGAAGCATATAGATTTTCCTCCACCCGTTGGCATAATAGCCAATGTATCTTGTCCAGATAGGATAGTATTAATTATGGTTTCCTGATTGGGTCTGAATTTTTCAAAACCAAAATTTTCTTTTAGTTTAGTATGTAAAATTTCTGAAGTCATAGGCATATATTTTTCTTTACAAGTTTAAATGTAAAAATAATCTTATAAAAGCAAAAATATAATTTAATTAAGCATTGCTTTGTTACAAAAAAAGGAACTCAAGTTGAGTTCCTTTTTATTTATTGAAAAGAAAATGAATTAATCTTCATCATCTTCGTCTTCTTCGTCATAATCAGTATCTGCTTTGTCATCGTCATCATCATCGTCATCATCGCCACCATCAGTATCTGGTTTGTCAACGTTGTCATCTTCATCATCATCGTCACTAATATCATCATCAAGATCCATACCTTTAACTGGTGCAATTGCATCTACATCAACATCTAAATCGTCATCTTCATCATAGTTTTCAATTCTGTCAGCAAGTTTAGTACTAATTTTTACCAAGTAAATTGTATCTTCAGTACGAACTTCTACAGCTTCAACCAATTCGTTTTTAGCATTTCTAAAACGGATTACATCCGAATCATCATAACCATCAGGAAATTTTTCAACCAAAAGGTTTAAAATTTCATTGGTAAGTTTGGCGTAGTCTACTATAACTCTTTTCATAAATTATCTTATAAATCTAATAAGTATGCAAAAATTAACGGAGCAACAATTGTAGCATCCGATTCAATAATAAATTTAGGGGTTTTGATGTCTAATTTACCCCAAGTGATTTTTTCATTTGGAACTGCCCCAGAATAAGAACCATAACTAGTTGTTGAATCTGAGATTTGGCAGAAATAGCTCCAAAATGGAACATCGTGCATTTCCATATCTTGATATAGCATAGGAACTACACAGATAGGGAAGTCACCCGCGATACCACCACCGATTTGGAAGAATCCAATTCCGTTTGAACTGTTTTTAGAATACCAATCCGCAAGGAAAGTCATGTATTCAATTCCAGATTTCATGGTAGATGCTTTTAAATCTCCTTTAATTACGTATGAAGCAAAGATGTTACCCATTGTACTATCTTCCCATCCAGGAACGATAATTGGTAAATTTTTCTCTGCAGCTGCATACATCCAGCTATCTTTTAGATCAATCTCGTAATATTCTTCTAAAACGCCAGACAACAACATTTTGTACATAAATTCGTGTGGGAAGTAACGCTCACCTTTGTCGTCAGCATCTTTCCAAATTTTGTAAATGTGTTTTTGTAAACGACGGAAAGCTTCATGTTCAGGAATACAAGTGTCAGTAACACGGTTTAATCCTTTTTCTAATAAAGCCCATTCGTCTTCTGGTGTCAAATCACGGTAGTTAGGAACTCTCTCGTAGTGAGAATGAGCTACTAAATTCATGATATCTTCTTCTAAGTTTGCTCCAGTACATGAAATAATATGTACTTTGTTTTGTCTGATTACTTCGGCAAAAATTTTACCAATTTCTGCTGTACTCATTGCGCCAGCCATACTTACCAGCATCTTTGCGCCATCAGCTAATTGCTGTTCGTATGCTTTTGCAGCATCTACTAATGAAGCAGAATTAAAATGCAAATAATGTTTTTCAATAAACTGACTGATTGGTCCTTTCATTTTTTTGTTTTTTTTTTTGAATTAAAAAGTCTAACCTTTTTGGATGTTAATGCAAATTAAGAATTTTTTAAGAAAAATTATAACTTAATCTGCCGTTTTTTTACACCTTTTTTTTGTAGCCCAAAATCTTTAGTACATCGTCTGAAGTCTGCTGTTCTGAGAACACTTCGGTTGCTAGAATTCCATTTTCATCACGATCAATTAAGATGTGTTTTGGCTGCGGAATCAAACAGTGGTGTAGACCACCGTATCCTCCAATTGTTTCTTGATAAGCGCCAGTATTAAAGAATCCGATATATAAAGGCTTCTCTTTATTATATTTAGGCAAATAAATGGCGTTCATGTTTTGTTCAGAATTGTAATAGTCGTCACTATCACAAGTAAGACCTCCTAGCAGAACCCGCTCGTAAGTATCATTCCAGCGGTTGATAGCCAGCATGATAAAACGTTTATTTATAGCCCAAGTATCTGGTAAAGTGGTAATGAAAGATGAATCGATCATATTCCATTTCTCTCTATCATTTTGTTGTTTTTGATACAAAATCTGATAGATTGCACCACCGCTTTCGCCTACTGTAAACGAACCAAATTCCGTAAAAATATTTGGAACATCAACTTCAGCTTCATCACAAGCAATTTTAATTTGATTGATGATTTCATCAATCATATATTGATAATCATATTCAAAAGCAAGCGAGTTTTTAATAGGGAAACCACCGCCTATGTTTAGTCCGTCTAGTGTAGGACATTCTTTTTTAAGAGCAATGTATACTTTGATACATTTTACAAGCTCATTCCAGTAGTATGATGTATCGTTAATTCCAGTATTAATGAAAAAGTGAAGCATTTTCAGCTCTAACTTATCATTCTCTTGGATTTGTTTTTTATAGAACGAAACTATGTTTTTATAACCAATACCTAATCTAGAAGTATAAAACTCAAATTTAGGTTCTTCTTCAGCAGCAATACGAATTCCGATTTTGAATTTTCCTTTAATTTCTGCCTGAAGCAAATCTAACTCTTCGTAATTATCAATAATCGGAATAGTATTTTTATGTCCGTTGTTGATTAATCTACCAATGTTAGTAATGTACTCGTCTCTTTTAAAACCATTACAAATTACATAAGTGCTTTTGTTGATTTTTCCATTTTCCAATAAATTCTCAACAATATTAACATCAAAAGCAGATGAAGTCTCGATGTGAATGTTATTCTTGAAAGCTTCATTCATAATATATTCAAAATGAGAGCTTTTCGTGCAATAACAATAGTAATATTTTGCGTCGTATTTATTCTTTTCCATCGATTTTCTGAACCAAGCTTTTGCTTTATTGATGTTTTCAGAAATCTGAGGAAGATAAGTAAACTTTAATGGCGTACCGTATTGCTCAACCAATTTCATCAAATCGATATTATGAAACAATAGGTTGTCTTTGTTTAGTTTAAATTCCTCTTGCGGAAAGTAGTATGTTTGGTTTATTAGATCAGAATATTTTGTATTCATTTATTTGTCAAAGTTTAGAGATTGTAATTATAATTTAATTTTAGGTTTTTGGGGACTTAATCTTAAATTCAAACTCTAATATTGGCAAATATAATAGGCAGTTTTTCATGCTCTGCTTTTGTACATTGGAACACATCAAAACAGAAAGGGCTTTTACTATTATAGAAACGGTCCAGCATTCTTAATAAAGAACTGTTGAGTCTGTTTCTGTAAGAGCTGAAGTGCCTTTGCTGATTGTTTGTTTTCATGGCGCAAATGTAAAAAATAATATATACCAAATGCAATGCTTTTGATTAAAAAAAGTTTAAGATTTATAATCCTCAAACGCTTCTAGAATCAATTTATTTTCAACGGATTGGTTAATTTTTATTTTTCCGATTCCTTCAATTAATGCAAATTGAATTAAACCGTATTCATTTTTTTTGTCGTGAATTAACAATTCTAAGATCGGATCAATGTCTTTTTCTTCAAAAATTACATCGTCATAGATATCTTTTATCACAGCTTTTATTTCACGATATTCTTCTGCTGAAATCAATCCTTTTTGAAGAGAAATATAACTTTCTAGAATCATTCCAACAGCAATAGCTTCTCCATGCAGTAAAGTAGTTTTTTCTTCGCTTTCTAAGAAGTAACCTTCAATAGCGTGTCCTAAAGTATGTCCAAAATTTAGAGCCTTACGAATGTTTTTCTCAGTTGGATCCTGAATAACGATTTCATTTTTAATTTCAACAGAACGATAAATCAATTGATCTAATTCGTCAAAAACAATCGATTTCAAATCTGAAAACTGCCTCCAATATGGAGCATCATATATTAAACCATGTTTTAGCATTTCTGCCAAACCAGAACGCATTTCACTTTGCGGTAAAGTTTCTAAATACTGTGTATCGACTAACACCATTTGCGGAACATTGATAACTCCGATTTGGTTTTTAAGGTTTCCTAAATCAACTCCTGTTTTTCCTCCAACAGAAGCATCAACCATAGATAATAGAGTAGTAGGAATATTGATAAAATCTACACCTCTTTTAAACGTAGAAGCAACAAAACCTCCTAAATCGGTTACAACACCTCCTCCTAAATTAATAATAAGCGATTTTCTATCAGCCCCAAGTTCTGTCAAGATATTCCAGATCTCAATACAAGTCTCAATGTTTTTATTCGCTTCCCCGGCTTCAAACTCTATGATTTCGATTGCCAAATCAGTCTCTAAAAGCGGAATAAATTTAGACAAACAATGCTCATTGGTCTGATCATCAACAATAATAAATATATTAGAATATTTACTTTCTCTTAAATGTTTATTTAAAGCTTCGTAAGCATTCTCATTAAAATGTACGAGATAATTATTGGCTTGAATAGATTGCATAATTGTGTAGTTAATTTAAACAACAAAATAAGCAATTTTATAGCACATAATATTCAAACTTTGAGGCTAATTTGTTTTAAAAAGAATCTTTCTATTTAAAATCTTCATTAAAAGTAAAATTGAAAAATTCTATTTTTGACAAGTCTCTTCAATTAATTGTTGCGGAAAATCATACTTTTTGTCTTTTGCGATTTTTAGATATTTACAAGCGCTCTTATTGTCGTTTACCTTTAAATAGGAAATAGCCAAAAAGAATTCTGTTTTTCCACCATTGAGACCTGGGTATTTCAATGCTTTCAATAAGTAAGGTATGGCTTTTTCTGGCTGAGCTCTCTTTAAATAGAAAAAACCAATATTTTGTGAGGCATAAATATTTTCGTTGTCAATTTTTAAGGCTTTTCGATAAGAATCTATTGCCTGATCAAATTTGGATTCGTTTTCGAAATTTTGACCTTCTGTTATATAGGTTGCAACTAAATCATCTTTATTTTGATGCAAAATATTGATTCTCTCATTTTTTAAAATGCTATCTTTTGGAAATAGTTTTAACCCCTTGTCAATAAATTTACTTAAATTTTTATGGTTGTACCCTGAGTTTTTAAGCCCTTCATATGCAACAAGCCATGTTTCAGGCATAGGTCTGTAGAGCGAAAACAACTTATGTTCTTTGAGTATTTCTGCAGTATCCTTTTTACGGATAGCAAAATTAATTGCGACATTGTATATTTCGTAATTCCTTGGGCGCAAATAAAAAGCTTGTTTTGAGTAAATATATGCACTGTCAATATTTCCTTTGTTTTTAGAAATTACATATTTATAAAATTCTATACGTCCGCTATATGGGTTGATTTTGCTAGCTTTAGAAAAACATTTTAAAGCTTTGTCATAATTTTTTTCACGTGTATAATATATTCCTGCGTATTCATAAAATGATTCCGAACTGCTAAAAACGTTAGGATACGCCTTTATATTATCGACTACTTCATTACCGGTTAGAATACCTTTGTCTTTCATATTAATGTCATCTCTGACAATTAGATATTCTAGATGCGATGCTTTGTATATTATAAACGAAGAGTAACTTGTAATTAATGTAATAACTATTAAAAGAATAAATATTACTTTAAATGAGGCATTGTGTGAAGGCATAACTTTATTAGCCACATTGATTAGGCTAAGAGCAACTAATAAGCTAAAGAATATCGACATTGTTGGCCTATACATAGGAAAATTGAAGAAAGCATCTATTCCATATACAATAAGCAGCATTAAAGTTAATAACGCGATCATTTTTCTTTCCTTATGTTGCGATTTAATTATCTTTTTTAAATTAATGATTAAAAGAGATATAAAAAGAGAAAGGTAAATCAGTCCATTTAATACTCCCGTTTCGGCCAATATTTCAAGAAAATCATTATGGGCATGTAATGATACATTTGAATCATTAGCAGTTGTTTTTTCATATGGAATAGATTCAATTTGATAGTTACCTAAGCCAATTCCCAAAAGCGGTGACTTTTTACTCATTTCAAAAACATTACCCCAAAATATTAGCCTCGCTTTAGAAGATGCATCTTCTGCATTAATTCTTTGCACTCGATTTTCTAATGAAACATATCTTTCTTTATCTTTTGATTTTTCAAAAATGGAGTTCGAAAATACCACTGCAATTAGCAACGGAATGATTAATAACGAAGCTTTAAAAAAAGTTGATTTTTCAAAAGAGTGTTCTTTAAAAAGATATGTTATAAATGCAGTATAAATAAAAAATAAATTAATCAGAGGTGTTCTTGCTCCTGTTAAAAATATAACAGTCGTTACAGAAAATAGAGTAACAATTAAAAGCCATTTTGTATACTTAGAAAAATGAATTATGCCAATTAATATAAAGGGAACTTTAATAGTTAGACTAGCAGCTAATATATTGATGTTGCCAGTGTTACCTTTCATATTTGTTAACAGATCTATAATAGAAGCATGCTTAGGCATAATTAAAAAATGACAAAGTTGTTGCCATGACTGTACCAAGGCAGCAATGCTTACAATAAAAGTTATTTTATAAAGGAGATTTAATTTGTTTCTAAGTAAAATAGAAAGATTTATAAATAAGCAAAACACTATTATGATTTGCGTCAATTTTGTATAAACAAGTGATGTGTTTCTTGCAGTAAGAAAGGATAATGCACAGAAGAAAATAAAAGTTAAATATAGCTTAAAAACATAACTGCACTTAAATAGAGGAAATATGTCTGGAGAAATTAATCTAGAATTGAAAAAAAAATATATTGCCATCACCAAATTCAAAAGGGATAAATAGAGAAATTGAGGATTGATTATCTCGTGGCTTTCAAAATATGGAAAAAAATCTATGATTAAGATTAAGGATATAAAGGAAAATACAATAAAATTTGGTATTGATAGCTTTCCTTTCGTTTCATTTAATATATTCTCAATTGTGTAATTCATCTTTCATTTATTTTTTTGCAAATATAACAAAAATAAGTAAAATCCTACTTTACGGACATGTCTTTGAAGATTTCTTGTTATTGACGATACTTAAAAAAACAATCTTATTTTTTGAACAATATTCAAAACACTCTCTATATTTGCATAAAAATAAATTTTAATGGAAAAGATATTCGATAACACGCAAGTTGCATTTTCACTAAAGAGTGACACGGAACTTGATAGAGCTTATTTTCTTTTCAAAATGATTGACAGCGAGCCTTTAGTAAGAATTGGAACTGCTGTTACTAATTTTGCAATTAAAGCTCATTTACCAGTAGAGGGATTAATTCGTGCAACTGTTTTTGATCACTTTTGTGGTGGTGTAAACGAAAACGACTGTCTTACTGTTGTAGACAAAATGTTTACAAAAGGCGTTTCGTCTGTTTTGGATTATTCTGTTGAAGGAAAAGAAGAAGAAGAGCAGTTTGATGCAGCTTTAGAAATGACTTTAAGAACAGTAGATTTTGCTAAAGAGCGTTTAGCAATTCCGTTTGCTGTTTTCAAGCCAACAGGTTTAGGGCGTTTTGAATTGTATGAAAAATTAGGAGAAAAACAAATTTTAAATCCGGCTGAACAAGCAGAATGGGATAGAGTTGTAGCTCGTTTTGACAAAATATGTAGTGAAGCGCACAAAAAAGATGTTGCCTTATTAATTGATGGTGAAGAAAGCTGGATGCAAGATGCAGCTGATGAGTTGGTGACAAATATGATGCGTAAATACAATAAAGAAAAAGCGATTGTATTTAACACTTTACAAATGTACCGTTGGGATCGTTTAGATTACTTGAAAAAACTTCATGAAGTTGCTAAAACTGAAGGTTTCTATATTGGAATGAAATTGGTTCGTGGAGCTTACATGGAAAAAGAGAACAAAAGAGCCGAAGAAAAAGGCTATGTTTCTCCAATCTGTGTTTCTAAAGAAGCTACCGACGTAAATTACGACAATGCTGTACAATACATGTTAGAGCATATCGACAAAATGGCCATTTTTGCTGGAACTCACAACGAATTGAGCTCATACAAACTAATGGAAATGATGGCACAGAAAGGAATCGCCAAAAACGATCCTAGAATCTGGTTCGGTCAATTGTACGGAATGAGCGATAATATTAGCTATAACTTGGCTGAAAACGGTTATAACGTTGCTAAATACTTGCCATTTGGACCAGTAAAAGATGTTATGCCATACTTGATTCGTCGTGCAGAAGAAAACACTTCTGTAGCAGGTCAAACAAGCCGCGAATTGTCTATGATTAAAACTGAACGTAAACGCAGAAAAGGGAAATAATTTTTAGTTTTCAGTTTTCTGTCTCAGTTTACAGTTTTTATAAATACAGAACCCGACAAGTTTTAAAAAACTGTCAGGTTTTCTTTTTTGTAAAATATTTTAAATAAAAAAGCTCCGATTATAAAATTGGAGCTTTTTTATTGGAATTTGGAATTTATAAAATTTGGAATTTTACATTTAAGAGTTACTAAACTGCAAGTTACTTAAATTCTTATAAATTCCGTTTTCTAAGTTTATTAATTCTTGGTGTGTTCCTTCTTCAGAAATTTTTCCGTTATCGAGAACTAAAATCTTGTCTGCATTTCTAATTGTAGAAAGGCGATGAGCAATAATAATACTTGTTCTTCCTTCCATTAAGACTTCTAGGGCTTCTTGAACTAGTTTTTCGCTTTCGCTGTCTAGAGATGATGTAGCTTCGTCTAAAATCAAAATGCTTGGGTTTTTAAGCAACGCTCTCGCAATCGCAATACGCTGGCGCTGTCCTCCAGAAAGTTTAACACCGCGTTCTCCAACCAAAGTTTCAAATTTTTCAGGGAAACCGTCCACAAAATTGAAAGCATTGGCCTGTTTAGCAGCTTGCATAATTTCTTCATCTGTAGCATCTGGTTTTCCGTAGGCAATGTTTTCTCTAATTGTTCCTCCAAATAAAATTACATCCTGAGGCACAATGCTCATGTTTCCGCGAAGATTTTCTAAATCGTAATCATAAATATTTTTTCCGTCAACAGTAATTTCACCTGAAGTAATATCGTAGAAACGAAGCAGAAGGGAAGAAATAGTCGATTTTCCTGCTCCACTAGGACCTACAATCGCAATTTTCTGTCCGAATTCTGCCGAGAAGTTCACATCTTTCAGAACTTGAATTTCCTGGCGTGTTGGGTAACTGAATGCTACATTTTTGAAAGTAACATTTCCTTTAATTTTTTCTTGATTTTTGTTTGAATCAGAATTGATTTTCTCTGGATTTTCGTCTAATAATTCAAAAACACGTTCTGTCGCGCCAATTGCTTTCTGGATTTGTGCATATAATTCGGCAATTCCACCAAAAGAAGCTCCTACGAAAGTCGAATACAATACGAATGAAATTAATTGACCAACGCTCATTTCACCAGCAATACTCAAACGAACTCCATACCAAACTACAGCAACGATTGCACCAAATAGACAAAAAAT
Organism: Flavobacterium tistrianum; assembly: GCF_003254545.1. Taxonomy (GTDB): domain Bacteria; phylum Bacteroidota; class Bacteroidia; order Flavobacteriales; family Flavobacteriaceae; genus Flavobacterium; species Flavobacterium tistrianum. Next base: position 83,620 of record NZ_QJRH01000073.1, read on the forward strand.
GATAAACGAAGCAAAATAACCGCGATATTTACCGCCTTTAATGGCCAATTTTACCACTTCGCTGATTTTTCCTTTATAACGTGCAATTTCGTACCATTCGTTGGCAAAAGCTTTCACGATACTAATTCCTTGCATCGTTTCTTCAACAATTACTTGGCTTTCGGCAACCTGATCTTGCACTTTTTTAGAATATTTTCTAATGAATCTTCCAAAAACAACCGCTGCAATTGCTACTAACGGAACTACAGAAAGCATTAATAAAGTCAATTTGAAACTTTCTGTTGCCAAAAGGATAACTCCACCAATAATTAAGATAAACTGGCGTAGGAACTCTGCAATTGTAGTTGTTAATGTATCTTGAATTTGTGTAATATCGGCACTAATACGGCTGTTTAATTCTCCAACTCTTTTTTGAGAAAAGAAAGTCATCGGTAATTTTACCAAATTAGTATATAAAGCCAGACGTAAGTTTGCCAATGTATTTTCGGTAAAGTTTACAAACAATGAAAGTCTGAAGAATGAAAAGAAAGATTGCAAAAATAAAATTACTATTAATCCTAGAGCTATTGTATTCGCCTCGTCATTGTCTTTATTTTTTACACAATCAACAAGCATTCCCATTAATTTAGGAAAGGCAAGGGCAGTGGCACCAGTAAGCAAAAGAAAAATCAAACCAATGAAGAATTTCCATTTGTGATGTCCTGCGTATGTAAAAATTGTTTTTGCTTTATTAAGTGAAGTAGCCGTTATTTTTGATTTTGGTAAATCATTTTCTTTAAATCGTGCCATTAGATTTTACTGTTTTTAGGTTTACAAATGTATAACTAAGTCGAATTACTACAAAGGAATATTAAGAATTAGAACTCTAAATTTGGCTTTTTAACGAAATTATAAGAAAAGGACAAAAAAACTTTATTTTTTAAAGGTTTGAAAAATAGCTTTCTAAATAAAAAAACGAAAAAATATTTCATTTTTTTTCTAAAAAGGCTTGCAAATACAAAATCTAGCTGTAAATTTGCACTCGCAATCACAAAATGATAGCTGCCTAGTAAAATAGGGCGATTAGCTCAGCTGGTTCAGAGCACCTCGTTTACACCGAGGGGGTCGGGGGTTCGAACCCCTCATCGCCCACAAAAAACTCCTTAAGCAATTAAGGATTTTTTTTTTTTTGACTTTCCTGAATGTAATGATTTAATTTACACTCAGATTTGGGGAGATACTCAAGCGGCCAACGAGGGCAGACTGTAAATCTGCTGTGTGAACTTCGCAGGTTCGAATCCTGCTCTCCCCACGAAAAAATTAAAGCCTGTAAATCTTTCGATTTGTAGGCTTTTTTCATTTTCCTGCTAAACAGTTTCTAAAATTAAATATGTTAGACAAAAACTCTTTTTGTTTATCTTCTAAAATTAATAAACTATTAAAGTAAGTTGTTTTAAATCGATCACTTTCCAAAAACAGGTATTTTAATCTATAATTATATTCTAATTCTTTTTGAATGCTAGCAATTATACCTAAAGATTCAGCTTCTTCAATTTTAAGCCATTCGTTAATTTCAATTGGCTTTCCAAAATTGCAAAGCATTCCAATATCTTTATTTAGTCTTTTAAAGAGATTCAAGCAGAAATGATAAACCGCTTCTTCTGGAACTAAAACCGTCTTTTCAGCCAAATGCAAATTATATGTCACTTTAAAATTAGCATCATCTTCTTTCTCAATTCTAATTTTGTTTACTTCATTCACAAAAATTGCTGAGTTTGAGAACACATCAAAATTGTGTTTGAAGTTTTCTGATAAAATTTTTAAATTTTCAACTATTGTTTCAGCCATTATATAAGGATTGATTTCTTATTCATATCTGTCAAGAAATAATTCTGAGATTGTTTTCCTACAGAAATTATATCAAACAATTAATATTTGTAAATGCTAATATAAATGAAATCCTTTTACATTCATTGCAATAAAGTTTCAATTTGACTATTGCAAATATTCATTAAAAACCATATATTACAATCAATCAAAAAAATCATTATGCAAAATATGAAACAGCAAAAAGACTGGTCAATAGACGAAATACAAAATGTTTGGCAATTAGTTTCTAAACTTCATGACGGCCAAAAATATGGTGGAAGCAATGAAGGCGAAAGAGTAGAATATATCAATCATATTGGAAGTGTCGTTTTTGAGGTTTTAAATGCCAGTCGGCTAACACAAGACATGAATTCTGATTTAGCTATTAAATGTGCAATGCTTCACGATACTATTGAAGATACAGCATTTAATTACGAAAGAGTGAATGATTTATTTGGAACTGAAGTAGCGTCTGGCGTTTTAGCATTAACCAAAAATGATAATATTGAAGATTCTCATGAAAAAATGCTTGATAGCTTAAACAGAATCAAGCAACAGCCGAGAGAAGTCTGGGCAGTAAAAATGGCTGACAGAATATGCAACTTATACCAACCTCCGTATTATTGGAACGATGAAAAGAAGCTAAAATACATCGCTGAAGCAGAAATTATACATAATGAGCTTAAGGATGGAAATGTCTATTTAGCAGAAAGATTAAAGAATAAAATTCAAGAGTATTATCGATTTCTTAGCACTTCTAACTAATTATAATTACAAAAACTCTTTAAGAAATTGAAGAATCTTTTTTTTAAGTTATACAAGAAAAAAATTACCACAATCAAAAAGCTTATTTTGATGGTTTAAAGTCCTCTATAGGCAAAAGCGCATTCGAGTCAGCATTATTTTTGCATCCTCAAAATTAAAAATTTGATGCTATGATTGATTTGACTATTCCTGACTCTTTGCTTATAGAGAAATATTTAGAAGGCAATGAAGAGGCGCTCTCTACATTAATTAAAAGACATGAGTCGAGAATATATAGTTTTATATACTCAAAGGTTAAAGATAAAGATATCTCAAATGATATTTTTCAAGACACTTTTATTAAAATAATCAAAACTTTTAAAGGTAACTCATATAAAGAAGAAGAAAAATTTCTTTCTTGGATATTAAGGATATCCCACAACTTGGTCATAGATCATTTTCGAAAAATAAACCGCATGCCAATGCAAAGGGAAACTGAAGATTTTTCTGTTTTTTCTATCATGCAGAGTGACTGTCAAAACATTGAAGATCAAACAATCACAAATCAAATTCAAACTGATATTAAGAATCTCATTGAAGAGCTTGCAGATGATCAAAAAGAAATAGTAATAATGCGGATGTATCAGAACATGAGTTTTAAGGAAATATCTGAAGAGAAAGAAATTAGCATAAACACAGCATTAGGAAGGATGCGTTATGCTATAAACAATCTGAGAAAAATTATAGAAAAAAATAAAATTACTTTAGACTATTAATTTTCTTTCGTTAATCTATCCAATTCTTTTAGCAAAGTTGGCATTCTGAATTCCCCATGCATACCTTCTATTTTTTTAAACGCTTCATCCAAATCGATTCCGATAGAAGTAATATACAGCGGTTTCTTGCTGTCACCTCTAAATAGCGCTTTTTTACTCTTTTCTATAGAAGCAAAATTTGTTTTAGCAACGCCAATAATTGGAACTTTTATATTCAGTTTTTCGTACAAATAACCGCCTAAACCGTATTTCTGTTCATCATTTAAGTAAACAAAACCATCAACAACGATTGCCTCAACTGCAGATAAATCAATTTGATTTAACAAACTCAAAATGCATGGCAATTCTCTTTTATAAAATTCTCCAGGAATATATTCTGCTACATTCTCTATTGTTTCAGAATGAATTTTAAAGTTTTTATCTTCATTCCATTCTTCAAATTCAAGACAGATTGTTTTTGCTTTTTGGTCAAAATAGTAAGTGTCAAAGGCTAGAATCATGTTTATTACTATAAAATATTTAGAGTCTAAAAATAGAAAAAGCTTTACGAAAGAATTACTACTCTCTAGAAAAACAACAAATCTTTTTTTAAGCGAATCTTTAAAGTTTAAAAATCAAGCTTTTGAAAAAATCCTAAATAAAATGTAGCTTAGCTAAAATTTTAAGAAAACATTATTTCAAATGAAATGGATCACCAGAGAAAGACCCAAAATAGACCGAATCGCTTGTCCGTGGCTAATTCGAAAGTTTGTTGATCCTGAATCTGAATTCATTTATGTTCCTTTTGATGATGTCATCACAAAAGCAAAAGAACTTGATGCTATTCCGTTTGATATTCCAAATGTTGAGTTTACACATTACAATGAAGAATGCACTTTTGATTACATTGTAAAGAAATACGAAATTAAAGATCCAGCAGTTAAAATTATTGCAGGAATAGTGCGTGGCGCAGATACTGACAGGCATGAAATTGCAAAAGAATCGGCTGGACTTTGGGCTATTTCTGCGGGACTGTCTTATAATATTACTGATGATTACGAGCTGTTAGAAAAAGGTATGATTCTATACGATGCTTTGTATAGCTGGGCTACGCATTTGTATCAGCAAAATCATCTTCAGAATAGTCCCTTTGAGAAACTGCTTCATGAGGTTTATGATAAGTTTCTTAAAGACAAAAAAGCATCAGGAAAAACTCCTTCATGGGTAAAAGATCTAAAAGATATCATTCAAGATCAGATTGATACACAGTTTGCTTTTGATTTAAAGAAAATTTCTAGCGAATTAGATTTAAATCCGTCGTATTTGTCTCGAGAATTTTCGAAACATTTTGAAGACTTAAATTTTGGCGAATATGTTAGAAAACTTCGCATTGAAAAAGCAATCAATCTTATTGAAAATTCTTCTCATAATTTGACCGAAATTGCTTATATGACAGGCTTTTCAGACCAAAGTCATTTTACTAGAATTTTTAAGCTTCATACAGGAAAGAATCCTTCTGAATATCGAAAAAAGTCAAAAAAGTAAACCAGATACAAAAGGTAAATTGAGTTCTATTTTTTGACGCTTAATGCTTTTAGTTTTGTTCTAACGAATTAAAAACTAGAAATAATGTCATTCAAGAACACTTTCTTTATTACCGTATTACTTACAGGTTTTACAGCTTTTTCACAAACTACTTATCCAAAAGTAACAGGATATTTTGGCATCATGCATCCTATTGTAACATTTAACAGTGATGAAACTACTGTAAACTTCAGAGATTATTATGCCGTAGGCTTTCCCACAGGAATAAATATATGGAAAAATGAAAAAATCGGATTTTCTTTTGAAATGGTTCCAAACATTAAAGACGATCAAGGAACAAGCAAAGTGACTAATTTATTATTTCATCCTGGAGTTTTGGTTGCTTTAGGAAAAGGCTACACATTTGCTGGAAGAGCTGCTTTTGAAAGTAGTGGTAGATACGGATTTACACCTGTTTTTAATAAAACTATTATAAAAAATAGCAGTTGCAGTTATTATGTTGCCGTTCCTTTACCCGTACGTTTTGGCAACGATCATCCTGCTAGTTTTACAGTAGGTTTTCAGTTTGGAATTGCTTTTTAGTAAATTCTATATTAAAATTTTTATTTAGTTTTAATTGATTATCATTAACTTAGTCATAATCAATTAAAACTAAAGTTTATGAAAACTAAAATGATATGGGCCAACTTTGTTTCAAACGATTTGCAAAAAACAATTCAATTTTATACCAATTTAGGCTTTAAACAAAACGGACAAAACACAGAAGAAATTGTAAGTTTTTCTATTGCGGAGAATAATTTTATAATCAACTTTTTTACAACTGATAGATTTAAAACGGCTTTAAAAGGTAATTTAGTCAATGCAAAAAATGAGAATGAAATTATCTTTTCGCTTTCTGCAGAGAGCAGAGAAGAAGTAGATCTTTGGTATGATAAAGTTAAAGAAATCGGTGGAACTATTTTCTCTGAACCGGAAAACTATCAATTGGGCTATACTTTTGGTTTTGCTGATCCAGATGGCCATAAATTCAATTTTTTATATTGGCCGGGAATGTGATTAATTCCGTTGATTAAAATCAGCTACCAGTTTTTTATTTGCATGTATTATTTCCTGGGGATTAATCATATTCGGATTAAATATCAAATCATAGTTTTTATCCTTAGGTTTAAACTGATTCACGCCATAAGCCACACTATTTGCAGGTATATTTTTGGTTATAATTGCTCCCGCGCCAATTACCGAATTTTCACCAATAACTATTGGACCTAAAATTTTGGCGCCATCAGCAATGATAACATTTTTACCAATGATAGGATTTCCGACGTTTTCCCATTCATCATTAATTTTATTGTACTTCAAATTGGCTCCAATGGACACGTTCTGAAAAATAACCACATTCTCGCAGATTTTAGACGCGACGATTGTACATCCGCGTCCGTGATGTGCAAACAAAACAGATCTATCCATTTCTGCACAGTTTATTTCGCAGCAATATAATTTCTCTAATAAATTGCCTGCAATCAGTTTTAAAAACTTATTTTTTGAATGACAATTGATTTTAACTAATGTATTAAACATATTGTTTTTAAACGTTTAGCAATAATTCATAATTCATAACTCACAACTCAATCTATGGTTCCCAAAGCTCAATTTTATTGCCTTCTGTATCCATAATGTGCACAAACTTGCCATATTCGTATGTTTCGATGTCATCTAGAATCGTAACTCCGTTTGTTTTTAGTTTTTCTACAAGTCCTTCAATATTCTGAACACGATAGTTTACCATAAATTCTTTTTTAGACGGAGAAAAATATTCATCTCCTTTCTTAAAAGGACACCATTGCGTAGATTCTATCTCTTCTGGATTTTCTAGATTTCTAGACTCAAAACTTGCAGAACCCCATTCATTAATTTCTAATCCTAAATTTTTAGCATACCATTCTTTGGTTTCTTTCGGATTATCCATAAAAAAGAAAATACCGCCAAGTCCCGTCACTTTTGGTGTTGCATCGTTTGAATTATTTTCCATATGAGAGTTTTTAAGATTATTTTTCGGGAATCTAAGATATTAAATATTGCTTGCATTTTTATACTATCTGCTTTTGAATTATATTTACATAAACGTATTTCGATCTAAATCTAACTAAAATGAAAACGGAAAGAATTTACAAAATCCTATTTTCTAGCGTATATCCTTTATACATTCAAAAAGTGGAGAAAAAGGGTAGAACCAAAGAAGAACTAGACACTGTAATCAAATGGCTTACAGGATATACTGATGATCAAATTAAAGAACAGATTGAAAAGAAAGTAGATTTTCAAACATTCTTTGCCGAAGCTCCAGAAATTAATCCGAATGCTTCTAAAATTACGGGAGTAATTTGTGGTTATCGTGTAGAAGAGATTGAAGATCCATTAATTCAAAAGATGCGATATCTAGACAAATTAATCGATGAAATCGCCAAAGGAAGAAAGATGGAAAAGATTTTAAGAGAATAAAAAAAGAGGCTTTTAAATAGCCTCTTTTTATGATATTTTAAACATAGCCTGTGGTTTCAACTACTGGAACACAATCAAAAAATATTCCAGATCCTGTGGTTGAAACCACAGGCTATGTTTTCAAAACATTTATTTAATAGCTCATAATTTAATTCTGTACAATTATCTTAAACTCTTAACAAACCGCGAAAACCTCTCGCAGCGTAATAAGAATCAGCTCCATTGTGATACACAAAAACGGTATTATATCTGAAATCTGAGAAAATCGCACCACCTAATTTCCTAATCTCTGGCGGAGTCAAAATCCAGCTTGAAGTTTTGGCATCAAATTTTCCTAATTTTTGCAACTCTTTGTATTGCTCTTCATTTAAGATTTCAATTCCCATTTGTTCAGCCATGTTTATTGCGCTGTCAGCTGGTTTATGTTCTTTTCTTTTTTCGAGCGCTTCATGATCGTAACAGATACTTCTACGACCCTTCGGACTTTCAGCAGAACAATCCACAAAAAGATATTCATCTGTTTTAGCATCATATCCAATTACGTCTGGTTCGCCTTCCGTTCTTTCCATTTCGTCAAGAGACCATAATTTTGATGGATTAGTTTTTAGTTTGGCTTCAATTTTTTCCCAATCTAAATTCTCGTGACGGTTTTTATTCTTTTCAAAACGTTTTTCGAGTATGCTCAATAATTCGTTTTGTTCGTTTATTGTCAATTGCTTTTTCATTTTCTTAAGTTTTTAATTAGAACTGCATCTTCTAGTTTCAGGTCTGAAATACCAAGAAGTTACAGTTAAAACAATTAATAATGTTGGTCCAAAAAGTGCTGATGCTTCATCTTTTACAACCAAATGAGAAACTACAGCTCCAGACATTGCAAAAAAGAAACCTGCATAAGCCCATTCTTTTAACAAACCGAATTTAGGAATCAGAATTGCAATTACTCCCAAAAGCTTCCAAACTCCTAAAAGGGTTAAAAAATAAAGCGGATATCCTAAATGTTGTATCATTTCAGCTTCTTCTTTTACAGGTATCAGCTGTACAATTCCTGTTGCCGTCATACCTAAAGCCAACCATAGAGTGGCAACCCAGTAGATAATTTTTTTTTTTTTGCTCATGATTCTTATTTTAATTTAGTTACAATTTCTTCCAATCGATTATGCGCCATATTCAATCCTTGTGCAAACGGCAATTTTAACTGCGTTGTTCTGTGCTCAATAGATTTATAGATAATCTGCATCGTTAATTTACTCGTATCTTCAGTTAATTTTTCAAACTCTAAAAATTCTAATTGAGGTGCAAAATTGACATTGTCCATTTCAAAAGTGCGCACAATTTTTTGATTCGGAACAAAATCATGAAAAACACCATTTGCTTTAAAAACTACATTCCCATTAGGATCGCTGGTTTCGTATTCCCATCCGCCATATTTTTTGCTTTCCAGTTTCAAGACTTTTGTACCCATCCATTGCGCAACAATTTCAGGCTCGGTGTGAGCTTTAAATAATAATTCAACTGGCAGATCAAATTCTCTCGTAATAACAAGATCTAATCTGTCATCTTCGGCGTGAATTTTTGTTTTCTTTTCCATGGTTTATTTTTTATAGTTTTTCATAATTGCTTCTAACTTATTAAAACGATCGTCCCACATTTTTCTGAATGGTTCGATAAACTTGTCAATTTCTTTCATTTTTTCTGGATTTAAATGATAATAAATTTCTCTTCCGTTTTGTGTTTGATGTAATAGTTCACATTCGTTCAAAATCTGAATATGTTTTGAAATAGTCTGTCTTGACGAATTAAAATTCTCGGCAATTGCTCCAGGCGTCATAGCTTGAATAGCAACTAAACTTAAAATAGCTCTTCGGGTAGGATCGGCTATAGCTTGAAAAACATCTCTTCTAATTTCCATTATGCAGTTATTTGACTGCAAATATAACGAAGTCATTTGACTGCGCAATGTTTTTTTAGATTTTTTTTCAAAAAGAAAACCTTCAAACTTTTCAATTTGAAGGTTTTATGATGTTTGTTTTATTTAGAATAAGCACCTTTAATCTAATCCAGCGAATTGAAAAGGCTTTGTTTCCTTGAAATTAATCAAAGATTCACCTGAATAATTCTCATTATTAGCTAAACTTAATTTTTTGATTTTTCCTTTTTCGCTAAAATCAATTTTGCTGAATTCAACCCAAATCACATTCGGATTCAAAACATTGTCAAAATAATAAACCAGATTTTTTTGATCAGCAACTGTTCTCCAGCGAGTAGAGGAGATGTTTGGTTCCGTTTCTGAGGAAATTCCTAAAGGAACAGAACAGTTTCTAATGACACCAAAAACACTAGACAAAGCTGTTCTGATATTATCTGTCTTCGGAATAGCATCAATATAATAAGAAGCTCTTACAAAGCGATCTGCGGCACGATTCGTTCCTGGAAGCATAATTGTTCCCGGAATTCCTTTCCAATACGCATTGATGGCCAATTGCTGATCAAAAATAGGCGAATTGGTCATCGCTACATATTTTCTATCATGATGAATAACCAATTTGCCATTTATATATTCGAAAATAGCATTATCGCCACTTGCGTCAGAAATAGACAAATGCACTGTTGCAAAAATATTCGTTCCTGGAATGTGTGACGAAGTAATAACAAAATCATTCTTTTCTAATGCAGAAACGGTCTCAGCAACGGTAGAAAAATTATCTAAAACATATTGAAGCCATAAAGAGACAGCCAAACCTTTTACTTTTCCGTTTTTTTCAAATGCAGGATATTGTGATTCTACCAACCATAAAAGATTACCCACGAGCCCTTTTTCGTTCATTCCGTCAGAAGAAGCAATGTCCCACGAACTGGTAATTACGCTTCCGTATTTAGATTTCCATTTAATCGAACTGGTTCCAACTTCTCCAGCTCTTTCAATTCCGCGCGGGAAAATCCATAAATTGGCTGGAATTTCTCCTCGCCAATCCATCGATCGGGCAGTAATAATTGTTCCGTTTAGGCCTTCGTAAACTATCCTTGTACAAGGAAGTACAGTTTCGGTTATTAATAATGTAAAAGCAAGCAGGGCAGAAAAAATTCTGTTTTTGGATTTCATAAAATTTTAGATTTTAATTAAACGTGAACTTGAATTTACCAGTTTTTACTGCAATTTACGGAATTTTTACTTTAATTATTTGAAAATGAAATTAATACTAAAAGAAAAGCGCCAAGATATTTCCTCAGCGCTGATCCTTTTTATTTTAAAGTGAAATACTTTTCTCTATATTGATTTGTTCTAAAAATGATTGATCATGCGAAATCACAATCAAAGTTCCTTTATATTCATTGATTGCAGCAGTTAGTATTTCAATGTTTTGAATATCGAGATTATTGGTTGGCTCATCTAGAATGATAATCTCAGGCGATTCGTTGCTAATAGTTAGACAGCAAAGCATTAAGCGCATTCTTTCGCCTCCGCTTAATGCGCTACAAGGTTTATCCCAATCGTTTCTAGAAAACAGAAAGCGATTCAGTCTCATTTTTATTTCATGCTCTTCTAAACCGCAGTCATTAAAAGCCTGAGCCTGTTCATAAATTTTAAGATTCTGATTCAATAATGAATAATCCTGATCAATATAAATTGCTTTTTTTGCTAATGAAGTAGCTTGACCTTGTGTTGGAATCAATTCTCCAAGAATAATTCTGATTAAAGTTGTTTTTCCAGATCCGTTCAGCCCTTTTATGGCAAAACGTTCTCCAGAAAGAATTTCAAAATTGAGATTTTCATTCCAAAGAAATTTATCTCCATAAGCATAATTCATATCTGAAGCCTTAAAAAGTGTTTTTCCTTTGAGAAAAGAAGTGTTTTCAAATCCAAATTTCATTTGATCAATAGCAGGAAGAGAAGAACGCAACTGTCTCAAATCCTCAGAAATTCCGCTAATTTTTTCGGCGTGAACGTCTTTGAGTTTAGAACTGCTGTTTTCAGCTTTATTACGAAGCGTATTCATCATAATTCTGGCAACCCCTGATTTCTCTTGCTTTTTTTTGCCTCTAGAATCTAGTTTGTTTTGGCGTTCAGCACTTTCTCTTTCTTTTTCTTTGGCTTTTTTCAATGCCTTTTCTTTACTCTGAACATCTTGTTCTAAAGCATTATTTTCTATTTTCTTCTGTTCGCTATAAAAATCATAATTACCGCCATAGACCGAAACTTCATTTTTCGTCATTTCTAAAGTCTTATTCAAAAGATTAAGCAGTATTCTGTCGTGACTAACCACTAAAAGTGTACTAGAAGTAGATTTTATAAAATCATACAATAATGTTCTACCAGCAAAATCTAAATGATTGCTAGGTTCGTCCAGTAAAACTAAATCGGGTTCATGAATCATAATACCGGCCAAAAAGACTTTTGTTTTCTGGCCTCCGCTTAAAGTTTCCATTTTTTGGTTCAAATCCAAATCATGGAGTTTCCAATAGGACAAAGCTTCACTACAGCGTTCCTCAATTGTCCAGTCGTCATTTAAAAGCTGAAGATTTTCTTCGGTTACAATACCTTCAAGTATTTCTTTAAGTGAAGTTATTCTTTCCTTTATCTGCAAAGCTTCAGCAATAGTCAAATCATTAAATTGTCCGAATAATTGCGGAACAAAGTAAGGTTTAGAATCATGCATGATCTGCCCTGAAAAAGACTGCAATTCATCTGCGATAATCTTTAATAAAGTAGATTTTCCAACACCATTATTCCCAACCAAAGCGGTTTTATCGTGATGGTTTAGCGTAAAACTTATGTTTTGAAACAGCATGTCTTTATTCTCATGCTGATATGAGATATTTTGAAGAATAAGCATAATTCCTTTCTTTTATAGATAAATAATCTAGCAGCCACAAAAGAGTGGTTGCCTACTAAATTTTCCTGAAAGAAATTATTTTTCACATAGAGCAGTGCTTATTTTAAGAACTGCAAAGATATTTATTTTAGTTTTAAAAATCAAAAAACCATTCTTAACGATAGAAAAGAATGGTTTTTTAACATTGAATTACGTTGTAATTCTATATTTAAATTTTACTAAATGTCAGTTTGGCTTCTTTGGTATCTAGGATTAATTGATCATCTGTTATTGTGCTCACACATTCATAAGGTGTACCAACTTCATCTTTTATAACAAGTTTTTTACCTTTTTGTGTTAACGCATAAGTTCCGTCAGTTATTTCACGAAGTAGATATCCTGTTACATGCCCATCTTCCGTAAAAGTAAGCATACCGTTGGCTAAAATAGCGTTTTTTGTAGAATCAGAAACAGCTTCTTTTGGTTCTACAGCAGTAACTTTCCATGAATTCACAAGCTTGTCTCTTTTAAGATGGCATGAAACTATTACGACAGCAATTGCAATTACGAGGGTAAATAATTTAAAGTTTTTCATGATTTTGTGATTAAAAGTTAAACAGGAAAAAGTTACAAAAAAAAATGATATTAAAATATTCGAAATCAAATATTTATAAAGATTTTTTTTACTTCTTTAAATGAATTGCTTTTAATGCAGAAAGTCATTATTTTCGGCACTTTTGCTGATAACCAACTGTTTATAAAAAGACTATTTTAGTAGTAGGAATTAGTTGGAATAGCTTTTTGGGGTAAACTAATTTAAGGTTAAAGCTCCTAAAATTTCCTCGTACATAAACGGTCCACCAGGATAAGTTGCCGTATAGTCTAAGTTCATCCAGACTTGACCGCGTTCGTCTATATGATAATGCAGTTTTTTGCCATAGCTTTCTTTCACAAAAAGAACATTCTTAATCAGATAATTGACTTTTTCTAAATCAATCATCGAACCAATTAAGATTTCGGGATAAATATGCCCTTTTGTATGAATAAGACGCGGAGTTCCGCCAATAGAGCGCACAGCTGCCGCCATTAAAATAGAGTGATCATCGCAATCGCCAGAGAAATATTCTAAAGATTCGCTGGCGGTTGCAATATAATCACCATCTTTTGGATCGTTTACATAGTTCCATCTACTGTTTATTTCTTTAAAAACAGCAAAACACTGAATTATGGTTCGATAATCTGAATAGCCTCGAATACCTTTAAAATGCTTTGAAGTTGCCATAATAGCAAAATTTCGCACTTTCGGATTCTGGTATTCTATAGCATTGATAATCTTAGTTTTATTTGGAAACGGAAGCAGTTTTGCCACAATAATATCCTGCGGATATGGATTGTCAGACATGGTGTAAATCATGGAATTATAATCTTCTGAGATTTCATTAAAACCATAATTTCCAATCACAGATCCATAAAACAGAATTAATAAATAAACCGCAACGCACAGAATAATAATTGTTCTGAGATACATCAGAAGAAAAAATATTGCTGCAAAAACAAAAATAAAGATAAATATGCGATCTAGATTGAATGCCCATTCCAGATCGATTAAATTTTGATGCAGTATGATGAAAATCGGAATGGTAATTAAAAGACTTAAAATCGAAATAATAATCCTGTCCCACGGTGATTTCACCTGTAGTTTGGATTTTAATCGCGGTAAGTCAATTTTAGGGAATTTCATCATACGAATCAAAAAGCAGTATTACAATGCTTTTACTGTTTCTACAAAAATACTTTTTTTATCAATAATTCCCAGATCAAATAATTGATTTTGAATTTTATTAAAAGATTTTTCTGTCAAATTTTTCTGTGACCACTGAGTCAATTTCAACCATTCTTTAATATCTTCTGCTTTTTGATTAAACAGTTTAGATAATTTCTTGTCAATCTCTGGAATCTCTTTAAAGTCAACCGTTGTTTTGTTGATTATTTTAAGAATCGTTTCTACCGTTTTAGGATTCTTTTTTAAGAATTCATCTCGTCCTACAATAATAAATGAAGGCCATGGAGTAGGGCAGTCGTCAATACGTCTAAAAACACCTTTATCTACAAGAGGTTTCGTCATAAAACGTTCCCACATAAAATAATCAGCTTTTTTATTGGTTAGAGCATCTACAGCGCCATCAATTGTATTTACAATTTCAAATTCAAGATCATCCATTTCCCAGCCTTGCTCATTTGCATTTACATAAGCCATTAATTGTGATCCAGAACCAATTCTAGAAATCGCTGCTTTTTTATTCTTAAGATCTTTCAGCGTTTGAAAATCTGATTTTGCATCAACGTGAATTCCCCAAATTAGAGGAGATTGCACATAAACCTGAACAATTTTACTCGGATTTCCGGCCGCAATATCTTTAAGAATCCCTTCGGTTAGAATAACAGCCAAATCTGTTTCTCCGTCACGAAGCATTTGACACATTTTCCCGGTTCCTTCGGGAACATTTGTCCATTTTAAGTCGATGTTCTCTTCTTCAAATTCGCCGTTTTCAATACATAGATGCCACGGCAAATTGAAGTGTTCCGGAACACCCACAATTTTGACAGTTTTCATTTATTTTAAGTTTAAGTTAAGTTGCTTGGTATGCGTATGCGTAATCTTATGGTTAAATTTGGTTAGTTTAGTTTTTTAATAAATCTGCTCTATGTTTTTCTGAAAGGCAAGGTTCTGCAAATTCTATAATTTCTTTTGATTCATATTCATTGAGAAGACTTCTCACCAAAGAATAATCTATGTCTTTGGCTATTTCAGCCGCAAAAAAAGTTTCGTTTAATCCCTCAGAAAGGCAATTAAGCGCTTTTAGTTTTTCTCTGATGATTTCCTTATCAAAACCTTTTTCTAAAACAGCTACCTGAATAATCGAATTTCCAGAATTCTGAATCGTTTTTCTATGCATAAAACGCTCTTCCGTCTCATCATATTCTGCATAAAAAATGTCATCTGTAGCAATCAAAGGACCAAAAAACGGAATATTGTCCAGCTTGAAAAGACCTTTTTCTAGATCTATAATTTCCGCCCACATGGTTTCAGAAACGACTTCATCTAGATAGTCACTATAGTATTTAAATAATATTTTTTTATGAGTTTCCTGTTCCATTATTCAATTTCGCTAATTACAGCTTTTAAAGGTGATATTACGATTCTATAACCATCTGGATCCTGAATCATTTTTCCGTTTTCATTCCAGAACGGATTCAGCGATGGTATAACTGCAATATTTTGCTGCGTTAATTTATTCACTAATTTATCGTAATCTGCAATAGTTTTTGGGTATAAGACCATAACATCGTCTTCATCAAAAGTATGTTGGGCTTTAACATCAGATTGAGTAAACTCAAAATGCCAGTCTAAACCCGGTTTTCCGATAAAAACACCATCATAATTATTGTGATGTTCAAATCCACCTAGGCGTTCAAATCCGAGGACATCAACATAAAAATTTTCAATTTTTTCTAAATCATTCGTATGTCTGGCCACTCTCAAAAACATAATTTATGCTCTTATTTGATTAATATGATGTTCTAAATGATCTATATAATCGGTCATTAAAAACCTTAAATCTATTTCAGATTCGTCGGCCAAAATGATTTTGTAATCTAAAGCTTTTTCATCAACAGATTTCATCAATCTCACCAGCTGCTTGTTTATGGTAAACCATAGCTGCGTAAGTTCCTGAATATCTATTTTCTGATACTGATTTAAATTTACTAAATCCATTTGATTATACGGTCTGTGGCGATATGGTTTTTCTGCATAATTAATCTCCGTAAAACGAACCAAATTATGAATTGCAGAATCGACTAAATGTCCCAAAATCTCTTTTTTAGACCATTTACCAGGATTTTTTACTTCTAAAATTTCATTGTTTATTGTTGGAATATAATTGACATTTTCGTTCAATAACTGTTCAAATTTAAGAATAGCGTCTTGCATAAAATCTCTAATTAATTACCTGCTAATTTATTCAATGTATAAGCAATCAACTCATCAACAGCTTTGTACGGATCTGCACTGAAAGTTCCAGAAGCACGATTGGCAATAATTGCGTTTAACGATAAAGCATTGTGCCCTAAAAGAGCAGAAAGTCCGTAGATTGCTGCTGTTTCCATTTCTAAATTAGTGATTTTAGTTTCGTTAAAACTAAAATTATCCATTTTATTGTTTAATTCTTCGTCTTGAATATTCAGACGCAAAACTCTTCCTTGCGGACCGTAGAATCCTCCAGCAGTTGCTGTAATTCCTTTAAAAATTCGATCAGATTCAATTAATTTTTCTAATGTTTCAGAACATTGCGTCACATAAGGTTTTCCTTTTTTAGGATCCCAATTGGTATGCTGTACAAATGCATCTTCAATTTCTGTAATCGAAACATCATCGATTAAATAGGAGCGAAGCATATTGTCTAATCCCAAACCAAATTTTGACATTACAAAACTATCCACTGGAATATCTTCTTGCAGAGAACCAGAAGTTCCAATTCTAATAATATTCAACGAGGTCAGTTTTTCTTTTGGCTGACGCGTTTCTAAATCAATATTGACTAAAGCATCTAATTCGTTTAGTACGATATCAATATTATCAGGGCCAATTCCTGTAGAAACAACAGAAATTCTTTTGCCTTTATAAATACCAGTTTGGGTTTTAAATTCTCTTTTTTGAGCAGAATATTCGATTGAATCGAAAAATTGAGTGATTTTTTCTACTCTGTTTTGGTCACCAACAAAAATAATGTCGTGTGCTATATGTTCAGGACGAAGGTTTAAATGGTAAACACTTCCGTCTGGATTAAGTATTAATTCTGATGATTGTATCATTTTTTTTTAAAGTTGCTAAGGTTCTGAGGTGCTATCCCGATAGCTATCGGGACTAAGTTTTTCAACTTGGAATTTGGAATTTTAAAAATGGAATTTTATTATTCTAGCCACCAACACGTTTGGTTTTGAATCCTTTTTCTTTTAAGATTGCCATTATTTTATCTCGGTAATCGCCTTGAATTATAATCGAATCGTCTTTGAAAGTTCCGCCAACGCTCAGTTTGGTTTTGATTTCTTTGGCTAAGATTTTAAAATCTTCATCAGAACCTTCATAACCTTCAATAATAGTGGTTGGTTTTCCTTTTCTCTTTTCAAATTTACAAATCATAGGTTCCTTCTGAACGTAAAGAACGTGTTCTTGTTCTTCAACTTGTTCAGGCTCATTTGATTCAACATGATCTGGAAACAGATTCTTTAATTGATCTTTTAAGTCCATATTTTTTTTATTCTAAAAATAAATTTCAAGCATAAAGATATCTAAAAATTAAATTCCAAACCCCAAGAAAAACTTGGAATTTGGAATTTTTATATCTAGAAAATATTTAAGCTTATTTTTTGATTAAGCCTAATTCTACTAAACGTTCGTATAAGAACTCTCCAGCTGAAATATCTTCGTATTTTTTTGGATTTTCTTCATCAATGCAATTTTCAAGGCAATCCAAACGCATATCGCTTACTGGGTGCATGAAAAACGGAATTGAATAACGTGAAGTTCCCCACAATTCTCTTGGCGGATTTACCACTTGGTGAATTGTAGATTTTAATTTGTTGTTAGTGTGTCTAGACAACATATCACCAACATTGATTACCAATTCGTCATCCTCAGCAATGGCATCAATCCAATCGCCATTGTGGTTTTGAACCTGCAATCCTTTACCTTGAGCTCCCATCAACAATGTAATCAAGTTGATATCACCGTGAGCTGCCGCACGAATTGCATTTTCTGGCTCAGAAGTAATAGGAGGGTAGTGGATTGGTCTTAAAATTGAGTTTCCTTCTTTTGCATAATTATCAAAATAAAACTCATCTAGACCTAAATGTAAAGCCAAAGCTCTTAAAACATAAACACCCGTTTTTTCCAATTTTTGGTACGCTTCTTTACCAACCGCATTAAAACGAGGTAATTCGGTAACTTCAACATTGTCTGGGTATTCAGAAGCCCATCTTGAATCTTTGTCAACGTATTGGCCAAAATGCCAAAATTCTTTTAAATCTCCTTCTTTGCGTCCTTTAGCATGTTCTTTTCCAAAAGAAACATAACCTCTTTGTCCGCCGATTCCAGGAATTTCATATTTATGCTTAGTTTCTATTGGCAAGGCGAAGAAGTTTCTAATTTCACCATAAAGTTCGTCTACCAATTGGTCATCAAGAAAATGACCTTTTAAGGCTACGAAGCCAATGTTTTCAAATGCACTGCCGATTTCATTTACAAATTTTTGTTTACGTTTCGGGTCGTCCGAAAGGAAATCACGTAAGTCTACACTAGGAATGTTTTGCATACTTTACATTTTTTATTTTAAAGAAGAAAGGTGTCATAAGTACCTTTCGCTAACAAAGGTAAATAATATTTTAGAAAATAATCTTAAGCTCAGGCATTAAAAGCAAATTTCTTATTAAAAATTTATTTAGTATTCTAATAAAACAACCACAATTTGTTATATTTGAAACACTAAAAAATAAAAAAATACATGATCTTTTACCGCCAAAACCTGACTGACGCGCAATTATTAGATTTATATAAAAAAATATTAAAACCCAGATTGATCGAAGAAAAGATGCTCATCTTGATTCGACAAGGAAAAGTTTCCAAATGGTTTTCTGGAATAGGACAAGAAGCTATTGCTGTTGGAGTTACTGCAGTTTTAGATCAATCTGAATACGTATTGCCAATGCACCGAAATCTTGGTGTATTTACTACAAGAGAAGTTCCGCTTCACCGTTTGTTTTCGCAATGGCAAGGAAAAGCAAATGGTTTTACAAAAGGCCGAGATAGAAGTTTCCACTTTGGAACTCAAGAATATAATATTATAGGAATGATTTCGCATTTGGGTCCGCAGCTAGGAATCGCTGACGGAATCGCTCTTGCAAACAGACTTCAAGACAATAAAAAAATCACTGCCGTTTTTACCGGAGAAGGCGCTACAAGTGAAGGCGATTTTCACGAAGCTCTAAATATTGCAGCGGTTTGGAAACTGCCTGTAATGTTTATCATTGAAAATAATGGTTACGGACTTTCTACACCAACCAACGAACAATATGCTTGTGAAAACCTTGCAGACAAAGGAATTGGTTACGGAATTGAAAGCTGGATTATTGACGGAAATAATATTGTAGAAATCTACAATAAACTGTCTCAGTTAAAGAGAGAAATGCAAGAAGATCCGCGTCCGATTTTGTTAGAGTTTAAGACTTTCAGAATGCGCGGGCACGAAGAGGCGAGTGGCACAAAATATGTTCCTCAGGATTTAATGGATCAATGGGAACTGAGAGATCCTGTTACAAATTACAAAAAATATTTGACTGAAAACGGAATTCTGACCGCTGAATTAGACGAACAATTTCGTACCGAAATCAAACAGGAAATCGATGAAAATTGGGCAATTGCAAATGCAGAACCTGAAATTGAACCAACTTACAGCGGAGAATTAGATGATGTTTATGAAGAATTTCAATATGAGGAATATAGCCATAATTCAGAATCAGAAAATATTCGGTTTATAGATGCCATTAGAAATAGTTTAGAGCAGTCTATGTGGCGCCATAAAAACCTTGTGATTATGGGTCAAGATATTGCTGAATATGGCGGAGCTTTTAAAATTACAGAAGGCTTTGTTGATGCTTTTGGAAAAGACAGAATACGCAATACGCCAATTTGCGAAAGTGGGGTAATTTCAACCGGAATGGGACTTTCTATAAATGGTTATAAAGCGATTGTAGAAATGCAATTTGCTGATTTTGTTTCGTCTGGATTTAATCCGATTGTCAATCTTTTGGCTAAATCTCATTACCGCTGGGGCGAAAAAGCCGATGTTGTTGTTCGTATGCCTTGCGGTGGAGGAACTCAGGCTGGGCCATTTCACTCTCAGACCAATGAGGCTTGGTTTACCAAAACTCCAGGTTTAAAAGTTGTTTATCCAGCATTTCCTTATGATGCAAAAGGACTTTTGAATACTGCAATTAATGACCCGAATCCTGTTTTATTCTTCGAACATAAATTATTGTATCGCAGTATTTATCAAGATGTTCCGAAAGACTATTATACTATTCCTTTAGGTAAAGCAGCTTTGGTAAAAGAAGGAAAATCGGTAACGATTATTGCTTTTGGAGCAACTATTCATTGGGCTTTAGACACTTTAGCGCAACATCCAGAAATAGATGCCGATTTAATTGATTTAAGAACTTTACAGCCTTTAGATACTGAAACGATTTTTGCTTCGGTTAAAAAAACGGGAAAAGCCATAATCTACCAAGAAGACACTATGTTTGGCGGAATCGCAAGTGATATTTCGGCTTTAATTATGGAAAATTGTTTCGAATATCTAGATGCTCCTGTAAAACGTGTAGCAAGTTTAGATTCGCCAATTCCGTTTACAAAAGCATTAGAAGATCAGTTTTTACCTAAAAGTAGATTTGAGGAAGTTTTACTTGAAATTCTAAGATACTAAGCTTCTAAGATGCTAAGGTTCTGATTCTAAAAAAAACTTAACCCCGATAGCTATCGGGGTAGCAACTTAGAACCTTAGAAACTTTAAATAAGAACTACTAAACGTTTCCCGTCTGGAACTTCTGCGTTCCACATTTTTTCTATCTCTGATAAATTCACTGTTTCAATATTTACTTTTAGTATATTTTTTGAAGCTAAAAGAAACATTTCTGGAAGGATTTCAGAAAATAAGAGTTTGACTTCTTCTTTTGACCAGCTTCCTAATCCTGAACCTGATAATTGAAGATCTACACTTCTCAAAATTTGAGCAGATAATTGAATCGTATCTCCAGACATTGAGCCAACAGAAACATATCGGGTTTTATGCGTAAAATTTCCGTTTCCTTTTAAAACTGACAAAATAAGCTCTGCCGAATGCCCCCACAAATAGTCTATTACGATATCAATTGGAGTATTTTTATGGATTTCTCTTAGCTGAGAAACAAAAGATTCATCATTCTGTTTTAGAGAAACAATTTTGTCGGCGCCCAATTCTAAAAGACTTTCAAGCGCTTTTTCATTTCTTCCCGTAACAATTATTCTTTTAGCTCCATAATGTTTTGCAATTTGAACCGCCATTTGTCCTGTAAAACCAGTTGCACCATTTATCAAAACCGTTTCTTCAGGTTTTATTCTCGCTCTAAAGCGAAGTGCCATCGCCGAACCTGCAACCGCATTTGGCATCGCCGCGGCTGTTGCATCATCAATTCCGTCTGGTAACGCTACCATTCGGTTTTTCTCTACAAGTGCTTTTTCAGCGATTGTACCAGAGATTCCGCGGGCGTAAACTCTTGTTCCGTTTTCTAGAACTGCGATTCCGTCGCTTCCAACTATAAATCCGTTTTGATTTTCTTTTTCTGAAGAATAATGTTCTCCGCTGGCAATTCCTTTGTCCAAATTGGTAATGGCTACGGCTTTTACCGAAACCAAAATTTCGTTTTCATTTGATGCAATTGGTTCTGCAAATTCTGCATACTTTGGCAATTCGCCCTTTTTATAAACTACTGCTGCTTTCATAATTATTAAATTTTATGAAGCAAAATTACAGAGCTGTTTATGGGCAGACGATAACATTTGTTATCAAATTTTTCTTTAAACCATATAAGTTATATAAGCTAATTTGAGTTTGGCTTAAAAGTCAATTATTCTTTACTTAATAGTTTACTTTTTAGTCTGCTTAGATGCACAGTAGTTATTCCTAAATAAGAAGCGATATAATGTTGTGGAACACGTAATATAATTTGAGGTCTTTCTTTAATTAGATTAGTGTAACGCTCTACAGGGGAATCTTTTATAAATGAAACAAAATATTTCATGTAATCAAAAGTACGCTCAAAAAGCTTATTGATGAAACTATCCCTCAATTCTGGTATTTCTTTGATTTCTTCGAGAATTTTATCCAGATCATTTTTATGAATCCACCATAAAACCGAAGGTTCAATCGTTTCTATATTTGTCGGACTCGGAAGTTTCTTCATAAAACTTTCGATAGAAGCAACGCTCTCATTTTCAAAAAAGAATTGCGTAGTTAAATCTTTTCCGTTATTGTTAAACCAAACCCGAATACAGCCTTTTTCTATGATATAAAGTTTCTTTGAAACTTCGCCTTCTTCTAAAAGCGTAGTTTTTGCAGGAACTTCAAGACGATTGAAATAACCGATATATTCGTTCCATTTTGCATCGGTTAAAGGGAATTTGTTTCGGAATTGATTGAACATTGATTTATTCTAAAATTTTAAATTGTTTTAATCAGAACTACATCCTGCTTCTGTTGCTAAAATATGAAAGAGTACTAGATTTAAAAATTCTAGGGTTTCATCATTTATACTTAAAAATATCTTTGGATTTGAAACCCAACTTTTCTGTTTTAATTGAGAAATTCTAGTTTCTTTAAAATAGTAGGAAAAATTTCCGTCTATAGCGATAAAATAATCTTGTTTTGTATATAATCTTTTGTCAGTATCAAAAACTATTCTCGTGTCTGTTATTTCTACTATTTCCTCCTTAACCAATTCATTTTGAAATAAAATCTTATAAGAAGATTTTATTAGAGTCATTTTATATTTCACCTCTAAAAGCAAAATATCATCATGATTGTAAATTTCTGTAACCTTGTTTGTCCAGTTGGATTTTACCTTAGAATAAAATAACAATTCATTATTTTTATAAACGTATAAACTTCGTTTTTTATCTTGAAGAATTTCTATTTCCATTAAAATCACTTAGAATCCGATTCCACTTCAAATAATTGCACTTGATTTTTCAATCGGTCAATCAGCAAATTCATCATACGTTTATTCAAATCAGAAGAGTTTTGGATATAAGTATTGTATTCATCAACTGTAAAAAGCGCCATTACAATTCCTTTTAAAGAGTTTCTGAATTTAATATCTTTTTGAATGGAATTTTCGATTGTTTGGAGTTTCTTTTCAACCGAGTAAGAATAAAAATCGGGTTTGTTTTTGTTTACATAATTGATAAAAACGGCAATGAATAAGTCGTTCTGAAGTTTTAAAATAGGCCTGATGGTCTGGTTTTGAAAGATCTCATCTGCTGAAGATTGAGCACTTACGGTTCCTAAAGTTTCGCCTCTGAATTCTTTTAAAAAAGTGTCTCTATCTTCCATGGGGTTTTGTTTTTAGTTTTCTTTAAAGTTAAAGAAATAATCCCACAGTAAAAACCTATTTTTGTTTTTCTAAAAATAAATTATGCGATTATTTCTGTTTCTGTGCTTATTATTAGCTTCTTGCAATTCAAAAGAAGATAAAGAAAAATATAACCGTCAATTATATCGTGCTGTAAACAATAAAGACACAGCCGTTCTAGATATTCACATCAATAATAAACGTTTTTACGGACGCTACGAAATTAATCACTACGGAACCGGAAAAGATTCTGGCGATGTGCGAGGTGATCTAAGGGGAGATACGCTGAGAGGCGATTATCATTATATTTCTTTTGGCGGAGCTTGGAAAAGAGTTCCTTTAGCACTTTTAAAGAAAGATGGAAAGCTTTATTTAGGAAAAGGAGTAATCGGGACTTATTTTAATCTTCCGTGTTACGTTCCAGAAGTTCCTATTGAATATAATAATCCTGAGTTTCTTTTTGAAAGGATAGAGTAGGAATAATTAAAATTCCAAACTGAAATGGCTTGTGTGTTTTACCGCAAAGCACGCAAAGTCTTTTGATATACTAAACCTATAAAAACGCAAAGTTCGCAAAGCTTTGTGTAAAACTTTGCGAACTTTGCGTATTTCTTAGCGCTCCTTGCGGTTAAACTATCTCAATGTAGAAGGTAATTCAAAAATTTCTAAATCAAAATATTGAACTGACGCCATTACATGATCAAAAATATCAGCCATAATGTATTCGTAATTTGCCCAGCGTTTGTCACTTGAAAACACATAAATCTCCAACGGAACTCCGTGTGCGGTCGATTGCAGCTGTCTACACATAATATGCATATTTTTGTTCAATCCCGGATGGTCATGTAAATATTGCATAATGTATTTTCTAAACAATCCTAAATTGGTCATGTTTCGGCCATTTAGCGAAAGCGTTTTATCAACTCCTCTAAGATCGTTGTATTTATCAATTTCCGCTTGACGGCTGTCAATATACGAAGTTATAAGCTGTACTTTTCGCAATTGATGCAAATCTTCATCGTTTAAAAAACGAATTGTACTGCTTTTTATCAAAACGTGTCTTTTAATACGTCTTCCATCAGATTTTTGCATTCCGCGCCAGTTCTGAAACGAATCTGAACTTAAAGCATAAGTTGGAATTGTGGTAATCGTGTTGTCAAAATTTCGAACTTTTACCGTTGTCAAATTGATTTCGATAACATCTCCATCTGCACCAAATTTGTCCATTGTAATCCAGTCGCCAATACGAACCATGTCATTTATCGCAACCTGAACACTCGAAACAAATCCAAGAATCGTATCTCTGAAAATTAAGATGATAATTGCCGAAAGTGTTCCTAGAATAGTTAAAAGTTCTCCTTTTTTAATTCCAAATAAAGTCGAAATAATCATGGCAACTCCAAAAATCCAGAGCACAATCATAATAACCTGGACAAAACTGTCAATTGGTTTGTCGCTGTATTCTGGTTTTTGTTTTAAATAATCGCGTAACGAATTAAAAACAGTTCGAACAATCCATAATCCAAGCAATACAATATAGATTCCGACAATTTTTCCGAAAATCGATTCCCAATATTCGTATTTATCTAGAATAACAGGAACTGCTTTATAAATAAAGAAAAACGGAATTAAATAAGCGGTATATCTAGTGGTTTTGTTTTGAATTAAATAATCGTCAAATTTTGTTTTGGTACGTTGAGCGAAAACAGCAGTTAAAGTAACCAAAATAAATTTGGCTGCGTAATAAATTACATAAGCCAATGCTATTAAAATAGCAATATTAAAGATTAGACTGGTATAAGACGCCACATTACGGCTCATTCCCCAATCTCTAAAAACAGGATATAAAAAATTAAATATTTTCTCCAAAAACTTATGCATTTGCTTGAGTTTCTAAATATTTTTTCTCAATGTAAAAAGTTCCAAAAGGAATAAGAGAAGCGACTAGAATGATTGCAAAAGTTTTTAAATCCCAATTCATTGATTTTTTCAATAAAAAAGCTAAAAGAATGTATCCAATAAATAGAACACCGTGCGTCATTCCTAACGGACGTAATAATGTATGGTAAAGTTCAGGATTTGTATTTTGAACGATGAACATATTGGCAAACAATACTAAATAAGAGATTCCCTCTAAAATGGCAGTAACTTTGAAAATCTTGAGCATGTATATATTTTTTAAGTTTTATGCCAGCAAAATTAAGGATTCTGGATTGATTTTAGAATTTAAAAACTCACAAATTAAATCAATCCGATAGGCTAAAAATTGGAATTTGGAATTTAAAATTTTGAAAATTATCTTTACTCAATGAGTAAAAGAGATTTAAAAAAATATTTAGGTGAATTAACCAAAGAGCAATTAGAAGAACAATTGATAGAATTGTACGAAAAATTTGCTCCAGTAAAAGTATATTATGACTTTGTTTTTAATCCAAAAGAAGACAAATTGCTTCAAGAAGCTAAGGTTAAAATCTCTCATGAATATTTTCCGATTAAAAAGCCTGGTGCAAAATGGCGTCCGAAAGCCAAAATGAGAAGATCGGTTGCTCAAAAATTAATAAAACACTTTATGATTTTGGGCGTAGACTCGTATGTTGTGGCTGATATTATGCTTTACAATATAGAAATTGCGCAAACGTTTTCTTCACAAAATTTCATCAAGCAAGAATTGTTTTACAAAAGCCTCTTTAATTCTTTTGAACAGGCAGTAAATTATATTGTTTCAAACGGAATTTTTACTGATTTTAAATTACGAATTAATGCCGTTTTGGAGGAAACTTTAAATCAAAAATGGAAAAACAGATACGAATTTGAGGCAATTTTAGAGAAAATCGACTACTAAAAGCCTTTCTCATAAAAAATCTTTATTCAAAAAAAATATTTATTTTAGGTTAAAAGAGGATGAATAACTGTTTTTTCGATGTATTTTTGCAAAAATCCAAAAATAAACAATGTCTCAAACTTTAGAAATACAAAGAGAAGATAAAAAAGAACTGTATGCATACCAAAAAGGCGATATTGACGCTATTTTTGACCGTTTAGATAATGCTCCTCCGAAACACCACTTACTGTATCAGCTTCCAACTGGAGGAGGAAAAACAGTAATATTTTCTGAAATCGTACGCCGCTATTTGTCTAATAATGACAAAAAAGTGGTGGTTTTGACGCACCGTATTGAACTTTGTAAACAAACTTCAAAAATGTTGACAGGTTTTGGCGTTACAAACAAAATAATCAATAGTAAAGTAAAGGAATTGCCAGATCAGAATGATTTTTCATGTTTCGTGGCAATGGTTGAAACTTTAAAAAACCGTATCAATGATGAAAAACTTCATCTAGACAATATTGGTTTAGTTATTATTGATGAGGCACACTACAACTCATTTAGAAAATTATTAAACTCTTTTAAAAATGCTTTTATCCTTGGAGTAACTGCAACACCTTTGAGTTCTAATATAAAATTGCCAATGCACCAAAGCTACAACGAACTTATCGTTGGTGATACAATTGGTTCATTAATCGAAAAAGGCTTCTTGGCAAAAGCAACAACTTACAGCTATGATGTAGGTTTGACTTCGTTAAAAGTGGGTATCAATGGAGATTATACTGTAAAATCTTCAGATGATTTATATACGAATACTTTGATGCAAGAAAAACTGCTTCATGCATATACAGAACGTTCTTTAGGAAAGAAAACCTTGATTTTCAATAATGGTATTCATACTTCATTATATGTATATGAAACGTTTAGAGAAGCAGGTTACGACATCAGACACTTAGATAATACAAGTAGTTCTGAAGAGCGTAAAGACATTTTGCAATGGTTTAAAAAGACTCCAGACGCGATTTTGACTTCAGTCGGAATTTTGACAACTGGTTTTGACGAACCAACTGTAGAGACGATTATTTTAAATAGAGCAACAAAATCGTTGACATTATATTTCCAAATGATTGGTCGTGGTTCTCGTAAATTACCTGGAAAAGATGAATTTACAGTTATCGATTTAGGTAACAATGCCGCTCGTTTTGGTTTATGGAGTGATCCTGTAAACTGGCAGCACATTTTTAAATCGCCAGAGTTTTATTTGGAAAACTTACGTGATGACCATGAAATCGAGATGTTCTTTAAATACAGCATGCCACCAGAATTGCGTGCAAAATTCAGTAAAACTGCCGATGTTAGTTTTGATGTAGATGAAGAACACAAATTAATCATCAAACAGAATCTTCGTTCTAAAGTCGTTTTAGACAAATCTCTAGATCAGCATGCTGGAATGTGTGTTGATAATACAGAAACGCTTCAAGAAGCAAAAATGCTAGCTAAAGAATTAGAAGATGATATTGAAGACCGTATCAAACGCTATTCTAAATGTTTGAGCCAATGCAGTAAAAACTACCGCGAATGGCTGGTTGACGATTACAAACAAAGATTAACTTTATTAATTGGTAAAAAATATCGTGAGAAAATCATGAATGAGCCGGATTGATAATTTAAAAGTTCAATTGTTTCAAGTTTCATGTTTGCTTCGCCTGTTCGGCTTTTAGCCTCGGGTCAAGTTGTTGGAATCTAAAACAGTATTATAATATATAAAAGGAGAAATAGCATTTCATAGTAAATGTAATTTCTCCTTTCAACTTATTAAGTTTTTGGTGTAACTTGAAACCTGAAACTTTAAACAAAATTAAAAAACATGTCTAAACCATTCTCAACATTAGGAATTTCGGCTCCAATTTTAAAAGCTTTAAGCGAATTAAAAATTGTTGAACCTACAGAAATTCAGCAAAGAACAATTCCGTTATTTTTGAGCGAAACCCATGATATTGTTGGTTTAGCCAAAACAGGAACAGGAAAAACAGCCGCTTTTGGATTGCCTTTATTGCAATTGGTAAATGCAGAATCAACAACAGTTCAGGCTGTTATTTTAGTTCCAACGAGAGAATTGGGACAGCAGATTTTTAGAAACTTAGAAAGTTTTTCAAAATATATTCCTAATATATCTATTGCTTCCATTTGCGGTGGAACTCCAATAAAACCCCAAATCGAGAGATTAAAAGAAGGCGCCCAAATCGTTGTGGCAACTCCAGGTCGTTTAATCGATTTGATTCAGCGAAAAGCTATTGACATTAAAAAAGCTGAGTATTTGGTTTTGGATGAAGCTGATGAAATGGTTGCGATTCTTAAAGAAAGTTTAGACGAAATTATCACCGAATTACCTAAAAAACATCGCACTTTATTATTTTCAGCAACACTTCCTGGAACGATAAAACAGTTGATTCAGAATTATTTGAATAAAAATGTAGTTCAAGTAAGCGCCAACATGGAAACAATTGGAAACGAAGGAATTGATCACGAATATATTGTAGTTGATCCTATTGAAAAACTGGAAGTTTTAATGCATTTCTTAAATTCTAGAGACGGAGAACGAGGCATTATTTTCTGTAAAACGAAAGCTGCCGTTAATAAACTAGCCAAAAATCTGGCAATCAATAAATTTTCTTCGGGAGCGCTTCATGGAAGTTTGACACAAGGAATTCGCGATCGTATTATGGAACAATTTCGTGAAGGACACATTAATATCTTAGTCGCAACAGATTTGGCAGCTAGAGGAATTGACGTAAAAGAAATCTCGTATGTGATAAACTACCACCTTCCTGACACTTACGAAAATTACGTTCACCGAAGCGGAAGAACCGCAAGGGCAGGGGCAAAAGGACTTTCTTTGACCGTTCTACAGCAAGAAGAAGTTTTTGAAATTGCTGACTTTGAGAGAGAATTAGGAATTCAGTTCTCAGAATTCAAAAAGCCTACGGCTGCTAGTGTAGAAGAAAATAATATGCTTTTGTGGGCAAGACAAATCTTCAAAACAAAGCCAAATCACGAACTTTCAGCAGATTTAAAAACAAAAGTAAAAACTGTTTTTCATCATTTAACGAAAGATGAATTAATCGAAAAATTAATGGCCAGTTATGTCCTACAGAACAAAATCGATGTAGTTGAAAAAACAGTTAAAAAATTCAAAAAGTAATAAATATGACAATTGTCATTGCATATTAAAGTTGTATATTTATAAGGAATTATTTTATAATCCTACTTAATACAACATATATGAAAATAGTCATTATTGGAGGTGGATTTGCAGGAATTAATCTGGCAAAAGAGCTTGTAAATCAGCCTCAAATACAAGTAACGCTTGTAGACAAGAATAATTATAACTTTTTCCCACCACTTATATATCAAGTTGCTACGGCATTTTTAGAACCATCGAGCATTAGTTATCCGTTTAGAAAATTCTTTGCTGGCAAAAGGAATCTACAATTTCGTTTAGGCGAATTATTATCGGTTTCACCGGCAGAAAAGAAAATTACTTTAAGTAATGGTGAATTAGAATACGATTATCTTGTTTTTGCAACTGGAGCAGAAACAAGCTATTTTGGTATGGAAAACGTGATGAAAAACGCTATTCCGATGAAAACTTTAAATGATGCCATCGTAATGCGTAATACATTGCTTAAAAATCTTGAAAAAGCTGCTATTTGCAAAGATATTCGCAAACGTCGTAAATTACTAACGATCGTTGTCGCTGGAGGTGGACCAACTGGAGTTGAAGTTTCGGGAATGTTTGCCGAAATGAGAAAAAATATTTTACTAAAGGAATATCCAGAATTAGAAACATCTGCAAGTAATGTTTATTTAGTCGATGGAGGAGATGCTCTATTGGCACCAATGAGTAAAGAATCGCAAAAAGATACTCTAGAAGCACTTACAAAACTTGGTGTTGTCGTAAAACTGCATACTCGTGTTGTTGATTATGTTGACGATACGGTACATTTTGAAAACGGAGAAACCATCAAAACCAAAAACTTAATTTGGGCCGCGGGAGTTTCTGCCAAAATTTTCGAAGGAATGCCAAAAGAAAGTTATGGACGCGGCCGCAGAATGGCAACCGATGAATTCAACAAAGTAAATGGTGTAGATCATATTTTTGCCATTGGTGACACAGCGATTTCTTCTGGAGATAAAAATTTCCCTGACGGACATCCGCAAGTGGCGCAGGTAGCTATTCAGCAAGGTTTGAATCTGGCTAAGAATTTTAAAGCTATGGTTGCCAATAAACCTCTTAAACCTTTTGCTTACAAAGACAAAGGATCTATGGCAATTATCGGAAAAGCAAAAGCGGTTGTAGATTTACCAAGTCCAAAATGGCATTTTAAAGGTTTCTTTGCTTGGATCATCTGGCTGTTTATTCACTTAATTTCACTGATAACTTATAGAAACCGATTAAATACTTTCTGGAATTGGATGGTAGCGTATTTCGCAAAAGATCAATCACTTAGAATGATTATCAGACCAGATAAAAAGACACAAAACTAAAATTATAAAATTCCAATTTTAAAAACCCATATTCCAAAATTGGAAGCTTTAAATACTAAAAGCCAAAAACACTTTGTTTTTGGCTTTTCTATTTTTCAATAGATTGGAATTTGGAATTTTAAAAAATTGGAATTTAATTATTTATTCAGCAGTAGTTGGGTCGATTATTCCTGTAACCTGATTTACAGAATTGGCTGGAAAACCACCTAATTTAGCGTGTTCATAAACCATTTCTTCATTTGGTGCTATATAAATGCAATACAGTTTATCGTTTGTAATATAGCTGTTGACCCACTGAATTTGAGTTCCTAGTTGATTAAGTACACCACAGGAAGCCTGTGAAATGCTTTTTAATTGATCAGATGTAAGTTTACCGGCATTTGGGATTTCTCTTTCAATAACATATTTAGGCATAATATTTAGAAATTTATTCCTACTCATGTGGCTTTTCGGTTTCGCCCCGTTTTTAAAATGGTTTCTGGATTCCATTCCATTTTTTAGCCCTATAAAATTACTGAAATAAAAGCGCAAAATCAATTATTATGTTTTGATTTTTAATCACTTACAATCTATCAATGAACAGAAGAAATGCTGTCATCTGCAGACAATTCCACTTTTTGTTTGATAAATCGTTTACCGATATTTAAAATTATAAATGCTGTAATAGTTGTTGTTGTCATGATTGCAATCATTGGAGTTACTGAATCCTTCACAAAAACACCAACTGCAAACGAAGCCAAAGCGCCGATTCCAAGCTGAATTGCTCCCATTAATGCAGAAGCGCTTCCTGTGTTTTTAGCAAAAGGAGCAAGCGTTAATCCAGCAGTATTTGGATTTGAAATTCCTAAACAAGCCAAGAACAAAAATAGCATTCCGATAGTTTGGTACAATCCTAAAAGATCATTTAAAGCCAAAATCAAGAATATTACACTTATAACAGATTGAGAAATCAAAGCTCCAAAAATCATCTGTTCGCTTGAAAATCGCTTCAATAGCATAGAATTCAACTGACTTGAACCTATAAAACTAACAGACATAAGCGCGAAAATCCATCCGTAAGTTTTAGCATCGACTTTATAAATATCCATAAAAACCAGAGGGGAAGCCGCTACATAAGAAAACAATCCTGAAAAAGCTATCGCACCTGTAAAAGCATAGGTATAAAATTGGGGCTCTTTTATAACCAAAAGAAAATTAGATAGAATCGGTTTTGGTTTTAATGAAATGGAAGTATCTGGTTTATATGTATTTGGAAGCCCAATTTGTGAAGCTATTAAAATCACGATTCCCATACACATTAGTATAAAAAAGACAGCGTGCCAGCCTAAATCTTCGGTAACATAACCGCCAATTGTTGGCGCCAACATTGGAGAAAGTCCAACAACGAGCATTAAAAGTGAAAATACTTTTGGAATATCTTTTACAGGAAATAAATCACGAACCATTGCTACGGAAGCTACAGTTGCGGCACAGCTACCAATCGCTTGTACAAAACGAAGCATTATAAAAGCATCAATATCAGCAACATAAATACATCCTAAAGAAGCAAGAATATAAATTAGAAGTCCAACAAACAAAGGTTTTTTACGTCCAAAACGATCTAATAAAGGTCCATAAAGCAATTGTCCAGCAGAAATTCCGATGAAATAACTGGATAAACTCATCGAAACCTTAGCAACAGAAGTGTTTAAATCTTTTGCAATTCCCGAAAAACCAGGTAGATACATGTCGATTGAAAAAGGACCGAGAGCAGTCAACGAACCTAAAATCAGGATGAGCTGAATATAATTTTTTGTTGTCATTATCTTAAAAAGTGGCTTATAATTTTTTGCAAAGGTAAAGATTTCATACCTTGTAGTATAACTTGAAAAAGTTTATAACAATAAATTAAAGTAATTGCCAACATTATTTAGTGTAACTATTTATTAATCTTTAAATTAAAAATTTATGAAAAAGTACCTTTTACTAGCAGCAGTTTTATTCACAACGATTTCATTTGCGCAAACTATTACATCTAAACAAGAAGAAGCTAGTGTTGAACAATACGAACTCCTGAAAAAAGTAAACCAATATTATCCGGATATTTCCTTAAGCAAATCGGTTACAAATTTTTACGCTGATGGAAAAATTATCGATTCGCAGCAGGATTTTGATTTAAGAGGAACAAAATTTTCAAGTTATAAAATAGGCATCGAGCCAGGAAACAAAAAAGTAAAATTTGATTATACATCTAGTGAAGCTGGCCATGTGTACGGCGACGTTACTATTTTTAATGGAAATGCTTTGCGAACTACGTTTAACGAAAAAACAAATCAAGTTGATGTGTCATTAAATGGAAAATCGGTTTATTTGAAAAAATTATAGATTTAAGAAAATTTTAGAAAAAGCATCACAAATTTGTGATGCTTTTTTTGGTTTATATTTGGTTCAGATTTTAATAAAACAAACTACAATGAAAAAATTTCTTTTCCTGGCATTTTTAGTTTCCATACAAGCATTCTCACAGCAAAACAAATTCTCAGGAACTTGGGGAAGCCAAAAATGCAAAGACTGCAAGAAAGAATATATTTTTACGATTACAATAGCTCAGTCAAATTATAAGATTTTTGGAACCGCTGAAGTTACGAGCGAATACAAAGATTTAAATTCAGGAATTCTGGAAGTTTCCGGACATGTTTATCCGCATGGCGATAAAGCGCAAATAAAACTGAAAGACAAAAACGGAGTTACAGCTAGCGCAGTTTTATTTGTAAATGACAACGTAATCCAATTCAATAAAAATGGCGGAGGCGATGTTGTACCAAAAGAAATGATTTTGAATAAATTATACGAATAAGCTCCTTGTCGGAGTTATTCAAATTTGAACTATAATTTATAGTATGATTTGCAGTATGTCCAAGAAGATGTTAACAACTTTATTAACAGTATAAAAAAGCCCTATTTTTGAAGAAATCTAATATATAAAAATTCGGAACATAAAAAAAGCCCCGTTTTATTGGGGCTTATTTATTGGATTTATTTGTAAAATTATCCTTTTACTTCATTTATCAATTTACCGTCGACAAAATATTGCATTAAAGAATTTGCACCTGATAAACGATATAATGTTCGAACTGTCTTACCATCAAATATTCTAACATCACCATAGGTTAAAATATCATCATTTGATAAAAAGGTATAAGTTAAATGTCTTTTATCCATGATTGTAACATTGTAAAGTTTAAACTTACTGCTATTTGGATAAATCAATTCAGCAGATAGAAATTCGTTAACTTTTAAATTATTCTTATAATTTGATTTAACTTCTTTTGAAATCAGAATGTCGGGATAAAAGATATTTACTTGTTTAATCAAATCGTATTGGTCGACATTAATAGATTCTCTTTTCTCTAAAAAGATTTTCATGTCTGAATCCTGAGAAAAAGCAGGAATTGAAAATAATATAAGAAGTAATAAAGTAATTTTTTTCATGTGGTATTGTTTTGTGAGTTTATAATTACTAAAGATTTCCAAATATAGTGCCAATATTTTAAACTTACTTTGTCAATTGCTATAAAAGAATAAATAATTAACTTTGATAGACCAACCTTTAAATATAAATTATGAACCAAAATCACTTCGTTATTTTTGATACAGTATTAAAGTATCTAGCTATTAATTCTCATAAATCGATAACGTTTAAAGATTTAGCAGAAAATGCGCTTCCAACATCAAAAAACACTCACGAATACTTAAAATCATTTAAAAATTTTGTGTTCAAAAGAAAAAAAGAACGTCAATTCGATAGTTTTATTGAAGACATATTTAAAGACAATAATAATGAAGAATTAATATCTAACGCCTTGTACTATTTGAAAGGAGATGGTTTAGTTAATTACACTCCACTAAAACAACGAGAATATATATCTGTAGAAATAACAGCTAAAGGTTTAAACAAAATAAATACTGGTGGCTTCAAAAGAGAATATAGAAGAGCTAATTCTAATTACTGGGTTGACAGAATTACTAAAATAGCTTCACCAATTATAGCAATACTGTCACTTTGCTTAACTTATTACATTTATACCCATCCTAACTGCAAATAAGAATATTTAAATTTTAATTTTAATTCACTTTGTCAATTGCTATAAAAGAATAAATAATTATACCTTTTAAATAATTTTCTTACATTAGATGCATTATTAACTTTAACCAAAATACAATGGCATACATTCTAGTAACTCTTGTCAATGACAGTCAACCAGTAATTATTGTTAAAGAGCATATAGTTGCTTTTTACAAAGTACCAAATCAACCAAGTACTAATCATAGCGCAATTAAAACTACAGGAGGTCATGAATTCTTAGTTTATGAAACTTTAGAAGAATTATCGACTAAACTGGGTGTTACTTCAAATTGGTTTGTCGTTTAAAAAAAAAGCCTTTGTAAATTAATACAAAGGCTTATCTATTATATATTCATTGAAATATTGTCGAGAAATGTATCTTCCAGTTTTTCGATTATAAATATTAATATAATGGTAATCGAATTTGATATTCTTACACCAGTTATGCAAATAAAATATTGATTTACAAAACTCAACTTTTATTGGTCTTATAGATTTATCTTTATTAAAGATTGTACAGCTATAAGGAGTAGGAGTAGTATTAGCCATAAATCGTACTGATTTGTATTTCTACATCTTGAAGTAGATTTTTAATTTTAAATCCACCGTTTACACAAACAAAAGTTGAAATATCAAATTCTCCTTTTTTGATTATACTCGTACCTTGTTCAATGTAATTTGTTAAAATCCAAAATTCGTTAGTTCTTATATCCGTAAAAATATAAACTCTCAATCCGTAAGGATATGAAGTTTTACCAGTTGTCATTTTTACGTAAAAATCTCCAAACTGAACAATACCACCGTTATTTTGAACAGGGAACGACGTAACCAAATCATAACCATTTCGAATATAATTTGGAGTTTCACCCTGAAATTCAATCGTATCTACGTGAGTAGAATTTGGATAAGTATCATAATTACCAATGTAAAATTTGTTATCTCCCTGAATTGTTCCAAGGTTTAGCATTGAATAAACCCTACGATCAAATGTATAACCTGAGCCTTGAGAAAATCTGCCATCAATACGAAATTGCGGTAGCTTATATTCTTTAAGGTATCTCAAAGGTTTTTTCTGAAAATCACTAAAATTTGAAATTTCTACACTTGACGAACTACTACCATTAGGAATGAGAAAATAAATTTCTGTAAATGCAGTAGCAAAGTAATTTTCTGGAATAACATTTAAATCGACATTGCCTAAATCATTAATAACTGATAACATAGGCAAACTATCGTAATTCAAAAAATCTACTCCCTGAACACGTTTATTGTCGACAAATACAGATAAAATGAAAAATGGCGTTTGAATTCCTCTAATTAAATATCCCTCAGAAGATTCAATCTCTTTAACTTTGACAGCGTAAGTGTCATCTATATATTGAATAAAATTCATACTGGATTAATTAAATAACGGAACTTTTTTCAAGTCCGAAGTTGATAAATATTTTTTCAAATCAGCTTTTAAATCACGTCTTGTAATAACATAATAACAGCCAATTACTAATGGAACAGTTGTAACTTGTTTTACTTTTAATAACTCATTAATCGTCTCTTTTTCATTTTCGAAATTAGACATCGGTTCAGTTATCCAAGTGTACCAAGGAGCGTCTTTCGTCTGCTTATTTGTTCCTAACCAAACCGCTAAAGATTCTGCTATATTATGAACTTCTTTACGAAGTGTAATTTTGTTCAATTCGATTTCTTTCGTCATTGGGTTAGAAACAGCAATTTTTAAATCTTTTTCTGCATCTTCTAAAGCTTTTTCCTCAGCATCTTGTGTAAATTTTGCATACCATTTTTTCAATAACGGATAACACACAATGATACCAACACACAAAAGCCAGTATTTTTGCAGAAAATCAAAGAGCCAAACAGTATTGGCTTGGCTCTTTGTTCTATTAACTATCTCTCTTTGAGCCATAATTATTTTTTCTTGAATAATTTATAAGCTAAAAATCCTGCTAAAGCAACTAATACAACATTTGCAATAGTCTTATTGTTTGCGTAAAAAAGTTTGATTTTATCTAACATCTTGTTTAAATTTTGAATTAATAATTTTTATCGTTTTCGGCGTTTGTTTAGACTGTAACGCTGTAAACAGTATAAAAAAAAAGCAGTACGGGAATAATCAAATAATTGAATCTGAATTTCTTTTTAGCATTTACGGTAACGCTTGCGAGATTGTAATCTCCCATAATATCGATTGCATCCTGAATATCAGAATCATAAATTAAATTATGATCGGGAGCGCATTCGTGCTTAATAATTGCCCGTGCAATAACCATGTAAAACTTTGCATCTACAATTTTGATTGTTTGGTCAGGGTCTAAGCCGACGGCTTTTGAAATAACCTCAATATACTTTTGCGTATCATTTTCAAATGGCGGTGCATATTCAGTTATAAGCTTTCTTACGGTATTTTTTCCTTTGTCAATGTCGTTTGTCAAATCTCGCAACATGGCACGAATACCGTATTTTACTTCGGTAAACTGCTCAAAATGTTTGTCGGTATTTTGGGCATTTGGTATTTTTCCCTGCCAAGCAATATTTGTCAAAACCAAGTTACCCGGATTATTATTTCGAATACCTCGTGTTAAGTCCTTTCTACCTAAAAAATTACTCATTTTCTTCTACAATTTGAGGTTTAGCAGAGGTTTCAGGCTCGTCTTTTCCGAAATCAAGTTTACTTAATTCATCAGAAACAACCTGAATACCTTTTAAAATAGCAGTAACAACCGCACCATATTTTACGATAATACCGATTATCGAAACAATTCCTTTTAAATTTTTCATAACCTATTTTTTTAATTGTTTTCTTTTTTCTAAATGCTCTTTGAGTAAATCCACCCCCTCGTGAAGTATAAGAGGGAGGAACTTTAAAATAAACCTAAACATTAGTTCGAACGAATAAATGTTCCTGCATAACCACCGTTTTTTGCACGTGGATTAATTACAAACGCCATACTGTCAATTACAACCTTACCGCCGTTTTTCTGCATTGTTCCCCAATGAAAAGATTGAACACCAGTTTTAGTATTAGTAAAAGTGCATGCCACCGAACCAAACCAACCTTTGTCTGAAAGATTTGACTTTGTTGTTGTCACACATTTAATTGCAATCAATTCTCCTTTAGCTAATCTCCAACCAGTTGTTAGATGCTGTTCAACACCTTTATTTGGACCCGAAACAGGGGTGTAAGTAGTGTACTTTGCGCCTGAATGCTTTACTTTTTGCTTATTATTGTTATAATTCTGATTATTGTAATTATAACTTTTTCTATTTTGTGCCATTACTTTATAATGTGTTTAATTAATAATATGATTTCAGCCAGTTTTTTAATTATGATTACTGCCGAATCTATCAGAAATACAATAAGATAGATTCGATAGTAATTTTTCGGCTTACGATCTTTTTCGAGCAACTCTTTTTCCTGAATTATTGCTATCACGTCTTAAAAACCAAATCAATGCAATAAGACCAGCGACAGCACCTAAGACAATTTTCCAGTTTCTTTCGAACCAAACCTTAATAGTTGAACTAACCACAGTAGCGCCAACCTGACCTGAACCCTGAACAAAACCAGTACTTAAACCGTCATTTATTCCAGTTGTTACAGCTTTTGCAAAAATCTGAGAACCTGCATTTGCTACAGCACCAACCGTTTGACTTGCAGTATTTAATGCCAGTTGTTTGTTGTATTCTTCCTCAGCTTGTTTGTTTGCCTTTTTAGCTTCGTGAGCATCTTGCAAATTCTGCGATATATTTTGAACAGTTCCGCCAACGAAAGGAATTGCGCCCATAATTGGAGTAGCAACCTTTACCAAATTTTTGAACGAAACGTTTTTCTTAATCGCTGTTCCAATTTTTTTGAAAAATCCCATAGCTTACACAGTTTTTAAACATCTTACGACGAAATTAATAATCGAGCCTTGAGACTTATTAATCTCAATTCCAACGACAGCCACCAAAGGCAGGGTTAATCTATCCGCTAAACCTTGAACAACTTTTCCGTCTGAAAGCACAGCTTGGATTGGGTCAATATCACGGCTTAAAGTCTGCAATTCAAAAGGAAGATATTTAACTACTTGACCGTTTGAATATTGGTAAGACAAATCACTTACTGAATTATCTACAGTCATAACAGCCAAATCAAAGCCTTGAACATCGATTTTTTTGTTGAACTCCTCAGAAGCAACAGATTTTTGTTCAAAGAAATACAAATTGTTTGTTTGCTGTGGTTCTTCAATACCGTGCAAATCATAGCGTTTACCTGCAATTAAATCTTCAAGAGTAATTTTAATACTCTCTTTATCTGCAAGATAAATCGAACCTTCGTCAGCCAATTCACACAATGCAATCAAAGCATTATCTTCATCCGACTGTGTACATTCAGTTCCGTAAGTACTTGCTAAAATGAAATCTTTAAGCAAAACTTTATTTGCTAAAATGACATTCGAGCCATTTCCACGTTCAATGTAAATACTAATTTTTTCAGTAGTTAAGCCTGATAATGGCAGGTCACTTGAAAGAATTAAAGCACCGATTGCTTTTGTTACTTGTAATTCTGGCGATTTTGTAACGCCTGTAATAGTTGCAATTTTCATTTGTTATAAATTTTATT
Organism: Flavobacterium tistrianum; assembly: GCF_003254545.1. Classification (GTDB taxonomy): domain Bacteria; phylum Bacteroidota; class Bacteroidia; order Flavobacteriales; family Flavobacteriaceae; genus Flavobacterium; species Flavobacterium tistrianum. The sequence goes on from NZ_QJRH01000073.1 coordinate 123,143, forward strand.
TGTTTAAATTTCTTTCACAAAGGTTATTGCAACTATTATTTGACGTTCCCTAAAATTCCCTATAATTCCACAATTTTCCCTAATTTTCCCTATAATATGCCGTACTTAATTAGGTCTTGGACAGTTAAATAACTCCTTTTTAATTCCAAGGAATCGAGTATAACTTGATATTCTTTGCAAGCCGTTTTATAGCTTAATTCAAGAATATGCATTAACTGGGTTTTAGTTACTTTTTGGCTTGTATTCTGTGTTTTCATGGCTTATAAAAATAAAAGTTGGTGTTCGTGGAATAATTCAAAATCAAAATCATTTACTAATTTCTCCTTTGTTCTAAACTCATGCATATAGAAATGTAATTTGTTTCTGAACCAATTTATAAGTGGTTTTTCGGTAATCATGTCTAAATCTTCAAGTAAAAGATTTAAAGCAACGATGTAAGATATATCCTGATTACTTGCGTAATACTCTCTAAACAAAGATTTTGCAAGACGTTTTTTAATGGTTGTAGAAGAAAGAACAACCTTTTTCAAGCGTTTTATTATAGGATTGAATTTGGTAATTTGGGATTGTAAAAAATCAAAATCAAACAAAACAATTAGCTTTTCTTTATTGATTTGGCTTTTACCAGTATTCTCACGAAGTTCAAAAAAACCTTTATTTGCAATCTTCAACAATTCATAAAGGTTAGCTTTATCAAAAATACCCCAAGTCATTGATTGACTAACTTTTATATCTCCTTTGGAATGTTCGTTAAGACCTCTAAAAAACGCAGAATTTAACTGATATTCAAAACGCCAAACATTCTCATTTTTCAAACCGTTGTTTGCGTAATATTCATTTATATAAGGTTTCTCAGTTAGCTGTAAAGACAGCGTTTTGTTATAGCATCGTATTATTTTATCTGATGTTCTTTTTCCTATTTGGAAACCGTTAAGAATTGATTTTCCTTTGTAAGTTTCAAAATAGCTTTGTAGATTTTTCGGGCGCCCTGAAATAAGGTAGTTACCTGCAACCACATTACTATATAAATTACGGTAAGAATTGTTGATATCAGACTTGTCAAGACATATATCCAGTCTATTAACAGACTTAAATAAGTAGTTCGTTTCATCGCAAAATGCATTTATAACACCTTTTAAGGCATCGTTAGATAATGTATAAAATAGATTGTTTTCAAATTGAAGCTGTGCAAATTGTTCGCTCATAATCGCAGAACGAGGTTTTGCAGTATAAACACCGATTTTTAAATCTTCATAATATAAGTCTGCTCTAATCTCAAAAATCTTAGTTCCGTATTCGTATGGTTTTAAACGAAATTTCGAATCTTCTGGAAATTCTCCGAACGGCTGACCCTCGAGATTAATAATTAAATAGTCTATATTTATAAGAGTAGGTTTTAAATTATTGTTTCTAAATTTAGTTTGAGCTTGATGCCTTTCTTTATATGAAATCATTATTTTTAGTAGGTTTTGAGTGAGTTAGTTGCCGTTATACCCAACGGCAACGCTAATAGATTGAACTAATATTTATTTGATTCATTTTTGACCCAATCTAAAAAGGTGAAAAATGTATCTTTAATGTATTGGGGGAGTCCTATAGTTTTAATTTCATAACAGTAAAATAATTTCCCGTCCTGCGTATGTGATTTGTATTTGAATTTTAAAAAACACAAATTCTCAGTCGCTATATCTTTTAATACTTCGTAATGAAGTTTTCTATAAATTTTTACTTCCATAAATTATTTATTTAAGAGGTTACGTTTTGCCACAGCGAATAATGATTTTTTGGTAAATCATTGACAGTAAACTGCTTTTTAGAAATTGCTTCCGAAATTTTCTTTTCAAATTCTAAGAACTTAGTTTTATAATGGGTTATCTGAGAATTAGACAAAACATTTATTTTTTGCGCAATCTGTTGAATTTCTCTAATTAAAAAATCATGCTGATATTTTAAACCAATTAAGTCTACAGTTTCCACAGGATTTTTTGAATATTCATTCAAATCAAAATTTAAACTGGCTAATTCAAAGATTAAATTTTCTCGTTTTTGAATTAATTTTAGAATTTCAGACATATATTAAGGTATTAGCAGATTATGTTTAAGAAGTTTTGAAATCAGGGTTTTCATAGAATTGCAGTAAAAAATAAATTCATGAACACAAAAAGATTGAGTTACTATAAAGCAATCCGTACAAACTTTAATTGTAATTCCTATATTTGAACCACGGATTCTTAGAAATAATGTTTTAAACTTTAAGTGTGAAGTTTTGCAAAAGGGGCGCATCTTTTTCAAGAATGTTTTAGCATTGAAATTTGTGTGACGCATTTTGTTTAATTCTACAAGTAATAGAGTGTAATTCTCTAAAGATGTTCGTTTTAAGGCCATGTGGTATATGTTAATTAGTTATACCACAAATGAACTATAATTTATATTATGTAAAATAGAATATTTTAGAAACTGCCCTGTATACGTGCTGTATGCTTTTTGTTTCAAAATTTTTTCACATATTGAAATTTCGTTTCCTTACTTCTCACTTGTTATTCTCCAAGAATTTCTCTTTAAAAAAACAGAAATTTTTAAATTCATATAAATACGCTGTACAGTTTTTAATTAGAATATTTTCATTCAAAACTCAAATTGATCATAAATGCGCTATATGATTTTAAAATTATTTTTTTTTAAATATTCAAAATTCAGGCTGCTTGATTTATGAACTTATGCATCAATTTAGCCGATTTTTTACTAAATTGAATTCGATTATAATTGCGCCATATAATTTTTAAAAAAAATTGTTTTCAAATATCGCAAAATCATCAAGCTTGTTTTTGGGCATTTAGTTTTTAATAAATGAAATGTCTTTTCTCAAAATCGGAAATGTTCAATTTTTTAAAACATAAAAACTTTTTCAAGCCTTATAACTATTATCTTTTAACATTTCCTTAAAATAATTAGTTTATACTCAAGAACCTTTCATTGTAAGACTTTATTTTACTATTTTTACATTCGATACTTTAAAAATAAATTATCACGTATATGAATACAGTTGCTGAGCATATTGCAGATTTTTTAAAAGAATACAAACCGTTTGATAACCTAACTTTCCAGGAATTATCAGATATCGCCACGAATATTCGTGTCATCAATTTAGAAAAACATGCGGTATTATTTCAAAATAACGATCCGCTTCATGAAAGTTTTTATGTTGTAGCTTCTGGTGTCATTAATCTAACGACTATTGCAGACGCTGAAGAAACCATTATAAACAAATGTCATGAAGGCGATATTTTTGGTTTACGCCCGTTTTTTGCGAAAAATAACTACATGATGACGGCCAAAGCACGTGAGGAAAGCATTATTTATGCTATTCCAATCGCTGTTTTTAGACCATTTGTAGCCAATAATTCTGATGTATTGAACTTCTTGTTGGAAAGTTTTGCTGTAAATTCACGCCACACAAAAGATAGCGTAAGCTCTAATGGCAAGCTAATTTCTGATACTGACTACATTGATCAGCAGACAGAAATGCAATATATTCAGTCACTTAACTATAATAATTCGCCTCTAACTACTCAGGCTAATTCTATAATTAAGGATGTTGCGATTTTAATGACCGATTCTATGGTAGATAATATCATAATCTGTGGCGAGAAAAACCATCCAATTGGTATTGTTACCAATGCTGATTTATCTTCAAAAATTGCGACTGGACGCTATCCTATTACTGAAACCATCGATAAAATTATGTCGTCTCCGGTTGTAACAGTTTTAGAAAATGTGTCTTTGGCCGAAGCGCAATTGTTAATGCTAAAACACAATGTAACTCATCTATGTGTTACAAAAGACGGAACTAGTAAATCTGTTGTAAAAGGAATTATTTCTGAACACGATCTTATTGTTGCTCAGGCTAGTAACCCAGGTGTATTAATTAAAGAAATTAAGCGTTCTCAGCTTCCAAAAGATTTAAAACAAATACGTGATCGTCTATCTGATTTGATTCAGAATTCGATACAGAAAAATATTCCGATTTCACATGTTAGCAATATTGCAAGTGAGATTAACTTAGCTATTATTAAGAGAGCAGTCGAATTATCTATTTTAGATTTAGGCTCCCCTCCTGCACGTTTTGCGTGGTTAAGTATTGGTAGTCAAGGACGTAAGGAACAATTATTGCTTACAGATCAGGACAGCATTTTGATTTTTGAAGATGTTACTCCTGAGAAATACAGAGAAGTAAAAGATTATTTCTTGAGATTGGCAAAACGCGCTACTTCTATATTAGAAAAAGTGGGCTATGATTATTGTCCAAACGGACATATGGCAAGCAATATGCTTTGGTGCAAATCATTGAGTGACTGGACAAAACAATACAATAGCTGGATGAATACTCCAGGTGAAAATAGTAATGATTTGAGCAGTATTTTCTTTGATTATGAAATTGTTTTTGGAGAACCAAAAATCGAAGAAGCGATTGAAAACGTAATATTTAAAAATGCCGTTAACAACACTTTATTCTTCGACTTTTTAGGAAATGATGCTTTAAAGAGAAATTCTCCTTTAAGTTTCTTCAAGAAATTTATAACAGAAGAAGATGGTCCAAACAAAGACAAATTTGACATCAAGACAAGAGCTTTGATGCCTTTAATTGATGGTGCACGTTTATTAATATTAAATGCTAACATAAAAGGAATTCAAAATACTTATCTTAGATTCAAACAATTAGCCATTACAGATTCTAAAAACGCTGAGATTTATCTAAGCTGTGCGGAAGCATTCTTGACTCTTTCTAAATTTAGAACTGTTGAAGGATTAAAAAATGACGACTCTGGCCAATATATTAATTTAAGAGAAATGTCAAAATCTGACAAAGAGAAATTAAAAAACGCATTGTCCCCAATGAAAGACCTGGAGGAACTGATTAAGAGTAAATTTCAATTGACACAATTCTCATAAAATATGCTAGACTGGCTGAAAAATATCAATAAAGACTATCCAGATTTCTGGAAAGACTATTTAACTAAATTCGAAACTAAACCTAATAAGTTTGTTGTATTGTCAACTGAAACTTCTGGCTTAAATCCGGATAAGGATGTTATATTATCTCTTGGAGCCTTTTCAGTTATTGATGACAGCATTGTTATTAAAGAAAATTTCGAAACCGTTTTATTGCAGTACAAGTATCTTCAAGACAACGGACTTTCTAATGAATTTATCATTGAAAGTAAAATGATGAAAATGCCTGAACCTGACGCACTTGAAGCTTTTGTAAATTTTATTGGAAATTCTATTTTGGTTGGACATCATATCAATTTTGATATCGAAATGCTAAATGCATCCTTGGAGCGCCTAAATTGTGGAAGACTAAAAAATGAAGCTTTAGATGTTGATGTAATGTACAGAAAATTGACTGATATAAATGACAAGCAGTTTTCTCTAGATGATTTATGCGGAATTTATAAAATTCCGAAAAGCGATAGAAATTCTTCTTCTGAAGATGCGTACAGAATTGGACTTCTTTTCTTGAAATTAAAATCTAGATTGGGAATCAAATAAATCCTTGAAATTTTAAAATATAAAAATTTCAATTTTTGGAATAAAAATGCTTCTTACTTATTTAAGAGGCATTTTTTTATTAACAGAAATTTACAAACTCTCTTATTTTTCAAATTAAGTAAAATTGTAATTTTATAGTTGAATATTTATTAAAATGGAAACTATGAAAAACTTATTATTTCTATTGCTATTACTGTTTTCAGGATCAGCAATTTTTGCACAAGATCAAGATCCTTCTTCCAAACGTATTCTTGGAAATTGGTATTCAAACACAAACCGAAATACAAAATGGAGTTTTACTCAAGATGGTAAAGTTTATAATTATGTCAATAACCAAATGAAAGTAATGTATAAATATACTATCTCACACAGTTGCCAAAACTTTTCAGATGACACCGCTGAATTTGTAACCTTTAGAGATAAAGATGGAAATGAGTTTTGTTTTAAAATAAATGGAATTAATGAAAATAAAAATGGAATCCTGTCGCTTACAAACTTAAGCAATATGGAGCAACTTACATTTATAAATGATGCAAGTTTAAAAAAAACACAACAGCAATAAATACCATAAAAAAAGCCTCTCACAGATAAGAGGCTTTTTTATGCTTATATTTTTTTTCAATTAGGAAATTTTTCCTTTGATGATTTCATCTACAATTTCCGGATTTAATAATGTTGAAGTATCACCAAAATTAGAATTATCTCCTTCTGCAATTTTACGTAAAATTCTACGCATAATTTTTCCAGAACGAGTTTTTGGCAAACCAGAAACGAATTGAATTTTATCCAATTTTGCAATTGGCCCGATGTGGTCAGAAATATACTGATTAATCTCTTTTGTTAAGTTATTTCTATCTCTAACTTCTCCTGTTTCTTTTAGAATAACGTAACCGTATAAAGCGTTACCTTTAATATCATGAGGAAATCCAACAATCGCAGATTCTGCAACCGCTGGGTGTTCGTTGATCGCATCTTCAATTGGCGCAGTTCCTAAGTTATGTCCAGAAACAATTACAACATCATCTACTCTACCCGTGATTCTGTAGTAACCTACTTCGTCTCTTAAAGCACCGTCTCCTGTAAAATATTTCCCAGGGAAAGCAGAGAAATAAGTTTCCTTGTAACGATCGTGATTATTCCAAATTGTTCTAGCGATTCCAGGCCAAGGGAATTTAATGCATAAACTTCCAACTACCTGATTTCCTTCAATTTCATTACGTTTTTCATCCATCAAAACTGGCTGAATTCCAGGCAATGGCAAAGTTGCATAAGTTGGTTTTGTTGGCGTAACGAAAGCAATTGGCGAAATCATGATTCCTCCTGTTTCTGTCTGCCACCAAGTATCTACAACCGGACATCTCTTATCTCCCACGTGGTCATTAAACCAGTGCCAAGCTTCTTCGTTGATTGGTTCTCCAACAGATCCAATAACTTTAAGTGATTTAAGAGGATATTTTTGAATATAATCTAAACTTTCTTTTGCTAACGAACGGATTGCAGTTGGCGCAGTATAGAACTGAGTAATTTTATGTTTTTCGATAATATCCCAAAAACGACTAAAATCTGGGTAAGAAGGAACTCCTTCAAAAATTACGGTTGTAGCTCCATTCAATAACGGTCCGTATAAAATATAAGAGTGACCTGTGATCCATCCGATATCGGCAGTACACCAGAAAATATCATTATCTTCGTAATTGAAAACATTTTTAAAAGTATACGCCGTGTAAACCATATAACCAGCAGTAGTATGAACCATTCCTTTTGGCTTTCCTGTTGATCCTGAAGTATATAAAATAAACAACGGATCTTCGGCATCCATAATTTCAGCAACACTATTATCTAAAGCCGCGTCTAATAATGGCTGTAACCAAATATCACGACCTTCTTTCATTTTAACATTAGTATTAGTTCTTTTTGCTACTAAAACTTTTGTAACAGAAGGGCAAGTTTCTAGAGCTTCATCAACAATTCCTTTAAGGTCAATTGTTTTGTTTCCTCTGTACCCCCCATCTGATGTAATTACCATTTTACATTCGCAATCGTTGATTCTTGCAGAAACTGCAGAAGCAGAAAATCCAGCAAAAACAACTGAGTGAATTGCTCCTATTCTAGCACAAGCTAAAACAGAAACAGCCAATTCTGGAATCATTGGCAAATAAATGCAAACTCTGTCTCCTTTACGAACACCTTGCTCGCGAAGAACGTTTGCCATTTTTGAAACTCTTTCGTATAATTCGTTATATGTTATATGTAAAGCTTCTTCAGAAGGGTCGTTTGGTTCAAAAATAATTGCCGTCTTCTCTCCTCTTTTGCTTAAATGTCTGTCAATACAGTTTTTGGTAATGTTAACTTTAGCATCTGTAAACCATTTTACTTCCGCTTCAGCCATATTAAAATCAACAACTTTTTCCCATTGCTGGTACCATGTGAAATTCTCCTCTGCTATTTTTCCCCAAAATTTTCTTGGCTCTCTTATTGACTTATTGTAATGTTTAAAGTATTGTTCTAAATTTTCAATTTTGTAATAGCTCATCGTTTGTTGAATTTTTTTATAAATGTATTAAATCTGAACGTATCCGTGAAATAATTTAATTCATAAATTTTATTAAAAAGAAACATTTATTTAATAAAATATGATAATTATCTGAAATTATTTTAAAACTTTATTTTCTATTATTACTTAAGGGCAAAAAAGGCATAATAAATAGATATTATGCCTTTTTTAATTTAACAAATTTCAATAACAATTAATTTTGTAACCGCACTGCGTGACTTTTTTCTATTTTGAAAATAGCAGCATCTTTATTAATTAAAACAGAAATTTCAACAAGTATATTTTTTAGCAAAATATACCCCATTTTAGGGATCCGCTTCACTTAACTTACTCACTCTCTGAAGTTAAGTGAATGCAATATGCATCTATATCTTTTTTCTTAATAAGTGCTTACTAATTCAAAATATTACAAATCATTGATACAGTGCAAATTCCGCAGAAAGAAATCCGTTCTGCGGAAGTTCCCAAATTTTATTATCCAATTTTTTTCATTGCTGTCATAGACTCTCTCAACCAAGCTCCTACTTCTTCGATAGGGTGCTGACGGATTTCTCTGTTTACAGCGATAAGTACTGCATTATCTACTCCGTTTGAAGTTGAAAATGGTTTACCAATAATATTAGTTTCTACTTTTTTCATGAATTCAGTCAATAATGGCTTGCATGCATGATCAAATAAGTAACATCCGTACTCAGCAGTATCAGAAATTACACGGTTCATTTCGAATAATTTCTTTCTTGCGATTGTGTTTGCAATTAATGGCAATTCGTGTAATGATTCATAGTAAGCTGATTCTTCGATGATTCCAGCTTCAGTCATTGTTTCAAAAGCTAACTCAACACCAGCTTTTACCATAGCAATCATTAATACTCCATTATCAAAATATTCTTGCTCTGAGATTGGAGCTTCTTGTGGAGCTGTTTTTTCGAAGTTAGTTTCTCCTGTTGCAGCTCTCCATTTTAATAAGTTAACATCGTCATTAGCCCAGTCAATCATCATAGTTCTAGAGAATTCTCCAGAAATGATATCGTCTTGGTGTTTTTGGAATAATGGACGCATGATATCTTTCAATTCTTCAGCTAACTCATAAGCTTCAATTTTTGAAGGATTGTTTAAACGATCCATCATATTTGTAATACCACCGTGTTTTAAAGCTTCAGTGATAGTTTCCCATCCGTATTGGATTAATTTTGAAGCGTATGCAGCATCAATTCCTTTTTCAACCATTTTATCGAAACATAAAATAGATCCAGTTTGCAATAATCCGCAAAGAATTGTCTGCTCACCCATTAAATCTGATTTTACTTCAGCTACGAAAGAAGATCTTAAAACTCCCGCTCTGTGTCCTCCAGTTGCTACAGCGTAAGCTTTTGCTTGATCTAAACCAAATCCGTTTGGATCGTTTTCTGGGTGAACAGCGATAAGAGTTGGAACTCCAAATCCTCTTTTGTACTCTTCACGTACTTCAGAACCTGGACATTTAGGCGCACACATAATAACAGTAATGTCTTTACGAATTTGCATTCCTTCCTCTACAATGTTGAATCCGTGAGAATAAGACAAAGTAGAACCTTGTTTCATTAATGGCATAATAGCAGTTACCACAGCTGTGTGCTGTTTGTCTGGTGTAAGGTTGCAAACTAAATCTGCAGTTGGAATCAATTCTTCGTAAGTTCCTACTTTGAAACCATTTTCAGTTGCATTCTTATAAGAAGCTCTTTTTTCTGCAATTGCATCTGCACGCAATGCATAAGAAATGTCTAAACCAGAATCTCTCATGTTTAAACCTTGATTCAAACCTTGTGCTCCACAACCAACAATTACAACTTTTTTTCCAGCCAATGCTGCAATTCCGTCTGCAAATTCTGATTGCTCCATAAATTCGCAAACTCCTAATTGTTCTAATTGTAATCTAAGTGGTAATGTATTGAAATAATTTGCCATTTTTGTTTTAATATTTAATGAAATGAAATTTAATATTGATTATATATAACTAAGATTTTATTATTTAAAGGATTCTAATAATGTAGAAATCTCCATTTTTTGTTTAGAAACCGATATTCTTCCCGAACGTACAAACTGCATAATTCCGTATGGTTTGAACTTTTGGTATAATTCTTCAATTTCAGAACGTCTTCCTGATTTTGAAATCACGAAGAAATCTCTAGAAACCGTTACAATTGTAGACTGGCTTTCTTTGATGATATTCTGAATTTGCTTTTCGTCGAATAACAAACTTGAAGCGATTTTAAACAAAGCATTTTCTAAGAAAATCGTTTCTTCATCTGTGTGATAAAATGCTTTTATAACTTCAATTTGTTTCTCGATTTGTCCAACAATATTCTGAACCCATTTTTCAGTAGTATTTACTACAATGATAAATCTTGAAACATTCTCTATTTCTGATTCTGAAACATTTAGACTTAATATATTAATGTGGCGCTTTAAGAATATTCCAGATATTCTATTTAATAAACCCACATTATTTTCTGAATATACCGATATGGTAAATGTTTTATCTTCCATGATGTTTTTTAGTTTTGTTTTGTCTCACGTTTCAAGTTTCACGTTCTCAACAGAACTTGAAACCTGAAACTTAAAACTTGAAACTTTTTTTAACTTAATCTAATTTCTGATACACAAGCTCCTGTTGGAATCATTGGGAAAACGTTGTTTTCTTTTTCGACTACAACTTCTAAGAAGTATGAATCTTTTGAAGCCAGCATCTCAGCGACTGCAGCATCTAAATCTTCGCGTTGTGTAACTTTTTTAGATTTGATATGATATCCTTCAGCAATTGCAATGAAATTTGGATTAATCATTTTTGTTGAAGCATATCTGTTATCAAAGAATAATTCTTGCCATTGGCGAACCATTCCTAAGAATTCGTTGTTTAAAACCACAATTTTTACTGGAACTTCTGTTTGAAAAATTGTTCCAAGTTCCTGAATTGTCATCTGGAAACCTCCATCACCAATAATTGCCACTACTTCACGCTGTGGTTTACCCATTTTTGCACCAATCGCCGCTGGCAATGCAAATCCCATAGTTCCTAAACCTCCAGAAGTAATGTTACTTTTAGTTGAATTGAATTTTGCATAACGGCAAGCAAACATCTGGTGCTGACCAACATCTGAAACGATAATAGCATCACCTTTTGAGTGTTTGTTGATCATTTCGATAGTTTCTCCCATCGAAATTCCTTTGCCGTTTGTTGGATTTAATTCTTCTTTAATTACTGAATCGTATTCAACTTTGCTTAACTCTTTAAATTCATTATGCCAAGCATCGTGAGATTTAGCATCTAATAATGGTAATAAAGCAGCTAAAGATTCTTTTACATCTCCTAAAACAGCAATTTCTGTTTTAACGTTTTTATCAATCTCAGCAGGATCAATTTCGAAGTGAACAACTTTTGCTTGCTTTGCATAGGTACTTAACTTCCCTGTAACACGGTCGTCAAAACGCATTCCGAAAGCAATTAAAACGTCGCATTCGTTTGTTAGTAAATTTGGCGCATAATTTCCATGCATTCCAAGCATACCAACATTTAGAGGATGATCTGTTGGAAGAGCTGATAAACCTAAGATTGTCCATGCAGCTGGAATTCCAGCTTTTTCTACCACTGCTTTAAACTCAGCTTCTGCCTGACCTAAGATAATTCCTTGACCAAAAACAATAAGCGGTTTTTTTGCACTATTGATTAAAGCTGCAGCCTCAGCAACTTTATCTAAATTTAATTTCGGAACAGGAACATAACTTCTGATTCCTGTGCATTTTTCGTAGCTAAAATCTAACTCATCAAATTGAGCGTTTTTAGTAATATCAACCAAAACTGGCCCCGGACGTCCAGAACGAGCAATGTAAAACGCTTTTGCAATAATTTCAGGAATCTGAGAAGCCTCAGTTACCTGAAAATTCCATTTTGTAACTGGAGTTGAAATTCCGATAATATCTGTTTCCTGAAATGCATCAGATCCCAATAAATGTCTTCCAACCTGTCCAGTAATACACACTAACGGAGTTGAATCGATTTGAGCATCTGCAATACCAGTTACTAAATTTGTAGCTCCTGGCCCAGAAGTAGCAATTGCCACCCCTACTTTTCCTGTAGCTCTTGCATAACCTTGAGCTGCATGTGTTGCACCTTGTTCGTGACGAACTAAAACGTGGTGCAATTGATCTTGAAATTTATATAATTCGTCGTAAACTGGCATTATAGCTCCACCTGGGTAACCATAAATTAAATCTACTCCTTCTGCTAACAAACATCTTATAACGGCTTCTGCCCCTGATATTTTCATAGTATATTGTTTTTTCAATGTCAAAATTCAATGTCAAAATTCAATTTCAAGATTCAATGGCAATAAGAAAACTCAATTTCAATTATAAATTTTAAATTGATTTTTAATGTATTGCTATTTGATTTTTGATATTGTCATTAATATTGATTTTTGATATTGTTATTTTTTTTAATTAATTATCGGTAACACATCCTGTAGATGCACTCGAAACCGACTTAGCGTATTTAAGTAAAACCCCTCTGTCAACTTTTAAAGCCGGCTGAACCCAAGCCGCTTTTCTTGCTGCAAATTCTTCGTCAGATATCTTCAGGTCGATTGTATTTTTCACTGCATCAATAGCGATTAAATCTCCATCTTTTACTAATGCAATACCACCACCGTCATATGCTTCTGGTGTAACGTGTCCTACCACGAAACCGTGCGAACCGCCCGAGAATCTACCGTCTGTAATTAGTGCACAGCTGCTTCCTAATCCAGCACCAATAATAGCAGATGTAGGCTTCAGCATTTCAGGCATTCCCGGACCACCTTTTGGTCCACAACCCCTGATGACGACTACATTACCTGGTTTAATTTTTCCGGCTTGAAGACCTGGAATTACTTCAAATTCGCCTTCAAATACAACAGCTGGCCCTTCGAAATATTCTCCTTCTTTTCCGCTGATTTTTGCTACAGCACCTTCAGAAGCAAGATTTCCGTACAATACCTGAATATTTCCTGTTGGTTTTAATGCTTTTTGAATTTCATGAATTACTTCTTGTCCGTCTTGTAAATCTGGAGTTGAAGCTAAGTTTTCTGCTACTGTTTTTCCTGTTACTGTTAAACAGTCTCCGTGGATAAGTCCTACTTTTAGCAAGTATTTCATAACTGCAGGAATACCTCCTACTTCATGAATATCTTCCATCATGTATTTACCGCTTGGCTTCATATCTGCCAATACTGGAGTTCTGTCGTTAATAGCTTGGAAATCATCTAAAGTAATTGTGATTCCAACTGAGTGAGCCATTGCAATTAAGTGCATTACAGCATTTGTAGAACCACCTAAAACAGCTACAATTGTAATAGCATTTTCAAAAGCCTTGCGAGTCATAATGTCTCTTGGCTTAATATCTTTTTCTAATAATATTTTGATTGCTTTTCCAGCTTCAAGACATTCGTCTCTTTTCTCTTGGCTTAAAGCAGGGTTTGAAGAACTATAAGGTAAGCTCATCCCTAATGCTTCAATGGCAGAAGACATTGTATTTGCAGTGTACATACCACCGCAAGCACCAGCACCTGGGCAAGCATTTTGAATTACACCTTTAAAATCTTCTGGAGTAATTTCGCCTTTTACTTTCTTTCCTAAAGCTTCAAAAGCAGAAACAATATTAAGAGATTCTCCTTTCCATTTTCCAGAGTGGATAGAACCTCCGTAAATCATCATTGACGGACGGTTTAATCTTCCCATTGCGATTAATGCACCAGGCATATTTTTATCGCAACCAGGAATTGCGATGATACTGTCGTACCACTGCGCTCCAGCAACAGTTTCGATAGAATCTGCAATTACATCACGAGAAACCAGTGAGTAACGCATCCCTTCAGTCCCGTTAGAAATACCGTCACTGACACCAATGGTATTAAAAATAAGTCCGACAAGATCTGCATCCCAAACACCTTTTTTAACATCTTTTGCTAAATCGTTCAAGTGCATGTTACAAGTGTTACCATCGTAACCCATGCTCACAATTCCAACTTGTGCTTTTTTTAAATCTTCTTCAGTTAAACCAATTCCGTACAACATCGCTTGCGCCGCTGGCTGTGTTTGATCTTGTGTGATGGTCTTGCTGTACTTATTTAATTCCATTATTGTTTATATTAATTTTTAATTTTTATTCAAAAAAAAACCTTCCAGTATTTGGAAGGTTTGTAATATAGTCTTTCAATTATATTTATAACATTCCCGATGCAGATGTGTGAATCACATTGACAACAACGACAGAAGTAATAATAATTGAGATTTGCATCATTTATTTTTTAGTGTTACAAAAGTAAATAAACTTCTGGAAGTAAAAAAATAAAATCTCAACATTTACAATACTTCTTGTGATTATCTTCACATTTTAACAAAAAATATTAAACAATTGTAGATTGTCCAATACTTACATTATCATTATTAAAATACAGCAAATCGTCTTTACTGAAAATAAAATTAGAAACGAACTCTCCTACTTCGTTTGTTCCGAATTTTGAATCTGGTTTTAAATCAACTGTAACGACTTTGTATTCAATTGCTTTTTCTACCGCTTTATAAATTACATGAGCTTCTTTAGTTAATCCAAAATGTTCTAACAAAAGCGCTGCCGCTAAAATCGAAGCAATCGGATTAGCAATATTTTTTCCCTTTGCTTGCGGATATGATCCGTGAATTGGTTCAAACAAGGCACTTTTTTCTCCTAAAGATACCGAAGGCAATAAACCAATAGAACCAGTAATTACACTAGCTTCATCAGATAAAATATCTCCAAACAAGTTCTCTGTCAAAATCACATCAAACTGTTTTGGATTTAAGATTAACTGCATTGCTGCATTATCCACAAATAAGAAATCAAGTTTAACATCTGAATACTCTTCGCTCACTTTCTGAACTACTTTTCTCCACAATCTTGAAGTCTCCAAAACATTAGCTTTATCTACCAATGTTAGTTTTTTACGTCTTTTTTGCGCCGATTTAAAAGCTAAATGTGCAATTCTAGTGATTTCTTCTTCTGAATATTCACATAAATCTGAAGCATGTGTTCCTTCTTCATTAAGTGTTTTAGTTCCAAAATAAGCTCCACCTGTTAATTCTCTAAAAATGGTAAAATCAGCTCCTTCAATGATTTCTCTTTTTAAAGGAGAAGATTCTATTAAGGCTTTATAAGGTTTTATAGGACGAATATTAGCAAATAATCCTAATTCTTTTCGCAATTTCAGCAATCCTTGCTCTGGACGAACTTTTGCACTTGGGTTATTATCGTATTTAGGATCTCCTATTGCACCAAGCAAAACTGCATCTGTATTTAAACACAGATTGAGAGTTTGTTCTGGCAAAGGATTTCCTGTTTTATCGATAGCAACCGCTCCCATCAGCGCTTCTTCAAAAACAAATTCATGATTATACACTTCGCCAATGGCGTACAAAGCTTTCTTAGCTTGTAAAATTACTTCAGGACCAATTCCATCTCCTGGTAAAACTGCAATTTTTAAATTCATAATCTCTCGCTCTTTATGTCTTTAAATCCTTATTGTTCCTAGTTTCTTTTTTTTTAAATATTAACTTCTATTTTAGAAGCTTCAATAATTTGATGAATATCTGCGTCTACAACTTCTTTTTTAATATCAGCGAATTTCAAGAATTCGATGTAAACGATATCTAATTGTGTTTTTGTTAATTCGTAACCTACTTTTTTAGCACGGTAAGCCAAAGCTGCTCTTCCGCTTCTTGCTGTCAAAATGATTGAAGATTCATTTACACCCACATCTAACGGATCCATGATCTCATAAGTCGCTCTATTTTTGATTACACCGTCCTGATGAATTCCAGAACTGTGTGCAAAAGCATTTGCTCCAACGATCGCTTTGTTTGGCTGAACGATCATTCCCATACTTTCAGAAACTAAACGGCTCATTTCGTTTAATTCTCTTGTATTAATGTTTGTATCTAAATTTAAGTAAGGGTGCTGTTTGAAAATCATTACCACTTCTTCAAGTGCAGTGTTTCCAGCTCTTTCACCAATACCATTAATTGTACATTCAATTTGTCTTGCTCCATTTATAGCTCCCGCGATTGAATTTGCAGTTGCCATTCCTAAATCATTATGACAGTGGCATGAAAGGATTACGTTTTCGATTCCTTTTACGTTTTCTTTTAAGTATTTAATTTTTGCTCCGTATTCTTCAGGAAGGCAATATCCCGTAGTATCAGGAATATTCAATACAGTAGCTCCAGATTTGATAACCTCTTCACAAACTTTTGCAAGGAAAGCATTGTCTGTTCTACCAGCATCTTCAGCGTAGAATTCAACATCTTCTACATAAGATTTAGCGTGTGATACAGCAAATTTTGCTCTTGCAATAATATCTTCAGGCGTAGTTTGTAATTTGTGGAGTATATGAGATTCCGAAGTTCCGATTCCAGTATGGATTCTAGGTTTCTTAGCGTGCTTTAAAGCAGCTGCAGCAACATCAATGTCATTTTTTACGGCTCTTGTTAGTCCGCAGACAGTTGCATTTTCTACAATTTTACAAATCTCAGAGACCGATAAAAAATCGCCCGGACTTGACACTGGAAAGCCTGCTTCGATAATGTCAACTCCCATTTTGTCTAGTCGTTCTGCGATAACTAATTTCTGTTTAGTATCTAACTTACATCCTGGAACTTGTTCACCATCTCGCAATGTGGTGTCAAAAATTTGAACTTTCTCTCTATTCATATTCATTAATTTAATGTAATTTCACATCTTGATAACAAATATATATTGTACTATTACGGTACGAAATTCATTTTAATGAAATTATACTGTTTATAAAACGTTTTATACCATATTAACTAACTTATAATCAATAAGTTACATTATTATTTTTTACAATGGCTAACCATCAAAAAGATTTCTTATTTGTTCTAATCAAATCACTTTCGAAATCAGAAAAAAGACAGTTTAAAATTTTTGCAAGCCGATTAGAAACGAGTTCAAATACAAAATTTATCGAATTATTTAATATTCTAGATAAATCTGAAGTTTACGATGAAAAACTTATTCTAAAGAGCGGTGTTATCCAAAAAGTACAGTTATCTAATTTAAAATCATACTTATACAAACAAATCTTAGTGAGTATAAGATTAAATATTCCTAGCCAAAACATACGCTATCAGCTTCGCGAGCAAATGGATTTTGCAGTTATTCTTTATAATAAAGGTTTATACAAGCAGAGTTTAAAAATTTTAGATAAAACCAAACAGCAGGCTTTAGAGAATGACGAAAAATATATGGCCTATGAAATTGTAGAGTTCGAAAAACTAATCGAATCTCAATATATTACACGAAGTATCCAAGGTCGCGCCGACGAACTGGTCATTCAAGCCAAAGAGTTAAATTACAGAAATACAATTTCAAGTAAATTATCTAATTTATCTCTTCAGCTATACGGAATCATGCTAAAAACTGGTTACGTAAAAAATGATGAAGAGTACCGATATATTGATGATTATTTCAATAAACATATTTCTAAGCTTGATGAAAGCAAATTTGGGTTCCGTGAAAAATACTGGTTTTACAATGCCAATCTTTGGCGAAGCTTTCTAGTGCAAGATTTCTTGGCGAGCTATAAATTTGCCTATAAATGGGTGCAGCTTTTCTATGATAATCCAAACATGATTTATCTAAATCCTGTATTCTTCTTAAAAGGAAATCATTATTTCTTAGAATCGCTTTATATGCTAAAATATACATCGAACTTCAAGAAATACCTAAATCTTCTGGAAGAAACCATTGCAGATCCTAAATTTCCTGTAAATGACAATATTGCTTCTTTATCGTTTCTTTATGTTTATAACAATAAGTTAAATCTCCATATTTTAGAAGGTACTTTTGCAGAAAGCGAATACTTAATTCCTGAGATTTTAGAAAAATTAAAACTGCATAGTGAACATCTTGATGAACATCACGAAATGTTATTCTTCTATAAGTTTGCTTCTATTTATTTCGGAAACGAAAAATATAACGAATGCATCAATTATTTAGATAAAATCATCAACAATAAAAACTTGACGATGCGCGAGGATTTAATGTGTTTTGCGAGATTATTATCACTGATTGCTCATTATGAACTTGGAAAAGATTATTATTTAGAAAATCATTTGAAAAGCACTTATAAGTTCTTATTGAAAATGAACGATTTGCACGAAGTCCAAAAAGAAATCATCAAGTTTTTGAGAAACTTAAACAACTTCTACCCTGCTGATATCAAAAAGGAATTCAAGAAAATGCATACTCGTTTTGTTGAGCTTGAAAAGAATACTTACGAAAAAAGAGCTTTCCTGTATCTTGATATTATCTCGTGGCTTGAAAGTAAAATTGAAAATAGAAAAATTGCTGATATTATTAAGGAGAAAGCGAAGCTTAATAATAGATAACACTTTTTAAATTCCAATTTTAAAAAATCCAAATTCCAATAAAAAAGCAAACCCGACAGGTTTTTAAAACCTGTCGGGTTTGCTTTTAAATTAAACTCTAGAAATTAGAAATTTATTTGCAACTCTTTAAATACCTCTTTAGTTATATCCTTTCGGCAATTTCCGAAATCGGCTCTATTATTATTTCGATTTTGCAAAAGTCTTGTAGCAAAGAAATAAGTTCCATTTTCTTTTTCAACATAACCTACCCACCAACCAATATTAAAACCTTTCTCTCTTGTCCATCCGGTTTTTGAATAAATTTTATAGTCTGAACCTTTTTCGCTAAGCATTACATTTTTTACAATCTGCATATTTCTCTTCGAAAAAGGCAACTTTTCTTCATACAACTTTTTTACAAATTCGACTTGATTGATAGGTGAAATGGCAAAATCGCCAAAGTTCCAAAAATCAGTGTCCTTCTGAGAAAGATTAACATTTCCGTAATGGCATAATTTTAAATACTTTTCATAATTCTTTTTACCAATTTTCTTTGCTAATTCAACGAATACCCAGCCTGCAGAAACTTCAAAAGCTTCTTTTACTGTCATATCATGATAAATTTCAGGTCTATAACCATACTTTACAGTATCCGTTTTTCCTACCCATTTTACTATATCATTTTCACTGCTAATTGTTTTAGTCTCAAGTGCAATGAGAAGATTTGCAATCTTAAAGGTGGAAGCAGGCAATGTTTGAAAATTAGCATCAATTGTATCTGACAAAATCCATTTATGATTTACATTATCATAAATGACAATTGAACCTTTAACACCACAAGAATCAAAATATTTTTTAAAATCCTGACGGACAACAACTGAATCTTTCTTATCTAGTAAAACATCATTTGTTTTTTTTGTATTGGAAATACAAGAAATTAAAATTATGCCTATTAGTACTAAAAACAATTTACGAATCATTCGTCAGGGCTTTTAAAGAATTTAAATTTATTCAACGATATTAGAAGTCGTTACATAGAAGTTTTTATCTACTTCTAGCTTTCTGTCCTCATTTTCCGTTTTTATGGATTGCCATTCTGTTGTTGGTTTTAACCAAGTTTCTACGCCATTAATTTTAACTTTAACTGGCATATCAAATTTAGACACGCAATTTGTCCAATGATATCCGAAAGTTCCGTTTTTAAATATGTATTCAAATACAGGAATTTGAGTTGTAGTTAAATATTGAGCAAATACTCTATTAAAGTTAATTCCCGACTGCTCATTCATATAGTCTTGAATCTGTTTTCCTGTAACAGTTTGATGATAAAAAGTCTTATTCATACCTCTTAAAATGGATTTCCACTTAGCATCATCATTAATTATTTGACGAATTGTATGAAGCATATTGGCTCCTTTTGGATACATATCTCCAGATCCTTCATTGTTCACGTCATAATGACCAATAATTGGTTTATCGTTTTGAATATTTTTTCTGCATCCAATTACATATTCAGCACCAGCGTCTTTTCCGTAATAATATTCTACAAAAAGACTTTCAGAATAATTGGTAAAACTCTCGTGAACCCACATATCTGCAATATCTTTGTAGGTAATATTGTTAGCGTACCATTCGTGTCCAGATTCATGAATGATGATAAAATCAAATTTTAATCCCCAGCCAGTTCCGCTTAAATCTTTTCCTAAATAACCTTGCTTATATTGGTTTCCATAAGTTACAGAACTTTGGTGCTCCATTCCTAAATAAGGAACTTCGACCAATTTATAACTATCTTCATAAAACGGATAAGGTCCAAACCAATTTTCAAAAGCTTTCAGCATTTTTGGAGCATCTTTAAAATGTTCTTTAGCCAAAGCTAAATTATCTCTCAGGACATAGTAATTACAGTCTAAATTTCCTTTTTCACCTTTAAATACCTCAGAGAAATTTACATAATCGCCAATATTGATATTTACGCCGTAATTGTTGATCGGATTTGAAACGTACCAGTTGAAAGTTTTAGTGCCGTCTTTTTCTTTTTTAACGCTTTTCAATCTTCCGTTAGAAACCTCCGTCAAATCGCCAGGAACATTAACGCTGATTAACATATTTTCTACTTCATCGTACATATGATCTTTACAAGGCCACCAAACACTTGCTCCTAAACCTTGACAAGATGTAGCGATAAAATCTTTTCCGTTTTTATCTTTCTTCCAAGAAAATCCGCCATCCCAAGGAGCTCTAACTGCTTCTTTTGGTTTTCCTTCAAAAAAGACTATTATTTCTTTTACATCACCAACTTTCTGCTTTTCATTCAAAGTAATAAAAAACGCATTTCCGTCTCTTTCAAACTTTAATTCCTTTCCGTTTTGTGTTACTTTGGTAATGTTCATTGGCTGCTGCAAATCGATCTGCATACGATTGTTTTCTGTTAAAACAGTATAACGAACCGTATTTGAACCTGAAATTGATTTTTCTTTTGGATTCACTTTTACATCAAGGTGATAGTATTTTAAATCCCACCAAGCTCTTTCCTTTGTAATGCTTCCGCGTAAAGTATCCTGATGTGTAAAAACGGTTTCAGACTTATTTAAAAGTCCCTGAGCATTGGCAGTAAAACCAATTAGAAAGGCGAAAACTACGCCACCAAAGTATTTTTTCATTATTTATAAATTTGAAATAATTAGGCAATTAAACCAGCTTAATCTTCAACAAATGTAAACATTCAAATCAAGCTTTTTAGAAAATTATGATTTGAACACAAATAAACAGCAACCAAAATTCATTATTCTTCTCTATTTTAGTGCTCTTAAAATTTAAGCTTTCATAAATATGAGATTAACTACACTTGTTTTCCATTTTATTATAATGTTTTCGACAGTTGTTAATGCACAAACAATCCCGATTCATAAAACAAACATGCAAGTAACAATTGACGGAAACTTATCTGATTGGAACAGACCGTTCTTAGGACCATTTCTAATTCATAATTCTGGAGAAAAAGCTTTGCAAAATACTTTTGTTTCACTTTCGTGGAATAATGAAAACTTATACTTAGCTTACAAATGCAATGATTCTCAGATTATTGGAACACCACAAAGAAAAGATTCTCAGATATTTAATACAGATGATTTAGTCGAAATTTTTATCGATCCAGATGGAGACAGCCAAAATTATATCGAAATTGGAGTAAATGCATTTTCTACAAATTACGATCTACTTTTAAAATGCATTTCGCCAGAATGTGGCGGATGGAATACAGCAATGGGCTTTGATATTAAAGGCTTAGAGTCTTTGAGTAAAATAACTCCTGAAGGTTATGTAGTAGAAATTAAAATTCCTTTTTCTAGTCTTGAAAAAATTGAAAATGGAGGTTTTAAAAAACCAAAAACAGGAACAAAATGGCGAGGAAACGCTTTTAGAATTGATTACGGTAACACAACCGAATATCTTGCATTACAGTCGTATAAAACTTCAGTTTTCGGATTTCATCAACCAACAGAATTTGCTGTTTTTGAGTTTGTAGAATAAATTTGTTTCAGGTTTCACGTTTCAAGTTCTGTGAGCAACTTGAAACCTGAAACCTGAAACAATAAAACTTATTTCTGGCGTTTTTTCAAAACTTCAACAACATCATTCAATTGATATCCTTTTGCTTGAAGCAGAATTAAATAATGAAATAGTAAATCTGCGCTTTCGCTAAGGAACAAATCGTTGTTATTGTCTTTTGCTTCGATTACCACTTCTACAGCCTCTTCGCCCACTTTCTGAGCAATTTTATTGATCCCTTTTTCGAATAAAGAAGCCACATAACTTTTTTCAGAATCTGCATTTTCTTTGCGCGTTTTGATTGTATTTTCTAATTGCGAAATAAAACCATAATTAGCATCATTTGGTTCTTGCCAACAAGTATCTGCGCCCGTGTGGCATGTTGGGCCAACAGGTTTTGCTTGAATTAAAAGCGTATCGCCATCGCAGTCGTTTTTAATGCTTACTAAGTTTAAAAAGTTACCGCTCTCCTCGCCTTTCGTCCAAAGTCTTTGTTTGGAACGACTAAAGAAAGTCACCTTTTGCGTTTCTATTGTTTTTTGAAGCGATTCTTCGTTCATATAACCCAGCATCAGAACATTTTTTGTTTCTGAATCCTGAATGATCGCTGGAATTAATCCGTGTGCGCTTTTTATATCTATGTCCATGTCTATTTTAGATTTTAGATTTCAGATTTTAGATTCTAAAAACTGAAAATTTATTTTTTTTGATTTTTTGATATTTCTATTGTTTGGAATTTGGCGCTTCAAAAATTGGAATTTCATAACCTTACTTCTATATTGTTATTTCTTAATTCTTGTTTTAAAGCTTTGATTTCAATTTCTTTAAAATGAAAAACACTTGCCGCTAAAGCCGCGTCAGCTTTTCCTTTTTGAAACGAATCTACAAAATGCTGAATATTTCCAGCTCCTCCAGAAGCAATAATTGGAATATTTACTAATTCTGAAAGTTTAGCCAAAGCTTCGTTTGCAAATCCATTTTTGGTTCCGTCATTATCCATTGAAGTGAATAGAATTTCTCCTGCACCACGTTCGGCGACTTCAACAGCCCAATCGAATAAATTTAGTTCAGTCGGTACTTTTCCGCCAACTAAATGCACAATCCATTGTCCGCCAATTTGTTTCGCATCAATTGCCACTACAACACATTGGCTTCCAAATTTCTGAGCTAAATCGTTTATCAATTGTGGATTTTTAACTGCCGATGAATTGATTGAAACTTTATCAGCTCCGTTATTAAGCAGAATATCAACATCTTCAACAGATGAAATTCCACCGCCAACCGTAAACGGAATATTGATTTTTTCTGCCACGCTTCGCACCATATTTACCAGCGTTTTACGTCTTTCTTCTGTTGCTGAAATATCCAGAAAAACCAATTCGTCTGCGCCTTCAGCTGAATAAATCGCAGCCAATTCCACAGGATCTCCTGCATCGCGCAAGTCAACGAAATTAACGCCTTTTACGGTTCTTCCGTTTTTTATATCTAAGCAAGGTATGATTCTTTTTGCTAACATTTATCTAATGTGTTAATTAGAGAATTAGTCAATTAGATAATTACTTCACATACTGTGTAAATATCTAATTATCAAATTTTCTCATTTTCTAATTATAAAATCCTCAAGTTGCTTTAGTGTAATTCTGCCTTCATAAATTGCTTTTCCGATAATGGTTCCTTCACAACCTAATTCAGTTAATTTTGGCAATTCGTCGAAGGTCGAAATTCCACCTGAAGCTATTAATTTTATGCCTTTTACTTCCGCTAAAATTTTGCTGTACAAATCAAAACTTGGGCCTTGAAGCATTCCATCTTTTGCAATATCCGTGCAAATAACATACTGAATTCCTTTTGATTGATAATCTTGAACAAACGGAACTAAATCTTCATTTGATTCTTCTAACCAACCAGAAACAGCTATTTTTTCATCTTTTGCATCAGCGCCTAGAATGATTTTCTCTGAACCATATTCTGAAATCCATTTTTCGAAAATGGCTCTATTTTTTACGGCAATACTTCCACCAGTAATTTGATTTGCACCACTTTCAAAAGCAATTCTCAAATCGTCATCTGATTTTAATCCGCCTCCAAAATCAATTTTTAAACTGGTTTGTGTTGCAATTTGTTCTAATATTTTATAATTGACAATTTTACTTGATTTTGCACCGTCTAAGTCTACTAAATGCAAATATTCAATTCCGTGCGCTTCAAATGATTTCGCTACTTCAAGCGGATTTTCATTGTAAATTATTTTGGTATCATAATCACCTTTGGACAAACGAACACATTTTCCTTCAATGATATCTATGGCTGGTATTATTCTCATTTTTATTATTTTAGATTTCTGATTTTAGATTTTAGATTCTAAAAATTGAAATTATTTTTTGATATTTTGATTGATATTGAAGTTCTTACATTTTTAAAAAATTACCTAGAATCTTTTCCCCAACATCCCCACTTTTTTCTGGGTGAAACTGAGTTCCGTAGAAATTATCTTTTTGTAAAGCCGATGCATATTCAACATCATAATTGGTTGTTGCAATCGATTCTGCGCAATTTGGCGCATAAAAACTATGAACCAAATACATAAATTCATTTTCAGAAATGCCTTTAAACAAATCCGATTTTAAATCATAAATTTTATTCCATCCCATTTGAGGCACTTTTACGTTGTTTGAAAATTTCAAAACATCAACATCAAAAATTCCTAAACCTTCTGTATTTCCTTCCTCTGTTTTATTGCACATTAACTGCATTCCGAGGCAAATGCCTAAAACAGGCTGTTTTAACTGCGGAATCAGGCTATCTAAACCGCTCTCGCGAAGTTTTGTCATAGCCGAACTCGCCTCGCCCACGCCAGGAAAAATCACTTTATCTGCCGATTTAATTTCTTCTGGATTATTACTCAGAACAGCTTTAAAACCCAATCTTTCAATAGCAAACATAATGCTTTGAATATTTCCTGCTCCGTAATTTATAATTACTATTTTCATTTTGTTTTTTGTTTGTTTTGTTTCAGGTTTCACGTTTCACGTTGCTTAACAGAACGTGAAACGTGAAACGTAAAACTTGAAACTTGAAAAATTTTTTATCTACAAATCTGTATAATGAGCAATCATCTTGTTCACCAATCCTTCTTCATTAAAAAACATTACTTCAACTGCTTTTTTATCCATTATCGATTTATAATACAATGCAACAGAATTTACACCCGAAGTAACATCAATCAATTCAAACTCTAAATCTGGAAATTTCGATAGGGCTTTACTCCAATAAGCTGCAACGTTCTCTTTTCCAGAAAGTGAACCGCTTTCAATTCCTCCAGCCAATTTGATCATTGGTGTTGTAATTTCAAGATCATCGGAATAATGACTCATAATATCATTTAAATCATGAGAATTCCAAGATTCTATCCAAGATTTAGCAAATTTTTCAGCGTTCATGTTTTCTAGTTTTTTAGTTTTTTTTGTTTCAGGTTTCAAGTTCCATGTTGCACGTTTTGTTGAGTAACTTGAAACGTGAAACTTGAAACAAATTTTAAAGCATTCCTTTCGTTGAAGGCAAAATCATCTTTTCTGTATCTCTTTTTACGGCTACTTTTATCGCTTTCGCGAAAGCTTTAAAAATGGCTTCGATTTTGTGATGCTCGTTGATTCCTTCTGCTTTGATGTTTAAGTTCGCTTTTGCACCATCTGTAAACGATTTAAAGAAGTGATAAAACATTTCAGTCGGCATTTTACCTACCATTTCACGTTTGAATTCAGTTTCCCAAATCAGCCAGTTTCTTCCGCCGAAATCAATTGCTGCTTGTGCTAAGCAATCATCCATTGGAAGACAGAATCCGTAACGTTCAATTCCTAATTTATTCCCTAACGCTTTTGCGAAAACTTCTCCTAAAGCAATAGCAGTGTCTTCAATTGTATGGTGTTCATCGACTTCTAAATCGCCTTTTACGGTAATTTCCAAATCCATTTGACCGTGACGTGATATTTGGTCTAACATGTGGTCGAAAAAGGCAATTCCGGTGTCGATTTTGCTTTTTCCAGTTCCATCAAGGTTTAGATTGATGTAAATATCTGTTTCGTTTGTTTTTCTTGTGATTGATGCCGAACGCGCTTCTAGTTTCAAAAACTCATAGATTTTCTTCCAATCCATTGTCTGCAAAACGATTGTCTTGTTTAATTCTTCACGTTTTGACGAAATTTCATTGCTTCCAATTCCATCCGTATCGTTCATGAAAATGGCTTTTGCTCCTAAGTTTTTAGCCAATTCAACATCAGTCAAACGATCTCCTAAAACAAAAGAATTTTCTAAATCATATTCTGGATTATTCAAATATTTCGTCAGCATTCCCGTTCTTGGTTTGCGAGTTGGCGCATTTTCTTCTGGAAAAGTTCTGTCTACGAAGATTTCATCAAAAACAACTCCTTCGTTTTCAAAAGCTTTTAAAATAAAATTCTGTGTTGGCCAAAATGTATCTTCTGGAAAACTATCCGTTCCTAGTCCGTCCTGATTGGTTACCATTGCTAACTCGTAATCCAATTCATTAGCAATTTTAGCTAAATATTGAAAAGCTTTTGGATAAAACTCTAGTTTATCTAAGCTGTCTAATTGATAATTTTCAGGTTCTAAAACAATCGTTCCGTCACGATCGATAAAAAGTACTTTTTTCATATTTTATGTTTTTTGCCACAGATTAAAAGGATTAAAATGATTTTCTTTTGCCACGAATTACACGAATTGAATTAGTGAAATTCGTGGCAAAAAATTAACCACAAACAGAATAAAAAATCCTTTTAATCTGTATAATCTGTGGCTATATTTTTTTTAGCTCAACAATTTTAATTCTCTAATTACAACAGCATTTTCTTCTTTTGTTCCAATTGTAAAACGAAGACAATTTTCGCATAAAGGCTGTGTTGTTCTGTTGCGAATAACGATTCCTTTTTCAATTAACTGATCGTATCTTTTGTTGGCATCATCCACTTTTGCTAGGATAAAATTAGCTTCTGTTGGATATACTTTCTTAACAAAATTTACTTCAAGTAAAACTTTAAGTAATTCTTCTCTTTGCTCAATAATAGAAGCAATTTCTTGTTTTATTTTATCTGAATCTTTTAAACGTTCTTTAGCTCTTTGCTGTGTTAATTCGTTAACGTTATAAGGCGGTTTTATTTTATTTAAAATTGAAATCACTTCTTCAGAAGCATAACAAACTCCCAAACGAATTCCAGCCAAACCATACGCTTTTGAAAGTGTTTGTGTAATCACTAAATTCGGATATTCGTCAATTTCTGTCAGCCAGCTTTCTTTATCCGAAAAATCAATATAAGCTTCATCAATCACTACTAAACCTTTAAAGTTCTGAAGAAGTTTAACCACGCTTTCATCAGAAAAAGAATTTCCAGTTGGATTGTTCGGCGAACATAAAAAGATAATTTTAGTATTCTCATCAACCGCCTCTAAAATCTTTTCAACCCGTGGCTGGAAATCGGTTGAAAGTAAAACTTCTCTATTTTCTACTGCATTAATGTTTGCTAGAACTCCGTACATACCATATGTTGGCGGAAGAGAAATAATATTGTCCTTATTAGGTTCGCAGAAAGCTCTGAAAAGTAAGTCTAAAACTTCGTCGCTCCCATTTCCTAACAGAATCTGACTTTGTTTTACCAAATTATTCTTAGCCAAAATCGCTTTAACCGAATTTTGTTGCGGATCTGGATAACGGTTCACGCCATTTTGAAACGGATTTTCATTGGCATCCAGAAAAATCATTTCTGCTGTATCAAAATCTTCAAACTCATCTCTCGCAGAAGAATAAGGTTTTAAAGATTTTACGTTTTCACGTGTTATTGTATTTATGTCGAACGTGTTCATTTGTTGTTGTTTTTTTTGACTATTAGAAGCAAGAGACAAGAGAAAAGACCTCTTATCTTACTTACTCAATATCTTTCTTCTTGCTTCTTTTCTCTTTCTTACTCTAAACTCTCCAATCTTAATGTTACGGCATTTTTATGTGCTTGCAAGCCTTCAGCTTCGGCCATTAATTCTATTGCTTTTCCAATACTCTGAATTCCTTTTTGTGAAATTTTCTGGAATGTCATTGATTTCATAAAACTATCCAGATTTACACCGCTGTAATTCTTCGCATAACCATTTGTTGGCAAAGTATGATTGGTTCCAGAAGCATAATCTCCAGCGCTTTCTGGAGTATAATTACCTATGAAGACAGAACCCGCATTTACAATTCCGTTGCAATAGAAATCATCGTATTCTGAGCAGATTATAAAGTGTTCTGGCCCATATTCATTGATTAAATCTAAAGCAATCTGATCATTTTCAACATAAATCAATTTTGAATTTTCAATTGCCTTTTCTGCTATAGCTTTTCTTGGAAGCACTTCTAATTGTGATTGAACTTCTTTTTCTACTTCTGTGATCAATTTTCTTGAAGTCGAAACTAAAATCACCTGACTGTCAGTTCCGTGTTCTGCTTGAGATAATAAATCTGACGCTACAAAAGCTGGAACCGCTGTATCATCAGCAACAATTAACAGTTCTGAAGGCCCAGCAGGCATATCAATTGCAACGCCAAATTGAGTTGCCAATTGTTTAGCTACAGTTACAAACTGATTTCCAGGACCAAAAATTTTATATACTTTCGGGATGGATTGTGTTCCAAAAGTCATTCCTGCAATCGCTTGAATTCCGCCAACTTTTAGAATTTTAGTTACTCCGCATAAATTAGCGGCATATAAAATTGCTGGATTAATTTTTCCTTTTTTATCCGGTGGAGAACACAATACAATTTCTTTACAGCCTGCAATTTCTGCTGGAACTGCCAACATTAAAACAGTCGAAAACAAAGGAGCTGTTCCTCCAGGAATATACAATCCAATTTTTTGAATTGGTCTTTTTTCTTGCCAGCAATTTACTCCTTCGATCGTTTCAACAGAAACACGATCTGTTTTTTGAGCGCTGTGAAATTTATAAATATTGTTTTTTGCTAGTTCAATAGCTTCTTTTAATTCGCTTGGAATCAAAGCAATTGCTTCATTGATTTCTTCTACAGAAACTTCATAATTGTCTTGTGAAATTCCGTCAAATATTGAAGTATATTTAGCAACAGCTTCATCTCCTTTTCTTTGAACTTCTTTGAAGATTTCTTTTACCGTAACTTCAATATCACCAACAGTTTTAGTTGGTCTTTTTAATATTTCTGACCAGATTTCTGGTTTTGGATTATCTATCTTATTCATGCCTTTATTTTTTTAACCGCAAAGGGTGCAAGGTTTTATTATTCTCTTTGTCTTGAAAAAACGCTAAGTTCGCAAAGCTGCATCCGCAACTTGGAATTTGGAATTTGGAATTTCTATTTTTTATAGTACCATTTTTTCAATTGGGCAAACTAAAATCCCTTCTGCTCCTACTTCTTTTAACTGATCTATTACATCCCAGAAAGTATCTTTATCAATTACAGAGTGAACACTGCTCCAACCTTCTTCCGCCAACGGAAGAACCGTTAAACTTCTTAAAACTGGAAGGATTTTTCCAACGGCTTCAATTTTGTCATTTGGAACATTCATTAAAATATATTTTGAATTTCTAGCTCTTAAAACAGCTTGAATTCTAAATTTTAAAGTGTCAATGTGTTTTTGGATTTCAGGAGAAACTTTTGGAGAAACTGCTAAAACCGCCTCACTTTTCAAGATAACTTCAACTTCTTTTAAGTTATTTTTGAATAAAGTGCTTCCGCTTGAAACAATATCAACAATTGCGTCAGCAAGACCAATATTTGGGGCAATTTCTACAGAACCAGAGATTTGGTGAATGTCTACAGTTAGACCAAATTTATTAAAATATTCTGTAACTGTATTTGGATAAGAGGTAGCAATTCGAAGATTGGCTAAATCTTGTACCGAATTGTATTCGAAGGTTTTAGGAACAGCTACAGAAACTTTGCATTTTGAGAATCCTAATTTCTGAACCACTTCGATTCCTTTTCCTTTTTCTACCAAAAGATTATCGCCAACGATAGCTAAATCTACCACTCCGTCAATTAAATATTGTGGAATATCTGAATTTCTCAGGTATAATACTTCAAGAGGAAAATTTGAAGCTTCGGCTTTTAATTGATCGATTCCGTTGTTGATTGAAATACCGCAATCTTTTAGAATTTGAATGCTATCTTCGTTTAAACGACCTGATTTTTGAATTGCAATTTTTAAAGTACTCATTTTTTTAGTTGTTTGTTGAATTAATAGTTTGAGTACAAAGAGAGCTAGAATTAAAAAACCCGTTTGATGTACTCAAACGGGTTTTAAAATATGATGATTTACACGCATACCATTAACACATCGCTTGAGAGCAATAATGTAAATGATGATGATGTAATTGAATTGAAATCATGATTTGTTTTGTTTTTTACTTCTTTGATTCGGTTGCAAATATACTAGATAAAATAATTAAAAAGCAATTTTTATTTTAACTTAACGATAGTTTATTGTTAAAAATCGTTGCAGATGGTATTATGCTTAAGAATTTTTAAATTACTTTAACGAATTATCATATTCGTCAAAAACCAATAATACTTTAGTTCCAATCCCAATTTCACTTTCAATTTTAAACTTAATATGAAGCAGATCAGTCATTCGTTTTACAATAAATAATCCAAGACCAGTTCCTTTAATTTCAGAATGATTTAGCGAATCTGATCTGAAAAACGGATTCAAAATTGACTCTAGATCTTTTTTGGCAATTCCAATTCCATGATCCAAAATATTGCAAATTATTTTCTGATTTTCTCTTGATAATGAGACCGTAACTTCGCTATCTGGTTTTGAATATTTTACTGCATTTGAAATGATGTTTCGAAGAATTGTTACTGTCAAATAATTATCTGAATAAATA
The DNA here is from genome assembly GCF_003254545.1 of Flavobacterium tistrianum. Lineage (GTDB taxonomy): Bacteria > Bacteroidota > Bacteroidia > Flavobacteriales > Flavobacteriaceae > Flavobacterium > Flavobacterium tistrianum. The sequence goes on from NZ_QJRH01000073.1 coordinate 154,140, forward strand.
TAAAACTCTTCCGAAGCATCTAAAATTACATTTAATCTTCCCGACTTAATTTTCTCAGTATTTAATTTCAGAACATCTAAAATGACAGCATTTAAATAAACTTTTTCTTTAAGAATATTCTGTTTTTGATTTTCAAAGCGAGCCATCATAAGCAACTGATCAACAAGAGAATTTAGATGGTCAACTTCATTAATGCAATAGTTTATTTTTTCCTCGTATTCCTTATTATCTCTAGGTTTGCGTATCAACACTTCAAGTGTCCCTTTAATAACAGTAAGCGGTGTTCTTAATTCATGTGAGGCATCTGAAGTGAACTGTTTTTCGCGTTCAATTGCGTCTTCAATTCGGTTTAATAAATTATTGATAGTTTTAGAAAGTGTAAACAATTCGTCCCTTGTTTTAGGCAACGGAATGCGCGCTTTAAGATTATCTTTAGTAATGATTTTTGAGGTCTGAATAATGTTATTTATTGGATTGATGCTTCGTCCTGCATAAAATCTCGCTAAGAAAAACAGAATTAGCAAAATGATTGGGAAAGTAATCAATAAAGCATCCATTAGATTATCCAAAACTTTTGAAGAATCAGAAAGAGACATGGCAATAATTAAATAACCCACTTTTTTAGATTCTATATGAAGCGGAACCTGAATCTGACGAATTTTATTTCCTAATAATTTCGTGTCGAAAGGATGAAAATGCTCCTTGCCTTCCTTGAAGAGGAGTTTTTCATTTTTTAAATTAGGAGACTTTTCAATGATTTTTTTGTTTATATCTAAAAACTGGACAAAAATAGGATTCACGTCGACAGAGTTATGTTCTCTTTCCTCCCATTCTTCGACATCCATAAAGACTACACCCCCTTTTTCTATTTTCAGCTCTTTTAAATGATCCTGAATTTCTATGTTCAAATTCTCATCTATATGATTGTAAACTGTCAGTTTTACAATAAAATAAATAGCAGAGAAGACCGCTAAAACTAACAGTCCTGTTCCTACAATATAATTTAACGCTATTCTGTCTTTAAAAGATAATGATGTCATTTGTTAATCATTGGCAATATATCCAATGCCTCGGATTGTTTTGATATAATCTTCCTCAATTTTAAGGTTCAGTTTTTTTCTAATTGCATTCATAAAAACATCTATAACGCCAGTATCATATTCAAAATTGATTTCCCAGACATCTCTTAAAATCTGGTTTCTAGTACAGACTTTCCCTTTGTGCTGAATCAAATACGCTAAAAGCTCAAATTCTCTCTGTGTCAATGAAATTTCTTCATCTCCTTTCAATACAATATGCCTGGACAGGTCCATCGTAATATTTCCGAGAGTCAAGGTTTCTGTTTGTTTTTTATTTCTAAAGTGAACTTTAATTCGTTCCACCAGTTCCTCAAAACTGAAAGGCTTTTTAATATAATCGTTTGCACCAGCTTTAAGACCTTCAATAGTTTCCTGAACCGTGTCTTTTGCTGTCAAAAAAATAATTGGAGTATCTTGATCTTTAATTCGAATGGCTTTACACAAATCAAGACCATTAATTTTTGGCAACATCCAATCTAAAAGGATTAAGTCAAATTTTTGTTCTTGAACCAGTTCAAAACCTTTAGAACCCTCACCAGCAGTGGTAATTTGATAGCCTTCTTCTTGTAAACCTTGCTTTAGAAATTGAACAATTCCTACTTCGTCTTCAACTATTAAAATGTGCATTTATTGTATCTGATTAAATTTGAATTTCATTTTTGCCATTCAAAGATAGATAATTTACATCTCATAGATAATCCACTACATCAATAAATAAAGAAAACCAGCATCTTAAGCAAATATTAAGTTAATGTTAAGTAAGGTAAAAGTTGAACTTAATCTGGCATTAATCATTCGAAAGTAATTTTGTAAAAAAATAAAACTGATGAATTTTTACAAAAAACTTTCGCCTTTCTACAATCTTGCGTTACTGTATTTTATTGTAAGTTTTACACTTAGAATGGTATTGCTTTTTCATCCCATTACTCAAAGTTCGTTTACATTTGCAGAAAGCTTAAAAATATTTTCATTTGGTTTGCTGTCAGACTCTTTTGTTTTTATACTAGCATCAGGCTTTCTATGGCTCTATCTTATTTTTATTTCTAATTCAAAATACAACAAGCCTTACGGATATATTATTCTAGCGGTTTTTTTAGCGCTTTTACTTTATACTGCTTCAGGAAAAAGCATTTTTGATGAATACGGCGGCGCTCTACCAAGAATTGTTTTGATTTTTGTTTCGCTAAAAACACTTTTGTTTGCGCTTTTTCTTTTTCTTCCAAAACATAGAGATAAAATAAGATTTTGGCTTTTTGCTTTTGTAATCTTTTTATACGTTTTGGTAATTCTTCAAAATGCGATAAGTGAATTCTTCTTCTGGAACGAATTTGGAGTAAAATACAACTTCATTGCTGTTAATTATCTGATTTACACTAACGAAGTCATTGGAAACATCATGCAGTCTTATCCTGTAGTTCCTATATTTTCTGCTTTATTTATCGTTACAGGAACTATCACATATTTCATTATCAAGAAGTCACGAAATTATATCGATGAGATTCCGAGTTTTAGTGAGAAAATAAAAATTACAGCTCTTTATGCAGTTCTATTCTTCGCGTCTTTAATAGCTGTACCAGGGTTAGCCAAAACAGAAAATTCAAAAAATGTCTTTGTTAATGAGTTGCAATCAAACGGAATCTATAAATTCTATCTGGCTTTTCAGAATAACAAATTGGATTATTTTAAATTCTACAAAACAATTCCAAACGAAAAAGCTTTTGCTTTGCTAAAACAAGATTTGCCTTCTATTTCAGGAAAAAATACATTACGTGAAATAAAAGAAGATTCTTTGGAACAGCACAAAAATGTGGTATTAATTACAATTGAAAGTCTAAGTGCCGATTTCATGAAAATGTACGGAAACGAGCAAAACATCACTCCTTTCTTAGACAGTTTAGCTCAAAAAAGCCTACTCTTTACGAATGTGTATGCTGCAGGAAACCGCACAGTTCGCGGACTAGAAGCTGTAACTTTATGTTTGCCTCCAACAGCGGGTGAAAGCGTAGTAAAAAGAGAAGACAATAAGAATAAATTCTCTACAGGATCGGTTTTCCTTAAAAAAGGTTACAATGTGAAATTCATGTACGGTGGAGATGCCTTTTTTGATAATATGCAGGACTTTTATTCTGGAAACGGCTATCAGATTCTTGATAAATCTAGTTTTGCCGAAAATGAAGTTACTTTTTCTAATGTTTGGGGAGTTTGCGATGAAGACATGTACAACAAAGCAATCAAAGTTATGAGTGCTGAGGCCAAACAAAATAAGCCTTTCTTCAATCATATTATGACCGTTAGCAATCACAGACCTTTTACTTATCCTAACAATAAAATTGATATTCCTGGAAACATCAAATCTCGTGATGGAGGTGTAAAATATACTGATTATGCGCTAAAACAATTTTTCAAACAAGCTGAAAAACAGCCTTGGTTTAAGAATACCGTATTTGTAATTATAGCCGATCACTGTGCTTCTAGTGCAGGAAAAACAGAGCTTCCTTTAGACAAATACAGAATTCCGGCTTTAATTTATACTCCAGGTATGAAGCCTGAAAAATACAACAAATTAATGTCGCAGATTGATATAATGCCAACATTGTTCGGATTATTGAACTTTGATTATGAAAGCAAATTCTTTGGACAAGATGTATTTCAACCAAATTATCAGCCACGAGCTTTTATAGCAACTTATCAGGATCTTGGTTTAATAAAAGACAATGTTCTGACGATTTTATCTCCAAAACAGCAGATAAAACAGTTTCAATTAAAGCTTAATGAGAAAGCTGGAATTTCTCCTGAATTTCAAATCTATTACGATGAAATTCCACTGAAAACCGAAAACAAAAATTTAGTTGATGAAACTATTTCTTATTATCAATCAGCATCGTATGTTTTGAAAGAGAAAGAATATCAATTTAAAGATTTGACCGGAAAAAATGCTAAACTTTATGCAAACGAAGTTAAGCACGAATAAATAAAAAAAGCCGCAAACTTCTTCTTCAGTTTGCGGCTTTTTTATGCTCAACTTGAAACAAAACATTAGTCGTTTTGATTCTTCATTCCGAATAAATCTCCTTTTTGGAATAATTTTAAATCATCCTGCAAAAATTGGTAGTTTCTTTGTGTTACCGCTGGCGAATCTAAATCACTTAAATCTGGTTTACCTGCATTTACCCAAGCAGTGTACCAAAAACTTGCCGTTGCAGCAATTGCTTTTCTCATTTGGCTCTCAACCATCCCGTTCAACTGCTCATGAAGCATTTTAGCATAATCATCCGAGAAAACAGGTGTATTGTATTTGCTTTTTAACACTTTCCCGTCAGCATCTAATTTAAAAACTTTGTCTTCTGCGGTACCTAATCTTAATTTCTTGTCGATATCCAATAAAGGCTGTGCTAAAGTATGAGTATCATTAATCATGTCCCAAATTGCTTTATGAACATCTGGATAATATTGTGCCTCTGGAACATTTAATTTGTAGTTTTTAACGAATAATTCTGGCAATCTGCTTTCCCAAAGAGAATGAATTCCTTTTTGATCAGTCAATTGGCCATCGTGATTTTTAGAAGTATGCAGAGGCATGTGCGCATCACCTATATAATGTCCTAAATCTGCAGAAAGAAATAAGATTTCAGCTCTATTTTTTTCTTTAAAAGCTTTAGTCAATTTTGCCATCATATCTTCGATATACCAAGGCAAAATTCCATTATCGCTTAAAAATTTAGCATCATATTTTTGTTTTGCTTCTTCTAATGTCTGTGGATAAGTGTCAGTACCAAAGTTTTCCATGTCGAAATAATGCCTTGGGCCTTCTTCTTTATAATTTAAAGCATACTTGCGGATATCTGGAACCGAAGCTTCTTGTGTAATAAAATCAATGTGATTGTAAAAAAAGATCTGTAATTGTTTTGGTAAAGCCATTACAGCTGCTTTGTTAATACGCTCATGGCCAACATTTCCCCATGATAGCATAATAAACCCAATAACTAAAGCTCCGAAAGCAATTAGTTTTGGTCTCATTTGGATTTTCTTCATTTGTTTTTTTATTAGAGGGAGCAAATTTAGCTTTAATTAAAGAATACGCAAAAAATACTGTAATTAAGATTCTCATATTTTATCATTTTGATATTTTTCGCACGAAAATCGACAAGAAGTCCATATTAACAATAATTTTCTTTATACCTTTGATTTTGTAAACAAATACCATTTTATGCGCCAGATTACTTTAAATCTCTTTATTTTATTCTCCTCTTTCTGCCTTGCACAAGAAACTGATTTACAGCTAAAAAACATCAGTGATACTATATTAAACCCAAAGCGAACTCTTAAAGTTTCTGAACCTTTTGACGGCATCAAAACGATGCAAAAATTGTTTCCTGGTAATTTGTATCATCTTGCAGATAAAAACACGTTTATAAGCTGGAAATGTAAATCTTGCAAACCTGCTCCTTTTCTGGATGTAAATGGCACTGAAGGCGATCAGTTATTTCCGTACACCGAAGGTGTTGCAACTAGACTTTTAGCAAACATTGACTATTCTGATTCAAAAGGAAACCAATTTAAAATATTAGCTTTTAATCATTCTGTTCATGATGAGGACGGACTTCAGACAGGACGTTTTTCTGGAGGATTACTTGGTTTGGCAAAATTTGCGAAAAATGGCAATTCTTGGGATATGAGATCTTTTCAGCCCGCAGTTGCCGCTTTCGGATCTTTTGCTCAATGTCCGACTCCAAAATTGGTCGAAATTGGAGAAGATCAGTTTGCGTTTACATTATTGCATGTTAACGGTGGCGCAGGCGGTCCTTTTGAAGGATGGCTTTATTTAGTTGCCGGTTTTGATGGAAAATATCAGCCTATAATGGAAGTTGAAAATTATCAGCTTACCAATGTTCAAAGCATAAATTTGTCTGGAAGTTATACGGTTGTAAATGACAACACTAAAAAACATTTTAGAGATATAATTATCAAAACAACTGGAACATTTAATAAAGCTCTAAAAAGCCAAGACGAATTTGAAACAAAAGTTCCTGAAGAAATTGCAGCGATGGCTAAAGCAAAAAAGTCATTTAATTTTGAAATTGAAAGACGTTATGCTTTCAAAGGAAAATTTTACAAAATGATTGATAAACCAGTTGTAAAATTCTCCAATGTAAAGTAATAGCTATAAAACTTTGAGTATAGTTTTACCGCAAAGAACGCAAAGATTTTTTTAGGATTGATAATACAAACGCAAAGTTCGCAAAGCTTTATCTATATAACTTTGCGAACTTTGCGTTTGTATTTAGTCTTTTAGGTAAGAATCTTGCGCTCTTTGCGGTTAAAAAATACTAACCAAAATAAAGAATTGACAACAAAGCTAAAACGGCTATAAAAATCCAAAGAAAAACACCTTGCAATAAAGGCTTTACTCCTACTGTTTTTAAAGTGACGAAATTTAAAGTTGCTCCAATCAAGAACAAAGTTATCGTTAAACCAATTTTTGCAATTCCAACAAGATGACCAGTAAAAATGGCTGTAGAAGGAACATAGGTATTTACCAACATTGCTAAAACAAATAAACCAATAAAGTAAGGAACTTTGATTTTTGAATTTTTGCTTTTAAAAAGAAAAGCGGTCAAGATTGAAATTGGAATAATCCATAAAGCTCTCGCCAGTTTTACTGTTGTAGCAACTTGCAATGCTTCTGCACCATATTTATTGGCCGCGCCAACTACAGAACTCGTATCGTGAATTGCAATAGCACACCAAAGACCAAAATCTTTTTGTGACAAATCTAATTGATGCCCAATAAACGGAAAAACAAATAAAGCAATTGAATTTAGTATAAAAATAACTCCCAAAGCAATTGAAGTCTGATTTTCGTTTGATTTGATCACGGGAGAAATGGCCGCAATGGCGCTTCCTCCGCAAATTGCTGTTCCGCAAGAAATTAAATGAGACGTTTTTCTTTCTGTTTTAAGCCATTTTCCTAACAATAATCCGAAAAGCAAAGTGCTAAAGATTGAAAAAACAGTTAGAACAAATCCTTCTTTTCCTGCAGAAACTGCACTATTAGCGTTCATTCCGAATCCTAAGCCAACAACCGAAAACTGCAATAAAAAGGTTATTGCTTTATGATTAAATTCTACAAATGGATTCCCGAAAAGATTCACAATTAAAACTCCTAATAAAAGTGCAATTGGAGGTGAAATGATTGAAAATAAACATAAAAGAATTACAGCAAGAAAAAGTATTTGCTGTACTGATTGATTAATTTCAAATAATTGTGCTGATGTTTGTTCTTTTGTTTTCAAAATAAATGGGTATTGATATTATGTTGCAAAGTTCCGCCGTTTATATTGAAAACACCAATCGTAAATTACAATTGGCTATAACTTCAAGTTATAGTGCAATGCTAGATTTTGAATGAACAGTTCGGATAACGAATCTGATTTTCCTTGTAAAGTCGCAATGTAAAAATATCTTTCTACAGATAATTTCTCTACATCTAAAACAATCAATTCTTTATTTTTCAACTCTTTACGCACGGCGTGAATCGACATAAAAGCAAAACAATCTGAGTTCAATAAATACGATTTTATACTTTCTGTACTTCCCAACTGCATTTCGATTTGCAAATCTGAAAATTTTAAACCTGCTTTTTTCAAAGCAAATTCTATAACTTCAAGTGTTCCAGATCCGCGCTCACGGGTAATGAACTTCATTGATTTTAAATCATTTACCGAAATTTCATTTTGTTTCACTAAAGGATTATTGCTATTGCATACCAAAACCAATTCGTCTTTTAGAAACGGAATGTATTTAATGGATTGATTTTTAGAATGCCCTTCTACAATCCCAATTTCGATTTCTTTATTGATTAAAGCGTTTTCGATTTGTTCTGTATTTCCATTCAGCAAATTGACTTTTATGTCTTTTTGTTTCTGATGAAAACTAGCCAAAACCGGAGAAATAATATATTGCGAAATGGTTGTACTAGCTCCTAATCGCAGTAAACCTTGGCGTTCTGCATTAAACGAACTCATTTCGAAATCTATTTCGCGATAAATATCAAAAATACTTTTAGTATATTTTAGGAGAATTTTTCCTGCTGGAGTCAAAGCGATTTTAGAACCATTTCGTTCAAAGAGTTTGGTTTTATAAGTTTCTTCTAATTCTTGAATATGTTTAGAAACTGCCGGCTGTGTAATATACAATTCGGTTGCCGCCTTAGTAAAATTAAGGCGGAGCGCAACGGTGTAAAATACTTTTAGCCTGAAGTCCATTTAACTTTGCGTTCCTAGTATTGCAGAAATTTGATCAAAAATATGCCTAAAATTATTCCAACTTTCTTCGCTAATATTAATTACCCCTTCAAATATTGCTTGTGCAAATTTTTCTTTTGAAAGAGCTATATTTTCTCCACTTCTGTTATAAACATCCGTTTCAATAATAACTCTTTTACCAGCCTTGTTTATATTTGAAGAATCCCCACCAAGAGTAATTAAAGGATCTTGAAGATGGATTTTATTTCTTTCACCAAATTCATTACCTATATATAATCGTCTTTCATTAACTAACGATTTTATTTCCTCATCATTAAATAGTAATTCTGTTGAAATATTATTTGGTTCAATTTTAAAAGAATAAACATTTGTACTTGAATCACTAATTATAGAAATATTCGTATCTGAGTCAAAAATACCAAATCTAATTTTTCGATCATTAACATCAATTTTTCTTGATTCAATGAGAAAGTTTAAATAATTTTTCAACTTGGATTCGCTCAAATCATTAACATTATCTGTTCCACAAATTCCTGATTCAACATCACTATCCGAACCAAATTTATAAAAAAAATCTTCTTGGATATTTTCAAATTCATTTCTACTATGAAAAAATCTCAATCCAGCAATGAAATACTTCCAATCAGTTTTCCCTTCTGTTACAATTAAAATATCTTCATTAGAAGAAATTTTCTTTTCCAATTCTAGTATTCTATTTTCTTGGTCACCAATTTTATCATAAAATTTTTTATTAGCAATTAAAAGCTCAGAATATTCACTGGGTGAAATTTCAAGAATTCGATTTCCTGTCTTATTAGGCTTAAATACCTCATAAAATTTAGAATAACTTGGTGATAATGAAATTATTGTTGAAGAATGAGTAGATAAAACAACTAAAATATTCTGTTTTAAAAAAAACTCTTCAATAACTCTAAAAAACATCTCTATAAGAGACGGATTTAAAACAGAATCAATCTCATCAAGTAATAATATTTTTTTTCCATACTTTGTATTATCAACTAAACTACCAAAGCAAAGAGATATAATTGTTTTTTCTCCGTCAGATAAATCTTTTAAATTTCTAAAATCCTCTTCATTTAAACTTCCATCATCCTTTATAGGATACAATCTAGGCTGTTCATTGATTTCAACACCTTTTAATTCGTAATTATCTTTAAATCTATAATCAAAATTCAAACTACTAAATAAATCATTTAATTTGGTCCATGGAGCAACATCGATGGTTTTTGGATCAAAATGTTGCCTTCCGACTTCCACCATCTTCTCATTAACTTTTAAAGCATGCAAGAAAAAGATCTCCCCAACTATATTAGAAAATTTATCACCTTTTTTCCATATAAAATTTGCATCACGTAAAGTCTTTTTAAATTCTTCCTCATTTATAGCTTTCTTATTGTAATCTTCTTGAGTATACTTACCTAAAATTATATCTTTAGCTTCTCCAATCGATTCTAAATATTGCTCCTTATCATATGCCGTTATTCCTCCTCCTCCATAAAACTTCCATGCTTCATTAGCTGAATTAAATAAAACTTGAGATGTAGTAGAAGTAATTTCTGCGATTCCTATATTTTCCTTGAAAGAGCGAAAATCAATATCTTCTACTTCCAAATCTACACCATCAATTTTTACATTCGCCGCAATTTTCTTTTTTAAAAGTCTATCAAATCTCATCAATATATTCAATAATTGAGATTTTCCAGCACCATTAACTCCTGAAAGAATAATTAAATCTCCATCAAGATTTGATGTAAAACCTTTTTTAAATGACTTATAATCCTCATTTAATTCAAACTCAATTTTCTTCATAATCTAGAGATCTCAGTATTACTATAATAACCCATTATATTTTCTAATAAACCATTCTACAGTCAATAAAGCAACAATCAAAATCAATAACCAAACCCAATCAATAATTGGCGTTTTACTTGAAACATTTTTCTCGATTGATTTGTATTCTTTATTTTCTAAAAGCGTGTTAATCAATTGACCAGCTTGATCTTCGAAAAAAGCTTTTCCACCAGTCTGCTGTGCCAATTGCTGTAATTTGACAACATCTGGATTTACAAATTGCTTTTCGATATCAAAATCCAAAATTTCAAAATGGCTTGCGTATGAAGTATTCGAATTTAATTCTTTTACTGTAAAGTTATATTTTCCCGCAGGAAGTCCTTCCAAATTAGCTGAGAAAGAATTGCTTCCTTTTAGTAAATCGTAATTTTTAGTTTGTTTGGTGGCTGCATTTACAACACTAATTGTAAGTCTTGCTTTTTCGTCAAACTCATAATTTTTGTTGAAATATTGCGCATTAATGATAATCTCTTCTCCAGAGTTATAAAAACTTTCATGTGTTACTACCAATGATTTCTTTGAAGTCGATGATGCTAAATATTGAACTATTTTATCAATAAAAACATCATACTTTTCAAAAGACTGATTGTCAACATGACTTTGCAAACGCCACTTCCAGCTATTTTCTCCTAAAAGAAAAGCGGTTCTTTTTCCTTGATTTTCGGCGAAAGCTAATAATGGAGCATTCGTAGATACGTTTCTGATTTTTGAAGAAAGTAAAACAGAAACATTTCCGTTTGTGCTAATATTTCCAAATGGATTCTGCAAAGGCGGGAAATTTTCAAAACCAATATCATCGATGGCAAAAAGATTAAAATCAGAATGGAATTCGCTTAAGAAGTCTTCTCTCTGATTACTCATTTTAAAAATCAGATTGTTTTGCTGCTGATTTAAAAAATTGAAATCGGTATTGTTTCCTGTTATAATAAAGGCGTTTGTTCCTTTTAATTTATTGTTGTCAAATATCGGTTTGAAAGCTGTTGTGGGCTGATACAAAACCAAAACAGAAATATCTTGTAAGTCACTAATCTGATTTGGTTTAACTAATATCACTTTACGCTGAGCATTAACCTCAATCGAGCGTTTCAAAGCAGCAATATCTGGGTGATTTATTGCTGAAACAATAGCAATTGTAGACTTTTGGTCAATAATTTCAACTGCAAAATTCTTGATATTGTTGTAGCCATTTTTTTCTTTTGCCGAAGATTGAATACTAGCTTTATAAATTTGCAATCCTACTTTATCTGCGGGTAACAATAAATTTAAAGAAGCCGTTTTCTTTGATGGCGAAAACGAAAGTTTTTCTTTTGCTACAACAGTATTTCCTTGCGAAATGGTAAATTCTGCATTGGCAGTTTTGGTACCAGCATATTGCAGAAAAACTTCGACAGGAAATTTATTTTTATGAAAAGCGTATTTATTTACGTTAAGCTGATTGATTTTTAAATCGAAAAAAGTGGTTGTATCTCCCACAACCAAAGGATAAACTTTATTGACAGGATCGAATCTATAGACATAGTCGTTTCCTGTAGTTTGATTTCCGTCTGTAATAATTACAGTTGGAAAAATCAGTTTTTTGTTGATGCTTTTTAAATTCTTTGCCGCTTCATCCAAATTAGTTTGATTCCCTTTGAAATCAAATTTATCTGAAGTTTTAAAATCGTTGTCAAACTGATAAGACTGAATTTCAAATTTTTCCTTCAAAGCAGGATTTGAAACTAGTTTTTGATATAATTCGACTGCTTTTTTATCAGATTTTAAAGCAGCGATTGAGCTTGAATTGTCTACCACAATTGCCAAAGGCGTTTTGGTAATTTCCAAAGAATTTTTAGAAATTATCGGATTGATTAATAAAACCAATAATCCGAAAATGGCTAGAAAACGTAAAAAAGCCAAAAGTATCATCACATTGGATTTACTTTTGGCTTTGAAAAAATATTGAAAGTACGATAAACCACCAGCGATTACTAAAGAAAGCAATAATAAAAGAATCGTGTTTGTCGTCATATTTATTTAGTATTCAGTATCAGTTTACAGTCATCAGATTTAAAAAGTCAATTACTTGACTAAAGTGTTCAGCTATCTAGAATCAGAATAGACTGAATACTAAAACCTTTGAACCTTTGCAACTTAGTACCTCAGTACCTTATGTTAGCATTCCTCCGCAAACATTAAGAACTTGTCCTGTAATGTATCCGCTCATGTCTGAAGCAAGGAATAAACAAGCATTTGCAACGTCTTCTGGAGTTCCTCCGCGTTTCAACGGAATACCTTCTCTCCATCCTTTTACCACATCTTCTGATAATTTTGCAGTCATTTCAGTTTCTATAAAACCTGGAGCGATTGCATTGCAACGAATATTACGAGAACCTAACTCAAGCGCTACAGATTTAGTAAATCCGATTGCACCAGCTTTAGACGCTGCGTAGTTTGTTTGACCAGCGTTTCCAGAAACTCCAACAACAGAGCTAATATTAATGATAGATCCAGCTCTTTGTTTTAAGAAAGTTTTCTGAATCGCTTTTGTCATATTGAAAACCGATTTCAAGTTTACATCAATTACTTGGTCAAAATCTGCCTCAGACATACGCATTAATAGGTTGTCTTTTGTAATTCCAGCATTATTGATTAAGATATCTACAGTTCCAAAATCTGCTAAAACAGCATCAACAAAGGTTTGAGCTTCGTTAAAATCTGCTGCGTTAGATTGGTATCCTTTCGCTTTTACTCCTAAACTATTTAATTCTGCTTCTAAAGCTTCTGCAGATGCTGCAGATGAGCTGTATGTAAAAGCAACGTTTGCTCCATGTTTAGCAAAAACTTCAGCAATTCCTTTTCCAATTCCACGGCTTGCACCAGTAATAATTGCAACTTTTCCTTCTAGTAATTTCATATTAAGGTATTCGTTTTATTTTTTGAATTACAAATATAGATTATTTGGTCGTTTAATAAAATTTGTAATCCAAAAATTGGCTTAAGAATTTTGGATGCAGTTAAAACAAAAAAAACAGCTCATAAAAATGAGCTGTTTTCCCCCAAAATAAAAAAACAAAACTAAAAAAGTTTAAATGTGATTTGTTTCGTTATAAAAAATACAATGATCATGAGTACTGCCATAAATAGCATTCTGAAAATCGTAGATCTCAATTATTTTGTTTCTTCTATTTATCATTCTTTCATTGTTTTGATAAGATTCCAAAACATAAGAGAGAAAATTATGATAATAGATAATCGTTAATTAATAATATATGCCGTCATTCTAAAACTACTAGAAGCACTAGTAAACGTATAGATAACATTGCTATAAGTAATTTTAAAGTTTTCTTTTTTCACATATAATCCTTTTGGATTTGTAAACTGATCATCAATTTCTTTTAAAAATGCTGGAGCAGCTATTCCCCCTGCCCAAAAATCATGTGTAAGGATTATAGTTTTATTTACAGCATCTTCTGATGATTTTACAACGTGATTGATAGCGGCTTTACCTCCATTGAAATTGTAACTTATATAAGTCTGATTTGCAGCTGTATTAAAATATAAATAAATACTTGCAATTGATTGGTTTGCTGGTAATGCTGCATTTGCTTTCGCTACTAAATATCTAAAATAATCGCTCGTTGTTGGAGCATTACTTAAATTAGCTGGAATGTAACCGAAATATTTATAAGGGTTTCCTTTTCCACTTAAAAACAATTTATAGTCATCTGTTACTATTGGTGGTGCATTAGTATATTTAATTGTTGCACTTACTCCGTTTGTTCCAGTTGCTTTAAAAGTGTTGTTTGAACTGTCATATAGAAAATTTGTAAGTTTTTGCCCTTTAATCTCTAACGGAATTTTTGATACAGCACCAACAGGTGTAAACGCGAAACCTAAATCGTAGCTTTCATTAACAGAAGGATCTAGAGATGTAGCTGTACCAAAACGAGCGCTAGTATTATAACTAAAATCGTAATTTTTAATTTTTGTTCCATCATTTACTTCTAACAATCTAAATAATGGACTTGTCATGTCACCTGTGATAGCTTTGATAATTGGAACATTTCCTGCTAAATCAGCCCAATCTTTTGGTGTAGCTTTTACAAAACGTAGAAAATGACTATTTCTATTTGTTCTGAAAATAATGTCACCATTTTTTTGTCCATAGTAATAAAACTGAAAATCTCCTAAATATCCTTTTGCAAGAAGTGCTGCCGTTGGGTAATTATTTGCATCTGATAAAAGATGGATTCTATTTTGTGTACTAAAAACTAAACTCACGGTACTTCCTACCTGAAGGTCATATTGGCTTTGGTACGTTTTCGTGTCAATTTGACCATCTTTACCTGTAAAATCTGATGCCATATCTACTTTCTTATTTGGCAAAAATTTAAACAGATGTGTCCATCCTCCTAGCTGCGTACTATCAGTATAATAAACTGCTTTCCAACCATCTGCTGATGAAAGCAATAAATCGTTTAATTCTTTTTGACGTCCACTTAATCTATCAGTAGCATTTTGATCAAATTTTGCATCAACTTCTGGGCTAGAACATGATCCCAAAAGCAAAGCTGCAAAAGCGATCGTTAAGCACTTATATATATTTTTTACTTTCATAATATTGAATTTTATAAAAATTTAATGTCCTTAATTATTTATTACAGCATCTGTATTTTTTTGAGCTTCATCTCTTAATGCGTAAAAGTCTATATTGAAAGAATCTTTATAATATTTAACTACCAAAGCTTCTTTTGCTTTGATATTAGCTTTTGCATTAGCGTCTGTTATACTTGCTAAAATTGCATCATATTCCGCTTTAGAACTTGTTAAGATTGTAGCTGCAGTTTCTGCGAAATCTTCGTATATGTTTAATCTCGCATAACTTGTAATAAAACCTAAAGATCTAGAAGTTGCAATTGCTTCATTATACCATGTAGTGGTATATCCAGAAGGTGTCAATTTTGCCCAAGCTTGCTCATCAAAAGGTTTGGTTTGGTTCAAAATGTGTACGTATTCGTGCTGAATAGTATGAATAAATTGTGTTACGCTAGATCTGCTCTTTTTATTAAGGTTATCAACCTGAAAAAGAGACACTCTTTGACCAGCTTCTGCAAGTCCAAGTGTAACAGTACCATTTGTATTTAAGTTGACTCCACCAACAAGAACAAATTCTCTTGGAGCAATTTTTTTAACAAAATCCTTTCCTCCAATAGTGCTATAACTATCGATCCAGATTTTCTTTACAACTTCCATTGCTGGCTGCACTTTAGCTCCCTGCGGAGGGTATAAGTATTTGTTTTCGTCTACCAAATTTTGGTTCCATTCGTAATACACATTGATATTGTATGGACTTAAGAAATTTGCACCAATCCAATTGTCTAATTCTGTTTTTTGCGGTGTAGAAAAATCTAACTGACTTTCTTTTGGCTGATCTTCGTGTGCACATGACGCAAGCAATAAGGCGCCCGCAATAACTACTGTTTTATATGTTTTGAATATCTTCATAATACTTTCTAATTAAAATTTACCTAGGATTTTTTTCAATACCATTATCTGAAGCTCTAAGCGGTATCTGTAACGCTCTTCTTTTATCATCCTTTGCCAAAATGTTGTTTTTTACTACTTTCCCAAATTCAAGAGTATTATGCGTCACAACAAGATTAAAACGTTTGATATCAAACCATCTAAGACCTTCGCGGATAAAATCTCTTCTTCTTGCTTCTGCAATTGCTTTGATATACGATTTTTGAAGATCTGTTAATGCATAAAATGGCGTAAATTCATCTGCAATTGGCGGATATTTAGCAGTAACAACCGCTTCATTTAATATATCTGTTGCTGCATTGTATCCTGAAGTTCTAGTTCCTAAGAAATATCCTAATTCAGTATTCACTTCGGCAAATCTATTTTTCATTACTAATGCTTCAATACGGTTTAAATACATTTCATCATTACTAAACAATACAGAACCAGTATAAGGCTCACCTGTACGAGATGTTAAATTGGTGTATTTGAAATACTCATAAAGCTTTGGAACAAATACGTTTGTACCTCCAAAATACTGGCCATTTGCTCTAATTAAATGCGGTTTTGACCACATATTGGTTTGTGTCCCTAATATTTCATCAGATTTATTTCCTGGAAGCGCAAATCTGTATGCTGCTGATCTGTTAGCAATTGAGTTTGGATAAGATACCAATAAATTAGTTTCTTGTTCAACTCTTGAATATTCAATTGGCATTTGAGCAAAAGCTACAGCATTAAAAGCTGTATAGTTTCTGATTTTTGTTGGTTTAGAACCAAGTCCTTCAGAATATTCCAATACCTTATCCCAATCTCCTTTTATTAGGTAAAAACGACAAGCAAATGCTTTTGCTGCATCTACATTGAAGTGATATTTAGGCTCTTTATATTCACTTGTGATATATTTCATTCCTTCATTGATGTCTTGCTCAATAAAATCGAATACTTCTTTCACACTATTACGCTTATACTTTGCTAATAATTCAGTTTCTGGCTTAGTTATATAAGGCACCCCTAAATCTGTAGCTGCAGTAGCCGGATTATAACGATTTGCCCATAATGAAACCAACATGAAATGATTGTAAGCTCTTGCTATTAACGCTTCTCCTTTTAATGGGTTAAGAGTTTCTTTGCCTCCCAGCTTTTCTATAGCATCTAGAGCCTGATTCGCAGCAGCAATTGCCTCATAAGATCCGATCCAGAATGAATTTTCACTGTCGGTTCCAATTTGACTTTGCATTTCCCAGTTGAAGCTCTCCTCGTTAATTATACTCACAGATTGTAATGATTCAGTATCAAAAACGTTATCTGACATTACCTCTGCAATTGGAAAGTATGAACTACTTGGATAAGCTGTTACTAATAATTCTGATATTTTTTCTGGCGTATCTATCTGTGTTCTATTATCTGGCACCTCTGAAAGAAAATCATCACAGCTGCTGATAGTAACCAGTAATAATAATGATAGTGCTATTTTTATATTTTTCATAATCAATTTAGTATTAGAATGAAATATTAATTGCAAAAGTATATTGTGCCGTAATTGGGAAAGCTACTCCTCCTGTGTTACGGAACTCAGGATCTTGTCCGTTTAATTTTTTATCTGAATAAATCAGCCAAGGATTAACCGCTGAACCTTTCAAGGTGAAAGTTGACAATCCTAATTTTCTCTTATAATCGCTTGGGAATTCCCAGCTTAAAGAGATATTTTTTAAACGTACGAAATCACCGCTTGCAATTCTAACATCAGAGAAATTATAAGTGTTGTAAGCAATCTGTAAGTCACTTGCTCCATAATTTCTATTCATTAATTTATCTGCAATAACAGGAACATTAGTATAATTTTCGTCTCCTGGATTGATCCATCTGTTCGCAAAATCTTTTGTAAATACTGTCTGATCTGTATATCTGTTGCTATACACAGGGTTTAATCTTACTTTGTTTCCTCCAGATCCAACTACGAATACATAAAGCGACCAGTTTTTGTATGTGAATGTGTTAGCGAAACCGATAGATTTGTTAGGTTCTACAGATCCTTCATATTTCAAATATTTAGTTACATCTTTTGTATCTTGGAAATTAGCATCTGTTATATTGTTTTCTGCTCCATCTTGCAAAATAAAAGTTGGAAGTCCTTCATTATTTAAACCTGTAAATTGATAAGAATATAATGAGTTTCTAGGATGCCCTACTGTATTTCCTCCGTTTGTAGCAATCAAATCAAATACAGCTGGTTTGTTAGCCAATTTTGTAATTTTTTGATCATAAACAGAGAAGTTTACTGTAGTAGACCATTTAAAATCTTTTGAAACAATGTTTTGAGTTGTAAAACCAACTTCAAGACCTTTCGTTTCCATGTCTGCATTGTTACCTTGCTTGATAGATTGTCCTCCTACTCCAGATGTAATCACGTAATCGATCAAATCGAATGCTTTACGACGATAAATATCTGTTGTTAACTGTACTCTATTTCTAAACATTCCAAGATCTACTCCAATATTTGTTTCATATTGTTTTTCCCAAGTCAAATCTTTGTTCTGTAAATCTTCTATACGAATTGCGTTTTCTCTATCACCAACAGCAAAACGGTCTGTGATAAAACTTTTATAAATTGCCAATGAGTTTGTTGCTGGTCCAGCAGTTGCTGTTAAACCATAAGAAGCTCTAAGTGCCAATGTATTAATAGGCTCAACATCTTTCATAAAGTTTTCCTCTTTAATGTTCCATTTACCACTCACAGTATAAGTTGGCAACCATCTAGAAGAACCAACATCTCCTTGTCTATTTGAACCATCATAACGACCTGTTAAAGAAGCCGTATAACGACGATCGTAAGTATATCCTACTTTACCAAAGAAACCAACAGTACGCTCTCTTTCTGCTCCAAACGCATAGTAAGAGTTTCCTTCATTTACCAATTTTTCAATCAATTTAGGGTCAACAAAAGAAGTAAGACCTTTTTCGAACTGAATACCAGCAGCAGTAAAATTGTCATTATTTCTATCTACAGATCTAAACTCTGTACCAACGAATGCTTCTAATTCATGTTTTTCATTAAATATATTTCTGTATGTAACACTATTTCTAACATTGTACGAAGTCATGTCGTTAGTAAACTTTCTTAAGAATCCTCCATTTGGCAATACTGAAACTTTTGGTGCTGTCAAATCATTTGGATTCTGATATAAAAACACGTTGTCTTTCTGAATTTGAGTATTCAAAGTTGCACCAACTCCAGCGTTGTAAGCTCCCACTACGTTTGAATCTTCGTAGATTTTGTGTTCTCTTGAAGTATTAGCGTAACGTGCTGATGCTGTAAGGTTATAAGATAAATTTTTATTGATTTTATAATCTAAATCAGCTTGAAAACGAATATCATTTACTTTGATATCTAAAGTATTATTTTCCAATTCGTTAAGAATATTCATTGGCGCCCAGTTATTTTGATAATATTCAAGATTGCCATTCTCATCATAAGGTCTTAACGTTCTGCTTGTACTCAATACATAGTTGAATGGGTTGATATCAAAATCTCTAGTTACTTTACCAAAAACTAAATCATTTTTGCTATCATAAGCACCTGGAGCTTCCTGATCACGCATTGATCCTAAAGTCGATAACGTAATGTTTAATTTGTCGTTAATGTAGAATGTACCTTTAATGTTAGCAGACAATTGTTTTACATTATCTGCTACAGTCCATCCTGGATCTGTATAATATCCTAAAGAAGCATAAAAAGTATTGTTTTTTCCACCACCAGAAAAACTTAAAGAGTGATTTTGAGTAATTGACGGTCTAAATAAAACTTTAAACCAATCTGTATTTGCTAATTCGTATTTTTTCAAAAATTGATTAATATATGGTTGCTCATTTCTAACTCCGAATTGACCATTTGAACTGTCATATAAATTAATCTGTTTTGCCAAAATACCGTAAACACCACTAAATCTCGCTGTTAACGAAGAGCTTTGATCCAAATATCCTTTTGCTCTCATCTCTTGAAAAACGCTCATAGATTCTTGAGAATTTAAGATATCAAACTGAGTGTAGCTTGGTACTGTTCTAACGGTATTTTCTACAGAATAATTAATTTTTAAAGGAGAATCTCTACGGCCTTGTTTTGTGGTAACAACAACAACTCCATTTAAAGATCTTGAACCATAGATTGAGGTAGCAGATGCATCTTTAAGAATTTCAATGCTTTGAATATCATTTGCATTTAAACCTGCAACTGCAGAACTTAACAATGTAGCTGAGTTTCCAGATGCTAAATCTGCAAATGTTACATTGATAATATCTTCTTGAACTACACCATCAATAACCCATAAAGGTTTTGTATCACCAAAGATAGAAGAAGATCCACGAACTGTAATTTTTGGAGTAGCACCAAAAGATCCGGTTACGTTTTGTACAGTAACCCCCGCAGCTTTACCTTCAATCATTCTACTAACATCTACAACACCATCAACTTTTAACTCAGCACCAGAAATTTTACTGATTGCTCCAGTAAATGTTCTTTTTGACGTTTTCTCATATCCAGTTGTAACTACAACTTCTTTAAGATTTTGTCCTGCTTCAGTTAAAACCACAGTTGGCGTAGGATTGCTAATTCCGATTTCTTTTGTCTCCATACCTACATAAGAAATAACCAAACGATCTACGTTTGCAGGCATTTCGATAGAGAAATTTCCATCAAAATCTGTCAGTACAGCAGTTTTTGTTCCTTTTGCCATTACAGTAGCTCCCGGAAGTGGCGACCCGCTTTGATCTGTTACTTTTCCTTTGATGATTGGTCCGAAAGTCAAAATTTCAAACAAAGAATCGTGATTATTTGTATTAGAAAAAGAAACAGCACTTTTTTGAAGCACAATCTGATTACTCACTTCAGAAAAAGTAATATTAAAAGGAACCAGCACTCTGCTCAAAATACTAGCCAGAGTTTCCTGATTTGCTTCTATACTTACTTTCTCTCCAAGCTGAGGAAGTCTTGAGTTATAGGAAAATTTTACATGAGCAGACTTTTCGATTTTCGATAAAGCATTGTCTAAAGTTAGGTTATCAACTGTAATCGTAACTTTAGTATCTAATTTTTTCTGCCCATTTACATTATTTGCGAGAGTAACGCTTGAAAACACAAGCGCTAACACAAACTGAAACAGCGTTATTTTCATGATTTGGTGAAGTAATCGTTGCTTGACAACAGGTTTTTTCATAATTTTGGTTTGTTTTGATTAATACTATTCGAGTGTATTTTAAGAAACATCATAAATTGCCCTTTACAGAGAGTAATTTATTCAGATTTAAGTGTCGTTAATGTTACAGCATTCTCGGCACTTTTTTTTATGTATTTGTTTTTTACATAGGCAGTTATAAATTATTTTTTAGTTTTTAATTAGTTTAATTTTGGTTTTATTTTATTTCGATTTTTAATTGAATTAAGAATTCTAGTTACAGCCAGAACTCGTAATTACAATTTGATTTCCGTTCATTTCGTAATTAGTATCATTACCAATACTTTTACAGATTATTTTCAGCTTTTCGGCAAGCGGCTGATCGCTTAATGAAGTGGTTAATCGACAATCTTTCAATTTTTCGTGCGGAAAATCAATATCTACCAAATAAGCCTGCTCAATAGTTTCAAGAATTTGCGCAACAGGAATGTCGTTAAATTCAAAGCTTAACTGTTCTATATTCCTAACACTGCTCACCAAAATCGGATCTTGAGTGATATTGGTTATTTTATTAAAAACTAATTCTTTACGAGCAAAACGCAATGCTTGATTAGGAAGAAGAACAATTTCCTTGTTTTCAACATCATGAACTAAATTGTTAGATTTTACCTTAACTTTACCGGTGCGAACAAGAACTTCGACATTTTGCTGGTCTGGATAAGCCTTTATCCTAAAGCTTGTTCCAACAACGCGAGTTACAATTTCGTTAGCATAAACAAAAAAAGGCTTTTTAGGATTTTTACTAATTTCAAAGAAACCTTCGCCGGATAAATACACCTTTCTTTCGTTTCCGGTAAAGATTTTAGGGTAACTTAATTTACTATTGGGCTGTAATAAAACTGAACTTCCATCAGATAAAGTAACTATCTGTGATTTTTCAGAATTATTGGTTTGTTCTACCAAACCTTCATCATTATCCTGAATAAGTTCATTGTACGTTACGACATTGTCGTTTGGCAATATATCATTTTTAAAAAACCATAAAGAAAACATTCCTACTAAAACAGCCGCCGCAACGCCGCTAATCCAGTATCTCTGTATTTTTAGTTTTTTAATTTTTGAAGTCTCTTGAGAAAGTTCCTCTCTATGTTCAATTTTTCGCCAAGTTTGCTGCAGGGCTTCGTGAACTTCGTTTGAAGACAAATGAGATTTTGGAACTCTCATTGCTAGCAACACAAGTCTAGCATCTTCGACAAGTTTGGCTCTTTGAAGATTTTCTAAAGTCCATTCTTCCCAGCCTTGCTCATCAATTTTAGATAAAATCCATAATTGAAAAGATTCATCGGCCAAGAAGTCTTCTATTTCGGTATAATTGTTACGTTTTTGCATCTTACTATTAAGGTTACAAAAACATAGAGGACAGTTTTTTTATTATATACTCACCTATTTAAGATTTTTTTTTGATTTTTTCTTAAATTTTTAAAAAACCCCTGAAGATATAAGGACTAGAAGCGGAATACAACCTTTCCATTCCTTACGAAGATTTAACAAACCACGATGAAGAAGATTACTCGCAGACTGATAATTCATCTCCAATAAATCGGCAATTTGATCTACGCTCAAACCTTGGTGATAACGTAAATACAGCGCCTCTTTCTGGCGTCCAGGCAAATCATTTAATAATTTATTCAAAAGAAGAACACGTTCAGCCGTGACTTCATCTTCAACTAAATCATTTTCTATAGAAAAGTCAAAAAGAAATTCCAAAGCATCTGTAGTGGTGGCTTTTCTAAATACATGATCTCTTTCATGTAAACGGGCAATTCTCTTTCTAACGCTAGAAAGCAGATATGCTTTCACTATAACATTATCTTGAAGAGAATCTCGATAAAGCCAAATATCAGCAAAAACATCTTGAATACAATCTTGCACCTTTTCAGCATAGGGACAAAGTGAATTGCCATAACTGATTAAGTCTCTATAATATTTTTCAAAAAGTAAAGAAAAAGACTTCTCATTACCGTTTTTTAAATTGTTCCATAGAATAAAATCGTCTAAAACCTTGTTCTTTAAAATTTGGCTCATACAAAAATACTTAGGGGCGCAAAAAATCGAATCAATTTAAACTAATTGTAAAAAGGAGGACTAATTGCAAGGGGTTAATATTGCTTTTAAAATTTGACTCTTTAAAGATTATTGGCTTTGTAATAAACTATAATTTAACATAAATTAAACAAGTGTCTTACATTTTTCCAAATATCCTCTATCACAAATGAATCGAATTTTAACATTATTTTTTGTTTTTGTGTGATAAATATATAAAAGCAAATGATTAAAACCCAATAATTCGCTAAAATTTACCACTTTTTTTAAATTCATCAATATTTCCCCTACTTTTTTGATTAAACTTAAAATTTACGATAATTTAAATTTTAATTAACAAAACTAAACCATAAGGATTTTATTTCTGAATCCTCAAATATTATTTATTTTCCTCTTACAAAACTTAGACTATTCCATTATTCAATTTTACTATTAAAAAACAAAAAAGCCTTACTGAAAACAGTAAGGCTTTAATCAAGACTTTTTATTTGCTTAAAAAGCAACGTTCCATCTTGGCAGTTTTCCATTTTCATCTAAGAAATTTTGCAAAACCTGCCCTTCAATAGCAGTTGGAATTGCTTTTACATCTCCAGCAAAAGTTTCGTACCATACTACTTCTAATGCTTCAATGTTCTCTAATTTCATTTGAGCTGGCCAAGAATATTTTCTTCCTGTTTTAGCAAATTGATGCCCGTTTACGATTTTGTCGTAAAGTCCACCGTTTTTACTTTTTAACGTTCCATCATTCTGAACAGTTCCTGTAGAACCAACCATAATTAGTTCTTTTGCATCACCTTCAACAGCATACACAACAAAGATTCCAGCGCTTCCTTCTGGCGCGTTGCAAGCCTCTTCAAGACTATCATTTACAGTAAAAGTAAAACTGTTTGTTGCTTTAAATTTTTCTAATTCTTTATACATATTTTCTTTTTAAGCTTCTAAGATACTGTCCCAATAGCTATCGGGATCGATGCTGAGTTTTTTTATTTACGCCTCAGCCTTTAAAATGTAAAAAAGTCTCAACAGGATAATTGAGACTTTTTTGGAATTTATTATTTTGAGACTTGAAGATTATCCAAGTACTTCTTTTACTTTTTTACCAATTTCAGCTGGCGAATCAACAACGTGAATTCCGTTGTCTCTCATGATTTGTTTTTTAGCAGCAGCTGTATCATCAGAACCACCAACAATTGCACCTGCGTGCCCCATTGTTCTACCAGCAGGAGCAGTTTCTCCAGCGATAAATCCAATAACTGGTTTACGGTTACCATCAGCTTTTACCCATCTTGCAGCATCAGCTTCAAGTTGACCACCGATTTCACCAATCATAATGATAGCTTCAGTTTCTGGATCGTTCATTAATAATTCAACAGCTTCTTTAGTTGTAGTTCCAATGATTGGATCTCCACCAATACCAATTGCAGTTGTGATACCTAAACCTTGTTTTACAACTTGGTCAGCAGCTTCGTAAGTTAAAGTTCCTGATTTAGAAACGATACCAACTGTTCCTTTTTTGAAAACGAAACCTGGCATAATACCAACTTTAGCTTCACCTGGAGTAATTACACCTGGACAGTTTGGACCAATTAATCTTGAATTTCTTTCTTTAACATAATTATTTGCTTTAATCATATCTGCTACAGGAATTCCTTCTGTAATAGCAATAATTACTTTAATTCCAGCATCAGCAGCTTCCATAATTGCATCAGCAGCAAAAGCTGGCGGAACAAAAATGATAGAAGTATCAGCACCAGCTTGGTCAACAGCATCTTTTACTGTGTTAAAAACTGGACGATCTAAATGGCTAGTACCACCTTTTCCTGGAGTAACACCTCCAACAACATTAGTACCATACTCAATCATTTGAGAAGCGTGGAAAGTACCTTCGCTCCCTGTAAATCCCTGAACAATTATTTTGGAATCTTTATTAACTAAAACACTCATGATATATATTTTATGTAGTTTTTAAATTTGTGTTGCAAAAATAAGGTTTTGTAATGTATTTTGACTCTTTTATTGTCAAAAAAATATTAAGAAAATTGACTCATCTGATAACCTCTATAAAGTTTATCATCTTTTATTTGCCAAATGGTTGCAAAATGTGCTAAAAGCATCTCTTCTCTCGGATTCTCGATTGTTTTCACAAAATGAGAGTAACGCACTGATACTAAATCATCTTCGCTAATAATATGGCTAATTCTAACCTTAGAACGCACGTAAGCACGGCTAAGTTCATTGGCCATTTCAATTATCGAATCATAATCCATCTGAATAAAACCTTTACTACTGTTCCATTCAAGCGTAACATCAGGATGCAGATATGTTTTTAAAATTTCGCTATCAATTAGGGCATCTGACTTATAAAATTTCTGAACAAATTCTTTAATAGACATATTACTTCAATTTACTTAAAATTTCAGGAATCTTCTTGATATTGGCTAATTGTTTCAATTTCTCTCTAGACTCTTCAATTGGAGTACCAAAATACGATTTTCCTCCTTCTACCGATTTAGTAACGCCTGTCTGTCCCATTACAACTGCTTTTGAGCCAATTGTAATACCGCTAGTTGTACCAACTTGTCCCCACATTGTTACTTCGTCTTCAATAATTACACAGCCGGCGATACCAGTTTGAGAAGCAATCAGACACTTTTTTCCAATTACGGTATCATGTCCAACATGTACTTGATTGTCTAATTTAGTTCCTGCCCCGATTGTTGTATCCCCAGTAACACCTTTATCGATTGTGCACAAAGCACCAATTCCAACATTATCTTCAATAACTACTCTTCCACCAGAAACTAACTGATCAAAACCTTCGGGACGTTTTTTATAATAAAAAGCATCAGCCCCTAAAATAGTACCAGCATGAATAATTACATTATCGCCAATTATGGTATGATCGTAAATAGAAACATTTGAATGAATTAGACAGTTTTTACCAATTTTCACATGGTTTCCAACAAATGTATTGGGTTGAATTATAGTTCCCTCTCCTATTTTTGCCGACGGTGCAATAGCCACGTTAGCAAACTGAAATGGTTTAAAATGCTTAGTAAGAATATTAAAATCTCTAAACGGGTCATCAGAGATTAAAAGAGCTTTACCTTCTGGGCATTCTACTTCTTTGTTTATTAAAACAATTGTAGCTGCAGATTGCAAAGCTTTATCATAATATTTTGGGTGGTCAACAAAAACAATATCTCCAGGCTCAACAACGTGTATCTCGTTCATACCTAAAACTTGAAAGTCTTTGTCTCCGATAAATTTGCAATTAAGCAAATTGGCAATTTCTTGTAAAGAATGACTCTTTGGAAATTTCATATAGTGTAATTAGAAAACTTGTAAATTAGAAAATGAGTCAATTAGAAAATGAGTCAATTAGAAAATTAATATTCAAAATTATGCTGATCCAAAAATTATCTACTTGACTCATTGTCATATTATCTCAATTAGAAAATGAGTCAATTAGAATGTGAATATACAAAATTATGTCGACTCACTTATTATCTAATTGACTCATTGTCAAATTATCTTAATTAAAATAACTATTCTTTAACACGCTCCATGTAAGAACCTGTAGCTGTATCAATTTTAATTTTGTCTCCTTCATTGATAAACAAAGGGACGTTGATATTTGCTCCTGTTTCTACTGTAGCATTTTTAGTAGCATTTGTCGCTGTATTTCCTTTTACACCTGGCTCAGCATAAGTAACTTCAAGAATTACAGAAGCTGGCATATCTACTGATAATGGCAAATCTGTCTCTGTATTAATCTGAACCATAACATTTGTTCCTTCTTTTAACAAATCTGGAGCATCCAAAATGTTTTTGTTTAAAGAAATTTGCTCAAACGTTTCAGCATTCATGAAGTGAAATTCATCTCCTTCTGGATATAAATATTGAAATGTATGTGTTTCAACACGAATAACGTCAATTTTATGACCTGCTGAAAAAGTATTGTCTAATACTTTACCAGAAGTTAAACTTTTCAATTTTGTTCTTACGAAAGCTGGACCTTTTCCAGGTTTTACGTGAAGAAATTCAATAATTTTATAGATATCGTGATTAAATTTAATACACAATCCGTTTCTAATATCTGATGTAGATGCCATTGCTGTTTGTTTATTATATATTGTTAAATCGTTTAACCGTTTATCTGTCTAAATAAAAAACAAATAAACGGCTAAATTTTTCTTTTTAATAGTTCCCTGAGTAACCTTTCATAATCCCTCTAGATGAATTTCTAATAAAATCAAGAATTTCATCTCTTTCTGGAGTTGCTTCCATTTCAGCCTCAATGATGCTTAACGCTTGAGTTGTATTGTAATTCTTTTGGTATAAAATTCTATAGATTTCCTGAATTTCTCTAATTTTTTCAGTTGTAAATCCTCTTCTTCTTAAACCTACAGAGTTAATTCCAACATAAGACAAAGGTTCTTTTGCTGCTTTTGTAAACGGAGGAACGTCTTTTCTAACTAATGATCCTCCAGAAATCATAGCATGATCTCCAATATGAATGAACTGGTGAATTGCAGCTAAACCTCCAATAACAGCATGATTACCAACAACTACGTGACCTGCCAGCGCTACACCATTTACAATAATTGCATTATTTCCAATCTCACAGTCGTGTGCAATATGAGCATAAGCCATTACTAAACAATTGTTACCAATTACAGTTTGGCCAGAAGCAATTGTTCCTCTATTTATAGTTACACATTCTCTAATTGTACAATTATCACCGATAATCGCAAGAGAATCTT
This sequence comes from Flavobacterium tistrianum, assembly GCF_003254545.1. GTDB lineage: Bacteria > Bacteroidota > Bacteroidia > Flavobacteriales > Flavobacteriaceae > Flavobacterium > Flavobacterium tistrianum. Next base: position 181,898 of record NZ_QJRH01000073.1, read on the forward strand.
CACCTCCGAATTTTAAATCTTGTGGCACCGCAGAAATTACAGCTCCTGGAAAAATATTACAATTTTTTCCAATTCGAGCACCTTCCATAATGGTCACGTTTGAACCAATCCAAGTACCATCACCAATAACAACATTATTGTGAATTGTTGTAAATGGCTCTATTACAACGTTTTTAGCGATTTTAGCGCCTGGATGAACATATGCTAATGGTTGATTCATCTGTATGTTTTATATTTTTAATTAAAATATTCTAATTTGAAGCAACAAACCTAAACAATAAATTTGATAATTTATTATTGTTTTCTTGCTATTTGCGCCATCAATTCTGCTTCAGTTACTAATTTACCATTTGCATAAGCGTTTGCCTGCATATGACAAATCCCTCTTCTGATAGGAGATATTAACTCACATTTAAAGATTAAAGTATCACCTGGCAATACTTTGTGTTTAAATTTAACATTATCAATTTTCATGAAATATGTCAAATAATTTTCAGGATCCGGAACAGTGCTTAACACTAAAATTCCTCCTGTTTGCGCCATTGCTTCTACAATTAATACACCTGGCATAACTGGAGCTTCTGGGAAGTGACCTACAAAGAAATTCTCATTCATAGTAACATTTTTCAATCCTACTACATGACGATCAGACATTTCGATAATTCTGTCGATTAACAAGAATGGCGGTCTGTGAGGAAGCATAGACATAATTTTATGAATATCCATCAATGGTTCTTGATGCAAATCATAAGTAGGAACATGATTTCTCTGCTCTATTTTGATAATTTTTGCCAATTTCTTTGCAAATTGAGTATTTACAAAGTGTCCTGGTTTATTAGCAATAATTTTTCCTTGAATACGAACTCCAATTAAAGACAAATCTCCAATTACATCAAGCAATTTGTGTCTTGCAGCTTCGTTTGGATAGTGTAAAGTCAAGTTATCTAAAACGCCGTTTGGTTTTACAGAAATCTCTTCTTTACCAAACGCTTTCTTCAAATTCTCCATTGTAGACTCAGAGATTTCTTTATCTACATAAACAATTGCATTATTTAAATCTCCACCTTTAATAAGGCCATGTTCTAATAATGACTCTAATTCATGAAGGAAACTAAATGTTCTAGAACTTGCAATTTCAGATTTAAAATCTGACAAACTTTTAAGAGTAGCATTTTGAGTACCTAAAACTTTTGTACCAAAATCTACCATAGTTGTAACTTGATATTCATCGCTTGGCATAACAAGGATTTCGCTTCCTGTAGCTTCGTCTGTAAAAGAGATTACTTCTTTTACTACGTAAACATTACGTTGCGCGTCTTGCTCTTCGATACCAGCTTTTTCAATAGCTTCAACAAAATATTTTGATGAACCATCCATAATTGGAAGTTCAGAGGCATTCAATTCAATAATAATATTATCCAAATCGCATCCAACTACTGCCGCTAAAACGTGCTCTGGTGTCTGAATTTTCACACCAAGTTTCTCAAGATTTGTTCCTCTTTGAGTATTAACAACATAATTAGCATCAGCCTCAATGACTGGTTGACCTTGCAAATCTACTCTTACAAAAGTGAAACCATTATTAACGGGTGCAGGTTTAAAAGTCATTGTAACTTCTTTTCCAGTGTGTAAACCAACTCCTGTTAGCGAAATTTCATTTTTGATGGTCTTCTGTTTAACCATTATTTCCATTTTTTGGGTTTATTATTTGTTTCTTTAATTCTTCAACTTCAGCCACAATCTTAGGCAGATTCTTAAAATGAACATACGATTTATTAAAATCTGTATATCCAAGAGATGGAGTTCCTTGCAGAACTTCATCATCTTTAATGTTTCTGGCTACACCTGATTGCGCTTGAAGCCTAACATTATTTCCTATTATTAAGTGACCTGCAATACCTACCTGTCCTCCAATCATACAGTTTTCGCCAATTTTTGTAGAACCTGCCACACCACTTTGAGCTGCTATCACAGTATTTTTCCCAATTTCTACATTATGCGCAATCTGAATCTGATTGTCTAATTTAACTCCCTTTCTAATTATCGTAGAACCAAGAGTTGCTCTATCAATTGTAGTATTAGCACCAATATCTACATTATCTTCAATAATAACATTTCCAATCTGAGGCACTTTACTGTATTCTCCGTTTTCGTTTGGAGCAAAACCAAAACCATCTGCACCTATAATAACGCCAGAATGAACCGTACAATTATTACCAATTACAGTTTCAGAATAGATTTTCGCACCAGCAAAAATAAATACATTATCTCCAATAGTAACATTGTCTCCAATAAAGCTATTTGGGTAAATTTTTACATTATTCCCTAAAACCACATTTTGTCCGATATAACTAAAACTGCCTAAATATAGATTCTCTCCATATTTCGTGCCTTCAGACATAAAAGACTGAGGCTCGATACCGTTTTTGTTTAATTTTACCTGATTATAAAAATGCAAAAGTTTAGAAAAAGCCGCATAAGCATCTTCTACTTTTATAAGTGTAGTATTAATTTCCTGTTCAGGAATAAAGCTATCATTAACAATTGTTACTGTCGCTTTTGTAGTGTATATGTAATTGATATACTTTGGGTTAGCCAAAAAAGTAAGAGAACCTTCCTCTCCTTCTTCGATTTTAGAAAGCTTAGAAACTTCTGCATTGGGATTCCCAACAACTTCTCCTTCTAAAATTCCTGCTATTTGTTCTGCTGTAAATTTCATCGCGACAAAAATATAAAAAATAGGTTTTAAATGTTAATTTTATATAAGTTGTTTTGGAAAACAGATATAATATTTTGTTACCAATTTAGATAACGATTTCAAATTCAGCTGATCAGAAGCTTCAACAACATCTTCAATTGTTTTATCTTTTTTCAAAATACGAATAGGTTCTGCTTCTTTGCTGTAAGCTTGGTTTTTAATTTTTCCTCTAAAAATAAAATATCCTGCATCTACTGCAGAAATTTGATGCGCTTCTGCAAACTCCTCTTTTAAAGATTGTGATTCTTCCATCGGAATTTTTTCTGCACTTAGCTTAATCTTCAACAAATCTCTGTTAATGATCATCTTACTTAAAGTAGAAAGTATAAAATCATTGTGCCTTTGCCAAGCTTTTAATGCGCTTATAATATCAAAATCATCTAATTGTGAAAACAAGTCTAATTTCTCTGCATCAAAATCTTCAAGCGTAATTTTATTTTGCATGAAATACATTAGAGGTTCACTGCAAGGTAGTTTAACACTTTTTAGAGTCAGCTCTTTTGCTCTTTTTAAAACTTTCATTAAAATTAATTCTGCCACCAAGCTTGTTTTATGCAAGTAAGCCTGCCAGTACATTAATCTTCTGGAAAGCAGAAATTTCTCGACAGAATAAATTCCTTTTTCTTCAATGACCAAAACATCGTTTTCTACGTTCATCATCTGAATCAATCGTTCAGAATTTACATTTCCTTCTGCAACACCTGTATAAAAACTATCTCGTTTTAAATAATCCATTCGATCCATATCCAATTGACTTGAAATCAATTGCAACATGAATTTTCTGTGATATTCTCCTTTAAATACCTGAATCGCCAAACTTAATCTTCCGCCAAATTCTTCGTTAAGCTGATTCATAAATAATAGTGAAATCGCCTCATGATGGACATCTTCGACAATACTTTTTTCCATTGCATGCGAAAATGGCCCGTGACCAATATCATGAAGTAAAATAGCTATCAAAAGTGCATTTTCTTCTTCATCAGAAATAATGACATCTTTAAAACGAAGCGTGTCAATTGCCTTCTTCATTAAATGCATACATCCTAATGCATGATGAAAACGGGTATGATTGGCTCCTGGGTATACCAGATACGATAATCCCATCTGTGAAATACGGCGTAAACGCTGAAAATATGGATGCTGAATTAAGTCGTAAACTAGCTCATTGGGAATCGTAATGAAGCCATATATAGGATCGTTGAATATTTTTAATTTATTGATCTGAGTCACAGTGTGGTCATTTTTTAGGTCAACAAATATAAGTAAATAAGTATAAAGAGCTTGGTGTTTTTTATTTAAAAATCACAATTGAAATTGTAATGATTATCAATAAAATACATTAAAAAATGTTAAATTTCAAAATAAAATCATGCCTCATCTTTGGTAATTTTATACTATTTTTAATACTTTTTAAGTTCTATAACTTTAAATTGCAGTAAAATTAAATTGATTTATGGATAAGATAAAAATACTTTGGGTCGATGATGAAATCGATCTTTTAAAGCCTCACATATTATTTCTAGAAAAAAAGAATTACGAAGTTACAACTTGCAATAACGGACTCGATGCGATTGCGTTATTTGAAGAAGATAATTTTGATATTGTTTTTCTGGACGAAAACATGCCTGGAATGAGCGGACTGGAAACACTTTCTGAAATGAAAGAGAAAAAATCAGCTATCCCGATGATCATGATTACCAAAAGCGAGGAAGAATATATTATGGAAGAAGCCATTGGTTCCAAAATCGCTGATTACTTGATTAAACCTGTAAATCCGAATCAGATTCTGTTGAGTTTGAAAAAAAATCTAGATGATTCGAGATTAATTACAGAAAAAACAACTTTAGATTATCAGAAAGAATTCAGAAAAATTTCGATGGAATTAGCAATGGTTAATTCGTACGAAGACTGGATTGAATTGTATAAAAAGCTGCTATTTTGGGAATTAAAACTAGAAGACATCAATGATACAGCAATGATCGAAATTCTAGAATCTCAAAAAGTTGAAGCTAATTCTCAATTCGGAAAATATATTGAGAGAAATTACGAAGACTGGTTTGCGCCAAAGGCAGACAAGCCTATACAGTCTAACACTTTATTCAAAGAATTAGTAGTTCCAGAAATTAAAAAGAAAGACAAACCGATTCTTTTTGTTGTAATTGACAATCTTCGTTACGACCAATGGAAGGCTTTTGAAGGTGTAATTTCAAACTATTACAAACTGGAAAAAGAAGTTCCGTACTACTCTATTCTTCCAACAGCCACACAATATGCCAGAAACTCTATTTTCTCTGGTTTAATGCCATTAGAAATGGAAAAACAATTTCCTGAATATTGGAAAAATGATGTTGAAGATGGCGGAAAAAACCTTTATGAAGCAGAATTTTTATCGGCTCAATTAAAAAGATTGGGTTTAAACATTAAGGAAGATTATTTTAAAATCACCAATTATGCAGGTGGAAAAAAACTGGCAGAAAACTTCAAAGCTTTAAAAGGAAATGACTTAGTTACCGTAGTTTACAACTTTGTAGATATGCTTTCGCACGCTAAAACTGAGATGGAAGTCGTAAAAGAATTAGCTTCAGATGACAAAGCATACCGTTCTTTAACTTTAAGTTGGTTCAAAAATTCTCCTTTGTTAGAAATCATTCAGCAGGCACAACTTTTAGGTTTCAAACTGATTTTAACCACAGACCACGGAACTATTAATGTAAAAAATCCGTCGAAAGTTGTGGGTGATAAAAATACAAGTCTGAATCTGCGTTACAAAACCGGACGTAGCTTAACATACGAGCAAAAAGACGTTTATGTAGTTAAAGAACCTAAAACAATTGGTCTGCCAGCTATAAATATGAGTAGTTCGTTTATTTTTGCCAAAAATGATTTTTTCTTGGCATATGTAAACAACTACAATCATTATGTGAGTTATTACAAAAACACCTACCAGCACGGGGGAATTTCATTAGAAGAAATGATTATTCCGTTCTTGGTATTTAATCCGAAATAAAAGTTTACAGTCTCAATTTTCAGTTTTCAGCAGTGAGCACAATTAAATAAAAATATCTTTTGCCACAGATTTCACAGATTATCACTGATTAAAAAATCCTTTTTAATCTTTTAATCTGTGGCATTAAAAAATAATTCGCGGAAATTTGCGAAATTCGTGGCAAAAATAAACACAACAATGAACATCGTTTTTTCATTAGATCAAATTCAAGAAGTTGCGGATCAGATTATAGCTTCAAATCCTAATAAAATTATCCTTTTTAATGGAGAAATGGGAGTTGGAAAAACAACTTTGATCAAACAGCTATGCAAAAGTCTTGGAATTACTGACGCAACTAGCAGTCCTACTTTTTCTTTAGTAAACGAATATCAAATTCCAAACGGAAAAAAAGTCTATCATTTTGACTTTTACAGAATAAAACAAGAAACCGAAGCGCTAGATATGGGAGTTGATGATTACCTGTATTCTGGAAATTGGTGTTTTATTGAATGGTCTGAAAAAATTGCAAATTTAATTCCTGAAGAACATTCTACTATAAATATCGAATTGCTTTCTGACGGAAAAAGAGAACTAGAGTTAGTTTAAAATATCTTCAAAAAGAAAAATCTGTTCTTTATTGATAGTTATTAGAGTTTCTTAACTTTTGACCTTCAGTATTAGCAGAATTTTTACACTAATTTTAAAACTTTTTACGTAATTTGTACTCTTAATTTTTTGCACTATCCATGTCAATCACGTTAACTCCATTTACAAAACAACAATTAATACCGCAGGAAGAAAAACTTGAGGTTGGTCGTTTTAAAAGAGAACTTTTTATAGGAATCCCTAAAGAAACAAGTTATCAGGAACGTCGTATCTGTCTTACGCCCGATGCAGTCGCTTCTTTAACTTATGAAGGCCATCGCGTTATGATTGAATCTGGCGCTGGAGAAAGTTCAAGTTATAGTGATAAAGAATATGCTGATGCCGGTGCAGAAATCACAAAAGATGCCAAAAGAGTTTTTGGTTGTCCGTTTCTATTAAAAGTAGAGCCGCCAACTTTAACCGAAATCGAAATGATCAATCCTGAAACGGTTATCATTTCTGCTATTCAGCTAAAAACCAAAAAGAAAGAATACTTTGAAGCTTTAGCAAAAAAGAAAATCACTGCCTTAGCTTTTGAATATATTAAAGATGAAGACGGCTCTTATCCAGCAGTAAAATCTCTAAGCGAAATTGCAGGAACAGCTTCAATCTTAATTGCTGCCGAATTAATGATTACAAATGAGTTCGGAAAAGGGCTTTTATTTGGAAACATAACAGGCGTTCCTCCTACTGAAGTTGTAATTCTTGGTGCTGGAACTGTAGGCGAATTTGCTGCTAAAACCGCAATCGGCTTAGGTGCAAACGTAAAAGTTTTTGATAACTCTATTACTAAACTACGTCGTTTACAGAACAATTTAAATCAAAGAATTTTTACTTCAACCATACAGCAAAAAGGTTTATTAAAAGCTTTAAGACGTTGTGATGTTGCAATTGGTGCGATGCGCGGTAAAGAACGTTGCCCGATTGTAGTTAACGAAACAATGGTTGAACATATGAAAAAAGGCGCTGTAATTGTTGACGTTAGCATTGATACCGGAGGTTGTTTTGAAACATCTGAAGTAACAACTCACGAAAAGCCAACATTCATAAAAAATAACGTTTTACACTATTGCGTACCTAATATTCCGTCACGTTATTCTAAAACTGCTTCATTATCAATCAGTAACATCTTGACTCCTTACTTACATCAGATAGCCGAAGATGGTGGTATTGAAAGTGCCATTCGTTGCAACAAAGGCCTTAAAAACGGAATTTATCTTTATCACGGAATTTTAACAAATAAAGCCATTGGCGACTGGTTTGATCTTCCAGATAACGATATTAATTTACTTGTATTTTAAGGGAACTTTAATGTACCTTTGCAAAAATTTTATTTCATGAAGTTCGTACATCGTTTTGCATATTACCTGATTGGTCTCGTTATGGGATGTTTTATTGTATCAGGATTTTTTATCGGAAAAGACACTCGTTGCAATTATTTTCCAAATGCCCGAGTTTTAAACAATCTTAGAACAAAACCTTTTCAATATTCTCCAAAAGCTGTTCAGACTTTAAACGAAAAATGGGTCGATACGGCAGATATCAAAAACACATTGACTTACGGTGATGTAGATTTTGATCAAAGTAATGTTCCTACAAAAGGAGGAAAATTATACATCATTGAAGGAAAAACGATAAAAAATCAAGAAATTATTCTAAAAGTGATTAATTACGAAAACAAAGCCGTTTTAGAAGAAATCGCAAAAAAATAAAAGAAAACCCAATAACATTAAAACAGTTATTGGGTTTTCTTTTATAAAAAGCATATATACATATATCATGATAAAATCAAAAAGACACAAAGTTTTTTCCCTTTGTCACTTTGCAACTCTGAACCTTTGAAACTTAAAAAAAATCACCATTCAATTTCTTTTAATCCTTTAGATTTCAAGAAATCATTGGTTTGGCTAAAATGTTTGTTTCCAAACCAGAATCCTCTATTGGCACTTAGAGGCGAAGGATGGCCTGATTTTAGAATATGATGTTTTGAAGCGTCAATCAAAGCAGCTTTCTTCTGGGCAAAACCTCCCCACAGCAAAAAGACAACATTTTCTTTCTCCTCAGAAATTTTCTTAATAACTGCATCTGTAAATTTTTCCCAGCCTTTTCCCTGGTGACTTCCAGCTTCAGATTGTCTAACGGTCAAAGTAGCATTTAAAAGAAAAACACCTTGATCTGCCCAACGTTCTAGATTTCCAGTTTTCGGAAGCGGTTTTCCCAAATCGGTTTCGATTTCTTTAAAAATATTATATAAAGAAGGCGGAAAAGGAATTCCGTCATTCACAGAAAAACACAAACCATTTGCTTGATTTGGCCCATGATAAGGATCTTGCCCAATAATAACCACCTTTACTTCATCAAAATGACAATGATCAAAAGCAGAAAAAATCTGATTCCCTTTTGGGTAACAAACTTTTGTTGCGTATTCAGATTTTACAAATTCTATTAAATCGTTGAAATATGGTTTTTCGAATTCTTCATTCAAAACAGGCTTCCAAGAAGAATGCATTTTCACGTCCATAATTTTTTTTATGCGAATTTCAGAAATTAATACTTAAAATCAAAAAAGTAAAAAGCTCAAAGTCGAAAGTTAAGCAAACTAAAAACTCATAATTCATAACTCATAATTCATTATTGTTTTCGTACTTTTGTCTTTGCTTTCATAAAGAAATTAAATGATCAGTATTACCGAAAAAACGTTACAAGACTTACAATTTCCAACCGTTCTCGAAACCATTTCTGATGGTTGCAATACCGATATTGGAAAAGAAAAGGCTTTACAAATAAAACCATTTAGAGATAAAGAAGAATTAATGCAAGCTTTGATGCAAACATCTGAGTATGTATCTTCTTTTCAAAATAATAACGCCATTCCGAATCACGGATTTGACGCCATAACGCATGAAATTAAATTTCTTGCAATCGAAGACAGTTTTCTTGAAGTGGGAAGTTTTAGAAAAATTGCTAATCTTTCTGCAACTACAAATGTCTTATTGAATTTCTTAAAAAAGTTTGATGATTATTATCCAAACTTAAATGCTAGGGCTTCTCGCGTAGAGCTAACCAAAGATATCATAACTGCAATTGATGCAATTGTAGACAAATATGGAGAAATAAAAGACAATGCTTCTCCTGCTCTAGCTGGAATTAGACAAAACATGAACTTGGTTCGCGGAAAAGTGAATCAAAGTTTTGGTGTGGCTCTAACTCAATACAATAGCCTTGGTTATTTGGATGATATCAAGGAAAGCTTTGTGCAAAACCGTAGAGTTTTAGCAGTCTTAGCAATGTACCGTCGTAAAGTAAAAGGTTCTATTTTAGGAAGTTCCAAAACTGGGAGTATTGCTTATATTGAACCTGAAGCTACTTTGAAATATTCTAGAGAATTAGCCAATTTAGAATACGAAGAGAAAGAAGAAATTACAAGAATTCTAAAGAATCTATCAAATGTAATTCGTCCTTATCTTTCTTTATTAATTGAATATCAAGACTTTTTAAGTGATATTGATGTTGTTGCAGGTAAAGCTAAATACGCAAATCGAATTAACGGAATTCTGCCAACCATTACAGAAGAAAGAAGATTATTCTTTAGAGAAGCGTATCATCCGATTTTGTATCTGAACAATAAACAGAAAAAGGAAGTTACGCATCCTCAGACAATTGAGTTAAAACAAGAAAACAGAATTATTGTAATTTCGGGACCAAATGCCGGAGGAAAAACGATTTCTTTAAAAACGGTTGGATTATTACAATTAATGCTGCAATCGGGAATTTTGATTCCTGTTCACGAAAGAAGTGAAACTTTCTTGTTCGATAGAATTTTAACTGACATTGGAGATAACCAATCTATTGAAAATCACCTAAGTACTTATTCGTATCGCTTGAAAAACATGAATTACTTTTTAAAGAAATGTAATCGAAAAACCATGTTTTTGATTGACGAATTTGGTACTGGTTCTGATCCTGAATTGGGTGGAGCTTTGGCTGAAATTTTCTTGGAAGAATTTTATCATCGTGAAGCTTTCGGAATTATCACAACGCATTATTCGAATTTAAAAATTTTGGCAAACGAATTGCCTTATGCTACAAATGCAAATATGATGTTCGATGAAAAGTCACTTGAACCAATGTACAAACTGGCTTTGGGACAAGCAGGAAGTTCGTTTACTTTTGAAGTCGCTCAAAAAAATGGAATCCCGTTTGGATTGATCAATCGTGCGAAAAAGAAAATCGAAGTCGGAAAGGTTCGTTTTGATAAAACCATTGCAACACTTCAGAAAGAGAGATCGAAGCTTGAAAAAACTTCCCTTAATTTAAAAGAAGAAGAAACTCGTGCTCGTGAAGAAAGTAAAAAGATGGAAAACATCAATACCAGAATCCAACAAAAATTGGAAAGCTATCAAGAATTATATGATAGTAATCAAAAGATAATTTACATTGGACAAAAAATTGATGATATAGCTGAGAAGTATTTCAACAACAAAAACAAAAAGGAACTTATTGGCGAATTTTTGAAAATTGTTGAAATTGAAAATTCTAAACGTAAAAAAGCAACTCCAAAAGAAGTCAAAGCAAAAGTTGAAAAACAAAAAGAAATCATTGCTGAAGTTCAGGTAAAAGTAGAAGAAATTCGAAAAGAGAAAAAAGAGAAAAAACTTAAACCTGTAGTAGAAAAACCAAAACCAATTTTAAAAGTTGGCGACCGAGTAAGAATGCTTGACGGAAGATCTGTTGGAAGCATCGATTTAATCGAAAAAAATAAAGCAACTGTAAATTATGGAATTTTTACTTCGAAAGTGAGTTTGGATGAACTCGAATTAGTAGAAGCTATTAAGAAATAAAGTTTTAGTGGCAGTTTTCAGTAAAAAAAATGATCAAACAAGACTAAAATTAAAATAAAGCGATTTAAGAAACGTTTTCTTTTTAAAAGTAAATTATGATCACTTATTTTTTAAATTCGATCTAAATTGATTTATGAAAGCTGTTTTTGATTTGAAAATTTTATTCAAAACAAAAAATCAATAGATAAAACTAATTTACTTTATATGCATTTTAGCTTTGTCAAAGTTTCAAACTTTGACAAAGCTTTACTTAAATAAAAAAAATGGAAAATCTTCCAAAAAATAAAAAAATAATTCTTTTTGACGGAGTTTGTAATCTCTGCAGTTCGGCGGTTCAATACATTATCAAACACGACAAGAAAGATATTTTTAGATTTGTTGCGTTACAATCTGATTTAGGGATTTCAATTTGCAAACATCTGGGAATCAGTTTTTCAAAAATGGACAGTATTATTTTATACGATCCTGGAACAGCTTATTTTTATAAATCTTCAGCAGTAATTGAAATAGCTAAAAATTTTGGAGGTTTATGGAGACTCAGTCCAATTTTTAGAATTGTTCCCATTTTTATTAGTGACAAAATTTATGATTATGTCGCAAAAAACAGATACAATTGGTATGGCAAAAAAGAAAGCTGTATGATTCCTACTCCTGAATTGAAAGCTAAGTTTCTTTAAGAGAAATTCCGATTTTTGAAATTCCAAATTTCAACAGTAAAACTTCAATCTCCGCAATATTGTCATTTCGACGAAGGAGAAATCTCCACGAGAAGCTCGACAAAGATTGGATTTTCGTTATAGAGTTACTTGCGAAGATTTCTCCTTCGTCGAAATGACAAACTAGATGGTAAAATAAAAAATCCCAAATTCATATCAATTGGAATTTGGGATTTTTTTATTTGAAATTTATTAGAAAGAATTATCTAATTAATTTTCTATATTTCAAACGTTTAGGAGTTAAATCACCACCAAGACGTTTCTTTTTGTTTTCTTCATAATCAGAGAAACTTCCTTCGAAGAAATAAACTTCAGAATCTCCTTCAAACGCTAAGATGTGTGTACAAATTCTATCCAAGAACCATCTGTCGTGAGAAATAATTACAGCACAACCAGCAAAATTCTCCAAACCTTCTTCAAGTGCTCGAAGTGTATTAACATCAAGGTCGTTCGTAGGCTCATCCAGTAAAAGTACGTTTCCTTCTTCTTTCAAAGTCATGGCTAAGTGTAAACGGTTACGTTCTCCACCAGAAAGCATTGATACTTTTTTGTTTTGCTCTCCTCCACCAAAATTAAAACGAGATAAATAAGCTCTTGAGTTAACTTGCTTTCCACCCATCATAATCAACTCTTGACCATCTGCAAAGTTTTCCCAGATTGATTTATTAGGATCAATGTTCGAGTGTGATTGATCTACATAAGCAATTTTCACTGTATCACCAACTGAAAATTCTCCGCTATCAGTTTGCTGTTCTCCCATAATCATTTTGAAAATAGTAGATTTACCAGCACCGTTTGGTCCGATAATTCCAACAATACCTGCTTGTGGCAAAGTAAAATTCAAATTATCGTATAATAATTTATCTCCAAATGCTTTTGCAACATTTTTAGCTTCAATAACATTTGTTCCTAAACGAGGGCCATTCGGGATATAAATCTCTAATTTTTCGTCTAGTTGTTTTTGATCTTCATTTAATAATTTGTCGTAGTTCTGTAAACGCGCTTTTTGTTTGGTCTGACGACCTTTTGCACCTTGGCGAACCCATTCCAACTCACGCTCTAAAGTTTTTCTACGTTTAGAAGCTACTTTTTCTTCTTGAGCCAAACGGTTTGATTTTTGATCTAACCAAGAAGAATAGTTTCCTTTCCATGGAATACCTTCTCCTCTATCCAACTCAAGAATCCATCCAGCCACATTATCCAAGAAATAACGGTCGTGCGTTACAGCAATTACAGTACCTGAATATTGCGCTAAATGCTGCTCTAACCACAGAACTGACTCAGCATCAAGGTGGTTGGTAGGCTCATCTAATAACAATACATCTGGCTGTTGTAACAACAAACGACATAAAGCTACACGACGACGCTCACCTCCTGAAAGGTTTTTAATTGGCGTATCACCTTCTGGAGTACGCAATGCATCCATTGCGATTTCTAGTTTTGTATCGATTTCCCAAGCACCAAGAGCATCAATTTTGTCTTGTAATGCCGCTTGACGTTCCATCAATTTATCCATTTTATCTGGATCTGAATAATTTTCTTCCAGACCAAATAAATCATTGATTTTATTGTATTCTTCTAAAACCGCCATTGTTTCGGCAGCTCCTTCACGAACAATTTCTATAACTGTTTTAGAATCATCAAGAATTGGTTCTTGCTCCAAGTATCCAACCGTATAGCCTGGCTGAAAAACTACATCTCCCTGATAATTTTTATCAACTCCTGCAATAATTTTTAAAAGTGAAGATTTTCCAGAACCGTTAAGTCCCAAAATACCAATCTTAGCTCCATAAAAGAAACTAAGGTAAATATTCTTAAGAACTGGTTTGTCTGCTCCTTGATAGGTTTTACTCAATTTCTGCATTGAGAAAATTACTTTCTTATCGTCTGACATTTTTTATTTTTAATTTTAATTATTTATTTTTCTATCTACTGAAATTGCAATTATCATTGCCATTGACTATTAAACTCTTCCTTTTAAAGCATTGAACACCCAGGCATTTGCAAAAAAACCAACTCCAACAGCAGCAAATCCCCAGCCTGAAACATCACTGTACCTAAAGATTCCAAGACCTATAAGCAACAATCCCATAAGCACCATTATTAAAGTAGCCCATCCTAAAATGGTATTTTTATTCATTCCCATAGTTTTATAAATATTTTAATGCAAAATTTTTAGAAAGGCAAATATCGTGAATTTTAACGGCTTAATTAAAAATTTTATACAGCATTTCTTTTAACAAATCAGATTGTGGTAAAGCATTGGCTCCCACACCTTTACTTTTGATATCAATATCACGTAAAGCTGCAACAATCTGACTTACTTTTCGCATTGGATAATTTTTTACTGCCAGATCATATTCTTTTAAGAAATACGGATTTACCCCAAGTGCTGACGCGACATTTTTAGGGCTTTTATCTTTTAATCCGTGATATTTTAAAAGCTGGACAAAAAAACCGAACACCAAACCAGTCGTCATAACCAAAGGATATTCTTTTGGATTATGAGCAAAGTTTTCCGCTATTTTATACGCTTTCAATTGATTACGCTCTCCAATTGCTTTTCGTAGTTCAAAAACATTGTAATCTTTACTAAAACCAATATTTTCCTCAATATGTTCTGCTGTAATCATGGTGCCTTTAGGTAAAATAATCTGCAGTTTTTCTAGTTCGTTATTAATTTTACTTAAATCCGTACCTAAAAATTCTACAAGCATGGCATTAGCCTTTGGATCAATAGTATATTTTTTTCCAGCCAAAACACGTTTAATCCAATCACCAACCTGATTTTCGTAAAGTTTTTTACTTTCGTATACTAAACCATTTTGTGCCAATACTTTAGTAACTTTTTTACGTTTATCTAAAGTTTTGTATTTGTAGCAAAAAACCAAAACCGTCGTTTCCATTGGATTATTGGCATACGCTTCCAATTTATCAATATTTCTAGACAAATCTTGTGCTTCTTTCACAATAACAACCTGACGATCAGCCATCATAGGATAGCGCTTGGCCGTTGAAACAATATCTTCTACAGATACATCTCTTCCATATAAAACTGTCTGATTAAAACCTCTTTCTTCTTCAGCCAAAACATTCTCCTCAATATATTCGGACAACTTATCTATATAATAAGGTTCTTCACCCATTAAAAAATAAATCGGTTTAATATCTCCGGCTTTAATATCGTTAACAATTTTTACTACCTCGTCCATTTATACTTGTTTCAAGTTTAAAGTTTCAAGTTACTTTGAAACAAAAAACTATTTTATATTTTTGCTTTATGCTTAAACTTAATTTCCCTGCTTATAGTTTCCGATTCAAAAATAGCGAAAATAAAGTGTCTATTTTTGATGAGATCAGGAAAAAATTTATAATTCTTACGCCAGAAGAATGGGTTCGTCAGCACGTTGTTCATTTTTTAATGCACGAAAAAAAATATCCCAAATCACTCATTAACGTAGAGAAAGTTTTAACTGTCAACGGATTACGAAAACGATACGATGTTGTTGTATTTAATCCAGATGGTTCTATACATATATTAGTAGAGTGTAAAGCGCCAGAAGTTAAAATATCTCAGGCAACTTTTGATCAAATTGCTCGTTACAATATGACAATGCAGGCACGGTTTTTGAATGTCACAAACGGACTAAACCATTTTTACTGTCAAATGGATTTTGAAAACGAAAAATATGAGTTTTTGAGAAACCTGCCTGACTATAAAGAAAACCATTAAACAAATAATAAAGAATTAAGAACTTTTGGATAAGATAGCAGTTGTCATTTTAAATTGGAACGGAGTAAAATTGCTAGAGCAGTTTTTACCATCTGTTATTCAGTTTTCAGAAGGCGCAGCAATTTATGTTGCTGACAATGATTCTACGGATAATTCTGTCGCATTTGTTACAGAGAAATTCCCTACGGTAAGAATTGTAAAAAACTCAGGCAATCATGGCTTTGCAAAAGGCTACAATGATGCTCTACAACATATTGATGCAGAAATTTACGCTTTAGTAAATTCAGACATTGAAGTAACTGAAAATTGGCTTAAACCAATTCTTGATACTTTCGAAAAAGAAAAGCAAACTGCCATTATTCAGCCTAAAATTCTGGATTTTAAAAATAAGGAATATTTTGAATATGCAGGAGCTGCCGGCGGTTTCATTGATAAATATGGCTTTCCTTTCTGTAGAGGAAGAGTATTTGATACAGTCGAAAAAGATAACGGACAATATAATGACAACATTGAATTGTTCTGGGCTTCGGGCGCATGTTTCTTTATACGAAAAAATGTTTACCACGAATTAGGCGGATTTGATGAAAGCTTCTTTGCGCATCAGGAAGAAATTGATTTATGCTGGCGAGCGGCTAACGAAGGACATATTATTAAATACAATTCGCAGTCTGTTGTCTACCATGTTGGAGGCGCAACATTACAGCAAGGAAACCCGAAGAAAACCTATTTGAATTTTAGAAATTCATTATTAATGCTGGTCAAAAACCTTCCAAAAAGAGGATTGTTTTGGGTGATTTTCTTCCGTATGGTTTTGGACGGAATTGCTGGTATCCGTTTTCTTACACAGGGCAAAATCGGACACACTTTAGCTATTTTAAAGGCACATTTTTCATTTTATTGCTTATCTTTAAAATATCTCGGAAAACGAAAAGAATTTCAGATTCAGCAATACTATATGGTAAAAAGCGTCGTTTTCCTTTACTATATACGAAAATTGACCTTATTTAAAGAAATCTTTAACAGTATTCAAAATATTAAAAACTAAATTTGTAATCAAGTCTAATTAAAATTAAATTTATGAGAAAAATAGTTATCGCACTATCAGTATTAATGGCCCTAACATCATGTGTTTCTAAAAAGAAATATGCTGAGTTGGAAGCTAAAAACAAAGAGACTCAAGATTTGTTAAACTCATGTACTGTAAAATTAAATACGTGCTTAGAAGAAAAAGCTGGATTAGCTGCTACAGCTGAAAGCTACAAACAACATAATCAAGATTTAATCAATAGTTCTAAAGATTTAACTATCTTAACTACTAAAGGTGCTGAAAACCTTGAAAAATCTCTTGAAAGTTTAAAAGAAAAAGATTTAAAAATTGCTAGACTTCAAGACGCTTTAACTAAAAAAGACAGTGTTACTTTAGCATTAGTTACAAGCTTGAAAGGCGCTGTAGGTATCAACGATCCAGACATCGAAATCAATGTTGAAAAAGGAGTTGTATTTATCTCTATCGCTGATAAATTATTATTCAAAAGCGGAAGCTACGACGTAAGTGATAAAGCTAAATCTGTATTAGCTAAAGTTGCTAAAGTTGTAAATGACAAACCTGATTTTGAATGTATGGTTGAAGGACACACAGATGACGTTCCTTACAAAAGCAACGGAATTATCTTAGACAACTGGGATTTAAGTGTTAAACGTTCTACTTCTATCGTTCGTGTATTAACAAACGATCTTGGTGTTAACCCAGCTAAATTAATTGCCGCTGGTAGAAGCTCTTATGTGCCATTAGTTGCTAATGATTCTGCTGAGAACAAAGCTCGTAACAGAAGAACTCGTATCGTAGTTATGCCAAAAATCGATCAATTCTATGATATGATTGAAAAAGAAATGAAAAAACAAGCTAAATAATTCTTGTTATACATACTTATAAAAACAGAAAAGCAGGTTGTTTGACCTGCTTTTTGCTTTTGTATTCTTATTTTTTTTACACAAATTAAGAATAGCATTATCTTTAAGTAACTAACTAAATTTTAACATAATAAAGTTAGTCATTATTTTTTGTATTTTATGCTTTTAGTGTATTTTTTTACAAAATATCAATATCACCCTTACCTTCCCTTACGATAACTGGCTCATGTTCAGAAAGATCAATAATTGTTGACCCTATATTATCTCCGTAACCTCCATCAATTACCATATCTACAAGATGCTGCCATTTTTCAAAAATTAATTCCGGATCTGTAGTATATTCGATTACATCATCTTCATCACGAATAGAAGTTGAAACTACAGGATTTCCTAACTGACGAACAATTTCTAAAATGATATTATTATCAGGAACACGAATACCAACTGTTGTTTTCTTTTTAAATTCTTTTGGTAAATTATTATTTCCAGGTAAAATAAAAGTATAGGGCCCAGGAAGAGCTCTCTTTAGTATTTTAAAAGTTGAAGTATCTATCTGGCGCACATAATCTGATAAATTACTCAAATCATGGCAGATAAAAGAAAAATTGGCTTTCTCTAATTTTACTCCCTTTATTCTAGCAATTTTTTCTAATGCGCGCGAATTGGTAATATCGCAACCTAAACCATAAACAGTATCTGTCGGATAAATTACCAAACCTCCATTCTGAAGCACTTTTACAACTTTTGCAATTGCAGCTTCACTAGGTTTATCTGGGTATATTTTTATAAATTCTGCCATTATGTTTTATGTTTAAAGTTTTGTTTGTTTCAGGTTTCAAGTTATTCAACAACAACTTGAAACCTGAAACTTGAAACAATATTTTTATCCTACGACATCTAATTTAGCAAATCTTAACAACAATTTCTTAATTCCGCCCACTTCAAATTTAATTTCAGCTTTTCGGTCTGCTCCAACGCCTTCAAGATTAATCACTTCACCTTTTCCAAAACGCTCGTGCATAACGACATTTCCAACAGTAAGTTTACTGTCAAACAAATTCGAATTTCCATTACTTGGCGCATTTCCAGAAACTGGTTTTAATTTTCTAATATTCAAATCAGGCTTCGGACTGTTGTCTGTAATATGTTTTGGAGGAGTTCCTCCAACTGGTTTGTTTAGTCTTAATTTTGATTTATCTACGTCACCAAAAATATCACCATCAATAGGAGATTTATAGCGATAATTGGTTTCAGATGGCGTTAAATATTCTAAATACTGATCTTCAATTTCTTCAATAAAACGAGATGGTTCACTGTCAGTAAGTTTTCCCCAACGATAACGAGATTGAGCATAAGTCAAATACGCCTGATGTTCTGCACGAGTCAAGGCAACGTAGAATAAGCGGCGTTCTTCTTCCAATTCGCTTCTAGTACTCATACTCATAGCACTTGGAAATAAATCTTCTTCCATTCCCACTACAAATACATGCGGAAACTCCAATCCCTTTGCCAAGTGAATAGTCATCAAAGCGACACGATCTTCATCATTCGTATCTTTATCCAAATCTGTCGCCAGAGCTACATCTTCCATAAATTCAGAAAGTGCTCCTCTTGCGCCGTCAATTTCTCGTTGACCTTCTGTAAAATCCTTAATACCGTTTAAAAGTTCTTCGATATTCTGAATTTTTGCCATTCCTTCTGGAGTAGCATCTTTCTTCAATTCCTGAACCAAACCAGTCTTTTTTGCAACATGGTCTGTCAAATAAAAAGCATCCTGATTCTGATCGATAACCTGAAAACTCTGAATCATTGTTACAAAGTCTTTCAATTTATTTTTCGTACCAGCATTCAATTTCAAATCGATTTTATCGATATTCACCATTACTTCCCAAATCGAACGCTTGTAATGATTTGCCGCAATAGTCAGTTTTTCTACAGTTGTATCTCCAATTCCTCGAGCAGGATAATTGATCACACGAATCAATGCCTCTTCATCTTTTGGATTCAGAACCAAACGCAAATAACATAAAACGTCTTTAATCTCTTTACGTTGATAGAATGACAATCCGCCATAAATTCGATACGGAATATCACGTTTTCTCAATGCATCCTCCATCGCACGTGACTGCGCGTTGGTTCTATATAAAATTGCAAAAGCGCCATTATGAAGCTGATTCTGCATTTTCTGTTCAAAAATTGTACTCGCTACAAAACGGCCTTCTTCAGCATCAGTCAAACTTCGATGCACTTTAATTCTCGGACCAAATTCATTGGCCGTCCAAACCACTTTATCCAGTTTGGTTTTATTATGCTCCATAACCGTATTTGCGGCTTCCACAATATTACGGGTCGAACGGTAATTTTGTTCTAGACGATACATCACAACTCCTTCATAATCTTTCTGGAAATTCAAGATGTTATTAATATTCGCTCCACGGAAAGCATAAATACTCTGCGCATCATCACCAACCACACAAATATTCTGAAATTTATCAGACAAAGCCCTAACAATCAAATACTGAGAATGGTTCGTATCTTGGTACTCATCAACCAGAATGTAGCGGAAACGATTTTGATATTTTGCCAAAACCTCCGGAAAACGAGTCAATAATTCATTGGTTTTCAACAACAAATCATCAAAATCCATTGCTCCGGCTTTAAAACAGCGCTCCACATATTGCTGATAGATTTCTCCTAATCTAGGCTTTTTAGCCATTGCATCGGCCTCCTGCAATTCAGGATTATTAAAATAGGCTTTTACCGTAATCAAGCTATTCTTATAACTTGATATACGCCCTAAAACCTGTTTTGGTTTATAAATATCGCGATCCAGCTGCATTTCTTTGATAATCGAAGAAATTAAACGCGCCGAATCCTGAGAATCGTAAATGGTAAAATTGGAAGGATAACCTAAAAGTTCAGATTCTGCACGAAGAATACGCGCAAATATCGAGTGAAAAGTCCCCATCCAAAGATTTTTAGCTTCAGATGCCCCTACAATATCCGAAATTCTGTGCTTCATTTCTCTTGCCGCTTTATTGGTAAAAGTCAGCGACAAAATATTAAACGCATCAATTCCCTGATACATCAAATAAGCAATTCTAATTGTTAAAACACGGGTCTTTCCCGAACCTGCACCAGCAATAATAATCATTGGCCCGTCTTTTTGTAAAACAGGCGCTCTCTGCGCTTCGTTGAGCTGGTCAATATATTTCTGCATGTAATTTTCTCCTTTTAGGCAAAAATAAGAATTAATACTTTAAATAGCTACTAAGATACTGAGGTTGTAAGATGCTAAGTTTTTTGTTTTTTTTGAAGCCAAACAAAAGGCATTTTTTTCAGACATGGTTTCCCGCTTTCGGCTATATCTCTCCGCTCCGCTACGAGGATACCGCCTCAATCGGGGCTAAGAAACAAACAATAGGTTTCCTTTAAATATTTTGAGAAATTCAAATTAGATATTATACTTCTTTTTTAATTTTTCTTTAAAATCTGAAAAAGAAATAACTCTTCCATCTTTAATATCATCCATACTTTTTTGAAGTTCTTTATTTAAATCTTCATCGATAACATTGTCTAAAAAAAAATCGTCATCTTTTATAATTTCATCCATTTTTAATATTTTCTAATTTTTAATATTTCATTACTCCAATTATTATACATTACAGATTTGAATAGCCGTTGGTTTTAACCAACGGTTAAATTTTTAAAATATAATCAGACTTTAGCCAAAATCGCAAAGTTTGGCTAAAGCCTTGTCATTTTAATCTCAAAGAACCGTTGGTTAAAACCAACGGCAAGTCAAAAAAACTTAGAACCTTAGAATCTTAGCAACTCAGAACCTTACTTAAAAAACACATCATAAGCAAATCGAATCAATGTTCCAACAACCACAATTAAAAAGAAAATCCTAATAAATCCGTTGCCTTTATTGATTGCTAATTTCGCTCCAAGCCAACCTCCAAGTCCGTTGCTGATTGCCATCGGAATTGCGATTGCCCAAATGATTTTTCCTTTTATCATAAACAGACAAATCGAACCGAAATTGGTTGCCAGATTTACCATTTTAGCATTTGCGGAAGCGTGAAGAAAATCGAAACCCAAAAGTGCAATAAAAGCCACTACAAAGAAACTTCCTGTTCCCGGACCAATAAATCCGTCATAAAATCCCACAATCATACTGATTACGACTGCATAAAATATTTGAGTTGTTTCTGAATGATCTTTTGCTTCATGTTGTCCAAAGTTTTTCTTGGCGTAAGTATATACAAACAGCAAAGATAAAACCACCAATAAAAGTGGTTTCATAAAATCGTTGCTTACAAGTGTCAAAATTGTTGAACCAAGAAATGCTGACGGAACAGCCAAACACATCATAATAATCAAGAGCTTCCACTGAATAACTACTTTTTTTAAGTATTGAAAAGCGGCAAAAGCAGTTCCACTAAAAGCGGGAATTTTTAATGTTCCAACCACTGTAGAAACTGGAAGATTTGGCAATAAAATCAATCCCATTGGTGTCTGGATTAATCCGCCGCCGCCAACAATTGCATCAATAAAACCGGCGGCAAAAGCCGCTAAACAAAGAAAAAGTATTATGTATGAATCCATTAAAAAGATATTTCAGTCTCGGTAAAAAACAAGTTGCAAAAATACAGCTTCCTTTTTGTTTATTACCATAAATTTAAAGTTGATTTTTGATCAAAAAGTATATTTTTGCTTAAAAATTATTCCAATGGATTACAACAAAATAATAGAACTTGCAAGTTATACTTTACCAGCCTTAGTTACAGGAGTTGTAGCGTATCGTTTCTTTGAATTACACATTAAAAACAACGACAGAAAACGAGCTTTTCTACTAAACAAACAAGCTCACAAAGAATCTCTTCCTGTGCGTTTACAAGCATATGAACGTATGACTTTGTTTTTAGAGCGTATTAATTTGACAAAGTTGCTTATTAGACTTTCTCCTATTTCTCAGAATAAACACGATTACGAAAATTACGTAATTGACCAAATCGAACAGGAATTTGAGCACAATCTGACACAGCAGATTTATATGTCTGAAGAATGTTGGACGATCATTACCACCGCAAAAAATGCAACAATCCAAATGATTCGTAAAGCAGCTATGAGCGACAAAGTAGAAAATGCAGATAAACTTCGCGAAGTAATCTTAAATGATTTATTAGAAAAACAATCACCAAGTAATGCTGCTTTGAGCTTTATTAAATCTGAAGTTGCTGAGCTTTGGTATTAAATAATATTGCAGATTTTAGATTTTACAACATTCAATCTAAAATCTGCAATCTAAAATTTTAAATCAATATCTTATTATCGCTCATTACTTCAGATTTATTCTGAGCATATTCATAACCTTGTTCCCACCATTCTTTCATTACTTCTTTATTAAAAATCAAAGCATTATCGGTTAGTTTTATTGGCGTGTAATATAAATTTAATTTCACATTTTTATTATTTGCCATAAGTTTTCCTATAGCAATATCATGTTTTTCTACTTGATCTAAAGCGATTCGGAACAAATCAATCATTAATGAAAACGGATTCTTTCCAATTACTGTTTTCGTTGTATTCACCTCAGTTTCAAGGATAATTACATCTATTTCAGTTGCTCCTCTGTTGATTGCTTCACGAATTGGAACCAAACTTGAAAATCCTCCATCGCCATATTCGCAGTTGTTTTTTTCAACCAAACTCATAAAAGGAACATAATTGCTGGATATCCAAGACCACTCACAAAATTCCTCGTATGTACAGTCTTTTACCGATTTATATTCTGATTCGTTTTTAGTAAAATTTGTTACCGTAACAATAACATCAGTTTTTAGCTTTTTAAGCTTATTAAAATCAGAAAGAGAAAAATTATTCTGAATATACTTTTTCAGTCCTTTGCTTTCTCCAAAAGTACGTTTCCCTTTAAAAAACTGACGCAATACATTAAAGTGATTAATGGTTACAATATCAACTCCATCTTTCGTTTTTACCACAAATGGGCAAATATTAAAAATGCTTGACATGGTAACATTAGTATAAACAGAATGGATTTTTTTGATATGGCCGAGAGCTAAATGCGGAATCAATAAACTTCCCGTAGAAGTTCCTAAAAACAAATCGTATTCGTGTTTTTTTTCTTCTATTAAATATTGGGCAACACCGCCAGCAAATGCGCCTTTACTGCCACCACCTGAAATAACCAATGCTCTCATAAATTGTAATGTAGGTTTTGTTTTTTGGGATATTTTTTTTTGACTTGATAGAGAAAAGAAGCAAGAAGAAAGATCTTTTATATTCTTTGCTACTAATTCTTGACTCTTGCTTCTTTTATCTATCCGTTCTTAATATTTACTCTTTCAACAAACGATTCAATTGTAACTGTTCATCGGGTGTCAAATTAGGTAAAATTCTATTAAAAGAAGCACGCATTTCAGGATTTTTTAACAGAAGTCTTATCGTATCTCTACCAAATTTCGAAAATTGCCACATATGGTGCGTTGTAGCTCCAACTAAATTACTCAAAACCTGATCGTTAATAATTTTAAAAGCGATCAGTTTTTCTAAAGCATTTTGCCTTGTTGTAGCTTCATATTTTGTAGACGAAAATGCAATCAGCTCGTTTACCAAAGGATCTTTCTCATTTGTATAATTTGGCGTTGACAATGCAAGAGAAAGCCACAAAGTTCTAAGATTATAATCGTTGAAGCCAATCCAAGTTTTAGACTTATCCAAATATTCTGTTCTATGATCTGGAAAATTTCGCCACAGCCAATAAAGTGCTATTTCTTGTGTCTGATATGATTTATCATCTAAAAGTGTTTCGTAATTCATCCTGAAATCTTCTGGAATTTGGGTTAAAGAACCAGCTAGGTTTTGACGCACTCTAATACTATTAGTTTGCAAGGCCAAAAGCAAAAGTGGCTTTTTAGCTTCATATTTCTCATTTTCCAATTGATCGACAACTGCTTCTTTTACCGATTGATAAACATCAGATTCCAAAGTTGTTTTCAAAACATCTTTTTTCTCTGCAAAAGGAGTTTTTTTCAATTTATCGATTTCTAGTCGCTTTTGAATTGTTTTGTTTTTGCTTAATAATGCATTTGCAGTCGGTGTATCAAAAGCTGTCGATTCCAGCCAAGTTTTCTGAAACTTATCCAGATCAAAATCAGAAACTTTTTTAATTTCGTCGAAGAAGTTTTGTGTGTTTACCGTTTGATAAGCATATTTATTCAAATAACTTTTTATTGCTTTTTTGAACGCTTTATCACCAATTGATTCATGCAAAACAAACAATGCCCAAGCGCCTTTTTCGTAAAATGTAAGTGAACTTGCTTTTGCATTTAAAACAGGAATCGTGTCCGTTCGAGACGCAAACTTTATTTGTTGTGCTGTATCGTATAATTTAGAGTAAAAATAATCTTCTCCGTAAATATCTTTTTCTGCAAGCAACGCAAAATAGGTTGCAAAACCTTCTTGTAGCCAATGATGAGTACTACTTTGAGCGGTAATAAGATCTCCAAACCAATGATGTGCCAATTCATGTGCGTCTACATTGGTATAATTTCGGTCACAGAAACCAGTTGAATCTACTACATAACGGGTTGCAAAAAGAGTTGAAGTAGTGTTCTCCATTCCCGCGTACAAAAAGTCTCTTACCGGAATCTGTCTGTTGATTTTCCAAGGATATTTTACGCCGATTTCTTTTTCAAGGAAATCAAAAATGCGTTTCGAGTAACGATACGTTGGCTCAAAACGATCTGCGTCTTTGGGTTCGTAATAATATTCTAATGGAATTCTGCTTTTAGATTTAAATTCTTTTTTATCAAATTTACCTATTGCCAGCATTAACAAATAGGAACTCATTGGTTTTTCCATTTCAAACTGCCAGTGATTCAGATTTCCATTCGCCGTTTTTTCTTTTAAAACTCCGTTAGAAACTACCTGATAATCTTTATCAAAAGAGATCCCTAGATTGAAAATCAATTTTTCATTTACATCATCAAAACTCGGAAACCAATTGCTTGTATATCTTCCCTGCCCCTGTGTCCAGATTTGCACTTCATCATTTCCCATGTCAACAAAATAAAGCGCTTGTTTTGGTTTTGCTGTGTAATTGAATGTCAAATGATTCTGTCCTTTTTTAAACGGAAAAACTAACTTTAATTCTTTATTAGTATTAACAAACATGATTTCATTTTCATTGACTTTCACATCAGAAAATGCCATATTTTTAGCATCAAGCGAAATCGTATCAGTATCTTTCAATACCTCAAATTGAAAATCAACAGTTCCAGAAATTATTTTATCTTTTGGGTTTACAGACAATTGTCCTGAAACGGATTTAAAATCAACATATTGAGTTTGCTGGGCAAATAGAAAACTGGTGAATAATAAAAGAATGTATTTCATTGAAACAAATTTAAAAGGCAAATTCCCAAAGTTACAAAGGTTTCCTTTACAAATAGAACGAATTTTGTAAGTTTACCAGATAAAACAAATCCATCGTGTCTACACCTCAAAAAGCCTTATTTAACTGGAGCAGCGGAAAAGATTCTGCTCTTGCCTTATATAAAACATTACAAAATAGTGATTTTAAAATCGAATGTTTGCTGACCAGCGTAAACCAACAATATCAGCGCATTTCTATGCATGGAATTCGTGTTGAATTATTAGAAGAACAAGCCGAAAGCATCGGAATCCCGTTAAATATTCTAGAAGTGCCTGAAATGCCTACAATGGAAGTTTACGAAAAAGTAATGACTGAAACTTTAACCGAACTAAAGCGAAAAGGCATAACACATTCTATTTTTGGAGATATTTTTCTGGAAGATTTACGTCAATATCGTAAAAATCAATTGGCAAAAATCGGATTAACTGGAGTTTTCCCAATCTGGAAAATTCCAACCCAAGATTTAATTCAAGAATTTATTTCATTGGGATTCAAAACAATTGTAGTTTGTGTAAACGAAAAATATCTGGATAAAAGTTTTGTCGGCAGAATTATCGATCAGGATTTTATAAATGATTTACCTGAGAATGTTGATGTCTGTGGTGAAAACGGTGAATTTCATACTTTTACATTTGATGGACCAATTTTCTCAAAACCTATTGATTTTAAAATTGGAGAAATTGTTTATCGAAAATATGAAAAACCCGAAAAACAAGACTCATCAAATACAGCCTGTGATACTAATGATGAAACTGCTTTTGATTTTGGGTTTTGGTATTGTGATTTAATTAAAAAATAAATGAAGTTTTTCTTTAAATTATTTTTACTAATCCTTGTTACTTTATCTCTTCAAAGCTGTTTAGTAAATAGATGCAAGAGACCTCAAATAACGGGATACATTTATGATGCAGAAACGAAACTGCCTATTGAAAATTGTAAAGTTGGTGAGACTTTAAGTCAGTCTAACGGCTATTTTTCATTAAAAGAAAAGCGGTATCTTCAATTTACTTTTTTTGGTTTTGAAGCGCCAACTTTGGCTGTAAATGAAGTTATTGAAAAAGAAAATTATAAGTCTCAAAATATACAATTCATGCAGCCTTTTGGCGGTGGAATGAAAAAAGGAGCTTTTCATAATGCAGATACTATTTATATCAAGAAAAACATTTTAAAAACGAACTGATTATGGATTTAAAAGAAAATGATGAAGTAAAAAAAATAATATTCTTTTTGAAAGATATCGGTATTGATATTATTGAAAAACAGCTTGGAGAAACCTTTTTACCCGGATTAGATTTAGGTCCTAACTGCATTTATATTGATTATAATAAATTATTATATCCCGGCGACATTTTGCATGAAGCTGGACATCTTGCTGTAACGGTTCCAGCGGAAAGAAAACTAATCGGTACAGCGGAAATTTCTCAAGACTGGCCAAATCAAGGTGACGAAATTGCGGCGCTTTTATGGTCTTATGCAGCGTTACACCATTTACAGCTTTCACCCGAATTTGTATTTCATCCGCATGGTTATAAAGGTAGTTCTGAATGGTTTATTTCAAATTTTACTTCAGGAAATTATATGGGATTGCCCCTTTTAGAATGGATGGGATTATGTCTAGGAAACGAAAAAGCTGAAAAAGAACAAAAAATGCCTTTTCCAGCTATGCAAAAATGGATACGGGACTAACATTAAGTCGATTGATCAACCAATGTTTTCAAGAACCATTTGTTATCTTTTAATTCAAAAACATAATCAATATAAATTCCGTTATCGAGTCCGCGCTGTTCAAGAGTGGTTTTATTCTTCTTTACTAATAATGTGCGTTTTAAATATTTCTCATCAGCTTTATTATTGAGATGAAGAACTTTATATCCTTCTTTTGTCATTATATAATCTGATAATTCAAAATCGTCATTGTTCGCTTTGTACTTTAGAGGAAAAATAACTCTGCTAACTTGAAATTTAGTATCTGAATTGAACTTCTTAAAAAACTCATTAAAGTCTTCGGAGGCTGTTTTTGTATTTTGAGCATACACAACTGAATTTAAGCTCATTGCAAAAACAAAAAATATAAAAAAAAACTTTTTCATTACTCATTATACATTTTAAGCAAGTTCGTAACCGTATTCCAGTTTCGAATTGTTGCCGTTACATTTAATTTTTTCTCGATATATTTTTGGTCAAAACGGGTTTTTCCAGCACCAACGGCATATTTAATAAAAATTCTGTTTTCATCAATACTAGCTTCGTCTGGTTTGAATTGGCTTATTTTCAAATCGTTTATATTTTCTTTTTTCAATGTCGTTGAAACAAAAGCCACATAAAGTTTTTTCATATCGAGATCCTTCTCTTTCAAAAATGCATTATTAGCAAAACAAGATTCCAAGTTTTCTTTTGTAATCATCACAACTGGAACTTCGTGTCCGAAAACTTTAAAGATTTCTTGCTTGATCATAAAACCAACTTTTGAAGCGTCTTCTTCACTATCCACAAAAACATTTCCAGATTGCAGATACGTTCTTACATTTTGAAAACCAAGATTTTCCAGCATTGCTTTCAACGCTTCCATTTTCATCATATTGTGCCCAGAAACGTTGATTCCGCGTAAAAGCGCTAAATGTGTTTTCATTCTTTTAATTTTTTTCAAAGATAAAAAACACTATTCATCTTCCTCACTGATTTCAATGCCAAACTTTATTAAAAAGTCGTTAAACTTTTGTTTATATTTTCTCTGTGCCTCTTCTACAATCTCATCTGCTTCTTCGTTGGTTTCTACTGCATTGAGATTAAATTCTTCTTTTACCCATTCACGAAATTCTTCCTTATTTTCGCTTTCTTCGTAATATTCTTCGTCTTGATAAAAATAAGCTTTATCATAATCAACTGAAATTTCAGTGTCTAATGTTAGAAGCTGAATCAGTTTTTGAGTATTTTCTGCTACAACGTGAACTCCGCCTTCGTCTCCAAAAACAACTATAGGGCAATTATTCAAATCTTTATCAATAATCCAATAAGCATAAGAACTTCCTGAACCGTTTGCTCCTGCAAATTCGATAAAACTGTTATAGAATTCTTCTTCTTCAGACCATGTTTTTATACCTGTTTTCTCTTCAGTTATAGTTAGTCCAAAACATTCTGAATACGTTTCTACACCATATTCCTGCTCAAATTCAAATAGCTTCACTAAATCTTCTGGCATTTTGCAATCGCCAAACTGAAAAGCATATTCTTCTAATGAAAATCTATTATTAGAGTCTGAATATTCTGTTTCATCTTCTTCGTTATTATCCTCAACAACTTCAGCCGTCAATATTTCAAAAGTTTTCATCACAGCATTTTTCACACAGAAAAGTTCAATTCCTGGAGCATTTTCGTCATTCATCCATTGGTATTTTGGATCTCCGTTTTCGTCAAGATATTCCAAAATAAGCATAATTTCTTGGTCTTCATGACACCATAAAGCGCGCATTCTGATCCCAAAACCATTCGAAATTTCTTCTGAAATCTGACTGTATTTCTTCCCTTCATAATCAAAAGGAATAAACAAATAAGTTGTTCCTGAGATGTGTCTAACAATTTTTCCATTTTCCTTCTGCTCTTCAGTTTCAGACAAAACTTCGACCATATTAATAAACTGATTTCTAAAATCAGCATACATATATTTATCCTTTTTATCGTAATTTAAGATGGAAAGTCCTTCTTTAAAAACATCTAAATAGTTATTGCCTAATATTTCTTCGTTATAATCTGTATTTTCGACAAAAGAATCTTCTACAATATCAGACAATTTATGGGTTGAAGGCAGATAATTTTCAACAGTTATGATAGATCCGTCGGTATCTTGAACATTGCTACAAATTAGAATATCGGGTCTGTTGGCACTGATAATTGCCTGAACATCTGTAAAGCGCTCAAAATGAAATAGCATATCGTCACTATAAATCAGCCAAGCGGTAAGATCTCCTTTTACAAAAAGTTCACCGTGATTGTATTCTCCAGCAAGCGTGTCGCATTGTAGACCACCGCCCAAATAATGAACACTTCCAAACAAATTAATATTTACTGTTGTAGTTTTTCCTAAAACAATCAAAGCAGGAGAATTATCAGTATCATAAGAACTGATCAGTTTTGTAACCGTCAGATTTCCTTTAAAAATAAAACCTAAAATAAAAATATCAGGATGTTCTTCGGTACTGAAATCCATCTCAAATAAATCCATTTCGACATCATTTTCTGCTAACAGAAATATTGGGTTTTCTTCGTAATCTGGAAAACGCCAAGTGTCTTCAAAAACATTGTAGATTTTCTGATTCTTGAAATCGGTAAGATCTCCAATGATATTATGCGCTTCATGTCGGTTAATTACTTTGAATGTAATACCAGAAAATATCATTGTCTTAAAAGGAACTTTTTCTTCTTTAATCATAACGGGGGCTAGTATCTTAATGGTGAAACAAATCTAACAATTATCTTTATTTAATAAAATAATACTGACTATAAAATATAAAACTCCGTCAAAAACGGAGCTTCAAAACAATCTGAATTAGTAAGCATTCAAAAAATTATTTCTTTTTATCATATACTAGCCTTGGACCATCGCATATACTCCACGTTCCATACAATTTTCCGAAATTATTAATGATATATAAATTTTCCTTTTTCTTAGAAGTACAAGATGCCACTATATCGCTCTCTGCAGTATAACTTAGTTCAAACTGAGTTTGATCTGTCGTTTTCACTACAGAATAAGTTCCTGAAATGGTTGCAATTTTACCATCTTTCTTTCTTGTTTTAGAGAATGTGTTATTAGAATTAAAAGTATACGATTCCTCCCATTCTAAAACATCAATCGAATTTACTGCAGGATTACTGTTGCCCATTGCTGTAAGGATCCATTTTCCGTGATAACTTTCAGTTGGTTTATTGTCATTGTCATCATTAGAGCAAGAAACAAGCGAAAAAATCATTATAATTAAAAGTCCGATTTTTTTCATTTTTATAGTTTTTGTTGGTTAACTATTATTAAGATTTTACTTTCTTAAAATGGTTGCGTCTAAACTTTAGAACTTAACGATAAATTAATATTCAAGCGCTTGAAAATGATAATTCATTTTCAAAATTCCTAATTAAAATCTATCTTCGCTTTCTAAAGATAAAAGAGCCAAAAATCAAGAAATATTGAATATACTTTGTCTTTTTTCTTTCTTCTTGGCTCTTTTATTTTCGACTCTATAAAATCTAAATCTTCGAATGTCTAATAATCTTCTTGAAACTCCAATTGAATACTTAAAAGGCGTTGGTCCGAGTCGTGGTCAATTGCTTCGTAAGGAATTGGGCATTCATAAATATGGAGATTTAGTCAATCTTTTTCCAAATCGATATATTGACAGAACGCGTTATTATAAGATTAACGAATTGCAGAATACGGGTTCTGAAGTTCAGATTATCGGCAAAATAATCAACATTAAAACCGTTGAATTTGCTAAAAATAAAAAACGTCTTGTAGCTTCTTTTGTTGATGATACAGGGCAAATTGATTTAAACTGGTTTCAAGGCCATAAATGGATTCGCGAAAGTTTAAAACTCAATGAACCTTTGGTGATTTTTGGAAAATGTTCCCTTTACGGAAGCCAGTTTAGTATGGCGCATCCTGAAATTGAATTGTTGAGCGAGCATGAAAGAAGTTTACGTTCGGCCATGCAGCCTGTTTATCCTTCAACAGAAGCTTTGGCTAATAAAGGCATTTCAAACCGAACGATTAACAAATTGATGGAACAGCTTTTTTTGGAAACACAAGCGCTGTTTACTGAAACTTTTCCTCCATTTTTAATCGAAGAATTAAGGCTGATCCCAAAACGTGCTGCATTATTCAATATTCATTTTCCGAAAAGCGCAGAAATTTTAGCGAAAGCTCAATTCAGACTCAAGTTTGAAGAATTGTTCTTTATTCAGCTACAGTTAATTACGAAAAATCTCATTCGAAAACATAAAATAAAAGGGCATCCATTTGATAAAGTGGGCGAACTTTTTAATGAATTTTATAAAAACCATCTTCCTTTTGATTTAACGAATGCTCAAAAAAGAGTAATCAAAGAAATCAGGACTGATATGGGAAGTAATGCCCAAATGAATCGTTTACTTCAAGGTGACGTAGGTTCTGGAAAAACGATTGTGGCTTTTATGAGCATGCTTTTGGCTATTGACAATGGTTTTCAGGCTTGTCTGATGGCGCCGACGGAAATCTTGGCAAATCAGCATTTTCTTGGTCTGTCTGAATTTGCTAAAACCTTAAATATCAATATCCGAATATTAACAGGTTCTACCAAAACTTCTGAAAGAAAAATTATTCATGAAGAACTAGAAAGCGGAGAACTTAAAATTCTAATTGGAACTCACGCTTTGTTGGAAGATAAAGTGCAGTTTCAGAACTTAGGTTTAGCTGTGATTGATGAACAGCATCGTTTTGGTGTGGAACAAAGATCGAAGTTGTGGAAGAAAAATGATATTCCGCCACACGTTTTAGTGATGACCGCCACTCCTATTCCTAGAACATTGGCAATGAGTTTGTACGGTGATTTGGATATTTCAGTTATTGACGAATTGCCGCCCGGAAGAAAACCTATTCAAACTGTGCATCGTTATGATACCAATCGCTTGAAAGTATGGAAATTTCTTCGTGATGAAATTGCAAAAGGAAGACAGATTTACATCGTTTATCCGTTAATTCAGGAATCTGAAAAAATGGATCATAAGGATTTAATGGACGGTTACGAAAGTATTTCTCGCGATTTTCCGTTGCCTCAATATTCAATTTCAATTCTTCACGGGAAAATGAAACCGGCCGATAAAGATTCTGAAATGAAACGTTTCTCTGAAGGAAAAACCGATATTATGGTGGCAACAACCGTAATTGAAGTTGGTGTAAACGTACCAAATGCCAGTGTAATGATTATAGAAAGCGCCGAAAGATTTGGGCTTTCGCAATTGCACCAGCTACGCGGACGTGTAGGTCGGGGCGCCGAACAGAGTTATTGCATCTTAATGACGGGACATAAATTAAGCTCTGACAGTAAAACCAGAATGGAAACTATGGTTCAAACCAATGACGGTTTTGAAATTGCCGAAGTTGACTTAAAACTTCGTGGCCCAGGCGATATGATGGGGACACAGCAAAGTGGTGTTTTAAACTTGCAGATTGCAGATATTGTAAAAGATAGAGAAATTCTTTCTCTAGCTCGAAATTATGCCATGAAAATCTTAAAAGAAGACTCGGCTCTCCAAAAACCTGAACATGCCGTTTTAAGAAATATCTTCATAGAGTTAACGAAGAAGAAAAATATTTGGAATTATATTAGTTAAGGTGCAAAGGTACAGAGATGCAAAGGCTCAAAGGTTTTAAAGATTCAAGTTTAAACTTTGAACCTTTGCTCCTTTGAGCCTTTGAACCTAAAATAAACATATACTCCATTGCGCCATATTCATTCAGGTGATTTAGTTTTGTTGGGGGACAAATTTAAAGGGGTGAATATTGTATTGAACACAATGAAGTATATAGTTGATTATTTCTTTTTCACATCATTCTTTTTTTCGAAAAAACCACTGAACAAACCTTTGCTTATTTTGTTTTTATCATCTTTTCCAGTTGCAATCAAATGATCGATATATTCCATGTAGGTTTTCTTTCTTTCTTCTAGAAAACCTACTAGATACTCTTCAGATGCATGCATACCGCTGGTTTCTTCTATCTGCAAAAGTTTCTTGTATAAAGGCTCAATAAATTTCACAATAATCTCATTTGGAACCGATTTTCTGGTGCCAAAATAACCAACAATCTCACCATCTGTATCGGCAATGATTTTAAAATCGGTTACAACCCAATAATAACGTCCAGTTTTAGCCATGTTTTTTATGATAACATGAATATTTTCACTGGATTTAATACTGTCCCATAAAAATTTAAAAATAACCTTTGGCATATCTGGATGGCGAATTATATTATGTGGCTGGCCCACAAGCTCAAATTCATCATAACCAGAAACATCTATAAAGTCTTCATTGGCATATAAAATGGTTCCCTTTTTGTCAGTTTTACTAAGCAGTACTTTATTCTTATTCCAGTCCACTTCTCTATCAGAAGGTGTCGGACGGTGAAATCTGGTATCCATATATTTTACATTTAAATTAATTTACAATTCAATAAGTATAAAATGAATCCTTTAAACCATTTTTAATTTGACTCGATCTCCAAAACAAGGAGAATATTTCTGATTTTGCGAAAAACTGTCTCCAATTCGTTTTCCAGCCATTCTGGAATCTCGTTATTAACCGCAAGATTTAGCTGGCGAATATCATTCATAATCTGAATTAGTTTTTTATACTGAAAATCAAGATCGTAAACATGTGAGCTGGTTTGATAATTTTTAAAAATCTCCCTTATTTCTATTTCAAAATCAGATTGGACTTTCATTTTTTCAATCGAATCCAATGTTATGCTTTCATTTAAAAAATCTTCGATTATTTTTTTAAGATTATGCAGCGTAGGGACTGCCGTTGGTAAATCATACTTAAACATACAATTGGTTTAAAAAATATTACTATTGTTTTTGGGGCTTGGTTTGAATTCTAATGCTTACTGTTTGTTGATTTTACATGAATATCATTAACTAAATCATCAATTTTTTTAGCGCTTTCTCTCATCATTTCAAGATAGGTTAGCAATTTATCATTGTCTGTGTGCCCTTTCGATACATCAATAAGCTTTAAAACTGAATTTACAGGCAATTTCAAATCTAAAGTAGTTCTATGAATAAAATCATTGTAATCTTTTGTAGCCGACATCGAACTGTATTTTGCCGAAGCCAACTTCATATTTTCCAATTCATATTCATCTGAAATTTTTGAGATATGATTCTCACTATGTTCTTTAAAATAATATGCCCAATAGCCATTCATAAAAAATACTACAGCAGCCAAAACAGTATGAATGATCAAAGTTTCAAGATCAAAATTTACTTGCGAAAAATAAACCTGAAGTCCGTTGGCATCATTGTAAATATAATTTTGAAGATAAGCCAGTCCCGCATGATGCAATACAACCAGCAAAGTAAGCGGAATTTGAAGTTTCCAATTTTGATAGATAATTAAAATCGTACTGGCAATAAATACCGTAAAATGCATTTCGAACATTCCGTGCATCTGATAAATGTACTGCGCCATAAAAATAGCCAGAACAACAGACAAAACATACTGGTAAAATTTAGAGTTTTTCATGAAAAATTTTGCCGAGTAGTACAACAAAAGATTTAGCGTTCCAACGCCAACACCGATTTCGAAAGTATCATACTTAAAAGCAAGTCCGATACCCAGCAGAAAATATACTGCAAGTACATAATTGATAATTGTATCTGATTTTTGTGTCATAGTAGACATAAAACTGTGCAGATAATCTTGTTCGTTTAAGCTAGCTTTTGCTTTCATAGGTTATTAGATTTAGGTTTTTGGAAAAATAGTTATTTAGTACATTTTGGTAATGAGCATCCGTAAGCTCTAAGAGCTAAAGCATTAAAAGAAGGATTGTCCTTTCTGCTAAGGAGAGAATCAATCGCCATTTGGGCATAATTGCTTTTTGTATCTGTGCAATATCTTGTTTTATTGTAATTGCCTCGATAGTACAAATTATGGGACTGATCTAGTAAAACCGCCTGAGGAGTTGAGATAACACCACAATTTTTAGCAATTGACTCATCAAAATAAACAGGGATTTTGGCATCAAACTTTTCCTGGATTTCATCAATTGTAAATTTTTTCTGTTTGTTTAACACTACAATTTTAAAATTGATCTGATCTCCGTACTTTTTTATCAAACTGCTAACATGTGGCACATTGAACCGCGAACAAGGGCATTCGGGATTAAAAAAATGTATAAAAATGGGTTTATTATCAAATGCACAACATGGACCAAGTTCTACTTTAGATCCCATTG
Organism: Flavobacterium tistrianum; assembly: GCF_003254545.1. Lineage (GTDB taxonomy): Bacteria > Bacteroidota > Bacteroidia > Flavobacteriales > Flavobacteriaceae > Flavobacterium > Flavobacterium tistrianum. The sequence continues at coordinate 217,934 of NZ_QJRH01000073.1, forward strand.
CAATAGCGTGATAATTTTTTGGAATAGGAGTTGGAAGACTGTATTTAAACTCATTCTGCCAAAACAGATACCCAATTGAAAGTAGTAAAAATGTAAACCATAAAGCTAGAAGTAATTTTTTCTTCATAAATTATTTTTTTTATATTATTCAACAATAAAGAATAAACACTTGTTAATATAATTATTCATTATATATAACCAAAACCAAAAAAAACAACTTCTACATAGAGATTTTAACATAAAAAACAAACACAACCGTTAGCGTTTATGCAAAATCTTTTCATTTTGTTTAACATATCAATGATACAAATAAAATCGATAAAGTGCAAAAAAAATCAGACAAAAAGATTAAAATTTTCTTCATGGCAGAAACAATGGACACTTCAGCAGATGAAAAAGCAGACTCTATTTGGAATTTTGTTAGTTTTTCTTGAAAAAATTTAATATTTAATTAAACCTTTTTGCATGCCTATAGTCTAAATGCAAACCTTTGTACATACAAATGTTAAATAAACGCTAACAGCTTTCGATTTCATGCCAAAAAGTTAAATTTGTAAGCTTACTAAAAACACAAACCTAAAATCTATATTCACCTCAATTTTATGAAAGTAAAACACCTCATTTACACCATTTTAATTATTACAATTGGAGGCTTTATAACCTACAGAATCGTCTCTAATAAGGGTAAAAACGAAGATTCTAAAAAATTTAACGATAAAAAATCTCCAACAACTGTTAACGGACTTGTAATAAAAACAGCAACTTTTGACAATAATTTAGCATTGTCTGGATCTATTGAAGCAAACGAACAAGTAGAAATTCATAGCGAGGTTTCAGGAATTGTTGAAGGAATATTTTTTAATGAAGGTTCAAACGTCACTAAAGGACAAGTACTTCTTAAAGTAAATGATATTGAACTAAAAGCGCAATTAAGACAGGCTTTAACAAGAGAAGATTTGGCTGCTGAAAATGCAAGAAGAGCAAAATTGCTATTGCAAAAAGAAGCAATTAGTCAGGAAGAAGCTGATGTTGCAAAAGCTGATCTAGCTTCTGCTCAAGCTCAAAGCCAATTAATTAGAGCACAAATTTCTAAAACATCTGTAAGAGCTCCATTTTCAGGAAAAATCGGTTTACGTAACATTTCTCCGGGAACTTACATTACTCCTACTGTTTTAGTAGCAAAATTGGTAAATACTAGCAAATTAAAAATTACTTTTTCAATTCCAGAAAAATATGCCGCAGAAGTAAAATCGGGATCTGTTATCGATTTTAAAGTTTCTGGATCTGACAAAACATACAATGCAAAAATTTATGCCATTGAACCAGAAGTAGCCGTAGCAACACGTACGCTTCAAATTCGTGCACTTGCTGATAATATTGATGGAAAACTTTTTCCTGGAACTTTTGCAGATATCAAATTGCCTTTAAATATTATTAAAGATGCTATAGTTGTTCCTTCTCAAGCAATTGTGCCTATTCAAGACGGTAAAAAAGTGTATATCGCCAATAACGGTCAAGCAAAAGAAGTGATGGTTGACGCAACAACAAGAACAGATTCTTCAATTTTAATTTTAGCAGGATTAAAACCTGGAGATACTTTAATTACAAGCGGTGTAATGTCTTTAAAAGACGAAGCTCCAATTAAAGTTAAAGTAAAATAATTTTAAAGTTATGAGTTAAGAGTTTTGAATTATGAGTTGTAAAATCATAAACACATTCCATAATCTAAAATCTAAACTCTAAAATCTACAATCACACATGAGTTTATCAACTACAAGTATTAGAAGACCTGTTTTAACCATAGTGCTGAATCTATTAATTATATTATTCGGTTTTATTGGTTATACTTTTTTAGGTGTTCGAGAATTCCCTTCTATTGACCCTGCTCAGGTATCTATTCGTACCAATTATACGGGTGCCAATGCCGATATTATCGAATCGCAAATTACAGAACCCCTTGAAAAAGCCGTAAATGCTATTGACGGAATTAGAAATATCACATCTTCAAGCAATCAAGGAAGTAGTAATATAACAATAGAGTTCAACCTAGATAAAGATTTGGAAGAAGCCGCAAACGATGTTCGTGACAAAGTTTCGCAAGCCACTAGAAATCTTCCTCAAGATATTGATGCTCCGCCAGTGGTATCGAAGGCAGATGCTGATAGCGATGCTATTATTTCGATGACTGTTCAGAGTGATTCACGTAATTCTTTAGAATTAAGTGATTATGCAGAAAATGTTATTTCTCAGCGTTTAGAGACTATCCCGGGTGTGAGTGGCGTGCAGATCTGGGGACAGAAACGTTACGCAATGCGTTTATGGATAGATCCTGTAAAACTTACGGCTTATGGCTGTACAGTTTCAGATGTGCGTGCAGCATTAAATGCACAGAATGTTGAGCTTCCATCAGGAAAATTGACAGGTAACAATACCGAACTTACAGTAAAAACTATAGGAAATCTTTCTAAAGCAGAAGAGTTTAACAACATTATTATTCGAACAGACGGCGATAAGATTGTTCGTTTAAGCGATGTTGGAGGTGCCGAATTAGGTCCAGAAAATATTGAAACCAAATTAAGCCAGTCTGGCCTGCCAATGATTGGTTTAGCAATTGTGCCAATGCCAGGTGCAAACTATCTAGATATTTCAAAAGAGTTCTATAAAAAATATGAAGCCTTAAAGAAAGATCTTCCAAAAGATATTAAACTAAATATTGCGCTTGATAATACAATTTTCGTAAAAAAATCAGTATTAGAAGTTGCTGAAACATTAGGGATTTCGGTAATACTGGTAATCATTATTATCTATTTATTCTTTAGAGACTGGGCAATTGCTTTTAGACCTTTAATTGATATTCCTGTTTCCTTAATTGCTACATTCTTCATTATGTGGTTATTTGGATTCTCAATCAACGTATTGACTCTATTGGCAATTGTACTGGCAACAGGACTTGTGGTAGATGACGGTATCGTTGTAACCGAAAATATCTTCAAAAAAGTAGAAGAAGGGATGTCACCAATTGAAGCTGCTATTAAAGGTTCTAATGAGATTTTTTATGCCGTAATTTCGATTTCGGTAACATTGGCCGCAGTATTTTTACCAGTAATCTTCCTTGAAGGTTTCGTTGGACGATTATTTAGGGAATTTGGGGTTGTAATTGGTGCGGCGGTATTAATCTCGGCATTCGTTTCGCTGACTTTAACACCAATGCTAAACGCTTATTTAATGAAAGGTGGAGAACAGAAAAAATCGAAATTCTATATTAAAACTGAACCGTTTTTTGAAAAAATGAACAGTAGTTATGCAGAAGCACTGACTAAATTCATGGATAAAAAATGGATCAGTTTCCCTATTCTTATTGCTTGTTTCGGATTGATTTATTTATTCTTTACCATTCTTCCAAAAGAAACAGCTCCTTACGACGACAGAAGTTCTGTAACCATGCGTATGACTACTCCAGAAGGATCTTCATACGAATATACAGACCGTTTTATGCAAGAAATTTCAAAATTAGTTGATGATTCTATTCCTGAAAAAAAAGTAAGTTTGGTTATTACAGCGCCTGGTTTTGGAGCTTCGGCAACTAATACCGGATTTATTAGGCTTTCGTTAAAAGAACCAGATGAAAGAACTGTGTCTCAAAAAGAAATTGCAGACAAATTAACAAAATGGACAAAAAACTATCCAGATGCTAAAACTGCTGTAATTCAACAGCCTACAATTGCTGTAAACAGACGTGGTGGTTTGCCAATTCAATACATTATTCAGGCTCCTAATTTTGATAAATTAAGAGAAAAAATTCCTCTTTTTATGAATGAGGTGAATAAAAGTGATGTTTTTTCTACGACAGATGTAAACTTGAAATTCAATAAACCCGAAATCAATGTTACAATCGACCGTGAAAAAGCAGAAAGTTTAGGAATATCAATTATCGATATTGCACAAACTTTACAGCTTTCTTTAAGCGGACAGCGTTTTGGTTATTTCATTAGAAATGGAAAACAATATCAAGTAATTGGACAGTTTGACCAAAAAGACCGATCTAAACCTTTGGATTTGACTTCTATGTTTGTAAAAAACAGAAAAGGCGAATTGATTCAGATGGATAATGTTGTGAAAGTTTACGAGCAAAGTAATCCTCCTCAATTATTCCACAACAACCGATATATGTCGGCAACTGTTTCTGCTGGTTTAGCTCCAGGAAAAAGTATCAGCGATGGTATTCAGGAAATGGATAGAATTAAAGCAAAAGTTTTAGATGAAAGTTTCACGACAGATTTAGCTGGTGAATCGCGAGATTTCGTAGAAAGTAGTTCTAATACTTCTTTTGCATTCGGATTGGCTTTATTATTAATCTTCTTGATTCTTGCTGCACAATTTGAAAGTTTTATTGATCCGTTTATTATCATTTTAACGGTTCCAATGGCGGTTGCTGGAGCTTTATTCTCATTATGGTTATTCAATCAGACGTGGAATATTTTCAGCCAGATTGGTACGGTAATGCTAATTGGTCTTGTAACCAAAAACGGTATTTTGATTGTAGAATTTGCCAATCAGTTACGAGAACAAGGCAAACCTAAACTAGAAGCTATTTTAGAAGCTTCGGAAGCACGTTTACGTCCAATTTTAATGACGAGTTTAGCCATTGCATTGGGAGCACTTCCAATTGCGATGTCGCTTGGAGCTGCATCTACGAGTAGAATTGGTATGGGAGTTGTAATTGTGGGTGGAACTATTTTCTCATTGGCTTTAACGCTTTTTGTAATTCCAGCCATTTATTTTATGTGGTCTAAAGCGAGAAAACATTATCCTGAATTTGACCATATTGACGAATACGAAAGAGACAGCATTAAATAGAAACCGAAAATCGATTTTTGGTTAAAGAAAACGAATATGAATATCAAAAAAATATACTGTACAGCACTTATTCTTTTCCTTTGCACTTTCCAGTCAAAGGCACAGGAAGTTCTTACTATTGAACAGGCTATGACTATAGCTCTGGAAAATAATTTTGAAATTAAAATTGCTAAAAATAATTCCAAAATAAACGAAACAAACGTAACAATAGGAAATGCAGGAATGCTGCCTACAGCAACGGCAAATATTACCGATAACAACAGCATTACAAATTCTACGCAAGTAAGACAGGACGGAACATCGACTTCGTTAGACAATGCAAAAAACAATAGTTTAACTTATGGTGTTAGTTTAGGTTGGACTGTTTTTGACGGAATGAAAATGTTCGCAAAACTTGATCAACTGAAAGAACTTCAAAAACTTGGAGATGCAGAACTTAAAAGAACTATCTTAGTCAAAATTGCTCAAGTAAATTCTGCTTATTACGATCTAGTGCAAATGCAACAGCAATTAGCTGCATTGGACACTACAATTGTAATTTCAAATCAAAGATTAACTTTGGCTAAAAACCGTTTCAGCATTGGTAAAGCATCAAAATTGGAAGTTTTAAACGCACAAGTAGATTTAAACTCAGATCAAGTTGCTTTATTGAGACAAAAAGAAGCCTACGCTAATGGCAAAATTTTATTGAATCAGCATTTGGCGCGCGACCCAAAAATTGATTTCAAGGTTACAGATGAAGTAAAAGTGGATAATAAATTAGTTCTAGCCGATTTAATGGATTTAGCCCAAAAACAGAATCCAGGTTTAGAGGCGCAAATTATCAATAAACGTATTGCCGAATTACAGCTCAAGCAAGTAAAAGCCGATCGTTACCCAACATTAAGATTAACTTCAGGATACAATTTTTCTGAAAGCCAATCGAGTTTAGGTTTTACCAGTGAAACTTCTAATAGAGGTTTTAATTATGGCTTTAATGCTTCTATGAACATCTTTGATGGTTTCAATCAGCATCGAAATGAGAAAGTAGCCAAATTACAGATTGAGAATTCGCAGATTGCTATAGAACAACAAAACACTGTTCTAAATACGCAGTTGAGTACTGCTTTTCAAACGTATTTAACCAATCTGGAGTTAATTCATTTAGAAGAAAACAATGAAGCTATTGCAAGACAAAATTTAGAAATTACACTAGACAAATTTAAAATCGGAACTATTACAACTCTCGATTTTAGAACCGCTCAGTTAAATTACGTCAATGCAAAAGTACGTTACAGCAACGCGCAATATGAAGCGAAATTATCTGAAATAGCTCTAAAAGAATTAGCTGGAAATATTAATTTTTAATTTTCCCTTTAATAATCAAATATTATCTGCCAAATCTGCTAAATCTGCGAGAGAAAAATAGCTCGTAGATTTAGCAGATTTGGCAGATTTTTTTTTTCTATTTTACACACAGCAGAATATTTTTTTAATTTAAATTTGTTTCAAAACATACTTCAATGATTACATACAATACCAAAGACTGGTTCACCTTTATTTTTCATTTTCATAAATCAGATACGGTTCGAAAACTGTTTACGATTATGATTGCAATTGGAATCTATGCTGCCATTGTATGTTATCTCGAGCTTCAGTATTTTAAAGTAACCAAAAACGATTATATCCATAACATTCCCATTATGCACGGAATGCTTGGATTTGTGATTTCGCTTTTGCTTGTTTTTAGAACCAATACTGCTTACGACAGATGGTGGGAAGGCCGCAAACTTTGGGGCGGACTGGTAAATAATAGTCGTAATCTTGCCATAAAACTTTCTGCCATTTTAAAAGATGAAAATGATCGAAAGTTTTTTAGAAAATATATTCCTATGTACGCTGATATTCTGCATCAGCATTTAAAAGATGAAGACACCAGCAAACAGCTTTTTGAAGATGTTGATTTGGAAATTGACCATCACAAACACAAACCAAATCAGCTGAAAAGAATCATGTATCATAAAATCAATGATTTGTATGATGCAGGAAAAATAACTGGAGAACAATTAATCACTATTAATGATGAATTAGTTGCTTTTACAGATATATGTGGCGCATGCGAGCGTATCAAAAACACGCCTATTCCCTACTCTTACAGCGCTTTTATAAAGAAATTCATCTTCTTTTACACCATGACACTCCCTTTTGGGTATTCAGTAAGTTTAGGCTATCTCGTGGCTCCTGTAGTCGTTTTCATATTTTATGTATTGGCCAGTTTGGAGCTAATTGCAGAAGAAATTGAAGATCCATTTGGAAATGATGAAAATGATCTTCCTACGAGAAAAATCTCAGAAAACATTAAAAAACATGTTGAAGAACTGATTTAATAAAACGTTAAATCTGCCGTTTATATTTTTATTTTCATTAAATTTAAAGTCTTCACCAAAAATTAAATTTAATGAACAATCAACGATTTTTAGTCAATCCGCTTCAATTATCGCAAGAGAAATCATTAAAAACTCTTGTAGAAAATAGAACTATTTACAACCTTAATAATTGTGAATTAAATCTATTTGAAACTTACGAATCGACTCAAAAAGTTCCATTGAAATTTAATGATTTGGTGGTGACCAGCATGCTACGCGGTAAAAAAATCATGCACCTTTTTGATGATCCTGAATTTGTATATCTTCCAGGCGAAACTGTAATTGTTCCTTCTAATGTAGAAATGAAAATTGATTTCCCCGAAGCTTCAAAAAACAACCCTACACAATGTTTGGCTTTGGCCATTGATCAGGATAAAATTATTGAAATATTAAACTTCTTAAATGAACAATATCCGAAAGAAGGAACTAATATGTACTGGCAGTTAAATTATCAAAACTACTTCTTTTACAATAATATCGAAATGGCCACAACAATCAATAAACTCATAAAAGAATGTATGAGCACTTCTGTAGCCAAAGACATTTTTGCAGATTTGACTTTAAAAGAATTATTGATTAGAATTATCCAGACTCAAACGGTAAAATCTATTGACGAAGGGAAATTTCTAGATGTAAATAATCCTATAAATGAAGTTACAGAATACATCAAACAAAATCTGAAAGAAAATATAAGTTTAAAATCGCTTAGCGAAAAAGCGTGTATGAGCACAACTTCATTCTATCGTTTCTTTAAACGCGAACTCGGAATGAGTCCGATTGAGTATATTTTGAATGAGAAAATAAAATGTGCCAAGAATCTTTTGAAGAATCCAACACTACAAATTAACGAAGTCTGTTATTTGGCTGGCTTTGAAGATGCCAATTATTTCATTAGATTATTTAAGAAATACGAAGGAATTACACCGAAACAGTATCAGTTACTTTTTATAAATTAGGCACAAAGGTTCAGAGGCACATAGGTTCAAAGTTTTTAAAACCTTTGCCCCTTTGTAACTTTGCCTCTTTGAACCTAAAAAAAAGTTACTGGTTCTAAATTTAGCTCTTCTTCGGGAGTAAAAATTCTGTATTCGATTTTAAAAGTTTTCTTTAATGGAGTTTCTAAAGAAAAACCTCCTACTCCAAATGCGTCAATTACAGTTAACGTAAAATGAGCGTGTTTCCAATATTCGAATAAATCTTTGTCCACCCAAAATTCCGTATCTTCAATGGTTCCAATGCAAACATCTCCTGTTCGCTGATAATAACTGCCTTTTTCAAAACACTGTGGCTGCGTGCCTTCACAACATCCGCCTGCCTGATAAAACATCAAGTCGCCGTGTTTTTCTTTTAGAACTTTAATCAGTTCAACTGCTTTTTCTGTGGCATCAATTCGTTTAATCATCGTTTATCTACTAAAATTTAAAAGCAGCAAACTCTATAAAGAAATTTACCGCTTAACATAACCAACTTTTTTACATTTCTTTCAATCAAAGAATAATTCCTGTCTTGAACAAATATTAAAAATCAAAATTGCCTGGAGGAAGTTTATTTCATGTCATCAGATTTTTAAATCTAACGCCCCATACATTCCACAACTTCTTTTAGTACTCCAGGATTTTGATATTTGAATTTAAAAGAATCCTAATTTCTTTTTATCATAAGAAATCAGCATGTTTTTGGTTTGGCGATACTGGCTCAACATCATTTTATGGTTTTCACGACCAATTCCAGATTGTTTGTAACCTCCAAACGGAGCGCCAGCAGGATAAGAATGATATTGATTAATCCAAATACGACCTGACTGAATTGCTCTCGGAACCTGATAAATTTCATGTGCATCACGTGTCCAAACTCCCGCGCCTAAACCGTACATGGTATCATTGGCAATTTCGATGGCTTCTTCGGTAGTTTTAAAAGTGGTAACCGCCAAAACAGGCCCGAAAATCTCTTCTTGAAAAATTCTCATTTTGTTATGCCCTTTAAACAATGTTGGTTTAATGTAATAACCGCCTTCTAAATCCCCACCCAATTTATTTTCATCACCTCCTGTCAATAATTCTGCACCTTCTTCTTTTCCTAATTTGATATAAGACATGATTTTCTCTTTCTGAACAATCGAAGTCTGAGCACCAATCATAGTCGATTTATCCAACGGATTTCCAGCAATAATGGCTTCAGTTCTTTCGATTACTTTTTTAATGAACTTGTCGTAAATATCTTCGTGAATTAGTAATCGAGAAGGACAAGTACAGATTTCACCTTGATTTAAAGCAAATAAAACTGCACCTTCTACCGCTTTATCAAAGAAATCATCATCGTGATCTGCTACAGAAGGGAAGAAAATATTTGGTGATTTTCCGCCTAACTCTAAGGTTACTGGAATAATATTTTCTGTTGCATATTGCATTACCAAACGTCCTGTAGTGGTAGAACCTGTAAATGCAGCTTTTGATACTTTTTTATTAGTTACTAACGGACGTCCCAATTCGGCTCCAAATCCGTTTACAATATTTAGAACTCCAGGAGGAAGAATATCTCCAATTAATTCCATTAAAACTATAATAGAAACTGGTGTGCTTTCAGCTGGTTTTAAGACGATTGTGTTTCCTGCTGCAAGAGCTGGAGCAATTTTCCAAACTGCCATTAAAATCGGGAAATTCCACGGAATAATCTGAGCTACAACTCCAAGAGGTTCGCTCAAAGCAATAGAAACCGTCTGTGAATCCAATTCTGAAATCGCGCTTTCTTCTGCACGAATTACACCTGCAAAATATCTAAAGTGGTCAATTGCCAATGGAATATCAGCCGCAAGGGTTTCACGGATTGGTTTTCCGTTGTCTACTGTTTCTACTGCGGCAATATATTCTAAATTGTCTTCAATTTTCTGTGCAATCTTATTTAATAAAATACTCCTTTCGGTTACAGAAGTTTTTCCCCACGTTTTAAATGCTTCATAAGCAGTATCAACAGCCAATTCAAGATCTTCTTTTCCAGAATGCGCTGCTTTTGTAAATACTTTTCCATCAATAGGAGAAACTACATCAAAGTATTCTCCTGTAATTGGCGCTACAAATTTTCCACCAATATAGTTATCGTATTTTGCCTTAAATTCAGGTCTTTTTACTGCGGTACTCATAATATTCTTTTTTTGATTTACTCCAAATTTAGTTTCATAAAAAGAAACAGAATAGCACTTTTCATTCATCTTGTAGCACAAAAATTACACATTCAGTTTTTTTAGTCTTTTATAATAATCATTTGGCAAAATATTAATCCTTAAATTGCTAAATAATTAGTAGGCAGCATTTTTCGGTCAATTAAAAACAAAAAGAAAAAACTACTCAATTTTTTCCTACTCCAACGCGCAATCCTTATATTTGTAACCTCATACAAAGAATTAAAGAACTACAATGAAAATATCTTACAACTGGTTAAAACAATTTATTAAAACAGATTGGACATCTGAGCAGACTTCTGAATTACTAACAGATTTAGGTTTAGAGGTTGAAGTTGTCGAAAAATACGAATCAATAAAAGGAGGTTTGTCAGGCGTTGTTGTTGGACATGTTCTAACATGCGAAAAACATCCTGATGCTGATAGATTGAAAGTTACTACAGTTAACATTGGCTTAGAAGCTCCTGTACAAATTGTATGTGGTGCTGCAAATGTGGCTGCAGGACAAAAAGTACCAGTTGCAACAATTGGAACTGTTTTATACGATAAAGATGGTGCAGAGTTTACCATTAAAAAGGGAAAAATCCGCGGACAGGAAAGTCACGGAATGATCTGTGCTGAAGATGAATTAGGTTTGGGAACTAGCCATGACGGAATTATGGTTTTGGCAGAAGATTTAGTTCCTGGAACTCCTGCATCTGAAGTTTTCCAAATTGCAAATGATGAAGTTTTCGAAATCGGATTGACACCAAACCGTGCCGATGCCATGAGCCATTTTGGAACTGCACGTGATTTGAGAGCAGGAATGCTGCAACGCGGAGTAAACGTAGAATTGATTACGCCTTCTGTAAGCAATTTTAGAGTAGACATGCGTACGCTAAAAATTGACGTAAATGTTGAAGATAATCATTTGGCTCCAAGATATTGCGGTGTTACTATTTCTGGAATTTCGGTTCACGAATCTCCAAGCTGGCTACAAGACCGTTTGAAAGCTATTGGATTAACTCCAAAAAATAATATTGTAGACGTTACTAATTATGTTTTACATGAATTAGGACAGCCTTTACACGCTTTTGACGCTGCAAAAATCAACGGAAAAGTGATTGTAAAAACAGTTGAAGAGGGAACTAAATTTGTAACTCTTGACGATGTTGAAAGAACACTTCATAAAGAAGATTTAATGATTTGTGACGAAAAAGGTCCGCTTTGTATTGCTGGTGTTTTTGGAGGTAAAAAATCTGGAGTTACTGAAGGAACAACCTCTATTTTCTTGGAAAGTGCTTATTTTGATCCAGTAAGCATTCGTAAAACAGCAAAAAGACATCAATTGAGTACAGATGCTTCTTTCAGATTTGAAAGAGGAATTGACCCAACAATAACAGAATATGCTTTAAAACGTGCAGCACTTTTAATTCAAGAAGTAGCTGGCGGAAAAATCACTTCTGATGTTGTGGAAGTGTATCCTAAAAAAGTTGAAGATTACTCTGTTTTATTGAATTTCAGCCATGTTTCTAAAATCATTGGACAAGAAATTCCGAAAGATACCATCAAAAAGATCTTGGTTTCTTTAGACATTAAAGTAAATAGCGTTTCTGATACAGGTTTAGGCTTAACGATTCCTGCATATCGTGTAGACGTTCAGCGTGAAATTGACGTAATCGAAGAGATCTTGAGAGTTTACGGTTATAACAACATTAATTTCTCTAAGAAATTTAATGCTACTGTAGCAAATTCGCCAAGAACAGAAGATTATAAAGTACAGAATGTAATTGCTTCTCAGTTGAATTCTCAAGGATTCCACGAAATGATGGCCAATTCATTGACAACGGCAGCTTACGCGAAATTATCTGCTTCATTAAAAGAGGAACATAATGTTTCAATGCTGAACCCGTTGAGTAGTGATTTAGCAACACTTCGCCAGTCTTTATTGTTTTCTGGTTTAGAAGCGGTTTCATATAACATTAACAGAAAAAATTCGGATTTGAAATTATTTGAATTCGGAAAAACCTATCATAAGTATTTAAACGGATACGAAGAGCACAAACATCTTTCTTTATTGATTTCTGGAAATAGAAACAAAGAAAGCTGGACTAATCCGCAGAAAACAACAGATTTCTTCTTGTTGAAAGGATATGTAAAAGCAATTTTATCTCGTTTAGGAATTGAAAAAATTTCAAACGCGCCTGTTCAATCTGATATTTATTCTGAAGGAACTGCGATTACTTACAATAATGATATTTTGGTTGAAATGGGTGTTATTAAAAAGCCTATTTTGAAGCATTTCGGTATTAAACAAGATGTTTATTACGCTGATTTTAACTGGGATTTGGTTTTAAAAATCATTACAGGAAAAATTAAATATACTGAAATTCCTAAATATCCAGAAGTTCGTAGAGATTTGGCTTTATTAATTGACCAAAGCACAACTTACGAAAGCATCTTCAATTTGGCTAAACAAACAGAAAAAACGCTTTTAAAAGACGTTAATTTATTTGACGTTTACCAAGGAGACAAATTGCCAGAAGGAAAAAAATCGTATGCTTTGAGTTTCACTATTCAAGACAATACGAAAACATTAACTGACGCTCAAATCGACAAAATCATGTCTAAATTGCAGCAGACATTTGAAACTGAGCTTGGAGCGAGTTTAAGATAAAATCTCGTTATATTAATATACAAACCCGACTTGTTTTTAAAAGAACTAGTCGGGTTTTGTTTTTTGTTTCAAGTTTCAGGTTTCAAGTTTCAGGTTTCAGGTTTTCAAGTTGATATACTTTGAGTATAGTTTTACCGCAAAGAGCGCTAAGATTTACGCAAAGTTTCGCAAAGGCTAAATTTTTAATTTTTAATTCTCAATTTTTAATTCTCAAGCATATTTCTGATACGCTCTCATCAACTTTTCATCGTATTTATTGGTTTTATAAGCTGGTCCGTTGTATTTTAAAGCAAACGATGTCCAGTTTTTATTTCGCAGTAGTCCAATTAGATTATTTTTTTCTAGAAATAATCCGAAAGCTTTGAGGTGTTCACCTTCGTTCTGATTCATTTTATCTACAAATTCATCAATACTGCTATATCCGATAGAAACTGCATTAAAGCCCATAATTTGAAAAAGTCCCCACGAAGCTGAACAATTTGCCGCATCGGCTATTTTTTTGTCTGAGCCGAGCTTTTTTGCCTTTTCTAAGCGTGCATATTCAGCTGTTCCGCCAACGTAATATTTCTTCGTATAATTTTCAAACAAAATATCCTGTGTATTTGCATTTACAAAAGTCTTCGGATCGATATTTCTTTTCTTCAATTCATTCCAAAAAATATGTCCTTCAAACAAAATCTTCGGACGTCCATCAATCAAAAAGCCTTTTCCGTTGCTTTCGACTTCGTTTACCGCTTTTACAACCGCAAGTTCTAATTTGAAATGGTTAGAAAAGTCGATTAAATCCTGTTCAGATAATAATTTGTTATTTGTCGACACGCCATTTTTGCTTTTTTCTAAAAGTGTAGACCAAGTTTTAAGCCCCACTACTCCATCAACCACAAGATTATTTTTCAACTGAAAATCTTTGATTGCTTTATCTGTCTCTTTTCCGAAATAATCAGAAACAATTACATTGTATTTTAATTTAGCCAAAATTTCATTTAAGTAATAAACTTCGGGAGATTTTGTTCCTGCTTTAATAGTTCTCATTAGGTTTGTTTTTGGTGATAATTGATGCTTGAAGAATTAAATACATCGTTTTGTCAAATAATAGACTTCGTATGAAATAATAGTATTATTGTTCGGGGTATTTTGACAATAAAAATGAACAATATAAGGGTCGAGAATTCAGATATTGATTGCAAAACAATCTTAGTAAACTTAAAACGTATATCTGCTGTAATACAATCTCAAAACTGGCTACGTAAAATTATACTTTTATAAATTATTAAACAACAGCACTTTAACTCAATTTTTTAAATAATTTTACCTAAACAAAAAAGGGTATATTTCCCCTTGTCCGAATTTTCCGTTTCAGATAATTTTGCCCTGTAAACAAACTCAAAAATCTGTTAACTAAACATTTAAACCAATTAATAATAAAAAACTATGAAAAATCCACCTGCAAAGCCTAGCCAATTAATTACAAAAGAATTTGCTAGACAATTAAACGTAAATTACAACAACAAAAGAGCTTCTCTTGTTGCTGGTAAAGAAAAAAAAGAAGATGCCAATGCTATCTGGTATTCTTTAGAAGAATTGGAAAACTATATTCATTATATAAAAACTAATGGTGCAAAAAATGGCTACAATGTTGATGGAATACGTTTTTATTTTGGAGTATATCCAGATGATGAAAAACACGGAGAAAAAGCAGGATTGACGACTTTATTTCTGGTCCCTACGGGCAAAAAAGCAGAAAATAACAATCAAGTCCAAAGCTTTGCTTTAATGCAAGAAGCCTCTTCAGACCTACAAGACATTGAACCAATGAATTACGGAAACATCGGAAGACCGCCAAGCTTAATTTATTAAAAAAATATGTTCGAATTTTTAAGATCTTATATCATTTATATGGCTTTATTGTCAGGAATTATTGGTTTGTTTGCACTGCCAAAACTTCCTAGCAATAAAGCTAAATTTTTAGTACTTTTAATCTGGTTTTCTGTAGTAATTGAAATTATAGGCTATTATTTTACCCAATGGACGGGTTTGCTCAATTTTCATGTTTATAATTTCTACATGTTTGCCAGCCTCTCTGCCTATATTTTACTTCTAAGAGCCTTACTTACTAAAAAAGATCACAAAATTTCGGCTGTCCTTTTTTTAATTCTGTTTATCGTTTCCTTTTTCCTAAATCTTCTATATTTCAAAGAAGATATTAACCGTTCTTTTACCTATAGTTTTGCAATTGGTGTATTATTAGTTTTAATATTATCGTGCCTGTATTTGGTTGAAATTTTTAATTCGGAAAAAATACTGAATTTTAAGAAATCTGTATTTTTCTGGTATATACTCGGCATACTCGTTTTTCATGTTCCTTTTACACCTTTTATGCTGGCTATCAATTGGTTTTTAATAAAACAAGATGATTCCATTTTTAGTTTAGTCGTCTTTATTTTAAATTTTCTGGCGCATAGCTGTTTTATAATCGGATTTATATGGAGCGAAAAGAAATACAACTATTAGTTATTTCCCTGGGTATTGTTTTCTTTACCCTGATCGTTATTTTACTTGTTATTTTCTTCTATTTTTTAAAGAAGAAAAATAAATTTTTAGTAGAAAAAATGGAAGCTGATTTGTATTTCCAATCCGAATTGGTTAAAACAAGGATTGAAATAAAGGATCAGACTTTATGCGAAATCAGTAAAGAATTGCATGATAATATTGGACAGATTATTTCGGTTGCTATAATGCAGCTTAACATCTGTATAAGCAACAAAAATGTTGAAATAAGCGAACTTAAAGACCTGAAAGTTGTTCTGGCAAAATCTTTAGACGAATTGAGAATTCTTTCGAGAATTATAAACAAAGACAATCTGCTTCAAAATAACTTTCTCGAAGCTATCCAGCAGGATTTAGAAAGAATTAAAAAACTAAAAAAAATTAAATTCAATTTCAACCAAATCGGACCAGTTCCTGTAATAAATAAAGAACACGAACTTATTATTTACAGAATTTTCCAAGAAGCGCTCCACAACAGTTTAAAACATTCTAGAAGCGATCTATTTGACGTACATATTGAAACCACTGATTCTCTTTTTACATTGAAACTAAAAGATTTCGGAATTGGATATGACCTCGAAAAGTCAAATTCAGGAATTGGATTAAACAATATGAAATTAAGAGCCAAACTTATTGGCGCCGAATTAATTCTAAATTCAGACAACACAGGAACCAGTGTAACCATCGAATATCCTTTAACCCAAGACCATGAAGACTAACTCTAAAAGAAAACTAATAATTGTAGACGATCATTTGCTTTTTTCCCAATCTCTTGAACTGCTGATTAAAAGTTTTGGAGATTATGAGGTTACAGAACGTTTTGAAAACGGAAAAGTTTTTATAGACTTTCTTGAAGAAAATAATTCCAATGAAACTGATCTTGTTCTGCTGGATGTCAATATGCCTGTTCTTGATGGACTAAGCACTATGCAATGGCTCAAAGACAACAGACCCAATCTAAAAGTAATTGCTTTATCGGTCAATGACGACGAAGAAATTATCATTAAGATGATTACAAATGGAGCAAAAGGCTATCTGCTGAAAGATACTTCGCCTGAGATATTCAAAGAAGCAATTGAATGCGTCATCGAAAAGGGCTTTTATTTTACCGAACTTGTTTCTGGAATGCTGATTAATAAAGTCAACAGCGAAAACAAAAAAATCTGTCTAAAAGAAAAAGAGATTGTTTTTATCAAACATGCCTGTACAGAAATGACGTATAAGGAAATCGCATCAGAAATGTGCTTAAGCCCTAAAACCATTGACGGCTATAGAGAATCACTTTTTGATAAACTTGAAATAAAAACCCGAATCGGATTGGTGCTTTATGCCATTAAGCATAAAATTGTTTTTGTTTAATACGTTAAAGCTGCAAAAACGGGGTACTTATTAATTTTTTCTCTTCCGTTAAGAAAAGTCAATTCCATCAAGAAATTGCACTGTACGATTTCACCTCCTAGTTTCTCTACCAATTCACAGACTGCTTTTGCGGTTCCGCCAGTAGCCAATACATCGTCGTGTATTAAAACACGGTCTCCTTTTTTGATGGCATCTGTATGCATTTCCAAGCTATCTATTCCATATTCAAGTTCATAAGAAGCCGAAATCGTATCAAAAGGAAGCTTTCTCGGTTTTCTTACCGGGACAAATCCAGCATTTAACTCTTGAGCAAGCAGCATTCCGAAGAAAAAACCACGTGATTCTGCACCTACAACCTTATCTATTTTTTGATTTTTTAAAGAGTTCACCAAAATTCTTAAGCAATTTGTTCGGGCTTCAGGGTTAATTAGCAAAGGTGTGATATCTTTAAACAAAATTCCTTCTTTTGGAAATCCCTGAATATCACGTATATAATTTTCTATCTTCATTTTTTTTAAATTTTCTGTTATTTTTTGCTTGTATATGTCACTTTTATGTCTATCTTTGCACCCGCAATAAGCAATCAACAAAGCTACAAAAAAATAGCTAATTGATAACAAAAAGGCCTCGTGGCGCAACTGAATAGCGCATCTGATTACGGCTCAGAAGGTTACAGGTTTGAATCCTGTCGAGGTCACTTAAGGAGACAACTAGCAAATAGTTGTCTCTTTTTTTATGCCCTAATATGTAGATTTTTCAAGTCTTCACAGCCTAATATTTGTGGTTCGATTTTTTCACAAGAAATTCTTAGTCTGTTTGAAATAAACAGTCTTAAAGTGGTGCTATCAGAGATTTAATCGAAGCTGAACAATGGTTCGAAATCCCGTTAAGGATATAGTTTTTTTCTCTTTTGGTTTATTATATTTTTTTGACATTAAATACAATAATTCCAAAATAATTTCAGCTACCTTCTCATCTGCCTGAATGCCATTTTTGGAAAGAATAATAACGGCTTTTTCTACTGAAACATTGTTCTCGATGAAATTCATCTTAAAAGGTGAAAATTTAAATCAGTAAAATGTATCCATTTTACCTTGATCTGTATCATTCGCATGAATAATCAATTTTCTAATTTTGCATTATCTTAATCCAAGACTATTATGGAAAAAAAAATATTGGACATATCTGAATTCACAAAATATCTGAATTTAAAGAGCATCAAAAACGAAGATCTTCATATTGTAAATTTCCAAAATGAAGAAAACGTTCTCCTAAAATCAGAGGCCGTTACAATCGATTTTTACCTTTTAGCCATAAAGCCGCCATTTGATAAAAATCTGGTTCAGCAGGAACTGCTGGAAGATCAGTCGAATTCTTATATGTATGTGGACTGCCCGCACAACTCCATAGGATGGGATATTGCCCCCCCTTCTTCAGGATATGCCATAATGGTAAGCGGCAAATATTTGAGCAAGATGGCTAAAAATTATAATTTCACCCATTATGACAGCCATCATGAAGCGTTATTTCTCACCAAAGAGGAAGAAGCTTTATTGTGGGATCTTTATAAAAAAGCATACGATGAATTTTCAAAGCAGTATTATTCCAAAGATATTATCATCTCCTACATTACTCTTATACTCACTTATACTCAGGCCTTTTATGACCGCCAGTTTGATACGAGAAGCAAGATCTATCATAAGGTGATTTCGGATTTCAATAATCATTTGGAAGATTTTTTCAATCAAGAAGAAAGCATTGCGGGATTGCCGTCAGTAGCCTATTTTGCACAGAAATCAAACTTATCTCCCAACTATTTCGGTGACCTGATCAAGCACTTTACAGGAAGTTCGCCAAGTGAACACATTCAGGATTTTGTTGTCCGATTGGCAAAAGACAAACTAAGCAATACAAACCTTTCTGTAAGCGAAATTTCATATAGTCTGGGATTTGACTATCCAAATTATTTTGCCCGCTTTTTTCGCAAGAAAACGGGACTTTCACCTAAAGTATTCCGTAATCAATAATTAAAGGAATCATTTATACCCAAAAGCAGCTTAACGGCTGCTTTTTTTATTCCTGAAAATGAGAATCAGTAAAATGTATCTGTTTTTGAGTATTCTGTCTACGTTTTGAGCTTGTGTACCGATGTAACTTTGTATCAATGAAAAAGTTATATAAACTAAACAAATAGAAATCATGTCACAGAAAAAAGTAAACTTCAAAAACAGCAACAATGGAAATATCTCAATGTCAGCTGTAATTAATTTTCCGGAAGGATTTAATGAAACCAAAAAGCATACTGCTATTGTAGTTTCACATCCAGGAGGCGGCGTAAAAGAACAGACCGCAGGTTTGTATGCTAAAAAACTTTCAGAAATGGGATTCCTTACCATTGCCTACGATGCTTCCTATCAGGGAGAAAGTACTGGGGAACCACGCCAATTGGAAAATCCATACATCCGTACAGAAGATGTAAGCGCCATAATTGACTATTTAACTACATTGCCTTATGTAGATCAGCAGAATATTGGCGCTATGGGTATTTGCGCTGGTGCGGGATATACTGCCAACGCAGCAATCAATGACCATCGCATTAAAGCTGTTGGTATGGTAAGCGCGGTTAATATCGGATCTATGTTTCGCAATGGCTGGGAAAACAATGTAAAAGATGCTGATGCCCTTCCTTATCTTATTGCGGGTTCAAATGCCAGAACAAATGATGCAAGCGGTGCTGCCATTGCCACAATGCCTTTGGCTCCAATGAAAGAAGAAGATGCTCCAAATGCTGAATTAAGAGGCGCTTGGGAATACTACCACACTCCGCGATGCCAATATCCTACCGCTCCAGGTTTTGCCACTGCAAGAAGTCTTTCCCAAATCATTTCTTATGATGCTTACAACAAAGCCGAAGCTTTTTTCACACAGCCTCTGCTTGCTGTAGTTGGAAGCAACGCTGGGAGTGCATGGATGAGCGATGACTTGCTTCATCGCGCAGCATCTGCAGATAAAACCAAACATATTGTGAAAGGTGCAGATCATATGGATCTTTATGATAAACAGAGTTATGTAAACGAAGCTGCTCTTGAACTTTCGGCATTCTTCAAAAAGAACCTCATTTAATTGGATAGAATCGCATATTGGAAAAGGGTGATTTTTTTAAACGGAGAACACCCTTTTAATTCTTGAAATTATTTAAAAACAATTATCATGGGCACAAAAGCAATAACATTTAAAAATTTAGCATGGGAAAATGCGGGCATACTTCATTTTCCCAAAGACTTCAATGAAGACCAAAAATATCCTGTAATAATTACCATGCACCCTATCGGGAGCTGTAAAGAACAGACAAGCGGAAATATCTACGGAAAAGCTCTGGCAGAAGCTGGATTTGTTGCATTAGTATTCGATGCTTCTTTTCAAGGCGAAAGCGGTGGCACTCCCCGCTATATGGAAAATCCATACCAACGTACTGACGATGTGCGTTATGCGATCGATTATCTAGAGACACTTCCTTACATCAACACGGAAAAAATTGGAATTTTAGGAGTTTGTGGTGGCGGAGCCTATTCTCTAAATATTGCAATGACGGAACGTCGCATAAAAGCTGTAGTCTCTATTACTGGAGTTAATTTTGGTCGTCTGCTTCGTGATGGTTTTGCTGGCGGAAGCCCAATGGAAGTATTGAACAATACAGCCTTCCAGCGCTCTGCCGAAGCAAAAGGGGAAAATCTGCTTACCATTAACATGCTCCCAGAATCTGTGGAAGCCGGAAAACAGGCAGGTATCACAGACATTGATGTTCTGGAAGCCACAGATTATTATAAAACAGCAAGAGGCCAATTCCCTGGAGGGGCTACCAGTGCGGTATATTCACGTTTAAGCATTGGGATGGGATGGGACGCATTTTATCTCGCAGAAACATTATTAACACAACCCATTTTAGTCATTATAGGAGATAAACCTGGAGGTTTTGGCGCATACAGAGACGGGTATGAAATTATTCGCCGTGCTGCTTCTATTAAAAAGGAACTAGTCGTATTAAAAAATACTTCTCATTATGAGCTTTATGATCAGCCAGAACCTGTAAGACAAGCACTTGAAAAAGCAGTTCCATTTTTTAAAGAAAACCTGTAATTTATTGAATTTGCAAAAGCCGAAACTTTTTCGGCTTTTGCATTTTAAAAACTCTGAATGAAACAAAAAACAGTAATACTTATAAAAGAAATAAATCAATCTTTTAACTTCAGTAAGGGTCACAAAGCCAAAAGACGCCAATTGAAGACAATTGGCGTCTCTTTTTATACTTCATTACGTCTAACACAAATAAATTAATTTCACATTTAATACTTGCAAGGAGTTTTCCAAATATTAGGAACAGATATAATTCCTACTACATTGATACCATATTTCTATCAATTAGATTTGATTTTATTAACTTTGCATCATGAAAAAAAAAACAGTTCGCAGTGTTTCTGAGTTTAATAATGAGCTTAAGCTAAAAGGTTTCAAAGCTTTTCAAATAGAAGATGACAGTAATGCGACCCGTATTTACAGCAGAAAAGATTTCTTTAAAATATGCCTGACTACGGGGCACAGTAAAATTCATTATGCTGACAAAAGTTTTGATCAGCAAGGAACTATATTGTTTTTCGGCAATCCGCATATACCCTATTCGTGGGAAACAATTTCTACGACATACACCGGTTATACGATTTTGTTTTCTGAAGAATTCTTAAAACAGTCCGAACGTTCAGAAAGTCTTCATCAATCGCCTTTTTTTAAAATTGGAGGAACGCCTGTTCTTCAGATTTCGGAAGAACAGAGATTGTTCCTTAATACACTTTTTCAAAAAATGATTGAAGAACAAAAAAGCGATTATACCTATAAAGATGAACTCATACGCAGTTACATACATTTAATCATCCATGAATCTTTGAAATTGCAGCCTTCTGAAAATAATAATGAAGGCAGAAACGGTACATCAAGAATTGCTTCGGTATTTCTTGAGCTCTTAGAAAGACAATTTCCGATAGAAAGTGCTGATAGTCCGCTTCGTATGACAACAGCAAAAGATTACGCTCAGAGCTTAAACATTCATGTCAACTATTTAAACCGAGCGGTTAAAGAAATCACGGGCAAGTCAACCACATCACACATTACAGAAAGAATAACAGCAGAAGCAAAAGCACTACTGCAGCATACGGACTGGAATATTGCAGAAATTGCATATGCACTCGGATTTGAGTACCCAACCTATTTTAACAACTTTTTTAAAAAACATACAGGAACTAATCCAAAATCACATAGAAAAATCGAGGTTTGATATTCTTAATTTTTGGTTTGATATTCTTTAACGGCGCCTGATGGTGCCGTTTTAATTTTGTAGCTGTAATCTAAAACACTTTAAACAGATGAAAATAATAGCATTAGCAGCTATGTCTCTTTTAGTTATCGGACAAGCTTTTTCACAAAACAATGAATCAATTCAAAATAAAAAGAAAATGAATACGACAGAAGAACATTATACTTTTAAATTAAGCGATAAAGTAACCCGACAAAAAGTAACTTTTAAGAATCGTTACGGCATTACCCTTTCAGGAGATCTTTATCTTCCAAAAAACTCAGACCAAACATTGCTTGCTGCAATAGCAATCAGCGGTCCTTTTGGGGCAGTAAAAGAACAATCATCAGGTTTACATGCCAATCAAATGGCCGAGCGTGGATTTGCCGCATTGGCTTTTGATCCGTCTTACACAGGAGAAAGCAGTGGCGAACCTCGTAATGTGGCTTCTCCAGATATAAACACGGAAGATTTTAGCGCTGCAGTTGATTTTTTAGGTCTTCAAAAAAACATTAATAGAGAAAAAATCGGAATTATAGGCATCTGCGGATTTGGAGGTTTTGCTTTAAATGCTTCAGCAGCTGACAAACGCATTAAAACCGTTGCAACAACAAGTATGTACGATATGACTAGAGTAATGTCTAAAGGTTATAATGATATCGTAACTGATGAACAGCGTGCAAAAAACTTAGAACAATTAGGACAACAGCGTTGGAAAGATGCACAAAACGGGACTTATGCTCCATCTGCAAATAATCTTCCTCAAAAACTAACTGGCAGCGAACCTCAATTTGTAAAAGAATATTTTGATTATTATAAAACACCCAGAGGTTTTCATGTTCGCTCAATCAATTCAAATGCATCTTGGACAGCAACTATGCCTATTTCTTTTATGAATATGCCGATTCTGTCTTACATTAAAGAAATAAGCCCAAGACCTATATTGATTATCGCTGGAGAAAATGCACATTCGAGATATTTTAGCGAGGATGCTTTTAAAGCAGCAGCCGAACCTAAAGAGTTAATGATTATACCAAATGCAGTTCACGTTGATCTATACGACAGATTAGATAAAATTCCATTTGATAAACTAGATGCATTTTTTAAAAATAATCTAAAATAATTGGTCATACTATTTTTTAAAATTGAAAAAACTAAAATGGATACAAAAGCAACAAAAGAAGATGTTTTTGCACAGCTTTTGAATGGCGAAACTATCTCTTCATCAAACGCTCAGGCTCATAGGCTGCTTGAAGAATCTTTCATTACAAAAAAAATACTTCTTCGTTTAAATAATACAGCCAATCCTTCGGAAATCCGTTCTATTTTAAGCGAAATTATTACTAGTACAATTGATCCAAGTACTACTATATTTACACCCATTCATATTAATTATGGAAAGAATATCAAAATAGGAAAAAACGTCTTTATTAATTTTAACTGTACCTTTTTGGATTTAGGCGGCATTACTATAGAAGATAATGTATTGATTGCGCCAAGAGTAAATATTATTTCGGAAGGACATCCCATTTCCAGTCAAAATAGACAATCGCTCGTTCCCGGAGCTGTACATATTAAAAAAAATGCTTGGATCGGAACTGCGGCAACTATTTTGTCGGGTGTAACTGTTGGAGAAAATTCAATAGTTGCCGCTGGAGCGGTAGTTGCAAAAGATGTGCCTGATAATACAATAGTTGCCGGTATTCCAGCAAAAATTATTAAAGCTATTCCAGAATGAAAATAAAAAAATAATTCTTACATTTATAACAACTTCAATTTTAACTGCTTGCAGTTCTAAATCAGAAAATAAAATGAGTACAACAGAAATTTTCCCACAAGGAGAGCCCCTTCCAAACGAATGGTTTACAGGCAGTGCCTTTTTAAAACCATTAGTAGCACGTGACAAAAACAATGAATTTTCAGCTGGAAGCGTAACATTTGAACCAGGAGCAAGAACCAACTGGCATACTCATCCTAAGGGACAAGTTTTACTAGTTACAGAAGGAAGTGGAATCTATCAAGAAGAAGGAAAACCGGCACAGGTAATAAAAAAAGGCGATGTTGTAAATATCCCTGAAAACGTAAAGCACTGGCATGGCGCATCCGCGGATACAAAAATGGTTCATATTGCGATTACCAATTTTAGGGGAGATACTCAAGTAACTTGGCTTGAACCTGTCTCAGATGAGCAATATTCAGCGGTTAACTAGACAAAATAAATCAATTTTTAACCCCAATCGAACGACAATTAATGAGTTAAATTAAATATCTTTATTTGTACAGAAAACTAACAAATTAAGTATCCAACAAAATTAACTTCTAATTAGATTAAAACAATTTAAAAAACTCTAATATCCTCAACAAATTTTGATTTGAATAATCTCCAAATGTATTGTTTAATTTTACTAAAAACTAATTTGTTTTTATTTAGTCAATACTAAATTTGATTTTCAAGAATTTTATAAAAGTTTTTACATCCCAGTAAATTTAAATATCCTTCTGTTTTGACATTTTTTAACGTTTAACCCTTACAATACATACAAACCGCTTCTAAGCGAAAATTCAAAATAATTATCTTACAAATTTACTTGAAAGTAGGCCAATTTCTTTAAATCGTTCATAAAATGGTTTGTAAATTGTTCAGTAAGAGTCACTAAAAGAGACAACTAATTAATAGTTGTCTCTTTTTTTATGCACTAATATTTAGATCTTACAAGTCTTCACAGCCTAATATTTGTGATTCGATTTTTTTACAAGAAATTCTTATGTTATTTTAA
The DNA here is from genome assembly GCF_003254545.1 of Flavobacterium tistrianum. Lineage (GTDB taxonomy): Bacteria > Bacteroidota > Bacteroidia > Flavobacteriales > Flavobacteriaceae > Flavobacterium > Flavobacterium tistrianum. The sequence continues at coordinate 243,054 of NZ_QJRH01000073.1, forward strand.
ATAAACAGTACAAAAGTGGACCATTGAGATTTATTCGGACCTGAACTATAGTTTGAAGTATCTTACAAGGTATCACAATGAGGTTCCTTTTTAACTAAAAAACCTGATTAAAATTGCCTGTCATTACCTACTAAAATACTAAATAGTATTTCAGATTGTTGTTCTTTTTTATAAAAGCCTTTGTTTTATTTTTTTTAACTTTAAACACTAATAATCAAACATTTGCAAAGTTTAAAGAATAAATCTCCCTTTTCTTTACAGTACTACACCTGCACTTCTATTTTTTTTAAAGTAATACTGCCGCTTCATTTTTGTATCAGCCTAGACTTTGCAGCATTTAATCTTATATTATAAATAAAAGTAATAATTATTAAAAATTATTAATTTGATTAATGACACATGTCGCCATACATTTGTCTCATCAAAATCAAACAACTGATTTAAAAACAAAAATTTCAATTTTTTTTAATAGACATTTTCAACAACAATTTAAAATCAACAAAAATGAAAACAACATCTTTAAGAGAACAAATGAATCGTTATTTCATGTTCGTAGCATTAATTTTCAGTTTCTTATTTGCAACAGCAAATTCAAACGCTCAAACAGCAAATTCAGCACAAATTAAAAACGTTGTATTAGTTCACGGTGCTTTTGCCGATGGTTCTGGATGGAAAGCACTTTATGAGGTTTTGACAAAAAAAGGTTATCATGTTACTATTGTACAAAATCCATTAACTTCTCTTGAAGATGATGTCGCTGCAACAAATGTAGTTTTAGACAGACAAGATGGACCAACAGTTTTGGTAGGCCATTCTTGGGGTGGTGCCGTAATTACACAAGCGGGAAATCACCCAAAAGTTGCAGCTTTGGTTTATGTAGCCGCTTTTCAGCCTGATAATGGCGAATCTGCTTTACAATGGTTGCAAACTGCACCTCCAGCTCCAGAAAATGGTGTATTGCCTCCAGATGATAAAGGAATTGTTTATTATGATCAAGCTAAATACCATGCTGGTTTTTGTGCCGATATTAGCAAAGAAGAAGCCGATTTTATGTATGCATCTCAAGGAGCATTTTATGCAAAAGGTTTTGTAACCCCAATTACAAAAGCAGCTTGGAGAGATAAACCAGCTTTTGCAGTTGTTGCAACAAACGATAAAAGTATTGACCCATCTATTCAGCGCGCTATGTACAAACGTTCTAACACTAAAGTTACAGAAGTTAAAGGTAGTCATGTAGTCTTTATGTCACAGCCTGAAGCAGTTGCTAAAGTTGTTATCGCTGCATCTAAAAAATAATAAATTTTAAATTAAAAACCATTAATAACAAAAAGCCTGACACTCTAGCGTCAGGCTTTTTGCTATAAAAAATTAAACCTTTTTATAGATGAAACTAGAATCTTTCTATCATAAAATAAGCTAGCTCCTCTTCGTTTCTTATCAAATTATTTAGTCGCTTAAAACCAACTTTCTGCAGTACATTTTGTGAGCCAAAGTTGTCAAGATCTGTTATAGCAACAACTTCTTTCGTATCTGTATTTGCAAAACTATAATGCGTTAAAGCCTTACAAACCTCTGTAGCAATACCTTTCCCCCAATATTCCCTGCCAAGCACATATCCAATCTCTACTTGATTTGTGTTGTGCGCAAAAATTCTAGCAACGCACATTCCTATAAAATCATTATCTATAGCATTAAATATAGCCCATCTACTAAGATTTTTCTTTTCATAATTTTCAAGTAGTTCATTGAACATTTCGACATATCTTTCTGGTGAAGTGTCAGGAAGATATTTTGTTACTTCACTATCTTTAAAAAGGTTTAAGAATGTTTGCTTTTCCTGAGGTAAAAATTCGCGAATAATTATTTTTGGGCTTTGATAAAGAATATGCATTATTTGTTAAGTTTAATAATTTAGGGTATTTTCTAAATTTCCATTAGGATTTTTCTTTTGTAAATACATTCAAATTTACAGAAAATAAGCAGAGAAAACTTGAAATATTCTCATGATTTTATAATTGCCACAATTTCTTTGAATCCTTTATTCTGAGCATGCTGTAGCGGAGTTATTCCGTCATGGTCAGGTATATCCATTCTTGAACCAGCATCTTTTAGAATCTGAACAATTTGCTGGTATTTTAAGCTTCCGTCTCCCAAAACAATAGCTTCCATTAAAGCAGTCCAGCCTAGGCGGTTAACATGATCAATCGGAAAGTTTTTAGTATTTGCAAGCAGTCTGACCGTTTCTATATGACCACGTTCGCATGCGGGAATAAGTGCCGATCCATTATAGCGATTGAAAATATCGAAGCGGGCACCATTACTCAAAAATAATTTTACCAATTCTGTCTGTCCGCTTGCACCAGCATACAGAAAAGCGCTGTCCTTGTTCTCTGCCTGCTGGTTAACATCTGCCTTATATTTTAGTAAAATCTTTGCCATTTCTGTTTGCTTTCCCATCGTGGCAATCAGCAGTAGTGAGCGCTTAGCATTGTCAACTGCATTTGCATTTGCTCCATTTTCTAAAGCTTTCTCAATACCAGAAATATCATTCTGTTGTACTAGTTGAAGAATATCCTTTTGCATGTTTATATTTTTTTGAAAAGCCCAAATTGGTTGATAGATACCAACAGGCATTATTAGTATTATTAAAAGAATGACAATATTTTTCATAAACATATAAATTAGAAAACAATATTGCCTCTGTAAATAAGAGATTTTATTGGTGATATACGAGAAACCGCTTCTGCAGAACAGCTAGCGTCTACAAGTACCAAATTGGCATCATCCCCAGCTTTTGGCCATTGCTGTATTCCTTTGTCATCTAACGGAATAGGTCCTGCTGTTGCTAGCTTTAGCATTCTAGATAATCCGAGTTCTGAAACCTGTCCGTATAATTGCGCTGCAAGGTTGGCTTTCTGCAATACACTTCCTGTTCCCATAGTGCTCCAATAATCCACAATACTGTCATTTCCTGTCATAACATTTACGCCATGTTTCAATAATGTGGGAATTGGCATAATAGTTCCGCCAAAAGGTATTGTAGAAATAATGCCTACTTGCGCAGCCGCCAGCTGTTCAGCTATTGTTTCCTGTTTGGCCTTGTCCATAGTAGCAAGAGCAAAGGCGTGGCTGACAAAAGTTTTTCCTTTTAAAACTGGATTCTCATTTACTTTAGCAATTAAATATTCTATAGTATCAATACCAGATTTTCCTGATTCATGCAAATGAATATCGATTCCTTTATTATTGTCTAAAGCAAGCTGAATCGTGGTATCCATCGTTTTCTGAATAGAACCATCAACATTTGTAGGATCTAAACCTCCTATAAAATCAATGTTCATTTTTGCTGCTTCTTTCATATAAGGAAGTGAATCTGTATAATATAAACCGTGTTGCGGAAAAGCTACCAATTCTGCGCCAAAACCATTCCTTTTGTTTTCCAATGCTTTTTCTAGATTTTTAAGAGAATCTAGTTTAGATGTAGCTTCAATATTAACATGGCTGCGAGCAAATCCTGTTCCGTGCGACTGCAATAGCTCAATGAGTTTTTCAGCCTTATATGTAGAGTTTTTCAGCATATCGGGCAATGTTTTCTGCTCCAACGCAATCATTCCTTTTATTCCTCCCGAACGGCGTACTGCGCGCCATTTTTCAGCATATAGAGTCTTATCCAAATGAATATGCATGTCTCTAAAAGATGGCAGCATTAGCATTCCTTTAGCATCTATTTCTTCTTTACCTGTTCCGTTCGAGCTGATTCTCTTTATTTTCCCATTCTCGATTTCCACAGAAAAAAGCCCAGTTTTAGTTGCCACGACTTCTTCTCCCTCAAATTCAAAACCAGTTTCCAGACGAACATTTTTCAACGCATAAGATTTTCCCAATGCTGTTATTTCGTCTTTCTGCAAATGGCTATTTTGCCCTTGCAATACTGATGGCATAAAGGCAATGCCCGCCAAACCTAATCCGGAATTCTTTAGAAAATCTTTACGTGAAATACCTCGCTTCTCCATATACTATTTTATTTAATTAAGAGCTTTCTTTGTTTAAGCGAAAGATAGCAATTTCAAAAGTACAGATTTACAAACCAGAAAACTTGGATGATTCCTACGGCAGCTTGAAGAATTTATTTCTTTTTCCGAAATTCAGTCGGTGATATTCCTGTCTGGCTTTTAAAAAAATTAGAAAAATACGCATGATCTACAAAACCCAACTCAAAAGCAATTTCTTTTATAGACAAATTGGCACTTTCCAACAACCTTTTAGCTTCTGTTTCCACACGCTGCTGTATGAGTTGTGTAGCAGAGATTTTAAGATGTTTTTTGCAGAGGACATTAAGGTAATTAGCAGAAATATTTAGTTTGGCAGCATAAAATGCCACAGATTTCTCCTGCTTGAAGAATTCATCTATAAGCATATTGAATGATGCTAATCTTGAATTGGACTGATATACTTTAAATTCAGTGAAAACATTTTCTGCTTCTCTACTGATAATAGATGCTATAACCGCTGCACGCGCATTAATAAGGTATGTGAGAAAATCCGATCGCTTCAACTCATTTCTGATTGCATCAAATTCATAATGTAGCAATTCAAAAGCAGTTTGGGATAATTGTATAACAGGGTGATTCTGGTAGTTGGTGAAAGAAAATCTAAAATAAGGAGCAAATCTTTCAAAGAAAGTCCGTTCAATCATAAGCTGATAACCAACTGTTTCAGCCTTAATATCCCATTTGTGCATCTGTCCAGGAAATAATACATGAACCTGATAATCGTCAATAGGATAATCTATAGAATCGATTGAATGAGTGCCTTTTGCCTTTTCGAATAGACTAATGGTAAAAAAATCATGCGAGTGAGGTTTTTCTATAATTCTTTCTCCATGGAGTTCATTAAACAAAATCTCTTCACTTCCTGCGAACTGGTCATCTCTAAATTCCTGTATACCGATTACCGAAACAGAATGTTTTCTTTCAGATTTGTGCATAATGAAACTACTTTTTTCGAAACTGTTTTATTTAAAGAAACTCAGTTTTAGAATATAAAACAAATCATGAAATGTATAAAAAATAATTAAAACTAGCTTCTATACTTCACATTAATATCGCAAATGAGCATAAAAACAATTGCCGACGAAATATCGTTGCCTATCAATTTTCTATTTTTTTAAACGTAGAGACATAATTATCAATACCTTCGTATAGCCAGTTTAATTCTACGAAAAATGTTCTCTACTCTATTCAAAACATTTTTGTTTGTTCTCATTATTTGCACAATTGAGAGCCAAGCTTTCTGCGCCAATCTAAAGAGAGAAAACCAATTTGAGACTTCGAGTAAGAACTTAACAGTACAACAATATTCCAGTCAGGAAAAAGCTTTTAGTGAATTTCAGGTAAAAAAAGCAGAAAAACTGCTTAGCATATTGCCTCAAAGCATAGATAAAATCAAAATTTTATTAAAAGTAAGCGATTGGTATGAAGCCTCTTATAACAATCCTAAAACATTAGAAAAGGCATTTCAGTACGCAGAGGAAGCGCTAAAGATAAGCCAAGCACTGCATTCTAAAATTTACTGTGGCAAATGCTATTTACAGCTTGCAATGATACACGAGCTGAGAAATAACAATTTAATGATTGAGATAACTGCAAAAAAAGCCATAAAGATGCTAACCGATACAGACCAGTTAAATGATCTGGCAGAATCTTGGGTTATGGTATGGTCTGCAAAAATGCGAACTAATGCACCAATCAGAGAGAGATTAAATCCAATTTTCAAAGCTGCGTCTACATTTGAAAAAACAGGCAATAATAAACGTATTGGCGACTGTTACAGAGAAATTAGTGAATTATATTTTTCGTCCTCAAAGTTTAATACTTCCCTGCACTATCTCAAGAAAGCTGTCTTTTTTTATAAAGCTGCGCATCTGAAGCAAGAAGCTATTTATCCAATCTATACAAGACTCAACATTATTTATGAGGCAGACAAGAGAAACAGGGACATTGTAAAGCTAAAGAACAAAACGCTTTTGCAGCAAAGCAGACTTGATAATGAAGTGTTTTTGCGTAATTCTATGATTACTTTTGTCATTCTTTTACTCATTATTCTAGGACTTCTATACAAAAGTTTTATGTTCAAAAAGAAAACGTATCAAGTGTTAGAAACCCAACAAAACGAGATTAATAAAAAGAATATTATACTGCAAAATCTTGTCATTGAAAAGGAATGGCTACTTAGAGAAATTCATCACCGAGTAAAAAATAACCTCCATATGGTTGTCGGACTTTTGGCAAGCCAGTCAGAGTTTTTAAAAAATGAAGAAGCATTACAAGCCATAAATAGCAGCCAAAACAGAATTCAGGCTATGTCGCTTATTCACCATAAATTATATCATTCTGACAATTTATCGGTAATAGATATGCCAGCTTACATATTTGAATTAACCGAATATTTGAAAGACTCTTTTCAGCTTCGAAGCAGTATTCGTTTTATTCTTGAAGTTGGCAGTTTCAGCCTGCCTTTATCACATTCTATTCCCATTGGCTTAATTCTGAATGAAGCGGTTACAAATGCTATAAAATATGCATTTCCTAATCGTGAAAATAAAATCATAAGCATTTCATTAAAAGCAGATGATGCTGATAATTACACATTAATTATTCAAGACAATGGCGTTGGCCTTCCAGACAATTTTGATCCTTATAACAATCCTTCATTAGGCATAAAACTTATGCAAGGACTGTCTGCTGATATCGAAGGAAAGTTTTTAATGACCGGTCTAAATGGCACTAAAATAACTTTGATATTTACTTACAACGAAAATAACCAGTATTTATTTAATTCTTAAAAAATGGCAAAACCGTTAAAATTTCTAATTGTTGAAGATCAGTTTGTAGAAGCAAATCATTTGAGACTAATGCTGAAAAGAGCTGGTCACACTGTAATTGGCATCGCACGTTCGGTACCTGATGCTAAATATTATATTTCACAAGAAAGACCAGAATTAGTCCTGTTGGATATTTTTCTTTCTGGCAAAGAAACAGGAATTGATCTGGCCGAAAAACTAACAGAAGACAATATTCCTTTTATTTACCTATCAGCAAATTCAAATGAAGAAGTTCTCAACAAAGCCAAATTGACACATCCGTACGGATTTTTGGTAAAACCTTTTCGTGAAAGAGATTTATTAGTCACCATTGAAATTGCCGAATATCATCAGCAGCACGGAATTGAATCTTCCATTAGAAAAGAACTTCTATTTCAGCAACAGCTCAAAACAATAGCGGGCAGAAAAGGCAGTTGGGACGATAGGGTTTTAAATATCATAACTTCATTACAAGCACTAATTTCATTTGATCTCGTAATGGCCGTTTTTTATATGGATAATAAACTATCCAACAAGGTCTTAGGATACAATAGAACTGGTTTGCATGAGTATCAAAAAATTGGAATGGAAGAATTGCAAAATATTACTTCTTTGAAAGAATTTGAGATTAATGAATTAAGAAGCAAAAGTAACGTCGAAACGGTTGCTACATTTTATAATGATTTAAACTTCATAAAAATATGCGAAAAAACGCCAATCAAAAAAATGATTGCCACTTCCATGAATATGAAATCAAATCTCATGCTGCCTATTCCTTTTAGACTTATTGAAAACGGAGGCCTTTATCTTTCTTTTTTCAGCAGACAGCCCAATAACTATAACAAAAGTGTTTTAACTATATGTGAAAGACTGCAGGATCCGCTAATATATGCGATTGAAAATTTAATAAGTGCCGATAAAAAATCAGATCAAAAAAATGCTTCTTCTAAAAATCATATTAGCGGAAAAGACGTAAAAATTTCTGGCTTCGAATCAATTGTAGGCAAAAGTCCAATGCTCCTGAAACTATTTGATCATATCATGCAAGTCGCACCAGCTGATACAACTGTATTAATTACAGGTGAAAGCGGTACAGGAAAAGAAAGCATTGCCAACAGCATACATCAGCTATCTGGCAGAAAAGATGAAGCTTTTGTAAAAATAAACTGCTCCGCTCTGCATCCAAGCCTTATCGAATCAGAATTATTTGGCCATGAGAAAGGATCTTTTACAGGCGCGACAGAAAAACGAATAGGTAAATTTGAACAAGCCAGCAACGGAACTTTATTTTTAGATGAAATTGGAGATATGCCTCTAGAAATGCAGGCAAAATTGCTTCGGGCCATACAGGAAAAAGAAATTGAACGTGTTGGCGGAAATACGCCCATAAAAGTAAATGTTAGAATAATCGCAGCCACAAATTGTAATCTGGAAAAAGAAGTAGCCGACGGGCGCTTCAGACTTGATTTGTATTATCGTTTAAATGTATTTCCTATTCAGTTGCCACCGTTAAGGGAACGAAGAGAAGACATCGGACTGCTTACACGCCATTTTATTGCATTATATAGTGCCAAAACGGGGAAAAATGTAACTGAAATATCAGAAACTGCTTTAAAGAGCCTTTTATCCTATCATTGGCCGGGTAATATTCGTGAGCTAGAAAATCTCATAGAGCGGAGCATTTTACTGGCTAAAACGGATACCATTGAGCACATCCCGCTGCCAGCTTTTGATGAAGCTAAAATAAACATCAAAACTAATGAATGGTTTTTTAAAACGATTCAGGAAAACGAGCGAGAACATATTATTAATGTTCTCGAAAAATGCAATGGAAGAATCAGAGGTGCAGGTGGCGCATCTGAAATATTAGGCCTTCCTCCTACTACATTAGCTTCTAGAATGCAAAAGTTAGGCATAAAAAGAAGCCATTTTTAATTATGAGTTATGAATTACTTATCTGTAATATAGAAATTGAATCGATTTTTTTTTATAAAATTCGTAAAATTAAAAATCCACATCTTACAACTCATAATTCATAATTCATAATTCATAACTAAAAAAGACGATATTTAGTCGTCTTTTTTTCGTTTTATGACGATATATAGTTTGGCACAATTAATCAAATCAGCACTAACAAACTGATTATTAACAAATTACAAAAACAGGTCTAATTTTAGCCTATAGTTTGGCATAACATTAAAATAATGTATTATGCTGACTGAAAACCCTACTACGATTCTTTTTATTACAGGCGCTTTTGTAAGCAATAAATGCTGGGACGACTGGAAAGTCTTTTTTGAAAATAAAGGTTTTAGAACTTTGGCACCAGCATGGCCTTATAAAGATGCACCAGCAAATGTGCTTCGCGACCGCCATCCTGACCCGCAGATTGCCGCGTTGCGTTTAACTGATCTTATAGAACACTTTGAAAAAATTGCTAAAGATTTGCCTAAAAAGCCAATCATTATCGGTCATTCTATTGGCGGACTAACAGCGCAAATATTATTACAGCGCAATCTCGCATCAGCGGCTATTGCCATACACTCTGTTCCGCCACAGGGAATTATGACTTTTAAATTTTCGTTTTTAAAAGCTGGCTGGGGGCCACTAGGCTTTTTTACTTCTACGAAGAAGACTTTTCTAATGAGTTTTCCGCAATGGCAATATGCTTTTACAAACGGAATGCCAGAAGAATGGCAAGATAAAGCGTATTGCGATTCGGTAATTCCCGAGTCTAAACTGATCGTGCGCGATACCATAACTTCTGCGGCAAAAGTAGATTTTAAAGCTCCGCACAAACCTTTACTGTTAATTGCAGGATCAACGGATCATACCATTCCTGAATCTCTGAATTATTCCAACTACAAAAAATACTCAGACAAAAACTCAATTACCGATTTTAAGGTTTTTCCCAATCGAAACCACTTCGTACTCAATCAGCCTGGATGGCAGGAAATCGCACATTATATGCACGACTGGATTGAAAAACTTCCAGTTTAAAATTCATAATAACCAATTATCCAATAACTAATTAAAATTTAAAAATCATGAAGACAAATTTGTTAAACAACCTTTTTTTCAACTTTAAAACCCAAGTATTTAACATTTTAGCTTTTGCTATTTTAATACTAGCTTTAAGTTCTTGCAATAAGAAAACAGAAGAAACTCCTGCAGCAGAATCTAAACCTGTAGAAACAACTGAAACAGCACAAATTGCACCGGCAAATCCTCCTTCAAATTTTAAACATGCTACTGCAACTGTAAACGGAATTAAAATTCATTATGTAATTGGCGGCAAAGGAGATCCGTTGGTTCTAGTTCACGGATTTGGACAGAACTGGTACATGTGGAATCGTTTATTGCCTGAACTTTCAAAACATTTTACCGTTATCGCTCCCGATTTAAGAGGTGTTGGCGAATCTGACAAACCAGAAAGCGGTTATGACAAAAAAACAATGGCATCTGATATTCATGAATTGGTAAATCAGCTTGGCTATAAAAACATCAATCTGGCTGGACACGACATCGGACTTATGGTCGCTTATGCTTACGCGGCGCAATATGGCGACAGTGTAAAAAAAGTTGCTTTAATGGACGCTCTTTTACCTGGAATTGAACCAGTTTGGTCTTCAGTAAAAGCTTCAGCATGGTGGTTTGGTTTCTTTGGGTGGCCTGCTTCTGGAGATATTGTAAAAGGAAAAGAAAAAGAATTCTTGACTAACTTTTGGCCAGTTGTTGGACACGTAAAAGATCCTTTTACTGCCGAAGAATCTGCAGAATTCATTAGAGCTTATGCTACCGAAGGCGGTACAACGGCCGCTTTTAAATGGTTTGGAGCATTTGATCAGGATGGAAAAGACAATCTTGTTTTTGCGAAGAAAAAGCTAAAAATGCCGTTATTGGCAATGGGCGGAGAATATTTTGCGGCAGCTTTTCTTAAAGATCATTCTAAACTGGTCGCAGAGAATGTAAGCGAGTCTAAAATCGCTGGTTCTGGGCACTGGCTTGTTCAAGAAAATACTGCTCAAGTACAAAAAGATTTACTAGCATTCTTTTTGGCTAAATAATAAATGTCATGAAAAAATTATTATTAATTCTATTGCTTTCTGCGGGCTTGTCATCTCAAGCCCAGCAAAAAGCTGATCTAATTATTTATAACGGAAAAATTGCAACCATGCAGAAACAAAACGAATTTGTTCAGGCAATTGCAATGAAAGACGGAATTATTCTGGACACTGGAACAGAGAAAAATATACTAGCTGTTTATAAATCTTCAGCAACAAAATTGATCGATGCTAAAGGAAAAACGGTAATTCCAGGATTGAACGACAGTCATATGCATGTTATTCGTGAAGGTTTAAATTACAATTCAGAATTGCGTTGGGATGGCGTTAAGACCTTAAAACGTGCCATGGAAATGCTAAAAGAACAGGCCGCAAGAACTCCAGACGGTGTTTGGATAAAAGTTATTGGTGGCTGGAACGAATTTCAGTTTGAAGAAAAAAGACAGCCCACAATTGAAGAAATCAACGCTGCCGTTCCTGATAAACCTGTTTTTATAACGTATTTATACGGGAAAGCTTTTCTGAATAAAAAAGGTATTGAAGTTTTAAAATATACGAAAGATACAAAATACGAAGGAAGTCTTTTAGAGCAAGATGCTAACGGAAACTTGACTGGTTTAATGTACGCTAAAAAAACGCCAAAAGCCATTTATATGACGATGGGATTAACAACAAAGTTAACTCCCGAAGAACGCATCAACAGCTCGATACAGTTTAATCACGAATTGAATCGTTTCGGACTTACGAGTGTAATTGATGCTGCAGGCGGAAGCCAAAATTTCCCTGCCGACTACGTTACGTCATTAGAACTAGCGAAGCAAAATAAACTAAGCCTCCGAATTTCTTATTATTTATTTGCCCAGCAAAAAGGCAAAGAACTAGAGGATTATGAAAAATGGGTTGCGACGACTCAAATCAATAAAAATGATAATCTGATTGTAGCGAATGGTTATGTCGAAGAAGGCGCTGGAGAAAATATTGTGGCTTCGGCAGCTGATTTTGAAAATTTCCTAGAACCGAGAATCGTTTTATCTGATAAAATGGAAACGGATTTAGAGCCTATTATTCGATTATTAGTCAAAAATAGATGGCCTTTTCGTTTGCATGCCACTTATGGCGAATCGATTGACAGAATGTTGAATGTTTTTGAAAAAGTAAATAAAGAAATTCCGTTCAACGGTTTGCGTTGGTTTTTTGATCATGCCGAAACCATTACGCCATCAGAATTACAACGTGTCAAAAAACTAGGCGGCGGAATTGCAGTACAGTTCAGAATGTATTATCAGGGAGAATTGTACAACAAATTGTATGGGGCGCCAAAAACACAATTGCCTCCAATCAAGAAAATGCTCGAATTAGGGATTCCTGTTGGAATGGGAACAGATGCAACTCGAATTTCGACTTTCAATCCTTGGATGGCTTTACATTGGCTTTTGACTGGGAAAACGATTGGCGGAATGCAGTTCTGGCCAAAAGATCAAGTTTTAGATAAATTTACCGCTTTGCAATTGTATACTTCTGGAAGTGCTTGGTTTTCTGGCGAAGAAAAGGACAAGGGAAAACTCGTAAAAGGCATGTATGCCGATATGGCTATTTTATCTGATGATTATTTCACAGCAAAACCAGACGATATCAGAAAAATAGAATCGGTTCTAACCGTCGTAAATGGCAAAATTGTTTACGCTTCCGCGGAATATAAAGCTCTGAATCCAGAGATTTCTGCTGTAATTCCGGATTGGTCTCCTGTGAAATATTTTGGAGGTTATCAGAAATAAGATTTCAATGGCAAAATTCAATTTCAATGACAATTGCCAAAATTCAATTTCAACGAAAATGTCAATAATATTCAAATTGATATAGATATTGATATTGAACAAATCGCAACAAAAAAGCGATTTCTCTCCCTTTAGCCCTGATCGGAGCGGTATCCTTTGCTTTTTTTCTTTAAAAAAGCAAAGATATAGCGGAGAGCAGGAACTATGTTTCCAAAAAATGCCTTTTGTTTTGGCTCAAAAAAAAATACTAACCACTTATAAAAAACAACCATGAAAAAGATAAACAATATTTTAATGTTGCTGGTTATGCTGTTTTTAGCACAGCAAACGTATGCGCAATTCCCGATGCCGCCAGAAGTTCCAATTTGGGATGCCAATAAGGTGACTTTACAACTGCACAAAATTTCGGATAATGTTTATGCCGTTTCGCCCTCAACGACCGAAACTGAAACTACAAAAGGAATTCCGCAAGCTACTTCTGCGGGATTTATTGTGGGCGATAAAGGCGTACTGTTAATCGAAACGATGTTGAGCAAAAGACTATACGATCAGCTATACAAACTGATTCATTCTGTTACTCCAAAACCAATCGTTTATGCAGTAAACACAAGCGACCACGGCGATCACTGTTTTGGAAATTATCTTCTGCCGAAAGAAACAATTCTCATACAAAATGAATTCTGTAAAGAAAACTTAGCTAAGAATTACGACGGAATTAAACAATTTATGGTCATGCTTTTTGGAAAAGACCGCGGGATAGAGCAAAGTGTATATCGTCCTGCTGATTTAACAATTGCATTGAATCAAAGCTTAAAAATTGATTTAGGCGGTGGTAAAATTGTTGAAATCATGAATGTTGGAACAGCGCAATCTCCAGCCGATTTGTTTGTATTTCTGAAAGATTCGGACAAAAATGTGCTTTGGGCTGGAAATCCGTTTATTGCTGAAAGTCCGACGATTCCGTGGTTGTTTGATGGTTATTTTCTGGAACCTGTTCGCAATCTCCAAAAAATTTATGATATGATTGGAGACAATGATGTTGTGGTTCCTGGTCATGGCCGAATCACCAATAAAAAAGGGATTAAATACACGATTGATTATGTAAATGCTCTAAAGAAAAATGTAGAAGATGCCGTAAAAAAAGGTGAAACTTTGGAAGAGGTTAAAGCCAATGTTGCCATGAAAGAATTTGATAAAGGATATGTTCTTTTTAACTGGCTGCATTACAATTTTAATATTCCAAACGCATACAACGATATTAAGAAAAATAGTTTAGGAAAGTAAACATGAAAAAAATCGCTCTAATATTTCTTTTTTGTTTGGAACTCCATGCGCAATCGTATCCCGATTTTAAATCGATGCGATTTGACGAAAACTATGAGGTCTTGCAAAAAGATACCGTTAAAAAGAATTGGTATAAAACCATGAAATACCTGCCTCTCTCCTCTTCGGGGAAAACATATCTGAGTTTTGGAGGAGAAATACGGTATCAATATTTTTATGCCAAAAATGAAAAATGGGGAGACGATCCTGTAGACCATGATGGCTATATTTTAAACCGTTTATTGCTTCATGCTGATTTTCATTCTAGCAAATACTTTAGAGCCTTTATTCAGCTTCAAAGCAGTAATGCAAATGGCAGAATAGATCCCAGTCCTGTTGATAGTAACCCGCTAGAAGTGCATCAGGGTTTTGTAGATATTAATCTTCTTTTAGAAAAGAACAAGCAATTGATTTTTAGGGCTGGAAGACAGGAATTGAGTTACGGTTCTCAGCGTTTGGTTGCTTTGCGTGACGGTCCAAATAATAGACAGTCATTTGATGCCGCAAAAGCCATTTTAGGAATCAATAATTATCATGCCGATTTATTTTACAGTCATTATGTAGTAGCTCAAGACGGTATTTTTGATGATTATTCAAATAAAAAAAGGCAATTCTGGGGAAGCTATTTTGTCATCAATAAAATACCAGCTATCAAAAATATTGATCTTTATTATTTGGGTTATGAAAGAGCCAATGCCAATTTTGATGATGCCAGCGGAAAAGAATTACGCCATTCTGTGGGAACTCGCATTTGGGGCAAATATGACGAATGGCGTTATGATGCTGAAGCGCTTTATCAGTTTGGAGACATTGACTCTAAAGGCATAAAAGCATGGACAGTTTCTCTAAATACTGGCTATCAGTTTACATCTGTTATTTTAAAGCCTGAATTGGGATTTAAAGTCGAATTGATTAGCGGTGATAAAACCAAGGGAGACAATCAATTAAACACTTTTAATCCGCTGTTTCCAAGAGGTGCTTATTTTGGACTTGCATCTGTTATTGGCCCTTCAAATTTAGTTGATTTTCATCCTTCAATAGGCTTAGAACTGGCAAAAAATATAGATTGGGTTATTGATTATGATATGTTTTGGAGATATAGCAGCCAAGACGGAATTTATGGCCCAAACACGATTATGATTTACCCAGGAGATTCGACTACTGCAAAAGAAATAGGAAAACAACTGGAAAGTGAAATTATCTATACTCCAAACCAATATCTATATTTCAGAATAGAAGCTACTTGGTTTAAAGCTGGCGATTTCCTAAAAGCTGCAGGAACTGGAAAAAATATGTTTTTTACAGGCGTTACAATGCAACTTAAATTTTAAGCTTTTTTTTCGCTGAGAATTGCTCGCAACGATAAGGTTTTTATGATTTTAGAACATTAAAAAGATATTACGATGACAACAAGAAGAAACTTTATAAAAATGGCTGGATTAACAAGTGCTGCAGTAATGGCAAATCCTGTTGATGCATTTTCAAGTCATGTAAAACAAGAAAAAATGGAATCAGAAATGCAAAATAAATGGTTAGACGGTTCAAGATTGGTAGTTTCTATTTCTATGCAGTTTGAAGCTGGCGGACAGCCTGAAAATGCAGAAAGTCCGTTTCCGCAAAATATGCAGAAAGGTTATATTGATCAGCCCGCATTAACTTGGTATCAATACGGCTATAAAGAGGGAATTCCTAGAATGCTGGATAATTGGGATAAACATGGGATAAAAGTTACTTCGCATATGGTAGGCTCTGCTGTTTTACAAAACCCACAGCTGGCAAAAGAAATTGTACAGCGAGGACATGAAGCTGCTGCACATGGTATGAATTGGAGTTCGCAATACGCCATGCCCTATGAAGAAGAGAAAAAATTCATAAAAGCAGGTGCTGATTCTATTAAAAGCGTTACAGGTTTTACTCCTGTTGGATATAATGCCAACTGGCTCCGACGAGGAGAAAACACGCTTAAAATTCTTCAAGAATTGGGTTTTATCTATCATATTGATGATTTAAGCAGAGATGAACCTTTTGTAATTCAAGTCAATAAAAAAGATTTTGCAGTTGTTACCTATACAATTCGCTGTAATGATATTGTTTTAATTGAAGGCAAAAATTTTTCAACCGATCAGTTCTTCAATCAAGTAAAAGCAGAATTTGACCAGCTGTACGCTGAAAGCGAATTTAAACGCAGGCAAATGTCTATTAGTTTTCATGACAGAATTGGAGGTACTCCGCAAATGGTTCAGACTGTTTCGGAATTATTAAACTATATGAAAAAACATAATGGTGTAGCTTTTAAAAGAAAAGACGAAATTGCCAGAATGACATTAGACGATAAAACATCTATTAGAGAGTAATTTCATTAAAATATACCTTTCATTTTCAAACAAATATCTGTCAATATTATGTCACAAAACAAAAGCTTTAGAGAAATCTAGGGCTTTGTTTGTTGATAGAACTTCCGATTTAAAAATTTAAAACAAGAACACAACAAACTTAAAACCAGTATATTAACTTAATAAAAAAGGGGAAAATTCCCCTTTTTTGGTACATATGCATTTATCTAATTTAGTCAAATCTTAAAAGCACGATTAGAAGCTTGGTTTCTAATACATTCTTCGCCCTAAATCTTATTTCTTCCAATACAATTTCATTTAGTATTTATAATAATTTTTATCAAAAGATGATTTTTGAAGTAATACAAATAATAACAGAACAAGTAAACAACTATCTCGAGGAAATTGGGTTAGACAAATCTGTTGTACCAGAAAATATTGCTTTTTTAGAATCTCAAAATGAAGATATTACCGACGCGTTAAAAAATGCAGTAGCACTAACGATAATCAATTTAGATGAAGAAGCGACTTTAAAGAACTTCCCAAATCATACTATTGAAAATACAAAAACTATATATAAAAACAGTGTTATTAATTTAAATCTGTATCTGCTTTTTAGCGCCAACAGAGATAAATATGTCAACTCGCTCAAGGACATCTCGAAAATTATTGAATTTTTTCAGGGTAAAAAACTTTTTACTCAAGCCAACACCATCTTTAATAGAAATAGCAGCGCCATGAGTAATGTAGACAACTTTAGATTTACGGTTGAACTCTACACTCCCACTTTTGAAGAACTAAATTATATTTGGGGAACACTTGGCGGAAAACAGCTTCCGTCGGCTTTATACAAAGTCAGTATGATCCAAATTGAACGCAACATTGCACAAGCAGAAGGCGAACTTATTGGTGAATTTACAGGAATAACTAAAAAGAAAGAACAGTCATGAGTTATTCTTCTACATACGGTTTGTTGTTTCAAGTAACGCTTCTTCATAACTATTTTTTGAATAACGGAGAAGAAACTTTTACTAGTATGGCAACTGATAAAAAAGAAAAAATGTTGCAGCAGTTTAGTACAGATGCATTTATATCAGTAACTCCAACTTTAGACACCAATATTGCTCTCAAAAACTATAAAATGGTATTCAAAAAGAACAAAACAGGTTTCGGAATATACATTAAACTAAAAGATGAATTGGACCCATTTATTAAAGTCCCCGCTGATTTGAACCTAATTTTTTTAATTAAAATTAATGACTATCAATTTGAAAATTATACTAATCTTGATTTTGCTCTTACTCAAGCATATCTTTTCAGTAATGTAAAACCATTGACTGAACCCGTTTCATTTAAATATCTTCCAAAAATAAGCGACAACAAACTTATTTCAAACGCTTATTTAGTATCTGAAAAAACCACTGCCGACTTACTTTCAACACTACAGCCCTCAGAGCAGCAAAATGTCTTTGGAATTATTTCGCTTACCGCTAAAGGTGACAACAACTCAGAGAATATTATAGACAATTTGGATAAAATGATTAGTCCAAACTTTAAAATTCATTTTGATAACCGAAAGACATTTTGGCGATACATAGACCGTAAAACAAAAACCGAAATTAGAACCAAGACTGTAAAACCATTAACAAGATCTGGTTTTGTAGAAATAGACCCTGTTAACGATTTGGATCCTTCACAGCTTGCAGAAAGTCAATATCCAAATCCATCTGTAAAATCAATAACAAAAATCGATAGTGATTACTATTCAGAAATATTTATTTAATAATTAAAAAACAATTCAATTATGGCAACAACTTACAAAACGCCTGGAGTATATGTTGAGGAAATCGTAAAGTTCCCTCCTTCTGTTGCCCAGGTAGAGACAGCGATTCCGTGTTTTATTGGCTATACTGAAAAAGCCACGAATAAGATTAATGGAGATTTGAAATTAAAACCAACAAGAATAACATCTCTTTTAGAATACGAGCGTTTTTTTGGCTTTGCAAAACCAGAAACTACAATTAGCGTCACCATTAATGATATAGTTGATAATGGCGCGACAACAAGATCTCTTGTTGTAAACCAACCGTCTAGCAGACAGCCTTTCTTGATGTATTACTCAATGCAATTGTTTTTTGCAAATGGCGGTGGCCCATGTTATATCATATCAGTTGGTCGTTATGGCGAAGATTTAGACGATGCAGATACAAAAGTAACGTCTATAAATGATAGTTCTCTGTTAAAAAAAGGTTTACTTGAATTAGAAAAAGTAGATGAACCTACACTTATCCTTTTTCCAGATGCTACTCAAGTAACTGGTATCAACGCAACTGATTTTTATGGTTTGTATAATGATGCCTTGGACCAATGTAGAAAACTGCAAGATAGATTTACAATTATTGATACGCTTAACTACGATGCTTCTAGCCCAACAGATACAAACGTTGATGATTTGAGAGGATCTATTAGTTCGGAGAAGGATACTTTAAAATATGGGGCTGCTTATTATCCGCATTTAGAAACTATTTTAGATTACAGATACAATCCAAGTGAAATTTTGATTAATCATTTTACTTCACCTGCACCAGACGCTATGTCAACTGTATTGAGCGATTTAACAAGTTCAAAAAATGCAATTGAACCACTAATCAGCAAATTAAAAACAGTTCCAGTATCAAATGATAATCTAACAGGAAGTATAGCCGAAGTTTTGAAGTTTATTGAATCAGCAGCAGGTTTTAACAATGCAGCGGCAACTGCAGCAGCAGAAGCAGTCATTACTGGAGGAGGAACACAAGCCGAGGCAGAAGCTGCAGCTGCAGCAACAGGAACTTTTACGACGGCAAAAAACAATGATTTTATACTTTTGTTAGAAACTTTGATAAAAGATCTCACCAATCTTATAGGAGAAAAAGAAAAAATTAAAAAAGCGGCGGCAGCAGCAATAGCTTCTGACGAAGAAGATCAAGCAACTAGAGACGATATTACAGCGGCTTTAAAAAATTTCACTGATCTTTTTGAATTATCCGATAAAATTGAAATCGTTAAAACCAATTTAGCTGATTTACTAGGAAAAGCAAAAGTAGCTAATACCAAAACAAAAATAACCGCTAATATTAAAGGAGCTGGAGGTGTTACGACTGTACTTTCTGAAATTCCAAAAATTTTGCATTTCACATCACCTACCTCAATTCTTGGCTTGCCGGCTGCTATCGTTTTTGATGTTGATCTTTTTGCGCCTATTCCAGCTCTTATTGATGCTATTAAGGCTGCTGTAACAGCTGCAAAACCGAAAGATTTAAATAACGGCGCAATGAATGGTCGCTTTTTGGCAGATATTACAGAACTTGATAACATCACTTACAATAAAATACTTTCCGAAATTTCTAATCTTTCAATTACGTTACCGCCAAGTTCTGCCATAGCAGGAATTTATGCAAGAGTAGATGGTGATCGTGGCGTATGGAAAGCACCTGCCAATGTTAGTTTGAACTATGTCATTGCTCCTACAGTAAAAATCACCAATAATATACAAGACGGATTGAATGTTGACACTGTCGCAGGTAAATCTATAAACGCTATCAGAACATTTACCGGTAAGGGAACCTTGGTTTGGGGGTCAAGAACCTTAGCCGGTAACGATAGTGAATGGCGTTATGTGCCCGTTCGCCGTTTCTTTAATATGGCCGAAGAATCTATTAAAAAAGCAACCGAACAGTTTGTTTTTGAACCTAACGACGCTAATACTTGGATCAGAGTAAGAGCTATGATTGAGAATTTCTTAATTCTTCAATGGAGAGCTGGAGCTTTGGCTGGGGCAAAACCCGAACAAGCATTTTACGTAAGAATCGGTCTGGGACAAACCATGTCTGCTATGGATATTTTAGACGGCAAAATGATTATCGAAATCGGTATGGCGGTAGTTCGTCCAGCTGAGTTTATCATTCTTCGTTTCTCTCACAAAATGCAGGAATCTTAATTAAAACATCATTAAAAAATATAAATCATGAGTTATCCGTTATCAAAGTTTCATTTCTCAGTTGACTGGGGTGGAACAAAAATAGGCTTTACAGAAGTTTCCGGATTAGATGTAGAAACTGAAGTTATTGAGTACCGTCAGGGCGCTAGTCCAGAGTACAGCAAAATCAAGATGCCTGGCATGCAAAAGTTCTCCAACATTACGATGAAAAGAGGCACTTTCAAAAGCGACAATGAATACTACGCTTGGTGGAATACGGTAAAACTAAACACCATCGAAAGAAGAGATATTACCATCAAATTACTTAACGAAGAACACGAACCAGTGATTACTTGGAAAGTAAAAAATGCGTGGCCTACAAAAGTGCAATCTACCGATTTAAAAGCTGATGGAAACGAAGTCGCGATCGAATCTATTGAATTGGTTCACGAAGGTTTATCTATTCAAAATGACTAATCATGGCTAATTATTATCCACCCGTAGGCTTTCATTTTCTAGTTGAATTTGATCAACTGGGTACAAAAGAAAAAGACCATCAATTTCAGTCGGTATCAGGGCTTTCTGTAGATCTTGAAACAGAAGAATTTGTTGAGGGTGGAGAAAACAGATTCAAACACAAGCTTCCTGTAAAAACCAAATATCCAAATTTGGTTTTAAAAAGAGGAATTCTTATTGATTCTGATGTAATTGAATGGTGCAGAAAAGCAATTGAAAACTTCGAATTTAAGCCCGTTGATTTAACGGTAAAACTCTTGAATCAAGATCACGAACCGTTAATGCACTGGAAAGTGGTACATGCTTATCCAGTAAAATGGGCTGTTGAAGATTTCAGTGCTTTAGAAAGCAAAATTGTTGTTGAAAGCTTTGAGCTTGCTTATAATCATTTCACCCTTCACAAAAAATAATATAGCGATGCCAATTGAAATCAAAGAGCTTCACATTAAAATAAATGTGAACGAAAGTCCAAGTTCGGGTACAAAACCAGCTTCGTCATCTTCTTCTGCTACAGAAAAAGATAATGTAGCTGAATGTGTCGAGCAAGTAATGAACATTATCGAACGAAAAAAAGAACGCTAATATGACAACTGGTGAATTAAAAAAACTGAAGATTATTGCCTATAGCGATCCACAGTTCAATAGTCCCATTTCGGATATTGAAGAGTTCGTTACTTTGATGAATCCCGAGAAATATACTTTTCATTACAAAATCGAGCAAGATACCACTCAAGCCGCTGGAACGAGCAGTCCTGCGCCAAGATTTACAGCAATTGCTCCAGAAGAACTAGAATTGGATTTTGTTTTTGACCGAACTGGTGTTATTGCTGGCAAAGAAAGTACCGAAAACGGTGTTATTGAAGACATTGAGCATTTTAGAAAAGTAATTTTAGAATATAATGGTACAGAACACAAGCCAAATTATTTGAAAATTGCTTGGGGAAGTCTGCTTTTTAAAGGATCTCTCACCGAAATGACCATTGAGTATAAACTTTTCAGGCCAGATGGAACACCTATCAGAGCTATTGCAAAAGGAAAATTCAAAGGAGTTGTTGAAGATGAATTAAGAGCCAAACAGCAAAACAATCAATCTCCTGATTTAACACACACTAGAACTGTAAAAGCGGGCGATACGCTTCCGTTAATGTCTTTTAAGATCTACGGCGATTCAAAATATTATCTCGAAGTAGCAAGAGCCAACAAGCTCATCAATTTCAGAAAATTAAAAATTGGTCAAAAAATATTTTTCCCTCCACTACAAAAACAACAGTAGATGAACAATAGCGACGTCATACAAACCAGTAAAAGTGCCGATTTAGTAACGCACAAATTGCTCATTGAGGGAACTGAGCTGTCTGGCGTTTACCAAGTAATGAACATTGTAGTTCATAATGAAGTGAACAGAATACCTATGGCGCAAATTGTTTTGACCGATGGAGATGCTGCTTCAAGAGATTTTAAGTTAAGCAATGAAGATTTGCTCATTCCAGGCAAAAAAATAGAAATCAAAGCGGGCTATCACAGTGACGAAGAAACTATTTACAAGGGAATCGTTGTAAAACATTCCATAAAAATAAAAGACAATGCGTCTCTGTTGATTGTAGAATGCAAAGATGAAGCCGTAAAAATGACTATCGGCAGAAAGAGCAAATATTTTTATGACGTAAAAGACAGTGATGCTTTTGAAGATATTATTGGCACTTACGGCTTGCAAAAAGATGTAGAAAGTACAAATTATAGCCACAAAGAGTTAGTGCAGTACAATACTTCTGACTGGGATTTTATTGTCTCACGTGCTCAGGCTAATGGAAAATTATGTTTTGTTGAAAATGGCAAAATCTCAGTAAAAAAACCAGATATAACTTCAGAATCAATTGAAACTATTGCTTTTGGTGCCACTATGCTAGACTTTGATGCTGAGATTGATGCTCGAAATCAGTTTGCCAAAGTTTCATCTTACAGCTGGAATGCATCCAATCAGGAATTATTAGAAATTGAAGCCAAAGATCCGAGTGTAAGCTTAAACGGAAATTTATCTGCTTCTGATTTATCAGACATTGTAAAATTGGAAAATTTAGAATTGCGACACGGCGGTCATGTTACTGATACCGAATTGCAAGATTGGGCCGATGCAAAACTATTATTTCAACAGCTGTCAAAAGTTCGCGGAAGAGTAAAATTTCAAGGTATTCCCGCAGTAAAACCCAACACCATTATCACCCTTGAAGGCGTTGGAGATCGCTTTAATGGCAAAGCTTACGTTACTGGAGTATTCCATGAAATAGCAAGCGGTAACTGGACTGTAAACGTGCAGTTTGGATTAAATCCTGAATGGTTTTCTGAAACGTATGATGTCAATACACCATCGGCTTCTGGAATTATTCCGTCCATAAAAGGACTTCATATTGGTATTGTAACCCAGCTTCAGGACGATCCTGATGGCGAAGACCGAATTTTGGTAAAAATTCCAATTATCAATAACGAAGAACAGGGAATTTGGTGCAGAGTCGCAGCTTTAGATGCAGGCGATAACAGAGGTACATTTTTTAGGCCCGAAATCGAAGATGAGGTGATTATTGGCTTCATCAATGAAGATCCTAATGATGCGATTGTTTTAGGAATGCTCCACAGCAGTGCAAAACCTGCTCCGCTAAAAGCATCTGACGATAACCATCAAAAAGGGATTTTTACAAGAAGCGAAATGAAAGTGCTCTTTGATGATGATAAAAAATCAATTGCCATTGAAACTCCAGCAGGAAAAAAAATAACGCTGGACGAAGACAAAGGATCTATAGTTGTTGAAGACGAAAATTCAAACGTGATTACCATTGACAGTGCAGGAATAAAAATGGAAAGCGCAGGTGATATTTCAATAAAAGCAACAGGCGATGTAAAAATTGAAGGCACCAATGTCAATCTAAAAGCTACCGCCCAATTTAAAGCCGAAGGAAGTGCTGGTGCAGAAATGTCATCGGCAGCAGTCGCGATTGTAAAAGGCAGCATTGTACAGATTAACTAACTCATCTTCTGTTTTCTATTACAAAACACTTAAATAAAAAGTTAATTATAAAAATAAGTAGTTATGGGAGCACCAGCAGCAAGAATTAACGACATGCATGTTTGCCCAATGGTAACGGGAACTGTGCCTCATGTCGGAGGACCAATATTACCTCCAGGTTCGCCTACAGTATTAATAGGCGGTCAACCTGCAGCTTGTTTAGGAGATATGATTGTTTGCACAGGACCACCAGATAGTATTATAGCTGGTTCAAGCACAGTGCTGATTGGAGGAAAACCAGCAGCAAGAATGGGAGATTCAACTGCGCATGGCGGAACGATCATATTAGGATGTCCAACCGTTATAATAGGCTAATTATGGAAAATAAAGAGGCTTTTTTAGGTACTGGATGGAGTTTTCCGCCAGAGTTCAAAAAAAACAATAAAGCGGTTGTAATGACATCTGACGAAGCTGACATCAAAAGCAGTCTGGAGATATTGCTTTCGACCAAAATTGGCGAACGCATTATGCTTCCTAGATACGGTTGCAATATGGATGAATTGCTTTTTGAAACATTAGACAGAACACTCAAAACTTATGTTTCAGAACTCATAAAAACGGCGATTTTATATTACGAACCGCGAATTGATGTTGAAAAAATCGACATCACACAAAGTGATGATTTAGAAGGAGAATTATTAGTCATAATCGATTACAGAATAAGAAGTACAAATTCAAGAAGCAATCTTGTTTATCCTTTTTACAAAGAAGAAGGCACTAATGTTTAAAAGTTTATAAGCGATGAGCACTAACAGCAGCCAAATAGACAATGTTATTTTTAAAAGAAATGGAGTTAACCAGGAAGAACGCTTTAGTGATGCATTAGAGCCTAGCAACCTAAAACTTCATGACTTTACTATTGAAGACTGGCTGTTATTTGCTTATAATTTTGCAAAAGAAGTCAACTTTTTTGACACGAATAACGATAAAAAACCAGAAGGAAATTGGCAGGAGTTTTTCAACTATTTTGGCTTTACAAAAGATACTATTCCAAAAAGAACGGAGAAAGAATATGCCACTTTAAAAGAAGACATCACTAAAACATTATCGACTGCCAAGATAAATCAAGACCTTACTCCTCACCTAACCTTGTTTTTGTGTTTCTTGAAGTTATTGGAATTATCTCAAAACAAACTTAATCTCATCACAAAAAAGCATTTAGATTTTTTCTATAAAGACATTCTTCAAATTGAAAAACTGCCAGCAAAAGCAGATAAAGTCAATATCATTTTTGAGCTGGCAAAAAAAGTCGCAGAAGAAAAAATCGCTGCAAACACAGAACTTGACGGAGGAAAAGATCCTGATGGCAAAAAATTAATATACAAAACCACAGAAGAATTTATTTCCAACAAAGCCAATATAGCGTATTTAAAAAGTGTATATAATGATATTGAACTTGGCGAAATAAAATACAGCGAAATCGCCAATTCTCTAGATGGAAAGGGCGAACCTTTAAAAGATGATGCTCCTTACTGGTTTCCTTTTGGATACACTTCCAAAGAAGAGAAATATCCAAAACTAGGCGATGCTAAACTAGGTTTCGCAATAGCTTCAGAATTATTTAATCTTAAAGAAGGTGAAAGAAACATTGCGGTCACGATTACTTTTGGTCAAAATTTAACTTTTAAGAGTCCATTTAGTGTAGAGGATCTTCTAGCCAATATTAGTATTTTATATAGCGGAAAAAAGGGATGGGTTGGCGGTTTTAAACCTAGCAGCGGTCTTCCTTTTAAAGCTGTAAATGTATCTTCAACCATTAGCGGCAACCAATTAAAATTGGTTTTCCAGATACCAAAAGATAATCCAGCAATTGTTAACTACGATCAGAAAGTTTTGGGCGAATTTTTCTCTACAGAACTTCCTGTAATTCGATTTTTAATCAATACGAAAGATAAAAAAGGACATACTCTTTTTAGAGCTTTAGTTATAAATACAGTAACTGCTATTGCCGTAAAAGTTGAGGTTAAGGATGTAAAATCTCTATTGTTAGAAAGTGATACAGGCTTGCTAAACGTAGCAAAACCTTTTTTCCCTTTTACAACTCAACCTGAAAAAAACAGTTCGTTTATCATAAACTATCCTGAAATCTTTTCTAAAAATTGGACTGACGCCTATATTAACATAAAGTGGAAAAACACTCCTATATCATTTGTAACTCATTATGCAGCTTATAAAGAAAGTTTCCTTGAAACCATAAGCAAACAGAGTTTTATTGATGCCATTTTCGTTAAGGACAGCGTTAAAAAAATAATGAATGCAAACCAGCCTGAAGATGGAATTGCTAAAAAAAATAATTCGGAAATAAAAGTTCCTCTGAAAATTAACGATGCAATAGAAGCTGTTGAAGAAACACCTGAACCACCTAAAATAGACCCTGATCATGGAATTGTTATAGAAAATTATTTTAAGGCAACCTTATCTGTCTTAGATAAAGAAGTTTGGGACGAACAAGATAAAACAGTCAATTTATTTGACGCTGATGATGAAGAAGATAATGCATTCGAATCAAATATCAATGTAAAAGGAGGCTATGAACTCGGCAAAAGCGGTCCTATTCGATTGACCTTAAATCAATCATTTTTACATTCATTATTTCCAAAAGTATATACTTTGGCCATAATGAATATAGAGAAAGAGTCTACAACTCCTATTCCAAATGAGCCTTACACGCCAGTTGTAGAAAGCATCAGTCTGGATTATTCTGCTGAGGAAAGTATTAATTTTCCTGAGGAAAACATTGATTTTACTCTTTCTGCCTACGAATCTAACCGAATAAAATTATTTCATGAAGCTCCTTTTGGCCAGCAGGAAGAACATCCTTACTTGAAACAGCAAGCCATCCATAAAGAAATTTTAGATCCTTCTACTCCAATTACCAATTGTCTGGTTCCTGATTATTGTAATGGAGGTGAATTTTATATCGGTCTTCGAGATGCCGAAATATCGCAGCAGATTTCATTATTGTTCCAAATATTAGAAGGAAGCGAAAACACCAGCGTTGACACTTTTACAGGAATACAAAAAGTAGAATGGTACATATTATGTGATAATTACTGGAAAAATC
Organism: Flavobacterium tistrianum; assembly: GCF_003254545.1. Lineage (GTDB taxonomy): Bacteria > Bacteroidota > Bacteroidia > Flavobacteriales > Flavobacteriaceae > Flavobacterium > Flavobacterium tistrianum. Next base: position 270,007 of record NZ_QJRH01000073.1, read on the forward strand.
TTGACAAAGATATTTTAGCAAATGGCATCGACAACTTTTTAAAATCAGGTATCGTAAAATTTGGTATTCCAAAACAAGCGACCAATAACAATACGCTGTTTCCTGCCAATACCATTTGGGTAAAAGCAAAAATGCACAAAGCTTATGATGCTGTTTGTAAAGTGATTGATGTGAAAACTCAAGTTGTTACCGCGCAGTTTTTTGATAACAACAACAATTTAGCCCATTTAGACAGCACATTGCCTGCGAAAACAATATCTAAATTAATTACCAGAGTTCCGCAGATTAAAAGCATTGAACAGCCTTTTAATTCGTTTGACGGAAAACCATTAGAGTCAGATCCCTCATATTATCTGCGTGTTAGCGAACGCTTGCGCCACAAAAACAGAGCTATAACACTTTGGGATTATGAACATCTTATTTTACAGGAATTTCCAAATGTTTTTAGAGTAAAATGCCTTAACCATACTTTTATTTCAGGTACAGATACTTCGTTTTTAGCGCCGGGAAAAGTAACGTTGGTCGTAATTCCAGATATCGTAGACAAAAATGTATTCGATATTTATGAGCCAAGAGTAAGCACGGCCACATTAAACAGCATTGAGAGTTTTATTAATTCTAAAAACTCCATGTTAGTATCTGCAAAAGTCATTAATCCTGATTATGAAAAAGTTATAATAAAACTGAAGGTAAAGTTTTATCCAGAATACGATGAGAATTTCTATAAAAAACAGCTCAACGAAGATCTTATAAAATTTTTATCGCCTTGGGCATTTGACACTTCAAAACAAATCATTTTCGGAGTTGAACTGCAGCGCAGTGTTGTTATAGAATATATCGAAAATTTATATTACGTTGATTTTTTATCTATGCTGGAAATGGCAATATACATTGATAAAAAAACAAATAAGGAACAGCCTCAGCCATTAAAAGATACAGAAAACAATGAAGCCAATGTGCCTCTTTTAGATTTTCAAACCACGTTATCACCATCAAGCCCAAAGAATATCTTAGTCTCTGTTAAAAACCACATTATCAGCACCCAAATAGACACTTGCAAAAAAATAACCCCACAAGAACCTGAAAAATGTCAATACTAAACCAACATATCACCATTCCTAAAAAATCAGCATCAGAGGACGATTTGGATTTCTTTTACTTGAGAAAAAAAGGAATCGAATATATCGAGTCTTTCGGCAGTAAATTTTGGACTGATTTTAATGAGCATGACCCGGGTATTACGATGCTAGAAATGCTTTCTTATGCCATTTCAGATCTTGGCATGAGACTAAATCTTCCTATAGAAAATATATTAGCTTCTGATGACATTAATAAAGGCATTCCAAAACAGTTTTTTAAGGCTTCAGAAGTACTATCATCAAGTCCAGTAACACAAAATGATTATCGAAAACTATTTATAGACATAAAAGGAGTTCGAAACTGTTGGCTCGCCAAACATGAGAAAAAGGTTTATGTTGACTGCAAAAAAAATCAACTTTCTTATGACATTAAGGATTATGAAAATCTACCAGATAACTTAAGAAAATCTTTTGAGCTAAATGGTTTATATGATTTGTATGTAGATTTTGATAGTTCAAAACCATCAGAAATAGAAGCTGTTAAAGAAAAAATAAGAAAACAGTATCATGCAAATAGAAACCTTTGCGAAGATCTTGTAGACATCAAAAAAGTGGTTGATTACCCAATAAAAATATGCGCAGATATTGAAGTAAATACAGAAGCCGACGAAGAATTGGTTCATGCCAATGTTATACATGCTCTTGAAAGTTACTTATCTACAACGGTCAATTTTTATTCGCTAAAGCAAATGATTGACAAGGGGTATTCGACTCTGGAAATTTTTGATGGTCCTTCTTTAGAGAACGGTTTTATTGATACCAAAGAATTGCTTAAAGCCGATTTGAGAAACGAAGTGCGCCTTTCAGATATCATGAGAATAATCATGTCGGTGCCAGATGTGGTTCTGATTAAAGATATTTCTTTAGGAAATTGCGGTGGCGAAGACTTGGAAAACAAATGGCTTATCTGTCTTGCACCGTATCAAAAACCAGTTATTTGCGTAAAAAGCGTTTTCAATTACAACAAAGGATTATTGCCTTTGAATATCAATCAGGCTCAGGTAAAAATTTATTTAGATGCTATAAAAGCCGAAAAAGACAAAGCCACAACCAACGCCAGCCAGAATAAAGAATTAGAAATACCAAATGGCGAATATCTTAATACCGATTTTTATACCACGATACAAAATGATTTTCCTGAAACCTATGGTATTGGCGAAGTGGGTCTTCCAACGAGAGCATCTGTTGAACGAAAAGCTAAAGCAAAACAATTGAAAGGATATCTTTTGTTTTTTGATCAGATATTAGGAAGTTATTTTAAACAATTAGGTCAGGTAAGCGAATTGCTTTCGGTAAGCGGGAATTTGACTCGAACTCTCTTTACTCAAGTCGTAAAAGATATCGAAGGAGCAAATGAAATTGTAGACGGATATGATAATTACACTGACGACAGCATTACAGAACTGCTTTTTGACCAGCAGGACAATAATATCGAACGAAGAAATAAAATTTTAGACCATCTCTTGTCTCGTTTTGCAGAGAATTTCTCAGAATACGTTTTTGTCAATAAAACCATTTACGGCAACACTACAGATCAAGTCGTATTGCGAGACAAAGAAAACTTTTTGAAAGATTATAAAGTGGTAAGCAAAGAACGCGGGAATGCTTTTGATTATTACAAACAGCCCATCGCGAATTTATGGAATACGAATAATGTTTCAGGAGCAGAAAAAAGAATTTCGAGACTTATTGGCATTAAAGATTATAGTCGCAGAAATCTTTCCAATTCGTTTGTCCAGATGTACAATTTTATTGATTCAGACAATCAATCGGTTTATAGATGGCGTATTGTGGATACAAATAATGAAATTGTGCTTTCTTCTACCGCTGAATACTTTGACACTTCTGCTGCAAATAAAGAGCTTTATTTTGCTGTATTACAGATTATTCAGACTCGGGAATATAAAATTAAAGAGGCTTTTAAAAATGGCACAGTAACAGATTTATCTATCATCGATAATATTTTAATTCAGCAGTCAGATGCTGGGAAATATTCTTATGACATTATAAATCCTGACAAGAAAAATCCAGACCGCATTATTGCCCGCAGATTTGAATATTATACGAACCTTCAGGATTTAGAAAAATCGATTTTGGATTTGATTCACTTCATGAAAGAAGATTTTACCGAAGAAGGAATGTTTTTGGTAGAACACATGATGTTGCGTCCAGATGTAAATCAGATTACAGTAAATCCAGCTACTTTCATGCCTATCTGCGCCGAAGAGTGCGGTGACTGCGAACCCATAGATCCCTACTCTTACCGTGTGAGTGTTGTTCTGCCGGGATATACATTGCGATTTGCCAATACCGATTTTAGAAATTATATAGAAAAAATAATTAAAGAAGAATTGCCAGCTCATGTTTTAGCAAAAGTATGCTGGATTGGATATAGGGAAAAAGATGTGAAAGACCCCGCAGAAAACCAGTTGGTTCAGTTTGAAAAAACATACAAAGACTATTTAATCGCTAAAACAGATTTGAATCAAGAGCAGCCAGAACCACAATTAATCAGTTTTATTAAATCACTAACCAGTCTGGACAATGTTTACCCAACAGGACGACTGTTTGACTGCAGTGATGAAAACGAGCGATTGTCTGATAAAATTATACTAGGAAAAACAAATTTAGGATCACTATAAAAAACTATTGCCATGTCAGCAAAACTTTCAACAATAACAACACAATACCGACGATTCACAAAGAATCAGGTACTTACAGAAGGAAACCTTAATGAGGTTGTCGATTTTTTTGACGATCAGGATCGCCTATCGCGCGTTTACCTGAGTGGCGTTGGTATAGTTTGCGGACTTTATCCAACTTATAATGACGCTCAAAAAACGATTTCAATAACTCAAGGAAGTGGCATAACTACAGATGGTGATCTTTTTAAGTTATATCAGGCAGATGTATTGGGAAACAAAAAAATCGATTTTGATTCTAAAACATACACACACTGCAAAGTTTATGATAATAAAAAAGCGAATTACAAACCTTTTTTCTACGGTGGAGCAAACCAGCAATTGCCTCTTTTTGAACTCTTGACAGAAGACCAGCAAAAAAAAGAAAAAGATCTAAATTTTGCTTTAGCTCAATTTAAAGCAAACACAAGTTTTGAGCTTAAAGATGCTGTAATTCTTTTGTATTTAGAATCTTATGAAAAAGAGTCTGACCTTTGCGTAAGCCTTTCGTGCGACAATCAGGGATTGGAAATTGTTGGCAATTATAAAGTTTTAATTGTCAGCAAAGACGTCGCTAAAAAAATAATGAATTATGACAGTATGATTGGCAAAATCAATTATGTCAATTTATACCACACACTGCCAGACCTAAAATCGAACAGAATTGTACTAAAAAAAGAAGATTTTATTCATCTTGAAGCTTTAAAACAGACTTTTACAAAAGGAATTTTCAAGAACAATATTGTTAAAAAACTACAGGAAGGCTACAATAAACTGCTGACTGGCTTAAATATGCCGATAGTTTCAGATGTTATTCAAAAAAACATAACCGAACTATTTAATTTTGATGGAGATCCAATACTCCCTTCAGATTTTCAATATCGATACGATCTGCTTAACGATCTTGTGGACACTTACAACGAAACTAGAGCGCTTTTACTCAATTTAGAGGATAGTTACTGTTATCCTGATATTAATGCTTTTCCGAAACACTTAATGCTGGGCGAACTATTCAAATCAGAACCTTGCTTTCTATTTCGCCATGCTTTTTACAAATCGCCTTTGCTTACAAGTGAAAGTCTTACTCCTTGCAATGACTGCCTTGAAGACATTCCTAAAGATTCTGAAGAAGAAATAAAAATATGCTACGGCGAAAACACAGCCAGACAAAGAATGTACAGTCTTATTCTGAGAACTGCAGAATTATTAGAAAATTACAATACGTCGTATGATTTTATAAAAATTACACCTTCTCTGCAATTGGGTAAATTGGGCAAAAAAGCCATTCCTTTTTACAACAACGTAAACGATTCGCTTATTAAGGATTGGGATTTTGATAAAACCATTTTAGGGTTAGAAAAAAACAATGTCAGTTACCATGACGATTTATTGAATACTAAAAAACCGCTCGAAATACATCTTGACAGTGATTTTTATAGAATTGAAGGTCATCAGGGACGTAATTACAAAGAAGCACTAAAAGTAATCCAGCAAATTAGACTTGATAATGGTCTTGGATTCAACATAATGATATTATCAGTAAATGCAAATGAACTGGATAAAACTATCCAGAAATTCACCGAATATTACCTTAACAAAAATCATGGTTACGAGCATAAAGCAGGTGTAATTCCCGGAGGCACATTTATAATGATTTATCTGGAAGAAAAAGTGCCGTATTACTACTATTACAATACCCGCAAACCATCTTTAACAGGTGATTTTGAAAAATTCACAGAAGGAATTCCGATTTTAAATCCAATTGTTGCCGATTTTTCATTGCCTTATTTGTGTTGTGATGAAAACAATATAGGCCTTACTTTACCGGTAGATAAAATTTGCTTTGACAGCAAAACACTTCCTCTGCCTTTTAAAGTGTCTCCTTCTGGAGGTTTTGTAAAAGCCAATGTTAGACCTGATCAAAACGGAGGAATAACTGTAAATGAATATGGCGCACTTGTTTTTGACCCAAATTTAGTCAGCAAAGAGTTGATTGGCCAGCCGATAACCTTTACAGTCAACAATTTTGATACGGATTGTAAGATCACCATTTTCGAAAAACCAAAATTCGATTTTGCTGCTGTTCCTTCAAAATCTCCAGGAGCTGACGAAACCGAAATTACTTTTACCATAACTGGAGAAAATATTGAAGGAAATAAATTTACTTGGGATTTTGGAGACAAAACCGATTGGGTTACAGATGACAAAACCGAAATAACACATATCTACAAGTATAATAGCGAATCGCAAAAGAAATTCACATTTGATGTTACACTTTATGCAGACAATGGCAATTGCGATTTTAAAGTAACACATCCGGTGAGCTTTGAAATTCCAGATCCGAAAGTGCTGGTTGATGGCAAATTAGTAAACAAAATATCTTTTTGCCGAAACGATAAACCTGTAGAGCTTACACTAGAACCAAATGTAAAAGGAGCACAAATTTTAGGAGAAGGAGTTCAAGTCACATTCGGAGAAAAATTTATGTTTGTTCCAGACGCGGTATCTAAGGATGTCCAAACCTTAACCATTTTTATAGACGACAAACCATCCAATCTTACCATTACACTTTTAGATCTGCCTACTGCTAGTTTTAGTTACAATGTAGATGCTACAACAGGAATTCTAACATTAAACAACAATTCTATAAACGCCGTAACGTATACCTGGGAAATTAATAAGGAAGTAGTAAAAACAGATAAAAAAGAATCCATAACAAGACCAATTTCTTTATACAACGAATCTTCTATTTCTGTTTCATTAATTGCTGAAGGCAAATGTGGTTCGGTAACCGATGGACCAAGGTCAATTGAAATTAGAAAACCAGTTGAAGTAAATCCATGTCTTGACAATGCTGGTTTATTTATAAATAATTCACTTGTAACAATTTATAGTTTAAAAGAAACTTCTGTTATAAACAAATTCAACAAAGACACTATCAACTTTATTGCAGAAACTGAAAACAGACTGGTCGAAGTTCAAAAAAATCTAGAAAGCTACATTGCTGGCAAGTCAAATGCTATGCTGAATGAATTATTTAAACAAGAATATTTCAATTTTATATCGACAGTTGTGGCCTCTGCGATCAGACAGCAAAATCCAAATCAGATTGCTGCGGTCCAAACCCTTATATCGATAAACACTTCTTTGTTTTATACGATTTTGAGATGCCAAGATCCGGAAACACTGAAAGCATCAGAAAAACAGATTATCCCAACAGAACTACTTTTCAATAATTTATTTAAAAGTTTCGTCGAAATAAAATTCAACACCGATCAAGATGGATCATTGAAAGAGTTTTTGACAAGCATGCAAAAGATATTTCTAAAAATCGATTTTATAATATCCGCATTAAACATACAACTAGAAGCCCTTACAGCTAGTGCAAAACTTAAATAAACATATCATCAGTAAAGTTTTCCTTGAGATAAATACCAATTCTAAAGAGAAAGGATATTATCTCAAGGACAATATTGATGCGTTTTTGCAAAAAGAAGTATTCACGCTTTTAGAAAATTATTTTAACGAAGTCGATTCAAAAAATCCTTCATGCAGCATACAATTAGACAAACTCAACCTTGACATTACTATAAATCAAAATTTAGATTTCGAAAATTTCAAAGAGCAAATCCTAAAAAGAATCACTCAAGAAGTTGAAGAAGTTTTTGAAAGAGAAGAAAAAAACATTGAAGGGTATAAACTCATTAAACCGCAAGAAAAAGAAATAGAAAGCTTTTTTCATTTTCTAGAAACTGGCACAAATGTTTGGTGGGCAACTTTAGATAATGACTTTAAAGCATTTGAAGACAAAACGTTTAGCGAAATCTTAAACAATGAAAGCTTTTCTTTTAAATGGAAAAATGCATTCCAAAAACCAATTGTGAGAACACGATTTATAAAGCAATTTAGCGACACCCAAATCATAAACGTCATTAAAAAAGGGATATTCCTCAAAAAAAACAGCGCCGATAGCAGAGCAAAAATAACCTGCATTGAATCAATACAAAAACATATTGAAACCAATTTTGTCAAAAATCAACTGATTCCAAATCAAAGATTCTTGATGTGGGAAATAGTTCTTTTAAGCCTTTTGGAGATAAACAGCACGAATAATTCAATTGTCAAACAAAAGCTTTTCAGATTGATTTTAAGCGTATTTGAATTCCATAAAAAAAACATCTTTCTAAAACACAAAGAGCTTTTTATAAAAGAAATTGAAAATCAGATCAAAAACCAAAACGAACTGGAATTACTGGCAAATTTTGATGCTATTGTTTCGATTATCGAAAAAAAACTAAACCAAGTTATTTTAAAAGGAAAAGAAACAAATTTAAATACTGCCTCAAATGATCAAGTTACTATAAAAACTGAGACAGAGTTAAAAAATGCAAGAGAAGCAGAAATTCAAGCAAAAATTGAAAATGAGGCGAAAGTTGAAAGTGAGACAGAAACGAAAAATGCAAAGAAAACAGAAAATCTGACAGAAGCAGAAAACGACGCAAAAACAGAATCAGAGAAAAATCAGGAAAACAATGAAAATCTAGCGCAAGATCAGAGTTCTATTTTGTTTAAAAGCAAAGATACTACTATTATCGATGGTAATAAAAGTAGCGAGAGCCTGTCAAATAAATCAAAAGAAGAAACTCCTGACACTCACGAAAGAGCAATTGATAAAAAGGATCCTTCTTTGGAGAAAGAAAAAGTCAAAAACGAAGACCGATTTGATGAGAATGACATTATTAGCGAATCATATGTTGACAATGCAGGTCTAGTATTAATTCATCCCTTTCTAAAATCTCTTTTTGAAAATTGCAAACTGCTCAATAAAGACAATACTATAAATGATCCTGAAGTTGCCGCACATCTCTTGCATTATGCAGCAACAGGAAAAGAACAGGATTATGAAAATGCTATGGTCTTCGAAAAGTTTTTATGCAATATTCCGATAGCCGAACCTATTGAAAGAAACATTGTTCTCTCTGAAGAAATGAAAAAAGAAGCCTTCACAATGCTGCAAGCTGTTTTAAGCAATTGGGATATCATGAAAAAATCATCGGCAGAATTGCTTCAAAACGAATTCTTGCAACGCCCGGGGAAATTAGATATTAATGGTGACGAAAGTCCTGTAATCACCATGGAGCGAAAAACACAAGATATTTTGCTAGACAAATTAAACTGGAATTTGAGCATCATCAAATTAGCTTGGAAAAAACGAATCATATATGTTAACTGGTAAATATTAGAAATATGAATATTGATAACACCTCTTTTTTAGAATACGACAAAAAAAATATTCGCAGCCTTCAGCAAATGGCTTTAGAGTTTTTATTCAATAATGTAAATCTTTCTAAAGTAGTCTTTTGCGGAGGTGTTGCAGACTATCTCAATCTTCGCGAGTATTATGATATTGCCATTAATGACATAGATCTGATTTTTGAAAACGAACTGGATTTACAGCCCATGATCAGCAAATTAGAAACCAAAAGATATCTCTCTAAATATTATAAAACAAAAAATGGAGAAGCGCTGGTTCATATTTTCAGAGTTGGAGAAAATTCAATTAATATAGACAGCTTTCAAAGAGATTTTTCTAATTCAACCTATATACAATCGCCTTTGTTAGGAAAAATGGTCTGGCATACTTCATTTGATGAAAGCAAAAAAAATCATAACACAGAAATACATCTCAATACATCAGAAGTTAAAGGTGTCGATTATCAGTGGAAACGATTGTATAAGCACAGCCGAAAAGCTTCTTTGTACAACAATGTAACTTTTCTGGAAGAGAAAAACTTAATTCATACGATCAAAAAAAATATTTTATGAAGGAAGAGCCTAGAATAATTTACAGCTTAGATGCATTTCCTATCAGTAATAATCGATGGAATGAAGGCAATAAATTTAAAGAAACGATTTATTCTACTGCTCTAAGCATACTATACAGCCATTTGTGGTATAAGGACATTGAACTTTATGCTGACGAAACGGCGTATAAGTTTCTGTATATGCTTCCTTGCAGAGTGACTAAAATTAGCAGCAATAAAGATGCTGTTATTTGGATGAAATCGAAGATTGATGTTATGGAAAAACAAACTAAACCTTTTATTCATCTTGATAATGATGCCTTTATAAAGAAAAAAATAAATTTTGATTTTGATAAAGTGATTGTTGAACAGAATGATTACGAACTGTACGGTATGTATCAATATCGCTTGGATTTCTTTAATAAATATACTCAGGATTTAGATTATTGGAAACCAGATTTAGGATATGCATTCAATTGTGGTGTATTAGGTTTTAGAGACTTAGAACTTCGGGATCAGTTTTTAAAAGCCTATTATGCTTTAGAAGAAATTTTTATAAAAAATAATAATCCAGGAATAACAAGAATAGAACCTTGCATTGTTTTGGAGCAATATAATCTGGCTGCATTATTACATCATAAAAATATCAAACCGACATTATTGCTCTGGAAAAAAAACTTGTTCGAAAACAGCCAACTGGCAGATAGAATTGGTTATACGCACATTGCTGGTCAAAAAAAATACAGGATTGACATTGTTCAGGAAATAGAAAATAGGCTTTCTAAACTCTTTCCGCATTGGTACAAAGAAGTAAAGAATGCTTTAGAGAAAGAAGGCATAGCATAAAATAAAACGATATGAAACAACGACACAAGATGATTTACAGCCTTGATGTGCTTCCTATAATACATAACAGATGGAATATGGGAGATAAACTTAGAGAAACTGTCTACATGACTGCTCTAAGTGTATTATATAGCCATCTGTGGTATGACGAGATTGAGCTTTATGTAGATGAAATAGGCTATAAATTCCTGTATATGCTTCCTTGTGCCGTTACCAAAGTGCAAAACGAAAACAGAATTGAGCTTTGGATGAAATCGAAAATTAAGGCTATGGAACTGCAAACCACACCGTTTGTTCACATAGACACCGACATATTTATTAAGAAAAAAATTGAATTTAGTTTCGATGATGTTATTGTAGAGCGCAAAGAAGATACTTATGAAATCCATTATAAGAAACAGGTAGAGTTTTTTAATAGATACACTAAAAATCTTCCTTATTTGCATAACAATCTGGGCTATTCTTATAACTGCGGCATATTTGGTTTTAACGATCTCAAGCTCCGCGATGAATTTATAAAAAGCTACTATGACTTGGAGAAAATATATATAGAAAACCACGAAAGCTTTACTGAATTAAAACAAGAAGGTTATGAAACCTGCATTTTAATTGAACAATATACCCTTGCATCTCTATTGAATTATAAAAACAATAATCCGACAATGCTTTTGAAAGGTGACAATCTAACCGAACAAGGAAAACATGCCGATACTATTGGGTATTCTCATTTTTTTGGAATGAAAAAATATGACAAATATGTTGTTGATGAAATTGAACTTCGTCTCTCTAAAATATTTCCGTACTGGTATAAGCAAATAAAAAATGCATTAGAGAAAGAAGGTGTTATTGCGAATAATCTGCAGTTTGTTTAGTGAAACAAATTAGTATTTCAAAACGGAAAAATAACAATCATGAGAGAATTTGAACAAAAGAAAATAGCCAATCACTCCTCTTCTACTTTTTTTGGGCCAAAAGTTCAAAAGAAACTAACTACGGGCGCTGTAGGAGACAAATATGAAGTAGAAGCCGACAATGTAGCTGATAAAGTAGTGAACAAACGTAAAACTGGAGGTTTACTGCAATCGAGAAGTGAAGAAGCTGTACAGCAAAAACCTATTGCGGAAAGCATATCGACAGTTCAAAAAAAGGACTTAGCACAGGAACAGCCTCTGCAAAAAAAGGGAGAAAAAGAAGAAGATAAAAAAGTCCAAAAGAAATCGGATAAGGAAGAAGACAAAAAAGTACAGAAAAAAGGCGAAAAAGAGGAAGACAAAAAAGTCCAAAAGAAATCGGATAAGGAAGAAGATAAAAAAGTTCAGAAAAAGGGAGAAAAAGAAGAAGACAAAAAGGTTCAAAAGAAATCGGATAAGGAAGAAGACAAGAAAGTACAGAAAAAATGTGCGGAATGTGAAAACGAAGAAAAAAAGGCTCAGAAAAAAGAAGAAAAATCGGTTCAAGCAAAACTAAAAGAATCGAACTCAGTTGACGAAAACGTCGAAAGTAATCTCAACAGCTCAAAAGGTGGCGGCAATACCATGGACAAAAACACAAAGCGTGAAATGGAATCGGGTTTTGGAGCCGATTTTAGCGGTGTAAACATTCACACCGACAGCAGAGCTGTTCAAATGAGCGAAGAATTGGGCGCACAAGCTTTCACACATGGCAATGATGTTTATTTCAACAAAGGAAAATACAATCCAGAATCCAAAGAAGGTAAGCATCTGCTGGCACATGAACTCACGCATACGATTCAGCAGACTGGATCCAAACAAAAATCAGGAACAATACAAAAATCATCAATAGAAAACCATTCTGAAGATCTACACGCAGAGAGACCTGAAAATCCACAGTTTAAAGGCAATCCTCCGTTGGAAAAAGCTAATGATAATCAGATGCTTATTTCTACTGGTCAAAAAGGACAATATGTTTCAGAATTACAGCAAGGTCTAATGAAAGCAGGTCAAAGTTTACCAAAATTTGGAGCAGACGGCGATTTTGGAAGCGAAACACGAAATGCAGTAATCGGCTTTCAAGCAGAAAATGGTTTAAATAAAATTGACGGTATTGTGGGACCGGAAACTATAGGAGCTTTAGACAATAAACTTGTGGGACAAAAAGGTGGTGGTGATAATTGTTGCGGTGAAGCATTTCAATTACCTCAAAATAATAACGAATTTAATATTAATGATTCCGTTATGTCTTCCTCAACTTTCTGTTCAAAAGGCAATTTTAAAATAACATCTACTGCAAATTGGGTTACTCCACATAATGCAAAACATTACAATATACTCTTGACTGCCATACAAGGAGGAACAATTCATAAAACTGGCAGAAGATATGATGTTGGCAAAACAGAGACACAATCATTTGCTGTAAAAACCAAAGATTGCATCTTCTTTAAAGTAGAAGTTCAAGTAATTAATCCTGGAGGTAGTCCAAATTTAAAAGGAAGTTTTAATGTAACCAATTAGAGATGCCGGCATTCAAGCAAATATCAAAATCAAATCCTTCACATTCCTCGTCAAATCATGACAAAGGGAAGGATTCTTTCTTTGGTATTCAGGCAAAATTGAATATAGGAAAATCTAACGATAAATTTGAAGTAGAAGCCGACAGAGTCGCAGACCATGTGGTGGCAAATAAACAAACGCCAAAAGCAGACTCTTTCTTTTCTCCGTCGCCAGTAGTGCAAAAGAAATTGGCGCGAAATGCTCAAAAACAAGAAGAGAAAAATAAAGAAGTACAGCAAAAAACTGCTGCGCAAACCATAACACCTGTTGTACAGCTCAAAACAGATTTAATCCAAAACAAACTTGATTCTAGAGTAACGGAAAAACGAGAAGCTAATCCTGCTTTTTCTGGATCAAAATCATTAATTCAGCGTAAGCAAGAAGATAAAGTCCAGAAAAAAGAAGAAACAGTTCAAAATAAAAAAGAAGTCAAAAAACCAGAAACGGTTTCAAAAAGCACTCCATCAATCAAACCTTTAATTCAAAATAAAGGTGAAGAAGAAAATGTACAGCAGAAAAAAGAAGAAGAGAAACAAAATTCAGACGAAGAAAAACAACTGCAAAAAAGTGCCGCTGGCGATGCCAATCCTACCGATAATTCAAATATCGAGTCCAAACTAAACAGCAGTAAAGGTGGAGGTTCTCCTCTATCAGGAAAAGTAAAAACCGAAATGGAATCTGGCATTGGAGCCGATTTCAGCAATGTCCGCATACACAATGATTCTAATGCTGTTCAAATGAATAAGCATTTAGGTGCTCAGGCTTTTGCAACTGGAAACAATATTTATTTTAACGAAGGAAAATACAATCCAAATTCGAAGGAAGGCAAACATTTGCTTGCGCACGAATTAACGCATACCGTACAGCAAGGAGCGGCAATTAGAAAAAAACCCGAACCTATCTCCCCTGCTCCCGAAATGGTTCAAGGTTCGTTCCTCGATTTGGTTCCCGACTGGATCATTGATGGTGCACGACACGTTCCAGGTTACACCCTATTTACTGTTATTATCGGTTACGATCCTTTACGACAAGTTGATGTAGAGCGAACTCCAATTAATCTCGTTGAAGGCTTAATGGGGCTTATTCCGTTTGGAACTGCCATATTTGACAAGCTTCAGGAATATGGAATTTTACAGCAGGTTTTTGACTGGGTAGAAGGAAAATTAGGAGAACTGGGACTAACAATTGACAGTATTCTTGATTTGGTTGAAGAAGTTTGGGATGAGGTATCATTTCCTTTTACAGGCATAATTGATTTAGTTACAGAAAAATTCAATGAAGTTGTTAATCGAATAACTTCTTTTGTAAGCGCAACAGTTGATCAGGTAATTACTTGGATTAAAGAAGCTTTGATTAATGTTGCTGAACCTTTATTGGCAGAAAACAAAGCTTGGTCATTAATCAAAAAAATAATCAAGTATGATCCGTTACGCGACGAGGCAGTAAATGCAACAACGGTAGAAATATTAGAAGATTTCTTAATCCTGATAGACAAACAAACTGAGCTTGAGCAAATGCGCGAAAAAGGCACGCTTCAAAAAACTGCTGATTGGCTTGATACTCAGGTAGGAACTTTTAATTCTTTATTAGGTGAACTTCGCGGACTTATCACCGCAGCTTGGGATGCAATTCAGCCATCCAATTTGGTCAATATTGCAGATAATCTATCTGCGCTTGCCACTCAAGCTGGAGACTTCCTGCAAAGAGTTTGGGATTTTGCTTCGGGCGTGGCGCTAAAAGTATTAGAACTTGTTAAGGAGTCACTATTAGGATGGCTTTCCGCTCAGGCCGCTACCGTAAGAGGATATTCGCTTGTAAAAGTAATTATCGGAAAAGATCCTTTTACACAAGAAGTTGTACCTCGCACAGTTCCAAATATGATAAGAGGTTTCATGAGCCTTATGGATGGCGGAGAAGAACAATATGCACAAATGGTGGAATCTGGCGCAATAGCCAGAATTGCAGGCGAAATTGAAGCGGCAGTAGAGACGCTCAACATGACGCCACAATCTATTATACAGCTCTTTACCGATATTTGGGATTCTATGTCTATTGATGACCTTATTCATCCAATAGATGCCTTCATGAGAATCATCGAGAAATTTGGAGAACCTATTGGCCGATTAATTGCTTTTGTGGCAGAAATTGTTAGAATCGTTATTATGGCCATTCTCGAAATAATGAATTTCCCATTCGATCTCATCGGAAATATCATTACAAGAGCTTTAGAAGCTATTGATGACATTAAAAAAGATCCAATTGGTTTCTTAAAAAATATACTGCGAGCGCTTAAACAAGGATTCGTACAATTCTTTGACAATATCGTTACCCATTTAATCAATGGTGTAACAGGCTGGCTAATGAGCGAGCTAAAAGATGCTAATATTCCAGTTCTAACTGATTTCTCTCTACGCGGTGTTATTACCTGGATTATGGAAGTGCTGAATATCTCCATGGAAAGAATTTGGGAAAAACTAGCCGCACATCCGCGTATTGGTCCTGCAAGAGTAGCTAGAATTCGTAGCATGATTAATACGCTCGAAGGTATCTGGACATTCATCAAAGATGTTCAAGAACGCGGTATGGCAGCCATTTGGGACAAAATACAAGAACAGCTAAGCAATTTATGGAATACCGTTCTAGATGCCGTGAAAAACTTTGTCATGGAACGTATTGTCAATAGAATTACCGCTAGACTTTTAAGCATGTTAGACCCAACGGGAATCATGGCTGTTATAAACGGTGCTATGGCATTCTTTAATGCGATTCAAAGTTTTATAAAATACTTGCGTGAAATGCTCGAAGTGGTCAATTCGTTTGTCAATGGTGTAGCTGATTTAGCTCGAGGAAATGTTGCCACAGCTGCGGATTATCTAGAAAGAACCATGGGACAAGCTATGCCTGTTGTAATAGGCTTCTTGGCCAATCAAGTTGGTTTAACTGGTATTGGAGCAAGAGTTGGCGAAATGCTTATTGCTGTCCGCCAGATGGTTGATGAGGCATTGACATGGCTGGTAAACAGAGCTGTAGATACAGGAATGGCATTGTTAGACAGAGCTATGGCAATGGGTGCAAGTGTAAGAGATGCTATTTTGGGATGGCTCGGAATACGAAAAGAATTTGTTGCTGATAATGGAGAAAATCATACTTTATATTTTACGGGAGATGAAAATGCGCCTGTTTTAACTATAGCTAGTAATCCAACAGCATTTACAACATTTATAACTTCAGTTGATGTTGGTAATGATCCTGTGAAAACAAATTCTAAAGCTCAAGCCTTAATTATTGCTGGGCAAATTGATGCTAAAAAGAGAGAATCTGTTGCTGCACCAACTCCTGCGGAAGAAAATGCAAATAGCGAAAGAAAAAAACGAGAACTTGAGGCCTTATTAAACCAACTAAGTAATCATGCAAAATCTCTTTTTGGTGTATCGGATGCTGAATTACCCGAATCTGTAATTGATCAACAACAAGAAAGCAAAGGCGGAGATATCGTCGCTAAAAAAATGACCGCATCCATACTTACAAAAAAAGGTCCCGAAGGCTCAGAACCTACACAAAGAAGTCATGCTTTATTTGACAAACTTGCCAAACGCAAAAATGGAGGAAGTAGCTATTACATTAGAGGTCATTTATTAAATCATAACACACATGGCCCTGGAACATGGGAAAACATGACTCCATTGTCAAGAGAAGGAAACAGTGCACATGAAGGATCTGTAGAGTCACTTGTTAAAGCAGCTGTTCAATCAGGAGCAATAGTTTTTTACTCTGTCGAACCAAAAAATTATATTGGAAACTTAAATACGCCAAATGATGCAGATCCTACAATTAAAGAAATTAGAGAAGCAGAACAGTTTGTACCGAGAACTTTAGATTGTAAAGCTGTATTACTTGAAAAAAATGGAAATAATTATACTGAAAAAGCCGGAGGTAATATTGCTACACTTTCTGTAAATAATCCGGTTGACACAAATATTAATTCATACGAAATAAGCACTACAAGCAGAGCAAGAGTTAGCATAATAAATAGTTCAATAGATGATCTAGTAAACAATACCATTGGAATTAGAAGCGGAACTATGACTGCTATCCAAAATAAAGCAAAAACCATTGCAAACCTTAGATTATATAATCAAATAAAAGACGAATTTCCTGACACACCTGAAAATGCGGTTATTAGAGCTGCCATTAACTCGCTTCAAGAATTATCAAATGTTGTTATTAATTAAAAGAATAGACACATGGAAAATATTTTTGACAAAATAGATTTAACCTTTTTAAAAATTAGCCAAAACGAAAAAATAAATAAACAAAAACAGGATTTTAATTCTTCCGCAAATAATGACCTCCTTTTAGAAGGACAAAAAGCAGGATTAGACCCTAACACATTATCTTTTTTTAAAGAATCAAATGGGTATGAGATGAGTTGGGGAAAAGATTCTCAAAGCAATATTTCGGGAAAAATTAATATTTTAAAATTAGAATACATTTTAAAAGGTATAAAAAGTACTTATCCCAGCCTGTCAGATAACGATCCTCTTTATAATTTCCATCCTATTGATCAATTTACGGATGAAGCTCATTGCGGTATTTTTATAAACAGCATCGCTAATAATCGAATGTTCTTTCACAGAGATGGAGAATCTGAAACTATCGATTTAATGATTGATTTTAATTCTTACATGGAGTTAGCATTAGAAGCAAGAGGATTTTTTTATTGGCAAAAGTATATCATTGAAAAATTATATGATATCTCAAGTCCAGAAAGTGAAAGTTTTAAAAAACAAATGCCTGAAATATTTAGTGATTTTAAACTTGAAAGTTTTGATAATAAATATGAAAGCTTGAAACTTAAATAAAATATGAGCACTCTTAAAAAAAGTCTTCAGATAATACGAAAAGAATATGCTAAAGAAGAAAAAATGATATGATCTCTATTAGTAAAACATAAAGAAAACTTTTTATTATGGCTATTTTGACCACCAAAATAAAATAAAGACTGGAGAGGTTGTAGAGACAATAATTTTAAAACATTTAAAACACTAAAGTCATGCAAAAAACATTCTACCAAAAAGAGCTACTTATTAAAGCAACACAACAAAGAAACGGCGCAAATAACAACAAGAAAGACGTCGAAAAAATTCAATCTTGGCTTAATTTATTTGCTATGCAAAATCCTGGTTCGGGAACGGGAACGGGTATCGATGGCGATTTTGGTCCTGCGACAGAAAAGGCTGTATTGAATTATCAAAAATTCAATGGTTTGCCTCAAAATGGAAATGTAGATCAAAGCTTGTTTGATAAATTGGCGTCACCACTCAAAAAAGCTTTTGAAAGTCCAATATCTGGAAATAATCTGAGAGAATTAATTCTGAATACAGCTAAAAATCATCTTAAATATCAGCCCTTTGAACTTGTCATAAATAACCAAAGCAATACTGGCCCGTGGGTTCGAAGCTATATGGATGGACACGAAGGAACAGAATGGTTTTGGTGCATGGGATTTGTTCAGTCCATTATAGATCAGGCGGCTTCTATTCAAGGGAAAAACTTTAAGACATTAATGCCACTAACCTATAGCTGTGATACTGTAGGAACAACGGGGCTTCAGAAAAAAATATTAACGCGTTATCAAACTGCCAGAACCAATTCGGCTTTGATAAAACCCGGAGATATATTTCTTCTTCAAAAAACGCCAAACGACTGGATTCATACCGGAATTGTAACTGCTGTTCATGCCGACACCATCGAGACCATTGAAGGCAACACAAATTCTGGCGGTTCTCATAACGGAAACGCTGTGATGGACAAAATCAGAAATTATAAACAATCTAAACTTGATTTCTTCTCAATCGAATCATTAGTATAACAAATGGAAAATGTATTTACCTATATCAAAAACCAATTCGTATTTCAGCTCGACACTCTTTTTCAGGCCGAAAATCCAACGGAAAAACCTGTTTTGAATCAAACTGATGCGAATGGTTTTATTGATGAATTTATCATCGAGAATAGTCTCTCAGAAATTGATATTCTTATCTTAGGATTATCTTTGGTTCCACATTTGAAACCCGATTTTTTGACGTCCATTATAGCAGAATATTTGCCGAATGGCGGTGAACTTCCTGAATTTGGCGGAATCAAGACAAAAAATCATCGTGGCATTCTGCCAACAGGTGAAACGGCTCAGTTTCTTATTGCTGGGGATAATCTTGAGAACCGAATTTCATTCTATAATTACTTACATAATCAATCTTATCTTTATCAAAAAGGCATTGTCAAAATAGAATCTGTTCCGAATGGCGAACCTAAATTGAGTGGTCTGCTAGTTTTAGAAGACGAATACATCGAAAAATTCATAACCGGTAAAATCCTAAAACCACAATTGAGCAGTATTTTCCCTGCACAATTGATAGAAACGCAATTAGATTGGGATGATTTGGTTTTAAATTCCAATACTTTAAATCAGATAAAAGAAATAGAAACTTGGCTTAAATTCAACGATATTCTGCTTCACGAATGGAATATGAAAGCCAAAATAAAACCCGGTTTTAGAGTGATGTTTTACGGCGCGCCCGGAACAGGAAAAACGCTTACGGCTTCACTTTTAGGAAAATACACTCACAGAGATGTTTATAGAATTGATTTATCTATGGTGATTTCCAAATATATTGGCGAAACCGAAAAAAATCTTTCTTCTCTTTTTGACAAAGCAACCGACAAAGATTGGATTCTGTTTTTTGACGAAGCCGATGCCGTTTTCGGAAAAAGAACCAATGTTAGAGACGCACACGATAAATATGCCAATCAGGAAGTTTCGTATCTATTACAGCGAATCGAAAATCATCCGGGATTAGTGATTTTGGCTTCTAATTTTAAAACCAATATTGATAGCGCTTTTACCCGAAGATTTCAATCTATCATTGAGTTTGAAGTGCCTTCTTACAGCGAACGTTTGAAATTGTGGCAAAATAATCTGCCAAAAGGAATTAAAATTGCTGAAGATGTAAATCTTCAAGAACTTTCAAAAAAATACGATATTACGGGCGCTAATATTGTCAATATTATTCAATATGCTTGCTTGAGAACTTTAGAGGATAAAAACAAAAGCATTAACTTAAATCATCTCCTTCAAGGAATTAAAAAAGAATATGCAAAAGAGGGTAAAATGATGTAATTGAATAGGATTTAAAATAGTATAGAAAAACCTTTGGTGTATTTAAGAAACAAATCGACTGCAATCAAAATAATTATAACTAATATAAAAGCTATAAAATAGGCAATTCTTTGCGCTTTTTTGTCAAACTCAAAAGTTTTGGGATTAATAAAATTAGAAGTATAAACTGTTGGAGAAATTTTCAAATGTGGGCAGAATAAAGTAACGCCCTGCAGAAAATGACCAGTTAGCTGATATTTATTTTTCGGTACATAAGACAATCCATTTTCAGCTGTAGAAAAATGAATGGGAACTTTTAAACCGTTTTTAAAACCAAAAATATACCCAGGAGAATATTTTGTTCCGACTTTCCAATCAATATCATTTACATAACTTTCTCCACTCCTCTCCATTTCCTTGTACAAAACACTTTTAACTGTTCCATCAGATTGTTGATGATGCAAACCATTATGATCTACAGAAATCAAAACAACTTTTTTTTCCTTCTGCCGCTGGTAATTTTTGTAAAGAGCCCAAACGCCCCAAAGCAGTAAAGGAAAATATATAAGGTCGAAAATCAATTCTCCGTTAGACAAAGGACTATTATACTCCAACTGGAGGCTCAAAGGAATTCCAACAAATAAAGCAAGCATTGCGATGCATAAAAGTCCAAACAGTATATAAATTGTTACAGTAGCTGCTGTATTGCGTTCAGAAGATATTTTTGGAAAGTTTTCTTTGTTGTAAATCATTAAGCTTTTAATACTAAAAAATAATTATGTAAGATTTTACCTTTTTGTCAAATTAAAACAGAATAAATCAAAAAATAAAATTAAAGTACATTTTTTTAACATTGCAAGAATTTAAAAGGAAAGAAGTATGATTTGTCTTCTATTTGTCATTTTTCCAATTACTTCTATTTATTTTTTATATAGAAAAAATGTTATTTTTATATTAAATCCAAGTAGAAATGCTATGAAAAAAATATTACTATTGCCTTGTATTTACTTGTTTCTATCTGCTGACTCTTATACTTCTTTTTTCAGTGACAAGTCTATCAAAGAATCTAGCGCCTATAAAGTGCAGGAAATCCCAGGAAAAATAGAATGCGAGTTCTATGATCTCGGCGGACAAGGAATAGCTTACTTCGATCAGGACAGCATCAATAACGGAAGCGGAAAACTTAATCCTGTAAATGGAAATCCTCTGAATGAATTCAGAATTAATGAAGGCGTTGATATTTCATATACCAAACCAGATAACATTGATGTTACTCCTTATAGCAAGGTTCCTGTAAAACTAGAACAGCTTTATGTAGGTTGGACGCAGCCTACTGAATGGATCAACTATACTGTCCAAGTAAAAAAGACTGGGAAATATAAAATAGGACTTCTCTACACTGCCAATGGAGATGGTGCAATTTCTTTTGATGTCAATGGGAAAGATGCTACCGGAAAGATGAAAATAAATTCTACGCATGACGATAAAGATCCTGTAGCTTGGAGACAATGGCATCATTGGAACAGTTCTGATAATATTGGAAGCATAACCCTTGAAAAAGGAAAACAGCTTCTCACACTTCATATTGTAGAAAACGGAAACATGAATTTAGATTATATCACTTTTACACCTTATTAATATTTTTTCAGAACCTTTTTTTTTTTTCAAATCAAGTATTTCTACCTAAACCCGATTTGTTCCATCTTCCTATATTAGTTTCATAAAATAATCGTCATTATTAATTCTCTTATAAAACATTATGAGTAACTTCTATCTAACTGCACTATTACCAATACAAAAAGAATATCCTCCGCATGTTTTGCCTAATAGAAATTTTCTTCCATTTAATGGAATACCTATGTACCAATATATGATTGAAAAATTACTGAAATTTACTCAATTTGAAAGTATTGTAATTAACACCGACTCAGATGAAGTTAAAGAGTATTGCAAATGGAATGGCAGATTAAGAATAATTGACAGACCAAAATCATTAATTGGCGAGGACATAAAATCAGATCTGATAACGGCTTATACGCTTGAGAAAATTTCGGGCGAACATTTTATCGAGTTTCAGAGTTTTAATCCTTTAGTAACAAATTATACCTTAGATAGTTTCATCAAACAATATATGGATCAAATCGTGGCTGGAGAATACTTTGATTCAGTTTTTAGTATACAGCGTTACGAATTGAGAAATTATGATCTCGAAAAAAGGGAAATGAATGATGAATTTCAATTTTCAATAATCGAAAATGGAATTCTTCATGGTTTTACCCGTACTTCTTTTCGCAAACAAGGCAAAAAAATTGGAAAAATGGCTTCAGCATTCGAAGTAAAAGAAATAGAAAATACGCTTTTGGACTCAGATGCTAATTATGAATTAGCCAAGCTGGTTTTTGCCAATCAGGATAAATTTCCTGCTGTTTTTCATAGCGGTGTTTAGTGAGAGCACCGCTATGAAACTGCTATCTATCAAAACCAGTCGGTTCTTTTTTTATGCGTGTAATAATTTTAAACTAAATACTATTTTTCCAATTATTTCTTAGATTGCCAAAATCTATCTTTTCCTTCTGCAATCCATTCTAGAGATTGTGTAATTCTTTTATTTCTAGTTTCATCTGTCTTTGCATCTGCAATCCAAATAATATAATTTTTACGGAATGATGGCGATTTACTTTCAAAAATTTCAGTCGCTTTAACATCCTTTTTTAATGCATCTATAAATTCTTTAGGAGCTACAACTTCTGCTGTAGATTTTTCTTTCACTTGTTTTGGTTTAGCCGTGCCATTCTCATTAAAAACCATTGCTTCTTTGATGTATGCAGTTAATTTTTCTTTGCTTGGCAATTCAGATAAATCCTTGATTTTATCCATATAACCAAATTTTTTACCCGCTTTTACACTTGCCTGAATCTCCTCATCTTTCATCAATTCAGCTTTATACAAACTAAAAGAACAATGCTGTTTAAAACCGCCCATCATAACTAAATGATCGCCTTTATAAGAATAATGCGGCGTTCCCCATTTAATATTTTCTTCTGCTTCTGGACAGGCACTAAAAATTACTTCTCGCAAATGGTTTAAAATAGGTTTTGCAAAATCAGCCATTTTTGCAATGTAAGCTGTAACGTCTTTGTTATAATTTTCCATTGATTGAATTATTTAATCTGTTATAAAATTTTCAAACTATCTCAATACTAATACACTTACGCAACTTTTCAGTTAAACACTTCGGATTTAAAAAAATCACTCCCTACTTATAGTCTTTTCTTTTTCTAAGGAATAACTATTTTTCGTTTAATCTTACGTTCAATTTCGGGTAATACTTTATCATTTAAAAGATTATTAATGCTTTCATCAAAATTTGGAAAATTTGGAGGGCTAAGTATATTTTTCTTTTTTACATTGCTAATATTCCCAACATTAAAATCTGAAACTACTTCGTTCGTTTCTAGATTTATTAAATCGTTATTCAAAAATATATTTGTTCTTTTATCTCCATTAAAGACCCCTGCTTTTTCAAATTCTATTCCAAAATACCCATCAACAATAAACAAATAGTCTAAATTGTATTTGACTTTTGTTTTTTTTAAATCATCATTTACGTATTCTCGTTTTGTCCAAACGAAAATTGGATCTTTTGCCTTACTAATTGTATCTTTTATTTGAATAATTTCAACATTTAATAAAGCTAAATTTTTTAAATAAGCATCAATTATTCTTTCAGTCGGGTTTCCTTTTCCTGTTTCTAAAAATTTATAAGCACCAGAAAACATATCCTTTTTTTCTACATTTGAAATTTCAATAGTATTGGACATTACTTGTCTTGTAATTCTGTAAGGTCCATTTATATTAAAAATTACACCCAGTTTTTTCTTTTCAGGATTTTGAGAATAGCTAAAATTAAAAAATAGTGTTATACATAAAATTAGAAATGTTCTTTTTTGTTTCATTTTTTATTCAATTAATGTCGAATCTTTGTTTCTGTGTACAATAGTTTAGGAAAGATCTATTTATTTTTCGTTTTATAAACTTTATAAAATATAAAAAGAATACCTAGCCAGATAGGAATTAATTCCACAGATAACTTCATATCCGTCATCCACATGATGGATAAAATACCCAATAAAAACACAAAACAGATGTAATTGCTTATTGGATAAAATATTGAAGCAAACTTAGTTTTTACATTTTCCCTGTCTTTTGCTCGTCTAAATTGAAGGTGCGTGTACGAAATCATAACCCAGTTGATAACCAAACAAGAAACTACCAAAGACATTAAAATACCAAAAGCCTCTTCTGGCATTACTTTATTTATTAAAATACAAATCGCCGCAAAACATGAAGAAATTAAAATGGCATTAACTGGCACTGAGTGTTTGTTCAGTTTCTTTAAAAACTTAGGAGCACTGCCTTGATCAGCTAGGCCAAATAACATACGTGAGTTACTGTAAACGCTACTATTATACACCGATAAAGCGGCCGTTAATACAATAAGATTAAGCACATTAGCAATAAGGCGTGTAAAGTATATTTTGTTGCCAAACAGTTCAAACTCCATTCCGTTTAGATTCTGAAAAACCATTACAAACGGACTGCTATCTGTAGTAATTTGTCTCCAAGGTGACAAAGCAAATAAAATTACCAATGCACCAACATAAAATATCAAGATTCTATAAATAACCTGATTGGTTGCTTTTGGAATGTTTTTTTCAGGGTTTTCTGCCTCAGCTGCAGTAATTCCGATTAGTTCTAAACCGCCAAAAGAAAACATAATTAAAGCCATTGCAGATAATAAACCTTGAAAACTGCCATTTGAAGTTCTTTCAAAAAAGCCTTTTGGAAAAAAACCTCCATCGTTATATAAATTATGAATCGTAGCGTGCTCTCCTCCTGTTCCACTTACTAGCAAATAAGCACCAAAAAGAATCATAGCAATAATTGCCACAACTTTTATGATAGAAAACCAAAATTCAGTCTCTCCATACACCTTTACAGAAGCAAAATTTAAAGCATTAATAACCAAGAAGAAAAATAAACTGGATGCCCAAAGCGGAATTTCGGGCCACCAAAACTGCACATAAACCCCAATGGCTGTAAGTTCAGCCATGCTAACTAAAATGTATAAAATCCAATAATTCCAACCTGATGCAAAACCTGCAAAAGAACCGCAATATTTATAGGCAAAATAGCTAAAGCTCCCTGAAACAGGCTCTTCGACAACCATTTCACCAAGCTGTCTCATAATAAAAAAGGCGATAATTCCAGCAATAGCATATCCTAAGATAACAGATGGACCTGCTAATACTGCCGCTGGACCAATACCCAAGAAAAGACCCGTTCCTATTGATCCGCCAAGGGCAATTAATTGAATATGGCGGTTAGTTAGTCCGCGTTTAAGCTGATTGTCTCCTGCGGCTTCATGATTTTTTTCCACAAATTCGGTTTTTAAAGGATTTAAATGTTTTTCAGAAATCTATAATCAGCGAAGATAGTTTAAAAAAGGAATCGTACAAAGCCATACTCAAAATTGTATGTATAGTTATCAATTGTCAAGAAACTCCAAAGCTTCAAAATAATAGTAAGAAATATCGGGAGTTTCATTATATTTATAGTATATTTTTTATTCCCATCAAGAATTAAACATCTAAATTTTAATCCCTTAAAAATTCACGTATCCGATTAACCAAAAGTATCTATGGCTTACAATATACCTGAACATCTCAAAGGACTTAACGATAGCGAAGTAACCATTTCAAGAAAAAAATATGGTTATAACCAAATAGACAATGCCGATAAAAATACATGGCTGGAGCTTCTTATAAATATACTCAAAGAGCCAATGCTTGTGCTGCTGTTTGCAATTTCAATTATTTATCTGGTTATAGGAGATTATGGTGAAGCTCTTTTTATGTTTCTTGCTATTGCCGCGGTTGCCGCTATTTCGTTATATCAGGACAATCGGAGCCGAAAAGCTTTGGAAGCATTAGAAAAACTTAATGAACCATTAAGCAAGGTTATCCGCAACGCAAAAATTATTGAGATTCCTACCCACGAAATTACCGTTGGCGATCTTTGTATTGTTGAAGAAGGAAAGATGATTAATGCTGATGGCGAAATTATGCATAGCAATGATTTTTCTGTTAATGAATCCTCTCTTACTGGTGAAAGCCTCTCTGTTTTTAAAAGCAGCGAAAGCGACGACAATAAAGTTTACAGCGGAACTCTAGCCGTTTCAGGACTAGCCGTAATCAAAGTCGAAAAAATCGGAAAAGAAACCCGTCTGGGTAAAATTGGCGTTTCTATTTCAGAAATAAAAGAAGAAACATCGCCTTTACAACTTCAGATAGGACGATTTGTCAAAGGAATGGCTATTGTGGGAATCATTGTCTTTGCAATGGTCTGCATCATTAGCTATTATCATACACGCAGTCTTCTGGACAGTCTGCTTAATGGACTCACGTTGGCAATGTCTGTTCTACCCGAAGAAATTCCCGTTGCATTTTCAACCTTCATGGCACTGGGCGCTTGGAAGCTCATGCGTGAAGGCATTATTGTAAAACGAAGCAGCATAGTCGAAACATTGGGCAGCACAACAGTTATCTGCACCGATAAAACGGGGACCATAACTGAAAACACGATGCAGCTCAAACATATCTACAATTTTGCTTCGGATAAAATTTTCGATGAAAACGATTTTAACAATCCCGATCTCTCGACAATTATTGACTATGCCATGTGGAGCAGCGAACCTGTACCGTTTGATCCTATGGAAAAAACCTTGCACCGTTTGTATGAAAAGTCTAAAAAAGACGACCGTCGCAAAGATTTTCAAATGATACATGAATATCCACTTGAAGGCAAACCCCCAATGATGACGCATCTTTTTGAAAATACAGAAAAAGAACGCATTATAGCTGCAAAAGGTGCACCCGAAGCAATTTTGAATGTTTCGGCACTGAGCGAAAATGAAAAAAATAAAGTACGTGATATCATTAAAAGTCTCGGAAGTCAAGGATTTCGAATTCTAGGCGTGGCCAAGTCAGTTTTTGAAGGCAGTGATTTTCCAGAAAAACAGCAGGATTTCAAGTTTGATTTTCTTGGATTGGTAGTTTTCTATGATCCTCCAAAAAAAGGTATTCAAGAAGTTTTTAACCATATTTATGATGCGGGAATCAAAGTAAAGGTAATTACCGGAGACAATGTCGATACAACCAGAAGCATAGCTTTGCAGGCAGGAATAAAAGAGACTTCTCAAGCGATTGAAGGCAAAGATATTATGGAATTTTCAGAAGAACAGCTTCTACAAGCCGCAGAAGAAAAAGTACTTTTTACAAGAATGTTTCCTGATGCCAAACTCGCTGTCGTAAATGCGCTGAAAAAGCAAGGTGAAGTTGTTGCCATGCTTGGAGATGGCGTAAACGATTCGCCTGCCCTGAAAGCAGCTCATATAGGTGTCGCAATGGGCAGTAAAGGAACTGAAATTGCCAAAGCCGCCGCTGCGTTGGTAATCACCAATGATGATCTGGACAAACTAATTGTGGGAATTGCTTCGGGCAGAAGAATTTATGCCAATATCAAAAAAGCGGTTCAGTATATCATTTCCATTCATATCCCGATTATTCTAACGGTTTCACTTCCGCTGCTTTTAGGATGGGTATTTCCACAGATATTTACTCCTGTGCACGTTATCTTTTTAGAACTGGTCATGGGTCCCACTTGCTCTATTGTATATGAAAATGAGCCTATGGAACGCAATACAATGCAAAATAAACCGAGAAAAATGACCGATACTTTTCTTAATTGGAAAGAACTTTCTATCAGCATTATTCAAGGAGTATTGATAACAGCAGGCGTTCTTTTTATTTATCAGCATACAGTTCAAAATGGCGGCAATGAAGAAAAAACTAGAGCAATGGTTTTTAGTACCTTAATTTTCGCAAATATTTTATTGAGCCTTACAAACCGTTCTTTTCATTATAGCCTTTTTGAAAGCTTTAAAAATAGAAACATTCTTTTTCCTATCGTCAGCTTTTCAACGCTCATCATGTTGTCTGCCATTTTGTATATTAATCCTTTCTCTGATTTTTTCCATCTCACTGGACTTACTATAAAAGAATTAGGTTTAGCTGCTGGTATTGCTTCCATATCTGTATTATGGTTTGAAGGGTATAAACTCGTTAAAAGATTAAAATCTGAAAACACTAAAGTTTAAGAGATTCTCTTAAACTTTAGTGTTTTATTCTGTTACAGGATCAATCAGATTTCTTTTCTTGATTTTCTCGACTCCCCTTTCTCTTATTAATTCTGTTGCATCGAGCATTTTTATTACATGAATATAAGGTGTCGTTAAATCAGGGTCAGAATCTGCGGAATGTGGAGACAATGAAAGCTCTAAGATTTGATATAGAAATGATTCAAATTCTTCTAGTGTTTTTTCTGCGAATGCTTTTTGAAATACTATAAACGGATTCTCGTATTCTTCTTTTGTTAATGAAGAAAGATGAAAAACGGTTTCAGATCGCAAAGATTCTTTTATTATCCATTTTTTGCTTTTCTCTTTCAAGCAGGAACACACTTTTATGTAATACTTGCTCTAAAACATGGTTACGTGAAACAGGTAGTTATGGAGAAGGTTGGATTTAAAACAGAAAAAAAAATTGCGCAAAGTCGGAGACATTTGCGCAGCATTTCAGTTGAACTTTTATGAATTGCGAAAATAATTCTATTCAAAAAAAAAACAGTGAAATCAACTTCACTGGTTTTCTAATCATTTTATATAAATCATCATCTATTTCAAGATGACTTACAGAACTGAATTTATTTTGTAATGCCAAACATCATGACCAATTTATCGTTTAGATAAAAATTAAGCGTTTGGTCTGCTACATCAAAACGCAGGTCTTTATTGCTTAAATAAAATAGCATTTTTTGCTCTGTTTTATTTCCTTCTTCACCAATACATGCCATTAATGTAGCTGCTACTTTATCAAAAGAAATATGATCACCGTTGGTTTCATAAGTTCCTGCGAAGTTGTTGCAACCTGTATTTCCGCTTACTTTCTTTTCTGCTACATTAAATTTGATAGAAGCTTTTCCGTAATCTTGTCCAACATTTTCAAGTGCAATTAGTTTCCAATTGTTTTTACCAATAAAAGCCCACAATTGGTCTTGAGTTGGAATAGAAAATTCCATAACCACTTTGTTCTTAGCATTTTTAAACTGCACTTTATTGTTTTTCTTTACAATTTTGAACTTTTTATTGGTTATTGCAGCGCTAAAATCTTGTTCCAATTTCATACTTTCTTTGTCACAAGCCATCAAAGTTCCCATAGGAGAATTAGTCTTAATTTGATTTTTTGAAGAAAGCTTCGTGTATTTTACGTTGAAATTATTACATCCGTTTTTACCGCTTATTGTACCCGTTTCATCGTTAATTGTGATAAATGCTTTTCCGCTGTTTATCTTTTTTCCGTTTAACTGGGTTAAAATCATTTTGGTATCGTAAATTCCTTTTTCCTTAGTTACAGGAGTTTTAGAAATTATGCTTTTCAGTTTATACAGGTATGCGGAAGCATCAGCCGGAATGGGTTGTGGTCTTTTGGTTCTTGTTACCAATAACTCATATCGGTTTCCTTTTTCAAAATTAAAACCTTCAATATGATCATAAAATAATTGCCATTCTTTGTCATTATCATACTTTACCTGTAGACATTCCATAGGGCCAACACCCGTACAAGGCACTTTACTTTCTTTTACAAACATTTTTAAACTTTCCTGACCATATGTAAATGTTGATAATAACACTACTACAAAAACATACATACATTTAAATCTTTTCATTTATTTTAATTTTTTAGAACACCGATCAAGCGCTCTGATTATTCAATGATTTTTTTGCAGGCAGGAATTGTGCCACTTTAAAATTAATAATGCTTTTAACTTTTTTTTATCAGCGCTGAATTCCGTTTTTTCTTTAACAATTAAACTATTACAAGGCTGGAAACCAGTTTATTTGCATAAATATAACAAAAATAATCCGTTTTGTTATACTTAACATTGTTTTTGTAGTATTTTTAAGCCGTCCAATTAGACTGCCATCTAAATATTTGGCAATGTCATTAAGCTCTTTGATAAGTTTAGAATTAAAATAACCGCTTAAGATGTTAGCGCACTATCACGAGAAGAAAGACTAGAAAGAAATTCTAAAGGTTCTATATAATGCGGGTTTTTGCTAATTTTTCCGTCCTTGATTACATAAGGATGTGTAAGCAAAATATCTGCAAGTGCTTTAGGGCTGAAACTGTTGACATCGTACATACAAATTAGTGAAACTGAATGTTGTGGCGTAAGAAGATTCAATTTAGCTTCATATTCTAAGAGTTCATCAGTTCCTGGCAGGTTCTTGAGAGCCCAAACCATATCTCCGCACGCTCTTACACTATCATAACCTGATCTTGATGCCGACAATAAAGTTTGTTCGAGTGTTGCATACATTTTATCTGCAGCAAATTTACCGCCATTGATATAAGTATTTTCAGAAGCTAGCACTTCTAGTTGACCGCTTGATAGTTTTTCAGCAATAGAGATTCCATTATCTGCCAAACAACGGCAATGTTCGCTATGGCGGTTTCCTTCAAGAATGTTTATGACTTTATCATTGGTTTCTAAACCTTCCAAAATATAAGGAATGATTACTTCATATTGCTGTTCTCTAGAATCGAAAAAACCGCAAATGTGCATTGGAGCCGATAATGTTTCTCCACATACCGAAAAAGATGTCTGTTTGTTCATAGCTCAAATATACGGAAATAGTATTTGGCTACTTCATTATTCCTATAATTAAAAAACTATTTCATCTAAATCATGTTTTTATTTTAAAACTTTGGTGTAAATTCTGCACCAACTTAAAGCATGAGTTATTATGACACAACAAAGTATATCATTAACCGCCACAAATGATGAGTGGTTAAAAAATCAGGTTGACACAGAAGAGTTTAGCAGTAAAAGCGAAGCAATAAACCATTTGATTAATCAAGCTCGTTCGAAAGAAGAATACTATGAATTTGTGACAGCTAAAATAGAAAAGGGAGAAAAAAGCGGTTTTGCAGAAAAACAAACTAGAGAAGAAATGCTAGCCGAATTTAAAAAGGATTTGCCTAATGTACAGTTCTATAGTTGCACAAATCCGGGAGATCACGCCTTCGCCTCATAACAAATCAACAAATCAACAACAATCTATATTCCCCATCATTTTCTACAGGCGCTCTATGAACACAAGGCAAAACTTCTTGTTTTGGATGATCTACCGCCAGACGCCAAAGATGTCCCAATCCTAAATTAATTGGTTCTGCATCTTCACGAAGCTGATAATGCAGATCAAAATAATTTTCTTTTAAAAAGTCTTCAAACTCCTCTTCTGCTCCATCATGAAGTTCTTTTAGCTTTTCTCGAATTTCAGGAATTAAGATTTTTTGTTCTACTTGCGAATTAGCAACAATATCGCTTGATGCTCCATGATAAGTGCATAGAAAAGTGTCGGTTGCAATGGGCGAACGGTCTACGTGAAACGAATACACGTCAGTTGAAATGAAGTCAAACTCATCATCGCGTTCGTAGCATTTCAGTAAATTAAGCGAAGGCGAAGCTCCTAAATCGGCTAATAGTTGTAAATCATTCAAGATTATTTCTCTTGCTATATTTCCTTTTTCTGAAAGTTGAAGCGCAATTAAATCTTCGGGAGTAACTTCTGTGATATTTTCTTTTAAAGACAGCTTGGTAACAATTTCCTTAAAATCGCCATCCAAATTTCTGTGCCAGCATAAAGCATTCATTTCTCCTTTGAAATTGGTAT
The DNA here is from genome assembly GCF_003254545.1 of Flavobacterium tistrianum. Classification (GTDB taxonomy): domain Bacteria; phylum Bacteroidota; class Bacteroidia; order Flavobacteriales; family Flavobacteriaceae; genus Flavobacterium; species Flavobacterium tistrianum. Next base: position 302,003 of record NZ_QJRH01000073.1, read on the forward strand.
GCACCAGTTCAGAAAAAGTAGACACTACTCCTATTTGGCTATTGTCAGAAAATATATTGCTCATAGTAGAATATAAGAAGCTAATGACTTCGTAGATTACAAAATTATGGAATCGTAACTAAAACAAGCCAGTTTCTTTGAATCATTCACTAAATGATTTCATAAATTACTCAATATAAATCCAAATAAATAAAACATTAATTTGATTTAAGGCCAAGATTGCTGTAATCCCAAGCTCTGTCGCCTGAAATCATCCATTCAGAATTTCCAGCTGAAGTTCCTTTGGTCGTACCCCAGTCTGGACTAGGGTCTTTTACAGTTCCTTTTCTCCAAATAGTTCTATTACGTGTATCTTTGGTTTCTCCAGCAATAGTCCACATAAAATTGTTACGGCTGCTGTTGCTTCCTCCGGAGACTACACGCGCTACATTTGGACTTCCAAAGGCATCAATAATGCTATAAGGTTCTCCGTTTAGCGTATACTTTCCTGCTGCATCTTTTTTCAAAAGCGCAATCCCACTATTACCGCTTAACTGCAAAGGTTTGCTTGCATCTGCATTGGCACTGCTTGTAGTTCCCCAATCTATATCGCGTTTTACAGCAGTTGCATTTGCTTGTGGAGAGGCAATAACGTAACATTTTCCTTTTTCTAATGATCCTGTCAGCAATAAATAATTGGCACTGCTTGTAAAACTCCAGTCTGTAAGTGTATTTTCATCTGATGTGGCTTGATAGCCAATCGCATATTTTGACAAATCTGCTGCGTTTGCAGTACCATTGTACAATTCGACATAATGATTTCTAACTCCGCCCGCAGCTCCATCTGTATTAATGAATGTTGCTATTTCGGATATAAGAAGATCCTTTCCTTCATCTGGTGACGGTGGCTCTGGCGCTGGGCCTGAAAAATCAATATTCGAATCGCATCCTGCCATCAATAAAGCAATCGCTACTATTTTTAGTGCTTTCATAACTCTCTATTTAAAATGAAATTTGTACCGCAAGGTTATTAATCCATGTTGTTTTGTTCTGACCAGCTCCATTCTGATCAATGTAGGTTGCATTAATTCCAAACTTCAAAGCATTATTTATCATATATTTATTAAATCCTACAGTATACCAATGCTGAGTCTGAATTATTGACGTCGCCACATCAAACTCAGGTTTTACATAAGAATAGCGTCCTTCGACTGCCCAGCCATCATGTGTGACATAAGATGACTGAAGGTTAATAGCGCTTCCTAAACTATATTTTGCAGAAGCATTCTCTGGCGTAAGCCTTACTGAAGCTGAAGTATCTGTAAAGAGATCTTTTCCATGAATAGATCCGTCAACGTACTCTCCAACAAAAGCAAAACCGTTATACTTGAATATTAAATCCAAAACGAACTTATTGTAATTTGCAAAAGCGGCTTCACCATTTTCGTCGTAAATACCCGAAACCGTTCCATTGCCAGCACCAATCGAATTGCTTGTTTTGACATTATAACTATCTGCAACTCCTACAGCGAATTTTGGTTTTGGTTCATGATAGATATCTTGAGAAATAAAGGCATTGTTTTTAATAAAATCACCTAAAGGCATAAAATCAATTCTTCCTCCGTATTTAAAACCTGAATTAGCCACAGGATCAAAAAATCCCTGTCCCTCTCCTGTAGTGATCGATACAGATGGATAGAGCCTCATTTTGTTGATACTGAAATTGGTTTCAAAAAACAAACCGCCTTCTCTAGTGGTGCTTACAAAATTTTGCATTAAACCGCCGTATATACTTCCGTCATTCGATTTTCCAGATATTGTTGGCGCCATAATCGAAGCATATCTTTCATCTGCCATTGCGAGCCTATTGTTGGTGTTGGTTTGTCGTTCACCAAATACAAGTCTGTATTTTTTATTCTTGCTGGCTATTCCGATCCAACCTTCTAATATACCGGTTGTTCCAGTGAAATCAGACAAAATAGCCATTGTAAGCCTATTATCATAAGCCGAAAAATTCAATCCGAGACGGACAAGATTAAGAGACAGCTGTTCAGAATTTGTTGTAACATCCTCAACATCTTCACTCTTTAACTGAAAACCGGGCTGCAAAGTGGCATTAATATTAAAAACAAATTTGTCTTTTTTGCTAAGCGTAATATATGTGCCTTCTCCTGCAACATAACGAACGTTTGAGTCAGACTTTCCTACCTCAGACACTTGCGCACGTAACGATTGAAATGCAACTGCTAATGTGCAAAATATAAACAGGGTATATTTTAATTTCATACTGTTATTATTTAGTGGATAATTGAGATAATTGTTCACGAGATATACGATATATCGGAATCATATTTTCTTTATTTTTTTTTCTGATAATGTTGTTTGCATATAAAGAATTTGCTCCTTCAGGCTCCATAAGGTCTGCTATCACATTGCTCATAGGCTGCTGCGAGTCTATAACTAGAGCCTCTTCTGGTATAGAAACTGCTCCTTCTACAATATTGATCTGCCCTTTTTCATTTACAGCGTATTGTTGTATTTTGTTAAACTGAAAAGGCTGTTTTATCACTTTCACCGAAACACCAGATACTTCAAGCACTTTTTTTACTTTCTCCGATGCTGGAAAGATTATAAATGCACCAGGTTTTGGTCGAGTAATAACAGGTGACTGATTTACATTGTAATTAGCATTAAAAACAATGGTTGTATCAGAAACTTTACATTTATCTACAAAGTGATAATTCCTTTTAATTGTTTCGGGTTTTGAAGTACTTACCGAAACTCGTGTTGCTTCTATAGCATTCTTATTAGCGGTTTTAATAGCCTCTTTTATTTCCGATTCATGATCGTGTGCTATTTTTAGGTAAGACAATCCTGTGAGAGCTGCTGTTTCGATTCTTCTTTTTGCCGATTTTTCTTTTTCTGATAATCCTCGAATTTCCATTAACATTGAAATCCTATTTTGTAATGCATAATTTGTTGCACTTGAACGAGAAGCAATACCTCCTATATTTAGCCAGACTTCATTGTCTTTCATAAATGTGGTGCAATAATCAGCTACCCTTCTGCCTTTATCTGTTAAAAAAGATTTTGTAGGCTCTACAAATACAGTTTTTATTACATCACGAATTGCTGGATCTACATTTAGATTTCCTGTATAAAGAAACAGAATGTCGTATGCGGAAGTATAACAGTCATTTAATTCCTTAAAATCTAATCTTGCTGGCGAGAATTCATGAAAATCGACCACGACATGAGGATCAAATTTGTTAATTGCTAGTTTTAGATTTGTACTTTCTTTAGCATTGAGAATAGTAAGATCCCTATTTAAATCGATACTGTTATTGCTTGCTCTCGTCTCTGCAGTTCTCCCGTCTGCATTTACCATTGGCACTACTTGAAGAATCATATTATCCAGCAAAGCCAAATTTGAAGGATCATGCGTTACCAAATACATTAAATACAGCATTCCGTCAGTTGATAAGGGCTCATTTCCATGAATACCTCCGATAAAAGTAACTCTCAATTTATCTTGATCTGCGGTTTTACTTTTACGTGTCAGTAAAATCATGGGCTGATTTTTTCCTTTTTGAGTTGTTCCAATCGAACTAACCGTTATTATATCTGGATATTTGGCTGCTAATTCGTTTATAAAAGAAAGTACATCTTTATATTTCGTAAAATAATTGAATACAGGATTGCCTCTTGTTATTGGCACAGGCATATCAATTGTCGGATCAGGAAAATATTTCTGATAAATATCTTCTGTCTGTCCTTTCATTATTGGAACAAAACAGATTGTAAACATGATAATTAATAGTGACTTTTTCATTTCGCTATAATTGAAGAGTAAACATTATTTGACCATATATATTCCCCTTTACATCAGGTGTTTTTAACATGTCTTTGTATTCCTGATAACCAACTTCTGTCTGCAATTTTAAATTATGTCCGCTAAAATAAAAGGTTCCAACACAACTGTAATAACGATTCATATCTGCAAAATTGGCCGCATTAGGGTCGTTCTCGATATAAGAATACCTGCCAGATAAGGCAAATGAATTAAAACAATATCCTGCCTGCACATTAAAACCGCTTCCTACATTTAATCGACTAAGCACAGTATTTTTTATCTGTTCTGGAGTTTGGCCAGTATAAGGCGTAAATTTTCCGCTTGTATTAAACTCTCCTGCAATACCCGATGGCACTTTAGCATGAGTATAAACATATTCGCCTAGAGAATACCACCCACGATATTTGAACATATAATCTATTCCTGTTTTCAGTAAATCAGGAAGAAGCTCATTTTGCGCAGCATCACCATAAATATATCTTCCTCCATTAGTTCCTTTTGCCGAACTAATACCGTCATTGTAACTAAAGGTTGGACCAATGATTAGTTTCGGAACACGTTCATGCACTAAATCGTCCATAAAATATTCGCCTCCTTTGCTGAAAGTTCCAAAAGGCAGATAATCTAGTCTAATGCCATACTTAAATCCGCCGTAATTCTTTTGTAATGCAGAAGTTCCGTCTCCTGTTGTAATAGAAACATATGGTTTTAGAACATTTCCTCCGAAACGATATATTCCATAATATCGAATTCCATAATCAAATATCGGATCAAAAGCTGTAGATATGGCACTTCTTTCAATAAACCCAAGCGATTCTCCTTCTATCCTAGCTTCACGCGAATCGTCATAATTGGCACGTACTCCAAAATTGATACGATGATTGGGACTGGGTCTGTATTCTACTAGCGCATCCTGCAAAGTATTATTATAAGAACGCGATCCAGTGGTTGTACTTTGATAGTTTCCAACTAGATTTATACGGAGCCTTACATAGACTTTTTCATTAAATAAGGTTCCTCTGAAGTTAAATCTAGCTCTTCGAATATTAAATTCTGAACTGTAAGAATCAAAATTATCAGTAGAACTCACTCCGGCCAATAACTGCAAGCTTTGCGTAAAGTTAAGCCAGGTGCTAGCAGACTCTAGAGTAAGTCCATCACCCAATGCATAACCCTTTTTCAAGCGCATGGCTTCAGACATGTCTCGATTTTGAGATGCCTGTTCAGAGTCCATATCATTTTTAATTTCCAGTTCGTCATCTTCCTGTGCTATTGCAAAGTAGCAGTTTGAGAAGAATAACAGCAATAAGAATAGTTTTATTTTCATATTTATCTAATCTTTCTTTTCAAAACTTCCGCGAACTATAATTTCTCCTTCCTTCATCATCACTCTTCCTCGAGCTATGACGTCGGTCAAATTAAAATTGGAATCAAACAGGCATAAATCGGCGTCGCCTCCTACAAAAACACTTCCCTTATTTTTGAGTGATAGATTGCGAGCTGGCCCCGATGTTACCAATTGAATAGCTTGTCCTATCGGCATATTAGCTTCTTTTACGAGTTTTTGCACCTGTTTTAAATTCAGATCAATCGGTGCTTTTTTGAAGCCAATAAGATTACCGTCTTTGTCATTTACTCCCAGACCAGCATTGCCATCACTGCTGAAAGTCATATTCTCCATCGGAACACCTTTTTTTAGAGCATAAAGAACTTGCTTGTAAGGCTCATCAAATTTGGTTCCGCCTGTAGTTATATCAATCATTCCTCCTAGTTTTGCAAAACGAATAGCTTCTTCAAATAAAGGTGCCGTTCTGCCGACATGAGTTGGAGATATATTTCTAATGGGAAAATCATATTGTTCTACCAAATCAAGCAGTAGCTGCATGTTTGTTTTGAGCGCTCCAAGATGTACATGCATAATTCCCTTTTTACCCGATGTCAAACCGCCAACATGAACATCTTTTAAAATTGCCAGCAGTTCTTTAGCTGTCGGAAAAGACGAACGTTCATCACTGATAGCTACTTTGCATCCTAATACTTTATCTATAAACAGCATATCATCTAAGACTGAACCCATCATCGTAATTGGAGGAAGACCAAAATAACTGGTAAGCATATAAGCCGTAATTCCTTCGTTATCTAGCGCTTTGGTCTTAGCGTAAAGCGCTTTCAAATTTTTTGTAGCTCCATCAGTACCTAGCAACCCAACTACTGTTGTTGTTCCACAGCTAATAAACTCAGATAGGGCAATTTCTGGTGTAAGCGAATGAAAACCATGCTTGCCCCCTGCACCTGTAATATGTACATGCTGGTCTATAAATCCTGGAGTTACCATTTTTCCGTTTGCATCAATAATCTCAAGATCAGGGAGATTCAGGCTTATATTATCGCTAACTAGCGCTATTTTTTCTCCACAGATTAAAATATCTTTCTTTCCTAAGGATTCAGGAGCATATAAGACTGAATTTTTTATTAGTTTAAACATCTTTACTTAATTTTTAAATAAAATAATGAAATACGAGCATAAACAATAAGCCTATTGACATGGGAATTGCATTGCGTTTTGCAAGATCCATTGGCTGAACATCAGCTATTTTGGCAATACCGACTATTACGCCCGCAATAGGCGAAACAGCTCTTCCCATGCTTGAAGAAAGCTGCATAGGCAGAATAATTCCTGCTGCTGAAGTATTAAATTTGGCTGCAATTCCTGGCACTAATGGCGAAAAAGAAAAGAAAGAAGCATTACCGCTCCCCATAAGCACAGAGGCCAAGAAAATTATAATGGTCATTAATATTCCAATACCCACAATTCCAAGCCCTAAACTCATAGAAACATTGGTAAGACTATCAATAAATCCAAGCGAAATTAATCCGTTGGCGAATATTTCTGCACAGACAATCAGCGTAACGACAGATGCAAAGACTTTTCCCATACCTTCCCAAAATATTTTAAGTGATCCAAAAACTTCCTTTACATTTCTAAGCCTCACTATTTCCATTACCATTGTAACTGCCAGAGATATTAGCATTGCCGTTGTGGTATCGAGATGAACAGGTTTAGTGAAAATATTTATAATTGGAGAAAATAGAATTAAAAGCAATAAGGGAAAAATGGGCAATACTGCATAAATCAAAGGCGTTTTCAAAACAATTTCATCAGGATTATAATCTGCATACTGTTCTTTTGGTAATTTTTGATCATAATGTTTATTTACAAAAAAATAGATAATCATCAAGAGTGTAGTCATCGGAATTACCAATGGCAGCTGATACTTAATAAAGTACTCTACATTATGCATATCCAGTAGCTGCGAAGCTCGAGCAGTATTAGCAGATGCCGGTCCCATATCAAATACGGTACAGGCAGAAATTACTGCTACGGCAGAAACCCTGCTTACGCCTAACGAAACTAGTATTGGAAAAAATGATGCAACCAATAATAAACCTAGCCCTGTTGCTGATGGCGTACAGATGAAAAGAACCTGACCGATAGGTATAACTATAGAAGCTGCGAGATAAGGATATTTTTTAAAAATGCCAAGTGGCTTTACAGCTACATGAACCAATGCATTGCTAGCGCCAATTGCTTTCATATAAGCAACAAATCCGCCAATTGTCATAATCATGAGTCCAACATTAGCTGTTTTGTCGGATAATGATTCCTGCAAACGCTTAAATAAATCAAATGCGAAAATTCCTGTTGGCTGCGCTACAGGATTAACTTTATAATTTAATAGAGATGCAAAGACAATCATTAAGATGCCAGCAAAAAGAAGAACTGCCTGCGGGTTGAATTTTTTCACAAGCAGATAAGCTGTTATAGCTATAAATAAGATACTAATCACCAAACCTAATCCATTCATAAACAACTAGATAAGTTAGACAATAAAAATATTCGATTAAATTTAGCTCTTTTTTTGTTTTATTTTAACAACCTAGTTAGAATTAGCAATTAAACAAATATGACCGACTATAAGCAGATTATATTTGATAAAATTCAAAACAAAGCCATTTTTTACAAGAACAAATTAAATAACGAAGTTTTTTCTTATAATGCCACATTAAAAGAAAACATACAATCTTGTCTATAAAACACTTAACAAAAGCTAAATAAGATTTGTTTTACAATATTTTTTAGACCATTTTTTTAAATTTAAATCTATTATCAGCTTTGTAATCGAATTTGAATGACATTTTGAACAAAGTAAATTGACTTTTTAAACAAAATCAAGGCTTCAAAGTGTGCCTTACTTTGCATCATAACTTTTAATAATTAAAAATGATACTAAACAATTATCAAGGAGCGTTACAACAACCGCTTAATTCAGGGTTTAATGCATTGTCAACAACAAATGATGTAATCAAAGGAATTAGTCTTGAGGGAAAAAATGTAATTGTAACGGGCGGAAATGCAGGCATAGGTCTAGAAACCACTAAAACACTTGCAAATGCTGGTGCGACAGTAATCGTAGCGGCAAGAGACATTGAAAAAGCTAAAAACAACTTGAAGGGCATTAAAAATGTAGAAATAGAAGCAATGGATATTATTGATCCTGAATCTATTACTGCTTTTGCAGATAAATTTATCTCATCAGGCAGAGCTTTGCATTTACTTATAAATAATGCTGGAATTATGTGGGTTCCTTTACGGAGAGACGGCCGTGGAATCGAATCTCAACTGGCTACAAATTACTTAGGGCAATTTCATCTAACATTAAAGCTGTTTCCTGCACTTAAAAAGGCAAATGGTGCAAGAGTTATTAATGTCTCTTCACTTGGACACCATATGTCACCCTTCAACTTTGAAGATCCTAATTTTCTTCATCGCGAATATGAAACTTTACAAGCTTACGGACAGTCAAAAACAGCTTGCAATTTATTTTCTCTTGAACTTGATAATCGTATAAAAGCATACAATATAAGGGCTTACTCGCTTCATCCCGGTTCAATTGGAGGAACAGAATTAGCAAGAGAAGCATCATTGGAATTATTTCAAAAAATGGGTTTCTTAGATGCAGACGGCAATATGGTTCCTGAAGTTGCTGCAAGATTAAAATCGATACCGCAGGGCGCGACAACAACTGTATGGTGCGCCACAAGTTCTTTACTTGACAATATTGGAGGAGTTTATTGCGAAGATGGAGATATTGCGTCATTAGCATCTGAAGAAAGTATCGGAATATATGGTGTTCACCCCTATTCTCTCGACAAAAGCAATGCTAAAAAATTATGGAATTTAAGTGAGCAAATGACAGGTGTGTCTTTAAAATCAGTAAACTAATATGGGTTTTAAAGAAAAAGAAATGATACTTTCTATCTTTGTAATCATAAATCCTGGCATGACAGACATGAAAGATAAATTAATCAATTAGTTATGGATCACGTATCAAGATATTTAACTCCAGAAATTAAACTTTCCTGCTATGAGGACAAATTCTTCAAATCAGATATCATGTTTGATGATCATATGTTAATCTGGTTTATTTCTGGAGAAACAAAAATTATACAGTATGATGTCTCCTTTCTTTTTAAGAAAGGAGATATCTTCTTAATACCAAGAAACCAACTTGCAACGATAATTAATTATCCTTCAAACGGAGAACCACACAAAACGGTTGTGATGCATCTTTCTGTTGAACGGCTAAAAAACTTTTATCAGAATATCGAGCTTATAAAAAGCCTGATACCTGAAAACAAAATTTATAGTTTTAATAATCACCCTTTATTAGAAAGCTGTCTAGCTTCACTTGTGCCTTATTTTGATTTAAAAAGCAATTTCTCAGAAGATTTGGCTTCTTTAAAAATAACTGAAGCTTTGAGCATTTTGAGAGAAATTGACAAAACGGTTGACAATGTACTCGCTAATTTTGATCAACCCGGTAAAATCGATCTAATTGGTTTTATGGAACGGAATTTTATGTTTAACATGCCTTTAGAAAAACTGGGCTATCTTACCGGACGCAGTTTATCAACATTCAATAGGGATTTCAAGAAGCATTTTAATACCACTCCTCAAAAATGGCTTACTCATAAAAGACTTGAATTGGCTTATTATCAATTGGCAGAAAAAAAGAAAAAACCAATCGATGTATATCTCGAAGTAGGTTTCGAAAACTTATCTCATTTCTCCTATGCGTTTAAAAAACTATATGGCATTTCTCCTAAGCAGATAATTTAAAAACAAGCGTTTTAAACCGACTTTAACTCCATTCTGGAAACTGAGTTCTATTTAAATCTAATTTTTCAATCGCTTTCATATCAGCATCATCAAGCTTGAAATCAAATATATTGAGGTTTTCTACAATATGTGCTTTTTGAGAAGATCTCGGAATAGCTACAATACCACGCTGTAAATGCCATCTTAGACTTACTTGTGCAGTAGTCTTACTATGCTTTTTGGCTATTTGAGTTAATGCTTCGTTTGTAAAAAGAGCATTACGCCCTTCTGCAAAAGGCGCCCAAGCCTGCATCTGTACATTATGCTGTTTTAGTACTTTATAATCATTTGCCTGTTGAAAATAAGCATGAGTTTCGATCTGATTTATAACAGGTTTTACCTCAGCATAAGACAAAAGATCTTCCAACTGCGCAGGATCGAAGTTACTTATACCGATGGCTTTGATTTTTCCTGCTTTGTAAAGTTCTTCCATTGCTTTCCAAGATCCTTTTACATCGCCTCTCGGACGGTGTATAAGATACAGATCCAGATAGTCCAATTGCAATTTTCTTAGTGTTTCTTCAAAACCTTTTTTTGCATTTTCATAACCCGCATCATCAACCCATAATTTTGAGGTAACAAAAAGCTGCTTTCTGTCAATTTCGCTTTGTTTTATCGCTTTTCCTACCTCAACTTCATTTCCGTACACTTTTGCGGTATCAATAAGGCGGTAACCTGCAGATATGGCTTCAACTACAGATTTCTGGCAAACCTCGCTGCTGAGTCCATAAGTTCCGAATCCGAGCATAGGCATTTTTAAACCATTATTCAGTTTAATATCTGGAATGCCTTTAGCATCTTTAGCATCTTTAGCATCTTTATCAATCAAGACATTTCCGAATACTTTAGGCATACCTAAAATACCTAAGTAAATTCCAGCTGTCGCTAATGTACTATTTTGTAAAAACTTGCGTCGGCTTATTTCGTTTTTTGGGTTTTGAGAATTCATGTTTTTTGGTCTATTAGTCAGTTAGTAATCAGCTAATAAAAATATGTATTATATTGTAAAAACTCCAAATGTAAAGTTCTGAATTGTCTCAAAAGGAGTTTTATGATCAATTAAAAACGAATTTATCAATTGAAAGCTCGGTTTAAATCGTTCTTCTAAAGATTTTTCAGAATATTGTTTGATTTCTATTCCGCTGCATTTTGTTGGTCCTGTCTCAGAAAAAGTACCAATTGCCAAAATTCCGTTTTTGACTATTGCTTCACTGGCAATTTGCAAATACTTCTGAATGTCTTTTTCTTCCGTCAAAAAGTGAAAAGCAGCTCGATCATGCCAAAAATCGTATTGAAAGACTGGCTTAAAATCTGTTACATCAGATACGATCCAATTTACTTTTTCAGCATCTTTCCCTAAACGCTTTTGAGCTTTTGAGATTGCCTCTTTTGATATATCTAAAACCGAAATATTAGAATATCCTAGTTTCAAAAGTTCATCTACAAAAAAACTATCACCACCGCCAACGTCAATAATTTTAGCTTCGAGAGGAATTTTATATTGTTTCATTAAATCTAATGAAGTTTGAGGAACTGGCTGATACCAGCTAACTTCTGTCAGATTTTTTGTTTGATATATGTTTTCCCAATGCTTCCTTTTATCCATTTCTATATTTTTTAACCATTCTTGTTTTCTTAAATCTAAAAACTGATTCAACAATTAGAAGAATCAATCTAAAAATAAAGATATTCAAAAAAACAAAAAAGCCATATTAATAAATACAGCTTTCTCATTTTTAATTATATTTCTTTTAAATTCACTCCTTTCTTTTCGCCATCCTTATCAATGGTCACACGCTTCTCGATATTGGCTCTATCACTAAATCTTTACTACTCCAGGCGGTGTCCATTCATCTTTTAAAGTAACTTCATCTGGCCAGTAACATCTAATGTACAAAGAGAATGCTCCTTTGGGTGCAGGTAGCCAGTTTACAGCTTTATCCCCTTCTGGTTTAGTATTTTGAACATATAATGTCAAGGAACCATCCGTATTATACTTTAAATCTTTATTTTTTGTCCCTATAGAAAAGCGCTTAAGTTCGTTTGGCACAAAAAAATGATACTCATCATAAAGAGTTAGTGACCAAAAACCTTTTACAGGAGGTGTCTTTCCTTTTGGAAACGTAATGGTGTATTTATTACTTCCAGAAAGTCTGTTTCTAGAAGCATCATAATCCTGATAGAAATATTTAGATTCGTTTGGCTTATTTACAAAAATATTAGATTTTGCACAAGCTGCTCTTGTCAAGTAATCTGTCCCAAACTGTGCTCCATTTTTCTGCGTTGTCCAATTGTCTTTAACTGGATATCCAACATTCTCAAACTGGAATAATGGTTTTATTAAATTTTTCTCTGCCTCAATTGCTGTCTGCACTACAATTGCTTTTAGTTTAGGATTTTTATTTACCTCTGTTACAAAAGCTTGCACTTGAGCGTACCATGTTTCTTCTCCTTTAAGCGGCGGCACTTCTTTTAAAACTTCTGGCACTTCATCAAAGAACGTTTCTGGTTTAACCCACTGCGTTTCTTCTTTTGATGCTTCCTTATCAGCGGGAGTTTTTGGAAGTTTAGCATAATCTACCGTTTTCATTTTTCCATCAAACTCTGCAAGAGGATACAAAACAACCTGACTAATCAGAGGCTGAACTGCTTTTTTATCAGTAGGGTTATCCTCTTGAAAAATTCTTGGTATAACCATTCCAAATGCTGTGGCAGACTTAAATACACCACTGATTCCATCTGGAACTTTCCCGTTCCATTCTTTGGTCGTCAACAAATAAAAACCAGGTTTTGTACCGTACATTTTTCCAAGCTGCGCAAAACCATCTGTACGCTGATCGCATACTTGGTATACCCAAAAACGATCGCCAAAATCGGGTACCTGTACAACAACAGCATCTTTGCTCAAATCTAAAGGTGCTCCACCATACACCACATCCTGATTCGGACATGCAACATCTCTTTCTGCCGCCTCTACATAATCCGTCAACATAGCAGAATGATTAATTGACCCTAAAGGAAGAATCCCTTTATTAAGTATAGGATGCGGAATTTTTTCAAACATTAGCTTTCTATTGTGCATATTGACCATAGGCCACGCCCACAAATAAATATTTCCTGCCATTGTTTTCACGTATTCAGGCGTCATAATTGTATTGGGAACTGGTCCCGATATCGCGGCTACATTAACCGAATCATTTTGTGTTGCTACGGCTGTTTCGCTTTTCTGAGTCTCTTTTTTGCATGACACCAATGCAATAAAAGTCAAAGCTGTAATGGTCATCAATGGAAATATTTTTTTTTTCATTTTTTTTTCGTTTTAATGGTTCAAAAAATAAAATTTATTGAAAAAGTATTTTTTATTTATCTCGAAATGACACTGTTCAACATAAATATTACTCCGAAACAAAAACTTTTCGATTCTTATAAAAAGGAATTTGAAAAATGAGAGTTAGTAAAACCCTCTGAATTAAGTATAACCTCAGAAATTTATTTTACTAAAATACAATGAAGAGCTCGAAAAAAGCGTAAAAAGACATTTAAAACAGGTTGCAAATTATAATTTGCAACCTCTTTTAAGCAAAAAAAAAAAAATGAATGTTTTGATGGCAAAAGCAGAAAAATATAGCGCTACATCATTATTTAAAAATATTTCGAATCGCTTTTCCTATTTCTGCAAAATCATCATGACTGCTCACAGATCTTTTTTCTGTATTATTTGTAGTGGTTTTAGAAAAAGGATAAATAAGCATATAGTTGTTGTTATTAAATTTATGGTTCAAAAGATCTGGAATATCTCTCATTTTAGGAAAATACGAATGCATTCCCCGATCTCCCATCATAATAATCAGACCTTCATTTTCTTCGATAGAAAGTGCGGTTTGCTGAGCATCTCCCCAATTTGAAAAAATATCAAATGTGGCTTCTATAGAGGCTTTTTTTGCAATTCTATTTAAAATATTTAGTGTTTTATCTTTTCCGTAGAAACTCATTTTGGCTCCAGAATTACGGCCTATATTCCAGATTCGTAACATCGAATGAAAAAATCCTGCATCTAGTTCGGCATCTGCTGGTATAAAAACCAAATATCTTTTAATCGTAGCTGCAGGCTGTACAGCATGATATACCATAAGATTAATGTTTTTATTTCGAAGGTAACCGTTATACAAATTATATACGAACGAAGACGAAAAACCTTTTTCTCCTTCAAGTCCTACAATAAGATCTGTAATCTCTTTTTCTTTTATCACATTACTTATTCCGCTTGCTATATCATTATCATGACGCGTAATCGGATGCAACTCTACATCGGCTGCAGAAGCAGCTTTAACGGCATTTTCTAATATTCGTTCGGCATTTTTTTCAGAAGATTCATTTACATCTTCATTAATTACATTTACGGCATAAAGCTGTTTATTGGACGCAGATTTTACCATTAAACCTAGATTTACCATTTTTTCTACAGTAGCTTCATGGTTAACTGCCAAAAGTATATTTTCTTTTTCCTCACTTTTACCCGATACGGTATTATCTTTATCTGCCTGCGCTATACGCTGTGCACTTGCCATAGATACAAAAGACGATACGGTACAAGAAATAAGAATCAGAAGAATACTTCCATTAAGTACATGTTCATTTAAAAGTCTTATGGGTTCGCCAGCATCATTTTCTCCAATAATTATATTATAACCCACCATTACAGAAGCCAAAGTAGCTGCCGCAGATGCCGAACTCAGCCCAAAAATCAGTTGTCCTTCATCATTAGTCAGTTTAAATGTCTTTTTCGTTAGCATCGCGGCAACGTATTTTCCTCCAATAGAAGCAATAAGCATAATTGATGCTACCCACAATGTTTCCCAACTTTGTATAAAAGCATTAAAATCGATCAGCATTCCGACGCTTATTAAAAAGAAAGGAATAAAAATGGCATTTCCGACAAACTCCACTCTATTCATCAATGATGACGTATGCGGAATCAATTTGTTTAAAGCTAATCCAGCAAAAAAAGCTCCGATAATAGATTCGATACCTGCCAACTCGGCCAAAAGTGCTGCCAGATAAATCATGACAAGTACAAAAAGGTATTGAGAGATTTTATCTTCTACGTTTTTAAAAAACCAGCGGGCAATTATTGGAAAAACGAGCAATACAATTAATGTAAAAACAACCATTGAAATTGATAGCTTCACCCAAAAAGCTGTTCCTACTTCTCCTTGCGACATTCCAACAACAGCTGCTAAAACAAGAAGCGAAAGCACATCGGTAATCATCGTTCCTCCTACTGTTATGTTTACCGAGAGATTTTTGGCAATTCCTAAACCGCTTACCATTGGATACACAATTAAAGTATGCGAAGAAAATAGACTGGCAAAAAGAATTGAAGTAAGCAATGAAAAGCCCAGTATATAATAACCGCCGACAAGTCCTAAAATAAACGGAACGGCAAAAGTGAAAATAGAAAAAATAATACTCTTCCATTTGTTCTTTTTAAAATCGGCCATATCGATTTCCAGACCTGCCAAAAACATAATATATAAAAGACCTGTAGTTCCCGTAACTACTACACTGCTGTCTCTAGAAAGCACGCCAAAACCATTAGGTCCTATAAGCGCACCGGCAATAATAAGACCCAACAAATGTGGCACTTTAATTTTATTCAATAAAAGCGGAATGCATAAAATGATGATAATCTCAATAAGATACTTTAATAGTGGATCTTCTATAGGAAAGGTTATATGATGTATACTCAGTAGCATAAATTACTTTTTATTGGATGGAGTAAGTTCAACTGAGAATTTTGCTATGCAATTATCCTGACCAGTAATAGTCTGCGTGCCTTTAATGATATTTTTTTTAATATCATCGAGCACGACACTCACTTTTATTTTGTTTTTAGAAGAAGTTTCTTTTGCAGAATCAAGCACTATTCTACTTTCTAGGTATTGTCCCGTGAAAACACGTTTAATTTCATTATTGCTGACAACGTTTGTGTACATTCCAGTAGAATCTGATATAAATTCCCAAACTTCGTTTCGCTGATCTCCAATAACATAATTACTGCAGTTCGATTCTCTGCAGATCATTTTACTGTTCCATGCAATTTTAAGGTTTTCTGGCCATTCTTGTATTTTAGGAAGTGTATCTTTTACTTTAGAAAGGGACAATAAACTGTCTTTCATTTTTAACAACTTTTCGTATTCTGCTTCTTTATCCTGAAATTGTTTTTCTCTTTCTAAAAGCGATTTTTCGCGCACAATAAGTTCCTGCTCTTTTTTATTGCTGCAAGAATATAAAACAAGAATAAAACTGATAAGAAAAAACCTCTTTATAGTCATAAGAATTGATTTTGGATTTTACAAGTTAAGTAGAAAAATCCTTTTTATTGTCATAAAAAATGAGAAAAAAGAGTTTTTTTCTGACTTCAATTATTAATTTAAAAAAAGTCCAAATGCTTTTCATACCAATAGAAAAAACATTTGGACTTATATATTGTCATTATCTTGTTATGAATCAAGACTTCAAATTCACTGTAACTTTTTTAATTTCTCCTTGAAATTTAAATGGCACTTCATAGTCTCTTGTTACAGGCGTTCCAAAATCTTCTCCAACATCCAAGGTTTCGTCTGATGAAAATCTTTTCGGAACAGTTCTAGGAATATCTCCTTTTGCAGCTTCTTTTCCATCAACCAAGATTGTAACTTTTGCTGCCTTACCTGCTCCACCGCCAGCATAATCAAAATTCAAAACAACAGTATGTTTTCCAGCAGTTAAAGGTGTTGGCGACTGTATTGTCCATTTATGATCTGGATAATGTGAAAAAGCATAGGAAAAAGTTGGTTTTCCTTTTAAAAGCATAAGAGCTGTTCCTCCAAAATATCCTCCTTGAGTTATAATCATTCCTTCATCACCACTTTTAACTTCAATATCTGCTTTGATGCTGTAGGATGTATTTTTCATATTTGGAGCCATTCCTTCCGTTATGCGCGAAGTTCCTTCATAAAAAACAAATTCACTTCTTCCTTTATTAAAATTAGGTCTGTTTTCAGGATTTAGCCTTTCTATATATCTATCATCTAACGGATAAACTTCATATTTGGATGCTTCTTTATTGAATGCATCCTGCAATTCTTTTAATTTCTGCGGATTTTTAGAAGCAATATTGTCTGTTTGAGAGAAATCTGTATTTAAATTATAAAGTTCCCATTTATAATCGTTTACAGGATCTTTTGAAGCTGGATGATTTCCTTCCCACGGTAATATCTTTGGTGTAGTGCTTGCAATCCATCCGTCTTTGTAAATAGCTCTATTTCCAATAATTTCAAAATACTGTGTGGTATGTTTTTCAGGAGCTTTAGCATTATCAAAAGTATATTCTAAGCTTGTTCCCGCCATAGGCTCTTGAACAAAGCCATCTACGCTTTTCGGAACAGGAAGATTTGCTGCTTCCAAAATCGTAGGCACAATATCTGTAATATGTGTAAACTGGCTTCGAATTTGTCCAGTCTGCTTAATTTTTGCAGGCCATGAAATTACCATTCCTGTTCTGCTTCCTCCTAAATGAGATGCTATTTTTTTATCCCATTGATATGGTGTATTCATTGCATGCGCCCAACTTTGAGAATAGTGTTCTGCCATCCAAGGACCTCCAAAATTATCAAGATTTTTTAGCATAAATTCTTCGGTATCCACTTCACCATTTACCATAATTCCAATTTCACTTGTCAATCCATGACCTGTCGGATCCTCTGCACTTGCGCCATTATCTCCCATGATATAAATAATCAAAGTATTGTCAAGCTCTCCCATATCTTTAATAGACTGAATTACCCTTCCAATCTGATAATCACTATGAGCTAATTGTGCTGCATAAACTTCCATTTCTCGCGCGACAATTTTTTTCATATTTGGACTCAGCGCATCCCACTTCTGATATTCGCTTGGTGTTGGTGCCAATTTTGCATCTTTAGGAATTATGCCCATTGCTTTTTGTTTTTCAAAAGTCATTTGGCGCTGTTTCTCGAATCCGTAATCAAATTTACCTTTAAATTTTTCAATCCATTCTTTAGGAGCCTGATGCGGGGCGTGAGCTGTTCCAGGTGTATAATAAACAAAAAATGGCTTGTTTGGCGATACCGATTTTTGGGTTTCTATCCATTTTATAGTTCTATTTGCTAAGTCTTTATCTAAAATGTAATTTTCATCCACTTTTCCATCTACAATATACGGATCTACAGGTTTTGTATTCTCCATCATTGCAGGTCTGAACTGGTGGGCATCTGCTCCCAGAAAGCCGTAAAAGTATTCAAATCCTAAACCAGTAGGCCATAAATTAAAAGGTCCTGCAGGGCTAGTCATCCAATCTGGAACATTATGGTTTTTTCCAAACCATGAAGTACCATAACCATTGTCTGTTAAGATTTTTCCTATCGAGGCTACACTTCTCGGAACTAGACTGTTATAGCCAGGATATGGCGTAGAAAACTCCATAATAATTCCTGTCGCTGCAGTATGGTGATTTCTTCCTGTTATTAACGCTGCTCT
The DNA here is from genome assembly GCF_003254545.1 of Flavobacterium tistrianum. GTDB lineage: Bacteria > Bacteroidota > Bacteroidia > Flavobacteriales > Flavobacteriaceae > Flavobacterium > Flavobacterium tistrianum. Next base: position 320,596 of record NZ_QJRH01000073.1, read on the forward strand.
TGAAGAAGAACAAACTGCTGTTGTATGAAAACGGTTGTAGATTAACCCATTTTGAGCAAGCTGGTCAAAAACTGGAGTCGGTACAGGCCCTCCAAATGTCGAACTTGCTCCATATCCTACGTCATCAATCATAATAAGCAAAACATTTGGAGCCCCTTGCGGAGCACTAATTTCTTTCGGCCATTCAATGGGATCAGAATCTTTAATTGTTGGTGCAATTTTACCAACTTTCTGATAAGGTTCAATAGGCAGGACTGTTCGGTCTGGCCAGGCGTTAGATTGTTGTGCATTTGCTAGACTTATAGAAATAACAAAAATTGACACGGCTAATAAGTTCTTAATATGTAACATATGGCAATGGATTAAAGTGAACTATAAAATTAGACTCAAAAGCAAAAACTAATGCAAATCAAACAGCTTAAACATGTTGCAAGTTATAATTTGCAACAAAGTTCTTGTATTAAGTCTTCCGCTTTTTTGCCTTTGAAAAACACTCTTTCAATCATGACATTTCTCGTGATAAAAAAACAATTTAAATACGGAGAGTTTATTGCAAAAAAAAGACGCCAATTATGGCGTCTTTTAAATTTACTGCTTTTGGCAAATATTATTTTTTTAAGTCAAATCTATCCAGATTCATCACTTTAGTCCAAACGGCAACAAAATCATGCACAAATTTTTCATGCGCATCAGAAGCGGCATAAACTTCTGCAATTGCTCTCAATTCTGAATTTGAACCAAAAACAAGATCGGCACGTGTTCCTATCCATTTAGGCTGTCCTGTGCTTCGGTCGTTTCCTGTATAAAGTTCTTTATCATTAGAAACTGATTGCCATTGCGTGTTCATATCCAAAAGATTTACAAAGAAATCATTTGTCAAGCGACCTGGTCTAGTGGTAAAAACACCATTTTTACTTCCGTCAGCATTAATGTCCAAAACGCGAAGCCCTCCTAAAAGCACAGTCAATTCTGGTGCTGTTAGCGTCAATAAATTTGCTTTATCTATAAGAAGTTCTTCTGTTAAAACTGATGATTTTGTTTTTCTATAATTTCTAAAACCGTCTGCTTTAGGTTCAAGATATCCAAAAGATTCAACGTCTGTCTGCTCAGCTGACGCATCCATACGCCCAGGAGAGAAAGGCACAGAAACTGAAGCTCCAGCATCTTTAGCCGCTTTTTCAACTGCTGCAGAACCTCCCAAAACAATTAAATCTGCCAATGAAACTTTTTTTCCATTCTGTGCGTCATTAAACTCTTTTTGAATGGCTTCTAATTTATCTAAAACTACTTTTAATGCAGCTGGATTGTTTACTTCCCAGTCTTTTTGCGGCGCAAGTCTAATTCGTCCACCGTTTGCTCCGCCTCGTTTATCTGACCCTCTAAACGTAGAAGCAGAAGCCCATGCTGTTGAAACTAATTGAGAAATGCTTAAACCCGAGTTTAATATTTTCTCTTTCAGTTGAGCTGTATCCTGATCATTAATTAGTGCGTGATTTACTGCTGGAATAGGATCTTGCCATAGTAATTCTTCGGCAGGAACTTCAGATCCAAGATAAAGAGCACGTGGCCCCATATCACGATGTGTTAGTTTAAACCAAGCGCGAGCGAAAGCATCTGCAAATTCATCAGGGTTTTCAAAAAAGCGACGTGATATTTTCTCATAAACTGGATCCAGTCTTAATGATAAATCGGTTGTAAGCATTGTTGGCAAATGCTTTTTATTTGGGTCAAAAGCATCAGGAATAATGGCCTCTGCATTTTTTGCTACCCATTGATGTGCCCCAGCAGGACTTTTAGAAAGTTCCCATTCAAAACCAAATAAGTTCTCAAAAAAGTTATTACTCCATTGCGTAGGTGTTTTTGTCCAAGTTACTTCAAGTCCACTTGTGATGGCATCTGGACCTTTTCCAGAACCATAACTATTTTGCCATCCTAAACCTTGCAATTCTAAACCGGCAGCTTCAGGCTCTTTACCCACATGGTCTGAAGAAGCGGCTCCATGGGTTTTACCAAATGTGTGTCCGCCGGCAATTAATGCTACCGTTTCTTCATCATCCATTGCCATACGACCAAAAGTATCTCTAATATCTTTGGCTGCCGCAATCGGATCAGGATTTCCATCTGGTCCTTCAGGGTTTACATATATAAGTCCCATTTGCACTGCTGCGAGTGGTTTTTCTAGATTTCTACTATGAATATTTCCATCTGCATCATCATCGGATGAAACAACACCATGATCTTTCGGAACGCCTTCAGAACCATTTTTATAACGTTCGTCACCTCCAAGCCAAGTAGTTTCAGATCCCCAATATACAGATTCGTCTGCTTCCCATACATCGGCACGTCCTCCTGCGAAACCAAATGTTTTAAAACCCATTGATTCTAAAGCAACATTCCCCGTTAAGATTAGCAAATCGGCCCATGAAATCTTCTGTCCATACTTTTGTTTTATTGGCCAAAGCAATCTTCGCGCTTTGTCAAGACTCACATTATCTGGCCAGCTGTTAAGAGGTGCGAAACGTTGCTGCCCTGCTCCTGCTCCTCCGCGTCCGTCATGCACTCTGTAAGTACCGGCACTGTGCCAAGCCATACGTATGAAAAGTCCGCCATAGTGACCAAAATCAGCAGGCCACCAATCTTGTGAATCAGTCATAAGAGCATGTAAATCTTTTTTTACTGCTTCAAGATCCAGACTTTTAAACGCTTCTGCGTAATTAAAATCCTTATCCAGCGGGTTTGATAATGCTGAATTTTGTCTCAAGATATTTACCTTTAACTGTTTAGGCCACCAGTCACGATTTTTCGTTCCCGAAGCTGCTTGCTTGTCCATGCTCCCATTATGAAAAGGGCATTTGCTGATGTCATTTGATTGATTATCCATAGTTGAAAAATTTTTATTTTTGACTAAATTACAAACTAATGAAAGAGAAAATTAAGGCTGTAGATCGTAAATACTTCTTCCGAAATAGACAAAATCTATTCATAAACATTTCTCGCATTTAAAATCCTTATGACTCAGATAGTTTTACAAAAAATGTTTTTTATTTGATAAAATAACATTTTTCTCATGAGGTTTTAACTACAATAAATTTAGTAAAAAGAATCTTTTTATTTATATAAAATTTTACAGTACAGCCATTTGCAGCAAATATTTGATCCGCAACAGTATTTTAGATATTAAATAATGTTCAGAATTCTCCTAAAAACATGCAAAAAATATCGTCTGTATTTTTGTGTACGTAAAAACGTACTTAATTACTCCTCCCTAAAACTATTATTATCCAACTTTACACTTTCGGTTCCAAATACCGTAATCTACTATCTATTTACTAACTATTAATTGTTTACTAACCTTAAAATTTAAAAAATGAAGAAATTCTTAAAATTAACCAGTATGCTATTTACCATGGCATTAGTATTTATTTGTTGCGAAAAGGAACAAGAAGATATAAATGCTCCTCAAACCGCTAAAAAAGAAGCACAACAAATTGCAAGTAAAGATACTCTCGGATCTAATTCGGCACTTGAGGGCAATACAACTGCAAAAGGTACAGCTGGAGCAAGAACAATCACATTGCAAACTAATACGTTATCTTGTCCTGGCGGATTATGCACATCGTATGGTGTTTGGTCAACTGGCGTTTACACCGTTTGGTTCCAAATGAAATTTAATAACGGGTTTTACTGGAGCCGTGGTGGAAAATGTGGATATGGAATCTTAATTGGTGACCAAAATACAGGTGGCGATGCAGCATGGGATGGAAATGGCGGAAGTGCGAGATTCATGTGGTACTGCCCTAATGGATCAAACACAGCTAAAGGAAGCGGCGCCTATCTACAGCCGTATGTGTATTATAGAGATCAGCCTGGACAATATGGAAATGATTTTGGAAAAAAATATTACATCCAAGAAGGTGTTACATATAACTGTCAGATATCTGTTAAGTTAAATACTGGATCAAATACAGATGGATATGTAAAATACTATGTAAATGGTACTGAGATATTGAATGAAAAAATTCGCTGGGTAACTAACGATGCTAAGCGAAATGTAAATGCTGTAAGTCTTCATACTTTCCGTGGCGGAAGCCAAGATTACTGGACAGCTCCTGTAACAAGTTCTATCTATTATCCGAGCGCTTCTTGGGATGCTCTATAATATATAAGCTTTAAAACGATTTGGATCCGAAAAAATAAATACACAACTTCGATGCTTTTATCATTACCAATAAAAACATCGGAGTTGTTATATTCTAACTTCAAAGTGAGCTTTCAAGTTGCTTTTTAAAACAAATATTGGTTTCGATACCAATTGTAAAACGCATTTTGCCGCTTGTATCGACATTAGATCAATTTGTGCTTAATTTCTTTGTACTTAGAACGGCCAATTGGCAAAGCATCACCGTTTTTTAACTGCATGCTGTACTTTCCTCCTGCTTCTACAACAATTTTATGTGCTTGTTCCCAGCATAGAATATACGATTTGTGTATTCTTTCAAATGACTCAGGAAGCAGTTTTTCTAAGGCTTCGAGTGATTTATCGTGGAGTTCCATTTTATTGTTTGATAAATGAAGTTCTGTATAAATACCAGCTCCTTTTATGTATAAGATTTCATTAATTGGCACAAGCCTGAATGTTTTTCCTTTTCTAACTGCCAAAAATCGTGCATCACCACCTGATTGCTTTCCTTGAGTAGTGAAACGTGTAAAAGCTTGCTCCAGCCTATTTTGGTCAAAAGGCTTAGGCACAAAATCTAGAACTCCATAATTGAATGCAGTTATGGCTTTGTCTGTGTAAGCTGAAATAATAATAGTTTGAAATGGTCCCGCAATAAAAGTCTGCAGAATTTCAAAACCATCTTCACCGTTTAGATTTAAGTCTAACAAAAGTAAATCAATTGAGTGTTGTTCAACAGCTATCAATCCATTTTCGAGAGAATCAGAAAGCAGAATCTGCACCTCTTTATCAAAGAAATCACGTGTCATTCTTTCGATTCTTTTCGCAATACGGGCTTCGTCTTCAATTATTAGAATCTTCATTATTTCTCAAAAATTTTAATGGTTGTTTCCCAGCCTTTTTCTACAGCATGAGAATCGAAAGACCAATTGGTGCCGTAACTCTCCGTTAATCTTGCTTCGATATATTTAAATCCTGTTCCTATTCGTCGTTCTTTTTTAGTTTGTCTATTTTGAGCAAGAGTCAGTAAAGTATATTGTTTGAATTGTTTTTCTTTGGTAAAACTCAGAGAAAAAACAATACAACCTTGTTTTGGAGGAAGACTGTGCGTGATTCCGTTTTCTATAATGGTATGAAAAATTGCGGGCGGAATGGTTTCATTTTCTTCAATTCCTTCTTCTTGCCATTCATAACAGATTTCTTTTCTAAAAGACATTACTTCCAAATGTCTTTGGCATAAATCAATTTCTTGCCTGATTGGAATAAGTGTATCTTCGGAAATGTCATTCATGATATCAAATTCTTCGGCAAGAGCACGGATAAAAACAACGCCTTCTTTTGGCGATTCTTCAATCCAGTCAATTAACGAAGTCAAAGTGTTGCGAAGAAAATGAGGCTGAATATTTTTCTTAATCAATTCTAACTGCAATCTTGACGAAAGCAGCAAAGATGCATTATGAGCTTCTTCCATAGCTTTAGCACGAATCGTATGCAGATAAAGCATACAGAGCACTAAAATCGTAAAAGCAATAAATAATCCGAAATCGTAAAACATAAAATAATTGACTACAACGCCTGCTAATAAACCTGCAACAACAATAAGTCCGCCTTTTATTTTTCTGATTGCGGCATTGATCGCAATCAGTAATGAGAAAAAACGAGCTGTGATAGTAAAATAGGCAGCTGAAATATCAAAGTGTCCGTAATAGCCGATATAGATTCCCAAAAGTATTATTAGTAAGAGAATTAAAAACAATTTCTTTCTTTTAAATTCAAACTGAAGCATGAAATACCAAGGTATGAGCAGTGAAATTGAAAAAGTCAGCCAGCCAATAATTTTTAAACGGGTATAATAATGATCATACGGAATGTCGACATAAAACTTTACGTATTCCATAATTAGCAAAAAGAAGAAAAGCAAACAAATTATTCCGAAAAGTAAAACCGTTAATTCTTTTTTGGCACTGTTGATATAAAGAAAAAAATAGTAAATCGAAGCAATCAAGAAAGCGCCCGCCATAATATTCATAAATGATAATACCACAAGCGGTGCCCTATGAAGCTGCAAATAGCTTTCGAGTTTTATATGAATTTCACGTTCTGCCTCACGAAAGTACGATTGCGAGCCGATTAAGGTAACAACATGTTTCTTTCCATTAGACAGTTTTTTCGGAATTTGATAATAAGTCGTTTCTGTCCCTGGCACCTCAGCACGACCCTCTTTTGCCATCTGTCCATTTCTTCCCACGAAGACTCCGTCCCAATACACATCAAAAGCACCAAAAGCATTAACCTGAAGTCCTAAAGGTTCGTTTTTATCTTGACGTTTTTCAATCTCAACGTCTACTTGAAATTTAAAGTTGGAATTATCCCAATCATGCTGTTTATGATCGTAATCAACCTTGTAAGTTACGTCAGATGTAATATACTCCTTGTAATGCTTACATGAGGTAAACAACAGAAGATATAAAATGGTAAATAAGACAGATTTAAACATAATATAAAGGTAAAATAAATATCGAATTGCCAAATGCATTTGAGAAGTCCGTGGAGCCATTTGCATGTTTTAAAGAACCGTGCTTTATTTTATGAGGTAATCTTGTACCCACAAAATCAATCAAAAATCAATCAAGATGAAAAGGCTAACAATCGGTATTTTATTTTTATTTATTCCTTTTTGGGGAATAGGACAGCAAACTGTTGTTTCTGGTAAAGTTCAAGACAGTTCGACAAAAGAGGCATTGCCTTATGTAACGGTAACCATACAAGATAATCATTCGAAAACAATTATAGCTGGGGTTACCGATGATCACGGTTTTTTTAGTTTGGAAGGAATACTAAAAAACATTTCAACAATTTCTTTTAGCTTTACAGGTTATCAAATTCATAATCAACCATTAAACAACATTTCCGAAAAATCAAAAATTGAATTAGGAACGATTAATTTAATTCCCGATGCTGTGCAATTAAAAGCGGTAGAAGTTAGTGGCCAGAAATCGAATATTAGCTTAAAACTAGACAAAAAAGTATTTGAAGTTGGTAAAGATGTGCTTTCGCAAAATGGCTCCGCTCATGATGTCTTAAATGGCGTTCCGTCAATTGCAGTAAGTCCTTCTGGAGCAATAAGTCTTCGAGGTAACAGCAATGTTTTGGTATTAATTAATGGAAGACAATCTGGACTTACCCAAAATAATGCACTTGACCAGATTGCAGCCGATCAGATTGAGAAAATTGAGGTTATTACTAATCCGTCTTCGAGATACGATGCTGCTGGTTCTGCGGGCATTATTAATATTATATTGAAAAAAAACAAAAAAAGCGGTTTTAGCGGTCAGGTTCGTTTAGTTGCGGGTTCGCCAAATGACAGCCGACTTAATCCAAGCCTAAACTATAAATCAAATAAAATCAATATTTTTTCTAATTTCAGCATTCGTTCGAGCGATTATGAAGGTTTGTATACTACCGATCAGGTTACAAATAGTACAACCACGCCAAATTATATGAAACGTGTACAAAATGAAGATCGACATGATGATGGCAAATTGCTTTATCTAGGCGCTGATTATTATATCAATGAACATCAAACTATTACTGCCGCATTTTTAAAGAATGCAACGCACGATAATGACAAAACCAATTTACAGTATAATTATGACAGTGATTTCGGAAATACGGAACCAGATAGTCTTTTGGTGAGAAACGGAAAATCGTTGGAAAAACGTGCTTACAATCAGTTTGAGTTTAATTATACCCGCATTTTCAAACAAAAAGAAAAAAAATTGACTGTAGATGTTCAATACGATTGGTGGGATAGCAATAAAAAATGGGATCTTTCGACACAGCGTTTGCTTCCTGATACTTCTATTTATCCTGGCATCAGAACAAGTTCGGTAGGAAACAGCAAAGATTTTCTTGCTAAGACTGATTTTGTGCAGCCTATTGATAGTGTTTCAGTTTTAGAATTTGGAATAAAAACTGAAATTCGAACGGTTACCAGCGATTATTTAGCAGAAGAACAAAAAGACAACAATTGGGTAATTTATCAGAATATTGATAATAATTTAAATTATGATGAATCTATAACGGGTGCCTACGCACAATTTAGCGACAAAATCAAAAAGTTCAGTTATATGCTTGGTTTGAGAACCGAGTTTACCAATATATCTATTAAAGATGCAGAAAACGCTTATAGCGACAAAAAGAAATACAATAAGCTTTTCCCGACTGTTAATCTAAGCTATAAGTTTGATGCTTCGACTTTACAATTAAATTACAGCAAACGCATTAGACGTCCATATTTGCATGACTTATATCCTTTTAATGAAGTCACAGATTTGAATGCGCAATACATCGGAAATCCCGATTTGAATCCTTCTTATACCGATGCTTTTGAAATGGCATTTCTTAAAACGTGGAAAACATTTACTTTTAACCCTTCGGTTTATTACCAATATGAAAAAGGTTATATTCAGGATTTTACCTATCGTCAGGATGATATTTTCTTGACGACTCCCATAAATATTGATTACGAAATACGAAGCGGGATTGAATTATCTACTTTATACAATCCGTTGAAATGGCTTCAGATCAATGCTGAAATGAATTTTTATAGCTTTAAACAAAAAGGAAATTATATGGGAGAAAATCTGGATTATAATAGCAATAACTTTACTGGACGTTTAAGCACACAGATAAAACTTCCAGCTAAGTTTAGTTTTCAAGGGAGATATAATTTTCGTGGAGAAAAACGTAATGCCCAAACGACTACCGAAGCCTTGCAATCGCTTGATTTTGGTTTTAGCAAACTATTGCTTAAAGACAAAGCTACTATTGTTTTTGATGTTACCAATGCTTTTAATCTCCGCCAGAATAAAAGCGTCACAACTGGAACTGATTATGTAGTTAGAGACAATAGCATTCCTAATGCGACAAGATATCGCTTGAGTTTTGTGTATCGATTTAATCTAACCGACCCAAAAGCAATCAGACAGGCGAATGATGCCAATAGAAATTGATACAAGATTTTTAATTTTTACTAAAAAAGTAAACTGCATACAAAAGGTAAATAAGATTCTATTTAAAGCGTCACTTTCGTTCTAATTTTGTTTTATAATTAAATAAAGAGCTGTTTTAAAAGAATTTCAATATGACTGAAAAACCGAAATATACGTTAAGAGAATTAATATTATATTTTTTAAAACTTGGCACAATTGGTTTTGGAGGACCAGTTGCATTAGTCGGTTATATGTACAAAGATTTAGTAGAAAACAAAAAATGGATTTCTGATGAAGAATATAAAGAAGGTTTAGCATTGGCTCAATTGGCTCCAGGACCTTTGGCGGCTCAGCTTGGTATATATGTCGGTTATGTTCATTATAATATTCTTGGAGCTACTTTAGCAGGTTTTGCCTTTGTCACTCCATCATTTCTTATGGTTTTACTCCTCGGAGTAATCTACCAAGCTTATGGCGGATTGGTATGGATTCAATCTATTTTTTATGGTGTAAGTGCTGCCGTTATCGGAATCATTACTCTAAGTTCTTATAAACTCACCATAAAATCCATTGGAAAATTGAATTTAAACTCTTTTAAAGAAAAATGGGTTTTATGGCTTTTCTTTATCTCAGCTATCATAATAACTTACATCACAGAAAAAGAACATATTTTATTATTTGTAGCCGCAGGACTTATTTATATGCTAATAAAGGCTCGTCCGTATTTTAAAATTGCTAAAACCACAAATGTCATAATTCTTATTTCGTCTGGCTTTTGGAATTATGAAAGCTCGACCTTAACGAAAATTGCCGTTTTCTTTACTAAAGCTGGTGCATTTGTATTTGGAAGTGGTCTTGCAATCGTACCTTTTTTACATTCGGGGGTAGTAGTTGAAAACAAATGGCTGACAGAGCAACAATTTCTAGATTCGGTAGCTATAGCCATGATAACGCCTGGACCAGTTGTCATAACTGTTGGCTTTATAGGGTATTTGGTAAATGGCTTTTTAGGTGCGATAACTGCCGCTTTAGCCACATTTTTGCCTTGCTATCTTTTTACCGTTGCTTTGGCACCTTTCTTTAAGAAAATTGTAAACAATAAACCTGTCAAAGCCTTTGTCGAAGGAATAACGGCTGCTGTGGTTGGAGCTTTAGTTGGTTCTGTCATTATTATTGCGAAAAGAAGCATTGTAGATGTTTCAACAATATTAATAGCTCTTGCCAGCATTCTTTCTTTAATTTATATCAGGAAAATTCAAGAACCGTATATTATTTTAATCGCTGCTGTCTTGGGTGTATTAATTAAATTATCTTTCTAATAACATAAAAAAAGCCCTTGTTTCATCAACAAAGGGCTTTTTACTTCTTAAAAAAACTCATCGCCAACCTAATGCAGGTGCAACATGTTCTAGTATAGACGACAGAATATGAACATTGTAATCTACACCAATTGTATTTGGGATTGTCAGCAGCAATGTATCTGCTTCTTGAATCGCTTCGTCTTGAGCTAGTTCTTCAATCAATTTATCGGGTTCTGCGGTGTAGCTTTTGCCAAAGATTGCTCTTTTGTCTTGCTCAATATAACCAAAACTATCATTGCCTTTCGCTTGTCCGCCAAAATAATATCTATCTTGATCGTTCACAATCGCAAAAATCGAACGGCTAACTGAAACTCTTGCTTCACGCTGATGCCCGGCTTTTTTCCAAGCTTCTTTGTATAATCTTATCTGCTCAGCTTGCTGAATATGAAATGGTTTTCCATTTTCATCATATTTAAGCGTAGAACTCTGAAGATGCATTCCGTTTTCTGCTGCCCAAATAGCAGTTGCGTTGGAGGCTGCTCCCCACCAGATTCGTTCTCTCAACCCTTCAGAATGTGGTTCAATTCGCAATAATCCAGGCGGATTTGGAAACATCGGGTACGGATTTGGTTCTGCAAATCCTTCTCCGCTGAGTTTATCCAAAAATTCTAAAGCTTTTTTGCGTCCCATATCGGCATCGGTTTCACCTTCATCTGGTTCGTAGCCAAAATAACGCCAACCATCAATAACTTGTTCTGGTGATCCTCTGCTTATTCCGAGTTGTAAACGTCCTTCTGATATCAAATCGGCAGCTCCAGCATCTTCAACCATATACATCGGGTTTTCGTACCGCATATCGATTACACCAGTTCCGATTTCTATTTTACTTGTCTTAGCGCCTACAGCCGAAAGCAAAGGAAAAGGAGATGCTAACTGTTGTGCAAAATGATGTACTCGAAAATAAGCGCCATCTATGCCTATTTCCTCAGCAGCTACAGCTAAATCAATAGATTGCAACAAGGTATCTGCTGCTGTACGAGTTTTGTATGAGGGATGATTTGCCCAATGCCCAAATGATAAAAATCCTATTTTCTTCATAATGGCTTTTATTTTTTATTCTCTCAAATATACGCAACACTTGCGAGTAATGCTATATTTTCAGAATATTTAGTATTTAAAAATAATTTCAGAATAAAAAAAAACAATTAAAGCTTTTTAATTTAAAACACTCAGTATCAAATCAAAAATTGCAACGTTAAGTTGCAAGTTTTCTTGTTGCAAATTATAATTTGGAACATCAACACCTGCCATTTTATGCAATTATTCTGACTTTATGATATATTTTTGAAAGACCTAAAAAATCTGTTCTTAAAAAGCCTCCCCAATCTTTGTCCTACTTCTGCGATTCACATAATCAATTATTAATAAATCTATACTAAAACAAATACTTATGGATTGGATTATTACTACATTAAAAGATTATCCCGAACTGTCCATTTTTCTAACCTTATCTTTAGGCTACTTTATCGGAAAATTTAAAATAGGAAGCTTTTCTCTAGGAACTGTGACCAGCGTTTTACTTGTCGGAGTGTTGGTAGGACAATTGGATATTGTAATTTCTCCCAACGTTAAATCTGTATTTTTTCTAATGTTTCTTTTCGCTGTCGGATATAGTGTTGGCCCTCAATTTTTTGGAGGTTTAAAAAAAGACGGATTGCCTCAAATGCTTTATGCTGCAATTGTTTGTGTTTTATGTCTAATATGTCCTTATGTTATCGGTAAAATTATGGGATACGATATGGGTTTAACTGCAGGAATGCTTGCAGGTTCTCAAACCATATCTGCTGTAATTGGTGTAGCATCAGACACGATCAATCAGCTCGGGATTCCTGCCGACCAAAAAGCCGCATTAATAAACAAAATCCCTGTTGCATACGCTGTTACTTATATTTTCGGAACAGCTGGATCTGCTTGGCTACTGGCTTCTATCGGACCAAAATTATTGGGAGGCAATTTAGTAGAAAAAGCAAAAGAACTTGAAATTCAGCTTGGAGGAGATGCCATCGGCGATGATCCAAGTATTGCCTCTGCTTATGATCGTGTTATTTATAATGCATATCAAATTGCCGCGCATTCCTATGCCAACAACAAAACCGTTGCTGAGGTAGAAAATGAGTTAGAAAGTAAAGGAAGACGATTGTTTATACAACGAATTCGAAGAGGAAAGGAAATTATAGAGGCTACTCCAGAATTTGTAATTCAAGAAAATGATGTCGTTGCTCTTGGCGGAAGAAGAGAATACATGATGAACTATGTTGCGGTAAATGAAAAAGAAGTTTTGGATATCGAACTTCTTAATTTTCCTGTAGAAGTTTTAAGCGTATTAATTGTAAAAAAAGAAGTGATAGACAAAACTCTTGCAGATTTGCGTCATCTCAAATACATGCATGGAGTTGTAATCAGATCATTAAAACGTTCTGGAATCCAGATGCCTATATTGCCCAATACAGTTATGCAGAAAGGAGATATGATCGAATTAGTAGGCATCAAACGAGATGTCGATCAAGTTGCAGCTCATATTGGTTATCCTGACCGTCCTACAAATTCTACAGATATGGCGTTTGTTGGTTTAGGAATAGTTCTTGGCGGATTACTAGGCGCTTTAACCATTAAAGTTGGCGGAGTGCCAATAAGTCTTAGTACCAGCGGTGGTGCATTAATTTCTGGACTTTTCTTTGGATGGTTAAGAGGCCAGCACCCCACTTTTGGACGAATTCCAGAACCTGCATTGTGGATTATGAATAATGTTGGATTAAACATTTTTATAGCCGTTGTGGGTATTACAGCAGGACCAAGTTTTATTGTTGGGTTTCAAGAAGCAGGTTGGGGGCTTTTCATTGCAGGAGCTGCCGCAACAGCGATTCCGCTACTACTTGGACTTCTTATCGGTAGGTATATTTTCAAATTCCATCCTATCATCAACTTAGGATGTGCTGCTGGGGCAAGAACTACTACTGCCGCCTTGGGAGCTTTACAAGACGCCGTAAAGAGCAAAACCCCTGCATTGGGTTACACCGTGACCTATGCCGTTGGGAATACGCTACTTATTATATGGGGCGTCGTCATTATTTTAATTATGAGTTAGTCGAATTTTTTATAATAATCTCTAAACATTTTAGTTATGGCAATTGATATTTCAAAAATAAAAACATCAAGAGAGGTAGAAAAAACACTTCAGACTCTCAGCCCATTTGAAATTAAAAATGAATTAATTCATCTGGCAGAAGAAAGCGCGCTTAAATCGACCGCGATAACGCTTAATGCAGGAAGAGGAAACCCGAACTGGATTGCTACAGTTCCTAGAGAGGCTTTTTTCCTTTTCGGACAATTTGCATTAGAAGAATGTCGCAATGTTATGGAAGAACAAGGCATTCTAGCTGGAATTGTACAAAACAAAAGCGGAGTGGCTTCGCGTTTCGAAGCTTTTTTAGCAAAACACAAAGATACTCCTGCTGCATCGCTTTTAGAAAAAACATATCATTATGGTGTCGACAAACATGATTTTGATGGCGATGCATGGATTCGTGAATGGATAGAAGCCGTAATCGGGTTTAACTATCCTGTTCCAGATCGTATGTTAAGTCAGATAGAAATTATTGTTCATGACTATTTGGTGCAGGAAATGTGCGGCGTAGGAAATGACAAAGGCAAGTTTGATATTTTTGCTGTTGAAGGTGGAACTGCTGCGATGTGCTATATTTTTGATTCGCTAATGCAAAACCATCTGACCGAAAGAGGTGATAAAATAGCACTCCTTACTCCTACTTTTACACCTTATATTGAAATTCCAGAATTAGATCGATACAAATTTGATGTTGTTTACGTAGAAGCAAGCGGAGTTGGCGAAAACGGATTCCATACTTGGCAATATCCAAATTCTGAATTGGACAAACTGAAAGATCCAGCGGTAAAAGTTGCTTTTGTGGTAAATCCGAGCAATCCGCCGTCTTCTGCAATGAGTGCCGATACATTAAATTATATTGCTGATATCGTAAAAAATCATAATCCTGAATTGATGGTTATTACAGATGATGTCTATGGAACATTCGTTAATAATTTCAGGTCTCTAATGGCTATTATTCCTCAGAATACGATTACCGTTTATTCCTATTCAAAATATTTCGGATGTACAGGCTGGAGACTTGGAACAATTGCGGTTCATCAGGACAATATTTTCGATAAGAAAATTGCCAATTTAAGTCCAGCTCTTAAAAAAGAACTGCACGATCGTTATTCTTCTCTGACACTAGAGCCAGAAAAAATCAAGTTTATTGACAGATTGGTTGCCGATAGCCGACAAGTAGCTTTAAACCACACAGCAGGTTTATCATTGCCTCAGCAATTTCAGATGATGCTTTTCTCTTCATTTTGTTTATTAGATACTCAAGATGTTTATAAAACGCTTACGCAATCGATCATTCACAAACGTCTTAATCTACTATGGGAAGGATTAGAAGTTCCAATTCTTGAAGATCCGATGCGTGCAGGATATTATTCTGAAATTGATGTTATGGTGGCCGCAAAACACTTTTATGGAGACGATTTTGCCAATTGGCTGAAAACGAATTTTGAACCTGTTGATGTTTTATTCCGTCTAGCAGAAAAAACAGCCATTGTACTTCTAAATGGAGGTGGTTTTGCGGGACCAGAATGGAGTATCAGAGTTTCTCTTGCCAATCTTCCAACTGATAGTTATCTGATTCTTGGAAAAAATATCCGCAAAATTTTATTGGAATATGTAACCAGCTGGGAAAACTCAAAAAAATAGTAATAACCTGAATTAAACACATTTGATCTATGAAAAATTTATTTACATTATTATTATCGGTTTTATTAGTAACAGGTATTTATGCTCAAAAATTACCTAGAATCAAAATATTGGCGACTGGAGGAACAATTGCAGGACAAGGTGCATCGGCAGATCGTTCTGCTTATACCGCGGGACAATTGCCAATTAAAGATTTAATTGCTGCCGTTCCAGGAATTGATAAAGTTGCAGAAATTTCAGGAGAACAGATTTCAAATGTAGGAAGTCAGGATATGACTGTAGACATTTGGATCAAGCTGAATAAACGAATCAACGAGATTTATAAAAATAACGAAGCTGACGGTATTGTAATCACACACGGAACCGATACGCAAGAAGAAACGGCTTATTTTTTATCTCTGACCGTAAGATCTGATAAACCTGTAATCATTACGGGTTCTATGCGTCCAGCAACAGCCATTAGCGCAGACGGCCCAAAGAATTTATATGATGCAGTAACTCTAGCAGCTTCTAAACAAGCTGCACATAGCGGTGTTTTATTGGTATTTAATGAATACATTTTTACAGGAAGAAGTGCTGTAAAAACTAGTACAACACATTTAAATGCATTTACAGCGCCTAATAATGGTCCAATCGGACAGGTTTATGACGGAAAAGTTTCTCTTTATGAAACTCCGGTAAGAAAAGCCAATAAAAGCACTCCGTTTGATATTACTGGTTTAACAACTTTACCAGAAGTGGCGGTTGTCGAATTATATGCCGACGCGCCTGCAACTGCAATAAATGCATATGTAGCTTCTGGAGTAAAAGGAATTGTTACTGGCGGTTTAGGTAACGGAAATCTAAATAAAGTAAACTCAGATGCTGCAGCAAGCGCTGTTAAAAAAGGAATTGCTGTTGCAAGAGCTTCTAGAGTACCGTCTGGAAGAGTTACTTTATTTGATGAAACCGATGATCAAAAGCTTGGCACTATAGTCGCAGATGATTTAATTCCGCAAAAAGCGAGAATTCTATTAATGCTTGGACTTACACAAACCACCGACAGTAAAAAACTACAGGAATATTTCTTTGAGTATTAATCAATTGAAATTGTAAATTATGCGTGTCTTAACTTTTATAATTTTGAGCGTTTTTCTGTCGGCAGGAGTATATGCACAGCAGGAAAAACAGACCGATACTGTCCTAAATCACAAAACACCATTAATAAAAGCAAGCAAAGTTGATTTGCTTAATAATGTTGACTTGATTTTCAATACGCAATTAGGTTTTAACACCTATCTTGAAGATGGAAAATATACTGGAAGTAAATTTGAAGTAAATCAGTTTCGATTGGAGGTAAAAGGTAGAGTATATAAGGATAAAGTCTTTTTTAGATTTAGAGACCGATATACCAAAGAAACTGAACCACAATCTACAGATAACATCAGCAGTTCTACAGACTTGGCTTTTATCGGATATAAAATATCTGAAAGAACGAGCATTGCAATTGGAAAAATGACAGCAAACTGGGGTGGTTATGAGTTTGATATGAATCCGATTGATATCTATCAATACAATGATATTGTCGATAATTCGGATAACTTTTTAACGGGAGTTCAGGTAAACTGGAAGCTAAATGCCGATCATGTTTTTTCTGCGCAGGTTTTAAACTCCAGAACCAAAACTTTTTCTGAACTATATCAAAATGTGCCAGATGTCGAAGAAGCAAAATTTCCTGCCGCCTATGTTGGAAACTGGAATGGAAGTTTTCTAGACGGAAAATTTAAAACCATTTATAGTTTCAGTATTTTTCAGGAAGCCACAAAAAATGGAAAAGCTGTCAATATGTATTATACAGCATTAGGAAATCAGTTTCGTACTAAAAAATGGCTTTTCCAATATGATTTTAAATGGAGCAGCGAAGATTTGGACCGTACAGGAGTTGTAAGTTCTCTAATTCCTGAAACCGTTCTTGATCATGCGGCAGAAAATGTCTACTATATAGAGCATTGGCTTAGAGCTGTATATTCTTTAAATGAACAATGGAAACTTACCGTTATCGGAATGACAAGTAAAGCTTCTTGGAAAGATATACCGGATCCAAATATTAGTTCAAACCGAATTCGCATGGCATATGGTATAATTCCAACTGTAGAGTTTTATCCAATTAAAAACTATAATCTTAAGTTTTTTGCTACTTATGTAGCACGATGGTACAATTACAGCGATTATGCTAAAGCAGATCTAGGACAATCAAATAACAATACTGGAAGAATTATGCTTGGTGTAATTTCTCCTTTGGTTGTATTATAATAATTTAAGTAACTAACTCGATTGGAAATGCTGGAACAAATTGCAATACGCGATTTATTCCAGCATTTTTTTATTCTCCCGCAGATTTGGCAGATTGAGCAGATTTAAGAATTATTAATAATTCAAAACTATCTAAGTTGAGCTTTTTTTATTAATAGCCTCCAGCTTCAGCTGGAGGTATTAAATAATCGTAAAGATAAGGCTTTAGCCGAATCGCATTTTTTTGGCTAGAGCCTTTTTGATTTGCTTTATGTAAACTCCAGCTAAAGCTAGAGGCAATTCAATTAGAACTGATTTATATGCATATCGCCCGTGTCCCCGTGGTTGAAACCACGGGCTATGTTTGAATATGTGCCAAATAATTAAACAGCACGCACAACTCACAACTCATAACTCATAACTCATAACTCTTTCCCTGCCAAATATCGTAAGCGAATAAAACAGATTACACTATAAAAAGCAAAAAGCAGTATAAGGTGCAATAAAACAGACGGATTGTCCCATAAACTAGCACCCGATTGTACGATAGCGGTATACAAAACAATAAATGGTGTTGTAGGCAAAAGATTCGACAGCCACTGCAATACAAGCGGAAGCGATTCAAAAGGCCAACTGTATCCTGTAATCAAGAAAATTGGATAAGTCGAGAAAGCCATCATCTGCAAACAAAGCAATTGCGATTTAAACAAAGAACCAATAAACTGAGCCATCGGAATTAAAGTAACAATGAATAAAAGCAATAATAGACTCAATTCAAATCCGCTTCCTCTCATGGGCAAATTAAGCAACTTGTAATTTACATTTAAGAAGAAAAAGCCATACGAAGAAAAAAGAATCAGATAGAATAATCCTTTACCCCAAATTCCATTAGAAATACCCGAACCGAGCCATTCCCTTAATCGAGAACGCTGACGCTCGCCTGCAACGCTTTCGCATAAGCCAATCAATAAGGTCTGCTGCAAAATAAGAGCTAACAATCCTGGCAATAAAAATGCGCCATAACTCGATCTTTCATTAAACAACGGGCGATAATCTAAATTTACTGGCATTACATTTTCCATAGCAATGGTAGTGCTCATTCCTTCTTTTTTCTGATAATATTGAAGCCTCACTCCTGCTCCAACTGTCAGACATATCTGCTGTACATTTAATAACAAATCACTCGAAGGCAGAAATCTTGCAGCATTAATTGCCAACACTACATTGCTTTGTTTTAAACTCAGCAAATTGGCTTCTGTTCCTTCTGGAATATAAAAATAACCTTGGCAACTGCCCTGATACATCTGCTCTTTTGCCTGTTCTAAATTCGAAAAATGAATCAATTCAACTATCGGAGAATCGTCAATATTTTGCTGTAGCAAACGCGACAATCTCGAGCCATCATCATCAACAACAGCCAATTTTACATCAAATTCTTCTTTATTGATATAAATGCTTCCGTAAAAAAAAGCATAAAGCAAAGGAGCAATAAGAAGTGTAAGCAGCAAACTATGGTCTTTTACTACTTGCGAAGCTTCCCTCAAAAAGAGATTAATCAACGATTGTTGCGGTTTCTTTTTCATCTTTAATCGAATTAAATTGACGTTTAAACAACAACATCGCTGTCGGATACATTACGACACAAAACAATAAGAGTTTGGTGAATTCGCTTTGAGCATATTTCAAAGGCAAATTCATATAATACACCTTAAAGAATCCGTCTAAAAAAGCGGTATAAGGCATAATAAGCGCATAATACTGATCGTACCAAGGCATTGCCCATCTCGGAAAAGTAAATCCGCTAAAAACAAAAGCGGGTGAAGTATAGAAAAGAGCCACATCTCCAGAAAGCATCACATCTTTGAACAAAGCCGATATAAACATACCAATGCCAATACAGGCCAAAGAAAGCATAGTGTATAGTACAAAAAACTTTCCAGTGGCCGCAGAAACACCAATATCAAAAAAAGGAAAGATAATCGCTGTAATAATAATAAAATTAATCCAGCTGATGGCGAGATGCGCTATTGTTTTGCCAATAATTGCAATAACAACAGAGCCTTTTGATGAATCGTACAATTCATGCATCGTTCCGGTAATCCATTCATAATTTAGAGCCAGCATAGAACTGATAATCAAAATCATCTGCATTCCGACCGTTATTAAACCTGGAACCAAATATTCCTGATAATTGTAAGTAGGATTATAAAGCTGATAGGTTCTCAAACTAATCGGATTTGCAATCGCCATGGCCTGATCGGATTTCATTCCGGTTTTTACCAATTTCTGTAAAATTACGCCTGTGCTTCCCGTAATTACAACTTCGGCGACAGCCTTATAAACTAACTTCGCAGGAACAAGCGCGGCCGCATTCGTATACAAAGTCACATTGCTCGGATGACGGCTGTAGATATTCTTCTGCAGATTGGCAGGAAAATGTATGGCGCCCAGTATTTTTCCTTCTTGAATCAGTTTTTTGACTTCGGCTTCGCTGCTTACTCTTCTTGTAATCTGTAAGGTTTCTTTTTGTTCTAATAAAAAAATCAATTCTCGGCTTATCGCACTTTGATCTTCATCCCAAATCGCAAACGCTAAATTTTTGGCATCTTGCTTCTGGTAAATAAAAGCGTAAAAGAAAAACAAAACGATAGGAACAACAAGCATTACCAAGTAAAAAACCTTTAAACTCAGAATGCGTTTCCATTCCCTAATAATTATGTTTAGCATCAAAATCATTGAGGAAGAATTAAAGAAGCAGTCATACCAGAACGAAGTCCTTTAATCTGTGAAAGGTTTTCTGGTTTTACTTCTATTGTAAAAGTTCTCAATTCAAATTCTCCTTTATCTTTTGACGGAACCCAATTGGCAAATTCTAGCGTAGGCGCAATAGAATGCACAACGACATCAAACGTTTCAGGTTCACAACCCGGAACTTTGACTGCTGTCTTGCTCCCTACTTTTAGCAAATTCGATTTATCTTGTCTGATATTAAACTTAATTATAGTGGAGTTTTTCTTCTCAATGGTCATAATCGGATATCCGATAGAAATAATTTCGCCCTGATGTGTAACCAAATTAGAAATTACGCCATCTGCTGGAGCATAAACTCTAGTATTATCTCCAAGCGCTTTTGTCAGTTCATAGGCTTGTTCAGCTTGCTTTACGATGGCATTTGCAGTTTTTAGTAATTCGGGTCTTGTGCCATTTTTGAGCATTTGAAGATTTAACTGAGCAGTTTCCATTTCCTTTTTCGCCGCTTGAAATTTAAAATAGAAAACATCTTTTTCCTGTCCCGATATCACATCTTCATTATACAATCGCTCCATACGGTCATAAGTAGTGCTAAACAATTTATATTGTTCCTGACTTATTTGATACAATTTAGAAGTCGCTTCTATCAACTCTGGTCTTGCTCCTTGTGTAAGCAATTCTTGCTGTCCTTTTGCTGCATCAATTGCCGATAATGCCTGTGCTTTTATGGCGTTTATTTCGTTAGATCGAAGTACAGCCAGCAATTGTCCTGTTTTTACAGTATCGCCCTGTTTTACAAGGAGCGAATCTAATCTGCCTGGGAATTCAGCCGCAACATCTACACTTGTGGCGTCAACCATTCCTATAAAATTGCCATCTTCTTTGTTATTGTCTTTTAAGAAAAAAATCAGTCCTGCTATTACTACAAAGATCGGAATGATCAGCGCCCAGTAGTTTTTAAATATATCTTTCATCTATTTAATAAATTGCGTTATTTGACTTGGATTTCCTAAACTATTAAAATATTCAGCTAAAGCTAAATAGTATCCTAAAACAGCGGTATAATATCCTTTTTCTATTTCAGTTTCTACCAATAGCGCATCATTAACGTCTTTTGGCGATGATAGCTGATTGTTCATTCTTTTGGTAATTAAACTGCTTGTTGTATTGGCTTCTTTTCTCGCCGCATCCATAGCCATAACATCGTTTTGTAGCGAATTCATTTTATTTTTTGCCACTCTTGACTGTACTTGGAGCATTAAACTGGAATTCTCTTCTCCTAATTTCGCTTCTTCTATTAATTGTTTAGCGGCCAAAGTCTTTTTGCTTGTCTGTCCGTTATACAAAGTCCATTGCAATTCCAGTCCTACAAACCAATCTGGAATAGAAACCGGCAAATCTTTCTGATACAAATTGTAATTTCCAATGGCAAAAATGTTAGGCAAAGCCAGTGATTTGCTGATTTTTTCAGCAGTTTCTGCGTAAGAGATTTTATTGCTAGCAATTCTATAAACTGGATTTGTAAGCCAATAATCCTTCATAGGTTTCTCTAGATTGATTTCGGCATATCGCAAAGTATCTGAAATCACTATTGTAGTGTCAAGGTCAACACCCATCAGTTTATTCAGTTCAAGATGGGCATTTTGTTTATCCATCTTAATATTATTGTATTGGCTCTGCGCTTGAATTAAAACCACATTCGTCCAGTTTTTTTGGTACGGAGGCAGAATTTTGTTTTTGACTAATTCTTCAGCGTAGTTTCGGTTTTTATCTAAAGCATTTACAATTTGTTCCTGCTTTTTAATTAATGAATTGAGGTACAATATTCTGAGGTATTGCACTGCAATTAAAAAATCTACTTCTTTGCCTGCAAGCTCAACGCCAATTCCTGCTGAATTAGCAACCGATTGAGCCAAATCTATACTTGAATTTATTTTGTTTCCAAGAAAAATTGGCTGGCGAACTCCTACTCCAGCAATAAAATAAGACTGCTTGCTTAAACTAGGATTGTAATCTGGATAAATACCGCCAATAACCGTTTTCGAAGCATTATAAATACGATCCTGAGCTGCTTGAGATAAGTTATTTCCTGTAATTTCGTGATAAATTTCGTTTGCCGTATTCACACTTTGCTGTGAAGAACCTTCCACAACTCCGTCTTTAACAGTCTGCAGATTTATTGTGAGCGGATTGCTCAAATAAGAATAACTCGATAAAAGATCTACCTTAGGCAAATAGCCCTTCTTTTCGGCCTGAAGATTATATTCGCCTGTTTTTAATGCAGATTGAGCCTGTTTTATGGTAATATTGTTCTGCTTAGCTATAGAAAAACATTCTTGTAGAGAAGTCGTCTGCGCTTTTGTTTCTATGCAAGACAAAAAGCAAAACAAGATAAAAAGCTTTAGAGATTGTAGTTTTATGTGCATCTATATAATATTCTTATAAATTGAAATTACTTTAACTAGCGACTTCTTTGCTGTTTAATTAAAAACTGCAGGATAAAATAGAAATGAGATAAAAACTTATTGTTCGGAATTATCCGAATAATCGAATTTGATTTAAAAATTACTGTTTATGAAAATGGGGCTTAATCTAAACAACAACGAGAAAAGTATAGCGTCTAAAACGACATACCAACTAGTTAAAGATAAGATTTTATTTAATAACTGACTGTTAATTTTTGTAAAATCATATCCTTTTTGCTGTAAAAGGATACAGAATAAGAAAAAAATATTTAAATATTTGCATGTCGCTCCTCTGAAGCTTTTTTGTTGGTTGTAAAATTGAATTTCTATAGATATTTTGCTCCGCTGGAGTATCTTATCAATTGCCTCCAGCTTTAGCTAGACGCATTTTATTTATAGCAATATAGGCTTTAGCTAAAATTAAATTTTGCCTAAAGCCTATACAAAAACTTTCATTCAAAACTTCATCTAAAGATATCGTTATTGTTATCGTTATTGCTATTGTTATTGCTATTGTTATTAAATTATTATATGTATTCTACAAAATTAATGATATACTGCGCTGTAAGTTCTGGGTATTGATGCTGAGGTCCGTGTCCTGTTGCCGCATATACGATCATTTGAGCATTTGTCATCTGATTGATGTACGGATACCAATTCTCAACCGCAAAACTGATGTCGTGATCTCCAGAAATAATCAAAATTGGTGTTTTTATCTTTTTAAGCTGTTCTCTGAAATTAAGTTTATCTTCTCTAAAAGTATCTCCTCCGCCAAAATACAATTGAAAAACATCCATGGTAGAAGGAATTTTATCTACCTCTATCTTTTTATGAATTCTATCATGTGAAGCTTTTGCAGCCAATCGGCTAGATTCTGATTTTGGTTCAAAAAATAAAACAATTTCATCTTCAAAATCATTTACTGGTTTTAGCGCAGCATCAAAAAATACCTGTTCGATCGGAATCTCATTTTTCCCTGGCGGATTTGTTCCTACTAAAACCGCATGCGTCACCAAATTCGGATACAATAAAGTTGCTGTTTGAGCTACTAATCCGCCATAAGACCATCCTAAAACAATAACTGAATCTAGCTTTAAGAAATCAGCAAGATCTTTGACATCTTTGGCCACGACAGTTATATCTGGAGCCAGACTTCCTGTAGAAGAACCAATTCCGGAATAATCAAATACGATAACGTTGAATTTTTCTGCCATTTTTGCCACAAACAGCGGATCCCAAGTATCGAGTATTCCTCTAAAACGGTTCACAAAAATTATTGCTTTTCCTTTCCCATACGAACGATAAGCAATGGTACGATCGCCTAATTCGGCGAAACTTGTTTCTGTGTCATAAATTTTTTCCATAATTATAATTTAAAGATTGAAACCCATATTGTTTTTTTTGAGGGAGACAAAGATTAAACCAAAACGCAGAACCTTTAAAACAAAGGATTTACAAACTATTTTTTTTGCTTGAACTTATGATATTTCAAGAATCAAAACTTGTTTTTAACGATATATAATGATTCTGTCACTAGTGGTTCTAATAATGCTTTTATAATCAATAGTTTACAAAAAAGGCATTCCTTTTGTTTTTCAAACTATACGCCTTTTCTGAAATTAATCTAATAGCTTCTATATGATGTATTTGTCTAATAAAAAAACCATTATGTTTATTACTGGAGCATTTATAAGCCATACTTGCTGGAAAGAATGGATCGTTTTTTTTGAAAGTAAAGGGTATAAAACTGTAGCACCGCCTTGGCCACACAAAAATGAACTGCCTGAAGATTTGAGACAAACACATCCTGATTCAAAAATTGCCTCAAACCGTTTGAATACTGTATTGGATTATTATATGGAAATTATGGATAAACTTCCTGAAAGGCCTATTTTAATAGGCCATTCTTACGGAGGTCTTTTAATTCAATTACTGATTCAGAAAGAATTGGGTTCTGCTGGAATCTGCATTAATTCAATTCCGCCAAGCAACATGATTCTTTTTAATTTTTCTTTTAATAAAGCTGTTTTAGATACCTCAGACATTTTCAGTTCAACTGCCAAAACTTACTTAATGCCTTTTAAAAAATGGCAACACTATTTTAGCAATCAAATGACTTTTGAAGCACAAAAAGAAACGTACGAAACGTTATTAATTCCGGAATCAAAATTAATAATGCGTGATATTTTTAAGAAAACAGGAAAAATCGATTTTCAAAAGAAGCACGAGCCGCTTTTATTTATATCGGGTTCAAAAGATATTTTTACGTCCGCTTCTCTAAATTATTCAAACTTTGCAAAATATAAAAACCTGCACTCTATAACTTGTTATAAAGAATTTCAAGATTCAAATCATCTAAGCATAAATCAGGAAAACTGGGAAACTATTGCTGAATTTATAGCAAATTGGCTAACGAAAATTATTTAAGTGATTGCGGATTTTTTGTATTCCCGTAGTTAAAACTACGGGCTATATTTGTAAATGTGATTAAAAAACAGAATCTATATTTCTACTAAATAATCCCTTTTTTTATTTCCAGCTTTTTAATTTTAGAATTCAATGTAGACGGATGAATATCCAGAATTTCAGCCGCACCGCCAGATCCAGAAATTTTTCCGTTGCATTTTTTAAGAATGTAAAGAATATAATCTCTTTCATTTTCTAATATTGTTTTTATCGAAAATGATTCGGCTGGCTGTTCAGGATGCATTTTGGCAGACATAGAAAGTTCGATTTCTTTAATTGTACTTCCTTCCGTCAATAGAATAGCTCGCTGCATAACGTGTTCAAGTTCACGAATATTTCCTGGCCAATTGTAATTCATAATTTGCTGCAAAGCAGAATCAGAAAGAACAGGTGCTTTTCTGCCCATTTTGTCACTATAAACCGCAATAAAATGATTGGCTAAATCTGGAATATCTTCTTTTCTCTTTTTTAATGGCGGAACGATAATCGGGAAAACATGCAAACGATAATACAAATCCATTCTAAACCTTCCTGCCGCGACTTCTTCTTCAAGATTTTTATTGGTTGCAGCAATAATCCTAACATCAATTTTCATAGAAGAAGTACCGCCAACTCGTTCAATTTCTCTTTCCTGCAAAACACGAAGCAATTTTACCTGAAGTTCTAGAGACATCTCTCCTACTTCGTCCAGAAAAATAGTTCCTCCGTCTGCCAATTCAAACTTACCAATACGCTTATCTAAAGCACCTGTAAAAGCCCCTTTTTCGTGGCCAAAAAGCAGTGATTCTGCAAGATTTTCAGGAATTGCGCCGCAGTTTATAATAACTAGAGGTTTGTCTTTTCTTGGAGATAAAGCATGAATGCTTTGCGCGATTTTTTCCTTCCCAGTTCCGCTTTCGCCAAGAACCAGAACCGAAGTATCTGAAGGGGCAACTTTTCGGATATAATTAAAAACAGAATTCATTTGCGAACTATTGCCAATAATGCCTTCAAAACCTTCCTCTGCATTGACAGATTTAGTGTTTTTGACTTCAGCTTTTTTCGCAGGCAAATTTAATTCTTCTTTCGAATAGATTTTTTCAATAAACTGACAGAATATAGGTTCTAGTGAATTTAAAATTCGTAAATGCTCCTCCGAATACACATTCAGGTTACGGCTGTAAAACGTAAAGTGATAGTGTTGGATTCCAGCAATCGAAAAAGGAAACACTAAATACGATTTTATTCCGAAATTATGGGAAATCAAAGCTTTTATTGGAGCTTCCTGAAGATTGTTAATCAATGCTTCTTCGCTATAAATAATCGGTTCTTTATCTTTTTTAGATTTTTTGTAGGTTTCATTTATTTCTTTCTCAGACAATTCTGTTATTTGAGCAAGTTTTTGCAGATTAATTATCTGATATTGATCTATA
Organism: Flavobacterium tistrianum; assembly: GCF_003254545.1. Classification (GTDB taxonomy): domain Bacteria; phylum Bacteroidota; class Bacteroidia; order Flavobacteriales; family Flavobacteriaceae; genus Flavobacterium; species Flavobacterium tistrianum. The sequence goes on from NZ_QJRH01000073.1 coordinate 347,261, forward strand.
TTTCTACGCACAATTCCAAGATTATCATAATGCGCAGCGGTAACAAAACCAGTTTCTAAATAATCAAAAGGAATAAAAGTTTGAACCGCTTTGGCAAAAGCCAATAAACTATCTTCTTTCTTTAAATCGGAATTTATAAGTTCTGAAATTGCTTTCTGAAGCTGAAATTGTTGTCTCAATTGGCTTTCCAAACTATATTGTTGACGATAAAAAGCAATTTCGAGAGTGGTGAGAACATCTTGATCTCTAAAGGGTTTTACGATAAATCCGTATGGTTGTGTGGTTTTTGCTTCGTCTAAAATACTTTTGCTGGAATTGGCCGAAATAAATATAAAACCAATATGTTTTTCTTTCAGAATATGTGCTAATTCTATACCGTCTCGCTTGCCTTTGAGCATGATATCCAAAAAAACAAGATCCGGTTTTTCAATCTCAATCTGTTCCAAAGCCTGCTCCACCGATCTTGCAATTCCTGTTACTTCATAATTGGCTTTTTCAAGAATAAGCTGTAAATCGTGCGCTTCAATAAACTGATCTTCAACAATTAAAATTCGTTTTTTTAATGCTGAAACTGCAGCTTCATATCCGTTATCGGCAAACTTTTTCATAAGTGACTTAATTTTTCTTACATTACACTTAATTCATTGATACAAAAATAGTTAATTAACACAATCAAAATTGAGCGTCTCCAAATTTAGTTAAATAAAAATCACATTTTACCATAATTTTCGTGTTATTTTGCAATCCTAACTGAATTGTTTCTCTTTACATTTATTAATTAAACACTTACTAAAACTTAATTTTAATAAAACAATGAGGCCACTGTATTTTTTTTGTCTGATATTCTTTATTACAATTAACTCAACAGCACAAAATCATCCCGCAACAGCTGGCTATGATTTAAAAAAGAAGCGTCTATTAATACAAACCTGTTCTTCTTATTTATATAATTCAAATCAAGGTTCAATTGACGCCGACAGTGCTGTAGTTTTGGCCTGTAAGGCCTACAAACTGCCAGTTTCTTTAGCGTATGATGAAGGTTTTAATGACGGCTCCTATTTAATTGGAAATGATCTGATTGAAAAAGGAAATATAGATGCCGCAAAAAAGCATTTTCTTAAATCAAAAGGTATAGACAAAGTAAAACTAGCGCTGCAGTTGGGAATCTTTTATTTGTTTAAACCTTTTACAAAACCAGATGACATTAAAAATGCTAATTTTTATATAACAGAAGCCGTAAAAATCAGCAATCAGTTAAAAATTCAAAAATGGCAACATGAGAGTTTAATGCTTTTAGGAAAGTTTTATTTCCAGATTAACAAGTATCCTGAAAGCAAAAAATGCTTTTCGCAAGTCGTAAATGATTGCCGAAAACAAAACGACAAAGCTGCTCTGGCAGATGCTTTATTCTATCAGGCAACAAATCAATACGATTTAGATCCCGAAAAAGAAAAAATCTTGAAAGAAGCCGAAGCTTTATATAAAATCCTAGGCTTTCAGGAAAAAAGAATAATCACAAAAGCAAGGATATGCACCATCTATTTTTGGCACGGAAAAATAAATGATGCCAAGAAAATTTTATATCAAAACGCTGCCGATATGCGAAAAATTGGTTTCAGGCAGCAACAATACATTGAAACTACAATTGCTTATATAGAAGGCGTGCAATTTAATATTAAAAGCGCTCTCTATTATGCTTTAAAGAGTGTAGAAAGCATGGAGCGTACAAAAGATTATACTTTTGCTGATATTTTCTATATGCGCTTAGGTTTGGTGTATTTACAAATGGGACATACAGATGAAGCCATAAAAGTGTCTGAAAAAAGCATTAGATATGGACAAAACATTTTTAGCAGCGGCAGTTGGTACAAAAGTTTTATGACCGCGACAGCATCTTTGTCAATGAAGGGAAAAAACAAAGAAGCCATAGAATACATGAATTCTATTACAAGCCATTATCCACCACCGAATAAGTTTGATAACATGCTTATGAATTATGGTTATGCCAATTGCTACTGGCGAATCAAAAATTACGGCACAGCCGAAAAGTATTTCATAAAAGCAGGAGAAGCCGCAGATGCGTTAGACTCGCCACAAACTTATAGAGATGTTTGCAACACGTATTCGTCTATTGCTTTGTTCTACGGTAATCGAAAAAATCTGCAGAAAACAAAATTATATATTGATAAAATAAAAACAGTTTCAAAAAAATACAGTAAGAATTACAATTCAGAAGCTTTACAAATGTCATTGTACAAATTAGATTCGCTAAGTGGCGATTTCAGATCGGCATTGGAGCATCATAAACAATACAAAATATTGAGTGATTCAGTTTTGGACTATTCTAAAAACAAACAGATTGAAGAGCTTAAATTTCAGTACGAAACTGAAAATAAAGAGCAGAAAATCAAATCCCTAAATCAAGAAACGGCATTGCAGGAAACGGCTTTGAAAAAGTCAAAATTGCTAAACACGGTCTCTATCTCGAGTTTGGTTTTATTGGTTCTTATTATTGCCTTATTGTACAATCGATATCGTTTAAAACAAAGAACTAATGCCGAATTAGAGCTGAAAGAAAAAGAAATCAATCAGAAAAATATCAATTTGAGACATTTGCTCGATGAGAAAGAATGGCTTTTGAAAGAAATTCACCATCGTGTAAAAAACAATCTTCAAACCGTGATAAGTCTGCTTAATTCACAATCGGCTTATCTGGAAAACGACATGGCATTGTCGGCAATTAAAAATAGCCAGCATCGTATTCATTCTATGTCTTTGATTCATCAGAAATTGTATAATTCGGAAAATATTTCGACGATTAATATGCCGAATTACATCAAGGAATTGGTCGAATATTTAAGAGAATCTTTTTCGCTTGGACAACGTATTCGTTTTGAACTTAAAATTGATCCTTTAGAATTAGACGTTGCACAGGCCGTTCCGCTTGGACTCATTTTAAATGAATCGATTACCAATTCCATAAAATATGCTTTTCCAGACAACAGAACTGGAATGATATACGTGACATTGCAAGCCACATCTGAAAATAAATATCTACTAACTATTGCAGATAACGGAGTTGGTTTTGATGCGAATATCAGCGATAAGAAAATCAATTCATTCGGATTGAGCTTAATAAAAGGTTTAAGCGATGACTTGGAAGCTGCTTTTTCAATGGAAAACAATAACGGAACGATTCTTAAAGTTGAATTTTCAAAAGAGTTTCCAATCAATGATAAAAGAGGATAATTTTAAATTGCATTATAGCGAAATCTCACTAATCTAAATTTGTTTAGCGATATATAACATTTGCAAATCAACAAGTTGCAATAAAAAACCTTATTATTAAACTATACTTTGGCATGGCATATAAATTGTTTTTTTGAGAAAAGGTTAATTTTTTAAAAAACTCCAAAAGAGAAATTTTCAAAGAAATTCTAACATTAATCAAATAAAATCATGTCAAAATCAAAAACTATTGTGCTTATTCACGGAAATTTTGTCAATGACAAAACTTGGGTCGATTGGAAAAAGTACTACGAACAAAAAGGTTATACTGTTTATACTCCTGCAAATCCTGGACACGATGGAAATCCTGCTGACATAAGAGCAAAAGTTCATCCAAATCTAGTTAAAACAGGATTTGTAGATATTGTGAATAATATCAGCAAATTAATAGATACTTTACCCGAAAAACCTTTAGTAATTGGACATTCAATGGCCGGTATGGCTACATTAAAATTAGTAGAATTGGGCAAGGCAGCAGCTGGAGTAAGCATTGATGGAGCGCCTCCAAAAAATGTGTTTCCGCCGTTTCAAACCCTAAAAACAGTAATACCTGCTTTTGGCTTTTTCTCTTCTGCTAAATATTTTATGGGAAGCAGAAAATGGTACGATTATGCTTTTTTTAATACCATTCCAGAATCGCAAAAAAGCATTGCATTTGAAAAATTTGCAGTGCCAGAAAGTTATAAAGTTAGCAGAGAATTGGTTTTGAATTCGTTCTCCAATATTGATTTCAAAAAACCGCATGAACCTATTCTATTTGTTGGCGGTGGTAACGATCATATTTTTCCAGCTAACCTGACAGAAACGATTGCTAGCAAATACAAAGAAAATGCAGGTCGTGTTGATCTTAAAATATTTGACGGCAAAAGCCATTTTATCTGCGGAGAACCTGGCTGGGAAACTGTTGCCGATTATATTTTAGATTGGTATGAAAAGCTATAAAAAAAAATGTAATTCTAAAGATGAAAGTCCTGTATCAAAACTGAAACAAGGCTTTTTGATTATTCCTTTTTAATCTCTTCAATTCCATTTTTATAATTCGTTATAACGAAATCTGGAAAACGCTTTCTAAATTTTGAATCATCAAAGATGTTGTCGTATTGGTATCTTGGAAGCAATTCTTGCAATTCTATTGCTTGTTTATTAAAAAACGCTCCTATTGTAAAAACAAATTTTGGGATAACCTTATATTTTAATTCTTTGTCATATAGTTTAGAAGCTAAAGCAATAAATTCTTTATAGTTAATATGGCTTTCATCAACAGGCAAATGCCAGGTTTGTCCAAAAGCATCAGGCGTATTTCCTATTAATGCTGTGGCGCGGCTCGCGTCTGGCGTCCAAATTAGGCTTCGTTTTTTACTGTCGCTCAAAGGCACTCTCAATTTTTTATTTTCTTTAATTGCATTAAAAATTAAAGTATTGGTGATACTCTGCGTTTTGGCAGGACCGTAAAATTCTGGTGCACGACAAATTACCGCTTCCAATTGACCTGATTTTATTTCGTTTAAAACCATCTCAGCCATTTCTTTCCTTACTTTTCCTTTTCTACCGACAGGTTCAAAAGCGGTTTCTTCAGTAAGAACTCTGCCATCTTGCGGATACATATAAGTATTGTCAAAAAATACCAGCTTAGTTTTATTGATTCTGCAGGCTTCGATAACATTACTTATAATGAGCAAAAATTGTTTTTCCCATAAATCAGAATTCATTGGAAGTCCTAGCGTAAAATAAGCTATTTCACTGCCTTTTACAGCTTCTATTGCTTGCTCTTTATTGATTAAATCTGCTGAAAAAACTGTATCTGTGTCATTAACTTTTTTTGCTCTACGACTTACAATTCGTATATCAGAAGTATACTTTCTTTTTAGTTCTCTTGCCAGTTCTTCGCCAATCTGTCCGTTTGCTCCTAATATTGTCTGCATATCATTTAACTTGTTTTAATTTATCCGCTATTGGTTTGGTATTTTCTTCTTAGCTTCTAAATTATGGAAAATTCTAACAATATCTCAGAAACTTTAATTAGTTTATATTGTATTTATTGCTAATTTAGAACTCGCTATAAATCAGTTAATTTACTTCTAAATTACAACAAAAAACGATATGCAGATTTTGCCATCCGCCAGTTTAGCGCCTTTTATCAAGAATTATACTGTTGTGACAATTGAAAAAGATCTCGACAATGAAGTATTTTATCCCAGCGGATATGTCGATTTGATTGTGAATATTTCTGGAGGATTTGCAGCTACTATTATCAACGGCAAACAAAAAGATACTCCAGCAATAGAATTATTAGGACATCTTACGCTTCCAACACGTCTTTCTGTAGCAAAAGGAACATCTGTACTTATTGCAAGAATTTATCCGCATGCGAGCGCATTGTTTTTTTCAGATCCATTATCAGAATTTACCAATTATGCGACCGATATGTATGATGTTGCTTTGGGAGAAAACAGGGACTTGTATGACCGGATTATGGAAAAGGATGATTTATTGTCTAAAATAGGTGTTTTAGAAAAGTATTTTCTTCAAAAATTAAAGAAAAATGAAACTCGTTTAAAAAAGGTTTCAATAGTCCAAAATCTAAATCAGGAACTTTTTCGTCATCATCAGCAATTGGACTTACCTTTCCTTGCCCGCAATTCAGGTTTATCAGAAAGGTATATCCAAAAACTTTATCTGTCTAATATTGGCATCAGCCCTGCCGCTTTTACTTCTGTAATCCGCTTTAATAAAAGTCTGGATTTAGTACTCAACACAACAGAATCATTGACTACTATAGCTTATGACAATGGCTATTATGATCAGGCTCATTTTATTAAAGAATTTAAGAAGTTTACAGGCATTACGCCCTCTGCATCCAGAAATTCGATGCTAAAAAACGATACCGATTTACAGCAGGCTGTCAACATTGGCTTTTAGCCTTGTTTTGCAGGGTGATTGCTGCTAAACATATCGCGATGCATTTTCCAGCCATCTTTTGTTTTTTTCCAGATTACAATTACTTTTCCGTCATCTAGTTTTTTGCCATTCATATCAGTCATTTCATAAAAACTCTCTTCTGTAACAGCTGTTTTTGCGTCTCCATAAAGATGCTGGATTGTGAATACAACATGCACTTGAGGTCCGCCTCTAAAAAAGGAATCGATTTGCTTTGCTCCACATTTTGGCTCTCCATTTGGCGGAAATAAACAAGCATCATCCGTATATCTTGCAACAATAGAACCGTCGTTCTTATTGGTAAAATCGGAGAACGTTTTGTTGCTGGCTTCAATAATTTTTTTCACTTCTTTTAAAGCAGAATCTGTCGTTTGGGCGTTACACCAAAAAGTAAGCATCATGAATGTGCTTAAAATGATTTTTGTTTTCATGGTTTATATATTTTTTTACAAAGGAAATTATTCTGCTAGGGCAAAAATTGTAAAATAACGAACAACTTCTTCTTATTCCTTTTTACCTTTGAATACAATTCAATCTAAAAAATGAGCCTAAATCATATTGAAATACATCGGGATGAAATGAAAACCATCGGGATCGATATTATTCCGATCGGAGCATTTTCAGAGAAAGCACAGGCGCCTCATCGTGATGACCATTATATGTTTATTGTACTGACTCAGGGTATTTTTGAAATGGAACTGGATTTCAAGCACATTACAATGTCCAATCATTGCGTTTATTATGTTGCGCCTGGACAAGTTCATTCTTACACAAATCAAGAGAATTGCAAGGGATGGTATATTTTTATGGATTCTCTTTTGATTTCTGAGAAATATACTCAAATCTTAAATACCTATTTAAATAGCAGACAAGGAATTCAACTAGAAAAAGATAATTTGATTTTTTCTATTATTCCGATACTTGAAAATCTACTACAACAAAAAAGAGAATTCTTTCAAGATCAGACCGAATATTCGCTGACTGATGCTTTTTTGGGATTTTTTATCGGAGCTCTTATACAAGAAGATTCCGCTAAAGAACTTATTGGCGGACAAAAGTACCAGACGGTAAATGCGTTTAAACAGCTTTTGCAATCAAAATTTAAAGAATTCAAACAGGTTAAAGATTATGCAAGTCTGTTAAACATTACGCCTTTGTATTTAAATGAAATTGTAAAACAGGTTACTGGTTTCACCGTAAGTTATTGGATACAACAGACCATCGCATTGGAAGCCAAACGTTTATTGTATTATACAGAATTGGATATAAAGCAAATCGCTTTTGAATTGGGATATGAAGATCATGCTTACTTTTCGCGTTTTATGAAAAAGAATATCGGTATGACTGCATCTGAATTCAGATTAAAAAACCATGATTTGTCCAACAACACCCCTGCTATAGACAACCATTAAAACGTAATGCAGGCATAATTTTGCCTTTGTAAAATTATTAATATACAAAGTAAAATTATGACAGAAAGTACCACTACAAACAGTACTCCCAAATTAAATTCTGAATCGAATACCAAACTTTTAATTCCTATTGTGATAACGGTTTTGGCAGTTTATACCACAATCGGTATTTCTCTAGGTATACTTCCAAAATTCATAAAACAAGAATTAGGATTTGGCAATCTTGCCGTTGGTTTAGTTATTGGTTTACAAGCATTGGCAACATTGCTTACACGCGCTTACGCAGGAAAAACGACTGATGTTCTAGGGTCAAAAATCAGTACAACAAGAGGCATTTTTCTGGTTTTATTGGCTGGCGTTTTATATATGTGCGCTTGCTCTGCAGTTTCAATTCCTTTATTATCGTTTTCTTTATTGCTATTGTCCAGAATCGTTCACGGAATAGCCGAAAGTTTTCTGGTAACAGGAATGCTCACTTGGGGAATTGGACTTTTAGGCCAACAGAATTCTGGTAAAGTAATGACTTGGAACGGAATCGCCATGTATGCGGGAATTGCAATTGGCGCTCCTTTTAGCCTATGGATTGTCCAATTTGGAACTATATTGGCTTTTTCTTCAATTATAGTTCTGGCAATTATAAGTTGGACAGCTTCTAAAGGATTGCCAATAGTTCCTGTGCACAAAGGACATTTGAGAACCCCTTTTTATAAAGTAATCGGAAAAGTGTTTCCGCAAGGAATTGCGCTCGCTTTCTCTTCTATTGCATTTGCGTGTATTGCATCGTTTATCGCTTTGTTATTCAGTCAGAAAAACTGGGAAGGAGCTTCTCTTGGATTTCTTTTCTTTGGAGGTTCTTATATTCTAACTCGCGTCTTTTTCTCTTCTTATCCTGATCGTTTTGGCGGATTCAAAGTTGCTATAATTTCTATTTTGATTGAGATTGCAGGTCAGTTATGTATCGGTTTATCTACTAATGGCTGGACAGCCATTTTAGGATGTGCTCTTACTGGCATTGGGTTTTCGCTTGTTTTTCCGTCTTTAGGTGTTTTGGCCATACAGAAAATATCACCGCAAATGCGAGGAACTGCCTTAGGAGCTTATGCCGCTTTCTTCGATCTTTCGTTAGGAATTGCAGGACCAACGGCAGGTTTAATTGCGGGATGGTTCAATTATCAGTCTATCTACTTTTTCGGTGCATTCAGCTGTGTTATTGCCATTGCAAGCCTTCTTCAATCGGAACGAAAAGAAATTCAAGCAATTGTAAACTAAAAACATTAAAGTAATTATGGATAAAGCAATACGAAATGCGGCGCGTTCTATTTTCGAAGTAAAAGAAAAAACGTTCGTTACGCCACATTACATCAGGATCACTTTTAAAATGTCTGATGAACAAGTAAATATCTTTCAAAATATGCATTCTGGAAGCAATAACAAAATTTACATTCCTTCAGAAAAAGCAATTTACGGCGCCAATTATGACGAATCGATCTGGAATTCGGATTTTTTTATCGCGGTGCGAACGTATACCACACGCAGTATTGATCTTATTAATAAAACGCTACAAATCGATTTTGTGGCGCACGGCGATAACGGACCTGCTTCTAAATGGGCAGAAAATGCAAAATCTGGAGATTTTCTTGGAATTGCAATGAAAGAAAGCCAAAAACCGCTTGTTCCTATGAATAAAAACTATTTTATCGTGGGAGACAGTACGGCGATTCCGGTTATTTCGGTTATTCTAGAAACTCTGCCTTCAACTACAAATGTTATGCTTTTGATCGAAGTAAGTTCTTATAGGGACGCATTTGTTCTGAATACCAAAGCTAATCTTAATGTAAAATGGATCTATAATCCTTCACCATTAAATGGAAGTAAACTAGCTGAAGAATGTATCGCTTTATTAGCTGAAGAAAAACAGCATTACGTATTCGCTGCAGCAGAATTTGAGACAATTCGGAAAATAAAAAAACACCTAAAAGAAGATCTTCAATTAGAACGTGATCATTTTCAAGCCGTTTCATATTGGAAGCGTGGAAGTTCTGAAGAAGAATCAAATCAAGAAAGACAGAAACAACGAATGGAATAATGCAAAAAGCCCTATATCTTAGTTGATATAGGGCTTTTTTGACTCAAAAAAATAATAGATTTATTATTTCACATCAAACCACAATTTGGTTGTCAATAAATCTTTTCCTTGATTGGCAACAGCAGCTTGATAACTAGCTCCGTTAAGAGATTGTTCTGTTCCAGGATAGAAAAGACGAGAAGGAATTTTTCCGTCTAAAACAGTTGCTGGACCAGCTTTTAATACTGGATAATCCAATCTTCTCCATTCTGTAAAAGCATCAAGACCTTGCCCGAAGAACGCAATCCATTTTTGTGTACCGATTGATTTAGCATAGTTTGAAGCATCATATTTTACACTTGCCTGATTCAGATAAGTTGAAATTGTTGTTGGGTTTGTAACTCCAAACTGATTCAAAGAAGCCGTAATGGCATTATTATAATACTGTTCTGCATCACCAGAAATATAACCACGAGCCGCAGCTTCTGCCAAATTAAATAACGTTTCAGAGTATGAAGCAATTACAGCAGGCGAAGCTGATGTAAGGAAATAAGTTCCCGGTTTTGATGTTTTAGCAAAACCCTGACTGTTTGCATCACTGTTAGACAATCCGTTAGCTCCACCAACATATTTTACTACAGTTTTATCTGATGGCAATTGCGCAAAAATTGGCAAACGCGGATCTGATAATGCATATAATTGATCCACCATAGTTTTTGAAATACGGAAATCATCTCTCGTTTCAAACCAAGCTGATGCTGGATTTTGCTGTGGCGAACTTGTATAAGTGAACTTAAATGTCTCACTTTCACTGCTGATTACTCCTGCAGCATCGCTTGTTGCGTCAATCGCAGCTTGTTTTGCTAATGCAGGTTCTCTGTCTGAGATTCTCAATGCAATACGTAAACGAAGCGAATTCACAAATTTTTTCCATTTTGCTATATCACCTTTATAAACCAAATCTCCAGTAATAGAACCATTTGCAGCATTCAATAAAGATTGAGCTTGTTTCAAATCTTCAAGCAAACCTGTATAAACTTCTTTTTGCGTATTGTATGCTGGCGTTACTTTTTGCCCCGCTTCTTTGTACGGAATGCTTCCGTAAGCATCTGTCAGCAATAAAAATGTCCAAGAACGTAACGTTAATGCTATTCCTTTATAATTAGAATTAGCCTGTGCGTCCGAAAATTTCAAAATTGTATTCAAATCTGTAATCAGAGTTGCATATCCTGTATTCCACAATGAAGTAAACGAAGTGTTTGAAACATCGTATCTGTCTGGTTCTGTATATTGGATTTTTGCCCAATGCTGTGCAAATAGCAAAGTCGAGTTAAAGTTATTTGCATCCCCCCAATACAAATCTGCTCCTTGTTTTAAAGTTCCTGTCAGCAAATATGGCGCAAGCGGAGTTTCAGTTGCATTTGGGTTTTTATTTATATCGTCTAAAGTATCACTGCAAGAGCTCAGTGCCAATGCAAACAGTATTGTATATGATAGTTTTTTTAGCATGATTCCGAGTTTTTAAAATTTAACATTAAGGTTAAGACTGAAGTTTCTAGTTGTTGGCAACGCTAAACTTTCCAATCCTTGCGCATTTCCAGTATTGAAAGCCGTTTCAGGGTCAATATTTGGCGCATCTTTGTAGATAAAGAATAAGTTGCGTCCAGCAACAGTAATGCTTGCTCCTTCTAGTCCTAACTTTTTAACCAATTTTTTATCAACATTATAAGTTAGTTTTATCTCTCTCATTTTTACAAAAGTTGAGCTGTAGATATAAGCCTCGCTAATATTGTATGATGCTTTATAATATTCTTGTGCACTAATTACTTTATTGTTTGGCGTTCCGTCTGCAAATACACCTCCGAAAATCATTCCGTCATCATAAACCGTTACACCACTTGGAGCAGCTCCACCGCTTACCAAAGTTTTTGGGTTAGCCGTATTGTTTCCTGGATAATAGTAGCTCAAACCACCGTTTTCAGCACCACGTCCCGGAAGAGTCTGTGCTAAAACTCCTGTGTAATTTCCTGTTCTATTAGTTCCAGAGAAAAGTTCTCCGCCAACGCTAGCATCAACAAGGAACGAAAGCTCAAGATTTTTATAAGTCAAAGTATTTGTAAGACCTGCCAAATAATCTGGCGTATAATGTCCTAAAACTCTTTTTGTCGGATCTGCTTTTGGAAGACCGTTTGCTCCTACCACAATATTTCCGCTTGCATCGCGCTCATACGCTGTTCCGTAAAGTGCTCCGTAAGCTTGTCCTACAGATGCTAATACATCTACACCTCCAGAAGAACCAATTGTATAGTTTTTAATATCTCCAGCGTAATCTAGAATTTCTACTTTACTCTTATTTTTTGAATAATTTACAGCCACATTCCATTTGAAGTTTTCAGTTTGAACTGGATTTCCGTCCAATTGCACCTCAATACCTTGGTTGTTGATTTTCCCCGCATTGATTAACTGCGAATTATAACCGCTTGCCGCTGTAGTTTTGATTTCCAAAATTTGATCGAAACTATTTGTATTATAGTAGGCCACATCAAAATGAAGTCTATTTTTCCAGAAAGAAGCTTCAAGACCTACCTCTGTAGAACGAGTTGTTTCTGGTTTTAGGTTTTCATTCAATTTCTTTTGAGAAGAAGTCTGAATTGGGTTTCCGTCAAAAGCAGTTTGGAAATTATAAACCGTAGCCAATTGGTACGGATCTGCATCATTACCTACTTCAGACCATCCACCTCGAACTTTTAAGAAATCAAGTGTACTGCTCTTGATGTTTAATGCATCTGTTAAGACTACACTTCCGTTAAATGATGGATAGAAATAAGAACGGTTGCTGCTTGGCAATGTAGAAGACCAGTCATTACGCGCTGTAACGTTTAAGAAAGCATAGTTTCTAAATCCTATCTGAGCAGATGCATATAAACTGTAAACTCTTAATCTTGACAATGAGTTAGACGAAGTCAACGGATCTCTTGAGTTGGTTAAAGTATACAAATCTGGAACCGCTAAACGTGGCGCTTTCTGATAGTTATTAGCATCACTGTGATTACGAATATTGAAACCCGCCAGTGCATCTAAACTGATGTCATCATTAAGCTGTTTTGTATATTGAAATATACCTTCAGTATTTTGCTCATTTACAGTGTAAGCATCTTCTGCATACGATCCGAAAGGAGTTCCGTTTGTACCATACTTAATAGTATATTTTCTGCGGTCGTTATAATAGTCAACTCCTGTGCGGAATCTGAAGTTAAGTCCCTCAGCCAATTTCGCATCTAAGTGAACATCTCCAATTATACGGTTACGCTGTTGGCTTGTTGTATTGTAATACGCATTCCAATATGGGTTGCTGTAGTAACTGTTGTTCCAGTTAGTTGTCCAATCTTTATCAAGCTGATTGATGTCAACCTGACGTCCGAACCAAAGAAACTGAAGCATTACCCCTGCCGCACGCCCACCAGACGGACCTCCTGGCAATTGTGGAGCATTGGTTACAATATAATTAGCATTAACACCAACTTTCACATTTTCAGAAATCTGATAATTAGTATTAACCGTAAAGTTGGTTTTGTTTATTTCACTGTTAGGCACAGTTCCAAGCTGTTTCTGATTGTTTACACCTAAACGGAAATCTGATTTTTCGTTAGATTTTGCGATAGAAACGCTATTGTCATACGTAAGTCCAGTGTTGAAGAAATCTTTCACATTGTTTGGATGTGCTACAAAAGGCACAGCTTCTCCTTTAGAATAAAATTGCGGAATAAGACGCCCGTCCAATCTTGGTCCCCAGCTTTCGTCAACTCCATCATTAACTCCTCCTCCTTTTCCGTCTACGTAACTGAATCTTCCATTAGAACCTTGTCCGAAACTATTCTGGAAAGAAGGTAAAGTAGCCACTTGAGAAACAGTTATACCAGTATTAAAAGTAACCCCATATCCTGATTTTTGTCCTTTCCCAGATTTTGTAGTAATAAGCACTACACCATGCGCAGCACGCGATCCGTAAAGCGCGGCAGCATTTGGCCCTTTCAAAACGGTTAAAGTTTCAATGTCCTGCGGATTTAAATCGGCAATTGCATTTCTGAAATCACGTGTAGCTCCTCCATAGTTCAATTGTGAGTTATCTACAGGAACTCCGTCTACCACAAAAAGCGGCTGGTTGTTTCCTGCAATAGAAGTTTCTCCACGAATAATAATACGCGAAGATCCCATATCTCCTTGTGAATTGGTAATACGAACACCCGCCAGTTTACCTGAAAGGCCATTCAAAAAGTTGGTTTCTTTTGTAGTCGCCAATTCTTTTCCTTTCAATGCTTGAGTCGTATATCCTAGAGATTTCTTTTCTTTAGAAATTCCAAGTGCCGTAACCACTACTTCAGATAATGCATTTTGTTCTTCTGTAAGACTAATAGTTATAGCGTTTTTATTTACGACAACTTCTTCTTTCTTATATCCTAAATAACTAATTAAAAGTGTGTAAGGGAATTTTTGTCCTGTTTGGAAGAAAAATTTTCCATCTGTATCTGTGATAACACCATGTGTAGTTCCTTTAATAGTTACCGAAGCCCCAATAATTGGCTCTTTTGTAACAGCATCGACTACGGTTCCTTCCAGTTTAGATTGAATTAAAGGCTTAGTATCTTGAGCTTTAACTCCTATGGAAATCAATAAAATACATAGCCAAGCATATCTTTTTAATTTTATTTTCATTACTTTGTTTTAGTTTAATAAATAAGGCGAGCCTGGAACAGTTTTATACTATTCTTGCTTTCCTTTTAGAGATGACAATTTCTTTAAACTCAGACCATTTCTGCTGCAACAGAAATGGTTTTTCTTTTTTATCTGCAGCACATTCGTTTTTTCATTTTTACTTTTTTTTAGATTATTATTTTATTTGGCCTATACAATTTTTACCCTTTTTCAGGATAGTGTTATTAAAAATTTACAAATGAATTTAAAAAGAGGAATTTTAACCGTAGTGATGCATAAGGTGCAAATGTCTTATGCTTTATATTTCTGAAAATGAAATGGTAAGGTTTTAATCTCTGTATTTCTAACTAATTTTTAAACTCTACTAATTTGATAGAACAAAAGTATGTTAAAAATTTTAGTTCCCAAATTTTAATTAAACTTTTTGCAAAAAAAATGTTAATCCGCATAAACAAAGAACCTTAAACAACTAAAAACAAAACAGTTATAAAAAATGTAGTTTTTTGCGGTTTTATAAGAATTGTACTAAAAGCCCACTATTTTCAAAGGATAGTTCAATCAGATAGGCTACTTTAATATGCATAAATCTGATCAAATCTGCGAGAGTTATTTTAATAGAATTGATGGCCGAAGAAAAAATAGCGAAGTTTTATTTATTGCTCCTAGTTTCAACTAGGGGATTTTTTTAGAAATTGTCAATTGATGGCTTTAGCCAAAATTGCTGGTTTCTTTGTGTCTTTTTTATTGAAACCAGTGGTTATCTTCTAAACTTTGAGAAGTTTGGCTAAAGCCATTTCAAGCTAATTTTATCTACCTCCATCTAAAGATGGAGGCAATTTAATTTTTTATAAAAAAAAAGCTCCAAGATCATAAGACCTTGGAGCTTCTATTTTAGTATTGGAATATTACAATTCGTTAAACTCGTGTAATGATTTCAATGTAGTTTCATAAAATAAAATTGCTGCGATAAGATTTCCTTTATCAGAATACGGCATCATTTTTCTTTGGAAATCTACTGTAGTATCTAAGAAAACAGTTGTTCCTTCTGCCTGTCCATCTAATATTTTTTTGTTTTCACTAGTGTCTGGAATACCTAAATCAGCCATTGTTACACCAGGTTTAGTAACCAAAGCAATGTAAGGAAGTGTTTTTACTAGAACTTTAATACGTTCAATGTACAATTCTAAAAGTTCTCCTTTTTGCATACCGCTTAATTCTTTTTGGTCATGGTATTTACGGATTAAGGCTGTTGTACTAATGATACTTCTTGGTGCATTTTTTGCCTGTGCAGAAACGGCAGCAGTTGTCAAGAAGAAAAGGACACATAATAAAATAATCTTGCTCTTCATTTTCTTAATAGATTTGGTTCTTGAATAAAAACAAAAATATATAAATTATGTTAAAATGCAACTTTTATAAATTCTTTTTCACAATAAAATTATAATTGTTACGTTGCGATAAGGAAAAGATTACAGCAAAAACTGAATTTTTGGCTATTTCAGCACATTTTTCCAAAAGTTAATTTTACTGTTTTACGACTTAATTATTCTGAAACGGCTCGGATATTTAATCCATAAGCTCTTTTTGTTTCCATAATAATCCATAAATTCTCCGCAAACAAAAACAGCATGCACTTTTGACCAAGCCACAACACCGCAATAATCTGTTCCAGATTCTTTTTTAAGCTTTTGAATCTGTTTGCCTAATGCAAATCCGAGATATTTGTAAATAGTTGGAGTATAAACTGTACCATCTTCTAAATCTTCCAAGGCTTTATCAAAGGTAGATTCTCTATCAATAATTTGTTTGTATTTTGCCATTACCGCATAAGTCAATTCTGCATAATCGGTAATTTTCTCGCTGTCGCAATTGTCTTTAATATAAACAAAACCTGCTGATTGTTTTGCCTTATTTATTTCAGTACTGTTCAGATTGAATGAGGCATTGTTCTTTAAAGTAATTTTATATAAATCGTCGTTTAGCTTTTCGCTCACAAAAAGATTATCTAATCCGTAGACATTTAAAGAAGCTTTAATAAAAGCTATAGATGAACAATTGGTGCGTTCACCTTGTTTAAAACTTTCGAATATTTTATCAGAACTCAACTGAGCGAATGCATTTGAACAGACAAACATTAAAAGTAAAAAAACTGAAGTAACCGATTTCATGCCTTGTATTATATATTGTTTCTCAATTATTATTTGAGAGATTCTAATAGATTTTTACAAATCTATAAAAATCATGTCATATTTTTTACTTCTTAACCTTTATCTCTTGAAAAAAGTGATTATAAAAATATAAAATGGATTTTTCTACGAAGAAATAAGCACAAAAAAAACACCTCAAATAAAACTTGAGGCGTTTTTACATTATTTTTTTTCTTTATTATTCAACTTATCATCTAGTTCAGGTTCTTCTCCTTTGAACTTTTTAGTATCAGCATCATAATTTTCATCATTTGTCAGCACTTCATCATGCTCTTTATATTGATGTTTTCTCATATCATTTCTATGATCTCCTCCGCCCTGTTCTTTAGGATTCGGATTTTTCTGGGTTTGATTATTCTTTTCCATAATTTATTCGTTTTTAAATGATTATTAAAATTAACGCATCTACAACTGGCTCGCTTATACAATCATTTTTAAAAATTATAAAATAATCCTATAACATATTGTAAATCAAACCTTATTAAAGATTAACGATTTATTCTGACAACATTTAGCTATTTTTGCAACTTTAAAGTAAGCTACAACAGATTATGTGGACTATATGCCATGAATGCCAGGGACTGGGCAAAATAAATCGCGGACTTAGTAAAAAAGTGCAACGCCGTTATAAAACGGAATTGGCTTTATATGAGAATAAGCAAACTAATGTTGCTCCAATACGTCCCAAGGCACATTTGCATTTATGCCAAAATTGTTCTGGGTCTGGATTAATGCAATCTGAAAAGTATCTTGAACCCGATCTTACTAAACCGCATGTTGCCATTATTGGCGCAGGTATTGGTGGTGTTGCATTGGCCGTGGCTTGTTTACACCGCGGAATTCCTTTTACAATCTATGAAAGAGATAGCGATTTTAATGCCAGATCTCAAGGCTACGGACTTACTTTACAACAAGCCAGCAAAGCCATGAAAGGCTTAGGAATTACTTCTCTCAACGGTGTAATTTCGACAAAACATATCGTACACAATACTGCGGGAAAAATATTAGGCGAATGGGGAACCAGAAAATGGCTAGAAACCGCCATTAAATCACCCACAAAACGCACCAACATACATATTGCAAGACAATCGCTTCGATTGGCACTTTTGGAACAGCTTGGAGCTAATAATGTACAATGGGGACATCAATTAATAAATCTAAGAGAATTTGAAAATGGTGTTGAACTAAATTTTCAGACAAATGGAGAAATAAAAACCACAAAAGCCGATCTTGTTGTAGGCGCAGATGGCATAAGAAGCGCCGTTAGAAAACTCATAATTGGCGAAGAAGCAACACCTCTTCGTTACTTAGATTGTATTGTAATCTTAGGAATCTGTCCTTTAAGTTCTCTAGAAGGACTTTCAAGTGATTTACTAGATGGCGCAACGATATTTCAGACTGCCAACGGAAATGAGCGTATTTACGTAATGCCTTATACAGCAGATTCTGTTATGTGGCAACTTAGTTTTCCGATGTCTGAAGAAGAAGCCAAAGAGCTAAGTGCTAAAGGACCGCAAGCCTTAAAAGAAGAAGCTTGCCGACGAACGCAATGGCACGCTCCTATTCCTCAGATTTTAGAAGCAACGCAAAAAAATCTAATCTCTGGATATCCTGTTTATGATCGCGAATTATTGAATGCAGTATTACTAGAAAAAAATCAGAATATTACCTTAATCGGCGATGCGGCACATCCGATGAGTCCGTTTAAAGGACAAGGCGCCAATCAAGCTTTATTGGATGCTTTAAAATTGGCTAGAAAAATTTCGAAAGGCTGTAATGCAAAGTCAAAATGGAAAGAAAGAGGATTGAGAGAATGTGTATTAAACGAATTTGAAGCTGAAATGCTCGAACGAAGTGCAGCAAAAGTACAAGGTTCTGCAGATGCCGCTCAGTTTTTACATTCTGAAATCATACTTCAAGAAGGCGACGAACCGCGAGGACGATGCCTTAAGAGAAAGAAAGATTAAAGATTAGAGACGAAAGACGAAAGATTAAAAAAGAGGCTGCCTCAAAAGTACAATCATTTTGAGTTAACAGGTTATCTATAAAATTATTATATTAGCAAACCCCAGCGTGGTAAAATATTTATAGAATTTTCAATAAGACAAATAAAATAGCTCCAGAGGAGCGACATATAGGATTGTGAAAAATATGTCGCTCCTCTGGAGCTTTTTATATTGTAAAAACATTCTTGGCTATAGATATTCAGCTTCTCCGAAGCTTAAAAAAGAAAGAGCTATCCTTTGAGACAGCTTTTTATAGAACTAATTTTCAACCATATACATGAAAATTAAACAATAATTTAATATTATTTTATAACTAAATCACATATGAGATTTTTAATTTTATAATCTCATTTACAAACAATTATAAAAAATCACGTCATGGAAAATTTACAAATAAATTTCAGTCCAAACAATGAAACCTGTACAGACCGAACTTTGGTTTGTAATGGTGACAATAATGAATTAATATTCCGTAAAACTTATGTAGGAGATTGGGGAGACTGGGATGAGAAACCAGAAGATGCTTTACAAGACAAACCTTTTTATCTGGATCAAAATACAAGTTTTACAAGTGTAAATGCAGTTTAAAATCAAACTGTTTAAATCTATTTTAGCAATACAATTGTGTAATCTATCAAATTATGCTAGAACACTAATTGTATTGCTTAAATTTTCTTTGTTTATAAAATCCAAAATAAATTCTTTTACTTCGTTGCTTGCTTCAGTTTTGGTTGCAAACGAATTAATATAAAATTCATCGTCCTTATCGCTAATATGGATAATTTCTGTGTAGCCTTTGGTTATTAAACTGCCTTTGAGCTTAATTACATTTACTTGCTGCTTCCCATCAAGTTCCTTACGAACCTGTAATTTTATAGCTCTTTCCATATTCAAATACTTTTAAATAATTAACTATCATTCAGTTACTAAATTTAAAACATTTAATCTATCGAAATCAGATTTTAACACTATCCGCAACGTATTATTTATCAACATATTATAAACATTCTTTCTTTTTTATAAAAGAAATGCCAGATATCAATAAAATCAGGCGTTTCGAGATTAGTTGCCAGTAAAATCTTTGTCGCTTAAGGTTTTCATAAACTCAATAAGGTTATCTTTTTCCAGTTCTGTAAGCGGAATTCTGTTTCCATTATTTTTAAAAATAGGATCTAGATTTTCTGCTTCCAAAACACCATTATCAAAATAATCCAAAACCGATTTTAAAGTAGCAAACTGACCAAAACTTCCGTAAGGTGCAGTATATTCAACATTTCGTAAACTAGGAACTCTAAAATTCATAAAATCAGACGGAATTCCGGTAACTCTGCCTCTTCCTGCTTCATTAGAATCTATGTTTAACGGAAACCCAATATTTCTAAAACTCTGGTCTGTAAACAATTCTGTGCTATGACAGCTGGCGCATTTCTGCTGAAATGTTACATAACCTGCTGCTTCCCTTTCTGTAAAAGATTGGCCTTCTTTCCGTTTTACTTTATCATATTTGCTGTTAGCAGAAATTAAAGTGTATTCAAACTGAGCAATACTTTTATAAATCCTGTCCGCAGTAATTTCTTGATCTTCAAATGCTTTTTTAAATAAATCTTTATAAGAAGCATCATCTTTAATTTTTCCGATCACTTCCAGAATCGAAGAATCCATTTCTTCGTGCGTGATAATTGGTACTAATGGCTGTGTTTCTAACTGTAGTCTGCTTCCGTCCCAATTAAAAAACTTTAGAAACATCAAATTCTGAAGCGGTGGTGCATTTCTTAGTCCAACTCTTCCTTCAATGCCTATTGCTCGCGCATTATGATCTGCAAAAGCATTCGCTTGGATATGACAGCTTGCACACGAAATTGTATTGTCTGCGCTAAATCTTTTGTCAGAGAAAAGTTTTTCACCCAATTCAACTCCATATTTTGTAGGCTTGTTCAAACTCACGTAACTGTTTACTTCTGGAAAATCAGTCGGAATAGGCAACGCAAGTTCAGGATTATCAAAATAAGTTTCATCAGAATCACTACTGCTACAAGAAGCGAAAAAGATTACGATTATGATAAAGCCAACTATTTTTTTCATTTTAATGAATTTTAAAATAGAGCCGTCTTTTTAATTTCAGACGGCTCTGAAATATGATTTAGTTTTCTACACTAGTAACAGAAAACATTCCTGAAATATCATTTGTTCCGTTTCCTCCCAGATTATCCACAAATTTTGCCATTTGCGCAGCAGTATGAACATTTGGAGTAGCATTATCGCTCATTCCTTCCCCTGTTGATAATGTTATGGTATTGATCTTACCGCTCAATAATTTATCAAAATCAGCTTTAATTTTGATTTTTGGAGCCTTACTTCCTACTACTGCATTTGCTGTAAGATTTAATGTAATATCTCTATAAGCATTTACGCCTTGTTTGTATGCGCCCTCTTCTCCGGCAACAGTACTTCCCGTGTGAATAGACATTACTTTATTATCAACATCATAAAAGCCCTCCACTTTTGCAAAACGGTATCCTGTTCCCCACTCCCACATCATTTTTGTATCATTTGCTCCTGCTGTAACATAGAATTTAGGAAATCTTGTCTGATCCAGAGTGTTTTGCTCCGTTTTTATACCCAAACCAAATTTAATCTGCTTATACGTTGCAGATGGCACATTGCTTAAAACATAGTTTAGTGATGCCGCTTTTGCCTGATCGATTACTGTTGCGCCTTTATCTAAATCATTTACATTGTAAGGGACTTCACTTCCATCGTCTTTAATAAGACGGATATTGCTGATGACATATTTCACCTCAGAGAAATGGTGAATTTGTCCAGCTGCTGAAGTATTTGTCGTTGCAGAAGTCGAAGTTGCGTCTCCTAAAACAATTGTCTTGTCTTTGAAGGTATTATTGAATTCCAATGTTAGGTTGTTTGCTGCGGGATTATCGTCATCACTTGAACATGATACAAATGCTAAAGCAACTACTGATAATAAAAGGTATTTTTTTAAAGTTTTCATATTGTGATTTAATTTATTGTGTTTAAATTCTATTTTTACGTTTTTCTAATTTAGAAATTCAATTTTAAAGACGTGAAAATATTACGTCCCATTCTTGGGATATTTCCCCAGTCAGCGTAAGTGCTATAATATTCATTTAACAAATTCTCAGCGCCAATCTGGATCGTGCTTCTTACTTTATTGATTCTAAAAGAATAATCGGCAGAAATATTCCAAATGGCATAAGCTGCAGTCAGATCTTCTCCGTATTCGGGACTATAATTAATCTGTTCAAAATCTCCATTTACAGAAGTCTGGATTCCGAAATTTTTATACATATAATGCAATGAAGTCAAATAACTTAACGGACGTATGAATGGTAGATTTCCTCCTTTATTGTCCATTCCGCGAGCATAAGTAAGCGTTCCTTTCCAATGAAGATGCTCCAAAATATCATAACTCACATTGGCAGACATATTTAAAAGCGTGGCATAATCTAATGTAGTATAACCTTTTACGCCAACTGACTGATAATTCATCGGACTTCCTAAACTCAAGATTTTTCCAATAATATAATTGTCAATGTAGAAATAGTTTATTTTTCCCTGAATGCTTAATCGTTCGTTTTTAAAACCTGCACTTGCATTTCCTTCGTACGAAATTTCGTTTTTCAGATTTGGATCTCCGATATAATCATAACGATCAAAACTATTGTAAATGTAATATCCGTAACCTTCAGAAACAGAAGGCGCTCTATGTCCGTAACCCGTTCCTATAGAGAAATTAAACTGATCTATATTTAACTGATAACTCGCATTTAAGCTTGGCAAGAATCTCGTTTTTTCCTGTGGTGCGCCTGGGTGAAAAATCCAGTTGAACTCTATATATTTAGAATAATTGTAGTTCACACCCAAAGAACCGCCTAAATTTACCGTACTTTTCTCCGAAAGTTCCCAAGAATTATTCATAGAAAGTCCAGCAAAACGTGTAGTAACCCAAGGCCAGCTGTACGCAAACATCGTTCTTTCGCTTCGATCCTGCGGATACATACGCATTTCTGCAATCGACAAATTATCGTAAGCATTCATCTGAATTTCAGACGAATAATTATTCTTTCTTAAATTGGCTTTAGAAACTAATCCGTAAGTCGTGCTCCAGCCCGGCATATCCATGTGAACCAAGTTTTCAGGACGCGTAGTATCATCCATATAATGCTCGATTGCATTAAAATATACTTTTGTATCTACTACTCTAACCAAACCTTCTTCGAACAATTGTTTATAAGAAGCTGACGTAATTAATGCCCGCGAAAGCCATAAATCCATTGGCAAAGCGGGATAACCTACGTCTTTTGCCACATCAAAAATCGCGTCCAATCGTAACGACGATAAATCGCTGGTTTTATAAGCCAATCCCAATGAAGTGTTGAATTTATGGTATTGCGAATGTTTCACTTCATTGTTATTTCCATCAGAATAATTATCGGCTGTTCGGTACGAAATACTTCCGTCAGCCACAAATTTAGTTCCTGCATAAGAGATGTTTCCTAAATTGAAAAACTGTTTATTATTAAACTCAAATCCTGTTTGATACGCTCCATTCCATTTCTTTTGAAGTCCAAATGGCGTGCTTTTTCTTTTTAAATCGATGCTTCCTGCAATGGTAGATCCGTGCAGACTTCCTTCTTGTCCCGATTTAATATCGATTGCCGCGAGATTATTGCTTTCTACATAAGACGTAATTGGATCCATTTTATCAGTACAAGCGCCAAAAACGTGCATTCCGTCAATGGTAACCGTTGAGCGTTCTGTGCTCATATTGTTCAACAAAGGTTCCCACGCATAAGCTCCTCGTTTTATAAAACTGATATTTTCAGATGATGACAAAAATTCATCAACAGAAACAGCTATTTTCATTTCTGTCTCAATTTTCTTTTTCGTCCTATTTTTTACTGTTACTTCTTCTAAGTTTTTGATGCTGTCGTGATGTGCATGCTGATTTTGAGCTGTTACTGACATTCCCAAAAAAAGCAGCATTATAATATATTTCATGTTGTTAGAATAAAGTATCAATATATAGTTCGCTTTTCACGCCTTCTACTCCTGGCGTATGATCAGTTGGAACTACGGTTCCTTTTACGATTAATCCGTTTTGATTCATCATAATTAAATTCAATGTCCAGTTTCCTGTCATCGTGTAATTAACCACACCATGATACAAACCATCATTTTCTTGAACCAAATCTTTATTATTTGGCGAAGAATGATTTCCCATTGATGGCTCAGGCATTCTAGGATCAAGCTTTAAAGTATAGCCCATAACTTCTGAATACGAAAACTGAGTTGGATCTGGAAAAGTTCCCGC
Organism: Flavobacterium tistrianum; assembly: GCF_003254545.1. Lineage (GTDB taxonomy): Bacteria > Bacteroidota > Bacteroidia > Flavobacteriales > Flavobacteriaceae > Flavobacterium > Flavobacterium tistrianum. The sequence continues at coordinate 371,239 of NZ_QJRH01000073.1, forward strand.
TGGAGTTGTTGGTTTATTGTATTTATAAACCCCAGCCACAAGCGAATTTTCTGAAACTGTTGGTTTTTGAGGCGAAATCAAGGCAATTATGTATTGTTCTCCATCGCTTCCTGCAAAAGCCGTCATATTAAGATTCTTATTGGTTTGTTGTGCTACAGAAACATCTTTAGTAATCTCAAACTTTTGGTTATCAGCCGTAAAACTGATGTACAATTTCCAGCTTGCCGTAGTTGAGCTTTCGCCAGTAAAAACAGAATATCCACCATAATATTTATTTGCAGTATTATATGTCATATTATACTCATGCGGACATGAACTTTTACTTCCGTCAGCATTACTCAAAATTGGGAGAAAAGTTACTGTTGAGGAATTCACTTCCTGATTGTTTTGAGTGTTGACAATTTTTAAGTGAAGTTCATTATATCCTTTATAAAATGTTCCGTTTAAGGCATCTATAGTAATCTTGTAGCTTCCGCTGATAAACGAAGTCGCTTCTTTAAATACGTAATTCTCAGGAACCTCAGAACCAGTTTCAGCTTCGTAATCTGTTTTATCAATTGTACAGGAACTAACCGCAAATAATAGCGCGATTATCCAAAAATTAAAAGATTTCATTCGATGATGTTATAAAAAAAAATTAAAAAATAGCCTTTTGATATATTTTTTTTAATATCAAAAAAAGTGTGAATGCGTCAAAAGAATGGCAATGTAAATGAAAATGTAAAAGTTTTCTTTTTCAATTACAAAAGAAGATCAGAATCAGTTTTAGAAAAATAAATTGAGTAATTTTAACTCAAAATCAAAATGTTAGCACAAATAAAATGCTCCAACAAAACATTTTGAAATTTCAAATTTCAGAATTGGAATTTGGTCCCGAAACTTCGGGATAAAATTGAAATTTATTAAGTAACCGAATTTTAATCCTTACACTGTATAGAGCGGAGGATGAAAAGTAAGATTAGAAGCCCCGATTGGTTTCTTTTCAAATAAAATAGAAGAATTCTCTTTTGATTCGATAACAGGAATTACTCTGAAATTGATTTCAGCACTATTTTGAATATACACAAGCTCTAATTTATCTTTTAGACTATCCTGCATTTTTCGTTCGTTATCAGAGTATTTTTTAATGCTTTTTTGAAGTTCGCAACGACCGTTACAGCTATTAAAAGCTTGTTTACGTTGAACGCAAATGGTTTTAGCAATTTCTTTTTGATTGATTTTAAAAGAAGCATAAACGAACAAGCTGCCAAAAGATGGCGACAGAATTAAAATAGAAAGTGCTATGATGATTACCCTTTTCAATTGCTTGTTCAAATAGTTGCTGGCAAAAGTACATACTATTTTGTATTTATTTTAAAGCATTTATCATTTTTTATTCGATAAATCGTATTCAATCCTATCTGTAAAAAAGCGACCTGCTCATAAATTAACGAAATATCGCCAATAAAAAACTGCCTCTTTTCGATAAACCCTTTAAAATAAAGGCATTGCAAATAAGGCACGTTAATTGGCTAAAATCTGACATCCTTAACAATATAAAAATACTAAACATGACAATTAGAAAAAATCCTTCTGTACACAAGTCTCAGCGCATTCTAGACACAAAAAAATCACTTCTTAATCTAGATTAACCGCTATACATTTCAGTCTGCAATACATTTGCAGTGTAATCATAACAAAACAAAATATAAAACCATTTATAAGTTTAAAATTTAAACCTATAAATCAATTTAAATTAAAAATACAAACAAATATTAATCTTAAAATCAAAAACCATGAGCACATTTACAGTAAAAGACGGAACAGAAATTTATTACAAAGATTGGGGAACAGGACAGCCAATTGTTTTTCATCACGGATGGCCTTTATCAAGCGATGATTGGGATGCACAGATGATGTTTTTTCTTCAAAAAGGATACAGAGTTATAGCGCACGATCGCCGCGGACATGGTCGTTCAAGCCAAACTTCTATCGGAAATAACATGGAAACTTATGCATCTGACATCGCACAATTAGTTGAGGCTCTTGATTTAAAAGATGCTATTCACGTTGGTCACTCAACAGGAGGCGGTGAAGTAATTCGTTATGCAGCAAAATACGGAAAAGGACGTATTTCAAAAGCAGTAATCATTAGTGCTGTTCCGCCGATTATGGTTCAAAGCGAATCAAATCCAGAAGGTGTGCCTTTGTCTGTTTTTGACGAAATTAGAAAAGGAACAGCTTTTACTAGATCACAATATTTTTATGATTTCCCTATTCCTTTCTACGGATGGAATCGTGAAGGTCAAACAGTTCAAGAAGGAATTAAGCAAAATTGGTGGCGTCAAGGAATGATGGGTTCAGTGTTGTCTCATTATGAAGGAATTAAAGCTTTTTCTGAAACAGATTTTAGAGAAGATCTTAAAAGTTTAGATATTCCAGTTCTTGTGCTACATGGAGAAGATGACCAGATCGTTCCTTATCACCAAGCACCAAAATCGGCTGCTTTACTTAAAAACGGAAAATTGATTTCTTACCCAGGATTTCCTCATGGTATGCCAACTACAGAAGCAGAAACAATCAATAATGATATTCTAGCTTTCATAAAATAACGCTTAAAACATAGCTGTCTGCAAAAATTCTTTGCAGACAGTTTAAACCTCTCCAGACTATGAGTTCACTACAACAACCCTATTTTGAAACTGTCACAGAAGCTTTGCAATGGCTGAATGGACAAGGTTTTACAGAAAACTTTAATCTCGATTCAGATTGTATTCGTTGCAGTACCAACCCGCTTAGAATGTCACCGGAAGAATTCAAAATTGAATATTTATTCCGTTTTGAAGGCGATACCGATCCTGGCGATGAAGACATTGTATACGGTATAATCTCTGACATCTATAATGTAAAAGGTGTTTTAACCAGTGCCTTTGGAATTTATGCAGATTCTGTTTCTGCCGAAATGATTAAAAAGCTGTCTACACATTAATATAAAAATAACAGCATATCGCAAGAATAACGATATATCGCTAGTTCTCTCGGAACCTAAAATAATCTTTTAACTAATTATAAATCTAAAAAAAAAATCATGAAACCATCATCTAACTTATTGACACCAGACAATCACGCTTTAGTATTAATCGATTTTGAAGGGCAAATGGCCTTCGCAACTCACAATATTCCAGTAAGCGAATTACGCACTAATGTGGCAATCGTTTCTGGAGCATCAAAAATTTTTAATGTTGCAACAGTGGTAACTACAGTTGCAGAAGAAAGTTTCTCAGGTCCTGTTTTTCCAGAAGTTGAAGAATTTTATCCAATTGCAACTTCTGGATATATTGACAGAACGACTATGAATACTTGGGAAGATGAAAACGCTTATAAAGCTATTGTAGCAAAAAACAAAAAGAAAATAGTTCTTGCCGGACTATGGACAGGAGTCTGTATTGTTGGACCAGCTTTGTCTGCTATTGAAGAAGGTTACGAAGTTTATATCATAACAGACGCTTGCGGTGACGTAAGCAAAGAAGCTCACGAACGTGCTGTGCAGAGAATGGTACAAGCTGGTGCAATTCCAATAACTTCTATCCAATATTTATTAGAACTTCAAAGAGACTGGGCACGCGAAGCCACTTATGGTCCTGTAACTTCTTTAATGAAAAAATATGGCGGTTCTTACGGTTTAGGCATTCAGTACGCACATAAAATGCTAAAACACTAATCAGAAAACCGAAATTTAATATCAATCTCTTACGCTTCATTATCTTGGAATCATCAAAATCCATATCGCCAAAATTCCTTTTGCTTGTTATTGTTTCTTTTCTTTTAATGGGAAACATATTATCAGCTCAAAATTTTAAACTCTTGCGCTATGATGAAAATTATGAATTCTTAAAAGATTCAAATCGAAATTTTTACGAAGGATTAAAATTCATTCCATTAAATCAGAAGAAAGACATTTATATGTCAATTGGAGGAGAAGCTCGCTATGAATATGTTGATTTCAACAATGAAGACTGGGGAAGATTTAATATAGGACATAATAATTTCCTGCTCCAGCGCTACGATCTTCATGCTGATACTCATTTAGGAAAAACCTTTAGAATATTTGCCCAATTACGAAGTGCCTTAGAAGATGGCCGAACTAATGGAGCACGCGGAATAGACGAAGATCAGCTGAATGTTCAAAATTTATTTTTGGATGTGAATCTCTGGCAACAAAAAGACAAAAAAGTAACGATTCGTGTCGGAAGGCAAGAATTAGATTATGGTTCGGGAAGATTGATTTCGGTTCGAGAAGGTCCAAATGCAAGACTCTATTTCACAGGAGGAAAATTAATGTATACGTCGTCAAGACTATCTATTGATGCTTTTGCAATGATGGCAGACACTGTTCATACAGGCGTTTTTGATAATAAAATGTCTAAACAGCTTAACCTTTGGGGAGCTTATTCTAAAATAATATTTCCGAAAGCAGGAAATCTCGATCTGTATTATCTCGGGTTCAGAAGAGATGCTTCTGTTTTTGAAGAAGGAATTGCTCCCGAAAGACGCCATACAGTAGGTTCTAGATTATGGAAATACGGCGGTGGTTTTATTTACAATCTCGAAGCTGCCTATCAGTTTGGAACATTCGGATCGGGAAATATAAACGCTTGGACAGGTTCTATTGATATTGGATATATGTTTGAAAATGTAAAATTCAAACCGACCATAAACCTTCGAAACGATTATATCTCAGGAGATAAAAATCAAGGGAATGGAAATCTCCAGACATTTAATCCGCTGTATCCAAAAGGAGGTTATTTTGGTTTTAGTCCGCAAGTTGGCCCAGTAAACCTTATTGATATTCATCCGTATGCCACGTTGGATTTACTTTCGAATTTAAAGATGCAGGTCGATGTGGTTTTAAACTGGAAATATTCAACACAAGATGGAGTTTATAGACCAAGTGGTATTTTAAACCTTCGCGGAAGCGATTCTGACGAAAAATATATAGGAACGGCTTATCTCGCCAATTTTACATACGGCATAAACAAATATATTTCGGTTGTCAGCGGTATTCAGTACTTCAAAACGGGTGCTTTTATCAATGACGTGATTCCGAATTCTAAAGACGGCGTTTTCTTTAATGCCAGATTAACATTCAAATTTTAATAATAAATTAATTTTTAATACATAGAAACATAGCTTTTTGATGCGCAAAAAGATGTTTTACTTTATATAAATACACATAGCTGGATCAACTTTGTCAAAGTTTAAAACTTTGACAAAGTTCTCGCAAAAACGTTCATACGGCTATGTGTTAGAAACTAGTTTCTTTCTCTACTCTTTTTTCAAAGTAAAGAAAATCTATGTTTCTATGTGTTTAAAATTATAAACCTAAACTATATAAACAATGAAAACAACAACTTCAAAATACAGCTTTAGATATTCTTATCTGATGCTTCTAATTATAACATTTGCAGGCTCATTTAGTAACAATGCATTTGCACAAACTGCTTCAATCGGTTCTACGGTAACTTGGGGGAAAGTAGACGGAATTGCAGTAAACGGATTGGTTCAGGGGCCATCTGCAGCAGAAGCTGATTTACAAGTTGCCTGCGTTTTTGAATACTCAGAAGGTGATATTTTTAACCCTCCTGCTCTTCCTGCCAACTTAAACGGAATGGTTCATCTAGACGACGCATTAAAAGGCATTATTACTGAATTAAGAAAAAGCGGTAAATTTACAGGACATTCTCTAGAAACTTTATTGATAACGCCTCCAAAAGGAACTTTAGCCTCCAAACAATTATTATTAATCGGATTGGGAGATCGCAATAAATTTACTCCCGATTTAATGATTAGCGTTGGAAGCACTGCCATGCGCGAAGCTTTACGTTTAGGAGTTTCTAATTATTCTTTTGCAAGCGATATTAAAGATGCAGGAATTGATTCTCCAACTGCTTTAGTAGCCGAAAATGTAGTTTTAGGTTCTTTTGAAGCGTATAGAACTCAGACCTATTTGAAAGATAAAAAATTAGCAGAATACAAACCTTTAAACAAAATAATCTTATTGGCTGGCCCTGCTTTTTATACGGTTGCAGGAGAAGGAATTAAAAGCGCCATTGCAAAGTTGAACGCTAAATAATCAAAATTATGAAAGCAGATTTAATTTTATTCAACGGAAAAATTCATAGTTTTAATACAGAAACTCCAAACGTTACAGCAGTAGCCATTAAAGACGGAAAATTTATTGCGGTTGGAAAGGACAACGACATTATGAGTTTTGCTTCTGAAGAAACCAAAATAATCGATCTTCAGAATAAAAGAGCCTTTCCCGGAATAAACGATTCACACATTCACCTTATTCGCGGTGGATTAAATTATAATTTAGAATTGCGCTGGGACGGAGTTCCATCTCTAGCCGATGCCCTTCGAATGCTGAAAGAACAAGTAGATCGCACTCCAAATCCGCAATGGGTTCGTGTTGTTGGTGGTTGGTCAGAATTTCAGTTTGCTGAACGCAGAATGCCAACTTTAGAAGAAATCAATGCGATTGCACCCGATACTCCAGTTTTTATTCTGCATTTGTACGACAGAGCGATTATGAACAGAGCCGCATTGAGAGCAGTAGGATATAACAAAAATACTCCTGCACCTCCGGGCGGACATATCGAGCGAGATTCAAACGGAGAACCGACGGGACTTATTATTGCAACACCAAATGCGATGATTTTATATTCGACTTTGGCTAAAGGTCCAACTCTTTCTTATGAGCATCAAATCAATTCAACGCGTCATTTTATGAAAGAATTGAACCGTTTTGGAATCACAAGTGTTATTGACGCTGGTGGTGGATTTCAGAATTTTCCAGACGATTATAAAGTGGTTAACGAATTGAACGAGAAAAATCAATTAACGGTAAGAATTGCGTACAATCTTTTCACACAAAAGCCAAAACACGAGTTTGAAGATTTTTCAGATTGGATTGATAGCGTAAAATTATATCAAGGAAACGATATGTATCGTCACAATGGTGCCGGCGAAATGTTGGTTTTTTCTGCTGCCGATTTTGAAGATTTTCTGCAGCCAAGACCAGATCTTCCAGAAAACATGGAAGCAGATCTAGAAAAAGTAGTTCGCCTTCTGGTAGAAAATCGTTGGCCTTTTAGATTGCATGCCACTTACAACGAAAGCATTACAAGATTTCTAAATGTCTTTGAAAAAATCAACCAAGATATTCCGTTCAACGGACTTCCTTGGATATTTGACCACGCAGAAACGATTGATGAGAGAAACATTGAACGTGTAAAAGCTTTAGGAGGCGGAATCGCTGTACAAAGCAGAATGGCTTATCAAGGTGAATATTTTACAGATAGATACGGTGCGAAAGCTGCTGAAAACACACCGCCAATCAAAAAAATGATTGAAATGGAAGTTCCTGTCGGCGCCGGTTCAGACGCTACACGTGTAAGCAGCTACAATCCGTGGGTTTCAATGTATTGGATGACCGTTGGTAAAACTGTCGGAGGATTGCAATTGTACAATGAAACGAGATTAAACAGACAAACTGCTTTGGAATTATATACCAGAGGAAGTGCTTGGTTTTCGCAGGAACAAACTAAAAAAGGGGATATCAAAGTAGGCATGTTTGCCGATTTAGTGGTTTTAGACCGAGATTATTTTACAATTGACGACGAAGACATCAAAAAAATCGAAGCCGATTTGACTATTGTAGACGGAAAAATTGTGTATGCAAACGGAGATTTTTCTTCTTTCTCCCCACCTCATATTCCGATTCTGCCAGATTGGTCGCCAACAAATATTTACAACGGATATCCTGTGAGAAGCGGTTTGCAAAGTGCTATCGAAAAAAATGCAAAAGCAGATGCAAAACCTAAACTGACTTCACAAATTCATAACTGTAGCGGAAGTTGCGACGTTCATTTACACAATCACGACGCTGCTCGATTAAGCAATGTTCCAGTTAATAATTATAATGCGTTCTGGGGCGCTTTGGGCTGTTCTTGTTTTGCTTTTTAAATCTTAAAAAATGATCGATATTATAAAACAAATCCTTTATTCCGATTTAGGAACCTCATTCAATAATGCAGCGCTTTTAGCTTTTAGAGTTCTGCTGGCGGTTGAATTATTCAGAGTACACGGAATGAAGAAATTCAGAGTCGAAAACGGACAAAAAGAACATGTCCCGAATCCGTTGCATTTGCCAGAAAAACTAAACGGTCTGGTGGCAACATTTTCAGACACTATAATTCCGTTTTTTATTATTCTGGGGCTTGGAACAAGGCTCGCTGTCTTACCTACAATTGGCGTAACGGCAATTGGCTATTTTGTGGTTCATAGAAATGATTCGCTTGAAGTGCGTGATGTACCTTACATGTACACTTTATCCTTATTACTGCTTCTTGCCCTTGGCGCAGGAATGTATTCGCTTGATTATTATTTAGTAACATTATTAAACAATTAATTTAAACACAAAATATTTTTAACACATAGAAACATAGCTTTTTGGAGCGAGTAAAAGGCGTTTCACTTGCATTAATACACATAGCTTTGTCAACTTTGTCAAAGTTTTAAACTTTGACAAAGTTCTCGCAAAGAACTATGTGTGAGAAACTTGTTTCTTTCATATCCTTTTCAAAACAAAGAGAAAAACTATGTTTCTATGTGTTTAATGATTTAGATTCCTCCACAACTCATAACTCAAAACTTAATAAAACCCAATTTAAAATGAAAGCAAACATCGGAATCAAACAGGAGAACATCTCAAAAATCGTAGAGATTTTAACTAAAGTTCTTGCAGACGAATTTATCCTTTATACCAAAACAAAAAGAGCACATTGGAATGTTGAAGGCCCAGATTTCTACAACAAGCATATTTTCTTTGAACAGCAATATGATGCAATTGACGAAATTGTGGATACTGTAGCAGAAAGAATACGTTCTTTAGGTCATTATACTCCGGCCACTTTAAAAGATTTCTTAGCTTTAACACATCTTACCGAAGAATTACAAGAGAAAAATGACAGTAATGGTTTTATTAAAGAATTACTTTTAGATCACGAAAGCATCATTATTTATCTGCGAGAAAACATCAATCTTATTGCTAACGATCTGCAAGATGCGGGAACAAGCGATTTTATTACAGGTCTTGTAGAAAATCATGAAAAAATGGCGTGGATGCTTCGCGCTCATTTAAACTAAAAAGAAATTATGGAAATAAAACAAAACAATATCTGGTACGTAACCCTGCTTTTGACAATCATAGCAGGGTACTGCGATACCGTAACTTTTGTCGCCGCCGATTCGATATTTTCGGCACATGTTACAGGTAACTTTATCGTATTTGCTTACCAGATTATCAAAGGCTCAGATCTTCATGCGTGGATAAAACTGTTTACTTTCCCTATTTTTATTATTGCGGTAATTACGGGAGGAAGAATTGCTTTAAAAGCCACCAATCGCTACACTATTTTATTTTGGGAAGGCATAATACTACTTTTAAGCGGAATCGCTTCTTACACTTTTGGTTATCTGCAAAACTTCGAAGAATGGACGATGTATACTGTTGCGATGACAACCGTTTTTGCAATGGGACTTCAAAATGCTTTTGGAAAGCTTTACGCTAAAGAAACGCACGGGCCAACCACTATGATGACGGGAAATGTAACTCAGGCTTCTCTTGATTTGGGAAATCTACTAAAAAACGGATTTAAAGATGCCGAAGTTTTATTAAGTTTTAAAAAGCAGTTAGTTACTATAATCGGATTTCTTGTCGGATGTTTTCTTGGCGCTATTGCAGGAAAGTTTTTCGGATTAGGAACTTTAATTCTGCCAGGAATTGCTATGATTATTTGCTATTTATACCACCGAGACAGCCAGTAAACACGCATTTTTGAATTGCAGTTTACTAATAATATAGTATCTTTAAAGAATGGTTTTCTCTCTTTTTCCTAAAAAAGAAATAGCTCTATAAGTATAAAATAAAAATACAACCCAATAATATGGAAACAATAAAATTAGAATTAGACGAAAAAAAACACGGTGCCTTTAATCTATATGTTGATGGTAAAAAACTAGGCGAAATGACAGTAAGCATTAAACCGGATTTATTGACGGTTTACCACACAGGAGTTGAACCAGAAGCTGAAGGAAAAGGGTATGCAAAGAAACTTTTAGAAGAAATGGTATCGTACGTTCGCGCCAATAATTTGAAGGTTTTGCCGCTTTGTCCTTATGTTCATGCGCAATTCAAAAGACATCCAGATGAATATGCAGATATTTGGAAGAAGTAAAAAGAAGAAAGACGAAAGATTAAAGATTAAAGACTGGAGATGAAAGTCTCTAGTCTCTAGACTAAAAATTAAAGATTAAAAAAGTATGAATACAGATATATTAACAGACGGTGTGCCTTTAAATGAAGCCAAAAAAGCCCTTGTTATGATTCACGGCCGCGGTGCTAGTGCGCATGATATTCTTTCTATCACCAAACATCTTAAAGTAGAAGATTTTGCTCTGGTTGCACCACAGGCAGAAAACAGAACTTGGTATCCGTATTCGTTTTTGGCTCCAATAAACGAAAATGAACCTTCATTTTCAAAATCTTTAGAAGCAATTCATCAGATTGTGGTGGCTATTCAGCAAAATGGAATTGAAAAAGAAAATATTTATTTCTTAGGCTTTTCTCAAGGAGCTTGTCTTGCTTTAGAATTTACAACCCGAAACGCAGCAAAATATGGCGGAATTGTAGCTTTTACGGGCGGATTAATTGGTGATCAAGTTTATGAAAATCATTATTCTGGAAACTTTGAAAATACTCCAGTTTTTATTGGAACAAGCGATCCAGATTTTCATGTTCCTGTAGAAAGAGTAAATGATACTGAAACACTTATGACAAAAATGGGTGCCGATGTTACTAAAAAAATCTACCCAAATATGGGACATACAATCAGTCAGGATGAAGTTGATTGCGCCAATGCATTGATTTTCAATAAAAAACAATGATTACCGTAACTCGTGTTTACAGCGATGAAAACGGAGAAAGCCATTTTGAAGACTTTCAAGTTCCGTTAAAGAACAATGGCGATATCGGATTTTTATCTGATGATGAACCTGTCAAATCTATTGTTTTTAGAGAAGTAAATCCTTCTTACGACTACGATTTTCATAATGCGCCAGACCGCCAGTATATTGTTTTACTGGAAGGAGGCGTAGAAATCGAAACTTCGTTGGGAGAAAAAAGAACATTCCCAACTGGTTCAATTTTATTGGTAGAAGACACTACAGGAAAGGGACACAAAACAAAAAATATCGAGCCAAAACTTCGAAAATCCATATTTATAAAATTATAGGCTATATTCTGCACTTCGGATTCTCTATAAATACATTATCCATTCTCAAAATCCCGATATATCGTGTAATATCTAATTGACTTTTTCTTAAAACCCTAATAATAATGCATTTAATAAAATAAAATAGGATTTGGTTATTCTTTGAAAATTTCTAAAACGTGCCGTTTTTCATTTCTTAATCTAGGTTAATCGATGCAGAAGCATAACGGACGTAAATTTGTAAAAGAAAAATCAATAACAATTTAATATAACAAATACCATGGAAAATAAAATATTAGGCTTACACCATATTACTGCAATCGCAGGTGACGCTAAACGCAATTTTGACTTTTATTCAAAAGTTTTAGGATTAAGATTTATCAAAAAAACAGTAAACTTTGACGATCCTGGAACATACCATTTTTACTTCGGTGACGAAGTGGGAAGCGCTGGAACAATTCTAACTTTTTTCCCTTGGGGAGAAGGAATCCAACAAGGAAGAAAAGGTTCTGGAATGGCAACAGAAATTGGTTATTCTGTTTCAAAAGGAAGTTTGGATTTCTGGCAGAAACGTTTTGAAAAATACAATGTAATTTACAATAAACCATCTGAAAAGTTTGGAGAAAAATATTTGGCTTTCTTAGATCCAGACGGACTAAAATTAGAGTTAATCGAATCTAAAACAGACGATAACAGAAAAGCTTGGGAAACTGACGAAGTAAAAGCTGATGTGGCTACAAAAGGGTTTCATAACATTACTTTGACTTTAAACAATATCAAAGCAACTGCTGCAATCTTAACAGACATATTTGGTTACAAATTAATCGATCAGGAAGTAAACCGTTACCGTTATGCTACAGATGCTGTAGAAAATGCCGCAATTGTTGACTTGGTAGAATTGCCAGAAGAAAAACGTGGCTTAAACGCAAACGGAACTGTTCATCACGTAGCATTCCGTGTTCCAAACGACGAAATTTTGATGAAATTCAGAGAGAAAATCGAAGATTACGGATTGTCTATTACACCACAAATTGACAGACAGTATTTCCATTCTCTATATTTTAGAGAGCCAGGAGGGGTTTTATTCGAAATTGCAACTGATAATCCTGGATTTACTGTAGACGAAAGCTTAGAAGAATTAGGTCAGAACTTAAAACTTCCTGCTCAATACGAACCTCAAAGAGCTGCTATTGAAGCTCATTTGGTTAAAATTAATTAATTTAAATGCTAAACTGGGGTTAATCCCGAAACACACAACTATTTTTTTGAAAAAGCTGTCCTGAAAGGGATGGCTTTTTTTGTTTTGGAGAGTAAATGGATTTTGATCTGTAGTAAAACTTCTTATATTTACTTGCAAATTATAAAATAACGACAATTAGCCTGTTTCAGCATGTGTTGTCGCTACTGAGTGGCGAGAATAAACGAGTTATGTGCAATGTTAATCTAAATTACTCAAAATTAAATGACCAAAGAAATACCAAAATTTTACGAAACCTTTAAACCAATTTTAGAAACTTTAAGAATAGAAGATAATATATCACGCGCTAAACTTCGTGAAAAAGTAATTAAAAAATATTATGACGAAATTCCAAAGGAACTTTTGACTCAGAGAATCAAATCAGGAGACATACTTATTCATAATAGACTAAATTGGGGAATTTCGTATTTAAAGCAAGCTGGGTATTTAGCACATCCCAAAAGAGGTTACGTACAATTAACTGAAAAAGGTAATAAAGCTTCAACTGAAATAAGCTTAAATCAAATAAAATCAGACATATATTCTTTAAATCCTTATAAAGAGAAAGTTGAAACTTCAAGTGTTGATGAAATAAAAACAGAAACTCCTGAAGATTTAATTAATGAAGGATTTAGTCAAATTGAAAATGAAGTAAAAAACGATCTACTTGATAAGTTAAAAACTATGGATCCATATTATTTTGAGAAAGTAATTTTAATACTTCTGAAAAAAATGGGATATGGGGATTTTATTGAGACATCAAAATCTGCAGATGGTGGAATCGATGGAATAATTAATGAAGATAAACTTGGATTAGATAAAATTTACATTCAAGCAAAAAGATTTGCAGAAAATAAAGTTAGAGAAAAGGATATTCGAAATTTTATTGGCGCTATGAGTGGTGATACAAATAAAGGTGTTTTTGTAACAACCTCTCAATTTGACAAAGGTGCTGAAGAAAAAGCAAAAAATGCTCATCATAAAATAATACTGATAGATGGCAATAAACTTGCAGATTTGATGTATGAATATACTGTTGGAGTTCAAATAAAATCAGTTTATGAGATAAAACATCTTGACGAAGATTTCTTTGTTGAAGAATAAACCCAATAGCGCGGATTTGTAATCAGTTCCTGTAAAGATTATCTGTTTTCCGTAAATACAAAAAATACATATTTAGTGTTATGCCTCAATGTTGCGGGCACGGATTGCAAATCCGCTCTATCGATATAAAGTCATCGACATATATAGCTTAATATATCAACGAACAAAAGAAAGCATGCCAAAATTTTCAATCTACACAAAGTCAAATAAATTTTATTGGAGTCCAGAAATTATTACATATTCAATACTATTTTTTTGTTGTGGAGTTATGCTTTTTAAACAAGAAGTTCTTAACCTAGAGCCTAACTTTATTGATGAAATTTTTATTTGGCTTACCGTTGGCACATTTATGTTTGGTGTAATTTTAAAATTCTATAACTTAAATAAAACTGAACCACTTCGTGGAAAATTTGAAGGTTACTTATCATTTGAAAAGGAATCAATAACTGTGGGCAATGAGATTTATCCAATTGAAAGAATACGAAAAATTCAAATCTTCAATGATGATTATGTTGGTAGATTAGCTCATATTTCAAGCGGAAATTTGAGACCAGCGCTTTCAAATGGGACCAATAACTTTGTAATTATCTATTTTGAATCCGGCACATCAAAAAGATATGATTTTGAATTAATTAATTCAGATGATTTTCAAAAAGTAAGGGAAACGCTTATTTATTATCACTTAATTGGAAAAATTGATTATTGGGAATTGGCAAATGTATTGGGCGAAAAAAGTACTTCAGAAATTCGTTCACTTACTGATGAAATTAATACAAAAAGAGATATCTCTAAATTTTAAACATTTACTACGAACATATAATAAATCTAATTTTCCGCAGCCATTAATTCTAATTTAGCCATAATTAATGCCAAATTATTTTCTAAAACAACCTTGCCATCACGCCATTCTTTTTTATTTGATCCTCTCCAAATTCTAAAAATAAAATCGCCTGTAAAAACATATCCCCAAGTTTCTCTCATACTATTTTTGGTTAGTCTTTTTTGCGCTTCTCTTAAATCAACTTTAATTTCACATCCGTTTTTAAAAACCACAGTATCCAATCCGTCTAGACCTTTTCTAAATTCGTGTCCGCGGTATTGAACCAGTTTGATAAAAGCATTCATAAACAGTAAGGCGCGATTCAAGTTTCTCTCAGAAACGCTCACGTCCAAAATCTCCAACTTATCAGGTAAAATATCATTATTCAAAATTTTACTTTCCCAATATTCCTTTGTTGAATTAATAATTGCATGCGCATTTTCTAGTTTTTCCTTAACGATCAAAGGTGCGTTGAGATCATTTTTAATAGTTAGAGTCAAATCTAATAAAGGAGTAGATTTTGAAGGAACTCTAAGTTGCATTTCGTACGTTTTTTTCAAAATGGCAATCTCATTATTCCCATCAAAATCTAACGAAAGCTCTGGAATTTTTTTTCTCTTATATTCTGGCCCAACCCAATGTCTGCTTTTTGGTAGCGGAATTTTCATCTTTTCACAGGCATTTTTGATTCCCATACTGGAAATCTCATAATGTTTTGCAATCTGTGGAATCGGAAATTTCCAAACCAAAGTATAAAGTTCTGATCGGGTAAAAGTAATTTTGTCCATAAATCAGTAAATTCAATTCAAAAAGAAATTCACCACCTCCATAATTGCTTACAGAAATGGTGAACCATCAAAAATTAAGTGTTACTCTACTCCGCCGCCTAAAGCACGGTACAGGTTAATTGCTGCATTCAGCTTTTCGAGTTTTATTGTTACCAGATCCAATTCGTTTTGGAGCGAACTGTTCTGAGCTGCGATTACTTCAAGGTAATTAGCCATTCCGCTTTTGTAAAGCAAAGAAGCATCTGAAGTTGCTTTGTCCAATGACTCTGCTTTTTCTTTTGCTAAAATCATACGTTCGTCTGAATATTTCAATCTAGACATGGCATCATTTACTTCTCCAACCGCCGTTATAAAAGACTGTTTAAATTGTACAACCGCTTTTTCCTGTTCTAAAACCGCTACTTCATAAGCAGTTCGCAACGCTTTTTTTCTAAAAATCGGCTGCGCTAAATTGGCAGCAATGGTTTTGGTGATTGAACCTGGAAAATCGAACCAGTTTTCAAATTCAAACGAATTCACTCCAATTGACGGATTTAAACTTAAAGTCGGATACATAGTTGCTTTTGCCAATCCTGTTTTAGCATTAGCAGACATCACAGCATATTCGCTAGCTTTTACGTCTGGTCTTCTGCTTAAAAGCGAAGCTGGAATTCCTGTTGGAAAAATTACCGAAACTTCGGCAGCATCAATATTTCCTGCTCTTTCAATCTTATCTGGATATTCTCCGCACAAAATCTGCAAAGCATTTTCTTGAACTGCAATATTCGCTTTCGCTAAAGGCACTAATAATTCAGCTGTTTTTTTCTGAGCTTCTGTCTGGTTTACTGCCAAAGAACTGATTGAACCTGATTTATATTGTAATTGCATCATGCTTAAAGTGTTCGTACTCAATTCGATGTTTTTCTCTGCAATTTTCAGCTGCTCATCTAAACCTAACAGATTGTAGTACGACTGCGCTACCTGAACAATAATTCGGGTTTTTAATGCCGAAAGATTCTCTTTTTGAGCAAAATAAGCGGCTTTGGCATCTCTTTTCTGCATAGCTGCTTTTCCCCAAATATCTACTTCCCAAGAAAGACGAAGATTCGCGCTATAATCGTCCATATAATCTTTACCAATAAACTGCTGGCTCAAAGATCCGTTTAGGGAATTTTTAGACGGATAAGAACGGCTCGCTCCAGCATCGAAATCTAGTGTGGGTAATAACGATAATTTGGCTTGTTTATAACTGAGGTCGAGCTGTTCCATGCTTTTCATAGCAATGATAACTTCATTGTTTTTTACTAAAGCTTTTTCAATTAAAGCAACCAGTAAAGGATCTTTATAATAATTTTTCCACGGAAGCAAAACCGTGTCTCCAGTTACCGCGATTTCTTCGCGGAACTTTTCTGGAGCATTTAAATCTGTACGTGAATATTTTTTTCCTACCACACACGACGTCATGACCGTTGCGGTAAGTAAAAGCATTCCGATTTTATATAGTGTTTTCATTCTTATTCTTTTATCGTTTGAACTTGAGTTGCGATCTTCTTTCTTGATACTTTTTCCTGTAAATACTGGAATACAATGAAAAGCAACGGAATCACAAAAACTCCTAGCACAACACCGCTAAACATTCCGACTGCGGCACTCACACTGATAGATCGGTTTCCAACCGCCGTTCCTCCAGAAGCAAACATTAGCGGAATCATACCTACAATAAATGCCAACGAAGTCATGATAATTGGTCGTAACCTAGATTTTGCCCCTTCAATTGCTGCATCGATTATGGTTAATCCAGCGAGACGTCTCTGCAATGCAAACTCCACAATCAAAATCGCGTTTTTAGCCAGAAGTCCAACAAGCATGATTAATCCAACCTGAACATAGATATTGTTATCTAAACCAACCACTTTAATTCCGGCGAAAGCCCCTAAAATTCCTGTTGGGATAGAAAGCAATACGGCAAGTGGCAATAAATAACTTTCGTACTGCGCTGCCAATAAGAAAAATACAAACAGAAGACATAATCCAAAAATGGCAACAGTCTGACTACCTCCTGCTTTTTCTTCAAGACTTAAACCTGTCCATTCGTACGTATAATCAGATGGCAGTTTATCTAAAACTTGTTCCAGATTTTCCATAATTTGTCCGTTACTATAGCCGGGCAATGCCATGGCTGTAATGTTTACCGAATTATAAAGATTATAACGGTTTACAGATTCTGGTCCGTACACTTTATGGAACTTCACTATAGATTTTACAGGAACCATTTGCATATCAGCATTTCTTACGAAAATTTCATTAAACGCATCTTCATCCATTCTAAAAATACCATCAGCTTTTACGTTCACACGGTAAAATTTACCAAATCTCGAAAAGTCAGCTGATTGGTCTCCTGCAAAATAGGTTTGAATATTTCCTAAAAGCTCTTTGATATTTACACCCATTTGGCGCGCTTTATCTTCGTCAACTTCCAATTCCAATTGCGGATAATCGGCTCTAAAAGTCGTGTACGCATATTGCACTCCAGGCTGTTTCATAATCTGTGCGATTACTTTATCAGACATGGCTTTTAAAGTTTCTGGACTTCTCGCCATTCTGTCCTGCAACACGATTTCAGCACCACTTGTTACACCGAATCCTTCTACGGGAGGCATTCTAAAAACCATGATCTGACCTTCTTTTATTTTAGCCAGTTTTCCGCTTACGATATTCATGATTTCTTCAATATCCTTAACCGCTCCTCTATCTTTCTTTGGTTTCAGTTTTATAAAACCTAATCCATAAGCTGGACTGGAACTGTTACTCAAAATATTAAATCCTGTAATACTCGTATTGACATCAATTGCTTCAAGCGGAGCCAATTCTTTTTCCAATTTCTGAATTACAGCTGTAGTACGATCAAGTGCTGTACCTGGCGGCATTGATAAACTGTACACCATAAAACCGTCATCTTCAAGAGGCACGAAACTTTTTGGCGTAGACATCATGGTATAAACCGCAATGGCTGTAATTCCCACAACTAACCCTGCTGCAAACCATTTTCTGCCAATTAAGAAACGAACACCTTTGATATATCTTCCCGTTAAATTGTTGAAACTTGTATTGAATCCAACGAAAAAACGGTCTTTAAAACTCGTTTTGTGTTCGTTATCTCCATCCTTATGTCCGTGATTTTTTAGCAAAAGCGCACATAATGCAGGCGTTAACGTCAAGGCATTTACAGCAGAGATAATAATTGCAATTGCCAATGTATAAGCAAATTGTTTATAGAAAATCCCTGAAGACCCCGTCATAAATCCGATCGGAATAAATACAGCCGACATCACCAAAGTAATCGAAATTACCGCTCCCGTGATTTCTGCCATTGCGCTGTGTGTTGCTTCTTTGGCTGAAATTCCTTCGTCTTCTTCCATTTTACTATGTACCGCTTCGACAACGACAATCGCATCATCGACTACGATTCCGATCGCGAGAACTAAAGCAAAAAGCGTTAGGATGTTAATGGTAAATCCGAAAACGAGCAGGAAGAAAAACGTTCCCACAATAGCAACCGGAACCGCGATAGCTGGAATAATCGTCGAGCGAAAATCCTGAAGGAAAATAAACACTACAATAAATACCAGAATAAAAGCTTCTAATAAAGTTGATTTTACCTGTCCTGTAGCTTCATCCAATCTTTCTTTGGTACTCATTACGTTAACGTATTTAATACCTGGAGGAAAAGATTTAGATAATCGTTCTACTTCCTTATTGATTCCGATTTCAATGTCATTTGCGTTAGAACCCGAAGTCTGTAAAATGGCCATTGTAACGGCATTTTTACTATTCGATTTGTTGTCCCCGCTATACGAAAGAGAACCAAATTCTACTCTCGCTACATCTTTCAATCTTAAGACATTACTTCCAACGTTCTTAACGACAATATTTTCATACTGTTCTGGTTTGTTCTTTTTTCCTTTGTAACGAATTACATATTCTAAAGCTGCTGAAGATTCTTCTCCCAATTTTCCCGGAGCCGATTCTAAACTCTGTTCTGCAATGGCCTGAGTAACATCTGACGGAACCAAACCTGCATTGGCCATTTTACGCGGATCCAGCCAGATTCTCATCGAATAATCCTTTACCCCAAAAATCTGAACCTGTCCTACTCCAGGAACACGTTTCATTTGTGGCACTAAATTGATATTCGCATAATTCTGCAAGAACAACTCATCGTATTTGCTATTATCATCTGTATACAAGTTGAAAATAACAATCATACTATTTTGCTGCTTAGAAGTCGTTAATCCCATTCGGATAACTTCCTGAGGCAGTTTTGGCGTTGCTTGCTGTACTCTGTTCTGAACGTTTACCGCAGCTTGATCTGGATCTACTCCTTGTTTGAAAATGACACTGATCGAAAAAGATCCGTCATTACTAGCAGTAGATTTAATGTACTGCATGTTTTCAACTCCGTTAATCTGCTCCTCTAATGGCGTTACTACCGAACGAATCACGGTTTCACTATTTCCTCCCGGATACGAACCGCTTACCATAACTGTTGGCGGTGAAATATCTGGGAATCTTGTTACCGATAATCGGGTAAGACCTATAATCCCCAGTATAACCAGTACAATAGAGATAACTGTGGCCAATACTGGCCTGTCTATTATTTTCTTTAACATGGAAATGTTATTTTATTAAATGAAAAATTATTTGCTGCCTGTGTTTTTAGCAGCGATTTTTGGAACGACTTCCATTCCATCATAAAGCACATCGATATTATTCAACGCTACTTTATCTCCAGCTTTCAATCCAGATTTTACAAAATAATCTGCTCCAGCGCTTCCCGCGATTTCAATTGGAACCATAGCTATTTTGTTGCCTTCTTTTAGAACAAAAACAAAAAATTTATCTTGGATATCTTTTACGCTCGCCATCGGAACAGTAATTACAGATGACAAACTTTTGTTCAAGACAATTCTTGCCGAACCTCCAGAACGCAATTCTTTTTTCGGATTTGGAAAGATCGCTTTTAAGGCAATTGTTCCCGTTGCACGATCAATGTTTCCGCTGGCAACTTCCAGTTTTCCTTTTTGATCATACTCGCTGTCATCGGCCATAATTAAACTCACGGTCTGATTGCTTTTTGCATCTTTTGAAAAAGCCAAATAATCTGCTTCTGTCAAAGAAAAATATACAAATACGCTATTAATCTCTGAAAGTGTCGTTAGTGGAACGGCATCATTTGGGGTAACTAAATTTCCGATACGGTTTGGAATACGGCTAATATATCCGCTTACAGGAGCTTTAATTAAAGAGAAATCGGCATTTAACTGAGATGATCCTAAAGCAGCTTTTGCTTGTGCTACTTGTGCAGTTGCGGCTTCATAATTGGCTTGTGCTGTTTTTAATTGCATGTCTGAGAAAACTTTTCCCTCAACTAAAGGTTTGATTTTCTCCACTTCCAATTTCGCATTCGCCTGATTTGCTAAAGCGCTTTTATAAGCTGCACGGCTGTTGTTTACTTGTTCGGCATACACATCGCCTTTTATTTTAAAAAGCGATTGTCCTTTGGTTACATAATCTCCTTCTTTTACATAAATAGCTTCCAGATAACCTGAAACTTGCGCTTTTATATCAACGTTTACAGTACCTTCGACTGTTCCTGGGTATTTTTTTTCTACTTCTCCTGTTGCCGAATTAGTCTGTAAAAAGTCGACTTCTGGCTTTGGAGGAGCCATTTGCGCCTCTCCGCTTTTTCCGCATGAAGAAAGGGAGATCATTATCAATAAAATTGCAATCTTGCCCATTGCGTTATTATTTTTAAAAAACTGTTTTGTCATTTTACTTTTCATTTTTAAATGAATTACCTCAAATTTGGCAGCAAAATAACAGCGTAAAACTGCTTTTTTAGGGAAGAAATTTACCCAAACGACATTTTTTGACACTGAAACGTTGGCTCGGGTTTATGCCATGAAGGCGCTAGGGCGCGAAGTTTTTTTTTGCCACGAATTCACGAATTTCTCTAATTAAAATTATTGTTTGAAATACTGTGGATATAATTTCTCGAATTTTTATCAGCAAGAATGATAAAACACATAGTTTGTCATTTCCGACAAAAATGAGAGTAAAACATAGTAATTGCAAAAAAAAGAATTAGCGAAAATTTGTACAATTCACAGCAAAAACAAAGAATAAAATTCTCGTGAATTCGTGGCGAAAAAAACCTTTGTCCCTTTGTGCCTTTGCGCCTTTGCGCCTTTCCTAACGATCCATCCACTGTTTAAAGAAAGGTGTTTTTTCTCTGCTGATAATCACCTCGCGTTCTGGATCGAGTTTAAGTTGGATTTTTAGTTTTGCGTTAAAGTAATTCGCAATCGATTTGATGCTTTCTGCGCGAATGAAAAACTGGCGATTGGCACGGAAAAAGACATTTGGATCTAATTCCTGCTCCAGTTCTTCCATGGTTTGCGGAATCGAGATAATTACACCAGATTTTAGGAATAAATTAGTGTTTTTAAATTCAGAATATATAAAATCGATATCGGCAACGTCTACGCTTTTATAACCGTCACGATAGGTTACTAAAAAACGCATTCTGAAAACTGGTTTTTCAATCAGTTCTTTTAGAATTCCAGCGATATTGGTTACGCTAGATTCATTTTTATTTAAAGATTTGAATTTGGTTAAGGCAAACTCCAATTCGTTTTTTTCAATGGGTTTCATCAAATAATCGATGCTGTTTACCTTAAAGGCACGAATCGCATATTCATCATATGCTGTGGTAAAAATGACTGGACAAGTGATATTGATTTCATCAAAAATGGCAAAACTTAATCCGTCAGCTAGACGAATGTCCATCGTAATTAAATCGGGAGTCGGATTTGAATTTAACCATGCAACAGTATCTACAACAGTATCAATAATGCCTAGAATTTCACAATTGGGTTCCAGTTCTTCGAGCAACCTTTTTAATCGGCTGGCATTAATGCTTTCATCTTCTACAATTAAAATTTTCATAACTCTTAAATTAATGGCAGACATACGTCATAATAACCGTTTGATTCACTGAAAATAGGCATTCTTTCAGATAAAATTTTATAACGAAATTCGATATTTTTATTTCCAATTCCTGTTGAAGCCAGACTTTTACCAGCTGTTCTTTGCAAGTTATTTCGAACAATAATATCACCCGAATCAGAAAAAACAGCAATAGTAAGCGGATTAGCCAAAGTTGCCATATTGTGCTTTACGGCATTCTCTACCAATAACTGCAAGGTCAAAGGAGGTAAATGAAGCGCTAAAGAAGACGGATCAACTTCAATCTTTAAAGCAATTTTATCTCCGAGCCTTTTCTTCAACAAATAAAAATAAGCTTTTAGGAATTCTATTTCCTCTTTTACAGTAATGGTATCTTTATTTGAATTTGAAATCATATAACGATATACTCTCGTTATATTTTCTAAAAACGAAGCCGCTTCTTTCTGATCTTCATAAATCAACTCAGTCAAAGTGCTGAAATTATTGAACACAAAATGCGGATCTAACTGCATTTTTAAAGATTCTAATTTCGAACGTGTTACCGCTTCTTGCAGTTTCGACGCTCTCACTTTTAATTCAGCCGTTTCTATAGCATTTAAACGCCATCTGTTCAGTAGAAATATTCCCGTATGAATCGCACTGATGAAAAGCGAAATAATGGCTGCCATAATTTTAGACTGCCAAATAGTAACCAAATCGTTTACTTCTAGAGCTGTACATGGATATAAATAATCCCAAAGCCAAGAAAAAAAGTAATTGAGAAGAATATTTCCCGCAATTAAGCAGATAAATTGGGCAATGGCCCTGAAAGCTGGATTTTGTTCCCAACTTATGTAATAGTTTAATTTTCGGCCGACAAACAAAGTGAGTTCTGTAAGTATGGCACAATACAATAAAATTATGAAGATATCGAAGGTCTGATCTAAGTCGAGCAAACCTTCTTCTTCAAAATTTCGATACGGATTTAGGAAATAATACGAAGAAAGATAGACCAAAAAAACGGCTGGAATTACTATAACCCTGTAGTACTTATAGAAAAAATTCTTGCTCGATTTTTTATTTTGGTTCTTTCTACCCATTAATTCACCCAACTTGTAAAATTGAAAAATCCTATCTTATTAGTGTTCTACCAGAACAGCTTCTGCCTTATTGATGGCTGTAATAGTTTCAACAGATTTTCTCTCGCGCATAACGCCCCATTTCAAGCACGTTGCTCCCCATGAAAATCCTGCTCCAAAAGTAGTGATCAATACATTTTGTCCTTCTTTAAAATCATCTTTGAAATCCCACAAACACAAGGGAACTGTTGCAGATGTCGTATTTCCGTAACGGTCAATATTTACTTTTACTTTTTCGAAATCAATACCTAAGCTTTCGCCCACAGCAGTGATAATTCTTAAATTAGCCTGATGTGGAACTACCCAGTCAATTTGGTCTGATTCTAATTCGTTTTTCGCCAAAGCATCTTGCGAAACTTGGCTCATGGCAGCAACGGCTCTTTTAAATACAAAAGCTCCGTCTTGTTTTAAATAATGCGTTCTATGCAAAAGACTCTGCATAGAAGTTGGATTTCTAGAACCTCCAGCTGGTACAGCCAAAGAAGAAACTCCGCTTCCGTCAGTTTTTAGGATTGTTTTCATTAATCCCGCATCAGATTCACTTTTTTCTAATAAAACTGCTCCTGCTCCATCTCCGAAAAGAATACAAGTATTACGGTCTTCATAATCTACAATAGAGCTCATTTTATCTGCTCCAACGATGATTAATTTCTTATAGCGACCGCTTTCGATCATGTTTGCTCCCATTTCCAGCGCATACAAAAATCCGCTGCAAGCTGCATTCATGTCAATTCCAAAAGCATTTGTAAGTCCGCTTTTATCGCAAACAATACTTGCTGTTGGCGCTAAAATGTGATCTGGAGTTGCTGTTGCTACAAGCAAAGCCTCTATTTCTTCGCGATCTACCTTATAATTTGCGATAAGATTTTCAATCGCTGCCGCAGCAAGATCAGATGTTGCTGTATCGTCGTCTGCGATTCTACGTTCTCTAATTCCGGTTCTTTTAATGATCCATTCCTCCGATGTATCAACTGTTTCTGAAATTTTCTTATTGGTCAGAATTGATGATGGTACGTAACCACCTATAGCTGTAATTACTGCGCTCATTGTTTTTTATTTTTTTTAAGCTTTGTACTCTTAGAACCCAATGCTTACAATTTTTTCTCTCCTTTTTGACAGCTCATAATTAGGAAATAAAATCTTTTAGAGAAGTCAGAGGAATCCATAGTAGTATTCCTTAAAAGCCGATTAAATCTGTTGGCGATAACTTTTTCTGAGAAATAATGTTTTAAAAAAACTTAACAAACTAAAAACATTATATAAAATCCAATTAAAATAAATTAAAAACCTACACAAAGTGTTCTCTCGGTATTACCTTGTATAGAACCTTTAATTTATTTTATTTTAAAATCATACAACGCGGTTTCAGTTTGCAGATAATTCCCAATTTTTAGCTGTTGCTATACTGATAAAAAAAACCTTTCTGCATTACGTTTTTAGAGTGTTGCAAAATTAATTTAAAAATATCTTAAACGAGCAGACAATTAAGAATAATTAACAAAACTACCCGAAATGTTAAGATATAATTTTGAAATTCGGCAACCAGCCCAAAAAATTATAGAATCCCTAAAATCAAAAAAAATCTGTTAAAATTTATTTTGATACTATTTCCTCAAAAAAACTTTATAATTTTTATATCATTAGTTTTAAATCAAATCAATCTTTAATAATTCGGAAACGACAATAATGGGATATCAAGTCCCGCTGCCAGAATCCTAGTTTTACTTCTGTGAACCAAAGAATCCCAAAAACCATATTTTTGAGGCACCATAATTAACAAATTGGCCTCATAATTTTTAATTTCTTTCCTTATTTCGTTAATAACGGCATTTGATCTTACCGTTTTATACAAATATTTTACGTCCTCAAATTCTTTTTCGAGATTCGAATTCATCAATATCCTCTGTTGTTCTTCTTTCAAATCGTCCAACTTATCATCTACAGTAAAAAATTCAATTTCGGCTTCAAAATCTCCTAAAGCATTTTTTATCCAGCTAAATTTTTTAATAGCCGAAAAACTTAAATTGTCACAAGCATATAAAACCTTTCTTACATTAAGGAAACGTGCATTTTGAGGCACGGCTAAAACTGGAATCTGCAAATTCTTAATCGCCGTTGTAGTTGAATTTCCCAATAATTCTTGCTCAAAAGAACGCTCCGCCATTCCCATTACCACAACATCTGCATGGGTCTCCTCAATAATTCTTGGGAGTTCGTCTTCTAAAAAAGAATATGTACAGATTGCTGCAGTTTCAATTCTATACAAATCGGCTGTTTCCTTTGCCAAATTTTCTAGTCTAGCAATAGCTCGATCAATCTGCTTTTGCATTGCATCTGCAGTTATATGTGAGTTTGCGCTGTGCACACTCAATGAAAATGAATTAAATAAAACCAGTTTTGCGCCAGTAGCTCTAGCAAGTCCTGCTGCATAAGCAACGGCATTATTGGCAATATCAGAAAAATTTGTCGCGGCGATTATAGTAAGAGGTGAAATCATAAAAATGTAATTAAGCTTTCTGCAAAATTGCCTAAATAAATGCCTTCCACTTTTTTTATATAACTGAATAATCATTTTTTACGACCCAACCGTAAAATATCATTCCCGAAAAAACAGGCTTTCCTTTTTTGTTTCTTACTTTAAAAATGATAAAATATGTGTGAATTTTAAACGCAAAGCACGCAAGGTTTTTTACTCGTCGGAATTTGTAAAAACGCAAAGATCGCAAAGCTGTATGTCTAAAGCTGATGCAAATTGCTCGCAATCCCGATAGCTATCGGGAGCGAAGTCGCAAAGCACTATATTTTTAATGCCACAGATTAATATGATAAAAATGATTTTGTTTCACGCAGATCCTTCAGATTTTAGCAGATTTTAATTTTTAAGACTTAAAAAAATCTGCGTTTATCTGCTTAAATCATTTAAAATCCGTATGAAATAAACCTTTGCGAACTTAAAATCTCCAGCATTTATATAAAAAAAACTTAGCGCATCTTTGCGTTAAAAAACACCACGCTGAATCCTGTCCATTTCACCCCGAAGTTTGTCCGTTTCAACAAGTTTCTGATTTCGTTATTAGCGCTTTCAACGCACATTTGTACCGTTAAATAACTTTAAATATCAAAATCATGAACTCAAAAACAACAAAAATTATCTATTGGACAGGGGCAGTATTAACTTCTTTATGGTTTGGCGCAAGCGGTTTCTTCGAATTAACAAACAATCCATTGGTTTGGGGAATCACACAACAATTGGGTTATCCGGCACATTTCATTTATATCCTTGGCGTTTTTAAATTAGCAGGAGTCATTACACTTTTAATTCCGAACAAATTATTGCGATTGAAAGAATGGGTTTTCGCAGGTGTATTTTTCGATATCATTTTTGCTTTCTTTTCAAAAATTGCCGTTTTAGGTTTCGGCGCTGCTACAGATGCTATTATTGCTTTTGTTATGGTCAGCATTACTTATGCAATGTATAGAAAATTGTATACAGCTACATATGCTCCAGTGGAGTAAAATATTTATAGAATTTCAATTAGACACATGAAAGAAGCTCCAGCGGAGCGACATCTATTAAAGATTATGAAAATATGTCACTCCTCCGGAGCTTTATATTGTAACCGCATACTTCTTTCTATAAATATTGCGCTTCTCTGAAGCTTAAAAAAGAGAAAATATACTTTTGATATGTTCTCAACGAACTTTAAATTTAATTTTTTACAATGAAAAAGATTATTCTAATTCTCTGCTTTATACTTTCAGCTTTGTTTTTTATAAGCTGTTTTATGTTTCCTGGATTGTAAAACCAAGCCAATTAATTTATCCGAATCAACTAATAGATTAATTGGTTATCTATTTTCCAGCCAGCTTAAAAATGCAGTTGCTTTTTCTTTTCCAACCAATAATTTTTCTTCTGTTGGAACGCTTAATTTCACAATTATTTTACGTGAAAAATAATGTTCTGCTTCGCGAATTGCCGAAAAATTAACCAAATATTGCCTGTTGACTCTAAAGAACTGAATTGGCGATAATAGCTTATGAATTTCATCTAACGACTGCGTTAATGGATATTCATTTTTATCCAAAGTCATAATCGTTGGCGTTTCGTTTTTGATATAAAAAAACGCAATATTTTCCGTTAAAACCGTTTGGTATTTGTTGTTTTTGAAAACCAAAAAACTGCTTTTTCCTTTGTTTTCTCCATTTCGTGTGAGCAAATAATCAAAATCTGGCATGGCTTTTTTATTTCTCTGAAAGAAGTTTTTCAGTTCTCCCGCTTTCTTTAAAGCCTGCGAAATACTATCTCTCGAAAAAGGTTTCAAAACATAATCAATTCCGTTTGATTTGAAAGCTTCGATGGCATAGTCATCAAAAGCAGTACAGAAAATTACAGGCGATAAAACCTCAACATTCTTAAAAATCTCAAAACATTGACCGTCTGCTAGCTGAATATCCATAAAAATAAGATCTGGCTGATCGTTTTCTAAAAGATAATCTACTGCGCCGTCAATGCTTTGTATATAAGACAAAATCTGAACATCGGATCTGATGCTTAGAATTAGCTGGCCAAGTGCTTTGGCTGTTTTTACTTCATCTTCAATTATTATGATAGTCATAATTTAGCGGTATTTTTACTTTAAAGGTAGTTTCGTCTTTATCGATTTCAATTTCTTTGTGAATCAAATGCATAAAACGCTGGTTGATATTATCTAAACCAACACCTGTAGAAACGGCGCCTCTTTTGAGCTGAATTTTATTTTCGACTACTAAAAACTCATTTTCGGTATAGAGTTTTATTTTCAAGGGCTTATCTAAAGAAACAACATTATGTTTGATACAGTTTTCAATTAATAATTGCAATGTGAAAGGTGGAATTGCCGAATCGTACTGTTTTGGATTTACTTCATTTTCTAAAACAAATCCGTCTTCGAAACGTGCTTTCAGCAGATAAACGTACGAATCTAAAATCTGAAGTTCCTCGCTTAGCGGAATCAAATCCATTTTTCTGCTTTCGAGTGTAAAACGATAAAAATCGGATAATTTCAAGATAAAATCTGAACTCTGCGGATCTTGGATATCGACCATCGATTTCAGCGTGTTCAAACTATTAAACAAAAAATGCGGATTGACCTGCTGTTTCAACAATTCGTATTGAGCGCCAAGATTTACTGCTTTTGTGCGCTCTAGCTCAACTCCCATTTGCTGTGTTTGATAATTTTGAAAAAGCAAATGCAGGAACATATACACAATCAAGTTGATTAAAACTCCTCGAAGTTCAAACATGATTGGTGCATCCATTTTTGAAACCTGAAACAATTCCTGATGCGCGATTACCAGAATCACCATTAAGACAATTCCTAGAATAACACTCAGTAAAAGTTTCCAATTAAAGAGACTTTTATTCGCATGATTAGCAGAAAATTTTGGTAAACTGTAGATGTTGTAATACCATATAAAAAGAGAAAACAACAGCGTAATCGAAGAATTTATAATAAGATCTCCAGGTGTAGAATCGGCATCAAATAATTTAGGTATCGAAGCCATAACCGCCAATGCAACCGAACTTCCCCAAATGACTTTGAGCGAAACCTGAAAACGTTTTGGTTTTTCCATAATTGTAATTGGTTTGTTATCTTAAGAATCAAAGATAGGTTTATTTGAAAAAGATTTCACGCGGATTTAAAATGATTTTGGCAGATCTATATAGTTTTTTTATTAAAGTTTCCCTAAACAGTTTGTCATTTCGAGGAACGAGAAATCTCACTCGGGATTCGACAAAGATTGGCGAAAATCTGTGCGGAATTTCTAGTGTGATTTCTCGTTCCTCGAAATGACAAAAAAAGAGAATAAAAACTTTGCGCCTCTGTGACTTTGCGAGATTAAAAACAATCTGCGTGAAACAAAAAACCTAAACTCTCTTAACTCCCAAAATAACACCTGAATTCATGTCTTGAATAAATCCGATGATTTCAAAATCTTGTGCAATGTAATTTTTAGGAAGATGAATTGCCGCCGTTCCTTTTTTGGTTTTGTTTAAATCTACAGATTGTAGATTACGAACAATCTGATAATGCGATAAAACCCTGTGAGCATTCTCGCCTCTTTTTACATTGCTTTTGGCTTCTTTCTGAACAACTGCAAGCAATAGACGACTGTTTTTTGAAGTGCCTTCTACATTATAATTTACAGAAAGTGAATTAGCATTTTTATTTGCCTCTAAATTTAAACTTGCTGAAACTGGTTTTGAAAGTGCCGATTTAATTCCGTTTCTGAGACCTGTTTCCTGAGAACCGATATAATCTGTTTTTCCGTTAATGATTACCTGAGGCGTATAGATTGGTTCTTTTCCTAGAAATTGAGCGTAATCGTATTGTCTTTTGGTGAAATCGGCACTGCTGAAAATATCTTTCCAACCCTGTTTGTCCCAATAATCGACATGATACGCCAATACATAAACATTCATATCCTTGTATTCATTCTGAATTCTTCCAAGCAATTCATCCGCTGGCGGACAACTCGAACAGCCTTCTGAAGTATATAATTCTAAAAGCGCAAAACCTTTTGAACTGTTTTGACTAAAAACGCTGTTTCCAATTAAAAGAAACAACATTACAAATCCACTTAAAAATTTTATCTTTTTCATAATTCTTATTTGTTAAACCTAACAGGTTTTAAAAACCTGTTAGGTTTGTTAAGAGTAGGGTTTTCAAATCAACTCATAACTCATAATTCATAACTTAAAACTATTAAAGAATATTAATCTCAACGTTTATATTTCCTCTAGTTGCTTTAGAATATGGGCAAGTCTGATGCGCTTGCGCCGCCAAAGCTTCTGCAGTTTGAATATCAATTCCTGGAAGGCTTATATTTAATCTTGCCTGAAGCGAATATTCTCCTTCTGTTACACATAAATCTACTTCTGCATCTACCGCAGTTTCGGCAGGAAGCCTAACTCCAAGTTTAGAAGCGGCAATTCCAAGTGCTCCAATAAAACAAGCCGACCATCCCGCTGCAAATAACTGCTCTGGATTTGTTCCAGGACGTGAAGATCCCGGTGCGCTTAATTTGATATTCAATTGTTCGTCTGAACTTTTAGAAGCTCCTTCTCTACCGCCTGTTGTGTGTGTTTTTCCTGTGTATAAAATTTTTGTGTCCATGTTCTTAATTGTTAATTGTGAATTATTAATTGTGAATTTTTATATGCTTTATGTTGATTTTTTTGTGAGGTGTAAAATATAAGTCGTGAGAGGAATTAACCATTCACCATTTACAATTCACCATTATTTAGAAACATCAATTATCGCTTGTGCAAAAGCTTTCGGATCTTCTTGCGGAACGTTGTGTCCGATTCCTTTTAAAATTCTGTGTTCGTATTTTCCTGTGAATTTGTTTGCATACGCTTTTCCATCCGCGAAAGCGCCGTCAAAATCACTTCCTATTGTAATAGTTGGAACTTTAATTTCTGGTTTTGCTGCCAAACGTTTTTCTAGATTATCGTATTTAGCTTCTCCAGCCTCAAGAGACTGTCTCCATCTGTAATTGTGAATCACAATTGCTACGTGATCTGGATTATCAAAAGACTGAGCCGTTTGATCGTAAGTTGCTTTATCGAAATTCCATAATGGTGAAGCGATTTTCCAAATTAGTTTATTAAAATCGTAAGTGTTTTGTGTGTAACCTTGTTTTCCTCTTTCTGTAGCGAAATAGTATTGGTACCACCATCCTAATTCAGCTGTTGGAGGAAGCGGTTTTAAATTTGCTTCTAAATTCACCACCAGATAACCGCTTACAGAAACCAAACCTTTTACACGTTCTGGCCAAAGTGCCGATACTACCACAGCTGTTCTAGCACCCCAGTCGAAACCACCAATTACGGCTTTGTCAATTTTTAGCGCATCCATAAAAGCGATAATATCACTTGCCAAAGCCGCTTGCTGACCGTTTCTAAAAGTATCTTTCGAAAGGAAAGTTGTTGTTCCGAATCCACGTAAATAAGGTGTGAAAACGTGATATCCTTTTGCTACTAAAATCGGAACGACTTCGTTATAACTGTGAATATCATAAGGCCAGCCATGAAGCAAGATTACTGGCGCTCCGTTTGACGGACCTGCTTCAGTATAACCAACGTTTAATAATCCAGCATTGATTTGTTTTAAAGTTCCTAAAGAACTGTTTACTTCAATTGTTTTTTGTGTTGAAGTTTGTGCTTGAGTGAAAGCTGCATTCATAAAAAAAATAGCGATTAGAATATTTGATAGTGTTTTCATGATTATTTTTATTTTATTATTTGATTATCAGTTAATTTCTTCGTCAAAGGTATTTTGACAATGCTTGTTTTAAAAGGTAAAAAAAGGTGAAGTGGACAAAGTTTGGGTTGAAGCGGACATGCTTTACATTGTAATAATTTAACCGCAATGCACGCCAAGTTTTTACGCAAGGTTCGCAAGGTTTTTCTAATCTCGCAAAGTCGCTAAGACGCAAAGTTTTATTCATATAGCTTTGCGCTCCTAGCGTTTTTTTACAAAGTCTTATAGGCAAAAAACCTTGCGTACTTTGCGGTTAAAACCCACACGCATTTCAACATGCAACTTGAAACTTGAAACCTGAAACTATTTTTTCATAGTCAAAATAGGTTTTCCTTTTTCTACTATATAAGTTGCCAGTTCTGATGCTTTCGCATTTGTATTATTTTTCGCTGAGTGAACTACGCCTGCTGGAATAAAAAGTACTTCTCCTGCTTTTAGTGTTACAGGTTCTTTGCCTTCAATTTGATATTCCAGCGAACCTTCAACCACGTAAATCACTTCTTCGCCTGGATGAGAATGTTTCCCAAAAGCTGAATGTCCGTCAAAATCGATTCTTGCTTGCACCATTTCTTTTCCTGGAGTACTTAGATCATGTTTCTGCAAATCGATGCGTTTAACTCCTTGCGCTGTAATTTGATTCGGAACTAAAAAGGCAATGATTCCTAAAACAATAATTGCGATTATAACCCATGTTTTTTGTTTTTTCGTTTCCATAACTTCTGATTTAATTATTTGTTTTTCTGTTAATTTCTTCGTCAAAAGTATTTCGATAACCCTTCATACGGAATCAGAAAATAGGTGAAACGGACAAACTTCAGGGTGAAACGGACAGGCTGTAAGTTGTGAATTGTGAGATGTGAAATGTTTGAGAGTTTAACCGCAAAGCACGCAAGTTTTTTTACTTATAGGAATTTTATAAAAACGCAAAGAACGCAAAGCTTTGTGTTTATTTTTTGCCACAGATTATAAGGATTAAAAGGATTTTTAATCTGTGTTAATCTGTGGCAAAAAAACAGCAAAGCTTTACAAATAAAACTTTATGACTCTGCGCCTTTGCGAGATTAAAAAAACTTAGCGAGCCTTGCTTAAAATCTTTGCGAACTTTGCGGTTAATAAACAGCATCCAAAAAAAATCAGGATTAGCATTTTACCGCCATCCTGATCTTTTCGAATTAAATTAACCTTCACTTTTATCTTCTTCCTCTAAAGCCTCCGCCGCCTCTAAAACCACCACCGCCGAAGCCGCCTCCATTAAATCCGCCTCCGCTTCTTTGAATGTTTTGGAAATTTCGAGTTTGCATTTCACCGCGGTCTCTTGAAATAGCCGAGCGATCAAGATCGTTTGTAATATCTGGACGACCAGCTTCTCCAAGCGGTTTGTTGGGCTGACCAAGCGTTTGATCTGCTTTCGGGAAATTATCACGCTGAATTCCGTCTCCCATTCGGGTTTCGCCTCCTAGATTTTGACCAGTTTTTGGCAAATTATCACGCTGAATTCTCTCTCCTGCACCATTTGCCCCAAGTCCTTCATTAGGTCTGTCACGCTGAATTCGTTCCCCCGCACCATTCGCTCCAAGTCCTTGGTTAGCTTTATTCTGAATCCCTTCGCCTGTTTTTTTGGATGAACCCAAAGTTCCTGCTTGTGTCCAGCCACCGTTTCCATTATTATAATGGCTCCAGTTTCCGTTGGCATCTCTTTTATAGACATGGCCGTCGTGACCTGCATAAACGTTATTATTGGTATGAATCGTAGTTCCTCCGCCTCTTTTATGTGTAATTACACCTTCTTTTCCGCCTGAAGTTTCATAACCAATCGCAGTTCCGCGTCGAGTTGTAATATGTCCTGTCTGCGCCCACTGATTTCCATTTGTCGCTGCAGAATGTCCCCATTGTGCATACGCATTATGCCCTTGATTGGTTCTCGCATAATTTCCCGTCCAAGGATTATAAGTGCTTGCAGCCGTGCGTCCGCCATACCAGCCTTGCACACTTGCAGAACGCCCATATCTTCCCGTTGCAGGATTATACCATGCCGAAGTTCCGGCTGCGCCATAAGGTCCATAAACGCGTCTTCCAGCCACATAACCTCCTGTCCACGGATTGTAAACCGCTCCTCCTCCATACGCATAAGGCCACGGACGATAAATTGGATACATTCCGCCATAATACATATACGGCGGATAATACCATCCCGTACCATACGTCAATATAGCGCCAAATGTTGCACCAATTATAAAAGCACCTAAATAACCCGCTGTTGCACTGCTTTCAACTGTTGTGTCAGTTGTAGTTTGCGTTACATACGTAACATTATATACTGGCGAACTTGGCGGAATCGTATAAATTTCTTTCGGAACAGAATCGCATGTTTTCCAAGGTCCGTTTGGACTTGTGGACATAAACCAAACCGCCTGAAAACACAAGTAATACAAATCGCCTACTTTTATAATCTTCTCTTGCGTATTGCTTGCATATTGCATTTTCGTTCCATCAATAGGCTTAAACTGAGGAGTTCCACCATCATACGATACTTTTACTTTTGCCTCAGCATCAGATTTCTTCAAAATAGCCGTTGTCGGAACCTGCGATAACATTACAGCATCATTTGCTTCCTGCGTTCCAGGCACCGATGACAATACATTGGCACGCGGAGAATCTTTCGGAATTTTAGCAAAATCAGCCGGAAGACTATTACTAGCATAACTCCATGGTCCAGTTAGTTCTTTAGACTTAAACCATCTTCCAGACAATAATACATAATACTGACCCTTGTTTTCATCGGCAAAAACGTCATTTTCGGTATTATCAATGTATAACAATTTGGTTCTTGGAATTTTTTCAAATTTCGGACTTCCATTTATAGCAATCAATTCTGCAGGTTTATTGCTGTAGAAAACCTCTGGAGCTCCACCAGACGATGGCGGCGGAATCATCTTTTTGACATCATCAAAATTCTGTCCCGAAGGCAGATGGCGCAAACCCGAAGGCAATTTGGTAGTTTTAGTCCATTTACCCGCAATATTTTTCGAAGTCAGCCAAATATTCTCCACTAATAAATAATAATCTTTTGTCGTTTTATCAAAAAACAAATCCCAATTGGTATTTACCACATACTGAATATCTGTTTTTTCTACAGGCACCAAAACCGGTTCCCCTTGCACGATAAGCAAAATCGACGGATTCGTACTGTAAAAAATAGTTGGAGGATCGTTTTTACCCGCAATTCCCTTTGGCGGACTTTTGGTATGGCTTAAATCTGCCAAAATGCGATCTACCGAAATAGGATCTCCGCTCTGAGGCAGGGTTTCCTTAAATAGCTTTTCCATTTCAGGAACTTTCTTTTCGTCGAGAGCTGGAAATCGAATATCAGTTACCTGAAGATTTTTAATAAAAGCGCTTCGGTTGTCTTTGTCTACCAATGTTTCAGCTTTCAAAGATGCCACACCCAAAACCTGTTTTCCATCTTTTGGAGTCAGCGAAAAAGCCACTCGGGCTGTAAGTTCTTTAAAATCCTTCCAATCGTCTACCTGAGGCTGATAATAAACCAGTTTTGTACCGTTGTTTTCAGCTTCACGAGGCCAGCCACGATCTGCAATTAATGTAGAATCGGCAGTTTCAGACTTTCCAGCTTCAGAACTTGACTGCTCCGTATCTTTATCTTTTTTGCAGGAGAACAAAACCGTACTCAAACAAACTCCAATTATTAGAAAAGCATTTCTCATAAATTTAAAAGTTAGATTATTCATTGAAAACTTATTTTCTCGATCGTCTTATAAAATTGTTTCGTATAAAATTAAATTCACCGCATAAATAAAACTACAAATCAGCCACTTACTTTGTTTCACATTATAATTTGAAACCAAATAAGTACTTAAATCCCGTTCTTTTCTCGAACTAAGATTTTAAATCTGTTTCCAAACAAGTATGATAAAGTGAGCATTGACATTGACATTGACATTGATATTGATATTAATTAGGAGCTATTTCCTGCTATCCGCTATATCTTTTTCTTGCTAAAGAAGCAAGAAAAAGGATGCCGCTCCTATCAGGGCTAGGGCACTCGTTTTCAAAAGACCGTTTTCGAAAAATTATTATTTAAAGTCTTTTGTGTTCTAACCTCAATCCAATCAATACTTATAAATATTTTTTATAAATAATAAAAATTATTAATTTGATTAATAAGCACCTTCCCTATACCTTTGTCTCATCAAAATCAAAGAAATGATTTGAACATCTTAAAAAATAACTTAAAAAATAGAAATCATGAAATTTACAAGAAGAGCAAACGCAAACTGGAAAGGTACAGGAATGGAAGGAAAAGGAACCATCAGTACACAAAGCACAACTTTAGACAATGCGCAATTATCATTTAAAACTCGTTTTGAGCAAGGTGTAGGAACCAATCCTGAAGAATTAATCGCAGCAGCACATTCTGGATGTTTTACAATGCAGTTGAGCTTTTTATTATCTGAAGCTGGTTTTGTTCCAGAAGATTTAGACACAACTGCTAAAGTAACTTTTGAAGACGGAACTATTACTTTAATTCAGTTAGAATTGACTGGAAAAGTACCTGGAATTTCTGCAGAAGATTTTCAGCAAACCGCTCAAAAAGCAAAAGAGATTTGTCCAATTTCTAAGTTGTTGAATACTGAAATTACATTACAAGTAACCTTAAAGTAATTCAAACATAATCTTGTCATTCTGAGGAACGAAGAATCACACTCGAGAATCTACAAAGATTGGTGACATTCTATACGGAGTTTCTTGTGTGATTTCTCCTTCGTCGAAATGACAAAACTGAGACAAATCATATTTACAATCTAAAATTTTAAAAAAATGAAAACAATATTTAAAAGCTTTTTAGTATTTGCAGTACTAATTTTTAGTTTAACATTCACAAACGTAAACGCACAAACTAATCCTAAAATCAAAAATGTTGTATTGGTTCATGGCGCATTTGCAGATGGCTCTGGATGGCAAGGTTTATACAAGGTTTTGACTAAAAAAGGCTATAATGTAACGATCGTTCAAAATCCGTTGAGTTCTTTGGAAGATGATGTTCAAGCCACAAACTTAGCTTTAGACAAACAAGACGGACCAACAATTTTGGTTGGACATTCTTGGGGCGGAACAGTAATTACAGAAGCTGGAAATCATCCAAAAGTAGCGGCTTTGGTTTACGTAGCGGCTTTACAGCCTGATAATGGCGAAAATTCTGTTCAATGGTTGCAAACTGCTCCTCCAGCTCCAGAAAATGGTGTATTGCCTCCAGATGAAAAAGGAATTGCTTATTATGACAAAGCTAAATTTCACGCTGGTTTTGCAGGAGATTTGAGCAAAGAGCAAGCCGATTTTATGTATGCTTCGCAAGGTGCTTTTCATGCGCAAGGTTTTTTAACTCCGATAACTAAAGCCGCTTGGAGAACTAAACCTTCTTACGGAATCGTAGCGACTGAAGACAAAAGTATTGTTCCAAGTATTCAGCACGCGATGTACAAACGTTCGAATACTAAAATCACTGAAATTAAAGGTAGTCACGTAGTGTTTATTTCTCAGCCTGAGAAAGTGGCTAATGTGATTGTTGAAGCGAGTAAATAATTGTGAATGGTTAATTGTTAATTATAAATTCATACATAAGCTTGTCATTTCGAACGAGGAATCACACTAGAAATTCTACAAAGATTGGCGACATTCTAGACAGAGCTATTTGCGTGTTCTTCGACTCGCTCAGAAGGACAAAAACTATAATATTGTCATTTCGACTGAAAGGAGAAATCACACTAGAAATTCTACAAAGATTGGCGACAAACATTGCGGAAACCCGCGTGTGATTTCTCCTTCGTCGAAATGACAAAACTGTATCTAAAGTCCAAATTCCATGCTGTAGAGCAATTGGAATTTGGATTTTTTATTTTAGAATTTAACTCAACTTACTTACTGCTTTTATAAAATAAGGTGAATCGTTCCAGCGAATTTTTTTATAATTGAAATCTTTTTTTAATGACTCAGGAAGACAGTTCCAGATAGCTTCATTCATTTTCTCTAGTAGTAATTTCTTGGAGAAGGAATCGGAAACTACAAGACTTATTTCTCTTACGGGAACAGGTTCCTTGAAAGGTTTAAAAAATCCGCCTGATTCATTTAAGGTCGAAAGTTTAGGGATAATCGCAAATCCTAAATGGGCTCGAACTAGATTTTTTAAAGTTTCTATCGAATTAATATCGTACGTAAACTGTTCCTTTATTTTATCGGATGTTTTTAGACCGCAGATGTCTAATAATTGAGCGTTGTAGCAATATTCATGATGCAGTAATAACAATTCGGTTTTGTCGCCGGACTGCATTTCGTAAAATTCATCATTCGCCATAGGATGGGTCTGATTTAAATAGGCAACAAACGGTTCTTTAAAAACAACATGTTCTATTAAATTCGGGTTTCCTGTTGGCGTAGCCATAATGGCAACGTCAATTGCACCAGTTTCCAAATCGCGCATTAAATGTCCCGTATAGCCTTCTTTGATAATAAAATGCACTTTGGGCGCCGCTTCTTTCATGGCCTGAATAAAAAGCGGAATCAGATAAGGTGATAAAGTGGAAATAATGCCAAGTTTCAACTCTCCTTCCAGCAGATTTTTTTCGTTGATTACAAAATCACGAATTTCATCCACTTCACGAAGTATCTTTTTGGCTTTATTAATAATTTCAATTCCTAAAACGGTTGGTGTCAATGGCACTTTATTTCGATCAAAAATCTTAATTCCGATTTCTTCTTCCAGATTTTTTAACTGAATGGTTAATCCTGGTTGCGTTACCATACAAACTTCGGCAGCTCTTGCAAAATGCCGTTCTTCGTCTAAAGCAACAATATATTTTAACTGCTGAATGGTCATGTTTTCTAGTTTCTAAGATACTGAGTTGCTAAGGTACTGAGTTGCTCTTTTTTATTGTTAGTTTTTTAAGAAAACTTTGTGTTTGTTATTCTGAATGATATTTTTCAAAATAATAAGAACTTCTTAAAATACCTTATTCTGTTATTTTTTTGTCTTTTAAAGGTTTTTGTTATTATTTCTCCCTATCTATATTTACCATAATACCGCACTAAAAATACTGCGCATATACCAGCAGTAAATCCAACTACATTTTAGAAATCCCACTGTTCTCCTCTATATCAAAATAAAGGATCACAAAACTATTGCATCAAATTAACCTTAAAACAAACAGAATGAGTTTTCTAGCAAACTGCAAATCAACGAAGAAAAACGTACCAGCATGAGCAAAATTCCAATGCTCATATCAATAGAACTGACTGCCAAAGAATCGGTTTTCCGCAATGCCAAGTTCTTTAAAAAATAGATTTCAATTTAACCAATCATTACCTTATTTAAATTTCTAAAAAAATGTCAAAATTCACAGAGCAGGTACATATCACTATAGAGGGTTTTACCCAAAATGTTATTTATTACAATCTTGAGCTTTCTCAAAAAATGGCAGACCATCATCATTTTTCTTTCTTTTGGCAATACACAGGAAAACCTATTATTGCCCCACAAGATCAGGAAAAAGCCTTTAGCAATTATATTGGCAGCGAGGTCATTTTTACTTTTAAAGTAAAAGGCATACGCTTAATGTCTAAAGGAAGAATTACAAAATTAAGCTCTATCGATCTGCACGGAAGTCCAGCTGGGCTACACGTAACAGGAACAAGCCATACCATTGCTCTTGATGACATGCCGAAATCCAGAATCTTTCGCGAGAAAAACCTCCAACAGATTGGACTCGAAATTTTTGCAGAAGAAAATTCGGGAGAATTTTATCAGAGAGAAGCCATTGTGCCTACTTATACAAAAGAATTCAGCTTTAAGACTCAGTATAATGAAACAAACTTTGATTTCCTTAAACGCCTTTCTGCACGTTATGCCCAATGGTTTTATTTTGACGGGATGCGTATGCAGTTCGGTCAAATTAAAAACACTGAAATAAAACTTATAAACGAATCTTCGCTGCATAACTTTAGCATCGAAGCCAATTTAGTTTCTCATAAAACTTCATTTAGCAGTTATGACTACAATAGCGCTTCTAATATAAAAAATGGTGCAGAAAAAACCTCTCAAGGAAGTCAAGACCGATTTGCTACGCTAGCCGTTTTTAAACAGCCGTATATTGTAAGACCCGGACTCGAAAACGGTGCATATACCAGCAATGCTCAAAACAAGGATGAGATTGATGAAATGGTAAAAATGCAGACCGCAGGACGCGATGCCAACAGCATATTTTACAGTGGCACATCCTATCTACCAATAGGTTTGGGACAGACTTTTTCTATTGAAAATAAAAACGTAGAACATCATTTACTGGCAATTGAAATTATTCACCGCTCTGAAGTAAACGGAAATTATACCTGCAAATTTAAAGCAATTCCTGCCGATGTAGCAGCGCCACACTACACAGACGTAAATGCATTTGCTTCTGCCGAAAGCCAGCCCGCAATAGTAATTGACAATAACGATCCCGAAAAAATGGGACGCATAAAAGTGGAGTACTTCTGGAAAGGATGGGCAACTAAAAGCGATTGGATGCGTGTGGTTCAGCCTTACTCTGGTTCTGGAAAAGGGCTATATTTTAGACCCGAAATTGGCGAAGAAGTTCAAGTAAGTTTTGAAGCCAGTAATGCAGAACGCCCGTATGTTTCTGGTACCTATTATAACGGAAAAGAAATGCCCGATTTCTTTGATACCAAAAACCGAATTAAAGGCTGGAAACTCCCTTTTGGACAGCTTTTCAAGTTTATTGAAAAAGTGAGCATCATACTCTCTGACCCAAGTGGGAATGAACTGCATATGAATGAGGAAACCAAAAGCACCACTTTGACTGTACCAGAGACATTGACGCTTAATTGTAAAAACTTAATTATAAATGCTTCTGAGAGTATTACGACTACTGCGGGAATGAATATTTCTGAAACTGCTACAGTAGATAAATCTACAATGGTTGGCGGAATGTTACATACAAATGTTACTGGCAATAGTATGTTTTATGTTGGCGGTAATCATGATGAAAATATCGAAGGTGATCTAAACTCAGATATCAGGAAGGATAAAATTTATACAGTTGCTGGAAAAAACATTCATCAAAGTGAAACTGGACATGAATTTCATTCCGATAAAACTATAAAAAATAATAGCTCCGAAGATACGAGACAAAACTAAACCTGAAGAATATAAAAAAATCAAGAAATGACCAAAACAAGACGTGTTGGCGGTAATGCAACTTACATAGTAAGAGGAACTACAAAAGAATTTGCCAACGAAATAGAAATAAACTCCAACGGGCGTATCGATTATTATGCCCCCGAATATACTTATGGAGATCCAGAGCCAAGACCAGTTAGAGAAGAACCTGAAATTGCTTTTTCAGGTTGCTGGACTTCAGATTATGAAGGAATGAGAAATTTGGAAAAGGATGCCACT
This sequence comes from Flavobacterium tistrianum, assembly GCF_003254545.1. Lineage (GTDB taxonomy): Bacteria > Bacteroidota > Bacteroidia > Flavobacteriales > Flavobacteriaceae > Flavobacterium > Flavobacterium tistrianum. Next base: position 412,401 of record NZ_QJRH01000073.1, read on the forward strand.
AAGTCTAGGTCAAATCTCGGAGAAACAGTATATTACCAATTAACTGTAAGTAATGACATACCAATTGGAACAAATATAACATTTAAGCTTTGGGATGAAGATTTTGGAGATATACTAAATTGGTTTTTATCAGATGATGATACATTTGATGGCAAAAAAGTGTATCGAAATGCGTTGTAAGAGAAGTAAACGGAACTCATAAAATGACAGTTAAATTATTTCTCAATCCAAAATGGTATGATGATTTAGTGGCTGACCTTGGACGCTTTAAGAATGGCTGTCTAGACTTTTATTGGACTTGGGAATATAATGGTAAACCCTGGACTTCAAATACAAATATACTTAATGTATATCCTTCAAAAACTACTTTGTTTATAAAGCCAGCTTATGAGGGTTATGGTTTTCCAGAAATTAGAACTGCAGACGGAGAGCTTATTGTTTTCTCTGCAGGAATCGTAGCTACTGTAGAACCATCTAAAGAATTAGAAAAAATAATGGATACTATTCTGGATGACATTCAAAATAATGCAATTGCAGATGTTCGCGAAAAAATGGTCAAATACAGCGATAAATTGAGGTATTCTATAGCGGTTAATAAGCTTAAAAAAGGATATCTAGTTAACAATTTAGGAAAAATAGAATTTAGTAAAAGACTTTATACCAAACCTGTATTTGATAACAGCGGTCAACTTTATGAAATTACCCAAGCAGTCAATTTTGGTTATAGAAAAGAAGGAAAACTTATAACAACTAAAGGAATAAGTCAATTGGATTATTTTAAACAAGTTGGTGTTCGTAATGCTATTTTAAAAAATGCAGAAAAACTAGATTATGTCTTACAAGCCTTAGATCTTTTAAGTTTTGCCATGGACGAAAAAAAAATGGAGACCATCACTACCATGTTTGCTCCTCTAGACTTTTTAAATGCTATTGTTTATCCAAGTATAAGCAAACCTATTGAAAAAGTTTGGGATGATATTGTAGTATATGATGTTGAAAACGCGAAAGACAATGGACTTAGAGGAATTTATGAATTGGCAAAGGGAAAATTATTTAATGAGGAAAAATATGGAAACTATGAATATAGCGTTATCGATCAGGAAATATTAAATAAGCTATTAAAAGGAGAAATTAAAACTTTACAGGAGTTAAAAAATATGCAAGAAATTCGATTAATAAAAAGTAACTATGACAAATCAATATTAATATATACAATCCTGCATTTTACAAAAGAAGACGAAAATACCAAACAGGAAACTACTTACATAGATTCCATTTTTATAAATGAATAATTTAAAAAATATGAAACAACTTATATTTACATTATTAATTATTATACTTTTTTCCTGTAACTCAAGAACACCAATCGATGTTAAGCAAATTGATTCTCAAGAAACAGTAACTATTTTACCGAGTCTTAAAAACCCTTTAATAAAAGATAGTCTTTCTTTGAGTATTCCAATAGAACTGGAAATTCACATAAACTCCTCAAAAGTCTCTTACATAACTTGGAATTATATAGTTAATGGCAAGAGTCTATATGATGACACTTTTGATTATCAAGTTTATAACAAGCAAAATAAGACACATCCTATATCTAATTTAAATGCTAATGATTTATCGCACAGCGGGAAAATAATTAATATAATTCTGAAAGAAAGAAACCATCTGATTTCAAAAAAAGATGCTTCAGAATTATTAAAAAAATACCATATCAATAAGTCTTTAGACAATTTAAAGTTTGGAGATACTATAAAACTGACAACTTATGATAAATTTAAAAAAGACAATAAAGAAATAATTAAAAATATCGCTAAGATTAATGACTCTATTAGTTTTAAAGTAACTAGAGGTGAGAAATATTTTTTCTTTCTAGATAAAAAAATCAATTGGTAGATTATGAAAAAGTATTATAAAATTTCAGTGACAATTTTATGTTTTTTTTTGCTTGTTATAATATGGAATTATTTTAAAAAACCAATTGCAATAAAAGAAGAAAGAGCAACTAATGTTCCAATAAAGTTTAGTGTAGATCTAAATGAAGACTGGGAAAAGGTCATCAACGTGTACATCCCTTATAAAATTGAAATTAAAAACAATAGATTAAAAATGATTCGACTAAATTCATTTGATGATGGAAATAGTGGAAATGTTTCTTACTTAACTTACAATACTGCAGGCTTCGAATTGAGTAATCTTTATTATAATGAGTATAGTGATCTTTATTATGATGAATATAAAGAATCTTTTAATAATCTACAGCTTAAATATAGAGCGAAAATTTTCCCCTTTTCCAGCAGGACATTTTACTATTACAAAAGACATCAATTTATCGAGGGAAAATTACATTGCAAATTTAATTTTAGTGAACTTGATTATGATGCTTATAGCGAACAATTTAAATTTTTATCAAAAACTCTTAATATTCCCATAAATAAAAAAATAATTGATAGTTTGTATAAAGCAGATGAAAATAAAAGATTTAATATCTACTTCTATGATAATAGAAATCTAGGAATGCCAATGTTTATTGAAACAAGATTCAATAGTACTGAGCAAATCTATATTGATGTATTTGACACCATTAAAAATATGAATCGAGAACAAATGGAAAAGTATTATAGAACAAATTTTACAAAAAGAATAGATCTCAGAAACAAAAAATAATAGCGCTTTAAATCCTTACCTTGCTAATGAGCGTTCCATCCATGCAATATTTTTGAATAAAAACAATAATGTGCCTGCAAAAAAAATGTTCTCCTCGCTGGCGCAAGAGTCCTGCTCTTGACCCCAAAGTTATTCACGAGCGAAATGCTGGCGCTACTAGGGATTATCAATATAGAGAAATTCAAACTCGGAAGTAAAAAAGACCAAAACTTGGTTTCTGAGAGTAAAATACTTACCTAGAGCGATTTAATCCACGAGTTTCATTCTGATAAGGATATCAAAAACAACAGTAGTGAAAAAAACAAGACAAAACTAACTAAGATGACAGTAAAAACAATCAGCGGTATTACAATAATAGGAAGCATTGGCAATTACAGTTTTTACAACTCCAAAAATAGCGCTCATTTTTTCTTGAAAGACAACAATGTTAGTTATAGTGATCCCTACGGGAACCACATGACCAATCATCCCTGTCATATCCGAATTAATTTTGAGCCTTTTAGATTAGAAAAAATGGGCGATGAAATTAGAAAATCAGATGGCACCGTAATTATTATGATGCAAAAAGAACAAATAGAAGAAATTGCTAACAAAACCTTTTATGCTGATGGGCAATTTCATGCTATAGATTTTTTAACCTATACTATAACCGAAGAAAAATAAATTCAAGAATTATACTACTTTTTATACTATTAAATAAGCTTCTTTTTTAATATATTTGCGCTTCCTAAATTACAGAATTATGATACTTAAAAAACTTCTTGCCCATGTGGTATGGTGGCGGCATTGGAAACAACCGTAACGCTTCTGTAAGCGTAGGACACCTAAGCTACATGGGTTTTATATTTCCTAAATTACAGAGTTATGAGTACCAAAACCCTTTCAAAAGAAGCCGAAATCGGTCTAATGAATTTCTTCAACGACAGAATTGACCCACTCGATATGGCCAGAGCCATAAGACAGGTAAATCTAACCCTCGCATTGGGCGTTCTAAACGATCAGGAAAACATTCAGCTAAACGCTGCCAAACTTGGAGACAGCTTCTATTGGCTCAATGAACTAGCCGAAATTTTAGATCCTTATCTGGATTTGGAATAAAGGTTTGTTCTTTTTTTGAAAAAATTAAAACCCTCAGTTCTTTAAAAGATTGAGGGTTTTGTTTTTCAATAGAAATGCTTTTTACCCCAAACTCATCCCACCATCCATAATAACATCGGCACCAGTCATAAACACCGCAGCTTCACTACTCAAATGCGAAACCATTTTAGCGACATCTTCTGCCCTTCCCATTTGTTTTAATGGGACTTTTTCTACAACGACATCCATAATGCCTTTTACGGTGGTTTCGTCTAGACCTACCTTGTTCATGACTTCAGTTTGAGTTGGTCCTGGGCTAACCGAATTGACACGAATCTTTCTTGGCGCTAATTCTAAAGCCGCAGATCTCATAAACGAATTCAAAGCCGTTTTACTCGCCGAATAAACCGAAGATCCTGGACCTGGCATACTTGCAGTATTCGAAGAAAGAAATACCACAGAAGCGCCATCTTTCAAAATCGGGATAAATTTGCTTAAAGTAAAAAAAGCACCTTTTAGATTCACATTCATAATATTGTCGTACAGTTCTTCTGTGGTTTGTTCGATGGTTCCTAAACCTGCGATACCAGCATTGATAAACAAAATATCAACTGAACCTAAATCGGCTTTTACTTGAGTGACCAGTTTTTCGATATCCAAAATATTTGATTGGTCTGCTGTTATGGCTGTAACGCCTAGTTCTAAAGCGGCTTTTTCTATGGCTTCTTTTCTTCTTCCTGTAATAATGACGTTTGCGCCTTGCTCTTTTAATTGTTTGGCTGTTGCGTAACCTATTCCGCTGTTTCCGCCTGTTATAACGGCTGTTTTATTTTTTAGATTTTCCATCTTTTTGATTATTTAAAATTTATTTGGCAAATTTAAATTCAAATTGGTATAACTTTGTAACCAGTATCATGGAGTATACCAAACCAATTAATTCGATTTGTTACAATCGGTAAATTCATAGCCACGAATGCACGAATTTATTTTTATAATCTGCATGGAAAAATGTGATTAATTACACGAATTATATTGATATTCAATCAATATAATTCGTGTAGAAAACTTTGAAAAAAATTCGTGCATTCGTGGCGAAAAAAATTAAAAAAAGATGGAAAGAAACCAGAAAGAAGAAGTACAGGCACTTCAAGACACGCTGCATGTTTTGGGCGGAAAATGGCGTTTGCCGATCATCAATTCGATCTGTAACGGAAATCATCGTTTCAGGGAAATCGAACGCAGTATTCCGGGAATTACGACTCGCATGCTTTCGCGAGAACTCAAAGAAATGGAATTGAACATGCTCATAAAAAGAACCGAAGATCGCGATGCCGAAATTCAGGTAAAATATGAATCGACTCCTTATTGTAAATCTTTTGGTCCTGTAATCGAAGAAATGATCAAATGGGGAAAATCACATCGCGAGGAAATCATTCGAAACTCTTAAAAAAGTAGCTTTCAATGGATTTTTAGCCATAAAAGCTGTATATTTAAATCTAAAGTAGGTTCTTTTTGGCGCAATTGGCGATTGAGGACATAATTTTAAACTACAAGATATGAAGCAATTATTACAATGGACCATTATAATTCCGATTCTATCGTGGGCGCTCCTATTTAGCGGATTGATAGAAAACAGTACTATTTTTCAAATCGTTGCGAGTGTTCTGCTTATTTTGAGTGTAATGTCGGCAGTACATCATTCAGAAATTATTGCCGAACGTGTTGGAGAACCTTACGGAACGATTATTTTGGCCATTTCGATTACTGTAATTGAAGTTTCGATTATTGTTTCTTTAATGCTTTCTGAAGGTTCGCAAGCAGCTTCTTTAGCCAGAGATACGGTTTATGCTGCGACAATGCTTATCTTAAACGGAATTATAGGTTTGTGCCTTCTTATAGGAAGCATCAAACATTACGAACAGAATTTTTCGACTTCTTCGGTAACTATTGGTTTGGTTTCGCTGATTTCTATTATTGTATTTACTCTAGTTTTCCCCACTTTTACCGAAAGTGTTCATGGTTCTTATTATTCAACACCACAGCTTATTTTTGCTTCTATTGCCTGCGTGGTGATCTATTCTTCCTTTCTTTTTGCTCAAACTAAAGGATACCGGCAATATTTCCTTGCGAATGGAGACAAGGAAGAAGAAACCAAAATTCATCCCATAGAAATCAATAATAAAACGTTTTATACAAGCCTAATTTTTCTTTTGGTCAGTTTAGGAATTGTAGTATTATTGGCTAAAACGCTGTCTCCAACTATTGAAACGATAATTGTCGGTTATAATCTGCCAAAATCTCTTGTTGGAGTTATCATTGCGATTATCATTTTATTGCCCGAAGCAATTGCGGCTATTATTGCCGCCAGAAAAAACAGACTGCAAACCAGTTTAAATCTCGCTTTGGGTTCTGCCCTTGCCAGTATTGGGTTAACAATTCCGAGTGTTGCCGTGGTTTGCATTATTATGAATATGCCAATTGTTTTGGGGCTCGATATTAAATCTATTGTCTTATTGGCACTATCTGTTTTCACCGTAATGCTTTCTTTAAGCAAAGGCAAATCTAATAGCGTTTACGGCGTGGTGCTTTTGGTAAATTTGTTTGCTTTTATGTTTTTAATGATTTATCCTTAAATGTTCTATCATTTTTTAAAAAAATGTCAATCCAAAACTCCATCCTATCCATCCCAGAATGTCTTTACTGTTGTTTTTAATTACAGTATAATTCTTGGTGCGATCCTGAACAAATGTAGAATTGTTTGCATTACCGTATTTATCTTGTTTCTCAGACCAATAAAAATTCAAAGAAGGACCTGCAGCTATTGCTACGCCTTTGCACAATTGAAAAGAAAAAGAGGAATCAAATTTGGATAAGGAATTATAGATATCCCAGTTTCCTAAATAAAGATACTGTGTGCTAAATTCAGGATTAAAAGTAAAGCGTTTCCCTAACGGAATGTTCTTTCCTAATCCGATTCCGAAAGAAAATAGCTTTTCTTCGTCTTTTCGATCGCTTCTTCCCGCCATTAAAATAGTATACATTTTATGGTCTCCCGTTTTTACAGCAAGATTAATATCTGAAATTTCGTTGCTCGTTATGCTGATTTTTTTATAACCGCCTTTTTTAAAATTTAAGAGACCAAAACTATAACCAGATGGCGAATCTGTAATGTTGACTAATCCAAATTGGACTCCTTGTAATTCTTTAGCATAATTAAAAAGTCCCGTAATTTGAGCGCCTCGTACAGTGTCTTTTCCGATATTGCAAATCCCTGAAAGCTGTAATCCGTTTTGCGAACCCTTAACAGTGTTGCTAATTCCTGCAATTTGAAGTCCTTTAGAGTCTTTATAGACATTGTTATAGATACCTCCCATTTGCAAACCAACTTGCGAACCTTTCACACTATTATGAATACCGCTTATCTGCAATCCTCTTAAATTGCCGAAAACATTATTATAGATTCCGGCTAACTGCAGTCCGTTTACAGATCCTCCAACGGTATTAAATATTCCAGCCATTTGAAGCGCATCGACATTCATACGGTTAATATTATAAAGTCCAGCCATTTCTAATCCGCGAACTCCAGCATTATAACCTCCCAAGATGTTTAAAGAAAAATTATTGACAATCTGCGTATTCAACATCCCACGCGTACTTATACTCGGAATTAGTGAAGCCTGTACAGGAACTTTAGAAATAAATCCTCCCAGATTGAGCGCTTGTATTTTTTGTTTGGAAGAAATAAAGAAACGGCCAATTCCTGATCTTTCAATTTCAGAAAAATCACCATCAATATAATCTGTTTTATTCTTTTTGTCTCCCATCTGAATTTTAATTTCAGATAGAAACACCATCGTCACCGTTTTATAATTCTCCTTAACGGCTGTCAATTCTATAGCTTGAGGTGCATTTTTTAATCGAAGTTCAAAATAACCATCTTTATTGGTTAATGTAGACAGCAGTGCATTTTTCTCCAATACACTCACATTTTCAATACCATTGTTCGTTTTTGTATCTATAATATAACCGACTACAATTTGCTGTCCGTCACTCATAACGGTATTTTTCTCCAATACAAGAGCCAATTCTAAAGGAGCATAACGCACAATAATATATCCTGGCGATTCTTTATATTCATATTTGGCACCCAGCAACTGATCTAAAACTCCTTTTATGGTGTTATTATCGGCATCAACGCTAACGATACTATCTTTTACAGCCAGTTTGCCATAATAAGCAAATCTAAAACTTCCTTTTTCTTCCATTAAGTCCAAAACATTGCTTAATGGTTTCTTATCTGCATGAACAGATATTTCGTTTTCCAATAATGACTGCGCATTTACTTTAAAAAAGATGCTCGAAATGATAAAGAAAATGACTGTAAAAACAAGCTTTGTGTTACTTGGCATATAAAACGGAAACTAATAATTTAATGAATTAAATTTTGGATTCAATGATTGGGTTTTCAAAAATACCTCAATTCCTATATTTTCAATAAACTTTTTTATAATTTTTTACTTCTTTTTTCTTACTAACATGAAGCTGCTTCTAATAAAAGTATTCGCAAATGACATTACCAGTATTACAACGATTTAGTTGAAAAACAGTAGTAATAAGCGTAATTTTTACACATAAAAAGTATCACAATAAAGACCAAAACTGAACGATTTTACCCCTTATTTTTCAGCATTTTTCTCTAACTTAGCGGTCTACATTTTGAAATGTAAGATTAAAATAACCATTGTTTTTTGGCAAAACATTGAATGAAAAAGAATTACCATACTTTCTCTTACTTTTTGCTACAAAAACATTCTTCTAATAATTTAGTTAATTGAAAACTATGAGCAAATTTGATTTTGGAATTGTAGGACTCGGCGTAATGGGTCGTAACTTACTTTTAAATATCGCCAGCCATAACTTTGCGGCAGCAGGTTTAGACTTAGACACCGAAAAAGCCAACTCTCTTCAACAAGAAGCCGACGCCAATCACACTATTGAAGCTACAACAGATGTAAAACATTTTGTAGAGCTTATCCAACAGCCAAGAGCAATTATGTTATTGGTTCCTGCGGGAAAACCAGTTGACAGTGCTATTGCAAGCTTACTGCCTCACTTAGATAAAGGAGACATTATTATTGACGGTGGAAACACTTATTTTACAGATACTGACAGAAGATTCATTGAATTGTCTGAAAAAGGAATCCACTTCTTCGGAATGGGAATTTCGGGTGGTGAAAAAGGCGCTCGTTTCGGTCCTGCTATGATGCCAGGTGGAGATCAGAAAGCATACGAAAGATTACGTCCTATTTTTGAAGCGATTGCAGCAAAAGTAGAAGGCGAACCTTGTGTAGAATATTTAGGAAACGGTTCTGCTGGAAACTACGTAAAAATGGTTCACAACGGAATTGAATACGGAATCATGCAGTTGATTTCTGAGATTTATGACTTAATGAAAAGAGGTTATAATCTAGATGATACAACGATTCAGAAAACTTTTGAAGAATGGAACCAGACTGATGATTTAAGATCATATCTTATTGAAATAACTGGGAAAATCTTGAAACAAGAAGATACAGACGGAGGTCTTTTAATCAATAAAATTTCGGATTGGGCAAGATCTAAAGGAACAGGAAAATGGACTTCGCAAAATGCAATGGACTTGCAAGTTCCAGTTCCAACAATCGATGCAGCGGTTAACATGCGCGATATGTCTAAAACCAAACCAGAAAGAATTGAAGCGGCTAAAAAATTAGTTTGGAATGCTGGTGAAGCAAATGTTTCTCAAAGCGAAGCTATTGCTGCTTTAAAATCGGCTTTATACTTTTCTATCGTTGTAACTTATGCTCAAGGTTTAGCTCAGCTTCACACAGCTTCTAAAGAATATAATTACGGATTAAACTTAGAAACGGTTGCTAAAATTTGGCGTGGCGGATGTATTATTCGTGCAACAATTTTAGAAGATTTCAGAAAAGCATATGTTGCAAAATCAGACTTGCCAAACTTACTTTTGGATAACGGAATTGCTTCAAAATTAGTAGAAAACCAAGCAGGAATGCGCGCTGTAATTCAGTTTGCTGTTCAAAAAGGATTGCCAGTTTCAGGATTAATGAATTCGTTATCGTATTTTGATGCTTACAGATCTGCAAATCTGCCAACAAATCTAATTCAGGCACAGCGAGATTTCTTTGGCGCACACACTTACGAACGTATCGACAAAGAAGGCGTTTTCCATACCCAATGGGCTGAATAAAACAACAAAAAAACAACACAACTAAACCACACAATGACTAAAAATAAACTAAAGAATCCAACAATCATTGTTATTTTTGGAGGAACTGGGGATCTAGCAAAAAGAAAGCTCTTCCCCGCTTTTCAAAATCTGTTCCTTGACGGACGCATGTCTGAAAAGTTTCAGATTATTGCTCTTGGTAGGGCTCAAAAAAGTGATGAAGATTTTCGCGCTTATGTAGCAGAAAATCTAAATCTTTTTTCAAGAAAAAAAGGAATTAATGATCCAGAGACAGAAAAATTTCTTTCTCATATAAGCTATCACAGTCTTGATATCGACAAAGAAGAATCGTATTTAGGATTGAGCGAAAAGATAAACAATTTTGACTTGGAGTTTGGCGAACGTTCAAACCGTCTTTTCTACCTTTCGATAACGCCTTCTTTTATCTCGACCATTTCAAGCAATATCAAAAAAATTGGCCTTGCGGCGAATGCCAAACAGGACCGCATTATTATTGAAAAACCTTTTGGTTACGATAAAGCTTCGGCAATCGAGTTGAATGAAATGCTTTCGCAGACTTTCAAAGAAGAGCAGATTTACAGAATTGACCATTATTTAGGAAAAGAAACGGTTCAGAATATCTTGGCTTTCCGTTTCGGAAACTCAATGTTTGAGCCTTTATGGAGCCGTAATTTTATTGATTTCGTGCAGATTACCGTTGCAGAAGAAGTTGGCGTTGAAGAACGAGGCGGATTCTATGAAGGTGTCGGCGCATTGAAAGACATGATTCAGAACCATTTGTTTCAGATTTTATGTATGACGGCTATGGAAGCGCCTGCTTCTTTAGCAGCAGACGACATTAGAAATCGTAAAGCAGATGTTTTAAAATCAATCCGCAGAATTAAACCTGAAGAAGTTGATCATTACATTGTAAGAGGTCAATATGACGCTGGAGAAATTAACGGAAAACCAGTTCCAGGTTATCGTCAGGACAAAGGAATTGCACCAGATTCTAATACCGAAACTTATGTCGCAATGAAAATTTATCTAGACAACTGGAGATGGCAGGGAATTCCGTTCTATCTGCGTTCTGGAAAAAGAATGGAAGAAAAGCAGTCTTCGATCATCATTCAGTTTAAGCCAGTTCCACATTCTTCGTTTTCTTATGGAAAAGAAGGCATGACGCCAAATAGATTGATTATCAATATTCAGCCTTCAATGGACATTAAACTGCAATTTATGACCAAAAAACCAGGTTTATCAATGGCTTTAAGACCTGCAGAAATGGTTTTTGATTATTTTGCTTGTTCAACTATGTCGCCAGAAGCATACGAAACCTTAATTGCAGATGCATTATTAGGAGACCCTACTCTATTTATGCGTTGGGATCAGGTAGAAGAAGCTTGGGACGCAATTGAAACGATTCAGCAAGTTTGGAAAACTACTGCTCCAACCAATTTCCCAAATTACAAAGCAGGAAGCTGGGGTCCAGAAGAAGCCGACGAATTATTGGCACGCCAAGGTCACAAATGGATTCCGAATACACAAAACATTAAAAAAGAAGAAGAAATTCTAGATGGTACAGATATACAATAACACCGACGAAATTAATACTAAAGCAGCAGATCTTTTTGTAGAATCGGCTCAAAAAGCGATTGCTGCAAAAGGCAAATTTACAGCTGTTCTTACAGGAGGCTCTTCTCCAGCTGGAATCTATAAATTATTGGCTTCTGATGCTTACAAAAATAAAATAGACTGGAGCAAAGTGTATATTTTTTGGGGAGACGAAAGATGGGTTCCGCTAAATGATGATTTGAGTAATGCTAAAATGTCTTATTCAACATTATTAAGCCACGTGCCTATTCCGCAAGAAAACATTTTTGAAATGTACAAAGATGGTGTTACACCTGAGGCTTATGCAGCTGAATATGAAAAATCTATCAGAACTGTTTTAGGTGAAGAAGGTAAATTTGACCTGATTTTACTAGGTATGGGAGACGACGGACACACAGCTTCTCTTTTCCCAGGTGAAGCGGTTCTAGAAGAGCAAACCAAATGGGTTGACGCTTATTATTTAGCTCCTCAGAAAATGTACCGTATCACGCTTACTGCTCCGCTAATCAATAAAGCAGAAAAAATTGTAGTGGTAGCTTTTGGAGAAAAGAAAATCAACGCTTTGAAAGAAGTGACAACTGGAGCTTACAATCCGACTTTATATCCAATGCAATTGATTAAACCAGTTTCTGGTGAATTATTGTTTTTGGTGGATAAAGTTGCTGCAGGAACAAACTAAGAAATTGTGTATTACCATATAATTCAAGGTCTATGCTGAAAAGTGTAGGCCTTATTTTTTTTCTTCTCTTTTTTCTCTCGCAGATCTTGCAGATTTGGCAGATATTGTAATTAAAAAAAATCTGCTGAATCTGCAAAATCTGCGGGAGAACTTTTATGCTCAAAGCAATTCAAAAACCGACCACAAAACACTGAAAAACAAATATTTAAAAAACCTATTTCTTTTTTATTTAATTTTGTTTAATACTCTCCGATTCAGTCTATTAGATTATAAGCATCATTTTTCATCTTTCGAGCTTTTACACTGATTATATAATTTCAAATCTATTTTGCGATGAAATATAATTACTTCCTAATTGCGGTTTTTCTTCTTTTTATTTGCTGTAAAGAAAAAAACACAGAACCCAAATTAGTTAAAATCAGCGCTTCGCAAGGATGTTATATTCCGAAAACGAACGATAAAGATTGGTACACCCAAAACAAAAAAGCACCAAAATTTAAAGGTCTTGATGGTATAAATTTTAAAATTACAACCAATAATCCCGAAGCGCAGGAATATTTCAATCAAGGAATGATGTTGGCGTATGGATTCAATCATGCCGAAGCGGCGAGATCATTTTATGAAGCTTCGCGTTTAGATCCGAATTGTGCTATGGCGTATTGGGGATTTGCTTATGTTTTAGGTCCAAATTACAATGCAGGAATGGAAGAAGACAATTTTCATCGTGCTTTTGATGCGGCCCAAAAAGCTAAGAAACTTTCTGCCAAGTGTTCTCCGAAAGAAATTGCTATGATTGATGCATTATTAGTGCGTTATGCTAAAAATCCTCCTGCTGATAGAAAACCGCTTGACATTGCGTATGCTGAAGCGATGAAAAAAGTATATACTCAGTTTCCCTCAGATCCAGATATTGGTGCGCTTTACGCGGAATCCCAAATGAATCTCCATCCATGGGATTTGTATGAAAAAGATACTGGAATACCTAAAAAATGGACTCCAGAAATACTGGCTGTTTTAAACGAATTGATCAAAAAAAATCCGAAACATCCTGGTGCGCATCATTTTTTGATTCATGCCGTAGAAGCTTCTGCAAATCCAGAAAACGGACTCAAGAGTGCTAAACTATTGGAAACTTTAGTTCCTGGCTCCGGACATTTGGTGCACATGCCTTCTCATATTTACATTCGCACAGGAGATTATCATCAAGGCACACTTTCAAACATCGAAGCGGTTAAAATTGATAGTTTATATTCCACTGCTTGTAATGCTCAGGGCGCTTATCCTCTAGCCTATTATCCGCACAATTATCATTTCTTGGTGGCAACAGCGGCTTTAGAAGGAAATTCAAAATTAGCTTGGGAATCGGCACTAATATTACAGCAACACATGTCTCCTAAAATTATGCGAGAAGCTGGTTGGGGAACTTTACAGCATTATTATAGCATTCCGTATTATATCGCCGTAAAATTCTCGATGTGGGATAAAATTATGGAGATTCCAGAGCCTGAAAAAGATCTCGTATATCCGAATGCGATTTGGCATTATGCAAGAGGAATGGCCTATCTCGGAAAAAATGATATCGCCAATGCCGAAAAACAGCTTGCTTCTCTAAACCAATTAGCCAAAGATAAAACCTTAAAAGAGGTTACTATCTGGAATATCAATACAACCTACGATCTGGTTCAGATCGCTAATAATGTGCTTTCAGCAGGAGTTGAAGCGAAAAAAAGCAATTTAGATAAAGCTATTGTTCTTTTAAACCAAGCAATAAAAATTGAAGATCAGTTAAATTACAACGAACCGCCAGACTGGTTTTTCTCTGTTAGACATTATTTAGGCGCTGTTTTGCTCAAAGCAGGAAAATATGCTGAAGCTGAAAAAACATACAGACAAGATTTAAAAACACTCCCAAAAAATGGCTTCGCCCTAATCGGACTTTATAATGCTCTAACGCTACAGAAAAAAGAAAAAGAGGCTTTAAAAACTAAAACCTCTTTTAATGATGCTTGGCAATATGCTGATTTGAAGATTAAGGCTTCTTCTAGTATTGTGGAGTGATTTTACTTTTTAAGATGTCATCGTAAAAAGTCAGAGACTTTTATTACGTTTAGAAATTCTAAAACAAAAAAAAATGCGCAAAGTCAGAGACATTTGCGCAGCTTTTCAATTCGAATCCGGAACTCTTTACAGAGCAAGGGATATAATTCTACTTAAGACTTCTTAAAAATCATAATATTACCAATCCAGCTTATAATGCTCCATCTTTTCAACTTTTACCTTAGACCAAAATGACTTTCCATTATAATCTTCTGTTTTCTCCAAAGAAAATCTTCCTGTCGGTTGTTCATAAAAAATAATATTACCGTCTGAACTAATCTCTCCAAAATAATCAATAAGAATACCCCCATTTATATTTTTAAACATATTGATTTTTATTTTTTTTCCTTCAATATAATAATAACCTGGAATCCCTATATTCTTATTATTAACCTTCTCTAAATTTGGCATTCCTCTATTATACACAAACAAAACTTGTCCTTTTGAAAAAAATCTTACAAACCTGTAATTTTCTTTTTTAATTTTTATATCATCCCATTTATTGTAAGTAGAATCCATTATGTATATACAATTTGTATCAATAGCAGATTTACTCATTTTTGTATACTCTAATTTATTGTATTTAAATTTCGTAGAATCATACAAACGATATCCTCCCTCAGTTGTGGTATAATATTTTACATTACAACAACAAAACAAAAATAAAATTGATATTAGTATAAAATTTTTCATGCTAATAGAATAAATAATTAGAATTATAGCTTCCCGTGTAATTGTATGCCTTCGATGATAAACCTCTATCAGGAAAATACGGTGTAATAAAGCTCTTTTGTCTATGAATCCAATTTTGTATACTGTGAAGTCTTTTTTCACTATTATGTCCATAAAAACTAGCCTGACCCTTATAAATAATTCCACCATACATTGTCCCAGCTCGTAATTGTGGCATGATTTCATTTTTATGCATACCACGTCCATCTAATACGTAAGAATTTCCTCCAATAGCATCCTCACCAAATGCATCTCCAGTCATCATACTACCTCCAAAAGCAAGCGGAGTTTATTATTCGTAGAAAACTTTTTAGTTAGTTAATACATCATAGTCTTTTAAAATTTGTCTAAACTCATCTGATGGCTTAAAAAATACTGTTTTAAGTCCGCCTAAATTTTCTTTATTAGGCAATTCTACTTTTATTATAGAAAATTTCATCTCTTTTAAGAGACTAATTACAAAATCAATATACTCTGACTTTCCTCTGTAGAATAATTCATCTTCAGAAATCGATGCGCCACTGTTTAAAAAAGCTCCTAAGAGAAATGACAATTTTACTTTTTTTTCTTTAAATGCTTTTCTACTTAATTTAAGAGTATAAATCTTATATTCTTTATCATCTTTTGGATCAGAATAAAAATCGTTTTTGTAAATTGTTTTATAATACTTTTCAAAGGGATTATAAGGACTTAAATTGTACAACTCCAGAAAATCGTTCTCTTGAAAAGAATATTTAAAACCACTCTTTTGTCCATATAAAGAAATGCTATCTTTAAAAATTTTAAGCATCTTTTCCTTGCCGCCTAGAAAAAATGTCAATCTGTTTTTTAGTATCGGATGCTCGGGAATATATATATCTCCGCTGAAATGATTAAACATTCCAATTAAAAATGCTTCCCTTTCTTTTACCAATTCATTTCTATTTTGCCCAGCCACATAGTTTACTAAAAAAAACATACATATTAAAACTATTTTTCTTATGGTCGCCATACGCTAAAAATTTGATAAATATTATTAAATGTTGCTCTTGTACTGTGCCCTGCAGGATCCATTAAATATAATCTATATCTTGAAAAGTCTTCAAGATATTGAATTTTTGTCACAAGACTAGCATGCCCTGTCGGAAGAGAAGAATCAGGATACCATCCTAATTGCACCACTCTATTATTTCCCCCAGCTCTCCGAAGTCTTTCTTAATAGTGCTGCGCAAATGTCTCTGACTTTGCGCCATCCCAAATCCTTCTTAAAAACGCAAAAACATCTAAAAAGTCTCTGACTTTCTTACTGAGTCTTTTAGAAGTAATCGTAAAAAGTCGGAGACTTTTATTACGTTTAGAAATTCTAAGACCAGAAAAAATTACGCAAAGTCAGAGACATTTGCGCAGCTTTTCAATTCAAATATAGTACTCTTTGCAAAGCTAAGAGACTTTTATTCCGTTTAGAAATTCTAAGACAAAAAAATACGCAAAGTCAGAGTGACATTTGCGCATTTTTTTAATTCAAATCTGGGACTCTTTGCAGAGCCGGGAAAGAGGCTTTAAAGATTAAAACCTCTTTTGTTAATTCTTGTAATTTGCCGATATTAAGATTATATGTTTTCTGATATTGTGAACGAAATTAATGTTCATTTATAATATTTAATATCAAAATTAATTTAATTATGTTCAATTAAAAAATCTTTGTCTCTCAATTCACCTAAAGTAAAACCATATTTTTTAACAACGGGATAATCATTTATAATATCCTCCCAGTTTTTGTTTCCTAATGCAATAGAATCGTAAACAAATAAATAAATTTTATCTTCATTTTTATAAAGATCTTCAATACACATTGGCTTTCCATTTCTTTGAAAATAAGCAGTTCCTAATTCAATATTTTTATTTCCTGCATATGCTTTCACAAGAGTATTAATTGCATAAGGCCTAGGGTCACTATAGTTATGTAAAATTGTATCTGATGACGCTTCAATGTAAAGAACACTATCTGTATTATTTTTAAACTTGATTTTATAGTGACAATTTTCAGTGTCTTTTGGTGTACAGGATGCTAATAATATTAGAAAAAGAATATTTCTCATTACTTTAAATTTTAATTTTTGCATTATATAATTTTAATCATTGGTCAGATTCAGCATAAGATCCAAAAGACCAACTTCCCAGCTCTCCGAAGTCTTCCCTACGAGTGCTACGCAAATGTCTCCGACTTTGCGCCATCTCAGATACTTCTTAAAACACAAAAACATCTAGAAAGTCTCCGACTTTAAATGAATACAAGTATAGAGATTTATTGGTTTTAAATCTAAAATTTACCATTCAAATATCGGCATTTTAAAATTGCATTAAGCTTAAATCATTTACATAATAACTTATAGCGAAACAAAAATAATCAACCCTCTAAAAACCAACCCCAATTATTATCAAATTTTTAAATCTCATGGTTTTTAGAAAAATTTTAAGAAACCTTATTTTTCAAATTACTATATTTGGCGCACTTTAAAGAATAATTAATCCCACTTTTTAAGGAACAAAATTGTAATTCCTGCTGTAGTTGTATGAAACCCACTAAGTTCATATATATCGTTTTACTTTCGCTGCTTTGTTTTTTCAGAGGCACCGAGACGTATTCGCCGATTTATACTTTCAGCAGCTGTATTACCTTAGATAGCGTTGCGGCAGACGATACACAAATATTTTCTTCTGACTTTTCTTCTTCTAAAAATTTAGAAGTTCATTATAAGCTCAAAAAGAAAATGAAATGCAGAGCGACTACTTTGGAACAAAGTACGATCAGAGCTCCGTATCTCAGCAATTTGGTTAATTTCAAGCTTTATAAAGAAAGCTTAATCTATGGTATAGCTTCAATATACCATATTGAAAGACATCCTCATCTTCATTTGTACCAACTTTTCTAGGCTGCAAAATTTCGTCGTTTTTATATTCTAGTATTCTGGAACAATACCTCATTTATGTATGTGATTGAGTTGCTATTGCTATAAAAACATTTCTCTAAAACGGTACTTTTCAAAAAGAGAAACATCCGTACGCCTTATTATTTTCAAAATCCAAATTCGAACTCCCGATATTTTAGTATCAAGGGAGCACATCTATTTATTCAAAAATTTAAACCTAATGATGAGCATTTATAAAAATCCATTTCTTTTATGCACCTTGGCTTTATTCGTTTTAGTCTCGTGCGGAGATAAAGCAAAAAAAGATTCAAACAACATAAAAACAGTTCCTGTTTATAAGGTAACCCTAAAAGACACCATAGTTTCGAGCAAATTTGTTGCCGATGTACATGCTAAAAACAATGTAGAAATTCACGTTCGTATTCCGGGTTTACTGGATAAAGTTTACGTTAGCGAAGGACAAAAAGTAAAAAAAGGGCAAATCCTTTTCAAAATAAGCGATGTTGAACTTCAGATTCAGCTTCTAAAAGCCGAAGCTGTTTACAAAAGCGCAAAAGCCGATTTAAGAATTGCAACGGTAGAATTGGAACAGGCGCAAACCCTTTTCAATAAAAAAGTAATTGCAGACAAAGAATTAGAATTATCTAAAGCAAAATATGAAGCCGCTTCCGCGAAAGTTGCACACGCAGTTGCCGAAAGAAAAGCAATCAACCAACAGATTAGCTTTACCACAATCCGCGCGCCATTTGACGGAACAATTGACCGTATTCCGTTTAAAGAAGGCAGTTTAGTAGAAAACGGTTCGTTACTGACAACTGTTTCTCAATTGGACGACGTTTACGCCTATTTCTCAATTCCTGAGAACACGTATTTCCAAATGATGGAAGACAAAACCTTAAACACGCAGGGCGATATCAAATTGGTATTGCCAAACGGACAAGTTTACGATCAAAAAGGAGAATTAAGAACCGCTGACGGAGAAATCGACAGACAAACGGGTTCTATTCAATACAAAGCAAAATTTCACAATCCGCAAGGATTTATCAAACACGGAACTTCTGGTAAACTGATTATTTCAGAGCCAAAAACCAATGCAATTTTAATTCCGCAGAAAGCTGTATTTTTTATTCAGGACAAACAATACGTTTTCCGCGTGAACAAAGATGGAGTAGTTAAAATGACGAATGTTACAATTGAAACAACTCTAGATGATGTTTATATCTTGAACGAAGGTCTAAAAAGCGACGACCTGATTGTACAAGAAGGTACGCAATCATTGAGAGACGGCGATAAAATCAACATGAAACAAATGTAGGTTATCGATCTGTAAAACAGTTATTTAATTATTTATCTAAAACATTTAAAATGATAGAGTTATTTATCAGAAGGAAAATATTGTCATTAATCATCTCGGTTATGATAGTCCTTCTGGGATTGCTGGCGTTGTTTCAGCTTCCTATTACCCAATTCCCAGACATTGTACCGCCGTCTGTAACCGTTACAGCAAAATATACAGGAGCAAACGCAGAAGTTTCGGCCAATGCCGTCGCCCTTCCGTTAGAAAGAGCCATAAATGGAGTTCCCGGAATGACGTATATGTCAACCGTAACTTCCAACGATGGTTTGACATTAATTCAGGTTTTCTTTGAAGTAGGAACCGATCCCGATCTGGCTGCCGTAAACGTGCAGAACCGTGTAACTACGATATTGGATGAACTTCCAGAAGAGGTAATTCGTGCCGGAGTTACGACCGAAAAAGAGGTAAACAGTATGTTGATGTACTTGAACATTACAAGTACCGACAAAACTCAGGATGAGCAGTTTATCTTCAACTTTACCGATATTAATATCCTTCAGGAATTAAAACGTATTGATGGTGTCGGACGTGCCGAAATCATGGGTCAGAAAGAATATTCGATGCGTGTCTGGCTGGATCCCGAAAAGATGCTTTCGTATAATATTTCGGCAAATGAAGTGATTGCTTCTCTTCAAAAACAAAATATTTCTGCCGCACCAGGTAAAGTGGGTGAAGGCTCAGGACAAATGAACAATCAATTACAATATGTAATTAAATATGGAGGAAAATTCTTCGAGCCAAAACAATATGAAGAAATTCCGTTAAGAGCCAATCCAGACGGAACAATTTTAAGATTAAAAGACATCTCAAAAATTGAATTTGGTGCAATGAGTTACGGAATGGTTTCTAAAACCGACGGAAAACCTTCTGCATCAATCATGCTAAAACAACGTCCGGGTTCGAATGCTTCTGAAGTTATTGCGAGCGTAAAAGAAAAAATGGCTGAATTGAAAGTTTCTTCTTTTCCTCCTGGAATGGAATTTAATATTGCTTACGACGTTTCTCGTTTCCTTGACGCTTCGATTCATGAAGTATTAAGAACTTTGGTTGAAGCCTTTATTTTGGTTGCATTTGTAGTTTTCCTTTTCCTTCAGGATTGGAGATCGACTTTGATTCCAGTATTGGCAGTTCCTGTGGCGCTTATTGGTTCGTTTACCTTTATGTCCATGATGGGATTCTCGATCAATTTATTGACGCTTTTTGCTTTGGTACTTTCTATCGGAATTGTGGTTGATAATGCAATTGTCGTCGTCGAAGCCGTTCACGTAAAAATCACCGAAGAACATATGTCGCCAATGGATGCTACCATTAGCGCCATGAAAGAAATTACAGGTGCCGTTATTGCAATTACGATTGTGATGGCTGCTGTATTTATTCCGGTTGCTTTCTTGAGCGGTCCTGTTGGGGTTTTCTACAGGCAGTTCTCATTGACAATGGCAATTAGTATTGTCATTTCGGGTATTAATGCCCTTACGCTTACTCCTGCCCTCTGTGCTATTATGCTGAAAGCGCACGATCCTAATAAAGAGAAAAAATCGCTTTTAGATCGTTTCTTCCATAGATTCAACCATTGGTTTGATAATATTACTTCAAAATACATCAAAGTATTGGTGAAATTTGCTGACCGTAACACTGTAACCGTAGGTTTATTAGTGCTGTTTTGCGTATTGACTTGGGGAACAACCAAATTCTTAGCGTCAGGTTTTATCCCGACGGAAGATCAGGGAATGGTGTACGTAAGTGTTACAACGCCACAAGGAGCAACTGTAGAACGTACTGAAAAAGCTTTAGATGAAGTAACCAAAATTGCTCAAGGAATTAAAGGTGTAGACAACGTAACAACTCTTGCAGGATACAGTATTGTAACTGAAATCGCTGGAGCTTCGTACGGAATGGGAATGATCAACTTAAAAGACTGGAGCGAACGTGATATTTCGGTTACCGAATTTATGGCTGAACTTACCGAAAAAACAAAAAACATTGCCGATGCACAAATCGAGATTTTTGCACCACCAACCGTTCCCGGATTTGGTAATACGAGTGGTTTCGAGCTTCGTTTATTAGATAAATCTGGAGGAAGCATTACCAATACCGATAAAGTAACCAAAGAATTCATAAAAGAATTAAACGCTTCGCCAGAAATTCAGAACTCATTTTCGAGTTTTGACGCCACTTTCCCGCAATATTTAATTCATATTGATTACGATCTTGCGGCTAAAAAAGGAATTTCGGTTGACAATGCCATGAGCACTTTGCAGACGATGTTAGGTTCTTTTTATGCAACCAATTTTATCCGTTTCTCTCAAATGTATAAAGTGATGGTTCAGGCAAGTCCACAATTCCGCCAAAATCCAGAAAGTATTTTGGATATGTATTTGAAGAATGAAACAGGCGAAATGGTTCCGTTTTCTACTTTCATCAAATTAGAAAGAGTTTATGGACCTGAAGTTTTAACGCGTTACAACATGTACATGTCGGCTATGATTAACGGTGAACCTGCTGAAGGTTACAGTTCTGGAGACGCCATTGCCACCGTCGAAAGAATTGCTGCCGAAAAACTGCCAAGCCGTTTTGAAGTAGAATGGTCTGGTATGACGCGCGAAGAGATTCTGTCTGGTAACCAAACGACATACATTTTTGCACTTTGTATACTTTTTGTATACTTATTACTTGCGGCTCAATACGAAAGTTTATTGCTTCCGTTTCCAGTATTATTGAGTCTTCCAGTTGGAGTTTTCGGTTCTTACATTGCACTTGTAATGGTGGGACTCGATAATAATATTTATGCTCAAGTAGCACTCGTCATGCTGATTGGTCTACTCGCCAAGAACGCCATTCTGATTGTAGAATTTGCAATGGCACAGAACAAACTCGGACGTGATATTGTCGAAGCCGCAATTGAAGGAGCCAGACTTCGTTTCCGTCCTATTTTGATGACCTCTTTTGCTTTTATTTCAGGATTGATTCCGCTTTGTATCGCTTCTGGTGCGGGTGCAATTGGTAACCGTTCGATCGGTACGGCAGCTGCGGGTGGAATGTTAATAGGAACTGTGTTTGGCCTTTTGATTATTCCTGGACTTTACATACTGTTTGCGAAATTGGAAAAACGAATGAATAAAAATTAAACAATGAAAGACATAATAAATCAATATAAAAATACTGATATGATAAGGACAACCAAAAGTGCCGTTGTAATTACGGGAATTTTACTTTTGACAGCTTGTTCTGCACCAAAAGTCAGTAACAAACTAAATGCAGCAAAGCTTCCAGAAAATTTTGATGCACAAAGGAAAGAAGCATCAAGCGAGACATTTATTCCGTTAAAGACAGAAACCTTTTTTAAAGATCCAAAACTAGAAGTTTTATTAAAGAAAGCTATTGCCAAAAATCCTGATTATTTAATCATGCAGGAAAGAATCTTGATTGCCAATTCGCATTTAAAAGTGGCAAAACTGGCGCTTCTTCCCTCTTTAGATCTTGTTGCCGATGCTTCTGGAACACACTATGGAAAATATACTATGGAAGGCGTTGGTAACTATGATACTAACTTCTCTCAGAATATTACAGATAAACAAAAAATCAATGAAAAGGTAACTCCTAACTTTTTTCTAGGAGCAAAAGTTTCTTGGGAAGCCGACATTTGGGGAAAACTAAGCAATCGTAAAAAGGCAGCGCAACAGCGATTTTTTGCCTCTCAGCAAGGAATGCGTTTGTTGCAAACACGCCTTTTAGGAGATGTTGCCGACTTGTATTTTAAACTTGTAGCTTTAGACAAACAAGCGGCGATTTACGACAACAACTTGAAAACCCAAGAAAGAGCATTGGATATTGTTTCTGCACAAAGATCGGTTGGAAAAGCTACTGAATTGGCTGTACAGCAGTTTAACGCGCAAAACAATAATATTCATGCCGAGGCTTCAGAATTAAAATTAAGTATCGATCAGACTGAAAAAGCTTTATTGACACTTTTGGGTGAATATGGCGGAAAAATTGACAGAAGCAGTGATTTCCTAGCTGGACATTTAGAGGTTTTAAATCAAAAAATAAGCGTAGATTCTATTATTCATAAAAGACCAGATGTATCTGAAGCTTACTTCGAATTATTAGCAAGTAACGCCGATGCTAAATCGGCTCGAGCTGCCTTTTTCCCGACTGTAAATCTGGGCGGTTATGCTGGTTTCAACTCATTTTCGTTCAACACCTTATTTGACGCTGGTTCTTTCGCTTGGCAATTATTGGGCGGATTGACAGCTCCTGTTTTCAATAAAGGACAAATCAAACAGGAATTTTATGTTTCGAACAGAAGACAGGAAATTTCATTTCTTCAATATCAAAATGCAGTAACAACAGCTTTCAACGAATTGAGCGCTTTATTGCACAGAAACGAAGCTTACGAAGATGTTTTAAAATACAAATTAAACGAAATTGATCATCTTGAAATTGCCGTAAATGTCTCAAACGACTTGTATTTGAGCGGTTATGCCAATTATCTGGAAATCATCAACGCACAAAAAAATAAACTGCAGGCAGAATTGGATTTTGTTGATATCCAGCTTCGAAATGCAAACTCACAAGTATTGCTTTATAAAGCTTTAGGCGGAGGAATAAATTAGTCTATATGTTGGTCAAAAATGGCTTCTGTTTATAATAGCTCATCGCAGAGGTTATTTTATATCCCATTTCTTTTGA
The DNA here is from genome assembly GCF_003254545.1 of Flavobacterium tistrianum. GTDB lineage: Bacteria > Bacteroidota > Bacteroidia > Flavobacteriales > Flavobacteriaceae > Flavobacterium > Flavobacterium tistrianum. The sequence goes on from NZ_QJRH01000073.1 coordinate 436,451, forward strand.
AATGGGATTTTTTTATTAAAGTAACTTCATTTTGCCGTTTACTTTTTACCTTTATTCCAAAAATACTAAAATTCCGTTGATGGATATTTCCAAAATTCTTGATTACATACACCCACTTCCTGAGCAATCTAAACTTGCTCTGCAAAACAATGTTACAGAAATAGCATTTTCTAAAGGACATATTTTGCTTCGAGCCAACAAAGTAGAATCGAATATTTATTTTATAAAAAAAGGATTGGTGCGAGCTTATGTAGAAAGAGATAATGAAGTTACTTTCTGGTTTGGAAAAGAAGGCGAAACCATTATTTCGATGAAAAGTTATGTGGAAGATCAGCCTGGTTATGAGACTATCGAACTTTTGGAAGATTGCAAATTATACGAACTAAAAACAGAAAATCTTAGAAAACTCTTTAATGAAGATGTTCACATAGCCAATTGGGGACGAAAATTTGCCGAAAAAGAATTAATCAAAACAGAAGAGCGTTTGATTTCTAAACAGTTTAAAAATGCGTCTGAACGCTATTTGGAATTAATGAAAGATCATCCCGAACTCTTGCAAAGAATACAATTAGGTCATATTGCCTCTTATTTGGGAATAACACAAGTCAGTTTAAGCAGAATACGTGCAGAATTAAAATAATTTCATTTTTTATCATTTGTTAATTTTTTTCTGATTTCCATAAAAGAACTTTGCAGCATAAAATTTAACTATATGAACTGGATTATCTTAATCATCGCAGGTCTATTTGAAGTAGCCTTCGCATCATGTCTCGGAAAAGCAAAAGCAACAACAGGAACAGAAATGTACTATTGGTATATTGGTTTCTTTATATCTTTAACAGTAAGTATGCTTTTATTAATGAAAGCTACAGAAACGCTTCCGTTAGGAACTGCTTACGCGGTATGGACAGGAATTGGCGCTGTAGGAACTGTTTTAGTTGGAATCTTTATTTTTAAAGAACCAGCAGCTTTCTGGAGACTGTTTTTCTTAGCCACTTTGGTTGGTTCTATTGTTGGTTTAAAAGCGGTTTCTCACTAAAAATATATTGACGATTACATTCAACTTTGTCAAAGTTCAGAACTTTGACAAAGTTTTTTTTTACATCGAAAAATGCGTCATCGTGCTAAACATAGCCCGTGGTTTCAACCACGGGAACGCAATCATAATTACCATACGTATCACCGTGGTTGAAACCACGGGCTATGTTTTTCATACAATGATTTTAAAATCTTGATGGAGCCTTCTTGCGAAGATTTGCTTCACCAGTTCGGTATCGCTCGTGTCTCATTCCTCGGAATGCCAAACTGTTGGCCGAACTTTGTCAAAGTTTGAAACTTTGACAAAGTTTTCGACTTCACACAGTAATGCGTTTCCGGCATCACATGATAAAAAAATAGCATTTTTAATCATTATTCTCTCTTTTATCTTTGTCAAAAATTAAAGCCTAAAATAAAAAATGACATTCAGCCATTCCATTAAATCATTTGACGAATTAACCAATCACGAATTATACAATATGCTTCGTTTGAGATGTGACGTTTTTGTAGTCGAACAAAACTGCCCTTATCTCGATTTAGACAATAAAGACCAAAAAGGTTTTCATTTGTTGTATTATGTCGATAACGAATTGGCAGGTGTGACGCGTTTGCTTCCAAAAGGAGTTTCGTATGATGAAGTTTCAATAGGAAGAGTCGTAATTGAGAAATCGCATCGCGGATTAGGTTTAGGAGTAAAACTAATGGAAGCTTCAATCGCGGGTTGTGAAGAAAAATTTGGAAAAAATCCAATTAGAATCAGTGCGCAATATCATTTATCAAAATTCTACCAATCATTAGGATTTGTAGAACAAGGAGAAGTTTATGATGAAGACGGAATTCCGCATATCGGAATGCTGAGGGCTTAACGGTTTACGGGATAATCAATTTTAAAACATTGGCCAACACAGGATTATGATCTTCAGTTCTCCAATTGACATACAAATCGGTTTCCAGCGGTAATTTGATAAATCGGATTCCAGGAATTTCATGAAAAACGTACGAATCGGGCAAAATGGCAATTCCGAGTCCTTTTCGAACCAAAGCGATTATAGAAGAACCAAATTCAGAATGAAGATAAACTTCTGGAGCATTTTCTAAAGAATTGAACAACCTTTGTATAAGCTCGCTATAACTGCTCCCTTCGTCGTTGGTTGGCAAAATAAACTTCTGAGAAGCAAGCGTTTCTTTGGTTAGATCTTCTGGCGTTCGATACGGATGATTTTCGGGAACTACAATGGCCAAGTGATCGGTATAGATTTTTTGAGATTGAATATCTTTTGCATTATTGATATCTCTCGTAATTGTCAAATCGATTTTATAATTACGAAGGAAATCCTGCTGATTCTCATAGATAACTTGAACCAGTTTGATTTTAAGTTTAGGATAAGCATCAGAAATACGTGATAAAATTTCGGGCATTAGAGAAGCCGAAATAGAATCGGGATGAGAAATGGTAATTGTACCGCTCTCCCCTAACTGAATCTGGCGGGCAGATTGATGAATAAATTCGAGTTTACTCAATTCTACCTCCCATTTTTCTTTTAAGAATTGGCCAGCGGCAGTCAGTTTAACATTGCGTTTGTTACGCTCAAACAATTGAACACCAAGCTGATTCTCTAAAGACTGAATCTGACGGCTAAGTGCAGATTGTGTAATATTCATTTTTCCGGCGGTGTTCCAGAAATGAAGTTCGCGGGCCAAAGCCAAAAAATATTTTATCTGCTGTAAATCCATTGATGCAATTTACGCATTTATAAAGAATAAAAAATAGATTTTTACGCATTAAAGAAATAAAAAAATGGACACTTTAAAAATAACCAAAGCCACGATAGATGATGTTTTAAAACTTCAAACCATTGGCAGACAAACTTTTTCTGAAACTTTTGCTGATGTAAATAGCGAAGAAAACATGAAAAAATACCTAGAAGAAAGCTTCGCAACAGAAAAACTGACTGCCGAATTGAACAATCCTTCATCGTATTTCTATTTAGCTGTTTTAGACGAAAAAGTTGTTGGTTACTTGAAATTAAATACAGCCGATGCACAAACCGAAAAAGAAGATTTAAATGCCTTAGAAATAGAACGCATTTATGTTGCAAAAGAATTTCACGGAAAAAAAGTCGCACAGGCCTTATACGCTCAGGCAGAAAAAATTGCTGAAGAAATAAAAGCTACGTACATGTGGTTGGGTGTTTGGGAAAAGAATTTCAGGGCAGTAAGTTTCTATACTAAAAATGGTTTCGTACAATTTGACACGCATATTTTTAGATTGGGCGATGACGAACAAACTGATTTAATGATGAAAAAAGTATTGATTTAAAAATGGAAAGAAGACAGCTTTTATTGTTTTTACTAATTCTCGGCACCGCATTCTGGGGAATATCTTACTCGATTACCAAAATGGCAATTGGCGAATATTCATTAAACGTATTCTTATGTTATCGTTTCCTGCTGGCTGTTGTGGTATTGAGTATTATTTTTTGGAAATATGTTAAAGACATCAATCGAGAAGCTATTAAAACAGGCTTTTTGCTTGCTGTGCCAATGTTTTTAGGTATTCAACTGCAAACTGTTGGTCTCAAATATACAGATGCTTCTCAATGCTCTTTTATTGCTGGATTAACCGTTATTATTATTCCGTTATTAAAACTGGCAATTTATAAAACCAATGCTTCACTAAAAATCTGGATTGCCGCTTTGACGGCTTTAACTGGGTTATTTATTATTGCCATTCAGGATAAATTTACCATAAACTTTGGGGATTTATTTACTATTGCTGGAGCCTTTGCTTTTGCGGTTTATTTAATTGCTGTCGAAAAACATTCAGCTACCAAAAACCTCTTATATTCTATTGTGCCAATGTTTGCGTTTTGTGCACTTTTTACTTTTTTAATAGCGTCAACAGACAGTTCATCAGAATGGTTTCCACAAAATAATACGTTCTGGATGGGCGTAATTTATTGCGCCTTATTTTCTACAGCTTTTATGTACACGGTTTCAAACATTTCACAACGTTATTTATCGGCAGAACGTGTAGCAGTTATTTATTTGTTTGAGCCTGTTTTCGGCGCAATTGGAGCTTTCTTTATTTTGGGAGAAAATCTTTCTTGGCGTTTGCTTTTGGGCGGAACTTTAATTTTTTCTGCCACTATTATTTCTGAAGTGAACTTTAAAAGTGGAAGATTAAAAATGCTTATTCGAAAAAACTAATACTTTATGAAGAACTCTGTTGCTTCGAAAACTTTGTCAAAGTTTGAAACTTTGACAAAGTTCTGTCAATGTCTGTCATTCTGAGGAACGAGAACACGAGCGATAGCGAACTGGCGAAGCAATCACACTAGAAATTCCGTAAAGTGAATTTCCTAATCTTTGTCGAATCCAGCGTGTGATTCCTCGTTCCTCAGAATGACAAGATTACGGTGATTCCTATACGCATAAAAACAAAAAAATATCAATAGAATATCAATCCTCAATCAAACTAATTTCGAAAACCGTTTTTCCATTTTCGCTTTTATGCGAAATATAACCGCCGTGTGCTTCAATAATGTTCTTAGATAAAGTAAGTCCAATACCAGCGCCTTCAGGTCGAGTCGTGAAAAACGGAAGGAATATTTTGTCCTCAATTTCTTTTTCAATTCCTTTTCCGGAATCTGAGACTTTAATAAAAATGCGATTATTTTTGGCTTCCGCTGAAATCGAAATTTGTTTCAAATTACTGTTTTCTAAAGCGTTAATAGAATTCGTCAACAAATTAATCAACACCTGCTCTAACTGCTGAGAATCTACATTAATCAAATAGTTTTTAGTAACGCCATTAATCACTTCGATATTATTTTTCCTAAACAACGGATTCATAACTTCGATACAGTTTTCGACCAAATACAGCAATTCTGCTTTTTCTTTTTTGGGAGAAGGAAGCATTGCCAATTTTCGATATCCCTCAACAAATTTCTGCAAATGATCGCTTCGTCTCAACATCGTTTGTACGCTGTTTTTGATGTCTTCTAAATCTTCTGTAGAAAGCGTATCTTGTTCTACCAAATCTTCCAGATTCTGGCAGATTGAACGAATTGGCGTTATAGAATTTAGCAATTCATGTGAAATCACTTTCATCAGATTAATCCAGGCATCTTTTTCTTTCTTTTCTACTACATTCTGAATGGAATCTAGTAGAACAATAAAGTAATCCTGCCCAAAAATTTCGGTTCGCGAAGCCTGCAAAACAAACGTCTGTTTGCTTTGTTCGTTTATGCTCAGCTCTATCGAAGTTTTAATTTCATGAAAATCATCTTCTTCGATAATTTCACACAAAGACGGCAACTGATTCTTAAGATATTTCCATTTTGAAACTTTCGGAACATTAAAATGGCTCGAAAAATAATCGTTCATTAAAAAAATACTCCAATCACTTTCTTGTTTCTGCAAAATAATAACGCCAGATTCTATATTATTTAAAATCGAACGGTAAATAATATCTCTTGTAACTTGCTCATTTTGTTTGTTTTTTAAAGTTTCATACAAAGTGAAAAGCTCGTTATATGTACTATTGAATTTATGCTTAGAAAAATCAGAGCTAAAATCATCCTGTAATATGGAAGAAATGGTTTTATTATAAATCAAAACCATATTTCTAACATAAAAATACATTTCCCTTCCTAGCAGAAAAACCATGCAGAGACCAAAAACTCCCGTAAAAAGCAAACCAATTCTAAAGAAATACAGGGACAATTCGATTCCGATCACGATAAAAGTTAATCGAAGAAAAAGGAGTTTATAAGTTTGTAAAGTCCTTAACATAACCTAGTCAATATTGATATTAAATTTCTCCAAACGTCGGTAGAGCGCGCCTCTTGACAAACCCAATTCTTCGGCAGTTTTACTGATATTATTATTGTTTTTAAGAAGTGCTTTTTCAACAGCAGCTTTTTCAACGGAAGAAAGCTGAATATCATCTGAATTTTCTTCGTAAGGCGTTACGGTTTCCAAATCCAAATCAGAAACTGTGATGGTATTATTTTCGCAAAGAATTACAGCGCGTTCAATCTTATTTTCCATTTCGCGGATATTTCCGTTCCAAGCGTGTTTTTCAATCTGTTCTAAGACTTTTTTATCAAAAGTGATTTCGTCACGACTATATTTTTCAATCATTTTATCCAAAAGATATTCGGCAAGAGGAATCTTATCTTCGTGTCTTTCTCTCAGCGGAGGTAAAACAATCTCCATCGTATTAATGCGATAATACAAGTCTTCACGGAAGTTTTTATCGGCAACTTCTAGTTTTAAGTTCAAGTTTGTTGCAGTAATAATTCTAACATTCAAAGATCTTGCTTTTGTTTCGCCCAATCTTGTTACGGTTTTCGTCTGAATAACCTGTAAAAGTTTTGATTGCAGATGAAGCGGTACATTTCCTATTTCGTCTAAGAAAATAGTTCCGTTTTGTGCCATTTCAAAACGTCCGGCTGTATCCGTTTTTGCATCGGTAAAAGCGCCTTTGGCATAACCAAACAATTCACTTTCGAAAATATTAGAATTTAAAGACCCCAAATCAACTGCAATAAACGGCTGATTTTTTCTTTCGGATTGTGTATGAATATGATGTGCGAGAACAAATTTCCCTGTTCCGTTTTCGCCCAAAATCAGAACATTTGCATCGGTTTTTGCGACCTTATCTGCTAGCGAATAAGCCTTTTTTATAATTTCAGAACTACCAACAAAAAAGTCTTCTTTTATCTCAACATCTTTACTTTTCTTCTGTTCTTTTCGGGCTTTATCTACAGCTTGTTTTACCGATTCTAAAAGCTTTTTATTTTCCCAAGGTTTCAGAATATAATCAAAAGCACCCGATTTTAAGCCTTCAACAGCTGTTTCTACTTTTCCGAAAGCGGTCATTAGAATTACTACCGTTTTTGGCGAAAGCGTTTTTATTTCTTTCAATAAATACAAACCTTCTCTCCCATCTTCAAATCCTAATCTATAATTCATGTCTAACAGTACAACATCAATGGCATTTTTTGCCAATAATTCGACAATGTTTTTAGGATTATTGAGTGTATAAATGTTTTCAAAATACTTTTTCAGGTAAACTTTTGATGCAAAAAGAATGTCTTCCTGATCGTCGATGATTAAAATAGATGCGTTGGTCTTTTTCATTATTGTTCAGTTTTGGACGAAAGGTGTCCACTTATGGACAGTTTAAATTTATTCGGAAAAATAATCCCTTAAAAACAAGGCGTTTACAAGGTTTAATTTACTGGCACGAAAATCACATTAGAACTTGTAAATCATTAATAATTAACCTCTTTCGGAACTACAAATAACAAAATAAATAGCGATAAATTAAAAAAATTTTATCTTAATTTTCAGACTTGTTTCTGTCATTTCCTAAGGGTATAAAAATTTAAAAAGAAAATCAATCAAAATCAAAACAGTCAAATTATGATTACCATTACAAAACTTTCGAAAGTATTTAGAACTGAGGAATTAGAAACTAAAGCATTAAGTGAAATTTCGTTAACCATCAATCAAGGCGATTTTGTTTCTATTATGGGGCCGTCTGGAAGCGGAAAATCGACTTTATTGAACATTATCGGACTTCTGGATAGCGCTTCAAGCGGAAGCTACCAACTTCTTGATCAGGAAATGGTGGGTTTGAAGGAAAAACAAAAATCGCAAGCCAGAAAAGAAAACATCGGATTCATCTTCCAGAACTTCAACTTAATTGATGAATTATCAGTTTTCGATAATATCGAATTGCCTTTAATTTACGCTAACGTTCCTTCAGCAGAAAGAAAATCAAGAGTAAACGAGATGGCAAAAATCTTGGGAATTGCACACCGATTGAAGCATTTTCCTCAGCAGCTTTCTGGCGGACAGCAACAGCGTGTGGCAGTAGCAAGAGCTTTAATCAATAATCCGAAAATTATTTTGGCAGATGAGCCAACAGGAAACCTAGACAGCCGAAACGGAAATGAAGTAATGGAATTACTAACCGATCTTCATGCCAGCGGATCTACAATTTTGATGGTAACACACTCCGATTACGACGCTTCATTCTCGCAGAAAACCATTTTCATGAAAGATGGTGTAATTCTTTCTGAAAAAGTAAATCATAGAAATGTTGATGTTTTAGTAAATTCTAAATATTAAGATCATGTTGAAGAATTGGACAAACATATTTGTTTATCATATAAAGAATAACAAATTATTTACGGTACTAAACATTTTAGGCTTAAGTATTGGAATTGCAGGTTTAATCTTTGCGATTCTATACTGGAACGACGAACATTCTTACGATCAGTGGAATCCTGAAAAGGATAAGATTTATAATGTAATGAACGATTTTGGTGGTGGAAATATCTGGACAACAAACTCTCCGGTTCCAGGTCGAATGCTAAAAGAAACTACTTCGTATTTAGATCAATACTGCTATTATAGACCTTATTATACAAAAGAGACGATTCAGTATAACGGAAAAATAGAATTAGTTGACAAAATCTTTTCTGCCGAAAGAAGTTTCTTTTCTTTTTTCCCTTTTGAATTTATTCAAGGCAGCGCCAAAACGGCTCTTCATGATCGCAACAGTATGGCAATTTCTGAAGCAGCAGCCACTAAGATTTTCAGGAATGAAAACCCAATGGGTAAACAGGTGAAATACGCCGATCGCATTTTTGTTGTTCGAGGTGTTTATAAAATGCCTGAAAAAGCATCAGTAATGCCCGCAGTTATTACTCCGGTAGTTGAAGAAGAATTAGAAAGAGATAAAGACAATTGGGGTTTTAATTATGGTTTAATGCTTAAGTTGAAAAAACAAAGCGATACAACTGCGGTTATTCAAAACTTAGACAAAATTTTTCTAGAAGACAACTACAAAAAACAGGCAAAAGCTGAAGGTTTATCAATTGAGCAGTTTATTAAACAATACGGAGACCCTATAAAATCAAGGCTTCTTCCGTTTACAAAGGCAAGACTTTATCAAGGAAATTCTGCTTTTCCAGAACTAAACGCCAATTTGCAGTTTCTAAAAATAGTAATGGGTTTATCGATCTTAATTTTAATACTTTCAATTGTAAACTATATCAATATGGCAACGGCAAATGCCGTAAAACGAGCTAAAGAAGTTGGTGTACGTAAAATTATTGGTGCATCGAAAAATCAAATTATTGCGCAATTTGTTTTTGAAACTATGCTGATAACTTTATTTTCTGTATTGTTAGCAATGGTAATTGTGGAACTTTCGCTACCATTTTACAATTCGTTTTTAGGAAAAAATCTAACACTTATCGGAACTCAGTTTTACTTGCAGCTTGTCTTGATTTTCATTTTTGTTATTATAGTTTCGGGAGTTTTTCCAGCCGTATATATTTCAAATTTTGAAACGCTTAAAGTATTGAAAGGAAACTTCTCGAGAAGCAAAAGCGGTGTTTGGCTTAGAAACGGAATGCTTGTTTTACAGTTTTCTATTGCTACGCTTTTCATTATCGGGTCGTTTATTGTTTACAAGCAAGTAAACTTTATGGCAGATAAAGATTTAGGTTTTAATGGTGCTCAGATTATGGATATTTCATTTAAACCTCAAAAAGGGAAAAATCAGTATGAAAGGTATAAAATCATTAAACAGGAACTGTTAAAAATCAAAGGCGTTGAAACGGTTTCTGCTGGAATATTTTCTATTGGCAGCAATGATAATTCATGGCAGGGTCTTCACTACAAATCAAACAAAGAAGTAATTACTCAACAAATGCCAATGGATTTTGGACAGCTGAATCTTTTAGGCATCAAAATAATCAAAGGAAGAGATCTAGACCCTAAATTGGCAACAGACAGCATTTCGAGCGCTTTATTGAACGAAGTTGCCGCAAAAACACTTCAGGAAAAAGATCCTGTAAATAAGGAAGTTGTATTTGGCGGACAGAAATTTAAAGTGGTAGGTATTGTCAAAAACTTTCATTATGTAGGATTAGAATACCGTATTGCTCCAATGATCTTTTTTCATATTAAAAGCTTTGACTGGGTGATCAATAATATGCGAAATATTACGGTCAAAATATCACCTGAACAAATGCCTGAAACAATTGCGGCTATAGACAAATTCTGGAAAACTAAAGTTGATCAGGAATATCCTTTTGAGTATGGTTTTGTAGATAAAAACTTTGCGAGAACTTATAAAAAATATCAAGATCAGAGAAACTTGTTTGCTTTACTGAATGTTGTGGTAATATTAATTGCCGTTTTCGGATTATTTGCTTTGGCTTCTTTTTCTATGGAAAGAAGATTACGAGAAATCGCCATCAGAAAAACGCTTGGAGCCGAAACCAATATTTTGCTAAAAGAACTATCTAAACAATATGTTCTTTTCTGCTTAATTGGTTTCCTAATCGGAATTATTCCGGCTTATTTATTAATGCAGAAATGGTTAGAAAACTTTGCTTCTCGAATCGATATTCCGCTCCTGCCTTTTCTAATTGCTTTTGTTTCGCTGTTATTTTTAACATTGACAATTGTTTTAGCAAAAGCATATCAGGTTACTAAAGTAGATGTTTTAAAATATTTAAAATACGAGTAATTAGTTTGAGTTTTTGTAAAAAGCTGTGCAAGTCTGAGCCCTTGCGCAGCTTTTTTATTTCTCTACTTCTCGTTGCGTTTTTTTACCGCAAAGTTCGCAAAGGCCTTTTTTAGCTAAACTTAGTTTTAAGGTCGCAAAAGCTTTTCTTTATGTTTTAAAAATGCAATCTCGCAAAGTCTCTAAGATGCAAAGCTTTTGGTTCATACAGATTAAAAAAATGCTGATAATTTTAAATTTTGAAAATAATCTACAAGTACAAGTTCTGGAATCGTTTTGAAAACAGATTTAGATTTTGTTTTAACTAATGAGTTATTTCTTGGTAAATCCTTTTCTTGTCATTTCGCCCCAGCCTTTGGTACCCATTATTTTTTCTTTATAGCCAACCAAAGCAGCATAAACTGTGAGCGGATGAAAGTAAAATGGTTCAATAAAAGCCGCCATCAGTAATTTTAAAAAATCGGCTTGTTTTGGGTATTTGTGATAGGTTTTCTCTTCGCTGTACAATGCGATCACCGAAAACAACACTGCAAATGTATACACAAAAAGCAGCAGTAAAAAGAAAAAATGCCAGTTTAGCAGACCAAATAGTATAAATACAGCAGTTATGAGCAAACCAATGAATTCTATTGCTGGCGCTAGAAACTCAAATAAGGTCCAATACGGCACACTCAACATTCCTAGCAATTTATATTTCGGATTTAAAAACATTCTGCGGTGAATGCTTAACGTTTCTATTGTGCCTCTCATCCAGCGGGAACGCTGTTTTTTGAATATTTTGAAATCTTCAGGTGCTTCTGTCCAGCAAAGCGGATCTGGAATATAACTTACCGAATAAGGCAGTTTATTATCCAGCATATATCGGCGCATTCTCACAATCAGTTCCATATCCTCACCAACCGTTTTGGTGCTGTAACCGCCAGAAAGTATAGCTATTTCTTTGTCAAAAGCTCCAAAGGCACCGCTTATCAGCAGTAATCCGTCGAGTTTTCCCCACGCCATTCTTCCTAAAAGAAAAGCTCTTAAATATTCTAAAACTTGAATTCTCGACAGCATTACATCAGGAACATTCACTTCAACCAAGCGTCCGTTTTTAATAACACATTGGTTGGCAATTCGAACCACTCCTCCAGTTGCAATAATACGTTTTCCGTACGATTCTAAAAATGGTTTTGCAAGTTTTAAAAGTGAATCTTTATCTAAGATACAGTCAACATCTATACAAACTACATACGGATTTTGGGCAATATTAAGTCCGACGTTTAAGGCATCTGCTTTACCTCCATTTTCTTTATCGACAACTATCAGTTTTTTGAAAGCTGCATTTCTAGAAGTATAAATTCCTCTAATTTTTTTGGTTTCAATTTTCGGATGAAATTCCAAATTGGTTAAAACCAAATCGTAGGTTTTGGTTAAGATTTCCATCGAATGGTCTTTGCTTCCATCGTTTACCACAATTACCTGATAATTGTTGTAATTCAGCGAAAGCAATGATTTCACATTTTCTTCGATCGTAAGACCTTCATTATAAGCGGGTGCAATTAGTGACAGTTGTGGTGCAAACTCGCTGGTTAAGAGCACATCATAATCAACAAAACTATTTCGCTTAAGATATCTTCTAAGCTCTTTTGTGGAAATATATGCCAGCATTAAATAAGAAGACATGATTAGTATGGCGTAACCAAGAATCAGGAGTATGTATATATCCAAAAACCACGTTATTTCAGTATTAAAAAAAGTCATTTTCTTATAATATTATACTGTTAAGGTCTGTAAAAGACTCTGTGCTTTGTATTTAATTACAGTGTTTGAAGTATTGTCTGCCAAATGAACAACATAAGGAAGCTTCTGTGTTAGTTTAAGCTCTTTTATTAGTTTTAAACCAAGCGCAATTACTGTTGTATTTTGCGATTCTAATAAATGTTCAATTCCTTCTCTATCGCCTATATCATGTTTTTTGAAAGCTCCAATGATATTTAACTGCATCCAATCGTCAATAGGATCTGAATGTTCTACTAAATACTTTATGCTTTCGGTTCCTTCAAGTTTAATCGCTGCATTAATTGCTACAATCTTTAATGTTTTTTTTCTCGCTTTAGAATAAACAATAATCTGATCGAATGCTTCTTTTATATTAAACTCTGCCAGTTCGGTGATTCCTTTACACTTTACTTCCCATTTTAGGCTTTTAAGTTTTTTAAATGAATCTTTTATCAACCCAGAATCTTTATAAAATTGTTCTAGTTTTTGAGCATAAATACCTTCATAATTTTTGTGGAGATTTATCAGAGATTCTGTCAAAACTTCTCTAAAAAAAGGCGTATCAAAAAGGACTAGGAAATTTTTGTCTTTTTTTATTTCGGCAAAAGAAATATCCTCAAAAATAACAGCCGACATAACCTTATCTATTATAGAACTGTATTCCTTACTAAAGCGTTCTCGTTTTATTTTACTGTTTCTGCTAGCAACAATAATAAGATACAGAATAAGTGAAGCAGCTACGAACAGATAAATGCAAAAAGTAAGAAAAGGCACTTCCCAGTGGCCATTTTTATATAGTTCCCAGAATTCTGTCATCTTAAAAACGTTTCGTTACAATTAACTGTACATTAAACTTGTTTCTGTATTCACTAGGAATATACTCTTCGTATTCGTAAAGGAAAATCGGACGCACAAAAAATGAATCTCCAAAGCGATGCTGATATTGAAGTCCGACACGGTATGCTTTTAAGGGCTCTGTAAAATTATTGTAGAGATACAGATACGGAACGTTTCCATATTGCAATTCCAGTCTGATAAGACGTTCCTTTTCTTCATTTACGCGCTGGACGCTTAAAACATGAGAAAAAAGTTCGTTCGAAATATCATAATAAGGTCTGTAAGCAAAACTATAAATTCCAGCATTGTAGGCAACTTGTCCTGTTAGTAGCGTAATATCGTCTGTATCAAAATGCATGAATCGTCCTCCAAGAGAGAAATCAAAATGTTTCTGTGGCTTAAAATAATATTCTAAACCAGCTTTGGCTACAGGAAATATAGTTTCTCCCGTTGAAACTCCAGCATTTGCGTACAAATAGCTTTTGTTTGAAAAGGTCTGATAAAAATCGGTTTCAAAAAGCATTTGGGTTTCGCTGCCGATATTACCAATATTTGCCCTTCCTACAATTGCCGATTTGCTGAATTTATGCGAATACTCAACATATCCATAATGAAATGGCTGCTGTCCTGGATTTGAAGTCGAAATATTTAGGTACGAAGCTGAAACTGTATTTTTTGCTTTGCGTCCGATAAGCGTGCGTATTCCACTAAAGGCTTGCGTGCTATTATCGATGTAAGAGGCTTTATCTATCAAATCTAATGCTTCCTGATCGCGGTTTAATTTCTCCAGACAAGTGGCTTTAATCTTTAAAACCTCAACCGATTTTGGATCGATCGCAAGATATTTATCGCAATACGAAATACATTTTTCATAATCTTCTGTCCAGAAATACACATTTATAAGCGCTTGCAAAGCCTCAGGATTCGGATTATTTCTGTCTGCCATTGAAGACAAAATTTTTATAGCAGTTTTATAGTCTTTTTTCCAGCTATAAAGCCTTCCTGCAAAAGTCTGCACGTCTTCATTTTCAGGATATTTTACACGAATAGGTTCTACTAGCGACAATGCTTTATCATAATTTTCTTTTTCAGCCTCGCGTCTTGCATTTGTCAGAGTCTCATCAATATTGATTTCTTGTCCAATTGCAATAGAGGAAATAAAAAGCAGGAAAATAGAATAATATACAAACTTCATCAGATTCGGGTTTTTAGCAATTTATTAATCCTCACTAATAGTACAGCCGGACTTACTGGTTTAGCAATAAATTCATTTGCTCCAATATCAAAAGAGTCAAGCTCAGTCTGCTCAACACCCGAAGAAGTCAATATAATAACAGGAATATCCGATTTCAGGTTTTCTCTAACGTGCTGGGTAATTTCCATTCCGCTAACTCCCGGCATGTTTATATCAGTCAAGATTAAATCATAGTTTTCTTTTTCGATCGCTTCTAGCGCCTCTTTTCCATCAGAAAACTGGTCAACATTAAATCCTTTAGATTCTAGAAAAAAAGATAACGATTTGCGTAGGATATCATTATCTTCGGCTACAATAATTCTCATTTTTTAATTTTTTCTCTTTGGGACAAACCAAAATTATAACATCATAATTATAAAGCTAATGCATATTTTTATTATATCATAGCTCTTTTAAAATTTTAACGACTTCTTCGATTCCGCAGCTGAAAATATTTACTTTATCTAATGTTTCAGCAGTAAATTCGCCAGATGATGCTTCTTCTTCGATAATCGACAGACAATTGCTTAAATCTTGAAGCATAAAAATATCCATGCTAGATTTCATATTATGCGCCAATTTTTTTACGTTGTCATAATCGGTCCTCTTAAATGCTTCTTGTAATTGTGTGGCTTGACTTGGAATTTTTTCAACAAAAAGATTTATCATTTCTTTGCTAAATTCAAGATCTCCACCTGACATTTCATCCAAAAAAGACATATCAATAATTCTCTTATGATGGGTATCAGCATCTGGTGACATTACCGTTTTTATGGCTTTCAAAAGAACTGCTTGTTTAAATGGTTTTGGCACATAGGCATTCATTCCCACTTTATAGCATCGCTCCTGCTCTCCTACTAAAGAATGTGCCGTCATGGCAATAATCGGAATGTTGGAATTCATCTCATTTCGAATATATTCTGTGGTTTGATAGCCGTCTTTAACAGGCATTTGCAAGTCCATTAAGACCAAATCATATTTTTTTTGAGACAATAACTCAATTCCTTCTTCTCCATTTTGTGCGATATCCAAATCAAAACCAAAATTATTAATTACGCTTTTGGCCAGCTTTTGGTTTAAAACATTGTCTTCACAAAGGAGTATTTTAAGATTTCCTAAATCATTTTTAGAAACCGTTTTCACTTCTGCTTCTTCAGAATCTGATTTTTTGTACGAAAGGGTAAAGAAAAACTCTGAACCACGGTTTACGGTACTTTTTACATGAACCTCTCCTTTCTGCAGCTCTACCAATTGTTTTACAATATTAAGGCCAAGTCCAGTGCCTCCAAATGTGCGTGTTGTACTTTCTTCGCCTTGCGTAAAACGTTCAAAAATAGTTTCAAGCTTATCTTTCGGAATTCCGATTCCAGTGTCTTTTATAGAAAATTTAAATGAATAACTGTCTTCTGTTTCCTCTGTTTTCTTTACCGAAACCGTTACTTCTCCTTCATTTGTAAATTTAAGTGCGTTTCCAATAAGGTTCACCAATATCTGATTGAGTCTTCCTTGATCGCCAATTACCATATCTGGCAATTCGGCATCAAGAAAAAGATTAAATTCAACCTCTTTCTGCACTTTAACTTTCAGTAAACTATAAACATGCTTGAGGGTTTTCTTCAAATTAAAAGATTCAGTTTCGATTGTTAAATTTCCAGATTCAATCTTTGAAAGATCCAGAATATCATTCACAATCAAAAGCAAATTTTCGCCTGCAATCTGAACACTTCCAATATAATCACGCTGTGTATCATCGAGTTCTGTCTGCGCAAGCAAATCTGTAAAACCAATAATGGCATTTAATGGCGTTCTGATTTCGTGGCTCATATTGGCCAAAAAACTGTCTCTCGCCAAAACAGCACGTTCGGCAATTTTTCTCTGAGTATATAACTGATTGTTTTTTGTGCCTAACTCAAGCTGAGCTATAACATGTTTTGCTATAATAGAAAGTGCATTACGTTGGTTATCATTCAATTCTTTGACCTCATGATCTATAGCACAAAGAGTTCCAATATTATAACCATCTGGCGTTGTAAGAGGTACGCCAGCATAAAATCTTACATTGAAACCTCCAGTAACATTTGGATCATCTTTAAATCTTTCATTAACATGTGTGTCGTTGATTTCTACAATTTCAGTATCTAAAATAGTGTAATTACAGAAAGTGATTTCACGAGGCACTTCAGAAACTCCTATTCCAATTTCAGACTTAAACCATTGTCTGTCTTCATCAATAAAAGAAATATGGGCAATTGGCACTCCGCAGATATAAGAAACAAGCCTCGTTGCATCGTCAAAAGCATCATCGGGAAGTGTGTCAAGTATATTGTAACGTTTAAGGGCCGCTAAACGCTGCAGTTCGTTTTCTGGAATGGGATAATTCTTGTTCATTTCTTGGCGTGGTAAAGGTATAAAGGTAAAGCAAAATAGTCTAAAAACCCTTATTCGGAAAAGAGTTTATTATAAAATTACACCCAAAAAGACTTAAGTATTACTGTTTGGATTACATATTTTATTCTGCTTCCATTTCTCTGCATTCTGAATAGCAAATTTCACTTATAGTTCCAGAATACTTTTCAATTCAAGCGTTGTGTTTCCTACAGGAAGTGCTTTTGGTGCTTTCACTAATTTTTCAGCTAAAAATGCGGTTGTTATTGGCTTTAGGCTTTTAAAAAGTCCAATTGCATTAAATAATTCTATAACTTTCACTGAAATTTTTTCACCTAAACGATCTGTATTTTCTCGAATTAGAGGTCCGGGTCTGAAAATAATATATTGTGGAAAATGAAGCTCAAGAAGATAATCTTCTAGTTTTCCTTTCATCATAGAATAATATACGTTGCTTTTTGCTGAAGCTCCGTAAGAAGAAACTAAAACTAAAGATTTTACATTGTTTTGTTTTGCTGTGGCTGCAAAGTCGGCAGGAATATCATAATCGATTTTCCATTGTTTTTCTTTTGAGCCAGCATCTTTCAACGTAGTTCCTAAACAAGAAAAAAGAACGTCTCCGTCAATTAAATTCTGAAACGAATCTACATTCGAAAAATCAACAACATGCTCGATCAATTTTGGATGTGATTTTCCTGTTGGGCGTCTCACAAAAATTGAAACTGCTTCATAATCGTTATTTTCCAATAGAAGATTAACCAGCTCTTTTCCTGTTGCTCCTGTGGCTCCAATTACCAATGCTTTCATAATGCTCGAAATTTTGTATTGTAAATATAATGATTGTTACCGATATTTTTCTACCAACACGATTCTACCAACATGATGCTCCTACGGAGCATTAAAAAAGGCTGTCACTTTTGTGACAGCCTCAAATTATTACAATTTTTAAATTTTATCTTTTAATAAATTTCTGCGTGTATTTTGCTTTATCGGTTACAATATTGATAATATAAAAGCCTTTTGCAAAATTGCTTACATCGATTTGATTGTTGTTTAATTGAGTGTTAATCGTTCTTCCATTAACATCATAAATGACAACATCAGTAACTTCATCTTCAGTACTAATATTGAGATAATCTGAAACTGGATTTGGATAAATTGATAATTGCACTTTCGTGAATTCGTCTCTGCCTAAAACCGCTGTGTCAACCAAAATCGATTTTTCTACAATTTTTCCATTAGAATTAAAACTGATTACAATTGTTGCTTTTCCTCCTGCTTTTGGCGTAATAATTAGCTCTTCATTCACATTAATTGCTGCCGAAACAATGTTTTCATCGCTGTTAGATTTTATTGTTTTTACAATTGCCGCAGATAAATTGTCTTCATCTGAAACCACTGTTTTCAGATCAATAATTGTCGGACTTCCTGTTGAAACTTGTGATGGCAGAATTGCATTTACAACTGGCGCTGCATTGTCTGGAAATACCGTCATCGCTGGAAACCAGTAATAATCATTTAGAATTTTAGTATCAATTAATTTTCCAGTATTGTCAAAAGTATGAATCCAGTTTTTTTGGTAATGTGCTCCAAAACCGCTTTCGGTCGTATTTACAATAATCTGATCTGAAACAGGATCAAGTCTCAATGCTGCTCCATAAGGAATTTGTTTAAAAGTTCCCGTTTGCCCCGGAAGCGTAGCAAAACTTTCGTTGAATTTTTTAGTGGCAACATCAAACTTTATAATTTGAACACCCGAAGTAAATGCGTTGACAGAATTCATCCAATACAATGCATTTTCTTTATTGCTATAAGTAAAACTTCCTGCATTCCAAGCGCCCCAAGAACCTAAATATTGAGTGGTTGGAATGGCATATTCAATAGTTGCAAAAGTTAAGGGATCAATATTTATTATTTTCTTATTCTGAATTCCCCAGATGCTTCCGTCTTTAGATTGTGTAACCGAATGAAACGCGCCTGTAATGGTTTTAATTACAGTATTAGTTTTAGGATCAATTACTAAAATTCCACCATTTTGTTTTACTGCAAATACATATTGAGAAGTACGAATCATGTTTCCTATCTGTCCCGCGTACTGACTTCCGCCACCTGTTCCTGTTATAAGAGCTCCTACTTTCATATTGGCAATATCAAAAATAAAAACTCCGTTTGAAGCACCTATATATCCCGTTTTTTCATCAACTCCAACAAAAGAACGTCCGTCTCCTCCTCCTACATTATCAAATTCTGCGAGGGTTTTCATGGTTAAAGCATCGGCAACCACTAGCCTTCCGCCTGGCGTATATTGTGTATCTCCTCCATCTTTGGCTTGTTTAGAAACAAAATAGAACTTATCGCCATAAATGGTTCCGTATTGCGTTGTAGCGCCAAAAGCTTTATTTTGATTTACATCACTGTAAACTCTATAATTAATTTTTCCGTCATTGCTGACAAAATTTACAGATCCGTTTGTATGGCCAAACCATTCTTCGTTTACCATAAAATAGCCTTTTGTGAAATCTATCGCATTCGAATAAGGAGCGACTGGAGTAAATGCTGCAATGGGTTCTTCTGCAAACGAAACATTAAAGTTCCAGACGTCCCAAGAACCGTTTTGTAAAACTCGACTCGATGCGCCTAATCCAGAATAATCAAAACTATTATTCACATCATCTCTCACCCAATATGACCAGTATCCATTAGCTGTCCATCCAGACTGCCAGTGATCTGATGCATCAATTGGCGTATATTCATCAAAATCATAAACAGTTGTATTTACAATTCCGCTTACAGGATAATAAGGATACGTTAGGTTTCCGCTTTTGTACAATCCAATTGTGTTCGCTCCATTCAAATCGAAGCCGAAACCTCCAATTGCAGTTCCAAATTGTGTTCCCTGCAGCAAAAGAGTATAAAAGCGAGGGTCGGCTTTTGCAATTGCCTTCATCATATCTTCTCCACTTGCACTTCCATCCCATTTAAATCCCCAGATTAAGGCGTCTGCATTTTTTCCATCGTTCCATTGCACAGCAAAAGCTGCTTTATTGGCACCAGTACCAACCCAAAACTTGATATCATCAAAAGTAGTTGCATTAGCATTCTTTGCTGTTAATTGTTTTTGTGTTACTGTTTTTATTTTAATGTCATTTCTAGGAACTCCTTGTACTTTTATCTGTGCATGGGTTAGAAATGCAAAAAATAGCATTATTACTATAAAGTAGTTTTTCTTCATAATGTATTGGTTTTAAAATGTTGTGTTAGTTAAGATGTAAATCATAAGCGCCTGAAACTTCCGTAGAAACTTCGCCAAGCCAGCCTGCTTCCTGATTGATTGCGGTATATATTTTTACGAAATCTATTCCTGGAAGCTTCACGTATTTTCCGTTTTTATCTACTGCCCACGAAATATCAATATTTGAAGCTTCGTCATTATTTGGTGCATTATCGGCATAACCAAATTCAAACGATTTGCCGACCCAATAAGAACCTTCACCGCTTTGATCGTAGAAATTATCGGCTACTCGCGTACCTTTCAAAGTATAAAAAGCATCGGCAATCCAAAGCGGATAATAATTTTGTTCATGAAACACATTATGTGATTTATAGCCTGAATTTCCTGCATTATCATGCCATTTTATGTATTCGGTATTTACCTGCCAAAATTCTGTTCCTGCAACTGGAGATTTATTTGGATCTGGTTTGGAATAAGTAATAGAATAGTTCTTTATAGTCGTGTTTTTAAAATATTCGCTTCCGGCAATTTCATACCATTCATCCTCATCTGGTTTTCCGTTTTTATTTCTGTCATAAGCGACCATTATAATTCCGGGTTCGCAAGATCCAGCACGCGCTTCGTTGGCTTCATTTCCCCAAAAGGCATTTCCCAAAACCTTAAAATCTCGTCCGTCCATATTTGGAATAGTGTGATCAAAACCAAAAACCACATAACCGCCAAAACCACCTAGCGAAATCATTGTTGTATTGGAACCAACAATTGCTTTTTTTGCTGCAGAAATCATATTTGCTTCAGTATTTCCTGCAGTATACTGTGGAATTTCATTAGTAAACTGTCCAACAGCAGGACGAAAATCAAATACATTAGAAATATATTTACTATACGTTCCTGTTTCTTTTGTAACATTTATGGATGAGTTGTAAATCTTTGTTTCTCCGTTTATTTCAACTTTCAAAGTGAGCGGATAGCTTTTCTGAAACGGGCTTATAAAATCTAAATCTGCATTTTCTGAGATTATCGAATCTTTAACGCTCCAAGTCAGTTTTGCTGTGCTAGGAAGATTGGTCGCAATATTCAGAACTTTAAAACGATCAATCGTATAAGTTTCCTTCAGCACTTCTGCGGGAAGCAGATTTTCTTCATTATCATTATCCTTATCGCAAGAGGCAAATCCCAAGAAAAGAATTAAAAACAAAGCGATTTTTAAAAGGTCTTTATTCACCATTTTTAATTTTTTAATTTTTTAATTTTTTAATTTTTAGTTATAAAAGCAATATGAGCAGGAATATTCCCTGCAGTAGTTTTCCATTTTAGTTTTCCGTCGGGCGTAAAACAGTATATATATCCCGTTACGACGTAGTTCTGAGCATCTGTAATGTAGATTTCTTTGGTTTCGGGATTGACTTGAAGTCCGTACGGAATCATGATTTTTTTATCGGTTCCATCCGTAATGATCTGATTGGTGATTACTTTTTTAGTTTTAGTATCTAAAATTCCGTAACTCACTTTATTACTGCCTGATAAGTAACTCCAAGAAACGCTGTAGTAATACAGTAAATCATCAACCAGACAAGTTCCGGAAACAGGAATATCGAGCTGCATTTTCTTTTCGTCTGTCTGTGTATCGATCACAAAAAGATTAGATGGCGTGTTGTAGTAATCGCCTCGTGAACTCACGTAAATGTCTCCGCGACTGTCAATTTGCATGCTGTACAAATTAATGCCCACATCTATTTTTTTGATTTCTGTGAAAGTTGCCAGATCAATAACCGAAACGGTTCTATCGTAATTCGGAACTCTGTAACCACCGGAATTCGCGACATACAATTTTCCGTTATGAATAACCATTTGTTCAGGCTGATAGCCAACGGTTACCTTTCTTTTTATTTCTAATGAAGTGGTGTCAATTTCAGCCACAAAACCGATTTCTGCATTCGGATTAATGGCAACTGGTCCCGAATAAGAACTTACATAGGCTTTATCTTTATAAAAAGCTACATAACGGCAATTAGGAATATCGATTTTTTTGATACGTTTTGCGGTCCATTTCTCTAAAACCTCAACTTTGTTGGAGCAATTTATAACTGCATAAACCTTATTTCCATAGATTTTAATATCGTTTCCAACATCTCCCAATTCTTTTACCACGCTCGGATTTCGTTCTGAATATACATCTGTGGTATAATTTCCTGTTCTATAATTGAAAACGTCCAAGCTCGCACGATTCATTCCCATATTACCTTCGTTCAAAAGATAAAATCCTTCAATATTTCCGTCACTTCTTGGCGCGGCAACAGCGGTGTCAGAAGAAAGAAATACGGTTTCGTCTTCGCGGCAGGAAACCAGCAAAACAGATATGCTTAAACCAAATAGTATTTTTAAAAAGCTCTTTTTCATAACTCAAAACTGATTATAAATTTGAATGTTCGCCCTGGCATTGGGTAATTGTAAATAACTTCATATTGCTGATTAAAAGCGTTATTGACTTCAATCGTTCCGTTCAATTTGTAATTTTTGAATGCGAAAGATTTCTGAACCGCTAAATCGTGCGTATACCAAGGCTGCACTTCATTTACTTTGATATTATTGACATTTCCGTTGTAGCGTTTTCCGACATAAATGAAGCTGTAATTGAAATTCCAAGATTCGTAATTGGCGTTTAAAATTCCAGATCCGCTATGCCAAGGCGTATACGGAATCTGATCTCCATAAGAAGACATTTCTAAACCGACAAACTTTGTAAAATCTTGGCTTTGAGAATACGTATAAGTTAAATTAGCATCAAGTTTGAGCTTATGAAAATGAGTTCCCATATTCAGAACCGTTTCGATTCCTTTTCCTTTTACCTGTCCGATATTGGTCATCATCCAGCGGAATAAATTTCCAGTTGGAGCGGCTACAATTTTGTCTTTTGTATTGGTATAATAAGCATCTGCCTGAAAAGAAAATTTATCGAAAAAGCTTTCTCTTACAGGGAAATTATACGTAAAACCAACATCATACTGATTCATATATTCGGGCCTCAAAGTGCTTGAACCAATCATGGTATAATACAAATCATTAAAAGTGGGCATTCTAAAAATACGTTTGGCAAACGCCCTTAAATTGAAATCGTATTTTTTAAATGGCGTATAGCCCAAAAATATAGCAGGAGTAAATTCTGTTTTATTGGGAGCTTTAGCGTTGTATTTTACCTCTTCAATAACGCGAGTTGCGAGTACATTTCCTAAAACTTTAAAGCCTTCATATCGGTACGAAGTAGCAAGAGAAACTAACGCCGTATAACGCTGTGGGAAAGAAAATTGTGTTTGAATTCCTCTTCTAGTCGCATTTAATTTATTGTATTGAAAATCGGTTGAGAGCGAAACATCCCAAGTAGGCAAAATGCTGTACATATTCACAGCCGAGAAATAAGCTTCCTGCTGGTAATAACTATCGTCAGATTGTGCTCCCTCGGTTACGGTTTCGCCTAAAACATTGGTGGTATCTCGCGCAATGTAATGCGTATAATCGTAGGCAAATTTTCCTTTTAGCTGGAATTTATATTTTTCTGAAACGTCTTTCGTTAAAGAAGATTGTCCGAAAAAGTTCTTGTCGAATTGCCTAAAACCGTCTTTAAACTTATTTTCTACAATTGCTCCTGGTGCACCGCGTTCAGAATCATAATAATAAACTTTGGCGTCCCAAGTTCCTTTGTTTATTTTTCCATACAAACCAGATTCAAATCGGAATGCTTCAATATCGCTGTTCCATCTTGTGGCTGTGGTATCATAAGCTACACTTCCATCCTGATTTTTTCGTTTGTATCTAAATTTATATTGTCCGTTCGACTTAATGTATTCAGAACTTACGCTCATGCTGACTTTATCGCTCAGCTTTTGTTCCCATCTAAAAGAAGGATCATGATAATTGATAGACATTGTTTTGTAACGAACCAGCAGATTTGTTTTTTTACTGCCTGTAAAAACAGGACGTTTGGTTCGCAAATAAATTGTTGAAGCTGATGCAAAGTCTTTTGCTGACTGAAAGATTTCGCTTTTCTGCCCATTGTACATGGTAAGCGATTCCATATCGTCAAGCGAATATTTTCCTAAATCGGTTACGCCGTTTTGTGCATTTCCAAGCTGAATTCCGTCATAAAAAACACCAACATGATGTGTTCCCATATTTCGAACATCGACTGTTTTGAGTCCGCCGACTCCGCCGTAATCTTTGATTTGAGTTCCTGCAAAGTACCGAAGCGCATCGGCAACATTATGGCTAGAAAGATTTTCGAGCAGAACACCCGAAAGACTTTGCACAGGAATGACTTCCTGGTAAGGTTTTCCTTTTAAAATAACTTCTTTTAAAACCCGCGAACTATCAGTCACTGCTTGAGAATGAAGCAAAAAAGGAAAAAGTACTAAAAAAGCAGAAAATAAAGTTTTCTTCAAATTACACATCACGATTTAATTAAATAAACTTTGTGTGATGCCGTAATAATATAACAGTAGTAATCCCGCTATCCAATAGCAGGTTATTATCTTGTCATCAACTTCATACCACGAAAGTTTTAAACTATGTGATCGTGGCAGGTCTCCTGACTTATTCTATCTTTAAACGGCCTTCTCACCCCGCAAAGCGGGACAATGGCATTAGTATGTTTAAAGACTTTGTGTAGAACTTACAGTAGCGGGTCTGTTCAGGATTTACACCTGATTCCCTTTTAACTGCTTATTTCAGATTGAAAAAAGCAGACCAAAATCTGGGTAAAGATATAACTCAGGTATGGTGTCTGCAAATTAGAATTGTATTTTTTAATTTTTAATCATGATTTACCATCTGGCGAAAAAGCAATAATTCACCGTTAGCATCTTTCTTCCAGACATTTATGCTTTTTCCTTTTATATTTCCGTTGCTGTCACCATCGCGCCAATCAACGTTATAAAAACCAAATTCAATAATTGCTGTTCTAGCATAAATAATTTCAGAAGTCAGAATCGAGATTTTATCAATACTTAAAGTTCCTGATTTTTCATGGTCTGTAAAATAATCTGTAATTTCTTTTTCACCAGAAAGAATTGGAGTATAATATGTTAGGTACATCGCATCTGGCATAAACATTTTGGCATGCTCTGCTCCTTGCCTATTCTGAACCAATTCCTTTATTTTATTATTTCTTTCTTTTACTTCTAAAGTTAATTTGTCAGTCGGAATATATTCTTTTGTCGGCAGAATTGCACTATCATCTATATTCGGAATGTTTTTATCATCAAAATAACTTGATGATCCCCAAATTTCAGCAGCAATTGTTGGAGACTGACTTCTATTCGAAGACTTTTTCCATAAAACCGAATATTTTCCAGAATAAGAAAACGGATTCTGTCCGTTTACATTTAAGTTTTCAATGAAAGTTCCTATTTCTAAAACGTAATTTCCAAAATCCTGCAAGTCCAGAATTTTTCTTTCATAAGAAGTAATTTTTGCCTGAGACAGCCACTGTTTATAAAAGTCTTGAATCGTTTTGCTGCCTACTCGCTGCCTGCTGTGTTCGGGCATAAATAGGGTTTGATCGGAATATGCTTTTACTAAATTGCTCTGATTTCCTTTTACAAAAGCAGTTGCGAATGAAATATTATACTCTTCAATTTGTTTTTTAATAATCGAATCACTTTTACTTCCTTGAGCAAAACCAGCAAATGCAAAAAGAAAAAAGATAAAACTAAATCTATTCATACCCAAAATTATTTAATTGAACAACAAATGTATAAAATATTAACATTCAGTATTTTACAAACAAAAACAGCTATAAAAAAGCAATTAGCATTCAGACGAAATTTTCTGTTTCTTCTAATAAATTCCTGATGATAATTTCAGTCGAAACATCACTATAACTAGTAATAGACTGCCCCATCCAAATACTCACAAAATCTGCGTTTTGCTCCAGTTTTGCTGTTTTTCTCAACTCAGTAGTCAGTTTATTTTGATATGGGTATGGTAGAATGAATTCAGAATTTTCAATTTCTTTTATAAAAGTATTTTTAATTCCGCGCGCATATCTTCCTGTAAAACTTTTGGTTAAAACAATTTCATTTTCTTTTATATTTCTAAGACGGTGTTTTTCAAAATCTTGCAAAGCGCTTTCTGTACTTCCTAAAAACAAACTACCAATTTGGAAACCATCTGCCCCCAAAGTTTTGGATGCTAATAAAGTCTTGGCATTATAAATTCCTCCAGCATAAATAACTGGCGTATTTACCGCTTCAGTTACCTGCGAAAGCAGTGATAATCCACCAATTTGCGGAATTGTTTCTTCCAGAAAACTTCCACGATGCCCGCCAGCCTCAATACCTTGAACACAAATAATATCAATACCGCTATTTTCCAATGCAATAGCTTCTTGAACAGAAGTGCAGGTTCCAATCAGAAGTACTTTATTTTCCTTGAATGTTGCAATACTCTCCTGATCCAGATTTCCAAAAGTGAAACTCACAATTTTGCAGTTTTCCAATAAAATAGCTTCAATCTGATCGTGATAATCGGTAAGTTTGATTTCGTTTATATCAGGAAAATCGGTTTGAATGCCCAGTTTCTCGGTAAGTTTCTGCAGATGCTTTTTCGTTTTAGCATAATCAGCTTTCAAATTTGGCGTAATCGGATCTATTTTATGGACAAAAATATTTACTGCAAAAGGTTTATTAGTCAATTTTCTTGTCGCTCTTATTAATTCAATACATTTTTCAGCAGGAAGATCTCCTAATGCCAAAGATCCCAAGGCCCCTGCATTGCTTGCAGCAACAGCCATTTCTGGAGTTGTAACACCTAGCATTGGCGCTTGTACGATCGGGAAATCAGTTTTAAACAAATCGGTAAGAACATTTTTCCATTCCATGATATTTGATTTTATTGCTTAAAGAGAATCTTATAAAAGATAAAATCTTCAAAACTTGACGAGAATATAAAGATACTTCAGTTTCAGGAGAAAACACTCAAATTTCACTTATAAAGAAGTTAATTTTTCGACAAATAATCCATAAGAAGACAATATTTGGTTTCATAAAATGTTTATATATAAAAGATTATGATGCATCTCATTTTTTTAAATCAATACCACACAAGATTAATAGTATAAAAACATGAAAAAAATATTTTTGATAATTGCCTCTGCTTCTTTTTCATTGCATAGTTTTGCTCAGGAACTGGATAATAAATTCAAATCGATTCCAGCCAAAAAATCTCCTGTAAAAGAAGTTATTCCGCCAAAAGAAGCTGCTCCTAAAGAAAACCCGCCAGCACCTGTTGAAAAGCCAGCACCATTGCAGGTTAATCCAGACGAACTATTTAAAAACACCAACCTCTATAAGCCAGAAGCCAATGTTGAGGGAATATTTTATAGAAGAAATCAGTTTTTAGGCAATTTCAATACCACAGCTGTTACTTCGACAATTATGTACCGTGATGCAGCTTTTGTAGACGGCGATAAAGTAAAAGTATATTTGAACGATAAAGTTATTGAACCTGAAGTTTTTTTGAACGGCGATTTTAAAAGTGTCAAAATAAACTTGGAAAAAGGAATCAACAAAATTGACATTGAAGCATTAAACGAAGGTTTTGCCTCTCCAAACACGGCCGAATTTAAGGTTTATGATGATAAAGGTCAAGTTATTTCGTCAAGCGAATGGAATGTTGGTACGGGTTATAAAGCTGTTATTGTATTAGTTAAAGAATAAAAACAGAAAAAGAAAAATTGTAATAAATCATAAAAAACACTTAAAACTGCTGGCTTCAGCAGTTTTTTGTTTGGATATATGTAGTTAACTACGTAGTTTTGTACTTATATTAAATTTTAAAATGTCATGCAGATTAAACCTATACAAAATGAGTACGAAAATGAAATCGTAGATTTGATTTTAAACATTCAGCAAAAAGAATTCAATGTGCCTATAACATTAGAAGATCAGCCAGATTTACTAAATATCCAAAACTTCTATTTCAAATCGGGCGGTACTTTTTTGGGTGCTTTTATTGACGGAAAATTGGTTGGTACAATAGCTTTGGTAAAATTTAGTCCAGAAGCTGCCGCCATCAGAAAAATGTTCGTCAAGAAAGAATTCAGAGGAAAAGAATTTCAAATTGCCCAACAATTATTGGAGCAATTAATTGAATACAGCAAAGAAAACGGAATTAAAGACTTATATTTAGGAACGGTTACTTTATTGCAGGCTGCCTTGCGTTTTTACGAAAAGAATAGTTTTG
Source organism: Flavobacterium tistrianum (assembly GCF_003254545.1). Classification (GTDB taxonomy): domain Bacteria; phylum Bacteroidota; class Bacteroidia; order Flavobacteriales; family Flavobacteriaceae; genus Flavobacterium; species Flavobacterium tistrianum. The sequence continues at coordinate 464,735 of NZ_QJRH01000073.1, forward strand.
TAACTATACCAAAAGATGCGCTTCCTGTTGATTTTCCGTTAATGAAACCTGACAATGTTTTTTGTCACTTAAACTTAAATCCATAGCAATGAATATAATTGATGAAATTGGAATTTTAGCCATATCAACGCGCTTACAACGTCTTAGCGAGCAATTGCGCAAGGACGGCGCACAGATTTACAGTTATTTTAATATTGATTTTGAACCGAAATGGTTTCCGGTAATTTATACTCTGCATGTAAAAGAAATGCTGAGTGTGGTTGAAATTGCCAGTGAAATTGGCTATAGCCATCCGTCAACCATCAGTTTATTAAAGGAACTGGAGAAAGAAAAAATTATCAGTTCTAAAAAAGACAAACAAGACGAACGCAAGAGACTGATCATCTTAACAGCAAAAGGGAAAGAATTGGTTGAAAAAATGCAACCAGTTTGGAGCATTATGACAAAAACTTTAAACGAAATCACCAATACGCAAAACAATCTTCTGCGAGCAATTGAAGAAACAGAACAAAATTTAACTCGTCAAGGCTTTTTGCAAAGAGCTATTGAACTAAAAGACAAAGACTAATCTCTGCCTGCAATTTTCTTTCTGTGGTTGTGACCCCATTTTGCCAGAGAATCAATCACTTCTTTTAAAGTATGTCCATATTCTGTTAACTCGTACTCAACCGTAACAGGCTGCGTATTGAGAACAGTTCGAGTAACCAATTGATTTTCTTCTAGATTTTTTAATTCTCTGCTCAGCATTTTTCCAGAAATGCCTTCCACTTCTCTTAATAAGTCGGTAAATCTTAATGTATTAAAGCACAATGATGCTATAATAGAAATTTTCCATCTTCCGTTTAAAATATACATGGCGTCATGCACTGCCATAATATGCTGATTGCACGATTTTTTATCGTGTATGGGTTCTTTTATCATGTTCTATTAGTAAGTTACCTCGATGTTACAGTTACTTTTGGTAATCTGATGACAAAAATACACTTAAAGTTTTTACATTTGAACACAATTTTAATCAATTAAAAAAGATGGCCTTAATAGATGCACTAAAGTGGCGTTACGCTACAAAAAAAATGAATGGACAAGCTGTTCCGCAAGAAAAAGTAGATTATATTCTTGAAGCTGCAAAACTGGCTCCTTCTTCTTCTGGTTTACAGCCTTATAAAATTTTTGTTATTACAAACCAAGAAGTTAAAGAAAAACTAAGAGCAGTAAGCTTTGACCAAAGTCAAGTTACAGATGCTTCTCACGTTTTGGTTTGGGCTGCTTGGGATGGTTATAGTTTAGAGAAAATTTCTGCTGTATTTGACAAAACTATTGCTGAAAGAGGAATTCCTGCAGATGCTATGGACGAGTACAAACAAAGACTTTGGGGAATGTATGAGCCTCTTGGTCAAGAATGGCACGCTAACCACGCAGCAAAACAAGCTTATATTTCGTTTGGTATCGCAATCGCTGCGGCGGCTGAACAGCAAGTAGACGCAACTCCAATGGAAGGTTTTATTCCTTCTGAAGTAGATAAACTTTTAGGTTTAAACGAACTTGGTTTAAATAGTGTTTTGGTTTTACCTCTTGGTTATAGAGATGATGCAAATGACTGGTTGGTAAATTTGAAAAAAGTGAGAACTTCTCAAGAAGAATTTATAACAGAAATCAAGTAAAAAATTAATTTTTGCTTAAAATAAAATGCTTCTGAAGGGCTTACAAGCGCTTTTTCAGAAGCATTTTTGTTTTAATTGTTTCATTTTCAATCCAAAACAAAATCCAGCTTAAAAAACAATAAACTGATTTTATCAGTCCTATGTTATTTTTTAATTATTGTACAAAAAAAGGTACGCAATACGGATAATTAAATAATATTGTATCCCTAATTTTGCTTTTATCCAAAACAATTCAATCTTATTTACAACAACTAAAATTCTAACATTATGTCTGATTTTTTAACTCAATTTGGGGAAGACCTAAAAAAGAACGTCCCAGGGTTCATCGCAGTTTCTGTAGCTGAAATTGCAAGCGGCATGTCATACTATTCTCAATCTGTAGTGGCAGATTTTGACCCTGAATTAGCATCGGCTTATAATCTGGAAGTGGTAAAAGCAAAAATGAACGCTATTAAAGCTTTAGGATTAAAAGAACAGGTAATTGACAACATTATGATTACGCTAAGTTCACAAATTCACATCATCGATGTATCTGACAATCAGGAATACTTTATTTACCTGGCTGTAGATTCTACAAAAGCTAATTTAGGTATGACAAAATCTATCCTTAATAAGTACAAAAAAGAAATCGTAGCTAAATTATAACACAATTTTGCCCTTCATAAAAAGGAATATTCATCTCGAATATTCCTTTTTATTTTTTATACAAATTGTTATTCGTTTCTTTTAAAATATTTTATATTTCGAAACGTAAATATGGATTTGTATAAATGGAGTTACGCGCCTATTTTGAAAAATATTCTGATGAAGCAACCTGCATTGAAGAGCTCAAAAACAAACGTTTAGAAAATGGGCTTTTGTGCAGGAAATGCAGACATAATGCACATTCTTTCCGTCAGAATGATTTGAAATTTCAATGCCGAAAATGCGGCACCCGCACTGGTCTCCGCTCAGGAACCGTAATGGAAAACTCCAATCTTCCCGTTCGATACTGGATGATCTGCATTGAATTGATGACACTTTCACATAGAAAATTATCCATACTCAAAATTCAATATTTATTAGGACATAAAAGATATGAGCCGATCTGGTATATGGTTCAAAAAATTCGCTTGGTTATGAAAATCAGGGACGAGAAATACAGATTAAGAGCTTATTCTGAATTTGATCCTGAATTTCTTCAGAAAATTGATCAACTCGCAATGAAGAAAAAAGTCAAAGAATTGTGAATGGTGAGTTGTGAAATGTCAAATGTGAAATGCTAAGATTGCTAATAAAAATAAGGATTAAAAAGATTAAAAAAATCTGTGATAATCCTTATAATCTGTGGCTATTAATATATTGAAGCAGAAAAACTTCACATAGGCTTCGACTCCGCTCAGCCTGACATACCTTTTAAGATTTTCAAAATTTATGAGCATAAAAAAGCCACAGATTACAGGATTAAAATGATTTTTTAAAATCTGTGTTAATCTTGTAATCTGTGGCCTTACTATATATTGTGATTGCAGGAAAATTTACAATTAACCATTCACAAATCACAATTATTTTTTCTTGTTCTTCTTTGCTTTAGATCGTTTCGCTTTGTTTTTAGCGATTTTTTTTGCTTTAGCTTTTTCTTTGGCTTTTTTAGCTTTAGCTTTCTTTTTTGCTTTAGCTTTTAATTTTGCTTTTTTCGCTTTTTCCTTCTTTTTGTCTTTTGCTTTCTCTTTTTTCTTAGCAGCAACTTTTTTCTTTTTCTCTTTTTTCTCTTTTTCTTTCATCTTTTTATTTTTTTTAGATTTTGGCTGATCTTCGTTTTCTTCTGATGTTTTAGCTTCAGCTTCAGATGCCGTTTCTTCTCCCGATTCAGCTTCTTTATTTTCTACTACTTCTTCAGTTGCAGCTTTTTTTGGAGCTCTTTTAGGTTTTGGTTTTGATTCTGAAATTTCAACTACCGATTCTGTTTCTGAAATCTCAGTCTCTTGCTGTTGATTTTCTTCGCTTGAGATAACAGGAGCAACTTCTACATCCTGATCGATTTCATTAGTAAGCACTTCTTTTGTCATTATTCTGTTAATTTTAAGAAATTGATTAAATTTATTTTGGATTAAACTAATTTTTAATGTTATTAAATCATTAAATTAACATCAAAAAATAATAAACAAAGATAAATTGAAAAACCTATTCGCCAATGTTAAGTTTTTCGTGAGCGTAAAAACATAAGTATATTCAGTTAAAAATCAAAAACTTACCCAATGTTAAGTTTTTCAATGCTCTTTTTTCGAAATTAAAAACGTCATTACAGACTTTTTACAGCTATTCTTTCTTTGCAAGAATGAGTAGCGAATTGCATAATTTCGTTTTAAATTTGATGAAATGATTCACGATTTAGCATATCAATCCATTAAACCCAATAAAAACCTTTCGGATTTTGTGGACAGTTTTTGGTGCATGGAGAATAAATCGGATCAAACTTTAGAAACAATTGGCCTTCCAGATGGACGAATTGATTTGTCACTGATAAAAACGGATGAAATTCCTTTTCAAATCAGACTTCTGGGTTTGGGAACACAGCAATACGAAAAAGGAAAAATACCCGCTAATAGTCTCACTTTTACAATCAGTTTTAAACTTCCTGCTGCTGAATATGTTTTTCATGAAAGCATTGCGGATCTTTTAAATTCTGGAAAACTGCTCGAGAGTAATTTCTGGGATTTTAATGAAAATGATTTGGAGAATTTTGAATTGTTCTGCGAAAAAGCTTCTGCAAAAATTGAATCTTTATTGTTAAAAGAAATCGATAATCGAAAACAAAAACTATTCAGACTTATTTACGAAACCAACAGAGACATGACGGTAAAAGAATTGTCGGAAAAATCTAATTGGAGCAGCCGACAGATCAACCGATATTTTAATCAGTATTTTGGGGTTTCATTAAAAGGGTATTGTTCGATTCTGCGTTTTCGTGCTTCTTTAGAACATATTGCAAAAGGGAAATTGTTTCCTGAAGAAAATTTTTCAGACCAGACCCATTTTATCAAAGAGATCAAAAAGATTTCGGGCTCGCTTCCAAAAGAGTTATTTCAAAACAAAAACGACCGATTTATACTATTATCGGCTCTTTCATCCAAATAATTTTGTGCCATAGATTTTAAATACAAAACTATGTTACTAAAAAATAAACAAGTTGCCATTATTGGTGGCGGAATAGGCGGTTTAATGTTAGCCCGCCTTTTACAATTACAAAATAGCAATGTAAAAGTTTACGAAAGAGATATCAATTCCGAAGTTCGCGTTCAAGGTTCTCCATTAGATTTACATGAAGATTCGGGCTTGATAGCCATGAAACAAGCTCATTTATTAGATGAATTTTACAAAAATGTTAGACCCAATGCCAGCAAAACCAGAATTGTTGACCAAAATTTTGAACTGAAATTTGATGAACATTCCATTTTAAAACCGTCTTCTCAAATAAGTTCAGAACAAAATCGTGATTCACTTCAAGACATTTCAAAACCTCGTCCAGAAATAGATCGTTCGGTTCTTCGAAATATTTTACTGAATTCACTTTCTTCTGATTCGATTATCTGGAATAGTCAGTTTACTTCTATGGAAAAAGAAAACGAAGGTTGGCGAGTGCATTTTATGAACGGAACGAATGTTTATGCAGATTTGGTAATTGCCGCAGATGGCGCAAATTCTAAAGTGCGTCCTTATTTAAGCGCAGAAAAACCAATTTATTCTGGAATTACCATGATTGAAGGAACTATTTACAATGCAAAAGAAAATGCTCCTCATCTTTTTGAGTTTTCAAAAGGCGGAAAAGTGCTGGCTTTTGGAAAAGAACAGACAATTATGTACGGCATAAAGGGCGATGGTTCTTTAATGTTTTTACTCAGCAGTAAAATCTCTGAAAACTGGATTGCCGAAAATCAGCTAGATTTTAAAAACAATGAGCAGATTTTCGATTGGTTTAAAGAAGTCTATCAAGATTGGAGTTCTGAATGGGATGAATTATTCAAGAGTAAAGAATTGTATTTTATTCCGCGCCCGCAATATTATTTTTCGTTTAATCAGTCTTGGGAAACGCTGGAAAATTTAACCATGATTGGCGATGCCGCACATAGAATGCCACCTTTTGCTGGAAAAGGCGCTAATCTAGCCTTGCTCGATGCTTTTGAATTGGCTGATTGCTTAACAAATAATCAATTCCCTGATCTGAAAACTGCCATTTCCTATTTTGAAAAACGAATGCTAGAAAGGGCCGCGATTGCCTTAGAAAATACTTTAAAAAACGGAGAACAGCTTCATTCTGAAAATGCTTTAGAAAGGTTACTCTCTATATTTAGCAAAACAAATTAAACTTAATTCATTTTACTTCAATTACTTATATTTTTTTATCTAAATTTACAATTACCTGAAAAACATTTTCTACGCCAATATAAGTTTCACCAAATAAATTTATACCATGAGGCATCTTCTACTCCTATTCTTTTTTACTGGTTTTATGCAATTTACTTTTGGACAAAAAACAGCCGATTCGATTCAGAAAAAAGAAAAGAAAATTGAACTGCGAATAATGCCTTATTTGAGTTATAATCGAAATCTTGATTTTATGTTTGGAGCAATTCCGATGGCAATGTATAAAGTGAATCAAGCTGATACTATTTCACCCAAATCTTTGTCCGGAATGTCGGCCATTTATACGACTAATAAATCTTATGCTTTGGCTTTTTTCAATAAATGGTATTTAAATGAAGACAAATGGCGTTTGAAACTTTTCTTTTTTAATGGAAATCAGAATTCGCAATTTTATGTGGATGATATTGATCAGCCAGATTTTTATGATTATGGAACTAAAATAACGGTTATAAGCGTTGGAGGCCAGCGCAAAATCGTTGGAAAATTCTACGGCGGACTTTCTTATACCTATTCACATTACAATACAGTTTATGAAGATAATATTTCTCCTTCTTCTGTATCACATAGCAATGCTTTGGTTGTAAATTTGTTATATGATACTCGAGATGCTGTTTATTATCCAACAAAAGGATACAAGATTAAATTGGATTGGTCTACTTATCCTGATTTTTTAGACAATGAATTGGCATCAAATAGAATATCCTTTCAAGCCAATAGATATATTCCCACTAGAGATAATAAAGATGTTATCGCGGCTCGAGTGTTTGGCAAGTTTGGTTTAGGAAATGTTGCCTTCGAACAGCAGAGCACCATTGGCGGAACAGACATTCGAGGTTATTCTGAAGGTAAATATAGAGGTGCGGGATTAATGGATATTCAAGGAGAATACCGCTACAACTTTGCAAAAAAGATGGGATTGGTTGGCTTTTTTGGAATTGCAACCATTTATGGTTCTGACACTCCAAGTTTTGATTGGAAAATTTATCCTGGTGGCGGTATTGGATACAGATACAATCCTTTCAAAAAATCAAAATTCAATGTTGGTCTAGATGGTGCGGTTGGTAAAGGAGATTGGGGAGTCTATTTTAGAATTGGTGAAGCTTTTTAATTTTGAAAAATATTTGCTAAAAAGGACTGTCTCAAAAACAGTCCTTTTTCTTTTTATATAATTTCGGTAGTGCTCAATAAAGCTTTTTTCATATTTAGAAAATTGAATTTCTTTACAAAAATCTTGTTTTGTTGAGGCAGTTTAGAAAAAAACAAAGCTAATCCATTTTTCAGATAGTTGCTTTCTCACACTACTGTAACGCATTTTATTGTTTCAAAATCTATTTTTTATGTTTCATTTTATAATCTGCAACATAGAAAAAAAAATTTCATGATTATCTTTCTTTAAATTTGAGTAACCCTCAAATCAAATTCAAATCTTAACTACGATTAATGCTCAAAATCAATTTATTAATTTAAGGTAGTTATAAATTTGCTGTGCTGCCTTTTCATTCCTGATTGCTTATGGCACAATTTTATTTTTCTTGGAGAATTTGCACTTTATCAAAAAAACTGGCTTTTGCTGCCTTATTAATTTTTCTTTCAATTTTTCAAACCAATGCACAAAACTGCTCTGTAAATGCAGGAGTATTGAATGTTACCATTTGTGAAACCGATGCATTGGTTTTGACGGGTAACAATCCAAGCCCCATTACAGGCACAGTCAAATGGACTCAAATCTCGGGTCCTGCTGTAACTATAAATTCGCCAACAAGTGCAAGCACAACTGTTTCTGGATACACTGGAGGCAATACTTATATTTTTAGATACAGCGCAACCTGCAGCGACGGCATTGTATCCTATCAGGACAAGGTGGTTAATGTAAAACCCATAACAAAAGCCAACGCCGGCGCCAATATTACTAGCTGCCCAAATACTAACGGAACATTGGCTATCATTGCAAATACTCCACAAAATAATGGCGAAACAGGATATTGGGAAATAGTGGGTGCAAACAATGCAGGGGTTGTAATTAATTTTCCAAATTTAGCCACCTCAACCATCAGCCTGCCTGACACAAGCTGTGGAGTTACTACTCTTCAATGGGTTATTGAGGGTCCAGAATATGCTCCTGGACAGCGCTGTAGAACAACTTCTCAGATAACGGTAACCAATTATGGAGGCGTTAAACCTGTTTCTGCAGGTCCAGATCAGACTTTGAGCAATTGCTACACCACAACGCAATCAACCAACTTAAATGCTACTTATGGAGGCTGCGGCCTTAACGGGCAAAACGGACAGTGGACATTTGTCAGCGGACCTAATACGCCAGTTATAAGCAATCCAAATGCTAACAACACAGGCATTTCTAATTTAGTTCAAGGAACATACACATTTAGATGGACTGTTTCTGGCCCTTGTGCTTCTGGAAACGATACCGTTGTAATTACGGTGCCAGCTGCAACCCAAGATGTAACACAATTGCCTGGCGGAGATGAAAATATATTCTTCTGCGATAATACTATAAATCAAGTTACTCTTGTTGCACAGACTCCTTTATACGCAGGTGAAACTGTTGCTTGGTCACAAATTTCTGGAGATAGCGGCGCTGTAATTGTTTCGCCGACCAACCCTACTACATTGGTAACCAATATTTTTCAGGGAGGAGATCCGTACCGTTTCCGTTATACTCTGACAAATAATAATACTGGCTGCGTTTTTACCAAGGATTATATTGTACAATATAATGGCCCAACCAGAACTATTTTGGCGAATAACGGAAATGATATTGTTGGAAGCTGTAATGCTACTGTATTTACAATTCCGCTTACGGTAACTGGAACAGGTTCCAACCAGTACCGTATCGTAAGTGGCCCACCTTTATCTCCTTTAGGTCCTTTTCCTACTGCTTTAAAAGATGTTGGAAACTCTCTTACTTTAACCCTTACAGCTCCTGGAGATTACACGGTTGAATTTGTTCGAAAACAGAACGGTGCATTAACTGTTGAATGTGATTTTGGTTTTGATACTTTGGGTATTTTGGTTTCTGGAGATCCTACTCCGTCAAATGCTGGAACCGATGTCAGTCTGCCTTGTGGTGACACGACCACTGTTCTTTCTGGAGTCAGCACAGATGATGGTCTGCATTTTTGGAGTCAGCTTAGCGGGCCTAATACAGCTACAATAGCTGATAATTTTGCAATCGATACGCCTGTGAGCAATCTTATTTCTGGAACCTATGTTTTTCAATATATCACAAAAGGTGGTGGTGCCACCTGTGGTTTTTCAGTTGCAACAGTTACCGTTTACGTTTCAGATAGCACAATAAGCAATGTTGATGCAGGAACAGATCAGGTAGTTTGTGCAAGTTCGCTTGTGCCTCTTAGCGCTGTTCCTGCCGCACCTGGTGAAATTGGAACTTGGAGCCAAGTTTCGGGTCCCGATACCATTACATTTTCAGATGTAAATAATCCAAATGCCATTGCGTCTGGTTTTATAACCCCCATGGCATCTTATGAATTACAATGGACAGTTTCCTATTCGCATCCCGGGCCATCATGTGGTTCATCGGTTTCTGATACCGTAACCATTAGCACAAATAATAATACGGCTCCCACACCAGCAGATGCTGGACCAAATGCCTGCTATTCGTCTGGTACAAACACTTTTAATCTTAGCGGAAATATCCCAGGATTTGGAGACTATGGAATTTGGACAGTACAGCCTTCAACTGGAGTAATAATTGATAATATAGAAGACCCAAATACCATGGTAACGGTTCCAGGAAATGGAACTTATGTTTTTACATGGTCTATAAGTTCAAGATTGCGAACCTGTATTCCTAGCCAAAGTAGCGTATCTGTTACAGTTGCAGAAACACCGCCAATTGCCAATGCAGGTCCAGATCAGGAAATTTGCGGCAGCACCATAACAATGGCGGCCACAAAAAGTGGAGGATCAACAGGTACATGGACTAGAATTTCGGGTGTTGGTAATTATACCATAAGTGATATTCATGATCCAAATGCTGTTTTTACTTTCTCTTACAGCGGTTATTACATATTCAGGTGGACAGTCGATGCGGGCATCTGCGGCCAGGCATTTGATGACATCAATCTTACTATCGGACTTCCGCCTCATCCAGCAAATGCGGGCCCTGATCAAAATATCTGCAACAACAGCAGCGTTATCATGGCTGGAAACTCATATGATAGCTTTTTTGAATTAGGACAATGGTCTGTGCTGACTGGTTCTCCAAATCAGCCTACAATTGTAGATCCTTCTAACCCGAATACGGCAATTAATGGTCTTGTAGCAGGAACATACACTTTCAGATGGACGATAACTGCAAAAAGCATCTTTTTATGCCAAGGTAGTTTTGATGATGTAATAGTTGTGGTAGATCCAGCAGCAAACGCAGGAATAGACCAGACCTATTGCGATGTTACCAGCGTGCAGCTTATAGCCAATGAAAACTCAACGGGAACATGGTCACTGACCAGTACAACAGGAAATCCTGCTGATGTTATAATCACACAATCTCCATCAAACAGCTACATAGCCAATGCAACTGTCGTTCCTGGAAATGATTATGTCTTTACATACACTACCAGTACCACCACATTTCCAAATGGCGCTACATGTACTGGAACTTCAGATTCTGTAAATATTACTATTTTCAATGGGGCAAGTGTCGATCCAAATGCTGGACCAGACCAGACATTATGTATTAGTGATGTTGGCGGAGTCGCTACAATGAGCGGAAATGTTCCTCCCCCAGATGTTACAACGTTTCAATGGAGATTTGTTTATCAGCCGCCGGGAAGCATTGCAGTTATTGATACTCCCACAGCACCTTTAACGACAGTTTCAAATTTAATTGTTCCTGGTCTTTATATTCTGGAATGGGTATTCATGAGCAACAATTGCCGAACTCTTTCAGATATTGTGCGAATAGAAATGAATGCGCCGCCAAGCACGGCCATTGCAGGTCCAGATGATACTGTTGCCTGCCAAACCACTTATAAAACCGCTGCAGTTCCTCCGACTGTAGGTATAGGTACATGGACATTTTTCTCTCAGCCCCCTGGAGGTAATGCTGTGATTGACAATCCAAATAGTCCTGTAACAACTTTATCAAATATTAATGTTTTGGGGACTTACATCTTAACATGGACAGTTAGCAATGGGCCTTTTACAAATCCTTCACTATGCCAGCCGACTTCAGACCAAGTAGAAATAACCTTTAATGATGTTCCGCCATCCATTGCCAATGCAGGTCCAGATCAAGAACTTTGTGATGCTACCAGTGCTACGATGAATGCCTCAACAGTAACATCAGGTTTAGGAACATGGACACAGGTTTCTGGTCCAAATACCGCTGGTATTGCATCTCCAAATAATGAAAATTCCTTAATGCTCGGACTAATTCCTGGCACATATGAATTTAAATGGACAGTTACCACTACTAATTTAAATGGATGTTTCTCTGAAGATACTGTCTTGGTAACTATCTACGAGAATCCATCAACTGCCAATGCAGGACCAGATCAAATTAGACCTCAATTTTCATCTATTAATATGAATGCGGTTGCTCCAACAGTTGGAACTGGAAGCTGGATTCAAACCGCAGGGCCTAGCACAATAGGTTTTACAGATCCTACTAGTCCAACAACGGCTGTAACTGGAACAATTCCTGGCATTTACACTCTCCAATGGAATGTAACAAATGGAAACTGTGCTGTTTCATCAGATTCAATGAATCTTACAATACGTGCCGTAGCCGATCTTGAATTAACTAAAACAGTAACACCTACAACAGGAAGCGTTGGCGACGTGGTTACTTTTAATATCAATGTGTTTAACAATAATGCATTGGGAGGATCTTCAACAGCCACCAATGTTGCCATACGTGACTTTATTCCACTCGGCTTTGCGCTTGTTGCTGGATCTGTTACTTCAGCAGGAGTGTATAATGTTGGCGATAATACTATTACTTGGAGCGGTATCACAATTCCGAGCGGAAGCATTTTAAATCTATCATTCAAAGCTACTATATTACCTTCGGGAGGGTCTTATGTCAATACAGCAGAGGTTATTGCATCTGATCAATTTGATCCTGACAGCACGCCAAACAATCAAAACCCGGCAGAAGATGATCAGGACAGTGCTACAGTAGTTCTCGATGTAGCCGATTTATCGCTTAAAAAAACAGTTTCTCCTAATACTGTAAGTATCAATGATAATGTCATTTTTACAATTTCTGTAACCAATAGCGGGCCAAATAATGCAACTGGAATCACGGTTTCAGACAAACTGCCGCCTGGCTACACCTATGTGAGTGATAATGGAGCGGGAAAATACAATAGTCTCACAGGAATATGGAATGTTGGTAATTTGAACAACGGAAATACGCTTTCCTTACAGATTACTGCTAAAGTAAATGTCGTAACATCGATGAGCGATTATTTTAACACGGCAGAAATCCAGACCGCCCATCAGTTCGATCCTGATAGTACTCCTGGAAATGGTGTTACAACAGAAGATGATATATCCACAGCCTCGGTTTCTCTAAAACAAGCGGATTTAGAACTTACAAAATCTGTAACTCCAACTTCGGCCGCGGCAGGCGAACAAGTTAACTTTACTATTAATGTTGTTAATAATGGTCCAGGAAATGCAACTGGAGTTGGCGTAAGGGATATTGTTCCTGTAGGCTATACTCTAATACCTGGTTCCGTGTCGAATGGAGGTACCTATCAAGTGGCCACTGCTACTCTGGAATGGCGAAATCTATATCTTCCAGCTAATTCAAATATAGATCTGACCTTTAGCGCTATTGTTAATCCTTTAGGAAACTATCTAAATGTCGCTCAAGTAATAACCAGCGATTTGCCAGATCCTGATAGTGTTCCTAATAATAATATTCCTACAGAAGATGATCAGGATGATGCAGAAATTATCTTTGTTGGACCATCAGCAGATTTATCTTTGGTTAAAAATGTTGTAGCAGGCAATACATCTCCTGTAGTCGGAAGCCAGATTTCGTTTGAACTTAAAATAACAAATGATGGCCCAAATAATGCCACTGGAGTACAAGTCGCCGATCTACTTCCCTCTGGATTTCAATATGTAAATTACAGCTCTTCTGCTGGAACATATAACAGCACTACCGGAATTTGGAATGTAGGAACCGTTGATTCTGGTGTTACAGAATCTCTTATTCTGGATGCTAAGGTATTGCCAGCTGGCAATTATATAAATATAACTCAAGTCATAGCAAGCGATCTTCCAGATCCTGATAGTACACCTAACAATGATGATGGAGATCAAAGTGAAGATGATGAAGATAATGCTGTTGTAACACCTATACCACCATCAGCAGATTTATCACTGACAAAAACTGTAAGCAATCCTACTCCTTTGGTTGGTTCTACTGTAACTTTTAGCATTATCACTACAAACAGCGGACCGCAGGACGCAGCGCTTGTTCAAGTGACAGACTTACTGCCTTCTGGTTATACCTATACCAATTTTAATGCAACAAGCGGAACGTATGATACCACAACGGGCTTATGGACATTAGACATATTACGCAGCAGTGAATCTGAAACATTACAGATTAATGCCATAGTTAACCCGACAGGAGATTACACCAATATTGCTGAAGTTACTAATAGTGATACTCCTGATCCCGACTCAACTCCAAATAACGGGGTGCCGACAGAAGATGATTACGGAACAGCAACAACTACTCCTATTCCTCAATCTTCTGATTTGTCGTTAACTAAAACAGTCAATAATGTAACACCTTTAGTAGGCTCTCTTGTTACTTTTGAAGTTGTTGTGACCAATAATGGCCCTCAGGATAATTTTGGAGTACAGGTAACTGATGTACTTCCTTCTGGATATACATTTGCAGGATCTACCATTTCTACAGGAACCTATGACAGTGCCACAGGGATATGGATAGTTGGTAATTTAGTAACTGGCGATTCAGAAACTCTGCAGATTGTTGCGCAAGTAAATCCAAACGGTATTTACACTAATACAGCCGAAGTAACCGCAGCTAATCTTCCTGATCCGGATTCGACACCAGATAATGGAATCACGACAGAAGATGATTATGCAGAAGTTACTACTGTTCCTGTTCCAACATCGGCAGATTTATCATTGACTAAAACTGTAAGCAATCCTACTCCTTTAGTGGGCTCTTTAGTAACATTCAGCGTTCAAGTAACAAATTCTGGACCGCAAGAAGCAAACGGTGTTATGGTTACCGATTTATTGCCTTCAGGTTATACTTATGTATCATACAGCGCAACAACAGGAACGTATGATCCTGCAACAGGGCTTTGGGATGTTGGAAATATGCCTGTTTCAGATTCTTATACATTGCAAATAACAGCTTCCGTTAATACCACAGGAAATTATACTAACAGCGCCGAAATCACAGCAAGCAGCCAGCCAGATCCAGATTCTACTCCAAACAACGGAGTTACAACAGAAGATGATTACGCAGAAGCCTCTACAACTCCAATTCCAGCTTCAGCAGATTTGTCATTAAACAAAACCGTTAGTAATCCTACCCCATTGGTAGATTCTTTGGTAACTTTTGAAATTATAGTTACCAATAGTGGTCCACAGGATGCAACTGGAGTTCAAGTGACCGATTTGCTTCCTAACGGTTATCAATTTAATGCTTATACGATTTCACAAGGAACGTACAATTCAGCAACCGGTATATGGAATGTTGGAACTTTAGCAAATGGAAATTCCCAAACGTTACAGATAATTGCAACGGTACTGCCTACAGGCAATTATACAAATATTGCAGAAGTAACAGCATCTGACCTTCCTGACCCCGACTCAACACCAAATAATGGAGTTCCTACAGAAGACGATTATGATACAGCAGTGGTAACAGTAATACAAAAAACTCCAGTATCAGACCTTTCATTGACTAAAACGGTAAACAATCCTACCCCATTAGTCGGTTCACAAGTTATTTTTGAAGTTATAATTACCAATAATGGAATAGATGACAACACAGGTGTTCAAGTTACAGATCTGCTTCCATCAGGATATACACTAACAGGATACACTATCTCTACAGGAACTTACACCTCTGCAACAGGTATATGGAATGTTGGCAATATGATAAATGGAAAATCTGAAACTTTACAAATTTTGGCTGTTGTTAATCCGACAGGAAATTATGTGAATGTGGCCGAAGTAACTGCAGCTGATCTTCCAGACCCTAATTCGACACCGAACAACGGGGTTGCCACAGAGAACGATTATGCAACTGCAACCGTTACTCCAAACGCACAAGCTGCAGATTTATCTTTAACCAAAACAGTAAATAACGCAACGCCTCTTATAGGCACTCAAGTTATTTTTGAAGTAATTGCAACCAATAACGGCCCTCAAAATACTGCAGGAGTTGAAGTAACCGATTTATTGCCTTCTGGTTATACTTTTGTTAATTATAGCTCTACAAAAGGAACTTATAATGCTACAACTGGTAAATGGGTTATCGGCTCGTTGATTAATGGAGACTCGCAAGTATTGCGTGTAACAGCTACTGTAAATGCAACTGGAAATTACAACAACATTGCAGAAGTAACTGCCAGCAGCCTTCCTGATCCAAATTCAACACCAAATAACGGAGTTGTAACAGAGAATGATTATGCTACTGTTACAACTACTCCGACGCCTCCTATCGCAGATTTATCTCTAGTCAAAGGCATAGTCGGAGGCAACTTTAGTCCTGTTTTTGGCGCAACCGTCACTTTTGAAATTATAGTGACCAACAGCGGGCCACAAACGGCAACAGGAGTTAAAGTAATAGACATGCTGCCAAGCGGTTATGAATATGTAGTATACAGTTCAACAGCTGGACAATATTTTTATTCTAATGGAATTTGGGATATAGGAACAATACCAAGCGGAAGTTCTGAATCTTTATTGATAACTGCAAAAGTAAACCCAACAGGTATTTATCAAAATATTGCCGAAGTTTATGCCTCAAATGAGCTAGATCCTGATTCTACTCCAAACAATAATGTTTTAGGCGAAGATGACATGAGTGCTTTATTATTGTCTCCAGTTCCTGCGGTAGCTGATCTTTCTATTGAGAAAAAAGTAATTAACAACATACTTACTCCAGAAGTTGGTTCGCAGATTACATTTTCTGTTACAGTTGCAAATTCAGGACCAAGTATTTCGACTGGCGTAACAATAAAAGATATTCTTCCTGCTGGTTATGTTTATGAGTCTTACAACTCAACTTCTGGAAGCTACAATCCGATCACAGGAATTTGGTCTCCTGGAATTACGTTACCTGGAAACAGCCATACTCTGCTTATAAATGCTTTTGTAAAAAGCCCAACCGGAACAGCTGATGAATATTTGAATACAGCAGAAGTAATGACAGCCGATCAATTTGATCCAGACAGTACGCCAGGAAATGGCATTGTAACTGAAGATGATTATGATAGCATTTCGGTCACACCTGTAATAAT
The DNA here is from genome assembly GCF_003254545.1 of Flavobacterium tistrianum. Lineage (GTDB taxonomy): Bacteria > Bacteroidota > Bacteroidia > Flavobacteriales > Flavobacteriaceae > Flavobacterium > Flavobacterium tistrianum. Next base: position 481,314 of record NZ_QJRH01000073.1, read on the forward strand.
TGAAGCCGATTTATCTTTAAACAAAAGTACACTTTCAGGTAATCTCGTGCATGATGTAGGAAGCACAGTTATTTTTGAAATAACAGTTACCAATGATGGACCTGGAATTGCTAGCGGTGTAATGGTTAAAGATATTCTTCCTCCTGGATTTACCTATTCGACTTACACAGCCACAAGCGGTATATATAACAACATAACTGGAATGTGGAATACTGGAATTGTCAACGTGGGAAATACACAGACTCTTCAAATTTATGCAACCGTTAATAAACCATCAGGCCAATCTGGAGAATACACCAACATAGCCGAAATAACAGCCAGCAATCTTCCCGATCCAGACTCAACTCCTAATAACGGAGTTCCGACCGAGGACGATTATGATAGCGTTACTATAAAAGTAAATGTTGCCGATTTAAGTCTGGATAAAACCGTAAGCAACAAAAATGCTAATGTAAACGAGACAGTAACATTTACACTACAGATCGGAAACGAAGGTCCAAGCGAAGCGACAGGCGTTGCCGTTGAAGATATTATACCATTAGGATACAAAAACATCACCAATATTACTAATGGCGGAATCTTCAACCTGAATACTATAAGATGGGAAAAACTAACTATACCTGTTGGAGGTCTTACCCTAACATACAATGCTACAGTTGTTCCTGTACATGGCTTACAAAACTCTGACTATTTGAATATTGCACAAATAACTGCTAGCGATCAATTTGATCCCGATTCGACGCCAAATAATGATAATGGCGATCAAAGCGAGGACGACGAAGATTCTGAATTCATCAATATTCCGTCAACAGATGTTGCAATAAGAAAAGATGTAGATAAAACTGATGTTCCAATGGATTCACAGGTAACCTTCACTATTACAGCAGAAAATCTCGGAACTCTCACCGCTACAAATGTTGAAGTACAAGATGTACTTCCAAAAGGATATTCATACATAAATTCAACAGTTAGTTCTGGAGATTATAATCCTGCAACAGGAATTTGGCAGATACCGGCAATTAATGGTGGAGCTTCTCAGACACTTACACTGGTGGTTAAAGTAATTGATTTTAACGATTATCTGAATACGGCACATATGACACAGCTTGATCAAGTCGACACAAATCCGACAAACAATCAGGATAGTGCAACTGTTTCGCCAAACTGTCTGAAAATCTACAATGAGTTTTCACCAAATGATGACGGCCAGAACGACTTCTTCTATATTGATTGTATAGAAAGGTATCCTAATAATCAACTGGAGATATTTAACCGCTGGGGTAATTTGGTTTACTACCAAAAAGGCTATAAAAATACTTGGGACGGAAAAGCAGACGGCTCTGCCAAAACGCTTCCGGAGGGCACCTATTTCTATATTCTCGATTTAGGAGACGGATCTAAAAAAACCTCTGGATGGGTTTACCTAAAATAAAACCATCCAGAAAATGAAAAGTTTAAGAATAGGATTAACCAAAATAGAATTGGCTATGATTAAAAATATAAAAAAGGTTTTCGCGATAATTACTCTATTCTCGGTATATGGAGCCTTTGCACAACAGGACCCGCAATACACGCAATATATGTATAATACAATGACCGTAAACTCAGCTTATGCCGGATCTCTTGGACATTTAACCGTAACTGGTCTTTTAAGAACGCAGTGGGTTGGTATTGAAGGCGCTCCAGATACTCAAAGTTTTTCATTAGACACTCCACTCGGAAAAAATGTCGGTCTTGGAATCTCAATTGTAAATGAAGAAATCGGACCTACAGAAGAACAGTATTTAGATGCAAACCTCTCTTACACCATTAAATCTGGAGAAACCCATAAACTCTCATTCGGATTAAAAGGCGGCGGGCGTGTTATTAATATTGACTGGTCTAAAGGAAGCCACAAAGACCCTGATTCCCAATTTCGAGAAAACATTACCAATAAATTTTTGCCTGTTGTAGGGGCAGGACTATATTGGCATGGAGAAAGAGATTACATCGGAATTTCAGTTCCAAATTTTATGACCCGTGAACGCTATACCTACGATGATATCAGCGATGATCTAGTCAATCAGAGAATACACGTATATCTTATTGGAGGTATTGTTTTTGACCTTTCGGCACATACCAAATTCAAACCAGCCGTTTTGGTAAAATATGTTGCTGGAGCTCCAATTATTGCCGATTTCTCAGCCAATTTCATGTTCAACAATGCCATAACGCTGGGAGCTTCTTATCGTACATCAGATTCTGTTAGCGGTTTAGTCGGCATACAGATAACGCCAATGATTATGGCTGGATATGCGTACGATTACACCACAACCGCCTTACAGAATTACAACAATGGTACGCACGAAATCATGCTTCGTTTTGAACTCGTTTCACGCAAAAAAGGATTAAAATCACCAAGATTCTTTTAATACGGATAGTCTATGAAAAGAACAATTACTATACTCGCATTATTGGTTATACAGCTGATTTATTCACAAACCAAAAACAAAGCTGCCGATGCTCTTTTTGATAAGATGTATTATGTTGAAGCCGCAAAATCGTACGAACTTTCTATAAATAATGGAGATGCTTCTAAAGAAACGCTTCAAAGGCTTGGAGACGCTTACTATTTTAACACCAAAATGTCAAGTGCTTCAAAATGGTACGGCAAACTAATTGCTGAATATCCTAATGAAGTTTCCGCCGAATATTTGTTTCGTTATGCACAGTCATTACAAGGAATTCAAAACTATGAGTTGGCAAAAAAATGGATGAAAGCCTTTGCCGAAAAACAAAAATCGACTGACCCAAGAGCTAAGAATTTTTCGCTTAAAAATGTCACATTAGAAGATATAGAAAACATAAAACCTTCTTTTGTACTTGAAAATTTAGACATCAATTCAGCTTATTCTGATTTTGGCCCGATGTTCTACAAAGGCGATCTGGTCTACTCTACTACAATTGATTCTTCGTATTTTAAAACTGAAAAATACGGATGGAATGATCAGCCCTACTTGAATATGCAGTTGGGAAAAATAAGCGAAACGCAATCGAATGTAACTTTCAAAGAACGCTTTGGAAAAGATATTACAACAAAATATCACGAAGCCTGCATTGCTTTTTCTCCAGACGAAAAAACGATTTATTTTACCCGAAACAATTACAACGGAAAACTGAAACGCGACAGCAAAGGCATTAATAATCTTAAGATTTTTTCTGCTACAGCAACAGAAAATAGCAACGGTACCGTTTCTTGGAAAAATATTCAGGAACTGCCTTTTAACAGTGATAATTATTCTGTTGGACATCCTTCAGTAAGCAAAGACGGAAAAAAACTTTATTTTGTATCGGATATGCCTGGAACCATTGGCTCAACAGATATTTTTGTTGTAGATATTTTAGGCAACAACCAATTTTCTCAGCCAAAAAATTTAGGCGAAAAAATAAATACAACTGGACGAGAAATGTTCCCATATATTACCGATCAGGCCCTATATTTTTCTTCTGACGGATTCTTAGGCTTGGGAGGTCTGGACGTATTTGAAAGCAGAATAAATGATGGCGCTTTTGATGCTCCTGCCAATCTAGGAGCACCTTTAAACAGCAATAGAGACGATTTTGGCTATATCGTTAACGAGGCAACCAATAAAGGTTTTGTTTGTTCAAATAGAAAAACTGGAAAAGGCGATGACGATATTTACTCTTTTGAAAGATCATGCAACCAAGCCATAAGCGGTTATGTTTTTGATGCCATTTCAAACAATAGAATCGCAGGCGCTATGGTAACGCTGAAAAATGTCAACGGTATAAAAGTGGCTGAAACCGTTTCTCAGCTTGATGGAAAATACGATTTTAATAACAACGTAAATTGCAATACGCCTTATACTATCGAAGTCTCAAAAGAGAATTATAACAACAATACTAAAGCAATTGTAACGGCAAACAGTTCAGGAAAAACCGAAGCTTTAGTTGGTTTAGATCCAGCTTTAATTGTGCGCGAAAATGGTCTCTTAAAAATCAAAATCGGAATTATCTACTTTGATTTAGACAAATCAGAAATTCGATATGATGCTGCAATAGAATTAAATAAAGTAGTTCTCTTAATGCATCAGTACAATACAGTTGTAATTAAAATTGAATCGCATACCGATTCTCGAGCCAATGACCAATACAATCTCGAACTCTCCGATCGAAGAGCAAAAGCCACAAGAGATTATCTCATTTCTCAAGGAGTAGCTCCAGAAAGAATTGAGAGCGCAATTGGCTACGGAGAAACGCAATTGATCAACAATTGCTCAAACGGAGTTCCGTGTACAGAAGCACAACATCAAGTCAATCGCCGAAGCGAATTCATTATAACAAAAATGTAAAAGAAAAGCGTCCCAAGATCATCTCAGGACGCTTTTTTTATTTATTTCTATCTTCTTTCTTTGCTCTTGTCAGATCTTGCCTCTTGCTTCTTTCCTCTATTAATTCTTTCCTCTTGTTTCTTGCTTCTAATAAATCTTGCCTCTTTTTCACTGCAGCTTCACACACATCCACTCGCCTTTCATAATCAATCTATCCTCATCAAAAGCTTCACCCGATTGTTTTATGATTTTTTCGCTTGTGCGAATGTTTTTTACCACAAATTTAACGAGTTTATCGAACTCGACACCGCCAAAAAATTCAACATTATCCATACTAACCAATCCAAAAACGCCGTCTGCAATTCCTAAAAGTTTTATTCCTGCACCTCCACATTGCGCCATCGCTTCGATTAAAATAGTTCCAGGAACAAAATTAAAATCTGGAAAGCTTCCCTGAAGCCATGCATCTTTTTCTGTAAACGTCTTTAAACCAATAATTGTTTCTGTCGTATAAGAAATAATTTCATCCACAAAAAGGAATGGGGCACGATGCGGAATTAAATCTTCTATTTTTTTAGTCATGTCTGTAATTTTTAACAATGTACGAATCTGAACTGAAATAGACAATATTAAAATGGCATCTGTGTTAAAAGCAGGTTAAAATGTTAAAAAAAGGGCTGACTCCAAAGTGAGTCAGCCCGAGTTATCAACTCTAAAATCACAAAGTTTTATTCTTCCAGTAAAACAAAACTTTTCGCATTTGCTTTGATTTTATTTCCTTCAAAATCAATATCGACAATCGCTGCTTTTCTTGGTGAAACGCCGCTATTACTGAAATGCGTATGCAAAACATACTTCATTTTTCCGTTTTTATCATAGAAAACATCACCGTGACCTATTCCATTAATTCCAACATCTTTTTTACTAATAATTGGGCTCTCAGACGCTTTTTCCCAAGGTCCAAACGGACTCTTAGCTGTTGCATAACCTACCGCATAATCCGGATTTCTAAAATCATTAGCAGAATAAATCATATAATACAAATCCTTGTGTTTTAGCACTGTTGGACCTTCCGTAACTGACCAAGAAACATTCTGAGTATTTTCCCAAGGAAGAACGCCAGAAATGCATTCTTTTAACGTTTCTTCTTTAATTCCAGACAGGTCATCTTTCAATTCTGCAACAAAAATTCTGTTCCCGTTAGTCAAACGCACGTGATAAAGGTATTTTTTGCCATCCTGATCAACAAAAAAGAAAGGATCGATCTGTTTGCCCAAATTAAACATTGGAGCCTTAGAATCGTTTTTAAATGGCCCAAGCGGACTATCACTGCTTGCAATGGCAATATTCTCATCAGCGGTATAAATCATATAGAATTTATTGTTGTATTTAAAAACCTGTGGTGCCCAAAAACCTTTTGTTCCGTATGTATCTCCTTTTTTTAATGCCAATCCATTTTGTGTACCAGATGGACCATTCCATTTTTTTAAATCCGAAGAAGTGTACACCTGAAAACCTTCTCCGTTCGGAAAATCTCCGGTTGTGGTTCCATACAGATAATAAACTCCATTATCTAAAAAAATTGTCGGATCTGCCAACAAAATCGGTTTGTCTTTTGAAGCCGTTTTTTTAGCCGTTTCTTTTTCTTGAGAACAACAAATAAAGACACAAAACAGACTTAATAGACTAAAATATTTTTTTATTTTCATTGTTAAACTTTTTATTTAATTAATTTAAATTAAAAACTAAAAATCAAATAGTTAAAACATCACTATAGAAAATATTTATAATGAAAATTTCGACAAAAAACATTATTTTATCGAAAAAAATCCGTTTCTATTTCCGAAAAAAAGAAGATTTAAAATCTTCTATAAAAACAGTTTTCTACTTCTAACTTTTAACGCAAAACTTATAACTTCTCCGAAGAAAATTGATACAAAGAAACCGTATGGTACTTCTCTCCTGCTTTTAATGTAATTTTCGGGAATTTTGGCTGATTTGGAGCATCTGGAAAATGCTGTGTTTCAAGAGCAAAAGCAGTCCTAAAGTCGTCTTTGGCACCCGATTTAAACGTATTTTTATTCCGCATAAAGTTTCCGCTATAAAACTGTAGACCAGGCTCTTCTGTATAAATATCTAAAGTAATACCTGAAACATCTCCTTTTATAGTTGCCGCATGAACGAAACCCTCCTTTTTAGTGGTATTCAGCACATAATTGTGATCGTAACCCTTTCCAAATTTCAATTGCTCGTCTTTGGTTTCGATTCTTTCTCCAATTGTATGTTTTGAAGTAAAATCGAAAGGGGTATTTTTAACCGATTTTAATTCTCCAGTCGGAATCAAACCTTCGTCAACTGGTGTAAATTTATCTCCATAAATCTGCAATTCGTGATTTAAAATCGTACCGCTTCCTTCTCCATTCAAATTAAAAAAAGCATGATTAGTTAGATTTACAATTGTAATTTTATCTGTTGTTGCTTCATATTCCATTCTCACAGCATTATCATCTGTGATTGTGTAGGTTACTTTTACATTTAAATTTCCAGGGAAACCTTGTTCTCCATCTGGCGAAACATAAGTAAAAACCAAAGTGTTTTCATTTGTCTTTTCAGCGTTCCAAACTACATCCTGAAATCCTTTTACGCCACCGTGTAAAGCATTTTTCCCATTGTTTAACGGAATCTGATACTGCTTTCCTTCAAGCGTAAATTTGCCTAATGCAACTCTGTTGCCAACTCTTCCGATTGTAGCACCAAAGTAAGGTTCTGTTGAGTTTTTAAAGCCTTTTACACTATTCATTCCGACCACAACATCGGTTGGTTTTCCGTTTTTATCATTCACCCACAAACCTATCAATCGCCCGCCATAGTTGGTAAATGCAGCTTTGATATCTTTATTTTCAATCCAGTACAAACCGACTTTTTTGCCATCAATTATGGTGTCAAAATTTTTCGCTTCTAAGACCGTTTTTACTGAATCTGAAGCTATTTCAGTTGTTTCTTTTGAAACTGTATTTCCTTTTTTGCTGTCTTTACAATTGAATTGCAAAAGTGCCAGCATTACAACCGCAGCAATCTGAATATTTTTCATTTATCGATTTTTAAAATGTTGCTATTATTTTGATGGAATTGCCAATTGAGTTCCTTCACTAACTGGCTCACCTAAAACGGGATATCCATTGGCATCCCAGCTTATTTTCTGCATTCTTGGCGACCTCTTATTCCCGCAGCCTTCTCCCGGATTGGAGTTGGCATGGTACAGAATCCAATCTTCTTTGCCATCAGGAGATTTAAAGAATGAATTGTGCCCTGGTGCATAAACTTTATTGGTTGAAGATTGTTTAAAGATCGGTTCAGGCGATTTTTTCCAAGCATTTGGGTCTAATAAATTATCGCTTCCGCTAAAATACAGCAATCCTAAAGCATAGAAATCGGTCCAGCACCCGCTTGCCGAAAATACAATGAAGATTTTCCCATTTCGTTCTAGAAACTGCGGTCCCTCGTTCACATTCACCTGTGGCGGATTCACATCATCATGCAATGCTCCGTGTGTCTCCCAATCGTGTGTTGGTGCAGAAATCATAACTCGATCACCATCAATTTGAAGAGGATTTTTCATTTTGGCGATGTAAATATTCTGCTGTCCGTTTTTGTCTCCTTCCCAACCTGCCCAAATCATGTACAGCTGTTTTTTATATTCAAAAACATTTCCGTCAATTGCCCATTTATCGGTTTTAGCTGCAATTTTGCCTTTAAATTCAAACTTCCCTTTAAACGGATCCGAAGATTTATTTTCTAAAACATACATCCTGTGATTGTTGTTGTCACCATTGTCTGCCGCGAAATAGCAATACCATTTTCCGTTAATGATATGAAATTCAGGCGCCCAGATTTCAGCAGAATAATTAGTTTTTTTTGGCGGTGTCCAAATCACTTTGCTTTCAGCATTTTTGATATCCGAAAGATCTTTTGTTTTCCACAAAACCAATTTGTTTCCAAGTGTGTTGGTGTAGTAATAATAGCCTTTGTAATACGTGCTGTAAGGATCTGCTCCCGATGGAAGAATCGGATTTGTGAATGTTTTTTGCTGCGCAAAACTTATCGTCGTAAGCAGAAAAAGGATTAGATATTTTTTCATTTTTAGTTTTTATGTTAAAACGTGACGAGAACTTTGTCAAAGTTTCAAACTTTGACAAAGTTGGCTTGCATTATAGCCCTTATTTCTGATTTAAACTCTCAATAACCTCAGTATTAATCTTATTTACCGCTTTAAAATCCATTTTATCCACTTTTCTATCGTAAGTCATGAAACCATTTACTTCGCCTTCAACATCGGTTGTCTGAGTGTAGACCGCTGCCGAGAATCCCGTTTTAACGTATTTTCGAAGCATTTCCGCGTACTTTATGTATTCGGCGGTAACTTCACTCGCATTTTTAAATTTGATGTATCCCCAGCTGTCATTTGCTCTCCAAAGATGTCCTTCTAACGGAAGACCGATTCCGCCATACTCTCCCAAGACCGTAACTCTTCTTGCATCGTACAAATACATATCTGGGCCCGGATAATTGTGTAAATCTAAAATATCTCCTGTTTGAAAGTGATTTCCTCCGCTTGCAGAATTAATCAGACGCGTTGCATCATGATTTTTTGTCCACTCAGTAATTTCAACGGTTTTAAATTGTCCCCAAGCTTCGTTAAACGGAACCCAAACCACAATACTTGGATAGGAATACAGATGATCCATGATCTCTCTCCACTCTTTCCTGTAGATTTCTTCAGACTTTGCAGAACGTTGCAACTCTGTTGCATCAAAGTATTTTCTGTTTTGCCAAATCGGCTGATCGTCTCCGCTTGGCATATCTTGCCAAACCAAAATTCCCAACTGATCGCAATGCGTATACCAGCGTTCTGGCTCTACTTTTACGTGTTTGCGAATCATATTAAATCCTAATTCTTTAGTTTTAATAATATCGTATTTCAAAGCTTCGTCGGTTGGTGCGGTATACAACCCATCTGGCCACCAGCCTTGGTCTAAAGGCCCGAATTGGAAATAATCTTTGTTATTTAATTGCATTCTCACAATACCATTTTCATCTCTTTTTGATGAAATTTTTCGCATCGCAAAATAACTTTTTACCTCATCAACCACTTTATTTTTGCTGATTAAACGAATTTTAGTCTGATACAAAAACGGACTTTCAGGCGACCACAATTTTGGAGCATTCAAGACAATATCGTTGCTTTCACCCACAACCGCTTTTTCTTTGGCAATTTCTTTTCCGTTATCAAAAACAGAAATTTCTATTAAATCTCCTTTTTCTGCTCCATTTACCTCAGCTTTTATACTAATCGTATTTCGATCAATATTTGGTGTTGTTTTTAAGGCTGAGATGCTTTTAGCATTTACAGGCTCAATCCAAACCGTCTGCCAGATTCCGGTAACAGGCGTATACCAAATTCCTTCTGGATTCTTAACTTGTTTTCCTCTTGGTTGCGGTCCATCATTTGAAGGATCCCAAACTTTCACAACCAATTTTTGAGTGCTCCTTTTTTTTATAAACGGTGTGATATCAAATGAAAACGGTGTATATCCTCCTGTATGAGATCCGACTTTTACATCATTAATAAAAACTTCTGTTTTCCAGTCTACAGCGCCAAAATGCAAAAGGATATTTTTACCATTCCAACCTGATTCAATAGAAAAATTGGTTTCATACCAAAGTTCATTTTTAGCACCAACTTCTTTCATCACACCTGATAAACTCGATTCGGCTGCAAACGGAACCAGAATCTGCCCATCATATTTTGAAGGCGCTGTTTTGCCAAATTCCTGAATGCTGTAATTCCACAAACCATTCAGATTCTTCCATTGGCTACGCTCCATAATCGGACGCGGATATTCGGCTAAAGTTTTACTAGGATCAACCTGCTCTGCCCATTTGGTTTTGATTTTATCCCCTGGTGGTTTCCATTGTGCATTTGCTGCAAAAACCGAAAACAAGGCTAAAAAAAGGATACTTTTTCTTTTCATGTTCTATATTTTTAGACATTCAACGAATGCCATGATTTTCTTCTAAATCAAAATGAATTACCGGGCTCATCTCCACATAAGCCCGATAATTACTGAACTAAACTAACTTAACTAACCATATTTTTGAGTTATGAATTATGAGTTATGAATTATCTCCAATTGATATTTTATTCCTCAATAAATAACCATTTAACCATCACAACAAAAACTCATAATTCATAATTCAAAACTTATAACTTCTTCGTAAGGCCAAATTTCTTAACCAAACTGTCATATTCTTTTTTAGAGATTGTAATCATGCAGCCGTGGCGTACTTTTTCAGGGAGGCTGTATTTGTCCCAATCAGAGAAAAAAGTGTAGCCTGAGGCTTGAAACCAAGGTCCGTTTAGGTTATCTGCAATAGACAATCCGTAGGAAACACCTGGATATTGTTCGTAATACATATACCATATTTTGTCATCTGGAGAAGGAATTAACATTGGCGCTTCTCTAAAGTTTGGACTGATAGATTGCTGGGGCAAAGAATAAGGTCCTATAAGATTTTTTGATTTGGCAATTCGAATGGTTTTTCCAGTTGTCCAATACAAAGTTGGGTACGTTTCGTCCTTAATCACGGCGTAATAGGAATCACCGACTTTACGAATAAAAACATCAATCGTTCCCATATCCCAATCGAATAAACGTTTTGGGGTTCCTTCGAACGTTTTTAAATCTTTAGACAATACATACAAAGTTCGCTGACTTGCCCAATAGCGCTCGCCATCTTCTTTGGTTCCTTCCAAATGTGGCGTGTGCCAAGTCATGATAAACTTTTGAGAAGGTTCGTCGTAATACAATTTTGGAGCACCAATTCGCTGTAAAGCGTTAGAATAATCTGGCGTGCTTTTTAAGTCGGGCGTATAATCAGAATGTTTTTTCCAAGTAATCAAATCATCCGAAACCCAAATATTGATAGCTTTTGCATCGTCTCCTGTGTTTCCTGCGATATAATATTTCCCGTCTGGCCCTTTGCAGATATCTGGATGCCCTTTGTATTCTTCAAAAACTCGTTTTCCGTTGTTCAGGTTTTCCCAATGAAGTCCATCCAAACTAACCGAATAATACAATCTACCGTAATCATTGTGCGTCATGTGCGCAAAAAGGTAGGCTTCATTTTTTGGTTTTTCGTTTCCTTTTACCTGTCCAGGAGGATTTGGCTGCTGCGCTTTAGCAGAAAATCCAACCAAAATCATCGTTAGAAAAAAGAGCTGTTTTATTGTGTGTGTTTTCATAATTTTCAATGTGTCAATTAGTCAATTTGATAATTATAAAATTTTCGAAATTCATTAATTATCAAATTGACACATTATCTAATTATCTAATTCTTTTTGTTTGCCTCAGCAGTCATTTTCTTAATCAAATCTGTCTCAGCTTTGATATATGGAGTTCCGTCTGTATGAAGCACTTCATGAAACCATACTTTTGGCTCTGCAGTGTATGTTTTAGTCCAACTATCCCAAGCATATTTCGTTTGTGTCTTTCCGTCTACAAATCCCCAATTAATCATTCCAACGTTGTATTTTCTCGCAATTGGCAAAAATCCTTCAAAAGTGCTTCCGTTTGGTCTTGCCATATATTCTGTACAGATTAATGGTTTTCCGTAACGCTGTAATTGTTTGATTACTTTTTCGAAATCCTGAGGTGTGTTGTAATTGTGGAAAGAAACAATATCAGACTGCTCAATCTGCATTTTGTGCATGGGTTTCATTTTCGCTTCATTGCTCCAATCTCCTACCCAAACTCCAGAAGTCAATGGCTGTGACGGATTGCTTTCTCTCGCCCAAACAAAAACATCTTTTAAAAGCGGTAAAATCAAATCGACTTTGTTTTTGATTTCTACTTTCTCGTATGATGGTCCTGTCATGTTATCTGGTTCATTCCAAACATCCCAACCTAAAATTCGTTTGTCATCTTTAAATTTTGCTACGGTTTCTTTTACATATTTTTCTAAACGAGGATATTGTGTTTTATCCTGAAGCGCCTTTTGACCTGGCGCCTGAACCCATCCCGAATTGTGTGTATGCGGTTTTGGAGCGCGTTGTTTTCCTAAAGCAGGAAACGGATCCCAACAAGAATCAAACAATACAAAAAGCGTTTTGATATGATGTTTGTCTGCGATTTCAAGAAACTGATTCATGCGTTTGTAAAATCCTTCAGCATCTTGCTGGTGCAATAAATCGTGCAGATAAACACGCATTATATTCATGCCTAAATTTTCTGCCCAACCCAATTCTTGATCGATTCTTTTTGGGTCAAAAGTATCTTCCTGCCACATCTCTAACTGATTTATCGCTGTGCTAGGAGAATAATTTGCTCCAACCAACCAAGGCTGTTCTGCGTACCATTTATTGGCCTGATCTTTTGTCCAGATTTCTCTTTTTTCTATTGATGCGGTTTCGCTATTCTTTTCTTCAGGATTACTTTTTTTATTGTTGCAGCTAAGCAATACGAGTCCTGCTAACATAAATGTCAGACACAATTTTACTTTCTTCATTTTAATTTTATTTTTTTTGAACGATTGTTCTTTATGAAAGGGAATCAGCTTAATTCTGCTGATTCCCTTAAAAAATCAGTTTTAATATCCAGAGTTCTGTTCTAGATTTGGATTATTGTCTACATCGCTTTGCGGAATTGGCATTCTGTGATTTTTACCCACCGTGAAGTTTTTAAAATCTGGATCACGGAGCGCAATTTTATCAACGGAAGCTTGAGAATTTAAGTCTCCCCAACGTTTTAGATCTTCCCAACGAACGCTTTCGCCACACAATTCCAAAACTCTTTCCATTTTCAAACGCTCTAGGAATTTGTCGTGATCGTTTCCAATTTCAGGATGTGCTGTCGCCAATGTATTCATGTTGGCACGAGCTCTTACCAAATCAACATATTGATACGCTTGAGCGGTATTTCCCAATTCGTTTAAAACTTCCGCGTAGCGTAATAAAATATCCGCATAACGAACCAATCTGTAGTTTACTTGGCTGTAGTAATCCTCATTATTTCTGTAATAATCGCGACTTCCTTTTCTAAACCAAGCTTCGTTATTGTTCCATTCCCAGTTTCTTCCGTATGTTTTGTCTCCAAAATCGGCTAATAACTGAGGGTAGAATAAAGTCCATCTTAACCTTTCGTCCAATTTTCCGTCTTTATTGTTTTCTTGTTTAAAGGCGTCAACTAACCAGATACGCGCTTGTCCGTCAGACCATCCAATTCCTCTTGGTGCGAAGAACTGAGAACGATTACTAGAAACTGCTGCATTTTGATCTTCACCAGTTCCACCTTTTCTCTGGTCTCCAAATTGGATTTCAAAAACAGATTCAGCATTATTTTCATTTGTATCTGTAAAATTATCTCGGTAGTTAGACACCAAACTATACTTCGCTCCTGCTCCAGAAATTAAAAATTCTAAAGCCATTTTTGCTTCTGGCCATTTGTGCTGCTGCATATAAACTTTTGCAAGAAACGCTTTTGCAGCACCTTTATCTGGTCTTCCTAACTGATCTGCTGACCAATCTCTTGGCAAATCTTCAAAGGCTTCATTCAAATCTTTTTCAACTTGAGCCCAAATTTCATCTACTTTTTTCTGTTGTGGCAAAGCTTGTGGTGTAGACGGTTCTAAAACCAATGGGATATCCTCCCAAATTACAGCGGCATAGTAATAGTGCAATGCTCTGAAAAATTTAGCCTGAGCTATAATTTTCTTTTTATCCTCTTCATTTTGAAAAGCAATATTCGGAACATTCGCCAAAACCTGATTACATCTAAAAATAGCTTTGTAAGTGTCTCTCCACGTTACGGCATTTCCTTCCCAAAAATTATAATTGATATAATTGAATCTTGTCCAATCTGCCAATTCTGTCCACGGACTTACGCTATACCCTTCATCAGAAGTTAAATCCAGACGGAAATAAATCCATCTTGCCCACAAACCGTCTTTATAAAACATGGCATAAATAGAATTTACACCGGCTTGTGCATCACTTTCAGTTTTCCAATATTGGTCTACTGTAATATCATTTGGGCTGTTCAAGTCCAATTCGTTTTCACAAGCGGTAAAAACAAGACCTAGAAAAGCTGCTGTTATAATTATTATTTTTTTCATTACGCTGTTTTTTTAATTAAAAGCTAAACTCTACACCCAAAGAATATGTTCTAAGATTTGGGAATGCCCCATTATCTACACCTCTTTCAAAAATATTACTGTTTGTAAACTCAGGATCCAATCCTTTATACTTAGTAATTGTAATAATGTTCTGTGCAGATAATGTCAATCTTGCTCTCGAAATACCTGAATCTTTTAAGACACTTTGCGGAAAGCTATATCCAAATCCGATATATTTCAATCTGATAAAATCACCATTTTCTAAGAAACGATCTGTATCTCCTCTTGAATTTAAAGTTGAACCTTTCGTAATTCTAGGAAAATCAGTATTTGGATTTTCAGGTGTCCAAGGCTGAATGCCTCTTCTGTAGTTACTATTGTCATCGAAACGATCTACAACACTTCTAAATCCGTCATAAACAGTAGCTCCATGAGAAGCAATCCAGTTCATAGAAAAATCGAAGCCTTTATATTCAGCTCCAGCGTTTAAACCCATTTCAAATTCTGGCCACGGACTTCCAACGATTGTTTTATCTTCATTCGTAATTTGTCCGTCTCCATTGTTATCCTTAAAACGAATATCTCCAGGAACTGCATTTGGCATGATTACTTTTCCGTCAGCATTTTTGTAATTGTTAATTTCTTCCTGATTTTGGAATAATCCATCCGTTTGCAATACATACCACATTCCCACTGGCAAACCAGCTCTTGTTACTGTGTTTCCTGAGTAGTTTTCATTTTGTCCGTTACCCAATGAAACCAGTTTGTTGTTTATTTTGGTAAAGTTGACAGAAGCGTTAAATGAGAAATCATTGATTTTTTTGCTATAAGCCAATTCCAATTCAAAACCTTTATTTTCTACAGTTGCAGCGTTAGAAATTGGGTTTCCTCCATCGTTTCCTGTAGTCAATAAAATTGGGAAACCAAATAATACGTCTTCAGTACGAGCAATAAAATAATCTGCCGTAAAACGTAAATCATTATTTAAAACTCCTAAATCCAATCCGAAGTTGGTTTGTTTTAGTTTTTCCCAACGCAATTCAGAATTTGATAATTTTACTTGAGTTGCAGAAGGATATAAAGTCTGGTCTTTTCCTAATACAATCTGTCCAAAATTATTTACGAAGCTTTTGGACTCATAATTTCCAATATTTCCAGATCCTAATTCTCCATAACTTGCTCTTAATTTTAAATCTTTAATGAATTCTGATTTAAAGAAAGATTCGTTGCTAATTCTCCATCCTGCAGAAAGCGAAGGAAAATTGCCCCACTTATTGCCATCGCTGAATCTTGAAGATCCATCACGTCTAATTACGGCATTGAATAAATAACGATTATCATAATTGTATTCTAATCTTCCTAAGTACGACGTTAAAGCTGCTTCGTTAATAAAACCTCCAACAACTGGTGAATCTCCTTGGTTTAAAACTTCATAATATTCTCCAGTTCCAGAATTCATCGGAAGATTTCTTTTTGTTCCGTAAATCTGATTGTAATTGTCTTTTTGATACGTTTGACCCACTAAAACCGTGATATCATGCTTTCCAAATTCTTTCTTGAAAGTCAATGTATTTTCAAACAATAAAGTTTCTGATCTTCCTTTGTTTTGGTCTGTCTGAGAAGGATCTTGTGGCTGGTTTAAAGTCCAACTTCCTTTTTTTCTCATGTATTTATACGAATCAAAACTCGTTTCATAACCAAAATTGAAACGATATTTCAACCAAGGCACAAATTTTAGTTCAGACCAAATGTTACCTCTAATTCTAAAGTTTTCGTTTGTTGTGTTAGAAAAATCGGCCAATGCCAAAGGGTTTGTTCCAAAAGTATCGGCAACTCCTTGTTTTCCATAACCATATCCGCCTGGGTTAGAAGCGTCATAAAGTGGAATTGTAGGTGTCATTCTGTATACATCAATAATTGGATTTCCAGACATTTCATCTGTTTTAGAATTACTAATAGCTAAATTTTCTCCAATACTAAATATTCCTTTTGTACCACTTGAATTCACACGGAATGAAATTCTATCAAAATCAGTTCCGATAACTGTTCCTTCATTTCCAAAATAATTTCCAGATATAAAAAACGTCGAATTATCGCCTCCTCCAGAAAAACTAGCGTTATAATCTTGCATCATTCCCGTTTTAAAAACAGCATCTTGCCAATCTGTATTTACAGCCATGTTTAAGTTTTGTCTCGGAAGTCCAGCATTGTCATACGCCATATTATTATATTTAGCAAACTCTTCGGTTCCCATTAAATCATAACGAGGCATAGAAGTAAAACTGCTTTTTGCTGATACTTCAACCTGAAGCGGTCCTTTTTTACCTTTTTTAGTCGTAATGATAATAACACCATTTGCCGCTCTAGAACCATAAATTGCTGCTGCAGAAGCATCCTTTAAAACCTGAATCGATTCGATATCATTTGGATTAAAGTCTCTGTTTGCAGAAGTTACCAAACCATCAATTACATATAAAGGATTTGTATTTTGAAGGTTTTTAAGTCCACGAATTTCAACATTGGCTTCTTGCCCCGGGCGTCCGCCACCGCGAACTTTAACTCCCGTAACCAAACCTTGAAGTCCGTCTGCAACTGTCGTAACCTGTCTTTTCTGAATTTCATCAGGTTTTACTAACGCAACAGCTCCCGTAAGGTCTTTTTTCTGTTGCGATCCGTAACCTACAACCACTATCTCATCGAGTTTCATGGCATCTTCTGCCATGGTAACATTTATAGAAGTTTTGTTATTGATGGCAATTTCTACTGTTTTATAGCCTTGCGAACTAAAAACTAATGTCTGATTTCCGTTAGCCGAAATTTTAAAGCTTCCGTCAAAATCAGTAACGGCACCATTTTGAGTTCCTTTTATCAAAACATTCGCAAAAGGAACCGCTTGTCCGTCTGCGGTAGTCACTTTTCCCGTAACATTTATTTGCTGGGCAAAAGCGGACTGCAGTAATAAACTAAAGAAAACCAAGAGGTAATATCTCTTCGTTAAAAAGTGAGTGAACTTTGTTTTCATTGATTTTTGCATTTTAGATAGTTTTATTTCTTTTTGTGGTTTGGTTTAATGAAATATTGCTCTTTTTTAGTCGTCTGGAATGCGGACAAAAAAAGAACTAATATTCTTTAGTTGTAATAAATTGTTCATTTTGTTTCAAAATTATTAATGGTTAGATTTTTCAAACTTTATTTTATTGATAGCATATTTTTAACCTTAAAATTTTATCAATATCGTTTATTTGAAAATTCAAATTAGGCGCTTTTTATTCAAAATAAAATGCTTCATTTGTGTCAATCTCTCTCTCAAATGATTCAAATTGTATTAAAAACAGCCCGTTTTCATTCAGATGCAACATTTTGTAGAATATTGAGACGATTTGCAGAAATATTGATTTAAGCCTAAAAAACAGCACTATGCGTAAATTCTTTCTTTTTTTATGTTTCAGCTTTTTTTCGATAAATTTTTCGAATGCGCAGGAGTATTATTTTAAACATTATCAGGTCGAAGAAGGTCTTTCTAACAATACCGTTTTGACCTCTATTCAGGATAATGACGGATTTATGTGGTTTGGAACCAAAGATGGTCTGAACCGTTTTGATGGCTATCGTTTTAAAACTTATAGAAGCAACGGAGATCCTATTCACAGTTTAGGAAGCAACTATATACAGTCGCTTCACGAACAT
Organism: Flavobacterium tistrianum; assembly: GCF_003254545.1. Classification (GTDB taxonomy): domain Bacteria; phylum Bacteroidota; class Bacteroidia; order Flavobacteriales; family Flavobacteriaceae; genus Flavobacterium; species Flavobacterium tistrianum. The sequence goes on from NZ_QJRH01000073.1 coordinate 499,502, forward strand.
AATGGCACAATTTGGGTCGGAACAGATAAAGGTTTGTACCATTACGATAAAAAGCTGGATCGCTTTACGATTTTGAATGAAGCTATAAATGATCGTATCAACGACATCAATCACGACCAAAAAGACAACATTTGGTTTGTTTCTGGCAACATTTTGTATAAGTATGCACCAAAAAAGCAGCAAACAACCACTTTCAATCCGAACAAATATTTCATTACCACTTCGATTACGAAAGATTACAAAGGAGAAATCTGGGCTTCTTCTCTCAATAAAATCTATCATTATTCTGAAGAGAATCTTTCTTTTGAAAATATTCCGCTAAATCCGCCTGCCAATAAAGCCAATTTTAGAATCACCGTTATTTATGCTGTCGATTCAGAAAGTATTGTAATTGGAACACAAGATCACGGCGTACTCCTATATAATAGAAAAGACAAAACGACAAGCGAACTTAAATTCGGAATTAAAGAACCGGTTTTTGTGCGTCAATTCAGAAAAAAAGGAAACGACGAACTTTGGATTGCAAGCGAATCTGGCGTTTATGTGTATAATCTAAAAACTAAAACGGCAGTAAATCTTAAGAAAAACTACAACGATCCGTATGCTATTTCAGACAATGCCGCGTACTCAATTACCATTGACAAGGAAAATGGAATTTGGATTGGAACATATTTTGGCGGTGTCAATTACCATCAAAAACAATACACGCAGTTTAAAAAGTATTTTCCTCAGAATAATCAGAATTCCATTAGCGGAAGCGCCGTAAGAGAAATTCATAAAGACGATCACGGCGATTTATGGATTGGAACTGAAGACGCAGGTGTAAATCGTTTTAATCCGAAAACGCAAAAGTTTACTTCTTATAATGTTTCGTACTACAACATTCACGCTTTAATGCCAAGAAAAGATAAAATCTGGGTCGGAACTTTTGAACATGGTTTGGATATTTTAGATAGAAATTCGGGCGCAATTCTCAAACATTACAGCGCAAACGACGGCCGAAGCGGACTGCACAGCAACTTCATTTTTTCTTTTTATGAAATGAAAAACGGCGATCTGATTGTGGTTACGACTTCGGGACTTTACCGCTATAACGAACAGGCTGATAATTTTGAAATTCTGAAAGTCTTTCCAGAAACGTATCATTATACGAATATGAAAGAAGACAGCGACGGGAATCTTTGGGCAGGAAGTTATCGTGACGGATTGCTGTTTTATAATCCGAAAACAAGGAAAAAAGAGGTTTTTACGTATGATTATAAAAATCCGAAAGGAATTAGCAATAATACCATCAATGCGATTTTTGAAGATTCCTCAAAAAACTTATGGGTGGCAACCGAAAACGGACTGAATCTCGTAAACAGGCAAAACCATACTTTTACCAAATTCACTACTAATAACGGAATGCCAAGCAATGTCTTCTACTCTATTCTGGAAGATGATTTAAAAAATCTGTGGCTGACTACTTCTAAAGGTTTGGTAAAATTTGGTCCAAATCATAAAACCATCAAGATTTTCACCACTGCAAACGGATTATTGAGCGATCAGTTCAATTACAATTCGGCTTTTAAAGATGCAAACGGCGATATGTATTTTGGAAACTTAAACGGAATGATCAGTTTTAATCCGAAGCATTTCAGCAAAAACAAATACACGCCTTTTATTTACATTACCAACCTTCAGATTAATAATAAGGATATTGAGGTAAACAGCCCTGAATCACCTATTGAACAATCTATTTCTTTTCTCGACGAATTGGAATTAAACAACAGCCAGTCTTCTTTTAATCTTGAATTTGCGTCTTTAAACTATACGGCGCCAGAGTTGACCGAATATTGGTTTCAGCTCGAAAACGTAAATAATGATTGGGTTTATTTAGGAAGAAATAACAAAGTTTTCTTTACCGAACTGGCACCTGGAGATTATGTTTTTAAAGTAAAATCGCTAAATAGTTTTGGCGTTTGGAGCAAAGAAGTAAAACTAAAAATCCGAATTCTTCCGCCGTGGTATGCGAGCATTTATGCCTATTTGCTGTATTTTGCATTGATTTGCGCTGGTTTTTATTACATCATTCGTTATTCTCAAAATCTGACTCAGATTAAGAATAACCGCAAAATAAAGCACCTAAACGACGAAAAAGAAAAAGAAATTTATCAGGCAAAAATTGACTTTTTTACAAACGTAGCGCACGAAATCAGAACGCCTTTGACTTTGATTAAAGGTCCGCTGGAAAAGCTTTTGGGAATGAAATACGAATCGGAAGAAGTGCCTCAGCATCTTTCGATTATGAAGAAAAATACGTCGCGCTTATTAAAACTCGTAAATGAATTGCTTGATTTTAGAAAATCGGAAATTGGCGGTTTGAAATTGACTTTCGTCGAGGCGAATATTTCTTCGATGGTTCGAAATTTCCATTTGAGATTTAGCCAATTAATTGAAGAACGCGAATTGGAATTTGAATTAGAATTAGGCGAAAAAGACATTCATGCGTTTGTTGATAAAGAAGCTTTCAAAAAAATTCTGAGCAATTTGATCAACAACGCTATTAAATATTCAAATAAAAAAGTTTCCATTTCTTTATTTAGAGATGAAAAGAAACTGCATTTGATTGTAAAAAATGACGGAAATGTGATTCCAATTCATTTAAAAGATAAAATTTTCGAACCGTTTTTCAGAGTTGATGACAGCAGTACGGCTTCAGGAACTGGAATTGGACTTTCGCTAGCTCATTCTCTAGCGCAATTGCATAACGGAAGTTTAGAATTGATTGAAGATGCAAATTACAATATCTTCGAATTGGTTGTTCCGCTACATCAAGAAGAAGAATTTATGCTGTATGCCGATTCTGAAAAAGAACAGACAGAAACTGAAACTCCAAAAGAAACTGTTGAAATTAAAAACGAAAAAGCACAAGTTTTGGTGGTCGAAGACAACGATGATCTTTTGAGTTTTATCACCACTGAATTGGCAGGAACTTATACTGTTTTAAAAGCCGAAAATGGCGAAGAAGCCATCAAAATCATTCATAACGAAAACATTCAGTTGGTGATTTCAGATGTTACTATGCCTGTTATGGACGGATTTACGATGTGCAAAAAGATCAAAACCAATCTCGAAACGAGTCATATTCCGGTTATTTTATTGACGGCCAAAAACTCGCTAAAATCACAAATTGACGGACTTGAAGTTGGTGCAGACGCTTATGTGGCAAAACCTTTTTCTATGGATTATCTGAAAGTACAAGCCAATAACTTGATTGAAAACCGCAGACAGATTATGAACTATTATGCGAGTTCGCCGCTTTCGCACATAAAAAGTATCGCTCACAATAAAACCGACGAAAAGTTCTTGAAAAAACTGGATGACGAAATCCTAAAAAACATCACCGATCAGGATTTAAGCGTAGAATCGCTTGCCGAAATCATGAACATGAGCCGTTCGACTTTATACCGAAAAATTAAAGACATTACGAATCTAAGTCCGAACGAACTGATCAACATCGTACGATTAAAAAGAGCAGCGGAATTATTATTGAATGAAAACTATAAAATGTACGAAATCGCAGAAATGGTAGGCTATAAATCGCAAACGAGTTTTGGGCGAAATTTCCAGAAGCATTTTAATATGTCGCCGTCGGAATATATCAATGCGAATAGATAATTAGAAAATGTGTCAATTAGATAATTAGTCAATTACTCTCATTATCTAATTATCTAATTATCTAATTGGCACATTATTTAATGCCTAAAAGTTGATACAATTCCTCTTTTTTATTCAAAGCAGCAGAAATGGTTTTCCCGTCAATCAATTCTACAACATTTCCGTTGAGGCTTCTAACCGCCTCGAGATTTAGAATAAAAGAACGCTGAACACGAAAGAACATTGGCAGTTTCAGCACTTTTTCCATAGATTTTAAAGTTCCTAAAGTAGCGTACGATCCGCCATTAATAACAAATTTGAGATAATCGCCTTGCGCTTCTACATAAAGAATTTCATTCAAAAGAATCTTAATCGGTTTTCCTTCCGATTTGATAAAAATACGATCCAAATTGATTTGATGCACTGAAGCTGTTTTCTTTAACGAAAGATATTCTTTGGCGCGATTTACCGCTTTCAGAAAACGATCAAAACTAACGGGTTTCAAGAGATAATCGGCTGCTCCAGTTTCAAAACCTTCGATAGCAAAATTGCGATGCGCCGTTATAAAAATGATAACTGGAGCGTTGGTAAGCGATTGCGCCAATTCTAAACCATTAAATTTAGGCATTTCGATATCGCTGAAAACAATATCAATTTCGTTTTCCTGCAGAAACAATAAAGCTTTAGAAGCTTCTCCAAATGAAGCTTTCAGTTCCAAAAATGAAATTTCGGCAATAAAAGATTCGATAATATCTCTTGCAATTGGCTCGTCGTCAACAACAATGCATTTCAACTTTTCCATTATTTTCTTAAAACTATTTTTAAATCGACTTTAAACGAATTTTCCAGTCTTTTAATTTGTAATTCATATTGATCGGGATACAGCAATTCTAAGCGTTTACGGGTTTGAAAATAATATCGAACAAAGTGAATCCTAAGAAAACTAACAATCCAAATTTCAAGCTCGCTGGCGAATTGGTTTTAGAAGTAAATCCGATTTTGATTCTTTCTTCTTTTGAAACTGAGAAAATAATAATCAATCCTAAAATCAGACTTAGAATTTTTCCTGCCCAATTAAACTTTAAATCCAAGTCAATCAATTGTTTTCCCGAAGCCTGTAAAAAAACATCGGCAAGGAAATATAAAATGAAAAAAACTAAATATTTCAGATTAGATTTTTCACTTTTAAAATGTGCAATAACAATAAGCGGAGCAATTAACAAAATCCAAAGAAGTGGCGCAAATAGTGACATAATTTTGATTTTTAAGGTTTTAATTTGAATCAAAAGTATTTGTACTCCTAAAGTTTTTCAAGCAATTTCGGTAGAACACAGACTTTCTTCCGTGAAAACATCTTTTTAATCGGTAAAGCATTTTTAAAAAATCAAAATCTGGACAAAATGGTTTCAAATTATAAAATGAAACCGAATATCACCTGTAAAAGTCTTCTTATATTTTATATACAGCTACTTTTATGTACCTATTTATTAAATTCTAATCCCAAAATAAAAATATCATGAAAAAAATGTTTTGTTTGGCAGTTTGTGTTTTGTTTGGATTAACCTCTTGTAAAAAAGACCAAAGCACTTCTACAGAAAAAGAAGAAACTCCTTTGTCTACAAATTTTCAGCCTGCTAATATTCGAGAGCAAATGATTTATCAGCGAGGCATAGAAGCTGCAATTTGGGGAATTCCAGTTGTAAATTATCAGTTAATGCTCGATGAGGCAACTAAAATTAAGGGAAATTACAATCAGATTGTAATCTGGCCAAAATTATTAGACTGGAAAAACCAAACCCTTACTCCCAATCCAGATGTCATTTATCTAATGCCTTTCTTTAATACAAAGGAAGTAGGTCCGATCGTCCTGGAAATTCCGCCAGCAGACACTGGCGTTTTTAATGGAAGCGTGATGAATAAATGGCAGGCCGCCATTGAAGATATTGGTCCTGGGGGCGTAGACAAAGGCAAAGGAGGCAAATATTTGTTTCTTCCTCCTAATTATGATAAAAGTAAAATTCCCGCAGGTTATATTGCGCTTCAATCTGACACGTACACAGGATATGCTTTAATACGTTCTGTTTTAAAAAGTGGCAGTAAAGCAGACGTTGATGCTGCAATTGCTTATGGAAAAAGAATAAAACTGTATCCTTTATCGCAAGCAGCAAATAATCCAGCAACTACTTTTGTAGACGCTTCAAACGGAGTGTACGATTCTAAAATTACGTACAACATAAATTTCTATAAAAAATTAAACGAAACCGTACAAAATGAGCCTATTTTGGAACGCGATAGGGCAATGATTGATCCTTTAAAAACAATCGGAATTGAAATTGGAAAACCATTTAATCCTGACGCAAGAACTAAAGAAATACTTGAAATTGCAGTAAAAAAAGCTAAAGAATGGCTTGAATTTAATTACGATAATACGCCTCCGTTTTTTGCAGGAACCAATTGGTTTTTCCCTGCTACAAAAGAAACCAAAGAAAGCGTTACAAATGATTTTAAAATATCTCAAATTTATCCGATAGATAATCGTGGAGTTTGCTATATGATTGCTTTTTTCAGCGCAAAACATATTGGCGAATCTCAGTTTTATTTAATGAATATGAAAGATAAAGAAGGTAATGCATTGAACGGGAATCAATCTTATAAAATGACTGTTCCTCCCAATGCACCCGTCAAACAATATTGGTCTATGACGGTATATAATCGGGCAACCCATACTTTTATTGAAAATGCCAAATGGGTAGGAAGATCTTCTCAGACACCTGGCTTAAAAAAGAATTCAGATGGCTCTGTTACCATCTATTTTGGTCCGAAACCGCCACCTGAAGGAGAAAGTAACTGGATTCCAACTGATCCTAATGGAGAATTTGAAGTCCTAGCCAGATTTTACGGCCCAACAAAAGCACTTTATGATCAATCTTGGAAACTCAGCGATATTGAGAAATACTAAAAAAACAAAAAACACTTTAAATATCTTTAAAGTGTTTTTTTATTTTTACCAAGTATATTTCAAGATCAAACGCGCATTAAATGGCGTTCCTGCTGTAAAATGAATTTCTTCCACAGGATCGGTCTCGTTTGCCAGTCTTGATTCGGTTAAGAATTGTGTTTCTTTCCATTTGGTATTGAAAATATTATCGATGTTTACACCAATTGAAACTTTCTTAATCTGATAATTTACAGAGAAATCGGTAATGCAATAGCCTTTTGCTATAACCGAATTGTCTTCGTTTGCTGGTCTGTCGCCTAAGAAACGAGTTCTTATACTTCCTGAAAATCCTTTTAAATCTTTAACTGAAATTCCGTTCATTAAAGTATTTTTTGGAGCCAATGGAAGATAATCGTTTCCTTTAGGCTCATCTATTGCTCTTGCGTGCGTGTACGTATAATCGGTATTCCAGAATAGCCAATTGGTCAATTGATATCTGAAACCAAAATCGAAACCTTTTCGTTCTGTTTTTCCGCTTGGTTCAACCACAGCTTCGTCTCCGACATACACAAATTCCTGCGCTAAATACAAATACCAGATTGCCGAATTAATAATCATGCGAGGAAATGGTTTCCAGTTGATTCCTAAATCTGCTCCGTAGGTTTCTGGAAGAATTTTTTCCCCTTTTTGCGCCACCACTACACGCGTATCATTGCTATGAAATCCTTTTCCTAATTTCAGAAAATAGTTTAATTTGTCATTTTGAGTATACAAAAAGTTTAGTTTCGGACTCACAATTGCTTTTGTCTGTGTCTGATTGGTATAAGTTGCCGCCAATTGATCTTCGTAACCAAATTTGAAATAATCTAAACGCAAACCTCCATTTACCAACCATTTTCCTGATGTGAAGTCCAAACTTGAATACGTAAATAAATTGGTCTGATTTACAGTCCCTAAACTCAAATAATCTAAAACTGTTTTTCTGTTTAAAGTATGCGATAATTCTACATCTTTATTATTATCGTTTCGAAGTCCAGCGCCCAATTTAAAACGCCATTGATTGTTTAATTTCTGATCATATTCTGACTGAAAACCTACAATCGTTCTATTTTCTTTCTGTTTAATCTGATCGCCGTTTACAGGATCATTCAAGAAAAATGTAAAATTAGAATACAGTTCAAAATCGTATTTACTTAAATATACGCTATTTTTAATGTGTGTATTGTCATCAATTTTGGCATCGTATTGCAGATTAAAATTGGTTCTATCTGTATTTCCTCCTTCATTTGGATCGATTGCTCCATAATGCGAAATAGTTCCGTCGTTTACAGCGCGGTCTGGAATCTGTCCGCTGGCATCCCATTGGCTTTTAAAATGTGAAACCGAAATAGCCAAACGATCTCCATTTTCCATTTTAGCATTGTATTTTCCAAATAGATTAATTCGGTTAAAGTTCTGTGGAGCATCAAAATAACCGTCGGTCATCATGTATTCTCCAGCAAAATAAGCCGACTGGTTTTCTTTATTCAATAAATTAAACATCGCAACGGTACGAAAAGTATCAAACTGTCCGCCCTCAAAAGAAATAGAGCTGTTTTGCAACGCATTTTTGGTATTAAAACCAACATATCCAGCGGTTGTAAAATCACCTTTATCTGCAAAATAAGCACCTTTATCAAAATCAATATTATCAACTGTTTCCGGAATCACAAAATGCAGATCAGAATAGCCTTGTCCGTGTGCGTGCGAAACCATATTTACAGGCATTCCGTCTACTGTAATATTAATATCGGTTCCGTGATCGCAGTCAAAACCTCTTAAAAAGATCTGTTCTGCTTTTCCGCCACCCGCATGCTGACCAATGAAAAGTCCTGGAACTTTTCGCAGTAAATCCTGAGAATTTGAAATAGGCTGAATTTCAAAATCGATTTTAGAAATGGTATTCAGATATTTTAGATTATTGCCAATCTTAACTTCTTCGAGCAAAAATGGCTTTTCTTCCAATTGAATAGAAAGAAAATCTAAAGAAGCTAATTTTAGTTTTTGAGTTAAAAATCCTTTTTTGGTAATAACCAGACTATCACTTATCTGTGTTCCTTCTAAGGTAAATTTTCCATTTACATCGGTATGTGCGTGTGTTTTTGAATTTAGATTTCGAATTAAAACTTCTGAAGATGCTTTTCCATCAGAGTCATTTACGATACCATTTAAAGATTGTGCATTAATAGAAAAAGAAAGAATAAAAAAGATAACTGCTGATAAAGATTTCATTGCTATTTTGATAACTTATTGGAATAATTTGAGCGCAAAAATAGCATAAAAAAGCGTTTTTTAGATTTATTCTAGTGAATCTGAAATATTCTTTGTCTTAGGATCATAAAGCATAGCCGTACATAAACAGTTCTTTCTTTCTTTGCTTAATAATATTGGACAATTGATACAGCTTTTGCAATTTTCCCAAAAAAGTTCATCGTTTGGTAATTCAGAATACGTAACGGGCTCAAAACCGAGTTCGTGATTCATTTTCATAACGGCAAGACCTGTCGTAAGACTGAAAATAAGCGCTTCGGGATATTTTTTATGGCTGAGCTCAAAGATTCTTCTTTTGATTTTTTTGGCTAAACCAGTGTGCCTAAACTCGGGTGCGACAATTAATCCAGAATTAGAAACAAATTTTCCATTTTCCCAAGAAGAAATGAAAGCAAAAGCTGCCCATTTTCCGTCTGGTGCAAATGCGATAATGGCTTCACCTTCTTTCATTTTTCTCTCAAGCAGTTCTGGCGGTCGGCCTGAAATGCCAGTTCCGCGGGCTTTGGCAGACAATAATGTTTCGTTGCAGATCTCGTTTATATAGAAAATATGTTTAGCAGTCGCTTCTTCAATAACGAAAGCATAAGATTCACAAATTTTTTCATTTAAAGAAAAAACAGCCGTATCGGTTCTGTCCTGGATGGTTTTCATACTATAGCATTAAACTATTTTAGCAATTAGCATAACTGTGATAAAAAGAACTACTGTAAATACCATTAAGTTGACGAATCGATCTTTGTTTCGTCTAGATTTATTTGAAAAATACGTTTTCGTGATTTCTTTATTTCTTTTGCTACTTGTTTTCATATTCTTTAAATATTTTTATAATTAAGGACTGGCTTAATAATCGGCAACATAAAAACAAAAGGCATGCCACAGCAACGCAACACGCAATAAACCACTCATTATAAAACAAATAACAAAAAATCAGTTTTAGTTAATTTGTAAAAACTTATCAAAATGATACGCTGATTTTCAAAATGAAAGGGATTCAAATAAAAAAGCCCTAAATCGAAATTTAGAGCTTTCTTTGATTTATATAATTGCTTGTAAATTAATCCCATTGATTGTTTTTAGAAATGGCAAATTTACCTGCTCCAGTAAAGAACAATGCAAGAGCGCCTAAAAAATACAGCATTAATAATTCTAGCGCATATCCTCCATGGTCACTAATTGAGAAAATTTCCTGACTATGCATTGTTGCAACCGCCACTAAGCAAGTTATTGCTAATAGAACTGCAGCAATTCTAGTTCTAAATCCTAATAAAATGGCAATTGGCGCTAAAACTTCTCCAATGTAAACTGCATATGCAAATGTTCCCATGTTTTCTACCAAGAACGAAATTCCGTGAATCAGTTTAGAAACACCATGAAAAAGCATTAATCCGCCAGTACTTAAACGCAATAGGAATAATCCAAGGTCTGTGTTTTTTGAAATCATAAATAATTTTTGTTTTAGGTTAAAAATTTATCCAAGTTGGGTTTGTAAGCCGACTAAAATACAAAATTTTCTTATTTAAAAACAATATTATTTAAAACAGTTCCAAATAACTATTCTAGGCTATCACAAAGCCGATTTTAAGCATTAAAACTTAATCGCAATCTTTCCGATTGTCTTTCCAGATTCCAAAAGTTCGTGCGCTTTCTTAAGATTTTCGGCTGTAAGTCCGTTTAAGGTTGTGTTTAATGTTGTTTTCAGAATGCCGTCATCCAATAAATCTGCTACTATATTCAAGATATTATGCTGTTCGATCATATCTTCTGTTTGATACATAGATCGTGTGTACATTAATTCCCAAGAAAAAGAAACACTTTTACTTTTCAGTTTTGTTAATGCAACTGGATCGCTTCCGCCTGTGATAGATGCAATATGTCCTTGCGGTTTAATCAATTCGACCATAGTATCCCAATAAGCATTGGTATCTACAAAATCTAGAATAAAATCAACATACTCAAAACCAGCTTCTCGAACAGAAGAAATCAAGTCTTTATGATCGACAACAAAGTCAGCTCCCTGCTGTTTGCACCATTCAATCGTTTCAGGGCGCGATGCTGTTGCGATAACAGTTAAACCTGCAATTTTCTTCGCCAATTGAATCGCAATCGAACCAACTCCGCCAGCACCGCCAATAATTAAAATCGATTTCCCTTTGTCTTTATCTGCCGTAATTCTGATTCTGTCAAATAAAATTTCCCAAGCAGTTAAAGCAGTTAATGGAATTACAACTGATTCTTCAATACTAAGTGATTTCGGTTTTCTACCGACAATTCTCTCATCAATAATCTGATACTCGGCATTGCTTCCTTGTTTGGTAATATCTCCAGCGTAATAAACGGAATCTCCTACTTCAAACAAAGTAACGTCTTGTCCGACAGCCTGAACGATTCCGACAGCATCCCAGCCAATGATCTTTGGAGTTTCTAAAACAGTATCTTTCGCACTATTTTGGCGAATCTTAAAATCGACCGGATTTACTGAAATTGCGTCAATTTTAACTAATAAATCGTGTGGTCCAGGAATTGGTTTTACGGCTTCAAATTCGATAAAACTTTCTGGGTTTTCTATGGGTAATGAGGTTTTAAATCCTATTGCTTTCATTTCTTTTTAATGTTTAAATTAAAATTGTACTACAAATATAAGACGAGTTGAAATCTCTTAATTGGTATATATTGAGCGTATATTTGTACATTTTTTTCAAAGATACTAAGGTTCTAAGTTGCTAAGAGACTAAGTTTTTTTACGCAGGTTTTATTTAATGCTTGCTAAGAAATTAAACACTTGTCGCAATAGCTATGGGGATTATGTATTTAAATAAAGCCTTAAATTTGCTAAAAATACTTCACTATGAATATCAGAAAAGCCGAAAAATCAGACTCAAAATATATTGCTCCTATATTATTATTAGCAATGGAAGATATCATCTATAAGTTTATTGCAAAAGAAGATTACGCTTCCGCGAAAGACTTTCTGCAGCATTTCGTCGAAAGTGAAAACAATCAGTATTCTTATCAAAACTGTTTTGTGGCTGAGGAAAACGACGAAATCATTGGCGCAGTAAACATTTATAACGGTGCAGACATCGAAGAATTACGAGCTCCTATTGTCGAATATGTTCGAAAACACCATAATCCTGACTTTGACCCAGAGTTTGAAACCCGTGCTGGAGAATACTATATTGACTCTTTAGGCGTGAATCCGAAATATCAGGGAAAAGGAATTGGTTCTAAATTATTGCAATTTTTGATTGATAAATACGTTCATAAAAATAAAGAGGTTTTAGGTCTGCTGGTTGAAGAAGACAATCCGAGTGCTAAAAAACTGTATTTAAAACTTGGTTTTAAGGTAGTTGGAAACAAAACTTTGGTTAAGAAGAACCTGGAACATCTTCAAATCAAAAATTAATTATAGAATGAAAAATATCACAATATTAGAAGCAGGTTTAATTTTAAGAATAGTTTTAGGAATCACAATGCTTTCGGCCGTAGCGGACCGATTTGGAGTTTGGGGCGCACCAGGATCTCACCAAGTTGCCTGGGGAAATTGGGAAAACTTTGTCATCTACACACAAACCCTAAATTCATTTGCCAACAAAGCCACAGCAGAAGTTCTTGCAGGAATTGCCACTTTCTTTGAAGTTTTACTGAGTCTGCTACTATTATTTGGTTTCAAAACCAGACTTGCCGCTTTAGGAACTGCTTTTTTAATGTTCTTTTTTGCTTTTGCAATGTCGGTTTCAGTTTCGGTAAAAGCGCCTCTTGATTATTCGGTTTGGACAAGTTGTGCCGCTGCTCTACTTCTTGCCAATATTGGAAAAACATCTTACGCAGTTGATAATAGAATATAGTTTTCGATAAAAGCGCTTTAGAAACTTTGTCAAAGTTTTAAAACTTTGACAAAGTTAATCGCTTTGAAAAGTTCCGTTTAATAAACATCTGTTCACATCTTTTTTTTGAAATAAATTCGCTTTGGAAACTCATCCTCAATACTTTCTTCCAAATCAAATTCTTCGTAATTTAATAATCGTAATATTTCGATCAAAGCAGTATCTACGGCAAAAGCTTTCACCCAAATTAGATCATGTTTTCGTTGAGAAGCAATTTCTTCAGCACGCTTAATGAGTACTTTCAAATCTTCTTCATCAAAATAAATAATCTCGCTTAGATTAATTGCTTTTGACGCTCCTAGATTTTCGTTTAATATTCTTGACGAATCTAGCTTTAAATAAGATTGAGGCATTTCGCCAAAATATGCCATGAGAATTTCTATCGAAAAATCATTCTGAATTTTAAACAATTCTTTTTGAGAAAGATGCTGTTCTACATATTTTTCTCCTAAATCTTTTTCCTTAAATAAATTGGTATAAAACTGAACGGCCTTGTCTTCCATCCAAAAGACATTATCGTTAATTATGACAACAAATTTTGCAATTTTACTCATTTCTTTTGTTTTATAATAAAAGAGCAAAGTTGCATTGATTATTAACGTCAAAAAAGGGCTAAACGCCTTCAAATTTGTGCAAAATGTCGGAAAGTGGATTTTAATCGGTTTGTTTTTTTCGATATTCTAAAGGAGAAATTCCTTCGTAGTTTTTAAAGAATCGTCCAAAAACAGATTGGTCAGAAAAATGCAGCAAATCACTTATCTGATTTATTGATATCTTTTTATTCTGCAATAAAACTTTGGCTTCCAAAATTACCATTTCGTTAATCCAGTCACTTGCCGTTTTACCGCTGTGTTTTTTAATAACTTCAGACAAATATTTTCGACTTACATTCAATTCATCGGCATAATGCTGAACCGATCTAAAATTCAAGAAATCTTTAAAAAGAAGCTCTCTAAATTTTTCAAATAAAGTATTCTGTATTTCTGTAGAGCTTTTTTCTATCTGAATAGCATCGATCTCGTAAATCAAAATATAAAGATAACTCCTTAAAATAGAAGCTTGATGTGTAGACTTGCCTTCTGATGCTTCTTTAATCAAATTAAAAATACGTTCAAATTTATCTTCGTCTGCATTTGCAAGCTGAGATAAATGATTATGACTATTTTCAAAGAAATCATATTGGGCAAGAAAAAATACATTTGCCTGATTTTCGAGAAAGAAATGCGGTTTAAAGAATATAATATCGATTAAAATTTCATCATCATTTTTAGAAAAACTTCTAATGACAGATGGTCCCAAAGTAATAATGGCAGGAGCATGAACTACTTTTCTCTCAAGTCCAGTCTGCACGATTATACTTCCTTTTCTTAGAAACTCAATTGCATAACTTTCGGCACGATAAGGCTCACTGATATAAGGATGTTCGCTAGTCTGGATATAGAAATATTCTTTCTGATCTGCATGAGAAAACAAACTCTTATGATGCGTTAAGGAATAAGTGAGGATTTTGTTCTTCAATACTGCTCTTTTTGATAATCATTGTATTTTTCAAATATACCGTTTTTTTAGTCTTCAGTATTCAGTCGCAGTCTCAGTGTTCAGTCTCAGTCGCAGTATTCAGTCTCAGTTAGCTTTAGAGTTGAGAAGCTTTGTCAAAGTTTTAAACTTTGACAAAGCTAGATTTTCTTAACATAAATACTGAATACTGCGACTGCGACTGAACACTGCGACTGCATACTGAGACTGAATACTAAAACATTTTTAAGGTATATTTAAGTTCATGAACAAATATGTATTCGTAAATTAGCAAATACAAAAACATATCCTAAATGACAATAATTACCTTTACGCTTATAATGATTCTGGGGGCTTTTTTAGCAGGTTTTATCGGTTCATTATCAGGCTTAGGAGGCGGTATCATTATTATTCCGCTTCTTACGATTATTCTCGGTGTCGATATTCATTATGCCATTGGAGCTGCTTTGGTCTCCGTTATCGCCACTTCTTCAGGTTCGGCCGCTGCTTATGTAAAAGAAGGAATTACTAATATGAGAATGGGGATTTTTCTCGAAATCGCCACTACTATCGGAGCAGTTTGCGGAGCATTGCTTTCTACTATTGCTCCTACTTCTTTTATTGCCGTTTTATTCGGTTTGACGCTGATTTTCTCTGCAATTAATTCGCTTCGAAAAAAAGAAGAACACATTGTTTTAGAATCTAGTCCCCTGGCTAAAAAACTTAAATTAGACGGAACTTACCCTTCTCACGATGGTGAAGTCATAAAATACGGAACTAAAAATGTACTTGGCGGTTTTAGTATGATGGGAGTTGCCGGAATGATGTCTGGCCTTCTCGGAATTGGTTCTGGCGCTTTTAAAGTAATTGCAATGGACAATATTATGCGTGTTCCTTTTAAAGTTTCAACTACAACCAGTAATTTTATGATGGGCGTTACAGCAATGGCAAGTTCTGTAATTTATATTCAAAAAGGATATATTGAGCCAGGAATCTGTATGCCGGTTGTAATTGGAGTTTTGTTTGGAGCTATGGCTGGAGCCAAAATCTTAGTGCGAACAAACCCAAAAAAATTGAGAATATTTTTTGCCTGCCTGATTTTTGTTTTGGCAATAAACATGATTTATAACGGACTAAATGGAAAAATCTAATATGGTACAGGAAGAAAAATTTGGAGAAAAAGATTTTCAGACAATCATAGGAAACCTACTTCGTTACGGAGTTTGGATTTCGTTATCAGTAGCTTTTATTGGCGGAATTGTCTATTTAATTCATAACGGAAGCCAGATCGAAGATTATTCTGTTTTTAAAGAAAACGATCGAAATATATTTGAAGTAATTGCCGCTGTTTACAACGGTGCAATTCAAGGAAACGGTGAATCATTGATATTTGCAGGAATTATTTTCTTATTTATGACACCTGTTTTGCGTGTATTGCTTTCGTTGTTTTCGTTTTTATTGGAAAAAGATTATTTATATGTCGGCATTACATTGATTGTAATCATGATTATCATTATTAGTATATCATTTGGTTTCTCACATTAATTGGCTGTAAGCCAAGAGCTTTAAGCTATACGCTCCAAAAATGCCTAAAGCTTAAAGCCTATTGCCTAAAGCAAAAAAAATAATATCGCTCTAGGCTATAAGCCGTAAGCTTTAGGCTTTCTAAAATGCTTACAGCCTATAGCATAAAGCTTAAAGCTAAAAAATTATGGAAATAGGAATAGATAGTTTTGCTTCGGCAATGTACGGCGATAACAACACTCTGAGCAGTGTTGATGCCATGGAACAGCTTTTGCAAAGAATTGAATTTGCAGATCAGGCTGGTCTTGATGTTTTCGGAATTGGAGAACATCATAAAAAAGAGTTTTTAGATTCTGCTACGGCTGTTATTTTGAGTGCCGCGGCGGCAAGGACAAAAAACATCCGACTGACAAGTGCTGTAACTGTTTTAAGCGCTGCAGATCCTGTGAGGGTTTATCAGAGTTTTGCAACTTTAGATTTAATTTCGAAAGGAAGAACTGAAATTGTTGTCGGTCGCGGTTCTGCCATTGAAGCTTATCCCCTTTTTGGATATGATTTGAGGGATTATGATGCTCTTTTTAAAGAAAAACTCGAACTGCTTCTTCAAATTAGAGATAATGAATTTGTTTCTTGGGAAGGAAAATTTCGTCCTGCTTTAAATAACTTACCAGTTTACCCAAGAGCTTTACAAGAGAAATTACCTATTTGGCTTGGTGTTGGCGGAACTCCGGAATCTTTTATCAGAGCGGGTTCGTTGGGACTTCCGTTAATGGTTGCTGTTATTGGCGGACAAACACATCGTTTTAAACCTTTAGTTGATTTGTATAGAGAAGCAGGAAAAGCTGCGGGTTTTAAACCTAACGAATTAAAAGTTGGTTTGCATTCACCCGGATATGTAGGAGCATCAACAGAAAAAGCAATCGAAGAATATTATCCTGGTTACGCTGAATTATGGACTAAATTAGGATACGAAAGAGGTTGGCCTCCTGTAACAAAAGGCAAATTTGACGGTTTAATTGATGATTTAGGTGTTCTCATTGTTGGAGGTCCAGAAAGAGCTGCAGAAAAAATCCTTAGACATAGCGAAGCGCTTGGCGGCGTAGATCGTTTTACATTTCAAATGGATAATGCTGGATTGACACACAAACAGTTAATGAATGCTATTGAATTGATTGGAACAAAACTGATTCCGTTGATTAAGAAAGGATAGTTTTTTGCCACTCCCGATAGCTAACGGGATACACAGATTAAAAGGATTTTTTTTTAAAATTGAATAGCGTCCAGCTTTAGTTGGATGAAAACATAAAACAAAAATTAAAGGCTTTAGCCAAACATTACTAGTTTGGCTAAAGCCTTTTGACTTTTAAAATTACAAACCTCCAGTTAAAACTGGAGGCAATTCATAAAAATATAGATTTTCAAGCCTTTGTTCCTTTGAGCCTTAGCACCTCAGAACCTTTATTTAGAATTTATAAGTAACACCAACTCTAAAATTTCTTGGAGCTTCAGCCTGCCAGTAATAAGCATTTAACCAACTGTAGTATGAACCGCTATATAAATATTTATCTAAGATATTGAATACGTTTGCAGTAACTTTGATTTTACCAGTTTCATAAGATAAACCTCCATCCAATTTAAAGTAAGAAGGCAATTTTTGAAGACCTTCGCTCCAAGTATCTGTCTGGCGTCCGTCAAGGAAAGTTCCTCCAATAGAAGCACCAAAACCTTTTAATTTTCCATGCTGCAATGTGTAATTTAACCATGCATTTGCTGTATGTTTAGCATAACCTGGAACAACGTCTCCTACATTAATACCATTAGCTGCAGAAACAGCTGGATCAACTTTAGTTACAGTTGACTCTGTAAATGCGTAATTTGCAATAAGATTTAGACCATCAAAGATTTTTCCTCTAACATCAAATTCAACACCGCGAGCTCTTTTTTCACCCAAAACAATTTTATACTGTTCATTTGGCTGATTACTAGGATCTGCTGTTAACTCATTCTTCTTTAAGATGTTGTAAACAGATAAACTTGTATTCCAAGAACCGTCAAACCAATCTTTTTTAAGTCCAAATTCTAAATTATTTCCTGTAAGAGGTTTTACATCGCCACTTCTTACTACACCCGATTGAGGTGTAAAAGCTTGATCATATAACCCGTAAACTGCAAAATCATCAGTAATAGAATAACTTAAACCAGCACGAGGCGTAATATGACTATCCTCAATTGGTTCTGCCTCATAGCTGCTAGTTTGGCTAATCCAAGTATATCTTGCAGCAAGAGTCAATCTTAATTTATTTTCTAAAAAGCCAAGCTCATCTTGAACATAACCAGCTGCATACTTCGAACCGTAAAGTCCACCTGCTCTCTGGCTTAGAGGCGTTTTATGGTCAAACAGAGGCAAACCATTTGATGGCGTACCATAATTTGGATTATACACATTAAACGGATTATCAACCGTATCTAAATCATGCGATTGTCCCCAATCTGCCATATAATCTTTGCTTCCTAAATCTACTCCACCCAACACTTTATGAGAAACACTTCCTGTACTGAATTTTCCATTTACAAAAATCTGTCCTAAATACATATTACTTTCGGCATCCCAAATACCAACATTTCTGATAATCTCACCAGCAGCAAGATTTCCTTCAGGAACACCATCAAAATTTCTATCAACTGGTCCAGGACCAACAACACCTGGCCAAGAGCTGTATCCTTGCTGAAGGTATTTAAAATAAGACGTTTGTGCTGTAAGTTTCCAATTTTCGTCAAACTTATGTTCGAATTGCAAATAACCACTATGATCTTGAATGTTTGTATCTGGCAATCCTGGCTGTGTCATTGTAAAATTGCGAGGTAAAGTTGCATAACCTCCTGATTGTGGTCCAAAAACATAGTAAGAACCTACTTCAGTCATATTTGCATATTGAAAGTTGTATTCAAATGTCAATTTTGTTTTATCATCAATCTGATATGAAATTACGGGTGCAATTACGTAACGGTCGTTATGCTCAAACGGACGGAATGAACCTTTCTTTTGTGCAGCTCCGTTGAATCTGTATAATAATTTTCCTTTTTTATCTAATTTCCCGTCAAGATCAAGACTTACTCTGTAAAAATCGTAGCTTCCGCCAAGTACACTTACCTCACCTTTTGTAACTCCCGTTGGCTTTTTGGTCACCACATTATACAATCCGCTTGGGTCACCGCTAGAAAGCATAAACCCAGCTGGTCCTTTTACAAACTCGATATGATCTACAAAACTCATATCTTCTGTTAATGGCCCCCAGAAAGAAGAAACCACGTTAAATCCGTTTCTAAAAGCTTGAATTTGAGAACCTCTCATAGTAATATTCGTATACAAATCTCCCCAGTGTTCCAAACGTACAGCACCACTTACGTTACGGATTACACCGTCGCTCATACTTGTAATCTGCTGGTCTTTTAAAGTCTGACTACTTACAATTTGTATATTTTGAGGAATTTCTAAAACTGGAGTCTGAAGGCGCAATGACAATGAAGGTTTATCTTGCTTGTATTTATTCTTTTTAATTACCACTTCATCAAGATCTTCCTGGCTTTCTGAAAGAGAAAAATTCTTAGTCGTAGTTTGTTTAGAATTTACTACAATTTTATCTTCAATAGGCTGAATTCCTACTCCATTTAATACGATAGTGTACGTTCCTGGTTTTACATTTTTAATTTCATAATGTCCTGAAACCGTTGTAATATCTGAATATTTAGTTCCTCTTAAAGCCACAGCAATATTTTCTGCTGGTTTATTTCCACTCAAAGAAACTTTTCCGTTTACAGTTCCAAGCTGTTGCGCCATCATATTTAATGAGCTCAAAAGCAGCACAAAAAAATAAACTCTGGCATTCATAATTATTTTCATTTGGTTTTGATTTTAAATTGAGCGACAAAAGTATGTGCTAATCTCAACTTATCCAAATTATTTTAATTCATTCTAAATAAATATATAGTTTTATGACAAACTCATCATTAAATTTGAAAATCATTGTTTCTAAGTTATTTCCTGATAATATTAATCTAGATTAAGTTTCAAACCGAAATCTATTTTTATCTTTATACTTCTAAATTTAGAAAACTAAAAACAAATAACTTCCTGATATGAAATCAAATACAATAAGAAAAGTTGCCATTGTGGGCTATAACAGAATTCCCTTTGCAAGAGCTAATACAGCGTATTCTAATGTGGGAAACAAAGAAATGATGACCGCATCTCTCAATGGTCTTATTGATAAATACAATCTGAAAGGGAAATTATTAGGTGAAGTTGCTGGAGGTGCTGTAATTAAACATACTTACGATAATAATCTAATTCGCGAATGCGTGATGCAAACAAGCCTAGATCCTGCAACACCAGCGTGCGATTTGCAACAAGCTTGTGATACTGGAATTGAAAGCGCTATTTATATTGCCAATAAAATTGCCCTCGGACAGATAGATTCTGGAATCGCTGGCGGTGTAGATTCTATCAGCGATATACCAATTGCGGTGAGTGAAAAACTTCGAAAAATATTGCTAGATGCACGAAAAGCAAAATCATTGGGCGAAAAAATTAAAACCTTTTTAAAACTTCGTCCGAAAGATTTATCTCCATTAGTTCCTCGAAACGAAGAATCGCAAACTGGACTTTCTATGGGCGGACATACTGAAATTACTGCAAAATATTATAAAATTTCTCGCGAAGAGCAGGATGAATTTGCTTTAAAAAGTCATCTGAATATGGCAAAAGCATACGACGAAGGATTTTTTGATGATATGATTACTCCTTTTAATGGCTTAGAAAAAGATAATAACCTAAGAAGAGACAGCACAATTGAAAAATTGGCGAAACTAAGTCCCGCTTTTGATAAAGCAAACGGAACTTTGACAGCAGGAAATTCAACGCCGCTAACAGACGGAGCTTCTTGTATTCTTTTAGCTAGCGAAGAATGGGCAAAAGAACAAGGACTTCCTATCTTCGCGTATATTACTTTCGCGGAAATTGCTGCAATTGAATATGTTAAAAATCAACAGAATCTTCTGTTAGCACCTTTGTTTGCTGCTTCAAGAATGTTGGAGAAAGCAGAATTAAATCTGCAAGATTTTGACTATTATGAAATTCACGAAGCTTTTGCAGCTCAGACTTTAGCAACTTTAAAAATTTGGGAAAGTCCAGAACTAAGTGCTGAAATAGGTTTAAAGAAAACTTTAGGAGCAATTGACCGAAACAAACTAAATGTAAAAGGAAGCAGTTTAGCAGCCGCTCACCCATTTGCCGCAACTGGCGGAAGAATTATTGGCGTAATGGCAAAACTTCTTAACGAAAAAGGATCTGGAAAAGGCCTAATTTCAATCTGTGCCGCAGGCGGTCAAGGCGTAACAATGATAATCGAGAAATAATCCTTTATATTTTTCAAAGCATTTCAATTTAAAAATATAAATCTGCTAAATCTGCGGGAGTAAATTTTGATCGCAGATTTAGCAGATTTTTTTATACTTATTAATTAAAACTGGTTTTAACTGCAAACAAATAAAATATACTTAAAGTTCATTTTTAGATTAAATAAATTCATACAAAAACAACTAAATATCAATATTTTATCCTATATTTAGTTTTCTATTAAGCTTTTGTATGAATTCATTTTAAACCACTAAAAATGATGGAATCAAAAATACCCGAAGGTCCTCTTGAAGATAAATGGAGTCTTTACAAGTCTAAAGCCAAACTGGTCAATCCTGCCAACCGAAAAAAACTAAATATTATAGTAGTCGGGACAGGTCTTGCGGGCGCTTCATGTGCGGCTTCTCTAGCTGAACAAGGCTATAACATAAAATCTTTCTGTTTTCAGGATTCTCCAAGACGTGCGCATTCTGTTGCAGCTCAAGGCGGAGTAAACGCTGCTAAAAACTACAAAAATGATGGCGATAGCACGTATCGAATGTTTTATGACACTATAAAAGGTGGTGATTTTAGATCTCGTGAAGCCAATGTTTATCGTTTAGCTGAATGTTCTGCACATCTTATAGACCACGCAGTTGCACAGGGTGTTCCATTCGCAAGAGAATATGCAGGTTATTTAAACAACAGATCTTTTGGAGGTGTTCAAGTTTCTCGAACTTTTTATGCGAGAGGCCAAACTGGACAGCAGCTTCTATTGGGAGCTTATCAAGCCTTAGAACGTCAGGCGTCTTTAGGAAAAGTTGATTTGTATACTCGTCACGAAATGCTTGAACTCGTTGTTATTGATGGCAAAGCCAAAGGAATAATTGCACGAAATCTTGAAACTGGCAAACTAGAACGCCACGCTGCTGATGCTGTAGTTTTGGCTTCTGGCGGTTACGGAAAAGTATATTATCTGTCTACTTTGGCCATGGGCTGTAACAGCTCGGCACTTTGGAGAGCACATAAAAAAGGCGCTTATATGGCTGGTGTAAGCTGGATTCAGTTTCATCCTACTTCACTTCCACAACATGGTGAAAACCAGTCAAAATTGACTTTAATGTCGGAATCGCTTCGAAATGACGGACGCATCTGGGTTCCGAAAAAAGCGGAAGATGATCGAAATGCAAATGCTATTCCCGAAGAAGAACGTGATTATTACTTAGAACGCCGTTATCCTTCATTTGGAAATCTCGCTCCAAGAGATATTTCGTCAAGAGCAGCAAAAGAAAGAATTGATGCTGGACACGGCGTTGGGCCAATGAAAAATGCTATTTATCTCGATTTCTCGGATGCCATAAAAGCGCAAGGAAAAGATAAAATCGAAGCCAAATACAGTAATCTTTTTGCTATGTATGAAAAAATTACAGGCATAAACGCTTACAAAGAACCGATGCTCATCTCCCCTTCTGCACATTTCACTATGGGCGGACTTTGGGTTGATTATGAACTTATGACCACAATTCCTGGGCTATTTGCTTTAGGCGAAGCCAATTTTGCCGATCACGGTGCGAATCGTCTGGGGGCCAATTCACTATTGCAAGCTTGTGTTGACGGCTATTTCATTGCGCCTTACACCATTCCGAATTATTTGGCAGGCGAATTGAATTTACCGAAATCTGAAATTTCGCATCCAGCATTTGAGGAAGCTGAAAAAACAGTAAGAAGACAATTGGATCGCTTTTTACATACCAATGGAACGCTTTCAGCAGATTATTTCCATAAAAAAATCGGACGCCTTTTGTATGAAAAATGTGGTCTTTCGCGAAGCAGACAAAAACTAGAGGAAGCTTTAATCGAAATTCGCGAACTGAAAGCTTCATTTGAAAAAGATCTCAGAATTACAGGCGACAATACTTTAAACAGCGAACTTGAAAAAGCAGGCCGAATTGCCGATTATATCGAATTAGCCGAATTAATGTGTTACGATGCCTTACAACGCGAAGAATCCTGCGGTGCACACTTTAGAGAAGAATATCAAACCGCCGACGGAGAAGCTGTTCGTAACGATGCTGAATTCTGTTATGTTTCGGCTTGGGAATGGAAAGGTTTAAATAACGAACCCGAACTCCACAAAGAACCTTTGTCATTTGAATCGGTAGAACTTGCAGTGAGAAGCTATAAATAATGGTGAATATTAATTGTGAATTGTTAATGGTAAATTATTAATTCACAATAAGCATTTATAATTAACAATTCATAATTAACAATTATCTATGAAACTTTATCTAAAAATATGGCGACAGTTTAATTCTTCTACAAAAGGAGAAATGACCGATTATGAAATTGATGGAGTGTCTGAACACATGTCGTTTCTAGAAATGTTAGATCTTTTGAACGAATCTCTTATTCAAAATGGCGAACGTGTTATAGAATTTGATCATGATTGCCGTGAAGGAATCTGTGGGCAATGCGGCGTCATGATAAACGGACGCGCTCACGGACCTTTAAAAAATACTACAACCTGTCAGCTTCATATGAGAAGTTTTAAAGATGGAGACACTATTTATATTGAGCCTTTTCGCGCTAAAGCTTTTCCTGTTTTACGTGATTTAAAAATTGACCGAAAAGCATTTGATACTATCATAGCTTCAGGAGGTTTTATAGGAGCTTCAACAGGTCAGGCGCCAGAAGCAAATAGTATTCCGATTTCATACGAAACCGCCGAAGCAGCCTTTGATGCTGCAGCCTGTATTGGTTGCGGAGCGTGTGTGGCTTCATGCAAAAATGCCAGCGCAGCTTTGTTTGTTGGTGCCAAAATAACGCATCTGGCGCTTTTACCACAAGGTAAATTGGAAGCTCCTAAACGTGCTGTTTCTATGGTAAAACAAATGGATGAAGAAGGTTTTGGAGCGTGCTCTGATACAAGAGCCTGCGAAATCGAATGCCCGCAGGGAATTTCGGTGCTTTCAATTGCTAAAATGAATTTAGAATATATGAAGGCTTTGACTTTTAGGAAGTAAATGAGTGAATTTCTCGCAAAGACGCAAAGTCGCAAAGTCTTTATTTCTTTTTTAATTTTTTTAAGTTTTAAAACTTTGCGACTTTGCGTCTTTGCGAGATTAAATATATTTTAAATACATTACGCTTATCCTTCGACTTTGCTCAGGAAGACAAACAGCATTAGCCATTTTTCAAAAAAAAACTTTGCGACTCTGCTCCCGATAGCTATCGGGATTGCCAGACTAAAAAAGCTTAGTGTCTTTGTGCCTTAGTGGCAAAAAAACTTAAACCGTAAAATAAGGCGTCAAAATATCTTCAAAATTGTATAATCCCTTTTCTTTCTCTTTTAAATTTTCGGCAACAAAAATAACTCCGTTTCCAAAAGCTTCCCTCGAAATCGATTCGTGAATTAAACGCACAGTTTGAAACGGAAAACCAAAAATAACTTCGTGTTTTCCGACAATTCCTCCTGCCCTAACCGAATTTATATTTTCTTTATCAACGTCTAGCGCTTCGGCAATTTTTACGGCTGTTCCAGAGGTTCCTTGTTTGGTTTTAAAATGTTCTTCGTTTACTTCGATATCAACCCAAGGTGCAATTTTCTTTAGAAATTTAGCGGCAAATAATAAATAGTTAACTCCCAAAGTAATATTTGGCGACCAAAATACTGTGGTCTTTTTTGCCAGCTTTTTCAGGAAATCCAGTTCTTTATCTTTATAATGTGAAATGGCCGAAATGATTTTGATATTTTTCTTCGCTGCCACTTCTCCGTATGTATAAATTCCTTGATGTGATGAAAAATCAATAATTACATCAACAGGATGCTTTTCTAATAATTCTTCGATAGAAGTTTTAGAACTAGAATAGATTAAGCCGGGTTCTTCTGACTGGACTCCAAAAAATTCTGGAACCGATCTGTGTTCTAAAACCGTACTTTGGCGTAAAACCCATTCTAAACAGAATTTTTTATTTTCTAATAATATTGAAGCTACTGATTTTCCAGTTTTTCCGAATCCGATTAATCCTATTTTCATAAGCATTTATTTTTTTATGAGCGAAAGTGCTCGGTTGAAAATATTGATATTTAAGAAGTCAATATCAATTCTAATTTTAAAGAATTCAGACCGTTTTTGAAACCGCCTGTTCATAAAAATAGGAAAATCATAACAGAATTGCCAACAAAAACTTCGTTTTATAACAATAAAATTTTTTATTAATAAGATTTTATATGTTAATACAAATTCAGCTTATCTAATTTTACACATTAATCGCTTTTATAAATTATTCAATTTAATATGTTAAAAAATGGTTTTAAAAAATCAATTACAGAAGATACAAGTAAACAAATTTTGACTAGATTTATGGCCTGATACCCCAAATAAATATCAGTAAGTAATGGCCTACAACAATAATGGACTGCTTCGTTTTTTAGATGCTCAAAATAAATTGTATTTGACAGCTCTGGACGAAATCAAGAATGGTAAAAAAGAATCTCCTTGGATGTGGTTTATATTTCCGCAGATAAAAGGAATGGGTTCTAGCGATACTTCCAAGTTTTACGAAATCAAAAATGCAGATGAAGCTATTGCGTTTCTAGAACACCCAATTTTAGGAAAACATCTTGTAGAAATCACTTCTGAACTTATCAAAAAGGAAGAAAATGTTTCTGATATTTTTGAAAGTATTGACGTAGAAAATCTTCAATCTTGCATGACATTGTTTGCCAGTGTTCAAAATACAGAACCTATTTTTCAGGAAGTGCTTCACAAACATTTTGACGGTTCGTCCGATTTTCATACACTGCAATTATTGTATAGTAATCTTTGATGTTAAATTTAGAGCAATAAATCTCAAAATCTCCCAAACCCTTTTCGATATAAAATGGGCTTTTTTTTATTTCTAAATTTCATCTTTTCAATATATTTGTGGTCAACCAAACTTATACGCCATGCCATTATTAATTATTTCAAAAACCACAAATTATGAAAAGAAGTTTCTTCTTGCTCTTTCTTTCGGCAATCACCTCTTTAGGCATTGCTCAAAGTAAAAACTCGAATTCTAAACCGAATATTATTATCATCAACATGGATGATATGGGTTATGGCGACACAGAACCGTATGGAATGACTGGAGTCAATACTCCACATTTTAATCAAGTTGCCGAAGAAGGAATGCGTTTAACCAATTTTAATGCTGGACAGGCTATTTGCACTGCCTCAAGAGCGGCTTTGCTAACAGGCTGTTATCCAAACAGAATCGGAATGTCGGGCGTATTGCTTCCGGGTGCCAAACACGCTTTAAATCCAAACGAAGAAACCATTGCAACTCTTTTAAAGAAAAACGGATACAAAACTGCCAATTATGGAAAATGGCATTTAGGAAATGAACTTCCATACTGGCCAACTAATTATGGTTTTGATGAGTTTTTTGGGATTCCGTATTCTCATGATGTATGGCCAATTGATTATGACGGTTATTCAAAAGTCACTGATGCAAAAGATATGCGCTCGAGCTTTCCTCCGCTTCCATTAATCAGCAACACAACTACTATTGATACAATAGAAAATATAAAAGATGCTTCAAAATTAACGACTCTTTTTACCGAAAAAGCGATTGGCTTTATTCAAAAAAATAAAAAAGATCCTTTCTTTTTGTATCTGACTCATCCTCTACCTCACGCACCTTTGGCGGTTTCAGACAAATTTAAGGGAAAAAGCGATTTAGGTCTTTTTGGGGATGTAATAATGGAATTAGATTGGTCAATTGGCGAAATCATAAACACATTGGACAAAGAAGGAATTGCAAAAAATACCATTCTGATTATAACGAGCGACAATGGTCCGTGGCTTGTTTTTGGTGACAATGCAGGTTCTTCAGGAGGCTTTAGAGAAGGAAAATCAACTACTTGGGAAGGTGGTACGAGAGTTCCGTTTTTAATTCGATGGCCAGGCAAAATAAAAAATGGCACTGTAAACAGTTCTCTTATGACCAATATGGATTTACTGCCTACAATTGCTGCCATAACAGGAGCTTCATTGCCTAAAAATCAAATTGACGGTTTGAATTTTCTTCCTGTTCTAACTGGAAAAACAGCTTCTGGTCCGAGAGAAGTTTTTTATTACTATTTTGGCGTTGGAAGCAACAACTTAGAAGCCATCAGATACAAACATTGGAAACTGGTTTTCCCTCACAAAGGCACAACCTACAACAAAAAACTGCAAGGAAAAGACGGCTATCGCGGTGAAGGCGCTTCCGCAGAATTTCCGTTGGCGCTTTACGATTTAGCACACGATCCTGGAGAAGTTCGCGATGTACAGCAATTGTATCCCGAAATAGTAGCCGAAATTCAGAAAATTGCAAATACTGCGAGAGAAGATCTTGGCGATGATTTAAATAATAAGGTTGGAAAGAACATTAGAAAACCTGCCACATATTAAAACAAAAAAAGTCCGACCGCAATCGGGCTTTTTTTTGTTTGAAAGCAAAGATTATAAAATGAAAGTTTTTTCGATAATCATACAACAATGTCAGTTTGTCTTTTTGTAACTTTAATAAAATATTTAGAGATGCAATTTAACTCCAATCAATAATTATTTACTATGTTTTTATTGAGACATAAAATACCTCTTTAACCTTGATGCTATTGGCATTTCTTAAATTTGACTAGAACTTAAAAGGAACTTTTTTCTTTTATAAAAATTTACTGTAATGAGAATAGATCAGATACAAATCAAAACAAACGATATACAAAAAACGAAAGCATTTTATGAGAACGTTTTTGGACTTTTCATCTTGGAAAATGACCAAAAATCGATAACATTTCAGGCTGGAACTTCTATTTTGAAATTTGTCGAAGATAAAGAGTTTAATTCCATATATCATTTTGCTTTCAATATTCCAGAAAATCAGCTTGAAGAAGCCATTCAATGGTGCAAAGACAAGGTCGAATTAATTGTTTTGGAAGATAAAAGTGTAGTTACTAATTTCGAAAATTGGAATGCACATTCTATTTATTTCTTTGATCACAACGGAAATTTACTGGAATTCATTGCCCGACATGATCTTAATAACGAACAAGTTGGCGAATTTAATTCTGCATCCATTTTAAGTATAAGCGAAATCGGAATTGTTACGGAAAGTCCATTACAATTAGGAAATCAATTAATAGAAGAACATGGGCTTCACTTCTTTTCTCAAAATACAAATACCGATAAATTTGCTGCAATTGGCGATCATGAAGGTTTGTTGATTCTAGTACAGCCTACTAGAAATTGGTATCCTACTCAAATTCCTTCTGAAAGTAATCCAACTGAAATTACTTTAGAAAATGATGAAAATATAATTAATCTGAAATTTTAAATCAAAAAGCCCAATTCAGCTGAATTGGGCTTTTGTTATTTTATATGACAGATTTAAAACTTCATCCTCTGAATTCTAACCGCATTCAAAATTGCTAATAATGCTACTCCAACATCAGCAAAAACAGCTTCCCACATGGTAGCAAGTCCGCCCGCGCCAAGAATTAAGACAAAAGCCTTAACCACAAATGCTAAAGTAATATTCTGCCAGACAATCTTTTTGGTTTGTTTCCCGATATTAATTGCCATTGCAATTTTACTTGGTTTATCATCCTGAATTACAATATCTGCAGTTTCTATGGCAGCGTCGCTTCCTAATCCTCCCATTGCAATTCCTACGGTACTTAACGCAATTACAGGCGCATCATTTACACCATCTCCCACAAAGGCAATAGTTTCGTTCTTAGCTTTAATTTCGTTGACTTTATCCACTTTATCTTCTGGAAGTAAGTCACCAAAAGCTTTCGTTATTCCGAGTTTATCAGCCACAAATTGAACAACATTCGCTTTATCTCCGCTTAACATAGTCAATTTTACTCCTAAAGATTTTAGTTTAGAAACAGTTTCTTTGGCGTCTTCTTTAATTTCATCAGCAATAGTTAAATAACCAGCAAATTTACCTTCGTAAGCAATCGCAATTGTGGTGTACACTATCGAAGAGGGATCAATATCATACGAAATCGAATATTTATCCAACAATTTAAAATTCCCTACATGCAATTCTTTTCCGTTATAAAAAGCTTTTAATCCGTGCCCTGAAATTTCTTGAATATCTTTTAATTCTACGGAAGAATCAATTGGTCCAACATGATTATGGATTGCTGTTGCCACAGGATGCGAACTTTTATTTTCTAAAACATTGATCAGTTTTAATATTTTGTCTTTATCAAATTCAGGTTTTATAATAACTTCTTGAACTTTAAAAACACCTTCAGTCATAGTTCCGGTTTTGTCTACCACTACATTCTGGATTGTCGAAATACTGTCAAGGAAATTACTGCCTTTAAACAAAATTCCGTTTCTGCTTGCAGCACCGATACCGCCAAAATATCCAAGCGGAATACTGATAACCAAAGCACAAGGACAGGAAATCACAAGGAAAACCAACGATCTATAAAGCCAATCTGTAAAAACATAATTATCAACAAAAAGCATTGGGATTATGCAAATTGCAATTGCAAGAAATACCACAATTGGCGTATAGATTTTAGCAAACTTTCTAATAAACAATTCCGCAGGCGCTTTTTTTGTTGTGGCATTTTGCACCAATTCCAAAATTTTAGACAATTTACTATCACTATAAGCAGTTGTTACTTTTACTTCGGCGATTGTATTGCCGTTTATCATTCCCGCTAAAACAGTTTCACCTTTCTTCTTGGTATCTGGTTTACTTTCTCCTGTTAGAGCTGCTGTATTAAACGAAGCTGAATCTGATAATAATTCGCCGTCCAAACCAAGTTTTTCTCCCGCTTTTAGCTGAATAATAGCTCCGATCTGAACGTCTTTAGCTTTGACTTTTATTGCAACATTATTTTTTAATATATGTACCTCATCGGGACGCTGATCCAGCAGATTTTTAATGCTTGATTTTGCTCTGTTAACCGCCATTCCCTGAAAAGTTTCGCCAATGGTATAAAACAGCATAACAGCAACACCTTCTGGATATTCGCCAATCGCAAAAGCTCCAATTGTAGCAATGCACATTAGGAAAAATTCAGAAAAAACATCTCCTTTTACAATGCTTTCATACGCTTCTCTTAAAACTGGAAGCCCAACTGGTAGATACGCAATCGCATACCAAGCTATTCTAACATATCCTGTAAACCAATCTTTCGGAAAGTAATTATCAAAACCAATTCCGATTAGCAATAAAACAAAAGATATAATAGATGGCAGAAACAGTTTAAACCAACTCCCTTCTACATTGTGTTCATGGTCATGACCTCCGTGATCGTGCCCATCATTATCAGAGTGCACAGGTTCGTCATGCGAACAACAGCACGAAGGTTTGGCTTTATTTTTTACACTTTTTATTTCTTTATCTTGATGTATCATTTTTTTAGTTTCATGTTTCAAGTTTCATGTTTTTGCTGTTCTGAAACTCTGTTTAAATAATGTCCTAAATTTAAGCATTTTGTGGGAAAGTTTATTGCCGCAAAGGCACTAAGCCCCTAAGTTTTTTTTTAAAGCCAAAAGATTTAATCTCGCAATCCCGATAGCTATCGGGAGCAGAGTCGCAAAGTTTTTTTGCCACAGATTTAAAGGATTAGAAGGATTTTAAAAAATCTACTAAATCTGTACAGAATAAAAATCATGTTAATCCTTTAAATCTGTGTCAGAACTTATTTTTCAATTTCCGCCAGCTTTAGCTGGAGGCAACTCAAATTAAGTTCATTAAATGTGTTTGAAAAAAACTTTGCGTCTTAGCGACTTTGCGAGCAAATTTCACTCCAGCATAAAAAAAACTTAGGGTTTAGTGCCTCCGTGGCAAAACCAACTAGTGCGTATGTTCTCCTCCGCCCTTCATTGCAGAAAGCAGATAAAATGCGCCTTTCGTTACAATTTTGGCATTAGCTGGAATATCATTTACAAACTTCACTTCGGTAAAACCTAAATCGGTTGTTCCTGGCATAATTTCGATAGCTTTAAAATGAATTTCTTTTTCGTGAGCTTCTTCCTTTTCGCCTGCTGCATGCTCGTGTTTTTCTTCTGCATGTTCTGTTTCTTCAACAAAAACAAAATACTTGTCTGCATTTTTGACTACTGCATCTTTTGGTAACGCTGGAACAGTTGCATTCACTATATTGATATTCGCCGAAACATACATTCCCGGAATCAGTCCTTTTGCGTCAGCAGGATCAATTTTGGCATGTACAGCAACGGTTTTACTTTCGTTGGAAAAAGATTTATTGATTCCGAAAATCTTTCCTTTAATGGATTTATTGGATTGATTGGTTAAGACAAAGTCAATTACTTGACCAATCGAAATCGAACCTAAATCTTTTTCATATACATTCAAATCCAAATGCATCTGACTGTTGTCTACCACTTCAAAAAGCGAAACTCCTGTGTTGGCAAAAGCTCCTTTGGCAATGTTGATTTTCCCAACAAAACCATTTATAGGCGAAACAATTGGCACAACCGATGTCGTTCCTTTTGTATTGACATGCAAAGCATCGAGTTTGTTTTTTGCGGCTTGTGCACGAGCTCTCTCGGCAGCTAGTTTTGCTTTTACTTCCTGAAAAGTTTTTCTCGGATTGACATTTTCGTCGCTCAGCGTTTTCTGACGATTGTATTCCAATTGCAGATATTCCACATTTGCAACGGCTGACTGATAATCTTCTTGCATGCCGATAACTTCCAGATTCTGAATCGTTGCTAAAACTTTTCCTTTGTTTACATACGTTCCTTCCAAAACAAAAATGTCTTTTACTGTTCCGCCAATTAAAGTCGAAACTTCAGCCGAATTTTGTGGCGGAACTGTCGTATAACCATTTGCTTTAATGATTTTATTCAGATTGCGATCTTCTACAGAACCTGTTTCAATTCCGACTGTTTTGTATTGAGATTCTGTTAAAGCTACTTCTGTAGTTGACTTTTCTTCTTCCTGTGGTTCTTCGGCTTTCTTTTCGTTACAACTTGTTAAGGTAACCGCAAAGAGCGCAAAGGTTCCGCAAAGCACGCTAAGTTTAATTTCCTTGCGGACTTCGCGTTTTTTCTTTGCGAACTTTGCGGTTAAATCTTCGGTTAAACTTTTAAATATATTTTTCATTTTTAATTGTTTTTGATGGTTGGAAATTGAAGTTCGATGGCACTTTGATTATAGCTATGCGTTGCCTCGGCAAATTGTTTTTTAATATCAATTGCCTGATTCAGAAAACTGATGTACGACCAATAACTCATATCGCCATTAGCATAACTTTTTTGAGCTGTTTCGATAATCTGATCGGCATAATGCAAACCTTCATTCTGAAAATAGGCTAAGTTATTCTGCTGTTTTTTGAAGTTATTCTGTAATTCTTCTCGCTGCAGATTCAGCATTATTTTATTTTTATCTAAAGCCAATTGCGACTGCGAAATACTAATTTCGGCCGCCTTTGCCTTTGTCGTATTAACGCCTCCAAACAACGGAATCTGCAATCCAGCCGTAAAACCCTGAAACAAAGACTCTTTATCTATTGTCTGAGCAAAATATCCTAAACCAACTTTTGGTGTGCGTAACGCTTTAAATGCTACAGCTTCTTTCTTATAAACCGATATTTGCTGCTGATAGAAATCAGTCATAAGAGCTTCTACTTTTGTATTTTCTTGATTTTCTATAAAAGCATATTGTAAAGACGTATTTTGGTCTGGAACAATATTTTCATTTGTCTGGATGAAAAACTGCAACTGTTTCTGATAGATTACCAAATCATATTCTAATTGTGCTTTCTGAGTTTCAATTTCTTTTACTTTCGCTTTAGCGCTAATTACTTCAATATTTCCACTTTCTCCTGTTTTAAAACGCAGTTCGGCATTTTTTAGAAATTTGGTATAAATATCATTCAATTCTGAATTGAGTTTCTGGATTGAAACGCCATACAGATATTGATAATACGCCAATGTAACCGCCTTTTCGATTTCATACGAAGACAGCGCTTTTTGTTTTTCGGCTAATTTTGCAAGTTCTTCCTGCAATTGCCTGTTGGCTTTAGTAATATTTCCTAAAGGGAAAAACTGCTGTACCGAAACATTATGATCGTAATCGGCACTATTAAATTGTCCACCCTGATACTGAACTTGTAAAGGATCTGGCTGAAAAGCTGCTTTTTTGAGAACGGTTTGTTTTTCAATTTCTTTATCGGCAATTTTTAAGTCGATATTGTTTGATTTTGCAAGTTCTATAGCTTTTTCTAGACTTATGGTTTGCTGGGCAAATGTTGCTGTTCCTACCAATAGAAACGCAATTAACCGCAATCCCGATATCCATCGGGAGCAAAACTTTTTCTGTACTTTATTAATTAAATTTTTCATTTTTATAATTTTTGTTTCACGCAGATTTTAAACAGATTTAAGCTGATAAACGCA
This sequence comes from Flavobacterium tistrianum, assembly GCF_003254545.1. Lineage (GTDB taxonomy): Bacteria > Bacteroidota > Bacteroidia > Flavobacteriales > Flavobacteriaceae > Flavobacterium > Flavobacterium tistrianum. Next base: position 533,135 of record NZ_QJRH01000073.1, read on the forward strand.
GATTATTAATTAAATCTGCTTCAATCTGCAGAATCTGCGTGAAAAATCTTTTTTACATTCCGCAGTAAATTATCTAATTATCAAATTTTCTCATTTACTAATTATCTCTGCGGTTAAATCTCTCCAGCAATAAATACAAAATCGGTAAAACGATTAAGGTTAATAAAGTTGCAGAGATTAATCCGCCGATTACTACCGTTGCTAGAGGTTTCTGTACTTCTGCCCCGCCGCTTGTCGACAATGCCATTGGAAGAAATCCTAATGAAGCCACGGCAGCAGTCATTAAAACAGGACGCAAACGCGTTTTGGTTCCGATAAGGATTCTCTGAAACGGATCTGAAATACCTTCTGTTTTTAATTGATTGAAATACGAAATCAATACAATTCCATTTAGAACCGCAATTCCGAATAAAGCGATAAAACCAATTCCGGCAGAAATACTAAACGGCATTCCTCTTAACGAAAGCGCAAAAACACCTCCGATAGCTGATAACGGAATCGCACTAAAAATCAACAACGCTTGTTTGGCACTTTTAAAAGTGAAATACAGTAAAACCAAAATAAGTCCTAAAGCGATTGGCAAGGCTACAGAAAGCCTTTTGGAAGCTTCAATCAGATTTTCGAACTGTCCGCCATAAGTGACATAATAGCCTGAAGGAAGTTTGAAATTTTTATCCAATTTTGCTTGAATTTCTTCTACAACGCTTTTAATGTCTCTTCCGCGAACGTTTAATCCAATGGTAATTCTTCGTTTTCCGTCTTCGCGGATAACCTGCACAGGACCTTGTTCGTATTCTACAGAAGCAACCTGAGAAAGTGGCACTTGTTGTCCGTTAGGAAGGGGAATAAACAAATTGCTCACATCTGTAATATCACCACGATTGTTTTCGTCCATTCGTACTACAACATCAAATCTTTTGCTTTCGTCATAAATTTTTCCAGCCACTTCGCCAGCAAAAGACGAACGGATAATTTGATTGATATCAGAAATGTTCAGTCCGTAAAGCGCGATTTTATCGTAATCGTATTTGATGGTAATTTGCGGTAATCCTGTTACTTTATCGGCTTTTAAGTCGCCGATTCCTTCGATTCCTTTTATTTTTGAAATCAATTCTGTGGCTTTTGCATCTAGAATTTCCAAATCATCACCAAAAATCTTAATCGCAATATCAGATCGGCTTCCTGTCATTAACTCATTAAAACGCATCTGAATTGGCTGAGAGATTTCGATATTCGCTCCTGGAATAATTTCCATTTCTTCTTTCATCGCATTAGCCAATTCTTCCCAATTGCGATATTTGCTTCTCCATTCTTTTTTGTCTTTTAAAACAATAATCAAATCCCCGCTTTCTATTGGCATTGGATCGGTCGGAATTTCACCGCTTCCGATTTTTGTTACAATGGTTTTAATTTCAGGGAATTTTGCTTTTAGAATCTGTTCATATTTAGTCGTCGTTTCAACCATCTGCGTAAGCGAACTTCCTGTCATGATTGTGGCATTAATTGCCAAATCGCCTTCTTCAATTGTTGGAATAAATTCGCCTCCCATATTTTGGAAAACAATAAAAGCAAATGCAAATAACCCAATTGCAACAGAAAGCACTACTTTTTTAAACTCTAAAGCTTTTTTCAACAAAGGCGTATAACGGCTTTCTAGCCAAGCGATCATACGGTCGCTAAAGTTCTCTTTGTGTTCTGTTTTTTTAGAAAGAAACAAAGCACTCATCATCGGAATATAAGTCAACGAAAGAATAAATGCTCCAATAATGGCAAAACCAACTGTCATGGCCATTGGCTTGAACATTTTTCCTTCTGTTCCAATTAAAGCTAGAATTGGCAGATATACGATTAAGATAATAATTTCACCAAAAGCCGCACTATTTCTAATTTTTGAAGCCGAATTGTAAACCTCATCGTCCATTTCTTCCTGTGTCAATTCTTTTTTATTTTTGAATTTCTGGAGATGGTGCATCGTGGCTTCGACAATAATAACAGCACCGTCGACAATGATTCCGAAATCTATGGCGCCGAGACTCATTAAGTTTCCACTTACGCCAAAGGCATTCATTAAAATAACGGCAAACAACATTGCCAGCGGAATAACAGAAGCGACAATTAATCCTGCGCGAAGATTTCCTAAGAATAATATCAAGACAAAAATCACGATTAATGCTCCTTCTAATAAATTCTTTGTAATCGTTTTAATGGAATTGTCAACGAGTTTTCCTCTATCAATAAAAGCTTCTGCAACAACTCCTTCTGGAAGACTTTTGTTAATCTGAGCCATTTTTTCGTGCACACGATTAACGACTGCGCTTGAGTTTTCTCCTTTTAACATCAAAACCATTCCAGAAACAATTTCACCTTTTCCGTCTTTAGTCGAAGCTCCATAACGTAATGCAATACCTTCGCGAACCTGCGCTACATTTCGAACCAAAACAGGCGAGCCGTTTCGGTTTTTTACTACTACATTTTCAAGGTCTTTTATCCCTTTTGCCATTCCAACACCACGAATAAAATAGGTGTATTGATCTTTTTCTATATAAGCGCCTCCAGTATTTTGATTGTTTTTTTCTAAAGCATCAAAAATTTCGGTAATCGTAACACCCAAACTATTGAGCATATTTGGGTTTACGGCAATTTCGAATTGTTTTAGTTTTCCTCCCCAAGAACTTACTTCGGCAACTCCTTTAATTCCCTGCAATTGCGGAATAATAATCCAGTCCTGAATTGTTCTCAGTTCTATTGCACTGTATTTGTCTTCGTAACCTTTTTTGGCATAAACATCGTATTGGTAAATTTCTCCTAAACCTGTAGAAATTGGCGCTAATTCTGGAGAATCTACATAATCTGGAATGTTTTCTTCGGCTTGTTTTAAACGCTGGAATATCTGTTCGCGCGCCCAATAAATGTCAACATCATCTTCGAAAACAACGGTTACAACCGATAATCCAAATCGGGAAATACTGCGGAGTTCTATCACATTTGGAACTGTTTTTACAGCTCTTTCTAAGGGATAAGTTATTAATTGTTCTACTTCCTGACTTGCCAGTGTAGGTGCAGTGGTAATAATCTGAACCTGATTGTTGGTTACATCTGGCAGGGCATCGAGCGGTAATTTTTTAAGCGAATAGCTTCCCCACGCAATGAGCGCAAGGGTAAATAATAGTATGACGAATTTGTTTCGTATACTAAACTGAATGATTTTATCTAACATTTGAATATATAATGACGTGAGAAAATGAGACAATTAAATTGTCTGTAAACGTGTGGAAAGTCCACAACTCTCTCGCCCGTTTTCGATTCCGATAGTTATCGGAACTGGACAGGCACAATCATTATGCTATTTGAGGGGGCTGCCAAATACTTCCGTAGAAATTGGAAATAAAAACAGAATTATAACTTGGTAATGCAATTGAAATTTGATTGTAAGTTTTAGGAAATTCAAAACTTACAGCAGAATGGTAACTTAAAACCTGCGCACCGCAACAATTGCAGGCACAAAATGGAGAACATAAGTCATTTGTTTTATCATGCGAATGATTATCTTCTGAAGCAAACTGAGCTGTTTTATGCATGGCACTGTTTACTTCCATATCTGCGCATGGCATATTAGACAATGCCAGCAGATAAATCGACAATATGATTGTTATCCATTTCACGACTGTAAAAGTACAATTTATTATTTAATTTTTCATTTAGGCCACAGCAATAATACTTAAAATAAAATTGAGCTTAATCGCCTGAAAATTATTTTAATAGTTTTATTTTTTTCTTCAAAAATTTTGTCAGAGGTAAGAAAATTTCGTTAACTTTAACATTAATTAACATTTTTTTTAATCCCAAATTTCACCCTTACAAAAACATTTTTTCTATAAGCCCAAAAAATAAACAGAGATTTCTTTACGCACATTAGTATAATTTATTTTTCGCAGTTTAATTAATCACCATTAAAAAATTCGAACCAATGAAATGTAAAACACTAATATCAGCCTCTTTATTATTTTTCAGCATGCACGTCTTCGGACAAGTTTATACCGATAAAATTGTAGGACAAAAAAATCAGGAGTTAAAAGACAGTCTTAAAGTCGAAAAATACCCTTACGCTCTACCAATTTGGGGCGAAAAGGTCGCTCAAAAAGGGTATAAACTTCCTTATTCTGCCGGAGTATCTGTAAACTGGTTTTGGCAGGAATCAGAAATTATAATTAATAATCTTCAAATTGGTTTTAATCATGGACCACAATACAATCTAGATGAAATTGTACGCTTTGATAAATCGACAGTCGAAGCAAGCGCATTAACGATTCGACCTGATATCTGGCTTCTTCCCTTTTTGAACATTTATGGAATATTTGGAAAAGCCAATACGGCAACAAAAATAAATGCAGGCATTTGGGTTCCTGATGCTAATAACAATTGGTCTGAAATTGCTAATTTCAGCACCAGAGCCAATTTTAATGCTACTACTTTTGGTATTGGTATGACACCAACAATAGGTATTGGCGGCGGATGGTTTGCACTTGATATGAACATGGCTTGGACTGATATTAGTTCGCTTGACAAACCTGCATTCTCCTATATTTTCGGTCCTAGATTCGGAAAAACATTTAAATTCAACAAACCGGACACTAATATAGCAGTCTGGGTTGGAGGTTTTAGAGTTCATATTTCTGGAGACACTAACGGAGATTTGCCTTTATCTGATTTTATTGATTTATCAAATGCACAGCAAAAAGTAGATGATGGCTTGGCAAAAGTGACAGAAAACCAAACTAAAGTTGATAACTGGTGGGATAGCTTAACACCAGCCGAACAAAAGAATCCTGCGAATGTTGCAAAACATAATACCGCAAACAGAGCCTTAGAAAGTGCTGGCAATATTCTTGGCACATTAGATGGGGCATTGAGTACCGCCGAAAATTCATCTGTGCAATATTCGCTTCAAAAAAGACCAAAAGATATGTGGAACTTTATTATAGGATCTCAGTATCAATTCAGCAAACATGTTATGTTTCGTGCAGAATGCGGGTTCTTAGGAAGTCGTACTCAAGTATTAGGAAGTTTACAATACCGTTTTGGACTGTAATTATCCATTTTTATGAAAAAGATTTTATTAATCGTTTTTACTTTCTTTTGCATTAGTTCAGTCCAATCCCAAGTCTTGATTTCTTTGATATTTGGAGACAAACTCAATTCGGAATTCTTGGAATTTGGTTTGGAAGGCGGTGCCAATTTTTCTACGATTTCAAATATGGGATCTTCTGCCTTAAATCCAGGTTTCAATCTTGGTTTTTATTTTGATTTAAGATCTAGAAAAAATCCCGCTTGGATGATTAATACTGGCGTAATTGTAAAATCTCCTATGGGAGCTAAGGATATTCCCGTATATTCTTTAAACGATGAAAATCTGGATAATACTTTTGCTGGCGGTCATGTAAATCGCGAAATTCGTTATTTTAATGTTCCGATATTAATTAAATACCAATTCAAAAATAATATCTATCTCAAAACAGGACCTCAATTTGGTTTATTGGCCAAAGCTTTTGATGAGTTTAAAAACGAAATCAATAATGATGATGTAGTTTATAAGAAAAACATCAGAGATCAGATTCATGTTATAGATGCCGGACTTGCTTTCGGTGCTGGCTATCATATGAATGTGGGTAATGGTTTAAATATTACCGTTCAATATTATTTGGGACTCGTAACTGTAATGAAAGGAGACGGTCAAAACAACCAATACAACAGATCCTTATATGTTACAGCAGGAATTCCGATTGGGAAAGGTAAAGCTGCACAGAGAAGAGCTCAGAAAGAGGCTGAACTCAATAAAATAGTTCTCCCAGAAGATGAAAAAAAATAAGAGATTGAAGATTTTAGATTGAGGATTAACGATTTTTGATTTCTTCCATCTGAAATCAAAAATCGTTAATCAAAAATCAGCAATATTAATTCCTTTTATAAACTCAAGAATCTCTTCGATATTTAGAACAAAATCTGGAACTGTGTGCAAGATGGCATTATTAGGCATAAAAGGCATGTCTGCAGAAAGCGGATTCTGAACTACGCTTATACCGCCAGATGCCTGAATAGCTCTTAACCCAATTGTCCCATCTGAATTAGAACCCGAAAGCAATATTCCGACCAAATGTTCACGATATACTTCTGCAGCAGACTCAAAAGAAACATCTATGCTTGGTCTGCTGTAGTTTATTTTTTCTGAAGTATCTAATGAAAGTGTTTCGTTTTTCTCAAATAATAAATGATAATTGGAAGGAGCTATATAAATAAATCCCGATTTAAGTTTTACTTTGTCTTCTACTTCTTTTACAATGATTTTAGATTTTAAAGCAATTAAGCTTTCTAAGGTTTGTTCGTCTGAGTTTTTTCTATGAACAACGATGACAATAGCAAAAGAAATGGGATTTTCTATAAAAGGCAAAATCTGCAATAATGCCTGTAAACTTCCTGCCGAACCGCCAATTATAACTACTTTACAATTTGTTATTCTTTTATTTTCCTCCATATTTTCTCTTTAGCAAATGGTTTGTATTTGGTTTGAGATATAGAATATTTTATCGTTTCTTTTGTTCCGAGGGCTAAGAAGCCTAGCACAGCCAAACTGTCGTCAAATAAGCTAACGACTCTTTTCTGTAGATTATTATCAAAATATATTAAAACATTACGACACAAAATAAGGTCAAATTCATTAAATGAAGTGTCTGAAACCAAATTATGCTGAGAGAAAACCATTTTTTCGGAAAGGTTCTCGTTGAACTTTGCGAAACCGTAATTGGCAATATAATAATCTGAAAAATCTTGTTGTCCGCCTGCATCACGGTAGTTATCCGCATAATCTTTTATCATTCTTAACGGAAAAATACCGCTTTTGGCTGTTTCCAAAACCGAAGCATTTATGTCTGTTGCATACAATATTGATTTGTGCAACAAACCTTCTTCTTTGAGCATAATGGCCATAGAATATACTTCTTCTCCTGTAGAACATCCTGCATGCCAAATTCGGATAAAAGGTTTTGTTCCTAACAATGGAAGAACTTCTTTTCGAAGCGTAAGATAAAATGACGGATCGCGAAACATCTCGGTTACATTAACCGTGATTTCGTCAATCATTCTTTTACAATATTCTGGATCTGTACGGACTTTAGACAAAAAATCATGAAAATGTTTAAATCCATCCAAATAGAAAACCCGACTTACGCGCCTTTTAAGTGAAGCTCTGGAATAGCTTCCAAAATCAAAACCGTAATATTCGTAAACATCATTTATAAGAGTTTCTAATTCAATATCTTCAATCATAATTCACTTTAATTTCATCCCAAAATCTGAAGTAATTTATCAACATCTACAGGTTTTGAGATGTAAGCATCTGCTCCAGCTTGCAAACATTTTTCTTTATCTCCTGCCATTGCTTGCGCCGTTACGGCAACGACTAATGTAGATTCCTGAGACGGAATTGCTTTTATAAGCGGAATTGCTTCATAGCCATCCATTTCTGGCATCATCATATCTATCAAAACTGCATCTATAGATGAGTCTTCTTTTAATATTTTTAAAGCCTCTTCGGCACTTGAGCTAGATATACAATCATACGATTTTGCTTTTAAGGTATTTACCATAGCAAAAATATTCCTAGAATCATCATCTACTATCAACACGCGTTTTTTTCCCATTTACAGCATTTTAAAGATTAGATTTTATCATAAAGCCATACTCGCAGCAATGATAATAGCTGGTCAACGTCTACAGGTTTTGTAATATAATCTGAGGCTCCTGCCTTAATACATTTCTCTCTGTCGCCAGTCATTGCTTTGGCTGTTACTGCTATTACTGCTAAGTTAAGGAATTTAGGGTTACTTCTTATCTTTTCCGCCGTTTCGTAACCGTCCATATTTGGCATCATCATGTCTAGCAAAACCACATCTGTATCTGGATTTTCATCCAAAATTTTGATCGCCTCTTTTCCGTCAAAAGCCGTAATGACATTCATTTTAAATGCTTCTAATGCCTTTGAAAGCGAATATATATTACGTACATCATCATCTACTATTAATACTTTTTTCTCAAACAGAATATTATTTAGCGAATTCAGTTTCTTATGGTTTTCTTTTTTATGGTCTCCATTCTTTTTTTCTTCCATCAAATGAAGGAAAAGAGAGACCTCATCGAGCATTCTCTGGTAAGAATGTGCTGTTTTTACAATGATAGAATCAGCATATTTTCTAATTTTCAATTCTTCTTTTATAGACAAACTTTTTCCTGTAAAGACAATTACTGGCAGATTTTCTAATCCTGGGCTTTTCTTTACGCCATCTAAAATTTCGTAAGCTTGTTTGTCTGGAATTCCCATATCAAGAATTACGCAGTCTACTTCTTGTTTTGTCAATGCTGACAAACCTGCCGAAACTTCGCTTTTAATTTCAGAATTGATATTATAGGTTTCTAAGAAATACGCCAATGCTTTAGCATGTTTTGGATTATCTTCGATAATTAGAACTTTCTGAGATTCTTTGTTAATGATGTGCTCAATACGCATAAAAACCTCTGGAATCTTATCAAAAGCAACTGGTTTATCTAAGAAATCTACAGCTCCTTTCAGCAAACTTTCCTGTTTTAATTTGTGCGAAGACATTATGTGAACCGAAATATGTTTGGTTTGCGAATGATTTTTCAATTCTTCTAAAACTTCCCAACCGCTCTTAATTGGCAATTCGATATCCAATAAAATCCCGATTGGTTTATAGATTAAAGCAAAATTCAAAGCATAATCTCCCCTTACGGCAACGACTCCTTTATAGCCTTTTTTCTGAGTAAATGCTAATAACGATTTTGCAAAACTAATATCATCTTCTACAATCAAGATTACTTTATCGCCTTCTGCAATTGAATGTCTGTCGTCTTCAATTTCATCTGGTACAATATCGCTGATATATCTTGTTTTTTCTTCTTCATTTTCAGATTGAACTTCAATTTCTTCTGCCTCTGGAATTTGGTTTACCGAAATTTTATTGATTGCAAATCCTAAAACTGGAAGACATAAAGTAAACGTACTTCCTTCGTTTACTTTACTATGCAGAATGATTTCTCCTCTTAATAATTTAGCTAGTTCACGGCTGATTGACAATCCTAAACCTGTTCCGCCGTATTTACGTTTTGTTGAACCGTCGGCTTGTTGGAAAGCTTCAAAAATTAATGGCTGTTTTTCTAACGGAATTCCGATTCCGGTATCTTTTACAATAAAGCAGATTATTTTATCATCGTCTGTATCTACTTTAATTTCAAGAGAAACAGTTCCTTTTTCTGTAAACTTAATGGCATTCGAAATCAAATTTTTCAAAATCTGCTCTAGACGCATTTTGTCTGTTTTAATAACAATTGGCGCTTCTTTGGCAATAATTTCAAAATTAATCCCCTTCTCTTTTGCCACCATATAGAACAAATTATGAAGGTTATCTGTAATTTCTTTGGTTGAAACATCCAAGAATTCCAGCTCCATTTTACCTGCTTCAATCTTAGATAAATCGAGAATTTCATCAATTAATCCTAACAAACTGTTTCCTGAACTCTGAATCACTTTTGCAAATTCGATTTCTTCATTGTTCATCGTTTTATTGTTATTTTCAGACAATAGACGGCTCAACAATAAAATTGAATTAAGCGGTGTTCTCAACTCATGCGACATATTTGCCAAAAACTCTGATTTATAACGGGTTGTCAACTCTAAAGCTTCTGATTTTTTCTGAATTTCGGTGTTTTTTTCTTCTAATAAAACACTTCTTTCAGACAATTCTTCATTGGTTTGTTCCAATTCTTCCTGTTGTACACGAAGTTCTTCTTCCGAAGCTTGCAGTTTTTCGGTCTGCGCCTCTAATTCTGCATTTATTGCTTCCAATTCGCTATGCTGAATCTGAAGTTCTTCTGCTTGCGATTTCGTTTCTTCCAGAAGCTCCATAACTCTTTTGCGGTTTTGCGTGGCTTTTAAAGCAATTCCGATATTATTGGCAACCAAATTCAAGAATTCTAATTGCAGTACCGAGAAGCCGTAAATACTCGCTAATTCAACTGCACCTTCAACTTTAAAATCCATTAGCGGAAGCGCCACAATATGAGTTGGTTTAATCTCGCCCAATGCATAATTGATGTGAATATTATCTGGCGAAAGCGCTTTCAATTCTAACATTTTACCAGAAACAATTGCTTGTCCAATTAATCCCTCGCCTTTCTTGATTCTCTCACGATTTTTACTCGGAATGTAGCTATAACCGCCAGCAATTGCCATTTCTTCTCCATCCACAACATACAAAACTCCGGCGCTGCTGTTGGTATATTGGCATAAAAATTCAATTACATCTTTAGATAATTTCTGAATTGTTTTTTCGCCCAGCATTTTATCATTCAAAGCCGCAACACCCGACTGAAGCCATTCCTTTTGAGATAATAGTTCGAAAGAATCTTTTAACGAATCTTTCATGTTATGAATAGACTCTCCCAGAGCTCCTAAAGTGTCGGCTTTTCTATCATCGATCTGAACATCATAATTCCCTTTAGAAATTTGTGTAGCAATACCGCTTATTACTTCCAGCCTTTCTGCAGTTTCTTTATCTTTTTTCTCCAACTCACGCTGCAACAAAGATCTTTCGTTGTAATCTTTTAAAATTCTGATCATAAAAACGATCGAAATAAGAAAAGCAATAAAAAAGGCTACAATGATTAAAATCAAACTATAATTCCCGTAACGTTCTGAATTTGAGTTGCGTTCTTCTAAAAGTTTTTGTTCTGTACTTTCGACTTTTCTGATGATTGCTCTCATCTCATTCATCATATTTCTGCCTTCATTCAAATCAAAAATTAGCGTTTCTTTGCTTAAACGCTTTTTTACGATTTGATTGTTTAAATATTTAAAGAAACCTGAACGTTTAGTGCGTAATTCTTCAAGTAATTTTCTCTGCGAAGGATTGTCTGCTGTAAGCTCATCCAGTTTATCAAAATAATTGTTTGATTTGCTTTCAGAATCATTAAAACGGTCTACAAATTGCTCATCGCCTGTAAGCAAATATCCTCTCATGCTGGTCTGAGCTTCTGTAATAATTGCCGAACCTTCATTTAGATTGTAAATCACGTCTTGAGTATGGTTTACCCAAAAGTTACTCTCTAATAAACTTTTGATACTGATAAAGGAAGCAACAGAACTAACCGTAAGTACAAGCAGGGAAACTAGTGAACTGATTAATAAGTTTCTTTTAAAATTACCATTCATATATTTCTAAATTATTTTTTATTCGTATTTTAAGGGAAGTACAATTATAAAACTCGCTCCTTCTCCAGGTTTGCTTTTTGCAGTGATTAATCCGTTGTGTTTTTCTATGATTTTTTTAGCAATTGCCAATCCGATTCCAGTTCCTTCGTAGGTTTGGCGGTCATTTAAGCTTTGAAAAATAATAAAAATTCGATCCAGATAAATTTCATCAAAACCAATTCCGTTGTCTTTTACCGTAATTCTGCAAAATTTCCCTTCCGGAGAAGTTAGGCTCTCGATTGATTTCTCTAAAATGGTTTCTGAAGTGATTTCGATTACCGGCTTTTCTTCATTCCCAGAAAATTTTAAAGCATTCCCTATCAGATTTTGAAAAACTTGTCGCATCTGACTAGGAATGCTATCAACAGTTGGAAGTTCGTTGGTTTTTATAATTGCATTTTTACGTTCTATTAGATAATCAAAATCTCCAAGCACTTCCTGCAAAACCACATTTAAATCGGTTTTCTCAGGTTTAACTTTTGCAGAAAGTCTCGAATAAGCCAAAAGATCAGTGATCAAAGTCTGCATTCTTTCTGCCGATTTTATAGTTCGGTCTACATAATCTACTGCTTTGTCGTCTGCTTTTAAGTAAAGGTCTTTTATAATTTTAATGAAAATTTGGATTTTACGAATAGGCTCATTCAAATCGTGGGAAACCACCCAGGAAAATTGTTGTAATTCATGATTTCGGAGTTCCAACTCTTCATTTTTCTGAACTAGTTCTTTGGTTCTTTCCGCAATTTTGATTTCCAGATTATCCTGCGCTTCTTTTCTAATTTTGATTTCCTTAGAAAGCAGGTCTTTCATTGCTTTCAGTTCGTTTTGTTGTTCGTAGATTTTAAGGAAGGTTTTTACTTTTAGAATCAGCAAATCAGAATCTACGGGTTTTGTAATGTATTCTACAGCACCCGTTTCGTATCCTTTAAAGATGTATTTTTTTTCTGTATTAAGAGCTGACAGAAAAATAACCGGAATATCTTTTGTGCGCTGATTTCCTGAAAGGATATTTACCACTTCAAAGCCATCAAGTCCGGGCATTTGAACATCCATAATAATCAGACAATAATCTGTTTTCAAGATTTTTTTGAGAGCTTCTTCTCCAGATTCGGCACTATCAACATCGATATTATGCAGCTCTAATGTTTTTTTTAGGGCGATAATATTTGCCCTTATATCGTCTACAATTAATACCATGATGGAAAGCTAAATCGGTTGTAAATCAAAATACTTAATTTTAAAATGAAATATAGAATTTTTCTTATTTTTTTTAAATAAATCGCAAATGAGCTGTTAAAAAACGATGCGGAAATTCTCAAATGTATAAAAAAATTAACAGGCAGGTTTTTTATTTAAATCAGAAATAGTTACAAAATTCCCATCTTTTGCCGTCGTTTTATTCGGAGCGTATGATTGCTAGCTTATTAGAAATTTCTTATTATTTTAACATTTTTACAAAATGAATGTATTTTCATACAGCATTTATCATTCTGTTTTGATTGAGGCAAACAAATTTCCTTTTAAGACAATACGAATTTTATATAAGAGCTAATTTTAAATAAAAGCTTAAAAATAGTGAATCATGAAAAAGAAACAGACATTTCCCGAGCAAAAACAGAATCTTCCTGGCAATGAACACATGATGAATCCAGAACCTGAGATTATAAGAGAAAACTATGTTGGAAGCGGTAAATTATTAGGGAAAACAGCTTTTATTACAGGCGGAGACAGCGGTATCGGGCGAAGTGTTGCTGTACATTTTGCACGAGAAGGCGCGAATATTGCCATTGTTTATTTGAAAGAAGATAAAGATGCCCTCGAAACAAAAGCGTTGATAGAGAAAGAAGGTCAGCAATGCCTTTTAATAAGTGGCGATCTTAGAGATGAAAAGTTTTGCAAAAGTGCCATTAAAAAGTGTCACACCACTTTTAAAAGCCTTAATATCATTGTAAACAACGCAGCTACTCAATTTCCGCAAAGCGAATTAGAAAAAATAACTGTTACCCAGCTTCATAAAACTTTTGAAACCAATATTTATCCTTTCTTTTATATCACCAAAGCTGCACTTGCTTTTTTAAAAGAAGGCGATACTATTATCAATACAACTTCTGTAACGGCTTTCCGCGGAAGCGAACATTTAGCCGATTATGCTAGTACAAAAGGCGCGATTGTAAGTTTTACACGTTCGCTTTCGACAATGTTAGCCAAAAAGAAAATTCGTGTAAATGGTGTAGCTCCAGGACCAATATGGACGCCTTTGATTGTGGCCAGCTTCGATAAATTATCAGATTTCGGAAAAGATAATCCAATGGAAAGAGCCGGACAGCCATCTGAAGTAGCGCCTGCGTATGTGTTTTTGGCTTCTCAAGACAGCAGTTATATTACAGGGCAATTTATTCATATTAATGGCGGGGAAATGGTGGGTTGATTTTTTTAAAGGTTCAAAGTGGCAAAGTGACAAAGGCGCAAAGTTTTTTTCACTTTGAGAAACTTTGCGCCTTTGCGCCTTTGTAGCTTTGAAACTAAAAAAAGAAAAAATGAACTACATAGACATCATAGGCCTTTTTGCTGGAGCGTGTGTGACGATATCGACAATTCCGCAAATTCTGAAGGTTTGGAAAACCAAAAAAGTGAAGCAGATTTCGCTTAAAATGTTTGGCACGCTTACTTTCGGAATTGCAATCTGGGTAGTTTATGGTATTTTGAAAAACGATTTGCCCATAATTATCACAAACAGTATTTCTCTTATTTTAAATCTTATAATGGTTTATTTTATTCTTTATTTTGAAAAAGAATAAATTCTAAAAAGAAAAAAACAGCTCGGTCAAAGCTGTTTTTTTGAAAGTGAAGGATATAATAATGCTTACTAGCTAGCTAATTTTTGGTTGTAAGGTTCTAATTCTAATAATTTTCCTTTTAGTGTTCGTGCTTGCAAATTCCTTTTAAGATATAGAGCTGGTGCTATAATGTGCCCGAAACCTATATCTGATAGTTTCTTGATTTCACTCAAATGTTTAACAGCAAAGTTTAAAATTGGCACAAATGGCGTCAGATAATTATAACTATGCTGCGCTATCTCTAGTTCTAATATTTCTCGCAAAATGCTTTTCATTAACACATAACGAAGTGCTCCTTGGTTTGGAAGTATTTTAAGTTTCTGAAATTTCTCTTCGATTTTGTGATTTTTATCTCCTATGTAAATGTAATTTCCAGAATTGCTCGTAAATATTTTTTTTACTTGGGACACAAAATCAGTTTCTTGATTTTCGATTGTTGTTGGCATCCCGATTATTGAGAATTGAATCTGCTGATGACTTTGAAAATACAATACACTATTAATCGTAGAAGAATTACTCAAAATACCAGATTGTTGTTTTTTAAGACAATTAGTCGCGCCATTGGAACCAAAACTATGCAAAACACTTCCATTCTCGCAATACGCAAAAAATACAGGTGAAAATGGATTAGATTCGATGCTTAAACTAACCTCTTGATTGAAAGTTAAATCAAAACTTAAATATGACATCTCTTTTTCAAAACGAACGCCAGAAATACTCCCTTTTGCCCATTTTGATTTAATTGTCAATTTGTATTCATTGACATTCACTTTATTGACGTTCACTTTTAAGTTTCCGCCAAAACTTTCTTTTAAATTATTAAAAACAGCATCAAAGCTTCCAGTATTTATGTAAAGTTTTTTCATTATATGGTTGTTTTGGTTTAATGAATCTGTTAGTAGTTATTTACACACAAAAACTAACTTTGGTTTTTACTTCATTTCTATAATCCAAATTTCGGTCATATTGTCGGTCAAATCTTTATAGAATTTTGTAGAGATATTTCATAATTTTTATTTGGAGGGACAAAGGTGCAGAAGGTGCAAAGGGACAAAGGCTTTTCTTTATCTAAAGGTTCAGTCTCTTTTTGTCTAAAAGCTTAAGAGACAAAGATTATAAATCTTTGTCCCTCTGAGCCTCTGAACCTTTGCATCTTAAAAAAAAAAAGCAGCTGCCTCAAATAAATTTGAAACAACTGCTCATCAGCAAAATAAAAATACCAATCTATTTTTATTCTTTTAAGTCAATTCGTTTATATCTGCATTTTTAGAATAATTGGCTTTGGGTATATCTTTAAAAAATTCAGCTTCTTCCAAATCGGCCATTGGACCATAACCTAATAAATGTGTTCCTTTTCCGCCGTCTTTGGTTTCTATTATATATAAAATTGACATATCATCTGGATCGCTCATACCTTCATAGCGATGATGCGCCACAATAAAAACATCTTCTGGCTTGTACGCTACTTTGCTTTCCGAATCTATCAAATGGTCATTTTCGAATAAATAATTTACCGTATAACCTTCTTCCTGATATCTCTTTATATTGTCGGTTTCGTGTTTTGAATCTTCCCTTTTCATTGCTTTTATTTTTAACTGTTTATCAAATTTCCGTATAGAAACAAGATAAAATTAACTCAATTGATTTTAATGTTGCCTCATTCAAAAATGGGCTTTAAATGAATATTTATTTTTTATTAATTTTAACTAAGGCTAATTTGAAACACAGAAAAGCGTTTAAAAATCAGCTGATTATTAGACCAATAAACATAAACCTTAATGAGTAAAAACTATTCTTTTCTGGCAAATGGAGGAGAAATGGGACAACTTACCCGTGCTAAAGATTGGAGCAAAACGGCTGTTGGACCTATAGAATTATGGCCGCAGAGTCTGCGCACTACTTTAGGAATTCTTTTAAACTCCAAGTTCCCCATGTTCTTGTTTTGGGGACCAGATCATATATGCTTTTATAATGATGCTTATCGTCCAAGTTTAGGAAATGATGGCAAACATCCATCGATTCTAGGCGAAAAAGGCGCCGAATATTGGCCTGAAATCTGGGATTTCATAAAACCCTTAATTGATCAGGTTTTGGATAAAGGCGAAGCGACATGGCACGAAGACCAATTGCTGCCGATTTACAGAAATGGTAAAATGGAAGATGTTTACTGGACGTTTAGCTATAGTCCTGTAAATGATGAAAACGGAAAAACAAACGGTGTTCTCGTAATTTGCAATGAAACTACCAAGCAAGTCCTTATGCGCAAAAATCTTGAAGAAAGCGAAAGACGTTTTAGAAACACTGTAAAACAAATTCCGCTTGGCATCTGTATTTTAAAAGGGTCAGATTTCATTGCTGAAATGGCAAATACAACATATCTTAACATTGTAGACAAAGAAGAAATCGATATTTTAAACCAACCAATTTTTGATACATTTCCTGAAACTAAAGAAGCCGTTTATCCTTTACTGAAAAATGTCTTCGAAACTGGAATTCCTTATTCTCAAGATGAATTTGCTGTAACCTTAAACCGATACAACAAACAGGAATTGGCTTACTTCAATCTCGTTTTTTATCCTTTAAAAGAAGAAAATGATACGATTACAGGTGTCATAGTAGTGGCTTATGAAGTAACTGAAGAGGTTAAAGGAAGACATCTACTTACAGAAAATGAAATTGCTTTTCGCAATATTGTTATGGAATCTCCTATTGCAATGGCCATTTTTAGAGGAAAAGATTATGTAATCGAAATGGCTAATAAAGCCATGATGCATGATATTTGGCAGAAGGAAGAAAAAGATTTTATTGGCAAGCCTCTGCTAGAAGTGTTTCCAGAATTACTCAATCAAAAATATCCAGAATTATTGCATGAAGTGCTGGTAAATGGAAAGAAAATCAGCGAAAATGAAGCTGTTGCCTATGTTGATATTAAAGGAAAACTTAAAAAATTCTACCTTGATTACGAATATACAACGCTTTACGAAGAAAACGGAGAGGCGTCTGGAATTATGTGCACTGTTTATGACGTGACCTCTAAAGTTAAAGCTCGAAAAAAAGTAGAGACTACAGAAGAAAGAGCACGTTTGGCTGCAGAAATTGGAGAAATTGCTACTTGGGATTTAAATCTTCAAACCAAAAAATTAATTTATAGCGATAACATTCTTGATATCTTCGGATTTGAAAAAGGCACTAAAATAGTACATGAAGACGTTCGAAGCCGTATTCTTCCTAAAGACGAACATATTGTTAGAGAAGCTTTCGAAAAGGCTTTAAAGGAAGGCATTTACAAATATGAAGCCCGTATTTTAAAAGTCGACAATTCGATCGGATGGGTTAAAATGCATGGCAAAATCTTTTTTGATGAAAATAATATGCCTTCGAAAATGATTGGAACTTTGATGGATGTAACTGTAGAAAAAAATATGCAACAAGTTTTAGTAAAAAGCGAGCAAAAATTCAGACTCCTTGCCGATTCTATGCCTCAACTCATTTGGACTAGTGATACTTTGGGCAATCTAAATTATTTTAATGAAACCTTTTATAATTATTCGGGACTATTAAAAGAAGAAATTGAAAAAAATGGCTGGCTCCAGATTGTGCATCCTGACGATCGCGAAGAGAATGTAAAACTCTGGATGGAGTCTGTAAAAACGGGACACGATTTTCTTTTCATTCATCGTTTTAAACGCTATGATGGCGAATATAGATGGCAGCTCAGTCGTGCAATTGCGCAATTGGACGAATTTGGAAAAGTACAAATGTGGGTAGGAACTAGTACTGATATAGAAGAACAAAAGAACTTTACCAATCAGCTGGAAGAACAGATTATTGAACGTACAACACAGCTGGAACTCAAAAATAGAGATCTTGTTAATATGAATATCGAGTTGCAGTCGTTTGCTTATATTTCAAGCCATGACCTTCAGGAGCCTTTGCGAAAAATTCAGACTTTTGCCAGCCGATTGTCCGATTTGGACGAACAGAATATTTCGGCGAATGCTAAAACCTATTTAGCCAGAATTGAATTTTCAGCAAAGAAAATGCAAAATCTAATACAGGATTTGCTCACCTATTCTCGCGCCAATTCTGCCGATCGTGTCTTTACAACAGTTAAAATTGATGAAATTGCCGAAGAAGTTATAAGTGATTTTTCGGATCGAATTGAAGAAAAAAATGCCATTGTAGAATATCACGATTTAGGAGAAGCCACTCTGATACAATTTCAATTCAGACAGTTGCTTCACAATTTGATAGAAAATGCCTTAAAATTTTCGCGTCCGGGCATTCCTCCAAAAGTAAAAATATCGGTCACAAAAGTTGATGGAAAATTGATTCCGAATGCTGAATTTAAAGTGTACCATCATCTCCAAGTTTCGGACAATGGAATTGGTTTTGAACTTGTTTATAAAGAAAAAATATTTGAAGTTTTTCAGCGCTTAAACACCGAAAGCGAATATCGAGGAACAGGAATCGGTCTTGCTATTGTAAAAAAAATTGTAGAAAACCACAAAGGCTTTATAACTGTTTCGAGCGAAAAAGGAAAAGGTTCAGTCTTTAATATTTATATTCCAGATTTATCAGAAATTAATATTTAAATACAAAATTGGATTGGTTGGGAATAAATTTTTTCCAATCAATCTTCATTGCATGTTCTATTGCTTTTATAATATCACTCATTAAAACAGGCTTGGTAATAAAGCAGTTGGCTCCAAGCTTAAGACATCTCTCAATATTGCCTGGTTCGCTTGAAGTGGAATAAATTACGACAGGAATGTCTTTTTTATCATCAGAATTTCGAAGTTCTTCTAAAACATCAAATCCATTTTTTCCAGGCATATTTAAATCTAAGAAAACAACAGACGGAATTACAGATGAATCTGAAAGAGCGTTCAAAAAGTTTTGGCTCCCTGAATACGTTTGTAAATTGATATTGTGAGGTATCGATTCTACTGCATCAGCAAAAATACATAAATCATCTTCATCGTCATCGGTATAAAATATAGTAAAATCTGTCATGGTATTTTTAGGCTTAGAAATTTTAATACCACCAAATATAGTGCAATTTTATTTAACAAATTAATATAGGAGTTAATTTCTTACAAAACAACTAAATTGAAATCTCATAATTTAAAAGTTTAATTATATAATCTAAAAAAGTACAAAAAGAGCCAACTTTACTTTCGGCATTTTGAGAAATATTTTCTCGTATGCCAAATAATTAAATATAAAAGAACTTAAAAAAATATAACGTTATGGGCGATCATAAAGACCTTACAGATGAATTTGCAGTAGATAAAATAAAAGATCTTGCTGCGCATATTAAAACGTGTATGTTTTGTACATATAACGAATACAGAATACAATCTCGACCGATGTCTGTACAGAAAATTGATGATTTGGGAAATCTATGGTTTTTATCGGACAGAAACAGTGGTCAGAATGCAGAAATTACATTAAACCCGATGGTTGAAATTTTCTTTGCAGAACCTCATGATAAATTTTTAACCTTACATGGAACGGCAAGCGTTTCGTACGATCGAGAAACCATCGAAAAATTATGGGATCCAGTAGTAAAAATCTGGATGCCAGGAGGCATAGATGATCCTAATTTGAGTGTCATAAAATTTGTTCCCGAAGATGGGTATTATTGGAATAACAAAAACGGAAAAATGGTTGCCATTGCAAAAATGACGGCTGCTTTTATTACAGGAAAAACAATGGATGACGGAATTGAGGGAAGCTTGAAATTGTAGTTTTTTAACCGCATATTTTTTTTAACCGCAAAAGACGCAAAGGTTGCGCAAAGTTCGCAAGAAATATTCTTACTTGCTTTGCGTTAAATTTTTACTCTTTGCGGTTATTTTTTTTGCTGTTGAGTATAGTTTTGTTGCTCGCAGATTTTGCAGATCATGCAGACTTTTATACTGTTAAAAGATATACGCAGATTAAAAAAATCTATTTAAATCTGTAAAATCTGCGAGAGACAAAAATCAATCAGAACTCAATAATCTTTGCGGACTCTTTTTTGTGTCTGCATGAAGTATTCAGGATAAAAAAATCTTAGCGATCTCTGCGTTAAAAACCACACATAGAAAATATTAAACAGCCATTCTTTTCAATTCTAAAGCATTTAGAATACCAGCTTCGCTTGCTGTGTTATTGAAGTAAACAAATCCTTTTTTGGAACGAATCTGTTGATTTACCTTCTGCAATTCTTCTGTAGAATAACTAGAATAAAATAGTCTCGGAATACCGTGAAAACGCATATAAAGTATTGGAAAATCTTTGAAAATAGTTTGAGGAAGATTAGGATAACTCACGCTGCAAAACGTGATGCTGTTTTCTTTAAAAGCATTCCAAACCTCATCATTCCACCAACTTTCATGACGAAATTCGACTACATTTTTGAAATTGTAATTGAGAATTCCAATTATGGCGTCTAATTTTTTTCTGCTAAAGGCATAACTTGGCGGAAATTGAAACAAAATAGCGGCGAGTTTGTCCTTCATTCCCTCTTCGCAAACTTTATAAAATTCATTCAAACGGCTTTCGCAGTCTATCAGTTTTTTGATATGCGTAATTTCTTTTGGCACTTTGACCGAAAATAAAAAAGATTCTGGCGTTTTATTGTACCAATTTTGAAAAATACGAACCGTTGGAAATTTATAAAAACTGCCATTAAACTCATATGTGTCAAAATGCTGGCAATAAAATTCAAACCATTTCTTGGAAGGAAGATTTTGAGGATAAAAAATAGTCTTCCAAAAACTGTTGTAAAAGCTGGAGCAGCCTATTGTTACTTGGTTTTTCATATATATAATTGTTGGCAGTTAGTGCAGAAAAAACTTCTGCGTTTTCGTTGTCCCGTCTGTTTTTTCTGGAACGGAAGATTGCATCGTAAACACACGCTTTTGGTATACGCTTCCCAATGTTTTTTGAGTTCAAATTTCTTTTTCCAATATAAAAACTCAAAGCTGTAAGTGGAGCATTCGGCGATAAGCTGGCTGATGGTATGAGGCGGAATTTTCTCTACGATCGATTCTGGATGAACATAACAGCGGTACAAAACTTCATTTTTGATAATATTGCCTACCCCAGAGAAAATATCCTGATCGAGAATGACATCGCAGATCATTTGTTCTGGCATTTTATCCATGCTTGCCTGTGCCTTCTTCGGATTCCAATCTTCATTCATCACATCGACACTCCAATCGTAATGAGAATTGATATCGCCTTCTAAAATTTTGACCGAGCAGGTATAAAAATTAAGTTCGCCGTTTTCAAAAACTAAACTCAGTCTGGGTTTTGAAGCTTTACGTTCATTAATTCGATACGTTCCAAACATCAGCATGTGAATTTTTACTGTAAAAGAATCAAAACAAATTAAAAAATGTTTTCCCCAGGTTTTAAAAGCCAGAATGGTTTTATCCTGCAGGCGAGAAATATCAATGTGCGTATTTCCAGATACAGAAATTATTTTCTGTCCAGTAAATTGCTGCACTTCTTCTTTTAAAATTACTATAGACGGACCTTCGGGCATATACTGTGATTTTTATTTAACTAAAAAAGTGCAGTTTAAAAACTGCACTTTCAATTCATTCTTACTGCTTTATTCAATCTCAGCGGCTTCAAGATTGACTGCATTTACAGCGACTTCTGTGAGAGTTTTATCGGCTCCTTTTTCTTCATCTAGAGTTTGTTCTAGTAAAGTTGCGGCTTCTGTCAGGCCGAGCGTTTCCGCAAATTGTCTTAAAGTACCGTAAGTAGCAATTTCGTAATGCTCAATTTTCTGGCTTGCAGCAATAATTCCTGCATCGCGCACTACTCCAAGCTCAGTTTCTTCCAGCATTCCTTTGGCTTCTTCAATTAGACCTTCCATCGCATCGCATTTTTTTGCCGTTGCTTTTTTACCAATAATTTTAAATACTTCTTCTAAACGTGTAATCTGTTCCTCGGTTTCAGTCAAATGATTGTCGATTGCATCTTTCAATTCAACAGAAGAAGCATTTTTAACCATTACAGGCAAAGCTTTTGTCAGCGCTTTTTCTGCCCAATAAATGTCTTTTAGCGCTTCTTCAAATAATTCGGTCAATCCTGAAGCTGCGCTTGATTTTGGCTTAGTAACTCCTCTTGGCGTCGTTTCTTTTGCAGTCTGTTTTGTAGCAGATGTTTTTTTACTATCTGTAGTTTTCATGGCAATAGTTTTTATGATTAATATGATGGTAAAATTACTGCCTCATCTGCAAGAGAGGTTATAAGATTTTAAATTAAAATTCCATTCTAAACATCTGTTAATTATACAATTACACTTTACAATTCTATAAGATATTCCTTCATCTTCATACTAGCTTTGTAAGTATTAATCATAAAAACTAGATGTCATGAATACTATCAATAAAAAAAACAATGTAAATAGAGATGCAAAAGATCATTTCTCGAACGACCGAAACCTCAGCAAAGATCTTGACGCTGATATCAAAAAGCCCGACAATGACAATAGTGAAATTGCCGAAAGAGGTTATATGGTAAGAAACGGTTACAATCCGAACAGGCCAAATCCGGATCAGGAAGATTTTGTAAACGATGATGATTTGGATGATCTAAATGACGACTTTCATAACGATAAAGACCTTGAAGACAATAACGAAGATATTTATGAAGTCGAACTAGAAGATGATAATTATACCGAAGAAAATGACGAATTCGACAATCCTTCAGATCTCAGAGAAGACGAATATGATTTTAACGAAACTGAAGACGCTTTGGAAGACATTGATGATGAAGAAGATTACGAGGACGAGGACGAAGATGAGGACGAGGATGAGAATGATGACGATTATGTTGAAGAAGACATTGACGACGATGATAATGACTACATCGAAGACGATGTGCAGGAAGATAACGATGATGAGGGCTATCCAGAAAACGATCCTCGTCGATTTTAATATTTCTTAATCAGTAAATAAATAAAAAACCGTTCCGATGCATCGGAACGGTTTTTTTGAGTTTAAAATTTAACTACTTAATCTCCAATAATTTTCAATACTGGAATATCGTCCATTCGGGCTAAACGCTCGGCCAATCCGGCTCTGGCTTCATTAAGCTCTTGTTCAGCTTTTCCTAATTCTATGTACCATTTTTCTTTACCGATTGGAGATCTCTCCAGTTTTCGGACAATTTCATAAATTTCGCCCTCTGCTTCCATTACTTTTAGCCTTTTGTAATACGTAAGACTTTCGGTCATGTGAGCAAGCGCAATCATAGCAGTCAAAAACGGATGGTTATTGGTCACATTTACATCTTTTACCCTGCCATGCTCCAATTCTACTTTTAATGCGAAAGCAAATTCTTCCATATTAAAAGCTTCATGTTTACTTTTCGGATCCAGATAAGCCTTTATGGCATGCACATTATTCATTGTCGAAAGATCGACATCAGTCTGTTTTGTATCACTTAAATCCTTAAAAACCACATTTGCAAGTGCTCGTGCTTCTGCAGTTGTCGGGTCGTTTTCAGGATTTTCAAAATCACGAACCGACCAATCCCAATTTTCGGGATGCACAGGTTTTATATACTTTTCGCAAAAATCTGTCACATCGTTTTTAAGGCTTACCATTTCATCTTCTCTTTTAATGTAAACGTCTTGATAAGCACCACTTTTTGTTCCCATGACTTGCTTTTTTAATGAAACCACAAACGACACATTTACCAAATGAAATGTGCCGTTTTTGATTTGTTTGTATTTACTGATAGTTCTTCTATACTCTTGTTGATCTTCCGCTTATTAAAGAAATAACGAAAAGAACTAAAAATATAAAGAATAAAATTTTAGCTATACTAGCGGCTCCAGCGGCAATTCCACCGAAACCAAATATCCCCGCCACTATGGCAAGAATAATAAAAGTGACTGTCCAACGTAACATAATAATAGTTTTTTAGTTAATAATGATTTTGTTTGTATTTCAAAACTTTTAAGCTTTTGGAGAGATGCAGTAACTCTTTATGAACAAGGCGTTTCTAAATTGATTTCGTAATTCTGAATCAATTCAGAGAATGCACTTTCTGATTTTGTAAAATACTTTTTGGTGCTTCTGCTTTTTTTGGCCTTATCAAAATACTCCTGAATAGAACCATCTTCATAAGTCGAAATCAAAAGCGGATGAACGTAATAATCTTTGCATACTTTTCTGGTGTTTCCGAGCGCTTCTGCTGTAAGATCAAAAGCAGTTATGATATTTTGCTTAATTTCTTTTTCATCTGGAGTAACTCCAATTTCCATTAAACTTTCAAAGAAAATAATCGACGCTGCCCAAGTTCTAAAATCTTTCGCGCTGAAATATTCACCTGAAATATTGTGCAGATATTCATTTACAGCATGACTGTCTAAAACTTTTCTTTCGCCGTTTTTATCGTAATATTTAAAAACCTCATATCCTGGAATTTCTTCACATCGGCTTACCAATTTAACCAATTGTTTATTTCGGGTTGTGATCGTATGTTGTTTTCCTTTTTTTCCAATAAATTCAAATCGTAGCGAATTTCTATTGATATTAATATGGCGTTTTCTTAAAGTCGAAAGTCCGTACGATTTGTTATCTTTTGCGTATTTCTCATTTCCGATTCGAATATGCGTTTCTTCCATAAGTCTAATTACCAAAGCAGTTACCTTTTCTTTAGACCATTCTTTTTGTTCCAAATCAAGATCGACCTGTTTTCTTATTGCGGGAAGTTTAGCGCCAAATTCTGCAATTTTGTAAAACTTGGTTTGATTTCGAATCAAATTCCACTTTGGATGATAACGGTATTGCTTTCTATTTTTAAGATCGGTTCCTACAGCTTGCAAATGTCCATTTGTAACGTCTGTGATACGAACATTTTCCCAAGCTGGCGGAAGCACAAGACTATTAATGCGTTTGATTTCATGTTTGCTCTTTACATTCTTTCCGTTCTTTTTATAAACGAAATTCTCCCCTTCGCGGCAGCGTACAATAGTTAACTGATGATCATTAATATATTCTAAATCTAGTTTTTCAATTACTAGATGTGGCGCTTTAATCAGCCGATTCATTAAATTTTCTTTTCTCGCCGCATTCATGGTATTTAATTTTTTATCACAGAAATAGTTTTGTTTTAAACTTTAATTATTTCTCAAAGACTCTATCAGTTCTTTTTTATTCATATAAGATCTTCCTTTTATGCCTACTTTACTGGCTTGTTTTAGAAGCTCTTGTTTTGTCCATTCGTCATAAGGCTTTGCTTTTCCACCTTTTTTTCCTGCATCTGGCGTATTAGCAATACGAGCCGATTTTTCTTTGCTGTATCCTTTTTTTACCAATGCTTCATACTGCTCTTCATTCTTAATTCTTGGATCTGGCATGACTTTAATTTTATATGGTTAACATTTTGACATTTCATATGTCGAAATCTGTTATACCAAAATTCATCATTAAGTCAGTATTTTCTGTTATAGAATTTTTGCTGGAAATTTCATTTTTGTAGGATGGGAATTGTGAAAGTGGAAATGTAAATTTTTCTTTTTTGTGAAATGTGAAATGTGAAATGTTAGATGCAGAAATAAAAAAAGACTGCCTTTGTAGACAATCTTTTTTTAAGCCGAAGCAGGAAGTTTTTAAACAGTATAATTTTGGCAAATTAGGACGGAACTTCATTTATTCCGTCTTAACTTTTATATATGCATAAGATATTTTATCTGATCCATTGTTAAAAATATTAATTTCATTTATGCCTTCAATATTTTTCCATCTAATTAAATCTCTAGGATTATTAAAATCTGGTACAGAATATGGCAAGCCTAAAATCTCAATATTATCTTCAGAAAAGTCATATTGCGATAGGTCATTAATAGTTATCCAATCTGATTTTCCATCTATAAATATAATTTCAAATTTATCTTTTTGATAAAACGCTTTTTCACAGGGAATATTCTTGCATGGAGTACTACTCTCTGAAAACGGTTCAACTTTATCAGATTTACCAAGAATCTTATCGATTTCTTCCCTGTTTTTTCCAACAATTTTTTTAATATCAATAATGACTTCTTTTTTATTCTTAACCTGATTATCATTTTTTGAATTACATGAAAATAACAGCAAAACGATAATTAAAGGAAATATCTTCTTCATATTTTTAAAATTTAATAATGATTAAGAGCAAATATCAAACATATAGTTGTAAGAATTTTACGGAAATCCGTATTTAAATGTATTGACTATATAATCTACATCCAAATCCTATAACAATCTCTAAAAATCCTGTAAGTCATTCCTTTAACTTGTCTATAATTTTACATTATAACATTTAAACTATTAAAATCATGAAAAAGTTACTATTAGCCGGGAAAGCCATTTTAGGAGCAGGACTTATTATTATATTCCTTCAATCTTGTAAAAACGAAACCAAACAAGAAGATCCAAAAGAAGTAGCTGAAGATGCAAACGAAGCAAAATTTGATTCTATTGACAGTAAAGAAGATGATTCTGAATTTTTAGTAGATCAAGCCGAAATTAATTTAGCTGAAATCGAAATCGGTAAACTGGCGCAAACAAAAAGTACTAACGCCGAAGTGAAAAAGTTTGGTAAAATGCTTGTTGATGAGCATACAAAATCGGCTTCTGAAGTGAGTGCTTTAGCAAAAGCAAAAAACTTTACTCTTCCAAATTCTTTAACTGAAGAAGGACAAGATGAATACAATAAATTAAACGAAAAATCGGGTGTTGATTTTGATAAAAAATTCGCAGATATGATGATAGATGGTCATGAAAAAGCAATCAAAAAATTAGAGAAAGCCGCAAAAGATGCAAATGATCAAGAAGTAAGAACTTGGGCTTCAAACAATATTGCAGGTTTAACAGCTCATTTGGAACACGCTAAAATGCTGAAACAAAACCTAGACAAAAAGTAAAAAAATAATTGATTATTTTTTTAGATGCAAAGGCTCAAAGCTGCAAAGGTTTAAAAGGTTTCTTTTAAAAGAAAAAATCTTTACATTTTAAGTTTTTGTATATTTTACAAAACCCTCAAGAGTTGAATTGCTTGAGGGTTTTTCTTTTAGGTGCAAAGGTTCAAAGGTCTTTTCTGTGTCCCTTTGAACCTCTATCCCTTTGCAACTTTGAACCTTACTTCCCCGTTATCTTCTGCAGGTGTTCTGGGTATCTTGATCCTTCAATTGTAATTTTTGAAGCATTCTCAATTGCTGCAAGATCTTCTGACGATAATTTTAAATCTATTGCACCAAGATTTTCTTCTAAACGGTGCAATTTAGTCGTTCCTGGAATTGGTGCAATCCAAGGTTTTTGCGCCAAAATCCATGCAAGGGCTACTTGTGCGTTTGTTGCTCCTTTGTCCGCAGCAATTTTCGACAATAGATTTACTAGCGTCTGATTTGCTTTTCTTGCTTCTGGCGTAAAACGAGGCAATGTATTTCTAAAATCAGTACTGTCAAATTGCGTATTTTCATCGATTTTAGCAGTTAAGAAACCTCTTCCCAGCGGACTAAAAGGCACAAAACCGATTCCTAATTCTTCCAAAACGGGTAAAATTTCTTCTTCTGGATTTCGCCACCAAAGCGAGTATTCGCTCTGAAGTGCTGTAACAGGCTGCACAGCATGAGCACGACGAATGCTTTCTACACCAGCTTCTGAAAGTCCAAAATGTTTTAC
The DNA here is from genome assembly GCF_003254545.1 of Flavobacterium tistrianum. Classification (GTDB taxonomy): domain Bacteria; phylum Bacteroidota; class Bacteroidia; order Flavobacteriales; family Flavobacteriaceae; genus Flavobacterium; species Flavobacterium tistrianum. The sequence goes on from NZ_QJRH01000073.1 coordinate 560,965, forward strand.
TTTTCCTTCCTGAATCAGATCTTTTATAGTTCCTGCAACATCTTCTATCGGCACATTCGGATCTACACGATGCTGATAATACAAATCGATTACATCGATGTTTAATCTTTTTAACGAACCTTCAATGCTTTCTCTAATCCATTCTGGACGACTGTCTAATCCTTTTTTAGTATCACCTTCCAAAAAGCCAAATTTTGTCGCAATTACAACTTTATCGCGAAAAGGCGCTAATGCCTCTCCCAATAGTTCTTCGTTTAAATAGGGTCCGTAACATTCTGCAGTATCAAAAAAAGTAATTCCTTTTTCATAAGCCGAACGTAACAAATTGATCATTTCCTTTTTATCAGGTGCCGGACCATAGGCAAAACTCATTCCCATGCAGCCAAGTCCCAATGCAGAGACTTCAAGACTGCTATTTCCTAGTTTACGTGTTTGCATTTTTTTCTTTTTTAGGTGCAAAGGTTCAGAGGGACATAGGTACAAAGGTTTTTCCTCTCTACCTCTTTTAAACACAAAGATTAGAAACCTTTGTTACTCTGAACCTTTGCCACTTTGAACCTTATTTAAGCGAAGCCATATCAATCACAAAACGATATTTAATATCTCCTTTTAATAATCTTTCGTAAGCATCGTTTACGTCATTTACGCCAATTAATTCGATGTCTGCCGTAATATTGTGTTCTGCACAGAAATAAAGCATTTCTTGAGTTTCTGCGATTCCACCGATTGCTGAACCAGCGAAGCTTCTTCTTCCTAAAATCAAACTGAAAGAAGTTACAGGAAGCGGATCCATTGGCGCGCCAACTAGTGTTAAAGTTCCGTCTACTTTTAATAAATTTAAGTAAGAATCGATACTGTGTTCTGCCGAAACGCAATCTAAAATAAAGTTTAAGCTTTTAGCATGTTTTGCCATTTGTTCAGGATCTGTAGACAAAACTACTTCGTCAGCTCCAAGTTCTTTTGCAGCATCAAATTTTGACGGAGATGTTGTAAAAACAACAACATGAGCCCCCATAGCTTTCGCTAATTTGATTCCCATATGTCCTAAACCTCCAATTCCAACAATACCCACTTTTTGGCCAGGTCCAACTTTCCAATGTTTTAACGGAGAATAAGTTGTAATTCCTGCGCACAATAAAGGCGCAACTCCAGCAAGATCCAATTTATCTGAAATGTGCAATACATAGTTTTCATCAACAACAATACTTTGAGAATATCCTCCAAAAGTATGTCCGCCTAAATGTTTGTCTGGTGAATTGAATGTTAGAATGCTCCCTTCATCACAATATTGCTCCAAATCATTTTTGCAATGATCACATTCTCTACAAGAATCAACCATACAGCCTACTCCTGCTAATTGACCAACTTTAAAGTTTTTTACGTGATCTCCAACTTTTACCACTCTACCCACAATTTCGTGTCCAGGAACAATTGGATACTTTGTTCCGTGCCACTCATTTCTAGCTGAGTGCAAATCAGAATGACAGATTCCACAATATAAAATTTCGATTTCTACGTCATGCGCTTGTACAGCTCTTCTTTTAATATCTAAGGTTTTTAATGGTGCTTCGGCAGCTTCGGTACCAAAGGCTTTAATGTTTTTTGTTTCCATAATTTATTTGTTGTTTTTTGTTTCAGGTTTCAGGTTTCAAGTTTCAAGTTATAGACCCTTGAAAAATTGCAATAAAGATCCAGCTGACTTGTCCTGATCTACAATTAGTTATATAAATTTCGATTATTTTTAGCTAATCAAAAAATATAATGTGTTATAAATCAGTAACCCGAGCGATAGCGAACAGGCGAAGCAAATCTGCGTAAAAAATCAGTCTCGATAATTTTAGAGAAAAATCTTAGTCCCGATAGCTATCGGGATAGCATCTCCGAACCTTAGCGTCTTAAAAAGAATAATACTCTTCGTCAGTAACACTATCCATCCATACTCCAGATCCTTTGTCTACTTCTGTGACAATGGTAATATGCGAATATTTGCTGTTTGGTGTTGCTCCGTACCAATGCTCTATTCCCGGTAAAACTGTGATTACTTTTCCTTTTTCGATTAGATTAATTTGTCCGCCTCTTTCTTGGTAATAGCCAATTCCATCTGTTACAATGATTAATTGCAGACTTGCATTACTGTGCCAGTTACTTCTCGCTCCAGGTTCAAAAGAAATATCTTTGATGACAGTATTTTCAGGATGAATCTCGCTTGTCTGCTTTTTATATGACACTTCGCCTGTCATATAAGTATTTGGAATTTTACCTTCTTCGGTTACGGCAGTGAAATGTGTCGACATAATTTCGTTGTTTTTAGATTAATAATTAATTTTAAAATTTTTATAAGCTTATTTGAATGAAATAATCAGTACATCGAATCTCTTCTAGAAGGAGATTTTGATTTTAATTACTACTTTAAAAAATTTATATTTTTTCTACTATCAAAATTTAAAACTAAATGCAAAGCGGAGCATGCTTTTGTGAAGTGTTATTTAGTCATTAAAAAAACTGATACAAAGATTCGTTGTTTATTTCAGGGCAAATGTAGTGCAATACTACAATGCCGAAATAACAATATTCAAACAAAAAATTAAGAAATTGAAACAATTTACATTCGAAGCGATTTCGGAACCGTTCCTGTAAGTCTTTTAAAATAATTATTGAAATAACTCGGATATTCAAATCCAAGTGAATACCCAATATCCGAAATACTCCAGTCTGTGTGCTGCAGTAAAGCTTTTGCTTCGTTGATTACTCTTTCTGTAATGTGCGCCGTTGTCGGTTTTCCCGTAACTTCTTTTACAGAACGATTTAAGTGATTCACATGCACCGAAAGGCTTTGCGCATAATCTTGAGGCGTTTTTAAAGCTAACGGCTGATCTTTGGTTTCTATTGGAAATTGTCTTTCTAATAATTCTAAAAACAAAGAAGTAATTCTCGAAGAAGCATTTTTATGTTTAAAAAAACTTTCCGAAGGCTGCATTTTCATTGACTCATGAATAATCAAATTAACGTAACTGCGCATCAAATCATCTTTGAAAGCATAATCGGTCTCGTATTCTTGAATCATTTTTTGGAATAACGAATCGATAAACACCTTTTGTTCAGTAGTTAACGTAAATATTGGTGTTCCTCCTATTTTAAACAAAGGCGATTCCTGCAAGGTTTCTGATCGGTCTTTAGTTTTAAAAAACTCTTCGGTAAAAACGCAGGCATAACCCTCAAATTTTTCAGAAATAGTTTCCCAAGAATATGGAATAATCGGATTTCCGAAAAACAGAATCGTCCCGTCGGTTTCTATTCCGCGGTCAGCATATTGAATGATGCTTTTACTGGTATTGATGCAGATTTTATAAAAGTCTCTTCGACTATAAACGGGAACTTTACTGTAATCTCCATTTATAGGATATACTTTAAACCCCTTCATTTTTAAATCTGAAGTAAAATCGCAATTCTGAGTTTCTGTCTGATTATTCATTTTGCAAAGTTATGAAAATCAAACAATATTTTTTTTTGTTATTTTTTTGTTTCAGGTTTAAAGTTTCAGGTTTGCGGGGTTAACCGCAAAAGCGCGAAGAATTACGATCCCGATAGCTATCAGGAGCTAAGTTTTTTTTAATTAAAGAAAATGCTCGCAAAGTCGCAGAGACGCAAAGTTATTTTTGAATTGCCTTCAGCTTTAGCTGGAGGTCTAAAAGAGACAAGCATAGAAAAGGCTTTAGCCAAACTATCCGCAGTTTGGCTAAAGCCTTTAAAAGCACCATTTTTTTCACATCCAGCTAAAGCTGGACGCAATTCATTTATAACTATTTTAAAAGAGACTTTGTGTCTTAGCGACTTTGCGAGCATATTTCTCACAGTTGCATAACTTGAAACCTGAAACTTGAAACTATTTTACAAATAAAATTCCTGTGCTTAATTCTTTCGCGGAAGCAGATAAAACCACTTCTCCTGCATTTTCATCTTTCTGAATAATGATTTGCGCATAACCATTAAAAAGTTTTCTTTTCCAAGGCTCTGCAGGAGTAATAACTTGAATGATTCCTGGATCGGTATTCATAACATCCCATTCTTTTATTTTTTGCAATGGCGTTGCTGCAATGTAGATTGTATTTTTACCTTCTTTTAAAATAGATGTATTCAAAATATATTTTTGCGAATCTTCTTTGCTTGGATCAATTTTATTTCCATTTATAAAAACTACTGTTTCAACTCCTATTTTTTTATAAAAGAAGCTCACTATGTTAGAAGCCGAATTGCTTTTTAAATCAAATTCACCTTTATAAATATACGATGGCGCTTGCTTTTTGTAATCGCGGTCTTTAAAAGCTTCTGTCCACTCATTTTCAGAATAATTCGGCAAATTCTGAGACAGAGTCGCATTTATCTCTTTCTTTTCCTTAAAATTATTTATAGCAACCAATGCAATGTCATCAATAAATTGATCGCTTTCTAACGAAGTTGGATCTCCGTTTCCTACTCCTAAAATTTTCCCTCCTTTTATAGAAAACGTAATTTCATCGTTTGCTGTCGGAATGTGTAAGCCATTTTTATCTGTAGTTTCAACCGTTACAACAGAAACATTTCCTTTTAAAACATTTTCCTTATCCAAAGACAATTTGATATTTTCTGCTTTTCCTGTAGTTTTTTGAATATCAGAAAGTACTTTTTTTCCATTTTTATATCCAACAGCTTCCAAAGTTCCAGGAACGTAATTTACCTTCCATTCTAAATGGCTGTTTTGCTCCATTTTCTTTTTGCCCAAACTCTTTTTATTTAGGAAAAGCTCCACTTCATCACAATTCGAATACGCCCAAACAGCTATTTCTTTTCCTTCCATTCCGCTCCAATTCCAATGTGGCAATAGATGCAGAACAGGTTCTTTACCCCACCACGATTTTAAATAAAAAACATTGTCTTTCGGGAAACCGCAGACATCCATCATCCCGAAATAAGAGGTTACAGACGGCCAGCCATACGGCGTTGGTTCGCCGCGATAATCGAAACCTGTCCAAATAAACATTCCTGCTAAATAAGGTCTGTCGGCGTAGAATTTCCAACCTTCTTCAATACTGTAAAAAGTCGGACGAGGTTTTTTATCGTAAGCACTTTGATAATGTTTGGCATCATCTGTAAAATAAATGCCACGAGTTGCAAACGTCGAACCTTCCTCAGTTCCCATTCCTGGCTGTTGTTTAAACTGATTTCTATGCGCATCGATATCTCCGTTTCCAAGATAATTATAGCCCATAATTTCTACAACAGAAGAAATCCCGCTTTTAAATCCGCTGCTGATTCCTACTGTTACAGGTCTTGTCGGGTCAATACTTTTGCTGAATTCCTGCATGATACTGGTAATTCTTTCACCAGTAATTCCACCCTCAATCTGCCATTCTTCATTTCCAACTGACCAGCAGAATATACTCGGATGATTGCGGTCACGCTCCATCATTCGTTGCAAATCATTCAAATGATAATCGTTAATTCCCATTAAACGAGTTTCGTCAATAACCAACATTCCCAATTCGTCACAAGCTTTCAATAATTCAGGAGTCGGTGGATGATGTGAACAACGATAAGCGTTAGCCCCCATTTCTTTCAGTTTTTTAATTCTATAATACTGAATTTCATCTGGAAGTGCTGTTCCAATTCCTGCGTGATCTTGATGATTGTTGGTTCCTTTCAGTTTTACATGTTTTCCGTTAAGGAAAAAACCATTTTCCGGATCAAATTTTATCGTTCTGATTCCGAACGAAGTTTCATAACTGTCAATTACTTTTCCTTCGCTTTTTATTTCTGTTATTAATTGATATAAATTCGGAGAATCAATATCCCACAAAAGTGGATTAGTGACATTTAATTTTGAAGTATAACTATTTGTTTTGTAGAAATCTGGAGCTAAAACATTTTCAGAATTTGACGCAACTTGTTTCCCCGCAGCGTCTAAAATAGTTTGGTATATCTCAACATTTCCTTTAAAATGACCTTTATTTTCCAATTTTACCTCTGCAGTAATTGAAGCATTATCATTCGAAATTTCTGAAGTTACATAAGTTCCGTTTTGCGCCACATGAAGCGGATTGGTTTTCTGCAAATAAACGTGCCTGTAAATTCCTGCGCCTTCATAAAACCAGCCTTCTTCCATCGAAGCGTCCACACGAACTACGATTGTATTTTCGCCACCATAATTTACATAAGCCGTTACATCATATTCAAAACCATTATAACCGCTTTCTTCAGTTCCTAAATAAAATCCGTTAAAAAATACTTTTGAGTTTCTAAAAACACCATCAAATTTCAAAGAAATAATTTTTCCTAAATCATCATTCGAAATATTAATCTTTTTTCTGTACCAACCAATGCTTTTCTCTGGAAAGTTTTTTCCTGCTGCTTTAAATCCGTGGCTGAAACTTGCGCTTTCGCTAAAAGGCTGTTCTACTGCCCAATCGTGAGGAAGATCCAATTTTCTCCATGCACGATCATCAAATCCTGAAGCTGCTGGTCCGTCACCAAATCCGGTTTTAGTTAAATAGGAAAAATAGCCTTCTGCATGACCAAAATCTTTTTTTGTATCGTATAAATGTCCGAATGAAAACCGCCAGTCTTTATCAATTAAAATAAGTTCTCTTTTTGATTTGTTTTGTGCAAAAGCAGGAATTGAACATAGAATTAAAAGACCAAAAAATGTTCTTAAGAGGAAATTGGTTTTCATAGGTTTGGTTGTTAGTAAATCAAATAGCGATAAAAATAAAGCTTTTAGAAAAGAAACATTAATAGTATTTTATCAAAATATGATAACTCATTCATAACAAATGCTTCTAGAATGGGCTTTCTAAATTTAGAATGAATCTAATGGCTTCAGATTCAAAAATGATTTTCTTTTGATGTAATTTTATATTAAAATCATAAAAAAGCAATTACCACTATGAGTACTATTATTAACGAAAATAGACTCCAGACAACTTTTAAAAACCTCGATCATAAGATTAGCAAGCTTAATGATCAGAAGATTGTCGCTTTTTTTGAATCTTTAGGATTATTGGAAAGAATAGATGTTCCGAAAGACTTTTTGAACTGGGAAAATATACTAATTGTTGTTCCTAATCGACATGTCTCTCATGAACTGAAATACTATAAATACACGATTTCACGAATTTCATTCTTAACGAATCCTTACGCAGATCAGATTCATATTTTTGATCTCAAAGATTGGAAAAGCGCTTCGCAAAATAAAACACAGTTTCAGATTAGAGAAATGCTGAAAACGAGTTTTGGAGGTGTAAAAAAAGTGATTAAAGAGTCTTAAGAAAAGAATTAAAAATCTGGAATTAAAAATTAAAAGTCTGGCTGTTAGCTGGGCTTTTGTTTTTTAACCGCAAAGAGCGCAAAGGTTTACGCTAAGCACGCTACATTTTTAAAGAATCTCGCAAAGTCGCAGAGTCGCTAAGAATAATAAACTTTGCGACTTTGCGAGAGTTTTATTTTTCAAGTAAAAAACTTTGCGAACCTTGCGTAATTCTTAGCTCTCTTTGCGGTTAACGAAAACTATTGCACTTCTAAAAGCTCTTTAATTTTTGCTTCTAAAGCCTGTCCGTGAATATTTTTTGCTAAAATGATTCCGTTTTTATCAATTAAAAAGTTTAACGGAATAGATTGAAGCATATAATCTCCTATAACTGGAGACTGCCAGTATTTCAAATCACTAACATTTGTCCAAGGCAATTTTGCTTTTGCAATTGCGCCTGTCCATAATGGCTTTTTAGTATCCATAGAAACTCCGTAGATTGATAATTTATCAGGATAAGCATTGTGCAGTTTTAGTAATAATGGCTGTTCTTTAATGCATGGTCCGCACCATGAAGCCCAAAAATCGACTAAAGTCAATGAACCTCTTAGAGAAGAAAGCGCTACTTTTTCTCCTTTTGTATCTGGAAGATCAATTTCTGGAGCAATATCTCCAACATCTACACCTACAACTTGAGCTTTAGAATTGGTTATTACACAGCATAAGAATGCTACGATAAGTAAAGTTTTTTTCATAATAGATTAAGTTTTGTTTATTCGGGGATTATTTTAATCTCATAAAGTTGCTGAGTTTTTATTACCATAAATTATTGATACTATTTGTCATTTCGACGAAGGAGAAATCTCCACGAGAAGCTCGACAAAGATTGGACATTCGTTGCGGAGTTACTTGCGGAGATTTCTCCTTCGTCGAAATGACATAAAATGAGTGTAAAAACTGCGTATCTCAACGAGATTATAAAAAAACAAATATAAATTTTCTTTATTAAATTCCTCTCCATTTCATCATCCCTATCATAAAATTATCCTAAATATTTTTCTTCAAATCCATATATCGGGAAAAGTCGATATATTTGCACCATGGAAACGATAGAAATTTTTAAAGCATTATCTAATAAGTCCCGACTGCAAATGTTGGAATGGCTAAAAGAACCAGAAATTAACTTTCCCGGTCAGCTAGAACATGCCGGATTTGAGCATGGAGTCTGCGTTGGGCAGATTCAAGCCAAAGCTGGTTTGACACAATCTACAGTATCTGAATACTTGTCTATTTTACAGCGCGCTGGTTTTATCGAAGCGAAACGCGTTGGACAATGGACTTATTATAAACGCAACGAAGGTGCCTTTGAAGCACTTAGTAAATTAATTCAATCAAATTTGTAAAATTACTATGAGTACAAACAACCTCTTTTCTGAATTTAACTTAAAGTCGTTAAATCTGAAAAACCGAATCGTAATGGCGCCAATGACGCGCTCTTTTTCTCCTAACGGAGTTCCAACTGATGAAGTCGCAGCTTACTACCAAAAAAGAGCTGAAGGCGAAGTTGGATTAATTCTATCTGAAGGAACTGTTATTGACAGAAAATCTTCTTCTAATGATGCGAATGTTCCTCATTTTTATGGCGATTTAGCTTTAAATGGCTGGAAAAAAGTTATTGATGAAGTTCATGCTGCAGGCGGAAAAATGGGACCGCAAATCTGGCATATGGGAATTATGGACAACCATCATTCTGGATGGGTTCCGCCAGTTCCGTTTGAAGGTCCGTCCGGATTAAACCGTCCTGATTTTAGAAATGGCGTTGCTATGACTGAAAAAGATATTGAAGATACTATTCTTGCTTTTGGAAAAGCTGCCGCAGATGCTAAAAAATTAGGATTTGATACTGTTGAAATTCACGGCGCACACGGCTATTTAATTGATCAGTTCTTTAGAGCTGAAACTAACTTGCGTGATGATATTTATGGCGGAAAAACTTTACCAGAACGTAACCGATTTGCAATTGAAGTCATTAAGGAAGTGAGAAGACAAGTTGGTGATGATTTTGCTGTTATCATGCGATTCTCTCAATTTAAACCTTCTGATTACAATTATAAATTGGCTAAAAATCCACAGGAATTAGAAGCTTGGCTTACTCCTCTTGTTGATGCTGGTGTTGATATTATTCACGCTTCGCAACGTCGTTTCTGGGAACCAGAATTTGAAGGCTCTGATTTAAACTTTGCTGGATGGGCTAAGAAAGTAACTGGCGTTCCTACTATTACCGTGGGTTCTGTTGGTCTTTCAGGCGATTTTTTTGGTGCCTTTGCTGGAGAAAGCTCTCAACCAACTTCTTTAGAAGAATTAAACAGACGTTTCGATAGAGGCGATTTTGATTTAGTTGCTGTCGGGAGACCTCTTCTTTCTGATCCAAATTGGGTGGCTAAAATCAAAGCAGGAAAAACTGATGAATTAAAAGGTTTCAGTAAAGAAGCTTTGGGACAATTGGTTTTAGAATAAGTTTTTTTTAAGGTTCAAAGGGACAAAGGAACAAAGCTACAAAGGTTTTTTGCTAAACCGCTTATTCCTGATCTTGTAAATCAAACTATACTCAAATAAGAAAGGGATGAAGTTTAAAACATCATCCCTTTTTGAATATCTATAACTAACAAAATTTAGAAATTCAATTTTTTTAGGTTCAGAGTTGCAGAGGCACAAAGGGACAAAGTTTTGCCTCCGTACCTTTGTTCCTTTGAACCTTTGCCACTTATAAAGAAACTTTTCTTCTCTGAAATTTCTTCATCAGCCATTTTCTAACTGGTTCATCGTATAATTTTAAGCATACGAAAGCTAGAACGATGCTTACGATTAAAACTCCAATTCCTTCCAGATAACCATTTACCATTGTGACTTTATTATCTACAACCCATGCTGTAAACCAATAAATTAATGGATAGTGCGTGATGTAAATTGGATAAGAAATATCACCTAATAGTTTGCAGATTTTTAATGAGAATTCATTTTTAATTTCTCCTCCTGCTCCAATTGCAACAATTATTGGGAAAATAATGATAATACATATTGATTCGTACAAACCATTGATCCAAAGGCTGTTTTCATCTCCAAATCTTGGCAAGGCTAAAACAATTGTTATCAGGATACTGCAAACCCAAAAAGCATTTTTTACATGGATTAATTTTCCTAAACGGCATAATAAAACTCCAGCAAAAAACGGGTATAATAAACGAGTAAAACCAACATACATCTGTTCTACATTGAAAGACCATCCGCCGATAACGTCGCCTTTTGGTCCAAAAACAGTATAGTTAATTAACAGTCCGGCAAATATCAATACAAAAACTGACATTACTTTATTCGAAAATTTACGGAAGATAACGGCGTACAAGATGTTTGCAATATATTCGAAAAAAAGCGACCATGCCGGACCATTTAAAGGATGCATTTCTCCCCAACCTCTAATTTCCATAGAAGGCGGAATTGGTAATAACGTAAAACCTATTACCATGGTTAAAATAACTTTCCAAGCTTCCATTCCTCCAATCATCGGAAACAATATATCTGAAGCTTGAAAATAGTAAAATATAGCGCCAATGATCATTCCAAGAATTACCATTGGCTGTAAACGAATTAAACGGCGTTTGTAAAACTCCCATTGCCCCATTTTTACCCAACGGTCATCGTACGCGTAAGCGACTACAAATCCAGATAAAAGAAAGAAGAAATCAACGGCAAGATATCCGTGATTGATTATTTGAACGAAACGATTTCCGCCAGCAAAAGCTTCAAAAATGTGAAAAGCAACTACTAAAATAGCTGCAACACCACGCAGACCATCAAGTATTTCGTAATGTTTTTTTGGTTTAATGTCAACTGAAATTGAACTCATTTATGTTTGGTTTAAGGTTAAGTTTTAATTGTAGATTGTAGATTGCAGATTTTAGATTTTCTGCATTCTTAAAATTTGAAAATTAAGTTTAGAATTTGGAATTTTTAAATTTAAATTTAATCTATTGGTGATTTTTAAGCCATTCTAATCTTCTCTGATCTGGCAAGTGTTTTACGGTGAAGTTTTCAAATTTAGCTTCAAAACCTTTTCCGTCTGGAGAAGCGGCCATTAAACCAACCATCACTGGCGTATTGTCTTGCAAAGGTGCATTTCTGGTCATGATATAGTTTTTATCATCAAAAGAGTAAAATACTTCGACAGCATCTAAACGGCGTACTGCTTTAATCCAGATAAAAGGCGGCGCTTTGTCTAAAGTCGTCACACTCCAATCACTTTTATCGTGTGTTACAACGGTGCTGACATTAAATTTTCCGTCAACAAACTCTACTCCTGTTTTAATATAATTCTTTTCATCAATACGAATCATCAATCCCATTTGATCAAAACGTGCGATGTAGTTTCCAGTCAATTTTACTTTTGCTTCAAATTCACCTCCATACGTTGCATAATAAAAAGGCGCATCATCTACTGTAAAACCATAATGAGAAATTCTCCAATAATCGCTGTTTGCAGTAACATTCATAATTAATGCATTATTTTTAATTTCCCATTTTTCAGGTTCATTAAACCATTGCATTTTATTCAGGCTTTGTGCTGAAATATTTTTCGCAAAAAATAAAGTCAATATTGCAATCGTAATTTTTTTCATGTTGTTTCTTTTTTTACCATTAAGATATTAAGAAAATTAAGTTTGACTTAATGAATCTACTCTTAATGCTTAAATATTAAGAAAATAAAGCTTCTCTTTATGTTTCTTAATGTATAAATGGTGAATTTTTAACTAAAAGCAAAGCTGCAAATTTTTACACTTGCAGCTTTACAAACCAACCAATTTTTAGAAATAAAAAAACTTATTTAAGTGAAAAATTCACTTTAGATTTAATATCTGTTGATGAAGCACCAATAATTGCTTCGAAGTCACCAGGTTCAGCAACCCAGTCGTGTTTTTTATCGTCAAAGAAACTTAAAGCCGTTTTATCAATTGTAAACGTTACTGTTTTTTCTTCTCCAGCTTTAAGAGCAACTTTCTCAAAACCTTTTAATTCTTTTACCGGACGAGGCAATGAAGATTTCAAATCGGCAATATATAATTGCACAACTTCAGATCCTTCTCTACTTCCTGTATTTTTTACATTAACAGAAAATGTGATTTTATCTCCAGCGTTTATTTGTTTTTTGTCTGCTGTTACTTTTCCGTAAGCAAAAGTCGTATAGCTTAAACCATGTCCAAAAGAAAATAACGGTTTGATTTTGTTTTTATCAACCCAACGGTAACCTACAAAAATTCCTTCGTTGTATTTTACTGAATCACCACCTGGGAATTCGCCTAAAGCGTGAGCTCCGTTATCAGATAATTTTACTGGGAAAGTGAAAGATAATTTTCCTGACGGATTCACATCTCCAACCAAAACATTTGCTAAAGCATTTCCAGCTTCTGTTCCTAAAAACCATCCTTGTACAATTCCTGGAACTTCTCTAATCCAAGGCATTGCAATTGCATTTCCAGAAATATTTACGAAAACAATGTTTTTGTTTACTTTCGCCAAATCACTGATTAACTTATCCTGACCATAAGATAAATTCAATTCTTTACGGTCGTGTCCTTCGTCATCTTGATTTGGACTTTTGTTCAATCCACCAATGAAAAGAACAATGTCAGCATCTTTAGCCACTTTTAAAGCTTCTGCAGTTAACTCAGCTGGAGAACGTTTGTCTTCTAAACTTACTTTAGCCACAACTCCGTTATAATTGCTCGTTGGATCTCCTACATAACCTCTTGCGTAAACAATTTCCGCTTGATTTCCGATTCTTTTCTTCAAACCTTCTAATGGCGTGATTTCGTATCTTGCTTTAAGCGAAGAACTTCCTCCTCCAACAGTCATCATTTTAATAGCATTTTCTCCAATTACAGCAATCTTTTTAGTTTTAGAAAGATTGATTGGCAGAATATTGTTGTTGTTTTGCAATAAAACAATTCCTTCTTCAGCAATTTTGCGTCCTGCAATAGCATGCTCTTCTGTTCCAAAAGAACCAAAAGGACGATTTCTATCCATTGTAGTCAAGAAAGATAAACGAAGAATGCGACGCACTTTTTCATCTAATTCTTTTGTTCCAACTTCACCTTTTCTGATCATTTCAGAATATGGTTTTGCTAAATAATAATTGTCATAAGCATTACTTGTTCCCCAAGAAAGACCGTTTGTCCAAGAACCAAATTCCATATCCAAACCGTTGTGAATAGCTTGTTTCGTATCGTTAACACCACCCCAGTCAGAAACTACAACTCCTTTGAAGCCCCATTCTCCGCGAAGAATATCATTTAACAAATATTCGTTATGGCAACATTGCTGACCTTTGTATTTATTGTAAGCTCCCATAATTGACCAAACATCACCTTCTTGAACTGCCGCTTTAAAAGCAGGAAGATAAATTTCGTACAATGCACGATCATCCACAATTACATCGACAGTATTACGTTTAGTTTCCTGATTGTTTAAGGCAAAATGTTTTACACAGGCAGCAACTCCATTAGACTGCACTCCTTTAATATAAGGAACCACCATTTTTGAAGCTAAAAACGGATCTTCTCCCATATACTCGAAATTACGCCCGTTTAATGGACTTCTGTAAATGTTTACTCCTGGCCCTAATAATACATTTTTGTTACGGTAACGCGCTTCTTCTCCAATAGATTTACCATATAAAGAAGCCAATTCTTTGTTCCATGTAGATGAAAGTGCTGTAAGCGCTGGGAAAGCAATACAAGAGTCGTTTGTCCATCCTGCCTGATCCCATTCGTCCCATTTTACCTCTGCACGAATTCCGTGTGGTCCATCGGTCATCCAGTTTTCTGGAATTCCAAGGCGTTTTACACCTGGAGAACTAAATTTAGACTGCGCATGAATCATGGCAATTTTCTCTTCGGTAGTCATTCGTTTAAGCGCATCTTCTACTCGCTCTTCAATCGGTTTTTTATCGTCTAGATAAACTGGAACTTTGTTCTGAGCATTCGTTCCTACAGAACTTAGTAAAAGTAAAACAACAATTGTTTTAACGTTTTTTAACATAACAGTAATTATTAAAGCATTAGTTTATAATCAGGGAAAGTCTTTTTGAGAAAAACTTTTTTATCATATTGTAAAACTAAAACGTTATCGTACAAGTTACATTTTTAGACAGAAAAAAGTAGTAGATTAAAAAATCAAATTATTGATTTACAAATACTTAAATTTTAAAATACACTAAAAAAAGTAGTGGTTTTAAAATAAATATTTATGCTTTCAAAGCCATTGAGCCGATTTTCATGACCATTTCTTCGAAATCATTTCGCGAAACTGCGGCCTTATTTCGAGCTCTTGTGCGATAGTTGTAAATTGTGCTTAAAGAATAACGTAAAAATGCTGCTATTTTAACACTATCTGTAATTCCCAATCTGATTAAAGCAAAAATTCGAAGCTCAGTATTTAGCAATTCATTTTGTTTGAGAACAATCTGTTCTTCTGGAATTAATAAGGCGTTGAAATCTTTTACGAATGTTGGATATAAGTTTAAAAAGATAATATCGAAGTTTTTATACAATTCTTCCAACTCATTATCAACCAAGGTAGTTGATTTTAATATTTTATAAATTTCATCAAATTGCTTTGCTGTTGCTTTCTTGTTTAAAATAATACGGTAATTCTCCAGCTTATTGATGTAAGTTGAGCAAAGATTAAAGAAATGTGCAATATATTCTTCTTTAACCAAATTAGATTCAGACAATTGCAGGTTACTTTCTTGCAGCTGACTGTTGGTTTCGGTAATATCTTTGTTTAATTCAGCTAATTTTTGACTGGTTTCGTAAAGTTCCGATCGAATTCTTGAAACCTTTTTCATCTGTATATAGACGTAAATAACTGCAACGATCAAGAACAAAGAAAGCAGACTAATGCAAAGCAGGTAAATCTGTAATTCGCTTTTTCTCTGCGCTTCACGTTCTAAATAAACCGTATTGATAATAGAATATACTTCTGACATTAGTAATGTTCTGAACTGAACATTGCAATACAAAGCATCTTCAATAGCAGACTGTGTCAGTTTATAAGCCATATCGACATCACCGATTTCGTAAAAAACCAGAGCCAATTCCTGCAATGAAGCATTATCTTTATTAGCGTTTTTTATATCAGATGTAGCAGAAAGCGCATAGTATCTTTTTCTAGCTTCCAAATCATGCGTCGCTTCACCTATTTTTCCTAACAAATAAGTAATCATGGCGTATTGCGGACTTTCTTCTTTTGTTTTATTCAATAAAGCTAATAACTGCTTTTTTGGCCCATCAAACTTTTTATTGAAAATATCCTGCTGAATTCTGTTAATCTGATAATCTAAAGTATTCGGATTTAAGACACTTAATAATGAATCGCGATATTTGCCAATCTGCTTTCTGTATTCTGGACTGTAACTGTTAGCCGCGTAATGTTCAAAAAACTCACGATTGGAAAAATAATAAATTGGAATCAGAGAAGGCGCTAGATCTTTCTTTTTGATACTTTTTAAAATTGCTTCAGATTCACGGTATTTTCCAGAGGAGGAATAAAGTGTTACCAATTCTAATTGAGCCAAATTGAAAAGCTCTTTATCCTGAAGTTCTTCTGCAATTTTGAGATTTTTTTTTACGTATTGAATTGCTGAATCTGAATTTAGCTTCTGATATTCTAAATAAAGCGTTTTGTTGTAATTATACTCTTGTTCTTTGGTAAGATTATCAGATTTTATTTTCTTGAAATTCGCAATTCGTTCTTCTTTAATCTTTACGTAATGCTGTTTATTTTTGATCGCCTCATTTAATTCTTTTAAAATAACATCTGTACTTTCCGATGCAAAAAGAGGAAAGCTAATAAGAACTATAAAAAGGGAGAGAAATAGATTTTTCAAACTGACAAAAAAATAAATAAGATATACAAATATAATAAAGTGTCTATTCTAAAATATTACAAGTAACCTTTTTTATAATTTTGTTACAGCAAACCCGATAAAACTTAAAAATTATGCCACACTTTATAATTGACTGTTCAGAAAATGTACTGCGCCGACTTGCAGCAGACGAAATTATGCAGGAGGTTTTTAATGCCGCTTTCTCGACTAATCTTTTTGCTGCTTCTGAAATCAAAGTTCGCATTAATCCTTTTACTTATTATAACAACGGAAATACGTTAAATGATTTTATTCATGTTTTCAGCTACATTATGGAAGGCAGAAATGACGAGCAAAAGAGCAATTTATCAAAAGTAATTGTCACAAAACTGAATGCGTTACTTCCAGAAGTTTCAGTAATTTCTATTAATGTAATGGAATTCGAAAAGGCTAATTATTTTAATAAAACAATGATATAACGTCTTTTATGCCATCACTAGTTTTATACCCAAAGCTTAAATGATATAAAAAAAACTTTGTCAAAGCTTAAAACTTTGACAAAGTTGCTTTCAATTCTTATATCACTTATATGGTAAAAAAAACTAAACAGCAATTGGTGCTGCCAAACAACTTTCGGGAATATCAAAAGCATTTACTAAAGCCACAGCATCGGGACGAATATCCCAGCAAAGCTGATTTACAATTTTACGGATAGCTTTGGTTTTAACCGCTTCCATATAACCGTCTTCCAGATACCAAGCCTTGTTTTTTTCGATTGTTGAAAGTGCGTACAGCTGGTTCAGTTTTGTCAAGATTGCTTTTGATGGTTCATCTTCTATGGTTTTTATTGCAATCTGAAATTGTTCTAAAACTATTCTCTCCAAATACGCCTGCGCGACATCAATCATTTGATGCTGAACGACATTAAAAGCATCATAAGGCTCTAATCCGCCATCGATTAATTTCTTGATACGTCGCGCTGCAGAAGCTAAAATTGTTTTTTCTCTATGAACAAATACCTGAAGATGAAATTCACTATCTAATAGATGCTCATCGTCTGTCCTGCGAGTTGCAATTGGATTTTTCTCAGCAATTGCCGTTTTCGCATTTTCATACACATAATTGATAATGCCCAATGAGCCCATTTCTCCAAACGATTTTCTGAATTCTGCCAAACGGTTTTTAGCCACTAATTGCATCAAAACTGTATTATCGCCTTCAAAGGTGGTGTAAATTTCGGTGTCATTTTTAAGCGCGTCAATTCGGTTTTCAGACAAATATCCTTTTCCTCCACAAGCTTCACGGCATTCCTGCAAAATATCTCTCGTGCTCCAAGTAGAATATGATTTCATTCCTGCAGCCAAAGCTTCAATTTCTTGCATTTCGGCTTCGGTTCTGTTTAAAAATCTCTTGCTTAAATATTGAAGCCCAAAATGAACCGCATATGTTTTCGCTAAATGCGGTAATAATCTGCGCTGATGCATTCTATAATTTAAAATCGGAACCTCAGATCCGCCTTCTGGTCCAAATTGTCTTCTTTGATCGCTGTAGCGAATGGCAATTGTCAATCCAGATTTTGCTGCTGCCAAAGCCGAACGCGGAATCCCGATTCTCCCTCCTACTAAAGTTCCCAACATCGTAAAAAATCTACGGTTATCACTCGGAATCGGACTTTCAAATTCGCCTTTATCATTTACAGAAGCAAAACGATCCAGCATATTTTCCTTCGGAATTATAACATTGTCGAAACTAATTGTTCCGTTATCAACTCCATTTAATCCCATTTTATGACCACAATCACCAATTGTTACGCCTTTTACCATATTTCCATCAGAATCGCGTAACGGAACCACAAACGCATTTACGCCATAATCGTGATCATCAATAATTAATTTAGCAAAAACAGTCGCCATTTGTCCATGAACGGCTGCGTTTCCAATATATTCTTTTTGTGCGTTTTTGTTTGGTGTATGAATGGTAAAAGTCTGATCGCTATGATTGTAAGTTGCTGTGGTTTCTAACCCTTTTACGTTCGAACCATGATGTGTTTCGGTCATGGCAAAACATCCAGGAAGTTTCAGCGAGCCAATGTCTTTCAAATACTTAGCATAATGTTTTTCGGTTCCTAAAGATTGAACGCTCATTCCCCAAAGTCCGAATTGAACACCAAATTTGATTACCAGACTTAAATCATGATAACTCAACGTTTCCATAATCGCAAAATAATCTTCGATATTTCCTCCTCCACCGTATTCTTTGGGATAAGCCATGCTTCCTAAATTTTCATCGGCTAGAATTTTACACCATTTGTAAACGGTTTGTCTAAAAACATTAATATCGGTTGAAGTTTCATAAGCAAATTCAGGTCTTGAGATAACCAATTTTACTCTTTTAATTATCTCTTCTTCTTTTCCATCTAAAATTTGAGTTATTTTCTGAATGTCAAAACTCGCATTGGTTTGAGAATTGGCTGTAAAAGAGCCTGCTTTGGTTTTAAAGTTTTGCAGTGCTTCTTCACCTAAAATTCCAAGATCATTTTCCAATTTCACAAAATCTGATTCTATGGGAGTCAAATCCAAATCTTGTGCAGAAAGTGCTTTAGCAATATCAAAAATCGATTTTATAGAAGATTTATCCTGAATGCTTTTTTCAATATCCGATTTCCATTGTGTGAGTTCATTTCGTGAAGGCGGATTTGAAATATCTACTTTAGAAAGCAAATATTCTTTTTCGTCTGGAGATAAAACATTTAAGGAATTTATAAACTCTTTTAAAGTTGTAAATTCTTTCTGTGTCAGTAAATCATCTGACCACACTAAATAAAATAACGGAGTAAAGGCTTGAAGTTTGGCAGCTTTCATAGTATTAAGATTCGGTTTGTAATAGTTTTTTCTTGCCACAGATTACACAGATTAGAAAGGATTTTTTTGTTTGCCACGAATTCCACTAATTTTCACGAATTAATTATTCTAAAATGATGAACAAAATTTGTGGAAATTCGTGGAATTCGTGGCAATATTTTTTAAATGCGAACAATAATATAATCCTTTTAATCTTTTAAATCTGTGGCTAAATAATTTTTCAGTTTATCGCATAAAAAAACAGGAATGAAATATACTCATTCCTGTTTAAACATCCTGTTAAGATTCTGACAATTTTCGATTTTAAACCAATAAAAAATATGAAAACTAAGAATTAAGAACCCTTGGATATTGAGGTCATTTTTTGCTTTATGGCAAAAATATGATGCGAATTAAAAACTAACACTGCGGTAAAAATGATACCGTATGCTGTAATTTGTAAAGGCGTAATGTTTTCTTTAAAAAAGAAGGCTGCCAAGCCAAATGCAATCATCGGATTAATGTTTAGTAACATTCCAACTGTGGAAGAGTTGATTCCGGAAAGTGCATATAAATTGAGAAATAACGGAATTATAGTAAATACGATTGCAATGGTTTCAATGCAGAAATAAAACTTAAATTCCGTTGGTACCGGTCCCCCAAAAACCGGATAAAACGGTAATAAAAATAATGCAGCCAAAGTGATATGAAAAGTTAGAACAATAAACTTGTCAAAACCTCTATTGGCACGCTGGCTTACTAGATAAGCGGCATAAGTAAGACCTATTATGATACTGAAAAACATATCCATGATATCGCTATAGGAAAGCAATAAACATCCTGAAATGCTTAATCCCACAGAAAGCCATTGTGTTTTTAGCAATTTTTCGTTTAGTATAAAATAAGCTAATAATGTAGTCAGGATTGGGCAAACAAGATAAGCCAGAGAAGCGGCTTTTACGCTGATATGATTCACTACATAAATAAATGTAAACCAATTAGCCATCAAAAATGCGCTTCCTCCAATATTTAAAAGAATCGATTTTCTTTTTTCTAATTTTGATAAAGCCTTAAAAATCTGAATGGTTTCTCTTATTTGTTTTCTTTTAAATAAAAAAGCAATCAAAAGCATTAAAATACCACAGCTAAAAACACGAAAAAACAGAATATCCAATGACGGATAATCGTGTATCGGTTTTAAAACTAAGCTAAAAAGCCCCCATGTAATAAAGGCTGAAATTGCTGCTACGTAATACTTTGTTGTTTTCACAAAATTAGCTTTTGAATTTATTTTCTTTTGATAACGCAAATTTCTAAAAAATTAAACAGCAATACAGATACAGTTTTTGTAAATTGCAGCATAACAGTTTTTATTTTCATAATGAAAAATTCTAATTACTTATATCTTCAATTTGCTGACCTCATCGAAAAACAGATCAAATCTGGACTTTTAAATGTAGGCGACAAACTGCCTTCTATACGAGAAGTTTGTGCCGAAACAGGCTACAGCATGAGCACCGTCAGCAAAGCATATTATGAAGTAGAAAGCCGTTCTTTGATCGAATCAAGACCACAATCAGGTTATTATGTAAGTAATATTTCAGCCAGAACAATTCCGGAACCATCGGCAAGTACACCGCTTTTTACCCTTGAAAATATTGAACGCGAGGATTTAGTGGATTTGGTTTATGGTGATATGCGTAAAAAAGATATTACAATGCTTTCGCTTGGTTTTCCGTCCAATGAACTGTTGCCAATTGCTAAATTGAATAAAGGAATGGTTCAGGCTATGCGTCAACTGCCAAACAGCGGAACGAGTTATGAAGAAATTGAAGGAAATAGTAATCTAAGAAAAGAAATTGCGCGTTGGTCTTTTACTTGGGGCGGTTCTTTGACCGAAGATGATATTATAACCACTCCTGGCTGTATTTCAGCAATTTCAGATTGTTTATTGACACTGACTAAGCCAGGGGATACGATTATTACAGAAAGTCCGGTTTATTTTGGTATTCTGCAACTGGCGAGATCTTTAGGTTTGTATGTTCTGGAACTTCCTACCAATATGACGACAGGAATTGAAATTGAAGCAGTAAAAAAAACTCTTGCTTCCAACAAAGTAAAAGCCTGTGTATTGATGAGCAATTTCAGTAATCCGTCAGGAAGTATGCTACCAAACGAACATAAAAAGGAAATTGTCCGTTTAATGGATTTTTACAATGTTCCGTTAATTGAAGACGATATTCATGGCGATTTGTATTTTGGCACAAGCCGTCCAACCAATTGTAAAACTTACGATGAAAGTGGCATTGTACTGTGCTGCAGTTCTGTTTCTAAAAGTCTAGCACCAGGCTATCGTGTGGGTTGGGTTTCTCCAGGGAAGTTTAAAAAAGAAGTTCTGAGAACCAAATTGTACCATACGATCTCCAATTCAACTATTACACACGAAGTGGTTGGTGACTTTCTAAAAAATGGCCGCTATGAAAACCATCTTAGAAAAATTCGTCAGATTCTAAATCGAAACTGTACCAATTACATTAATACTGTTTTGGAATCTTTTCCAGCAGGAACAAAAGTGAGTCAGCCTCAAGGCGGATTTTTTCTTTGGGTAGAATTGGATAAAAAAATTGATACTGCCGCTTTTTATCATTTAGCGCTAAAACATAATATTAGTATTGCCCCAGGAAGAATTTTCTCTTTTCAAAACCAATTTTCAAATTGCATGCGATTGAGTTTTGGATTGCCTTGGTCTAATGAATTGAGGACTGCGATTCAGACGTTGGGAAGGTTGGCAAAGCAATTATAAATGTTTTAAAACTCATTAAATGAACATAGCCCGTGGTTTCAACCACGGGAACACATTGCAAGATTCTTTGCGTTCCAGCGGTTGAAACCGCTGGTTATGTTTAAAACATTTGGTAATTTCTTCTTTCTTCACCTTGCGGAGTTTCTTGTGGAGATTCCTCGTCCCTCGGAATGACAAACTTTGCATATTCTTTGTTAGCGTGATTGCTTCGTTCCTCGCAATGACAAAAAAACTGGACAGCGCAACTACACACTGTCCAGCCAACAATTAAAAGAAGACCAAAATTAAATAGTTATAAGACAAAATAAGCGTCCTTTTCGACTTTCTTAGGTTCGTCATTTAATTCAAATTCTTTCAGTATATCAAATTCACTTTGATATTCATTCAGCATTTGTTTGATATTTTTTTCAATTGTATTTGCAATTGCCGTAACTGGCGTATCGGTCGGTCTGTTTTCAAATGGATCTTGCAAATGAATTGCCATTCTTTCGATCAAAAAGAAAGCAGCACCGATTGCAGTAATCAGCGGAATTGCGAACCAGCTCAATACACTTGTTAAACCAAAAGGCAGCAACAGAATAAACAAACACAAAGTCAATCTAATATACATACTGTAAGTAGTTGGAAAAATCGTGTTCTTAATACGCTCACATTTACCCATTTCATCACACAATCTTGACAAAGTATTATCGATTTCAACCTGCTGATACATGTTGATTTTCTTTTCATTTTTAGCGGTTCTCAAATCTCTTGCGTGCAACATCAAAATAGCATTCGGAACGTTTTGATGATTTTTGATGTATTTGATTTCTTCTTCGCTAATTAGACCTTCAAGTGGTTTTATCGCATCTCTTTTTCTAAGCGATTCTCCTAAACTATAACACCAAGCAATTTGTCTTTTAGCAAAATTTTCTTTGAATTCGCTCGCTTCAACAGAATAATCTGGATCTTCGTAAAACGTTAAAACCTGACGGATTAAGGTTCTTGAATCGTTTACAACTGCTCCCCAAACAATTCGTGCTTCCCACCATCTGTCATATGCCTGATTCGACTTAAAAGCTAATAATAAGGAAATAATGGTTCCAATCATAGTTGGAATGGCAATCGGAATATCTACAGGAAGATTGATAAAATAATGATGGAAAATTTCAAATAGTACTGTATAAGCCAATACTAGTGCAATTTCTACTTTAATTTTCCCGAGAACGTACTTCATTGGTATTCTTTTCTTTAATAACATATTTTCGGTTTTAATTAAATTAATATTTTTTTTTAGGTGCTAAGAAACTAAGGAGCTAAGATGCTAAGGCATTAAGATCTACCAATTAAAAAACTTAGAAACTTAGAAACTTAGAAACTTAGAACCTCAGAAGCTTAGTGGCTTAGAAATCAAACCATCTCTTCGTACAACGAAAGAACTGGAAGACCTAATTTTTCATTGACATTTTCTTTTTTGACTTTTTTAAATTTGATTTTTTCGCCTTTTCGAGTTTCTACCAACATATCGATATTGTGTTTTGATATGGCTTCTGATAAAAAGGGCGCTACATTTTCGTAATTATCTTCAAAACTGGCTGTCTGGCTAACAATTTCAAAAGAGAAATTGGCATTTAAAAAATCCTGTACATCTTTTACATGAATGTTTTTATTAGAATTTTCTACATACAATGCTTTATGAAAAACCTCTTTATTGATTTCTGTACCAAGATGCAGAATCGGACATTTCTGATTTCCTGCCAACTGCACTAAATATTGATGGATTCTTTTGGTTTCCTGCTTATAAGAATGGGTCAGAATAATCAGTTTTACAGAAAACGCTTCTATAAGACGTCTGAAAATTGGTGCCGAAAGTCCGTATTGATTGTGGACTTTTAGTTTAATATTTGAAGTATGTTCTATAATATATCGGCAAGTTTCCAGAACTTCTTCCTGACTTTTGGTAAGTCCAGATTTCATTTCTCTTAAAAAACCCGAAGAAGAAAACGTATCAGGAGCTTCTGAAACTAATACTAAAATAATTTCCGATTCCGTATTCTTAGACTGATTTACCGCAGATTTAACAGCCGAAATAGTATCATCTTTTAAAGTTGTAGGTATAAGAAAATTTTTCATAAGTATATCTTTTAGTTTTATACTTACAAAATAACTTTCGACAAATTAGACCGTTATTAATCTAAAATTAGAATTTCCTAAAATTAAACATTAGATTTTTTAATGTTGCCTTTTTTAAAGATGATGGTAACGATTGTGCCTTTATTCTGTTCAGACTGCACTTGAAGTTCTCCGTCGTGCATTCTAATAATTTTAGAAGCCAAAGGAAGTCCTAAACCGTAGCCAATATATTTGGCAGCGATTTTACCTCTAAAGAAAGGCTCATACAAATGCGGAATATCTTCTGGCGGAATTCCGATTCCAATATCATTGATCGCAATTTTGATCATTTCTTTGTTTGCCGTAAGATTTACAAAAACTTCGTTATTATCAGAATACTTTACGCCATTGGTTATAATATTATTGATTGCCAATTCTAAAAGCGGTTTATTGCATGGCAGTAATAATAGATTAGAATCTTCTGGAGCAAAATTAAGTTTAATGCTTACGCGGTTATCTGGATAAATTTTGTCTAAATCAGATTTTACATCCAACAACAATTCATCCATTCGGGCAATATCTGAAACCTGTTTTTGTCCGTCATATCCTGTTTGCGTCAACTTAAGCAAGCTTTCTGTCAAGTTTCCTAATCTTGAAGCCTGACTGTAAATATTTTGCAGAGATTCTACATATTCATGTTTTTCTCTCTCTTTAAGCAACATAATCTCCGATTCGGCAATAATGGTTGTAATTGGCGTTTTCAATTCGTGAGAAGCATTATTAATAAAGTTCGCTTGGATTTCGAAAGAAGTCTCCAATCGATCCAGCATATTATTAAAAGTATTGGTTAAATCTGATATTTCATCAGAATTTTTAACTTCGGGAAGACGATTGTGCAGATTAGAAGCACTAATTCTTTTTACTTCTTTAGTAATTCTTGCTACAGGATTAATGACACGTTTTGCTAGATATCGTCCTAAAAGAAAAGCCAGAATCACAAATCCGATTCCGCCAAAAAGCATAATTTTGACAATATAAATGGTTGTGTCTTTTCCTTTACGGTCTCTTGCACCAACGATTACAATATATTTTTGATTGCTTTCCTGAAAAATCTGTCCTAAGTAATACTTATTATCTCTTTCGTACGAGTCTTTTCCTGTACTTAAAATATTAGTGTAAAAAGTATTCGGCAGATTTAGGTTCGTATTATAATCAAAACTATTGTGACTGTTTATTTTGAGTACATACTCTTCTTCCTCAATTAATTCTTCAAGACCATTTTTTTGAAGATTTTTATAATATTTAATCTTCTCTGGATCTTTTTGAAAATGAATTGAAGCTACAATTTTCGCCCTATCATCTAATCGCTTTAAAAAGTGGTAACGATTGTTTTCTCTGAACAAGAAAAACACGATGATACACAATAGCGAGGTACTAAAGGTCGAAAGAGCAACATAATTGAAAGTGATTTTTTTCCTAATATCCATATTATGGTTTTATTACATAACCCAAACCTTTCATGGTGTGAATCAGTTTGGTTGAAAAAGGCTTGTCTATCTTTCTTCTTAAGTATGTAATATAGACATCGACAACATTGGTATTCATATCAAAATTAATATCCCAAACATTGTCTAAAATCTGATCACGCGAAACAATGCGTCCCGTATTTTTTGCCAAATAATATAAAAGTTTAAATTCTTTGGCTGTTAGTACAATGTTTTCGCCATCTCTTTTAACCGTTTTGGCGCGTCCGTTTATTTCTAAATCAGCTATTGTGATAGTATCTATTTTTTCTGTTTCCTGCTGCGACCTTCTGTACAAAGCATTTACTCTGGCATCTAACTCTCCAAATTTAAAAGGTTTAACCAAATAATCATCTGCACCAGAATTAAGTCCGGTTACAATATTTTCTGAAGTTCCTAAAGCCGTTAAAAGTAAAATTGGCACGAAATTTTTGGCTGCGCGAAGTCTTCTGCAGATTTCAATTCCGTTGACATCAGGAAGCATTACGTCTAAAATTACAACATCGAAGGTATAATTATGAATCATTTCCATGGCCGTTTTACCATCCATAGCAACGCTTACTTCATTATTATTTTCCGCAAAACCTTTTCGTAATATCGATAATAGATTTGGCTCATCTTCGACTATCAGTAATTTCATATTAAGAAGTTTGTATATACAACAAAAATAAGAATACTATTTAAAATAATTTTAAACAACTTTACAAATTATGATTTTATTGTGAAGAATAAAAAAAGTAAGCCTTATCGTCTGTTTTTTGATATTATTTTATGGCCAAAGCTTTTTGATTCTTAATTTTTCAAATTAAAAAGTCTCTCCAGCATTCAAATAAAATCCTTTAGAATTATTACCCCATGAGTAGTCGAAAATAAGATTCGTTTTGGAAGCTTTGTCAATTAAAAGCCTTAAACCGAAACCAGCTGCTGGCTGAATTGATTTGAATAATTTAAGATCATTATCGGAATTACTGGTCGTTACAAAATTGGTAAAAACAGTACCACTCAGCAATTGATTGCAGGTAATCGGAAATCGAAACTCTGTAGACAAATAAACCAGTCCATTTCCTCTAAACAATCCTTGCGTGTAGCCTTCTCCACTTCTGCTGCGCTGATCCCAGCCAATTGCAGGAAGATTTAAGTACGGAACTTTTCCTCTTGTTACGAATTGCCCATAAGTCCAAAGTGCCAGAATATATCGCGGATTTTTATGAGAAACAGGAATAAAATGACGGTATTCTGCGAAAAGAACATTACTATATTCTTGATTATTAAAAAGTACTGGATTAAATCTATAGTTTATATTGGCAAACCAGCCTTTTGATGCATTTACCTGATTGTCTCGCGAATCGTGAACCAGATTCAAACTTACTCCATTCAAGAAATACTCATTATGATCAAAACCATATTTCTGGCTGTAATTATAGTGATAGGTATATTTTCCGTTGGCAATATCTAGCTCTTTATCATCAATGCTTGAATACCAGTCAATATTAATTCCTCCCCCAACATAATAATTTTCTTTAACTTCAAAAGAAACGGTCTGATGAAATTTGAAATAATTATAATCCATATCCTGAGCTAGCGAATCTACACTAAAACCAGGCGGACGATCACGTCTTGGAGGAATAATATCGGTTCCTAATCCGTAATTGGGTTGCGAAAACAGATACAATCGATAATCCCCGCTCAAAAAAATCTTATTATTCTTCAGCAGAATATTGTTTTTTACATTGACCAGCCACTGATTTTTTAAAGTATAAGTGATTCCAATATTGGCAATTGAATATTTGTCTTTTTCCTCTTTTCCTTTAAAAGTATATTGGGCAACAGCTCCAAAAAAGAAACCAGTTGCAGGCTGAGAACCTATTGCGGGAATTACTAAAAAGAAATTGTTTTTTGTGGGCTTAACAACTAATGCGTCGTCATCTTTTTTAAAGATATCAAATATCGTTTTAGGCGGACAAATTTTTGGATTTTGAATTTCAGAATTCTGAATTTCCTCTTGAGCAAATAGATTGAAAGAAATAAAAAGCAATAATCCTAAGATTTTAGACTTGTACTGAAAGGCATTATTTTTAAAAAAAATCACCATTTACAAAGTTTAGCTTTAGAAATAAGACTCAATCTTACTGTAAATATAAGCCTTATTTTCAACATCTTATAAAATAAAACTAATTAATTAAAAAATATTTTAACAAAAAAAGCCGTCAAAAATAAATTTGACGGCTTGGGAATATCATCTCAAATATTACTTGGTAATAAATTTTGGGTGAATCAAATTCTCAAGAGAATAAATTTCATCCCATTTTTCCTGAGTAATTAATTTTCTTTCGAGAACTGCAATTTGATGTACGCTTTTACCAGTTTTTAAAGCTTCTCCTGCAATACTGGCACTTTCTTCATATCCTAAAATTGGATTCAATTGCGTTACAATTCCGATGCTGTTCATGACCATATTGTAACAGTGATCAACATTTGCTGTGATTCCGTTAATACATTTATCGATTAAAGTCTGAATTGCATTTGAAAGATAATCCAAAGAAGTAAACATCGCAAAAGCAATAACAGGTTCCATTACATTTAGTTGTAATTGTCCTGCTTCTGCAGCCATTGTTACCGTTAAATCCTGACCAATCACATAAAAACAAGTCTGATTTACCACTTCTGGAATTACCGGATTTACTTTTCCTGGCATAATAGAAGATCCTGGCTGGCGTGCTGGAAGATTGATTTCGTTAAAACCTGTTCTTGGTCCTGAACTCAATAAACGCAAATCGTTACAGATTTTAGAGATCTTTACTGCAGAACGTTTTAAAGTTCCCATAATCTGAACATAAGCTCCTGTGTCAACCGTCGCCTCAATTAAATCTGGCGAAAGTGTCAGCGGAATTCCAACCTCATCTGCCAAATATTTTACACAGATTTCAGGATAACCTTCTGGAGCATTTACTTTTGTACCTATAGCGGTTGCGCCCATATTGATTTCTAAAAGTAATTCCTGAGCATTTTTTAAACGCTGAATATCTTCTCCAATTGTTGTGGCGTAAGCTTTAAATTCTTGCCCTAAAGTCATAGGAACCGCATCTTGCAATTGCGTTCTTCCCATTTTTAAGACATCCTTAAACTCCTCGCCTTTTTTTGCGAAAGCGACTTCTAAACCAGCAAAAGTTTTAATAAAGCTTTCCATTTTAAGATACAAAGCAATTCTAAAAGCCGATGGATAAGCATCATTTGTAGACTGCGAACAGTTTACGTGATTATTTGGATGCAGAAAATTATATTCTCCTTTTTTATGGCCTAAATATTCTAATCCGATATTGGCAATAACTTCGTTGGCATTCATGTTTACTGAAGTTCCTGCCCCGCCCTGAATTAAATCGCTTACAAATTCCTGATCAAATTTACCTGCAATAACCTGATCACTTCCGTAACAGATTGCCTCGGCGATTTTAGGTTCAAGAGCTCCACAATCTTTGTTTGCTAAAGCGGCTGCTTTTTTTACATATCCTAGAGCTTTGATGAATAAAGGCTCTTTTGAAATCGGAATTCCAGTAATATTAAAGTTTTCTACCGCTCTAAAAGTCTGGATTCCGTAGTATAAATGATTAGGAATTTCTAATTCTCCCAGAAAATCGTGTTCTTTTCTTGTTGGTTCCATATAATAAAATTGATATGTTTTGACTTAAAAAAATAAGTGTAAAGCTACATCAAATTATGCATTAAAAGTGTGAATTAAATCAAAATCATTTATAATTTGTTTCCATTTTTATAGAGTTAATTAGTACCTTTTCACCTTCAAATAATTATAAAAAAGGTTGAAAAAAGAAAGCGAATATTTTCTTGATAAAGAATACAATACGATTATTTACGCCAAAGATGATTTGAATTTTAAAGACTTTGAATCATGCGTTTTTAATAATTGTAACTTCTCTGCCTGCACTTTTCTTGCCGTTACTTTTATCGATTGCATTTTTAATGATTGCATTTTCAGCGAAGCGAAGATTAATTATGTTGCTTTGAGAACGGTTACTTTTAACCGTTGTGAAATTAAAGAAGTGAATTTCGCTATGTGCGACAAACTCATTTTTGAAGTGCATTTTAATGATTGCATTCTTGACTTTTCGAAGTTTTACACTTTAAAATTAAAAGGAACTCCGTTTACCAATTGCAGTTTAATTGCTGTTGATTTTATGGCAGCAGATTTAACAGGTGTAATTTTCGATAATTGTGACCTATATCGTTCCGAATTCAACAAAGCCATTGCTAATAAAGCTGATTTTAAAACCAGTTATAATTATACTATTGATCCTTCTAAAACTAAATTAAAGAAGGCTATTTTTTCGTTGAAGGAAGTAAAAGGGTTGTTGTTTACGCATGATGTGATTGTGAGTTAATCAAACAAAAAACGTATAGTTTGTCATCCTGAGGAACGAAGGATCACACTCGTATTTCCACAAAGTATACACATAAAGTTTGTCATTTCGACGAAGGAGAAATCTCCACGAGTAACTCCGCAACGAAAAGCCAATCTTTGTAGAGTTTCTTACGAAGATTTCTCCTTCGTCGAAATGACAAAAATGCTGAAAAATTACTTTGAGATTTCTTTCCCCATCACATAATCCTCCATTAAATACCCGTTTCCAATTTCTATATCAACGGTTTCTTTAATTTCGAAACCTATTTTTTTATAAAAATCTAACGCTGTATTAAATCGATTTACGTTTAATGATAATTGCTTTGATTTGTTTTCTAAAGCCATTCTTTCTATAAAATCAAATACTTTTTTCCCATACCCTTTTCCTTGTGTTTCTGGCAACAAGTAGATTTTATGAATTTTGGTAATGGCTTCGTTTTTATAATGATGCTCAATTCCGATAAAGCCAATTGTAGATTCAGAATCTAAAATAAGATAGAATAATTGTTCTTTATTCTCAATTTGCTTTGCCAAAGCTTCATTAGAATAAAACAAACCTAACATATAATCTAATTGAGATTTAGATAAAATTTCACCATAAGTAATAGGCCAAGTGATGTTTGTAATTTTCTGAATTGTACTGATATCGCCTAACCCTGCTTCTGAAATGCTAATCATAATGTGTTTTGAAGTATATTTTATTTAGTAAAAACTTGATTTTCTTGTTCGCTTACGCGGATGAAAGTCGTTCGTTTAGTCAATTCTTTTAATCTTGAAGCTCCAACATAAGTGCAAGTGCTTCTTATTCCGCCTAATATATCTAAGACAGTATAAATCACTTCGCCTTTAAACGGAACCTGCACTGTTTTTCCTTCGCTTGCTCTGTATTCTGCAACACCGCCAGCATGCTTATCCATTGCGGTTTTAGAGCTCATTCCGTAAAATTGTTTGAATTTCTCTCCTTTTACCTCGATTAGCTCTCCTCCACTTTCGGTATGTCCAGCAAGCATTCCTCCCAACATTACAAAATCAGCTCCTGCTCCAAAAGCTTTGGCTACGTCTCCAGGAGTTGTACAGCCACCGTCGCTGATAATATGTCCGCCTAAACCGTGAGCAGCGTCGGCACATTCTACTATTGCTGAAAGCTGGGGATAACCAACACCAGTTTTGACACGTGTTGTACATACAGAACCAGGCCCAATTCCGACTTTTACAATATCAGCTCCAGCTAACAGGAGTTCTTCGGTCATTTCTCCTGTAACTACGTTTCCTGCAATAATGATTTTATCAGGATATTGTTTTCGAGTTTTTTTCAAAAACTGAACAAAGTGTTCCGAATATCCGTTTGCAACATCAATACAAATGAATTTCAGTAGTGGATTTGCAGTTATTATTTTTTCGATCTTTTCAAAATCTTCTTTTCCTGTTCCAGTGCTTACGGCAATATAATCGTAGAAATCTGGAGTTACGTTCTTGAGAAATGCATTCCACTCTTCTAAAGTGTAGTGTTTATGAATGGCTGTGAAAAGCTTTTCTTTAGCCAAAACCTTTGCTATTTCAAAAGTACCCACAGTATCCATATTGGCAGCCATAATCGGAATTCCTATCCAACTAGCAGTACTGTGCAAAAACTTGAAATTTTGCTCTAAGGAAACTTCAGATCTGCTTTTAAGCGTTGATCTTTTAGGTCTAAACATTACGTCTTTAAATCCTAATTTCAGGTCCATTTCTATTCTCATAGTTCGAGATTTTGGTTACTCTCAAATGTAAGAATTTATGATTTTAGATTTCAGATATTAGATTAACAAAAACTTGAACTTTTGAACAATTAAGTTATTAGTTCGCTTTCGCGAAAGCTCAAATCAAATATGATGTTTTGAAAATTTGATATACTTTGCGTGGCTTCGACTTCGCTCAGCCTGACAAACCTAAAACGTGAGAATTGGAATTTGGAATTTCAAAAATTGGAATTTATTTTCTTTATCCGTGAATCGTTTCGTTCTTCCCGTAATTGGTAATAATTGATTCTTCGAATGCCAGCCATTCTCTCCAGCGTTTTTCAACGTCAATTCCAACTCCGTATTTACGAGCGTAAGTGATGAAAGTTGTATAATGTCCTGCTTCGCTTTCCATTAATTCTCTGTAGAAAACAGCCAATTCTTCATCTTGGATATTTTCAGAAAGCACTTTAAAACGTTCACAGCTTCTAGCTTCAATCATAGCCGAGAAAAGAAGTCTTTCTACAAGTCCAGAAACACGGCTTCCGTCACCACTTCTTTTCATGTATTGGTAAAGTTCGTTTACGTAATCGTCTTTACGCTCACGACCTAATTTTAGTCCTCTTTTAATGATGATATTGTGAACTTGCTCAAAATGATCCACTTCTTCTTTTACTAAAGCTAATAAATCTTGAACCAAATCCTGATGTTCTGGATTGTTTGTAATAATTGTAATCGCGTTTGTCGCTGCTTTTTGTTCGCACCAAGCGTGATCTGTTAAGATTTCTTCGATGTTTTTCTCAACAATATTTACCCATCTTGGGTCGGTTGGCAATTGTAATCTTAGTACGCCCATAGTCTTTTGTTTATTTTGTTTCAGGTTTCACGTTTCAGGTTCTTTTAGGAACGAAAAAAGTTTAAAGTTCTAAACTGTCTTTTGAACAGTCCAAAACTTTAAACTTGAAACTATTTCTTAATATGCGAAAATCGGTCTTTCGCTCATCATATCGTTTACTTGTTCAGCAACTTCTTCAATAACAGCTTCATCTGTATGGTTAGATAAAACTTTATCGATAAGCTCAACAATAGTTTCCATATCTTTTTCAACTAAACCACGAGTTGTGATTGCAGCTGTTCCAACACGAATTCCAGAAGTGATAAATGGAGATTTATCGTCAAAAGGAACCATGTTTTTGTTTACTGTAATTTCAGCTTTTACTAATGCATTTTCAGCTTCTTTACCAGAAATTCCTTTATTTCTTAAGTCAATTAGCATCATGTGGTTATCTGTTCCGCCAGAGATAATGTTATAACCTCTTTTTACGAAAGCATCAGCCATCGCATTTGCATTTTTCTTTAATTGCATTGCATAAGTAAAGAACTCATCTTTAAGCGCTTCACCAAAAGCAACCGCTTTAGCAGCGATAATGTGCATTAAAGGTCCACCTTGGTTTCCAGGGAAAACAGCTAAGTCTAATAATGAAGACATCATTCTGATTTCTCCTTTTGGAGTTGTTAATCCTTGTGGGTTTGGGAAATCTTTACCCATTAAAATAAGACCTCCACGTGGTCCTCTTAATGTTTTGTGAGTTGTTGTAGAAACAATATGGCAATGTGGAATTGGATCATTCATTAATCCTTTTGCAATAAGACCTGCTGGGTGAGAAATATCAGCAAATAAAATTGCTCCTACGCTATCTGCAATTTGTCTGAAACGAGCAAAATCCATATCACGAGAATAAGCAGAAGCTCCAGCAATGATTAATTTTGGCTGTTCTTTAGTTGCAATTTCTTGAATTTTATCATAATCTAAACGACCTGTTTCAGCATCTACACCGTAGAAAACTGGACGATACAAACGTCCTGAGAAGTTTACTGGAGAACCGTGAGTTAAGTGACCTCCGTGAGATAAATCGAAACCTAAAATAGTATCTCCAGGATTTAAACAAGCATGGTAAACAGATGTATTTGCCTGAGAACCTGAGTGAGGTTGTACGTTTGCATATTCAGCACCAAATAATTCTTTAGCTCTGTCAATTGCAATTTGCTCAATAACGTCAACTACTTCACAACCACCGTAGTATCTTTTGCCAGGATAACCCTCAGCATATTTATTAGTTAAAACAGACCCTGCTGCTGCCATTACTTCATCACTTACAAAATTCTCAGAAGCAATAAGCTCTAGTCCGTGAATTTGTCTTTCTTTCTCCTCTTGGATAAGATCAAAAATTTGTTCGTCGCGTTGCATTTTTTTGTTTTTCGTTAATTTCACGCAAAAATACAAAAAAACGTTTGCCAAACAGCTAGATTATGATATATTTGACATGTAATTTTTCAACAAACAATTAACATTAGACATGCCAATAACCGCCAACGATACCAGTAGAAAATCATGGTTAGAAGTGCCTCAAAATAGCGACTTCCCTATTCAGAATATTCCTTTCGGTGTATTTCTTACCAAAGAAAATGTCGTTACTGTAGGAACAAGAATTGGCGATTATGCCATAGATTTAGGGGCTTTGCAGCAATTAAACTATTTTGAAGGAATAGAATTAACCGATGATATGTTTATGCAGGATACGCTAAATGATTTTATCTCTGATGGAAAAAAAACATGGCGTTTGGTTCGAAATCGCATCGCTGAGATTTTCGACGAGACCAATCCGCAGTTAAGAGATACAACAAAACATCGCGATATTGTTATATTTAAAATCGAAGACGTAGAAATGCAATTGCCAGTTTTAATTGGTGATTATACTGACTTTTATTCAAGCAGAGAACACGCTACAAACGTAGGGAAAATGTTCCGTGATCCAGACAATGCTTTATTGCCAAACTGGCTACATATTCCGGTTGGATATCACGGAAGAAGTTCTACAATTGTGCCATCTGGAATTCCAGTTCACAGACCAATGGGACAAACTTTGCCTGCTGGTCATGACACGCCTGTTTTTGGGGCTTCTCGTTTAGTAGATTTTGAATTAGAAACTGCTTTTATCACTACAGATGTAAATGTAATGGGTGAA
The DNA here is from genome assembly GCF_003254545.1 of Flavobacterium tistrianum. Taxonomy (GTDB): domain Bacteria; phylum Bacteroidota; class Bacteroidia; order Flavobacteriales; family Flavobacteriaceae; genus Flavobacterium; species Flavobacterium tistrianum. Next base: position 595,579 of record NZ_QJRH01000073.1, read on the forward strand.
AATATTTCAACTTATGAAGCTGAAGATTATATTTTCGGAATGGTTTTACTAAATGACTGGAGTGCTCGTGATATTCAGAAATGGGAATATGTGCCTCTTGGACCATTTTTAGCTAAAAACTTTGCCACATCCATTTCACCTTGGATTGTGACTATGGATGCTTTAGAACCTTTTAGAACAAAAGGTCCAAAACAAGATCCATCACCGCTTCCATATTTACAGACAAAAGGAAAAAAAGCTTTTGATATTCATCTGGAAGTTTCGTTACAACCTGAAGATCAAGAAGAAACTGTTATTTCAAGATCTAACTTTAAATATATGTATTGGTCTATGGCTCAGCAATTGACACACCATACCTCAAACGGATGTCGTGTAAATTCTGGCGATATGATGGGTTCTGGGACTATCTCTGGTCCAACTCCTGATAGTTTTGGTTCTATGCTGGAATTAACTTGGGGCGGAAAAAATCCGTTAAAATTGAAAGATGGAAGCGAACGTAAATTTATTGAAGATAATGACACTGTAATTATTCGCGGTTTCTGTGAAAATAACGAAGTAAGAATTGGTTTTGGAGAAGTTTCTAGCCAATTATTGCCTCCTTTTACTAGACAATGAAGAGCAGATCAGTCTGAAGAGATATAGAAAACAAAAAACCTTGGTCATTGCCAAGGTTTTTTTTATGCTTTACATTAGCCTAAAATTGAAGGGAAAAATTATCTATTCTAAAATCACCTTTACCCAAACCAAACGATGATCAGAACTTGATTCGCGTTTTTCAACTAATTGCGACATTGGCTCTCCTTTTGCAGGCCAGAATACACCGCTATTGACCAACTTAAATCCAAGTTTGGACGGCAATACATAATCGGCTCGCATTCTCCAAAAGGCTGTATGATTAACCCCAAAAGGATTTTTAGGACTAAATTCAGCACCACCTTTACTAGCAGGCGTAAAGTCTCTATTAATTTTCGGGCTTTCAACTAAAGACTTTATACCTTCTCTCATAGCATCTCCTTCAACTGGTGAAGCGTTTTGATCACCCATGATGACAAATCGAGAATTCGGAGGCAAACCACCTTTTACACCTTTATCATCATAAATATACGAAGCAGAATTGTCTGAAATATAGTCTTTCCAGAATCGAATTTCATCGTGATTTCTTTTCCCATTACGATCTTCAGTACCATCAAATGTAGGAGGAGTTGGATGGCTGACTAAAACATGAACTGTTTCATTACCAATCTGCACAGGAACATCCCAGTGAGATTTTGAAGACAATGGAAATTCCTTCCATGCTTTTTTGCTGTACCAATCTGACCCATCTGCTTTTTTGGTAATTAATGCTCCTGGCATATCTTTCCATTTAAAATGCTGAAAAGTGCGAATCGCATTAACATCAATAGGATATTTAGACAAAAGCATCATCCCATATTGTCCAGGATACATACCAAACGCCCATGCATCATTTCCAAAATTATCCAACTTTCCATCATTGTTCAAATCGTAAGGGCTTGGCTGACCCGTATTCACTGTTGAATAATAGTAGTAAGGATAATCAATTGCCGTTGCCCCGCCTTGACTCACATTCAAGTAATTTTTTATAAACGCCTTTACACCAAGTTCAGGGTCTTTAATATAATCAAATTCGTTTAACAGAATAACATCTGGTCTAACAGTCTGAATAATCTGGGCAATATTTCTGATTTGAGTATTATTTCCTGAACTAAGCTGCTTAATCAATATCTGCTCTGATTTTCCCATTGCGCCTTTGGGAGAATAATTATCAGATTCCATACTTACATTGTAGGTAGCAAATGTAAGCTCATTTTTTTCCTGCGACTCAGACTGTGAAAATAGAACTCCTGAAGAAAGCACAGAAAGAATAAAAAATATTTTCTTCATATAAAATTAAATCTGCATTTCTGCATTGTTGAACATACGAATATAAGAAGGATGTTGGGACAGGTGTCAAATCTCTCTGTTAAATATACAACAAAAAAAGCTGCCACTTTTGGTGACAGCTCAAATAATACAAGAAAGTATCTGTATATCTGATAATTTTATCACAGATAAAAAAAATCAAAACGATTATTTTATAATCTGTGACTACTATTTTTATGCAGGAATCTGCTGACTTAAGCAATGCAAAGTTCCGAATCCCCAGATGAAATCAATACAGCTGATTCCGATAACTTCTCTATCAGGGAAACATTCTGCTAAGATATTCAATGCTACGCGATCATTGCTATCGTTAAATGTTGGCACTAAAACACAATTATTCAAAATCAAGAAATTTGCATAACTAGCCGGTAATCTTAAATCTTCAAAATCTACGCGTTTTGGCATCGGAAGTGCCACAATTACTGGAGATTTTCCGTTTTCTAATTTTGCATTTTGCAGACGTTTCAAATTATCTTGTAAAGGTTTGTAGTTTGAATCGTTTTTATCTGTTTCTACAATTGTTACAATCGTATCTTCATTTACAAATCGGCACAAATCATCAATATGTCCATGAGTGTCGTCTCCTTCTATTCCGTCACCCAACCAAATTACGTTGGTAACTCCAAGATATTCTTTAAAGACAGCTTCGTAATCTTCTTTGGTAAAACCAGCATTTCTCACTTGAATTGTTGGATGCATCAAACACTCTTCAGAAGTCAATAAAGTTCCTTTTCCGTTTACATCAATTGCTCCACCTTCAACAATTACAGGTTTTCCTTTATACATTACCTGCGTTAAAGGCACATCAATAAAATCAGCTACCTTACCTGGAACAAATTTGTCTAATTGATAATTTTTATATTTTGCCCAACCATTGAAATTAAAGTTTAAAGCTTCTCTTTTCGAACCATTTTTCACAATAATTGGTCCAGAGTCTCGCATCCAGCTTCTGTTGGTTTTATGAATGATATAAGAAACGTTTTTCAGATTCACACGCGCTCTTTCAAGCATATCAGCAACTTTTTCTTTCAGTTTTTCATCGGCTACAACCAAAAAAACAGTTTCAAAAGTGGCTACTTTTTTTATAAATTCTACAAAAGCCCATTGAACGGCTTCGTATTTTCCCGGCCAATCGTTACCATTATGCGGAAAACACAATACAATTCCTTGCTGTTTTTCCCATTCTGCTGGAAATCTTCTATTATTTGTTGACATAAATAGGTTCTAATTTAGAAAATGCAAAGATAAGCATTCGTTAGGATTATAAAACATTTGATTAAAATTCCTCCAAATTTCACAAACCTTATCCTGCAAAATTTAAGTTAAAGATTAAATAATACACACTTAATATTTAACAGGGAGCTCAGAATTACTTTTGCCAAAACTAAAAACTAACACATGAAAAATTTATCTCTCCCATTATTAGCAGCTCTATTTATATTGGCGAGCTGTAATAATGATGAAAATTCTAACAACGAACCTGAGGTTGTTGTGAATGAAAACCCTGGAACTTTTAAAGAAATTGGTTCTATTACCATTGGTGGAGAAGCCGCAGCCGAAATTTCTGCTTACTGCGAAAAAACAAAAAGACTTTTTACAGTAAACAACAGCGGCGTTAATCAAATTGACGTTATCGATATTACTGACCCAACAAAACCAACAAAAATCGGAAAGATTGATTTAGTTGCTTACGAAGGTGCTGCAAACAGCGTTTCTGTTTTTGACGGGAAACTGGCTGTAGCTTTAGAATCTACTGTAAACAAACAAGGAAATGGAAAAGTTGTTATCTTTAATACTTCAGATTATAGCTTAATCAAACAAGTAACTGTTGGTGCATTACCAGATATGATTACTTTTTCTCCAGACGGAAAATTTATCATGACTGCTAATGAAGGCGAGCCAAATGCAGATTATACACAAGATCCAAACGGAACGATTTCTATTATTGAAACGAGCTCTTATAATGTAACAACTTTAGATTTTGCTTCATTTGCTGGTCAAGCTGCGGCATTGGCAAAAGACGGATTTAGAATTTCAAAATTTGCTAAAACTAGTTTTGCTCAAGATATCGAACCAGAATACATTACTATTTCTGACGATTCTAAGACTGCTTGGGTTACATTACAAGAAAACAATGGTGTTGCAAAAGTTGACTTAACTTCTAAAACTATTACAGCAATTTACCCTTTAGGTTTAAAAGATTACAATACTGCTGAAAATGCAATTGATGTAAGTGACAGCGATAATAAAATTGCTTTTAATCCTTGGAAAGTAAAAGGACTTTATATGCCAGATGCTATCAGTCATTTTACCATAAACAATACTCCATATTTTGTTACTGCAAATGAAGGTGATGCAAGAGAATACACTGCATATACTGATGTTAAACGCATGAAAAGCATGACACTAGATGCAACTGCTTTCCCAGATGCAGCTACTTTAAAATTAGATACCAATTTAGGAAGATTGAATCTTGTTGCAGACATGGGAGATACTGACGGAGATGGAGATTTAGACCAAATGGTAAGTTTTGGCGGAAGATCTTTTTCTATCTGGAATGGAAACACAGGAAAAATTGTTTTTGACAGCAAAAATGATGTTGATAAGAAAACAAACGAAATAGGTACTTACGACGATAAGAGAAGTGATGATAAAGGTTCTGAACCAGAAGCTGTAGTTGCAGCTAAAATGGGAAATCAAAACATTTTGTTTGTTGGTTTAGAAAGATCTGATGCTTTTATGGTTTACGATGCTACAAATCCGACTTCGCCACAATACTTACAAACTGTAAAAACAGGAGATGCTCCTGAAGGAATTCTTTTCATTCCGGCTTCAAAAAGCCCAACAAAAAGAAGCTTATTGGTAGTAAGCAGCGAAGGAGATGGATCTGTTAAAATTTATCAGCCTGATTTAAAATAATAACTCTTTTTTAGGATAGCCAAAAGGACAAAATGTGAATTTTGTCCTTTTTTATGCATTCTATTGTACTTATTTTAACGGATTTACACAATTAAAAGCTAAAATATGGGAATTATGTAAGGGTATATACAACACTTTCTAGAATTCGACTTCTAATTTTGTTCCTGAGTTTAAAATAAAAACAATTTAATTTTTGATATCATGAAAAAGAAATTAGTATCAGTATCCTTATTATTACTATCATTTGCTGCAGGCGCTCAAAATATGGCTACCACTTCTGCTAAACCTAGCGTAGATCAAGAATTCAACAAATGGTCGATAGAACTAAATGGCGGGGTTAACAAACCAACCAGAACAATGACTCCAGGTTATACTACAGAATCATTAAACTTTTTCCACGGAGATTTAGGTGTTAGATATATGTTTAGTCCAAAGTTTGGGGTAAAATTAGATGTGGGTTATGACCAATTTAAAGAGAAAAAAAACACTCCAGATTTTGAAAGCCGTTATGTTAGAGCAAGTTTGCAAGGAGTTATCAATGTTGGACGTGCTTTAAATTTCGAAACTTGGACAAACACAATCGGACTTTTAGCTCATGGTGGTTTCGGGGTTTCTCAAATTAGCACAGAAACTGGATTTGGAGGTCAGGATTACATGGCGCACGGAATTGCTGGTTTAACTGGACAAATTAGATTAAGCAACAGAGTAGCTTTAACAGGTGACCTTACCGGAATTGTAAACGGAAGACAAAACTGGAACTTTGACGGAATGGGCAATACTACAACTGGTTCTTTTGACGGTGTTTTATTGAATGCTTCTGTTGGTTTAACTTTCTACTTAGGTAAAAACGAAAGACATGCTGACTGGGTTGGCGAAGAAGATAGAATTGGTGAATTGGAAAAAAGAGTGGACTTAATCGAAACTGGTCTTATCGATTCAGACAAAGATGGAGTTGCTGACTTATACGATTTAGAACCAAACTCTATTGCAGGAGTTGCTGTTAACACAAAAGGACAATCTATCGATACGAATCAAAACGGTGTTCCAGATGAGTTAGAAAGCTATTTAGATAAAAATTACGAGAAAAAAGGCGCTGGAACGGCTACAAACAATACAGTTGAAGAATTAATCAACGGTGGTTATGTAAATGTTTACTTCGATTTCAATTCGTCTAAACCAACAAACGCTTCTTTATCTGGTGTTGATTTCTTAGTGAAATACATGAAAAACAATCCTGGGAAATCGGCTGATATTATTGGTTATGCTGATGAAATTGGAAGTTCAAGCTACAATACTGAATTATCTAGAAAAAGAGCTGAAGCTGTGAAAAAAGTAGCAGTTAATGCTGGAATTGACGCTTCAAGATTGAATGTTATTGCTAATGGAGAAGATACTTCTGTTAACAAAAATTCTAAAGAAGCACGTCAAATCGTGAGACGAGTTACTTTCCAAGTGAAGTAATCTATATATAAAGCTAAAAACAGAAAAGGAGCTATTTCAATACGAAATAGCTCCTTTTTATTATAAAAAAAACTAGATTTTGATACTTATTTAAAGCTTCGGAAAAGCGAAATATTTATAACAAAGAATATACGTTTATGATATAAAGCTCCAGCGGAGCGACATGTTCGTTTGCAATCTAATATGTGTCACTCCGCTGGAGCTCTTTTTCCATTTGTCTTATTGAAATGCGATAAATACCTAGCTTTTCCGAAGCTTATATAAAAAGAAAGGACAAAATGTGAATTTTGTCCTTCTTTTATATTCAGATAAACCTAATTATTTATCGATCGCTCTTTTTGTAATATCTCCAAAAGCATCAATTCTTCTATCTCTAAAGAAAGGCCAGTTTTGACGAACATTTTCCTGAAGATCTAAATCAACCTCAGCAATTAAGATTTCTTCTTTATCGTGTGAAGCCTGAGCTAAAATTTCTCCTTGCGGACCAGCAATGAAAGAAGCTCCCCAGAATTGAATTCCTTCTGTTCCTTCAATATACTTCTCTAAACCAATTCGGTTTGCGGCAGCAACGAAAACACCATTTGCAACCGCATGACCTTTCATTACGTTCATCCAAGCGCCATACTGGTTCTCTCCGTATTGCTCTTTTTCTTTTGGATGCCATCCAATTGCTGTTGGATAAAATAAAACCTCTGCACCTTTAAGAGCCGTAATACGAGCTGCTTCTGGATACCATTGATCCCAACAGATTAATGTTCCAACAGTTCCTTTTTTAGTTTCAATTGCTTGGAAACCTAAATCTCCTGGAGTGAAATAAAATTTCTCATAGAAATGCGGATCGTCTGGAATATGCATTTTACGGTATAACCCAGCTTCAGTTCCATCAGTATCAATAATATAAGCACTGTTATGATAAATTCCAGCCATTCTTTTCTCGAAGAAAGGAACAATAATTACTACTCCTAATTCTTTTGCCAATTCGCTGAATGCAATAAATGAAGTGCTGTAAAGCGGCTCTGCTAATGCAAAGTTGTCAACATCTTCACTTTGACAAAAATAATGACTGCTATATAATTCAGGCAATAAGATAACTTCTGCGCCTTGACTGGCAGCGTCTCTTACCCAGCTGATACATTTTTTAAGATTATTTTCGGCAACATCATTCAGATTTAACTGAATAACCGATATTTTATACTTTCTTTTCGCCATGACATAAAATTTAGAGTGCAAAAATAGTAAATTTTAAAGGAATGGCAAAGTGAGGTTTTATCTCATATACATAAAAAAATAGCTCCAAAAAAGCTCTACTCCATCTGACTATTCGGAAAACGTTTCATTGAAAATATTTTCACAATAAAAACTGTATCATCTATTTCTTTATACAGAATCTTATAATTTCTAACAATAATTTTTCGATATTCTGGTTCAACATCATCTTTCTGATATTGTTCTGTAAAAACGATGCTTTTAACCTTGTTTAAAATATCTGTTTTTACATTTAAAGCTCCTTGAGATGATTTCTCCTTATAAAATGTGTAAATCGCTTTTAATTGATCTCTGGCAGAATTTGTCCAAATAACTTTTACCATTCTACCCATCTACCAATTTTCAGATTCTTTTTCTAAATCTTCTTGTGAAATTATGTTTCCTATTTTAATTTCATTTTCAGCATTTGCCAACTCAGCTTTATACTCAGATCTAGTAATAGGTTTTCCGTCAACTGAAAAAGCGACAATCTCATCTTCTTGATAACTTTCAATCACTGCTTTTACAACCTTTAAAAGACGTTCATCTGCTGTATTTATATATTCTAAAATACTATCTCTCAATTCTAAAGCCCCCATAATCACATTTTTTTTACAAACTCAAAGATAACATTTTTAGGATAGACTTGAAAGTTATAGATTTTAAATATTTAATAAATAAAACCATTTTACATCAGCTTAAAATTAAACCTCAGTAAAATGGCTTTTCAACCTAAAAAAATATCAACTAAAAATAGTTGTTATTCGATCACAACTTTCTGAGTTAAGAATTCAGTTTCTGATTTCTTGAATTTAATTTCGAAAGTTCCTTTTGCAGTTGCTTTAAATTTATAAACTGTCTTTTTTGGCTCTGGCACTTGCTGAGTACAAACTTGTGATGGGTATTTTGCAATTACTTGCAAACCTTTTACAGATCCAATTGTTACTTCTGAGATTTTATCAAACTCAGCACAAGCGTTATCAACTGTATAAGTCACATCGTAGCTTAGTTCATCATTTACTTTTCCAGTTGCTGGTCCTTTAATTTCTGTAACTAGAGCTGCCTTTGTAGTTGGAGCTGGTGTTTGATCTTTATCATCATCATTACTGCATGAAACAAATCCAATTGATAAAAATAATACTACTAAAGCTGTTTTTAATCTAAAACTTTTCATATAAAATAATAATTAATTGTTAATTACTATGAAGATGTAGCATAGTTGCAATGGTTGCTTAAGGTAAAATGTTAAAAATTTTACTAAAACACTAAATAACTAAAAGTCAAACCTTTATTTAGATAAAAAAATACTGATTTTAATGATATTTTTTTGCAACTGAAGCAAACCTTTCTTATTTATTCGAGATAAAAAGCAGATCTTATTGTAGTATTTTCGATAATTTTTCAGAAACAAAAAACAATCAATTGCAGAAATAATTTTATTCTTAAAACAATTTTAATCTACATATAAAACAAAAAAACACCAGCGTTAAACTGGTGTTTCTGATGTATATATTTTGGTTCTAAATTATGCGTCTTTCTTTTTAAAAATCTTTTTGAAAACATTAATAATAATCAAAACAACAAACCCTAAAACTAGTCCAACTGTAAATTCTTTAATTATAGCAGGGATTTTAATTTCTTCTGATAAATGATGGAAAAATGGAATGTAATGTACAAAGATTCCTCCAGCAACCAAAAGTAATGCAATTGTCCCAATTACCGTTAAGGCTTTTATTACAAATGGAAGCGCTTTTACTAATAAGTTTCCAATAAATCTAGAAAGGCTTTTTTCACTTTTACTAGATTTAATAAGCTTGAAACCTGCTTCATCCATTCTAACAATAAGTGCTACTATTCCATACACTCCAATTGTAGCCACAACTGCAATTATCGAAGTTACAATTATCTTCTGTATAAGAGGCTGATCCATTACAGTGCCTAATGCGATAATTACGATTTCAACCGAAAGAATAAAATCAGTTACAATTGCCGATTTCACCTTATCTTTTTCAATTAATAAAATTTGTTCCTCAGTAAGGACTTCATCTGTAATTCCTTCAGATTCTTCATGTTTGTGAGGAACAATAAACTCATAGATTTTTTCGGCTCCTTCGTATGCTAAAAAAAGTCCTCCCAAAACTAAAATTATTATAATGGCAATTGGAAAAAATGCACTTAGCAAAAATGCAATTGGAAGAATGATAATTTTATTCAATAGAGAACCTTTACTGATTGCCCATAAAACCGGTAATTCTCGCGAAGATGCAAATCCAGAAGCTTTTTCTGCATTTACAGCTAAATCGTCACCCAAAATCCCTGCTGTTTTTTTTGCAGCAACTTTACTCATTACGGCAACATCATCCATAATTGCTGCGATATCATCTAATAGTGCAAAAAAACCTGAACCCATTTTATAAAATTTATTTTTAGTGATGCGAATCTAGACATTTTGGCTTAATCTGCCCAATAATATTGCATCAAAATTTATCTTTTTATTCGTATTTTTCTTTATTGGATTTTTAACTGCATTGTCCTAAAAGAACCCAAAGAATAATAAAAACTATAATGGTTCCGAAACAGCCTCCGCCTAACTTCTTAGCTCCATATCCTGCTAATAATCCTCTGAAAATATTATTCATGACTTTAATTTTTAAATTAATAATTTGCTGATTTTTATAAACTTAAAATTGGATATTTCTTCAAAATTTATTGTTATAAGAATTGTGTAAAAAGTTTCAGAATTCGAAGCAAAAAAAAAGCATCAGCTTTTTAGCGCTGATGCTTTTTTTCAAGATTAACTAAACAAAAATAATTATTTACCTGTCTGGTTTCTAAAAACCAGTTTGCCATCAAAAGCATCTAATAAGATGATGCTGTCTGTTGTAATATTTCCTGCCAAAATTTCTTTTGACAATTGATTTAAAACTTCTCTCTGAACCACACGTTTTACTGGTCTCGCACCAAAATGCGGATCATAACCTTTGTCTGCCAAATACGCAATAGCTTCTGGAGTTGCATCCATTGTAATACCTTGCAGCGCCAGCATTTTGGTAACGCTCTTTAACTGTAAGTTTACGATTCTTGAGATGTTCTCTACCGTAAGCGGTGTAAACATAACAATTTCATCGATACGGTTGATAAACTCAGGACGAACAGTTTGTTTCAACAACCCTAGAACTTCGTTTTTAGCTGCTTCTGTTGCTGCTTCAACACTTCCTTTTAGGTTTTCAAATTTCTCCTGAATAATATTACTTCCCATATTTGAGGTCATAATAATAATCGTATTTCTAAAATCAGCCAAACGTCCTTTGTTGTCTGTCAAACGCCCTTCATCTAGAACTTGCAATAAAATATTGAAAGTATCCGGATGCGCTTTTTCGATCTCATCTAACAACACCACAGAATAAGGTTTTCTACGAACAGCTTCTGTTAACTGACCTCCTTCATCGTAACCTACGTATCCTGGAGGTGCACCAACTAAACGGCTCACACTGTGACGTTCTTGGTACTCACTCATATCGATACGAGTCATGGCGTTTTCATCATCAAAAAGATATTCTGCCAAAGCTTTTGCCAGCTCCGTTTTACCAACTCCGGTTGTTCCTAAGAATAAGAATGAACCAACAGGTTTTTTCATATCCTGTAAACCGGCACGGCTTCTACGAACAGCATCACTCACCGCTTCTATCGCTTCTTCTTGACCTACTACACGCTTGTGCAATTCGTCTTCCAAATGCAATAATTTTTCTCTTTCTGTCTGAAGCATTTTTGTAACTGGAATTCCTGTCCATTTTGCTACAACTTCTGCAATATCTTCTCTGGTAACTTCTTCTTTAATTAAAGAATTACCAGATTGGAATTCAAGCAATTGTTTCTGCAAAGTTTCTTGTCGTTCCTGTGCTTCTTTTATTTTTCCGTAACGAATTTCGGCTACTTTTCCGTAATCGCCTTCACGTTCTGCACGTTCTGCTTCGTATTTAAAGTCTTCAATTTCGTGTTTAACAGCCTGAATTCCGTCAACGATATCTTTTTCCTGTTTCCATTTTGCATAGATTTCGTTGCGCTCTTCTTTCAGGTTGGCCAATTCCATACCTAAAATTTTCAGCTTGCTTTCTTCCTTCTCACGTTTGATGGCTTCAATTTCAATTTCCAACTGCATGATTTTACGATCCAAAACATCTAACTCTTCAGGTTTTGAATTGATTTCCATACGCAATTTAGAAGCCGCTTCGTCCATTAAGTCGATCGCTTTATCTGGCAAGAAACGATTCGTGATATAACGTTGTGAAAGTTCAACCGCAGCGATAATCGCTTCGTCTTTAATTTGAACTTTATGATGCGTTTCGTATTTCTCTTTAATTCCACGTAAAATAGAAATGGCACTTTCTGTATCTGGCTCATCGATTAACACTTTTTGGAAACGTCTTTCAAGCGCTTTATCTTTTTCAAAATATTTTTGATATTCATCTAAAGTCGTTGCACCAATCGCTCTCAATTCTCCACGAGCTAAAGCTGGTTTCAAGATGTTTGCCGCGTCCATTGCGCCTTCACCTCCACCCGCTCCTACAAGCGTATGAATCTCGTCGATAAACAAAACAATATCACCTTCAGCTGCTGTAACTTCTTTTACAACCGATTTTAAACGTTCTTCAAATTCTCCCTTATATTTCGCTCCAGCAATCAAAGCTCCCATATCTAATGAGAAAACGATTTTTTCTTTTAAGTTTTCTGGAACGTCTCCATCTACAATTCTATGTGCTAACCCCTCTGCAATTGCGGTTTTACCAACCCCAGGTTCACCAATAAGCATTGGATTATTTTTTGTTCTACGAGTTAGAATCTGCAATACACGACGAATTTCTTCATCACGCCCAATAACTGGATCTAGTTTTCCTGTACGCGCTAATTCGTTTAAGTTTTTAGCAAATTTATTTAGCGAATTATACGTTTCTTCTGCCGAAGCTGAAGTCACTCTTTCCCCTTTTCTTAATTCTTCAATGGCCGCTTTCAGACCTTTTCCAGTAACTCCCTGATCTTTTAAAATCTGAGAAACTTTACTTTTTGAGTCAAAAATGGCTAAAATTAAATGCTCGATCGAAACGTATTCGTCGTTCATTTTTTGTGCAATAATTTCAGCTTCGTTCAAAGCTTTATTGGCGTCTCTGGAAAGCATAACATCTCCACCAGAAACTTTTGGAAAACTCTGAATTGTACTGTCTAAAATTTGTAAAAACAAGGGCACATTTACATTCAATTTTTTTAGAATAAATGGCGCTACGTTTTCATCCACTTCAAAAATGGCTTTGAAAATGTGTTCATTTTCAATTTGCTGCTGTCCATTTCGCTGTGCTAATTGCTGCGACAACTGAATGGCTTCTTGCGATTTAATAGTAAACTTATTTATATTCATATTTTTACGATTTTGATTGATTTTATTTGTTTGACATTTTATAAGATTAAAGTTACGATTTATTGAGGTAAATCTTTAGCTCAAATAATTTAACTTTGCATTGAAATAGACAAATTATATTCCATAGCACAAAAACAGACAAAACGACAGTAAAAATCAAGCTTTTTTCGATTTAAAGCGTCAAAAAGTCATAAAACAAGCCAAATATGAGTTTTTTTAATTCAATCTTCGGAAGTTCAGAGAACTCAGAAGCCGCAAAAAGCAAAGTTAATTGGACAGAATTAACAGATATGCTTCAATTAATGGAAATTGAAGCCATTTCTCAAGAAAGACCAGTTGTAATTTTCAAACATAGTACAAGATGCAGTATTAGCCGTATGGCTCTAAAGCAATTTGAAAGAGAATTTGATCTTGACGGCGTAGTTGATGCATATTTTTTAGATCTAATAGCACATAGAGATATTTCAAATGAAATTGCCAGCAGATTTGGAGTGTACCACGAATCTCCTCAATTGATTTTAATCAAAAACGGAAAAGCAGTTTACGATGTTTCGCATAGTGATATTGATGCCGAGGCATTGAAAAGCAAAGTATGATTTTTTTTTTGCCACAGATTAATGGGATTAAAAAGATTTTTTTTTCGCCACGAATTCACGAATTATTTTTTGATAATCTTTGAAATATAAATTCGTGAATTCGTGGCGATTTAACCAAGATTAGAAAATCATTTTAATCTATATAATCTTTGGCTAAACAATTTAAAAAGTCCCTTCTGATCCGCCACCGCTGAACCCTCCTCCACCAAATTCCATTGGAGAATCTGTTTTGACTTCTGGTTTCATTCCGAAAGTTGAAGCTACAACTAAAGCTTCAGCATTTAATAAACTATCTGAATGATTGATTCTATCTGGTTTAAAAGTCAATCCGCTTTCTTTTTCTTTTAATTTTTTAATTGAAAAATAAGCAATTGCAAATAAAACTACACCTCCAAATGTAAGTGCGACTTCGATTGGTAAAATTGAATGATAAAATCGAATAGTATAAATTGAAAATGCAATCGCCAAAAAGCTCAACCAAAGCATTATTCTGTCTTTTGTTTTTAAAGCTCGAACCAAATAAAACACAGGAACTGCAAAAGTAAATGCGTAAAAGAAATACGCAAACGGAATATCTGTTCCTGGTTTTACTTCAGTTCCTAAAAGCTCCGCTGAAAGTTCTCTTACAACCAAATAATTACAAGAAAGATAAAATAAAATCAGACAAAAACTATTTGCTAATAATAGTCCGTAATAGTAATAGCTTTCGCTTAAACGATTCATCATTTTTTTAGTCAAAAAGTAAAAAACTCCAGCAAAAATCATTGCCACAAATGGCAAAATAGCTTTTCCAACATCTCCAAATTCAAACATTCCGAAAAACAAAAATGCAGTTGCCGAAAGGCAGAACACGAGCATTGATAATACATGCAGATATCTTAAAAACATGAAAAGCGCTCCAACTGCTACAAAAAAAGCAATTACCAATTCGTAACCTTCTGTTGTTATTCCTATAGCAGCTCCCAAACATAAAAGTGCATTCAATATAAAAGCATCATCTAAACCGTGATTATGATATTCCTGATTGGCAAGCAATTCTACTCCTGCAAAACCAACTGCAGCAAAAATATAGCAACATATTTTAAAAAATGTATTCTCAGCACTTAGGCCAAACAAAGAAATTGCTCCACAAATTGAAACATATAATAAACAGCCAAGCAAAAAGAAACCTATTCGAACTAAAATATTATTCTGGCTTTTTAGAACTGGCAGTTCTTTTTCTATAAATTTCTTCTGCACTTTACTGATAAAACCTCCTTTATACAAAGTATCCGCTTCATCAACTAAAACTTCATTATCTAATAATTGTTTGTTGTATACTATCATTCTGCGATTTCTTTATGGAAGTTTTTAATTAATTTAATGAACATTATAATCGAACCAACAAAGTAAGCCGGCAACAAGAAAATAAATAATTCCCAAACATCAGAGAAATCAACGTTTTCAAAAACTCTGAACAAAACAATATTTCCGCCGATGTAAGCATAAACAATCATAAATACATATAGCGACATTGCTTTATACTGATAACTAGCTTTATAAAAATAATATGTCGAACCAGCTAAAATTAGGGCAAAAATCACCCAGGTTAATGTATCGTAACCTGTTAGATTACTGATGGATGCTATACTTACAATATGCAACGCAAAAGTGAGAAAAACTAAGCCAAAATGGGTTTTGAGAGAAATTCGACCACTGTAAATTGTCCATAAAACCAATAGAACAGCTAACATTACTGCAGAATAGCTCAAACTTTGGCTTGCATACAAATTATTACTGTCATTAAATATGTCTTGTGGCGTAACCGAAAGACCTACATAGGCAGCCAAACCTGTAATGGCAATGGTTAAAACACTTCTGTTATCAAAATAGTAAGCACAAAAGAAACTCACAACAGTCGGCACTAAAGTCGCTAATCCGTAATGTTCTCCAAAAGGTTTATATTGAAACTGAAGATAACCAATAAAAATACAAGTCAAAATATTACCTGCCAAAACCAGATATTCTAAAACAGGATGCTCAAAAGTTGTTTCTGCTTTTTGAAAACCTTTAGAGTGCTTAAAACAATAAAAAAAGCAAACCGCAATCACAATTAAAAGCAATGATAGAATGGCAATATGACCTATGGTATCAATATTTTCATAAATTAAAACTCCAATTCCTGAAGTAAACAGCAATACTGATAAATAAAGAAATAATTTTAATTCTGCATTTAATGAAAAGATATTTAGACTTCTATAGGTTTTAACTTCCTCAAACTGATTTTCAGTAATTAAGCCTTTCTCAAAAAGATGGAGAGCAGACTGATCTTTGAATTTTTCCATTGGTATGTTTTAAACTGGCACATCAAATATATGTATTTAGCATGAATTTTCTCCTTTTCTCTTAAAACCTTTAATATTTTTTCTAAACTATAACCACGAAAAAACCATCTTTAATTAGTGTAAAAACAACAATTATAGTTCTATAAATCAAAACTTTAAAAGATAAATATTTTATAAAATAATTTGAAATTATTTTAATTCTTTTACATTTGTGCAATCGATTACATTAACCAATAAACCACAAAAAACCACACTTAAGAAATGAAAACAAAACTTATATTATTAGCATTGCTTTTACCTTGCTCCTTTTTGTTTGCTCAAAATTACTTTATGAGCGCACCTGAAGGATTTGGCGCTTCTGCGATTGGCGGAGGAAGCGCAACTCCTGTTACTGTAACTACTCTAGCCGATTTAACAGCAAAACTGAAATTGACCACTCCGCAAGTAATTTTAGTTTCAGGAACTATTAATTGCACGTACACAAGTTTGCTCGTAAATGACAAAACCATAATCGGCCTTCCGGGTGCTAGATTAGTAAATCTAGATCAAACCGCAACGGGTTCGGGAATTTTGAGTTTAAAACCTGGGTCGAATAATATTATCATTAGGAATTTAATTTTTGAAGGCCCTGGCGCTTATGATGTCGATGGACGTGATAACCTAACTTCTGAAGCAACGAATCTTTGGGTCGATCACTGTGAATTTCAAGATGGAATGGATGGCAATTTTGACAATAAAGGTGCCGCTGATAACGTAACAGTTTCTTGGTGTAAATTTATTTACTTGAAAGCTCCAAAAGCTGGAGGTTCTGGCGGAGCCGATGATCACCGTTTTTCTGATTTAGTTGGCTCTTCTAAAACCGACGCTCCTGCCGACGGACATTACAGTATTACTTTTAAAGACTGTTATTGGGCTGAAGGCTGTAAAGAGAGAATGCCAAGAGCCAGAAATGCTGAACTTCATATTTTAAATTGTTATTATAATACGTCTGTTTCGGGTTCGTTAGCCATTGGTTTAGGTGGCGGAAGCAACAATACAAGTTGTTATGTAGAAGGAACTGACTTTGCTAAAATCGGAACTGCTTTTAAAAATTATATAAGCACTGATGGCGGAACAATTGGAATTGCTTTTTCAGATTGCTTGAATGCGCCTGCAAATTCAGGAACGCCAGTAACAAAACCTTCGTACACTTATAGCGTTCTGCCAATTGGTAATGTTGCGGGATATATTTCAAATGCTACATGCGGAGCCGGAGCAACGCTTCAGGTTACCGCTCAAGGCGTTCTTTCTACAAGCTGTAATAATTTAGGACTTAATGAAAATGCAAATAATCTGGATTTGAAGTATTATCCATCAGTTATAAATCGCCTTTTGAATATTGATTTTTCAAGTTCTGATAATGGTTTAGCAGAAGTGAATTTATTTTCTTCTAATGGATCAAAAATTTATTCACATTCTCAAAATGTTTCTCCAGACGAAAAATTAGAATTAAACGTCGGAAATCTTGCAAAAGGCATTTATGTGTGCAAAGTACAAATTGACAATCGAAGCAAAACATTTAAACTAGTAAAAAACTAATTCTTCTATAAATCAAAAGGTCATTGAACAAATCAATGACCTTTTTACTTTTTACATTTCACTTTTTACATCTTACAGAAATTAAAAAGCTGCTTTCATTTTATCTTTTATCGCATCAAGGCATAAATTATTAATACTGCCTTCGTGCGTGTGTTTTGTCTCTTTTGGAGATTTGTACGTTCCAGCTTCCAATTGTTCGGCAACAGCTTTGTACGCATCTCTAAACGGCATTCCTGCAACCACCATTTCGTTTAAAGTATCTACTGTAAACAAATAATCATATTTTTTATCTTCTAAAATATGATCCTTTACCGTAATATCTTTTATTGAGAAAATTGCAATATCTAAACAAGCTTTTAGGTTTTGAATCGCTGGAAACAAACCTTCTTTTAAAAGCTGTAAATCTCTGTGATAGCCGCTTGGAAGATTATTAGTAATTAAAGTGATTTCGTAAGGAAGCGCCTGAATCTTATTGCATTTTCCTCTGATTAATTCGAAAACATCCGGATTTTTCTTGTGAGGCATAATACTAGAACCTGTTGTAAGATGCGCTGGAAGACCAATAAAATCAAAGTTCTGGCTCATGTACAAACAAACGTCCATTGCAAATTTTGATAACGTTCCAGCAACGCTCGTCATAGCAAACGCAACTGTTTTCTCAGCTTTTCCACGACTCATTTGTGCAGCAACAGCATTGTATTTCAAAGTTTCAAAACCTAATTCCTGTGTTGTAAATGTTCTGTTGATTGGAAATGAGCTTCCGTAACCCGCAGCAGAACCTAACGGATTCTGATCTACAATTTTTGAAGCTGCGTTCAGCATTGTAATATCATCAATCAGACTTTCAGCGTAAGCAGAAAACCACATTCCGAAAGACGATGGCATTGCGATTTGCAAATGCGTATAGCCTGGCAATAAAATGTTTTGATGTTTTTCTGCCGATTCCATCAACAAGTCAAAAAGTGTTTTAACCTGCTCTTTTATTGCTTTTAATTCGTCTTTTAAATACAAATGAACATCTACTAAAACCTGATCATTACGAGAACGCGCGGTGTGGATTTTCTTTCCAGCATCGCCTAGTTTTACAGTTAAAAGATATTCTATTTTGGAATGTACGTCTTCAAAACTGTCTTCGATTTCGAAATTTCCAACTACAATATCCGCAATAATTTCGTTTAAAGCATCAACTAAAGATGTTGTTTCTTCTGAAGTTAACAAACCAATTTGCCCAAGCATTTTAGCATGAGCGATTGAACCTAAAGCATCGTATTTTGCTAGAACCAAATCCAGTTCACGATCGTTTCCAACGGTGAATTGTTCGATTTGTTTATCTGTTGGTATTCCTTTTTCCCAAAGTTTCATAGGTTATGTTTTTTTTTCGCCACGAATTCACGAATTGTTTTTTAAAATCTTTTCGATTATTTTTTTCGAATTAATTCGAATTAATATTTCATTTTTGATAGTAAAAAATAATTCGTGAATTCGTGGCGGTTTTTCTTTTCTTATAATTTAAAGAAACCGGTTAGTATTTTGATATACAGGTCGACTCCTTCTACAATTTCATTTACAAAAATAAATTCATCTGCTGAATGCGAACGCAATGTTTCTCCTGGTCCTAATTTCAAAGACTGACAGCTTAAAACCGATTGATCTGAAAGTGTTGGTGAACCATAAGTTGTTCTTCCTAATGAAATTCCTGCCTGAACCAAACCATGCTCGATTGGAATAGACGATGAATTCAAGTGCATAGATCTTGGTGTTACTTCGGCATTTACGTTTGCTTTTACAACTTCCAAAATTTCAGCGTTAGTGTAACGATCTGTTACACGAATATCCACAACCAAATCACATTCTGAAGGCACAACATTATGTTGTTTTCCAGCATTAATCTGGGTTACAGTCATTTTTACAGGACCTAAAACGTCTGAAATTTTGTCGAACTTATAGTTTTTAAACCATTCCATTACCGGAATTGATTTGTATAAAGCATTATCATCGTTTTGATGCGCCGCATGGCTTGCTGTTCCTTTTACTTTTACATCTAAAACCAAAAGACCTTTTTCTGCAACTGCTAATTGCATTAAAGTCGGTTCACCCACAATTGCGCAATCCAATTCTGGCAAGTGTTTTAAAACGCTGTTTAAACCATTTTTCCCGCTGCTTTCTTCTTCTGCCGAAGCAACGATAACAATATTGTGCGATAAATTTTGGTTTTCGTAAAAATATACAAATGTTGCCAATAAAGACACTAGACATCCTCCGGCATCATTACTTCCTAAACCGAATAATTTACCGTCTTTTTCAATTGCCTTAAACGGATCGTTAGTGTAGGCTTGATTTGGTCTTACGGTATCGTGATGTGAGTTTAATAAAAGTGTTGGTTTGTTTTCGTCGAAATATTTGTTGAAAGCCCACACATTGTTGTTTTCTCTCTTGAATGGAATTTCATTCTGATTGAACCAATTTTCGATTAAAAGAGCCGTTTGATCTTCTTCACTTGAAAATGAAGGGGCTTCGATTAGACTTTTTAATAAACTAATTGCTTCTTGGGTAAGCGTATCTATATTTTTCATTTCTATTAGGTACTGAGATGCTAAGATTCTAAGGTTCTAAGTTTTTTCTAAACTTATGTCACTATAGTCAATCTTAACCTAAATTTAATTGGCGCAAATTTCTTAAATTAATATTTAAAAGTACTGCGCAACTCTCTTTTTTTGCCACTAATTACACGAATTTTCGCAAATTATTTTTTTGTTTTAGATTTAAAATCAAAATGAACTTTTTAATGTTTATCTAAAATTATTTTCTCTTTTAACAGCAAAAATCAAAGTCAATTCGTGGCAACATTTTTTACAATGTAATTGTTGTATGTGGAATATCTGAATTTTGAAGCATTTTGTGATGTCCAATTTTGATTTTCTGAACACCTCTTGATAAACTATTGAAACAGTTATCCAATTTTGGAATCATTCCGGAATGAATTACTTTTTCTTCTTTTAGTTTTTGATATAAAGCTTCATTTATTTCTGTTATTACAGATGAATCATCTTCTGAATCTTGTAAAACGCCTTGTTTTTCGAAACAATAAGTCAGCGTAACATCAAAAACTTCAGATAAAGCAATTGATAGTTCACTTGCGATTGTATCAGCATTGGTGTTTAACAATTGTCCGTTTTTGTCGTGTGTAATAGCACAGAAAACGGGAACAACTCCAGCTTCTAATAAAGTCGCTAATAATTTTGTGTTTACTTGTTTTACATCGCCTACAAATCCGTAATCGATTGTTGGGTGGTTTCTTTTCGTTGATTGAATTAAATTTCCGTCAGCACCAGAAAAACCAATTGCGTTATTGTCTTTTGCCTGCAATTGCGCTACAATATGTTTGTTGATTTGTCCGGCATAAATCATCACGACAACATCAAGCATTGGAGCATCTGTAATTCGGCGTCCGTCAATCATTTGCGGAACTAATCCAATACTCTGCGCCATTTTCGTAGCCGATTTTCCACCTCCGTGAACTAAAACTTTATAGCCTTCTATTTTAGCAAAATCGGTTAAGAATTGTTCTAATTCTGCTGGATTATCGATGATGTTTCCACCTATTTTGATTACGGTAACTTTTTTCATGAGGTACTAAGTTGCTAAGGTTCTAAGGGACTAAGGCTTTTGTTAGGCAAGTTCCTTAGCATCTTAGAAACTTAGAACCTTAGCACCTCAAAAAACTATATTTTTTTAAGAATCTTTTGTAAAACTAATTGCGCAGAATACGTTCTATTATTTGCTTGTTCAATTACAATTGAATTTTCTCCATCTAAAACTTCATCAGTAACAATTACATTACGACGAACCGGAAGACAGTGCATGAATTTTCCGTTGTTGGTTAAAGCCATTTTTTCAGCTGTTACTGTCCAATTTGGATCGCTGTTGGTTACTTTTCCGTAATCGTTGAAATTACTCCAATTTTTAACATAAACGAAATCGGCATTTTCGAAAGCTTTGTCTTGATCATATTCTATTTTACAATCTTGTGTGATTTCTGGACTTAGTTCGTAACCCTCTGGATGCGTGATTACAAAATCCATATCTTTTTGCATCTGCATCATTTCTACGAATGAATTAGCAACTGCCTGCGGTAATGCTTTTGGATGTGGCGCCCACGAAAGAACAACTTTTGGTTTGTTTTTGTGTCTAGGCTTGAATTCTTCCATTGTAATTGCATCTGCCAACGACTGTAATGGGTGACGAATAGCACTTTCCATATTTACGATTGGCACTGTAGCGTATTTCAAAAATCCTGAAATTACAGTTTCTTGATAATCTTTTTCTTTATCAACCAAACCTGCGAAAGCACGAATCGCAATAATATCACAGTATTGCGAAACTACTTCTGCAGCTTCTTTGATGTGTTCTGAAGCACCAGAATTCATTACCGCTCCGTCTTCAAATTCTAATGTCCATCCTTCGTTGGTAAAATTCATTACCATAACGTTCATTCCTAAGTTCATGGCCGCTTTTTGAGTACTCAAACGCGTTCTTAAACTCGGATTGAAGAATAACATTCCAAGAGTTTTATTCTTCCCTAAACTCTGATTTTTAAGCGGATTCTTTTTGATTTTGATCGCTTGTTTTACCCATTTTGATAATGAGCTGATGTCTTTTATTGAAATATAGTTCATGTTTTTTTAATTAGAAAATTTGATAATTTGATAATTAGATAATTGTGTCATTTTCTAATTATCTAATTGACTCATTAAATTATTTTAGTAAATGGAATTTCGTCTTTCAGTGCCCGCAAAATAAAATTATCATTCAGCCCGTTAACTATCCAAGTTTCTATGTTTGCTGCTTTTGCAATTCCTGCTGCTTCGATTTTGGACTGCATTCCTCCAGTTCCGTGTGATGATTTTGAATCTCCGATTTCTTTTTCGAGCGATTTTAAATCATTTACCAATTTAATCGTTTCCGGAACTTCGTTATGAATGGATTCTTTGGTATAAATTCCGTTTGTATTCGTTGCAATAATCAGAATATCAACATTTAAAAGAACCGCCGTTAAAGCCGCTAATTTGTCATTATCTCCGAATCGAATCTCATCTGTCGCCACGGTATCATTTTCATTGATAATCGGAATGTAATTGTTTTTAACCAATACATTAATGGTGTTTACAATGTTCTTTTTGGTCTGCTCCTTTTCAAAATCAGAATAAGAAAGTAAACACTGAGAAGTATTCAATCCTAAATCCTTAAAATTTTCATTGTAAATCCGCATTAAATGTGGCTGTCCGATTGAAGCTAAAGCTTGTTTTACAAAAACATCTTTATCTTGATTATCCAGTTTTACAAATTGTTTTGCCGCCGCAATTGCTCCTGAACTCACTATGATAAATTCGTATTCGTCGTTCAGAGTTGCAATCTGTATTCCAAGGTCTTCAATCTTTCCCCGCGAAATATGATTGGTTTCTTTGGTTAAAGTATTACTTCCTATTTTTAATAAAATTCTCTTTTTTGCCATTTCTTTAAAAGATACTAAGGTTCTAAGATGCTAAGATTCTAAGCTTTTTATAGAATTATCTAATTGCCTCAATTATCAAATTATCTCAATTATCTAATCTGTCCTTCTCCGTAAACGTACCATTTATTGGTTACCAAATGCTGTAAACCAATTGGACCTCTTTGATGCAATTTATCTGTACTTATCGCTAATTCTCCACCTAAACCAAATTGTCCTCCATCTGTGAATCTGGTTGAAGCATTTTGATAAACTGCTGCGGCATCTATCGATTCCATAAACTGCTGAGCAGCTTCGTTATCTCTTGTAATAATTGCTGCAGAATGTCCTCCGCAGTATTTATTAATCATATCAATGGCATGTTCCTGAGAATCAATTGTTCCGATTACGATTTTATAATCTAAGAATTCTTCGTACCAAATATCTTCGTTCTCGATGGTTTTGGTATTTTCGAAATTCTCTAACGATTTGTCGACAATTACTTCCACTTTTGATTCGACTAGAGCTTCAATCAACATTGCTGCGAAACCTTCAAAATTGGGCAGTTTAGAATCTATTAAAACTTTATCCAGAGCATTACAAGCCGAAATTTTAGATGTTTTAGCATTTAAAATTACTTTTAACGCCAAATCAGTATCTGCCTTTTCATGAACGTAAACAAAATTATTTCCTCGTCCGCTTACGATTACTGGGCAAGTCGCATGCGCTTTTACGAATTCAATTAGTTTTTCGCCTCCTCGCGGAACTATTAAATCGACTTTTTGAGTTGGTTTTTCTAAAAATGCCTGAGTTTCTGTTCTGTTATAGTTCAGATATTCTACCCAGTCTTTTGAAACTCCATTTTCTTCTAAAGCTTTATGCCAAAGACTTACGATTTTCAAGTTTGATTTTAAAGACTCTTTTCCTCCTTTTAATAAAATCTTATTTCCAGATTTAAAAGCAATTCCGCCCGCTTCGATTGTAACATCTGGACGAGATTCATAAATAATTAAAATCGTTCCGAAAGCAGCTGTTTTATTCACTACTTTAATTCCATTATCATGAGTAAAATGAAAACGCTCAATACCGATGGGATCTTCCTGTGAAGCTAACTGATTAAGCGATAAAATCATTTCATCTACTTTTTTATCATCTACTTTCAGGCGTTCTTCCATCGCTAAATCTGAACCGTCGTAATCAGTAAGATCTTCTTGATTGGTCAAGATTATCTCATTCCGCTCCTGTTCGACCAGCTTTGCCATAGTCCGCAAAACAGCGTTGCGTGTTTCAATTGATAATGGTTTCATTTTTTTAGTTTAATTGGTTAATCGTCAATTCGTTTAATCGATTAACCAGTTAAACGATTAAACGAATTAACAGTGTAAGTCAAACTTAGTTTTTAAGTTCTTCCAAACTTTCTTTCAACGCTTTTACAAACGTGTCGATATCTGCTTTTTTCACAGTTAAAGGAGGTAAAATTCTCAATAGATTTTTATTGTTTGCGCTTCCTGTAAAAATGTGCTTTTCGATAATTAATTTCTTTCTTAAAGCTGCTACATCAAAATCAAACTCCACTCCAAGCATCAAGCCTTTTCCTTTTACTTGTTTGATTCCGTCAACTTCTTTGATTTTCTCTAAGAAATATTCGTAAACTTCATTTACATTCTTTTGTAAATCAAGCTTTTCAATTACATCTAAAACTGCAATTCCTGCTGCACAAGACAAGTGGCTTCCGCCGAAAGTAGTTCCTAATAATCCGAAACTTGCTTCAAATTTTGGAGAAATTAAAATCGCTCCAACAGGGAAACCGTTCCCCATTCCTTTTGCAACTGAAATAATATCAGCGTTGATTCCGTGATGTTGGAAAGCAAAGAATTTACCGCTTCTTCCATATCCTGACTGTACTTCGTCTAAGATTAAAACTACATCGTATTTTTTACATGCTTTTTCTAAAGCCTGAAAAAACTCTGTAGTTCCTTGGTCTAAACCTCCAACTCCTTGAATTCCTTCGATAATTACAGCTGTAACATCTCCTTTAGCTAATTCATTTTCAACCAATTCGATTTGGTTTAGTGGTAAAAACGTTACTTCTTGCTGTGCATTTATTGGAGCAACAATTTTTTTATTGTCTGTAACCGCAACTGCTGCAGAAGTTCTTCCATGGAAAGAGTTCTGAAAAGCCACTACTCTTGATTTTCCGTTATGGAAAGAAGCTAATTTTAAAGCATTTTCGTTGGCTTCAGCTCCAGAACTGCATAAAAATAATTCGTAATCTTCAAGACCTGAAAGTTTTCCTAATTTCTGAGCCAATTCAACCTGCAAAGGATTCTGAATGGCATTAGAATAAAATCCTAAATTATCTATCTGATTTTTAAGTTTAGCTACATAATCTGGCTGTGTGTGTCCGATAGAAATCACACCATGTCCGCTGTATAAATCTAAATATTCTACTCCTTTGTCGTCAATGATTGTACAATCTACTGCTTTTACTGGAGTTATGTCGTATAATGGGTAAACGTTGAATAAGTTCATTTTTTCTTTTTAGTTGTTGGTTGATTGTTGTTGGTTGATGGTCTTATCTGATGTTTCCATCAACTATAAACCAACAACTATCAACTATTATTAAAATCCGCTTGGTTTCAAATGTAAACCTGTGGTTTCTTCTAATCCGAACATTAAATTCATGTTTTGAATTGCTTGTCCCGAAGCACCTTTGGTTAAGTTATCGATAATTGATGTTATGAGAACCCGGTTTCCTTTTTTCAATAAACTAATAATACATTTATTCGTCTGAACCACTTGTTTCATGTTGATGTTTGTTGTGGTAACGGTTACGAAAGGCTCATTTTTATAGAACTCTTCGTATTTTGCTACTAATTGTTCCAAACTATCATCGCAAACTGTATATAAAGTTGCAAAAATTCCTCTTGGAAAATCTCCTCTGTTCGGAATAAAAAGCAATTCGCTGTCAAAATCATCTTGCAACTGAACCAAACTTTCTGAAATTTCACCTAAATGTTGGTGTTCAAAAGCTTTATAATGCGAAAAATTATTGTTTCTCCAGCTAAAATGAGAAGTCTCTGAAAGACTTACGCCTGCTCCTGTGCTTCCTGTTGTTGCATTAATATGAACGTCATTATTCAGCAAATTGTGCTCTGCCAATGGCAATAAAGCCAATTGAATAGCGGTTGCAAAACAACCTGGATTTGCGATATAATTTGCTTTTTTAATTTCCGCTTTATTGATTTCCGGCAATCCGTAAATGAAATCTTTTCCTTCAAAATGAGCATCTTTATTCAATCTGAAATCGTTTCCTAAATCAATAATTTTGGTATGACTTGCAAACTGATTTTCTTTCAAAAATGAAATTGATTTCCCGTGACCTAAACACAAGAAAACAACATTCACATTTGGATTGATTTCGGCTGTGAAATTCATTTCAATATCGCCCATCAAATCATGGTGTGCTACAGAAAGCGGCTTTCCAGCATTTGTTGTACTGTAAACAAAATCGATGTTTACTTTTGGATGATACATTAAAATTCTGATGAGTTCTCCGGCCGTGTAACCCGAACCACCAATAATTCCGACATTAATCATGATCTAATTTATTTACAGATGAGAATATGTTTTGTGCATTTCCAAGAATTTTGATAAATCCTTTTGCATCTTCTGATGTCCAAGCATTGTTCATTTCACCGTACTGACCGAAACCTGTATTCATCAAATCGTTTTCAGATTCGATTCCGTCCAATGAGAAATGATATGGTTTTAATGAAACTGTAACCGTTCCGTTTACTGTTTTTTGAGTGTCTTGCAAGAAAGTTTCAATGTTTCTCATAACTGGATCCAAGAATTGTCCTTCGTGGAATAACATTCCGTACCAGTTTCCTAACTGCTCTTTCCAGTATTGCTGCCATTTTCCAAGAGTGTGTTTCTCTAATAAATGGTGTGCTTTGATGATAATCAATGGAGCAGCTGCTTCAAAACCAACTCTTCCTTTAATTCCAATAATTGTATCTCCAACGTGAATATCTCTACCAATTGCGTAAGCGCTTGCCAATTTTTCAAGAGCTACAATATTATTTGAAGGTTTGTCAGTTTTTCCGTTTAAACCAACTAATTCTCCTTGTTCAAAATGAAGTGTAACTTTTTCTTCTCCTTCTTTTTGTAATTGTGACGGATAAGCTTCGCTTGGCAATGGCTGGCTTGAAGTCAAAGTTTCTTTTCCTCCAACGCTTGTTCCCCAAAGCCCTTTATTGATAGAATATTGTGCTTTTTCCCAAGAATAGTGAACTCCGTTTTGAGCCAAATAATCTACTTCTTCTTGTCTTGATAATTTTAAATCTCTAATTGGTGTAATGATTTCGATTTCTGGAGCGATTGTCTGGAAAATCAAATCAAAACGAATTTGATCATTTCCTGCACCAGTACTTCCGTGAGCGATTGCAGTTGCTCCTACTTTTTTTGCATATTTTATAGCTTCAATTGCCTGAAAAACACGCTCTGCACTTACTGATAATGGATAAGTATTATTTTTTAATACGTTTCCGAAAATCAGATATTTTATAGCTTTATCGTAATATTTATCTAAAATCGTTAAGTTGGCGTGTTGTGCACTTCCTAACTCATAAGCTCTTTTTTCAATAGCTGTTAATTCTTCAGCAGAAAATCCTCCTGTGTCTACAAGAACAGTGTGAACTTCGTATCCTTTTTCATTTTTTAAATATTTCAAACAATACGAGGTATCTAATCCTCCGCTATAAGCTAATACTACTTTTTTCATTTTTTATAATTTAGGCTAATACTTTCGTATGTAGCAGTTTGAGATTTTTTCTAATTCATTTGACTTAAACAAACAATGACAAGATTTTATTTAAGAATAAAGCCTGTTTTATTTTTCTAAGTCTGTTCAAAACAGCCTCATTAAAAGGATGTCTTGGCGGTGTTTTTTGTTTTTCTTGTGGGTCGTATAACATTCCTGTGCAAAGGCACATTTTATTCTCTTTGCTTTGCAGAATATGATAGTTTGTGCACGTTTTACAGCCTGCCCAGAAACTTGGATCAGTTGTCAATTCTGAAAAAGGAACTGGTTTATATCCTAATTCAGAGTTAATTTTCATTACGGCCAAACCAGTTGTAATTCCAAATATTTTAGCGTCTGGAAATCTTTTCAAAGAATATTCAAAAACTTTTGATTTTATCTTTTTCGCCAAACCATGACTTCTATAATCTGGATGTACAATTAACCCAGAATGCGCAACAAACTTTCCGTGCTGCCAGCTTTCTATGTAACAAAAACCTGCAAACTTTCCGTCAGCCAAAGCAATCATTGCATCACCGTTTGCCATTTTTTTCTGAATGTACTCAGGAGTTCTTTTAGCAATCCCCGTGCCTCTTAACAAGGCAGAAGATTCTATCGTATCGCAGATTTCTTGCGCGTATTTGAAGTGTTCTTCCTGGGTAACAACAATAGAGATCTTCATTTCAATTATTGAAGTTAGAGTTAAAAATTAAAGCATATTGATTCGTTTGAAATCCAGAATTGAATCCAATAAAATTAAGCAAAATAGAAGTAACATCCTCAAAATCAAAACATTGATTAAGAAAATTTACAAAATAATAAATACTTTTAGGATATGTTTGTCCAATGGACAAATTATGTGATTTCAAAATGAAAAAAGGGTATGAATAAATATACGGCTATAAAACTCAGTGAACACTATAGAGATAGTGTCCGTACTTCGGGAGAAGTAATCGGTGAGTTTGTCCGTGACAAAGAAGTTATATGTAAACTTATTTTATTCATCGGTGCAAAAGTACATTATTTTTTAATTCACAAAACAAAAAAATAAAATTCTAACATTTTTTTTACGTTTTGTTATCTTTATAAGTTACTAAGACTCTAAGATACTCAGGTTCTGAGGCTCTACTTTCTAATTTGATCCAAGCATAATCCTAAACTTGAAACCCGAAACTTGAAACAAATAAAAACCCGATAACTATTTCTAGCTATCGGGTTTTGAATATTTTATTTTTGAATTATTACTTTTTAGTAAATGGTATTACTTGTCCATTTCCTGTAAGTGTCATATCGAAACCTGTTTTTGCTTCATTAAATTTGAATTTTAATCCAGCTCTTTTCGATTCAAATGTATCCTTTTCACCTGCTACCGGAGAAAGGGTAAATTGTGGATAATTTGGAAGTTCTGCATGTAAAGTACTATTTTTCTCCGTTAATTCAATTGTTAAAGGAGATTTAGTAGTAACATAACTTCCTAGATATCCATCCAGAATAATATCTTTTTCAATTTTTCCATTTCCCGCTTTCCAGACATTATTAGATGTATTATTATCTGGAAAAGCATTATCTGGATCTAAAGTAATGCTTTCAATTTCTTCTGTAGAATTGTGTTTGAAAGACCATGAATTATTTCTTTGCCAGATTTCTACTGGCAAATTAACCCTAGTTACTTTTCCGCTTTTTGTTTTCACATCTAAAACAATTGGCATTGGCATTTTATCAAAATTTTCAACTGTGATTATAACACCTTTTGCTGGGTCATTTTTTACATATTTAATTGAATTAATTCCTTGATCGAATCTCCAATTGTTTACGTACCAGCTTCTCCAGAACCAGCTTAGATCTTCACCAGCAACATTTTCCATAGATCTAAAGAAATCATCTGGTTGCGGGTGTTTGTATGCCCAACGCTGAATATAAGTTCTAAAAGCATTATCAAAACGCTCTTTACCTAAAATTTGTTCTCTTAAAATTACTAAACCTGCACTTGGCTTAAAGTAGCACAACATACCAATATTAGCTTCCTTCATGTTGTCAGGAGAACTCATAATCGTTTCTAAATCAGGTCTAGTAAACGGTTCTGCCATTTCATGCAAATTTGTTGGTTCTTCTTTATATTCACCATTGTTAAATGCAGCAGTACTTAATGAATTGATGAATGTATTGAATCCTTCATCCATCCAAGCAAATAATCTTTCGTTTGACCCCACAATCATTGGGAACCAAATATGACCAAATTCGTGATCTGTTACACCCCAAAGATCTTGTCCTTTAGACTTCCATCCGCAGAAAACAATTCCAGGATATTCCATACCTCCTTCATTTCCTGCTACGTTTGTAGCTACCGGATAAGGATATTCAAACCACTGTTTTGAATAATGCTCAATTGAAGCTTTTACATATTCTGTAGAACGCCCATAAGCACCTTGTCCTGCACTTTCAACAGGATAAGCAGATAATGCTAATGATTTTTTACCGCTTGGAAGATTAATTTTTGCTCCATCTAAGATAAAAGCTGGAGATGATGCCCAAGAGAAATCACGTGCATTTTTGATTCTATAATGCCATGTTTTTTCTGCTCCTGCATTTGCATTTGAAGCTGAATTTACTTCTTGCTCAGAACGAATTGTTACCGTTTTATCACTGTTTGCTGCATCTTTATATTTTTTGAAATGATCTGCAGAAAGCACTTCCTGACCATTTAATAATTCACCAGAAGCTACAACAAAGTGATTTCCCGGAACAGTTAATTTTACATCAAAATCTCCATACTCTAAGTAAAACTCAGACGCACCTAAATATGGAGCTGTATTCCATCCTCTTACATCATCGTACACACACATACGCGGGTACCATTGTGCAATTGTAAAGATTTTTCCGTTTTTAGTTTCTAAAACCCCCATTCTATCTGATCCTTCGAAAGGAGCAATGAAAGAGAATTCAATTTTAACCTTTACAGAACCTCCTTTTGCGGCCAATTCCTGAGGAAGGAAAATCTGCATTCTGGTATCTGTAACTATATACTTAGCATCAACTTCAGTTTTGTTTTTTCCGCCAGAAATTACTTTAACCGATTTAATTTTATTCCCGCCATCAAAAACTTGTCCTTGAGCTCCGTTACGGCTTCCTGTTAAAGGCACTACAGCATTTCCTCTAGAATCTTCTTTAAATAAGTTCTGATCTAAATTCAGCCAAAGAAATCCTAATTTATTAGGACTATTATTAGTATAAGTAATTTCATCTGTCCCTACAATCTCGTTTGTAGTTGCATTTAATTTTGCCGTTATCTGATAATCGGCTCTATTCTGCCAATACTCTACTCCTGGCTCACCGCTCGCAGTACGAGTTGATGTAGCATTTTTGGTGTAAAAATGAGGTCCAAAGGCATCATGATAATTGTAATTGTTTACTGGATTTGCTGTTGGTGCTGAAGGAGTTTGCTGCGCCCAAACTGAAGAAATCCCAAAAAATAAAGCCGCGGTTAAAATGGCTTTTGCAGATTGCTTTTTCATATTTTTTAGCTGTTTATGTAGCAAATTAATGAAAAAAAAAGCTATTTACGGAGATATTTCAAAACATAAATTCAATTTTAGCAAAATTTTACCAATAAAATAATTTAAGCTATTTTCTTAAAAAACTAAATTTTATAAAATATATTTACATCTATTAAAAGAACACTCATTTTTAGATTCAATATTGTGACTACAACTATCTCAAATTCTATATTAAAAGCTTCGATTAAACATGCTGGAGCTGAATTATTTTCTATAAAAGACAATCAAAACAATGAATATATCTGGGAAGGCAATCCAGATTTTTGGGGTAAGCATTCTCCTGTTCTTTTTCCAATTGTAGGAACTTTAAAAAACAATACTTACACAATCAATGAAAAAGGATATCATCTGCCGCGTCATGGATTTGCCCGTGACATGGACTTTGAATTGATTGAAAAAACTGAAAGCAAAGCCGTGTTCTCTCTTAAATCTTCTAAAGAAACATTACAGAAATATCCTTTTGATTTTGAATTACAACTTATTTATACGCTTAACGAAAGCTCATTGGAACTTGAATACAAAGTAATTAATAACGGAAAAGAAAAAATGCCTTTTTCAATTGGAGCACATCCTGCAATTGCACTTCCAGACAATTTTGAAGATTATGCTTTTCAATTCGAAAAAAAAGAAATTTTAAAGTATTATCTTCTTGAAAATGATTTGATTTCTTCTAAGACCAAAGTTTTAGAAACGAAAAATAATTTAGTCCCTTTAAATTATGAACTCTTTAAAAATGATGCTTTAATTTTTAAAACATTAGAGTCAAAATCTTTAACTATTCTAAACAATTCAAAGCCTTATGTAAAAGTAAGCTATAATGATTTTCCAAGTTTAGGAATCTGGACAAAAGAAAATGCGCCATTTATCTGTATTGAACCTTGGCTTGGCTATTCTGATACCGATGAAAATTCAGGAGACTTATATAAAAAAGAAGGAATTTTGATTTTGGATGAAAACAAAAATTTCAGTGCAAAATTTAGTATTACTATATTATAAGAGACAAAATGTTAGATTTCAATTTTACTCCATTTCCAATAATCGAAACAGAACGCTTAATTTTAGACAGGCTAACAGATAAAGATGTACAGGAAGTCTTTGACTTGCGTTCTAATCCTGAAAATATGAAATATATTCCGAGACCTCTGGCAAAAAACCACGAGGATGCTTTGGAGCTCATTAGAATGATTGATGAAAAGATTGACACTAATGAAGGAATAAACTGGAGCGTCCGATTTAAAAATGATTCTAAACTAATTGGAATTATTGGGTATTACAGAATGCAACCGGAGAATTATCGAGCTGAAATTGGTTATATTCTCTCACCTGACCATCATGGAAAAGGAATTGTTACAGAAGCTGTTAACCAACTGATTAAATACGGTTTTGAAGATTTAAAACTGCATTCAATTGAAGCTGTAATTGATCCAGAAAATTATGCCTCTGAAAAAGTATTACAAAAATGCGGTTTTGTTAAAGAAGCCCATTTAAGAGAAGTAGAATTCTGGGATGGAAAATTTATAGACAAGGTAATTTACTCATTACTAGAAAAGTAATATTTTCTTCTTGTTAAAATAATCTTATAAACAATAGCTACTCAGCATTATCTGTTATATTTGCGATCAAAATCAGCAAAAAATCGCTGTTTTGATTTCCAAAAAATACTTATGAAAAAAATACCCGCCTTAATTGTTCTTCTATTTTGTGTGCAAATGCAAAGTCAGACATTTGTGAAATTTAATGGAGCAACAGCTTTATTAGCCATTCCCAACATTGGTATTGAAACCAGCATTGGAGAAAAAACAACTTTTAGTGCAGACGTTATGGCTTCGTTTTGGGAGTCTTTTAACGGACATCATCCAATGAAGTTTGTAACTGTTACTCCTGAAATTCGTTACCATTTTAAAGAAAAATACAATGGTTTTTATGCTGGAGCACATATTGGCGCTGATAAGTACGAAATACAAAAATGGAATTATTGGGATAGTAACAATTACGAAGATGGCTTTGGCTATAGAATTGGAGCTACAGTTGGTTACAACCTAAAACTAAGTGATAAATTTTTACTTGACTTCTTTGTAGGAGGCGGTTGGCACCAAGGTTTTTATCACGGATATTATAACGATGGGACTCCAGGAAGATATGACAAAGCAGTTCACTATAATAAAAGTGGCGAATGGCTTCCGTACCGTGGCGGAGTTATGATTTCCTATAAATTATAAATCAGCTTAATTTAGGAAGCGTTTTAATGTAAAGCTCTTCTACTTTCTTACGAGCCCAATCTGTTTTTCTTAAGAAAGTAAGACTTGATTTGACACTTGGGTTTGAGTTAAAGCATTTTATTGGAATTAATTCCCCTAAAGTATCAAAACCATAATAGTCGACCAGTGTTTCGACAATTTTTTGAAGTGTAATTCCGTGTAAAGGATCTTTAGATTGATTTTGCATTTTTTACTTTTTAAATACTATCAAAAAGACCGTACTTCAAAAAAGTACGGTCTTCTTTTTTCGCAAAATTACTAAATAGAATTTTACATTAATCAAATAAAGAATAAATTAGAATATGAATTTAAATCCGACAGAAACAGGAGAAGTCAAATTAGGATTACTTCCTGCCAAAGCGGTATTGTAAAATGGGTCAACATTAGCAACATGTGCCAATCCAAAATTGGTTACAGTTGTTTTTTCTCCATCTTGAGCTTTTAATGTTGTTGAAGTAAAATTAGCCAAATCATAAGAAAACTCTACAGAAAAGTTTTTCGTCACAAAATAATCTAACCCTCCAGATACTGATAATCCAACTTGATTAACTTTCAACTCACTTTCTTTCTCTTTTCCAGTAATAACGGGGATTGCTGCTTGTCCAAAGAAATATAATGAACCCGCTACGTTCCAATATTTTCTAATTAAAGGCTGAACAACAATTAAATCTGTCTTAGCTGCTGTTCCCGCATCTGTCTGGGCTTTGATATTAATATATCCAATACCTGCCCCAACAGCAACAGATGGAGTAACAAACGTACCTACAACTGGGATTACAGACAAATTTGTGTTTTTATTGCCATCATTTTTAGTCTGCTGATAGCCAAACTGAGAAGTTGCAAACCAAGCACCTTTTAATCCATGAGACGAATCTTGAGCCTTAGCAGTTAAACCGATTAATACCATACTCACTAATGTTACAATCTTTTTCATTTTATTTCGTTTTTTTTTAATTACAGGACAAACTTATGAGTAAGCTTTTTGCTCAAGACTGATTAAAATCATAGATTTAAAAAAAACTTTAATTATCTTTAAATGCCACAATTTTTCAATTTTGTCTTACATTTGCAGCTATGATAAAATCAGTCAATATACTTAACAAGAGAGCCCGATTCGATTACGAAATAATCGATACTTATACTGCTGGAATTGTTTTGGCAGGAACAGAAATTAAATCTATCCGTTTAGGAAAAGCAAATATTACCGAAAGCTTCTGTGAATTTAGTGGCATGGAACTTTTCGCCATTAATACTTATATTGAAGAATATTCTTTTGGAAATCAATTCAATCATAAATCAAGAAGTGAAAGAAAATTACTTTTAAATAAAAAGGAATTAAAAACACTTCATAAAAGTGTTCAGGCAAAAGGTTTAACCATTATACCTTTAAAACTGTTCACAAATGAAAAAGGTTTAGCCAAACTTCAAATCGGATTGTGCAAAGGGAAAAAGAATTATGACAAGCGTGAATCCCTAAAAGAACAAGATACGAAACGTGATTTAGATCGTATTAAAAAAGCTTACAATTAAAACCAAATTTAATTCACTCTAAATGATGTATTTATAATATTTTATTGTTATTTTTATTACAAAATAATGTAACTGTAAAATATGAAAAAGTACTTCGTTTTGTTTTTCGCTATTGCGGCGTTTTCAAGTTGTGGCAGTAATACTTCTATTGTAAATAGCTGGAGAGATCCTGATGTAACAATCACTCAGGAACAATTTAAGAAAGTTTTGGTTGTGGCTTTGGTCAAAGATGAAGCTTCGAGACGAATTACTGAAAATAGAATTGCAGCAGGAAATCCTATATTTAAAACTTCGTATCAATATTTAAATGCAACCACACAATTAACGCAAGAACAAAAACTAAAGATTCTACAGGACGAAAATTTTGACGGCGTAATCAGTATGCGTTTAGTGAGCAAGGAAAAAGAAGTTAATTATGTTCCTGGCACTTACACCGGAATGTATTACGGAGGTTTTGACGGAATGTATACAGGTATGTATGGATATGGTTTCGGAAACTGGTACGGAATGTACTCTCCAAACTTCTACGATCCAGGCTACTATCAGGAAACCACTTCTTATATGGTAGAAACCAATGTCTTTTCATTAAAACAAAATAAATTAATATGGACAGGAACTACAGAGTCACAATACGTTACAGATTTAGGACAAACAGTTGATGCAATTATGCAAGCTGTAGTCAAAGAAATGCGAAAAGACGGCTCTTTACCTCCAAAATAGCAATATAGAAAAGCGATATTTAAATATCGCTTTTCTTTTGACTTAAAAAATGACTAAATTTGTCAAGACTAAAATTTTCATTAAATGAAATCTTTACTAAAAAATGCTAGAGAACAGAAAGGTTTAAAAACACGTGAATTGGCACAACTTGCTGGAATTGACCAAGCTTTGATAAGTAAATTTGAATCGGGGACAAGAAAACCTACAAAGGATCAAATAATTAAACTTTCTCAACTTTTAGAAATTGATTATGAAACCTTAATGATTGCCTGGCTTAAAGAAAAGATACTTTACGAAATTGGTGATGATGATCTTGCCTTGAAAGCATTAAAAGTTGCTGAAGACGAAATTAAATACAATAAAACAGTTTCGAATCTTAAGTTATCTACTTCGTTAGAGAAAATTCTAAAAGAGATTGATGCTTTAAAAGAAAAGTTAGATTCCTATCGCCAGTACGACAGCTTTAAGATCAAACAAGCATTGGAATTAGAATATACCTTTGAAAGCAATAGAATTGAAGGAAATACCATGACACTTCGTGAAACTGATATGGTTATCAATGAAGGCTTGACAATTTCTGGAAAAAGTATGCGAGAACATCTTGAAGCCATTAATCATCAGGAAGCTATTGGTTTTATAAAAGAGTTAATGAGCAAAAACAATTCTTTAAACGAACGTGATCTTTTAGCAATTCATAATTTAATTCTTCGTGGAATAATTCCAGAGGATGCCGGACGTTACAGAAAAGTTCAGGTTATGATTCAAGGAAACAGTCACATGCCTCCACAGCCTTTAATGGTTCCGCAGGAAATGGAAGAATATTTTACTTGGTACGAAATCAACAAAAATAAATTACACCCCATTATTCTTGCTGCTGAAATGCATGAACGATTAGTTACAATTCATCCATTTATTGATGGAAACGGAAGAACTTCAAGATTAATTATGAATTTAATACTGATGCAAAAAGGTTATCCAATAGCCAATATTAAAGGTGATTACGAAACTCGAATGCAATATTACCAATCTTTAGAAATTGCTCAAACCAAAAAAGACAAAGAAGACTTTTTTCTCTTTATAGCCCAAAAAGAGAAAGAAAGCTTAGAAAGGTATATTTCAATTCTTACCCAATAAAAAAGCCCGCTTTAAAACGGGCTTTTCTTTTAATTTTTATCTTCTAATAGAGGAACAAATCTAAATTCTCCAAACTCATGTTTTTCAAATTGAGTTTCGTTTTTCCTGATTAATAAAGTCATAATCTGAACATCTTCTCCCAGTGGAATAACCAATCTTCCTCCTATTTTTAATTGAGCCATTAATGGTTGCGGAATAAACGGTGCACCTGCCGTAACTATAATACTGTCAAAGGGTGCGAAATTTGGCAATCCTTTATATCCGTCGCCAAAAGTAACGTGTTTTGGGCGAATGTTTAATTTCGGAAATAAATTCGATGTCGTTTTAAACAATTCACTTTGTCTTTCAACCGTATACACTTTTGCTCCAAGCATAAACAAAACAGCAGTCTGGTAACCAGAACCTGTTCCAATTTCAAGAATTTTATGATCTCTTTTTACTTCTAATAACTGTGACTGAAAAGCAACCGTGTAAGGCTGCGAAATAGTCTGCCCAGCTCCAATAGGAAAAGCCTTATCTTGATAAGCATAATCTTCAAAACTTGAATTTAAAAAAAGGTGTCTCGGGATTTTTTTTATCGCATCCAGCACCGCTTTATCAGTAATTCCTTTTTGTTCTAAAGTGGCTACTAATTGATTACGAAGTCCTTGATGTTTGGCAGTGTCTTTCAAAATGGGTAGGTTTTATTTTCGCAAAAATAAGAAACAAAACAGGATTTCAAATATTGATTTTTAATTAAAATAAGTTAAGGGGGATTGGTTAAGGGTTAGAAGTTAGAAGTTAGAAGTTAGAAGCTAGAAGTTGAAAGTCATAACTCATAAGTCACAACTCATAACTCATAACTCATAACTCATAACTCATAACTCATAACTAACAATTACCTAAATTCATTTTCACGGTAAACAAATAAATTATATTTTTGTTTAAAATACATTCTCATGTTAAAAGTAGGAGTTTTAGGTGCTGGTCATCTTGGTAAAATACATTTACGCTTATTACAACAATCTGACAAATACGAATTAGTTGGATTTTACGACGAAAATCAAGAAAATGCCGAAAAAATCTCAAAAGAATTTGGCTATAAAAATTTCAGCACAATTGCCAAACTCATTCACGCTGTAGACGTGATTGATATTGTAACTCCAACCCTTTCACACTACAAATGTGCAAAAGTTGCAATCAAATCAGGAAAACATATCTTTATTGAAAAACCAATTGCAAATACTGTAGAAGAAGCTGAAGAAATTATCGCTTTAGCTAATGAATACAATGTAAAAGGGCAAGTTGGCCACGTAGAGCGTTTTAATCCCGCTTTTATTGCTACAAAAAACATGATCGAAAATCCGATGTTTATAGAAACGCATCGTTTGGCAGAGTTCAATCCGCGTGGTACAGACGTTCCTGTGGTTTTAGATTTAATGATCCATGATATTGATGCAATTTTAAGCGTTGTTAATTCAAAAGTAAAAGACATTCACGCAAGCGGTGTATCTGTAATTAGCGACACGCCAGATATTGCCAATGCCAGAATTGAATTTGAAAATGGCTGTGTTGCCAATTTAACGGCAAGCAGAATTTCGTTGAAAAACATGCGTAAATCACGTTTCTTTCAAAAAGACGCTTATATCTCAGTTGACTTTTTAGAGAAAAAATGCGAAGTGGTTCGTATGAAAGATGCGCCAGAAGTTCCTGGAGATTTTGATATGATCCTTCAAAATGCAGAAGGCGTGAAAAAACAAATTTATTTCACAAATCCAGATGTAGAGCAAAACAATGCAATTTTAGATGAGTTAAATTCGTTTGCAGATGCAATTAACAATAATACAACCCCAGTTGTAACACTTGAGCAGGCAACAGACGCATTACGTGTGGCTTATCAGATTATTGATTGTTTCAATAAATAGTAAAAAAAGTAAATCAAAATAAATAGCCACGAATTCACGAATTATTTGGTGAATTCGTGGCTAAATCATAAAAAAATATCTAGCATAAAATGAAAACAATAGCTGTAATTGGAGCAGGAACAATGGGTAACGGAATTGCTCATACTTTTGCGCAAAGCGGATTTACCGTAAAATTAATCGACGTTTCTGAAAAATCATTAGATAAAGGAATGGCAACAATTGCTGCCAACTTAGACCGTATGTTGTCTAAAGGAACGATAACTCAAGAAGATGTTACTAAAACAATTACCAATATTATTACGTATACAGATTTAAAAGACGGAGTTGTTGGAGTTGATTTAGTAGTTGAAGCCGCAACTGAAAACGTTGAATTAAAGCTGAACATCTTCAAACAATTAAACGAATATTGTTCTCACAATACTATTCTGGCAACAAACACTTCTTCAATCTCAATTACACAAATTGGAGCTGTTGTAGCACATCCTGAACGTGTTATTGGAATGCACTTTATGAATCCAGTGCCGATTATGAAATTAGTTGAAATCATCCGCGGATACAATACAAGCGATGAAGTAACTAAAATTATCATGACTTTGTCAGAAAAATTAGGTAAAGTTCCTGTTGAAGTAAACGATTATCCAGGTTTCGTAGCAAACAGAATTTTAATGCCAATGCTAAATGAAGCAATCGAAACGTTATACAATGGTGTTGCTGGAGTTTACGAAATCGATACGGTAATGAAATTAGGAATGGGTCACCCAATGGGACCATTGCAATTAGCTGATTTTATTGGCCTTGACGTTTGTCTTGCCATTCTAAACGTAATGTATGACGGATTCAAAAATCCTAAATATGCTCCTTGCCCACTTTTAGTAAATATGGTGAGAGCTGGTAAACTTGGAGTAAAATCTGGAGAAGGTTTTTATGATTACAGCGAAAGCAAAAAAGCAGAGAAAATCTCGAAGCAGTTTTTATAAAAAGAAATACCATGTCGATTCAATCGAACTTAAATACAATTAAAGCAAGTTTAGCTGAAAACGTAACTCTTGTTGCCGTTTCAAAAACAAAGCCTGTCTCAGATTTGATGCAGGCTTACGAAGCAGGTCAACGCATTTTTGGAGAAAACAAAATTCAGGAAATGACTGAAAAATGGGAACAAATGCCAAAAGACATTCAATGGCATATGATTGGTCATGTTCAGTCGAATAAAGTCAAATTTATGGCGCCGTATGTCACTTTGATTCACGGCGTTGACAGTTTGAAATTATTACAAGAAATCAATAAACAAGCTTCAAAAAATAACAGAATAATAGATTGTCTTCTTCAAATTTATATTGCTGAAGAAGAATCTAAATTTGGTTTAGACGAAAATGAACTAAATGAACTTTTAACTTCTTCAGAATTTAAAGAATTAAAAAATATTCGTATCTTAGGTTTAATGGGAATGGCAACTTTCACCGAAGACCAAAACCAGATTAAAAAAGAATTTACCCATTTAAAAAACATTTTTGATTCGATAAAAAATCTGCAAACAGAAAACTGCAATCTGAACACGATATCAATGGGAATGTCTGGAGATTATCAATTAGCAATAGAATGCGGAAGCACAATGGTTCGCATTGGAAGCAGCATTTTTGGAAGTCGTTGATTTTTCAATATCAATTACAATTGCAAAAATCAATATCAATTTTAAAAATGGGAAAAATTTAAATGGAAAAAATATTCAATTTTGAAGATCGATTAGTGCGATTTGCTGGAGAATGTATTTTTTTCACTCGACAATTAGAAAGGTTATTTGAAAATGAATATTATAAAAATCAATTAATCGATCATCAGGAAGTTCCTCTCTAAATTTTGGAGAAGCACAAGGGACAATAACTGATAAAGATTTTGTTTTTAAAGTTTAATTAGTCGTGAAGGAGTTAAAAGAATCAAGAAACTCATTAAAAATTCTAGATTATATTAAAGAAGGCGATGACAGTAAAAGAAATAAACTTCTAGTCGAAGTAGAGCAATTAATCGCAATTTCATCAAAAATGATAATAAATAAAAGATAATTTTTCAATATCAATGACAATGCCAATTACAATAACAATTTTCAAAATTGATATTGAGTTTTGATATTGTAATTGCCATTGATATTTGACATTGACATTGAATATGTACGCAATACTTGACATAGAAACCACTGGGGGACAATTTAATGAAGAGGGAATTACCGAAATCGCTATCTACAAATTTGATGGGCATGAAGTAGTTGATCAATTCATTAGCCTTGTCAATCCTGAAATTCCGATTCAGCCTTTCGTAGTAAAACTGACTGGAATTAATAACACTATGTTGCGTTCTGCTCCAAAATTCTATGAAGTTGCTAAACGAATTATAGAAATCACTCAAGATTGCGTTATCGTAGCTCACAACGCCTCTTTCGACTATAGAATCTTGCGTACAGAATTCAGACGTTTAGGTTACGATTTTGAAGCAAAAACACTTTGTACAGTAGAATTAGCAAAAAAACTAATTCCGGAACAGCCATCTTACAGTTTAGGAAAATTAGTTCGTTCACTCGGAATCCCAATGGCCGACAGACATCGCGCGAGTGGAGATGCCATGGCTACAACGAAGCTTTTTAAAATGCTTTTGGAAAAAGATGTTGAGAAAACCATCGTAAAAGACTTTATAAAACTCGAAGTAGAAAAAGGAATTTCTCCAAAATTCTTGGATATTTTAAATCAAATGCCAGCTAAAACAGGCGTGTATTATATCTACAAAGAAGATGGGACTTTAATTTACATTGGCAAAAGCCAAAATATTAAAAAAAGAGTCAATCAGCATTTTACGGGAGTTACAACCAAAAGCAAACGAATTCAGGCAGAAGTTTTCACCATTACTTACGATGAAACCGGAAGCGAATTAATTGCGCTTTTAAAAGAAAGTCAAGAAGTAAAAATCAATCGTCCGCGCTATAATCGTTCACAAAAGAAAACTGTTTTTCCTTTTGCATTATATGCAGAAAAAGATTCAAACGGCTATATCAATTTGAAATTGGAGAAAGCAGATGGACGAAAAAAAGAAATTACCTCTTTTGCATCGTTACAAGAAGGTAAAAATGCACTTTTCAGATTTACTTCAAAATATCATTTGTGCCAAAAACTAACAGGTTTATATCAGACCAAAAAAGAGTGTTTTCAATATAAAATCAAAGAATGTGACGGCGCCTGCATTGGCGAAGTTACTCCAGAAGTTTACAATTTGAGAGTACAGCAATTCATTTCAGAAAACAGTTTTGAGAACAAAAATATGGTTCTGATAGACCGAGGAAGAAATGTAAACGAACGAAGCGCCATTCTGATCGAAGACGGAATTTACAAAGGTTACGCCTATTATGATTTAAATTATCAAATCACTAATATCGAAATCTTAAAAAATATTCTGGTTCCAATGCAGCACAATCGCGACGTAAAAAATATCATTCAGAGTTATATCCGAAAAAGC
This sequence comes from Flavobacterium tistrianum, assembly GCF_003254545.1. Lineage (GTDB taxonomy): Bacteria > Bacteroidota > Bacteroidia > Flavobacteriales > Flavobacteriaceae > Flavobacterium > Flavobacterium tistrianum. The sequence continues at coordinate 637,940 of NZ_QJRH01000073.1, forward strand.
AAATCATTAAAAATTCTTCATTTTTAACCATTGAAAACTTTCATTATCTTTAAGGATATGAAAAAAACAAAATCACAATACGAAATCTTTAGAGAAAAAGTCAAAATTGTTCTATATGGCACAAACACCATTTTAGGGCGAATGTTCGATTTAGTATTGCTGGGTTTAATTTTACTGAGCGTTCTTTTGATAATGCTTGATACCGTTGAAGGAGTTAGTTCTAAATATCATGCCCAATTATTGGTATGCGAATGGATAATTACAGTATTTTTCACCATCGAATATATACTTAGAATTATCTCAATCCAAAAACCAGTCAAATACATTTTCAGCTTTTACGGAATCATCGATTTGCTTGCCGTTTTACCAATGTATTTATCCATTTTTTTTCCTGGCGCAAGCATTTTATCAATCGTAAGAGCATTGCGTTTCCTTCGATTATTCAAAATTTTACACATTCCGCAAATCAACCATCAATCACTTCAACTAAAAGAAGCTATAGAAGCCAGCAAAGAAAAAATTCTGGTTTTCATTTATTTTGTTCTAATTAGTACCGTAATAATCGGAACTATAATGTACTTAGTCGAAGGCAGAGAATCAGGATTCACAAGCATTCCAATGGGGATTTACTGGACAATCGTAACCCTCACAACAGTTGGTTACGGAGATATTTCGCCACAAACTCCGTTAGGACAATTTATAGCAGCATTTGTAATGATTCTAGGTTACGGAATCATCGCCGTTCCAACTGGAATTGTAACTGCAGAATTTGCAAAAAGCAGTTTAAGAAACAATTCAGTAAGCGGAAAAAAAACATGCAGAAAATGTCAGTCTCAAGTCCATTTTGACAATGCAAAATATTGTTACGAATGCGGAACCGAACTGCCAAATAATTAATTTTAGAAGCTAATCCAGCTGTACATTCCAACTCCTCCTTATATTTGTAATTTTTTAAGGCATAAAAGGAGCTTCCGTTGGTCGCTCTTTTACACCAAAAAAAATTCAACAAATATAAGTCCGGGGTTTCCATTTCCATCTGGGCTAAAAACTATGAAATACCTAATTACCATTGTCGGACCAACAGCTATAGGCAAAACTGCCTTGAGTATTGCTTTGGCACAACATTTTAAATCCGAAATCGTTTCTTGCGACAGCCGTCAGTTTTTCAAAGAAATGACTATCGGAACAGCTGTTCCAAATCAAGAAGAATTAAATTCTGCCCAACATCATTTCATTCAAAATAAATCCATTTTTGAAAACTACACCGTTGGCGATTACGAAAAAGAAGCTTTAGCCAAAATCGAAGAATTATTTCAAAAAAATGATTACGTAATTCTCATTGGCGGTTCAGGATTATATGTTGACGCCATTTTAAAAGGTTTCGACGAGTTTCCTGAAATAGACCCAAGTGTTCGTTCTGAAGTAAATTCGAACTACGAAAAACTCGGAATTGAATATCTTCAAGATCAGCTGAAAAATTTAGATCCTGATTATTATCAAAAAATAACAGCCGAAAATCCGCAGACTTTACAAAACCCACAGCGAATGATGCGTTTTGTAGAAGTTTGTATTGGATCACAAAAACCATATTCTTCATTTCTAAATCAAAAGAAAAACAATCGAGAATTCACTCCCATTCTAATTGGTTTAGATGCCGATAGAGAAATCATTTACAGCAGAATCAACCAGCGTGTTGACATCATGATGAACGAAGGATTATTGAAAGAAGCTGAAGCACTTTATCCTAACAAAGCGTTAAATGCGCTCCAAACGGTCGGTTATAGGGAATTATTTAGTTATTTTGACGGAGAATTCACTTTGCCTTTTGCGATAGAAGAAATCAAAAAGAACACCAGAAGATTCTCCAAAAGACAACTAACGTGGTTCAAACGAAACGAAAACACGAAATGGTTTGATTATGCAACAGATAGAAAAGAAATTATAAATTACATAGAAAATCTTCTAAAGTAAAAGAAAGTCTTTCTTCTTTCATCTTGCTTCTATTTTCAAAAGAAAAATCTAAAATCTAAAATTAAAAAATGCCAATATCTCCTAATTTCACCTCAGTTCTAAGCAAAGACTGGGAAATCAATTTCACGCAATGCACGCCAACCGGATTTTTAAAATATACCGATTTGTGTAATATTTTACAATTAACCGCCGCTGCACATTCAGAAGTTGGAGGAATTAGCTTTTATGACATGCAGGAATTCCATCAAGCGTGGGTTTTAAGCCGAATGCGTGTAGAAGTTCATGCTTTACCAAAATGGCAGGATATTGTAACTGTAAAAACATGGATTAACAGTCTTGAAAATTCGCGTTCAGTCCGTGCACTTGAAATGTACGTAAATGGCAAAAAAATAGTGGGTTGCGAAACATATTGGGCAGTTTTCAATACACAATTGCGTCGTCCTGAAGCCTTAGCACTTCCTTACGAACATTTTGAATTATTCCCAGAAAAAAGAGCAACTGAAGAAGGTTTTTCAAAAATCAATATCAATCATGACAAAGAAGCCGTTTTCGAAAAAACAGTTTATTTATCCGATTTAGACATTGTAAACCATGTAAATAACGTAAAATACCTAGAATGGTGTTTGGATCATGTCGACCCAAAAAGAATTATAAAGCAAGAAGTAAAAAGTTTCGAGATGAATTTCATGAAAGAGCTTTCATTACAAGATAATGTTGTAATTCACGAAAGTGAAGACGACGATCATACAACTGCAACATTCAGCATTACAAAAGGTGAAAAAACTTGTTTTGCTTTGGAATTGCATTGGAAATAAACTACGATTCCTCTTTACTACAAAGATTTACCACAATTTTGTCATTTCGACGAAGGAGAAATCTCCACAAGTAACTCCGCAACGAAAATCAAATCTTTGTCGAGCTTCTCGCGAAGATTTCTCCTTCGTCGAAATGACAAAATTGATGTATATAAAAAAAACGATGCAAATTTTGCATCGTTTTTTTATCATAATCATTTCGATTTCTTCTTCAAATCTTTTTTAGCTTTCTTCTCTTTCTTCTTTTTCAGCAAATCAATTTTATCTTTAATTCTTTTTTCAACCTCGCTAATTCCTGAATCATAATCATGCTGAATAGAATATAATTTTGCCTGCTTAATTTCTTTTAAAGCATCCTTAAATTCGTGTTGCACTTCTAACAGAATTGCTTTTTTGATGTAAATCTCTGATTTATTTATTCCTTTTACTGTTAAAGCAAAATCAATTAATTTCTGTGCCTCTTCATAATCTTCATTTAAAATCAACGTTTTTAAATAATACGGATAGATTTCAAGCGCATGAATATTAATCGATAGAGCCTGCTGAAAATAAGATTTTGCCTCTTCATAATTCATTAATTGTTCCGCCTGAATTCTTCCGTACAAACACAAAACCATCGTATTTTTATCATCATAAGAAAAAGCATAATCTAAAGATTCAATTGTTCCTTCAAGCCAGAACGGATAATTATCCAAGGCTTGAAAAAGGTATTTATCAGTTGTTTTCATTGCGTAAATCGTTTTTTAATTTCTGACGAGTTCCTTTATAGCTTTTCTCTACTTTGTTCTTTTTAAAATCACTTCCTGCAAAAATTCTTATTGGATTTCCACGCTGTACATTGAGCTGATTTTCCCATTGTTTTCCAACATGATTTTTAAGCTGAGTAAGTTTCTCGTCTTCTAGTTTTTTAAATAATCTTTCTGTTGCCAGTTTTTTGTTTTGGTGCTGAGAACGGCTGTCCATAGCGACAACTGCAATTCCAGTCGGAATATGAGTTGCCCGAATTGCCGAACTCACCTTATTAACATGCTGACCTCCCGCTCCAGAACTTCTCATGGCCTGATATTGAATATCATCCTCTGAAACTACAGCATTCTTTTGCTGTTCAATTTCAAAAATTCCAATAAACCAGTTCTTGCGTTTGTGCATTTTTCTAAATTGACTCTGACCAATCCACTGAATCGTTCCAACCCAAGATTTCACAAACTGATCAGCATTTTTTCCTTTTACAGAAATCGATGCGGTTTCAATAGTTCCGTTTTCTTCTCCTTTCTCTCTTTGAAGTAAAACCACATCTAAATTCTGATCTTGTGCTTCTTCCAAAACTTTTTTAAGCACTTGGGCAACAACCCAAGTGCATTCTGCAGGTCCGCGACCCGCTGTTATCTGAATTATTTTTTCCATTTTAAATTTCTTCTTAACGATCCATTCTAATAATCTTTGGCGTAAAAGTTCCCAAAACTTCAACTAGATCAGTTTGATTCGCCATTACTTTCGTGATGTCTTTGTATGCCATTGGAGCTTCGTCAATATTCCCACCGATTAAAGTCACTTCGTGTTTCTTCAATTCTTTATTAATCAGGCTTTGTGTAAAAGTGCTTTTACATTTTGCTCTCGAAAACAAACGTCCTGCACCATGCGAAGCCGAATTTAAACTTTCAGAATTTCCTTTTCCTTTTACAATAAAACCCGGCGCAGTCATCGAACCTGGAATAATTCCCAATTGACCTTCTCCTGCAGGAGTTGCTCCTTTTCTGTGCACGATACATTCCTGACCATTCACGGCTTCTTTCCAAGCAAAATTGTGATGGTTCTCAATTGTTACCACAACTCTTTTTCCAATCGCTTTGGCAATTCGTCTGTGAATATCATCATGACAGGCTTTTGCATATTCTCCAGCTAAATTCATTGCCAGCCAATATTCTTGACCGTCATGAGTATTCAAATCCAGCCAAGCCAAATGCTGTACGTTTTTAGGTAACGGACATTGTTTTGTTGCCAAATACGTATAATGCTTCGCAATATTTGCCCCTAATCCGCGAGAACCGCTATGAGAAAGAACAGCAAAATATTCTCCCTTTTCCAATTTCCATTCGTTTTCAGGATTTTCAATTTTTGCGATTCCAAATTCCACAAAATGGTTTCCTCCGCCCGACGTTCCTAATTGTTTATAGGCTTTTGGAAGAAGATTTTTCAATAACGGAATATCTTGAAATCCACTATTGTAAAACACTTCATGATCTACACGTGAATTGTGCGTCTCATACATTCCAAACTTTGTATTGTCTTTTAAAATGGCTTCCAACTGATGTTCTTTTCCTTTAAAATGAGAAGCTGGCAAATCAAAAATCGAAAGGCTCATTCTACACCCAATGTCTACACCAACTCCGTATGGAATCACAGCGTTATCAGTTGCTAATACGCCACCAATAGGCAATCCGTAACCCGAATGCGCGTCTGGCATTAAAGCACCTGCAACTGAAATTGGCAGTTTCAACGAATCATACAATTGAAATTTTGCCTGCTCATCGATTTCATTTTCTCCAAAAATTTTAAACGGCGCTCTAGTATTTTTAAGCTGATGCATTCTTATCTGAACAGGTTTTATCAAACCTTCAGCTACTTTTCCCCAAGTTCCGTTTCCTTCATATTTTTCAGGATTTAACAAAACATCTTTCGCTTCTGTTAGAATAGATTCTTTTTTCTCTCTTTTTCTATATCTGTTTATCTGCCCTAAGGCTATGTTTATTGAATTGTTCTTTGGAAAACCTAGTTTAATCAGGTCTTTTCCAGATAATTTATTTCCCATGATTTTCTATCATTTCGTCTGCATATTGCTGATACAAAATGTGCAGACTTTTATTTTTAATTGGGCTGATCTCTTTTGGATTTTCATTTTCATAATAACTCCATTTATGAGAACTGCCGTGTATTAATCTATTTATTTTATTTCTCAGATTATGATTAACAATATAATTGTCAACTAGTTGAATTTGACTTTCTAAATCTGAATCGACCATTTTTGTATGTGTTATCATATAAGGGCTAACACGAAGCACATACCGCCAAGGTTCATTAAATACGTAATGAATTTTATATCGTTTGCAATTGCTGCACCAACGTTCCCTTTTATAAAAATGGGCTTTTTCTTTTTCGGTCAATTCCAGTTTTGAACTTTTCCATTCCCATTCCGAAAACTCTTTTACAGTCTGGAGTTTTTCAACATACACATGTTTTCTTTTTCTTTTTTTCTTTTTCTTAAAATCTTTTTCATGAGAAAACTGCCATGTATTTATTTTTTCCAATAATTCTATGTAAAATGTCGCTTCACTTGATCTGGCAATATCTTCTCTTAATTTAAAATTACGTTGCCAGCCTTTTTGATAAGGAATTTCTAAAGGAACCAATGGTAAGTCTCTACGTTTTTTCCAAAGATCAGCTTCAAGCTTTCTTAACTGAATTAATTGTTTTTCAAAATCTTCTTTTACTAATCTTTTCTTTCTTCTTCTACTTTTAAAACGAGTACATAATGCATACTCGTCTACCGTATAATTTTCCATAAAAAAATTATCGTGCATTAAATTAAAGCCTAAAAGGCTTAAAAATTTTATCCTTGCGGATAATACTAAAAATCGATTTTCGGGAAAATTTTTGAAGTGTCTAGAATAAAAAAAGCCCGAAACTTATTGTCTTCGGGCTTTTTTATATATCAAAAAATATATTTCTAAGATTGAAATAAGCCACGAAGAATTGCTGCACCAAATTCATTTGGTGTGAAGCTTTGTGATGTCGATGCAAATACAAACATTTTTTCTTCGTTTTAAAGGGTTATTATTTTTTTCGTCTGCAAATATTCAGAATTGTTTTTTGATTTTCCAAATTTATTTTAAAGAAAATTCATGTAAAAAAACAACTAACACGTTCATCGAATTGTAAAAACACACATTATCTATCTGAAAACTAAAGCCCTAGTCCTGATAGAAGCGGTATCCTTTTTCTTGCTCCTTTAGCAAGAAAAAGATATAAGCGGGATAGCAGGAAACAGCTTCAAATAAAAGAAATTATAACAAAAAAAACATAAATTCCAGTGTTTTCCGCAAAGTTTGTCATTTCGACGAAGGAGAAATCACACTAGAAATTCCGCAAACAAAATCGCGAATCTTTGTCGAATTACGCGTGTGATTTCTCCTTCGTAGAAATGACCAGATTAAGCAGTAAAGCTTTTTAAGCACAAAAAAAGCCCTGATTTCTCAGAGCTTATATTATATTTTGGTGAACTAATTATTCAGAAACTTTGCTTTTTACTACTAATCTAAAACCTTCTCCGTGAATGTTTAAGATTTCAACATCTTCATCAGCTTTTAAATATTTTCTCAATTTAGCGATGTAAACGTCCATACTTCTTGAAGTAAAGTAGTTATCGTCTCTCCAAATTTTTGTTAAAGCTAATTCTCTTGGCATTAAGTCATTTTCATGAAGAATAAGCATTTTAAGCAATTCATTTTCTTTTGGAGATAATTTAATAGGCTCCTCATCTTGGAAAGTAAGGAATCTTAATTTTGAATTTAAATGAAATTTACCAATATTAAATTCAAACTGTACTTGTTCTGCTTTTGTATCTGCAGATTTTCTTTGAATGATTGCTTTAATTTTCATTAAAAGAACTTCAGAATCAAAAGGTTTATTTAAATAGTCGTCAGCACCAGCTTTGTATCCTTTTAACACATCCTCTTTCATAGATTTTGCTGTCAAGAATATAATTGGCACTTCACTGTTCTTCTCTCTAATTTCTTTGGCTAAAGTGTAACCATCTTTATAAGGCATCATTACATCAAGAATACATAAATCGTATACATCTTTCTTGAATTTCTCGAAACCTTCCATACCGTTTTTAGCTAAAGTAACTTCAAAGTCATTTAACATTAGATAATCTTTAAGAACCGCCCCAAAATTTAGGTCATCTTCTACTAAAAGTATTCTTTTGTTAGTATTTTCCATATTTTAATTTATTAATGGTATTTTTATTATAAAGGTGCTACCTTTTCCTTTTTCGCTTTCTACATATACTTGACCATTGTGATCCTCCACTATTCTTTTTACATATGCCAATCCTAAACCATGCCCTTTTACATTATGAAGGTCACCAGTATGTTCTCTGTAAAACTTCTCAAAAACTCGTTTCTGAGCTATCTTACTCATTCCCAAACCATGATCTTTTACTTTTATCAGAATCATGTCCTTCACATTTTCTGTAAAAATTTCAATTTTAGGCGCATCTGGTGAATATTTTATTGCATTTTCTAAAATATTAACCAACACATTTGTAAAATGAACTTCATTTGTCAAAACTGTTGTTCTGGCTGCATTATAATGCTTTTCGACAGTTCCTTGTCTGTCTTCTAATATCAGATTTACATGCTCAATTGCATCGTCAATAATATCTGTAACTATAGTAGGCTCTTTTGTAATATCAAGTTCCTTCTTTTCTAGTTTAGAAATACGCAGTACATTTTCGACTTGAGCGTGCATTCTTTTATTTTCATCCCGAATCATTTGAAGATATCGATAAACCTTTTCTTTATCTTCAATAACTTTAGGACTTCTAATAGCATCTAATGCTAAATTTATTGTCGCAATTGGCGTTTTAAACTCATGAGTCATGTTATTAATAAAATCTGTCTTAATTTCAGAAATATGTTTCTGACGCAAAAGCTGGTTTAAGGCACTCGTATATGCTACAATTATAATTAATGTAAAAACTATCGATAAAATAGTTATACTTAATAATTCGGATAGTAAGAACTTCTTTTTGTGAGGGAATGTTACAGAGAGTTCATATCTACTGTTTCCTTCATTGTCTGTATAAATTGGAATACTGTAAGTGGCTTCTTTATCATAATGAAATCCATCAGATTTTATTTTTGTTGGATTACCGTTACTATATATTCCGAATTCAAATTTTGTTTTTACACCATATTCTTCGAGCTCCTTCTTTAATAATTTAAAAAGTTTATCTTTTGTCACCCTCCCTTCAATTGGAGTTAAAGAAGCAATATCTTTATATTGAATTTGCTGCTGAACTTTATTTAATATATCTAAGCTTCCTGATTTTTCAATTTTTAGGTCAGGAATTATACTTTGTCCTAAACTATTATTATTATCAATTCCATTGTTGTTATTATAAACTTCAGTTACTCTTTTAGAACTAAAATTTTTAAAACGCTCACTACTGAATTTTTTGTTAAAAACTGAACCGTTGATATCATAATCTTCAGATGTTAACGTACTCGAATAAACAATTGTTTTATTCGTTTTTGGGTTTCTTTGTACATAGAGTACCTCAAGTAAATCTTCTTTTTTTGGAATTTTCCCCGTACTGTCTTTTATACGGTTATATTTGTCGTAGAAACTGTACTCTTCTTGTTGTTCCAGCTTATCTGCAACATTTCCAATTACTTGAGTAACGTGGTATTTAAACTGCTCTTCATTATTTTTGAACGAAGAATTGAACCAAAACACTTGAACCAGAATTATCCCTATCAAGGACAGACTCATCAGTAAAACAAGTATTCTAAAAAATAATTTATTCATCGAAACAAAATTAATATTTTAACAATATACTAAATAATACATTAACCAAATATTAACATTTAAGACTGTTTTTGTTTTATATTTAAAATTTTAAGAATTTTAACAACTTCTTCTCTAGCATTTTTAAGATTATTGTTATTAATCACGAAATTGCTGTTAGAAATTCGTTTTTCATCATCCCACTGCATTTTCATTCTACTTAAAACTTGTTCGCGGGTTGTTTTATCTCGTTTTATCACTCGTTCAATCCTCACTTCTTCTGGAGCTGTAACGGTTATAATTACGTCGCAGTCTTTATATCGCCCGCTTTCAAACAAAATAGCGGCTTCATAAATTACATAATCTTGATTTTTATGTTCTTTCACCCATTCTTCAAAATCTAATTTTACTGCTGGATGTACAATAGCATTCAATTTTGCTAATTGCTCTTTATCATTAAAAACAACCTGTGCTAATTTGGCACGATTTAAAACTTCTCCATCAAAAATGTTGCCACCAAAAGCAGATTTTACTTCTGAGAGAATATTTTTTGATTGCATTACTCTTTTAGCACCGTCATCAGCGATATAAACAGGAACGCCCATTTCTTCAAAATAGTTTGCAACAGTAGTTTTTCCGCTGCCAATTCCTCCTGTAAGCCCAATAACTTTTGCCATTCTTATAATTTAAAAAACATACGCGGAAAAGCTTCTTGTGGCTTTTTCTTTAACAAAATTACCTTCACATATGATTGTAAAAATCCTGTTCCGTAACCATAAAACTGTTTCCACACAGCTATTACAGATAGGTATCCAATTTTAATACTTTTGTTTTGAACACTTGCTGTAAGAAAAATTATAACGAAATATACGAAATATAATTGTAATAAAATATCGATATTAAAGATTAACAATAAAAAAGCTAATAATAATCCGAGTATAAAAAATGTCGGGAAGAAAAAAGTCAGCTTATTATGTTCTGGATACCAACTATTTAAAATTGGTCGGGCAATACCAAATTTGTTTACTTGAATAGAAAACTTCTCCCAATCGATTCTTCTTTTATGATATACGTAGGCGTCTTTAAAAAGTCTTGTCTCAAAACCTAAATTCCATAAACGAATTGATAAATCTGGATCTTCACCTGGATGAATATTTCCAAAACCTTTTGATGCTTCAAAAGCTTTTCTGGAAATTCCCATATTAAAACTTCGCGGCTGAAACTTATTAATTTTCTCAGAACCACCTCTAATTCCGCCAGTTGTTAAAAAAGAAGTCATTGCAAAATTGATTGCTTTTTGAATATCTGAAAAACTATCCAGCGCTTTATCTGGTCCGCCAAAACAATCCACATAATTTGCATCTAATTCTTTACGAACTTCTGTCAAATATTGAGATGGAATGATACAATCTGAATCAAAAATGATAAAATAATCACCTCTGGCTCTCTGCATTCCGAAATTTCTAGAATCTCCTGGTCCAGAGTTTTCTTTAAAATAATACGATATATTTAATTTTCCTTGATAATTCATCACCACATCTCGACATGGAACTGAAGATCCATCTTCGACAAGAACAATTTCAAAAGCTTCATTATAATCAGATTTTGAGAGACTTTCTAAAAGCTCATCAACTTCATCTGGACGATTATACACGGGTATAATTAAAGAAAAAATCATAGCAGAATGCGCGTTATTAAAGGGTATATTTTTATTGTTTTAAAATTTTAACAAAGATATGGTATATTCACAAAAAAACCATCAACTTTTGGCTGATGGTTTTTTGTTTACTAGTAGTAAAATATTGCTATTTGATACTTTCAATCTCAACAACTTCGTTTGTGTCTGCGTTGTAATCAACACCTGGAACTTCAAATCCGAATAAGTTTAAGAAATCACTTCTATATCCTGCTAAATCACCAATTTCTGGCAATGTTTCTGTTGTAGCTTCCAACCAAAGTTTAGCCACTTTTTCCTGAACATCTTCGCGCATTTCCCAATCATCAATTCTGATTCTTCCTTTTTCATCAACAGGAACTTCAGAACCATTGTATAATCTGTCTTGGAATAAACGCTGAATTTGCTCAATACAACCCTCATGAATTCCTTCTTCCTTCATGATTTTGTATAAAAGAGAAATATATAACGGAATTACCGGAATTGCAGAACTTGCTTGTGTAACTAAAGCTTTATTCACAGAAACATAAGCTTTTCCTCCGATAGATTCTAAAGAATCTGAAATAGTAAATGCTGTAGCTTCTAAATGATCTTTTGCACGACCAATAGTTCCTTTACGGTAAACTGCTTCAGTTAACGCTGGCCCGATATAAGAATAAGCAACTGTTGTAGCCCCTTCAGCCAACAAATTCTCAGCTTTCAAAGCATCAATCCACATTGCCCAGTCTTCTCCGCCCATTACAGCAACTGTGTTTTCAATATCTTCCTCGTTAGCTGGAGCAATAGAAACATCAGAAACTTTTCCTGTGTGAAAATCAACTGTTTTATTTGTAAACGTCTGTCCAATTGGTTTTAAAACAGAACGGTGTGTAACTCCTGTATTTGGGTTTGTACGTACTGGAGAAGCTAAACTATAAATTACAAGATCTACTTGACCTAAATCAGCTTTGATTAAATCTAAAGTTTCTCTCTTAATTTCGTTTGAAAATGCATCTCCGTTGATACTTTTTGCATATAAACCTGCTTTATGAGCTTCTTTCTCGAATGCTGCAGAATTATACCATCCTGGAGAAGCCGTTTTTCCTTCAACTGGTGGTTTTTCAAAAAACACTCCAATTGTTGACGCACCAGAACCAAAAGCACTAGTAATTCTTGAAGCCAATCCGAAACCTGTAGAAGCACCGATTACTAAAACTTTTTTAGCGCCAGCGATTTCTCCTTTAGATTTTACGTATTCGATTTGATTTTTTACATTTTGCTCAGCTCCCGTTGGATGGGCAGTCAAACAAATAAATCCTCTCATTCTAGGTTCTATAATCATACTTATTTTATTTATTCGTTAATAAGCTATTTATTAGGTAAATGAGTGCTTATTCCCGTTTGTTTACTTATTTTTTCGATGACAAATATAAAGTATTTCTTTAGTTCAACAAGGCTTTCGCGTGATTTAAAGCCGAATCAGAAACAACTGCACCAGATAACATTTGAGCTATTTCTATAACTCTTTCATCCTGAGACAACAACTTTAATTCTGACTGCGTATCATCATCAATTGTTGCTTTAGAAACTTTAAAATGAGAATCTCCCTTCGCTGCAATTTGCGGTAAATGTGTAATGGCAAAAATCTGCATTGTATTACTCATTTCTTTCATAATCTCTCCCATTCTGATCGCAATTTCTCCAGAAACCCCTGTATCAATTTCATCAAAAATTAAAGTCGGAAGTTTTGAGTACTTAGCTAGAATTGCTTTTACAGCCAGCATGATACGAGACATCTCACCACCTGAAGCTACTTTTTTCAATAACCCAAAATCAGTTCCTTTATTTGCAGAGAATAAAAATTGAAGTTCATCTTTTCCGTTTTGGAAATACGTTTCAGAAGGCAACAATTCCATATTAAAACGAGCATTAGGCATTCCTAAAGTCTCTAAAATAGAAACAAGCTGTTCTGATAATTTCGGAATTGCATTTACCCTGTTGTCATGTATTTTCGATGCATAATCATCCAATTCCACTGCTTTCTCTTCTATAATTTTAGACAAAGAAGCAATTTCTTCATCCATATTATCCAATTCCAATAAAGAGTTTCCTAAATCTGATTGAATCTGAAGAAGCTCATCTACAGAACCCGCTTGATGCTTTTTTTGCAGGTTATAAATCAATTGCAGTTTCTGATTTATCAATTCTAACTGCGCTGGATCGTTTAACAATTTCTCTGAACAATTTTCCAATTCTTTAGAAATATCATCAAACTCAATAGTCAAACTTGTAATTCTTTCAAACAAATTTTGATATTCTGATGAAAAAGGAGCCACTTTTTGCAGTGCATTTTTGATTTCATTCAGATTATGAAAAACACCAAATTGTTCTTCATTTGCAATTGATAAAGATTTATCTAGAGATTCTTTAATTATCTCAACATTATTCAGTTTTTCATAATCTGCTTCTAATTCTTCTTGCTCACCAGATTTTAACTGAGCTGCCACCAATTCATTCAATAAAAATGTATGGTACTCTTGTTCTTTTCCTGCATCACTTTGTTTTTTAAGCAATGCATTTAACTTTGATTTATCTGATTTATATGATTTCAGTAGTTTCTGATATTCTGCAATTACTTCATTATTGTTTGCAATAGCATCAATAATTTTAAACTGAACATTTTCATCTGACAATTCCTGAGTTTGCTGTTGCGAATGAATATCAATCAAATACAAACTCAAATCTTGCAATTCCTGAAGATTTACCGGACTGTCATTTATAAAAGCACGAGATTTACCAGAAGGTAAAATTTCTCTTCTAATGATGGTTTCATCTTCATAATCCAAATCATTAGCTTCAAAAAATTCTTTTAAATTGTATTTTCCAATTTCAAATTGCGCTTCAATAACACATTTTTCTTCTTTATTTTTTAACGAAGTAAGATCTGCCCTTTTACCTAAAACAAGACCAATAGCTCCTAAAATAATTGACTTTCCTGCACCTGTCTCACCTGTAATTATAGAAAAACCTTTAGAAAAATCTATGGCAAGTTTTTCGATAAGAGCATAATTCTTAATTGACAGTGATGTAATCATAGGGCAATTTTATAAAAATGAGAGTTAAAGAGTTTTAAGTGGATTATAAAAATGGAAACGAGATTAATATTTAATCTGCGACCATTTGGTAGAATTTAACGGAGAAACCTTATTTAAGACATCTGTTAAATCTGTAATTGGAATGCTTGGCCCTCCAGAAAAAATAGAAACAATTTCATCTGATTTTGCATCAAAGAAAACTCGGGTTATAAAAGCATTTGGCTTCACTGAATTTAGCTTTCCTATTAAAAGTAAAGCATTTTTTATTTTCTCTTTTGCCGCTTTTTGGTCCATAGTCATTGCATCTAATCCTGTATGATAAGCATAAGTTGTCTGACGTAAATCGCTATAAGTAGGTGCAATCATATCGTTAATCAAATAATAACGATTTTGCAATCCATCAGATTGATTCCATCCTTTAAAACCGCCTTGCTGCGCTACATTGGCAATATTCTGAGCGGTTTGAAGATACGGATTTCCTGCACCCATTTGAAAAGTGTCAGCATCCATTCCTAATATAACATAACAATAGAAAGAGATCACAGAAACCAGATTTGAATCGTAGGTATTTGGATTGAACAACAAAGGTTCGTATTCTGTATATCTGAAATTAAAATCTTTATCGTTATAATTTAAAACTGGAGAAGAATAAGTAGAATTAAAAATTAATCTTGAAGATTGAACCTGAATGGTTCCTGTAAACTGATCTGAACTATTAGACGACAAAGTAATATACATTGAACAGTTTATTCTCTCGTTTTGCTTTAAAGCTGATCCTGTCCAATCTGTTTTATTTACAAATTCAGCCAAAGAAGTCTGGAGCGTTTTAAAAACCTGATTATTTGGATTTGTTAACCGCTCTGTATTAATAGTCACTGTACAATTTAGCTGTTGAGCCTGTACAAAACCAAAGCTTAAAAACACTAACAATGTAACTATCTTACTCATAATCGTCTACATATTTAATTTTACAAACACAAGTTGTTCCCAATTTATGTTTTAGGCGTATATTCTAAGTTTATTATTTTGAAAAATGCAGAATAACTTTATTCAGAATATCTGCCGCTACAGATTCTTTTGATTTCAATTCCATTGGTTCTATTTCGAAATTTTTATCAATAAAAGTCACTTTATTGGTTTCTTTTTTAAAACCGGCACCTTTATCTTGTAAGGAATTTAAAACAATCAAATCTAAGTTTTTTTTCTGAATTTTCAACTTAGCATTTTCAATTTCATTTTGAGTTTCTAGTGCGAATCCGATTAAAAACTGATTTTTTTTAATAGCTCCCAAAGAAGACAGTATATCTTTTGTCTTTTCAAGTTCTATCGAAAATTCTTCTGTACTTTTTTTAATCTTTTGATCGGCAACAAATTTTGGTCTGTAATCTGCAACAGCTGCTGCTGCAATTGCCACATCAACTTCATTAAAATACAAATGGCAAGCATCATACATTTCTTGAGCCGAAATAACATCAACCACTTTTATCAGACTGTTTTTCGCTTTTAAATGAGTCGGACCTGCAATTAAAAACACTTCTGCCCCCAAGCTTGCCGCTTCATTTGCAATATCAAATCCCATTTTACCAGAAGAATGATTTCCAATAAAACGTACAGGGTCTATCGCTTCGTATGTTGGGCCAGCCGTAACTAGTATTTTTTTTCCTTTTAATGGCAGTTTACTCTCTAAATCAGCTTCTAAAAAAGCAACAATATTTTCAGGTTCAGCCATTCGGCCTTCGCCAGACAAACCACTGGCCAATTCTCCGCTTTCAGCAGGAATCATAATGTTTCCGTACTGTTTCAACGCAGTAAAACTAGATAAAGTTGAAGGATGCTTGTACATATCCAAGTCCATTGCAGGCGCAAAATAAACTGGACATTTTGCTGATAAATAGGCAGCAATTAAAAGATTATCACAGTTTCCTGTCGCCATTTTAGACAAAGTATTTGCAGTAGCAGGCGCAACCAGCATAAAATCTGCCCAAAGAGCCAATTCTACATGATTGTTCCAAACCTCGTCTTCATCATCCTGATTAAAGAAACTTGAATGTACTGGATTTTTTGATAAGGTAGATAATGTAAGTGGGGTTACAAAATCCTTAGAAGCAGGTGTCATGATCACTTGGACATGTGCACCTGCTTTTATAAAAAGTCGTACTAAAGTGGCTGTTTTATACGCTGCAATTCCACCGGAAACACCCAGTAAAATTTTTTTCCCGTTTAAAACTGACATTGTACTATTATTTGTTTGAACTTCTGTGGTAAGTTTTACCGTCTAACCATTCTTGAACAGCTAAAGCGTGTGGTTTTGGTAATTTTTCGTAAAATTTAGAAACTTCAATTTGTTCTTTATTTTCAAAAACTTCCTCTAGACTATCATTATAAGTAGCAAACTCTTCTAATTTTTCAGTCAATTCTTTTTTAATCTCTGAATTAATTTGATTTGCTCTTTTAGCCATAATGGTAATTGCCTCATACACATTTCCTGTTGGCTCTTCAATAACTGTTTTGTTGTAAGTTATTGTGTTTACAGGAGCATTCGTCTTTTTTAAATCCATGACTTTATTTTATTTAGTAAATTTTTGTAAATCTGTTTCAACTCTGGCATTCATTTCGTCTGCCTTTTCTTTGTATTTTGTATCGCTTTTAAATTTCATCAAATTAGCATAAGCGGTTTGCGCAACATGCAAACGTTCTTCCATTTTTGAAGGAATACTGTTAATTGCCAATTTATATGCTGAATCGTATTTATAAAACAACGCATCTTCTTTGAAAGGTGTTCCAGGAAAATCAGCGATAAAATTATCAAAAGCAATTAGTGCCGATTTATAATCTGAAATTGTATTGTACCCTTTAGCATTCTCGTATGCTTTTTTCTCCAATTTACCATTCAGCTTTTGAACTGCCTCATTTGCTTGCGGAATGTATTCTGAATTTGGATAATTATCAATAAAAGCCTGTAATTTCTCTAATGCTTTTACAGTATCTGCCTGATCTAAACTGTAAACTGGCGATAACTTAGAATAACTATAAGCTCCTAAAAAAGCAGCTTCTTGCACTTTTTCACTTCGTGGATATCCCGAAACAAACGCCTCAAACTGATAACCAGCCAAATAGTATTGTTTTGTTTTATAATACGATTGCGAAAACATGTAAAAAAGCTTTTCTGCCTGAGGTTTTCCTCTGTAAGAAGTGGCTAATTGCTCAAAAAGACGAATCGCTTTTGTGTATTTACCGGCATCATACATTTTTGTTGCCATTTCAAATTTTGCTGCAACATCTTCATTTTTCAACGCTTTTTGATATTCTCCACAAGAATAAAAAAGAGTTACAACAATTAAAAGCAATAGTGTTTTTTTCATTTTCTTACTGTTATTACAATCTCTCAGACAATTATGCCAAAGTGAAATCGCACCGAAGTTTCGGTGGCAAATTTAGTTATTAATTTAGCTACTGCAAAATAATTTTTTAGTATCTTAAAATACTAACACTTTAACAATTATTTAATGCTGTTTTTTACAAAGTCATTTAGTCTTGTTGCGAGAGAGTCATCTACAGAAACTAAAGGAAGACGAACAGTATTCTCAGCAATTCCAAGCGCTTGGAAGATTTGTTTGATTCCGGCTGGATTTCCCTGCTCAAAAATCATATCGATACTGTCTGATAAAAAGTAATGTGTTTTGAAAGCGTCTGTTGCTTTTTTATTCAATCCTAAACGAATCATTTCTGAAAATTCTTTAGGAAAACCTTGTCCGATTACAGAAATAACTCCTGCTCCACCCGCTAAAACGATTGGAAGCGCCAGCATATCATCTCCAGAAATCACTAAGAAATCTTTTGGAGCGTTTTTAATAATCTGCATTGCTTGAGCCATATCTCCAGCAGCTTCTTTAATTGCCACAACATTTTTAAAATCGTTAGCCAAACGCACCACTGTTGAAGGAAGCATGTTGCTTGCCGTTCTTCCTGGAACATTATATAAGATTACAGGAACTGGAGAAGCTTCAGCAATTGCTTTAAAGTGCTGATAAATTCCTTCCTGTGTTGGTTTATTATAATATGGAGAAACAGATAATATCGCTTCAAAAGCCGAAAAATCTCTTGTTTTCAACTCTTCTACAATCTGCATAGTATTATTACCTCCAACTCCTAAAACTAGAGGCAATCTTCCTTTATTCACATCGATTACAGTCTTTATAACCAACTCTTTCTCTTCTGCTGTAAGGGTTGCATTTTCTGCCGTTGTTCCCATTACCACAAGATACTCCACTCCACCATCTATAGAGAAGTTTACAATTCGCTGTAAAGCCTCAATGTCAACTGAAAAATCTTTTTTAAATGGCGTTACAAGCGCAACACCAGTTCCTATTAATGATTGCATATTATTAATTATAATTTATTTTATATTTTTTAAATACCTAAACAATTCTGAAACGAACAGTTTATAGTTTCCTAATCCTGTATTAATCATCAAACGATTCACATTTTGATCTACAGCAGAAAATCCGACTTTAAATTTAGCTTTTGATTTGCAGGTTACCAACATCAAAAAAACATTTTCAACATCGTAATAGCTTAGCAAAAGATCAAATTTTGAACTTATAAATTCTTTTAAGAAACCTTCTGTAATTTCTCCCTTCCAATTGATGTGTTTTTTACCAAAAGTTGGATGAGAATAGGTCTCTTTTTCCTTAAATTTTTCTCTGTAGGCAAGAACTTTTATGTTTTCTAAAGCGATTCCGTGGAGTGTTATCTCCTTAATTAATGCTTCTGAAGATTGAAAAATGCTCTCATCTATCAATAAACCAATTGTTTGAACGTTTTTAGTAAATACTTCGCTTTTTTCATTATTTAAATTAACATTTAATGATTTTTTTACAAAAAATTCCTTTATATAATTTAAAAACATAGTACTTTTACTAGATTACAAAATTAATTATTTAAGTTGCATTTAAAATGGTAAAACTAAAAAAGTATAACGGATTTTTAAAACTTTTTGTTATATTCTTAACACTTTTTTCAATCTCTTCTTGTAGTACAAAGAACTACAATTTAACTAAAATTGAAGGAAAACAACTTCCAGTTACCGAAAAAGCTGGAGAAACTTCTGCAATTGAAAACTTCATTAAACCTTATCGCGATCATATTAATCAGGATTTGGATAACGTATTGGCCTATTGCCCAGAAACTCTAGACAAAAGCACAGGAAAATGGCAAACTGGCATTGGAAGCTTAATGGCCGATGTTTGCGTACAGAGAGGAAACATTGTTTTTAATGCTCGTGAAAAGAAAGATATTGATGTATGTCTTTTAAATCATGGTGGTATCCGTGCTATTCTTCCTAAAGGAAATGTTACAACCAGAACAGCTTTTGAAATTATGCCTTTTGAAAATAGTTTAGTTGTGATGGCTTTAAAAGGTGATCAGATCTTAGATATTGCTGCCTATATTATTAAGGAGAAAAAACCTCAGCCATTGTCTGGAATGACCTTTACTATTACAAAAGACAATAAAGCAAAAGATATCATGGTGCAAGGCAAACCGCTTGATCTAAACAAAACGTATTATGTTGCCACAAATGACTATTTAGCAAATGGCGGAGACAGCATGACTTTCTTTGCAAAAAGCACTCAGAAGTTTGACTTAAACTACAAACTTAGAGATGTATTAATTGATTATTTTAAAGAAGTAGACACAGTAGTGGCTCCTAAAAATATCAGAATCACAGAAGAATAAAAAGGGTTCGCCACGACTCGAGCGATAGCGAACAGGCGAAGCAATTACACAAATTTGCACAAATTTTAGAATCCTCTTGAAAAATCAATTCGTGTTAATTCGTGAAATTGGTGGCCAAAACAAAAATTAAAA
This sequence comes from Flavobacterium tistrianum, assembly GCF_003254545.1. Taxonomy (GTDB): domain Bacteria; phylum Bacteroidota; class Bacteroidia; order Flavobacteriales; family Flavobacteriaceae; genus Flavobacterium; species Flavobacterium tistrianum. Next base: position 657,913 of record NZ_QJRH01000073.1, read on the forward strand.
ACAAGCAAAGCATTTCTGCAAAAAATATATAAAATGAAAAGAAGAGAGTTTATCGAAAAAACAGCAGCAGGTACTGCCCTATTAAGTTTAGGATTGTCTTTGAGCAGTTTTGAAAGTAACGACATTAAGCATCTAACAATTCTACATACTAATGATGTGCACAGCCACATTGATCCTTTTCCTGCCGATGATCCCCGCAACCCAAATAAAGGCGGTGTATCTCGTCGTGCAACATTAATTGAAGCTATCCGTAAAGAAAATCCGAATGTGCTTTTATTGGATGCTGGAGATATTTTTCAGGGAACTCCGTATTTTAATTATTATGGGGGTGAATTGGAATTCAAATTGATGAGCATGATGAAATATGATGCTTCTACAATTGGAAACCATGATTTTGACAATGGTCTTGATGGATTGTACGCACAGCTTCCGCATGCGACTTTCGATTTTATCAACTCTAATTATGATTTTAAAAATACGGTTATGGACGGTCATGTGAAACCGTACAAAATCTTTAATAAAAACGGAATTAAAGTTGGTGTTTTTGGAGTTGGAATTGAATTGCAAGGTTTAGTAGATAAAAAACTATATCTGGAAACGGTTTACAATAATCCGGTTGAAGTTGCTCAGGATATGACAAAACTATTAAAACAAGAACAAAAATGTGATTTGGTAATTTGTCTTTCGCATTTAGGTTACAAATACAAAGATGAGCCAACAAAAATTAGTGATTTGACATTTGCTGCACAAACTCAAGATATTGATCTGATTATTGGAGGCCACACGCACACTTTCTTAGACAAACCTACTGTAGTAAAAAATAAAGCTGGAAAAGATGTCTTAGTAAATCAAGTAGGATGCTACGGAATTAATTTAGGCCGTATTGATTTTTACTTTGATAAAGATAAAGCTCATACAAATCAAAGCGCCACTATTGTGGTATAGTTTTTTTTTGAATTCTAGCTTTTTCTAAAAAGTATTCTACCATAAAGAAATAAGCTAGAATTTGAGTTGTATCTCGTATTAGGACTAGAACAACCGAATACGAGAAATACTCATTAAAAATATAAAAGATATCAGAGAAGATATAGCTTATTGCCATGAGCGACATTAGCAATGCCATATGCGTGCCTTTTGTAATGTAGCTGACAAAGCAGAAATAACTCAGTACACTCAAAACGATTCCGTATACAGTATAAAGTGTAATAAATTTTCTCATGCTATCAAGCTGCAGACTTAAAACAGAGATCAATAAATAGACAATAAAAACTACTACGATAGAAATAGGCAAAATATCCCGTTTGGTTAGTTTTATTCTTTCGTGTTCCCGAATAAATATGGTCACGATTAGAGAATAGACAATCAGAAAACTGAGTACCCCTCCAATTTCAGAACTCTCCACATCCATTAAATCATAAACTTGTCCAACAAAACAAAAGAAGAAAATTAAACCTTCTGTTTTTCTGATTTGAAACTCACTGCTGATTAGGTAATAAATAAAAATCGCAGGAAGAACAATCGCTTTTGCATAGGTCGCAAAAAAGTCCTGCTTTGCCCAATCAAAAATGATGGTACAAAACAGTGCCAGAAAAAACAAAATTAATGACGGTTTATTAGGCTTCATTTAATTTGTTTATAAAATCTTCTTCTGATAATATAGTGATGTTTAGCTTCGTTGCTTTTTCCAGTTTTGCTGGCCCCATATTATCTCCTGCCACTACAAAATCTGTCTTTGCAGAAATTGAGCTTCCTACTTTTCCTCCGTTATCTTCTATGGCTTTCTTTAGTTCATCTCTAGAAAATTGACTAAAGACGCCCGAAACCACAAAAGTTTTTCCAGCAAATTTATCAGTAGCATTTGGGTTTATTTTTTCTTCAATTTCAAACTGAATTCCATAACTTTTTAAGCGTTCAATAATTTTTCTGTTTTCTTCATTTTCGAAGAATTCAATAACGCTTTTGGCAATTCTTTCTCCAATTTCATCAACCAGAACTAAATCCATCAATGAAGCTTGGCTCAAAGCATCTATATTTTTATAATGTTTAGCTAGCTTTTTGGCAACTGTTTCTCCCACAAAACGGATTCCAAGCGCAAATAAAACGCTCTCAAACGGAATTTCTTTTGATTTCTCAACTCCATTTACCAAGTTTTCTGCTGATTTCTGAGCCATTCTTTCTAAATGCAGAATGTCTTCAACTTTTAATTCATACAAATCAGCATAATTGTGAACCAAACCATTTTTAAACAATAAAGCTACAGTTTCGCCTCCAAGTCCTTCGATATCCATTGCTTTTCTTGAAATATAATGCTGCACTCTTCCAATAATCTGTGGAGGACATCCGTAGAAATTAGGGCAATAATGATTGGCTTCACCCACATTTCGAACCAATTCTGTGTGGCATTCTAGACAGTAAGCAATATAATGTGTTGGTTCTGAATTTTCAGGACGCTTATCTAAATCTACTGCGATGATTTTTGGAATGATTTCTCCTCCTTTTTCAACAAAAACAGTATCATTTATTCTAATATCTAATTTTTCAATCTGATCGGCATTGTGAAGAGAAGCTCTTTTAACAATTGTTCCTGCAAGCTGTACAGGCTCCAAATTGGCAACTGGTGTTATAGCCCCTGTTCTTCCAACTTGATACGAAATTGATTTTAATACAGTTGAAACTTGTTCAGCTTTAAATTTATATGCAATTGCCCAACGTGGCGATTTGGCTGTGTAACCTAATTCTTCCTGATACTGAATGCTATTTACTTTTACCACAACACCATCAGTTTCATAAGGCAAATTATGGCGGTGTACATCCCAATAATCAATAAAGTCAAAAACTTCATCCATGCTATTGGCCAATTTTGCTTCTTTCGGAACTTTGAATCCCCAGCTTCTAGCCAATTCTAATCCTTCATATTGAGTTTTAAATGGCAGATTGTTTCCTGTCACAAAATAAAGCAGACACTCTAGCGGACGTTTGGCAACCTCAGCACTATCTTGCAATTTCAAACTTCCAGAAGCTGTATTTCTAGGATTTGAATAGGGTGTTTCTCCGATTTCTATCAACTCCTGATTCATTTTCTCAAAACCGGCATAAGGAAGGATAATTTCACCGCGAATATCAAATTTATCAGGATAATTTCCTTTTAAATGTAACGGAACCGATTTTATGGTTTTAATGTTATTTGTTACCTCATCTCCTTGAAAGCCATCTCCTCGCGTTAAGGCTTGAACTAGTTTTCCGTTTTCGTAAGTAATGCTTATTGAAGCTCCATCATATTTTAATTCGCACGTATATTGCAGATTTACATTTCCTAAAACTTTCTGAATACGGTTTTCCCAATCTAAAAGGTCTTCTTTAGAATATGAATTGTCTAAAGAATACATTCTATACTGGTGTGCAATTGTCTTGAAGTTTTTAGTTACCGTTCCACCAACTCTTTGTGTTGGTGAGTTTTCGTCAAAAAACTCTGGATGTTTATTTTCTAAATCTTGAAGTTCTTTTAATTTAATATCAAAATCATAATCTGAAATAGTGGCATTATCTAACACATAATAATTATAGTTGTGTTGATTAAGTTCATTTCGTAATGCTTGAATAGTCTCTTGAATGCTCATAAATTGTAAAATATTGCAGATTATTGTGATGAAAAACTGAATATCAAAATTAGAATTTATTTTTGTTCAAATGCAGAAAAAATAAAAGTTTTAGAAATCAAAAATCAGACTGCAAATTCATGCAGTCTGATTTCCTCCTTGTCCATTATTCTTAAAAAAGAATTAAAAAAAACCAACTTCCAAATGGTTTCAACGTTTTATATTTTTAACTGATAATCAATATCTTACAGAGAAAATATAAAATTATTTTTGAATAATGATAAAGTCTGAACGTCTATTTAAGAGATGCTCTTCTTCAGAACATTTTACACCATTTTTGCATTTATTAATTAAACGGGTTTCTCCATACCCAATGGCACTTTCAATTCTAGAAGCGTCTATGCCTTGCGAAAGGATATAATCTCGTGTTGATTTTGCTCTATTGTCTGAAAGTTTCAGGTTATATGCGTCTTTTCCGCGTGAATCGGTATGAGATTCAATTTTGATTCTGATGTTTGGAAATTTCTGCATGATGAAAACAACTTTAGACAATTCTTCGACTGCTTTTGGTGTAATATCATACTTATCGTAATCAAAATAAATTGGGTTTACATCTACTTTTTCTACTCCTTGTTTTTTCACAACCAAATCGTCGTAATTACTTAATTCAAAATTGACATCTTTTATCTCGCCTCCATTTTGATCGGTGGTTTCTACCGTTTTGTCATCACTGCTATAATTTTGTTTTGCAGCAATCATTTTGATCACTTTGTTACAAGGAACTTCGATAGCGTATTTTCCATCAAAATTTGTTTTAGTTTCGCCCAAAACTTCGCTAAAAGAATTGTACGCCATTATGGTAACATCTGTTAAAGGCTTTTTCGTTTTACGATCTACTGCCATTCCAGAAATGCTTTGGTTGCAAACTGGTTTTCCTTTTACAAAAGAATAAATATCATCGTCTCCTTTTCCTCCTGCTCTATTTGAAGAAAAATATCCGTAAGCATCTGTTTTGTCAATTATAAAAGAAAAATCGTCTTTGTTGCTGTTAATAGGCGCTCCAAGATTTTTTGGAGTTGAAAAGGTTCCATCTGCCTGAAGCTTGCTTTCGTAAACATCTAAATCTCCCCAGCCGTAATGTCCATCAGAAGAGAAATATAAAACTCCGTTTTGAAAAAATGGAAACACTTCATTACCAATGGTATTAATATTTGGCCCTAGATTCTGAGGTGAACTCATGGTTCCGTCTGCTGCAATTTTTACCATATACAAATCGGTTTCTCCTTGTCCTCCTGGCATGTCTGAAGCAAAGAAAAGTAATTTTCCGTCTTCGCTAAGTGCTGGATGCCCTACAGAATAATCATCGCTGTCAAAAAATACTTTCTCTGGATTTTCCAATTTATTATTGACGATCGATCCTTTTACAATCTGGAAATTATTGACTCTTGCTTCATCAACAACCAATTTGTTTTTCTTTACAATATTGGTTGAATAATAAATCGTTTTTCCTTGACTGTCAAAACTTGCCGTAGCTTCATGATATTTGGTCATTATATTTGGAAGAAAAACGGTTTCGTTAAATAAACTTCCATCTGCTGGATTTCTTTCTGCAATATACAGATTAAGAAAAGGCTGATTGTTCCATGTATACAATTTCTCACTAAACTTTGTCGTATCACGAGCCGACGTAAACACTACATTATCTTTAAAAAATGTAGCTCCAAAATCTGATTTACTCGTATTAATATCTAAATTTTTAATGGTATAAAGAGGTTTTGCTTTTGCTACGCTGTCCATATATTTCTTTTGGGCAACATATCTGTTAATCTCTGCTTTATCACCTTTTTTATCTAGATATTCTTTTGTGATTTTATCTGCCTCATCATAATCCATAACTGCTTTCATAGATTGGATGTAACGCAGATAGTAAATATCAGTAAGATTATTTCCCTGCACTTCATATAGTTTTTTATACCATTTTAGTGCATTTCTAGAATCAGAAATAAAATAATAGGAATCTGCCGCATTCTTCAAAGTCTGCGCTGATGGATCTTTTATGTTTTGCAAACATTCTTCATAAGCTTTAGAAGCATCCAAATAAGAAAAGCTTCTAAACAAAGCATCAGCTTTCTTTAAGTTAGTTTTTTGAGCGAAACTAAACGTAACGCTCAAAATTAAACATAGGATATATAGTTTTCTCATAAGTTTTGTTTTTAGAAGAATCGAGGAGATTTAATTTTACTTTGTTTTTGCACAAATTGATAACGTAAGATGAATTCGTGTGAACCATCATTGTATTTATTCAATTGGCTTACAGTGTAATCAAAAGAATATCCAAGAAAGAAACTTGGTGAAATTTGAAAACCTGCCAGTATGCTTACCGAATCATCTGTTCGATACGCTCCCCCTATAACAAACTTTTCTTGAATCATGAAATTTGCCGATATATCTGCGGTAAGCGGTGCTCCACTTACTGCTTTTACTAAAAATGCTGGTTTAAATTTCAAATTTGGATTCAAATCAAAAACATAACCTCCCATTAAATAGTAATGCATACGATCATAATTGATAGACTCTTGAACATCGTCATAGTAATCATTCTGAATAAAACTCGGAATAGAAAATCCTACATACCATTTATCTGTATAATAGTAAACTCCTGCTCCTACTGCTAGTTTCATTTGATTGTTAATGTTCTGATTTAGCAAAACATCGTCATTATCGTAGTATCTTCCTTTAGACCAATCGATGTTTAACATTCTAGTACCCGCTTTTACACCAAAAGCCAATCTTTGCTCATAGCCAAGAGGTATTGAATAAGAGAAATTTCCATCCAGATATAGTTCATTAGAAGGTCCGATTTTATCATTTACAACACTTAAACCTACTCCTAGTTTTTCATTTCTAAGCGGGGAATGAACAGAGAAAGATTGTGTTTCTGGAGCACCGGGCATTCCTACCCATTGAGAACGATATAAAAGTGCTGCCTCTATGGTTCCGGTAGATCCAGCATACGCTGGATTTACCGCCATAGTATTATACATATACTGCGTATATTCGGGATCTTGCTGTGCCGAAGCGCAAACCGTAATAAAAGAACATATTAAAATGAAATATGTTTCTAATGATTTTATATATAGTTTCATAACGATACTTATTTAGTTTAATTAATTAGATGATTAATAGAAGTGGGTTATCTCATGATAGACAACCAGCCTTTTTTAACCGTTCCATCTCCAATGGTTATCACATAAAAATAAGTACCTGTTGGCAGCATATCTCCTCTATTAATTACACCGGATACATTTGCTGTTCCGTTCCAATCATTTTCATAATGTGCTTTACTATACACTAACGCTCCGTATCTGTTGAATACTTTCAACTCGTTGTTTGGATAGGACTCAATACAGTCTATTCTGAACAAATCGTTTTTACCATCATTATTTGGAGTAAACTCATTGTAAACAGTTAAACAAATTGGTTCTAATGTAACTGAAGCTGAATTGTTTGAAGCATCAACATCTAAAGGAGTTGAAGTCTCTACAGTTGCGACACTTGTATAAGTACCGTTTGGCAATACTTCTGCAACAATTGTCAATACTACACTCTGACCTGCATTTAACGTTGGGATTGTCCAAAGCTGTGTTGCTGGGTCATATGTTCCTGATGTTGCAGACGAACTCACTAATTGTAAACCGCTTGGAAGTAAATCACTAACAAGTGTGTTAATGAAATCGCCTTCTCCTACATTATTTACTGTGATAGTAAATGTTACCTGATCACCAAAATTAGGAGTTGGATTATCAACCGTATGAGTAATCGTTAAATCTGAACAGCTTGCTACAGTAACATTTAAAGTCTTCATTGTTCTTTCGTCACAATTGTTAACATAAGCTACAGTTACTTTTCCTGGTCCGATGTCTGACCAAGAAACAGTTACAGATCCATCGTTTGTACCACCCCCTGAAATAATAGTACCTCCGTTAATAGTCCATACATAATTAGATTTTCCATTTGCAATTGAATAGGTTACTCCTTTGAATACACATGGAGTATCATCTGTAGTAGCAAGCTGAACTGCTGCATCATTTTCAAATGTAATGGTAACTCCTAATCTTGGTCCGTTATCACAACCATTAAATGTATTAGCTAACGATCCTGCATAATAAGTAGTTGCTGTAAGTGGAGTTGTATTTGCTAATGGAGTTCCACCAGTTGCAGACGCATACCAAACTACATTTGTTTCGTTTACAAAAATATTAGCTAAAGTTGGTACCGCAGATAAACAGAATGTCTGTGTTGTTCTTGGCGTTGTAATTACACTTGGTGAATTTACATTTACCGTAACAGCTAATCTATTTGGATTTTCACAACCAATAGCACTTGAAACCGCACCATAATAAGTACCTGTAGTAAGAGCTGTTGTAGGTGGAATTGCAGTTCCTCCTGTAGCTGCGTTATACCAAACTACATTTGCTTCGTTTACTTGAATATTGGCCACTGTTGGCGAATTTAAAGTGCAGAAGTTTTGAGTGGTGCTGGCAGTAGTTGGCGTCGGACTAGGATTAACTACTGTAACTGCTACTTGTAAACGAGTTGAACTTTCACAACCTGCTGGATCAACAATATTTCCAAAATATACTCCAGATGTAAGTGCAGTTCCTGCAGGAATTGCAGTTCCTCCTGTTGAAGCAGTAAACCAAGTTACATTGCTTTCATTTACTTGAATGTTTGCAATTGTTGGTGCATTTGCAGAACAGAAAGTCTGTGCTGTACTGTTTGTCGTTGGATTTATTGTATTACCAACTGTTACAGCTACTTGCAATCTTACACTGCTTTCGCACCCTGTTGCTGGATCTTTAATTGCACCGAAATAAGTTGCACTAGTAAGTGCAGTTGTTGAAACTAAAGCTGTTCCTCCTGTTTGAGTTGTATACCAAACTACATTGCTTTCATTCACTTGAATATTAGCAACTGTTGGATTTGTTCCTGTACAGAAAGTCTGTGCCGCAGCGTTTGTTGTTGGTGTTGCTGGATCCGTTACATTCACATCAACCGGTAATCTTGTAGTGCTTTCACAACCTGTTGCTGGGTCTGAAATTGCCGCATAGTATGTGCCGCTTGTTAAAGCTGTAGCTGATGGAATCAACGTTCCGCCTGTCAGAGCTGTGTACCAAACTATGTTTGTTTGATTGAACTGAACGCTTGCAAAAGTTGGAGCATTTACCATACAGAAGTTTTGCTGTCCAGATGTTACTAAAGTTGGTGTTCCAGGATCGCTTACAATCACGTCAACCGCCAGTCTTACAGCGCTCTCGCAGCCTGTTGTCGGATCTGAGATTGCCGCATAGTATGTGCCGCTTGTTAAAGCTGTAGCTGATGGAATCACTGTTCCGCCTGTTAGTGCAGTATACCAGACAATATTAGCTTGGTTAAACTGAACGCTTGCAAATGTCGGCGCATTTGCCTGACAGAAGTTCTGTGTTCCCGCAGTCACCAATGTTGGTGTTCCAGGATCGCTCACAATCACATCAACCGCCAGTCTTACAGCGCTCTCGCAGCCTGTTGTCGGATCTGAGATTGCCGCATAGTATGTG
>NZ_QJRH01000069.1 GCF_003254545.1 Flavobacterium tistrianum
TTGATGGAATCGCTGTTCCGCCTGTCAGAGCCGTATACCATATAATATTAGCTTGATTAAACTGAACGCTTGCAAATGTCGGCGCATTTGCCTGACAGAAGTTTTGTGTTCCTGCGGTCACCAATGTTGGTGTTCCCGGATCGCTTACAATCACGTCAACTGCCAGCCTAACAGTGCTCTCGCATCCCGTTGCTGGATCTGAGATTGCTGCATAGTATGTGCCGCTTGTTAAAGCTGTTGTTGGAGCTATAACTGTTCCGCCTGTTAAAGCAGTATACCATACAATATTAGTTTGGTTAAACTGAACGCTTGCAAATGTCGGCGCATTTGCCTGACAGAAGTTCTGTGTTCCTGCAGTCACTAATGTTGGTGTTCCAGGATCGCTCACAATCACGTCAACTGCCAGCCTTACAGCGCTCTCGCAGCCTGTTGCCGGATCTGAGATTGCCGCATAGTATGTGCCGCTTGTTAAAGCTGTGGCTGATGGAATCGCTGTTCCGCCTGTCAGAGCCGTATACCAAACAATATTAGCTTGGTTAAACTGAACACTTGCAAATGTCGGCGCATTTGCCAAACAGAAGTTCTGTGTTCCCGCAGTAACCAATGTCGGTGTTCCCGGATCGCTTACAATCACGTCAACCGCCAGTCTTACAGCGCTCTCGCAGCCTGTCGTAGGATCTGAGATTGCTGCAAAATATTGTCCTGTTGTTAGAGCCGTAGTAGATGGAATCAACGGTCCGCCTGTTAAAGCTGTGTACCAAACTACGTTTGTTTGATTGAACTGAATGCTTGCAAAAGTTGGAGCATTTGCCTCACAGAAGTTCTGTGTTCCTGCAGTCACCAATGTAGGTGTTCCCGGATCGCTTACAATCACATCAACCGTTAATCTTGAAGCGCTCTCGCAGCCTGTCGTAGGATCTGAGATTGCGGCAAAATATTGTCCTGTTGTCAAAGCTGTAGTAGATGGAATCAACGTTCCGGCTGTTATGGCTGTATACCAAACTATATTGGTTTCATTTGTCTGAATGCTTGCAAATGTCGGTGCATTTGCCAAACAGAAGTTTTGTGCTCCCGCAGTCACCAATGTTGGAGTTCCCGGATCGCTTACAATCACATCAACCGTTAATCTTGCAGCGCTTTCGCAGCCTGTTGTCGGATCTTTTATCGCAGCATAATAGGTGCCTGTAGTTAAAGCTGTTGTAGATGGAATTGCAGTTCCCCCTGTTAAAGCTGTATACCATATAATATTGGCCTCATTAAACTGAACACTTGCAAATGTTGGCGCATTTGACAAACAGAAGTTTTGCGTTCCTGCTGTTACCAATGTTGGAGTTCCCGAATCGCTGACAATCACGTCAACTGCAAGTCTTACTGCGCTTTCGCAGTTTGTTGTCGGATCTTTTATCGCAGCATAATAAGTGCCAGTGGTTAAAGCTGTTGTAGATGGAATTGCTGTTCCGCCTGTTAAAGCTGTATACCACACAATATTGGCTTCATTAAACTGAACGCTTGCAAATGTTGGCGCATTTGACAAACAGAAGTTTTGCGTTCCTGCTGTTACCAAAGTCGGAGTTCCTGGATCATTTACATTTACTGTTACCGCCAATCTCACTGAACTTTCGCAGTTTGTTGTCGGATCTTTTATCGCAGCATAATAAGTGCCAGTGGTTAAAGCTGTTGTAGATGGAATTGCTGTTCCGCCTGTTAAAGCTGTATACCACACAATATTGGCTTCATTAAACTGAACGCTTGCAAATGTTGGCGCATTTGCCAAACAGAAGTTTTGCGTTCCTGCTGTTACCAAAGTCGGAGTTCCTGGATCATTTACATTTACTGTAACTGCTAATCTTACTGAACTTTCACAACCTGTAACAGCATCAATAGCTGCTCCATAATAAATTCTTGTTATTAACGGAGTAGTCGAAGCAATTACATTTCCTCCTGTTGCCGCATCGTACCAAACCACATTGCTTTCGTTTACTTGGATGTTGGCAACTGTAGAAGCACTAGACAAACAGAAATTCTGAGGATTCTGTGTAGTTGTTGGTGTATTTGGATCACTAACAATAATTACCGCATCTTGTAATGTTCCTGCTAAGTTTTCGCAAGTATTAGTGCTTGCAACAGCAACATAATAAGTTTTAGGGCTTACTGCTTTTGTTAAACCTGAAGCGGTCAAAACACCGGCAGCATCTATAGTATAAGTAACTCCCGCTATAACAGCTCCGTTTGTAATTGGCTGTGTTTTATTTGCATCTAAATACCAAGTAAATACTGGACTTGATAATGTTGGTGCAGTTGGCGTTAATGATGCAGGTACACCATTACAAACTGTTACATCATCTACTAAAATATCATTTACTGTTGAAGGAGGTAAAATTGTAAATGTAATTTGTTTTCTATCTGCTGCCGCGATTTCACAGAATTCATCTGAACTCACTCCCACAAAATAGGTATAAGTTCCCGGAATCAATCCGTTTACTACCAATTGTGCCGTTGTTTGACCTGTCACCAACTGAGCTGTTGTTCCGTCAAAACGATACCAATGATAAACAGGGTTTGTTAAAACTGGCGTTCCTGTTAAACCTGTTGCCAAAGTTACAGCTCCTGAAGCAGAACAAACCGAAGTTGCTGTTCCTCCATTTAAAGTAATATCTGTTAAAGCATTTACTGGAGCAGAAGCTCTAACTTCGACAGTTACTTCTCCTCTTGTATAATTTTCGCAACCATAACGTACTGGCTGTACATAGTATTTATAAATTCCAGCAGTTAAATTTGCTGGCACCGTAAAGGTAATTCCCGATGCAAGCAAGTTTCCTCCTGTTGGCGCATCATACCATCTATAAGTCGAACAAGCCACCTCTGGAATTTGGAGCTTAATATCGGTTCCTGGACAGACCGTTATTTTATTCTGCGGATCTGCACCTATAACAGTTGTATTGGCTGTTCTTTCCACAGTATGAACTCTTAAAAAGTCTAATACTCCAGCAACACCTCCAAAACGAATTCTTACTCGATCATAAATTTCTGTTGGAGAAGATACCAATACCATCGCCAAAGAATTTCCTGGTAATAATTTTAAACTTAATAAAGTACTTGTATTTTGGATTGGAGCACCAACTGCCACATTTCCTAAATAACGTTGAACTGAAAATCCTGTTAGCAAATTAACTGTTAAAAGAGTACCTGGTTTAGAAACCACTATTCTTAATGTATCACTAAGAACAGAAGGGGTTTTAAATTGTACTGTTAAGTCTGCAGCCGCTAAAACTCCTGCCCCACTATACATTGTAGCAAAAGTAGATATATCCTTATCAGCAACATTCCAAACATCACTTACTCCTACCAAAGCAGTCGCAGCTCCAATTCCTAAGTCAGTTGCTCCATAAAAAACATCTTGAATATCTCCATCTGTACATGTTACCGAAGTAACCGGTTTTTTATAATAAGCATCAAATACTTTTGTATTTTGAGCAACACTTAAAACAGAAGAAGACACAACACGAATACCGTCATAATCTTGCGGTCCTGAAGCATCTGAAGGAACAAAAGTAAATTCATACGTATTATCTCCTGAAAGTAAATTTAATAATGATCCTGATACTGGTTGCCCAGTACCGATTAGAGCACCATTTTTTGTGCCCACTACCGATAAATTCTGACCAACAGCCAATAGACTATATTCAGAACCTAATTTAACTGTTACAGGAGTACCTTTAGCAATATTGGCTGGCCAAGTTAAATTTTGCCATGTTGTACCAACACCCAAAAGTCCTAAACCAGTAGTAATGGTTGAGAATGTTTGAGGGTTTCCATCTACTGCATTTGCACCGTTTGAAACACCTCCAGTAATTATAGACCCTTGAGTTTGAGCTGTTGCATAAACTCGATCTGTTAAGTTTTGACAGCTTGTAAGATCAATTACATTAATTACTTTAGTTGCTGTAGCTGTACAAGTTCCGTCTGTTGCAACAGCTGTGTAAGTATAGATCCCAGGCGTATTTAATGGTCCTGTTGCAAAAGGAGGACCTGCAATCGCAACTCCTTGTGGATTAAACCATGTAATTGTTCCTGTAGAAGTTGCTACTAATGCGACATCTGTTCCAACATTTACAGATTCTTGTGGGTTAGTTACCACTAAAGTTGGTGATGCAGTAATCGATACGGTTACAGATTGTCTAACAGAAGGACAAGTACTTCCTGTACTTTGTGCCTCTATAGAATAAACACCACTTACTGTAATATTTGCAGCGGCATCAGCAGTTATTACATTATTTGAAGGATCATAAAATGTATAAGTCGTACTTCCTGATGAATCAAAATTAGTAATTGCATTTACCAAATTAGCACTTCCACAGGCTTGCAATGGAGTAGCGATAACAGTTAAAGGTGTGGTTGAAGGGAAATTAACTGTTACTAGTTTTAAATCTCCATTAACATTTTCACAAGTACCACCATTTAAAGCTGCTATGTAATAATTGTAAGGTGATCCAACCGCAGTTAAACCTGTTAATGAAAGAGCTCCGGTAACCGCATCTTTTGCGAATGTTACTCCGCCAATAACACTTCCATCTACAATTTCTGTAGTTTTGTTTTGATCTGTATAATATTTAAATGTAGCTCCAGCAATATCAGAAGATGGAGCTAACACAGCTGTTCCTGTACAAGTCGCTTCAATTGGACTTGCAATAACAATATTTGCCGCAGTCGGAATTGGTAAAACATTCACTGTCACTGCTTGGCGTAAGCTGTTAACACAAGTACCTCCACGTGTCGCTTCTAAATAATATGTGGTGGTGGTTGTTAATGGAGCTGTTGGAGCTACACTTACAATATTACCACCTGTTGGAGCATCATACCATGCAAAAGTTTCTCCTCCCGTTGAAGAAGCTGACAACGAAGCTGTTTGCCCTGCACAGATTGGTGTTGCTGCTCCTGTGATGGTAGCATTTGCAAATCTGTAAGAAGCATCATAAATATCTAGAGAAGAAAGAGCTGTTAATAGTCCTGTCAAGCGAACTTGAACACTTGTAAATGCTCCAGCTGCAACAAGGCTAGCTCTAAAACGATTACCACCTAAAAGCTGTACATTCAATAATGAGCTAATATTAGTCAGATCAGTATTTGGAGTTCCTCCGTTAAAACTTTGCAAACTAATGTTAGAAAGTGCACTAATATCGAGAAGTCCCGTTGGAATACCCAATTCTACATCAATAATATCTCCTGCTTGTCCGGAAGAAGCAAAAGTCAATGTCTGTTGAATATAATCAACTACACCTAAAGGTACGTTTAAAGTAGCTGCTGTAGTATTGCTATTGTCAACAGAATTACCATCATTAGCAGAGCCACATGTCAAACAACCTGTTGCTCCTCCTTTCGCTATTGCCTGTAAATTTGCATGAAGACAAGTGCTTATTGCATCTATTACCGTAACCGTTACAACACCTCTTGCAGTATTAGCACAATCAGTAGCTAGGCTAGAAGCCTCTACATAATAAGTTTGATTACTTGTTAATATTGGAGTCGTAAAGGAAGTAACATTACTAGCCACTAGATTTCCATTTGTTGCTGCATCAAACCAATTGTATCTTACTCCACCAACTGGATTTGCAATAGTCAATGTAGCACTTTGACCAGACTGAATAATTACATTAGATGATGTAAAAGTTGGTGTTGCAGGTATTGGACTAACAGTCAAATTTACCGCTGTACGTGTTGGCGATGTACATGCACCAATAGTAGCTTCTACAAAATAAGATGTATTTACAGTTAATACAGGAGTCGCAAAAGAATTACCTGTAAATAGTAAAGTACCGCCGGTAGCAGCATCATACCAATTATATGTAGTCCCGACCACTGGCGCTTGCACTGTAATAGTAGATGTCTGTCCAGCGCAAAGATTCAATGGAGTCGGCGTAACAGCTGGCGCTACAGGATTATCAATTAAAACTTGAACCGATGATCTTTCACTATTCACACAGCCATTTCTCGTAACCTCAAGATAATAAGTCGCTGGTGCAGTTAAAGCTGGCGTTGTATAAGACGCTGTCGAAGCCAATGAAGTGCCTCCTGTAGGAACATTATACCAATTTACTGTTTCTCCTACTGCAAGTGCAGCTGTTAAAGTAGTTGTTGTTCCGCTGCAAATAGTAGTATCCCCAGAAACAACTGGAGCTTTATAAGTATAGGCTGCCTGATAAATGTCTAAATTAGTTAAAAGACCTGCAATACCTCCTAAACGAACCTCTACGCGGTCAAAATTGGCACCAGCCGTAACGCTAGCTCTATATTTAGTACCACTTAATAATTGCAAAGTAATTAGAGGATTATTAATCGCAACTCTATCATTATTATAAGTTGTACCATTGTAAGTTGCCAAACTAATTACGCTTAATAACTGAACATCGGCTAAACCTCCTGGCAATTCTAAGTCAACATCAACACGATCTCCTGCTTTTCCAGGATTAGTAAATTGTAATGTTTGCTGCATAGACCCTACTACATTAGCAGGAATAGTCAGTCTTGCTGCAGTTGCAGGATTTCCGTCTACAGAGAAATTCGGATTTGTAGCATTACACAATAAACATATTCCCACTTGGCTAGTTACCTGACTGCTAGCTTCAAGACATCCTCCCAAAGCTGATGGCTGAACCGTTACAGTAACTGGTACTCTAGTTGCGCTAACACAATTTCCATTTGGGCTTTGCGCTTCAACATAATAAGTTTTAGTAGCTGTTAAAATTGGTGTGGTAAAAGTGGATGTATTTGTTGCAACCGCCGTACCGCCAGTTGCGGTTTCGTACCAATTCAATTGTGCTCCAACATCAGTAGTTGTAGCACTTAAGGTTGCATTCTGCCCAGATTGTATAGTTACACTTTGAGTGAGAACTGTCGGTGTAACCGGTACAGCTGTAGAAACAACATCAATCTTAGTACGAGTCGGACTAATACAGCTTCCGATAGAAGCTTCTACATAAAATGAGGTCGTTCCTAGAGGCACTGTTGGAGAATAAGTAGTTCCACTCGCTAGAGATAAACCTCCCGTTGGCGAAGAAAACCAATTATATGTTGTTCCAGGCACGGCATTCACTAACGATAATGTAGTTTGCTGTGTTGCACCGCTAGAACAAACTGTGGTTCCCACATTGCTATAAGCAGGTGCAACTGGATTAGAAACATTTAAGACAACAGGCACACGAACATTTCCTTCGCATCCTGCTGCTCTAGTTATTCCTATATAATATGTAGTATTTGCTGTTAAAGCAGGAGTTGTATATGTATTCCCTACTGCCAAAGCTGTTGTTGAAAATTCAGAACCATACCAAGCTAGCGTAGTACCTGCCGCAGGTGTTGCGGTAAGAGTTGTCGGAACTCCAGCACAAACAGTTTGTGTTAAACCACCAGAGACAGTTGGCTGTGCAAATTCTAGTCTAACATCATAGACTCTTAAGCTTGTTAGAAGAGCTAACACACCTCCTCCAACTTGAATTTGAATTTGATTGGTATCACCCGTAATAGGGAATTTTGCAACAGCAACAGTATTGCCACTTAGCAAACTTAAATTCAAAAGCGGACTATTTAAAGCCACACTTGAACCAACGTTGCTTCCCGAATTTTTAGCTTGAACTGTTGCATTTGATAACAAACTTAAATCAAGTAATCCGTTGCCAGTACCAATGTATATTGCAACTTGGTCACCGGCTCGAGCCGTTTGATTTAAGGTCAATGTTTCTTCTGCAAAACACCCAGCTACTGCAACACCATTTGATAAGGTCGCATAGGTGGATAAGCCAGCGCTATCAAAAGCATTGGCAGGACTGTTAACATCTACTCCTAAACACAAAAGCCCTCCTCCCGCACTATTTGTCTGAGACACAGGTCTACAAATAGTCTGAGAGAATGCATTAGTGCATATAAAGAATAAAGCTAAAAGTCCTAATAATCTCATTTGAGAGTTGAGATTACAAAAAGTAAATTTTTTTTTCATAATTTGGAAGATTAGAAAATGGACAATAAAACACCTCTTGCAGTAAGTTCAAACACCTACGCAATAAACAATCAATTAAAAATCAAACAGTTAAAACAAATCCTAGCAACTTACTAAAAAGCTCCTAAATTCTGTTTTGCAAAAAAAATATGCTGAATTCGGCATATCAAAATATACCGGAGAACATATTCAATCTCTCTGAGACAAAATAAGTTCTGCTTTTTGAGGAAAATGATTGTAGTCAATTTTCCTATAGGAGTGATTTGTTGCAGGCCTAATTTTCATAACGAAAATTTAATTGAGGCAGAACTGGGGAGTTCTTATATATGAGTCAATTCATTTTTTAGAGAAAGTTGATTAGTCATTCCTAAAAATATCCAGCTACAAAGCTCGATTAGAATCTACATTATATCCAATAAAAATATTACTCCTTATAATCGCCACACCCAATGGGGTAATTATAAGACAGCAAACCAAAATGCAAGTTTTTTGAGAAAAAATTAAATATGTTATAACGATTAAAACTATCGTTGAGATGAAGTAAGCCTATTAATGTGAAAAATAAACCTAAAATAAAGTAAACAACTAAAGTAAATTTGATAAAGAAAGTAATTGTCAATTCCATACGCAGACTTATTAAGTTATTATTTAATTTTTCTAATTTCTATCTCAACAATTAGAAAAATAATTTTACATTATATGTTTTGAAAACAAAAAGAAAAACTTTGTTTAACTTTTGTTACCTAAAATTAGGAAAAACAAAAACATAAAACAAGCCTAAAATTCTTATAATTTATTCTTAAAACTTTTATTTCAAAATTATACACAACGCTAAACATCAGAAAAAACGGTACTTTTAACATAATTTGACGGTCATATATCAATTAAATAAAATCTTAAACAAAATATGTTAAATCGTTGTAATAGAAGTATAATCTTACAATTTGTATAATTTTATTGATAAAATTGACCCTAATTAAGCGTAATTAAGCGTAAAAACATTCAATTTCCTTCAAAAAAATTCAATTTTGAAAGACTTTGAAGAATTTCAAAAAAACAAGTAGAAATACGGGGTTAAAATTTAGAAAAAGATTAAACAAAAGTTAAAAAACAAAAAAAGCAGGCAACTAATTAACAATTGCCTGCCTTTTAAATATTTTGGAAAATAAAACTACGATTCTATAATTGTATTAATCTGTTTAAATAATTGACCATCACTTAAAAAAGCTCCTTGTTTAATCAATTCAAAAATCGAAGAATTTCGCTCATCTGTAAATACCTTCTTACCAACTTTCATCTCAATATTGTCCGTAAACATATTATCACTTAACCACTGAAGTCCTTCTTTGGTTAAAAAATCAACTTCAGGAGAAAACGATTTTAAAACAATAGATTGAATATAAGTATCGAAACAATGAAACAAAAAGATATGATTTTTAGAAAAATGCTCTAAATATTCTGCTCTTGTCAATACCCCTTCCCAAATCAAATCTGAAAAAACATCAAGCTCCTGTTCTGCAACTTCTGGTTTATTAACTTTAAGTTCTTCCCACTCTTTTCTATCTATTGCTTGTGTAGCCAAAAAACTGGCAAATTCAGCATGTAATTCATCAAATTGTTCTTTTGTTAATCTTGCGTATTTCATTTCTTTTAAGGCTTTGTGCTTTACGCTGTACGCTCTAAGCCTCAGCCATAAGTCTAATTATTAATATCAATCCTTTATTAAACAAAAAAATCCCGATTTACATCGGGATTTTGGTATAGATTTTAAAACTATTACTTTTCAGCAACAATTTCGTATGGTAACTCAACAATTACATCTCTGTGTAAACGGATACTAGCACTGTATTTTCCAGTACGTTTTACGATACCACTAGTGATGAATTTTCTGTCGATAGCGTTTCCAGATTTTTCTAAAGCTTCAGCAATGTCGATGTTTGTGATAGAACCAAAAAGTTTCTCTCCACCAGCTTTTGCAGAAATTTTAATTTCAAGAGCTTTAATTGCTTCAGCCAATGATTTAGCATCTGCAACAATTTTAGCTTCTTTGTGTGCTCTTTGTTTTAGATTTTCAGCTAAAACTTTTTTAGCAGAAGGAGTTGCTAAAGTAGCAAAACCTTGAGGAATTAAAAAGTTACGACCGTAACCAGGTTTTACAGATACTACATCATCTTTAAATCCTAAGTTTTGTACGTCTTGTTTTAAAATAATTTCCATGTTGTTGTCCTTATTTTTAGAAGTTAGGTTCTGCTTCAACAGAAACCAGCGACTAGATTTTTATACTATTTTAATAAATCGGCCACGTATGGCATTAAAGCTAAGTGACGAGCTCTTTTCACAGCTACAGAAACTTTTCTTTGGTATTTTAATGAAGTTCCAGTTAAACGACGAGGAAGAATTTTTCCTTGCTCATTAACGAATTTCAATAAGAAATCAGCATCTTTATAATCGATATATTTGATTCCTGATTTTTTGAAACGGCAATACTTTTTAGTTTTGTTAGTTTCAATGTTTAAAGGCGTTAAATATCTGATATCTCCGTCTTTTTTCCCTTTTGCAGATTGTTCGATTGTAGACATAATAATTACGCTTTAGTAGATTTTAATTTTGCTCTTCTTCTCTCAGCCCATGAAATAGCATGTTTGTCTAAACTTACAGTTAAGAAACGCATAACTCTTTCATCACGTCTGAATTCAGTTTCAAAAGCTAAAAGAACTTCTCCAGCTACTTTGAATTCGAATAAGTGATAAAAACCACTTTTTTTGTTTTGGATTTCGTAAGCCATTTTTTTAAGACCCCAATCCTCTTTCGATACCATTTCAGCTCCTCTACTAGTAAGAAATTCTTCAAATTTCGTTACTGTTTCCTTCACCTGAACCTCAGATAAAACGGGATTTAAAATGAAAACAGTTTCATAATGATTCATAAATAAAAATTTTATTTGTTAAAATTGGGTGCAAAAGTAAGCATTAAATTTATATATCCAACATTTTTTTTCTTTTATTCGTCATAATGCAAAAAAGATGCCTCAACTTTAGTTTTTTTTACAAAAAAATAATACATTTACTACTGCTATCCTGAATTTATTCTAAATTTAAATGTTATGAAACTAAACTGTGTTGTTGTAGATGATAGTTCTATACAAAGGACAATTATTGCCAAATTGGTAAATAATCACCCAGGCTTGCATTTAATCGGGGATTTCTCTAATGCCATTGAAGCAAAAAGTTGTATCTCATTAAATAATATCGATTTAATATTTCTTGACATAGAAATGCCAGTTATTAACGGATTTGATTTCCTTGACGGATTAAAATCAAAACCGCAGATTATATTTATCACTTCTAAAGCCGAATATGCCCTAAAAGCTTTCGACTATGATGCTACCGACTATCTTCAAAAACCAATTGCAGTAGATCGCTTCAATGCCTCCGTAAAAAGGGCAATCGACATGCATTTGCTTAAAAAAGATATCAAAGAAGAAGAAGGAGAACATATATTCATCAAAAGTAATCTAAAAAAACTTAAAATCTTCACTTCAAAAATAAAATGGATTGAAGCTTTTGGAGATTATGTAAGAGTAGTTACCGAAGACGACAGCAATCTTGTTCTTTCTACCATGAAATCTTTTGAAAATGATTTATCGAAAGATAAATTCATACGTGTTCACAAATCATATATTATTAATATAGATAAGGTTGAGCGCTTTAATAGCAAATTTGCCGAAATAGGAATTACCAAAATACCTTTAAGCCGAAACAAAAAAGAAGACCTTGTAAAAGCACTTTCAACTTCTTCTTAATTGTGCTGTCTTAGTAGAAATCTACATTAATCACAACTTTTATAGCTCTATATTGAGCCACAGTCTCAAAACTATTCAGCATTTTCTGAATAGTTTTTTTTGTGTTTCCTAAATGAAGATTTTGCGGAATTTTAATTAATATAGTTCTGATATACTCGTTTCGTATTCTGCTTATTGCAGGTTCTTCTGGGCCCAAAACTGGCATTCCCAAATTTTGACTCAAAACCCGATATAGCCACATCGATCCTTCTTTCAGCTTATCAAAATCTTTGTGCTTTAGCGTAAGCCTTATAATTCTGAAATAAGGTGGATATTTATAGATTTGCCTGTCATACAACTGCTCTTTATACATACCTATATAATTATGGTTTGTAACTTGCTGAATTGTATTATGATTCGGATTGTAAGTCTGAATAACCACTTTCCCTTGTTTTTCTGATCTTCCAGCTCTTCCCGCAACTTGCGTCATCATCTGAAAACTACGTTCAAAAGCCCTAAAATCGGGATGATGCAGCATATTATCGGCATTCATAATTCCGACTAGACCTACATTGTCAAAATCAAGTCCTTTGGCCAACATTTGAGTGCCGACCAAAATGTCAATCTCACGATTTTTAAATGTATCTATTATTTTTTCAAAACCAAATTTACCTCGAGTGGTGTCTTGATCCATTCTGGCTGTTTTTGCTTTAGGAAAAAGTGAAGATAACTCTTGCTCTATTTGTTCTGTTCCGAATCCTTTTGTCGTCAAATCGATGCTAGAACAACTATGGCAATTAGTCGGTTTTGCAATTGAATAACCGCAGTAGTGGCAACGAAGCTGGTTTTTGTGTTTATGATACGTCAAACTCACATCACACTGCTGACAATGCGGAACGTGACCGCAAGTCATACATTCAATTATAGGCGAATATCCTCTTCTATTTTGAAACAAAATAACTTGTTCGCCTACCGACAATGATTCAGCAATTTCTTCAATCAAAAGATCGCTAAAATGCCCTGTCATTCTTTTTCTGAAATGCTTGTCTTTTATGTCAACTAAAACCACTTCAGGCAAACGTACATTTTTATAACGTTCAGAAAGCGTTACCAATCCGTATTTATCATTTTGTGTATTAAAATAGGTTTCAATACTAGGAGTTGCTGAACCAAGCAAAACTTTGGCTTTATGAAAATTAGCCAAAACAATTGCAGCATCTCTAGCGTGGTATCTTGGCGCAGGATCTGTCTGTTTAAAAGTCTGTTCATGCTCTTCATCAACAATAAGCAATCCTAGATCATTAAAAGGTAAAAACAAAGCCGATCTCGCTCCAATTACAATTTGAGCTTTTGTAGAATTTTCTAGCGTTTGTCTCCAAACCTCAACCCTTTCATTATTACTATATTTCGAATGAAAAACAGCTACTTTATCCCCAAAATGAAGACGCAGTCTCGAAACAAGTTGCGTCGTAAGCGCTATTTCTGGAAGCAAATACAAAACCTGTTTTTCAGTCTGTAAATATTCCTCAATTAATTTAATATAAATTTCGGTCTTTCCGCTCGAAGTAACTCCATGAAGCAAGCATACTTCTTTTTCCAAAAAGCTGTTTTTTATTCCAGAAAAAGCCTTTTCCTGAGCTACACTTAGCTTTAACTCTTTTTCAGATTTTTCTCCATCAAACGTAACACGGTCATGCTGCAAATAATACTCTTCAAATATTTCCTTTTCAATTAAAGATTTGACAGCTGCCGATCCTGCATTTGAAACCTCTGTAAGCTTTTTTACTGTAATTGGCTTTTTTTCGGAAGCACTAATTTGAAAATATGCCAAAACAATTTCCCTTTGTTTATTGGCATTTTTCAGCACCGTTAACAGTTCTTCCAAACCACTATCCGATTCGTATTTTGAATGCAGTTTTACATATCGAACCAACTTTGGCTTGTATGTTTCTTTTATTTCTTCATCTAAAAAAATGATATCCTTCGCAATCAGTTTTTGCAAAATCGGAAGTATATTTTTTTTATTTAAAATAGAAACAATCTCGTGAACCTTTAACGAACTCTGGTGATGCAAAGCTTCGTAAATTAGAAACTCATCATCAGAAAGTTCGCTGTCGTTTACCACAACATCTGGTTTATGCGAAATAATGGTTTCGCTTTCCAGCAATAATCCGCTTGGAAACGCTCCACGATACACATCACCAATTCCGCACATATAATAATCCGCAATCCAAAGCCAGTGTTTAATCTGAATTTCGGTCGCAATTGGTTTTTCATCTAAAATCTGATGAATTTCTTTGGCTTCATACAATGTGGGTGCATTTTCATGAACATCCAAAACGAGCGCCGTATATATTTTACTTTTACCAAAAGGTACCGCAACCCGCATTCCTTTTTTAATGAAATGAAATTCAGCTTCAGAAACTCTATAGGTAAATGTCTTAGCTAAAGAAAGCGGTAAAATGACTTCGATGAAATGCATTCAGATATTTTATAAGATTGGGAAATGAATTTAAATGAAATTAGAATTAGTTTCTTTCAAACCAATTCTCCATTTTAATCCCATCTAAAAGCTTAAAGTCATTTGTATTATCTGTAACCAAAGTCAATTGATTCTCAACTGCAGTAACCCCAATTAAAAGATCAAATTCATCATTAATAGGTTTTCCAATTCTCCTAAGCCTCACTTTCTCAACAGCATACCTTTTAATAGAACCAAAAATTGGAAGTATTGTTAACCCTTTCAAAAAAACATCTACAGCTTTATTAGATTTTATAGGATTATCACTATTTTCAGCACCAAACCGAAGTTCCGCAACCGTTATTTCAGAGATATAACAATTCTCTAGACCAACTTCTCTAACAATTTTATCAAGATTAAGCTTTCCTCTCAAAAAGAAAACACAAATACTTGTATCTAATAAATATCCCATTAAAACTTAATTTCTTTATCTTTAAAGTTCCTGTTCGATTTTATTTCAGAAATAATTTCTTCCGCAGATTTTTCAGATGCAAAAGCCCCAAAAGATTTATAAAAATTATTTTCTTTTGATTTATTGCTTTTTATAGATTTTGTCAGTCTTTCTATGAGTTCGATTTTATTAGAAAAACTAAGTCCTTCAAATAAGTTTGAATAAGCTTCAAGTATATTTTTATCCGTAACAGTCATTCTATTTTTCTTATTGATTTAAACACAAAATTAAGCTATTTTTAAACTCTAAACACAGATTACTAGTTTTAAAAATTCTGTTTGCTCTAAGACTTTGCCGACAAATACTCCTTAATCAATTTCAAAGTATGATCTATTGATTTATTGGTTGTTCCGCCATCATGTCCCGGAATAACATACTTTGGATTTTTAAACTTTAATTGAACTTTCTTGATTGATTTCTCCCATTCTTTGACATCAGCATCTCCTAAATATCCTAAATCTTTCGCTTCTTCACTTTTTATAAAACATCCGCCATAAAGAATTTTATCTTTCTCGAACCACGCTACGATATTATCTGGCGCATGTCCTTTGCCTGGATAATACACTTCAAACTTATATTGCCCAACAGTAAAAGTAGTATCATTTGGAATTATAAATTCAGCTCTTGGTTCATTTTTACTTTTTAAAATATCATCTGTCAGTTTAATTGAGTACGTTTTGATTCCTTTTTTTCTATAAAAATCAAATCCGCCTGCACGATCTTCATGAGAATGCGTGCCAAAAAGCATCACAACCGCTTTATTGTGTTTTGCTTTTATGCTGTCCAGCAAAGGCTGAAACTGATTTTTATCCCAAGGCGCATCAAAAAGCACAACACCTTTATCTGTAACTAGATACATGGCATTAGCAGAAATCAACGTTCCATCGTAATCATGAAACGTTTTATAAACATAAAAGTCACCTGTTAGATGACTTATTGGTAATGGCGAATTCTTAGATTGTCCAAAGCTGTTTGAAACTACTGCTAAGAATAAAATTATCGAAGCTAATTTTCGCATTTAGATATTAATTAATTTTTTACTCTCGTCCAATATTGTGTTCTTCCCATAAGAGAAATTCCAACATAACCGCGAAGTTTCAATTTATCGGCAGATTCTAGAGTAACATAACATTTGTATTTTTTACCGCTTGTGGGATCCAAGATTGTTCCTCCATTATATTCAGAACCATCTTTTTTAAGTCCGTTTATGATAACCATTCCTAAAATTGGTTTGTTCTTTTCAGGACCATCGCATTTTACACATACATCTTTTTTGTGGCTCTCGCGAAGTATGTCTACGATTTTGCCATATATTTTTCCAGATTTCTCATAAATCTCTACAATCGATTTTGCTTCGCCAGTTTCATCGTCAATTGTCTTCCATTTTCCAATTACACTTTGACTTTGCATGGTTAGGGCAAAGAAGAACACTCCGATAGTTAGAATCAAATTTTTCATATTATTTTTCTTTTTTTTGTTTTAATTTTCTGATAGAAGCATTCAATTCGAACCCTAAAAGCAGAATCATACAGTTTATCCAAATATAAAACATTAGAATTAATAATGTCCCAATTGAACCATAAAGTTCGTTGTATTTTGAAAATTTTATAACCCAAATCCCAAAAAAGAACGAAGATATAACAATTAAGACCGTTGTAAAAACAGAACCAATGCTAATAAAAGGCACTTTATTATACTGTTTTGTACCATAACGCAATAATATTGAAGATGTTATCAAAATCATTAAGATCACGAATAAATATCTCCCTAAAATAATAAGCGGGATTCGGTCGCTCAGCACATCTTGAATGATGGTTTTCTGAATAAAAACCTCAAAAACTACGATAGTAGCCACTGTAACAAATAAAATTATTGTCATAATGAGTGAAATGGCTAGAGCTACTAGATATTGATGCAGAAAACCTCGTTTATCAAAAACGTGTTTTGAGGATTCAAAACCGCTTAAAATTCCGTTAATTCCGTTTGCCATTAAAAATATCGAAAGCAAAAATCCAGACGATAATAATCCGGAGTGACTATTATTTAAGATATCGCTGATAATTTTACTAATCGCATCGAAAGTATTTGGAGGAACGCTTTGCTGCACAAACTGCAGGAAATCCTCCTGAAAATTCTCTATGGGAATAAACGGAATTAAGTTTAAAATAAATAAAGCAAATGGAAATAAAGCCATGAAAAAGCTAAAAGAAACTGCGCTTGCATGATATGAAAATGCACCATCAATAATTCCGATGGTGTACATTTCGAGCAAATCATACAAAGAAAATCCCTCTAACCAAGGGAATTTTATTCTTTTAAAAAGTCGGGCCAGATTGCGTATTACAGGCAGCTTCTCAATCCGATCTTCTATCTCTTTCGACATATTTTTTGATTTTAGATTTTAGATTGTAAAAATCAACTTATAACTTATAACTCATAACTCAAAATTCATAACTCCATTAAAAAGCTTTCAAGCTCAAATCCATATTGTAAACAGAATGCGTTAACGCGCCAGATGAAATATAATTTACGCCACACAAAGCATATTCGCGAACTGTTTTTTCACTGATATTTCCAGAAGATTCCGTCTGACATTTTGAACCAATTAAAGCAACTGCCGTTTTTGTATCTTCATAATTAAAGTTATCTATCAGGATTCTGTGAACTCCATCGCTCAATAAAATTTCTCTGATTTCATCCAAATCACGAGCTTCAACAATAATTTTCAAGTCAAGATTATTCTCTTTCAAATATTCTTTTGTTTTTGCAATAGCGCGCGTAATTCCGCCAGCAAAATCAATATGATTGTCTTTCAGCATAATCATATCGTACAAAGCATAACGATGATTTTCGCCTCCGCCAATTTTTACAGCCCATTTTTCAGCCACTCTAAAATTTGGAGTTGTTTTGCGCGTATCCAAAATCTTTGCGTTTGTTCCTTCCAAAAGCCCCATTAAATGGCTGGTTTTTGTAGCAATCGCCGACATTCTCTGCATGGTATTCAAAACTACTCTTTCGGCTTTTAGAATAGATTGCGAACTTCCAGAAACTTCAAAAACAACTTCGCCATATTCTACACGCGTACCGTCTTCGATAAAAGTTTTTACTTTTAGTTTCGGATCTACATGTTCAAATATCATTTTGGCAAGTTCAACTCCGGCAATGATTCCTTGATCTTTTACCAATAGTTTTGCCTGACCATGAGCAGTATCTGGAATACACGCCAGCGAACTGTAATCACCTGGTCCCACATCTTCTCTAATGGCATTACTGATTAAAAGTTGTAATTCTGCTTGAAATTGAGCTTCGCTTATCATTTTTCTGTTTTTAATAATAATGCTAAATTAGAACTTATTTTATGGATTTGAAAATTCCTCTAACATGAAAAGTTATACAAAACATTAAATATCTCTTTTTTAACCATTAAGATATTCATAAAAATAAAGTTATAATTCTTAACAACACTTAATCTCTTAATAAGCTTTCAATTAAATATCTTTGAGGTTCAATCAAGCAAAATTATGGGATTAATTAAAGACATTTACTCCGTTTCTTTTTACGAAAATTTCAGTCAGGCTGTTGCCGAAGTATATCCAGCATTCAACAGACAAAAATTTATTGAAGCGATTTACGAAGGCGATTTTGCCCAAAAAGAATGGAAAGAAAGAATGAAACACACAACCGTTGTATTTCATCAATTTATGCCTCAAAACTTTCCCGAAGCTGTTTATCTAATTGACAAAATCATAGAAAACCTAAGAAAAAACAATTTTGCAGACAGCAATCTTGCTTTCATTTTCTTTGCTGATTATATCGAAATTTACGGTTTAGATGATTTTGAAACTTCTAAGAAAGCCTTTGTTTCTGTAACTCAATTTATAAGTTGCGAATTTGCCGTTCGCCCTTTCATTTTAAAATATAAAGAAAAAATGATTGATGAAATGATCAAATGGTCATTGCATAAAAATCATCATGTACGTCGTTTAGCAAGCGAAGGTTCACGCTCAAGATTGCCGTGGGCTATGGCGATTCCGTTTCTGAAAAAAGATCCCTCTTCTATTCTTCCCATTTTGGAAAACTTAAAAAATGATTCTTCAGAATATGTTCGAAGAAGTGTTGCCAATAATTTAAATGATATTGCTAAAGATAATCCGCAGATTGTATTAGAAATCGCTTCAAGATGGAAAGGCCACAGCAAAGAAACCGATGGAATTATAAAACATGGTTCACGAACTTTACTAAAGCAAGGACATCCAGAAATTTTAAGTCATTATGGTTTAGAAAGCACTAATATTGTACTTTCTTCTTTCGAAATCAAAACACCTGTGGTTAAAATTGGTGACTATCTTCAGTTTCAATTTCACTTAAACAATAAAAATGAAGAACCAAAAACGGTTCGTTTAGAATACGCTGTTCATTACAAAAAAGCAAAAGGGCATTTGGCGAAAAAAGTCTTCAAAATCAGCGAAAAGATTTATCATCCAAATCAATTGACTAAAATTGAAAGAAATCAGTCTTTTAAATTAATTACGACGCGTGTTTTTCATACCGGAATTCATCAATTGTCTATTATTATTAATGGAAATGAAAGTGAAGTTTTGGAGTTTGAGTTGATTGATTAAAAATACAATTTTTACAAATTACTACCATTTAACCGTCTAGTTTGTCATTTCGACGAAGGAGAAATCTCCACAAGTAGCTCCGCAACGAAAATTAAATCTTTGTAGAGTTTCTTACGAAGATTTCTCCTTCGTCGAAATGACAAAAAAAACGTAAAAACATAAAAATCAACAATTTGAAATATTCTACATTTTCCCTACTTTTATAGCTAACACAAAAAAACAACTTTTCTTAATCTAAATTAAGTTACAGACAAATACCATTGCTGTAATTTTGTTTTCAAATCAAATAATATCACATGTCAAATATCAGTTTAATTATCGAAGAACGTGCTGCCAATATCGGCAACTTTTTGGTAGGCCGTTTATTGCCTTTCCGTGAAAAAAGAGCCGTTGGGCCATTTGTATTTATCGATCATATGGGCCCAGCACATTTAAGTGACCATGAAAATATGGATGTTCCTCCGCATCCGCATATCGGACTTTCAACGCTTACTTTTTTGTTTGAAGGAAGCATTATGCATCGCGACAGTTTAGGAACAGAACTAGAAATAAAACCAGGCGCTGTAAACTGGATGACCGCTGGAAAAGGAATCGTGCATTCTGAAAGAACTCCAGAATATTTAAGACATACAGATAAAATGCTTCATGGATTGCAGATTTGGGTGGCGCTTCCGAAAGAATTGGAGCAAATGGAACCTAATTTCACACATGTTGAAGCTGACGATATTCCGGCTTGGAAAGAAGATGGCGTTTCATACAAATTAATTGCTGGTGAAGCTTTTGGCAAAAAATCACCAGTTCCTGTTTATAGTCCGTTATATTTTATTGAAATTAAAAGCAAAGAAGCTAAGAAAATCAATATTGGACATCATTTATTTGGCGAAAGCGGTTTGTATATTTTAGAAGGAAGCATCAAAAATGGTGAACATGTTTACGATCCAAAACAGATTTTAATTACAACTGAAGCTTCTCTTTGCGAATTTGAAATTTCTGAAAACTCTACAGTTTATCTTTTTGGCGGACAGCCGTTTCCTGAAGAACATTTTATCTTTTGGAACTTCGTTTCATCAGACAAAAACCTCATCGAAAAAGCAAAAACTGACTGGACAAACCAAACTTTCCCAAAAGTTCCTGGCGAAACAGAATTTGTGCCATTGCCAGAACCAAGAATTAAATAATTATGGATACAATTTCAGCAAAAATAGATACGCGTTTGTATCGAACGGAAATTACTTCGGCAAGCGGAAATGTTTTAATTTCAGATGAACCACAATCATTAGGCGGAAAAAATTTAGGTTTAAACCCAACAGAACTTTTGGCTTCATCATTGGCTTCTTGCACCTTAATTACTTTACGAATGTACATTAATCGCAAGCAATGGAATGTGGAAGAAATCAATATCAAAATTGATTTTGAAAGAGATTCAGAGCGAAATTGTACCTCTTTTACCAGAAGAATTGAAGTAATAGGCGACGTTAACGAAGAGCAAAGACAAAGACTAGAAACGATTGCAAACAGTTGTCCAATTCATAAAACATTGACACATTCAATCGAAATCAAAACCACACTAATATAATTACAATGGAAATTCAACAAATAAACGATACAAGAAGAGGCTATTTTGAAGCCATAGAAGACGGAAAAGAAGCAGGAAAAATGACCTATACTTGGGCAGGAGATTCAAAATTTATCATCGATCATACTGAAGTAAGTCCTGATTTTAACGGAAAAGGTGTTGGTAAAAAACTGGTTATGGCCGCCGTAGAATATGCCAGAAATAATGATCTGAAAATTATTCCACTTTGTCCTTTCGCAAAAAGCGTTTTTGATAAGGTTCCTGAAATACATGATGTACTTTTTTCTTAAGTAACAAAGGTTCAAAGTTACAAAGGAACAAAGGCTTATTTAGAGACGTACTACTGTGCGTCTTTTTTATTTAATTGCCATTAATCATTTATTCTAAACTTTGCCCCTATGTAACTTTGTAACTTTGAACCTCAAAAAAAAATCGTATATTTGCGCGTAATTTAAACTTAATGTATGACAAGGATAATTACGCTTTTCTGTATTTTTATAGCACAAATCAGCTTTTCTCAATCGGCTGAGAGTTATTTAGAAAAAATCAGAAATAATGAAGCTCTCTTAACAGCTTTCTTTCAACAAATGCCAAAAGGAGGCGATTTACACCACCATTTTTCAGGATCAGTTTATGCAGAATCGCTTTTAGAAAGAGCCATTGCAGAAAACTTTTATTTGAATCTGGAAACAATGGCGGTTTCAAAAACCAAACCTGCAAACGGAAACTGGGAAAACTTCTCATCTATTAAAAATAAAGGAAAATTAGAGTATTACGAACAGCAAATTATGCAGACTTGGTCCGTTAAAGATTATAACGGATCGGTTCCTTCTGATGATCAGTTTTTTGATTCTTTCATGAAGTTTGAACCTACTATTGCCGGTCATTTTGCAGAAGGAATGCTTGAATTAAAAAAACGTGCCATTGCAGAAAATGTAACGTATATCGAAACACAATTATCAACAATTCCATGCGATATGAACGTTTCTGATTTAGCAGAATTCAATACCAATCTTCGTCAGGCAGCTAGTCAAAAAGATGAAAAAGCAGTTTTGAAACTTTTGGATGAATTATATAAATCGCTTCAGAAAAAAGAGGCTAAAAAATATGCCGAAGATTTCAATAATAACTTTATAGCAAAACTTCATAAAGACTTAAAAATAGATGACGACAAATTCACGATGCGTTATCAAAACTTTGTGCTTCGTTTTATGGAGCCTGTAGATTTGTTCAAAAATTTGGTTATTGCTTTTATTTCGTCAAGCGAAAGTAAACTGACTGCAGGTGTAAACATTGTTTCTCCTGAACATGGCGAAAATTCAATGAAAGATTATTGGCTACACATGGTGATGTTTAAATATTGCCACTCGAAATTTCCTGATGTAAAATATACGCTTCATGCAGGTGAATTAACTTTAGGTCTAGTTCAGCCAGAAGAATTAACGTGGCACATCAACGACGCGATTTATGTGGCAGGCGCCAACAGAATTGGCCACGGAGTGGATATTGCTTACGAAGCTAACTCGTATGATTTATTGAAATATATGTCGAAAAATAATATTCCGATTGAAATCAATTTAGTGAGCAACGAATTCATTTTGAAAGTAAAAGAAAACAGACATCCATTTACACTTTACAAAGAGTTTAATGTGCCAATTGTAATTAGTACAGACGATGCAGGAATTTTAAGAAGCAGTATGACAGAACAATATGTTCTACTGGCGAAAAGATATCCTGATGTGAATTACGAAACGATCAAAAAATACGTTTACAACAGCATCAATTACAGTTTCATTCAAGATGCATCGGTAAAAAAGCAATTAATTAAAGATTTGGAAAATCGCTTTAAAACTTTTGAAGCGAAGTTTTCTAAAAATTAGTAAAATAAAATCAGCCAAATCCGATAAATCTGCGAGAGTATAATTTTTTCCCGCAGATTTAGCTGATCAAGTAGATAAAACTCATTTTAAATATGATTCTAGAAGCCGCATTTCTTTTCGTAAAACCAGAATTAGCGTCAACATTTGAAGCCGATTTTAGAAAAGCAAGTCAATATATTTCATCAATCGATGGTTATCTAGGACATCGTTTGGAAAAATGTCTCGAAGTAGAGAACAAATATCTTTTATTGGTTGACTGGAATACGCTTGAAGATCATACCGTAGGTTTCAGAACTTCTGAAGCGTATTTGGAATGGAAAAAGATTTTACATCATTATTATGAACCGTTTCCAATTGTAGAACATTTCGAAACAGTTTTTGAAAACAAAAAATAAAGTTTTCATTTTGCCACAGATTAAAAGGATTAAAAAGATTTTTTTTAAATTTAAAATAATTAATCTGTGTTAATCCTTTTAATCTGTGGCAGAAAAAATAAATTCGTGCTAATTTGTGCAATTACTTCGTCCGTTCGCTATCGCTCGGGTCGTGGCTAAAAAACTCAATCAATGAACATCAAACTCATCGCCATAGGCAAAACAGATAATAAATCGCTTCAAACTCTGATTGACGATTACACCAAACGTTTGTCTTTTTACATCAAGTTTGAATTGGAGATTATTCCTGACATCAAAAACGTAAAAAACCTATCTGAGAGCCAGCAGAAGGAAAAAGAAGGCGAATTGATTCTTTCAAAGCTTACGGCAACAGACCAATTAATTTTATTGGATGAAAACGGAAAAACATTCTCAAGCGTTGGTTTCTCCGAAGAATTACAAAAAAAAATGAATTCTGGTGTAAAAACATTGGTTTTCGTAATTGGCGGACCTTACGGATTTTCTGAAACGGTTTATAAAAAAGCACAGGGAAAAGTTTCGCTTTCGCTAATGACATTTTCGCACCAAATGGTTCGTTTATTTTTTATAGAACAATTGTATCGAGGATTTACAATTTTAAGAAACGAACCTTATCACCATCAATAATACACAAATTATTAAAAATCAGTATTTTAAAAAACAAAAAAACCGATTAATTCAAAAATAAAAGCGTAAATTTATAGTGATTTATTAAATCTTAATAAAATTTAATAATTATAGTTTTTTAACCTTATTTCTAACCTAAAAAGCATATAATTATGAAATCTTTATTTCAACTTTCTGCAATCCTACTGTTGCTTTTAATTGGAACTTCTTGTTCTAATGGGTATGACGACAATTACACACCACCTGTAATTGTGACATTTACTGCTAATTTGACCCCAGTTGCAGGTGCGACTTCTTCAGCTTCAGGTAGTGCTACACTTAAATTAAATCAGACTGCTAAAACATTTGATCTTAAAGTAAATTTTTCAGGATTAACACCAATACATGGACATATACATGCGGCAGACGGTACAATTGTTATTCCGTTTCCTGATGCTAGTGTATCTACCTCTCCAATATCTGTGTCTGGTTCTATTACTGATGCACAAATTACTGAGCTGATGGCTAATCATTATTATGTTAATTTACACACTACTGCATATCCTAATGGAGAAATCAGCGGGACTCTCACAAAAACTGACACTTCTGCCGGTGGTGGCGGTGGCGGTGGCTATTAAACTTCTAAAACTAAAAAGCCTTTCTTGAATTAGAAAGGCTTTTGTTCTTATATTAGCTTATTAAAAAATAAATTCTACAGGAAGTCTATCGAGATTATAAGTTACCTCTTTTTGCAATAGAATTTTGTATTGAATATATTCTTCATAACTCATATCCTTATCAAACAAAAACACCAAATCTGGCACTTTCTCAAACTTTATGCTATAGAAATGCTTTAAAATTTCTGATATTTTTATTTCCTGATTTCCCATAAAAACCTGTTTTTTTCCTTTTTTAAAGTAAACAACGAAACTTCCCGCAGTAGGTTTCTCCATTTTATAGAACACTTTCGTGAAAGGTAAAAAGGCTAGATTTTTTCCAACAGAATCGGCATAAGAATAATAGTTCTCAGATTCTTCATTTTGATGCATTTTCTCGTTTCGTTTTTTATCCTGCATTTTGATTACTTGAGGAATCAACAGTTTCAAAGGAAGACGTTTGTCGATATTGAAAATCCAATTGGTCGAAATAATGGCACTTTTTCGATTTAAATCGGCAATTGTGTCTTTTTCATCAACTTTAAAAAAGATGTAAATTGGCGAATGATCTTGTACGTCTTTTACAATTGAAACATTTGATTTTGGCAATAAAACATCTTCTTTTTTTCCACAGGAAAAAAGAAGGAAAGCGATAATTAATGTGAAATATTTCATCATATTTAGTTTTTACACAAAGAATTAATACAACGTTTTGTCATTCCGAGGAACGAGGACATGAGCGATAGCGAACTGGCGAAGCAATCACACCAGTATTTCCTCAAAGCATGTCGCCAATCTTTGTCGAATTTCGAGTGTGATTCCTCGTTCCTCGGAATGACAAAACGATCGTTAAATATTATTCGAAACTCATTTTATTAAACAAAGTAACACATTCCATCGCTTCTTTCACATCATGTACACGGAGAATCTTAGCTCCTTTTGTCAAAGCAATTGTATTTAGAAACGTTGTTCCGTTTAAAGCTTCTTGCGGCGTAATATCAAGCGTTTTATAAATCATTGATTTTCTTGAAATTCCTGCTAAAACGGGCAATTCTAAACAATTGAAAAGTTCCATTTTTTGCATTACTTCATAATTTTGATCGGTTGTTTTGGCAAAACCAAAACCTGGATCTAAAATCAAATCGTTGATTCCTAAAGTTCTTGCTTTTTTTACTTTTTCTGAAAAATAGAAAAGCATTTCTTTTACAATATCATCGTAATGCGTCAAACTCTGCATCGTCTGCGGATTTCCACGCATGTGCATCATAATGTAAGGAACATTATATTTGGCAATAACATCAAACATTTTTTCGTCTAATTCGCCAGCCGCAATATCGTTTATAATTGCTGCGCCGCTTTCTATACTTGCTTTTGCAACCTCAGCTCTAAAAGTATCAATTGATAATAATGTTTTCGGAAAATGCTTTAAAATCAATTCTATTGCTGGAACAATTCTGTCGATTTCTTCCTGTTCTGAAACAAACTCGGCACTTGGCTTACTAGAATACGCTCCAATATCGATGAAAGTTGCGCCCTCAGAAAGCATTTTATTAACTTGAGAAATAATCTCGTCTTCGTTTTTATATTTTCCTCCGTCAAAGAAAGAATTTGGCGTAACATTTAAGATTCCCATTACTTTAGGAACCGATAAATCTATAAGTTCGCCTTTACAGTTTATTGTCATTGTTTGTTTTGTTTCAGGTTTCAAGTTTCAAGTTGATGCAGATTTCGCAAGTTTTGGAACGTAAAACTTGAAACCTGAAACTTGAAACATTTTTTTGTTTCAAATTATCCGTGTTAACACTTTGTTTAGAAAAAACTTGAAACAAAGAAAACATGAAACTTGAAACTCTTTAATTTAATCCTTATTTTTGAAGAAATTTTAGCAAATATACAGCATATAAATGAAGAATACTTCCCAAGAGTTTGATAATGTTATCGCGGTTTGCCGTACGTTGTTTATCAATAAAATGAAAGATTATGGCAGTGCGTGGAGAATCTTAAGATTACCATCATTGACGGATCAAATTTTCATAAAAGCACAACGAATCAGAAGTTTACAGGAAAACGAAGTTCGTAAAGTAGATGAAGATGAAAAAGGAGAATTTATCGGAATCATCAATTATTCTATTATGGCTTTGATTCAGTTAGAATTGGGTGTTGTAGATCAGCCGGATCTTGACGTTGAAAAAGCAACTGAATTATACGATGTTAAAGTAAAGCTTACCAAAGATTTAATGGAAGCTAAAAACCATGATTATGGTGAAGCTTGGCGCGATATGCGTGTAAGTTCTTTAACCGATTTAATTCTGCAGAAATTGCTTCGTGTTAAACAGATTGAAGATAATAAAGGAAAAACAATTGTTTCTGAAGGAATCGATGCTAATTATCAGGATATGATCAATTATTCTGTTTTTGCTTTAATCTTAAACCCAATTACTAAGTAAAATTCCAAATTTTAAATTCCAAATTCCAATGCTAAACTTGGAATTTGGAATTTGAATTTTTAAATATTCATTATGAAAAACATCATTACCCAATTCTCCCGATTATTTGTCGGTGTATTATTTATCATTTCCGGATTAATAAAACTGAATGATCCTGTTGGTTTCTCTTATAAACTTGCTGAATATTTCAGTGAACCAGTTTTCAATATGCCATTCTTAGAGCCATTAGCCTTAGGTTTAGCAATCTTTTTAGTTATTCTGGAAGTAGTTTTAGGTGTGATGCTTTTGGTGGGTTATAAATCAAAACTAACGATTTGGGCATTATTGCTTTTAATTGTATTCTTTACTTTCCTTACTTTCTACTCTGCTTATTTTGATGTGGTAAAAGACTGTGGCTGTTTTGGAGATGCTTTACACTTAACGCCTTGGCAATCGTTTACAAAAGATGTTGTTTTGCTATTCTTTATCCTGATTTTATTTATCAATAAAAAATTAGTTAAACCTTTATTTTCTAAATTGGTTACTAATATTATCACTTTGGTCAGCATTATTTTATGTGTATTTATGGCAGTTTGGGTTATCAATCACAATCCTATCAAAGATTTCCGTCCATATAAAGTAGGAACAAACATCGAGAAAGGAATGGAAATTCCTGAAGGCGCACCTAAATCGGTGGTAGAAATGATTTTTATCTATAAAGTAAATGGTGTTGATAAAGAATTTACTGAGAAAGATTTGATGAATATTCCTGAAGGAGCTGTATTTGTTGATCGCAAAGACAAAGTAATTTCTGAAGGTTACGTTCCTCCTATCCATGATTTTACTATGACAAAAGATGATTCTGACTATAAAGAAGAATTACTAAAAGAGCCAAAATTGTTAATCTATGTAACTTATGATTTGAATTTGTCAAATCCTGAAGGAATGAAAAAATTAGCAAAAGTTACGGCAGATGCAAAAGCAAAAGGTTACAAAGTAATCGGAATGACGGCTTCTGGAGCTGAGGAAATTGCAAAAGCTAAAAAAGATTACGCTTTAGACATAGATTTCTATTTCTGCGACGGTACAGCTTTAAAAACTGTCGAAAGAGCAAATCCAAGTATTGTTGTGGTACATGATGGAACTATTGCTCAAAAAGTACACTACAATGATGTTGATGATTTGAAATTGTAACGCTTTAAAAATATAAGTTACAAAAGCGCTAATAAACATTACGTTTACTAGCGCTTTTTTATTTTAAGCATTTTTCATATTACGAATAATAATCGTACAATTAATCAGAACCATTCAAAAAACATAAAAGAAGCCGTCAATAATTCCAATTTTATTTATGGCTTTTGATTAAATTCAGACGTTTTTTCGCTTCGAATTTTTCTTCTTAAAACAAAAAAGTTACTTTTTAATTGCCTCTTAAAAAAGTATTTCTGAAAAATACATGATTTTCCAGCCAACTATTACGATTTCAAA
The DNA here is from genome assembly GCF_003254545.1 of Flavobacterium tistrianum. Lineage (GTDB taxonomy): Bacteria > Bacteroidota > Bacteroidia > Flavobacteriales > Flavobacteriaceae > Flavobacterium > Flavobacterium tistrianum. The sequence goes on from NZ_QJRH01000069.1 coordinate 28,408, forward strand.
ACGCTTTTTTCAACCAAAAAACGTCGTTTTGTTACAAAATAAACGACTCTTCAAATTTTGTTAATCTGCAATTGGCATTCCATTTGTTTGTTTAACTTTGTGAATTCAGTATTAAAATTAAAATATAAACTTATATGAAACAATTAGCCCTAATCGTTATCGCATTTATTACATTTTCTTGTTCTCAAGCGCAGAAAGCACAGAAAACAAGTTTTTCACAAGAAGCGTTATCAGAAAAATTACTAGCCGCAGATGGAAGTCAAGTTGCTTTTAAAGACATTTTAAAAAAATACAAAGGAAAAAATCTAGTTATTGAAGTTTGGGCTTCATGGTGTGGAGATTGTGTAAAAGCAATGCCAAAACTAAAAGAATTACAAGCTGCAAATCCAAATGTATCTTATTTATTCCTTTCTGCCGATAAAACGACTGACAAATGGAAAGCTGGAATCGAAAAACATGAATTAAAAGGTGATCATTATATGATGAATGACGGAATGAAAGGCGTTTTCGGGAAAGCCATTGACTTAGACTGGATTCCAAGATATATTGTTATTGACAGATTTGGCACTATTGTACTGTACCGTGCTATTGAAACTGATTTTGATAAAATCAATGAGAAAGTAAAAGAAACACAATACGAATAAGTCCCAGACATATTAAAAACAAAAAATAATATAAAACTACCAAAATGAGAAAATCAATTGTTGCAGGAAACTGGAAAATGCACAAAAATGCTGCACAAACTGAAGAATTATTGAATGAATTAATTGCTAAAATTCCAGCAAAAACAAATGCACAAGTAATTGTAGCGCCAACTTTTGTAAACTTACAAGCGGCAGCGACTAAATTAAAAAATACAACTATCGGAGTTTCTGCTCAAAACGTTCACCAAGCTGAAGGTGGAGCTTTTACAGGAGAAATTTCTGCAGATATGTTAACAAGCATTGACGTTAATACAGTAATCTTAGGTCACTCTGAGCGTAGAGCTATTTTCCACGAAACAGACGCTTTAATCGCAAACAAAGTAGATACAGCTTTAAAACATGATATGACAGTAATCTTCTGTTTTGGAGAAGAATTAAAAGACCGTCAGTCTGGAAATCACTTCAACATTGTGGAGAACCAATTGCGTGACGGAGTTTTCCATATTGCAAAAGAATCTTGGTCTAAAATTGTTTTAGCATACGAACCAGTTTGGGCTATTGGAACTGGAGAAACTGCTTCGCCAGAGCAAGCTCAAGAAATGCACGAATTTATTAGAGAAACAATCCGTAAAGCTTTCGGAGCTGAAATCGCTGATGAAGTTTCTATTTTATACGGTGGTTCTGTAAAACCAGAAAATGCTAAAGAAATCTTCTCTAAACCAGACGTAGATGGTGGTTTAATTGGAGGCGCAGCTTTAAAAGCCGACGATTTCTTAGCAATCGTTACAGCTATCTAAAAAATTATTTAGCCACAGATTAAAATGATTTCCACAGATTTTATTCTAATTTTTAAATAAAATCCATTTAATCCTTATAATCTGTGGCTTAAAATAAAAAGCGATACTTTGAGTATCGCTTTTTTTATGTCTCTATCTTTTCTCTTTCATCTTTTCACTTCACTCATTTCTCACATCTCACAAAAAAACTAATTAATAAACGATTTCAAAAGTGGGCAATTGTACTTTTTAAACGTTGGCGTTGTTTTGTAAATCGAATAAAAATTAACCAGCTCCTTCCCTGCTTTAAACGGATTTTTAGCTTCTTCTTCGGCAGTAATCAACTGAGCATAGTGATTGTAGTAATTGCATTCAAAAATCATTAAACTAGCCATTGCTTTTTCGTTATTGTTTTTAGACATCTTTAAAGCTTTTTCGTAATACATTTTGGCCATTTTCAAATTGTAATAATTACCGTTTTGATATTTCTTTTCGTTTTCTGTGTTATCTCCGTAAACATAATCTGTGTAAGATGCTCCAGAAGTCCAGTCATAAGCCGTCATCATCCAGGAATTTCCTAAATACGAAACATTAAAGTACGCATGAGCCAATTGCAGATTACTGCTTGCGGTATTTTGCTTTTTCAATTGAATTAATTTGGCTATAAAATCGGTTTTATTGAAACGATAATCAAACTTTCGCTCTTCTTGTTTCTGCAAAATTTTAGGAGCAAAAGGGTTTTCGTTCAAATACGTTTTGTATTCATAATTCTTTTCCCAAAAATCCTGAGGCATACTTGAAAACGTTTCATAAGCCAATTCCAAATTGTTATTTCTAAAGGCGATTGTTCCTTTTAAATCTTTGTAGTAATTGATATTTGGAGCGATTGTTCCTGAACAGATATATTTTTCAAAAGGTGTTTTATCTGTTTTCTGCTGTAAAGCAATTAAAAGATCCATGTCTTTTACAGAGGCATTTCTATCAAAATATCCTATGTAACTGAAGAAATAAGGATTATTATATGATGCATATTCTCCATCATTTTTAATATCCGATTTCATTGAAAGCAAACCAGCCGTAACAATGTCGCCTTTTTTGCGAAAATCGTTACTTGCAATTCGGTATAAACTGTATAAATTTTTAAATAATCCGTGATCGGTTTCTACTAAATTCTCAACTGAATCAAAGTATTTGTAAAGCTGATTCTGAACTTTTTCATTCTTTAAATTATCTTGCTTTAAAGACACCAAAGCCAACTGAATATTTTTCTGCATCTGGATCGAAGCATTGGCTTTATTAGAAATCATATCAGTATACTTTTTTCCTTCATCAACCTGATCGTCAATAAAGCATAATTGAGCAATTGCAGCAGTAATATAATCTTTCTGTTCTCCAGAAGTCTGTTCGCGAATCGAAATCAGGTAATATTCTAATTCTCTCAAATATAAAATATCCTTGTTGAAGTTTTCTTCTTTCGCTTTAGCGTAATTTTCATACCAATCTGTACTGCCGAAAACCACAGAAGGAGTTCCGTCATTGGTATACTGAGGCGTAAAAATCCAATCTTCGAGTTTGTTTATTTCTCTTCCAATCAAGAAACTCAAAAACAAACTATTCGGACTTAATTCATAAATTTCCTGAATCGATTTTAAACCCGGCGCTGGATTTCGAAGACTTTCAATAGATAAAATAACGCTTCGTTCTTCATCGTTTTGAGCTAGCGCCAAAGTTTCCTCCGTCAATTTCCAATTGTAATGCTGCAACACAGCAAACGATTTTTCTTCGCAGGAATTAAAAACTTTACTCAACAAGTAATTTTGCAAAGGTAAATTATCAACACATAAAGCATTGTAATATAATGCCCAAGGTTTAAGAATTGTATTTGATTCAGAAGCAAAATAGGTATCATATAATTGCACAACATTTTGCTTTTGCTGTGCATAAAAATAATAACGCAAAGCTAAAAACGCATAACGCTGTTTTAAAAATGAATCTTTAGTAGACTTTATTTTCTTCTCAAAATCGAAATTATCTTCTAAATCATAGTTTTTATAATTGCTTCCTACTTGATCCCAAGATTCCCATTTTGTATATTCGACATTCCCATATTCCAACTTTTTAGCCAGCAAAATATAATTTAAAAAGGCTTTATTTTTAGACAATAATAAAGCTTCCACAAAAGTGTTTTTAGGAAATGCACTTTTTAAAGTTTTGTTTTCAAAAGCAGTTTGAAATTGCTCCGAATCTGTTTCATACAAAATCGTATGAACGTCATCTGGATTAATGCTGTTTCCTAATTTCTTTTTCCATTCTAAACAATTCTTTTCCTGATCTACGCTAGAAACAGTATTGGTCGCATAATAATAATCGGCTGAATAATAAAATGGCGTCAATTTAAAGAAACCTTCACGCTGTGCTCTAAACAAAGCTAAACGGCTAGTTTCTGGAGAAACACTCCATCCGCAGGCAAATGTAAACTGAACGCTTAAAACGAGAAAAAAACTACTAAAAACGCGTATAAAAATTGGAGATATTTTCGGTTCCATAATCGTTTATGTATTTTTTATCAAAAGAGAAAAAAGTCACTTTTGTCTGATTTTCAATCTGAATTTTGTTTTTAATAATTGAAATCATTTTGTCGATTTCATTATCTGATATTTTTTCGATTCTAATTTCGTCGCCATTTCTAAGATACGTCTGCCCAACTAAAACATCATCTTGCAAAACATATTTGTCATCCGATACTTTTTTCACCTTAATGCTATCTTTTATCAATCGATCATAATCAGATAAAATGCCTTTAAACTGATTTCCTCTAAAAGCAACTCCCCAACTATACAATGGCAAAGCAATATCTAATTTGAGTTTGTAATCGCTGTGTGTAATATATTGCGATAATTCTTCACTTGTTCCAATAGAGTTTTTAGTCTGAAAATCGTCTGGTTTTGTAATGTTGTAACACATCAGCAAGCCTTTATCTACTGGCGGTATTCCAGCTTTTGTAGCATATTTATACTGCCAAAGCCTGATTGTTGCCACAATTTTTGAATTTGGATATAGCTTTTTAATCTGCTTTAATAAATAGAAATAATTTTTCTCCGATTTTTCGGTCCAGTCACAGTCAATCAGGATTTCTTTAAAATCGACTTTTAATTTGGCCGATTCTGCTTTTTTTACTGAATCGTAATCTAAGGCCTTAAAGTCTTTCTGTTTGTAATAATCTTTTGGATAAACAATGTTATAGGCATTGGTTTCTGCTTTTCTGTCATTCATTTTTTTTCCAATCTGACCAATTCGGCGTGCCATTCTCGCAGCAAGACTATCCAATTGTTTGGTATCCGATTTTAAAACCACTTCATTAGTAATAAAAATACTTGGTGTAATCTCAAGATTACTTTTATTGAGTGAAATATTCGAAATAGTTGCAACAGGCAGTGGTTCTTTTGAATATGGATTATAATCTACATCAAAAAAACGGACATACATATGCTGGACATCCATCTTCTTGACCAAAGAATCTTCTGCTTCCTGAAAATACATATCGGTTTTCCAATAACAAAAAGATCGGATAACATCATGTTCATTTTCGCAACTAGCGGCACTTAAAACAAACAAAAGCATTATAAAAAAAATATTTTTCACAATCATAAAAAACTTACAAAATACTATTCAAAATTAGTATTAAAATTTATAACAATATGATTTATTTATGAACAACTTTTGCTTTGTATTCTTACCTTTGCAAAAATTTTTTATTTATGTCGAATATATATTTAGGATATCATTTTACAATTGAGCCAAAAGAGTTGGGTTCTGAAATTTTAGTGGCTGAATTGGGCGAAAAAGCGTTTGAAAGTTTTACAGAGACTGAAAACGGAATTTCTGCTTTTGTGAAGAAGGATTTATGGGACGAAAATATTCTAGATGATATTTATATTCTACAATCTGAGGAGTTTAAAATTGAATATACCATTGAAGAAATCGATCAGGTAAACTGGAACGAGGAATGGGAAAAGAATTTTGAGCCAATTGATGTTGACGGTAAATGCCACGTTCGTGCTCCTTTTCACGAAAAAACTGATGCTGAATTTGATATTGTGATTGAACCTAAAATGAGTTTTGGAACGGGACATCATGAAACCACTCACATGATGATTCAACATTTATTGGAAATGGATGTAAAAGGTTTAAAAACACTTGATATGGGATGCGGAACAGCTATTTTGGCTATTTTGGCTGAAATGAAAGGTGCTGAACCAATTGATGCCATTGATATTGACAACTGGTGCTACCTCAACTCCATCGAAAATGCTGAACGCAATAATTGCAAACATATCAGCGTTTATGAAGGTGATGCAGCATTATTGGCAGGTAAAAAGTATGATTTAATTATTGCCAATATCAACAGAAACATTCTGTTGAACGATATGCAAGCTTATGTTGACGCTTTAAATCCAAAAGGGATTATCCTTTTTAGCGGTTTTTACGAAGAAGACATTCCGTTTATTGATGCTTCTTGCGTTGAAAAAGGTTTAACTTATGTTAAAAAGCTTCAGAGAAACAACTGGGTATCTTTAAAATACGTAAATTAGACTACTGATAATCAATTCAGTACAAAAACTATAACAATATGAGTACTAAAGAAAAAGTAAGAGAAAGAGTTCGCGAAAAAGAAGCCATTGCTTTTAATAACGAGATCATTGTGTACAATGATGATGTAAATACTTTTGATCACGTAATTGATACTCTTATGCGTGTTTGTGACCATACGGCTGAACAAGCCGAGCAATGTTCTTTAATTGTTCACTACAATGGAAAATGCACTGTAAAAACTGGTCCGATTGAAAAACTTAAACCTCAATGCACTCAACTTTTGGAAGCGGGTCTTAGCGCCGAAATTGTGTAATTGATTCATAATTTTAAAACGCATTCTGTTTTATTCTATACTAGAATTGAATAGAATGCGTTTTTATTTGTAGCAAATAAAAATCATGAGAAATATCCTTCTTTTAGTAATTCTGTTATTTTCTTTTGTAATAAAAGGGCAATCGAAATTTGAAGCACTTCGTAAACAACTAATAAAAAATAAAACTTACGAATATGTTTATGGTTTTGAAAACAACTATGCCGTATTCAGAACTTTTAAACAAAAAATGGGATTGATTGATTCTTTAGGCAATGTAGTTCTTAAACCTAATTATGAATATATAGAGAACAGAAAAGAACTAAGAAATATATTTGAAGCCGGAATTATCGTTAACAAAAATTTTAAAAGAGGATATATAGATTTACAAGGCAAAATTAAAATTCCCTTTGAATATGAAGATGTTTACTATTTAGGAAATAATCTTGTAAGGGTTTCAAAAAACAACAAAGTTGGTGTTGTTGACACTGAAAATAAAGTCATTCTACCTATTAAATACACTGATATAATGAGCAGCAATGGAATTTTATTTGTTCAAAATAATAGCAGTCTTGATTTATTTGATGCAAAAGGAAAACAAATTACCAATTTTCAAGCTTTTGATATTGAGTATTTTCAGCATAAAAGATCGATTGTGACGCTTCAAAACAAAAACACATTCATAATCGATACTTTAGGAAATACTGTTTTAAATACTATTAAAAATCATCAGTTTGAAAGGATTCTTTCCCAGAATTCTTTCCTTATTTTTAACAATATAACGAAGAAAAAAGGAATCATAAATTCAAACGGACAATATGAAATCGAATGCAAGTACGATGAGATTATACCTTCAAATTCTATTTATATTGTAAAAAGCAATGGCAAGGAAGGAATAATCGACCAAAAAGACACTATTTTGAAACCTTTTATTTATGATAACATTTATGGTGTTTTTTCTAGAGACAGCATTTCATTCAAAAATCAGTATTTTGCTTATAAAAACAATTTGCAAGGCGTGATAAATCCTTATCAGGAAAAGGAAATCATTCCGATATCATACAAATATATCGATCCTTTTTCTAATTACTATATCACAACTAATTCAGAAAATAAAGGCGGATTGTTTTCTGCTAAAGGTGAAATTATTATTCCTGAAGATTATGTTTTTTATAGTGTTGCCCAAAACAAAATTTTTGCTGTAAAAAACTCTAAAAAATATCTTCTCACAGTCGAAAACAACAATTACAGTGAAGCCGAAATCTTTGTAGATGAGTTTCTAAAAAGCAATCAGTACTTTAGAGGATTTTCTAAGAGTAATTATCAAATTTTTAAAAACAAAGACAAATTTGGAGTTTATAGCAATGAGAATAAAATTGCCATTCCAGCACAATACGATGCGATTACAGAGATTTACGGAACTGGAGAATTTGTTGTAAAGAAAAACAATAAGTTTGGCATTGTAAACTCCGATAACAAAATACAATTGGAATTAAAATACGACTCATTTCAGATTATCAAAGAAGTGGTTCGATTTAATATAAAAAACCAAAAAACACCTAAATTCTATTCGATAAAATATCCTTTTGAGTCTCAATAATTTGTATTTAGATTTTGAATAAATAACATATTCATAACTGTTTAATTGCAAATAATTCAAAATGCATTCGTTTTTATTATATATTTGAACGAAATAGAATGCATTTTTTATGGAAGAATACGGAAAGATATTGATTATCGCAATGCCTGTTTTTTTAGCTTTAATTGTTATTGAAAAAATCTACGGCATTTATAAAAAGAACGATACTGCTCCATTGATAGATAGCGTATCAAGCATAAGTTCTGGCATTACCAATTCGGTAAAAGATGTTTTGGGCCTGAGTGTTACTTTTCTTTCCTATGAATGGCTGGTTTCTAAAATTGCGTTACAGCATTTAGAAGCCAATGTCCTCTCCTACTGCATTGCCTTTTTTGTGATTGATTTTTATGGTTATTGGAGTCATCGTTTGGCTCATCAGATTAATTTTCTTTGGAATAAACATGCCATACACCATAGCAGTGAAGAATTTAATCTTGCCTGTGCGCTTCGCCAGCCCATTGCAAGTCTAGTAAATCTCTTTACCTTTTTATTGATTCCTGCAGCTTTGCTGGGCGTTCCTGCTTCTGTAATTGCTATTACATTGCCTATTCATCTATTTTTACAGTTTTGGTATCATACCAAACACATCAAGAAAATGGGATTTATTGAACATATTTTGGTAACACCTTCACATCATCGTGTGCATCATGCCATTAATCCTGAATATTTGGACAAAAACCATTCTCAGATTTTTATTTTTTGGGATAAGCTTTTCGGCACTTTTCAAGAAGAATTAGATGATGTTCCTCCGGTTTTTGGCATTACAAGACCAGCCAATACTTGGAATCCGATTAAAATAAATTTTCAGCATTTGAGTTTACTAATAAAAGATGCTTGGCGTGCTCCAAAATGGAAAGACAAATTGACTATTTGGTTTAAGCCAACTGGCTGGCGTCCTGAAAATTTTGAAGAAGAATATCCTGTAAACAAGATTGAAAATGTTTTTAATTTTGAGAAATATGGCACGCAAAACTCTCAAAAACTAATATACTGGTCTGTTGCACAGGTTTTAATAACATTACTTTTTGTGAGTTATCTCTTTGACAACATTGCCAAAATAGGTCTTCCAAATATTTTTATTTATGGCTTTTTTATTTTTCTAACCATTTATAGCTACACAGAGTTAATGGACAAAAGTAAATATGCGCTTTTATGGGAAGGATTTCGATTTGGGATTGTAATTTGCATTATTGGCTATTATGGAGATTGGTTTGGTTTAAATCGTGTCATTCCAACTAGTAACTATATTATTTTCACTTACCTGATTTTATCTTTTTTAACGACATTTTATTTTGTTAATTTTGATTTTAAAACCTACCGAAACCAATATATCAATTCATAACCCCTATTATGAGAAACTCTTCTTTTTTTAAAATTTATGTTGCTTTTAGTATAGTGTACCTCATTATACTGCTTTCTGGTTACGAACGTTTTGATCTCTTTCTCAAGCCTATTTTAATTCCTATTATAGGGTTTGGAGCTTACTTTTACAGAAAGTTTCAAAGTAAGAATATTTTATTGGCGGCACTAGTATTTTCATGGCTCGGAGATGTGATTTTGCTTTTTACAGATCTTGGAGAGATTTACTTTATTTTAGGACTAGTATGCTTTTTGACAGCTCACATAATCTATTGCATACTTTTTAATAAACAGAAAAGAATTAGAAAAAAACAGAACAAACCTCTTTTTATATTTGGCAGCATCTTAATTGCATTTTACCTTATAGGAATGATTTCTGTTTTAATGCCTCATTTAGGCGATCTTGAAATTCCTGTTTCTATTTATGCTTCAGTAATCTCAATTATGCTTTTATTTGCATTCAACGGATTTTTGGTCTGGGAAAAACCAGGCAATCAGTTTGTGTTTTTAGGTGCCGTTTTCTTTATTATTTCAGATAGTATTCTGGCTGTAAATAAATTTTATACTCCAATTCCTAAAAGTTCATTTTTTATTATGCTGACTTATCTTCTGGCACAATATCTGATTGTAGTTGGTACACTAAAACTAAATCCGAAAAAAGTAGAGCAAGCAGTTTAACCCATATTTCAACCATGAAAAAAATAGCTTTTTTAATTGTTTTATTAATCAGTGTTTCTTCTTGTATAAGCACAAAATCGACTTTAAAAAATGTCGATGACAATGCGCCTGATTTAATCTTGAAAAAGGATAATACTTTCTCTATAACACAATTTGCTAAAGACAAAAAATACGGTTACGACCCTGACTATCCGATTAATATATTTTTCCAGAACACCAACAACGAAGCCTTAAACGAAACTCGTTTCTTAAATGCTTTGGCTGGTCCAAATGGCGAAAAAATAACGTATTCCAGATTAGAAACCTGTTGTCCATTCCCTACTAAAAGAAGCAATATGGGTGCTGGATTTTTGAATGTTTATGAATTGAAATGGGAAGGTCAAAAAAAGCCTGTTAAGCTTTATTTAAATATCTACGAAAAAGGAATTTTAATGGTTCCTGTAGGATTGAGGTTAAAATAATATCCTCAAACAAAAATCATGCTTAATGTATTGCCATTGCTGCTTATTATTTTACCAGTATTATCACAGTTAATACTGGGAACATTTTCTATCTATATAACTTCCTCGTTAAAATTCAGCCATATTTCATGGATAAATTGTATTCTGCAAATTGCACTCTCTTTTGTAGCTTTTAATATTGCAGATTATAATTTTTCTAAACTATACGAACAATATCCAAATCCTGTACGATGTGGAATGCCTCTTTTAGGCATCGCTATGGCTTGTTTCTTTTTACTTTTTGTTCTGATTTTGATTATCACAATTCAATTTTTGATTAAAAAATGGAGAGAAAATCAATCAAAAAGGTAGATTTAGTCAAAACTAAAAAACAGTATTAAGCACAAAACTTTAGAACATGATAAATATCATCTATAAGTTTCTTTTCATGCTTTAATATTGCCTCGGAAAAAGCATTTAATCATTTAAAAGAAATTTTAAAAATTCGTTAATTCTACTAAGCTACAAGTCAGTTATTAGAGTTCTTAAAATAATCTTAAATCTTCATCTGCTATTCATAAATCATAACTACCTTTGCATTGCAAAAAAATAATTTTATGAACTTACAACATATTCCACAAATTAAGCATACTAACAGCGGAAATTTCTTTTTATTAGCAGGACCTTGCGCTATTGAAGGAGAAGAAATGGCTCTTAGAATTGCTGAAAAACTAGTTGGTATTACCGACAATCTTCAAATCCCTTATGTATTTAAAGGATCTTTTAAAAAAGCAAACCGTTCTAGAATTGACAGTTTTTCTGGAATTGGTGATGAAAAAGCATTAAAAATCTTAAGAAAAGTTTCTGAAACTTTTCACGTTCCTACTGTAACAGATATTCATACAAATGAAGACGCTGATATGGCTGCACAATATGTAGATGTATTGCAGATTCCTGCTTTCTTGGTTCGTCAGACTGATCTTGTTGTGGCTGCAGCTAATACAGGAAAAACAGTAAACTTGAAAAAAGGACAATTTATGAGTCCAGAGAGCATGAAACATGCTGTTCAGAAAGTTTTAGACTGTAACAACGAGAATGTTATGGTTACAGATCGCGGTACTATGTTTGGCTACCAAGATATGATTGTTGATTTTAGAGGAATTCCTACTATGCAGCAATATGCTTCTACGGTTCTGGACGTAACACATTCTTTACAACAGCCAAATCAAACAGCTGGAGTTACAGGAGGAAGACCTGATATGATCGAAACAGTAGCTAAAGCGGGTATCGCAGTTGGTGTTGATGGTATTTTTATCGAAACGCATTTTGATCCAGCTAACGCAAAAAGTGATGGTGCTAATATGCTTCATTTAGACTATTTTGAAGGTTTAATGAATAAGTTAGTTGCTATCAGAAAAACAGTTAACGCATTTTAATTTATAATACTTAAGTTCTTTGAAAACAAAAATTTTATTTTTCTTACTGGCTTGTGTTTCTTTAAACACATTTGCTCAGGAAGAAATACCTGTACAAAAATACGCTGCTCACAACAAAGGGAAATTCTTTGTAATGTGGGGTGGCAATAGAGAAAGTTACTCAAAATCTGATGTAAACTTTAGAGGTAAAGATTACAACTTTACTGTTGAGAATATGGCAGCTCATGACAAACCAAAAGGATGGCATGTAGATTATATCAATCCTGCAAATATGACTATTCCTCAAACTAATTTGAGATTTGGTTATTTTTTTAGCGATCATTATAGCGTTACAATTGGTGTTGACCACATGAAGTATGTAATGGCGCAGAATCAGATTGCAAACGTAAATGGATACATCAATTTACCTGATAATGACCCTGCCCATATTTATAATGGAGAATACATTAACAGACCTGTAGATATGTCTCAGGGAGGAGCTAAAGAAGGTGGTTATGGCAATGGTGAAGTAAATCTAAACGGTCCAGCTTTTTTAATGTATGAGCATACGGATGGCTTAAACTATATCAATACTGAGGTTGCTAGATTTGACGATGTTTCTAAATGGTTTGGATTGCCAAATATTGATAAAGTTCAGATTAACTTAACTGAAGGTATTGGTGCTGGGGTTTTATATCCAAAAACCAATACTACAATTTTAGGTAAAGAGCGCCACGATGATTTTCATGTTTCTGGTTATGGAGTTTCTGCAAAAGCAGGTCTTAACGTTACTTTTTTCAAACATTTTTATGTGCAAGGAGAGTTAAAAGGAGGTTATATCAACATGCCAGATATTAAAACTACTACAAGTCCTGAGGACAAAGCGTCTCAACACTTTACTTATTTCCAACGTATTATTGCTGTTGGAGGAATTTTTAGAATCTAATATTTCGCAAAATATATTTAGAAAAATAGCTGTCATTTTATTTGGCAACTATTTTTTTTATCATTTACTTTGCAACTCAAAGTACTTTATTTTATACTTTATGAAAATCAAAAAATATCTATTCCCGATCGTTACTTTCTTTTTAAGTTTTGGATGTGCGCTATTTGTTGCTATAAAAGTTTTTCCGAACAATCCGTTTACAGGAAACAAAGAAGAAAAAGAAAAAACAACAGTTAGCAAGTTTAAAGATGGAGATCTTATTTTTCAGACTTCAGAATCTAAACAATGCGAAGCGGTTCGTATAGCAACCAATTCTAAATTCTCACACTGTGGAATTATTTATGATATTAACGGAAATTGGTTTGTTTTTGAAGCAGTTCAACCTGTAAAACTTACTCCAATTGAAGACTGGATTAAACAGGGAAAAGACAGCAAATATGTTGTAAAAAGATTAAAAGACGATAGCGTTTTGAATCCTCAGGTTTTGCAAAAAATGAAAGATTACAGTCAACAATTTGACGGCAAAGAATACGACGCTTATTTTGAATGGACGGATAACAGAATTTATTGCTCTGAATTGATCTGGAAGATTTATAAAAACGCTGCAGGAATCGAATTGACTAAACTCAGAGAATTGAAAGATTTTAATTTGCAAGATCCGAGAGTTCAGAAAATACTAAAAGAGCGTTATGGCAACGATATTCCGTTAGAAGAAAAAGTTGTTGCTCCTTCTGACCTTGCTGATTCTACTATATTGAAAACAGTCGTAGACACTTATTAATATCTTAAAAAGCTAGTCTTAGTTCATTCTAGCTTTTTTATTTGCTGATTAACTTTGAAATTCAAAGAACTTTTAAAACAAAAAAAAAAAAAAAATGAGAGATTATCTGATTGAAAAACTATATGAATGTTCTAAAAAACCGTATCAAAAATATTTCAAGAAGAATGAACCTTGGAATATTGATAAAACCTTATTAATGAACTATCCAGAAGAAAGTTTAGGATTTGGCTTGGGAAATTTTCTTTACAAAAATCATTTTGATATTCAGGAAAAACTCGAAGATCATGACATCATACATGTTCTTACGAATACTGGAGTTTCGGTTTATGAAGAAATTGGCATGCAGTACTATTTGCTCGGAAACGGAAAGAAAAGCTTGTATTTGTTTATGGTAATAGCAACTGGAACTATTTTTTATCCGAAACATATGAGCTATTTCATTCAGCAATTTAAAAGAGGAAAGAAAGCAAATGCATTCTATTATCTCGATTTTTCACAAATGCTTTTTATGCCTATTCAAACTATTCAGCAAACTTTTAAAATTTAAAATCATGAAAACAATACACAACAAACCTTTTCAAGAAAAACAGTCTATAGAATTGGCGATTGGCACATTTACAATCAGTACAATATTGTTTATGCTTTATATTATTTCGAATGAAAATCCGAATGTTTTAGTAATTGCATGGCCATTTGCTTTAGCGGCTATTGTAGTCAATTTGATTATGTTTTTTCATTTAACAGAAAGATTTATTCATTTGACTCAACAGCGAAAAGACATTGGTTTTAAAATCTTATTATTGCTTTCTAACATTCCAATCACATTTTTGTATTATCTGGTTGTAATGAAATCTTGATTTAAAAAAACGTATTCATAGAAAAACATTATCCTAAACCCTAGAAGGGGTAAAATATTTATAGAATTTAAATATTGACAATAAAAAAAGCTCCAGCGGAGCGACATACAGTTTACATTGCAAAAAATATGTCGCTCCGCTGGAGCTTTATATTGGAGACATTTCCTCTTTTCTATAAATATGCCGCTTCTCGGAAGCTTACAAAAAAAAGAGCTATCCTTTTGAGATAGCCCTTTTGATTTATTATTTTGACTCTTAATTTGCTTTTTTAGTCTCGATTCCGTTTTGGTCTAATAAATACATTAATGTAGTCATTGTTGCAGCACCAAGCTCTAATTCTCTTTTGTTGATTGCATCAAAAGTATCGTTTGCTGCGTGGTGATAATCAAAATAACGTTGAGAATCTGGTTTTAAACCTGCTTTTACAATAGCTGGAGAAGTTAAATGGTTAATATCTGAACCTGCGTGGCCAATTGTAAAACTGTGTACTAAATAAGGCTCAAAAAGATCTTTATAGCCTTGAATCTTTTTCAAATTAACATCGTCAGCTTCAATTGAAAAACCTCTTGGCGAAAATCCGCCTGAATCACTTTCTAAAGCAAAAATGTGGTTCTCTTTATTTTGTTTTGAAACTTCTTCATATTTAGCTCCACCTTTTCCGCCGTTTTCTTCATTCATGAATAAAACAACACGAATTGTATTTTTAGGCTTGTAATTTAAGTTTTTCAAAATACGAATTACTTCCATACTCTGCACTACTCCTGCTCCATCATCGTGAGAACCATCTGCTAAATCCCAAGAATCTAAATGTCCTCCAACAACCATAATGTTTTCTGGAGTTACAGTTCCTGTTAATTCACCAATTACGTTGTAAGACAATGCATCTGGTAAAGTCTCACAAGATTGTTTAAAGTAAAATTTCAAAGCTGGATTTGCTTTTAAAGATTTGCTCAACAATTCTGCTCCGTTTGTACTGATTGCAGCTGTTGGAATATACTGTGCTTTTGGCAAGTCGCCATAGCTTTGAGCTCCTGTATGAGGGAAATCATCTAGACGTAAATTCATAGAACGAACAATTGTTCCAACTGCCCCCAATTTGGCAGCTTCTTTTGCTCCTGCATATCTTTGGTCAACACAAGCTCCGTAAGAAGTAAAAGTTTCAATGTTTTCAGGGTTCATTGGTCTGTTGTAGAAAACAATTTTACCTTTTACTTTATCAGCTCCAAGTTCATTCAATTCTTTTATTCCTTGAACTTCGATTATTTCTGCTGTAAGACCAGTTTTTGGAGTTGCTACTGAACCTCCTAATGCGCAAATTGGCACATTGGTTTTTACTTTTCCGTCAAGGATATAAGCTGTTTCTTTTTCGCCACGCACCCAATGAGGAACCATAACCTCTTGCAGATATACTTTATCAAGACCTAAACTTTCTAATTGTCTTTTAGTATAATCAACTGCCTGTTCTGCACCTTTAGATCCAGACAAACGAGCTCCGATATCATTAGACAAATATTCTAGCCAAGTGTAGCATTTTGCTTCGGTTAAAGCTTTTTTGTAAAATAATTTAATGTTTTTTTCATCATTTGTCTGTGCAAAAGATGTCAATCCGTTTAAAACTAAAGCAGTTAAAAGAATCGTTTTTTTCATAGTTTCTGTAGTAATTTGGAGTTTAGCATGCGTATAGCATATTCACAAAGGAACAAAATTATTGACATTTGTGAAGTCTTTTCCTCAAGCTTTTCTCAAAAAAAAGCTCCAATTACAAATTATTCAATTTGCAATCGGAGCTTTTATATATTTTATAAATAAAGATTATTTTACTTCAATAATCTTATTTTTTGTTCCAATACCATTTTCATTAAAAGGCTCTATGGTAAAATAATATTTTGTGCCTTTATCTAGACCTCTAAAATCATATTTATTATCGTCATAAACCATAATGCTGTTATACAATTTATCAGGAGAAATTCCATAATAAATATTGTAACCAATTGCATCTGCTTGCTTTTTCCATGAAATCATAGCATTTCTAGAATCTGCCTTTTTTCTGTCTACTTTAAAAGAAGCTACAGGTTTTGGTTTTGCTGCCAATCCGTTTCCAAAAACTCTAAAATCAGAAATTGCAAACAATCCAGAAGCATTATGGATATTTTCCATTTTAATGTAACGCGCTTTAAATGGCTTTGTAAGCTCGACATAATCATGTGGCGCATCTTTATCATTTTTAGATTTATCAACTACCAAAGTCCAATTTTGGGCATCATCAGACATGAATATCTTGTATTGATAATAAATATCCATTGCTTTGTTAAACTGAGTTGCTTTATGATCTGCGTAATTAATTTGAAGCGCATTGATTTCCATTTGACGTCCTAAATCCATTTGAAGCCATTCACCTGGATTGCTAGTTTTAGCTGACCAATAGGTTTGAATGTTTTCATCTGTAAGATTTTCAGCTCCGTAACAGAATTTCTCATACACTTTTTTACCGCCATGATCCATTCTGTGTGTTTCTACTTCCATACATTCTTCAGAAGAAGAAACCGTTACAGGCTTTTTATAGGAAAGCAGCATCCATCCAGAGGAAGCTCCTTTTGTTTGATCACGTTGAGCTGTTGGCAATACAATTGGAAAATCCCCATAAGCGGTAATAGAATACATTACGTCATCTTTATCAAATCCAGCAGGAAACATATCTATACGACGCTCAAAACGATCTTTAATAGAGATTTTGCACGTTCCTGTATTCCAGTAATTTCCATAATTATCGGCGAAAGTATTTCCATGTCCGGCTCCAATTACAAATCCGCCCGGTTTATAAGACATTGGATTATGTTTCTGATACGTAAATGGCCCTAACGGATTATCTCCAACATGAACACCATTTGCATATCCTTTAAATTCAGTCGCTGGTGCTCCATATTGCATATAATATTTCCCATTATGTTTGGTCATCCAAGCTCCTTCAATAAAATTTCCCCAAGGAGCAGGTTCCATATCGTTATTTGGTCCAAAGCGTTCCCATCCGTGAGCTGATGGATCTAGAATAGCAACTTCTTTAATTTGTCCGTAAGGTTTCTGAATATCCTCTACTTCTTTCGCTTTATATAATGTTGCATAATCAGCCTGATTTCCTTTTGGAAGCCAAGTTTTATAATCAACCTCAACACCTACAAGTGGTAATTTTCCACTTGAACCGTAATACATATAGACTTTTTTGTCATCATCTTGAAAAATCGCTGGATCCCAAGTTGGGAGCATTGCTTTGTCTACGTGACGTGTCCATCTCCCTGATTTTGGATCTGCAGTTTTCCAAATTGGATGATTTCTTTTCCAAGTTGAACCTACATAAAATAAAGTATCATTTACAACCCAAGCTGCAGGAGCGCATTGATCGTCATCGCCTGGCTGTCTTTGGAAACTTCCGTATACAAAATTCCAGTCTGACATATCTTTACTCCAAAAAAAACCTGCCTGATTGGTAGCAAATAAATAATACTCGCCTTTGTATGTAATAATTACCGGATCGGCACTTGAACGGCGTGATTCTGGAATTCCGTTATGATTATGAGTCGTAAAATTGTATCCGATATTTATGGGATTACAGTAAGTCGTCGCAGGTCTGCTTGGGTCAAACCATTCTGTCTTGCCAGAATTTTGCGCTAAAAGACTGTTTCCGAAAATCATCGAAAACAATACAATTGGCGTTAGTTTTTTATATATTTTCTTCATGGTTAGATTTTCTTAAGTTAAGTTTTAAAGACTATTTTTTAATCTCTTTTCTTTCCTTTAAAAGTTCGGGTTCATTTGTTGTAATGTAATTGAATTTATGAGCAATAATCCAATCCATATCTTTTGCATCGTTAACAGTCCAAGCGTTTAAAATCACTTTATTGTCTTTTGCTTCTTGGATCCATTCTGGATGTTTTTGAAAAACAGAATAATGATAGTCTACACCATTAATTTTATCTGCTTTGACTTCTTTTGGAGATTTATTTCCTTCTAAATATTGAAGAGAAGTTTTAGAATCTATCTCCCTAATTTTCTTTAGAATATCATAATCAAAACTGATGTAGCAGGTATTTTTATCGGCTTTTAATTTTTTAATGGTTTCGACTGCAGCTACACCAGTTTTTTGTCCTCTTTCTTTACTGATTTCTGACGGTTTTATTTCACAAACCAAAAGTGTGTACTTATTATTACGCATTCCTTCTGAAATATATTCATGAAGGGTTGGCAGTTTTTCTCCGTTTGAAAGTTTAAATTTTATCAAATCTGCATAATTCGTTTCTTCGATAAGCAGTTTGTTGTAATGTGCATCATGATTGATTACAAGCGAGTCGTCTGCCGTTCTCCAAACATCAAACTCTGAACCTGGCAATTTTAAATCGATTGCATGTCGTAATGATGCAATTGAATTTTCTGGCAGATTGTTCTTTTTCCAAGCACCACGATGCGCTACAATTGCATTTTTTTGCGCATTGCAATACGAAAAAGCCATAAGGCAAACGGCACTAAATATTTTGATTTTATTCATAATAACGTAGTTAAAAAATTACAAAAAGGTCTTTTGCTCTTAAAAAAAAGCCCTCCAAACGAAGGGCTTTTCACTAATCAAATAAACCAACTATTCAGTTAACTCAAAACTAACTTTCTTATCGGCATTTGAATTTCCTCCCACGAAAATATCAAACTGCCCAGGCTCTGCCACAAATTGTAAATCAGAGTTATAGAATTTTAAATCTTCAGCAGTAATATCAAAACTTACTGTCTGTTTTTCACCTTTTTTAAGTGCTATTTTTTGGAAACCTTTTAGCTCTCTAACTGGTCTTGTTACTGAACCAACTAAATCTCTAATGTATAATTGAACTGTTTCTTTTCCGTCAAAATTTCCTGTGTTTGTTACATCAACTGTTACTTTTAATTTCCCTGAAGCATTCATTTTATCAGAAGAAATTTTCAAGTTTGAATAATCAAAAGTGGTGTAGCTTAAACCAAATCCGAATGGGAATAAAGGCTCGTTTCTTTCGTCAATATAATTTGATCTGAATTTCTCAAATTTACCTTCTGTGTTAGAAAGCGGTCTTCCTGTATTTTTGTGCGCGTAGTAAATTGGCAATTGTCCAACGCTTCTTGGGAAAGTTGAAGTCAATTTTCCAGAAGGGTTTACATCTCCAAATAACACATCAGCAATAGCATAACCAGCTTCTGTACCAGCAAACCAAACATTTAAAATTGCAGGAACTGTTTTCTCTTCGTCTGTAATTACTAACGGACGTCCGTCAAATAAAACTAAAACAACTGGTTTTCCTGTTTTTAATAAAGCATTTAATAAATCTTTTTGCGCTTGTGGAATTTCTAAGTTTGTACGGCTGCTAGATTCTCCGCTCATTTCTGCAGATTCTCCTAAAGCTGCAACAATTACATCTGACTGCTCAGCTACTTTTAGAGCTTCTGCTAATAATTCTTCTTTTGTACGAGCATCACGGTGTAATGTTTTACCGAACATTGTCGCATTCGTTTCAAAAGTTTCATCGTAATCTAAATTACTTCCTTTTGCATATAAAACTTTAGTTCCAGCTCCAGCAACTTCTTTAATACCTCTCAACAACGAAACGGCATTTTCCATTTTTGTAGCCACACTCCAAGTTCCTGGCATATTTTCTTTAGCATCTGCCAATGGTCCGATTAAACCAATTGTTCCAGATTTTTTAAGTGGCAATAACTGATTTTGGTTTTTTAATAAAACCAATGATTGAGCCGCAATATCACGTGCTTCTTTTCTACTATCTGTAGTGAAGATTTCAGTTTTAGCTCTTTTTTCATCACAGTATTTGTATGGATCTTGGAATAATCCTAAATCGTATTTTGCTTCTAAAATAAGTTTTACAGCGTTATCGATAGTTTCGATTTTTACTTTTCCTTCGTCTAAAGATTTTTTCAAAGTTCCTAAGAAACCTTCTCCAACCATATCCATTTCAACTCCAGCATTTAATGCTAAAGCAGATACTTGCTGTAAATCTCCCATTCCGTGCGGAATCATTTCAGGAATACCTGTAAAATCGGTTACAACAAATCCTTTGAAACCCCATTGTTTTCTCAAAACGTCTGTCATTAACCATTTATTTCCTGTTGCTGGAATTCCGTCAACTTCATTGAAAGAAGCCATTACAGAACCTACACCAGCATCAACTGCAGCTTTGTAAGGAGGGAAATAATCATTAAACATTCTGATGTGGCTCATATCTACCGTGTTATAATCACGTCCGCCTTCTGGCGCTCCATATAATGCGAAGTGCTTAACACAAGCTAAAATTGAGTTATTTTTAGAAAGATCATTTTGTTGGTAACCGTTAACCATTGCTTTTGCAATCTGGCTTCCTAAATATGGATCTTCTCCTGAACCCTCAGAAACTCTTCCCCATCTTGGATCACGAGAAATGTCAACCATTGGAGAGAATGTCCAGTTAATACCATCAGCACTAGCTTCTTTTGCAGCAATTTGAGCACTTCTTTCAATTAATCCCATATCCCAAGTACAAGATAATCCTAACGGAATTGGGAATGTTGTTTCGTAACCGTGAATAACGTCCATACCAAAAAGCAACGGAATTTTTAAACGGCTTTTTTCAACCGCAATTTTCTGCACTTCTTTAATTTTTTGAACTGATTTAATGTTGAACAAACCGCCCACTTTTCCTTCAGCAATATTTTTTGCCACATTTGAGCTGTTTGCTTGCCCTGTGGTAATATCACCAGATGTTGGCAAGTTTAACTGACCCAATTTCTCGTCTAAAGTCATTTTTGACATTAATTCCGCCACAAATTCAGACTTTGGTTTAATTTTCACTGTATTTTTAGCAGGCTTTTTTTGAGCATAACCCAAAACAGCACATCCTAAAAAAAGTAAAACTAATTTGTTTTTCATGTGTATTTAATATTTGTTTTTAATCGGAACATGGAATCGCTTTTCTTCGTTTAGTTATTTATTTGAATCAAAGCGATTTCATTCTATTCTATTTATTTGTTTGTATTCGTTTTTCTTTGCTGTAACATCCAGTCGTAGATTTCTTGATTATCATATACTTTTGTCCAGCTGTCATGTCCTGCATCATCAAAAATGGTCAGCTTGAAATCTTTAGCATTGCATTTTTTCAACTCTTTGTAAATCGTTATAGCATAATTCACGTTCACCACATCATCTAGCAATCCGTGAAAAATCCTGGTTGGAATATTGGCTATTTCACATGCTTTTTCTAACTGAATCAAATCTACAAAGCCAGCGACAGGTACATTTGCGGCAAATAGATCTGGATGTGCAAAAGCCAAATTCCAAGAAGCCCAACCTCCTGAGCTCAAACCAGTAACATAAATTCTTTCTGAATCAATCTTATTTTCTTTCTGAATTTTTAAAATCAGCTGATAAATTGATTCTATATCCCAATTCTCATCTTCTTTACATTGTGGAGCAAGAACGTAAGCATCTAATTGATGTGTTTTTAAATATTTTAAAGGACCGTGAATTTTTACTTTTTCAAGATCAGTTCCTTTTTCTCCATCTCCAGAAATAAAAACTATCAAAGGCTTTTTCTCTTTTGTATTTGCCGGTTTATGCAGTACATAACCCAGTTCATATTTTGCCATTACAACTGTATTAATTTTTCCGGTCGTCTCACTCTGGCTAAAACCTACAAGTGAAAACAGAAAAGATAAAAAAGCTAATTTGTACTTCATGTCAATTATTGAATCCCGTATTTTCCAGATTTAAAGCCAAGTTTTGTTAAACCTTGTTTTACTTCTGGTGCATTCATAAATAATTTCCATATCAATCCTGTTCTGTAATTTTCAATCATTACAACTTCTGGACCTTGATCAATTGCTAAATAACGTTTTGCCACCCATTTATTTCCTAAACTTAGAGCATCATAAAAACCTGCATCTCCCCAAGTTTCGTCTTTATGGTTTTCGTATAAGTTTCTAATCAAAGCCATAGATTCTTTTGGCGTATAAACAATTGAACTAATTGCTGCTGTTGGTGAAATTACACCTTGATCATTGCTCGGCATATGTGCATTGTATCCAATCGATCCGTCAGGATTTCTAGAATAAGAAGCTGTTAAACCCCAATATTCGGAACCATAACCTGCATTTTTATTTGGATTTTCAACACAATACTCATAATTAATTTTAGTCTGATTTACATTTAAATCCCAGTAGTTCGCATATTTATCTGTTAATTTATTTGGATCTAAACCTACATAAGAATAGTGTGCCCAGAATAAAGGACCTCCAAATTCTTCAGCGCCATTGTGCTTTAAAATAAGCGGAATATTATATTTTGCTTTTGAAGAAACTATGCCACCGCTTCTTGCCCATCCTTCATGATATGCTTTCGCATCGATTGTATGCGTTGGCGAAGATGCTGCCATTACGTAAGTAATAAGGCATTCGTTATATCCTTGTAAAGGGAAATTCATCTCCCAAGCATAACTCGGAGACCAGTGCCAATATAATACATTTTTGTTATTTGTGTACCATTGCCAGTCAACGCCTTTCCAAAGTGCATCGTATTTTTGTGCTACCGCTTTTTCTTTTTCAGAACCATCTTTAAGATATTCACGAACGGTAATCATTCCTGCAACCAAAAATGAAGTTTCAACTAAATCGCCACCATTATCTTTGGTTCCAAAAGGCTTTACTTTTCCTGTATTTCCGTCAATCCAATGTGACCATGCTCCGTGAAAACGATCTGCTTTGCCTAAAAAATCTGCAATTTTGTTAAGACGTTCTACACCTTGTTCTTTAGTAATGTATCCTTGAGACATACCCGAAACAAGAGCCATTAATCCAAAACCTGAACCTCCTGTTGTTACAATATTAGAATCGTTTTCAGGATAAACTCCGTCTGGATGATAACGCTCTCTGGCTAATCCAGAATTTGGTTCTGCATAATCCCAGAAATATTTAAATGTTTGTTTTTGAACAGCATCCAAAAGCTGTTCATCTGTTAATGCAGTAACGCCAGAAGTATTTTCCTGTACATTTTCTTTTGACTTATCAGCATTTGATCCACAACTAAAAAAAGTAAATGCTAAAAATAAAACTGAAATTCTAACCATTATAAAAATTTAAGTATTGAAAAAATAATCACTCCCTCCAGAAAATCTGGAGGGAAGTGATTTTAAAGATTTTGATTAATAACCACCAGGATTTTGCTCAGAAAGCCCGTTAGCTTCTCTCAAGAACGAAGTTGGTATTGGCCATAACTCATGTTTTCCAACGATGAATGTTTTACCATCTGCAGCCATAGCCGCCTCTGCTTGACCTGTTCTAACGATATCAAACCATCTGTCATGCTCAAAAGCAAATTCTAATCTTCTCTCTTTATAAATTGCTTTTCTAATATCAGTTTGAGAAGTATATGGAGTATCTCCTAAACCTGCTCTATGACGAATTTGGTTTACTAAAGGAATTGCTGCAGCAGTTTCTCCTAATTCATTTAAAGCTTCAGCTTTCATTAATATAACCTCAGCATATCTTAAATATCTAAGATTTGTATCTGTAAATTCTTGGTTATAGAAAGATGATGAATATGCTTTATAATTATATCTTGGATTTGCTACAGTTGACGGTACTTCTCTACCATCATATAAAACTGAACCTCTGAAAATAATTGTAGCGTCTTTTCTAACATCTCCTTCCTCATATGCATTTGCTAAACCTTCAGTTGGTGTGTTGAATCCCCAACCCCATCCTCCAGCTCCACGAGGTGCTTGAGAAACAGTATAGTTTCCAATTCCAAATCCAGGACTAGAAGTAGAACCTACTCCATTAATTTCGAAAATAGATTCTGGGCCAAACTCTCCTTCTTTTTTATACTGCAAAGCATAATCAGAAACTAGAGAATAACCTGTTACTTTATCACAATTATCAATTACCTTTTGCCAGTTTTTTTGATACAAATTTACTTTTGCTAATAAAGCGTAAGCTGCTCCTTTTGAAGCTCTAACAACATCTGCTCCTGTGTAAGCTGATTTTACAGGCAAAGCTTCAATTGCATCATTTAAATCTTGTTCTATAAAAGCATAAACTTCTGCTACTGATTTACGTGTCAATTGCATTTTTCTATCTTCTTCAGAAATTGGAACTGTAGCTAAATGATCTATAATAGGAACTCCTCCATATCCTTTAACTAAAGTAAAATACATGAATGCTCTCATGAATTTTGTTTCTCCTACTAATCTTGCTTTTAAATCAGATGAGGCTTTATCCAATTTAGGAAACATAGCCAATGCCTGATTGCATCTGTTAATTCCAGCATAATTTGCATTCCAAGTAGATTCAAATGATGGAGTTGAAGCATTATATGTCAAAGCGTCAACAATATCTTTATCTCCCCCTGTATCTCCTGGATCTGATCCTTTATCAGCATCATCTGAGATTATACTTGAGACTGCATTCCATCCAAAAGAAGACATTTCCCATCCTAAAAATTGATTGTAAATAGCAGTTACAAAACCTTTAGCCCCATCATCGCTATTTACCAAATTTGGATCAGCTGGAATAGCTTCTGTTGGTTCTACATCTAAAAAATCATTTGAACATCCAGATAAGAATAATCCAGAAAGTACAAACATTGATATATATATTCTTTTCATGATATTAAAATTTTAAATTAGCACCAATTACAAATGATCTCAATGAAGGGTAAGCATCTAGCTCAACACCCTGAGTACCTTCAACTAACTTGCCATCAGAAACAACATCTGGTGAGAATCCAGAGAATTTTTGTGTAATGAATGGGTTAATTGCATTTACATATAATCTGCAATAGCTAATAAAGTTGTTTTCTCTTAATGGAAGTTTATATCCTAAGGTGATGTTATTGATTCTAAAGAAGTCCGCAGATTCTAAATAATATGTTGAAGCATAAGGAACTAAATTAGAAGGTGCTGGAATTGAGGATGTAGTATTTGTTGGTGTCCAAAAACCATTAGCCATAGAAGCTTCTACATTTTCTCCTCCAAATCTTTGTGCTTTTTTTCCATTATAAACTTTTGCTCCTCCTGTTCCATAACCATCAACAGAGAAATCAATGTTTTTGTAAGTTAGTCCTAAAGTAACTCCATAAGTAGACGTTGGCAAAAGAGAACCTACGTATTTTTTATCTTTAAGTTCGTCTAATCCTGATTGAGCAACTTTAGAACCATCAGCTTTGTAGTATAGCATTTGACCGTTTGTTGGGTCAACTCCTGCATACTCATACATAAAGAAACTACCTAATGGCTGTCCCACTGAAGTGTTATCAAGTATTTTGGTATTTTGACCGTTTCCTAAACTTCCTCCAATAATTGGATTTAACTGAACATTTTTAAGACTAGTAAGTTCGTTTTTATTATGAGAGAAATTCCCTCCTACCCAGTAGCTTAAATTATCGTTGATTTTATCATCCCAACGTAATGCAATTTCATAACCTTTGTTAGATACTTCTCCAACATGTGCTGGTGTAGCCAGCGTAATTCCAGAAGTTGAATAAGGCTTAACATTTAAAATTGTATTTGTTGTATTTTTATCATATACATCAAATGATCCTTTTAATCTACTGTTCAATACTTCAAAATCAAAACCTCCTGAAAGTTCTTCAACAATTTCCCAAGATAAATTAGGGTCTACTTGAGAGTTAATTGTAGTACCTGAACCTAAACCTGAATAATCTAATCCAGAAGTTAATAATTGTGTATTAAGTGGTACATTTTGATTTCCTAATCTACCCCAAGAACCTCTAATTTTTAATAAATTAATTGGTTCTACATTGCTTAAAAAACTTTCTTTTGAAACTATCCAACCTAAACCAACTGATGGGAATGTTCCCCAACGTTTGTCTTCAGCAAATTGAGATGAACCATCACGTCTTACAGTACCTGTAACCAAATACTTGTCCATTAATTTATATTGAAAACGAGCAAAATAAGATGCCAATCTTCTTTCATTTAAAGCTTCGTCTTTTAAACCTGTAACAGTACCTGCAACATTAACATCTTTTAAAGACCAATAATTTGAATTTGCATTTACGTTCTTTCTGTCAATCGTTAACTTTTCTCTTGTACCTTGAACATTCGCCTCAATACCAGCAGTAACTTCTACATCATGAATTTCAGCAAAAACTTTATTATACGTTAAGTAGTTAGACAAGTTCCAGTTAAAATATTGATCTCTGTTTCTTGTTAAAGTATTTTTATTCAAATCTGAAGGATATTTTTCTGCTACACGAGTAGGGTCTGCAGATAGCCAAAGTGCAAGATTATCTACATAATTATACTGCTTGTAAGTATAAAATTCTCCATTAAATTGTGAAGTAAATTTCAAAGATTTAAGAATATCCCAATCTAATTTTAATCCACCTTGTAAAGTAACAGATTGCTGTTGCTCATTTGTATAATCTAATTGAGCTACTGGGTTTCCAACATTATTAAAAGATGTACCAGTTTCAGATACTACTCCGTTAGAAATAAATGGCACTCCATATTTACCGTCAGCATAACGAACAGGAACTAATGGTGATTGTCTGTAAGCATTTGTAAATGCGCTCAAAGGCATTGGCGTATTTTTAATATTACTTACACTAAAGTTTTGACTTAACTTAACTTTTTCAGAAAGTTTAAACTCATTATTATTTCTGAACGTTGTACGTCCATAATCAGAACCATTTAAGATTCCTTTTTCTTCATAATTTCCAAGACTGAAAAAGTATTTTACATTTTCTGAAGATCCTGAAACAGAAATATTGTTCTGAGTATAAGACCCTGTTCTTGTAATTGCGTCAAGCCAATCAGTATTATATGGCTGATTTGCAGAAAATCTTCCTTGTGGAAAAACGTTGCTATAAGCAGCGTTACTGTAACGAACATACTCATCAGCGTTTGCCATTTTTACAGTTTTTAAAGGAGATCTAACTCCTGCAAAACTTTCTACATCTACAGTAATTTTTCCTTTACCTGCTTTGGTTGTAATCATAATTACACCATTTGCACCTCTGGTACCATAAATAGCCAATGAAGAAGCGTCTTTTAATACTTCGTAAGATGTAATATCATTAGTATTGATGTTGTTGATATTATCAGTTGGCATACCATCTACCACATAAAGAGGGTTTCTTCCTCCTAATGCTGTACCAGCACCTCTGATCACAACTGAAGGCGTACTTCCTGGCGCATCTGAAGTAGACACCTGAACCCCAGCAGCTTTACCTTGAATAGCTTGAGAGGCATTCATTACTTTCATTTTGGTAATTTCTTCGGACTTAATTGAGCTAACCGCCGAAGTATTATCAATTTTCTTTCTTGTACCGTACCCGATTACAACTACTTCTTTTAAAGCCGTATCACCTGCTTCTTTTAAGGTAATTGTCATTGGTGCGGCTGTAGCCGGTACAGAAACCGAATCAAATCCTAACATAGAGATCTTTAAAATGTCTCCAGGTTTTGCATTAATTGTAAAGTTTCCATCAAAATCTGCATCTGCAGTAGCTCTAGCATCAGCTGAAGCAATAATTGCTCCTGGAATTCCCATTCCACTACTGTCTACTACTTTTCCTTTAATTGCTTGTGTCTGTCCTAACATAAATGTAGGCAGCAACAAGAGCGCTAAAAAGCTAAAAATAAAATTTTTCATACAGTACGTAATCGTTTAAGTTAGTAGAGCCAAATTAAGCAATTACAACGTTGTAGTACATCAAACACCACTACAACATAGCCACATCAATGTGTTAAAATTTAACCATATAACAATGATTATCAAAGAAATAAATGTTAAAAAAAATCCTTTAACACAACATTATGATGTAGTAATGATGTATCGCAATTATATAAAAAATGATATGGAAAAATATAAATTCTGTAAAAAATAAAATGGAATCTTACAGAGTTAATAAAAACTTTGAGAGGTTTTCGTCCTGAGTAAGGTTTAGCTTCTTTCTAAGACGATATCTATGCAGTTCTACACCTCTAAATGAGATATTCATCATAGGAGCAATTTCTTTAGAAGAAAGGTTCATTTTAAGATAAACACATAGTTTTATATCCTTTGGAGTTAGTTGCGGATATTTTTTAGATAGATTTATGATAAACTCATTATGGATTTGATTCAAATTGGTTTCAAATGTTTCCCATTCGTGTTTATTCACTTCATTAATCTTAATCGCTTTTCTAATTTCATTTTTAAGTTTACTAAAGTCTTTTTCACTTTCCAAAATACCTTGAATTTTATCAATCATCTCGGTTTGTTTGGCAATCGATAATGACTTACCAGCCACTTCCGAAGATTTTGCCTGCAATTCCAATTCTAAAATGTGTTTTTCATATTCCTGAATATTAAGTTCATTTTCTTTTTTCAATTCCATTTCAAGAATTTCTCTTTGATGTTTTAATTCTTCAGCTTGCAATTTTAATTTTTGCATATAACGAAGTTTGTTCCATTTATAATAAAAGAACAAAACTGCTCCAATTACAAGAAAATATAGAAGAATCATCCAAAATGAAAAATACCAAGGTTCTGCAACTTTAAATTTAAACGAGGAAACGGCATCGTAAGTTGCTCCATCATGTTTAAAAATTTCTACAGAATGATAACCACTACTCAAATTATTCAAAACGATCAATCCGTCTGAAATTGGAATAAACTCTTTTTCTTTGTCAAGCTTATAAAATAAATTTGGTTTGCTAGCTCCGTAAATTCCAGAAATAACATTAATTTTTAATTCAGTATTGAATTTAATTTTTTCTTCGTTCGGAACTAAAGCATCATTACTAAATGCTTCAATCTTCACTTCTGAATTCTGCTTGTTCTCATATTCGAGTTTAAGAGAAATAAAACCGTCATCAAGATTAAACAAGTAGTAATTGTCTTTTTTGAAAATTCTTAGATTTTCATTAATCAATTTTCCTTTATAATATTTCTCCTGAATAATATTCCAAACAAATTTGTTTCCTTGAGCATAAATATGGTATAAGATTCCATTTTGCAGAACCATAAAATGATCTTCGTCTATCGAAACGACATCTGTCACATTTTTGAAATTTGTATTAAACAATTCATTTTCCTCCAATTTATTAGATATAGAATTGTAAGTATACCAAGAGTTGTTAATTAGGAATAGAATTTCTTTTCTAAACTCAAAAATCTTTATTCCAAAATCATTCTGTATTTTACTCTGCTGTGTAACGTTTTCAACTTTTAACGTATTATAATTATCATCTAGCAAAACACGGTACAAACCACGATAATTATCTGCTGCCCATATTTCATTTTTTTTATTTTGAGCAACATATTTTATTGGCTTTGCCAGATCTTTTATGATTTTATAGTGAGACATGTTTGACGGATCATCATAAACCAGAATACCACTATAAGTAGATTGAAAATAGGTGTTGTTGATACTGCTTTTAGACATATTCCATCCACCGCTGACACCATTTATTTTGGTTAAAGTATTATTTTCATAGGAAAAAGTGCCATCATTGTGGCCAATAATATATTTTCCGTCAATTAGAGAAATATTCCAGCCCTGCCCTTGCGTATTAGGCATCATATTAAATTTTCCAGCACTGTATTCAAAAATACCGTGATTAGATGCAATTAAATAACCTTTATTAATTGCCGCCACAGCGTAAACAGATCCTAAAAGACCAGAATTATCATAAAAGAAAGAAATAGGAGAATTAACCTCAACATGTGCAATTCCATTATCTAAACCAACCCAGAGATCGTTTTCTTTGTCCAATCCTATACTCAGAACCGAATTATTCATTAAAACGTTGTTGCGTTCGATATTTTTATAGGAATTATTTTTTAAATCTAAAATGTAAATTCCGCGGTTTCCTGTTCCAATAACTAGCTTGTCATTTTTGACAAATTTGGCCACATTGATTGTTGCCGATTTTAAGGTTTCATTTATAGGATGATCCCAACTTTTAAGTCCATTTTTTTCTACAATGAAAACTCCTTTTTTCTGTGTAAAAATATAAGTCGTATTTTGAAACTTTTCTATAGCGTGAACAACAGTATTTTTTAAAACATCCCATCCTTTTGGATTGGAGATATATTTACCGTTCATTTTATAAATTCCATCTTTAACAGAAGCAACGTATAAATCTTTATCTACACCAAAACAATATGAAATGAGAAAGGGAAATTTGATTTTCTTAATTGTTTTTCCATTATAAATAAAAACATCATTAAAGGATTGAAAATATAGTGAACCATTAAATCTGAATATTTTCCAAATCTCCTCATTATCTTTTTCATCAAATAATCTCAGATTTTTGGTAATCGAAACGTAATGCATTGTTCCATCTTTTCTGTACCAATAACCAAATTCTTTATAAGACCCAGAGTAAATTTTATCTCCTTCAATCAGAATAGAACGAATAATGGTTTTGTTCGGAAGTGTATATTTTTCCCATTTTACTCCGTCGTAACGAAGCAAATAGTGATTATTAGCAAAATACATGGCATTGTCATCGCCTTGCGCTACATTCCAAATCTGATTATCTCCCTGATAATCTGATTTGCTGTAATTTTCGACAAATGGAAGTAATTCTTGTGCGTGAAGCTGTAAAGCGATGAAAAAGAAGAAAACGGATTTAAAAAGTATCGATTTCAAGATGTTATTTTTTAAATTCAAAGATACTGACAAAAACTTAAACTGAAAGCATAAAAAAGGCTCCAAAAAGGAGCCATTAATTAAGTTAAAAACAAAACTCTTTAATTTTCAATCAATTGAAAAACTTGATTCGCAATTTCATATTCTTCATCAGTCGGAACAACCAAAACTTTAACTATAGATTTTTCTGAATTGATTTCTCTTAATTCTTTTGAACGCAGTTCATTTTTTCCTGTGTCAATTTCAATTCCGAAATAATCCATGTCTGTACAAATCAAATTACGCATATAAGATGAGTTTTCTCCAATTCCTGCAGTAAACACAATCGCGTTCAATCCGTTTAAAGCTGCTGCATAAGCACCGATAGTTTTTCTAATTCTATATGCATTCATCTGTAATGCCAAAATACAATCCTTGTTTCCTTTTTCTGCTTCTGCTTCAATATCGCGCAAATCGCTGTAACCCGTAAGTCCAAGCATACCGCTTTGTTTCAGTAAAACTGCATTTACTTCGTCTGGAGTATAACCTAAATTTTTAATCATATAAAAAACAACAGACTGATCAATATCTCCTGCTCGTGTTCCCATAATTAAACCGTTTGAAGGCGAAAATCCCATTGAGGTATCAATACATTTTCCGTCTTTTACAGCGGCCATACTACAGCCATTTCCTAAGTGAATGGTAATTATTTTAGAATTATCTTTTAAATAATTAATGGCCTTTTCAGAAACATATTTGTGGCTCGTTCCATGAAAACCATAAACACGCACTTTATTTTCTGTTAAAAGATAATTCGGAATGGCATATTTATACGCTACTTCTGGCATCGTCTGATGAAATGCAGTATCAAAAACAGCTATTTGTTCAGCCGAACTGAAAATCTCCTCCGCTACATTAATTCCTTCTAAATTGGCTGGATTATGCAATGGTGCCAATTCAAAAAGCTGCTTGATTTTTTCTTTTACTTTCTCATCGATTTTAACTGTAGCGCTAAAATCGCTTCCGCCATGCACAACACGATGTCCGACAGCTGTAATCTCTGAAGTTGATTTAATTACTCCTTTTTCAGGATCTAAAAGCATGTTGGCTACTTTCTGCAAACCTACCTTATGATTCGGAATTGAAAGTGTTTCTTCTCGTGAAGCAACAGCTGTTTTAAAAGTGATATTTGAAGTTTCCAAACCAATTCGGTCAATCATTCCAGAACAAATCACTTCGTTTTCTGGCATTACCATTAATTGGTATTTAATTGAAGAGCTTCCTGAATTTATAATTAGTATTTTCATTTTTTATTAAAGGTGCTAAGATGCTAAGTTTCTAATATTCTGAGTTTTTCCCAAAAACAGAAATTTTTAATTTTAATTCTTAATTGAATTTACATTCCCTGTGCCTGAATGGCTGTAATTACCACAGTGTTGATAATATCATCCACAGTACATCCACGGCTTAAGTCGTTTACGGGCTTATTCAAACCTTGTAACATTGGACCAATTGCTAAAGCCCCAGTTTCTCTCTGAACAGCTTTGTAAGTATTGTTTCCTGTATTTAAATCAGGAAAAATCAATACGCTTGCTTGTCCTGCTACTTCTGAATCTGGCATTTTGCTTTTTCCAACACTTAAATCAACTGCTGCGTCGTACTGAATTGGACCTTCGATTTTTAAATCTGGTCTTTTTTCTTTTACAATTGCTGTTGCTGTTCGCACTTTATCAACTTCATCTCCTTTTCCTGATGATCCAGAAGAATAGGAAAGCATGGCAATTTTTGGTTCAATACCAAAAGCTAAGCTTGACTCTGCCGAAGAAATAGCGATTTCTGCCAATTGTTCTGCCGTCGGGTTTGGATTAATAGCGCAGTCTCCAAAAACAGAAACACGGTCTTCTAAACACATAAAGAATACGGAAGAAACTACAGATGAATTTGGTTTTGTTTTAATGAATTGCAGCGCTGGCAAAATGGTGTGTTGCGTTGTATGCGCCGCGCCAGAAACCATTCCGTCTGCATGGCCTTTGTACACCATCATGGTTCCGAAATAGGAAACGTCTTCCATTAAATCTCTTGCCATTGTAATACTTACATTTTTGGCTTTTCTAAGCTCATAATAAGTATTCGCATAATCTTCATACATTTCAGATTCTATCGGGTTGATGATATTTACTTTAGAAAAATCAAATGTCAGACCTAATTCTGCAACCTTGCTTTCTATTTGTTTTTTATCTCCAATAATCGAAATATCAACCACATCCATATCTAACAATCTAGATGCTGCTGTAATAATTCGGTCATCATTTCCTTCTGGCAATACAATATGTTTTCTGTGCTGTTTTGCCCTTTTAACCATATTGTATTGAAACATTTTTGGCGTCATGCCTTCTGGCTGAAAAGTAATTACTCTTTGCGATAAAGCTTCGATTTCGACGTATTTTTCAAAAGTATTTATTGAAGTTTCAATCTTGTGTGTATTGTTGGCGTAAATCTGCGATTTGATAGATCCTATTTTATTGGTAATATGATAAGTTCCGCCATCAACCGCAATAATTGGTACAATAGCAGAAAGTCCTTCAATGAGCTTTAAAATACTTTCCTCTGGAACGATATTACCTGTTAGAATAATTCCAGAAATTGTTGGATAATTGGCCGATTCATTTGCCTGTAAAGCTCCCAAAATAATATCAGAACGATCTCCAGGAGTAATTACCAAAGCATTGTCATGCAAATGCACTAGATAATTATGAAGTTGCATGGCTCCAACACTATAGTGCCCGATTTCGTTATTCAGATAATTTTCTCCAAAAAGAACTTTAGCATTTAATTCGCTTACAATTTCCTGCATAGTTGGATTATTCAAACTTGAAACAAGCGGAATAGTATTAATTAGTACATTTGAAGGAAGACTTTTTTGCAAACTACTAGTAACCAATTCAATATTTTCTGGTTGTACTTTATTTGCAAAAACCGATAAAACTTCAACCTCTTTTATTTTGAAAGAATCATAAACCAGATACAAGCTGTCTAAAAGTTCCTCTAAGGTTTTACCCACTCCAGAACCAACAATTATGGTTGGAATTCCTAGATTTTTAGCGATTAAAACATTCAAATCCAATTCGATAGAAGTTCCTTCACCGGTAAAACTGGTTCCTTCGACCAAAACGAAATCAAAACGTTCTTCCAGTTTTTTATATTTTTCAATAATTAAATCTAGAACCTCCCCTATTTTACCTTTATTCTTCTTTTTGATTAGTCTGCTTTTGGTAATGGCATAAGCATCTTCAAACTGAATATCAAGGTTAAAATAAGACAAAACGGTCTCAATATGATTGTCTACCTCACCATCAACAAAATCTTCGATTATAGGTCTAAAATAACCTACTTTGGCTGTTTTACCAATCAAGATACTCATCAATCCGAGCGTAATAATCGATTTACCGCTGTTATGGTCACTAGTGGCTATATATATTGCTTTACTCATATTTATTTACATTTATTCTAAATATCAAATTTACAAAAATCAAGTTTTCAAATCTAAAATAACGCTAAAACCAGCGTCGCCTTTTGAAATAGATTATTAGGGCTATAACCAGCAAAAACATTACGCCCATGACTATAAAATAGCCATTTTGCGTTTTGAGTTCTGGCATGTTTTCAAAGTTCATTCCGTATACTCCCACTATAAAAGTAAGCGGAATAAATATCGCTGATATGATAGTCAGCGTTTTCATGATTTCATTCATTTTTCGGCTTTGCTCCGAAAAATAGAAATTGGAAGCACTTTCTAAAGCGCTCATATCTGATTCTATCTGATCTAAAAGCTCTAAACTTTTCTGATGCAATCTAATAAAGAAATTGAAAGTTTCTTTTTGAATTAATCCATTATCATCGTCATCATCTTTTTTCGTTTTTAAATAATAAAGAGAATCTCGAAGTGGAACGATGGAACGTTTTAAGAAATTTAAGTTATCGCGATGATTTTCAATTTTCTCTAAAATAACTGGTTTAGCATCTTTTTTAGTCAAATTGATTAAATCTTCGATTTTATCTTCTTCATCTTCCAATGTAATGTAGAAATTCTCCATTACAGCGTCTAAAAGTAAATACAAGAGATAATCTACCTTTTTGGTTCTAACAATTCCAGCATGCGTACGTAAACGCTCTCGAATGTGGGTAAAGAAGTCGCTACGCTTTTCTTGAAAGGAAATTAAAATTCCGTCCTTCAGAATAAAGCTTAATTGTTCAACACTAATATTATCCGAATATTCAGAAGGAAGAAGTGATTTTATATTGAAAAACAGAATGTCTTGCTGATCTTCTAATTTTGTTCTTTTGGTTGTGTTTAAAATATCGGCAAGAAGAAAATCATCTAATTTAAAATGCGCGCCAATCGTTTTAATAAGGTCAATATCATTAAGTCCGTGAATATTGAGCCAGTTGTTTTTTGTAAAATCAAAACAAGAATTCAAAGCTAGGACAGTAAACTTATCATACTCGACAACATCTGCGTCATTATATACAAAAAGTTGCATCTCTGTTTCGTGCTCTCTATGTGTGCCAGTATACTCTAAAGTAATGTGTTGCAGCTTGCGTCCTTTCTTGTATTTGATCTTTCTCATTCATGAAAATTTACAATAGTAATATTACGAAAAAGAATCTGAATGGGAAATGACAATTATCAGTTTGTGAAAAACCTAAATCTAGACGCACTGCAGTGCATCTCTACGCAAAACAATATCTATAAAAAAAACCGAGCCATTTCTGACTCGGTTCCTATATTCATTTGTAAAGACGCATCGCAATGCGTATTTACGGAGTAAATTATTTTACCTCTTCGAATTCAACGTCTTCAACGTTGTCTCCAGAAGACTGCTCTTGTTGTGGAGCAGCTTGTTGTCCTTCACCTCCTTGAGCGTACATTGCTTCTGTAGCTGTTTTCCAAGCTGCATTTACATTGTCTAATCCTTTTTGGATTGCGTCAAGATCTTGAGATTGGTGAGCCATTCTCAATTCAGTTAAAGCGTATTCGATAGCTGTTTTTTGATCGTCTGTCAATTTATCTCCTAATTCTTTCAATTGAGATTCAGTTTGGAAGATAGTACTGTCAGCTTCGTTCAATTTCTCAGCTCTTTCTTTTGCAATTCTGTCAGCATCAGCATTAGCTTCAGCATCTTTTTTCATTTTTTCGATTTCTTCAGCTGTTAATCCAGAAGAAGCTTCGATACGGATATCGTGAGATTTTCCCGTTCCTTTATCAGTTGCAGAAACTTTGATGATACCATTAGCATCAATATCGAAAGTTACTTCGATTTGAGGAACTCCTCTTGGTGCTGGTGGAATACCATCTAAGTGGAAACGACCGATAGTTTTGTTATCAGCAGCCATTGCTCTTTCTCCTTGCAATACGTGGATTTCAACAGATGGTTGAGAATCAGCAGCAGTAGAGAATACTTGAGATTTTTTAGTTGGGATAGTTGTGTTAGCCTCAATTAATTTAGTTAATACACCACCCATAGTTTCGATACCTAAAGAAAGAGGAGTTACGTCAAGTAACAATACATCTTTTACATCTCCAGATAAAACTCCACCTTGAATAGCAGCTCCAATAGCCACAACCTCATCAGGGTTAACTCCTTTAGAAGCTTTTTTACCGAAGAATTTTTCTACTTCGTCAGCGATTCTTGGCATACGAGTAGAACCTCCTACAAGGATTACTTCGTCGATATCAGATGTAGATAAACCTGCATCTTTTAACGCTTTAGCAACTGGCTCCATAGAACGTTTTACTAAAGAATCAGATAATTGCTCAAATTTAGCTCTAGTTAATTTTTTAACTAAGTGTTTTGGTCCAGAAGCAGTAGCAGTTACGTATGGTAAGTTGATTTCTGTTTCAGCAGAAGATGATAATTCAATCTTAGCTTTCTCAGCAGCTTCTTTCAAACGCTGTAATGACATTGGATCTAAACGTAAATCAATTCCTTCTTCAGTTTTGAATTCGTCAGCTAACCAGTCAATAATAACTTGGTCAAAATCATCACCACCTAAGTGAGTATCACCGTTTGTAGATAATACTTCAAATACACCGTCTCCTAATTCAAGAACAGAGATATCAAAAGTACCTCCACCTAAATCGTAAACAGCAATTTTTTGATCAGTTCCTTTTTTATCTAATCCGTAAGCAAGTGCAGCAGCAGTTGGCTCGTTGATGATACGCATAACTTTAAGACCAGCGATTTCACCAGCTTCTTTTGTAGCCTGACGCTGAGCATCGTTAAAGTAAGCAGGAACAGTAATAACTGCCTCAGAAACTGTTTGACCTAAATAGTCTTCAGCAGTTTTTTTCATTTTTTGAAGTGTCATTGCAGACAATTCTTGTGGAGTATATAAACGACCATCAATATCCACACGTGGAGTATTGTTGTCACCTTTTACCACTTTGTAAGGAACTCTTTTTGCTTCACCTTCAGTTTCTGCAAAAGTATGTCCCATAAAACGTTTAATAGAAGCAATCGTTTTTGTAGGATTCGTTACTGCTTGTCTTTTTGCAGGATCACCTACTTTAATTTCTCCACCTTCAACAAAAGCGATGATAGATGGTGTAGTTCTTTTTCCTTCTGCGTTAGGGATAACAACTGCTTCGTTACCTTCCATTACAGAAACACAAGAGTTCGTCGTACCTAAGTCAATTCCGATTATTTTACCCATTTTTTATATATTTAATTTTTGATTTTATTTTAATAACTCAGGTGGCATAAGTCAATCTTTGTGCCAATATAAAAAACCAAATAAAATTGTCAGTTTTGCGCCAGTGACCTAAAAATCATCTGCCAACATGACATTTTTCAAACCTGACAATCATGGCACGACATCTTTTTTCATGTCATTATGAAGCAATTAAGAAGCTATTTCCCGCTATCCGCTATATCTTTTATGCCAAACACTGGCATAAAAGGATGCCGCTTCTATCGGGGCTAGGGCATCTGTTTTTAGAAGATCTTACTTTTTAAAAATCAGAATACTTTCATTAAATTGAAATTAATTACATTAGCATTTTTCAAAATTAAAATAATGGAAAACTACAGCATTATCATTTTCATACTCACCATCGTAATAGGACTATCAGCTTTTGCAGATAAATTAAAAATCCCCTATCCTATTCTTTTGGTTATAGTTGGAGTTGAAATTGGCTTTATTCCAACCATGGCAGAAATTGAAATCAATCCCGAAATTATTTTCCTGTTATTTCTTCCTCCTTTATTATACGATGCTTCTTTTAATATTTCGTCAAAAGATTTTAAAACCAATCTCCATACGATAACTACTTTGGCAATTTGGCTTGTTTTCCTTACCACTATTGCAATTGCAGTTGTGGCTTATTACTTAATTCCAGAAATGACATGGCCATTGGCGTTTGTTTTAGGCGCAATACTTTCGGCTACAGATGCCGTTGCTGCAATAAACATTACTAAAGGACTTAAAATACCACATAAAACCATTACCATTTTAGAAGGCGAAAGTTTAATTAACGATGCCTCGGCGCTGGTAGCTTATCGTTTTGCAGTAGCAGCCGTAATGGGAGCCGCTTTTATAATATGGAAAGCAGCATTAGAATTTATTTTATTGCTTGGTGGCGGTTTTCTGGTTGGATTTGTAATGTCAAAAATTTTGGCATTCATCTTAAAACGAGTGCAAAAAAAGCCCGAAGTAACCATCAGTTTTATGCTTTTAATGCCCTTTGTAACCTATCTTGTAGCAGAACATTTGCATGTTTCAGGCGTAATTGCAGTCGTTATTCTTGGATTGGCCATTTCGAGATTCAGCAAAAAAATATTTCCTGAAAGCCTTAAAAATCAATCAAAGGGTCTGTGGGATGTAATTATATTTCTTTTAAACGGATTAATCTTTATTCTCATTGGACTCAATTTTCGCTATATTTTGAAGGACATTGACAACGAAATGATTCTTCCTTATATTGGCTATGCCGCAATTATTACAATTGTCGCGTTATTAGTCCGAATGGCGAGAGTTTATTTGCAGAAAATCAATCTCCAAAAAGCATTTCAAAAGAGTAAAAATGGAAAAAGAAAAGTGAGTGAACATGCACTTCTTGATTTCGGAAACAGTTTAATAATAAGCTGGTCAGGAATGCGAGGAATTGTTTCATTAGCTATTGCGATTGGATTGCCTAGATTTCTTGAAGACGGAACTCCTTTTCCGCTCAGAAATGCCATTATTTTCATTTCTGTTGCAGTGGTGCTTATGACATTAATCGGACAAGGATTAACACTTCCGTGGATTGTCAAAAAAATAAATGAAATTGAAGAAAAAAAGGAGCTAAACCAATAAAATTCTAAATACACTAACTAGCCCAATTTAAACCAAAAACTATGGAACAAGAACTAAAAGGTCATTTTGATGAATTTGAAAAACCTGAAATAATAAGACGTAAACTTCTGCCTTGGTGGATAAAAGTTTTCTGCTGGATTTTTATGCTAATGGGAATTTGTGCAATAGGTTCGCTCATCACTAATCTTTTTGTTTCGAATGTAAATTTATCTCTTTACGGATTCTCAACTGACACTGCCTATTCTGGAACTGGAATTTTTATAATTTCTATTATGCTTTTAAAAGCATTTGCAGCATTTTCACTTTGGTTCGAAAAACCCAATGCTATCATGATTGCCAAAATAGACGCACTTGTAGGCATTGCAATTTGTGTTGCATCTTTATTTATACTTCCTTTCAGTGCAGGAAAAGATCATTTTTCTTTTAGATTAGAAATTCTACTATTAATTCCATATTTCATGAAAATTAATAAAATTGAATACGAATGGGATAATCTTGAAAGTATCTAAGAAATAGCGTAATTTTATAACTCTACATTTTTGTTTAATTTAAAATAATCAAAAAATGACTTCAGAAATCCTTTCCACAACACCAGATTCAGAAATCGTGACAACACGAATTCTGAATTTTCCACAAGAACTTGTTTTCAAGGCATGGAGCAATCCTGATCATTTGAAAAATTG
This sequence comes from Flavobacterium tistrianum, assembly GCF_003254545.1. GTDB lineage: Bacteria > Bacteroidota > Bacteroidia > Flavobacteriales > Flavobacteriaceae > Flavobacterium > Flavobacterium tistrianum. The sequence continues at coordinate 68,523 of NZ_QJRH01000069.1, forward strand.
GTGGGGACCAAAAGGCTTCACCAATACATTTCATGAATTTGATTTTCGCGTAGGCGGAATATGGAAATTTACCATGCACGGGGCCGAAAGAGGAAATTTTGAAAACGAATGCGAATTCATAAAAATAGAAAAACCTAATCTTATTGCGTGGAAACGCCATTCAAAACCACTTTTTCAGATTCTGACAACCTTTGAAGCCATTTCTGAAAACCAAACAAAAGTAGTTTTCAAAATGCTTTTTGAAACCGAAGCAGAATGCCAAAAACTCAAACAATATGTTGTCGATAAAAATGAAGAAAACTTCGATAAACTTGAAGTTGAATTGGCGAAAATGGCATTGTAATACGCCATTTAAAAACATAGCAAGATTTGGATTTTTTTGCTTCCTAACAAGTATGATTTTTGTATAAAAAAAAATTATGGAAGCAAATTTTAAAATCAAACCTTTAAATCATACAGAATTTTCAGGCTACTTTGAATTAACAGATCTAGAACTAGAAAAAATCGGCGCAATTAAAATGACAGTCGATAAATTTCCAGGTTTTCCTTGCAGAATAAGCTTAGAAGATGCTCAAATTGGCGAAGAAGTTATTCTTTTGCCCTACAACCATCATAAAACAACCTCACCTTATCAAGCAAGCGGACCAATTTTTATACGAAAAAAAGCCACTACACCTACATTCGAAACAAATCAAATTCCACTTATGTTTAATCATAGATTGCTTTCGTTACGCGGTTATGATAAAAAAGGCATGATGAAAGAAGCATCTGTAGTTGAAGGAACTACTCTGAAAGAAAGTATAATCAAAACTTTTCAAAACGAAAAAATAGATTACATCCACATCCATAATGCAAGACCTGGCTGTTACAACTGTTTAGTTGAAAGAGTATAATTTAAAATGCTTCTTTTTAGATCAAATGAAATAAAAAATATGCATGCATAGTAATTTTATGAAATTCGTTTGTTTTTTATTCGTAATTTCGGTTTTCAATAAAATAAAATATTAAAATGGCTTCATTTGTAAAAGAAATATCTTTCCGCTGGTCAGATTTAGACCCAAATTTCCACGTTCGTCACAGTGCTTATTACGATTTTGGTGCACAGCATCGTATCGAAATCCTTGAAGAACTTGGATTAACTTTAAAAGTAATGCAGACACAAGGCTTTGGACCTGTTTTATTTAGAGAAGAATGCGTTTTTAGAAAAGAATTAAAACTTTCAGACAAAATTTTCATTCATACTAAAACCTCAAAAATGAAAGCCGATGCTTCTCGCTGGTCCATCATTCACGAATTTAGAAGAGAAGACGATACACTTTGCGCAACGATTACGGTTGATGGTGCATGGATGGATACCAAACTTAGAAAATTGGCTTCTCCTACCCCAGAAATCGCAATCCAAGCGTTGAGTATTTTCCCTAAAAGCGATGATTTTGTTGGGCTATAACCCCACAAATCTTAATCTTATAAAAAATCCCAAAAACAATTACTGATATTGTCTTTGGGATTTTTCTCTTAACCAAACTGTATTTTAATTTCCTATTGAAACTTTAGTCCAAAGTTTACTCTTTCAAAAGTGGTACTGCAAGAAAAGGCAAATCGTCCGACGTTGACAGTTCCAAAAATTCCGCCAAATGAATGTCCAGAATAAAATCCTCCAGCAGAAAACCGGCGAACTTGATATTTTAAAGCAATATCATTTACTCTCGAACTCAATTGTCCAAAAACAATCACATTTGGGATAATCTCGTAACTTCCAAAAACTTTGGGAACGAGTTTTTTATAATAATCAAAACTTTCGTCGGTATCATAATCAATTATTGACGAATGTAAATTTTCTAAGTTTCCGCCGATATAGGTGTTTTCAGAAAAATGCCAAGAGATGCTAAAACCTGTAAAAGTTCCTTCGTAACCACTTCTAGAATTGACATATCCTATGCCAATCGTAGCTCTAAATTTATCGCAAATTTTACCGATATAACCCACATAAGTACGATCAATTTCAGACTTGTCAATTCCAGCACCAAAAATAATATCGTCTTCACACATCGTAAGAGCGTATTGAAAATAAGCCGAATATTGATCTTGGTTTGCCGCAACAACGCTCCGGCCTTTATCGAGGTCAATATTTGCAGAAATTAAGGTTGAGTTGATAACTGCAAAATCAAATGTATTGAGTTCTTGGGCAAATGTGGGGACTGTTAGCAGGAGCAAAAGTATTGTCTTTTTCATAATACTAATATTTAAGGCTTACAACATTCTGATACTAAATTACATACATTTTTCCTGTTAATAAAAGAAGTCCTTTGAAGTGCTACATTATTCGTTAAAATACATTATTTTCAAAATCACAATCATTTAATCGATAAAATTTCAATAAATCATCGATTATTGGCATTAAAAACAGTGAAACCTTTTCAAAAGCTTTTTTTCTGATAATTTTAAGATTTTAAGCTTTGTTTTAAAAATGGTTCGGTTTAACTTTATAAATCATAAAAACAATTGCCTCCAAATGAAAATCCTGAAACTATTATTCATACTTATTCCTTGTTTAAGCTTTGGCCAAAAGGGCAATATAAAAGCTCTCGATATTAATTTAACTAATTACGAATATCCTTTTCCTGTTCATTTTATCGAATTGAGCAGTCAGCGCCAGTACCTAAAAATGAGTTATATGGATATTATTCCAGAAAATTACAATCAGAAAAATATTATTTTGCTTCACGGGAAAAATTTCAATGGCGCTTATTGGGAAACCACGATTAAAGCGCTGACAAAAGAAGGTTATCGCGTAATTGTCCCTGATCAAATTGGTTTTGGAAAATCTACGAAACCAGATCATTTTCAATACACTTTTCAACAGCTGGCAGAAAATACCAAAAGGCTTTTAGATCATTTAGGCATTCAAAAAACTACTGTTTTAGGACACTCTATGGGCGGAATGCTGGCAACGCGCTTTGCATTAATGTATCCGGAAACGACAGAAAAATTAGTTTTAGAAAATCCGATTGGTTTAGAAGACTGGAAATTAGTTGTTCCATACAAACCTGTTGATTGGTGGTATGAATCAGAATTAAAGCAGAATTACGAAAGCATCAAGCAATACCAAATGGCAAATTATTATGACGGAAAATGGAATGCAGATTATCAAAAATGGGCTGAACTTGGCGCGGGCTGGACAACCGCACCCGATTATGATGTAGTTGCTTGGAATTCGGCTCTTTTGTACGATATGATTTTTACGCAACCCGTTTTGTATGAATTTAAAAATATTAAATGCCCAACACTCCTGATTATCGGAACGAGAGATAAAACGGCTTTAGGAAAACCATTGGTTTCTGAAGAAGTACGAAAAACAATGGGAAATTATGCTGAATTAGGCAAGAAAACACAAAAAGCAATTCCAAATGCAAAACTCGTGGAGATTCCAAATACAGGACATTTGCCACATATCGAATCTTTTGATTCGTTTATAAAATCATTAATCGTATTTTTGAAATGATATTTTTTTTCGCCACGAATTCACAAATTTTTATTCGTATCTGAATTAAAAAATAATTCTTGGCTCGAGCAAAAGCGAAGCAATTCGCGAATTATTTTTAAGGTGATTTTTTTTAAAAAAATTCGTGAATTCGTGGCGAAAATTTTTTAACAATCTAAAATTAAAATTATGTTTACAATAGAACAAATAAAAGAAGCACACGCAAAAGTAAAAACAGGAGCAGATTTTCCAAATTATATTCAAGATTTAATCATTTTAGGCGTGAAAGGATATGACACGTTTGTACACGACGGAAGCGTTATTTACTACGGATTAAACAACTATACTACTGCAGCCGAGGAAAAATATCCTGAAATAAAAGTTGCTGATTTTCCTAACAAAGAACTTTTTATAGAAAATTTGGTAAAACACCAGCATGGCGAAACTGATTATATGACTTTCTGCAAGCATTGCGCTCAATGCGGTATTGCAAAATGGCGCGTTGATATCGTTGAAATGACTTGCACTTATTTTGACAAATCTGAAAATGAAATTCTAATCGAAAAAATCCCAGTATAATTCTTTAACCATTCATGACTATTTTCAACCAAAACCATCAAACTTTTTTCAAAAGAAGCCTTTTAATTTTCCTTTTCCTTGTTTCATTTTTTGGCTTTTCGCAAAACAAAAAAGAAAACCCAAAATTTAAAGTCATTGCTTTTTATACCGCAAAAAATGATCAAGCACATATCAGTTTTGTGCATGAAGCCAATAAATACTTTCCAAAATTAGCCAAAGAAAATCATTTTCAGTATGATTCTACCAGCAATTGGGACAATCTAAACGCTAAGTTTTTGACGAAATATCAGGTTGTTTTGTTTTTAGACACACGCCCTGAGAAAAAAGAACAACGCGAAGCTTTTCAAAAGTACATGGAAAATGGCGGAGGTTTTATAGGGTTTCATTTCTCGGCATTTGCTTTAAACAATTCAAGTTATAATCAAGATTGGGACTGGTATCACAACACTTTTTTAGGTTCTGGCGAATACGGCAGCAATACTTGGAAACCAACTTCGGCAGTTTTAAAAGTAGAAAATCAGCATCCTGTGACCAAAAATCTACCTAAAACCTTTTCTTCTGCTCCAAACGAATGGTACAGATGGTCTAATGATTTAACCAAAAATCCAGACATTGAAATTTTGTTAGCCATAGACGAATCGAGTTTTCCGTTAGGAACTGGGCCAAAAGCGCATGAAATCTGGCATAGCGGTTATTATCCTGTTGTTTGGACCAATAAAAAATACAAAATGCTGTATGTAAATATGGGACACAATGATATAGATTATGAAGGCGGAACAAACAAAACCTTATCGTACACTTTTGAAAACAAAACACAAAGTCAATTAATTTTGAATGCTTTGCTTTGGCTTGGCAATTCTAAGAAAAAATAAAAAATGTCTGCTACACTTTCACCCTTAATTACAGCTCAAGAATTAATTTCTAATTCTAAAATTATTTTAGTTGATGCTAGAGCTGGCGCGAATACTTTTGAAAACTATCAAAAAGAACATCTAGAAGGCGCTCGCTTTGTAGATTTAAATCGCGATTTGGCTGCAATTCCAGAAAATCAAGCAAATGGAGGAAGACATCCGTTGCCTTCTCCAGAAGATTTTTCAAAAACTCTATCTTCATTAGGAATTTCGCCTTCTGATCATGTTGTGGTTTATGACGACAAAAACGGTTCTAATTTCGCAGCTCGATTCTGGTGGATGATGCGTGCGATTGGACATGAAAAAATTCAAGTTTTAAATGGTGGCTATCAAGCAGCAACGCAAGAAGGATTTCCAACTAATTCTGGAATTGAGACTTTTGAAAAAACAGTTTATCCTTCCCAAGAATGGAAATTGCCTTTAGCCGATATTGAAGAAGTCGAAAAAGCTCGAAAAAACGATCAAAATATCGTAATCGATGTTCGTGATAAAAGCCGTTATGATGGCTTAACAGAACCGTTAGATTTAATTGCAGGACATATTCCTGGAGCTATCAATGTTCCACTAACGGAAAATCTTGATGAACACGGATTCTTTAAACCTGCTGATGAATTGGCTGAAAAATACAAAACTGTTCTGAAAGACATAAAACCAGAAAATACAATCGTTCATTGCGGTTCTGGAGTTACAGCTTGCCATACGTTATTGGCAATAGATTACGCCGGACTTCCAATTCCGAAATTATATGCAGGCTCTTGGAGCGAATGGTCTAGAAATGATCGCGAAATGGCGACACAAAAAACAGAATAAAATATTTTTTTTGCCACAGATTATTAATCTTTTTTAATCCTTTAATCTTTGGCTAAAAAATAATACAAATAAAAATTACAATGCAACACTGGGATATACTTTTATCAAATCAGGTAAATAAAAAGAAGTTAATAGACAATATATTAAATGGCGAAGCAACGGGAGAATTAGCCATTTTTAACGATCAAAAAGGAATACTGTTTTCTGATATAGCGATCGAAAAATTTATCGAAAAAGAGTTTCAATATGACAGCGTAGAAGCTTCTCCAGATTCGCACAGACAACTTCGAACTTTTTCTTCTGGCGAACGTAAAAAAGAGTTTTTAAAATACTGTATCAATCAAAAACCAGATTTTATCATTTTCGATAATCCTTTTGATCATTTGGATCAGGCCTCACGAGTAGTTTTAGCCGATTCGTTAAAAGACTTAACTAATGACATTGCGATTATTCAGCTTTTAAATCGTACCGTTGATGTGCTTGAATTTGTACCAAATAAAGCGCAAATAAAAGACAACACATTTGAACTGCATCCATTTAAAAAAGCCGAAAATCATTTCAAAACATTAAATACAACTGCAATTCCGAAAGCGACAGAAACTCATACTTTTCCTGAAAATGAATTAATCAGATTGGAAAATGTTTCGGTAAGTTATGACGAAAGAAAAATTCTCAACAACATTTCTTGGACTATCAAACAAGGTGAATTCTGGCAGTTAATTGGTCCAAATGGTTCTGGAAAAAGTACTATTTTATCATTAATTACAGGAGATAACCCGAAAGGTTTTGGACAAAACTTGTTTTTATTCGGAAGAAAAAAAGGAACTGGTGAAAGTGTTTGGGATATTAAAAAACAAATCGGGATTTACGCCACTTCGATGATGGATCTGTTTCAAAAAGGACATACATTGGAGCAAATGATTCTTTCAGGTTTCTTTGACCAAATCGGATTGTATACAGAACCTACAACACATCAAAAGAATATCGTGACACAATGGCTTGAAGTAATCGAAATGACTCATTTACGCAAAAAACGTTTTATAGATCTTTCTATCGGACAGCAACGCGTTGCATTAATTGTTCGTGCCGTTTTAAAACATCCACCTTTATTGATCTTAGACGAACCCGTAGAAGGTTTAGACGACGAAAATGTAGATTTGGTAATTCAGCTAATCAACACTATAAAACAAGAAACCAATGTTTCTATACTCTACGTTTCGCACCGAATCGAACAAGGCCTTGCTCCTACTTCTGTTTTCGAACTTTTACCATCAGAAACAGGCTCAATCGGAAAAATAAAATAGCAATCAGAATTAAATTAAAATGAAAATAAAATTTGTTGTATTCCTCCTTTTACAATTAATATTGATTTCGTGTTCTAGCACAATTTCAACAGCAAAAAAAGAATATAAAATCACCAAAGATTCTCAATTCAAATCACATTGCAATTTAAATGAATGGTTTCTGAAAAAAGATACCTTAATCGGACATGGAGTACCGTTGCATTGGGGAGTAATGGAATCAAAAAAACGACTTCCCAAAAATTATGAAATCGATTTTAAAGTCAACATGATTGAAGAATCTTTATTCGAAATCATGCTCAATTTGGATAAAGGAAAATACATTAGAACCTACCTATATCAAATTGACCAGAACATAGTAATTGGAGATGGTGTCTATGATAAAAAAGACGATTCGTATGGTAAACGAGGTGGAAAAACATTGTTTAGAAAACCAATGCAATTAGAAAACAACAAATGGTATTCTGTAAAAATTAAAGTTTTAAATAATCAATTATCGTTTTCTGTTGACGATAAAACAACTTTAGAATGTTCGCTAGAAAAAAGCAATTTAAACCAAAAAGGAAAACTGGGTTTCATAACCAACGGAGAAGTCAAAATAACGGATTTAAAAATCAAAAATATTCAGAATTAAACTGATAAAAACAAAATTTACCATATCCGTATAATAACATAAAGCATATCTGTAGAGGCGCACTGCAGTGCGTCTAACATATTGTGGATATTCGTTGCGGAGACGCACTGCAGTGCGCCTCTACAGAATATTGGAACGTCAAAAAAATATAAAAAAAATAGCTCCCTAAGGAGCTATTTTTTTATTTCTGCCAAAAGAAATTATCTAATTTCCTAATTGCCAAATTATCTAATTACTATTCTTCGTCGGTGTTATGCGACTTCACATAATTGCGCCATTTCTCAATACAATCCTGAAAATCCTGAGGCAATTCTGTATCAAAACGCATTAATTCTCCCGTATTCGGGTGAACAAATCCAAGCGTTTTAGCATGCAGCGCCTGACGTGGTAAAGCTTTAAAACAATTCTCGATAAACTGTTTGTATTTTGTAAAAGTCGTTCCCTTCAAAATCAAATGACCGCCGTAACGCTCATCGTTAAATAAAGGATGACCAATATGTTTCATGTGAGCACGAATCTGGTGCGTTCTTCCTGTTTCCAGTTTACAAGAAATAAGAGTCACATAGCCAAAACGCTCCAAAACTTTATAATGCGTAATAGCAGGTTTTCCGATTTCTGGATCATCAAAAACCGCCATTTGCATACGGTCTTTCAAATGTCTGGCTAAGTTTCCTTCAATTGTACCGCTGTCAGCTACAACATTTCCCCAAACTAGAGCAATATACTCACGCTCGGTAGTTTTAGCTTCAAACTGCTTTGCTAAATGCGTCATAGCAGCTTCTGTTTTAGCCACAACCAAAAGACCAGAAGTATCTTTGTCAATTCGGTGAACCAAACCTGGACGTTCGCTGCTGTTCATTGGCAGATTTTCAAAATGAAATGCCAAAGCGTTCACCAAAGTTCCAGTATAATTTCCATGTCCTGGGTGTACAACCAATCCTGGTGGCTTATTGATCAGCAATAACGCATCATCCTCATAAACAATATCCAACGGAATATCTTCAGGATCTACTCTATTTTCAAACGGAGGATGCGACAACATTACCGTTATCACATCAAAAGGTTTTACTTTGTAATTTGATTTTACCGGAATATCATTCACAAAAATGTTTCCGTTAGTTGCCGCGTTCTGAATTTTATTTCGCGTGGCATTCGGAATCAAATACATTAAATATTTGTCAATACGCAAAAACGCTTGACCTTTTGGGACTTCAAATCTGTAGTGCTCAAATAATTCGTCTTCCAGATCTAAATTTTCTTCAATATTATTGTTCATCTTTTGGGGTTTCTGCAGGCACCGCAGTACTATCTGTTGCCTGACTTTCATCTACATAACTTGCTTTTCCGTCTCCTAAAACCAAATCGATTTTAGACGCTTTCAAAACGCGATCTCCTACTTTTAAGTTTCTTCCTTTTAAACGCATTTCCAAAACCATATCTTTTCCAAGGTTCGGAATATACGTAATCGTTCCTGGCTCAAGACCTAACGCTTTCAACGTTGGAACAGCCTCACGATAAGTTTTCTCGATCAGATCTGGAATTTTCACAGAAGAAAAACCAGAAGCATTAATCTTGATATAAATTTTTCTACCCACTTTTACCATTGTTCCAGGCAACGGATCTTGCTCAACAACACTATATTTTGGGTATTCACTTCTGTAATCAACACTGTCTAAAAGAACATAGTCCAAATCCAGTTCATCCAATTTATTTTCAACTTGCTCCTCAGTTAGTTTAGACAAATTCGGAACAGCAATTTCATGTCCATGATCCGTTGTAAAAGTTAACCAATGCATAAATAAATAACCAATAACAGCGATTATAGCTGCGGCCGCAAGCAATTGCAAGAAAAAAACTCGGCTTGTTAAATACTGACGTAAACTCATAAATTTATTTTTAATAGCGACAAAGATAAAGTATTTCATTTCAAAAAAAATGATAATTTTGTTTAAAACAAGAAAGTGCCGTGATTGTCATCCTTAGCGAAGTCGAAGGACAAATTTCAGAAGCTATTTCCTGCTATCCGCTGTATCTTTTGCGCCGAACCCCGGCACAAAAGGATGCCGCTTCTATCAGGGCTAGGGCACTCAGTTTCATAAGAACGTTCTTTAAAAGAAAATAGTACTATTCTATTCTCAAGAGAACTATCAGCATAAAGTTTGTCTTCCTGAGCAAAGCCGAAGGATTTACACAAAGTAAATTGACAATCTTTATGGAGCTACTTGCGAAGATTTCTCCTTCGTCGAAATGACAATATTGAGAAAAAATCTTTTTAATTAGTGTAATCAGTGGCAAAAAACTTGAAACATTAAACTTGAAACAATTAAAAAATAAAAACATACAATGAAAAACATTGCCATCATCATGGGCGGCTATTCCAGCGAATACAAAATATCATTAATCAGCGGGAATGTCGTGTATCAATATCTTGACAAAACAAAATTCAACGGATTCCGCATCCACATTTTCAAAGAGAAATGGGTCTATGTAGACGAAAATGAAGCCGAATTTCCAATTGATAGAAATGATTTTTCAGTAACTGTAAACGGTCAGAAAATTACTTTTGACTGTGTTTTCAACGCTATTCACGGAACTCCAGGCGAAGACGGATTAATGCAAGCTTACTTTGAATTAATCGGAATGCCACAATCTTCTTGCGATTATTACCAATCGGCATTAACATTTAATAAAAGAGATTTATTGTCCGTTTTAAAACCATACGGAATCAAAACGGCAATTTCTTATTATTTGAATAAAGGAGACGAAATCAACACTACAGAAATCGTTAAAAAAGTAGGATTGCCTTGTTTCGTAAAACCAAACAAAGCAGGATCTAGTTTCGGAATCTCAAAAGTAAAAACCGAAGCTGAATTGCCAATTGCAATTGAAGTAGCTTATAAAGAAGATAACGAAATTATTATTGAAAGTTTCCTTGACGGAACTGAAGTTTCTGTTGGAGTTATCAATTACAAAGGTGAGATTATCGTTTTACCAATTACAGAAATCGTATCAGACAACGATTTCTTTGATTACGAAGCCAAATACGAAGGAAAATCGCAAGAAATTACGCCAGCAAGAATCTCTGACGAACTGACTAAAAAAGTCTCAGAAACTGCAAAACGTGCTTACGAAGTTTTAAAAATGAGAGGTTTTTCAAGAAGTGAGTTCATCATTGTAAACGGCGAACCGCACATGCTTGAGATGAACACTATTCCAGGTTTAACAACAGAAAGTTTGATTCCGCAACAAGCAAAAGCAGCAGGAATTTCTCTAGAAGATTTATTTACAAATGCAATTGAGTTAGCTTTAGCTTAAAGATACTAAGGTTCTGAGATTCTAAGTTACTAAGATTCCAGAACCTTTTTTTCACTTACAAAATTATCAGACTGAGCAAAGCGAAAAACTTTGAACCTTTGTCACTCTGAGCCTTTGAACCTCAAACAAAAAAAAAATGCGAAAAGCCATATTCCCAGGATCATTTGACCCAATTACTTTAGGACACGAAGACATTATCAAAAGAGGAATTCCTTTATTTGATGAAATTGTAATTGCCATTGGTGTCAATGCCGAAAAAAAATACATGTTTTCATTAGAAGAAAGAAAACGTTTCATAGAAGAAACCTTCAAAGACGAACCAAAAATTACGGTTATTACTTACGAAGGATTAACAATCGATTTGGCAAAAAAAGAAAAAGCTAATTTCATTTTAAGAGGTTTACGCAACCCGGCCGATTTCGAATTCGAAAAAGCGATTGCGCACACCAACAGAAAACTGTCTAAAATAGAAACTGTTTTCTTGCTGACAGCTGCAAGTACCTCATTTATCAGTTCAAGCATTGTACGTGACGTATTGCGCCATGGAGGCGAATACGAAATGCTGGTTCCAGATGCGGTTAGAGTTAAGAAATAAACACCCTAAAAGCCATTGCGAGGAACGAAGCAATCACATTTGCATTTCACAAAGCATATCCTCATGAGATTGCTTCGTTCCTCGCAATGACCAAACACAACAATCAAATCATAAATTTGCAATGCTTATCAATTATAAGTAATTTCGCATTTTTAAAACAAACAACAAACAATGAGTATCGAGAGAGAATTAAGCAAACGAAGCGGGTCAAAATGTGAACTTTGCGGTAATGAAGAAAATTTAAAAGTTTATCAAGTCCTTCCTACTAGAAAAGGAGGTCTTGATGAAGCAATATTTGCCTGTAACACTTGCATTGACCAAATTGAAAATCCAGACAACGTAGATTTAAATCACTGGAGATGTCTTAACGACAGTATGTGGAACGAAAATATTCCGGTACAAGTTGTGGCTTGGAGAATGTTAAGCCGTATGCGTGCTGCAGGATGGCCACAAGAATTGCTTGATATGATGTACCTAGACGACGAAACGCTAGAATGGGCAAAAGCAACAGGCGAAGGCGAAGATGATGAAAATAAATTAGTTCACCGCGACAGTAATGGCGTAGTGCTACAACACGGAGATTCTGTAGTTTTAATCAAAGATCTTAAAGTAAAAGGTTCTAGTATGGTTGCCAAACAAGGAACTGCTGTTAGAAACATTCGTTTAGATCACGAAAACGCTGAATACATTGAAGGAAAAGTAGATGGACAACAGATTGTGATTATTACACAGTATGTTAAGAAAATATAATTTTTGAGGTTCAGAGGAACAAAGGTTTAAAGGAACAAAGATTTCTAATTGAAATCAAACCTTTGAGCCTAAAAACAAAAAAGCTGTTCATAAGAACAGCTTTTTTTATGTATAGAAGAGACAACTAAAAAACTTTGTCCCTTTAAACCTTTGTTCCTCTGAACCTCAAAAAAATTATTTTTGGAATAATTTACTGATTTGGTCTTTTACGAAAGGCTCAGAAACGTTGTTTGTATCAGCATCTCTTTCTTTGCTAGAAACCATAAATTGTACAGTTGCTTTGTCTGGAACTACATTTCCTGTGTAGTGCAACCAAATGTAGTTATTTGGCAATTCTAATTTGATATCATACAAAGGTGTTGCTGTAAATCCTCCAACAATAATGTTATAAAGGTTATTGTAGGCATTATCGATGTTTTTGAATGAAAACTTTCTTAAGTTAGAAGAATCTTCATCGTTTTGGATAATAGTATAATACACCGTGTACTCATCTCCAATTTTTTGGATGTAATTGTTATTTACTTTCCCTAATTTCTCAACAGGAACAGTTTCAAGAACCTTTACTTGTGCAAACGAAACAAAGCTAAATAACATAGCTGCAAGGGTAATAATGTTTTTCATACTGAATTTGGGGTTACAATTTTACTGTAGCAAAAAAACATAGAATTATTGAAAAAACACCTATCAAATCATTATTTTTTTAACATAAAATTGTAAAACTTAATCACAAAATTATAAACTACTGAAATACAACAAAATAAATATTAAAAATTAAAATTTCAATCTTCACATCTAAATCTTGCTTCTTGCATCTTTCTTCTAATAATCAGAAATCAGTACTTCCCTCTCTTCTCCTCTTCTACTTTCTTGATGACATTTCGGGCAACTTCGATTTTAAACTTCTTGCCTTTCATTTTTTCATCTTTAATGTTTTTCAGCAAGTCTTTTACTTTATTGTATTTAACCGCTGCAAACGAAACAAAATCTTTTACTTCGATTAATCCTAAATCGTCTTTTTCTAGTTTTCCTTTTTGAGAAAAGAATCCAACGATATCAAATTTGTTCAGTTTTGTTTTCTTTCCGCCACTGATGTATATAGTTTGAAATTGAGGTGGTTTTGGAAGCGAAACTTTCCCTTCCACATCAAAAACCTCCATTTCATAATCTAGGTAATCTAATTGCTTTTCACTTTCGTGAATGATAATATAAGCCGTTCCCGTTGCCTGCATACGTGCTGTGCGCCCGTTACGATGCGTAAATTCGTCTTCTTTTAACGGAAGATGGTAATGAATAACATGTTTCATTTCTGGAATATCCAAACCTCTCGCAGCCAGATCGGTTGTCACTAAATACGTCACACTTCCGTTTCTAAACTGAATTAAAGCCCTCTCACGCTCATCCTGATCCATTCCGCCGTGATAATACACCGAATAGATTCCTTTCTCGTTTAAAGTATCGCTAATACGTTCTGCAGCGTCGCGATGATTACAGAAAATAATTGCTGATTCTGATTTTAGAGAACAAATCAAATTGAATAAACTTTGCAGTTTATCTTTTGATGGCGAAATCACCATTTTCATTGAAAGATTTGTCTTTTCTTCTTCCTCTGGAATAAAATCTAAAACAGTCGGATTTATAACACGTGTATATTTCGGAATTTCAATATCTGAAGTGGCAGAAACCAAAACTCTTTTATTTACTTTCGGCAATCTGCCAATAATAAAAGACATTTGCTCGTGAAACCCTAATTGAAGCGATTTATCAAACTCATCTAAAATTAAAGTCTGAATTTTATCGGTTCTAAAAGTATCTCTGTCAATATGATCTGCAATTCTTCCAGGCGTTCCAATTAAAACCGCTGGCGGATTGCTTAAGTTTTTCATTTCCGTTTCAATCGAATGTCCGCCGTAACAAATATTTACTTTGTACTGCGTTCCCATTTTCTTCCAAACCTGTTCGATTTGTAATCCCAATTCGCGCGACGGAACCAAAATCAAACATTGAACCGATAAGATTTCTGCTTGCAGCAATTCTAAAACTGGCAGCAAAAACGCTAATGTTTTTCCAGATCCTGTTGGAGAAAGCAATAAAACGTTGTTATCGTTCAGAATAACGTCATGAGCAGTTTCCTGCATCTCGTTGAGGTTCTGAATCGCTAAATTCGAAAGTATATCGTTGGAATGGTGTTTTTTCATGCTGCAAAAGTAGGGAAAGTTTTTTAACCGCAAAGCACGCAATCCCGATGGCTATCGGGATACGCAAAGGTCGCAAATTTTATCTGCAAAGCTTCGCGAACTTTGCGTTTTTATAAAACCCTTAAATAAAAACTTTGCGCTCTTTGCGGTTAAAAAGCATAAAGCATATCAAAAGTTCACGCAAAGTTTATGTTCAAAGCTTTGCGAACTTAGCGTTTTTCAAAACCTTGAATATAAAAAAATCTTTGCGCGCTTTGCGTTAAAAAAAACACACAATACATAAAACTTGAAACCTTAAACTTGAAACAAAAAATTTTATATTTGATTCCTATTAAACCCAAAATCATGAAACTTTTTACAATTCTTTTTTCACTTTTCACCATAACTATTTCCGCGCAAAGCAATAAAAAATACGATACGTTTTTTGAGAAAGGAAACGGTAATCAATCTGCCTCTTATCAAGAAACTATCGCTTATTGGAAGATACTTGCTGCAGATTTCCCAACGATTCAAATGAAAGAAATGGGATTAACCGATTCTGGCGAACCTTTGCACATGATTACTTTCAATCCGGACAAAGAATTTGATTTTGATAAAATACAAAAAACAAAAGCCGTTTTGTTTGTAAATAACGGAATCCATGCTGGAGAACCAGACGGAATCGATGCAACCATGCAATTCTACAGAGATTTGGCAACAGGAAAAATGAAAGCGCCAAAACATACCGTTTTGGTTACGATTCCCGTTTATAATATTGGTGGAGCTTTAAACCGAAATTCGACAACTCGCGCGAATCAGGACGGACCAGAAATTTATGGTTTTAGAGGAAATGCCAGAAACTACGATTTGAATCGTGATTTAATGAAATCGGATACTCGAAATACTGAAAGTTTTGTAGAGATTTTCCAGAAAATAAATGCCGATGTTTTTATCGACAATCACGTGAGCAACGGCTCTGATTATCAATACAAACTGACGTACATCATGACGCAGCACAACAAACTCGGAACGGTTCTAGGCGATTTTATGAATAACGAAATGATGCCTGCTTTGGTAAAAGATCTTCAGAAAAAGAAAATTGAAACTACGCCTTATGTCGATTCGTTTAAAGATACGCCAGACAAAGGTTTTGGGCAGTTTGTAGATAGTCCGCGATATACTACGGGTTATACTTCGCTGTTTAATACAATTGGTTTTGTAGTCGAAACACACATGCTGAAAAAGTATGCAGAACGCGTAAAAATGACGTATGAATACATGAAATCGACTATGGATTTTACCGATGCAAACTATCAGAAAATAAAAGATTTAAGAGTACAAAATTTAGAACAATATCAGCCTAAAAAATCTTATACTTTAAAATGGGAAATGGACAGCACAAAAGCAACTACTTTTTCGTTTTTAGGATATGAAGCAGGCTACAAAAAAAGCGAAGCGACAACAGGAAATCGTTTGTATTACGACAGAAGCAAACCGTACAAAAAAGACGTTCCGTACATTAAAGAATTTAAATCGGTTAAAGAAGTTGTGATTCCTACGGCTTATATTATTCCTAGAGGATATTGGAATATTATTGAGCTTTTGAAAAACAATAATATCTCGTTTAAACAAATTAAAAACGATACGATTATAGAAGTCGAAAGCTACAGAATTGCCGATTTTAAAACCGTTCCTTCTGCTTACGAAGGACATTATTTACACCGAAATACAACGGTAACTTCTAAAATCGTTAAAATGGCTTTCGCCAAAGGAGATTATCTAGTTCCAACAAACCAAAAAGGCGTAAAATACATTCTAGAAGCTTTTGAACCAGAAGGTGTTGATTCGTTCTTTAACTGGAATTTCTTCGACCCAATTTTACAACAAAAAGAACATTACTCAGAATATATTTTTGAAGATACTGCGGGACAACTTTTAAAAGAAAATCCAGATCTAAAAGCAGAATTAGAAACCAAAAAACAAAACGACAGTGAATTTGCTAAAAACTCCCAAGCACAATTGGATTGGATTTACAAGCATTCGGTTTATTATGAAAAAGCGCATATGCAATATCCTGTTTATCGAGTTTTGTAGATTTTTTTTGATTGCTTTTTTTTTAACGCAAAGTACGCTAAGATTTTTTTGATTTTGATTAGGTTTGGCTTGCGAGAAGAACGCAAAGCTTTGGCTGTAGAGCTTGTCTAAGTTGAAATACTGTAAAATAAATTGCAATTATGTTTTTCCATACTTTTTGTCTATTCTAAACATTTATATTTGAAATTAATAATATTGAACTCTTACAAATCGTAGTCAAAAAATGAAACTTGAAATTACATCCGAAATTGAAAGATTTAACAATCATTTAAATTTATTAGATAATAATCAAATTATTTTCTCTGGAATTTTTGGAATAGGAAAAACATATTTTTTAAAAGAGTTTTTTGAAACAAAAAATGAAAAATACGACTCTTTTCTTTTGTCTCCTGTAAATTATTCAATATCCCAGAATGATGACATTATAGAATATATAAAATATGATATTGCTTTTCAACTTTTAAGCAAAAATATTGATTTCGAAAAAACTGACTTCTCAACATTACTTACGTCTCAATTTTATCTTAAAGAGAATTTTCTTGATACAATCGCATTATTGGCAAAAAATGGAGGGAAAATTGGGAAGGCGCTCGGAGATATTTACGAAAATCTAAAAGAACTTATTAATAACATTAAGCTACATAATAAAGAAGTACAAATTGACGAACAAACTGAATTAATTGATTTTCTAAAAAAAATAACTCTAAAAGATAATTCAATATATGAAGAAAATAGAATTACAGAATTAATCTCTGGCTTAATTGAAAAACTTAAAGAAAATTCTAAAGAAATCATTTTAATTATTGACGACCTTGACAGATTAGATCCTGAGCATATTTTTAGAATACTAAATGTTTTTGCTTGTCATTTTGATTTGCCAAATTTTACCAAAAATAAATTTGGATTTCATAAAGTAATACTTGTTTGCGACATAGATAATATCAGAAATTTATTTCATTCAAAATACGGCTTAAATGTAGACTTTTCTGGATATATTGATAAATTTTATAGTCGTGAAATATTTTTATACAACAACAAAGAGATTGTTAATCAATCAATTAATAAAATTCTTGCATCTATAAATTTTAAAGGGAATTACGAACATATAATTAACTTCAAAGACTCTAATAAAATGTCTACAGATAACTTTAGAGAAGTATTAGTAGATTTAGTGAATTATGATTTGTTAAACCTTAGAACTTTATTAAAATTAGCCGATAAAGAATATGATTTTATTTTTTTTCGCTTTAAAATTGATGAAAATTCACGAAATGTTTCCAGTTGGCATTACAAAAAAATATTAATATTTGATTTTTTAGTCTCTTTTTATGGTTCCGTAACAAGTGTAAGAACAGCTTTAACTAAATTGAATGAAAGAAATCCATACAAGATGATAGATAAGTATGGAATAAGAAAATATGGAAACTTAATAACTCTTTTAGATTACAGAAACCACAAAAACACAGAAGGAAATTTTCAATATAAAAATCCAAATCTGAATTTAAAAATCAATTACTCAATATCAAGGTTTGGTAATTCCCATGAAGAAATTAGCGCTGATATTATAAATTTGGAATATATCAATAATTCCATGCAAAGATTTGATTTCCCTTTCTCACAATTACTAAAAATTGCATTTGAAGAATATGTCAATCTTTCAAAAATCAAATAAAAAAACGTAACCGAAAAATGCTAGCAATATCAAGCAAAAAAGCCTAATAAAAACAAATTTTATTAGGCTTTTCTATATTCAAGAAAGAATAAAAAACTTATTTACCCTTCAATATTTTTTCTAAATACTCCACTTTATCTTTTTCAGCTTGAACCAAACGTTCGTAAAGCTTTTTATTTTCTTCGATGGTTTCCATTAACTTATCTAATGGATTAAAAGTGAATACCGGTCCATGTGAAAATGCACCATTACTACCACTATTATCGTAGAAATTATTAAAATAATTGAACACACTTTCTTCTGAAAAATTCTTAAGAGCTTCTACAGTTACTCCCAAAGCTTTTGCAATATCAACAAGTCTTTCATCATCGATTGTTTCGCTATTTTCAATGTTAGAAATAGATTGTTGGCTTACTCCTAAAGCTTGTGCCAAAGCTTCCTGCTTCATATCTCTAAGTTCACGAATTCGGCTTATTTTTCGTCCTATGTGGTTTGGTTTTGCTAGTGTGCTCATAATTCAAAATACTATTCAGGTAATAACTAGTAATGTTTTGCTATTGCATTTCGAACAAAAATACAATAAATATTAATCAATTATTCTAATTCATCAATTTCCTACTTATTTTTAAAATTATATATTTGAAATCAATAATTTATAAATCATTAAAAGCCAAAATAAATGGGAATATTTGATAATATCTTCAAAAAGAAAGAAGAAAAAGCTGCTTCAACAAATACGCAAAACAATCCAACTATCAGTTTTGATTCTGAAAATGATTTTTTAGAGAAATATGGAGCTTTGGCTTTAGAGAAACAAAGAAATCTCTATGCGGTAACTGGAGGTCTTTCGTGGAATGTTGATATGAATGCTGAAGAAATTACTTTTGGTGATAATCTTACTTTTCCAATGCAGGTTTTGGGTTCATTTTCGCATTCTTCAGAAACTTGGCTTTGGCTTTGGGAAAATAAAGCGGGAGGTTATGCAGAATCTGTTATGCAACAAGCGCTTTCATTGAAGAAATACGGAGAAGAAAATAATATTGATTTATTAAGCGTTGGAAAATTTGACGCTGTTCCGAATGATTTACATCTTATAGGAATGGTCGCTACAACAATGTTTGATTTAAGCGGTTATTACCTTGGAAATTACGGTCAAGGAACAATGGTTGTTACTATAAAAGATGATGCAATTGACAATACTGAAAGTGAGGAATTCTCTAGAATTTTGACTGTTTTCCCAGAATTGATTTCGACTTTTGAAATTCAAAATCATAAAAATGCCTTTA
This sequence comes from Flavobacterium tistrianum, assembly GCF_003254545.1. Classification (GTDB taxonomy): domain Bacteria; phylum Bacteroidota; class Bacteroidia; order Flavobacteriales; family Flavobacteriaceae; genus Flavobacterium; species Flavobacterium tistrianum. The sequence continues at coordinate 88,125 of NZ_QJRH01000069.1, forward strand.
CGAATTATCTTTCTCAAAAAGGTTTTGAATTGAGTTCGAATGAAAATGAAGTCAAAGCAGAAAAAAATAGAAAAACAATTAATGCTATTTTTAATGAGAATAATCTTTTAGTAGATTTAAATGGTAATTCTTAATAATCAATTATGAAAATTTTAAATCTTATCCTTCTAATTCTACTATTGAGTTTTTCAAACAGTAATTTATTTGCGCAAAAGGAAAATAAAGAGCAAGCAATAAAAGCAGTTCAATTTGAAACAGATAAAATTATTTTAAATAATAAGCTCGCGTACAGCTATAAAAAAGATGGAAATAACTTTTCTATTCTAGATCTTCAAAACAAAGAAATAATTTCAGGACAAATTACTTCACTCGGAGATGGGAAATTTTCGAGCATAATTACATTTACTGCATCTGGAAAACAATTTTCAAATGAAAAAATTATTGGAAGAAATAATCTAATCTTTGCTTTAGCTGAATACAATGTCATTAAAGAGGATTTTACAATTGATGAAGAAAGACTTTCTAATTTTATTCTACAATACAATCAATTGAAATAAATGATAAAGTTCTCTCTCGCGTGAGGGATAGAAGCAATCCGCCGCGGCGGAGCGGATAGCCCGACAGCAATAAAAAAAAGACCCAATGAAAGCAAAGTTGATTGGGTCTTTTTTTTATTGGTGGCACGACCTAAATATTAAATTTTAAATTCCAAATTCCAATTTAGAGACTTAAAATATCAGTTTATTTAGAATCTGGGCCCGAACGATAGGCAATTGGCGCACCGATTTTTTCTATTGTTTTATTTTCTTCTTCAAACAATAATTTGATGTTTTCGTAAGAGTTTTTAAGTGCTTCTTTAATTTGTTCTGGATTTAACCACGCTACTTTTTCGATTCCTTCTTCTAGTTGCCCGTGTGGTGTTCCTTCAAAATCAGACTGCATTTCGAACCAATGCGTGATTTTGAGTTTGTATTTTCCGTTGCGTTTAAAGATATGATAGGTTTTTTGAAGTTTATTCGTAATACGAAGCTGGTTTACTCCTGTCTCCTCCTCTACCTCACGCATAGCCGTCGCTTCAATGTCTTCCCCTTTCTCGATTCCGCCTTTTGGCAGATCCCATTTTCCGTTTCTAAAGATAAACAAGACTTCGCCTTTCTTGTTATAGACAAAGCCTCCGCCCGCTTTATTTACCGGAATCTTGGCTTTTAGGGTTTTCATCATCTCACTTTCGTCGGGATGATATAGAATAGCTTTTTGAATTTTATTTTGAAAAATTTTTATAATAAGCTGTTCGATATCAATACTCTCCAACAAGAACAATTGGAAATCTGTTTCTTTCGAGATTTCATTTGTCAAAAAAAGTGGTTTGTCGTTTACAAAAACTTTATACATTTGTATTATGATTTTTAATAAAGATACTGCCGAAAAAACAGCCGAATTGCTTTTGCAAATAAATGCAATTAAATTGAATCCCGAAAATCCTTTTACATGGGCTTCTGGTTGGAAATCTCCTATTTACTGCGATAATAGGTTAATTCTTTCATTTCCGAGCATCAGAAATTATGTTCGTGATGAGTTTGCTAAAAACATCGAAAAACAATTTGGAAAACCTGATGTGATTGCTGGTGTTGCTACTGGAGCCATTGGAGTTGGAATTTTGGTTGCCGAAAGTTTGGGTCTTCCATTCGTATACGTGCGTCCTGAACCTAAAAAACACGGTAGACAAAATCAAGTGGAAGGTTTTTTACAAAAAGGACAAAATGTTGTGGTTGTTGAGGATTTAATTAGTACAGGAAAAAGCAGTTTGCTGGCTGTTGAAGCTTTAAGAAACGAAGGTGCTAATATTAAAGGTATGGCGGCTGTGTTTACTTACGGTTTTGGCGTTGCCGAAGAAAACTTCAAAGAAGCCAATGTTGATTTATTTACATTAAGCAACTACGAAAACCTATTAGATTTAGCAGTTCAAAAACAATATATTACAGAAGATCAGCAATCTACTCTTCAAGAATGGAGCGTAAGCCCATCTACTTGGGGACAAGAAAGCTAATTTTAGATTTCTGTTCTGTACGATCAAGATTTTTGGACTTTGTCCCGATAGCTATCGGGATTAAAAAATTGGGATTTTATTTAAAATTTCAGCTTTGCGAACTTAAATAAAGTCAAAGTAGCATAAAAAAACCTTGCGCCCTTTGCGGTAAAAAAACATTGCAGTAAAAACAAAAACAAAAAACACTATATGAACTTAGAAAGTCCAAAAGTTACTGTTCAGAAATCGGCTCAGGATCTATTTGATCAACTGACTGACGTAAAGAATTTCGAAAAATTAATGCCAGACAATATCGCTAAATTTGAAGTGACTGGCGAAGACGCTTTTATTTTTGGATTGAAAGGAATGCCAGAAATCAAATTAAAAATGAAAGATAAAGTAGCGCCAAACAAAATCGTTTTGGGTGCTGCAAGTGATAAACTTCCGTTTACACTAACTTCAAACATTGACACTGTTTCTGATTCAGAAAGTGCGGTTCAATTGTTCTTCGAAGGAGAATTCAACGCTATGATGGCAATGATGGTTAAAGGTCCAATCGGAAAGTTTATTGAGACTTTAGCAAACAATATGAACAAATTATAATGCTTAATTGTAAATTGTGAATTATAAATGAAAATGTCCGACTATTGTTGGACATTTTTTTTATGCTCTCGCAAAGTCGCAGAGACGCAAAGTTTTTATTTCATCAATTATTAGACGCACTGCAGTGCGTCTCTACAGAAAACCTTTGTCACTCTGAACCTCTGTACTTTTGAACCTCTCAATAAAGCATTTTCACTTCTTTAATCTCAAACTCTGCAATCGAATCATCCTCCAATAAAATCTGAAGTTTACCCATTGGAGAAACGCCCTGAATGATTCCCATAAAATCTTGATTATTGTTAGCTCTAAATGCTGTTGGTATTCCTTTTTTAAACAAAAAATTAAAATAATCGTCCCAGAAAATCTGTGCTGAGGTATTCCACAATTGGATTTTCTCTTTTAGTTTTTCAACGATTAAAATTGCCAATTCTTCTTTGTCAAAAGATTTGCTTGCAATAACTGACATAGAAGAAGCAGTTGGCAATTCGGTAAAATCGGTTTGATTGACATTGATTCCGATTCCGGCAACTGACACGATTCTGCCATCGCTTTTTAAGGTATTTTCGATTAATATGCCAACCAATTTCTTATTGTATGACAGAATGTCGTTTGGCCATTTAATACAAATATCAGGAATATTTAATGTTTTTAAAACCTCTGCAACCGATAAAGATACAACGAGACTTAAATTGAAAACTTCGTCGTTATTAAAGAGAAAATCTTTAATCAAAACGCTCATAGTTAAGTTTTTACCAGCTTCAGTCTTCCATACACCGCCTACTTGCCCCTTTCCTTTTGTCTGATTTTCAGCTGTTACCGTTGTAAAATTCTCCAGTTCATCTTGACTTGCCAAAGCCTTTAGGAAGTCATTTGTAGAATCTATGGCATCGAGTTTGATTAGTTTCATTAAATAATTTAAATATCTTAATTTAATATTTTGTTAAGGTTCAAAAATAATCACAAAATTTGGTAACTTTACAAATTCATATAAAATAATTCATGGCGAAAAAGACTATTAATAATGATGTTCTACTGGCGAACATAATCAAAGGGATTGAGGAAGTAAAAGGAAATGATATCGACATTCTTGACTTAAGAGATATAGATACTGCTGTATGCGACTATTTTGTTATTTGCAACGGTAGCTCAAACACCCAAGTTAACGCCATCGTAAACTCAATTCAAAAAATTGTATCAAAAGACTTAAAAGATAAACCTTGGCACGTAGAAGGAACCGATAATGCAGAATGGGTTTTAATGGACTATGTACACATTGTAGTACACGTTTTCCAGAAACATATTCGCGAATATTACAACATCGAAAGCCTTTGGGGCGATGCCAAAATAACTTCAATCGAGAACAAATACTAAAGAAACTTTCATTAAATGGCTAAAGATAATAATCCAAATCCGAATAAATTTAAAATAAGTCCTTGGTTAATATACACCGCAATACTTTTAGTTTTTTTATTCATAAGTTTTGCCACAGGAGGATCAAGCTTAAGCGAACCTGCCCAATTAACATCTTCTAAATTCAATACGCTTTTAGAAAAAGGCCAAATTGAAAAAGTAATTGTTTACAATAAAGCAGAAGCTGAGGTATACTTAAATGCTGCGGCTCTTAAAGACCCAGCAAACAAAAAAGTAGCTGAAGATATTTTCAAACAGCCAAACAAAGGCCCACATTATACGTTGGAAATTGGTAATGATCAAATCTTTCAGACTAAATTAGAAAAAGCAGTTAACGAACATAAACTAAAAGATTATAATTTCCTTCAAAAAAATAACTGGAGCGATATTTTAATCAGCTTACTTCCTATCATCATCATTGTTGGTGTATGGATTTTCATTATGCGTAAAATGTCTGGCGGAGGCGCTGGCGGAGGCGGACAGATTTTCAATATCGGAAAATCTAAAGCTAAATTGTTTGATGAAAAAACAGACATTAAAACTACTTTTAAAGATGTTGCAGGTTTAGAAGGTGCTAAAGAAGAGATTCAAGAAATTGTTGAATTTCTTAAGAACCCAGAAAAATATACAAACTTAGGAGGTAAAATTCCAAAAGGAGCTTTATTGGTAGGACCTCCGGGAACTGGTAAAACTTTACTGGCAAAAGCTGTTGCTGGTGAAGCGCAAGTACCTTTCTTCTCTCTTTCAGGTTCTGATTTCGTAGAGATGTTTGTAGGAGTTGGTGCTTCTCGTGTACGTGATTTATTCAAACAAGCAAAAGAAAAATCTCCTGCTATCATTTTCATCGATGAGATTGATGCTGTTGGTAGAGCGAGAGGAAAAAGCAATATGTCTGGCGGAAACGACGAAAGAGAAAATACTTTAAACCAATTACTTACAGAAATGGATGGTTTTGGTACAAACTCTAACGTAATTGTTCTAGCCGCAACCAACAGAGCTGACGTTTTAGACAAAGCTTTAATGCGCGCTGGACGTTTTGACAGACAAATTTTTGTTGATTTACCAGACATTCGCGAAAGAGCTGAAATCTTCAAAGTACACTTGGCTCCTATCAAAAAAGTTGAAGGTCTTGATTTAGATTTCTTAGCAAAACAAACCCCAGGATTCTCTGGTGCAGATATCGCAAATGTTTGTAACGAAGCTGCACTTATTGCTGCTCGTAATAATAAAGCGGCTGTTGATAGACAAGACTTTCTTGATGCTGTTGATAGAATTATTGGTGGTCTTGAAAAGAAAAACAAAATCATTACTCCAGAAGAAAAAAGAGCAATTGCAATTCACGAAGCTGGTCACGCAACTGTAAGCTGGATGTTGGAGCATGCTGCACCACTTATTAAAGTTACAATTGTTCCTCGAGGACAAAGTTTAGGTGCTGCTTGGTACTTGCCAGAAGAGAGACAAATCGTAAGAACAGACCAAATGTTAGACGAAATGTGTGCTACTATGGGTGGTAGAGCTGCAGAGAAAGTAACTTTTGACAGAATTTCTACTGGTGCATTAAGCGACTTAGAAAAAGTAACTCGTCAGGCTCGTGCAATGGTAACTATCTACGGATTGAACGATAAAATCGGAAACGTGACATATTACGACTCAACTGGACAAAGCGAATACAATTTCTCTAAACCATATTCTGACGAAACTGCAAAAATTATTGACAAAGAAATTTCAGATTTAATCGAAGGTCAGTATCAAAGAGCTATTCAGATATTAGAAGAAAACAAAGACAAGTTAAACCAACTTGCTGATATTCTGATTGAAAAAGAAGTAATTTTTAAAGATGACTTAGAAAACATCTTCGGAAAACGTACTTTCGATAAAAATTTAGAAGAGGTAGTTTCGTAACGAATTACCAAATACATAATAATATTTTTCAAAATCTTAATTCAAAAGTCCCTTTTGAATTAAGATTTTTTTATCTTTGAACGTTTTCAATTAACATGTAAAGCATTTCATATAAAAAATGAATTTTTTCAAAAAAATATTTGGCTCTAGTGAGGCCGCTTCTGACGAAGTGAACGAAAGCGAATATGCAGGAACTTCTGCGCAGAATAGCCATTTATCCTTAGATGAGCAATTTATTTTCAATTTTAAAAAAAATGGAGGTAAATTCTTGTACTGCGAAAACACGGGAGAACTTTCTGAACAGTTTGAAAACATTTTAGAAGAAAATGACTGGTTTGAACAGGAAGTTTTATGTTACGAACCTGCTTTATTTGGTTTATTAGACGAAAATAAATTATTTTATATTGCTCCTGCCAAACCAAAATTCTTATTGGCAAGCTGTGAGAACCTTATAGCCGATGAAGGTTCTATTTTATTTTCATCAAAACAAATAAGACAAAACAAACCAAACGAATTACCTGCAAATATTGTTATTATAGCCACTACCAGCCAAATCCTTCCTATGAAAAGCGACGGATTGAGCGCAATAAAACGCAAGTACGAAAGAGACATACCTACTAATATCACTACAATAAAATATTTCGAAAAAGCGAAAGACGAAGATTTTACACAATACGGAAGTGTTGCCAAAAACCTTTATTTACTGCTTCTAGAAGATCTTTAAGATGAACGAAACACTGAAGAGAACCATTTCTGGTGCTGTTTATATCGCTTTATTATTAACTTCGATATTGTTTTCTACAGAAAGCTTCATTACACTTTTTGGTGTTTTCTTGATTATTACGATATACGAATTTTCTAATATCGTAAACCTGAACAAAGTATTTTCTATTCTCTTCGGAACTTTAGTTTATGTTGCAATTATCCTTGTAAGCCATTACAACAAACAGACGACTAAATTTGTAAACGATACATTCAATTCTAATATCAGCTTAGAAACCAATATCAAACAGTTGGATTTAATTCTTCTAGCCGTTACTATTGTCGTTTCTATAAAATGTATCATATTTTTATTTTACGATTCTGTACAAAAAGTAAGCACTTCTTCAAAATACTTATACCTTCTGGGGTATATTACGCTTCCTTTTGTATTCATTGTAAAAATCTCTTTTGGAACAAATGATTATAATCCGAAAATTATCTTGGGATTATTTGTTTTGATTTGGACGAATGACACTTTTGCTTATTTAGTTGGAAAATCAATGGGAAAACACAAATTATTTGAACGCGTGTCTCCTAAAAAAACAATTGAAGGTTTTCTTGGCGGTGTTGTTTTTGCTGCATTTGCTGGTTTTTTAATTTCTAAACTCTACATTCAGCCTAAACCTGAGTTTAGCAACACATCGATCTTAATATGGACAATTATCGCATTAATTGTTAGCATTTTTGGAACTATTGGCGACTTGATAGAATCCAAATTTAAACGAATTGCTGGCATTAAAGACAGCGGTTCGATAATGCCCGGTCATGGGGGTATTTTAGATCGATTAGATAGTGTTATATTTGTAGCACCAATTATATTTTTATTTTATCAAATTTTATATTATGTTTCATAAAGAAGGAGGTCCATCCATTTTACTAGGTACTGTATTTACTGTAGCTGTACTTTTAATTGCTGAAAGATTTATAGATATCAATTGGCTTAGAATGCTTATTCAAATTGCAGCGCTTGTAATTTTGATTATTATTTTACAATTCTTTAGAAATCCGAAAAGAATTGCGGTTAGAAACAGCGATCACATCCTAGCTCCTGTTGATGGAAAAGTGGTGGTTATCGAAGAAGTTTATGAAGGAGAATATTTTAAAGACAAACGTTTACAGGTTTCTATCTTTATGTCGCCAATCAATGTGCATGTAACACGTTACGCCATGGATGGTATCATTAAATTTAGCAAATATCACCCAGGTAAATTCTTAGTTGCTTGGCACCCAAAAGCAAGTGAAGAAAATGAAAGAACTACTGTAGTAATCGAAAACGAAACTTTTGGCGCTATTTTGTACAGACAAATTGCAGGTGCTTTGGCTCGTAGAATTGTAAACTACGCTAAAGAAGGAATGCAAGTTGTTCAAGGAACCGACGCTGGTTTTATTAAATTTGGATCAAGAGTAGATTTATTTTTACCTTTAGGTACGCCAATTAATGTTGAGTTAAATCAGAAAGCAATTGGTGGAAAAACTATTATTGCTACAAAAGCATAAATGGCTGATAAAGATTTAGATATTCGATTTGCCAAAGCCGTAGAAGTTGCAATGACAATGACTCAGGCTTCGCTGCCGCAAGATGTGCAGTTAAGACTTTATGCTTTTTACAAACAGGCTACTTTTGGAACAGCAGTTTACAATCAATCTCAAAATTTTGATTTGCGTGACGCTTTTAAAACTAATGCTTGGATGCAAATAAGCCATATATCTGCAGATGAAGCCAAAGAAAATTATATCGAAATCATCAATTCATTAACATCAAAATAAAAATATTATGAAGAAAAACGTTGTTCTTTTCAGCACTTTAGCTTCATTTTTACTATTATTTTCTTGTAAAGAAGATAAGCTGGTTGAAGTAGTTGAAGTTCCTCTTCCAACAAAAGAAGAAAAAATAACTATTGGCTCACCAAACGATGTCAAAGCCGATCCTGGCTCTTTTGAAATGACAAAATTGCCATTTAATTATGATGCATTGGCACCAGACATTAGAAGCTTAACTTTAGAAACTCATTATTCTAAGCATTATTTGTCTTATACAAATAATTTCAACAAAGAAATTCTTTCGACTGAGTTTGAAAACATGCCTATTGAAGACATTTTGAAAAAGATGCCTCTTACTAATTTAAAGCTTCGTCAGAATGCGGGTGGATATTACAATCATACTTTGTATTTTAATATTCTAACTCCAAAAGAACAGACGCCAAAAGATACGCTTGCAGGTTCTATTACTAAAGAATTCGGTTCTTTTAACAATCTGACCAATCAATTTAAAGCGCAGTCGGAAAAACAGTTTGGTTCGGGATGGGTGTGGCTAGTTGTTGATCGTTATGGCAAATTGCAAATTACGACAACAGACAATCAGGATAATCCATTGATGAAAAACGCTTTGATTCCAGGAACTCCAATTATGGGAATTGATCTTTGGGAACATGCTTATTATTTAGATTACCAAAACCGAAAAGGCAGTTATATTGATGCCTTTTACAATCATATTAATTGGGAAAAAGTAAACGAATATTACGTTGAAGCACTCAAAAAGGTTAAAAAAGTATAGAAAAGAAGCTGATGCAATTAAGTATCAGCTTTTTTTTATACCTTTTAGGTACTTAAACGAAGATCATGAAAGACATTGCCAATCGTTTTACAGAAAATCCCTTATTGTCTCCTTCAGATATACCGCCAAGCAGAGAAGGCCTAGAAATTACCTGTCTCTTAAATCCTGGCGTTTTTCAATTTCAAAATAAAATTTGGCTGGCTGTACGTGTTGCCGAAAGACCAAAACAAATTGAAAACATCATTTCGTTTCCAATCTTAACAGACGCAGGAACAATTCAAATTATTGAAATTCTAAAAAACCATCCCGAACTTATAGCAACAGACGCGCGCGTAATTAATTATCAAGGCATTGATTATTTAACCACTTTATCTCACATTCGATTGTTATGCAGTGAAGATGGAAAAAGATTTTATGAACCTGAAGATTATCCACATTTGGTTGGCGAAGGAATATTGGAAACTTTCGGAATAGAAGATTGTCGCGTTTCTCTTATTGAAGGGAAATATTACCTTACTTTTACTTCCGTTTCTCCTAGTGGTGTTGGCGTTGGTTTAAGAACCACAACCGATTGGAAGAACTTCGAAAAACACGGAATGATTTTTCCTCCTCACAATAAAGACTGCGCTATTTTTGAAGAGAAAATCAATGGTTTGTTTTATGTTTTGCACCGCCCAAGCAGTGTAGATATTGGCGGAAATTACATTTGGATTGCTTCTTCTCCAGATGGCATTCATTGGGGAAATCATAAATGCATTATCAAAACCAGAAAAGAAAGCTGGGACAGCAAAAGAGTTGGCGCTGGAGCTGCACCGATAAAAACAGAATTAGGCTGGCTAGAAATTTACCATGGAGCCAACGAATTTCATCAATATTGTCTAGGCGCTTTTTTATTGGATCTAGAAGATCCTACAAAAGTGATTTCCAGAACCGAAACTCCAATTATGTTTCCGAAAACGAATTATGAATTAAGCGGATTCTTCGGAAATGTCGTTTTTACAAACGGTCATATTCTTGATCCTGATGGCGATACATTAACCGTTTATTATGGCGCTTCTGATGAATTTGTTTGTGGTGCAACATTTTCTATAAAAGAGATTTTTTCTTTGCTAAAAAGGGTTTAAAAACAAAAAAACTTGTTTAGAATTGACTAAACAAGTTTTTTTGTTTTATAATATTTTGATTCTTTTATTTCAATTCCAAAATCAAAGATTCTGAAGGTTGAATTGAGATTTTAGCTTCTCCTTGCCCATTTTGTACTTTCAATACAAACGTTTTATCTTGATACAATTGGTCTTTCATTTGATATTCTCCATCTTTTAAATTCCATTTTGAAATAAGCGATGAAGGAACTTTTAAATCAAACTCGCTTCCTTTTTCAGAAGAGAAATTAGCTACTATAACCAGTTTTTGGTTTTCGGACCAGCGTGCGTAAGAATACAGCAATGTATCATAATTCTCATTATTTTGACGGTTTACAGTTTGAATTTCTTCGAAGCTTCCCATCAAGGCGCTGCTGTTAATCGTAAAATTCAATAATCGTTTGTAAAAATCACGAAGCTGTTTTTCAGATTCTGAAAGCTGTCCTCCATCAAATTTACCGCCATTCATCCAACGCTGATGATTTGGAACTCCAATATAATCAAAAATTGATGTTCTAGAGCGTTTTCCAAAACCTGCGTCTTCGTTACCTGCCTCTCCTACTTCCTGCCCAAAATAAATCATCGTTGGCGAAGTGCTAATTGTTGCCGAAACCACCATTAAAGGCTTTCCTCTCTCTGGCGTTCCAGCAAATTCTGGGCTTGCCAAACGCTGTTCGTCATGATTATCTAGAAAATGAAGCATATGATGTTCAATATCCGACATGCCGATTTGGATTTTTGTCAATTCGTCTGGAGAAGATTTCCTTCGAATGATATCTTTCAGTTTATCATAAGTCTCAACTTTATCATACAGATAATCCATTTTTCCTAAGCGAATATAATTGCGATATTCATTCGGATTATAAACTTCAGCCAATAAAAATGCATTCGGATTCTTCATTTTGATGGAAGAGTTCATATAACTCCAAAACTCGTAGGGAACCATTTCGGCCATATCATAACGAAATCCGTCAACGCCTTTTGCTGTCCAGTATAATGCAATATCTCTAAATTTCTTCCAAGAATCAGGAACGTCTTTATCTTGCCAAAAGGCAAAATGTTCTTTATATGATTTTTGGTCAAAACCTGCAGGAAGTTCAGGAAAATCTTTAGTCCCGTCGGGACGCACTCCGTAATTTACTTTAACTGTTTCGTACCAATCATTTTGGTCTGGTTTAATTTTACGAGAGCCATTTCCTGTCCATTTTGCAGGATTTTCGTCAAATTTCCCATCAATAAGCGGATTTTTCTCTCCGTTTAAAGGAATATCACCATCAGGAATTTCAAAATGCTGCTGTGGAATGTAATAGAAATTATTGTCTCGCTTATATTCAACTGTAACATCATCATCCGCGCCAAAATCTTTTACTCCTTCTGGATTTGATTTTCCTTCGTATTTTCTTGCGATATGGTTTGGAACGATATCAATGATCACTTTCAAACCTGCATCATGAGTTCGTGTGATTAAAGCTTCAAATTCATCTAATCGTTTTGCAGGATTTACAGCCAAATCTGGATTTACATTATAATAATCTTTTACAGCATAGGGAGAACCTGCACGCCCTTTCACTACTTCTGGATCATCATTTGAAATTCCGTAAGCCGTATAATCACGTACTAGAGCATGATGCGGAACTCCTGTATACCAAATATAAGTAACCCCTAAATCTTTTATCTCATGAAGCGCTTTGTCTGTAAAATCATTAAATTTTCCGACACCATTCTCTTCAATAGTACCCCAAGGTTTATTGGTTGTATTTTTATTTCCAAAAAGGCGCGTAAAAACTTGATAAACTACAACTTTTTTCTCTGTTGCAGTCTGTTCATTTGCTTTGCTCATTTTTAAATCTTTTGTTTTACAGGCTGAAAATAGTATCGTTAATGTTAATCCGGCTGCGATTATTTTTTTGCTTATCATATATTTTAGGCTATTCTTATCATTTTTTTGCTCCAATGCTAAAAGCATTAAAAAACAATTTTCTAAAAATAGACCATTTTTTAAAATCCCGAAAACGTTTTATCTAATTTACAATGTTTTCAGCATAAAAGATAACTACTACAACGTGAGAGTTTACAATTTTGTTGAAAAATTAAATGAGGCTTAAATCTGACTTTAAACTGTTGATGACTTATTATAAATTAATCCTAATATCGGCCACAGGTTCTAACCTTTTTTATAAATTTGACAAAAATTTAATCAGTTGAAGAAATCACTCTTTTTCATATTTATTTGCCTGTCTTTTTTAAGCGTTCAATTTACTTTCGCTCAAACAAAAAAACCTGCACAAACCCCTAAAACAATTGTCATCGAAAATGCTGACTTTTCTGATGTGGATCAGGTTAATGTGCCAGATGCGCTATTACTTACTGGAAATGTAAAAGTAAATCATGATGGTGTGGTATTGACTTGCAACAAGGCTTATTTTTTTCAAAAAGAAAATTACCTAAAAGCATTCGGAAATGTACAATTAGTACAAGGAGACACTTTATTCTTGAATAGCAAATATGCAGAATATAGCGGTAATGCAAAAAAAGCTTTTGCAACAGGAAATGCCGTTTTGACTTCGCCAGACGCCACTTTGCAAACCGACACCATTAATTTTGACAGAAATGTTCAAGAGGCATTTTACAATACCAAAGGTACTATCATAAACAAAGACAATACTTTGGTCAGTAAATCGGGAAGATATTTTGTAAAAGAAAAGAAGTTTCAGTTTTTAACTGAAGTTACAATTACAAATCCGAAATATGTGATTAAATCAAATCATTTAGATTATTACAGCAATTCTGGACACACCTATCTTCTTGGACCTTCAACCATTACAAGTAAAGCCAATTACATTTATACAGAAAAAGGGTTTTATGACACCAAGAAAAACTTAGCTCATTTTCTGCGAAAATCGTACATAAAATATGACGACAGGCGTATAGAAGGCGATAGTTTATTTTATAATCGAAATACCGAATTTGCTTCGGCCACACGAAATGTAAAAATAACCGATTCTATAAACAAAGGAATCGTAAAAGGCCATTATGCAGAGCTTTATAAACTGAAAGACTCCATGTTTGTAACCAAAAGAGCTGTTGCTGTAAATCTGGTTGAAAATGACTCGGTTTACATTCACGGACAAAAATTAATGGTTACAGGAAAAGAAGGAGAAAGAATTTTGAGAGCGTATAAAAATGTTCGTTTCTACAAAACAGATATGAGCGGTAAATGCGACTCAATACATTCTGATTCTAAAATAGCCTTAACAAAATTGATCGGAAATCCGATTCTTTGGAATGGCGACAACCAGATTACAGGAGATGTAATGCATTTGATTAGCGATAATAAAACAAGAAAAATTGACTCTTTGAAAGTGCTTAACAATACTTTTGTCTTATCTAAAGATACACTCGGAACAGGATTTAATCAAGTTAAGGGACTCAATTTGTTTGGGAAATTCAGGGACGGAAAACTACATGATGTTGATGTTATCAAAAACACCGAAGTAATTTATTATATGCGTAATGACGCGCATGAACTAATCGGAATCAATAAAAATGTCAGCAGTAAAATCAATATGATATTGGAAAACAATGCCATTGAAACGATTACGTTCTTCAACAAAGTCGACGGAGATATTTTTCCTGAAGATGAACTTCCTGAAAATGCCCGTAGACTAAGAGGAATGAAATGGCGTGGCGATGAAAGAATAAAATCGAAAGACGACATTTTCACCGCAGAAGAAAATGAAGAAAATGACAAACTTATTAAACAAGGAAAAGACGAGGAAGAAAAAGGTAAAAATGTTCCTCTGAAAGTCAGAAAGGAAACATTGAACTACGATAAGAAGAAACCAGCTATTAAGACAGAAATTAAGGCTAAAAGCAAATAGTTCTTTAGTCACAGTCGCGGTCGCAGTTTACAGTTAAAACCTAGAAGCTTAGAATCTTAGTATCTCAGCAACTTAGAAGCTTAAAAGAAATGAATCCAGATTTTATAAAATATCAAGCGCAGACTTCTCCTTACCCACTCGGAATGGAAGTTTCGCATGCCATTGGCTCATACATATACGACACAAACGATAAAAAATATTTAGATTTTGTTGCTGGAGTTTCGGCATGTACTCTAGGGCATCAGCATCCAAGAGTAAACCAAGCTATAAAAGATCAGTTGGATAAATATTCGCATGTAATGGTTTACGGAGAATATTCTCAAAGTCCAGCCGTTCAATATTGCAAAATGATGGCCTCTCTGCTTCCAGAATCTTTAAATAAAACCTATTTGGTTAATTCTGGTACAGAAGCGATTGAAGGCTCTTTAAAGCTTGCAAAACGAGTTACAGGCCGTAGTCAGCTTATTTCTTGCCACAACGCTTATCATGGAAACACAATGGGTTCTATGAGCGTAATGGGATTTGAAGAGCGCAAACAAGCTTTTAGACCATTACTTCCAGATGTTGATTTTATCACTTTCAACAATGAAGAAGATCTACAAAAAATAACTACTCGAACAGCGGCAATTCTTTTAGAAACTATTCAAGGTGGCGCTGGTTTTATTCAGCCAGAAAACAACTTCCTTCAAAAAGTCCGCAAACGCTGTGATGAGGTTGGAGCCTTAATGATTGTTGATGAAATCCAACCAGGTTTTGGAAGAACGGGAAAACTTTTTGGTTTCCAAAATTACGACGTTGTTCCTGATATCGTGGTTATGGGTAAAGGAATGGGTGGCGGAATGCCTGTTGGCGCTTTTACTGCTTCTGCCGAAAAAATGGATCTTTTAACAGAAAATCCAAAGTTGGGACATATTACCACTTTTGGAGGTCATCCTGTCATTGCGTCAGCTTGTTTAGCTACTTTGCAAGAATTAACTGAAACAAATTTAATGGCAGAAACGCTAGAAAAGGAAAAACTCTTCAGATCGCTTTTGGTACATCCTTTGATTACAGAAGTTAGAGGAAAAGGATTAATGCTTGCCGCTATGACAGAATCGGCAGACATTACCAACGAAGTCATTTTAACCTGTCAAGACAGAGGACTTATTTTATTCTGGCTTTTATTTGAAGGATGTGCTATACGAATTACACCTCCTTTGACCATTTCTGAAGATGAAATTAGAGAAGGATGCGCGATTATTTTAGAAGTGATGGATGAAATAATGAAGAAGAACAACTAAAAAATAAAAATTATTTGAGCAGTATTTTTAATAAAACTGACAGAAATTAAAACTCAATTTCTACTTCAAAAAAGTCTTCCGATAGAAATAAAAAAATGACAAAACCGAAGCTAATCCCTTAAGAATAAAGGAGATTTCTTCCCAAAATAGAATAAAAAACGCCATATTTTGTTAATTAAATTGTTCAAAACAATTAATTTCCTATCCTTACAGCGATTATATGGTTGCCTAAATTTATAACAGGCTAATTTCAAAAATACGAAGTATGCAATTAAGCAACGAAGAAGAAGATTATAACCTATCCCTATCCAAATTTGAGTCGATGTTAAAAACCAACAAAGTACTCTTTTTTGATTCTGAAGAATTCGAAGAAATAATTCTTCATTATTTAGACATAGGTAAGGCTAATTTAGCAAAAAAGGCCTTAAAACTTGCATTAGACCAGCATCCAAAATCTACAGGCTTAAAATTAGTACAAGTAGAAATGCTAGTTTATGATGACAAACTCGAGATCGCTGAAAAGCTTTTGAATGAGTTATACGCAATTGAACCTAACAACGAGGAAATCTATATCCAGAAAGCCAATATCTGTTCCAAAAGAGACCAGCACGAAAAAGCAGTCGAACTGTTAAAAATCGCGCTTCAATATACTGATGATTATGCTGATGTGTATAATTTGATTGGAATGGAATATCTTTTTATGGACAACCTCGAGCTGGCAAAGGAGAGTTTCATCAAATGTCTTGAAGAAGACTTAGAAGATCAATCTGCTCTTTATAACGTAGTGTATTGTTTTGAATTTTTAGATCAGAACCAAGAAGCTATTGTTTATCTTAACGAATATATCAACAGAAATCCCTACAGTGAAATTGCATGGCATCAGCTTGGACGTCTCCATTATGGCGTAAAAGAATATGAAGCAGCGATACGTGCATTTGATTATGCAACGCTGATTGATGATGAATTTTTGGGTGCTTTTATGGAAAAAGCAAAAGCTTACGAGCGCCTAAAAAAATACAATGAAGCAATTGAAAGCTATAACAGAACCATCGAATTGGACGATGCAACTTCGTACGCTCTTCTTCGAATTGGAAAATGTTATGAAAAACTTGGAAATTTAGCGAAAGCGATTCAATATTATAACCAAACTGTTCATGAAGATCCTCTCTTAGATAAAGGCTGGATTGCGATAACAGATTTTCACCTTCGCCAGAAAAACTATCAGAAAGCATTGTTTTTTGTCAATAAAGCATTGGCAATCGACAATCAGAATCGCTTGTACTGGAAAAGATATGCTACAATCAATAAACAGATGAATTTCTTTGAAGAAGCTGAATTTGGTTTTAGAAAAGCAGTTGAATTTGGAGATTATGCATTAGACACTTGGTTATTTTGGGTTGATATTCTTCAATTTTTAGGAGAATTTGAAACGGCTATCCAGACTTTATTGCAAGCGACAGAATATTTCCCTGAAGAGAACGAAATCGAATACCGTTTGGCTGGATTGTATTTTATGATTCAAGACAACACAAAAGCTAAATTTCATTTAAGCAATGGTTTACGTTTAAACTTTGACAACTATATCTTAATAGAAGATTTGTTTCCAGTAGTTTGGACAAAAAAAACAGTAAAAAATTATATAGAAAAACATCGCAAATAAGAATGGTTGATATTTTATTGAGAAGACGTTTTGGATTATTGGGACGCAACATAAGCTACTCTTTTTCAAAAGGTTATTTTACAGAAAAATTTAATAATGAAGTTTTTGCTGGTAACAGCTATGAGAATTTTGACATTTCTGAGATTAATTACTTCACAGAGTTAATTAAAAACAATCCTGATTTAAAAGGTTTAAATGTTACTATTCCGTACAAAGAACAAGTTATTCCTTTCTTAGATAAACTATCAAAAAAAGCTGCTCTAATTGGCGCTGTTAATACGATTAAATTTACTAAAAGCGGTAAGCTAAAAGGATATAATACCGATTATTACGGATTCAAGAAGTCTTTAAAGCCATTATTAGAGCCTCATCATAAAAAAGCTCTTATTTTGGGAACAGGAGGCGCTTCTAAAGGTGTTGCTTTTGCTTTGGACGAATTGGATATTCCGTACACTTTTGTTTCTAGAGAAGCAAAAGAAAATATTATTGATTATGATTTAATCAATGCGACAACTTTTGACAATTTTCAGATTATAATTAATTGTACACCAGTTGGAACAAGTCCGAATGTTGAAGCTTGTCCAACTTTGCCTTATGAGTTTTTTACAGAAAAACATATTGCATACGATTTAATCTATAATCCAGCAGAAACTACTTTCTTAAGAAAAGCAAAAGAAAAAGGCGCTGTCATTAAAAACGGGCACGATATGCTTATTTTTCAGGCTGAAAAAGCATGGAAAATCTGGAATAAATAAAAAATAAAATGTTAAAGTAATTTTTGTAAATTAGTCTACTCATTTGCAGACAGTTATGAAAAAACATTTACTTTACTTTAGCATTTTTTTTCTTATTACAGTTCTTGCATCAGCCCAAGACGAAGATATAGACAGAAGCAATAGTCCATTTGCTGAGCCTCGATATCATTACTTTCTTCAGACCATTTTATTATATAATGAGTATTTAGACACTAAGAATGGCTCATATAATACTACAGATTTGCGTATTTTACAGCCAATTGGTAACAAAGCTTGGAATCTGAGATTTGATTTGCCTTTAATTTCAACTAACTCTAATTCTATCAATCAAACCGGACTTGGTGATGTAGGTGTTGGGCTTAGTTTTATCCCTTATTTTAAAAAAAACAGTGGCATTGGCCTTAGAACCCGTGTCATTTCAAATTCTGCTGCAGACCCCAGTTTTGGTACAGGGAAATGGGTTGTAATTCCTGCTGGTATTTTTGCAAAATACTTCAATCAGAAGAAATTCTTATGGCTTGCAACTGTTGAACATTCCCAGAGTTTTGCAGGATCAAGCAACCGAAGTGACGTGAGCGTAACTCTCTTAGAAAACAACTTGTTATGGTTTTTTGGCAAAAATTGGATTGCTACAGATGTAGGTTTTAGATACAATTACGTTTTGGACGGTTTTCAAAATAATGCTTTTATGGAATTTGGTCGAAAAATCACTCCAACAAATTTAGTTTATGTACACCCTAGCGTAGCTTTTGGCGGTGAAAAATCATATAATTTTGGTGTCGAAGTGGGACTCTTAGTTTTGTTTTGATACACAAACAATCCCTTGATTCAGCTTCATTTTTTAATATTTTTTTCTTTTTTCATTAAAAAACTCGCAAAAAATATTATTCCTATCTTATCAATTAAAATAACAAAAATTAATATATCATACTGCTAAATTGAATTAAACAATGAGAATTTCACCGTAAATTAGCGTATAAACAAAGGATTTATTTTGTATTTAGAAACACCTTTACTATCTTTCGCACTGTTTACAATAAAAACCTTATACATTTCAAGATGTTAGAAGAAAAGAATGATAACCTGCATGAAGCAGACGGAAAAACTGGAATCGAAGTAAATGATTCTGTAGCAAATGATGCAATTGAAATCTCAGATTCTGAAACTCTGACCGAAGATTTGGCTCCAGAAACTGAAAATGAATTAGCTAATCAAGAAGATGCCCATCAGGAAGCATTAGATGTTATTACCAATTCGAACGCTGCTGAAAGCGAAGACGAAACTTTGAAGGAACGTCATGACATTCCTATGCAAGATTACAATACGTTTTCTCTAGATGCGCTTGTTGATGAACTAAAAAAACTGGTGAATATAGACAAGACAATGTCTGTAAAAGATCATATCGAAGAAATCAAAAAAGCTTTCCTGCTACAATATCACCATCTTATAGAAGAGAAAAAAGAAGAGTTTTTAGCTTCTAATCCAGATCCTAATGAAGAGTTTGAATATCATCTTCCTTTAAAATCAAAATTTGACGAATATTATAATGTTTTTAGAGAGAAAAGAAATGCTCATTTTAAACATTTACAAACTAATTTAAAAACCAACTTAGATAATCGTCTGGCTATTGTTGAAGAATTAAAGGAATTAATTAATCCGCAGGAAAATATAAAAGATACTCTTAAGCATTTTAATGAATTAAGAGAAAGATGGAAAAATGCAGGAGCTATCCCGAAAGACAAATATAATCACGTTTGGAATAATTATCATTTCCATGTAGAAAACTTCTACGATTATCTTCATTTAGACCGTGAGGCCAGAGATTTAGATTTTAAACACAACTTAGAATTAAAACAAAAAATTATAGCTCGCGTTGAAGAATTGGTAAACGATGCTGATGTAAGCAAATCTTTCCGCGAATTACAAGATTTACACCGAATCTGGAAAGAAGAAATCGGACCTGTTTCTAAAGAGCATCGCGATGCTATCTGGAATCAGTTTAGCGAACTAACTAAGAAAATACACGATAAGAGAGAGCTTTTATTTGAAAGCCAAAGAGCAAATGAGCAAAAAAATCTTGAAATAAAAAAAGAAATTATTGCTAAAATTGAAGCTCTTGGAAGCGAAAAAGTAAATTCTCACTCGCAATGGCTTGTTCAGATTCAAAAAGTAGAAGATTTAAGAAATGAGTTTTTTGCGGCAGGAAAAGTCCCTTCTGAAGTTAATGAAGAAACTTGGGCTGCTTTTAAAACTGCGGTTAGAAACTTCAATGCTTTTAAAAATTCGTTTTATAAAGACATCAAAAAAGATCAAAACGATAATTTAAATAAGAAACTGGCTCTTGTTGCAAAAGCAAAAGAATTACAGGAAAGCACCGATTTTCAAACTACAACTCCTGTGATGAAACAAATCCAGGAAGAATGGAAACAAATTGGCCATGTTCCTAAAAAATATTCAGACAAAATCTGGAAAGAATTCAAAGATGCTTGCAACCATTATTTCGACAAATTAAAAGAGCACAAGTCTGAAGAAAATAGTGAAGAAATAGCTGCTTTTGATAATAAAAAAGCATATTTAGATACTTTAAGAGCTTTCCAATTAACTGGAGATCACAAAACTGACTTAGATGCTATAAAAGCACATATAGAAACTTGGAAAGGTTTTGGAAAAGTTCCTTTTTCTAGAAGACACATCGAAGGAAAATTCAATAAAATATTGGATGCTCTTTTTGAAAAACTGAGTTTAAGCAAAAAAGAATCTGAAATGATGCGTTTTGCAAACCGCATTGATTCTCTAACTGACAGTAATGACACGCGTAAATTAGACAATGAAAAAATCTTTATTATGCGTAAAATTGAGGAAGTTCAAAATGAAATTTTCCAGTTAGAAAACAACATTCAGTTCTTTACAAATACTAAAAATGCCAAAAAAGAGAATTCAATTGTTACGGAAGTACGCAAAAACATCGCTATCCACAAAGAAAGCCTTGAAGTATGGAAGGATAAATTGAAACAATTAAGAAACTTGGGACAAGAATAAGTTTTAAAATTCCATTTTTTTAAATTCCAAATTCCAATTAAACGTTGTTTATTGGAATTTGGAATTTTATTTTTTGACTAATTTAAAAAGACACAATGACAATCATTGTGTCTTTTTTTTTAAAACCACAACCTTCACAAAGCATTGTCTTACTATGATACAAAAACTTCGCGCGCTTTGCGTAAACCCTTGCGCACTTTGCGGTTAAAACTCACTCCAACCTAAAACCCCAAAACTTAACAATACAATTAAATTTCATAAAATTATTCTGCAAAATATTGATTATATTTGAGTTACCACTATTAACTAAAAATCAAGCAAATAACATTTAATACTAATTTTTAAATAAGAGAATATGAAATTTACAAGAAAAGCACACGCCAACTGGAAAGGAACCGGTATGGAAGGAAAAGGAACAATTAGTACTCAAAGTACAACTTTAGATAATGCACAACTGTCTTTTAAAACAAGATTTGCTGACGGCGTTGGCACAAATCCAGAAGAATTGGTTGCTGCAGCTCATTCTGGCTGTTTTACTATGCAATTAAGCTTTTTACTTAACGAAGCAGGTTTTACAGCTGATGATTTAACCACAGAAGCGACAGTAACTTTTGAAGACGGAACAATTACTTTAATCCATTTAGATTTAAAAGGAAAAGTTCCTTCAATTTCTGCCGAGGAATTTGCCTCAACAGCTGCTAAAGCAAAAGAAATCTGCCCGATTTCAAAACTATTAAACACGACCATTACTTTATCTGCTGAACTAATCAGCTAAAAGCATAAAAAAACCATTCACCGCGGTGAATGGTTTTTTTTATTTTTAAAAAGCGGTAATTATTACATTTTTGCTTTTAAAGCTTTAGCTTCTGCAGTCATTTCTAGAGCATTGTAAACTCCTAATAATGTTTTAGAAACATCCTCGTTTTTAGGATCTAATTCGTTTGCTTTTTTAAGATAAGGAATTACTCCTTTGAAAACTGCTTCTCTTTGCGCTTTTAAAACATCGTAACGTTTCATGTCTTTAGCAGAAGTTCCCAATTTATTCATTTCGTCAATGATTGGTTTTTCAGCCTCTAATTTTAAAGCAGCAAGATTTAAGTAAGCATTTGTGTAATCAGGGTTGATTTCGATAGCTCTTAAGTAATATTTTTCTGCGTCAGCAGCATTTTTAGCTCCAGCACTAATTACTCCTAAATTAAATACTAAATCAGCATTTTTAGGATCTTTCTCTAAAGCTTCGTTAACTAATTTTTTGTACATATCGTAGTCTTTAGTCTCTAGATATAAATTAGCTTCTGTCAAGATTAAAGAAGTATCATCTGGATTTGCTTTTCTAGCATCAGCGATTGCTTTTTTAGCATCTTCAGTACGTCCTTTTTGAACTAAGATTAATGCTAAATTTTTGTAGATCTCACCTCTTTTAGAAGGAATCGCTTCAGTTTTAGGTTTTTCGTGAGTTCCTAATTTAACAGCTAAATCTCTTTCCTTAGCATTAGCAAAATTATCTTCGTTTCCATTAGCTTTGTTTGCCGCTAAGTACAAAGTTCCTTTTCCAGAATAGTTTAATTTTTTTAATTCTTCATACATTGGCAAAGCAAGATCAAAATCTTGTGAATTTACAGCTGTAGAAGCAGCATAGTACAAGTTGATAGTGTCTTTTTTATCTAATTCATAAGCTTGGTACAATTTTTTTGCACCATCAACATGTTTGTTTGCCTGTGTATCAGCAATTGCAGAATTAATCAATAAACCTTTAATGTCAGTAATTGATGCTGCAGCTTGTGTAGAATACTTTAGCTTTCCAGAAGCTTTTTCCACATCAATTAATTTTTTGTAGCTATCTGCAGCTGCTAACAAGTTTTTACCTTCTTCAACCTTTTTGTTTGCAAGGTCAAGAAAAGCATTTCCTTGAACGAAATAATATTGTGCTTGTTCAGTATCTTTAGCATTTGCAATTAAGTTCTCAGCATCTTTCAATTGTGCAAGAGCTCCTTGTGCATCTCCACCTTTTAATGCTTTTTCAGCATTCTTAATTTGATCTTTTTGAGCAAACGTCGCTACAGAGATCAGTAATGCCGATGCAAGTATTACATATTTACTTTTCATAATGGTATTTATTTGTATTTAATTTTTTGTTTTTACTTATTCATCAGATTCTTCATCTTCTGCCTCAGCATCATCTTCATCTTCTGCTACATCATCATCAGAATCATCATCTTCTTCTGCTGTTCCATCATCTTCAAGAACTTCCATATCTGGTTTCACTCTCTCGATTGCAGATTCGATTACGTTTCCGTCTTCATCAACTTCTACTTCTTCTGCATCGTCTTTCATTACTGTTGTAACGGCAGCGATAGAATCTTTTCCTTTAAGGTTAATTAATCTAACACCTTGAGTGGCACGTCCCATAACACGCAAATCTTCAATAGCCATTCTGATCGTTAATCCAGATTTATTAATAATCATTAAATCGTCTGCATCTGTAACGGCATTGATAGAAATCAGTTTACCAGTTTTCTCCGTAATGTTAAGAGTTTTAACCCCTTTACCTCCACGGTTTGTAATTCTATACACATCTTCTCCATCGTCGTCAACCAATTTAGTACGTTTTCCGTATCCATTTTCAGTTACAACTAAGATTTGAGATGTAGAAATATCGTTTTTATCAACCGTAACCATTCCGATTACTTCATCTGTTTCGTCTTTTAAAGTAATTCCACGAACTCCAGAAGCTGTTCTTCCCATCGGACGTGTTTTAGTTTCTTCAAAACGAACCAATTTACCAGATTTAACTGCTAAGATAATTTGGCTTTCTCCGTTTGTCAACTGAGCTCCAATTAACTCATCACCTTCTTTAATTGTAATTGCCGCAACTCCATTTGCTCTTGGTTTAGAATATTTTTCTAAAGAAGTTTTCTTCACCTGACCTTGTTTTGTTACCATTACAAGGTTATGCGTATTGATGTAATCTTTGTCTTTTAAGTCTTGTGTACAAATGAAAGCTTTTACTTTATCATCGCTTTCAATGTTCACCAGGTTCTGAATTGCTCTACCTTTTGCTGTTTTGCTTCCTTCTGGAATTTCATAAACACGCATCCAGAAACATTTTCCTTTTTGAGTAAAGAACATCATATATTGATGGTTTGTTGCCACGAACATGTGCTCCAAGAAATCTTGATCTCTTGTTCCAGCGCTCTTCTGTCCAACTCCACCTCTATTTTGAGTTTTGTACTCAGATAAGTTTGTACGTTTGATGTAACCTGCGTGCGAAATAGTAATAACCACATTTTCGTCAGCAATTAAATCTTCAATACTTACATCACCTCCAGAATATTCAATTTGAGAACGTCTTTCGTCCCCGTATTTATCGCGAATTTCTGTAAGCTCTTCCTTAATTAAGTCAATTCTTAAATTAACATCTGCTAATAAAGCTTTCAAATGCTCGATTAACTTCATCAATTCGTCAAACTCAGCTCTTAATTTATCTTGCTCCAGACCTGTTAACTGACGTAAACGCATCTCAACAATAGCACGAGCCTGAATATCTGATAATTTAAATCTTTCGATTAATTTCTCTCTTGCTTCGTCTGTGTTTTTAGATCCTCTAATTAACGCGATTACTTCGTCGATATTATCAGAAGCAATGATTAATCCTTCTAATATATGAGCTCTTTCTTCTGCTTTACGTAATTCAAACTGTGTTCTTCTAACTACTACATCGTGACGGTGCTCAATAAAGTAGTGAATCATATCTTTTAGATTCAATAATTGAGGACGTCCTTTTACTAATGCAATGTTATTTACACTAAAAGAAGACTGTAATTGAGTGTATTTGTATAAAGTATTTAAAACTACGTTTGGCGTAGCATCACGTTTCAAAATATATACGATACGCATACCGCTTCTATCCGACTCGTCACGAATATTCGCAATACCTTCGATTTTTTTCTCGTTAACTAAATCAGCCGTACGTTTAATCATTTCGGCTTTGTTAACTTGGTATGGAATTTCGGTAACGATAATGCACTCTCTTCCGTCAACTTCTTCAAAACCAACTTTAGCACGCATTACAATACGTCCTCTACCCGTTTTAAAAGCTTCACGAACACCTTCGTATCCGTAAATAATACCTCCAGTAGGAAAATCTGGAGCTTTGATGTGAGTCATTAACTCATCAACTTCAATATCATTATTATCAAGATACGCCAAAGTACCGTTGATAACTTCAGTTAAATTGTGCGGCGGCATGTTTGTCGCCATACCAACTGCAATACCTGTCGCTCCGTTTACTAACAAAGTAGGAACTCTTGTTGGCATTACTTTAGGTTCGTAAATTGTATCGTCAAAGTTCAATTGAAAATCAACTGTTTCTTTTTCGATATCGGCCATAATCTCTTCAGAAATTTTACGCATTCTGGCCTCAGTATAACGCATTGCTGCAGGACTGTCTCCATCGACAGAACCAAAGTTACCCTGTCCGTCAACTAATAAATAACGCATACTCCATTCCTGCGCCATACGCACCATTGCATCATAAACAGAGGTATCACCGTGAGGGTGATACTTACCCAGAACCTCCCCTACAATTCTCGCAGACTTTTTGTGGGCAGATCTTGATGTTACACCTAAATCATACATTCCGTAAAGAACTCTTCGATGCACTGGTTTCAAGCCATCTCTAACATCAGGAAGTGCTCTCGATACAATTACTGACATCGAATAATCGATGTAAGCTGACTTCATTTCATCCTCTATGTTAATGGGAATTAACTTTTCTCCTTCAGACATAAGTTGTTATATTAAATAATTATATTAGTTTTCAAAGCGTGCCAAGATACGTTTTTTTGAAATTTTTTCAGCTATTTCCTTACACTTATTTCAATGATTTATTAACAACTTTATTTTGGCTTTTAGTTAATAAATTAAACGTTTTTTAACTGTTTTATTGTCTTTTTTTTCGTCTATTAGCTGACAGGAGATGTCGATGGGTACGGTTTTTGTTTTTAAAACTGTAATTCACTAAATTTACAATACCAATTATATATTATGGATGATAATTTTTCACCAAGAGTAAAAGATGTAATTACGTACAGTAAGGAAGAGGCTCTACGTCTAGGGCACGACTTTATTGGTACAGAACATCTTATGCTAGGTATTTTGAGAGATGGTAACGGAAAAGCTATTCATATACTTAATAACCTAGCTGTCGATTTAGATCATTTACGCAGAAAAGTAGAAATACTGAGCCCTGCCAACCTGAGCGTTGAAGTAAATGCAGAAAAGAAAAACCTTCATCTTACCCGACAGGCCGAAAGAGCCCTGAAGACCACTTTTCTTGAAGCAAAAGTATTTCAAAGTTCATCGATTAGCACGGCACATTTGCTGTTATGTATCTTGAGAAACGAAAACGATCCAACAACCAAGCTGCTGAATAAACTAAAAATAGATTATGACGTAGCTAAAGAACAGTACTTAAATATGACTCCAAACGAAGAAGAATTCTTAGAAAACTTGCCAAGAAACGAATCATACAATGACGATTCAGGACAAGATGACAGTCTAAAAGAAAGCAGCTTTAATAATCCCGCCAATAAGTCAAACAAAAAATCTAAGACTCCAGTTTTAGATAATTTTGGGAGAGATTTAACAGAAATGGCTGAGGAAGGGAAATTAGACCCTGTTGTAGGACGAGAAAAAGAAATTGAGCGTGTATCGCAAATTTTAAGCCGTAGAAAAAAGAACAATCCGCTTCTTATTGGAGAACCTGGAGTTGGTAAATCTGCTATTGCAGAAGGACTTGCCCTACGTATTATCCAAAAGAAAGTATCTCGTATTCTTTTCCATAAACGTGTTGTTACTTTAGATCTTGCAAGTTTAGTGGCTGGAACTAAATACAGAGGACAATTTGAAGAAAGAATGAAAGCCGTTATGAACGAGCTTGAAAAAAACGATGATATTATTCTTTTCATTGACGAGATCCACACTATTGTAGGTGCTGGTGGAGCAACAGGTTCGCTTGATGCTTCAAACATGTTCAAACCTGCTTTAGCAAGAGGTGAAATCCAATGTATTGGTGCTACTACTCTTGATGAGTACAGACAATATATTGAGAAAGACGGTGCTTTAGAAAGACGTTTCCAAAAAGTAATTGTTGAACCGACTTCTGTTGAAGAGACAATCGCTATTTTGAACAACGTAAAAGACAAATACGAAGATCACCACAACGTAACTTATACTCCAGAAGCTATCGAAGCTTGCGTTAAGTTAACGAACAGATATATGTCTGAGCGTTTCTTACCAGACAAAGCGATCGATGCAATGGACGAGGCTGGTTCTCGCGTACACATTACAAACATTGATGTTCCGAAACAAATTTTGGATCTAGAACGTCAGTTGGAAGAAGTTCGCGAAATGAAAAATATGGTTGTTAAAAAACAAAAATATGAAGAAGCAGCCAAACTTCGCGATGATGAAAAACGTATCGAAAAAGATCTTGCTTTAGCACAAGAACAATGGGAAGAAGATTCTAAAAACAACAGAATCGAAGTTACAGAAGATAATGTAGCCGATGTTGTTTCTATGATGACCGGAATTCCTGTAAATAGAATTGCACAGACAGAAAGCAACAAATTAGCTCACTTGCCTGAATTGATCCAAAATAAAGTAATTGGACAAAATGAGGCAGTTCTTAAAATTGCACGTTCTATTCAACGTAACAGAGCTGGACTTAAAGATCCAAACAAACCAATTGGTTCATTCATTTTCTTAGGTCAGACAGGGGTTGGTAAAACGCAATTAGCTAAAGTTTTAGCAAAAGAATTATTTGATTCTGAAGATGCTTTGGTTCGTATCGACATGAGCGAATACATGGAGAAATTTGCGATTTCTCGTTTAGTTGGAGCGCCTCCGGGATACGTTGGTTACGAAGAAGGAGGTCAATTGACTGAGAAAGTTCGTAGAAAACCTTACTGTGTGGTTCTTTTAGACGAGATCGAAAAAGCCCACCCAGATGTATTCAATATGATGCTTCAAGTCTTAGATGATGGATATTTGACTGATAGTTTAGGTCGTAAAATTGACTTCAAAAACACGATCATTATCATGACATCTAACGTTGGTGCACGTCAGTTGAAAGACTTCGGACAAGGCGTTGGATTCGGTACCGCTGCGAGAACAGCTCAAGCCGATGAAAACTCAAAAAGCATTATCGAAAATGCATTGAAGAAAACTTTTGCTCCTGAGTTCTTAAACAGAATTGACGACGTAATTGTATTCAACAGTTTAGAAAAAGCTGATATCGATTTGATTATCGAAATCGAATTGAAAAAACTATATTCTCGTATTGCAGAGTTAGGCTACAAATTAACTTTAACAGACAAAGCCAAAGCATTTATTGCTGATAAAGGTTTTGATAAGCAATTTGGAGCAAGACCGCTAAAAAGAGCAATCCAGAAATATGTTGAAGATTTGTTAGCAGAAGAAATCATCACTTCAAAAATACATTCAGGCGATGAAATCATGATGGACTTGAAAGATGATTCACAAGAATTATCAGTAGAAATTCATAAAGCAGAAGAGCCAACGAATCAATAAATTAGTCAAAATTTATAACAGAAATAACTTACCCGTTACGTTTTCATAACATAACGGGTATTTTTTTTATTAAAAATCACTATCTTTAGTAAAAGCAAATAGCTATTTTTGAATTTAAATTCTATAATACAAAACAAAATATGCTTCAAAACAAAGTCATTTTAGGCAGCGAAGAATGGTGCTCATTTCCAGAACTTGGAATCCCGACAATTAAGGCTCGTGTAGATTCTGGTGCCAAAACTTCGGCAATGCACGCTTTAAACATAGCGCCTTTTATAAAAAATGATGCTAATTGGGTTAAATTCGACATTAATCCGATTCAGAATAATATCAAAACCATTATTCATTGTGAAGCTCCTTTGGTCGACAAGCGAATTGTAAAAAGTTCGAGCGGTTTTAGAGAACATCGTTATGTGATCCAAACCAGCTTAAAAATTGGCGACGCCAAATGGCCAATCGAAATGACCTTAACTAATCGCGATTCTATGGGATTTAGAATGCTTTTAGGACGCGAAGCGATGAGCGGAAGGGTTTTGGTCGATCCTGAACAAAAATACCTGTTAGGACAGCCTACAGCAGAATCTTTAAAAGAATTATACCAAAATTCAGAAAAAGCAAAAACTGGCTTGCGAATTGGTCTTTTGGCCAGCAATCCAGAATTATACAGCAATAAAAGAATCATGGAAGCTGGTGAAATGCGCGGTCACGAAATGCATTTCTTAAACATCAAGGAATGTTACATGAAATTGGATGCCAAAAAACCTGAAATTCATTACAGAGGCGGAAAAATCTTAAATGAATTTGACGCTATTATTCCAAGAATTCGACCAAGCATTACGTTTTACGGTTGTGCTTTAACGCGCCAGTTTGAAGCTTTGAAGGTTTTTGTTTTGAATTCGGCGACAGCTATAACTCAATCTCGAGATAAACTATATTCTTTACAATTATTATTGAACAGCGGAATTGATATTCCAACTACAGGATTTGCCAATTCTCCGCTTGATACAGACAATTTAATTAAAATGGTTGGCGGTTCCCCTTTAATTGTAAAATTATTGGAAGGAACACAAGGAAAAGGTGTTGTTTTGGCCGAAACCAAAAAAGCTGCAGAAAGTGTTATCAATGCTTTCAAAAGTTTAAATGCCAATATTTTGGTTCAAGAATTCATTAAAGAAGCCAACGGAAAAGACATCCGCTGTTTTGTGATTGATGGAAAAGTAGTTGCCGCAATCCAGCGTGAGGCAATGCCTGGCGAATTCAGAGCTAATATTCACCTTGGCGGAACAGCATCTGTCATTAAAATTACTTCTGAAGAGAAAAAGATTGCTATAAAAGCCGCAAAAGCAATGGATTTAAAAGTTGCTGGTGTTGATATCATTCGTTCGTCTAAAGGCCCATTATTGCTTGAGGTAAACTCTTCTCCAGGTCTTGAAGGAATCGAGGGCGCAACTAACAAAGATGTAGCTGGAGAAATGATAAAAGCGATTGAAAAGAATTTTAAATTATAATTAAGTTCATTTAAACTTAATATCTCGTAAATAATTTAGCAGCTTTGTCAAAGTTTAAAACTTTGACAAAGCTTTTTTATTTAACTTTAAAATAAAAAAACATGGTTTTCCCCTATTTAGATATTATTATCCGAAGTGTTGCTGTCTATTTCTTCATGACAATTGCTTTAAGAATATTCGGCAAAAAAGAACTTTCGCAATTAAACACTGCTGATATTATTCTGATTTTATTAATCAGCAACTCTGTCCAAAATGCAATGGTTGGCCCTGATACAAGTTTAATTGGAGGCTTGATTGCCGCTTTAGTATTATTTACAATCAATTTTGCAATCAAAAAGCTAACAAAGAAATTCAAAACTCTTGGCGATTTATTATTAGATAAACCAGAAGTATTAATTCATAACGGAATATTAGATTTCAAAGCTTTGAGCCGATTAGATGTTTCACACGAAGAACTAAAAGAAGCAGCGCGCGAGCACGGTTTAGAACATCTCACTGATATCAAACTTGCGATGCTTGAAATTGATGGAACAATCAGTATAATTTCAGCGGATAAAAAGCATCTGAAACAAACACATTACAAACGTAAACATAACCATAAAAACCTTCAAAAGCTTTAATTTTACTTCCCAACCTCAATTCTAACAGCACCTAAACCATCTTTAAAATCATCTGCTTTTTCGTATTTTGGAGTTACGATTTCTTTTCCTTCCTTATTAATAAAACCATATTTTCCATCCAGTTTTACTACGGCGATTCCATCTTTAAAAGACTCAATTATATCATATTTTGCAGGAACAATTTCTTTTCCTGTTTTATCAATTAATCCAGATTTATCAGCAAGTTTTACCTGCAATAAATCATCATTTAGCATCATGAAATCATAATTTGCAGGAACGATTTCTTTTCCGTTATTATCCAATACTCCGTATTTTTCATTCAGCTTTACAACAGAAACATTATCTGCAAAAGAAAAATTCATATCGTATTTTACAGGAACTACAATTTTGCCATCTTCATCAATAACTCCAAACTTATTATTTGATTCTACTACTGCAAAACCATCTTTAAAATTTTGAACATGATCATAAATTGGCGAAACAACCTCTTTCCCAATCTGATCTACAATGCCAAATTTGCCATTTAGTTTCACAACTGCAAACCTATCCGAAAAGTCAATTATTTCATCATATTTTGGACTTATTTCTTCTCCAACCACATCAATAAAACCCCATTTATTATTCAGTTTTACAGCTGTTATTTCTGGCGACAAAATTTTTGCTTCATCGTATTTTTTAGTTAACAACACGTCGGTTGATTTAACTAGATACTGAGCTTTAGCATTTTTATTGCTAACTATTATCCAATTTGGATTATTGACTATTTCATCATAAATGCAACGAATTACTTCCTTGCCTGTTTTATCTACCACACCGCTTTTGCCTTTTAATTGTACAACCGCAAAACCATTTTCAAATGCGCTAATACCATCATATTTACAAGGAACGATTTCTTTTCCTGTCTGATCGACAAAACCATATTTAAAAGTTTTTTCTTTTAATTGAGCAAAACTAGATTTTACAATCAGAAATAAAACCAATACAATTATTCTCTTCATTTATTTATAATATTAAACTATCTACAAAAGTCTGCAAAATTGGCTATTCCTATAGCCTCTAAAAGCTTTTATTCTTTTACTTTAAAACAAATTAAAACAAAAAAAACCGATTTCAAATTTGAAATCGGTTTTGTATATTAACAAAATGTGACTTACTTTTCACATTTCACAAAATTCATTTTCTCAGATTAAATAAATACGCTTAGAATAAAATAAACCAAACCTGCTAATAAAGCTGAAATTGGAATAGTTAAGATCCAAGCCCAGATTAAACTTACTGTAACTCCCCATCTAACGGCAGAAACACGTTTTGTTAATCCAACTCCAATAATAGATCCTGTAATAGTATGGGTTGTACTTACTGGAATTTTTAAGTGTTCTGTAAAGTAAAGTGTCAAAGCTCCTGCTGTTTCTGCAGCAACACCTTCAAACGAACTTACTTTGGTAATTTTAGAACCCATTGTTTTCACAATTTTCCATCCACCGCTTAAAGTTCCCGCAGCAATAGCAGAATAACATGCTAACGGAATCCAACTTGGCATTACACCTTTAATACCTGCGTCATCATTTGGAAGCACAACATCTAACCAAGCATCCATATGAACTCCAGGATTTGTATTGATATAAACTGCTACAGCTGCAGCAATAATACCCATTACTTTTTGAGAATCGTTTCCTCCGTGACCTAAACTAAATGCCGCAGAAGATAACAACTGCATTTTCTTTAAAGCAGCATCTGCCTGATGAAGATTTAAACTGCTGAATATTAAACAAAATCCGCTTACTGTTAAGATAATAAACGCTACTAAAAACCATTTAATATTATGAGCTTCAAATGCAACGCTCCAAAAATGAGAATCAAATCTTGGTTTTTCAATCTTATCATAAGGCACCATTTGATAGTACACAAATACAATTGTAGCAACCATTAAAGCTGCAGTAAAGATTTTAGGACCAATTGTTTTACGAGAAGCATTTAAAAGCCAAATCGAAATTAAATAAGAAGCCAATGCTCCTAATAATGGCGCTAAAACAATAAAAGCAATGATAATGAGAACTCCCGAAGGCATTGCTCCGTCTTTACCTGCCTTATACCAGCTTACAATTTCATACCAGTAGTGAGTTGCTCCGTCTTCTCCAACATAACCTGAGAAACCATGGACTGCGATAGCATGTGCTACAGCTGCTCCTGCAAAACCTCCAATAAGTGTATGAGAAGAACTTGAAGGAATTCCTAACCACCAAGTCAATAAATTCCAACAGATTGCAGCGATAACTCCAGCCAAGATTACTACTAGGTTAATTTCCATAGTGTGCGCTGTTTTAGCAACAGTATCAGCAACACCAAATCCAAAAACCCAATACGCCAGAAAGTTAAAAAATGCTGCCCAGACTACCGCCTGAAAAGGTGTCAAAACCTTTGTTGCAACAACAGTCGCTATAGCATTTGCCGCATCATGAAAACCATTGATGTAATCAAAAATTAAGGCAAGTACTATAATTAATATAAGTATAGTCATAAGATTATAACTTCAGATTGAAAAATTGAATTAAGAATGTTTTACAGAAATAGATTCTAGTATGTTCGCAACACTCTTACATTTATCTGTTGCTGATTCTAAAACAGATAACACCTCTTTATATTTAATAATATTTTTAGCGTCTGTTTCGTTTTCAAAAATTTCAAAAACTGCTTTGTTATAAACGTTATCAGATTTGTTTTCTAGTTTGTTAATTCTAGCACACGCATCTTTAATAACTTTAAAATTTTGTAAGTTTCTCAACTCTTTTACTGCACTGTCAATGTTTTGGCAAGCTTCAAGGTTGATTTCTGTCATCTTTCTGATAGATTTTGTAATCTTATCTACCTGATACAATCTCATACGGCTAGATGCACCGTGAAGGTAATCTGCAACATTATCAATTGAAGTAATTAATGTATGAATATCTTCTCTGTCAAACGGAGTAATAAAGTTTCTGCTTAACTCTAAGTTTGTCTGACGAGTAATGTCTTCTCCTTTTTGTTCTAATTCGTCAATTTTTTGAAAAAGAATTTCTCTTTCTTTTAATGGTAAATTTACAGCTTCGTGCAAGTTAGATGCTAATTCAATTAAATTGCTAGAAGCTTCTTCAAAAAGTGGAAAGAATTTTTTGTCTTTCGGCACTAAAAATTGGAAAATACTGTTTATTGACATTGTTTTATTTTTGATAGTGCAAAATTACCTTCAATAACACGTTTCAGTGTTAAGCCATTGTTAACAAATCGTTTTCAATTTGAAAACTCGAAAGGAATAAAACCGTGTTTTCTATGTCATTATGTAAGATTCTATCTTCTTTTACCAAAGGCACAACTTCTCTGTAACTGCTTAAGAACATTTCGATAAAATCACTTGGTTTTAATGGCTCTCTGTACGCAATTGCCTGAGAAGCATTTAATAATTCGATTGCTAAAATACGCTCCAAATTATCTAAAACACGTAAGGCTTTTGTCGCACCATTTGCTCCCATACTCACGTGATCTTCCTGACCATTGCTCGAAACAATACTATCGATACTTGCTGGAGTTGCCAATTGTTTGTTCTGGCTTGCGATACTTGCAGCTGTATATTGTGGAATCATAAATCCTGAATTCAATCCCGGATTATCTACCAAAAATGCTGGAAGATTACGCAATCCTGAAATTAACTGATAGGTTCTTCTTTCAGAAATACTTCCTAATTCGGCCAAAGCAATTGCCATAAAATCTAAAGCTAAAGCTAAAGGCTGTCCGTGGAAATTTCCTCCCGAAATAATCTGATCAGCTTCGATAAAGATATTAGGATTATCAGTTACCGAATTGATTTCTGTTTTGAATACTTTTCGAACATAATCAATCGCATCTTTTGAAGCTCCGTGAACCTGTGGCATACAACGGAAAGAATACGGATCTTGAACGTGTTTCTTTTCTTGAGCAATAATTTCACTTCCGTCTAAGAATTCAGTAATTCTTTGTGCTGTTACGATTTGTCCTTTGTGCGGACGTATATAATGTATCAATTCATTAAATGGTTCGATTCTTCCATCAAAACCTTCTAGAGAAATAGTTCCGATTAAATCTGCCAAATACGAATATTTATACGCTTTAATTAAAATATGAGCTCCATAAGCACTCATAAACTGAGTTCCATTCAATAAAGCCAAACCTTCTTTTGACTGTAAAACGATCGGTTCCCAATTAAACTGCTTCAAAATTTCGGCAGAAGCCACTTTTTTTCCTTCAAACAAAACAATTCCTTCTCCAATTAAAGGCAAAGACAAA
The DNA here is from genome assembly GCF_003254545.1 of Flavobacterium tistrianum. GTDB lineage: Bacteria > Bacteroidota > Bacteroidia > Flavobacteriales > Flavobacteriaceae > Flavobacterium > Flavobacterium tistrianum. The sequence goes on from NZ_QJRH01000069.1 coordinate 123,156, forward strand.
TGCGCCAAAGGAGCTAAATCTCCAGAAGCTCCAAGCGAACCTTGCGTATAAATAATAGGAAGAATATCATTATTGTAAAAATCAACCAATCGCTGTAAAGTAATCAACTGAACTCCTGAATGTCCGTAACTCAAAGATTGTATCTTAAGCAACAGCATCATTTTTACAATTTCTGCAGGAACTTCCTCGCCAGTTCCGCAAGAGTGTGATTTTACAAGATTTTCTTGAAGTTTAGATAAATTCTCATTAGAGATTTTCACACTATATAAAGATCCGAAACCTGTATTAATACCGTAAATTGGCGCTGTATGCGATGCCATTTTCTTATCTAAATAATCACGGCATTTCTGAACATTTACTTTAGCTTCTTCAGATAATTCAAGTATTTTATTTTGACTTAAAATTTCTTGTAATGTTTCTAAAGTAATCGTTTCCGAACTTATATAATGGATCTCTCTCATGATGATTGTAAATTTTAAACGCCAAAATTCAACAAATCAATATTAAAAAGCAACAATTTATCACAATAATTAAGATTTCAATAAAAGCTCTTAACATACTTTAAAAAGCTTTTCAAATCAAAACATCTCTTTTTTTCCAGTTTTCCATATGTTTTTGACCTATCCATCAATCCTTTGCAGAGGTTCAATCTATAAAAATAGCTGTTCAAATTATATCAAAACATCAATTTAACATATTCAATTTTAACAAATACTCAATATTGATTTATAGAGATTTGAATTATTAAAATATTCGTAAAAAAGCTTTTTGGGTTTTTAACTCTTATAAAAAACTGTACTTTTGAAAAATCAAAAATGAAAAGTAACAGCATAAAATATCAGTCTACAATTATTACAGCTCAAACAGGAGTTGCAATTGCTGCTACCATTATTACTACAACAACAACTACTACCCCTTAGGGGTATACATTTTTACATATAATCCTAGGTTACCTATACTTTTTTCTTGAAAGAAGAGAGATATTGGATACATAAAAAACATTTACAAAAAAAAGTCGCAGTTTTCAGTTTCAGTTCACAGTTGATAACCTTTGAACCTTCACTCAAAATCTCTGCACCTTATTAAAAAATATCACATAAAATGAAAGTATTAAAATTTGGCGGAACTTCGGTAGCCAATGCTCAAAATATAAAACTCGTTCTCGACATTGTTAACCAAAAAGCAAAGCAAGATCAATTAGTTGTTGTAGTTTCTGCTTTAAGCAAAGTAACTGATTTACTGCAATTGGCGGCGGCAAAAGCAGCTGCAAACGACGAAAGCTTTAGAGAAGTTGTTGCTGAAATCGAGAAAAAACACCTTGACACGCTTAAAGAACTGATTCCAGTAAGCGAACAAAGCAGTCTTTTAAGCCATGTTAAGAGAATTATCAACCATTTAGAAACTTTATTAGACGGATGTTTCTTGCTTGGCGAATTATCTCCAAGAACTGCCGACACTATTTTAAGTTTTGGAGAACTGCTATCATCATTCATTATTGCTAAAGCCTATGAGCAAATCAGTAAAGATGCGGTTTACAAAGACAGCCGAGAATTAATCAAAACAGATAACAACTTCGGAAAAGCAGTTGTAAACTTTGAAGTTTCGAATAAATTGATTCAGGAATATTTTGGTTCTAATGAATCGAAAATCAATATCATGCCTGGATTTATAGCGCAGACTTTAGACGGAATCACTTCGACTTTAGGTCGCGGAGGTTCAGATTATACTGCTGCCATTATCGCTGGAGCAATCAATGCGGAACAATTGGAAATCTGGACAGACGTAAACGGAATGTTTACAGCCAACCCAAAAATCGTGAAACAAGCCCAGCCAATTGCGAATATCTCTTATCAAGAAGCAATGGAATTGTCGCATTTTGGAGCAAAAGTTTTATATCCACCAACAATTCAGCCAGTTTTAAGAAAAAACATTCCAATCTTAATCAAAAATACTTTTGAGCCAGAAGCTGAGGGAACTTTAATTTCCAATCAGGTTTCATCAAAAGATACTGTTGTAAAAGGAATTAGCCATATTGATCATATTTCGCTTTTAACTCTTGAAGGTCCAGGAATGATTGGAGTTGCAGGTTCTTCTAGACGTTTGTTTGAAGTATTATCTCAAGAAAAAATCAATGTTATTTTTATTACTCAGGCTTCTTCTGAGCACTCTATTTGTATCGGAATTTTAAATTCGGATGCTGATAATGCCGAAGCTGCAATTAACAGAGCATTCGAAATCGAAATTTCGCAAAACAAAATCGATCCTTGTTATGTAGAAAAAGACCTTTGCATTATTGCTTTGGTGGGTGAAAATATGAAAAATCACCAAGGTTTAAGCGGTAGAATGTTCAGTACTTTAGGAAAAAATAACGTAAACATTCGTGCCATTGCGCAAGGTGCTTCTGAAAGAAACATTTCGACTGTAATTAACGAAAGAGACGTTAAAAAAGCGCTGAATACTTTGCACGAAAATTTCTTCGAAGAAAACACAAAACAGCTCAACTTATTTGTAATGGGAGTTGGAAATGTGGGTGAAAAATTCATCGAGCAAATTCACAACCAAAGAAAGTTTTTAAAAGATAATTTAAAGATAAACGTTCGCGTAATTGCTTTGTCAAACTCAAGAAAAATGGTATTTGACGAAGACGGAATTTCTTTAAAAAATTGGGATGCCGCTTTAAGCGAAGGTGAACCAGCAAGTATTGAAGAATTTATCAAAAAAGCAAAAGAATTGAATTTACGTAACAGTATTTTTGTAGATATCACTGCAAATGCAACGGTTTCTGAAGCTTACGAGAAATTCTTAAAAGAAAGTATTGCCGTTGTAACTTGCAATAAAATTGCTTGTTCATCTGCTTACGACAACTATAAAAAACTAAAAAGCTTATCTCGTCAATACAATGCTCCTTTCTTGTTTGAAACGAATGTTGGTGCGGGATTGCCAATTATTGATACTGTAAAAAATCTGATTGCATCTGGAGATAAAGTGCACAAAATTCAAGCCGTTTTATCAGGAAGTTTGAACTTTATTTTCAACAACTTTGATGAAAACAATTCTTTCCACGATGTAGTGAAAGAAGCAGGAGTTCAAGGTTTCACAGAACCAGATCCAAAAATCGACTTAAGCGGAATCGACGTAGCGCGTAAAATCCTAATCTTAATTCGCGAAAGCGGGTATGAAATGGACATCGACGCCATTGCAAACGAATCGTTCTTGCCTGCAGAATGTTTAGCAACAACAAATAACGACGATTTCTTTGCTTCGTTAATCAAACACGCTTCTCATTTTGAAGACATTTATAAAGAAGCTTTAGCCAAAGATTCAAGATTGAAATACGTAGCACAATTCGAAAACGGAAAAGCAAGCGTTGGTCTGCAATTCATTCCAAAAGATCATCCTTTCTATAATTTAGAAGGAAAAGACAATATCGTACTTTTCTACACAGATCGTTACGTAGATCAGCCTTTATTGATCAAAGGAGCCGGAGCGGGTGCTGCGGTTACAGCATCAGGAATTTTTGCAGATGTAATTAGAATTGGAAATATCTAGTAAAGGTACAAAGGCTCAAAGGTGCAAAGGGACAAAGTTAAAACCTTTGCTACTATGAACCTTTGCTATTATGAACCTTAAAAAATAATGAGTGGAAAACCTCTGAACCTCTGAGCCTTTGCCACTTTGAACCTTATAAAAAAAATGGAAATAAAACTATTTTGCCCAGCAACTATCGCCAACCTCTCATGCGGATTTGACGTATTGGGACTTTGCTTAGACAATGCGGGCGATGAAATGATTGTTCGAAAAGTCGATCAAAAAGGAGTTCGAATCACTAAAATTGTCGGTGCCGATTTGCCTTTAGAAACCGAGAAAAACGTCTCTGGAGTTGCTGCTTTGGCAATGTTGGAAACTTTAGACGAATTGGATTTCGGATTTGAAATCGAAATTTATAAAAACATAAAAGCCGGAAGCGGAATCGGAAGCAGTGCGGCGAGTTCTGCCGGAGCGGTTTTCGGAATCAATGAATTATTGGGAAGACCGTATTCTCGTAAAGATTTAGTTCAGTTTGCGATGCAGGGCGAGAAATTAGCCAGCGGAAACGCACACGCCGACAACGTTGCTCCTGCCCTTTTAGGCGCTTTTACTTTGGTAAGAAGTTATTCGCCTTTGGATATTATCAGAATTGACAGTCCGGAAGAATTATACGCAACGGTTGTTCATCCGCAGATTGAGTTAAAAACATCTGACGCCCGTTCGGTTTTAAAACAAAACGTTTCCCTAAAAAGCGCTATCACGCAATGGGGTAACGTAGGCGGATTGGTTGCAGGTCTTTACACCAAAGATTACAATTTAATCGGAAGATCACTTCACGACGAAATCGTTGAACCAGTTCGAAGCGTTTTGATTCCAGGATTCGACCAAATCAAACAAACGGCTTACGAAAACGGTGCTTTAGGTTCTGGAATTTCAGGATCTGGCCCATCTATTTTCGCTTTAAGCAGAGGAAAAGAAACCGCCGAAAAAATCGCAAAAGCCATGAGCGACGTTTACGAAAAAATGAATTTACCGTATGAGATTCACGTCTCGAAAATCAACCCTGATGGCGTAAGAATTCTCTAAGCAATATTACTAACCATATAAGTGATTTAAGTTCATTTAATTAAAAAGCGCATGAATTTATATTAACTTATATCACTTATATGGTTTAAAATAAAAACACAAAATGAAATACTACAGTTTAAACCATAATGCCCCAAAAGTTTCTTTTCAAGAAGCTGTTATACAAGGATTAGCAACTGACAAAGGATTATATTTCCCAGAAAGCATTACACCGCTTGATCCTTCATTTTTTGATAAAATCGAAAGTTTAAGCCACGAAGAAATTGCTTTTGAAGCGATTAAACAATTTGTTGGCGACGAAATCCCAGCAGAAAAATTAAAAGAAATCATTGCTGAAACTTTAGTTTTTGATTTCCCTGTTGTGAAAGTCGAAAACGGAATCTATTCCTTAGAATTATTTCACGGACCAACAATGGCATTTAAAGACGTTGGAGCGCGTTTTATGTCGCGTTGTTTGGGTTATTTCAATAAAGACAAAAAAGATTCTAAAAATACCGTTTTAGTAGCGACTTCGGGAGACACAGGCGGAGCGGTTGCAAGCGGATTTTTAGGCGTTGACGGCGTTGATGTTGTCATTTTATATCCGTCTGGAAAAGTGAGCGATATTCAGGAAAAACAATTGACTACTTTAGGTCAAAACATAAAAGCACTGGAAGTTGACGGCGTTTTTGACGATTGTCAGGATATGGTGAAAAAAGCGTTTTTAGATGAAACTTTGGCACACAAAAACCTGACTTCTGCAAACTCTATTAATATTGCGCGCTGGCTGCCACAAATGTTTTATTTCTTCTTTGCTTACAAAGCGTTGAAAAGCCAAAACAAACCTCTAGTTTTCTCTTGCCCAAGCGGAAACTTCGGGAATATCTGCGCCGGAATTATGGCTAAGAAATTAGGTTTGCCAATTGAACATTTTGTTGCTTCTACAAACGTAAACGACACGGTACCAAGATTCTTAGAAAACGGAAAATACGACCCGAAACCTTCTAAAGCAACAATTTCTAACGCCATGGACGTTGGAAACCCAAGTAACTTTATTAGAATTCAGGAATTGTACAACAACGACTTAAAAGCTTTCGAAAAAGACTTTTCTTCTTATAGTTATACTGATGAAGAAACACTTGAAGCGCTAAAGAAAATTTACAACACAGACGGTTATATCGCAGAACCGCACGGCGCTGTTGGTTATTTAGGTTTAAAAAAAGAACTTGAAAAGCACCCTAATGCTATTGGTATTTTCTTAGAAACAGCGCATCCTATTAAATTCTTAGATGTGGTTGAACCAGCTTTAGGAATTACACTTCCTATTCCTAACCAGATTGAGAGTGTTATTAATGAAGAGAAAGTTAGTGTGAAGATTGGGAGTTATGAGGAGTTGAAGAGTTTCTTAGGTTAACATTTTATAAAACATCATATACAAAACGACTGGGATTTATTTCAGTCGTTTTTTTTTAGGAATATGTAGCTTGTCTCGAATATAGCAATATTAGTTATTAACCGAAACATGTTTATAAAAAAAAATGTTAGCAATCATAACAATTTGTAAATTTGAGAAACTTAATTACCAACATTTTTATCCTAATTTAACTTCAAAAAGAATGGAATCATTTTCAGGTATTTCTTGGCTAGATTTCCCAAGACAACATTTTGACAGAATAAAAGAAGAAATATTATCTAAAGGAAAAGATTATATTCTTAAAATAGATGAGGAAAAATTTATTGAATATTTAGTAGAAAAATACAGACTTGAACCATTACAGATTCATCTTGAAACTGAATCCATTTCAGAACCTATAAAAAAAATAGAAAAAAGAAGTGATCCTTGGGGATATTATTTTGATGCTGAAGTATATTACTTTACAATAAGCTATCAATTTACAGGAAGTGAAGAATTATTTTTTGTTCAACCAAATCCGAGAACTACTGCCAGCTATGATATACATGTAAAAAATAACAGAGTTTCATTTTCAATTTCAATTTACCAACAAGATGTTAGAGAGTTTAATAGAGTAAAGTCAGAAGCTTATTCTTATGCTTTTAATAACTTAGAGAAAATTAATAATAATGTACAATCTATAAGCGATAGTTTTGAAAGTGCTGTGAAACGAACATTTCACAATGAAAAAAATAAATTCAAACAGGAAAATGATTTTTTTGCTGCTATAAATGTTAGCATTAATAAAGACACTCAATCCGTTTTTACAATTCCAACTATTACTAAAAAAGATATTCCGCAACCTACAGTATCCAAAAACAAAGAATTTTCCAGCGAACCAACCATGTCAATGAATATGTACACTGATATTCTGAAAGTAATTTACGATGTAGGTAAAAGCATGGAGAAAAAACCTTCAACTTATCAAAATAAAGATGAAGAGGCTTTAAGAGATCAAATCTTGTTGTTTTTAGAAACAAGATACGATGGAACGACTGCTACAGGAGAAACATTTAATCGTGGAGGAAAAACAGATATTATACTTAAATATGCTAATGACAACAGCAATGTATTTGTTGCTGAATGCAAATTTTGGCATGGTGTTTCAGAGTTTTTAAAAGCAATTTCTCAATTATTTGATAGGTATTTAACTTGGCGAGATTCAAAAGTTGCTTTAATCCTATTTGTTACGAACAAGGACTTTACTAATGTACTAAGCACAATTAAAGACGAAGTTATCAATCATGAATATTATGTTAGCTCTAATGGAGAAAATGGAGAATCCTCTTTTAGTTATGTATTTAGACTGCCTCAAGATGAAAATAAAAAAGTTTTACTTGAAATAATAGCATTCCATTATGACAAATAAAAAAGAAGTGATACAAAATTGCAGGCTTTGTAAAACTCAAATTGCCGACAAACTCAACTCGCACATAATTCCTAAATTTATGTGCAAAAGGCTTTTTGAAAATGCAAATCCAAGGCATACTATTCAGGTTTCAAAAGATGGGTTTCAAACTAAACTTCAAGATATTCCAAAGGAAAATCATATTTTTTGTAGTTGGTGTGAAAAACGACTAGAAAAACTCGAAACATATTTCTCTAAAGTTTTTACGGACGTAAATTCATTACAAAATGCTCGCAGAAAATATAAGTTGGAAAATGCTCAAAATCAAGAAATCTTACATTGTGAAGATATCAATCCCTCAATGTTCTATTTATTTTTATACTCTCTTATTTGGAGATGTTCAATTTCTAAAGACTTACTATTCGACACATTTTCAATTGAATCCATTATAGAAGAAGAAATTAGAGTTTTTCTGAATAATAATTTGCGAGAATTACATAGTGATTTATTAGAACATTCTAAAAAAATACAGAATATTCCAAATTATTATTTATGTCTAATTAAACCTAAATACAAAACTCGAGGAATATTTAGTGCATATAATTCCGGTCCAAACTCTTATGCTATTTATACGGTTGATTATGCTCTATTCTTTTATACAAATGAAAAAGATTGCCCTGTTGCACATAAGTTTTTTGGAAACTCCATGAATGAAAGTTTCAAAATTGTTATTGGAAATGATGAAAGTTGGAAAGAACTAAATAATTTAGTGGTGCAAAATATGTTAGATTACAAAAAAACACTTCCCCCGCTAGCGCGAGCGTCCCGCTCGTGAACACTAAGAAATTCAAAAAACAATTGAAACGGGCACGAGCGGGACGCTCGCGCCAGCAAAAGGAACGAACACACAGAAATTTTAAATGGAAGAATTTAAGAGATAAAATCATATGCCATTGAAAATTCTATAAATCTTGTCGGACATACTGATATGAGAACTCTTTCTAAAAATGTAAATCTAGAAGAAGAATATTTAGGTTTTTATAAATTTTATTCTAAATATGTACACCCAACATCCTGGTCAATTAACGTAGATGATGAAACCAAAAATTCTAATGAGTTTAAAAGCATATTACTTGTAAATAATCAAAAATATTTAATGGATTCTATAGAAAGAATTAAAAAGTATTTCTACAACTAATACCCCCCGCTCGTGAACACAAAGAAACTCAAGAACCAATCAAAACAGAAGAAAAACGTTTATAATATTGATTCTAAACAATTATGACTAAAATTATATGAACCGAATTAAACCAGAAGAATTAACAGAGAGTTTAAGTGATGAACAATTAGAAGTTTTAGCCGAAATGTTAGGTGAAACACCAACATCTACTGAATGGCGTGAGTGTTACAAGAAATTGACCGATTCACAATTATTCCAAGTTCATAATAAACTAGGTGAATTAATCAGAAGAAAAGAACAGGAACGATTAAATGCTATGACAAAAGAAGAAAGGGAACAAGAAGATGAAAAATGGAAAATATGGTACGAAAATTTAAGTCCTCATGATTTTCATGGCAATATGGGAGAACCTGCCACGGTAGAAGAATTCAAAAGTCGTTATGGTGTTTATCCTTCTGGATATGATGAAAATGGAAATAAAATTTTAAATTTTTCTTTTCCAATTCCCCGCTCGTGAACATAAAGAAATTAAAAACCATTTGGAACGTGCACGAGCGAGACGCTCGCGCTAGCAATAGAACAAAAAAAGAGACCATCTCAAAGGTCTCTTTTCAATTTAATATATCTTCAAAACGTTTATTTCCCATTCAACAACTTCTCCAAATACTCCACTTTATCTTTTTCAGCTTGCACCAAACGTTCGTAAAGTTCAACAACTTTATCTAAAGGATTAAAAGTACAATCAGTTGCAAAAATACTGCCCGTTGTAACAATATTATCATGAAAACTATTAAAATAATTAAAAACCGCTTCTTCCGAAAAGTTTTTAATTGCTTCAACAGTTACTTCAAGAGCTTCTGCAATTTGGTTCAGTTTTTCGTCCTCAACACTTTCACTCGCTTCAATATTAGAAACTGTTTGTTGCGTTACGCCAATTGCCATTGCCAAAGCTTCCTGCTTCATGCCTTTTAGTTCTCTAATTCGGCTAATATTTCTGCCGATATGTTTTGGTTTTACTGCTGTGCTCATGAATCAAAGATATTTAAAATTCTTAAGGAAAAATAGATTTTTGTAAAAAACTAAGTCCATTTGTGATACACAAACATAAATATTTTTGTAACTCAAAATCTCTGGCTTACTTGCCGCTAATTACACAAAAGTAAGATTTTTACATCAATTAAAACTATAAGCCATGACAAAATCAAGTAAATTATCAATAACCGATTTTTTAGAATTTGCAGCCAGAGTTAACTATTTTACACAATTAAAACCCAGTAAAAAGAACAGAAACTCTTTTAAAACCAAAATGACTATATCTTGTTACAACGAATTAATGCAAACCATTATTTCGCTATTAAGAACAAGTATTAACACGCTTCAACATGAAGATTCTAAAACTGCCATTGATGTTATGCTTCTTCTTGAAATCGCGATACAGCTTTTGCCTTCTGATGAAATGGAATTGTTGGATGAGTTGTATAAAGTGATTTCTCATAACTAGTACTATCAGGACTTCGGCACACCTTATGCTATCAAATAAAATTCTAAAACCTCAATTGCCTCCTGCTTTAGCTGGAGGTTTTGTTTTGCACAATTAAAAGGCTTTAGCCAAAAAACACAAAAGATTAGGCTAAAGCCATTTTTCTTATTTAATTTTGTTCCTCCAGCTAAAGCTGGAGGCAATTCAATTTTGTCTTTTGCTAAAGCAAAATTTCAATTCAAGACTTAAAAATTACAGCCTAGTATTACAATGATTACAAAAGCAACAATCGAAGATATTCCAGCATTAACAACCTTAATAAACTCAGCATACAGAGGTGAAACGTCTAAAAAAGGCTGGACAACCGAAGCGCATTTACTAGAAGGAAAAAGAACCGACGAACAGGAAATGACCGAAATATTTCTTGATCCAAAAAATACGATTTTGAAATTTACAGAAAATGACAAGATTATTGGATCGGTTTTATTAGTAGAAAAAGGACATCAATTGTACTTAGGAATGCTTACTGTTTCTCCAGAACTTCAAAACAGCGGAATCGGAAAAAAACTTTTGGCTGAAGCCGAAAATCATGCAAAGTCTTTGAATTTGGCAAGTATTATTATGACGGTTATTTCAGTTCGCGAAGAGCTTGTGGCGTGGTACAAACGTCACGGTTATGTTGATACTGGCAAACGTGAGGCTTTTCCTGAAAGCGAAATTCATACTACAGTTTCTGAAGTTCCGTTGGAGTTTATTTACTTAGAGAAAAAGATTTAACTAAAAAATGAATATTAGCCATTTCCTTAAAAAAGACACAAAACCCTCTATTTGGAGCGGCGGATTGACATATGAATATATGGTCTATCCGAAAACGGCAAATTACGCCGATAGAGATTTTGGGTTTAGAATAAGCAGCGCTACAATTGAAGAAGTGCCTTCAGAGTTTACCAAATTTAAAGGCTACCACCGATATCTAGTTATACTTAATAACGACTTAGATGTTGAAATCAATAAAGAAAAAAAATCATATAAGAAATATGAAATCATGGAATTTAATTCTGATGATGACGTGATTTCGTATACAAAAGGCACTGATTTTAATTGGATGGTTTCTGAAAAAATAAACCATCGTAAACTAGGAATAGCAAATAGTAATCAGAATTGTAATGCTGAAATAATCATTTTGTTTTCTTTAGAGGCGACAATTATTACAATTAATAAAAAGCCATACCATTTAGAAATCAATGATTTATTGGTTATTGAAAATGAGAAAAAGGAAAATGTTATGCTGCATTTTTCTAATGATTGCCTGTTTGGAATATTGGATTTTTAATTTTACCGCAAAGTTCGCAAAGAGTTACGCAAAGTTTTTTTTTTAATCTCGCAAAGTCGCAAAGACGCAAAGTTTTATTCTCATTTTTGTCATTTCGACGAAGGAGAAATCTCCACAAGTGGCTCCGCAAAGTATTTCGCCAATCTTTGTAGAGCTTCTAACGAAGATTTCTCCTTCGTCGAAATGACAAACTGTATGGAAACTTTATCTAAAACTTTGCGTCTTTGCGTCTTTGCGAGATTTTCATAAAACGTGAGGCGCACTGCAGTACGTCTTTTACAGAAAACCTTTGACCCTTTGCATCTCTGCACCTTTGAACCTCAAAACTAAGAAACCGTTCTCTTAATCTTCGAAAGAAATTCGTGAGAAACGCCCAAATACGAAGACAAATTCTTATTGTTTATAGAACTTACCTTTTGCGGATAACGTTCTTTAAAATCCAAATAGCGCTGTTTTGAGGTTTTATGCAGAACATCCAAAAGTCTTTGCTGAATGGCGACATTAGCGCGTTCTATCATCAGTACATGAAATTTAATGAGTTTTGGAATCATAGCAAACAGATACGCTTTTTGCATTTTACTGATAACTACTATTTCGCTGTCTTCTATGGCTTTAATATTGTAAGTGGTTGGCTTTTGATGGTAGAAACTTTCCAGATCACAGATCCATTCGTTTTCAAAGGAGAAGAAAATAACGGTTTCCGTTCCGTTTTCGTTTAGAATGTAGGTTTTGAACGAACCTTTCAAAATAAATCCTTCATAGCAGCTGTTCGAATTCTGGATTTGCAAGAACTGATTCTTCTTCAGTTTAATGAGTTCTGCTTTGGAGACAATAATATCCCATTCTTCATCTGTGAGCGGAATTTTTCGCTCAATGTTTGCTCTTAGTAGGTTGTACATGTTGTGGTTTTTGTGGTTTTTTGTGAGGTTTAAATTTGTTTTTTCAACTCATTATTAATTAGGGGCTTAAATTAATGTAATCGATTACGTAAAAATAAACATAAAATGCATTTTTGTAAATTTAGAAGTGTTAAAAAAACATATTTCATAGATTTTTTTACGAAAGTTTGAACTTGTTCAACTTTTTTCCTACAAATAATATTGAGTTTTGCGTTGTTAACTTATTATATAACCAAACTTTAATTATGAACTTAAAATCAACATTTTCAATGTTCGCTGCAGCATTGATTTTCGGATTTACGGCATGTAACTCTGAAGAAGTTGCTTCAAGCACAGAAGCAAGAATTCAACCAACAAACGAAACAGCGATTGATGCTTCTGCAACCAATCCGACTGCTAAAATCGGAAACTGCGCCGAGGTTCCAGGATGGGCTTCACAAAACGGAGGTACAACTGGTGGAGGTTCTTCTGCCGAAACCACAGTTACCACTTACGCTCAACTGAAATCGGCTGTAGAAAACACGGCTGTAAAAGTGATCAGGGTTTCTGGAACCATTACTATTACCGCAAGATTGTCATTTCAGGATCAGACTGGAAAAACGATTTATGGTACAAGCGGCGCTAAATTAGTTTCTACTGACCAAACTAAAGATGGTTCTGGAATTTTCAACATCAAAAGATGTAAAAACATCATCATCAGAAACTTGATTTTTGAAGGGCCAGGCGCTTACGATACTGACGGATGGGATAATGCTGTTCTAGACGAATGTACAAATGTTTGGATAGATCACTGCGAATTTAGAGATGGTGTTGACGGAAACTTCGACATCAAAAACAAATCAGATTATATTTCGGTTACGTACACTAAATTCCATTACCTAAAACCTCCAAAAGCGGGCGGTTCTGGAGGATCAGATGATCATAGATATTCAAATTTAATTGGTTCAAGCGATGGCGCAACTGCTGATCGCGGAAAATTGAGAATCACTTTTGCAAGATGCTGGTGGGCTCCAGGTTGTAGAGAAAGAATGCCAAGAGTTCGTTTCGGACAAGTGCATATTGTAAACAGTTTCTTTAACAGTACCGTAAGCAATAAGTGTATTGCTGCAGGATTTGAAGCAAATATTCGCGTAGAAAGCAATGTTTTTGAAGGCGTAAAAAATCCGATTGAATTAATGACTGGTTTTACAGCCGTTACTTCTACAAGCAATGTATTTACAAGTGTAACGGGAACTCAAGCTGGAAGCGGAACGGCTTTTACTCCGCCCTATTCTATCGTGAAATTAGCTAATACTGCTGTTAAAGCTGATATTTCTGCAAATGCAGGACCTACTTTGGGAGGTAATGTTTGTGGTTCTTTCTAAAAGGAATCATATTTAAAAATAAGTTATTTTCTAGTTTTTAAACCACGGATTGCGTTTCAATGCAGTTCGTGGTTTTATTTTCTTGCCAAGAGGACGCGAAGACACTAAGTTTTTTTTAATCTCGCAAAGTCGCAGAGCCGCAAAGTATTAGATAAAGTTTCCATCCAGTTTGTCATTTCGACGAAGGAGAAATCTCTGCTAGAAGCTCTACAAAGATTTGGATTATCACTGCGGAGTTACTTGTGGAGATTTCTCCTTCGTCGAAATGACCAGATTGAGAAACAAAAATCATTTTAATCCATTTAATCTGTGGCAAACAAATAGATGCACTGCAGTGCGTCTCTACAGAAAAACCTTTGTCGCTTTGTTCCTATGTAACTTTGCCCCTTTTTAAAGAACCAACTCCTCAAACAAACGCTGAATGGTTTTTTCCAAATCCTGACTCAACCCAGGATGAGGTCTTGAAGTTTGAATTGCAGAACTTCTAATAGCCGTTAGCCATCTAAAACGCTCTGGAATCTCAAATTCAGCAATTGGTCCTCCGTCTTTCGCTCCGTTTGCGATTTTTACTAAAGAGGTTAAATTACATTCTAATTGTTCGATGTCGAAATCATTAGAAAGGGCTTGTATTTTTTCTTTATTTAAATGAAATAGAACCTTTATAAATTTGGCTTTTTTGCAAAACAAAATGATTCCGATATTCAGGAATTCTTCGCGTTCTACCCTTGGTACAACACGAATCACAGCATATTCGTATAAGTGACTATCTTGCATTTTGCGCCTGATTTACAAATATTTCTGAATTCTCTAATCTTGTTTTTAAAAACTGCAAATAAACGTTTCGCAATCCTTCTGGTGTTTCGTCCGCATCTTCCCACTGCAACCAGTCTAACGGAATGGTATTCACGATTTCTTCTAAAATTTCGGGTGTTAAAATCGCTTTAAATTCGGCATCAACTTCTTTTAACATTGAAGCTTGAGGTAACAAAACGTGATCTTTTATTAATGCAAATGGACTTTTAGCATGCTGTTCCCAGTTGTGCCAAGAATGATGAAAGTACAAACAAGCGCCATGATCGATCAGCCATAATTCTTTATGCCAAATCAGCATATTGGTATTTTTGAAAGTTCGATCTACGTTTGTGATATAAGCGTCTAGCCAAACAATTTGCGAAGCCAATTTAGCATCGACAGTTGTTACAGCAGGATCAAAAGTAATGGCTCCTGACAAAAAGTGAAGTGCTAGATTTAATCCTTGGCTTCCTTGCAGTAAATCTTGAATTTCTTCATCGGCTTCGGTTCTTCCGAAAGCTTCGTCCAGGTTTGCGAATACTAATTCTGGCAATTGCAGTTTTAAGGCTTTTGCAATTTGCCCGCCAACTAATTCGGCTATTAGAGCTTTTACGCCGTGACCGGCTCCTCTAAATTTTAATACGTATTTAAAGTCGTCATCGGCTTCTGCTAAAGCGGGTAAAGAACCGCCTTCGCGCAGCGGCGTTATATAACGCATGACATTTACTGTTCTAAGATCGAAGTTTTTCATATTACAAACTTACAATTTTTGATTTTAGATTGTAGAGTGTAGATTTTAGATTTTTTCTTCTTATGAACTTTTTTGTAACGCAAAGTTCGCGGAGGTTTACGCAAAGTTCGCGAGGATTGTTTTTACATGATGGAAAATTTTTGCTCGCAAAGTCGCAAAGTTTTTATATTCTTTGCGATTTTGCGTCTTTGCGAGATTAAAAAAGTTTTGCGAACCTTACGTAAACCTTAGCGCTCTTTGCGGTTAAACTAAACTCAAAAAAGCTTTCCCTAAATACTTAATAATCGTAGAAGCTGTAAAAGATTCATAACCAGTTTTTGGCAAAGCTAAATCGGCTGTTAATCCGTGGAGGTAGACACCCATTTTGGAAGCATATTTGGGTTCGTATCCTTGTGCTAAAAGACTTGTGAAGATTCCAGTTAAAACGTCGCCACTTCCTGCGGTTGCTAGTGCAGCGTTTCCGCTTGTGTTTTCGTAGACTGAACTTCTGTTGATAATGTAGGTTGGCGCGCCTTTCATGACCACAATCACTTTGTATTTTTCTGAAAAAGCAATTGTTTTCTGGAATTTCTCGGCTTCCGAATTCCACTTTCCAATCAAACGTTCTAATTCTTTTGGATGAGGTGTTAGAATCGTGTCTTCGGGAACCAATTCTAACCACGAAATGTTTTCTGAAATAATGTTTAAAGCATCTGCATCTAGAACTAAAGGCGCTTTGTTAACTCTCAAAAATTCAAATAAAGCTTTTTGTGTTCCAAGCTCCTTTCCTATTCCTGGCCCAATTCCAACTGCTTGCGGAATTAGTGGCAAATGAATATTGGTAATGAAATTTGTATTTTCGTCGGTTACTGTCATTACTTCGGGAATGGAGATTTGAAGTATTTGATAACCGCATTTGGGTATAAAAGTCGTTACGAGTCCGCAACCTGTTTTAAGACAGGATTTTGAAGCTAAAACCGCCGCTCCTATTTTGCCGTAACTTCCCGCAATAATCACTGCATGACCTTGTGTTCCTTTGTGAGTTTGAGGATTTACAGGTTTGTATAATTTCTGAATTTCTTCTTTATTAATTAAATACGGTGATTTCATCTAGACGCTTTTATACAATAAAATTACATAAAAAATCGAAATCATGATTCTTCTAATGAAACTGTTAGCCCTAGCCCTGATAGCAGCGGCATCTCCCGATTTAGAAAAACAAGGCTCTTTAGCCGTAGTTTTGTTTATCGGGAATATAGCGTATAGCAGGAAATAGCTCCAAATTATTGCGAAATTTATAATTTAAGGTCTTTTAATTTGATATTTTTTGAATAGATTTGCAAAACAATTTTATAAAACAACACAATGAAAAATACTGCGCTTACGCACATACATGAAGGTTTAGGAGCGAAAATGCTTCCTTTTGCTGGTTATAATATGCCTATCACTTATGAAGGGGTTAATGCTGAACACGAAACGGTTCGTAATGGTGTGGGCGTTTTTGACGTTTCTCACATGGGTGAATTTTTATTGACAGGTCCAAATGCTTTGGCTTTGATTCAGAAAGTGACTTCAAACGATGCATCTACTTTGACAATTGGAAGAGCACAATATTCATGTCTTCCGAATAATGAAGGCGGAATTGTTGACGATTTGATTATTTATAAAATGAAAGAAGAAGAGTATTTACTGGTTGTAAATGCTTCTAATATTGAAAAAGACTGGAACTGGATTTCATCTCATAATGATTTGGGAGTTGAAATGAAGAACCTTTCTGACGAATATTCTTTATTGGCAATTCAAGGTCCAAAAGCTGTTGAAGCTATGCAGTCTTTGACTTCTGTTGATTTGTCTGCTATTGTTTATTATCATTTTGAAGTAGCTGATTTTGCAGGATTCAACGATGTTATTATTTCTGCTACTGGTTATACTGGTTCTGGAGGTTTTGAGATCTATTGCAAAAATGCAGATGCTGAGGCTATCTGGAACAAAGTTTTTGAAGCTGGAGCTGCTTTCGGAATTAAACCAATTGGTCTTGCAGCTCGTGATACTTTACGTTTAGAAATGGGATTCTGCCTTTACGGAAATGATATTAATGATACTACCTCTCCTCTTGAAGCTGGTTTAGGATGGATTACTAAATTTACTAAAGATTTTACTAATTCTGAAGCTCTTAAAAAACAAAAAGAAGCGGGTGTTACCAGAAAATTAATTGCTTTTGAAATGCAAGAGCGCGCTGTGCCAAGACATGATTACGAGATTGTTGATGGTTCTGGATCGGTAATCGGAATTGTAACTTCTGGAACTATGTCTCCTTCTATGAATAAAGGAATTGGTTTAGGATATGTAACAGTTGCAAACAGTGCGGTTGACAGCGATATTTTTATTAGAATCAGAAAGAATGATGTTCCTGCAAAAGTGGTTAAATTACCATTTTACAAGAAATAAGTTTTGAACTTTATAAAATTAAAGAATGCGTTACGGTTGTAACGCATTTTTTTTGCTTTAAAATAAGCAGATTCAGGTTAATTTATCTGCTGTGTATTCGTTTAACGGTTAAATGCTTTTCGTTGTCGATATTTTGCTAAAAATACTACAATTTGTAAAAAAATTAGTGTAACTTTAATCATAAACCATGAATTTCCATTTATGAAAAAGATTTCACTACTCCTTTTTTTGCTGACATCAACTATATCTTTTGGTCAGAACAGCGCAGAAACTTGTGAAATATTAAACAAAATAAATGCGCTTATTCAAGCAGAACACCTAAGACCAAAACCAGTTGATGATAGCTTATCTGTGTTCGTTTTTGACAACTTAATTAACGAACTTGACCCTTCTCGCAATATATTTTTTAAGAGCGAATATGATGAATTGGCTCAGAAATATCGTTATAACTTAGATGATCTAATTCTAAAGAACGATTGCAGTTTTCTTACTGATATAAAAGCCAAATATGTAAATGGTCTTTTACGCACCAAAAAAGTTTTAGAAAAAATCCAGACAATCCCGATAGATTATACTAAGAAAGATACAATTCGTTTTTATAAAAAATCTTTTGCTTTTTATTTAAAGAAAGAAGACATAGAAAAGGTTTGGATAAAAAAACTGCGCTATCAGATTCTAGATGATATTGCTGAAATGAGTGAAAATTTAGATTCTATAAAAACGAATTTTAAATCGATCGAACAAGCTTCTAAAAATCAAATCGTTTCGAATGAAATATGTCGTTTCAGCACATTAATAGAATCAAATACCAAACAGGAAGAAAAACTCTATAATTTTTTCTGCACGTATTTTGATCCTCATACGGCTTACTTTAGCGATGATTCTAAAACTAGCTTTGTTGCTTCTTTATCAAAAGAACATTTATCGCTTGGAATGACGGTAAACCTCAATGAGAAAAACGAAATCATTATTGATGAGGTAGATCCAAACGGACCCGCATATCAGACTGGACAAGTAAAAAAAGGCGATCAGATTATTTCTATTTCCAATCAGAAAGAAACGCTTCAGGTTTCTTGCGCTTCGTTAGAGTCTATATCGTCTATGATTTTATCTGAAAGCAACAAACATATTACGTTAACCTTAAAACGCAATTCGGGTAAAAGTTTTGATGTTTACATTGAAAAACAAATGATGAAAGATGAAGAAAATTCCGTTTTCAGTTTTATCATTGGCAAAGACAGCAAAATTGGCTACATAAAAATTCCGAGTTTCTATGCAGATCTTGACGGCAGCAGCAGAAAAGGTTGTGCCGACGACGTTGCGCGTGAGGTTATAAAACTGCAAAGAGACAGCATAAAAGGCCTTGTAATTGATCTTATAGACAACGGTGGCGGTTCTATGGAAGAAGCCATAAAATTGGCTGGAATGTTTGTAGATTATGGTCCGCTTTCTATTGTAATTGACAGTAAAAAAGAGAAATCTGTAATTAATGATCCTTTTAAAGGTGTAATTTATAGAGGTCCAATCGTAGTTTTGGTTAACAGCAATACGGCTTCGGCAAGTGAATTTTTTGCTTCTATTATGCAAGATTACAATCGTGCGCTTTTGTTAGGAAGCACTACGTTAGGAAAAGCAACCATGCAGACTATTCTTCCGCTTGAAGAAGAAAAAAATACTGATTTCTTAAAGATAACTATCAATAAATTTTACAGAATTACGGGCAAAAGCCATCAATATATCGGAGTAAGACCAGATGTTGTGCTTCCTGAGTTTTATGAAGATATTTACCAAAAAGAAAGTGATTTTCCGACGGCTATAAAAAATGACAGTATTGAGCCTTTCTTAAAATACAAAACATATGTGAAGCGAAATCTGATAGACAAAATTGCTAAAAACAGCTCGGCGAGATTATCAGACAATTACTTTTTTGACAATATAAAAAAGATCAATCTTAAAATAGATCAGATTGTGAATGCTCCAAAAGCTGAAATTCCGCTGACATTAGATGCGGTTTTCAATCAGAAGAAAACATTAAATGCACTTTGGACAGAGATCAATACGTTTAATGACGAAAATAATCCGCTTGATGTATACAATTCGAGTGTCAATCAGTTTCTTCTTGGAGCCTATCCAAATGACAAAACGATTAATCAATATCAAATGGATAATCTTAAAACTAATCCGTATCTAAATGAAGCCGTTAATATTATTAATGAATTTAACGGAGGAGCCAAGTGATTTTAGATTTTAGATTTTAGATTTTAGATTTTAGATTTTAGATTTTAGATTTTAGATTTTAGATTTTAAAAATCGCTTCGCTCTTTTTGTAATTTGGATTTGTTTAAAATTTAGATTTGTGAACTTTTATAAAACTAGATATTAAAGTCTTAAAAAAAATCCTTGTGCTCTTTGCGTAAATCCTAGCGAACTTTGCGGTTAAAATCAGCGTAAGCCATTCAACTTGAAACTTGAAACCTGAAACAAAAAAGAACAATTTTGTTTTTGTAAAAATTAGGAAAACCGTATTTTTGCATCACAAAACTAAAAATTAGAAATGGGAAGAGCGTTCGAATTTAGAAAAGGAAGAAAAATGAAACGTTGGTCAGCAATGGCCAAAACATTTACCAGAATTGGTAAAGATATCGTAATGGCTGTTAAAGAAGGCGGACCAAACCCAGACGCCAATTCTAGATTAAGAGCTGTTATTCAAAATGCAAAAGCCGCAAACATGCCTAAGGACAATGTGGAGCGCGCTATTAAAAATGCAAGTAATAAAGATACTGCCAACTATAAGGAAATTTTGTTTGAAGGATATGCTCCTCACGGAATTGCTATTTTAATTGAAACTGCTTCTGATAACAATAACAGAACTGTAGCAAACATTCGTAGTTATTTCAACAAATGCAACGGAACAATGGGAACTCAAGGTTCTGTTGAGTTTATGTTTGACCACACTTGCAACTTCAGAATTGCAAAAGATGGTATCGATGCTGAGGAATTAGAACTAGAATTAATTGATTTTGGTGCTGAAGAGGTTTTTGAAGATGAAGACGGAATCTTAATCTATGCTCCTTTTGGAAGTTTTGGTGCTTTGCAAAAAGAATTAGAAAACAGAGGTCTTGAAATCCTTTCTTCTGGTTTTGAGCGTATTCCGCAAATTACTAAAGAATTAACCGAAGCTCAAATCGCTGACGTTGAGAAATTGATCGAAAAAATAGAAGAAGATGATGACGTAATGAACGTTTATCATACCATGAAAGAAGAATAGTCTTTCTATAAAATATATCTTAAAAAAAGCTCTGGATTTTTCTGGAGCTTTTTTGTTTTTGAAAAGTTTACTTAAAAAACTTCAAAACAACTATTTTGAAACGAAAACGAAAATATTATTTGAATTCATTTTAAAATAAGATTAAACACTTCTAAAGATAACATTTCGATTATATTTGCAACACCTCAAATAAAATTAAAACTAAAAATGCAAACATCAAAAATCACTCGAATTGCGGTAGTAGCACTGGTTCTTTTGTTCTTAGTGCTAAGCGTAATCAGCTGCAGTACTCATGTACACACTCACGACCATCATCATCACCCTGCTCCGGGAAAAAAAATACCGCCAGGACAAGCAAAAAAAATGAATGGAGACCAAAGCGCCAAAGCATATGCTCCCGGTCAACAGAAAAAAAGATAACAAACACAAGCCTTCTGAAAATTCCAGAAGGCTTTTGTGGTATTATAAACAGATAAGAACTCTACTTTTTAGCATTCGTATTAATAACCTTAATTAAATAAGTTCCTTCAGGTAAATCCGTAATGTTAGAAGCATTAGCACTCATTATTTGTCTTCCTTGTGAGAAAACTTCAATCTTTTTACCAGTTTTATTTGTTTCAACAGTGTTGTCCGCAGGTGCTGAAGGTTTTGCAGCTACAGCAACAGTTTTTTTTGAAGCACTTAAAGGTGACGAATTTGTAACAGTTGTTTCAGTTACTGTCCCGCCATTTGGTTTCGAGCTATTGTATGCTTCTCTAACCTGTTCATCAGTCATAGCAACACTATATAGTCTTAAATCATCAATATCTGCGTTGATACTCATTGAGGTATTTAATCTCCCTAGATTTAAAATATAGCCTTTCGCTGAACGTTGAATCCCGTTAGCCGTTTTTAACAATTCACCGTTACGGTAAATTTTTGAGACATTACCATCGTAAGTAACACTATACATATACCAGGTTTCTTTAACAAGAGGAACTGATACAATTACATTGTTGTTATCTCCCCACCCTACTAGGCTTAAATCTGAACTTCCTCCACTTACGGGTTGCTGAACTAAACCAAAATATTGCCCGTTTACTGCAGCTCCATAACCTAAAATATAATTAGGAATATTTATGGCATTAAATTTTACCCAAACTGATATCGTCCTTGGTTTATTATCTTGCGGAAGCTCACCAACAACAGCCTGTAAAGATTTATTAACTAATCTTAAAGCTCCTCTTGGTGTTCCCATTCTGTCATTCACATAAAGCGGAGTTCCAACAAATGAAATGCTATTGTCGGCGCTGTTAAGATTACCATTGAAATTAAATTCCTGCACGGGATTTTGCGCATTAGCAGTTAAAAAATTTACAAACAATAAAGTGAGTAATATTTTTTTCATAGGCATAGATTTATGAGAGTGACTTGGGGTTAAGGCAACTAGTAGTTGATTGTAAAATACAGATTCTGCAAATTCAAAAAATCATTTATTATTTTCAAAAATTTTGTTAAAACTATAATTTTAATTCAACATATCCAAACGATTCCTACATACAAATACACAATTCTCACAAAAACACTTTGATGATAGAAATATTATCCTTTTTGCGCATTTCAAAACTATTTTTGATGGAAATTAAAAAAAGCCTCCTGAACACAGAAAGCTTTCCTTACTATTCCAAAAACCCAATTGCTTGCGCAATAAAAAACTAACTAACATTTAAAAAGTAAACTAAAAAACTATTTATTTTGAGGTAATTTTTTTAGATGGAGTACTGGTAATTTTTAATAAATATGTCCCCTCTGGAAGATCGATTAAATTCGTTGCATTACTTCCCACTATTTTTTGCCCTTGCGAATAAACTTCAATACTTTTTGTGGTTCCGTTTACATCTCCAGAGGTAATAATAGTTTGACTTGTTTTCGCTTTCACTGCTGTTTTTGCCGTTATAGCCTCAGCAACTGTCGCTGTAAGCAAATTAGACGGCTTTTCGGTCTCGTATAATTCATTTACCTGCTCTAGAGTCAAAGCAACATTATAAATCTTTAAATCATCTATATCAGCATTTATTCCAACCATTGTATTGATTTCTCCCAATCTAAAAATGTTTCCATTTGTAGATTTCACCATACCTTCCGAGTACTTTAATAATTTACCATCTCGATATATTTTAGAAGTAGTGCCTTCATATGTAATCGCATAATTGTACCAAACATTCTTTTCAAGTGGTGTAGATACTATAATATCATTAGAAGCGCCCCAAGCTGCTAAACTTAAATCAGAGTTGGAAGAAGCTGTTCCTTGCTGCAATAAACCGCAATACTGAGCATTTAAAGGATTTCCGTATCCCCAAATATAATTTGCATTTGAAATATCATTGAATTTAACCCAAATACTAATTGTTCTTGCGCTTTTTCCTTGAGGCAGATTATCGATTACTGCTTCTAAAGCTTTATTGTTTAGTCGCTGAGCTCCTTTTAAGGCTCCAGCTCTATCTGCTACAAAATTATTGGTTCCAATAAATGAAATTGTATTTGCCGTATTGTTTAAAGTACCATTAAAGTTAAATTCCTGAATCGGTGTTTGTGCATTCACATTCAAAAAACTTACAAACAAAACTGTTAGTAGTAATTTTTTCATAGTAATAGATTTTAGGGATTAAACAACTTTCGTTATCTTAACATCTCAAAACTAGACCATTATGATTTTTAAAGAAAAAATTCCCGATAAAGTGCCTAAAAAATCGTTTAAACAACGTTTTTCCTGGATTTTGATGATAAAAACATTTTTAAAAACTCAAAAGTTTTATTAAAATATTACAATAAAAGCAAATAAAATTATATTTTCCTACGTATAAACACAGTATATTCATCAAAATAATAAATTTTAACTTTTACAAAATTTATCACCGAGAAAAGTTAGAAAAAAAAAAAAAAAAAAAAAACTCCATTCGAAAAACAAATGGAGTCTTTATATTTTGAAAAGTACTTTTATTACTTTACGAATTCAATTTTTTGAGCTTCTTCTTCATTAACACTATCAAAGAAGCCTTGCTCGTTCATCCAGTCATCGCTGAATACTTTACTCATGTAACGAGAACCATGATCTGGGAAAATAGCAATAATATTACTGTCTTTTGTAAATTCTCCTTCTTCAGCATATTGTTTAATAGCCTGCATTACTGCACCAGAAGTATACCCAACAAATAAACCTTCTTTTCTGGTAACCTCTCTAGCAGAGTGAGCGCTTTCCTCGTCGGTTACTTTCATGAATTTATCAATAATATCAAAATCGGTTGCCGATGGAATTAAGTTTTTACCAAGACCTTCTATACGGTAAGGGTAAATTTCTTTGCTGTCAAATTCTCTTGTCTCATGGTATTTTTTCAATACAGATCCAAAAGCATCAACTCCTAAGATTCTAATATTTGGATTTTTTTCTTTTAAGAATTTTGCAGTTCCAGAGATAGTTCCTCCTGTTCCGCTGCAAGCAACTAAGTGCGTGATTTGTCCTTTTGTTTGTTCCCAAATCTCTGGACCTGTAGTGTTGTAGTGGGCATCAATATTTAGCTGGTTGAAATATTGATTAATATAGACTGATCCTTTTGTCTCTTCGTGCAAACGTTTGGCTACATTATAATAAGATCTTTCATCATCTGCAGAAACGTGAGCCGGACAGACATACACTTTGGCGCCTAAACTTCTCAACATGTCAATTTTATCCTTAGATGATTTTGAGCTTACAGCCAAAATACAATTGTAACCTTTAATAATGCTTACCATTGCTAAACTAAATCCTGTGTTACCAGAGGTAGTTTCGATAATGGTATCTCCTGGTGATAGAATTCCTTTTCTCTCTGCTTCTTCAATAATATATAATGCTATTCTATCTTTTGAGGAATGACCTGGATTGAAAGCTTCTACCTTTGCGTAGAAATTTCCTTCTAACTCTTCGGTGATTTTATTTAGTTTAATAAGAGGGGTGTTTCCTATTAACTCTAAAACATTATTATAAGCGCTTATTTCTTCTTTCATAAAAAAATAGTTAATCAAAGGTCTTTTTAAATTAACCTTGATAGGTTGCAAATTTAACAAAAAATTTCTAATTAGCTTTTAATTTTTTCCAAATCTAATAAAAAACTAAATTCTTTTGCTAAGTCTTTTAAAGCCTCAAAACGTCCCGAAGCCCCGCCATGACCTGCATCCATGTTGGTATCTAAAAACAAAATTTTATTATTTGTTTTTAATTCCCTCAATTTCGCAACCCATTTAGCTGGCTCCCAGTATTGTACCTGCGAATCATGTAAGCCGGTAGATACATACATATTAGGATATTCCTGTGCTTTTACATTATCGTAAGGCGAATACGACAACATATAATCGTAATATTTTTTATTGTTTGGGTTTCCCCATTCGTCATACTCTCCAGTTGTAAGCGGAATACTATCATCTAGCATCGTAGTAATTACGTCTACAAAAGGCACCTGAGCGATAACGCCATTATACAATTCAGGAGCTTCATTCACGATAACTCCCATCAAAAGTCCTCCGGCAGACCCTCCTTCAGCATACAGATGTTCAGGAGAAGTGTACTTTTGGTCTATTACAAATTTAGAGCAATCGATGAAATCTGTAAAGGTATTTTTCTTTTTTAACAGTTTTCCGTCCTCATACCATTGTCTTCCTAAGTCTTCACCTCCTCTAATATGCGCAATTGCGTAAACAAATCCGCGGTCTAGAAGCGATAATCTTGTTGAAGAAAAATAAGTATCCATTGTAATTCCGTAAGAGCCATACGCATAAAGCAATAACGGATTTTTTCCATTTTTCTCTAATCCTTTTCGGTAAACCATAGAAATTGGCACCTTTACTCCATCTCTAGCAGTTGCCCAAACTCTCTCCTCTATATAATTCTCTTTATCAAACTTTCCTCCTAAAACCTGCTGTTCTTTTAAGATTTCTTTAGTTTTAGTCTTCATATTAAAATCAATTACAGAAGACGGAGTTGCTAATGATTGATAGCTATAACGCAAAATATCGGTATCAAAATCAACATTGGTTGTAGTGTACGCATTATACGTTTCACTGCCAAAAGGAAGATAATAATCTGGTTCGCCATTCCAAGGCATGATTCTTATATGATTCAATCCGTTAGAGCGTTCTTCAACAACCAAATAGTTCTTAAAAATCTCGATATCTTCTAATAAAACATCTTCTCTATGTGGAATAAGATCTACCCAGTTTTTCTTTCCCGTTTTGGCTTCTGGCGTTTTCATTAATTTAAAATTAGTCGCCTTATCTTTATTAGTCAAAACATAAAAAGAATCTTCGTAATGAGAAATGCTATATTCTAATCCGCGAACACGTGGCTGGAAAACAGTAAATTCTCCATCTGGATTATTAGAATTCAAAATTCTATATTCTGTCGTCAAAGTGCTTCCAGAACCAATAACAATATACTTTCTTGATTTTTCTTTACTGATTGACACATTAAAAGTGTCATCTGTTTCATCATAAACTAAAGCATCTTTTTCAGATTTTGTGTTTAATTTATGTCTGAAAACTTTATCAGCTCTTAATGTCACCTGATCTTGTCTTACATAAAATATAGTATTATTATCATTTGCCCAAACAGAAGCTCCTGTAACATTTTCTATTTTATCAGCTAAGATTTCGCCTGTTTCTAAGTTTTTTATTTGAATTGTATAGATTCTTCTTCCAACGATATCTACTCCAAAACTAGCAAATTTGTTATCTGGACTAATGCTTAAACCTCCCAATTTGAAATAAGCATGCCCTTTTGCCATTTCGTTACAGTCAAAAAGAATTTCTTCATCTGCAGAAAGACTTCCCTTTTTTCGAGCGAAAATTGGATAATCTTGACCTGTTTCAAAACGGGTAATGTAAAAATATCCATTGTAGAAATAAGGAACCGAAGAATCGTCTTCTTTAATTCTGCCTTTCATTTCTTCAAATAGATTATCTTTCAAATTTTGAGTATGGGCAGTCATGCTTTCGTAATAAGCATTCTCTTGATTTAAATAATCTATTACTTCTGGATTTTCTCTGTCATTAAGCCAGAAATAGTTGTCAACTCTAGATTCTTTATGTTTTTTTAATGTCTTTGGAATTATTTTAGCCTTTGGGGCCGATATATCATTTTGCATTGATTGAGCATTAATTTTTAAATATGAAGACGCAAAAATAGCACAAACCCAACAGAACAAAATTAATTTTTTCATAAAATATTCTATTGAATTAACACAGCAATATACTAATTTTGTCTGAAATAATTTAAAAAATCAACAAAAATGGATTTAATGGGAATGATGGGTAAACTTAAAGAAACCCAACAAAAAATTGAAGATACAAAAAAGCGTTTAGATACTGTTTTGATTGATGAACAAAGCGCTGACGGATTATTAAAAGTTACTATTACAGCAAGCAGAAAAATAAAATCTCTTTCTATTGACGATTCTCTTTTAGAAGATAAGGAGCAACTAGAAGATTACTTAATTGTAACGCTAAATAAAGCTATAGAAAAAGCAACAAGTGTAAACGAAAGAGAATTAGATGCTGTTGCAAGAATGGACATGCCTTCTATTCCTGGAATGGATAATTTGTTTAAATAAAATAGAAACAAAGGTTCAGAGTGACAAAGGTTCAAAGGTTTTCTTTCTTTGCCACAAAAAAAGAGGATGTTTTAACATCCTCTTTTTTTTAACCTTTGTTCCTCTGAACCTTTGCAGCTTTGAACCTTTCTTTCAAAACTTCAAAAGCGTTTCTAAAACATATGTATGCATTACTTCCTTATAGTCTAAATGTGTTACGATTCTAAGTTTGTTGTGTCCAAGCGAACTTATTAATATATTTTTCTGTTTTAATTTCTCAATTAATAATTGATCGCTGTAGCCTTCTGCAAGCGAAAAAATCAAGATATTAGTTTCTACAGGTTCAATTGACGCAATCCAAGGTTTTGTGCTTAAGATTTTGGCAATTTCTTTTGCTCTGCGGTGGTCTTCAGCCAATCTTTCAATATTATGAGCCAAAGCATATAATCCTGCCGCAGCCAAATAACCAACTTGACGCATCCCCCCACCCAATATCTTTCTGATTCTCAACGCTCTGTGAATATCAGCTTTACTTCCAAGCAATACAGAACCAATTGGAGCACCTAATCCTTTTGATAAACAAACTGAAATAGTATCGAAAATAGCTCCGAACTCTCTAGGATTTTGTCTTTTAGCCACTAATGCATTCCAAATCCTTGCTCCATCTAAATGAAACTTCAAATTATGAGCATCGCAAACCTTTTTTATTTCTCTTAAATCTTCCAATTCGTAACACGCGCCGCCGCCTTTATTGGTTGTATTTTCAACACAAACCAAACTCGTTAACGGACTATGATAAAACTCTGGATCGTTTATTGCTGCTTTAACTTGCGCAGCTGTTATCATACCTCGATTTCCATCCAAAAGACAGCACGAAACACCGCTGTTAAAAGAAACTCCTCCTCCTTCATAATGGTAAACGTGAGCGTATTTGTCAGCTATTAGCTGTTCGCCAGGCTGCGTATGCAGTTTTATTGCAGTCTGGTTTGCCATAGTTCCAGACGGAAAGAAAAGTCCAGCTTCCATACCAAAAAACTCTGCTGTTCTATTTTCCAATTCAATCACCGTTGGGTCCTGTTTGTATACGTCATCGCCAACGTGGGCGTTAAACATATACTGCAGCATTTCATAAGTAGGCTTTGTTATGGTATCGCTGATTAAATTTATTTCCATATTCTAAAAACTATATCTTATTTTTGTATGCAAAATTACGTATTACTTATAGTTATTCTCAGCAAGTTTTGGTAAAATTTAACTCGCTGGTTTCTCTAGACCAAATTAACGTAATAATTCTAAAAAACATATAAAAACCTATTAATTAATTTATGACAACAGCCGAACAAGTAAAAGGTATTGTGGAGCGCCTTGGTGCGTTGAGGAGGTATCTTTGACGTTGATGCCAAGCTAATCGAAATTGCAAACGAAGAAGAAAAAACTTTTGCCCCTGACTTTTGGAACAATCCAAAAGAAGCAGAAAACATTGTAAAAAATCTTCGAAACAAGAAAAAATGGATTGAAGATTATGATAAAGCAGTCTCTCTTACAGAAGAGTTACAGCTTGCTTATGATTTTTATAAAGAAGGCGAACTTTCTGTAGATGAATTAGATGAACAATACAATGCCGCGCAAGCACATATTGAAAACATCGAATTCAAAAACATGCTTTCTGACGAAGGCGACAGTCTAAGCGCCGTAGTTCAAATTACAGCCGGTGCTGGAGGAACTGAAAGCTGTGACTGGGCAGGAATGCTGATGCGTATGTACATGATGTGGGGAGAAAGTTATGGTTACAAAATCAAAGAACTTAACTTTCAAGAAGGCGATGTTGCCGGAATTAAAACCGTAACTTTAGAATTCGAAGGAGATTATTCTTTTGGATATCTAAAAGGAGAAAATGGAGTTCACCGTTTGGTACGTATTTCGCCTTTTGACAGTAATGCTAAACGTCATACTTCTTTCGTATCAGTTTACGTTTATCCATTGGTTGATGACAGTATCGAAATCGACATTAACCCTGCCGATATCGAAATTACCACTTCTCGTTCGAGTGGTGCTGGAGGACAAAACGTAAATAAGGTTGAAACTAAAGTTCAATTGGTTCACAAGCCTACTGGAATTCAGATTCAATGTTCTGAAACTCGTTCTCAACAAGATAACAGACAGCGTGCTATGCAGATGCTTCGTTCTCAATTGTACGAAATCGAATTGAAGAAACAGCAAGCGCAACGTGCTGATATTGAAGCTGGAAAAATGAAAATCGAATGGGGTTCGCAGATTCGTAATTACGTGATGCAACCTTATAAATTAGTCAAAGACGTTCGCACAGGTTACGAAACCAGCGATGTTGACGGTGTAATGAACGGAAATATCGATCCTTTCCTTAAAGCCTATCTGATGATGATGGGACAGAAAGAAGAAGAATAGAAATCAGTCACAGTAAACCTGAAACTTGAAACCTGAAACATTCACTAAAAAGAAAAAGTTATGATAAAATGGGCAGATGTAATTCATTTTACAAATAAAGGGAATCCAACTCCAGACAAAAGAGTGGAGAAAACGGAGGAAGAATGGAAACAGCTTTTAACTCCAGAAGAATTTCAGGTAACTCGTTTAAAAGGAACTGAAAGATCTTTTAGCTCAGAAATGTGCAGTTTATTCGAGCCAGGAATTTATGAATGCAAATGCTGTGGCACTTTATTGTTTGATGCAAGCGAGAAGTTTGAATCTGGAACAGGATGGCCGTCTTTTACTCAACCTGTAAAAGAAAATGCAGTTGGATATCATGCCGACAGATCGCACGGAATGATTCGTGTTGAGGTAACTTGTAATGTTTGTGACTCGCATTTAGGACATATTTTCCCCGATGGTCCACCACCAAGTGGATTGCGTTACTGCATTAATGCACTTTCTTTGAATAAAGTAAAAGAATAGTTTCTATTTTCTAATATTAAAAAATCGGCTCGTTTGTTTGCAAAATGAGCCGATTTTTATTTTTAACTCTCTATTTTTTTTCAAAATTTTAAAATTGAGAACTAATCTCACATTCGTTTTATTTCAATTGATTTTGTAAATTAGCCAACACTATTTTATCAAATCAATACTATATCATGGATTTAAACTTCAATAAAAACGAAGATCACAATAAATTACTTCTTTCTGAATTAAAACAAAAATTTGCCAAAGTGAAATTAGGCGGAGGCGAAAAAAGAATCGAAAAACTACATGCTGAAGGCAAAATGACCGCTCGCGAAAGAATTGCTTATTTATTGGATGAAAATTCTAAAAGTATTGAAATTGGAGGTTTTGCTGGCGAAGGAATGTATCCAGAACACGGCGGATGTCCTTCGGGAGGTGTTGTGGTAAAAATTGGCTACATCAGAGGAAAGCAATGTATAGTGGTTGCCAATGATGCTACAGTAAAAGCTGGAGCCTGGTTTCCGATAACGGGAAAGAAAAACCTTCGCGCACAGGAAATAGCAATGGAAAACCGACTCCCAATTATTTATCTTGTAGATAGCGCAGGAGTTTATTTGCCAATGCAGGATGAAATTTTCCCTGACAAAGAACATTTCGGACGTATCTTTAGAAACAATGCTCAAATGAGCAGCATGGGAATTACTCAAATTGCTGCTGTTATGGGAAGCTGTGTTGCTGGAGGCGCTTATCTTCCAATTATGAGCGATGAAGCTCTAATTGTAGACAAAACAGGGAGTATTTTCCTTGCAGGAAGTTATTTAGTAAAAGCCGCAATTGGCGAAACAATCGACAACGAAACTCTTGGCGGAGCAACAACTCACTGTGAAATTTCAGGTGTTACCGATTATAAAGCTAAAGACGACAAAGACGCTTTAGATAAAATCAAAAATATTGTAGATAAAATTGGTGACTTTGAAAAAGCTGGTTACAGCAGAATCAAAGCCGAAAAACCAGCTCTAGATCCAAATGAGATTTACGGAATTCTTCCAAAAGCCAGAACCGAGCAATATGATATGTTGGAAATTATCAAACGTTTGGTAGATAATTCTGAATTTGAAGCTTACAAAGAAGGCTATGGACAATCTCTAATAACAGGTTATGCCAGAATTGATGGTTGGGCTGTTGGAATTGTTGCCAATCAAAGAAAAGTGGTAAAAACCAAAAAAGGTGAAATGCAGTTTGGAGGCGTTATTTATTCTGATAGCGCTGACAAGGCAACTCGTTTTATTGCCAATTGCAATCAGAAAAAGATTCCGTTGGTATTTTTACAAGACGTAACAGGTTTTATGGTAGGTTCAAAATCAGAACACGGCGGAATTATTAAAGATGGTGCCAAAATGGTAAATGCCGTAAGTAATTCTGTTGTTCCTAAATTTACTGTAATTGTCGGGAATTCGTATGGTGCAGGAAATTACGCCATGTGCGGAAAAGCATACGATCCTAGATTAATATTTGCTTGGCCAAGTGCCGAACTTGCTGTTATGGGCGGAACTCAAGCAGCAAAAGTTTTAGCGCAAATTGAAGCTTCTTCGCTTAAAGCGAAAGGAGAAACTGTTGATGAAGCAAAAGAAACCGAATTATTCGATAAAATAAAAGCACGTTATGATGAGCAGACATCACCTTACTATGCTGCTTCAAGACTTTGGACGGATGCAATCATTGACCCGCTTGAGACGCGTAATTGGATTTCAATAGGAATTGAGGCTGCAAACCACGCTCCTATTCAAAAACCATTCAATTTAGGAGTCATTCAGGTTTAATGATTTAAGAATTGGCAGCAATACGTTAAATAAAAAGCAAAAAACTTATTTTTCATTTATTAAAAATACATATATCACTAAAAATTAGTAACTTAGTATGTAATTTTTAATCACACAACATCATGGAAAATGTAAAAAGTTTGAATAAATGGGCAAATTCGCACACTTATTTACCAGTTGATTTAGTACGTATTGTTTTGGGTGGATTTTTATTTATGAAAGGTGTCTCTTTCGTCACCAATGTTCAATACCTGCATGATTTGATTTCCCCTATCGATAAGTATGGCGGAGGCATGTTTATGCTGCATTACATTGCTCCTGCCCACATGATTGGTGGTATAATGATTATTTTTGGGCTTTTGACCAGATGGGCAATCGCTGCTCAATTACCCATTTTATTTGGTGCAGTTCTTGTCAACTCTATGGGAAGAATGCATTCTGAAAGTTTAGTTTTAGCAATAGTCGTTTTATTAGTCTGCTTATTCTTTCTATTTTATGGAAGTGGCAAACATTCCGCAGATTATTATTTTAAAATGCAACAATAACCTCATAAGTCCTCAGTTACGCTGAGGACTTTTTTTTGAGTGTTAATTAATTCTATAAAATTTCTTTAATTGCGTTTTATGACTTAAATTCGCCGACATGAATTGGATTCGTAAAACCGTTATTCTTATTACACTTATACTTGCAGGGCTGTTTGCTTATCAGGCAGACCAAGCTTCTATACACGTAATTGAAACGGAAAAATCCGACACCAACTTCTGTAAAGACATTCCTGATTCGTCTGCATTTATACAACCACAGGGAAGTTATCAGTTTGCAGCAAACATCAAAACAAATCCTACCGGAATAATTAAATGTTTTGACAACCTTTTACCGCTTGTTCCACAGCATCAAACCGTTGCACACACTACAGCATATACTAAACTATTTACTACTCAAAGTAAAAAGGTTTCAGTCATACTCTATGCTTTCCATTTTTTCTGGTAAATAAATACTTGATTTTTTAGAAGAATTATCTCTTCAGCACTTACTTAGCCGTTTTCAAACTGAAAACTGTTTTGCATATCATTTATTTATTACATTAAAAACATCATGGAAACTACTACCACAATAATGGGTATTGTGATTTTAATTATTGTTGCTATCCCAATCTATTTTTCTGCGCGTTCATCAGCAGCTAGCAAATCAAGAATTTTAAACATCAAAAAAAGATTCAATCCAAATCATCCAGAAGATTTTGATTTAACAGAATCAATCAACAATAAAACTTTGACAATTGATCAGAAAAACAATAAGTTTATTTTGATGAATTTCAATCCAAATCAGCAAGAATCAATATATGTCGATTTAAATACAATTGCTTCATGCAAATTAATTCCAACAACAGATTCTGGTTCTGATACTATTGTTAAAATTGACTTTGATTTTCAAGAAAAAGAAACTGGTAAAAAAATAATAATTCCATTCTATGATTTTGACGATGACCGCATCAAACAGATTAGCGTCTATCAAGATCATCAGTTTGCGAAAAAATGGCTTAAAATCATCCAAGATTCTATATCACGTTAGTTATTTAATTCAGAAAAGAGGTTCTATTATAGGCCTCTTTTTTTTGCTCCTTACATGATATTTGTCATTTTATGTCTTGGCTTGAAGTTTTAATTTTGATGTAAACTAAATCCGTCATTATGAAAATTTCTTTGACTCAAAAGTATAATGTCCCAGGTCCAAGATATACTAGTTACCCTACAGTTCCATATTGGAATGAAGCAGACTTTACTTCAGAAAAATGGATTACTACTTTAAAGCAGTCATTTTCTGAAAGCAATTCAAAAAACGGAATAAGTTTAT
Organism: Flavobacterium tistrianum; assembly: GCF_003254545.1. Classification (GTDB taxonomy): domain Bacteria; phylum Bacteroidota; class Bacteroidia; order Flavobacteriales; family Flavobacteriaceae; genus Flavobacterium; species Flavobacterium tistrianum. The sequence goes on from NZ_QJRH01000069.1 coordinate 157,230, forward strand.
ACATCCACCTACCTTTCTGTGAAAGCATGTGCACTTTTTGCGGATGCAATAAACGCATTACAAAAAATCACTCAGTAGAAGAAAAATACATTCAGGCAGTTCTGAAAGAATGGAAAATGTATTGTGATTTGCTTCCCGAAAAACCCGTAATTAAAGAAATTCACTTGGGCGGAGGAACTCCTACATTCTTTTCAAAAGAAAATCTAGAATGTCTTATTAACGGGATTTTTGATTATGCTGTAAAAGCAGAAAATCACGAATTTAGTTTTGAAGGACATCCAAATAACACAACTCACGAACAGCTTAAAAAACTATACGATTTAGGCTTTCGCAGAGTAAGTTTTGGCGTGCAAGATTATTCTCCTACAGTTCAAAAAGCAATCAACAGAATTCAACCTTTTCATAATGTAGCCAAAGTAACTTTTTGGGCAAAAGAAATTGGCTATACTTCAATTGGTCACGATATTATTTTTGGGCTTCCTTTTCAAACTATCGAAGATGTAGTTGATACGGTAGAAAAAACCAATTCATTAAAACCAGATAGATTGGCATTTTATAGCTATGCACATGTGCCTTGGATAAAAGGAAACGGACAGCGCGGTTTTAATGATGAGAATCTGCCAAAAGATGCCGAAAAGAGAAAACTGTATGAAATAGGTAAAAAACTTCTTATTCAGAACGGTTATCACGAAATTGGTATGGATCATTTTGCATTAGCTGGTGACAGTTTATACAAAGCGGCTCACAACGGAAATCTACATAGAAATTTCATGGGCTACAGCGCTTCTAAAACTCAGGTTATGATTGGTTTAGGCGTTTCTTCAATTAGTGATAGCTGGTATAGTTTTGCTCAAAATACAAAAAGCCTAGAGGAATACTACGAGATTTTAGAGTCTGATAAACTTCCTGTTGTAAAAGGTCATATTTTAAATAATGAAGATCTTATTATTAGAAAACATATTCTGAATTTAACCTGCGAATTGGAAACTTCCTGGACTGCAGAATCTTTAAATTTCACTGAACTTCCTGAAGTGTTAAATGCTTTAAAAGAAATAGAAAATGATAATTTAATTATTATTGAAGATAATAAAATCAAGATTACAGAAGAAGGAAGACCTTTTGTACGTAATATCTGTATGGCATTTGATTTACATCTAAAAAGAAAGTCACCGGAAACAAATCTGTTCTCGATGACTGTATAATAAATCTAAAATTATATTTTCTAATGGCAGTTTGGAGTCTGCTGCACAAAAAGACTCATATTTGAAGGAGAAATATATGGAATTCCCAATCCTAATCCGCGAAGGATAAATAAAACACCAATTATAACTGCTACATACGGAATTGCCTTTTGGATTTTGTTTCTGAAAGGCAATTTCAATAATGAGTTGACATAAACTACAACCGTCATTAATGGCATAGTTCCAATTCCGAACAAAAGCATATAAAGAACTCCAAGATTTGCGCTTTGCATTGCAATTGCTCCAAATAAAGCAACATAAACCATTCCACAAGGTAAAAAACCGTTTAGAAGACCAATTGTAAAAAGAGATTTGTAACTCTTATTTTTAAACTGACTTCCAAGATTGGCTTTAACTTTTGAAATGATTTTGTAAACAGGTTTAGAAAAATTGTATTGCGCAAATTTTTTCTCTGGAATTAAAACCACAATAATCATGATCACACCAATAATTATTGACATTTTTTGCTGTAATCCTGCCAGAAAAAAACCTCTTCCTAACAATCCAAAAATCAGTCCGATTGTAGCGTAAGCTGTTAATCGTCCGAAATGATAGGTAATAATCTGTGTTGCCTTTTTGGCTTCGTTTTGCCTGTCTACGGGAAGCATCATGGCAATTGGCCCGCACATTCCAACACAGTGCAGACTGCTGATTAAACCCAAAAAGAAAGCAGAGAATAACATCGTGTTTTAGTTTACGTAAATAACTTCTTTAGTGAGATATTTTTTGCCTTCATACTGCCATTCCATATTAACATCCCAACGCCCTTTTATTAATTTTTTCTGTGGAATAATGATTTCTGAATTAGTTAAAGCTATTTGAGTATTAAAATCAAATTTTTTGTTTGAAGGTCTGTACAATTGGATATTTCCTTTCACTTTGTCACTTTCAAATCCTGCTGGAAAAATCACGGCCACACCTTCTGGAGTATATTTAATTGATGGTTTATGCTGCAAATCGTGTGCATTTTGAATTCTTGCCATCTCTTCCTGAAAATGTGTATCGTGTTTGTAATATTCTTCAACAACCAAATCATTATCGTATTTAGAATTTGACTGCACTTCAAAAACAAAATATAAAATAAACGTCATAAACAATGCGAATGCTATGACAATTCCTGTTCCCCAATTAAACTTCATAATATTATATTTTTAATTAAAACTTCGCGGCCCTAAGAAATTTGTAGTTGTTGTTTCAAGGAGTTCAGAACCATTATAAACTCCAATTTTAACTTTTGTTTTATCGCTTTCGAGTAGAACTTCATCAATTTCGATAAACAATGTGCCTTGAGAAATTCCTTCTTTAGCAACTTTAAAATGTCTTTTCCCTACATTTTTGATTTCTCCTTTTTGATTTATTAATTCGAAATGAATATCATTGTAATCTTTCATTGTTTTGTTTACAATTTTATAAGTGTAAACATTACTGATTTTTTCGCCATTATGTTGGAACAGCTGGCCAGGCAAGCGTAAAACTACTGCCTGTACATCTGTTCTCAAAAACAGCATTCCAACAAAAATACTCAATAAAATGAAGAGAACAGCTGTATATCCTTTCATTCTTGCTGTAAACTTGAAAGGTTCTTTTTTTGCAATTTCATCTTCAGAAGCGTATCGGATAAGACCTTTTGGCAATCCTACAGATTCCATGATATGATCGCATTCGTCGATACAAGCTGTACAGTTTGTACATTCTAGCTGTGTTCCGTTTCTTATGTCAATTCCCATTGGGCAAACATGAACGCATTGGAGACAATCAATACAATCTCCTTTTCCTGTTAATGCTCTATCTTCATTTTTTTTGAATTTTGCGCGTCCTTCTTCTTTTTCACCTCGCACAAAATCATAAGCAACATTTATAGATTTATTATCTAAAAGAACTCCTTGCAATCTTCCGTATGGACAAGCAATAATACAAACTTGTTCACGAAACCAAACAAAAACAAAATAGAAAACACCAGTAAAGATAAGCAGTGCGATAAAATTACTAGCTTGCGCAATTGGACCTTGCTCAATCATTAAGAACAAAGCATCGCTTCCAACCAAATAAGCTAAAAAGACATTGGCAATAAGAAAAGAGATTAAGAAGAAAATAGCCCATTTTAAAACTCGTTTTCTAATTTTCTCCGCATTCCATTCTTGTTTTGCTAAACGACTCTGAGAACCGCGGTCTCCATCAATCGCATATTCGATGCGGCGGAAAACCATTTCGAGGAAAATAGTCTGCGGACATATCCAGCCACAAAAAATTCTTCCGAAAACAACCGTAAATAAAATGACAAATACAACGCCGACAAGCATTGAAATTACGAAGAGATAAAAATCCTGAGGCCAAAAAGGGAATCCAAAGATATTAAAACGACGTTCCATAATATTGAACATCATAAATTGGTTCCCATTTACTTTAATAAACGGATTTATGAATAAAATTGCCAGCAAAACATAGCTGACAATTTTCCTATAATCATAAAATTTACCAGACGGTTTTTTAGGAAATATAAATTTTCGCTTACCACCTTCATCTATTGTTCCAATGGTATTTCTAAAAGCTTCGTCTGGTAAATTTGACATGATATTCTAATTATTTTTTAACTTCTGTGGTATCTTTTGTGGTTGCTGCTGCGGCATCGGTTTTAGGAGCACTATCGTCTACCCAAACTTCTCCTTCTGCTTCTTTTGGATCTTTTGGATTACTTCCTTGCAAAGACAGAATATAACTCGCAACTTTTTGTATTTCTTTTGGTTTAAGAGTCCCTTTCCAAGCAATCATACCTTTTCCGTCTCTACCTCCGTTTGTAATGGTATGGAATAGATTTTTGATTCCTCCTCCTAAAATCCATCTATCATCTGTAAGGTTTGGCCCAATCTGTCCTCCTGCATCGGCACGGTGACAAGCTGCACAGTTTGTTGTAAAGATCTCTTTTCCTGCTGCTAAACTTGGTTCGTCAGTTAATAAAACAACCGTTTTTTCGTCCATTAAATCTGGAGCAGTTTTCATGTATTCTTCAACATCAATTTTTGCCTGAGCCATTTCTTTTTTCAACTCCATTTCCTGATCATCAGCTCCTAAGACATCATAACGAACTACATAAATTACTCCAAAAATGATACAGATGTAGAATAAATATACCCACCATGGCGGTAAATTATTATCCAACTCTTTGATTCCGTCATAATCATGATCCATCAATAAGTCGGCTTCTTTTTCAATTGGTTCTGTTTTAGTCAATTTGTGCATTAGGTTTTTAAACCAAGTGCTTTCTTTGAAACTTAAACTTTCTTCAAGTTCTTTTTGAGCTTTTTCTTCTGGTGATAATAATTGATACATCACTCGATTTACAGCGCTAAGCGTAATCTCGATCGCAATTAGAATAAACAAAAAGACAAATAAAAAGACTGATACCATTGGATATTTTACAAAAGCCGGCTTATCGCCTGAATCTATAAAATATTCCATCAAAGCAAATACGATGAAGAAAATCAGCGGTACTCTAACATATACTGGGAAAAGCTTTTTCATTTTTATCTATCTTTTGTGATTACAATAAGTCCTTCATCTAAAGGTATATTACTCATTTCTTGAATTTTTTCTTTTCTATAAGAGAACACCCAAATGCCTAATCCTACAAAGAAGAAGAAGAAAATCAAGAGGGAAATAATCGGGTATAATTCTACACCCGATATTGTTTCCATATTGTGTTTTATCTGTTCAAACATAATGCTGTTATTTAGTTTCTTTTACTTTAATATCAGTACCAAGTCTTTGAATATAAGCGATCAAAGCAACGATTTCTCTTTCGTTCATCGGAATGAATTTCTCGCCTTTTGCAGAAGCCTTTTTACGGCTGTCTTCATAACTCTTAACGAAATCAGGATCGCTTTCTAAGCTTTTTTCAATCTTAACAGCCTGCTCTCTTAAAGTTTTCTGTGCATTTGCAACTTCTTCTGGAGTATATGGTACTCCTAAAGAAATCATCGCTTGCATTTTCTTCTGAGTCAATGAAATGTCCATTGGTTTGTTATCAAACAACCATTTGTAACCCGGCATAATAGATCCTGCAGATGTACTTTGCGGATTCCACATGTGGTTAAAATGCCAGTTGTCATTGTACTTACCACCTACTCTCAATAAATCTGGTCCTGTACGTTTAGATCCCCATAAGAATGGATGGTCGTAAACAAACTCTCCCGCTTTTGATTGAACTCCATAACGTTCTACTTCACTTCTAAAAGGACGAACTGATTGTGAGTGACAACCAACGCAACCTTCTCTAATATATAAGTCACGTCCTTCAAGCTCTAACGGTGTATATGGTTTTACACTCGAAATAGTTGGAATATTTGATTTCACCATAATTGTTGGCACAATCTGAATAATACCTCCAATTAAAATTGCTATAGTAGCTAGAATGGTTAACTGAATTGGTTTTCTTTCTAACCATGAGTGGAATTTCTCTCCGCTTAATCTACCGCTTTTTATGGTTTGTAATGCTGGAGCCTGAGCCAATTCATCTTCGATTGTATTACCAGCTTTTACTGTCATAATGATGTTGTAAACCAATGTCAGCATCCCAACTAGATACAAAGTACCTCCAATAGCTCTCATCCAATACATTGGCATAATAGCTGTTACCGTTTCAAGGAAGTTTCCATAAGTTAAAGTCCCATCTGGATTAAATTGTTTCCACATAGATGCTTGTTGAAAACCAGCCACATATAATGGAATTGTATATACGATAATACCTAAAGTACCAATCCAGAAATGGAAGTTTGCCAATTTCTTAGAGAACAACTCCGATTTTGTCATTCTTGGAATTAACCAATAGATAATGCCAAACGACATAAAACCATTCCAAGCTAAAGCTCCTACGTGTACGTGCGCTACGATCCAGTCAGTATAGTGCGCAATAGCATTTACATTTTTTAAAGATAACATTGGTCCTTCAAAAGTTGCCATACCATAACCTGTAATCGCTACTACAAAGAATTTTAAGACCGGTTCTTCACGAACTTTATCCCAAGCTCCTCTTAATGTAAGAAGTCCGTTGATCATACCACCCCAAGATGGAGCAATTAACATTACTGAGAATGCAACTCCTAAATTCTGAGCCCAGTTTGGCAGTGCAGAATATAATAAGTGGTGTGGTCCAGCCCAGATATAGATAAAGATTAAAGACCAAAAGTGAATAATAGATAATCTATAGGAGTAAACAGGCCTGTTTGCAATTTTTGGAACGAAATAATACATTAATCCCAAGAACGGAGTAGTAAGGAAAAATGCCACCGCATTGTGCCCGTACCACCATTGTACAAGCGCATCCTGAACACCTGCATATACAGAGTAGCTTTTTAAACCTGAAACAGGAATTTCAATATTGTTAAAGATATGCAGTACAGCTACCGTTACAAATGTTGCTAGATAAAACCAGATTGCAACATATAGGTGACGCTCTCTACGACGTAGCATAGTACCAATCATATTAATTCCCATTACAACCCAAATCAAAGCGATTGCAATATCAATTGGCCACTCTAGCTCTGCATATTCTTTAGAAGAAGTATAACCTAACGGAAGTGTAATTGCAGCAGCTACAATAATTAACTGCCAACCCCAGAAATGAAGATTACTTAAAAAATCACTAAACATTCTGGCTTTTAGCAATCTTTGCAGCGAGTAATACATACCGGCAAAAAAGGCATTACCCACAAAGGCAAAAATAACTGCATTGGTGTGCAATGGTCTTAATCGGCCGTAACTCAGCCACGAAATCCCATCTGTAATGTTGGGAAAAAGGTACATTACCGCTAAGGTAAGCCCCACTAACATACCAACAACTCCAAAAAGAATTGTGGCATAAATGAATTTTTTTACAATTTTGTTGTCGTAATAAAACTGTTCCATTTCCATAATTATACTTGTTTTTCTTCGATTGGTGAATTATTATTTTGGGAATTAATTTTTGTTTCGTCATCAAAAAGAATTCTGACTGAAGGAGTATAATCATCATCATACTGTCCAGATTTGACAGCTGCGATAAAGGCAATAAAGAAACAGATTGCCACAAAAATACTTACTGAAATTAAAAGATAAATAACACTCATACCTTAGATTTATATTAACAAAATTACTTCGTTAAGGGCGCATAAAATATGATAATTATCATGAGCAAAAAGATATGTTAAATTTATAAAAAATATCTTTCAAAACAATTTAAAATCATTCTAAATTTCTGTTACTGAAATAGTTAGACATAAAAGTCACAAAACTTACAATAGTAATTGTACTCAAAGGCATAATGATCGCAGCAACTAACGGAAGGAGGTTTCCTGTAACTGCAAATGCAAGTCCAACAACGTTGTACAGCAATGATAAGCCAAAACTCATTTTTATAATCGCAATTGCTTTATGAGAAAGCTTTAAAAAGTAATTGAGACGTGAAAATTCTGATGCATCTAAAATGGCATCACAAGCAGGAGAAAACACATTTACGTTTTCTGATATCGAAATCCCGACATTGCTTTGCGCCAAAGCTCCGGCATCATTGAGTCCATCGCCTACCATCATTACATTTTGGCCTTTTTCCTGAAGTTTCTTTATATATTCGAGCTTTTGCTCTGGTTTCTGATTGAATATCAATTCGGTACCTTTTGGCAGAATCGCTTCTAGATTTGCTCTTTCACCATCATTATCACCAGAAAGTACTTTGATTTGATACTCTTTACTCAGATTTGCAAAAAGCTTTTCCAAACCTTCACGATATTGATTCTGGAAAGTAAATTTTCCGAAATAAATCTCCCCTATTTTAATATGTAATGCTGTTTTTTCTATTTCTGAACCATCTGCAACTATATCATTTACAAATTGTCCAGAACCAATTTTTATTTCGTTCCCATCAACAGTAGCCAAAATTCCTTTTCCTGTAAATTCTTGAAACTCTTCTATATTAATGCGTTTTGATTCTGGAAGAAAATCATAAAGCATTCGGCTTAAAGGGTGATTTGAACCTCGCAATACATTTTTAACCAATACAACATCTGAATCTGAAATAGGATTTCCTTCATATATTATATTCGATTTTTTATTGGTTGTAATAGTCCCTGTTTTATCAAAAACAATCGTATCAACTTTGGCAAGCTGTTCAATTACAACAGCATTTTTCAAATAAAATTTCTTTTTACCTAAAATACGCAATATGTTTCCAAAAGTAAATGGAGCTGTAAGAGCCAAGGCACAAGGACAAGCCACAATTAATACGGCCGTAAAGACATTAAAAGCGGTATTGGCATCTATAAAAATCCAATAACCAAAACCAGCAAATGCAATGAGCAATAAGATGGGGGTAAAATATCGGCTTATCGCATCTGTTATGGTTTTGTGTTTCTGATCTACTTTTTTCTGAAAAATTTCGTTACTCCATAATTGAGTTAAATAACTTTGAGAAACAGAATGCAAAACTTCCATTTCGATCACTTTTCCAATCTGTTTTCCGCCAGCAAATACCTTATCTCCAGATTTTTTAGTAATTGGGACTGCTTCTCCCGTAACAAAACTATAATCTATTTCTGCGCTTTCGCTGATTAAAATTCCATCAACAGGAATAAGCTCCTGATTTCTAATTAACAATCGATCTCCTTTCAGAACATCATAAATCGCTACATTATCTTCAGAAGAATCTTTATTGATTTTGGTAACCGCAATTGGAAAATAGGATTTAAAATCTCTTTCGAAACTTAAAAAACTATAGGTTTTAATCTGAAACATTTTACCAAGAAGCATAAAAAATATCAAACTGGCCAAACTGTCAAAAAAACCTGGGCTGTGATCCATTAGCATATCATAAGTACTGCGAATAAACATCACGATAATTCCTAAAGCAATCGGAATATCAATATTAAGCATTTTTGTTCTAATGCTATGATATGCAGAAACATAATATCCGCTTGCTGAATACAAGAAAGTTGGTAATGCTAGAAGAAAAATCAGTAATCTGAAAAACGGTTTGTAACTATCGAGCCAGAACTCTTTCATTTCGAAATATTCCGGAAATGAAAGCAGCATAATATTTCCAAAACAGAAAAAAGCGACCCCCAATTTATAAGTTAAACTTCTATCTACTTTTGCTTTTGCGGATCCGTAATTTTCTAAACTAATGTAAGGTTCATAACCTATAGAGCTTAGGAGATAAACTATTTCTTTTAAAGAAACTGCATCAGAATTAAAGGTAATTCTAACTTTCTTTTCGTGAAAATTAACTTGAGAAGTGCTAATTCCTGACTGAAGACGGTTTAGATTTTCTAAAATCCAAATACAAGAACTGCAATGGATATGTGGAATATTTAGAGAAACAATTGAAGTGTTTCCTTCTTGAAATTCTAGAATTTTTGCCAATATGGCTTCGTTTTCTAAAAAATCATATTTTCCTTTGATGTCTTGCGGTGTGGCACCCGGAGACTTTTCAAAGTCATAATAAGATGTTAGGTCATTGATGCTGAAAATTTCGTAAACTGTTTTACAGCCTGTGCAACAAAACTTTTTATAATCAAAATCAATTTCTTCATTTTGTTCAATAGTTAAACCACAATGAAAACAACTTTGCTCCCTCATAAACTTGTTTTTATTTGCCACAAATTTCCAATTAAAGCACAATTATTAAGATGATAATTGTCATGTTATTTTGAAATTGGATTCCTAAATTTATAAAATAAAAAGCTCAAAAAAGAACTAACCCTAATTTATAATAAATTTACCTTATAAAGGTGGTTAAAACCCTCAAATATCCTTACTTTTGCAGCAAACAAATATTGTCATGAATAAATGTGATCAATGCATTGTACGCCAGTTAAGCTCATTAAAAGCCCTTAACAAAGAAGAAGTTATAAAATTAGCCAGCAGCAAAACAACTTACAAAATTAAGAAAGGTGAGGCTCTTTTTGAAGAAGGCGAAGTAACCAATGGTGTCTTTTGTGTAAAAGATGGTGTTGGAAAACTCTCAAAACTGAGCGCAAACGGAAAAGACCAAATTGTAAAATTGGTAAAATCTGGCGAACTTCTTGGGCAACGTTCTATGATTAGCAATGAGCCTGCAAATCTGACTGCAAAAGCGATTGCTGACATGGAAGTTTGTTTTATTCCTAAAACTGAAATCATTAATTTCTTTAATAACAACAATCAGTTTTCTTTAAACATGATGCAATCTGTATGCGAAGATTTAAAGGAATCTGAAAACGAAAAAATTGCACTTGTTCAAAAAACAGTTAAGCAGAGGCTTGCCGAAACTTTACTGCATTTACATGATGAGTTTGGCGAAGATGCCGATAAAACACTTAAAGTGCAATTAACAAGAGAAGAACTTGCTGGTATTATTGGAACTGCTACCGAAAGCTGTATTCGTCTATTATCTGATTTTAATAAATTGGGATTAATAGAATTAGTTGGTAAAAAAATCATGCTTAAAGATGTTCGCGCTTTAAAGAAATTGGCAGACAATTAGAGTTTTTTAGCCTCATTCCAGAAAACATCCATTTCTGTAAGCGTCATATCCATTAATGGTTTTCCTAATTCATTTGCTTTACTTTCTAGATATTGAAAACGTTTAATGAATTTTTTATTGGTTCTTTCTAAAGCATCTTCTGGATTTACATTCAAAAATCGAGCGTAATTAATCATAGAAAACAAAACATCTCCGAATTCATCTTCGATTTTGTCTTGCTTTCCAGATTTTACTTCGTCTTGCAATTCCTGTAATTCTTCTTGGACTTTATCCCAAACCTGATGAGGTTCTTCCCAATCAAAGCCCACTCCTTTTACCTTATCTTGAATTCGGCTTGCTTTGACCATTGCAGGAAGACTTCTCGGAACACCTTCTAAAACTGATTTTTTACCTTCTTTAAGTTTTAGCTTTTCCCAGTTTTGTTTTACCTCTTCTTCATTTTCTACTTTTACGTCTCCGTAAATATGAGGATGACGATGAATCAGTTTGTCACAGATTTCATTACAAACATCAGCAATATCAAAATCATTGGTTTCACTGCCTATTTTGGCATAGAAAACAATATGAAGCAGTAAATCACCTAATTCTTTTTTAACTTCATTTAAATCATTGTCTAGAATAGCATCGCCCAATTCATAAGTTTCTTCGATTGTCAAATGTCTTAATGTCTGCAGCGTTTGCTTTTTATCCCACGGACATTGCTCACGAAGTTCATCCATGATATTTAATAATCTCTCAAATGCTTTTAACTGGTTTTCTCTACTCATTTTAAAGTTTCTTTTGATTTAAACTCGATTCTGTAAAATTAAAAAATCCTGTCAAGAAAACATCTTAACAGGATTATATATGTTTAAAGAAAAACTGCTATTCTTCTTTTTTAGCTTTTGCTTTCTTAGCCGCTGGAGCTTTTTTAGGCTTTTCAGCAGCTACTGGAGCTTCTTCTTTTGGTTCTTCAGCTGCAGGAGCTAAATCTGTAACTAACCCTTTTGCTTGAAGTGTGTTATACCAGCTTAATACTTTTTTGATATCTGATGGATAAACTCTTTCTTCATCATAATCAGGAAGAATTTGTTTAAAATAAGCAGACAAAGTAGCGTTGTCTTCTTTGTGAGAAATCGCTTGACCTTTGTTTTCTTTAACGGAAATCTGCTGCATTACTTCAGTTAACGGTTTTTCGCCTTCATAAGTATAAATCGAAATTTCAGACAATAAACTTACATTGCTTTTTAGATTTACAGTAATCTTCTTCCCATCAATTAATGATTCCGCCACAAAACCTGTACGAGTTTGTACTTTTAATTCGTATAAACCTGGTTTTCCTGAAATGGCTAAAATTTTCGTTAAATTCATTTTTATTAAAATTAGTATTAAGAATTTTATTTATTTTTTGTTTCTAAATTATTTAGAAAACTTATCTTGCTTTTTTAGCTGCAAAAAATTTCATTCTATATTCCTGAGACGTTTTTCCTTCAGTAATATTTTTCAATTTCTTTTGGATTAAACGTTTTTTTAGAGATGAGATTTTATCTGTAAACAAGATTCCTTCAATGTGATCATATTCGTGTTGGATAACTCGTGCGATTAATCCGTCAAATACTTCTGTTTTCATTACAAAATCTTCTTCACAATATTCGATTGTAACAGTTGGCTTTCTGTAAACGTCTTCACGCACATCAGGAATGCTCAAACAGCCTTCATTAAATCCCCACTCTTCTCCTTCTTCTTTAACGATTTTAGCATTGATAAAAGTCTTTTTGAAACCTTTCAAATCTTTTTGTTCCTCTGAAGGAAGATCCTCATCATCACTAAAAGGCGTTGTATCTATCACAAACAAACGAATTGGCAGTCCAACTTGCGGCGCTGCAAGTCCAACTCCATACGCATTGTACATAGTCTCGTACATATTTGCGATCGTTTCTTTTAGGTTTGGATATTCTGGTGTAATATCCTGTCCTACTTTTCTTAAAACAGGATCACCGTATCCTACAATTGGTAAAATCATTTGTTTTTATTTATATTTTAATGTGCTGCAAAAACAGAATTAAAGTTCTGATATTTCAGCTGGCAAAAATAGTAAAAAATAGTCAATGAATAATTCTTATAATGTATTATTCGTATTTTTTACTTGATCCTAAAAATCTCATCCATAATTATGCCAAAATCACTCCTACAATTCTTACCTTTGTTAGTAAACCTCTTTTTATGATTGATAGAATTTCGAAATTTACTAACAGCACTTCCTTTCTAAATGCCTCTAAAGTAACTATTGCTTCTGTTGTTCCTGTCTTAGTTTTAAATTTTCTAGGTCATTTTGAAATTGGTTTTACAATTGCGCTTGGTGCGTTTTATACTTATCCCAGCGATATTCCGAGTTCTCTCAGCCATAAAATAAAAGGATTAATTGCAGCTTCTTTTATAGTTTCTGGAGTTAACCTTTTGGTCAATCTCGTTTATCCGTATCCTTTACTTTTTTATATCTTTTTAGGTTTTCTGCTGTTTTTATGTTCCATGATTTCAGTTTATGGACAACGAGCTACCTTAATTTCTTTCTCTGCTTTATTATCAATCTCTCTATCTTTCGGGCATTTACATGAAGGTTGGGAAGCTTTTGAATATTCTGGCTTCATTTTTATTGGAGGAATCCTTTATTTAATAGTATCTCTTGTTTTTCATTTTGTACAACCCTATAAATATGTCGAATTACAAATTGCGGAAGGAATAAAACTCACTGCAAAATATCTCAAATTAAGAGGTGATTTATGGAGCCCCGAAGCGAATAGAACAGCCATTATCGAAAAACAACTTGCTGTACAGGTAGAATTGAATCTTATCCATGAAGATTTAAGAAAAATGCTTATTGGAAACCAGAATGCATCTGGAACTACTAGTCAAAATCGAAAAATGCTTTTGGTTTTTATCACTTTAGTCGAAATTCAAGAATTGGCATTATATACCTCTTTTGACCACAGCAAACTTCATGAAAAATTTGCCAAACACCCTGATGTTTTAAGAACGTACCAAAATGTGGCATATAAATTGGCTTCAACTCTCAAAAAACTCTCAAAAAATGTTAGTCATATTAGTACTTATGTTGACAAACATGATTTGAAAAACGAATTGGACGCTCTAGAATTTGCCATTTTTGATTATGAAAAATCATTAGGAAAAGAAGAAGCCGCAGAAGGCGTTTTAATGCTGACCAATATGCTGAAATATGCTAAAAATCAGGTTGGAAAAATCAAAACCATCCAACGTGCGCTTTCTTTGGCAATGCAATCTTACAAATTGAAAGATCAAGACAAAGAGCTTGAAAAATTCCTTACGCCACAATATTATCCGCTTAGAACTTTAATTGAAAACTTAAGTTATTCTTCCTCAATTTTCAGACATTCAATACGATTAACGATTACTATTTTGATCGGTTTTTTTCTTGGACATGTGTTGCCATTTCAAAACGTATATTGGATTCTGCTGACCATTGTCGTAATCATGCGTCCTGGTTATGGTTTAACAAAAGAACGATCGTATAACAGAATGTTCGGTACTGTTTTAGGAGGAATTATAGCTTTCGGAATTGTATCTGTTATCCAAAATCATGTTGCATTGAGCATTTTCTCTATTGTATGCATGCTTCTTGGAATCTCGTTTACCCAAATCAATTATAGGATCAGCGCAACATTTGTCACGATGTACGTCGTTTTCATCTACGGAATTTTAACTCCGGATATTAATGAAGTAATTCAGTATAGAATATTGGATACCCTTGCGGGAGCAACTTTAGCTTTTATTGCCAATCAGTTTTTATGGCCAGCTTGGGAATTTATTAACACGCCCATTCATATTGAAAACACGATTCGAGCCAATAGAAATTACTTAAAAGAGATTGCCGATTTTTATAATAAAAAAGGAGAAGTTCCTACTTCATATCGTCTAGCAAGAAAAAATGCCTTTGTTGAAATAGGAAATTTAATGACTTCTTTTCAGCGTATGATGCAGGAACCTAAGTCGAAACAAAAAACAATGCCTTTGGTAAATAAGCTGGTGGTTTTAAATCACTCTTTATTATCTGCTTTGGCATCCTTGTCGACATATATTCAGTCTCATCAAACCACTTCAGCGTCTGATTCTTTTAACTACATTATTAAAACAATTTTAGCCAATTTGGACCATTCCATTTCTGTTTTAAGAAACGAAGTCGTGGTACAAGATACTTTTTTCGAAAAAGAAGATGTGACTTTACAATTTGAAGAATTAAAACGTAGACATTTTACTCGTTTGGCAGAAGATGATGATTTGGATAAAGAAACGCGTCAGGCCAAAATGCAAGAAGCGCAAATGGTAATTGAGCAATTGATTTGGATGAGCAATCTGGCAGAAAAAATTCTAAAAAACACAACCGACTTAAAAGCAACAAATCCAGATTAATTCATCTGGATTTGTTTTTTATATTAAAATATATGAAGCTTAATTTAATTTTAAAACTTCTGCTGTTTGTTTTCTAAGCTGTTCTAAAAGTTCTGGCTTATCATTTAAAGTTTGTCCGTAAGAAGGAATCATTGTTTTTAATTTCGCTTGCCATTCTGGTGTTTTAATTTGATTTGTAAAACATCTGCTTACCAAATCAACCATAATTGCCACAGCTGTAGAAGCTCCTGGAGAAGCACCTAATAAAACTGCTAAAGTTCCGTCATGCGTATTGATAACTTCTGTACCAAACTCTAAAACTCCGCCTTCTTTTTCATCTTTTTTGATAACCTGAACACGTTGTCCAGCTTTTTCCAATTTCCAGTCTTTAGAACGTGCTGTCGGAAGGTATTCGCGTAACGCTTTCATTCTGTCTTTTGGAGACTGACGAACTTGCTCAATCAAATATTTCGTTAATGGAATATTATGATATCCTGCAGCCAGCATTGGGATTAAATTGTTTGGTTTAATAGACATCGGCAAATCTAAATAAGAACCATTTTTAAGGAAACGAGTTGAAAATCCTGCAAATGGACCAAAAAGAAGTGCTTTTTCGCCATCAATTACACGAGTATCAATATGTGGAACAGACATTGGAGGAGCTCCAACACTTGCTTTTCCATAAACTTTTGCTTGGTGTTTTGCAATTACTTCTGGATTTGTACATTTCAGCCATTGTCCGCTTACGGGGAAACCTCCATATCCGTTTCCTTCAGGAACATTTGCTTTCTCCAATAAAGGAAGAGAACCTCCTCCTGCACCAATAAATACAAATTTCGTATAGGCTTTACGAGTAGTTCCTGTTGACAGATCTTTAATTTTAATTCTCCAAGATTTATCCTCACGCTGTCTTAATTTTTTAACTTCGTGATTGAAGAACAAAGAAACACCGTCTAGTTTTTCTAAGTAATTGAACATACTTCTTGTTAAAGCACCAAAATTAACATCGGTACCAATTTCCATATGTGTCGCTGCTAATTTCTCATCAGCATTTCTGCCTTCCATTACTAACGGCATCCATTTCTGAAGTTGTTCAAAATCGGTGCTAAAAGTCATGTCGGCAAAGATTGGATTGCTCTGAAGCACTTCAAATCTCTTTTTTAAATAATCTACGTTTTTATCTCCCCACACAAAACTCATATGAGGCACGCTTTTAATAAAATTATCCGGAGATGGCACTTTATTTTGCTGTACTAAGTAAGACCAAAACTGGCGAGAAATCTCAAATGATTCTGCAATGCTTATTGCTTTTTTAGGATCTATGCTTCCGTCTGCCTTTTCTGGAGTATAATTTAGTTCACAAAAAGCAGAGTGTCCAGTTCCTGCATTATTCCAAGCATCAGAGCTTTCTGCTGCAGCAACATCTAATCTTTCGTAAATTTCAATTTTTATATCTGGTTGTAATTCTTTCAAAATTACCCCTAGAGTGGCACTCATTATTCCAGCGCCAATGAGTACTACATCACTATTTGAACGTATGGTTTCGTCAGGCATAACAGTATTTTTATTTAAAGTGCAAAGGTACTTTTTTAATTGCAAAAAAAAACTAATTTTTAGATGATAAAAGTTAGGATTTTCTAAAAACCATTAAATTATAAATAAAAAATACGACGAACAGCGCTATTTTTTTGCGGAAAGATAATCTTGAAGCAGAATTGTGGCAGAAATTTCATCTATTAAACCTTTGTTCTGACGCTGTTTTTTACTTAAACCACTGTCGATCATGGTTTGAAATGCCATTTTTGAAGTAAAACGTTCATCAACACGAATCACTTTCATGTCTGGAAAGATATTCGAAAAATGTTTTGCAAAGCCATTAATTACAGAAGCACTTTCAGATGGCTGACCGTTCATCTGTTTGGGTTCGCCAATCAAAACCGCTTCGACTTTTTCTTTAGCAAAATAATCTTTTAAAAAGTCAACTAAAGTGTGTGTAGGAATTGTTGTTAAGCCCGAAGCAATAATCTGCATTTCGTCTGTAACTGCAATTCCTGTGCGTTTTTGTCCGTAATCTATTGAAAGGATTCTTGGCATTTTATTTAGATGTTGTAAAAGGTTAGAAAGTAAAATTATAATCTTTAAAGAGAGTTTTTATATTTTATAAAACTGAAAACGAAAACAATGTTTTTATCGATATCAACCTCATAAACAGAAACGTAACCTTTAAAAACATAATCCCTAATATTTTCATTATCAAAATATCTTGATTTTTTAAAAAGAAAAGGATGTTTTAAATCTTTTTTAATACTTCTAAGCAAATCTTTCCTAAACTTTAACGCTGCTCTAGGTTTATCTTTATAAATATAATGAACTTGTTCTTTTAATAACTCTAAAAATTCATTCGAAATTTTAATTGTCATATTCCGAAAATGTATTGTCTAAAATTGAATCTGCCTCGTCTATTGAATACAATTTTTCATTACCACTTTTTAATTTAGCATAAGCTGCATGCACTTTTTTCTTATCATTTTCAAAATCAGAATCTTCTTCAATAATTGTCAATTCATTAGGAGAAAATTCACTTAATAACTTAAGCACTTTCTCTCTAATTTCTGGCTGAAATTCTAATCTAATCGCTTCCATAACACTTCAATTTTACAACACAAATATAAATCTTTTTAAATTCATGTTTTTTAAATTAAACTTAAAAAAATCCGCCCTGAAAACTCAAGACGGATTTTTATCCAAATATTCAAACCTAAAAAATAACTCAATTTATCTTCCGAACAAACGGCTGAAAAAACCTCTGTGTTCTTCTTCCTCTCCTGCATCCTCTTCTTCAGAATAATTAGCAAACTTAGATTGTGACTTTTCATGTTCGTAAATCAGCTCCTTAATATATTCAACGTAAGTCCTCTTCTTCTCTTCTAAGAATCCGATCAAGTACTTTTCGCTAAACTCTACTCCGCTTGCTGCCTCGATTTGTAATAACTTTTTATACAAAGGCTCAATATGCAATGCAATTACTTCTTGTGGCACGGCTTGTCTTCTTCCGAAATAATTTACAATAACGTCATTTTCGTCTCTGGCAATTTCAAAATCTGTAATTACCCAATAGTATCTTCCAGACTTTGCAAGGTTTTTTACAATAGCGTGAAAGTTTTTGCCGTTTTTAAGATTTTCCCACAGTACTTTAAAAATTACTTTTGGCATATCCGGGTGACGTATGATATTATGAGGTTGTCCCATTAATTCATAGTCTTCGTAACCACAAACATCTACAAATACTTCATTGGCGTATTCTATAATTCCGTATGCGTTTGTTTTACTCATAATAACCTGAGTTTTATCCCAGCTTACTTCTTTATCTATAATTACTCTGTTTTGAAGGTGATTTTCTTGATTCATATTTTACTGCTTATATGATTATTTATGGAATGGAATGTTGATCAACTCTGCGAAATTAAAGTGAAGAAAAAAGAGAAATCCTGACTTTTGTCATATTTTGATATAAAAAAAACTTCTAGTGGTAATAATATTAACCGAAAACACATGCGCACCTCTTCTACTTTACAAATAAGAAACAAAAAGTTAAATCTGTAACATTTTCAAGTGGTTTTGCTTTTTTGCATTTCTACAAATACGTTATCTTTGCCAAAAAATTAAACGTATGAATTCTTTACAGACTATAATTGAACAAGCTTGGGAAAACAGAGCTTTATTGCAAGAAACTACAACTACTGACGCCATTAGAGAAGTTATCGAATTGGTAGATGCAGGAAAATTACGTGTTGCTGAACCAGTTGGT
Organism: Flavobacterium tistrianum; assembly: GCF_003254545.1. Taxonomy (GTDB): domain Bacteria; phylum Bacteroidota; class Bacteroidia; order Flavobacteriales; family Flavobacteriaceae; genus Flavobacterium; species Flavobacterium tistrianum. The sequence goes on from NZ_QJRH01000069.1 coordinate 176,173, forward strand.
GACAAATGGCAAGTAAACGAATGGGTTAAAAAGGCAGTTGTAATGTATTTCCCGATTCAGAAAATGGAAACATGGGAATCTGGTATTTTTGAATACCACGACAAAATGTTGCTAAAAAGAAATTATGCTGAAAAAGGAATCCGCGTGGTACCAAATGCTGTTGCGCGTTATGGCGCTTACATCTCAAGCGGTGTAATCTTAATGCCAAGTTACGTAAACATTGGGGCTTATGTAGACGAAGGAACAATGGTTGATACTTGGGCAACTGTAGGAAGCTGTGCTCAAATTGGTAAAAACGTTCACTTAAGCGGTGGTGTTGGTATTGGTGGTGTTCTTGAGCCATTGCAAGCAGCTCCAGTAATTATTGAAGACGGTGCTTTTATCGGTTCTCGTTGTATTGTTGTTGAAGGTGTTCACGTTGGTAAAGAAGCAGTTCTTGGAGCTAACGTATGTTTGACAGCATCTACTAAAATTATCGACGTTACGGGCGATGAACCAGTTGAAATGAAAGGTTACGTACCTGCTCGTTCTGTGGTTATCCCTGGAAGCTACACTAAGAAATTTGCTGCTGGAGAATATCAAGTTCCTTGTGCCTTAATCATTGGAACTCGTAAACCATCTACAGATTTAAAAACTTCTTTAAACAATGCACTTCGTGAGTACGATGTTGCAGTTTAATTGATATAAAAATCTTAATACACTAGGGCGGTCTTTACCGCTCTTTTTTTATACCAGCAAACAAATAATAAATAAAAATCTTACAAACATGTAAAAGTAAGAAAATTATACTATTTTGCGCTTTTTTAAATGTCTTCTAAAAGCATGTTGACTCTTTATTAAACGCATATTAATGAAAAACTATACTTACAGTTTAAAAATATTTATATACCGATATTCTCTAATTTTTTTAATCTATCAGATTTGTAATATCTTCTTTTACCTATTAAACTCTAAATACTTTGACCATATAACAGTTGAAAATATATTAGGAAGTGTTTTGTTTGACTTATCTGCTATTTCATATCTAACTTTTATATTCTTAATAGCACACGCAATTCCGGGAAACTTTAAGTATCGCAAAACGTATCAAATCGTATTAAAAATTTCTTTCTTTCTAATAAATCTTTTATTCATTGCAGCAAATCTCATTGACATTATATATTTCCGATTCACAGGAAGAAGAAGCACCTTTAGCATGATTACCGCAAAAGGAATGGAAAAAGAAGCATTAGGCTTGTTTTTTTCTTTTGCCAAAGAATTTTGGTATATCCTTTTACTGTTCATTATCTTAAGTATCTTTTTTTGGAAATCGATACCTAATTTCAAAAACAAAAACGAAATAAAAGTTTCACAAAAGAAAAATTCCTAAAGCAATCTTTTTACTTTCTCACTTCAATACCTATAAAACACAAGAAATTTCAAATTTTTTGAAAGCCTACATTCAAAATTTTAACGAAAGAGTAATTGATAATAAACTTGGTTTCTAATTATCCTTTTTTGCTTTTTGAAGTTTTATAAGTTTAGCATATTTCATGTAAGAGAAAGAGGCTTGCATCATCGAAAATGTAAATCCATCCAATCCGTTTAAGAAACCTTTTTTAAAAAAATAACACCTTACAAAAGACACTGTTCCATTTAAAACTGGTTTAAAACCATTTATCCTTTTCCCTTGATCGTAAAGCTGCTGCGCGTGCCATGTAGAATATAAATTTTTCTTATTGATGAATTGCTCAAAACTGTCCCAAGCATAGTGATGTATATGCACTTTTAAATGTGCCTTATTGTTGCCCGAAACCTTTTGATGCACTCTGTCTTTTGAAGGGGAAGCTGTTGTTTTATTAAAAAAACGCGCTGTTTTATCAGGATACCAACCTGCAAAATTTATTTTCTTTTCTCCTAAATAATTGTACAATCTAAAAGTAAAAACATCAAAACTTTGATTTTTATATTTTCCTGACAATATAAAATCCTCAGCATCTTTGGCCAAAATTTCGTCAGCGTCCATATTTAGAATCCAATCATTTTTACAATACTGCAATCCATGAATTCTTTGAGGCCCATCTCCTAAAAACGGTTGGGAGATAACTTTAGCTCCTTTTTCTTCTGCAATTTTTACTGTATTATCAGCGCTCAATGAATCTATAACAATAACTTCATCACAAATTCTAAACAGAGCATCTATACATTTCCCTATATTTTTTTCCTCATTATAGGCTATTACTAATCCACTGATTTCCATACTTTATTCTCAAAATAACTTAAGTTTTCCTACTCTCAATTTTAACCTAAATCTAAACAAACTGTCTTCTCCTTTGATATCTATTCTTTTAACCAAATAATTATTTTTAAAAGGAAATTTATTCACTCTGTTTCCTATTCTCAAGCCATAGTTTATACCATTCTCGCGCATCATTTTTTCAAAAACACTAAATTGAGCCTCTTTCTTAGCATAATTGCCAAAAGGATATGCCAAAACAGGTTTTATATCTAGTTCATATTCTTTAATAAAGTTATTTGATTTAGTAAAGTCTGCTTCTAACTCCTCTCTTGATAATGAACCATATCTTTTATGTTCAAAAGAGTGATATCCTAACTCAATTAAATTGCTATTTAAGCCTTTCAATTGCTCCACACTCATTATTTTTTCTTTTCCTTCAATCCAGTAATCAAAATTCCCAACAAAAGAAAAAGGCACAAAAAAAGAAGCTTTTAATTTATACTTTTCAAGCAAAGGCACAGCGTAAAGTAGCTGACACTCTGTAGCGTCATCAAAAGTTATAATGATGCTTTTTGAAGGGAGACGTTTTAAATTCTCCAAATCCCTAAAATGAAATGTGGTGTAATTATTGTCACGAAGAAATTTTAGTTGCGACTCTAATTTTGAAACAGAAATACTTAAGCCCAAAGATTTATCTTCATCTTGAACTACATTATGATACATTAAGATTGGCAGCTTTGACATGCTTTTTTCTTACAAATCTATAAGATTAACAGCATAATTTATTGCTCCAAATAAAAATTAAGCAAAAAATAATATTGGTAGAAAACACATACTCTTTAAATCATTTTTATATTAGTAAAAAACTGAATATCAATAGATTAAAAAATTAATTTGTATTAAGAAAAGATTACGTAATTTTATAAAACGGTACTATTTTAGAGGAAATAAAAAAACGTCTTAGACACACTTATTTTTTTGCTTAACCAGCGGTGATACTCAGTTAAGCAAAAAAATAAAACATTTGTGTTCTTTATTTTTATTTTAGCGTTTTTTGAAGTTTAAAAAGCTTGGCATATTTCATGTAGGAGAAGAAAGCCTGAATCATTGCGATTGATAGCCCGTCAAGACCATTGAAAATTCCTTTTTTAAAGAAATAACAGCGAACAAAAGCTACAGTACCATTAAGAACAGGTTTAAATGCATTAATTCTTTTTCCTTGATCAAACAACTGCTGTGCATGCCATCCAGAATATTGATTCTTTTTAGCAATAATCTGATCTAACGAATCCCAGCCATAGTGTAAAATATGTACAGCAACCTTTTTTTCATTTTGAGTTACAATTTTCTGATGTACTTTAGAATCTGAAGGATGAGCTGTTTGCTTATTAAAAAAACGAACTTTGTGATCTGGATACCATCCTGAGAAATCAATTAATTTATCTGCTAAAAAGTTTTTTACCCTAAAACTAAAAGCATCATAATTTCCTTCCAAATACTTTTTATTTAAAATAAATTCTTCTGCATCTTTATCTAAAAATTCATCTGCATCAAGATTTAAGATCCAGTCATTTTTACAAAAAGGCAATCCGTGTGTACGTTGTGGGCCATCTCCTAAAAATGCCTGCTGAATAACTTGTGCTCCTTTTTCTTTAGCTATTTCTACCGTGCGATCTTTACTGAAAGAGTCCACAATAATAACTTCGTCACAAACTTTAAATAAAGCATCTATACATTTTCCAATGTTTTTTTCTTCATTGAAAGTAATAACTAAACCGCTAATTCCCATTTATAAATTTTAATTTGTTGAGCACAAAAATATAACTTTTTAATTTAGTAAAATCTTATTGCGCCCATCGCTTGTACACTTCACAAAATAGTTTGTACTTTAGCCTTCTAAATTGTATTAAAAAAATGAGAATATTAGTCATTCAGCAAAAAAGAATCGGAGACGTTTTAACGAGCACAATTATTTGCAACAATCTTAAAGCCAAGTTTCCTGATTCTACAATTGACTATATGTGTTACCCTAATTCGATTGATGTTCTGAAAGAAAATCCGAATATTGATAATATTATTCTGGTGACTAATAAAACTCGAAAATCTACTTTTGAATTCATTAAATTCATTTTTGAAATTCGAAGAAAAAAATATGATGCAGTAATAGACGTTTACAGTAAATTAGGAACTAGTCTAATCACATTTTTCTCTGGCGCAAAATACAAAGTTTCTTACCACAAATGGTACTCTAACATATTTTACAATTATAGCTACGAGCGTTTTGATGCCATAAAATCAGAATTTGGTTTGGCAATTGAAAATCGATTATTGCTTCTTAAACCTTTTTTCTCAGAAAAAATAACAAACGTAAAACCGAAAATCTTTTTAAAAGGATCTGAGATTGCTGAAGCTAAAAATACTTTAAAAAGCTACAATGTAGATCCTGAAAAACCAATCATTATGTTTGGAATTTTAGGAAGTGAGCATTACAAAACGTATCCGCTTGAAGGAATGGCAAAAATTATCGATTTTACCGTTGCCAAAACAAACGCTACCATTCTATTTAATTATATTCCAAACCAAAAAGAACAGGCTCTAGAAGTATATAATCATTGTTCTGAAAAAACTAAAAAACATATCATTTTTGATTTATACGCTACAGATTTACGTCAGTTTTTAGCAATACTTTCGCAATGCGAAATGCTTATTGGAAACGAAGGAGGCGCTGTAAATATGGCAAAAGCCCTTGAGATTCCAACTTTCTCTATTTTCACTCCTTCTGTTAGAAAAGAAACATGGCAATTATTTGAAAATGAAGCAAAGAATGTTTCTGTTCATTTGAAAGATTTAAAGCCTGAAATCTACGAGAAGCATACAGAGCAATATATAAAAGAACATACTTTTGAATATTATTCTGAATATCCTTTGGAATTGATGCTCCAAAAATTGGATACTTATTTTCAAGAATATAAAAATTGAGAAAAGTAAAAGGAATCTATAATGAATAGTGAAAAGCAGAAATTATCAGTTCTGATTATTACGCTTAACGAAGAAAAGCATATAAAATCGCTTCTTGAAGACGTTGATTTTGCTGATGAAATAATTGTTGTTGATTCCTACAGCACTGACAAAACAGTAAGCATTGTTGAATCTTTCAAAAAGGTAAAATTAATTCAACATCCTTTTATAGATTATACTTCGCAGCGAAATTTTGCTTTGGACCAAGTCAAAAATCAATGGGTTTTATTTATTGATGCCGACGAAAAACTCACACCAGAATTAAAGTCTGAAATCGTTACTGCAATTAATTCTAAAAATGCGGCAAGCGCTTATTTTATCTATCGCGTTTTTATGTTTAAAAACAGCAGATTAAATTTCAGCGGATGGCAGACTGATAAGATTTTTAGACTTTTTGATAAATTGAAGTGTCGATACAATGAAGAAAGAACTGTTCACGAAAAATTAATCGTCAACGGAGAAATTGCTTCATTAAAACATAAAATCATACATTATTCTTATTCTTCCTATGAAGATTATAAATCAAAAATGTATAATTATGGAATCCTTAAAGCCAATGAAAAATTTGCAAAAGGAATGAAACCTCGATTTTTACTGAAGTTTCTCCATCCTTTATACACTTTCTTATATCAGTTTATAATCCGTTTTGGCTTTTTGGATGGCAGAAAAGGAGTAATTATTTGTTATTTGAATGCCTATAGCGTTTATATTCGCTATAAAGAATTACGAAGAATTACTTCTTCCAGAACTTAAGCTTCTTTTTCAGACGCTTTTTTCTGTAAAACTTCTCTTGAAAATCTGAAGTATATTTCCATAAAGTCTCGAAAATCTTCTCCTCAGATTCGGCTTTATAATATTTAGCATACTCATTACTCATTGTTGCCACCATTTCTTCTAAAGGCGTCAAACGGCAAAGGTTTTTCATACGCATTTCAAAAGGCATCGAATCATGAAATTCCATTCTGTTTAAGTCGACCAAAAAGAAATCATAATTTCCGCTGGCATTCTTTTTAATTAAAGTATTTCCTGGAGAATGATCCAAAAACTCAATTCCTTTTTCATGAAGATTGAAACTAAATTTAGTAAACTGCCTTAAGATATTTTCGCGATCTGGAAAATCAGGAATTTCTACCAATTCTCTATAAGTAAGATCACACTGCAATTGCTCGCTTACGTAGAAGCTTTTTTCTAAACCTAATATTGATGAAAATTCCGCAAATGCAATAGGTTTTGGAGTTCCAACACCCAATTCCAGCAATTTGTTTGCAAACTCAAAAGAACGTTTTGCTTTTGATTTTCTGAAGTATTTATAAGCGATTTTATTGATAAAGTGCGGAACCTTAAACGATTTTATGTTTATTTTTTCATCGTCTAAATCAAAAAGTTTTATCTGATTGCGCTGGCCAATTACAAAGTCCTCTCCTTTTGTATCAAAAAAACGAATATATTCAAGAAGAATATTTTCAAATTTTTCATATCCGCGATTTAATCTTAAAATCATAAAAATTGTTTCAGCAAATTTAGCTAGTTTTACCAACTAATAAAAACTATTTCGTAGATAATGCATATTACTCTTATAAGTTTAGACAACTGGGGACTTAACAAACATATAGCGGCAGACTTAGAAAAACAAGGCCATACGGTTCGTTATATCGATTTTAATACATTCAAATATAAATATCCTTCTGTATTTCATAAAGCGTATAATGTTATATTAAAAGCGTTTTTTAAAACAAATCTGAAGCATCAGCATTACGGAAAAGAAATCATCAATGAATTAAAGAAAAATAATCAGATTCAAGATGTAATTTTAACCATAAAAGGAGATTTTATAACTCCGAAAAGCATTTTAGAATTTAAGAATTACACAAAAAAATCAATCGGATTCTTTAATGACAACACTTATCGTTGCCCAAAAATCAAACGTGTTCTTCATTGCTTCGACGAGGTTTTCTCGTTTGAAAAAGAAGACTGTGAAAAATACAATTTAAAATTTGCTCCAAACTGGATTTATAATTCAGAAAACGCAATCCATAATAATCAATTTGAATATGATGTTTTTAATATAAGCTCAATTGACAAGCGACTTCCGATATTAAAAAGAATTGCCGCTAATTTGGCTTCGCAGCATTCAAAATTCAAATTCATTGTTTATGATAAAAAGCAAAAAGACAATGACGAAAATATCACTTACATAAAAAGCCACATGCCTTTGAGTGAAGTAAATGATTACATCAATCGTTCGAAAGTGCTTTTAGACATTAACAGACTTGGTCAAATCGGACTTACTTTCAGAGTTTTTGAAAGTTTGGGTTTAGAGAAGAAATTGATAACTACTAATGCAGATATCAAAAACTACGATTTTTATAATCCAAATAATATTTTGATTATCGACGAAAAAAATCCAGTTATACCGGTAGCTTTTTTTGAAAATGAATATGAAAAAATTCCAGATTCCATTTTGAATCAATACACTTTGAAAGGCTGGACAAATTATGTTATTTTTCAAGACAACTCTTACTCTTCTTCATAATTAATAATAAAAATGATTTTAGGCTTGTAAGGATTCGTATTTTTGTTTAAGATAATTTTAACCCTACTATTTTTGCATTTGAAAATGTTTTCTATTTTTGCCGAAATATTAAAAATTTATCAAAAAACACCTTAATAAAAAACTATCCTTTCAAAAAATGACAGCCACTTTCTTGCTTTGTTCTTTTCTTATCTTATTTGCTCTAATTATTTCTGTAGCATTTACTAATAGAGTGGTAAAAATAGATGTGCAAGAAGTTCGTTATCCAGAAATTGATGGCTTAAGAGGTTACCTTGCATTTTTTGTTTTCCTGCATCACAGTTATATTTGGCGTTTTTTTCTTCAAAAAGGTGAATGGGAAGAGCCAAAATCAAATTTATTCAATCATTTTGGACAGACTACGGTTGCTTTTTTCTTTGTCATCACTGCTTTCTTATTTACTCTAAAATTAATCAACAGTAAAAACAAGGAAATCAATTGGTCGGCGTATATCAATGCTCGTCTATACAGACTTTTTCCTATGTATCTTTTTTCAGTTGGGATTATTTTTTTAATAGCAGGTTATTTAACCAATTTCAAATCTAGAATTCCTTTCTCAGAAAATATACTAGCCATACTTTCATGGATATTTTTCAATGTTAAAAAAGGATTAAACATCAACGGATTAGAAGATAGCTTCTTGCTAAATGCTGGTGTAACTTGGACATTGCCTTATGAATGGGCTTTCTATTTCTTACTGCCTCTTATTGCCCTATTTTTTACGATTAAAGTAAATTATAAAATCATTGTTTCTTTCACCATTACAGCGGCTCTTATAATGATTATCAATGGTGCTTCCTTGAGACACTTTCTGCCTTTTATTGGAGGTATTATTGCGGCTTTAGTAGTTAGCAAAAATACATTTGGCACTATTTTAAAACAAAAAAAATATGCGGTTTTAGCTATTTTACTAGTTGCTTGCTCTGTTTATTTTTTCAATAGCGGAAGAAAACCAATTCCAGTCATTATTACTTCAATCGTATTTATAATAATTGCTTCTGGAAATAACTTTTTCGGAATTCTTTCTAGTACTTTTTCTCGAAAATTTGGACAAATAACGTATAGTATTTATTTAATTCATGGTACTTTATTATTCGTCCTTTTTTACTTTATCATTGGTTTTGAAAGAGCCAAAGAGTTAACAGATTTTGAATTTTGGTCTATCATTGCTTCATCAATCCTCCCACTAATCCTTATCAGCCAGTTAACATTCAAGTACATTGAGCACCCTCTTATGGAATTTGCAAAGACGAAATCAAAATCGAAATCAGTAAAATCATAAGCATTCCCCTTTATTCAAAATAGTTTAAAAACTCTTCGATTTCTTTTGCAAAGTCTTTAGAAAAACAATTACAAGTAAAATTTATAACTTTGCTGTCTTAATGAAGTAAATTATACATTTATAAAATGAACGAGGAAATCATCAACGCATACGAAGTAATTAAAAACGGGGGCATAATCTTGTACCCAACTGATACCGTTTGGGGAATTGGCTGTGATGCTACAAATGCAGAAGCTGTTGCAAAAATCTATAAATTAAAACAGCGAGCAGAAACTCAAAGTATGATTGTTTTAATGAACAGCGAAAAAATGATGTATAATGTTTTTAAAGACATTCCAGAAGTAGCATGGCAAATTATAGATTTATCTGAAAAACCAACTACTCTAATTCTTGACAATGCAAGAAACGTAGCTCCAAACATCATTGCTGCCGACAAATCTCTTGGAGTTAGATTGGTAAAAGAGCCTTTCTGTTACAAATTGATGGAAAGAATGAAAAAACCTTTGGTATCTACTTCGGCCAATATTTCTGGACAGCCAACACCACAAAGTTTCAAAGACATCAGTCCTGAAATTATCAATGGCGTGGATTATGTTGTAAAATTAAACCAAGACAAAATCAACGGAAAATCTTCTACCATCATCAAACTAACTAGCGATTCTCAAGTAAAAGTAATTCGCAAGTAATTGTGAATTGTTAATTATAAATTGTTAATTCACTTTGAACCTTTGTCTCTTTGAGCCTTTGAACCTTAAAGGGTTTTCAAACTCTCAATAAGCCAATCGATATCTTCTTTGGTATTATAATGACTAAATGAAATTCGGAGATTTGGTAATTTTAAATCAGTCTCCGAAAGCATTTCATTTAAGACATGTGAAGGTTTTATACTTCCAGACTGACAAGCGCTTCCTCTAGAAACTGCAATTCCTTTCATATCCAAACTAAAAAGCAGCATCGAAGTTTTGTCTGATGAAAAAGGCAGAATAATATTGATGATATTATAGAAATCATCTTTCTTTCCGTTTATTCTAAAATCTGGAAAATGAATTTCTAACTGTTCAATTAGATATTTTTTTATTCCAAGGATATAAGCTCTTTCTTCATTTAGTTTTTCATAAGAAATAGATAAAGCTTTTGCCATTCCAGCAATCTGATGCACGGCTTCTGTCCCGGCACGAAGTCCTTTTTCTTGTTCACCACCAAAAAGCAAAGGCTGTAAACCAGAATTTTTTCTGATAAAAGCAAATCCAATTCCTTTTGGCCCGTGAAATTTATGTGCACTTGCCAAAATAAAGTCAACCGGAGTCTTTTGCAGATCAATTTCAGTTTTCCCTACAGACTGAACTGTATCCGAATGAAACAGAGCATTATACTGCTTGCAAATCAAGCTAACGCGATCTAGATCTAAAACAGTTCCCGTTTCGTTGTTTACATGCATTAAACTTACTATTGTCTTTTTTTCATCAGACAATAAATTTGACAAATGCGTTAAATCCAAACTTCCGTCTGCATTTACATTCACGTAATCAACCTGAACATTGTACTCTTCCTGAAGCGCCCAAACGGTATGCAAAACCGCATGGTGTTCAATTTTTGAAGTAATAATTCTTTCAACTTTTAAATCTTCTACTGCAGAACGTAGAATCCAGTTGTCGGCTTCAGTCCCGCCAGAAGTAAAAATTATTTCTTGAGCAGTGCAATTAAGATGCTTCGCAATGCTCTTTCTCGAAAGCTCTAATATTGTTTTGCCGTTTCTTCCGAAACTATGCGTAGACGATGGATTTCCGTAATCCTCAAGCATTATTTTTGTCATTTCCTGAATTACTTCAGGACGCATGGCAGTTGTTGAGGCATTATCTAGATATACTTTTTTCATTGCTGCAAAGTTAAGAAATATCAATTGTCAAATCTTAAATATCATTTGGCAATTTTTTCACTATTTTTGACCCAAATAAATTTTACGATGAAAAAATATGCTGCCCTCCTGTTATTTGCTCTTTTTTTAAACGGATGCGATGATGGAGATTTGACTGTAGATAAAATAGATTTTGAAGATATTGCAGAATCTCAAGCTTGTGATGTTACAACAAATACCTTGCTTTACAAACTTAAGCCTCAGGAAGCTCTACTACTTCAAATGCCAGAAGGATCAATTAAAAATGATCCGGGTGAATACACTTATACTATAGACGCAAAAACATATAATGTTGTTTATAGAGCTTATGATGGAGCTGTTGCAAAAGAAAACATTTGCGGTTTAATTCCTCCAAGCACTCCAAAAGTAACTGAAGAATGGCTTGCAACAAACGGTATAATTGAAATTTCAACAACTCAAAATGAAGAACCGAACAAAACTGACGATGGAACAAGAATAACAGGATATACCCATAGTATAATTTTTAGAAATATTACTTTTCAAAAGCCTGCAGGAGATCAGATCGAACCAAAATTTGAATTTGGATTGTATAAAACTATAGTAACACCTGCCAATCTTACTTTTAGAACAAACCCAAATGGTTCTGCTTATGAGTGTGACGAAATTGCTAGAGTTTACAACTACAATAATACATTTTACTTATCTATTGATGATATCGATCCTGCTTTACTTGTCAATGTTGTTACTCCAACCAACCAACCTCGCACAAGTTTAATAACAGCAACACAAAATAAAGTGTTTTACAAAACTGCAAAAGAGGGAACCGGATCTATAACACCAGCTTTTGTTTGCTCTAAAATACAACCATCAGCACCTGCAATTGAAGAGACTTGGACTGGCCAACTTGGAGTTGCCAATACAAGTGGAATTATTGAAGTAACGACTACTTTAACTGGACAAGTTTACGAGCACACAATCGTGCTTAAAAATGTAATTTTACAAAAAGGAAACAGCAGTTTTAAATTGGGAAGCAGTTTTGTTCTTGGAAAAATTACTAGAGCAGCAACAATCTAAAAAACACAGATTTCTAAGAAGAAATCAGCAGAAATAATTCTTACAAAAAAACGTTTGTTTTTTGAGATGATTTTACAACTAAATCGAATCAAAAAACAGACGTTTTTTTATGCTTTACAAGTAGGCTTTTTATGCCCTTAAAAGCTGTTTTATTTATTGTTTTGTCTTATATAAACTTCTGTAGCTCCAAGACCATATTTTTGATAATTGGCATCCTGGAAATCAATTCCGTCATAACGGCCCAATAAAAAATCAAGTTCGGCTTTTAAAATTCCTTCGCCAACTCCATGAATAAAAACGATTTTCGGAATGCGATTTCTTATCGCAAATTCAATATGTCTTTTTGCCGTTTCTGTCTGGAGTGTCAAAATATCATAGTTTGACATTCCGCGTTTATTAGGAACCAATTTTTCGATATGCAAATCAAATTCTGGAACGCCAACATCACGCTTTTCTTTCTTTTCTTTGACAAAACTTCTCGGTTTTGGCTCAGTTTTCTCTTTTGAAACTTCATCTAAATTAATTCTTTTAATAGAATTCATTAAATTACTGGTTTCTTGAATTTTAAGTAATTCATTGACTAAAAATGTCATCATAAAACCATCTTCCGTTTCAATTAAGACCTCGTTATTTTTAACCGAAACTACCGTTCCGTTTATGGCTTCATCTAATACTGAAACCTTATCTCCTTTTGCCAGCATTCCTACTCCTCTTTGTCGTTATTTTTACTTGGTGTTTTTGCACTCAGCTGCATCATTCCGAACATGAAAACTACAATTGCAGCAATCATGATATAGATGTTTTTTTCTTCCGAAACCTGTTCGTATAACGCAACCGAAATCGCAAGAATCATTATTATAATTTTAAAAGTTTTCATCCTCTCTTTATTTTAAGATTTCAAAAATATAAAACTTTCAGAAAGTCCCTCAATACCACTCCAAACGTTTGTCATAATTTTTTAGTAAAATTGCAAAAAAGATCTGCCATGAGTTTAGAGAAATATATGCTTCCTTGTATGTTCAAAACCGTGTTTGGTTATGACTGTTTGGGGTGTGGTTTTCAGAGGTCTTTATTCTTACTTTTTCAAGGCGATTTTTTAGCAGCCTTTAAAATGTATCCAGCAATTTACACCTGCCTTTTACTCTTCATTTTTTCAGCTTTTCATTTTCTAGATAAGTCAAGAAATTATAAAAAAATGATTTGGAGAATGGCCATTATAAATCTATTTTTTATGCTTGGTGGATATTACCTGAAGCACTTTTATTTTTAGATTTTAGATTTTAGATTTTAGATTTTAGATTTTAGATTTTAGATTTTAGATTTTAGATTTTAGATTTTCTAAAAATCGCTTCGCTCTTTTTTGGAATTTGTCCCGATAGCTATCGGGATTAAAAATTGGAATTTTAAATATCTTTCACTTCTTAATCTGATCCAAAATATCGTTCATCATCTCTATTTGAACTTTTTGAATTTCGATCAATTCTTGCTGCTGATGCATAATCAAATGATCAATTTTATCGTGAATTAATCTAATCTCCAATTCTGATTTCAGATTAATCATAAAATCTTTTTTAGCACGATTACGATCTTTTTCTTCTTGACGGTTTTGACTCATCATAATAACAGGTGCCTGCAAAGCTGCCACACAAGACAAAATTAGATTTAAGAGAATAAACGGATAAGGATCAAATCCTTTGTTTAAAAAAATAAAAACATTTGAGCCAATCCAAAGCGTAATAAAAACCACGAAAGAAATAATAAAAGTCCAGCTTCCTCCAAAATCAGCCACTTTATCGGCCACTATCTGCCCTAAATTCCTCGTTTCTTCCTCTTCTTCTACAATGCTCACAATCGATTTATCTTCTTTCAATGAAGAAATTACATTTTTCTCCATTGCAGAAAGCGCTCCAATTTCGGAGGAAAGATAATTTGAAATATATTTTTGGCGATAAACATTTAACTCATTTATAGAAATGCAGTCTTCACCATCAAAATCAGGATATTCTTTTTTAATTAATCCCAAAATCGGATCATGAATTGCTCTTCCATATATTTTCTCATTTTCGGGAAAAGAAATCCCAGAAATATCACTTTTAAATGTTTGGCTGTTTTTCATTTTAATATATTTTAAAAGCTAATTTACGCAATAAACTTCTTAAGAATTGCATAAAAAAGAACAGTTTAGAATTCGTTTTTTATCACAAATCAAACTTTGCAAAGAAAATTTCTTTAGTTAAATCGTGGTTTTATTTCCAAAAAACGCCTTACTTTTAACGTTCCAAAATTATTCATTCATTTTTACCATTGTGACAAAAGACAATATCATACAAAATATACGAGCTTTAAAGAGCCATTCACACATAAATTACGGCATTAAAACCAAAACGGAAGACTTTACAGAAAAGCTTTTTTATACCCTATTTGATTCGAATGCGGCGTTGGACGAAAGCATTGACGAACTAGAGTTTCGCTTTAAAGAAATTGCAGTTTTGGCTTGCAAAAAACCTCAAAATTTATGCGAATCAATTTGGGACCGCTTTTTAGAAAAACTTCCCGGAGTTTTAGAAAAGCTAAATCAAGATGCCGAATATATTCTTGAAAACGATCCCGCTTCAAACAGTATTGATGAGGTTTATCTGGGGTATCCTGGATTTTATGCGATTGCAATTTACAGACTAAGCCACGAATTATATCATCTCGATTTATTGCTTTTTTCTCGTTTGATGAGCGAATATGCGCATAGAATCACAGGTACAGATATTCATGCCGGAGCCGATATTGCATCTCCATTTTTTATCGATCACGCAACAGGTATTGTAATTGGCGAAACTACTGTTATTAAAAAACATGTAAAAATCTATCAGGGGGTTACGCTTGGTGCATTAAGTGTAAGCAAAGAAATGAAAAATGCCAAAAGACATCCAACTGTAGAAGCCAATGTTTGCATTTATGCCAATGCAACTATTCTGGGCGGAGAAACTGTAATTGGAAAAAACAGTATTGTTGGAGGAAATGCTTGGATTACAAAATCTATTCCCGCAGATTCTATCGTTTTAAACACCACAACTACTGAAGTTAAAATAAAAGAAAAAAAATAACATGAATTCACATAAATTATTAAACCTAATTGGCAATACTCCATTAATGGAAACGGTCAATCTGGTTAAAAATAAAAACGTCAAACTTTTACTGAAACTGGAAGGAAACAACCCGGGAGGAAGTGTAAAAGACAGAGCTGCATACAATATGATTGCTGCCGCTTTGGAACGAGGCGACATCAAAAAAGGAGATAAATTAATTGAAGCAACTAGCGGAAATACTGGAATTGCTTTGGCTATGATTGCTCAATTGTTTGGAATTGAAATCGAATTGGTTTTACCAGAAGATTCAACCAAAGAACGTACTCAGACTATGCGTGCTTATGGTGCAACAGTTATCCTTACACCTGCAAGCGAAGGAATTATCGGCTCTAGAGATTATGCAGATAAAAAAGTCGCTCAAGGCGGATACTTGATGCTAAATCAATTTGCTAATGATGACAACTGGAAAGCGCACTATAAAACAACTGGACCAGAAATTTGGAATGATACTGACGGAACTGTAACGCATTTTGTTTCTGCTATGGGAACAACTGGAACCATTATAGGAACTTCTACTTATTTGAAAGAAAAGAATCCAAACGTACAGATTATTGGCGCGCAGCCAAGCGATGGCTCTCAGATTCCTGGAATCCGTAAATGGCCACAGGAATATCTTCCAAAAATATTTGATGCTTCTAAAGTTGACACGGTTATCGATGTGAGCGAAGAAGAAGCACGTGCTATGACCAAAAGATTGGCTCTTGAAGAAGGCGTTTTTGCTGGAATGAGTAGCGGAGGTTCTGTTTCAGTTGCTCTAAAAATCGCTGAACAATTAGAGTCTGGAGTTGTGGTTGCTGTAATTTGTGATCGTGGCGACCGTTATTTATCTTCGGATTTATTTGACTAAAGAAGGTACAAAGCGACAAAGGTTCAAAGGGACAAAGTTTCTAAACTTTCCCTAAAAAAACTTTGTCCCTTTGAACCTCTGAACCTTTGAACCTAAAAAGAAATGAATTATAGAAAACTAGGAAAAACAAATTTTAACATCTCCGAAATCTCCCTTGGCACTTGGCAAGTTGGAGGAAAATGGGGATCGGGTTTTGACAATAAAACGGCCGACGAGCTTTTGAATACGGCTATTGACAATGGCGTAAACTTTATTGATACTGCCGATGTTTACGAAAACGGATTAAGTGAAACTGCCGTTGGAAGGGTGGTTCGCTCTCGTTCTGAACGAATTTTTGTTGCCACAAAATGCGGACGCCAGATAAATCCGCATGTGAATGAAGGATATACTCCAAAAGTGCTTCAAAAATTTGTTGAAGACAGTTTAAAAAGAACTGGTTTAGAAACACTTGATTTAATTCAATTGCACTGCCCGCCTACAGAAGTTTACTATCGTCCTGAAATATTTGAACTTTTTGACCGATTAAAAGATCAAGGAAAAATTCTTAATCTTGGAGTAAGCGTTGAAAAAGTCGAAGAAGCTTTAAAAGCTATCGAATATTCGAACGTAACAACGGTTCAGATTATTTTCAATCTATTTCGCCAACGCCCTTCTGAATTATTTTTCTCAGAAGCCAAAAAGAAAGACATTGGAATTATCGCAAGAGTTCCACTGGCAAGCGGGCTTTTAACTGGTAAATTTGATTCAAAAACTACTTTCGAACCTCAGGATCACCGTAATTTTAATCGTAACGGAGAAGCTTTTGATAAAGGCGAAACTTTTTCTGGAATTGATTATGAACTAGGTTTAAAAGCAGTTGAGGAATTAAAAGCTTTATTTCCAGAATCAAAAAATCTAGCAGCCATTGCTCTTCAGTGGATTTTGAGTTTTGATGAAGTAAGTTGCATTATTCCAGGTGCATCAAAAACAGAACACGTTCTATCTAATTTATCGGTTTACGATACTCCAAAATTAACTTCAGAGCAGATTGCTGCCATGAATAAAATCTACAACGATTTGATCAAATCTTCTGTTCATCAGCTTTGGTAAAACTTATATAAAAGTTTTTTAAGATGTTGAAATTCGCAATAATTTCAGCATCTTGAAATCTTAAAACCACTAAAGAAAATTTTTCTTACAGCTTAAACGCAACCTTTTCTTTATCAGCACATCTAATAATAAAACTAACCATAAATCACTAACCATGAAAAAACTAAGTTTTATATTATTCGTTGCATCACTAACATTCATTTCTTGCAACAACGACGATTCTTCAACTACTCAAGAACAAGAGAAAGCAAAGTTAGACCGAATGTATGAGGAAATCGCACAACTTTCTGGCATTAATACTCAACAGTGCACAGATTCTAATGATTGGGCTTTTACAAGTATTGCTACAACAACAGTTTGCGGCGGAAATAGCTACATTGCTTACTCTAAAAAAACCAATACAACAGTTTTCTTAGACAAAGTGAAAGCATATAATCAATCTTATGCTGACTTTAATAAAAAATGGAATATTATTATACTTTGCGATAATATGGTTATACAGCCAACAGGCGTAAAATGTGTTGATGGGAAACCACAATTATCGTACGATCCTGTATTGCATTAAAAAACTTAAAAAAGCTGTTGGACTAAAATCTTAACAAGCTTTTTTTCTTTTAAATATCAAATTCAATTCTAAATTCGGCGCCTTTATTTTTTCCTTTACTTGATGCTGTCAGTTGTCCTTTATTTCTTTCAATGATTTTTTTGCACAAATAAAGTCCAATTCCCGTAGAACCTTCGCTTGCAGTTCCAAGTCGGCTCATTTTGGTGAATTTTTTAAATAATTCTTCAATCTGATTTTTATCAAAGCCTATTCCGTGATCTTTTACTGTTATAATCAATTTTGATTTTTCTGAAAAGATTCTGACTTTTATTTCGCTTTCAAAATAAGAAAACTTAATCGCGTTGCTGATTAGATTTACTAAAACCTGAATCAAAAGTCCTTCATCTATTCTTAGTCTAGCTTCTGAACATTCTATTGTTAAATCCAGTCTTATATTTTTGTCTAATAATCTTTGCTCCACTTGTTCATTAATAAAAGGAAGAATATTAGAGAATACAATCATTTTAGCATCTGGACTTACTTTTGCAACATCGTCTTGTTCTTTTAGCAGTTTAATAAAGTTCTCGATATATCTAAACTGAAGATCAGTCGATTCGCAAATCAATTCGGCTAGATTCTTGACCGATTCTGATGGATTTTCGCTAATGATCAATTGAGCCAAAGCTTGCGGATTTCCAGCAAAATTCTTCAAATCGTGCGAAAGCATATAGATTAAATCCTGTTTTTCATTAATAAAATTCTCAGCTTCATTAATAGATTCCTGTATGTTGCACAACAAAAGTCCCGCTTCATCAGTATATTCTGTTGGCAGATCAGACAATTTTCTTGAAGTTCTGTAGTCGTCCAAAGCTTTTGAAGCCTTAGCAATAGGATTTATCAACTTATTTAAAACCAAAAGTGTTATTGCCGTTGCCAGCAATGTCATAATTAAAGAAAAAACAAGAATTGAAGTCGATGATACCTCATGTTCAAAAAATAAAACAAAAAACAAAATTCCAATTAACGGAATATGAATACCTATGAAAGCAACAAATAGGAATTTAAAAGCATAACTTTTTTTAAGAAAGCTGATTTGTGAGAGTTTATGATACAAATTCATAAAAAAATGAGACTAAGCGTAGGTTAATAGCTATTTTTACTGAGGTAATTGCCAAAACAAAATTAACTTTTATCGCCAATTAAACTAATATTTTGAAGAATTTCTAAATTTTTTCAAAAATTAAATTTGTAAAAGTTTTCAAAGGCTTATTTTTGCGCTATGGGAAGAAAAAATACAGACAAAGTTGTCTTTCATCAAATTCAAGTTCTTGATGCTGGTGCAAAAGGGGTTTCAGTAGCCAAAGCACCTGACGGAAAAGTAATCTTTATTCCGAATGTGGTACCTGGAGATGTTGTAGACGTACAGACATTAAAAAAAAGAAAGGCTTATTACGAAGGTAAAGCTGTAAAATTTCATGAATTATCTGAATATAGAGTAGAGCCAATCTGCGAGCATTTTGGAGTGTGTGGAGGCTGTAAATGGCAGAATATGAAATATAGCCAACAGCTTGCATTTAAACAAAATGAAGTTAAAAATCATTTACAAAGAATAGGAAAAATAGAGCTTCCAGAATTTGAAGATATTTTAGGTTCTGAGAAACAGTTCTTTTATAGAAATAAAATGGAATTTTCTTTTTCTAACAGCCGTTGGCTTACAGAAAAAGAAATTGGAAGTACTGAAGATTTAGGAAACAGAAACGCTTTAGGATTTCATATTCCGAAAATGTGGGATAAAATTCTGGACATCAACAAATGCCATCTGCAAGAAGATCCTTCAAATGCTATTCGTAACGAAATCAGAGCTTTTGCAAATGAGCATAATTTAGCGTTTTTTAATCCTAGAGAACATTCTGGATTATTGAGAACCGTTATGATTCGTACTGTTTCGACAGGAGAAATTATGGTATTAATTCAGTTTTTTGAAGATGACAAAGAAAACAGAGAATTAATTCTTGACCATTTATATGAGAAGTTTCCACAAATCACTTCATTACAATATGTAGTAAACGGAAAACAAAACGATACTATTTACGATCAAGACGTTGTTCTTTACAAAGGAAGAGATTATATCTTGGAAGAAATGGAAGGTTTAAAATTCAGCATTAATGCTAAATCTTTCTACCAGACTAATTCTGACCAAGCTTACGAATTATACAAAATAACCAGAGATTTTGCTGGTCTTACAGGAAATGAGACTGTTTATGACTTGTATACAGGAACAGGAACAATCGCTCAGTTTGTTTCTAAAAAAGCAAAAAAAGTTATTGGAGTAGAAAGTGTCCCAGAAGCTATTATTGATGCAAAAGCCAATGCAGAACGCAATAATATTACAAATTGCGAGTTTTTTGTTGGTGACATGAAAGTTGTCTTTAATGAAGCTTTTATTGCACAGCACGGAAAACCAGATGTTATTATTACAGACCCGCCTCGTGACGGAATGCATAAAGACGTAGTAGAGCAAATTTTAAAAATTGCTCCAAAAAGAGTCGTGTATGTAAGCTGTAATTCTGCCACTCAAGCACGTGATTTAGCTTTAATGGATGAAAAATACAAAGTAACGCGTGTAAGACCTGTAGATATGTTTCCGCAGACACATCATGTTGAAAATGTTGTACTTTTAGAACTTCGATAAAAAATAGATGAAAAAACTAATCTCTCTTTTACTTCTCTTTACTTTTGGCTTATCTAGCTGTGAGAAAGATGATATCTGTGATGCCAATACACCAACTACACCTAGATTGGTTATTACATTTTATGATATTGCAAATCCGACAAAAACTAAAAATGTCAGCAACTTAAAAGTTATTGGTGACGAAATGAAAGAGGGGATTGTTTTTAATGAAAATCTTGCAGAAGATGATCCATCAAGGTATGTCACCAATGCAAGCACCGTTATGATTCCGTTAAAAGTAAATGACAGTACAGTTACTTTCAAGTTTATTTACAATTCATTAAATCCCGCGGCGATTAATACAGACGTACTTAAATTTAACTATAGTACACAAAATGTATATGTTTCTAGAGCATGTGGATTTAAAACTATCTTTCAGTTAAGAAACGTTCTTCCTTTTGTTCAGACTGATCCAGACGGAGATAGTATCTGGATGACCGACGTTATTTTAGAAAACCCTAACATTGAATCTGAAAATGAAACACACATTAAAGTTTATTTCTAGTCTTTCATTATTGTTTTCAATGTTTTTAGGTTACGCTCAGGATGTTCCTGAGATTTCTAAAAATAAGGACACAATAACAGCTAAAAAGCCTCAAACAGAAAAAACTGTAAAAGCGGCAAAACCCGAAGTTCAGGAAGTTCAAAAAGACAGTGTTGTAAAAACTGATCGCTACGGACTTCGTGTTGGTGTTGACTTGTACAAACTGACCCGCGGACTTTATGATAAAGACTATAAAGGAATCGAGTTTGTTGGAGACTGGCGCTTGACAAAAAAATACTATATAGCGGCAGAATTAGGCTATGAAGACAAAACGACAGAAGATGACCGATTAACATCTGCGGCAAATGGAACGTATCTAAAAGCAGGTTTTGATTATAATTTTTATCAAAACTGGCTAGATATGGAAAACCTAATTACGATAGGACTTCGTGGTGGTTTTAGTTCTTTTAGTCAAGAACTGATTAATTACAAAATCTATAATCCGAATCCGTATTGGGGAGAATTACCGCCTATAACAGAAGGTCAAAAATACAACGGACTTACAGCTACTTGGATCGAAGTTGCAATGGGATTAAAAGCGCAAGTTTTTAGAAACGTCTTTGTTGGTTTTGGCGTACAGCTTAAACTTCTGACGACTAATAAAGAGCCTAATAATTTTGAAAACCTTTATATTCCAGGATTCAACAGAACTTACGACGGAAACTTCGGAATTGGTTTCAACTATACGGTTTCTTACTTTATTCCGATTTATAAGAAAAAAACCATGGCATCTGAAATTCAAAAAAAGGAAGAACCTAAGAAAAAGAAATAGTTTTTTTTTAAAGGAGCTAAGGTCCTGAGGCACTAAGATTCTAAGGTTTAAAAAAAGGCAAATTCAAAAAATTGAATTTGCCTTTTTTTTATTTTTATGATTTCAAGCTCGAAACTTAGAACCTTAGCAGCTTAGAACCTCAGTACCTAAACTAACTTAACTGAAAATTAATTGCAGCTTGTGTATGTATTAAAGTAGTATCAAAAATTGGGACATTTAAGTCGCCTTCTTTTATTACCAGCGGAATTTCAGTACATCCTAAAATTATTCCTTCTGCTCCGTTTTTTATCAATTCATTCGCAATTTCTAGATAACGTTTTTTCGTTTCCTCCTTTGCAATTCCTCTTCCTAACTCTTCGAAAATAGTGTAATGAATAAAATCCTTTACTTCTTCATTCTCAGGAATTATCGTTTCAATTCCTTTTTCAGCCAATTTATCTTTGAAGAAATCCAATTCCATTGTAAATTTGGTTCCTAACAGACCTACTTTTTTCAGCTGTTTTTTCTCGATTTCAATCGCTGTTTCTTCGGCAATATGAATAAGAGGAATATCAATAGCCTGCTGCAATCTATCAGCAACGAGATGCATGGTATTGGCACATAAAAGAATAGCTTCTGCCCCACCCGATTTTAAAACTTCTGCCGCTTTCAAAAGCATATTAAAAGTCGAATCCCAATCGTTGGCATCGTTATTCTTTTTAATATCGGCATAATTAAAAGAGTAAATTAAACACTCAGAGAAATTCAATCCGCCGAGCTTTTCATTAATTCCTTTATTAATCAAGGTATAATAATCAGAGGTAGAAACCCAGCTGATTCCGCCAATAAGTCCAATTTTCCTCATATGTTTTCTAGATTATTCAATCTCTTTGATTCCTTTTATAAAAAGCCATTTCATAAAAAGCTTTTCACCATCTTTGGTTCTCACAGCTTGAAATTTAGGTCCAATAATAGTCCCGATTACAAATGCCGTCATCGGAATCCAGATTCCTGTTAATCCTGTATAAGCAGCAATCAAATATCTAAATGCAAGAAATAAGATTGCAAAAGCTGCCAATTGGTATAAAAAAGCTCGTAGTTGTAGTTTTGACATTTTTTTATTTTTAAGGTTCAAAGTTGCAAAGGCTCAGAGGGGCAAAGTTTTTTCACTTTGCGGTTTTTAAAGCTTTGCTCTTTTAACGGATAATAAATTATATTTTTAGTACTCTTTTTTCAGATTAAAGTTTCGGTTTTCTAAACGACAAAGTATTTCACTTTGTCCCTTTGAACCTTTGTTACTTTGCACCTATTCAGAAACCTGAAATTTCGTTCTCTTACTTCCTTCGTACATTTCGTATTTTACCAAACGCGCTTCAAGGCTTCCGTTGAAAAGTTTGATTTTTCTTGAAGGTTTTAATCCGACGAATTTTAAAGCTTCTAGATTAGCCGTGATAAACCAAGCGTTGGTTCCTGGATAATTTTTCTTTAAAGTGTCTCCAATATTCGCATAAAATCTTTCCATGTGAATATCTAAACGTTCATCATAAGGCGGATTAAAAACAATATGAAGCTTTCCTTCCGTTTCTTTTTCTGTATCAAAGAAATTCTCTTCGTAAACTTTAATATAATCTTCTAAATTGGCATTTCTGATATTATCTTTAGCTTTACTAACCGCACTTGGCGCTTTATCAAAACCTTTAATAGTATAATGAAATTCTCTAGTCTTTTTCATTAAACTGTCAACAATCTTATCAAAAAGATCATTATCCCAATCTTTCCATTTTTCAAAAGCAAATTCTCTTCTGTTAATGTTTGCTGGAATGTTGCAAGCAATCATAGCCGCCTCTGCCAAGAAAGTTCCAGAACCGCACATTGGATCTAGAAAATGGCTTTGTCCATCCCATCCAGATAACAATAGAATTCCTGCTGCCAAAACCTCATTAATTGGCGCAATATTCGTAGCCGTTCTATAACCACGCTGATGAAGCGAAGCTCCAGAAGTATCTAAAGCTACAGAAACCTGATCTTTATCGATGTGAATATTAATACGTAAATCTGGGTATTGTTTATCGATACTTGGACGTTGTCCCGTTCTCTCTCTAAACTGATCTACAATGGCATCTTTACATTTCTGAGAAACAAATTCAGAATGATTGAAATAAGTAGAGTGCACTGTTGTATCGATCACAAAAGTTTGGTTCGCATTTAAATATTTTGACCAGTTTAAACCCGAAATACCTTTGTACAAAGCCTGCTCATTATTGGCTCTAAGAGAATAAATTGGTTTAAGAACTTTAAGAGCTGTACGTAAAGACAAATTGGCTTTATACATAAAACCTTTATCGCCTTTAAAGCTCACCATTCTCACGCCTTTTTCAACATCTTGAGCGCCAAGTGTGCGCAATTCTTTTTCTAATATTTCTTCAAAGCCAAAAAAACATTTGGCAATCATTTTAAAATTTTCTTCCATTTTTTTTCAATTAAAAAAAGCCAATCGCTATAACATTTTATTATACTGGTATAAATACGTATCGAAGCGAAATAGTTATTTTTCGGCAAAAATACACTAAATTTGCCGGACTTTGAATTAATTGAAATAGAATAAATGTCTCAAGAACCTAACGCATCAATCCCGAATCAAGAAGACGACAATCAAAACTGGTATTCTTCATGGTTTGACACGCCATATTATCACATTCTTTATAAGGATCGTAATTATCGTGAAGCTCAGGTTTTCATGGACAATTTAACGCATTACCTTAACTTGCCAGAAAAAGCAAAAGTTTTGGATTTAGCGTGCGGAAAAGGCCGTCATTCTATTTATTTAAATCAATTAGGCTACGATGTTTTAGGAGCAGATTTGTCTGAAAACAGTATTGCCGAAGCCAGCAAAAACAGTAACGAAACACTGCATTTTAAAGTCCATGATATGCGCGAGCCGTTTGAAGAAAAGTTCGACGCTATTTTCAACCTTTTCACTAGTTTTGGCTATTTTGAAAGCGATGACGATAATCTGACAACCTTAAAAGCAATCAAAGAAAGCTTATCTGAATACGGTTTTGCGGTTATCGATTTCATGAACGTAGCAAA
This sequence comes from Flavobacterium tistrianum, assembly GCF_003254545.1. GTDB lineage: Bacteria > Bacteroidota > Bacteroidia > Flavobacteriales > Flavobacteriaceae > Flavobacterium > Flavobacterium tistrianum. Next base: position 200,949 of record NZ_QJRH01000069.1, read on the forward strand.
CGTTATTGAAAACCTTGTACCCCAAGAAGTAAAAACCGTTGATGAAATTGATTTTCACATTAAAAGATATGTTGAAGACGGACATATTTTCAAAGAAATTGATTTTGAAGACAAAGGCAGAAAATATCATTTTACAGAAAAAGTAAAAGCACTAACTTTGAAAGACTTTCAGGATCTAATGGACGAAGCTGGAATTTTCCTGCTGGACATTTTTGGAGACTATAAACTCAAAAAATTCCATAAAACTGAAAGCGAAAGATTAATCATGATTTTTAAATAAATTGGTTAATCGTTTAATTGTTTAACCGTTTAATCGGAAGCAAAAACAATTAAACGATTAAACGAATCAACGGTTAAACAAATATAAATGAACTATTTATTACCTTTATTTTCTGTACTTTTAGGATATAGCGCGGCTTTGTTTATAAAACCCGAAAACAAAACCAATTTAAAATTGCTGCTGGCTTTTAGCGGTTCTTTTTTATTGTCATTGACCGTAATGCATCTTCTTCCAGAAGTTTACGAATCACACAATCATAATATCGGAATCTTTATAATGGTCGGGATTTTATTCCAGATTGTACTAGAGTTCTTCTCAAAAGGTGCCGAACACGGACATGTTCACGGACATGCAAAAATGTCTCAGATTCCGTGGCTACTGTTTATTAGTCTTTGCATTCATGCCTTTTTAGAAGGTTTTCCAGTAAGCCATCATCACGGTTTAGCAGTCGGAATTGCCATTCATCATTTGCCAATTGCTGTAATCTTAACGACATTTTTCATTAATGCCGATTTAAATAAAAAAGCCATTTTTGCTTTCATGGTGACCTTTGCCATCATGACGCCACTTGGAACAATCGCTTCAGAATATTTACCCTTTTTAAGTAAATATTACACCGAAATAACAGCCATCGTAATTGGTATTTTATTCCATATTTCCTCAACAATTATTTTCGAAAGCAGCGAAGGGCACAAATTCAATATTGCCAAAGTTTCTATGATTGTTCTCGGAATTTTATTGGCATTCTTTTTATAATTTTTTAATTAGAAAATGTGTCAATTAGAAAATTATCTCATTATCCAATTGACACATTGGCTCATTAATTAGCTCTCTTTCTCTCCTCTTGATTTCCGAAATTGCGTTCTTTAACGTTGATCTTTTTATTTCCAAAATTGTAAACCACAGACAAACGCACAAAACGATTACTTTCATTTTGGCTATAAACCTGTTTCACACCATTGACCACCGAAGTAAAATCTTTTAAATAAGAAGTATTAAAAATATCATTAGCTAAAAAGGCAATCTGAAGCGTTTTATTCAACAAATCTTGTTTGAAACCAATATCAAAACTCGAAGCGTATCCTATTTCATATAATCCACTTTTAAAAGGTGAACTATAATTGAAATCAATTTGAAGTTTCGTGTTTTTCCCTAAAACAAATGTATTATTTGTCGTAAAATCAATCTGTAAACTATTTGAAGGCGTTGCATTTATGCCGTTTATAAACTTCGTTTCAGATCCCAAAAAGTACAATGTATTTTCGCTTTGCCACCAGTCTGCAAAAGTTGCCGAATAAGTTTCCCCAACACCGTAATTCAAACCATTATAATAATTCTCACGCGTTACGATTTGCGTATTTGTTTCTGGGTTTGAGGTAAAAACAATTCCATATCCGTTTGTAATGGCATTTACAAAAACACTTGTTCTTAAAACTTCTTTATAAGAATGCGCCAATTCAAAATTATCACTAAATGAAGGCTTTAAAAACGGATTTCCCTCAGAATAACTATTGCTATTAATATAAACTCTAAACGGATTCAGCAAATCAAAACGAGGTCTATTGATTCTTTTCCCATAATTGAAACTAAAACTATTGTTCTCGTTTTTCTTGTAAGAAGCATAAAAAGTCGGAAACAGCTTCAAATAATTATTTGTATTTTCCTGATTTATGGTTTCAGAAAACCCATTAGTCTGCGTATTTTCAAGTCGTAACCCCAATTGAAGATTCCACTTTTCGTTTATTTTTTTATCTCCGTTAATGTAAACCGCCTGATTATTTTCAGTGTATTTAAATCGATTTGATTGACTAGGATCTAATTCTGGAGTTCCAGTAGCAGTATTGTAAAAAACGACATCGCTTATGCTATTGGTAAAACTCATTTTTGCTCCATAAGATAAATTAAACGATTGAAAAGGGTGTTCCATATCTGCCTTAAAACTCCAATTATCAATATCCTGGTTAGAAATATTTCTTCCTGCCTGATTAAGGTCAATAAATTCCATATCTGGATTATAATCGTTAGCTATAAAATTTCTATCGAATTTTGAACTATAATCAAAATAATCTACATCAAAAGACAATTTTCGGTTTAGCGAATCCAACTTTGTAATGAAATGCGCATTATAAGTCTGATTTTTAGAACCATTATCTGTAAAACTTTTATTTAATGTTACATGCTGTAATTCGTTTTGCGTATTATACTTTTCGATTCTTATATCTGAACCAAAATCTGGATTATTTCTATCATTCATAAACTGAAAACCAACAGAAGTGCGCGGTGATAAATCATAATCTAAAGCCAATTTTCCTGAAAAATTCTCGCTTTTAATTTTTGTATCAGCTCTCATTGTTGAAAGTCCATCAGGAAAATACATGTCCAAATTCTCTGTAGAATTTTTATAACCTGTTTTACCATTTACACTTGCCGAAAATCTAAACTTATTTTTACTGTAGAAAAAATTATCTCTCAAAGTATAGATTCCGTATTTATTTTGTTCATAAGAAACTGTCGTCGAATTTTTCCAAGAATCACGAACCCCTTTTTTCATAATAATATTTATCAATCCTCCAGTCCCATCAGCTTCATATTTTGCTGGCGGATTGCTTATAATTTCAATATTCTTAATATCTGCTGCAGAAATTGATTTCAAGAAATTATTCAATTCCTCGCCAGTCAATTCGATCAAACGCCCGTCTATCATCACGCGTGAAGTTCCTTTTCCTAAAATGGTAATTACATCATTCTTTACTACAACTCCAGGCGCTGTATTAATGGCTGTTAAAGCATCTCCTCCAGTTGTTGTAACATTGTTTTCGAGGTTATAAACCAAGCGATCTGTTTTCTGTTCGATGGTTTTCTTTTTAGACTGAACCAAAACTTCAACTAATTTGGTTTCATTTTCTTTGAGAATAATAGTTCCTAAATCGGTATTTTTTTCTAGCGAAATTTCTTTTTCATAGTTAGTAAATCCTAAAAGATTGATTTCTATTTTATAAATAGCGTTTTTAAGATTTATTTCAAAAGAACCGTCTTTTTTAGTTGTAGTTCCATCGATAATTTTTCCTTCTTTATTTAATATTGAAATTTCTGCCCATTCTAGAACTTTTGTTTCACTGGCTACTTTTCCTTTTAATGTTGATTGTGCTAAACAAAACAAAGGCAATAGTAAAAAGATTAGGAGATTTAATTTTTTCATGATTTCTAATTTTAACTTGTTCGATTAATTTGAAGCAAAGTTGCCTTAGAAAATCTGCGTATGCGACCGACAAAAAAAAGTCGAACCAATTTCCTAAATAGAAATTGGTTCGACTTTATTTGGTATGAAGTACGACTTTTTACAAAACCTTAATTATAAAGCGTTTCGGTAAGCCGTTGGTGTTAAATTGGTATATTTTTTGAACGAAGTATTAAAAGATGATTTTGAATTAAATCCTACTTCGTACAAGATTTCTAAAACCGTTAGATCTTTTTTGGAAGGATTTTTAAGAATTCCCATCGCTTTTTGAATGCGATATTCATTCACAAAATCAAAAAAATGCTGATCGATATGATGATTAATCAAAACAGATAAATCTCGAACCGGAATTTCAATTTGATTGGAAAGTTCCTGAATTGTAAGCGACGGATCAAGAAAAGGTTCTTTTTCTGTCATATAGTGTTTCAATGCCTGAATCTGCTTTGCAATTATTTCGTTTTGGCTGTCTTTTGCATCAGTACTTTCAATATTCTTTTTAGGAAGAATATCTCTTGATAATAACAATTTAGAATCGATGCCTCTAAAAAGTTCAGGATAATTCAGCGCTTTTAAAACAAACCAACAGGTGATCGTCAAAACCCAAAACTGCAATATGGTGTTAGACCACCATAAGAAATCAACAGCAGCATATCGCAATATATTTTTGGCTATTGATAGGTAATACAAAACAAAAAGTGCCATAGAGATCTGAAACAACCATTTAAAAATAGAAGTTCTCGGATTCGTATAATTTTCCTGAAATATTTCTCTGTACTTTTTCAAAACCAAAAAGACGCCTACGCTATAAACGACTATTTGTAAACCTAGAATAAGAAACAAATAAAACATTTCTGGCGATTGGTCACGATGGTCATAAAACAGTCTTTTTTGGGCTTCATTTAAAAGATAGAGTCTAAACAAGAAAACCACATTTGTTAGAACAAACGGAACTAAATGCAACAAATGCTTTGAACGCAATCTAAAATCAGCAAAACAAACGGATACAACATAAAGATAGAAAGCTGGCAGTACTAACGTACAAATAGTCCATCTAAAAAATTCGAAATTAAAATGATGTATAATGAAGTTCTCATCGATGAAAATACCGCTATTATCAATGGCAAAAAATATCAAATAGCTCGCAAATAGCCTATTTGCCAATTTATTTTTTGTTTGCACAGTGAGTAAAAAAAAGGCCAGCAATAAGGAAACAAAAACTGATATTCCGGCCATACCATTTAAAAAAGTGACTATATTCATTACTTTTTTGATTATTTAACAAATATAATATTTTAGTTCTTAAACATAAATTCATCAGAAGTTAGAATAAATTTATAGTGTTTCGATAAACTGTAGGTGTAAGATTTGTATGTTTTTTAAAAGAAGTATTAAATGAAGATTTCGAATTAAAACCAACTTCATACAATATTTCCAATACCGTAAGCTGGTTTTTCGATTGATCTTTTAAAATACTCATCGCTTTCTGAATGCGATATTCATTCACAAAATCAAAAAAATGCTGGTCCATATGATGATTAATCAAAACAGATAAATCTCTGACAGGCATATTAATTTGATTCGCCAGTTCCTGAATCGTAAGTGACGGATCAAGAAACGGCTCTTTTTCTGCCATATATTGTTTTAATGTCGTGATCTGGGTTTTAATCAGAGCGTTTTGCTCATTGATTGTTTCTGTTTTTTCTTCAACTTCAGGCAGAATATCTTTGGTTAGTTTTAATTTAGAATTTACTCCTCTAAAAAGCTCTGGATGTTTTAACGCTTTCATTATAAACCAACAAGTTATAAATAAAGCAATAGTTCCAACAAGTACATTTGCCCATAAAAAAACTTCTCTAAAACCGCTATATCGAAGTACATTTTTTAATGCTACAATAGAATGCGCAACTAGAAATACGCAAGTCATTTGAAAAAGCCATTTGTAAGTCGAAATACCTGTATTGGCATAATTCTCCAAATAGATTTCTTTATACTTCTTCAAAATCAGAAATACGCTTACGATATAAAAAATATACTGCAATTCAATTAAAACCTGAATAAAATAGATTTCAGACATTTCATTTAATGGGCCAATGAAACTTCCATTTACAATACTTAAATATATCCTAGGCATAAAAATTAAATTGACTATTATAAATGGAAGCAGATGGATTAAATGTTTCCATTTCAATCGAAAATCTGAATAGCAAACGGCTAATACATAAAAATAAAATGACGGCATTCCTAACAGACAAAAGGTTGCTCTAAAGATTTCTAGATTTCTGTGATCTTCTGTATACAAGTACATAAAAAAACCGCTAAGATCTATAGCCGAAAAAATAAAAAACAAAGCAAAAATGCGGTTTGCCAGTTTATTTTCTGTTTTAACAGTCAGCAGAAAAAATGCCATTAATAAGGAAACGAAAACAGAAATTCTAGCAATTCCCTGTAGTAAATCTAATTTGTCCATTTATTTTTGATGAATATAAAACAAATATAATATTTTAGTTTATGTAACAATGATGGGAAAGAAGCGTCTTTATTCAAAAAAAATAAAAGAAAATGAAGATTATAAAGCTTTGAACTTTGCGAGATTGGGATAAAATATATTAATTTTGACGCGTCTAAACAACTATAAAATGACATTTACGAAAACCACGGAACAAGCATCAAAATATGAGCATTTAGAGAAAATGTCTGTTCATGAATTGCTATCTAATATTAATCAAGAAGACAAAACTGTTCCTTATGCTGTCGAAAAGGCTTTGCCACAAATCGAAGCTTTGATTCCGCAGATAGTCGACAAATTAAAGTTAGGCGGCAGATTGTTTTATATTGGAGCAGGAACCTCTGGCCGACTTGGTGTTGTTGACGCTTCTGAATGTCCGCCTACATTTGGTGTTCCGTTTGATTTAGTAAATGGCATTATTGCTGGCGGAGATACTGCCATCAGACGTGCTGTAGAAAACGCTGAAGACAGTACAACCAACGCTTGGATCGATCTTCAAAATCATAATATCCATTCAAATGATGTCGTAATCGGAATCGCCGCTTCTGGTACAACTCCTTATGTTATTAGCGGTTTAGAAGCTTGTAATGCAAATAACATTGTTACAGGATGCATTACTTGTAATGCGGGAAGTCCGTTGGCATTGACGGCTCAATTTCCTATTGAAGTTGTAGTTGGACCTGAGTTCGTTACAGGAAGCTCTAGAATGAAAGCTGGAACTGCACAGAAATTGGTTTTAAACATGATTTCGACCGCTGCAATGATTCAGCTTGGAAAAGTAAGAGGAAACAAAATGGTCGATATGCAATTAAGCAATGTAAAACTCGTTGATCGTGGTGTAAAAATGATTATGGACGAGATTTCAGTTTCGTATGATGAAGCTTCTGAATTATTAAAAAAATATGGCAGCGTGAGAAATGCTGTTGATAATTATAAAAAGTAAAAAGTTTTTACGGTGTTAATTTAACCGCAATCCCGATAGCTATCGGGAGCTAAGATTTACGCAAGGTTCGCAAGTTTTTTCAAAGCTTTGCGAACCTTGCGTTTTATTAAAGTTTCTAATGTAAAAAAACTTTGCGACCTTTGCGGTTAGACAAAAGTCAAACAACTTGAAACCTGAAACAAAAAAGATGGCAACAAATAAAGAATTACTAAAAAAAGGAGTGAAATATTTATCAGGCGCTCTGCCTCTTATGTTTCTTGGCCCAACATTGATTTATAATGCTTTTCAGAATCAAAGCAACAATTGGCACTATCTAGTTTTAGGAATCGGAATTATGGCTTGTCTCTCTTCTATGCTTTTGATCTTTTTAGGGTTGAAAATCATTATGAAAGGTATATTTAATGACTAATTGAAAATCTTTTTTTTATGGAAGAAGATATTAAATGGATTCATCAAGAAATTGATAAAATAAAAAATCCTCGAACTATTAAAAAACTAAAAAATCTTCTTGAATCTATTCATTAGCTAGAGAAAGAATATTTTCAAAATATAATACTTTATAAAAAATGGAAAGTCTAATTCACATTCAGAAAACATTTGAGAAAGTTGTTTACATCGATAAGAAAATAAACAATCGCGAGTTTGAAGATTGTGTTTTTAAAAACTGTGATTTTTCCAACAGCAATTTTAATTCTAATACTTTTCTTGATTGCGAATTTATTGACTGCAATCTCTCTATGACGAGTTTAGCAGGAACAAGTTTAAAAAATGTCACTTTTAAAAACTGCAAGCTTCTCGGAATTGCTTTTAATGAATGTGACGATTTCTTATTTCAGGTTTATTTTGAAGATTGTGTTCTAGATTATGCGCTTTTTTCGAATAAAAAAATGCCTAAAACGAAGTTTATCAATTCTTCTGTGCGTGAAGTGACTTTTATCGGAACCAATTTAACGAGTTCTGTTTTTGACAATTGCAATCTTGACGGCGCTATTTTTAACGAAACGCAATTGGCGGGAGTTAATTTTAAAACCGCTTACAATTATAAAATTGACCCTGAATTTAATCCGATGAAAAAAGCGCAGTTTTCTACTGAAGGAATTGTTGGATTATTGGATAAGTATGACATTAAAATTGTTTGATTATGAATGCAGATCAATCTTACCTAGAAAGTGTCAAAAAGCAATTTTTGTATTATAAAATGCTTGGAGAAAAAGCTATTGATCAACTCGAACCGTCACAGCTTTTCGTTTCTTTTAATGACGACACCAACAGCATTGCTACAATCATAAAACACATTTCTGGCAACATGCTTTCGCGCTGGACTGATTTTCTATCTTCTGATGGTGAAAAAGAATGGCGAAATCGTGATTCAGAATTTGAAAACGATCTGCAATCTAAAGAAGAGGTTTTGGAAATCTGGAACAAAGGCTGGAATTGTCTTGAAAATGCTTTGGAAAGTTTAAAACCAGAACAGCTTTCAGATATTATTTATATTAGGAATGAAGGTCATACCGTTATTGAAGCCATCAATCGTCAGCTGGCGCATTATCCTTATCATGTCGGACAAATTGTTTTTTATGCCAAACAATTGAAAAACAGCGAATGGAATAGTTTATCGATTCCGAAAAATAAATCAGGAAATTATAATGCTGAAAAGTTTGCCAAAGAAAAAGAAATCAAGAACTTTACCGATGATGAATTAAAGAGATTGAAATAATTTATCTTTCTAAATATGAAATCAAAAGATAACGAAACGCATCACTTTTTACCAAGCGGAGAATGGGAAGGATTTTATTGCTATTCTAATTCGCCCTCACAACATAAAATGTCTATTGAATTAAGTTTTGCAAATTCAATTATTACAGGCTCTGGAATTGATGATGTAGACTCATTTCGATGGAACGGCTCTTATAATTTGGAAGATTTTAAACTTAAAATGGTCAAAACTTATCCAACACATATCATTAATTATGCTGGAGATATAGACGAAAACGGCATTTGGGGTCTTTGGGATAACCCGGAAGACTTGAGTTTTTTTGCTGATTTTTCGCCAAACGTTCTTCAACAAATTAAAGCGATGACAAAAGGAGGTTTTCATATCTGGCCTAAAGCAATTAAAAGTGAGTCAAAAGAGGAAATGAGAGAAGAAATCAAAGAATCTAAAAAACTGAAAGAGTTTTATATTCAAAAAATCTAATTATAATACAACTGTTTATTGTAATCCTAATGCCCTAGCCCTGATGGAAGCGGCATCCTTTTGTGGCGGGGTTCGCCACAAAAGATATAGCGGACAGCAGGAATCAGCTCCTAAAAAACAACTTAATTAAAATGAAAAAAATAGTATTCTTATTTCCAATATTGGCTTTAGTGTCTTGTTATAATACTGAACACAATTGCAAAGATTTCAAAACTGGGAAATTCAAATTTGAAACAGAAGTCAACGGTGAAAAAAAAACAACTTATTTTGAGCGCAAAGACGATATTGAAATCGAAACTTTTGAAGGCAAAACAGATACGGCAACCATTCGTTGGGTAAGTGATTGCGAATATGTGTTGCAGAAAAAACATCCAAAAAATATGGCTGAAGAAAAAGCAATCAGCATGAAGATTTTAACGACTTCTAAAGATTCTTACACTTTTGAATTTGGCTTAGTTGGTTCTGAGGAGAAACAAAGAGGAACGGTTTACAAAGTGGATTAAAATATATAAAAGCTCCAAATGGGAGCTTTTTTTATTATACTCATTTTTGTCATTTCGACGAAGGAGAAATCTCCGTTAGAAACTCTACAAAGATTGGCAACAGTTTGCATGGAGCTACTTGCGAAGATTTCTCCTTCGTCGAAATGACAAACTGATCGAGAAATCAATGAAAAAGCTTTGTTACTCTGTACCTTTGCAACTCAAAAAACAAAAATGTTTCTTTTACATTTCTATTTTAAATAGTACATTAGAACTTTAATCCAACCAAATGAAAAATACCATTTCGCAAAGAGTAGCTGACTTTCTAAAAGGATATCCGCCGTTTAATTTTTTGCATCAGAGAGATTTAGAAAAACTATCTGAACAGATTTCCATTATTTATAAAGAAAAAGATTCGGTAATTTTCGCTGAAAATGATAAAACACATGATTCCTTTTATGTGGTTCACAAAGGTGCTGTAGCTTTGAAAAAAAGCACTAAAAATACGGTTTTAGACATGTGTGATGAAGGCGATATTTTTGGACTTCGTCCGCTTTTGGCACAAGAAAATTACATTATGGAAGCTGTAGCGCACGAAGAAAGTATTCTTTACGCTATTCCGATTGCCGTTTTTAAACCTTATGCGCTAGAAAATAGAAATGTTGGTAATTTCCTGATTGAGAGTTATGCTTCAAATACTCGAAATCCGTATTCAGATATTCATAAAGACAAATTATATGGTGATGATCAGCTGAATGAAAATCTGCATTCCAGCAATCATTCATTTGATTTAGCGCCAATCAAATACTCAAAAAAAATAGTTACCTGCAGTCCGTCAACAACGGTTAAGGAAGTGGCAAAGATTATGAATAAAAAGAAAGTTGGCGCCATCTTAATTGTTGATGAAATGCTTCCGATTGGTATTTTGACCGATAAAGATCTTCGAAACAAAATAGTTACAGGCGATTTTCCGATAACAACAACTGCAGAAACCATAATGACGAAGCCTGTTATTACGTATCCGAAAAAAATGACGGTCACTGAGGCGCAAATGGCCATGATGAAAAGTAATATCAGCCATTTATGTTTAACGAAAGATGGAACGGTAAATACCAAAGCGGTCGGAATTTTATCGAAACACGACGTAATGGTAGCGCTTGGAAATAATCCAGCGGTTTTGATAAAAGCATTGAAACGTACTAAAAAAATCAAGGAAATAAAGCCAATTCGTAACCGAATCATGCAATTGCTTCAAGGTTATCTCGATCAAAATATTCCGATGACTTTGATTACCAAAATCATTACTGAATTGAATGAAGCCTGTACGACTCGTGTTATCGAAATTTGTTTGGAAAAAATGAGTAGTCCGCCACCTGTAAAATTTGCATGGTTAGCACTAGGAAGCCAAGGACGTGGCGAACAAATGCTGCATACCGATCAGGACAATGCGATTGTTTACGAAAATGTCAATGAGGTTTTTAGAGATGAAACTAGAGTGTATTTTCACAAATTTGCTAGTCTTGTAAATAAAGGTCTTTTTGAAATTGGTTACGATTATTGCCCTGCCGATATGATGGCTTCAAGTCCGAAATGGTGTATGAGTCTGGAGGAATGGAAAACTCAAGTACATCATTGGATTACAAATCCAGGGAAAAATGAAGTTTTACTTTCGTTTATTTTCTTCGATTACAGCAAAACTTATGGAGATTCCGAAACTGTAAATCAATTATCAGATTATATTTTTGAAACCATAAAAGCGAATCCAATTTTTTATATGCATTTGGTGAGCGGTGCTTTGCAAAGCCCTTCTCCTACCGGTTTCTTTAGACAATTTCTGGTTGAACAAGATGGCGCAAACAAAGACAATTTCGATATTAAACGAAGAGCATTAATGCCATTGACAGATGCCGCTCGTGTTTTAATTTTATCGCATTCGGTAAAAGGAATCAGCAATACGGCGGAACGTTTTGAGAAATTGGCTGAATTGGAACCTAATAACAGAGAATTGTATTTATCATGTTCTTATTCATTTAAAGCATTATTAAAATTCAGAACTAAACAAGGATTATTGCATCATGATTCGGGTCAGTTTATCGAATTGGAATCTTTAACCAAAATGGAAAAAATTAAGTTGAAACGTACTTTTAAAACTATAAAAGAACTTCAGGAACTTATTTCGGTGCGTTTTAATATCTCAAATCTAGTATAATAATGAGTTTATTCAATTTTTGGAAGAAAGAAGAAAACAATCTATTCGATGAAAATATTACGATCGAAGAAACTCGTTTCGTAGTTTTAGATACCGAAACTACAGGTTTTGATTATGATAATGACCGTATTTTATGTATCGGTGCCTTGGTTCTTCAAAACGGAATTATTAATGTTCAGGAAAGCTTTGAAGTTTATCTGGAACAAGATCATTATGATAAATCGACAGCCCAGATTCATGGCATTTTAAAAGATCTGCTCGTTAAACGTCCTACCGAATTAGAAGCTTTACAGCAGTTTTTGGATTTTCTAGGAGATTCCATAATCATTGCACATCATACCATTTTTGATGTTACGATGATTAATAGAGCTTTAGAACGCAATGGGCTCTCGCAATTGCAAAACCAAACGTTAGATACGGGTTATTTATACAAAAAGACATTAATTCAATCACATTTATTTGAGCGAAAAGATCATTATACCTTAGATGATTTGGCTGATAAATTTGATATTTCAAAAAAAGATCGTCACACTGCTTTGGGAGACGCATACATAACTGCGATTGCTTTTCTCAAAATTGTTAAAAAACTGAAAGAGAAGAAAGCAACTAATCTAAATCAGCTCTTCAAATAGTTTTAAGATTTTTTTGGGAATCTTAAATTTACATTCGAAACCTTTAATTTACTTTTTCATAATACAAGACTTACATTTATTAGCATTAAGAAAAAATTAACATAACTTGTAATTTGTTTTGGAGAGATAGCTTTGCCTTAATCAAAAAAATAAAAAACACTTATGAAAGCTAACTTTTTAAAATCAATTACCTTGCTTGGACTTGCGGGTCTTTCTGCAATAAGCTGTCAAAATGATGACAAAGATTCAAAAAACGATGTAAACGCAAGTATCGATTTTACTTCACATTCAAAAGTACCTCCTTTTGTGTATGCTCAAACAGGTTTTGAAAACTTAAAAATCAGTACTTTAATTACAAGTGCAGATGTTCTTCCAAATTCACCTTCTTTTGTTTATGGAGCACAGCCAGACGGAGCTGGATTAATGAAAGATCCAAATAGCGATGGATACATTATGATTACTAACCACGAAATCATTCAATCTGTATCAAGAGTTTATTTAGATAAAACTTTCAAACCTGTAAAAGGAGATTATATCGTTGATGGCGTTGGAGGTCTTACTCGCTTATGTTCTGCTACTTTGGCAACTCCAGAAATTCACGGATTTGGGCCAATCTTTTTAACTGCAGGAGAAAGCGGACAAGAAAGTATGGTTCACGGAATTAATCCTCTTGGATTATCTTCTGATAAAGCTAGAACTGACAGAGTTTTACCAGCTTTAGGAAAAGCAAGTATGGAAAATGCTGTTCCGCTTCCAAAAGAGGCTTATCCTGGAAAAACAGTTATTTTAATAGGTGAAGATCAATCGTATGCAACCTCTCATGTAAGTGCTGGTCAGCTGATTATGTATGTTAGTACAGTTGGTGATTTATCTAACGGAAAATTATATGCTTTAAAAAGAACTGATGGAAATCAGGTTGAAACGACTATCAAGTTAAACAATTCATACCCAGTTGAATTTGTTGAAATTCCAAATGCTAAAAACTTAACTGGTGCTGTAATCAATACAACGGTTAATGACTTAAAAGCAATTCGTTTTTCAAGAGTTGAAGATGTAGATTATAGAAAAGGAAGTGCAAGCAACAATAGAGAAATCTATTTTACAGCAACTGGTCAGGCAACTAACAACGCTCCTGTTGACGGATATACAATGTGGGGAAGAGTTTATAAAGTAAAATTAGACGCAACAAACCCATTAAAAGGAACTTTAGAATTGGCTGTTGAAGGTGACAGTACTCCTGGAACTGGAATTATCAATCCTGATAATTTATGCGTGACTGAAAACTACGTTTACATTCAGGAAGATGGTGATAGTTATTATGCAGACGCAAAACACGATTCATACATCTGGCAATACAATATCGCTACAAAACAAAATAAACCGTGGTTAAACATGAACCACAAAAGGACAGATACAGCTTGGAACACACTTTACAACCAAACTGGCGAAATGAGATTTGGAAGCTGGGAATTTGGAGCTATGCAAGACATCTCAGATATCATTGGTGTTCCAGATACTTTCACTGTAAATATTCACCCTCATACTTGGCAAAGTGATGCGTTTAAAAATGCTGATGGTTCAGGAACTCAAACTAACAAAGAGGGAGGACAAACTGTAATTATTAGAAACGTACAACGCTAATAATTTCTACCAAAATCTATTGACAACCCTTATTTTGCGATAAGGGTTGTTTTTATTACAACTCCACTATGAAATTAAAACATTTTACTTTTCTATTCCTACTGCTTTCTTTTTTCTTTTCATGCAAAGAAAGTGAAACCTCAAAACCAACGGTTAAACAAGAATTACTTGTAGACTTAAGTAAACTTGGCAATGAAATTACTCAATTTCAAAAACTTGCAAAAAGCAATTCTTCGCAGAAAGAAATTGTAGAACAATTTAAAAAATCACGTCTGGCATACAAAAAAGTCGAATGGGCAATTGAATATTTCATTCCTGAAACCGCCAGATTTATGAATGGTCCTGCTTTGGATGAAATGGAATTGGAAGAAAACCGATCTTTTGAACCCCATGGTTTTCAGGTTATGGAAGAAATGATTTATCCTGAATACAATCCCGAAAGCAAAGAAGATTTAACGAGAGAATTGAATATTTTTCAATCGAATATAAAACAGCTTAAAAGCACTTTTGAAGTGATTACCATTAGCGATGATTACGTTTTGGATGCCATGCAACAGAATGTTTTTAGAGTTATTGCATTAGGAATAACAGGCTTTGACAGTCCGATTTTACAGTCTTCAATTCCAGAAGCTGGACAGAGTTTAATCTCAATTCCAGAAACGCTTGAAAAGATTAATATGAATAATAAATCGGTATCTGAATTAAGAGAATTAACCAAAAACGCACAAAAATACTGCTCTGAAAATAATAATTTCAATGCTTTCAATCGTGCCGTTTTTATAACTGAATATCTAAATCCGATTTCGAAAAAACTGAAAACTTTTCAGAAAAAAGAAAATATCAAAAATATAAAGAAAAGCAGTCCTCTAAAACCAACAATTGAAACTCTATTTGACAAAGATGCTTTTGATGTAAATGCTTTTGTACTTTCTAAAGAATATAATTTTACTAAAGAAAAAGCGATTTTAGGCGAAAAATTGTTTTATGATACAAGTCTTTCAAAAAACAATGACCGAAGCTGTGCAACTTGCCATAATCCAGAAAAGGCTTTTACAGACGGTTTAAAAACCAATGTTTCATTAACGGGAATGAATTTACCGCGAAACACTCCTACTCTAACCTATGCTTCTTTGCAGAATGCTCAATTTTGGGATATGCGTCAGTTGGATTTAGAAAAACAAAGTGTAGATGTGATTCAGAATAAAGACGAAATGCATGGTTCGATGGAAAATATTCACGCTAAAATTCAGCTTGATAAAGAATATGTAAAATTATTCAAAAAAGCTTATCCAAAAATCTCAAAACCAGAAGCGTGGCAGATTCAAAATGCTATTGCGAGTTATGTGCGTTCTTTAAACTCTTTTGATTCGAAATTTGATGAATACATGAGAGGAAATAAAAATGCTCTAAACGATTTGGAAATCGAAGGAATGAACCTTTTTATGGGAAAAGCCAAATGCGCAACCTGCCATTTTACGCCTCTGTTTAACGGAACCGTTCCGCCAAGTTATTCCAAAACCGAGCACGAAGTTATCGGAACTCCAAATGATCCTTCAGGAAAAGCTTTAAGTCCAGATAAAGGCCGTTACATTTACAACCAAATGCCTCAGTTAGTCGGTGCTTTTAAAACGCCTACAGTAAGAAATGCTGCCGTTACCGCTCCATACATGCACAACGGAGTTTTTAAAACGTTAGAAGAAGTGGTTTCTTTTTACAATAAAGGTGGTGGAATTGGTTTAGGCTACAAAGTAGAAAACCAAACGCTTCCTTTTGATAAACTGAATTTAACTGTAAAAGAAGAAAAAGCGCTTGTTGCTTTTATGAAAACACTAACGGACAAGAAATACCAGTAAAACCAAAATAAATCTCTATTAAACAAAAACGCCGAAAAGTATTTTTTTCGGCGTTTTCTATTTTTTATTCTTCTATGAAAAGACGATAAGGAAATACATTTGATGATCTATTTTTTAAGTTTTTTATAAAACTTTCGCACAAATAATCCCATTCTGTAGTTGATAGATAATTTCTCTCTGTTGCATTTATTTTTAGATAAATATCTACCGTTCTACTAAAACCTGCTTTTACAGAAATTTCTTTTCGAGTTCCTTTTTCGATTCTAATATCTGTTAAACAGCTTTTAAAATGATTAAACCCAAACGCTTTTATGTCTGCAAATGTTACGATTCTGCCACGAGTAAGTAAAGCATTTCTATAAGCCAAAATACGGTCTTTATTATTCTGCTTGTTCATTCCGCCCACAGTATTGGTAACCAAAACTGCTTCTTTACTTACAAACAGCAAATCGTCTTTAGATTCTAAAACGGTTCCTGCTTTGATGTCATTTCCTTCTTCTGCACAAGTTGACCAATAATGTATCGCAAATGACTTTCCTATAGATTCGTCAATCTTTGGCTTAATCATTAGGTAAGGATCATTATTTTTAGAAAAACTGCTTTCTCTTGCCTGCTGTTCCACAGAGGCTAAAAGCTGATTAATTTCAACCAAAGAACTGTTCATAAAGTCTTTACCCAAACCTGCAAAAGAGGAACTTTCGTCCTTTAGCAAGTCTAATACATTTTGAAGCAATTCTGATGCACTTCTAGAATCGAATCTCGAAACACCACCTGTTCTTAATACGGCATTTCCTTCTTCAAGCACACCGTCTTTAAATTCTTTTATTTCATAGTGATTATTGAATCCATCGATGACGGTATCAACATCCAGATAGAAATTATTGTCTGTTTCTAATGCAATGTATGACAAGAAATTACCCAGCGTTTTATTGATAATATGCTTCTTTTTATTAATTACAGGAAAGCAGTTTGCCGTAAAAGAAACATTATCTAATATTTGCGGAATTAACGATTCTGGAAAAATCATTTTTACCCAAATAATCGGATTATCATTTCTTTCTGTTGCAACTTCAAAGCGTTTATATTCTGCACTGTATTCATTAAGAGGTTTATACTTTAAAGCCCCTTTCAGTGTATAAAAATTATCAAAATAAAACTCGTTTACTTCCTGCATAATTTCACTCAAATGCGTGTAATTACGATTGATAATATTTTCTATATCAATATTGTTTACAGTAACATTGTAACCTTCTTCTACGGCAATTTGTATATCATCATGAAAGCATTTCATTTGCTTTAAATAATAATGAAACATTTCTTTCTGATGTATATTTTTAATGTCAATATATAACATTAAATCTTCAATATCCTCAACTTTCGGATTGGTTAATTCAATTCCTAAGAACACGACACCAGAAGGTAGTGAATTATTATAATCTTGTATGCTATCTTTGTAAAAAAGATTCGAAACCTCGAACAAATTACGCTCATAAGCCACATATTTTATCTCTGCAGACGACAGCTTTACTTCTAATGTTGGCGATAGCGCAATCTCTTTAGTAATTGGCGCTAAAGGATTGTAAATATTATGAATTCTTCGATTTGCCGACATCTGATTCTGCAGTGAAACTTTCATATTATTCTCTATTGGCAAAGCATGCAAAATTGCTCTTGCAGGTTTTACTCCTGTTGTAACTTCTGGAAACATAATTTCCAGAACTCTTTCTACAACTCTTGTTTTAGAGTCTTCAAGCTCATGAGCTACTTTTTCTAACTCGTAAGACAATGCATTAAGCATCATTGATACTACAGGATCAAAAGATGTTTCCATCTCACGGTGCGCCTCCTGGCTATGTTGGTTACGAAGAAGGTGGATTATTAGTCAACAAGATTAGACAAAAACCGTATTCTATTGTTCTGTTTGATGAAATTGAAAAAGCACATCCTTCCGTCTTTGATGTATTTCTACAGATTATGGACGAAGGAAAACTGCACGATCGTTTAGGAAAAGAAGGTGATTTCTCTAATGCCATTATACTTTTTACCTCAAATATTGGTGCAGATCATATCGTTAATACCTTTAATAATGGCGAAATTCCAGCATCAAGTTCGTTAATGGAAATCATGGCTAATTATTTCAGGCCTGAATTTTTAGGACGATTAACTGAAATTGTACCCTTTGCTCCAATCAGCAAGGAAAATGCATTAAAAATCTTTGAAATTCACCTTAAAAAAGAATTCGTCGATTTATTAAAAAATAGCAATCTTACAATAGAGATTCCATTAGAAACAAAACTGTATCTCGCTGAAAACGGATATAATGCCAAATATGGTGCAAGACCTATCAAAAACATTATTAGAACGCATTTAAGAAGGCCTTTAGCAAAGAAAATAATATCTGGAGAGGTAAAAGACAACGATACTATTTCCGTAATTATTGAAGATAATGAAGTAAAATGGGTTATAACAGAACCTATTTCAGTTGAGAATTAATTAAACCTTATCAAATAAAAAAACGCTAAGAAATAAATCTTAGCGTTTTTTTGTTTTTATTCTAAAACTAGGCCTATTTGGCCATCGTCATCTAATTCTGTTTCTACAGGATCGTCTTCTGAAATTTCAGGTTTTTCAGGAACTTCTTCGACTGGTTCTTCATAAGGAAGTGGGTCTAATAAATTCACTTGTCTTAACTTATCTGTGGTTAATTGGTTTCCTAAAGCTTTAAAACCTTTTACGGCTATAAAGTCTTCTACATCTATATGCAGATCGTCTTTTTGAACTCCTTTTACTTTTGCAAAAACCAATTGCGCTACAGGGCGATAATCGGTAGATACGATCTCTAACTGCGAATTAGGATGGTCTGTAATGAAGCTTTCTTCTTTTCCTTCGTTTTCTACAAGGAAACGTTTCAAGAAGTAACGCTCTTTTTCTCCATCATAATAAATCGCAGAAATTGGTTTTTTAGGTTTCCATTTTTCCAAAACAATCATGTCTTCATCGAAATGTGTTGATAATTCTGGAATGATTACTTTCAATTTTCCTGACTGACTAATAACTAAAATTTTATCTGTCGGTTTAAATTCTCCTAATAGTTCTCCTCTTGCGTCAACATTTAAACGCTTTACAGTATCATCAAACCAAACTTTTCTTGGCAGTAAAGTCGAAATTCCTTTTTCTTTTAATTCGATTTTCTTGATTGGATATTTGGTTACCAAGTTTCCTTTAGAACCACGCCCCTTAATCGCCAATTTAGCAAAATCAATATCAAATTTCAGTTTCTTGATCGTTCCAACCTGACGCAATAAAATAGTTACAACCTCAGCTTCTCCATTTGGATTATGCGAGAAATAAACCACCTGAGAACCATTCGTTCCGTTTGTCAAATCATAAGCTTTATCACGTGTTACACCAGTAACATTGAAACGTTTGATATAAGATGGTCCTGATTTACCGTCACGATACATCATATTATAAATGGTACGTTTATCGTTTTTATCAAAAACAGCGGCATGTATAATGTCTTTTCCAATAAAAGTTTTGGCATCGACTTTTGTAATCATCATGGTTCCGTCTCGTAAAAACACGATTACATCATCAATATCAGAACAGTCGCCTACATATTCGTCTTTCTTTAAGCTTGTACCAACAAAACCTTCTTCGCGATTTACGTAAAGTTTTGTATTACGTAAAACTACTTTCGTAGCTTCAACGTTATCAAACACACGAAGTTCTGTCTGACGTTCTCTCCCTTTTCCGTATTTCTCTTTTAATTTTGTAAAGTAAGCAATTGCAAAATCTGTTAAATGCTCCAGATTATACTCTACTTCTTTCATTTCTTCTTCTAACCTCGAAATCAATTCATCTGCTTTATCAGAATCAAAACGAGTAATACGAATCATCGGAATTTGAGTCAAACGCTGTAAATCATCGTCGTTGATTTCTCTAACGAATGATTTTTTGAAAGGCTCAAATCTATCATACAAGTATTTGTATAATGATTCTCTGTCTCCGTATAGTTTGAAGTCAATATACATTTCTTCACGAATGAAGATTTTCTCCAAAGTAGAAAAATGCCACTTATTTTTTAATTCTTCTAATTGTATTTCTAATTCCTGACGAAGTAAATCAACTGTTCTCTCTGTCGAAATTTTCAACATTTGAGAAACTCCAATAAACAACGGTTTATTGTCTTCGATAACACAACCTAGAGGTGCGACAGAAGTTTCACAAGCTGTAAAAGCAAATAAAGCATCAATAGTTTTATCTGGTGAAACACCTGGGAAAAGATGAATTAAAATTTCAACATCGGCTGCAGTATTATCTTCAATTTTCTTGATTTTGATTTTACCTTTTTCATTGGCTTTCAAAATACTATCAATTAAACTCGAGGTATTGGTCGAAAACGGAATCTGCGTAATTACCAATGTATTTTTGTCTAACTGCGAAATTTTAGCACGCACACGTACACGTCCGCCACGCATTCCGTCATTGTAATTCGAAACGTCAGCAATACCTTGCGTCATAAAATCAGGATAAAGCGTAAATGGCTTTCCTTTTAAGATTTTAATCGAAGCGTCAATTAATTCATTGAAATTATGAGGCAAAACTTTTGTTGATAAACCAACCGCAATACCTTCAGCCCCTTGTGCTAAAAGCAAAGGGAATTTTACCGGAAGATTAATTGGCTCTGCTTTTCTACCATCATATGATAATCCCCATTCTGTGATTTTTGGAGAATACAAAACCTCCAAAGCAAATTTCGATAGACGTGCCTCAATATAACGGGGCGCAGCTGCACCGTCGCCTGTTAGAATATTTCCCCAGTTTCCTTGGCAGTCAATCAATAAATCTTTTTGACCAATTTGCACCATTGCATCACCAATACTCGCATCTCCGTGCGGGTGATACTGCATGGTGTGACCAACAACATTGGCAACTTTATTATAACGACCGTCATCCAGCTCTTTTAAAGAGTGCATAATACGACGCTGAACAGGCTTGAATCCGTCCTCGATAGCAGGAACTGCACGTTCCAGAATTACGTACGAAGCGTAATCCAAGAACCAATCTTTATACATTCCCGTTACCTTCGTAATAACATCTTCTCCTTCTTCTTCCTGATTTTCGTAGAAATGTGCTCCTTCAAAATGTTTACCTTCTCCATCAATCACATCATCATCGCCATCTTGAATGTTATCCAGATTTTCATCTTGATTATTCTCGTCGTCGTTTGGAATTATGTTATCGTCTTCTTCGTCTTTCATTTTTATGCTGAATTTATTTCAGTATTTTTTCAATTTAATTTTAACAGAAGTATTTTCAATTCCGCAGTCACTGACTGCGTTTTTTTCAAAATTAAAATATACTAGTCATTGCCTAGTATTTTTATTTTCTCTTTAAGCTTCTTCAAGCTCATCAATTTCAACCTTCAAATTTTTGATAATAAAATCTTGTCTGTCTGGCGTGTTTTTACCCATATAAAAAGATAACAACTGCTCTATTGAAGTATGTTTATCCATCATAACGGGATCAAGACGGATGGTGTCTCCAATAAAGTTTTTGAACTCATCTGGCGAAATCTCTCCCAAACCTTTAAATCGCGTGATTTCTGGTTTTGGTTTTAATTTCTCAATCGCGTCTTTCCTTTCTTCTTCTGAGTAACAATAAATTGTCTCTTTTTTGTTTCGAACCCTGAAAAGAGGTGTTTGTAGAATATACAAATGCCCTTCTTTTATTAATTCT
The DNA here is from genome assembly GCF_003254545.1 of Flavobacterium tistrianum. Taxonomy (GTDB): domain Bacteria; phylum Bacteroidota; class Bacteroidia; order Flavobacteriales; family Flavobacteriaceae; genus Flavobacterium; species Flavobacterium tistrianum. The sequence goes on from NZ_QJRH01000069.1 coordinate 222,672, forward strand.
GGGAAAAACTGCAAAAAGAAAGTAATCAACAATAAACGAATGTGCATTCCATCGACATCGGCATCTGTTGCGATTACGATGTTGTTGTAACGCAATTTTTCCAATCCGTCTTCGATATCTAGTGCCGCTTGAAGCAAGTTGAATTCTTCGTTTTCATACACAATCTTTTTAGACATTCCGTATGAATTCAGAGGTTTACCACGTAAACTGAAAACGGCTTGTGTGTTTACGTCACGCGACTTTGTAATCGATCCGGAAGCCGAATCTCCCTCGGTAATAAAAAGCGTACTTTCTAAGTTTCTTGGATTTTTAGTATCAGGAAGATGCGCGCGGCAGTCTCTTAATTTTTTATTGTGAAGATTGGCTTTTTTAGCACGATCTGTCGCCAGTTTTCTAATTCCTGATAATTCTTTTCTTTCACGTTCTGCCTGAAGAATTTTACGCAATAAAGCTTCGGCTGTCGGCGGATTTTTATGCAGGTAATTGTCCAGTTTCGTTTTGATGAAATCGTTAACGAAAGTACGAACAGAAACTGCTGGTGTTCCGTCGTCAGACCCCATATCGGTAGAACCTAATTTTGTTTTGGTCTGAGACTCGAAAACCGGTTCCATCACTTTAATGCTAATCGCACTTACAATAGATTTTCGAACGTCTGACGCATCAAAATTCTTGTTATAAAACTCTCGAATTGTTTTTACAACCGCTTCACGGTAAGCCGCTAAGTGCGTTCCTCCCTGCGTTGTATTCTGACCGTTTACGAAAGAGTGATATTCTTCGCTATACTGCGTTTTACTGTGTGTAAGCGCAACCTCAATATCGTGATCTTTTAAATGAATAATTGGGTATTCTAAGTCTTCTTCGTTGATCGTTTCTTCTAATAAATCGCGAAGTCCATTTTCTGAATAATATTTTTCTCCATTAAAAATAATCGTCAAACCATTGTTTAAGTAACAATAGTTTTTAACCATTTTGACTACATATTCTAAACGGAATTTAAAGTTTTTGAAAATCGTTTCGTCTGGCGTAAAAGTCACTTTCGTTCCTTTACGTTTTGTAGTATCAATTACATCTTCTTCTGAAACTAAATTTCCTGCTGAAAATTCTGCCGCTTTTTGTTTGTCATCACGAACAGATTCTACACGGAAATATGTCGAAAGTGCATTTACTGCTTTTGTTCCGACTCCATTCAGACCTACTGATTTCTGGAAAGCTTTTGTATCATACTTTCCTCCCGTATTCATCTTCGAAACTACATCGACCACTTTTCCTAACGGAATACCACGTCCGTAATCACGAACCGTAACCGTTTTGTCTTTGATACTTACTTCAATAGTTTTTCCAGAGCCCATTACGAACTCATCGATACAGTTGTCTAAAACCTCTTTTAGAAGAATGTAAATACCATCATCCGGCGCAGATCCGTCTCCAAGTTTTCCGATATACATCCCAGGACGCATACGGATATGTTCTTTCCAATCAAGCGAACGAATATTATCTTCGGTATATTGATTTTGCTCTAGCATATATGATTTTAGGATTTTTTGCTAATGTACCATTTCTTAACAAAAAATGAAAGCGTATTTCTTTTTTGTTATGAATAATAACAGTTTAAAATCTATTTAAGTTGATTTTAAAATAAAACGGGCGTCAAAATTATAAAAAACTGCTTTTTCAGCAAAAAAAACACTATCTGATTCCGAGTACTTCTTTTGCCAAAGCAATCATTTCCGGCGTTCCCGTATTTTTGTTTTTTTCATCAGAAAGTTTTACAACACCTTGCCAATGTACATTATCAGGTTTTGTATCAGTTAATTTTATAACCATATTCATGGCTGGAAGACCAACATCGTTGGTAAAATTTGTTCCTATTCCAAACGACATTTTTATTTTATCTTGACAGAAATCGGCAATCTTTTTTACTTTGTCATAATTGAGCGAATCTGAAAAAACAATAACTTTTGATTTCGGATCAATTCCCATTTTGATGTAATGCGAAATTACTTTTTGGGCAAACTCAATCGGATCGCCACTGTCATGTCGAACGCCATCAAAAAGTTTGGAATATTTTTTATCAAACTGATTGAAAAATATTTCTGTAGTATAGGTGTCTGTTAAAGCAATTCCCAGATCACCGCCATAAACTTTCGTCCAGTTTTCAAGACTTATAAAATTTGCCACCTGAAAACCATATTGTGCCGCATGAAACATAAACCATTCGTGAGCATGTGTTCCCAAAGGTCTTCGATTATTGACCATTGCGAAATGCACATTGCTTGTACCAATGAAACTCTGTCCTCCATAAGCTTGCAAAGTCTCATTTACAAGACTCTGCACGTCGTAAGAGTGACGACGTCTTGTTCCAAATTCTAATATTGAAACACCAAGCCTATTGTAATTCTCTATCTTTTCTTTCGTAAGACTTTTTACAGTCTCATCGTCTAAACGAATTAAATGATTTGACTTATAAAAAAGCTCCGAAATCAAAGCCATTAACGGCACTTCCCACAAAATGGTTCTGTACCAATAACCTTCAACGGTAACTTTTATTTCTGAACCTTCCTGACTAATCTGAACTTCAGACGGATCAAAACTATATCCTTGCAGAAAATCTAAATAAGTGGGATCAAGATAAGGACAATAATGAGCGAGATAATTTTTTTCTTCCTTTGTTAAACGCAAATCTGCCATAGCATCGACAGAATTTCGAAGCAACTCCGCAAAACCTTCTGGAAAAATATGTTTTCCGCGGTTTATAAATCCGTATCGAACTTTTGCTTTTGGAAAAAGTTTAATTACAGCATGCTGCATCGTAAATTTATAGAAATCATTATCTAAGATTGATTTCAGAAAAGTGGCTTCCATAGTGTTCAAATTCGGATCATTATTGCTAAGATACGGCAATTTCAGAAAAGATGAAAATTACTGGATTCTTAGCTCATTATTTTTAAACTATTTTAAAAGAAACAACACTATTTCCATCTACAAAAACAGTAATATAATCTCCAATATTGTTATCAATGCCAATTTGAAATTCTAATCCCCCTCGTTTTTCTTTTGGATTTTGAACTTTAACAGCTTTATTGTATTTATTCAAATAAAAAACTTGATTGGATTTTGATATGTTTTTGATTTCAACTGTAATTTTATCTCCATTTCTAGCCTCAATTATTCCAGAGTCTGGCGATTTAATTTTATAATCTTTTTCGATTGTTGTATTGTAAATCAAAGGTCCATTCAAGAAATCTTCTTTACTTAATCTGTTTCCTAAATAAGAACCTGAATCTGGAAAGTGCTTTGCAAAGAAATAATCTGGGTCTGTATCAAAATAAGCAGGATTAAAATCGTTAACCATTCTGCCTTTACTGCTGTCATAATAGCCTTGCCCCCAGGTTACATCCAAAAGACGCCATTTTTTATCAATCAAAACCATATTCCAAGCATGATTGGATGAAGTGGTTTTTCTTCCAATATCCCTAACTGAAATTTTAGAATCACCGCGAATTATTTCGCATTTAATTCCCATCAAAGTAGCCAAATGCTGGTACAAGGCTGTAAAACCTTCACAAACTGCTTTTTTAGATTTAAAAGCTTTCTGAATTAGATTATCATTCAGTTGTTTTATTTTTCGCTGTTTTTCTGCTTCTGAAGAATAGCTGAAGCCTTGCGTTCTTGGCGGATTCAAATACGCATTATAATCGTATCTTATATTGAAAGCAATCCAGCTGTAAATAGCACGCGCTCGATCATAATCCGAATCAAAATCTTTTTCGATTTTGTCGGCTAATTTTTCGGTGCTATCAAAGCTTTTTGGGTATTTTGCAATTATTTTATCAACTTCACTAATCTTTTGAGCAAAAGTAAAATTGATAAAAATACTATTTAATAAAAGGAAAATAAGGGCAATCTTTTTTTGTGGCATTTAAAAATTTGATTTAATAATATCTTTCAGTTCTTGATCTAATTCAGGATTAGAGATTTTATTTTCTTGTAAATCAAAATTCGAGCCAAATGCTGGTAATGAGAAACTTCCTTTAATTTCTGCTCCATAACGCGGGAAAAGATTCTGAGCAATTCCTAAAACAGATGCACCTCCTCGACCGCCTGGAGAAGTTGCTAATAATAACATTGGTTTATGCTGAAAAACGTCTTTCTCTATTCGAGAACTCCAATCGAAAACATTTTTGAAAGCAACAGAATAATTTCCGTTATTTTCTGCCATTGAAACTACTAGAATATCAGCTTCTTTAAGTTTATTCAAGAATGCCTGCGCCACTTCATGCTGACCAATTTCTTTCTCTAGATCTACGCTAAAAACTGGCATTGCAAAATCATTAAGATCTAAAACCTCAACATCTGCATTTTCAAACAAGCTTGATGCGTAAGTCGCTAAACGTTTATTAATTGAGTTCTTACTGTTACTTCCTCCAAAGGCTACTATTTTCATATTTGTGGTATTTGTTTTTTGCCACAGATTAAGAAGATTAAAATGATTTTTAATTTGTAGAAATCTATTTAATCTGTGACAGTTATTTAGTTATTTTCGATTTCAAAAATCTCTTTTTGTATTTCTACAGAATAATCATTTGGTGAAATACTTCCGCCGAAAGCTTTTGCATAGACTTTAGTAAATTCTGCTCCAAAATATAAAATTATCGCTGAATAATATACCCAAACCAAAATTATAATTACAGAACCTGCTGCGCCATAAACACTTGCAACAGTAGAATTTCCTAAATATACTCCGATTGCAAATTTACCTATCATAAATAAAATTGCTGTGCTTGATGCTCCAATAAAAGCATCTTTCCATTTGATAACTCCGTCTGGTAAAGTTCGGAATATAATAGCAAAAAGCAATGTAATACTGGCAAAAACAATCACCAAATTAACCACATAAAAAAAGTAAACAGTTGTGTCTGGAAAATAGAGTTTTAAACGAGCATTTAAAAGATCAAGTGTGGCATTGACCATCAAACTGACCAGCATTAAAAATCCAACTGAGACAATCATAGAAAAAGACATCAACCTGTTTTGAATGAACTTTTTCAAACCTTTATTGGGCTTTGCGCGAAGTCCCCAAATATAATTGATAGAGCTCTGAATTTCCGCAAAAACTCCTGATGCTCCAATCAGTAACATCACAACTCCAAAAACGGTTACAAAGACATTACTGTCTGATAATTGAACATTCTTGATTGCCTCCTGAATCTGTACTGCAGCATTATTTCCAACCAATCGATTTATCTGACCATATAACTGACCTGTGACTGCCTCTTCCCCAAAAAAGAAGCCACAAATGGTAATTATAATAATCAATAAAGGAGGCAAAGCAAAAATGGTATAATAAGATAACGCCGCGCTAAGCTTTATAGCATTGTCATCGTTGAATTCTAAAAATGTTGTTTTTAATAAATACCAAGTTTTCGAAAAGATATTGTGATTTTTCATTTGCTGATTTTTTGATATTCACTCAAATTTAATCAATAATGAAAATTCCTTACTTCTTGGATTTTGTTAGAATTTTATATTTTTTCCATATATAATATTTAATTCCTAGCGGAATAATTGTGCTGGAAACACCTTTATATTTCTACCAATATTTAATTCCTAACGGAATATTTTTTTAGAGCTGAATTCTCGATTTACCAATATGTAATTCCTTTTTAAGATCCATGATTTAAATCAACAATATTAAATCCTTAACAAAACAATCTCGTAGAGATTTAATATTGGTAACTCAAAAAAAACAACACTTTAACTGTCCCGTAAAGACTTAACATCAAAAATCATTTATAATGGCAAAAAATCCCTTTATCATAAACCGTCCATAAACTTGCTTTCTGGTTGGCCGCTTTTAAAGCATTGTTCGCCCAAGTATTACAAGTATAAAAAAGGCTATAGCTTCCTTTAGCTTCATAGAAAGCATCTTTTCTTCCATAACTATGACCTTCAATCCATTGTGGATGAATTGGATCACTAAAACTATTTGAAATATAATTGACTAAGTTTTGATAGTTTTCTCTTGAAATCAAAATGCGTTTGCAGTCTTCACCTTCTCTTAATTGTTTAAAAAACGTCGCATGCACAGCAGAAGAACTGATTCCAAATGCGGCTTTAAAAGCTGTGCTTGCTTTTAAATCTGACCATTCAGGTGTTTCCAAATAAAATCCTTTATCTCCCCAACCAAAAGCGATATAATTCATTAACGAATCTTTTGACTGAGTTTGATTAAACTGAATTTCGTTTCGCCAATCTTTGATTTCATTTTTTATAGGAACCACAATATCGGTATGAACTCCATTTGAAAGAATATAAATGGGAACGGCATCTTTTTCTTCAACTTTTGCAATATCTGAGTTGACTGTAATTTTAGAAATAATTAAAACCGATGAAATGTAAAGGGCAAGAAAACTAAAGATTCCGAAAAGTGTCCAGCCTAGAATTTTGAATGATTTTTTTAGCATTTTGATTGGTTGATTTTTAGATTAGTAATTTGGTTAATTTTTCTGTAACCAATTTTTGAGCCAAAAATTTTCAGTTGCTAAAATGGGACGCGGATTTTACTGATTCGCTTTCGCGAAAGCGCACTAATTTGTCATTTCGACTGAAAGGAGAAATCACACAAGTAACTCGACAAAGATTGACAACTCTCTGTGCGGAGTCTCTAGTGTGATCCTTCGTTCCTCAGGATGACATACTTTGTGAGTATTAACTTTTCGGTAAAAAAAAACTGCTGAATCTCTCCAGCAGTTTAGTCTATTATCTTTCTTCTTGTTTCTTTTCTCTAAAAAAAAATTAAACGTTAAAACGGAAATGCATTACATCACCATCTTTCACGATATATTCTTTTCCTTCCACTCTGAATTTTCCAGCTTCTTTCGCTTTTGCCTCAGAACCGTAGTGAACGTAGTCGTCATATGAAATTACCTCTGCACGGATAAAACCTTTTTCAAAATCAGTGTGGATAACTCCAGCTGCTTGTGGTGCAGTTGCCCCAATATTTATTGTCCAAGCGCGAACTTCTTTTACACCAGCTGTAAAGTAAGTTTGCTGTTTTAATAATTTGTAAGCTGCACGAATTAAAACTGACGCTCCTGGCTCTTCTAATCCCATATCTTCAAGGAAAACCTGACGCTCTTCGTAGCTTTCTAATTCTGTGATATCAGCTTCTGCTCCTACTGAAAGTACAATAACTTCAGCTTCTTCATCTTTTACTAATTCGCGAACTTGATCTACATATTTGTTTCCGCTTACTGCAGAACTTTCGTCAACGTTACAAACGTATAAAACTGGTTTTGCTGTAATTAATTGGAAACTTTCCATAAGAACTTCTTCGTCATTGTTTTGAGGAACGATTGTTCTTGCAGATTTTGCTTGCAATAAGGCTTCTCTAATTCTGTTTAATAAAGCTTCTTCTGTTTGAGCCTCTTTATTTCCTGTTTTTGCAGCACGTTTTACTTTCTCCAAACGTTTTTCGATTGTTTCCAAATCTTTTAACTGCAATTCGATATCGATAGTTTCTTTGTCACGAATTGGGTTTACGTTTCCGTCAACGTGTACAATATTGTCATTATCAAAACAACGTAAAACGTGAATGATAGCATTACACTCTCTAATGTTTCCTAAAAACTGGTTTCCAAGACCTTCGCCTTTACTTGCTCCTTTTACCAAACCAGCAATATCAACGATATCTACAGTTGCCATTTGAACGCGCTCTGGTTTTACCAATTCTTCCAACTTGTTGATTCTTGGATCTGGAACGTTTACAACACCAATATTAGGTTCGATTGTACAAAACGGAAAGTTTGCACTCTGCGCTTTTGCATTAGATAAACAATTAAATAATGTTGATTTTCCAACATTTGGTAATCCTACAATTCCTGCTTTCATCTGTTTGTTTCTATTTATTTTATGCGGGTCTTCAAATTTAAACCCTATACATTAAACCTTGTGATTTAATGGCTTATGATTTACCTGATTTTATCATTTTCTGCCAAAATGCTATTTTTTGGCTTTAAAATTTTGCAAATATAAGATTTAATAGCTCTTGCGCGAAGTAAAAATGGTCAATAATATAATTTTAGATATATGCAATGAAATTTTTAAACATTTTATTAAATTTTTGTTAAAAAACATTACTTTTATAAAACTAATCAACAAAAAACAAACCAATAAACCAACAACTATGAAAAAGATTGCATTATTACTATTTGTGCTGAATTCAGCATTTCTTTTTGCACAAAAAGAGGTCTCGGGTCTTGTGAAAGATAAAACTGGAAATCCGCTTCCAGGCGTTAATATTGTCGAAAAAGGAACTTCTAATGGTGTCTCTACCGATTTTGAGGGAAGCTTTAGAATAAAAGTTAAAGAAGGCGCAACTTTGATTTTCAGTTATGTAGGATTTACAACAGTTGAAAAAACAGTTTCTGGAGATAAGATAAGTGTTACGTTAAGCGAGAATGATGGGCAGGTTTTAAACGACGTTGTTGTAGTTGGTTCCAGAAATGCTAAGAGAACCGTTGTAAATTCGGCAGTTCCTATTGATGTAATCAATGTAAAAGATGTAACTACACAAAGCGGAAAAATCGAAATTAATCAGTTATTACAATATGTAGCTCCTTCATTTAATGCCAATAAACAATCGGGATCTGATGGTGCCGACCACGTTGACCCAGCTTCTTTGAGAGGTATGGGGCCAGATCAGACTCTGGTTTTGATTAACGGAAAAAGAAGACATCAATCTTCCCTAATCAATTTATTTGGAACTCGCGGACGTGGAAACACAGGAACAGATTTGAATGCTATTCCAGCTGCGTCTATCAAGAGAATTGAAATTTTGCGCGATGGTGCTTCTGCTCAATATGGTTCTGATGCCATTGCTGGAGTTATTAATATTGTGACAAACGACAACGTTGACGAATTAACAGGCTCTGTTACGTATGGCGTTTTTAATACGCATGCCAAAGGCGAATTCTTGCTAGGAACTCCAAACACAAAAGGATTTAGATTGGATCAGAATGGAAACGGAAATTCATATGGAAAAAATCAGGATTTTGACGGAGGCTCTGTAAGAGTAGCAGCAAATTATGGAACTGGAATTGGTTCTAAAGGTGGTTATGTAAATGTTACAGGAGAATTTTTAAGCAAAAACAAAACACTAAGACCTGCTTACGATTTCAGAAAAGGTTTTGGTGATGCAGAAATGACAGGTGTTAATTTGTTTGCCAATTTAGCAATTCCTATTTCTGATAAAACTGAATTTTATGCTTTTGGCGGAAGCAATTTCAGAGATACAGACGCTTATGCTTTTACCAGAAATGATGGTGAAAGAGTTGTAGAATCTGTTTATCCAGGTGGATATACCCCAAGAATTACTTCTAAAATTAATGACAATTCTATCGCAGCAGGAATTAGAACTGAATCTTCTGGCGGATGGAAATTTGATTTGAGCAATACTTTTGGTAAAAACAAATTTCAATACGATATTAAAGGAACTATAAATGCTTCTCTTGAAGAAAAATCTCCTCACGAATTTGATGCTGGAGGACACAGTTTGCTTCAAAACACCACAAATTTTGATATTTCGAAAAATTATGGAGATGTTTTAAAAGGTTTAAATATTGCTTTTGGAGCAGAATTTAGAGTAGAACAATTTGAAATTTTTGCTGGCGAAGAAGGTTCATACGCAACTTACGATACAAACGGAAAACCTATTACAGATCCTACAACTCAAAGCGCGCCAATTGATCCAGTAACTGGAGAACCAAGACCTGGAGGCTCACAAGGTTTCCCTGGATACAGCCCTGCAAACGAAGTAAACAAAGACAGAACTAATTTTTCTCTTTATACTGATGCCGAATTGGATGTTACAGAAGCTTGGATGTTAAGCGGAGCTTTGCGTTTTGAAAATTATAGTGATTTCGGAAGCACACTTAATGGAAAATTAGCATCAAGACTTAAAATTACAGATCATATCAACGCCAGAGGATCTATAAGTACAGGGTTTCGTGCGCCATCTTTAGCTCAAATTTATTATAATTTACGTTTTACCAACTTTAACGCAAGCGGAGCAACAGAAGTATTATTGGCTCCAAACGATAGTCCAGTAACAAGAGCGTTCGGAATTCAGAAATTAAATGAAGAAAAAGCGGTAAATGCTTCGTTTGGTTTTACTGCATCTTTTGGCGATTTTACAGCAACAGTTGACGGATATTATATTCAGGTAAAAGACCGTATCGTTTTAACAGGATATTTTGATGCCAGCTCTTTAAATTTAGGCGTTTCTGAAGCTCAGTTTTTTGTGAATGGAGTTGACACAAGCACGCATGGTTTGGATTTGGTTTTCTCTTGGAAAAAGAAATTTGATTTCGGCCAGTTTGGTGCAACTTTAGTTGGAAACATCAACGACATGAAAATTGACAAAGTTAAAAATGGTACTCTTGACGAATCTATTTTCTTTGGAAAACGAGAAAAAGCATTCTTATTGGCTTCAGCTCCAGACAATAAATTTGGTTTAAACCTTACTTATGCTAAAAACAAATTTGATGCAGGACTAGCTTTTACTCGTTTTAGCAAAGTGGTTTTGGTTGATTATGCTGACGAAGACGACATTTACAATCCGAGATTGATTACCGATTTAACTCTTGGATATCAGTTTACAAAAAGCTTAAAACTGACTATAGGAAGCAACAACTTATTTAATGTATACCCAACTAAACAAGACGAACAAGGAAATACAGAAGCAGGAGGTTATTGGGATGCAGTACAAATGGGTTTCAGCGGAGCTTATTACTACGCAAGACTTGGATTTAATTTTTAATTATTAAAAGAGGGCTTCGACTTCGCTCAGCCTGACAGAACAAAAAAATCCTGAACATAACGTTCAGGATTTTTCATTTCTATTTATAATTACAATTTAAACTCTAACGATGCAATGATAGCTTTTTCTTCATCGGTTGCTGTAAATCCTGAAATATCCCAATAATTGGTTAGGATTTTGTTTTTCTTATTAAAAAGTGATTTTTCTTTAAAGACGTCACTTTCGTTATAAGTGAAATTTTGTTTGTTGAAACCCGTTGTGACAAAACTATTCCTTACCTGTACATTTTTAGTTTTATCCTTTAAAACAACATTATAACCAATTTCTTCATTAGAACTCAATAAGTAGTAATCGGTTCCATCCCATCTATAATTTACTTTTACAAACGACTTTGTGAGGTTTTTTTCGCCTTCTTTTGTCTTCTCTTCCACTTTATCAAGAGTTGCAGGCGTGACAGAAATAGTAAATTCTACAATAATTTTTTTCACGGGATCATAAATGATTTCGAAATTATCAATTGCTTCTTTGGCTTTATCCAGCGGAACAACTGACATTACGTAGTAATCTTTGTTTTTAGAATGCCCTTTGGTTGTAAAATCATATTCCTTTTTGGCTTTTGAATCCAGTAAAGGTTCTAAGTATTTAAAACTCGAATAATTCTCCATTATATTATTCAAATTATAACCTTTCAAATCAGCACTTACATCAGCTTCTAATAATCCGTAAGAACGATTTTGTTCCACCAGCAAAGTGGTTTCATTATTATTCTTATCAAATTGAAAATTTACCAATCCATCATTATAATACGTATACTGATTGTCGAGCATAAAAAACTCTCTAACATATACTTTCTGTCTATGCGAGATACTAATTTTCTTTGTAGAATTGTTAACCAATTTCTGCAGTATTTTTTCTGGAGATTCCTTAGACAAAACTACTTCATCTAATTTATTGTTTTTACTCTTTAAATAAACAACAAATTTTTGCTCTCCATTCAAAGAAGTCCAGCGTACGGTCAAATCTTCATAATTAGTTTCAGAAACCTGAACATTAGATCCGCCAGTCAGCATAAAAGTAACTTTCCCTTCTTCGTTGCTCAATAAAATTTGTTGAGTTTTCATTATTTTAACCGTAGCATTTGGTATTGGCTCCATGGTTTCTATATCCTTAACAATAATAGAATACTCCTCCTTTTGTGCAAAAACGCTTACGCAGTTGAGCAAAACAATAAATAAAAGTAGCAATTTCTTCATAGGCACTGTTATTTTTTCAACTAAAGTATTGTTTTTCTAACAATAAAGCAACAGCCTAAAAATAAAACATTCGCTATCAAGTGACTAACACTTGCAAATACCTGAAATCAGGGTAAAAAAAATCCTGAGTTTTTCGACTCAGGATTCTATAATTTATCAAACAATTATTTTTACTCGTTATGTAAAAAAGCTTGTCTTTCTAATAAAGTTTCTTCGTCTTCAACGTGATTGTCATCAGGTACACAACAGTCAACAGGACAAACAGCAGCACACTGGGGCTCATCGTGAAAACCTTTACATTCTGTACATTTTCCAGGTACGATATAATAAATTTCATCAGAAATTGGAGTTTGCGCATCGTCAGCGTCAACTTCAGTTCCGTCAGGTAAAACTATTTTTCCAGAAAGACTTGTTCCGTCTTTATATCTCCAATCATCTGCTCCTTCATATATTGCTGTATTTGGGCACTCTGGTTCGCAAGCCCCGCAATTGATGCATTCGTCAGTTATAATAATTGCCATCTTTTTAGTCTTAAAGTTTAAAAGTCATAAAGTCTAAAGTCATAAAATCTGTCATAAAGTTTGAAAGTACTAAAGTTAAAGTATAATAGCCTTTTCAACTTTGGACTTTTGTCTTTCGACTTAATTATGCTTATTTTTGTGCAAAATTACAATCAAAACAATTCATAAACAAACATTATGACATTAGAAACAAAAAAAAGTGTTTTTGTTGAATTAGGAAAATTTTTAAGTCAGTTTTCTGAAGGTGCTTCTGCGCAAAAATCTGACGTTTTATATAACGACATCTTTTTTGAAGATTTCGAAAATCTAATTCGTTTATCACAATCTCATAATGGATGGTATACTCCAGAACAAGTCTATTTCTCTATACAATCTTGGGCTGAAGCTTTAACCAAAGAAAATATAGACAAATGGCTTTCAGCTTATTCCTTCGACTCCGCTCAGGATGACAAAAATGGAAAAACTGTTGCTTTAATTTTAGCTGGAAATATTCCGTTAGTAGGTTTTCATGATTTTTTATCTGTTTTAATAACTGGAAATAAAGCTTTAATCAAGACTTCATCAAACGACCAGCATTTATTGCCATTTTTAGCTAAATATTTAATTGCTGTTGATGAAAATTTCAAAGATAAAATCACTTTTGTAGAAGGAAAACTAGAAAACTTTGATGCTGTAATTGCAACAGGAAGCAACAATACAGCTCGTTATTTTGAATATTATTTTAAAGACAAGCCGTCGATTATTCGTAAAAACAGAAATTCGGCTGCCATTTTAACTGGAAAAGAAACCAATGAAGATCTAGAAGCACTTGGAGAAGATATTTTCAGATATTTTGGTTTAGGATGTCGAAATGTATCAAAATTGTATATTCCGAAAGATTATTCTTTTGATGCATTTTTTCAAGCAATGTTCAAATATCAAGATGTCATTCATTATGAAAAATTCGCTAATAATTATGATTATAACAAAGCTGTTTTTTTAATGAGCAATTTCAAATTATTAGACAACGGATTTTTGACTTTAAAAGAAGATTCAAGTTACGCTTCACCTATTTCGAGTGTTTTTTATGAATACTACGAAAATCTTGAAGAACTCCAAAAACGTCTTCAGGAGGACGCAGATCAAATTCAGTGCATTGTTAGCAATAATTTAACGACAAATAGTATTGCATTTGGAGAAACCCAAAAACCTCAATTGTGGGATTACGCAGACAATGTGGATACTATAACGTTTTTGTTAACAACAAAGTAATAAAATGTTTAATTATTTCGAATATTTTAACGCTTTTTCGGCTCTTATTGCCGAAATTTGCGTCTTTAAAATTTTCGACTATTAACAACAACCATGAAAAAACACAACTACAGCGCAGGACCAAGTATTTTACCTCAGGAAGTTTTTGAGAAGGCATCAAAAGCAATTTTAAATTTTAATGATTCAGGGTTATCTATCCTTGAAATCTCGCACCGAAGCAAAGATTTCGTTGCAGTTATGGAGGAAGCTCGTTCCCTTGCTTTAGAATTATTAGGTCTTCAGGGGAAAGGTTATCAAGCTTTATTTTTACAAGGTGGTGCCAGCACAGCATTCTTAATGGCTCCATATAACTTAATGAAAGAAAACGGAAAAGCTGCTTATTTAGATTCAGGAACGTGGGCAACTGCGGCAATCAAAGAAGCGAAACTTTTCGGTGAGACTGTTGTCGTAGCTTCTTCAAAAGAAGACAATTATACTTACGTTCCAAAAGGTTACGAAATTCCAGCTGATGCTGATTATTTCCACTGCACAAGTAACAATACCATCTTTGGAACTCAAATGAAAGAATTCCCAGCAACAAATGTACCTGTTGTTTGCGATATGAGTTCTGATATTTTTTCACGTGAATTAGACTTTTCTAAATTCGACTTAATCTATGCTGGAGCTCAAAAAAATATGGGGCCTGCCGGAACTACATTAGTAGTGGTTAAAGAAGAAATCTTAGGCAAAAACGGAAGAACTATTCCAAGTATGCTAGATTATGCTAAGCACATTAAAGGAGAAAGTATGTATAATACTCCACCTGTATTTGCTGTTTACGTTTCTCTTTTAACTTTACAATGGATTAAAGAAAAAGGCGGAATCGCTGCTGTTGAAAAATTAAACAATGCTAAAGCTGAATTGCTTTACGCTGAAATCGACAGAAACCCATTATTTAAAGGTGCTGCTAAAGTAGAAGATCGTTCAAACATGAACGTAACTTTCTTACTGACAAATCCTGATCACACAGAGACTTTCGATGCTTTATGGAAAGCTGCAAACATTTCTGGATTGCCAGGACACCGTTCTGTTGGCGGTTACAGAGCTTCTATCTACAACGCTATGCCAATTGAAAGCGTTCAGGTTTTAGTTGACGTAATGAAAGCACTAGAAACTAAAGTTTAATTTTTTTTTTTGGTTAATCGTTAATTTGTTTAACTGTTTAATCGTCAAAAAACACTTGCTTTAAAATATCAAAAAAAGAAAAATCAAATAGTTGGTTTATCGATTAAACAATTAAACGATTAAACCAAATAAAAAAATAAATCCTGCAATGAAAGTATTAGCAAATGACGGAATTTCTAAAAGCGGAATTCTAGCCTTAGAAAAAGGCGGTTTTGAAGTTATCACTACAAAAGTAGCTCAAGAACAAGTGGCTAACTATATAAATGATAACAATATTGATGTAATTTTAGTTCGTAGCGCAACTAAAGTTCGTAAAGATATTATCGATGCTTGTCCTGGAATCAAAATCATCGGTCGTGGTGGTGTTGGTATGGATAATATCGATGTGGATTATGCAAAAAGCAAAGGAATCCATGTAATCAATACTCCTGCTTCATCTTCAGAATCTGTTGCAGAATTAGTATTTGGACACTTATTCTCTGGTGTACGTTTTTTACATGATTCTAACAGAAATATGCCTCTTGAAGGAGATTCAAACTTTGATGGTTTGAAAAAAGCTTACGCTAACGGAACTGAATTGAGAGGAAAAACTTTAGGTATTGTTGGTATTGGTCGTATCGGACAAGCTACTGCAAAAATGGCTCTTGGTTTAGGAATGAAAGTTATCGCTGCAGATAGCTTTATCCCTCAAGTTGATGTAAAAGTTGAATTTTTCGACGGACAGTCAATTACAACTACAATTGTTTCTCAATCTTTAGAGTCTTTATTTAAAGAAGCTGATTTCATTACATTACACGTTCCTGCTCAAGATGGATATATCATTGGAGAAAAAGAACTTGCAATTATGAAAGATGGTGTTGGAATCGTAAACTGTGCGCGTGGTGGTGTTATTGATGAAGTAGCTTTGGTAAAAGCTTTAGATTCAGGAAAAGTTGCTTTTGCTGGTTTAGATGTTTTTGAAAGTGAGCCAAAACCAGAAATGGCAATCTTAATGCACTCTAAAATCTCTTTAACTCCTCATATTGGAGCTGCTACAGGAGAAGCACAAGATAGAATTGGTACTGAATTAGCATCACAAATTATCACTTTGTTGAGCTAACCAATCAAAAAATAGATTATCTTTAAAGGGATTTATTACAATTTTGTAGTAAATCCCTTTCTTTTGTTTAATTTTGGTGTATAATCTAAAACTATTAAAATTATGTTTGAACAATTAACACAATTAGTGCAGCAATACGGTGGTGATGCAGTTGTAAACAATTCTGCTGTTCCAAATGAACACAATGAAGCTGTAATAAGCGAAACAAGCAGTTCTATTTTTGAAGGATTAAAAAAGATGGTTTCTGAAGGAAACACAGATCAGATTGCGGGATTATTTAACGGAAATTCTCCAATAGATAGTTCTAATCCTGTTGTTCAGCAAATTCAACAGCAATTGAGCGGAAATCTTGGCGAAAAATTTGGTTTGAGCAGTGCTGATTCAAATGGAGTTGCTTCCAATTTGATTCCGCAGATTTTAGGTTCTTTAGTCAATAAAGCAAAAGATCCAAACGATAGCAGTTTTCAAATCTCAGATATTGTAAATTCCATTTCTGGAAACAGCGGACAAGCTTCTGGAATAATGGATACTATTTCTAAATACGGAATGCAATTCGGACTTGACCAAAACAATGACGGAAAAGTTGACGTTGCAGATGTACTTGTAGTTACCAAAAGTAAAGGAGGAATTGCAGGTTTTATCGGAAAACTTTTTGGAAGTAAATAGTTCTTCAGCTACAAAGTTGCATAGGTTCAAAGTAACAAAGGCTTTTAATAAAAAAGGATTACAAAATTGTAATCCTTTTTTATTTTTATTAGCAAGAAGTTAAACCTTTGTTACTTTGAACCTTTGCTTCTCTGAACCTGCAAAAAAAATCGTAAATTTATGCTATGAAAAAAGGCATTTCCATATTAATTGTTTTATTTACCATTATTGCGTGTTCTACAGCTTCTAAGAATATTGCGAGCACTGATGTTGTTTCAAACAAAAAAGGAAGTGATACCGTGAGAATTGCGAATGATTCTTTAGAATACGAAGTCATTATTATCGATAACGGATTTTCAAACTGGCTTGCCTCTCGCGCCTATCCACGAAACTATCACTCCTTGCAATATCTTGAAAACAAAAATTATCTGTATGTAACCGAATGGAATAATCGTGTTTTACAGCCACAACGCTACAACCCAAATTTGTACGAAATGTCAATTGACTATCGCCCTGACATTCATTATGGCTACGAAGTAAATTACCTAATTTACAATTACATGATTTATTTTCAAAATACTTACAAACAAAAGCTTTGGGGTTATGTTCCCTCAAGATAATATACTATATTTGTAATCATTACAAATAGCAATGAACAGATTAAAAAAACGCTGGGGAATTACCTCCAATTTACAAGCCATAATTATATTTATCGTTTTTGCCATCACAGGATCGGCATCTGCTTGGCTGTCTAAACCCTTCTGCGTTTGGCTAGGAATTACTAAAGAAGATTTTGGTGGCTGGTTTACACTTATTCGTCTTATTATCATCTTCCCTATTTATCAAGTTCTATTGGTTGCTATCGGAACTATTTTTGGGCAATTTAAATTCTTTTGGAACTTCGAAAAGAAAATGCTTAAAAACATGGGACTTGGATTTTTGTTTAAAGATTAACCTTCCACTTTCTCTCTTTTAAATTTCAAAAACCGTTCTGGTCAAGATTTT
Source organism: Flavobacterium tistrianum (assembly GCF_003254545.1). Taxonomy (GTDB): domain Bacteria; phylum Bacteroidota; class Bacteroidia; order Flavobacteriales; family Flavobacteriaceae; genus Flavobacterium; species Flavobacterium tistrianum. Next base: position 240,429 of record NZ_QJRH01000069.1, read on the forward strand.
CCTTAATTCTTATTTTTTTAGTTTCTTTTTCATCTTCTTCAATTAATTATATTTTATAAGCTTTATTTGGATCAATCCCTGTATTTATAAGATATTAAGTATTTAAAAAATTAGCACAAAAGAAAAGAATAATATTGCTTTTTGTCTCGATTTCACAATAATACATTAGGCAGAACAGCATTGTGCAGGATAGTTTTATTTTAAGTAATAATAAACTTTACAATAGTCGAAATTAATTATTCAAAACTGACAATCAGTCCTTTAATTTCTTCGACTTACATTATTGCTTACTAACCAAACCACAATTTGACATGCTGAAAAATTACTTAAAACTCTCCGTAGTAGCGGCAGTAATCTGCCTAATTACGCCGGTAAACAAGATTTTTGCCCAAAATCCAATTGTAAAAATTGATTTTGATCAGTCAGGAAGACCTAAAGCAGAAGTAAACGACCCTGATTATACCACTTGGGTAATCGCTTCTGGCAACACTAGCACCTATACTGAAAATGGAGTTACATTTATCATTACTCGCGTTGGAAACAATGGAGACAACTTAGGAACCAACTGGTACAAAGCAGGAATTCAGGCCCCTTATTATGCCCGATTGGTGTCTGACGGAATTACCGTAAAGGGCACAACTGCAAATCTTGGCGCGCAAATCGAACTTAAAATAAGCGGTTTAGCAACCGGCGAACATACATTATTGGCCTTTTTTAATAATGTAGACAGTCCGACAACCAATACCTTTAGTCCAATAGACATTTCTGTTGACGGAAATCTAGTAGTAGATAATTTGATTCCGTCTGTTAGAGCAACTAAAACTGCTGATGCTAAATCTACTTATTTAAAATTTCAAGCGATAGCAGGAACTGATGTTGTGATTTTAATGGCAGCTGAAACTTCGGGAACGGAAAATGTCAAAAACTTCATTTTTAATGGTTTTGAATTAAATACGCCTAATATTTTTTATCAAGCTACAAATCCAAATCCAAAACAAAATGACGAACATGTCGAATTAACCTCTGGCGGAAAATTATTGCAATGGACAGCGGCAGCAAACGCTGTTTCCCATAATATTTATTTTGGAACAGATCAAACAGCTGTTGACAATGCTACAACATCTTCTCCAGAATTTAAAGGAAACCAAGCTCTAGCCAACAATTCTTATCAAGTAAACGGCTTATATACAGGGGCAACTTATTACTGGCGTATAGACGAAGTTTTAGCAAATGGAGTTGAAAAGGGGAATGTTTGGCGTTTTCGTCCCGCACAGCTTGCTTTTCCAGAAGCCGAAGGATATGGCCGTTTCGCACGCGGAGGACGCGGAGGAAAAGTAGTTACCGTTACCAATCTAAACGACAGCGGTCCAGGAAGTTTCCGCGAAGCCGTTACAAACGATATTGGTCCAAGAACAATTGTTTTTAATACTTCTGGAGTAATTCAATTACAATCCCGTTTAGTTTTAAGTCAGCCTTATGTAACTGTTGCTGGACAAACTGCACCAGGAAAAGGAATTTGCATTCGTTCTGCGCCATTTGGCGTTACAGGAAATGATGCAATTGTGCAAAATCTAAGAGTTAGAGTTGGTGCTGGACCAACTTATGACGGTATGGGATTAACAGGCGCAGACAACAGTATTATAGATCATTGTTCTATCAGCTGGACTATCGACGAATCTTTCAGCTCTAGATCTGGAAAAAACATTACATTACAGAGAACACTTATTTCTGAAGCCCTAAATGCAGCAAACCACCAAAATTATCCAGCAGGAACAGAACACGGTTATGCCGCTACAATTGGTGGTGATATCGGAAGTTTTCACCATAATTTATTAGCACATTGTTATGGACGTAACTGGAGTTTAGGTGGTGGATTGGACGGAAGCGGCGCTTATACAGGACGAATGGACATTACCAATAATGTGGTTTACAATTGGGGAGGAAGAACAACCGACGGAGGAACAAAAGAAGTAAATTTCGTCAACAACTACTATAAACCAGGCGCAGGATCAAAAATATTTGTCGCTTTCAATCAGCAAAATGAAGGCGTTGGAACAGGAATGCAACAATGCTATTTTAACGGAAATGTTATGCCGGGTTATTTCGATGAAAAAAATCAGACGCTGGGTAGAAAAGCTTCGGGTAATACGGTTCCTTATGACAACTTTGTAAACGCACCATTTTTTCCTTCTTATGTAACGACTCAATCTGCAAAAAATGCTTATAAAATTGTCCTTTCTGATGTTGGATGCACCCAGCCTGAATTTGACGATCATGATCAGCGAATCATTTCAGAAACTTTAAACGGAACATATTCTGCTGTTGGAAGTGTAACGGGAAAACCTGGATTCCCTGACAATGAAGCCGATGTTGGAGGTTTTGAAAGCTACCCAACAATAGTTAGAGATTCAAATTGGGACTCAGATCAGGACGGACTGCCAAATTGGTGGGAAAATATCATTGGAACAAATGTAAACTCTGCGATTGGAGATTTCTCAGACGCAAATGCAGATCCTGATTTAGATGGTTATACCAATCTGGACAAATATTTACAATGGATGTCTTTGCCTCATTACGAATCTCCAAACGGAACCAAAATAAACATCAATATTCAAAAATTATCTAGAGGTTTTACGAGTGGAGTTTCTTACGCAATTTCAAATGTAATAAACGGAAACGCAACTCTAAATACTGATGTTGTTGCCTTTACTCCTGCTTCGAACGGATTATGCTCTTTTGAATTTACAGTAACCGATTCTGAAGGAGGAACTATGAAAAGAAAAGTAAACGTTATTAGCGGACAAAGTTTAACTTTAGGAACAGATGATCTTATTAAAGAAAATAAAAATAATGCTTTTAACGTTTGGCCAATTCCAAGCAAAGGAACTTTCTCAGTACTCATTGAGAGCGAAGAAACAGAAGTTTCAGATTTAAAAATCTATGATGTTTTCGGAAAAGAATTGCTAAAGCAAAAAATTAGAGGAAACACACAAGAAAATATTCAGTTACACTCAAAAGGAGTTTTCTTGATCAAAGTCGTAAATCCGCTGACAAAGAAAACACAATATGTGAAGAAAATAATTGTGCAATAGCAACATAAAAAAAGACGGCTCTGAGCCGTCTTTTCTATTTCTTTTCAAAAAAATAAGTATAAATCCAAGTCAGGGTAAAAGACGGAATCACATCTGTAAAAGGCAGTATCTCTTCCAAAAAAGTCAAAACCCCAGCAACTTTCCCTACTCTTCCTTTATACATTCTCGCCATAATTATTGCCGCAATAGGCGCCCATACCACATCTGAGAACTCACCCAGAAACGGAATCGAGAAAGAAATCATACCAATTCCGTCCAAAACTAATCCAATGATTAATTTTGACATTCTGTTATCTTCTACAACTTCTAAATCTTGCATAACACATTCACTTTTAAGTTAATCGAAATTAAAAATTATTCCTGAAACTCTATTATTTCTTTTCTAAATTTAATTTCCAACATTCCCATATCAATTTACGTACCGATTTTGGAATTTCACCATTGACTTTTGATATTGATATTGAGTTTTGTAATTTGATATTGATTATAATCTTCGTTTCTTTGTAAAAACAGTTTCAGTACATGATACACGCAAAAAACATACATAAATTCTACGACAAACTTGAAGTTCTAAAAGGAGTCGATCTACATATTAAAAAAGGTGAAATTGTTTCTATTGTTGGTGCTTCGGGTGCTGGTAAAACGACATTATTGCAGATTTTAGGAACTTTAGACAAACCAGACCATAATCCAGATTCATCTCTGACTATTAACGGCAAAAACGTTTTAGAGCTTCAAAACATCAAAAACGAAAGCTCTAATCAAGAAAAAGCGTTTAAAATCATTACTTGGTTAGGAGCCCTTTATTTTGTTTTATTGGCTGTATTTTTATTGTTTTTTAGAAGCAAAATAGAAAATGATATTTTCGGTTACGGCACTTGGACAGTAATCCTCACACCGACTTTACTATTATTGTTTTATTATAATCGCTACTTCAAAAAGAAAAGCAGACAAGACAAAGTTTTATCCGACTTTAGAAACTTAAATCTCGGATTCATTTTTCAATTTCATCAGCTTTTGCCTGAGTTCACAGCCTTAGAAAACGTTTGTATTCCAGCTCACATTGCAGGAAAAAAAACAGCAGAAACTGAAGAAGAAGCAAAAAAACTTCTTTCTTATCTCGGACTTTCTCATAGAATTAATCATAAACCTAGCGAACTTTCGGGCGGTGAACAGCAGCGTGTTGCGGTAGCAAGAGCCTTAATCAATAAACCCGATGTAATTTTCGCAGACGAACCTTCAGGAAATCTGGACACGCATTCTGCCGAAAACTTGCACCAATTGTTTTTTCAGCTTCGAGATGAGTTTGGACAGACTTTTGTTATTGTAACCCACAACGAAGAATTAGCAAACATGGCTGACAGAAAATTAGTTATGGTTGATGGACAGATTAGCAATTAAAATAATCAGAAGCTATTTCCTGCTGTCCGCTATATCTTTTCCTGGCTAAAGAAGCCAGAAAAAGGATGCCGCTCCCATCAGGGCTAGGGCACTCGAATACATAAGAAGATTTCATTTAAAATGAACCAAAAAGAACTCAAAGAATTTCTAGACGAAAAAGTCATTCAATATAACAATCAGGACTTTATAGAAAGTGATCCTGTTCAGATTCCGCATCTCTTTACTCAAAAAGAAGATATTGAAATTGCAGGTTTTCTTAGCGCTTCTATTGCTTGGGGAAACCGTAAAATGATTATCAAGAATTCGCATAAAATGATGGAATTAATGGGCAACACACCTTACGATTTCATCATGTCACATTCTGATGAAGATTTAGCAAGACTTGAAACATTTGTTCACAGAACTTTCAACGGAAATGATTTTGCAGGTTTTATAAAGGGTCTAAAGCATATCTACCAAAACCACAACGGACTAGAATCTGTTTTTGCTAAAAATCAAGAAAAAGACAGTCTGCAGAAAAGCATCAGCGAATTCAAAAAGATATTCTTCGAAACAGATCATTTAGCTCGAACTCAGAAACATATTTCAGATCCGTTAAACAATTCAGCAGCGAAGAGAATCAATATGTACCTTCGTTGGATGGTTCGCCAAGATGCAAAAGGTGTCGATTTAGGAATCTGGAAAAGCATTTCACCATCTGTTTTGTCTTGTCCGCTTGACGTTCATTCTGGAAATGTTGCGCGCAAACTTGGTATTCTTTCGCGAAAGCAAAACGATGCAAAAGCTTTATTAGAATTGGATACCAAATTAAGAAAAATGGATGCAAAAGATCCTGTAAAATATGATTTTGCTTTGTTTGGATTAGGAGTTTTTGAAGGTTTTTAATATTGGAAATTAAACAGTTAGAATAATAAATTATCACATGATTTTAAGAATTTGATAAACAAACCATGAATTTAACGTACATTTGCACAAAATTTAAAGCAAATGAGCACTTTCGAAAAATTTAATCTTCCAAAATCATTACAAAAAGCAGTTGACGAATTAGGATTTGTTACGCCTACTCCTATTCAAGAAAAATCTTTTTCTGTAATCATGTCTGGACGTGATATGATGGGAATTGCACAAACCGGAACCGGTAAAACATTTGCTTATTTACTGCCTCTTTTAAAGCTTTACAAATTCACTCATACCAATACGCCAAAAATTGTAATTCTTGTTCCAACACGTGAATTGGTTGTTCAAGTGGTTGAAGAAGTAGAAAAACTGACGAAATATATGTCGGTTAAAACTCTTGGAATTTATGGAGGTGTAAACATCAATACACAAAAGAAAGCTGTTTACGAAGGTGTTGACATTTTAGTTGGAACGCCTGGACGTACAATGGATTTAGCGCTTGACGCAGTTGTTCGTTTTGATGAAACACAAAAACTGGTTATCGACGAGTTTGACGAAATGCTGAATTTAGGCTTCAGACCACAGCTGACTTCGCTTTTCGCCATGATGAAAACCAAACGTCAAAATATTCTTTTCTCAGCAACGATGACAGATGAAGTTGACGATTTATTAAATGATTATTTCGATTTTCCTGAAGAAGTGACTTTAGCGCCATCAGGAACTCCTCTTGAAAAAATTACTCAGATTACTTATAATGTTCCGAATTTCAATACAAAAGTAAATCTGCTAAAACATTTATTGGAAACCGATGAAAGCATGAGCCGTATTTTGGTTTTCGTAAACAACAAAAAGATTTCAGATATGCTTTTCAATCGTATTGATGAACTTTTTGACGGACAATTTGGTGTAATTCACTCCAATAAATCTCAAAATTATCGTTTGAGTACAATGGCTGAATTTCAGGAAGGAAATCTTCGCGGTTTAATTACAACTGACGTTATGGCAAGGGGTTTGGACATTTCGAATATTACACACGTAATTAACTTCGAACTTCCAGAAGAGCCTGAATTGTACATGCACAGAATTGGTCGTACGGGTCGTGCAGATGCAACAGGAACTGCAATTAGTTTTGTTACTCCAAGAGAAGAAGAATTCAAAATTGCAACAGAACTTTTGATGGATCAAGAGCTAGATATAGCCGATTTCCCTGAAGAAGTTGAAGTTTCTGAAAAGCTTATTGAAGCTGAAAAAGACAAATTGCCAAGAAAGTTTTTATTGAAAAAACCGAAACTAGAAGGTGAAGGCGCTTTTCACGAAAAATCTAAAAAAAATCAAAAAGTCAATCTTGGAGGCCCTTCAAAAACCAAAAAGAAAACTCACGGTTCTGTCAACAGAAATATGTTGAAGACAAGAAATGAAAAGAAGAAGAAAAATAAATAATTTTTCTTAGGGACAAAGGTTCAAAGGAACAAAGTGACAAAGCCTACAAAAGGCCCAAAAGTACAGTTTTAAACCTCTGTACCTTTGAGCCTTTGCTACTTTGAGCCTTTGCCTTTGAACTAAATTTTCGTAAACAAAAGTCCCACTGGCGAACACAATTGTATTCTTCTCCCAGTATCTACAATTTTTCCTGTTGCGATATCTCTTTTAAAAATAACTATATCATTAGTATATTGATGTCCTACTAAAAGGTAATTTCCTGTTGGATCAATTGCAAAATCACGTGGACCTTTTCCTAAAGTACTTTGCTGTTCTACCAATTCTAAAGCTCCTGTTTTAGAGATTTTGTAAACTGAAATAGCATTGGCATCTACACGGTCAGTAACATATAAAAAGTTTCCATCAGGCGAAAGTTTGATTGCTGCTGCTCCAGTTCCTCCTTTAAAATCTTTTGCAAGAATGCTTGTCTCAGCAACTACTTTCAAACTTCCAGTTTTATCCCAGCTTAAAGTTGTTAAAGTTCCATCCAATTCCTGAACCAAATACACAAATTTTCCGTCTTTACTAAAAGTCAAGTGTCTTGGCCCGCTTCCTGGTTTTACATCAACACTGCCTTTTAAAGTCAGAATGTCGCTTTTTGCATTTGGATTGTATTTGTAAATAAACACTTTATCTAAACCTAAATCATTTGACAATACAAACTTTTTATCTGGAGAAAACATAACCATATGCACGTGCGCTTTTTCCTGACGTGCCGCATTTAGCCCCTTTCCTTCATGCTGAATCAACTGCTGCACTTCTGTAATGCTTCCATCAGGATTCTTTTTTAAAACCACAATGCTTCCCCCAGAATAATTGGCTACGATTACATTTTTATCATCATTTATTAAATGGCAAGGATCTGCTCCTAAAGCATCATTTTTGTTCAAAAGATTGATCTTTCCAGATTGTGAATCATAAGAAAAAGAACTTACTGTACTTTGCGTACCGTTTTCGTTTACAGCATAAATAAATTTATTATCTGCAGAAACCGATAAATAACTTGGACTTACAACACTTTCAGAAGAACTCTTCAATTTATAATCACCTGTAGAAGCATCAAATTCATACACATAGATTCCGTTGCTTTGGCAAGTATTGGTATATGTTCCAACCAATAAATTGAATTTATTCTGAGCTTTTACCGCGGTTAATGATAAAGCTGAAAATAATACAAGATATATTTTTTTCATAGTTTATTTTTATTATTTGAATTTAGCTAAAATAAGTAATAATATCTGTTTGAAGGAGCTTCTAAGTTACAAAGAAATTACAAAAGTTACATTTTTTGATATTTTTTATGCCACGCAAAACATTTTCAATTTATAATTGACAATTAACAATTCATAATTCTCCTACTTATATGGTTTAATAATTTTAATTTGTATTTTTGACCTGCATCTTCGCGAAAAACAAAACGTAGTGAAGTAAATCGAAGCCAGAATGCATTTTAAACATCCCGAAATTCTATACTTTCTGTTTTTATTGATCGTTCCAATTTTGGTTCACTTATTTCAATTAAGACGATTTAAAACTTCTTATTTCACTAATGTTCGCTTCTTAAAAGAACTTGCCATTCAGACTCGTAAGAGTTCTAAAATCAAAAAACGACTTTTATTAGCGACCCGTTTGTTATTGCTTACCTGCGCCATTATCGCCTTTGCACAGCCTTTTTTTGAAGCTGCCGACAGCAAGAACGCTTCAAATGAGATGTATATTGTATTGGACAATTCTTTTAGTATGCAGGCAAAAGGCAAAAAAGGAGAATTATTAAAAAGAGCCGTTCAGGAATTGCTTGAAAATACTCCCGAAAACACTCAATTTTCTCTTTTAACTAACACCGAAAATTTCTGGAATACAGATATAAAATCTTCTAGAAGTGCTTTACAAAACTTAAAATACAGCGCTTCTCCTTTTGATCTTTCAGCAATCTCGGCTAAAATAAAAGCTCATAAATCGGCACATAAAAAAGATATTGTCATTATCACTGATGCTGTTGGCTTGAAAGAAGCAGCTATTAAAAGTATAGATTTTGAAGAAAAACCATACTTTATTGTTCCAGAAGCAGAGCAAAAAAATAATGTTTCTATTGACAGCGTTTATATCAATCAGACTTTAGAAAACTTTTACGAAATCGGCATAAATTTATCAGCCTATGGCGAAGATTTTAAACCAGTTTCAACAGCACTTTACAATCAAAATAAACTGATCGCCAAAACTATTGTCAATTTTGACGCCAAGAAAAAGAAAATCAATTTTACCATTCCCAAAGAAGCTTTTCACGGATATGTAACAATTGAAGACAATGGATTGACTTATGACAATAAATTGTTTTTCAGTATTTCTAAAAACAAAAAAACAAACGTTATCAGTATTGGTGAACCTGAAAAAAGCAATTTCTTATCGAGAATTTATACTTCAGCAGAATTCAATTACAACAATTATCCAATCAGTTCTCTAGATTATAATAGTTTAGAAAAACAGAATACTATTATTTTAAACGAATTAATTGACATTCCACAAGCACTGCAAACGACTTTGAAAGCTTTTGTTTCTAAAGGAGGAAATCTAGTTGTGATTCCGTCTGAGAAAACATCTCTTTCGAGTTTAAATGCTTTATTGGGAAATTTTGGGAAAATTCAATTTGGGAATTTAGAGACTAACAGCAAATTAATCACTAAAATTAATTTCGATCATCCTTTATTTTCAGGCGTTTTCGAAAACAAAATAACCAATTTCCAATATCCGAAGGTAAACAGTTCGTTTGCTGTTTCGAGTTCATATCCAGCAGTTCTTTCGTTTGAAGATCAAACTGCTTTTGTAACGGCTGTTCAAAATCAGGTTTCTGGGATAACAGTTTTTACAGCGCCTATTAATAGCACAAATTCTAATTTTCAGCAATCGCCTTTAATTGTCCCATTGTTTTACAAAATTGCTCAGAACAATCAGAAAACCGGCGTAAATGCTTTGACAATAGGAAACAGTCAGCCTTATTTTGTTGATGTTTTATTGACTAAAGATGCTATTTTGGAAGTGAAAGGAACAGACGATTCGTTTATTCCGATTCAGCAGATTTTGAATAACAAAGTCAAATTAACTTTTAATGATTTCCCTGAAACAGCTGGAAACTATAGCGTTTTTGACAAAAAGGAATGGGTAGAAAACATCAGCTTTAATTACAAAAGAACCGAAAGCGATTTAAGCCAAGTAAACACAAATGTGGTTTCTGATTTCAAAACTGCCGATACAATTTCGACCATTTTCAATACGTTACAAACAGAAAGAACTGACAGCCAAATTTGGAAATGGTTTGTTATCTTTGCACTGTTATTTTTAGCATTAGAAATGGCAATTATAAAATTTGTAAAATAGGTTTCTCGTTTTCTAAAACGTCTTACCTTTTACAAAAATCATTTTACGACAAAAAAATATCTAAATATGAAACTAATCATCAAAAGCGCCAAAATTATCGACTCAAAAAGTCCGTTTCACAATCAGACCGTTGATCTTTTAATTGCAGATGGTTTAATAGAAAAAATAGGCGTTTCACTTCCAAACGATGATACAGAAGTAGTGCGATTTGATAATCTTCATGTTTCTCAAGGATGGTTTGACAGTAGCGTCTCGTTGGGCGAGCCAGGTTACGAAGACAGAGAAACTATCGCAAACGGACTGAATGTTGCTGCAAAAAGCGGTTTTACAGCAATTGGTTTACAGCCCAATTCTTTACCAATCATTGATAATCAATCTCAAGTAAGTTTTGTAAAAAATAAAGCAAACGGTTTTGCAACAGAAATTTTCCCAATCGGAGCTTTGACCAAAGCAAGTGAAGGAAAAGATATGGCAGAACTTTACGATATGAAAAATGCCGGTGCAATCGCTTTTGGAGACTACAATAAAAGCATTGATAACGCCAATATCTTGAAAATCGCTCTACAATATGTGCAAGATTTTGATGGTTTGGTAATCGCCTATTCACAAGATCCGAACATTAAAGGAAATGGTGTTGCAAATGAAGGAATTGTTTCTACAAGATTAGGTTTAAAAGGAATTCCAAACTTAGCTGAAGAACTTCAAATTTCAAGAAACTTATTTTTACTAGAATATACAGGAGGAAAACTTCATATTCCGACAATTTCTACAGCAAAATCGGTTGAATTAATTAGAGAAGCTAAAGCAAAAGGCTTAAAGGTTACTGCAAGTGTTTCCGTTCATCATTTGGTTTTAACGGATGAAAAACTGGACGGTTTTGATACTCGTTTTAAAGTGACTCCACCATTAAGAACTGAAGTTGACAGACAAGCTTTACTAAACGGAATTGCTGACGGAACTATCGACATGATTACTTCAGATCACAACCCAATTGATATTGAATTCAAAAAAATGGAATTTGATACGGCTAAAAACGGAACTATAGGTTTAGAAAGCGCTTTCGGAGCTTTATTAACCGTTTTACCTGTTGAAACGGTTGTTGCAAAACTAACAGCAGCTAAAAATGTTTTTGGTTTAGAAAACAATGTTATTCAAGAAGGAGCCAAAGCAAACCTAACTTTATTTACGACAGAAGGAAAATCAACTTTTACGAAAGAAAACATTCTTTCAAAATCTAAAAATTCTGCTTTCTTAGGAACCGAGCTTAAAGGATGTGTTTACGGAATTTTAAATCAAAATCAATTAGTTACAAAATAATAAAATGAATAATTCAGTCGAAGAAGGAAAACCAATTGCTATTACCAGTTATATTCTAATTATTGGTGTTTTAATCGCTATGAGTATGAATTCTGAAAACAAAAACAGTTTTGCTTCTTTTCATATCCGTCAATCTTTAGGATTATCCCTAACTTTTATTTCTTTCGGAGCAATCATAAGTAATTTCGATAGTTTTTTTATCACTTTCCCAATGTGGATTTGTATTTCAATTCTATGGACTTTTGGGATTTTTAATGCCATTCAAGGGCAAATGAGACCAATTCCTTTGGTTGGGGAATTGTTTCAAAAATGGTTTAAAAAGATTGGCTAATCTTTTAAATTCCTCCCGATAGTTAACGGGACCAAATTCCAACTTAAACCTTTGTCAAAGTTAAGAACTGAAAAACCGCGACTGAGACTGAGACCAAAAATTTACAATTCACAACTTACATTCACAATTAAAATATGAGTTTATCATTAGAATATAAAATAAGAGAACCAAAAGTAATTTTAGACAAAAATCCGTTATTGCTTTTATTACATGGATATGGCAGCAATGAAGCCGATTTATTCTCTTTTGCTTCTGAACTTCCAGATAATTATTACATCATTTCTGCAAGAGCCCCTTACGATTTACAATATGGCGCTTATGCTTGGTATGCCATCAACTTTGATGCAGATCAAAATAAATTTTCAGATAACGAACAAGCCAAAACTTCAAGAGATTTAATTGCAAAGTTCATTGATGAATTAGTGGCAACTTATCCAATTGATGCTAACAATGTTACTTTAATCGGATTCAGTCAGGGTTCTATTTTGAGTTATGCAACAGCACTTTCTTATCCAGAAAAAATTCAGAGAGTTGTGGCAATGAGTGGTTATTTTAATGAAGAAATCATCAAAGAAGGCTTTGAAAACAATGATTTCAAAAACTTAAAATTCTTCGCTTCCCATGGAACTGTCGATCAGGTTATTCCGATTGAATGGGCAAGAAAAACACCAGCCGCTTTAGAAAAATTAAATATCCCGCTTACTTATAAGGAATATCCTGTTGGACATGGAGTTTCTCCTCAGAATTTCTTTGATTTTAGGAATTGGTTGGCTTTGTAATTCCTTATAAAAAAGAAAGAAAAAACTTATTTTATTTTATTCTTTACAAATTATAAATTGTATTTTAGTTTTAACAAACTAAGCCTAGTTTACTAAAAGAGATTAAAAATAATTAAATACCCAAAAGTTTCTTCAAAAGGAAACTTTTGGGTATTTTTGTAACAGTAAGAGAATGAAAAAAAATTTTGATATAATTTTTCTAGAAGAAGTTTTTGATTTTTTAAGAAACTTAAAACCAAAACATTCAGAAAAAATACTTTATAACATTCGAAAATCGCAAACAAAAAACGACCCTGAACTTTTTAAAAAGTTAAACAATGAAATTTGGGAGTTTCGAACTTTATATCAAGGAAATCATTATCGATTATTAGCATTTTGGGATAAAACCAATACACAAAACGCTTTAGTAATTTCTACGCATGGCTTTATAAAAAAACAAGGCAAAGTGCCTGAGAAAGAAATATCAAAAGCGCAAAAATTAAAAATAGAATATTTTAAAGATAAAGATTAAATTCAATTTAAGAATATGAAAACATATACTTTGAATCAAGTGACAGATGAGATCGTAGGCAAACTTGGGACTCCTGCAAGAGATCAATTTGAGTATGATTTGCAAATGGATTTAATTGGAAATGCCATTAAACAAACTCGTAAAGAGCGCAATTTAACTCAAGAAGAATTAGGAAAACTTATTGGCGTTCAAAAAGCGCAAATATCTAAACTTGAAAAAAATGCTGGAAATGTAACACTAGAAACTGTTATCAAAGTTTTTACAGCACTAAAAGCTACAGTCAAATTTCAAATAGAACTAAAAGACTTAAAAATTAGTCTAGAGAAATAATTTTTATAACTAAAATACTTTCTAATGAACACCAAAAAACTTAATAATCCCGCATTAATTTTAATTGATATTCAAAAAGGTTTTCACGATGTTGCCTATTGGGGCGGAGACCGTAATAATGTTTCAGCAGAAGAAAAAGCTGGCGAACTTCTGGAAATTTGGAGAAACAAAAAACTGCCTATTTTTCATGTACAGCATTGTTCTTCAAATCCAAATTCAATTTTAAACGAAACAAATGCTGGAAATGAATTTCAAAATGTTGTAAAACCTCTCGAAGGCGAAACCGTCATCAAAAAGAATGTCAATAGTGCTTTTATTGGAACGAATTTAAAAGAGCTTCTAGATAATGCTAAAATAACGAATCTGGTAATTGTTGGTTTAACTACAGATCACTGCGTTTCTACCACAACGAGAATGGCTGGAAATTTCGGTTACAACGTTTATCTAGTTTCTGATGCAACAGCAACTTTTAATAAAAAAGGATTAAACGGAGAAGAATTCTCTGCAGAATTAATACATCAGACCGCTTTAGCAAGTTTAAATGAAGAATTTGCTCAGGTTGTAGATTCTGAGTTTATTAAAGAAATAATTTAGTATTCAGTCTCAGTGGCAGTTTTCAGTTTTGAATAGCAAAAAAAACTTTGACAAAATTCTAACTGAAAACTGAGACTGTGACTGTAAACTTTATTCTCCCGTATAAAGAATCTTACCTGCTTTTTTCAGAACATATCCTTTCCAAGGAATTAACTGCCAATCGCCGTTAACCCAAGAATCACCTTCTGATTTTCTCTCTAAAATGATGGATTCTTTTTGAGTATCTAAGAAAAGTTCTGCTTTGTTTCCGTCAAAAATTACATAGGAAACTGTCGAATACGTTTTTCCATCTTCAGCATGATTTAGTCTTGTGCTGTTTTCAAAAACTCTGATACATTCTTTTTTAAGCGCAGACCAAGTATAACCTGCTGAAGCTTTGCATCCGTGAGAATCTGAATCTCCGCCAACTACAGCTTCCTTCTTAGGTTCTTTTGGAGATGCGCTTGTATTATCTTGAGAAATCTTTTTCCCGCAAGAAATTGCACTTGCCAGAATCAAAAACAAAAATATCTTTTTCATAATCCTATTTATTTAAAGGTCAAAAAAAAATAGGATTATAAAATCCTATTTTTGATATAACCAAGTTTGATTTACTTCAAAGGTAATATTATCGTCGTTATCAACAAAGTATTTTAACAAGACTTCTCCCCATAATTCACCATTGCTGTAATCTGCAATAATCCAACGGTGGTTTAAGATTTTTACTTTATTGATGATAAATTTGTTTGGACCAATTTGATCTTGTCCCGTGTAAGGATTTCCTTTTGGATTAGAATTAAAGTCCAATAACTTTTCAGTCACAACCGGAATCAGTTTTTCATATAAAATCACTTTTCCGCCAGAAGCACTGTTATCAAAGTAATTTTGTGCATTCTCATTGTGTTCTAAAGAAAAATAATCAGCCTCTGCCAATTTATTTTTCATAAGACTAATGCTATCTCTAAGTTTCTTAGTTGTTTTATCATATCGCTCTTGACCAAATTTTACTTCTCCGCTGTAAAATGCGTATGTAAACACATTCATTAAAATGGCAAGAATAAAAAGATAAAGCATTAAGGATTTTTTCATTGTGTGTTATAATTAAATTGTAATTTCTAAATTGTCATAAGCCAAGAAAACATTTTCAGGAAGTTTTTGCTGTACTTCTTCATGAAAGCCTAAAACATGACTTATATGGGTTAAATACGCTCTTTCAGGCTTAACCAAATCAATAAAATCAAGCGCTTCTTGAAGATTAAAATGAGTGTCATGAGGTTCAACACGCAAAGCATTTACAACCAGAACTTTTATTCCTTTCAATTTTTCAACTTCAGTTTGTTCAATCGTTTTTACATCGGTTAAATAGGCAAAATCTGCTATTCTGTACCCAAAAACCTGTAAATCACCGTGCATAGCGTTTATCGGAATTGCCATTTTATCTCCAACAGCAAAAGGCGCATTGTTTTGCACTTCGATTGTTTTTACGCTTGGAGCTCCTGGATATTTATTCACAGTCTCAAAAACGTAATCAAAACGGCGTCTCAGATTATCTAAAACACGTTTATGTCCATAAATTGGAATTTCTCCTTGTCTGAAATTAAACGGACGAATATCGTCTAAACCAGCAGTGTGATCAGCATGCTCGTGGGTAAAAAGAATCGCATCGAGTTTTCGGCATCCGCATGAAAGCATCTGCTGTCTGAAATCGGGACCGCAGTCAATGACATAAGAGTGCTCGTCCCATGTTATCCAAATAGACACGCGAAGCCTTTTATCCTTAGCATCAGTGCTTTTACAAACTGGATGATCGATTCCGATAATTGGAATGCCTTGAGAAGTACCTGTACCTAAAAAATAAACCTTCAATTGAACTTAATTTTTTTACAAAAATAGGATTATTTCTCTTTCATTAAACTGCTAATTTACTAACTTTGTAACAAATCTATTTAAAACAAAATGGGTACAGAAATAAAACTCAAAGGTGACAAGGTCATCGAACAGATTCCTTCTATAAAAGACAAAGCATTACGCATTAATTTAAACGAGAATATTTACGGAACATTTGCTGAGATTGGCGCTGGACAGGAGACAGTTAGACACTTTTTCAGATCCGGAGGTTCTTCAGGAACTATTGCAAAAGCGATGTCTGCCTATGATAAAGATTTTAGTGATGCTGTTTATGGAGCTGAAAGTGACGGAAGATATGTTACCGAAGAGCGTTTAAAAAAAATGCTTACCCATGAAAGCCAGATTATTGAAGAGCGTTTAAGTCGAGAAAAACACCCTACAAAACTTTTCTTTAGTTACGCTAACACTGTTGCAACGATAGATTTTGCCAAACAGTTTAAAGGTCACGGATGGGTTGGAATTCGTTACCAAATTGAGCCAGATGAAGCTTATAACGAAATTATCCTTCATATTCGTTTTAAAGAGACAGACGCAAGATTACAACAAGAAACACTTGGTATTTTAGGAGTTAACTTAATTTACGGTGCTTTTTACAAATACAACGATCCAAAACGATTACTTCGCTACTTATACGATCACTTAGACAAAGATCAATTAGAAATCGATACCATTAACTTTTCTGGACCTCGTTTTGCCGATGTAGACAATCGTTTGATGAGTTTGCAATTGGTTAAAAACGGAATGACAGATGCCGTGATGTTTAACCCAGAGGGAAAAAACATTCTTCCGGCTGCTATCTTATACAAAAAGAACCTTTTAGCTCTAAGAGGAAGTTTCCGCCCAGTTACGAAAGTAAATATGGACATGTATGAGAAATCATTAAAAATGTTCCTTGAAGAGAATAAAGTTGAAAAAAATAATACACTGGTTATTTTTGAAATCACACTTTCGAATTTACGTTCGGATGGTGAAATCGATGAACGCGACTTTATGGACAGAGCAGAATTGCTTTGTTCTCTTGGACAAACGGTTATGATTTCGAATTTCCAAGAATATTATAAAGTTGTTGAATATTTCGCAAATTATACCAAAGCCCGTATGGGATTGGCAATGGGCGTAAACAACCTTGTTGATATTTTTGATGAGAAATACTATCGCCACTTAAGCGGAGGAATCTTAGAAGCATTTGGAAAATTATTCTATCGCGATATGAAAGTTTTCTTGTATCCGATGCTGGATGAAAATGGGGAATTGATGAACTCAAACAACTTAAAAGTTCACCCAAGAATGAAAGAATTGTACAAATTCTTTAAATTCAACGGAAAAGTAGTTGACATTGAAGATTATGATCCAAATATTCTAGATGTTTTCTCTAGAGAAGTTTTAAAAATGATCAATCAAGGCAAAACGGGTTGGGAACCAATGCTTCCTCCTGGTATTCCAGAAATCATCAAAGAACATCACCTTTTTGGATATCATCCGCAGAAAGAATTAGAACAAAATACATAATAAAAAGTCCCTTTGATGGGACTTTTTATTTGTTTTAGGTTTTCTTTGTTTCAGGTCTCAAGTTATTGTTGGAGCGGATATTTTTTTTAACGCAAAGCACGCTAAGTTTTCGTGTCTCCGTTTACGCTAAAAATGCAAAGTTCGCAAAGCTTAATCTATATAAAGCTTTGCGAACTTTGCGCATATCTTAGCGTGCTTTGCGGTTAAAATACAAGTCCCAACAGGCAACTTGAAACCTGAAACCGGAAACAAAAAACGCTATTTCAAAATCTGAGAAGCATGTTCTTTTGTTTTTACTTTCTCGATTACTTCTTCTATGATTCCTTTTTCGTTGATTATGAAAGTAGTTCTATGAATTCCGTCATATTCTCTTCCCATGAATTTCTTTGGTCCCCAAACTCCAAAAGCATTAATAACCGATTTGTCTTCGTCTGCGATTAATGGGAAAGGCAATTCGTATTTCTCTTTAAACTTAATTTGTGCTTTTGCACTGTCTGCACTTACTCCAAGAAGCTCATAATTATTGGCTTGAAAACGGTGAAAATTATCTCTTAAATCACAAGCTTCTGCTGTACATCCTGGAGTACTAGCTTTCGGATAAAAGAACACTACTAGTTTTTTTCCAGCGTAATCTGCCAGTTTATGCGTTTTTCCGTCTTGGTCTATTCCTGAAAAATTGGGCGCTTTATCTCCTGCTTTTAATGTTGTCATATCTTTTTATTTTAGATTGTTGATTTTAGATTTTAGATTCTGGATTGCTGATTTCAGATTATTCACAAAGATAACTTTTAACTCACAACTCTTAACCCATTAACTTATAATTCATAACTTATAATCATAACTTTTTTCATGCCCCAGATTGCAGTGAAAACCCCGGAATTATGATAGCTTACATTTTTTGTATTTAAAAAGCGACCAACGGAAGCTCTTTTAAATACTTAAAAATGTTGCTAGCATAATGAGGAGTTGAAACGGAAAGCTGAATTAGGCACATCATTAAAATTATACTATTTTTACGGAATTAAAAATACGGAAATGAATAAAGAAGCTCGCGTACAATTTGTTATCGACACCTTAAAAGAACTCTACCCTACTATACCTGTTCCGCTTGACCATAAAGATCCTTATACGCTTTTGATTGCGGTTTTACTTTCTGCTCAATGCACTGATGTTCGAGTGAATCAGATTACGCCTCTTTTGTTCGCAAAGGCAGACAATCCGTATGATATGGTGAAGATGTCTATTGAGGAAATCAAAGAAATTATTCGTCCGTGTGGCTTATCACCAATGAAATCGAAAGGGATTCATGGGTTATCTGAAATTTTGATTGAAAAGCATAATGGCGAGGTTCCGCAAAGTTTTGAAGCGCTTGAGGCTTTACCAGCGGTTGGACATAAAACGGCAAGTGTAGTAATGTCACAAGCCTTTGGCGTTCCTGCTTTTCCTGTTGACACACATATTCACAGATTGATGTACAGATGGAATTTGTCTAACGGAAAGAATGTAGCACAAACTGAGAAAGATGCCAAAAGATTATTCCCGAGAGAATTATGGAACGACTTGCATTTGCAGATTATTTGGTACGGCAGAGAATATTCTCCAGCACGCGGATGGAATCTAGAAAAAGATATTATAACAAAAACTGTTGGTAAAAAATCTCTTATTGAAGAATTAGAAAAAACAGTTTCAAAAAAATAAAGCACAAAGATTAAAGATCTTTGTGCTTTAATGTGCCAATTAGAAAATTAGACAATTGTTCAGAATGTGTAGAAATTTTCTAATTATCAAATTTTCTCATTACCTAATTCATTCACATTCCAGCTTTTAGAGCATTATATTCCGCATTCATATCAAGCGATCTATAAACACCTAGCAATGTTTTTGTTGCATCTGGATTTTTCGGTTCAAGCGTAAGCACTTTTTTCAAGTACGGAATCGCACTTCTTGTAATATCATCTTTTCTGGCATTCAGCTTATCGTACTTTTGCATTTCTGCTGGAGTAGTCCCTAATGAAGATATTTCATCAGCCAAATCTTTCTTTATTTGCAGTTTCAAATAAGCCAAATTAATATAGGCATCTACGTAATTTGGATTCAATTCTAAAACATAATTATATACCGTTTCAGCCTTTGAATACTCTTTTCTTTCTAGGTATGCATAAGCAAGATTATTGTTTACTTCTATTTTTTTAGAAGGCACAGATTCTGTTCTTGGTTTTTCATAAAATCCTTGCTGAATTGCTGATTCTCTAGCTTTTGGAGAAACAAAGGCATCTTCTTCTTTTGTTTTCTTATTTGTAGCATAATACAGAACTCCTTTTCCAGAAAAATTAATCTTTTTCAAGAGTTCATAATAAGTAACGGCTGAGTTGAAATCTTTTGCATTTATAGACGAAGATGCAGCATTATACAGATTGATAGTATCTTTCTTATCGAATAAATACACTTTATAACTTTTCTCGGCACTTTCTTTAAATTTTCCGGCATTAAAATCTGCCATTGCACCATTTACAAGACTGGCTTTCATGTCTTTTAAAGCCATATTAGCTTTAATAGTCCATTTAAATTTTCCTGATTCGTTCTCATACAAGAATACGTCTTGGTATGATTGAGATGCCAAGGTAAAATTATTAGCTGCATCTACATTTTTTACAGCTAAATCTTTCAGTACATTTCCTTTTAAATAGTAGTAATCAGATTTATCTTCATCGGATGCGTTAAGAATAAGGTATTCGGTTTTGGTTAAAATTGCCAAAGCTTCTTGGCTATTTCCTTTATCAAACAAAGACTGTGCTTCTTTAATTTTGTCTTTCTGAGCAAATGCGCCAATACTTATAAGTAATAAGCATGACAACACTTTAATGTTATCTTTCATTTTGCGGTTAAGTTTTGGTGATTAAATGATTTTCTTAATTTGTTTTGAGGTACAGTAAAAAGACAATTAAACTGGTTTGAAAATTATCTTTATTACTATTTCATGAGTAACATCTGCTGGTCCAAATAGTCTCTCAAAAAATCAAATGACATCAAACTTAACAAAATAATGCAGGGTAGTTTTTCTTCATAAACAATCTGTTTTGGGGTTAATTATTTAATTCTTAGTATTTTGTTTTCCTAATTCTTTCACTCAAACTATTTCATCAATGCGAATAACACTTCACAAAAGCATTTTTACTGAACAAAAAAATAGTTTTTTAACTAAAATAGAATTAAAAACCAAACAAACCCATAAAATCTAGTCAAAATATTAAATTTTAACAAATCAGAAGAAAAATGCTGTAAAAACCTTATATTTTTTTCACAGGAAAATCTAAACAGAAAAAACTCACTACTTGTATATAATATACAAACAGTGAGTTCTTAAACCAAAACGACCATTTGGTTTATTTTTTTTATAAACATCCGACGGGAGGCAGTGGGCTGTTTAGTTAGCTATAATCTCAAAATTTTTATCATCAATCTTAACAACAGTCAAGGCTTTTGAGTAATTCAATAAAAAAGAAACGACTTCTTTTTTAGGTTTAAGATTTTTAGAAGCTATTGCTTTTTTTGAGTAAATTTTCCCCATACTATCAAAAATGTTTTATACTAGTATAACGGGCTAATTATCAAAATAGTATTAGTTGGTTAAAATAATTTGATGTTTATCTATAATTTTTCTCAAATTCATCAGTGCATAACGCATTCTTCCAAGTGCTGTGTTGATGCTTACGCCAGTTATTTCTGAGATTTCTTTAAAACTCATATCCTGATACATACGCATTACAAGTACCTCTTTTTGATCTTCCGGAAGTTCTTCGATTAGCTTTTTTAAATCAAGTTCTACCTGATCTACAATCATTTTACCTTCAATTGTAAGCGCGTCGTCTGACATAATAGAGAAGATAGAAAACTCTTCTGTTTCTCTATACATTGGCATTTTCTTGGTTTTACGAAAATGATCAACTATTAAGTTATGAGAAATACGCATTACCCAAGGCAAAAATTTACCTTCCTCGTTGTAGGAGTTGCTTTTTAAAGTTTTAATTACTTTAATAAATGTGTCTTGAAAAATATCATTTGAAATATCTCTATCAGCTATCTTAGAATATATAAATCCATATATCTTAGATTCGTGCCTTTTTATTAATGTTGCCAGAGCAGCTTCGCTACCGTCAACATAATTTTTTACTAATAGAGCATCTGGAGTATGCAGATCAGCCATAATAACTACTTTTTTAGTTTTATTTTAAAATTTGGAGTATTTTCTAAAAAGTAGTTTTTTTATATAGGCGTATCTTTTTTGGTTATGTTAATATTTTGACCAAATTTAACAAATTTTACTTTTAAAAAGCAAATAAAATCATTAATTATTGTTAGTAAAACTTTTATTAATATATAATAAATATAAATTTTACGTAAAAAGAGCTAAAGATCCGTAAAACAAAAGCTCTCAAAAAATGTTAAAAAACAAACATAACCACCTTACAATTAGTAAGATAAAGTTTAATGTTTGCATCAAATCTAAATTTAAATTACAATTTTTCCCGAAATAAATCGACAAATTCTCGATAATTTTCTAAAAAAGACTTCAAACTGCATCTTTTGGTATTCTAAAAGCAGATTTTTCAAGTAAAAAGAGATTGGTCAGAAAGTATCCTAATTATGATAAAATAGTTATGATTCGGAACTAAATCCTTAACTAAATCCAATTCAAAATTGATTACTTTTGTAAAAATTGACTTTTTTATGCAAATTGACCTTTCTAAAATAGATCCAAAATCAAATATTATAATTAAAGGAGCACAGGTACATAACTTGAAAAATGTAGATGTGGTTATTCCGAGAAATAAACTGGTTGTTATTACAGGTCTTTCAGGATCAGGAAAATCGAGTTTAGCTTTTGATACTTTATATGCCGAAGGACAAAGACGTTATGTAGAAAGTTTGTCGTCTTATGCACGTCAGTTCTTGGGGCGTTTAGACAAACCGAAAGTAGAATATATTAAAGGCATTGCTCCTGCAATTGCAATTGAGCAAAAAGTAAATACAACCAATGCCCGTTCTACTGTTGGAACTTCTACAGAGATTTACGATTACATCAAACTTTTGTTTGCCAGAATTGGGCGCACATACTCTCCTATTTCTGGACAAGAAGTTAAAAAAAATACGGTTACAGATGTTATTTCTGATGTCAAGAGCCTTCCTCTAGACAGCAGATGGCTTCTCCTTGCTCCTATTCATTTAGAAGAAGGAAGACAGCTTGAAGACAAACTAAAAGTGCTCTTACAGCAAGGTTTTGCCCGTATTTTGGTTGATAACGAAATGGTTCGTTTAGATGAATTTTCGGCTTCAGATTTACATCAATTTGACAATAAAGACATTTTACTGATTATTGACCGTATTGTAGTTAAGGAAGAAGAAGAATTTTACAATCGTTTGGCCGATGCTGTGCAAACTGCTTTTTTTGAAGGAAAAGGAATTTGTTTTCTTCAGGAACTAAACGGAGAAAAGAGATTTTCGTATTCCAATAATTTTGAGCTTGACGGAATGACTTTTCTAGAGCCAAATGTTCATTTATTCAGTTTCAATAATCCTTACGGAGCTTGTCCAGTTTGTGAAGGTTATGGAAATATCATAGGAATTGATGCCGATTTGGTTGTTCCAAATACCGCATTGTCAATTTACGAAAGTGCCATTTATCCGTGGCGCGGCGAAAGCATGAGCTGGTATAAAGATGAATTGATAAAACATGCTTATAAATTTGATTTCCCAATTCACAAACCGTATTTTCAATTAACTGAAGAGCAAAAAGATTTAATCTGGACTGGAAATCAATATTTTCAAGGATTGAATGATTTCTTCAGAGAATTAGAAGAAAAAAATTATAAGATTCAAAACCGTGTAATGCTTTCTCGCTATCGCGGAAAAACAAAATGTCACGCTTGTAAAGGCAAACGCTTGCGCGAAGAAGCCTCTTACGTAAAAATCAACGGAAAAACAGTTTCTGATTTGGTTGATTTACCAATCAAACATTTGGTTACTTTCTTCAAAAACATCGAATTAAACCAATACGAGCAGCAGATTGCTAAACGATTAATGATAGAGATTAACAATCGTTTATCTTTTTTATCTGAGGTTGGATTAGATTATCTTACACTGAATAGAAATTCTGCGACTCTTTCTGGAGGAGAATCACAGCGAATTAACCTAGCAACTTCTCTTGGAAGCAGCTTGGTTGGATCTATGTATATTCTTGATGAACCAAGTATTGGTTTGCATCCTAAAGATTCTGAAAGATTAATCAAAGTACTCCTTTCTCTTCGTGATCTTGGCAACACTGTAATTGTGGTTGAACATGATGAAGACATTATGAAGGCTGCCGACATGATTATTGACATTGGTCCAGAAGCTGGAACTTTTGGAGGGAAATTGGTCGCTCAAGGAACTTATGATGAAATTTTAAAGTCAGATTCTCTGACAGCAAAATATTTAAATGGTGACTTAGAAATCTCTGTTCCGAAAAAAAGAAGAAAATTCAAAAATCATATTGATATCATCGGCGCACGCGAAAACAACTTAAAAAATATAAATGTTACTTTCCCTTTAGATGTTCTAACTGTTGTTACAGGCGTTTCTGGAAGCGGAAAAAGTACATTGATTAAGAAAATTTTGTTTCCTGCCGTACAGAAAAAATTAGAAAGCGCTGCCGAAAAAGCAGGGCAATTTACAGAGATTTCAGGATCTTTTTCCCACATTAAACATATTGAATATGTAGATCAAAATCCGATTGGTAGAAGCTCTCGATCAAATCCTGTGACGTATATCAAAGCTTACGATGATATTCGCGATTTGTATGCCAAAGAAAAACTATCAAAAATAAGAGGTTATCAGGCCAAACATTTCTCTTTTAATGTTGACGGTGGTCGATGCGAAACTTGTAAAGGAGAAGGCTCTATAAATGTCGAAATGGTTTTTATGGCCGATGTTTCTCTACCATGCGAAACCTGTGGAGGAAAAAGATTCAAGAAAGAGATTTTAGAAGTTACTTTTGACAATCAAAACATCAACGACATTCTTACCATGACGATTGATGATGCGATTGCTTTTTTCGAGAAAAATAAGCAGTCTAAAATCACTCAAAAATTACAGCCTCTGCAAGATGTTGGTTTAGGATATGTTCAATTAGGGCAATCTTCTTCTACTCTTTCTGGCGGAGAGGCACAGCGTATTAAATTGGCTTCTTTTCTGGTAAAAGGCGCAACGAAAGAAAAAGCGTTATTCGTTTTTGATGAACCTACAACTGGTCTTCATTTTCATGACATTAAAAAACTTTTGGCTTCGTTTGATGCTTTAATAGAAAAAGGGCATTCGATAATTGTAATCGAACATAATCTGGATCTAATTAAATGTGCCGATTGGATACTTGACTTAGGGCCTGAAGGTGGAGAAAACGGTGGTCATTTATTGGCATCTGGAACTCCAGAAGGCATTGTAAAAGTAAAAGAATCTGTAACGGGAGTTTACTTAAAAGATAAATTATAACATCTAGCCCTTTTTAAATAACAAAGCCATAAATACAATTGATTAGTTTGTATTTATGGCTTTATATTTTATTTCTCTTTTTTTAATGTTCTTAAGCTACTAAACATCTTTCTTCAAAAGGAAGACCATCTTCATCAATAGCTACTAAAATCTTTTTCTGTTTTGAAGCCTCAAAAGTGAGATAAAGCCACGCAAATGACCACAAACCTAGAGTTAAACAGAAAATCATAAAATTTAAACTGTGATTTACCACTTTTCCGCCTTTAGATAAGACTGCAAAAAGAAGCTCATCATTCCTTTCTTCTAAAGTAAATCCGTTATGAACCTTGTTTGATATCATATTAGAAAATACTTGCATGCTTTGTTCATGGCTGAGATGATTGTACTTCATAATTACTAATCTACAATTAATTCTGGTTACACTTTTATTCGTAATTTCCTGCAAAAATATTTAATTCTAAAAAATAAAAAAACACTTACATTTAATCGTTTTGTTAGAAAAAAAACTACGTTTTGAGCAAAGTACTGCTAAACTTTCATGATAAAGTTAATTTTTATTCAATTAATTACAAAGTATTCAGGTGTTAAAATTTTAAATTTAATCACTCGGTATCAATTATTTAACCTTTGTTTTTAATATTAAAAACAGGAGATTCGTAATCTTCTTTTAAATAATTTGGCGGAATTGTCGTGGTGTTTCCGTCTCGTAAAGCGCTGTAATGTGGCGACATGATCTCAATTCCAGCGGCATTAAAAGAGTCTTGAATATTCTGATGAAGCGAAGAATAAATTCGTGGCTGTTTTGTTGGTTCTTTTGTGTAGACGTTAATCTGATACGAAACATAAAAATCCTCTAGACTGGTTTGAAGTACAAACGGTTTAGGTTCTTTTTCGGTCATTTCTGTCTTTAAAGCCGCATCAATCAAAGCAGCATGAATGTCTTTCCAAGGAACATCGTATCCAATTGTTACTGTGGTATGAATTAATAATCCATTAGTCGCTTGATTTGTATTTGCTGAATAATTTGTTGAAGTACTAGACAGAACGGTTGCATTTGGAATCGTAATATCTTCAAATTTTGGTGTTCTAATTCGAGTAACTAGTGCTGTTTTTTCAATTACTTCTCCGCTTACATCGCCAATTTTTATATAATCTCCGATCTTAAACGGCCGCATATACGTAATAACCAAACCCGCTACCATATTGGCAATCGCATTGGAAGAACCGAGTGAAAATAAAACCCCAACAAAAACCGAAACTCCTTTGAAAATCGGTGAATCTGAACCTGGCAAGTACGGAAAAATAATCACCAGCATGAAGGCGTACATCAAAAGACGAATAATATTGAATGTCGGCAATGCCCAATCGCTATAAAAACCACTAATCTTAATATTCTCTGATTTTATTTCATAAAAGAAGAACTTAATTATTTTAATCGAATATTTAAAAATAATGATGATTACAATTATCGTAAATAAGCTCGGAAGAAAACCAACAAAACCCATAAAGGCAGATTTTGCAGGCGTTAAAATCCATCTAAGCAATGTTGTAGTATAATCTTTTGTTGCTGGAAAAATACTGAATAGAACAGGAAGCGAAAGATACACTATCAAAATAAGCGTGATTATTTTGACAACACTAAAGATTCGAAGCAATAAAATAAGCTGTTTCTCTGGTGATAATATTTTTATGGAATTATAATGAACTCCTTTAAAATACTTTGCTCTGTTTTTTACAATATATTTTTTTATAAAATTAAAAATCCTCGACGTCAAAAATAAGACTAATCCAATTATAAGAACTAATAACGCCGTATAGCCAATTCGTTTTGGCAATTGTGAATAATTTTCATTCTGAAAAAGTATTGCGCTTTTAATTTTATCCAGATTACGATTGGCAATAACCTTTATCGTAGTGTTTTCTGCTTTTGCATCGGCTTCTAAAACAGACATTATTACCAAATCACTTTGATAGACAATATCCATCGAAACATCAGAAGGAATAACTTTTATAGAATCTTTTTCAAAAAAGGACTCATTGTACAACCTTTTAATTTTATCTGTAATGTATTGAGCCCGTTCTTTTGCAGAAAAAGATCCGACATTATGATAAATAAAAAAAAGTGTGTCGTTAAAAGGCTTTACAGGATAACCTTTTAGTTTTACTGCTACAGAATCTTTTTCAGTGGCTTTCAGATTATTTTTCTGGGCAATTACTGAAAAAGAAAATAAGACAAAAAAGAAAGCTAATAACCTAAGTACTTTTATTCTCATATTCAATTAGAAATAAATTAGTTATCCTTTCTAACAAATATAGAAACAAAAAAGCTACAATTCTTTAAATTGGTTTCTTTTTTACAGAAAAATCACATCAAATTTTAAAGCCTAACTTTTTAAAAATCGAATCAATAACGTTATTGATATCTGATGAAATCTTGAACTTATAGTTCAAATACAGATATAAAATGGTTACCAATATCGATTTTAAAGCAATACTGATTAATTGGAAAAATGGAAATTCCCAGAAATAAAACAGTAAAAACAACGCAAAGGTTAGAAGCATTGAATGAATCGTTTGTTTTGTAAAAGGAAACAAATCAAGCTTCTTAACTACAAAAAGTAATTTTGCCAAACTATACAATGTAATAGACAAAAGTGTCGCAAATGCTGAACCCATAATTCCAAAATCTGGAATGAACAGCATATTTAAAATCACAGTTAAAACAACCAACATTAATCCTAAATACAAAACCATTCGGTAATATTTAGTATTGAAAATAATAGCATTGTTATTTCCTAAAATCAGATCAAAATATTTAGAAAGACCAATCATAAATACAACCGCAATACCGCCACTGTATTCTTTTGGAACCAATTCGTATAACTGTCTGATATTCACAAAAATGCACAGCATCACAAATCCGCCGACAATCTGTAAATTAATTGACGTTTTTTTATACAGCTGATTTAATTCGTCGTGTTTATTTTCATGCATTAATTTTGCTGTAATTGGATACACAATTTGATGCATAGCACGGCTTGGCACAGAAATAACCAAAGCAATATAAGTTGCTACAGAATAATAAGCGATATTCTCGATCTTCATATATTGATTCAACATCAGCTTATCACCATCCAGAAGTAAATTGGCAACACTTCCTGAAAGAATAATGTAAAAAGTATATTCCATTACTGCTTTTACATTTTCAGGTATTGTAATCTGGAAATTTGGTCTTTTGATGTAAAATGCATAAAACATCGTGATCAAAAATGCAAAGAAATAGATTCCTGCTGTTATGTACACAAATCCAACCAATGAAATCCAATTGAAATACAAACCAATTAAGGCAAATGTCGAAAGTAACCTTAAACCAACTTCTTTAATAAAGTTCCCAAAAACAGAATGCATGTGAACCCTTGCCCACGCATAAAAAATCTCAAAATAAGCCATACAGATTCCGATAAATGGAATAAGAAGCATGAACTCACGAACAACTGGATTTTCTTTAGAAACAAAATCGGTTATATCGTCGTAAAAGAAGATTCCGATAAGTCCTAACGGAATACACATTAAAATTGGAAACAGCGCCGTAAAGGACAAGAATTGCTCTCTTTCTTCTTCTGTTTTATACTGCGAATAAAATTTTACAAGCGTATTTTGCATTCCGATAGCAAACAAAGGCATAATTACGTTTGCTGCCGAAGTAATGTAATTAGTTAATGCGTAATAAGTTGCCCCAAGAAAAACGGGATAAAGATATAATGTATTAATGGCTCCGATACCAAAACCAATGTATGTAATTATAGTGTTTTTAAAAGACTGATTTAAGACAATACCCATTTCTTGAGTTTAGATTGTATTTATTTTAATGATTATCCTTTAATCAGCTGTGCTAATTGTTTGGTTAGATTTTTTCTTGAATATTGCTGTAAACCAATTCCATGCGATTGCAATTTCCCTTCCAAAAACTGATTAAAAAAGTCCAAAATTACACTTTTTAATTTCGCTTTTTCAGAATAATCGAAAAATACTCCAGTATTGGTCTGTGTAACGATATCGGCAAAGTCAGATCCCTGAGGTCCAATCGCAATTATTGGACGGTTTGAAACCATGTATTCGAACAATTTTCCTGGAATAATGCTTTTTGTATCTTCAGAATTAATTTCTATTAAAAGCAATACCTGAGATTTTCTTTGGTGTGCAACGGCCTCTTTGTGAGAAACGTAACCCACTAAGTTCAAATAATCATTTAATTGATGTTCTTGAATAGCATCCAAAACTTCTTGGCTCACTGCTCCAATTAATTTTATTTCTAAATGAGACTTAAATTCTGGAACTTCTTGCAGTAATTCAACCAAAACTTCCCATAAAAATGGTGGGTTTCTATCAGACAAGAAAGAACCAATATGAGCTAAAGTAAATTTAGTATCTAAAGTTTGTTTTTCGACAGTTTCAACATCGTAACCATTTGTAATTACCGTAATTGGTTTATTGGTAACAGCTTCAAATTCAGTTTTTGTAGTTTTACTTGTTACAATAATTTCATCTGCAGAATTAAGCACTTTATGCTCTAGATTTTTATGCTTTTTTTCAGCATAAGAAGACAGACGAAGTGCTTTATGATACCCAATTGTCGTCCATGGATCGCGAAAATCGGCAAACCATTTTACTTTTAATTTCTGCTGCAATTCTAAACCAATTAAGTGCAAACTGTGAGGCGGTCCAGAAGTTACAATCGTATCGATATTATTTTCTTGAATGTATTTTTCTAAATAAGAAACAGATGGTTTTACCCAAAAAACACGCGCATCTGGAATAAAAAGATTTCCTCGAACCCAAAGAAATGTCTTATCTAAAAAAGTCTGTTTTTTCTTTTGCGGAAAAATTCCAGAACTAATTTTCTTGGTTTTATTTTTCGAAAAAATGGAAGCCAATTGATAAGGCTCCCAAATTTTATTCTTTAAAACAATTACTTTATCTGATATTTCGCTTACCAATCCTTCATCAACAATTGGATAAGTTGGGTTTTCTGGAACATAAACAATGGGTTGCACATCAAATTCTGGCAAATATTTTACAAACTTCAGCCAACGCTGTACTCCCGGCCCACCCGCAGGCGGAAAATAATAGGTAATTATTAAAAGTTTTTTTTGTTCCATATTCCAATTACACAGAGATTCGCAAAGTGAACACTAAGTATCGTAAAGTTTTTTTTAATTATTTCTGAGTCTCTCCGTGGCTTCTTTGTGAATCTTTGCGAAAGAACTCAAAATAAATCCCTCCAGCTAAAAGTAATAACATTCCAATTGAACTTATCAAAGTAATTGTTCCTCCTGTTTTGATAATCTGAGGTTCAAATTTAAATTCGACAGTGTGTTTTCCAGCAGGAATTTCCATAGCTCTTAAAACATAATCAACAGGGAAATGATCTGTTAATTTACCATCGATATAAGCGTTCCAACCATTTTTATAGTACATTTCAGAGAAAACAGCTAAACCATCTCCTTTATTTTCTGATTTGTATTTGATATAATTTGGCTTATACGTAACAACCTTAATTGTACCTGTTGTATCAAATGCTTTCTTCAATCTTGCATTTTGGAACTTGCTTTCATGTTCGTGCACATTGAAAACCGCTACTTTTTTAGTATCTAAAGTATTCAAAGCTTTCATTACGTCGTCCGGCTTATTTACCAGTTTTACCGTCTCCACAAACCAAGCATTTCCGTTAGCATCTGGATTAACAGCAGGAATTTGATTTCCGTCCTTGTCTACTTGAATAACATACTTAACATTCAACATATTAAGCACTTCTAGATTATTTTTAGCAATTTGATAATCATACAATTGCTGCATTCTTCTTGGTCTTACTGCACTGTATCCTCCAATTGTTTTATGGAAGTATGAAGATCTTCCTTGCAATTGTCCTTGAAGATCAAATACACGGTAAATCGAAGTATCTTTTAAAATTTGAGCATCTGCTTGTGTTTCTTGGAAAGGTGCTGCAATCTGAACTGGGCTTACAAAATCTTTAGCAGAAACATATTTTTTATCCACGAAGAACAAATCAAAAATCATTACGATTCCAACTACAATTAAAGTGGTTGTTTGAGAGAATTTGTTCTTTACAAACATCCAAAGAACCACAAATGTCACTATAATTAAGAACCCAGATCTTAACAAATCTGCATAGTACATGGTCATCCTGTCCTCTCTTAAAGCATCAACAAAACCTGGTCCGTAGCTTTCCAAATAAGCATTGTCATTCATTCCTGTAAAATGGAAGAAGCTTTTCGCAATAAGTAAAATAACAAGTATTCCTAAACCAAAAACTCCTGTTTGCACTAATGCTTTCTGCTGTAATTTCGGTTCATCTTTAGCTTTAAAGAATGATTGCAATCCCATAACAGCCAAAACAGGAAAACATAATTCTAAAATAACCTGAATTGAAGATACTGCTCTAAATTTATCATAAAGAGGAACATATTCGATAAAAAAGTCTGTCAATAAAGAGAAGTTTTTACCCCAAGAAAGTACTAAAGTGAAAAGTGCTCCAGTAAGGAAAACATATTTAATTTTTCTTTCGTCAATAAATAAAGCTAAAACTGCCAAAAAGAAAACTACAGCCCCAATGTAAGCTGGCGCCGAAACAATTGGCTGATCTCCCCAATAAGTAGGCATTCCCGAAACAAAATCTTGAGCTTGAGAAGCAGGAACTCCCTGCTCAAGCATAAATGCGTACATACGACTGTCTGTACCTACATTTTCGTGGCTCGAACCTCCAAAAATTCTTGGAGCAATTAAATTTAAGCTCTCAGCAATACCATAACTATATTCAGTGATATAATCTGTAGTCATCGATGCAGTGGTTTCATTTTTAGATCCGTCTGGATTAAAAGTCAACTCGCTTTTATCTCTGATGCTATATTTAGCATATTCGTTTGTTGCCATTAAATTACCTGCGTTGGCACCTAAAGCAAAAATTCCAGCAACCAATAAAACGCCACAAGAAATTAGAAGACCCTTAAAATCTTTTTCTTTGATATAGTTAAAAGCATAGTAGCCTGAAAGTATCAATAAGAAAATCAATAAATAATAGGTCATCTGGAAGTGATTGGCACTAATTTCTAATGCCACTGCAAACATGGTGATCAGACCTCCCTTAATATATTTTTTCTGAAAGACAAGTATAAAACCAGCAATTACCAAAGGCATGTAGGCTATTGCATGCGCTTTTGCATTGTGCCCAACTCCTAAGATGATAATCATATAAGTTGAAAAACCAAATGCAATTGAACCAATAAACGCCTTCAAAGGATCTGTTTTTAAAACCAATAATAAACCGTAGAAACCAAGGAAATATAAGAATAAGTAATCTGCAGGACGAGGAAGAAAACGCAATACGTCATCTACTTTACCAATAAAATCGTTTGGATAATTTGCTCCAAGCTGATACGTTGGCATACCTCCAAAAGCAGAGTTTGTCCAATAAGGCTCAGCATTTTCCATTGCTCTAAAGTCATTTTGCTCTTTTGCCATTCCGGTGTATTGAGCAATATCAGACTGGAAAATTTGTTTTCCTTGTAGAACTGGATAAAAATAAATTAACGAAACAAAAATAAAGCCCAAGATAACAAGGGCATGCGGATAGAACTTATTTACTATTTTCAATTTTGGCTAGTTTGGGTTAAAATGAATCCTAAATTTTCAGGACACAAATCTAATCTATTTCTTCGTAATCGACATACTCTCCCACTTTTTTGGTTTCGCGCGGATTTTTAGCATTAGCAGTATTAATGATTATTTCATCATTATTACTTGTATTGCGATTGTTCTGATATGTATTGCCTTGATTATACTGCTGCTGTTGTCTTTGAAAATTTTCACTAGCATTCTCTACCGCCTTTTTAACCAATACTGGCAAAAAGATTCTAGCTAAAAATTTAAAAATGTAATAAAAAGCTATAACCCACATGATGGTTTTAAACAAACCTGAAAATGATGCTTCTTGCATAACTATATATTTTTTTCCAAAATTAATAAATCCATTCCTTAAAAATAAAATATGAATCTTAAATAAATAATAAAATATGTACATTTGAAATGCGTTATTATTTTTTAATCCAAAAAAAATTATATGTCCAAAATTAAAAACTTACTTGCCCCGGTACTTTTTTTTATTCCACAACTATTTTTTGCGCAATACACCGACGTTATCAATTCCAATCGTCCTGGCGAAACCATGTCAGCATATGCTGTCGGAAAATCTGTAATTCAAGCCGAACTTGGTGTTTATGGCATTAAAGAAAAACACGATTTATTAGACTACGATGCCAGCGGATTTGGCACAGATTTAACCATTAGATTTGGTGCTTTTCTAGAACAATTAGAGTTTGTTGCTGATTTACAATATCAAGCCGAAAACTTTGATACTCCGTACACCAGCTATAAAAAGAATAATTTCAGACAAACCGTTTTAGGAGCTAAATATCTTATTTATGATCCCTATAAAAATTACAAACGTGAAGTAAATATTTATAGTTACAAAGCCAATCGTAATTTTCAATGGCGAGAGCTGATTCCTGCAGTTTCAGTTTTTGCTGGGGCTAATTTTGTTGGCGCTGACAATCCTTATTATTTTTCTCCAGATGGAGCCATTTCTCCTAAGGTTTCCATAATTACCCAAAACCTTCTTGGAGGCGGATCTTGGGTTTTTGTCACTAATATTATTGCAGATTATATCAGTACAGACTATCCAAGTTACGGATATGTATTAACTTTGACGCACGGATTTAACGATAGATGGTCTGGTTTTATTGAAAATCAAGGATATAAAAGCGATTTTTATAGTGATTCTATTCTTCGCGGCGGAGCAGCTTTTCTTCTTTCATCGAACATGCAGGTCGATGCCTCTATAAGTACGAATTTCAAAAATACACCGTCTATTTTATATGGCGGAGTTGGAGTATCATGGCGTTATGACGGATGGTACAAAGAAAAAGTAATAGAGGACAAAGCAGCCGCTAGAGCAAAAAAGAACCCTGACAACGAGAAACCAATAGATTATCAAGAAAGAGAAAGAAAACGTAAAGCGAAATACGAATAAACATAAATAACTAGATCCTTTTTTTAAGGACTCTCAATACCATCTAATGATTACAATTAAAGAAGCCAAAAGCAAGAAAGAATTAACCGAATACATCAAATTTCCTTTTTCTTTATACAAGGATAATCCGTATTGGGTACCTCCTATTATCTCAGATGAATTGGAATCTTTCGATAAAACTAAAAATCCTGCTTTTGATAATGCCGAAGCTTATTTTTATTTAGCATACAGAGATAATAAAATTGTTGGCCGCATTACCGCTATTATCAATTGGTCTGAAGTGAACAATCAGAATAAAAGAAAAGTTCGTTTTGGTTGGTTTGATGTAATTGATGATATTGAAGTTACTAAAGCGCTTCTAGAAAAAGTATATGAATTAGGAAGAAAACACAACTTAGAACATGCTGAAGGACCAATGGGATTCTCAAACTTAGATAAAGTTGGAGTTCTTACTGAAGGTTTTGATCAGGTTGGAACCATGATTACCTGGTATAATCATGAATATTATGTGAGACACTTTGAAGAATTAGGCTTTCAGGTTGAAAAACAATATATTGAAAGTATATTTCCTTTTTCTAATGTTAAACCAGAATTCTTTCAGAAAGCACAGGAGTTAATCAAGAAACGCTACGGCCTTAAAGCGCTTAATTTTACCAAAACAAAAGACATTATGCCTCACGTAGACAAAATGTTTGATTTGTTTAATGAATCTTACGAAAAACTAGCTTCTTTTGTAGCCATTTCTGATGTTCAAAAAGAATATTTTAAAAAGAAATACATCAGCTTCATCAATCCAGAATACATCAAATTTGTGGTTGATAAAGACGATAATTTGGTTGCTTTTAGTATTGTAATGCCAAGTTTTGTTGAAGCTCTACAAAAAATAAGAGGGAAATTGTTCCCATTTGGTTTTCTGCAATTATTAAAGGCTAGAAAACACAGTAAAGATGTTGTATTTTATCTTATCGGAGTTCATCCTGATTACCAGAACAAAGGGGTAACCGCTATTATTTTTGATGAATATTACAAAACGTTTTCGGCCAAAGGAATCCAAACTTGCATTAGAACGCCAGAGTTATTAGAAAATAACGCTATTCATTTACTTTGGAAAAACTTTGATCCTATTATTCATTGTCAGAGAAAGACTTATTTGAAGAACCTTTAAATTTAGTTTTCAGTCGCAGTCACAGTTTTCAGTTTTAAAAACTTAAAAATAAAAAAATCCATTCGCCCCCAAACGAATGGATTTTTCACTTTATAAAACACATTATTACTCTACTTTGCAATCTACTTTTACCAAAGTATTTTTGGCATCAAATTTTAGTTTTGATTTATCTTTAAAAGAAACCTTATTATTTGCATCTACAACATCGCCGTATCCTTCAATAAAAGTTCCGTCTTTTTGCAGAAAAACAACTTCTCTCACAGATGAAACACCTTCAGAGTTAAAAGTATAATCTGCAACCAAAGTATCTCCTTTCATGTTGCCGATTAAGGTTCCTTCGTTTTTATCTTTTCCAACCAGATTATAGCTTAGTTTTCCGTTTACTTCTTGATGAGAATTAACATTAAAACTCATTTCAATAACGCTTCCATTAGATTTCCAAGCATAACATTGATCTCCAGTAGGTTCTACAATTTCAGCTTCTTTTGGCGGACTTGGTGTTATTTGTATCGGTTCTGTCGTTGTGGCTTCTTTTTTGCAGGAGACAAAAACAGCCAGCACTACTACCGCTATTGTAAGTACTTTTTTCATAATTCTATCTTTTTATTTTGTGATTATGAATATAAAGTTACCTCAAATAAAAAAAAATCCATTCGTAGAACAAATGGATTTTTTTACATAATTCCCACTTAAGGAAATCTATTTTATAAATTTACGAAACGTCTACAGTAGTACGCTCTGCAATTTCTTTATAAGTTCCGTTAGTCAGTTTCTCGCGGATTGCTTCGAAAGCTGTTAACGTTTCATTGATATCTTCTAATGTATGAGAAGCTGTAGGAATCATTCTCAATAAAATAATTCCTTTTGGAATAACTGGATACACCACGATAGAAAGGAAAATACCATAATTTTCTCTTAAATCGTTTACCATTACCATTGCCTCAGGAATACTTCCTTCTAAGTAAACTGGTGTAATACAGGTATTTGTATCTCCAATATTAAATCCTTTTTCTTTAAGACCGTTTTGCAATGCATTTACGTTTTCCCAAAGCTTATCTTTAATTGCAGAAGATTTACGCAATAACTCTAAACGTTTCAAAGATCCGATTGTCTGAATCATTGGCAATGCTTTAGCAAACATTTGAGAACGCAAGTTGTATTTCAAATAATCGATAACTGTTTTATCAGCTGCTACGAAAGCTCCGATATTAGCCATAGATTTTGCAAAAGTAGAGAAGTAAACATCAATCTGATCTTGAACTCCTTGCTCCTCACCTGCTCCAGCACCTGTTTTACCAAGTGTACCAAAACCGTGAGCATCATCTACCAATAATCTGAAATTGTATTTTTTCTTTAATTCAGCAATTTCTTTTAATTTTCCTTGCTGTCCGCGCATTCCAAAAACACCTTCAGTAATAAATAAAATACCTCCGCCTGTTTCTTCTGCCATTTTAGTAGCACGCTGCAAGTTTTTCTCCATACTTTCCAAATCATTGTGTTTGTATGTGAAACGTTTACCCATGTGTAAACGAACACCATCAATGATACAAGCATGTGAATCTACGTCATAAACAATAATGTCATTTTTAGTAACCAAAGCGTCAATGATAGAAACCATTCCTTGGTAACCAAAATTCAATAAATAAGCAGATTCTTTCATTACAAATTCTGCTAATTCATTCTCTAATTGCTCGTGGTACGTAGTGTGTCCAGACATCATACGAGCTCCCATCGGATAAGCTGCACCAAACTGAATTGCTGCATCTGTATCTGCCTGACGAACTTCTGGATGATTAGCTAGACCTAAATAATCATTTAAACTCCAGTTTAAAATATTTTTTCCGTGAAATTGCATTCTAGGACCCAACTCTCCTTCTAACTTTGGGAAAACGTAATAACCTTCTGCTTGAGAAGCCCATTTTCCTAAAGGTCCTTTATTGTCCTGAATTCTTTCGAATAAATCTTTTACCATAATTATATGTAGTAATTTTTTTTACTTAATCAGCGAGCAAAAATAATCATTATTAATTTAAAATGAAGAGACTCAATTATTTTTATTTAAAAATAATCGACTACAAAAAAATAACAAGATTTTACATCCATTTATTTTACCCACAAAACTCCTTAGCCCAAAATTACTCCATAAAATGATTAATATTAAAAAGAATGCGAGCAAATTGTAGCATATTCCAATGTTGTAATAGTCAGTATTTTCAAAAGCAAACCTCGTATTTCCTTTATTTATAATGAAACTAATTAATAGCCATAAAAACATATATTCATCCTTCAATTCTTATAAAAACCAATTTTAATTTTAACTTTGAGAGTATTAAATTTTAAATATTTAACAAATGCCTTTAAGCAATTCAAAAGATTTAAAACTGGCAGTCCTTATTGATGCAGACAATGTGCCATATAGCAATGTAAAAGGCATGATGGAAGAAATTGCAAAACTAGGAACTCCAACCACGAAAAGGATTTATGCCGACTGGACAAAACCTAATGCAAATGGCTGGAAAGGTGTTTTATTAGAACATGCCATTACTCCTATTCAACAATATAGCTACACGGTTGGAAAGAATTCCTCAGATTCTGCTCTAATTATTGATGCAATGGATTTATTATATTCTGGAAAATTAGATGGCTTTTGCATTGTTTCCAGCGACAGCGATTTTACAAGACTTGCTGTCAGACTTCGTGAATCGGGCATGAAAGTGATCGGAATTGGAGAAAAGAAAACGCCAAACTCCTTTATTGTAGCCTGCGACCGATTTATTTATATTGAAGTTTTGGATGGTGCAACTCAAAAGAAAAAACCAAAAACAGTCGCAGTTGATACCAAAAAACCAGTTGAAAAACCTGCTGAAAAAGCACTTCATAAAATAGACAAACAAACCATTGAACTTATTGAATCTACAATTGAAGACATTGAAGATGATGATGGCTGGGCGTTTCTTGGGGATGTCGGAAATCTAATCGTAAAGAAAAAACCTGAATTTGACCCTCGAAATTATGGTTATTCTAAATTAACACCAATGCTTAAATCGTTAACCGATATTCTGGAAATTGATGAAAGAGAGTCAGACAAAAAAGGAATCAAACACGTTTATGTACGTTTAAGATTCAACTAATTATCGCATTTTATTACCTATCTAATTTTTTAAAAACATGAGAAAAAAATTCTTTATTTACGGATTCTTATTGTTTCTAATTGTTGCAGCAATTTATTACTACACAGGACGAGGTTATTTACTCGTATTTATTATTCCGCTTTTGCTAATTGTCGGAGTTTACAACGCATCTCAAGAAAAACATGCTATTTTAAGGAACTTCCCAGTTCTGGGATATTTCAGATATTTGTTTGAAATGATTGCACCTGAAATTCAGCAATATTTTATCGAAAGGTCTACAGACGGAAAACCTTTTTCAAGAAACCAACGTTCGTTAGTGTATCAAAGAGCAAAAAATATTGATTCGAGTACGCCTTTTGGAACACAATTAAACTTAAATACAGAGAACTACGAAGGAATCAAACATTCTATTTTTCCAGCAAAAGTAAATGAAGAATTGCCTCGCGTTTTAGTTGGAGGAAAAGATTGCAAACAGCCTTATTCGGCTTCTTTATTTAATGTTTCGGCAATGAGCTTTGGCTCTTTGAGCGAACATGCAGTTCGCGCCATCAATATTGGCGCGCAAAAAGGAAATTTCTATCAAAATACCGGAGAAGGCGGATTAACAGAATTTCACCTTGCAGGCGGCGGAGATATTACTTGGCAGATTGGTACTGGATATTTTGGATGTCGTGATGCAGAAGGTAATTTCAGCCCTGAAAACTTCAAAGAAAAAGCCAATCTACCAAATGTAAAGATGATTGAGATTAAAATCTCTCAAGGTGCAAAACCAGGCCATGGTGGAGTTCTTCCTGCAAGAAAAAACACTGAGCAGATTGCTAAAATTAGAGGTGTTGTACCACATACGATGATTCTTTCTCCTCCTGGGCATCATGCTTTTTCTGATGCTAACGGATTAATTCAGTTTATTAAACAATTGCGTGATTTATCTAATGGAAAACCAATCGGATTTAAATTATGTATTGGAAATACAGCTGAATTTGAAGCTATTTGCCAAGAAATGATTAACGAAGATACTTACCCAGATTTCATTACAGTTGACGGAGCTGAAGGAGGAACTGGAGCTGCTCCACTTGAGTTTGCAGACGGTGTCGGAATGCCTTTTGAGCCTGCTTTAATTTTTGTGAATAAAACTTTGGTGCGTTTAGGCATTCGTGATAAAATACGCATTATCGGAAGCGGAAAAATCATTTCTGGTTATTCTATTCTGCATGCGATTGCGCTGGGCGCAGATATGTGTAACAGCGCAAGAGGATTTATGTTTTCTTTAGGCTGTATTCAGGCTTTACGTTGTCATAATAATGAAT
This sequence comes from Flavobacterium tistrianum, assembly GCF_003254545.1. GTDB lineage: Bacteria > Bacteroidota > Bacteroidia > Flavobacteriales > Flavobacteriaceae > Flavobacterium > Flavobacterium tistrianum. Next base: position 280,161 of record NZ_QJRH01000069.1, read on the forward strand.
GTCCAACTGGAGTTGCAACTCAGAATAAAATGCTGATGAAAGGTTTGGTTGTTACCGATAAGTCTGAGAGAGTTTACCATTTTCATAAAAATACGCTTCATGCTGCGAATGAACTTTTGGCAGCAGCTGGAAAAACATCATTTGCAGATGTTGATATCAACATTTTTATGCGCGGTGATGAGTTTACGAATTTATCGGAACTCTATTTCCCAGATAATTTGAAAAACGTTACTCAATTCTCATAAACAGAAAATCCTCTTCAAAATAGAAGAGGATTTTTTTATTTGATAGAGCTAATAAACGCAATTCATTCCAAAGGAATATTAAAAATAGTTTAATGCTATAATTTTGCCGTTTCTTTACCTGCCTTTGCATTTCCTTCTAAAACCGCCAATTCATCCTGATCTACAACTTCTTGAGCCAAAATAGCGTTATTATAAGCCAAGAAATAGACATCAAACTTTACACCTTCAGCAATAAGAGAAGGAGAAATCTGGTCGTTCTTGATCATCTCTTTCAATAAGTCTGGAAAAGATTCTTTGTAGGCTAACTTATTTGCATCGTTTTCTTCTAAATTGGTTTCAATCCTGATTTCGATTTTATTGTCATTTAAGAAGGCTTTTGCTGATGTGCTCGTAATGCCATTTCCTTTTATAGAGACAGAATTATTGTAGTTACTTACATGTTCCTGGATTTTCTGTTTGGTATTTTTACAGCTAATTAAAAATAATGCAAAAGCTAGCACAAATGCGATTTGGGTAATTTTTTTCATAAATTTTTGGTTTAATAGTTATTTTTTAACTCAAACATAATTAATTCATAACATAAAAACAATATTAAATTACAAAAAATACATCTACAATTATTTGAAAACAAACCAATTACACTCTTAAAAGAAGAATCATTTGTAAGAATAAAAACGTTTTGTTCACACTTAACTTTTAGCCTTAAATACAAAAAAGTCTCTTTAAATAAACTTTAAAGAGACTTTTAATATGTAAGAATCAAAATGATCTGTTTTCTATAAAAACTCAATCTTTTATTTCAAAAAATCTTTAAGAGATTCTCCCGTTAAGGTTTCTTTGTCTAAAACGGTATTATCGTCTGCCAGAAAATAAACATCAAACTTTACTCCTTCCTCAATTAATTGTCTTGGGATTTCATCTTTATCAATCATTACTTTTATCAATTTTGGAAAAGAAATAACAGATGCCGATTTGTTGACTTCATTTTGCTCTAAATCAGTTTCAAATCGCAATTCGATTTTATCATCGTTAATATAACCTCTAGCCGTAGTAAGTGTTACATTATCGGCTCTAAAACTCGGAGCAATGGTTTTGTTGTACATAACAACATATTCTTGAAGTTTTTGTTTGGTATTTTTACAGCTCGCAAGTGTCAATACCATCATTATTGCAAAGGCAATCTGGCTTATTTTCTTTAGCATAATTTTCTATTTTAGTTTTTGAAGTCTTAATAATGCCTCAAGATAGTAATAATCTGCATAATTTATAGAACAATCTATCTCACTATTTGCTGGTTTATGTCCTGTCGAATGCAATAAAAAAGCTGAGTTTAAATCATGACTCTGATAATTATTAGAAAGTGAGACGATCATCTTTTTGGCTTTTGTCAAATATTCAGCTTTTAAATTCTTGTCTTTTGTATAAGAACTTAATTCTAACAATGCAGATGAAACAATCGCCGCTGCCGAAGCATCGCGAGGTTCGTTAGGAATGTTTGGCGCATTAAAATCCCAATACGGAATTAAATCTTCTGTTGTTAATTTGTCCAAATAAACACGCGTTAGTTTATGAGCAAAATCTAAAAACTTAACATCTTTTGTTTCTCTATAAGTCATCGTGAAACCATAGATCGCCCACGCCTGACCACGTGCCCACATACTGTCATCACTATATCCTTGCGCTGTTCTTCCTTTTATTTTTTTACCCGTTTCAAAATCATAGATTATAACATGATAAGAAGTATTATCTGGTCTAAAATGATTTGCCATTGTAGTTTCGGCATGTTTTACAGCAATGTCGTAAAGTTTTTTGTTTCCTCCATTTTTAGATGCCCAAAACAAAAGCTCCAAATTCATCATATTATCAATGATCGTATTATGACCGCCCATTTTATTATGCGGCCAAGATTGGATTGTTCCCACTTTTGGATTAAAAAGTGTTGCCAATGTATCTGCAGTTCTTAAGATAATTTGCTTGTATTCTGGATTTTTAGTCAATCTGTATCCATTCCCGAAACTATTAAAAACTTGAAATCCTAAATCGTGATCAGCAGCTTTACTAGTTGATAGTGGCGTTAAAAAACGACTGAATTTATCTGCTTCTTTTTCCCATTTTTTATCTTTTGTTGCTTCATACAAAAACCATAATTCTCCAGGCCAGAATCCGCTAGTCCAATCTTTATAGCCAACAAATTTCCATTCATTGCTTCCGTTCGGAACTGTTCTTGGAGAAGTTCCGTCGTTTGGAATCACTTTTAATGTTTTTGAAGCTTGCTCTGCGCAATAATCCAATTGCTTTTTGACATTAAACGAATTGTCTTTTTGAGAATAGCCTTGATTTCCTAAAAGAAACAAAGCTGCAATCAGGGTAAAAAATTTTGCCTTCATGTGGTTTCTTGATAAATAGTTATTTTAACCGATAAATGTATGAAATAAAGTAAATCGATTCTGGTTTTGTATTTTTTGCTCCCTAAAAACGGATTATTGATGCACTACTTCATTCATGTTTTTTCCTGTTCTGCTTCTCTTTGTCAAAGTTTAAAACTTTGACAAAGATTCTTTAATACCTCAGAATTTGAAATCAATGATATTATTATGGCAAAAAACAAAATTCTCCAAATCATCAAAATACTTAATAACTTCACTTCTTTTTAAGTTTGTTTTTAATGAAGATAAAACAGTTACATATGACGAAAACTTATAAGTCTTGAAATCTTTTTTAATATCTATAGGATTTTGATGAACATAAATAATTAAATTCCTCAAGTACTTTTCAGAATCTATCTTCTTTCTTTTAAAAGGAGATTCAAACAATGGACCATGTCTATAAAAAACTTTATTATAAGCCTGAGTATAAGAACTAATAAATTTACTTAATTGCTTACGAGCAAGACTTTCTATTGAGTGCAATCCTTTTTTAATTGGCTTATTATTTTTTTCTTCGAAGAAATCCAACAAATCTTTTTGAGATTTAATTTTAATTACAAAATGAAAGTGATTCGGCATTAGACAATAAGCATTCAGATCAAGGACATGACTCAAATATTTAAGGAACTGGGACATGAAAAATTTGTAATTATCATTTTCTTGAAAAACTTTATCTCCAGTAACTCCTCGATTATAAATATGATAAAAACAGTCTGGTTCTAAATTTTGATTTCTGATATCCACTAATTTAATTTCTTTAAAAATTAGAAAATCAAAAATATAAAAAATAAGATTTTTCTTAAAAAAAATCTATAAAGAAATCTTTGTCAAAGTTTTGAACTTTGACAAAGAGAAATCATCACGTTTCATTAGAAAACTTGATTTGCTTTAGATGGAAATCTTTGTCAAAGTTTTAAACTTTAACAAAGAGGAATTACAACTGATTATATACATTTGCTTTAACCAAAACCCAATCTCAACTTGAACAAAACTAGAACTAGCTATTTCTTAATCTTTCTAAGCATCATTTTCCTCGGAATCTTTTCAAGAAAAATCTCTTTTATCCCTTTATGGATTGGCGATTTTCTATATGCTCTCATGATTTACTTTTTAGTTCGAATATTTCTTCCATTTAAAAATGTTTTCTTAATTGCATTCCTTTCTCTATTGATTTGTTATGGAATTGAATTTCTACAATCGTACCAAGGCGAATGGATGATCGAACTTAGAAAAACACTTTTTGGAAGATATGTTCTAGGACAAGGATTTCTGTGGGAAGATATTCTGGCTTATACTTTTGGAATACTTACTGCTTTTATGGCAGAAAAGTTGACTTTGAATTTTCTCAATCAAAAGTCTGTGTGATTTTTTCGATGTTTAAACTGTTTGCCATTGCCATAAATATTTGATGGTATGTTCCTTTATTATCATACAATTCATCGTGAGTTCCTTTTTCGACACATCGTCCTTTTTCTAAAACAATAATATTTGAGGCGTCAATAATTTGAGAAATACTATGCGATATGATAATCACAGTTCTGTCTTTTTTTATGGCATCTAAAGACTTTTTAATTTGTTCTGTTGCAATGGCATCCAAACTTGCGGTAGGCTCATCTAGAAAAATAATCGGTGGGTTTTTTAGAAAAAGTCTAGCAATGGCAATACGTTGCTGCTGACCGCCCGAAAGCAAATGCGCATCTGAATCGTAACCTTTTGGCAACTGAATTACCTGTTCGTGAATATAGGCTTGTTTTGCTGCTTCTATTACTTCATCCTTCGAAGCTCCAGGATTTCCATATAAAATATTTTCGGCTATTGTTCCTTTAAAAATGTGATTTTTCTGAAGCACCAATCCGATATTTTTACGTAGAAAATCGGTGTTATATTCAACCAAATCAACTCCATCTAAAAAGATCTGTCCTGACGTTGGAAGATAAAATTTATCCAGCAAATTGATAATCGTACTTTTTCCAGCTCCGCTTAATCCGACCAAAGCCGTGGTTTCATTTGGTTTTACAGTGAAATTAATATCAAAAAGAGCTTGAGTTCCATTTGGATATACAAAATCTACATTTTTCACTTCTATTAATCCAACAATTTTTTCTGGAATATAATCTCCACTGGTCTCAACTTCTTTTTCTGCTTCCAGAATATCAAAGAATCCTTCCGAATAAATCAAAGCATCATTTACTTCGTCATAAATTCTATGCAATTGTCTAATTGGCGATGAAACATTATTGAATAACATAATATGAAACATAATGGCCCCAATTGTCATTTGATTATTCAAAACAAAATAAGCCGTAAGAATAATGATTATTACTACTCCAATCTGTTCGACAAAACTTTTAATACTTTCAAAAATAAAACTGGTCTTTCTTGTTTGCAGTTGATTTTCGGTCATTTCGTATTGAATCTTTTCATGACGATCGGCTTCTGTAGATTCCCGAACAAAAGATTTTATTACCGTTATCGATTCAATTAAACTGATGATTCCGTTATTTTTAGTTTCACGATAATTACGCATTCTTCGTCTAAATCCGCTCAATTTTGTTGCCTGCAATTGACTTATATAAAAATAAATCGGAATAATACACAAACTTACCAAACCCACATAAACATTGGCATAAAACATAATTACCAAAGCGACAAAAGCGTTGGCAAATAAGGGAAGAATATCAATAAAAAAGTTTTGCACCAATCGCGTTAAACTGCTAATTCCGGCATCAATTCTCGTTTGGAGTTTCCCGCTTTCATTTTCATCAGAAGTGTAAAACTCCATTCTATAACTTAGAATTTTTTCTACAATGGTTTGAGAGATATCACGGGTAATGAAAATTCGGAGTTTTTCTCCATAGAATTTCTGTCCAAATTGCACAACAGAATTAACCAATTCTTTAGTTAACAATACAATACTAATAATTCCGAGCAAATGAAATCCTTTCGATAATGGTTCATGAGCAACCATCAAATTGTTTATGGTATCGACAGTATATTTTAAGATTACAGCATTTACCTGCGCTGCAAATGAACCTAAAAATGTGAGCAGTAAAGTTGCAATTACCATTTTTCTGTACGGCTTTACAAAAGGCAGGATTTTTTTATAAAGTACTGATAATTGCATTTATTTGAATTTTAGCTAACATATCAAATATAAGAATTCTAAATTTGTGTTGAAAATCATTTAAACACTTAATTCTATGAAACTCGTTTTCGCTTCAAACAATAAAAATAAAATCGCCGAAATTCAAAGTATGCTTCCTGAAAGCATTAAAATATTAAGCTTAGAAGACATAAATTGTTTAGAAGATATTCCGGAAACAGCTGATACCATAGAAGGAAATGCCATTTTGAAAGCCGATTATGTAACCCAGAAATATGGCTATAATTGTTTCGCAGATGATACAGGCTTAGAGGTGAATGCTTTAAATGGAGAACCTGGAGTTTATTCTGCGAGATATGCTGGCGAGCAAAAAAATGCAGATGATAATATGAACAAGCTTTTGGAAGCTTTGAAAAATGAAGAAAACCGCAGTGCCCAGTTCAAGACCGTTATCACTTTGAATCTTGACGGAAAACAATATCTATTTACCGGAATTGCAAAAGGAGACATCACGCTAACCAAAACAGGAACAAACGGTTTTGGCTACGATCCTATTTTTAAGCCTGAAAATTTCAATGAAACCTTTGCAGAACTGCCTTTAGCAACCAAAAACACGATTGGTCATCGCGGAAAAGCCGTTAAGCAACTAATTGATTTTCTGAGCACCACAAAATAATTGTTTAAAATACAACATTTTAGAGGCTAAATTTTACATTTCACGACGTATTTTTTGGCCTCTTTCTGCGTTTCTAGCAAAAATTTATTTTAATAAAACTGTAACTTTTTGATAATCAATTCTTAACAAATACATAATTCTTAAAATCGTATTAGTTTATCTGAATAATTAACAGTAATTTTGCACCCTATTTTAAAACACATATGAATAAATTTGAACAATTAGGATTGAATGAATCGTTACTGAAGGCGATTTTAGATCTAGGATTTGAAAATCCGTCAGAGGTACAGGAAAAGGCGATTCCCCTATTATTGGAAAAAGACACGGATATGGTTGCGTTGGCTCAAACAGGGACAGGGAAAACGGCAGCTTTCGGTTTTCCGCTAATTCAAAAAATTGATGCCGACAACAGAAATACACAAGCATTAGTTTTATCGCCAACACGCGAGTTATGTTTACAGATTACTAACGAACTTAAAAACTACTCAAAATACGAAAAAGGTATTAATGTGGTAGCAGTTTACGGAGGAGCTAGTATAACAGAGCAAGCAAGAGAAGTAAAAAGAGGTGCACAAATTATTGTGGCAACTCCAGGAAGAATGCAAGACATGATTAACAGAGGTTTGGTAAACATTAAAAACATAGATTACTGTGTTCTTGATGAGGCTGACGAAATGTTAAACATGGGATTCTATGATGATATCGTATCTATTTTATCAGATACTCCAGATGAAAAAAGTACATGGTTGTTTTCTGCAACTATGCCACAAGAGGTTGCTAGAATTGCAAAACAATTCATGAGCGATCCATTAGAGATTACTGTTGGAACAAAAAATTCAGGTTCATCTACAGTTTCTCACGAATTTTATTTAGTAAATGCTCGTGACCGTTACGAAGCTTTAAAACGTTTAGCTGATGCTAATCCAGACATTTTCTCTGTAGTTTTCTGTCGTACAAAGAGAGACACGCAAGCTATTGCTGAGAAATTAATTGAAGATGGATATAGCGCCGCTGCGTTACACGGAGATTTATCTCAAGCACAACGTGATGGTGTAATGAAATCGTTCCGTGGAAGACAAATCCAGATGCTTGTTGCTACTGACGTTGCTGCACGTGGTATTGACGTTGATAACGTAACTCACGTTGTAAACTATCAATTGCCAGACGAAATTGAAACATACAACCACCGTTCTGGACGTACAGGTAGAGCTGGAAAATTAGGTACTTCTATTGTAATTGTTACAAAAAGCGAGTTACGTAAAATTTCTTCTATCGAGAGAATCATCAAACAAAAATTCGAAGAAAAGACTATTCCATCTGGAATTGAAATCTGCGAAATTCAGTTGTTACACTTAGCAAACAAAATTAAAGATACTGAGGTTGATCACGAAATTGACAACTATTTACCAGCAATCAACAATGTTCTTGAAGATTTATCTAAAGAAGAATTGATTAAGAAAATGGTTTCAGTAGAATTTAACCGTTTCATCACTTACTATAAAAAGAATAGAGATATTTCTGTTTCTGGTGGCGAAAGACGCGAAAGAGGTGATTCTGAACCAAGAGAATTCAGCAATAATGGAGCAGTTCGTTATTTTGTAAACATTGGTTCTAGAGACAACTTTGACTGGATGTCATTAAAAGATTACTTGAAAGAAACATTAGATTTAGGTCGTGATGATATCTTTAAAGTAGATGTAAAAGAAGGTTTCTCTTTCTTTAACACAGATCCACAGCATACTGACAAAGTAATGGACGTTTTAAACAACGTACAATTAGAAGGTCGTCGTATCAATGTTGAGATTTCTAAAAATGATGGTGGTGGAAGACGCGACCATAACAACCGTGGCGGAAGACGCGATTCTGGAAGAAGAGACGGAAATTTTGCTCCAAGACGCGAAGGCGGATTTAGAAGCGACAGAGGCTCAAGAGACGGAGGTTCACGCGATGGCGGATCTCGTGACGGAGGTTTTAGAGGTGACAGAAACTCATCTTCAAGAAGAGATGGTGGTTTTAGAAGTTCTGCTCCAAGAAATGAAGGTGGTTCAGACAGAGCTCCAAGACGTTCTGAAAACTTTGGCGATAGCTCAAGACCAAGAAGATCAAGAAGAGATTAATAATCTAATTTCTTAAAATACAAAATCCCAAATTCCAATTTTATACGGAATTTGGGATTTTTTCTTATATCTAATAATCTTATCAATGTCTTTGTTAATTTTCTTATAATTAAATTCCAAGACTGCGAGATATTTAATCCCTATTTACTACTTTTAGAGCTTTAAATCAGGATATGAAATATTTCGCAATTTTCTTTTTTACACTTCTCGCTAACATTGGTTTTGCACAAGATACGCAAGATACACAGCCAACAGTTCCACAAAGAGTTTCAGGTTACGTTATTAACGACGACAGCAAACAGCCACTTGCTGGAGTAAACATCATTAACACCAACAAGGTACGTGGTGCAAAATCTGATGAAAAAGGATATTTTGAAATTGATGTACAAGTCAACGATACGCTACATTTTTCTATCCTAGGATTTCAATCGCTAAGAATCAGAGTTACAAATGACTGGATAAAAAATAAAGTAACTAGAATTCAGCTTACTGAAAAAGCAATTGCTTTGGAAGAGGTTGTTATTGCTCCGTTTTCTTTAACAGGATATCTTGAAATTGACTCTAAATTAATTCCAACAAAAGAAAACTATCGTTACAGTATTTCTGGTCTTACACAAGGTTATGAAGCTGGAGAATATGCGCCAAATGCCTTTGGAAAAGTCCTCGGTTCAATTTTCAATCCTGCCGATATGCTCTATAATTTCTTTGGCAAGAATGGTAAAGAACTCAAGAAACTGAAGGAAATGAAAAAAGATGACACTGTTCGTACACTTTTAGAATCCAAATATGATCGTGAAACGGTTGCAGTATTACTAGGTATCAGCAAAGACGAAATTCCTGAAATTATGCATCGTTGCAACTATTCTGATTCTTTCATCCAAACGGCAAATGATCTCCAGATTATGGATGCAATAAGCGCTTGTTATGAACAGTATAAAGTTTTGAAACGAAATTAAAGCCACAACATAAAAAATCAATCCTCATTTTTAAAATTGAGGATTTTTTTTGTTTTAAATATAACTACTAACTACCTAAACCACAAAAAAAATGTCTACAATACCTTTTCAGACGATTGATTGGAGTCAAATCGAAAAAACAGAACACACAGGAGAAACCGGAATTGCTTATTGGCAGACCATACAATTAGGAGGTTTACGTGTTCGAAAAGTTGTTTACAGTAAAAATTATCTTGCAGATCACTGGTGTCAAAAAGGACACATTGTGCATTGTTTGAAAGGGGATTTTATCAGTGAATTAGATAACGGTGAAAAAATGACATTGACAAAGGGAATGACCTATATTGTTTCTGACGATATGAGTTCTCATCGCTCTATTACAACTAAAGGTGTCGAACTACTAATAATAGATGGAGACTTTTTAGTTTAGTTTAGTCTCAGTTTACAGTCTCAGTTCACAGTTTTACAAAACTGATCACTGAGACTGTGACTGAAAACTATTTATTTAACTGGTATATTAGAAAGAATTTCCAATACAAATTTCCAATATTTCTGAGCAGAAGAAATGCTTGCTCTTTCATCTGGAGAATGCGCTCCATGAATAGTCGGACCGAAAGAAATCATATCCATATCTGGGTAATTTGTTCCTAAAATTCCGCATTCTAAACCTGCGTGGCAAGCTACAACTTTTGGCTGTTCTCCATTTTGCTTTTCGTAGATCTCTTTTAAAACTTCTAAAATTTCAGAATTTACATTTGGAGTCCAACCTGGATAAGAACCTGAAAGTTCGACTTCACATCCAACCAATTCAAAAGCAGAACGTAAAGAATTAGCCAAATCAAATTTTGAAGATTCTACAGAAGAACGTGTTAAACACCCAACCAAGATTTCTCCGTCTTTTATTACAACACGAGCAATATTATTTGAAGTTTCAACCAAATCAGCCATATCAGCGCTCATTTTATAAACTCCATTCTGAGCTGCATAAATCGCTCTGATGATACCTTCTTGAACTCCTAAATCCATCACTTTTTCAGGCAAATCACCTTTTACGATTTCAATAGTCAAGTTCGGCTCGGTTGTTTTATATTCAGCTTTAATATCAGAAATGATTTCCTGCATATCATACACATAAGCTTCATCAAACATTTGAGAAATAATTACTTTGGCAACACTTTCTCTCGGAATTGCATTTCTAAGACTTCCACCATTAATTTCAGCAATCTGCAAACCAAAGTTTTCAAATGCATCAAATAACAAACGGTTCATGATTTTATTGGCATTTCCTAAACCTTTATGGATATCCATTCCTGAATGTCCACCGTTCAGACCTTTTACTGTAATCGTATATCCAACAGAACCTTCTGGAACTTCTTCTTCATGATACGTTCTTGTTGCAGTTACATCAATTCCACCAGCACATCCAATATCAATTTCATCATCTTCTTCTGTATCTAAATTCAATAAAATCTGACCTTGAAGAATTCCTCCTTTTAAGTTTAAAGCTCCTGTCATTCCTGTTTCTTCATCAATTGTAAACAAAGCTTCGATTGCAGGATGCGTAATATCTTTGCTTTCTAAAATAGCCATAATAGTCGCCACTCCTAACCCATTATCAGCTCCAAGTGTTGTGCCGCGCGCGCGAACCCAGTCACCATCAACATACATGTCGATTCCTTGTGTATCAAAATCAAAAACAGTATCTGCATTTTTTTGGTGTACCATATCTAAATGCCCTTGCATAACGATTGGTTTGCGGTTTTCCATTCCAGGAGTTGCCGGTTTTCTGATGATTACGTTTCTGATTTCATCTTCGAAAGTTTCTAAACCTAAGCTGTTTCCAAAGTTTTTCATAAACTCAATTACACGCTCTTCTTTCTTTGATGGACGCGGAACAGCGTTTAAATCTGCAAATTTGTTCCAAAGTGCTTTTGGCTCCAAATTTCTTATTTCTTGACTCATTATGTTTTGTTTGATGTTTAACAATTAAGAGCTTCAAAGTTACAAAGTTTATATTTTTTTTCGCCACAAATTTCACAAATTAGCACTAATTGCCCGCCTTAAAATCAAATTTCGCAAATACTATTCTTTTTTAGTTATAAATAATTGTAATTATATTTACGTATTCAAAAATTACACTGTGAAATCAAAATATATACTTCCCCTATTTCTTATAGTTCAAATCATCTTTTATAAAATCCTTGTTTACTTTCCAGACTTTGTAGAGGGCTTTTACAGCAAAAATTTATATATCAGAATTTCGCATCTTTCAAGAACAGTTTTAGGAAAAATTCCATTTTCTGTTGGCGACTTTTTTTATGGCCTTTTAATCATTTCTATAATCAGCTGGTTTTGGAGAATTAGAAAGACATGGAAAACAGACTGGAAAGATCATCTTTTAAAAATAGCAGGCAAAATTTCTATTTATTATTTTCTCTTTCATCTGCTTTGGGCTTTCAATTATTATCGCGAACCTCTTTCTCAAAAAATGAATATTAAAAGAGAATATAATGACGTAGATTTATTGGCCTTTACCAAAAAATTGATTGTAAAAACCAATGAAATTCAGTTTAAAATCGCAAAAAATAAAAATGAAAAAATTCAACTTCCGTATTCTCAAGAAGAAGTTTTTAAAATGAATTTAAACGGATACCATAATTTATCTCAAGAGCATCCATATTTTAAATACAACACTTTAAGCATTAAGAAATCATTATTTAGCCTACCTTTAACATATATGGGATTTGGCGGATATTTAAATCCGTTTACAAATGAAGCTCAGGTAAACGATTTGCTGCCAATGTACTCTTTCCCGCTCACAGCTTCTCACGAAATGGCACATCAGATAGGTTATGCAAGCGAAAATGAATGTAATTTTATTGGTGTTTTAGCATCTGTAAAAAACGATAATTTGTATTTTCAATATTCTGGATATAGTTTCACTTTGCGTTATTGTCTTGGAATTTGGAAGTTTAAAAATGAGAAAGTATTCGAAGTTTTAAAGAAACAAGTAAATCCAGGAATTTTAAAAAACTATCAGGAAAGCCAGGATTTCTGGAAAAAGTACGATACGTTTATTGACGAAGGTTTTCATTTTTTATACGATAATTTCCTAAAATCGAATAACCAGAAAGATGGAATGGAAAGTTATAGCAGATTTATTGACTTAACTATTAATTATTACAAAACAAGAGAACTGTAGTTTTCTTTTGCCACAGATTGAATGATTAAAAAGGATTTCTAATCTCTTTTTATGTTTAACCTAAAAATAAAAATCATTAAAATCTCTTCAATCTGCGGCAAAAAAAAATAAATTCAACTGTAACAAAAATGATTTCATAACTACTAATATATTTATGAGCGAAAATCTAGAACAGTCATTTGTTGCGCAGCTGCAGGCAAATCAGAATATAATCCACAAGATTTGTAGATTATATACTGCTGGCGAAGACGCTCATAAAGATCTGTTTCAAGAGATTACCATTCAGCTTTGGAAAGCTTATCCAAAATTTAGAGGCGACAGCAAATTTTCGACTTGGACGTATCGTGTTGCCTTAAACACAGCAATTACCTTATACCGCAAAACCAAAAGAACTATTTCGACTGTAGATTATGAAAATCATCAGCATTTTGTAAAAGATGTTGACTACAATTATGAAGAAGAAGAACAGATTAAACTGATGTACAAAGCGGTTTATCAATTGAATGACATTGAAAAGGCATTAGTTTTTATGTATTTAGAAGACAAAGATTATCAAGAAATAGCTGAAACCTTAGGAATCAGCGAAGTGAATGCGCGCGTGAAAATGAACAGAATTAAGGGGAAACTTAAAAAAATACTAAATCCTTAAAAAATATTATGAAAGAACTGGATTTATTAAAAAAAGACTGGCAAAAGAACTCTGATTCTTTTCAACAAATTTCTGAAAACGAAATCTATAAGATGATTCACAGAAAATCATCTTCCATTGTAAAATGGATTTTGATTATCAGTATTTTAGAAATTTCGTTTTGGACATTTTCGAACATTTTTATCAATACAGACGATGTCTTGCATAAAATGAATCACCCTGAAATTGTAACTGCTTTAGAGTTTCTAACGTATTTCAATTATGTTGTGGTTTTAATATTCGTCTATATATTCTATAAAAATTACAAAACCATTTCTACCACAATAGCCACAAAATCTTTAATGAGTGCTATTTTAAGAACTCGCAAAACAGTTCAATATTATGTTTGGTACAATTTAGGAATGATTGTAATTACTGCTATTTTAAGCTTTTTTATTGCTTTCGTCTACAACCCAGATATGGAGTTTCTAAGAGAAAAATTAGCCATGAATGGAAAAGCTATGTTTGTTACAATCGGGATACTATTTCTAGTAATATTAGGCTTCTTCGGATTGTTCTGGTGTTTTTACAGAATTATTTACGGAACACTTTTAAGAAGACTGTATGCAAATTACAAAGAGTTGAAGAAGATTGATTTCTGAAAAAGGTTCTAAGGTTCTGAGATGCTAAGGTTCTAAGTTTTTTTTTAAAGTTACAAAGTGACAGAGTTACAAAGGGACAAAGTTTCTCTAACTTTAAACCTGAAACTTGAAACTATTTTTTTTCTCACATTAAAAGTTTAGAAACTTGGGAAAAAGATACAGTTGAAGCGGGCTTCGACTTCGCCCAGCCAGACAAAAAGCTTAAATCAAAAGAAAATCTATAAGATCAAAAATCAGCAATCTAAAATCTAAAATTTTAATAATCCCATTGTCTCATTTTATTCAGTTCTTCTTGTGCTTTAATTTCTTCAGCAGGAATAACTTTTAAAAATGATGGATGCTGTTCTATTGCGTATTCTACTTTTTCTACAATTTGTTCGATGGTATCATTTTCATAATCAATATCAAGAGGTTCTTTGATGATGAAAGATTGTAGGATTCCTTTTTTCTTCATTCGAAGTCCTTTTTTGTCGAATGATCTACGGAAACCGTCAATTACAATTGGAATAACGATCGGTTTGTGCTGTTTAATTATATGTGCAGTTCCTTTACGAACTGGCTTAAATGATTTTGTGGTTCCTTGAGGAAAAGTAATAACCCAGCCGTCTTCAAGAGCTATTCTGATGTTTTCGGTATCGTTAGGGTTTACTTCTCGCTTTTCTGTTACATCAACGCCTTTTGCGCGCCAAGTTCTTTCGACAGTAATTGCACCTACATAAGCTAAAATTCTTGGCAATAATCCAGCTTGCATAGTCTCTTTGGCTGCCACATAATAAATATTCATTTTTGGTTGCCACAAATAACCAATATTCTTAATCGTGTCTTGACGTCCTGATAAACTGGCATTAAAGACATGAAACATCGCTACAACGTCTGCAAAGTAAGTTTGGTGGTTGGAAATAAACAAAACATTAGTATCTGGAAGTGTCTTAATAATTTCAGATCCTTCAATCTGCAATTCATTAAAACCTCTATATCTCTTATGAGTCATGGCACCTAGAACTCGGATCAACCATTTCTTGATGAATAATATATGCCCAAAAGGATTTCGTTTAAACAATCCCATAACTAATTTATCTTATTTTTTTGTTAGGTCGCAAACATACAAAAATTATTCTTTTAGCAATAGTATAAAACAATTTCTCGACTTAAGAGTTATTCAAATGAATATCAAATCATTAAATAATCTTTATCAAATTTATTTTACCATTGCTTCTTTTAAGACATCTCGCAATTCGCTCAAAATCATTGCCGTCGCTCCCCAAACCACATGATTCTGAATATTGAAAGCAGGAACTAAAATATTGGCTCCGTAAGAAGTTGACAATCTGGCTTCGATAATTATATCATCATTTAAAAAAACAGATAAAGGCAGTTCGATAATTCCGGCCACTTCTCTTATATCGGGATAAAAAGAAAGTTCTTCTTTGGCAATTCCTAAAAACGGATGCACCAAAAAATTGCTTGGCGGAATATACATTGGTGAGAAATGTTTAATGATATCTATTTTATCGCCTGTAATTCCAATCTCTTCATGGGTTTCTCTAAGAGCTGTGGTTTCAAAATTTAAATCATCCTTTTCATACTTGCCTCCAGGAAATGCGATTTGGGCCGAATGAACTCCATCATAAGCATTTCTAACAATCAAAACCAAATGCGTTTTTTCCTGTTTAGGATAAAACAGCATCATTACCCCTGCCATTCTGGCGTTCAGTGCATCAATATCAAGATTTTTTAATCCCTCTATACGCTCTTTTGGAGCCATTTTTAAATGTGAAATTACTGCTGGCAGCTCTACTGGAATTATATTGGGAACATATTTCAAAAAGTCTTGAAAATTCATAATCAAAGCTTATTTTTGTATTTTCAAATAAAACATAAATATACTCCAGAAAACGCAGTGCCACAAGTTTTCTACTATTAAAGCCTAAAAAAAATGTACAGCAAAGAAGAATCACAAAGAATAAAAAGAGAATTTTGGGTAGCTTTTGCCGAAAAATATCCTCGTAAATGGGTGCTTTATGATACAAAGATTAAAGACTTCTCTTTTAAATTTTATGTTGACAATAAAAAGGCCCAGGTTTTAATTGATATTGAACAGCGAAGCGATGAAAAACGCATTGCTTATTTTGAAAAACTAGAAGCTCTAAAAAATATTCTAGAAGAAGAATTCATTAAAGATTTGGTTTTTGAAAAAAATTATACTCTTGAAAGCGGTAAAACTATCAGCAGAATTTGGATTGAAAAACTTGGCGTTGGTTTCAGCAATAAAAATACTTGGGATGCTATTTTTGATTTTTTCAACGAAAACATGCATGCTCTAGAAATGTTCTACTTAGAATATGATGAGTTTATTAAGGATGTGGAGAATTGAGGTTCTAAGATGCTAAGCTTCTAAGGTACTAAGCTCTGAGTTTATATAGCAAACCCGACAGGTTTTTTAAACCTGTCGGGTTTATTATTTTTATCTAAATCCTAAAAAAAACTTAGCACCTTAGAAGCTTAGCATCTTAGAACCTTACCTAAACAGTAATAATATTATACACAATAATATGATCATCGTAATTGATATAAAGCTGCTTTCGATAATCCTGCTTTTTTCGAGTTATGATTGATAATTTACATTCTCTTCCATCATTATCCTTACACATAAAAGAGTACACAATATCGGTATCGTTTTCTTCTCTTTCGATATAATCCAAAATATTGTAAAGCTGGATTTCTTGAGAATAGACTACAATTCTATGCTTATTGGTATCTAAAACCACCGAAAGATTTACCAAATCCAAATTGGACCATTCTCCCCACTTTCCTCTTTCGTTTTTTTCTAAAACACTAAATCCGGATGTTTTAAAATGATAAGTCTGACTCTGAACTTGTTGCAATCCAAAAATCAAAAACAATAGCAATATGTAGGGGCGTAGGGAATTCATAAAATATTTCTTGCATTCAATTAAAACTCAAATGTAATCTTTTCTTTGGATGCGGTTTCAAATTCGGCTATCATTTGTTGAATAATTTCTTCAACTGGTAAAATCTCGTGAATCAGACCTGCTACTTGCCCAATTTCCAATTCTCCCTCTTCCAAATCTCCTTCAAACATTCCTTTTTTGGCTCTTGCTCTTCCTAAAAGCTGAACCAATTCTTCCTTAGAAGGACATTTTTGATACAAATCCTGAACATCTTGATAGAATTTGTTCTTTATCAATCGAACAGGTGCTAATTCCTTTAAAGTCAATTGCGTACCTCCTTCTATAGTATTAACTATTGTTTCTTTAAAATTATTGTGCGAAGAAGATTCTACAGAAGCAGCAAAACGACTTCCAACCTGAACACCATCTGCTCCTAAAACCATCGCAGCCAGCATTCCTCTTCCTGTAGCAATTCCTCCTGCAGCAATTAGCGGAATCTGAATTTTTTCTTTTACCATTGGAATCAAAGTAAAAGTAGTGGTTTCTTCACGTCCGTTGTGTCCGCCAGCTTCAAAACCTTCAGCAACAACTGCATCTACGCCAGCATCTTGGGCTTTCAACGCAAAAATACTGCTGCTAACCACATGAACAACTGTAATACCTTTTTCTTTCAAAAAAGAAGTCCAAGTTTTCGGATTTCCAGCCGAAGTAAAGACAATTTTTACGTCTTCTTCGACTACGATATTCATAATTTCTTCAATGTTTGGATATAACATTGGAATATTCACTCCGAAAGGCTTATCGGTGGCTTTTTTACATTTCTGAATGTGTTCTCTTAAAACTTCCGGGTACATTGAACCTGCACCAATAAGTCCTAAACCTCCTGCATTGCTTACGGCCGAAGCCAATTTGTAACCACTGTTCCAGATCATTCCGCCTTGGATGATTGGGTATTTTATATTGAAAAGCTGGGTGATTTTATTCATTAAAATTATTGCTTGATTATCTTTCCAGTTTTGTGCAGATTATCGGCATCAAAACTATAAATATACAATCCGCTTTGAAGTGATTGCAGGGAAAGAACTGGATTTGAATTATTGATTTTTTCTTCTATTAATTTTTGTCCTAAGATCGAATAAATTGTCACTGAGGCTGTGTTGTTTTCATTTAGAAAAGAAAACGAAACCTCATTTTTAGCTGGATTTGGATATACCGCAAACGAAGCTTCTGCAATAAAACTGTCAACGCTTAATGTGGCGCCAAAATTTGGAATTCCGTATCCGTAATTATTATCTGGATTAGCATATCTATCAGCAGATGCCAAGATCATTTGCCTGATTTCCTTATTGGTTTTAGTTGGAAATGCCTGCCATAAAGAAGCCGCCATTCCCGCCATTATTGGGCATGAAAATGAAGTCCCATTTGCTGTACCAATATTTCCATTTGCATCAGAAACCACAGCCAACGATCCTTGCGCCATAATATCTGGCTTTATTCTTCCATCATAACTTGGTCCGATAGAACTGAATCCAGATTTTACTTTTGATGCCGTAACCGAACCAATTGCCAATACAGAAACTGCATCTGCAGGAGCGCCAACATGTTTTTCTACCTGAGTTCCTTCATTTCCAGCAGACGCCAAAACCAAAATTCCTTTGCTAAAAGCGATTTCTGCGCCACGAGAAATAAAAGTCGTAATTCCGTTCATATCGCTATAGGTATGATTGTACCTGATTTCATCTCTATCCAAAAAATATCCCAATGAAGTAGTAATAATATCAACACCTAAAGCATCAGCCTTTTCTGCAGCTTCTACCCACAGCGATTCTTCTAACGGAATCTCTTGAGCTTGAATTTCTGTAATAAAAAGATAATAAGATGCATTTGGAGCAGTTCCCACTAACGAATTTGCTTTAAAACCGCCCATTGTCGAAAGCACCGAAGTTCCATGAGAATCTCCTGTATAGAAGTTACTGCTTCTAGTCGTATAATCATAACCGCCTAGAATTTTATTATTAATTCTAAGATTTTCAAATGGCTGTGCGGTGTTTACTCCAGGAAAACCACCATCCATAATCGCTATGATTTTGCCTTCTCCAGTATAATTCTGCTGATGCAGAACTTGCCCGTTTAGCATCTGAATTTGATTCGCAGAATTTCCATACGAATAATCAATTGTTTCTTTTAACTGTTCATGAATTTGGCTTATCGAAGTCTCAGAAGCTCTTTTTCCTGTAGTATTTAAAGTTTTGTCGGCAAACTCAATTCTAGAAACAAAAGCCAAGGATTTTAAAGCATTAATATTAGCCTGAGTTCCTTGAATATGAAGTGCGTTCAGCCATTTTGATTGTGCTTTTACCGTAATTCCAGCGCTTGAAGTAATTTGATTTACATACGAAGATTCCAGAGGAGCATCAGTAATAGCCAAAGCGATATTCTGGTTCGTTCTTCGATCCAAAGCTCTTTGCGAAAGTTCGGTTAACGGATTGTCATAAAAAGTCTGCGCATTAGGCTTGCCATTAAAATAAACCCACGCATCTTCTTGTGAAAATACCGTAAATGAAAGAAGCAATAAAAGAAAAGTAAAGTTATATCTCATCAATTTATACCTTTAAGGGATTTACTCCCAAATAAAGTATAAAGCTAAGAAATTACTCCCGAACCAACTAATTCATTTTCTAAATACCAAGCAACAAATTGTCCTTCTGTAATAGCAGACTGTGGTTCTTCAAATTCCACATACATTCCATCTTCAAATTGGTACAAAACCGCTTTTTGCAAAGGCTGACGGTAACGGATTCTTGCCATCACTTCCATTTTTTCTCCTGCTTTTAGCGTCATATCTTCTCTAATCCAATGTACTTCAGATTTTCCAACAAAAAGTGCTTTTTTGAACAAACCTGGATGCTCGCTAGACATACCTGTATAAATGGTATTAGTTTCTACGTCAGTAGCAATTACAAATAAAGGATCTATTGTTCCTCCTACATTCAAACCTTTTCTTTGCCCGACTGTAAAGTAATGAGCGCCTTGGTGTTTTCCAACCACTTTTCCCATTGTTGGAACATAGTCTAGTTTTTGAGATTCTAACTTTAATCTTTCCTCCAAAGAAAGGTCAGCTGATTTCTCAATACTGTAAATCGGATCATTTTTATCAACCTGAACAATTTTACCTTCTTTAGGCTGTAATTTTTGCTGCAAAAATTCTGGAAGGCGAACTTTTCCAATAAAACACAATCCTTGAGAATCTTTCTTTTCTGCTGTAACTAATTCCATTTCAGCAGCAATTTCGCGCACTTCTGGTTTTGTTAAAGCTCCGATTGGAAATAAAGCTTTTGACAATTGCTCTTGAGACAACTGGCATAAGAAATATGATTGATCTTTGTTAACATCATTTCCGGCAATCAATTGATACACCGTTTTTCCGTCCACTTCGATTTCGCTTTTTTGGCAATAGTGCCCTGTTGCTACGTAATCTGCACCAAGACTTAAAGCAATTTTCATAAACACATCAAATTTGATTTCGCGGTTACAAAGCACGTCAGGATTTGGAGTTCTCCCTTTTTCGTATTCGTTGAACATATAGTCAACGATTTTCTCTTTGTATTCTTCGCTCAAATCAACTGTTTGAAACGGTATTCCAAGTTTTTCAGCAACAAGCAAAGCATCGTTACTGTCTTCCAGCCAAGGACATTCGTTAGAAATAGTAACCGAATCATCGTGCCAGTTCTTCATAAAAAGGCCAATAACTTCGTATCCCTGCTGTTGCAATAAATATGCTGCAACACTAGAATCTACTCCACCTGAAAGTCCAACAACTACTCGTTTCATTTTGAAATGTTTAATTTTTTAAGGTTGCAAAGATACGCCAAATAATAGAAAATTTCAGCATGGTTTTCATTAGTTTAAGCAATCTCGCGGTAGATAAAACTTATTACTTTTTTAAGTACATTTAATCATCCATTTTTTATTGTATGAAAAAATTCATTTACAGCTTATTTTTCCTTTTCGTCTTAACCTCGTTAAGTGCGCAGCGATTTAGTGCTTCTTTAGCAAATTATGAGGCCTACAAAGCATTTAGAGGAAAACCTTTGTCTGATAAATTTTCGAATATTGAGTCAGTAAAAGTGATCTATGATCTTCGAAAACAGAAAATGTATTATTTCAACAGCAGCGTTATTCCGCTTCATTACGATTTTGTTGTCAATTATTTAGGCTACAGTCAAGATCTTGAAGTTTTTAATAATGAAAATTACAGCGATACGGAGAAAAACAGAGATTTTCTTCTGGGAAATTTAAATCATATAAAAGGAACTGATAAATGGATTTTTGAACTCGCCGCATCCGATCATATGCCTTTACCATTGATTGAGCGTTTCTTCAATATGGTTAAAAGCTCCACTTTTATTGGCGAAAAGCTTAAATTTTACTTGAATAATCCAGATATGATGAATTGGTATCAGGAGCAGAAATTCAAAATTCCTTGCGTCAAATCAGATTATATTTTTGGCGAAATTAAATATCAAGAAGTTGTTCGAGGCAGTAATGTTGGAATTCTCAAGAAATACAAAATCAAAGAATTAGAAACTGCCAGACCAAGTTCTGACGAAATTATTATTTTGGATGGAACGCCAGATATTCTTCCAAACGTTCGAGGCATTATTGTGAATGAACTTCAGACACCTTTAAGCCATTTGGTTCTTTTAGGAAAAAACAGAAAGATTCCGATTATGGCTTACACCGACATTGAAAAAGATAACAATATCAAAAAACTGCTTTCTAAAAAAGTAGAATTAAAAATAGAAGTCGATACTTTTTTCATCAAAGAAACTACTAAAAAAATCCCAGTAAAATCTGCTGGAAAAAAGAAAAAACTAACAATTGACAATTCTGTAACTGATTTGGTCAACTTATCTGAAATTCCCAAAAAGGGAGTGAATTACATTGGCTCTAAAGCCCAAAACATGGCGTATTTAATTGCCATTTCAAAAGAAATTCCATTTAAAGTTCCAGAAAATGCACATGCTATTCCGTTTTATTTTTATACGAAACATATCCAAAAACCTTCTATCTCTCCTTTAATTGCAGAACTTTTAGCTTTTCCTCAAAAAGATTCTACGGTTTGGATTAATAAACAGCTTAAAAAAATTAGAGATGCCATCAAAAAAGAATCTATTGATCCGGAATTAATTTCAAAATTGAATATAGCTTTCAAAGATGCTAAATTCAAAAATTTTAGATTTCGTTCTTCTACCAATGCAGAAGATTTGGATGATTTTAATGGCGCTGGACTATATGATTCAAAAACAGGAATTTTGGGCGACTCCATCAAAACATTTGAAAAAGCAATCAAACAAGTCTGGGCAAGCGTATGGAACGAAGCTTCATATAACGAAAGAGAACTTTTTGGAATTGACCAGCAAAATATTGCTATGGGCGTTTTAGTACATCGTTCGTTTCCTGACGAATTAGCAAATGGTGTTATTATCACCAAAAATATATTTAGAGAAAATTTTCCTGGAATTACGGTTAATGTTCAAAAAGGAGAAAACTCGGTTGTAAAACCCCAAAAAGGAGAAATCTGCGAGCAATTTGTTGCCTATCATTTTAATGACGGAAAAGACGAAACCGATTTTGATATCGATTATACTTCAAATTCAAATCTGAATAATAACGAACCTTTATTGACCAGAAAAGAAATGAGTAACCTCTATGATGTCAGTAAAAAAATTGAAAGTAAAATGTATCGATATTGGCGCAAAAACCAATTTCATCCTGTAGATATTGAGTTTAAAATTGTGGGCGAAAAAAGAGATTTATATATTAAACAAGTTCGCCCTTTCAACGATTAATAGAAAACTAATAAGTCTATTTCGTTGGCAGATGTATTAATTAAGACAATTCTAAAATCAAAATCGTCAATCTTAATTTTCTCTTGAATTGACTTTCGAATTACTTCCGAATTTAAAGAAAAATTTTCGTCAAGCGGAATTTTCATATCTACAGAATTGAGATATTTTGAAGCTTTTTTATTGACAATAATTGAAGCTGCGACATAAAATCCGATGATAATGATTTGAAAGAACAACAGTAATTCGATCTTTTCAAACGGATACATTATGTCTAAAATAGACAGCGTAATGGTTGCAAAAAGAAAGATTATAGCGTTTACAGTAAAAGACTGGGTTCTAAAACGGAGAATTGAAAAAATGGCGAAAAGACCAAACCCTATTCCTACTCCAATTTCGATTTTAGTAAATAAATAACAAAGCGAAAAAGTGCAAAGCCCAACAATAACCATCAACGGATTTATGGTTGCATTATCTTTTCTGTTAGAGAAAAAATACAAAACCAAAATTGAGCAAAACAGCAGTAAAAATCGTCCTAAGAGTTCTTTTAAATCCATTGATTAGAATAAATTGATTACTCAAATGTAAACAAATTATCCATTAATTTTACTTTCGGCTTCCTTATTACGGGCAATCGTTTCCGTTACATATTTCTCAAACTCTTCGCTCGAACAAATAGTATCATTTAAATAGAAATGATTTTTATCTTTTGCATATTGAGTCGGAGTTTCGAATATTGATGAAACAAATACTATCTCAAAAGATTCTGCATCTGCATCTTTCATTAATCGATTAAAATAATATACCTTATTTTGATCTATTGAATAGAAATATTTAGCATGCAATTTTTTCCAAGTTTTTGGATTAGCTTTTGAAAGAATATTTTTCCCATAAAAAACTGAATTTTCATCATACCCAAAATCTCCATCATTTAAAGATTTAAAAGAGGATGGAATAGCTTTTTTAACAACTTTTGTTTTGCCTTGAAAATCATAATAAAAAACATTATTTGTATCTTTAGCGAATCCATAGGGAACAAATGATTCTTTACCTTGTTTTTTATTGTTTTCTGTAAGTACAAATGTAATTCCCAAAGACTTTTTGCCATTATCACAAACTTCGAAAGTTTTAGCATCAGCCTCAGGAATATGTCCTTCTAATGTCCAGACATTGTTTTTGTCCTTAGCGTAAGTGTAATTTAGAACTTCAAAAGTTAAACTATCAGCATCTTTGAGTTTTGTATTTCCCGAATAACAAGAATTTTTATCTTTTGCCCAACAACCTGGAAATTGCTCAAAAGAATCTATATCGGCATTTTTAATTTTATCTTCACGAAAATAAACCACTTTTCCATCTGTCCAATACAATGCATTTTCATTAGCATCGTAAAATTCTGACAATTTACTCCCTTTCATTCTATCAAAATATAATATTGTTTACTTTTTTGGCGCTCCTCCTTTTTCAGAAGCTTTATTCGTGTTTTTAGGATCGCTCATATTTACTTCTTTCACTAATTTTCCTTTCTGATAAAACTGCCAAATTCCAGCTTTTTTACCATTTACAAACTTGCCTTTAGAAGCAATAGATTTATCTGAATCATAAAAAACAGTTTCTCCATTGTATTCGTTATTTTTAAAGTAGGATTCTTCTAGAAGTGTTCCGTCTATGCCTATTTTTTTATACGGTCCTTCCTTTAAACCATTTTTATAAGTCATTTCTTCAGCTGTTTGACCATTTGGATAATAGATCGTTTTTAATCCTTCTAATTTCCCATTTTTATAATTCTCAACGGTCATTAAAACCTTAGAAGCTTTATGATAATATTTCCATTCTCCTTCACGTGATTTCCCTATCTCTTTTCCTTCGCTTACTTTATTTTTACTCTGATCATAAAAAATAGTGTAAGAACTTCCATCATTTGCACTAAAATCTCTTGTAGCTATAACATCGCCTTTTTTTGTATCATCAAAAAATTTAAAGAGACCGGTCTCTTTTCCATGATCAAAAGTTCCTTCATAGCGAGGGCGTTTAGATTCTGCATAAGTGCCTTTCCAAAGTCCATCTTTTTTTCCTGCAGCATCTGTTTTATTAATATCTGTTTGCGCATTCGAAAATAATGTTGCTAGTAATAATACTCCAAATGTGATTTTTTTTGAGATCATGGTAAATTCTATTTTTATAAGCTTAACGAAAATCTAAATTATAAAGTATAATGGTATAAAAAAATCCCGATTAAATCGAGATTTTTTTATTGAGAATTATTTCTTCTTTTTGTTTGCTTGAGCTGCTTTTGCCGCTTCTTGCTGCTCCATTACTTCTTGAAGACGCTGTTGGAACTTGCTAGGCTTTTTAGGTTCTCTTTGTTTATTCTCTTGAATCTGAGCGTGAATTTTATCACTATCTACAATATAATTCTTGATCACAAACATAATTCCGATTGTAATTAAGTTCGAAATAAAGTTGTATAAAGATAATCCAGAACCGTAGTTATTGAAGAAAATTAACATCATTAATGGCGAAACATAAATCATGATTTTCATCATTTTTGCCATATCTGGCATACCTTCTTGCTGAGGAGCAGCCATTTGCTGATCTCCTGAAGTCATTTTCATGTAGAAGAAAATCGCAATTGCTGCCAAGATTGGGAACAAACTGATATGGTCTCCATACATCGGAATGTTGAATGGTAATTTTACAATTGAGTCAAAAGAAGATAAATCGTCTGCCCAAAGGAAACTTTTTTGTCTTAATTCAAACGCTGCAGGGAAAAACTGGAAAGATGCATACATAAATGGAAGCTGAATCAATGCTGGAATACATCCTGCCATTGGGTTCACTCCTGCCTTGTTGTACAATTTCATTGTTTCCTGTTGTTTCTTCATTGGGTCTTTTTTGAATTTCTCTCCCAACTCAGCGATATCAGGTCTTAAAACTTTCATTTTAGCCTGAGACAAGAATGACTTATAGGTAATTGGCGACATAGCCAATTTGATGATAATTGTAAAGATAATAATCGCGATACCTAATGACAATCCAATTGTTGAACTTAAGAATCCGAATAATGGAATAAAAATCCATTTATTGATCCATCCGAAGATTCCCCATCCAAGCGGAATAATCTTCTCGAAGTTTTTATCGTAAGCTTTTAATGTTTTGTAATCCGCAGGACCCATATACAAATTCATTTTGTAATCGATCTCTCCATTTGAAAACGCTAAAGGCAAATTAGCTCTGAACTGTTTAGTAAAAACTGTATCAATTTTATCATCCTTAACTAAATCGTCAGATTGTAATTTTGAAGTTTCAAAAGGTTTTTCTGTAGATAAAATTGTAGTAAAGAAGTGCTGTTTGAACGCAACATAACTAACTTTCGTAGGAGTTTCTTCTTTTCCTTGTCCGTGTGAACTTACGTTATTGTATTTTGATTCTTCGTATTTAAAATCAATTTGAGCATAACGATTTTCATACGCAACGCTTTTTTCGTTTCTGTATGTTTTTAAATCCCATTGCAAATCAACTGGTTTACCAGAATTTAAAACTCTGTTTAACCCTTGAGAACGAATATCAAAACCAACTAAATAATCGTTTGGTTTAAGGATGTATTTATATTCTAAAAATTCGTTAGCTCCAGCTTTTAAACGCATAGAAAGAACTTGGTCTGCACCAATTTTTTCTAATGTTGGCTCAAAATACAAATCTTTAGAATTTAATGTTCTATTATCTGTAGTAAGAAGCTGTAAATTTAAGTTTGAGTTGTTGTTTTTGATTAACTCAACTAATTGACCAGAACCTTTTTTTAATCTTTCGAATTCTTTTAAAGTAGCTTCAACAATATATCCACCTTTATTAGCAATCTTTAATCTTAATTTTTCGTTTTCGATTGTAGTAAAAGCTTCTTTTGCAGAAGGAAGTGTTGCAGAATAAGCAAATCCTCCTAAAGTTTTTTGCAATTGAGCCAATTGAACTGTATCTCCAGGAGTTACAGCTGCAGCTGGTAATGACGCAGTTTTAGCTTTATCTGCTTTTGCTTGTGCTTCCTGTTTAGCAACTAATTCTTTCTTGGCTTTTTCAGCAGCAATTTCTTTTTCAGAAGGCTGATTTTGATACATGATCCAAATCAAAATTCCAAAGATCAACACAAAACCAATGATCGAATTGAGGTCTAATTTTTTTTCTTCCATTATTATTAAAAAAGTTATTCGTTTGAGGCTATTAGTTGTTCGTTTAATTTAAAAGTTACAACCTCTTAGAATATAATTATTATTTTTTATGTGCATTTACAGCAGCTGCCACAAAGTTCACAAAAATAGGGTGCGGATTTGCAACTGTACTCTTGTATTCTGGATGGTATTGTACACCAATAAAGAACGGGTGATTTTCAAGCTCCACGATTTCTACTAATCCTGTATCAGGATTAACTCCAGAAGCTTTTAAACCAGCTTTTTGCAATTCATCAGCATATTTATTGTTGTACTCATAACGGTGACGGTGACGCTCCGAAATAGTTTTTTCTCCGTAAATTTTGTATGCTAAAGTGTCTGGTTTAATATCACATTTCCAAGCACCTAGACGCATTGTTCCACCTTTGTCGGTTACATTTTTCTGCTCTTCCATTAAACTAACAACTGGATGAGGCGTTTTGTCGTTCATCTCTGTTGAATTCGCTTCTGCATAACCTAAAATATTTCTAGAATATTCGATAACAGACATCTGCATTCCTAAACAAATTCCAAAGAAAGGAATGTTGTTTTCACGCACAAAACGAACTGCTTCGATTTTTCCTTCAATACCTCTTTCACCAAAACCAGGAGCAACTAAAACTCCATCTAAAGAACCTAATTTTTCTTCCACATTATCAGCATTGATATGCTCTGAGTGAATTGAAATTACATTTACCTTTGTTTCGTTTGCAGCTCCTGCATGAATGAACGCCTCTAAAATAGATTTGTAACAATCTTGCATTTCTACATATTTACCAACCAAACCAATATTTACAGTTTGTTTTGGACTTTTTAATCTTTTTAAGAAAGTATTCCAAGTTTTAAGATCTGGAGATGCTTTTTTAGGCAAATCTAATTTCTTTAAAGCCACAACATCTAATCCTTCTTCAAGCATTAAATTTGGAACTTCATATATAGTAGAAGCGTCAATTGACTGAATAACCGCTTCTTTCTTTACATTACAGAATAAGGCTAATTTCTGGCGTAATTCCTGAGATAATTCGTGCTCTGTTCTACAAACCAAAATATCTGCTTTGATACCGCTTTCCATTAAAGTTTTAACAGAGTGCTGAGTTGGTTTTGTTTTCAACTCACCAGCTGCAGCCAAATAAGGAACTAATGTTAAGTGAATAACAATTCCGTTATTTTCACCTAATTCCCAAACTAATTGACGAACAGATTCTATATAAGGTAGAGATTCGATATCACCAACTGTACCTCCAATTTCAGTAATTACAATATCATAATCGCCAGATTTACCTAGCAATTGCATTCTGTCTTTGATTTCGTTTGTGATATGAGGAACAACTTGAACCGTTTTTCCTAAAAATTCTCCTCTTCTTTCTTTTTCAATAACCGAAAGATAAACTCTTCCTGTGGTAACGTTATTAGCCTGAGAAGTAGGAACGTTCAAGAAACGCTCGTAATGCCCTAAGTCTAAGTCAGTTTCAGCTCCATCATCTGTCACATAACATTCTCCGTGCTCATACGGGTTTAGTGTCCCCGGATCTACATTAATATATGGATCAAATTTCTGAATTGTTGTGCGGTATCCTCTTCCTTGTAACAATTTTGCCAAAGATGCCGCGATAATTCCTTTTCCCAATGAAGAGGTCACACCTCCTGTAACAAAAATATATTTTGTTTGATTCATTCTGTTGTTTGTTTGTAAGTAGTTGTGTAAAAAACTTGGCAAAAGTACAAATTTAATTAGACAATTTATCAATTCCAGAATGAGATAATTTTTAAAATTTTAAGCACATTTTATTTTATATACTTACGTATCAATTATCTTATCAAAATGAATGCTTTTTATCATTATTAGCTAAAAATTCACAATTAAAACTCAAAAACACAATCTAATTAATTTCTTAGTAAGGAAGCACTAAATTATAAAAGCAGAAGAGAAAAGAAATTGCACTTATGAAGACATCAAAAATTAATATCCTTCTAAATATGGAAAAAGAAATGATCCGATTGATCAAAAACCTAGCAATAAGCTGAAAGAAAAAGAAACAAAAAATTTTTACAGAAAA
The DNA here is from genome assembly GCF_003254545.1 of Flavobacterium tistrianum. Taxonomy (GTDB): domain Bacteria; phylum Bacteroidota; class Bacteroidia; order Flavobacteriales; family Flavobacteriaceae; genus Flavobacterium; species Flavobacterium tistrianum. The sequence continues at coordinate 309,193 of NZ_QJRH01000069.1, forward strand.
TGGATTGTAAGCGATTGCTTGCTGAAAATGGAATCGAAGGATTTGAGAAAAAGCTCTTGTAAGTCCACGGCTTTTACAGTATGCCAACGGCAAACCCTCACAAGATGAACTCAAACCGAAATTTAAATACGGAAGAAAAAAGCAATAAAAAAAGATAAACATAATGATGAAAATCAAAATTACATTTATCTTTTTATAAGAATCAATTCCTTGATAAACAGACATTTTATTCAAGAAGTTATTTTACAGTAGTTTCAATTGTAGTTGAATCCACTTGTACTTTCACATTTAAAGAATCATCTGTTTGTATTTTCTCTATTTTGACAGAATCCAAAGCTCTCTGAATCTCATCTTTATGCTCTAAAGCCATAGAGCCAACTGAGCCTACAAAAATTGCAACCCAGATAATAACGAAAATTGTCGCCGCAATTCCCAAATAAAGACCAGCTTTTGGTAAAGAAGTCGATGCATTTTCTTTTTTTGCCTGATTTAAAGCAATTGCTCCAAATACAATTGCAAGAATTCCGAATAAAACTGCAATAAAACCAAAGCAAGGGATAAATGCTGCTAATACACCGATAATACCAAAAATTAAAGCGATAATACCCAATGACTGGCCAGCATTTGAAGAAGGTAAATTGTTTTCCATAAAAAATGTTTTTGTTAGTTCTGACAAAAATAGAAAACGACTAACACAAACTAGGCCGATACAATCTAAGTTATCAACAATTAAATTAACCTTCTTTTTCTGAATTAGGGTTTTGGGTATTGTTTTTTAATATTTCGAATCAATTCTTCCAATCCATTTAATTTCAACTCATAAATTAATTGCAGTTGCTGTCCAAGCTCTCCTTTTGGAAATCCCTTATTATGATACCAAACGACATAATATTCAGGTAAGTCTATTAGATATTTTCCCTCGTATTTTCCGAAAGGCATTTTGGTATGGGCTAATTTTATGAGCTGTTTTTTGTCTTGATCCATAGTTTTTAAGAAGAAAGAAGCAAGAGGAAAGACTTATACTTTCTTCTTGCTTCAATTATATGCAAAGCTATTATTTATTTGCCACAGATTAAAAGGATTCTCACAGATTATTAAATCAAAGATTAAAAACTTAGAATCTCAGAATCTTAGAACCTTAGCGACTTTAAAAAAAGAAGCAAGAAAAAAGAACTATTTTTCGTTCCCTCTTCCTGCTTCAAAAATATTATTTGAAAAAAGTTCAGCACAGATTAGAAACCTTTGTCCCTTTGTCTCTCTGAACCTTTGTCACTTTTTAATAGTGCCATCTCACGAAAGCTTCCATCGCAGCATACGTTGCCAAACCTAATTGGTGGTACAACTCAGCTGTTTCGCGGTTTCTGTCTTCTGCTCTCTGCCAGAACTCTCTTGCGTCTGTTCCTTGGAAAACAACTCCATCTTTTTGTGACTGGTGTTTGAAGATTCCGTGACGTTTTGCTAAAACTTGGTCTGGACTCATTGGAACAGCCATTTCAACCTCGTCAATTCCCCACTCTTGCCAAGCTCCACGGTATAACCATAACCAGCAGTCTTTCATGAATTCTTTTGGTTTTAAAACTTTAACCGCTTCAAAAATTGCATCTAGACAAACTTTGTGAGTTCCATGTGGATCAGCTAAATCTCCAGCTGCATAAATTTGGTGTGGCTTAATTTTCTCAATTAAATCAACCGTCAACTGAATATCTTCTGGACCAATTGGTTTTTTCTCAATTGTTCCTGTTTCGTAGAAAGGCAATTCCATAAAGTGAATTTGAGAATCTGGAAGACCAACAAAATAACTTGTAGCTCTCGCCTCTCCTTTTCTGATTAAACCTTTAATATAACGAACTTCTGGAATATCAATTTCGCTGTTCTTTTTGTTCTGTAAAAACGCTTCAGCTTTTTTGTAGATATTATCTGCTTCTTCGCTTTTGATTCCGAATTTCTCATTGTAATCAATTACGAATCTTGCAAAACGAAGTGCTTCATCATCAGCAACTGCAATATTCCCTGAAGTTTGGTAAGCTACGTGCACTTCATGACCTTGCTCTTGCAGACGCATGAAAGTTCCTCCCATACTGATAATATCATCATCAGGGTGCGGGCTGAAAATCAATACACGTTTTTTAGCAGGTTCTGCTCTTTCAGGACGATTGGTATCATCTGAATTTGGTTTTCCACCTGGCCAACCTGTAATCGTGTTTTGTAATTTATTAAATATCTTGATGTTAATATCGTAAGCCGGACCTGAATCTGCCAATAAATCGCTCATACCGTTTTCGATATAATCTGCATCAGTAAGCATTAAAATTGGTTTTTTAAGATCTAATGCCAATCCTAAAACTGCTTTACGAGTCAATTTATCTGTCCAAACAATTTTCTCAACCAACCAAGGCTTGTTAATTCTAGTTAGTTTTGAAGAAGCTTCTTTATCTAAAACAAAAACCGCATTGTTGTGCTCTTGCAAGAATGAAGCTGGAACCCTGTTTGTAACTTCATCTTCAACAGATTTTTTTACAATATTTGCTTTTCCTTCACCCCAAGCTAATAAGATCACTCTTTTCGCTTCCATGATTTTTTTAACTCCAAGCGTAATCGCAGTTCTTGGCGTATTATTTAAACCAAAGAAATCTTTACTTGCCGCAACTCTTGTAATATGATCTAAAGCTACTAAACGAGTTTTAGAGTTTTGAAGCGAACCTGATTCGTTGAAACCAATATGTCCGTTTCCTCCAATTCCAAGAATCTGAAGATCAATTCCGCCTAAAGCTTCGATTTTAGCTTCATATTCATGGCAGTAATCTGCAATTTGTTCTTTTGTCAAAAGTCCGTCTGGAACGTGAGCGTTTTCAGGCAGAATATCGACATGATCAAACAAAAGCTCTTTCATGAAACGAACATAACTGTTGATTGAATTTGGTTCCATTGGATAATATTCATCCAAGTTAAAACTGATTACGTTTTTAAAACTCAAACCTTCTTCTTTATGCAGACGCACTAATTCAGCATATAATCCTTTTGGAGAAGAACCTGTAGCCAAACCAAGAATACATGGTTTTCCTTCTTTTTGTTTTTCTCTGATTAAAGCCGCAATTTCTTGCGCTACCTCTTTTGAAGCATCTGTTGAGTTTTCAAAAACAACTGTGTTGATGTTTTCGAATCGTTTTTCGAAACCTGTTGCTTTGTCGATTTTACTTTTTAACATGATATATTAATTTTTATTTTTTGTTCAACTATTCCATTTCCTGTATTTATGCCCTTTTACAGCATAAAACAAAATCATTGCATAAGAAGGCAGTAGCATTAAATACGCCAATTGATTTCCGCTTTTTGAAACATCTTGCATATTTTTTGCAAGATTTGCAGAATTGATGCTTTCAGTGATCATTCCGTAGAATAATGGAAAAACTGCTCCACCGATAATTCCCATAATCAAAATAGCGCTTCCTATTTTTGTATACCCTCCTAAATCCTCTAGAGCCATTGGCCAGATTGCCGGCCAGCATAATGCATTTGCCAAACCTAAAAGCGCCACTAGAAATATCACCAATGGGACATTTGGAGTTCCTGGCAATGCAATCATTATTTTTGGCGAAATCACAACAATCGTTAAAACCAGCACCAAACCTAGCATTCCAGACACTTTTAAAGCAGCCACTTGAGAAACATATTTAGGAATCAATACTATTCCAAGAACGTATCCGATAACCATTGCCGACATAGTAAATGATGTTAATTTAAGATAGAAATTTCCTTCGTCACCATAAACTCCAAGCTGTTTTCCGAAAGCTCCAATAGAATCTCCTGCTAGAACTTCGGCTGATAAATACAGCATTAACGTAATTACTCCTAAAACTAATTGTGGGTGCTTGAAAGCATTTTTAATCTGTTTGAAAACACTTAAATTCGATACATTCCCTTCTTCGTCCAAATCAATTTCTGGCAGAGGAGAAAATTTTACCATAAGAGCTAAAACAGTAATAATCAACCCCATATAAAGATACGGTGTTTGCAATTGTAATGCAAGAGAATTTAATGCGCTAGTTTTTGCAGTTTCATCCATCAAGGCAATTTTGTCTGCGGTAAAGTCTTGCATATTAGACAAAACCAAAACTGTAAGCACAATTGGCGCTACAAATCCAGCCAATTTATTTGCAATTCCTAAAACACTGATTCTTGCAGCAGCACTTTCTCGAGGACCAATTACAACAACATACGGATTAGATGCCGTCTGTAAAACCGCCAAACCGGTTCCCATTACAAATAATGCTAATAAAAACAGGAGAAATGTACGACTTGAAGCTGCTGGATAAAACATAAAAGCTCCCGCGGCGATAATCAATAGTCCTAAGGAAATTCCGTTTTTATATCCCACTTTTTCAATGATATATGAAGAAGGAACTGCCATAACAAAATAGGCAATATAAAATGCGAAAGTCACAAAATAGGCTTGCGAAGAAGTTAATTCGCAAGCTAATTCAAAAAACGGAATAAGTGGTCCGTTAAGCCAGGTTACGAATCCTAGAATAAAAAACAATAAGGTTAAAATTACCATCGGAACAATGGTACTTTTTTTCTCTACTTGTAATGTACTTTGAATGTTTGTCATAATTTTTGGTTGATTTAGTTATAGATTTATTTAATTCAAAATCTAAATTAGAATCAACTCTCACATTATTGATTGCGTAATTTATGCAAATATCTGCATTTTTTTTGCAAAACAAAAGTACTACATTAAATTTCCTTATTCTCTAATTTAGATATGAAAGTTTTGTTAATTTTTATTATTCCAATTTAAATCAGGATAATATTTTGCCAAATATGTTTTTACTTCGGCAATATCTTCTTTGGCCGTCAAGTCAGGAACGTGCTCAGAAAACGGAATTCCTATTGTTGTATTCGGATTTTCCTTAACAGAGTTCAAAAGAACCGTTGGAAGCTCCTTTTCATCACGTTCTGGATGAACAGGACAATTTTTAAGATGTATATACAAAGTCTTGCCATTAAATTTAAAAGCATTCATACTGACACGTATTTTTCCTTCTGCATCTTTATATTGTTTCAAATCTTCTTCTGTAGGTTTTTCTAAAATATCCAACAGCTGATTCTTCTGATCTAATTTTGCAATGGCAAAACGCGAAATACGCTCTAACGGAAAATCCATTGCATCACGGTCATAACTAATAAAAGCATTCGGACTTTCTGTTTCTCGCAAAGCACGTAATGCTTCTGCAGAATACAAATTATCACTATTACAAACCGAATAATATTGTGAATTTAATTCCGGATATTGTTCTACAGCTTGAAACAGAGCATCTGCAGTCCCAAAAGGTTTCACCCTTCCATCAGGAATATATTGAACTGCAAATGAAATATTGAGCCCATGAAAATCATTATTTTTCATTTTACTGCCGTAAAACTCTTTAAACAACTCACCTTGTTCACCTATTATAATATAGATGTTTTTATAGCCTGCTTTTTTGGCATTCCATAAAAGGTAATCCAAAAGAGGTCTTCCGCTTACGCCAACACCAATCAAACCTTTACTTCTTTCGTTGGCTTGTGCAATTTCTTCTGGAGATAAATTATTTGTAACCGCTTCTTTTTTCATACGAGAAGAAGCTCCGCCGGCTAAAATCACTAAACTGTCGTGCATTTTATTTTAATTTTCAATATTATCAATAATTCGTACTCCCGGATCAACATTTACCGCATAAGCTTCTTGTGCTCCTGCGTCTAAAATTGCTTTAATAACCACATCTTCATTCCTAGGATCAGCGATTACCACGATACTTCCGCCACCGCCAGAGCCTACAATTTTTGCTCCGAATGCCCCTGCTTTCAATGCCGCATTAACCATTGCATCAATTCTTGGAACAGTAATTTTCAGCAAATCGCGTAAAACTTCATGATGGCCATTCATTAATGCTCCAATTTTTTTAAGATCTAAAACTGGTTTTTCAAATTCTTTTAAAGCTTCTTTTGTGTAATAATAATTCTTTATCGCTGCTTCAAAAAACGGAATTAAACGATCTGGCAGACAATTTCTATATTTATCTACATCTTCAATTTCTGAAGCATATAAATCAAATTGCGGATAATTGCGCTTAACCAAGTCAATTGCCATTAAAGCATTTCCTTTTAATTCACCAAGAAGCCCAATAGTTTCCTTTGGAACACCAGAAACTCCAGTAATTAAACCTTTCAGCTCTGTACCAATTACATCAAAAGAAAACGGTTTTTTTGTATTGATATAAACAATATTTCCAACACCAATACTAAAATGATCCATCATTCCTCCAGGTTCTCCGTGTTCTAAAACTTCAGATTCATAACCTAATTTAGAAAGAAACTCAGGCGTAACTTCATGATCAATTCCGAAAGCTTCTATAAGGAAACGAATCCAAGCCATCAATAAAGCCGACGAACTCGAAGTTCCAGAATTAATCGGAATATCTCCAGTAATTGTAATGGTATAACCTGATGTTGGTTTACAGCCATATCTGCGCAAGACACGTAAAGAGGATGCAAAATAATCTCTTGATTCTAATTTTTCGAAAGTTTCGTGGATATCGATAATCCGAATTTCATTAATATCAATCATATTCAGAACAAATGTATCGGTCTGATTTTCTTTTGCTATTAATTTAATGCTTCGATCTATCGCACAGGCTATGACAGGCAGCCCTAAATAATCCTGATGATCACCAAACAGACAAGTTCGGCCGGGAGCTAATGAGGTAATTTTTTTCACGTAAACACATTGTGTTAAAATATTGCAATTCAACAAATTACAATACAATTAGGTTATATTTTTATTTTAGTTTTTCGGTTTTGATTTCACGAAACTAGAGATTATATTTTTATAAAACAAGAAAAAACACAAAAATGTGCTCGAACACACTAATTTTATGTTCTCGAGCACATTTTATAATTCTTACAGAAATTTTATATTTATTAACTCAAAGTTTTTATATTTGCTTATATGGATAAAAAGTACACAATTAAGGATATAGCACAAATGGCTGGAGTTTCTAAAGGAACCGTAGACCGAGTGTTGCACAATAGAGGAAAAGTCTCCCCTGCTGCATTGGAAAAAATCAATGAAGTTTTGAATGTTATTGATTACGAACCCAACTTAATTGCACGAAATTTAAAAAGCACCAAAGTTTATCGCATTTGCGTCTTGCTTCCAGATCCTGTATTTGACCCTTATTGGCTTCCATGTGTTAACGGAATTCAAGATGCTATAACAGAATTTAAAGCGTATAATGTAGTTATAGAAACACATTATTTTAATCCTGAAAGCACAAAATCTTTCTTGAAAACTCATGAAGTTATTATAGCCAAATCACCAGATGCTGTTTTATTAGCACCACTTTTCCATAAAGAAACCATAGAAATCATAAAACAATATGAGGAACTGGGAATTATGGTAAATACCTTTAACAACCAGGTGGAATCTTCGTCTATAAAAAGTTTTGTCGGACAGGATTTATACAAAAGTGGTCGTGTTGCTGCAAGCTTAATGAATTTAATTCTGCCTAAAGGCCAGATTGCTATTATCCATATTGACGAAAGCTTGAAAAACGCCGTTCACATGCAGGAAAAAGAAAGAGGTTTTAGAAATTACTTTGAAGAAAAAAACCTTTCTGATTTTTCTTTAACTACTTTAAAACTGAAGTATTCCAATATAGAAACTAAGCTTCCGGCCTTTGTAAACGAAAATCCAGATTTAAGCGGTATCTTCATTACCACCTCAAAGGCTTATCAGATCGCTTCTACGCTTTCTTATACAACTGATAAAAAAATTGCTTTGATTGGTTACGATTTAATTGACAAAAACGTCAGCTTTTTAAATCAAGGATTGGTTCACTTTTTAATTCATCAAAATCAAAAAAGACAGGCTTATTTAGGCGTCAGTACTTTAGTAGAACACTTTTTATTTAGAAAAGATATTCCAGAAACTATTTTACTTCCTATTGATATTATCAATGTAGAGAATGCTTCTTTTTACGTCAGCTAAGTTTTTTTTGCTACTAAGGCGCTAAGGCACGAAGTTTTTTACCATTTATCAATTTTAATCTCGCAAAGCAAAGTTTTTTTTACTTTTAAATTACAACTTTAATTGCCTCCAGCTTTAGCTGGAGGTGTTAAAATAAGATAGGAAAGGGCTTTAGCCAAACTACGCAAGTTTGACTAAAGCCCTTTTGGTTGATATCCTGAAACCTCCAGCTAAAGCTGGAGGCAATTAAAGTTATAATATAAAAACTTTGCGCCTTCACGCCTTAGTAGCTAATCATTTCATCAAAACAAACTTTCCAAAAGAAGATGCTATATGAAAATTCGGTTCTACAGTATTTGGATTTACCCACGTAATCCAGGTTGGTTCGTAGTTGCCTTTTTTATCTTTGGAGAATTTTGCTCTGTAAACTCCCGCTTCAACAATATTATTATGTATTAAATCTAATTCTTCTAGAGAAGCAATACTAATTGATCCTGCAACTGTAAAAGAAACATCATCTGCAGAAGATTGCAATTTAATATGCTTTTCAGGCCATTTCCATTCATAATCAAAGATTTTATTTGGAAGGGCATGAAAATCAAGCAATCTTGTCGAAGGATCGATTTCTAAGCAGTAATACGGATTAAGCTGATCATTACTTCTAAAAAATAACTCCACACGGTCTGAATTACAAATACTATCAACACTATTATCTTTTTGATCGATATAAACATCAGTATCAAAAACTCTAAAATTAAAATAGAAATTTTCCCGATCCCAAAGTGCGCGAAATTCAATCTTTAAAACCAGATCATTATTCCATGGAGAAACAAAATCAGTTAAACAATTTGCTTTTTTCCAAAAAAAAGGATCCAAAATCTTAGTTCCATTCTTTTGGTTTTTATCTATTATTTGTACGTGGTATTCTTTCAAAATTCTTCTTCTTAAAATCTGTTAATTTTTTATTTTCAAAAAAGGTCAAAATGACCATTAATTCATTTCTCGATTTTGACTTTTTCTTCGATGACCAATATAGTTTAAAAATTGAATTGAAAAACAAATCAAATTCATAATTAAATCTAAAAATCAACTTCCTTTCCACATAAGAAAAGACTGTTTAATTTTTACGTTTTTACTTTAGTGATTGCGAAATTCATAAGTTTTTAATAAATCCTTATTTATAATTCAAAAAACCATCATTTTCACACACACTTCCTTTTAAGATTATTTTAAAAATATCACAGCAATTTAAGTCAAAAAAAATGATTCGCACAATTTTATGTGCTCGAGAACATAAATTTTGTGTGTTCGAGCACATTTTTTGTGTTTTTTCTTGTTTTATAAAAATATAATCTCTAGTTTCGTCAGAGATTAATCTTAAAACTAAGTTAATTATGCAAAATATTAGATGTTTTTTAAGCTTAAAAAAGGAAGAAAACCGAGCTAAACAAGCAGTGTTTAGGGCAAAAAAAAGAAGCTTCTGAATTGTATCGAAAATAACTTAGTCAACACACAATTAAAAAATCAAAATGAGTTCCACGATCTAAAAAGAAGTCTAAAACCTACAAACAAGAAAAAAACAATTAAACATTAACCAAAACCAATTTAACAGTATGAAATTATTAACCCAAAAAAAGCCAAGAGATTTTCGGCTTAACAATTTATCCCGCAAAGAAATCGGAATAACAGTTCTCTCGTTATTAGTTTTTACATTTCAGGCTTCTGCAACTTCTTCTATCAATATTTCAGACAAAACTAAAACGGCGCTGTTTTTTGAAAAAACTGTAAAAGGAACAGTAAAAGATCAGAATGGTATGCCGCTTCCAGGTGCCAATGTTGTAGTTAAAGGTACTACCAAAGGTGTTCAGACTGATGTAGACGGAAGTTTTGCTATTACAGTTCCTGATAATGCCACAAAATTGGTGGTTACTTACATTGGCATGGAAGATCAGGAAGTAACGATTACAAGCGCTCCCCTAAAAATTGTCATGAAAGAAGCAGGACAAAAACTAGACGAGGTGGTGATTGGATACGGAAAATCTAAGAAAAAAGACCTTACGGGTTCTGTAAGTTCTCTTAGTAAAGACAATTTAAATTTAGGCGGAACGGTTGCCAATGTTGGACAAGCTCTTCAAGGACGCGCTTCTGGAGTACAAGTACAGCAAAATAGTTATGCGCCAGGAACAAATCCGTCTGTAATAATTAGAGGAGGAAACTCTATTAATACTTCTAATGCTCCGTTGTATGTTGTTGACGGATTCATTACCAGTACTGGAGCTTCTATAAGTCCGAACGATATTGAAAACATTCAGATTCTTAAAGATGCCGCTTCTACAGCAATTTATGGTGCTCGTGGAGGAAATGGGGTAATTTTGATTACTACTAAAAAAGGAAAGGCAGGAAAAATGAATGTTGAGGCCGAAATTTCTGATGGTTTTCAAAATATCATAAAAGAGCCTTCTTTAATGACTGGACAGCAATATGCAGATTATCAAAATGCTCTTAATGCTGAAAACGGACGACCTCCACTTTTCCCTTCTAGTTTTCCTGTGGCTAATACTAACTGGTTTGACGCTGCAACTCGCCCTGGTGAAGTGCTGAACAGAACGCTTACATTTAGCGGAAGCGACCAAACTTCAAAATTCTTTCTTTCTGGAAACTATTTAAAACAAACTGGTGCTATCGTAAACACTGATTTTGAAAGATATAGCGTGAGAATGGGAGCTGAGAAAAAATTCAACGATAAGCTGAACATGGGTATGAATGCTTATGGTGCTGTTGCTGAAGGAAATAATAGCGATTTTGGCGATAATATTTTATCTCCAATGTTCTCTATTCAGACCGCTCCTCCAACTATTCCTATTTACAATGCAGATGGTTCATACTATAAATTCCAAGGAAAAGACAATGCTTTAGCGCTTTTACTGGAACCTACTGACCACACTATTAATAGATTGGTAAACGGAAACATGTTTTTAGATTATCAGATTATTAAAGGTTTAACATACCACTTTGGTGCTGGTGCTGAATGGCAGGAAAATATTCAAGGAAAATATACTCCTAGTACTCTAGTAGCGGGAGCTGCGTTAAAAGGTTCAGGTTCTGAGGAAAACAAAACGTATTTCAGATGGAGTACAGAACAATATTTAACGTATAAATTTGACATCAAAGAAGTACATGCTATTACTGCTATGATTGGTACTTCGAACCAAAAAGATACATACGAGCGAGTAAGAGCGGCTGGAACAGGTTTCTCTAGCGATTTATTGACTTATTATAATTTGCAAGGAGCTTCAGTATATTTAAAACCTGAAACGGAAAAAACAGAAACAAAATTGACTTCTTATTTTGGAAGGTTAAATTATGCTTTCAATGATAAATACTTAGCAACTTTCACTATTAGAAAAGACGGTTCTTCACGTTTTGGACCAAACAATAGATTTGGTATTTTCCCTTCTGGAGCTGTTGCTTGGAAAGTTTCTAACGAATCTTTTATGCAAAACGTAAAAGAAATTTCTGAACTTAAATTGAGAGCTAGTTATGGTATTACAGGTAGCGATGGTATTGGAGACTACTCTTACATGAGCCGCTTGTCTTCTTGGGGTGTTACTATTGCTCCAGATGAATTTGTTGCAGGAACAGAACCAGCGAACTTAGCTAACCCAAATCTAAAATGGGAACAAACTGCTCAGACTGATATTGGTTTAGATTTAGGTTTATTTAATGATAAGCTTTCTGTTACATTCGATTATTACAAAAAAAGAACAACAGATGCTCTTTTAAATGTTCCTGTTGGAGGATGGTGGGGATTTGGTACTCAAAGAGTCAACTCTGGAGTTATTGACAACCATGGTATTGAGTTAGGAATAAGCACTACAAACTTTAGAACAGATAAATTTACTTGGACTACTTCATTAAATGTGGCTTATAATAAACAAGAAGTTGTATCTCTTGCTGATAACGTTAAAATCATTAGTACAAATACTTCTAACCCAAGTGGAGTAGTTTCTGGTCAAGAATTTACAAGATTGGAGCCTGGAAAAGAAATGGGAGTTTTATATGGTTATAAATATGCAGGAGTTATCAAAACAGGAGAAACTTACGCGCCTCAGCCTTTATCTGCGCCTGGAGATCCTAAGTATGTAGACGTTGATGGAGATGGAACTATTACGGCAAAAGACAGAACCTATTTAGGAAATACAATTCCACATTATGTAGCAGGTTTCAATAACGATTTCAAGTATGGAAATTTTGATATGAATATCTTTTTCCAAGGTGCTTTTGATTATTCAGTTTACAATATGACTGCAATGGTTGGAGAATCTTCTACAAGCACTGATGCATTAAATCGCTGGGTTGCTGGAAAAAATGAGAATACAGATATTCCGAGAGATGGATATTACAAAAGCAAATACGGAAGTTATGTGAATTCTAAATTTGTTGAAGAAGCTTCTTACTTACGTCTAAAAAATGTTTCTATCGGGTATACGATTCCAGAAAGCGCATTAAAAACTGTAAAATTTATTGACAACATCAGATTATATGCAATCGGACAAAATTTATTGACGATTACAAATTATTCTGGAAATGATCCTGAAGTAAATGGACACTCTACGAACAATTTAGGCGGTGGAATCGATTTTAACTCATTCCCAGCTTCAAGAACTTTTATACTTGGAATTAAAGTAGCAATTCACTAGTCTAAAATGCTTTACAGTAACATTAAATTGATTAAAATGAAAAAATATACAATCTTATTACTTTTACTTGCCGCTGGGACACAGTTTTCTTGTAACCAAGACTTGGATCCTACGGTATATAGCAGTTTGACTAATACCAATGGGTATCAGACAAAGTCGGATGCTATTGCGGCTATTAATTCCATTTATGGAAGATTAAAAGGGCCATCTGTAGGCGATAACTTCTCATACTGGGCTACTAGACACTTTGCTCTAACTGATATTGCAACAGATTTAGGACACTGTCAATTTGGAGGAGATCCAGGACAATTATCATTAGGAACTTGGAACTCAGCAAACGGTCTTCTAAAAGAAGATTGGAACGCAATGTATAAATTGATTGCCAATGCTAATAATGCGATTTTCAACATTACACCAATGAGCGGTATTACAGCTGCAGAAAAAGCTCAATTTATTGCAGAAGCTAAATTCTTAAGATGTTCTGCTTACATGGATTTGACAGATTCTTGGGGACCGGTAATTCTAATTACAGAAGCAAACTTAGGAAACCCTGGTTATTTAGATCAAACTCCGCCTTCATCAGTTGAAGAAATAGATGCTTTCATGATTAAAGAATTGACTGAAGCTGCTGATGTTCTTCCAGTTAATTATAAAAACAATGCTATTTATGGTACAAATGATGTGGGACGCGCGACAAAAGGAGCTGCACTTACATTATTAGCAAAATTATACTTGAGAAGCCACGATTGGCAAAAAGTAGTTACTTACACACAAAAAGTAATGGATTTAAACGAATACCAACTTTATCCTTCTTACTTAGGTTTGTTTAAAGAAAGTAACAAATGGTGCAGCGAAAATATCTTCTCTTCATTAAGTGACGCTAACACAAACGGAACAGAATTATTAAACCACTTTGGTCCTGTTGATCACCCTGTTGTTCAGAACAGATGGCAGTATTACACTGTAAACTGGGATTTCTACAACACTTTTGGTGATGAAGATGAAAGAAAACAATGCTTTTTCCCAGAATTTATGGGTACAGATGGTCTTCTTCATAAACAAGCACCTTCACTGGGAGCTCAGCCGCCAGCCGGAGAATTATACATGCAAGACGTTTCTACGAAAAAATATGCTGATGATGAAACGACTACTTATTATGATGGCCATAGTGTAAATATCCTTCGTTATGCTGATGTTTTATTAAGTAGAGCCGAAGCCTTAAACGAAATCAGTGGGCCAACTCAGGAAGCTATTGACCTTATCAATAAAGTAAAAGGAAGATCGCACGCTAAGCTTTTAGTTTTATCTGGCCAAACGCAAACTAGTTTAAGAGATGCTATTTTACAAGAAAGAGGCTGGGAACTTTTCTACGAAGGAAAACGTCGTGCAGATTTGATCAGAATGAACAAATATGATGTTTTAGTAAACGCTTACCACCTTAGAGTCGGCGAGGCAGCTTTAATCAAAATGCCACAAAACAAATATTATACGTATCCACAAAGTCAGGTTGACCTTAATCCGAATTTAAGCAACGCCGACAGACAATAAGAATACCCAATCAAGAATAGACAGTTAAATGTCTGTCTATTCTTGATTTTTTATAACAATAAAAGTACTTTTCTGTTTCACAAAAGAAGCTTTTCAAATGATCAAAAATTTAATATTAAAAGGAAGTTTTATTTTAGTCTTGCTAGCATTCGTCAGCTGTTCTAAAAGCCAAATTATCTCCAATATCAATATTGGCACTCATGGTAACAACCAATTGAAAATTCAGATCGATGTTACTACGAATGACCAAGCTCAGGTATATGCAGAATATTGGTCGGACAAAGAAGGAAATCAAAATAAAATGACCTCTCCTATTTCAAATTCTGGCTTAAAACATTCATTGGTACTTTGCAACATAATTCCAGAAACCAATTATAGTTTTCAATTAGTTACAGTTCAAGACGGAAATAAACAAACTAGTAAAGTTTATACTTTCAAATCTAGAAAACTTCCGGAATGGCTTCAAAAGCAATTCAAAGCCAATTGTCCAAAACCAGAATTACTGCCACAAAATTTCAAAAAAGGATTTTTGCTTTTAGCAAAAAGAGAAACTCCTGGAACAGCTTATATTGTAGATTACAAAGGAAATTTAAGATGGTATCATACACTTGAAGGAACAGGATTTAAAGTTACTCATTTTACAAAAGATCAAACTATTCTTTCTATTCTAGGCACAAACGACGAACCAACAAGTTATGGAAGCGAAATTCTAGAAATTAATCTTCAAGGCGATACTTTAACTCACATCAAAAAAGGTGACGGTGATTTAAAACAAGTTATCCACCATGAAATCATAAAAAAATCGGCTGACGAAATTGTCGCTTTAACTGTCGAGCAAAAAATAATCGATTTAACTTCTATTGGAGGAAAAAAACAAGATACCATCAACGGTGACGGAATTATAATCTTAAATAAAAAAGGAAAACAGCTTTGGAAATGGAGTGTTTTTGATGATTTAGATCCATTTAAAGACAAAAATTTATTAAAGAACAAGAAAGACTGGACACATGCCAACAGCTTGAGCTATGATACAGATGGAAACTTTCTAATTTCTTTCTACAACAATGGTCAGATTTGGAAAATTAATTCTAAAACAGGAAAAGTAATCTGGAAATTAGGAAAAGGCGGCACAATGAAAATGGCATCAGATACCAATTTCTCGCAAGCGCATGCCGCACACATCGATAAAGAAGGCAGTTTATTGTTTTTTGATAATGGTGTTGATATAAAACAATCTTCTGTTTTTGCCTTAAAAGTAGACGAAAAAAGCAATTCAGTAAAACTGGATTTTCATATAAAATTGCCAAAAGATATTTACAACGACAGAATGGGAAGTGCCTATATGATCAATAAAGATCTCTTTTTAGTTTGCTGTTCTAAAAGACATATTACCGTTTTAACCAATAAAAAAGGAGTTTTGCTATGGGCTTTAGAATCTGAAATTCCGCCATACAGAACCATCTTTATTCCGGAGGAAAAATTAAAACCTTTTCTTCTGAATTAAAGAAATGACTCTCCTGCAAGGTTTTGCAAACCTTGTAGGTATAAAATTGAAAAAAATACCTAACAGGTTTTTGAAACCTGTTAGGATAAGAACAAGATTAAAAATAATGGACATGAAAAAAACAATTCTTATCGGACTTTTTTCAGCATTTTCAATAGCTGTTTTCAATTCCTGCACCAAAACCAATTCACAAACTTTAGCTTCAAAAACAACTGAAGAAGAAGACGAAGGCTATATCACAATTGATACTTCTCAGATTCCTGATGATCAATTTGGAGAATCGGTTCGTTACGGAAGAGACTTAATGATGAAAACGGCATATTATATTGGTCCAAACGGAAAAAACGGACAATATTTAGGCAATAAAATGAACTGCACCAATTGTCATCAAGATGCAGGGACAAAACCTCATGCATTCAATTTGATGTCTTCGCATGACAATTATCCACAATATCGCGGACGCGAAAACAAAGTCCTTACTTTAGCAGAAAGAGTTAATAACTGCATTATGCGTCCGCATTCTGGAAAACCGCTTCCGCTAGATAGCAAAGAAATGGTGGCGTTTTTATCTTATTTTAAATGGATTAGCAAATTTGTTCCAAAAGATGGTAATTTTAAAGGAGCAAAAAATTTAGAAATCGAATTTCCAGATGTTGCGGCAAGTCCAGAAAGAGGAAAAGTTCTATTTGCAGAAAACTGCGCAAGATGCCACGGAAATAATGGCGAGGGAGTTTACAATGCAGACAAATCAGGTTACACCTACCCTCCTCTTTGGGGACAATACGGTTATCAGCCAGGTTCAAGCATGCATCGCGTAATCAAACAAGCACAATGGCTAAAAAGCAATATGCCTTATGATAAAGTACTGCTTGGAAAACCATACCTTACAGACAAACAAGCGCTTGATATTGCGGCTTTCGTAAATGACGATTCACAGCATAAAAGACCAAACCCAAAAACATTTGATTATGCTGAAAAAATGTCTAAACCAATTGATTATTCACATAGCCCTTTTCAAGATAATTTTTCTGAAGAACAGCATAAATACGGTCCTTACAAACCCATTATTGCTTACTGGAAAAAACAAGGATGGAAAGCCGTTTACTAAACTCAAAATATACTATTTAACCTGATTATACAATACAATGAAACTAAACCTAAACAACACAACGCTTTTAAGCCGAATACTGATAATGTGTCTTTTCACAATCAGCATTTCTCTAACTGCACAAATTAAATATTCAGACGGAAATGACAGCTGGAATCCGAATCAATTAGGAAATCACCGTGCTGTAGTTGTCTTTTCTGGCACAGGAAATGTTGCTAAAACGACTATTGAATGGCGAAGAAGAGACACGAATCCAGAACTTAAAAAGATTATCGTTCAAGATGCGTCTGGAAAGGAAATTCAAAACGTAAAAACCGAAAATATCAATAGAGAAAACGGAACTATTTTCTTTGAACCAATTTCCGGAAAAGGAACATATTATGTTTATTACATGCCTTATGTAGACGAAGGAACTGCTAATTATCCAAAAGGAATTTATCAGAAACCTGAAGACAAAGCCGATGCAAAATGGCTTTCTAGTATAAAACCAAACTTAAAAGACAATGCGGCTGTAACAGAAATTCAGAGCGTAAATGCTTTCAATAGTTTTTACCCAATGGAAGTAATTGCAACAGCGTCTGAAACTTCAGCTCTTTTGACAAAAAACAGTGGAAATTCATTTTTAGTTTTCCCAGAAGACAGAGAACATTCTATCAAATTAAAATCGGACTTGCCACAAAGATGGATTCAGAAAGGCGTTCAAAACAGTTTTTCTGATACGGCAATGAAAGGCGAATATTTAGCTTTTCAATTGGGAGTTTATGCTCTTGAAGATTTGAAAAACGTAAAAGTATCTTTCACCAATTTAGTAAGTACAACGGGAGCAACAATTGAAGCGAAAGACATCAACTGTATCAATACTGACGGAACTCGATATGACGGTACTCCTTTTACAAATACCGTTTCTGTTTCAAAAGGAAAAATTCAGGCTATGTGGTGCGGTATCGATGTTCCGCAAACAGCAGCAGCTGGAACGTATAATGGAAAAGCAACTGTAACAGCTGACGGAAAATCAAAAGAAATCAATCTTCAAATTATTGTTTCTAATGAAGTAACAAAAAACGGAGGCATCGACAGTCCAGAAAAAATGACGCGTTTAAAATGGTTGAATTCGACATTAGCTCAGGAAAATACAGTTATTGCTCCTTATACTCCATTAACTGTAAATAATTCTGAAATTGCTTTATTAGGAAGAAAACTGACTTTAGGATCAAACGGATTCCCTGCACAAATTCAGACTTATTTTACTCCAGAAATGACTTCGGTAGGAACAAAAGCAAATGATGTTTTAAGTGCTCCAATAGATTTTCATTTTGTTGACGCATCAGGAAAAGAAGTACAATGGAAAAACAGTGGCGTAAAATTCACTAAAAAAGAAGCTGGAATAGTTTCTTGGGAAAGCACTTCGACTTCAAAATCGGTTCAAATGGATGTGAACGCTTCTGTTGAATTTGATGGTTTTGTACATTATACGGTAAAAGTTACAGCTCTTGAAGATGTATCTTTTAATGACATTAATTTCCAAATGCCAATGCAGCCAACTTCTGCAAAATACATGATGGGATTAGGTCAAAAAGGTGGCGATCGTCCTGCAACTTTTGACTGGAAATGGGATGTTGCGCATAAAAATCAAGACGGTGCCTGGATTGGTGCTGTAAACTCTGGATTGCAATTTTCTTTAAGAGACGAAAAATATAGCCGTCCGTTAAACACGAATTTCTACTTGCAAAAACCTTTATTGTTGCCAACTTCTTGGGGCAATGAAAACAAAGGAGGAATCACGATTACACCAAATCAAAAATCGGTTATAGTAAATGCATACAGCGGTGCTAGAACAATGAAAAAAGGCGATGTTTTATACTATAATTTCAACTTATTGATTACGCCATTCCATACTATCAACACAGATTTTCAATGGGATACTAAGTTTTACCACAAATACAGCCCAATCGATTCTATTGCTAAAACTGGTGCAACGGTAATTAATATTCACCACGCTAATGCAATCAATCCGTATATCAATTATCCTTTTATCGAATTTAAAAAGATGAAAACGTATATCGATGAAGCTCATGAAAAAGGATTAAAAGTAAAAATATACAATACGGTTAGAGAGGTTTCCAACAAAGCTTATGAGACTTTCGCCCTTAGAAGTTTAGGCCACGAAATTTATTCTCCAGGAAAAGGAGGCGGATTCTCTTGGTTGCAAGAACACGTTGGCGACGATTATATCGCAGCTTGGTTTGTACCAGAAATTAAAGATGCTGCAATTGTAAACAGTGGTATGAACCGTTGGCACAATTATTATGTGGAAGGAATGAACTGGCTGACTCAAAATGTTGGTATTGATGGAATTTATTTAGATGACGTTGCTTTCGACAGAATCACAATGAAACGTATCAAAAGAGTTTTAACTAAAGACGGACATCCTGGAATTATCGATTTACATAGCGCGAACCAATACAACAAAAGTGACGGATTTAATAACAGTGCCAACTTATATATGGAGCACTTCCCGTACATCAATAAATTATGGTTTGGAGAATATTTTGATTACGAAAAAAATCAGCCTGACTTTTTCTTAACTGAGGTAAGCGGAATTCCGTTTGGATTAATGGGAGAAATGCTTCAAGATGGTGGAAATCCGTGGAGAGGAATGGTTTACGGAATGACAAATAGATTGCCTTGGAGCGATGGTGCTGACCCAAGAAACATCTGGAAAGTATGGGATTCTTTCGGAATTAAAGGTTCTGAAATGATTGGATATTGGAGTGAAAACTGCCCTGTAAAAACAAACAACGATAAAGTTTTAGCAACAGTTTACAAAAAGAACGGAACAGCTTTAATCTCAATCGCAAGTTGGGCAGATGCTGATGTAAATGTGAAACTAAACATCGACTGGAAAAAACTAGGAATCAATCCTGCAAAAGCAACAATTACAGCTCCAGAAGTTACCAATTTCCAACCAGCAAAAACGTTCACAACAAAAGACGAAATACCAGTTTCTAAAGGAAAAGGTTGGCTGTTGATTGTGAAATAACCAACGATTACCTAGTACTGTTTGTCATTTCGACGAAGGAGAAATCTCCACAAGTAGCTCGACAAAGATTGGTTTTTCATTGCGGAGCTACTTACAAAGATTTCTCCTTCGTCGAAATGACAAAAAAGCTCAAAAAAAAATAATGCCACAGATTACACAGATTAACACAGATTAATTTGTATTACGCATAGATTAAAAAAATCCTTTTAATCTGTGTAATCTGTGGCAAAAAAATAACCACAAAAAACCAAGCTCTCCATCATGAAATTTAGACCATTATTATCAATTCTACTCCTTGGAAGCCTGTTTGTCAACGCACAAAACAAACCCACTGTAAAAGAATACAAAAAAGTATTTACCACATATCCGTTCTCAGATCCTGATCCGATTCCGAAGCCTGATACCAAGTTTTATCCGTATTTCCGTTTTGATGGTTTTACCGATAAACCTGTTCAAAAAGAATGGAAAGTAATCGAAATCGAAAACGACTATATCAAACTGATGATTTTGCCAGAAATTGGCGGAAAAGTCTGGTCGGCAATAGAAAAATCTACAGGAAAAGACATCGTTTACAATAATCATGTGGTAAAATTTAGAGACATTGCCATGCGCGGACCGTGGACAAGCGGCGGTGTTGAAGGCAATTACGGAATTATCGGGCATACGCCAAACTGTGCTACGCCTGTCGACTACAAAATTATAAACAGAGAAGATGGAAGCATTAGCTGTGTGATTGGCGTTTTAGATTTATTGACCAGAACTTCTTGGAAATTAGACATCAATCTGCCAAAAGACAAAGCCTATTTTACCACAAATTCGTTTTGGTCGAATACAACAGAATTTGAACAGCCTTACTATACTTGGATGAATACCGGAATAAAAGCAGCCGAAAATCTGCAATTTATTTATCCGGGACAAAATTATATTGGTCATAACGGAGAATACAATTCTTGGCCAATTGACAAAGAAAACGGCAAAGATTTATCTTTTTACAAAAACAACAATTTTGGAGGTTACAAGTCGTATCACGTATTTGGGAAATACGATGATTTCTTTGGAGGATATTATCACGACGAAGATTTCGGAATGGGAAGATATGGCAATCATGATGATAAACCGGGCAAAAAAATCTGGATTTGGGGATTGTCTCAGCAAGGTATGATTTGGGAAAAATTATTAACCGATACTGACGGACAATATGTAGAAGTGCAAAGCGGAAGATTGTTTAATCAGGCGAGTGAAACCAGTAGTCTTACACCTTTCAAACAGCGCTCATTTGCACCTTATCAAACCGATACTTGGACTGAATATTGGTTTCCTGTAAAACACACAAAAGGTTTTGTAAAAGCCAATAATTATGGATCTGTCAATATTAAAAACGAAAACGGCTGGCTGAAAATCTATTTTTCTCCGCTTCAAAAATTAAATGAAAAAATTGAAGTTTTTGAAAACGATAAAAAAGTGTATTCTAAAGATATTGCTTTGAATACCATGCAAACTTTTAAAGATTCAATTCAAGTAAAAGTCGACTCTAATAAATTGAAATTTGTTTTGGGTGGAAACAAATTGGTTTGGAATTCTGCGCCAGAAGACGGAAACATCAATCGCCCTGTAGAAATTCCGAAAGATTTTGATCATAATTCGGTTTATGGATTGTATCAGCAAGGAAAAAATTACATCAGTTTCAAAGATTATGTTTTGGCTGAAGATAAATTGAATGCTTGTTTAAAACTAGATCCGAACTACGCTCCTGCCCTTTCTGCATTGGCTTCTTTGCAAATCAGAAAATTAGATTACAAAGCAGCTGTAAATGCAGCAAGCAAAGCTTTATCAATTGATACTTATGATCCTCCAGCCAATTATTTTTATGCTTTGGCGAATTTTCATTTAGGAAATAATACCGATGCAAAAGACGGTTTTGATATTGCAGCAGCAAGTGTTGAATTTAGAAGTCCTGCTTACACCGCTTTAAGTAAAATTTATTTAGCAGAAAACGATCTGCCAAAAGCGGTTGAATATGCTGAAAAAAGCTTAATCTATAATCAATACAATATAGAAGCTTTACAGGTTTTAGCGGTTTTATATCGTCTTCAAAATAATTCAGATAAAGCAAATTCGGTTTTAAAAATCATTACAAAATTGGATCCGCTGAATCATTTTGCTGATTTCGAAAAACACCTTTGGAGCAATTCAGCCGATTCAAAAAGTGCTTTTGTTTCTGCCATTCAAAACGAAATGCCAGAACAGACTTTTCTTGAATTAGGAATTTGGTACAATAATATTAGTAGAAAAGAAGATGCTCTAAAAGTGTTTTCTATCGCTGAACCAAGCGCTGAAATTATCTATTGGAAAGCTTTCTTAGAAAATAAACCAGTTGATGTAAGCAAAATCAAACCTGGAACTAGTTTCCCTTTTAGAAATGAAACGGCTGAAATTTTGAAATCATTGATTAAAACAAACGATCAATACCAATTAAAATATCATTTAGGTTTAATTGAATGGAATCGTAACAGTATATCAGAAGCTATAGAATTGTTTACACAATGCGGAACAAAACCAAATGATCCTGCATTTTACGGAGCTAAAGCTTCTTTATTTAAAGATGATTCGGCAATCGTGTTGGCAAGTCTTCAGCAAGCCATCAAATTAGATCCGCAAGGCTGGAGATACCATAAAATGCTGGCAGAATATTACATCGCTCAAAAACAATTTGACAAAGCGCTTGCAACAGCTGAATCTTTCTATAAAAAACATCAAGACAATTATTTGATTGGAATGCTTTACGCTAAAACTTTATTGCTAAATAAAAAATACCGCGAAGCCGATTCGTTCTTAACCAAATTGCAGATTCTTCCGTTTGAAGGCGCAACGGCAGGAAGACAATTGTATCACGAAGCTAAATTGATGCAGGCTTTAGCCGAAATGAAAAGCAAAAATTATAAAAAAGCATTACAATTTATTGCAGATGCCAAACTGTTTCCAGAGAATTTAGGGGTTGGAAAACCTTATGACGAAAATATAGATGAAAGACTTGAAAACTGGCTAGATTATCAATGTTATAACAGTCTTGGAAACAAAGAAATGGCTTCAAAATCTTTAGATAAAATCGTGGCTTTTCATCCAGTAGTTGATAATACGGTTATGAATTTCTTGCCGGCAAATCAGTTAGTTTCAGCTTGGGCGATCGAAAAAACTTCTTCTGCTCAGGAAGCTGAAAAATGGATTAAAACTCAGGCCAATTTATATCCGACAAATAAAATAATTCAGTGGACTTTATTGTCTTACACCAAAAAACAATCGAATATTTTAAGCGAAGATGAAAAAGACGGCGAAGTCAGAATTATCGAAAAATTGTAAAGAACTTTCAAAAACAATAAAATGAAAAACCATTTTTTAAAATATACTTTTTTGGGTCTTGTCGTTTTGATGAGTCCAAAAATTGAAGCACAAAACAAAGCAGAAAAGGCTGATGAATTATCCATTTATCGCACTACTCCTTTAAAAACACATGATTTAATTCATACCAAACTCGAAGTTTCATTCGATTATGGAAAACGTTATTTATACGGAAAAGAATGGATTACTTTAAAACCGCATTTTTACGAAACCGATTCGCTTAAGCTTGACGCGAAAGGAATGGATTTTAAAGAAATTGCTATAATAGATGGTAAAAAAAGTATTCCGTTGCAATACAAATATGATAACGAAGAACTTTCAATCGCTTTAAACAGAAAATACAAAAGAACTGAAAAGTACACGATTTTCATTAATTACACTGCCAAACCAGCAGAACTAAAAAGCAAAGCTGGCGAATCGATTACCAACTCAAACGGATTGTATTTTATTAATCCTGATGGAAAAGGAGACAAACCAACACAAATTTGGACGCAAGGCGAAACGGAAGCCTCTTCTTGCTGGTTCCCAACAATCGACAAACCAAATCAGAAGACAACTTCTGAACTTGCTATGACTGTTGAGGCTAAATATACTACACTATCAAATGGTAAATTAGTTTCGCAAAAAGTAAACAAAGACGGAACAAGAACTGATATCTGGAAGATGGAACAGCCAAATGCACCTTACTTGTTTATGATGGCCGTTGGTGATTTTAAAATCTATAAAGATTCATACAACGGAAAAGAAGTCAGCTATTATTTGGAGCCAAAATATGCGCCTTATGCCAAACAGATTTTTTATAAAACGCCAGATATGATGAATTTTTATGGCAAAATGCTTGGCGTAGAATATCCTTGGGCAAAATATGCGCAAATTGTTGTGAAAGATTATTTTGGAGGTGCGATGGAAAATACTTCTGCCACCGTTCACGGCGAGTATGTACAGAAAACAGCCAGAGAATTACTGGATGACAATCAAGAAAGTACCATTGCTCATGAACTTTTTCATCAATGGTTTGGAGATTACGTAACGGCTGAGTCTTGGTCAAACTTAACCATGAATGAATCATTTGCCACTTTTGGAGAAGTTTTATGGCATGGGCATGATGCAGGACAAGATGCAGAGGACAGATCGCGTTATGAAAAGCTTCAAAATTATTTGCGCTCTCAAAAAAATGGCGACAGTCCGATTTTAGCACGTTTTCATTACAAAAACGCAGACGATATGTTTGACAATATCAGTTATTCTAAAGGTTCAATCATTTTGTATGCCATGAAAAACCAAATGGGTGATGAAGCCTTTTTTAAAGGATTAAATCATTATTTAACCACAAATGCTTATAAATCTGGTGAACCACATCAATTGCGTTTGTCGATGGAAGAAGTGACTGGAAAAGACTGGTTACCTTATTTTGAGCAATGGTATTATAATGCTGGAAGTCCAATTCTGGATGTGAATTACAAATATGCTAACGGAAAAGTTATTATTACAGTAAATCAATCTCAGGATAGTGCAGTGCAAACCTTTACATTACCTTTAAAAGTTGATCTTTATGTAAACGGAACTAAAATCAGAAAAGATATTTTAATTAATAAAAGACAGCAAAGTTTCAGTTTTGACCTTCCTTCAAAACCTGAATTTATAGATTTAGATCCAGATAAAATCTTGGTTGGTGAAGTTAATGTAGATAAAAAAACGGCTGCTGATTATCTTTTTCAATATAAAAATGCGCCATCGTATTACAACCGAATTGAAGCTATCAAATTTGCTACAAAAGACAGAAGCCAGGAATCGCAACTTATTTTACTGGAAGGTCTAAAAGATCAACAGGAAGATTTAAGAGTATTAAGTATCAAAGCAATTGATTTGAATGAAAAACAAACCAAAGATCAGATTTTAAAAACACTTCTTGATATTGCTAAAAATGATAAAAAGACAATCGCGCGAGCAAATGCTATCGTAAAACTAGCTTCTACAGGAGATGCTTCTTATAAAAATTTAATGGAAGAAAGCATTAAAGAACAATCATACAACGTAATTGCGGCAGGATTAACAGGATTAACAAAATACGCGCCAACCGAAGCAGATAAAGCATTGGCTTCATTAGATGACGATACCCAAAAACATGTAACGCCATTAATGAAAAGATTTAGTAGTCAAAAATAATTATTAAGAGTCCTTAGAGTCTGTTTTGTTTTTGAAAACCTCTCTAATTTGGTTCATTAGAGAGGTTGTTTTTAGAATAACTATTTATTTAATATAATCTTAATCATGAAAACCAGTAATTTAAAATTCATTTTAGCCGCATGCATTATGCTGTGGGGAACATTTGCATCGGCTCAAATGATTAAAACCAAAACACCTGCACGCCCGAAAGGACAGCAAGACGTATTGAGAATGGCAGCAGATCCAATCCCAACGGTTCGTGTTGCCTTTATCGGACTTGGAATGCGCGGCCCTGGAGCAGTCGAACGTATGACACATATTCCGGGTGTAGAAATTGTGGCTTTGTGCGACATGACTCAGGAAAATACGGCAAAATCAAATGAGATTTTAACGAAAGCCGGCTTTCCAAAAGCACAGGAATTCTACGGAGACGAAAATGCTTGGAGAAAGGTTACGGCTTTGCCAAATGTAGATTTAGTTTATGTGGCAACAGACTGGAAACATCATGCCGTGATAGGTGTTCAGGCTATGAAAGATGGAAAACATGTTGCGATTGAAGTTCCAGGAGCTTTAACTATGAAAGAAATCTGGGAACTGATTGATACTTCAGAAAAAACAAGAAAACATTGTATGCAATTGGAAAATTGCGTTTACGATTTCTTCGAATTGACTACTCTAAATATGGCACAACAAGGTGTCTTTGGAGAAATCCTTCATGCTGAAGGTTCTTACATTCACGGTTTACAGCCTTTCTGGGGAGAATACTGGAACAACTGGAGAATGGATTATAACATTAAACATCGCGGCGATATTTATGCGACACACGGAATGGGACCTGCATGTCAGGCACTAAATATTCACCGTGGTGACAAAATGAATTTCTTGGTTTCTATGGATACAAAAGCGGTTGGAAATCCTGCATACATCAAAGAAAAATCTGGACAAGAAATTAAAGATTTTAGAAACGGAGATCACACCATGACGATGATTCGTACGGAAAACGGAAAAACAATCCACATTCAGCACGACGTGACTTCTCCTCGTCCGTACAGCAGAATGTATCAATTGAGCGGTACAAAAGGTTTTGCTAATAAATATCCGCTTGAAGGTTATGCATTAAATGGAAAAGAATTAAGTGACGATGTAAAACCAAATCACGAAAAATTGAGCGCACACTCTTTTGTTCCTGAAGAAGTGAAAAAAGCATTAATGGAAAAATACAAACACCCAATTGCCAAAGGAATTGAAGAACAAGCTAAAAAAGTAGGCGGTCATGGCGGAATGGATTTCATCATGGATTATCGTTTAATTCACTGTTTGCAAAAAGGACTTCCTTTGGATATGGACGTTTATGATTTAGCCGAATGGTCTTGTCTAGGGCCGTTAACAGAAATTTCATTAGACCATAATTCTGCTCCGGTTGAAATCCCTGATTTTACTCGTGGAGGCTGGAACAAACTTAAAAAATTAGAGTTTTCAGAATAAATATATTGGTTAGTTAGTTAGAAAGGGGCAAGAGAGCAAAGTAGATGTTGCTCTCTTGTCTGTTTTAGACCATTTGTAAATCAACACAGAATCTCCGAAGCTTATAAAAAAAGCTGTCCTTTTGAGACAGCTCCTTTTAATATTAAGTTAAAAATTAATTCCAATTGAATGTAATTTTCTTTTCGATTTCACTGTTTAAACTTAAAAATACTGGACAAGTCATTGCAGCACGTTCCAAAATAGTTTTGCTTTTTTCGTCAGCGTTGCTTTTCATTTGAAATACAATTTCGATTGCTCCAATTCTTCTTGGTTCTGCATTCATAATCTTAGTTACTTCTGCTGTAGATCCAACAAAATCAACTTCTAGATCACGAGCTTTGATTCCCATAATAGTCATCATGCAGCTTGCTAAAGCATTTGCAACTGTATCTGTTGGAGAAAAGGCTTCTCCTTTTCCGTTATTATCTACTGGTGCGTCAGAAATGATTTCACTTCCTGACTGCACATGAATTGAACTTGTTCTTAAATCTCCTAAATAGGTTACTTTTGATGTCATTAATTTGCTACTTTTAAAGTTAAGTCACTATCATAATACAAGATGTAAACGCCTTTGTTAGCGTGTCCGCCATCTTCTTTTCTATAATATTGAAATTTATTATCTACTTGCTGAGTCGTCATCAAATCAGCAGTTTCCTGAAATGTTTTTCCTTGCATCAGACGCATCATCGTGTCAAATGTCACATCAAAACCTCTAGTTGCATAAGTCGTCGGATTTGCTTTGTTTTTCAGACGATATTGCTTTTCATAAATTAAAACTGGCTGCTCATCACTTTCACGAGTCACAGAAGGATACATTAATTTCAGTTTCACCAAATTATCAAAACTAATTTCATCTGTATCTAATGTGCTATTTGGTTCCAAAATTACCAATTGAACCTGACATGTTTTCTGAGAATCAAGCAAAGCCTTAATCGTAGCTTTAACCATTGCTGTATTTCCTGTCTCCATTACCACATAGTTCATCCTATTTGGCAATAATAAACTTTTTAAGTTAGCCACATCCAAACCTCCAGTTTCAGTCAGAGATGCAAATGCAACCCCTTTTTGGTTTTGTTTAATATAATTAATAACCGACTCTTTTTTCTTATCAACTACTGCTATAATATTTCCGTTTTTAGAACGCATATAGTCAAAAACCGAATTTCTGATTACATCATTTGAAGGTACGGTCTGGTACAAATTATCAATCGGATTTGCGCTATCTTTTGACAAAGGCGAAATTACAGGAACATTATACGAACGCAGCATACTTGCTGCCGTTTCTGCATTACTCTGGTAAAATGGCCCAATTACAGCATCTGCATCTTGAAGTTTCTGAGTCAAACCTATAACATTCGAAGTAGTTTTGGTTTCTTGCGAATCGTAAATAGCAACATCAATTGGTAGTTTCAACGTTTTTGCAGAATCAATCGCCATTAAAGCTCCAGAATAAAAATCTAAAGTCATATTTAAGAACTTGTCGTTTTTAATTCTATTTGCAGTTCCAGATGTGTCGCTTTGCACTTTTGCCATATTAAAAGGAAGTAATAACACTACTTTTTTGCGCTCATTAACCCCTCTTTTTTTAGTCAATTCTACAATTTCTACATTTTCATTTTCAGTAGATTTTACCTTATCAACAATCTTAATTCCACCGCCAGTACTTTCTATTGGTTTGTTTACTGAAGAATCAGCTGGTTTTTCAGAAGGTACTTGGGCAGCAATAATCGGAGCTGGCGCAATATATCCAGCAGGAACTTTCAAAACCATTCCTTCTTTTACACCTTCAGAAAGCGACGGATTTAATGCTACTAATTCATCTTGCGTTAAATGAAAAACTCTTCCTAAACTATAAAACGTTTCTTTCGGTTTTACCTGGTAATCCATATAAGTCACAGCTTTTTTAGAAGATTCAGCTGGTTTCTTATTTTCAGCAGGTTTTACTGTTTCTGTTGCAACATGTTCTGTTTTAGGAGCTGTTCCTTTTATTGTCAATCTGTAACCAACTGGCAGACTAGAAACAATATCAGGATTACGTTTTTCTAATTCTTCAACAGTCATATCATACTGTTTTGCAATTCCAAATTTTGTTTCTTTTGGCTGAACATCATGATACACGTATTTTTCAGCACCTTTTTCTTTAGCAGGTTTCGCTGCTGTTTTTGGAGCAGATCCTTTTGCAGGAATAACCAGCTTCTGTCCAATCTGAACACCACTTTTCTCCAAAAACGGAT
This sequence comes from Flavobacterium tistrianum, assembly GCF_003254545.1. Classification (GTDB taxonomy): domain Bacteria; phylum Bacteroidota; class Bacteroidia; order Flavobacteriales; family Flavobacteriaceae; genus Flavobacterium; species Flavobacterium tistrianum. Next base: position 338,418 of record NZ_QJRH01000069.1, read on the forward strand.
TTGCTGCCTTTAAAGCTTCATCAGAGATTCCGTATTTTTTCTCGATGCTGTAAAACGTTTCTTTTGGTTGTACTTCATGAATAATTTCTTTTCCTGAAGCAACAGCAGTTTTTGTTTCAGCAACTTCTTTTTTTGCATCTCCTGTTGTAGGAATCAGCAAGACTGTGTTCGGACTTAAACCCGCTCTAGCATCTGGATTCAGCTTATAAATATCATAAGGCGTAACCTTAAATTTTTGAGCAATCTGATTAATAGTTTCACCGCTTGACACTTTATACTTCACCACTTTTTCCTGAGAAAAAGCACTTGAACTGATAAAAAATACAAGAGACAATAATGTTAAATAGTATTTCATAATATGGCTTAAAACAATTTAATTTCTAATTTAAAAATATCTCACAGATTTATCCAAAAGCAAAATTCGAGCCGTTTGTCATTTCACTCAAAAATCATCTCAAATCGATTTCTACTTTGGCAATTATGATTTCTTTATATAACTCATCTTCTTCTTTTTTCTTGCATTTATAAAGCACTTCTTCCATGTTTTCGAATTTATCACTGTAAACATAGTACGAAAGGCTGTTAATATTGAAAAAGAAACTAGCGTTAAAATCGCCAGAATCAATGAGTTTCATAATAAGCTTATCTCGGTCAACTGCGTCTGTAAATATACCCAAAACTAAGTAATACCCATTCGAAACTTCTCTAAGATTATCATAAACTTCTACTTTTACTGTTTTATCAGGTCGTAACGGATTGTCTTTCAATTCTTGTTTCATTTCTTCTAGCGAAATTGTTTTTGAATTTTCGACAGTATTATTTTTTTTCTGTTTTTTGACTGCTTCGTCCTGATATTTCTTCAGTTTTACCAAAGCCAGCTTATCATCAAACTTTCGAGCTTCCATGCTATAATAGGAAGCTTTGCTGATGTGTCTTTTTACTTCAATTTTTTTCTGATTGTCAAGAGAATCAATTTTAGCAATTAAAAGCTGATTTTTTTCATCTCCTTTTTGCTGGTCTTCTTTATAGCGTTTAATTTCTTCTAGAGACAAACGCTCTTGCAAAGGTTCTGTATTGGACTTTTTCTCGCTTTCGCGGATTTTTTTCTTGTATTCCTGATTTTCCTCAACAGCAATTTTCTCAACTTTATTCATTAGACCAGCATACACTTTTCTGTTTTCTGCCAGTTCTTTTTTCAGTTGAGATGATAATTCATTTGTTTTACTAATTCCTTCAGAAGATTGTTTTTCTAATCTTTTTGATTCTTCAACATTCAAAATATCCATTCGTTTCAGTTCTTTCAAATCATCATTCATTGCTACAACAAGCGAATCTAATTTTGCCATTAAAACATCTTGAACATTTTTATTGGCTTCTAAAACCAAACGCAATTTTTCAACCGAATTTTCTTTAGAACCATTCATATCATTCAGATTCACTTTCAAATCGTTAATCTTTATAATTTTCTGATTCATTTCTTTCTGAACAACCAAACGATCTTTCAAATCTTCAATTTCAACCGTTTTGGCTTTTGTTTTCTCGACAACAACTTGTTTTTCGGCCAAAGCCAACATTAATTCTTCACTTTCGTTTGTTGGTTGAATTCCTTTCGTATTAATAGCCAATTTGTTTCCAACAATTAATCCGTTTACAATTTCTGGATTTTGTGATTCTAATTGGTCTATTGAAATTCCGTATTTCTTTGCGATAGAGAATTTAGTTTCCTTTGGTTCAACTATATGAAAAACCGTTTCCTGATTGATAACACGAACTCTTCCATCCAATGTTTTTCTTTTGTTTGGAATTGAAATCGTCTGACCAATCTGCAATCCATTAATCAAAATGTCTTTATTCAAATTTTCTAAATCCTGAACCGAAACATTGTATTGTCTCGCAATGCTGAACAAAGATTCTTTTGCTACAACCTGATGCGTTGTTTTTGAAGAAATAGCGATTTCTTGTTTTGAAGAATGATCTGAATTTTGAGGAATAATAAGTTCTTGACCAATTTGAAGTCCGCTGGCCAATATTTCCTGATTAGCATTCTGAATGGCTTCAACCGAAACATGATATTGTTTTGATAAACCAAACAATGTCTCTTTTGGTTCAACAATGTGAGTTTGCTGCTTTGAAGTTGTGTTTTCTGAGTTGTGAACTGGAATCTTTAAAACCTGATTGTCTTTGATTCCGTTTTGCGATTCGGGGTTGAGCTTGTAAATCTCGTCAATAGAAACCTTATATTTTTGGGCAATAAAATAAGCGGTTTCACCTTTTTGAATCTTGTGCTCGATAATTGAATCTTGCGCAGTTATTTTGTTAAAAGACAAAATAAACACAAGAGAAATCGTTAAAAGTTCTCTCATAAATAGTAGGTTATAAAAAATTAAGGCCTTACAAATGTAAGACCTTAATTTTAAATTATGCTACTATTCCCACTCAATTGTTGCTGGTGGTTTTGAACTAATATCGTAAACTACACGATTCACGCCTTTTACTTTATTGATGATGTCATTAGACACTTTCATCAAGAAATCGTAAGGTAAGTGAACCCAGTCAGCCGTCATACCATCTGTTGATTCTACAGCTCTAAGCGCTACTACTTTTTCGTAAGTACGCTCATCACCCATAACTCCAACAGAGTTTACAGGAAGCAAAATTGCTCCAGCCTGCCAAACTTTATCGTATAATCCCCAAGATTTTAATCCTTCGATAAATACAGAATCTACATCTTGTAAAATTCTTACTTTCTCTGGAGTAATATCTCCTAAAATTCTAATTGATAATCCTGGTCCTGGGAAAGGGTGTCTTCCTAATAATTCAGGATCTATTCCTAATGTAGCTCCTACTCTTCTCACTTCATCTTTGAAAAGCATTCTAAGCGGTTCTACAATTTTTAATTTCATATAATCTGGCAATCCACCAACGTTGTGGTGCGATTTAATAGTTGCAGATGGTCCTTTTACCGAAACTGATTCAATTACGTCTGGGTAAATTGTTCCTTGTGCCAACCATTTTACGTCTTCTAATAAGTGCGATTCATCATCAAAAACTTCGATAAATACACGACCAATTGTTTTACGTTTTGTTTCAGGATCACTAATTCCGGCTAATTCACCTAAGAAACGATCTCCAGCATCTACACCTTTTACGTTTAATCCCATTCCTTTGTATTGATCTAATACATTTTGGAATTCGTTTTTACGTAAAAGTCCGTTGTTAACGAAAATGCAATATAAATTTTGTCCAATTGCTTTGTTTAATAAAACTGCTGCTACTGTAGAATCTACTCCTCCAGATAAACCAAGAACCACTTTATCATCACCTAGTTTTTCTTTTAATTCTGCTACCATTTCGTCAACGAAAGCATTTGGAGTAAAGTTTTGAGGAACTTCAGCAATTTTCACTAAGAAGTTCTCCAACATTTTTTTTCCATCTGTTGAATGGTAAACTTCTGGATGGTACTGAATTGCATAAGTAGTTTCACCTTCAATTTTGTAAGCTGCGTATTCTACATCATGCGTGCTTGCCAGTTTTACAGCGTTTGTTGGAAGCGCTTTGATACTATCGCTATGGCTCATCCAAACTTGGCTGTTTTCTGAAACTCCTTCAAAGAAAGTTTCGCCTTCTTTAATATAAGACAAGTTAGCTCTTCCGTATTCTCTTGTGTTTGAAGCAGCAACTTCTCCACCACTAAAGTGTGCTAAATATTGTGCTCCGTAACAAACAGCAAGCAAAGGCATTTTACCTCTAATTTGCGATAAATCAGGATGCGGTGCATCTTCTCCTCTAACAGAGAAAGGGCTTCCTCCTAAAATTACGGCTTTATAACTTGATAAATCACTTGGAATGTGATTGTAAGGAAAAATTTCGCAGAATATATTTAATTCGCGAACTCTACGCGCAATAAGCTGAGTATATTGCGACCCGAAATCTAAAATAAGTACGTTGTGTTGCATGCGCAAAAGTACTTTTTATATTCGAAATTCAAAAATTGATTTTTGATTTTTTTTTAAATCAAAAGATGCTAAGGTTCTAAGATTCTAAGATTCTGAGATTTTATGTTTCAAAATCTAAAAAAAACTTAGCATCTTAGCTCCTTAGAAACTTAGTCCCTTAAAAGAAAAAAAAATCCAAACAACTCAAAAAATCGTATTTAACAAAAACCCAATTAAATTTAACTATGAAATCAAAAATTATTGCGCTGACTTTTTTTATGTCTGCATTTTTCTCCTCTTGTAATACTGTCGATGATTTATTGACATTTACTATTTCGAATAATACTTCGATTACAATCAAAAGCACTTCACCAATTAATTTGCCTTCGGAAATTTTTACACCAGAAGTTACAACCAATTCTTCGGCTGAATTTGAAAACAATAAAACAAAAGCTAGCTTGGTAAAAGATGTTAAAATCAAATCATTGAAATTATCTATTACAGATCCTTCAGATAAAACATTTACGTTTTTAAAATCGGTTCATTTATATATTTCAACAACAAATTCTGATGAAATCGAATTGGCTTATGCTGATAATATTAACGTATCTAGCAATACAATCGATTTGATTTGTACCGATCAAAAACTAGATCAATACATTAAAGCAGATAGCTACAAAATAAGAACTAAAGTGACCATAAAAGAAACTTTAACAAAAGATGTGACGGTAAAAGCAGATATGAAGTTTAAGGTGACGGCGGATCCTTTTTAAGGTGCTAAGATTCTAAGCTTCTAAGATACTAAGATTCTGAGGCTTTTCAGGTTTTTGATATAACAAAAAGGGAGGTTCTATTTTAGAACCTCCCTTTTTGTTTGCTTTTATATAAAAACTTAGAATCTTAGTATCTTAGCACCTTTAAAAAATCACTCTTTCGTTACAACAATAGAAGCTTTAAATCCTGCGGCTAAATTATCCCAATAATCATTTGTCACAAGATTTCCTTTATCGTCGTAAACTTGTATTTCTGCTGTATTTCCTCCTAGTGAACCTATATTTAAAGCTTCAAAATCTAATTTATTAAAGCCTGGCGCAAGATTGATTTTTACTTGCTGGAAATTGGAATCCAATAAAATTCGATCTCTAATGACATAATCATTTGAAGATACTTTTACTAAATCTCCATCAATTGCCCCAAAATCACGGAATTTGACAATAAAGTATTCCGATTTAGTTTTAAAATCTCCAAGCGAAATGTTTCTCTTTACCAAAACACCGCGACCTTCTCGCAAACCAGCATCCTTTAAAGATTTATCTAAATCCTTTTCCATTTTTGCCACATATCGATCGCCCGGATTGGCAAAATCGGTTTCTGTAGACATGGTAAATTTGCTTTTCTCTTCTCCAATCTGAAATTTTGATTTTGGAGTTATAGTTGTATTTTCAAAAACATTTGGAGTTTTAATTGCTGGCATATCATTAAAATCTGCCAGTGGATCTTTTGTCTCAGGAACTGGAGTCTTTTTAGGTTTTGCAGTAAACTTTCCGCCTGGAATAGTTTTGAATTTTGTACTAGACTCAATTTGGGCTGATACAGACAGTGCAGTAAAAAATAATATGAAAAATAAAATGTGCTTCATTGAAAAAAGTATTATCGAATCGCCTTTTATAATTAATATAAATCAAAAGTCCAGCTTCACAAAAATAGTATAATTTACTTACTTGCTACAACTTTAGGAGTTTTATAACATATAATTAAGCTAATTTTTGGAAGCAAAAAACCTGCCAAGATTTTTTACTTTGTAAAAAATAAATTTCAAATCTGAAAATTCCAAATTCCAAAAAATCACTTTATAAAAACACTCAGCATTTTGATTATTAACAACTTATTCTTAACTTCAATACTTTATTTACCATTTATAAAATCTCAGCAAAATGGATTATATCGATTATTACAAAGTATTAGATGTTACAAAATCGGCTACTGAAGCAGACATCAAAAAAGCATATCGAAAACTGGCGAGAAAATATCATCCCGATTTGAATCCGAATGATAAAGAAGCCGAAAAAAAATTCAAAGAAATAAATGAAGCCAACGAAGTTTTAAGCAATCCAGAAAATCGAAAAAAATACGATAAATACGGAAAAGACTGGAAACATGCTGACGAATTTGAAAAAGCAGGTTATGACCCTAATCAGCAGCAAAGCAGACAGCAAGGCGGTTATCAATATTCTGAAGGCGATTTTTCTGGTTTTGGAGGAGGAGATTTTTCAGGAAGCGATTTTTCGGATTTTTTCAATTCGATGTATGGCCAAAGCGCAGGCAGAAGCAGATCGCAAGCTAAATATAGAGGACAGGATTTTAATGCGGAATTAGAATTAGATCTTAAAGCCGCTTACACAACACATAAACAAAACTTAACCGTAAACGGAAAAAATATCCGAATTACAATTCCTGCAGGTGTTGAAAACGGACAGATTATTAAAATTCCAAATCATGGTGGACCCGGTGTAAATGGTGGACCAAACGGAGATTTGTACATTACGTTTATAATTTCTAATAATTCAGATTTTAAACGTGAAGGCAATAATTTATATGCTGATGCTCCAATTGATTTGTACACTGCAATTTTAGGCGGAGAAACTTATATCAATACTTTTGACGGAAAGGTAAAAATAAAAGTGCCTGCAGAAACTCAGCCGGGAACAAAAGTGAAGTTGAAAGGGAAAGGCTTCCCTGTTTACAAAAAAGAGAATCAGTTTGGCGATTTATACATTACATACACTATAAAACTTCCAACAAAACTGTCGGATAAAGAAAAAGAGTTATTTGAAGAATTAGCAAAACTAAGAAAGTCATGAAAAATAAAAATTTAATCCAGATCAAACAGTTTTGTATTTACCACGAAATTGAAAACACTTTTATAACTGAACTTCATAATTACGGTCTCATTCATATTATAACGGAAGAAAATGATGAATATCTGGAACCTGAACAGCTTCCAACAATAGAAAAAATGATACGAATGCACTACGATCTCAAAATAAATCTGGAAGGGATTGATGCTATTGCAAATCTTTTGAATAAGATTGAAACCTTGCAGCAAAATTTGAATACAGTCCAAAATAAGCTCCGTCTTTACGAAGAAAGAGAAACTGAATAAAATATCACAAAAAAGCTTGATTTCTGAATTGATTTCAAGCTTTTTTTAATCGCAGTCAGAAGCATAATTCTTAAATTGCGGCAGCTTTAATTAACCTGAATTTGCTTTTAAAACCGTACTGACAAATTCGCAAAAATTATAAAAAATGAAAAGAGAAAACATCTTGACTGGATCTCCGTGGGAAGACAAAATGGGATATTGCCGTGCCGTAAGAATTGGCAATATTGTTGAAGTTTCTGGAACTGTAGCCATTGTTGACGGCGATAAAGTAAAAGCTGATGACGCTTATGCTCAAACGTATAATATTTTGGAACGTGTTGAAAAAGTTTTAGAAGATTTAAATGTGGGAATGAAAGATGTTATTAGAACAAGAATTTTCACAACAGACGTTTCTACTTTCGAAGAAGTGGCCAGAGCACACTCTGCTTTCTTTAAAGATGTAAAACCAACAACAGGATTTTACGGAATTAGTAAATTGGTAGCTCCAGAATATTTGGTAGAAATCGAATTTACTGCTGTAGTATAATATTTTTTTTCGCCACGAATTCACGAATTATTTTTTTATCAAAAAGAATCCAATTCTTTAAATTTGTGAATTCGTGGCAAAAAAAGTCACTCAAATCTTAAATGACTACTCAAAATCCAAAACAATTCCTGCTTTCACTTCCTAAATGGATTCTTATCTGTGCTTTAGTTGGTATATTTTCAGGTTCTGCATCTGCTTTCTTTTTAGTTTCTTTAGAATGGGTTACTCAATTTAGAATTCAGCATGACTGGATTATCTGGCTTTTGCCTTTCGGCGGATTTTTGGTTGGATTAAGTTATTACTATTGGGGAGAATCGGTTACAAAAGGAAATAATCTTTTGCTCGAAGAATATGAAAGTCCGAAGAAAGTCATTCCTTTTAAAATGGCACCTTTAGTTCTTTTAGGAACGCTTTTGACTCATTTATTTGGAGGATCTGCAGGACGAGAAGGAACTGCGGTACAAATGGGAGGCGCAATTGCCGATCAATTTACCAAGTTTTTCAATCTTGATAATTCAGAACGCAGAATTTTAATCATTCTCGGAATCAGCGCTGGTTTTGCTTCTGTTTTTGGGACGCCTTTAGCTGGCGCAATTTTCGCTTTGGAAGTTTTATATTTCAGTAAAATCAATTTTAAAAGTATTCTGCTTTCTTTTCTAGTGGCTTATGCAGCTTATTTTACTGTAGAATTTTGGGAAATAAAACATACACATTACAGCATTCCAACTGTTCCAGAACTTAGTTTAAACAATATCATTTTCACTCTTATTGTTGGGGTTTTATCAGGATTTGCTGCGCTATTATTTTCTAGAAGCACTCATTTTTGGGGTTCTCTTTTTTCTAAAAACATTAAATATCCGCCGCTTCGTCCTGTAATTGGCGGTGCGGTTTTAGCCGTAGCCATTGCTGGCTTAGGTTTTACAAAATTTTCAGGACTAGGCGTTCCTGTTATTGTTGATTCCTTTTTAAATCCAAATCAATGGTATGACTTTCTTCTTAAAATCTTATTTACAGGATTTACACTTGGAGCTGGTTTTAAAGGCGGAGAAGTAACCCCGCTATTTTTTGTTGGAGCGACTTTAGGAAGTGCTTTATCAACCGTAATTCCGATGCCAATTGCTCTTTTAGCAGGAATCGGATTTGTTGCTGTTTTCTCTGGCGCAACCCACACTCCTATTGCCTGCACAGTAATGGGAATGGAATTATTCGGAATTGCTCCTGGAATCTTCATCGCAATCGCCTGCACAATTGCTTATTTTTCTTCTGGTTCTATCGGAATTTATAAATCTCAGATTGTAAAAGGTGCGAAATACAAACTATACCAAAGGTTAAATTCCAATTTTTAAAATTCCAAACTACAAACTTTACTGAAAACTGCAATTGAGACTGGCCCCTAAGAAAACTGACCACTGACCACTGCCACTTGAATACTAAAATTATTTTCAGCATTACATTAAAAAAATGTAAATTCGCACACTATGAAAATACGAGATATTCAAGCAATTCAATTATTGCTTGCTACGCCAAAGAAAATTGCAATAATTCCGCACAGAGGACCAGATGGTGATGCCATGGGTTCTACTCTAGCTTTGTACCATTTTTTACTCAAAAATAATCATCAGCCAACTGTTATTTCTCCAAATGATTTTCCTGATTTTTTAGCTTGGCTTCCAGGTTCAGAAACAGTGAAAATCTATGAAAAAGACACTCAAAACTGTATTAAAATATTAGAAGAAGCTGAGCTTATTTTTACGCTAGATTTTAATGCTTTTCATCGTACAGGCGAAATGGAGCATACGCTTGCAAAACTTACGGCTCCTTTTATCATGATCGATCATCATGAAAAACCTCATGATTATGCAGCTTATACATATTCAGACACTTCATACGGATCTACGTGCGAGATGGTTTATAATTTTATTGCCTTTTTAAACAAAAAAGAAGATATTAATAAAACCATTGCAACCTGCATTTATACTGGAATTTTGACCGATTCTGGTTCTTTCCGTTTTCCAGGAACTACTGGAAATACGCACAGAATTATTGCCGAATTGATCGATTTAGGAGTCGAAAACACTCAAATTCCGGTCTTACTATACGATAATAGCTCTTTTAGTCGTTTGCAGTTACTAGGCCGTGCACTTCAAAACATGAAGATTTTTGAGGAACACAAAACCTCTTACATGACTCTTACACAAGAAGAACTTGATTCGTTTAACTATGTAAAAGGTGATACTGAAGGAATTGTAAACTACGGATTAAGCATTCGCGGAATTGTTTTTACAGCTATATTTATTGAAAATAGAGAAGAGAAAATAATTAAAATTTCTTTCCGTTCTCAAGGAGGATTTGATGTTAATCAGTTTGCAAGAGACCATTTTAACGGAGGTGGGCATGTCAATGCAGCAGGCGGAAGATCTGAAGCATCTATGGAAGAAACAGTAAATAAATTTGAAGATTTAGTCAAAAAACTAAAATTATAATCCAAATCATGAATTACCTAAAACTTAGCATTTACACTTTGCTTTTTACTGTTTTGTTAAGCAGCTGTAAGCATCATGAAGAAGCCAGAAGACCTATTTCTAGAGCTTCGGGAACATTCATGAAGAAATCGGCTGACCGAAATAAAAAGTTAGTGGCAAATGAAGAAAGCGTCATTAAAAAAATAATCAAAAGCAATCCGAAAGTAAAATATTTTGCCACTCCAAAAGGGTATTGGTTTTGCTATGAGGAAAAGAATGCGGCAGAAACTGCAGCACCAAGAAAGGGAGATATTGCCTATTTTAATATGGAAATAAAAGATATTAAAGGCAATACTATTTACTCTGATTCTGATCTTGGTCCGCAAACCTATTATGTAGACAAACAAGACATTATGATGGGTTTACGAGACGGAATTAAAAGAATGCATAAAAATGAAACGGTCACGTTTTTATTTCCATCTCATATGGCATACGGTTACCATGGGGATAACAAAAAAATTGGTCCAAACGAATCTTTAATCGTTACGGTTACACTTAGAAATTTTGTTCCAGATCCAACGGCTCAAACAGCAAAACCTGCTACACAGTCTACTCAAACCTTAACACCAAAACCTGCCGTTGCAAAACCTGCCGTGCAAGCCAAAAAAGACACATTAACTCAATAAAAACAATATCTTAAAATGAAAAAGAGTATTTTATTATTACTAATAGCCGTAAGCTCATTTTATTCTTGTAAAGACGATCACAGCAATCTGCCAGATGGTTTATATGCTGACATCGAAACAAACAAAGGTCACATTATTGTAGAACTTGATTACAAAAAAGCACCAATAACTGTGGCTAACTTCGTGACTTTAGCTGAAGGTAAAAACGAGTTTGTAACACATGAAAACCTTAAAAACAAGCCTTTTTTTGATGGTTTAAAATTCCACAGAGTTATTGAAAGTTTTATGATTCAGAGTGGTGATCCATTAGGAACAGGTTCTGGAGATACAGGATATAAATTTAAAGATGAATTTTCAGATTTAAAATTTGACAAAGCTGGTGTTCTAGCAATGGCTAATAATGGTCCTGGTACAAACAGCAGCCAATTTTTCATCACACATGTTGAAACTCCTTGGTTAGACGGAAAGCATACTATTTTTGGTCATGTTGTAGATGCAAAAGATCAGGAAGTAGTAAACAAAGTAATTCAAGGTGACAATATCGTTTCTGTAACAATTATCAGAAATGGTGAAGCGGCTAAAAAATTTGATGCTGTAAAAGTATTTCATGATTACTTTGCTGACATTGCAAAAGAACAAAGCAAATACGCTGGTGTTCAGAAAGAAAAAGTAGAATCTTACGCTGCTTTAAAAGCAAAAGCAACTAAAACCGCTAGCGGTTTACAATATGTTATTACAGAAAAAGGAAACGGTAAAAAACCTGTTGCTGGAAATCCAATTTACATTCATTACGCTGGTTTCCTTGAAGACGGAACTTTATTTGACGCTAGTATTGAAGAAGTGGCAAAACAATTCGGAAAATATGATCCTGCGAGAGCAGCACAAGGGGGCTACCAGCCAATTCAATTTCAAGCTGGTAAAAAAGATGGTTTAATTCCTGGTTTTATTGAAGGAGTTGAGCAATTATCTTATGGAGACAAAGCGGTTCTTTTCATCCCATCTCATTTAGCTTATGGAGCAACTGGTGCAGGAGGTGTAATTCCGCCAAATGCTAATATCATTTTCGAAATTCAGATTTCAGACAAACAGTAATCGAATTATAGACTTAAAAATTAAAAAGCAATGAAATTAAAATTTCTATTTTTATTCTGCTTAGCAATAGTAAATATTCAGGCTCAAACCAAAAAGCCTGCTGCAAAACCAACAGCAAAACCCGCAAGCAAAGTGGCAACTACTGCAGCGAATCCAGACGATGGAATTTTTGCTACAATCTCTACTGCAAAAGGAGATATCGTGGTTTCTTTAGAATATGTAAAAGCGCCTGTGACAGTTGCTAACTTTATCACTTTGGCAGAAGGTAAAAATCCTTATGTAAAAGTAGAACGTTTAAAAGGGAAGCCATTTTACGATGGTTTAAAATTTCATAGAGTTATTAATGATTTTATGATTCAAGGTGGAGATCCGCAAGGAACTGGAGCTGGAGATCCTGGATATTCTTTTAAAGATGAATTTGTTGGAGAATTAAAATTTGAAAAAGGAGGAGTTTTAGCTATGGCAAATTCTGGTCCTGCAACAAACGGAAGCCAATTTTTCATTACGCACAAAGATACTCCTTGGCTGAACGGAAAACACACGATTTTTGGACATGTAGTTTCAGGTATGGACAATGTAAATAAAATTGTTCAGGATGATATTATTAATAAAATTACCATTACACGCAAAGGAGCAGCTGCCAAGAAATTTGATGCAGTAAAAATTTTTAGCGATGAAATGAAAAAAGGAGAATTGCAAAAAGAAGAAGCTAAAAAAATAGTGGCTACAAAAGCCGCTTATTTCAAAGACATGAAAGCAAAAGCTACTGCAACTTCTACAGGTTTAAAATATGTAATCACTAAAAAAGGAACTGGCGTTAAAGGCGCTGAAGGCTCTACAATCTACTTTCACTATGCAGGATATTTCGAAGATGGAACCTTATTTGACAGTAGCATGGCTCAGGTAGCAAAAACATATGGAAAATATGATGCAAACAGAGACGCTCAAGGCGGTTACAAAGCTTTTCCTTTTACAGTTGGTAAAAAAGACGGTATGATTCCTGGTTTCCTTGAGGCTCTTGATATGATGACAGACGGAGAAAAAGCAACTTTCTTCTTGCCTTCAAATTTAGCTTATGGAGAAAAAGGGGCTGGTGGAGTAATTCCCCCAAATGCAACTCTGATTTTTGAAATTGAGACATATCAAAATCAGCCTAAATAATTAGAAAAGAGAACATTTATTCTTTAAAACATAAAAAGAGCCATCAGAATTATTTTTGATGGCTTTTCTATTTTTTAGCATTTTCACTTTTTAAAGAATTCTAAATTCAAGACTTTAAAAATCGATTTTGTTGCCATTTAATTACTATTTTCAACATAGTACGATAAAATCCTGAATAAAATAGCTTACCTTTGCCGGCTTAATTTTTTAAAAACAGATAATTTATGACGTCGCAAAATAATGTATTAAAAGGTGTTTTTCTTGTTGCTTTGGGAGCAACCACTTACGGAATGTTGGCCACTTTTGTAAAAATGGCTTATTCTGAAGGATACACAACTGCAGAAGTCACAACCTCTCAATTTATTTACGGAATTCTAGGAATTCTTCTGATCAATCTTTTTCAGCGAATTAAAAACAAAAACAAACCTGCCGTAAAAGCATCTCGTAAAAATATTTTCAGTTTAATGCTTGCAGGAACTTCATTAGGAATGACAAGTTTATTTTACTATTTGGCTGTAAAATATATTCCCGTTTCTATCGGAATTGTTTTATTGATGCAAACCGTTTGGATGGGTGTTTTGCTCGAAATGATTTTAGAAAAAAAACTGCCTTCAAAACAAAAGGTAATTGCAGTAGTTATAGTGCTTTTCGGAACTGTTTTGGCTACCAATATCATCAATAATGATATCCAATTAGATTGGAGAGGTTTAGTTTGGGGAATGTTAGCTGCCGCTTCTTTTACAACTACGATGTTTACCGCAAATAGTGTTGCAACAGAAATTTCATCCGCACAAAGAAGTCTTTATATGCTTTTGGGAGGTGCTGTTATTGTATTTTCTTTTGCATTTGCAACTCAGGAAACTGCTTTTAATTTAGAAATCTTCTTGAAATGGGGAATTGTCTTGTCATTATTCGGTACTATTATTCCACCGCTTTTAATGACTGCTGGTTTTCCTTTAACTGGAATTGGTCTGGGAAGTATTGTTTCTGCGCTTGAATTGCCAGTTTCTGTAATGATGGCGTATGTTTTATTAAACGAAAAAGTAATCTTTTCTCAATGGGTTGGCATCGTATTGATTATTCTTGCCATCATTATTATGAATGTAAATTTCAAGTCCAAAAAATAACTCAAAATACATAGTTTCAAAAAAAGAGGATCTGTAATGCAATAATTGTTAAATTTTTTATAAATTCGTGATAAACAATTAAATATCATGATTCTACCTTGGCATTTATATTTAATGGCTTGCTTATATATTCTTGCTGGGATAAATCATTTTAGAAATCCAGGAATGTACATAAAAATCATTCCGCCCGCATTTAAAAACCCCAAATTAATAAATATTTTAAGTGGTGCCGCCGAAATCATTCTAGGCATCTTTCTGCTCCTGCCTTTTTCATCACATTTTGCTGCCTGGGGAATTATAATGCTATTGATTATTATTTTCCCTGCCAATTTGTACATGTTTCAAAATAAAAAAGCAGGTTTTGGTTTACCAATATGGATTTTATTTGTACGTTTGCCCTTACAATTTGTTTTAATTTATTGGGCTTACCAATATACATTCTAAACATTAACCATTAAATTATTTTATTATGAAAAAATTATTTGCAGAGTTTTTCGGGACTTATTGGCTTGTTTTTGGCGGATGCGGAAGCGCTATTTTTGCTGCTGGAATTCCAGATTTAGGAATCGGGTTTGCGGGTGTTGCTTTGGCTTTTGGTTTAACGGTACTTACCATGGCATACGCGGTTGGCCATATTTCTGGCGGACATTTTAATCCAGCGGTTTCTTTTGGCTTATGGGCTGGCGGAAGATTTTCTGGCAAAGATCTTATTCCGTACATCATTGCACAATGTATTGGAGCTGCTGCAGCGGCAGGAACTTTATACACAATAGCCTCTGGAAAAGCGGGCTTTGCAATAGACAATACAAAAGCCGGTGCCTTTGCATCTAATGGTTTTGGAGCTTTTTCTCCTGATGGTTATTCGTTACAGTCTGCTTTTATTGCAGAATTTGTGCTTACTTTATTCTTCTTATTAGTGATTTTAGGAGCTACTGATAAATTTGCAAATGGTAGATTTGCTGGGATTGCAATTGGTTTGGCTCTGACATTAATACATTTAATCAGTATTCCAATTACAAATACTTCTGTAAACCCTGCGAGATCATTATCTCAAGCTATTTTTGTTGGTGGAGAGCCGTTATCTCAGGTTTGGCTGTTTTGGGTTGCCCCTATTCTTGGTGCATTAGCAGCTGGATTCCTTTATAAGACACTGCTTCAAAATCATGCTGAAGCATAAAAAGAGAAAAGAAGTCGCATCATCAAAAAAAAAATAAAATATGGAATTTTTATATTTCTTACTTATAGGAGCCATTTCTGGATGGCTAGCTGGTCAAATCTGGAAAGGTGCTGGATTTGGTTTAATTGGCAATATCGTTGTTGGAATCATCGGAGGATTTATCGGAGGATGGATCGCTGGAAAACTTGGTATTGGAGGCGGCGGGCTTCTATGGCAGATTCTGATTGCCGTAGGTGGTGCTTGGGTTTTGTTATTTATAATCAGCCTCATCAAAAAATAATACGCAATTATTAGTATATAATTTAATTTGAAAGAGAAAATCTGATATATTTATATTTGATTTTCTCTTTTTGTTTGGATAAAATCGACAAGAAAATTTTATTTCAACTCAAATATGTATGTATTATGAACGAAATCATTTCTTACTTCAGTACGATTCCGTCGTCACATAGAAGCCTTATTCTAGTTGGCGGTATTACCATTTTTTGGCTTATTGAAAGCAGTTTTCCTTTGTTTAAAATGCAATATAAAAAATGGCCCCACGCTGGGATAAACTTCTTTTTTACCTTCACAACAATTGTAGTCAATTTTATTCTAGCGTTTATTTTAATAAAAACCGCCGCTTGGACAATAGAAAATAATTTTGGAATTCTGCAATGGCTTCCTCAAATGCCCATCTGGCTTTATACTATAATTGGATTATTGCTTTTGGATTTAATTGGAGCTTATTTAGCCCATTTAGTAGAACATAAAGTAAAAATCCTATGGCAGTTTCATTTGGTGCATCATACCGATACTTGGATCGATACTACAACCGCAAACAGGCATCATCCTGGAGAAAGCGTAGTGCGTTTTGTTTTTACCACTTTAGGCGTTTTAGTTGTTGGATCTCCCATGTGGATGGTTTTTCTCTATCAATCATTATCAGTCGTTGCTTCACAATTTAATCATGCCAATATTTCGCTTCCTGAAAAACTGGATGCTTTCTTAAGCTATTTTATTGTTTCTCCCAATATGCATAAAGTGCATCACCATTATGTATTGCCGTATACAGATAGTAATTATGGTAATATTTTTTCTGTATGGGACAGACTTTTTGGAACATTTACCTATTTGCCCAAAGATCAGCTTGTATATGGTGTAGACACTCATATGCTGCCTGAAGAAAATAATGAATTGAAGAATCTGCTAAAAATTCCATTTCAAAAATCAAGATCCTTTAAAAACAGCTAAATTCTCTAAAAAAAGTGCACTTTACTGAAACAACTTATTATTTTTTTTTTTAATATTGATACTAGAATTGAAAATCAATCTATTAATAATTAACACCCTATTTTGAATTAATTTTCACGAGATGAAAAAGAGTAGCCGCAAAGAATTAACTCCGGAACAAACCGAAAGACTTGTTTCGTTAGCTTTAGAAGAAAGAAATCCATTTGAAATTATAAAAAAAGAGTTTGGATTGGCAGAAAAAGAAGTCCTGGACATTATGAAAAAGAAAATGCCTCTTGAAAAATTTGAGATGTGGAAAAAGAAGGCAATTGCAAATAAGCCAAAACCAAAACCAGTTAAAATAGATGATTTTGATGAAGATTTGGACGGAAAATATTATATCAAGAATAAATTAGACTAACATAGAGCTCCTGTTTTTCAGGAGTTTTTTTTTATCTTTAAATTTAATGTGATTTTTTAGTAACTTTTTGGTAATTTTTGTGTCAAATACAATTAACTAAACATATAGAAATGAAAAAAATACTTTACACCTTAGCTCTAGCGGTCACTTTTTGGAGCTGTAAAACAGGGAGCACTGGAACCGCAAAAAGCAATATTGTTGAAGTTAATATCAATTTAACTGATGTTAAAGATGATAAAGTTTTGGTAACAGTTACACCGCCAGCCTTTAAAACAGATGAAGTTGTTTATAGTATTCCGAAAACCGTTCCTGGTACTTATTCAACAGATAACTACGGAAAATTCTCTGAAGATTTTAGAGCATTTGATGCTAAAGGAAATCCGCTTACGGTAAAAAGATTAGACGATAATTCTTGGTCTATTTCAAACGCAAAAACGTTGAAAAAAATCACTTATTTGGTAAACGATAGTTTTGACACAGAAAAAGGAACTGGATTTGGAAATGATGATGTATTTTCTCCAGCAGGAACAAACATCGACGCAGGAAAAAACTTCATGGTTAATACTCATGGATTTGTAGGGTATTTTAAAGATAAATTAGACGTTCCTTACAAAGTTACTATCACACATCCTGAAACACTTTGGGGAGCAACTTCTATGACAGATCAAGATGCAAGCAATACTTCTGACGTGTTTACAACTTCTCGTTATGCTATTTTGGTAGAAAACCCAATTATGTATTCTAAACCTGATTACACTACTTTTAATGTAAACGGAATGGATATCTTAATTGCTGTGTACTCTCCTACTGGAAAATATACTGCTGAAAGCATTACTCCAGAGATGAAAACGATGATGACAGCACAGAAAAACTTTTTAGGAAAAGTAAACTCTACTAAAAAATATACTGTCTTATTGTACTTATCAAGTATGGCAAAAGATGATGCTCACGGTTTTGGAGCTTTAGAGCACCCAACTGCTACAACTGTAGTTCTACCGGAATCTATGCCAAAAGAAAAATTGGTAGAATCTATGAAAGATGTGGTTTCTCACGAGTTCTTCCACATTGTTACTCCATTGACTATACACTCAAAAGAAATTCAGTATTTTGACTACAATGCACCGCAAATGTCTGAGCATTTATGGATGTACGAAGGTGTTACAGAATATTTCGCTAATCTTTTCCAAATCAACCAAGGTTTGATTAACGAAGCAGAATTCTACACTCGTATTGCCGATAAAATTCAGCAAGCTAAAGGCTTAAATGATACAATGTCATTTACTGTAATGAGTAAAAATGTATTAGAACAGCCTTACAAAGACCAATACTTAAATGTATACCAAAAAGGAGCTTTAATTGGTATGTGTATCGATATCATAATTAGAGAAAAAAGCAATGGCGAAAGAGGTATTTTGGATCTAATGCATAAATTATCTGATGAGTATGGTGTTGAAAAACCGTTTAATGATGATGAATTATTTGCTAAAATCACTTCGCTGACTTATCCTGAAGTTGGAGACTTTTTAAACAAATATGTGGCTGGAACTACTCCAATCCCTTACGATTTCTATTTAGCTAAAGTTGGTGTTACAAAAGCAATGGAGAAAAAAACAGGAAATCCGTTTATTAAAGGGCAAACTCCATACATTACGGTTGATAAGGCGACAAAAGAAATCGCTGTTCGTCCGGATTCAGAATCTGTTGATTTCTACAAAAACTTGAATTTAAAAGGTGGCGATAAAATCTTAGCAGTAAACAATAAATCATACAATTTGGACAACATTTATGATTTGGTTACTGAAAGTGAAAACTGGAAAGATAACGATCCAATTACTTTGAAAATAAAACGTGGCGGAAAAGAAGAAACCATTAAAGGAACTGTAAAATTGCCATTTGAAGAGGCTGAAACTTTTAAAGCAACTGATGCTTCAAAAGAGAAACTTAAAAATGCATGGTTAAAAGGTTAATTTCTTTTTACGATATAAAAAAACCGACAAGTGATTGTCGGTTTTTTTATGTCTTTTAGGAACTTTGTCAAAGTTTAAAACTTTGACAAAGTTTTCGGTATGCTATTTCTTCACAGGAAATTTCCAGTCAAACTCGTCTTTACTGTTGATGATCGCTCCAATTTCAAACTTCACCACCTCATCAAATTCTGTTTGAAGGATAAACCAATTGTCTTCGTTGAAGTAATTTTCGAAAGTATCAAAAGTTTCCTGGTTGTATTTATTGATTCCTTTTGCAGCGAAATCTTTCTTTACATCAGCAATTTTTCTTCCGATTAATTTGAATCCGAAAACTTCTAAGTCATTACTTGATGCTACAATATATCCTAATTTGAGATCTTCTTCTTGATAAAAAGTTAATCTCATTTTATGAGCATTGTAAACAAAAATTACGTTGTCATCTTCGTCTTTATAATTTTTATCAGGTTTTCCTAAAGCAGCTGTTACGTCATTCTGCTTCATTCCGAAAAGCAACTTGTCAATTCCCGATTTTAGATTAATTTTCATATATACTTGTCTTTATTTGAAGTGCAAATTTCGTGAAGTTTTTTGTTATTTGCCACGAATTCACGAATTATACTAATTATTATTCTAATGAAACCTAACAGGTTTTTAAAACCTGTTAGGTTTATATCTAGATTTAGATCCAAAAAAGTCAAAAAACTTAGCACCTTAGAACCTTAGAATCTCAGCACCTATCTCTTAATAACTCTTTTATTCGGTTTACTGCTCATATAAAACGTAATTTTCCCGCCATTCATAACATCTTCATGTTTCAAGAAAGGTCTAGAAAGTTCTTTTCCATTCAAAAGTACTTTTGAAACAAATACATTTTTATCTGATTGATTTATGGTTTCTACTTCAAAAGTTTTTCCGTTTTCTAAATTCAAAACAGCATTTTTCATCAGCGGACTTCCTAATGCATATTCATCAGAACCTGGAGCAACTGGATAAAATCCTAAACTGCTGAAAATATACCAAGCACTCATTTGTCCGAAATCATCATTTCCTCCTAAACCGTCAGCGCCATTTCGGTACATTTTTTTCAAGATCATTCTAATTTTATCCTGCGCTTTCCACGGAGAATCTGTCCAATTGTATAAGTACACAACATGATGCGAAGGTTCATTTCCGTGAACATAATTCCCGATAATTCCGTCTCTTGTTATATCTTCTGTATTTTCAAAATACTTATCTGGCAAGTGCATGTTGAATAACGAATCTAAACGAACTTTAAATTTCTCATTTCCTCCCATCAATTGAATCATATTGGCAGGATCTTGCGGAACATACAGACTGTAATTCCAAGAGTTTCCTTCAATAAAACCTTGTCCGTGAGTATCTAATGGATCAAATTCTTTCTTAAATGTTCCGTCATTCAATTTTGGACGCATAAAACCTGTTTTCTCATCGTAAACATTTTTATAATTTTTCGACCTTTCAATGAATTCATTATAAATTTCCGTTTTACCCAATTTCTTTGCAGCTTGCGCGATTGCCCAGTCATCATAAGCATATTCTAAGGTTTTAGAAACCGAAGCACCGCTTTTGTCTTCTGGCACGTATCCTTTATTCACATAAAACTCCAATCCATCGTAGTATGGAACTTTTGCAGTATTCACACAAGCTTGAAGCGCTTTCTCGGCATCAAAACTAATATTGCCTTTTACAATTGCATCTGCCACAACCGAAACAGAATGATATCCAATCATACACCAGTTTTCGTTTGCATAATGCGACCAGATCGGAAGCATTTTATGAACACTCTGATCTGAATGCGCCAGCATCGAACTCACCATATCAGCGTTTCTTTTTGGCTGTACAATATTAAATAATGGATGCAAAGCACGATACGTATCCCAAAGCGAATAACTGGTATAATTGGTAAAATTTTCGGCTTTATGAACATTCATATCCAAACCTTTATAATTTCCGTCTAAATCCATGTATTCAGTTGGACCTAAAAAAGCATGATACATTCCGGTATAAAAGTTTACTAAATCTTCTTTTTGAATGGTTTCAACCTGAATTTTATTCAATTCTCTATTCCAAACTTCCTGACTTTGCTTTTTCACTTTTTCAAAATTCCAATCAGGAGTTTCTTTTTTCATGTTTTCTAATGCTCCAGCAGAACTCACAGGCGATAATGCCATTTTAATTTTGATTTTCTCTCCTTCATTCGTATCAAAATCAAAAAACAATTTTAAGTTTTGTCCTGCCATTTCTGGAAAGTTTTTCGTTTGATCAAATCTTCCCCAGAAACCTCTGTAAACACTTTTTTCTTGAGCCGCTTGTCCGTAACTTTTAATTGGTTTGCTGAAAGACATCGCAAAATAAACTGTTCTAGTTCTCGCCCAGCCATTTGTTTGGCGGTATCCTGTTATCAAAGTATCATTTTCTACACGAACAAAAGTCCAAACATTCTTTTTATCATAATTATAAATGCCAGAAGTCAAGTCCAAAATGATATGCGCTTCATCAGACTTTGGAAAAGTGTACTGATGCATTCCAACGCGAGTTGTGGCTGTCAATTCTGCTTTTATTTTATGATCTTCCAGAAAAACGCTATAATAGGCTGGTTCAGCTCTTTCTGTCGAATGCGAAAATGCCGATCTATACCCTGATAACGGTTTTGATTCCACACCAGGATTTAATTGCAATTTTCCTGTTGTTGGCATAATTAAGAAATCGCCCAAATCTGAATGTCCAGTTCCACTAAAATGGGTATGGCTGAAACCTACAATGGTTTTATCTTCATATTGATATCCTGCACAGTATTTATAAACTTCGCCATTATATTTTCCATTTAAACTATAAGCGATTGTATCGGTTTCGGGACTTAATTGCACGCTTCCAAAAGGAACTGTTGCTCCTGGATAGGTGTGCCCCATTTTTGCCGTTCCAATCATTGGATCAACGTACTGAATAAGGTTTTTATTTTGAATTCTTTTTTGCGCCATTACATTAACAACCGAAAGCAATATTAATGCAAGAAGAAAATTACTGTGTTTTATTTTGATCATATTATAGTTTTTCTTTTAAATCTTTGTTGTCATTTGAATGTAGAAAAGTACAATAAAATCTATTTTTAAAAAACATAAATTTAGCAGGACTCAAAAGGTTTAAATATCTTTGGTATACTAAAAGCGAATCCAAAACATGAAAAAATATATTTTAATTCTACTTTCTTTCTCTTCTTCATTTATTTTTTCTCAAAAAATTGAAAGCCATAAATTAACCAAACAGGAAATTGCAGAGCGCGAACTCGAAAATCTAACTGATTTTCCTATCTACAGAGCATTTGAATTTAGCGATAAAGGCGGTGTTTATGAATTGGTTTTGGGCGAAAATCAGAAAACAATTTCTAAGAAAGATACATTAAATACCAAAATACAAGCAGTTTGTGTGATTAATGATCATGGCGGATTTTTAAATCAATGGAAAATTAATGATTTGCTTGAAGATACTCTCCCAAAAGAAACAAACATTTGGTTCTGGACAAAATATTGCAGTACAAAAGATATTGATGACGACGGTTATATTGAACCTGTTATTGTTTATGGAACTCGCAACGAAGATGGTTATATAAGACGCGTAAAAATTATTACGATTTATAAAAACAAAAAATATGTTATTCGTGCAGTTGAATGCGATTTTGATAATTGCAGAAGTTTTGAAAAAGATCAAAGTTGGAATACGCTTCCGCAGAAGATAAAAACGCATATCAATCAATTGACTGAAAAAATGAGAAAAGAGCAGGATGTGCTTTTGAAAAATGGATAGATTTAATTGTTAATTGTTAATTGTAAATGATTGATGGCTGTTCATAATTCACCATTTACAATTAACAATTTACAATTATTTTTTACTCGCTCATTTCATCGTAACGTTCTGGAACTTGCGGATCGTAAAGCGGACATTTGAATTCTTCCATGATATCAACTAGTTTATTCATGTTTTTTCCTTCTGTTCCGTAGCAGTCAATTTTTACACTTTGAGGTGTTGTAATCACTTGAAATGCACCTTTTCCTTTTGGATTTTTCCAGCTGTTTTCATCTACCCTTTCCCATTCGGAAAAAACAGAATTAATTCTATTTATGATTACTTCAACTTGAAGAACAGCTAAACCTTCTACTTCTTCTTTTTCAAGTAGCGCTTCATAAACTTCCTGATTGTTCAGGTAGATTTCGTCTAGATATTTCCAAAAAAGTAATTCGTACATAATTAAATATTTTTAAACCATATAAGTGATATAAGAAAATATAAATTCTTTCTGATTAGAATAGAAAGCTGTCAAATCAAAACAGTGCTTCGACTTCGCTCAGCCTGACAATCTAACTTAAAATGAACTTATTTCACTTATATGGTTATTTTTTTAATAGTTGAATGTTCCGTATTCACTAGTAATAGTCAGCTTTTTAGAATCTGATGCTTCTACTCGACCTACGATTTGTGCATCAACATTGAATGATTTCGAAATTTCAATGATATCTTGAGCGATATTTTCTGGAACGTAAAGCTCCATTCTGTGACCACAGTTGAAAACCTGATACATTTCTTTCCAATCTGTTTTTGATTGTTCTTGAATTAACTTGAACAATGGTGGAACCGGAAATAAATTGTCTTTTATAACATGTAAATCTTTTACGAAATGTAAAATTTTAGTTTGTGCACCACCACTGCAGTGTACCATTCCGTGAATATCTTCTGGAGTATATTTGTCTAAAATTTTCTTGATAATTGGTGCGTAAGTTCTTGTTGGAGAAAGCACTAATTGACCGGCATTTATCGGACTGTTTTCAACTTCGTCAGTTAAATTTATTTGTCCTGAGTAAATTAATTCTTCTGGAACCGCTGCATCATAACTTTCTGGGTATTTTTTAGCTAAATATTTTCCGAAAACGTCGTGACGCGCAGAAGTTAATCCGTTACTTCCCATTCCGCCGTTATAACCTTTTTCATAAGTTGCTTGACCGAAAGAAGCCAAACCAACAATTACGTCTCCCGCTTGAATGTTTGCATTATCTACAACATCAGAACGCTTCATTCTAGCTGTTACAGTAGAATCTACAATAATAGTACGAACAACATCACCAACATCGGCAGTTTCTCCTCCTGTTGAATGAATGGTAACTCCGAATGATTTTAATTCATTGATTAATTCTTCTGTTCCGTTGATGATTGCAGAAATAACTTCGGCTGGAATAAGGTTTTTATTTCTTCCGATAGTTGAAGAAAGTAAGATATTATCTGTTGCTCCAACACATAATAAATCATCAATATTCATGATTAAGGCATCTTGAGCGATTCCTTTCCAAACCGAAAGATCTCCAGTTTCTTTCCAATACATATAGGCCAAAGATGACTTTGTACCTGCTCCGTCAGCATGCATAATAAGGCAGTGCTCATCATCCTGCGTTAGATAATCAGGAACGATTTTACAGAATGCCTGCGGAAATAAACCTTTGTCAATATTTTTTATAGCGTTATGTACGTCTTCTTTTGATGCCGAAACACCTCTTTGTGCATATCTTTTGCTAGAATCTGAACTCATGAAAATTAGTTTGTGTTGATGTGCAGCAAAGATAATCCCTTTTTTTAATTCTTTGAATGATTCGCATATTTGATTCAAAAAAAGTTTGCCACGAATTACACTGATTTCCACCAATTTCTATTCTTTATAAAAAAATAACTGGGAGAATTAGTCCAACTCGTGGCAAAAACTATTCAGCAAAAATGACTATTTCGTAAATAATAGCTCTCTGTATTTGGTTAATGTCCAACTTTCGTCATCTACTAGTAACTCCAATTTGTCACAGTGATTACGAATTTCATCAAAATATGGTTTTACGTTATTGCAATACGCTTCTGCCATTTTTTGAGCATCAGTCAATTGGTTTGCTTTCTTTCTTTCGTTAGTCATAGCCAATACTTTAGAATTGATTCCTTCAATATGGCCAGAAATTTCTCTTATCAGAACAATTTGCTCTTTAGCCAATGCTTCAAAATCTTTTCCGAAAATTTCTTTTAATCCTTTTACGTTGTCAATTAAAGTATTTTGATAACGAATTGCTGTCGGAATAACATGGTTTCTAGCAATATCTCCTAAAACACGTCCTTCAATTTGGATTTTTTTAGTGTATTCTTCCAATTCGATTTCGTAACGCGCTTCAGCTTCAACATGATTAAAAATTCCTAATTGCTCAAATAAATCCAATGCTTGTTTAGAAACTTTTGCTTTTATAGCTTCTGGAGTTGTTTTAAAATTGCTTAAACCTCTTTTTGCCGCTTCTTTTTCCCAAGCTTCGCTATAACCGTCTCCTTCAAAAAGAATCTTTTTAGATTGTTTGATGTATTCTCTTAAGACATTGAAGATCGCATCGTCTTTTTTCATGTCTTTATTTTCAATCAAGTTCTCTACTTCATTTTTAAAGTCGATTAACTGTTTTGCTACAATCGCATTCAAAGTTGTCATTGCATTCGAGCAGTTTGAATTTGAACCCACTGCTCTAAACTCAAATTTATTTCCTGTAAAAGCAAAAGGCGAAGTTCTGTTACGATCTGTATTGTCTAATAATACGTCTGGAATTTTACCAACAACATTCAATTTCAAGTCTGTTTTTTCTTCTGGCGAAAGTTTTCCTGTCGTTACGCTTTCTAACTCAGATAAAACTTTTGTCAATTGCGCTCCAATAAATACAGACATAATCGCTGGCGGCGCTTCGTTTGCTCCTAACCTATGATCGTTGCTTGCTGTTGCGATAGACGCTCTTAATAAAGTTTCGTTATCGTTTACTGCTTTAATCGTATTAATAAAGAAAGTCAAGAACTGTAAATTGCTCATTGGCGTTTTGCTCGGACTCAATAAATTAACTCCTGTATCTGTAGCCAATGACCAGTTGTTATGTTTTCCTGAACCGTTTACTCCTTTAAATGGTTTTTCGTGAAATAATACTTTAAAGTCATGACGTTCAGCCACTCTTTGCATTACATCCATTAATAACGAGTTGTGGTCAACTGCCAAATTAGTTTCTTCAAAAATTGGAGCCAACTCAAACTGATTTGGCGCAACCTCGTTGTGACGCGTTTTTACTGGAATACCTAATAACATACATTCCTGCTCTAAATCTCTCATATAAGTAAGAGCACGAGTTGGGATAGATCCAAAATAGTGATCGTCTAACTGTTGCCCTTTTGCTGAAGTGTGACCTAATAATGTTCTTCCTGTCATCATTAAATCAGGACGAGAATTTGCCAAAGCTTTGTCAATCAAGAAATATTCTTGCTCCCATCCTAAAGTTGCCGTTACCTTTTTTACGTTTTTGTCAAAATATTTACAAACTTCTGTAGCCGCTTCGTCAATTGCAGACAATGCTCTTAATAAAGGTATTTTATTATCTAAAGCTTCACCTGTGTAAGCGATAAATACTGTCGGAATACATAAAGTTGTACCATATATAAAAGCTGGAGAAGTCGGATCCCAAGCTGTATAACCTCTTGCTTCAAAAGTATTTCTGATTCCGCCGTTCGGGAAACTAGATGCATCTGGTTCCTGCTGTACCAATTGAGCACCGCCGAATTTTTCTACAGATTCACTTCCGTCATAAGAAGTTTCAAAAAAAGCATCGTGTTTCTCCGCCGTTGTTCCTGTTAATGGTTGGAACCAATGCGTATAATGAGTAACTCCTTTAGAAAGAGCCCACTCCTTCATTCCCATGGCAATATAATCTGCCAGCTTTCTATCTATTTTTGTTCCGTGCTGGATAGCATCTCTTACTCCTCTAAAAGCATCTGAAGTTAAATACTGCTTCATAGCCTTTTCATTAAAAACATTGGCACCAAAAAGATTTGATTTTCGGCCAATTTCTTCAAAATGCACCGGCTTTCTGTTAGAAGCTTGTTGTAAAGCTTGAAAACGTAATGTTGACATGGTTATGTATATTTTAAATTCGTAATAATTTTCATTAAAAAATGATCAGCAAATATAAACAATTAAAACACCTGTTTGGAATATAAATTTTAGATTTTTGAACTATAATTTTTCAACATAAAAGGCTTTTTTCAAAGAATAATGAATTCAAACTACAGAAATATAACAAAACTGTACGGCATTATTGATTAAATAAACATTTTTTCATAATTCCTTAACTCATAAATTCAAAAATGAACCTTAATTATTACGAATTTATTTTTTTAAGGTAATTAAAATTGCTTATTTTGAAATATACCCCCATCAAAATTGCGCTTATCTAAAAAATTATACTTCATAAAACAAAATAGCCCCCTAATTTTTGGGACTGAAAAAATAAATCTATATTTGACCCAACGAAAAAAAAACAAAAAAATTAATTTATATTATTATGGCTAAAATTAAGTTAGAGTACATTTGGTTAGACGGATATGAACCAACTCAAAATCTTAGAAGTAAAACTAAAGTTGAAGAGCACGAAAACTTCAAAGGAACATTAGAAGAACTTGGAAATTGGTCATTTGATGGTTCATCAACAAGACAAGCTGAAGGTGGATCTTCTGACTGTTTATTAGTTCCAGTTGCAATCTATCCAGATCCAACTCGTATCAATGGATGGTTAGTTATGTGCGAAGTTATGTATGCTGACGGAACACCACACCCTTCTAACGGTAGAGCTACAATTGATGATGATAATGATGATTTTTGGTTTGGATTCGAGCAAGAGTATTTCATCATGGATACTAAAACACAACTTCCACTTGGTTTCCCAGTTGGAGGATACCCTGCTCCACAAGGGATGTACTACTGTTCAGTAGGTGGAAAAAACACACACGGTAGAAAATTAGTTGAAGAGCACGCTGACTTATGTATCGCTGCTGGAATCAACTTTGAAGGAATCAACCAAGAGGTTGCTTGCGGACAATGGGAGTTCCAATTATTCGCTAAAGGAGCTAAAAAAGCTGGAGACGAAATCTGGGTTGCTCGTTACCTATTAGACCGTTTAACTGAGAAATATGGTTATTATATCGAATATCACCCAAAACCATTAGGAGATACTGACTGGAATGGTTCTGGTATGCACGCTAACTTCTCTAACACAGTTCTTAGAACATGTGGTTCTCAAGAAACTTACGAGAAAATCTGCGAGGCTTTCCGTCCTGTTACAAAAGAGCACATCGCGGTTTACGGAGCTTACAACGAGCAACGTTTAACTGGTAAACACGAAACTGCTTCTATCAACGATTTCTCTTATGGAGTTTCAGACAGAGGATGTTCTATCAGAATTCCTTTGATGACTGTTCAAAAAGGTTGGAAAGGTTGGTTAGAAGACAGAAGACCAGCTTCAAACGGAGACCCTTACAAAATTGCTGCTAGAATTATCAAAACTGTTAACTCAGCGCTATAATTCAAAGCTTACAATATATATTCTAAAAAGTGCCAGCATAATTGCTGGCACTTTTTTTTAGACAATCTTAGCAAGTTCAACTTTGTCAAAGTTTCAAACTTTGACAAAGTTCTCTCAAAACTTATAACTCATAATTTTAAAAGTAAGTTTCTGATAAATTTAATTTTTAAGTTAGATATCAAAACTTATCTTTGTAAATCATTAAAAAAAATCATTATGATAGTCTGGTCACTCTTTTTACTTGCTGTAATTTTTATTCTTGCTTTAGACTTAGGTGTCTTCAACAAAACACCCCACATCATTAGTACTAAAGAAGCCAGTAAATGGACTTTGGTTTGGGTAACTTTATCTTTTCTTTTTTCAGGAGTAATTTATTGGCTTTACACCACAGACTATATTGATAACCCTGACAATTTGAAGCCGACTGTGGCTTCAATGAAGTTTATAACGGGTTATTTGATTGAGCTTTCGCTGAGTGTAGATAACATATTTGTTATTGCGATTATTTTTGCTTCATTCAAAATTCCGCAAAAGTATCAGCACCGCGTTTTGTTCTGGGGAATTTTAGGCGCTATTGTTTTCCGCGGATTAATGATTTTCTTCGGAGTAATGTTGATCAATAAATTTGCTTGGACAACGTATGTATTTGGAGTTTTCTTAATTTTTACCGCTATAAAAATGCTTTTTTCTGGAGAAGAAGAAGATTTTCACCCAAAAGATTCTTTTATCTATAAAGCTTTAGGCAAAGTGATGCCGATTACATCGGAAACGGATGGAGAAAAATTTTTCATCACAACCAAAACTGCAAAAAAAGCCGCTACTCCATTATTCGTAGCTTTAATTGTTATTGAAGTTATGGACGTTCTTTTTGCAGTTGACAGTGTTCCAGCAATTCTTGCCATTACCAAAGATCCGTTTTTAGTATTTAGCTCTAATATTTTTGCTATTTTAGGATTACGTTCTATGTATTTCTTCTTAGCAAATATGTTGGCAAAATTCAGCTATTTAGAATACAGCTTAGTTGCAATTTTAGCTTTTGTGGGATTAAAAATGCTTTTACACGATTTCTTCCACGTTCCAGAATGGGCTTCTTTAGGATTTATTGCTTTATCTCTTCTAGTAGGAATTTTAGTTTCCCTTAAATTCGGACCAGAAAAAGTTTTAAATGATTCGTCAAGCGAAGAATAATTAGCTACAAAACATATATTCATAAAAAAAGGAAATCGTAAGATTTCCTTTTTTTTTATAACAATAAGTTATTTTTTATTACTTTTCTTATAATTTAACTTTTAAAATTAAAGAAATTACATATAAACATTTACTTTAGACTTTTTAATTTAAATTATAATCATGAAAAAAAATTACTTATTTCTAATTGCAACATTAATGCTCAGTACATTAATGTTCGCACAAACCGTTACATTAACACCTACAGCAGTAAATAATACCAATATAAATACTGGTCCAATCAATTTAGCTTCGATGCCAAATTCAACTATTTCATTAAACATTAAAGTTGATATTCCTAGTAATGTTGCTGTTAACGATTATGGAACATTAAAAATTTACTATTCCAATTTAAGCAGTACAAATGCTAATGTAGCAGCTGGTGGAGATGGTGGCGCACTTTTTTTTGGTGGAGGAAGGACTGCAACTCGAAGCGTTGTAATAAATTTATACTGGAGTGATTTTCTAACTTCCGGGGGATTCATTTATGCTGAATACAAAAATCCTGCTGGAACAGCTTATAGAAGCTCCAATTTAGCGGTGATTAAAAATTCGACTATGAATTCAGGCACCACTCTAAATCCTCCTGCAGATGCCCCTAATCCAAGAAATATTACCAATACATTATGCTGTAATCAGACGGTTAGATTAGGAGAAAGACCACAACCAATAACCGGATCTAAATACTTAAATCCATACGATAATGAACCTTATGGCATAAAAGCTAGTTGGGAAACAAATGGCAATCCGCTTCCTCCCAACTTTTTGAATGTGGACAACATTAACCAGAGCATAGCTTTAGATTATACAAGTTCTCTTGGAACCTTCACAGTAAAAAGAATGCTAGGCTATAGTTATCTTAATGACTACCCAAACACAAGTAATGTTGTAACTATCACTGTAATCAAATCTCCATTTTCTGAAAATATAATTTCAATTGACGGACCATTTGACACAAATGGTTTTGCTGAAACAATATCCACAAATTCAAAAAACATTAATGGAGCAAGAGTAAAAATAAACTTAACAATTTTACAAAATCCAAACCAAACAGAACAAAGAGGAGATAACGTTGTTAATGTGGATAGATATGAATGGGAATACACAAAAACAAATATTAAAAATTGGAAAACTATACAAAATGAAAACTCAGAGAGTCTAGGAAATTTCTTACCTAATGATCTTGATTTTAATGAAGATAACTACTATTTAGTAAGACGAATTGCAGTATATCAAAATTTAAAAAGAGTAAGTAATGAACTAAAAATATTAGTTAGGA
Source organism: Flavobacterium tistrianum (assembly GCF_003254545.1). Classification (GTDB taxonomy): domain Bacteria; phylum Bacteroidota; class Bacteroidia; order Flavobacteriales; family Flavobacteriaceae; genus Flavobacterium; species Flavobacterium tistrianum. Next base: position 369,269 of record NZ_QJRH01000069.1, read on the forward strand.
CAATTAGAAACAATAACACAATATGCTGTGATCAAGTCTTAAAAATTTCATCTCCAACTCAAATTGAATCTCCAGAATCTATAAGTGGTTCATCTATAACGTCTGATCCAAATATAGTTACAATCCACCAGCACTATGTCACATACCAATGGCAACTTCAAGTAAACGGCAGTGACATTACTGATAATTCCTGGCAGAACATAGTTGGAGCAACAAATAAAGATTACACACCAACACAACCATTAGAAATTGTTTCAAGAAGAGGAGAATCGTTAACATTAAAAAACAATTATAAATACAGAAGAATTACTGAAGTCACCTATAGTGGTTATGACCAAAATAACAAATGGATTTCTGGAAAATCAAAAAGTTACAGCAATGAGGTTTCATTAACTGGAAATGGTAACCAATCTGACATAAAAATATATCCAAATCCGGCCACTTCAGTAATAAACATTGAAAATACAAATTTTGCTTATAAAACAGAGACTACTCAAGTAAGTATTGTCAATAACATTGGAGAAACTGTCAATTTAAATAATTTCTCACTTATAACCCCATATATAATAAGTATAGATATTTCAAATCTGCCAGTGGGAATATATTTTATAAATATTCAATCAACTCCAACAAGAATCACTAAATTATCTTTTATTAAACAATAACAACTTTAAATAAAAAAGGAAATCTTTACGATTTCCTTTTTTTATGTTTTAAATCAATTTCAAAAATATTAATTTAAATGCTTAACATTACTATCGTCAATGTTATATTTCTTGATAACGGCATTATAATCTGAATAATCAGGCTTGCTAACAGATTTTCCTGTTGTTGAAAAATCGCCTGGAACAATTACAATTCTAAAAGTTTGATTTCTAATAAGATCTGGAGTTAAAGACAAATCATAAGTTCCTCTTGCATAAATAGTGAAATCAGTTCTACTAAAATCAAAATCATAATCAAGCTCACCTTGAGACAGAAAAAGTGTTCTTGGAATTTGCTGCCAAATTGGAGTTGTAGAGTTAATTAATCCTGACAATCGATATATCAAAATAACATCTGAATCCACAATATTTGGTGTTAATTTTCTATAAATATTATAACCATCATCTTTGTTATAATCAAAATTTACATTTTGAAGTTCAAAAACTTCGGCAACAGGCCCTTCTGGACCACGAGGTCCTGGAGGCCCTTCTGGTCCTTCACAACTAGAAAATGCAATTAAACCGATAACTGCAAATAAGGTAAGTATCTTTTTCATAATTATTTTTTTAAGGATTATACTATATAAAGGTATTCCAAAAATTAAACCAAAAAAAAGAAAAACATGATTTTTCCTCTATTTTTTTTAAATCTCATCTGCATTCGCTAAATCATTTTACTCGTAAAACACTCATAATTAAAGGATAAAAGAAAAATAATTTTCAAAAAAAAGCACCCGCTTTTAACGGATGCTTTAAATAAGATTTATAAATGAATTTAATTACCAGCAGAAATGATTTTTTTACTACTGCTGCCTTTATTAGTCGTAATTTGTAAAATGTAAACTTGGAATTTACCTACGTAGAAATCAATATTAAAGTTATATTCTTTTCCAAAATACGAATCTGTATCTGTTTTAGAAGACAACAATTTTCCTGATAGATCAAACAATTCAATTCTGACATTGCTCGTATAATCAAAGTTATAACGAATAGTAATGTAATTTTTGAATGGAACAGGATAAGCATCAAAACCAGGTTTTTTACTTTCTTTTGCAGTACTTTCCAATACAGGTTTTTCTGTAGTAGTAGGTGTCTGAGTAACTATTGATTCTTGAGTAGCTCCACACGCAAGTGGTTGAATGTTGTATCCTATAGCGATTCTACATTCATCAAATGCATTATTTATCAAATCTACCAAGCTTGCAATATCAGAAAGAGAAACTCCATTAGTGTTTCCGCCTCCTAATGCTTGATTAGCCAAATTAAACAAATCACCAACTGTTTTATCTCCTCCTAGTTTACTAACCACATTGTTTGGAATAGTGTAATATTTGTACTCATTACTTACTGTTCCGTCAAGATTACAAGAACGCACTTTTGGAGTTTTAGATCCGCAACCGCCTTCAGGTTGAGCAACTGCCAATATACCTGCTTGCAATTTAAATTTACTCAACTCACTATCAATACCTAAATTAAGCCCTAAAGTAATGGTTTGAGCCAATAAAGTATTATTGATTCTTCCATTTTTAAGATATGATGAAGGTAATGCACTAATGTGAGGGTTTCCATTTGCAAGCATTTTGCTTCCTCCTCCTCCTGGTAAAACTGCTATTACACCGTTAATATCAGCCTGATTATTAGATACTAAAACAGATTTTCCAACTAAACCAATTGTCATTGTTCCTCCTGGGTACGCACTTAATGCTTTTGCGATAAGAGCTTTAGTTGTGTAAGATTGTCCTCCTGCACAGGCCATACCTCCAATATTTCCGTAAGCTCCTTGAGTATATGTACAAATTGGAGTTGTACATGGAGTGATTAAAAATGTTGATGTTTTTTTAATCGTTTCACAATTATTCGAAACAACATATTCAATAACTAATGCCGTTCCAATCTCAGGTTTTACAAATTGAGATAAATCTGTAGCTTGAACATTTCCTGTACATCCTCCAGTAAATTTAAATCCAGCAATCCATGCAGCAAATGCACCATCTGGATTTTCACCGCAAACAACTGTTTTATTTGGAGGACTTGAAACATTAAGCAAATTAACTTTAGTAATAGTGAAGTCTCGGCTAATAGTAGTTTCATAACATTTATCAGTTACTTTATAACTGACTGTTGTTGTTCCTCCTTCGCATAGTTTCGGCGCAACCGGACTGCCTTGAATAACTCCTTTCGCATCGCATCCTCCGCTCACTTTAAAACCAGCTTTGAATATCTCGAAAGCTGCATCCAGTGCGGCCTGATCCGCATAAGCGCAAGCTAAAGCATTTACTGCTGCAGGAGTCTCTGGCGTTACTGCTGCAGGAATAGTAATAGTGAAGTCTCTGCTGATTGTAGTAGTATAACATTTATCAGTTACCTTATAACTAACACTGGTCGTTCCTCCCTGACATAAGTTTGGCGCTACCGGATTACCTACAAATACACCTTTGGCATCACAACCACCACTTACACTAAAGCCTTGTTTGAAGATTTCAAAAGCAGCATTTACTGCAGCTTGGTCAGCATAAGCACAAGCGGAAGCACTAAAAGGATTAGGTGATAAAGGAACTACTGCTGCAGGAGCCGTGATGGTGAAGTCTCGGCTGATGGTGGTCTCGTAGCATTTGTCGGTCACTTTATAGGTCACTGTTGTTGTGCCTCCGTCGCATAGTTTCGGAGCCTTAGGATTTCCTTGGATCTGTCCTTTCGCATCGCATCCTCCGCTCACTTTAAAGCCCGCTTTGAAGGTTTCGAAAGCGGCATCCAAT
>NZ_QJRH01000024.1 GCF_003254545.1 Flavobacterium tistrianum
ATTATTTCGATATTTCTGAAGCTGTCCGCCCCAGATACCGCCAAAATAAATGTAATGCCTGCCGTCCTCGTCTTTAAAAACAGTTGGATCAATACTGTAGCTGCCTTTTATGGCGTCTTTTTCAGGAACAAAAGGCCCAACGGGAGAATCTGAAACTGCTACTCCAATCTGGAAAATTCCATTGGCACGTTTGGCAGGGAAATACAGATAGTATTTTCCGTCTTTGTGCGCGGCATCAGGTGCCCACATCTGCTTTTCGGCCCAGGCAACATCATCCACATGCAATGCAACGCCATTATCAACAGCTTCCGATGAAATGTCTTCCATAGAAAAAACATGGTAATCTTCCATT